>NZ_LT906450.1 GCF_900187265.1 Rhodococcus rhodochrous
ATGTCTTCGCCGCGACCCACCGTGTTCGAGCCGGCCCGACTCGGGCCGCTCACCCTCCGCAACCGCATCGTCAAGGCGGCGACCTTCGAAGGCGTCATGCCCCGGGGCGCAGTCAGCGACGAACTCGTCGAATTCCACGCCGAGGTCGCCCGCGGCGGCACCGCCCTCACGACCGTCGCATACTGCTCGGTCTCCCACGACGGCCGCGTCCACCGCGACACCCTCGTGCTCGACGCCGACTCCGTCCCCGGCCTGACCCGGCTCACCGATGCCGTGCACACCGCCGGCGGTCTGGCGTCCGCGCAGATCGGCCACGCCGGACTCGTCGCCAACCAGATCTCCAACAAGATGAAGACGCTCGCGCCGTCCACACGCATCAGCGCCCCCGCCATGGGGCTCGTCCGCGGCGCGACACTCGAGCAGCTCGATCGGGTGGTCGAGGACTACGCACGCGCCGCGCGCCTGGCCGTCGAGGCCGGATTCGACGCCGTCGAGGTCCACCTCGGCCACAACTATCTGCTCAGTTCCTTCATGAGCCCGAATCTCAACAAGCGCTCCGACAAGTACGGCGGCAGCATCGCCAACCGCACCGCCTTCCCGCGTCGCGTGCTCGAGGCCGTCCGCACGGCAGTGGGGGAGGGGGTGGCCGTCATCGCGAAGTTCAACATGACCGACGGCGTGCCCCAGGGTCTGTGGCTCGACGAGTCGCTGCCCATGGCCAAGCTCATCGAATCCGACGGCACCATCGACGCCATGCAGCTCACCGGCGGCAGCTCGCTGCTGAACGGGATGTACTTCTTCCGCGGCGACGTCCCGATGAAGGAGTTCCAGGAGTCGCAGCCGAAGGTCGTCGGCTGGGGACTGAAGGTCTACGGGCCGAAGATCTTCCCGAAGCTGCCGTTCGAGGAGGCATTCTTCCTGCCCATGGCCCGCCAGTTCCGGGAGGAACTGAAGATCCCGCTGATCCTCCTCGGCGGCATCAACCGGCTCGACACCATCGAGACGGCGCTCGACGAAGGCTTCGAGTTCGTCGCTATGGGACGCGCGCTGTTGCGTGATCCGTATCTCGTCCGCAAGTTCGAGGAGAAGACCGCTCGAGAAGGTCTGTGCATCCACTGCAACAAGTGCATGCCGACCATCTACACGGGCACGCGTTGTGTGATCCGCGAGACGCTGCGGGACGTGCCCGACGCGGTCTGAGACCGTCCCGGTTCGCATCGGGGGCGGGCCGGTCGGGGGACCGACCGGTCCGTACAGGGCGTCTGTGGCGGGACGCACGGCGGGAGGGGAACAACACCGTTTACCCTGGTGTTGACAGTATCTGTAGGCTGCCGTCCGGTTTCGGCCGGACCGCCCGCAGTCCTCGCGCCCCCGATCACCCAACCGGAAGGCTCCGCCGCATGACGACCTCGCCCACGATTCACGACCTCATCATCGTCGGTTCGGGACCGGCCGGATACACCGCCGCCATCTACGCGGCCCGCGCTGAACTCGCCCCGCTCGTCTTCGAGGGAACGCAGTTCGGTGGCGAGCTCATGACCACCACCGAGGTCGAGAACTTCCCGGGCTTCAAGGACGGGATCATGGGCCCCGAACTCATGGACCAGATGCGCGAGCAGGCACTGCGTTTCGGCGCCGATCTGCGCACCGAGGACGTCGACGAGATGGACCTCACGGGCGCGGTCAAGACGGTCGTCGCCAACGGCGAGACCTACCGCAGCCATGCCGTCATCCTCGCCATGGGCGCCGAGCCGCGTTACCTCGGTGTGCCCGGTGAGTCGCAGCTGCTCGGCCGCGGCGTCTCCGCCTGCGCGACCTGCGACGGCTTCTTCTTCCGCGACCAGGACATCGCCGTCGTCGGCGGCGGCGACTCCGCGATGGAGGAAGCGACCTTCCTGACGCGCTTCGCCCGCAGTGTCACCCTCATCCACCGCCGCGAGGAGTTCCGCGCGTCGAAGATCATGCTCGAGCGCGCCCGCGCCAACGAGAAGATCCGCTTCGTCACCAACGCGAAGGTCGCCGAGGTGCAGGGCGAGAACAGCGTCACCAACCTCGTCCTCGAGGACACCGTCACCGGCGAGCGCAGCGACCTGCCCGTCACCGGTCTGTTCGTCGCCGTCGGCCACGACCCGCGCAGCTCGCTCGTCAAGGGTCAGGTCGACCTCGACGACGAGGGCTATGTGAAGGTCTCGGCGCCGTCCACCGCGACCTCCGTGCCGGGTGTCTTCGCCGCGGGCGACCTCGTCGACCACACCTACCGCCAGGCGATCACCGCCGCCGGCACCGGATGCTCGGCGTCCATCGACGCGGAGCGGTGGCTCGTCGCGAACCGTGAGGTCGAGGCGCCCACGCTCGCCGAGGCCTGATCCCACCAGCCGTTCCACATTCCATCCCGAGATTCAGGAGACACCCGTGGCCGACAAGAACACCGTCACCATCACCGACTCGTCGTTCGTCGAGGACGTACTGCAGTCCGAGAAGCCCGTCCTCGTCGACTTCTGGGCCACCTGGTGCGGTCCGTGCAAGATGGTCGCTCCGGTTCTCGAGGAGATCGCGGCCGAGCACGGCGACAAGCTGACCGTCGCCAAGCTCGACATCGACGCCAATCCGTCGGCCGCACGTGACTACCAGGTCATGTCGATTCCCACGATGATCCTCTTCTCCGGTGGCAAGCCGACGAAGACGATCGTGGGGGCCAAGGGCAAGGCGGCGTTGCTTCGGGATCTCGCGGACGTCCTGTAGTACCGTCCCAGGATCAACCTCTCGGATGTGCCCGTGAGCCCGTCTTCACGGGCACATCCTTCATCCAACCCCCGTTCGATGCTGCCCAGCCCTCACGCCGGGCACCGATCCGGTCAGCACGGAAAGGCCCGATACATGCGCCCTCTTCGTCACGGCGACCACGGTCCGGCGGTCGCCGAGATCCGGAGCACCTTGGCCGGCCTGGGCTTCCTGCACAACGAGCCCGAGGAGTCGGGCGACTGGATGGGATCGGACGTCGCATTCGATCGTGAACTCGACGGAGCAGTGCGCGCGTTCCAGCAGCAGCGCGGTCTTCTCGTCGACGGGATCGTGGGACCCGCGACCTACCGTTCCCTGAAGGAAGCGTCGTACAAGCTCGGTGCGCGCACCCTGATGTATCAGCTCTCCGCTCCGCTCTACGGCGACGACGTCGCGGCCCTGCAGACCCGCCTGCAGGATCTCGGCTTCTACGTCGACCGCGTGGACGGCTACTTCGGTCCGAAGACCCACGAGGGTCTGTGCTCCTTCCAGCGCGAGATCGGACTCGCCTCCGACGGCATCTGCGGTGCCGAGACACTGCGCTCGCTCGAACTGCTCGGCACGCGCGTGTCGGGTGGGTCGCCCCACGCGATCTCCGAGGAGGAGATCGTGCGCCGCTCCGGTCCTCAGCTCAGCGGCAAGCGCATCGTCATCGACCCGGGTCTCGGTGGCAACACCCACGGCATCATCGTGCCGAGCCCCCACGGCCCGATCTCCGAGGCCGACATCCTGTGGGATCTCGCGCGCCGGCTCGAAGGCCGGATGGCGGCGACGGGCATGGAGACCTTCCTGTCGCGGCCGTACCACGTGAATCCGACCGACGTGGAACGCGCGGGCACGTCCAACGCGTTCGGCGCCGACCTCATGATCTCGCTGCGGTGCGACGCGAGCCGCAGCCCCGCCGCGAACGGCATCGCGAGCTTCCACTACGGCAACTCGCACGGTTCCGAATCGATGATCGGCCAGGTGCTGTCCGTTTACATCCAGCGCGAGATCGTCGCCCGCACGACCCTGCAGGACTGCCGCAGCCACGGCCGCACCTGGGATCTGCTGCGTCTGACGAACATGCCGACGGTGCAGATCGATCTCGGTTACCTCACCAACGAGCACGACGCCGCGCTGCTCGCCGATCCGCGCAGCCGCGACACCATCGCCGAGGCGATCCTCATTGCAGTGAAGCGGCTGTACCTGCTCGGCCAGGACGACCAGCCGACCGGCACGTACACCTTCGCCGAGTTGCTCGCCGAGGAACTGTCCATCTCCGACAGCCACTAGCCGACACCGACGAAAAAGGACCGCCCCCGCAGAGTCTGCGGGGGCGGTCCTTTTTCGTCGGTGTCGGTGGACGTATCGGCATCGGCGTCCGGTGGACGTATCGCCTCAGTGGGCGCCGACCGCCGAACCTGCGGTCAGGCTCTCGACGGTGAGGGAGGACTCCTCGAGGAGCCGGTCGAGAGCGGCCTCCACGGCGAGCTTCCATTCGTGGTCGCGGTCGAGCTCGAGACGCAGGCGCGGGTAGCGGTGGTGGGGTGCGACGACCTCGAAGCCCATGTCCTCGAGGAAGTCGGCGTCGATCATGCACTCCGTGTCGGAGCACCCGAGTGTGGCCGTCGCGTGCGGCACATCGCTCGCCTCCACGTCGGCGGTGCGCCGGATCCCGAAGGCCTCGATGGCACGGACGTTGCGGCGGACGAGGTCGGCCACGACACCGCGGATGAGGTCGGCTCCGACGTCCAGCTCGTCCGCGTGCGGTTCCGTCCGCATGGACGTCAGCAGGATCGCGTCGGCACTGACGGGGGCGGTGGGAAAGGCCCGCGAGCGGGGCACCATGCCCGGGGGAGCGTAGAGCGCACACCCGGCGGCCTTGTCGCCGATCGTCGCGATCTGGCCGCACGATCCCCATTCGAGAAGGACCATGGACAGCCATGCTTCCTTCTCGAATTCGGGGTCGGCGAAGTGTTGTACGTCGGGCGCCGCGGTGGGATCCAACTCCCAGAACACGCACCGTCGCGCATGAGCAGGCAACTGCTCGATCCCACTCAGCGTGAGCGGTGATACTCGGGTCGACACGGGATAGCTCGCCTCCACGTCCTTCGTCTACAGACTGTTGTCCTGCTCCGACGAGGAGTCAAGAAAGATCGGTCTGAGACTCCATCATCTTCACGATGCGTTCGAGGTCGTCGACCGAACCGAACTCCACCACGATCTTGCCCTTGCGCTTGCCGAGGCTCACCGTGACGCGCGTGTCGAAGGAGTTGGACAGACGGTCCGCGACGTCCTGCAACCCGGGCATCTGGATGGGCTTCCGACGCTTCTGCTGCGGAGCCTCGGGGGTGTCGTTGCGGTTGGCGAGCACGACGGCTTCTTCCGTCGCTCGCACGGACATGCCCTCCGCGACGATGCGTGCGGCGAGTGCCTCCTGGGCGTCGGCACCGGCCTCGAGCGCCAACAGGGCACGCGCATGTCCGGCCGACAACACTCCGGCCGCCACGCGTCGTTGCACCGCGACCGGCAACTTGAGCAGCCGGATCATGTTGGTGATGACCGGACGCGACCGTCCGAGCCGGCTCGCGAGTTCCTCGTGGGTGACTTCGAACTCCTCGAGCAGCTGCTGATAGGCCGCCGCCTCTTCGAGGGGGTTGAGCTGCACCCGGTGGATGTTCTCGAGCAGCGCGTCGCGCAACAGCGACTCGTCCTCGGTGTCGCGGACGATCGCGGGGATCGTGTCGAGGCCGGCCTCCTGGACGGCACGCCAGCGACGCTCGCCCATGACGAGCTGGAAGCGGTCGCCCTCGAGGCGGCGAACCACGACCGGCTGCATGAGCCCGAACTCGCGGACGGAGTGGACGAGCTCGGCGAGCGCTTCCTCGTCGAAGACCTGACGCGGCTGCTTCGGGTTGGGCTCGATCCGGTCGATCGGAATCTCGAGGTACACCGCTCCGGTGGGGGAGGGGAGGGGTTCGCTCTCGGCTGCCGCCCCGGATGCTCGTGCCGCGTCGGACTCGACCGGCTCCGCCGGGGACGCGGGCGCCGGCGTCCTGCCGTCGCCGATGATGAGGTCGGCGGCTGCCGTGCCCAGACCGGACGACGGGAGGTTCAGGACCGAGGACCCCGCGCGCCGCGCCGCGGCCGACTTGGACTGCCCACCCGAAGCCGGCTTCGACGGTGCGGACTTGGCCGGCGCAGGGGTGGCCGGAGCCGCGGTCGTGGTGGGAGCAGTGGCCGTGGAAGCGGTGGCCGGGGCGGTCGCGGGCTTCTGCTCTGCGTCCACCGGAGGACCGGTGGGGATGAGTGCTGCCAGACCTCGACCGAGCCCGCCTTTACGTGTCGCGCTCATCCGTTCCCCTGATTCTCGTGTGCCCCGCGTGCCGCCAACTCGCGCCCGGCGTCGAGGTAGCTCATCGCGCCGCGCGATCCAGGATCGTAGTCGAGAACCGTCATCCCGTAACCGGGAGCTTCGGAAACTTTGACGCTGCGGGGGATGACCGAACGCAGCACCGCGCTACCGAAGTGCGCCCGCACCTCCGCGGCGACCTGATCGGCCAACTTGGTGCGACCGTCGTACATCGTCAGGAGGACGGTGGAGACGTGCAGTTCGGGGTTGAGGTGCGACTGAACGAGCTCGATGTTGCGCAGGAGCTGCCCGACACCTTCGAGTGCGTAGTACTCGCACTGAATGGGGATGAGGACTTCCTTGGCCGCGACGAGCGCGTTGACCGTGAGCAGACCGAGCGACGGCGGGCAGTCGATGATCACGTAGTCGAACTCGCGGTCGCCGAGCGCCTCCTTGGTGAGAGCGTTCCGGAGGCGGTTCTCGCGCGCGACCATCGAGACGAGTTCGATCTCGGCGCCCGCGAGATCGATCGTGGCGGGGATGCAGAAGAGACGTTCGTTGTGCGGGCTCTGCTGCACGGCCTCGGCGGCGTTGATCTCGCCCAGGAGGATCTCGTAGCTCGAGGGAATACCGGAGTAATGCGGCACGCCCAACGCGGTGCTTGCGTTGCCCTGCGGATCGAGGTCGACCACGAGAACCGACAGTCCCTGCACGGCGAGCGCGGAGGCGATGTTCACCGCCGTGGTGGTCTTACCCACCCCACCCTTCTGGTTGGCGATCGTGAAGACGCGACGCTCGCGCGGCTTGGGCAACGAGTTGGCGTCGCTCGGGTGGAGGACCTGGGTGGCGCGATGAGCCGCCGCACCGATCGGGGTGTCGACGGTGGAGAAACCGTCGAAGGGTACGGGGGAGAAGTCGTCCTCGACGCCTCCGGTTTCACGTGAAACAGCGGATTCAGATCCACCCGTCATAGAACACTCCTTACACGTAGATCCGCTCGGTTCGCACGCTACATCCTCGTCGCTTCCCGGTCGCGACTTCGAAGACCGGGTCGAGGCGCCGAAGAGAGAATGCGATTCCCGGGGGCCCGGAGCTGTCCCCGGCCTCCCGACCACGCGCACGCATTCTCGGTTGGTTCAGTATCCCATCCGCATTCTAGGTTCCGTCGGCGACATGGCCGGGTGACGTTTCACGTGAAACGGCGCGGGGAGTTGTTTCACGTGAAACAGACGGAGGAGGGGCTCGATGGTTTCACGTGAAACAGTGCGCACTCCAGACACGGAGAGTTGCAAGCAGTGAATGCCCGGGTGGAGACACGTTGTTCCCCAACGTAATTCACCTTGAATAATGCCAATTCCATTGCATAGGAAGGTAATTCATCGCGAGTCGACCATAAGAACCAGAAACATCACAGTGACGAAACTCCCTGGGGTGATTGGGTCTGGTGTGACAACGTCCGAAACGACCGTTTCGAACCGGAAAAGTACTCGAGTAGATTCCTCGAGTCGAAACAGAAATGTCTCGGAAACGACAACACCCTCCCGACCCGGTAGGGAGGGGAGGGTGTTGCGGCGATCGTCGCGCCGACCGATTCGGTCAGCGCTTCTTGCGACGCCGCGCCGGCCGCGGAATCCGCTCGGCCTTCACGACGATCGTGGGTGTCGGCAGGAGATCACCTCCGCACTCGAGCACCTCGAGATTGCCGGCACCGAGGCGTGCGAGTTCATCGCGATCACGGTCGATCTCTTCTCGAGCGGACGAACCCTTCAACGCGAGCATCCGGCCGCCCTCATGAACGAGGGGGAGCGACCACTTGGCGAGCTTGGCGAGAGGGGCGACGGCACGGGAGGTGACGACGTCTGCGCCGCCGGCCTCCTGGAGGACACTCGGCTGCTCGGCACGGCCACGGACCACGAGGATGTTCTCGATCCCGTTGGACTCGACGAACTCCGCCAGATAGACGGTGCGGCGCAGCAGCGGTTCGACGAGAGTGACCTGGAGATCGGGGCGGGCGAGGGCAAGAGGAATACCCGGCAGTCCGGCGCCGCTTCCCACGTCGACGACCGTCTCACCGTCCTGGATGAGTTCGCCGACCACGGCGCAGTTGAGAATGTGTCGTTCCCACAGGCGCGGCACCTCGCGCGGGCCGATGAGTCCCCGCTCGACACCTGCCGTCGACAACGAGTGGTGGTACCGCTCGGCAAGTTCGATCCGATCCCCGAATACCCGTTGCGCGACCGCCGACAGTTCCGCCTCGTGCTGTTCCACGTGAAACATCCTTTCCTGTCGGCTCACCCGAAACAACATCGGGGCCCACAGCATCAGTACGAAAAGGCGAAGAGGGACCCTGACGACGCAGAGTCCCTCTTCGGTCGGCGCGGCCGACTCAATCCTTGACGATCACCACACGGCGGTTCGGCTCCGCACCCTCGCTCTCGCTGGACACACCGTCGATCTTCGCGACGGCGTCGTGCACGATCTTGCGCTCGAACGGCGTCATCGGCTCGAGTTCTTCACGCTTGCCGGTCTCGAGCACACGCTTCGCGGCCGACGTGCCGAGCGAAGAGAGCTCGGCGCGCTTGCCCGCACGCCATCCCGCGATGTCGAGCATGAGCTTGCTGCGCTCGCCGGTCGCCTGCTGCACGGCGAGACGGGTGAGCTCCTGCAGAGCGTCGAGAACCTCACCGTTGCGACCCACCAGCTTGGTCAGATCCTTGCCGCCGTCGATGCTCACGACTGCGCGGTCACCCTCGACATCGAGGTCGATGTCGCCGTCGAAATCGAGAACGTCGAGCAACTGCTCCAGGTAGTCGCCGGCGATCTCGCCTTCTTCGATGAGATAGTCGTCGTCATCGAGATCGGCATCCGCCGCAGCGTCGCTCTCCTCGGGTGCCACCGCGAGGTCCTCTTCCACCTTGTCCAGGTCACTGGCCATGTTTCAGCTCTCTTCTACTTCGGTCAGCGCCGCTTGCGCTTGGAGTTCTTGGGACGGCTGCCCGGCTTGGGAGTGGACGCACCGGACTTCGATGCCGCGGGGGATTCGTCGCCGGCCGCGGAGTCCTTCTGCAGCGACACCTCACCGGTCTCGTCGACCGAGGCATCGAGGGCATCGGGCGCGGTGGCCGAGCCCTTCTTCTTGGACTTGTCGGGGCGAGCACCCGGCTTCGGTGCGTTCTCGTTCCGGCGGGCCAGAGCCGCAGCCTTCTTCTCCCCTTCCTCCTTGTCGATACGGCGGAAGACGAGGTGCTGCTGTCCGTAGGTCCAGATGTTGTTGCTGACCCAGTAGATGATGACGGCGATCGGCAGGAACGGACCACCGACGAGCACACCGAGCGGGAAGACGTACAGGGCCAGCTTGTTCATGATCGCGGCTTGCGGGTTCGCGGCAGCCTGGGCACTCTGACGGGAGACCGAGGCACGAGCGTTGAAGTGCGTCGCGATGCCGGCGACGATCATGAGCGGCACCGCGACGGCGGCGATCTGCCAGCGCGTCGGAATGCCGCCGAACGGCTCGAACGCCTCGAGAGAGGCCATCGGCTGGGTGATCCACGACGAGATCGGAGCACCGAACAGGCGAGCGCTCAGGAACGACTGGACGTCCTCCGGGCTGAACGCGTAGTTGCCGAGCTGGGCGTTCTGTTCGGGGCTCAGGCCGAGCTGACCGACACCGGTGCCGGTGCGGTTGAACGACCGCAGCACGTGGAACAGGCCGATGAAGACGGGAACCTGCAGCAGAACGGGCAGACATCCCATCAAGGGGTTGAAGCCGTGCTCCTTCTGGAGCTTCTGCATCTCGAGCGCCTGGCGCTGCCGATCCTTGGCGTACTTCTTCTGGAGCGCCTTGATCTGGGGCTGCAGTTCCTGCATCTGGCGGGTCGTGCGGACCTGCTTGACGAACGGCTTGTACAGGATCGCACGCAGCGTGAACACGAGGAACACGACCGACAGCGCCCATGCCCAACCGCTGTCGGGTGCCAGCACGAACGAGAACACTTTGTGCCAGACCCACAGGATCCAGGACACGGGATAGTAGATGAAGTCGAGCACGGCTCTATGTACTCCTCTGGTCGTCCATGATCGCCACGAAGAGGCGTCGGTCTCGGGTCTCGGCTCCGGTCAGGTACCCACTGGGGACGACCGATGTTTCCGTTCGGGTACCGGATCCCACCCACCAGGGTGCCAGGGACCACACTTGAGCAGTCTCACCACTGCCAGGACCGAACCGACGACGACACCCCGCGTGCGCAGCGCCTCCACGGCGTACTCGCTACAGGTCGGGGTGAATCGGCAGGTCGGCATCCGTGTGGGCGACACATAGGTGCGATAGAGCTCGATACAGAAGATCAATGCCCGGGCGGGGGCAGACCGCAGGGACCGCCACCACGATCTCCGCTCGGGCTCGTTCATGTGCGAGCACTCCCACGCGAGGCGGGAGCAGCAGCGTCGAGCAGTCCGAGGCGGGCGAGGCCCGACCGCACCTGCTTGTCGAGCTCGCGGGAGTCCGCGGTGGCGGCGCCGGGTAGTGCGCGCAGCACGATGTCGGTCTCGGAGGGCAGAGCCTCGACGAGACCTGCACAGATATGACGAAGCCGGCGTGCGACTCGATGTCGAATCACCGCCGGCCCGACAGCCTTGCTCACGATCAGTCCGAAACGCGGACCGCCGACACTCACCAAGGACTCGGTGCGATCGCGTTCGAGAACGTGAACGACCAGATCCCGCCGCCCCTGACGACGCCCTCGGCGGACGGTGTCCGAGAAATCCGAGTGGCGCCGCAGTCGATACGGCTCAGGTAGCACCCCGAGCTCCCGTTAGGGAATCAGGCGGTGAGAGAAGCGCGGCCCTTACGGCGACGCGCCGAAACGATCGCGCGACCCGCACGGGTGCGCATCCGGAGACGGAAGCCGTGAACGCGCGCGCGGCGTCGGTTGTTCGGCTGGAACGTCCGCTTGCCCTTGGCCACGGTCGACACTCCTCGATAATTCTGCGACGGCGCGGAAGCACCGTCGTCCAACGTGTACGTGAATTCGCAGGATTCGATTGCTCGACTCGAGCAGGACGAACCCGTCACCTCGGTATGAGTGACTGTTCGAGGCTACTCGGACGCGGGCGCGAAATCAAACCGCGACGAACAGCGGCGATCAATGCGACACGCCGGACGCATTCGGCGAAAACTACTCGCCGAGAAGGTATGTGATCCAGGGCACAGCTCGGGTACGCTTTGGGCCATGTCTTCGACGGCGCATCGCGACTACCTGTGCAGTCCCGCGTCACGCTCCGTCCGACGACGATGTGCCGGGCCGGTGACGGCCCGCTGCCCCACGCCTCGTCGGGCGCCGTCGCGCAGCTCCTCCGGGCGCGTTCACCGAACACGGAGTCGGATCGCGTCGCACCGTGTGTCACACTGATCCCCGCAGACCGCCCGGGCCGACGAGCCCGCTGAGCGAATACACACCTCCCATCCACACATCCACCGGGTGATTCCCCCGGTTGTCCACACCTGTGGATAATCGTGTGGAAAACCGGTGATCAAAGGGAGGGAAGCTGCGTGAGCGACGAGCCGAACGCGCTGGCCGATGTGTGGACGGACGTCGTATCCGAGCTGACCATCGACGACGGAGTACTGACGAAGAGCCAGAAGGCATGGCTCGCGCTGGTCAAACCGATCACGCTCGCACAGGGATTCGCCCTGCTCTCGGTACCTTCCACACTCGCCCAGCAGTCGATCGAACGTGACCTGCGCGAACCCATCCTCCGCACCCTCAACCGGCACCTCGGTCACCGGGTCGAGGGTCTCGGTGTGCGCGTCGAACCGCGGGAACGCGTGGACGACCCCGCCGAGGATCCCTACGCCGAACCCCGCGACACGCTGCCCCTCGAGGGTCTGCCGGTCGATGCACAGCCTGTGAATCCGCGCACGGTAGAGCCCCGCAGCCGTGATCTGCGCCGCGATCCTCCGATGTCCCGCGAGGTCACCGGACCGCGCGACGGTGCCGTGACCAGGGATCCTGCAGGATCCGCAGACGCCGTCGCCTCCATGGACGGTGGATATCAGCGGGACGGCATGCTTCCCGGTGAGGGTGCGGCCTATCGGCGACGCCTGATCTCCTCCCGTGAACACGACATGCTCGAGGCCGACCACGGCGAACTCGAGGAGGTCGACGACGACCGGGAGGCGATGACCGCCGTCCGCGAGTCGTGGCCGTCCTATTTCACCCAGCCCCCGCCGCCCGAGACGCCGCCCATCGGCAGCAGCAGCCTCAACGCGAAGTACACCTTCGACACCTTCGTGATCGGTGCGTCGAACCGGTTCGCACACGCTGCGGCGGTGGCGATCGCCGAGGCCCCGGCGCGGGCCTACAACCCGTTGTTCATCTGGGGTGCCTCCGGACTGGGGAAGACCCATCTGCTCCACGCCGCCGGCCACTATGCACAGCGGCTCTTCCCGGGTATGCGGGTGAAGTACGTCTCCACCGAGGAGTTCACGAACGACTTCATCAACAGCCTCCGCGACGACCGCAAGGTCGCGTTCAAGCGGCGTTACCGCGAGACCGACATCCTGCTCGTCGACGACATCCAGTTCATCGAGGGCAAGGAAGGTATCCAGGAGGAGTTCTTCCACACCTTCAACACCCTCCACAACGCCAACAAGCAGATCGTCGTCTCGTCCGACCGGCCGCCCAAGCAGCTCGCGACGCTCGAGGAACGACTGCGGACCCGGTTCGAGTGGGGACTGATCACCGACGTCCAGCCCCCGGAACTCGAGACGCGCATCGCGATCCTGTCGAAGAAGGCACGCATGGACGGCCTGAACGTGCCGCACGACGTGCTCGAGCTGATCGCGAGCCGGATCGAACGCAACATCCGCGAACTCGAGGGTGCCCTGATCCGTGTGACGGCCTTCGCGTCGCTCAACAGGCAGCCGCTCGATCTCACTCTCGCCGAGGTCGTGCTGCGTGATCTGATGCCGGATTCCTCGGCTCTCGAGATCAATGCCGCCACGATCATGGCCGTGACCGCGGAGTACTTCGGAACGTCGATCGACGACCTGTGCGGGCCCGGAAAGGCACGACCGCTGGCGCAGGCCCGCCAGATCGCGATGTATCTGTGCCGCGAGCTCACCGATCTGTCGCTGCCGAAGATCGGGCAGACCTTCGGTCGCGACCACACCACGGTCATGTACGCGGACAAGAAGATTCGCAAGGAGATGACCGAGCGTCGCAAGGTCTACGACCAGGTGCAGGAGCTCACCGCGCGTATCAAGCAGCGGTCCAAGCGCTGATTCCTCGAGCCTCGAGTTTCCATCCACAGGGAGCGTCCACAGGGCGCTCCCTGTCCCGTATCTCGAGAAATTTCCGGTCCCCACACCTGTGGACAAGGGTGTGCAGAACGTGGGATCTTTGTGGACGAACGGTGGACAAAGAATGAACAGTCTCGAGGAATCCACATTCGTCCTCGAGAACTCCTCGAGTTCATCCTCGAGTTCGACCCCCTCGAGAACGTCGCCCCACCAGCCTAGACGGTCGTTCGTCCACAGATTCCACAGGCCCTACTACTACTTCTGTGAGTTCTCTTCAGAAATCTTCTTTCAAAACAGGTGTGTGGAGAGCGTCGGTCCACAGGCCCTCGAGTGAGGCTCACCCCTCGAGCCTCCCGGCTTTCCAAGCAGCGAGGGAAGGCATAACGTGGACCCGCATCCCCCGGCTCCGCCTCATCGGTGTCGGGGTTCTGTGACAGACTTCGTAGACTTGTCGAGACCACGATCGAAGGGATCCACCGGGCGATGGAGCTGGGAAGTATGAAGTTTCGTGTGCCTCGCGAGGACTTCGCTGATTCCGTTGCATGGGTTGCCCGAAGCCTTCCATCGCGACCCCCCGTTCCCGTCCTGGGCGGTGTCCTGCTCGGAGCCGACGAGCGCGGGCTGACGGTCTCGGGCTTCGACTACGAGGTATCCGCGCAGGTCCACGTCTCGGCCGAGGTCATCACCCCCGGTCAGGTGCTGGTGTCCGGCAAGCTGCTCGCCGACATCACCCGCGCGTTGCCCCACAAGCCTGTGGATGTCGTGCTCGACGGCACCCGCGTGCTCATCACATGCGGTAGCGCCAAGTTCTCGCTCCCCACCATGCCTGTGGAGGACTACCCGCAGCTGCCCGCGCTCCCGCAGCAGACCGGTTCGCTCTCCGGCGATCTGTTCGCCGAGGCCATCAGCCAGGTCGCCGTCGCCGCCGGCAAGGACGACACGCTCCCGATGCTCACGGGCATCCGGGTGGAGATCGAGGGCACCGACATGGTGCTCGCGGCCACCGACCGATTCCGTCTCGCGGTGCGCAAGCTCGAGTGGATGCCCACCGCGGAGTCCACCAGCTCGGCCGTGCTCGTGCCCGCCAAGACCCTCTCCGAGGCCGCGAAAACCGTTGGCGGCTCGTCCAACTCCCCGGTCCAGCTCGCTCTCGGCAGTGGGTCGTCGGTGGGCGCCGAAGGTCTGCTCGGCATCGTCGCCGAGGGGCGCCGCACCACCACGCGCCTGCTCGACGCCGAATTCCCCAAGTTCCGCCAGTTGCTCCCCAACGAGCACACCGCGATGGCGACCGTCGAGATCGCGCCGCTGGTCGACGCGATCAAGCGTGTCGCGTTGGTCGCCGAGCGCGGTGCACAGGTCCGACTCGAGTTCACCGAGGGCAGCGTGATGCTGTCGGCCGGTGGCGACGATGCCGGTCGTGCCGAGGAATCCCATCCCGCGGAGTTCTTCGGTGAGCCGCTGATCATCGCGTTCAACCCCGGCTACCTGCTCGACGGACTCACGTCGCTGCACACCGACAAGGTTTCGTTCGGGTTCACCACCTCGAGTCGTCCGGCCGTGCTGCGGCCGGCGCTGGACGAGGAGCCCGTGCCGGACTCCTCGGGTACGTTCGCCGCTCCGGACAGCGATTACACCTATCTGCTGATGCCGGTGCGCCTGCCGGGCTGACCGGCCCCGAGACTGGACCCCCGTGTACGTTCGCACCTTCTCGCTGCGCGACTTCCGTTCGTGGAGAACGGTTTCCGTCGACCTCACTCCGGGGGCGACGGTCTTCGTCGGGCGCAACGGGCACGGGAAGACCAACCTGCTCGAGGCCCTCGGTTATCTGTCGACGCTGTCGTCGCACCGGGTGTCCTCCGACGGTCCGCTGCTGCGGGCCGGCACGTCGCGGGCGTTCGCCGGTGCGCTGGTCGTCAACAACGGTCGTGAGCTCGGAATCGACATCGAGATCAACGAGGGCAAGCAGAACCGGGCGCGGATCAACCAGTCGCCGGCCCGTCGTCCTCGAGAGATCCTCGGCATCCTCCGCACGGTGCTCTTCGCCCCGGAGGACCTGTCGCTCGTGCGCGGCGACCCGGGCGATCGCCGGCGGTTCCTCGACGAACTGCTCAGCACGCGTTTCCCGCGGATGAGCGGGGTGCGGGCCGACTACGACAAGGTGCTCCGCCAACGGTCCGCCCTGCTCAAGACCGCGGGTGGAGCACTGCGGCGCGGGAGCCGCTCGAGCGACGGGGCGAGCGCTCTGGCGACCCTCGACGTGTGGGACGGCCATCTCGCGGCCCACGGAGCCGAGCTGCTCGCCGCACGCATCGCGTTGCTGAACGAGCTGGCTCCGCACGTCTCCGAGGCATATCGGTCGATCGCACCCGAGTCCCGTCCGGCGAGCCTGCGTTATCGCAGCAGTCTCGCCGACTCGTTGCCGCCGGAGTTCTCCGACCCGGCCCGGACGCCCGCGCCGGACGATCGGGAGTTTCTCGAGACCGTCTTCCTCCAGCGCCTCGCGGAGGTGCGGTCGAAGGAGGTCGAACGCGGTGTCTGCCTCGTCGGGCCCCACCGCGACGATCTCGACCTGATGCTCGGTACCGAACCCGCGAAAGGCTATGCGAGCCACGGAGAATCGTGGTCGTTCGCGCTCGCGCTGCGGCTCGGGGCGTTCGCCCTGCTTCGCACCGACGGCACCGATCCGGTCCTCATGCTCGACGACGTCTTCGCCGAACTCGATCGACGCCGCCGGTCCGCCCTGGCAGAGGTCGCCACGACGGCCGAACAGGTGCTGATCACGGCTGCCGTGCCGGAGGACGTGCCGGCCGAGCTGAACGGCGCCCGATTCCCCGTGCATGCCGAGGACACCGAAGATGGTCGTATCTCTGTGCTGGGATCGGTGCAGCGGGAGACGGACCCGATCACCGGGGAGGTCGGATGAACGACGAACACACAGGTCCCGAACGCGATGCCGGACCGGAGCGCAGCGCGGGCGAGCCGGAGTTGAAGGGCATCGATCTCGCCCGCCGTGCGCTCGAGGAGGCTCGGGCCGCCGCGAAGGCGAGCGGTAAGGCCGTCGGTCAGGGACGCGCGTCGCGCGGTCCGCTGCGCCCCAAACGCCGACGTCGTGGCTGGTCGGGGCCCGGTCCGGACGACCGCGATCCCCAGCCCCTCGGATCGCTCGCGCAGTCGCTGTCCAAACAACGGGGCTGGTCGGCGCACGTGTCCGAGGGCACCGTCATGGGGAGCTGGGCACGGGTCGTCGGCGACGACATCGCGAGTCATGCCCAGCCGACCAGGCTGCGCGACGGCATCCTGCACGTCTCGGCCGAGTCGACGGCCTGGGCCACCCAGCTGCGGATGATGCAGTCGCAGATCCTCGCCAAGATCGCCGCGGCCGTGGGACACGGGGTGGTGAAGGAACTGCGGATCACCGGCCCGACGGCTCCGAGCTGGCGGAAGGGCGAACGCCACATCCGCGGCCGCGGACCACGCGACACCTACGGGTGATCCCGGGCTCGCTCCCGGGCCGTACGAGGGGCGAAAATCGGAGCGCGTAGGAAATCACGCTGTCCGGGTCGCAAAGGGGCCGCTACGGGGACGTCAGCGGTGCGGAACACCCGCTTTCGTGTCCACCCCGGCGCAAGGCTCGCGGGCACGTAGGATGGACAGGAATGCGTCGCGCGCGTGCGCGGGGCCGATCGGAGAAGGAGAGCTACCCACCCGTGGCTGCCCAGAAGTCGAACAACAACAAGAGTGAGTACGGTGCGTCGTCCATCACCGTCCTCGAGGGTCTCGAGGCGGTGCGCAAGCGCCCCGGTATGTACATCGGTTCCACCGGAGAGCGTGGCCTGCACCACCTGATCTGGGAGGTCGTCGACAACTCCGTCGACGAGGCCATGGCCGGATACGCATCGAAGGTGGAGGTCACCCTCCTCGCCGACGGCGGCGTCCAGGTCGTCGACGACGGTCGCGGTATCCCCGTCGGTATGCACGCCTCCGGCGTCCCCACTGTCGAGGTCGTCCTCACCCAGCTCCACGCCGGCGGCAAGTTCGACTCCGATGCCTACGCCGTCTCCGGCGGTCTGCACGGTGTCGGTATCTCCGTGGTGAACGCCCTGTCCACGACCCTCGAGGTCGAGATCGACAACGACGGCTACCACTGGGAGCAGACGTACACCGCCTCGAAGCCGGGCGAGCTCATCCGCGGCGAGGCCACCAAGCGCACCGGTACCACCGTCCGTTTCTGGCCGGACCCGGAGATCTTCGAGACCACGACGTTCAACTTCGAGACCGTCGCGCGTCGCCTGCAGGAGATGGCGTTCCTCAACAAGGGACTGACCATCACCCTCACCGACGAGCGTGTCGCGCCCGAAGAGGTCACCGACGAGGACGTCCCGGAGACCGCCGAGGCACCGAAGACCGCCGAGGACCAGGCCGTCGAGGCCGCCGAGCCCGAGGTGCACAAGGTCAAGGTCCGCACCTACCACTACCCGGGTGGTC
Source organism: Rhodococcus rhodochrous (assembly GCF_900187265.1). Taxonomy (NCBI): domain Bacteria; kingdom Bacillati; phylum Actinomycetota; class Actinomycetes; order Mycobacteriales; family Nocardiaceae; genus Rhodococcus; species Rhodococcus rhodochrous. The sequence goes on from NZ_LT906450.1 coordinate 17,901, forward strand.
TCGAGGACTACGTGCGCCACATCAACCGCACGAAGACGCCGATCCACAACTCGGTCGTCGGGTTCACCGCCAAGGGCACCGGTCACGAACTCGAGGTCGCGATGCAGTGGAACTCGGGTTACTCCGAATCCGTCCACACCTTCGCCAACACCATCAACACCCACGAGGGCGGCACGCACGAGGAAGGCTTCCGTGCGGCGCTGACCACGGTCGTCAACCGTTACGCGAAGGACAAGAAGCTCCTCAAGGAGAAGGATCCGAACCTCACGGGCGACGACATCCGCGAGGGTCTCGCGGCCATCATCTCCGTCAAGGTCGGTGAGCCGCAGTTCGAGGGCCAGACGAAGACCAAGCTCGGCAACACCGAGGTGAAGTCCTTCGTGCAGAAGGCGTGCAACGAGCACATCTCGCACTGGTTCGAGGCCAACCCGGCCGATGCGAAGACGATCGTCACCAAGGCCGTGTCGTCGGCGCACGCCCGCGTCGCCGCCCGTAAGGCGCGCGAGCTCGTCCGCCGCAAGAGCGCGACCGACATCGGTGGTCTGCCAGGCAAGCTCGCCGACTGCCGGTCGAAGGACCCGAGCAAGTGCGAGATCTACATCGTGGAGGGCGACTCCGCAGGTGGCTCCGCCAAGTCGGGTCGCGACTCGATGTACCAAGCGATCCTTCCGTTGCGCGGCAAGATCATCAACGTCGAGAAGGCCCGCATCGACAAGGTCCTCAAGAACGCCGAGGTCCAGTCGATCATCACGGCGTTCGGTACCGGCATCCACGAGGAATTCGACATCTCGAAGCTGCGGTACCACAAGATCGTCCTGATGGCCGACGCCGACGTCGACGGTCAGCACATCGCGACGCTGCTGCTCACACTGCTCTTCCGCTTCATGCGGCCGCTGGTCGAGGAAGGCCACGTCTTCCTGGCGCAGCCGCCGCTGTACAAGCTCAAGTGGCAGCGCAGCGAGCCGGAGTTCGCGTACTCCGACCGCGAGCGCGATGTCCTGCTCGAGGCGGGTCTGAAGGCCGGCAAGAAGATCAACAAGGACGACGGCATCCAGCGCTACAAGGGCCTCGGTGAGATGAACGCCAAGGAGTTGTGGGAGACCACCATGGATCCGAGCGTCCGCGTCCTGCGTCAGGTGACCCTTGACGACGCCGCTGCGGCCGACGAGCTGTTCAGCGTCCTCATGGGTGAGGACGTCGCGGCGCGACGCAGCTTCATCACGCGCAATGCGAAGGATGTCCGCTTCCTCGACGTCTGATCGCCGTCGGCTCCGCTCGATGCGGAGACCGAATCCGCATCCGAACCCCCGCTGTGCTGTAACTCACAGCGGGGGTTCGGATGTCTGCCACCGGAAACGTGGAAGGGCCGTTAGCCTTCTTCGTTACTCGTGAGTACACTCCATTCGGCCATCTGTCCGCGTGGCTGCCGAAGAGGGGGCCGGGGCAGCGCGGGGGTGCGGGAAGGACTCACTCTTCCGTATCCGCTGTATGTCCCGATATGGTGCCCTCACCCGAAACGTCTCGTTCGACTGCACTCGATCGAAAACGCGCTCATCGGAGTGCAGTGCCGACTGGTGCTCGTCGCCCGGCGCGGACGGGGTGGAAGGAGAGCTGTAATCCATGAGTGACAAGTCGCCGCCCCAGCAGCGGTGGTGGAACATCGAGGGGTGGGGTCTTCGCAGGAAGGTCACCGCCGTTCTCGCTGTCCCCGTGACCGTGGCAATGGTCCTCGGTGGTCTTCGTGTCGAGAACGAGCTCAGCAACGCCGTCCACTTCTCGTCCGCGGCCGACCAGGTCGCGGCCGTGCCGGACATCGTCGAGTTTTCGACGGCGTTCGCGACCGCCACCGCGAGTGCCGCCGCCGGGACGGTGACTCCCGAGGAGATGGCGGCGCTCGGCGACGCCTTCGGCACCATCGCCTCGGTCACGGAGAACCCCGAACTCGATCCGGCGGTCACCGCCGACCTGAGCCGTACTGCTGCCTCCGCGCAGTCGCTCTACACGAAGCTGCAGGCCGGACCGGTTCCGGTCGAAGAGATCAGCGCCGTCACCAACGAGGTTCGTGACAGCCTGAACCGCATCGTCGAAGCGATCCTCGACGAGGTCGAGGACCGCGAGATCCTCATCTACGGCGACCAGCTGATCAACGCCTGGTATTCGCAGCGTTACCTGTTCGGCCAGGTGCTCGGTGTGCTCCAGCTCCTCGCCGACCCGAACCAGCCGGGCACCGCGCTGGTGTCCGCCTCCGGCGCCGAGCTCGCGATGCTCGACCTGCTCGCCCGCTCCTACCCGATGGCCGATCAGCAGATCGCCGAACTGCGGGCCGGCGTCCAGGAACGTGCCGACATGGTCGACGCGGCCGGTTCCGGTCCGCTCCCGATCCTCAACATCCGCGCGTCGCTGCTCAACAGTGTCGACATCTACGGCACCATCATCGACGAGGCGTCGGCGCAGGTCAGCACCACGATTCAGGACCGCGCCGCGGAAACCCGCTCGGTCGCTCTCCGCGATACCGCGATCGTGCTCGCAGCTCTGCTCGCGGCGCTCGTGCTCGCACTGCTCGTGTCCCGCTCGCTGGTCGGCCCGATCCGCCGCCTGCGTTACGGCACGCTGAAGGTCGCGCGGCAGGAGCTGCCCGAGGCCATCGACCGCATCAAGGTCGGCGACAACATCGAGGACATCGAGTTCACCCGGGTCCCGGTGCACACCACCGAGGAGATCGGTCAGCTCGCCCGCGCTGTCGACGACATGCACGGGCAGGCACTGCGCCTCGCCGGCGAGCAGGCGCACCTCCGCCTCCAGATCAGCGACATGTTCGAGACGCTCGCACGTCGCTCCAAGTCGCTCGTCGAGCAGCAGCTCGGCCTCATCGAACGACTCGAGTACGAGGAGAAGGATCCGACCCGACTCGAGAGCCTGTTCCGCCTCGACCACCTCGCCGCGCGTATGCGCCGGAACGGCGACAACCTGCTGATTCTCTCCGGTACCCGCATGCGCCGCGGCCACTCCGCGCCCGTGCAGCTCGGCGACATCCTGCGCGCCGCGATGTCGGAGGTCGAGGACTACCAGCGTGTGCAGATCGGTTCGACTCCCGACGGTGCCCTCAGCGGCGCGGTCGCGACCGACATCGTGCACCTTCTCGCCGAGCTGGTCGACAACTCGCTGCGCGCGTCGCCGCCCGACAGCAACGTCACCTTCAGTTTCGCGCGTGCCGTCGACGGCGGCCTGCTCGTCGAGATCGCCGACCGCGGTATCGGTATCCCGGCCGACGAACTCGAGTCCATCAACCAGCGTCTCTCCAAGGGTGGCGAGGTCGGTCCCGACACCGCACGCCACATGGGTCTGTTCGTGGTCTCGCGACTGGCCGAACGGCACGGTCTCACCGTGCGTCTGCGCCCGACCTTCGACACCGCACGCAACCCGGGTATCACCGCGAGCGTCCACATCCCGGACGTCCTGCTGGTCTCCCCGTTGGCGTTGTCGCACACCGGTCCTCAGACTCGCATCGAGATCGAGGCGGAGGAGTACTCGGCACCGCCGGCGCTCTCGGCGCCCGTCGCACAGCAGGGTCTGCCCGCGGGCGACGAACAGCACGAATACGCGACGTCACAGCAGGCCGACTCCGCCGACGACGTCCGTGCGGACGAGTCCGAGGATGCCTACGCCGACAACGGCTACGCGACCGACGGCTACGCCGACGGTGTCGACGAGAGTGCTTCCGCTGCATGGGATGCGGAGCCGTCCTACGACGACGAGCGACGCGACGAGCCGCAGCGCGAAGCAGGATCCGACGAGTTCTCTCGGTCCGCGTCGTCGTTCCAGGCACCGCCGCCCCGCGAGCCTCAGGGACCGCCGCAGCGCGACCCGCAGGCACCGTCGCCGCGCGACAACCAGGCACCGTCGCCGCGCGACAACCAGGCACCGCCGGCAACCCGCGAGTTCGGACCGTCGGGTCTCCCTCAGCGTCGCCCCGGTGGGACTCCGGGTCTGCCCACGCGTCAGCCGGGCGAGACGCCGGGTCTCCCGACTCCGCCCCGGTCGCCGCAGCCGCGCCGGATCGAACCGGATGCCGCAGCAGCCTTCGCGTCGTCGTTGCCTCCGCGCGGTCCTCGTCGCGGGCCGGACGAGACCAACGGTCACTCGTTCGACGGGCGCAACGGAGACGGGCGCAACGGCGACGGTCGTAACGGCGCCGGGCCGCGACCCGACGCCGACCAGGCTCGCCGGGAAGGTCTTTCGGGTCTTCCGCAGCGTCGTCCCGGTGCCACGCCGGGTCTGCCGCCGACGGACTCCGCACCTTCCCGCGACACCCGGCAGGACCAGCCGCAGGGACGGGACGCCCAGCAGGGTTCGGCGCATCGCGCACCCGCGCCGCCGCAGCGCCCCGCGTCCCCCGGTCTTCCGCAGCGCCGTCCGGGCGCAACTCCCGGCCTGCCGGGGCGGGCTGCCGGATCGTCTCCGTCCGTTCCGCAGAACCGGCCGCAGCAGCAGCCGGTGGCGGGACCGCTCGCAGGTGGCGACTCCGCGGGCCGACCGGACGCACCGAACCGTCCCGACCTGCCACAGCGTGCACCCGCGCAGGAGCCGCAGCGTGCACCCGCGCAGGCCGCGGACCGTCGGCAGCAGGAACCCTCGCCGGGTCTCCCGCAGCGTCGTCCGGGCAGCACACCCGGTCTGCCGCGTCGTCAGCCGGGCAGCACGCCCGGGCTTCCGCAGCGACCCGCTGCGTCGACCAACGGTTCCGAACCCGATTCGGCCGCAGCGGCTTCCGGTCCGAGCATCGCCGACGGCGGCTCCGTCTCGCCGCACAGCGACGCGCAGCAGGCGGCACGGCATCGTTACCGGACCAACTCGGCGAAGACGGCATCGTTCTTCCAGCCGCGGTCCGACCTCGCGTCGTCCCGTCCGCAGCCGGCGAACACCCCGATCTTCACCACGATGATGTCGGACTGGCTCGTCGACCCGACGAGCCTTCCGGAGGACCGCAGGAAGCGGGAGTGGCGCTCCGCAGCGGACGCGGGTTGGGAAGCCGCACAGCGTGCTACCGAGGCCCCCGTGGAGGAGCACACCACCGCGGGTCTTCCGCGGCGCGCTCCCGGCGAACGCCTGGTGCCGGGTGCCGTTCGGGCGCCGGCAACGGGTGAGTTGCCGAAGACCATTCGACGTCGAGACCCGGAAGCCATCCGGGCCAACTTGAGCCGCCATCAGCAGGGTGTCCGCAACGGGCGCGCCTCGGCGAATACCAGCAATCGCGAGAACGACGAACAGGGAGTTCGATGAATATTGATCATGGATCCGACGCAGCTCGTCCATTGGACTGGTTGGTTTCCAACTTCGCGCGCGAAGTCCCGGGTGTCTCGCATGCCGTGCTCGTGTCCGCCGACGGTCTGCTCATGGCCGCCAGCGCCCACCTCCCGGTGGATCGTGCCGAGCAGCTCGCTGCGGTGACCTCGGGTCTGGCGAGCCTGTCCAACGGTGTGTCGCAGCTGTTCGACGGCGGGGGTGTGCTGCAGTCCGTCGTGGAGATGCAGCACGGATACCTGCTGCTGATGAGCGTCGGCGACGGCTCGCACCTGGCGGCTCTGACCGCCTCCGAGTGCGACATTGGACAGGTCGGTTACGAGATGGCGCTCCTGGTCGATCGAGTGGGTGCTTCGGTCGAAGCCACCCCGCGGGTCGGTCTAGGGTCCTGACGTCGAGGTGGCCATGGAATCGCGGAAGCCGGAGTCGGTGCCGGACCAGCCCAGTCTGGTCCGGCCCTACTCCCTGACTTCGGGACGTACGAGTCCTGCGGTCGAACTGGCGTTGGAGGCGCTCATCCAGGCCATTCCGGGAACCGACGATCGGTCCCGGGATCTGGACAACATCAACGCCACGATCCTGGAGCTGTGCAAGGAATCACCCTCCGTCGCGGAGATCGCCGCGCGCGTGGGGGTGCCGATCGGCGTGGCACGCGTGCTCGTCGCCGATCTCGTCGAAGCCGGACACGTACAGATCCTGGCCACGCTGAAAGACGATTCGAGCGACGCGGAGCGTCGTGAGCTGATTGAAAGGGTCCTCAGTGGACTTCGCGAACTCTAACGCCACGAAGCGCGTGACCTCGACCAAGATCGTGATCGCCGGAGGCTTCGGCGTCGGCAAGACGACTCTGGTCGGGGCGGTGTCGGAAATCGTGCCGCTTCGCACCGAGGCGCTCGTGACGAACGCCAGCGACGGCGTCGACAACCTCTCTGCGACACCGCAGAAGGCGACCACCACGGTCGCCATGGACTTCGGCCGTATCAGTCTGGCCGACGACCTCGTCCTCTATCTGTTCGGTACGCCCGGACAGCACCGCTTCTGGTTCATGTGGGACGACCTGATCCGCGGCGCCATCGGTGCGATCGTGCTGATCGATACGCGTCGCCTGGACGAGAGCTTCGCCGCTGTCGACTTCTTCGAGGCGCGCAATCTCCCGTTCATCGTTGCCATCAACGAATTCGACGATGCGCCCCGGTACCCGCTCGAGGACATCCGTCAGGCGATGGCGATCTCGGCGGACGTGCCGATCGTGTCGATCGACGCGCGCGCCCGTGAGTCGGCGAAGCAGGCTCTGGTCACCGTCACCGAATACGCCCTGCGGAAGCTGCACCAGCCGGTGACCCAGTAATGGGGGAGGGCCTCGAACTCTTCACGATGGGCTCGTGGGTCACGGTCCTGGCCTATCTGACCTCGGCGATCGGGGTGTTCGTCGGTGTCACCGGTGCTCGACGGGTCCGCACCACCTCCAGTGATCGATTGCGTTCGTACTGGATGATTCTCGCTGCTCTGGTGAGTGGCGGCGTGGGTGTCTGGCTCGCCATGTTCCTTCCGATGGCAGGCTTCAACGTCGAGGACAGCGTGGTGCGGTTCGACACCGTCACCATCGTGTTCTCGATGCTCGTCGCGCTGGTGTCGGTGTACGTGGCGTTGCTCGTCGCGATTCCGAACAACGGTCCCGCCACCCTCGGCCGGACGGTCACGGGTGCTCTCGTGCTGGGCGCCGGCCTGGCGGGCGTGCCGTTCTCGGTCCTCGCATCGGTGCGGATCCAGGGCTCGCTGACCTTCGATCCCCTCTGGGTCGCCGCAGCGGTGGGACTGGCGATCGTGACGGCCGTGGGCTTCCTGGCCCAGGTGAAGACCGCGGACACGTGGCCCAAGCGCCTGCTGAGCAGCGCGTTGGCCGGTGCCGCCGTGATCGCGGTGCACTTCCTCGCCGCCGCGTCGGTTCGTGTGGAGATCGACCCCGCCGTGGTGGTCTCCGGTGGGATCGAGGTCTTCTCGATTCTCTTCCCGCTCTTCGTCGTCGGCCTGCTGCTGCTGGCCGTCCCGATCGTTCTGGTGCTCCAGGCCCCGGATCGTCTTGCGGCGGAACTGGAAGCGGAATCCGAGCGATGGGCGGCGGACGGTCCGGAAGAGCCCGTCGACGGTCGGATCTACTGAAATTCGCCCTAATTTGTTGTCACTCAACATATCTGGTTGAAATCCCGGAAGTGGAGTAGCCTTCTGTGCAGCGTCGGGGGTCGCTGTCGGTCTACTCGGCACGACACGGCCCGATGCGCCGTGCGTGCCGCTTCCTGGGGGGCAACATGTCGCACGAGGTTCACCATTTCTCCATGGGCGGTTGGCTTTTCGCTCTCGCCTACATCACGTCCGCGGTCGGGTGCTATGCCGGGCTGTCCTGCGCGCGCAAGGCTGCGAACGCGTGGACGTCGGTCGCCAGGACCCGATGGACACTCATGGCGGCGCTGTCCATCGGCGGCGTCGGAATCTGGTTGATGCACTTCATCGGCATGATGGGCTTCGACGTACCCGGCTCGACCATCCGTTACGACCTCGGGCTGACGCTGCTGTCCGTCGCACTCGCCGTGGCGGCCACCCTGTTCGGATTGCGGATCCTCGACACCGACGCGCAGTGGATCCGCGCGTTGCCGTCGGATATCCGACTCCTCGTCGGTGGCGTGATCATGGGGTTCGCCGTCGCCGGCATGCACTACAGCGGCATGGCCGCGGTGCGGATCCAGGGCGAACTCGAGCAGGGGAGGTCGTACGTCACGGCGTCCGTGGCGATCGGTGTCGTCGCGTCGATCGTCGCGTTGTGGCTGTCGCGGGTCGCGGAACGGCCCGCTGTACGGATCCCGGCCGCCGCCGTCATGGGATGCGCCGTGGTGGCACTGCACTACACGGGCATGGCCGGGATCGCGGTGACCGTCGATCCGTCCGCTCCGCATCCGGAGGGGATGACCATCATGACCCTGCTGTTTCCCGGTTTCATCATCGGTGTCACGTTGCTCGCGGTGCCGGTCGTGGCCCTGATGGCATCGGCGAGCACCCAGGACCTCGAGCAGGAGCGGGAGGTGGCGACCTGGTTCGGCGGGGGCGGAGCCGAGACGGCCTCCCGTCCTCACGGGCGACATGTGAAACGGTGATGTGATGTGAACGCCCACAGTGCGATAAGGTCTCTTACGCTGCTGGAGAATCGGGGTGCAGCTCGCATCGGGTAGGTCGTGGCGCGCGCCCACCGAGCGCGGTGGTGATAGCGCGCCGCTACGAGGACCTCACGTGTCGCACGACGTACACCATTTCTCCATGGGGATGTGGGTATTCTTCCTCTCCTACACCACCGCCGTGATGGGCTCCTTCGTCGGATTGTCGTGCGTCCGGCGGTCGCTCGAAGAACCGCGGCGCAGCGGCAACTGGTGGCTCCTCATGGCGTCGTTGTCCATCGGCGGTGTGGGCATCTGGCTCATGCACTTCATCGGCATGATGGGCTTCTCCGTGCCGGGGACGACCATCCGGTACGAACTGGCACCGACGGTCTTCTCCGTCGTACTCGCCGTCGTCGCGACTCTCGTGGGCCTGCGGATAGCCGACGTACACGATGTCAGCAAGCACCGCATTCCCGAATCGGTGCGGTTGCTCGTCGGCGGGCTGCTGATGGGCGCCGCCGTCAGCATGATGCACTACAGCGGCATGTACGCCATCCGCATCCGGGGCACGATCGAACACGAGACGGGGTACGTGATCGCCTCGGTGATCATCGGTGTCGTCGCCTCCACGGCCGCACTCGCGCTGGCCCGCCGCGCGCGTCGTCTCGAGATCCGCGTCGTCGCGGCCTTCGTCATGGGATGCGCGGTCGTGGCGCTGCACTACACCGGCATGGCCGGCGTGCGGGTCACCCTTGATCCGAGCATGCCCGCCCCGGAAGGCATGACCGTGATGTCGTTGCTGTTCCCGGCGTTCGTCCTCGGCATCATCGTCCTGGCCGTGCCGATCACCGCGTTGCTACTCGCCTCCAACCCGGAGGACGCCGTGCGCGACGCCCGGCTCGAGCAGTGGGCATCGGGGGTGGAACGGCAGGTCGACCGCGACCCGGTCACCGGATCCCACATGTGAGAGCTCGGTTCCGGACAGATCTCGGGCTGTGAAGTGCCTGTCCTTCTCGGCATCGGCTGACCTGCACCTATAGACTCGTGTGGTTGCGAGACGTCCGTCGGGCCGAAGGCCGGAGCCGGGCGTGCGAGCCGAGTAGAAGAAGGAGCTCATGACCGACACCACGTTGCCTCCGGAGGGGCCGGGGCACGACCGCATCGAGCCCGTCGACATCCAGCAGGAGATGCAGAGCAGCTACATCGATTACGCGATGAGCGTGATCGTGGGCCGTGCTCTGCCCGACGTGCGTGACGGTCTCAAACCGGTGCACCGTCGCGTGCTCTACGCGATGTTCGACAACGGCTTCCGCCCCGACCGCGGGTACGTGAAGTCGGCGCGCGCGGTCGCCGAGACCATGGGCAACTACCACCCGCACGGCGACGCGTCGATCTACGACACGCTCGTGCGTCTGGCACAGCCGTGGTCGATGCGCTATCCGCTCGTCGACGGCCAGGGCAACTTCGGTTCCCGCGGCAACGACGGCGCCGCCGCCATGCGGTACACCGAGTGCCGGCTCACGCCGCTCGCGATGGAGATGCTGCGGGAGATCGACCACGAGACGGTCGATTTCCAGCCGAACTACGACGGCCGCACGCAGGAGCCGACGGTTCTCCCCAGCCGTATCCCCAACCTGTTGATCAACGGTTCGGGCGGTATCGCGGTCGGTATGGCCACCAACATCCCGCCGCACAATCTCGGCGAGGTGGCGGAGGCCATCTACTGGGCGCTCGAGAACTTCGAGGCCGACGAGGAGACCACCCTCGCCGCCGTGATGGAGCGGATCAAGGGACCGGACTTCCCGACCTCCGGCCTGATCACCGGATCGCAGGGCATCCACGATGCCTACACCACCGGTCGCGGATCGGTGAAGATGCGCGGTGTCGTGGAGATCGAAGAGGATGCCAAGGGCCGCACCAGCATCGTCATCACCGAGCTGCCCTACATGGTCAACCCGGACAACCTCATCACGTCGATCGCCGAGCAGGTCCGCGACGGCAAGATCGCGGGCATCTCCGACATCCACGACGAGTCGTCCGACCGCGTCGGCATGCGCATCGTCGTCACCGTCCGCCGCGACGCGGTGGCCAAGGTGGTTCTCAACAACCTCTACAAGCACACGCAGCTGCAGACGAGTTTCGGCTGCAACATGCTGTCGATCGTCGACGGGGTGCCGCGCACGCTGCGCCTCGACCAGATGATCCGGTTGTACGTCAACCACCAGATCGAGGTCATCGTCCGGCGTACGCGGTACCTGCTGCGCAAGGCCGAGGAACGCGCCCACATCCTGCGCGGCCTGGTCAAGGCCCTCGACGCGCTCGACGAGGTCATCGCGCTCATCCGCGCGTCGCAGACCGTCGACATCGCGCGTGCCGGCCTGATCGAGCTGCTCACGGTCGACGAGATCCAGGCCGACGCGATCCTGGCGATGCAGCTGCGTCGCCTCGCCGCTCTCGAACGGCAGAAGATCGTCGACGACCTCGCCGAGATCGAGCGCGAGATCGAGGACTACAAGGACATCCTGGCCCGCCCCGAGCGGCAGCGTGCCATCGTCCGCGACGAGCTGAAGGAGATCGTCGACAAGTACGGCGACGAGCGTCGTACGCGGATCGTCGCGGCCGACGGCGACGTCAACGACGAGGACCTCATCGCACGCGAGGACGTCGTCGTCACGATCACCGAGACCGGCTACGCCAAGCGCACGCGTACCGACCTGTACCGCTCGCAGAAGCGCGGCGGCAAGGGCGTCAAGGGTGCCGAGCTCAAGCAGGACGACATCGTCAAGCACTTCTTCGTGACGTCCACGCACGACTGGCTGCTGTTCTTCACCACGAAGGGCCGCGTCTACCGCGCGAAGGCGTACGAGCTGCCCGAGGCGAACCGCACGGCCCGCGGTCAGCACGTCGCGAACCTGCTGGCCTTCCAGCCCGACGAGCGCATCCAGGGCGTCATCCGCCTCAAGACCTACGAGGATGCGCCGTATCTGGTGCTCGCGACCCGCAACGGCCTGGTCAAGAAGTCGCGCCTGTCGGACTTCGACTCCAACCGTTCGGGCGGCATCGTCGCGATCAACCTGCGTGGCGACGACGAGCTCGTCGGCGCGGTGCTGTGCTCCGCCGAGGACGATCTGCTCCTCGTCTCGCAGCAGGGCCAGTCGATCCGCTTCTCGGCCACCGACGAGGCGCTGCGTCCGATGGGCCGCGCGACCTCCGGTGTGCAGGGCATGCGGTTCAACGGCGAGGACAAGCTGCTCTCGCTCAACGTCGTCAAGGAGGGCACCTACCTGCTGGTCGCTACCTCGGGTGGTTACGCCAAGCGCACCCCGATGGAGGACTACCCGGTCCAGGGCCGCGGCGGTAAGGGTGTTCTGACCATCCAGTACGACCGCAAGCGTGGCAACCTGGTCGGGGCGCGCATCGTCGAGGACGACGACGAGTTGTACGCCATCACCTCGAGCGGCGGTGTCATCCGCACTGCGGCGAAGCAGGTGCGCAAGGCAGGCCGTCAGACCAAGGGCGTGCGGCTCATGAACCTGGCCGAGGGCGATACATTGCTCGCGATCGCGCGCAACGCCGACGAGCCGGACGAAGCCGACGCAGCCGGAGCTAAGGAGTCGTAAGTGAGCACTCCCCAGGGACCGAACGGGGCCGATCGCGGGCAACCCGGTCGGAAGCCGGAGGACCGTACAGAGAACGAGGTGAAGCCCGAGAACAAGGGCACGCAGCAGGGCCCGGCCTCGGAGCAGAAACCGGCGCCGGAGAACCGGCCGTCGCAGTCGTCCCCGACACAGCCTTCGCAGGCTCCTGGGACACCGGCGCAGGGCTCGTCCGCTCCCGCGGCGGGAGCTGCAGCGGATCCGGCACCCGCGCAGGGTTCGGCCGACCGGACGCCGGCAGCCGGGCAGAAGGCCGCCGAGCCGACGGCGAAGGCGGCGCAGGACAAGCCTGCTCGGGGCGACGCTCCGAAGTCCGGCGGTGCCTCGGCCGACGGTGGGAACGGACGGTCGGCTGCGGCCGATCAGCCGGCCACCGGACAGCAGCGCACCGCTCAGATGCCCCGCTCCGGCGGCCCGACCCCTCCCTGGCAGCGGGGAGCGGCGTCGGCGCAGTCGGGCTCTCCGCAGAACGCTCCGCAGACGAACGTTCCGGGTGTGGGTCCGGGTCTGTCGAAGCAGGGGGGCACGCCTCAGCGTCCCGCTGCGGCCTCGGCCAAGGGTTCCGAGACCGGAGGCCCGGCGCCGTCGACGCGTCCCGTCGTGACCGGCACAGCGGCTCCCAAGGCCGCCGGAGGAGCTCGCCCGGCCGGTGGCGGAGACTCCGCGCGCGGAGCGGGCGACCGGGCTGCTGCGGCGAAGGCGAAGTCCGCGGTCATCGACGGCCCGACGCGGCACATCGAGCGCAAGGATCTCGCCAAGGATCTGCCGGATCTGTCCGCGGTGAAGCATCCGTCGCCCGGCTCGCCGAGCACGGGGGAGACCCCGCAGGTGAGTGCTCCCAGCACCACCGCCGTTCCCACGGCGAGCCCCGCTGCCGGACCGCTGCGGGCCACCGTGCAGATCCGCCGCATCGACCCCTGGTCGATGTTGAAGATCTCGTCGGTGATCTCGGTGTCGCTGTTCTTCGTGTGGATGATCGCGGTCGGCCTGCTCTACGGCGTGCTGGCCGGCATGGGGGTGTGGGAACGCCTCAACAGTGCGTTCACCGACATCGTCTCCGACGCCGGTAGCGGTGCGCTCGTCTCGGCCGGCCAGGTGTTCGGCTACGCGACGATCATCGGCATCGCCAACACGGTGTTGCTGACGGCTCTCGCGACCCTCGGTGCGTTCATCTACAACCTCTGCACCGATCTCGTGGGCGGTGTCCAGGCCACCCTCGCAGACCCGGATTGACCTGCAGGAACACTGCCCCGCCGAGGCGATTTGTTTCCGGCGGCCCCGGTGGGGTAGTGTTCCATCTCGGTTCGAGGGCCTATAGCTCAGGCGGTTAGAGCGCTTCGCTGATAACGAAGAGGTCGGAGGTTCAAGTCCTCCTAGGCCCACTCCCGTGCCGGAAGGATGATCGGAATGAGGGTTCTCGCGCTTGTGGGAACCGGGATTCTGATCGTTCTCGGAATCGCTCGCATGCTTCGGAGCGAAGACGAATGGCACGCGGTTCCCAGCCGCTGATGCGGCGGACGGGGCCTTAGCTCAGTTGGTAGAGCGCTGCCTTTGCAAGGCAGATGTCAGGAGTTCGAATCTCCTAGGCTCCACAATCACATGAATACGGTTAGAGGGCGTTTCCGATCCTTCGGAAGCGCCCTTTCTCTGTTGCTGCACCACACTGTGTGCCCACATTCCACACTCGAAGGGTGACCGCCCGCCTCTCTCCACGACTCGCCGGAATCGTCGCCGCGCTGCCGCTGGAGCCGCACCTGCGGGTGCTGGAGATCGGGTGCGGTCCCGGTGCTGCAGCGCGAGCCGTCGCCGAACGGCTGACCACCGGGCACATCCTCGCCATCGACCGCTCCCGGGCGGCGATCGATCGACTGATCGTCTCGTCGGGCGACCTCATCGCGTCGGGACGGCTGAGTGCGCGCTGCGTGGCCGTCGAGGACTTCGTCGTGGAGGAGGACGAGGAGCTGTTCGACCTCGTCTTCGCGATCAGGGTGGGTGCACTCGATGGTCGGCATCCCGAAGCCGGCAGGGCCGCTCTGAGGCGGATTGCGGTGGCGACACGGCCGCAGGCGCGCCTGTTCGTCGACGGTGGTGACCCGCTCAGGGAGCTTCCGATTCCGAGGCGATCGTGAACGGTCCCGAATCGACGGTCCGTTTCACGTGAAACATCAGGACAGCGCGGTGGTGAGGACCCTGCGGATCGAGGTGCGCACCTCGTCGAGCCCGCGGCCGGATTCGATCAGTTCCGTGCCCTTGTGCACGAGAGCTGTGACGAGTTCGGCGTCGAGTTCGGGGTCTGCGACTCCCCGGGCGCGCAGCGCCTCGAGAAGTGGGAGGACCAGATCCTGGTGCATCGCGTGCATGCTCTCGTCGCTGAACGCCTGCGGTGTGAAGGTGGCGAGAGCACCGACGATCGCGTGTTCCCCCTCGGCGACCAGTTGCAGATTGACGTCGATGTACATCAGCACCCGCTCGGTCGGATCGGAGACCTCGTCCATCGCCTCGACCACGCGTTTGTTCCAGCGGGGGAACAGATCGACGACGACTGCGTGCAGCAGGTCGTCGCGGGAATCGAAATAGTTGTAGACGCTCGACCGTGCCAGACCGGCACGGCGGGCTACGTCGCCGAGAGAAGGCGCCTGTTCCGGCGTCTCGGCGAGGAGTTCGAGTGCTGCGTCGAGGAGGGCACGGCGCTGCGCGGCGCGATGCTCCGCGACCGTCGCTGCGGAAATCTTCGGCACCGCCGGCCCTCCTCGTTCAGCTGTCGACTTCTCAGTCGTGTGGTCGAAGTCTTCCGTCGACCATTTCCAATACGCGGTCGCAGTGCCGCAGGACTTCGTGGTCGTGGGTGACCATGATCGTAGCCACCCCACTGGTGTGGGTTTCGCGTGCCAGCAGTTCGACGACCTCGTGGCTGCGTTTGCGATCCAGCGCCGCGGTGGGTTCGTCGACGAGCAGCAGCGACGGTTCGGCCATCAGGGCACGGGCGATGCCGACCCGCTGACGCTCACCACCCGAGAGCTGACCCGGCCGACGGTCGGCGCGGTGCTCCATGCCCACCGAGGCGAGCAGTTCGGCGGGATTCCGCCCGGGCCGTCCGGTGATCTTCTCGACGAGGAGCAGTTGATCACGCGCCGTGAGGGCAGGGAGGAGGTTGCCGGACTGGAACACGAAACCGATGCGTTCGCGCCGCAGCTTCGTGGTGGCCTTCCGGTCGAGTTCGGTCAGTTCGATCCCGTCGACCTTCACGGCGCCGGAGGTGGGTCGGCTCAGGCCGCCCGCGACCGCCAGCAGGCTCGACTTGCCGGCGCCGGACGGGCCGACGATCGCGACGAGTTCACCGGGGGCGACGTCCAGATCGACGTGGTCGAGGGCGTGGACCGTGCTGTCACCGTCGCCGAAGGACAGGCAGACGTCGGCCAGGCTCAGACCTGTGGTGGTGGTGACGGTCATCGGTTCTCTCCCAGTGCTGCGAGCGGGTCGACGCGGACGATGCGGGCCACGGCGAGCGCGGCGCCGACGAGGCCGAGGACGACGAGCAGGACGGCGCCCTGCACGATCGGCCCGGTCTCGAGGACGAACGGCATACCGCTGCCTTCGAGGCCCGATCCGAGACCGAGGCCGATGAGCACGCCGACGGCCACGGAGCCGACGAGCACGATCACAGCCTGCAGGAGCGAGTCGCGCAGGAGGAAGCCGGTGGAGGCGCCCATCGCGCGGAGCACGGCGATCTCACGGCTGCGCTGCACCGTCCAGATCGTGAAGAACGCTCCGACGACGAGGGCGGAGATCGCGTAGAGGAACGCGATGATCATCGACATCGTCATCATCTCGGCGCTGTAGCCGGGGGAGGCGTCGAACGATTCCTCGAGGGTCTTCGCGGCCGTACCGGCCTCTGCGTCGCCGGCGGCGAGGTCGGGCAGTGCTCCGTCGACGCCCTCGATCGCGATCACGCTGGCTTCGGT
Organism: Rhodococcus rhodochrous; assembly: GCF_900187265.1. NCBI lineage: Bacteria > Bacillati > Actinomycetota > Actinomycetes > Mycobacteriales > Nocardiaceae > Rhodococcus > Rhodococcus rhodochrous. Next base: position 33,966 of record NZ_LT906450.1, read on the forward strand.
GTACGCGCTCGGGGGGACCTGCTCACCGAGCCGGACGCCGGCGTGGATCTCCTGCCAGGTGTTCAGGGGCAGGTAGGCGACGTCGACGTGTCCGAAGGTGCGCTTGTCGGAGGTGAATCCGACGACGTTCAGCCGGGTACCGAGACGGTCGACGACGATGGTGTCGCCGAGTTCGACACCGGTGGCGCGGGCGCTGTCGCTGAGGACGACGTCGGTGTCACCGCCGATCGGTGTCCCCTCGGCGACCGAGGGTTCGAGGAACGAGCCCGGCCGGATGCCGAAGAGGGTGAGGTCGACGGGGGTTCCACCGTCGGTCTTCGCGTTGACGATGGTGTTGCCGAACAGTTCGGCCCGGGCGACGTCCGGGCGGGCACGCCAGGCGTCGGCCTGGTCCTCCGTGACCACGGATCGGGAGAACGCGGAGTCGGTCTTGGTCCCCTCGGCGAAGGCGAACGCCTGGACCGGTGTGCGCTGCAGGGCGGAGACACCGTCGACGACGAGACCGGACGACAGGCCGGACAGGATGACCATGAGGATCGAGATGAGCGCGACGACCGCGCCCATCAACAGAAAGCGGGTGCGCGCAAACCATAGTTCGCGCATGGCAAGAAACATGTGGAGTCCTTCGTGGGCTGGACCGGACAGGTACCCCCGATCTTCTCGACGGCACGTCGATATCTTACCGACATGCTGTCGGCATCTTTACGTGACGGTTACTACATTAGGTAGTAATTGCAGGTGAGGGAAGTATTCTGACCCCATGGCCGTCGACGTGGAGACCGTGAGGCGCATGCGCGCGGTCTTCGTGGGCGCAATCTCGGTCACCCTGAGCACCGCCGCGCACGCAGTCGCGGGCGGCGCCGTGCCGCATCAGGACGTGCTGGTGCTCCTCGCCGGTTCGGCTGTCGCCTCCGGTCTGCTCGCCGCGGAGACCCGCCTTCCGGTGCCGCTGCTCCTCGTCCTCGCTCAGGTGACAGGGCACCTCGTGCTCGGACTGCACGACGGCCATCTGCACACCCCGACAGCCGGGATGCTCGTCGCCCACGTCGCCGCGGTCGCCGTGGCGGCTCTGCTCCTGCGCGGCGCCGAGAAGGGCTGCGAGGTGGCGCTCGCGGCCCTGCACCGGATGGTCCCCGAGCTGTTCCGCGCGCTGCCCGTGGCCGTCGTGGAGCCCACCCGCATCGCCCACCGGCCCCGCGTGGGCCCGGGGGTCCTGCTCGTCGGTGGGGTGGGAAGTCGCGGGCCACCCGCAGTTCTCCGTTAGATCCCTCATTCGGTCGTCTCCCGACGACCGTTCGTTCGGCGTGCCCGTATGCCGCCACCGATCCACGGAGAATCATGAAGAAGACCCTGCTCTGCACCGCGAGCGTCGCCGTCGCCACCGCACTGTTCGCGACCGCCTGCGGATCCGAGACCACCACGACCTCGGCGGATGCCGTCGTCGTCGCGATGCCTGGGTGAAGGCCTCCGACACCGGGATGACCGGAGCCTTCGCCGAGATCGAGAACACCGGAAGCGACGACGTGCACATCGTGGGCGCGTCCAGCCCCTCGTCCGCCTCCACCGAACTGCACGAAATGGTGTCTGCGGAGGGCACCTCGATGGTCATGCAGGAGATGGGCGACGGGCTCGTCGTTCCTGCCGGGACCACCCACACCCTCGCTCCCGGCGGTGATCACCTCATGCTCATGGACCTCGCCGAACCCCTGAGGCCCGGCAGCACGGTGAGCTTCACGCTCGAGTTCGCGGACGGTTCCACCGAGGAGTTCACCGCCCAGGTCCGCGACTTCGCCGGAGCGCAGGAGGAATACGTGCCGGCCGACGGAGCGGCGCACGATGGCTAGGTTCACCCGACGCGCTCTGCTCGGTGGCGGTGTCGCCGCACTGGGTGCCGCGGGACTCGGCGCGGTCGGTGGCGGGACGGCGGTCGCGTCCCGCATCCCCGAACCGATCGGCGCGCGGACCGTGGAGATCCACGGCGCTCATCAGGCCGGTATCGACACCTCCGCGCAGTCGTTCGCGTCGTTCGTGGCACTGGACCTCGCCGACGGTATCGATCGTGACGGGCTCGTCGGGATCATGCGGGTGTGGGCCGAGGACGCCCGGCGCCTCACCACCGGCATGCCCGCGCTGGGCGACACCGAACCCGAACTCGCCGTCGACCCGGCCCGGCTGACGGTCACCGTCGGCTACGGTCCCGCGGTCTTCGACGCCGCTGGTCTGACCGATCTGCGGCCGGCGTGGCTGAAGCCGCTGCCGGCCTTCCCGATCGACCGGCTCGAGGAACGATGGTCGGGCGGCGACCTGCTGTTGCAGGTCTGCGCCGACGACCCGGTGACCGTCTCGCACGCGGTGCGCACACTCACCAGGAGTGTGCGCTCGCTGGCGACGGTCCGCTGGATCCAGCGCGGATTCCGGCGTGCGGCCGGCACGCGGCCCGACGGGACGACGATGCGCAACCTCATGGGTCAGGTCGACGGCACCGTCAATCCCGTCCCGCACAGCCCGGACTTCGACCGGCAGGTGTGGAATCCGGGCGACCCGCCGTGGATGGCCGGCGGTACCTCGCTGGTGCTGCGCCGGATCCGCATGGAACTCGACACGTGGGACGAGCTGGACCGTCCGGCTCGCGAGCTCGCGGTCGGCCGGCGACTGTCGAACGGTGCTCCCCTGACGGGTTCGGAGGAATACGACGACGCCGATTTCGAGGCCACCGACCGGTTCGGCATCCCGGTGATCCCACCGGAATCGCACGTCGCGCGGGCACGTCCCCGCACCGGCGACGAGCAGTTCCTGCGACGGGGGTACAACTACGACGACCAGGACGGCGTCGGGCTGCTGTTCGCCGCCTACCAGGTGGACGTGGAGCGTCAGTTCGTCCCGGTGCAGCAGCGCCTCGCCGAGCACGACGCGCTGAATCCGTGGATCACCCCGATCGGGTCGGCCGTCTTCCTCCTTCCGCCGGGCTTCGGTCCCGACGGGTATCCCGGCGACGTCCTGCTGGGTGTCTGAGACAAGTCCGCGACGGATGTGGAATCGAGGTCTAGCCTCGATTGTGTGACCGAGATTACACAGATACGTCAAGGCTTCGCGTCGTTGCGGGAAGGCGGTCTGAACTGGGACGCCTTCCCGCTGCGTCTCTTCGCGAAGGGCAACGCAGCACATTGGGACCCGATGGACATCGACTTCTCCCACGACGCCGACGACTGGGCCTCGCTCAACTCCGAGCAGCGCCGCAGTTCGACCTATCTGGTCGCGTTGTTCGTCGCGGGTGAGGAGGCCGTCACCCAGGACATCCTCCCGTTCCTCCGCGCGATGGAGGCGGAAGGGCGACTGGGCGACGAGATGTACCTGACGCAGTTCTGCTACGAGGAGGCCAAGCACGTCCAGGTGTTCCGTCGCTGGATGGACACCGTGGGACTCACGTCCGACCTGCATCCCTTCGTCGCCGAGAATCCCTACTACCGGAAGCTGTTCTACGAGGAACTACCGCACAGCCTCCGCGTCCTCGAGAGCGATCCGTCGCCGGCCAACCAGGTCCGCGCGAGCGTCACCTACAACCACGTCATCGAGGGCAGTCTCGCGCTGACCGGGTACTACGCGTGGCAGAAGGTGTGCACGAAGTTCGGGATCCTTCCGGGCATGCAGGAGATCATCCGGCGGATCGGCTCCGACGAGCGCCGACACATGGCCTGGGGCACGTTCACCTGCAGACGGCATGTGGCAGCGGACGATTCGAACTGGAACGTCGTGCTGCAGCGGATGGAGGAACTGATTCCCCTCGCGACCGGCATGATCCAGTGGCAGAACGAGCAGTTCGACGAACAGCCCTACGGCCTCGACAACGACGAGTTCATCTCCTACGCGGCGGACCGGGCCCAGAGACGGCTCGGCGCAATCGAATCCGCGCGCGGGCGTCCCCTCGAGGAGATCGATCTCGATTTTGCTCCCGCGGTGCTCGAGGACCGTTTCGGCGACGAGGACGCTGCCGCTCTCGCCGCAGTGCCCACTCCCGATCGCATCCCGGCGGAGCGAGCGGGAGAGTAGTCAGAGCAGCACGCCCACGACGAGCGCGATCAACACGAGAACGGCAACGGCTGCGATGGCCACCGTTCTCGTGTTGCCGCCGCCGGTCTCCTCCTCGGTGTCGGCGGTGAGAACGGGCACGGGCGCGGACTCCTCCGCGGCGTTGCGCGCGCCCACGAGGTTCTCGGCGTCGATGCGCCGCTCGAGTTCTCGCAGTCGCGCGAGACCACCGGTGAGAACGTCGGTTTCGTCGTAGGAGGGTGGCAGTCCGATCCTGGTCTTGTTGGTCTCGCGTGCCGGGGTGAATCCGGCCGCGAGGATCGCCGCGCCGAGCGCCGCGGTCTGTTCCGGTCCCGGGCCGACGAGACTGCGCACCGTGAGCTTCGTGGCGAGGCTGTTCGCGATCCCCTGGATATGGGTGCGGTCGCGTGCGACGAGACCGTCGCCCATGACGACGACCGCCTCGAGATTGTCCGGAATCCAGCCGAACGATCCGAGGGCCGTGGCGAGTTGGGCTGCCGGGGACGGAGCGCCCTGGGCGGGAGTGCGGTAGGCCTTGCCGGCGGGCACGCCCGAACGCACGAGGGTGACGGTCGAGCCGCCGTCGTCGAGGTGGAAGACCCCGACGAGCTGGCCCGGGGTCTCGGATATCTCGGAGGCGTACCAGGCGGCGGCCGCCTGCGCGTCGGACACGAGGTCGACGTGTCGCAGATCCGCATAGTCCAGGGCCGCGCGCAAGGTCGCGATGGTGTCCGGATCCCAGTGCGACGGGTAGGTCGCGGCGTAGCCGGGGTCGCTGTCGCGGTCCATGCCGCCGAAGGTGGGCAGCGGGTGGCACTCCCGCAGCAGGCAGTGGATGGCGGTGGCCATCGCGTCCTCGGCGCGGTACATGCGACCGTCGCTCGCGGTGATGCCCGATGCGTCGCCGACCCGCGTGAGGAAGCCCGCGATCGTGCGCGCTTCGTCGCCGTGCGCCACGCTGCCGAGTGACGTGTTGCCGTCGTGGTCGACGTGCAGGACGGAGTCGCGGGCGAGGACGACAGGGTCGGGAGTGCCGGGTTCGTTGGACGCGATGACCGCCGTGGACACGACTCGCCCGATCCGGAGGCCGACACCGATTGCCATGTCTTCCCTTCCCTCGAGAGGCTGCTCGTCCGTCTTGCCGGCGAGACCCGACTCGCTCCGGGTGCGCCGGACAAATGCACCGCTTCGGGCGCGAAGAACGATTGTGGCAGACAGGGTGGGAAGTGCCGACCTTACTTTCCGGTAAGTACGTGTTACAGTCCGTACCGCCGTGACGAGGGACACACGGCTCCGGTGGATCCAGGTGGAGGAACAACACAATGGGGCGTGCTCGGAAGTGGATGGCCGCGGCGGTGACCACGACGGTCCTCGCGGGTGGACTTCTCGGAACCGCGACGACAGCGGGAGCCGAGACGGACTTCTATCTCCCGCCGGATCCGCTGCCGACGAGTGCTCCCGGCGACGTCCTGCGCACGGCACCGTCCGATCTGGCGTTGCGCGCACCCGTCGCCGACGGTGTCTTCCCCGGTCAGGGCACCAAACTGCTGTACCGCAGCAACGACGCCAAGGGTGCGCCCAACGCGGTGAGCGGCACCTACATCGAACCGTCGACGCCGTGGGACGGTCCCGGCGACCGGCCGCTCGTCGCACTGGCCATCGGCACCCACGGTCAGGGTGACCAGTGCGCGCCGTCCCGCAACCTCGGGGCGCTCGTGAACTACAACCCGCCCCTCGACTTCTTCACCGAGTACGAGGTGCTGTCGATCAACGCGCTACTGCTGCGCGGCATCGCCGTGGTCGTCACCGACTACGACGGTCTCGGTACGCCGGGGCACCACACCTACGTGAACCGCGCCGCCGAGGCCCACGCTGTCCTCGACTCGGTGCGTGCGGCGCTGAAGCTCGAGAACGCGTCGGTGACGGAGAACAGCCCGGTCGGCCTGTTCGGTTACTCGCAGGGCGGCGGCGCGTCGGGCGCTGCGGCCGAGCTCGCACCCGAGTACGCCCCCGAACTGAACCTCGTCGGCGCCTACGTGGGTGCTCCGCCCGCCGACCTGGTGGCCACGCTGAAGCAGATCGACGGCACACTGCTCACCGGTGCCATCGGATACACGATCAACGGCCTGGCCGACGCCTACCCGGAGATCCGCGACGAGATCGACGCCGAGGTCAGCGATCACGGTCGCGAGATGCTCGCCGCGGTGGCGAACCAGTGCGTCCCGGAGACGATCGCGAACTTCGCGTTCCAGCGCACCGGCGACTACACCCGCACGGGTGAGCCCCTCGACGTCGTGCTCGAGCGCCTTCCCCAGGTCCAGAAGATCCTCGCGGAGCAGCGCATCGGCAACCGCACCCCGGCCGTGCCCGTCCTGCTCCAGCACGGCACGCAGGACGACACCGTCCCTTACGGTCAGGGCCGTCAGCTGGCGCTGGACTGGTGCGACAAGGGCGCGACGGTGCAGTTCCTGCCCAACACGACCCCGCCGATCCTGCCCGGCTTCATCATCAACCATGCGGTGCCGATGATCGGCGGACTGCCCGAGTCCGTCTCGTACATCGAAGCGCGACTGCGCGGTGAGCCCGCACCGTCGAACTGCGGAGCCTTCTGACGCTCCGGCCGATCCACAACGGAGCCGGCCCGCACTCCCTTTCGGGATGCGGGTCGGCTCCGTGTGCGGGGACTACACCGAGTGTCGGGTGTCGATGATCCGGCGCGCGACGTTCGTCTCGGTCGACGGACCCGGTTCCCAGCGGGAGATCCACGGGCCGGTGCCCTCGCTCGGATCGAGCACGCCGCGCTCGAGCCACTCGTATCTACCCTCGAGAACGCCGGCCGCGGTGCGACGGTCCTCGGCGTCGGTGTTCGTCCACAGGGCGTCGAACAACTTCTCCACACGCAGCCGCGACTGCTTGCAGAAGGCGTCGGCCAGCTCGAAGGCCGCGTCGGCTCCCGGATGCCCGTCCACGCGTTGCCGTTCGGCGCGCACGCACACGGCGGTCGCGGCGAACAGTTCGGCCCCGATGTCGACGATCCGGCCGAGGAAGTTCTCCCGCTTCTCGAGCGCGGCCTGCCAGCGGGCCATCCCGTAGAAGGTCGAGCGGGCGAGCTTGCGTGAACTGCGTTCGATGTACCTCAGATGAGGTGCCAGGGAACCGAATTCGTTGTATGTCCGCGGTAACTGTCCCTTACCGGCGACGAGCTTCGGGAGCCACCGGGCGTAGAACCCGCTCGCCCGTACCGCGGCCTGCGCCTTCTCCTTCCCCGTCGAATCGGGGTCGGCGAGTTCGCCGGCCGCGCGCAGGTGGGCGTCGACCGCCTCGCGGGCGACGAGCAGACGCATGATCTCGCTCGACCCTTCGAAGATCCGGTTGATCCGCAGGTCGCGGACGAGTTGCTCTGCGGGAACGGCCCGTTCACCGCGTGCCGCGAGGGACTCGGCGGTCTCGTAACCGCGTCCGCCGCGGATCTGCACGAGTTCGTCGGCGATGAGGCATCCCATCTCGCTCGCCCACAACTTCGCCAGCGCCGCCTCGATGCGGATGTCGTTGCGCTGCTCGTCGTTCATCTGCCCCGACAGTTCCACGACGGACTCGAGTGCGTAGGTGGTCGCGGCGATGAACGAGATCTTCGCTGCGACGGCCTCGTGTTCACCGACCGGCCTGCCCCACTGCACCCGCTCCGACGACCATTCGCGGGCGATCTTCAGCGCCCACTTGCCGGCGCCCGCGCACATCGCGGGGATGGCGAGGCGACCGGCGTTGAGCGTCGTCAACGCGATCTTCAGGCCGTCGCCCTCACGCCCGATGAGGTTCTCCTTCGGAACCCGCACCTTGTGCAGTCGGGTCACGCCGTTCTCGATACCGCGCAGGCCCATGAAGGAGTTGCGGCGTTCGACGGTGATGCCCGGCGAATCCGCTTCCACGACGAAGGCGGAGATCCCGCCGCGATGGCCCTCGCTCTTCGGTACACGGGCCATGACGACGAGCAGTTCGGCGACCACCCCGTTGGTCGTCCACAGCTTGACGCCCTCGAGTTCGTAGGCGCTGCCGTCCTCGACGGGAGTGGCGGTGGACGCGAGTCGGGCGGGATCGGACCCGACGTCGGGTTCGGTGAGCAGGAAGGCCGAGATGGCGCCACGCGCGCATCTCGGCAGGAAGCGCTGTTTCTGCTCGGGGGTGCCGGCGAGCTTCAGCGGTTCCGGCACGCCGATCGACTGATGGGCCGACAGCAGCGCGCCGATGCTGGGGTGCACGCAGGCGACGACCGTCAGGGCCCGGTTGTAGGCGACCTGCGACAGGCCGAGGCCGCCGTACTCCTGGGGGATCTTCATACCGAAGCAGCCGAGTTCGGCCAGTTCACGTACGTATTCATCGGGTATCCGCGCGTCGCGTTCGATGCGGCCGCCGTCCATCGAACTGCACGCCGCGCGCAGGCGTGCGAGGAACTCCTCGGTGCGGGAGTCCTCGTCGGGTGTCGGTCGTGGGAAGGGGTGGACGAGGTCGAGGGTGAGCCGTCCGAGGAACAGTTCCTTCGCGAAGGACGGCTTGTTCCACTCGGATTCGCGGGCCTGCTCTGCTACTTCGCGAGCCTGCCGCTCGGTTACTTCGCGAGCCTGCTGCTCGGTGACCTGTGGGGTTCGGACATCGGCGCTGTCTGCCATGACTGCCTCCGGGTCGCGTGCCTACTGGTGAGTATGCACCCGGATGTGTCGCTTATCACAGCTTCGGCCAAGTCGATCATGAAGCGACAGGGATGTGAACGAGATCACTGCCGGGGAGGTGGTCGGAGACGTGCCGGTACACCCGGACGCGCCTCCGCTCGAATCGTCACCGACGACGTGCCCCGCCCGTCACTCGCCGATCCCACCGCGGATCGGAACGGAGGTGGCCATGGAATTCCTGGCCTTCGTCCCCGTCCTGCTCACCTTCCTCGGCGCGCTCTACTTCGCGGCGCGCCTCATCGTCGACCGCGAGATCCGATCCGCGGAACGAGAATTCGGTACCGCGGACAGCGGTCAGGCCTCCGAGGTGTCGGTGGATTCGGGGGAGACCGGGGTCGACGCGGCCTCGCCGGTCGTCGTCGCGGCGGACTCTGCGGGCCGCACGCGCGGCGGTTCCGGAGCGATCGGAGGGTGAGCCGGACGGCGTCGCCGGTAGAGCACGACCCCGCCTGCGGCTGCGACGGCAACCGCGCCCGCGACGACGAGACCGACCCGCCTGCCCGTGCGCTCCGGTTGTGAGGAGGACTTCGCGGCACACCGCTCGGCCGCGGCACGCCGGGCCGCCGTGAGCAGTCCGCCCGCGACGTCCAGGCCCTTGCGGGCTGCGAACAGTCCGGCCGCACTCGAGCCCTGCGCGAGCGCTACCGCACCCTCGCCGGCCACGCGGAGAGCACCCGCGAGATTGCCGGATTCGTCGTGGCGTCGCACGAATGCCGGAAGCCACACGTCGTCGGTCTCGGCATGGATCAGCTTGCTCATGCGTCCACTCTTCCACACCACCCGGGACCTGAGGTCGTGACCGGAGGAGCGTGTCCCGCGCCGCCTGCCCTGCCCGGAAGCGGGCAATGGCACCATGGTGGGGTGACTTCACCGCATCAGACAGCAACGGCCACGCTCCATACGAACCGCGGCGACATCGTGATTGCTCTCTTCGGCAACCACGCGCCGAAGACGGTCGAGAACTTCGTCGGCCTCGCTCAGGGCACCAAGGAGTACAAGACCCAGAACGCCAAGGGCGAGACCAGCGGTCCGTTCTACGACGGCGCGGTCTTCCACCGCGTCATCGACGGCTTCATGATCCAGGGTGGCGACCCCACCGGCACCGGCCGCGGCGGCCCGGGCTACCAGTTCGCCGACGAGTTCCACCCCGAGCTGCAGTTCGACCGCGGCTACCTGCTCGCGATGGCGAACGCCGGCCCGGGCACCAACGGCTCGCAGTTCTTCATCACCGTCGGCCCGACCCCACACCTCAACCGTCGCCACACCATCTTCGGTGAGGTCGTCGACGCCGAGTCGAAGAAGGTCGTCGACGCGATCGCGACCACCGCCACCGACCGCGGCGATCGCCCGGTCGACGACGTCGTGATCAACAGCATCACCATCTCCTGAGAGAGTTCCCATGACGAACCCCGGCTGGGGCTCCGCGGCCGAGGGTGGTGGCCCGCAGCCCCAGCCGCGGTGCGTTCGCCATCCCGACCGCCCGACCCTTCTCGCCTGCTCCCGCTGCGGCCGGCCCGCGTGCCCCGAGTGCCTGCGTCCCGCCTCGGTCGGTCAGCACTGCGTCGACTGCGTCGCCGCGGCCGAACGGTCGACACCGCAGGCCCGCACCATCGCCGGCGCACCCGTCCGCTCCGATCGGCCCTCGCCGATCGTGACGTACGTGCTCATCGCGCTGAACGTGCTCGTCTTCGGCATCACCGCCGCGCAGTCGGGCAGCGTGATGACCAACGAGCAGGGCTCGGCGCTGTTCCTCGACTGGGCGCTGTGGCCGCCCATCATCGCCGCGCACGGCGAGTACATCCGGATCCTCGGCAGCGGCTTCCTGCACTTCGGCCTGCTCCACCTGGCCGTCAACATGTTCGCGCTGTGGGTGATCGGCCGCGACACCGAACTCGTGCTCGGACGCGCCCGGTACCTCTCGGTCTACCTCGTGTCGATCCTCGGTGGGTCCGCCGCGGTGATGTTCATGGAGACCGGTGCGGTCACCGCCGGAGCGTCGGGAGCGGTCTTCGGTCTGCTCGGCGCGCAGGCCGTCATCCTGCTGCGCCTGCGTCGCAGCCCGGCACCCGTGCTGACCATCGTCGGCCTCAACGTGATCATCAGCATCACCATCCCTGGCATCTCCCTGTGGGGTCACCTGGGCGGTCTCGTCGCCGGTGCCGCCGCGACCGCGGCCCTGCTCTACGCCCCGCAGTATCTCGGTGCCGGCACCGACCGGGACCGCATCGTGCGCACCGGGTGGATCGCGCTGGTCGCGGTCGTCGTGGTGACGCTGGTCGCGATCGTGCTCGCCGTCGTGCGGCTACGCGATCAACTGGGCGTCTGATCGGGCGCGAGATCGCGCACCGCCAACGCGGCGTGCACGTTCCGCGGGTCGGTGCCCAGATCCCACCGGCCGAAGATCATCAGGTTCTCCGTGCCGGTCGCGGAGTCGATCGTGTCGATCTCGAGCATCGGCACGCGCCGCCCGAAGCGCGGGTACTCGACGATCCGCACGCGGTGCAGGGCCGCGCGCGGGAACTCGCGACGACCCGTCAACCGCATCGTCGCGATCCCCGTTCCTCCGGGGAGCACTTCGAGACGCGGACGCTGCCGCAGTGCGAGCGCGACCATCACGAGGACGAGCACCGCCGCGAACCCCACCAGCACGCGACCGGCCGCGTCGGGAACCGCAACCGCGGCCGTCACGGCCAAGGCGATCCCGGCAGCCGACAACGCCGCTATCGCGGCGGGTGGCGTCGCCCACCGCAGCGGTGTCTCGTCGGGCATCTGCGTCCTCTTCCGATCCGTTCTCCGGGGACCCGTCACCGGGTTGTGCACAGTGTTATCCCCAGGTGGGGATGAATAACATCGATGTAACCCGAGCGGGCGCGGAGGTCAGCGCCAGTTCATCGTCATGATCAGACCGACCACCATGAACCCGAAACCGATCAGGAAGTTCCAGGCACCGAGATCGTTCATCCACGTGATCTGCTCGGCCGCGAGGTAGTAGACGATCAGCCACAGCAGCCCGATGACCATCAGGGCGAGCATCACCGTCACGTACAACGTGCTCGACGGCGTGCCCTTGACCTTCACCGGGGTGCGGCTCACCGTCCGGGTCGCGGAGACGTCCTTCTTGCGAACCTTCGACTTGGGCATGGTGTCCTCGTTCTCAGGACTCCACCCGTCGTGCGCGGATGGAGTGGTCGGTCAACTACCTGTTGAGATCACGCTAACGTAAGCCCAGGATCGGAGGTACGACGTGTCGGAACGACGACTGCGCGCGCCCGTGTGGGGTGTCGCGACCCTCGTCGTCTGCCTCGTGGCCGGTCTGCTCGTGGGCACCACCCGCGGAGTGTCCGAGGGCGACGAACTGCGCGCCGGCGACTCCCCGCGACTGTCCGATCTGGTCCGGGCCGCCCAGGAGAAGGCCGACGAACTGGCCGCCACCCGCGACGATCTCACTGCCCGCATCGACGAACTCCAGGACCGTGCCGCGGTGAACGACGAGGACGTCGCCGCAGTGCTCGACGACCTGTCCGCGATCGGGGACCCGGCCGGACTCGTGGCCCGGAGCGGTCCGGGCGTGACCGTCACCCTCACCGACGCGCCCCGTGATGACAACGGGCGCTATCCGTCCGGTGCCTCACCCGACGATCTCGTCGTGCACCAGCAGGACGTGCAGAGCGTGCTCAATGCGATGTGGGCCGGCGGTGCCGAGGCCGTGGCCATGCAGGACCAGCGGATCGTCGCGACGTCGGCACCGCGTTGCATCGGCAACACGCTGCTGCTGCACGGACGCACCTACTCACCGCCCTACGTCGTCACCGCGCTCGGCGACCCGGCACGGTTGCAGGCCGCGCTCGACGCCGAACCCGGGATCCGCATCTACAAGCAGTACGCGGCCCGCTATCAACTCGGGTACACGCAGCAGGCGTCGGAGGATCTGTCGGTCCCGGCCTACACCGGTAGTTCGTCCGCGCGCTGAGACATGCCCGGGCGGGTCGCCCTCTACCGAGCACCGGGCGGGTCGCCCTCTACCGAGCACCGGGCGGGTCGCCCTCTACCGAGCACTGAGTACCCTCGTCTCATGCGCATTCTCGTCGTCGACAACTACGACAGCTTCGTCTTCAACCTGGTCCAGTATCTGGGGCAGCTCGGAACGACGGCCGACGTGTGGCGCAACGACGACGAGCGGCTCACCGCACCGGGTGCTCTCGCGCGGGTCGCGAAGGAGTACGACGGCATCCTCCTCAGCCCCGGTCCGGGCACACCCGAACGCGCCGGAGCGAGCATCGACCTGGTCAAGGCATGTGCCGACAGCAGCACGCCGCTGCTCGGTGTGTGCCTCGGCCACCAGTCCATCGGTGTCGCGTTCGGCGCGACCGTCGACCGCGCCCCCGAGTTGCTGCACGGCAAGACCAGCCTGGTCCGCCACAACGGTGCCGGAGTTCTTGCGGGTCTGCCCAACCCGTTCACGGCGACCCGCTACCACTCGCTGACCGTGCTGCCCGAGACCATGCCCGCCGAACTCGAGCCCACCGGCCACACGGAGACCGGCATCGTCATGGCCTTGCGTCACGCCGAGCTGCCGATCCACGGTGTGCAGTTCCACCCCGAGTCGGTGCTCACCCAGGGCGGTCACCGGATGCTCGCGAACTGGCTCGCGGCCTGCGGCGAGGCGCCGGACGAGACGCTCGTCGCGCGCCTCGAGGCGCAGATGGCACGCGCGCTCGACGGCGGAGCCGCCTGACCCACTCCGTATCCGACGAGAAAGGCGCCGGTCCTTCGAGGACCGGCGCCTTTCTCGTCGTCAGCTCGCTCAGCGGATGCCGAGCACACCGACTCCCACGGAGATGGGCTGTTTCTTCGAGATCTCCGATCCCGGCGGCTGGGCCTGCGTGATCACGGTGCCGACGAGATCGACGTCGAGCGTCGCCTCACGCGTCTGCTGCAGCTGGGAGGCGTTGCCCGTCCAGCCGGCGCTGCGCAGCGCGGCGAGCGCATCCGAGACCGACCGGTTGGTGATGACGGGCATCTCGATGCGGTCGCCGTTGGACACCCGCACGGTCACCGTCGACCCCTGTTCGGTGGAGGCACCGCCGGCCGGGCTCGTCGACACGACAGTGCCCTCGGTCTCGCTGGAATCGATCTGTTCGACGACGACCTTGAAACCGGCGCCCTCGATGTTGTCGCTCGCCACCTCGACGGTCTGGCCCACGACGTTGGGGACGCGCACCAGTTCGGGGCCGGATCCCAAAGTGATGGTGATGGGGCTGTCGCGGTCGACGCTGGCTCCCGCACCGGGGCTCTGGTCGACGACGAGGTCCTCGTCGTCGGCATCCGACGGAGCGCGTCCGACGTTCGGGTCGAGCCGGAGACCGACGGCGGACAGCTCCTGGGCTGCGCGTTCCTGCGTCATGCCTTCGAGCCGCGGGATCTGCACCTGTTCCGGTCCGCTCGACACCTCGAGGGTGACGGTCGAACCTTCCTCGGCCTGGCTCCCGGGCACGGGACGGGTGTTGATGACGTTGCCGTTCGCGACGACCGGATCGCTCTTCTGCTGGATCGAGACCCGGAAGCCGGCGTTCTGCAGCTGGCTCTCGGCGAGCTCGGCGGAGATGTTGCGGACGTCGGGCACCGCGACCTGGGCGGCCGTCGAACCGGGGCCGAGCGACCACAGGAAGACGCCGACGATACCGACCACGGCGACTGCGGCGATGCCGAGCAGCACCTTCTTGAGAACCGAGCCGCCGCCGGAATCCTCGGCAGGTGCCCCGGCGGCACCGGCGGCCGCGACGCGGCTGTGCCGCCCCGTGTTGTTGTCGACGGAGTCGATCAGCGTCGTGCGGTCCTCGTCGGTCATCACCATCGGCGCACTCGGACGCTGCCCGCTCAGCACGCGGATCAGGTCGCTGCGCATCTCCGCGGCCGACTGGTAGCGGTTCGCGGGGTTCTTCGCCATCGCCTTGAGGATCACCGAGTCGAGCTCGGGCGGCACCGACGAATTCACCGACGACGGCAGCGGCGGATCCTCCCGCACGTGCTGGTAGGCCACCGCGACGGGCGAGTCGCCTTTGAAGGGGGGCTCGCCGGTGAGGATCTCGAACAGGACGCAGCCCACCGAGTACACGTCGGACCGGGCGTCGACCTGTTCACCGCGCGCCTGTTCCGGGGAGAGGTACTGCGCGGTGCCGATCACCGCGGCGGTCTGCGTCATCGGGCTCGCGGCATCGGAGATGGCCCGGGCGATGCCGAAGTCCATGACCTTCACCGCGCCGGCCCTGTTGATCATGACGTTGGCCGGCTTCACGTCGCGGTGCACGATCATGTTGCGGTGGCTGAAGTCCAGGGCCGCGCACACGTCGGCGATGATCTCCATCGCCCGCTTGGGGGTCATCGGACCGTCGGCGCGCACGATGTCGCGCAGCGTGTCGCCCTCGACGTACTCCATGACGATGTACGGGAGCGGCCCGGCCTCGGTCTCGGCCTCACCGGTGTCGTAGACGGCGACGATCGCCGGGTGGTTCAGCGCAGCGGCGTTCTGCGCTTCGCGCCGGAAGCGCAGGTAGAACGTGGGGTCGCGTGCGAGGTCGGCACGCAACACCTTGATGGCCACATCCCGGCCGAGCCGCAGATCCCGCGCGAGGTGCACCTCGGACATACCGCCGAAGCCGAGGATCTCACCCAGCTCGTAGCGGGAGGAGAGCTTGCGGGGTGTGGTCATGACGTTCCTTGGTTGTTCGTACCGTTGTCGGTTTCGGATGAATTGTCGTCCCCTCCACCGGCGGCCTCGGGGTCGGTCTCGTCGTCGCCGTCACCCTCCGCGCCGCCTGTGCCGCCGTCGCCGCCACCCGTGTCCTCCGCTGTGGTGGTCGTCGCCGTCGTCGTGGTCGGGACCGTGGTGGTGGTGGGCGGTTGCGTCGTGATCGGCTCGGTCGTCGGCTCCACCGTGGTCGTCGGCGGCTGCGTCGTCGTCGTGGTCGGAGGGGGTGTGAAGGTCTCCGTCTCGACGGGCGGCGGCAGCGGCACGAACGTCGTCGTGGTGGTCTGCGGCGGACGCGTCGTCGTGGTGGTCGCGCGGGTCGTGGTGAGTTGCGTCGTCGGCGACGGAGCGCTCGGGGTCTCCTCGTCGTCGCCGCCCAACAGCACGATTCCCAGAGTGACCAGGGCGAGCACCACTGCCGCACCTGCGGCCCAGGCCAGCGCTGTGGGACTCGGCGACCGTCGTCCGTCGTCGTCGGCGGGCACTCCCGCAGTCGGCGGACCTGCCACCGGCGGTCGGCCGGCCGTGGGCGGCTGGGCCGAGCGGGGAACCGACGAATAGGCCGTCTGGTCGTACTGCGTCGGGTGCAGGGCACGGGTCGAGGACGTGTGGGCCGTCGTCCCGGGAACGCCGGGCGGAAGCACCCGGTTGGCGCTGGTCACCGGCGGCACGTTGCCGGGCGGAGGCACGGGTCGTCCGGACCGCACAGCAGCGACGGCGTTGGCGAACTCGCCACCGTTCGAATAGCGGTAGGCGGGGTCCTTCGACATCGCGATCTCGATGAGTTCGCGCACCTCGGGCGGAAGATCCGTCGGCAGCGGTGCCGGGGTCTCCTGGACGTGCTTCATCGCGACGGTCACGACGCTGTCGCCGAGGAACGGGCGGCGTCCCGACAGCACCTCGTAGCCGACGACGGCCAGCGAGTACACGTCGCTCGCGGACGTCGCCTCCTGGCCCAGCGCCTGCTCGGGAGCGATGTACTGCGCGGTGCCCATCACCATGCCGGTGCGGGTGACCGGAGAGGCGTCGACCGCCTTCGCGATACCGAAGTCGGTGATCTTCACCTGGCCCGTCGGGGTGATGAGGATGTTGCCCGGCTTGACGTCGCGGTGCACCACGCCGGCGTTGTGGGCCGCCTGCAGGGCGCGTCCGGTCTGCTCGAGCATGTCGAGCGCATGCGGCAGCGACAGACGTCCGAGTCGCGACAGCACGGCGTTGAGCGGTTCGCCGTGCACGAGTTCCATCACGAGATAGGCGATGGACTGGCCCTCGGCGTCGGTGGTCTCGCCGTAGTCGAACACCCCGGCGATGCCGGGATGGTTGAGCTGGGCGGTGGTGCGGGCCTCGAATCGGAACCGGGCGAGGAAGTCCTCGTCGCCGGACAACTCGGCCTTGAGGACCTTGACCGCGACCCGCCGGTCGAGCCGGGTGTCGAGTCCTTCCCACACCTGACCCATTCCGCCGGTCGCGATGAGTCGCTGGAGACGGTAACGGTCGGCGATCATGGCGCCGCTGCTCAGAGCCATGTCAGCCTCCCTGTAATCCGGCCGAGATGACGGCCCGTCCGATCGGGGCGGCCACCGAGCCGCCGGTCGCGGCGAGAGCTCGGTCGCCGCCGTCCTCCACGATCACCGCGACGGCGATGCGGGGTTGTTGTGCAGGTGCGAATGCGATGTACCAGGTGTGCGGCGGGGTGTTCCGCGGATCGTTGCCGTGTTCCGCGGTGCCCGTCTTCGATGCGATCTGCACGCCCTGGATGGCACCGCCACCGCCGGCGTTGTTCTCGGCACCGATCATCAGGTCGGTGAGGGTCGCCGAGACCTCCGGCGAGATCGCCTGGCCCAGCGACTCGGGCTTGGTCTCCTCGAGCACCGTCAGGTCGGGTCCCTGCCGACGGTCGACGAGATACGGCTTCATGCGCACCCCGCCGTTTGCGATGGTCGCGGCGATCGACGCGTTCTGCAACGGAGTGAGGGCCACATCACGCTGACCGATGCTCGACTGGCCGAGTGCCGCGCCGTCCGGGATGGGCCCGACGGTGCTCGCCGCGACGGGCAGCGGCACGTCGAGGGTCTCGCCGATGCCGAGCTTCTCCGCCTGCGAGACCAGGGCCTCGCGTCCGTCGTCGATGCCCATCTCGACGAAGGCCGTGTTGCACGACCGCGCGAACGCCTCCCGCAACGTCACCGTCGGTGCGTCGCCGCACGCGGCTCCGCCGTAGTTCTCGAGGGTCGTCGCGGTGTCGGGCAGGGTGATCTGCGGTGCCGCGGTGAACTGTGTGTCGGGGGTGACGCCGTTCTCGAGCGCCGCCGCCGTCACGACGACCTTGAAGGTCGAGCCCGGAGGGTAGGTCTGGGAGATCGCGCGGTTGAGCATCGGCTTCTCGGGATCGGCGTTGAGCTCGTCCCAGGCCTGCGAGGTCGCGGCGCCGTCGTGTCCCGACAACCGGTTGGGGTCGTAGCTCGGCGTGCTCACCATCCCGAGGATCCTGCCGGTGCTCGGTTCGATCGCGACCACCGAGCCCGTGTAACCCTTCGAGGTCAGCTCGTCGTAGGCCACCTGCTGCACGACCGGATCGATCGTGGACACGACGTTTCCGCCGCGCGGGTTGCGACCCGACACCAGGTCGAACAGGCGACGACCGAACAGCAGGTTGTCGGAACCGTTGAGCAGCGAATCCTCGGACCGCTCGAGTCCGGTACTGCCGTACTGCATCGAGTAGAAACCGGTCACCGGCGCGTAGGCCAGCGGGCTCATCGGCTGGGCCGGCGGCGCCGGATATTCGCGCAGGTACTTGTAGCGGCTGTCGGTGGGCACCGACACCGCGAGAGCCTGGCCCGCCGCGACGATCTGTCCGCGCTGACGGGAGTACTCGTCGATCAGCACACGCGAGTTGCGCGGATCGGTGCGGAGATCGTCGGCCTTGATGACCTGCACGTAGGTGGCGTTTGCGAGCAGCGCGACGACCATGAACATCACGGCCATCGCGACCTTGCGGAGCGGACCGTTCATTCGCGCCCCATCATTTCCGTCTTGGCCTCGGCGATCGGCGTGGGCGCCTTCTTACGGGGGATCGCGGGTTGGCGGGCAGCGTGCGAGATCTTCATCAACAGAGCCAGGAGCAGATAGTTTGCGAGCAGCGACGAACCACCGTAGGACACGAACGGTGTGGTCAGGCCGGTCAGGGGGATCAACTTCGTGACACCGCCGACCACCACGAACAGCTGGACGGCGAGGGTGAACGACAGGCCGGCGGCGAGCAGCTTGCCGAAGCTGTCGCGCACCGCCAGCGCCGTGCGCATGCCGCGGACGACGAGGATCAGGAACAACAGCAGGATGGCGGCCAGGCCGATCAGGCCGAGTTCCTCACCGATCGCGGCGACGATGAAGTCGGTCTTCGCGAACGGCACCTGTCCCGGGCGTCCGCTGCCCAGGCCGGTGCCGGCGACCCCGCCGGTCGCGAGACCGAACAGCGACTGGGAGATCTGGTAGCCGGTGTTGTTGTAGTCGGCGAGCGGATCGAGCCAGGTCTCCACGCGCACCCGCACGTGACCGAACATCTGGTACGCCGCGTAGAAGCCGACGGCGAGCAGCGAGAATCCGATGATCAGCCAGCCGACACGTTCGGTCGCGATGTAGAGCATCACCAGCACGGTGGTGAACAGCAGCAGCGACGTGCCGAGGTCCTTCTCGAAGACCATCACGCCGATCGAGATGATCCAGGCCGCCAGGATCGGGCCGAGATCGCGGGCGCGGGGGAAGTCCATCCCCAGGAAGTGCTTGCCCGCGGTGGTGAACAGATCGCGTTTCGCCACGAGGACCGATGCGAAGAAGATGATCAGCAGGATCTTCGCGAACTCACCGGGCTGGATGCTGAAACCGGGCAGCCGGATCCAGATCTTGGCGCCGTTGACCTCGGAGAACCTGCTCGGCAGCAGGGCCGGGATCGCGAGCGCGATGAGGCCGATGAGACCGAGCGTGTAGCTGAACCGCGCGAGCAGGCGGTAGTCGTGCAGGAACACGAGCACGACGATGAACAGCGCGATGCCGAGCGCCGTCCACAGCACCTGCTGCGTCGCGTCGGGCGACGGCGGCGGAAGGCCCATGTAGCGGGCGTTCTCCTGGTCGGACAGGTCGAGCCGGTGGATGAGCACGAGTCCGAGACCGTTGAGCAGCGCGACGATCGGCAACAGCAGGGGATCGGCGTACTTCGCGAAGCGCCGGACCGCGAGGTGCGCGGCGAGGAACAGCGCCGCGAAGGTCACCCCGTACTTGAGCAGGTCGAGGGTCAGCGCCTGCTCCATCGAGACCTCGACGAGCATGAGCGACACGGTCGTGACACCGATGGCCGCGATGATCAGGGCCAGTTCGGTGTTGCGCCGGGTCGACTGGACGGGAGCCGGGGCGAAACCTCCCGGAGGGCTCGGGAAGGCCCCCACACCATGGGACACCGACATCAGGCGCCCACCCTGCAGTTCTGTCCGGGGATCTGGGGCGTGGGCTCGGGAGCCGGCTCCATGTTCGGAGCAGGCGCGCCGGGAGTCGGCTCACCCGGCTGAGGTTCGCCGGGCCGGGGTTCGCCGGGGAGCGGTTCACCGGGCTGGGAGGCCGGTGCCGGTTCGCCCGGCTGCGGCTCACCGGGCGCCGGGGGCTGCACCGCTGTCTCGGTGGGCGGGGTGCCGTTCGGTCCGGGAGCCGGCTGCGGCTCACCCGGCCCGGGGGCCGGTGCGGGAGTGGGCTCGGGTTCCTCCGGGGTGCACACCGGCAGCAGGTCCAGTTCGGCGAGCCGCTGCATCTGCTCGCGGGTGTCGTCGAGCGACCCCGACGGAAGACCGGCACGGACCTGCTCGCGGGCGGCGGGCCACAGATCGTCGACGAGCATCACCCGGCACGACGCGTTGGCGGGGTCGACGAGCGTGAGGTCGCCCTCGTCGGTGACGCACCCGACGCGCGCGGCCTCCTGCAGCGAGTAACCGAAGACGTCGCCGGGGATACCGCGCAGCACGGTCACACGACCGTCGTCGGCGCCGACGTAGTAGTTGTTGCGGATCAGCTGGCGGCCGACGAACAGGCCGCCGACCAGCACCGCGATGATCACGATGGCGGCGGCGGGCCACCACAGGCGGCTGCGCTTCTTCTTCGGCTCGGGCTCCGCGGTCTTGTTGATGACCCGCTTCGGGGTGGCGCGCGGCGGTCGCATCGCGGCGGCGCGACCCGCTGCGGTGTTCGGCGGGGGAGTGTCCTCGTCGTCGTCCGCCGATGCCGCACCGGCGACGATCGGGTGCGACTGGCCGTAGTCGAGATCGATCACGTCGGCGACGACGACGGTGACGTTGTCGGGGCCGCCGCTGCGCAACGCCAGCTCGATGAGCCGGTCGGCGCACTCGTCGTGCGTGCCCTGCCGCATGGTGTCGGCGATCGTCTCGTCGCTGACGACGTCGGACAGGCCGTCGGAGCACACGAGGTAGCGGTCGCCGGCGCGGGCCTCGCGCACGGTCAGGGTCGGTTCGACCTCGCTGCCCGTCAGGGCGCGCATGATCAACGACCGCTGCGGGTGCGTGTGCGCCTGTTCCGGGGTGATACGGCCCTCGTCCACGAGCGACTGCACGAAGGTGTCGTCGCGGGTGATCTGGGTGAGCTGACCGTCGCGCAGGAGATAGGCGCGGGAGTCGCCGATGTGCGCGAGGCCGAGCTTGCTGCCGGCGAACAGGATGGCTGTGAGCGTCGTGCCCATACCGTCGAGTTCGGGCTCTTCCTCCACCTGGTCGGCGATCGAGGCGTTGCCTTCGCGGACGGCCGCGGCGAGCTTGCCGAGGAGGTCGCCGCCCGGCTCGTCGTCGTCGAGGTGGGCAAGCGCCGCAATCATCAGTTGCGAGGCGACCTCACCGGCTGCGTGGCCGCCCATGCCGTCGGCGAGGGCGAGCAGGCGGGCACCGGCGTAGACGGAGTCCTCGTTGTTGGAGCGCACGAGGCCGCGGTCGCTGCGGGCGGCATATCGGAGTACGAGGGTCACGGGCGGAGCTCGATCACGGTCTTGCCCACACGGACCGGGGTTCCGAGCGGGACACGGACAGCGGTGGTGACCTTCGCGCGGTCGAGATACGTGCCGTTCGTCGACCCGAGGTCTTCGACGTACCAGTCGGAACCTCGTGGCGACAGGCGTGCGTGGCGCGTGGACGCGTAGTCGTCGGTCAGCACGAGTGTGGAGTCGTCGGCACGGCCGATGAGAACCGGTTGGGTGCCGAGCGTGATCCTCGTGCCTGCCAGCGCGCCCTGCGTGACCACCAGGTACTTGGCGGTCTTGTTGCGGCTCAGCGTCGGCAGCACCGACTGCTTGGGGGAGTAACGCGGGAGCGGTCGCGCGGCACCGGCATAGATGTCGGACCGGAGCGTGCGCAACACCGCCCATACGAACAACCACAGCAGGAGGAGGAATCCCGCTCGGGTCAGCTGCAGAATCAGCCCCTGCACGGTGCATCCTCCTTCGGGGTAGTCGACCGGTCGTGTTCCTGGTCGTGCGGTCACTCACAATACGGACACCGGACGACTCCATGCAGCGTCCGACGCGCTGTCACACGCGTCGGACGGTATGAACGGGTCCGGTCGGTCCTTCGATACCGGCTGATCAGAGGATGCGCACGAGGATCTCGGAGTGCCCGGCGCGAATCACGTCACCATCGGCGAGCTGCCAATCCTGCACCGAGGCGCCGTTGACCGTCGTGCCGTTCGTCGACCCGAGATCGGAGAGCATCGCGACCTGGCCGTCCCAGCGGATGTCGATGTGGCGACGCGAGACGCCGGTGTCGGGCAGGCGGAACTGTGCGTCCTGGCCGCGGCCGATGATGTTGCTGCCCTCGCGGAGCTGGTAGTAGCGACCGCTGCCGTCCTCGAGCTGGAGCGTCGCGGTCAGCACCCGACCGGCAGTCGGAGACTGGTAGCCGGCCTGCTGGTAACCCTGGTCGTAGCCGGGGGCCGCGGCGGCGTAATTCTGGTCGTAGCCGCCCTGCTGCGCGCCGTACTGCTGGTCGTAACCCGGCTGTGCGTAGCTCTGCTGACCGTAGGCCTGCTGGTCGTAGCCGCTCTGCTGGTAACCCTGGTCCTGGTAGCCCTGGTCGTAGCCGGGCTGGGCGTAACCCTGCTGGCCGTAGGCCTGCTGGTCGTAGCCCTGCTGCGGGTAGTCCTGGCCGTAGTCCTGGCTGTACGCCTGCGGCTGGGCGCCCTGAGCACCGTAGGCCTGCTGGTCGTAACCGCCCTGGTCGTAGCCGCCCTGTTGGTAGTCCTGCTCGCTGTAGGCCTGGCCGTAGGCCTGCTGGTCGTAGCCACCCTGCTGGTCGTAACCGCCCTGAGCCTGGTCGTAGCCGGCGTTGCCGTAGCCCTGGTTGTAGCGCTGCTCCTGGCCGACGTGCGCGTGACCGTTGCGTGCGTACTGCGGTTCCGCCTCGGCGGGGTCACGGCTGGGGTCGTAGCCGGGGTTCTGCGTCATTGGGCCAGCTCCTGGTTCAGAGGTCACGGGTGGGCGGTTCTGTGGGTTCCGCGGTGACGGAGCACGCGTCGCTGAGCGCCCCGCATCGGGATCTACCGAGCCGCGAGTCCGGAACTGCCCGGTGTGCAGTGCCGACGACGACTCGAAGACGACTTGGATCTCACCGTATGTCTGCCATCCCTGTTCTCGGATGAAGTCCTCAAGGTGACGGGAGAATGCCTTCACAGTCAAGTCCCGATCCGCTGCGAGGGCGTCGTGATCGGTTTCGCTGATCGTGATGACGTAGTGATTGGGGGCGAGTATGTGGCCCCGATCGAGCTGTTGGACGCCGTCCGTTGCCTCCTGCTGCAGCGCCGCCTCGACTTCCTGGGGCACGACGCCGCCGCCGAACACGCGGGCGAAAGCGTCGCCGATCGCGGCCTGGAGTTTGCGCTCGAAGCGCTGGGCGATACCCATGGCGACCCCCTTTCCGTACTCAGCGTGTCGCAATGCAGATCTCGTCACTGCATGGTATCCACTTTTCCCCGGATTCGACCCTGCGGTATTCGGCACGTCTCCGACGGATGTGCTCGGCGAGCGAGCCGGTGGCGCTCGCAGCCCTCTGACCAGGCGAATAGTCGTTTGGCTTCGGTGTGTGTTACTGTTTTCGGCGTTGCTCGGGCGAGTGGCGGAATGGCAGACGCGCTGGCTTCAGGTGCCAGTGTCCTTCGGGACGTGGGGGTTCAAGTCCCCCTTCGCCCACAGGGTGCAGTTCCACGAACTGTGACGGACGAGGCCACGAACTCTTCGGAGATCGTGGCCTCGTCCTTTTTCGTTCCCGTTTTCCTGGGCCGGCCCCGGTCCCGGCTACTCGCCCGGCCGACTCCGCGGTACCGGCACGCCCGCGGGCACCCGGGTGCGTCGATTGCCGTGCGCGGCGGCGAGTTGCGGCCCGGTGACATACAGCGCGAGGGACAGATCGGCATCCTCCACCCGCGCGCCGCGGAGGTCCGCCCCGAGCAGATCCACCCCCGCGAGGTCGCATCCTCGGAGATCGGCACCGATGAGCAGCGCGTTCCTCAGGTCGGCGCCGCACAACCGGTGGCCGCGCAGATCGGTGCCGGCGAGGTCGGCTCCCGGGACCAGATCGGGATGCATCGGTGCGTCGTCCGCGAAGTACGAAGCCCGCACCTCCGCGCTGACCTCCAGCAGGACCGGTCGAACGGATGCGCGTATCTCCCCGATCCCGAGGGACTCGAGTTCGTCCACGCTCCGGCGGGTCAGGGTGGCAAGGGATTCGACGAGCTCCCGCGCGGCGTCCGCGATATCCGGATCGTAGGTGCGCTGCTGGGCCTCGAGCAGGTGCCACATCATCTCGTGCAGCTCTTTCGCAACGGCGAATGCCGAGAACATCCGGTCGCGAGTGTCGGGTCGGTCCCGCCAACTCATGCCGGCGAACAACCGCTGGGAGACCGCCTGTCCCGCACCGAAACAGTCGAAGACGGTGCAGCCGCGGAATCCGCGGGACGGCAGCGTCTCATGGATGGTGCACGAGAAGCGCCCGTCGAGATGCCGACACGGTGACCCGGCGGGCTTGTCCTCGGCGAAGTCCGAAGACCTGGTGAATCCGAAAGCCGTGCAACACAGTGCGAAACACCGGCTGCAGTCGCCCCGGAGGTCGGATCGATGGACGGTCGGCGACGGGGACGAGTGAAGCGATGGGGTGAACATGTGAACTCCGAGAGTCGATTCCGATGTACGACGGGATCGGGGAACCCTGGCGCGGGTTCCCTCTCGGTGCACACCGAATCACCGCCGCCTGCAGGCGCGGTTCGCGGATAGCGCGGGACATCTGTCTCACGGATACACGGTGCTGATCACTGGACCCGAAAATACCAGTCGGCACGCGCGGTGTCAGCGGGCCCGACGGCTGTCGTCGGACCTCGGGAAGACCACCTCGGGAAGACCTTCGCCTTCAGGCGCTCGCCTCGCGCGACCCCACCTGTGTCAGGGTGAGGCGCAGCAACTCGTCGAGGGCCTCACGACTACGTGTCAGGCACGCGATCCGGCCGTCGAGATCCTCGATCTCGTCGACGAGACGGGCGGCGAAGTCTCTGTCGCACTTGCTCGTCCACACGACCTCCCGGTCGACGCGCTGCTCGAGGACGATCGAGACCAGACGTGTGGGCACGCCCGAGGTGACGAGGTCGCGGATCAGTTTCGCGCGTGCCACGTCGTCGTCGGTGTAGTCGCGGTAACCGTTCGCACCCCGTCTCGGATGGATCAGACCTTCCTGTTCGTAGTACCGCAGCATCCGGGTGCTGAGGCCGGTTCGCCGGGACAGCTCGCCGATTCGCATGACTCTCCCCGTTTCGGGCTTGACCTTGACACTGATGTCAATGTTCAGCATGGTGCCATGACCGATACCGACGCACGTGATCCGGCGAGAATTCCGCCGGCGACGACAGTTCCGAACGCGTCTTCGACGGATCACCCACTTCCCTGGGCGACGCTCGTCGCCCTGGCCTTCTCGACCTTCGCGACGGTGACCGTGGAGATGCTCCCGTCCGGTCTCCTCCCGCAGATCGGAGGCGGCCTGGGCGTCGAGCCTGCCGTGGTGGGAGGCCTGGTCACCGCGTGGGCGCTCACGATCGCCGTGAGCAGCATGCCGCTGGTCCGGGTCACGCGGAACGTCCGCCGCACCCGGCTGCTCCCGGCCGCACTCGCCGTGGTGGCCGCCGCGGTACTGGCGACATCGCTCGCTCCGACCTTCGAGATCGCTCTCGCGGGCCGGATCGTGTCCGCGGCCGCGCACGGCGTGTTCTGGGCGGTGATCGTCGTGTACGTCTCCGAGATCGTGCATCCCGACCGGATCGGGAGAGCCTTGGCAATCGTGCTCGCGGGTCCGGCCGTCGCGGGACTGGTGGGCCTTCCGATCGGGGCGGCACTGGTCGACGTCGTGGGCTGGCGCGGCGTCTTCGGTGGCGCATCGGCGGTCCTGGCGATCACCGCGATCGCTCTCGCGCTGATCCTCACCGACCCCGGGAGGGCCACCGGAGACGGTGGGAGTTCCGGGCCGGGCGAGCGCACCTCGGGCTCGGGATGGGACCGCAGCGCGATTCCGTCCACAGGCACGGCCCTGGCGGGAACACTCGTGCTCCTGGGGCATTTCGTGTTGTTCACCTACATCTCGATGATCGTCACCGATGCGGCCCGGTTCGGATCCGGATCGCTTGCGATCGTCCTGGCGGTGTTCGGAGCGGCCGGCGCTGTCGGTGTGACCGTCTCCGGATGGCTGTCGGACCGCTGGCCGAGAGCAACCGTCCCCGCCGCGGTCCTCGTCCTGCTCACCGCGTTCGTCATCGTGGCCGTCGCGCCGACCGTGCCGGTGCTGTTCGTGATCGCGATCGTGCTGTGGGGACTCGTCTCCGGGGTGTTCCCGCCTGCGATGCAGGTCCGGGTCCTCCGGCTGGCATCCGCGCGGTTCCGCACGACCGCCGGCGGGGTGGTGGTCGCGACCTTCAATCTCGGTGTGGCCGCCGGTGCCGCTCTCGGGGGCATGGTGGTCGGTTCCGGCGTCGACCGTCTGGCTCCGGCGGCCCTGGTCGTCAGCGCGATCGGTGGAGTCGCTCTCGTGATCCTCGCCCGGACGGCACCGGTTCCGTCTCCGTGATCCGGGCGGCGTCCGATGACTTCGCGGGGTCCACGGGGTCTTCCTCTTCGTACCGGTCGATGGGGATGTGAGGAGAAGAGGGTGGCCCAGTTGCTGCGAGTACAGAACTTTTCGGTGTCGAGCGACGGTATCGGCGCGAGACAGAACCAGAGCTTCGAGAGTCCTTTCGGCCTGGATCCGGGTCCGATGTTCGAGTGGGCCGGCGCCACGGCGAGTTGGCACCTGCGCACCGAACCCGGCGGGAGCCGGGGACTCGACGACTACTTCATCCGGGACTTCTCCTGCAATATCGGCGCGGAGATCATGGGACGCAACAAGTTCGGTCCTCAGCGGGGCCCGTGGCAGGACCACGATTGGCAGGGCTGGTGGGGTGACGAGCCGCCGTTCCACACCCCCGTGTTCGTTCTGACCCACCACGCACGTCCGTCCTTCACACTCTCCGATACCACCTTCCACTTCGTGGACGGCGAACCGACCGCGGTGCTCGAACAGGCCCGCGCCGCCGCACAGGGTAAGGACGTCCGCCTCGGAGGCGGCGTCTCCACCATCCGCGAGTTCCTCGACGCCGATCTGATCGACACGATGCACGTCGTGGTGTCGCCGGTGCGGTACGACACCGGTCTGAAGCTCTGGGAATCCCCGGACGAGCTACGGGACCGTTTCCACCTCGAGGTCGTGCCCAGTGCGAGTGGGGTGGTGCATCACCTGTTCTGGAGGAAGTGAACGCCCGCGACCGGCGCATAATGGGGGGTGGGGTCAGGAGGTCGTCATGCGTGCTCTGAGTGGCCTACTGGATGTCGTGCTCGGACTTCTCACCGCCCTGCTCGGCACCGTCCTGGGGATCGTCGCTGCGGTGGTGATGCTCCTGGGCGCGGTGTTGTGCGTGACGATCCTGCTGATCCCGCTGGGCATCCCCGTCATCCGGCTCTCCCGCCGGCTGTTCACCCTCGCCGGGAAGATGATGCACGTGCCGTGAGTCCCGCGACCTATCGATGACGAGGCGCTCGGCCATCTCGTGAGGTGCTCGGGCAGGTCCTTCGCAGGCCTGCGGAACCCTCTTCGGATCGACCCCGCATTCTCGGGAATGCGGGGTCGACTTCTGTATCCGTCGTGACGTCATGGGCCTCTACCTGCGCAGATGCACGGCATACTCCATTGGTTGCCGCGTATACCCTAGGGGGGTATGGTATCGGTCAGGACGACCGACGCGACAAGGACGACTCCGATGCCGAATACCCCGAGCGAGACCGTGCACACCGATGCCGTCGCACACGACGACGCACATCAGCACAGCTACATCGCCAACAACACCAAGGCCGACTACCTCAAGCGACTGCGTCGTATCGAGGGGCAGGCCCGTGGCCTGCAACGGATGGTCGAGGAAGAGAAGTACTGCATCGACATCCTCACGCAGATCGCGGCGATGAAGAAGGCCCTCGGGGCCGTCGCGCTCGGTCTGCTCGACGAGCACATGGCGCACTGCGTGGCCGGTGCCGTGCGCGCCGGCGGCGACGAGGCCGACCTCAAGTTGAAGGAAGCCAGCGACGCCATTGCGCGACTCGTCCGCTCCTGATCGTCCCGACCCGTTCACGACCCGTATCCGAGGAGTTCCCATGAGCCAGACCAGCACCTACACCGTCACCGGCATGACCTGCCAGCACTGCGTCGCGTCGGTCACCGAGGAGGTCCAGGAGATCCCGGGCGTCGAGAACGTCGAGGTCGATCTTGCCACCGGTGCCGTCACCGTCACGAGCGCCGAGTCCCTCGACGATGCCGCCGTCGCGGCCGCCGTCGAGGAGGCCGGTTACAGCCTCGCATGAACACCCCGGCCAAGCTCACCGGCTTCGTCGCCGCCGTAGCCGCAGTTTTCGGTATCGCGCTGCTCGTCGGCGCGACCGTCGGCCCGGTGGAGGAGCAGACCGAGGATCCGGCCGTGAGCGCCCACGACGCCGGTCACGGTGAAGACACCGCCACCGGCAGTGCCGCGGAAACACCTGCCGCGGAAACACCTGCTGTGGAAGACATCCCGGGAGGTCTGATGACGTATCGGAACGGTTATACCCTCGCGCTCGCCGAGAAGAATCTCGAGTCGGGTGAGGACAGGAACCTGACATTCGCGATCCACGGTCCCGACGGCGCGCCGGTGACCGACTTCGACGTCACCCACGACAAAGAGCTGCACCTGATCGCCGTGCGCCGCGACTTCACCGGTTTCCAGCACGTCCATCCCGTGCTCGACGAGAACACCGGCATCTGGTCCGTCGACGTCGACCTCACGCCCGGCACGTGGCGGGTCTTCACCGACTTCACTCCCACCGGGGGAGAGGCGCTCACGCTGGGCACCGACCTCGCGGTGGCGGGCGAATTCGTCCCTGCCCCAACGGAAGCCGATAACCGCACCGCGACCGTCGACGGCTACGAGGTCACCCTCGACGGCGACCTGTCGTCGGGTGGTGACGCGATGCTCACCCTCACCGTGAGCAAGGACGGACAGCCAATCACCGACCTGCAGCCCTATCTCGGTGCCTACGGACACCTGGTGGCACTGCGCGGCGGCGACCTCGCCTATCTCCACGTCCACCCGGACGGGACACCCGGCGACGGCACCACACGACCCGGTCCCGAGGTCGTCTTCCACACCTCCGTCCCGAGTGCCGGCACCTATCACCTCTATCTCGACTTCCAGCACGACGGAGTGGTTCGCACCGCGGCGTTCACCCTCACCGCTGGGGGCACCGGCGAGGTGCAGTCGGGGTCCGGCGCGCACGGTGACCACAGCCATTCCGGCCGCTGACGGCCCTTTTCCCGAGGAGACACACATGACCACGCAGAGTCAGCCGGTCGCCGCCGAATCGATCGAACTCGCCATCACCGGCATGACCTGCGCATCCTGCGCCAATCGCATCGAGCGCAAGCTCAACAAGCTCGACGGCGTCACCGCGACCGTCAACTATGCCACCGAGAAGGCGAAGGTCACCTACCCCGACGACCTGACACCCGAGCAACTCGTCACGGTCGTCGAACAGGCCGGCTACGGCGCCGCACTGCCGCCGCCGCCCGCGCAGGGGGCCGACCGGACCGATGACGTGCCAGAAGCCGATCCCGTTGCGGCGCTTCGTCACCGGCTCGTCGTCTCGGCGATTCTGACGGTGCCGGTGATCGCGATGGCGATGATCCCGGCCCTGCAGTTCACCAACTGGCAGTGGCTCTCGCTCACCCTCGCCGCACCGGTTGTGGTGTGGGGTGCGTGGCCGTTCCACCGGGCGGCGTGGATCAACCTGCGCCACGGCACGTCCACGATGGACACCCTCGTGTCGCTGGGAACCCTTGCCGCCCTGGGGTGGTCGGTCTACGCCCTGTTCTGGGGCACGGCGGGTGAACCGGGGATGGTCCACCCGTTCGAGTTCACCATCGAGCGGGGCGACGGCAGCGGCAACATCTATCTCGAGGCCGCGGCCGGTGTCACGACGTTCATCCTCGCCGGACGCTACTTCGAGCAACGGTCGAAGCGACGCGCAGGCGCCGCCCTGCGTGCCCTGCTCGAACTCGGGGCCAAGGACGTCGCGGTCCTCGGACCGGACGGGACCACCGAAACCCGGGTGCCGGTGGAGCAGTTGGCGGTCGGGGATCTGTTCGTCGTACGGCCGGGCGAGAAGATCGCCACCGACGGTGTGATCGAGCGGGGCACGTCGGCCGTCGACGCGTCGATGCTGACCGGTGAGTCCGTTCCCGTCGAGGTCGGTGTGGGCGACAGTGTCGTGGGCGGCACGGTCGACGTGGGTGGACGACTCGTGGTGCGCGCGACCCGCGTCGGCTCCGACACCCAGCTCGCGCAGATGGCGAAGCTGGTGGAGGACGCCCAGAACGGCAAGGCCCAGGTGCAGCGCCTGGCCGACCGGATCTCCGGCATCTTCGTGCCGATCGTTCTGCTGATCGCCGCCGGCACGCTCGGTTTCTGGCTCGGCACCGGCAACGGAGCCGCGGCGGCCTTCACCGCGGCGGTCGCGGTGCTGATCATCGCCTGCCCCTGTGCCCTCGGCCTCGCCACCCCGACCGCGCTGATGGTCGGTACCGGTCGCGGCGCCCAGCTCGGCATCCTCATCAAGGGACCCGAGGTCCTCGAGTCGACCCGTTCGGTCGACACCGTGGTCCTCGACAAGACCGGTACGGTCACCACCGGCCGGATGACCCTGCGCGAGGTCGTCGCCGACGACGGTGAGAACGCCGACGACGTGCTGCGGTACGCCGGGGCACTCGAGTCGGCGTCGGAACACCCGATCGCACGTGCCGTCAGCGATGCGGCGGCGGACAGGTTCGGCGGTCTGCCCGAGGTCGAGGACTTCACGAACGTCGAGGGTCTCGGCGTTCAGGGAGTGCTCGTCGACGGCGACACGAGCCGCGCCGTGCTGGTGGGACGCCCGAAGTTGCTGGCCGACTGGTCACAGCATCTCTCCGAGAAGTTGCAGCAGGCGTTCGAGCAGGCCCAGAAGTCCGGTGGCACGGCCATCGCCGTCGGCTGGGACGGTAAGGCGCGCGGCATCGTGGTCGTGGCGGACGCGGTCAAGCCGACCTCTACGAAGGCCGTCGCCGAACTGCGGGAACTCGGTCTGCGTCCGATCCTGCTCACCGGTGACAACGCCGCCGTCGCGCACACCGTGGCGGCCGAGGTCGGCATCGACGAGGCCGACGTGATCGCCGACGTGCTGCCCACCGACAAGGTCGATGTGGTCGAGCGACTCCAGCGCGAGGGTGCGGTGGTCGCGATGGTCGGCGACGGTGTCAACGACGCCGCGGCGCTCGCCCGGGCCGACCTGGGTCTGGCGATGGGCACGGGCACCGACGTGGCGATCGAGGCGAGCGACCTGACGTTGGTCCGCGGCGACCTGATGGTCGCGGTCGACGCCATCCGGTTGTCGCGCCGCACGCTGACGACGATCAAGGGCAACCTGTTCTGGGCGTTCGCGTACAACGTCGCGGCTCTGCCGCTGGCGGCCGCGGGCCTGCTCAACCCGATGCTCGCCGGTGCGGCGATGGCGTTCTCGTCGGTGTTCGTGGTCTCCAACAGCCTGCGACTGCGACGGTTCCGCGCACACGCGGCCTGACCGCTTTCGGCTGCAGCGAGGAGGACGGCCTGTCAGGATCGGATCCATGACACAGCCGTCCTCCTTCCGTGCCCTGGTCGTCGACGACACCGACGACGACCAGGTGGCACAGTTCCGCGAACTGACCGACACCGACCTTCCCGACCACGACGTCCTCGTCGAGGTCGAGTACTCCTCGCTGAACTACAAGGACGGTCTCGTGATCGCGGGACCGCAGAAGATGGCGCGACGCACCCCGCTGGTCGCCGGAGCCGATCTCGCCGGGACCGTCCTCGAGAGCAGCAACCCCGACTGGAAGCCGGGCGACCGCGTCGTCGTCAACGGCTGGGGTCTGTCCGAGACGCAATCGGGCGGGTACACCCGGCGCCAGCGTGTGAAGCCCGAATGGCTCGTCCGCATCCCCGACGCCTTCTCCACCCGCGACGCCATGGCCATCGGCACCGCCGGCTACACGTCCGCCCTGTGCCTCGACGCGCTCGAGCGGTACGGGATCGCATCGGACGCGGAACTGCTCGTCACCGGCGCGGCCGGTGGCGTCGGGTCGATCGCCGTCGCCCTCGCCGCTGCCGCGGGACACACGGTCGTCGCCGCGACCGGCCGTCCCGAGACCCACGACTTCCTGAGCGAACTCGGTGCGTCGTCGTTCGTCGACCGCGCCGAACTGCAGGGCAAGGGCCGGCCCCTGGGCAAGGAACGCTGGGATGCCGCGGTGGACGCGGTGGGCGGTTCGACGCTCGTGAACGTGCTGTCGCAGATTCGCTACGGCGGTGCCGTCGCCGCGTGCGGTCTCACGGAGTCGCCGTCGATGCCCGATGCCACGGTGATGCCGCACATCCTGCGCGGCGTCGCCTTGCTGGGCGTCGACTCGGTGATGGCGCCGGCTCCGCTGCGCCGGTCGGCGTGGGATCGTCTCGCCCGCGATCTGCCTGCGAGCGCCCTGGATTCGCTGTCGCGGGTCGAACCGCTCTCGGACGTCCCGCGACTCGCCGAGGAGATCCTGGCGGGCAAGGTGCGCGGCCGGGTGGTCGTCGACGTCACCGCCTGAGAACGGTTCCGGAGAACGACCGGTGGGCAGCCACTTCGACAAGTGACTGCCCACCGGGCCGAGACGGACGGACGCTACGAGGACGCGTGGACCTCGCGCTCGTTGGGCACGCAATGCGTCATCTGCAATCCGGTCACATCACGGGGACCGTTCTTGCCGAGATTCGCTGCGCGTTGCAGTTCGTCCTCGTCGAGGGTCTGGCTCTGCAACGGAGGTAGATCCCGTACGTCGTTGGCACTGATACCGAGTCCGTCGCCGACGCGTTGTCCGAGCTCGTCGTCGCACATGAAGAAGTGCCACACCATCCGCTCCTGCACGTCGCGGACGGCCTGTCCGATACCGCCGACGAGGTTCTTCACCAGGTCGTCCTTCTCCCACTGCTCCATGAGCTGGTAGCGCTGACCGGCCTGCTCGTAGTCGTTGGTACGCGGAATACGTTTGCGCGTGAGACGACCCCGGATCTCCGGCCCCTGATCGTCGTGGGTCGGGAACTCGGCCTCGCGCAGACCGCCGGTGATGGACGGTTCGTAGTTCACGTGCGGGTTGTCGCCGACATCGTCGACGCCGTATGCCATCGGTCCGCCCTGCTGATTGGTGGCCACGTGGGCGTTCTTCGCCGAGTTGACCGGAAGTTGCAGGTAGTTGGGACCCACCCGGTAACGCTGCGTGTCGGAATAGGAGAACGTGCGTCCCACGAGCATCTTGTCGTCGGAGAAGTCGAGTCCGTCGACGAGGACGCCGGTGCCGAAGGAGATCTGTTCGTTCTCGAGGAAGTGATTCTCGACGTTGCGGTCGATCACCATCCTGCCGACCGGCATGGCGGGGAATTCGTTCTCCGGCCAGACCTTCGTGTCGTCCAGGGGGTCGAAGTTCAACTCCGGATGGTCGTCGTCGCTCATCATCTGTACGCGCAGTTCCCATTCGGGATGGTCACCGCGCTCGATGGCCTCGTACATGTCCTTGCTGGCATGCCCGAGATCGTGCGCCTGAATGGCCGCCGCGTCGTCCTCGGTCAGGCTCTTGACACCGATCTTCGGAATCCAATGGTATTTCACGAGGTGTGTCACGCCCTCGGCGTTGACCCACTTGTAGGTGTTGACCCCGAAGCCCTGCTGAGTCCGGTAGTTGGCCGGAATGCCCCGGGGACTGAACAGATTCACCAGCATGTGCATTGCTTCGGGGGTCTGCGACATGAAGTCGAAGATGCGTGCGGGTTCCTGCCGGAAAGTGACGGGGTCGGGCTTCAGCGAATGGATGACGTCGGGGAACTTGATCGCGTCGCGAATGAAGAAGACCGCGAGGTTGTTTCCGACAAGATCCCAGTTACCGTCCTCGGTGTAGAACTTGACCGCGAAACCTCGCGGATCGCGAGCGGTTTCCGACGAGTCGCGTCCACCGATGACCGTGGAGAGCCGGATGGCGACGTCGGTCCGCTTCCTCGGCTCGGCGAAGAGTTTCGCGCGCGTGTAGTTCGTGATGGGTTCATCGCCCCATTTCCCGGTGGCTTCGAAATATCCGTAGGCGACGAAACCGCGCGCGTGCACCACTCTTTCCGGAATGCGTTCTCGATCGAAATGGCTGATCTTTTCGAGGAACTGATAGTTCTCCAGCGTCGCGGGTCCGCGTGGGCCCACCGTCCGCTGATTCTGGTTGTCGTATACGGGATGGCCCTGGCGGTTGGTCAACACACGTCGGTCGTCTCTCCGGGCCGGGCCCTGCGACGAAACATCGGTCACGGTGTTCTCCCCTCGGATGCAGTTGATGGGCTTTCTCGTAATCGAGTTGTCGACCGTCCTGTGCGGCGGCGACATCCCTTTCACTATTACGTTCTTTCCGGGTTCCCGTCGGCCTTTCGCGAACAACAACCCGGATGCCCGACAACCGGCGCACCGTCTACACGATCAACTCGCGGTCTCCGCGTTCGGCAGTTGTTCCGGCGAGGCGGAGTCCGGATCGGTCCGCCGACCGAAGGCGAGCCAGAGCAGGAATCCGAATCCTGCTGTGACGTAGAGCGTGCCGAGCAGGTGCTGCCATGCGGCCCAGCCGAGTTCGAGATCGCCACCCGTGGGGAACAGGTGGTGCGGGCCGATCAGGAAGACGAGCGCGAGTCCGGCGGCGATCGCCGTGAGTCTCTGCGCATCGGGTGCGCACCACGCCCCGAGCGCGGGGGCGAGCAGTGCCGGCGCGACCCACACCCAGTGGTGCGACCACGACACCGGCGACGCCAGCAGCACGGCCGTCGCGTTCGCGAACAGGGCGAGCACGAGATCGCCCTGCTCGAGGGCACGGCGGATGGCCACCACCGCGACCAGCAGCATCACCGCGACGGCGAGCAGCCACAGCACGGAACCCATGAGTTCGGGCGGTCCGAAGCGGGAGATCACGGCCTTGAAGGACTGGTTGGTGGCGAAGTACGCCGCGCCGATCCGGCCGGTGTCGGGCAGGGTGTCCAGCCAGTACTTCGCGGAGGTCGCGGGCATCACGGCGAACGCCAGGGCGGTGAAACCGAAGGTCGACGCGAGGATGGTGGCGCTGGTCCGCCGGTCGCGTCGCAGCAGGAACAGCAGCAGGAACGCGATGGGAGTGAGCTTGACGGCGGCGGCCAGTCCGATCAGCATTCCGCGCGGCCACTTCGGGGTCTTCACCAGGACGTCGAGGGCGACGAGCGCCATCAGGACGAGGTTGATCTGCCCGAACGAGATCGTCTCGCGCACGGGTTCGAGCAGCAGCGCTCCGGCGACCGCGACGGCCGTGAGGATCCACGCCGTCCGCGCCTCGAAGTCCGGGCGGAGCCGGTTCAGCACGACCCGCAGGGTGACGACGAGCGCAGCGACCGACACGAGGGTGAAGACGATCTTGCCGAACGTCACGGGGATCAGCGCCAGGGGAGCGAAGAGCATCGCCGACAGCGGCGGGTAGGTGAACGGCAACGCGAAGTCGTCGGTCACCGGAGGCATCTGCCCGTAGATGTCGTCGCCGTCGAGCAGGACCCGGGCGCCCATCCGGTAGACCAGGAAGTCGATGAGTTCGCTCCGGACGAGGATCGCGACGAGCACACCCACGGAGACGAGCGACGCGATCACCGCGACGGCGGTACCGCGCTGTCCGGTGAGGAACGGAGGCGTCGTCGAGCCGATCGGATTCTGCCGTGATTGTCGCACCCGGCAACTTTAGTCAATTCCGATAATCGTTCCGGTCCGACGTGGGCAACACCATACGGACGGAATTTCACGAATCGACAGGTCGCAGCAGGTCGGGGTTGTTGTTCCGAGGTGAATTGACCGCGGTGCTCACCTCGTACAGTTCGAGGGTGGGTTCGGGAATCGAATTCAGCAGGGCGTCGACGTCGTCGCGGTCGTTCAGCCCGGGATCGAGCCACGGATCGACGAAGGTGTCGGGCAGGATCACCGGCGACCGTTCGTGGATGTGCCCGGCGGCGTCGGTCGCGGGACGGGTGAGCACGGTGCACGTCCACAACCAGCGGTCGGGATGGTCCTCCGGCAGCTCCGGGTTCGGCCACAGCTCGTAGAGCCCGGCCATGGAGATCGGTCCGTCCGCGTGGAGGAAGAACGGGATCTTCTTCCCGTCCTCGCCCTTCATCCACTCGTAGTACCCGTCGGCCGGCAGCACGCACCGCCGCTTCGCTGCGGCCGCCTTGAAGGCGGGCTTCTGGGTGATGGTCTCGGAGCGGGCGTTGATCATCCGCGACCCGATCTTCGGGTCCTTCGCCCAGAACGGTACGAGCCCCCACCTGATCTGCGAGGACACCATGCGGATCGGCTCGGCGTCCGGTTCCTCGCGCGGCGCTCGCTCGAGGACGACGTTCACGCGCTGGGTGGGGGCGATGTTGTACGACGGGGGCAGTTCCTCACCCACGGCCTCGACGGCGTCGTAGGCCGCGAGCAGATCCCCGCGGGTACTGGTGCTGGCATAACGTCCACACACGATGCATCTCCCGTCGGCGGCTCCGGAGCGACGATTCGATTCTCTCGCATCGGTCGCTCCGGAGCGGGTCGCTCAGACGGCGACTTCGACTCCCAGTGCCTCGAGCAGGGTGCGGCGGTACTCCGCGATCTCGACGACATGATCGGCCCGCGGATGCGGCAGGTCGATGGTGAGTTCGACGGCGAACGAGCCGTGGTCGAGCACGAGCACGCGGTCGGCGAGAGCGACGGCCTCGTCGACATCGTGGGTGACGAGCAGGACCGCGGGCCGGTGCTTGGCGCACAGTTCCTGCAGCAGTCCGTGCATCCTGATCTTCGTCAGTGCGTCGAGGGCACCGAACGGCTCGTCGGCGAGCAGCAGTTCGGGTTCACGCACGAGCGACCGAGCCAGCGACACCCGCTGCTGTTCACCACCGGACAGCTCGGTGGGCCAGGCCTTCTCGCGTCCGGCGAGCCCGACCTCCGCCAGGGCGGTGCGGCCGCGCTCGGCGGCGTCGCCGTCGAGACCGAGGATCACGTTGTCGAGCACCCGAGCCCAGGGCAGCAGTCGCGAGTCCTGGAAGACCACCGCCCGCTTCTGCGGCACCTCGAGGGTGCCCGAGCCGGGCACGCCGTGGTCGAGTTCGGCCAGGGCGCGCAGCAGGGTGCTCTTGCCGGAGCCGCTGCGTCCGAGCAGTGCCACGAACTCACCGGGGGCGATCTCGAGGTCGATGTTGTTCAGTACCGCCCGTCCGTCGAAACCGCGGCTCAGGCCCCGGGTGCGTACGGTCAGCTGCCGATCGTCCTGCGCCATGCCAGCGCCTTCCTCTCTGCCGCACGGACCAGCAGGTCGCTGCCGAATCCGAGGATCGCGTAGACCACCAGTCCGACGATGATGATCTCGGTCATGCCGTAGTTGCGGGCCTGGTACATCAGGTAACCGATGCCGCTCGAGGCGTTGACCTGCTCGACGACCACCAGGGCCAGCCACGAGATGGTCACCGCCAGGCGCAGACCCGTGAAGAAACCGGGCAGCGCCCCCGGCAGGGCGATGCGCCGGACGAACTGGGCGCGGGACAGATCCAGCGTCTCGGCCAGTTCGACGTAGCGGGCGTCGATGCCGCGCAGCGCCGAGTAGGTGTTGATGTAGACGGGGACGAACACCGACAGAGCGATGAGGAGGATCTTCATCTCCTCGCCGATGCCGAACCACAGGATGGCCAGCGGCATCAACGCCAGGGTGGGGATGGAACGCTTGATCTGCACCGGGCCGTCGATCAGCGCCTCACCGATGCGCGAGAGGCCGGCGGCCAGTGCGAGCACCAGACCGAGGACGACACCGATGACCCCGCCGATCAGCGCGCGCTGGACGGAGGTCCACAGGTTCGACTGCAGTCGCCCGTCGCCGATCAGATCCCAGGCGGTGGTGACGACCGTCCACGGCGCCGAGAGGGTCTTCGGATCGAGCACCCCGGTGGCCGAGGTGATGATCCACACCACCAGCAGCAGCACCGGACCGATCGCCAGACCGAACTTGATCGGCTTGCCGGGGGCGAGGCGGCTGCGGGTGGTGCGCGGCGACAGGTCGGCCGTCGCGCCGGGATCGGGCTTCTGGTCGGTGTCGGCGTCACCGGCCAGACCACTGCCGAAACGCCGGGGTTCGACGGAGACGCTCATGGCTCCAGTCCTTTCGTCGGTTCGGTCAGACGCCGGCGGCAGCGAGCTCGCGCGCGTACTGGCTCTCCGGACGCGGCAGGCCGTAGTGGTCGCGCAGCGTGGTGCCGGTGTACTCGGTCCGGAAGAGGCCGCGCTCCTGCAGGATCGGCACCACCTGGGAGACGAACGCCTCGAGGCCCTGCGGGTACTGCGGCGGCATGATGTTGAAGCCGTCGGCGGCACCGTTGGTGAACCACTCCTCGATGATGTCGGCGATCTGCACCGGCGTGCCTGCGACGACGTTGTGGCCGCGTGCGCCGGCGAGCTTGTGCAGCAGCTGACGCAGGGTCGGCTGTTCGCGCTCGACGATCTTCGCGAAGACCAGGCGGCGGCTGTTGTTGTTGTCGGTGATGTCGCCTGCGCCGGCGAACAACTCGACGGGCACCTTCTCGTCCAGCTCGAGTCGGGACACGTCGATGCGGCCCATCTTCTGGAGCTGCCCGAGGCCGTATTCGACGATGGTGAGCTCGTTGAACTCGCGATGCAGGTCCTTCGCCTCGGCCTCGGTCGCACCGATGAACGGGCTCAGGCCCGGCAGGATCTTCACGTGATCGGGGTTGCGTCCGAATGCCGCTGCGCGGGTCTTGATGTCGGTGTAGAAGGCCTGGGCGTCCTCGATGCGCTGGTGCGCGGTGAAGATCGCCTCGGCGTAGGTCGATGCGAAATCGCGGCCGTCGTTCGAGGATCCGGCCTGCACGAGCACCGGGCGTCCCTGCGGCGAGCGGGCCGAACCGAACGGGCCGCGCACCTTGACGTATTCGCCCTCGACGTCGATGCGGTGGATCTTGTCCGGATCTGCGTAGACGCCGGCGGCCTTGTCGATGACGAGTGCGTCGTCCTCCCACGAATCCCAGAGCTTGATCGCGGCGTCGACGAATTCGCGTGCGCGGGCGTACCGCTCGTGCACGTCGGGATGTTCGGTGTACCCGAAGTTCGCTGCTGCTGCCTCGGTCGCGGTGGTGACGATGTTCCAGGCGGCGCGGCCACCGGAGATGTGGTCGAGCGAGGAGAACAACCGGGCGAGGTTGTAGGGCTCGTAATAGGTGGTCGACGCCGTGGCGATCAGCCCGAGATGCGTGGTGACCGTGGCCATCGCGACCAGCGTGGTGATCGGTTCGAGGCCGTAGTCCGGACGGTACTTCACCTCGGTGCGCAGGGCCGGGCCGTCGGCGAAGAAGACCGCGTCGAGCTTCGCGCTCTCCGCGAGACGGGCGAGTTCCTGGAAGTAGGTGACGTCGTAGAGACGCTCGGGCACGCTGCCGGAGTGGCGCCACGAGGCCTCGTGGTGGCCGGTCGGGTAGATGAAGGCGTTGAGGTTGAGCTGGCGGTTCGTCATGTCGGATTCCCCTCGGAAAGGTCAGCTGCGGGTGTGGGACGCGCCGGTCTCGGCGACCGCTTCGGTGACGACCTCGTCGAAGCGAAGGTCGAAGGCGTCGGCGGCGTCGACGGGCTTGGGCAGTTCACCGGCGGCATCGATCACGTCGATGGTGTGCTGCTGGGTCGCGATGAGCTC
The DNA here is from genome assembly GCF_900187265.1 of Rhodococcus rhodochrous. Taxonomy (NCBI): domain Bacteria; kingdom Bacillati; phylum Actinomycetota; class Actinomycetes; order Mycobacteriales; family Nocardiaceae; genus Rhodococcus; species Rhodococcus rhodochrous. The sequence goes on from NZ_LT906450.1 coordinate 73,919, forward strand.
CTCGTCGAGGTGCGGGAAAGTGGTGATCCCGGCGGTGTCGAGGATGCGCTCGCCGTCCGCGGCCGTCAGGCCCTGGCTCTTCACGAAGTAGGTGTCGATGTACGCGTCGCGGTTGTTGTCGGCCCAGTCGACGGACGTGATGTAGGCGGAGACGTAGGCACGGATCGCCGCGGCGGTCGCCGGGTCCGACAGGGCCTTCTTGCTCGAGTAGAGGTACGAGATGCCCTCGCTGAGGTCCTCGATCTCGGGGCGCGGCAGCGACGTCGCGCCCGGCGTCTGCATGTACCGGGAGAAGACCGGCTCGCTCATGGGGGCGGCATCGATCTGGTTGGAGCGCAGCGCGTCCGGGAAGTCCGGCAGCGACATCGACACGAGCTCGACGTCGTCGACCGAGAGGCCGGCCTTGTCGAGGCCACGGAGCACGAAGGCCTGTTGCGAGGTGCCCTCGGCGTAGCCGATGCGCTTGCCCTTCAGATCCGCGAGCGTCTCGATATCCGAAGCGTTCGGGGCAATGCCCATGTTGAGGCTGTTGTCCGTCTGCATGGCCGCGACGACCTGCACGTCGTCGCCGGCGACCAGCGACTGGACGGTCATGATCTCGCCGGCCCATGCGACGTCGACCGCGTCGGCGCGGAACGCCTCGAGGATCGAGGGCGCACCCTGGAAGGTCGCGAACTCGTAGGCGAACGGCAGCTCGTCGAGTTGTCCGGAGCCGGTGAGGAGGGCCAGCTGTCGCTCACCCTGGTCGGCGATGACGAGCTTGGTGCCCGCGGGGATCTCGGTGGGCAGCGCGCTGTCGGAACCGAGGCCGTCGCCCGAGGAACCGGAGCTACATGCCGCGACCGCGGTCAGAAGGAGCGCGATGATGGCCGTCGATCCGGCACGACGTAGACGGGGCATGGACTTCCTCACGGTTCTTGCGACGGGGAGCGATCTTCGACGGCGTCGAAGTCGTCACCGATCCTGTGCGATCCGTCGCCGGGGGACCAGGGTTTGCGTCAGCGTGAGCGAAAGGTCCTCTATTTCGCCCATCGGTGCTGTTCGCGGCCGATATCGCCCGTATCCGCGCATCGCGGCGGTTACCGTGCGAGGAAGAACCGGAGGCCGGGGAGGTGGCGCGCATGAGTGCGGACGATCGGCACATGTCGCAGACGGATCTGATGTCCTGGCGGATGGAGGAGGATCCGGTCCTGCGGTCCACGATCGTCGCGGTGGCACTGCTCGACCGCTCACCCGATCACGAGCGCTTCGTCCGGATGATGGAGCGCGGAACACGTGCGGTGCCGAGCTTCCGCCGCAAGCTCGTCGAATCCCCGTTCGGGCGGACCCCACCGCGATGGGTGGACGACCCGGACTTCGACCTGTCCTGGCATCTTCGGCGCATCGCGCTCCCGCATCCCGGGGGACTGGGCGCCGTCCTCCCACTCGTGCGCGCAGCGGCGATGTCGGCCTTCGACAAGGACCGTCCCCTCTGGGAGGCGACGATCGTCGACGGCCTCGACCTGCCTGTCCTCGTCGAATTGCTGGTGGAGGGCTTCGGTGACGTGCTCGCGGTGGGAGACGAGGGCACACGCATCGAGACCACGCTCTCTGCAACGGCGACCTCGCACCCCTGAGCGTCAACCGATGGTTGACGGATCCTATGCGTCAACTTAGAGTTGACGCATGGAACCCATTCGTCCTTCCCATCCCATCCGGCTCGACGACCTCATCGACGCGATCAAGAAGGTCCACGACGATCCGCTCGAGCAACTGTCCGATGCCGTCGTCGCGGCCGACCATCTCGGTGAGGTCGCCGATCACCTGATCGGCCATTTCGTCGACCAGGCCCGACGATCCGGCAAGTCGTGGTCGGAGATCGGCCAGAGCATGGGCGTGTCCAAGCAGGCCGCTCAGAAACGGTTCGTGTCGAAGAGCGACAACGACCTCGACCCCCAACAGGGGTTCTCCCGCTTCACGCCACGTGCACGGAAAGCGGTGGTGGCCTCGATGACCGGGGCGCGTGCTTCGGGCAGTCCCGAGATCACACCTGTGCATCTGCTGCTCGGCCTGCTCGGCGACTCCGATTCGATCGCCGCACGCGCACTCGCCGCCCAGGGAGTGGACTTCGCGACCCTGCGTGCGGCCGCCGAGGCGACGTTCCCCGAACCGGTCGGTGACCTCCCCGAACTCATCCCCTACGACGCCGCGGCCCGCAAGGTGCTGGAGTTGACCTTCCGGGAAGCCCTGCGTCTCGGTCACAACTACGTCGGTACCGAACACATCCTCCTGGCACTGCTCGAACACGAGAACGGTGACGGCGTGCTGGCCGGGGCCGGCGTGGACAAGAGCGCCGTCGAGCAGAAGATCTCGGAGGACCTCGCCGCGATCGTCGAGGCCCAGCAGTCCGAGGACGGCGGGACCGGGGGCGTAGAGCCGGGCAGGACCTGCGCGCCCCAGGTTCGCCGACGGCCCCCTCGGGGTACGTCGAAGGCATGAACACACGCCACGCATGTCTCGTCGCGGGCTTCTCCGTCGCCACGCTCGTGGCCGCCGGGTGCAGCACCGACGACTCGTCCACCGACACCGAGACCACCGTCGAGACCCCACCCACTTCGCTCACGACCACCACCACCACCACCGATTCCATGCCCACGCCGCTGCCCGGAATGAGTGGCGACGCCTTCGGGCTCCCGAACGAGGGAGGCGACGACGACAACGCCTTCACCTACGACGAAGAGGCCGTGCCGGTCGGCGCGACCTTCGACGTCGAATCCGAGGACGAGAACGGCCGGACCACCGTCACCCTCCGGGTGATGGGTCTGCAACCCGATCGGGACTTCGGAGCGCACGTCCACACGCAGCCGTGCGGGCCGAACCCGTCCGATTCGGGGCCGCACTACCAGAACCAGGTCGACCCGGCGGCGAACCCGGACTCTCCGTCCACCGACCCCGCCTACGCCAATCCGCAGAACGAGATCTGGCTCGACATCACCACCGACGCGCAGGGCAACGCCGAGGCGTCCACGACCGTCGATTGGGAGTTCCGCGACGACGAGGCCAACTCGGTGGTGCTCCACGCCCAGCACACCATGACCGCACCGGGTGAGGCAGGACAGGCCGGCGACCGGCTTGCCTGCATCGACGAGGACTTCTGACCCGGACGACGCAGTGACGACCCGACGGTCCGGTGGGTGAGCGCCACCCGCCGGACCGTTCTCGTGCCGTGAATCGGGCTCGGGCGAACGACTTCCGTGCCATGCTGACGCCGGAACCGGTGAAGGAGGAGCGTGGATGGAACCCGTCGTCGACACCACCGGCGGACGAGTACGCGGTACGACCGTCGGCGGCACGGCCGTCTTCAAGGGCATCCCGTACGCCGCCGCGCCTTTCGGTGAGCTCAGATTCGCAGCGCCCGGACCTGTTCCCCGATGGGACGGCGTGCGCCCCGCGACCGAGTTCGGTCCCACCGCCCCGAAGGCGCCGTACGCCCCACCGATCGATCAGCTCCTGCACGAACCGTCGATCCCGGGCGAGGACGTCCTCGGACTCAACGTGTGGAGTCCCGACCTCTCCGGCTCGCTGCCCGTGATCGTGTGGATCCACGGTGGCGCGTTCGTGCACGGCAGCAGCGCGGTGGCGCTGTACGACGGCGCGAACTTCGCGCGCGATGGTGTCGTCTTCGTCAGCATCAACTACCGACTCGGCGCAGAGGGATTCGCGCTCCTCGACGACGCGCCGGCGAACCGCGGTCTCCTCGATCAGGTCGCCGCCCTCGCATGGGTCCGCGACAACATCGCGGCCTTCGGCGGTGATCCGGATCGCGTGACGATCGCCGGTGAATCCGCGGGGGCGATGAGTGTGGTCTCGCTGCTGGCGATGCCCGCCGCGCGCGGGCTGTTCCGTCGCGCGATCGCCCAGAGCGGCGCCGGCCATTCGGTGATGTCGGCCGGCACCGCGCGGACGGTCGCCGGCGCCCTGAGCGCCATGCTCGGCGTCGCCCCGACCCGCGCGGCCTTCGCCGGGATCGAGCCGAAGGTGCTCGTCGACGCGCAGGAACGTCTCACGGCCCGGATCCGCAGTGAGCGCGACCCGGCGACATGGGGTGAGATCGCCACCGACTCGATGGCCTTCGAACCGTGCGTGGACGGGACCGTGCTCCCGGGCCGGCCGATCGACCTCGTGGGGAAGGGCGCGGGATCCGACGTCGATGTGCTCATCGGCCACAACGACGACGAGATGACGCTGTTCTTCGTGCCTCTCGGGGTCGACGGACTGCTCGACGAGGCCGCTGCGCGCGGACTCGCCGCCGCCTACGGCCTCACCGAGCCGGAGGCGTTCGACGCCTACCGTCGCGCCCGGCCCGATGCTCGTCCCGGTGAGGTGGCCATGCACATCGTGCGCGACTGGATGTACCGCATCCCGGTGCTCCGCGTCGCGGAGGCGCGTGCCGCACACGACGCCGAAACCCATGTCTACCGGTTCGATTGGAAGTCGCCGCTGTTCGACGGCCGGCTCGGCGCGACCCACGCGCTCGACATCGGTTTCGTGTTCGACAATCTCCATCTCCCTCAGGCCGCGGCGCTCGCGGGTTCCGCACCTCCGCAGGAGCTGGCGACGCGGATGCACCGGGCGTGGGTGGACTTCGCGACCACGGGTTCGCCGGGATGGCCGCCCTACGGGGACGAACGCACCGAGATGCTCTTCGGCGACACGTGTGCGACCGCCGACGACCACGAGGCCGATCTGCGGACGCTGTGGGACGGAATTCGCTGACCGAGTTTGATCTTTGTTCCCACGGGTAGTCGTGGGGAAGACGTGCCCAGCCCCGGATATCCACTCGACAGACGACAGCCACGAATCGGAGTTCCCATGCCCGCCGATACCCCGAAGATCCCCGGTGTTCCCTCGTCCACCGTGCCGTCCGTGGAGGAACCCACGACGCCCACGACTCCGCCCGAGCCCAAGCCGGATCAGGTCGAGCCCGAGGTCAGGACGGCCACCGGTACTCCCGCGGATCTGCCGCGCGGTCGTGCCCAGCAGGGGGAGTACCTGACGACGGCTCAGGGTGCGCGGCTGACGGATACCGACCACTCCCTCAAGGCGGGCCGGCGTGGTCCGATCCTGTTGCAGGATCATCACTTCCGCGAGAAGATCACCCACTTCGACCACGAACGCATCCCGGAGCGGGTGGTGCACGCCCGCGGCGCCGGCGCCCACGGTGTCTTCCGCGCGACGGGCGCCGCGAGCTCGATCACGCGTGCCCAGTTCCTCCAGAAGGACGTGGAGACACCGGTGTTCGTGCGGTTCTCGACGGTGCTCGGTTCCCGTGGCTCGGCCGACGCGGTGCGCGACACCCGCGGTTTCGCGACGAAGTTCTACACCGAGGAAGGCACGTTCGACCTCGTCGGCAACAACATCCCGGTGTTCTTCATCCAGGACGCCATCAAGTTCCCGGACGTGATCCATGCGGGCAAGCCGCACCCGGATCGTGAGATCCCGCAGGCGCAGAGCGCCCACGACACCTTCTGGGACTTCGTCTCGCTCCACACCGAGGCCACGGCCCACACGATGTGGAACATGTCCGACCGCGGCATCCCGCGCTCCTACCGCATGATGGAGGGCTTCGGCGTCCACACCTTCCGCGTGGTCAACGCCGAGGGCGACACCGCGCTGGTGAAGTTCCACTGGAAGCCGCGCCTCGGCGTGCACTCGCTGGTGTGGGAGGAAGCCCAGCTCATCAACGGTTTCGACCCGGACTTCCACCGCCGCGACCTCGCCGACGCGATCGAGGCCGGTGCCTACCCCGAGTGGGATCTCGGTGTGCAGGTCTTCCCGGACACCCCGGAACAGACCTTCGAAGGGATCGATCTGCTCGATCCCACCAAGATCGTCCCCGAGGAACTGGCTCCCGTGCAGATCATCGGCACGATGGTCCTCAACGCCAACCCCACCAACTTCTTCGCCGAGACCGAACAGGTCGCCTTCCACCCGGGCCACCTCGTCCCCGGCATCGACGTCACCGACGATCCGCTGCTGCAGGGCCGCCTGTTCTCGTACCTCGACACCCAGCTGACGCGACTCGGCGGACCGAACTTCGGGCAGATCCCGATCAACCGCCCGCACGCTCCCGTCAACGACATGTTCCGCGACGGCTTCCATCAGCACGCCGTCCACACGGGTGTCGCGCCGTACAAGCCGAACTCGCTCGACGCGGGATGTCCGTTCATGGCCGGCGTCGCCGACGGTGCCTTCGTCGACCTGCCGGTCGAGGTGCCGGCGGCGAAGAAGGAGCGCGAGATCTCCCGGTCGTTCGACGACCACTACACGCAGGCCCGCCAGTTCTACCTGAGCCTGTCGGAGATCGAGCAGGACCACGTGGCGTACGCCTACACCTTCGAGCTGGGCAAGTGCTACGAGCAGACCATCAAGGAACGGCAGCTGCAGATCCTGGCGAACATCGATACCGGGCTGTGCGAGAAGGTGGCGGCCGGTCTCGGTCTGCCGGCGCCGAAGCCGACCGTCGAGGTCTCCGATCTCCCGCAGAGCCCCGCGCTGGCGCAGGTCGGCAAGACGTGGCCCGTCCAGGGTCGTCTGATCGGCATCGTCGCCGACGACACCACCGACGTCGATCAGGTGCTCGCGGCCGTGCAGGCCGTGGACGCGGCAGACTGCGTCCCGCTGGTCGTGGCCCCGCACGGCGGGATGCTCGGTGGAGTCGTGCCGATCTCGCGTACCTTCCTCACGGCCCGCTCGATCGAGTTCGACGCCGTGATCATGGCGACGACCGTCCCCGACACGCGGGTCCGGATCCTCGTCGACGAGATGTTCCGGCACCACAAGGCGCTGGCCGCGTGGGGCGCCGGTGCGGCGGCACTGGAAGAGCTGAAGGCACCGGGTGTCGAGATCGTGGACGGACCGGAGACGGCCGTCGCACAGGTGCTGGAGCTGCTGGGTACCCACCGAGTGTGGGATCGAGACGCCGTGTGACAGACCTCACCTGAGCTCACCTTCCGAAGTTCGGGTGCCCCAAGTTATTCTTTCGTTACCTCTGGCCGCAGCTGATTCTCATCGCTGCGGCCAGTTGTTATTTACGCCCAGGTCAGGGCACGAATCGCATCATCGGGTGAATCGCGCTGCCGCGCCCACGAACGGGTCGCGCAGAGCCGTGAACCGGCGTGCGGTCGCCACCCGGGCAAGGGTTCGGGACGCGGGCACCAGCCGCTGGGTGCGGCGCCGCCGGGCGCGGTCGTATCGCTCCAGCGCCTCGGCCGCCGGATGCTCGGACAGCAGGACCGCGAGTGTCGCGCCGTCGATCATCGCCTCGCACGCGCCGCGACCGAGATTCGGTGCCATCGCGTGAGCGGCGTCACCGATCAGCGCGACGTTGCCGTGGACGAAGGACGGCAGCGGGGGCGATTCGTACAGATCGTGGTGCAGCACGTCGGCGGCGTCGATCCGGTCGAGTACGTTGCGCACGGCCGGGTGCCAGTCGCGGTAACGCTCGCGCAGTTCGTCGATGCTCCCCGCTCCGCCGGCCGGGGCGCGCACGGCGGCGAACCAGTTGGTCAGATCCCCGTCACGCGGGGTGATGCCGAACAGCGCGCCCGGTCCCCATGACTCGCTCGTCGTCGGCACCGTGCCCGATACCCAGCCGCGCCACGCCGAGTAGCCGGTGTACACGGGACGGTAGGCGGGACCGAACAGCCGGTCGCGCGTCGCGCTGTTGATGCCGTCCGCTGCGATCACGACGTCGTAGGCGGCGAGGTCGGGCAACTCGGGCGCCGGCGCTCCGAACCGGACGAGATCGGACGGGAGCCCCTCGGCCAGGATCGTGAGCAGTTTCGGCCGGGAGAGAAGGACGACCGGTCGCGCCAAGGTGCGGATGCGTCCGATCACCCGTCCGTCCCATCGCAGGAAGGCCGCGCCGTCCTGCAGCACGCCGAGCTTCTCCACTTGCCCGCCGAGACCGGAGCCGCAGCCGGCGGTGGTCAGGGCGTCGAGGGCTTCGGCCCACATGCCGAGTGCGGTGCCGGTGTCCGGGAGAGAGGGTGAGCGTTCGAAGACGTCGACATGCCAGCCGCGCCGGACGAGCGCGTTGGCGACGGTGAGCCCGCCGATCCCTCCGCCGAGGATCGCTGCCTTGCCGTGTCGTGTGGTCATGGCCCGAACGTACTACGAATGTAGTGCCGTGTCACTACTCCTGTAGTGAAGCTCGTAGGATCGAGTCGTGACCGACGAACGACCTCGGCCGGCAACCGACAAACGAACCGCCGACAAACGCACCGCGGCTCTCGACGCCGCGATCCATCTCGTGGGGACCGAAGGGCTGCGCGCCCTCACCCACCGCCGCGTCGATGCCATCGCCGGTGTGCCCGCCGGCTCCACGTCCAACTACTTCCGCACCCGCCAGGCTCTCGTCGAAGGGGTGCTCGACAGGCTTCTCGAGCAGGACCGGGTCCAGCTCGCGGCGATCGGCTCCGCGATGCCGGGCGACGCATGTGAGCTCGAAGACCTTATGCACGGTTATGTGATGTTCGTGACGGGGGACGACCTCGTGCGAACCCGCGCTCGCTTCGCGATGTTCGTCGAGGCGATGGCGACGCCCGACCTCCGTGCCGGGGTCGAGACCCGCCGCAGCGAACTGCGCGGATGGATCGGGACCGTGCTCGCGGGCCTCGGAGTCGACGATTCCGCCACCGCCGCGCGGGTTCTCATCGACTACCTGGACGGCCTGATCCTGCATCGCTGCACCTCGCACGACGACGGACCGGACCCGCGCGACGGCGTGGCCCGGATGGTGCGGATGCTTCTCCCCACAGCCGGGTGACGCCCGCGATTCCGGTGCGTTACAGCTGCGTTTCCGCAGGTGGGCGGGAGAATAGGGCAGGCTTGCTTGCATTACCCCCCGCCACCTGGCATATCGTTCGTTTCGAAGACGGTGGGACCACGACGTCCCACCGGTCGCCGGGTCCACGCTCGTGCTGCCGAAAAAGGCACCCGCACCGTCGCGGATGAGCGGATACTGGCGATGTCGAAGGTATCGGGCACCCGGCCGATACCCGTCTACGGCAGTAGATGGCCATCAGCGCTGCTGGTCGTCGGTGCTATCGCATCAACGAAGGCTAGGTATGACTCATCTCCCCGGGCCTCGAGGGCTCTACCACCCGGCGAACGAGCACGACTCCTGTGGCGTCGCGTTCGTCGTCGACATGCACGGTCGTCGCAGTCGCGACATCGTGGAGAAGGCGATCACCGCTCTGGTGAATCTCGAACACCGCGGTGCAGCGGGAGCGGAACAGAACACCGGCGACGGCGCCGGCATCCTGATCCAGGTCCCCGACGCCTACTTCCGTGAGGTCGTCGACTTCGATCTTCCCGCCGAAGGTGCATACGCGACCGGTATCGCGTTCCTGCCCAAGGACACGGCCAAGGCCGACGCCGCGGCCGCCGAGGTCGATCGCATCGTCGCCGAAGAGGGCCTCGAGGTCCTCGGCTGGCGCGAGGTCCCGATCGACGACTCCGAGCTGGGCTCCATGGCCAAGGACGCCATGCCCACCTTCCGGCAGATCTTCGTCGCCTCCGGCGCCCGCGCGCTCACCGGCCTCGAGCTCGAGCGCCGCGCGTACGTCGTGCGCAAGCGCACCGAGCACGAGCTCGGCCACCACGGCGCGGGCGAGGACGGTCCCGGCAGCGAGACCGTCTACTTCCCGAGCCTGTCGGCGTCGACCTTCGTCTACAAGGGCATGCTCACCACGCCCCAGATGAAGGGCTTCTACCGCGACCTGCAGGACGAGCGTGTCGTCTCGGCCCTCGGCCTCGTGCACTCGCGGTTCTCCACCAACACGTTCCCGTCGTGGCCGCTCGCGCATCCCTTCCGTCGCGTGGCGCACAACGGCGAGATCAACACCGTCACGGGCAACGCCAACTGGATGCGTGCCCGCGAGGCGCTCATCGACACCGAGGTCTTCGGCGGTCGCGACAAGCTCGAGAAGATCTTCCCGGTCTGCACGCCGGGCGCGTCCGACACCGCGCGTTTCGACGAGGTGCTCGAACTGCTGCACCTCGGCGGCCGCAGTCTGCCGCACGCCGTGCTCATGATGATCCCCGAGGCATGGGAGCGCCACGACTCGATGGATCCGGCCCGTCGCGCGTTCTACGAGTACCACTCGGCCCTCATGGAGCCGTGGGACGGACCGGCCTCGGTGTGCTTCACCGACGGCACCGTCATCGGCGCCGTGCTCGACCGCAACGGTCTGCGCCCCTCGCGTGCCTGGGTCACCGACGACGGCCTCGTCGTCATGGCCTCCGAGGTGGGTGTGCTCGACATCCCCACCGAGAAGATCGTCAGCAAGCGTCGCCTGCAGCCGGGCCGCATGTTCCTCGTCGACACGGCCAAGGGCCGCATCGTCGAGGACGAGGAGATCAAGCGCGAGCTCGCCTCCGAGCATCCCTACGAGGAGTGGGTCGCCAACGGCGTCACCCGCCTCGAGGACCTGCCCGAGAGCAAGTACACCTACATGTCGCACGAGCGCGTCGTGCTGCGTCAGCAGGTCTTCGGCTACACCCGCGAAGAGGTCGACCTCCTCGTCAAGCCGATGGCGGCCTCCGGCGCCGAGGCGCTCGGCTCGATGGGCACCGACACGCCGATCGCCGTGCTGTCGTCGCGTCCGCGTCAGCTGTTCGACTTCTTCTCGCAGCTGTTCGCGCAGGTCACCAACCCGCCGCTCGACGCGATCCGCGAAGAGATCGTCACCAGCATGGGCGGCATGCTCGGCCCCGAGGGCGACCTGCTGAACCCGACCGAGGCGTCGTGCCGGCAGATTCTCATCGGCGCGCCGGTCATCGACAACGACGACCTGCAGAAGCTCATCCACGTCAACGACGAGAAGCAGTTCCCCGGCTTCAACAGCGTCATCATCCGCGGCCTGTACCCGGTCGCGGAGGGCGGCGAGGGTCTGCGTCGCGCACTCGCCTCGATCCGCGAGCAGGTCTCGCAGGCCATCGAGAAGGGCGCACGTCTGATCGTGCTGTCCGACCGCGAGTCCGACGAGAAGCTGGCGCCGATCCCGTCGCTGCTGCTCACCTCCGCGGTACACCACCACCTCGTCCGCGAGAAGACCCGCACCAAGGTCGGTCTGCTCGTCGAGGCCGGCGACGCCCGAGAGGTCCACCACATCGCCGCCCTGTGCGGTTTCGGTGCGGCCGTGGTCAACCCGTACATGGCGTTCGAGAGCATCGACGAGCTGCTGCAGAACGGCGACCTGCCCGAGGGCATGACCCTCGAGAAGGCCATCGCCAACTACATCAAGGCGGCCTCGAAGGGCGTGCTCAAGGTGATGTCCAAGATGGGCATCTCCACGCTCGCCTCCTACACCGGTGCGCAGCTGTTCCAGGTCATCGGCCTGTCGCAGGAACTCGTCGACGAGTACTTCACCGGCCTGCAGTCGCAGCTCGGCGGCGTCGGCCTCGACGAGATCGCCGCGGACGTCGCGGCACGTCACCACACGGCCTTCCTCGACCGTCAGTCCGAGCGCGCGCACCGCGAGCTCGAGGTGGGCGGCGAGTACCAGTGGCGTCGTGAGGGCGAGTACCACCTGTTCAACCCGGACACGGTGTTCAAGCTCCAGCACGCGACCCGCACCGGCCAGTACTCGATCTTCAAGGAGTACACCAAGCTCGTCGACGACCAGTCGGAGCGACTCGCGTCGCTGCGCGGCCTGTTCGAGTTCAAGAAGGGTGTGCGCCCGCCGGTGCCGCTCGACGAGGTCGAACCGGCGAGCGAGATCGTCAAGCGCTTCTCGACCGGCGCGATGAGCTACGGCTCCATCTCGGCCGAGGCGCACGAGACCCTCGCGATCGCGATGAACCGTCTCGGTGGCCGCTCGAACTCCGGTGAGGGCGGCGAGCACCCGAGCCGTTTCACCCCGGACGAGAACGGCGACTGGCGGCGCTCGGCGATCAAGCAGGTCGCCTCGGGTCGCTTCGGTGTGACCGCGCACTACCTGAGCAACTGCACCGACATCCAGATCAAGATGGCGCAGGGCGCGAAGCCCGGCGAGGGCGGCCAGCTGCCGCCGCACAAGGTGTACCCGTGGGTCGCCGAGGTCCGTGGTTCGACGCCGGGCGTCGGCCTGATCTCGCCGCCGCCGCACCACGACATCTACTCGATCGAGGATCTCGCGCAGCTGATCCACGACCTGAAGAACGCCAACCCGAAGGCCCGCATCCACGTGAAGCTGGTCTCCGAGCTCGGCGTCGGCACGGTCGCCGCGGGTGTGTCGAAGGCACACGCCGACGTCGTGCTCATCTCGGGTCACGACGGTGGCACCGGTGCGTCGCCGCTGACCTCCCTCAAGCACGCGGGTGCTCCCTGGGAGATCGGCCTCGCCGAGACCCAGCAGACGCTGATGCTCAACGGTCTGCGCGACCGCATCGTCGTGCAGGTCGACGGCCAGATGAAGACCGGCCGCGACGTCGTCGTCGCCGCCCTCCTCGGCGCCGAGGAGTACGGTTTCGCGACCGCGCCGCTCGTGGTCTCGGGCTGCATCATGATGCGCGTGTGCCACCTCGACACCTGCCCCGTGGGTGTCGCGACGCAGAACCCGGTCCTGCGCAAGCGGTTCACCGGCAAGCCGGAGTTCGTCGAGAACTTCATGCTGTACATCGCCGAAGAGGTGCGCGAGTACCTCGCCGAGCTCGGTTTCCGCAGCCTCGACGAGGCCATCGGCCAGGTGGACGTCCTCGACACCCGCAAGGCCGTCGAGCACTACCGCGCGTCGAAGCTCGACCTGTCGCCGCTGCTCGAGAAGGTCACCTCCCCGATCTTCGGGGACCAGGACCTGCACTGCACCAAGGAGCAGTACCACGCTCTCGACAAGGCACTCGACAACGAGCTGATCGCGAAGGCGCAGCCTGCTCTCGAGTCGGGTACGCCGGTCTCGTTCGAGACCCCGATCACCAACGTCAACCGCACCGTCGGCACGATGCTCGGCCACGAGCTCACCAAGAAGTACGGTGCGGAAGGGTTGCCGGACAACACGATCGACATCACCTTCACGGGTTCCGCCGGCAACAGCTTCGGTGCGTTCGTCCCGCGCGGCATCACGATGCGGCTCCACGGCGACGCGAACGACTTCGTCGGCAAGGGTCTGTCGGGTGGTCGCATCATCGTGCGCCCGCCGCACAATGCGGCCGAGGGCTTCGTGCCCGAGGACAACATCATCGCCGGCAACGTCATCCTGTTCGGTGCCACCGGCGGTGAGGCCCTCATCCGTGGCATCGCAGGTGAGCGTTTCGCGGTCCGCAACTCCGGAGCCACGGCCGTCGTCGAAGGCGTCGGCGACCACGGCTGCGAGTACATGACGGGTGGCAAGGTCGTCATCCTCGGCAAGACCGGCCGCAACTTCGGTGCGGGTATGTCCGGTGGCGTCGCGTTCGTGTACAACCCGGACAAGGACTTCGAGAACAACCTGAACACCGAGCTGGTCGACCTCGAGGACCTCGAGGGCGAGGACTTCGTGTGGCTCAAGGGAGCCGTCGAGCGGCATCGTGACGAAACGGGCTCCGAGGTCGCAGCCCGCATCCTGGCCGACTGGTCACAACAGGTCAGCCACTTCGCGAAGGTCATGCCTCGCGATTACAAGAAGGTACTCATGGCTATCAAGGACGCCACCATCCGTGGTGCGAACGTGGACGAGGCGATCATGGAGGCTGCTCGTGGCTGATCCCACCGGTTTCCTCAAGCACGGTTCCCGCGAGACCCCGGTCCGCCGGCCGGTCCCGCTGCGACTCCTCGACTGGAAGGAGGTCTACGAGCCGTTCCCGCTCGAGACCCTCCAGACCCAGGCCAGCCGTTGCATGGACTGCGGTATCCCCTTCTGCCACAACGGTTGCCCGCTCGGGAATCTCATCCCCGAGTGGAACGACCTTGCCTACAAGGGCAAGTGGGAGGACGGGATCGAGCGTCTCCACGCCACGAACAACTTCCCCGAGTTCACCGGCCGGCTCTGCCCGGCGCCCTGCGAGGCGTCGTGCGTGCTCGGCATCAACCAGGACCCGGTGACGATCAAGCAGGTCGAGGTCGAGCTGATCGAGAAGGCCTTCGACGACGGCCGCGTCAAGCCGGTCCCGCCGTCGAAGCTCACCGGCCGCAAGGTCGCGGTCGTCGGCTCCGGCCCCGCGGGTCTCGCTGCGGCGCAGCAGCTCACGCGTGCCGGTCACTCGGTGACGGTGTTCGAGCGGGCCGACCGTATCGGTGGTCTGCTCCGCTACGGCATCCCCGAGTTCAAGATGGAGAAGCGCTTCATCGACCGCCGTCTCGCGCAGATGGAGGCCGAGGGCACCGTCTTCAAGCCGGGCGTCAACGTGGGTGTCGACATCACCGCCGACGAGCTGCGCGAGCAGTTCGACGCCGTGGTGCTCGCCGGCGGCGCGACCGTCGCCCGCGACCTGCAGATCCCCGGACGCGAGCTCGACGGCATCCACCAGGCGATGGAGTTCCTGCCGATCGCCAACCGCGTGCAGCTCGGCGACCTGCCGGCCCCGACCATCACGGCCGAGGGCAAGAAGGTCGTCATCATCGGCGGTGGCGACACCGGCGCCGACTGCCTGGGCACCTCGCACCGTCAGGGTGCGGAGAGCGTCCACCAGTTCGAGATCATGCCGCGGCCGCCGGAGCAGCGCGCCGAGTCCACCCCGTGGCCGACCTACCCCCTCATGTACCGCGTCTCGTCGGCACACGAGGAGGGCGGCGAGCGCGTCTTCTCCGTCAACACCGAGGAATTCATCGGTAAGGACGGCAAGGTCACCGCGCTCAAGGCACACGAGGTGCAGATGGTCGACGGTCGCTTCGAGAAGGTCGAAGGCAGCGACTTCGAACTCGAGGCCGATCTGGTGCTGCTCGCGATGGGCTTCACCGGTGCTGAGAAGCCCGGTCTGCTCACCGATCTCGGTGTCGACTTCGACCAGCGCGGCAACGTCGCCCGCTCGTCGGAGTGGGCCACCAATGTCGACGGTGTCTTCGTCGCCGGCGACATGGGTCGCGGACAGTCGCTCATCGTCTGGGCGATCGCCGAGGGTCGCGCGTGCGCCGCTGCGGTGGACCGCTTCCTCGAGGGTGAGACGGCACTGCCGGCGCCGATCGCGACCACCACGATGCCGCAGCGCTGAGCGCGGAATCTGCCGGCGTCCGAGTGGCGCCGGAGAGTTGAGCGCTCCAGCGTCGCAGCGCTGAACGAGGTACGACCACTGGGCCGCACACCGGAAGGTGTGCGGCCCAGTGGCATTCGTGGAGTGGCGTTCGTGAGTGGGGTCAGGCGTCGACGAGCGACGCGGGATCGGTGTCGGATGCGGTGGCCGGTGCCGGTTCGGCCGGCGCCGGTTCGGGTGTGGCCACCTCGCGTCGCCGCGCGAGGAGGCGGTCGACGGCCAACGATCCGGAGCCGAGGAAGATCAGGACGAACATCGCCCAGCAGAACAGTGCGGCGGATTCACCGTCGTTCTGGATGGGCAGTGCGCCGTCGGCCTGATGGCCCCAGAAGTAGGCGTACGCCATCGATCCGGAGCCGAGGAAGGCCGCGAGCCGGGTACCGAGACCGAGGATCAGGGCGGCGCCGCACACGACCTGGATGATCGCGCCCCACCAGCCGGGCCATGCGCCGAGCTGTGCGGTGGCTCCGCCGTAGGGTTCCGCAGGCCACGCCCACAGGCTCGTGGTGCCGTGGCAGACGAACAGGAAACCGACGACGATGCGGAAGGCGGCGACGGCGTGGTCGCCGAAACGGTCCGGCCAGTGGCGCACAGAGTTCATCACGTGCGGAAGTAAAGCATGCCTACCCTTACATACAGGCTGCTTGGTCATCGTTCCTCCGGTTTCTGTGGATCTGCCCCCGCTTCCCGGGGGTGAATCCACAGAAATCGGTTCAACAGCAACCGCCGGACGCGCTGCGCTTGTGACATTTCCGTGTCGCCGGGCGTCGCACCCGTTATGGTTCTGCGCATGACGGCTACGAGACGGGCACTGGCGAGGGTCGTGATGGGTGCGGGTGCCGTCGTGGCCGCCGTCGCGGCGGCTCCCGCCGCGGCCGCGGACCCTGCGGACGCGTGCATCCGCAACGGTGGTGGGCTCGTGACGATCGACGGCGCCGAGCCCGTCCCACCGGTTTTCGGATTCGACGGTCCCCGCCTGCTCGGACTCCAGGGCGGGGTCGGCAACGCGTGCATCACCAACGTGGGTCCCGGCGCCGTGACGGTCACGCATCCCGAGGGACGTGTCCCGGGACGCACCGAGGTGTCCACCGCGCTCGTGGAGATGCGGGTCGACGGCGGGCTCGGCAACGTCGCCGTCACCAATGTCGGTACCGGTGCGGTCACGGTGCACCGGACGGAGGTCACGCCCGAGCCCGTTGCGGCGCCCGCACAGGCTCCGCTCCCCGGGATGCCGGAGCTGATCCTCGACGCAGGAACCGACGGCGTCTTCGTCACGAACGTCGGTACGGGTGGTGTCACGGTCGTCGACCGTGGCGTCGCGCCGACGGACCTCCCGGCCCCGCCGCCCCCTCCGCCGGGTGCGGTGATCACAGATCCGTTCAGCGGAAACATCTATGTGACAAACCTCTTCGGACCCGACATCGTCGTCGCGGAACCCACCTCGACCGCCGAAGGAAGCGTCGTCGAGCGGCCGGTCCCGGGAACGGCGATCGACTACGGGACGGGCAACGTCTTCGTGACGAACATCGGCGGGGGACAGGTGACGGTCGTCCGCGGCTGATCCGCGGCCCCGTGATTTCCCGACAACGTTCCGGACTCGGATACATCACATCCGGTTCACGAATATGTCATCCTTCTACTCGATACTGCCGGGGAGGAACGCGGCACCAGGACAGTAGCGGGGCGGGGACATGGCTATGAGAAGAGTGTGGGCGGCAACGGTGGCCGCAGTGGCGGCCTGTGCAGCAGTATTCGTCGCAATGCCTGCAGCGCAAGCGAATCCGCCCGGATGCCCGACTCTGAACGTGGTTGCAGTGCCCGGCACGTGGGAGACCTCGAACACCCCCGACCCCGGCCGCGGGAACGGCATGCTCGCCCAGGTCACGTCCGGTCTTCCGGCAAGCTCCCGCGTCGACTACGTCGCGTATCCCGCGACCGCCTTCCCGTGGGAGGGCGACGTGTACGCGGCATCGCGCAACCGCGCCGTCGACAACGCGCGCGGCATCATCGCGGCCACCGCCGAGCGGTGCCCCCTCACGAACTTCGCCCTCGTCGGTTACAGCCAGGGCGCCGACGCCGCAGGCGATCTCGCCGCCGAGATCGGCACCGGGCTGGGAGTGATCGGTCCGCACCGCCTCGTCGCGGTGGGTCTGCTGTCCGACCCGCGTCGCTCCGAACTCGACCCGTTCGTCGGTCCGCCCGTCGCCGGCACCGGCGCGGGAGGTGCCCGCGCGGGAGGCTTCGGATTCGTAACACCCAACGTGCGCACCATCTGCGCTGTGGGCGACCTCTACTGCTCGACACCGCCGGAGGATTTCGTCACGCGACTGGCCGGCTTCCTCGCCATCTCGGCGGGCAGCCCGTTCGAGCAGCTCGAGAACTACCGCGACGAGGCGACCGCCCTCTACAACGACATCATGACCGCCGGGGGCATCCCGACGCTGCAACTGCAGCTCACGCCCGAGGCGAACGAACTGCGCGAGCGGAAGATCCGCACCTTCTACGAATCGCAGATCCACCAGGACTACTCGAACTACGTGGTCGACGGTCGCGGAACGACGGCCACGCGGTGGTTGCACGACTGGATCGCCTCGAAGGCCTGACCGGCCGGATCGGGCGGTGCCGGTCAATCGATGTCGAATCGTGCGCCCACACGCATGACGCGGGGTGCGAAGCGCATCAACCACTTGCGGACCTTCGCGCCCGGAGCGACCGTCACCACGGGCCGGTTGTGACGGACCGCCCCGACGATCTCCTTGGCCACCTTCTCCGGCGCGATGTGCAGGCGCCGGTACATCGCCAGAGTGCGGGTGCGTCGCGCCGCTCGTACTTCCTTGTTCGGCGCCACGTACGCCGTCGCCCGGGTGAGGTTGGTGTCCACCAGGTCGGGGCACACCACCGTCACGCCGATCCCGTGTTCGAGCAGTTCGGCGCGTAGGCATTCCGACAGCATGAACACCCCGGCCTTGCTCGTCGAGTAGGCGGCGAGGTTGCGTTGCGGCATGAACGCCGCGGCCGAGGAGACATTGACGATCTGCCCGCCCGTGCCTGCGTCGATCATCTGCTCCGTGAAGGCGCGGCAGCCGTAGACCACTCCCCAGAAGTTCACGTCCATCACGTTCTCGAAGACGCTCTGAGGGGTGTCGGCGAAGGCACCGATGACACCGATACCCGCGTTGTTGACGAGCACGTCGGCGACGCCGTGCCGCTCCCGGACGGTCTGTGCGAACTCCCGGACCTGCTGTTCGTCGGAGACGTCGAGTTCGTAGGCGTGAGCGGCACCGCCGAAGACGGCCTCGGAACCTCCGGCGCCCGGTGCGGGGACGTTCACGAGCGCCACCGTCTCGCGGGCGCTGTCGAGATCCTTGTCGGCGACGACGACGATGGCGCCTTCGGCAGCGAAGGCGATCGCCGAGGCCCGGCCGATCCCGCTACCGCCACCGGTGATGACGACGAGGGCGCCGGTCAGGTCGCGCAGACGGCTGCGTAGTGCAGCACCGGCGCGCCAGCGGCGTATCTGGGCGATCCGAGAGGTCACCCGACCATCGTGACGTACTCGCGCCGTGCGGTCAGTTCAGTACAGGATCTCGCGGTAGAGCTCGCCCTTGCCCGGCTCGGCGTCGGCGGGGATCTCGATCGCGTGGAGCTCGGCGTGCATGTCGCGCATCGACGGAACCTCCGTGCGCTCGGGATAGGTCGACGGATCCCACAGCTTGGCGCGGAGGATCGCCCGTGCGCAGTGCGTGAAGACCTCGTCGATCTGCACGATCACGGCCAGCTGCGCCGGCTTGTTCTGCAGCGCCAGCTTCCGGAGCAGGTCGGGGTCGGTCGACAGGGTGGCGCGGCCGTTGATCCGCAGCACCTCCTCGTCGCCGGGGACGAAGAACAGCAGCCCGACGTGAGGATTCTCGAGGATGTTCCGGTACGAGTCGGCGCGGCGGTTGCCGGGCCGGTCGGGCAGCACGATCGTGTGGTCGTCGAGGACGAGCACCGTCGACTCGATGTCGCCGCGCGGCGAGCAGTCGCAGTTCCCGACGGCATCGGTGGTGGCGATCGTGAAGAACCGCGCCAACGACAGGAAATGCCTGATGAGCGGTGTCAGATGTGGTCGTGCCTTGTCGACGATCGCCGGGTGCGGAATGCCCAGGACGGCCTCGAGCTCACCCTGTGTCCGTATCCCGCCCTGCACGAGCTCGTCGATCCTGTCCGCATCCATCCGGTGCACCTCCGGCGGTGACCGTACCAATCCTGCGCGGGAAGATCACGTCGGCACCTGGGTCGTGCCCTGGTCAGGGCCGCGCTTCCGGTCACCGGGACGACCCGGGAGGCAAGGCTCCCGATCCCGGTAGAACGAGTGGCGACGCCCCCGTCCGGAAGGATCGAGATGACCGACTCCGCCCTGCTGGCCTCCCTCCTCGAACGTGTACAGCTCCTCGAGGACAAGGCTGCGATCCACGAGGTCCTCACGGCCTACGGCCCGGCCGTCGATGCCGGTGACGCCGAGGCGGTGGGGGAACTGTGGGCGGAGGACGCCGTCTACGACGTCGACATCCGCCTGATGGAGGGACGCGACGCCATCATGAAGATGGTGCGTACCCGGCCGCACCAGGACTACATCGAGGAGGGCTGCGGTCATCTGCTCGACCCGGTGCACATCCGGGTCGACGGCGACACCGCCGTCGCGACCTGCCACTCGCTGCTGCTGCGCCGCAATGCCGATTCGGATTCGTTCCGGGTGTGGCGGGTGAGCGCCAATCGTTTCGAACTCGCCCGGATCGACGGCAGTTGGAAGATCGTGCGCCGCACGTCGCGGTTGCTCGACGGCAGCACCGCCGCCCGCGACCTCCTCGCGAGCGCACGGCGCTGAACCGACCACTCGCGGCCGGCGCCGCGAGAGAACTCAGACGCGCAGGGTGTCGCGCACGTGTCCGGTCTCGTTGAGCGACGCGACGCGGCGCGCACCGCTGCGTGAGACGAGGATGCGCGTCACCGACGCGTACTCGATGGGGAACATCAGCGGCCGGGGCAGTTCGAGCAGGTGCTGCAGCACGATGTTCACGACCCCGCCGTGGACGAACAGCGCCACGGTCTCGGCGTGGTCGCATGTCTCCACCACGTGGTCGATCCCTCGCAGCACCCGCGTGCGGAAGGCGTCTCCGTCGACGAAATCGGGCAGGTGACCTGCCAGGATGCGCTTGTAGGCAGCCGGTGCGACGTCCTTCGCGGCGTCGATCGTGAAGTAGTGGTCGTGGCCGTAGTCGTACTCGGCGATGTCCTCCAGCTTCTCCACGTCGAGGCCGCGTCGTTCCGCGACCGGCTCGGCCGTCTGCAGGGCCCGCAACTGCGGGCTCGAGAACAGGCGGGTGATGTTGTACGGGGACAGCGCGTCCGGCAACCGCGACGCCTGGAGACGACCGGCCTCCGTGAGCGGCGGGTCGGCGACCCCGGTCTCGGCGCGGGCGTTGTTCGGCTCGGCATGGCGGATCAGGAGTAGCTGCACGACCTCACGATGCCAGGTGGAGCGGTTTCACGTGAAACCACCCGTCAGGAGCGTCGCGGCTTCGTGAACGGGAACGCCAGCGACTCGCGGATGCTGCCTCCGAGCACGAGCATCACGATCCGGTCGACACCCATGCCGAGGCCGCCGGTGGGAGGCATCGCGTATTCGAGTGCTTCGAGGAACTCCTCGTCGAGTTCCATCGCCTCCTCGTCACCGCCCGCGGCGAGCAGCGACTGCTCGGTGAGACGGGCGCGCTGGTCGAGCGGATCGGTGAGCTCGCTGTAGGCGGTCCCCAACTCGACTCCCCACGCCACCAGGTCCCACTTCGCCGCGACACCCGGCTTGCGGGGATGCGGCCGGGTCAGCGGCGACACCGAGGTCGGGAAGTCGGTGTAGAAGGTGGGGAATTCCGTCTTCGATTCGACGAGGTGCTCGTACATCTCCTGCGCGGTGGCGCCGGCGTCCCAGGCCGGGTTGTAGGGGATCTCGTGTTCGTCGCACAGGCGTCGAAGGACGTCGACGGGGGTCTGCGCGTCGACGAACGTCCCGAGCGCCTCGGAGATCGCGTCGTGGAAGGACTTGACGGGCCATTCACCGGAGATGTCGATCTCGACCGGGGTGCCGTCGGGTCCGGGCCGCAGGATGATCTCGCGTCCGTGTGCCGCGCGGGCTGCCGCCTGGATCAACTCGCGCGCGACGACCCGCATCTTCTCGTAGTCGCTGTGCGCCTCGTACGCCTCGAGGATCGTGAACTCCGGGTTGTGCTTGAAATCCGCACCCTCGTTGCGGAACACCCGGCCGATCTCGAAGACCTTCGCCATGCCCGCGACGCACAACCGCTTCAGGTACAGCTCGGGAGCGATCCGCAGGTACAGATCGGCATCGTAGGCGTTGATGTGCGTGATGAACGGTGCGGCGTTCGCGCCGCCGTGCACCGCCTGCAGGATCGGGGTCTCCACCTCGAGATAACCGCGTGCCTGCAGTTCGTCGCGCAACGACCGCACCACCGCGCTGCGCGCCGCGAGGTGCTCGCGTGCGCCGCGGTCGATCGCGAGATGCAGATAGCGTTGCCGCACGCGAGCTTCAGGGTCGACGAGACCGTGATACTTGTCGGGCAGCGGGTGCAGGCACTTGCCGTCGATGCGCCACGAATCGGCGAGCACCGAGATCTCGCCCGTGCGGCTGCGTCCCATCTCGCCGGACACCTCGACGAGGTCGCCGAGATCGAACAGGAAACGTTGTCCGGCCACCCGTTGCCGATCGACGAGGATCTGGATGTCGCCCGACCAGTCGCGCAGTACCGCGAACAGCACACCGCCGAAGTTACGGATGCGCAGCAGGCGCCCTGCCACGGTCACCGGGGTGCCGGACTTCATGGTCCGGGCCTCGGCGGCGGTGTGTGTCGGGGGATGCGCGACCGGGTAGGGGTCGACACCGTGCTCGACGATCCGTTGCAGGGTGTTCATCCGCACCTGGACCTGCTCGGGGCGGCGACGTCCGTGCGAGACGGCCGGCGTGCCGTCGGCGAGTTCGACGTCGGGTGCGCTGCCGTCGTCGTGCAGTTCCGCCGCGACCACCTGGTCCTCGGGGAAGGCCGAGTGTGTTCCCGTGTGCTGCTGGGTGTTCCGGCGACCGAAGGTCGGGAGGGTGAGGAAGCCCTCGGCGATCGCCGACGCGAGCGCGACCCGCGGGATGAGCCGGTTGTCGCGGAAACACAGGAAGCGGGGCACCCACTCGGGGTGATACTTGACGTTGGACCGGTACAACGCCTCGAGCTGCCACCACCGCGAGAAGAACAACAGGATCGACCGCCACAACCGCAGGATCGGGCCGGCGCCGATCCGCGCGCCCTCCTCGAACACCGATCGGAAGACGGCAAAGTTCAACGAGATCCGCTCGATGTCGAACTCGGCGCCGCGTGAGGCCAGTTCGGACACCATGAGTTCGACGACCCCGTTGGGGGCCTGCGGGTCGCGGCGCATGAGGTCGAGTGACACGCCGTCCGCTCCCCACGGCACGAGCGAGAGCATCGCGACGACCTTGCCGTCCGCGACCGCTTCGACGAACAGGCAGTCGCCGTCGAGCGGATCACCGAGCCGGCCGAGGGCCATCGAGAAACCGCGCTCGTTCTCGGTGTCGCGCCAGGCCTCGGCGCGCTGGATCGCCGCCGACAGCTCGATGGGTGACAGTTCGCGGTGACGCATGATCCGCGCGGTCACACCGTGTTTGCGGGCGCGGTTGACGGCCTGCCGCACCGGTCGCATGTCGCGTCCGGCGAGACTGAAGTCGCGGGTGAGCAGGACGGCCTCGTCGCCGAGCTGCAGCGCGTTCAGACCCGCACGGTGGTAGGCCGTCGCACCGTCCTCGCTCGCCCCCATCACTGCGGGTGTCCACCCGTAGGCGCGGGCGAGATCGAGCCATTCGTCGATGGCGTGCGGCCACGCCTCGGGGTTGCCGATCGGATCACCGCTCGCGAGGCACACGCCGAGTTCGACGCGGTAGGTCACCGCGGCCTTGCCACTGGGGGCGAACACCACAGCCTTGTCGCGGCGGGTCGCGAAGTAGCCGAGCGAATCGTCGCTCTGGGCGAGCAGGCCGCGGATGGCCGATTCGTCACTGCCGGTGAGCGCGTTGCTCGCTCGCTGCGACCGGAACAGCACCACGACGGCCGCGAGCACGGCGAGGGCGCCGAGCAGGCCGAGGATCGTGTTGACCAGCCCGTTCGGGCGGCCACCGAACTGGTCGTTATCGATGAACGTCAGCGCGGTGACGCGGTTGAGCGCCCACAGGAACCGGTCGGTAGCGGGCAGGGTGCCGGGGAACAGTTCCACCAGACCCCAGCCGATCAGCGTCCCGACGACCAGGCCACCCACGAGCACACCGAGTGCGGCCCAGGCGTTTCCGCGCCGCACGCGCGTGTAGAACTCGGGATAGGACAGCAGCAGCACCGCGACGATCAGCAGGTGGACGACCAACGCGACGAGGTGGTTCGGGTCGCGCTCGACGATGCTCATCACGAGATTGGTGATGGTGAATCCGCCGAGGTAGATCGTCAGGATCCACCACGCGATGCGCTTGCGCCCGGCGATCGCACCGGCGAGCAGACCGAGGACGAGAGCGAACGACAGGCTCGTGTCGGGGGCGTCGAAGTAGTACTCGTCGAGATATTCACGCGGGGCGTGGATCCAGTAGCGCAGGGTCGGAGAGATCGACCACAGCGCGACCACGACCGCGTAGATGCCCAGGATCAGGCCGAAGATGTGCGGTACGGCGGACAGACGTCCACCGACACGGTCGGTCAGCGACGGCCGGGTGGGCGGTCGGGCGTCCTCCACCGGACGCGGGCGCTCGGCAGGAGCGGTGGAATCCGCAGACATGGAATAGAACGGTAACGGGCAAACGCGGCAGCCGTGGGACGAACGGCCGCGGGACCGGATCACATTCCCGGTCCCGCGGCCGTTCTCATCCGCTCAGGAGTCTGTCAGGAGCGGGGTGCTCCGGCGGTCGCGACGTCCTCGGTGGCGTCCGGCTCGGACGGTTCGGTCCGTGCGAGCCTGCTCGGCCACCAGATCTTCTTCCCGATGTCGATCGTCAGGGCCGGCACCACCAGCGACCGCACGAGCAGTGCGTCGAGGAGGACACCGAAGGCGACGATGAACGCGATCTGCGCCAGGAACAGCAGCGGGATCACGGCCAGTGCGGAGAAGGTGGCAGCGAGAACGATTCCTGCGGAGGTGATGACGCCGCCGGTCACGGTCAGGGCCCGCAGGGTTCCGTCGCGGGTGCCCACTCTCTTCGTCTCCTCCCGGACGCGGGTCATGAGGAAGATGTTGTAGTCGATGCCCAGCGCCACGAGGAAGACGAACCCGAACAGCGGCACCACCGGGTCGGCGCCCGGGAACCCGAACAGGTGGTTGAACACCAGCGACGAGATGCCGAGGGTCGCCGCGAACGAGACGATCACGGTGAGCATCAGCAGGACCGGCGCGACGACCGCCCGCAGCAGTGCGATGAGCACCAGCAGGACCACGATCGTGACCACCGGGATGATGACGGTGCGGTCGCGGGTCGCGGTGTCCTTCGTGTCGAGGTCGACGGCCGTGGGTCCGCCGACGAGTGCTTCGGCGTCGGGCACGGAGCCCACCGCCTCGCGGATGCGTTCGACGGTCTCCTCGGCGGCGAGGGAGTCGGCGGGATCCGACAGTGTCGCCTGCACCGCGACGAGTCCGTCGACCACGCGCGGCGCGCCGTCGGGGCCGGGGACGGGCTGGACGGTCGTCACACCCTCGACGCCCTCGGTGGCGCTGACGACACCCTCGAGCGCACCTTCGCGGGCGACGACGATGCTGGGCGAACCGGTTCCGGCGTCGAAGTGCTCACCGAGCACCTCCTGGCCGGACTTCGAATCGGTCTGCAGGAGGAACAGATCCGACGAGGCCACGCCGCTCGCCTTGAACTGCGGGGCGAGCAGGGCGAATGCGACGAGCACGAGGCTGCACACGATCCAGATGGGGCGCGGCTTCGATCCGACGAAGCCGGCGACGCGGCCCCAGAACTTGTGGGAGCTCTGTAGATCGCTGCGATCGGTGTCCGGCTCGAAGCGGGGCCGGCTGGGCCAGAACGCGGCGCGACCGAGCAGGACGAGGGCGGCGGGCAGGAAGGTGAGCGACGCGAGGAACGACGTCGCGATGCCGATGGCGGCGACCGGGCCGAGACCGCGGTTGGAGTTCAGGTCCGACAGCAGCAGGCACAACACACCGAGGATCACCGTGCCGGCCGAGGCCGCGATCGGTTCGATCGCACCGCGCAGCGCGGCACGCATCGCCGTGTACTTGTCCTGTTCGATACGCAGTTCTTCCCGGAACCGGGAGACCAGCAACAGGGCGTAGTCGGTGGCGGCGCCGAAGACCAGGATGAACATGATGCCCTGGCTCTGGCCGTTGAGGGCGATGGCTCCGGCGTCGGCGAGCAGATAGACGATCAGGCTGGCCAGTGCGAGTGCGAACACCGCCGAGATGATGACCACGAACGGCAGGATCGGGCTGCGGTAGACCACGATGAGGATGACGAGGACGACACCGCCCGCGACGAGCAGCAGCAGTCCGTCGATACCGGCGAATGCCGACGACAGGTCGGCGGCCTGCCCTGCGGGGCCGGTGACGTAGACGGTCAGGCCGTCCGGTGCGCCTTCGAAGGCCGTCCGGAGTTCCTCGACGGCCTCCTGGACCTCCCCGGAGGCGTCGAGCGGCACGATCATCTGCGCGGCTTCACCGTCCTCGGAGGGGATCGGGGGCGGTCCGGCCGATTCGGTGGCCAGGAAGGCGAGGTCCTCGTCGGTGATCCCGCCGTCGCGTTCGGCGACGACGATCGCGGGGATGAACTCGCTCTCGTTGAACTGCGCGTACAGCTCGTCGGCGCGGGTGGATTCGGCGGATGCCGGGAGGAAGGTGCTCGCGTCGTTGGAGGCGACCTCGCTGAGCTTGCCCGCGAACGGGCCGCCGCCACCGGCGGCCACGAGCCACGCGATGAGCAACAGGGCGGGTAGGAGCCACCGCCATCGGCTGGTTCTGCGTGGGGGCTCGGTAGCAGTGCTCAAGATTCCTCCTGGCGTGAGCGAATGTGTCGGAACTAGATTATTCAGCGTGCTGAACGATGGGGGTGGAGACGATCTCGACGAGTGGCCCACCGGTCGTCTGCTGTCCACCGCGGCACGGCTCGTCGAGCAGGCCTGGGAGCAGTCCTTGCGACGACGAGGGCTCACCCACGCGGGGGTGATCGCACTGCACGCGGTGGCCCATGCCCCGCTGTCGCAACGGGAGATGGCGCGCGCGTGCCGGGTGACCGACCAGACCATGAGCCGGACAGTCGACCATCTCGTCCGCGGCGGTTTCGTCACGCGCGCGGTCGACCCGGAGGACGAGCGGAGGATGCGGGTGGAGATCACGCCGTCGGGCGTGGACGCCTACCGGCGGGTGATCGAACTCGAACGCGACGACGCGCCCGGCGGCGATTCTCCGGTCGCGGTCGCGGTCGCGGTCTCGGACCCGGCGACCCTGCGCCGGCTCCTGCTCGAAATCGTTCGTTCCCACAGCACTCCTCGTGACAGCCCGGGGGGTACCCGCGATCGGGTGATCCCACCCCTCCACGGAATATGAGCTGCCACCCTCTCCGGAAAACGAGGAGATCCGTCCGAAGCGTGCGCGGTAGGGTGCCGCATGGTCTCCGCACCCCGGACCCACGCCGATGTCGTCTCCGCACTGCGAGCAGCCGGATGCGTGTTCGCCGAGGAGGAGGCGCAACTGCTCGTCGAGGCCGCCCCCACACCTTCGGATCTGGACCGGCTCGTCGCGAGAAGGGTCGGCGGCGAACCCCTCGAACACGTTCTGGGACAGGTCTTCTTCCACGGCAGGCGCATCGCGGTGCGAGAGGGGGTCTTCGTCCCCCGCCGGCGCACCGAGTACCTGGTGGACTGCGCGATCGATCTCGCGCGACCCGGCGCCGTGATCGTCGACATGTGTTGCGGATGCGGTGCCGTCGGTGCCGCGCTCGCCACCGCCGTCGAGGCGTGCGAGGTCTACGCGGTCGATATCGATCCCGTCGCCACCGCGTGTGCCCGCCTGAACCTGCCGCCCCACCGGGTGTTCGACGGTGATCTGTTCGATGCCCTGCCGGACATGCTGTGCGGTCGCGTCGACGTGCTCGTCGCCAACGCGCCCTACGTGCCCTCGGGGGCCATCGGATCGATGCCGCGGGAGGCACGCTGCAGCGAACCGCGACACGCACTGGACGGCGGGCCCGACGGACTGGACGTCCACCGCCGGCTCGTCGCCGACGCGGACCGGTGGCTCACCGACGGCGGGTCGCTGCTCGTCGAGTCGGCCGCGTCGCAGGGACCCGTCGTGCATGCCCTCATGACGCGGGCCGGGTTCGACGCCGAGGCGCGCGGTTCCGAGGAGGCCGATGCGACGGTCGTCATCGGCACCCGCCGATGACGTGCTCGCTGCCGCGAACATGTCAGTCGAGCGGCAACTGAGCGAAGATCGCGGTCGGCTGGGTCGACCCACCCGTCGGCTCGACGCTGAAGGCGAGCGCGGTGGCACCCGAGATGTCCTCGAGCACCGCGGTCGTCGACGGCGCGACGTCGTCGGGCGTCATCGTGCCCGCGGGCTCCATGCCCTCGGGACCGACCAGCCACATCTGGTAGACGCTGCCCTCGGCCGGCGGGGCGACGTTGTTCATCACCAGCACGCCCGCGTCCTCCTCCTTGGAGAACACCACGGTCGCGGTGCCGCCACCGTCGAGCTCGCCCGACGAGGTCCGTACGTCCTCGGCGGCGAAGACGCGTTCGCTCGTGCCCGGCTCGGACGTGGTCTGCCACTGACCGGCCACGACGACGCCGCCGATCGCGACGATCACGGCCGCTGCCGCGGCGAGCAGGAAGTTCCGCCGCCGGGCCTGCCGGCGTTCGTCGAGGGAGACGGGTGGGGGAAGGTGCTCGTCCTCCACCCGAGGTGCCTCGGGTTCACCGGGTTCTTCCGTGTGCGTCTTCTCGGCGGGCGTCTTCGTGGTGAGTTCGGCGTGGACCAGATCGAGCAGTCGCACCCGGAGTTCGGGCGGCGGTTCGGTCGCGGTACCGGCCGACATCGCTGCGAGAGTCTCGTGGACCTCGCGGACCTCGGTGTCGAACCGTTCGGACACCGCCGGGTCTGCTTCCGCGAGTCGCGCGGCGATCTCCCGGCGCTCCTCGGCTGTGACGGCGTCCAATGCGAAGACGGGTGCCATGTCGAGCAGATCGCGCGAGGAATCGTTCGCCTCGTCAGCCATCCACAGTCACCCCCAGACAATTCTTCAGTCGTTTCAGGCCGTCCCGGATGCGCGACTTGACCGTCGGCAACGGGGACGAAAGTTCTTCTGCCACTTCGGTGTAGGTAAAGCCTCTGTAGTAGGCGAGCTCGACGGAGCGTCGCTGCAGTTCGGTGAGCGAACCCAGGCACTCGTTCACCCGGCGGCGGTCGTCGCGTTGCGTGACCTCCTCGCTCACCGAGTCGAAGGCCGCGTCGACATTCGTCGAACCGTAGTGCGACTCGCGGTCGGCTCCGGACTGTTCGCTGCGGACCCGGTCGACGGCGCGCCGATGGGCGAGCGTGATGATCCACGACAGAGCGGAACCCTGACGCGGATCGTACCTGTCGGCCGACCTCCAGACCTGGAGGTAGACCTCCTGGGTGGTCTCCTCGCTGTAGCCCGGATCCCGCAGGACCCGCAGGACCATGCCGAAGACTCGGGAACGCGTCGCGTCGTACAGTTCGGCGAACGCCGTGGGGTCTTGCCGGGCCACCCGCTCGAGCAGTTCGCCGAGGGTATCGGTATGGCCTCCGACGCCGGTCATCGGCTCAGTCCGCTCATCAGGGAAAAGCCTAGCCGGGACATTACCTCCACTCAAGGCAAGCGTGTCGACCACGAGCATCACCCCATCCACATCCGAGCACGCAGGACCGTCGCGAGATCGACCGGTAGCCGTTCGCCGCTGACGGTCGCGGTGAACACCGGAACACCGGGCCGCCGCAGGGCGACCGAAACCGCGAACATCTCGCCGGCCCGGGTGATGATGTCGATCTCGTCCGAGCGCAGCGTGTAGCAGTGCCGTCCGTTCCGGCGCGAATGGATCTCCGCGACCACGCAGGACAGTGAGCCGCTCGGATCGTGGCACCAGAACAGGTTCAGCGGATCCGATCCGAGACCGAGGCGCCGGATGTTCAGCAGCGCCGTGATCCGCCCGCCCGGAACCCGCACCCCGTCGGCCACGAGCTGGTCCTCGACCCGCCCGCGGAAGGTGTCGGAATCGCTCGCGGCGAAGTGGTCCCACGGTTCGAACCGCATCAGCGTGCGCAGCCACCACGACGAGGGCGCCGCCTCGTCGACGTCCATGACCCAGCTGAAGCCGCGGTACTCGAGCGAGGGGGGCTCGGCCGAGCCCTGCGCGTGCCGGACGAAGGTGCGGTAGATCGCCGGCGTGACCGCCTCCCGGCCACCCGGGAACTCGACGTCGTCGCCGATCATCGCGACTGCGTGGGGAAGGTCAGGATGCATGGTCGTCTCCGGGGCACGTGGTCGGTTTCCCCGACAGTGTGCACGTGAGGAAATCGGCCGTGATGTCGGCCCACCAGCGCGGGTCGGTGAGGAGGAGATGTCCGGCTCCGGGCAGGGGCCGCCAGCGCGTGTTGACGCCCCGGTCTCCCGCCGCCATCGTCTGGCTCTGCGCCACCCGCGGATCGGACCGGGTGTCCTCCGTACCGTGCGCGACCAGCAGGTGCCGGCCCGCGGGGATCAGATCGGCGTCGTCGGCCGGCCACCACGGCGCCAGGGCGACGAGCGACTCGACTCCCTGCTGGGCCGCGAGGTGCGCGATCGCCCGCGCACCCATCGCGTGCCCGACCAGCCCGAGCCGGACGTCCCCGCGGCGCCGGGTCACCGACTCGATCGCTCGCAGACCGTCGCGGACCGGGCTCATGTGGTCGTCGTTCCACCCGCAGTACCGGTAGTCGACGAGGTCGACCGCGATGTCGTACTTGTTCAGCCGCAGGCGCAGGGCATCGGTGAACAGGCGCATGCGCAGCTGCGACAGATGCCACGCACGCGGCGGTGTGGTGCCGACCGGACGCCCACCGGGCAGCACGAGCACGTGAGCCGGTCGGAGATCCTCGACGTTGTCCATGACCTGCATTCGGAGCCGACCGTGATACGGATGGGTCGAACACCGGATACCGATCCGAAAAAAATTCTTTCGATCCGACCCATCCGCACCGCCCCGGGGATCGAATGCTCAGTGACACACCTGGTCGACGTGGCCGTTTCTCCGGTCACGGCATACGAAGGGAACCACGATCATGAACATCACTGCGCGCAAGAGCATGGCCGCCGTCGGAATCGGTGCGATGTCCCTCCTGGGTGTCGCTGCGTGTTCCGACGATTCGGGAAGCGACACGAACGAGACCACGATGGAAGAAACCGTCGAGGAGACCATCGTCGAGGAAACCACCACTGCCGCAACGGGAACCGCTGCTCCGGCCTCCGGCCCCGTCGGCCCGGGCTGCGCCGACTACGTCGCCGCGAACCCGACGGGCCCGTCGTCCGTCGAGGAACTCGCGAACCAGCCCGTCGCCGAGGCAGCCGGAAACGTGCCGATCCTGACCACTCTCACGCAGGCCCTGTCCGGCCAGCTCAACCCCGACGTCAACCTGGTCGAGACGCTCAACGGTGGCGAGTTCACCGTCTTCGCGCCGGTCGACGACGCGTTCGCCGCCCTGCCGCCGGAGACCGTCCAGACGCTGCAGACGGATTCGGCTCTGCTCACCGACATCCTCACCTACCACGTGGTTTCCGGTGAGCTGACCACCGCCGACATCGCCGGCACGCAGACCACCGTCCAGGGCGGCACCGTCGAGGTCGCCGGCGAGGGCGAGATGTGGACCGTCAACGACGCCAACGTCATCTGCGGTGGCATCGAGACCGAGAACGCCACGGTGTACCTGATCGACGGCGTCCTCCAGCCCCAGTAATCACCACCCGGTCGACGGAAAGGTAGAAGACATGCGTTGGTCCCGACACGGCGTTCGGGGGCTTGCGGCGGCGTTCGGCGCCGCCGCAGGCGCGCTCCTGTTCGCCACGCCCGCCGCCGCAGCGCCGCTCACCCCGGTTCCCGAGCTCGACGTGAACCGGTATGTGGGGCAGTGGTATCAGCTCGCCGCCAATCCGGCTCCCTACAACATCGACTGCGCTCGCGACACGACGGCGTTCTACACGCTGCTCGACGAACGCAACGTGCGCGTGGAGAACTCGTGCACCACGTTCACCGGTGATCGTCGCGGGATCACCGGGAACGCCCGCGTGAACGACACTGCTGCACTGCACGTGTCGTTCCCGGGGGTGCCGTTCCAGGATTCGCTCGACGGACCGAGCAACTACATCGTCACGCACCTCGCGGACGATTACTCGTGGGCATTCGTCGGTGACCCGTCGCGTATCTCCGGATTCGTGCTGTCGCGTTCGCCCGTCGTCGGCGATGACGCGTGGCGCGAGATCCGGAACGTCGTCGAGGCGAGCGGGTACAACTCGTGCCTCATGCTCACCTCGCCCACCACCGAGGGACTGCAGGAGATCAAACCGCTCTGCACCGTGTAACTCTCGGGGCGATCGGGGTGGTGTGTGGATCCGGAGGAAGATCCTCACACCACCCCGATTCGTCGTACCGAGAACATCCGCTCACGAATTCGCCATCCGCTACAGCAATTGCTGCAGCGGATGGCGAAGAACGTAGCGGATCGCTCTAGCGGCGGCCGGCCGTGCCCGCGATGTTCTCGAGCATCCCCCGGAAGATGATGCCGTGGAACGGGACGAGCACGTACCAGTAGAGGCGGCCGGCGATCCCGCGCGGGAAGAAGATCGCCCGTTGGTGCACACGCGACCGGCCCGACTCCAGCGGTTCGACCCTCCATTCGAGCCACGCCCCACCGGGTGCCCGCATCTCCGCGCGCAGACGCAGCAGAGTTGGGCGTTCGATCAGTTCGACGCGCCAGAAGTCCAGGGCATCGCCGGTGTGCAGGGTCTTCGGATCGCGGCGACCCCGGTCGAGACCGACGCCGCCGACGAAACGGTCGAGCCAGCCCCGGATCGTCCACGCCAACGGGAAGGAGTACCACCCGTTCTCGCCACCGATGCTCTCGACGACGGCGAAGACCTTCTCCGGAGACGAATCCGACTCGAGCGACCGCTCGTCGGTGAAGACGACCTCCCCCGCCCAGTCCGGGTCGGACGGAAGCGGATCGGCGGGTGCGCCGACCGGGGACGCGTTCGTCCACGTCGTCTCGACCTCTCCCCGCTCGATGCGGCCGAGGGCGAGCCGGACGGCGTCGCGATAGCCGGTGAGACCGGATTCCGGTGGAGGGATGATCGAGTCGATGTCGTGGTTGCGCATCACCGCGTCGGTCGACAGCGACTCGAGGAGCGCGCGACCGAGAGGCGGAGGAATCGGTGTCACCAGGCCGATCCACAGGCCCGCGAGCTTCGGGGTGAGGACGGGCAGGACGAGGATCCGGCGTTTCGTCAGACCGGCGACCTCCGAGTACTGCTGCATCATCTCGCCGTACCGCAGGACGTCGGGTCCACCGATGTCGTAGGTGCCGCTGCGGGGGAGGGATGCATCGGCGGCGGCGAGCAGGTAGTGCAGGACGTCGCGTACCGCGATGGGCTGGATCCGGTTGTTCACCCAGCGCGGGGTGGTCATGACGGGGAGCCGGTTGCTCAGGTGCCGGATCATCTCGAACGACGCCGAACCCGAACCGATCACGACGCCGGCCTGCAGCACGAGCGTCGGTACACCGGAATCCATCAGGATGCGTCCGACCTGGGCGCGTGAATACAGGTGCGGCGAGAGATCACCCGACTCCGGGTGCAGCCCGCCGAGGTACACGATGCGGGAGACACCGTTGTCCCGTGCCGCGTCGGCGACGTTCTGCGCCGCCCGCTTCTCCGCGTCGACGAATTCGTCGCGGCCACCCATCGAATGCACCAGGTAGTACACGACGTCGATGTCGCGACACGCCTCGTGCAGCGATTCCGCGTCGTCGAGGTCGCCGCGGACGATCTCGACGTCGTCCGCCCACGGCACGTCGCGCAGCTTGTCGGGGCTGCGCGCGAGCACCCGTACCCGGTAACCCGCGTCGAGCAGGCGCGGAGCGAGCCGGCCACCGATGTAGCCGGTCGCTCCGGTGACCAGGACACGCTTTCCGCTCACGACTCCTCCAGGATGTGGCCGAGTTGATGACGCAGCGACGCTTCGAGATCGGGACGCCGGAAGCGGTGCCCGGCGTCGATCAACGCCTTCGGGACGACGAACTGGTCGGCCTGGGCCACCTCGCGCGCGCCCTCGTCGCCGAGCAGCAATCGCGGGCCGAAACCGGGGACGGGCAGCAGTGCGGGACGGTGCAGCACCGACGCCAGTACCCGGGTGTATTCCTCGTTTCGGACCGATTGTGGTGCAACGGCGTTCACCGGTCCGGTCAGAGCGGGATCGGTGAGGGCGCGGTGGTAGACCTCGAGGAGGTCGTCGATGTCGATCCAGGAGAACCACTGCCGACCGTCACCGAGCCGGCCCCCGAGACCGCTCGCGAACAGCGGCCGCATCAACTGCAGTGTTCCGCCGCGGGGTGTCTGGACGATGCCGGTGCGCACGTGCACGACCCGCAGGCCCCTCTTCTCCGCGGGATGTGCTGCGGCCTCCCAGTCGGCGACGACGTCGGCGAGGAAACCCGTTCCACGGGATGCGTTCTCGTCGAGTGGTGTGTCACCCCGGTCGTAGCCGTAGAGACCGATCGCGGATGCGGAGACGAAGGTCGCGGGACCGTTGGGTGTGCTCGCGGCGAGTTCGGCGAGTCGGCGTGTCGGTTCGATGCGGCTGTCGCGGATCGCGGCCTTGTGGGAGTCGGTGAACCGTCCCGCGATCGACGCGCCCGCCAGGTGGACGACGGCGTCGACGCCTTCGAGTAGGTCGGGCGCCGGATCCTGCGGGTCCCAGCGTCGTTCGTCGGGCCCTTGCGGTTGCCGGCGCACCAGGCGGACGACCTGGTAGCCGCCCGTGGACAGGAAGGCTGTCAGGGCGGTACCGACGAGTCCGCTCGATCCGGTCACCGCGACCGTCGCCGGCCGGATGCCCTGCGCGTGCGACCAGCGGTGGCTCGCGAGATCGTCGGCGAGCTGGCGGTGCCGGTAGCGGAAGGTCTGGGTGAGGAAACGACCCGGTACCGGTGTGTCGACGCGATCGGTGACGCGGGTACGAAATTCGTCGACGACGTCGAAACGATGCTCGTGGCGCCACGAGCCGATGACGGTGGCGGGGCGCGACAACAGGCCGTCGTGCGAGAGTTCGTCGACGAAACGTGCTGGTGGATCGTAGTCCTCGGGGCTGTGCCGGGAGATCCAGCGCAGGCCACCGGGGAGACCGAGGACGGCCGTGCCGGATTCGAGGGAGTCGGCCTCGGCGACGACGTTCATCGGTTGCCAGGGTGGGATCAGGCGGAGGATGGCGCCGGGCCGGGAGTGCCAGTCGAACACCTCGTCGCGCGGTGCGTCGACGACGCTCGAGAATTCGATGCCCATGCCCTACCTCCCGTTTGCAGTGATGCTCACCCGGTGGTCACGGCGCCGGGGCGCCCGGTGGTCACGGCGCCGGAGCGGACTCCGGCGCCGTATCCACTCAAGCAGGAAGGACGCTGATCAGGAAGGTTTATGCGTCGACGAGCGGGTTGTGGATGGCCATGAAAGCTGCCTCGACGAGAGCGCGCACTGCGGTGTCCTTTCGTTGGGTGTACGGCGAACAGGTTGTCCGTCCAGAAGTTGTTCGGAGCACCACCACGACCGGATGGGTCGTGTCGCCGACTTTTTCATCGGGGTGAGCGAATCCGCTCGTATCTGTCCAGAGCGACGCGACGTTCGTGTGCGTGATCGACGACCGGCTCCGGATATCCGTCCGGAGGGCCGTCGGGCAGGCTGTGCACACGAGCGCCGTCGATGCTCCGCAGTTCGGGTACCCACCTGCGCACGTATTCACCCGTCGGATCGAACTTCTCGCCCTGCCGGGTCGGATTGAACACCCGGAAGTAGGGAGCGGCGTCGGTGCCGCTTCCCGCCGTCCACTGCCAATTGTGTTGGTTGGACGCCAGATCGCCGTCCACCAGGTGCTTCATGAAATGTCGTGCCCCACGCCACCACGGCAGGTGCAGGTCCTTCGTCAGGAACGACGCGACGATCATCCGTACCCGGTTGTGCATGACGCCCTCGGCGAGGAGCTGCCGCATCCCGGCGTCGACGATCGGGAATCCCGTCCGGCCCTCGCACCACGCGGCGAACAGGGCGTCGGCGTCGGGTCCGGAATCGTAGGTGATGGCGTCGAAGTCGTTGTTGTAGTTGGTCCGGGCGGTCTCGGGTCGCTGGAACAGGACGTCGGCGTAGAAGTCGCGCCACGCCAGTTCGCTGCGGAAGGTGACGGCCCCGTCGTCCGACCGGTTCCTCATGTCGTGCAGCAGGGTCCGCGGATGGATGCAGCCGAATTTCAGATAGGGAGACAGGCCGCTCGCGCCGTCGAAGGCCGGCCGGTCGCGGTCGGTGGCGTACCGCTCGAGCCCGTCGTCGAGGAATTCGTGCCACCGTTCCAGCGCGGCCGCCTCACCGGCCGGCGGTAAGGGTTCGTCGCCGGCCTCGGGAATCGGCAGGCGTGCGGAGTAGCCGCTCGGGTCGACCCAGTCGGCGGTGTCCGGTCCGGTCGCCGCGGGTGTGTGCCATCCGTGGTCTTTCCAGGCGCGGCGGAAGGCCGAGAACACCTTGTATGCAGTGCCGTCGGGTTTCGTCACGCGGCCCGGCGTGACGGCGTAGGGCGAGCCGGTGGCTACCAACGGAACGTCGCCGAGCGCCTCGGCGACCGCCCGGTCGCGTCGCGTGCCGTAGGGGCCGTGGTCGGAGCTGATGTGAACCGCGGTCGCATCGAACTCGGCGGCGACCTGCGGCACCAGCGTCACCGGGTCTCCCTCGACGACGAGCAGTTGTCCGCCGAGATCCCGGTCGAGGGCTCGCAGGCATCCCATGAGGAAGTCGCGCCGGCGGGCCCCGGACGGACGGAGCAGCGCGTCGTCGAGGACGAACAGGGCGAGGACCTCGTCGGCGGCCTCGGTGGCGGAGAGCAGGGTGGGCAGATCGTTCAGTCGGAGATCACGACGGAACCAGATGATGCTGGGGCGGGCCATGGATCCAGTGTCGGGGACAATGGGTGCCATGTCCGACGCATTCGATGTACCGATCCGCGACGAGTCGATCCGGCTCGGTCAGTTCCTCAAGCTCGCAAGCCTCATCGAATCGGGTGCGGAGGCCAAGGAAGTGATCGCCGACGGGCTGGTGTCGGTCAACGGTGAGGTGGAGGTGCGTCGCGGCCGTCAGCTGAAGGTGGGTGATGTGGTGGAGATCGCCGGGGCGAGCGCGCGGGTCGCGCACGAATAGCGGGTCGACCCGCGCGCTCGGGTGATCAGTTCTCGCCGCGGACGACGACGCCGTCGGAGTCGCTGTAGACGATCTCGCCCGGGTTGAACGTCACGCCCCCGATCTCGACGGGCACGTTCTTCTCGCCGGAGCCGGTCTGGGTGCTCTTGCGCGGGTTGGTGCCGAGGGCCTTGATGCCGATGTCGAGCGTGCGCAGGATCGCGGAGTCGCGGACAGCGCCGTTGACGATGACCCCGGCCCAGCCGTTGTCGACACCGCGACCGGCGATGATGTCGCCGACGAGTGCGGTGTGGATGCTGCCGCCGCCGTCGACGACGAGCACGCCGCCGTTGCCCGGCTCGGAGAGGGTCTGCTTGACGAGCAGGTTGTCCTGGAAGCAGCGGATGGTGGTGATGGGACCGACGAACTCGGCGCGGCCACCGAACTGGATGAACTGCGTGTCGCAGCTGCGGATGTCCGGGCCGATCTCGTCGGCGAGGTCTGCAGTGGCTGTGAAGGCAGGGGCGTCACTCATGGTGCGAGGATAAGCGGGCGCAGTTCCCCGCACGGTGGGGAGGTCCGGTCAGGACGCGCGGCCGAAACGGCGCTCGTAGTCCTCGCGTTCGCGCGCGGCGCGGGCGCGTGCCTTCGCGCTGAGCAGTTCCGGATCGAGCCCGTGCTGCTGGAGGCGGTGCCGTTGCCAGATGGGCATCAGCGCCACCGAGAAGTAGATCCACGGCAGCAGCAGCAACAGCATCATCGCGATCGGGATCCACACCGGCCCAGGGATGAACAGGAACAGCAGGAGCAGCGGGATGATCGGCAGGTTCCATCGCAGCAGGTAGCGGCGTGCTCCGCCGGGGCCGAGGACGTCCTCGCGTACCCACTCCCGCATCTCGGGCGGTAGCGCGCGACCGAACATGTAGCCGATCCGCTGCAGGAAATTCGGTCGTGCACTACTCATCATGAGATCCAGGATAGGCCGTCACTTGTCGTAGAGGCCTGCCAGCCTGTCGGCGAAGTTGTCGACGACGACCTTCCTGCGCAGCTTCATGCTCGGTGTCAGGTCGCCCGACTCGACCGACAGTTCGCGTTCGATGATCGTGAACTTCTTGATCTGCTCCCACCGGTTGAGCTGCAGGTTCAGCTCGTCGATGTATCCGGAGATCAGTTCGTGGGTCTTCTCGTGCCGCGCGATGTCCTCGAACGATCCGCTCAACCCGTTCTTGTTCGCCCATTCGCCGACGGACTCGGGGTCGAGCGCCACCAGCGCCACGCAGTAGGGCTTGCCCTCGCCGTAGACGACGATCTCCGACGCATACGGGCACATGCCCCTGAAGGTCGCTGCCAGCGACGACGGGGCGACGTACTTGCCCTGCGACGTCTTGAACATGTCCTTCTTGCGGTCGGTGATGCGCAGGTAACCCTCGTCGTCGAGGCTGCCGATGTCGCCCGTGTGGAACCATCCGTCGTCGGAGAGCGACTCGGCGGTCGCGTCGGGCCGGTTGTGATAGCCGGTCATCACACCCGGGCCCCGGACGAGCACCTCGCCGTCCTCCGCGATGCGGACCTCCGTGCCCGGGACGGGCCAGCCCACCGTGCCGATGCGGTTGGCGTAGGGACGGTTGACGAACGTCGCGGCCGAGGTCTCCGTGAGGCCGTAACCCTCGAGGACGGGGATGCCGACGGCGTCGAACCACTCGCCGACGTCGGGGTTGAGCGCCGCCGACCCGGAGATGAAGAACCGCAGGCGGCCGCCGAAGCGTTCGCGGATGGTGGAGAAGACCAGCTTGTCGGCGAGGCCGTGCTGCAGGTTGTCGAGCAGTCCGGGCGACCTGCCGGCCTGCTTGGCCCTCGACACGTTCCGGCCCACGCCCACGGCCCAGTCGAAGATCTTCTTCTTGGCGCCGCCTTCCTCCTCCATCATTCCCTCGACGCGTGCGTGGGCCTTCTCGAAGATGCGCGGGGCCGCACCCATGAAGGTCGGGCGGACGACGGCGAGGTTCTCGACGATCTTGTCGACGCGTCCGTCCACAGCGGTGGGGAAGCCGATCTGCAGGGGGAGGGTGAGCAGCACCTTGCCGAAGACGTGGGACAGCGGCAGCCACAGGTACTGCAGGTCGTCGGAGGTGAGCATGTGCAGCGAGTCGATGGCGGCGGCCTCGTAGGTCCACGCCGAGTGCGGCAGGCGCACGCCCTTGGGCTTACCGGTGGTGCCCGAGGTGTAGATGAGGGTGGCCAGGTGCTCGGCCCTGATGCTGTGGATCCGGTTCAGCACCGCGCCGGAGTCCTCGGCGAGCAGGCCGCGGCCCAGTTCGGCGAGTTCGTCGAAGGTGATGACCCAGTCGCCGTCGCCGGTGCCGTCGAGGACCACGACCTTCGCCACGTCGGGTAGATCGCCGCGGTGGCCCACGAGTTTCTCGACCTGCCCGGCGTCCTCGGCGATGACGATCCGGCTGCCGGAGTCGGCGACGATGAACGCGACGTCGTCGGCGTGGGTGGTGGGGTAGACGGTGGTGGTCGCGGCGCCCGCGCACATGACGGCGAGGTCGCCGAGCACCCATTCGTAGCGGGTGGACGACGCGAGGGCCACGCGGTCCTCGGGCTCGATACCCAGAGCGATCAGGCCGGCCGCGAGCAGGCGTACCCGATCACCGGTCTGTTCCCACGTGACCGACGTCCAGCCGTCCTTCCCGTCGGGGAAGCGGAAGGCCTCGGCGTCGGGTGTGGCGGCCACTCGATCGATCAACAGGCGGGCGACCGAGGGAGCCCGGTTGTCGATGACCGCTCGGTCGACCTTTTCCTCGGAGACGCGCGTCGTTGTCGTCATATATCGAAGTCTAGGTAGCGGAACCGTCCTTCTGGTGAATATAAGTTGGAACTTATATAGTGGGGCCATGCACGGGTTCGAGGTCCTCGCAGATCCGGTTCGCCGCCGCATTCTGGAACTGCTCGCGGGCGGTCCGCAGGCGGCCGGGGAGATCGTCGCGGCGATCGGCCGGGAGTTCTCCATATCCCAGCCGGCGGTCTCACAACATCTCAAGATCCTGCGCGACCAGCGGTTCACCGTCGTCCACAAGGACGGCACCCGCCGCTACTACGAACTCGATCCCGCAGTCCTCGTGGAACTCGAGGACTGGCTCGCGGGCCTGCATCCCCCGGTCTTCGCGGCGCTCGACGCGCTGGAGACCGAGATCGCGCGCGGCAAGCGTGAGCGGCGGAACCGCGACGCCGTCCCGCCCGCGCTCCCTGCTTCCGACGAGAGAAGGAAATCCTCATGAAGAATGTGATCACGGGCAACGAGACGAGTCGCCGCACGGTCGGTCGTCGCACCGTCGAGGGCCACGAAGCCAAGGTCGTCACGATCTCGCGCAGCTACCGCACGAGCGCCGAGGACCTGTGGGAGGCATGCACCGACCCGCGACGCATCCCGCGCTGGTTCCTGCCCGTCGAGGGAGACCTCGAGGTCGGTGGCCGGTACCAGCTCCAGGGCAACGCCGGTGGCGAGATCCTTACCTGCGATCCGCCCAGGACGTTCACGGCCACCTGGGAATTCGCGGGCCAGGTGAGCTGGATCGAGGTGTCGGTCCTGCCCGAACCGGGAGACCGTGCGCGCCTCGAACTCTCGCACATCGCCCGCCCCGACGAGCACTGGGAGCAGTACGGCCCGGGCGCGGTCGGTATCGGTTGGGACCAGGCACTTCTCGGACTCGGCCTGCACATCGAATCGGGAGAGGCGGTGGATCCGAAGGAATTCGAATCCTGGTCGATGTCCGAGGAAGGCCTGCAGTTCGTCCGCGACAGCAGCGCGGCCTGGTGCGAGGCCGACAT
Organism: Rhodococcus rhodochrous; assembly: GCF_900187265.1. Taxonomy (NCBI): domain Bacteria; kingdom Bacillati; phylum Actinomycetota; class Actinomycetes; order Mycobacteriales; family Nocardiaceae; genus Rhodococcus; species Rhodococcus rhodochrous. The sequence continues at coordinate 114,462 of NZ_LT906450.1, forward strand.
CGCCGCGGGCGAGGACCCCGAACAGGCGCGCGTCGCCGCCGAACGGACGAGTGCGTTCTACACGGGCGGATAGAGAGCCGGATCAGGCAGGGGCGCCGACGCCGACCACGTCGAGATCGTGGCCGATCACCAGGCGCCCGTCGAATCCGGCGCCGCATCCTTCCCAGGTGGAATCGGGTCGATTGCCCGGGACCATGTGTGAGAGTACCAGCGTTCCCACGCCCGCTTCCTGGGCGATCGGACCGAGATCCTCGATGAGGGTGTGTGATTGGACGAGGTGCTGGTATAGCCCTTCCTGGGCATCCGTGCGGGGCTCGGGGAACAACGACTCCGGCCAGGCCGGGTCGATTACCTCGTGTACCAGAACGTCCGCTCCCCGTGCGAGTTTCACAAGATTGGGTGTGGGGCCGGTGTCTCCGGAGAAGACGATCGAACCGTCGTCGCTGTCGAAACGGTAGGCGAGAGCGGGAAAGACGGGAGCGTGGTCGACCATGGTCGCGGACACCCGGACGCGGTCGTCCTCGAAGAAGGTGAACGGTTCCATGTCGGGGCAGGGGTTGCCGTTCGGATCGGCCAGATACTGCGCCGGTACCGGAACGTCGAAGGCCTCCCACAGGGCGTCGGGGGCGGGCTTGCGGTTGTCGAACAGACGATCGTTGAAATCGGTGGCGAACGCCTGGACGATCAGGTCCGTCATCTCCCGGGTACCCGGTGTCGGATTGCCGGGTGCCACGGGTTCCGGTGCGGGGCCCTGCCCGAACAGGGGTGGGAGTACTCCACGATTGCCCGGGCCGTAGACGGGGATCTTCTCCACGTGCTGCAGTCCGTTGTAGATCCCCTCGGTGAGGATGTTGTTGAGGTCGACGACATGATCGGAATGGAGATGGGTCAGGAAGATGCCGCCCAGGGCATCGAGGGGGCCGTCGATATCGGTGTCGAAGTTGGGTCCGAGTTCCGCCCCTCGTAGGCGCCGCATGACACCGTGACCGGCGTCGACGAGGTAGTACCGGTCTCCGACCACGACGGCGGAGGAGATGCCTTCGCGTTCGCTCCCCGGCCAGTAGGGAGGACCGCCCGAGGTGCCGAGCAGAACCAGGCGCGTACGCTGCCCCCGATACGGCTCCGGCGCGAACCGGCGATCGGGCGATGGAGCCGCAACAGCCGTGTCGGTACCGGGACTGCATGCGGTGGCCGCCACAGCCGTGGCGCCGACGGCGAAACTGGCCAACAACTTTCGTCGGGACACTCCGGCCGAGTACAGCCGTCCCAGAACATCACACATGTACACGCTCCCCTCCGGTCGAGTCGCCGCGAACCGTTCCGTGATCCGATGTGACGCAGACCATATTTCCGGGATGAGGGGGCGTCGATCCGGTGAGCGCGGTCGTGATCCGGTGAGCGCGGCCGGACCACACGATCCGCCCGATGTCGGTGCCCCGCCGCTCGTGTTCAACCGTCCGAGCGTCGCCGCTGCCGGGCGTTCGCGTGTGCGGCAGCCGAACGCAGTACCTGCGGCGTGCGTCGCGCCGCCCGGAGAACGACGCGGTCGAAGGTGTTGAGCGAGACTCGTTTCCGCGGCGCCTGCAGGGACGGCTGTCCGCCGGTCAGGGCGAACAGGTGGACCTTGCCCGGCACGCCGGCGAGCCGATGCGAGCCCCTGTCGGCGAACTGCAGTCCCGATCCACCGGCCAGCTCGCGCACATGGCTCGAGACGAGCACCTCGCCGGGGCCCGCCGCTGCGCCGATGCGTGCCCCCACGTGCACGGTCAGACCGGTGACGTCCGTCCCGGTGGGCTCGACGGTGCCGACGTGCACCCCGGCGCGCACCTCGAACCCGAGGCGGCGGGCCTCCGCGACGATCCGCGCCGCGCACTGCACGGCGGCCACGGGCCCGTCGAACAGACTGAAGGTGCCGTCCCCGACGATGCTCATCAGCTCTCCACCCGCTTCGGTCACGGCGAACCGCACGTCGCGTTCGTGACGCGCGAGCAGAGCCCGGTAGGACGTGTCGCCGATGCGTGCGAGGAGCCTGGTCGATCCCACGATGTCGGTGAACAGGGTGGCCGCGAACCGCCGGCCGGCGTCGACGGGCGGGACGGACCCGCGGACGAGTTCCTCGACGATCGTCTGGACCTGCGACCACGCTTCGCCGAGAGCGGCGCCGCGCGGTGACGGCCGCGTGATCACGAATTCTCCGTGCGGCACCAGATCGGCCACATGTCTCGCCGCGGCCATCGGCATCGAGCCTCCGGCGAGCAGCACCACCTTCGTCGGGCACTGCACGGAGGCGAGGGCATGCGAATAGTCGATCCGCAGACTCGCCTCGAGGTGGGCGCTCATCGTGCTCGGCGACGCGGAGCACCGTTCGAGCATGGCCATCAGCCGACGGTTGTAAGGGCTGTCGACGTGGAGGTCGGTCAGCGCCATCGTGCGTCCCTCGCCCCAGTGCCGCACGGCGTCGCGCCACAGCGCGACGAACTCGTCGACGTCGGATTCGGTCCACCCGTGCGGGGGCCGGTCGTAATCGAGCAACGGTTCGCAGTACGGCGAGATCAACATCAGTGCGTTGACACGTTCGGGTGCGGTCGCCGCGACCAGCGCCTGTGGGCCACATGTGCTGTGGATCCCGACGAGGGTGGCGTGCCGGATCTCGCCCGGTTCGTCGGGTAATGAGCTTGTCCGCCGGAGAGGGATGTTCTCATGACACGTTCGTCGGAAGACGGAGATCTCGGTCGTCGTATCGCGCAGCTGGCGCGTGGCTTCTACCGTCCGACCGATCTCGACGAGACTCTGCGCGGTGTGACGGCGGCGGCCGTCGAACTGGTGAAGGGGGCCGCCTGTGCCGACATCCTCATCGTGACCGGACGCAAGCACTTCCGTTCCCTCGCCGCGACCTCGGAGATCGCCGAGCACCTCGACGACGTCCAGGAACAGTTCGGCGAGGGTCCGTGCCTCGATGCGAGCTTCAAGTACCTCGTGGTGCGCGCCGACGACCTTCGGACGGAAACACGCTGGCCACGTTTTGCGAAGGCCGCCGTGGATGCGGGTGTGCTCGGCGCCTTGTCGTTCCAGCTGTATCTCGATCAGGAGAGCATGGGCGCGCTGAACATGTTCTCCTTCGAGGCCGACGCATTCGGTCCTCTCGCGGAGGCGACCGCCGAGGTCCTGGCCGCCCACGCGGCGATGGCGATGAGCGCGGCGCGCAGTCAGGGGCAGTTCGCGTCCGCCCTGGCGACCCGCGACATCATCGGGCAGGCGAAGGGCATGATCATGGAACGTTTCGGTATCGACGCCGTCGCGGCCTTCGAACTGTTACGCAAGCTCTCGCAGGACAGCAACGTCCCCCTCGCCGAGATCGCCCGGCGGATCGTCGAGGCCGGTACCGAGCGCAAGGGCGACGAGCACAAGCACGAGGCGGAGGCCGACCCCACGTCTGTGTGACAGCACACACCCCGCCCGGGTAGGTTTGGTGAAACCGCAAGTACTACTCACCGGTAGGGGTGCATCATGCCAGCTCCGAGCGCTGCGACCTTCCAGCGTCTTGCCGACCTCATCGCGATCCCCGACGCCGCCGAGCGGACCACCCGCCCCGTCGTCGAGGCGTACACCGGACGGGAACTGGCCACCGTGCCGGTCGGCACGGCCGAGGACACGAAGGCCGCGATCGACCGGGCTCGCACCGCGCAGGTCGCGTGGGCGAAGCTCCCCGTCGAGAAGCGTGCCGCGATCATGCACCGCTACCGCGAACTCGTGCTCTCCCGGCGCGAGCAGCTCATGGACATGGCGCAGGCCGAGACCGGCAAGTCCCGGGTCTCCGCGCAGGAAGAGGTGCTCGACATCTCGATGACCGCGCGGTTCTACGCGCGCGTCGCACCGAAGCTGCTGCGCCCCCGCAAGGCCACGGGCATGCTGCCGGGCCTGACGAAGACCACCGTCCTGCACCATCCCAAGGGTGTCGTCGGCGTGATCGCGCCGTGGAACTACCCGATGACGCTGGCGGTCTCGGATGCGATCCCCGCCCTGCTCGCCGGCAACAGCGTGGTGCTCAAGCCCGACAGCCAGACGCCCTACTGCGCGCTCGCCGTCGTCGAACTCCTCTACGAGGCCGGTGTTCCCCGCGACGTCTTCGCCGTGGTCACCGGTCCCGGCACCGTGGTGGGCACCGCGATCGTCGAGAACACCGACTACCTGATGTTCACGGGTTCGTCGGAGACCGGACGTCTGCTCGCCGAGCAGGCCGGCCGGCGCCTCATCGGGTTCTCCGCCGAACTCGGCGGCAAGAACCCCATGATCGTCACCGCCGGGGTGAACCTGCGCGAGGTCACGAACGCCGCGGTGCGGGCGTGCTTCTCGAACTCCGGGCAGCTGTGCATCTCGATCGAGCGGATCTACGTCGAGAAGTCGATCGCCCCCGAGTTCATCCGGATGTTCGGGGCGCGGGTGCGCGAGATGTCGCTCGGTCCCGACTACGACTTCGGCACCGAGATGGGCTGCCTCATCAGCGAGAGCCAGGTCAAGACGGTGACCCGGCACGTCGAGGACGCCGTCGCCAAGGGCGCGACCGTCGTCGCCGGCGGAAAGGCGCGGCCCGACCTCGGCCCGCTGTTCTTCGAACCCACGGTGCTCACGGACGTGCCCGAGGACGCCGAGTGCTACCGGGGAGAGACGTTCGGCCCGGTGGTGTCGATCTACCCGGTGGACGACGTCGAGGAGGCGATCCGCGAGGCCAACGACACCGAGTACGGACTCAACGCGTCGGTGTGGGCGGCGACGAAGGCGCAGGGCGAGGCCATCGCGGCGCGGGTGCGTGCCGGCACGGTGAACGTCGACGAGGGATACGCCCCGGCATGGGGCAGCACCGACGCGCCGATGGGCGGGATGGGCATCTCCGGCATGGGCCGTCGCCACGGCGCGGAGGGCCTGTACAAGTACACCGAGGCGCAGACCATCGCAACGACGCGACTGCTCAATCTCGACGGCCCGCGCGGACTACCGCGGCGGGTGTGGGCGAAGATGCTCGCCCCCTTCGTCAAGTCGATGCAGTGGTTGCCGGGTCGCTAGGCACCGGATCGTTCTTCCGCACGATGGTGGTCGCGAGGGGTTTCTCGACGACGAGACACAGCAGGACCCCCGCGGCCACCACGAGCGGCGCGATGTACAGGTAGATCGGCACGAGCGCATCGTTGTACGCCTCGAGAACCGGGTGCCGGAGCGCGTCGGGCAGTGCCCGGACCGCACCGGGGGTCAGCGAATCGGATCGTCGATGCCGGTTCACAGATCGTTATTCTCACCGACGTTGGCGATCGGTGGCGGGCCGGATCTCGGCCTCGCGGAAACGGGAGACCGCCACCAGCCCCACCACGAGGAAGATCACCGGGAGCAGCACCGCATTGCCCATCGCGGCACCGAACGCAAGCGTCCCCTCGCCCATCTGCATCACCGCGCCGAGGGCGGCCGCACCGAGCACCGCGCCGACCTGCCGGGCGGTGTTGTAGACGCCCGAACCGGCACCGACGAGGTCACCGGGCAGGTCGCGCAGCGAGATCGTCGAGTTCGGGGCCCAGCACAACGAGTTGGCGAAACCGAGCAGCACGATCGGGATCAGGAGCCAGCCGACGGACACCCCGAGGTGCATCGCCACACCGAACGACAGCATCGCCGCGATCATCGCGGAGAAACCGATCCGGGAGATCCGACCCGGCGCGACCCGATCGGTGACGCGTCCGATCACCGGCGCCATGATCACCGAGATCACACCCATCGGCACCAGCATCAGACCCGCGACCTGCGCGGACAGCCCTTGACCGACCTGCAGGTAGAGCATGATCGGCAGGTTCACGGCGTAGACCGTGAAACCCAGCGTCGCCACGGCGGTCACTCCGAGGGCGAAGTTGCGGCGGGTGAACAACCCGAGCGGGGCCAGCGCCTCGGTGCCGCGGGCCGCCGCGGTTCGCTGCAGTCGCACGAACATCCCGAATGCCACGATCCCGATACCGAGGACGACCCAGACCCACACGGTCCAGCCGACCTCGGGGCCCTGCTGCAGGGAGAAGATGACCCCGGTGACCGCCACCAGCGAGACGACGGCACTCAGCACGTCGATGCGACGCGCACCGGTCGGCAGCTTCGGCACGTACCGCGCGACCATCACCAGAGAGATGAGGCCCAGCGGGATGTAGACGAAGAAGACCCACCGCCACCCGCCGGTACCGACGAGCACCCCACCGAGGACGGGGCCGAACAGACCCGCCGAACTCGCCACCGCGCTCCACACACCGGTGGCCGCGCCCCGCCGGTCGTGCGCGAAGATCCGGTGGATGATGCTCAGCGGCTGCGGGTTGATCAGCGACCCGCCGAGCCCCTGCACCGCACGCAGCGCGATCAACCACTCGATCGTCGGCGCCATCGAGCACGCGAGGGCCGCGGCCGTGAAGATCGCCATGCCCACCAGGTAGACGTTGCGCTGACCGAATCGGTCGCCGAGACGACCGGTGACCAGCAGCGGAACCGCGAAGGTCAGCAGATAGGCCGCCGACACCCACACCACCTGGTTGATGCTCGCGTCCAGATCCTCGCGGATGCGCGGCAACGACACCGCCACGAGCGACTGGTCGAGCAGGGTGATGAACAGACCCACGCACAGGGCCGCCAGCGCACGCCAGGCCCGAGGTTCGGGGATCGGGGCAGCGCTGCGTCCCGCAGCCGACGCACTCACTCCTCGACCGTGATCTCCGCAGCGTCGTCGTAGAAGCACACGTATCCCTCGATGAACTCCATGCCGGGGAACGGCTCGGGGTACGACCATGCGACGTTCTCGGCCGGCGGCGTCCCGGAGAACGACCAGTACCGCGCGACACCCTTGTAGGGGCAGCTCGTCCGCCACTCGGATTCCTCGAGCACCGAGAAGTCGACGTCCTCGGGTGGCAGGTAGTAGCGGGTCGGGAGGCCGGTCTCGAACACGAGCACGGGATTGCGGGTCTCGGCGACCACGACGTCGCCGATGGCCACCCGCACGTGCCGGGAGCTGCGCAGGGCGTCGACGCGGTGATAGGGGTCGCGCGGATGGGTGAACACCTCGGTCTCCTCCTCGAACCACCGCTCGCCTTCGTCGACGTCGTCACCCGACCCGGTCTCACCCCACCGGAACCACTGGAAGACGAGACGGTCGTCGAGCCCGTCGACGTCGAGCTGGCAGACCGGTGAATAGGCCCGCTGGTCGCCGACGACGATGTCGTACCACTGCCACACGTCCTGCCGGGAGCGGCTCGGCGACAGGGACGCCGAGATCAGGTCGAGCCGGACGTCCTCGCGGGGGAAGGCATAGAACGGGACGGGCTTGCCGGGCGCCCACACCAGCACGGCCCGGGTGCTGTCGACGACCTTCCTGCCGAACCACTCACCTCGGATCCTGCGATCGACGGGTTCGTAGAGGTAGTCGTCGGTCTCCGGCGGCCGTCGGAGCACAGCGGTCTTGCGGGCGGTCATACCTCGACCGTATCGCGCCCGTCCAGGGACGGGACGAATCCGGAAGCCCGACCCATCCGCGCGGCGACCGGCTCCGAATACGGCAAGAGACGGCGTGAAGGCCGTCACCCGAACCGACCGACACTCCGCACGCCCCTGCGGCTCAGGCGACGACCAGAGGAACACCGATCATGCCCAACTACGAAGCCCGGCAGAACGAGAATCGGCACCCGCACCCGCCCGTGGGTTTCCTCCAGCTGTTCATGGAAGCGCGCACGCGCACGGAGCAGACGACCCCGCGCGTGCAGGGAGCAAAGGCGTGAGGTCCGTCGGCGGCTCCGTCGAATCCGTCGTGGTGGTGGGTGCGGGCCTCGCGGGACTGTCCGCGGCGCTCCACCTCACCGGCGCCGGCAAGCGCGTCACCGTCCTCGAACGCGAGGACACGGTCGGTGGCCGCGTCGGTACGTACCCGGTGTTCGAGGACGGGCAGCATCTCTACGACATCGACAACGGTGCCAGCGTGCTGACGATGCCGAACCTCATCGCCGACGCGCTCACGGCCGTCGGGGAATCCTTCGGCTCGACCACCCCGGCTCTCGACCTCACCCCGCTCGCACCCGGCTACCACGCGCGCTTCGCCGACGGCACCGCCCTGAACGTGTACTCCGATCCGGACGAGATGACCGCCGAGATCGCGCGCGTGTGCGGTCCCGACGAGGCCGGCGGATACCGGCGGCTGCGCCGCTGGCTCGCATCGATCTTCGACGCCGAGTTCGACCGCTACATCGACTCCAACTTCGACTCGCCGCTCGACCTCGTGTCGACACCTGCGGCGCTGCGGGACACCGCCAACCTCGTCCGGCTCGGCGGCTTCGGCCGACTCGGATCGCGCGTCGGATCCTTCATCCGGGACGACCGTCTCCGGCGCATCTTCACCTTCCAGGCCCTGTACGCGGGCACCGCACCGTCGACGGCGCTGGCGGTCTACGGCGCCATTGCCCACATGGACACCTCGCTCGGCGTCTACTTCCCGAAGGGCGGCATGTCCACCATCGCCGCCGCGATGGTCGATGCGCTCGTCCGCAACGGCGGCACCGTGCACACCGGCGTCGAGGTGTCGGAACTCCGCGTCGACGGCGGCCGCGCGAAGAACGTGCGATCCGCGGACGGCCGGGAGTTCGCCGCCGACGCCGTCGTCCTCACCGTGGACCTGCCCGTGGTCGACGATCTGCTGCTGCGCGCCGGGGTCCCGCCGCGCCGCCGCGCCCGCAGCGCCACCGTCGCATCGCCCTCGGCCGTGGTCTTCCACGGCACGGTGCCCACCGACGTGACACAGGCCTGGCCGGATTCCCACCACACCATCGATTTCGGTGCCGAGTGGGCGGAGACCTTCGCGCGGATCACCGCGCCGCGCGGCCGCGGCCGGTTGATGGCCGATCCGTCCCTGCTCATCACGCGACCCGCCGTGACCGATCCGTCCCTGCGGGTCGTGCGGGACGGTATCGAGTGCGAGCCGGTCTCGGTGCTGGCGCCGTGCCCGAATCTCGCTGCCGCACCCCTCGATTGGGAGCGCCTCGGCAGGCCCTACATGCGGGAGATCCAGCAGGTCCTCGAGCAGCGCGGCTACCGGGGACTGGCGGGCTCCATGCGGGTCGACCACCTCGACACCCCGCAGACCTGGGCAGACAAGGGCATGCTCGACGGCAGCCCCTTCTCGGCCGCGCACCTGTTCCGGCAGACCGGACCCTTCCGCCGCCCGAACCTCGTGCACGGCGTCGACAATCTCGTCCTCGCCGGGTCGGGCACCACGCCGGGTGTCGGCGTCCCGACCGTGCTCATCTCCGGGCGTCTTGCCGCAGAACGAATCTCCGGTGGCGCGACCGCCGGTCCCACGACGATGTCGATTCCGATGGAAGCAGGTGCGGTTGCTCATGGGTGAACTCGACGGGATCGATCCCGAGCTGCACGAGGCGTATCAGCTGTGCCGTGAGCTCAACCGGCGACACGGCAAGACCTACTTCCTCGCGACCCGCATCTTCCCGGCGTCCAAGCGGGCCGGGGTGCACGCCCTCTACGGTTTCGCGCGGATGGTCGACGACATCGTCGACGTGAAACCGGTCGACGCGGCACCGGTTCTCGACGCGCTCGAGCGCCGCCTCTCCGATGCGCTCGGGGGCAGGCCGCCGACCTACGACGACTTCGGTCTCGTGCTGCGGGCCCTCGTCGACACCACGCAGCGGTACGACATCCCGCACGAGTACTACTACGCCTTCCTGCGGTCGATGCGGATGGACATCCCCGGCACCGAACTGTTCCGGTCGCGGTACCGCACGATGGACGAACTGTCGGAGTACATGTACGGCTCGGCCGCCGTCATCGGACTGCAGATGCTGCCCATCCTCGGGATCGAGGGCGCACGCGAACGGGCCGAGGCCCCCGCCGCCGCGCTCGGCGAGGCATTCCAGCTCACCAACTTCATCCGCGACATGGGCGAGGACCTCGACCGCGACCGCATCTACCTGCCCACCGACATCCTCGCCGCCTTCGACGTGGACGAGGACCTGCTGTGGCACTGCCGCACGACCGGGCAGCGCGACGTGCGGCTCGAGCGCGCTCTCGCACACCTGATCGCGCACACCCGCTCGATCTACCGCGTGGCCGAACCGGGCATCGACCTGCTCGACCCCAAGGTGCGTCCCGCGATGCGGACCGCCTTCGTCCTGTACGGCGACATCCTGCGGGCGGTGGAGGAGAGCGGATACCGGGTACTCCACCAGCGCGCACGCGTGTCGCGGCGCCGGCGCCTGTCGGTGGCGGCACCGCGGCTGGCCTCGGCCGGTTGGACCACGCTGCGTTCACGGTCGAGACTGGGGACGCCCACCGCGCCGCTGCTCGGCCGGTGACGCCCGTCCGGCCGAACCGGAATCCGGACACGAATACAGAACAGGACATCACATGGAACAGGTCGTGCTGCTCGACGATGCAGGTCGCGCGGTCGGGATCGAACCGAAGGCCACGGTGCACACCACGGACACCCCGCTGCACCTCGCCTTCTCGTCGTACGTCTTCGACCCCCACGGCAACGTTCTGCTCACCCGGCGCGCCCTGGACAAGTCGACCTTCCCCGGTGTCCTGACGAACAGCTGCTGCGGTCATCCGGCGCCGGACGAGCCGCTCACCGAGGCCGTGCGCCGTCGGCTGCATCAGGAACTCGGGCTCGACGTGCACGACATCGAGGTGGTCCTGCCGTCCTTCCGCTACCGGGCGGTCATGGACAACGGCATCGTGGAGAACGAGATCTGCCCCGTCTTCCGCGTGCTCTACGACGGGCCGGCGCCGGTCCCCGAGCCGTCGGAGGTGCACGACACCGAGTGGGTCGACTGGACGGAGTTCTCCGAGGACGTCGTCGAGGGACGCCGTGAGGTGTCGGTGTGGTGCCGCGAGCAGGTGGAGCAGCTCCGTAAGCTCGGTCCCGACCCGCTGCGCTGGCCCGTGGCGTCCGCCGCCGATCTGCCGCCCGCCGCACCCGACAGGACGGCACCCGAGCTCCGATAGGGCCTCATCCCGCCCACAGGGTCGTTAACGTCGACCCTGTGATCGACCCGACCGTCCTGATCCGCACGATCGTCGGCGTCCTCGCCCTCGCCGCGATCTCGACGGCGGTGCTGTGGGCGTTCCGGGTTCCGCACCGATTCGCGCCCGTCGGCGCCATCGCCCGCGGCGCGGTCCAGCTCGCGCTCATCAGCGTCGTGCTCTCCGGCGTCATCACCGACGCCCGATGGGTCGCGGTGGTGCTCGTCGTGATGTTCACCGTCGCGTGGTGGACGGCCTGCCGGCGGATCGGGAACGAGGCCGTCGTGCGCGGGGCGACGGCCGCCGCGATGTCGACCGGTGTGCTCGTCGCGGCGGGCATCGTCTTCGCGACCGGCGCGGTGGAGGCAACCCCGCGCTACGCGCTCGCGCTCGGCGGCATCATCATCGGCAACACCATGACCGTCGCGACCCTCGCCGGTCGACGCTTCCACGAAACCGTCGACGACCACTGGTCCGAGGTGGAGGGCTGGCTTGCGCTCGGCGCGACCATGCGGCAGGCGACGCTCGCCCCCGCTCGCTTCGCCGTGCACGCGGCGATGATCCCGTCGACCGATCAGACGAGGACGACGGGTCTGGTGACCCTGCCCGGAGCCTTCGTCGGCGCGATCTTCGGCGGGCTGTCGCCGGTGGAGGCCGGACGGTTCCAGGTGGTCGTGCTCGCCGCGATCATGGCGACGGCGTCGATCACGTCCGTGCTGATGGCGCTCGGCCTCGGTCGCGCCCTACGTCACCGCCCCGTCGTCGTCGTGTGAGACGGCGGTCTGCCGTGCGGGCGCCATCGGAGTAGGAGTGGATACAACCGCTGCCGAGGGAAGGATCGTCGATGCTGCTCGTAGCCAACCGGGGTGAGATCGCGTTGCGTGTCGTCCGCACGGCCGGGGACCTCGGACTCGACACCGTCGCCGTCCACGCCGCGGACGACGCCGACGCTCCGCACGTCCGCGCCGCCACGCGAGCCGAGGCCCTGCCGGGGTCCGGTCCCTCGGCCTATCTCGACCCCGACGCGATCGTCGGTGTCGCCCGGGCGACGGGATGCACGCTCGTGCATCCCGGTTACGGATTCCTCAGCGAGAACGCTGCCTTCGCACAGGCCTGCGCAGATGCCGGACTCACCTTCGTCGGGCCGTCCCCGGAAGCATTGCGCATCCTCGGCGACAAGCGGGCCGCCCGCTCGGTGGCGGAGGAACTCGGCATCCCGGTGACCGCCGCCGTCGAGGCGACGGATCCGGAGTCCGTGCGGGCCTTCCTGCGCGACCGTCCGGGCGGGATCGTCGTCAAGGCACTGGCAGGTGGTGGCGGTCGCGGCATGCGCGTGGTCCGCGATGCCGCCGATCTCGACGAGGCGCTCCGGCTCGCCGCTGCCGAAGCGCACGCCGCCTTCGACGACGACCGGCTGTACGCCGAGGCGCTCGTCGAGCGTGCCCGGCACGTCGAGGTGCAGGTCGTGGCTGCCGAATCGAGGCCGGGTACCCGCGCGGTGGCATTGGGCGATCGCGACTGCAGCGTGCAGCGCCGGCACCAGAAGCTCGTGGAGATCGCACCCGCGCCCGATCTGCCCCACGCCCTGCGGGAGGCGCTGCACGGCGCGGCGGTCCGGCTGATCGGGCACGTCGGGTGCCACGGACTGTCCACCGTCGAATTCCTCGTCCACGACGACGGTTTCGTGTTTCTCGAGGTCAACCCCCGGATCCAGGTGGAACACACCGTCACCGAGGAGGTGACGGGCGTCGACCTCGTGGCGACCCAGATCGCGATCGCTCGCGGGGCGGGATTCGACGAACTCGGTCTCCCGGAAGGAATCACCTTCGACGGCAGCGGGATAGGCGGACGTCCTGCGGCGGCGCAGGGCATCGCGGTGCAGGTGCGCGTCAACGCCGAGACGCCGCGCGCCGACGGCATCGCCCTGCCCGCCGCCGGGACGCTCACCGCGTTCACACCACCCACCGGACCGGGCATCCGCGTCGACACCCACGGCCGGCCCGGCCTCGAGGTGACCGGACGTTACGACTCGCTGCTCGCCAAGGTCGTCGCGTACGTGCGCTCCGGCGACCGCGCGGCGGTCCTGCGCAAGGCGTCGACGGCACTCGGCGAGTTCGTCGTCGACGGTGTGGACACCAACCGCGACCTTCTGCAGAAGATCCTGGACGACAAGGAGTTCCGATCCGGAAGTATCCACACCACGTGGTTGGGGGAGCGGCTCGCGGATTTCGTCGACGCGATCACGACAGCGCCGGTGGAGTACACGGATCTGCGCGCCGACGAACACGCGGTGCGCGCCGAGATGGTCGGCACGGTCGTGGAGATCGCCCGCGCAGGCGACACCGTTCCGGCGGGTGCGCCGCTCGCCGTGCTCGACGCGATGAAGATGCAGCACGAGATCCGGGCACCCGGCAGTGCCGTGGTCGAACGTGTGCTCGTCGAGCCGGGCCGCACCGTCGACCCGGGCACGGTGCTCGCGGTGGTCCGCCTGTTCGACGCGGAGACCGCGACGGACGACATCGCCGCCGTCGACCTCGACGCCGACCGCGCCGACCTCGACGAGATCCGTCGCAGACACGAGATCACCACCGACGCGGCGCGACCCGAGGTCGTGGCGAAGCGGCACGGGCGGGGCCGGCGCACGGCACGCGAGAACATCGCCGACCTCGTCGACGACGGCAGCTTCGTCGAATACGGACCGCTCGTCCTCGCCGCGCAGCGCGGCCGCCGCAGCGAGGAGGACCTGATCGCGAACACCCCGGCGGACGGGCTCGTCGGCGGCACCGCCCGGATCGGTGGGGCCGAGGTGGTCGTGATGTCCTACGACTACACCGTCCTCGCGGGCACCCAGGGCCGCAACAACCACCGCAAGACCGATCGGCTGCTCGAACTCGCCGCCCGGCGGCGGGTGCCGCTCGTGCTGTTCGCCGAGGGTGGCGGCGGGCGACCCGGGGACGTCGACGCCGGTTCCGGTGCGGGACTCGACCTGCCCACCTTCCGCTCGATGGCGTCACTGCGCGGACGCGTGCCCACCGTCGCGGTCGTCTCCGGCCGCTGCTTCGCGGGCAACGCCGCGCTCGCCGGGGTGTGCGACGTGCTCATCGCGACCCCCGACGCCACTATCGGCATGGGCGGTCCCGCGATGATCGAGGGCGGAGGGCTCGGGGTGCACCGCCCCGAGGACATCGGACCGATCGACGTGCAACGCCGCAACGGGGTCGTGCACGTCGCCGCGCGCGACGAGGCGCACGCCGTGGACGTCGCCCGGCGATATCTCGCCTACTTCACCGCGCCGCACGAGGACCGGCAGGCACCCGACCCGCGTCTCGCGCGACATGTGGTGCCGGAGAACCGTCTCCGCGCCTACGACGTGCGATCGGCGATCGACGCGATCGCCGACGTCGGATCGGTGCTCGAACTGCGCCCGGACCACGGCGTCGGCATCGTCACCGCCCTGATGCGCGTCGAAGGCGCCGCCTACGGTGTGCTCGCCAACAGCAGTGCCCACCTCGGCGGGGCGATCGACGCGGAGGCCGCAGACAAGGCCGCGGACTTCCTGGAACTGTGCGAATCGCACCGGCTGCCCGTGGTGAGCCTGTGCGACACACCGGGATTCATGGTCGGACCGGAATCTGAGAAGGACGCCACCGTGCGCCGCTTCGGACGCTTCTTCGTCGCCGGTGCACGCCTGACCGTCCCGTTCGGCATGATCATCCTCCGCAAGGGCTACGGCCTCGGCGCGATGGCGATGGCCGGCGGATCCTTCCACGCACCCGAATTCACCGTCGCGTGGCCGACGGGGGAGATCGGCGGGATGGGACTCGAAGGGGCCGTGCGGCTCGGCTTCCGCAAGGAACTCGACGCCGCGGAGACACCCCGGGAGCGCGAGGAACTGTTCGACCGGCTCGTCGCCCTCGCCTACCAGCAGGGCAAGGCGCTGCAGGCGGCGACGAGCTTCGAACTCGACGACGTCATCGACCCCGCCGACAGTCGCGCCTGGATCGCGCGACTGGTGCAACCGCGGTGAACCCGGGTATGCGACAGCCATGGTGACCTATCCCGGCGCGCAGCAGTACGTACCCGACAGCCGCGACCTCGCCGACCTCGCCGCCGCCTCGGCGGGATGCCGGGGATGCGATCTCTACAGGGCCGCCGAGCGGACGGTCTTCGGGGCAGGGGTGCGCGACGCACGCATGCTGTTCGTCGGCGAACAACCGGGCAACGAGGAGGATCTCGCGGGAGAACCGTTCGTCGGGCCCGCGGGGCACCTGTTCGACAAGGCCCTCGAACGCGCGGGCATCGATCGCGGGACGGTGTACGTGACCAACGCCGTCAAGCATTTCCGCTTCGACCGGTCCGCCAACGGCCGCAGACGGATCCACAAGAAACCGTCGGGTGGGCAGGTCGCGGCGTGCCGCCCGTGGCTCGAGGCCGAGCTCGATGCCGTCCGCCCCGACGTGGTGGTGTGCCTCGGAGCCACCGCCGCGCAGTCACTGCTCGGCAAGGACTTCAAGCTCACACAACACCGCGGTGAGGTCCTGAATCTGCCCGAGGAGCTGTGCGGGTCGTGCGATCCGGCGGTGGTCGTCACCGTGCACCCGTCGGCGGTGCTGCGGGCGAAATCGCAGCGCGACGACATGTTCCGCTCGTTCGTGCAGGACCTGGAACGCGCGGCAAGCCTGTGACGACTCGGCCGTCGTCGGTTTGTGACGGCTCGGCCGTCGTCGGCTTGTGACGGCTCAGCCGGTGGTCGCGAGCCCGGCCGCGAGCCCGAGCGCCACCGACATCGCGCACACCTCGAGGACGGCGTTGCGCAGCGACTCCTCCTCCGGCAGGCGGTGCGTCGAGGCTGCCGGGAGCCAGTTGCGTCGCCAGTTCCACGCGAGCCCGAGCAGGGCGCACAGCACGAACGCCTTCGCGAGCACGACGCGTCCGTAACCGGTGCCCAGTAGCGCAGAGACCGAGCCGAGCCGTACCGCCGAGTCGACCAGGCCCGTGATCACCAACGCCACCACGCACCGCACGGCCAACTGCGAGTAGCGCGGCAGTAGTTCCGCCCACGCGCCGCGGCCCCGCACGGTGACGGCCAGCGCCACGAGTACCCCGAACCACACCGCGGCCGCGAGCACGTGCACGGCGTTGAACAGCGACCCCAGCGGTTGCTGCGCCATGTGGCCGGTGACCGGGCGGGCAATCAACGCGAGCGCCGCGGCGACGAGCACCGGCAGGGTGGACCACGACGCCGACCGGCGGTACGCCACCGCGGCGACGACGACGATCGCGGCGATGCACACCCACGCCGACGCATCCACGCGGCCCGTGGTGGTGGCCAGGAACTGCCCGAACCGCCCCACGTCCACATCTGTGGCGGGAACGTCGGCGGCGGTGGACGCGGCCCAGGCGAGGTCGATGCTCGCGAGCGCGAGCCAGACACCGCCGAGCGCGGCGATCGTGCGCCACAGCGTGTCGGAGGAGACCGCGGGACGGCGTTGCCGCTGCACCATGACCGCCAGGACGGCGAGTCCGAGCACGGTCGAGCCGACACACAGCCCGATCGCCCGCACGGAACTCGACGGGGCGGGCAGGGCGAGGGAACCGGCCACGGCGATGCCCGCGACGGTTCCGAAGGCAACGCCGGCAGCGGCCACGACGAGCCACTGCCGGCGTTCCGGGATCATGCGGGTCAGGCCTTCGGCTTGCGCAGCGCGAAGGCGAGACCTGCGGCGACCACGACGACACCTGCGACGACGAACCACCACACGGCCGGTCCGCTGCTGTCGCTCTCGCCCGACTCCGCGCCGGTCTCGCCGGTCGCGGTGTCACCGGATGCCGCCTCGCCGGGCGTGCCGGTTCCCTCCTGGGTGAGCGTGAAGGTGCGGGTTCCGCTGACGGGATGTCCGTCGGCGGAGGTCACCCGGTAGGCGATCGTGTACTCGCCCACGGGGCCGAGGCCGTCGAGTTCGACGGCTGCGGTCGCACCCTCGATGATCGGGTCGCTCTTCGACCACAGGTTGCCGTCCGGCCCGACGACGGTCAGGGCCGCGAACTGTTCCTGCAGGTTCTCGTTGAACGTCACGGTCACCCGATCGGGTGCCTCGGCGATCTGCTCGCCGTCCTCGGGCGAGCTCGACAGCACCACCGAGTGGGCGGACGCGGAGCCGACGGACAGGGTCAGAGCCGCGATCACCGCGGTGAGGAGAACGAGGATGCGCTTCATGCCCGCCGCCCCCGGATCACGGCGCCGAGGCCGAGTGCGGCACCGAGCGCGCCGAGCACCAGGCCGATACCACCGAGCCACCGCGCGGTGCTGTCGGTGGTGGTGCCGTCCGACGCCGCAGCGGTCTGCCCGGTGTCGGTGGCGTGCGCGTCGCCGCTGCCGCCGTGCCCGTCACCGCTGCTCGCCGCGAGGGTCAGGTTCGGGGCGGGACGCTCGGGCTCCTCGTCGCCGGTCGCGATCTCATCCCACGCCACGACCTCGCCGTCGCTGTAGGTCTGGATCGCGGGGAAGGAGACCTCGTCCTCCTCGGGCAGCGGCCCGACGGACAGGACGAACTGCTGGAACTGTCCCGGCCCGACCTGCACGTCCGGCTCGGCGGTCCACGTCACGGAGGTCGCGAGCTGCGATTCGGGATCCTTCTCGACGGTCGCCGTCCAGCCGGGCAACGGCTCGGTGCGCGCCGAGCGCAGGCCCGGAAGCTCGACGGTGACGGCCGTCGTGCCGGCGGTCTCGGACTCGGTGGGGACCCGGAACGTCAGGACGGTGTAACCGCCCTGCTCGGCTCCGGGTGCGACGACGGTGACGTGGGCGGAGGCGATGCCGGCGCCCGCGACCATCAGCGCAGCGGTTGCTGTCGCGCCCACGAGGGCGCGACGGGAGAACTCGAACATGTATGGGTCTTTCTCGTGGTTGGAGGATCGATCGTCGCAGCGCAGCCGTGGCGAGCGGTGGTCCTCTCCGCGAGATGGCCGGGGGTGCGCGTCCCCACACGAGCCGGTCGGTCGACGAGGTGGGAGCGAGCACGGCGGGTGCGGCGACACGGGGGCCGCGCAGCAGCACGACCCGCAGCGCAGTGCCGCACGCCGCGTACACGTGGGCCGCGGCGGTGAGCAGCACCGCACATACGGCGACGGCGAGCATGTGGGCGCCCAGCATGGACACCGACAGGTGTTCGTGGCCGGGCACCAGCACGGTGAGCGCGACGTGCGTGGCCGCCTGCCCACCGGCGAGGAGCACGAGCGGGGACAGCGACGGCTGGTGCGCGCCGAGGATCCCGACGATCGCCGCGACCGCGACCAGCAGTACCGCGACCGGTCCCGTCGGCACACCACCGCCGGCGGCGCCGTGGGCGGCCACCGCGAGCACCGCGGTGGCGATGCCCGCGGTGGTGCCGAGAACGGTCGGGTACCTGGTCACTGTCGGTCGTGCTCGTTCCTGATGTGCAGGCCGTATCAGCGCACGCCGAGGCGCGCGAGCAGATCCGCTTCGATGCCGTCGAGTTCCGACGAGATCGCCGCGTGCGCCGACTTCCGGCGCGCGGCCGGCATCTGCTCGGCCGTCTGCACGGCGGCGGTCAGATCGGTGAGGCGCTCGCGGGTCGCGGTGGCGAACTTCTGCGTCTCCGCGTCCTTGGGGTTGCGCTGCTCGACCTTCGCGAGCGACTGCTCCGCACCCGCGATGCGGGCACTGAGCCGGGCACCGTGACCGGTGAACGAACCCAGTTCCTCGATCGGCACGCCGAGCTGCTGCGCGCGACGCGAGTCGAGCTGACCGCGCAGCGCCGTCACGGCCTGGTAGACGATCGGGACGAGCACCGGCGCGAGCAGACGCGCGACGCCGAGATAGCGGCGCACCTTCGCCGCGGTGAGTCCCTGGTTCTCGGCGGCCTTCTTCTGTGCCTTGAGGGTCGCGATCTGTTCCTTCTCGACCTTGGCCTGCGACCTCACGAGTTCCTGGTCGAGCTTGACCTGCGACTTCGCGAGCTTCTTGTCGATCTTCGCCTGGGCCTTCGCTGCCCGCCGGTCGTTCTTGAGCCGATTCTTCGCGACCAGCCTGGCCTCGAGCTTCGCCTTGGTCCTCAGCGCCTTCGCTTCCGCCCTGCGAGTCGCGCGACGCTTCCGTGTGAACAACCCCATCGAACAGCACCCTCCATTCGGTACGACACGACGCTCCGGCGCCCCGCGTCAGCCTAACGTGACGGTGCTGCTGCGAGCCGTCGCCTGTGCAGGGAATACCCTGGAATGTCGTGGACGCAACCGGAGAACTACCGCGGCCCGAACGCGGAGTGTCACAGCGCACAGCCGTCTCCCTCGAGGCCGCTGCGCTGACGAGGTGCCGCCACCGGGTCTATCTCGACGCCACCTTCCCCGACGAACTCGCAGGTGCACCCGAGAATCCGGGTGCGCGGCAACGCCAGGAGGCGGCGGCTGCGCATCGCGAGGCGATCCGTCAGACGTTGTTCGACGCCGACCCGGACGGGTGGGTGCTCATCGCCCCGGAAGGGCCGATGTCGCAGCGCGCCGAGCGCACCCTCGACGCGTGCCGCGCGGGAGCCGACCGCATCTGGGGTGCGGTGC
Organism: Rhodococcus rhodochrous; assembly: GCF_900187265.1. Classification (NCBI taxonomy): domain Bacteria; kingdom Bacillati; phylum Actinomycetota; class Actinomycetes; order Mycobacteriales; family Nocardiaceae; genus Rhodococcus; species Rhodococcus rhodochrous. The sequence goes on from NZ_LT906450.1 coordinate 134,073, forward strand.
TGCCGAGCGAACCCGACACCGGACGCCGCGGCCGCTCGGAGATCCTGCTGCGCGATGCCGAACGCGGCGGCTACATCCCGGTGATCGTCGTCAACCACAAGGTCACCGATCCCGGACGCGGCGCGCTCACCACCGACCTGTTCGCGTGGGCACCCGCCGCCGACGAGACCCGCAAGGTGCGCAGTCAGGTGCGCGACCAGATGCGCCTCGCGCACCTGTACCGGATGCTCGAACGTCACGGACTCGCGAGCCCCGCGAAGGTCGCCGGCGCGATCGGATACGGCGGCGACTGCATCCTCGTGCACGATCTCGACATCCTCGTGCACGATCTCGACCAGATCCTCGACGACTACGACGCCCGCCTGGCGGACCGACTCGAGATCGCGCGGGGTCTCACTCCGACGGCGCCGTCGCAGATCGGCGAGTGCAAGACCTGCCCGTGGTGGGACCGCTGCCGCGCCGAACTCACCGTCACCCGGGACGTGTCGCTCGTCGCGCCGGGGCAACGCGCCGCCGTGCTGCGCGAACTCGAGGTGCACACCATCGACGGCCTCGCCCGGTGGGAGGGCGAGGAACCCGAGGCGTGGCCGCAGGGTTCGTTCGAGGACGCGATCGTCACGGCGCGGGCGTGGATCGCCGGTGCGCCGCTCGTGCGTCGCTACCGGCACGTGCACGTCCACCGCGCCGACGTCGAGGTCGACATCGACATGGAGAGCTACCACGAGCACGGCGCTTATCTGTGGGGCACGCTGCTCAATTCGGGATCGTCCTCCGAGTACATCCCGTTCGCGACGTGGGAGCCCGTGCCGACCGACGACGAGGCGCGCTCGTTCGCCGAGTTCTGGCGCTGGCTGTCGGACCAGCGGCGCGCGGCCGAACGTCGCGGGAAGACCTTTGCGGCCTACTGCTATTCGCGGTCGGCGGAGGACAAGTGGTTGCTGTCGTCGGCGCGGCGGTTCCACGGATTCCCGGGTGTGCCGGAGCTCGCGGAGGTCAAGGCGTTCATCGGTTCGAACGAGTGGGTCGACATCTTCCAGGCCGTCACCGACCAGTTCGTGTGCCCGAACGGCAAGGGGCTCAAGAAGATCGCACCGATCGCGGGGCATCACTGGCGCGACGCCGAGGCCGGGGGTGAGGCGTCGATGAGCTGGTACCGCGAGGCCGTGGGTATGGCGGGCGAGCCCGATCCGGCGCAGCGTGTGCGGCTGCTCGAGTACAACGAGGACGACGTGATCGCCACGAAGATCCTGCGCGAGTGGATGAGCGATCGCGCGGTGCTCGACATCCCGTTCGTCGAGGACCTGTAGCGCAGAGCATGCCACGTGCGTGGTTCCGGCGGCATCGGCCACCGGAACCACGCACGGAGAATCAGACCAGTGCGGCAAGAGCGAAGGCCGCCAGGGCGATGAGGACACCGCCGGTGAGGGTCTGGACACGACGGTCGATGACGCACATCGCCGACAGGAAGCCGGGCATCGAACCACCGCGGCGGGTGTGCAGGATGGCCAGCACGCTCGGCATGCAGCGACCGAGGCTGACGGTCGCGAACATCGCGGCGCCGAGCACCGGCGAACCCGAGGCGATCACGCCGAGGACCAGCAGGTAGTACGCGCTGGACCGGATGAAGATCATGAAGCCGGGGCCGATGAGCGCGCCGAACAGCAGCGACACCTTCCACGGCGCCATCGTGCGCCGCAGATGGCGGGGGAGCTGCTGACGCCGCATGGGCGTCGGCAGGGTGATCATGCCCAGCTCGTGCAGGCCGTAGCCGAGCGCGATCACGCCCCAGGCCGCGAGCATCCATGCCCACGGCACCGAGCCGGTCACGAGCGCGCCGAGCGCACCGAAGAGCGCGCCGGTGGGGATGCCCGTCGCGAGCGATCCCAGGGCGTGCCAGCCGAGCCGACGGATCGGGGTCGACGACCCGCGGCGTCCCGGCTGCTTCGGTGCGGCGACCACGCCGGCCACCGACATGCCGCAGGTCGACCAGTTGGCGGCCAGTGCCGTCACCGCGCCGGTGGCGATCACCGCGGCGGTCATGGCCGCCGGGTTCGAGGGGGCTGCGACGAGACCGGCGGCGGCGCCGACTGCGGCGGCACCGGCGATCAGGCCGCCGCGGGTCTTCTTCGCGACGGCTCTCTCGAGCGTCGGGCGTATCTCCGGTACGTCGACTCCGAGGGGTGGGTGAGCCAGGGGCTCACGCACGAGTGTTTCCGTCATTGGGATGCTCCTTTGCTGTGGTGCTTACGGATACGACCGGACGGCGGACGGCGTTGTCCGTCACCCGGTCACGGTGACGGTTCCGGTCATGTACCGGTGGACCGAGCAGTGGTACTCGTAGACGCCCGGCGTCGTGAAGGTGTGTTCGAAGCTCCCGTCGGGGGTGATGCCGCTGTCGAACTCGCCCTCCGATCCGACGTGGTGCAGGACCCCGCCGTCGTCGAACGTCCACCGGACGGTGCCGCCCACCGGTACGGTCACGTCCACCGGCGCGAAGTGCACGTCGCGCACGACGATCTCCGCGTCCGGCCCGGTGGGGGAGCCGGCACACGAGGTCGCGGCCAGCATCGCGAACGCGGCCACGCCCCACCGGATCCGCATCACTGGACGATGATCGTGCCGACCATCGCGGGGTGCGGCGTGCAGTGGTAGGTGAACGTGCCGGCCTCGTCGAAGGTGTACTCGTAGGTGCCCTCGGTGAGCAGTTCGCTCTTCAGGTCACCTTCGAGCGGTCCGTCACCCGCCACATCGTGCGGCAGGCCCGAGTCGTCGAAGTGCCACTGCACGGTCTGGCCCTTCTCGATGGTGACCGATGCCGGACTGTACGACATGTTCGTCACCTCGATGACGACCGCGGGTTCGTCGGCGTCCGCACTGCCGCATCCGGTCAGCAGTCCCATCGCGAGTGCCGTGCCCGCGACCGCGGAAAGAAACTTCTTCATGATCTCGTCCTCACCGGATGTACCGCAGATTCGCGGTCATTCCTGCCTCGAAGTGATAGGCGTTGTGACAGTGGAACATCCACTCGCCCGGATTGTCCGCGTCGAACTCGATGGCGAGTTCGGTCCCCGGAAGCACGTTGACGGTGTCGCGTCGCAGACCGCCGTAGCTCGGTACGGCGAAGGTGTGGCCGTGGGTGTGCATGGGATGCCACATCGGCGACGAGTTGACCATCGTGATCCGGATCCGTTCACCCTCCTTCATCACCAATCGGCCGGCGTCGGGGCCGGCCATGCCCCACACGTAGCGGTCGCCGGCCTGGATCAGCTCGACGCGGTAGTCGCGGTCGACGTCGCGCTTCTCGAGCAGCACCGATTCGGCGGGCCGCAGTTCGCTCTCGGGTACCAGTCGCCCGTTCAGCTCCGGGATGTTTCCTCCCACATCGGGGTTCGACATCGGAACCGCGTCGTGGGACCGCAGCACGGTCGACGCGTAGCCGTCGCGACCCTCGACCTTCGCCACGATCGGCCACGCACCGGAGCGGACCGTGACGAGCACGTCCACCCGCTGCGCCATGCCGAGGATCACGGTGTCGGCGGTCGTCGGCTGCACGTCGAAACCGTCCACGGCGACGACGGTCAGTTCGTGGCCGGCCACGGCGAAGCGGTAGGGCGTCTCCGCGGCGGCGTTGATGATCCGCAGTCGCAACCGTTGTCCCGCAGCGGCTTCCACCATGGCGGGATCGTTCGGCGGGCGCCCGTTGATCAGGTGCAGCGGGTACGCGATGTGCTGGGTCATGCCGCCGAGCGGGACGGAGTCCCCGTGGCCCGCCGACGTGATCTGCTGCGCCACCGAGGCATCGGCGTCCGAGTACTCGGCCGGCCCCGAGCCGTGCCCGGCGTGACCGTGCCCGGCGACCTGCGGGTTGAGCGCGGCCAGGACCGCGTCGGGGGTGGTGCCCAGACCGTCGACCCAATCGTCGAGCACGAGAACCGCGTCGGCGTCCGCGCCGGTCGCGTCGTTCGGGTCCTCGATGATCATGGCCCCGAACAGGCCGCGGTCGGCCTGCAGTCCGCTGTGCGAGTGGTACCAGTAGGTGCCCGGATCGGGTGCGACGAAGTCGTACTCGAACCGGCCACCGTCGGCGCCGATCGGTTCCTGCGTGACCGGAGCCGCACCGTCCATGTCGTTGCGGATCCGGATGCCGTGCCAGTGCAGCGTGGTCTCCTGCGGAAGCCCGTTGTCCACCGACACCCGCACACGGTCGCCCTTCGACAACCGCAGCTCGGGTGCGACGGCGGCCCCGCCGTAGGTCCACGTGTTCACGATCCGCCCACCGAGGTCCACGGCGCCCACACCCGCAGCGAGCGCGAAGGCGGCCGTCGCCCCCGAGGTGGTGCGGGCCGCCTCGGCCGCGGCCACCTCGGGGTCGGTGGGACGGATGTAGTCGAGCTCGGCGGCCGCCGCCTGCTGCCCGGACGTACCGGAGCTGCAGGCGGCGGCACCGAACCCGAGGGCGCCGAGCCCCACCGCCCCGGCACCGAGGGTGCCCAGGCGGAGGAAGCGTCGGCGGTCGAGCACGAGCCCGGTACCGGGTCGTGTCATCGGATCACCTGCGGGGTCAGGAGGGAACGGATGTCGTCGACGGTGCCCGTGACGTCGGCGGCACTGACCTCGGCGCCGTCGCTCGCCGAGACACCGACGATGCGCTGGACCGACTCGCCGTCGACCTCGGGGCCCGAACCGACCACGTACAGGATCGATCCGTCGACGGAGAAGGCCATGGACGCGATGTCCGTCAGCCCCAGCGCCTCGAGATCGAGGGTGCGGATCGGTGTGAGGCCGGCGGCGTCGAACAACTCGACCTTGACGATGTCGCCGCCGCGCGCCGAGTGCGGATGGATCTCGCTGTCGGTGTACTCGATCGCGATCCGGTCGCCGGTGTTGTTGATGGCGTTCTCCGCGAAGCGGCCACCGTCCTGACCCGCGTTCCCGATGGGAGCGACGGGATCCTCCGGCAGACCGTTCGAGAAGTCGAAGACGAAGACGTCGCCGGTCGCGCCGACGAGCAGCGCCTTCTTCGCGTCCGCGGCCCAGGTCACCTTGCGGTTGCTGACGAAGTCGTCGGGCAGCACCTTCGTGCGCGCCGTCTCCGTGGGGACACCGGCATCGTCGATCGAGATCTGGATCAACTCGCGGGTGTCCTCGCACACGCTGTAGAGCTCGTGGTCGACGAGCCAGGTGAACGGCCCGCACCCGATGATCTGCAGCGCGCCGCTCTCCTCGCCGGCCTCGAGATCGACGACGCGGACGCCGTACAGGCCGTCGTCCCACGTCACGAAGTACTTCCCGTCCGAGGTGACGGCACTGGAACCGGGGCGCGAGTGCGCGCGGGCGTAGTCGGGCAGTTCGATCTCGTCCGGCTCGAGCAGGTCGCCCGAGTAGGTGGTGACGGTGAAGTCGGCCTGGCCGCGCGAACCGCGGGGACGCCATACCTCGGCGGCGAGAACCGCCGGGTCCGAGGAACTCTCGCCGACGAACCCGTGGATGACGGGATCCCAGATGCCGGGGCCCACGACGATGCGACTGCCCGCGACACCGGTGACCGGGTCGAGGACGTTCACACCGATCTCGAGTCCACCCGGAGTCCGGAGGACCGCGAGCAGGTCGTTCTCGCTCGCGGGCTGGATCTCCGAGACGTGCACGGGTTCCGGGATGGTGTCGCCGATCTCCTGGTCGTCGTGACCGAGGGAGATGCCCTCACCGGGAGTGGTGTAGGGGACGGTCGGGTAGGTGACCTCGCCCGCAGCGGTGGACGAGGAGTCGTCGTCGCTCGAGCACGCCGCGAGGGACAGTGCGAGAGCGAGCGGGACGGTCGCGGCGACCGCCCGTTGGGTGCGCTTCATGATCCGGCGCCCACCTTCGGTCGTGCGGCGGGACGGGTCTGGCAGTCCTCACCGATGATCGGTGCCATCGTGCAGGTGTACGACTGGGATTCGTCGGACACGCACCAGATGATCTCCTGGTCGAAGCTGCCCGAGACCGGGTTGTACATGATGGCCTGCATGTCGGGCTCACCGCAGAACGCGTTCGAGCACGACGGTGCCCCACAGCAGTCGTAGTAGGCGATCAGGTAGGTCTTACCGGTATCGGGATGCGTGCAGCACCCCACCCAGAACTCCGCTCCGGGACGGCTTCCCGGCGCACACGTGGTGACACCGCCGCCGTTGCAGGCCGCGCACGAGGTGCCGTCCATGTTGCACCAGCGCCAGTACTCGCACTCGGCGGGATCCTTGCCGTCGTAGACCGGAACGAACGGTTCGGGCTCGGCGGGGGCGGGCGCCGGCGGCTCCTGCGCCAGGGCCGTGCGGGTGACGGGCAGCGAACTGATCAGTGCCACACCGGAGACACCCATCGTCCACCGGCCGATCTTGCTGATCACCGAACGGCGGGAGACCCGCTCGGACATCTTGCGTCCGGTGCGGCCGATGAAGGACCCGCCGCGGCCGGCCATCCATTCGGCCTGTTCCTTGACGGTGGCTTCGTCCACCGGATATCGGTTCTCGTGCATCTCCGGTTCACCGGATGAGGGTCTGAGGTCCAACGACGTACTCCGATCTCGAGAAGGGGATGAGATTCCGCCCGTACCGACGGCGCGGTCCGCGCTCGCAGATCACAGACCGGCTGCGGCGCGAGTCTTGGCTGCCTCGTGCAGGTGCTGCAGCGACGGCGTACCGGATTCGAGTGCGTTGAGGAGGGATTCGACCTGCGCCATGTGGTTGCACAGGCCCTTGGCCTGGATCTTGCCGTGCTCGTCGAGGATCACGCCGTACGGAGTGGTGCCCACCTGGTAGGCGATGCCCACATCGCGGGCGTCGACGTAGCTGAGCTCGGCACCGATACCCGAACCGGCGAGGAAGTTCTGGTGCTCCTCCGGCGTGCCGTCCGAGATGATGACGACCTCGAGGTCCTTCTCCGCCTTCGCCATCGCCTTGACGCCGGGAAGCAGGCTCTTGCAGGTCGAGCACGACGGCGCGGTGAACAGCAGCAGCTGTGCCTTGTCGCGGTGGCCACCGACGCCGATCTCGCGGCCGAGGTGGTCCTTCAGGCCGCGGAAGCTCGGACCGACCTGGGCGATCTTCGGGCCGGTGTCCATCATCCGGGCGCCGAGGGGGCCGAGACGCACCTGCACGCGCCCGATCTCACGAGCGAGGGCGAGCAGCATGAGGAACAGCGCCGCGACGGCGACGGCCAGCACGATGACCGCGATCAGCAGGAAGGTGTTCACAGATTTCTCCGTTCGGATTTGTCAGTACCGCGAGAGGGTCGAGGCGGCACGGAGTTCGATCGAGGCCTTCGTCAGGTGGTCGTCGACCGGGCGCCGGCCCGGATGCACGATCGACCGCAACTGCACCGCGGTGACGACCACGACCAGCACGAGCGCGGCGAGCGCGACGGCGAGGAGGTGCTCGGCGAGCGACGGTGCGCCGGCGGGAACGAGGGCCAGGGCTGCGGAGACGAGCACGAACGCGCCGGCCCGCACCGCGTGGAACCACCCGATCCGCGGGACGTCGTGCGAACCGAATGCGAAGCAGCCGCAGTCGAGGTCACGACGGCCTCGGAGGAGGTTGATCGTCAGGCCACCGAAGAAGCACAGGAACAGCAGCGCGGCGCCTGCGGCCGCCCACCGTCCGGCGATGCCCGTGACGAGCGCGACACCGAGGACGATCTCGGCCCACGGCAGCGCGAACGACGCCGCTTCCTCGAGCGGGGCGGGCAGCAGCTTGTACCCGCGCACCGTGCGCAACAGACCCTGGCGGTCCCGGGTCTTGGGGATGCCGGCGAGCAACAGCGTGCCTCCGACGATCGATGCGATCAGCACCCACAGCATGTGTGCGACCACTCCTTCCGTTTCGCTGCGGGACCTTCTCGAGGTCCCGGCGGATCCCTCGCAGGTGGGGATGGACACATCGTGCTGTGGTCTCGAGTCGGGCATGCGACGCCGGAGAAACGAACGGGGACACCCCGAACGAGAACGCGAGCCGCGGAAATCGGTGGGGTGGAGGATCGGTGACGTGGGCTTTTGCGTTTGCGCAGGTCCGTGCGGGAGCCGACGGCGTGATGTACCTCGCATCGAGATCCCGAGCGAATTCTCATTCGGGACCCATACGGAGTTCGCGCAGGTAATGCAGCTGTAACAGAACGGGGTTAGCGTCCGGACAAATTCGGTGAAAGGACCACGGTCGTGACGTCAGCACTCCGGGCGGCGATCGACCGCGCGCAGGACGCGGAACCCGCCGGGGCTCACGTGCGCTCACCCCTGCACGCGCTCGGGCGCAGACAACTGTCCCAACTCGATCTGATCGGACAGTCGCTGTCGACGATCGCCCCCGCCACCGGCATGGTGTTCATCGCCCTGTGGATGACCGTGAGCGCTCCGGGACTCGGCGGTGTACTCACCATCGCCGCGACGACCGGCGTCGTCGTACTGGTCGCATGGTGCATCACACAGTTCACTCGACGCCTGGCCGCGGCGGGTTCGCTCTACAGCTTCGTCTTCCAGGGACTCGGCACGCGCGCGGCCCTCGTGACGGGTACGGCGCTCATCGTCGGATATCTCGGTATCTCGATCTCCGTGCTCGCCCAGGGAGCACGCACGGTACTGGACATCGGCGAGCTTGCCGGACTGCATCTTCCGGGGACGGGACCGTGGCTGGTGACGACGGCAGTGCTCGGCGGAGCCGTCGCCCTGATCGCGATCCGCGGCGTGCGGTTCGCGACCCGCGCGATCCTGCTCGTCGAAACATGTTCGCTGGTACTGATCGTCGCGACGATGCTGGTCGCGCCGGCGGGCGGAACGACGACGAGCGAACTGCCGGTCTCACCGCTGAGCCTGCTGCCCTTCCTCGCACTGATGACCGTCCTGTCCATGGCGGGCTTCGAGAGCGCGGCGTTCTTCGGTCCCGAGGCCCGTCGGCCGCTCGTCACGGTGAGCCGGACGGTGCTGATCACCCCTCTCGTCGTCGGGGCGCTGTTCGTCTTCGCGGCCGTCGCATCGCTGACCGGCCGCGGATCGCTCATCATCGGAGCGTATTTCGACGGTGTCGACTCCGGCGCGTCGTGGGCGGTCGTGCTCGCCGTGAAGACGGGCATGGCGTGCTCGTGGTTCGCGTCGACACTCGGCTGCGCACAGGCAGGCTCGAGGCTCCTGTACTCGATGGGTGTCGAACGGGTGCTGCCGTCCGCTCTGGCCCGCGTACACGGCACCCTGCGCACCCCCTACCTCGCGGTGACGGCGTTCGTCGCGGTGAGTGTCGCCGGTGCCGTTCTGTACACCCTGGCGGCGGACGCGGATTCGTCCGTCTTCGACGGGGTCGTCGAGGTCGCGCTGGTCGCGGCGTACACGCTGGTCGCGCTGGCGTCACTGCGGTTCCTGCACCGCATCGGTGAGGACACCGCGTGGACGCGGGTCGCGGCGGTGTTCGTCGCGTTGCTCGGTGGCGGCCTGCTGGTGGGCACGGCCGTCGACGGGATCACGCACTCGCTGCTCGTCGTGCCGTCGGCGCTCGTCGCGCTCCTGGTGTCGGGACCGATCTGGCGCGCGGTGCTGCGCCTGCTACGCCCGCAGAGTCTCGCGACGATCGGAGCCTTCGACACCGTCGAGACCACGGATCTGCTGCCGGGGGCGGGGACACTGGTCCTCGACGAGCACGGGCGACCGCAGATCGTCACGGGGGGCACACAGGGGGAGCGAATGTGACCGCCCACGTGCCGATCCGGTCCGCCGAGACACCTTTCGGAGGACGACAACCCCACGCCGTGCAGAAGGCGCTGGGGATGCTCGAGGCCGTCGCGCAGCTCGGTCCCGGCACCACCGCCAAGGAGATCGCCGCGTTCGCCGGAGTGCCTCCGGCCACGGCCTACCGGATGCTGAACCTGCTCGTCGCGGACGGTTATCTCGTGCGTGTTCCCGACCTGTCGGGCTTCGCGCTCGGTCGTCGCACCGCCGAACTCGCCCAGGCCGCAGCGGAATCCACTCCGTCCGAGTCGCTCCACGACGTGATGGAGGACCTGCGGGGCTGCACGCGTTTCGGGTTGCACGTCGCGTCCTTCGCCGGGAGCCGGCTCCGGTTCGTCGACCAGGATCCGGACCACGAGATCGTCGCCATCACGACTCTGTCGAAATCGTTGCACGCCAATGCCATCGGAAAGCTGATGCTGGCCCACGTGCCGGGAGTGGGTCCGGATGCCGAGTTGCGCCGGCTCACCGAGTTCACGATGTGCGAGCGCGAGTCGCTGGCGCGGGAGCTGCGCGAGATCGTCTCGTTCGGTTACGCGAAGGAGTGCCAGGAGACACGGCTGGGCAGGGCGGCGCTGGCCGTCCCGATCCGCGACTCGTCGTCGTTCGTCGTCGGCGGCCTGTACCTGCACGGGTCGGCCGCGAAGGTGCAACCCGATCCCGATCTGGTGAGATTCCTCGTCGACGGGTCCGCGAGGCTCACAGGCCTGCTCTGAGCCGGATCAATGCGTCCACCACGGGCGCGCCGAACATCGGTGGATCGTTGTGTTCGAGACCGGCGAGCTCGACCCGCTCGTGCAGCTGCCGGGTGGCATCGGCGACGGCCGTGCTCTGGGCGGGCGGGACGATGCTGTCGGCGGTGCCGTAGACGACCGTGATCGGCACGTCGATGCGGCCGACGAGTTCGGCGACGGGGAACTCGTCCTTCAACAGTGCGGTGGGGACGAACGGATAGTGGTGCCGGGCCACGGCGGCAAGATCGGTGAACGGCGAGCGCAGCAACATTCCGGCGGGCGGTTCGTCGACGGCGAGCGCGGTGACCACGGCGCAGCCGAGGCTCTCCCCGAAGTACAGCACCCGGGTGGGGTCGACGTCGTCGCGCGAACGGAGATGCTCGAGGGCCGCGCGGGCGTCGGCGGCGAGACCGTCCTCGGAGGGGGAGCCGGGATTACCGCCGTACCCGCGGTAGTCGAGAAGCAGCGTCGAGAAACCTGCCGCGGCGAGGTCGGCGGCGGTGTCGACGCGGCCGAGGCGGTTGCCGCCGTTACCGGGAGCGAGGAGAACCGTGAAACCGGCTCCGGGACCGTCGGGAGCGCGACCGGGCACGAACCAGGCGTCGAGCTCCAGACCGTCCGCGGTGGTGAGGACGACGTCCTCCGCGCCGGGCAGGACGGTCGCGGCGGACGGGGGAGTGGAGCTGTCGGGCAGGTAGATCAGGCGTCGCTGCAGCGACCGGCCGGCGACGCCGGCGAGCGCGCCGGCGAGCGCGCCGGCGAGCACCACGGCGAGAACGATCCGCATGGGTCCGGTCTAACGCACGTGCGCGTTTCCGGCAGCCGGAACTGCCGGAAACGCGCACGGAAGAGGCGTGGTTACCGAAGGCGTGATTACCGCGGTGCCATGCGCAGCGCGCCGTCCATGCGGATGGTCTCGCCGTTGAGGTAGTCGTGCTCGACGATCATCTGCGCGAGCTGCGCGTACTCGGCGGGCTGAGCCAGGCGCGACGGGAACGGCACACCGGCCTCGAGGCCCTTGCGGTACTCCTCGGTGACACCGGCGAGCATCGGGGTGTCGACGATGCCGGGGGCGATGGTGTTGACACGGATGCCGAACTGCGCGAGGTCGCGTGCGGCGGGGACGGTCATACCGTGCACGCCACCCTTCGACGCGGAGTACGCGATCTGGCCGATCTGGCCCTCGAACGCGGCCACCGAGGCGGTGTTGATGATGACGCCGCGCTGACCCGACTCGTCGACCGTCTCGGTCTTGGAGATCGCGTCGGCCGCGAGGCGCATGACGTTGAACGTGCCGAGCAGGTTGACGGTGATGACCGTGCGGAACAGCTCGAGGTCGTGCGGGCCGTTCTTCGACAGGATGCGACCGGCCCAGCCGACACCGGCGCAGTTGACGACGACGCGCAGCGGAACACCCGACTCGACGATGCGGTCGACGGCGGCCTGCACCTCGTCGCCGCTGGTCACGTCGGTGGCGAGGAGCGTGACACCCGCGGGTGCGGCATCGCCGACGCGGTCGATGGACTGCTGCAGGTCGAGGCCGAAGACGGTGGCTCCGGCGTCGGCGAGGCGGCGTGCGGTTGCGGCGCCGAGACCGGATGCGGCACCGGTCACCAGTGCGGCGGATCCCTGAATCTCCACTGTTCGTATCTCCTGTCCCGAGCCGAGGGCTGCGTGGACCCGACGGGTTCGGGCTCGTTGGCACCGAGTCCGACTCCGTCAGGTCCTCTCACAGAGCCCTACGGCGTGTGAGTGTCGTTCGTCACGAACCCTAACCGGTCACGCCCGCGGGTTCCGCAGGGGTCGTGGTCCGGCGGCGAAGTGCGACGACTCCCATCGCCGCGGCGACGAGACATGCGACGGCACCGAGCAGCAGTCCGGCCCGGCCACCCCACTGCTCGCAGACCCAGCCGGCGATGGGGCCGCCGATGGCCGTGGAGCCGAGGAAGGCGACCGACCACAGCGCCATCACCCGTCCGCGCATCATCGGCGCGGCGGCGAGCTGCAGCGAACTGTTGGTGGTGGACGTGAACGTCACGCTCAGCGCACCCACGATCACCATGAGCACGATGAGCGTGGTCAGGTTCGGGGCCGCAGCGGCGACCGCCATGGCGATACCGAACGCGAGGGAGGTGAGGATCAGCGGCCGGGTCCCGGTGCGGCCCCAGGTGGCGACGGCGAGCCCGCCCACCACCGATCCGGCGCCCATCGCGGCAGTGAGGAAACCGTAGGCCCCGGCACCGGCGGCGAAGGTGTGGTCGGCCAGGACCGGCAGGACCACCTGGAACTCGAAGGCCAGACATCCGACGAGCGCCATCATCAGCAGCGGGACGGCCAGATCGGACGTGCTGCGGACGTAGGCGAAGCCCTCGCGCAGCTGCCCCTTGGCGCGGGCGGCGGCGGGGGAGCGCTGGAGCCGGGAGACGTCGAGTCGCAGCAGGGAGGTGACGACGGCGACGAAGCTCGCGGCGTTGAGCAGGAAGCACACGCCGAGTCCGCCCGCGGCGATGACCAGGCCTGCGACGGCCGGACCGATCATGCGGGAGCACGAGGCGAGGACCGACTGCAGGCTCACGGCGTTGCGCAGATCCTCCGGACCGACGAGTTCGAGCATGAACGACTGTCGCGCGGGATTCTCGAAACACTGGTTGAGGCCGAGCGCGACCGCCAGGACGTAGACGTGCCACAGGGCCACGGTGTCGGTGACGACGAGCAGCCCCAGGATCAGGGCCTGCACACCCATGAGGGTCTGCAAACCGATCATGAGCCGGCGCTTGTCGGAGCGGTCGGCGACCACGCCGCCGTAGGGGCCGAGCAGCAGCATCGGCACGGTCTGCAGCGCAAGAACGATGCCGATGGCGGTCGCGGAGCCGGTGAGCTGCAGGACGAGCCACGACTGTGCGACGGTCTGCATCCACGTGCCGATGAGCGAGACGGCCTGGCCGCTGATGTAGAGGCGGAAGTTGGGGCCGCGCAGGGCCGCGAAGGTCTGTCCTCTGATGTCGGCGAGCACTGTCACGGGCGACCCCCCTCGACGGAGGGGCGCGGTGAATCGGCGACGCGCTGCGAGAGTGCCTCGAGGGCGGGCAGCGCGTCGTGCAGAGCTTCGAGGTGCCGGTCGCTCAGTTCGGTGAGGTGACGGGCGAACAGGGCGGTGCGACGATCGCGCAGTTCCGCCGACAGAGCGGCACCGGCATCAGTGATGTGGACGCGGACGACGCGCTTGTCGTCGGCGTCGGGGGACCGGGTGAGCAACCCGGCGTCTTCGAGTTTGCCCACCATGCGCGAACACATGGTGGGGTTGAGCCCTTCGATCTCCGCGAGTTCGCGGACTCCGATCGTCTCGTGGCGGGCGACGGTCGTGAGGAGGGTCGACTGCGAACGCGTCAGCCCTTCCTCCGAGGCGAACATGCCCATGCGGCGGGAGATCCGTCCGATCGCGATACGCAGACGATGGACGTCTTCCGCGTCGAACGGAGGAGTTTCGGATCGAGGGGTGCTGTCCGTGAGTTCAGACATGGAACCACCTCCGAATTTATTTGCCTATCGGCAAGCATACTCTTGTCCGGAGCGGAAAGACACTGTTCGGAACGGTGATCAGGGACGCATGAGCGCCGGGGACTCGTCCTCCGTGACACGGCGGGCGCGTCGGCGGACGACCACCATCGCGGCGACGGACAGCAGCAGGGCCACCGCGCCGGCGATCGGTCCCACGACGCCGATCTCCGGGAACAGACCGTCGCCGAGCATCCACGCACCGAAGCCGAAGAACAACGCCGAAGCGCCGTAGCGGATGGCGTTGTCGGGAAGGTGCCGGCCGAGCACGGCACCGATGACGATGGCCAGCGCATCGGCGGCGACCATGCCGACGGTGGACCCGATCCACACCCCGGCCCAGTTGTTGTCGGTCGCGAGCGTGATGGTCGCGAGCATCGTCTTGTCGCCGAGTTCGGCCAGGAAGAACGCCGAGCTCACGGCGAGGAAGGCGGAGCGCGCGACGCGTCCGGCCTTGGACTGCTCGTCGTCGTCGAGGGAGTCGCCGCGCAATGTCCACGCGCCGAAGATCAGGAAGGCGATGCCGCCGACGATGGAGATGGCGGTCGCGGGGATCGCGACACCCAGATAGTGCCCGACGGCCACCGACACGAGGTGGACGGCGGTGGTCGCGAACAGGATCCCCGACAGGACGACCCACCAGCGATGACGTAGGGCGAAGGTCATCGCCATGAGCTGGGACTTGTCGCCGAGTTCGGCGACGAAGGTGACCGCGAAGGACAGGACGAGCGCGGACCACATATGCGTTTCCTCCTTTCGTATGGAGGAAACGGGGCTTCCTCCGGACGCCGGACGCACGATGCGACCAGCGGCCGAAGGTCTCGCCCACCGGAGGGAGATCCGGTCCGCGGGGCCGGGCGGTGCCGTTGTCGGGCGCCGCCAGTATGTCGACCCTGCGATTGGGGGCTACTCCCCTTCGCCGACGACAACGTTAGCTCGGCGAACCGATTTCTGTAAAGGCAATGCTAACTTTCGGAGAACCGAACTCTCGCTTTCAGGGCGCCCTCACGAAGCGAGCAGCATGGCCAGAATCGCGGTGTCGGGATCGTTGCCCGGATCCACTCCCACCTTGCTGACCAGCGCCGTCACCGTGCCGTCCGGTTCTGCCTCGACCCACGCCGCGCGATGCTCGAGCCCGAGATGAGGGATCCCGGGGAGCAGCACGCAGCCCGACGCGACGCCCGCATTCTCCGGGAGTGACGGCGTCGTCTCCGACGGCGGATGCAGCATGATCAGCGCCGGTGGCTGATGCTCGGCGAACCGTCCGGGCTGCACGGCACGCTCGCCGAGCACCGGACCCTCGGCGACCACGAGGCCCACGGTTCCGGGCTCGGGGTCGTCGGGCAGTTCTTCCTTGACCCCGAACACCGTCGAGGTGGGCAGCAGTCCCGGCAGTGACGCGATCCGCACCGTCATCGCCAGCACCTGGGCCCATTCGCGGGTGGTCGCGGGCCATCTGCCCGAGACGACGAAACCTCGAAGCGACCCGTCGGACTGGAATGCGGACAGCTCGATGCGGCTGTATTCCTCGGCGTTCATCCCACTCCTCCCCCTCGGTCGGTAAGGGGAGAATGCCCGTTTTCTCCGTTGGCACACAAGAGGTGTCGAGTGCCAGCACTTCCGCTACACCTATTGCTATCCGCTACGGCAATTGCAGTAGCGGATGGCAATTCTTGTAGCGAGTGGGCAGAACCGGCCCCGGAGACGACGAAGGGCGCCGGTGTCCCGGCGCCCTCGCTGTCGGTCTCGCGACCTGTATGACCGATCCGTACTAGACGATCAGGCCCGAGGTGGCGGTGCGAGCGCGCTCGAAGCGAGCCTGTACGTCCGCCCAGTTGACGATGTTCCAGAAGGCCTTGACGTAGTCGGCCTTGACGTTCTGGTACTGCAGGTAGAAGGCGTGCTCCCACATGTCGAGCATGAGCAGCGGGGTCAGGCCGATCGGGATGTTGCCCTGCTGGTCGTACAGCTGGACGATGATCAGACGCTGTCCGATCGAATCCCACGCGAGGATCGACCAGCCGGAGCCCTGGATGGAGTTCGCGTTCGCGGAGAAGTGATCGCGGAACTTGTCGAACGAACCGAAGGCGTCGTCGATCGCAGCAGCGAGCTCACCCTCGGGCTTGTCGCCACCCTCGGGGGAGAGGTTGTTCCAGAAGACGGAGTGGTTGGTGTGACCACCCAGGTGGAAGGCGAGGTCCTTCTCGAGCTTGGTCGCCTGGGCCGCCATGGTGCCGTTCTCGCGGGCCTCGGCCAGCTTCTCGAGAGCGGTGTTCGCACCGGCGACGTAGGTGGCGTGGTGCTTCGAGTGGTGCAGCTCCATGATCTTCGCCGAGATGTGCGGCTCGAGCGCTGCGTAGTCGTAGGGCAAGTCCGGAAGTGTGTATTCAGCCACGAAGGGTCCCTTCTTCACCGGGCCGTTCGGCCCGTGCAGTTATTCCGTACCTTTTCGGGTTTCCACCCAAGTCCATAACTACACCGTCCGCAACATTCCCCGTAATGCGGACACGATCGGGCCCCGACTGTGGCGGAGAGCACCCGCAACCGTCCGCGCTTCCGGAAAACTGCTCTCACCAGCGGAAACGTTCGGATAACGGGACCATCGGCAACAGCTGCGTGAACGGGACCTTAACATTGGCGCGTGTTTCGGCCCTTCCTGAACGAACCGACACGCGGGGCCGATGCACCGCGTGTGGATCTGCCGGGCGTCGATGTCGTCCGGCTCGTCGCGGTCGCGGCCGTGCTCTACTCCCACATCGCCTTCTACCTGATCGACGACCTCGGGACGGGCTGGTGGGGCATCGACCTCACCTACGAGGTGCTCGTCAAGGGCGCCGGCCTCAACCAGCACCTGTCGTCCGTCGGCGTGACGGCCTTCATGATGCTCACGGGCATGCTCGTCACCCGGTCCGCGATCCGGCAGGACCGTCGGAAGTTCCTGATCGCCCGGGCCGCGCGGCTCCTGCCGGCCTTCTGGGTGGCGATCCTGGCCGCGGTCGTGCTCGTGTGGCTGGGCATCAACGGCACCTTCAGCGGCCACACCACCGTGTCGGTCTCCGACGCGTTCCTGTCCTTCTTCCTCGGCGCGTTCTTCCTGAAACCGCAGGTGATCGTGCTCGGCGTGGTGTGGACGCTCGCCGCGCAGATCTCGTTCTACCTGTGGTGTGTGGCAGGACGGTCGCTGCTGCGGACGGCGCCGGTGGCGGTGCCGATGCTCGGCGCCGTGCTGTGCATGCTGGTGCTCCTCTACAACCTGTACATCCCAGAGCCGTACACGGTGCCGTTCCTGTCGAAGATCGCGTCGACGCTGCCCACCCTGTTCCTCGGGCAGATCGTGTACTTCGGCTGGGCCGGCCTGATCTCGCTGCGCGCCCTGCTGGCGGCGATGTTCGCGCAGATCGCGGTGATCGTGATGGCCACGGACATCAACGTCTACTGGTCGGGCACCCGCTACCTGTGGACGGTGTCGGTGGTCTTCGCGGCGGTCGTGCTGGTCGCCCGGTACGACGGGCGGTTCGCGCGCTCGGCCGTCGTCTCCTGGGTCGCGACCCGCAGCTACTGCATCTACCTGACCCACACCCTCGTGATGTACCGGATCTACGAGAACACCGTGGGCCTCGTCGGCACGACCGCGGCGATCGTGCTGCTGCTGATCGGCTGCGGTCTCGTCGCCGAGGCGCTGTACCGCAGCGTCGAGGTTCCGGCCGCGCACTGGATCAAGAGCCGCTGGCTGACGCCGAAGCAGGCCGCCTCCGACGAACGGACTGCCGCTCCGACTCGCGCGTAGCATCGGGTCATGTCCTGGTTCGACGAGATCCTCGCCCGTGCAGGTTCGAAGTCGCAGATGGTGACGCGCGAGGACGCGCTCCCCGGCCGTGCCGAACCGCTGCCCGTCCCCGAGACCCATTACGTCAACGGCAACCGCATCGTTCCCCCCTTCCCCGAGGGCCTGCAGGCCGCAGTGGTCGGCATGGGTTGCTTCTGGGGCGCCGAGAAGGAGTTCTGGCAGCTCGACGGCGTCTACTCGACTGCGGTCGGCTTTTCCGGCGGTTACACGCCCAACCCCACCTACGAGGAGGTGTGCTCCGGCCGGACCGGGCACACCGAGGTGGTGCTCGTCGTCTTCGACCCGAAGGTGATCGGCTACGAGCACATCCTGCAGCAGTTCTGGGAGAACCACGATCCCACCCAGGGCATGAGACAGGGCAACGACCACGGCACCCAGTACCGCTCGGCGCTCTACACCCACGACGAGACGCAGATCGAGGTCGCCGAAGCCACGGCCGAAGCGTTCGGCAAGCGTCTGAACGACGCCGGATACGGGCAGATCACCACGGAGATCGCACCGCTGACGCAGTTCTACTACGCCGAGGACTACCACCAGCAGTACCTCGCGAAGAACCCCAACGGCTACTGCCCCGTTCACGCGACCGGTGTGAGCTGCCCGGTGGGCCTCGGCGCCTGACGGCGCTCGTCGGCCTCAGGTGCGACGGTGGCGCGCACCACATCTCCACTCGCAGTGCGAGTGTGAGATGCGTTGGCGTTCCTTGAACTTCCCCGAAAGCGGACGCATCCTGGAAAAAGGGATCATTCCAGAGGGGGAAAGGGACGGCTTGCCGACATGACGACCAGAGCGGGGTATCTGCGGCGCACACGGCGAAGTCTGCGCAGGCGGGATCCGCTCGTGCGTCGCACCGACAGGCTCGAGGCGCGCTGCTTCACCCTCATGATCGCCGTGATGGCGCTCCTCGTCCCCGTCGCCGTATGGGTCTCCGCCACCATGTGGAGCTCCCAGCTCGAACTCTCCGAGAAGCAGAACGCCGAACGTGTCAGTGTCACCGCCGTCCTCGACGCCGACGCCCTGAGCGACTCCTCCGGATGGGGCGAGACCGTGAAGATCGCCTCGGCACCCGCGACCTGGGGCTGGGGAGACGAGACGCGTCACGCCCTCGTCCAGGTCGACAGTCTCGCGACCGCGGGCAGCGAGGTCCCGGTCTGGGTCGACGCGACCACCGGCGAATACACGCAGGCCCCGCTGACCACCTCCGCCGCGAAGTTCACCGCAGTGCTGTCCGGAGTGTCGCTGTGGACGTTCTCCGCCGCCGCCGCGGCCGGGCTGTTCGCCCTCGCGCACTGGCGTCTCGAGGTACGGCGCAGCCGCGAGTGGAGCCGGGACATCGAAGCGTTCCTCGGCTCCACCAGCAGCCACTGATCCGCTGGGCGCGCGTCAGAGATCCGCGACCGCGGGCATGACCTCGTTCGCGACCAGTTCGAGGTGCTCGAGATCGGCGAGATCGAGAACCTGCAGGTAGATGCGCTGCGTCCCGGCCTCCGCGAAAGTGCGGATCTTCTCGATCAACTCCTGCGGCGTGCCCGCGAGTCCGTTCTCCCGCAGCTCGTCGACCTCGCGGCCGATCCGTGCCGCGCGATGCGCGATCTCGTCCTCGTCCCGGCCGCAGCACAGCACGAGTGCGTTCGAGTAGGTCAGTTCCTCGGGGTCACGTCCGGCATCCCGGCAGGCCGAGCGCACGCGCTCGAACAGGACCTTCGTCTCGTCCAGCGACTTGAACGGCACGTTGAACTCGTCGGCGTAGCGCGCCGCCAGTGCCGGCGTGCGCTTCTTGCCCGCGCCGCCCATGACGATCGGCGGGTGGGGACGCTGGTACGGCTTCGGCAGCGCGGGGGAGTTCTCGATCCGCACGTGCTCGCCCTCGTACGAGAACGTCTCGCCCTCGGGGGTGTCCCACAGGCCGGTGATGACTGCGAGGGACTCCTCGAAGCGATCGAACCGCTCCTTCAACGTAGGGAAGGGGATGCCGTAGGCGAGGTGCTCTTCCTCGAACCAGCCGGCTCCGAAGCCGAAGTCGACGCGTCCGCCGCTCATGGCGTCGACCTGTGCGACGGAGACCGCGAGCGGGCCGGGGTAGCGGAAGGTCGCCGAGGTGACGAGCGTGCCGAGGCGGATCGTCGAGGTGTCGCGGGCGAGACCGGCCAGCGTGATCCATGCGTCCGTCGGACCGGGCAGGCCCTCGACGTTCATGGCCAGATAGTGGTCGGAGCGGAAGAACGCGCCGTAGCCGAGTCGTTCCGCGGTCTGTGCGACGGCGAGGAGGTCGTCGTAGGTGGCGCCCTGCTGGGGTTCGGTGAAGATGCGTAATTCCATACCCCGATCATTTCAGCGACGGAACCGGCGCGGGGTATCGACGGGTGCTTGTCGACTGTGAGATGTCTCGAGTGTGATTCCCCATGCGTGGATAGGCCTGTTGATGAACCTGTGGAAACTGTGGATAACTCCAGCAGATGGGGTTGATGGGGAGTGTTGTGGAAGACCCACCGGCCCCACCTGCGGAACAGGATCGGTACGACCACACCCACATCCGTTCACGCCGCGTGCCACTATTGAGACGTGAGCTTTTCCGACGTGCCCACCGTGTCGGTCGACCTGGTACCCGAACTCGGCGACGAGGTCGTCCTCCTCGACGTCCGCGAGGACGACGAATGGGAACTCGGACACGCCCCCGGCGCGCTGCACATTCCGCTCGCCGACGTGCCCGCCCGCATCGAGGAACTCGACCCCGACGCCGAGATCTACGTGATCTGCAGGCAGGGCGGCCGCTCCCTCGGAGCGGTCGAGTACCTGGCCCGCATCGGGTACGACACCTTCCAGGTCGCGGGCGGCATGGTGGCGTGGCAGAAGCACGGACTCCCGCTCGTCTCCGAGCGCGACGAACCGGCAAAGATCTATTGATGTCGGCCTATCAGATCTGTGTGCGCTGTGAGAATCGCTGGCCCGTGACATATCAGCCGCGGCAGTGGTGCCCGGCCTGCCGCGGTGTGCTGCTCTCACCCGTCGCCCCCGACGGGTCGGTTCCTCCGTCGCGCCGTAACTTCCGCTGGGTCGCGCGACCCGCGGGTGGTGCTCCGACGACCGAACCGACGTCGCCTGCGCACGAGCGCCCGGCCGCCGAGACCCCGTCCTATCGCGAGATGCCCCTCTGGGGACTGCTCGATCCGCTCCCCGACGAGGACGTCGAACCCGACCGCACCGAGACCGCCGCCGACCTCGCGCCGACGCTGCTCGTCGGCACCGCCGTCGTCTTCGGCCTCGCGGCGCTCGCCGAAGCCGTCCGGTACGGAGTGTTGCTGTACAACCGGACCCGCCTCGTCGACCCGCTCGTGCTCGCGGTGTCGGATGCCGCGGTATGGGCGACCCAGGTGGTCGGCCCGGTCGTGGCGCTGGCCGCGGCGGTCGCATCCGGGCTGCGGCTGGTCGATCTGCGCCGGCACATCTACGCCGAGCGTGGTCTCGCCGAGTCACGGTCGCCGCTGTCCATCCTCGCGGGACTCGTCGTTCCGGGCCTCAACCTCGCGATGCCCGGTGTCTTCCTCACCGAGATCGCCGACCGCGACCCGCGGTTGCTCCGCGCGATCCGCACCTGGTGGGTGCTGTGGGTGGTCAACGGCGTGCTCGTCGTGGCGCTGCTCGCGTGGCGTCAGCGCGACACGCTGCAGGCCCGCGCCGACGGCGTCCTGCTCACCGCCGTCCTCGCGGCGCTCGGGGCGGTCGTCGCGCTGTCCACCCTGCACGTCCTGCGCCTGTTCGACGGCGCCGACCTGTGGGGGCGGCCGTTGCGCCGGCACCGCTTCACCCATGCGACCGGCCCGGCCTCGTCGCCGATCGCGCCCATCGTCCCCGCCGCCGTGCGCGAACAGCAGCAGGCCCGCGAGGAACCGGACGACGCTCCGGAGGAACCCGCCGGAGCCGCGGAACGAGCAGACGACGAGGAGCGCGCCGAGGCGGTGGCTCCGTGACCCGCAGCGCGCATCCCCGCGTCGTCGCGCATCGCGGTGCGTCCGCCGCGCTCCCGGAACACACGATCGGCGCCTACGAACTCGCGTTGAAGGAAGGCGCCGACGGCGTCGAGTGCGACGTGCGGCTCACCCGCGACGGTCACCTGGTGTGCGTGCACGACCGCACGATCGACCGCACCTCGAACGGCACCGGTGTCGTCAGCGAGATGACCCTCGACGAGCTCGCGCAGTACGACTACGGACGCCCCGGCGAGCCCGCCGATCTGCTCACCCTGCGGCAACTGCTCGAACTCGTCATGGACTTCACGAGCGTCCCGGTGAAGGTCTTCGTCGAGACCAAGCATCCCGTCCGCTACGGCGGTCTCGTGGAGAGCAAACTGCTCGCCGAACTGGCCCGCTTCGGTCTCGCGACCCCGGCGTCGGCCGATTTCTCCCGGGTGGTGGTGATGTCGTTCGCGGCCGGCGCCGTCTGGCGCATCCGCCGGGCCGCGCCGCTGCTGCCCACCGTGCTGCTGGGGGAGACCTCGCGCTACCTGCGCGGCAGCGCCGCCACCACCGTCGGCGCGACGGCCGTCGGCCCGTCGATCGCGACGCTGCGCGAGCACCGCGATCTCGTCGACCGGGCCGCGCTGTCGGGCCGGGCCACCTACTGCTGGACCGTCGACGACCCCGCCGACGTCGAGCTGTGCCGCGAGCTGGGTGTCGAGTGGGTCGCCACCAATCATCCCGGTCGCACCAAGCTGCAGCTCGACGCCTTCGATCGGTGAGCACCCCCGCCCGGTCTCGCGACCTCGACATCCCGGCACAGGCCGCCGTGTAGTTTGACGCCGTGGCCAAGAAGAGCAAGAGAAACAGCGGACCCAAGCCCGGCAACAATCGCGCCGCGAAGCTCGAGCAGCGTCGGCTCGAGCGGGAAGCAGCGGCCGCCGCGACGTCCCGGCCCTTCGAAGGACTCGCCTTCGAATGCGACCTCGTGGCACTGCGCGAGTTCGTGCCGTCGGCCCTCGCGGAGCTGCCCGCGGCCGCGGACGGCCGTCGTGTCGTGGGTGCGACCATCCTGCCCGGCGGGGTCGCGGCCCTGGTCCGCGAGGAGAACGGTGCGCCGGTCGCGTACGTCGGCCTGCAGCTCGCCGCCGGCTTCGGGCCGGACCCGGCGGGTGAACTGGCCGCGGCCCTGCACTGGGCGCACACGGCCGAGCCGGGCTCGTCGCTGCAGGTCGCGACCGTGGACGACGACACCCCGCCGCTGGCCGAGCTGATCGACCCGGCGGCCGTGCCGACGATCACCGTCCACAACGACTTCGATTGGTGGATCCCGGCCGGTGTCGAGCCGAGTGCCGAGATCGCGCACACCGTCAAGCACGCGAACGATGCCGTGCTCCCGTCGGCCCGTCTCGAAGGCGACGGTCTCCGCGGCGCGTGGTGGGTCGATCCGGGCGAGAAGGCGCACCTGCGCTGGGTGCGACCCGAGGACGAGGACGCGCTGATGGCTGCGTTGTCGCGCGTGCACGCGGCGGGCGGTCTGCATCTCGGTGAGGGTTCGCGGTTCGCCGGTTCGTTCCGCACCCACGGTCTGCTGGTGCCGGTCTTCGACCTCGACCGCGAGAAGCACCCCGACGAGTGGGTCGCCCCGACGATCGAGTTCGGGCAGCGTCTCGAGGAGGCTCTGGCCGTGGACGAGCCGCTCACCGCCGCCGAGCGCCGGTCGCGCGACGGCCTGCGCAGCCGCCAGGTCACCCTGCGCTGACCTTCCCACGACAGCACGAAGGCCACCTCCTGCGGGAGGTGGCCTTCGTCGTTCCGGGTGGGCTGTCCCCGGATGGAGGAACGATCAGATGGCGCCGCCGGCGGCGAGCGGGGCGTTACCGCGCGGCTCGCGCACCTTCGAGTTCAGTTCGCGGGCCACGAAGTCCTCGAGGTTGAAGAGGTTGGAACCGGCGCGGTCGGCCACGGTCAGCAGGGTCGTCATCGTCGCGACCTCCTCGACCTGCTCCTGCAGGAACCACTGCATGAACTGCTCGCCGAGGTAGTCGCCCTCGTCGCGCGCGGTGCGGGCGAGCTCGACGATCTGGTCGGTGACCTTCTTCTCCTGGGCGAGGGCCAGCACGATCGGCTCGCGGGCGTCCTCGAACATCGACTGCACCGCGTCGACGCCGGTGAGGTCGACGGCCATGTCGCGGTCCAGGAAGTACTGGACGATCATCATGGCGTGGTTGCGCTCCTCGACGGCCTGCGCGTAGAAGTGCTTCGCCAGCTGCGGGAGATCGGTGTTGTCGTAGAAGATCGCGATGGCGATGTACTGATGCGACGCCGTGAACTCGTGACGGATCTGGTCGTGCAGCAGCGTGTGGAACTTGGTCTTGGTCATTTCGCCCATCGTCGTCATGATCACGACGTTAGTGCAGGTCAACGCGCTTTTCATCCAAGCGTTGGCTACCCTTGGACAAAACAGCATCGGCTACCCTACGGAAAATTCGGACAGCCTTCCCCAAGATCGACAACGATTTCCCGCGTCCGTCAGGGGGCCGGAGCGAGCAGTTCCGGCGGGATCGGGTCGCCCTCCGAGATGGCCCCGAAGAACGGCACGGCGCGCTCACGATCCCACAGCAGGACGTTGCCGATGCCGTAGACGTCCTCGAATCCACCCACCGGAACCGTCGTGGTGATCGTCTCGCCGCGCATCGCCCACGCGAGTCGCGCGAGGTTCCACAGGTGGTCGCCGTCGTCGACCCGCAGCGATCCGGCCGCACCCGACATCAGCGACCACGCCCGGAAGGGGTTCAGGAAGGTGCCGGGGCTCGTGGCCTTGCTCAGCAGCGCCGACAGGAACAGGCGCTGGTTGTTCATCCGGTCCAGGTCGGCGAGCGGGGTGGCGCGCGTACGCACGAAGCCCAGGGCCTGCGCTCCGTTGAGCTCCTGGCATCCGGCTTCGAGCCTGAGCCCGGCGAGCGGGTCGTCGATCGGATAGGGCACGCAGATGTCGACTCCGCCTACAGCGTCGACGATCGATGCGAACCCGCCGAAGCCGATCTCGGCGTAGTGGTCGATGTGCACGCCCGTGGCTCCCTCGACCGTCTGCACGAGCAACTGCGGCCCGCCCAGCGCGAACGACGCGTTGAGCTTGTCCTGACCGAAGCCCGGGACACTCACGTAGGAGTCGCGGGGCAGGGAGACCATCGTCGTGGCGCCCCCACCGGGCGGGATGTGGACGAGCAGGACCGTGTCGGTGCGGTCGGCGCCGACCTCCCCGCCGGTCGCGAGTTCCTGCTCCTGCTCGGGGGTGAGTCCCACCCGGCTGTCGGAGCCGACGAGCAACCAGTTCGTGCCGCGGGTGTCGCCGACACGGCCGTCGTAATCGGCGAGCGCATCGACGCGCGCGAGCTTGCCGTCGAGGTAGACCATGCTCGCGCCCATCGCGACGACGAGCACGACCAGGACGATCGCGAGCCGCCGCAGGATGCGCCGGGCACCGAGCGGCCGTCGCGGTGCCGGTCGTGAGGGCGGGCCCGGTCGTGAAGGCGGTGCCGCGGGGCGTCGCGGGGGTGCGGGCGGTGGTGTGCTCCCGCGCGGCGGGCGACGGTTCGGGGCGGGCTCGGCGATCCGTTCGGGTCGCTGCGTCGGTGCCCAGTCGCGTCGTTGCTGCGGGGGCGGTTGCTGCCGGTCCTGCCGCGGAGCCTGCGCGGGCCGGTAGTTCGGGGCGGGTGCCTGCGACCACGCCTGCGGTGACTGCGGCCGTCCGTCGCGCCGGAGCACCTGGGTGCCCTCGGGGGACGGCGGAGGAGCACCCCGGCGCTGTGACGGGGGCGGTCCGGCGGGTCGTTGTGGCGGTACCCCGCGCTGCGGGTTCGGCTGTGCTGCCCGCCGGGGAGGTGGGCCCTGCGGGGGAGGTCCCTGCGGAGGCCGCGGCCGGTTCCGAGGGTCGCGAGGGTCGCCGTTCACCCGGACAACTCTACGTTCAGGGCAGCCAGGAGACGTGGCCCCTCAGTGCTTGGTAGCCCACGAAGGCGATGGTGTCGATGAGCGCGTGGGCGATCACGAGCGGCCACAACCGGCCGGTTCGCTGCCAGTACCGTCCGAAGACCAGACCCATGACGACGTTGCCGAACCCGCCGCCGACGCCCTGGTAGAGGTGGTAGCTGCCGCGCAGCAGAGCGGAGGCGAGCAACGACGAGTTCTCCGACCAACCGAGCTGCCGCAGGCGGGTGAGGAGGTAGGCGACGACCAGGATCTCCTCCGCGCCGGAGTTGGCGATCGCCCACAGCACCTCGGTGGGCAGTCGCCACCAGTAGTCCTCGAGCAGACTCGGTGCGACCGTCAGGTTCAGGCCGGCCGCGCGCGCCACCAGGTACAACACCAGGCCGGGGAGCCCGATCAGGGCGGCCAGACCCATGCCGGGCAGCAGGTCCCGTCGCAGACCCGGTCGGGCGAGACCTGCGAGTCGCGGTCCGACGCCGCTGCGCCAAAGCAGGTACAGGCCGAGGGCGCCCCAGGCGAGCAGACGCACGATGCCGAGGAGTTGACGGGCGAGATCGATGAACCCCTGCGACGAGCGCGGCGTGTTCAGGGCGACGGTCTGATCCGACAGCGGTTCCGGTGCCAGTGCCGCTTCGGCCAGCGACAGGATCGACGAGATCCCGCTCAGG
This sequence comes from Rhodococcus rhodochrous, assembly GCF_900187265.1. Classification (NCBI taxonomy): domain Bacteria; kingdom Bacillati; phylum Actinomycetota; class Actinomycetes; order Mycobacteriales; family Nocardiaceae; genus Rhodococcus; species Rhodococcus rhodochrous. The sequence continues at coordinate 160,556 of NZ_LT906450.1, forward strand.
CCGAAGGTGACGAGCAGGACGATGGTGATCTCGATCCACAGCGCGCGGCGTTCGGCGGGGTCGAGGGGCGGCTCGGGGTTGCGGGATGAGGGCCGCAGCCAGTCGCGGAGGGTCGTCACCGGAGCGATTGTGCCGGACCGCGCGTGGTCTGGTCCGTCGCAGCGGAGAGGCGATCCGCCGGCTCGCAGTGATGTGTCCAATTTGACAGCGGTCCTTGTGACCCATCACACTTCAGAACGCCCGACCGATCGATCGCTCGGGCGCGGATAGGGGCCTGTGGGCCAGGGGAAGTCTGCGACCCGGAAGTAGGGACATGAACATCGAAACACCTGAGAAGAATCCAGCGGCACCAACTTCGGTGACTCTGGCATCGAAGAAGAAGTCTCTTCTCGCCAGCTCCGTGGGCAACATCCTGGAGTGGTACGAGTGGAGCGCCTACGCGGTGTTCGCTCCGTTCATCGCCGCAGCGATGTTCAACAGCGACAATCCGGTCTCGGCGCTGCTGTCCACACTCGCGGTCTTCGCCGTCGGATTCCTGATGCGACCGCTCGGCGGCATCGTGTTCGGCCGCATCGCCGACAAACGCGGCCGCAAGTTCGTGCTCGTCACGACCATGCTCATGATGGCCGGCGGCAGCCTCGTCATCGGGCTCATGCCCACCTACTCGTCGATCGGCGTGTGGGCGTCGGTGCTCCTGTTGCTCGCCCGCGTGGTGCAGGGCTTCGCGCACGGTGGTGAGTCGGCGACCGCCTACTCGTACGTCAGCGAGATCGCGCCGCCGCATCGCCGCGGCATGTGGGGCAGCGTCGCCTTCGTCGCGATCTTCGGTGGTTCCGTGCTCGCGTACACGATCGGCGGAGCGGTCACCTCGACGCTCTCCGAGAGCGCCGTGGGCGAATGGGGATGGCGCGTGCCGTTCCTCCTCGGCTTCTTCCTGGCACTGTTCGCCCTCTACCTGCGACGCAGCATGGAGGAGAGCGAGGTCTTCGACCAGCAGGAGACCCGGGTCGACGAACCGCGCATCCCGCGCAAGGTGGTCGTGCGTGCGATCCTGCTGATGATCGGCATGACCTCGGGCGTCACGGCGGCGCACTACACCTGGACCTCGTACGTCTCGACGTACGCGATCACGCAGAAGGGCATGGACGCCGACACCGCCTACTGGATGCTCGTCATCGCCCAGGTCATCGCGCTGGTCTCGCTGCCCTTCTGGGGTCGGCTGTCCGACCGGATCGGCCGGCGCCCGATGCTCGGCGGCTTCGCGGTCCTCATGTTCGCGCTGCAGATCCCGCTGACGTCGATGATCACGTCGGCCGGGTGGACGCTGCTCGTGGCGACTACCGTCGCCCTGCTCATCGTGTCGGTCCCGGGCGCGATCCTGTCGTGCACCCTCTCGGAGAGCTTCCCGACCCGCCTGCGTACCCAGGCCATCGGGTTCGCGTACTCCTTCTCGGTGGCAGTCTTCGGTGGCACCGCGCCCTACCTGAACCAGCTGCTGACCAGCTGGGACATCGGTTGGATCTTCGGGGTCTACATCATGGCGCTGTGCGTCGCGACGGGCATCGCCGCGCTGATCATGAAGGAGACGAAGGGTATCGACCTGCACAAGATCTGATCGATACAGTTCGGATTCCTGCCGCCGCGCACCGCTCAGGTGCGCGGCGGCAGTCCGTTGCGGAACGGGCAGCCGACGAGCAGGCGCAGTGCTCGGCCCAGGGCGGCGGGATCGTCGACCGGTTCGTGGAAGGGGATCCGGACGTCGTGGTCGTCGCCTTCGGACTCGACGCGCAAGCGTAGCCCGTAGCGGTCGAGGCCGATGGGGCGGATCCGTCCGCTGCGGTGCGCGGGCGGGATACGGCGCGCGATCTGCCGCACGATGTCGGCGTGGTCCTCTTCGAGGTGCTGGAGCCACTCGGTCTCGAGTGCGGCGAACGGGTCGGGTGCGGCGTCGAGGATGGCGGTGACGTCGACGGCTTCGGCCCCGGTGGTGTCGGCGGCGACGACGGAGTCGAGCGTCAGGCACAGCAGTTCGGAGCGGTGTCCGACGTCGAGGAGTTCGGGGTGCGGGAGGATCTCCGCGATCTCGGCGGCGAGCCGGCGCGGATGTTCCACCGGGCGCAGGGTGCCGCTGAGCCAGATGAGCGAGCGGACCGGATTGCGCAGGGCGATCGGGGAGTGGTCGGTGAGTTCGAGCATCGCGGGGATGCCCGCGTTGCCGGCCTGCCAGGCGAGCGCGACGGGAAGGCTGTCGTCGGCGACCACCACGGCGACCTGTCCGTCGTCGAGGAGGTGGTGGACCGAGGTGGGGAGCGGATCGCAGCCGTCGATCGCGAGCTGGGTCGTGTCGGCGCGGATGAGGGCGGTGCGTACGCGTTCGGCCGTGGTCGGCGCGGGGATGACGGATGTGGTGGTCTGCATGCCAACCCTCCTTCTCGATGTAGGTGAGGCAAACCTAAGTCATTGTGATCGCGGTCGCAAGTGGTCCGTCGGTAGCCTGGATCGGTGCCGATCCCACTTCCCCTCGGAATGCCGCCGTCCCGCGACGAGCCCCGCGGACTGCTCGACGCGCTGCTCACACACCGGCACGACAGCCTCACCGACGCCCTCGCCGCGACCGGCCGCACACTCGCCCCGCCGATCGTCCCGGCCGCTGCCGTCACCGGATCACCGACCCGCGAACTCGTCGTCGAACTCGACGCCTCGGCCGAACTCCCCTCGCCCGCCGGGTGGCGTCCGGTCCGGTACCAGGTCGACTGCACCGCCGAGGACCTCGAGGACGTTCTCGCGACCACCGCGCCGGCACCGCTGGTCGTCTACCCGCACGTGCCCGACGCCGCGCTCGCCGACGCAGCCCGCGCGCTCACCGAGGCCGGTCACATCCCCGGCCTGACCGCAGGTCGCGGGGGTGACGCCGTCGCCGACTTCCTCTCCGTCCTAGCCCACGCCGACACCGGTTACGCCGCCCGCGCGACCGGCACCGACGACGTCGTCGCCCTGCTCTCCGTCACCGTCGCAGCGCTGAGCGGTTTCGACGTCCGCGAAGCCCTCGGGACTCCCGACGTGGCCCGGCTCCGGCGACTCGTACCGGAGGCCGCCGCGGCGGTGCGGGAGATCCTGCTGGTCGTCGAGGTCGACGACACCGACGCCGTCGTCCGGGAACTCGCGGGGCTCGGGCTCAGCGCGGGCTGACGCGGACCCATCGCTCGGGCGCGGTTCACGCAGAGTCCGCCTTCCGGTCACGGCCGATGCGTAACCTCGTACACGTGCCACGTATCGCCTATTTCGGACCGTCGGGAACGTTCACCGAGATGGCCCTCGACCGCTTCGAGAGCCTCGGTGCACTCGACGTGCTCGGCGACGGGTCCTCCGACGTCGAACGCATCTCGGCCGCCAGCCCGCCTGCTGCCCTGCAACTCCTGCGCGACCGGAAGGTCGACGGTGCCGTCGTCCCCATCGAGAGCTCGGTCGAAGGATCGGTGCCGCCCACCATGGACGCCCTGGCTCTCGGACCGCGGCTGCAGATCGTGTCCGAGGTCGAGCTCGACATCGCGTTCACGGTGGTCACCCGCGAAGGGATCACCCGCGATCGGGTCCGCACGATCGGCGCCTACCCGGTGGCCGCGGCCCAGGTGCGCCGCTGGATCGAGGACCACCTGCCCGACGCCGAGGTCGTGACCGCGGCCTCCAACGCAGGAGCCGCCGAGGACGTCGCGTCCGGCAAGGTCGACGCGGCGGTGTCCACGGCACTCGCCGGGGAGCGGCTCGGCCTGTCCGTGCTCGCCGACAAGGTCGCCGACTTCGAGGGTGCCCGCACCCGCTTCGTGCTCATCACGCAGCCGCGGCCGGTGCCGAAGCGCACCGGTGTCGACCGCACCTCGGTCGTGCTGCAGCTCCCCAACGAGCCCGGCTCACTGGTGCGCGCCATCACCGAGTTCTCCACGCGCGGAATCGATCTGTCCCGCATCGAGTCCCGGCCGACACGCAGGGAATACGGCACCTACTTCTTCCACTTGGACTGTGTGGGTCACATCGACGACGCGCTGGTCGCCGAGGCGCTGCAGGGACTGCACCGCTTCGCGCAGGTGCGGTTCCTCGGATCGTGGCCCGCTGTGTCCGAACACGGTGTCCCACCCGTGTCGGACGACGATGATGCGCGGTGGCTCGACCGACTGCGGCGCGGAGAGGACTGACGGTGAGCGGCAGATTGATCCTGGCCCGGCACGGCCAGACGGTGGCGAACGTCGCGCGGAGGCTCGACACGAAACTCCCCGGGGCGGAGCTCACCGAGCTCGGCGTCGAACAGGCCCGCACGCTCGGCAAGAACCTCGTCGAACGCGCGCCGTCGCTGCTCGTCGCCTCACAGGCACTTCGCGCCCGGCAGACGGCCGAGCACGCGGCACCGGCGGTCTCGCTCGAGACGATCGTCCGCGAGGGCGTGCACGAGGTGCAGGTCGGCGAGCTCGAGGACCGCAGCGACGAGGAGTCGCACAAGCTGTTCATGAAGGTCTACGAGGAGTGGCACAGCGGCGACCTGCGGGCGCGGGTCCCGGGCGGTGAGTCGGCGCTCGACGTGCTCGACCGGTATCTACCCGTCCTCGACTCGCTGCGCAGCGACTATCTCGACGCCGGTTCGGGCGACGTCGTGGTCGTCAGTCACGGTGCCGCCATCCGGCTCGTCGGCGCCTACCTCGGGAAGGTGCCGTCCGGCTTCGCCATCACCAACCACCTGGCCAACACCGAGACGGTCGAACTGGTGCCGGTGGCCGGCGGCGGATGGGAGTGCGTGCGCTGGGGAACCTTCCTCGCGCCCTTCCACGACACCGCGCGCGGCGGTGCCGACGATCCGATGGGGTGATACCGCCCACCTTCCGATCCTTCGACCGCAAAACATACGGGTATCCTCGGGGCGTCCGTATAGAAGTAGCGATCGGTAGGTAGGTGCGGTTTCATGGGTGCTTCGAGCGACGGGGCCGACACCCTCACCAACGGTGAGGCGATCCCGGACTGGCGCATCCTCGAACCGATGCAGCTCAGCCCCATCCTCACCGCTGCCCTCGACGCCTTCTACGAGACCGGCTTCCACGGCACCTCGGTGCGGGAGATCGCGCGCCGCGTCGGCGTCACCGTCCCGGCGCTCTACTACCACCACGAGAACAAGGAAGGGCTGCTCATCGCCCTTCTCGAGCTCTCGACCAGCGACGTGCTCTCCCGGGCGCACGCCGCCGCCGAGGATGCCGACGGCGACCCGGTGCGCAGGCTGTCGAACGTCATCGAAGCGATCGTGTTGCGCATGACCATGCGCGCACGCCTCGCCGCGCTCGAGGGTGAGGCCCGCTACCTGAGCCCGGAGAACCGCCAGCGCTACCGCGCGGTGCGCAAGGGCGTCGAGCAGTTGGTGCGGCAGATCGTCGAGGAGGGCGTCGCCGCGGGAGTGTTCGACGTGGACGATCCTGCCGAGACCACGCGTGCCCTGCTCGGCATGTGCCAGTCGATCCCGCGCTGGTACCACGCGGAGGGAACGCTCAGCCCCGAGGCCGTCGCGCAGAAGTACGTCGGCATCGCCCTCAAGACCGTCGGGGTCTGACGGCCCGATCCCGGTCGGACTGCGGTGTCGGTCGGACTTCAGAGGCGGCGGTCGAGCCAGGTGACCTGCGTGCCGTTGCTGAACTCCTCGCGCGCGGTGACGTCGAATCGCGTGGGGACGAAGTTGCCCGACAGCGCCGGGATGCCGTCGCCCGCGAGCACCGGATAGCTCTTGAGCACCAGCCGGTCGATCTCGTCGACGAGCTGCCCTGCGATGTTGCCGCCACCGCAGAGCCAGATGTCCATTCCCTCCTCCGCTTTCAGCGTGCGGACGAGCTCGACCGGATCGGTGTCGACGATCCGGACCTGTGGGTCGTCGACCGGCGCGAGGGTGCGCGAGACGATGTACTGCGTCAGGTGGGAGTAGGGACTGACGATGCCCTGCGACCGGGCCGGTTCGTAGGCGCCGCGCCCCATGATCACTGTGTCCCATTCCTTGTTCGGCGTATCGACGGGAATGCCGACATGTTCCCGGAACGCGGTGGGGACGGCTTCGGGATATCTCGCGCTCATCGCCGCAGCCATGTCGTCGCAGATCGGATAGAAGTCGTACTCCCCGTTCGGGCCGGCGATGTAGCCGTCGAGGGTCACTGCCACGTAGTAGACGAGCTTTCGCATCTTCGACCACCATTCGTAGTACTATGAGTGAAGTGGTTTGAACGTAGTACTACATATGGAGTGGTGTCAAGTGGTTCGCACGAATCCGGAACGGCGACAGGCCTTGTTGGATGCCTCGATCGAGGTGCTGGCGCGCGACGGTGCGCGCGGGCTGACCTTCCGCGCGGTGGACAAGGAGGCCGGGGTTCCGACGGGGACGGCGTCGAACTACTTCGCCAACCGCGACGACCTGCTCGTCCAGGTGGGTCACCGCTACTACGAGCGGCTCGTGCCGGCCGAGGAGGTCATGGCGCAGTCGCAGGCGCCGCAGACCCGCGAATCCATGATCGAGCTGATGACGGAGGTGGTCGGACGGCTCACCCGGTTCCGCGCCGGCTATCTCGCGCTCCTCGAACTACGCCTCGAAGCCACCCGGCGACCCGAACTGCAGGCCCTGCTCACCGAGCGGGTGCGCGCCGACCTGGATTTCAACATCGCCAACTACCGGCACTCCGGCCTACCGGGTGACGAGGACGCCGTGGTGCTGCTCTATCTCGCGCTGAACTGGCTCGTCCTCGACCGTCTCACCCTCCCCGGGATCGTCGACGAGAACCGTGTCGCGGAACTGGTGCGAGCCGCTGTCGAACGCGTGATCCCCGACGCCTGAAAAGACTTCGGTGGATCCGACCCCGCTCAGCGGGGTCGGATCCACCGAAATCGTCGACGGCTCAGCGACGGAAGTTCGCGGTGCGCTTCTCCTGGAAGGCCGTCACACCCTCGGTGAAGTCGGCACTGCCGAGCAGGACGAGCTGCCCCTCGCGCTCGCGGGTGAAGGCGTTGTCGAGTTCGGTGAGCGTTGCGTCGTTGATCGCGTTCTTCGTCGATGCGAAGGCCATCGACGGGCCGTCGGCGAGTCGCTGCACGAGAGTCTCGACGGCACCGTCGAATTCCTCGTCCGCGTAGACGTCCGCGATGAGCCCGGAGGCCAATGCCTCGCCGGCCGGAAGCCGCTCGGCGAGCAGGGCCATCTTCAATGCCCGCGCACGACCGATCGATGCGGCGACGAGCGCGGATGCACCGCCGTCCGGCATCAGCCCGACCCGGGTGAAGGCCAGCAGGAAGTAACCCGACTCCTTCGCGACGGTGAGATCGCATGCGAGAGCGAGTGATACACCGACTCCCGCAGCCGGGCCGTTCACCGCGCCGACGACCGGACGGGGGAAGGCCCGGATCGCGGCAACCGTGCGGTTGGCGGCATCGATCGTGTCGGCGGAGGGCGGCGCGCTCAGGTCGCGTCCGGAGAGGTCGGCGCCCGAACAGAACGCGCGACCGGCACCGGTGAGCACCGCGACCCGGACGGAGGCGTCGTCGGCGTACTTCTCGAAGGCGTCAGCGATCGCGTCGAGCGTCTCGGTCTTCACGGCGTTCATCCGTGCGGGTCGGTTCAGGGTGACGCGCAGGACGCCGTCGTCGACGGTGGCGTCGACACCGGGCAGGTCGTCGGTCATGACTGTTCTCCTAGGGTCGGGACGTCAGGTCGAGCGCGACCTTGCCGGTCGCGGAACGGTTCTCGAGCGACCGCAGTGCCGCCGGAGCATCGTCGAGGGGATGGAGGGTGGGTTCGGGAACGACGAGCGCCCCGTCGTGCAGCAACGGTTCGAGCGCGGCCCACTGTCGCGCCGGGTAGCCGGGGTCGGTGCGGAGGTACTCGCCCCATCCCGCGCCGACGACCGAGATGTTCTTGAGTAGAAGGCGATTGACCTTCACGGTGGGGATGCTGCCACCGGTGAAACCGAGAACGACGGCACGCCCACCAGGGGCGAGGCTGCGCAGGCTGTCGGTGAACCGGTCGCCGCCCACGGGATCGAGCACGATGTCCACCCCACGACCACCGGTCAGTTCGAGGACACGGTCCTTGAAACCGTCGGCGAGGACGGTGTGGGTCGCGCGGTTGGCCTTGGCCACCGCGGCTTTCTCCTCGGTACTCACCACCGCGATCGTTTCCAGTCCGAGCGCTGCGGCGACCTGCAGCGACGCCACCCCGAGACCACCCGCCGCGCCGTGGACGAGGATGGTCTCGCCGGCCCGGTACCGGGCGCGTTCGTCGAGCGCGAAGTGCGCGGTGAAGTAGTTCATGAGCATCCCGGCGCCCGCGGTCAGCGACACGTTGTCGGGCAGCGGGAAGACCAGTTCGCGCGGCAGTGCGACGGTCTGCTGCCACGATCCGGCGATGGACAGCACGGCGACGCGTTGTCCGGCGATGAGTCCGCTGCCCTCGGGGGCACTGCGGACGATGCCCGCTCCTTCGGCGCCGAGTACGCACGGCAGCGGCCGGACCATCTGGTAGCCGCCGGTCGTCTGCAGCAGGTCGGGAAAGGACACGCCGGCGGCGTACAGGTCGACGAGGACGAGCGAGTCGCCCGCCTCGGGTTCGGGGATGTCGGTCACGCGGACGGCGTCGGGGCCGGCGTGTTCGGTCAATTGCGCTGCGCGCACGGGCGTCTCCTCGACTCGGGTCGTGATCCATCACTATCAGAGTCGCTTAGCGTGCGCTAGCTCTCAGGCACCATTGACCGAGCGTTAAGTCCGTGGTAGAGCTTTAGCGATCGATAAGTACGCCGCTGGGAACGTCTCCGGCCCGCACGCTGCACTTTCGAAAGGATCGTCATGACCAACGCTGTCATCGTCGACGTCGTCCGTACCGCTGTCGGTAAGGGCAAGCCGGGCGGCGCCCTGTCCGGCACCCACCCCGTCGAACTGCTCGCCCACGTCCTGCGCTCGCTCGTCGAGCGCAACGGCATCGACCCCGCGCAGGTCGACGACGTGATCGGCGGCTGCGTCGCCCAGGTCGGCGAGCAGTCCCTCAACATCTCACGCACCGCGCTCCTCGCCGCAGGCTTCCCCGAGTCGGTGCCCGCGACCACCATCGACCGCCAGTGCGGGTCGAGCCAGCAGGCCGCGCACTTCGCCGCGCAGGGCGTCATCGCCGGGGCCTACGACATGGTCATCGCGTGCGGTGTCGAGTCGATGAGCCGCATCCCGATGGGCACCGCCACCCTCGGCAAGGACACCCACGGCCCGAGCGTGCGCGCCCGTTATCCCGAGGGCCTGGTCAACCAGGGCATCTCGGCCGAGCTCATCGCCGCGAAGTGGAAGTTCGACCGCGACGCCCTCGACGCCTACTCCGCGCAGTCGCACCAGCGTGCTGCCGCGGCCTACGAGGCCGGATACTTCGACAAGGAGATCGTCCCGATCACCGTCGAGAACGCCGCGGGCGAGCAGGTGCAGCACACCGTCGACGAGACGCTGCGTGCCTCCACCACCGCCGAGGGCCTCGCCGGTCTGAAGCCGTCCTTCTACACCGAGGAGTACGCGGCCCGGTTCCCCGAGGCGCAGTGGGTCATCACCCCCGGCAACTCCTCGCCGCTCACCGACGGTGCGTCGGCCGCGCTCATCATGAGCGAGGAGATGGCGAACAAGCTGGGCCTGACCCCGCGCGCCCGCTTCCACTCGTTCTCCGTCGCCGGCGACGACCCGGTCTTCATGCTCACCGCCCCGATCCCGGCCACGCAGAAGGTCCTCGCCCGCGCCGGTCTGGGCATCGACGACATCGACGCCTACGAGGTCAACGAGGCGTTCGCGCCCGTGCCGCTCGCCTGGGCCCACGAACTCGGTGCCGACCCGGCCAAGCTCAACCCGTGGGGCGGCGCGATCGCGCTCGGTCACGCGCTCGGCTCGTCGGGCACCCGACTGCTGTCGACCCTCGTCAACCACCTCGAGGCCACCGGTGGTCGCTACGGCCTGCAGACGATGTGCGAGGGCGCGGGCATGGCCAACGCCACCGTCATCGAACGTCTCTGAAGTCCTGAGAAATTCCGAACCGCAACAACTCTCGAAAGGGTAATCAATGATCGTCAACGACAGCGTCGCCGTCGTCACCGGTGGTGCCTCCGGCCTCGGTCTCGCCACCGTCAAGGCCCTGCTGAACGACGGCGCGCAGATCGTCATCATCGATCTGCCGTCGTCCAACGGTGAGACCATCGCCAAGGAGCTCGGCGACCGCGTCCGCTTCGTCGCCGCCGACGTCACCGACGAGGCTGCCGTCACCGAGGCCCTCGACGTGGCCGAGTCGCTCGGCCCGCTGCGCGTCGCGGTGAACTGCGCCGGCATCGGCAACGCGATCAAGACCGTGAGCAAGAAGGGTGCCTTCCCGCTCGACGCGTTCAAGAAGGTCGTCGACGTCAACCTCTTCGGCACGTTCAACGTCATCCGTCTCGCCGCCGAGCGCATCGCCAGGACCGAGCCGGTCGACGGCGAGCGTGGCGTCATCATCAACACCGCTTCCGTCGCAGCCTTCGACGGACAGATCGGCCAGGCCGCCTACTCGGCGTCCAAGGGTGGCGTCGTCGGCATGACCCTGCCGATCGCCCGCGACCTCGCGTCGCTGCTCATCCGCGTCGTCACCATCGCGCCGGGCCTGTTCAAGACCCCGCTGCTCGGCACGCTGCCGGAAGAGGCCCAGGCATCGCTCGGCGCGCAGGTTCCGCACCCGGCCCGCCTCGGCGATCCGTCCGAGTACGGCGCCCTCGCCGCACACATCGTCTCCAACCCGATGCTCAACGGCGAGGTCATCCGCCTCGACGGCGCGATCCGCATGGCTCCGCGCTGACCGAGCACCGACTGTGAGAGGAGGGGGTCGATGACCCCGGCACACGAGGCCGAGGAATCCGACACGCCGCGCGCGGACGTGCAGTCCGCGAACTGGCGGGAGTTCCAGCCTCTGGGGCTCGACCCCATCCTCGAACATGCCCTGGAAGCGTTCAGCGAGAACGGCTTCCACGGCACCACCGTGCGCGACCTGGCCCGCCGGGTCGGCGTGACGGTGCCAGCGCTGTACTACCACTACGAGAACAAGGAAGCCGTTCTCGTCACGCTGCTCGACGCCGCCGTCCTCGACCTCATCGACCGTGTCTCGGCGGCGGTCGCGGACGGCGGCGACGATCCGGTCGCCCGCTTCGTCAACGCCGTCGAGGCGATCGTGCTGAACATGACCCACCGCGCACAGCGTTCGGGCCTGGATTCCGAAGTGCGCCACATCTCCCCGGAGAACCGCCGGACCTACGCCGCGACCCGCAAGCGCCTCGAGCTGATGATGCTCGACCTGGTGCGCGAAGGCGTCGAACAGCAGGTGTTCGACGTCGACGACGTCGATGAGGCCGTGCGCGCTCTCCTCGGGATGTTCCAGTCCATCGTCCGCTGGTACCAGCTCGACGGTCCCCTCACGCCCGCTCAGGTCGCGCAGCGGTACATCGTGATCGCGCTGCGGGTCGTGGGCCATCACCCGACCGCCTGAGAGTCGTTCGAAACACCTCCACGCAAGGAGCTCATGTCGTGCTGACCACCGCTTTCACCGAAACCTTCGGCGTCCGACATCCCATCGTGCAGGGAGGGATGCAGTGGGTCGGCCGCGCCGAACTCGTCGCTGCGGTCGCCAACGCCGGCGCGCTCGGCATGATCACCGCTCTGACGCAGCCGACGCCCGAGGACCTCGCGAAGGAGATCGCCCGCACCCGCGAACTCACCGACCAGCCGTTCGGCGTCAACCTCACGATCCTGCCGGCGATCGACCCGCCGCCCTACGAGGAGTACCGCCAGGTCATCATCGACTCGGGCGTGAAGATCGTCGAGACGGCCGGATCGAATCCCGCACCGCACCTGCCCGACTTCCACGCCGCCGGGATCAAGGTGCTGCACAAGTGCACCAGCGTCCGGCACGCCGTCAAGGCGCAGGACATCGGTGTCGACGGCATCAGCATCGACGGCTTCGAATGCGCCGGGCACCCCGGTGAGGACGACGTCCCCGGCCTCGTGCTCATCGCCGCCGCGGCCGAGAAGATCACCATCCCGATGATCGCGTCCGGCGGTTTCGGTGACGGCCGCGGTCTCGTCGCGGCCCTCGCGCTCGGCGCCGACGGCATCAACATGGGCACCCGCTTCATGTGCACCGAGGAATCGCCGATCCACCGCACCATCAAGGAAGCCATCGTCGCGGCGAACGAGACCGACACCGAACTCATCTTCCGTCCGCTGCGCAACACCGCTCGTGTCGCGAGCAACACCGTCAGCCGCGAGGTCGTCGAGATCCTCGACCGCGGAGGGAAGTTCGAGGACGTGCGCGAACTCGTCGCCGGCGCCCGGGGTCGCCTCGTCTACGAGAACGGTGATCCCGAGGCCGGCATCTGGACCGTCGGCACCGTCCAGGGGATCATCCACGACATCCCCACCGCGGGGGAATTGGTCGAGCGCATCGTCGCCGACGCCGAGAGCCTCATCGCGGAGCGTCTGAGCGGCATGATGTCCCGCGTGAACGCCTAGGAGAAGCCATGAAACGCACCCACTTCGACGACGACCACGAGGCGTACCGGGAGACCGTGCGCGAGTTCCTCGCCCGCGAGATCGAACCGAACTACGAACGGTGGGAGGAGGAGCGCCTCGTCGACCGGTCGGCGTGGATCGCCGCGGGCAAATCCGGCATCGTCGGCCTCGGCGTGCCCGAGGAGTTCGGCGGTTCGGGCGTGACCGACTACCGCTTCCGGCACATCGTGCAGGAGGAGATCGCGCGGACCGGTACGACCTCCTTCGGTGCGGGACTCGCACTGCAGGACGACATCGCGATCCCGTACATCCTCCACCTCGGCACCGAGGAGCAGAAGGCGCGCTGGCTGCCGGCACTCGCCACCGGCGAACGAATCGGCGCGATCGCCATGACCGAGCCGGGCGCCGGATCCGACCTGCAGGGCGTGAAGACCACCGCCGTGCGCGACGGTGACGAGTGAGTGATCAACGGACAGAAGACTTTCATCACCAACGGAATCCACTCCGATCTCGTCATCGTGGTGTGCCGCACCGATCCGAGCGCGGGGTCGAAGGGCTTCTCGCTCATCGTCGTCGAGCGCGACACCCCCGGTTTCAGCAGGGGGCGCAAACTCCACAAGGTCGGTCTCGCTGCGCAGGACACCGCCGAGCTCGTCTTCGAGGACGCCCGCGTCCCCGCCGGGAACCTCCTCGGCACCGAGGGTCGCGGCTTCGTGCATCTGATGGAGAACCTGCCCCTCGAACGCATCGGTATCGCCGTCAGCGCGATCACCTCGGCGCGGGCCGCCTACGAGTGGACCGTGCAGTACGTCTTCGAGCGCAAGGCGTTCGGCAAGCCCATCGGCGACCTGCAGAACACCCGGTTCGCGCTCGCCGAGATGCTCACCGAGATCGAGATCACCGAGTCGCATGTCGATCGGTGCGTACTCGCGCTCAACGCGGGGGAGCTCACCCCTGTGGATGCGTCGAAGGCCAAGTGGTGGGCGACCGAACTGCAGAAGCGCGTCGTCGACCGCTGCGTGCAGCTGCACGGCGGGTACGGCTACATGATGGAGTACCCGATCGGGCGCGCCTACGTCGATTCGCGCATCCAGACGATCTACGGTGGCACCACCGAGATCATGAAGGAGATCATCGGCCGCGACATCGCCGCCGGGTACGCGTAATCGTTTCAGGGAAGAGGGATTCGATGTTCGACCTCACAGGCAGGCGCGCTCTCGTCACGGGTGGTTCCGCGGGGATCGGTCTCGGTATGGCCCGGGGCCTCGCCCGTGCCGGCGCCGACGTCACCCTGTGGGGCCGGAGCGAGGACAAGCTCGCGAAGGCCGCGGCCGACATCGGGAGGTTCGCCGGCCGCGTGGCAACCCGCGCGGTCGACGTCTCCGACGAGCAGGCCGTGACCGACGGTGTCGCGGCGCTCGTCGACGACTTCGGTGGGCTCGACATCGTGGTGGTCAACGCCGGCATCGGGTCGTCGCTGCAGAAGTTCCACGAGTCGACGACCGAGCGGTACCGCGCCGTCATGGCGACGAACGTCGACGGCGCGTTCTTCACGATGCGGGAGACCTCGCGTGTGCTCGTCGAGCAGGGCACCGGGGGTTCGATGATCGTCACGTCGAGCCTCGGTGCGCTGCAGGGCGCCGGACGCAACCAGCCGTACGCGGCGAGCAAGGCCGCGGTGCTCGCGCTCGCGAACGGCTGTGCCGTCGAGTTCGCGCGTCACCGGATCCGGGTCAACAGCGTGCTGCCGGGCTGGATCGCCACCGACATGACCGGTCCGCTGCAGGAATCCGACGTCTTCAACTCGAACGTCATCGGTCGCGTGCCGCTCGGCCGGTGGGGCACCCCGGAGGATTTCGAAGGCATCGCCGTCTATCTCGCGAGCGATGCGTCGTCCTTCCAGACCGGCAGCACGACGCTCATCGACGGTGGCTACAGCATGTTCTGACCGGTCCTAGGATGGTCCGGTGAACCAGCACCCCGCGATTCGTGACCGTGTGATCAGAGTGAGCGCCGTCGTTCTCCGCAACGCCGCCGGTGAGGTGCTCACCGTGCGGAAGCGGAACACGTCGCGGTTCATGCTGCCCGGAGGCAAGCCGGATCCGGGGGAGACCCCGGCCGAGACTGCCGTGCGCGAGTGCGCCGAGGAACTGGGTGCCGAACTGGATCTGTCGTCGCTGCGTCTCGTCGGGGTCTTCGACGCCGAGGCCGCCAACGAGCCCGGCTACCGGCTCGAAGGAACCGTCTACGAACACCCGCTCGTGGAGGTCGCCGGTGCCGCCGCGGAGATCGCGGAGACGCGCTGGCTCGACCCGGCGGCCCTACCGCTGCCCGACGATCTCGCGCCGCTGCTCGAGCACCACGTCCTTCCCGCTCTCGCGTCGGCCTCCCGATAATCCTGTTTCCACAGAGGTATTGCGCAGTTCTCACCCATGGGGAAATGTGGTGAGGGCAGTCACATCGCACATCACGGAAGGTCTCCCATGGCGCTCACCGCTCTGCTCGAACTCGAATTCAAGGCCGACTCCCTCGACGACGCGAAGAAGGTCATGACCCGCGTGCTCGACGAGACGCGACAGTTCGACGGATGCGACGGCATCGAGATCCTCGTGGATCAGAAGAACGAGGCCCGCTGGGTGGTCGTGGAGAAGTGGCGCTCGGCCGAGCACGACGCCGCCTACCGCAAGTTCCGCGCCGGCGAGGGCGCCATCACCGACCTCGGACCCCTCCTTGCGGGAGCGCCGAAGCTCGAGCACTTCACCACCCTCTGAGTCCCCACCGGAGCGCGGGCGGAGTCGGTCGTCACCCGGCGGAACGCGGGCGGTAGGGTGACCCCCGGGGCGGACGTGTGCCGTTTGCCTCGAAGTGACATCGACTGTGGAGGTAACCGGGCATGTTGGAACTCTTCGGCGTCATCGTCGTGTGGCTCACCGTGGCCGTCGTCGCTGTCGGAACCGTCATCATGTTCGTCGTTTCGACGCTCAGCCCGCACTTCGGTCAGCGCAAGGCCAAGGGACCTCGCCTCGACAAGGCGACCGCGGCCCGCAACAAGTAGCACCCGGTACCGATCGCGAAGAGCGCCTCAGCCCCAGCCCAGCTGGTGGAGGCGCTCTTCGTCGATTCCGAAATAGTGCGCGATCTCGTGGACGACGGTGACGAGCACCTCGTGCACGACGTCGTCGTCGTCCTCGCAGATGTCGAGGATCGCGTCGCGGTAGATCGTGATCGTGTCCGGTAGCGATCCCGCGTAGTGGCTGTCGCGCTCGGTCAGCGCGACGCCCTGATACAGACCCAGCAGATCCGGTTCTTCGTCGTGGCGCGGCTCGACGAGGACCACGACATTGTCGATCGCCCGCGCGAGTTCGCGGGGGATCTCGTCGAGTGCTTCCGAGACGAGCTCCTCGAAGTGCTCGTCCTCCATGTGTACCGGCACGTCACGACCCCGGCAGGGGAACTGCGCCCGGCAGCGGCGTCGGCAGCGACCGGCCTTCCGGCACGGGCGGCGGCGGCACGGGCGGCTGGCCGTCGATGAGGATGTCGCCCTTGGCGCTGCCGGTGATCGACGAGAAGCCGCCACCCTCGACCTGCTTGCCGATCGAGCAGTTCACCTTGCGGCTGCCGGCGAGCCAGCTGTCGTAGTCGAGGTTGTCCCAGAACAGTGTGAGGGTCTTGTTGCGCAGAGCCTCGGGGTCGCCGAGGTACTCGTTGACCAGGCGCGTGCAGGTCTCCTCGAGATAGCCGTCCTGGTCCTCGATGCTCGGCAGGCCGCCGGGGAACTGCCCACCGAGGTCGACGACCGCGACGACCTCGAAGGCGTGCGGCTTGGAACACTCCACCGGGTCGGCAGGGACACCGTTGTTGATGCCGATGCAGACACCGACGTCCCAGGCCCGCGACTGGTCCTGATCGGCGACCCGGCCCTTGATGGGCAGCAGGTTGCCGGTGGTCGACGAGAACTGCAGACCGCACCGCAGCGTGCGTTCGCCGGCCGCCCAGCCCGCCTCGCCGGGGTTGATGAGGCCGATGCTGAACTTGCCGTGCGGGTCGAACCGGCCGTCGAGATAGTCCATCGCGGCGGGTGCGCACTGCTCGTCGCGCAGCTCGGTGAAACGCGTGACCGACGGGAAGCGCGATCCCGGTCCCCATTCGGTGCCGGGATACAGGCTCAGGTCGATGTCGGCGACCACCTCGAACAGATGCGTCTCGGCGCAGTCGACCTTCGCGAGGTCGCTCGCGTCGAGAGCACTCCAGGTCAGGCAGTCGCCGGCGGTGGCGGTACCGAACGCTTCCCCCGCGACCGCGCCGGTCGTGCTGATGCCGGCGCCGGCGCTGTCGTCCCCACCGTCGGCGCCCTGGAACCCCGCGACGACGAACGTCGCGATCGCCGCCAGGACGGCACCGGCTGCGACGAGCACGAGGGCGCGTCGGGTCAACCGCGCCGAGGGCGGGCGCCGGTCGGGCTTGGGCTTGTTGTCTTCGGCCATCACTTCCATCATGCCTGTTCGAGTGGACGCAGGTAGTTTCGGCTCATGGCCGACGACCCGATCGATCCCGAGATTCTCGAGATCGCCAAGCAGACCTTCGACGCCGCCCGCCGGGGAGACGTCGAGACCCTCACCGCGTACGTCGATGCCGGGGTACCGGTGAACCTCACCAACGAGACCGGCGACACGCTGCTCATGCTGGCGTCCTACCACGGTCATGCCGAGGCCGTACAGGCCCTGGTCGAGCGGGGAGCCGACGTGAACCGGCTCAACGACCGCGGCCAGTCACCTCTCGCGGGGGCGGTCTTCAAGGGCGTCGAGGCGGTCGTGCGGGCACTCGCCGAGGCCGGTGCCGACCCGCGTCACGGGCACCCCACCGCGGAGGACACAGCGAAGATGTTCGGGCGCGACGACTACCTGGAACTCTGGCAGCGGTAGGCTTCGATTCCGTGATCGACCTCAAGTTCCTCCGCGAGAATCCCGACGCCGTCCGCGAGTCGCAGCGCATGCGGGGAGAGGACCCGGGCCTCGTCGACGTGCTGCTCGAGGCCGACGCCTCCCGTCGCGCCGCTGTCCTCGCCGGCGACAACGCACGCGCCGAGCAGAAGGCCCTGGGCAAGAAGGTCGGCAAGGCGTCCCCCGAGGAGCGCCCCGCGCTGCTCGACGGCGCCAAGGAGCTGGCCGCGAAGGTCAAGGAACTCGAGGCCGAGCAGCACGCCGCGCAGGAGGCCTTCGATCGCGCGCACCTCGCGATCTCCAACGTCGTGCAGGACGGCGTGCCCGCCGGCGGCGAGGACGACTTCGTCACGCTCGAGACCGTCGGCGAGCTGCCCACCTTCGACTTCGAACCCAAGGACCACCTCGCGCTCGGCGAGTCGCTCGGGCTCATCGACATGGAGCGCGGCGCCAAGGTCTCCGGTGCCCGGTTCTACTTCCTCACCGGCTACGGCGCGCTGCTCCAGCTGGGCCTGCTGCAGCTGGCCGCCCAGAAGGCCACCGCGAACGGGTTCACCATGATGATCCCGCCCGTGCTCGTGCGTCCCGAGGTGATGCAGGGCACCGGCTTCCTCGGCCAGCACGCCGACGAGGTGTACCGGCTCGAGGAGGACGACCTCTACCTTGTGGGCACCTCCGAGGTGCCGCTCGCGGGCTACCACTCGGGCGAGATCCTCGACCTGTCGAAGGGCCCGAAGCGCTACGCAGGCTGGTCGTCGTGCTTCCGTCGCGAGGCGGGCAGCTACGGCAAGGACACCCGCGGCATCATCCGCGTGCACCAGTTCGACAAGGTCGAGATGTTCGTCTACTGCCGCCCCGAGGAGGCCGCGGCGGAGCACGAGCGTCTGCTGGCCTGGGAGCGCGACATGCTCGCCGCCATCGACGTGCCGTACCGCGTCATCGACGTCGCGGCCGGCGATCTCGGGTCGTCGGCGTCCCGCAAGTTCGACTGCGAGGCCTGGGTGCCCACGCAGGAGCGCTACCGCGAGCTCACATCGACGTCGAACTGCACGACCTTCCAGGCGCGTCGCCTCAACATCCGGTACCGCGACGAGAACGGCAAGCCGCAGACCGCCGCGACCCTCAACGGCACGCTCGCGACCACCCGCTGGCTCGTGGCGCTGCTCGAGAACCACCAGCAGGCCGACGGTTCGGTGAAGGTGCCCGAGGCTCTCGTCCCGTTCGTGGGACGCGAGGTGCTCGAACCCGCCGGTTGATCTCCGCGTCGTAGAACGGCTCCCCGTCACGCCGGCTGTGGCGGGGAGCCGTACTCGTACGCCGACCCCTCTTGCGAAGGACCCGCGACTCCGCGGGTCCTCGTTTTTGTTTCGGACGCGAAAACAAGTCCCCTCTCGTATTACGAGATAGTGTCACGCATTGCAGATCGCCAGCTGCCGTCTTAGCTTCGAATCGACCAATCAGGATCGATCGGACGGAGTCGGATGCGCACACGATCGGTATCGATGCTTCTCGCCGTCGCCGGCACCGGAACCCTTCTCGTCGCCTGGGCTCTCGCTGTGGCAAGCGGTTTCGTGTCCCGCGACTCCGTTCCCTATCCGTGGGAAGTGGCATCCCGGATCCCCGGGCTCGTCACCGATTCCGAGTTCCTGACCGGCCTCGCCGACACGATCTGGTCGTGGTTCGCGGCACTCGTCCTCGCGTCCCTCGCCGCGATCGTCTGTGGAACCGTGATCGGCACCGTTCGCCGGCTCTCGGCACCCGCGATGATCGTGGTGGACGCATTCCGGTCCATCCCCGCCACCGCTCTCATTCCGATCGCCATCCTTCTCTTCGGCCTCGGAATCGAGATGAAGGTCGCGGTCGCCGGGTTCGCCACCTTCTGGATCGTGCTGATCAACACGGTGTACGGCGTCGCCACCGTCGAGCCGATGCGCCTGGACGCCGCTCGTTCGATGCGGTGGAGTTGGATGCGGACCCGGATGCTCGTCACCCTGCCGAGTGCGCTGCCCTCCATCGTCACCGGGATCCGTATCGCCTCGGGCACAACGCTCGTCGTGGTTCTCAGTACCGAGCTGCTCGGTGCGAAATCCGGGGTGGGGACGTTGCTCGTCCAGTACCAACAGGCCCTCCGCACGGACATCATGTTCGCGGGGACGTTGATCGTCGGAGTACTCGGTGTCGCTCTCTACTCGGCGGTGACCCACATCGAAAGGAAGGCCCTGACGTGGGTGTATCAGTGACCGACGTCGCCATCGTCCGCGGCGCGACCGATGCCCGGGACGCGAACATGTCCAGGACACGGCCACGCTTTCCGGCCGTGCGGATCCGGCGCGCGGTGAACTCGCTCGCCCGATTCTGGCTCCTCGCACTGGTTCTGATCCTGTGGGAGCTCGTGGCACAGGCGAGTTCGAATGTGTTCTTCCCGCCTCCGTCCCGAATCGCCGAACAGTTCGTCGACGACTGGCTCGCACCGACTCCGTCGACGGCCTTCCTCTCGGAGCACTTCTACGCCACAGCGATGGTCAGCCTGAAGCGTCTCGCCGCCGGCTGGGTGCTCGCGGCCGTGATCGGAATCGCCGTGGGTGTACTCCTCGCGCGCAGCACGGTCGCCGCTCGGATGTACGGCCCCGTGGTCCGATTCTGGCTCGCCGTCCCGAACGCGATCCTCATCCCGATCGCGGTGAAGGTATTCGGGGTCACGGACGCCATGAACATCTTCATGATCGCCTTCGGAACGGTGTGGCTGATCATCGTCAACACGGCCGATGGTGTGTCCACGGTGGACAGTTCGTATCTACGCAGCGCTCGGAGTCTCCATCTCGGTGGGGTGCAGTTGTACTCGAAGGTCGTCATCCCTGCGGCACTTCCGCGCATCACGGCCGGCCTGCGAGTCAGTATCGGCATCGGATTGATCCTCATGATTGTCTCCGAATTCTTCGCCACCACAGCAGGACTCGGGTACGAGGTGCAGCTGAGCCAGCAGACCTTCCAGTACACACGCATGTGGTCGGCCTTCGTCCTGATCGCCGTGATCGGACTCGCTACGAATGCCGCGTTCGCTGTGGTCGAGCGCCGAATTCTGCACTGGCAGAGACGAGAAGGGTTGAAAGAACAATGATCGAACTCGAAACACGGATCGATCCGACCGGACACCGCGGCATTGCGCTCGAGGCGATCAACCTCACGAAGTCGTACGGTGAGGGGGAGGCCCGCAAGCTCATCCTCGAACCGACCTCGCTGGTGCTGCACGAGAACGAGCTCGTCTCCATCGTGGGGCCCTCGGGCTGCGGCAAGTCCACACTCCTCATGATGGTGGCCGGACTGCTCGCGCCGACCGACGGTTCCGTCCTGGTGAACGACAAGGAGATCGACGGCCCGCCGATGGGACTGGCCGTCGTCTTCCAGGACTACAGCCGATCTCTGTTCCCTTGGATGACCGTGCGCAAGAACCTCAGGGCCGCCACCTACGCCTACGGTCTCTCCCGTGCGGAGACCGACAATCGGATCGATCATGCGTTGAAGGCCGTGGGTCTCCCCGGTACGGCCGACATGTATCCCTGGCAGATGTCCGGTGGCATGCAGCAGCGTGTTGCGATCGCCCGGGCGCTCGTGGTGGAACCGAAGGTCATGCTCATGGACGAGCCCTTCGCCGCCGTCGACGCCCAGACACGGGCGGATCTCGAGGACCTGGTGCTGCAGCTGCGGGACGAGTACGGCATGGCCGTCGCCTTCGTCACCCATGACATCGACGAGGCCGTCTACATCGGCGACCGTGTCGTCGTCCTGGCGGCGAACCCCGGTCGTATCGTCGCGGACATCGTCGTGGACCTTCCGTCCGAACGCGACCAGGTGGAGACCAAACAGCTGACCCGCTTCGCAGAGCTGCGCAGCGAGGTGTTCCGCATGGTGATGAGGCCGAGAGCCGACATCTGACGTCGCGAATCGCTCCGGTCGGCCGTCGATGTCGCCGCCGACCGTATCGCTTCTGCATTTCCTCGAACAGGAGAACCATATGCACATCCGCCCCCACCTGCTCGCGGGTACCGCCGCGCTATCCGTCTGCGCCGCGGTACTGACCGGATGTTCGAGCAACTCGGACGCAGCGGTCGTCGAGGCCGCGGAGAACGGCCTCGTGCCTCTGCGCGTCACCACTCTCGGACTCTGCAACGAGGCTCTGCCTTGGGGTGTCGAAGAGGGAGTGTTCGCCGACCATGGGATCGATCTCGAACTGATCAACGTCCAGAGCGGCGCCGCCGGAATCTCCGCTCTGCAGGCCGGTGAGGTCGATATCGCCTTCGTGAACTCGTACAGCGCCATGCAGGCAGTGGCGCAGGGGATCGATCTCGTCGTGGCATCGGGTGGCGATCAGTCCACCGACGACGCGAACGCCGTCGTGGTTCCCGCAGGGGCCGGGGTCACCGAGCCGAAGCAGCTCCAGGGGAAGAAGGTCGGCGTCAACCAGATCGGCGGACTGGGGCACATCCTCACACAGGCGTGGATCGAAGCGGATGCCGGGGAGGCGTCGACCGCCGAGTTCGTCGCCCTGCCTTTCCCCGACCTGCTGCCCGGTGTGGTCGCGGGCTCCGTCGACGGTGCGCAGGTGACGGCAGCGCAGGCGGTGGCCGGCGAATCGGACGGCACCACCGTGTCGCTCGGTAACCCCTTCTTCGACGGAATCGGCAGCATCCCCACCACCGTCTATGCCTCGACGGGGGCCTTCACGGACGCGAACGCCGACACCCTGGCGTCCTTCGCCGACGCGATGACGGAGCTCGCGGACCTCGCGAACGACCAGGCGAACGACGAACAACGGTGGGCGTACACCGCGGAGTTCTGCAAGTCCACACCCGAAACGCTCGCACAAACGCCCGAACCGGAGTTCGCCGGCCGGGTCGACATCGCGTCCTTCGAATCCCTCGTATCCCTGCTCGTCGCCCGTGACTCGCTCACGGAGATCGACCTCGACAGTTTCGTACCGGAAGGAGTTCGGCAGTGAGTCACGTTCTGAGTCCCGTCGAGGGTCCCGCAGCATGGAGAGGTGACGTGCTTGGGCAGACCGAAACCTGGATCCATCACTTCACGGAGGAGGAACTCGACGAACTGGAGACCGTCGGAAAGCGTTTCCTCCGTGACGATCCAGATCTCAGATTCGTCTCCCGCGAGGATTACCCGCTACCGGTCTGCTCCGAGACCATCGCCGCGTGGGGGAACGAGCTCGATCACGGGCGAGGCTTCCTGCTGGCGCGCGGTCTGCGGGTCCAGGAGTATTCGCATGCCCTGTCGGCCTCGATCTATTTTCTGCTCGGATTGTACCTGGGAACTCCGATGCGCCAGAACCAACTCGGAGATCTGATCGACCACATCCGGGCGACCTCGAACAAGACGCAGGACGATCCGACCTCGCTGAGTTCACGCATTCGCAGTCGGCTCGGCTACCACTCGGACTCGTCGGATGTCGTCGCTCTGATGTGCCTGCATCCGTCGATGGAGGGGGGTGCAAGCAGTCTGGTCAGCGGAATGACCATCTACAACGAAGTGCTCAGGGAGCGACCGGATCTGGCGCCACTGATGTTCGAGAAGTGGTACTGGGACTGGTACAAGCAGGACCACGATGCTCCCGCTCCCGTCTACGATTCGCCGATGTGCGCCTACGAGGACGGTGTCTTCAGTTTCTACGGGGGCAACCGGATCCTCTACACCGCCCAGGACTATCCCGAGGTCCCCCGGCTGACGCCGGAACAGATCGAACTGCTCGAACTGCTCGAGGACATCGCGGCCCGTCCCGGAATCGCTCTGCACATGGACTTTCGGCAGGGCGACATCCAGTGGTTGCTCAACTACTCGGCGCTGCATGCCCGTACGGATTTCGTCGATTTCCCGGAGCCTGACCGTCGCCGCCATCTCATGCGGTTGTGGTTGCAGCGCAAATCCGGTCGTCCCGTTCCGGAAGGCTTCGGACGACACGTCGTCCGCGCGAGGCATCATGTCGAGCCCGACGACGAGGTGACCGGCAAGTTCAGCATCCACTCCGCGTCCATCCAGCGGCACGACTGGGGGCTGTAGACCTCTCTTGCGAGAGTGTTCGACGATCGAGCGACGTCCGGCGTCGCGGTACCACAGGATCCGGTATCGCGACGCCGGACGTTTCTGCGTGCAGGCGGTATCGAATCCGTTGGTGCAATCCAACTTTCGACGTCGGTCTATCGCCGTGGCGGCCAGGTTAACTCTGGAAGACGACCCACCGTCACGATTGACATGATGCTGTCCCGCATACCAATATCGATCTATGGTGCAGGTCGATCTGCAGTCCTCTTCTTCCTCCGATCCGGAACTCCCGCGGTACCGCTGGGTCGTTCTCGCCACCGGAGTCTTCGCTCAGGCGTCGGCAGCGACGGTGCTCCAGGGCATGCCGAGTCTCGCTCCGGCCCTGCGTGCGCGATTCGGTTTGTCGTTGGCACAACTCGGCATGGTGCTCGCGGCGAGCACCGTCGGTCTGCTCATCGCCCTGGTGCCGTGGGGTGCGCTCGCGGATCGGATCGGTGAGCGACTGGTCATGACGCTCGGGCTCGTCGCGACGGGTGGTGCACTCGTCGCCGCGGCTGCCGCGCCGAGCGTCGTGGGACTGTGCGTCGCTCTGGTGGCGGCGGGAGCTGCCTGTGCGAGCGTCAACGCGGCCAGTGGCAGAGCGGTACTGATGTGGTTCTCGCAGGGGGAGCGCGGCCTGGCGATGGGGGCGAGGCAGACGGCGATACCCGTCGGTGCCGGCCTCGCCGCGCTCGGGCTTCCTGCAGCGGAACGCGCCTGGGGACTCGGTGGTGCGTTCCTCGCCGCAGCGGTGGCGGTACTCACGGGTGCGGTAGCGGCTGTGGTGTTCATCAGGGAACCCCGGGTGCACGAGACGGCGGTCGCGCGGTCCGGGCTGTCCGCCGATCCCGGTGGGACCCGCTCCGTGGCCTGGTTGTGTGCTGTGTCGCTACTGCTCGTGGTGCCGCAGCTCGCTGTCGTCTCCTTCATGGTCGTCTACCTCGTCGACGAGCATGCGATGGATCCCGCTACAGCGGCCGCGCTGCTCGCGCTGGTGCAGTTCGGCGGTGGTGCACTGAGGATCGGCCTGGGTGCATGGTCGGATCGTTCCGGCCGTCGTCTGCCTCCTCTGATGGTCGTCTCCGCGGTGACGAGTGCGCTGTTCGCCGTGCTCGCGGTGGGGGCATGGCTCGGCGGGCCGATAGTGGTCCCGATCCTGATGATCGCCGGCCTGGCCGGGGTCAGCTGGAACGGGTTGGCCTTCACCGCGGTGGGGGAGGCGGCCGACCCCCGCCGTATCGGACTCGTTCTCGGCATCCAGAACACCGCTGTCGCAGCCGGAATGGTCCTCACCCCGCCTGTTCTGGGCGCCGTCGTCGAATCGGCGGACTGGCCGTTCTCGTTCGTCGTGGCCGGAGTGGCGGCAGCGACGGCGGCGACGATCCTCGCCGTCCTGCTGCGTGTCGGTGCGCGGCCGAGGTTACATCTGTGAATCGAGTCCGTTAAACCCCTCGTCCCGTGTTGACGGTATCCCCTCGACTGAACGACCATCTCGTAGTACGAGATGTCATCTTGCAATGAACAGCAACGTGATTGGGAGCGCTCATGACTGCAATTCTGCCCGGGGTGGGTGCGGCCCCGGACGCCGACCGATTGGAGGTCGGCAATTCCCTCGTGGTCCAGGACTGGGAGGCCCTCACCTTCCGGGTCCACAGGCGCGCCTACCGGGACGAGGAGATCTTCGCGCGGGAGCGGGAGAAGATCTGGGGCCGGACCTGGCTGTACCTCGGTCACGAGAGCGAGATTCCCGAACCGGGAGACTTCAAGACCCGCAGCCTGGGTGGACGTCCCCTGATCTTCGTCCGTGACAGTCACGGTACCGTGCAGGCCTATCTGAATGCGTGTCCGCACCGTGGGACGATCCTCTGCCGGGAACCGGAAGGAAGAGCGAAGAACTTCCAATGCTTCTACCACGCCTGGACCTTCCGCAACTCCGGTGAACTCGCCGCGCTTCCGGACAAGGATGCCTATCCGCAGGACAGTGCATTCGTCGAATCGCTGTCGTTGAGGCGGGTTCCGCGTCTGGGTATCCACGAGGGCTTCGTCTTCGTCGCCTTCACCCAGGAGGTTCCCGACCTGCTCGACCATCTGGGCGCTGCAGCCGACTACATGTCGATGACAGCGTCCATCGGCCCGGAGGGCATGACGACACTGCCGGGCGTCCAGAAGTACAGCGTCAAGGGGAACTGGAAGCTCGCCGTCGAGAACGCCATGGATGGCTACCATTTCGCTCCGACGCACAACACCTTCGTCGGCTATCTCCGCGAAACGGGTTTCGCCGTCACCGATCACGACCAGCACGCTCACGATCTCGGTAACGGACACGGTCTGCTCGTCCTCACCGGCCACAACGGCCGGATCGGCATGGTCTGGGAACCCCGATTCGGAGATACGGAGAAGGAACGGATCGTCGGGAAGCGGGCGGAGATGGAAGCTCGCCTCGGAACGGAACGAGCCGCACAGGTCGCGGACGCGTCCAAGATCCTCTTCGTCTTCCCCAATCTGCTGCTCTTCGATCTGGAGGCATTGACCATCCGGCAACTCGAACCTGTGGGTCCAGGGCAGACCGACGTGCGGGCATGGCAGTTCGTCGAGATCGGGGAGCCCGACGAGGTGCGGGCGCTACGTCTGAAGACGATGGCCAGCTTCGTCGGCCCCGGTGGTCTCGCCACACCCGACGACATCGAGGCGTACGAGGCCGTCCAGCGCGGCATCGTCGCGACGGCGGACGTCTCCGCCTACGCCGAGTTCGGCGACAGTGATCTGGACTGGAGCGATATGTCGCGCGGTATGGCCGACGATCTCGAAGGCCCTTCGGGCCGCTCGGTCGACGAAGGCGCGATGCGCAGTTTCTGGCGCCACTGGAGCAGGCGCATCGGACCGGTCGCAAGCGTGGATGCCGGCAATGCGGAAGGAACCACGGCATGACTCTCATGGAAACGACTCCCGGAACTGCACAGTCATCCGACGCCGGCGCGCCTGTCGTATCGCGCGCCGAGGTGGAGGACTTCCTCATCGCCGAAGCCGCGCTTCTCGACGAGTGGAAGCTCGATCGGTGGCTCGAGTTGTTCGTACCGGGTGCGTCGATGCAGGTCCCCACGACCGATCAATGGGCATTGGGGCCCGACGCCGCAGGCTATTTCGTCGCGGACGACTGGGATCTGATCCAGGCGCGTGTCAAACGTCTCAAGAGCAGGAAGGCACACGCGGAGAACCCGCATTCGCGCACCACCCGGCTCGTCGGGAACGTGAGAGTGCTCGAGCAGTCGGGTGACGCCGTGCGTGTCGCAGCCAACTTCGTCATCCACAGGTTCCGCGACGGACACGGTTTCACCTATGCGGGTCGCTACGACCACACCTTGGAGGTCGGCGACTCGGGGCTGCGTTTCGTGCTCCGTCGTGCCGTCCTGACCAACGAGGCGATGGCTCCCGGCGCACGGCTCAGCTTCATCGTCTGATCCCGCCCGCACGAACCCGGCCGCACGGGCCGTCGACGACAACGGGGTTCCCGGAGACACATCTCCGGGAACCCCGTTGCTCACGTCCAGGCGGGGAAGTCCTTCTTCCGGATCAGGCAGTGCACTCCCTTGACGTCGTCGACGACCTGGCTCACGGCGAGGTCACCGGCGGCACTCAGATAGAGATACGCGACCGACGGCGGAACCTCCGCCACCTCACCGAGGATCCTGATGGCCTCACGGACGCACTTCTTCACCGCTTCGTCCAGATCCCGGTCCATGCCGATCGCGATCCAGTGCTCCGAGGTCTCACCGAACGGCCCGCTCAGAGCTCCTGTCGATGCGAATGCCTCGTCCGGTGTGAGAACGGTGAGCCGTACCGTCGTGCGCAGGGATGCCTCCAGCGCCGTCAGGGAG
This sequence comes from Rhodococcus rhodochrous, assembly GCF_900187265.1. Taxonomy (NCBI): domain Bacteria; kingdom Bacillati; phylum Actinomycetota; class Actinomycetes; order Mycobacteriales; family Nocardiaceae; genus Rhodococcus; species Rhodococcus rhodochrous. Next base: position 188,010 of record NZ_LT906450.1, read on the forward strand.
ACCTCGCCGTTGCCCTGCGCGAAGTGCGGATCGCCCATGTAGTAGCCGGCGCCGTCGACCTGCACGGGAAGGTAGAGGGCGGAACCACCGGCGAGATCACGCACGTCCATGTTCCCTCCGTGCGCGCCCGGCGGGATCGTGTTCAGTGCTTCCTCGGTGGCGGCCGTGACACCGGACAATCCCATGAACGGCGCGATGGGGAACGAGGCGCTACCGCTGTTCCACTCCATGGTGGCCCGTGCGCTCGCGAGGTCGACGGTGCAGAACTGGCTGATGATCGGAACCGCTTCGCCGGTGGTGTCGTCGACGGGACGTTCTCCTGCGAGACAACCGAGACCGTGACGGCTGGACACGACCCCGTAGGGAACGCGCGGTGTCAGTTCGAGGTATTCGACCTTGAGGATGTCCCCGGGCTGCGCCCCTTCGACATGGACCGGACCGGTGACGACGTGAGGGCCGTCCGGGCCGCGGGTGTGGACCACATCGGATGCGGCGAGATCGACGAGATCCGTCAGCACGTCGTCGCGTGCGACGCCACGTTCGCCGAAGTAGGCCAGGGGATCACGCCCCTGGTCCTCCATGAGTCCCTCGTGGGAGATGGTGTCGAAGGTGACGGTCTCGCCGGAGGAGATGGTGAGGACGGGTTTGCGGGAGGGGGTGGGCAGTCTGCCCCAGGTCAGTGCCCCGCCCTCCGCGGGGACGTAGTGCTGTCCGGGGATCGGACCGGTATGGGGCTGCAGAACGGTCACGGGGAGACCTTTCGGGCGGCCGCCACGATATGCGGACGGATTGCCGAATCGGACGGCAGGATACGGATTTTCGATTCAGACGCTAGGCCCCGAGAGTTCCGCTCACGTTACGAGCGTGTTGAATTATGAAACGTTGTCTCGTATAGCTTGACGCTCGCTGTTCCTGTTCCTAGGGTTCGACAACAAGGGCGACCGAGTGCCCTTGGAAGGAAGGCGAATTCGGTGAGTGAGAAAACACAGCGAAGGCTGGGTCCGTCGGGGGCAGCCTTCATCCGCCTGTCCGTACCGGACATGGCATCCACCATCGAGTTCCTCGAGTACCACGTCGGTTTCGCACTCGAGGAGCACGACGAGACGCACGCCTATCTCCGTGTCGGCACCGAGCATCACAGCCTCGAGCTCGTCCACGATCCTTCCCTCATGGCGTTCCGATACGACGGCGTGGGATTCAGGGTGGACGACGAGGCCGTCCTGTCGGACCTGGAGGAACGCGTCCGCGCCGCCGGCCACGAGGTTCTACCGCTCACCGAAGGCATGAAAGGTCTCTGCCGGCAGGGGTTCGCGGTGGTCGACCCGAACGGCACCCTCGTCGAATTGTTCACGGGCTTCCTCGAATATGCCGAGACCCCGTGGCCGGACCTTCGTCCCCAGCGCTTCGTGCATCCCTTCGTGGTCACCGACCGCTACGAGGAGACCCTGAACTTCTACATGAACGTCCTGGGATTCCTGGCTTCGGACTACGTCGAGGACTTCACCGCGTTCCTGCGCTGCGAGGATCGCTACCACCACAGCCTCGCCATCCGCCGAGCGGACCGGTACGCCCTCGAACACGCGTGCTTCATCATGGGTGATCTCGACGGAGTGATGCGACGCCGGGCTCGTGCCCAGCACAAGCAGGTTCGTATCCTCGGCGATGTCGTGAACCACTCGGCGTCCACATCCATCGCCTTCTATCTCTACGACGAGCGGCACGGGCCCCGCTGGGAACTGTGCGACGGGCATCGGGTGTTCACACCCGAGGAACACGAGACGCACAGACCGCGTCGGCTGAAGCGGGATCCCCGCAACATCGATGTGTGGCGCGCCGCTTCCGACGACCGCACCTGGGCGCACTGACATCGGCGGCCACGAAGAACCCGTCGTCGACCGTGCTGAGCTCCTCGACGTTCTGAGACTTCTGACCGGACGACCGACCCCTCACGGCGAGGAACTCGCGTCGGCGCGCGCGGTGCAGGGCTGGATCGCGGAACATCTTCCGGAGGTGTCGGCCGTGGTCCACCCTGCGGGAAGCACAGCAAATCTCGTCTGCAGTGTCGGTTCGGGTCCGGAGCTGGTGCTGTACTCGCACCTCGACACCTCACTGACCGGGCACGGTGACCGGGACGGTGGGGTCACGGGACACGATGACGACGCTCCACTCGGACTGGAGGAGAACGGAGATCTCGTCTCCGGTTTCGGGGTCGGAGTAGCGCGAGGACCGGCCTCCGCTGCCGTTGCCGCGTTCGCGGCCGCCGCACGTGCCACGGCCGACCGGCACCGACGAGGTCGCCTGACGCTGTTGCTCGCCGGTGGGGGCACGCATCGGGACGGAACCGGTGAACACGGAGCCGGTGTCCGCAGATTTCTGGAAGGCAGACCGCGTCCCGCTGCGGCGATCGTCGCCAAAGGCGGACCGGACGGTGTGCTCTACGCCGAGCCGGGGGCCGTCTACCTGCGGGTGCGGGTCGGGACCCGTCGCGGCGTCGTACTCGCCCGTGAGCACGCGACACCACCCGGCGGACTCGTCGTGCATGCCGGCACGGTGATCGCGGCCATCGAAAGGTGGCGCGCCGAGGTGGTCTTCGCTCCCGGCGCGGCCACCGGCCCGACCGCACGCGAAGCAGGTATCGGTGCACTGCACAGTGGTTCTCCGGCGAAACCGGATCTGCTGCCCGCCGTCCTCGACATACATCTCTACCTGGTCACCCTGCCGGGAGACGACGTCGTCGAACTCGTCGATGCACTGCGCCGGGTCCTGCACGACGATCTTGCGGCGAGTCCCCTGGCCGAGTGCACCGTCGAGGTCACTGCCGGGCCGCACCAGCGAGGCGGAGGGACGTCACCGACGGCCCCGATCGCTGTGCGGACACGGGCGGCGTGGATGCGTCACAGTCGAGGAAGGATGCCATCCGAGGTGCTCGGGTGGAGGGGGTCGACCGACGGTACCGTGTTCCGCGAGCATGGCATCGCTACGGTTCGGACGGGTCCGGCTGCAGCGCCCGATCCGGCGGATTCCGACCGGGACTCGGTCGCCGCCGGAGAACTGGTGCGCTATGCGCGAATCTACGCTCAGGTCGGTGCGCACTGGCTCACCGATCCCGACAGGGAGGGATAGACCGTGGGAGACGACGACAAGGGCGCACCGGCGATCCAGGCGGTCGAGCGCGCTGCAGTGATCCTGGCCGCTTTCTCGGGTGCGCGACCGCGCCTGACGCTGAACGAGATCACCGCCGTGCTCGGGACGAGCAAGGCCACCGCGCACCGGTACACGAAAGCATTGCGGGCGGTGAACCTCCTGCGATTCGATCCGGCCGAGAGCGTGTACACCCTCGGTCCTCAGGTGCTCGCACTGGCGGCCGCAGCGCGGGCCGGTCTCCCGGTGGTGCGTATCGCGGAACCGTTCATGGACCAGCTCCTGCGCGACGTTCAGGAGACCGTCGTCCTCTCGGTCTGGGACGGCGAGAGTCCGATCGTGGTCGCTGCAGCGGATCACACGGATGCGATCGCGCGGATCACCGTCAACGTGGGGACGAGGCTCTCACCCACGGCGACCGCTCAGGGCCGGGTCTTCTGCGCGCTCCTCCCCGAGGACGAGGTACCGATGCTGCGGCGGGAGACGAAGGCGAATCCGGACTTCGCCCGCGAACTGTCCGCTATCCGGGAGACCGGAATATCGTTGAAATCACCTGTTGTCAACGGTGTTCGGACACTGGCAGCGCCTGTCTTCCAGGGTGGAAGAGTGGTTGCTGCGCTGGCAGTCCTGTCCATTGCCGTACCCGGAGAGGTCGACATCGACCTGCAGGCACGCGAACTGCTGAAGACCGCGGAGAACCTGTCGGCAGAACTCGGCCGCGTCTGACGGGGGAAGACACCGTCTGTCGGGCGGGTGACGTTCTGCCGACAGGCCACGCCCTCATCGATCGGAGGAGTGCCCCGGTGTCGTCGACAGAGACGAATCGATCAGCGGGGCAAGGTTGTTCACCGCAGCCGCCGCTTCTCCGAAACCGACGCTCATCAATCTCACCTTGCCGGGATACTCGCTGATGTCACCGGCCGAGTAGACGCGCGGAAGCGAGGTCTGCTGATGGCGGTCGACGAGTATCCGGCGGCGCTCCTGGGCCAGCCCCCACGTGTCGAGAGGACCGAGATCGGCAATGAATCCGAGGGCGGCGACCACACTGCCGGCGGAGATGGTGATCGGATCGGCGCCGCGTTCACGGACGGTGACCGAGTCGATGCGCTCCTCGCCGCCGATCGCGACCACTTCGTGTGGGGTGAGAATCCGGACACTCGACTTCTGCAACGTCGCGACACTGCGCTCGTGGGCGCGGAAGACCGGACGCCGATGGACGAGCGTGACCGACGCAGCGACGGGTTCGAGACTCAGGGCCCAGTCGACCGCAGAATCGCCACCTCCGACGACCACGACGTCCTCGCCGGCGAGATCGTCCGGTCGCGGGACGAAGTACCGGAGCCCGCGCCCCAGATAGTCCGAGCCGACCGGGAGCTCACGAGGAATGAAGCTTCCCACGCCGCCGGTGATCAGCAGCGCCTTGGCTTCGATGCGATGCCCGAGATCGGTGGTGACGACGATTCCGTCGTCGACGTGTTCGAGAGTGGTGGCCGTGTGCCCGAGGAGCAGGACGGGTTCTGCCGACATGGCCTGGGCGTGGAGTCGGTCGACGAGTTCGCGGCCTTTCACCGACGGGAAACCGGCGATGTCGTAGATCGGCTTCTCCGGATACATGGCCGCGACCTGTCCGCCCACCTCGGGCAGGGAGTCCACGAGAACGACGTTCATCCCGCGGAAGCCGGCGTAGTAGGTGGCGTAGAGGCCCGCGGGCCCTGCTCCGACGACGAGCAGATCGGTGACGGTCGTGTTCGCCGTCGCCCCGACGGCCTGTGCGAGATCAGTCATCGGACCAGGACGCGACGACGGGATGGTCCACTCCGACACGCCCGATCTTCCGGGCGCCTCCGGGAGAGCCGACGGAGGAGAAGAACTCTGCGTTGATCTCGACGAACGCGCGGCGTTCGTCCGGTACGTCCTCCTCATGGAAGATCGAGATCACCGGGCATGCCGGTTCGCAGCGTCCGCATTCGACACACTCGTCGGGGTGGATGTACATCATCCTGTCGCCCTCGTAGATGCAGTCCACCGGACATTCCTCCATGCATGACTTGTCGGTTTCGTCGATGCAGGAACTGGTGATGACGTAGGCCATGCTGCCCCTTCGTCTCGTATTGCAAGTTGCTCTGTCGTAATACGAGATGGTTTCTGGGTGCGGACCGTCTGTCAATCCGTGCACGGCAGTCTTCACGGGAGTTCACGAAGTCGTAACGGTCGCCCCGATCGTCCGAGCGCGCAGCGTATTCGGGCGGAACGCGGGTCCGAACCACTGCGTGTCGCGTGCTGTCGGCGCGCGCAAACAGAGGGGCGGGATAAAATATACTCTAAGTTGGTTTTAAGCCTTTAAACGGTCCTAAAGTAGAGCAATTTCGCTACCATTGAGCGATGGAGAAGGTTTTGGTGGTCTACGGAACTCGTCCCGAGGCGATCAAGATGGCGCCCGTCGTCACCGCCCTGCAGAGATCGGAAGTACTCGAACCCGTTGTCGCAGTGACCGGCCAGCACCGCGAGATGCTGGACCAGGTCAACACCCTGTTCGGTATCGAACCGAGCCACGACCTCGACATCCTCACCCAACGGCAAGGGCTCGAGGCCATCACGGCCAAGGCTCTCGGCGGGGTGTCGGATGTGATTGCCCGGGAGGAACCTGGTGCGGTTCTCGTCCAAGGAGATACGACGACCTGCTTCGCCGCGGCCCTCGCGGCGTTCTACTGCAAGGTGCCACTCGTACACCTCGAGGCCGGGCTCCGGACCGGGGATCGCTACAACCCCTTCCCCGAGGAACTGAACCGGCGCCTGACCTCGCAACTGGCGTCGCTGCACCTGGCGCCCACCCCCACCTCCCGCGCCAATCTCCTGGCGGACGGGATCGATCCCGGCGACATCGTCGTCACCGGCAACACAGTGATCGACGCGCTCTACACGGTGACCTCCCAGTCACCCTCGCTCGACAACCCGGATCTCGCTCCGCTGCTGGGTCGTCCGATGGTCCTCGTCACCGCACATCGACGCGAGTCCTGGGGAGAACCCATGGCGTGTTCGGCGCGGGCCATCGCCCGTCTGGCCCACGCGTTCCCGCACATGACCTTCCTGTTGCCGGCACACCTCAACCCGGTCGTGCGGGAGGTGCTCCTGCCGCCCCTCGCCGATCTCGACAATGTGATAGTGACGAATCCGCTGTCCTACAGCGACTTCGCACTCGCGATGGCGGCGTCGACGATCGTGCTGACCGACAGCGGCGGCGTGCAGGAGGAAGCACCGAGCCTCGGCAAGCCGGTCCTCGTGATGCGCGAGACCACCGAGCGACCCGAAGCCGTCACGGCGGGAACCGTCCGGCTGGTGGGGACGGACGAGGAACTCATCGTCGAATGGGTCACCCGTCTGCTCACCCGGCCCGCGGCCTACGACGAGATGGCTCGCGCGGTCAATCCGTACGGCGACGGGAGTGCCGCCCAGCGTTCGGTTGCGGCGATCGAGCACTTCTTCGGCCTCGGACCCCGCCCCGCGGAGTTCGCGCCCGTCGAAGCGGTCGGCTCCTACTGACAGATCCGGATACCGCGTCATCCGAAAGGAATACGGCCGGTAGGTGTGAGAACACCTACCGGCCGTATTTCGTGGGTGGGTTCAGCGCCACACCCCGCGGGTGTCGTACACGACCTTGCCCGCCAGGAGGCTGCGCGACAGCGACCGGAACTGATCGTGGTCCACGAGTTCGACGACGATGTCCGCCGCGGCGATGGCGTCCCGGCACCGCGCGGTGCGCACGCTCTCGTATCCGAGGAGGGTGTCGGGAACCTCGTGCACGAACGGATCGGCGAGCAGCAGTTCGACGTCGGGCAGCGCCTTGGCGATGAGCTCGACGACGTGCAGGGCCGGGCTCTCCCGGATGTCGTCGACGTTGGCCTTGAACGTCAGCCCCAGACATGCGACCGTCGGATTCTTGAAACGCGAACAGGTTTCGATGACCTGCTGGGCCACGTAGTTCGGCTTGGAATCGTTGATCTCGCGTGCGGTGCGGATCAGCTTCGCCGAACCCGGCGATGCGCCGACGATGAACCACGGGTCCACCGCGATGCAGTGCCCGCCGACACCGGGGCCGGGACTGAGAATGTTCACCCGGGGATGGCGGTTCGCCAGACGGATGACCTCCCAGACGTCCAGTTCGAGTTCGTCCGAGACGTACGACAACTCGTTCGCGAAGGCGATGTTGATGTCGCGGTAGGCGTTCTCGACGAGCTTCGCCATCTCGGCGCTCGCGGCGTCGGTCAGGCAGATCTCGCCCTGGCAGAAGACGCGGTAGATCGAGGCGGCGCGCTGAGCGCACAGCGGCGTGATCCCGCCGACCACCCGGTCGTTCGTGATCATCTCGATCATGATGCGTCCCGGGAGCACCCGTTCGGGGCAGTGGGCGATGTGGATGTCCGGCAGACCCTCGTCGGTGTGGGGGAGACGGAGATCCGGTCGCAGTTCGGACAACCACCGGCTGACGCTCTCGGTGGTGCCGGGTGGTGACGTCGATTCGAGCACCACGATCTCCCCGCCGCGCAACTGCGGGGCGATCTGTTCGGTCGCCCGACGCACGTACGACAGGTCGGCGGTGTGGTCGGCGTTGAACGGTGTCGGGACGGCGATGATGTACGCGTCGGCGAGGGGGACGGTGTCGGTCGCGCTCAACGTCCCCATGGCCACGGCGCCGGCCAGGCTCACCGCGAGATCGAGTTCGGCGAACGGCACCTCGCCCCGCGAGACGGCCGACACGATACGGGGATCGATGTCCACGCCGATGACGTCGATGTCGCGGGTCGCGAGGACGACGGCCGTCGGCAGGCCGATGTAGCCGAGTCCGACGACGGCGACGGTGCCGCTGAATGTGTCAGCCATGATGCTTCCTCGGGGTCGGGAGTTTCTCGGGACGCGGATAGGGCGGGGTGGTGCGGAAACGTTCGCGGGCGAGCAGGATCAGGAACGCGGTGTTGGTAGTGAGATAGCGCCGCCACATCCGGCGCGGTTCCTGCAGGAGGCGGTAGGCCCACTCCATGCTGGCGCGTTGCCACCGCTCGGGTGCGCGCTTGGTGATCCCGGCGAGGACGTCGAAGGAGCCACCCACACCGTGACGGATCGGGACGTCCAGCACGTCCTCCCAGCGCCGCAGGAAGTTCTCCTTGCGAGGGGAGGGCATGCCGAGGAACAGCATGTCCGCCCGGGATTCGCGGATGGCCCGGGCGATCGCCTCCTCCTCCGATTCGTCGAAGTAGCCGTGGTGGGCGCCGGCGATCCGGAGTCCGGGGTACTTCGTGGTGAGGGCGTCGACGAGGGCGTCGAGCACCGACTGCTCCGCGCCGAGCAGATAGACGGAGCGGTGTTCGGCGTCGGCCGTCGCGAGCAGCGAGTACTGGCTTCGCAACAACGGCGACCTGGCGATGCTCGAGGTCACGATCACGCGCCTGCGTCGCAGATGGCCCGACGCGCAGATCGGCGTGCTCACCGACGTCCCGCTCCTGCTCCGCGCCTACCACCCGACGGCGAAGGGGATCACCGTCCTCTCGACCGACCCCTGGGCCGAACCGACGGTCGCGGAGGACTTCTTCGCCGCACTGGGACCGCGCATCGTCGGCCCGGTCGCCCTCGGCGCGGTCCGCTTCCGGGTGTGGTTTCCACAGAAGGCCCGCGGACTGCGCCGCCGGCTCGAGCGGCTCGCCCGCACGCGCCTCCCGTCCGAACAGACCGTGGAGGCCCCGGTCTCCGCGAGTGAAGCGGCTGTTCGCCGGCCGGTGTACCCGGGCAGCGCGGCCGCCGTCGAGAAGGCCTCCCTCCTGCTCGTGCTCGGCGGTGGCTACATCACCGATTCCGATGCCGCCCAGGCGCACCGTGTCTTCACCCTCATCGAGCACGCCTGCGACCACGGCGTTCCCGTCGCCATGGTCGGCCAGGGCCTCGGACCACTCGAAGACCCCCTGCTGCAGCAGCGCGCGGCCGAAGTGATGCCTCGCGTCGACTTCGTCTCCCTGCGGGAGGGCCTCCGCGGCCCGGCCATCCTCGAACGGGCCGGTGTGCCGGAGGACCGGATCCTCGTCACCGGCGACGATGCCATCGAACTCGCCTACACCGAATGCGACACCGGCCCCGGAAGCGACATCGGCGTGTGCCTGCGTCTCGCCGCCTACGCCCCCGTCTCGGGGATCGCCCGCGACACCGTCCGCAAGGTCGTGCAGGCCGTGGCCACCGAGTACTCCTCGACACTGGTGCCGTTGATCATCGCGGAATACCGTTCCCAGTACCGTCGTTCGACGCTGCCCATCGTGCGCGGAGCGGACTCGGTGGCCGAGCCCCCACCCCGCTACACCTCGCCCGGACAGCTCGTCGAGCAGGTGTCGAGGTGCCGCGTCCTCGTGACCGGCGCCTACCACCTCGCGGTCTTCGCGCTCTCCCGGGGAATCCCCGTGGTCGCCCTGTCGTCGACCCGTTACTACGACGACAAGTTCCGCGGCCTCGAGGACATGTTCGGCGGTGGTCTCACACTGCTGCACCTCGACGATCCCGCGCTGGGAAGCAGACTCGCGGATGCGATGCACACCTCCTGGCAGCAGGCGGACGAGGTCCGCGGTCGTCTGCGTGCCCGTGCCCGGGAACAGATCCGCATGGGGCACGTGGCCTTCGAACACGTCTTCGCGCTCGCCGAACGGGCGCGGGTCGAGAACCACTGAGATCCGGAACCGCTGGGATCACCGAACGGTGCAGGTCGGAAGGATGTCGCCGGAGTGAGCAGCACGACCCCCGAAGAAACGGACCCCGCGGGCCGGACGGTGGAGACCGGCCCGCCCGGGCGGTCGCTGATGTCCTCGATCGGACGGGTGGCCGGCGCGTCGACCGTCGCGCTGCTCTTCTGCGAACTGGTCTCGCTCGTCCAGACCGTCGCCCTCGCACGCCTGCTCACCCCCGCCGAGATCGGAATCTTCGTCGCAGGAACGGTTCTCACGACCTTCTTCGGGACGTTCGTCGAAGGCGGACTACGCTCGGGACTCATCCAACGCGACACCGACGTCGCCGACGCGGCCGAGACCGTCTTCCGTGTGACCCTGCTGGCCGGAATCGTCATGAGCATCGGCGCGCTCGCGGCCGCACCCGTGATCGGGGCGATCTTCGACAGCACCACAGCGGGTCTGGTCGCCGCCGCGACCTCCGGTGTGCTGCTCGTCTACTCGGTCGCCAACGTGCCGGAAGCCATGTTGCAACGCGAGTTCAGCGTCAAGAGGCGACTGATCGTCGGGCCCGCCGTAGCCGTCAGTTTTGCGACGGTCGCGGTGTCGACGGCCGCCCTCGGCTGGGGCGTGTGGAGCATGGTGGCCGGCACCTACGTCTCGTACATCACCCTGGTGATCTCCGTCTGGGCGATCACCAGTTGGCGGCCGGGTCGCGGCCGTGCCTCGTTCGTCCTCTGGCGCGAACTCGCCCGCTACGGAGCACCTCTCGTACTCGGAATGATCGGATCACGCGTGCAGGCGGCGACCGAGGCGGTGGTGGTCGGCCGAGGACTCAGCGCCTCCGACCTCGGTTTCTTCCGGTACGGCCAGCGGATCGCCCGGATCCCGGCCATGGCGATCATCGAGATCGGCTCGGTCGCACTGTTTCCCGCTTTCTCTCGGATCGCCAAGGATCCGGACCGACTCGTCTCGGCCTATCTGCGCGCCCTGCAGTGGGCGACCATCGGAGCCGCCGCGTGTTCCGGACTGATGATCGCCGCCGGCACGCCCGCCGTCGTCGTCGTACTGGGGGAGCCGTGGCGCGGCGCCGGACCGGTGGTCGTCGCCCTGGCCGGTCTCAGTCTCGGCAAGGCGTTCATCTGCGTGAGCGAGGAGATCATCAAGGGATGTGGCCGGACGGGCCTGCTGAACTGGTACACGCTCACCGAGGTCGGTGTGGGCCTGGTGCTCCTGCTCGTGTTCGTCGGTCTGTTCGGCCTCGTCGGAGCAGCGCTGTCGGTGTCGATCACGGCCATCGTCGTGGGGATCGTCGTCATGGCCCTCGCGAAGAGATGCATCCCCGTGTCGCTCTCGCAGCTCGCCGGCGCGATCCTTCCCCCGTTGCCCGCCGCGGCAATCGCGACGGTGGTGCTCTGGTTGTTCGAACACCATCTCGCGCACAGTGATACACACCCCCACCCTCGTTGCCGTCGCCTTGCTGGCACTCGACGCACTCGTCTTCGCAGCCGCCTATCTTCTGGCGCTCGGCGTGTTCGCGAGATCCGCCACGACCGACCTGGTCGGCACGGTCCGCCGACTTGTCGCAACCGCCGTCAGGACGAGGAGGGATACCCGTGTCGATTCCTAGAGCCCATCCCGAGAAACAGGGTTCCGCCGATCCCGCCGCGGTCGCGCGATCCGGGGAGGTGGTCCGGCTCCGGGCCCCGCGGTTCTCGGACCATCGGGAGTGGCGCCGGATCCGCCTGCGCGATCGGGCCATCATCGAACCGTTCTGGGCGTCGAGTCCGCTGTCCTGGGAGGCGCGGCACACCCAGGAGGAATGGGTGCAGGAGTGCCTGCACCTGCGCTCCTCCCGCCGGTCGCGCGGTTTCGTGATCGAGGTCGACGGGCATTTCGCCGGACAGGTCAACCTGTTCGGCATCGATCACGCGAGACGCTCTGCGGAACTGGGTATCTGGATGGATTCGGCGGTGGGCGGCCGGGTCATCGGGCACCTCGCGGTGTCCATCCTGATGGATTACGCGTTCACCACCTTGGGGCTGTACCGGCTCACCGCTCCGATCTGTGTCGACAACCTCCCGGCCGCCCGCGGCGCGGACCGGATCGGGTTCGTCCGGGAGGTGACGATGAAGAAGTCCTTCGCAGCAGGAGGTCGTCGCAAGGACCACATCCTGTTCGCCATGACGGCCGACCGGGTGCCCGGTGGGGGACTGACCGCGCGGTGGTCCGATCCCTCGACCCCCGTCGTCCTGCCGGTGTGTTCCGTCGACCGGCGCATCTCGCCGAGAAGTCTCACGACGGGCTGCCGCTACGTGCTCGGCACCGCGAAGCGGCTGGCTCCCGGGCGAACAGCGCTGCAGGCGGCGCCCGCCCACGTCGGTGGGCTGATCCTGCGACCGGTCCACGCCCTGTCTCCCCCTCCGCTGCGGCGACCCCGTCGGGACGACGAAGCCGTCCTGGAAGGGGTGTGGCAACCGAGCTCACCGTGGGCGGGCTGGTCGGGGCACGCCTTCGGTTACCGTGTCGAGAAGGCCGGTCGGCACCTCGGCACGGTCGGTTTCGAACCGATCGATCTCGTCCGGCGCGACGCCACGCTGCGGGTGGACGCGACCGGCGACGACAATCACCCGGCGCTCCTGCAGGCAGCGGAATGGCTGCTCGACCGGGCGTTCGGGGTGCTGAAGATCGAACGGGTGCAGACCGGGGTCGACTCCTGCAACGCGGTCGCGGCCGGTTTCGCGAAGGCGCTCGGGCTCACCCTCGAAGGCCGGATGCGGGGCATCACCACACCCGACGACCGGCTGCGCGATCTCGACCTGTGGGCGAAGGTCGCGGACATCCACTCCGACAGCGAGACACGCAGACTCGATCACGCGACCCCCGTGGGAGAATGACGATGACCGAATCCGTCGACATATCGGCCAAATTCGACAGGTCCGCGCGTCTCCAGCGGCGCCTCCACGAACTCGTGCCCGGCGGTGCCCACACCTACGCCCGCGGTCCGGACCAGTATCCCGAACACATGACGCCGATCCTCACCCACGGGGACGGCGCACACGTGTGGGACGTCGACGGGAACCGCTACGTCGAATACGGGATGGGGCTGCGGTCGGTGACGCTGGAACACGGCTACCGCCCGGTCGCCGAAGCCGTCACCGAGGCCGTGCGGCGTGGGACGAACTTCAGCCGCCCCACCCTCCTCGAAGTCGAAGCGGCCGAAGATTTCCTGTCGCTCGTGCCCGGCGCCGACATGGTCAAGTTCGCCAAGAACGGATCGGACGCCACCACCGCGGCGGTCCGTCTCGCGCGTGCCGCCACCGGGCGCGATCACATCGCCGTCTGCGACCACCCGTTCTTCTCCGTCGACGACTGGTTCATCGGCACCACGCCGATGAGTGCGGGCATCCCGGAGAGTTCGCGATCGCTCACGCTGCGCTTCCGCTACAACGACCTCGCCTCGCTCGACGCGGCCCTCACGTCGCACCCTGTGGCGTGTGGCGTCCTCGAAGCGGCCACTGCCACAGCAGAACCCGCACCCGGATTCCTCGAGGGGGTGCGCCGGCTGTGCGATCGTCACGGCGCGCTCATGGTGCTCGACGAGATGATCACCGGTTTCCGCTGGTCGGAGCGCGGGGCGCAGTCGGTCTACGGCGTGCGGCCCGACCTGTCGTGCTGGGGCAAGGCGATGGGGAACGGATTCCCGATCTCCGCGCTCGCCGGTCGCCGCGAGTACATGGAACTCGGCGGACTCGGCACCGACGCCGAACGGGTCTTCCTGCTCTCGACCACCCACGGACCGGAGACGGCGTCGCTCGCGGCCTTCCGCGCAGTGGTACGGGCGTACGAGACCGAGCGGCCGATCGAACGGATGGAGGCCGCCGGAACGCGCCTGGCCACCGCCGTGAACGCGCTCTCGGCGGAGATGGGACTCGACGAGTACGTGCGGGTGGAGGGCAGACCGTCCTGCCTGGTGTTCTCGACGCGAGGACCCGACGGGGTGCCCTCGCAGGAGTACCGGACACTGTTCCTGTCCGAACTGCTCGACCGCGGGGTCCTGGGCCAGTCGTTCGTCGTGTCGGCGGCGCACACCGACGACGACATCGACCTCACCGTCGCCGCGGTGGACGCCGCGCTCGTGGTGTACCGGAAGGCGATCGACGCCGGGAGCGTCCGGGGTCTGCTGCGCGGACGGCCGGTGGCGCCTGCCCTCCGCCGCTTCGCGACCCCGCGGCGGTTGCCGTAGAGGTCAGCGCAGGATCAGGCAGGTTGTCGAGCCCGTCGCGAGCAGTCGGCCCTCGGAGTCGCGGGCCTCGCCGCGCGCCGTCGCGGTGCGTCGTCCGGTGTGCTCGCAGAAGCCCTGCACGCGGATGACGCCCTTGCCGGTCTGCACCGGACGGACGTAGCGCACCTGCAGGTCGAGGGTCGTGTACCCGACCCCGGCCTCGAGGGTGCTCGACACGCAGAAGCCCATCGCGGTGTCGAAGAGGGTGGCGAGCACGCCGCCGTGGATGCTGCCCACCGCGTTGGCGTGGAACTCCTGCGGCTCGAGGGTGACCTCGGCGAAGCCCTCGCCGGCGTCGGTGACGGTGAAGCCGAGCGTGCGGGAGGTGGGGTGATGCGGGATCGTCCCGTCGATCAGCCCGCGCAGGAAGTCGAGTCCGTGCATGTCGCGGTTGGCCGCCGACGTCGGTGCCGGGTCCTCCCACGTGTAGGTACGCTGCCGCTGCTGTTGCTCGTCCGTGCTCACGATGACCGACCGTATCCCACCTCCGGAGGGGTGACATGTGGAGCCGAGCGTGCCATTCTCGATGCATGCGCCGTCGATGTTGATCCGATCCGGTGACCTCGCTGTCCGCGCGGGTGGTCGCGTACGCGTCCGTCCGCGAGTTCGTGCCGCTCTACGGCCTGTACGCGCTGCTGTTCGAGGACCACGGTCTCGACACCCGCTCCATCTCGTCGCTGTTCGTCCTGTGGTCGGTCGTCGCCTTCGTCTCCGAGGTGCCCTCGGGCGCGTGGGCCGACACCGTCTCCCGTCGCGGACTGCTGTTCGGCAGCGGTGCCCTGCTCACCGCCGCGTTCACGATGTGGCTCGTCTGGCCCGGCTACTGGGGGTTCGCGCTCGGCTTCGTCCTGTGGGGCGTCAGCGAGTCGATGAAATCCGGCACCTTCGAGGCCCTCGTCTACGACGAACTCGCCGCGCGCGGGTGCGAACACCGGTACGCGGCGATCATGGGATACGCCAACGCGGGTGAGATGACGTGTGTCTTCGTCGCGATCCTCACGGCGGCACCGCTGTTCGAACTCGGTGGTTACGCGCTCGTGGGCTGGGTGTCGGTCGCGATCACCGTCGTCGACATCGCGCTCGTGGGAACGCTTCCCGCCGCGCCGAAGGTGGAGGAGGCCGACGAGATCGCCGGCAGCGGAGACACCGTCCTCGTCCGGTACATGTCGTCACTGCGGTCCGGCACGTCCGAGATCCGCACCGACCGGGCGGTGCGACGATCGGTCGTCCTCGCGGCAGCCCTGCTCGCCTGCCTCGCCTTCGACGAGTACTTCGCTCTCCTCGCACGCGAATCGGGAGCCGAGACCGGATTCGTGCCGGTGCTGGTCGCGCTGACGGCCGTCGGACAGGTGGTCGGTGCCGCGACCGCCGGATGGACGGCGACGATGAGCGGCCGCACCATGGGTGCCGTCGTGATGGTCGGATCGGCGCTGATCGCCGGTGGCGCCCTCGCCGGAGGGATCGCCGGATTCACGGCGATCGGTGTGGGCTACGGCGCGCTGCACAACACGGCGATCGTCGCCGAGGCGCGCCTGCAGGACACGATGTCCGGTCGTGCCCGGGCGACCGTCTCGTCCGTCGTCGGCCTGACGAGCGAGGTGCTGTCGGTGGCGATCTTCGCCGCCTACGCGCTCGGCTCGCTGTGGTTGCCGATGGCGGTGCTGGTCGCGGTGACGGTGCTCCCGCTGGTCGGGCTGGGCGTGGTCGCGCCGAGGCTGTTGCCCGCGGCGCGACCCGCCGGGACCGAGCAGGGTCGGTGACTATCGGATGTGGATCACAGCTTGGTGCTGCGCAGTTCGTGACCCTTCGAGGTCTTGCAGCGGCCCGATTCGAGATCCCACTGCCAGCCGTGCAGATTGCAGGTCAGCGTGGTGCCGTCGACGACACCGAACTTCGACAGGTCCGCCTTCAGGTGCGGGCAGCGACGCTGGATCTCGTAGCCGCCCAACTCGATCGACGCCGAGTCGTCGTGCGCCTCGGCGAACCAGCCGTCGGCGTACGCGATGCGCTCGTCGGTCAGGCACTTGAAGAAGGTGTAGAGGAACTCGTTGTATCCACCGATGCGCCAGGCCGTGAACCGGGTGGACAGGAAGATCGTGTTGACCCAATCGGGCTCGTCGTCGCGCAGAACCGTGCGCACGAGCTCGGGAGCGATGCGGAAACCGTAGCGGTACTTGCCTTCTCCCTCGATGGGTTCGCGCACGACCCGCTTGGGGAAGTCGAGCACCACGGTCTCGTCGCCCATCACCAGGCCCACCGGATAACCGATGCCGTCGCAGATGAGATCGGACTGGGCCATGATCGGCTCGAACTTCGCCTTGAGCGCGGGCAGCAGCGGCTCGCCCTCGGCGGGAGCCCAGGTCGCCTTCTGCGCCGCGATCACCGGCGCGAAACGCTGCGCCATGTCCTCGATGTAGGCGGCCTTGTTCGTGAAGATCGCCTCGACCTGCTCGTCGGGGATCGGGTGCGTGAGCGTCATGTGCTCGCTGCCCTTCAGATCCACCACCGAACCCGGGATCATGAGCAGACCGCCGTCGCGGCCGTGGATGCGCAGCTGCTCGAGGAAGACCTGCTGGTCGGGGAAGATGTTGCCCTCGTCGCCGTGGTCGTCGTTGAGGTCGCGCAGGTCGTCGTCGAGGAAGACCGGCGGGCCGGCCGACGGCACGATCCACGTCGCGTCGACCTGGTCGATGTAGCTGCGGCAACGGTCCATGCCGCGCTGGCGCTTCTGCTTGCCGAAGTTGGCCTTGGTCTTCTTCGGGATGTCGTAGACCATCGGGTACCAGATGGCGCCCGAGTACTGCAGCAGGTGGATGTCGATCTTCCCGAACGCCTCGTGCATGACGTCCATGTCGATCGGCCGCGCATCGTTCATGTTGAACACGGTCGACTCGCCGTCGGAGACGATGAGGCCCGAGTCGCCGATCGGTCCGTCGGCCGGCGCGCGCAGCGCGATGATCATGATGTCCAGATCACCGCGGGGGCCGCTCACCGTGTGCTTGACGGAGTCGGTGGTCTCGAAGAACTTCGTGAAGCCGAGCTTCTCGAGTTCACGACGCAGATCCGGCACCGGGTAGTCGGGCAGCAGGACGGTCGCGTCCTTGTTCACGTACCTGCTCAGCGTGTCGGGATCGAAGTGATCCTTGTGCAGATGCGAGACGTACAGGTAGTCGACGTTGCCGAGAGCGTCCCAGTCGAGACCGGTGTTGTCCGGGAAGGGCACCCACGAGGCGAAGTACGCGGGCGTGACCCACGGATCGCACAGGATGGACCCCGCTTCGGTCTGGATGTGGAAACCGGCGTGTCCGACGCTGGTGATCTGCACTTCGTACCCTCCTGACGTGCTGACCGACGCCTACCAGGGTAGGCGCCGCCCATCAGTCCACTGCGCCCAGGCAGTACCCGTTGCTCCCCGTCGTGAGCAGGACCACCAGGTCACGGGGTGTACCGGCCTCCACGATCGGAATCGTCACACTCGCGTACGCCTCCGAGATCGGGGTGACGGAGGCGGCCGCGGCGTCGAAGGAGTCGAGGTCGCCGAGGACGTCGGGATCGGTGGCCAGCGGCGGCACTCCCGGGTTCCCGGTGCCCCACGGATCCCACGTGCCCCGCGCCTCGCACACCAGCGGGTACCGCTCCTCGGTGTCGTCCGGGTCCACCGGCGCACCGATCACCCGCCCGAGGAATCGTTCGACGGCGTAGCGGGCGTCCTCGTCGGTGTAGCCCGGCGCGCCGGTCGGGTTCACGTACGGGCATGCGTAGCCGGATGCGATCTCGCTGCGCAGGACGGACACGTCGACACCGCCGGCCGACCACGTCACCGCGTACTGGCCGTCCCTGCCCGGCTGCTGCACCGCTGCGGTGATCGCGTCGACGTCGGCGTACATCTGCCGGGCCCGTTCCGGGGCGATCGTCCAGCACCTGCCGACGACATCGGTGCCGGCGACGAGATCGTTCGTCCACGCCTGCAGCGCCACGGTGGCGGCGGGATTGCCGGGGACGTCCCCGACGACCACCGTGGGCGCCGCGGCGGAGGCGGTGGTCTCCTCGACGGATTCCACCGCGCTCGGTTCCGGACTCTCGGTCGGGATGCCGGACTGCCCGTCACCCTCACAACCGGTGACGGTGAGGACGACGGCGACGGCGAGACCGGCGAGGGCGAATACGTCGGGCTTTCGGGCGAGGGTGCGCACAGCATTGCCTTTCGACGATGATCACGGTCGTTCCTCCACCGGAGCCCCGCTAGGCTGACCGGCGTGGAACCCTTCTATCGGACCATCATCGGTGTCGCCCGCACGCTCTTCGCAGCGCAAGGGCTGAAATTCTCGATCACCGGGGAGGAGAACATCCCGGAGACGGGTGGTGCGGTCATCGCGATCAACCACACCGGCTACATGGACTTCACCTACGCCGGGATCCCCGCCCGCGCCACCAAGCGGTACATCCGCTTCATGGCGAAGAAGGAAGTCTTCGACCACAAGATCTCCGGCCCCATGATGCGCGCGATGAAGCACATCCCCGTCGACCGCGGCGACGCCGGCGAGTCCTATCGACTCGCCGTGGAGGCGCTGCGTGCCGGGCAGCTCGTGGGCGTGTTCCCGGAGGAGACGATCAGCCGCAGCTTCGAGCTCAAGGCATTCCGGTCCGGTGCGGCCCGGATGGCGAACGAAGCCGGTGTCCCGGTGATCCCCATGGTCATCTGGGGGTCGCAGCGGGTGTGGACGAAGGGCCATCCCAAGCGGCTCGGACGTACGAACACCCCGATCACCATCGAGGTGGGCGCCCCCATCCAGCCGTTCGAGCCGGCCGCGGAGATGACCGCGCAGCTCCACGCGACCATGGAGGAGATGCTCCACCGGGTCCAGGACGGCTACACCCACGAACCCGGTGCCTACTGGGTGCCCCGCCGGCTGGGCGGATCCGCGCCGACCCTCGAGGAGGCGACCGCCCAGGACGAGGCCGCAGCCGCCGAGCGCCGCGCGCGGAAGGCACGCGAACGTGCCGCCCGTGAAGGTGCCGCCGGTGACGGGAACGACGACGCAGGCGGCGACCGCGGTACTTCGGCACAATGACGGAGTGAACGCACAGTCGAGTCGAGAATCGCATCGGGACCACGGCACGGACGCGGTGCGTCCTGCGTCCACGGACGAGCCGCGTCCCGGGTTGGTGGCCACGGACGTGGACGGCACCCTGATCGACGACGCCGAGAAGGTGTCCGATCGGACCCGCGCCGCGGTGCATGCGATGGTCGACTCCGGTGTTCCGTTCGTCCTGGCCACCGGCCGCCCGCCGCGCTGGATCGCGCCGGTGGTCGAGGAGTTGGGTTACGCGCCGATGGCGGTGTGCGCGAACGGTGCCGTGCTCTACGACAGCTCCACCGACCGTGTGCTCAGCGCCGCGGTGCTCGAGGTCGACGAACTGGCGTGGATCGCCGAGGTGGCCTCATCGGTGCTTCCCGGTTGCGGTCTGGCCGCCGAGCGGGTGGGGGAGCGGGCCCACGACGCGGCGACGCCGCAGTTCGTCAGCGCTCCCGGTTACGAACATGCCTGGCTGAATCCGGACAACACCGAACTCGCCGAGCACGAGGTGATCGGTGAGCCCGCCATCAAGCTGCTCGTCCGGCTCCCCGGCGCGACCAGCCGGGAGATGGCGGAGGCTCTCGTGCCGAAACTGCACGGGCTGGTCGACGTGACCTATTCGACGACCCACGGGCTCATCGAGATCTCCGCGGCGGGGGTCACGAAGGCGTCCGGTCTCCAGGAGATGGCCCGGTTGCTGGGTGTCTCCCACGAGAATCTCGTGGCCTTCGGCGATATGCCCAACGACATCCCGATGTTGTCGATGGCACGCCACGGTGTGGCGATGGAGAACGCACATCCGGAGGCGAAGTCGGTTGCAGACGAAGTCACCGCCACCAACGTCGAGGACGGGGTGGCCCGCGTTCTCGAACGGTGGTGGCGGTGACTCGTTCCTACCGGTGCGCTGCGGGTCAGCCCGCGGGCGCCGGTTCGGGTGCCGGTTCCGGCGCAGGTGCCGGTTCGGGTTCGGGCGCAGGAGCACCCTCGGGTGCGGGTCCTGCGACGTCGGCCGGCTGATCCTGCATCGCCTGGTCGTAGGCGTCGTCGTAGGCGCGCAGCACCTTGGTGACGACACCCGTGACCTCGTTGAAGATCAGCGAGCCGAACTCGAAGTCCGAACGCCAACCGTCCGGCACCCGGTACTCGTCGCTGGTGGGCAACCCCAGCTCACCAGCGTCGAGTCCGTTCTTCTCCCACGCCTTGTAGATCTCGCCGAGTACCGTCCACGTGCCGCCGTTCGGTGAGGTGTAGATGGCACCGTTGACGAAATTCACTCGTTCGAAACCGCTCTTGATCGTGGGAAGGATCGAGGTCACCGCCTGTCCGAGCCGTCCGAGTTCGCCGCCCTCGGCGAGCCACTTCTGGACCACCGGGTGACCGCTGAGGCGGATCAGCTCGTCGACGACACCTTCCGCGGTGTCGGCCGAGCCCGAGGCGAGCGCGCCGACGTTGACGTCCGGCACGTTCGGCTTCGGGTTGGACGGTGACGGGTTCGACGGCTGCGGGTTCGAGGGTTGCGGGTTCGACGGCTGCGGGGCAGTGCCGCCGCCACCGCCCTTCGCCGCAGCGGCGGCGATGTCGCGGATCTTGCCCATCTGCGAGTACCCGGCATCACCCGGGCAGCTGGTGTTGCCCACGTCGCGGTGCGCGAAGATGATCGGCAGATCCACCGCCGCACCGCGCGGGTACGGGGTGAACGACGTGCCCTCGGAGTACATCGTGGTGCGGCCCTTGGGATTCAGTCCCGCGCGGGCCAGACGCCAGCCGAGGAACTTGCCGACCGACTCCACTGCAGCCTGCGGCGGGGTCTGGGTGGAGAAGTCGCCCATGATCGCGATGCCGTGGGTGTTCTCGTTGAATCCACCTGCGTGGGCGCCCTGGACGTTGCGCTCGAGACCGCCGGCGCGACCCTCGAAGATCTGGCCGTACTTGTCGACGAGCGTGTTGTATCCGATGTCGCACCAGCCGAGCGTGCGTGCGTGGTACGCGTAGATCGCGCGCACGATCTCGGCCGATTCGGCCTTCGAGTAGTTGTTGCTGCCCGCGGTGTGGTGCACGGTCGCGCCACCGAGGGAGTCGTCGTAGGTCGGGGTCTGGCAGCGCATCGACTCGTCGGCGCCCCACTGCTGGCGGGTGATCACCTTCAGGCCGGAGTTGCCGAGCGGGCTCGCGATGTCCTCGAGTCGCGCATCCGCCTCGCTGCTGCCGGGGGAGATGAGCACGGCGCTGACCGCTTCGGCGGCCGCCTGCAGCGGGTTCTCGCGCAGCGGCCTGGAGGAGGATGCGGGCACGTATCCGAGGTCGGGTGCATCGGCTGCGGGTGCAGCGACCGGTGCGGGTGCCTCGTCGACGGGGGTCGGGGCCTCCGCCGGCGCCTCGGGAGCAGGTGCCTCCGGAGCAGGTGCTTCGGGAGCGGGTGCTTCGGGTGCCGCCGGGGCCTCCGCGCCGGCGAGATTCGGTTCGGGGCCGGGACGCGGCGTCAGCAGCACCTGCACGGCACGCGTCGCACCGACGTAGATCGGCTCCGTGCCGGAGCGTCCTTCGTCCGTGGTGTCGTCGGCGCGGGTCTCGATCGGCTGGGTCGCGGTCCACGGACCCCAGCTGCCGTCGTCGTGCTGTGCGCGGATGAGCGCGTCGGTGGCGGCGACGTCCTCGGCGGCGAGCGCGACGAGGCTGAACGGGGTGTCGCGGGTGAGTTCCTTGACGGTCGCACCGACGCGCTGGACGAGTCCACCGTTCGGGTCGGGAGCAGTCGTGATCTGCGGGAGCCCGTCGACGATCTCCTTCAGGCTGAGGTCCGGCAGGTTGAGGCCGGTCAGTTCCTCGAGCGGGATGATCAGGTCGGGCACCGAGGCGAGCACGACTTCCGCGATATCGGGTGCTACGGCCTCGACGGTGTCGTTGGCAGGCCGGATCTCGGGAGCGGTGCTGGTCAGCCCGGTGACGGCGAAGGGCGTCGCGACGGCCAGGGCGGCGACGGCACCCAGGACGATCGACGGCTTGGGGCGGCGATGCGGCACTGTTTGCTACTCCCTGTCGTTGGTGCTCCAGCGGACGGTTCCGATTTCGGATAGTCCCTTATGTGTCGCTTCCGTAGTCCGGTTCGGACACGAAAGTTCTGTAACTCGTGATTCTTGTGTTGCTTCTGTGACATTTGTTGCCTAGCTCCGTCACTCTTGTCACACTAGACGCAGCAAACCTTAAGCCTCAACCTGAGCTTGAGGATCGGTCGAAATTGTCCGATATCGCGGATCACGAGTTCGCGCCTACAGCGACAACGAGGGAGCAACGTCATGTCACGACAGTCCATCGGGCGCAGAGGCAAGATCCGGAGGCGGCGCATCATCCTCGGCAGGCCGCTGCGCAACGGATGGCGTCCCTCCGTCGCCCGTGCTGCCGCGATCGGGGTCGCTCCCGCACTGCTCGTCGGAGCCGGCGTGGGCGCGCTCGTCCAGAGCAATCAGGCGACACCGGGTGTCGTGCAGGCGGTTTCGGCCGACACGCCCTTCACGTTCAGCGGCTTCGGTCACGGCCACGGTCGCGGCATGGGCCAGTGGGGCGCCTACGGCTACGCCCAGGACGGATGGACCGCCGAACGGATCATCGGTCACTACTACGGCGGCACCGAACTCGGCACGGTCGACGACGCGATGATCGCGGTGCGTCTCACGGCCCGCGACGACCACACCCTCGACGTCTACTCCGACACCGGCATGATCGTCGCCGGCAAGCAGCTCGCGCCCGGCGAGGCCGCGCACCTGACGCCCACCCCGGACGGCGGCGCGAACGTCGTCGTCACCGAGGGATGCAGCGGCGACGTGCTGTGGCAGTCCGCCACCGACCTGCCGTGGGTCGACCCGATCGACCTCGCCGAGGACCGTCCCGCTTCCGAGCACCTCACGATGTGCTCGGACGACAAGACCTACCGCGGTGCCCTCGGCGTGGTGCTCGACGGCACCGCCCCGCGCACCGTCAACCGCCTCCACGTCGAGGACTACCTGCGCAGCGTGGTCCCCGCCGAGGCACTGCCCGGCTGGGCCGACACCGGTGGCGCCGAGGCCCTGCGGGCGCAGGCCATCGCCGCGCGGTCCTACGCCCTCGCCGAGAAGCGTCACGAGAAGTGGCAGACCTGCGACACCACGGACTGCCAGGTCTACGGCGGGTCGGGCGTCGAGGATCCGCGCACGGACGACGGTGTGCGCACCACCCGCGGAACCGTCCTGATGAAGGACGGCGAGGTCGTGCGCAGCGAGTTCTCCGCCTCCACCGGTGGTTACTCGGCCGGCGGCACCTTCCCGCCCGTCGAGGACGAGGGCGACAAGGTCGCCCCGAACCGTGAATGGGCCAAGACCTTCACCGCGGCCGAGATCGGCAGCAAGTTCGGCGTCGGCGACCTCCAGGCCTTCGAGGTGCTCTCCCGCAACAATCTCGGTGCCGAGGGCGGCCGCGTGACCCGGGTCCGTGTGGTCGGCTCCGACCGCACCATCGAGACGACGGGCGCCGAGGCGCGGACCAGGCTGGGACTGCGTTCCGACTGGTTCACCGTCAAGGAAGGCATCGACGAGGACGCCCCGGAGGTCACTCCGGCGCCCGAACCCGGCCCGGAGACCGGCACCGATCCCTTCGGCAGCGGCAGCGGCACCTCGCCCATCGAGCAGGCCTATCTGGACCTCGGCGGCGTCGACAGCGTGCTCGGCTCGCCCATCGGCCCCGAGCTGATGCTGCCCGACGAGATCGGCAAGTTCCGGATCTTCACCGGCGGCGCGATCGTGTGGACACCGGATCTCGGTGCGCAGGTGATCGACGCGAGCTTCCTGAAGGACTGGTTCCCGAGCACGGGTAGCGCCGAGTAACCCGACGGCACATCCCGACCGGCCGGTCGCCCGAACAGGGCGGCCGGCCGGTGGCGTTCCGGGACCCTGACGACGAGTGTTGACATTGACGCAACGTCAAGATGCACGCTGGTCGTAGCCGGAAAGAAGGGGGTGGGGCAGGTGCGGGAATGGTCGATCCAGCAACTGGCACGCGCCGCCGGTGTCACCAGCCGCACACTGCGGCACTACGGCGACGTGGGGGTGTTGCGTCCGAGCCGCACCGGCAGCAACGGCATGCGGTTCTACGACGAGGACGCACTCGTGCGTCTCCAGCGCATCCTGCTGCTCCGCGACCTGGGGCTGGCCCTGCCCGCCATCCGCGACGTGCTCGCCGGTCACGACGACACCACGAGCGCACTGCGCACCCACCTCGACCTGCTCGAACACGAGCGCCGGCAGTTGGACCGCCGTATCGCGGCGGTGCGCACCACCTTGGCGAAGACGCAGAGAGGGGAGGAACTCGTGGCAGACGAAGTGTTCGACGGGTTCGACCACACGCAGTACCGGGACGAAGTGATCGAACGGTGGGGCAAGGACGCCTACGACTCGGGCGACCGTTGGTGGCGGGGCATGGACGCCGCCGCCAGGCACGACTGGATGAAGCAGGTCGAGCAACTGAACCACGACTGGATCGCCGCGGCCCGGGCCGGGCTGGACCCGGCCGGGCCCGAGGCGCAGGACCTCGCACGGCGGCACGTCGCCTGGCTGTCGTCGATCCCGGGCACCCCGGGAGGCGGCACTCCGGAGGGCAGTCCGCGCGAGTACGTGCTCGGTCTCGCCGACATGTACGTCGAGGACGAGCGTTTCGCAGCGAACTACGGAGGCCGGGAGGGCGCCGAATTCGTCCGTGACGCGCTCACCCACTACGCGTGAGTGTGACCGCCCTCTCGGTCCGCCCGGACCGAGAGGGCACCTTCGCGGCGGAGTCGCATACCCTGGTCTCCCGTGACTGCTGCATCAGCGCCCCAGCCCTCCACCGGTGAGTACGACCTGATCGTCGTCGGCTCCGGATTCTTCGGACTGACGATCGCCGAGCGCGCGGCCACGCAGCTCGGCAAGCGAGTGCTCGTGATCGAGCGTCGCCACCACCTCGGTGGCAACGCGTACTCCGAGCCCGAGCCGGAAACCGGAATCGAGATCCACAAGTACGGTGCCCACCTGTTCCACACCTCCAACAAGAGGGTGTGGGACTACGTGAACCAGTTCACCGATTTCACCAACTACCAGCACCGCGTGTTCGCGATGCACAAGGGCCAGGCCTACCAGTTCCCGATGGGTCTCGGTTTGGTGTCGCAGTTCTTCGGCCGGTACTTCAGCCCCGACGAGGCACGCGCCCTCATCAAGGAGCAGGCCGCCGAGATCGACACCGCCGAGGCGAAGAACCTCGAGGAGAAGGCCATCTCCCTGATCGGCCGCCCGCTCTACGAGGCGTTCGTCCGCGACTACACGGCCAAGCAGTGGCAGACCGACCCGAAGGAACTGCCCGCCGGCAACATCGCCCGGCTGCCCGTCCGCTACACCTTCGACAACCGCTACTTCAACGACACCTACGAGGGCCTGCCGGTCGACGGTTACACGGCGTGGCTCGAGAACATGGCGAAGGACGAGCGGATCGAGGTCCGGCTCGACACCGACTGGTTCGCGGTGCGCGACGAGATCCGCGCGGCCAGCCCCGACGCTCCCGTCGTCTACACCGGCCCGCTCGACCGCTACTTCGACTACGCCGAGGGTCGCCTCGGATGGCGCACCCTCGACTTCGAGACCGAGGTGCTGCCCACCGGCGACTTCCAGGGCACCCCGGTCATGAACTACAACGACGCCGATGTGCCCTACACCCGGATCCACGAGTTCCGGCACTTCCACCCCGAGCGCGACACCTACCCGGCCGACAAGACGGTCATCATGCGGGAGTACTCGCGGTTCGCCGAGAACGACGACGAGCCGTACTACCCGATCAACACCTCCGAGGACCGCGAGAAGCTGGGCGCCTACCGCGCCCTCGCGAAGCAGGAAGCAGCCGAGAACAAGGTGCTCTTCGGTGGCCGACTCGGCACCTACCAGTACCTCGACATGCACATGGCGATCGCCAGCGCGCTGTCGATGTTCGACAACGTCCTGGCCCCGCACTTCGAATCGGGAGCGCCCATCGCCGGGGATGCCTCGTGAGCGCCGCGAAGCACGCCGCGGCCGCGAACGCCGGCAAGCACGAGGCGGCCGTGAGTGCTCCCGTCGCGGAGCAGGACGGCCTGCTCGGCCGGTCGTTGCTGCAGCGCATCATCCTGCCGCGACCGGGCGAGCCCCTCGACGTGCGCACGCTCTACCTCGAGGAGTCGCCCACCAACGCGCGTCGCGCCCACGCGACGAGCCGGACGACGCTGGCGATCGGCGCGGAGTCCGAGGTGTCGCTGTGCACCTACTTCAATGCCTTCCCGGCGAGCTACTGGCGTCGCTGGAGCACGCTCGGTTCGGTGGTGCTGCGTCTCGAGCTCACCGGCCACGGCCGCGTCGACCTGTACCGCAGCAAGGCCGACTCGAGCCGCATCCACGTCACCGGCCGTGAGTTCCGCGGCGACGGGGTGATCGTCGAGATCGACGCCGACCTCGGTCCGTTCGAGGACGGCGGCTGGCTGTGGTTCGACGTCACCACCGACAGCGACGTCACCCTGCACGCCGCCGGCTGGTACGCACCCGTCGAGGCGCCCGGCCGTGCCTCGGTCGCCGTGGGCATCCCGACCTTCAACCGTCCCGCCGACTGCGTGAAGGCGCTGCGTGCGCTCGCGTCCGACCCGCTGGTGATGGACGTCGTCGACGCCGTCATCATCCCGGACCAGGGCACCCGCAAGGTGCGCGACGAGGCCGACTTCGCGGAGGCCGCCGAACCCTTCGGTGATCGCCTCGTCATCCACGACCAGGGCAACCTCGGTGGCTCCGGTGGTTACAGCCGCATCATGTACGAGGCGCTGAAGACCACCGATGCTCCCTACATCCTGTTCATGGACGACGACATCGAGATCGAACCCGACTCGATCCTGCGCGCCCTCGCCCTGTCGCGGTTCGCGCGGACCCCGATGCTCGTCGGCGGGCAGATGCTCAACCTGCAGGAACGCAGCCACCTGCACACCATGGGCGAGGTCATCCACCGCGCGAACTTCATGTGGGGTGCCGCCCCGAACGTCGAGTACGACCACGACTTCTCCACCAAGCCGCTGCGCGACCGGGAGAACTCGAAGCTCCTGCACCGCCGCATCGACGTCGACTTCAACGGCTGGTGGATGTGCATGATCCCGCGCGTCGTCGCGGAGGAGATCGGCCAGCCCCTGCCGTTGTTCATCAAGTGGGACGACGCCGAGTACGGCCTCCGGGCCCGCGAGGCCGGCTACCCGACGGTGACGATGCCCGGCGCCGCGATCTGGCACATGGCGTGGAGCGACAAGGACGACGCCATCGACTGGCAGGCGTACTTCCACCTGCGCAACCGGCTCGTCGTGGCCGCGCTGCACCAGCACGGCGACCCCAAGGCGATGGTGCTCGACACCATCAAGGCCACGATCAAGCACCTCGTGTGCCTCGAGTACTCGACGGTCGCGATCCAGAACAAGGCCATCGAGGACTTCCTCGCCGGCCCGGAGAACCTGTTCGATCTGCTGCCGCGCGCCCTCGGCGAGGTGCACGCACTGCGGAAGAACTTCCCCGACGCGGTGGTGCTGCCGTCGTCGACCGAACTGCCGATGGCATCCGGCGCCGAGGTCGGCGCCGTGGGCCTGCCCGAGGGTGCGGTCGCGAAGGTCAAGCGTCTCGCGAAGGGTGTACTGCACAACGTGCGCCCCGAGAACCGCGAGCACCACGAGCGGCCGCAGCTGAACGTGCCGACCATCGACGCGCGGTGGTTCCTGCTCTCGCAGGTCGACGGCGTGACGGTCACCACGGCGGACGGTCGGGGTGTCGTCTACCGTAAGCGCGATCGTGCGCAGGCCCAGGCCCTGCTCACGGAGGCGCTCCGGTTGCGACGCGAACTCGCTCGCCGGTTCCCCGAGATGAAGAAGCGGTACCGGGACGCGGTTCCCGCCCTGACCAGCAAGGAGGAGTGGGAGCGTGTCTTCGGTATCGGCAACTGACAGCAGCGCTGCGGCCACGACCGCAGACGGTGCGGCCGCGAACGGTGCAGCCGCGGACGGTGCGGCCGCACGTCACTGGAGGAGCACCGACACCGAGGTCCGGATCCTGCAGACCGTCCAGGCCACCGCCGGTGCCGTGCCCGCCGCGACGAAGATCGCCCGCGGCATGTCGCACTTCGGTGAGCACGCTCTCGGCTGGATCGCGATCGGCGCCGCCGGCGCCCTCGTCGACCGTCCCCGTCGCCGGAAGTGGGCGAGCGTGGCGGTCGGTGCGTTCGGTGCCCACGCGGCGTCCGTCGTGATCAAGCGGGTCGTGCGCCGTCCGCGGCCGGTCGATCCGACGGTGCAGGTCAACGTGTCCACGCCGAGCCGGTTGAGCTTCCCGTCGTCGCATGTGACGTCCACGACTGCGGCGGCCGTGCTGCTCGCCCGCACCACCGGGCTACCCTTTCCCGCGGTGCTCGTGCCGCCCATGATGCTGTCCCGCCTGGTGTTGGGCGTGCACTATCCGACGGATGTACTGGCGGGTGCGGCACTCGGTGCAGCGTCCGCGGCCGTCGTGGCGCGGGCAGAGACGAAGTGGGGAGATCGATGAGCGAGGAACCGGCGCCCGTCAAGGAGGCGCCCAAGAGCCTGGGCGCCGGGATCGTCAAGGCGGTCCGTCCCCGACAGTGGGTGAAGAACGTCCTGGTGCTTGCGGCCCCGATGGCGGCCGGCTCGGTCACCCAGGTCGACGTGCTGCTGCCCGTCGCGCTCGCCTTCGTCGTCTTCTGCATGGCCGCCTCGGGTATCTACCTCGTCAACGACGCGATGGACGTCGAGGCCGACCGTGCACACCCCACCAAGCGGTTCCGGCCCATCGCGGCCGGCGTGCTCCCGGTGCGAATCGCATACGTCCTCGCGGCGGTGCTGCTCGTCGGCTCGATCGCGCTGTCGTTCGTCGCGAACTGGCAGCTCGCCGTGGTCATGGCGGTGTACATCGGTATCCAGCTCGCGTACTGCTTCGGGCTCAAGCACCAGGCCGTGCTCGACATCTGCATCGTCTCGTCGGGCTTCCTGATCCGTGCCATCGCCGGCGGTGTGGCCGCCGAGATCCCGCTGTCGCAGTGGTTCCTGCTGATCATGGCGTTCGGGTCGCTGTTCATGGCGGCCGGCAAGCGGTACGCCGAGCTGCGCCTCGCGACCCGCACCGGTGCGAAGATCCGCAAGTCGCTCGAGTACTACACCGAGACCTACCTGCGGTTCGTGTGGACGGTCGCGGCGACGGCAGTCGTGCTCTGCTACGGCCTGTGGGCGTTCGAGCAGGACAACATGGCCGGTTCCAACTGGTACGCGATCTCGATGATCCCGTTCGTCGTCGCCATCCTGCGCTATGCGGTCGACGTCGACGGCGGTGAAGCCGGCGAACCCGAGGAGATCGCCCTGAAGGACCGGGTGCTGCAGTTGCTCGCAGTGGTGTGGATCCTGGTGGTCGGCGGTGCTGTCTACCTCTTCTGACGTCGTGCGCGGCGTCCACGACACCGAGGCCGGACCGTCCCGTACGGTCCGGCCCGTTCGGCGCGACCGCCTCGCCCGCGGCGTGTTCGCCGCCGGCGTGGTCGTCTCCGCGTTCCTGATGTTCTGGGGAGCGTGGGAGCGACGCTGGATCGCCGACGACGGTCTCATCGTCCTGCGGACCGTGCGCAACCTCCTCGCCGGCAACGGGCCGGTGTTCAACGCGGGGGAGCGCGTGGAGGCCAACACCTCCACGGCGTGGACGTACATCGTCTATGCCGGTGGGTGGCTCACCGGCATCCGCCTCGAATACGTCGTACTCACGATCGCGCTCCTGCTGTCGACGGGCGCGATCGTCCTCGCCATGTTCGGCGCGGCCCGCCTGTACCGGTGGCGGCTGCGCGCGACCACCGGGACGGTACTGCTCCTGCCCGCCGGAGTCCTCGTCTACATCGCAGTGCCTCCGGCCCGCGACTTCGCCACCTCGGGCCTCGAGTCCTGCCTGGTGATCTTCTGGCTGGGTCTGCTGTGGTTGCTCATGGCCCGATGGGCGACCCCCACGCCGGGAGGGGACGGATCGCTCCCGGGCACGGGGCAGATCCTCGCCACGGCGTTCGTCGCCGGACTCGGCCCGCTCGTACGACCCGAACTCGCGCTGGTCGCGGTGCTCGCGCTCGCGATGCTGTTCCTCGCACCCGGCCTCGACCTGCGCATCCGCGTCGCGATGGTCGCGGTCGCCGGGGCGATCCCGGTCGGCTACCAGATCTGGCGCATGGGCTATTACGGACTGCCCTATCCCAACACCGCGGTCGCCAAGGACGCCGGTGGTGCCAAGTGGTCGCAGGGCCTCGAGTATCTCGGCAATCTGGTCTCGCCCTATCTGCTGTGGCTGCCGCTGTTGTTCCTCACAATCCTCGCCGCGCTCGTCTTCGCGACCAGCCGTGACGCGGCCCGCCCCGGTGCCGCGGCCGCGCGTCCCGATCCGCGCGACGTGCGGGCGACACTGTCCTGGGCGCAGAACCTGTTGCGCACCCCGACCGCCGTCGTCCTGCTGTTCCTCGGTTCCGGTGTGCTGCTCGCGCTGTATTCGCTGCGTGTGGGCGGCGACTTCATGCACGGCCGCGTCCTCCTGCCGCCGCTGTTCTGCCTGCTCCTGCCCGTCGCCGTCGTCCCGCTGCGGATCCCGGACCGGACGGAGATCGGCAACAATCGGCCCACGCAGGTCGCGGGTGTGCTGGCCGTGCTGTGGCTGGGCACCGTCGTGTGGACGGCCGCCGCGGCCAACACCACCGGAATGACCGAAGGCGCCGTGGTCGGCCGCTCCGGCATCGTCGACGAGCGCGCCTTCTACGCTCTCAACACCGGGCATCTGCATCCCATCCTGGCCGAGGACTATCTCGACTACCCGCGCATGCGGGCCATGGTCGAGGCCATCGCGAACACCCCGAACGGTGGACTGCTGCTGCCGACTCCCTCCTACGACGCGTGGGACGTCGTGCCGCCGCCCGAGCCCATCCCGCCGGGCGGCGCCGGACATACGGTGTTCTTCCTGAACCTGGGTATGACCAGCATGAACACGGGTCTGGACGTGCGGGTCGTCGACCAGATGGGTCTGGCCTACCCGCTCGCCGCGCACACCGAGCGTCTCGAGGACGGCCGGATCGGCCACGACAAGATCCTGTTCCCCGACTGGGTGGTCGCCGATTCGGGCATGGTCGACGTGCATCCGTGGATGCCGGGCTATCTCGACGAGGACTGGGTCGCGATGGCGAAGACCGCGCTGACCTGTCCCGAGACCCGGGAGTTGATCGATTCCTCGAGTGCGGAACTGACCTGGCCGCTGTTCAAGAGGAACCTGCGCAACGCGCTCGACTACGCCTCGTACCGGATCGAACGGGTGCCGGAATACGAGATCCAGCGTTGTGACCTGCCGATGCCACCGCCGCGGGGGTGACGGCCGGACACCGAGATCAACTTGGCCCCCTTCAACCGTCTCGATAGGATCACGGCGCATCACGGATGGGTAACTTTCCGGCAGCGCGTGCTTGACCTACAGGTCAAGAGGTGCCCAAGAGCTGTTGAAACCAGGGTTTGTCAGAGATCACGCGGTCCTTTACAGTTTTGACCGCAGTGTGACTTGGGGCGGCCTTCCGCGGTCGTCATCGCCGGAATCCGGGGGACGCGAACGCGGACGCCGCAGACGAGAAAGAGAGCATTGTTCATGCGTTTTGTCCCGAGGTTGAGGCAGGGCCTTCGACGGCGACTGCTCGGCACCGCCGCCGCAGCTCTGGTCCTCCCCGTGGCTGCCGGCCTCGTCGGAACCACCGCCGCCGTCGCCGCGCCGGCGCAGGGAGCGCCGGTCTCGCACCGCGCACCTGCAGGGGGCTTCGAAGAGGTCTTCGTCGAGTCCGACATGGGCCCGATCAAGGTTCAGATCCAGTGGGCCGCGCGCGGTGGCGACGCGGCGCTCTACATGCTCGACGGCCTTCGCGCTCGGGACGACGCGAACGCCTGGACGTTCGAGACGAACGCCCTGCAGCAGTTCGCGAACGACAACGTCAGCCTGATCATGCCGGTCGGCGGACAGTCGAGCTTCTACACCGACTGGTACGCGCCGTCCAACCTGAACGGCCAGGACATCACCTACAAGTGGGAGACGTTCCTGACGGAGCAGCTGCCCGACTACCTCGCCACCCGTGGTGTCTCGCGCAACAACAACGGCATCCTCGGCCTGTCGATGGGTGGCTCCGCCGCTCTGACGCTGGCCGCCTACCACCGCGACCAGTTCAAGTTCGCGTCGTCGCTGTCCGGCTACCTGAACCTGTCGGCTCCCGGCATGCGTGAGGCCATCCGCGTGGCGATGCTCGACGCCGGCCGCTTCAACGTCGATTCGATGTGGGGCCCGCCGTGGAGCCCGTCCTGGCTGCGCAACGACCCGTTCGTCTTCGCTCCGAAGCTCGAGGGTCTGTCGCTCTACATCTCGGCCGCCAGCGGTCTGCCCGGTGAGCACGACAACCCGCAGGGCTTCGTCGGCTACTACAACACGGCCAACGGCATGGCGCTCGAGGCGCTGTCCCTCGCCCAGACCCGCGCGTTCCAGCTCAAGCTGGCCACGCTCGGCATCCCGGCCACCTTCGACTTCCCGGCGCGCGGCACGCACGCATGGAAGTACTGGGAGGATCAGCTGTGGAAGGCGCGCCCGCAGATCCTCGAGGCGCTGAACGCGTTCTGATCTCCGGTACGCACTGCTAGCGACGACGCCGCCCACTCATCATCCGAGGAGTGGGCGGCGTCGTAACTTTCTGCAACAATTTTCTCACCTGTCACAGCGCGGCACCCGCGATTCCGGGTGCCGTCGGTGTAGAAACAAAATCCGGGACTCCGATATCCCGGGTCGGCACACCCAGCCGGGGCGCCCTGCCACTGCCGCCGTCGCGGTCCACCCGAAGCCGCACTTCGGCAGGAAATCCGGCAACGCAGAAAGTGAGCGATGCAGATGCGAACTGAGCTCGAGCACGGGGAGCGACGGACTGGGCCGAGTAGGAGAGCGGCTCGCGTTGCGGGTGCGCGGAGCCGCAGATCCCGTGCGCTCGCGCTGATCGCCGCCGCCCTCGTCGCGCCCGTCGCCGCAGGTCTGACCACCGTCTCGGTGGCCACCGCCGATCCGCTCATCGCCCAGTCCGGCCCGACGAGTACCGCCGGTGTCACCGTCCGATCCGTCGATTGGCTCACCGATCGTCGTGTCGCCCTGTGGATCGACTCGCCGTCGATGGGGACGCCGATCCAGGTGCAGCTGCTGCTCGCGCGCGACTGGAACAGCAAGCCCGATGCGAAGTTCCCGTCGGTGTTCATGCTCGACGGCATGCGCGCCCGCGACGACGAGAACGGGTGGACGCTCGAGACCGACGCGGAAGCGTTCTTCGCCGACAAGAACGTCAACGTCGTGCTGCCGGTGGGCGGCCAGTCGAGCTTCTACTCCGACTGGATCGACCAGAACAACGGACAGAACTACAAGTGGGAGACCTTCTTGACGAAGGAACTTCCCCCGCTCCTCGAACGCGACTGGCGCACCACCGACAAGCGTGGCGTCGTCGGCCTCTCGATGGGCGGTACCGCCGCGATGTTCCTGCCCGCCCGCAACCCGGGCTTCGCGCAGTTCGCGGCATCGCTGTCCGGCATCCTCACCACGACCACCCTCGGCATGCCCGAGGCCATCCACTACGCCATGCAGGACGCCGGAGGTTTCGACTCCGAGGCGATGTGGGGTGCGCCCGGCTCCGACGGCTGGGAGTCGCACGATCCCTACCTGCTCGCCGACAAGCTCAAGGGCGTGAGCCTGTACGTCTCGAGCGGCAGCGGCACCACCGGCCCGTACGACGACCCGTCGGGCATCCCCGGTGTCAGCACCAACTACGCCGGCATGGGCCTCGAGATCCTCTCGCGCCTCACCTCGCAGGCGTTCGCGACGAAGCTCAAGAAGCAGGGCATCCCGGCCCAGATCGTGTACCGGCCGTCGGGCACCCACACGTGGAAGTACTGGGAGTTCGAACTGCACCAGCTGTGGCCGCAGCTCGCCAACACCCTCGGGGTCGGGGTCGACAAGCCCGAGTGCCAGGCCACCGGTGCCTTCGGCGACGTGGCGAACGCGAACGGCTGGCTCGGCGACTGCCTCACCGGTGAATACGACGTCGCCGGTGGCAAGGTGCAGGACTTCCGCTTCGGCCGCGTCTTCTCGTCCGAGGGCACGACGGTGCCGGTCGCGGGTGCGATCGGCGGCGCCTACCAGGGCGTCGGCGGTCCGGCCGGGCAGCTCGGCTACCCGACCACCGAGGAACGCGTCGCTCCCGACGGACGCGGACGGTTCAACCACTTCCGGAACGGCGCGATCTACTGGACGCCCGAGCACGGCGCCCACGCGGTCCGCGGCAAGATCTTCGAGGAATGGAAGAACCAGGGCTGGGAGGGCGGCCCCCTCGGCTACCCGATCCTCGACGAGGCGGCGACCCCCGACGGTCGCGGCGCGGTCCAGGGCTTCGAGATCGGTGCCATGTACTGGAGCGAGGACACCGGCGCCGACGGCGTGCAGGGCATGATCCTCGACAAGTACTCCCAGCTCGGCTACGAGACCGGCATCCTGGGCTACCCGACGAGCAGCGAGAAGCCCGCAGGGCGCGACGGTCGCTTCAACGAGTTCCAGCACGGCAACATCTACTGGAGCCCGCTCACCGGCGCCTGGCCGGTCCGCGGCAAGATCCTCGAGGCGTGGCTCGCCGAGAAGGGTGCCGAAGGACGTCTGGGTCTGCCGATCAGCGACGAGTTCCCGGCCGTGGACGGCAAGGGCGTGCAGCAGAACTTCCAGAACGGATTCATCACCCTCGACGGCGACGAGGTGAAGCTGCAGCCGTAAACGGAAAGACAGCGGGACGGCCCGTGCAGACCGGGGGAGGCGGGACGCTTCTACCGGTCTGCACGGGCCGCTCTGTAGCCTGGGGCGCATCTGACCAAGTTCGACCGACATCCCGGATGTGAGGACCCCACCACATGCCTTCACGGACCCGCTCGCGCTCGACCCGAGTCCTCGGCGCCCTCGCCGCGGCACTGACCGCCACGGCAGTTCTCTCCGCGTGCGGAAGCGACGACTCCACCGCGACGAACACGCCGACGACGTCTGCCACCACGGAGACCTCGACGTCGACATCGACCTCCGCGGCCGAGACGTCCACCGGCGCCGCGGGGACGGAGACCACGGACGAGGCCGAGACGAGCGACGCGTCCCCGGCTCCGTCGTCGCCCGGCGCCGGAGAGGACACGGGAGCCGGTGCGGGCACACCCGCTCCCTCGCCGGGCGCACAGGCCTTCCTCGACGGCCTCCGTGCCGAAGGTGTCGAGCCCAACGATGAGACCGGCGCGGTGAACATCGCCGACTACATCTGCAGCGCCCAGGCGCAGGGTGGGTCTCCGGAGGAGATCAAGGTGTTCGTGACCGCGCTCGTGGGTAGTGATGCTGCAGCCGGTGGTGTCGAGTTGTCGGAGGAGCAGGCCTCCTCGACGGCCGACACGTACATCGCCGTCGCCGGCGAGACGTACTGCAACTAGGAAACGCGGGGACAGCACGAATGGTCAGGACGAAGCAGCGTCGCGGACGCAGGATCGTGGTCGTGGGGGCGCTGCTCGTCCTGGCGATCGTGCTGGTGCTCTGGTACATGCTCGCGGGGCGGCTGGACATCCCGTCGCCCGTTCCCACCCCGCCCGGGCCGGAGGAGCCGCAGTCGCAGCCGGCCTCGTGCCCCGACGTGCAGGTCGTCGCGGTGCCGGGCACATGGGAGTCCGCGGTGGGCGACGATCCGTACGCTCCGGCCGCGAACCCGTACTCGCTCATGCTCAACGTGACGAGGCCGCTGCAGGAGCGTTTCGACGCCCAGCGCGCCGACGTCTACACGGTGCCGTACGTCGCGCAGTTCTCGAACCCCATCGCGATCCCGCCGGACGGCCAGCAGTCCTACAACAACAGTCGTAGTGAGGGATTCGCGGCAACCACCGACATCCTCGCGCGACGCTCGGCCGAGTGCCCGCTGACCACCTATGTGCTCACCGGCTTCTCGCAGGGTGCCGTGATCGTGGGAGACGTCGCCGCGCAGATCGGTGCCGGCAACGGTCCGGTGCCCGCCGACCGGGTGCTCGGTGTCGCGCTCATCGCCGACGGTCGCCGCGACGGGGCCTCGGGCACCGACATCGGTGCGCCCGTCGCCGGAGTGGGCGCCGAACTGTCGCTCGACGGCCTGAGACTGCCGGGTATCACGATGACCGGTGCGCGTCCCGGTGGCTTCGGGGAGCTCGACGACCGCACCATCCAGATCTGCGCGCCCAGCGACAGCATCTGCGACGCACCGCCGAACGCGCTGAATCCCGCCAATTGGATGTCGGCCGCTCCGCGCCTGCTCGAGTACGTCAACAACCCGATCCACGCGATGTACAACACCTATGTCGTGGACGAGAACGGCACGACCGCGACGCAGTGGATCGCGAACTGGGCGGCGGAGAAGATCGACGCCGCACCGGAACCCGCAGAAGAATGAGCTACGGCCGTCGCGACATGCGGCGACGGCGCGGGCCGAAGTGAGCCCTCCCACATATTACTCGCGAGTAGTGTCCGATCTCACCACCCGGTACACTCGAATGACGGGCTGCCTTTAGACTCATCCCTCGGCTGCGTGCCCGGCCGTCCGGGATCGTGGCGCACGACGACTGCCACAGGAGAAGAGGTTCATGGTGCCAGCGACGGCACGGCGAACGGCCGGCCCCCTCCGGGGGCGTAGCGACGGCCCGCGACGGGGAATGATCCTTGTCACGAGCTCTCGTGTCGGTCGGGCGTACGTACCGGGGCGCCGGTCCTGGGCGGCGGAGGGTGGCGGGTCGCATCGCCGGGGGGTATCGGCGTCGAAAAACCGTCGCACACAAACGGATCGTGTGCTCTTCTCATTCGACGGGCACGGAATGTGTGTGTGAAGACGACCATGTCGTATCTTTGTGTTTCCCGTGTGCAAGGGGAAGCGTTCCTCCCGGCGACCGCACTTTGCGAGGGTGCGCGTGATGCCGATCTGTAACATATTCGTGATCTGGGGTCGATGGACACGTTCGAGGAACGGACCGCCGGAAGCCGTGGGGGGCGGTATCTGTACGACGATCCGCCGGCGCGGAGGAAAAGTTAGTGGCGCAACCATGTCGAGTGGTTGTGGGATCGCTTCGACAGGGAGAAGGAATTGAGCGTCGGGTTCGAAGAGTTCATCGATGAGAACGGGCGGATCAGGCTGCCGGAAGGGCAGACCCTGCTCGATCACCTCGAGGGGAACTTCGCTTCAAACGGTGACGATCTCGCCTACCGGTACATCGACTACTCGCGGGAACGCGACGGCGAGGTACACGAGCTGACCTGGGATCAGTTCGGCGTGCGCATCAAGGCCATCGCCGCGCGCCTGCAGCAGGTCACCGCTCCCGGCGACCGCGTCGCGATCCTCGCTCCACAAGGCCTCGACTACGTCGTGTCCTTCTTCGCCGCGATCTACGCCGGCACCATCGCTGTGCCGCTGTTCGATCCCGACGAGCCCGGTCACACCGATCGCCTGCACGCCGTCCTCGGCGACTGCACTCCCAGCGCGATCCTCACCGCCACCTCGTCCGCGGCCGGCGTGCGGCAGTTCTTCCGCCCGCTCCCCGCTGCGCAGCGTCCCCGCGTGATCGCCGTCGACGCCATCCCCGACTCGGTCGCCGAGTCCTGGAACCGGCCGCCCATCGGCACCGACGACATCGCGTACCTGCAGTACACCTCCGGCTCGACCCGCGTTCCCGCCGGCGTCGAGATCACCCACCGGTCGGTGCTCACCAATGTCATCCAGATGGCCGACTCGATCGAGCTCAACGAGTCGTCGCGCGGCGTGACCTGGCTGCCGCTGTTCCACGACATGGGCCTGCTCACGGTGATCCTGCCCGCGGTCGGCGGCAAGTACATCACCATCATGAGCCCGCGCGCCTTCGTGGCCCGGCCGAGCCGCTGGATCCGCGAGCTCGCCGCCGTCTCCGACGGTGCCGGCACCTTCGCCGCCGCCCCGAACTTCGCGTTCGAGCACGCCGCGGCACGCGCCGTCCCGAAGCCCGGCGAAGAACTCGACCTGAGCAACGTCATCGGCCTGATCAACGGCAGCGAGCCGGTCACCACGGCGTCGATGCGCAAGTTCAACGAGGCGTTCGGCCCGTACGGTCTGCCCCGCACGGCGATCAAGCCGTCCTACGGCATGGCCGAGGCCACCCTGTTCGTCTCCTCCACCCGCCACAGCGACGAGGCAAAGGTCATCTACGTCGACCGCACCGCCCTCAACGCGGGCCGGGTCGTGCGCGTCGAGCCCGACGCCGAGAACGCCATCCCGCAGGTCTCCTGCGGTTACGTCGCGCGCAGCCAGTGGGCCGCGATCGTCGACGCCGAGACCGGCACCGAGATGCCCGACGAGCAGGTCGGCGAGATCTGGTTGCACGGCGAGAACATGGGCATCGGTTACTGGGGTCGCAAGGAAGAGACCGACAAGACCTTCCACAACCGCATCACCAAGCGTCTGGCCGAGGGCAGCCACGCCGAGGGCACCCCGGACGACAGCAAGTGGCTGCGCACCGGCGACTACGGCGTCTACATCGACGGCGAGCTCTACATCACCGGTCGCGTCAAGGACCTCGTGATCGTCGACGGCCGCAACCACTACCCGCAGGACCTCGAGTTCTCGGCGCAGGAGGCCAACTCCGCGCTGCGCCCCGGCTTCGTCGCGGCGTTCGCGGTTCCGGCCAACCAGCTGCCGCGCGAGGTGTTCGACAACGACGCCTCCGGCCTGCAGTTCGATGCGGACGATTCGTCGGAGCAGCTCGTGATCGTCGCCGAGCGTGCTCCCGGCGCCGGCAAGGCCGATCCGCAGCCGATCGCCGACGCGGTGCGTGCCGCGATCTCGTCACGGCACGGTGTGACCGCCCGCGACGTGCTGCTCGTGCCGGCCGGTTCCATCCCCCGTACGTCCAGCGGAAAGATCGCGCGTCGGGCGTGCAAGACCGCATATGTCGAGGGAACGCTGCGCGGTGGTTACCAGCAGCAGGCCTTCCCGGACAGCGTGTAAGAACGAATGTCCTCTTTCCCGGGTAGCGTGGTGGGTTGATGTCTGACACTGAAATGACGGTTGCGCAGCTGCGCGAATGGCTGCGCAACTGGATCGCCGACGCGACCGGGCAGCCGGTCTCCCAGATCTCGGACGATCGTCCGATGGAGGAGTTCGGACTGTCCTCCCGGGACGCCGTCGCCATGGCGGGCGAGATCGAGGAACTCCTCGGTGTCACGCTGAACGCGACGATCGCCTACCAGCACCCGACGATCGCATCGCTCGCGACGCGCATCATCGAAGGTGAACCCGAGGCACCTGCCGAGGACGACTCCGCCCTGTACACGGTCGGTGCCGTGGCGGGTTCGAAGGACGTCGCCATCGTCGGTCTGTCCACCCGTTTCCCGGGTCACGTCGACACTCCGGAACAGATGTGGGATCTGCTCGCGTCCGGACGCGACGGCATCTCCGATCTGCCCGAGGGCCGCTGGTCGGAGTTCGAGAACGACCCCGCCGTGTGGGAGTCGATCCGCAACGCCAACACCAAGGGCGGCTACCTCGACGACGTCAAGGGCTTCGACGCCGAGTTCTTCGCGATGTCGCCGCGCGAGGTCGAGATGGTCGACCCGCAGCAGCGCCTCGCACTGGAGCTGACCTGGGAAGCGCTCGAGCACGCGCACATCCCGCCGAGCGAGCTCAAGGGCGGCTCGGTCGGTGTGTTCATCGGCAGCTCGGCGAGCGACTACATGCTCCTCGCGGTCGGCGACCCGTCCGCAGCGCATCCGTACGCGCTCACCGGCACCTCCACCGCGGTCATCGCCAACCGCGTGTCGTACTTCTACGACTTCCACGGCCCGTCGGTCACGCTCGACACGGCGTGCTCGTCGTCGCTGGTCGCCGTGCATCAGGCCGTGCGCGCGCTGCGCAACGGTGAGGCCGACGTCGCCCTCGCCGGTGGCGTCAACATGTTGCTCGCCCCGGCCGGCACCCTCGGCTTCGACGAACTCGGCGTCATGGCACCCGACGGCCGCATCAAGGCGTTCTCCGCCGACGCCGACGGCATGATCCGCGCCGAGGGCGGCGGTCTCGTCGTGCTCAAGCGTCTCGAGGACGCCGAGCGCGACGGCGACAACATCCTCGCGGTCATCGCCGGTTCGGCCGTCAACCAGGACGGTCGCTCCAACGGTCTGGCCGCTCCCAACCCCGAAGCGCAGGTCGACGTGCTGCGCCGCGCCTACCGCGACGCGCAGATCCTGCCGTCCGGTGTCGACTACATCGAGGCGCACGGCACCGGCACGGTACTCGGCGACCCGATCGAGGCCGATGCGCTCGGCCGTGTCATCGGTCGTGGCCGCGAGGACGACAAGCCGGTCCTGCTCGGTTCGGCCAAGACCAACTTCGGTCATCTCGAGTCCGCCGCCGGTGCGGCCGGTCTCATCAAGGTCGTTCTCGCGATGCAGAACGATCAGCTTCCGCCGACGCTCAACTACACCGCCCCCAACCCGTACATTCCGTTCGACAGCGCGCACCTGAAGGTCATCCCCGAGGGTGCGAAGTGGCCGCGCTACACCGGTCGCGCCGTCGCCGGCGTGTCCGGATTCGGTTTCGGTGGCACCAACGCGCACGTCGTGGTCCACGAGTACACCGGCCCGGAGGGCCAGGAGGCCGCCGAGGTCGAGGTCCTGCCGGAGGAGATCCCCGCCGCCGCGGAGACCACCGAGCAGGCCCGCGAGCTGCCCGTCCTGCTCGCCGTCTCCGCCGCGATGCCGTCACGTCGCCGCCGTGCCGCCGCCGATCTCGCCGACTGGCTCGAGACCGAGAAGGGTAGCACGACGCCGCTCGCCGACGTCGCCCGCACGCTCTCCCGTCGCAACCACGGCCGGTCCCGCGCGATCGTCGTGGCGAGCAACCACGGCGAGGCCATCGCCGGTCTGCGTGCCGTCGCCGCCGGTAAGCCCGCGCAGGGCGTGTTCACCGCCGACGCTCCGGCTTCCAAGGGCGCGGTGTGGGTGCTGTCCGGCTTCGGTGCCCAGCACCGCAAGATGGCCAAGCAGCTGTACCTGGAGAACCCGGTCTTCGCGGCGGCCGTCGACGAGGTCGACGAGCTGATCTACGACGAGTCGGGCTACTCCATGAAGGAGAAGTTCCTCGACGACGCGCAGGACTACGACGTCGAGACGGCGCAGGTCGGCATCTTCACGATCCAGATCGGTCTCGCCGCGCTGCTGCGTCACCACGGTGCCGAGCCCGCCGCGGTCGTCGGCCACTCGATGGGTGAGGCCGCCGGCGCCTACATCTCGGGCGGACTGTCGCTCGAGGACGCCGTGCGCGTGATCTGCTCGCGCTCGCGTCTGATGGGTGAGGCCGAATCCGGCCTGACCGGCGACGACATCCGCCTCATGGCGCTCGTCGAGTACAGCGCCGCCGAGATCACCGACGTGCTGCCCGACTTCCCGCAGCTCGAGGTCTGCGTCTACGCGGCGCCCACACACACCGTCATCGGTGGCCCGCAGGAGCAGGTCAACGCGATCGTGGCGCGCGCCGAGGCCGAGGAGAAGTTCGCCCGGGTCCTGCAGACCAAGGGCGCGAGCCACACCTCGCAGGTCGATCCGATCCTCGGCGAGCTCGCGGCCGAACTCGCCGGCATCGAACCGCATCGCCTGAAGGTCGACCTGTACTCGTCGGTCGACCAGGAGACCCTCTACCGCGCAGGCCACGACGGCATCCACGACGTCGAGTACTGGACCAAGGGCATGCGCCACAGCGTGTACTTCACGCAGGCGATCCGGCAGGCCCTGTCCGACGGCCACACCACCTTCGTCGAGCTCAACGCCAATCCCGCGACGCTCATGTCGGTCGCGGCGACGGCCTTCGACGCCGGTGTGCAGGACGGCCAGTTCATCCAGACGCTCAAGCGCAAGGAGGACGAGTCCCTCGGCGTGCTGACCGCGCTCGCGCAGTTGTACGTGCACGGGCAGTCCGTCGACCTGAGGACGCTGCTGCCGGAAGGCGACTACGCCGACCTGCCGCGCACCGCCTTCCTGCGCAAGCCGTACTGGGTCGACGCCAGCATCGGCACCTCCGGCAACGGTCGCGCGCCCGGCGCCCGCGTCGCACTGCCCGACGGCCGCTACGTGTGGGAGGTGCAGGCATCCGCCGTCACCGATGCGGCCGAGCTGGTCGTCGCGGCGGCTTCGCAGGTGCTGTCGGATGTCACGCTCACCGCGTCCATCCCGCACACCGAGGTCCCCGCGACCGGCACCCTCACCACGACGCTCACCCGGCATCCGGGTGGTGCGTCGCTGCAGGTGCACGCGAACACCGGCGACGGTTTCACGCTCGTCCACGAGGGTGTCGTCACCTCCGGTGAGCCGCTGCCCGCGCCCGTCGCGGTGGCCGCGAAGCCGGCCGCGCAGGCCGAGGAACTGCCCGAGGTCGTCGAGTCGTTCGGCGACAAGTGGGATCCGAACGGATCGCAGACTCTCGACGACCGCCTGAGGCTGATCGTCGCCGAGTCCATGGGCTACGCACCCGAGGACCTGCCGGCCGAGATCCCGCTCATCGAGCTGGGCCTCGACTCGCTCATGGCGGTCCGTATCAAGAACCGCGTCGAGTACGAGTTCGACATCCCGCAGCTGCAGCTGTCGGCGGTCAAGGACGCGAGCCTGCGCGACGTCGCGAAGTATCTGCGGTACGCGGTCGAGAACCGCGAGGAGGTCGCGCAGCTCGCCGAGCAGCAGGCCGCGGAGAAGGCAGCCGAACGCGCCGCCGCTGCGGCGGATCAGGACGAGCTCCCCGCGATGGAGGACACCACCGCGGTGGGCGAGGCCGAGCAGATCCTCGCCGAGGCAGAGGCCGAGGTAGACGCAGAGGCACAGACCGCGCCCGAGACGCCCGAACCCGAGCAGGAATCGAGCGGAGTCGACGTGCCGCCGCGCGACGCCGCGGAACGACTGACCTTCGCCTCCTGGGCCGTGGTCACGGGCAAGTCGGCCAAGGGCATCTTCAACC
The DNA here is from genome assembly GCF_900187265.1 of Rhodococcus rhodochrous. Taxonomy (NCBI): domain Bacteria; kingdom Bacillati; phylum Actinomycetota; class Actinomycetes; order Mycobacteriales; family Nocardiaceae; genus Rhodococcus; species Rhodococcus rhodochrous. Next base: position 231,332 of record NZ_LT906450.1, read on the forward strand.
CGCTGCCGAAGCTCGAGCGCGACGTCGCCGAGAAGCTCGCGGCACGACTGACCGAGCGGGCCGAGGGCGAGATCACTGTCGACGACGTGCTCGCCGCCTCGACCGTCGAGCAGCTCGCCGAGACGGTCCGTCAGCATCTCGAATCCGCCGATCGCATCGACGGACTCGTGCGCACGCTGCGGCCCCGCGCCGAGGGATCGGACGCCGTGCCGGTCTTCGTCTTCCACCCCGCGGGTGGTTCGACGGTCGCGTACGAGCCGCTGCTGCGCCGCCTGCCGGCGCACATCCCGGTGTTCGGTTTCGAGCGCACCGAGGGGCCGATCGACACCCGCGCCCAGGCGTACCTGCCGCTCATCGAGGAGATCCAGGGCGACGGCCCGTACGTGCTGTGCGGCTGGTCGCTCGGCGGTGTCCTGGCCTACGCGGTGGCCCGTCTGCTCCGCGAGGAGGGCAAGGACGTGCGTCTCGTCGGTCTCATCGACACCGTCATGGCCGGTGAGAAGGTCGAGGACACGCCCGACGAGATCCGTAAGCGCTGGCAGCGTTACTCGGCGTTCGCGAAGAAGACCTACGGGATCGACGCGCCGCTGCCCTACGACCTGCTGGCCGAGGCCGGCAGCGACGAGGAGCAGATCGGCATCCTGATGGGCCTGCTCGAGCTGAGCGGGGCGCAGATCCCCGGCGGCATCATCGAGCACCAGCGCACGTCGTGGCTCGACAACCGCGCCATCCAGACCGCGGAACTGCTGCCCTACGACGGCAAGGTCGTGCTGTACATGGCCGACAAGTATCACGACGACGCGATCGATCTCGAGCCGGCCTTCGGGACCCGGCAGCCCGACGGTGGGTGGGGTGAGGTCGTCGCGGATCTCGAGGTCGTGCACGTCGGCGGCGATCACCTGCAGATCGTCGACGAGCCGTACATCTCGAAGGTGGGGGAAGACCTGACCCGCAAGCTGGCCGACATCGAGGCCTCGAGGAGCTGAACGAAGAAGTGAGCACCACGGCACAGAAGCTGGCCGAGCTGCGCGAGAAGCTGGAGATCGCGAAGGAGCCTGCGGGCGAACTCGCGATCGCCAAGCGCGCGAAGAAGGGCATCCCGAGCGCTCGCGAGCGCATCGACATGCTGCTCGATCGGGGCAGCTTCGTCGAGATCGGCGCACTGATGAAGACGCCCGGCCGCGACGATGCGATGTACGGCGACGCCGTCGTCGTCGGGCACGGCACGGTCGACGGCCGCCCGGTCGCGGTGTTCTCCCACGACCAGACCGTCTTCGGCGGCAGCGTCGGTGAGATGTTCGGCCGCAAGGTCGCCGCGGTCCTCGACTTCGCCCTCAAGATCGGTTGCCCGGTCGTCGGCATCAACGACTCCGGTGGTGCCCGCGTGCAGGACGCCGTCACCTCGCTCGCCTGGTACGGCGAGATCGGCAAGCGTCACGAGCCGCTGTCGGGTCTGTGCCCGCAGATCTCGGTGATCGTCGGCAACTGTGCCGGTGGTGCGGTCTACGCCCCGATCAACACCGACGTCGTGGTGGCCACCGAGGGCTCGCACATGTTCGTCACCGGCCCGGACGTCATCAAGGCGGTCACCGGTGAGAGCGTGAGCCTCGAAGAGCTCGGCGGTGCCCGCCAGCAGGCCGAGTACGGCAACGTGCACCACGTCGCGCCCGACGAGAAGGCCGCCTTCGAGTGGGTGCGGCAGTACCTGAGCTACATGCCGTCCAACGCGCAGGAGAAGCCGCCGGTCATCAATCCCGGTCTCGAACCGGAGATCACGCCCGACGATCTCGAACTCGACACGTTCATGCCCGACGCCGACAACTCCGGCTACGACATGCACGACATCCTGCTGAAGATCTTCGACGACGGCGAGTTCCTCGAGGTCCGCTCGCAGACCGCGCCGAACATCATCACCGGCTACGCGCGCGTCGACGGTCATGCCGTCGGTGTCGTGGCGAACCAGCCGCTGTATCTGTCGGGTGCGCTCGACGCGGCCGCTGCCGACAAGGCGGCCCACTTCGTGCGCGTGTGCGACGCCTACGACATCCCGCTCGTGTTCGTCGTCGACACCCCCGGCTTCCTGCCCGGTGTCGAGCAGGAGAAGATCGGCGTCATCAAGCGTGGCGGCCGCTTCCTGTTCTCGTACGTCGAGGCATCCGTCCCGAAGGTGACGGTCGTGGTCCGCAAGGCCTACGGCGGCGGTTACGCCGTGATGGGTTCGAAGCAGCTCGGCGCCGACATCAACTTCGCGTGGCCCACCGCGCGTATCGCCGTGATGGGTGCCGAATCGGCTGTCGCGGTGATCGGCCGCCGGCAGATCGAGGCCGCGGGCGAGAACGCTCCCGCCGTGCGCCAGCAGCTCATCAACTTCTACAACGAGCACGTGGCGACGCCGTACATCGCGGCCGAGCGCGGATACGTCGACGCGGTGATCGAGCCGTCGACGACCCGCCTCGAGATCCGCAAGGCGCTGACCCTCCTTCGCGACAAGGAAGTGTTCAAGAACCCGCGGAAGCATCACCTGCTGCCGCTGTAGAACAGCCGGAGAACCCTCGCCGACGGGGTCTGTGCACTAGGACGTGCGCAGGCCCCGTCGCGCGTATCCGACGATCTGCTCGACCTCTGCGTCGGCGTCGAAGGTGGATGCGTCCCGCCACAGCAGATGCTCCATCACCGCGAGGAGCAGGATCGAGGTGGTGAGCGAATCCCGTTGCGGGTCGGTCGATCCCAGATCGGCGATGGGGCCGGCGAGCACCTCCGCGACCGCCTTCTCCAGATCCTCGCGCACCTTCGGTGCATGCGACCGGCCGCCGGCGGAGGACACGACGTTGCGGGTGGCGGCAGCGATCTCGGGATCGACGGCCTGGTTCAGGACGGCCGCGATGCCGGCACGCAGGGCGGCGTCGGGGTCGGCGGCCTGGTCGATCTTGTGACGCAGGTACCGGACGAGTCGGTGACCGCCCTCCTCGACGACGGCGTCGACGAAATCGCCCTTGCTCTTGAAGTAGCGGTAGAAGGCATCGTTGGAGAGTCCCGCGGCGGCCACGATGTCGGCGACGCGCGCGGGTTCGCCCCGGGTGAGCAGTTCGCGTCCGCACCGGATCAGGGTGTCGACGTCGCGGCTCGCAGCCTCCTGTCGGGGCGTCAGGCTTCGCTTCACGGCCTCGGAGGCGCGGGGGGACAGGGTCGACCCAGCTGAATTCTCGGTGGTCACCCGCTCATTCTAGATAACCGAAACCCGATTCTGAGATGCTCCGACCCTGCCTCGCCCGGAAGATCAGGGAACCGTCCAGCTGCCGACACCGGGCAGATAGGTGAAGCCCGGGGCGGTCACCACGGCGACGATCCGACCGGACCCGGTCTCGGCCACGGGATTGCCGGACAGTCCACCGCCGATCATCGGGCGGACGGGAAGCTCCACCGTGCCGCGCGCGCCGGTCGACAGGTTCGTCCAGTCGACGGTGCAGTAGCACCACATGCTCCCGTGGAATGTCGAGGTGCCGGGGCGCTCCGGATCGACGGTCACCGAGACCGTCTCGTTGACGAGCGCTCCGCCGTAGCCGAACGAGCCGGTGGAACCGGAACCGACCACCCGGGTGAGCGTGGTGGCGTCGACCGGAGCCGCCGCGGCCACTGGTGCATTGAGGACGCCGAGTACGAGCGCCACGCCGGTCGCAGTGGCAAGGCCGAACTTCCGTAACGCTGTCATGCCAGGAACGTCGTCCCGACAAGCACTTTCGTTACTTTCGCCCCACCCGTCACTCGTAGACGCGCATCGGCGCGGGCTTCCACAGACCCGACCGTGTCACCTCGGTGGTGGTCAGTTCGGCCGGCTGCGCATTCGGGTAGAAGCGCACGTACCGCTCCACCGAACCCCAGTCGCGACCCCAGTCGTTCTCCAGGTAGGTGGGCACCTGCTCGGGGCGCGCCAGGACCTCCGCGAAACCGAGCGGACCACCGTTGTCGGCGGACTGCCAGGTGTCGGTCGACGACACCGCGAGAGGACGGTCGGGGAGGACCCGGTAGTTCGGCATCTCGGCGACACCGGCCCAGTGGTCGAACGGCCGCTGGCACGGGAACTGCAGACCCACGGCCCAGTCCAGCAGGAGCGGCTGATCGGAGCCGAGCTGGGCGTCGAGCCGCTCGAGGGTCGGCACACGCGGCGGCGTGAACGCCAGCCACTGGTCGCCGGTGAGATTGGGATCGTTGGCGACGATGCGGACGGCGTCGACGTCGTCGGGCAGGTCGGCGAGCGGCACACGCAGGTTCCGCCACGACGGCGCGGGGCCGATGTCGCGCGGCAGGTAGGTGCCCTTCGCCTCGACGCTGCCGTCGGCCTGGCGGGTGCCGTACTCGACGAGCAGCGACTGGCCGTAGGTCAGTGCACCGGTGTCGTCGTACGACCAGATGCGACCGGCCGCGGAGATGATCACCAGCGGCGTCTCGTCGGTGATCTCGGGCAGGGCGTACCAGCTCGACGTGAGCGCGGCGGGTTCCTGCACACCCTCCTGGTAGCTGCCGAGCACCGGGGTGACGGACGGGTCGAGCCCGAAGGGCAGGCGCACGGTGCTGCCGTTGACGGTCTGCGCACCGGAACCACCCGTGGTGCCGCCGCCCGCGCCGGTCTCGAAGGTCGGACCGACGCTCTGATTGTCGGTGTTGCCCTGGCCCGGCTTGACCTCGACGTAGTCGGCGGTCAGGTCGGACGGCACGCCGTCGGGAGTGAAGCCGCGCGGGGACGCACCGGCGAGCGGGTCGTCGTTCGCCGGCGGGTTGGCGGAATCGATGATCGGTTCGAGGCGTCCCTCGTTGGGGTCGGCCTCGACGAGTACGTCGTTCGCGAGACCGCACGTCTGCCCGGCGACGGCCCCGATGTTGGAGCGGGCGAGCGAGTACGCCGGGTACTGCGACACCGCGCCCTTGAGCAACGACAGCACTTCGAACAGCACCATCGCCGCGGCGACGACGGTGAGCGGCGCGGCCGCGAGTGCGCGGATCCGCCGGCCCTTCTTCGTCTCGGGCGACTCCGGCGGAGGTGCGTAGCCCTCGCGGAGGTACTGCCACGCGACGAGCACGAGCGCGAGACCGAACAGGACCAGGAACAGCGAGCTGGATTGGTAGCCGCTCAGCGAGACGGTCTTGTCGAACCACGGCACGCCGTAGCTCGAGACGTACCACCAGCCGTTGATGCCGGCGAACGACACTGCCAGGACGAACAGCAGTCCGGCGAGGAAGATCGTGCGGTTGCGGCGCGACCGCAACGCGCTCGCGGAGACCACGACGGCCGTGACCGTCGCGAGCGAACCGGCGATGCCCGCGTACGCCCCGAAGTGGTGGGTCCACTTCGTGGGGTTGAACATCATGAAGAAGATCGTGCCGAAGACGATGCCGAGCAGACGCCAGGTCGGGCTCACGGCGACGCCGGGGATACGACGGCGGCGCAGTAGCACGAACAGCGTCGTGAACAGGCACAGCAGCATCGTGAGGAACGCGAAGCGGCGCGGCAGCGACCCGTCGACGGTCTGCACCATCAGGTAGTAGTAGCGGAGGAAGTCGTTCCACCACTCCTCGTTGGGGCCGATGATGGTGCGCACGCGGGTCGCCTCGAGGACCGCGGCGAGGGTCTGATCCGAGAACACCACGACGAGCACGAGCAACCCGGCGGCGCCGATCGGTGCGAGCAGCGGCAGGGTGCCCACCTCGCGGTGGCGGCGCACGATGATCCGCGTCATCGGCCGGATACCGGCGATGAGGGCGGCCACACACATCAGGCCGGTCGGTGCCGCGGCGAGCGTGAACGCACCGATGAACACCGCCGTCGCGGCGGGCAGCAGACGCCCGGTCGCGATGGCACGCTCGATCGAGCACCAGGTCAGCAGCGCACCGAGAGCGACGATCGGCTCGGGCCGCAGACCGTTGTTGTAGGGCAGCCAGAAGGCGAGGAAGACCAGTCCGCCCGTCCACAGTGCGATGCGGTTGTGTCGCACGGCCCGGCCGAGGCGCGGCACCACCTCGCGGCTGATGACCATCCAGCACAGGATTCCGGCGATCAGAGCGGGGATGCGCATCCACGGGCTGGCCGTGGAGATCTTCGCGAACGCCGCCAGCACGTCGTAGTACCAGCCGAAGGGAGCTTCGGGGACGCCGAACCAGCGGAAGTAGTTGGCCATGTAGCCGGAGTTCTCCGACACCCGGGCCATGGTCAGCAGGTAGCCGTCGTCCGAGGTGTTCGCGCCGAAGAAGTGCCAGCCGACGAGCGTGAGGACCACGACGACGTCGACGCCGGTGAACTTCCACCAGCGGGCGGGCAGGAAGCGACGGTGACCGCGACCGTCCGTGCCGTCGAGCTTGGCCAGCGCGCCGAGCGCGAGCGCCGTCGACAGCACCGCCAGGATCATCGCGAGGGACTTGACCAGTGTCGGCGACGACGTGAACCGGGAGTCGACATCGACGGTGACGTCGAGGCCGGGGACGGCGCTGGGCAGGTCGCTGAACACGCCCACGACGAGCGGTCGCAGGTCGCCGGTGAGTTCACCGGCCCGCGGGTTGCCGTTCTCGTCCGAGAGGCCGACGAACTCGGCGGTGGTGCGTTCGGAGTCGGAGAAGATCTGCAGTTCGCTGCACGCACCCGACTCGACGTCGGCGCGCGGCGCGGTCGCGACCACCACGTTGCGGTCGAGCACGTCGACGTTCTCGGCGCCGACCCGCACGAACATCGCGTTGAGCGCGGCGTCCTGCCCGTTGGTGGGGGCGGTCGCGACCAGCATCCCGCCGTCGCCCGGCATCTCCGCGACGGCGCTGCACGGCACGGTGGCACGGAACTGGAGGGGGACCTGCGACATCAACGGCAGTTCGACGTCGGTCGCCGCAGAATCCTGCGGCCACGACATCGTCGCCTCGGTCACGCGGACCGGGAGGAACGGTGTGGCCAGCGCCAGGATCATGCCGAGCAACCCGGCGACGACGGCGACGAGTCGCGCGGTCCGGTACCGAGTGCGAAGGTCCTCGCCCATCGACCGTGGGGCGGTCGGAGCAGGCGCGGGTGAGGTCGTCACGTCGTCGGGCACGGGAGTCGATGGTATCCGGCGACGTGGTGTGACGGCACTCGCCCTTACTCCAGCAGGACCGGGACCCCGTCACGGATGCGGCCCGGCGACCACAGGCCGGAGCGGGTCGTCACGTCGGTGGTGACCTCCGCGGGGGAGGCATCCGGGTCGATCGGACGGTACTGCTCGAGCGATCCCCAGTCGCGATCCCAGTCGTGGTTCAGATAGGTCGGGACGGCCTCGGCGTTCAGCAGCAGCGGGATCCAGCCGAGCGGCCCACCGCCGATGTCGTCCTGCCAGCCGTTCGTCGCGTCGGCCCCGACGCGGTCCGGGAGGATGCGGTACTCGGGGACCTCGGCGACACCGTTGCGATGTCCGAACGGTCGCTGGCACGGAAAGGCGAGACCCACCGACCAGTCGATGAGGACCGGGGCGTCGGATCCGACGACCTCCTGCAGGGTCTGCATGCGCGGCATCCGCGGCGGCGTGACCGCGACCCACTGGTCGGGGGAGAGGTCACCGTCGTCCACGACGATGCGCACGGCGTCGGCGTCGGCCGGGATCGCGTCGCTCGGCACGCGCAGGTTGCGCCAGGACGGCGACGGGCCGATGTCGATCGGGGCGAGCGTGGCCAGCGGCGTCACCTCGTCCCCGGACGACGAACCGAACTCCAGCAGCACGTCCTGACCCGGGGTGATGACACCGTCGGGGTCCACGTAGCGGACGCGTCCCGCCGCGGTCACGACCAGCAGCGGTGTCTCGTCGGTGCGCTCCGGCAGCGCGTACCAGCCGGATTCGAGCTCGGCCGACTGCTGCACGCCGGATCGGTAGCTGCCGAGGACGGGCGTGGTCTGCGGGTCGAGGCCGAAGGGGAGCTTCACGGTACTGCCGTTGATGCCCTCGTTGCTGGTGCGACCGCCCTCGGTGCCGGCACTGGTGGAGGTGGTGGTGCCGCCCTCCTCGCTGTCGACGGTGTTGGCGCCACCGGTCGTGGTGGTCTCCGCGTCGGCGGTCAGGTCGAGCGCCACGCCGTTCGGGGTGAAACCGACGGCGGTGCCGGCGCCCAGGGCCTCGCCCGGATCACCGTCGAGAGGCTGCAGCATCGTCGCGTTCGGATCGGACTCGACGAGCACCTCGTTGGCGAGACCGCAGTGATCACCGGTCAGGGCCGCCGCGTTCGACTTGGCGATCGAATAGGCCGGGTACTGCGAGACCGCGCCCTTGAGCAGCGACAGCACCTCGAACAGCACCACCGCCGCCGCGACCAGCGTCAGCGGCGCCGACGCCAGGGCCCGCACCTTGCCGTTGCGGTCGGGCCGCGGTGTCGTGAACGGCTCGCGCAGGTGGAACCACGCGGCGAGGAGCAGGGCGAGCACCGTCAGGCCGAGCAGTGCCGTGGAGAAGCCGAAACCGGAGATCGACGGCGGCTTGTCCCACCACGGGACGCCGTAGCTCGAGACGTACCACCAGCCGTTCGAGCCGGTGAACGCCATCGCCAGGACGAACAGCACCCCGGCGGTGAACAGAGCCCGGTTGCGGGCCGACCGGATGCCGACCGAGCCCACCCCGATCGCGGCGAGCGCAGCCACCGACGCGGCCAGGCCCGCGTACACACCGAAGTGATGCGTCCACTTCGTCGGAGTGAGCATCATGAGCAGCAACGACGCGAAGACGATGCCGAGGATGCGGCGCGACGGTCCGATCGCGGTGCCCGGGATGCGGCCCTTGCGCAGGATCAGCATGACGCACACGACCAGGCACAACAGCATCACGAACACGCCGAACCGGCGGGCCAGCGAACCGTCGGGAGAGACGGTGAGCAGCGCGTCCCAGCGCAACCGCTCGTCGAACCACGGCACGTTCGGGCCCACGGCCGACCGCACACGGGTCGCTTCGAGGACCGACGCGAGTGTCTGGTCGGCGAAGACCGCGATGAGCACGACCGTGCCCGACGCGAGGATCGGCGCGAGGGGCGCGACGACACCGACGAGATGCCGGCGCGCGACGAGCACCTTCACCAGCGGGCGCATCCCGGCGACGAGCGCGGCCACCGCGATCAGGCCGGTCGGGCCGGCAGCGAGGGAGAAGGCCGCGATGAGCACCGCGATCGCGGCGGGCAGCATGCGCCCGGTCGCGATGGCGCGTTCGACCGAACACCAGGTCAGCAGTGCACCGACCGCGATGATCGGCTCGGGCCGCAGACCGTTGTTGTAGGGGAGCCAGAAGGCGAGGAAGACCAGCCCGGCCGTCCACAGCGACACCCGGCTGTGCCGGACGGCGACACCGAGCCGCGGGATGACCTCGCGGCTGATGACCATCCAGCACAGGATCGCCGCGATCAGCGTGGGCACGCGCATCCACACGCTCGACGTCGAGACCTGCGCGAACACGACGAGCACGTCGTAGAACCAGCCGAACGGCGCCTCGGGCACACCGAACCAGCGGAAGTAGTTGGCCATGTATCCGGCCTCGTCGGACACCCGCGCCATGTTGAGGATGTAACCGTCGTCCGAGGTGTTCGCGCCGAGGATGTGCCAGAGCAACAGGGTGCCCACGACCACCGCGTCCACGAAGGTGAACCGCCACCAACGGGCCGGCAGGAACCGGCGGGCGCGGCGTCCGTCGATCCCGTCCAGGCGATGCAGGGCGACGAGGGAGACCAACGTTGCGAGCGCGCACACGATCATCGCGAGGAGCTTGAGCACCGTAGGCGTCGACGTGAACCGCGAGTCGAGCTCGGCGCGCACCGACAACCGTTCCGTGGAGTCGTCACCCTCGGGGTCGAAGGAGCCCGAGGGGCCGGTGAGGTCGCTGAAGACACCGACCATCTGCGGCCGCTCGTCGCCCTCGAGTTCGATCGCGACCGGCGGGTCCGCGCCCACGATCTCGGCGGCCGTGCGTTCGGAGTTCGATGCGACCGTCACCGCCGTGCACGGCTCGTCGAGCGGCGCGGAGACGAGCACCGAGTTGCGCAGGACGGCCTCCACGGTGCCGGGCGCACCGTCCTCGCCGGGTACCGCGCGGATCACGAGGCCCTCCGCCGTGGCGTCCGGGGAGCCCGACGGGATGGTCGAGACGAGGGTGCCACCGTCGGAACCGAGCTGCGATGCCGCCGCGCACGGCACACTCACCCGAAGCGTGAGCGGGGCGTAGGTGACGAGCGGCGCCTCGACACTGTCGACGCTGCCGTTCTGCGGCCACTGCAGTTCGCCGGTCTCCTGCCGGACCGGCAGGAACGGAAGGGTCAGAGCCAGCACGAACCCGAGCAGACCCGACACGATCGCGACGATCCGCGCTGTGCGGATGCGCGATGTCGGGTCGGACGAATCGGTTTTCCCGGGCGAAGCGGTATCGGCTGGCACAAGCGTCGATGCTAGGCGAGTCCCGTCACGGTCCGGCCTCGCGCCGCTCCGCTCGCACTACTCGCAGGTACTCCACGGGTTCTGTCGGACCACGTCCGGAGCGATACCTCCCGCAACTAGCATCGCTGTGTATGAAGACCTCCACCCCGATCGGGCGCGCTCTCCGCGCGGCGGGCATCGGGGAGGTCTGCGACGACTCGACCACACGCGCGCTGTACTCGTCCGATGCCTCTCTCTATCGCGTCCCACCACAGGCCGTGGTGCGCGCCCGGTCGATCGACGACGTCGCCACGACCCTCGACGTGTGCCGGCGGGAGGGCGTCCCCCTCACCTCCCGCGGCACCGGCACCTCGCTCGCGGGCAACGCCGTCGGGCCCGGCGTCGTCATCGACTTCTCGCGTCACCTGAACCGGGTGCTCTCCGTCGACCCCGAGACCCGGACCGCGCGGGTGCAACCGGGTGTCGTGCAGGCCGAGCTGCAGCGCGCCGCGGCACCGCACGGTCTGCGCTTCGGTCCCGACCCGTCCACCCACAACCGGTGCACGATCGGCGGGATGATCGGCAACAACGCGTGTGGGGCGCGCGCGCTCGGCTACGGCCGCACATCCGACAACGTCGTCGCGCTCGAGGTGCTCACCGGCACCGGGCACCCGCTGACGCTGCCCGGCGAGGACCCGACACTCGACCCGCTGCGGGGGATCGTCGCGCGCGATCTCGCGACAATCCGCACCGAATTCGGTCGCTTCGGCCGGCAGGTGTCGGGCTACGCCCTCGAGCATCTGTTGCCGGAGCACGGATTCGACGTCCGGAAACTGTTCGTCGGCAGCGAGGGCACGCTCGGGATCACGACCGAGGCGACGGTGCAGCTGGTCGCCGACCCCGCCGTACGCACGATGGTCGTGCTCGGCTATCCCGACATCGTCGCCGCCGGGAACGCCGCGCACGGACTGCTCGGTTTCCGGCCCACCGCGTGCGAGGGGCTCGACTCGCGGATCGTCGACATCGTCCGGCACCGGCGCGGACCGGAGGCGGTGCCGCCCCTCCCGTCGGGTGCGGCGTGGCTGTTCGTCGAGCTGGCCGGCGACGACGCCGACGAGGTGCGCGACCGGGCGAGGGCACTCGCGCAGGCCGCAGCCGCGACCGACGTCCTTCACGTCGAGGATCAGGCGCGGGCCGCCGCTCTGTGGCGTATCCGGGAGGAGGGGGCCGGCCTGTCCGCGAGAAGTCCGAAGGGGCTGCCCGCACACGCGGGATGGGAGGACGCCGCCGTCCCCGCCCACCGCGTCGGCGACTATCTCCGCGACTTCGAGGAACTGCTCGCCGGATACGACGTCACCGGCTATCCCTACGGGCACTTCGCCGACGGATGCATCCACATCCGTCTCGACATCCCGCTCGAGGTTCCCGGACTGTTCCGCGAATTCCTCTTCGAAGCAGGCAAACTCGTCGCCGAATACGGCGGGTCGATGTCGGGGGAGCACGGCGACGGCCGCGCCCGGAGCGAACTGCTGCCCCTGATGTACTCGCCCGACGCGCTCGCGCTGTTCGGGGCCGTGAAGTCGGTCTTCGATCCGGAGAACATCCTCAACCCCGGAGTGCTCGTCGACCCGCGCCCCGTCGACGTCGACCTCCGCGTCCCGGCCGCGCGGAAGGTTCGCGAGGACCTGGCCTTCCGCTATCTCGAGGACGGCGGCGACTTCACGCAGGCCGTCCACCGGTGCACCGGGATCGGCAAGTGCCGCGCCGACAACACCGGCACCGGTGGGGTGATGTGCCCGTCCTTCCTCGCGACCCGCGAGGAGAAGGACTCCACCCGCGGGCGTGCCCGGGCGTTGCAGGAAATGCTCAACGGGCACCTCGTCGACGAGTCGTGGCAGTCGCCGGAGGTACACGAAGCACTCGATCTGTGCCTGTCGTGCAAGGGATGCCTGTCCGACTGCCCGACCGGCGTCGACATGGCGACCCTCAAATCCGAAGTCCTGCACCAGACCTACCGGGGACGGAGGCGGCCCGCCAGTCACTACGGTCTCGGCAGGCTGCCGCAGTGGGCGGCGATCGCCTCCCGTGCGCCAAGCGCCGTCAACGCCCTTGTCCGCGCTCCGGGGGTCGCCCCGCTCGGGTTGACCGTCGCCGGTCTCGACCGCCGCCGCCGTGTACCGAGGTTCGCTCCCCGCACCTTCCGGAAGTGGTTCGCCGACACCCTCCCGCAACGATCCCGCACGGGCGACCCGGTGCTGCTGTTCGTCGACACCTTCACCGAATACTTCACCCCGGAGATCGGAGCCGCTGCCGTGCGTGTCCTCGAGACCGCCGGATACAGCGTGCACATCACCGACGAACCCCGCTGCTGCGGGCTGACATGGATCACCACCGGCCAGCTCGACCAGGCACGGAAGATCGTGGGCCGCACCGTCGCCGAACTCTTCCGCAGCGGCATGCCGATCGTCGGGCTCGAACCGTCGTGTACCGCCGTCCTGCGTTCCGACGCGGTCGAACTGCTCGGGTCCGCACCTGCTCGCCTCGTGGCCGACAGCACCACGACCCTCGCCGAACTCCTCGCCGACTGGGAACCGCCGTCGCTGGACGGCACACGGATCGTCGCGCAACCCCACTGCCACCACCACGCCGTCATGGGCTGGGGAGCCGACGCCGCACTGCTGCGACGCGCGGGCGCCGATGTGCAGCGCCTCGCCGGCTGTTGCGGCCTGGCCGGGAACTTCGGTGTCGAACGCGGGCATTACGACGTGTCGGTGGCGGTCGCGCAGACCCAACTGCTGCCGGCCGTCGAGGCGGCATCCGACGACGCGGTGATCCTCGCCGACGGGTACTCGTGCCGTACCCAACTGAGCGACCTCACGACGCGGCGCGGCACGCACCTGGCGGAGTTGCTGGCCTCACGACTGCCGTAGGGAATCGAGGCGCTCGTCGACGACGATGCTCACACCGGATGCGGTCAGTGCCGTGGCGGTGAGCCCGAACATGCGCAGGAAGGTGTCGCTGAAATGGGACGGCGACGCGAACCCCGCCGACATCGCGGCCGAGGTGAAATCTCCTCCCTCCGCGATAGTCCGGGCGACGGCGAGCATGCGGAGCCACAAACGGTAACGACGGAAGCTCGTGCCGGTCTCCCGTCCGAACAGTCGCAGGAAGTACGGCGTCGAGAGTGATTCCGCCCGTGCGAGATCGGTGGCGCTGCGTTCGGACGACGGATCGGATCGCATGCGTTCGACGGTCCGCGCGATCCGCGGGTCCAGGCGCCGTCGGGGCGGTCCCGACGCCGTCGCGGTGATGGCAACGCCGTCCGGAGCCGGCGCCTTGCACAGATCGATCAGTACGGACTCCTCACGATGACCGATACGGAACGGACCGCACCGATCCGATCTCCAGACCTCGTGCTCGCGGAGATATGCCTGGTTCACGTCCGCGTAGCAGAACAGGATCCTGTTCGGTGGAGGAGACACCACTCGGTGGACCAATCGTGGCGGAACCAGGGCACTGCGGGCGCTGATCTCCGTTCCGTCCTCGGCGGTCAGCGTGAACGGGGCGTCGACACCGACGACCACGCAGTACACCGACGTCGAGTGCGGATCGAGCTCGAGAGACGGGCCGAGATAGGCCGCTCGTCCGGGCCATACCCAGAGCATCGGATCCGGTGGCGATGAATCCGGAACAGCGCACGTTTCCGGAAGCGCGGCGGAGGCCATGCCGCGAGTCTAGGAGTGTCCGTCCCGAAGCCGGTGGTCTTCACCGATTCGGTCCGATCACGAAGCGAAGGAGTCGGAATGCGTTCATCGAGGATCGGTTCGCTACTCATGGCAGGAGTCGGCGTCGCTCACCTCGTTCCTGCGACGGCGGTGGTGTCGCGGCGGCGGGTCGAGGGTCTGTACGACGTCGACGCGAGGGACCGGAACGTCGAACTGCTTCTGCGGCACCGTGCGACCTTCTTCGGGCTCGTCGGTGCTGCGCTGCTCGCCGGTGCGGTCCACCCGCCCTACCGGTTGCCGGCCCTGCTGGCGGGGGTGCTGTCGCTGGGGTCGTTCGTCGGGCTCGTCGAGGCGGCCGGTCCTGCGAACGAGGAGCTCACCCGCATCGTCCGGGTCGACGTCGGTCTCCTCGGTGCCCTGGCCGGTGCGGCGGCCCTCACCCGGTGATCGACAGCGCTCACCCTCTGCTGTGTCGCCCTCTGGTGCGTTCGCTTCGGGTGGGGCGCGGACCGAGTTCGTAGGGGATCTTCAGGATGTGGCGGGTCTTGGCGTCGATGTCGCAGTTGCCCGACGCAATGGAATAAAGGATTCCGTTGTAGACCAGGTCCCACAGATCAGGGTTGCGCTGGATCTCGTTGATCTTGAACGAATGGATCTCGTTGCCGTGTACATCTTTCAAACGAAGAACGCGGTTGTAGCCGTCAGCGGAGAACTGGATGCGGGTGAGTTGGTAGGTGTCGACCCAATCTTCGCGCCATTGAACCCAGTTGATACCCGCTGCGGTCCAGTGATTCCCGATGCCTCGAAACAACAGCATGGCACTTCCGATGATGATGACCCACATGATCCACCAGTGGATCCAGCGGAAATCTCCGTTGATGACGGTGAGGTACACGATCAAGATTCCCGTTATCAGCAGTGCGCTGATGTATTTATCGCGGACGGTGGGTTGGAGCCATTCGAGGGTGGGGCCGAGATGGTCCGGTGCATCTGGTGGGTTCCGTGGGTTGCGGTCGAGCGGTGTGTATTCCGTGCCGTGGTAGATGCGGGGCGCCCGGGGTGGGCGGGGTTCGCCTGTGATCGAATCCGGCATCGATGGTAGGTCGGCAGCGTTCACCCTCTACGCCCCCGTCCTCTGATGCGCTCGCTACGGGTGGGGCGCGGCCCGAGTTCGTAGGGGATCTTCAGGATGTGACGGGTTTTGGCGTCGATGTCGCAGTTGCCCGACGCGACGGAGTGGAGGATGCCGTTGTAGACCAGGTCCCAGAGGTCAGGGTTTCCTTGAATGTCGCTGATCTTGAAAGAGTGGATCTCGTTGCCGTGGTCATCTTTCAACCGGAGCACACGGCTGTAGCCGTCTGCGGAAAAGCGGATGCGGGTGAGGTGGTAGGTGTCGACCCAGCTGCTGCGCCATTGCACCCAACTGGCACCGGCTGCGGTCCAATGGTTCGCGGTAGCGCGAAACATCATCCAGGCGCCTACCGCCATGATGACCCACATGATCCACCAGTGGACCCAGCGGAAGTCTCCGTTGAGGACGGTGAGATACACGACCAAGAGCAAGACCATGGAAAGGGCACTAGTGTACTTGTCGCGGACGGTGGGCCGGAGCCATTCGAGCGTGGGGCGGAGATGATCCGGTGCCTCGGGCGGCTTTCGTGGGGAGCGCTTGACTGGTGTGTATTCCGTGCCGTGGTAGATGCGGGGCGCCCGGGGTGGGCGGGGTTCGCCTGTGATCGAATCCGGCATCGGTGGTAGATCGATGGGGTTCACCATCTGCGGCGTCGTCCTCTGGTGCGTTCGCTTCTGGTGGGGCGCGGCCCGAGTTCGTAGGGGATCTTCAGGATGTGACGGGTTTTGGCGTCGATGTCGCAGTTGCCGGAGGCGACGGAGTGGAGGATGCCGTTGTAGACCAGGTCCCACAGGTCGGGGTTGCGTTGGATCTCGCTGATCTTGAACGAGTGGATCTTGTTGCCGTGTGCATCTTTCAAACGGAGAACGCGGTTCGGCCCGTCGGCTGAAAATCGTATGCGGGTGAGGTGATAGGTGTCAACCCAATCGTCGCGCCACTGCACCCAGGTGGATCCGACTGCGGTCCAATGGTTTCTGGTGGCGCCGAACATCACCCACGCACCCACAGCCATGATGACCCACATGACCCACATGTGGGTCCAGCGAAGGCCTCCGTCGACAAGGGTGAGGTACGCGACCGAGATGCCCACGATGAAGAGCGCGCTCGTGTACTGGTCACGGGCGGTGGGCTGGAGCCATTCGAGAACGGGTCCGAGATGTTCCGGCGCTTCCGGAGGCTTCCGTGGGGATCTGTCGGTCGGCGTGTGCTCGATTCTCTGGTAGATGCGTGGCGCACGGGGTGGTCGCGGCTCTCCGGTGTTTGGATCGGGAATCGCGGGCAGGTCGGTTGTATTCATTTATGTCCTCAGAAGAGATTTCCCACCCAGCGCGCCGCGGAACCGGCAGCGCCGGAGATATCGTCCCAGTGTTCGATCACTTCGCCCACACCGAACGCGACACCGACCCCGGCGCCAACAGCGAGAAGGGTGACAGGACCGCCTGCTGCACTCGCGAGTATCAACTCGGTCGCTACGGTTCCGGCGACGAAACCACCGACATCCTTCGCAACCGCTTTGACTGCGTCTCCGGTGGTTTCGGCATTTGCTACATCGTAGGCAGTCTGAAGTCCGGTGAGAACGCCTCCCACGACGGGCACCTTCGAGCCGAACTGTGCCAATGCCGAACCTTTTGGTAAATAGTCGCCGGCGGTGCGACCGAAGGATTCGATGAATTTGTTGTCACCGAGCCCCGCAAGCAAGCGAGAGTTCTCCGCAGCGAACCGCGCTGCATCGTCCGCTCCGCCCTGGAAGGCTCGAACAGCCCTGGCGGCTGTTGCTTCAGGGTACGGATCGCCAAGTCGCGCCGCTTCGGCAGCAAGCTCACGCAGCCGGGCGAGGGTCGCACCTCGCGTAGCGGCTTCGTTGCCCCATTTCGACAGCTCGGAGACTGTCGTCGCTATGTATCCGCCCACGGTATGCGCCAAGAGCCATTCCCACTGGGCTTCTGCGTCCTTCAGGATCGTCGTCGGCCCGCGCAAGGCTTCTGCGAGCGCGCTGTGCGCTCCGGTTTCGGCCGCGCGACCTTCCGCAACGAGCCCCGCAGCCGCCTCGTAGGCTGCGATCTGCTTCGTCCGAAAAACCTGGGGTGCGATGTCGTACGAGTTCGGATCGACGTTGAGTGGCTCACCGATCCCGACGCCGAACTCCACGGGAATACCGGCTTCCGCCGCTGTCGCCTCGGCCTGCGACATGCGTGACCGGGCGGTGACGAGTCTGTCGGCGAATGCGC
The DNA here is from genome assembly GCF_900187265.1 of Rhodococcus rhodochrous. Lineage (NCBI taxonomy): Bacteria > Bacillati > Actinomycetota > Actinomycetes > Mycobacteriales > Nocardiaceae > Rhodococcus > Rhodococcus rhodochrous. The sequence goes on from NZ_LT906450.1 coordinate 248,804, forward strand.
GCAGGGCAGCGGCGATCACGTCGATCTGGTCTGCGGCCTCGGTCGTCCCCGTGATGACGCGGTCGAGCGTCGTGCGGAACGCATCTCCCGCGGGGCTTCTGAATTCGTACTCGGACTCGGTGCGTCCGTCGCGCGCCACCTTCAGTCGGTCGTGCACACCCGTGGCGAGGGCAGTGAGCGAATCCGCGCATGCGTAGCAGGAGGTGGGGTCGCCGAAGACTCGGGTGTCGAGGCTCATCTCTCACCGGCCTTCGCCATCTCCTGAGCAGTGTGCGACTCGGCGTCCTGGTAGGCGCGCAGACTGTCCTGGGTGGCGTCTGCTGCATCGGCCAGCGACCGGACCGCCGCGTCCAGCGCGGAAGCAATCGACCCGAGAGCGTCGACGAGCAGTGCGGTGGCGGCACCCGCGTCGGGTATCGGTGCGGGATCGGATCCGAGCTCGTCGATTCCCATTGCTCCGGTCGCCAGGAGCTTCGCGACCGTGTCGAGGTCACCGATGTCGATGCTCACCGGGTCGCTCTCCTGCCGAGCGGGTCCTCGAACGGACGGTCGTCGTCCTCGATCGGGGGTGGCGGTGGTTGTCGGCCGTCGAGCAGGACCACGTCGTACCCGGTGGTCCGGTGGATCTCCTGCAGCCCTGTGCTGTCGACGCCCATCCACGGCTGCTGCGGTCCGCAGCAGCGGGCCAGTTCCTTCGGTGAGGTGTAGGCGGGCAACGCCAGCCGGCCGTCGGGCAGTGTGCGCATCTCGAGCCGAACGTGCCCGGAACTGTCGCGGCGTCGGATCGGCACATACAGAACGTCGCTCATCGAATCCCCCGATTCCGTCGTACCCCCCGTACGACTCGCCGAGACCCTACCGCAGCCGCGATGAGTTTCCGGCTCCTGCCCGGTCGGTATCTGCGACAGCACCGCTGCCCACCTACCAGGAGGTCGTCATGAACACCTTCACCCCGTCCACCACCGGCACCCGCGACGACACCGCCGCGGCACCCTCACGCACCGCCCGCATCGCAGGCCTGATCGTCAGCGGCCTCGTCGTCCTGTTCCTGCTGTGGGACTCGATCATCCACATCGCCAACGTCTCGCAGGTGCAGGAAGCCATGGCCGATCTCGGATTCGATCCGAGCCTCAACCGCGTGTTCGGCGTGGTCCTGCTGATCTGCCTGATCGCCTACGTCCTGCCGCCCACCGCGATCCTCGGTGCCGTTCTGCTCACCGGTTACCTCGGTGGTGCCGTCGCGACGAATCTGCTCACCGAACAGCCGATCGTCAGCACGACCCTCTTCCCGATCTACACCGGCATCTTCGTCTGGGGTGGATTGTGGTTGCGCGACATCGGAGTTCGTCGGATCATGCCGATTCGCCCGTCGCGGTGACGACGACGAACGGCCCCACCTCGGTCACGGTGAAGCGGGGATCGTCGAAGAGTTCCTTGGGGAAGGTCACCGTGTACCGCCGAACATTGGGATCGTTCGGGTAGACGTCCTCGGCCAGACGCAGCGTGTAGCCCTCGGCGCCCTGTCGGAAGACGACGGCGTCGGGGGCTCGCCACGGCAACTCCTCCCACGCGGCGAGCAGTTCGTCGGGGGAGGAGAGCTCCGACCACTCCTCGATCGCTGCGGCCCGCGCGGAGAATTCCGCCAGCGGGTTGGCGTAGTGCGAGGTCAGGGCCTGGAAGCCGAAGTACGGGTAGTAGGCGAGGAAGGACGTGTCGGCCGTGAGGACCACATGGTCGTCACGCTCGCCGCCCAACTGGGACAGCAGGACGTCGTCCACCTCGGCGTAGTAGGACGCGGCACCGGCGGGTCGCTGGTCGGCGCGTTCACCGGCCCCGTCGGTGTCGGTGTAGGCGACGGTGATCTCACCCCCGAGCACCTGCGGGATGTTCTGGGTGAACGCCAGCGCACCGAGAGCGCCCACCGCCACGAGAACCCTGCGCACGCGCGGATTCTCGCTGGTCGCCAGGCTGATCCACCGCGAGAAGTCGACGAAGGCGAATGCGCCTGCCGCAGCGAGCAGTACGAGCAGGATCACCTCGAGACGGAACGCGAGCAGGGTGTTGCCCACGGCGGTCAACGCCATCGACGCGAGGTACCACAGGTAGACCGCGATCACCCCGAGCCCGAGCGCCTGCGCCCGATGCGACGACGACGCGCGGCCCACGAGCCACACGGTGCCCAGCAACGACAACAGTCCGATCAAGGACATGTGGAACATCGGCAACGGCAGTCGCGCACCGGTATCGGGGAGATAGTGCGTTGCGGTACCGGACTCGGACGGGGGATTACCGCCCAGCACGTCGAACACGAACGGCGCCCACACGATCAACGCGACGATCACCGCGATCACCGCGATCACCACGAGACGCACGAGCACCGGAAGGACAGCCCGCCACGACCCGGCGGCGCGACGCGCGAGGTACGCCGCGACGACGGCCATCACCGTCACCGCGAACGCGGCGATACCGAGATAGAGGGTGTAGAAGGTCGCGGCGAGGCCGAGGAACAAGCCCGTGCCCACGACGGCACCCCAGCCCTGCCGCACACGGCCACCACGCACGGCGGGCAGGAAACCGCCCCAGGCCAGCACCAACGCCGGCGCGACCAGCACAGCGATCACCGCTCCGTAGGGCTCAGGCGAACCGTAGGCCAGCACGACGAGCGTCGTCGCGGTGGCAGCGAGCACCGCCAGGTCAGAGCGGACGAGCTCGGACCACAACACCAGGGCGACGACCGCCGCGACCGCCAGCGAACCGATCGCATAAGGCTTGAACACTTCCCAGCCGTCCATGCCCAGCAGATTCGCGACACGCCCACCGATCCAGAACCACCCGGCCGGATAGAACGACGGCAGGTCGGCGTAGTTCATGTCGCGCAACGCCGCGCTGTCCGTCAGACGCGTGAGGAACTGGGTGCGGAACTCCTGGTCGACGGAGATGCCGTGGAGATAGAGGCGGGTCGCAGCCAACGGCATCCCGAGGGTCGCGGTGACCAGACCGGACAACGCCGCCCACGACAACACCCGAGCCCCCGTCACCCATCTGCGGCGACGCAGCAGGTAGATCGACAGGCCGAGTACGGCGAGCGCCGCGAACTGCAGGACGGTGGTGACGGCCTGCGTCACGTTCGACGAGTTGAACGCCGGCCACTGCACGCGGTCGAAGGCGAACAGCCCCACCGCCGCGACGAGCGCTGCGACGAGCGCTGCGCAGACGAACTGCACGAGCGTCGAGACGGCACGGCGTAACGGGGCTACTGCTACAGGAGTGTCGGCGAGCACCCCACGAGCATAGAGATGCGTCCGCGGGACGAGTGGCGGCCCGATCCGTGCTGCAAAAACGTCGTCATCCAGCAGTCGGGACCTTCATCCTGGAAGTTGCGTCGGGAAACCGGGCCGTCGGGTACGGCTCGGGGAATCCGAACGAAAGGCTCAGATCATGACAGGTAAGGCGGTTCGTGCGGCCCTTGCAATGCTCGCGACGGCACCTCTCCTCGTCTTCGGGGCGGCGCAGGCCTCGGCGTATCCGGTGATCGAACCGGGTGAGCCCGGCGGTCCCATCAACGGCCGGTTGTACGACCACCACGGCGTCCATCCCTACCAGTGCATCCTCCTCGGGGCGCCGGGTGTCGGCTACGCGACGAACGAGGCGGGACAGGACGGCATCGTGAACGGTGTCTTCGTGAACGAAGGGTCGATCAACCACTGGTGCTACGGGCCGCCCGGGATGATCCACAACGGGATCGGATACGTCAGGTAACACCTGAGAAGACGACTGCCCCGCCGGAACGGATCCGGCGGGGCAGCGGGTGCGCGTCTGTCAGATCGGCAGCTTGCGGAAGATCGCGCGCGGCAGGTGACGCAGCACGATCATCACGAACCGGAAGGTGCCCGGTGCCCAGACGATCTCTTTGCCGCGATCGGAGGCCGCGACCGCGAGCTTCGCGACGTCCTCCTTGTTCACGGTGAGCGGCGCCTCGTCGACGTGCGCGCTGAACTGCGTGCGCACCTGGCCGGGGCGCACGACCGTCACGCGCGGACCGAACGGACGCAGCGCCTCGCCGAGTCCGAGGTAGAAGCCGTCGAGGCCGGCCTTGGTGGAGCCGTAGACGAAGTTGGCGCGCTTGACGCGCTCACCGGCGACCGACGACATCGCGATGATGCGGCCGAAGCCCTGCGCCTTCATCCTCTCGCCCACCAGCACGCCCACGGAGACGGCAGCCGTGTAGTTGACCTCCGCGACCCGCACGGCCTTGCTCTGGTTCTGCCACAACTCCTCGGCGTCGGCGTCCAGACCGAAGGCGACGATCGCGATGTCGACGTCGCCGTCCTTCCATGCCTGATCGATGACGGCCGGGTGGCTCGCGGTGTCGAGGGCGTCGAAGTCGATCAGGTCGACCTGCGTCGCACCCGCGGCCTTCGCCTGGGCGACGGCGTCCTCACGACGCGGGTCGCCGGGCAGGGCCGCGAGGATCACGCGGGCCGGGGCCTTGCGGAGGTACTCCTCGACGATGGCCAGGCCGATCTCGGAGGTGCCACCGAGCAGCAGCAGGGTCTGGGGGTTGCCGACGGCGTTGATCATCAGTGGAGTTCCAACCTTCTGGACATATCGGAGGCGAAGACGTTCGTGGGGTCGACGGAGCGGCGCACCTTCAACCACTCGTCGATCCGCGGGTACATGGCGTGGAAGGTCTCCGCGTCGGTCCGCGAATCCTTCGCGGTGTAGAGGCGACCACCGAACTCGAGGACCCGCTTGTCGAGTTCGCGCACGAACTCGTTCAGGCCCGGCTTGATCCGGAAGTCGACGCAGATGTTCCAGCCGGGGATGGGGAAGCTGAGCGGAGCCTTGTTCCCTTCACCGAACAGCTTGAACACGTTCAGGAACGAGTGGTGTCCCGACGCCTGGATGTCGCGGATGATCTTCTTGAACTCGTCGACCGCTTCCGGCGGCACCACGAACTGGTACTGCAGGAAGCCGTTGGGTCCGTAGCCGCGGTTCCACTCCCCGAACAGGTCGAGGGGGTGGTAGAACGCCGTCAGATTCTGGACCTGGTTGTCGGCGTTCTTCGTCTTCCGGTAGTACAGCTCACCGATCACCGAGAAGTTGAACTTGTTGGCCAGCCCGTTCGGGAATACGTCGGGCAGGGTCAGCAGGGTCGGCGCGTCGAACTTGAGCGGGTCCTTCTGCAGCTTCTTCGGCAGCTGGTCGAGCTTCGCGAGGTTGCCTCGGGAGACTGCGGCGCGGCCGAGCTTCGGCTCCGGCGAGATGGCGTCGAACCATGCGCTGGAGTAGTCGTAGTTCGCTTCCGAACCGTCGCTGTGCAGGGCGATCGTCTCGTCGAGCGATTCGGTGCGGCGACTGTCGGCGATGAAGTACGCCGTCTCCGTGGGGGTCATCTCGATGGTCGCGCGCAGGATGATGCCTGTCAGACCCATTCCGCCCACGGTCGCCCAGAACAGCTTGGCGTTGCGCCCGGTGGGGGTGCACGTGCGGACCTGGCCGTCGGCGGTGAGCAGGTCGATGGACTTGACGTGGTTGCCGAAGCTGCCCGCGCTGTGGTGGTTCTTGCCGTGGATGTCGGCACCGATCGCACCACCGATGGTGACCTGGCGCGTGCCCGGCAGGACGGGCACCCACAGACCGAACGGCAGCGCGGCGCGCATGAGCTGGTCGAGGCTCACACCACCGTCCACCACGACCTTGCGGGAGTCACGGTCGATGCTGTGGATCTTGTTCAGCGCCGTCATGTCGATGACGAGCCCGCCCGCGTTCTGCGCCGGGTCGCCGTAGGAGCGTCCGAGCCCGCGTGCGATCACGCCGCGCCGCAGGTGCGACGGCTTCGACTCGTTGTCTTCCGCGACTCGCGCAACGGCCTTCGCGATCACGTCGACGTCGGGAGTGGACAGCACCTCTGCGGTGGTCGGCGCGGTGCGCCCCCAGCCGGTCAGGGTGCGGGTCTGGGTGGGGAGCGGCTCGCTCGCCTGCTCCGTAGCTGTCGTGGACATCGGGGTAAAGGCTACCCGTGTGTCCTGGTCACCCGGCAAGATGCTGTTCCTCACGGGCGTTACCCTCGTCTGCGTGCCGGAATCCCACGACCATGTGCAGCCGCTGCCGGAGCACCACGCCCCACTGGCTCCCGAACTGCCGTTGACCGATTCGACGGCCGACGAGGCGCTGGACCTGAAGACGCAGCTCACGCGGTTCGTCCTGACCGGCGGGTTCTCGGCGATCGTCGACTACGGCCTGTACGTCCTGCTCATGGCACTGGGCGTCACCCGCGACGTCGCGAAGGCCCTGTCGTTCGTGGCCGGCACCACCACCGCCTACCTGATCAACCGCCGCTGGACCTTCAAGGCCCCGCCGAGCCGCGTCCGCTTCGCGGCTGTGGTGGTCCTGTACGCCGTGACGTTCGCCGCACAGGTCGGCATCAACCGCGTACTCAACGAAGCCCTCGGCGACGAGTGGTGGGTCACGCCCTTCGCCTTCGTCGTCGCCCAGGGCACCGCGACGGTGATCAACTTCGTCGTCCAGCGGGTCGTGATTTTCCGCCTCCACTGACCGATTTGGTTGGTTCGACGGCGGTATGCGCGGTTGATCCAACCAAATCGCACAGGTGGGGAACCGTTCGGGAGCCTGTGGCGTCGAACCGGATATGTCACGCTCCCGAGCGCACGCGATCATGGCCCGGCAGGACGGTGTCGTCACCCGAGATCAGGCTGTGAGATGCGGACTGAGCATCGCGATCATCGACCATTACGTGCGATCCGGCGAATGGGTCTCCCTGGCGCCCGGTATCTACCTGCGCGCCGACCGGGAGCGTACTCCGTCGGTGCATTTGCGCACCGCGGTCTACAGCGCGGGACGTGCGGCGACGGCATGGGGTCCGAGCGCCGCGTGGTGGCACGGCATCCTCGACAGGCCTCCCGCCCGTTACTTCGTCACCGTCCCACACGGGCGGGCCATCGTGAGGAACGGGAATGTGCACCTCCGTCGCAGGGACCTGCCCGCCGACGACATCGTGACCGTGCGCGGGCTGCGGGTCACAGGTGTACCTCTCACGGTGTTGGAGGCAGCGGTCGAGCTGAAGGAGGGTTCCGTCCTCATGGACAGAGCACTTCAACGACACACGTCATTGGCTTTGATGGAGCGGTCCCACCGCCGGAATCCGGGACGTCGTGGGTCGCGCGCTGCGGAGACATTGTTGTGCACCGCCCGGAACGGCGGGCACTCCCAGGCCGAACGCATCTTCCATCGGCTGCTACGTCGGGCAGGGCTCACCGGCTGGCGTGCACACGTGATGAGCTGTGGCTACGAGATCGACGTCGCGTTCGAGGCCGAACGGGTGGCGATAGAGATCGACGGATGGGCGTGGCATCGCGACGCAGACCGTCACCGCCACGACATCGAAAGACAGAACGTCCTGATCAACGCAGGATGGCACGTCCTGCGATTCACCTGGCACATGTTGACGCAGGACCCGGACGGCGTCGTACGCCGGATCCGTGCGGCACTCGGCCGCACCCGATGATCCGGTTGTTCCGACCGCGCTGAACGCCGTCGGAACAACCAGATCTGCTATCGGGCGGTCCAGTTGGCGACGCCACGAACGGCGGTGACGCTGACGTTGCCGTCGATGGTGACGTATGCCGAGATCTCCCCGGCACCCGTTTCCGAGGGGAGCAGAGTGCTGTTGGCACGTACCTTGCCGCGCTCACCTGTGGTCTCGTTGTGCCAGTGCACGGTGCAGGGGCAGAACGGTGATCCGATTCCCCCGATCCAGAACGGCAGTTCGGGAGAGGCGGGGTCGGTTCGGAGCACGACCGGCGCATCGATGAACGGGGTTGCGTTGCCGGCATACCCGCTCGAACCCGTGTCGAGGTGCAGACCCACCGTATTGGTGAACGTGGTCCAGTTCGAGTCCGCGGAAGCGGTGGAAGGTCCGGCAACAGCGAGGCCGGCGGTAACGGCGGCTGCGACGCCGACGCCCGCTACCCGTCCGAGGGTGGTATTCAACTTCACGGTCGGATCCTGTCTCTTCGGTAGGTCGGTGCGGAAGCACTGCTCTGGCTATCGGCAAGAGTCCCAAGATGTTACGGATCGGCGACTGAGCCCTGTGCGTGCGGGAGACGGCCCGTTTCGCGGGCGTCGGCCAGGGTGGGGGCCGCCTGGTCCTTCGCCGACAGTTCGTAGGTCAGCGGGGTGCCGTCGGCACCCGTTGTGGGCCAGTCGATCCCGATCTCCGGATCGAGGGGGTGTACCTCGTGCTCGCGGTCGGGGTTGTAGCCCGTCGAGCACAGGTAGACGACGGTCGAGTTGTCCTCGAGGGCAAGGAAACCGTGGCCGAGGCCCTCGGACAGGAAGATCGCGCGACGGTCCTTCGTGTCGAGCAGCACCGAATCCCACTTGCCGAAGGTCGGCGATCCGACCCGCAGGTCGACGACGACGTCGAGCACCGACCCCGACACGCACGTGACGTATTTCGCCTGTCCCGGAGGGACATCCGCGTAGTGGATGCCGCGCAGTACCCCGGTGGCGGAGACCGAGCAGTTCGCCTGCGCCAACTCCAGAGGCCGGCCGGCGGCGTCGGTGAAACTCTCCTGCTTGAACCATTCGAGGAACACACCCCGGTCGTCGCCGAACTGTTTCGGCGTGATCTCCCACGCCCCGGCGATCGTCAGTTCGCGGTACTGCACCTAGCGGTCCTTTCCTCGTTCGAGCAGATCCAGCAGGTAGCTGCCGTAGCCCGACTTCACCAGCGGCTCGGCCGCGGCGCGCAACTGCTCGTCGTCGATGAACCCGAGCCGCCAGGCGACCTCCTCGGGTGCGCCGATCTTCAGGCCCTGGCGTTGTTCGATGGTGCGCACATAGTTCGACGCGTCGAGCAGCGAGTCGAAGGTGCCGGTGTCGAGCCAGGCGGTGCCGCGCGGCAGCACCTCGACCTGCAGTTTCCCCGCCTCCAGATAGGTGCGGTTGACGTCGGTGATCTCCAGCTCGCCGCGCGCCGACGGCGTCAACGAGCGGGCGATCTCGACGACGTCGTTGTCGTAGAAGTACAGACCCGGAACCGCGAAGTTCGACTTCGGGTCGTCGGGTTTCTCCTCGAGCGACAGGGCGCGACCGGTCGAGTCGAACTCGATCACCCCGTAGGCCGACGGGTCGGACACCCGGTACGCGAAGACCGCCCCGCCGTCGATGTGCGCGAAGCGTTTGAGCTGCGTGCCCAGGCCCGGGCCGTAGAAGATGTTGTCGCCGAGGATCAATGCGACCGGGTCGGTGCCGATGTGGTCGGCGCCGAGCACGAAGGCCTGCGCCAGACCGTCGGGGGAGGGCTGGATCGCGTAGGTGATGTTCACCCCGAACTGCGAGCCGTCGCCGAGCAACCAGTGGAACTGCTCGGCGTCGTGTGGGGTGGTGATCATGAGGATGTCGCGGATCCCGGCGAGCATGAGCGTCGAGAGCGGGTAGTAGATCATCGGCTTGTCGTAGACGGGCACGAGCTGCTTGCTCACGCCCTGGGTGATCGGATGCAGACGCGAGCCCGTCCCACCCGCGAGGATGATTCCGCGCATGTCGGACAGTCTCGCATGAGTAGGCTTGCCCCAATGAGGCTGCTCGTCACCGGTGGTGCCGGTTTCATCGGCGCGAACTTCGTCCATCAGACCGTCGCGGAACGACCCGACACGCAGGTCACCGTGCTCGACAAGCTCACCTACGCCGGCAACCGCGCCTCCCTCGACCCCGTCTCCGGCAAGATCACCTTCGTCCAGGGCGATGTCGCCGACGCCGAGCTCGTCGACCGGCTCGTCGCCGACACCGATCTGGTGGTGCACTTCGCCGCCGAATCCCACAACGACAACTCGCTGGCGAACCCCGCGCCGTTCGTGCAGACCAATCTGGTGGGCACCTTCACGCTGCTCGAGGCCGTCCGCAGGTACGACGTGCGCTATCACCACATCTCCACCGACGAGGTGTACGGCGACCTCGCCCTCGACGACCCCGCCCGCTTCACCGAGGCCACCGCCTACAACCCGTCGAGCCCCTACTCCTCGACCAAGGCCGGCTCGGATCTGCTGGTACGCGCCTGGGTGCGCTCGTTCGGCGTCCGCGCGACCATCTCCAACTGCTCGAACAACTACGGCCCCTATCAGCACGTGGAGAAGTTCATCCCCCGCCAGATCACCAACGTGCTCACCGGTGTGCGCCCCAAGCTCTACGGCACCGGCACCAACGTGCGCGACTGGATCCACGTCGACGACCACAACAGCGCGGTATGGACGATCATCGAACACGGGCAACTCGGCGAGACCTACCTGATCGGAGCGGACGGCGAGACCGACAACCGCACCGTCGTCGAAACCGTCCTCGAACTGTGCGGCAAGGACCGCAGCGAGTTCGATTTCGTCACCGACCGCCCCGGCCACGACCTGCGCTATGCCATCGACGCGACCCGCCTGCGCACCGAACTGGGCTGGCAGCCCCGCTACCGCGACTTCCGCGAAGGCCTGGCCGCGACCATCGACTGGTACCGCGCCAACGAGCAGTGGTGGACGCCACAGAAGCACGTCACCGAGGCCGGCTACAGCCGCACCGAGCGCGTTCTGGGCGGATAACCTGCGCCGTTCGGGGTGATCCCGGCACAATTCGCGAATGGGTCGAAACACTGGTGCACGACGCACACAACCGTGGAGCTCCTGTTTCCGCTGCTACTGTCGCATCGAAAACAGCGGATCGACCACGAGCGGGGAGTAGCCCGATGGAGCAGGCAGCTGCCGGCGACACAAGCACGATCGGACATGACGCGGACACGCTGGACGAGGTTCTCACCGAGCCGGTGCGTCGCGACCGGCTGATCGTCCAGCGCGGCGTCTTCGCATCCCTGTCGCCGCGCGTGCCGGAGAAGATGTACGTCCACACGAAGGGCGACGCGGCGTCCGACCGTTACGGGCTGCAGCTCGCCGACGGCGCGACCGCCCACACCAACACCTACTTCGGGCGTTTCCCCGCGACGTTCTGGCAGCGCTGGACCGACGTGAAGACCGTCAACCTGCAGCTCACCTACGGCTGCTCCGGTACCGCGAAGTTCACCGTGTGGGCCTCCGACGCCCGCGGACGCGAGCGGATCGTGACGGTCGAGACGGTGTCGGGTTCGGGCGAGCTCGACCTCGAGTTGCCGATCGAACGGTTCGTCGACGGCGGTGCGATGTGGTTCGCCGTCGACGCCAGCAACGGATCGGTGCTCGTCTCCGACGCGCGCTGGACGGTCGCCGCACCCGAGCGCCTGCGACCCGCCGCTGTCGTCATCTGCACGTTCAACCGCGCCGACGACTGCACCGTCACCGTCGGCACTCTCGCCTCGGACGATGGGGCGATGGCCGACATCGAAGCGGTGTGCATCGTCGACCAGGGCACCGATCAGGTGCGCTCGCGTTCGGCGTTCGCCGAGGTCGCTGACAAGCTCGGCGACAAGCTCATCTACCTGACCCAGCCGAATCTCGGTGGTGCGGGTGGCTTCTCGCGTGGCATGTACGAGATCACCGGTTCCGCCAAGGCCGAGCACGCCAACGTCATCGTCATGGACGACGACATCCTGTGCGAGCCCGAATCGGTGTTGCGTCTCAACGCTTTCGCGAACATGACGGTGCAGCCGACGATCGTCGGCGCCCAGATGTTGTCGCTGAGCAACCCGCAGGTCCTGCACGTCTCGGCCGAGCGTGAGGTGCTCGACGAGATCACCGCCGGCGCACTGACTCCGGGTGCGCGCATGGGCATCGATCTCGTGAAGAAGAAGCAGGACATGCGTTTCGACGCCGGCTGGAACGGTTGGTGGACCTGCCTGCTGCCCGCCGAGATCATCGCCGACTGCGGCCTGCCCATCCCGCTGTTCTTCCAGTGGGACGACATCGAATACGGCATCCGCGCCCGGTACGCGGGTCACCCGACGGTCACCCTGCCCAATGCGGGTGTGTGGCACGCCGATTTCTACCTCAAGGACTACGACGACTGGGCGCGCTACTTCAGCATCCGCAACGGCCTGATCGTCTCGTCCATCTACGGGCGCTTCGACGGCAACGACATCTCGAAGTACTTGTTCCGCAAGATCAGTGAGCTCATCGTCTCGATGCAGTACGGTCTCGCCGCGACCTTCATCAAGGCCGCGGAGGACTTCCTCGCCGGACCGGACTTCCTCCACGACGGCGGCCAGTCGGTGCTGAAGGAACTGCGCGAACTGCGCGACCGCTACCCCGAGACGAAGCCGTTGTCGGCCGCGCAGGTGGGCAAGGAATCCGACCCGCACACGCAGATGTCGGTGTGGCAGTTCGAGCCCGACAAGAAGCGTGAGGGCCTGGTGCTGCTCAAGCGTGCGGTGCAGCAGTTCGCCGGCAAGGTCGACCGCCGGACGGTCACCGTGCCCGCGCACTTCGCATCATGGTGGCACGTGTCGCTGTTCGACAAGGCCGTCGTCACCGACGCCTCGCAGAACGCCGTGCGGGTGCGTCACCGCGACAAGGACACTGCCGTCGAACTCGCAAAGCATGCCGCAAAGGTGTGCTGGCAGCTCCGCAAGGAAGCGCCCCGGATGAAGACGGTCTGGCAGGAAGCGCTGCCCGAGCTCACGAGCCGCGAGAACTGGGCGCGCCTGTACGGCATCGACGGGTAGACCGTGCGGGCATGGTCGTTTCCCGTGCTCATCGGGGTTGCGACCGTGCTCGTCGCAGGGGCGTTCTCGTGGGTGCCCTCGCTGTGGTGGGACGAGGCCGCGACCATCTCGAGTGCCGACCGGTCCGTCGAGGGGATGCTCCGCGTCCACACCCGGATCGACGCCGTCCACGGCCTGCACAACCTCCTGCTGCACTACTGGTTCTCCCTCGTGGGCGTCGACGAGTTCACCGCCCGCCTGCCCGGTGTGCTCGCGCTCGGGGCGGGTGCCGCAGCCGTCACCGCGACCGGCCAGGTGCTGGCGGGTCGTCGCGTGGGGATCGCCGCCGGGGTGCTGTTCGCGCTGTCCCCGCGGGTGACCTGGGCAGCAACCGAAGCGCGGTCCTATGCCTTCGCCGCGGCGCTGGTCGCGGTGTTGTCGCTGCTGGTCGCGCTCGGGTCCACGACCGACCGTAGACGCTGGTGGGGCCTGTACGCCGTCGTCCTGCCGGTCGCGACGGTGATGTTCGTGTACTCCGCGACGGTGGTCGTCGCGCATCTCCTCACCGTGCTGGTCCGTGGTCGTGGGCGCGGCGCGTTCCTGCTGTCCGCAGGGGTTGGCGCGGCCTTGTCGACGCCGTTCGTCCTGCTTGCCTACTCGCAGGCCAAGCAGGTCGCGTGGATCCCCCCGCTCGACTCGATGATCGTCCGCACGATCGCCCTCGACCAGTGGTTCCCGCAGGCCCCGTGGACGGCCGCGTTGTTCGCCGCGATCACCGTCGCCGGGGTGATCGTCGCGGTCCGTCGTGGTGTGGAGCCGGGGGAGCGCACCCTGCTCTGGCTCGCGGTACCGGGCTTCGCCGTGCCGATGGTGCTGCTGCTCGGCTACTCGCTGCTCGAGGACAACATGTACCTCGAGCGCTATCTGTCGTTCACGGTTCCCGCAATGGTGCTGTTGGTGGGCTGGGCCGCCACCCGTGTCGCGACCCGCTGGTGGTCGATGCTGATCGTGCTGACCGCGGTCGCCGTCAGCGTCGCGCCGGCCTACGTGCAGCAGCGACAGCCGTTCGGCAAGCCTGGCGGCATGGACTACAGCGTGATCGCCGACCGGCTCGTCGAACGCTCCGAACCCGGCGACTGTGTCGCCTTCGAACCGCGCGTCTCGTGGGCACCGACGTCACTGCGCGCCGTCGTCGACGCCCGGCCCGACGCGGTGGAAGGGCTCGACGACGTGGGGCTCGGGTACGACGCCGTCGACCGCGTGAACCTGTGGTCGACCGACGCCCCGCCACCGGAACTCGCCCGACGCGCGGCGACCCGATGCGAGGTGCTGTGGGTGATCGCCGACGGCGAGCGCGAGACCGGCTTCCGGGTGTGGCACCCGAACAACGTGTGGTGGCGGTTCGAACCCCACCGGTTCACCGAGACCGACACCTACCGGGAGCTCGAGGCCGTCGGTTTCCGGATCACCGACAGGGAGCCGATCCACCGTTCACAGCTCGTCCGGCTCGAACCGACTCAGACCCAGTAGGCGACGCGCGAGCGGTAGTTGCGCAGCGCGAGCAGGGCGATACCCCAGCCGACGACGGTGATGATCAGGACGATGACCCAGTGGTAGAGCTGCTGGTCGCCGCCGAGCAGCGGGGTCCGCACGATGTCGAGGAAGTGGTAGAGCGGGTTGATCTCGGCGATCCGCGCCCGACCCTCGTTGCCGGTGCCCTCGAGCGTCTTCTCCGTCCAGATGATCGGCGTCATGAAGAACAGCAGCTGGACGATGCTGCCGAGCAGCGGCGCGATGTCGCGGTAGCGCGTGGCGAGGATGCCGAACACCAGCGACACCCACACCGCGTTGATCGCGATCAACGCCAGCGCCGGGATGGCGAGGAAGGCCGTCCAGTACAGCTGACGTGGGAAGAAGATGAAGATGCCGATGTAGATGACGATGTTGTGCGCGAACAGGATCATCTGCCGCCACACCAGCCGGTAGACGTGCACACTCAACGGCGTCGGCAACTGTTTGATCAGGCCCTCGTTGGACATGAACACGTCCGCGCCCTCGAGGATCGACCCCTGGATCAGGTTCCAGATGATGAAGCCGAGCGCGACGTACGGTAGGAACTCCGGGACGTCGAGGTTGAACAGCGTGCCGTAGAGCACACCCATCGCGATCGCCGACACACCCGTGGCGATCGTGATCCAGAACGGGCCGAGCACCGACCGGCGGTAGCGCTGCTTGATGTCCTGCCAGCCGAGCAGCAACCACAGTTCGCGGTGGTTGAAGCCTTCGCGCAGATCCTGGAACGCGCGCCGGAACGAGCGTGAGGACGACTCGATGGGTTCGTCGTCGACGGTGAGGGCATCAGACACGGGTCCCGAGCCTACCCGCGACGCAAATGTGACCTGCCGGGGCGCGGGGTGAGCGGGACCGCCGTGCGTGTGCAGGTCCTGTCGATCTTGCGCGGTATTCACGACGAGAAGTGCGCGCCCGAGCCCGGGCCTACAGGCCCCACGTCTGACGGCCGAGCATCCGGTTCTCGTAGTGGTAGACGTTCACGCGACTCGCGACGTAGAGCCACAGGCCGAGTGTGAGAGTGGTGTCGACGGTCGAGGGCAGCGCCAGCGCGACGGCGAGGAGACCCAGCACGAGGCCGACGCCGAACACCACCAGTGCCTTCTTCCACAACCGCAGATGCAGCAGGTAGAAGATGCCGAACAGGAACCCGAGCAGATTCATGTTCAGCTTCATGCGCTGCCGCATCGGCAGGGCGCGGAAGGCGGCGGTGTATTCGGGAGACGTCTTCAGCGATCCCGGGACGCCGTATGCGGCGAAGAATTCGAAGCGGAACCGCCACGTCTCGCTCAGGCCCTCGAACCTGTCGGAGCCGGCTGCGGGCATGCTGAGGTCGGTCATGATCCCCCCGATCGTCATGGTCGCTCCCCCTGAACGACCGGCAACAGTATGCACACCTGTCACACGGGAAACACGATCGGGTGCAGTCGATACCGACGACGTTGTCGAGTTCCCGGCGCTTCGTCACCATCAACGTCGGACTCGATCGGCTCCTCGTCAGTCGCCGTCGTCCCTACGACCGGAGTCACCCAACCTCTCGTACAGTTCCGACGTCGGTTGCATCTGCACCTGCTGCGTCTCGCCGAGCCACGCACCGGCGACGAGCGCGCCGAGGGTGATCGCGTACTTGTTGCGATGGTGACCGGTCGGGACATGTCGGCTATCTCGTCTATACAGTTCTGTTGGTCTCCTTCGAGCAGGACAAGGTGGTAGCGCCGAGTGATTACTGGTGACGTCAAGAGCAAGGTCGACGCGGTCTGGGACGCGTTCTGGACAGGTGGCATCTCGAACCCGCTCGAGGTGATGGAACAGATCACCTATCTGCTGTTCATCCGGCGTCTGGACGACGAGCAGACCCGCGCCCTCAACAAGGCCAACATGCTCGGACGTGACCCGGAAGGCAATCCGTTCCCGATCGGCACCGACGAGGACGGTCGCGACTACAACGACCTGCGCTGGTCGGTGTTCAAGAACATGCAGGCCGACGACATGTTCTACACGGTCGGTGAGCGTGTCTTTCCGTTCATCAAGAACATGCGTGGTGAGGAGTCGACGTACGCGCACTTCATGAAGGATGCGCGTCTCACGATCCCCAACGCCGCAATGCTGGTGCGCGTGGTGGACCGGCTCGACAAGGTGCCGATGGAGAACCGCGACACCAAGGGCGATATCTACGAGTACCTGCTCGCCAAGATCGCCAGCGCGGGCCAGAACGGCCAGTTCCGCACGCCGCGCCACATCATCCAGTTGATGGTGGAGATGACGCAGCCCAAGCCGGGGGACCGTATCGTCGATCCCGCCTCGGGCACGTGCGGCTTTCTCGTGGCTGCGTCGGAGTACATGCGTGAGAACCATGCGGACGAGATCAACTCGGGTGCGGGTCGCGAGCAGTTCCATCACGACATGTTCCATGGTTTCGACTTCGACAACACGATGTTGCGCATCGGTTCGATGAACATGCTGCTGCACGGTATCGAACAGCCCGACGTTCGTTACCGGGATTCGCTGGCTGAGGCCAATACCGATGATGCGGGCGCGTATTCGCTGATCCTCGCGAATCCGCCGTTTGCCGGGAACCTCGATTACGAGAGCACCGCGAAGGATCTGCAGCAGATCGTCAAGACGAAGAAGACGGAACTGTTGTTCATGGCGCTGTTCTTGCGCCTTCTGCAGCCGGGCGGTCGTGCGGCAGTGATCGTGCCCGATGGCGTTCTGTTCGGTTCGTCGAAGGCGCACAAGACGTTGCGGAAGATCCTCGTCGAGGATCACAAGCTCGACGCTGTGGTGAAGTTGCCGTCGGGTGTCTTCAAGCCGTACGCCGGTGTGTCGACGGCAATCCTGTTCTTCACGAAGACGGATTCGGGTGGCACCGACAACGTGTGGTTCTACGACGTGCAGTCCGACGGTTATTCGTTGGACGACAAGCGCACTCCGCTGCTCGACGAGAGCAAGCTTGGTGTTCTCGCGGGCGAGCTGTCCGGCGAAGACCACCCGAAGAACAACCTGCCGGACGTGTTGAAGCGCTGGTTCGATCGCAACGACGGCGAGCTGGAACGTCCGCGCACGGAACAGTCGTTCTGCGTGCCGAAGGAAGACATCGCGGCGCAGGACTACGACCTGTCGCTGAATCGCTACAAGGAAATCATCCACGAAGAAGTGGAACACCGTGCACCCGAAGAGATCCTGGACGAGCTGGACCGGCTCGAGAAGGAAATCGTCAACGGCATGGCGCAGCTGCGAGAGATGCTGACGGGCGGTGCGGAGTGAAGAGCGTGGTGCGCCTCGCGGACGTTTTGGTTGAGTTCGCTGAACGACCAAAACCCGGCGCAACGGTCGAAGTGCTGACGTTGACTGAGCGCAACGGATTCGTGCGACAGCGTGATCGCTTCAACAAGCGATTGGCCACGGAGGATACGAGTAAGTATAAGGTGGTTCGCCCGTCTGACATAGCCTTCAACCCATACCTCCTGTGGGCCGGCGCGATTGCACAGAATCAGTCTCCTGACCCCGGCATAATTTCGCCGCTCTATCCGACGTTCCGTGTGCGAGAAGGTTTCGACCCGAAGTTCATCTACCGTCTGTTGTTAACAGCAGAAATGATCCAGAGATTTGACGGGATTGCATTTGGTTCGGTGCCTCGGCGTAGGCGGACATCGGTGAAAGACTTTTTGGAGCTTGAAATCCCGACACCTCCGAAATTGGAGGAACAGCGCCGAATCGCTTCAATTCTCGACCACGCCGATACCCTCCGCGCCAAGCGCCGCGAAGCGATCGCCCGCCTCGACGAACTGACCCAGTCGATCTTCATCGACATGTTCGGTGGAGTCTTCGCGGAAGCCTCGACTGAATCTGTGAAGCTTCGTGATCTTGGCGTAGCGTTCACCAGCGGACTAAACGTGGTGGCCGGTGCGGGTGAGCAGCATATAACGAACAGGGTATTGAAGGTAAACGCGATTTCACGTGGGACTTTCAACTCGGACGAGTTGAAGCCGATGCCAGCGAGTTACCAACCGCCCGAGTCTCATCGGGTTCACGCGGGCGACCTCCTCGCAACGCGTGCCAGTGGAACCGTAGATCTCATCTGCATTGCAACAGAGGCAATCGATCCCCTGCCTGACACCTTCCTTCCTGACAAAATATGGAAAATCGATACGGGCAACCTTGGCAAGAACTTTGTTATCGAGCTCTTCAGGCACCCGTACTTCCGGCGCTTTGTAAGAAACTCGGCGAGTGGAGCGAGTGGAGTGCGGAATATTTCTCAGGCGAAGGTGCTTGCTTTCGAGATCGCTGCGCCCAAGCCGGAAGACGTCGTGCGGTTTGAACGTGTGGTCGCAGCAGTAAGGTCTCAGGCATCGTTGGCATCATCCCAGGCCCGCTCGTTCGAGGCGGTACTTTCGTCGCTTCAATCCCGTGCTTTCCGGGGGGAGTTGTGATCTGGACTGTAGTAACAACACCAGCGACTAGCGCCGTAGGTACGTTCACCGTCGTCACGGTCGACCACGGCTACTTCGAATAGCAAGGAAAACAATGGCTTTGAACCCGGCAGCCTCGGAAGAGAACTTCCGCAGGCTCGAACGAGACGAAGATGTGTTCACGGGGTCCATCGGTCTCGTCGCCGCCTACCTCGAATCCGCATTCTCTGATCCGGCCTCCGAAGAGGTCGAGCGGTGGACACTCAGTTGCTTGCCGTCCACGAACCGTGGCTCGCGACTGTTCACTCTCAACATCGGCCCGATGGATGTGCTGTTTGTCGAGCGGGCCGATGCTGTGGGCGACGATCTCACAGCAGGTTTCATGTCGCTGTACGTGTCTCGCTCGGCGCTCGAAGAGGAAGCCGGCGCGTCGATCGAGGCGCTGGCGCTATCCGCGACGGCGGTCGAGTTTGTACCGAGCCGACTCGCATCGGCCGACGGGGACGCGATCAGATTGGTTGCCGATCTCGCAGATGAAGCTGCTACCGATGAACTCGACGCGCTCATCGGCAATGGACTCCCGATCCGTCGGCTGGCCGAAAAGCTGGTGACGAAGGGAAGGGGTCCGTACGAGCAGTACCACAACCGGTGGTTCGCTGCTGCCGTGCTCGAGGAGATCGAACGTAACGCTGAAGCCGAGAAGAGATAAAGAAGCGGGCGCCCTTCGGGCGGCTGCGCCCACCGATCGGAGACCCTACGGGTCCCTGAGTCTTCGGCCCCTTCCCCAACGCTGCCCGGTCGCCATACCCCGATAGACCGTCTCGGCCAGCACTTCTGGCCCCACGTCGCAGAGGACGTGCGGCTTGTACTGGACCCGGTCGTTCGTGTCGACCCTCACGATCGGGTGCTCCACCACCAGCTGCGGAGACGAAGGATACTGGTGCCCAGTCGGTTTCGAACCCGGGGAATGTCACCCGAAATTCGCAGCGTCGAGCGCTGACGTCGGACTGTGGGAGACGAGCGACGAATGCGCCGATGTGCCTCGGTTACCGGAACGGCCCTCGTGCACATCGAGGCGCAAGAAACGACTCGAGCCCTCCGACCACGGTGGTCGAAGGGCGAAACAGTCAGAGCGTCGGAGAGGAACCTGGTGGCCAGGTGAAGGAGCGGCCGGAGACGGCCGATTGCTGGTGCACGCCTCTGATGGGCGTGTGGATAGAATCCACCCTACGGTGCATGACAGGTCCTGTTCTGTCGTGTGCCCAGACCCCGGAGTGGTGTTCCCGCACCTTCCGGGGTCGACCTGTATTCAGGCCGGTGGAGGGATGATCGCACGGGGCTATATCCAAGGTCAACTCGAACACGCGTTCGTCCCGAGGGTGTTATCAACTTTTATATGGTCAGTCCTTATAAAGACTGATAAATTCTGATACATGGACCCGGTGCTCAATCCGTTCAAGCCCGGCGCGGGTCTCCGTCCTCCGATTCTCGCAGGTAGAGACTCTCTTTTCGCCGACTTCGACGTGGTTCGGCGGAAGATCGCAGAGCTGGGCGAGGGAGATCGAAGCTGGATCGTCACGGGTCTCCGTGGTGTCGGCAAGACCGTGCTCCTTGGCGAGCTCCAGCGGATCGCTCTCAACGAGGGATGGATCGTTGCCAAGTTCGAGGTCCGACGTGAGCATTCTTTCGCCGAAGAGTTGGCTACCGCTCTGTTCAGCAGCTTGCGGACTGCGAGACGGCAGGATAGGGAGGGAAAGCTGCACAACGCGCTGCGTGTGTTCAAGTCGTTCACTCTGTCGATGAATCTGGGTGTATTCGCGTCCGAGGCGGAGCTCGAACCCGCTGCGGGCTATGCAGCCTCCGGGCGCCTCTCGACAGACCTGACCGACCTGCTCGTCGAACTCGGCGACGCAGCACGATCTATCGGCATCGGTGTCCTGATCCTCGTCGACGAGCTGCAGGAAGCCGAGAGTTCCGAGATGGCGGCATTGAGTACCGCCGTGCACCAGATCAACCAGACATCGCCGGTGCTGCCCGTCTTCTTGGTCGGTGCAGGCCTGCCGTCCCTGCCCTCCCAGTTGGCATCGGCGAACAGCTACGCCGAACGGCTCTACCAGTTCCGCACGCTGTCCGTCCTCGGGGACCAGGATGCACGAGCTGCCCTGGTTCAGCCCGTCATCGAACGGGACGTCTCCTGGGATGAAGACGCTCTCCGGATCGCGCTCGATGCCGCTACCGGCTACCCATACTTCCTGCAGGAAGTGGGAAAGGCTGTATGGAACAACGCGCGAGGACCGGTATTCACGGTTGAGGATGCCGAGTACGGTACCGACGACGCCAGACGTGAGGTGAATGCCGGCCTGTATCAATCACGTTGGGATCGAGCGACTCCCGCACAGAAGGAGTTGTTGCGTGCGCTGGCGCAGGAAGGGGGAGGCGAGGGAATCGCAGTTCGTCAGCTTGCCTCGGCAATGGGTAAATCGAGCGCATCAGCTCTGTCGGTGCCGCGGGACGAACTGATCAAGAAGGGCCTTGTCTACGCTCCGGAACGAGGAGTACTGGCTTTTACCGTCCCGGGATTTCACGACTTCATCCTTCGCCAAGATTGACCGTAGTACCTTCGAACTTCGGTACCTCGCCCGAGCGGTGGATGCATCGTACAATTCGTGTACCGCTATGCAGCTCGGCCAGAGGTTCATCTCGTCAGCCGATGTGCAGCTAGGGCAGGGAGCCATGCGAACCAGTGCGCAAGGTTGCACCGTCCAAGTTCATCTGTGGGACGGAAACCCGCAGAAGACATGCAACTTCTCCTCCGCCTCGGGCTATTGAAGCCGAGCCAGGTACTCCGATTTCCGCAGCCACGAAAAGGATTGACACACAAGGCAATTGTGGAGTCAGACGGAACATTGAGGTTCCAGAACACTCGCTACCACTCGCCAACCGGTGCTGCCAATGCTGCGGCTGGAACCTCTAACAACGGCTGGCTTGCATGGCGTCTTGCGGATGGACGAAACCTTGATGCTCTGCGTGCCAAGGCTCGTAAAGAGATGAAGCGGAAGTAGCAGGCACGCCGAACGGATGGTCAGGATCGACGCCGCACTTCGATCGGGAACTCCGCCAAGCAAACCTCTCCGGAGGTCAGCCGCAGATTTACGATCCCAGGCCGGCTGACGGTCAAGGACACTCGCCCCACCAGAGACCGCCTGACAATCGCGTCGTCCCAATCGGGAACCTCGGCGTCGAGAGTGCCATCGGCCTCAGTGTCACCTTCCTCGGAGTCGGCCTCGACGCGCAACTGGAGCAGGGTGTTCGCAGCAATGGAACCGAAATCCACCACGGCGATCCATGCGGTAACGATTGTGGCTGGAAGGTGATCCACGGCGAAGTATGAAGGGCTGGAGCCGTGAGTGAACAAGAGACCTTCGGCAACACGGGCGGCATCTGCCGTAAAGAACGCTCGGACTGCTAGACCGGAAGTAATGTCGTCGATGCTGACGGGCCGACCTTGGAACCGAAGGACCCCTCCTCCGCCGCCTGCCCCACCGGGCCACTGACCGTATCCGCCATCGAGATCGACCTCGACACCCTCTGGGAGCCTGGAAACTCCCACAATGGTCAGTACTCCGCCGTTGCCTCCACCACCCCCGGCGTACCCGCCCTCACCGCCGACCTTGAAGATCGCGTTGCGGAAATCCATGTGCGTGGAGCCGGATTCGTACAAGGTGGCCGAGAGCTGAAGTGCGGCCAGGAGACCTTCGGGCTCAGGCGGTCGGGGGGCCTGCCGGGCTGCTGTTTCGTGTTCACGCTTCAGGTTGTGTAGGTACTCGGCGGTGAACCTATCGAGATTGTTCTCATCGTCGATGACCGCATGATGCACCTTGCACATGATGATCAGGTTGTCGAACCCCTGACGTTCTTCATCGGTTTGACCCGCGTCGTACCGAGGTCCGCCGACGCTGTGAGCATTGATGTGACATACCTCGGAGACGACCGTCCCAGTAGTGGTCTCGACGATCTGAGTAGTGCATCCGGGAAACGCGCAGCGATTCATCGACAGGGCATAGAGCCTCTTGATCGCCGAGTCCCGTGGACGGGTGGTTCTGCTGGCCATCAGGATTCAGATCCTCTCCGTCGAGTTCAGTTCACCAGAGACCATGTGCCGCAACGCTTGCTGGTGAAGGCAACATCGCTGGGCTGGATCGTCACAACCGCAGGTCCGCTCTCGTTACCGTTCGCGAGAATCTCACCGAATTCACCGCTGGTGCCGCTCGAACGCTGCCAGTAGCAGCGTGAACCGCCGCTGTTCCGGTAGGTGCCGGGATTGATGTCGACGCCCACCAGGAAGATACCGTCGCCGTTGATGACGTTCTTTGCTGCCTCGCGCTCCTTCGGCAACAATTCCTGCTCGCGTCGTGAGAGATCGGCGCCCTTCTCGTCGAGGGTCTTCCGCCTACTGTCGAGTGCCGCGTTCGAGGCCTCCTTCGCTTCTGCGAAATCTCGTTCGCGTTGTGCGATCTCCTCATCGCGCTGATCGGCGTCCTGCTCGCGCTGGTCCAGCGCAGCCGAACGACTGTCGAGAGGATCGGAACCCACAACGAAGCCGATTCCACCGCCAACGAGTAGTGCAGCGACGAGAGCGAGAATGGCCGGCCAACGTCGGCGCTTCCGAGGACTTACCGTCGTCGTTGCGGCAAGGTCGGCAGAGGGAGGGATGTACTCGGACAAGACGATTTCCTGTCAACGTCGTTACTCCGCGGATACGTGGTGTTTCGTACGGAGTGCCCTCGCCTGTACGAGAGCCGGACAGATTGACACAACCCTCCGACAAGTTCGTGACGGCTCTCTACTTCCCGCGGGGAGCCGCCGGCGCGCGACCGTGAGGTGGCGAGATTCGCGTGTCGAAACGGGTGCTGGCGAGTCGACGTTCGGCCAGTCCCACCAAGTCGAGGATCTCCCGCGCAATGTATCCGGTGGTACCGCGCTCGACGCTCTTACGAGAGAGGATGCCGGCTTCGGCGAGTTCCTCCAGAGAACCCCGTGCCGCCGGAAACGAGACTTCAAGAATTCTCTCCACCGTTCTCGCCGTCAGAACCGGGGCTTCAGGGAGACGATCCAGAAGTCGCGAGGTCGCAGAACCTGCACGCGGTTCGGGACGCAATCCCCGACTGGCCCGGAATGCGGTCAACCGTTCGGACCATGCCGATTGAAGCTCTGCCACGTCGTCGGCCAACCTTCGCGCCTGCTCGGTCGCGATGTGGGCGGCTTCGATGAAAAGGCTCAACCACAGGGAGATACCCTCGATCGCCTCGGGCGCGATGGCTTCACCGAGGTATCGGTACGCGGTGAGACCGTCGACGTACCGTTCGCTGAGGGTGGCCAGCACCAAACTGATCGGGAGCACGGCGTCGGGTGAAAGTCCGCGCCGCGCGAGAACGGTGTGGATCAACGCGCGTCCGACCCGGCCGTTGCCGTCGGTGAACGGGTGGATCGTTTCGAACTGGGCGTGGATCAGACCCGCCTGCACCAACGGTCCGTGAAGCCCGCCGTTCAGGTACGCGACGAGATCCTCCATGAGGCCTGGCACCAGTTCGGGAGTCGGAGGAACGAACTCGGCATCCAGTGGATGCCAGTTCGAGCCGCCGATCCAGTTCTGGACTCGACGTAATCCGTGATGCCGTTCATCGGGTAGGAGTGCGGCGTGGAGCGATTCGATGTCGCCGACTGTCACTGCCTCTGTGGAGACGAGTTCGCTCGAGGCGCGGCGAAGGATCGTGATGTTGTTTGCGACGAGCCGTGCTTGTGCACTGAATCCGCGCACGTCTTCGCTCTGGGCCAATTCGGCCAATGCCACTTGCTGGGGTGACGGTGCGATTCCTTCGATCATCGAACTTGCGATCGCCTCGGACCGCAGGAGCAAACGAGACAGAGCTGCCAAGCCGGCCGCGCCCGACCCGGTGCTGAGACTGCGGATCTCTCGCTCTGTGACCGCGGCTCGTGCGGTTACTTCCGGGGGTAACACCACCGCGCGGGTGACGAGGAGGTCCGGCTGGTAGGTCTCGTAGGTACCGCCGCGGCGATCGCGCGCCACCAGGCCCGATGTGAGGTCGGGCTCCCAGTAGTGCCTTCGGACGTCGGCCATGACGGTGATATCCCTACATCGTGCCGTGAACCATCAAAGTTTGATGCATCAAAGTTTAACAGCGTGGGCGCGGGTTGAAGGTTGATGAGCGGCGAGGCTCCACAAGCATTGTCGGACCTGCGGTGTAGCGTCCTGCGGCTCGGCACCGATACAGGCACGATGGGTCGAACAGGAACGACCCGAGCGCGAGGAGGACCAGAGGGCATGGCGGGGAACTTCGACTTCCTTCAGGCCGAGTGGCCACAGCTGCACGCCGAGGCGAAGAAGGCCGAGCGCGACGCCCTGTTCGACCCTCGCACCACCTGTTTCTACGCACGCCGCACCGTCGAACTCGTCGTCAAGTGGCTGTACCGAGTCGAAGAGATCCAGGTCCCCTACAAGAGCGATCTCGCAGCTCGCCTGCACGACCCGGTCTTCAAGACGGTCGTTCCTCCGCAGGTGCTTCCGAAGATGAATCTGATCCGGGAGTACGGCAACAAGGCCGTTCACGAAGCTAAGCCGGTTTCGCAGGATGTCGGTCGCCGAGTACTCGCCGAGCTCTTCCACATCCTGTCGTGGCTCGCGCGCACCTATGCCACTCAGCCCAGCAGCAAACCGGCCCCGACCGCGCAGTTCGACCCGGCACGACTCCCCAAGCCCGGCGGTGGGGCAGTGGTGGCGAAGTCACTGGCGCAACTCAAGAAACTCGAAGACCAGCTCGCCGAGAAAGACCAGCAGCTCGAGGACGCCGAAGAGCAGCGTCGCCTGCTCATCGAACAGCTCGAAGGGCGCAACGCCGAGATCGAGGCGAAAGAACTCGTCACCAAGAACCTCGAAGAGCTCGTCGCGCAGCTTCAGCAGCAGGTTGCCGCAGCGCAGGCGGCGGCCCGTGCGGTACCCGACACCCACGACTACGACGAAGCGCAGACCCGCCGCGACATCATCGATCTGCTCTTGGCCGAGGCCGGATGGTCGGACGACAGGGTGGGCAAGGAAGTGCCCGTCACCGGCATGCCCGACGGCAAGAACGGATTCGTCGACTACGTGCTGTGGAGCGCGGACGGCCTGCCCCTGGCTGTCGTGGAAGCCAAGCGCACGTCGATGGACGCTGTCGCGGGGCAGCAGCAGGCCAGGCTGTATGCCGACAGGCTCGAAGCGCAGTACGGCCAGCGCCCGATCATCTACTACACCAACGGGTTCGAAACCTACATCTGGGACGACCTGCACTACGCCCCTCGTCCGATCGAGGGTTTTCACACGCGCGACGAGTTGGCGCTCGAGATGCAACGCCGTCGCACCCGTAAACCGCTCGCGTCCATCGAAATCCCCAAGCACATCGCCGGCCGCCCCTACCAGGAAGCGGCGTTACGGCAGGTGACCGAACACTTCGAGAACGACCGCGAGCGTGCGGCGCTGCTCGTCATGGCGACCGGCTCGGGCAAGACACGTACGGTCATCGCGCTCACCGACATGCTCATGCGCGCCAATTGGGTCAAGCGGGTGCTGTTCCTCGCCGACCGCGTTGCTCTCGTCAAGCAGGCCGTGAACGCTTTCAAAACCCACCTACCCGACTCGGCTCCCGTCAACCTGCTCACCGACAAGAACACCGAAGGTCGCGTCTACGTCGCGACCTATCCCACGATGATGGGCCTGATCAACGAAATGGAGGATGGCAAGCGGCGCTTCGGCCCAGGGCATTTCGACCTCGTCGTGATCGATGAGGCGCACCGCTCGGTGTACCAGAAGTACCGCCGCATCTTCGAGTACTTCGACTCGCTTCTTCTCGGACTCACTGCCACTCCCAAGGACGAGGTCGACTACAACACCTACAAGTTGTTCAACCTCGAAACCGGCGTTCCCACAGGAAACTACGAACTCGACGATGCCATCGCCGACGGCTATCTCGTCCCGCCGCGTGCCGTGACGGTACCGCTCGCGTTTCCTTTGAAGGGGATCAAGCGCAGTGAACTGTCCGAAGAAGAACGCCAGCGGTGGGAGTCCACCGACTGGGGTGACGACGCGGACGAGGACGAACTGCCGGACGCAGTAGCCGCCGAAGCGGTCAACAAGTGGCTGTTCAACACCGACACCGTCGACAAGGCACTCGAAGTGCTGATGACCCGCGGGCACAAAGTTTCTGGTGGAGACCGACTCGGGAAGACGATCATCTTCGCGAAGAACCAGAAGCACGCCCAGTTCATCGCCGACCGATTCGACCACAACTACCCGCAGTACAAAGGCAGCTTCGCGCGGGTCATCACCCACGTGGTCTCCCACGGCCAGGACCTGATCGACAAGTTCTCGCAGCCCGACCAAGAGCCCCACATCGCCATCTCGGTCGACATGCTCGACACCGGCATCGACGTCCCCGAAGTGGTGAACCTCGTCTTCTTCAAACCCGTCCGCTCGAAGTCGAAGTTCTGGCAGATGGTCGGCCGTGGCACACGTCTGCGCCCCGATCTCTACGGACCTGGCCAGGACAAGGAAGACTTCTTCATTTTCGACCTGTGCGGCAACTTCGAGTTCTTCGATCAGTACCCTGACGCTTCCGAAGGTGCCATGACGCGTCCTTTGTCGGCGCGGCTGTTCGAAGCACGAACGGAAATGCTCGTCGCACTCGAGAAGTCCGCGGGCTATCCGGCCCTGCGGACCGAGACGGCCGACCGGCTCCACCGCACGGTCCTCGGCATGAACACCGAGAATTTCTTGGTGCGGCCCCGGCGCCGCGAGGTCGAGAAGTACTCGGATCGCACCGCGTGGGATTCGCTGAACGAGCAGAAGGCGGCGGAGATCGTCGAATCGCTGGCCGATCTGCCTACTGCAGTCCGTGACAGCGACGAGATGGCCAAGCGGTTCGACCTCGTCATCCTGCGAGGACAACTTTCGGTGCTCTACGGCGATGGTGCTCTGCCGAAGTACGAGACACCCGTCCGGGAGATCGCCGACGGACTGCTCGAGCAGTTGTCCATCCCCAAGGTGGCCGCCAAGGAGACGCTGCTCCGCGAAGTGGCTTCCGACGAATGGTGGGAGGACATCACCCCGCCGATGCTCGAACACGCCCGCAAAGAACTGCGGTCGCTCGTCGGTCTCTTGGAGAAGAAGAAGCGCACGATCGTCTACACGGACTTCCAGGACACCCTCGGTGAGGTTGTGGAACGCGATATGCCCGAGTTGCGATCCGGGACCGATACCGATCGTTTCAACGCCAAGGTGCGCGACTACCTCCGCTACCAGCCCGACAATCTGGCGTTGCAGAAACTGCGATCGGGTAAGGCCCTCACCGAAGCGGATCTGGCGTCCCTCGAGGAACTGCTCGTCCGCAGCGGTGCGGGGGAGAAGGAGGACCTCGAGCGTGCCGTGGAGAACGCGAAGGGCCTCGGTCGCTTCGTGCGGTCGCTGGTGGGGCTCGACAAGCAGGCCGTGCAACAGGCCTTCGCCGATTTCCTGGAAGGCCGGACGGCCACGGCCAGCCAGATCGATTTCGTCAACCTGATCGTCGCGCACCTTACGAAGCACGGTGCGATGGATCCGGGTCTGCTGTACGAGCCGCCGTTCACCGACTACGCGCCGCAGGGACCGGACCAGGTCTTCGAACCCGAACAGGCGCTGCGTCTCGTCCAGACCATCCGCGCGGTCAACGATTCTGCGGACGTGCGGACCGCATAAAGCCTTTGGTGGCCGACGAATGAGAGGGCGGCAGTACGTGGTTGCAGTATCGAAAGGGTCGAAGACCGATCTCACCGATGTCCGGTACGAGATCGAACTGGACGTCGCCACACACGGCGTGGTCGACGCGATGGTGGTCCTGCTCGCCGACAACGGGAGAGTGCGCAACGACGACGATTTCGTCTTCTTCAACAATCCGAAAGCGCCGGGCGTCCACCTCACCTCCGACGTATCTGTCACCGTCGACCTGTCGGAGGTGCCGGCGAATGTGCAGCGGGTTCTCGTCGCCGCAAGTACCGAAGCGCAAGGACGAAGCTTCGGGGACGTTCCGGGTGTGAGGGCGCGGGTGCGCGGAGCGAGCCAGCTGCTCGAGTTCGTCCCTCCAGGACTGGCCACCGAGACAGTTCTGCAAGTCGTCGCGCTCTACAGGCGGGGCGACGGATGGCGCCTCGATGCAGTCGGCCAGGGCTATCAGGAAGGACTCGCGGCGTTCGCGACCGACCACGGGATCGTCGTCGACGATTCGGGCGACGATTCGGACGTGGCCGCTCCCACCCCGGCGCCGGCACCGAAGGCTGCACCCGCGACGAGTCCGATCTCGTTCGAGAAGGTGCAGCTTTCACTCACCAAGGATTCGCCCACACAGACCGCCCGGATCGATCTGCGTAAATCTCAGGGCGATCCGAACTGGGTTCTCACCGTGGGGCTCGAATGGGACGGCCGTGGTGCGACATACGACCGGAACGGCAAGGTGAAGAAGTACGGTACCGGCGACCTCGACGTCTACTTCTACTGTCGCAACGAGGACACGAACGAGTACGTCGTCATCAGCGGGGACCCTGGGCATCGTGGCAGCCTCGACACGTGGCCGCACATCCACCACTACGGCGACAGCCAAGGTCCGGGCCGAGGGAAGAAACCTGCCGTCGAACAGGTTCGAGTGCTGCCGAACGAAAACGGTGACCTTCTCGTCAACATCTATCAGAGTGTCGACAACGGAGCCGGCGCCATCGACAAGTTCGGTAAGCCGCGTGTGGCGATCCGTTACGGCCGTGCCGGCCGGGACGGTCTGCCCGGCCCGGATGCGGACGAAATCCTGGTGTACGTCGGCAACGGAAAGAACTCCTACTGGGCGACGGTCGCACACATCGATGTGCAGGACGGCGTTCTGACCGTGGACGGTGAGACCCGATACAGCAGATTCGGAAGCGAACGCATGCCGGGACTGGATTCGTCGAGCACGTGGGTGCGCACACCGAAGGGCGGACCGACCGGGCGCAGCAAGAAGCGGAACAACGGTCTCGGCTTGGACCGCTACAGCGGCATGTGCCCGAAATAGCGGATCCATCGACGCCGTGACTCCGGCGGAAGATCGAATTCGGGAGCGAGCATTCGTTCGTCGCACGTCCCTCCTAACGGCCTCGGTCCGCACGATCTCAGGGAAGAATGTCACTCGTGTGTGCCCAGGTGCCTGAGACAGGAGTGCGCGGGGATGACGGCGACAGCTGATTCGGGAGCGACATGGTCGTCGGAACGGTTGTTCGCGGGCCCCGGGGACGCCCGGGAGCGGTTCCGCACCACCGACTGGTCGGCCACCCCGCTGGGGCCGGTCGAATCGTGGCCCGCGGAGCTGCGTATGGCGGTGCGCACGGTGATCCCGTCCGAGGTACCGATGCTGTTGTGGTGGGGACCCCAGCTGGTGCAGATCTTCAACGACGCGATGACGCCGATGCTCGGCGACAAATATCCCGCGGCGGTCGCGCAACCGGCTCCCGAGTGCTGGCACGAAGTGTGGGACGAAGTCGGTTCCCGCGTCGAACGCGCGATGGACGGCACCGCGACCTTCGCCGAGAACGAACTGCTGTTCATGCAGCGGCACGGCTATGTGGAGGAAACTTACTGGACCTTCTCCTACAGTCCGATCCGCGACGAGTCCGGCGGTGTGGCCGGAGTGTTCGTGGCCACCACGGACATCACCGCCCGGGTGCTCGGCGAGCGGCGGTTGGAGGCCCTGAGCCGTCTGGGCACGGTCGTGATCGTCGACTCCGGTGCGTCGGTGGTCGACACGTGCCGCAGTGCCGTGGAGGCATTCGTGCCGAGCCGCCGGGACGTTCCGGTCGCGGCGATCTACCTCGACAGCCGGATACTCGACGACGCGCCCGAGTCCACCCGCTGGACCCGCATCGCCTCGGTGGGCACACGACCCGGCGTCTCCTTCACGCTCGGCCCGGACGAGGATTCGGCGTTGTCGGAGGCGGCGGCCGCATCGGCACCGATCGTCGTGTCGGGGATCGCCGAGGCGTGCCCGGATCTGCTCGATCCTCGGCGAGCGCTCCGTGATCATCCGATCGACAGTGTGCTGCTCTCACCCCTGAGGATCTCCGGCCGCGACAGCCCGCTCGGAATTCTCGCGGTGGGTCTGAGTCCGTACCGGGTCTTCGACACGGCCTACGCCACCTTCCTCGAGCTCGTGACCACCAAGATCTCGGGTCTGCTGAGCGACGCCTCGGCCATGGATGCCGAACGCCGGCGAGCCGACGCGCTCGCGGCGCTGGATGCAGCCAAGACCCGTTTCCTCGAAACCGTCAGTCACGAATTCCGCACGCCGTTGACCCTGCTCCTCGGGCCCCTGCACAGCGTGCTCGACGGCGAGCCGGCCGTGACCGAGGAACAGAGGCAGTCGCTCGAGACCGCCCGGCGCGCCGCGATCCGGCTGCGGCGCCTCGTCGATTCACTGCTCGAAGTGACACGAGGGGAGGCCTATCCGACGCGGGCAGCCGTGCAACCGGCCGATCCGGCGGCTCTCACGTCGGAATGCGTCGATCTGTTCACCGAAGCGGCACGCAGAGCCGGGCTCTCCTTGAACAGCCGGATCGCCGACGCGACGGCCGAGCACATGCAGCTCGATCCTCAGATGTGGTCGCACATCGTGCTCAACCTGCTCTCGAACGCCGTCAAGTACACGCACACCGGATCGATCGATGTCGATCTGGACGTCGACGAGGACGACCGGCTGGTCCTGAGAGTCACCGATACCGGCGTGGGCATACCGGAAGCCGAACTCGACCATGTCTTCGAGCGATTCCACCGGGTGGAGAGTGCCGGTGGACGTAGCCGGGAAGGGATCGGATTGGGTTTGTCCCTCGTCTCGGACTGGGTCCGTGCCCTCGGCGGAAGGATGGCTGTCACCAGCGAAGTGGGACGCGGCAGTACCTTCACCGTGAGTGTTCCCCGCGTCCTCACGCCCGCCTCGAAGGGCGCGGCGGACAGGGTGCCGGTGGATCTGAGCGCGCTGTACCTCGGTGAGGCCGACCGCTGGGAGCCGGCACCCGGACGTTCTCGCGAGGCGGTGACCGAGTCCGCCTCACCGGAAGGGAAGGCCCCGGACCGGCCGCGGATCCTGGTGATCGAGGACAACCGCGACATGCGGGACTATCTGGTGCGGTTGCTGCGGCACGAGAACTGGGATGTCGACGCGGTGGGGGACGGCGATACCGCGCTGGATCGCATCCGGTCGCAGCCCCCGCACCTCGTCCTGAGCGACATCATGCTTCCCGGCCGGGACGGCGTGGCGCTGCTCGAGGAGATCCGCAAGGATCCCGCGACGTCCCGGCTGCCGGTGATCCTGCTGACCGCTCGAGCCGGTGCGGAGGCCGCGATCGGTGGCCTGCGCACCGGCGCCGACGACTACATCACCAAACCCTTCCACCCCGACGAGCTGGTCGCCCGTGTGCGCGTGAACCTCGAACTGTCCTGGCTGCGAGAGCAGTTGCTCGTCACGAGCGAGCGCGAATCCGACCAGTTGAGAGAAGCTCTGGAGACGCGCTCGACCCTCAGCAAGGCCGTGGGGTTGATGATGGCCACCTTCCGATGCGACGCCGAGACCGCCTTCGACAAGCTCGTCGGATTCTCCCAGCATCGCAATGTCAAGGTGCGTGAGATCGCCGAGCAGATCGTGGGCGACTACACCGCCTCGATCGCCGATTCCTCGGCGTGAGCGTTCAGGCCTGGGCGTACAGCTTGTCGATCTCCTCCGCGTACTTCGCGTCGATGGGCTTGCGCTTGAGCTTCATGGTCGGGGTCAGCTCGTCGCCGGAGGGTTCCCAGATCGTCGGCAGCACCGTGTACTTCTTGATCTGCTCGACCCGCGACAACTTGCTGTTCGCCTCCTCGACCGATTTCGCGATCGACTCGAGGACCACCGGATGCCGGGAGAGCTCCTCGTGGGTGCCGCTGAGACCGTGTTGTTCGGCGAAAACGGCCAGGGCATCGGGATCGAGCGCGAGCAGCGCGACGTTGTAGGGTCGGTCGTTGCCGATGGCGACGGCGCCACCGAGCATCGGGCAAGCGGCACGCAGGGCGCCTTCGATATTGGCGGGTGACATGTTCTTCCCCGCCGCGTTGACGATGATCTCCTTCTTCCGGTCGATCAACCGCACGTATCCGTCCGCGTCGATCTCACCGATGTCGCCGGTGTGCAACCAGCCGTCGGAATCGATTGCATCCGAAGTCTTCTCGGGGTCGTTGCGGTAGCCCTTCATCAACAGCGGACCCGAGACGAGCAGTTCGCCGTCCTCGGCGATCCTGAGCTGCGCACACGGCACGGCCTGCCCGACGGTGCCGATGCGGATGGCGCCCGGCCGGTTCATCGTGACCACGCACGAGGTCTCCGACATGCCCCACACCTCGGAGCACGGAATGCCCAGGGCGAGAACGAACTCGAGGACCTCCGGCGAGATCGCGGCGGCACCGGTGACAGCGGCCCGGACCTGATCGAGGCCGAGCTTGCCGCGGATCGCGGACAGCACCAGCCTGTCGGCCACCGCGTGCTGCACCTCGAGGGTGCGGGGGACCGGTTTGCCGTCGGACTGCAGCCGGGCACGCTTGCGTCCGACGTCGATCGCCCACAACGCGAGTTTCTTCTTGATCGGGCTCGATTCCTCGGCGAGGGTCTTGTCAATCGCGGCCTTGAGCTTGTACCAGACCTGGGGGACGGCGCCGAAGAGCGTCGGCCGCAGGCTCGGCAGCACGGTGATGGCCTGCTTGAGGTCGTCGAGCGTGGTGATCTGCATGCCGCTGTACAGGCTCGAGTAGTGCGAGCCCCAGCGGTTGGCGATGTGCGCGTCGGGCAGATACGACAGAATCCGGTCGTCCGGGCCGGTGGGCAGATACGAGCTCGTCGCCTCGAGTTCGGCGAGCAGGTTGGCGTGGGTGAGTTCGACACCCTTCGGCGGCCCGGTGGTGCCGGAGGTGTAGATGAGGGTCAGCAGGTCGGGCGGTTGCACGGCCTTCCACGAGGCCTCGAAGTCGAAGGACGGATCGGCGGCGGCCTCGAGGTCGTCGAGGGAGATGGTGCCTTCCGGTTTGCCGTCGATGCACACCAGGTGCTCGACCTTCGTGTCGCCGAGCGCCTGCCGCAGAACGGGGACGAACTGTTCCTCGGCGATCATCACGCGGTTGCCGGCGTTGCCGAGCACGTACGAGATCTGTTCGGCGGTCAACGAGTTGTAGATCGAGAACGGCACCGCGCCGAGGTGGATCGCGGCGGTGTCGAGAAGGTGGAATTCGGGCCGGTTGGTGAGCATGAGACCGACGGTGTCCCCGCGGCTCACGCCGAGGCCGGCCAGCCCGGCGGCGAGGCGTTCGACGCGCTGCGCGTACTGACGCCAGGTGTAGGAGACGGAGTCGTCGGGGGTGCGCAGCGCGACCTTGTCGGGGTACGCCGCGGCGGTGGTCTGGAAGGCTTCGCAGAGGGTCGACGGTGAGGCGGCACGAGGGGTCATCACTGGCTCCCGAGGTCGAGTGTGGCGAAAGTGTAGGACGAAGTGCGTACATCCGTGGTCGGATTTGCCGGATTGTTGCGACGGAATCGAGACCGCTGCCTGCGACGACGCGCGGGGTGTTTGGTACTGCCCACCCCGGGTACCGCCAGGGACATGACCACCGTGGATCGCATCGCGGATCCGTGGGGTTCGCGCACACCCTACGGACCCGGGCAACGCTGGCCCACCCGCGTCGACACCTATCTCGCCGACGGACTGACCGAGGACGATGTCGACAGGTGGGTGCAGTCGGCGACCATCCTGCATTCCAACGGCGACGGCCTCGACATCGCCGTCAAGGACGGGCGCATGGTGGGGGTGCGCGGACGCGCCGTGGATCGGGTGAACCACGGTCGGCTCGACCCCAAGGACCTGTTCGGCTGGCAGGCGAACCACTCGGAGGACCGGCTCACCGCGCCGTTGATCCGGCGCGACGGCAAGCTCGTCGAGACCGACTGGGACACCGCGATGGATGCCGTCGCCGGTCGTACAAAGGAGTTGCTCGACGAGCGCGGCCCCAGTTCGGTCGGCTTCTACACCACCGGGCAGCTGTTCCTGGAGGAGTACTACACCCTCGCGCTCATCGGTCACGGTGGCATCGGCACCAACCACATGGACGGCAACACGAGGCTGTGCACGGCGACGGCGGCAGCCGCACTCAAGCAGTCCTTCGGGTGTGACGGGCAGCCCGGCTCCTACACCGACATCGACCATGCCGACGTCATCGCGCTCTACGGACACAACATGGCCGAGACGCAGACGGTGACATGGACGCGGATCCTCGATCGGCTCGCCGGACCGAATCCACCGGCCGTGATCTGTGTGGATCCGCGGTGGACGCCGGTCGCGCGGGCCGCGACGGTGCACCTCGCTCCGCGCCCGGGCACCAACGTCGTCCTCATGAACGGGCTGTTGCACGAGATCCTGCGACGCGGGTGGATCGACGAGAAGTACATCGAGGAGCACACCGTCGGATTCGACGAACTGCGCACCCAGCTCGACGACTATCCCCTCGAGAAGGTCGCCGAGATCTGCGACGTCCCCATCGAGGATCTGCAGGAGGCCGCTCGACTGCTCGGCACGGCGGAGCGGCTGCTCTCGACGGTCCTGCAGGGTTTCTACCAGTCCCATCAGGCCACCGCGGCCGCCGTGCAGGTGAACAACATCCATCTCGTGCGCGGCATGCTCGGCAGGCCCGGGTGCGGAGTCCTCCAGATGAACGGGCAGCCCACCGCGCAGAACACCCGTGAATGCGGAGCCGACGGCGACCTACCGGCCTTCCGCAACTGGGCCAACGAATCGCACGTCGAGGACCTCGCCCGGGTGTGGAACATCGATCCGATGCGGATCCCGCACTACACCGCCCCCACCCATCTGATGCAGATGATGCGGTACGTCGAGGACGGCTCGATCCGCTTCCTCTACGTGAGCGGGACGAATCCGGCCGTGTCCCTACCGGAACTGCGGCGTGTGCGCGAGATCCTCACCCAGGACAGGCTTTTCCTCGTGGTGCAGGACATCTTCCTGTCGGAGACCGCGCAACTCGCCGACGTCGTCCTGCCCGCTGCGACCTGGGGTGAGAAGACCGGGACGTTCACCAACACCGACCGCACCGTGCACCTGTCGGAGAAGGCCGTCGAACCACCCGGGCAGGCCAGGCCCGATCTCGACATCTTCGTCGACTACGCGCGCCGGCTCGACCTGCGGGACAAGGACGGCGAACCGCTCGTGAAGTGGTCCACGCCCGAGGAGGCCTTCGAGGCGTGGAAGGAGTGCACGGCCGGGCGGCCCTGCGACTACACGGGCATCACCTACGAGAAACTCCGTGGCGGAAGCGGAATCCAGTGGCCGTGCAACGCCGACGCCCCCGACGGGACCGAACGTCTCTACGAGGGCGGAAAGTTCTGGGCCGCACCGGACTACTGCGAGAACTACGGACGCGACATGGTCACCGGAGCGCCGGTCGAACCCACCGAGTACCGGGCGCTGAACCCCTTCGGCAAGGCGATCATCAAGGCGGGTGAGTATCTTCCCCCGCACGAGACGGTCTCCGACGAGTATCCGTATCTGCTCACCACCGGCCGCACGCTCTACCACTTCCACACCCGCACGAAGACCGGTCGTGCCCCGCAACTGCAACGCGCGGCACCGGAGGTGTGGGTGGAGATGTCGGCGGGCGATGCCGAGCGGCACGGCTGGTCGGAGGGCGACCTGCTGCGGGTCGACACCCCGCGCGGGCACGTCACCGCTCGGCTGCGGATCAGCGGGATCCGGACCGGGGTGCTGTTCCTGCCGTTCCACTACGGATACTGGGACACCCCGGCCGGTCACGAACCGGCGCTCGAGGGGCGCGCGGCCAACGAACTGACCTTCACCGACTGGGATCCGGCGTCGAAGCAACCCCTGTTCAAGTCGGGCGCCGCGCGCGTCGAACGGGTCGCCGTCGCCGACGACGGGCCGTCCGCGGCGCCGACCACCACCGCCTCGGCACCGGTCTCCGGCAGCGTGCCCGCCACCTCGGGTGGA
Source organism: Rhodococcus rhodochrous (assembly GCF_900187265.1). Lineage (NCBI taxonomy): Bacteria > Bacillati > Actinomycetota > Actinomycetes > Mycobacteriales > Nocardiaceae > Rhodococcus > Rhodococcus rhodochrous. The sequence continues at coordinate 285,554 of NZ_LT906450.1, forward strand.
CCGGACGCCGAGATCACCGAGACGCTCGACGGCGGAGGGCCGCGATGAACAAGGTGTCCCTGGCGATCCGCGAACTGCACCGATCGGAGAACGACCTGGCGACCGAACTGCTGCGCACGGCGGACCGGCACAAGGTCGACCACGAGATCTTCCACGTGGCGCGTGACATCGCCGGCTGGTCGCAGCAGCACGTGCGCGAACTCGCCCGCGTCGGTCACGACTACGACCTCGACCTCGACGACGAGCCCCAGGGCGTCCACGAGGTGCTCGCGGAGGTGCGGCGGAAGGGAAGCGAGATGCTCGGCCGCCGGCACGCCCCCAGCGTCCTGCTGCTGCGGGATCTGCGCACCGTGCACCGCATGGCGGCGGGCGTCTCGCTCGACTGGGAGATCCTTGCCCAGACGGCCCAGGCCCTGAGCGACCGCGAACTGCTCGCCCTCTCCGAACGCTGCCATCCCCAGACTCTGCGTCAACTGCGGTGGGCGAACGCGAAACTCAAGGAGATCGCCGCGCAGACGGTGGTCACCGACTGAGCGGCGGCACGGTCAGGGACGCTCGAACCTCTCCTCGCGCCCGAGCCTGCGTAGCCGGATCCACTCGCGCAGACCGGCCGGGTCGCGGCGGGTGATCAGGAAGTACCAGCCGAACCGCACCCATTCCTGGGGCAGCAACCGGCGCAGTCCCGGCTGCGACAGCAGGTAGCCGCGGTTGCGGTAGGTGAAGAAGCGCTTGGTGTCGTTGTCCGGATACTGCGTGTGCATCCGGCCACCGAGAATCGGCTTGAATTCGTCGGCACCGTCCGGGTGCAGGTAGGCCGTCTGCAAGCAGGTGCCGAACGGCAGTCCCGACCGGACGAGACGGCGGTGCACCTCGACCTCGTCGCCACGGACGAACAGACGCAGGTCGGGCACGCCCACCGCGTCGATCGCCGCGGCCGTGAAGAGCGCGCCGTTGAACAGCGAGGCGATACCGGGCAGCAGGTCCTCGTCGCCGAGTTCGTGCCGCCACCGCCGCCACACCACACCGCGGCGCAGCGGGAAAGCGAGGCGATCGGGCTGCGCGATGTCGCACACGACCGGCGACACCTCGGCCAGGCCGTTGCGCTGCGCGCAGTCGAGCAGCGTCGCGAGTACGTCCGGTCCCTCGGGGCGGCCGTCGTCGTCGGCGAGCCACACCCGGTCGGCTCCCAGCGACAGCGCGTACAGGATGCCGAGGGCGAAGCCGCCCGCGCCACCGAGATTGTGCTTCGAACCGAGATAGCTCGTGGGCAGGTCCACCGCGTCGACGAGCTCGCGCACCGCGTCCTCGTCGCCGTTGTCGACCACCACGAGATGGTCGAGCGGACGGGACTGCGAGGCAAGAACTTTCAGCGAATCCGCCAGCAGCTCACGACGGCGGTGCGTGACGACGACGCCGATGATCCGTTCGTCAGCCACCGTTCGAACCCGTCGAGGCCGCGGCGTCGGGGGCGGACTTCGCGGTCCGCTCACGCTCGAGCTCGTGGAGGATCGTGCGCACGTGATCGCCGGCCTCGTCGCCCTCGTAGGCGCGCACCACGTGCTCGATGTCGCCCTGCTCACGGATCCGGCCGTGGTCGATCCACATCGCCTGGTCGCACAGCTGGGCGAGGAACTCGTTGGAGTGGCTGGCGAACACGAGGATGCCCGAACGCGCGACGAGATCCTGCAGACGCACGCGCGCCTTCTTCATGAACTCCGCGTCGACCGCGCCGATGCCCTCGTCGAGCAGCAGGATCTCGGGGTCGATGCTGGTGACCACGCCGAGCGCGACGCGCACCCGCATACCGGTCGAGTAGGTGCGCAGCGGCATGTTGAGGTAGTCGCCGAGCTCGGTGAAATCGGCGATCTCGTCGACCTTGGCCAGCATCTGCTTGCGGCTCATCCCGAGGAACATGCCGCGGATGATGATGTTCTCGTAGCCGGAGATCTCCGGATCCATGCCGACGCCGAGGTCGAACACCGGCGCGACGCGGCCCTTCACCTGGGCATGGCCGCGCGTGGGCTCGTAGATCCCCGAGAGCAGACGCAGCAGCGTGGACTTGCCGGCACCGTTGTGGCCGACGAGCCCGACGCGGTCGCCTTCCTTCAGCGACATCGTGATGTCGCGCAGAGCCTCGACGACCACGACGTCGGAGTTGTTGCGGCCGATCGCTCCGCCCGCCTTACCCAGGAATGCCTTCTTCAAGGACCGAGTCTTGGCGTCGAAGATGGGAAAGTCGACGCACGCGCCGCGCGTTTCGATGCTGACCCGACTCACGATGCTGCTCCAGACGCTGACACGGGACCCGAGCGTACCCGTCGCGCCGATACCGGAGTCCCGGGGCGTACCCGGCGGGACTACAGGTACTGGCCGGTTCCGGGATGGGTCTGGCCGGGGATCTGCTGATCGTTCCGGCCCTGACCGCCGTGCACGGCACCGGACGGGAGGGCTCCCTGACGCATCTGCTCGAGCTGGGCGCGAGCCGCCATCTGCTGAGCGAACAGCGCAGTCTGGATACCGTGGAACAGACCCTCGAGCCAGCCGACGAGCTGGGCCTGCGCGATGCGCAGCTCGGCGTCGGAGGGCACCGCGTCCTCGCCGAAGGGCAGCGCGAGCCGCTCGAGTTCCTCCCGCAGGTCCGGGGCGAGACCCTGACCGAGTTCGCGGATGGACGACAGGTGGATGTCCTTGAGCCGGGTGCGGCTGGCGTCGTCGAGCGGCGCGGCCTTCACCTCTTCGAGGAGCTGTTTGATCATGGTGCCGATCCGCATGACCTTCGCAGGCTGCTCGACCATGTCGGCCAGGGATTCGCCGCCGTTCTCGGTCTTCTCCTCCTCCGGCCGGCCGTCGGCCTCCGCGCGGGCCGCCTCCTCACGGGAGACTCGGATGGGTCGGCCGTCGGGTCCGATCACGAGAACCTGGTCGTTGTCCGGATGCGTCATGGCTCCATTCTCCCTTTCCCACCCCGGGGGTGCCCGGTTACCCGAGGGACCCGGAGTGCCGGGTACCCCGATCGAGCCTACCGAGAGGGCAACGCCGAGTGCAGGTACGGCGCGTCCCGATTGACATCGGGACCTAGAGTGTCTGCCATGGCTTACGACGTTGCCCGGATCCGGGGGTTGATCCCCTCGCTCGGGGACGGGTGGATCCATCTCGATCCACGGGCCGGTATGCAGATCCCCGATGTGGTGTCGCGCACCGTGTCCACTGCCTTCCGCAACTCGGCCGCGTCGTCGACGGGACGGCACCTGTCGTCACGTCGCAGCGCCGCGATCCTCCAGGAGGCGCGCGTCGCGGTCGCGGAACTCGTGGGTGCCGATCCGGACGGCGTCGTCCTGGGCCCGAGCCACGCGGTGCTGCTCGCCTGGCTCGCCGAAGCACTCAGCTCCCGCCTCGGGCTCGGCACCGGCATGGTGCTCTCACGGCTCGACGACGAAGCGAACATCGCTCCCTGGTTGCGGGTCGCGAGCCGCTACGGCGCGCAGGTGCGCTGGGCCGAGGTCGAGATCGAGACGTGCGAGCTGCCCACCTGGCAGTACGAGGAACTCATCACGCCCACCACCCGGCTCGTCGCGCTCACCGCGGCGTCGTCGATCGTCGGCACCGCGCCCGACGTGCGGGTCGTCGCGGATCTCGTCCACGAGGTCGGTGGACTCATGGTCGTCGACGCCGCGGGCGCGGCCCCCTACGCCCACGTCGACATCGACGATCTGGGCGCCGACGTCATCACCGTCGACATCGCCTCGTGGGGTGGCCCGCAGATCGGTGCGCTCGTCTTCTCGGACCCCGCGCATCTCGAACGGGTTCCGGCCATGTCGCTGAACCCGCACGCGCGCGGCGCCGAACGCCTCGAGGTGGGCGGTCACCAGTTCGGTCTGCTCGCCGGTATCCCCGCGTCCATCGACTTCATGGCCTCGCTGGACGACGAGGCCACCGGTTCGCGTCGCGAGCGTCTCGACATCTCGATCAGCTCGATGCAGAACTATCAGGACGTGCTGTTCGACCGCCTGATGCGGCAGCTCGACAGTCTCACCGGCGTGATCGTGCTCGGCCGCGCGTCGAGCCGCGTCCCCACCCTCAGCTTCACCGTCGACGGCGTTCCGGCCGAGAAGGTCGCCGCGCATCTCGCCGACCGTCGCATCGCGACGGTGGCGAGCACCCGCGGATCGAGCCGGCTCCTCGACTCCCTCGGCGTCAGCGACGAAGGGGGAGCGGTGAGCATCGGCCTCGCCCCCTACACCACGAGCTTCGAGGTCGATCAGCTCGTCCGCGAGCTCCGCAACCTCTAGTTCCGCTCGATCCGCAGCACGACCTTCCCGACGGTTTCGGGGCTGTCGAGCAGTTCGTGGGCCCGGGCGGCCTCGGTGATCGGCAGCTCGGCGTGCACGACGGGATGGACCTTCGCCTCCTCGATGAGCGGCCACAGATTGGCGCGCACGGAGTCGATGATCGCGCTCTTGCCCGACGGCCCCGAGTCCGGACGGCCGCGCAGACCGGTCGCGATGACGTGACCGCGCTTGGCGAGCAACTTGCCGAGGTGCAGTTCACCCTTCGTGCCGCCCTGCATGCCGATGACGACGAGCCGTCCGTCCGGAGCGAGGACGTCGATGTTCCGGGACAGGTACTTCGCGCCCATGTTGTCGAGCACCACGTCGGCACCACCGAAGGCATTGCGCACCTCGGAGACGAAGTCCTGTTCGCGGTAGTCGATCGCCAGGTCGGCGCCGAGCTCGCGGCAGCGGTCGAGCTTGCCGGCCGAGGCCGTCACCGCCACCTTTGCGCCGAGCGCCTTGCCCACCTGGATGGCATGCGTGCCGATGCCTCCGCCGCCACCGTGGACGAGCAGGACGTCGCCGCGCTTCAGGCCGGCGGTCATCACGACGTTCGACCACACCGTGCACGCGATCTCGGGAAGCGACGCGGCGACCGCGACGTCCATGCCCTTCGGGACGGGCAGCAGCTGGGAGGCGGGGACCGCGACCTTCTCGGCGTAACCGCCACCGGTGAGGAGGGCACAGACCTTGTCGCCGATGTTCCAGCCCGTCACACCCTCGCCGAGTTCGGAGATCACTCCGGAGCATTCGAGGCCCAGGATGTCGCTCGCCCCCGGGGGCGGCGGGTAGAGGCCGCGCCGTTGCAGCAGGTCGGCGCGGTTGACCGCGGTCGCCGCAACATCGAGAAGTACGTGCCCGGGAGGCAGGTCCGGGTCGGGCTGCTCGGTCCACCGGAGAACTTCTGGACCACCGGGTTCGGTGGCGACGATTGCATACATGTGTTCGACGCTATCGCGTGCGGGGCAGTGAGGGGACGGTCACTCCGCTCGTGGCGCGCTCACCTGCTCGAAGCTACCGCGCGGTAACCGGATCGGGCCGTCGGCATTACACTCCCGGCGTGACCAGCGAACGAGACGAACCCAAGTGGTTGACCGCAAAGGAGCAGGAGGCCTGGCGTCTCTACATGGACGGCAACAACCGTCTCATGAGCGCCCTCAGTCGGTCCCTCAACGACCGACACGACCTGTCGCTGGCGGAATATCGGATCCTGGTCATGCTCTCCGAAGCCCCCGACGGCGCCCTGCGCATGAGCGATCTCGCCGACGGCGTGCTCTCCTCACGCAGCCGGCTCACCCATCAGATCCGGCGGATGGAGCAGGAGAAGATGGTCGTGCGCAGCTCGTGCCCCGACGACGGTCGCGGTGTGCTCGCCACCATCACCGACGAAGGCAGGCGACGTCTGGCGGAGGCCGCCCCCACCCACGTCGACGACGTGCGCAACTACCTCATCGACCTGCTGTCGGCCGACGAACTCGACATGCTGGCGCGGGTCTTCGCGCGCGTCGAGCACACTCTGGCCGACCGCTGAGGTCGCGAATCGGTTAGGCCCTGCTTGCGCGGAGCGGTTAGGATCTGCCACGGAAGCGTGGCAGAGCGGCCGAATGCACTCGCCTTGAAAGCGAGCTTGGGTAACACCAACGGGGGTTCAAATCCCTCCGCTTCCGCCACAGAAGAGGTTCCGGCACCCGAACAGGGAGTCGGAACCTCTTCTCGTTCCTACCGCCGGGTGGCGACCATCTTCTCCTCGAGGATCCAGGTGCGTCCCTCGTCGACGGAGTACTCGCCGAGCCAGACGAAATGATCGGCACCCACCTCCGTGAACCGCCACCGGAGGAACGGGTCGCCGTCGGTGCTGATCAGGTGCATCTCGTCGCCGGACGGTCGTCCGATGAATTTGCGGACACGCCCGTGGATCGGCTCGATCCAGGTGGAACGCCAGGCTCCGATTCCGTCGTCGAAGAACCGGATCGTCGTGCCGTGGAACGAATAACGCTCGTCCTCGGTCGACTGCTGATCACCGGCCGGGACGATCCACACGTCCTGGATCGCCCGCCCGCCGAGCACGGTGCCGAAGTGCACTTCTCCCCACAGCGACGCGGGTGCCTCCTCGTCCCCGGGGCGGCTCCACTGCAGATCCCAGCTTCCGTCGAACCGTGAGAAGGCCTCGAGCTTCGGATCGGCGACGCCGGTCAGGAGAGTGGCCTCGAGAGCATTCATGCGGCCAGTGTGCCCGCGCCGTGCGGGCATGTCCCCGGATCCCGGGGAGTCGATCGCGTCGCGTCAGCTCGGTCCGGCGGCCACCGCTCGTTCCACGGCCGCGGCCGCGCCGTCGTGCCAGGGTTCGCCGTGGCCGACGAGGACGTGTTTCGCGCCGGTACCGGCGATGGCCGCCAGCGAGGCGAGGGCGGTCGCGCTGTCGGCGGTCGCCGCACCCGAGACGATCTGCGGACCGTGCCTGCCCGTGTACGGATCGAGGGTGACGACGGCATCACCGACGATCACGGTGTCGCGATCGGGGAGATGCAGCGCGCAGTGCCCGTAGGTGTGGCCGGGGGTGTGCAGGGGCACGGGCCGGCCCGGCAGGTCGAGCGGTTCGGAGTCGTGGAAGAGCGTCACGTCGTCGACCCCGCGCACCCACAACGCACCGGCCACGGTCATGCGGGCGAGCACAGGGATGCAGGCGGGATACCGGACGGGATAGAGCAGCCGGTTGCGTTCGTGCTGGTAGCGGTAGGGATGGGCGGCGAGGAACTTCTCGTCGCGATGCGCCCACACCGGCACCCGCCACCGCTCACGCAGACGCTTCGCCGACCCGACGTGATCGAAATGGGCGTGCGTGAGGACGACTCCCTGCACGTCGTCGATCCGGCGACCGATGTGCGAGATCGCCTCCTCGATGCGACCGGCGGTCGCGGGCAGTCCCGTGTCGACGATGGTCACTCCGGCGTCGTCCTCGATCAGGTAGACGTTGACGTCGGCGTGCGCGAGGCGATGCACGCCCGGCGCGACATCCGTGTGCAGCATTGCGGCCCTTCGCTCGGGGAACGTGTGGGTTCAGCTGTGTCCGTCGATCTCGTCGGCGATGAAGGCGGCCCACGACCGCACCTCGTCCTCGGCCGCGGACGGACCGAACGACCGATAGTCGAGCGCGGCGAGTTCGGACACCAGATCGGGTGTGTCCTCGGCGCTTTCGTCGCCCACCGCGAACAACCACACGAGCTGCTGACTCAGCCCTGAGGCCCGCGACGACAACAGTTCGGCGGTATCGGGCGAGTACTCGCCGGCGTCGACCTCCCCTCCGAAGACGACGCCCTCGAACTCCTCCGACCGCTCGAGATCGGAGGTGTCACCGACGGTGACGTCGATGTCCCGCTCTCCCAGGGCGTCGGCGACGAGCCGGGCGATCTTCTGGCTCGGACCTTCGGGACTGTCCGTGACGACGAGAACGGTCATTGTGTCTCCAGCATGTTCGGCGGCTCGGGTTCACTGGTGCGTTCCCGGTCCCCGAGGGGCGGAAACATGTGCCCGGCCGTTGCGGGAGGTCGATCCGGTCTACGGGGTGCTGTCCGGGAAGATCTCGAAGGTCTTCGTGCCGACGGCGGTGGAAAGTCCTTCGGGTCCGACGACTTCGGTCGTGACCGTGTAGACACCGGGAGTCCCCAGCACGAGTTCGTTGGCGCGCATCCGCCCCGAACAGGCGGCGCTCCGGTCGTTGTAAACGTACCCGCCGGGGCCGGTCACCGTCGAGACCACCTGGCAGGTCTCCTTCCAGAGCTCACCGTCCGCGGTCAGCGCCCGCCACCGGAAGATGACGCCCGCCTTCCCCCACGAGGTCGCCTCGTACATGTCGGGTCCGATGAGGTGGCCGAGTCCTGAACGCTCGGTCAGGACGGTCACCGACGTGACGACGGGAACGGCCGGTGCTGCGGACGTGGTGGTCGACGGGGTCGCGACCGGCGAGGTGGTCGAGGGCGCGGCCGTATTCGTCGTGGTCGTTGCCGGCACCGACGTGGTCCGCGACGTGGTGGTGGCCGGGACCGTCTCGGTGACCGTCACGTACGAGGTGACCGTCGACGGAGGTGTGTCGGCCGCAGGGCTCGCGCCACCGCAGGCGGTCAGTGCGGTGAGGCCCGCGGCGCAGCCGAGCGCGAGCACACCTGTCCGGAACGGTCCACGATGCATGACGACCATGCTCGATCACATGGCCGTCCTGCACAGTCGTCCGATCGATCGACGTCTCAGCCGGCGATACCGAGTGCCCGCACCCCGGGTGCTCCGGAGCGGCGGACGAAGTCGGAGTCGGCGAGGCGTTCGTCCGCTCCGAGATCCAGCGACAGGTCGACGGTGCCGGCGAGCCGGTACGGCTTGCTCTCGATCACGTCCCCGATCGCGCGGCGCAGCCTCGACACCTCAGCGCGGACCGACACGGCGTGGTCGTCGTCCCCGTAGAGGGCCCGGCTGAGCGCCGCGACCGTCATGCCGTCCGGACCGCGCTCGTGCAGCAACAGCAGGATTTCGGCCTGACGCGCGGTGACGATGCTGCGCCACGTGTCGTCGTCCCCGAACACCTCCACCGTCGGCGACGACGACACGTGCAGCACCATCCGCATGCGCGACGACGAGGCTGCGCCGCGGATCAGCCAGCCGTGCGAAAGACGCTCGGGCACACACAGTCCCATACCGGGAACGGTCAGTGGGCGGGCATGCCGCGGAACCGCGACCCGTTCGGCGGCGATACCGGAGGCGTGTGCGACCCAGCCGTCCTCGTCGACGAGCAGCACCGGTCCCCGCGTCGACGACAGCAGGGGAGCTGCCTCGGTGCGCAGCCGTTCGAGCCGCACCTCGTGCCGTCGCCACAGTTGTGATTCGGCAAGCCTGACGGCGGTGTCGACGAGGGCGATGATGGCCGGATGCAGGGTCAGAGCGGGGCCGCTGACGTCGACGATGCCCAGCAGGTCGCCACGGATCGGATCGTGGATCGGCGCGGCGGTGCAGTACCAGGGGTGCTGGGTCGTCTCGAAGTGTTCTCCGGAGAACAGTTGGACGGGCGCGGCCTCCGCGAGTGCCGTCCCGATGGCGTTGGTGCCGACCGTCGACTCGGTCCACACCGTCCCCTCCTGGAATCCGAGGGCATCGGCACGCGAACGGATCGGTGCCGAACCGCTGCGCCACAGGATCACGCCGTCGGCGTCCGTCACCACCAGCAGTAGGTGGGAGGCGTCGGCGACAGGTGTGATCACCTGCTGCAGATCTTCGATCACCGCGGAGAGGGCGGACGCGCGGCGACGTCTCTCGACCTCCGCGGCCGACAACCGGCTGCGCTCGTTGATGCCGGTGGGATCGAGGCCCGCGTCGAGCACGCGCTGCCACGAGCGGGACACGAGCGGGCGGGGTCGCATGGGTGACCGGGCGCCGCCGATCACCGCGTCGTGCATCCGCGTCAACTCGCGCGCGTAGCGCGACAGGTCGGTGCCGGGCGCGATCGCGCTGAACGTGGTCACGGTCTCCTCTTCGTCGTGGTCCTCGGAGCATAGGTGGCAAATGTGTGCTGCGCCACAAATCGGATGCCGTGCAACGTGGCGCAACGCTTGCGGGCGTGCGGCCCCGCGGAGTGTCCTGGATCACATCACCACGGGAAAGGACTCACCATGACCGACACCCTCGACAAGCCGTCGACCTCCGGCACCGCGACGCCCGACGAACGCGTCGACGCCTGGTTGCAGGCTTTCGAAACCGCCCTCACACAGCGCGACGTCGACGCTGCTGCGGGCCTGTTCGGCACCGATTCCTTCTGGCGCGACCTGGTCGCCTTCACCTGGAACCTCAAGACCGTCGAGGGACGCGAGGGCGTCTCGGACATGCTGCATGCGCGCCTCGCCGACACCGATCCGAGCGGCTTCCGCACCACCGAACCGGCGAGCGACGACGACGGCGTGCTCAGCGCCTGGATCGCGTTCGAGACCGCGGTCGGTCGCGGCGTCGGTCATCTGCGTCTGAAGCGCGACGAAGAGAGCGGTGAGGACCGCGCCTTCACGTTGCTGACCACGATGCAGGAGCTGAAGGGATTCGAGGAGAACAAGGGCACGCGTCGTCCCCGCGGTACGAAGCACGGCGCAGACAAGCACCGCGTCACGTGGTCGGAGCAGCGCGAGATCGAGGAACGCGAACTCGGCTACACGCGTCAACCCTATGTCGTGATCATCGGTGGTGGTCAGGGCGGTATCGCACTCGGCGCGCGCATGCGTCAGCTCGGTGTTCCCGCGATCGTGCTCGACAGGTACGACCGCCCCGGCGACCAGTGGCGCGGCCGCTACAAGTCGCTGTGTCTGCACGACCCCGTCTGGTACGACCACCTGCCGTACATGCCGTTCCCCGACAACTGGCCGGTCTTTGCGCCCAAGGACAAGATCGCGGACTGGCTCGAGATGTACACGAAGGTGATGGAGGTTCCCTACTGGTCGAAATCGGAGTGCACCTCGGCGAGCTACGACGAGGAGACGGGCGAGTGGACCGTCAACGTTCTGCGCGACGGCGAACCGGTGGTCCTCCGGCCGAAGCAGCTCGTCATCGCGACCGGCATGTCGGGTAAGCCGAACATCCCCGACTTCCCCGGAATGGACCTGTTCCGCGGCGAACAGCACCACTCCAGCGCCCACCCGGGCCCGGACGCCTATGCCGGCAAGAAGGCCGTCGTGATCGGTGCCAACAACAGTGCGCACGATATCTGCGGTGCCCTGTGGGAGGTGGGCGCCGACGTCACCATGGTGCAGCGCTCGTCGACGCACATCGTCCGATCCGATTCGCTCATGGACCTCGGCCTCGGCGACCTGTACTCCGAGCGTGCCCTCGCCGCCGGCGTCACGACCCAGAAGGCCGACCTGACCTTCGCGTCCCTGCCGTACCGGATCATGCACGAGTTCCAGATCCCCATCTACGAGAAGATCCGCGAACGCGACGCCGAGTTCTACGACCGGCTCGAGAAGGCCGGTTTCCGGCACGACTGGGGTGACGACGGTTCGGGCCTGTTCATGAAGTACCTGCGTCGCGCATCCGGCTACTACATCGATGTCGGTGCCTCGGAGCTCGTCGCGAACGGCGACATCAAGCTCGCCCACGGCAACGTCCGCGAACTCACGGAGACGTCGGTGATCCTCGAGGACGGCACCGAGCTCGAGGCCGATCTCGTCGTCTACGCGACCGGCTACGGCTCGATGAACGGCTGGGTCGCCGACCTGATCTCGCAGGAGGTCGCCGACAAGGTGGGCAAGTGCTGGGGCCTGGGCTCCGACACCACCAAGGACCCCGGCCCCTGGGAGGGCGAGCAGCGCAACATGTGGAAGCCCACGCAGCAGGACGGCCTGTGGTTCCACGGCGGCAACCTACACCAGTCGCGGCACTACTCGCTCTACCTGGCGCTGCAGCTCAAGGCGCGTTACGAGGGCCTCCCGACCCCGGTCTACGGGCTGCAGGAGGTGCACCACCTCCGCTGACCGGCACAGCTCTCCCACGCGTCGCTCCCGCACCCCGGCGGGGGCGACGCGGCCGTGGATCCTCCGATTCGTCACGAATCGGAGGGCGAGTATTAGGGTCGCGTGCAGGTCCGCTTGACCGGGTACAGGTAGTGACTGTGAGATCACTGCAGGTCGTCGGGGGACGGGGAGTTCGATGGTGAAGAGACGCGCGGCGGCTGTAGCGGTGGCCCTGATGGTGCCGGTTTCCGGCACGACGATCGCCCATGCCCAACCGGTCCATGCCCAACCGGCGCACGTGCAGCCGGTGTCGGCCAGGATCGACCATGTCGAGCGGGTCGGCGACAGGCAGACGAAGCTGTTCGTCCACTCGGCCGCGATGAACCGGGTCGTGCCGGTGCAGGTGCTGCATCCGGCTTCGGCGGGGCCGCGCCCCACCCTCTATCTGCTCGACGGTGTCAGCGCCGGTGAGGAGTCCGAGTTCCGTGAGAGCACGTGGACGCAGCGCACCGACATCGAGGAGTTCTTCGCCGACAAGAACACCAACGTCGTCCTTCCCGTGGGTGGCACCGCGAGCTACTACACCGACTGGAACAACCCCGACCCCGTCCTCGGGGTCAACAAGTGGGAGACCTTCCTGACGGAGGAACTGCCCCCGCTGATCGACGCCGAATTCGACGGCAACGGAACCAACGCCGTCGCGGGCCTGTCGATGGGCGCCACCGGCGCGATGTCCCTGATCACCCGCAATCCCGACCTCTACCAGGGAGTCGCGGCGCTCAGCGGCTGCTACGACACCTCCAGCGACCGTTCCCGCGACACCGTCCGCGGAACCGTCGCGTACAAGGGTGGCAACCCCGACAACATGTGGGGACCGCCCGAGGACGCCCGCTGGGAGGAGCACGACTCCTACCTGCTCGCCGAGAAGCTACGCGGCAAGGAGGTCTTCCTCAGCACCGGCAACGGCCTGCTCGGCCCGCACGATCTCGGCGCCGGCCAGGACGTGCTCAGCGTCGGTGCGCCCCTCGAGATCGGTACCTTCGTGTGCACCGTCACCTACGACCGTCGCCTCCGCGAACTCGGCATCCCCGCGCAGGTCGTCTACCGCCCGTGGGGCACGCATTCGTGGGGCTACTGGCAGGACGACATCAAGGCCGCGTGGCCGACCCTCGCCGACGCACTCGGACTCCGCTGACCGCGCGTCGACGGCACCGTCTCAGTGGAGGCGGATGCGGTCGACGGACGGCGGCTCCACGCGTGAGCGGGTCGCCAGATAGCTGTTGAGGGCGTCGAGATCCTTGCCCGCGCCCACCAACCCGTGCGCTTCCGTGCACACGGTGAAACCGTCTCCGCCGCCGGCCAGGAAGTTGTTCATCACGACCTTGTACACACGCTCGGGGTCGACGGCCTCGCCGTCGATCGTGATCGAGCGGATCCGTTCGCCGCGCGGTGCCAGGCGGTCGAGCGTGTAGGTCAGATTGTGCGAGGGCGCCAGGATGCGTTCGATCTCCGAGCCGACCGGGCCGTCCTGGAACTGCTGCTCGAGCAGCACATCGAGTTGGGCTCCGGTGAGGTCGAGCACCTGCAGCATGTTCCCGAAGGGCTGCACGGCGTAGGTCTCGCGGTACGAGACGGTGCCGTCGCCGGCGAGGAGATCGCCGCGGAGTCCGCCGGGGTTCATCAGCGCGATCTGCGCGCCGAGATGCCGCGTCGCCGCGAGTTGTGCGTCGGCCACCAGATTGCCCAGCGCCGACTCTCCGCTCGGGCTCTCGCTGCGCGTGACGTCGGCACCGATGCGTGCGATGGACCGGTTCGCGACCTCCGCCGACTTCTCGACTGCCCGGTCGACGAACTCGAGAGTGGTCGGATCCGGATCGATGTCGTGCGTGACGACCTGCGTGAACACGACGGTCCGGTCGCGCAGCACCTCCCGGCTCTGCCGGTCGATGACGAGATCGGCGACCGACAGGATGCGCCCGTGCGAAGCACCCTGCACGACGGTGCGCGGCCTGCCCGCCGGGTCGGTGTAGGTGCAGTTGAAGTGCCGGTCGCCGTCGGAGGTGACGATGAGGTCCACGTCGGGGGAGACGGACGTCGCGATCGCCGCCGCTCCGCCGTCCCCGCTCGGACACGGATCGTCGCCGTCGATGGCCCCGATGTCGCCCTTGTAGAGCACCACGATCGAACGGACGCCCAGCGCACCGAGGATGTCGGCGGTGCGATTGACGGCGGCGATCTCGTCCTCGAACTGCAGTCCCGCGATCGCGTCGGGCCGGATGATGTCGGGGGTGTTGCTCGGCACGACACCGATGACGCCCACGGGCAGTCCGTCGACGTAGTCGATGCTGTAGGGGAGTGCGGCCGGTGTGCCGTCCGTCGTGGTGAGGTTGGCGCCGAGGATCGGGAAGTTCGCGCCCTCGAACGGTTCGGTGTAGAGGCACCCTTCCTTCGGGTGGCAGCCGCCGTCCCGCAGTCGCTCGAGTTCGGCGTAGCCGCGGTCGAGTTCGTGGTTACCGAGGGTCGCGGCGGTGAGATCGAGTTCGTCGAGCAGGGCGATGGTCGGCTCGTCGTGGAACAGGCCCGACTCGAGCGGCGACGAACCCCACGTGTCGCCCACGGCGTAGAGCACGGAGTTGTCGGCCTGTTCCCTGAGCTGCCGGACGTAGGCCGCGAGATAGGCCGCACCGCCCGCGGGGACCGAGACGCCGTCCGACCGGACGACCTCGCCGTGCAGTCCCTGCGGGGGCAGCAGATTTCCGTGCAGGTCGCCGAATGCGATCACCCGGAGCGGGACGGTGTTCGAGGGGATCGTGCTCGTCGGCGCGGCTCCGGCAGGTGCCGCACCACCGAAGGCGACCAGTGAGCCGACGACTGCGCAGGCCGACAGGGCGCGCCGCACCTTGCCTGCCCCCATGCAGTTCCTCCGCCCCGACCCGATCCGACCGCCCGAGTCTGTCAGGGCCGGATCACGCCACCGATACCCAGCCATAACGGTTGGGTCTCGTCACAGGGTCAGCCGATGCCGGCGAGTGCCCGTCCCTGCCCCGTCGCGAAGTCGAGGAACAGGTCGTTCTCGTGCGGGTCGCCGATCGTCACCCGGGTGCCCTCGCCCGTGAAGTTGCGCAGGACCACCCCTGCCTCCGCTGCGGCCTCGGAGAACGCGGCGGAGCGTTCGCCCAGCGGCAGCCACAGGAAGTTCGCGGCGCTCGCGGGCACCTCGTAGCCGGCCTCGACGAGTGCCGCGTGGACCCGTTCCCGCTCGGCGACGACACCCTCGGTGCGCGCGAGCAACTCGTTCGCGGCGGCGAGCGAGGCCACGACAGCCGTCTGGGCGAGCGAGTTGACGGAGAACGGGGTGTGGACCTTGCTCAGCGCCGTCACGACGGACGGGTCGGCGACCGCATATCCGACGCGGATGCCGGCGAGGCCGTAGGCCTTGGAGAAGGTGCGGAGCACGACGACGTTGCTGCGGCTCTCCGCGAGCTCGAGACCGTCGGGCAGATCCTCGCCGGGCTCGGGGCGGACGTACTCGAAGTACGCCTCGTCCAGGGCGACGACGATGTGCTCGGGGACGGCGTCGAGGAACTGCGCGAGCTCCTCCTTGCCCAGCAGCGACCCGGTGGGATTGTTGGGATTGCACACGAAGATCAGCCGTGTGCGGTCGGTGATCGCGGCGAGCATGGCCTTCAGGTCGTGACCGTGGTCCGCGGTGTTCGGGACGCGCACGGCGGTCGCGCCGGCGACGGCCGCGATGATCGGGTACGCCTCGAACGACCGCCACGCGAAGATCACCTCGTCGCCCGCGTCGCACGTGATCTGCACGAGCTCCTGGCACAGGCTCACCGATCCGCAGCCCACGGCGATCCGCTCGGTCGGGACGCCGAGTCGCTCCGACAGTGCCGCGAGGAGTTCGGTCGCGCCGTTGTCGGGGTAGCGGTTGAGGCCGGCGGCAGCGTCGGCGATCGCTTCCCGGACGCTGGGGAGCGGGCCGATGGTCGTCTCGTTGCTGGCGAGCTTCACCGCACCGGGGAACGAGCGGCCCGGAACGTAGGCGGGGATCGATTCGAGGTCGGGGCGGGTCCGTGGAGTCACGAGCCGATTATGCGCCTCGTCGTGGGACCGCCTGTCGGCAGGATGGGGGAGACCGTCCATCTATACGCCTCTGACCAGGCGTTTTGCGTTTCCCCTCGGGGCATGTGTAATGTTTCGATCCGGCGGTTCGAGAGCATCGAATCCCCGAGGAGGCGTGCCAGAGCGGCCGAATGGGACTCACTGCTAATGAGTTGTCCCCCTTACCGGGGACCGGAGGTTCAAATCCTCTCGCCTCCGCCAGTTGGTGTAGCGTCACCAACGACAATTGAATACACATGCGCCCGTAGCTCAACGGATAGAGCATCTGACTACGGATCAGAAGGTTAGGGGTTCGAATCCCTTCGGGCGCACATACGAAGCCCCCACCAGTGGAAACCCTGGTGGGGGCTTTCTCGTGCCTGGTTGCGGGTCGCCACGACACAGAATCGACACGGCCCGCTGACCGGCTTCAGCGACATCTTTGTGGCTATCTTCACTCCGCAAGGGACGTCACGTGACTCCCCCGGACTACAGGAGGGTGTGTGCAAGATCGGCCCTGGTCCAACAAACAGATGGAGATTCTTGCCCAGTGCCTCCGTGCCAATGTCGCGACACCGGAGGGCGCTCCCGACTACGACGACGTCATGATCTGGTACGACGAGTTGGCGGCAGAGGTTCATGGCATCGTCCATGCTCTGCCGTGGAAGACGATCTTGCCTCATTCACATTCCGAGGTGGACATCACTTATCGAACGAAGACGATCGACACGCTCCGTGACAAGCTGGTCCGCCTTTCCTCTGGACCTTTGAGCAACATCGTTGATATCGCCGGCGTCCGAGTGGACGCCGAGATGACGCTGCATGAGCAGGACAGAGTCGCTGCTGCCATCGCTCGGGCCTTCGGGATGGACCCCGAAAAGACAGTGAAAGATCTACGGGTCGAGCACCACAACGGGTACCGCGCCGTTCACGTCCATCTGAAGCTTCGGCGTGCGATGGCCGAGGTTCAAGTTCGTACACAACTCCAGAGCAAGTGGGCGAACACTTACGAACGGTTGGGCGACTTGGCGGGCCGAAGTATCAGGTATGAGCGAGTCACTGGGTCTGGTGGTTGGAGTGGGATTGCGTCGAAGCTTCAGGAGATCTCCTCGAATCAGATTCGGCTGATCGAAGAGGCGAAGGACAAGATTGCTGAGATGTGTCCTGATTCCGGCTATGTATGGAACAGTCTTGATGATCTGCCCGAAGAGGTTCGCCAGATCGGATACAAGGTGCTGGAAGACGAAGCCGAACTCTCTACTATGCTCGACGATGTAGAGAAGCTGCTTCGAGACGCACAGCGGAAGGGGATGGAACAGTGACGGCTTTCGTGATCGAGTACAACCGGAAGACTGCCGACCGGACGGTTACGTCATTCCCCGGCGTCGAGGGGCGACGTGCTGCTATGCGTCGGCGTCTGGAACTCGAAAAGTCTCGAACGGACGAGGATGTGGAGATTGTTTCGCTGGTGAGTGACTCCCTCGAGACGCTTCGTCGCACGCACTCCAGGTACTTTCAGGGCCGGGAACTGGCTGCAAACGCCTGACAAGCCAGGGTTCCGACCCTTCGGCGCACAGACCAGACCCTCACCGGTCCTGTCGGTGAGGGTTTCTCGTTCGAGGGTTGCTGTTTCCGGTTGCGCTCACGTGAGCTTCGCGATGATCCTCTCGGTGAAGTCCTCGATCGGCGCGCGGTACTGCTCGGCGGTGCCGAGGAGGTGATCGTGGTCGCCCGAGTGGGTGGCCTCCCAGTTCGCCCACGGCGACACCATGACGCCAGTGATGCCGATCTTCTCCGCCCGCCGGTACAGCTCCACGGACGGCTCGTCGCGCAGGCCGACGATGAAGTCGAAGGGCTCGTTCTCGCGTCCGTACTCGCGGCGGTAGCCGTTGATGCGGTCGATCCACTGCTCGGCGACGTCGATCGTGTAGGCGGTGCCGACCCAGCCGTCGCAGTAGCGCGCGGCGCGTCGGAGCGCCGGTCCGGATTCGCCACCGCACAGGATCGGTACCGGGCTCGGCGGGTGGGGTTCGATGGTCATCTCGGGGATGTCGTAGTACTCGCCCCGGAACGAGACCCATCCGCCCTTCCACAGTTCGCGGAGCGCCCGGATCATCTCGTTCAGCCGGGGTCCGCGATTGTCGAAGTCCTGGCCGAGCAGTTCGAACTCCTCGCGCATCCATCCCGCGGACAGCCCGATGGAGACGCGACCTCCGGCGATCGTGGCGGCGGTGCCCACCTGCTTGGCGACCTCGAGGATCGGCCGGGACGGCGCGATGTAGACGTTGTTGCCGAAGTGCAGGTTCTTCGTCACGGCGGCCATCGCTCCGATGAGCACCCAGGCGTCGGGCCACTCGGTCTCCGGTGACCAGAACGGCTTGCCGCTCTCGTGCCCGGGATAGACGGTCTTCATCTCCTTCGGGTAGATCAGGTGGTCCGAGACGAGCAGGCCGTGGAATCCGGCGTCGTCGAGCATGCGGGCGACGGCCGGCATCTCCGCGGTCTTCATGAATGCGGTCCCGCTCCAGAACTTCACTCGAATGCCCTCCGAATTTCGATGTCCGCCGATATCTACGTAGAAGAGTGACGTTTACATTATCAAGAACAAGGTTCTATCAGAGTGTGTGATCGCAGTCACCAGCCGAAACGCCCTTGTCTTCGATTCCTGCGCAACGAGTGAACGTTCCGTCTCCGTTTCGGATGGACCTTCGGCTCGGGAGCGGCCGCTCGATCGTCCGCGTCCTCGGCCCGGGATCGTGCCGGTGCCGCGGGTGAAATCCGTCTATTGACGAGCCCGCCGGGGCAGAAGTAGATTTCGTATCACTCTCGAAAAGTTAACGACAATTCGCACGGCAGCCCGGCAGCGGCAGTCGCGCTCTGCGGGGAGAAGACATGGAACTAGCGTGGTCAGAGGCCGACGCCGCCTTCAGAGACGAGGTGCGATCGTTTCTCGAGGAGAAGCTGACGCCCGAACTGCGGCGGGCCGGCCGACTCGCGACGAGCGTGTACTCCGACCACGAAGCGAGCATGGAGTGGCAGCGCATCCTCCATGAGCGTGGTTGGGCGGCGCCGGCCTGGCCGGTCGAGTACGGCGGCTGCGACTGGACGCAGACGCAGCACTACATCTTCAGCCGCGAGTCGATCCTCGCGGGCGCCCCGAACCTGTCGCCGATGGGCATCCGCATGGTCGCGCACGCGATCGTCGCCTACGGCACCGAAGAGCAGAAGAGTTACTTCCTGCCCCGGATCCTCACCGGCGAGGTCTTCTTCTGTCAGGGCTACTCCGAGCCCGAGGCCGGCTCCGACCTCGCCTCGCTCAGCATGGCGGCGGTCGACGACGGCGACGACCTGATCGTCACCGGCAGCAAGATCTGGACCACGCACGCCACCGAGGCGAACTGGATGTTCGCCCTCGTGCGCACCTCGAAGACCGGTCGCAAGCAGCAGGGCATCACCTTCCTGCTCATCGACATGACCTCGCCCGGCATCGAGATCCGGCCCCTGGTCATGACGTCCGGTGAGGAAGTGCAGAACCAGGTCTTCTTCGACGGTGTGCGTGTCCCGAAGAAGAACGTGCTGGGGAAGATCGACGACGGCTGGACCGTCGCGAAGTACCTGCTCGTCTTCGAACGAGGGGGAGCGGCGGCAGCGCCGGCCCTGCAGGTCATGGCCGAGCGGATCGCCGAGGCGGCCGCCGAACAGCCCGGCCCGTCGGGCGGCAGGCTCATCGACGATCCGGCGTTCTCCGCCAAGCTCGCCGAGGCGCGTATCCGCACCGAAGTACTCGAGATCCTCGAATACCGCACTCTCGCAGCGTTGTCCGCGGGCAAGAATCCCGGTCCTGCATCGTCGATGCTCAAGATCCTGGGCACCGAACTCAGCCAGACGATCACCCAGCTGACCCTCGAAGCGGCCGGTCCGCGCGGCCGGGTCTACCAGCCGCACATCACCGCGCCCGGTGGTCCGGTGGCCGATTACGTTCCGCCCGTCGACGGCTACGTCAGCGGTGAGGATTGGCAGGCCGCCGCGCCACTGCGTTACTTCAACGACCGTGCCGGGTCGATCTACGCCGGCAGCAACGAGATCCAGCGAAACATTCTCGCCAAAGCAGCATTGGGGCTCTGATGGACTTCGGTTTGAGCAAGGAGCAGGAGCTCCTTCGTGATTCGGTCACCAAGTTCCTCGCCGGTCGCTACGACCTGGCGCAAAGCCGGAAGGTCGCGACCACCGGCGAAGGTTGGCAACCGGAGGTGTGGCGGGCATTCGCCGAGGATCTCGGAATCCTCGGGGCCACGCTTCCGGAAGAGGTAGGGGGGATGGGCGGCGGACCGGTCGAGTTGATGGTGGTGTCCGAGGCACTCGGGCACGCACTCGTCATCGAGCCGTACGTCGACACGGTCGTCCTCGGGGGCGGGCTGCTCGGTCGCGCAGGGGTCGATCGAGCCAGGTCCGTCCTCGAGGCGATCGCTGCCGGTGAGGCCGTCACGGCGTTGGCCGCGATCGAACCCACCTCCGGATACGTCTTCCACGACGTGTCCACCACCGCGCGCCGCGAGGGCGACGAGTGGGTCGTCGACGGGGAGAAGACCGTCGTCACCAGCGCTCCGCTCGCGACGCACCTGCTCGTCACCGCCCGCACGTCGGGCGAGCGCACCGACACCGACGGCATCTCGCTGTTCCTCGTCGACTTCGACCCCGCGAACCCGCCGGCCGGTGTGGAGATCCACTCCTACCGCACGATCGACGACCGGCGCGCCTCCGACATCGTCTTCTCCGGCCTGCGACTGCCCGCCGACTCGCTGCTCGGCGAGGAGGGTGGCGCCTGGCTGTCCGTCTCGCGCGGCATCGACGAAGCGATCGCCGCCGTCTCCTCCGAAGCGGTGGGCCTGATGCGTAAGGTGCTCGCCGACACCGTCGAGTACGCCAAGCAGCGTCAGCAGTTCGGTCAGCCCATCGGCAGCTTCCAGGCGCTCCAGCACCGCATGGTCGACATGTACATGGAGGTCGAGCAGGCGGTGTCCGCCGCCTACCTGGCCGTTCTCCATCTCGACAGCGACGACGCCACGCGGGCACGCGCGGTCTCGGCCGCGAAGGCGACGATCAGCCGCGCGGCACGCTTCGTCGGCCAGAACGCCGTCCAGCTCCACGGCGGCATGGGCATGACCGAGGAACTCGCCGTCGGGCACTACTTCAAGCGACTGACCGCGATCGAGTACGAGTTCGGCACCGCCGAACAGCACGTCGCGCGGTACGCACAGCTCACCAAGGGTTGATCGGATCGGTTCCGGGGCCGGTGCGGGGGATCACCCCCCGCGCCGGCCCCGCATCCGTGTCCGGAGGAGGCGACAGAGCGTCCTCCACGCGCGTCGCGGCGACGACGGGGTCCTCGTGCTCCCACACGCGCACCACCGTCCAGCCCGCAGCCTGCAGGCGCGCGTCGGTGTCCCGGTCGCGCTGCACGTTGGCGGCGAGCTTGGCCGCCCACCACTCGGCGTTGTTCTTCGGGGAGGTCGCGTGCTGCGGGCAGCTGTGCCAGAAGCAGCCGTCCACGTAGACCGCGACCCGACGACGGGGGAAGAGGAGGTCGGCCCGGCGCCGCATGCCGGGCAGGGGAGCGCGGTCGACGAAGAACCGCCGTCCACGGCGATGCAGTTCCTTGCGTAACGCCACTTCGGGAACGGTGTCGCGTCGGCGCTGCCGGCTCATCCGCGCACTCGTACGCGGATCCGTCCCGGGCCGATCCGACGACGCCATCACCGCGTCCTTCAGGCCGCCACTCGCGGGAAGCCACCCATGCGTTCGAGGTGGTTCTCGACGTCCTCGAGGAATCCGGGCAGGAAACGCAGGTTGCCGGAGCGTGCACGTCGGAGGAAACCTGCGGTCGCCCGCGCCGACAGCAGACGGGCGTCGAGGAGGAAACCGCCGAGATCCTCGTAGGGAGCCTGGACGGGCCACTGCGACTCGTGCACGCGGAACGCCTGTCCGCGGGCACCCCACGCTGCGGTCGGCCAGGTGTCGCCCGGATGCAGCGGGGTCTCGTGGTCGGAGCTGTACGCGATCGGGTTGTTCAGACGGTGGCCCACCCACGAGGCCATCCGCACGCTGACGGCATTGCCGACCAGACGCCACCGATGCCCGGCCCGGACACCGGGCGCCTCGACGGCAGGTGCGGTCCAGTCGGCGTCGAATCCTTGGAGCCTCTCCGCATCGGTCAGGCCGGGGGTGACGATCTCGCCGGACGGCAGCCGCACGGCCGGAGGGCTTGCGATACCGAGAGTCGAACCACCCTTGAGCGTGGGCACGGCGTTGACGGCCCATCCGAGACCGCGCACACCCTCGGTCCAGTAGAAGCCGCACGGGAACAGATCGGGATTGCCCTCCATGGGCATGCCGGCGTCCTCGCCGAACAACACCGTGCGGGGATCGTCCGTGCGTGAGGCGACCATCAGGACGCGGTGCCGACGCTGGGGGAGACCGAACGCGCGGGCATCGACGACGCGATAGGCCCACATGTAGCCGAGCTCCTCGAGCGCGTCGGTGATGTGGCGCATCGCCGCACCGCGGCCGAGCTGCAGCATGAAGGGAACGTTCTCGACAACGAGCCAGCGCGGGCCGCTTTTACGCTTCACGAGACGGAACACTTCGTCGACCAGCCCGGACTTCGATCCCGTGATGCCGGCCGTACGTCCGGCCTGGGAGAGGTCCTGGCACGGGAAGCCTGCGGCGACCAGTTCCGTATCGCGGGGAAGAGAGCGGAGACGCGTGACGTCCGGATGGAGCGGAACGTCGGGGAAGCGCGTGCGTAGTACTGCCTGAGCACCCGGCTCGATCTCGCAGAGGAGTTCGGTGTTCCACCCGTGTCGCCCGAGTCCGAGCTCCAGTCCGCCGATACCGGCGAACAACCCCACCATGTTCCCCGTCGACGTCACGGCACCCTTCCTCGCTCAGCTCAACGGTGAACGTTACTCGAGAAGTAGGGGGATCCGTGAGCGGACGCGACGAGCACCACGATGGAGGGGTGGTCCTACCCCTCTCGTGACGGGCACCAGGTGGCCGAAACAGTCCTTGACCTGGCGATTTGGTGTTCTCGGACATGTTCGCGTAACTTATTCCAGGTCAGAGCGACACGGACACCGACCCGGGCCGAGAGGAACGGGACAACGAGGTTGGACGAAGGCGCCTGCGAATTTGATGGCCACGAACCTTCTGGTAAGGTTTCGAGCCGCCCCTGGTTCCGAAAACCACGCGGACTTGCGTTCGTGAGGATGAGGAAGTAGGCTGGAACAGTTGCCTCAGAGCGGGTCGGACGTCAGTCCGAAGCGCGATGATGTGCGCGTGTTCTTTGAGAACTCAACAGTGTGCCGATGAATGTCAGTGCCAAATAATATTTGGTGCGACCACTTCACTTTTTGTGGGTGGTTGTTGCTGGACATCGCATTCTTCCGTCTGCGGTGATCCAGTGTTTAGCTAGTTTGAGTTTTTATGCTAGTGATTTGACTCGATGTCTTTGACTGATTGCCCCTTCGGGGTGATTGTGAGTCTTCAACGGAGAGTTTGATCCTGGCTCAGGACGAACGCTGGCGGCGTGCTTAACACATGCAAGTCGAACGATGAAGCCCAGCTTGCTGGGTGGATTAGTGGCGAACGGGTGAGTAACACGTGGGTGATCTGCCCTGCACTCTGGGATAAGCCTGGGAAACTGGGTCTAATACCGGATATGACCTCTTGCTGCATGGTGAGGGGTGGAAAGTTTTTCGGTGCAGGATGAGCCCGCGGCCTATCAGCTTGTTGGTGGGGTAATGGCCTACCAAGGCGACGACGGGTAGCCGGCCTGAGAGGGCGACCGGCCACACTGGGACTGAGACACGGCCCAGACTCCTACGGGAGGCAGCAGTGGGGAATATTGCACAATGGGCGCAAGCCTGATGCAGCGACGCCGCGTGAGGGATGACGGCCTTCGGGTTGTAAACCTCTTTCAGCAGGGACGAAGCGAAAGTGACGGTACCTGCAGAAGAAGCACCGGCCAACTACGTGCCAGCAGCCGCGGTAATACGTAGGGTGCGAGCGTTGTCCGGAATTACTGGGCGTAAAGAGCTCGTAGGCGGTTTGTCGCGTCGTCTGTGAAATCCCGCAGCTCAACTGCGGGCTTGCAGGCGATACGGGCAGACTCGAGTACTGCAGGGGAGACTGGAATTCCTGGTGTAGCGGTGAAATGCGCAGATATCAGGAGGAACACCGGTGGCGAAGGCGGGTCTCTGGGCAGTAACTGACGCTGAGGAGCGAAAGCGTGGGTAGCGAACAGGATTAGATACCCTGGTAGTCCACGCCGTAAACGGTGGGCGCTAGGTGTGGGTTTCCTTCCACGGGATCCGTGCCGTAGCCAACGCATTAAGCGCCCCGCCTGGGGAGTACGGCCGCAAGGCTAAAACTCAAAGGAATTGACGGGGGCCCGCACAAGCGGCGGAGCATGTGGATTAATTCGATGCAACGCGAAGAACCTTACCTGGGTTTGACATGTACCGGACGACTGCAGAGATGTGGTTTCCCTTGTGGCCGGTAGACAGGTGGTGCATGGCTGTCGTCAGCTCGTGTCGTGAGATGTTGGGTTAAGTCCCGCAACGAGCGCAACCCTTGTCCTGTGTTGCCAGCACGTGATGGTGGGGACTCGCAGGAGACTGCCGGGGTCAACTCGGAGGAAGGTGGGGACGACGTCAAGTCATCATGCCCCTTATGTCCAGGGCTTCACACATGCTACAATGGTCGGTACAGAGGGCTGCGATACCGTGAGGTGGAGCGAATCCCTTAAAGCCGGTCTCAGTTCGGATCGGGGTCTGCAACTCGACCCCGTGAAGTCGGAGTCGCTAGTAATCGCAGATCAGCAACGCTGCGGTGAATACGTTCCCGGGCCTTGTACACACCGCCCGTCACGTCATGAAAGTCGGTAACACCCGAAGCCGGTGGCCTAACCCCTTGTGGGAGGGAGCCGTCGAAGGTGGGATCGGCGATTGGGACGAAGTCGTAACAAGGTAGCCGTACCGGAAGGTGCGGCTGGATCACCTCCTTTCTAAGGAGCACTTCTCCCGGCGAGGGGTCACACAGGTGACGTCCTCACGGGCAGAGACTGTTTCGTTCCCACAGGTGGAACGGCAGAAGCTCATGGGTGGAACGCTGACAACCTCATCCGCATATCAGCCGGCTACACGGTCGGTTGGTGGGTGATATATCGGTGCACTGTTGGGTCCTGAGAGAACACGCGAGTGTTTGATCAGCGACGATGACTTACGAAGACGGTTGGCCGTGTGGCCGGCGTTGGTAGGGGTTGTTGTGTGTTGTTTGAGAACTGCACAGTGGACGCGAGCATCTTTGTTGTAAGTGTTTATGAGCGTACGGTGGATGTCTTGGCACCAGGAGCCGATGAAGGACGTGGGAGGCTGCGATATGCCTCGGGGAGCTGTCAACCGAGCTGTGATCCGAGGATTTCCGAATGGGGAAACCCAGCACGAGTGATGTCGTGTTACCCGCACCTGAATATATAGGGTGTGTGGAGGGAACGTGGGGAAGTGAAACATCTCAGTACCCACAGGAAGAGAAAACAACATGTGATTCCGTGAGTAGTGGCGAGCGAAAGCGGATGAGGCTAAACCGAGTACATGTGATACCTGGCAGGGGTTGTGTATTCGGGGTTGTGGGGTTCGTTGTGTCGGCGCTGCCATGCCGGCCGACAGTAAGAAATCGTCGTGTTAGTCGAAGTGGTCTGGAACGGCCTGTCGTAGAGGGTGAGAATCCCGTAGACGAAAACACGGCGACTGTCGATTCGAATACCCGAGTAGCACCGGGCCCGTGAAATCCGGTGTGAATCTGTCGGGACCACCCGATAAGCCTGAATACTCCCTGGTGACCGATAGCGGACTAGTACCGTGAGGGAAAGATGAAAAGTACCCCGGGAGGGGAGTGAAATAGTACCTGAAACCGTGCGCTTACAATCCGTCAGAGCCTTCGAACACTTCGGTGTTGGGGGTGATGGCGTGCCTTTTGAAGAATGAGCCTGCGAGTTAGTGGCATGTCGCGAGGTTAACCCGTGTGGGGTAGCCGTAGCGAAAGCGAGTCCGAATAGGGCGGGTCAGTGGCATGTTCTAGACCCGAAGCGGAGTGATCTACCCATGGCCAGGGTGAAGCGATGGTAAGACGTCGTGGAGGCCCGAACCCACTTAGGTTGAAAACTGAGGGGATGAGTTGTGGGTAGGGGTGAAAGGCCAATCAAACTCCGTGATAGCTGGTTCTCCCCGAAATGCATTTAGGTGCAGCGTCGCGTGTTTCTCACCGGAGGTAGAGCTACTGGATGGTCTAGGGGGCCCACAAGCTTACCGAAATCAGCCAAACTCCGAATGCCGGTGAGTGAGAGCGCGGCAGTGAGACTGCGGGGGATAAGCTTCGTAGTCGAGAGGGAAACAGCCCAGATCGCCGGCTAAGGCCCCTAAGCGTGTACTAAGTGGAAAAGGATGTGGGATCGCTGAGACAACCAGGAGGTTGGCTTAGAAGCAGCCACCCTTGAAAGAGTGCGTAATAGCTCACTGGTCAAGTGGTCCTGCGCCGACAATGTAGCGGGGCTCAAGTACACCGCCGAAGCCGCGGCATTCACACAAGCCCGCTGATTCTCCACGGAGGGTCGGCCAGGTGTGTGGATGGGTAGGGGAGCGTCGTGTGGCCGTGGAAGCGCCGGAGTGATCCAGGTGTGGAGGCCACGCGAGTGAGAATGCAGGCATGAGTAGCGAAAGACGAGTGAGAAACTCGTCCGCCGGATGACCAAGGGTTCCTGGGCCAGGTTAATCCGCCCAGGGTGAGTCGGGACCTAAGGCGAGGCCGACAGGCGTAGTCGATGGACAACGGGTTGATATTCCCGTACCCGTGTATCCGCGCCCAATGGCGAATCAGTTGTGCTAACCGTCCAAAAGGTCGGTCGTCTCCTTCGGGAGTCGGCGGGCTGGCTGCACGGGACCCTGATTGTAGTAGTCAAGCGATGGGGTGACGCAGGAAGGTAGCTGGGCCAGGTGATGGAATACCTGGTGTAAGCCGGTAGGGCGAATGGTAGGCAAATCCGCCATTCATCAAGCCTGAGAGGTGATGCGTACCCGTTGAGGGGAATTCAGTGATCCTATGCTGCCGAGAAAAGCCTCTAGTGAGTTGGTACACGGCCCGTACCCCAAACCGACACAGGTGGTCAGGTAGAGAATACCGAGGCGATCGAGAGAACTGTGGTTAAGGAACTCGGCAAAATGCCCCCGTAACTTCGGGAGAAGGGGGACCACGCTCGGTGACGAGTCTTGCACTCTGAGCTGGGGGTGGTCGCAGAGACCAGAGAGAAGCGACTGTTTACTAAAAACACAGGTCCGTGCGAAGTCGTAAGACGATGTATACGGACTGACGCCTGCCCGGTGCTGGAAGGTTAAGAGGACCGGTTAGTCACTTCGGTGGCGAAGCTGAGAATTTAAGCCCCAGTAAACGGCGGTGGTAACTATAACCATCCTAAGGTAGCGAAATTCCTTGTCGGGTAAGTTCCGACCTGCACGAATGGCGTAACGACTTCTCTGCTGTCTCGACCACAGACTCGGCGAAATTGCATTACGAGTAAAGATGCTCGTTACGCGCGGCAGGACGAAAAGACCCCGGGACCTTCACTATAGCTTGGTATTGGTGTTCGGTTCGGTTTGTGTAGGATAGGTGGGAGACTGTGAAGCGGCCACGCCAGTGGTTGTGGAGTCGTTGTTGAAATACCACTCTGATCGTATTGGACCTCTAACCTCGGACCATGATCTGGTTCAGGGACAGTGCCTGGTGGGTAGTTTAACTGGGGCGGTTGCCTCCCAAAATGTAACGGAGGCGCCCAAAGGTTCCCTCAGCCTGGTTGGCAATCAGGTGTCGAGTGCAAGTGCACAAGGGAGCTTGACTGTGAGACTGACAGGTCGAGCAGGGACGAAAGTCGGGACTAGTGATCCGGCACCGGCATGTGGAAGCGGTGTCGCTCAACGGATAAAAGGTACCCCGGGGATAACAGGCTGATCTTCCCCAAGAGTCCATATCGACGGGATGGTTTGGCACCTCGATGTCGGCTCGTCGCATCCTGGGGCTGGAGTAGGTCCCAAGGGTTGGGCTGTTCGCCCATTAAAGCGGCACGCGAGCTGGGTTTAGAACGTCGTGAGACAGTTCGGTCTCTATCCGCCGCGCGCGTTAGAAACTTGAGGAAGGCTGTCCCTAGTACGAGAGGACCGGGACGGACGAACCTCTGGTGTGCCAGTTGTCCCGCCAGGGGCATGGCTGGTTGGCTACGTTCGGAAGGGATAACCGCTGAAAGCATCTAAGCGGGAAGCCTGTTCCAAGATGAGGTTTCTCACCCCCTCGAGGGGGTAAGGCCCCCGGCAGACCACCGGGTTGATAGGCCGGAACTGGAAGCACAGCAATGTGTGGAGGTGACCGGTACTAATAGGCCGAGGACTTACCACGAAGATGTTACGCGTCCACTGTGCGGTATCTGAAACAACACACACAGATATCCGATCGAGTTCTGCTGCGGCGGAACGCTATCGAGAGGTCTGCGTGGTTACTGTTTCATAGAGTTACGGCGGCCATAGCGACAGGGAAACGCCCGGTCCCATTCCGAACCCGGAAGCTAAGCCTGTCTGCGCCGATGGTACTGCACTCGACAGGGTGTGGGAGAGTAGGACACCGCCGAACACCCGTTCCGAAAGGGGACCCACATTGTGGGTCCCCTTTCGTGTTTCTGTATGCAGAAAATATGCCGGCCCAACGGTTTTCGAGGACCGACCCGAGCTGCTTCCCGGCCCGCAGGCGAACCGGGAAGCAGTCGAAGAATCAGGGGCGCGGTGCCTTCGGACGCGCGACCGGCCGCGGCAGTGCACGCGTCAGACGCGGAGCCCAACCGTGCGACGGCCAACGCTTGAGACCCAGCCGGTCCGGCGTGACGCGAGTGTTGACGAACTTGCCCTCGAGCTCTTCGTCGGCCTCCCCGACGAACCGGTAGAGAATCGTGCCGCCGTTCTCGTCCGTGCGAGCGGCCGCCTCCCACCCGGTGGCGCGATAGACCGCGCGGACGATGTTGTCGGCGACGACGATGATGGGCAGGCCGTCGATTCCGCGCGCTGCCGATCCTGCCGGCCACGGCTTGGACGCGAGTTCGCGCACCGCAGCCGGCGACGCCTTCTTCGCTTCGTTGACCCGCAGCACCACGCACGGCGTCGGCAGCTCGGGAGCAGGCGAGGCCGAGTACTGACGGACGAGCTCCGCGATCGGGATCGCCGTGCGATCGGCTTCGGACTCCTCGGTGGACCCCGCCAGGTTGGTGAGGACCCACTCGCCACGATGCGGCTCGGTCAGTCCCAGTGCCGCGATGACCGCTTCGGCCGTCACTGCGGCGGTGTGGTCACCGTCGGACTTCGGGTTCAACGCGTCGGCGACGATGTAGTGCTCCACCGCGTAGCCGGACTCGTAGACGGTTCGGATGCGCCGCAGAGCCGCCTCGGTCTCCGGTGTGGACATCGGCGCCTTCTCGCCGGCCTCGGTGAGCTTCGAGTTCTCCCCGAGAGCCGTCCAGACGAGCGTGAAGATGCGGTTTCCGCGTCCCGAGCCGACGTAGAAGATGCTGCGGTCACGAGGGTCGAGCAGGGCGTAGACGTAGGCGCCGAGCTGGTCGCAGATGTTCTTCGGAAGCAGTCTCGGGCTGGGTGCGCGGTCTTCGACCTGGTTCACGAGAGCCCGCAGAACGGTCAGGCGCAGCGCCACGGGGACCTTGCCGGCGGACCCGCCGAACAGTTCGCGGTTGGCTGCATCCACGGAACCGAAGGTGCGTCCGATGTGACGGCTGAGTGCGCCGAGCGCGTGGGTGAACTCCGCAAGTCTCTGGCGTGGATCGTCCGCTGTATCCGGCAACTCGTTGCTGGTCAGGAACATCTGGATCTCGGGAGATTCCAGCAGAGTTTGGGCAATGTTCGGAGGAACTGTCCACACTGTGCGCATAGAGCGACTCTAGGCCACACACAAGATTGGGGAGCCGCTCCGCGCAGGCGCCGCGCCGCCGAATCCGGAGGAAGAACCCGAGGAGAACCCGGGCGGGATAAGCTCGCGTGCCATGACAGCGGTGCGGACCCGTTCCCGTTCTCGGTTGTTGCGGGACACCGCGTCGTCCGCGCAGGTCGAAGCACTTCTGATCATTGCGATCGCGACCATCCTCGTCACGCGTCTGTACCTGCACCTGACGGGTTATCCGCAGGTCGGCGGATCGGTCCTGCACATCGCTCACGTGCTGTGGGGCGGTCTGCTCATGGTCGCCGCATTGATGATCTCGATGACCTTCATCGGCCGGGCGCCCGACCGCATCGCAGTGGTGCTCGGCGGTATCGGTTTCGGCCTGTTCCTCGACGAGGTCGGCAAGTTCGTCACGAAGACCAACGATTACTTCTACCGACCCTCGGTGGCGATCATGTACGTGGTGGTCGTGTTGCTGCTCGTCGTCAATCGAGCGGTGCACCTCCGCCGTGGGCCCTCGCCCGAGGAGTATCTCGCCAACGCTGCGCTCACGGCGACGGACGGGCTCACCCACGGCCTGACCCCGACCGATCGCGACCAGGCGCGCGTGCAGCTCGAACGCGCGCGGGAGGGTGGAGTCGACCCAGAGGTCGTCGAACAGATCGATCTTTTGCTCGCCTGGTGCCGGGAGGTGCCGTCGCGCTTCTCGTGGGTGTCGCTCCGGTTGCCGGAGCGACTGCGGGGTGAGCGCAGCGTCCGCGTCGCGGCAGCCCTGCTCACCGTCTTCTCCATCGGCATCCTCATCAATGCAGCCGCCACGCTGGAGGAGGATCTCGCCGCGCGGACGAGCAACGTGTTGACCATGATCCAGCTCATCGGTTCCGGTGTCACCGTCCTGTTGTGCGTGGTGGGATCGGTGGGCCTGTGGCGTCGGCAGAGGTGGGCGGTGCGTGCTCTGCGGACGGCTGCGTTGATCACCGTCTTCTTCGTCGACGTGCTGGAGTTCGCCGTGCAGGAGTTCGGGGCGTTGCTCAACGTCGCCGTGGGTGCCGCTGCTCTGTCGGTGTTCTCACACCACCTTCGTCAGATGTCCCGGCACGAGGCGCTGCCCGACACCGCGTGAGCAGGTGGGCTCTGTGTGGAGACAGTGGCGGACGAATCACGGCACCGCTGCCCACCGTGTGCGCTTCGTCGCATACCGTATAGACCGTGAGCACCCCAGCCCCTGACGCCACCGGTTCCGCGTCGACCTGGCCCGCGCTACTCACGTGGCGTGCGGTCGATCTGTCTCGGATGGAGTCGGTACGAGTACAGCTCTCCGGCCGCCGCATCAAGGCATCCGGTCGCATCGTGGCTGCGGAGTGCACCGACCATCCGGCCTTCAGCGCCTCGTACGACCTGGTGACGGACGAGAACGGTGTCACCCGCCGATTGTCGGTGCGCACCACCCGCGCTTCGGGTGAGCGGCACATGTCCCTCACCCGGTCCGAAGAGGGCATCTGGATGTCCGACAACGGCATCGACCATCATCGGTCCACCTTCGGCGGGGCGCTGGACGTGGACGTGGTGTTCAGCCCGTTCTTCAACGCCCTGCCCATCCGTCGGCACGACCTGCAGGCCGGAGCCGACGACGTGGAGGTGCCCGTCGTCTACGTCAATCTCATCGATCTCAGCATCGAGGAGGCCACGGTCGTCTACAGCAGTGCGTCCGACGGCATCCACGTGCTGTCACCGCGCTCGTCGTCGTCGGTGACCGTCGACGAGGACGGCTTCGTCCTCGAGTACCGAGGTCTCGCCTCCCGCATCTAGGGCTGTCCCGACGCCTCCACCGCCATCGCCACGGCGAACGCGGCCGAT
This sequence comes from Rhodococcus rhodochrous, assembly GCF_900187265.1. Classification (NCBI taxonomy): domain Bacteria; kingdom Bacillati; phylum Actinomycetota; class Actinomycetes; order Mycobacteriales; family Nocardiaceae; genus Rhodococcus; species Rhodococcus rhodochrous. The sequence goes on from NZ_LT906450.1 coordinate 317,361, forward strand.
TCGGCAGGGTGGCTGCCGTGCCCGTGCGTGCCGCCGGTGAGGCCGACGATCTGGAGTCCGACCGGCGACGACCCGCCGTCAGGAGCCGGCACCGACACGGCCGGGACACCGAGGACGCTGAACGGGATACACATCTGCAGCAGCGGTGCGCGCAGCTCGACGGGATCGCTCGTCAGCGGCGCCGAACGCACGCCGGTGGTGACGGTGATCAGCGCATCGAGCTTGTCCACGGTGCGGAGGCGGTGCACGACGTCGTGCCGTAGTCGCGCCACCGCCCGGGCCGCGTGGATGTATTCGTAGGCCGGCCGGTCGCGTTGCGCGGCGAGCAGAGCGGCCGTCGGGGATTGGTAGCGGTCGGGATCGGCTTCGAACCAGGCGCGATGCGTCTCGTACGCTTCCGAGCCGGTGACCACGGGATACAGCGCGAGCATCTCGTCGGTCTCGGGCAGTTCCACGTCCACGACGCGGGCGCCCAGGTCTGCGAGGGTGCGGCACGCCGTCTCGACGGCCTCGTCGAACTCGGGTGACAGATCCCAGATGCCGCCCCGCAGGCGTCCGATGCGCAGTTCGGAAACCGGGGTACGCAGGTGCGCGATGCCCGGAAGGGCGCCCCATGCGAGTGAGGCGTCCAGAGCGTCGGCGGCGAGCAGACCGACGTGATCGAAGGTCGTCGACAGCGGGAACACGCCCTGCTCGGGAAGAGCGCCGAAGCCGGGCTTGAATCCGACGATCCCGCACAACGCCGCCGGGGTGCGGACACTGCAACCGGTGTCGGTTCCCAGCGCGACGGGCACGACGCTCCTCGCGACCAGCACTGCGGAGCCGGACGAGGAACCACCGCTGATCAGGTCCGGATTGTGGGGGTGGGAGGCCGCGCCGGACGCATTGATCAACCCGGTGGGCCCGTATGCGAACTCGTGGAGGTGGGTCTTCGCCACCACGACGGCTCCGGCTTCGCGGAGTTTCTCGATGACGCGAGCGTCGCGCCGCGCGGGAGGTGCATCGGCGAGGACCGCGCTGCCGCAGCGAGTGGGAAACCCGGCGACGTCGATGTTGTCCTTCACCGCGACCGCGACACCGTGCAGGGGACCGATCCAGTTCCCGGCGGCGATCTGCTCGTCGGCGAGGGCTGCGGCCTCGAGTGCTGCCTCGTCGTTGCGGGCGGCGACGGTGTTCTCCCAGGGGGTCCCGACGAGGGCGTCGAGTTCGGCGAGAACCGAGCGGACGTGTTCGGTAGGGGTCGTCTTGCCGGTGGTCAGCGCCGAGGCGATGTCGCGGAGGTTCATCGTGTCCACACTCCACCGCGTCGTCCGGCCTCGCGGAACGCTGCGATCCAGCCCTCGTCGCCGGGCTGCGTGCCGACGATGGGGTCGCGACGACGTTGTTCGTAGCGGGTCCGAGCCGTGTGACCGGCGCGGGTGAGTTCGGAGGTGCTGCGGTCGGCCAGTTGCTCCCGGGCCGTCCTCAGCACCTCGAGTGTCTCGTCCAGCGCGACCAGCAGGGCCTCGGCGTTGCCTTCGCACATCGCGTCGACCAGGGCCGGGGCCGTCGCGGCGACCCGCGTGCCGTCCCGGAAGGAGCCGGCGGCGAGACCGAGTGCGAGATCGCCGCCTCCGGCGCCCGAGAGGGCCAGCGCTTCGGCGAGGAGATGGGGGAGGTGGGAGACCCGCGCGACCGCCGCGTCGTGCTCCCGGGATTCGGCGGGCACGACGACGGAGCCGCAGTCGAGCGCGAGGTCGGCGACCTGCCGCCACACCTCGGGATCGGTGCCGTCGTCGACGGTCACCACCCACACCGCGTCGCGGAACAGGTCGGCGGTCCCAGCGGTCCAGCCGGACTCCGCCGTACCCGTCATGGGGTGTCCACCCACGAAACGCCGCGACAGGCCGTGAGCGGCGACGGCAGCGGCCACTTCCGCCTTGATGCTCACCACGTCGGTGAGCGCGACGTCGGGGGCGTGCTCGGCCATCGCCTCGAGGATGCTGCCCACTGCCGGCATCGGTACCGCGATCACCACAAGGGCGTCGGTGTCGGCTGCGCGACGCAGCGTGGCCGTGAGGTCGGTGGACGCGTCGAAGCCGTCGGCGACGGCGGCCTCCACGGCCTGCGACGACCTGTTGTAACCCCACGCCTGCCTTCCGGTCGCCGCGGCGGCGCGCAGCAGCGAACCACCGATCAGGCCGAGGCCGAGGACACAGACGGGCGGGGAAGAGACGGCTGAGGACACCTCATCAGGTTGGCATATCCCGCGCTGGGCTTCATTCACCGGACGTGGCCGACTACCGTTGCGCCCATGGCTGCACAGCGTGTAGGGAACAAGAGCCCTTCCGTGACCCAGGGCGGGAACCCCGCCGGGAGTTCGAGCGACGACCTCGACGGCTTCGCCGTCGCCGTGACGCGGGAGGAAGGTCGTTGGAAGTGCCGGGCGTTGTCCGGTGCCGCACTGACGAGTCTCGATACCGCAGTGACCGAGTTGCGGGAGCTGAGAAGCTCCGGCGCAGTGTTCGGTCTGCTGAACGTGGACGACGAATTCTTCATCATCGTGCGTCCCGCACCTGCGGGAACGAGGTTGCTGCTGTCCGACGCGACGATGGCCGTCGACTACGACATCGCCGCCGACGTCCTCGATGCGCTGAATGTCGAGATCCCCGACATCGATCCCGATGAGCTCGACGACATCGAGCCGTGGGAGGAGGGCGACCTCGGCATCCTGGCCGACATGGGTCTGCCCGAGCCGGTGCTCTCGGTGATCCTGTCCGAGACCGACCTGTATCCCGACGAGCAGCTCGACGAGATCGCGCAGCGACTCGGGTTCGACGACGTCCTGGGTAACACCCTGGACAAGCTCCGTTAGATGGGGCTGCGCGACGACGAGGCATTGATCCGGGTCGCGCTGGAGGCCGCCGCTGCCGCGCCCGCCGGTGACGTACCGGTGGGCGCGGTGGTGTTCGGACCGGACGGCACCGAGATCGCGCGGGCGGCGAACTCCCGCGAGGCCACCGGGGACCCCACAGCGCACGCCGAGGTGCTCGCTCTGCGCGCGGCAGCGCAGGTCTACGGCGACGGATGGCGTCTCGAGGGCGCAACCCTCGCGGTGACCCTCGAGCCCTGCACGATGTGCGCGGGCGCGTTGGTGCTCTCCAGGGTGTCGCGGGTGGTCTTCGGGGCGTGGGAACCGAAGACGGGCGCCGTCGGGTCGCTGTGGGACGTGGTGCGCGATCGGCGCCTCACACACCGTCCGGAAGTGCGCGGCGGTGTGCTCGAAGCCGAGTGCGCGGCCGTGCTCGAAGCGTTCTTCCGGGAACACCGAGGTCCGGCCTCGGAGCTGTGACCAGGCGATTTCGGGATGAGGCATGCAATCCGCTAGAGTCGTCAGCGGTGGCGTGACCGAGCGGCCGAAGGAGCGCGCCTCGAAAGCGCGTGACGGGTAACCCCCGTCCGTGGGTTCAAATCCCACCGCCACCGCCAGAAGCCCCTCACCTGTTCAAGCAGGTGAGGGGCTTTTCTCACCTCTGGAGGTCGCCAAGGGCCGGGGCCGGAAACATCCGCTACAGCTTTTGCCATCCGCTGCGGCAATTGCGGTAGCGGATAGCGAAAGCTGTAGCGAATGACTGGGAGAGGCGACGAGGTGCGCCTGAGGGAATGTAGATCGGGACGGCTGCACGCGCACAGGTCTTCCGATAGGTTCGCGCCTGCACGCTCGCCATCGGGAGGGAGAACAGTGGATCGCGTCAGCTCGACGATCGTCGGACCCGCCGAGTCCGACGTCCCGCCGGCCGTTCTCGTGCACGGGGTGCTGGCCTGGGGAGACGACGAGACCTACGGATTCGGGCGGCAACGACCTTTGGGGGCGTCACGTCGGCTCATCCTGATGGACCGCCGCGGGCACGGCGACTCGCCGGATCTCGACGGGGCCCATCGCACCGACTACGAGGTAGATGCCGCCGACATCGTCGAACTGCTCGGTGACGGTGCCCATCTCGTCGGACATTCGTACGGTGCGGTCGCAGCGATGCTCGCAGCGGCGGAACGGCCGGACCTGGTGCGTTCGCTGTGCCTGATCCAGCCCGGATGCCTGAAGGTTGCGGAGAGCGAACCGGTCGTCGCCGAGAACCTCGCCCGCGCCCGCGCGTCCCAGGCAGCGCTCCCGCCCGAGCTCACTGCGGAGGACTATCTGCGTCTCACCACGGAGAGCGTCGGCATGCCGCCGGCGGAACCCACCCCGAAGCGGCTACGCGCAGCGGCGACGTCGATGCGGGAGAGGCCTTGCTGGGACGCCGACATCCCCCTCGAGCCGCTCGCGGCGGCGCCGTGGCCGAAGCTCGTCGTCATCGGTGACTGGGCGGGCGCACCCGACGAGTACAAGCGACTGGCGGGAGATCCGCTGACGATCACGGCGCGGGTCGTCGCAAACCGGATCGATGGAGAACTACTCGAGGTTCCCGGCTTCTACCCGCACGTCCAGCAGCCGGAAGCTGTCAACGAGGCGCTCGACGAATTGTGGAGCCGGGCCGACGCCCGTTGACGAGAGGTCGGCCGACAGCGTCGGCGACCATCACGGCGAACATCCACAATCCCGCCGCGACGCCTGCCGCAGCGGCAACGGCGGATGATGCGAGACCACCTGCCAGACCGGCGATTCCGACCAGCAGCATTTCCCAGCCCATGACCCGGAACAACGCGCGGTCGAAGGCACGTGCGAACGGAACGAAGTGCGCACCGACGACGCAGACCACCCACGCGACCGTCAGTTCCGAACGATCGAACGACGCGAGAAGCCTTGCGCCACCGACGATCAGCACGACCATGGCCGCGACCGACACGAGGTAGATCGTCGACGCCTGCTTCGAGGGCGGCTCCAACTGCTCGAATCTCCGCGGCCGAACCAGCACGGTCCAGACGAAAACAACGATGGCGCAGACCCACCCGGCAACGACGATCCCGGTCCACGGCGATCCCAGAGCGGCGCCGTTCACGAGCATGAAGGCCGACGCGCCGCCCGCGCCGATCAGCGCTCCCCACACCTCGGGACGATGGGTCGCTCGGTAACCTCTTGCCGTTCCCGCTCCGAATCGCTCCGCAGGCGGTGTCGTGCGCATCCAGTTCCCCCAACTCCGAGTCGACCACCGGTCCTGTGGACGCTAGCGGATGGGTGGTCGGTCGTCGTCAGAGTTCGCGCCAACTCCCGTCGTTCATGTCGTGTCCGTGCGCGGCCATCAACATGAGACCACCGTCGACAGGGATCGAGCGGCCCGTCAGATACGACGAGCGTGGGGACGCGAGGAAGGCGACGACGGAGGCGACCTCGTTGACGTGCCCGGGGCGCCCGGTGGGGTTGCCCGGCCGCTCCTCGTGGAAGGCCTCGGATTCGTCCATGCCGGTCATCGGCGTGGAGATCTCACCGGGAGCCACAGAGTTGACCGTGATGCCGTACCGGGCCCATTCGAGGGCGAGACACTGGGTGAGCATGCCGAGACCGGCCTTCGCCGTGCAGTACGCGGAGGCCCCGTAACGGGGAACGTGCTCGTGGACGCTCGTGATGTTGACGATGCGGCCGCCGCGCCCGGAGTCGATCATGTGTCGCGCGGCGCGCTGGGAGCACAGGAACGGGCCGTCGAGGTCGGTGGAGAGCATCTCCCGCCACCGTTCGAAGGACAGGTCGAGCACCTCGTCGCGGTGACCGGTGCCGGCGTTGTTGACCAGCACCCCGAGGCCGCCGAGTTTCTCGGCGAGCTCGTCGATCACGTCGGCGGTGTCCGGGCTGGTCAGGTCCTGCCGGGCCACGAAGCACCGCTGCCCGCGCTGTTCGACCGCGGCGCGGGTGTCCTCGGCCCCTGCCTCGTCGGTGTGGAAGGTGATACCGACGTCGAACCCCTCGGCGGCGAGCAGTTCGGCGGTCGCCTTGCCCATCCCCGAGTCGGCGCCGGTGACGATGGCGAGTCTGTCGTGAGCTGGAGTGGTCATGGGTCGTGGTTACCCGTGAGTGCCCGCGGCACACTGTGAACCCACGGCAGACTGGGGGCCATGCGTCTGTTGCTGCTCGCCGACACCCACGTACCGACGCGCGCCCGCGACCTGCCGTCGCAGGTGTGGGACGAGGTGGACCGCGTGGACGTGGTGATCCACGCCGGCGACTGGATGGACGTGGCACTGCTCGACGTGCTGGAGGAACGGTCGCGGCAGCTGGTCGCGTGCTGGGGCAACAACGACGGTCCGATCCTGCGGGAACGGTTGCCGGAGGTCGCGCGGGTGGCCCTCGACGGTGTGCGCATCGCGGTGGTGCACGAGACAGGCGCGTCGACCGGGCGCGACAAGCGGATGGCCGCGGCCTATCCCGATACCGACGTCCTCGTCTTCGGCCACTCGCACATCCCCTGGGACACGACCGCGCCGAGCGGACTGCGCCTGCTCAACCCGGGTTCACCCACCGATCGGCGTCGGCAGCCGTACTGCACCTACATGACCGCGAGCATCGTCGACGGCACGCTCCGCGACGTCGAACTGCATCGGCTTCCGAAGAAGGCATGACGCCGAGCCGCTCAGCCCAGCCGGTCGGTGAGGATCGTGGCACCCGGGCCCGACAGCTCGCGCGCGATCCCGCGTCGCCCCGCCATGGTCATGAGCACAGCTTCTCCCGGACCTGCGGCCTCGGGACCCCGTCCACGTGACCAGCCGACGTCGGTCGCGACGAGCCGAACGCCGCGGGCCTTCCAGAATCCACGCAGAGGCACCGCGGTGACGGCGAACGGCAACGCGACACGCAGACGCTCGGCAGGCACCGTGCGGGCGAGGCCGAGCGGTCGTCGGATGTCCTGGTGGTGGATGAGGGCGTCGACGAGACCGACGCGACCACCGAACGCTGCGGTGGAGCCCTGCGGATCGAGGTGGTTCCGCAGGAACCGGACGAGTTCGTCGGGCCCGAGGTCCGCGTAGTCGGCGAGTGCGGCCTCGTTGAGTTTCCACGGGCGGAACCGGGTGGCTGCCAGTCGTCGCACCAGGTCGCGAGGTCCGTGCTCCTCGTAGCTGATCATGTGGGCGACGACGTCCCGCACCGTCCACCCCTCGCAGAGGCTCGGGTGCTCCCACTGTTCCGGCGACAGTGTCTCCAGGAGATCGGCGAGGTCGGCGCGCTCGTCGTGGGCCGTCGCCAGGGCGGACCCGGTCATGGCCACAAGGTAGGCGATTCGAGGGAGGTTGTGTTCGCTTTTTCGCGAACGGACGCACACAACCTCCCCGAACTCAGTCGTTCGGGCCGATCAGTTTCCGTACGACCTTCAAGAGTTCGTCGACGTCCTCGGGGGGCGTCGTGCTCGTCTCGCCCGACATGGCGGCGCCGTAGTAGAGACCGTCGCCGATGAGGGCCACAGCCCGTGCCGCCGCGGGATCGGTGACCTCCTCCGCCAGGGCGTCGAACCACCCCTGATGGATGTGGCGCAGCGCCTGCTGAGCTCGCGGATTCGCGGTCTGGCTCAGACGGGTGAGGGCGACGATGGCCCGGTCGATCGGGGTGTCGGCGAAGACCGAGGTGCGGATGTAATACGCCGCCGGTCCCTCGGGAGCCGCCCGCATGCGTTCGACGTCCTCGGCCCCGAGCGCTTCGACGTGCTCGGCGAGGCCCTCGACCAGAGCATCCTTCGACGGGAAGTGATAGAGCAGGCCACCCTTCGAGACGCCGGCGGTCGCGGCGACGGCCTCGAGGGTCGCGGCGCGCTCGCCCTGCTCGAGCAGGATCGTCACGAAGGCGTCGAGAAGTTTGGCGCGGGCGGCAGGGGCAGGTGGCACGGCCCGATCGTACGACGTCGTTACTGTACCGTCCAGCTGGTACAGTAACGGGGGTCCGATTCCTCTCTCGCGAAAGTTCGATATCCGTGGCGACATATGTGCCTGTTTCGGAACCCACCGTGACGAAGGCGGCTCCTCGGGACTGGGTCGCCCTCGCGGTGCTCATGCTGCCCGTGCTGCTCGTGTCGGTGGACAACACCGTCCTGGCCTTCGCGCTGCCCGGGATCTCGTCCGCGCTGCAGCCCACCGCTGCGCAACAGTTGTGGATCATCGACATCTATCCACTGGTGCTCGCGGGCCTGCTGGTGGCGATGGGCAGCCTCGGCGACCGCATCGGACGACGCCGGCTGCTGCTCGTCGGCGCGACCGGGTTCGCCGCCGTCTCGGTGGCCGCCGCCTATGCACCCTCCGCGGAACTGCTCGTGACGGCACGCGGCGTGCTCGGCTTCTTCGGGGCCATGCTCATGCCGTCGACACTGTCGTTGCTGCGCAACATCTTCCTCGACGCCGCCCAACGTCGCCTCGCCATCGCGATCTGGGCCTCGTGCTTCGCGGCAGGCGCCGCCCTGGGGCCCATCGTGGGCGGGTTCCTCCTCGAACATGCCTGGTGGGGTTCGGTCTTCCTGCTGGCGGTGCCGGTACTGATCCCGCTGCTCGTGCTCGCGCCGATCTTCGTCCCCGAGTCGAAGGACCCGAATCCGGGCCGCATCGACGTCATGAGCATCGCGCTGTCGATGCTGGCTCTGGCCCCGATCGTCTTCGCGATCAAGAAGATTGCCGACAGCGGCCTCGGCGCCGTCGTCATCGTCCCGGCCGTCGTCGGGGTGGTCGCGCTCGTCGCCTTCGTGCGCCGGCAGTTGCGTCGCCCGAATCCGATGCTCGACGTCCGCCTGTTCCGCGTGCCCACCTTCTCCGGTGCCGTCGCGGTGAACCTGCTGTCCGTCGTCTCCCTCGTGGGCTTCCTGTTCTTCGTGTCCCAGCATCTGCAACTGGTGATCGGGCAGAGCCCGATGGAGGCCGGTCTGAGCCTGGTCCCGGGGCTGGCGGTGATGGTCGTGGCCGGGATGTCGGTGGTCGCGCTCGTGCGGTGGGTGCAGCCGTCGTCGATCATCGTCTGCGCGCTCCTGCTCTCGGCGACCGGCTACGCGCTGGTGCTCCTGCTGGCCTCACCGTCGGCGCTCGCACCGATCATCGTGGCGTTCGCGGTTCTCGGTGCGGGTATCGGTGCGGCGGAGACGTTGTCGAACGACCTCATCGTCTCGAGCGTCCCGCCGACGAAGGCCGGTGCCGCGTCGGCGGTGTCGGAAACGGCCTACGAGATGGGTGCCGTGCTCGGTACGGCGATCCTCGGGTCGGTGCTGTCCGCGTCCTACAGCGCGCACCTCCTGCTCCCTGCCGGGTTGAATCCGGAGCAGGCGCAGGCGGCCCGCGAGACGCTCGGCGGCGCCCACGCCGTGGCCGGGACCCTGCCCGCCGACCGGGCCGACGCGTTGCTGGCCGCAGCGGGATCGGCGTTCGACAGCGGTGTCACCATCACGTCCGGGATCGGCGTGGCACTCATGATCACCTCCGCCGGAATCGCGTGGTGCACGCTGCGCCGGAATCGCGTGGTGCACGCTGCGCCGGAATCGCGTGGTTCACGCAGCGCCCGCGCGACGTGACGTAGCACCCCACTCAGAATCCGACATCGTTTAAATTTGCAGAATGCGGAAAGCGGTATGGGTCCTCGTCGCCGTCGTGGTCGTGGCGCTGCTCGGCTTCTTCGTTGCCCCATGGGTATACGGGACGTTCATCGCCGAGGACGACGCACCCGCCGCGACCGTCTCGACCGAGGGCGCCGAAGCCGCGACCGGTGAGCTCGACGGTGAATGGACCGTCGTCGAGGGGGTCGAACCGAACCGCACCGCCGCCGGCTACACGGTGCACGAAATCCTGCGCGGCGCCGACGTCACCGTGGTCGGCAGCACCGACCGGGTCTCCGGTTCGGCGACGATCACCGACGGCACCCTCGAGGCCGCCGAGGTCGTCGTGCAGGTCGAGGGCATCACCACCGACAGCGGCCAGCGCGACAACCAGTTCCGCACCCGGGTGATGGACACCGCGACGCACCCGACGGCGACGTTCGCCCTCACCGAGCCGGTGGACCTGTCGTCGCTTCCCGACGACGGCAGCATCGGTTCCGTCACCGCGACCGGCACACTCACCCTGCGCGGCACCGAACGACCCGTGACCGTCGACGTCGACGTCCTCCGCACGGGTGAGCGGCTCGTGGCGTCGGGGAGCATCCCCACCACCTGGACCGACTACGGTGTCGAGCCGCCGAACCTCGGATTCGTGACGGTCGACGGCGCGGGCAGCGTCGACTTCCTCGTCACGCTCGAGCAGAACTGACGCTCTCGGTCTCCTCTGCGCCGGTCTGCTTCGGCGTCCAGCCGGGCGGGCCGAAGGCGTAACCGAGCTTGTCGCGGAACTTCCCGGCCGTACGCCAGTCGCGGGCGATCGCCCGGTACTCGTGCGTCTGCAGGTCCCAGATGTTGTACGTGCCCACGGGCTTGGTGAGCCCGTAGGTGGGGCGGTGGTCCTCGGCCTTGAAGGTGCCGAACATCCGGTCCCAGATGATGAGGATGCCGGCGTAGTTGCGGTCGAGGTAGTCGGGGTCGGAGCCGTGGTGCACCCGGTGGTGCGACGGCGTGTTGAACACGAACTCGATCGGGCGGGGAAGCTTGCCGACCCGCTCGGTGTGCACGAAGAACTGGTAGACGAGGCTGACGGAGAAGCCGACGAACACCATCCACGGAGGGATGCCGATGAGGGGGAGCGGCAGCCACATGATGATCTCGCCGCTGTTGTTCCACTTCTGGCGCAGCGCGGTCGCGTAGTTGAAGTACTCGCTCGAGTGGTGGGCCTGGTGGGTCGCCCAGACCAGGCGGACGCGGTGCGCCATCCGGTGGTACCAGTACCAGAGGACGTCGATGCCGACGAGCAGGATCACCCACGTGTACCAGGCATCGGCGGGCAGGTGCCAAGGGGCGACGTAGACCCACAGGGCCGAATATCCGACGAGGGCCAGCACCTTCCAGGCGGCGCTCGTGACGATGGAGACCAGGCCCATGGAGATGCTCGCGCGCGCGTCACGCTTCTCGTAACCGCCGCGCGGGGGACGGGTGCGTCCGTCGGGGCCCGGTTCGACGTGTTCGAGGGTGCGGGCCGCGATCCATTCGAGGATCAGGAAGGTGAGGAAGGCGGGGATCGCCAGGGTCACCGGATCGTGGAGCGGCTCGAGCAGCGAGCCCCACGATTCCTGCAGTGTCTCCCACATCGCAACGACCTCCGATAGCTGTGAACAACCGTCCACGTTACCGCTCGTGTGGCATGGATCACCAGAGCCCTCGGTCGTGACCCGGGTGGCGACTCGCGTCCGCACGATCCGGGTGGTTCGGTATTGCTGGTAGGAATTGACCGTCCCCCGTCGAGGCGGGCACGCCGAGGGCATCTCGGGACGGGCCGGCCGGGCACATCAGGCAGCGCGAGAGGCATGGCATGCACATCACCGCGAGGGTCGACTACGCCGTGCGGACCATGCTCGAACTCGCGGCGATCGAGGACGGTCGACTGACGAAGGCGGAGACCCTCGCGACGGCGCAGAACATCCCGCACAAGTTCCTCGAGGCGGTCCTCGCCGACCTGCGTCGCGGTGGGCTGGTGAACAGCAGGCGGGGACCGGAGGGCGGCTACTGGCTCGCGCGACCCGCGGCCGAGATCTCCATCGCCGACATCATCCGCACGGTCGAGGGCCCGCTGGCGTCGGTACGCGGCGAGCGGCCCGAGGACGTCGTCTACAGCGGAGCGGCCGAACGGTTGCAGGACGTGTGGATCGCGGTGCGTGTGAACCTGCGCGCCGTGCTCGAAGAGGTGTCGCTCGCAGACGTCGTCGCAGGGGATCTCCCGGGTTTCGTGGAGGACCTCACAAAGGATCCCGGGGCCTGGGAGCGTCGCCGGGTGTGAAGTCCGCAATAGCTCCGGGTTGCGTGTGGGGGATGTCACAACTTTGCACGACTCTGCAAACTTACAGAGATCTGCAAAATCGGTACCTTGGATGAAGTGACCACCACTCCCGGCCTGCGCGACCGCAAGAAGGCAGCCACTCGTGCGGCTCTCGCGACCGCCGCAGCCGAACTGGCCCGCGAACACGGTCTGCCCGCCGTGACGGCCGATGCGATCGCAGCGCGCGCGGATGTCTCGACCCGCACCTTCCACAACTACTTCGCCAGCAAGGAAGACGCCGTCCTCGCCTATCTCGAGACCCGGGTCGAGGAGTGGATCGACCTGCTGCGCGATCGTCCCGCCGACGAGGACATCATGGACTCGCTGCTGACGGTGGCCCTGGACGTCGTGCAGAACGCCGACTGGCCGTTCGACGAGATCGTCGCGTGCATCACCCTCCTCGAGGAGAGCAACGTGCTGCTGTCCCGGCAGATCGAGGTCGAGCGCCGCTCGTCGCAGTTGCTGGTCGAGATCATCGCCGAACGCACCGGCACCGACCCCGCGTCCGACCTGTATCCCTCGCTGCTGAACTACGCGGCCATGGGCGCCGTGCGCGCGGCCATGGAGACACACGCGACCGGGACGACGGACCGTTCGGTCGAAGAGCTCATCCGCGAGGCGTTCGACCGGCTCCGCCGTGGTTTCCCGTAGCCGTAGCCCCGCCCGACCGCTGTAACCGCCCCACCATCCGACCCCGCAGGATCTTCCGACATAGAAAGGGTGCCCCGTGGCGACCTACCTGTACCGGCTGGGCAAGTTCGCCCACAGACGGAAGGGCGCAGTGCTGTCCTTCTGGATCGCGCTGCTCGTGCTCTTCGGGGTCGGTGCAGCAACTCTGTCCGGGCCCACCACGGACGCGTTCACGCTTCCGGGCACCCCCGCGCAGAAGACCCAGGACCTCATGGCCGAACGGTTCCCGTCGACCGAGGATCCGATGAACGGGCTCAGCGCGCGCTACGTCTTCGCCGCGCCCGACGGGCAGACCCTCGACGACCCCGAGAACATGGCTGCCGTCGACGAGGTCCTCGCCGCGGTCCGCGGCATCGACCGCGTCTCGCCGCCCGCGAAGGTCGACCCCGCCACCGCCTCGCCGGAGGAACAGGCCGGAGCGCTGGTGAACCCGGTCCTCGCCGACGCCGGTCTCGTCGAACAGATGAAGGCCGTCGCCGCGCAGCAGGGCACCCCCGAAGAGGCTGCGCTGTCCGACGCCCAGGCCCTGTCGCCGCTGAGCGCCGACCGCACCGTCGGCTTCGTGACCGTCCCGTTCGAGGGCGAGATCACCGACGTCGACCAGGCCCTGCGCGACCAGATCTTCGACGCTGCCGAGATCGGCCGTGACGCCGGCCTGACCGTCGAGGTCAGCGGTACGGCCGCAGCCGAGATGGGCATGCCCGGCGGCACCTCCGAACTCATCGGCATCGGTATCGCCGCGATCGTGCTCACCCTGACCTTCGGTTCGCTCGTCGCCGCCGGACTCCCGCTGATCACCGCGCTCGTCGGCGTCGGCATCGGCAGCCTCGGCATCACCATCGCCTCCGGCTTCGCCGACCTCAGCTCGATGACCCCGACGCTCGCGGTCATGATCGGCCTGGCCGTGGCGATCGACTACTCGCTGTTCATCGTCTCTCGGTTCCGGCACGAACTCACCGTCACCTCGGATCGTGCCGAGGCCGCCGGCCGTGCCGTGGGCACCGCCGGTTCCGCGGTCGTCTTCGCCGGTCTCACGGTCATCATCGCCCTCATGGCGCTGAGCGTCGTCGGCATCCCGTTCCTGTCCGTCATGGGCTACGCCGCTGCGTTCACCGTGCTCATGGCCGTGCTCATCGCCGTGTCGCTGCTGCCTGCCGTGCTCGGCCTGTTCGGCGAGAAGGCCTTCGCCGGCCGCGTCCCGTTCCTGAACAAGCGTGGTTCCGACGACGACACCCCCAAGGCCGGCGCCAAGTTCGTCGGTCTGATCACGCGCCGCCCGGCCATCCCGCTGGTTGCCGCCGTGGTCGTCCTCGGCGCGCTCGCGCTGCCCGCCACCGGACTGAACCTCGCCCTGCCGTCGGAGGCCACCTCCGACCCGGCGACCAGCGCCCGCAAGGCCTACGACCTGGTCGACGAGGGATTCGGTCCCGGACGCAACGGTCCGCTGGTCGTCGTGGTCGACACCCAGGACGCCGACGTGGAGGCTCCGGTCGCGTTCGGTGCCGTCGTCGGCAAGCTCTACGAGAACGACGAGGTCGTCAACGCCCAGATCGTCGCGGTGAACGAGGCGGGCGACACCGCCCAGATCCTCGTCACCCCGCGCAGCGGCCCGACCGATCCCACGACGATGGACCTCGTCCAGAGCATCCGCGACGGCGAGACCGAGCTGAACGAGGAGTTCGGCCTGTCCTACGGCGTGACCGGCCAGACCGCGCTCGAGGGCGACGTCTCCGACAGCCTCCAGAGCGCACTGGCTCCGTACCTCGCGGTCGTCGTCGGCCTCGCCTTCATCCTGCTGATGCTGGTGTTCCGCTCGATCCTGGTCCCGCTCACCGCGACCCTCGGCTTCCTGCTCAGCGTCCTGGCGACCTTCGGCGCCACCGTCGCGGTCTTCCAGGAGGGCTGGGGCGGCCTGATCGCCAACCCGCAGCCCATCGTGAGCTTCATGCCGATCATCCTCATCGGCGTCGTCTTCGGTCTCGCGATGGACTACCAGGTGTTCCTGGTGACGCGTATGCGTGAGGACTACGTCCACGGCGCGAGCGCACTCGAGGCCGTCCGTAGCGGCTTCGCACACGGCGCCCGCGTGGTGAGCGCGGCGGCGATCATCATGATCTCGGTGTTCGCGGCCTTCATCGCCGAACCGGACTCGCTGATCAAGTCGATCGGTTTCGCACTGGCCGCGGCCGTCTTCTTCGACGCCTTCATCGTCCGCATGGTCATCATCCCATCGGTGATGGCGCTGCTCGGCGACAAGGCGTGGTGGCTGCCGAAGTGGCTCGACCGGATCCTTCCGAACGTCGACGTCGAGGGCGAGAAGCTCACCCGCGAGCTCGGTGCCACCGAGTCCGCACCGGAATCCGCACGAGTGTGACGAACCCCCGGCGGCCACGTACCCGACGCGGTACGTGGCCGCCGGGGTGGTTCGTGAAGATTGCTGCAGGGAGTCGCAGGTAGCGTAATGCCCATGTTGCTACGGCTGTTGCGCCGCTTCATGGCGCCCTATCGGGGTGCCCTCGCGGGGGTCGTACTCCTGCAGCTGGTCGCGACCGGGGGCATGTTGCTGCTCCCGAGTCTCAACGCCGACATCATCGACAACGGCGTGGCGACCGGGGACATCGACTACATCGTCCGGACCGGTCTGCTGATGCTCGTCATCAGCGCCGTCGAGGTCGGCGCCGCGACCGGTGCCGTCTACTTCGCGGCGCGTGCCGCGATGGGCTTCGGCCGCGACGTGCGGCTCGCGCTCGTCCGGAGTGTGGGGCGGTTCTCGGCGCGCGAGTTCGGGACGTTCGGTGCCCCGTCGCTGATCACCCGCAACACCAACGACGTGCAGCAGGTCCAGATGCTCGTGCTGATGACCTGCACCATCGTCGTGACCTCCCCGATCATGGGGATCGGTGGCGTCATCATGGCGATCCGCCAGGATCCCGGCACCTCGCTCGTGCTGGTCGTCGCCGTTCCGGTGCTGATCTTCACCATGGTCACGCTCATCGCGCTCATGCTGCCCGGCTTCCGGGTCATGCAGAAGCGCATCGACTCTGTGAACCGGGTGCTGCGCGAGCAGATCACCGGCATCCGCGTGATCAGGGCATTCGTGCGCGACGAGACCGAGAAGGCCCGCTTCGACGGCGCCAACGACGACCTCACCGCCACCGCCCTGCGCGTCGGCCGCGTGAACTCCGTGCTGTACCCCGCGGTGCTGCTGATCTCGAACGTGAGCACCGTCGGCGTCCTGTGGGTGGGCGCCCACCGCATCGACTCCGGTGCGATGCAGGTCGGTTCCATCACCGCGATGATCACCTACATCGCCCAGATCCTCATGGCCGTGCTCATGACGTCGTTCGTCGCCATCATGGCTCCGCGCGCCGCGGTCTGCGCCGAGCGCATCCTCGACGTGCTCGACACCGAACCGACGGTGTCCTCGCCCGCCGAACCGGTCCGCGAACTCCCGCCCCGCGTCACCCTCGAACTGCGCGATGCCGGTTTCTCGTATCCCGGCGCCGACGCTCCCGTGCTGAGCGGGGTGTCGTTCCGCGCCGACCCCGGCTCCACCACCGCGATCATCGGCGGCACCGGATCGGGCAAGAGCACCCTGATGCGCCTCGTGCCGCGGCTCATCGACGTCACTGCAGGGCAGGTGCTCGTCGCGGGTGTCGATGTGCGGGCACTCGACACCGACGTGCTGCGCTCACGCATCGCCGTCGTGCCGCAGAAGGCCTACCTGTTCTCCGGCACCATCGCCGACAACCTCCGATACGGACGTGCCGATGCCACCGACGACGAACTGTGGCACGCTCTCGAGGTCGCGCAGGCCGCCGACTTCGTCCACAAGACAGAGGACGGGCTGAACACGGTCCTCTCCCAGGGTGGCACCACGGTCTCCGGCGGGCAGCGGCAGCGACTCGCGATCGCCCGCGCCCTCGTCCGCCGGCCCGCCGTCTACCTGTTCGACGACGCCTTCTCCGCACTCGACCCGGCGACCGACGCCCGCCTGCGCGCGGCGCTCGAACCCGAGACGCGCGACGCGTGCGTGCTCATCGTCGCGCAGCGGGTCTCGACCGTGCAGGACGCCGACCGCATCGTCGTCCTCGACAACGGCGTGATGGTCGATTCCGGAACGCATCTCGGCCTGCTCGGCCGGTGCCGCACGTACTCGGAGATCGTCGAGTCGCAGAGGATGGCCACGGTATGACGACTCCGGAAGCGGCGGCGCCGTCGCGTCTGCGCACCATCCGCCGGGTGCTCGGCCTGCTCCACCCGCACCGCTACGCCGTCTACTCGGTGTTGTTCTCCGCCTTCCTCGGCGTCGTGAGCATGTCGGTGGCGCCCTTCGTGCTCGGCCGCGGCACCGACGTCATCTTCGATGGGGTGGTGGGCATGCAGCTCCCCGCCGGACAGACCAAGGACGAAGCCGTCGCCGGTCTGCGCGCCGAGGGCCGCGACCAGTTCGCCGACATGGTCTCGGGGATGGATGTGGTGCCCGGGCTCGGCATCGACTTCCCGGCCCTCGGGCGGATCCTCGTCATCGTCCTCGCGCTGTACCTGCTCTCGTCCGGTCTGATCTGGGTCGCCGCCTACGGCCTCAACGAGATCGTGCAGCGCGTCGTGCGCGACATGCGGTCGCGTGTCGAACGCAAGATCCACCGGTTGCCGCTGCGGTACTTCGACACGCATTCGCGCGGCGACCTGCTCAGCCGCGTCACGAACGACATCGACAACGTCGCGGCGGGTATGCAGGAGTCCATCTCCCAGCTCGTCCTCGCGGTCCTGACCCTGCTCGGTCTCGTGGTGATGATGCTGTTCATCTCGCCGCTGCTCGCGCTCGTCGCGATCCTGACCGTCCCGGCGTCGGTCGTGGCGACGGCGGTGATCGCGCGACGCTCACGCAAGCACTTCCTCGCGCAGTGGGAGACGACCGGCAAGCTCAACGGGCAGATCGAAGAGGCCTTCACCGGGCACGAGCTCATCACCGCCTACGGCCGGACGGAGGAGGTGCAGCGCCGCTTCACCGACACCAACGAGTCGCTGTACCAGGCGTCCTACCGCGCGCAGTTCGTGTCCGGACTGGTGATGCCGTTCGTGACCTTCCTCGGCAACGTCGGCTACGTCGTCATCGCGGTGCTCGGTGGTCTGCGGATCGCGTCGGGCACCGCGACGCTCGGTGAGATCCAGGCGATGATCCAGTACTCGCGTCAGCTCGTGCAGCCGCTCGCGCAGATCGGCGCGATGGTCAATCTGCTGCAGTCGGCGTCGGCGTCGGCCGAGCGGGTGTTCGCGGTGCTCGACGAAGCGGAGGAGGAACCGGAGGTCGCGGCGCCGACGATGCCGTGGAGCCGGCACGGACTCGTCGAGTTCGAGAACGTCGCCTTCTCGTACACCCCCGACCGGCCGCTCATCGAGAACCTGTCACTGCGGGCAGAACCGGGCCAGATGATCGCGATCGTCGGACCCACGGGCGCCGGCAAGACCACCCTCATCAACCTGATCCTGCGCTTCTACGAGGTCGACGAGGGCCGGATCCTCGTCGACGGGGTGGACATCCGCTCGATGTCCCGCGACGAGCTGCGCTCGCGCATCGGCATCGTCCTGCAGGACACCTGGCTGTTCGGCGGCACCATCCGAGAGAACATCGCCTACGGCAACCCGTACGCCACCGAGAACCAGATCATGTCCGCCGCGAGGATGAGTTACGTCGACCGTTTCGTGCGGGCCCTGCCCGACGGCTACGACACCGTCATCGACGAGGAGAACGACGGCAACCTCAGCGCCGGCGAGCGTCAGCTCATCACGATCGCGCGGGCGTTCGTGTCGAAGCCGTCGATCCTCATCCTCGACGAGGCGACGAGCTCGGTCGACACCCGCACCGAACTGCTCGTCCAGCAGGCCACCGCGCGGTTGCGCGACGATCGCACCAGCTTCGTCATCGCCCACCGCCTGTCGACCATCCGCAACGCCGACCGCATCGTGGTGATGGAGGACGGGCGGATCGTCGAACAGGGCACGCACGAGGGGTTGCTCGAGGCGGCCGGTGCGTACGCGCGGCTGTACGACGCGCAGTTCAAGGCACTCGTGGAGTGAACGCGGGAGACTTCGGCGCGGCCTGATACAAACCATTCCGTCCTCGCGGGCGGACCGGGACACTTCTGGCCATGACGGGGGTGCGGACAACAGCGGTGCGGTCGCCTCTCGAACTCGTGCGCTCGGCACGACCGGGGGGTTCGGTGCGCTCGGTACGACCGGGGGTCTTCCGAGTCGACGAGACCACCCCGGCGGGGTGGATCATGCAGCACCTGCGAGGTGGGGGGCCGGCGACGCGCACGATGCTCGCCGAGTCCACGGGCCTGTCGGCGTCGACGGTCAACCGGGCGGTGACGGCGCTGCTCGAGCACGGCTTGCTGCGCGACCGCCCCGATCTCGCTCCGCGGGGACGGGTGGGCAGGCCGCACGTGCCGGTGGAGGTGGACACCGAACGAGGCTTCCTCGCCGGCATCCATCTGGGGGAGCGGGAGACCTGGGTGGTCTCCGGCGACCTGCTCGGGCGGGAACTGCACCGGACCACCTTCGCGACACCGGCGTCGGCGTTCGACGTGTTCGCCGCGATCGGCGCGGCGCTGCGGGTGCACGAGTCGGAACTGCAGGGCAGGCAACCGTTGTGGGCGGGCCTGGCGGTGGGCGGCCTGTACGACGAGCACCGAGGCGCGCTCGATCACCCGCGACTGGGTTGGTGCGAAGCGCCCGTGGATGTGCTGTTCCGGGCGATCGTGCCCACGCCGTACACGGTCGTTCCGTACGTGGAGGCGGTCGCGGAGGTCGAATACCGCCGGTTCGAGAGCGTCTTCCGACGACGGCCCGAGAGCTGGCTGTATCTGTGTGCGGAGGAGTCGGTCTCGATGGCGTGGCTCGTGGACGGTCTCGCACGGTCGTCGGCCGACGACATCGAATCGTTCTGTGCCGCGCTCGGTCCGGAAAGGTTCGACGACGCCGGCCCGTCACCGAACAGGGCGGTGCTCCTCGGCCGCGCGGTCGCGTCGGTGCGCGACGTCGTGAATCCCGACGTCGTGACCCTCGGTGGTGAGGCGTTCACCCGGCACGGAGCGGAGCGTGAGGGCGTGTCCGACGGTTACCGGCAACGGTCGTCGTACAGCGATGTGCCGCTGCGGTTCTCGGAACCCGACGACGATCTGCGGTCGGCGGCGGCGCTCGGTGCGGCGTCGCGGGTGATGTACATCGACCCGATCGGCGCGATGCAGGCGCGGTGAGACGAGAGCGTCGGTGACCCGTTCGAGTCGGATTCGTGGTCCGATCGACAGGCGCTCGATATCCCGAACGGGCCACCGACGCACGGGCTCCGGAATACCGGAGTCCGAGGTGTCACGGACTCCGGTATCCCGGAGCCCGAGGTCTACTGCGGTCGAACTCTAGGGACGCGCGACGACCGGCATGGTCAGCTCGCCGATCGCGGGGATGGTGAGCACGACGGTGTCGCCGGGAACGATCTGCGCGACGCCCTCGGGGGTACCGGTGGCGATGATGTCACCGGGCTGCAGGGTGATCACCTGCGAGTACTCCGAGATCAGCTTCGCGATGCCCCAGATGAGGAAGGACGTGTTGGACTTCTGTCGCATCTCACCGTTCACGGTGAGCCAGAAGTCGAGGTTCTCCGGGTCCTCCACCTCGTCGGCGGTGAGGATGTAGGGGCCGATCGGGGTGAAGGTGTCCATGGACTTGCGCCACGACCGGTCCTCGTCGCCGCGCAGCGTGATGTCGAGCAGCGGGGTGTAACCGAAGACGTAGTCGAGTGCCTCCTCGACGGAGACCTGCTTCGCCTCCTTCGAGATGATGATGCCGACCTCGGCCTCGTGGTCGAAACGCCGGTCCTCGTAGGGGAGTTCGATCGCGCCGTCCGGTCCGACGATGGACGTGACGGCCTTGAGGAAGCCCTTGCGGACCGAGACGTCGAGGATCTTGCGATCGGTGTAGACGCCCTTCTCCCCACCCATCTCCTGCTGGTGCTTGTGGTAGTTGACCGGCGCGGCGAACAGGTTGCGCGGCTGGGGCTGCGGCGCCCGGACGGTCACATAGTCCAGTGCCTGCCCGCCGCCGGCGGCGACGCGGGACGAGACGTCGGCCGAGACCGTCGACCAGGCGCGGATGAGTGCGTTCGTGCGCTCGCGCGGTTCGGTGTGCTCGGGGACGAGATCGGTGATGTCGACGAGGGTGCCGTCGGTGGCCTCGACGCCGAGTCGGTAGTCGTTGTAGACGTAGAGCTTCATGATTCCTACTCGCTGGGTCGGATGCGGCCGATTCCGAGCGCATCGATGGCGGGCTTGTCGGTGTACGAGAACAGGATTGCGTCCTCGCCGGTCGGATTGTGGTGGGAGTGCTCGTACCACAACGGAATTGCGATGGTGTCGCCCTTGGTCCAGTCGATACGCCGGCCGTCGACGATCGAGTATCCGGATCCGCGGACCACGTGGTAGACGGTCGAGTGGGTGTGCCGGTGGGCGCGGGTGTCGACGCCCGGGCGGATCAGCTGGAGGTAGGCGCCGATGGTGGTCATCACCGGTCCGCCCGTGATCGGATTGCGGTACTCGACGATGATGTCGTCGAAGGGATCGCCTTCGCGCGTACGCAGGTACTCGATGGTCTCGAGTGCATCCGCGAGCTTGTACACCAGTGGCTGCTCGACCTTTTCGGGTTCACCCCAGGGCTTGGCGAACAGTCCGTTGCCGTAGGCGGCGGGGAGCGGTGCGTCCACCTCCTGGCATTCGGGGTCCTCTTCGATGATGTACTGGTTCAGCCGCGACATCAGCGGGGAGTCGAGTCCGTCGAGCCAGATCATCGGACCCTCGCCGGTGTGGCCGTGCTCGTGCCAGTGCCCGTTGGGAGTCAGCAGGAAGTCGCCCTCGTCCATCGGGACGCGCTGGCCGTTGACGACGGTGTAGGCGCCGTCGCCCTCGACGATGAAGCGCAGTGCGGACGGGGTGTGGCGGTGTGCCGGGGCGACCTCGCCGGGGAGCACCAATTGCAGTGCGGACCAGAGGGTATCGGTGGCTCCGGTGCGCTGGTGCGGGAGGCAGCCGGGGTTGCGGAAACCGAGAACGCGGCGGAGTGCGTCCTCGAGCGGGACGATCTCGCCGGCCTCGACCATCAGTCGACGCGCCTGCTCGTAGCGCCAGATATGCGGAACCAGAGTGGTTTTCGCTTCCGGACCCAGGTTGCCCATGAGCTGCCAGAGCGGGGAGTAGTGGTTGTCCGCGAGTTCGGCGTAGAAGTCGTCGTGCACCGTCTCGTCGGACCGGGTGGTGTCGACACTCATCGCACGATCCTCTCTGTTCTGCATTGCGGAGGTGGATTCCTCGATACAGAACTAATACGGGATTTGGGGTGGTTGGTCAAGGAATAACGGTGAATCGTTCTGTTATAAAGAATCATGGCCACTGACTCTGCGCGTCGAGACGCACCGGCATATCCGGTCGGATCGGTCGACAAGGCTCTCCGACTGCTCCTCGTGGTCGCCGAGCGACCCGACGGATTGCGGGTGGGCGATGCCGCCGCCCTGCTGGGGATCGCCCCGTCCACCGCGCACCGCTTGTTGCAGATGCTGGCGCACTACGGCTTCGCCGAACAGGATCCGGAGTCCAAGATGTACCGGGCCGGTCCCACCATGGAGCGGTTGTCGAATTTCCGAGGCCGGGTGATCGACCTGGCCAGGCCGATCCTCGAGCGGCTCGTGGCCCTCACCCAGGAGACGGTGCACCTCGCCACCCTCGACGGGGATCGGGCCCTGACGCTGCTCTCGGTGGAGAGCCCGCATCTGCTGCGCGTGGGCGACCGGTCGGGTCATTCGCAGCCTGCCTATTCGAGCGCCATGGGTAAGGCGCTGCTCGCCGGGATGGGCGGGGATATCGAGCCCCATCTGCCGAGCGGCCTGGAACAGTCCGAACGGCAGGCCCTGCTGTCCCAGCTCGAGGTGATCCGGGAGCGGGGTTACGCCGCGCAGGACGGCGAGGTCGAGTCGGGTGTCAGCGCGGTGGCCGTCTCGGTGGGTTCCGCCTCCGCCGGGATCTCCGGGGCGGGAACCTCGGGCTTCGCCATCGGCATCACCTTCCCGACCGGACGGATCGGTGTCGACCGCTGGGGCGAGGTGCTCGCCGCCGCGCGGAAGGCGGCCGACGAACTCGCCGACGCCCTGGCCGGTTCCGGGCGGTAGCCCCGTCGCCGGCCGGATGGAGGTCCGGCCGGCGACGATGCAGGTCAGTACGGGTAGTTGCGGGTGTCGCCGGCCACCGACAGCGGCATGAACATCCAGTCGAGGTTCTCGTAGTCGGTGGGGTTGTGGTCCTTGAAGGAGTAGTTGCGCAGCGCCCGCCCGACCCCGTCGATGTGGAACAGCTCGCCGGCGACCCGCGCGAGGCGCTGGATGTTGCCGGTGTGCGGAGCCCGTCGTGCCTCGAAGGTCTTGAACGCGGCCTCGACGTTGGGCTCGGTCACGAGCGCGTCGACCATCGCGAGCGAGTCGTCCAGTGACTGTGCGCCACCCTGGGCGAGGTACTGGAGCATCGGGTGGGCGGCGTCGCCGATGAGGCTCACCGCGCCCGAGGTCCAGGTGGTGACCGGCTCCCGGTCGTACATCGGCCAGCGGATCTCGCGGTTGAGGTACTGCCCGGCCTCGCGGACCTTGTCGCAGCACAGGCCGAAGCGGGCGTCGAGCTCCTCCTCGGTTCCCCAGTTCTCGTGATCGGGGGAGTAGAAATCCGAGCGGAAGACGGCGACGTTGTTGTAGAGCTTGCCGCCGCGCAGCGGGTACTGGATCAGGTGCATGTGCGGGCCCAACCAGCACAGCACCATCGGGGTCTCCACGGCGTCGGCCGGCACCATCTCGATGGGCACGGTGCCGCGGTAGGCGACGTACTCGGAGGGGACGGGCTCGTCCTCGACGATCAGCGGACGGATCGCCGAGCGCAGTCCGTCGGCGCCGACCACGGCGTCGGCGACGTATTCGGTGCCGTCGGCGCAGACCACCTTCGCGCGGCCGTCGGGCAGGTTCTCGGCGCGGAGGACCTCGCGGTTCGTCTCCAGGGTGACGAGATCGCTCGCGCGGCAGCCCTCGAGGAGGGCGCCGTGCAGGTCGGCCCGGTGCGTGACGACGTAGGGGTAGCCGTAGTGTTCGACGAACTCCGGTCCGAGGTCGACGGTGCCGATCTCCTCGCCCGTCACGGCGTCCATGTACCGCTTCTTCTGCGGGAGGACGGCGTCCTTCATGATCGCGTCCATCACGCCGAGGCTGTCGAGGACGGCCATGGCGTTGGGGGCCAGCTGGATGCCGGCACCGACCTCGCCGAACTCGGGAGCGCGCTCGATCACGTGCGCCGGGCGGCCCTTGCGGGCGAGGCCGAGGGCCGTGGCCAGGCCTGCGATGCCGCCGCCGACGATGAGCAGGGGGACGTCGATGATTTCTGCCGAGGTGCTCATAGGGCAACCTTTCCAGGGGATCACAGAGATGTTCTGTATCGAGGAATTCGATTCTGCAGGACAGATTAGGTCCGCGGGAATGGCTGGTCAACCCTCGACCGTTCGATTCCTGCGATTCTGAAAACGATCTATCACTGAGTGACAGTCGCCGTTGTTCGACCGCGCCGGACGGTCCTAATCTCACGGCTACCGTCCGTCGGGAGTTCCCGACCACCGATTTCCACGAACCATTTCACTGGGTGATAGATGGGCTTCTGCGCCGCTCCGGCGTCGGATTGGCTGTCATCACACCCACGACATGCAGGAGAGGTCGCCGTGACCGCAATCGAATCGTCCGCCTTCAGTCTCACGGAAGAACAGCGCGCCATCCGTAGCGCCATCGACGAGCTGTGCGAGCCGTTCGACAACGACTACTGGCGTGCCTGCGACGCCGCCGGTGAGTACCCGGAGAAGTTCGTCGACACGCTCTACGAGACCGGCTGGATGGGCATGCTCGTCCCCGAGGAGTACGGCGGAGGCGGAGCCGATATCCGCGATGCCGCAGTCGTTCTCGAGCAGCTCGAACGCAACGGCTGCCACGCCGGTGCAGCGCGCGCCGGCATGTACACCATGGGTGCCCTGCTCCGTCACGGCAACGACGAGCAGAAGCAGCGCTTCCTGCCGAAGATCGCCTCCGGCGAACTGCGTCTGCAGTCCTTCGGTATCACCGAGCCCGATGCAGGCTCCGACACCACTCGCATCCGCACCTTCGCCCAGCGCGAGGGCGACGAGTACGTCGTCAACGGCAACAAGATCTTCATCTCCCGCATCCAGCACTCCGACCTGCTGCTGCTGCTCACCCGCACCAAGAAGCGCGAGGAGGCCACCAAGCCGTCCGACGGCTTCACCGTGCTGCTCGTCGACCTGCGCAAGGCGATCGAGGACGGCACCATCCGGGCCACCCCGATCAAGACCATGGTCAACCACGAGACCAACGAACTCGCCATCGAGAACCTGCGCGTGCCGGTCGAGAACCGGATCGGCGAGGAGCACAAGGGCTTCAAGGTCATCCTCTCCGGCATGAACTCCGAGCGCATCATCGTCACCTCGGAGTACATCGGTGCCGGCTTCCACCTCATCGACCGCGCCGTCCAGTACGCCAACGAGCGGCACGTCTTCGGCCGTCCGATCGGCATGAACCAGGGCGTCCAGTTCCCCATCGCCCAGGCCTACGCGAACCTGCAGGCCGCCTCGCTCATGCGCTGGCGCGCCGCCGAGATGTACGCCGCCGGCGAGAACCCCCGCTTCGAGGTCAACGGCGCGAAACTTCTCGCCTCGCAGGCACTCTGGCAGGCAGCGCAGGCCGCCTTCGACACCTTCGGCGGATACGCCGCGGCCGAGGAGTACGGCATCGAGCGCAAGTGGCGCGAGGCCCGCCTCCCCTCCACCGCACCGATCTCCAACAACATCGTTCTCGCCGGCATCGCGCACGCGACGCTCGGCCTGCCGAAGTCGTACTAGGAGAAGCACGATGGGTGCACCCATGCCGCTGCGGACCGACACCGACGGACTGACGTCGGTGCTGGCCGCCTTCGCCGCGGGCGACGAGACCGCCCGCGACGAGCACGAGGACCTTCTCGGCCGCATCCTGGTCGACACCGTCGGCTCGGCTCTCGCCTCCGCGCACGAGCCCGCCGAACGGATCCTGCAGAACTGGGCCGCGGCCGAGGGAACCTCGGGCCGGGCAACGGTATGGACGACGGGCCGCACGGCGAGCGCTGCCACCGCAGCGCTGCTCAACGGCACCGCCGGGCACCAGCTCGACTACGACGACATCTCGCCGAGCATGCCCATCCACCCCAGCACGGTGATCGTTCCCGCGCTGCTCGCCGTCGCCGAGCAGCGCGGGGCCGACACCCGCCGGCTGGTGCAGGCGTACGACGTCGGTGCTGCCGTCTTCCGCGCGGTGGCGGACCTGCTTCCGCAGCACGTCCACTACGCCCGCGGCTGGCACACCACCTCCACGGTGGGCAGACTCGCCGCGGTCGCGGCAGTCGCGCGCCTGGTGGAGATGTCGTCCGAGCACGCGGCGCACGCCCTGGGCATCGTGGCCTCGATGGCTGCGGGCTCGCGTCCCAATTTCGGTTCGATGACCAAGCCGCTGCACGCAGGCCTTGCCGCCCGCGACGCCGTCACGGCCGTCGACCTCGCCGAGGCCGGCTTCACCGCCAACCCTCGTGAGCTCGAAGCGGACGCCGGATTCTTCGACCGCTACGGCGATCCCGAACTGGCACCGCTCGGCGATCCGGACGAGACCCTCGCCGAACGCCTCGAATACTGGCTGGACGCCTGGCCCACCGACTGGGGTATCAAGCGGTATCCCGCCTGCTACGGCACGCACCGCAGCATCGACGCGAGCCTGGCACTGCGCGAACGCATCGCCGGCGCACCGATCCGCGAGGTTCGCATCACCGTGCACCCGAGGGGAACCCGTGCGCTCGTGGCGTTCCCGCCGGCCTCGGCCACGGCCGCGAAGTTCAGCGCCGAATACGCCGTCTCGGTCGCCCTGCAGCGCGGAGCCGTCGTCCTGGCCGACTTCACCGAGGACGCATTCGCCGAGCCCGAGACCACGCGCCTGATGAACGCGGTGAGCATCACCGAGAGCGCCGAGCCGCCCGCCGGCGCACCGACCTTCTCGGGCGGGTACTCGGTGGTCGAGGTCGTCACCGAGGACGGTGCACGACACACCGAACGCGTCGACATCACCCGCGGCGACGGACGCAACCCACTGAGCGACGAGGAACTACGAGACAAGTTCGACGACTGCTGCGCCACCGGCGGACTCACCGCCGAAGCGGCATCGACCCTGCACACCGCGCTCGTCGCATCGGCGCGCGGCGGAGCCCTGCAGCAGGTCGCCGCGGCCCTGGCGCCGGAATACCGTACGGAAGGACGACTGGCATGACCGCCACACAGCGCTCGCACCCGCGGGTGGAGATCGTCGAGGAAGGCATGCGCGAGGGCATGCAGATCGAGAGTGCGCACATCCCGGTCGAGGACAAGATCCGACTGCTGGACGCACTCTCGGCCACGGGCCTGAAGACCATCGTGGTCGGCTCGTTCGTCTCACCCAAGTGGGTGCCGCAGATGGCGGAGATCGAGAAGATCGTCGAGGGTTTCACCCCGGTCGAGGGAGTGCGCTACACCGCCCTGGCACTCAACCAGAAGGGTGTCGAACGGCGCGCGTCGTTCGCTCCGAAGATCACCCCGCCGGATCCGCGCATCGGGCAGTCCAAGATCCACCTCGACGACGTCTTCGTCCAGCGCAACACCGCACGCTCGATGCAGGACGAGATCGACGCGCTCGACGGTGTCATCGCCCGCGCCGTCGAACGCGGTGCGAAGGAGGCCCAGGTCTCCGTCAACGCGTGCTGGGGATCGAACTGGACCGGTGAGATCGGCGAGGACCGCCGCATGGAGATCCTGCAGCTGCAGATCGACAAGTGGACCGCCGCGGGCGTTCCCGTCACGCGCGTCCACCTCGGTGATCCGATGAGCTGGAACACGCCCGCCGCCATGCGTTCCCAGATCCGCCGGATTCTCGACACCTGGCCCGAGATCTGGCACTTCCAGGTGCACCTGCACAACGCGCGCGGCATGGCGCCGCTGAGCGCCTACGCCGCCTTCTGCGAACTCGACGAGCGCCACACCCTCGTCGTCGACACCGCCATCGGCGGACTCGGCGGCTGCCCCTACTGCGGCAACGGCCGGCTCACCCGCATGATCCCCACCGAGGACTTCGTGCACTTCCTCGAGAGCGAAGGCATCGACACCGGCGTCGATCTCGCGGCTCTCATCGAGGCCGTCGTGCTCGCCGAGGAGATCGTCGGGCACGAACTGTGGGGCCACGTCTCGAAGGCGGGTCCGCGTCCCTACGGCAGTGACGTCTACGCGATGGACATGCCGTTCATCGAAACCTTCGAGCAGGCACAGCATTTCCGGCTCGGACCGCAGGTCTACGAGGGTGCGCTCTCGCCCTGGAAGACCGAGATCCGCTCGGCCGCCCGCGACGACTTCGAACGCACGCTGCTCACCGGTGCGTCGTCCCGAACAGGAGATTCCGCATGAGCACTCCCATCCAGGAGCCCACGCCCGGTTCCCTCACCGGCCTGCGCGTGATCGAGATCAGCACCTCGGTCGCCGCACCGTTCGGCGGTCAGATCCTCGGTGATCTCGGCGCCGAGGTCATCAAGATCGAGCGGCAGGCCGGGGACGACACCCGCAAGTGGGCCCCGCCCGCGTGGAACGGCGAGTCGATCGCGTTCATGTCGTTCAACCGCAACAAGAAGTCCGTCGTGCTGGACTACAAGACCGACGAGGGCAAGAAGATCCTCATCGATCTGCTGCGCGACGCCGACGTGCTCGTCCAGAACCTCCGTCCCGGCGCACTCGCCAAGGCGGGCTTCACGTGGGAGTACCTGCACGAACTCAACCCGCGCCTGATCTACTGCGAGATGTCCGGCTACGGCCACACCGGTCCTCGCGCCATGCAGCCCGCCTACGATCCGCTGCTGCAGGCGTTCTCGGGCATCGTGTCGATGACCGGCGAGGACGGCGGCGAGCCCGCCCGCGTGCCCGTCTCGCTGCTCGACATGGGCACCGGCATGTGGATGGCGATGTCGGTGCTCGAGGCGCTGCGCCGCCGCGACATGACGGGCCACGGCTGCCACGTGCAGAACTCGCTGCTGCAGACGGCACTGACCTGGATCACCTCGCCACTGATCGGGATCGCCGCCGGCAACCCCGCCCCGCGCCGCCTGGGCTCCGGCTTCCGCGGCGTGGTGCCCTACGGTGCCTTCCCGACCGCCGACGGCCACATCTTCATCTCGGCCGGCAACGACGACATCTTCCGTCGCCTGCTGGGCGCCATCGATGCGCAGGACCTGGGGGAGCGCGAAGGCTTCACCACCAACCCCGAACGCGTCGAGAACCGCAAGCTCGTCCAGGACGTCCTCGGCGAACGCACCTCGCAGTTCACCCTCGACGAATTGCTCGTCCGGTTGAAGGCCGCCAATGTGCCGCACTCGCCGGTGAACACCGTCGACATGGTGTACCGCGACGAGCAGGTCAAGGCGACCGGCATGCTGCAGCCGCTGCCGCATCCCGTCGTCGAGGACCTCGAGGTCGTCAACCTGCCGGTCACCTTCGACGGGCAGTACCCGCCGCTGACCAAGTGCCCGCCCGCCCTCGGTGAGGACACCGTCGAGGTGCTTGCGGCGCTCGGACGCAGCGAGGACGAGATCCGCGCACTGATCGCCGACGGTGTGGTGCGAGCCGCCACCGAGCAGGCCCCGGCCTGACGAGACCGCGAAAGGAACGAAAGAGCATGACCACCACAGAAGTCGGTTCCGTCGACAACGCCGCATCCACCGAGCCGGACTACTCCGACGAGGTTCTCTACGAGGTGCGCGGCAACGCCGCGTGGATCACGATCAACCGCCCGCATCGCCGCAACGCGATGGCGCGCCGCACCGTCAACCAGCTCACCGAGGCGTTCGTCGAGGCGGGGGAGGACCCCGACGTCTTCGCCGTCGTCATCACCGGCGCCGGTGACAAGGCGTTCTGCGCCGGCGGCGACATGAAGGAGATGGACGACATCGCCCGCTCGGGGCGTCAGGTCCACGTCCCGATGACCGGCCTGTACCGCGCGCTGTTCGAGGTGATGCTCGAGACGTACAAGCCCGTCATCGCCGCGATCAACGGCCACGCCATCGCGGGTGGTTGCGAGATCGTGCTCTCCAGCGACGTCCGCATCGCCGTCGAGGGCGCCACGATCGGCCTGACCGAGGCACGCCGCGGCATGGGCGCCAACCTCGGCTCGGTGCTGCTGCCGCGCCTGGTGCCCCGCGCCGTCGCGATGGACCTGCTCTACACCGCGCGGACCATCCCGGTCGAGGAGGCCAAGGAGATGGGCCTGATCAACCGCGTCGTCCCGCGCGAGGACTTCGAGGCCGAGGTCCAGAAGTACGTCGACGACATCCTCGCGAACTCGCCGGTGACGCTGCGCCGCTACAAGGAGATGGCCACCAAGAGCTGGGGCCTGCCGCTTCCGAGCGCCCTGCGCCTGAACGTCGGCCCCAATCCGTACCTGAGCGAGGACCGCGTCGAAGGTGTCCGCGCCTTCCTCGAGAAGCGCGCACCCGTGTGGAAGAACCGCTGACCGACCGAACGCCGCGGCGCCTGCAAGGAGCATGATGAACCTTCTCGATCCCGGCCGCTGGGCCGGCAACATCCACAGCGGTGGCTGGATCCCCGGAGCGGCGGGCGACCAGCCGGCGCTCGAGGCCGCCAACGGCGCGGAGCTCGGCCGGATCGGTGTCGCCGACGCCGATCAGGTCCGGGCTGCGGCCACCGCCGCGGCCCGTGCGCAGGGGGCGTGGGCCGCGGCGAAGCCCGCCGACCGGGCCGCCGTGCTGCGCCGCGCCGGCGACCTGTTCGCCGAGTACGCCGGGGAGATCGAGGAGTGGCTGGTCCGCGAGTCGGGTGGCACCCGGCTCAAGGCCGGTCGGGAGCTCGCGGCAGCACGTGCGGAATGCTATGAGGCAGCAGGTCTTCCGACACATCCGTCGGGAGAGATGCTGGCCACCGACAGCGACCGCTGGTCGTTCTCGCGTCGCCGTCCCGCGGGTGTGGTGTCGGTGATCGCACCGTTCAACTTCCCGCTGACACTGTCGATCCGCTCCGTCGCACCGGCGCTTGCGCTCGGCAACAGCGTGCTGCTCAAGCCCGATCCGCGTACGTCCGTGAGCGGCGGGGTCGTTCTCGCGCGGATCTTCGAGGAGGCCGGCCTCCCCGAGGGTGTGCTCCACGTGCTCACCGGTGGCGCCGACGTCGGGGAGGCCGTGGTCTCCGCACCGGAGGTCGCCGTCATCTCGTTCACCGGTTCCACCGCAGCCGGACGCCGGGTCGGGGAGGCCGCGTCGCGCCTGCTCAAGCGCGCTCACCTCGAGCTCGGCGGCAACAACGCGCTGATCGTGCTGCCCGGTGCGGACCTCGACCGCGCCGCCTCCGCCGGGGCCTTCGGATCGTTCCTGCACCAGGGCCAGATCTGCATGGCGACCGGTCGCCACATCGTCCACCGCGACATCTACGACGAGTACGTGGCGAAGCTGGCCGCGAAGGCCGACGCGCTGCGGGTCGGCGACCCGTTCACCGACGACGTCGACCTGGGCCCGATCATCGACGAGCGACAGCTGAAGTCGATCGACGCGATCGTGCGCGATGCCGTGGACGCCGGTGCCCGGGTGTGTGCCGGTGGCACCAACGACGGGCAGTACTACCGGCCCACCGTGCTCGCGGACCTCGACCTGTCGATGTCGGCGTGGACGGACGAGATCTTCGGACCGGTCGCTCCGGTGGTGCCGTTCGACGACCTCGACGAGGCCGTCGCACTGGTGAACGCGAGCGAGTACGGACTGTCGGTGGGCATCCTCGGCGAGGTGGGTCTGGCGATGCAGCTGGCCGATCGCATCGACTGCGGCAAGCTGCACATCAACGAGCAGACCGTCGGCGACGAGGCATACGCACCGATGGGCGGAACCGGTGCATCGGGAACGGGTTCCCGATTCGGCGGACCGGCGGCGAACTTCGAGGCCTTCACCGAAACCCAGTGGGTCACAGTGAGGTCGGAGATCGCTCCGTATCCGTTCTGAGAACGATCGACGGTGCGCGACACGGCTGTCCGGGACGGTGCGTGCGGGATGTGATTCGATGTTGTCGTACACATCCCGCACCACCCCAGGACGAGCCATGAGCAACAACGACGACGGCAAGCGGTCGGTCCTGGGTCGTGCCTTCGAGATCCTCGACTGCTTCGCCGGGGGCGCCGAGATGACGGTCGCGGGGATCTGCGAGCGCACGGGGCTCCCACCGGCCACGGTGCATCGGATGCTCGCGGCGCTGGTGCGGTGGGAGGGCGTCGAACGCCTGTCCCACGGCCGCTACCGTCTCGGACGGCGGATCTGGAGCCTGGGAATCGGTGCGCCGCAGGTGCGTCGTCTACGGGAGCTCGCGCAGCCCTATCTCGTCGACCTGCACGTCGCCACACGCGGCACCGTCTACCTGGGTGTGCGGGACGGATCGGACGGGATCTTCTCCGACCGGATCACCCGCGTCAAACCCACCGCCAACTCCTCCCGGGCGACCCGCAGACTTCCGTTGCACCGCACCGGTGGTGGGCGGGTCCTGCTCGCCTACAGTCCCGAGGCCTGGGACGAACTCGTCGCCGATTCGGCGTCGGATCCGGAGATGACGGCGCGTATCCCGGAACTGCGTGCGCAGCTCGCGGAGATCCGCCGCACGGGTGTGGGGATCGCCCGCAACGACGGCCTGCCCGGCCGTACCTCCGTCGCGGCGGCCGTGCTCGATTCGCAGGGCGCCATCGTCGCCAGCGTGACCGTGGCCTTCCCCGAGTCCCGGATTCCGCAACCCCAGCAGATCGTGCCGCGCGTGATCGCCACGGCACGAGCGATTTCCCGCGATCTCGCGGCCACCGGCGAATTCTGACCGGCGTATCCCGCCGTCGGCTGTATCCGACAATCGACGGTAACCGCTACCGTCCCGGTCATCCGCTGCAGTCATTGCCGTAGCGGATGGCGAACAGGCGAGCGGACGGCTACGTCGGGTCGGGGGTCGAGCCGTCGCCGAGGACCTCGACGACGAGTTCGCGCAGCCAGTCGATCTCGGGGGACGGCAGGTCGCGCCGGATCGTGTACAGCGACACCACCGATTCCGGGACCTCGAAGGGCAATTCGTACAGGCCCACCTCACCGAGACGGGCGGAGCGCTCGGCGTAGACGCGCGGGGCGAAACCCAGATAGGTGGTCGAGGTCAGCACGCCGGCGATACCGGTGAAGCTCGGGAGGGTCACTGCGACGTCGCGGTGGATCCCGAGTTCGCGGATGCGCAGATCCACTGCGGTGTGTCCGGTTTCGACCGCGACCGACACGTGACGTTCCGCCTCGAATTCCTCGAGGCTCGGCGTCGATCCGATGCGTGGATGGTCGGGTCGGCGCACTCCGATGTACGGCTGAGTGAACAGCGGCGTGCGGTCGAGATCGTGCCCGTTCAGAACCGGGGTGCACACCACCGCGTCGGCGGCCCCGAGCCGCAGCGCCTCGCCCGCGTGCGAGAGGGCGAGCGGAACCACGTCGACGCTCGCGAGGGGAGCCCGAACGGACAACGCGGTCATGATTTTCGGCAGAAGTCCCGTAACGCCCACATCGGACAACACCAACCGGAAGGTCCGGGTCGTGGCAGCCGGGTCGAACACCTCGGCGGCGTTCATGACGGCATCGAGACGCTCGAGGATCTCCCGCAGGCGGGGATAGAGTTCGTCGGCCAGGCGCGTGGGTACGAGTTGCTGGTGGCGGCGGACGAACAGCTCGTCGCCGAATCGCTTGCGCAGCTTGCCCAGTGCGTAACTCACGGTCGGCTGGGCCACGAAGAGGTTCTCGGCAGCGAGCGTGACGCTTCTGGTCTTGTAGACGGACACGAACACCCGCAGCATACCGAGGTCGTAATTGTTCGCCATTCGGTTGACTATAGATGTATTGAATAATGCGATCGGCAGAATCTATTGGATCTATGTGACCGCCCTAACATAGTGTTCTGACAAGTGGTCGTCCCGACCCTACGAATTCTCTTCTCGTCCTGTTGTAAGGGGACCTCTGCATGCCCACGATTCGCGAAGTGACCTTCGAGCTGCTGCGCCGGCACGGTATGACCACGGTCTTCGGCAACCCCGGTTCGAACGAGCTTCTGTTCCTCAAGGACTTCCCCGAGGACTTCGACTACGTCCTCGGTCTCCACGAGGGTGCCGTGGTGGCGATGGCGGACGGTTACGCGCAGGCGAGCGGACAGCCGGTCTTCGTGAACCTGCACGCCGCAGCCGGCACCGGCAACGGCATGGGTGTACTGACCAACTCGGTGTACTCGCACTCGCCGCTGGTGATCACCGCGGGTCAGCAGGTGCGCGACACCATCGGCCAGGAGGTCATGCTGGCCAACGTCGATGCGGCGAGCCTGACCCGTCCGCTCACCAAATGGAGCGCCGAACCGACCTGCCCCGAGGACGTGCCCCGCACCATCAGCCAGGCCGTCCACATGGCGACACTGCCCGCGCCCGGCCCGGTCTACGTCTCGGTGCCCTACGACGACTGGGAGCGCGAGGCCCCGGCCAACACCGCTTATCTCGCCGAGCGACGCGTCACCACGACGACCGAGCCGTCCGAGGCGATGACGGCCGAACTCCTCGCCGCCCTCGACGGTGCCGCCCGTCCTGCGCTGGTCCTCGGACCGGACGTCGACGCGGAGCGCGCGAACGGCTTCGCGGTGCAGCTCGCCGAAGCGCTCGGCGCCGCGGTGTGGATCGCACCGTCGCCGTCGCGGTGCCCCTTCCCCAACACCCACCCGCTGTTCCGCGGGGTGCTGCCCGCCAACGTCATGTCCATCCACGAGGCACTGGCCGACCACGACGTGGTGCTCGTCGCCGGTGCCCCGGTCTTCCGCTACCACCACTACCGTCCGGGTCCCTTCCTGGCGGAGGGCACCCGCGTGCTGCACCTGTCCGAGGACACCGGTGAGGTCGCCCGCGCTCCCTTCGGCGAGGCCTACCTCGCCCCGGTCGGCGCGACGCTGCGCATCCTTGCCGAGCGGGTCCACCGCCGCGACGTTCCGGCCGAGCCGGCCCGGGAGGCGTTCGCACGCGGAGCCGATCGCACCGAGGCCATGCACCCCGACACGGTGTTCGCCACCATCGCCGAGATCGCTCCCCGCGACGTGGTCTACGTCAACGAATCGACCTCCACGGCGGACGCGTTCTGGCGGCACACCCAACTCGTCGAACCGGGTTCGTTCTACTCGCCGGCCTCCGGCGGTCTGGGCTTCGGCCTGCCCGCCGCCGTCGGCGTCCAGCTCGCCCATCCGGAGCGTCGCGTGGTCGCGACCATCGGTGACGGATCCGCCAACTTCGGGATCACCGCACTGTGGACCGCGGCCCGCCGCGACGTGCCGGTGGTGTTCGTCATCCTCAACAACGGCACGTACGGCGCGCTGCGCCGGTTCACCCGCGCTCTGGACACCGGCGAGACCCCAGGACTCGACGTGCCCGACATCGACTTCGTCAAGATCGCGGAAGGCTACGGCGTGAAGGGCGAACGGGTCACCGGTGCCGAGGAACTGAAGGCGGCCCTGCACCGAGCCTTCGAAGGCACCTCCCCGGTGCTGATCGAATCCGTCACGTACTTCGAGTAGGACCCGCCACCCGCCGGAAAGACAACCTGAGGAACCACTATGAAGATCACGATCGAGAACCTGCAGCTCCGCTACGGGAAATTCACGGCCATCGAGAACCTCAACCTCGAGATCGACGAGGGCGAATCGGTTGTGCTGCTCGGCAAGTCGGGTTGCGGCAAGACCAGCACCATGCGCTGCATCGCCGGTCTCGAGGAACCCACCGCCGGTCGCATCACCATCGGCGACACGGTCGTCTTCGACGCCGCGAAGGGCATCAACCTGCCGCCGAACAAGCGCAACGTCGGCATGGTCTTCCAGTCGTACGCGGTGTGGCCGCACATGACCGTCTTCCAGAACGTGGCCTACTCGCTGAAGCTGCAGAAACTTCCTGCGGCAGAGGTCAAGTCGCGTGTCGCGGAGGTACTCGAACTCGTCGGTCTGTCGGACTTCGCGCAGCGTGGCGCGAGCCTGCTCTCCGGTGGACAGATGCAGCGTGTGGCACTCGCCCGCTCGCTCGTGATGCGCCCCTCGGTGCTCATGCTCGACGAGCCGCTGTCGAACCTCGACGCCCGCCTGCGCGACCGTCTTCGGGTGGAACTGCGTGAGATCCAGCTGAGCCTCGGCCTGACCACGGTCTACGTCACGCACGACCAGCAGGAGGCATTCGCACTCGCCGACCGCATCGCGCTCATGCAGGGCGGGCGGATCGTGCAGATCGGCGGCCCCACCGCCATCTACAACGAGCCGGCGAGCGCGTCGATCGCACACTTCCTCGGCGTGTCCAACATCTTCGACTGCACCGCCACCGTCGGCGCCGACGGCTACGTCACGGCCGTTCGCACCGGGGGAGAGGTGATCCGTACCGAGCAGCGCGGTCTCGCAACCGCTGACGACTTCAAGGCGTGCATCCGGTCCGAGGACCTGGTGCTGTCGAACGTGTCCGGCGGGGGCACCAACGAGTTCTCGGGCCGCGTCGCCGTCACGAGCTTCCAGGGTTCGAGCATCCGCTACGCCGTCACCCTCGACAACGGAGGCGAGCTCGACGTCTTCGCCCCGACGAAGGGCGCCGAGCGCTTCGCGATCGGCGATCGCGTCTTCGCTTCGGTCGCACCGGAGAACGTCCAGGTCCTGCCGGCCGATGTGGTTCGCCAGGCACGACTGCAGGAGGTCGCGGCATGACCCAGCTGGCCACTCCCCCCGAGACACGTCCGGTCGACGACCTCGAGCCCGACGCCCCGGTATCGGCGCCGTTGTGGCGTAGGGGAATCCTCCGCAAGAACGGCGCGGCGCTGGTGGTTCTCGCCGTGCTGGCCGTACTGGTGATCATGCCGATGATCCTGGTGCTCGTGGCCGCGATCGCCACCGAGGTACCGCGCCCGGGCAACGGCGGCCTCGGTGCTCTCACGCTCGACAACCTCAAGGTGCTCACGAGCCCCGACGCGGTCAAGGGCCTGGTGAACTCCCTCATCCTCGGCCTCGGAGCGACGGCCATCGCGCTCGTGATCGGTGCGACGCTCGCGTTCATCTGCGCCCGCACCGACGCGCCCTGGCGCCGGTTCATCTTCTTCATCGGCATGGCGCCGGTGTTCGTGCCGGCTCTCGTCGGTGCGCTCGCCTGGTCGCTGCTCGCTTCTCCCAGTGCCGGATTCGTCAACATCATGCTCGCCGACATGGGCCTGGACATGACGATCAACATCTACAGCATCCCGGGCCTGATCTTCGTCCTCGGCCTGTTCTACGCGCCGTACGTGTTCATGCTCGTGCACAGCTCGCTGTCGATGATGAACGCCGACCTCGAAGAGGCCTCGACCGTCCACGGCGCGTCCCTGAAGACGATGTTCCGGACGGTGACCCTGCCGCTCGCCATGCCGGCGCTGCTCGGTTCGGGCATCCTCGTCTTCGCACTGAGCATGGAGAACTTCCCGGTCGCGGCGGTTCTCGGTAACCCCGCGGGGATCGAGACCCTGCCCACCTACATCTTCCGGCTCATGGGTGCGGCCCCGGCCCAGGCGAACGCCGCCGCCGGTATCGCCATCCTGCTCACGCTCGGCCTGGTCTTCGTCACCATGGGCCAGCAGTGGATCGTCAACCGCCGCAAGTTCACGACGATGACGGGCAAGGGTGCCCGTCCCCGTCAGGTGCCGCTGCGCGGTTGGCGCTGGCCGGCAACGATCTTCGCGCTCGTGTACTTCCTGCTCGCGATCGCGCTGCCGATGGGTGCGCTCTTCCTCGCCGCGACCCAGGACTCGCCGTACCTGTACAGCATGTCCCAGATGTTCCAGGGCGGAATGTCGTTCGACAACATCGTGAAGGTGGCCTCGGCGGCCGACTTCCAGAAGGCACTCGTGAACTCGGTGGTCGTGGCCGTCGTCGCCGCCTTCGCCGGTACGACGATCAGCTTCTCCGCCTCGTACATCCGCTACCGCACCAAGAGCCGTCTCGGCGCTCTGCTCGAGCAGATCGCGACCGCACCGCTCGCCATCCCGTCGATCGTGCTCGGTATGGGCATCCTCTGGACCTGGCTGAGCCTGCCGATCCCGATCTACGGCACGCTGATCATCCTCGCCGTCGCCTGTGTCGCCGTGGCACTGCCGCAGGGCTACCGCTCGATCTCGTCGTCGATGCTGCAGCTGCACAGCGACCTCGAGGACAGTGCCGTGATGCTCGGCGCCCGCCGGTCGCGCGCCATCGTCAACGTCACCGTGCCGTTGATGCGCGTCGGTATCGTGTCGACCTTCCTGCTCCTGCTCATGCTGGCGATGCGCGAACTGTCGGCCTCGCTGTTCCTGTTCACCTCCGACACCCGGATCCTGTCGATCCTGGTCTTCGACAACTTCGAGAACGGGCAGACGGCGGTCGCGGCCTCCATCAGCGTGCTGTTCGTCCTGGTGATCGCCGTGCTGGCCGTCCTCGCCCAGCTCGCCGGCAACCGGGAGAAGAAGCAGCTCGCCGAAGCGTCGGACTCCGGAACCAATTCGCTCTGACCGGACTTTTCGAGAAACGAAAGGCCTCACCATGAAAACGCGCAAAGTAGCGCTCACCGCTCTGTCGGTCGTCCTCGCCACGACACTCGCGGCGTGCGGCGGCGGAGATTCCGGCGGCGTCACCTCCCAGGCCGAGGTCGACACCTCGGAGGGTCTGGTCATCGACGGCGAGACCATCGCCGACAAGGAGACCTACGAGGCAGCGAAGACGCAGACGCTGAGTCTGTACTCGAGCTACCAGGAATCCAACGAACAGGCCTTCATCGAGGCATTCACCCGCGACACCGGCATCAAGGTCGACCTGATGCGCCTCGTCCCGGCCCGGCTGGCCGAGCGCGTGCTCTCCGAGCAGGGTGCCGGTCGCCTGAACGCCGACGTGATCCGCACGTCCGACTACGACATCGTCGACAGCTTCACCGAGGCCGGCGTGTGGAACCCGTACGTCGTGCCCGGCACCGAGGAACTCGAGGAGGTCGTGATCCAGGACGGCAACTTCTCCCGGGTCACCAACGTGGTGCAGACCTTCGGTTACAACACCCGCGCCGTCCCCGAGGAGGAGGCACCCACCTCGTGGGCCGACCTGCTCGACGAGAAGTGGCGCGGCAAGATCGGCATCTCGCAGGGTGCGACGGGCGGTTCCAACGTCGCACTCAACTGGTTCGTCGAGGAGAAGCTCGAGGACGGTTACTGGGAGAAGCTCGCTGCGCTGCAGCCGACGATCTACGACGGTGCCGGCCAGAAGCTGACGGCCTTCGCCCGCGGTGAGGTGCCGGTCGCGACCACGGGTTCGGCGTCGGTGAACGTCACCGCCACCGAGGACAAGGCGCCGATCGACTTCGTCGTGCCCGAGGAAGGCTTCGTGACCTTCGACTACTACCTGGGCAAGACCGCCGCCGCCAAGAACGCGGAAGCGGCCGAGGTGTTCATGAACTACAACTTCTCGCAGCGTGGCCAGGAGCTGTTCACCGAACTGGGCGACTACAGCGTGCGCCCCGACGTCGCACCGCCGACCGCGCTCGGCCGTGAACTCCCGCCGATCGACTCCGACAAGGTCTGGCGTATGCCGCTGACCGAGGTGGAGCGTCAGGCCGAGTACTCGCAGCACTGGGCAGAGGCGTTCAACTACTGATCCGCATCACCACCAGCGGGGCCCGAACCGGAGCGATCCGGTTCGGGCCCTGCTCGTTCCGGGAGATCGGGTGCCGGGAGATCAGTGCAGCACTTCGCGCGCGGTGCGACGGACCGCATCGGTCAGCGCGTCGAGTACGGG
The DNA here is from genome assembly GCF_900187265.1 of Rhodococcus rhodochrous. NCBI lineage: Bacteria > Bacillati > Actinomycetota > Actinomycetes > Mycobacteriales > Nocardiaceae > Rhodococcus > Rhodococcus rhodochrous. The sequence continues at coordinate 356,883 of NZ_LT906450.1, forward strand.
GGAGTCCAGCCGCCACCGCTGCCAGTACAGCGGCACGGCGATCGGGTCGTCCGGGGCCAGGCTCACCAGATCGGTCGTGTCGGCGACCATCGCGTCGGGAAGCATGGCCCAGCCCAGCCCCAGCCGCGCCGCCTCGACGAACTCGAGAGCGCCCGGAACGTAATTGCGCGGCGGATTCAGCCGCCGCCGGGTCCGCTTGCGGACGAAGCGATCCTGCATGTCGTCCTTGCGGTCGAAGGTGAGCATCGGGGCCTCCCGCAGTTCGGTGGGGGTCATGCCCTCGGGGAACCAGCGTTCGGCGAAGTCCACGCTCGCCATCGCGTGATAGCGCATGGCGCCGAGCTTCTCGGACGTGCAGCCCTGCACGGGTTCGGGGACGGAGGTGACCGCCGCCATGACGGTGCCGTCGCGCAACAGATCCGTGGAGTGGAACTCGTCCTCGCGGTGCAGTTCGAACAGTGCGCGATAGCGCACGGGCATCCGGGCCAAGGCGCGCAGCATCCAGGTGGACATCGAGTCGGCGTTGACGACGAGCGGGATCGTGGCGTAGCTCCCGGTGTCGGCGCCGAGGCCGAGTTCCTCGGAGGTGTCCTGTTCCAGGCGTGCGACCTGCCGGGCGAGTCGCATCACCACCTCGCCGGCCGCGGTCGCGCTGACGGGCCGGGTGCGTCGCAGCAGCACCTGACCGACGTGTTGCTCGAGCGACTTGATGCGCTGGCTCACCGCGGACGGTGTGACACGAAGAACAGCCGCCGCACCCTCGAAAGTGCCCTCGTCCAATACCGTTGCAAAAGTGCGAAGTTGAGCAAAGTCGAGATCCACATTAAGAAACTCTAATGCAGGTACAGCAAAATCAACTGTTCTTATCCGGATGGGATTCCTAGCGTCGATGCCATGTCACTCGTCGCCGCCGGATTCGTCACAGGTCTGTCCCTCATCGTCGCCATCGGTGCGCAGAACGCCTTCGTGCTGCGCATGGCCATCGCGCGACGATTCGTGCTGCCTGTGATCGCGATCTGCGTGATCTCCGACGCCGTGCTCATCACCGCCGGCATCGCCGGGATCGCGACGATCCTCGACCGTGCACCCGGCGCGATCGACGTGATCCGTTGGGCGGGTGCCGCTTTCCTCATCTGCTACGGACTGTTCGCGGCACGTCGCGCGTTGAAGCCGTCCGCGCTGTCCGCCGCGCCGGGCGGTGCCGTGACCATCGGCGCGGCCCTGCTGACCTGCCTGGCGCTGACCTGGCTCAACCCGCACACCTATCTCGACACCGTGCTCATGCTCGGTTCGGTGGCCAACCACTACGGCAATCCCGGCCGGTGGTGGTTCGGTGCCGGGGCGATCACCGCGAGCGTCGTGTGGTTCGCCGCCCTCGGATACGGCGCCCGCTACCTGCGCGCCTGGTTCGCCAAGCCGTCCTCGTGGCGCATCCTCGACGGCGGCGTCGCGGTCCTGATGCTCGGCCTCGGTGCCGGACTGGTCGCCTCGGCCTGATCACCTCATCTGCGTCCCGTGGGGGCGCGATCCGGCTCGAGGTGGCTGAACACCATGACTCCGGGCAGCGCCTCGGCGAGATCGGCCTCGATGCGGTCGAGCAGGTCGTGGCCGGCCCGCACCGTCCAGTCGCCCGGCACCTGCACGACGAGGTAGACGAAGCGTTGACGTCCTGATTCGCGGGTGCGTGGCGGCAGGATCGTCACCACCCCCGGTTCCCGATAGCGGTCGAGCACGGCGGTCACCGCCGTCACGTCCTCCTGGGGAAGAACCGCGTCGAGCATGCCGACGACCGCCTGCCGCACGAGCCCGAAACCGATCCGCAGGATGTTCAGGGCGACGAGGATCGCCACGATCGGGTCGAGCACGTCCCACCCGGACAGTGCGACCAGCGCGACGCCGACGAGCACGCCCGCCGACGTCCACACGTCCGTCAGCAGGTGTTTCCCGTCGGCGACCAGCGTGATCGACCGGTGTGCGCGGCCCTGCCGGATGAGCAGCAGACCGACCACGAGATTGAGTGCCGACGATGCGGCCGACAGCACGAGACCGAGTCCGACCTCGATCACCGGCTGCGGGGAGATCAGTCGTTCGACCGAGGTCCACAGGATCACCGTCGCGGCGGCGAAGACCATGGTGCCCTCGACCGCGGCGGAGAGGTACTCGGCCTTCCCGTGCCCGAAGTCGTGGTTCGCGTCGGCCGGTTTCGCGGCGAGTCGCAGCGCCGCGAGACCGACGAGCGCCGCGACGAGGTTGACCCCGGATTCGAGCGCGTCCGACAGCAGACCCACCGACCCGGTGATCCACGCCGCGGATGCCTTCAGCAGCATCGTTGCGAGCGCGGTCGCCACCGACAGCAGCATGAACCGCATCAACAGGCGGTGCTGCTGCGCAGAGGGCGTCACCGTCAGCGCTTGACGAGCTTCAGCCGCATCCCGGTGAGGTCGGTGGCCGTCAGCGCGACGTAGTCGTACTTCGGGGTGGGAACCCACGGCGACAGTCCGAGGGCGTCGATCCTCGCCGCGTCGTCGAAGCTCCGCAGGATCCGGGCGTGCCCGTGCAGCACGACGCTCCACGCGGAGTCCTCGCTGATCTCGTCCACCTCGAACGCGACCTGCAGATGCACCGCCAGCTCGGAGAGCTTGCTGCCCTCACCGCTGCGGAAGTACACCGTGCGGTCGTCGGTGACGTAGTTGACGGGATAGATCTCCGGTCGATCGCCGACGACGGTGACGAGGCGGCCCACCTTGCCCGTCGCGAGCAGGTCCCAGCACTGGTCCTCGTCGAGTGGGACGACAGGATCGTCGGTGTTCGGGTTGTCGCTCATCGCGTTCACTCCTCCGGTTCCGCTGCCGTATCCAGCACATCACGAACCGGCTTCCGGCGCAGTGGAACGCTCCGCCGGTTACGGTGAAACCGGCCGTCAGGACCGCATTCGCCCGATCCGCCGAGAACCGCCCGAACGAGGAGTGCCGATGTCCGCACAGGCTCCCGCGACCACCTCGAGTTGGCACACCCGCGCCGCGACCGACGTCGCCGAGGCGTTCGAGGTCGATCCGCAACGAGGGCTGAGCGCGGACGAGGTCGAGCGACGGCGCGGCGAATACGGCCCGAACCTGCTCGACGAGGCGAAGAAGGTACCGACCTGGCGACGCGTGTTGTCGCTGCTCGCCGACAGGATGACCCTCGTTCTGGTCGTGGCGGCGGTGGTCAGCGCCACCGTCTCCCGCGAGTGGGAGACCCCCATCGTCATCTTCGCGGTCATCGCGCTCAACACCGTGCTGAACTACGTGCAGGAATCCCGGGCCGAGAGCAGCCTCGCGGCGCTGAAGAAGATGTCGGTGTCCACCAGCCGGGTGCTCCGCGACGGTCGCGGGACGGAGGTGCCCCGCGCCGAACTCGTCCCCGGAGACGTGGTGCTCCTCGAGGCCGGCGACACCGTCCCGGCCGACGGCCGGCTCGTCACCGCGGTCCGGCTGCAGGTCGCCGAGGCCGCCCTCACCGGTGAATCCCAGCCCGTCGACAAACGGGTCGACGTCGTCGACGATCCCGACGCGCCGCTCGGCGACCGCACCGACATGCTGTTCATGAACACCGAGGTCACCCGCGGCCGTGCCGCGATGATCGTCACCGGCACGGGCATGCGCACCGAGATGGGGGCGATCGCAACCCTTCTCGGATCTGCCGGTGTCGAACAGACGCCGCTGCAACGGCGCATCGGCCAGCTCGCCCAGACCCTGACGATCATCGCGATCGTGACGGTGACGCTGGTGTTCGTCCTCGGCCTGCTGCGGGGACAGACCTGGTCGGATCTTCTCGTCACCGCGGTATCGCTGGCGGTCGCCACCATCCCCGAAGGGCTCACGGCCGTCGTCGCCTTCACCCTCGCGATGGGCGCCTCACGCCTCGCGGCCCGCGGTGCGATCGTCAAACGACTCGCGGCGGTCGAGACGCTCGGCAGCACCACCCACATCTGCACCGACAAGACCGGCACCCTCACCCTCAACGAGATGACGGTGCAGCGACTGCTCGTCGCGGGCCGCGCCTTCCGCGTCACCGGCACCGGATACGGAACCGACGGCAAGATCCTCGTCGGCGACGGCCTGCCCGCACCGGACTTCACGGACGCACTGCTCGGGATGGGACTGTGCAACGACGCGACCGTGCGCAACGGAGTGCTGGTCGGCGATCCCACCGAGGGTGCCCTCGTGGTGCTCGCCGAGAAGGGCGGCATCGACGTCGAGGGTGCACGGGCGGCGCTGAACCGCATCGCGGAGGTGCCCTTCGACTCGGATTACAAGTACATGGCCACCTTCCACACCCTGCCGAACGGCGGATACCGCTGCTTCGTGAAGGGCGCGCCGGGTGTGCTCCTCGAGCGTGCCACCTCGATCGCCGGTGCCGACGGTCCGATCCCGCTCGACGACGACGGTCGCGGAAGGATCCACCGGGCGGTGGAGGCGCTGGCGTCGGAAGGCCTGCGAACCCTCATGATCGCCGGTCGCGACCTCGACGCCGTTCCCCGCGGCGACACCGATGCCCTGCAGGAGAAGGTGACCGACCTGACGATCCACGCGATCGTCGGCATCGTCGACCCACCGCGGACCGAAGCCGAGGATGCGATCGCCGTCGCCCACGAGGCGGGCATCTCGGTGCACATGATCACCGGCGACCATCTGGTGACGGCCTCCGCGATCGCCGAGGAACTCGGAATCCGCGGGTCGGCTGCCTCCGGTGCCGATCTCGACAAACTCACCGACGACGAACTGCGCCGGAGAGCAAAGGAATTCGGTGTCCTCGCCCGCGTGGCGCCCGAACACAAGATCAGGTTCGTCGAAGCGCTGCAAGCCGACGGGCAGATCGTCGCGATGACGGGCGACGGCGTCAACGACGCTCCCGCACTCGAACAGTCCGACATCGGTGTGGCCATGGGCATCACGGGAACCGACGTCTCCAAGGGCGCCGCGGACATGATCCTCACCGACGACAACTTCGCGACCATCGTCGCCGCCGTGGCCGAAGGACGCGGAATCTACGACAACATCGTCAAATTCGTGAAGTTCCAGCTCACCACGGCGTGGGGCTTCGTCCTGATCTTCCTGACGGCCGGTGTGCTCGGACTCGCGGGCGGGGCGCCCTTCAGCGCACTGCAGATCCTGTGGGTGAACATCATCATGGACGGACCACCGGCGCTCGCCCTCGGCGTCGACCCGACCGCCCCCGACGCGATGAGGCGACGACCGCGGCCCGCGAACGAGGCCCTGCTCGAACGCTCCCGGGTACAGCGCATCCTCGGCCTCGGCATCGTGATGACGGTGGGCACGATCGCCGTGCTGTACTTCGGCCCGGAACTGTTCCCCGACAGCGCATCCGACCCACTGTTCGCCACCACCCTCGCGTTCACGACGTTCGTCTTCTACCAGGTGTTCAACCTGTTCAACGTGCGCTCGGATCTCGGATCGGTGTTCTCGGCGCAGACGTTCACCAACCACACCATCTGGATCGCGATCATCGCCGTCGTCGTCCTGCAGATCTGCGTCGTCCAACTCGGCGCCCTGCAGGGAATCATGGACACCACCTCGCTCACCTCCGAACAGTGGCTGCTCGCGATCGCCGTCGGCTCGTCGGTGCTGTGGGTGGACGAGATCGGCAAGTTCGTCGCCAGGAGGATCGAGGCACGCAGGGCCGAGCGGGCGGATACGACCTTCCTCACCTGACGATCGGGAGATGGCGGAACTCACGTCGCCGCGGGGAGAAGTGCGAGGCCGGACTGCCCCAGAATGGAGGCTGCCCCCGCGTCGCTCCCCGAGCGCGCCCGCGTCCCGGCCCGCACGACCTCCGGCTCCGGGACCATCGACAGATCGAAGGTTTCCGCACCGATGACCACCACGGCTTCCGGCCGCCCACTCGACGATCCTGCCCACACCGACTCCGGACATCCCGCGCGCACGCTGGTGATGTGGGCGCTCGCCCTCGGCGGGTTCGGCATCGGAACCACCGAGTTCGTCGCGATGGGATTACTCCCCGAGATCGCGACGAGCATCGGGGTCTCCGAACCCACCGCGGGTCACGTCGTCTCCGCCTACGCGGCCGGTGTCGTCGTCGGTGCCCCGCTCATCGCGACGATCGCCGCCCGCGTGCCGCGCAAGACACTGCTGGTCGCGCTGATGGTCGCGTTCACCCTCGGGAACGCCGCCACGGTGCTGGCCCCGAACTACGGTCTGCTCGTCGTCTCCCGGTTCGTCGCCGGCCTGCCGCACGGCGCGTACTTCGGGGTCGCCGCACTGGTCGCGGCGCATCTCGCCGGACCCGGCCGCCGCGCGCGGGCGGTGTCGCTGGTGATGATGGGGCTGTCGGTGGCGAACGTCGTCGGGGTGCCCGCCGCCTCGTGGCTCGGCATGGCGCTGGGCTGGCGCGCGGCGTTCGTGCTGGTCGCGGCGATCGGAATCGCGACCGTTGTAGCCCTCACCGCCTGGGTGCCGACACTGTCGATACCGACGACCAGCGTGCGGGTCGAACTCGGGGCGCTGAAGAGCAGCACCGTCTGGCTCACGCTCGCCGTGGCCGTCATCGGCTTCGGTGGTGTGTTCGCGGTGTACACCTACATCAGCACCACGCTGACCGACGTCGCCGGAGTGTCGCGATCGCTCGTGCCGGTCGCGCTGATGCTCTTCGGTGTGGGCATGGTCGTCGGCAACGCGATCGGTGGTCGTGTCGCCGATCGCGGTGTGATCCCCGGCGTCTACGCGTCGATCACCTCGCTCGCGGTGCTGCTCGCGCTGTTCGTTGCCGCGGCCCACAACCCGTGGACCGCCTTCGTGATGGTCTTCGGCCTGGGTGTCGGATGCGCCGCCGTCGGTCCGGCACTGCAGGTGCGGTTGATGGATGTCGCCGAGGACGCCCAGACGCTCGCGGCATCGCTGCACCACGCCGCGTTCAACCTCGCCAACGCGTTCGGCGCGTGGATCGGCGGGGTGGTGATCGCGGCCGGTTTCGGTTACACCGCGCCCGCCGCGGTCGGCGTGCTGCTGGCGCTGGCCGGTGTCGCCGTGTTCGCGATCTCCGTCCGCCGCCGTGAGAAGGCCGCACATTCCCGACGTGATTGGATACGGAAGTGACCGATTCCAGCATTCCGACCCCGCCCGACCCCTTCTTCACGGTCGGAGCGCGTCTCGACAACGGACTCGGCCGCACGGGCACGATCCACACCCCGCACGGAGACATCCGCACCCCGGCCTTCGTCCCGGTGGGCACGAAGGCGACGGTCAAGGCCGTGCTGCCGGAGACGATGGCCGAACTCGGCTCGCAGGCGCTGCTCGCCAACGCCTACCACCTCTACCTGCAGCCCGGCTCCGACATCGTCGACGAGGCCGGCGGGCTCGGGAAGTTCATGAACTGGCCCGGCCCGACCTTCACCGACAGCGGCGGTTTCCAGGTCATGTCGCTCGGGGCCGGGTTCAAGAAGGTCATCGCGATGGAGTCCGTCGGCGTCCAGAACGACGACGTCATCGCCAAGGGCAAGGAACGGCTCGCCCACGTCGACGACGACGGGGTGACCTTCAAGTCGCATCTCGACGGGTCGCGGCACCGGTTCACCCCCGAGGTGTCGATGCGCATCCAGCACGAGCTCGGCGCCGACATCATGTTCGCCTTCGACGAGCTCACGACCCTCATGAACACCCGCGGTTACCAGGAACGCTCCCTCGAGCGCACCCAGGCGTGGGCGGTGCGGTGCATCGCCGAGCACGAGAAGCTCACCGCCGAACGTGCCCACCGCCCCTACCAGGCGTTGTTCGGGGTCGTGCAGGGCGCTCAGTACGAGGACCTGCGACGACAGGCCTGTCGGGGCCTCGAGTCCATCGTCGGCGAGACCGGACGCGGGTTCGACGGCTACGGCATCGGCGGTGCGCTCGAGAAGCACAATCTCGGCACGATCGTGCGGTGGTGCACCGAGGAGCTGCCCGAACACAAGCCGCGTCACCTGCTGGGCATCAGCGAACCCGACGACATCTTCGTCGCGGTCGAGCACGGCGTCGACACCTTCGACTGCGTCAATCCGTCGCGGGTCGCGCGCAACGCCGCGATCTACCACCCGGACGGCCGGTTCAACATCAACACGAGCCGCCACCGGCGCGACTTCACGCCGATCGACGAGAACTGCGACTGCTACACCTGCCGGAACTACACGCGCGCGTACATCCACCACCTGTTCAAGGCGAAGGAGATGCTCGCCTCGACGTTGTGCACGATCCACAACGAGCGGTTCACGGTGCGGCTCGTCGACGACATCCGGGCGAACATGGAGAACGGCACCCTCGCCGAGTTCAAGGCCGAGACGCTCGGCCGCTTCTACGCGAGCCGGCGTCAGGCCTGAGTCGTCCGGCGTGAGCCGTCACGCGGGTGTCGTCGGGCGTGAGCCGTCACGCGGGTGACGTCGGGCGTGAGCCGTCACGCGTAGGAGGGTTCGCGCTTCTTGACGTACGCGATCACGCGGTAGGTCACCGGGAGCACGACGATCTCCACCAGCGTCTTCCAGAGGAATCCGACAATCACGAAGTTGACGAAGTCGCCCCAGGTCGTGATGCCGATGACCCCGGCGGCGATCGAGCAGAAGATGAGGGTGTCGGCGAACTCGCCGACGACGGTCGACCCGATCAGCCGCGCCCACAGGTACTTCTCCCGGGTGCGTTCCTTGATGCGGACGAGCACGTACGAGTTGAGCAGCTGCCCGACCGCGTAGCCGGCGAGGCCGGCGATCAGCATCCGGGGCACCACACCGAGCACGTTCTCGAAGGACTCCTGACCTTCGTAGAAGTCGGCCGGGGGTAGCTGCTGCGTGATCCAGAAGCACAGCGCGGACAGCGCGACCGCCCCGAAACCGTAGAGAACGGCCCGGCGGGTGGCCGCGAAGCCGTACACCTCGCTAAGCACGTCGCCGAGGATGTACGCGAGGGGGAAGAGGAAGAATCCGCCGTCGGTGATGATCGGCAGGATCTGCAGCGGACCGACGGCGAACTCGGAGTCGGTGAAGAAGGCGATGCCCTTCGTCGCAGAGATGTTGGAGATCATCAGCACCGCGGTGAACAGCACGACGATCCCCGTGTACGGGCTGCGGCCCACGCGCGCGAATGCCGCGTGGTCGAAGAGGGCGGGGGAGGTGTTCGGTCCGTGCTCGGTCACTCGGACATCCAAGCATCACCACACGGCGATCACGAAGTTGCCGACGGTCTGTACGTGCGCGAACACCCCATATACGACGAACGGGTCCCGTCCTGACGAGAACGGGACCCGGAACGCGCGGGAGATCAGGACTTGCGTACCTGGGTGCCGCCGGCGAACTTGTCGTGGAAGCCCTGCTTGTTGCCGTCCTGCTCGATGGTGACCGCGATACCGATGTACGCGGCGAGCGACAGCAGACCGGCGAGGAAACCCAGCAGCGGGATGCCGGTGAGGATCTGCAGCGCGACGAAGGCGTTGCGCTTGGCGGCCTGCTCGATGGTGGGGTTACCACCGGCAGGGCCGGCGACCGACAGGCCGAGGAGCTTCTTGCCGATGGTCGCGCCCCGAGCGGACTCCATGTACGTCCAGTAGCCGAATGCGACGACACCGCTGACGACCGTCATGAAGAAGTCCACGAAGCCGCTTCCACCGCTCGCGATGATCATGATCGCGCTCAGGATCCCCATGGGGATACCGACGATGAGGCCGTCGATGATGCGGGCGCCGAGACGCGGGAGCAGCTCCCCCGGGGTGCCGGCACCGGAATTCGGATCCGGGCCGGGGAATCCCGGGCCGCCGAACCCACCGTCCTGCGGCGCCCCGTACTGGGGTGCACCGTACTGGGGTGCACCGTACTGAGGAGCGCCGAACTGGGGCGCACCGAATTGGGGCGTCCCGTTCTGCGGGGTTCCGTACTGAGGAGCGCCGTACTGGGGGTCACCGGTCTGGGGCGCGCCGTACTGCGGGAACTGCTGGGTGTAGTCGGGCGGGGTGGCGCCGTAGGACGGGGCGCCGCCGGGATTACCGCCCGTCGCCCGAGGATCCTGCTGAGGGGGTGGATAGCCACCAGTGGTCACTTATGTCTCCCTTGTCGCGATCGGCATGGCAACGCGCCACGGTACAGCGTGCCGTGGCGCGTCGGTAGATGCCTCCGGATGCGACGGGAGGGTCCCGCCGGAGTTCTATCAGGCCGCTACGGGACCACCCGTGGTGACCCGGTAGGCGTACGTGACGGCGATGATCGACACCGGCACGGTGACCAGCAGGCCGATCAGGCACAGCAGGGCGCCGACGATGTTGATGCCGAACAGGGCGAGGGCGAGCAGGAACAAGGTTCCCGCATTCGATTTGACCGCATTGAAGCTCGACTTGATCGCGGTGACGGCGTCCTGATTGCGATCGATGACGAACTGCATCGTCCACCACGCGAAGAACGCGAACACCAGGCCCGGGATGATGCACAGCACGAGACCGATCGACGTGCCGATGCCCACGAGCAGACCTGCGAGGATGACCGCGCCGATCGGGCCGACCTGGAGGAACGTTCCGAAAGCGGGTCGCTGCCCATCGGTTTCGGCCAGTGCACCGCGCACGAAGGCGGCCTGGATCAGGTATCCGACGATCGCCGTGACGATGCTGCCGACGGCGTTCAGGAGGGTGAAGTCCGTCGCCTCACTGGTGAAGTCGAACCCGTTGAAGATGCCGCTGATCAGGCCCTGGATGACGAACGCGGCGAGCATGAAGACGATCCACACGCCGGCGTTGCCACTGAACTTCGACCAGCCGTAGGAGATCGCGTCGCCGACACTCAGCTGATTCGGGGGCGGACCACCGAAGTTCCCGGCACCGTATGCACCCGGCGGGGGCGGGTAGTCACCACCCGACGGGGGCGGCGGATAGTTCCCCGGCGGCGGGTAGGACCCACCCGGAGGCGGATAGTTGCCGCCCGAGGGCGGGGGATAGTTCCCCGGAGGCGGGTAGTTTCCGGGCGGCGGATAGTTCCCACCCGACGGGGGAGTGCCACCGCCCGACGGCGGCGGATAGTTCCCGCCCTGCGGGTAGTTTCCGGGTGGCGGATAACCACCCGGGTTCTTCGGATCCTGATTCGGGTCGTAACCACCGGTGGTCATGGCTGCCTCTCGTCTCCGGGATCGGACACTTCCGAGAGAGTACGGACATCACCTCGGGTCCGCATCCGCTATGTCCGCATCGTGTCCTATCGGATGCCGTCCTCGGACGGCGTGAACACCCACGGATCCCGGGGAAGACGCACGGGATTCCAGCGGTCCAGCAACAGCTCCGGCGACACGGGTTCGCCGGGGTCGGCGAGCCGCAGCGACACCGCGATCGTGCCCAGCACGTCGGCGGCCGTGTGTCCGAGCGCGAGCTGATCGGCCAGCGTCACCGCGCCGTCCCGCTTGGCGAGTCGCTTGCCCTCCGTGTTGAGCGCGAGCGGCACGTGCGCGTAGACGGGCTCCGACAGTCCGAGAAGGTGTGCGAGATAGGCCTGTCGGGGCGCGGAGGTGAGCAGGTCGTCGCCGCGCACCACCTGATCGATGCCCTGGTCGGCGTCGTCCACCACCACGGCGAGGTTGTACGCGGGAGTTCCGTCGTTGCGGCGCAACACGAGATCGTCGACGATGCCCGTGAAATCGCCGTGCAGCAGGTCGTGGACCGTGAACCACTCCTCGGTCGCCCGCAGCCGGATCGCAGGCGCGCGGCCGGAGGCCCGGCGCTCGGCCCGCTGCTCGTCGGTGAGGTTGCGGCAGGTACCCGGATAGGCGCCCGCGGGAGCATGAGGCGCGGAGGTGGCCTCGAGGATCTCGCGTCGGGTGCAGTAGCACTCGTAGGTCAGACCCGCCTGCTCGAGCCGCGCGATGGCCTCGTCGTACAGGCGCCGGCGGCGGGACTGGTGGACCACCTGGCCGTCCCAGTCGAGACCGATCGCCGCGAGATCCGCGAGCTGGCGTTGCTCCGCGCCGGGACGCACCCGGTCGAGATCCTCGACGCGGACCAGGAACCGGCGGTTCGTCGACCGCGCGAACAACCACGCCAGGACGGCGGTGCGCAGATTGCCGAGATGCAGGTCGCCGGAGGGACTCGGTGCGAAGCGACCCGCTCCTGCTTCGTCCTCGTCCGAAAATGACACCCGTGCACTCTATCGAGCGGCCCCCAGGAGCACTGCTCGCTGGGCGTGCACGACCTCCCGGATCGCCGCGACCGCGGCCGCGACCTCCGGCCGCCGCAGTGTCTCCGAACGCGCGACGAGCCAGTAGGCCAGGCGGGCCTCGACCTCACCGGGCAGGACACGGACGAGATCGGGGTGCCGGTCGGCCATGAAGCACGGCAGCAGGCCGAGACCTCCGGCGGCGCGGGTCGCCTCGACGTGCACGAACACGTTCGTCGAGCTGATCGAATCCTGCATGTCGGGGGCGATGCGCCGCGCGACGTCGAGATCGTCGACCTGCAGCATCGAATCGATGAAGTACACGAGGGTGTGCTCGCGCAGGTCGCGGACCGACGACGGGGAGCCGTGCGTGGCGAGATAGTCGCGCGAGGCGTACAGGCCCAGGTTGTAGTCGGCGAGGCGGTGCGCTTCGGCCCGATGCACCTGCGGGCGTCCGACGACCACCTCGATGTCCATGCCGGACCGTTGCTGCGAGGCGCGACGGGTGGTCGCGACGATCTCGACGGAGATACCCGGGTGGCGTTGCCGTACGAGAGCGCCGGCCGGGGCGGCGACGTAGGCGCTGAATCCGTCGGTGGCGGAGATGCGCACGACACCCTCGAGGCGACGCTCGCCCCGGGGGTTCCGGAGGCTGCCGACCGCAGCCTCGATGCGTTCGGCAGCCTCGAGCGCCTCCCGACCGAGGTCGGTCAGCTCCCATCCCGTCGCCGATCGCGTGAGCACGCGACCATCGAGGTTGCGCTCGAGCGCGGCGATCCGTCGGGAGATCGTGGTGTGGTTGACGCCCAGGTCGTCGGCGGCGCTGGTGAACCTGCCGCTGCGTCCGACGGCGAGCAGGACGAGGAGGTCATCGGCCGAGGGCACGCTCATATGTGCAGTTTTGCAGATCGCATCTGCGAATCGCGTCATTGTGGATGCATATGTGCGTATCGATACTCGGCATATGTGTTTGGAAGTGTTCCCCGTCACAGAGCGTCCCGGGAGGGTGCAACCATGAGCGTCGAACAGGCACGAACGGATGGGCCGGAGAGCTCCCCGTCGGCATTGCGCAGGGTCGTCGGTGCGTCCATGGCGGGCACCGTCGTCGAGTGGTACGAGTTCTTCCTCTACGGCACCGCCGCCACCCTCGTCTTCGCCAAGGTCTTCTTCCCCGACGGCGGCAACGAACTCGACGCGATCATCGCGGCGTTCGTCACCTACGCCGTGGGCTTCGTCGCCCGGCCGCTCGGCGGGATCGTCTTCGGTCACTTCGGTGACCGGTTCGGACGCAAGCAGCTGCTGCAGACCAGCATCATCATGGTCGGCGTCGCGACCTTCCTCATGGGCTGCCTGCCGACCTTCGGTGCCATCGGATACTGGGCGCCGGCACTGCTCGTGACGCTCCGGTTCGTCCAGGGCTTCGCGGTCGGCGGCGAGTGGGGCGGCGCGGTGCTGCTGGTCGCAGAACACAGCCCCAACCGCTCCCGCGGGTTCTGGTCGTCGTGGCCGCAGGCCGGCGTGCCGATGGGCAATCTTCTCGCGACGATCGTCCTGCTCGTCCTCACCACCACGCTGCCCGAGTCGGCTTTCCTGTCGTGGGGCTGGCGAGTCGCGTTCTGGCTCTCGGCCGTCATCGTGCTGATCGGCTACTACATCCGCACCAAGGTCACCGACGCCCCGATCTTCCTCGAGGCGCAGCAGGAGGCCGACAAGCTCAAGGAGACGTCGTTCAACGTCTTCGAGGTGCTCAAGCGCTACCCGCGCGGCGTGTTCACGGCCATGGGCCTGCGGTTCGCCGAGAACGTCATGTACTACCTCGTCGTCACCTTCTCGATCACCTATCTGAAGATCGTCGTCGGTGCCGACACCAGTCACATCCTGTGGTGGATGCTCGCCGCCCACGCCGTGCACTTCGCGGTCATCCCGATGGTCGGACGGCTGTCGGACACGCTGGGACGCCGCCCCGTCTACATGATCGGTGCCGTCACCGCCGGTGCCTGGGGCTTCCTCGCCTTCCCGATGATGGACACCGGCAACAGCGCGTGGATCGTCTCCGTGATCGTCATCGGACTCGTCTTCCACTCGTTCATGTACGCCGGGCAGCCCGCGATCATGGCAGAGATGTTCCCGACCCGCATGCGCTACTCGGGTGTCTCGCTCGGCTACCAGGTCACCTCGATCGTCGCCGGGTCGCTCGCCCCGATCATCGCCGCGAGCCTCCTCAGCCGCTTCGATTCGTCGGTCCCGATCTCCTTCTACCTGCTCGGCTCGTCGCTGATCACGATCGTCGCGGTGATCGTGGCACGTGAGACGAAGGGCATCTCGCTGCGCGACATCGACGCCGCGGACGCGGAAACGGTCGCCCAGGAGAAGGCCGCCGAGAACGCCGGGGTCTCCGCATGAGGGCCCGCACCGCACTCGTGACCGGTGGAGCCGGCGGGATCGGGGCGGCCTGCGCTCGCGCCCTCGCCGGTCAGGGAGTCCGAGTGACCGTCGCCGACGTCGACGAGGTCGCCGCGAAGACGCTCGCCCACGAGATCGGAGGAGAGGCGTGGGGCGTCGACCTGCTCGACACCGACGGCCTCGCCGGTCTCCGCCTCGACGTCGACATCCTCGTCAACAACGCCGGCATCCAGGTCGTGCGGCCGGTGGAGGACTTCGCCCTCGCCGACTTCCGCCGCATCCAGACGCTCATGGTCGAGGCGCCCTTCCTGCTCGTGAAGGCCGCGCTGCCCGGCATGTACGAGCGGGGCTTCGGCCGGATCGTGAACATCTCGTCGGTCCACGGGCTGCGGGCGTCGGCCTTCAAGGTCGGGTACGTCACCGCCAAGCACGGCCTCGAGGGGTTCTCCAAGGTCGTCGCGCTCGAGGGTGGTCCCCGCGGTGTGACGAGCAACTGCGTCAATCCGGGTTACGTCCGTACCCCGCTGGTGGAGAAGCAGATCTCGGAACAGGCCCGTGCACACGACATCCCGGAGGATCGCGTGCTCTCGGATGTGCTGCTCACCGATCAGGCGGTGCCCCGGCTGGTCGAGCCGGAGGAGGTGGCCTCGCTCGTGTCGTGGCTGGCCTCCGACGAGGCCGGGATGGTCACCGGCGCGTCGTACACGATGGACGGCGGCTGGTCGGCCCACTGACCGCGTGGCGGTCGGTCGCATTCCTGACCCGCGTCCCGGATTCCGGGGCGCGGGTCAGTGCGCGTCGGCGCCGTCGAGGACGAGCTGGACCTGGGCGTGCAGAGCGTGGGTCAGATACTCGCGCGGGTACAGATCGGGGCTGGCCGCCGCGTCGAGCGCGAGCCCGTTCGCGGCCGAGAGCAGCAGGGCGGCCCGGGTCTCCGGATCGGGTGTTCCCGCGCGGATCAATACGCGCGCTATGCCCGTCCGGATCGTGAACAGGGTGGCGGTGCGGACGGCGCTCAGGGTGGGGGAGGTGACCGCCCGCACGGCGAACGCCGACATCACGTGTACCTCGCTGCCGCGTTCCTCGTCGAGCGGGAGCAGCTGGCTGAGCGCGGAGAACAGGGTGCGCGCCGGATCGATGTCGGGATCGACGTTCGTCAGCCGGTTCAGCACCCGGTCCGAGAGGGTGCGGAACGAGTACGCGAGCATCTCGTCCTTGGTCGGGAAATGGTGCTGCACCGCCCCGATCGAGACCCCTGCCTCGTTGGCCACCTCCCGGACGCTCGCCGCGTCGAGACCGTTGCGTGCGGCCACGTCGAGCAGGGCCGCAGCGAGCCTTGTGGGGCTGGTGGTGACGTAGGGGCGCGTGCGCATGGGGAGCACCGTAGCCGAGCCCTCCACCGTACGAACGTACGGGGAGGTGGGAATCACACCCCGCCGGTGAGCTCGTGATCGGAGAGGAAACGGACCGAGACCGTCAGCGTGGCTGCGAACGCCGCCGCGATCCACAGAGCGTGCAATCCCAGCGCCCGATGGGCGAGCGCGCCGAGAACGGCACCCGTCACAAGGCCGCCCCACAGACCCAGATAGGGCAGCCAACTCCAGCGCGGACCGCCGAAGAACGCCGCCGCGATCCGCTGCCCGATCTTGACCAGTGCACCCGTCATGTAGGTCAGGGCGACGGTCGTCTCCCCGTGGCGCCGGAACACCGAGTTCTCCGTTCCCATGGCCAAGGTCATCGCGATCACGGAGACCGGCGTCCAGTCCACCAGGACGGCCGCAGCGGCGACCGTCAGCAACACCGTCACGGTTGCGAGGACCGCGATCTTGCGGGTCCGCCGGTCGCGGTCGGTCAGTTCCGCCACCACGCTGCCGAGGATCACCCCGAGCACGAACAGCGCGAGCACACCGCCGATGAGCGCCACCGTCTGCCACGCACCGTCGGCCGTGCCGACCGCGAAGCGCGTGGAGTTGCCGCTCATGAACGACACGAACACACCGCCCAGGGTGATGAACCCGAGGGCATCGATGAACCCTGCGAGAGAGGACAGCGCGATCGCGAGTCCCTGCAACTGCCTGCCGTAACCGACCACCAGACGATAGTAGGAACCGTTCCCTCCGGGATGCCGACCACGTCGGCTCCCGGATGCTTACGTGGTGTAACGACCGGGCGTCGTGGGCGCGATGGACAAGGGGAGCCGTCCGGCGCCGTCGTTCTCAGGAGTTCCCTCGATGTCCTTGCCCCGCCTGTCGTCCCGGCTGTCCCTGCTCGTCGTCGCGACGGTCGCGGGTCTGACCCTCACCGGTTGCGACTCGACGGCCCAGGACACCTCCGCCGCTCCGGCGGCGACCTCCGAACAGTCCCCGGCGCCGAGCTCCGAAACTCCCACGACGACATCGTCACCCACCGCGACGCGCCCCTCCTCGACGACCGCATCGAGTCCGGCGGCGTCGAAACCGGCAGCGTCGGCGGATTCGTCGGAGGCCCTGGCCCGGCTGGCGACCCTGCCCGTCAAGGGGCGCGCGCCCAAGACCGGGTACAGCCGCGACCTGTTCGGTCAGGCGTGGAGCGACGACGTGTCGGTGGAGTTCGGGGGCAACGGCTGCGACACCCGCAACGACATCCTGCGGCGCGACCTCGTCGACATCGTCTACCGGCCCGGTACCCGCGACTGCGTCGTCGCGTCGGGAACCCTGAACGACGTGTACACCGGCACGACGATCGCATTCACCCGCGGACAGGACACCTCGACCGCGGTGCAGATCGACCACGTCGTCGCGTTGTCGGACGCGTGGCAGAAGGGTGCGCAGCAGCTCGACGCGGGCACCCGTGCCGATTTCGCCAACGACCCGCGCAACCTCCAGGCCGTGGACGGGCCGACCAACCAGCAGAAGAGCGACGGTGACGCCGCGACCTGGCTGCCGCCGAACCGCGCGTACCGCTGCACGTACGTCGCGCGGCAGATCGAGGTCAAGGCGATCTACGGCCTGTGGGTGACGCAGGCCGAGCACGACGCGATGGTGCGGGCCCTCACCGAATGCGGAGGTGGAGCTCCCGCAGCTGCACCCGCTCCCGTACCCACCACGACGACGCGACCGGCCCCCGCGCCGGCTCCTGCTCCGGCGCCCGCGCCCGCGCCCGCGCCTGCTCCCGAGCCGGCCCCACCTGCCCCTGCTCCGGCGAGCGTGTACTACGAGAACTGCGCGGCGGCCCGCGCTGCGGGAGCTGCACCCCTGTATGTGGGAGAGCCCGGCTACCGGCCGAAGATGGACGGTGACGGGGACGGCGTCGCCTGCGAGTAACGCACCACAGCGCCTGCGAGTAACGCACCGCCGCGATCTCTCCGATCAGCTGAAGCGGTCGGTGAGATTGCGACGCATGCGGTGCAGATCGCGGAGCTGGGCGCCCAGTCGCTCGACCTCGGCGTCGAACCTGCGCGCTCGGTCCACGGCCCCCACCCGATGTTCGGCGAGGGCCTTCTGTTCGGTCTTCTCGATGGCTGCGGACACCTCGTCGATCTCCCGGTCCAGCATCTCAACCCAGACCGAAGCCTGCTCGTGGTCGGCGTTGCCGGCGAGCGGGAAATTGTCGTCCGCAGTCACGAGACGCATCGTGCCCGAGATCGGCCCGGTACGCGAACAGAGGACGGAGAAAAGCAGAAACCCCGTGGGACGCTGTGCGCCCCACGGGGTTCCGTGGCGGAGGATAGGGGATTTGAACCCCTGAGGGCGTTAACCCAACCCGCGTTCCAGGCGAGCGCCATAGGCCACTAGGCGAATCCTCCGTGGGGAAGCATACCGAATGGAGACCCCAACTTGCCAAACGGGCACGTCGCACCCTGATTCCGGGGGTGCTGCGGGGGCGGGTTCGCCGCCGGGGCGCTCGTTCCTCTACACTTGCCGATGGATCCCGCGCGGCGCGCATCCTGTGAACTCCCCCAGGGCCGGAAGGCAGCAAGGGTCAACGGGCTCTGCCGGGTGCGCGGGGTCCTCTTAATTTCCGCCGATGCCCGTGTCGCCGTGCACGGTGAAAGGTCCCTCCGCATGCCTACGCAGACCCAGTACGGGTTGATGAGCCATGAGGAACTCGTTGCAGAGCACGAGCGCCAGTCCGCCAACTACGACCGGTTGAAGTCGGAGAAGCTGACGCTGGACCTGACCCGCGGCAAGCCCTCGCCCGAGCAGCTCGATCTCTCCGCGGAGTTGCTGTCGCTGCCGGGTGCCGACGACTTCCGCGACGGCAACGGCACCGACACCCGCAACTATGGCGGCCTCACCGGCCTGCCCGAGCTGCGCGCGATCTTCGCCGAGCTGCTGAACATCCCGGTCGAGAACCTCGTCGCCGGCAACAACGCGAGCCTCGAGATCATGCACGATCTCGTCGTCTGGTCGCTGTTGCACGGCACCGTCGACTCGCCGCGCCCGTGGTCGCAGGAGTCGGTCGTCAAGTTCCTGTGCCCGGCGCCCGGCTACGACCGGCACTTCGCGATCACCGAGTCGCTCGGCGTCGAGATGATCCCCGTGCCGCTGCGCGAGGACGGCCCCGACGTGCGGTTCATCGCCGATCTCGTCGCGAACGACCCGCAGATCAAGGGCATGTGGGCCGTGCCGACCTACTCGAACCCCACCGGTGCGGTGTACTCCGAGGAGGTCGCCCGCGAGCTGGTGTCGATGCCGACGGCCGCTCCCGACTTCCGCATCTTCTGGGACAACGCCTACGCGGTGCACCCGCTCACCGAGCACCTCGCGCCTGCGATCGACATCCTCGGTCTGGCCGCGCAGGCCGGTCACCCGAACCGCGTGTTCGCGCTGGCGTCCACCTCGAAGATCACCTTCGCCGGTTCGGGCGTGAGCTTCTTCGGCAGCTCCACCGAGAACCTCACCTGGTACCAGAAGCACCTGGGCATCAAGACCATCGGCCCCGACAAGGTCAACCAGCTGCGTCACCTGCGTTTCTTCCGCGACGCCGAGGGCGTTCGTGCCCACATGGCCAAGCACCGCGAGATCCTCGCGCCGAAGTTCGCGCTCGTGCGCCGCATCCTCGAGGAGCGTCTCGGCACGTCGAAGGTCGCGTCCTGGACCGAGCCCGAGGGCGGCTACTTCATCAGCCTCGATGTCGTCGAGGGCACGGCGGCCCGCGTCATCGCCCTGGCGAAGGAAGCGGGTATCGCGCTGACGGGTGCCGGTTCGGCGTTCCCGTACAAGAAGGACCCCGAGGACAAGAACATCCGCCTCGCACCGAGCTTCCCTTCGCTCGGTGAGCTCGAGAAGGCCATGGACGGTGTCGCAACCTGCGTGCTGCTGGCCGCGGCGGAGAAGGCGCTCGCCGACAAGTAGTGCGCGGGTAGGTACGCAACGCGAGGACGAGGCTCGCAACATCGGCAGTCACTGCCGGCGTTGCGAGCCTCGATTCTTTGTTGCGTACCTCCGTCGACAAGAATCTGCACTCCGGGTGTGAGTTTGTTCCCAACCTGTGGATAAAGTTGTGTACAACACGTGGACGGGCGGTGGACAACTCGGATCGGCCCTGGTCGGGGCCTTATCGGTGCCCGCCGTCACCACGACTTGCTTTCCCCTACCGACCTGACATACTCGCTGGTCAGGGTCGCCGCATACCGTGCGGCGGGTTCGGAAGTGGTGAGTGTGATGGAAAACCGCGCTCTCGTGAATTCCGGAGTCGGCGCATCGGCCGTCGGATCTGTCACGGGGTGTCTCGGTGTGCTGAAGGTGTTCCTCCTGGCGCTCGACATCGAGGCGGCGCCCGAGACGCCACCGCGGGTCCCACCCGTCGAGAAGGTGGAGCCCTTCCTGCCGGCACGCATCGCCGAGCAGCCCGAGACGGACCACGGTGTGCGTCCGCCGTGCCTGCTCGCGTTCCGGCACGTCGTCGACCCGACACGGCCGGAGATCTCGTTCGGTGCGTCGACGGGGTCGCTGCGTGAGGCGCCGGACGCGACCCGACCGTATGTGGGACACCCCGCGACGTGCGTGTCGCTGTGGGACGTCCCCGGCCACGGTCTCGTCCTGGCGTTGGAGTCGCTGTCGGATCACGGGTCGCCGCTCGTCGACTGGCGCAGCGACCCGCTGCAGGACCGCGACGGCGCCGGTCTGCGCCCGGTGCTCGGTGAGTTCCTCGCGCCCTTCGAACTGACCGCCGACGCCTGCCTGAACGATGTCTTCCCCGGGCTGAACAGGCGGTTGTGCGCGCCGACGACCTATCAACCCCTGCACGAACTCGTCGTCCACCGCCACCGGGGAGTCGGCGATCGCGAGGTCGCCGAGGGCATGGTCGTGGAAGTGGTCTCGAGCGGCGGCGAACGCGTCCGCTCGCTCGTCGACGGCCCGCGCATCGGACCGGAGGCCCGCGCCGCGGCACGGTCCTGGGGTGTGTTGTGGAAGTGGGACCGGGTTCCGCTGGTGGACCGGCCCGTGCAGCCGGGGGCCGCCATCGCCGTGCGGGAGGACTCCGGTGCGGTGCTGTTCGACCTCGAGGCCACCGCCCTCGGCAGCGACTATGTCGGGCACGGCACCCGCGAGATGATCTACGGGCTCATCCCGTGGGTGGCGGTGCGGGCACGGGCCTCTGCCGACTACTGGACGACTATGGAGCATCTGCGCCACCCCGATGGTCTCGGCGGCGATCGGCTGGCCACGGTCCTCGACGACATCGCGATCATGCAGTCCCGCCGGATGGAACGGGCCCTGCTGCGCAAGGAATCGATCCACGACGACAGGTTCCACTCGTGGACACAACCCACCCAGCTGCGAGCACTCATGGCCGGCCGGGTCGCCGACGAGATGGCCGAACTCGACGCAGAACTGTCCGAGGCCGTGGACGTCGTCGAGCACGCCCTGCTGCGCAGTGCCGAGTTGCGCGGTGCGAGGCACACCCGCCTGGCCCAGGGCTGGTCGGCGGCGGCCTCGGTCATCGCCGTCGTGGCGTTGTTCGCCGCCCTGGCCGCCGTTCCGGACACCTCGCAACCGACGCTCTTCCCGCACTGGGTGCACGCGCTGACCACGTCGATCGCGCTCACGCTCGGCATCGTGATCGCGGTGGTCGTGTGGCGCCGCCCCTGACGCGCAGGGCATGATCGTCTGCATGTCATCGACGCTGAACCTGGTCGGAGATCCCGACGCCGACGCACTGCTGGCCGAGAACCCGCTGGCGCTTCTCATCGGCATGCTGCTCGACCAGCAGGTGGCGATGGAGATCGCGTTCGCGGGACCGAAGAAGCTCGCAGACCGTCTCGGTGGCCTCGACGTGCACGCCGTCGCCGCGATGAATCCGGACGAGTTCATCGCGGTGTGTGCCCAGCCACCGGCGGTGCACCGGTTCCCGAAGTCGATGGGGGAGCGGATCCAGTCGCTGTGCCAGTACCTGGTGGAGCACTACGACGGTGACACCGCCGCGATCTGGACATCCGGGGAGCCGGACGGCAAGGAAGTGCTGAAGCGGTTGAAGGCGCTGCCCGGCTACGGGGACCAGAAGGCGCGGATCTTCCTGGCGCTGCTGGGCAAGCAGGTCGGGGTGCAGCCGGCCGGGTGGCGGGAGGCCGCCGGGGCCTACGGCGACGAGGGCGCGCGCCGGTCGATCGCGGACGTGGGCGACCGGCAGACGCTGCTCGAGGTGCGCGAATTCAAACAGGCGGCCAAGGCTGCGGCGAAGGCAGCGAAGGCAGCGAAGACGCAGTAGCAGCCACGGATCAGCCGGGCGGCGCGAAGAACTCGAGCGCGATGTCGTCCGGATCGCGGAACGACAGCCCCGATCCGTAGCTCGCGGTCTTGATGCCGCCGTGAGTGATGCCGAGGTCGTCGAGCCGATCGCGCCACCGGGGCAGTTCCTGGGCGGTACACGCGAACGCGAGGTGATCGAGACCCACCCGGCGTTCGTCGAAGCCGGTGTCCGGCGTGGCACCGGTGTGGGTGTGCAGGCCGAACATCGTGCCGCCGCCGAGTGCGAAGACGGCGTGGTGGAACGTGCCGGACTCCTCGTCCTCGTCGAGCACCGGCGGTGCGCCGAACAGTCGCGTGTACCACTCGATGCTGGCCGGCAGGTTCGAGACGGTGACGGCGACATGGGTGAGTGCGGGAAACGGTGCCATGCGGGCACCTCCTCTGGAGTGGGCCTGGAGACCAGGCTAGGCGGTCTCCCCGGCCGCGTCGGTGTCCCGCGTGCCACGGCACGGTCCTGCGGCACGCTGTCGGGCGTCGCCGGTACTCTTTCGCCGTGGCCCTGTACCGGAAGTATCGACCAGCTTCGTTCGCGGAGGTGGTGGGTCAGGAGCACGTCACCGAGCCCCTGAGCACCGCCCTCGATGCCGGACGCATCAACCACGCGTACCTGTTCTCGGGGCCGCGTGGTTGTGGCAAGACGTCGTCCGCCCGCATCCTGGCGCGCTCACTCAACTGTGCGCAGGGGCCCACGTCCCGCCCGTGTGGGGAGTGCGCGTCGTGCATCGCCCTCGGCCCGGGCGGCCCCGGCAATCTCGATGTCATCGAACTCGACGCCGCCAG
Source organism: Rhodococcus rhodochrous (assembly GCF_900187265.1). NCBI lineage: Bacteria > Bacillati > Actinomycetota > Actinomycetes > Mycobacteriales > Nocardiaceae > Rhodococcus > Rhodococcus rhodochrous. The sequence continues at coordinate 379,962 of NZ_LT906450.1, forward strand.
CCACGGTGGTGTCGAGGACACCCGTGAACTGCGCGATCGGGCGTTCTACGCCCCGGCCGAGTCGCGGTACCGGGTGTTCATCGTCGACGAGGCGCACATGGTCACCACGGCCGGATTCAATGCGCTGCTGAAGATCGTCGAGGAGCCGCCGGAGCACCTGATCTTCATCTTCGCCACCACCGAACCGGAGAAGGTACTGCCGACCATTCGGTCGCGTACGCACCATTACCCGTTCCGGCTGCTGGCGCCGTCCACCATGCGGGGGCTGCTCGAGAAGATCTGCTCGCAGGAGAACGTGCCGGTCGAGGACGCCGTCTACCCGCTGGTCATCCGTGCCGGTGGCGGCTCGCCGCGTGACTCGCTGAGCGTGCTCGACCAGTTGCTCGCCGGTGCCGGCGATGAGGGCGTCACGTACGCGCGTGCACTCGCGCTGCTCGGCGTCACCGACGTCGCCCTCATCGACGAAGCCGTCGACGCACTCGCTGCGAACGACGGGGCCGCACTGTTCGGCACCGTCGAGAAGGTGATGGATGCAGGGCACGATCCGCGCCGGTTCGCCGTCGACCTGCTCGAGCGGTTGCGTGACCTGATCCTGATGCGGGCCGTCCCCGACGCTGCCGAACGCGGTCTGGTCGACGCCCCCGGCGACGTCCTGGAACGGATGCGAGAGGAGGCCGAGCGGATCGGCCCCGCGACTCTTGCCCGCTACGCGGAACTGGTGCATGCCGGTCTCGGTGAGATGCGCGGCGCGACAGCACCGCGGCTGCTGCTCGAGGTGATGTGCGCCCGGATGTTGCTCCCTTCCGCATCGGACGCCGAATCGGCTGTGCTGCAACGCCTCGAGCGAATCGAGCAGGGCGTCGTACCGCTCGCATCGTCGGCCCCTGCCGCTGCTCCGACCGCCGCGACGCGGCCCGCGGTGGCCGAGTCTCCGTCGTCCGGGCCGGTCTACCAACGTCCTTCCCAGCGCCAGGCCACCGAGGCGGCGCCGGAACCCGAGGCAGCGCCGGAGCCTGCGAGAGCGGTACCGAGCCCGGAACCGGTCGCGCAGGCACCTGTCCGGCAGCCGTCGCCCGAGCCTGCGGAACCGGCGCCGGTCACAGTCGCCCCTGCGGCACCGTCGGGGTCCGTGCCGCAACCGGTCGTGCGTACCCCGCAGCCGGAAGCCGCGGCGCAGCCCGCGCCCGTCCGTTCACCCGAACCGGTGCGAGAGGTTGCGTCGGGCGCCGGCCCGGCCCAGCCCGGTCCGGCACAGCCGGAGTCGGGTGCCCGACCCGACGCGGCCGCCCTGCGGGCGGTGTGGTCCGAGGTCCGAACCAAGGTTCGGGAGCGGAGTCGCACCGTCGAGGTGATGCTCTCCGGCGCGACGGTGCGATCTGTCGACGGTGCCCGCGTCGTGCTCGGGCACGACTCGGCGCCTCTCGCGAAGCGCCTGGTCGAACCCCGCAACAGTGACGTCATCCGTGCCGCCTTGCACGACGTGTTCGGTGGGGACTGGGAGGTCACGTGCGAGCACGGCGCCGCCGCCCCGGCTGCTGCTGCAGCCGCCGTGTCCACGCCGACGCAGGCCAAAGCGCCTGCGGCTCCGCGTTTCTCCCGTCCCAGCCAGGGACGTGCCGCCGTCGCACCGCTGGCGCGGCCGACTTCGCGATCGGCCGCGCCGGACGTGGACGACATTCCGCCGCCCGAAGCTCCCGACTACCCGGACGACCCGGGTCCGCCGCCCGTCGACTACGACTACGACGCTCCGCCGCCTCCGACCACCCCGGAGGACGAAGAGGAGATGATGGCGGAGGCTGCGGTGCCGGTCGAGCAGTCGAGCCGGCGCGATCCGGACGAGGTGGCCGGCGAGATGCTGGTCGAGGTGCTCGGCGCCCGCAAGCTGGACAGCTGACGTCGGTTCGCCGACTCCTCGATAATCTGTCGAGCCAATTCGTCGATACGTCATCTCTTCATGCGATAACCAGTGGAGGGTGTGTGCTGCGCGCACGCCCTATTAAGAACACGTGAAATCAGCCTGACGCCGCCTCCTTTGTGTTGACACGGCTTTCCGCTGCCACCAGGCTATCTCGCATAGCGAACTACCGACTCGAATTGAGAGATATTTGGGTCGGCTCGCGCAGGTTGTCGGACGACATCAGGAGTTGCGTTGGCCTACGTAATCACGAATGCGTGCATCGACGAGACGGACAAGTCGTGCATCGAGGAATGCCCGGTCGACTGCATCTACGAGGGCGATCGGATGATGTACATCCAGCCCGACGAGTGCGTCGAGTGCGGGAGGTGCGAGCCGGTGTGCCCGGTGATCTCGATCTTCCACGAGGAGGACGTGCCGGAGGAGCGTCGCGCGTTCGTCGAGATAAATCGGGAGTTCTTCGCCGAGATCGGCTCCCCGGGCGGCGCCCGCAAGGTCGGTCCACGGGGCTCCGACCACCCGGTCGTCGCGGCGTGGGACAAGGCGGCCGAACGATGAGTGCCCCGGTGGTGCAGGTGGACCTGCTGGTCATCGGCGCCGGCCCGTCCGGGCTGTACGCCACGTACTACGCCGGCTTCCGTGGGATGCGGGTCGCGCTTCTCGACTCGCTCCCGCAGGTCGGTGGGCAGGTTGCCGCGCTGTACCCGGAGAAGGAGATCTTCGACATCGCGGGGTTCCCGGCGGTACGGGGACAGGAACTGGTGGACGCGTTGACCGCCCAGGCGCAGCAGTCCGATCCGGTCCTCGTGCTCGGTGAGACCGCCACCGAGATCGAGCACCACGACGACGGGGTCGTGGTCATCACGGACGCCGGGCGGCGGATCGAGACGAAGGCCGTGTTGATCACCGGCGGCGTCGGCAGCTTCATTCCGCGTGAACTACCGGTCGGCGAGGACTACCTGGGGCGCGGACTGCGGTACTTCGTACCGCGACTGGACGAGCTCGCGGGCCACGACGTGGTCATCGTCGGTGGCGGGGACTCCGCTCTGGACTGGGCGCTGGGGCTCGAATCGATCGCGCGGAGCGTCACACTTGTGCACCGGCGGACCGCGTTCCGCGCGCACGAGCGCAGTATCGCGTCGCTGCACGCGTCGAGCGTCCGGGTCCTGACACCGTACGAGGTGATGGGTATCGCCGGCGACGGGCAGATCCGCGAGGTGACGGTCGCGAGCCGGGACCACGGATCGATGACCTTGGCTGCGGACACGGTCGTGGCGGCGCTGGGATTCATCGCCGACCTGGGACCGCTCGACACGTGGGGGCTCGAACAGTCCCGGCGGCGGATCGTCGTCGACCGGCACATGCAGACGTCCCTGCCGAGGGTGTATGCGGCGGGAGACATCACCGAGTATCCCGGCAAGGTCCGGCTGATGAGCGTCGGCTTCGGTGAAGCTGCAGCGGCGGTGAACAACCTTGCACCGCTGATCGATTCGAAGATGTCGACGGTGCCGGGGCACTCCTCGGACCGATGACGGAGACGGTGGCCGGTGAGTTCTCCTCACCGGCCACCGTTACGCGCGTCCGAGTTCTGCGGAGAGGTTCTCGGCAGCACGCCGCAGTTCGTGGATGTGACGTTCGACGACGTCCTCGCCGGGAATGGCGATAGCGACGACAGCGAGTGCCGCTACCACCTGGCCGCCCTGGAAGACGGGTGCAGCCAGAGTTCGGATGCCGTTCACCACAGGGGATTTCACCGAAACTCCGCTCTCGCGGATAGCATCGAGTTCCTCGGCGAACTCGGGATCGGTCTGGATCTCGCGGCGCAGCATGGGTACCTCGGCTTCGGGCAGGAAGGCGCAGAACACGCGCCCCTGTGCCGAGGCGGTGGGGGACAGGCGGGCGCCCACCGACACGGTGATCCGCGCGACCACGTCGGTGTTGTCGTTGGAGGCGACGACCACGGGGCTCTCGCCGTCCCACACGCTGAGGACGACCGTCTCCTTGACCTCCTGCAGCAGACGCTCCATGAACGGTTCGGCGATGCGGATCACCGGCAGCCCTGCCCGCGCGGCCGCGGCCAGGGCCAGGACCTGGGGGCCCAGCGAGTAGACGGTCTCGGCGGTGTCGTAGCGCAGCAGGTTCGCAGCCCGCAAGGCCTTGGTGTAGCGGTGCGCGGTGGCCTTGCTGGTGCCGAGCGCCGCCGTGATCTCGTTGAGGGTCAGGCGCGGCTTGGCCGCCGAGAAGGTGGAGAGGATGACGGCAGCGCGATCGACTGCCTGGATGGCCGGCGCGCTCTTCGTCTCCCCGTTCAATTCGCCTGACGCCTGGCCGTTCTCGGTGGCAGTCATCGATTCTCCGCTCTCTCGTCCTCGCCGTCCGGCGCTGTCGCCGCCGGTGCGGTGCCCGGGTGCCGGGCCCATTCTGCTGCAGTGTCAGCGTATATCCGCGCGAATCGCACCAGGTCGGCCACGTGTACGGCGTCGAGGTCGCCGTCCTCGGGGTCGGGGACGGCGACCGGGCCCGTTCGGACGGTGTCGATCCCGGCCGCACGCAGAACCGACCCGTCTGTCGACCCGGTCCAGCCCTGCACGGGAGGAGGGGCGGTGCCCGAATGCCGCGCCCACGCCCGGCCGGCGAGCTGGACCACCCTCGCGTGCGGGGAGGTGGCACCGGCCGGGTCGGCGGGCCCCACGGTCACCTCGACGCCGCACTTCTGCAGCGGGCCGCCGGCAAGCTCGGAGACGATCGTCCTGCGGAGAGCGGCGGTCAGGTCGTCGACGCGGTCGCCGTGCACAGTCACGAGGTAGACGTGGACGTCCAGGGCGGCGGGGAGGAGATCGGGTTTCTCCGGCGATCCGCACTCGACGGCGCCGATGCCGGCCTCCCGCGCGATCTGCCCCACACGACTGCCGGGGCCACGCACCACATCTCGGCGCCATCGCTCGACGGCAGCGCAGACCGGACCGATGTGGGCGGGCAGGCCGCCCGGTGGTCGCGCGTGGTCGCGGGCCAGGACCACCGATCGCGGCGCGGTGATCCGCACGCGCAGATACAGGGCGCCGGGCTCCTCGTACAGCAGACCGTCCGGCCCGCCCTTGGCGACGACGGCCGCGGTGGGCCGCGGGTGCCGGGCGAGGTGGTGACGGATGCCCGAGGCGCCCCTCGCATCGGGGAGGTTGCGGTGCGTGCCGCCACCGGCGAGCAGCAGCGTCAGCCGGTGCGGCACGTCTTCGGCGCGCAACCGGCGGACCGCTGCGGCGAATCCCACCAGAGCGGCGGCCGCCGGTCCGCGGGCGACGCCCAGACCGAAACCTGCGACCGTGCCGTCCGTTTCCCGGAGCCCGGTCGGCGCGTCCCGGCGGTGCCCCGTCACGAGGCGGTCGCGCCTCCCGAGTCCGGTGAGCGAGGTGTCGAGGTGGGAGTACAGGAGCAGTTCGTTGCCGGTGTCGGAACCGCTGCGGCACAGCAGGTTCGCTCCGGACTCGCCGACCTGCTCGACGGTGGGTTGCAGGTCCGGCCAGCGGTCCGCGATCCAGTCGCGCAGCAGCGACGCCGCCGCGAGTTCGCCGCCGCGGGGTGCGGGCACGGCCGTCGAGGCCCGCAACGCCGCACGGATGTCGTCGGCCGCGACCGGATCGGCGTCCAGATCAGTGCGCCCAGGTGCGGTCATCGGACTCCGCGCGCCAGACGTCGATGTTCCGGGGATCGCGCTTGAGTCGGCGCGGGCGATGGGTCTCGTGCTCGGCGGTGGTGAAGATGCGGTGGCCGTCGCACAGTTCGTAACGCGGACCGTGCTTCTCGTCGAACAGGTAGAACGCGATCGAGGTGGACGCGGAGTGGTTCACGACATCGCCGAGGATCTTCACCTGCTTGTACTGGGCGCGGGCGCGGCGCCGCATGACGCCGTCCAGGCTGCCCATGATGAAGCACAGGTGCTCGAGCGAGAAGCGGTCGGCCCGTCGCACCGCCAGGCTGTGGTGGTAGCGGTCCTCGCAGCGCAGGAACACCGTGAAGTCCTCGACGTAGTCGGAGGCCAGGAACCCGAGGACGTCCATGTAGAAGGCGATCGTCTCCTCGTACCGGTCGGTGACGACGAACGGATGGACCAACGTTTCCGGGCGCAGGTCCGGCCACGGCGCCTCGGCGTACTCGACGAAGTCGACGAACAGTTCCACGAGCGTGCCGTTGGGGTCCTCGACTGCGAAACCCTTCTGGCACAGCCCCTTCATCTGGTCGGTCAGCGGCAGCACCGGGAGGCCGGCGGCTTGCACGCGCTCCTCGATCCCGGCCAGTACCTCCTCGTTCTCCACGCTGTAACCGACTCCGTCGTAGCGGAACCGGTCCAGCGAGGGGTCGTGGACAAGTTCGATGCTGTGATGCTCGGTCCCGACGCGGAGGAAGGCACGCTCCTCGTCGTGCTCCTCGAGTGCGAGGCCGACGTGGTATTCGAGGAACTCGATGGTCGCGGACATGTCCGGAACCGCCAGTCGCACGAATTCCGCGCTCAGGGGGCCATGGGGGCGGGCCGTCTGTGGATCGGACACGAATACACCTTCCGTCGTAACACCCTTCGGTATTCCTGGAACTGTAGGAAGCCACCCCCATGCCGTCAAGCTATGCGAGATGCCATTGCATAATGCAACATCGACGTAACGTGGATGGAACCGTTCGAAACTACCTTCGGGTCCGAGGCGGACTCTCGTCTCAGCTTCCCGGTCCCATTCGAAAGGTTCCAGAATTGACTGTCCTGCAACCGCATACCGGACCGATTTCCGGTCAGCACTATCTTCCGGCGTCGGGCGCGGCGCTGTCCTGGGGCCGGCTCCCCACCCCGGACCGCAAGCCCATGCTCACCGTCCGCTCGGGCGACACGGTCACCGTCGACACCATCTCCCACGAGGGACTGATGGAAGACCAGGGCCGAGATCCGTTGACGTACTTCGGTGAACGCGGGGTCGCGGCGTCCGACGTTCTCGTCGACCTGGTCGATCTCGCAGGCTCCGACGTCGTGCACACCCGCGGCCCCGACGGGCCGCACGTGGTGACCGGCCCGATCCACGTCGAGGGCGCCCGTCCCGGTGACATCCTCAAGATCGAATACCTGGAACTGCTGCCGCGCGTGCTCTACGGTGTGGTGTCGAGCCGGCACGGGCTGGGCTGCCTGGCCGGCGAGCGGCCGGTGAACGACGAGACCGGCGAGGCGGTCCCGATCCTCAGTCAGTTCTGCACGGTGGACCTGGACTCCGGTGAGGCGACCATGGCGTGGGGTTCCGGGGGTCGAATCGACTTCCCCATCGCCCCGTTCATGGGCCTGTCCGGTGTCACCGCGGCCACCGACGAGGCGCTCAACACCATCCCCCCGGGTCGGCACGGCGGCAATCTCGACGTGCGGGATCTCGGGCACGGTGCGGCCATGTACCTGCCGGTGCAGGTCGACGGGGCCGGCTACTACATGGGTGACCCGCACTTCGCCCAGGGCAACGGCGAGGTGTCGCTCACCGCGCTCGAGGCATCGCTGCGCACCACCGTCCGGTTGACGGTTCTCGAACCGGATGCAGCCTTCGCCGCGGTCGGTGGGCTGGACGGCCCCGTGGGGGAGACGGCGACGCACTGGATCGCGATCGGTCTGGATCGAGATCTCGACGAGGCGATGCGCAAGTGTGTGCGCGAGGCGATCCGGGTGCTGGCCGAGGTGGCCGAGGTTCCCCCGTCCGTCGCTTACCTCTACCTCAGTGCTGCAGGTGATTTCGTAGTCAGTCAGGTGGTGGACGACGTCAAGGGCGTGCACTGCCTCATCCGCAAGCGCGACTTCCCGGCCTGGCACTAGGCGGCTGCGCCACCCGTGCGCACTTTTGGTAGCCAGAGCTACCAAAAGTGCGCACGGGCGCGAAGCGCCTAGATTCGGATGCTGACGGCCTTCTCCGACGTGTACTCGCGCATCGCGGTGTACCCGCCGCCGGCGTTGAAGCCGCTGTCCTTGGTCACGTTGAACGGCAGGCCGATCACCCCGACGTTCGAGGCCTCGTTCACCGAGACCTGACCGCTGCGGACCTCCCGGACGACGCGCAGCGCGCGCGAGAGATCCCGGGTCCACACCCCCACCTGGAGGCCGAAACCGGTGTCGTTGACCAGGTTCACGGCCTCCGGGGTGTCGTCGAACCGCTGCACGGTGAGTACCGGGCCGAACACTTCCTCACGGACCACGGCCATCGAGGGGTCGACGCGGTCGATCAGCGTCGGCTGCACGAAGTGCCCGGCGGCGAAACGTTCGCCCTCCGGCCGGGATCCACCGGTGACGATGCGGGCGCCGGCCTCCCGCGCGCCCGCGATGTGGCCCTCGACCTTGGCGCGCTGTGCGGCGTTCGCGACCGGCCCCATGTCGAGATCGTCGTCCCAGTGTCCGATCTTGACGTCGGCGAAGATGGTGGCGAGGCGCTCGGTGACCTCGTCGGCCACGGACCTGTGAACGAGCAGGCGCGATCCCGCGTTGCAGTTCTGGCCGGCGTTCTCGACGATCGACGCCGCGATGGCGGGAAGTGCGCTGTCGAGGTCGGCGTCGGGAAAGACCACGTTGGGAGACTTTCCGCCCAGTTCGAGTTTCACCGGGACGAGTCGTTCCGCGGCGCCGCGCACGATGGCGCGGCCGGTGGCGGTCGACCCGACGAAGCTGACGTGCCGCACCCCCGGGTGGCTCACCAACGGCTGCCCGGCGGCCGGGCCCAGCCCGGTGACCACGTTGAGCACTCCCGGCGGCAGTCCGGACTCCGTGCCGAGTCGGGCCAGTGCGAGGACGACGAGGGGTGCGCATTCGGAAGGCTTGACGACCAGGGTGTTTCCCGCTGCGAGGGCGGGTGCGGCCTCGGCCATCATCAGCAGGGCGGGGACGTTCCAGGCGGTGATGAGGGCGCACACTCCGTGCGGTTCGGCGAGGGTGAATCCGAAGCTCTCCTCGAGCCGGGAGGGCAGGGTGGCGCCGGTGACCTTGTCGGCCATTCCGGCGAAGTAGACGAGCATGTCGTGCGCGATCCAGATGTTCCGGCGGGCGTCGCCGAGCGGCTTGCCGACGTCCCGGGCCTCGGTCGCGGCCAGCTCCTCGCTGTGTTCGGCGATGGCGGCCGCCCAGCGGCGCAGGACGGCGCCGCGCTCGGCCGGCGATGTGCGGGCCCACGGGTCGGCCGCGGCCTCGGCGGCTCGCACCGCGCGGTCGACCTCGTCGGGGCCGGCCGCGGCGATCAGGGCGAAGGTCTCACACGTGGCCGGATCCTCGACCGGCAGGGTTTCGCCGGTGGCGGTGGGGACCCAGTCCCCGTCGATGAGGAGCCGAGATTCAGGAAGCGACAACATGATTGGACGATGGCATAATCCATATCGTCAAGCAAGACGATATCTCGCATTTAACAACGATGTTTCCTGCGGGCCCTTACCACCGAAAGGAGACCGTTCGGTGTCTCGTGAAGTTGTGGCGGCGGTCGTGACCGAACCGGGCCGGCCACCGGAGTTGCAGAAGGTCCGTATCGACGATCCGCGCGAGGGAGAGGTGCTGATCCGATTGGGCGCCACCGGGATCTGCGCGACCGATCTGCATTTCTCGCACATGATGTCGAAACCCGCGGTGCTCGGGCACGAGGGCGCGGGCTGGGTCGAGGAGTGCGGTCCCGGAGTCACACGGTTCGCTCCCGGCGACGCCGTGATCGCGACCTTCGCACGTTGCGGGACCTGCGCCAACTGCCGCGCAGGCGAGCCCGCGTACTGTACTCGTTTCGACGACCTCAACTTTGGCGGCACGCGTGAGAACGGCTCGTCGGCAGTGGAGTTCGACGGTGATGCCGCGTACGCGCACTTCCTCGGTCAGTCCAGTTTCGCGACCCACATGGTGGTGCGGGAGAGCAGTCTGGTCGACTTGCCGCCCGGTGCCGATCCACGGGCGGTGGCCCCGTACGGGTGTGGGTTGATGACCGGCGCCGGTGCCGTCCTGAACGTCCTGCGGCCGGGGCCCACCGACACGGTGGCGGTCTTCGGGGCGGGCACGGTGGGTCTGGCGGCCGTCATGGCTGCTGCCGCCGCCGGAGCCCGCGCGGTGATCGCCGTCGATCTCAGCCCCGAGCGCCTCGCCCTGGCGTCCGCGGTGGGGGCCACCCACGTCGTCGAGGCGGGCGGCGGTGACGTGGTCTCGGCCATCGACGAGATCGTACCCGGTGGTGTCGATTTCGCTGTGGAGAGCACGGGAGTGGGCAGCGTCCTGACGGCCGCCGTCGAGGCGTTGTCGCGGCGTGGCACCTGCGCGGTGGTGGGTATCGGATCGGAGTCGACGATCTCGCTGGACTGGCGCACGCTGCTCAACGGGCGGACCGTCACCGGTGTGATCTCCGGGAGCAGTCTGCCCGAGGTCGCCGTGCCCGATCTGCTGAACCTGGCAGACGCGGGCCGGTTCCCGGCCGAGAAGCTCGTCCGGAACTACGCGTTCACCGACATCGCCGAGGCCTGGGAGGCCGCCCGCAGCGGCGGGGTGGTCAAGGCCGTGCTGCAGTTCTGACGCGATGCCACACAGCAGGCGGGCCCGGACTCCTGTCGAGTCCGGGCCCGCCTGCTTCGCTCGTCAGAGATCGAGCACGAGTTTCTCGCCCGCACAACGACTCACGCACAGCATCATGGTCTTCGACGAGTCGCGTTCGGCGTCGGTGAGCACGCTGTCGCGGTGCAGCGGAGTTCCCTCGAGGACCCGCACCTCGCACGATCCGCAGTAACCCTCCTCGCAGTCCGAGGACACCGTCGGTACGCACTCCCGGACCACATCGAGGGCGGTTCGGGTCGCCGGCACGGTCAGCGACCGTCCGCTGCGTGCGAGCACCACCTCGAACGGCTGCGGATCGGGACCGAGCGGATCGACCGAGTCCCCGGCGCCGAACCGCTCGACGTGCAGTGGATGTCCGGACGGGGCGAGCACCTGTGCCACGCCGTTCATGAGCGATTCGGGGCCGCAGCAGAATACCGCGGCACCGGGCTGCAGCCCCCGGGCCCAGCCGGTGAGGTCGAGGATGCCGTCCTCCTCGTCCACATGGACGCGGACCCGGCCGAACGAACCCAGCGCCGTCACCTCGTCCAGCAGCGGCATCCCGTCACGAGTCCGGCCGCAGTACACGAAGTCCCACCGGGTGTCACCCGCGGCGATCAGTTCGCGCACCATCGTGACGATCGGGGTGATGCCGATGCCGCCCGCGACGAACGTCCGCCACGGCGCCGGCACGAGCGCGAAGCGATTCCGCGGAGCGGACAGCGACAGGGTGTCCCCGGGCCGGACCTCGTCGTGCAGTTCCGACGAGCCGCCCCGGCCGTCGGGCTGGCGACGAACGGCGATCGTGTAACGGCTTCCGTCGGCCGGCGCACTGCACAACGAGTACTGGCGGACCCGTCCGGAGGGGAGCGTGACCGCGACGTGTGCGCCCGGGAGCCACGGAGGTAGCACTCCGTCCACCGGCGTGAGGTCGAGGGCCACCACGTCGTTCGCCCACATCCGGCGTTCGGCTACGACGACGTCGACACGCTCCGGGGTGGTCCCCGGAGCCGGTGCCGTGCCCGAAAGCCGTGTGCCGGGCATGAAGGTGGCCGGAATGGAATCCCAGCCCGCCTGGCTGCCGCAGGATTCGTACCGTGTCGCGGCCGCGGCATCGACCCGGAAATCCGGGAGCCGGGTCAGTACGGCTGTGATCATCGAGTGGAACATCGCGCGGGCGAGGTGTGCACCCGCGCACCGGTGGGACCCGGTCCCGAAACTTAGGTGTCCGCGCGGGGCGCGGTCGAGAATCACCCGGTCCGGCTCCGGGAAGACCTCGGGATCGAAGTTCCCCGCCACCCACGGGATCAGGACCCGTTCGCCGCGGCTCATCGGACATCCGCCCACCTCGGTGTCGGTGGTGACCGTGCGGGCCATCGACTGGGACGGTGAGAAGACCCGCAGGAACTCCTCCGTCGCCACGTCCAGCAGAGCGGGGTCGGCCCGGAGCCGTTCGCGGTCCTCGGGGTGGGCGGAGAGGTACACGAGTGTGGATCCGGTGAGCGAGGTGGTCGTGTCGACCCCACCGGCGATCAACAGGAACGCCACCGACACCAGTTCGTCGTCGCTGAACGGAGTCCCGTCGGGGCGGGTGGCGGCGACGAGGTGGCTCAGCGCGTCGTCCCGGGCCTCGATCCTCCGCTCGGCGAGAAGGCTGCGGATCCGAGTCTCCATCCAGCCCAGTGCCTTCCCACCGCGGACGGCCCGGTCGCTCCCGGGCGCGGCCGCGAAGATGTCGTGCACCGGACCGGCGAGCCGCTTCCAGTCCTCGCGCGGGAACCCCAACCAGTCCAGCGTCACCGCGGTCGGCAACGGATTCGTCAGCTGGCGGACGAAATCGACGACACCCTCCTCGACGAAGTCGTCGATCACCGCGTGCGTGTGCCGGTCGATCATCGGTCGCAGCCGCTCGACGGCCTCCCGGCTCAGCAGCGGATTCACCAGATCCCGGTAGACGGTCGCCTCCGGCGGATCGAGTTCGATCGGGTACTGGACGAGCCCGGGTCCGCGCGGCACCACGATCGCGGTCCCCAGTTCGGGGGTCTCGCCGCGGGAGGAGGAGAACGTCGTGTCGTCGCGGGCGATGCGGACGATGTCCGAGTAGCGGGTCGTCACCCAGAAGCCCCCGTGCGACTCCGTCCACGCGACCGGACAGGTCTCCCGGACACTCGCATAGACGCCCGGGGCGTCGTCGCGGAACTCCGGGCGGTGATGGTCGAAGTCGATGACGGGTCCACTGCGGGCCATGCCGGATCTCCTTGTCGGTGAGGGTGTTCGGACGCGGGTGCGGGGTTACAGACCCCACGTCTCCTTAGGGATGACGGCGTCGCCGATCGTGAAGGCGCCACCTTCCTGCACCGGTGCGGTGTCCGCGGTGACCGGCTTGCCGAACCCTTCGACGAGCGGGCGGGGCTCGTGACGGCGCAACCACAGGCGCAGCAGGTGCCGCCGCTTCTGCAGGACCGGATAGTCGACGAACTCCCGACGCGAGTGCAGCGCAGCGTAGTTGAGCAGCCACTGGATATCGCCCGGCTGGAACTGCATGTCCAGCGGGAGATCGTCGTCGGCGGTGAGTGTCGGGATCAGGTCGAGCAGTTCGCGCTGCGCCTCGGTGAGCCGGGGCACCTCGTCGTAGTCCTGGGCGCTACGGATCATCGAACCGCCGGCGTAGATGCTGAACACGCCGTCGACGTCGCTGACCATGGGGGAGACGTAGGTGCGCGACGGGGCGTCGTGGTCCTGCTTGTACCAGTCCCAGTACCACGGTTCGAGCATGAGCGGGGCCAGGTCGGGACGCAGTTCGAGGACCCGGTTGTACAGCGCGGCGCCGCTGACGAGACGGCTCTCGCCGCCGCTCGCGGCGCCCCGCAGGCAGATGAGTCCCACGACATCGGAGGAGTCGGAATGGAACTCGAGCTTGTCCCGGACGCGCGAGGGCAGCGCCTCCGGGTCGTCCATCGTCTTGTTCGACGTCGCGACCACGTGGTCGAGGAGGTCGCCGTGCTGGTTCTGCGGCATCGGGACGCCGAGGTGCAGGCCGAGCAGGAAGAAGATCGCCCCGGAGACGGCATCGGAGTACAGCTCGGTGCGCAGGCCGCGGACCAGGACGAACCCGCGGCCACGGTCGAGGTCGTTGCTCCACCGAGCGATGCCGTCGGCACACACCGGAAGCGGATAGTCGTCCTTGGTGACGGTTCGCAGGTCCGGGTTCTCGGTGACGAATCGGCGCCCGGCGGCTTCGAGCTCGGCGATCTCCGCTTCGGTGAGCAGGTACACCCAGTCGGTGCGCCCGCGCAGTTCGGCACCGGTCCAGGCTGCGGGTCCGGTGACCGGCCGCAGGCCAGGTGTCGTGACTGTCATGTCATCTCCTTGTGTTACTGAGGTTTTCGCCGTGTTCCCGGTCGATCGTCGGGGTGTCATGTCAGGCCGCGGCTGAACGGCTGGCCGAGCGAACGCGGCTCACGTCCGGTCTGGGTCATCAGCACCATGGCGGCCAGCGCCAGGACGTACGGCGCCGCGATGAGCATCTGCGAGTTGAGTTCGAAGCCGAGCGCGGGCAGAGCGAGTCGGAGTGCATCGGCGAGACCGAACACGAAGCAGCCGACCAAGGCGCCCTTGAGTCGCCAGCATCCGAAGATCACTGCCGCGAGCACGAGGAAGCCGCGTCCGCCGGTCATGTTGGCGTTGAACGAACCCACCTCGCACACTGCCAGGTACGCGCCACCCATACCCGCCATCAGGCCGCACCACAGCAGGGCCTGCCGGCGCCGCCGGTTGACGTCGATGCCGGTGGCGTCGCACGCCTGCGGATTGTCGCCGATCGCCCGCAGTTCGAGACCCCAGCGGCTGCGTTCGACGAGCCACCACGTGAGCGGCACGATCAACACCAGCAGGTACATGGGCCATCGGTTCGAGAACAACGCGTCGCCGATGACGGGTATGTCGCTGAGCCCGGGAATGGTGAGCATGCCCACCTGGTGACTGTCGAAGTCCGCCAGTGAGATCAGGTAGCTGGTCAGCCCGAGCGCGAGGGTGTTGAGGACGAGGCCGATGACGAAGGTGTTCACTTCGAGTCGGTGGGAGAGTTGACCGTGGATCAGGCCGACGACCAGGCCGACGAGGGCGCCGCCGACCAGACCGATGAGCGCGTTGCCGGTGAGGCTGGCGATCGCGACCGAGCCGAACGCCCCGGACAGCATCATCGACTCGACGGAGATGTTCTGCGTGCCGGCCCGTTCGGCGAGATACTCACCGCACGCGGCGAACGCGAGCGGAGCGGTCAGGCGTATCGCGCTCGACAGGATGACCTCGGCGTTGTCGACCATGCTCATGACTGCACCTCTCGGCTGATTCTGCGGCGCTCGAGGACCGCGGTGATCGCAGGGGCAATGACGAAGGCGAGCACCAGGAGCGACTGCACGACGTTGACGAGGTAGATGGGGACACCGGTCGCGGCCAGGAAGTTCGATCCCGTGCGCAGGGCACCGAACGCGAGCGCGACGGGGATGGCGACCAGCGGACGGTTACGGGCGATGAGCGCGACGAGCAGCCCGTCCCAGCCGTAGTTGTTCGAGACCGCGGGTTGCAGGCGGAACGCCGACGATTCGACGATGACCGCGCCGGCCAGACCCGCGAACGCACCGGAGGCGACGAGCGCACCGGTTCCGATCAGAGCGACGCGGACACCGGCGTGCCGGGCGGTGACCGGGTTGAGCCCGATCATGTCCAGGCGGAAGCCGAGGGTGCTGCGCGAGAGCAGGGCCCAGACGGCGACAGTGGCGACCAACGCCAGTACGAGCCCGAGTCCGATGCTCAGTCCGGGGGACTGGCCGAAGGCAGGCATCCGGTAGTCGGCGGGGATGAGCGCGGACTGAGCGGCCGCGGTGGCATTGGCCGAGCCGCGCGGTTCCTGCAGGAGCCACGGGGTGCTGACCGCGAAGCTCACCACCTGGACTGCGACGAAGGACAGCAACAGTGTGCTGACGACGATATTGACCTGCCGGATGCGGTACAGCAGGGCGCTGACGGCGGCGAGGAGGCCGCCGAGCGCGGCGCCGGCGAGCAGGCTGACCGGGATCACGAGCAGCGGCGGGCCGGGCAGGCGCAGGGCGATGAAGGTGCCGCCCATCGCGCCCAGAAGCACCTGGCCCTCCTGCCCGATGTTGAACACTCCGGCGCGGCTGGCGATGCACGCGCCCAGTGCGACGAGCAGCAGCGGGGCGGTGGCGAGCAGTGTCTGGGTCCACGCGGCGCTGTCGCCGAGGCTGCCGCGGACGATCGCGGCGGCGACCGCGGACGGGGACCCACCGGTCGCGGCGACCAGCAGCGTCGACAGCAGCAGGGCCACCGCGACGGCGAGCGTCGTGATGCCGATCTGCCCGGTCGTCCCGCGGTCGGGACGCAACCACGACGGGACGCGCGTCCGCTGCGGCGGACGCGGCGGCAGGGGCGGTGCCGGGGTCTGGGGTGCGAGGCCGGTGGTGCTCATGCGGCCTCCCCGCCGAGCAACATGCCGAGACGTTCGCTGGTCGCCTCGGCACGTGCGAGGACTCCCGTGATGCGACCACCGGAGAGCACTGCGACGCGATCGCTGAGCGCCATGACCTCCTCCAGTTCCGTGCTGACGAGCAGCACTGCCACGCCGGCGTCGGCTGCCTCACGCAGCCGGGTGTACATGTCCTCGATGGCGCCGATGTCGAGGCCGTGTGTCGGTTGCGCTGCCACCAGGACTGCCGGGCGCGCCGACAGTTCGCGGGCCAGCACCACCTTCTGCTGGTTGCCTCCGGAGAGGCTGCGCAGCGGCACGTCCACCGAGGGCGTCGCAATGTTGTACTGGCGCACCAGTTCCGCTGCTCGATCCCGGATTGTGCGACGGTCGAGCCAGCCCCGGCGGGACACACTGGCGAGGTCCTTCATCACCAGGTTGTCGGCAATGCTCAGGTCCAGTACGACGCCGCTGCGGTGCCGGTCCTCGGGGATCACTCCGACCCCGGCGGTGGCCATCGCCCCGGGGGCGGTCAGGTCGACGGTCCTGCCGTCGACGGTGACCTGACCCGAGACGTCCGAGCGCAGACCGGACAGCAGGTCCCCGAGTTCGGACTGGCCGTTTCCCTCGACTCCGTACAGTCCGACGATCTCACCGGCGTGGACGTCGAGTGACAGGTCGTCGAGCAGTGCCCGACCGTCGCTGTTACGCAGGGTGATCGACGAGAGCCGGAGAGTCGGCACGGTGTCGGTGACGAGTTCGACCGGGGCCGGCGACACCACCTCGAGCTGGTCGGGGTCGGCTCCCAGCGCCCCGCCGTGGTGGAGCGAGACCTCGCGGCCCACCATCTGCCGGGCCAGTTGTTCGGGAGTGGTCTCCGCGGTGATCCCGCGGTACACCACCCGTCCCCGACGAAGCACGGTGACCCGGTCGGTGGCGGCCGCGATCTCCGAGAGTTTGTGACTGATCAGGATCACCGAACGCTTCTCGGCCACCACCGCATTGCGGAGCACCGTGAACAGTTCCTGGGACTCCGCCGAGGTCAGCACCGATGTGGGTTCGTCGAGGATCAGCACCTGCGGATCACGCCGCAGGCACTTGACCAGTTCGACGCGCTGGCGCTGACCGGCGGAGAGTTCCGACACCGTCGCGAGCGGGTCGATCGGCAGACCGTACCGAGCGCCGACCGCCTCGACGTCCGCACATGCCCGGGCTCGGTCGACCTGGCCGCGTTCGCCGAGGACGACGTTCTCCCAGACCGTGAGGGCGTCGATGAGGCTGAAGTGCTGGTGCACCATGCCGATCCCGAGACCCTGTGCAGCGTAAGGGCTGTCGATGTTCACCCGCTTGCCCGACCGGAAGATCGCACCGTCGTCGGGGCCGACCAGCCCCAGCAGGATCTTCATCAGGGTGGACTTGCCGGCGCCGTTCTCGCCGAGCAGGCCGTGGATCTCGGCGGCGTGCACGGTGAGGTCGACGGCCTCGCACGCAGTGACCGGTCCGTACCGCTTGGTGATGCCGCGCAGCACCAGTGGTTCGGGTTCGTCGGAGATCGTCGGTGGCTCCGACAGCGGCCCGTCCGTGACGATGTCAGGTCCGCTCATCTCATGCGCCAGCCTGTGCGATCACGTCGTCGGGCACGATCTCTCCGGCGCCGACCTTCTCGATGAACTCTGCGAGCTCGGCGTTCTGGGCGTCGGTGCCGTTGCACAGGACCACGGTCGGTACGGAGTCCACACCCAGGTGCCACTCACGGAGCTCACCCATCTGCAGCTTGCCCTCGGAGAAGTCGGCGAGTGCGGCGGCGAAGTACTCGCCCGGATCGAAGATCACCGAGACGGACCAGTCGATCGCCGTCTCACCGCACCGGTCGGTACCAGGGGTGGAGAGGATCACGCCCTTGTCCGATCCGAGCTGCGCGACGGCGTCGGTTGCACCACCGAGGTACGGGTAGAGCGCCTCGACGCCCTGGCTGATCTGGGCTTGCGCCGCCTCACGGGCCTTCGCGGAGTCGTTGAAGTCACCGGTGAAGGTGGAGACCACGGTGGCTTCCGGGACGACCATCTGGATGCCGACCTCGAAGCCCTTCGCCGCCATCACCGAGAAGTCGAGTTCCGGTCCGGAGATGTACCCGGCCTTGGTCATTCCCGCATCGCGCATGAGGATGCCGTTGGCGTAACCGGCAGCGAGTGCGGTCTCGTTGACGAAGTCGCGGGAGCGGGCGATGTAGGGGGTGCTCTCCAGGTCGGCGCTCGACGGTACGTACCAGGCCGTGTTCGCGCAGTCCGGTTCCGCGGCCACCGGGATCGCGTCCTTCATCTCGGCGGCCGCCAGCGCGACGAGGTCGACCTTCTGGCGGCACAGGTTGCGCGCCTGTTCGGCCGCGTTGGCCGGGTTGACCTGTCCCATCTTGATGAGTTCCCAGCCGTTGTCGTCCGCGAACTTCTGGGCGCTGACGACGAAGCTCTCGTAGTAACCGTTGTCGTTGAGGTCACCGGGACTGATCACACCGACGATCACCTTGCCGTCGCCGTTGACGTCGGGCTGGGTGTCGGAGGAGCGGGCTTCGCTGGTGTCGGCGGCGGCCGATTCGGTGGCGCGGTCGGAGCAGGCCGTCGCGCCGAGCAGCAGGGCGCAGGCCCCGGCCATCAGGGCAGACACTCGGGTTCGTCTCACGATGAATTCCTCCGTTGTGGTGAAGCACGGTTGAGGTGAAGAACTGTGGTGCAGAACTTGGGTGAAGAACTTCGGTGCCGAAGGACTTCCGGCGAGCGCCGGACCCGGTCAGCGAGCGTCGGCGGGGAGGTCGGCGTACTCGATGCGTTCCTGCTGGAACAGAGCGTCGCCCGTGGCGGTGACGAAGTAGGGAAATCCCATGCGGCCGATGGGGGTGACCTTCTCGGGGTCGATGCGTCCCGGTTCGGCGAGGAGTGATTCGTCGACGGTGATGCACAGCACCTCGGCGAGCACGAGATGGAATCCGGAGAAGCGGACGTCGAGGTCCCCGCGGTCGATGACTTCGCGGACCCGGCACTCGAGGTGTGCCGGACTCTGAACCAGCGAGGGGGCGGCCACCATTCGGGACGCAGTGCCTTCCCAGCCGGCGATCGCGGCCTCGTCGACGCCCACCGGGTACTCGCGGGCCACCGTCTCGATGTACGGCGCCAGTGCGTCGTTGGTCAGGTTCACGACGAACTCACCGGTGCGTTCGATGTTGGACCAGGTGTCCTTCGGCTCGTCGGTGGCCGTCCGGATGCCGCCGATGGTGATGGCGATCGTGGGCGGTTCGCCGCACACCGGCATGTAGTAGCTGTAGGGGGCGACGTTCAATTCGCCGGCAGGCCCGAGTGTCGTGATCATCGCGATCGGCCGCGGCACGACGAGATGGGAGAGCAGTCCCTGCTTCTGGGCGGCGGTCCGGTCGTCGAATTCGATCAGGGACCAGGTGGCCGGGGTGGGCGCCAAGCCTGCCGAGGGATTCCCCATGGACAGTCACCTCTTTCATTGTGCGATACGGCATTGCGTGTAACGAGATGCTTGTTGGGTGCACACCCGCTGTCAATGCCCGGAAGCCTGGATCGATGGTTTGGAAACACACTGTTAAGAGCGGTAACCGGGCCGAAACGGCGGAGTGGGTGCAAATCCCGCTATGAGGTATGCCGTATCGCAGATTCTGCAGAGGGGGCGGCCGTCTCAGGACAGTCGGCAGGACAGTGGGCGCCCCAGGAGGTTCTCTGCCAGGGTGGACCCGGGGTACGAATCCGGGCGCAGGCCACGGCGCCGCAACTCCGGAACGAGAAGGTGTGCAACGTCGTACAGCGATCCCGGCATGCACACCGGGTTGGTGATCATGAAGCCGCCGCGGCGACCGGTCGCCTCGAACTGGTCCTCGAGCTGATCGGCGACG
Organism: Rhodococcus rhodochrous; assembly: GCF_900187265.1. Taxonomy (NCBI): domain Bacteria; kingdom Bacillati; phylum Actinomycetota; class Actinomycetes; order Mycobacteriales; family Nocardiaceae; genus Rhodococcus; species Rhodococcus rhodochrous. The sequence goes on from NZ_LT906450.1 coordinate 399,820, forward strand.
TCCTCGACGGTGCCCGCGATCGTCTGGTCGTATCCCGTGCTGTGTCGCCAGCCGGCGTCGAAGAACTCCGCACGGCTGATCCGGGTGTCGGCACCCAGACGCTCGACGAGTTCGGCGACGAAGCCCGCCTGCGTCGACTGCGCGGCCTCGATCTCGGCCGCGATCTCGCCCAGCACGAACGACGACGGCAGTCCCGAGAAGTCGAAACCGGAGTTGTACGACAGATACGTGCCGATCCCCTCGAGGGACAGGCCCCCGAGCAACTCGGCTCGGCGCTGTTGCGCCTCGGCGGCCGTGACGCCCACGATCACCTGGACCGCCCACAGGATGCCCACCGTCGCAGGGTCGCGTCCGGCGCGCTCGAGGGCCGCATCCAGATCGGCCCGGTGGCGGACCTGCCGGTCACGGTCGCCGCCGACCCCGAAGACGATGTCCGCGAACGACGCCGATGCCGCGATGCCGCGTGGGGAGGCTCCGGCCTGGACCAGGACCGGACGGCCCTGCGGGCTGGGTACCGTCGGCAACGGCCCCCGCACGGCGAAGTGCTCGCCGCGATGATCGATCCGGTGCAGTTTCGTCGGATCGCCGTACTGGCCGGTGGTGCGATCCTCGACGACCACACCCGGTTCGGCCGAGGCCCACAGGCGCCGGCACACCTCGACGAACTCCTCCATCCGCTCGTACCGCCGGTCGTGCGGCATGAGGGTGTCGAATCCGTAGTTCGCCGCATCGGAAACCCGTCCCGAGGCAACGACATTGAGGGCGATCCGGCCGCCGGTGACGTGATCGAGCGAGTTCATCAACCGGGCCAGGTAGAACGGATGCAGGTAGGTCGACGAGTAGGTGAGGCCGAACCCGATCCGCGTCGTCGCCTGCGCGGCCGCGGCGACCACCGGGCTCATGTCCTGCCGCGGCCACTGGATCCCCCAACGCACCGCGGCATCCATCGAACCCTTCCAGGTGTCCGGCACGCCCACGCCGTCGCCGAAGAAGAGCATGTCGATTCCTGCGCGTTCCGCAGTGACCGCGATCTCGGTGAACATCCGGTGGTCGGGATAGCTGGTTCCCACCCACGAACCCGGTGCCTGCCAACGGCCCTCGGTGTGGGTGAAGGAGAGGTCGAATGCGAGTTTCATCATGGCTGCACCGCCGAAGCGAGGTCGGCGGTGGACCGGATCCACGCGGCGTTGTCGGCCAGGATGCGCAGGGACGCGTCGTGGAGTCGGGGATCATAGGTCGCGACGGCGTCCGACGCGACCACCATGCGGTACCCCAACTGCATTCCGTCGAACGTCGTGGTGAGGACACAACATTCGGTGGTGAGCCCGGCGACGCACAGCCATTCGACCTGCGCGTCCGTGAGGATCGCCGCCAGGTCCGTGCCGAGGAAGGCGCTGTACCGCCGTTTGGTGACGACGGTCTCGCCCGGGCCGGGTTCCACTCCGAACCATCGGACCCCGGCGGTGTCCGCGACGCAGGGCTCGTCCCCCGGCCACGGTGCCTCGTCGGGGATCCCGCGCAGGTGGCGGGACGAGGCCCAGGGGGACTCGGCCCGCTGTTCCAACCGGACCCACAGCACCGGCAGACCGCCGCGACGGAATGCATCGACCAGTTCGGTCGTGCGGTCCACCGCGGCTGCGAGCGCCGCGGCGCCGTCGGGCTCCAGCCAGGGAAGGTGAGCGGGATCGGCGAACGAGTGCTGGACGTCGATCACGAGGAGGGCGCCGCGCTCGGTGGCACCCGGCAGCGTGCTCATCGGGACTGCAGCCCGGGCAGCACCTCGGTGCCGAACCGTTCGAGGTCGCCGACGTAGTCCGGGAAGATCAGCATGAGGCCGTCGAGTTCGGCGTCGTCCACCAGTTCTTCGATCTGCTCCCGGACGGTGGCGGCGCTGCCGGTGACCACCTCGGTCTGGAATCCCTGCTGTTCGAGCGATTTCGAACTGGGAGTGGCATTCCTGTCGGTCTGCATTCCGTAGGCGGCGGCCATGTTGTCCAACGCCTCCAGGTCCACACCTCGGGAGTACTCCCGCCGCCGGGCCTCGGCCGCCGCGTCGGTGTCGTCGAGGACGACCGTCGCCATCGTGTAGGTCTTGATGGAGCGGCCCAGATCCTGGGCGCGCTTCTTCACCGCGAGGCTCACCTCGCGCAGGCCCGGGCGGTCGAACGCGGACAGGAACGCCGCGTCGCAATGTTGTGCCTGGAAGTCGATCCCGGCGGGCGAGCGTCCGGCACAGATCAGCGTCGGGCGGGTCTCCGGATGCGGCCGCGAGGAGCAGTCCCGCAACGTGAAGTAGTCGCCCTCGGCGGTCACCGAGTCCTCCGACCACAGGCGCAGCAGCAATCGCACCCATTCGTCCGAATAACGGTAGCGCTCGTTGTGATCCAGGTGATCCGGCCACATGCCCATCTGGGCGAACTCTTCGGAGAACGATCCGACCACGATGTTCATCCCACACCGCCCGTCACTGATCTGGTCGAGAGTGGTGAACATCTTCGCGACGATGGCGGGGTTGAAGAGGATGGTGTGCACCGTCGCCCAGATCTTCACACGTTCCGTCGCCTCGGCGAGGCCGGCCATCATCGTCATCGACTCGAGCGTCCTGCCCCAGTGGTCGGTGCGGCCGCCGTACCCACGCCACTTCGCTTGCGACATGACGAAATCGAAACCCAGACGGTCGGCCGCCACTGCGGCGGCGCGGTTGTAGGCGTAGGTCGCCTCGATGGCGGGTGCAGTGTCCGAGACGATCCAGCCTCCGTTGGAGATGGGGAGGAAGATACCGAACTCGGTGCTGTGCTCGCTGCTGGTCATGACGCGCTCCACTCTGTGTCGGATGGATCTGCACACCCCGCACTCGCCGCCGGATGGCGGCGAGTGGGGCGGAAGCATGAAGTCGACGGCCCAGTGGCGTGTGAGAGTTGTTGTAGGAAAAGCCTTTCTTGGTTACTGCTCGGAGATCAGACGATGAAGCTGAGGCGGGCGCCCGGATCCATGGATTCGTTGCTGAGGACGCTCCGCCGGGTGAGGAATCGCAGACCGGTGGTCTCGACCTGCAGGAGGTGGTCGTACCGGCCCACATAGCAGAAGGCTCCACCGTCGCGGTACCGATGAATGACGAAGTTCGCTGCGACGCGGACGGTGTCGCCCTCACGGTCGAGCACACGGACGTTGCCGATCAGCCGGTTGGTACGCGAATGGGGATTCTCCGCGTGCGCCTTGCGGCTCTTGAGGCGCTTGACCCGGGCCTGGATCAGGTCCCAGTCGTCGGCGACGAAATAGCCGGCCGACTCGGGGCCGAGTGCCGCCTGATCGGTGGTCGGTACCTGCATGTGCGCGCCGGGGACGAAGAGCGTGATCCATTCGTCGAGCCGCCATTCGTCGAGCACGGCGGCCTCGTGGAACAGGAAGTCCTCGACCTCGGTGCGCGAGACGGATCGTGTCGACGTCGGTGCGACGGTATCCGCGCTCGATTCGGTGAATGTCGTCATCAGTGCTCCACGTCCTGTCGTTCGGTCTCGATGCCGAGGCCGGGGAACTTCCCGACCCGGCGGCTCCAGTGGCGCCAGAAACTGCGCATCGCGCCCTCGTCCACCGAGCGCCCGCGGGTCCCGGCACGGTCGTCGGCCATTCCGCGAGACATGTCGCTCCAGTCCAGGTCCCCGAATCCGTACTCGCCGTAGGCGTCCAGCCCGTCGGTCGCAGCGACGCCCCGCTGCACCGCCTCGTAGGCCTCGATGTCGTCGGGTGTGGCCAGGCCGCCCGGTCCGACGAAGCTCGCCATCGTCTTCAGTCGCAGCGCCCGGACCTCGTCCGGCTCGCCGACCTCGACGAACTGCCATGCCCGGACGTCGGTGACGCCGGGGGCGACCGGCTCGAGTTGGCGGATCGTCAGTGCCTCGAGGTCGAACAGCAGCAGGTTGGGGAAGACGAACAGGATCTTCGATGCGTCGGCCACCTGCGCGGCTCGTTCCGCCCCGAGGCGAGTGACCATCTCCGCTCGCTTCTCCTCGGTCCGTACCTTCTCGGTCTCACCGAATCGCGGCTCCCAGATCATTCCGATCCGTCCGTTGTGGCCGGTGAGGATCAGTAGTCCGTGGCCGTCACCGAGGTCGTAGGCGTACTGGTCGTCGTCGGTGACGGCGAAGCCCGTCTCCCGCAGATACCCGACGAAGGTGTTGTGCGTGGGAGCGAAATGGTAGCCGTCCATCGCGTTCTCGACCGCAAGCTTCCAATTGCCGCGGACGCTGTACTTCTGCACGCCGGGCAGGGTCGTCATGCCCTGCGGGCCGATCGATGCCGTCATCGACATGTAGTCGGCTGCGGCGCCGAGATGATCGAGCAGATCGGGGACGTCCTCGGTGAAGGCCACGAAGACGAAGCCCTCGTGAATCCCCAGCCGGGGAACTCGCCGCAGCGACAGCGATTCGACGAACGCGCTGTCCTGCGGGTAGGCCTCGTTGTCCGGCAGGGCGGCCAGTTCGCCCGAGTTCCGGAACGTCCATGCGTGGTAGAAGCACTGGAACAGCTTTGTGCGGCCTTCGGTTTCGCGGCACAGAATGGTTCCTCGGTGCGGGCAGGCGTTGAGGTACGCCTGCACCACTCCGTGCTGGTCACGCACGAAGATCAGCGGCCGGCCACCGAGGGTGCGGGTCTTGAAGTCACCCGGTTCGGGAATTTCCGTCTCGTGCCCGAGGTAGAGCCACGTGTTGCCCCAGATTGCCTGGCGCTCACGGTCGAACACGGTCTGCTCGCGGTATGCCGCCCGGTGCACCTTGAAGGTGAGCGCATCCCAGTCCTGCGCGATCAGTGTGTTACCGACGTCGAGTCGGGTACTCGGCGCGGCGGTGTCGGCGCCGGGTAGCAGTGCTGTCATGTGAGGGCTCCCAGGGTGACGAAGGGCTGTCGGAGGCTGTCGAAGGGGCAGCGGTAGCGGCAAAACTGTTCCATCACGAGTTCATGCAAGATGATGTCTCGTAGTACGAGATATTCGATCAATGGGTCGAGAGGCTGTCAAGGCGGAGACGGCGGGTTTAACCGACATGCATCACGGACGTAACGTGCGCTCGCGTTCGGTGCGGGCCAGGCGGGACAGCACCAGGACCGCGATCGTCGCGATCGCCGCCACGGCGCCGAAGGCGGCGGGCCAGGTGGTGCGGTCGAGCAGCGCGCCGAGCGCGGGTGGGGTGAGCATCATCCCGGCGGCCACTGCGGTGTTCTGGATGCCCAGCATCAGCCCGATGCGTCGACGGTCCGCCAGCTCGCCGACGGCGGTGAACGCCAGACCGTTCCAGCTGACCGCGCTGAAACCCGTGCAGACCAGCACCACCAGCGCGACCGGACCGCCGACGATCGTGGCAGGCACCAGCACGACGAACAGCAGCGCTGTGATCGATGCGATCACGAAGAGCGGGTGCACCCGTCTGCCGCTGCGATCGGACCAGAAGCCGAGTATCAGGCGCATCATGCCGCCACCGAACTGGACGAGAGCGAGCAGTGCCGCGGCGACGCCAAGTGAGACGTCGAGATGGTCCACCAGGTACACGACCATGAAGCTGACGATCGCGATCTGCGGGACCACCAGCAACGCCGACACCGTGCACAACCAGCGGGCGGTGCGGCGGTCGTCTGCCGCCGACTCGCCCGGCGCGGTGGCCGGGTCGGGGCCGTCGGGGTCCTCGGCCGGTCGCTCGCGGACCAGTGCCGCGACCACGACGGCTGCCACGGTGCAGGTGACGGCGATCGTCGTGAACGCCCCGGTCAGGCCCCAGCGGCTCTCGACCGCCGGAAGTGTCAGGGCGGCGATCGCGGCGCCGAGCGGGATCGCGGTCTGCCGGGCGCCCATCGCGAATCCCCTTTGTGCTCTGGGGAACCAGATGAGAACGGCGCGCCCGCTCGCGGCGTTCACGCTCGCGCACGCCGTGCCGGCCGCGACCAGTGCGGCGATCAGGGGACCGACCCGGTCGGTGGTCCCGGCCGTCACGAGGGCGGTTGCGGCCGACGTCAGGCCGATAGTCATCACCCACCGTTCGCCGATCCGGTCCGCGAGCACTCCCCAGGGCACCAGGGCTATCAGAAGTCCGGCGGTGCTCGCGGCCAGTACCAGCCCGAGCATGGTCAGCGACAGTGAGTACTGCGAGCGGAAGGCGGGAGCGAGGCTCGGGAGCCCTTGCAGGACCATCGCCGCAGACGCCTGCGCGAACACGCCCGCGGCGAGGACGACCCACTTGTAGTGGCGCGGTGCGGGGGAGTTTCGCGGCTGGGAACTGGGCGCTTGCAGCTCAGCCTGAGTCATGTCGACATATTGTTATCCGTGACGGCATCTTGTCAATCGGGACGACATCCGGTTTCTCAACGTTTACATGACGGTGAAATCGACTGCTCCGGTTCGGCGGATGCAACACGGGGAGCTCGCTGAAACGAGCACTGTGGAACGGCGAATACTGCAGCGGCCGTACGCCTGAGCGGTCGGCTCGGCGTCGCCGGTATCGCAGGGGTGATCGGTATCCAGGCGAGCGGGATGGTCGATGTGGCCTACGTGGAAGGCGCCGCCGGGTCAGATCGGGTCGGTCGACGTCGTCGGGAGGAAATGGAACCCGAAGCCGACGTTCGTGGTGTTGGTGGGGTCGGGTCCGGGTCCGGGGGTGCCGACGCGGGCCCGGGGGATGTCGCGAGGAGCGGGCGCCAGCGTCGGTGACTCCAGCAGGTCCGGCCGGGCGGCCTGGAGTTCGAGGGCGATCTCGATGACGGTCCTCTCGTCCCAGGGGCGTCCGCCGATCTGGACCCCGAAGGGCAGTCCGGTCTTTGCGGACCTTCCCGCAGGGGTGGCCACCACGGGAGCGCCGGTCAGGTTGGCCCAGCCGACGGTGCCGGTCACACCCGAGAACACGGCGACACCGGCGATCTCGAGGCGCCGGGCCCCGTCGACCTTCGATCCGGGTACGAGGACGGCGTCGAGGTCGTTCTCGGCGAACATGCGGTTGTACTCGTGCTGATAGACCAGGCGATTGCGGGCCGCGGTCATGTAGTCGATCGACGGCACCGCCAGGGACGCCAGTGCCCTGGCGACGGTTACGCTACGTTCGAGTCGGTAGGCGCCCAACCGGTCCTGGAACTGGCGGTGGTCGCCGCGAAGAAGCGGGGCGAAACCCCGCCGCCGGAGCCCGAAGACCGGGGATTGAAGTTCGTGCTCCGTCGCGGCCTCCGATCGTGCATCGAAGGTACGGGCCACCGGGCGTAGCCGCCGAAGTATTCCGTAACAGATAGAGGGGGATATCCCTCGAAGGGGAAGGGCCGCGACCGCGACGCGATGCGGGCCCTCAAGACCGATCTGACGGACTGACACCACATCACCCGGACCACGCAGTCCGGGAGCACAACCAGCGCCGACATTCGGCGCGTAACCGACCAGAGGAGGTCAATCGTTTGAGCCACACAATTGACATCGCGAGGCGGTTCCCGCGCTCCACGACCAAGCAAGCGTACGAACGTTCCAAGCAACATGAGCGTTGGGTGTTCCCTGATGTGATTTGTTCTTCGGTGACGATGATCTACGGCAGGTCGAACGTCGGGAAGTCGTACCTGGTCAGCTCACTGCTGTTGTCGTTGCTGGTCGAGGACCGTGAGTTCCTTGGACTTCAACCGACCGACAGGGCCAAGCTGTGGAAGCCGACGATCTTGTGGACCGATCCCGGCTCGGATGAAGAGTACGGCGACCGCATCCATACGGCGCTGGCCGATGTCGATGTCGAGGTTCCCGCGTACCACGTCGGGCGCATTGCACGGGCTGACGAGTGGGAAGCGCTGGCAGATCATCTCCTGGCCGAGGAAATCAACTTCGTGGTGCTCGACAACCTCATGGGTGCTACCGGCGACACCAACGATGCCGCCGTGATGACGACGGTGTTCGACGGGTTGACCCGTCTCACGAACCGTGGAGTTCCCGTGGTGGTCCTCCACCATGAGTCGGAGAAGGGCATGACGGTCGCAGGTGCTCCTCCGATGGGAGCGTCCGCAGCGGTCCAGAAGTCTCGTGTCTGGATCCAGGTTCGCCAGACCAACAAGCGCAGACTTCGCGGCGGCAACACCGCGCTGGTGATTCAGTCGAACCTGCTGGATCAGCCGCTGGAGATCGTTGCCGAGCCGATGGCCGGCCCCGACTACAGGGTTCTGAAGCGTGGTCCGTGGGTCTCGCGAAGCGACATCGACGACAAGCCGAAGCAGAAGCGGTCGCCGAAAACCCTGGACGAGAACGCCCGCATGGCCGCCTGGGTGGTCGAGAACTGCCAGGGCGTTGGAGTCAACCAGGCCGCGGTTCGGGTCGCGGACGAGTTCAACAAGTCGCGGGCAACCTGCAAGGACAAGCTCACTCGCGGTGCTGTAGCGGCGTTGCTGCGCCGCACCGGGGAAGGTGCGTCGACGACGTGGGCGCTCGCCGCGTAGGTGTTGTCGGTCCACCTGTGGCGGAACGTTTCCGCCGGTGGTGAGCTGGTGGTGGTGGTGTCCCTCCTATAGGTGTGAACAAGTTCCCACCACCACCCACTTCTCAACCGCTTCGTAGCGGTTGGGGAGAGACCAGATGACTAGGCCGGCATGGACCGGCCTCATCAGGTGATCGGCATCGATCACATCAATCACTGGCAGCCGTCTGGATGCGGCTGCCGCTCAGAACAATCCGATGGATCACCGGACATCCGGTGATCTTTCGTCCGGTTGTCCTCTCATCGGACAACCGAATCCCACATCAGCCACCCCGGAACGGGTGGCAATCCGGGCTGCCAACCGGCAGCTCTCATCAGGGGTGCGACAGCGCACCCCACGACAGTAAGGAAACTATGTACAACATCATCAGCACCGCCGACGCCGTCAGCCGTTGGAACAGCCTGGGCGTCGAGCTTCCTGAGGAACTCGCAACCGCCGTCGAGACCTTCGAAGCGATTCGTTGGGTCGAGACCGGTCATGCAGTCCAGTTCGACCTGACCGACATCACCGCCGCCAACGCAGAGGAGAAGGTTGTCGATTTCGCCAACCGGCTGATGCCGGCACTGAAGACAGGCGATCACACCAGCCGTACCCCGCTGGAAGAGGCCAAGCAGCGGATGCTCGAAGCTGCCGCAAGTGACGTGCTGGGCAAGGCGACTGCTGCCGTTCCAGTAGTGATCGAGCAGCTGACTCCGGAGTTCGACAAGCATGCGGCGGCGTATGTCGCCGCTGTCGCCGATCTCCCCGAAAAATTCGACGCTGCATCGCTACTGCAGGCGGGCGCCGGCGCAGTGGCCGCGTACCAGATCGCTCTATCCGAAGCTGCCCACCTCAACCAGGCTTCGTCATGGGTCGCGGGAACCCGAGCACTTCCAGGCTTCACCGGACTCAACGTCGATGTGCCGCTTCGCATCCTGCGACCTTCGAATGCACTCCAGCTCGCCAAGCTCGATGCCGCCCTGTACATGAATGTGGACCAGGCGATGGATGCACTCAACAAGGTGTTCTATACCGCCGCTCGCGAAGGAATCGAATTCGGGATCAACACCCTCCGCGAGTGTGCCGAACTTCGACGATCGTTGGCGATCACGCCAGAGACGTTCAGCAGTGGCGTGACGATGGCGCGCTGAGCTCCCTAAGCAGTCCTCGAACGGCCCACGGGCGATTGATCGCTGGTGGGCCGTTCAACCCCCACATCCCTCTATCAAGTAATGCCAGGAGATCAAATGACAATCCGTAGAACACTCAGCGCGGCAGCACTGCTGATCCGCCAGATCAACTCGACCAATCGGAAGCCAGATGTAGTCGAAGGCGGCTTTGCTCAGGCGGTCGGTCGTCGGCTCGAGGCGCGCCACGTCACGGCGGTTCCTGGCCTCCCCGACGATAAGTCGGAACCAGAGTGGTATGACCTCGCCATCGAGTCCCACCGCCGACACGAGGAGTTCCTCACCGACCGCGAGGCGAAGCATCAGGCAGAGCAGCAGGCAGCGCAATCGACACCGGACTTGATTCGCTCAGCACTCGCCGGGGCCACCCGGCAGCGTTCATCGACCATGCCGCTCAACGGCACCCGCGTTCTCCACGCGGCACTGGCCGGCGGGGGCGGGACGATCAACAGCACTCGACCGTGACGCCGCAACTGAACTGACAATGCAGCGGCCGAGGGGTCGGGCGGACCCCTCGGCATGTCGAGTGCCGTCAATGCGTTGCGATCAGATAAGAACTCGCTGTTGATGCTCAGGTTCTGCACTGCAGTCGCGGCTGCGTTGTCGGTCTGGCGCTCGGAGCCAACCGCAACGCCAATCCACAAGCGCCACCCAAGGACTACTGCCGCAACCTGTCGACGGGACTCTCCCTGAGCATGTACCAGGAACCATTCATCCGGCACCTCGGTGAGCCTCCGTTTCGCCGCCGGACAGCTGGCCGGCGACACACGTCGGCCTGCCGAGAGTCGCTCCCCCGACGCCAAAGGCGTGTCGGCAGGTGGTGCTTGGATGCGCGTATGAGTGTCTGCAAGAGGTGTGCAGCGGGTGAGCCCTGCAAATTTGAGCACGGTAGGGCGGGGTATATGCGGCATCGGTGCAGATGCACGGCCTGCAGCGCGGCGCAACGGGAGTACAGCGCCGGCTACCGGGCGCGGGTGAGCGCGCAGCAGCGTGCACGCAATTACGCCGTCGAGAGCAACCTGGCTGTCAGCGATGCCGGGGGGATATCGGTCGATACACCCATGCCCACGCCGACCGGATGGACAACAGTGGGGCAGCTGAAATCCGGAGACGCGGTCTTCGGCTCCGACGGGTCGCCCGTGCGGGTGGTGGACGCACCGCCAGCGGAGCTTGGGCATGACTGCTACGAGGTCGCGTTCGCCGGGGGGCAGCGGGCGGGCCGCCTTGCGACATCGATCGTTGTGAGCGGTGAGCATCTGTGGCTGACCGAGGTGGTTGCCTCCGACGCCCGGTCGAGGATTAGGACTACCCGCGAGATGGCAGAGGAGGACCGCAAGTTCGCGATTCCACGCGCTGCAGCTCGGCAGACCCCAACCGTTGGCCTTCCGATCGATCCGTACCTGTTGGGGGTGTGGCTCGGCGACGGGTCGACTGGCGACTGCAACATCGCGTCTGGCTGGGAGGACGTCGAGGAGTTGGAGCGTCAACTCGCGTCTCGGGGAATCCGGACCCGTCGACTGAAATCTGGGGAAAATGTTGCCCGGCTGTCGTTTTCCGGCTCCGCGGGATATCAGGCTGCTAACCGTCCGATTCCGGCGATCCGGTTGCGAGAAATGGAATGCTTCCGTAGCAAGCACATCCCATCTAACTACATGCAGTCGGGAACCGAACAACGGCTCGAGCTTCTCCGAGGGCTGATGGACACGGACGGTTGCGCCACAACTGCTCAGCAATGCGTGTTCATAGGACGCAGGCGCCTCGCTGAGGATGCCGTCGAGCTCCTTCGCAGTCTTGGGCAGCTGCCAACTATCTCATTCGTGGGGGACGCACGCAGCCGCGAGGGTGGGTACTATCGAGTGTCTTTCACCCCCTGGCGCATTCAACCTTTTGCCTTTGCGCGCAAGACTATTCGAGTGGGCAGTAGTCGCCGAGACTGGGTCACGATCGCCAGCATTCGTAAGGTCAAGACTTTGCCGACCCGGCGGATCGAGGTGGATGCCGCCGACCGCCTGTATCAAGCCGGCCCAGTGGGGCACCTCATTCATAACACCCAGGAAGTCGACTATCGCCAGGCGTGGCGAGATGCTGGCGGGCAAGCACCGCGCTGGAAGAAGCAATTCACCCCTGAGGAAGACGCCGTCATTCTCGACAAGCTCGGCCACCTGAAGCGCTGCCCCGACGAGCCGACCAGGGCCGTCGCCAGCGAGCTTCACCGCTCGGTCAGGTCGATCCGCAATCGCCGACGTCAGCTCCTTCGCCAGACGGGCGGTTAAATGCGTAATCAGTGGCGGTGACTTCGCCCACGTAGCTGAGAATCGGTCCAGAATCTCTTCAGCGGTATGCGGCCCACGCCGCGTTTCCGCTAGTCACGTCCTGCCGTGCCCTGTGTCGTCGCTAGCCGTCTGCCCTGGTGTGCACCGTGTTCACGCTGGCAAGATGGCACATCGTTTGCCCGGGACTGCCTCCGACCCGGTATCAGTCACGTAGTGAGCAGCCTCTGGTGGCGGGAGCGGTGGTGTCTGCCCTGGTGTGTAGGTGCGTGAGGTGGGGATATGGGCTGTGACCTGTGTGTATGCGGCTGTGTGTGCTGTATGGGCAGCACTAGGCACACGTGTGGGTGTGAGTGAGGGCATACAGGACACGGGAGAGGGTAGGGAAGGGCAGGGATGAGGGTATATCCGCAGTCAGATGGCATTTCCATGCCCAAGCGATCATGCTCATCGATCAGCGTTTCCCCAGGTCAGCGCACCCCAGGGGGGAGCCCCCCAGGCCCCCATCCTGACCGGGCGGTTATGCGGGCGAGCCATCATGTACGGGTTTCCAAGCTGAATACGCGGGTTCGATTCCCGTCATCGATTCCAGAGTCTCAACAGGTAGAGGGCGCTCCCCCGAGTGGGAGCGCCCTTCTTCATTCCCGGAGACGCCGCGAATACGCCGCGAGAAGGACTGCACTACGGCCAGTGCGGTCCGCGCGACCCACCGACCCGTGCCGAAACGGGCAGGATTGACGCACTCGATCGTCGGCGCCATGTGACAGAGTGTCTCCAACAGCGAGATTGGAGTCCCTGAGAGTGAGCGAGCCAATGCAGATCACACGACTGATCGATCGAGTGCTTCGCGGCGAGATCCGAGTGCCAGGCTTTCAGCGCGCCTTCGTGTGGGAACCGAATAGGGCCGCACTACTGATGGACAGCATCTACAAAGGCTACCCATTCGGATCCATTCTCTTGTGGCGAACACGAACCCAACTGAAAACCGAAAAGGACCTGGGCAGTTTCCAACTTCCCGAGCCGGAGGTTGACTACCCAATCGATTACGTGCTAGACGGACAGCAGCGGATAACCTCAATATTCTCAACCTTTCAAACCACGCTGACAAGCGACGTCGAAGATCCCGAGGTGTGGCTACCGATCTACTACGACTTCGAAGCCAAGTCCGACGCTCAAGATTCCCAGTTCCAGGCACTCGCAAAAGAGAATGTCGACCCTTCTCGACACTTTCCGCTCTCAGTCTTCTTCGATCCCGTTGAATTTGCCAACAAGCAACGCGAACACGATCTCAGCAATGACCGACTCCGCGAAATTGTCCTAGTGCAGTCAAAATTCGCCGGAACTCTAATCCCAGTCGAGACCTTCATCGAAGAGGACAGAACCAGCGTCGCAATCGTCTTTGAGCGAGTAAACCGCCTAGGCGTACAACTCGACACCTTCCAGCTTCTTACTGCCTGGACTTGGAGCGAGGAATTTGACCTGCAGCAAAAGTTTGCAGATTTATCAGAGCGTTTCGAAGCATTCGGGTTTGACGAAATCGGAACCGACAATGACCTAATGCTTAAGTGTGCTTCCACCGTTCTCCGCATGGATCCATCCCCGACCGCACTTATTGACATCAATGGCGCCGAAGTGCGGGACAAGTTCGAGGTTATTGTGAAGTCCCTCGAACGAACGGTCGACTTTCTTCGCACCGAGCTTCAAGTACGCCACCTCAAGTTCCTCCCCTTTCCTGGACTGTTGATCCCCCTCTGCGCTTACTTCTCACGGAAGCAGTCGACCGGAGTAAGCCGAGGCCACAAGGAAGTTCTTTCGCGCTGGTTCTGGCGAACAGCCTTCACTCACCGCTATAGCGGAAATCCGTCGATCAGAATTAAGCAGGACGTCCAGCAGGCGATTGCCTTGCGCGAGGGTAAGCCTTCAGACCTCGATGACATTCCTGCAGAAATCAGCACAGATTTCTACACCGAAAACGCTTTCAATAATCGAACCGTCGCCACCAAAACGTTCATCCTCCAGTTAGCGTCGCACGCACCCAGGTCCTTTATTGGAGGCGGCGCAATCCAACTTGAGGATGTGCTCGCGGAACCTAATCGCCGCGAGTACCACCACTGCTTCCCAAAGGCATATATCGCCAAGTTGGACACCGATCCGGCAAACAACGTGGGCGCCATCGCAAATTTTGCGTTCCTAAACCGTTCAGAGAACCGAGAAATCTCAGATAAGGCGCCCTCCGAGTATAAGAAGCTTATGGGCGACAATGTCAATGAAATTCTGATCTCACAACTGCTCCCAGAAAATCTATTCAGCGATGACTTCGACACCTTCGTCGAATCCCGTGCCAACATGCTTGTGGATGACGCACTCAAACTGATGGAGTGAACCCTCCATATGTGCCCACACCTAACGGAGCGGACGCCGATAAGTTGACGGCAGGAGGCGGCTCTCCTATAGTGACGCAGCTGGTTCACCACCGACAGAGAGCGAGCGCTTTCGAGAGACCTGAAGCCGATCCTGGTTGAAGGCTGCCTTCATCTAGGTCGCGATTGTATGGTCGTCGAAAGGAGCTAGTCTAAGTGAGCCTTCTCCCCCTCATCCTCGTGCTGAGTGCCCTCGTCCCACCACTCTGCAAGACAGCGATTGTCGCTATCTCGCTTCGGGGCGTACCGCCGAAGCATCGGGCAGAGGTTCTGCACGGAGCTGCGGCATTCTTCCGGCCAGTAAGAGCTAGCCGCCTCGCCTCATAGGCACGACGTTGCCGCTGCGCTCGGACGGTCCCGCCATCGCTCCGAGCGCGGCCATCGCGTCCGCATGGTCGTCCTCGAAGAGATGCGCGTAGACGCCCGAGCGTAGTGGTGACCTTCGACCGCTCGGAGGAGCGTGTCACGCACCGTGGCGCCTCCGCCGTGCGTTCAGGGCGTTCCGTTGATTCCTCGCTTCCCGAGCGTCGTGGAGGGCTGTCCACTGGGCCACCCGACACAGTGTGTGCCCGAACGTCGGGGCAGCGCCGGCACCCGCGATTCCGGCCGGCCTCCAACGGCTCCGGTCGAGCCGGTGGACGTGGACGCTGACATCGTCACCACCGAGGAAAAACTCGAAGGATTCAACATCGTTCGAGCAATTGCAGTATCCGAGGTTGGGCCGGAGTAGATCGCTTACCAGGATGCGAAGTCGTACTTCTCTGTGTTGCTGGACGACAACAACCGGAAGACGATCTCCGACTTCACTTGAACTGTAAGAACGTTAAGTTCGTGACGACGTTCGAGAGCGGCAGCAAGGATGGGGGTCCGCTCCGACATCGAGACTGTGGTGGACATTTGCATGGTCGCTGAGCAGATCAGGACGGCAATTCGGGGCTACCTCGGAGATTTAGAACCTGTGCAGCTGAAGACGGTTGGCTGAGTCTTGGTGCAGGAGCCGGGGACCAGCCCCTGCTTCGTACGTTCTGTGCCCGTGGAACCGATACGGACCTTGAAGGACGCCGCTTGGGGGCGGCGGTACCGACCGAGCGGAGCACCCAAGGGTGCCGGTGTCGTGAACCCCACCCCGGAAATTTCCCACGAACCGCATCCCTGCATCGCGTCAGGCCACGACGAGTAGCCCGCTCCCACATTGGAAACAGGCTGTCGCGGACTCTCAGCACGTCCCGGCCAGGACTGCACCATGCTGAGAGCGCCCGCCCCGGTTGGCGGGATGAAGAACACCGGGCCACTTCGGTTATCGTCGGACGTAGCAGAGAGCGACGGACGGGTTTCCATCGCGTGGAGACCTATCAGCAGGTGGCGATGGAGATCGCGTTCGCGGGACCGAAGAAACTCGCCGACCGTCTCGGCGGTCTCGACGTGTACCGCATCGCGTCGGCCGATCCCGACGAGTTCGTCGCGGTGTGCGCGCAGCAGCCGGCCGTCCACCGGTTCCCCAAGTCGATGGGACAGCGGATCCAGGCGCTGTGCGCGGCGATCGTCGAGGACTACGACGGAGACGCCTCCGCCCTGTGGACCTCCGGCGACCCGGACGGCAAGGAAGTGCTGCGACGGCTGAAGAAGCTGCCGGGCTACGGCGACCAGAAGGCACGTATCTTCCTGGCCCTGCTCGGCAAGCAGATGGGTGTGCGACCCGAGGGATGGCGGGAGGCCGCCGGCGACTACGGGCACGAGGATGCGCGCCGGTCGATCGCCGACGTCGTCGACGAGCAGTCGCTGCGCGAGGTGCGCGAGTTCAAGAAGTCGATGAAGGCAGCGAAGAAGTCGTGAGACGCGTCGTAGCAGTGTGCGGCGCCGCCGTCGCCTTCGCCGCGGGAACCGTGGGCGTGGCTTCGGCCGGCGGGGGAGACGACCGGGTCGTCCTCCGGCCCGGCGACGGGATCGTGTTCTCCTCAGAGCCGACACCGGGTTGGTGTTCGGTGGCGGCGGTCGGGCACGACGACGCGGGCCGGCTCGTCGCGATCACGGCGGGGCACTGCTACCAGACGGGATCGTCGCCCGTCTGGAAGGTCGACGAGCAGCACCGAGGGCCGATCGGAACCGAAACGGACGTCGCGAGTACGGGTTCGGTCGATCAGCTGGGATTTCCCACCGACGAGATCGCCGACTACGCGGTGGTCGTGCTCGACGAGACCCGCGTGCGGGGATCGAACACGTCGGTGCCCAACGACCGGGGAGAGCGTGTCGTGCTCGAATCGGTCGCGGCGTTCGGTGAGGGCGAGTTGCCGGTCGGAACGCATTGTGCGGCAGGGCGGAGCACGTCGGTGGCCTGCGCGACCGGCGATGTGCGGGTGGACGGGAACCTGATATCGTCGCCGCTGCTCATGCGGCCCGGCGACTCCGGCGGGCCGCTCGTGCGCGCCGAGACGGGCGAATGGATGGGACTGTCGGTGGGCTACCGGTTCCCGCAGACCGCGGTCTCCGACGACCGGCAGGTTCCCGACACGAGGTTCGCCGCCTACCAGCGGGCCGACCGGATCCTCGCCGAGATCGACGCGCGCGACGGGATCGGCTCAGGGTTCCGTCTCGTCGACACCCCCTGACCGATCCCGCCCGCGTTACCGTCAGAGCGTCTCGAAACGCGGAATCAGGTGTTCCGCAACGTTCTTCGCCTCGTCGATGAGCGGCCATCCGGCGAGGATGAGGGAGGTCAGTCCGGTCGCGTCGCGCAGGGTGCGCACGTGGCCGGTGATCTCGTCCGGGTCGCCGACGTAGTAGACGGCCGACGATCCCGTGGCGAAGATGTCCAGCGGTGACCACGCGGTGATGCCCGCGTAGAGGCCGTCGCCGAGATACAGGTCCTCGGGTTCGGGCAGCTTGCCGGCGTTGATGGTGTCGACCCAGCCCTGCCGCTGCGCGTCGCGCGCGGTGAAGGTCTTCAGATCCTGCTTGCCGTGCGTGCGGCGGCGCACCGCCTTGTCGAGCACGTCCTGGATCTGCTCGATGCCGGCCTTCTCGAACAGCGACCGGAACCGCTCGAGTGCCTCGTCCCGGTTCGGGCGCACGATGACGCCGGACAGGGCGCCGAAGTCGGTGTACTCGCGTCCCTCGACCGCGGCGGATTCGCGTGCGGCGGTGAACTTCTCCGTGACGAACGAGGTCTCGCGCAGCATGATCAGGTAGGCGTCGAGTACCTTGCCGGCGTTCTGCAGACCGGCGGGGGAGTCGCCCGTTCCCCACAGCGGCACCGAGTGGTCCGCAGGAGCATCGATGCGCAGCGGGGTGTTCGGGAAGTTCGATGCGGTGCCCTCGGCGTAGATGCGCCGGAACTCCGCCCAGTACTTCTCACCGAGCTCGTACCGACGGTCGTGCTCGACGTTCATGTCGTACTTGGTGAGGATGTTCTCCCGGCCGTTGACCGAGTTGATCATCAGACGACCACCGCTGAACGCGTCGAAGGTGAGGGCCTTCTCGGCGAGCAGTCGCGCGGGCGTCATGTTCGCGTAGATCGCGACGAGGAACTTCATGCGGCTGGTGTGCGCCGCAGCCCAGGTGGCCGAGATGAAGGGGTCGTTCGGCCAGGTCGCGACGAGCGCACCTTCGAAGCCGCCGTTGTCGATGGTCTTCGCGAGTTCGATCTGCCGCTGCCCGTCCACCGGGTACAACCCGCCCGGGCTCCAGGGGTAGTCGCCGTCGGCCTGGGTGAGATACCAGAAGGTCTTGATGGGCATTACTTCGTGTCCTTCGAGGGGAGTTCGAACGGTTCGACGCGGGCGCGGGCACGCAGCGTGTCGGCGTCCACGGCGAACAGGGCGTCGAGGTAGGCGACGGCGAAGGAGCCGGGGCCGGTGGAGTTCTCCTCGGCGATCTCGGACGCCACCGCGACGTGCGTGTGGGCCGCCGCGAGGCCGACGAGAGGGGTCTCCGCGACCGCGAGATAGGCCGCGACGAGCCCACCGAGGGAGCATCCGGTAGAGGTCACGCGCGGCAGCATGGCGCTGCCGCCGGCGATGCGCAGTCCGACGATCCCGCCGTCGCGGTCGCGGCCGACGAGGTAGTCGACGGGGCCGGAGGCCGACACGGCGTCCGCGCGGTCGAGCAGTGCGAGTGCGGCGGGGACGGCGGCAGCGGCCTCGTCGGCGCTGTCGACGCCGCGAGTGTCACCGCCGAGGCCCGCGAGCGCGATGATCTCGGAGGCGTTGCCGCGGATCGCGGTGGGACGGAACTTCAGCAGATCGGCGGCGAGCGAGGTGCGCCACGCGAGTCCGCCCACGCCGACGGGGTCGAGGACCCACGGGGTGCCGGCATCGTGCGCGGCCTCCGCTGCGAGGGCGAAGGCCACCGAGGTCTCGTCGAAGGGCGTACCGAGGTTGACGAGCACTCCACCGGCGATGCGCGCGAAATCGCCTGCCTCGTGCGCGTTGTCGATGTGCGCGTTGCTGGCGCCCGCGGCGAGCAGCACGTTGGTGAGGAAGTTGGCCGAGACGATGTTGGTCAGCGAGTGCACGAGCGGCGTCTGCGCACGCAGGGCGTCGAGGGTGACGGCGAGATCGTCGACGGTGGGGGTCGTGGTCACGGAAGATCCTGTCGGGAGATAGGGGAGGGGACGAAGCGGGTCAGGATCGCGGACATCGCATCATGCGTCGCCCTTCCCTTCTCCGAGTGTCCGCATGGGGAGTGCGGGGTCGGCCGTCCACTCCTCGAGGGATCCGTCGTAGACGGCGATGTCGTCGTGGCCCGTCCGAACCAGTGCGAGCGCCACCAGGCAGGCCGAGACGCCGCCACCGCAGTAGAGGATCAGGGGCCGGGCCGTATCGGCGAGGGCCTGCTCGGCCAGCTCGGCGATCCGATCGGTGCTCCGCAGGACGCCGTCGGCGAGCAGGCTCTTGGCCGGCAGGTTCCGGCTCCCGCTGATGTGCCCGCGGCGCGCGTAACGAGTGGTGGCGGTGCCTGCGAACTGCTCGGCGTCGAGCGCGCAGACGAGGGTGCCCGGTGCGTCCCCGGACACCACGGCGAGCACGTCGTCGCGGTCGCGCCACAGGCCGTGGTCGGGGAGTTCCGTCCGGGCTGTGGTGGCGCGGCGTTCGGCGGCGTCGCCGGTCTCGACGGGCAGGTCGAGCGCGGTCCAGCGGGCGAAGCCGCCGTCGAGGACGCGGGCGGAGATACCGATGTTGCGCAGCATCCACCACAGCCGGGACGCCCAGGTCATGCCGCCGTCGTCGTAGATCACGAGGTCGGCGTCCGGGGTCACCCCGAGTGCGGCCAGAGCCGCTGCCAGGTCGTCCGGCGCGGGGCGGGAGAAGTGCAGGTCGGTGTCCGGGGCGCTGAAACCGCCGAGCAGGTCGGCGTGCACGGATCCCGGGATGTGCGCGGCGCGCCAGGTCGCGTGGCCGGATTCCGGTCGGTAGTCGCCGTCGAAACGGGGCTTCGGGAAGGTGACCGTGGCGTGCAGGACCGTGTGGGCGCCGGGGTCGCTCGCGAGCTCTTCGGCGCTGATCAGCACCTGTTCGTCCCGGAAGGCCGCCTCGGTCACGTGTTGGGTCCTCTCGTAGTGTCCGAGAAGCGACGCTAAACGACGAATAACGTATACGCAAGTATGCGTACGTTGACGGTGGCATAATCGGCGCACGTAAACGGCATGCCTACGGAGGGTGTAGATGACCGAGCAGGACGCGACGGCCGAGCTGGAGAGCTCACTTCTCGTCGAACCGCCCACCGGGCGCGACGACCAGACCTCCAAGCAGTACCTGCGCCTGCGCTCGGACATCCTCGCCGGGAAGTTTCCACGCGGCGCCGCTCTGCACGAGACCCAGCTCAGCGAGACCTACGGGGCGTCCCGCACCCCCATCCGCGAGGCGCTCAACTGGCTCGCGCACGATGGTCTGCTCGAACGGGCGAGTCGCGGCTTCCGGGTGCGTTCGGGTACGCCCGAGGACGTCATCGAGATCTATGCGGCGCGCGTCGCGCTCGAGTCCGAGGCGGCCGGCGCGGCAGCGATCCGGCACACCGATCTCGACATGGCCCGGCTCGAGCGACTGCACGATTCGTGCTGCTCCGCCACCGACGACGCCGCGGTGCGCATCGGGAACTTCCGGTTCCACGAGGCGCTGTGGCAGGCCGCGCACAATACGACGATCACGACGTTGCTCGTGCGACTGACCACCCAGCTGCGCATCTACGACTCCGGGCCGCCGTCCAACTACGGCGAACCCGATCTGCTCAACCGGGAGCACGCGCAGATCCTCGACGCGTTGCGGGCGCGGAACGAGTCCGCGGCACGCGAGCACATGCGTGCTCATCTCGAGCGCAGCCGCGAGCAGCGCATCCGCCTCTTCGCCCGCGGCTGAGCCCTCACTCCCGATCGGACGTGTCGGCGTCGCCGGCGAGGATCCGGTACAGGGACTTCTTGGCCTCGGTGAGGACAGCGTGTGCCGCGGCGACCTCGGCATCGGAACCGCTCATGGCGACCGACCGCGTCGCGCCCTGCAGTTCGCGCAGTGCGAGTCGCAGGTCGGGGGCATCGGAATCGGGATCGTGACCGGCGAAGGGGTCGATGAGCTCGTTCCCCGGATCGTCGATGTACGCGCGGCCCGCGTCCGTCAGTGAGACGAGTTTGCGTCCGCCCTCCTTCTCGACCGTGACGAGTCCTTCGTCCTCGAGCTGGGAGATGGTCGGGTAGATCGCGCCGGGGCTGGGGCGCCAGGCGCCGCCCGTCCGTTCGGCGATCGCTTCCATGAGCTGGTAGCCGTGCATCGGTTCGGTGCCGAGCAGGCGCAGGACGGCCGCGCGGACGTCGCCTCGCTGCGCTCGGCCGCGTCGTCCTCCTCGCGGGCCACCGTGCCCTCGTCCGCCGCCACCGCGGTGTGGGTGGAAGCCGGGTTCGTCGTCGTGCGGGTGGTGTCCGCGACGGCGGGGTCCGTCGGCGCGGAACGGACCGCCGGGGAGATTTCGATCGTGCATGGCGCGGCGACGGCCGCGGGGATGTTCGTGGGTTCGCATCTGTGCGTCTCCTTCTTTGTCGATACGATCACGATAGATCTCGATATATCGTTAACGCAAGAGTGGTCTCGGCCACAGATGTGGACGGACCGACCTCCGTGCATGTCGGCAGCCGCCGGTACGCTCGGCGCGTGGCTCTGTACCGGAAGTATCGACCTGCGACCTTCGCAGAGGTGGTGGGGCAGGAGCACGTCACCGTGCCCCTCAGCACGGCGCTCGACACGGGCCGCATCAACCACGCCTACCTGTTCTCGGGTCCTCGTGGATGCGGCAAGACGTCCTCGGCGCGCATCCTCGCCCGCTCGCTCAACTGCGAGACCGGCCCCACGTCCGCGCCGTGCGGAACGTGCCGGTCGTGCGTGTCGCTCGGCCCGGGTGGGGGAGGCAACCTCGACGTCACCGAACTCGACGCCGCGAGCCACGGCGGTGTCGACGACACTCGTGAGCTGCGCGACCGAGCCTTCTACGCTCCGGCCGAGTCGCGCTACCGCATCTTCATCATCGACGAGGCGCACATGGTCACCACGCAGGGCTTCAACGCCCTGCTCAAGATCGTGGAGGAGCCGCCGGAGCACCTCATCTTCGTCTTCGCGACCACCGAGCCCGAGAAGGTGCTGCCCACCATCCGGTCGCGCACGCACCACTATCCCTTCCGGCTCCTCGCTCCCACGGCGATGCGGGGTCTGCTCGAGCAGATCTGCGGCCAGGAGAACGTGCCGGTCGAGGATGCGGTCTATCCGCTGGTCATCCGTGCCGGCGGTGGATCCCCCCGCGACTCGCTGTCGGTGATGGACCAGCTCCTCGCCGGTGCCGGCCCCGAGGGCGTCACCTACGAGCGCGCTCTGTCGCTGCTCGGCGTCACCGACGTCGCCCTCATCGACGAAGCCGTCGATTCGCTCGCGGCCGGCGACGGCGCGGCGCTGTTCGGCACCGTCGAGAAGGTCATGGACGCCGGGCACGACCCGCGTCGCTTCGCCGTCGACCTCCTCGAACGCCTCCGCGACCTGATCCTCATGAAGTCCGTCCCCGACGCCGCCGAGCGCGGACTCGTCGACGCACCCGGCGACGTCCTCGAGCGGATGCGCGACGAAGCGACCCGTCTCGGCCCCGCCACCCTCACCCGCTACGCCGAGATCGTGCACGCCGGGCTCGGCGAGATGCGCGGGGCGACGTCGCCGCGTCTGCTGGTCGAGGTGATGTGCGCGCGCATGCTCCTCCCTGCGGCGTCCGACACGGAAACCGCGGTCCTGCAAAGGCTCGAACGGCTCGAACAGGGCATCGTCGCGGCCCCGGCAGGAGGTGTCGCGCCGAAGCCGGTGTCGGCACCCGCCGCGCCTGCCGCGCCGCCCATCTCGCCCGACGAACCCGCGGCACGTTTCCAGCGCCCCTCCCAGCGCCGGGCAGTCGAGGCGCCGCCTGCCGACCCGCCCCGCGAGGCCACCCCGCCGCAACCGGAAGCCCCTGCCCAGCAGGCACCTGTTCATCAGGCACCCGCCCAGCAGGCGCCGGTGCAGCCCGAACCGGCCCAGCCGGCACCTGCCCCGACGCAGGCTCCCGCTGCGGCGCAACCTCCCGCCGTCCCGAAGGAGCCGCAGCCGCAGAGTGTGCCCGACGAGGTTGTCGCGCAGGAGGTTCCGCCGGCTGTGCCCGAGGAGTCGGCTGCGCCCGAACCCGAACCCGAACCCGAACCCGAACCAGAGCCCGCCCGCGCGGCAGGTGGTCCCGACGCAGCTCAGATGCGGGGCGTGTGGTCGGAGGTGCGCGCGAAGGTCCGCGAACGCAGCCGCACCGTCGAGGTGATGCTCTCGGGCGCCACCGTACGGTCGGTCGACGGCACCCGCGTCGTTCTCGTGCACGACTCCGCTCCGCTCGCGAAGCGACTCGCCGACGCGCGCAACGCCACGGTCATCGCCGATGCGCTGAAGGCGGTCTTCGGTGGGGAGTTCGAGGTCACCTGCGTCCACGGTGCCGCTGCTGCGGAGGCGCCTTCCAGAACCCCGGCGCCCGAGAAGAATTCGCGTCCGGCGGGTCAGCCGCGTTTCTCCCGGCCGAGCCAGGCGAAGAACGCCGCGGCACCCGCCCCCGTCGAAGCCCCCGCCGCGCCGCAGCGCCCGGCGGCCGCACAGTCGGCTGCTCCGACGTTCACACGTCCGTCCGTGGAGAGCGTCGACGATATCCCGCCGCCCGAAGCCCCCGACCTTCCCGACGATCCGGGCCCGGGCTACGACGCACCGCCGCCCGACCCGTCGCAGATGACGGAGGCGGACGTCGAGGAGATGTTCGCCGAGGCGGCCACGCCCGGCGACCCGTCGACGCGCCGCGATCCTGAAGAAGTCGCGATCGAGCTGCTCAAGGACGTGCTGGGAGCGAAACCGCTCGACGAGAAGTAGCCGTACCGAGTCCCAGGTCGCATCGACCGCGTCGGCGATTCGTCTCTGCTGCCGACGGGTATGGCCTCATCATGAACCTGCACGAACTCCTGCGCGCCGTCGAATCGTTCGACGCTGTGGATCGGCCCGCCGAGCGCATCGCGCAGCGCATACGGCGAGCCCTCGACGGTTCCGTCGTCGACGACCTGCTCCGAGGTTCCTGGCTCGGACACCCCGTCCATCCCCTTCTCGTCACCGTCCCGATCGGATCGTGGGTGTCCGCGGCGGCGTTGGACGCGCTACCCGGGCAGCGCGATGCGTCCCGGCGACTCGTCGCGATGGGACTGGCCGCGGCCGTTCCGACGATCGTCACCGGCTACGCCGACTTCTCCGCTCTGGAGGATGTCCCTCAGCGCAGGGTCGGCGCGGTGCATGCCGTGTCCAACGCGATCGGGGTGATCTCCATGGCGACGTCCTATCGCGCGCGACGAGCCCGTCGCGACCGGGCGGGGACGGTGTGGACTCTGATCGGTCTCGGCGCCGTCGGCGTCGGCGGTGCTCTCGGTGGTCATCTCTCCTACGCCCAGGGCGGGGGAGTGTATCGGTGGCAGCGACCGTCCGAGAGCGTCGATCTTGCAGCCGAGCTCGAGGACATCGGCGCGAAGCGCTGAACGTTCGTCGCCGAGGTTCACAACCCGCAGACGAGGCTCACAACCCCGATGGTCGACCACCGGGGTTGTGAGCCTCGTTTCTCGGTTGTGAACCTCCGTCTACCCGCACACGGCGGTGAGCGCGATCTCGAGGGGCGCCCCACCGGGCAGGGTGTGGACGCCGACTGCGGTGCGTGCCGGTAGTGCGTCCACACCGAGTTCGCGTTCGATCACGTCCGACGCGCCGTCCGCGACCACCGACAGGTCGACGAAGCCGGGCGCGCTCGCGATGTAGACGACCATCTCGACCGGCCGGAACGACGTGCCCTCCGGCACCGTTGCGCGGATCGCCGCCAACGCGTTGCCCACCGCGACGACTGCGGCGGCCCGGGCCTGTTCGACGGTGACCTCCGCGCCGACCCGTCCGGTGAGGATCAGTTCGCCGTCGCGACGCGGGGTCATGCCCGCCGTGCGGACGGTGTCGCCGGCCAGCACGGCCGGGACGTACCGGCCCTGCGGCCGAGGTGCAACAGCAGCAATGTCAGAGGACACCCAGCGCCACCCCCTCCTGTCGTGGATCGCTGCCGCCGGACAGCACTCCGCGGTCGTCGATCGAGATCACCTGCGCACTGCCCTCGGCGCCCAGAGGTTCGAGCACCTCCACCCGGTGACCGAGTTCGCGCAGTTCGTCGCACACGCCGTCGGCGACGTCGCCTTCGATCCGCAACGCGGTCGGTTCGCCGAGCACGTTGGCGTCCGATCCGGGGAAGACCGTGAAGCGCGGCGCCGAGACCGCCTCCTGGGGGTCGAGGCCGTGGTCGAGCAGGTGCGACAGCAACTGCATGTTCCACTGCACCTGGCCGTCGCCGCCGGGGGTGTTGCCCACGTGCCGCAGTTCGCCCGCCGAGTCGGTGACGATCCACGCGTTGAGCGTGTGCAGGGGCTTGCGGCGCGGCGCCACCTCGTTCGGATGCCCGTCGATCAGGTAGGCACCGCGACCGAGCCGGTTGTTGAGCACGATGCCCGTACCGGGCACCGTGAGCTTCGCTCCGAAGGTGAACGCCAGCGAATGGATGAACGACACCGCCCGCCCCTCGGAGTCCACGGTGACGAACGACGTCGTGTCCCCGGCGGAGACCGAGAAGGCCTCGGCGAGTGCACGCTCCTCGATCCGTGCGCGACCGGCTGCGATGTTCGCGGGATCGAGCACCCGTGCGACCCCGTCGTTGTCCGACGAGCACCAGCGGAGCCTGTCCTCGAAGGCGACGGTGGCCGCGCGGGCCATCCGGTCGATCGACGCCGCGCCGAGCACAGGGTGGGTGCCGAGCGCGTCGTCGCACAGGGCGGCCTGGTGCAGGACCATCCATCCCGGCGTCGGGAGCGGGGTCTGGTGCACGACGTGCCCCGCATAGGTGCCGGTGAGAGCCGCCTCCGCGTCCACTGCCGCCCCGGCCTGCCATTCGTCGCCGCTGAACGGTGCTCCGCCCCCCTGCAGCGTAGCCACGCAGCGCTCGGCGAGCGTGCCGGTGTAGAACGAGCCCGGGTCCTCGGCCAGCGCACGGATCGTGCGGGCCAGATCGGGCTGGGGAAGCACGTCGCCGAGGCGCGGGACGCGGTCGCCCGGTGTGTACACCGAGGCGAGTCCGGCGTCGCCGCGGATCGCACGCAGCGCGACCTGCACATCGGTTCGGGTCTTCGCCGAGCACGGCAGGCCGCTCTCGGCGATCCGGGCTGCCGGCGCCCACAGTTCGGGCAGCGACCTGCTCGCTCCCCGGCGGTGCAGTGCGGCCAGCGCGGCGGGTGCGCCGGGGACGGCGACGGCGAGCGCCCCGTCGAGCGGGATCGCGTCGAGTCCCCGTTCCCGGTAGAAATCAGGGGTGCCGCCGTCCGGTCCGTAACCACTGCCGTTGACGGTCCACACCGACCCGTCGGGCTCGCGGACCACGGCGAACGCGTCGCCGCCGACGCCGCACTGCCCGGGCAGGGTCAGCCACGTGACCGCTGCCATCGCCAGGGCCGCGTCGACGGCGTTGCCACCGTCCTCGAGGACACGGACCCCGGCGAGGCTCGCGAGCGGATGACTGGACGCGACCATACCTCCGGTCGCGAGCGTCGCCGGTCGTGTCGCGCGCCGGGTCATGCCGACCGCATCCGACGTCGACGGGGTCCTTCCGGCGGCTCGGCGGGATCGATCCCGACGAAGATCTCCCCGTCGCGCTCCTCGCACGGATAGGTCTTGATGGGTTCGGTGGCCGGCGGGCAGATCGGCTCACCGGTCTCGAGGTCGAATGCGCTTCCGTGGCAAGAGCATCCGATGCCGTCCTGGACGAGCTTGCCGGACGACAGCAGGCAGTCGAGGTGCGAGCAGTAGTTGGACGTCGCGTACGCCTTGCCGTCCAGTCGGGAGATGGCGAACTCGTAGTCCTCGGCGTAGAACCGGCGGACGATGCCTTCGGGCACCTGCCCGGATCGGGCCACTCGCTTGAACTCCATGGTCTTTCCTCCAGGCTTGTCGAGGGTTGGTGTCGCCGGTCAGGCGTCGGGGGACAGGTAGACGGTCTTCTCGGACTGGTAGAACTGCATGAGCGTGGGGCCGGCCTGTTCCTTGAAGGTCTGCGTGCTCGACTGCTTGTAGCCGCCGAACGGCGCGTTCATGGCCATTCCCGTGGTGGGCTGGTTGACCTTCACGAGTCCGGTACGCGACCCTGCGATGAATCGCTGTGCTGCGGAGAGACTCCGGGTGACGACGGAGGCGCTGAGCCCGAATGCGGTGTCGTTCGCCAGGGCGAGGGCCTCGTCGAAGGAACCGGCGCGCTGGAAGGCCAGGACCGGTCCGAAGATCTCGTCGGTGAGCAGGCGCATCCCCGGTACGGTGTCCGCGAAGACCGTGGGCCGCACGAAGAATCCGCCACGCAGCGCGTCGTCCTCGCATCGCACGCCGCCGCACACGAGCCGTGCGCCTTCGTCCGTGCCGATGGTGACGTACTCGAGGAACTTGTCGAGCTGACCGCGACTCGCGAGCGGGCCGACATCGACGGCGGCACCCGAACCGGGTCCCACCCGCAGGGCACGGGCGCGTTCGGCGACCTTCTCGAGCAGCTCGTCGTGGATCGCGTCGACCGCGACGACACGGCTGGTGCCGGTGCACGCCTGGCCCGACAGTCCGAAGGCGCCCTTGACGATCAGTGCGGCCGCCGCATCGAGATCGGCGTCGTCCAGGACGACGACGGGGTTCTTGCCGCCCATCTCCAGCTGTACGCGCCGGTCGGGGCCGACGCTGCGGTGGATGGCACGTCCGACCTCGGTGGACCCGGTGAAGGTGACCGCGGCGATCCGCTCGTCGCCGGAAACCGCCGCGCCGGCCTTGCCGTCGCCCTGGACGAGTGCGATCGCGCCGGCCGGCAGACCACCGGCGAGCAGGGCCTCGACGAGGCGCTGTCCCATCAGCGGGGTGATCTCGGACGGCTTGAACAGCACCGTGTTGCCGGCGGCGAGCGCGGGCCCGAGCTTGCGGGAGGGGATGTTGAGCGGGAAGTTCCACGGCGTGATCGCACCGACGATCCCGATCGGTTCACGCACGGTGTAGACGGTGGTGGAGCCCGGCCCCGGGAAGGTCGCACCGGTGGCGCGCAGCGCCTCACCTGCGTAGAAGCGCAGGTTCATGGGGGTGCGGCTCACCTCCATCGACGCCTCGGCGCGGGTCTTGCCCTCCTCGCGGATCAGTTCGTCGACGAGTTCGGCCGAGTGTGCGGCGAGATGGTCGGCGGCTGCCTCGAGGATCGCGGCGCGACGTTCGGGCGGGGTGGCGGCCCATTCGGGCGCGGCCTTGTCGAGCGCGTCGACGGCGTTGCGGACGTCGATGGCGTCGGAGTCCGGGAAGGTGCCGATCAGATCGGTCTCGTCGGCGGGGTTGCGGCGTTCGAAGACCGCGCCGGAGGCGGCCGGTACCCAGTTGCCGTCGATGTGGTTCAGTCCGGTGATCGTCATGCGGGTTCGACCTCCTCGTACATCTCCCACAGATCGGTGTCCTCGTCGGCGAGCAGCGCTGCGTCGACCCTGCGGCCGATGAGTTCGCGGGCCGCCATGATGTCCTCGCCGCGGTCCATCGCGAAGGCGGCGGTCAGAACGTCGCCGGCGAGGTAGAAGACCGAGAACTCCCCGCTGTCGGTGTCACCGCGGACGACGAGTTCGGTTGTTCCGGAAGCCGATCCGGCGAACTGGATGTTGGAGTCGTACTGATCGGACCAGAACCAGTGCGGGTCGTCGGAGAGCGACTGCCGCCCGACGATCGTGTCGGCGACCACCGCGGCCTGGCGGTTCGCGTTGTCGAAGTGTTCGACGCGCACGTGCAGGCCTTCGCGCGGGGAGAACCGCTTAGCGACATCGCCTGCCGCGTAGATGTTCTCGACCGAGGTGCGTCCGGTGGCGTCGACCACGATCCCGCCGTCGACGGCGAGTCCGCTGGCCGCCGCGATGTCGGTGTTGGGGACGATGCCGATGCCGACGACCACGGCGTCGGCCTCGACGATCCCGCCGGTGGTGGTCTCGATCCGCACACCGCGATCGGAGGTGGTCACCGAGGCGACGCCCGTGCCGGTGCGCAGGTCGACACCGTTGCGGCGGTGCAGATCGGCGCAGTGCCGGCCGACCTGTTCGCCGAGGATGCCTCCGAGCAGGTGTTCGGCCTGTTCGAGGACCGTCACCGTGACGCCGAGAGATTGTGCGGTCGCGGCGATCTCGAGTCCGATGAAGCCGCCGCCGACGATCGCGAGACTCGAACCCGGGGTCAGGCGGGCTGCGAGGGCGGTCGCGTCGTCGAGGGTGCGCAGGTAGTGGACGAGATCGGGCCGGGATCCGGTGGTGGCGAGGGCGCGGGGGCGTCCGCCCGTGGCGAGGACGATCGCGTCGGCGGCGATCTCGCCGCCGTCGAACTCGACGGTGCGGGTCGCGGTGTCGATGCGCTGGACCGACACGCCCGTGCGGATGTCGATGTCGTTGGCGTCGAGCCATTTCCGGGTCAGAAGTGCCAGGGAGTCGACTCCTTCACGACCCGCGAGGAATTCCTTCGACAGAGGCGGACGCTGGTAGGGGGCGTGCTGCTCGTCGCCGAGCAGCACGATGCGTCCGTCGAAGCCGCGGCGACGCAGGGTGCGTGCGGCGACGGCGGCGACCTGGCCGGCGCCCACTGTGACTACGGTGCGAACGGTCATGCCGTGCACTCCTTTCCGGATGCGGCCGGTGCAGGACGCGGGGTGAGGTCGACGAGGACGGTCTCGTCGCGCACGAGGACGGGATAGACCGGCTGGCAGAGGTCCTGGTCCTCTTCGTATCCGGTCTCGAGATCGAAGCGCCACTGGTGGCCGGGGCAGATGACACGTCCGTGCAGGAGCGTGCCTTTCACGAGCGAACGGTCCTGATGGACGCACAGGTCGGCGAAGGCGTAGATCCGGTCGTTCGCATGGAACAGTGCGATCGCGAGGCCGTCGACCTCCACGCGGAGTTTGCGTCGGCGGGTCACCTCTTTCACCGTGGCGACGGCGACCCAGGTCGGGGACTCCGCGGCGGCGTCGGTGCCGGCGGTCCCGCTGCCCATGATTTCGGTGGACATGCTTCTCCTTCGCTCGTGTGCGAGACCGGGAGCGGAAGTCGCGAGCGACTTCCGCTCCCGCGCATCGGATCAGGCGGACGCCAGCTCCAGATCGGGGGCGACGTACGTGTCGTACAGGCCCTTCGTGTACGAGTAGCGCATCTCCGCTCCCCAGCGGACGAGCTGCAGGCAGCGCTGCTGCAGCTGCGGGGTGTCGGCGCAGTCGAGAACGATCTGGTAGCCGCGCTCGCCGTGCACCACGTCCGAGGTGATGTGCAGGTCGAAGAACTCGATCTCGTCCTCGGTGAAGCCGTACACCTCGCGGAGCGGGACGATCTGCTTCTTGTAGATGCTCGGCACCTGCGATTCGAGGCCCACGACCAGGGCCGCGGTGGCGACGACGAAGTGTTCACGCTGGGACACCGCGTAGCACCACGCCTGCAGTCCGCGGGTGACCGCGTTCATGTTGTTCGGATCCTCGACGCGCTCCTTGGTGGTGCCGCACGCCTCGGCGAACTTGATGAGCAGGTCGGTGTGCCGGATGTCGGCCAGCTCCTCCTCGTACATGTTCTGGAGGGTGAAGTCCTTGGCGTCGGTGAAGTGATCGGGGGTGTTGGAGTAGATGTTCGCCAGGTAGTCGGCGAAGGGGCCGACGTAGTGGTAGTGGTTCTCGGCCCACCGGGCGAAGTGGTGCTTCTCGAGCTTGCCCTCGGCCCACGCCTTGCTGAACGATGCGTTCTTCGCCTCGCGTCCCTTGATGGCGTCTTCGAGTGCGGCGCGGAATTCGTCGCGTCCGAGCAGTTCGGTCATGATGATGCCTTTCGATGAGGAGGTCGTGCGGGGGGATGCGATCAGGCGTTGATCGCGGAGGTCAGGGCTTCGAATTCGGCGATCATGGCGGCACCGACCGCCTTGTCCTGCTCGCCGTTGCCGCCGCTGATGCCGACGGCGCCGACGATCTGTCCGTCGTAGACGAGGGGGAAGCCGCCGACGAAGATCGCGAACTTCCCGGGGAGCATGTGACTGATACCGAATGCTTCGTTGCCGGGGAGAGCGGGTCCGTTGGGACCCTCGTTGAACAGGTGGGTGGCGCGCTCGTGGCCGGCGGCGGTGAACGCCTTCGCCATGGCGATCTCGACGCCGGTGAGGCGAGCGCCGGGAAGCCGGTGCAGAGCAATGACGTTCGCGCTCTCGTCGCAGACACACAGGGTCTGCTTGACGCCGATCTCCTCGGCCTTCGCGCGGCCGGCGGCCAGCAGGGGGAGTGCGTCGTCGAGGGTGATGCGGTGGATTCGATGCATTGGTCTCCACTTTCGAAGTCGGGTCGGAGAGTCGGACGATTCCTGGTCCGCGTCGGGATCCGGGTGCGTCCCGCCGATGCCGCGTCGCTGAAGTGTCGGCGGGTGCCGGAGCGGTGGAGCGGTGTGTCCGGCGTGGCTCATTTCTAACAGGGCCGTGCGCCGATGGGGACGGTCAAGATCACCGTTGTTTTCGGGATTCGATGTACACAGTGCACATGTGTCTGGGACGCATGACTCTGGTAACTGGTGTAGAAAGTGCACACCGCCACGGTGTCGGCCGGCCACCCCCTCACGGCCCGCCGATGCTCCCGATGGAAGCAGGTCCCCATGGAATCGAGCCCGCGTCTGACAGTCCGAGGACTGCTCGACGAACCGCTCATGGAGGGCGCCCGGGTCGTGGATCGAGAGGCCGATCTCGACCGGGCGCTCACCTGGGTGCTGCCGTTCGGCGAGGTCGTCGGCCGATTCGACGATCTCACCGGTGTCGCCGTGTACATGCGGCCGGAGGCGCTCGCCGACAGCGCACACGCCCTGTCCGCGCTCGCGGCCCGCGACGCGGCGGCACTGGTCGTCGACGGTTCGGTGCCCGCCGGAGTGCCCTGGCCGCCAGGGCTGGTGGTGATCGAACTCGACCTGCCCGTCGGATTCGCGGCACTCAACCGGTTGCTCGCCGAGCGGTCGCTGATGCAGGAAGTCCACGTCATGCGCTATTCCGCGCACGTGCACTCGACGCTCGCCGGTCTGCTGCACCGCGGCGCGGGACTGAACCTGCTCGTCAAGGAGGTCTCGGCGCTCGCACAGCATCCGGCGATCGCGCTCGACGCGCGTGGTCAGGCCGTCGCCTTCCACGGAGTGGATGTTGCTCGGGCGGAAGAGATCTCGGAGGTCCTGCACAAGCAGTTGTCGACGGTGACGGCCGCGGATCGTCACGCGCACCACGACACCCGCGTGCTGGAGGAGGTTGTCGGAGGCGCGCCCTGGACGTGCACGGCGAGCACCATCCGGCTCGGCAAACGGTTCGAGGGCTGGGTGGTGGTGCTCGCCTCGGGGACGTCTCCCGGACCGCACGAACTGGCCCAGCACGCGGTCGTCACCGAACAGGCGACGGCGATCATCGGTTCGGAGATGCTGCGTCAACGCAGCGTCGACGAGGCCGAGGAACGGGCCCGCGGCGATTTCGTGCAGGCGCTCGTGCACGGCAGTTTCACCAGCCAGCACGACATGCAGGCGCGCGCCGAGTACCACGACATCGATCTCACCTCGACGTTCGCGGTCTTCGTCGCACCCGGTTACGGGGAGAACCCGGCCGGTCCGGGCGGCGACGAATCCGGCGGGCTGCTGCGGTTGGCCCGGTACGCGGCCAGCGTCCTACCCCATCCGTCGGTGCGTTCGTACGTCACGGTGATCGGCGACGTCCTGGTGGTGGTGCGATCACTCCGCTACCGCGACCCGCGCGACGTCGAACTCGAGATCGCCGAGTACGCCGACGCGGTGTCGCAGGATCTCTCCCGCCGGCGCGTGCGCCCGGTGCCCGTCGCCCACGGCGTTCCGGCCGTCGGCGCGGACCAGATCCGCGAGAGCTACCGGCAGGCCCGCGTGGCACTCGGCATCGGGCAGCGGCTCGGCATGTCGGGTTCGGTGGCGTACCGCGATCTGCGGGGTTACGGCGTGCTCGAGCTGGTCGCCGAGACCGATCGCAGCCGCAGGTTCGTCGGCGACGTCTTCGGATCGCTCAAGCCGGGCACCGACCTGTACGACACCCTGTCGGCCTATCTCGCGGCCGGCGGGAACGTCAACGCGGCGGCACGGGAGCTGTCGGTCCACCGCAACACGATGCTGTCGAAGCTCGACCGGATCTCCCGCGCGATGGGGATGGACGTCCGGCTGCCGGAGAACCAGTTCACAGCCTGGCTCGCCGTCCGCCTCGAGCTTCTCGACCGGCTGCGCACCTCGGTCGAGAACGAGATCAATTACCGCTGAGAGCGGTCGACTCGGAACCGGTCGGTGCGTGATCCTCGGGGTCGGCTCCCAGGAACGACGCGGCGAACCCCGCGCACACGACCACGGCGCACACCGCGAAGAGCGGTCCCACCGTCCACGAACCGAGTGCGACGGTCACCCACGCCGCCCCGACCGCCGAACCGCCGAAACGGATCAGGTTGAACACCCCCAGACCCGTCCCGCGCTCGCCCGCCGGAGAGCGCGTCGAGCCGGCCGCCGCGGGGGTCTGCACGGCAGCGATGCCGGCACCGGTGATCGCGAGGACGGTCGCGACGAGCCACAGGCGCGGTTCGTCCGCCGAGAGGACGACGGCGAGCGCGATCTGACCGACGAGGAGCACCACCAGTCCCGCCCGCAATATCCGCCGTGCGCCGACGCGGTCGACGGTGCGGCCGACGACCGGTGCGAGGACCGCCATGACTGCGGGCAGTGCGAACAGGATCGCCCCGGCCGTGGCCGTCGACGCGCCCGTCGCGTGCAACCGCAGCGGCACCGCCAGCAGAGCGGCGCCCAGGCAGAACATCTGCGCGAAGGCGGCGGCCGCGCTCCGCGCGAATCTGCTCTCGACCAACAGTCGGACGTCGACGAACGGCACGTCTGCGCGTAGGCAGTGCACGACGAAACCGACCAGTACGACGATCGAGACCGCCAGGGCGATCCCCGCGACGGACGTGGGAACACCTGCTTGTCCGAACATGCTCAGTCCCAGCACGACTCCGGCGGAACCGAGGGTCAGTGCGATCGCACCGGGCACGTCGAGGGTCATCCGGCGGCCGGGGAAGATCGGGATCCAGCGCAACGTCCCGGCAAGACCGATCAGTGCAATCGGGATCATCGGGACGAATACCCATCGCCAACCCCAATGTCCCGCAACGAAACCGCCGAGGGTGGGGCCGATGGCCTGACCGAGCCCGTTCACGGTGGCCCACGCGCCCACCGCGCGTGCGCGTCGATGCGCGCCGAACAGCCACGCGATCAACCCCATGACAGCAGGCGCGAATGCAGCCGCCGCGACTCCGCCGAGGGTGCGCCAGACCACGAGGATCTCGAGGGTCGGCGCGGTCGCGGCTCCGGCAGCGCAGATCGCGGTGCCGAGCAGGGCACCGCAGTAGACGCGACGCCGACCGTATCGGTCACCGATGTACCCTGCAAGGGGCATTGCCGCAGCAAAAGTGAGAAGGAAGCCGACGGCCAGTAGTGCGCCGTCTTCGAGGCTTG
Organism: Rhodococcus rhodochrous; assembly: GCF_900187265.1. Lineage (NCBI taxonomy): Bacteria > Bacillati > Actinomycetota > Actinomycetes > Mycobacteriales > Nocardiaceae > Rhodococcus > Rhodococcus rhodochrous. Next base: position 434,282 of record NZ_LT906450.1, read on the forward strand.
CGTCGAAGTCGGAAAGTATCTGTGGCAGTGGGACATTGATGATGTTGTTGCTCAGTGTCCCGACGAGGGTTCCGGCGAGCAGAGCGGACAGTGCCAGGGGAGTACCCGTATCCGTCTCGGCTGCCGGCGCTGCCGGTGTATCGGTGCGAGTGGTCATCGAACTCTCCGGAACCTCGGGGAACTGCACGGCACGGTTCGTGCCGTCGAACCACTTTCGCACTGCGCTACGGTCGGATGCATCGTCATCGCGGGGTGGATGTGCACATCGGATCCGGAGGAACCGGTGCAGAGTGCACATTCGGCGACGTCGTGGGGGCGTCGGCGAGCGCGCGACACATGTTCGTAGCAATATTTCACATCCGAGCGCCGCGTCGTTACGAAATTGCAAAAGTGGAACACAGTGCACAGCTAGCGTGGCGGGCAATGTGCACCGTTCTCGTTGACCGAGCACGGGCCGTAGCGGAAAGTTCCCCCAATACATCGAGTTCCCCATTCACCGTCCACGAACACAGCCCGACTCGTTCCACCCCCTGTCGAAGGAATCGCCTTGGACGTACAACTCACCGCCGCGCACTGGGTCTACCTGGCCGGCATCCTCGTCATCCTGGCCACCATGGCCCTGCGGAAGAACATCGTCGTTCCTGCAGTCGTCGCAACCTTCCTGACCGCCCTGACGTTCTCCGGCAGCATCGTCACGGGACTGTCGGCCATCTTCAACGCGAGCCTCGTCGCGGCGAAGGAACTGTTCAATATCTTCCTCATCATCGCGATGGTCACGGCCATGCTCGGCGCGCTGCGCCAGCTCGGCGCCGACCGGATGATGGTCGCGCCGTTCCGGCGGGTCATGCGTGCGGGCACCAGCAGCTTCCTCGTCCTGGCCGCGGTCACCTACGTGATCTCCCTGTTCTTCTGGCCCACCCCGGCCGTGCCCCTCGTCGGCGCGGTGCTCATCCCCGTGGCGATCCGCGCGGGCATGTCCCCGTTGTCGGTGGGCATGGTCATCGCGATCTGCGGTCAGGGCATGGCGCTGTCCTCGGACTACATCATCAAGGTGGCGCCCGGCATCTCCGCATCGGCTGCCGGCGTCGAGGCCGACGCCGTGGCGGACAAGGCCATGGTCCTGTCCCTGATCGTCGGCGGCACGGCTCTGCTGATCACCTACCTCGTGCAGAAGCGGCACTGGCGTGCACCGTCCCCCGACCTCCTCGTCGAGTGGGAGGCCGAAGCCGACCGCGGCATCGGCGAGACCCGTGACGACTCCTCGGGCGACGGGGGCGGCTCCCGTCCTCCGCGTCGGCCGGAACCCGCCGGCGGCCCCAGCGGCGGTGGCGGAGAGCAGGCGGCGACGGCCACGGCGGTGCTCGTGGCGCCGTCCGATCCGATCGCCGACCCCGACACCGAAGCGGAGAAGGAGCGCCGCGGTACCGCGAAGGCGTTTGCGATGCTCGTGCCGCTCGCCTACCTCGCGTTCATCGTCTACCTGATGCTGGGCAAGTTCACCGAGGTCGTACCGCCGCTGCAGGGTGGTGACGCCGCCGCGATCGTGGGTGGGATCGCAGCGCTGATCCTGTTCGCCGCCGCAGCGTCGACCGACCGCGGAGGTTTCCTCGAGACCACCTCGGACCATCTCGTCGACGGCCTGGTCTTCGCCTTCAAGGCCATGGGCTGCGTCCTCCCGATCGCCGGCTTCTTCTTCATCGGCAATCCGGAGTTCGCGGGACCGATCCTCGGCATCTCCGCCGACGCCGCAGGCCCGGCGATCCTGTTCGACCTCGTGACCACGGTGCAGGCGCACCTTCCGCAGAACGCCTTCGTCACGTCCTTCGGCATCCTGCTCATCGGCCTCGTCGCCGGACTCGACGGGTCCGGATTCAGCGGACTGCCCCTCACCGGTGCGCTGTCGGGTGCTCTCGGCCCGGCCGTCGACGTCGACCCGTCGACGCTCGCGGCGATCGGTCAGATGGGCAACATCTGGGCCGGTGGCGGTGTCATCATCGCGTGGTCCTCGCTGGTCGCGGTGGCCGGTTTCGCCCGGGTGCCCGTGCTCGATCTCGCCCGCAAGTGCTTCCTGCCGGTGATGGCGGGTCTGATCCTCTCGACCGTCTTCGCAGTGCTGGTGTTCTGACGACGGCGCGTGTTCCGACGGAAACGACCGGGTCCCTGCTTCAGGGGCCCGGTCGTTCCGGCAGGGTCAGGATCCGGTAGCCGAGTTCGTGGAGACGGCGGTGCTCGGTCCAGCGCTCCCGGGTCCACGCCGGCTCGGTGTGTGCGGCGATGACGGCCGCGGTAGTGGAGGCGTGCAGGTCGAACTCGAGGTCGCGGCGCAGTTCGGGCAGCTCGCGCGCGTCCGACGACGCGGCGATCCTCGTAACGGCGTCGCGCACGCGGCCGTCGGCGAAGTCGAGGACGCGGCGGTGGGCCCGGGGGAGCACACCCCACAGCACCGCGAGCGCGACGAGGACTCCGACGACGGTCTCGAGGAAGCGGTCGCGCGCGACCGTCACCAGATCGCCGGGGGCGCCCAATCCGCCGAGGACGACGACGAGCGGGGTGATGAAGACCATCGCCAGGCCGTAGTTCCGCACCAGGAACATCTCGGTGCCCGCCATCACCGCGGCCAGCACCGCGACGAGGGCGATCCCACCCGGATGGAAGGGCGTCAGGCAGGCGACCAGGACGAGCCCGAGCACGGTGCCGAGGAAGCGGTGCGCCGCCCGGTAGGAACCGAGGATCCGATCCGGTCCCTGGTGCAGGATCATCGCGGCCGTGATGACCGCCCAGTCGGGGCGTCCGACACCCAGTGCGATGGCGATCGTCCCGGCGACCGGTCCCGCGACGAGCAGGCGCACGGCGATCGTCGCCGACCGGCTGCGCAGGTGCGCGGCACGCGCGAGGCGGTACCGCACGGAGGGACGTCGCAGCGGGGTCCGCAGCCGCAGGTCGTCCTCGGGAACCGCCTCGTCCCGCGGACGCTCGTCCAGTGTCTCCGCGCATCGGAGGTGCGCCGCGCACAGTGCTTGCTCCAGCGGATGCCCCGAGCCGACGAGCCCGGCGTCGTGCAGGCACTGCCACGCCGCGTGCAGATCGTGGACCGCGGCGCGGCGATTCCCGGGGGAGTTCTCCTCGAGGACCGCGTCGACGGCGGCGACCGCAGCGGCCACCGCGGTGCGTTCCGGAGTCCGTGGCCGGAACGGAGCACCGGACAGGGAGACCACGACGGCCGTCCCCGCTCCGATCGTCGTCCATGCCGAGACCGTCGGGACGGACACCCCCAGCGCGGGGAGAGCGGATGCGATCTCGAGGGACAACAACATCAGGAACGCGCCGGGCGCACCCATCCGCAGCGCGTCGACGACGAAGGCGCACCCCGCGACGGTCACCGTCATCGCCGCGACGACCACCAGGTACCACCACGCCGGCCCGCCTGCGGCCAGCTCGTGATGGACCACCGACCCTGCGAGGGCACCGATCGTCGCCAGCGTCACGAGCACCGTCCCGATGACGGCGACCGCTCGGGCACGGACACGATAGGGGCGCTGCTCGCCGTAGACGACGGCGAAGGCACCGAGTGTGGCGATGGCGGAGACGGCACCGAAGCCGAGGGCGACACCCACGAGACCGGGTACCGCGACGGTGGCGGCTGCGCGTGCGGCGCCGGGCCACCGGCGTCCCTGCCTGGGAACCGACAGTATCGCCGTCCGCAACGGGGCGGGCGTGGGCAGCGGCAGGTCGACGACCCGATGATCTCCGCTCGCTTCCGCCACGTCGTACCACCTTAGGAACCGGCGGGGCAGTGTCTCCCGTCGGCAGGCGCGCATGAGGCGCAGGTCACTGGGCTGATCCGCCACATTTCCCGACGGAATATCCGCCCCGGAATTCCGCGACGTTCGAATTGCGAACGTATCGAATTCGTCGGTTGAAAATGCATCGACTCGCATATTTCTCGTAAATGGGATAGAAGAGGGGAGCGCCTGTTTCGAAGTCGGGAGAAATTCGCCCGGCCCCGTGAAAGGACATTTCATGACACTCAATGTTGTGCTGTTGTTACTGGTACTGGCTGCGGCATTCGCATCCGTCGCCGCTCTTCATTCGGCGGACGAGCGCCGCACCCGAAATCCCTGAGTGAATTCGGAGTGACGCGGATCCGGCAGCCCACGGAAATATCCGCGTCGACATCCTCCGATCGGGGGGGAGGTTGTGTGCGTTTTCGTCGGGAGAATCGCACACAACCTCCGCCTCGTTCGTCCTGCCCGGAGAGGGCGCGAGCGGTGGTCCCGGAAGGTCGGGACGGCCGTCCCTTCCACCCGGGACACCGGGCGCCGGATCGTTCCTTCCACGACGCGCAGGGCGTCGCACCGATCCGAAGGGACCCTTATGAACACTCTCGGCACCGAGACCGAACCCCTCGCGCCGATCGCCCCCGACCGTCGTGGCCCCGGTTCGCTCTGGGCGTGGACGGGTGCGGTTGCCGGACTCGCCGGCGTCGTGGGCATCCAGGCGAGCATGGCGATGAGCGCGGCGTACAACGAGCGTACCGCCGGCAACGCGGTGGCGATCATGACCGAGTTCGCCGGGCAGCGCACGGCCATGCTCGTCATGCACCTGACGTTGATGGTGTCGACGACGCTGCTGCTCGTCTTCGCCGCCGGACTGCAGCGTCGGCTGCGCGCGGGCACTCCGGAGTTCAGCCTCGTGCCGACGGTCGCGGCATTCGGTCTCGTGCTCACCTCGATCGCGACCCTCATGGGCACCGGGCTCGACACCGAGTTGCTGTTCGGCCTCGGCAACACCGATCGGATGGTGCCCGAGGTGGCGGTCTTCGCCTCGCACTGGATGGGCACCATCCCGTGGCTGTGGGTCGGTGCCGGAGTGAGCGGCATCGCGGTCGCGGTGGCCGCCCTGCGTCACCGCGCGGCGCCCCGGTGGATCGGTTGGGCGAGCGTCGTTCTCGGTGGTCTGACCCTGCTCCTCGGCATCTCCCCGCTGCAGTACATGGCGGGCTTCACCGGCCCGGTGTGGGTGCTGGTGGCCGGAGTCGGATTCGCCCTCGCGGACCGGCGTGCACGTTAGTGCCACTGCGAGCAGCCCAGCGGCGTATACCGGCCGCATCGAGGACACAGTGGTGCATACTCACCGCACCATGAAGGGCACAGTCGGCACAGTCGCGACGAACGGATCGGCGGGTACCGGGGCTCCGGTACCCGCCGCCGTCGTGGCCGTCGCCTCCTGGTTGCTCGCCGTCGCGGCCGTCGTCGTGTTCGTCGCGGCCCGGCCCGCGCTCGATTCCGACCAGCTGTTCTTCCTCGTCGACGTGGTCGGAGCCGCCGTCTACGGGACGGTCGCCGGGGTGATCCTCGCCCGCCGGGTCCACGCCGTGCCGATCCTGCTGGCCGTCGCGTCGATCGGTGTCGGCGTGGCAGCGGTGTCCTACAGCTGGACACAGCTCGCCCTCGTCCGCCCCGAACTGCCCGTCGGATTCCTCGGGCCGCTGCAGAACACCACCTGGATCCCCGGGACGCTCGCGTTGTTCCTCGTGGTTCCGTGGCTCGTCCGCGACCGCCCGGCAGATCCCGTGATACGAGCCGGGATCGGCCTCGGCATCCTGACGATCGCATGGTTCTTCTGGGCGCGCACATTCACCGACATCGCCGACATCCGGTTCGTCGGACCCGTTGTGGCGGTAGGCTTCCTGACTGCCGGGCACGTCGAGTGGCGGCGCCGCCACGCCCCCGACGGCGAACGGTCCGGGACGGGATGGCTCGCGCTCGGCAGTGCCCTGATGACGGCCTCGTACATCCCGCTGGCGGTCCCGGACGTGCCGTGGATGCTCACGCCGTTACTCCACCTCGCGACGCAGGCCTTCTATCCGGTCGCGATCCTCGCCGTCGTACTGCGCCAACGACTCTGGGGCATCGACCTCGCCGTCGGCCGTGCCGCGCTCGCCGGCAGTCTCACCGCCGTGCTCGTCACCTGCTATCTCGCGGTGACGGTCGCGGTGTCGTTGGTGCTCCCGAACGAATCGGTCTTCGCCCAGGCGGTCGCCGCCACCGCCGTCGCGCTGGCCGTGCAGCCGGTGCGGATGTGGCTCGGCCGGAAGGTGCACCGCCTCGTCTACGGCGACGGCGTCGACCCGGCACGCGCGGTCCGGATTCTCGGGCGGCACTTCGCCGGTGCCGATTCCCCCGACCTGCTGCTGGGCGAACTCGCCGCCGGCATCGGTACCGCACTGCGCCTCGAATCGGTCGAGGTGCGCCGAGGCGGCGACGTGATCGCACGCTGGGGGACCGCGACCGGACCCGTCGAGGAGGTGCCGGTCGGTTCCGGCGACGCCACCCTCGCCGTCACCGCACCCCCGGGCGAATCGCTCGGGACACGCAGCCGGCGGGCGCTCACCGAACTCGCGACCGTCGTCGACGCCGGTCTCGTCGTCCTGCGGTCGGCCGAGGACCTCGAAGACGCACGTCGCCGCCTCACCGAGGTGAGACTCGAGGAACGCCGCACCATCCGCCGCGAACTGCACGACGGTCTCGGCCCGTCGCTCGCCGGGGTGCGGCTCGGCCTGCAGGGCGCACGCAATCTCGTCGCCACCGACCCGGAAGCCGCGGCCGGACTCGTCGATGAACTGCTCCGCGAACTCGACCGGCAGGTCGACGGTGTGCGCGAGCTCTCGCGCAGTCTGCTGCCCCCGGTCCTCGACGAACTCGGCCTCACCGCCGCACTCGACGAACTCGTGATCACCCACGCCCGTGCGGGATTCCGTGTCGACCTGCAATCCGACCTCCCCGCCGGGGTGTCCGGGCCGATCGCGTGGGCCGCCTACGGCATCGCCTCCGAGGCGATCATCAACGCACGACGGCATTCCGGCGCCGACGAATGCACGGTGCGGGTCGCGGCGGAGGGCGACCTGCTGGTCCTCGACATCGTCGACGACGGACGAGGGCTCGCGACCGACGCACGCGTCGGGGTGGGGACGCAGAGCATGCGGGAACGGGCCCGGGAGGTCGGTGGAACGGTGGGCATCGAGCCCGGTGACCCCCGCGGTGTCGTGGTGCGGGCACGGCTACCCTGGTCCGAATCATGAGCGACAACGGAGCGATACGCGTTGCGGTCGTCGACGACCATCCCGTCTTCCGCCTCGGTATGGCGGCACTGCTGGGCACCCTCGACGGGATCGACGTCGTGTGCCAGGCGAGTTCGGTGGGGGAGGCGCTCGAGGTCGTGACCGCGGACGTCGACGTCGTGCTCATGGACATCGAACTCGGCGACGGATCGGGGATCGACGCGACCCGCAGCATCCTCCGGAAGTCGCCGGGCACCCGGATCCTGATGGTCACCATGCACGAGGACGAGGACATCCTCGTCGCATCGATCCGTGCCGGTGCGTCGGGTTATCTCGTCAAGGGGGCCGATCCGTCAGGGGTCGAACGGGCGATCCGGGCCGTGGCCGACGGCGAGATGATCGTCGGTGCGGCGGTCGCGGCGAAAGCCCTTGCGGCGGTCGCGACCTCCCGCAACACCTCGGCGGCCTTCCCGGACCTGACCGAACGGGAGCGGGAGATCCTCGATCTCGTGGCCCGCGGACTCGACAACGCGGCGATCTCCCGCCGGCTCGTGCTCAGTCAGAAGACGGTGCGCAACCACGTGTCCAACATCCTCGGCAAGATCGGTGCCGCCGACCGGGCGAGCGCGATCGTGCGTGCGCGGGAAGCAGGCCTGGGCGTCGACCGACCTGCTGCTCAGGGAGTGACGGTCGTGACGAACGACATCCGGTCGCCGCGGTAGAGCGACCGGCGGTGCTCGATCGGCACGTCGTTCTCGTCGTAGGAGGTCCGCTCGAGCAGCAGCATCGGGGTGCGCGTGTCGGCGTCGAGCAGCGCCGCCTCGCGCGCATCCGGCAGCGTGGTCTCGATCCGCTCGACCGCCCGCGCGAAGGTGATCCCGTACGAACGGATCGCGGCGTACAGCGACGACGACGGATCCAGCGTCCGGCGCAGCTCCGGAAAGCGGTGTGCGGGAAGGCGTGTGCGTTCGAGCCCCACATGCACTCCGTCGGTGAGCAGGACACGTTCGAGTTCGAGGACGGGATCGCCGGGCTCGAGACCGAGACGGCAGGCCAGCTCGTCGTCGGCGACGAGGTCGGTCCACGCGACGAGCACACGCCCGGCGCTGCGCCCTTCGAGCAGGGCGGCCTCGGTGTAGGAACCGATGACGAGGGGCTGGACGATCTTCGGTCCGGCGACGACGGTGCTGCGGCCCCGCCGTTCGATGCGACCGTCGACGAGCAGTTCGCGCAGTGCCTGACGGACCGTTTCGCGGGCGACGTCGAACCGGGTGGCGAGATCGCGCTCGGAAGGGACCTGATCTCCCACGCTGAGCTGGTCGAGGAGGCACTCGACCTGGCGGCGCACGATCTGGTGCTTGAGCGTGCGCGCTTCGCGAACGACGGAGGCCACGTATCAAGCGTAGCCGGATTCCGGTCCACACCAACTGCTCACCACACCGGGCGCCGGAAGCCGGCAGCGCCCTGCGACGACGGACCCGTGGGCAGAGCCTGCCGCCGTGCCCGTTCCCGTCGGTGCGCTGGGGAAAGTGCTGTAAACGGGGCGGGATGGTGGGCGGCGATGCCTGTATGGGGCGGTGTCCGGACGTTCGGTTCGGTCACGGACACCGATCGCTTCGGTCCTTACCGCCGAGGGCCGTCCGCTTCTACCGTGGTGGAGGTTGGGCACGGCGGCCCTCTGCAGGGCCGTGGGTGCCATCGCTCCGCAAGCACGGGAAGGAACCTGCGCACTGTGACCACCGAGGCATTCATCTATGAAGCCATCCGAACACCACGCGGCCGAGGCAAGAAGACGGGCTCGCTGCATTCCGTCAAGCCGATCTCCCTGGTTACGGGCCTGATCGACGAGCTGCGTGTTCGCTTCCCCGACCTCGACGAGAACCGCATCTCCGACCTGATCCTCGGTGTCGTCGGCCCCGTCGGCGACCAGGGTGCCGACATCGCCCGCACCGCGGTCACCATCGCGAACCTGCCGGTCACCACGGGTGGCGTGCAGATCAACCGCTTCTGCGCGTCGGGCCTCGAGGCCGTCAACATGGCTGCGCAGAAGGTCCGCTCGGGCTGGGACGAGCTCGTCCTCGCCGGTGGCGTCGAGTCGATGTCCCGCGTGCCCATGGGCTCCGACGGTGGCGCGTGGATGCTCGATCCCGCCACCAACTACGACAGCTACCTGGTTCCCCAGGGCATCTCCGCCGACCTCATCGCGACCATCGAGGGCTTCACCCGCGAGGACGTCGACGCCTACGCACTGCGCTCGCAGCAGCTCGCGGCGGCAGCCTGGTCCGGCGGCTACTTCTCCAAGTCGGTCGTCCCGGTCAAGGACCAGAACGGCCTGACCATCCTCGACCAGGACGAGCACATGCGTCCGGACACGACCCTCGAGGGTCTGGCCAAGCTGCAGCCGTCGTTCGCGACCATCGGTGAGATGGGCGGCTTCGACGCCGTCGCGCAGCAGAAGTACCACTTCGTCGAGAAGATCAACCACGTCCATCACGGTGGCAACAGCTCGGGCATCGTAGACGGCGCGGCACTCGTGCTCGTCGGTTCCGAGCAGGCCGGCAAGGACCTCGGTCTGACCCCGCGTGCCCGCGTCGTCGCCACGGCCACCTCCGGTGCCGACTCGACGATCATGCTCACCGGCCCCACGCCGGCCGCGCACAAGGTTCTCGCCGCGGCGGGCCTGACGGTCGACGACATCGACCTGTTCGAGATCAACGAGGCGTTCGCCTCGGTCGTCCTGAAGTTCCAGAAGGATCTGAACATCCCGGACGAGAAGCTCAACGTCAACGGCGGCGCCATCGCGATGGGCCACCCGCTCGGCGCCACCGGCGCCATGATCACCGGCACCATGATCGACGAGCTCGAGCGCCGCGGAGCCAAGCGCGCCCTCGTCACCCTGTGCATCGGTGGCGGCATGGGTGTGGCCACCATCATCGAGCGCGTCTGACACCGGAAGGAATCTGAACAACAGTGAGCGACAACATGATTTCCTGGGAGAAGGACGCCGACGGCATCGTTGTGCTGACCCTCGACGACCCCAACCAGGGCGCCAACACGATGAACGAGCTGTACAAGGCGTCGATGAAGGCCACCGTCGACCGCCTGTACGAGGAGCAGGACTCCATCACCGGTGTGGTGATCACCTCCGCGAAGAAGACCTTCTTCGCCGGCGGCGACCTGCGCAACATCATCGAGATCGGCCCCGAGGACGCGCAGGCCGCGTTCGACGAGGTCCAGGGCATCAAGGCCGACCTGCGTCGCCTCGAGACCCTCGGTAAGCCCGTCGTCGCCGCTATCAACGGCGCGGCTCTCGGTGGCGGTCTCGAGATCGCCCTCGCGACGCACCACCGCATCGCCGCCGACGTCAAGGGTGTCCAGATCGGCCTGCCCGAGGCCAGCCTCGGCCTGCTCCCCGGTGGCGGTGGCATCACCCGCACCGTGCGCCTGCTCGGCATCCAGACCGCTCTGCTCTCGGTTCTGCTGCAGGGCAACAAGTACAACGCCGTCAAGGCCAAGGAGATCGGCCTGATCCACGACGTCGTGGGCAGCGTCGAGGAGCTCGTCCCGGCCGCGAAGGAATGGATCAAGGCCAACCCCGAGGGCGGCGTCCAGCCGTGGGATGTCAAGGGTTACAAGATCCCCGGTGGCACCCCGGCCAGCCCGGCGCTCGCCGCGAACCTCCCGGCCTTCCCCGCGAACCTGCGCAAGCAGATCAAGGGTGCCCCGATGCCGGCTCCGCGCGCCATCATGGCCGCTGCCGTCGAGGGCTCGCAGGTCGACTTCGACAACGCCTCGACCATCGAGTCGCGGTACTTCGTCGAGCTCGCCACCGGCCAGGTCGCGAAGAACATGATCCAGGCGTTCTTCTTCGACATGCAGTCCATCAACTCGGGCGCCTCGCGTCCGAAGGACGTGCCGAAGCGTGAGATCAAGAAGGTCGGCGTTCTCGGCGCCGGCATGATGGGCGCAGGCATCGCGTACGTCTCCGCCAAGGCCGGTTTCGACGTCGTCCTCAAGGACGTCACCCTCGAGGCCGCCGAGCGTGGCAAGAACTATTCGGAGAAGATCGAGGCCAAGGCCCTCTCGCGTGGCAAGACCACCGAGGAGAAGTCGAAGGCTCTGCTCGACCGCATCAAGCCGACGGCCGACGCCGCCGACTTCGCGGGTGTCGACTTCGTCATCGAGGCCGTCTTCGAGAACACCGAGCTCAAGCACAAGGTGTTCCAGGAGATCGAGGACATCGTCGATCCCGACGCGCTGCTCGGTTCGAACACCTCGACGCTGCCCATCACCGGTCTCGCGACCGGCGTCAAGCGTCCCGAGGACTTCATCGGTATCCACTTCTTCTCGCCGGTCGACAAGATGCCGCTGGTCGAGATCATCAAGGGTGAGAAGACCTCCGACGAGGCCCTGGCCCGCGTGTTCGACTACACGCTCGCGATCCGCAAGACCCCGATCGTCGTCAACGACAGCCGCGGCTTCTTCACCTCGCGCGTGATCGGCACGTTCGTCAACGAGGCCATCGCCATGCTCGGCGAAGGCATCGAGCCCGCGACCATCGAGCAGGCCGGTTCGCAGGCGGGCTACCCGGCTCCGCCGCTGCAGCTGACCGACGAGCTGAACATGAAGCTCATGCAGAAGATCGCGAAGGAGACCGAGGAGGCCGCCAAGCAGGGCGACACCAAGCTCGGCGCCTCGCGACACCCCGCACTCGACGTCGTCGACTGGATGATCGAGCAGGGCCGTCCGGGCCGCCTCGAGAAGGCCGGCTTCTACGAGTACGACGAGAACGGCAAGCGTCAGGGCATCTGGCAGGGCGTGCGCGATCACTACAAGACCGAGGCGACGCTCGATGTGCCGCTGCAGGATCTGATCGACCGCATGCTCTTCGCCGAGGCGATCGAGACCCAGAAGTGCTTCGACGAGGGTGTTCTCGAGACCACCGCCGACGCCAACATCGGCTCGATCTTCGGCATCGGCTTCCCGGCCTGGACCGGTGGTGTCGCTCAGTACATCGTCGGCTACCCGGGTGGCAAGGAAGGCTTCGTCAAGCGCGCCGAGGAACTCGCCGCCAAGTACGGCGAGCGCTTCAACCCGCCGGCGTCGCTGCGCAGCTGACGCACGCGACGGTTGTACGGAAGGGCTCCCGACGCCACGGCGTCGGGAGCCCTTCCCGTTCGCGTTCTTCTGTTGTCGTGCCGGCCGGACGACTAGGCGACCCACCAGGGCCGCAGCGGCGTCTGCGGCTTCTTGTCGTCGCCGAGCTTGACCGCGAGCACCTGGTGCAGCTGCACCACGTTGCGTTCGAAGCCGAGGCGGGAGCCGGCCATGTACAGACCCCATAGGCGGGCGGTGCCCTCACCGACCTCGGCGACGCAGGCCTCCCAGTGCTTCTCGAGGTACTCGCACCACCCCTTCAGCGTCAGGGCGTAGTGCTCGCGCAGGTTCTCCTCGTGCATCACCTCGAAGCCGATGTTCTGCGCCTCGGTGATGATGCGGCCCGAACCGGTGAGCTCCCCGTCGGGGAAGACGTACCGGTCGATGAAACCACCGGCCTTGGTGCGGGTGTTGTTGGTCGGCCGGGTGATGCAGTGGTTCAGCAGCAGACCGCCCACCCGCAGCTTGCTGTGGAGGAACCGGAAGTACGCAGGGTAGTTGGCGACACCGATGTGCTCGGTCAGGCCGATCGACGAGATGGCGTCGAACCCGCCCTCGGGCACGTCGCGGTAGTCGGAGTGCCGGACCTCTGCCAGCTCGCTCAGACCCTCCTCGGCGATGGCCTTCTGTGCCCACTCGGCCTGCTCCTTGGAGAGCGTCACGCCGAGGGCCTTCACGCCGCGACGAGCGGCGTAGCGCACCATTCCGCCCCAGCCGCAACCGATGTCGAGCAGACGGTCGCCCGGCTTCAGCCGCAGCTTCTCGAAGACCAGACGGTACTTGTTCTCCTGGGCGTCCTCGAGGCTCTGGTTCTCGGATTCGAAAACAGCGCAGGTGTACGTCATCGAGGGCCCGAGGACGTACTCGTAGAACTCGTTGGACACGTCGTAGTGATGGTGGATGACCTCGGCGTCGCGCGACTTCGAGTGGCGCAGACCCTCGGCGATGCGGCGCCAGCGCGGCAGGTGCTCCTGCGGCGGCGGTGCGATCGGCTTGAGCAGTTCGGTGCCGAGCGACCGGGCGATCTGCGCGAGAATCCGTGCCGGGGGGCGCTCGAGGTGCAGGTCGCCGAGCGAGGCGAGCAACTCGTAGGGGTTGCCGGGATGCACACCCTTGGCCTGGAGATCGCCCGAGATGTACGCCCGGGCCATGCCCAGATCGCCGGGGGCCGTGGCGATGTACGTCGCGCCCTTGGGTGATGCGAGATGCAGACCGTACGGGGAGTCCTCCGGCCCCGCGGCCGAACCGTCGTAGGCCGTGAAGCGCAGCGGCATGTCGCCGCCGGTCACGATCTCGACGATCTGGGCGAGCGCGAGTTTGTCCTCGGTGGACCGATCGTTCTCGGTCTTGAATATGGTCACTTTCTTTGCACCGCCTTCGAGAAGAGGTCCAGTAGACGGGACCGAGGGTCGTATTTCTGTTTGAGGGCGGGGTATTCACCACCGCCGTAATACAGTTTCTCGAACTCGTCCTTCGAGTAATAGGAGTCCGAGTAGAGCGATTTGTGCCCGTCGAGTTCGGCGACCTTCTTCTCGATCAACCGGTTGGCGGCGCCCTCCTCGGCGCCGGGCACGATGGGAACGGACGACCAGAACCCGACGTTCACATAGGCGCGCTTCGGCTCGAGCGGGTACAGCGGCCACGGACGCTGGGGGTCCGCGGTGCTCGGACGCCGGCCGTCCGGGGCCGACTCGATGTCGCGCAATTTCAAGGGGCACAACCAGATCGGCTCGATGGGGATTTCGTCGAGGAACCACTCGACGAACTCCCGCGTGCGTTCGAGCGGGACCTCGATGTCCTGCACGACGCGCTCGCGGGGCGGATTGCCCTTGCGCGCCTCGATCCGGTCGGCCACCGAGTACTTGTGGTCGAGCGCGATGAGCTTCCAGTAGAAACTGCTGCGCAGCAACTGCTTCGGCCACATCCGGCGGATCTTCGGGTTCTGGGCGCCGAAAGCCCGTGAGCACCAGAACCAGTCGGTGTCCCACCGCCACAGATAGTCGCGGATCGTGAGCCGATCCTCCTTGGGGCGGTTGACGGAGACGTGCTGGATCGACCGGTAGTAGATGTCCTGCCCGGTGTAATCGCTGACGGGACCCGGCTCGTCGGTCTGTGTGCCGAGCGTCAGGTAGCTCTCGGTCGCAGAGAAGACGACACCGTCGAGATAGTCGACCGGTGTGCCGTCCCAGGTTCGTTCGTCGACGATCCGCGCGAGGGCGGACTGCAGATCGGCGATCGTGTCGAAACGCAGGTGACGCAGTGCGACGAAACGCTTCACCGGTTCGAGTTCGATGCGCAGGCGCGTGGCGTACCCGAGCGAACCGTACGAGTTGGGGAAGCCGTGGAACAGATCGGCGTGCTCACCCTCGGGGCGGGCCGTGATGATCTCGCCGGACCCGGTGAGGATGTCCATCTCGAGCACGGACTCGTGGGGGAGGCCGTTGCGGAAGGAGGTCGACTCGATGCCGAGCCCGGTGACGGCGCCGCCGAGCGTGATGGTCTTCAGCTGCGGGACGACCAACGGCGCGAGGCCGTAGGGCAGCGTCGCGTCGACGAGGTCCTCGTAGGTGCACATGCCGGCGACGTCGGCGGTGCGTGCCTGAGGGTCGACGGAGATGACACCGCCGAGACCGGAGACGTCGAGCCTCGGCGCGTTCACCGCGGCGCGCGCTCGGAAGAGGTTCGACGTCTTCTTCGCGAGTCGCACGGGCGCGTCGGCCGGAATCGCGCTGTACGAGCGCAGCAGGCGGTCGACACCCTGACGGTGTACCGCCTCCCCGTACGGGACCTTCACACCTGACGATCTCGGCATCTGCATTCGACTCCTCGGAGCGGCGCATCAGTGGGTACGTCCACAATAGACCCGGCGGTCGCATCCGTCCCGGAACGCGCGAGGCAGGATGGATGTAGTCGTCACAGGCACATTCGAGCCCGCATCAGCACGGAAGAAGCAGAAGGAGTCGTTCATGGCACAGGTCAGTGCAAGCAGTTCGATCCAGTTGGCGGCAGCTCCCGAGGCGGTGCTCACCGCCCTGGCCGACTACGAGACCGTGCGTCCGCGCATCCTCACCGAGCACTACCGCGACTACCGCGTGATATCCGGCGGTCGCGGCGACGGCACCGTCGTGCACTGGATCCTCCAAGCCACGGAGAAGCGCCAGCGCGACGTGCAGGCCACCGTGTCGGTGAAGGGCAGTACCGTCACGGAGACGGATGCCAACTCCTCGCTCGTGACGACCTACAGCGTCGTGCCGAACGGGACGGGTTCGACGGTCGTGGTGCTCACGCAGTGGAAGGGCGCCGGAGGCGTCAAGGGCTTCTTCGAGAAGACGTTCGCGCCGCTCGGCCTGAAGAAGATCCAGCAGCAGATGCTCGAGAACCTGAAGAAGGAAGTCGACTGAGCCCGGTTCCGTCGACCTCGGCGTCTGTGCCGACCCCGATGCGCGGCGACTAGGCTGGCATCACAAACGTGCAGAAAGGACGTGCCGTGCAACCCGGTGGTGGAATGCCCGACATGCAGCAACTCCTCGCTCAGGCCCAGCAGATGCAGCAGCAGCTCGTGGCTGCGCAGAACGAGATGGCGCAGGCGGAGGTCACCGGCCAGGCCGGCGGTGGTCTCGTCACGGCGACGGTGAAGGGCACGGGCGAGGTCGTGTCCGTGAAGATCGATCCGAAGGTCGTCGACCCCGAGGACGTCGAGACCCTGCAGGATCTCGTGGTCGGTGCGATCGCCGACGCCTCGGCGAAGGCCCAGGACATCGCGGCCGAGAAGCTCGGTCCGCTCGCGGGTGGGCTCGGCGGCGGAATCCCCGGCCTGCCCGGTTTCTAGAGGTCGGCGTTGTACGAAGGACCGGTACAGGACCTCATCGACGAGCTGGGCAAGCTTCCGGGCGTCGGCCCGAAGAGTGCCCAGCGCATCGCGTTCCATCTGCTCTCGGTCGAGCCGCCCGAGATCGACCGCCTGCAGGCGGCGCTGCAGCGGATCCGCGACGGCGTGCAGTTCTGCGAGGTCTGCGGAACGGTCTCCGACCAGCAGCGTTGCCGCATCTGCTCCGATCCTCGCCGCGACCGCACGGTGATCTGCGTGGTCGAGGAACCGAAGGACGTGCAGGCGATCGAACGCACCCGTGAGTTCCGGGGGCGCTACCACGTCCTCGGTGGTGCGCTCGACCCTCTCAACGGTGTCGGTCCCGACCAGCTGCACATCCGCGAACTGCTCACCCGGATCGGCAACCAGGAGGACGGCATCGACGTCTCCGAGGTGATCATCGCGACCGACCCCAACACGGAGGGCGAGGCGACGGCCACCTATCTGGTGCGCATGCTGCGCGACTTCCCGGGGCTGAGCGTGACACGCCTCGCGTCGGGTCTGCCGATGGGCGGCGACCTCGAGTTCGCCGACGAGCTGACGCTCGGACGAGCGTTGTCGGGGAGGCGGGCGATGTGACCGTGCGCAGCACGGAGGCATCGCATCGGGGTGCACCCGAGAAGCGTCGCCGAACTTCCGACGAGACCAGGAAGCTGATCATCGATGCTGCCGGTAAGGCGTTCGCGACGCGCCCCTACCGCGACATCACGCTCAAGGACATCGCGGAGGAAGCGGGCGTCAGCGCACCGCTGATCATCAAGTACTTCGGCTCGAAGGAGCAGTTGTACGAGGAGCTCGTCGACTTCCAGTACGGCGCGCAGGTGCTGTTCGACGGGCCGCTCGAGAGTCTGGGGGAGCGGATGGTCGCGATGCTCGCCCGCCCGCTCGAGCCCTACAAGCCGCTGTCGATGAACATCCTCTTCATGAGCGGGGGCAGCGAGGAGAGCAACCGCATGCTCCGCGACAACTACTCCACGCAGATGGTCGACGCTCTCGCCGCGCGGCTTCCGGGGCCGGACGCCCGTCTCCGGGCCGAGCTGGCGATGTCGGCGGTGATGGGTTTGGCGATCATGCGCCGCCGCATGATGCAGGAGCGCGCGACCGGAACGGTCGAGGAGGTGGTGGCGCTGTACGCGCCGCTGGTCCAGCGATTGCTCGACGGAGACAGTTCTTAGCGGCACGAATGACCTTGGTCACTCCTCTTGAGGGTAAATAGCCGTTCACCTAATGTGGTGAACGGCTATTTACCTATTGGCGAGGAGGGAGTGTCGATGTCGATCTCGCTCCCCCTGCGCCTGCACGTGTCGGGTAGGTCCGCCTCCGCGCCGACCCGCTCGGTCCCCGGAACGAAGACGGCGAGCGGACCGGCGGAGAAGAAGACACGCGACCTGCGGCATCTCGTCTTCCCGGTTCTCGCGGTCGGTGCCGTCTTCCAGGCCATCATGCAGACCGTCATGGTCCCGCTCCTGCCGAGCATGCCGGGCTTCACCGGCGCCGGAACCACCGCGGTCTCGTGGTTGGTGACGAGCACCCTGCTGGTCGGTGCGGTGATGACGCCGATCTTCGGCCGTCTCGCCGACATGATCGGCAAGAAGCGGATGCTCCTCATCGCGTTCTCGCTCATGACCCTCGGCTCGCTGATCTGCGCGCTGACCTCCGACATCGGATTGCTCATCTTCGCCCGCGGCCTGCAGGGCGCCGGCGCGGCGGTGCTGCCGATCGGCATGGCGATCCTCCGCGAGGTCGTGCCCCGCGATCACGTGGAGCGCTCGATCGCGATGCTCAGCTCCACCCTCGGCATCGGCACCGCGGTCGGCATCCCGTTCGCGGCCGCCATCGTCCAGTTCGCCGACTGGCACCTGCTCTTCTGGATCACCGCCGCGATCGGTGCCGGTGTGGCCCTCGCGGCGTGGATCGTCATCCCGGAATCGGACACCCGCACCGGCGGTCGTTTCGACGCCGTGGGCGCCGCCGGCCTGTCCGCAGCGCTGGTGTGCCTGCTCGTGCCCATCACCCAGGGCAGCACGTGGGGCTGGTCGAGCCCCGCGGTGCTGCTCTCGTTCGCCGCGTCGGTGCTGCTGTTCGTGCTCTGGGGCGTGCAGCAGTTGCGCAACCGCAACCCGCTCGTCGACCTGCGTGTCTCGGCCCGCCGTTCCGTCCTCGCGCCGCATCTGTCGGCACTGCTCGTCGGGTTCGCCTTCTACGGCAACACCCTCATCACCACGCAGCTGCTGCAGGCGCCGTCCGGGCACGGAGCCGGGTACGAACTGACCATCCTCCAGGCCGCCGCGTGTCAGCTCGCCGCGAGCTTCGCGATGATGATCTTCGCGATCGTGGCCTCCCGGATCACCGAACGCTTCGGCCCCAAGATCACGATCATGACCGGAGCGGTCTTCCTGCTCGCCGGTTACAGCGTCCACGCGGTGCCCGGCAAGCCGCTGTGGCTCGTGGTCGCCGCCATCTTCGTCGCGGCCATCGGCACGTCGCTCGTGTACTGCACACTGCCGGTGCTCCTGCTCGGTGCTGTGCCCCTGTCGCAGAACGCGGCTGCGAACGGCGTCAATGTCCTGCTCCGCACCGTGGGCAGCACCGTCTGCAGCGCGGTCGTCGCCTCGGTGCTCGCAGCCCACACTCTCGGAGGCGGGCTCGGCATCGGCACCGCGGGCTTCGTGATCGCCTATCTCGTGTGCGCCGGCTGCGCCGTGGTCGTCTTCGTCTCGGGCTTCGCGCTCCCGTCGAAGCAGGCCCTGCGGCCCGTCGAGAACTGAGCCGGCCCGCTCCTCGCAGAACAGTTACGGCCCCGCACCCCGGTGGTGAAACCGGAATGCGGGGCCGCCCCTCCTGTCCCCCATGCCTGTCGGTGCGTCAGTGTTCGACGCCCAGATCGCTCGGACGGTAACCGAGGGGGTAACCCGGATACGTCCGGTTGGTGGCATTGCCCGCGGACAGCGACACGCGTCGCTTCGGCAGTCGCCGCACGAACGCCGACCGTGCCCGCAGCGCACCCTCGACGAACTCCGTCAGCTGCGGTGAGCTCTTCGGGAAACCGAACGCCGACGCCATGCGGTCGTCGATCAGCGCGAAGACGACCTTCTCGATGCCCTTGTTCAGCACCTTCGGGTACCACGACTGGAACAGGCGCAGCGTGTAGGTACCGATGGCGTGGTTGTCGTCGCTGTAGGTGAACTTCTCACGCTCGTATTCGAGCTTGAACCGGTGGAACTCCTGGAACGACTCCGGGATGTCCTTGATGCCCATCCGGATGCCAACCTGGCGGTAGAAGTAGAACGACGCCAGCCGCTCCTTCGGGTGCAGACGACGCCACCCGTAACGGTCGATCCAGTCGAGCGGGTCGTACACGAAGGTCGACAGGACGTACAGCATGTCGTCGTTGTCGATCGAGTACTTGCCGTGCATCCGGTTGATGTTGCGCAGCGATTCGCGTCCCCGCTCGGCGTCGTAGCCGTGCTCGACCAGCTCGGCCATCAGCAGCGCCGTGTCGTCGTACCGCTTCTGCGGCCGCTTCTCGAACTCGCCGGTGCGAGCGAGCAGTTCCGAGATGCTGGGCACGCAGTACGTGCGGAAGAGGGCGAACTCGAGCGACCGCTGATAGTCCCACGGGAACTCGTAGCCGGCGGTGATCCGCACGATGTCCTGGTGCTGCGTGACCGGGTCGAGCTCCTCGATCACCTTGACCCAGCCCATCCGCCCACGCTTCGGGTGCGGATCCCTGTTCGGGGGCGGGAACGTGCCGGCCTTCTCGATACGTGCCTCGGGCTTTGCGACGACGGCGGCCTTCCGGCTGCGAGTGCGCGGGGGAGTGGTCGTCATCGGCTCACCTTCCGTGCATGAACTTGAGCATCGCCTGCGAGATCTTCAGGTCGCGCTCCGGACGCTCGAGGCTCATGAGCTTGAGCGGCGAGCTGAACTTCGCCACCGTGACGGACTTGGGACGGCTGAACTCGCGCAGGCCGTCGGCGCCGTGGATGCGGCCGAAGCCGGACTCTCCGATGCCGCCGAAGGGCAGCGAGGCGATGGCGGCGAAGCCGAGCACCGAGTTGACCGACACCATGCCGTTGCGCAGGCGCTCGGCGAGCTGACGGCCCTTCTTCTTGTTGCGCGTGAAGATCGACGCGCCGAGACCGTAGTTGGTGCCGTTCGCGCGCTCGACTGCCTCGTCGAGGTCGCGGACCTTGTTGACGACGACCGTCGGGCCGAAGGTCTCCTCGCACACCGCGGCCGAGGTCTCGGGCACGTCGGTGAGGATGACGGGTTCGACGATGCGCTCCTGCACCGACTCGAGTCCGCCCAGGACGGCCTTGCCGCCGGACTTCAGGGCGTCCTCGATGTGGTTGCGCACGATGTCGACCTGGCGCGGAAGCGTCATGGGGCCGTAGGTCGAGTTCTCGTCGCCGCCCGGCTTCGCACGCCGGACGGTGGCGGTGAGCTTGTCGAGGAACTCACGGTAGACGGGCTCCTCGACGTAGATGCGCTCGACGCCCGCGCAGGTCTGGCCGGCGTTGCCGAACGCACCGAAGGCGGCGAACTCGACGGCCTCGTCGATGTTCGCGTCGGCCGCGACGATCATCGCGTCCTTGCCGCCGCACTCGGCGACGAGCGGGGTGAGCGACTCGGCGCACACCGCCATGACCTTGCGGGCGGTGGGGCCGGAGCCGGTGAAGGCGACCTTGTCGACACCCGAACGCACGAGCGCCGAACCCGTCTCACCGAGACCGGTGACCAC
Organism: Rhodococcus rhodochrous; assembly: GCF_900187265.1. NCBI lineage: Bacteria > Bacillati > Actinomycetota > Actinomycetes > Mycobacteriales > Nocardiaceae > Rhodococcus > Rhodococcus rhodochrous. Next base: position 455,111 of record NZ_LT906450.1, read on the forward strand.
CTGGAAGACGGGCTGAGTGGGAGCGATCGAATTCCACTTGTCCTCGAGCCACTTCGCGACCCCGGGGGTGAGCTCGCTCGGCTTGAACACGACGGCGTTGCCGGCGGCCAGCGAGTAGGCGATCGAACCCATCGGGGTGTAGACCGGGTAGTTCCAGGGGCCGATCACGCCGATGACACCGAGCGGCTTGTACTCGAGGGTCGCGGCCTGGTTGAAGCTCGCGACGCCCGAGGGCACCTTGCGGGGCTTGAGCACCTTCTTGGCGTTCTTGGCCGCCCAGTCGAGATGCTCGACCGCCAGCATGACTTCGAGGAAGGCGTCGCCGAAGGGCTTGCCGGTCTCCTTGGACACCACCGATGCGAGCGAGGTCGCGTCGGTCGCGACGGCCTTCTTGAACTCGAGGAGCCAGTCGCGGCGGCCGCGGAAGCCCTGCGCCTCCCACCAGCGGGCAGCGACGCGGGCACGCTCGACGGCCGCGCCCACGGCGGCCTCGTCGGCGATCGGATACTCGGCGATCACCTCGCCGTTCCGGGGATCGAGGCTGGCGAAGGTGTCGGTGTTCGCTGCCGTGGATGCCTTGTCCGAGTTGCTCTTCGCGTTCTTCGGACTGGTGAGGTTCTGGGTCATGTTCGACACTTCCTGGTGGACCACATCACATATATTTGATGTGATAGCTGTAGTGGACATCACATTAGGCGTTCGCGGGCCAATTGGACAACCCCCGTGCGCAGTTGTCCGGATTCCTACAGGAGACACGATGGCGGCACCGACACGCAGCCCCGGGACAGCGGCGGATCACGCTGCGGCATCCCGACGTTCGGAGGGGGCCGTGCGGCGCCGTCCGCAGCTTTCCGACGAGGTGGCCGGCCACCTCCGCGGCTCGATCATGTCCGGCGCGCTGCGTCCGGGCGACTTCATCCGGCTCGACGAGACCGCGGTCGAACTCGGCGTCAGCGTCACCCCCGTCCGGGAGGCGCTGCTGACACTGCGCGGCGAGGGAATGGTCGAATCCGCCCCGAACCGCGGCTACCGGGTCTCGCCCCTCACGCGCGGCGACATCGACGACATCTTCTGGCTGCAGGGGCAGATCGCCGTCGAGCTCGCACTCCGTGCGGTCGACCGTGCCACGCCGGCCGATCTCGAGCGTCTGGCCGACCTCAACGAGCGGTTGCGCATGCTCGTCGTCATCCCGGAGGGGGTGACGCCCGACATCGAGCGGATCGCCGACGCCGAGTTCGACTTCCATCGCGAGCTCAACCGCATCGCCGACAGCCCCAAGCTCGCATGGTTCCTCAACACCGCCTCGCGCACCATTCCGTACCGTCTCTACGCGCGGGACGCCGAGTGGGGGACGCTCGCCGTCCGGTCGCACACGAAGCTGATCGAGGCGATCGCCGCGCAGGACCACAGTGAGGTGATCACACAGACGCTCCTGCAGTTCGAGGATGCGGCCGCGCGTCTGGTCGCCCACCGTGAGCGGGCGGGGGTCGATTCGCCTTCCGGATAGGCACTTGCCTATCTGAGTACGGGTGTGCACAATTTGTATGACAGTACTGCACCCGTGCTTTCACCATCAGGAGACCTCCGATGACGACCCACGCCGAAGAGCGCGTCCCCGCCGTCACCACCGACGGGCCGGTGGCGACTCCCGCTCCGCTTCCGGCGGGCTCGGTCGAACTGGCCGACTTCGTCGGAGAGTCGATGCTCCTGCTCGGAGCCGGCGCGACGGTCCTCCTGCAGCTGGCATCGCGCGGTGTCGGGCACGGCGTCGCCGATCACAGCACCACCCTGCAGCGGCCGCTCGACCGGTTGCGCACCACGATGACCTACGTCTATGCGGTCACGCTCGGCACTCCCGAGGAGAAGAAGCAGGTCGTCCGGATGGTCAACAAGGCGCACGTCCCGGTGCGCTCGGAGACCTACAACGCCTTCGACCCCGAACTCCAGTTGTGGGTCGCCGCAACGCTGTACCGGAACGGCGTGAACATGTACCAGCGGATGTTCGGACCGCTCACCGATGCCGACATCGAACGCATCTACCGCCAGTCCGCGGTCTACGGCACGGCCCTGCAGGTCGAGGACGACATGTGGCCGAAGACGCGGGAGGAGTTCGACAGGTACTGGGACGAGATGATCGCGACCTTCGAGGTCGATCGGAAGGTGCGGTCCTTCACCCGCAACCTCCTCACCGGCGGCGATGCCCCGCTTCCCGTTCGTGCCCTCATGCCACTGCAGCGGTTCATGACGATCGGTCTTCTGCCGCAACGCATGCGCGACGAGTTCGCGCTGCCGTGGAGCCCGCGCGACCAGCGGCGCTTCGACCTGTTCTGGAAGGTGTTCCCGCCGATCTACCGCACGGTGCCCGGGCCGATCCGCCGGCTGTCGGCCACCTACTACCTCAACGACATGCGACGCCGGATGAAGGCGCACGGACACGTCATCTGAGGGGTTCGCCGTGAATGCCGAGTGGCCGGACGCATGTCCGGCCACTTCGCGTCTCCCGTCCGACGATCACACGGCGGTGTCGCGTTCGAGACCGAACCAGTAGTGCTCGCCGTCGTCGAACACCAACGAGCCCTTGCCGTTCATCACCCCGACGACGGTGTCGTCGTCGACCTTCTTGAAGTGGTCGAAGACCGGCATGCCGTCGTAGACCATCGTCGCCGTCACCTCGCCGCGGAACACGATCTCCCACAGGCTTGCCTCACCGCGTCCGGTCTTCGTGTCGGAGAACAACTCGTCGTCCTCGCCGTAGCACACGAGCGGCTGGACCTCGGATGCCGACACGAACGTCTTTCCGTACCATCGCGACCTGCCGAGCAGTGTATGGGTGCGGTGTCCGGTGTCGAAACTGAAGCCCTTCCAACGGTATCCGACGAGATCGTCGATGCGGGCCGGAGCGAGATGCTCCCAGAGGGCATCGAGTTCGCGAGGGTCGATCCGGTCGGTGCGGGCGCGCAGTTCCTCGAGTCGCTGGACGACGTTCATGTGTTCCCCTGGATGTCGAAGGTGAGTACGGCCTTGACGACCTCGCCGGAGGCGACAGCGGCGAGAGCGTCGTCGAGTTTCGTGAAATCGAAGGTCTGCACGAGTTCGTCCACGGGGAAGTGCCCGTCGCGCCACAGTGCGGCCAGTTCTGGAAGGAACCGGTGGGGATCGACGTCGCCCTCGATGACTCCGGTCAGGGTGCGTCCGGACAACAGGTGGGTCTGGTCGATCGAGACGGGATTGCGGCCGGCGCGCAGCCCGAGGGTGACGCAGACACCGGGACTGGCCAGCGACGACAGTGCCTGCCGGATCACGGATTCGGTGCCCACGGACTCCACCGCACAGTCGGCGCCACCGCCGGTGAGACGACGCAGGTGCCGTCCGAGGTCGTCGTGATCGACGGGGGATAGCGTCTCGGTGGCCCCGAGCGCTCGCGCGAGCCCGTGTCGTCGCGGGTTCGGGTCGACGCCGATGATGTTCCCGCACCCGGCGATCCGTGCCGCCATCACCGCGGCCGTGCCGACGGCGCCGAGACCGAAGACGACGATCGTCGACCCCTGTTCCGGTCGCAGTACCTCGAGCACGGTTCCGGCGCCGGTCGCGAGGCCACATCCGAGCGGACCCGCCAGTGCTACCGGAACATCCGCCGGCAGACGCACGGCGTTGCGTTCGGTGGCCACGACGAGCGAGGAGAACGACGACTGCCCGAACCAGTTGCCGTGCACCGGTGCTCCGTCGGCGTCGCGGAGCACCGCGGTGCCGTCGGCGCGTACACCGCCGTAGTTGAGCGGGGCGAACCGCGTGCAGTAGGCGTGCCGTCCCCGGGTGCAGTTGCTGCACGTACGGCACGAGTCGAATCCGAGGACCACCCGATCGCCGACCGCGAGACCGGTGACCGCCGAACCCACTTCGGTGACGACTCCGGCGCCCTCGTGGCCGAGCACGACGGGTGTCGGGACGGGGACGCCTCCCGCGGCGGCGGTGAGATCGGTGTGGCAGATCCCGACCCCGTGGATCCGGACGAGTACTTCGTCGTCGCGCAGTTCGGGCACGGTCACCGTCTCGAGCCGCAGCGGCGCGCCGTACTCGCGTAGTACCGCGGCGGTGGCGGTGCGGGTCATCCCGCCGTCTCCGGCGAACCGGTGTCGCCGAGCAGCACCGAGAGCATCAACTGCTGCACCCGGCGCTGCCGCGAACGGGTGGGCAGGAAGTGCACGAGGCTGCCGGTGTCGAGCACGAGGTTGAGTGCGGCGTGCACGAGGAAACGGCATTCGACGGCGGGCAGTTCGGGACGGAGTTCGCCGACCAGGCGCGCCCATTCCTCGATGTTGAGCCGCTGGATGTTCCGCAGGTCGCTGCGGTGGTGTGCCGGCAGATTGCCGACCTCGGCGAAGTACACCGACATCAGTTCGCTGTTCTCGAACGACATCCGGACGTACACCTCGGTGAGGACGTCGAGGGCCTGCGCAGAGGTCGTGGAGTCGGCGAGCGCCTCGCCGATGATCATCGCGACGCGATCACCGGCCCGGTGGAAGGCGGCCGCGAGCAGATCGGCCTTGCTCGCGAAGTGCCGGTAGACGCCGGATGCGTTGATACCGGCCGCCGCACCGATCTCCTCGATGCTCACCTCGTGATAGCCCCGGGCGTCGAAGAGCAGCACGGCCTCCTGCAGGAGGACCTCGCGCTTGTTCGCCACGGACAGCCCGCGCGGTTCGGGGGCCGGCGTCGGTTCGTCGACGTCGGGCACCAGATCGGTCGCCGCGACCGCCGTGCACGCGTCGAGCAGCAACTGCTGCAGGCGCCGATTGGACAGCGGGACGCGGTGGGTGGTGATGGAGCCGATGACGCTGAGCATCGCGCTGCTGAGCAGGATGTAGTCGTCGTCGGTGAGGTCCGGCCGCAGGCGCGCGACCGTGCGGGCGAGACTGCGGTTGAGCGCCCTCATCTTCGAGCGGATCTCGCTGTGGTCCTCGCCGGTGAGATAGCGGCGTTCCCAGCGGTACAACCCACCCGTGCGGCGGTTCTCGATCGTGGTGCGGATGAGAGCGAGGAGCTTGCGTTCGAGCTCTTCGGCGGCGTCGAGGTCGGTGCCGTTCGCTCCGCTCTGCTCGTCGAACTCCGCGAGGGCGGAGCCGAGGGCGTCGGCGAGGGTGACGACGGCGTGGTGGAACAGGGCGTACTTGTTCGGGAAGTGCCGGTACAGGGCGGGACCGGAGATGCCGACGGCAGTGGCGATCTCGTCGATGCTCACACCGTGATAGCCGCGTTCGCTGAACGCCTCGGCCGCGACCGTGGCGATCTGTGCCTTGCGGTTCTTCGGCCGGCGACGCACGGTGGGGGTCGGGGTGCCGGTATTCGCGGCTGTGCGTGCCCCGACCTGCGCTTGTTCGGGCACCCTGCCTCCTCGTCGTGGATCCTGTCTCGGGCCGCGATGTCGCGGCGAATGTCGTCGGCCTCAAAGGTAACAGTCGAACCCCCTGCGGAGGAACACTACTTATGGGTAAGAATCGCCAAAACTGCAGTACAGAACGTATTGACAAACCAGCACCCAGGCCGCAAAGTTAACCCCAATTCTTCACGTGCGTCACCGCTGGGCGCATACGGAACCGTCACGACAGCGGCACTTTTCGAAGGACCGAGGAGGACTCGTGAGAACCCGATTCACCGAGATTTTCGGGGTGGAGCATCCCATCGTCCAGGGCGGCATGATGTGGGTCGGCCGCGCCGAACTCGTGGCCGCCGTGGCGGAGGCGGGAGCGCTCGGCTTCATCACCGCACTGACCCAGCCCACCCCGGAGGATCTCGTTCGCGAGATCGAACGGACGCGCGAACTCACCGACAAGCCGTTCGGCGTCAACCTCACGATCCTGCCGTCGATCGATCCGCCGCCGTACGCCGAGTACCGCCAGGCGATCATCGACTCGGGCGTGAAGATCGTCGAGACCGCCGGCTTCAACCCGGCCGATCACCTGCCGCACTTCAAGGACGCCGGCATCAAGGTGATCCACAAGTGCACGAGCGTGCGGCACGCGGTCAAGGCCGAGCGCATCGGCGTGGACGCCGTGAGCATCGACGGCTTCGAGTGCGCCGGCCACCCGGGTGAGGACGACGTCCCGGGCCTGATCCTCATCCCCGCCGCGACGAGCAAGCTCGGCATCCCTGTCATCGCCTCGGGCGGCATCGCCGATTCACGCGGCCTCGTGGCGGCGCTCGCGCTCGGCGCCGACGGTGTCAACATGGGCACCCGCTTCATGTGCACGGTCGAATCGCCCGTGGCCCACGAGGTCAAGGAGCAGATCGTCCGCAACACCGAACTCGACACCAAGCTCATCTTCCGCACTTTGCGCAACACCGCTCGTGTCGCCACCAACGCGGTGAGCGAAGAGGTCGTCGAGATCGAATCGCGCGGAGCCGAATTCGGCGACATCGCCCACCTGGTCGCCGGTGCGCGCGGCCGCAAGGTGTTCGAGGACGGAGATCTCGACGCCGGTATCTGGACGGCCGGGCAGAGCCAGGGGCTCATCCACGACATCCCCACCGTCGGCGAACTGGTCGACCGCATGGTCACCGAGGCGGAGGCCGTCATCACGGGCCGCCTGAACGACATCGCCGGTGCCGACCGGACGGTGCGCGCATGACCTCGACCACCACCGAGAGCCTGCGGTCCGAACTCGCCGACGGCATCCTGCGACTGACCATCACGCGTCCGCGCCGGATGAACGCGATCGACCTGACCACGATGAAGACGCTGAGCGACGCGGTGAAGGCGGCCGGCGACGACGAACGCGTCCGTACGATCGTCGTCACCGGTGAGGGATCGGCGTTCTGCACGGGTGCGGACCTGGCTGCGGGAGCAGCGGATCCGCAGGACCCCGGTGTCGTCATGGACACCGCCAACGAACTGGTCCGGACGATCGCGTCCGTCCCGGTCCCCGTCATCGCGGCGGTCAACGGACCCGCCGCGGGCGTCGGTGTCTCGATCGCCCTCGCGGCCGATCTCACCTACGCGGCCGAGAGCGCGTACTTCCTGCTCGCCTTCGTCAACATCGGACTGATGCCCGACGGCGGCGCGAGCCTGCTGGTTCCCGCCGCGATCGGGCGGGCCCGGGCCGCCGAGATGGCACTGCTCGGCGAGCGGGTGTCCGCGCAGGACGCCGACCGGTTCGGACTGGTGGCCCGCACCCTGCCCGACGCCGAACTCGCCGCACATGTCGACGCCGTCGCCTCGCGGACCGCATCCGGCCCGCGACGTGCCCTGGAACTGACGAAGCGAGCCCTCAACGCCTCGACGCTCGGCGAACTCGACGCGGCGCTCGCGCGGGAAAAGGACGGCCAGGTCGAACTCCTCGGTTCCGCCGACTTCGCAGAGGGGGCCATGGCGATGCTGGAGAAGCGCCCCGCCCGCTTCGCCTGACCGGACGATCCTTCCCGAGCACGGTTCTCGGGGGATCGACTAGGAACTTCCCGGGCGGGAGCAGGGACCGGCGTGCTCGTCGGAACACCCGCTCCCGTCCGGTGAACCCAGCGCTCGACCAGTATTTTCTGCGGTATCCACCCGTTCTCGCTCGGCGACGACGCCTGGAGCGAGTCGGGCCGCATTCGCGGAATCTCCGTTAACAAAAGCTCTGGCCCAAACCGTTCCGGGCCTGTAATGTGCCTCACACATCGACGGCTCGGCACAGGCCGTGCCCGCACTCCCGCCCCGTCACGAGAGGATCATCGATGGTTCCCCCCTCTGTCGTTTCCGAAGCGGTCGGTTCCGACGCGACCCGCTTCCGTAGCAACAACTGGAACAATCAGGTGGCGCGCCACGCCCTGATGATTCCCGATCGCACGGCCTTCCGATTCCGCGGCGAGACCATCACCTGGTCGCAGCTGAACACGCGTGTCGAGAAGCTCGCCGATGCACTCTCGCGTCGCGGCGTCGGCTTCGGCGACCGCATCATCATCCTCATGCTCAACCGTCCGGAGTACGTCGAGATCGTGCTCGCGGCCAACGCCCTCGGTGCCATCGCCGTGCCGGTGAACTTCCGCCTCACCGCACCCGAGGTCGCCTTCCTCGTGGGTGATTCCGGCGCGAAGGCGATCGTCGCGGAGGGACCGCTCGTCCCGCTCGCCGCCGCCGCGCGTGGCCAGGCCGAGGGCATCGAACTGTCCATCACGGTCGGAGCCGAGCCGGAAGGCGACTCGCTCTCCTACGAGGCGCTCGTCGCCGAAGAGGGCGAACCCCACCCGCCGGTGGCGATCCCGAACGACACGCCCGCGCTCATCATGTACACCTCGGGCACCACGGGCCGGCCGAAGGGCGCCGTGCTCACCCACTCCAATCTCGAAGCGCAGTCGCTCACCTGCATCCGGGCCTTCCGTCTGTTCGACGAGTCGGGCATCGGTTTCTGCGCGTCGCCGATGTTCCACATCGCGGCCCTCGGCTCGATCGCCCCGAGCCTGATGCTCGGCACCCCCACCGTCATCCACCCGGTCGGCGCCTTCGACCCGGAGGAACTGCTCGACGTGCTCGAGGCCGAGAACGTCACCAGTCTGTTCCTCGTGCCGGTGCAGTGGCAGGCGATGTGCGCCGCGCAGCGGGCCAAGCCGCGGAAACTGAAGCTGCGCAACATCTCCTGGGGTGCGGCGCCGAGTTCCGACACGATCCTGCGGGCCATGGCGGAGACCTTCCCCGACGCCTTCAACGTGGCGGTCTTCGGGCAGACCGAGATGTCGCCCATCACCTGCGTGCTCGACGGCGACGACGCCATCCGCAAGCTCGGCTCCGTGGGCCGGGTCATCCCCACCATCCAGGCGCGCGTGGTCGACGACGAGATGAACGACGTCGCTCCCGGTGAGGTCGGCGAGATCGTCTACCGCGGCCCCACCATGATGCGCGAGTACTGGAACAACCCCACCGCCACCAGCGAGGCGTTCTACGGCGGATGGTTCCACTCCGGCGACCTCGTGCGCGTCGACGAGGAGGGCTTCGTCTACGTCGTCGACCGCAAGAAGGACATGATCATCTCGGGTGGCGAGAACATCTACTGCGCCGAGGTGGAGAACGTCCTGTACGGGCACCCCAAGGTGCTCGAGGCCGCGGTCATCGGCCGCCCCGACGCGAAGTGGGGCGAGGTGCCCGTCGCCGTCGTCGCGCTCGAGCCCGGCAACGACGATCTCACCCTCGACGAACTCCAGCCGTACCTGAACGAGCACCTCGCGCGGTACAAGCACCCCAAGGAGGTCGTGATCGTCGACGCCCTGCCCCGCAACGCGAGCGGCAAGGTCGTCAAGGGTGAACTCCGCGGCGGTCTCCCCGCCGTCACCCAGGGCTGATCCCGGCGCACTCCTCGTACGAACGAACGGGGACCGGACCACTACGGTCCGTGTCCTCGTTCGTCGTCGTTCGGCGCCGGATCGGTGAGGTCGCGTCGGGGGAGCCGTTGAACTACTGGAAGAAGTTGTTGGAAGGACTGGGCGGATGACACCGACCGATGCCCCCACCGGTAACGACACCGAATCCGCAGCGGAATCGCGCGATGCTGTTGCGGCCACCCGTTCCGGCGTGGGCCGGTGGGTCACCGCCGCGGTCGTCGTGGTGTTGCTTGCGGCCGCCGGTTTCTTCGGATTCCGTTGGTGGCAGGCCGAACAGGACGCGGCGCTGCGCGACGACGCGATCGCGCAGGCCCGCGAGTACGCAGTGGCGCTCGGCACCTACGACTACCGCTCGTTCGACGACAACCTCACCGCCGTGACCCCCAATGCCACCGAGGAATTCGCCTCCCGCTACGAGGAGGTGGCCGGAGATCTGAGAGAGCTCGTGGCGAACGGGGAGGGCACGTCGGCGGCGCGTGCCGAGCACGCCGGTCTCGAGAGCTTCGACGGCGATGTCGCCACGGTGCTGGTCTTCCTCGATCAGGACGTGAAGAACGTCGTCGTGCCGGAGGGACGTACCGACGCGACCCGCTTCGTCATCACATTGAAGCGGGTCGGCGACCGGTGGTTGCTCGACGGAGCCGACGCACGGTAGCGCGGGCCGGCTCCCGCCGTAGCGGAGCGTCGAACACCACCGACTTCGTCAGGCCTCGGTGAGCGTCTTCGATGCGGTGTCGTCCGGACTCGTCTCGGCCGTGCGCGGGACGGTGAAGGCCGCAGCGACGCAGGCGATCGCGACGACGAAGCACGCCACGGTGTACCACAGGCTGCCGATCGGGTCGCCTGCTTCGGTGACCCCGTCGACGGCGGAGAACCAGTCGGGCAGAGCGCCGATCCACAGCACGGCCATCACAGCGAGATAGGCGACGGCGTACCAGCGGACGAGGTCGTTCGAATAGGGCCGATCGGTGGGTGTGCTCCGCAGTCGAGACCACTGGCGCGAGAGCACGTAGATCGCCACGATCGACAGGATCACGAGTTCGGCAGCATAGATCGTCGCCCGAACCGTCGTGCTGCCCATGCCGATCACGGTCGCCGGCGCCGGGAGGATCACCACACCCACGGACGCGAGAAGACCGACGGTGATCGTGCGCCAGGTCAGTTCGAGCCCGCCGAAGGTGCGCCCGGCGTCGATGTGCCGGCCGACGAAGAACTGCGCGCAGAATGCGAGCGACATCGGCCACAGAGCAGCGAAGACCACGACGCTGGGCAGCGGAACGGAGTCGAAGAAGGGCTGATTGATCGGATTGTCGAGCGACCACTCCCACCACCGCAGCTGCGGTCCGAGGTGATCGAAGATCTCGTAGAAGGCGTGGTGGACGAAGCCCACGCAGACCGCGCCGACGACGGTGCCGTACTGCCGGAACACCCCGAGCATCCGCACGATCTCGAACGCGATCGTCGCCATCATCGGGTAGATCGCGATGATGTACAGCGGCAGGCGTCCCCACATGAACTCGACGGTGAACACGTTGTGCGCGAACATCGTGTCGAGGTAGTCCTCCACGCCGAAGGCGTCGGGGAAGTACAGCAACGGTTCGATGATGAACAGGAACGCGAGCGTACCGAGCCAGACGACGAGGTTCGTGGCGTCACCGGTGCGCCGCAGCCGGACGATCGCGTACACGAGCATCAGCACCGCCCCGAGCACGATGGTCGCCTCGAGGACGGGCAGCGTCCAGTTCTCCAGCGCGAACGGGCTGCGCAGTTCGAGGATCCCACCGGCTTCGTCGCACGAGAATCCGAGGCGGGTCGAGAGGTCCTCGAAGGTGGGCGAACACAGGTCGGACATCAGTTGTTCCTTCCGCCCACGGTTTCGGCCGTGTACCAGTGCGAGACGTCGTAACCTTCGTCGAATCGACGGAACCACACGTCGGCGAGCGCCGGCAGCTTCTCGTGGTCGGGATTGTGCTTGGGCATCTGGCTGCGAACGATGCCCACCAACGCGACGAGCTGTTCGCCGAGCGGCAGGACGTCGAAGGCACGCGGCATCGGGCCGTGGTCCTCGTACTGCAGGAACGGCAACCGGCGCCGCAGGTTCTGCTTACGGCGGTACGACGCGAACATCGACATCGCGTCGATCTTCCGTTCCTCCAGCGGCACATGTTTGTTGAAGCCCTCGCACGCGATGGCGATGACGTCGAGAACGTGCTTGAACACCGAGGGGGCCTGCCGCATGCGGTACAGATCGCTGCCGACCACCGCGTCGAAGATGATGAGCGCCGAACTGCGGTGTTCGACCTCCTCGACGAAATGCCAGATGAACAACGAGGCGACCCGGTCGTCGCCGGGGCGGAAGAGCGATGCGTCGTTGTCGAGCATGAGCTTGAAGACCGGAGTGAAGGTCGCCTCGAGGTCGGCGGTGTACGCGAGGCGGTATTCGGCGGAGGTCTCGGCGGTGAGCTTGTCGAAGGCGCCGATGACGTCGTCGAGCGTCTCCTGCAGCCCCGGATAGCTCTTGATCAGACCCTTCACGTGCTGCCGGTGGGCGGTGGAGTGCTGCCCCTCCTGGTACATGAAGGCGTTGGCCTCTTCGAGGACCTCGGGATCGGTGATGCGCGGGGTGATCTCGCGGATCAGGTTCACGATCATCTTCTCGAAGCCGATCGCGAGGAACGAGACGGCGTTGGCCATGCTCGAGAAGGCCGGGTTCTCCTCGTTCCACAGGAACGGCACGTCGTAATCCGCGAATGCGAAACGCATCTTGCGGACCTGCAGGTTCGTCATGGGGCGGTACCTCGTCTCGTCGACGCCGGGCTGGCTGTGGACCTGTTTCGGGACACGGTCGGGAGGACCTCGGAAGAGCCGGGAGGCCCCGATCGGCGTGACCATACACGAAATGCGTCAGGTGTATGATAGGTGTCCCATCCGCTCGCGGGAGCCCGTTTCGGACCACCTCCACCGAGGTCGGCCGTGTTACCGTCGGGCCTTCTCCAGGCGACGGTTCGAGGAAGCGCGAAGTGGCACGTAGACGTGGGTGGGGTGGGAGTCCTCCCGCCGACGACGAAGAGGCGTCGCAGCGGATCGTGGCCGCTGCCGTCGACCTGATCGACCGGACCGGCGCGGAGATCAGCATTGCCGATGTGGCCCAGTCCCTCGGGGTGATCCGCCAGACGGTCTACCGCTACTTCCCCAGCGCGGACGCCCTGATGCGTGCGGCCGCCATCGCCTCGGTCGAAGGATTCCTGGAACGACTCACCCGGCAGGTCGCGGGACTCGACGATCCGGTCGAGGCCATGACCGAAGGTGTGGTCTACACGCTCGCGGAGGTGCGTCGCACCCCGCACCTCGGCATCCTGCTGTCGAGCACCTATTCGAACCCGCATCCCGAGGCGATCGCCTCGGAGGAGGCGTGGATGTTCGGCATGGCGATGATCAAGCGGTTCGACGTCGACTGGGAGGAACACGGCTACGACGACGACTCCCTCGCGGAGCTGGTCGAGTACGTGCTGCGCACGATGCAGTCGTTCTTCGTCTCGCCGGGAACCCCGCCACGCTCCGACGACGATCTGCGCCGCTACCTGCGACGATGGATGGGTACGGCGATCCTCGCCCAGCGGGAGTGGGATTCCGGCAATCCCGCGACGCGCGACCGCTCTCCCGTAGAGTCCGGCTCGTGACGAACGAGCAGCAGATCAGGCGTGCCGATCGTACGCGCGACGGCGACCCGCAGAACGTTCCCCGCCCGCTGGAGGGCGAAGCCGACCGCACGGTGGTGGAGACGACCTGGGGCGAGGTGCAGCCGATGCAGGTGGCGGCGGGCGTGGCGACCGTCGGTGAACTCGAGGTGATCGAACTGCTCGACCGGGGAGCTGCGCTGGTGGACACGCGGGTGCCCGATTCCCGGAGCGGGGTGAGCCTCCCCGGTGCCGTGAACATCCCGCACGAGGACATCGTCGAGAGGAAGGGCGAGCTCGACCCCGCCCGGACGACGATCGTCTTGTGCAACGGTCCCCAGTGCCCTCAGTCGCCCGATGCGATCCGGAAGCTGATCGATGCCGGATATCCCGCGTCCGCGCTCGCCTACTACCGCGGGGGCCTGCACGACTGGGCGACTCTGGGATTCCCCCTCGCCTCGGTCCGGCCGGCGTCGTGAAAAGGGCTTGCGTTCGCACTGTGACGTAGCTAACATCGAAGGTGCGAATCGAGCTTATGAGACGTCCGCGGACGACAGAGAGAAGCTCGTGAAGCAGAGATCCGGCCCGGAGAACGCGTAAAGCGAATCACCGGGCCGAACCCCTGTTCAGGGGAGGTTTCGCGGCCGGATGCCGATCGCCGCGACTGCAGCAGGGGCTTGCACAGGGGGTATGGGTGGGGGAGCGCATCACGACCGTCGAGCGGAACGGACTCCGGTTCGGCATCCGCGACGACGGGCCCATCCACGGCGACCCCATCGTTCTTCTCCACGGCTTCCCGCAGGACTCCCGGGTCTGGGAGGCGGTCGCGCCCCACTTGCACGCCGCGGGGTATCGCACCTTCGCCCCGGATCAGCGCGGCTACTCGCCCGACGCCCGACCGCCCCGCCGCCGTGACTACGGCCTCGACCTGCTCGTCGACGACGTCGCGGCGCTCATCGAGTCGGTGCCCGGTGGTCGCGCGCACGTCGTCGGCCACGACTGGGGAGCCGCCGTCGCGTGGGTGCTCGCGGCGCATCGTCCCGATCTCGTCCGCACCGTGACGGCGGTGTCGGTTCCGCATCCGACGGCGTTCATGCGCTCGTTCTTCACCAGCGGGCAGTTGCTGCGCTCGTGGTACATGCTCGCCTTCCAGCTGCCCTGGATCCCGGAGACTCTACTGAGCAGGGAGAAGGTTGCACGGCTGTTGCTGCACGGCACCGGCCAGCCGTCCGCCGCCACCGACCGCGATGTCGCGCGGCTGAAGGACCGTGCCGCGGTGCGGGCCGGCATCAACTGGTATCGCGCTGTGCCCCTGTCGAATCCGAAATCGCCCTTCGGGAAGATCACCGTGCCCGCACTCATGGTGTGGAGCGACGACGACGCGGCGATCGGATCCGCCGGGGTCGACGCGACGGCCCGCTACGTCAGTGGGCCGTACCGGCGGGAAACGCTCGTCGGTACGAGCCACTGGATTCCGGACGAGGAGCCGGAGAAGCTTGCGCGGTCGATCCTCGAACACGTCGCCGCGCACGGCTGATCGCCCAGTTACGCAACCGTCAGGCGCGCAACCGTTCCTGCCTCAGCAGATCGACCTCGGGCAGATCCAGCGGCGGCAGCGAGTCGACTCCCAGAGCGCGCATCAGGAGATGATCGGCGAGTTCGGGATTGCGAGCGAGCACGGGACCGTGCAGGTAGGTGCCGATCACCGAACCCTGTACCGCGCCTTCGAGTCCGTCGCCCACGCCGTTGCCGACACCGCGGTCGACGCGGCCGAGCCCGGTGGCGTCGGACCCGAGAGTCGTTCCACCGCGGTGGTTCTCGAATCCCGTCAGCGGCTGGGTGAGGCCGGAGAGGGTGGGGCGGATGACGATCTCACCGATCGCGCGGGTCTGCTGCGGCGAGGTGGTCGCGTCGAGGATGCCGACACCGTCGACACGTTCGCCCGAGGACGTTTCGTACCAGTGGCCGAGCACCTGGATCGCGGCGCAGATGGCCAGCACGGGCGCTCCGCGCTCGGCGGCGCGCTGCAGACCCGGATAGCGCTGCAGGTGCCGCGTGGCCAGTCGCTGCGCGGCGTCCTCGGCACCACCGAGGGTGTAGAGATCGAGGGACTCGGGAACGGGATCGTTCAGTCCGATCTCGACGATCTCGGCGTTGTGACCGCGCATCCGCAGGCGCTGGCGCAGCACCAGGGCGTTGCCTCCGTCGCCGTAGGTGCCCATCACGTCGGGCAGGACGAGTCCGATGCGGACGGTCGACTCAGACATGGGCAGCTCTCCTGGCGATGGCGGTGTTGAGATCGCGGAACGCGGTGTAGTTGGCGAGCACCTCCACACGGCCGGGAGGGCACGAGGCGATGGCCTTCAGCGGATCCGGCACCAGCGTGTGCTCGACGCCCGCGTAGGTCAGGCGGACGGCGAGATCGGTGCCGCGTTCTCCGGCCGCCACCACCTGCACACCTTCGAAGTGTTCGAAACGCACGTCCCACAGCCACGACAGGTCCTCACCGTCGGGCACCTGGCCGTTGACGGCGATCACCAGGCCGTCCACGGTCGGGTCGATCATCGACAGGGCCTCCTGCCAGCCGGCGGGGTTCTTCGCGAGCAGCATGTGCACCGAATGCGGGCCGACCTGCACCGTCTTGTAGCGACCGGCGACCTCTTCGACGACCGAGGCGGCAGCGACGGCCTTCGCCGGATCGGCACCGAGGGCGACGGCGGCCGCGACCGCCTGGGCTGCGTTGCCCCGGTTGGCGCGACCGGGGAGGGTCAGCTTCAGAGGGAGGACGAGGCCGTCCGGTCCGTACAGGTTCTCGTCGTCGACCCACCAGTCCGGTGTCGGCCGCGCGAAGTCGGAGCCGGTGCTGTACCAGTGGTCGCCCTCGCGGACGATCGGCTCGCCCGTGCGCGGGCAGCTCACCGAGTCGTTGGCCCAGCCGGCGCCGGCGGCGACCCACACGACGTTCGGGTTGTCGTAGGCGGCGGACGTAACGAGCACGTCGTCGCAGTTCGCGACGATCACGGCGTCGGGATGCCGCTTCAGTCCCTCGCGCAGCTTCCGCTCGATCATGTTGATCTCGCCGACCCGGTCGAGCTGGTCGCGGGTGAGGTTGAGCAGCACGATCGCGCGGGGGTCGAGGGCGTCGGCGACGTGCGGGGTGTGGAGTTCGTCGACCTCGATCGCGGCGAGCGGTGCCCGGAGATCGGTGGCGAGCGCGGCGACGATCCCGGCGTCCATGTTCGCGCCGTCCGCCTGGGTGACGACCGAATCGATCGTCTCGAGCGCGGCGGCCGTCATACGGGTCGTCGTGGACTTGCCGTTCGTCCCGGTGACGAGCACCGTCTGCCGGCCGTGGCCGAGCTGCTTCATCAGTGCCGGGTCGATCTTCAGGGCGACGAGCCCTCCGATCATCGAGCCCTTACCGCGTCCGGCCTTCTGGGACGCCCACGCGGCGGCTCGGGCTGCGCGCAGTGCGAGCCGTCCACGTGCGGTGATTCCTGTGCTGGTTCCCACGTCGGCGAGTGTTCCACAGGCGCGGGAGCGTTGTGTCGCCGGAGGAGCGTCCTGCTCGTCACACTGCGGTGTCCGCCCTGGGCAGCGAGGGCTCCGACGATGACGATCACACCGCCGATCAGGGAGGACGGTGCGGGCCGCTCGCCGAGCGTGATCCACGCGACGGTGAACCCGACGACCGGCACCATGAGGGAGAGCGGGGCGACGGTCCCGGCGGGATAGCGCGACAGCAGCGAGGCGTAGATGCCGGTGCCGGCGATCGTGCCCGCCAGTACGACGTAGGCGAGTCCGGCCAGCGCGAGGCCTCCGTCCGCGGTGCTGACGGCGGTACCGAGGGTGGACCACGCCTGCGGGCCCTCGACGAACCAGGAGACCCCGAAGAAGGGGAGCACGGGCACGACGCACATCCACAGCATCAGGCGCATGGGGTCACCGGCGCCCGCCTTGCGGGTCCCGATGTTGCCGACCGCCCACGACAGACCGGCCAGCAACGCGAGGGTCATGGGGATCAGGCTCGCGTCCGCGGCGCCCTGCCCCACGGCGACGATCACCATGCCGGATACGGCGACCACCAGACCGGCGAGGCGGACGCCGTCGAGCCGTTCGTGCAGGAACAGTGCGGCGAGCAGGACCGTGAAGGGTGCGGACGACTGCAGTACGAGCGACGCGAGGCCTGTGGGCAGACCGGCCTCCATCGCCCAGAACAGGAAGGCGAACTGCGCGAATCCGAACCCGGCGCCGTAGAGGAGGAGCCAGCGCAGGGGAACGGCGGGTCGCGGGACGAACAGCAGCACCGGGACGGCGATGATCGCGAAGCGCAGACCGGCGAAGAAGAACGGCGGGAAGTGGTCGAGGCCCAATCTGATCGCGAGGAAGTTGCATCCCCAGAGCACTACGACGGTGAGTGCGAGCAGACGGTCCCGGAACGACATGCCGTCAATTCTTTGCGCAGGAAACAATCAGAACAAGCGAATGTTTCTGAAGGAAATGTGTAGTTTTACTACATGGATGTCGTGCGATTGCGGATACTGCGCGAATTCGCCGACCGCGGGACCGTGGCCGCGACCGCCGCAGCGTTGTCGATGACACCCTCGGCCGTCTCGCAGCAGCTCAAGGTGCTCGCGCGGGAGGCGGGAGTGCCCCTGCTCGAACCCGACGGCCGGCGCCTGCGGTTCACCGATGCGGGTCGTGCGCTCGTGGTGCGAGCCGACGAGGTGCTCGACGCCCTCGACCGGGCCGCCGACGAGATGACCGCCTACGCCCGGTCGCCCCGGGGGCGGGTGCGCGTGGCGTCGTTCCCCTCCGGGGCAGCGCTCCTGCTACCGGCCGTGCTCGAAGCGGCCGGGACGATCGGCGTCGAGTTGGACGTGAGCGACGAGGACGTCCCGGCCTCGGCCGCGCCCGCCCTGCTCGCCGACTACGACGTGGTGCTCACCCACCGCGACGAGCGTTCGGCGCCGCTGTCCGGCCCGCGTGTCCACGTCGAGACGCTGATGCGCGAACCGATCGATGTCGTCCTCCCGCCGGAGCACCGGCTCGCGACGCAGGACCGCGTGCAGGTCGACGAACTGGTGGGGGAGAGCTGGATCAGCGTGCGGGGTGGATTCCCCGTCGACGACGTGTTGCTCTCCGTCGCGGCGGTGACGGGCATCCGGGCACGGGTCGTGCACCGCATCAACGACTTCCGCGTCATCGAGGAACTCGTTGCGGCGGGACACGGGGTGGCGTTGTTGCCGCGGTATTCGGTTCTGCATCCGGCGCTGGTACGTCTGCCGCTGGCCGGTGTGCGTGCGGCGCGGATCTACGAGCTCGTCACCCGCCCGGGGGCGGCGCGACGGCCCGCCGTGGGCGCAGTGCTCGACAGCTTCCGTGCCGCGGCGGCACGGAAGCTGTCGATGTGAACGAGCGCGGGGTCAGGCGAGTGCCTTGGCCTTCAGCGCGTCGAACTCGGCCTGGTCGATGACACCGTCGTCGAGCAGCTTCTTCGCGTCGGCGATGTGCTCGGCGGGCGACTTGCCGGCGACCGAGCGGATGTAGTCGTCCTGCACGGCCTTGTACTGCGCCGCTTCCTTCGCGGACCGTTCGGCCATGCCGCTGCCGTGGACGATCAGATAGATCAGACCCGTCAGCCACGGGAAGATGAACAGGAAGACGATCCAGATCGCCTTGACCCAGCCGGACTGTTCCCGGTTGCGGAACAGATCCCCGATGATCATCCACAGCATGATCAGGTACGCGATGAATGCGAAGCAGACGATGATGTACCAGATGATGTCCATGAATTCCATACGCACACTCCGGGTTCGAGCAGAACGACTCTGCGAGACGAGAATTGCGGAATTCGACGGATATCACCCGTGAACGGGTTCGTTCTCGTCGAACATTCGGAACTGTATCTTTCCGGAGAGTGCGGTAATTGCCCGAAACGGTATTTCCGAGATGAATTGTCGGGGTGAAAATCCCCGAAACGACGAATGCGGTGGACCCGTCCGGGTCCACCGCATTCGGCTTCGAGAAGATCAGCGGTGCGAGCGGTTCACCGCGGAGACCATCGCGCGCAGCGACGCCGTGGTGATCGACGGGGCGATGCCCACGCCCCACACCAGGACGGTCGTGCCGTCGGGACGCGTGACGTCGGCCTCGACATAGGCCGCGGCGTTCGCGTCGTCGCCGGCGGACATGGCGTGCTCGGCGTAGCCGCGGACGGCCACCTGGTAACCCAGCGACTCGAGGGCGTCGACGAAGGCCGCCAGCGGGCCGTTGCCGCTGCCGGAGATCTCCTTCTCCACGCCGTCGACCTTCAGCACCGCGGAGATGGTGTCCTCACCGTCGTCGGTCTCGGCCGCGGTGACCTTCTGCCGGATGCGCTCGAGCGGCGAGATCGGGGCCAGGTACTCCTCGTGGAAGATGTCCCACATCTCCTTGGGGCTGACCTCGCCACCCTCACCGTCGGTGACCTTCTGCACGGCCTGCGAGAACTCGATCTGCAGGCGACGCGGCAGGTTCAGGCCGTGGTCGTGCTTCATGATGTACGCGATGCCGCCCTTGCCGGACTGCGAGTTCACGCGGATCACGGCCTCGTAGGTGCGGCCGACGTCCTTCGGGTCGATCGGCAGGTACGGCACGGCCCAGGTGTGGTCGTCGATGTCGACACCGGCGGCGTCCGCGTCGACCTTCATCGCGTCGATGCCCTTGTTGATCGCGTCCTGATGGCTGCCGGAGAAGGCGGTGTAGACCAGGTCGCCGCCGTACGGGTGGCGCTCGTGGACGGGCAGCTGGTTGCAGTACTCGACCGTGCGGCGGATCTCGTCGATGTTCGAGAAGTCGATCTGCGGGTCGACGCCGCGGCTGAACATGTTCATGCCCAGGGTCACCAGGCAGACGTTGCCGGTGCGCTCACCGTTGCCGAACAGGCAGCCCTCGATGCGGTCGGCGCCGGCCTGGTAGCCCAGCTCGGCCGCGGCGACACCCGTGCCGCGGTCGTTGTGCGGGTGCAGCGACAGGATGATCGAGTCGCGCTTCGCCAGGTTGCGGTGCATCCACTCGATCGAGTCGGCGTAGACGTTGGGGGTGGCCATCTCGACCGTGGCCGGCAGGTTGATGATCACCGGGTTCTCGGGGGTCGCGCCCAGGGTCTCGACGACCGCGTCGCAGACATCCTTGGCGTACGACAGCTCGGTTCCGGTGTACGACTCGGGGGAGTACTCCCAGCGCCAGTTGGTGTCGGGGTGGTTCTTCGCCTCCTCGAGCACCAGTTCGGCGGCGTCGGTCGCGATCTTCTTGACGGTCTCCTTGTCGGCGCGGAAGACCACGCGGCGCTGCAGGATCGACGTCGAGTTGTAGAAGTGCACGATCACGTTCTGCGCCCCGGCGCACGCCTCGAAGGTGCGCTTGATCAGTTCGGGACGGGACTGCGTCAGCACCTGGATGGTGACGTCGTCGGGAATCGCGCCGTCCTCGATGATCTCGCGGACGAAATCGAAATCGGTCTGGCTCGCGGACGGGAAACCGACCTCGATCTCCTTGTAACCCATGCGTACGAGCAGATCGAACATGCGCCGCTTACGGGCGGGGCTCATCGGGTCGATCAGCGCCTGGTTTCCATCGCGCAGGTCCACGGCGCACCACGCAGGGGCGCGATCGATGATCTTGTCGGGCCAGGTGCGGTCGGGCAGCGAGATCGCCTCGACCTCCTCGGCGAACGGCCGGTACCGGTAGGTCGGCATCGACGAGTTCTTCTGCTTGTTCCACGACGGCTGGTCGGCCGGGGCCGGCTTGCTCGGCGGCGTGATGGTGCGCGAGCCGGAGGTGAAAGCGTCGGCGGGTGACATGACGTAACTCCAAAGAGAAAAGGGGACCTGTGGGCCCAGATCGAATATCGACCGGCGCGTCGAAACCCCGCGACGGGAAGCCGGTCTGGTCAGATCCCGCCGCGGCGGCCGAGGAGAAGCGCGCGCTGCATGTCCTGCAGTGTATCGCGCCATCCCCCACCGCGACCAAGTGGTGCCTCCCACACGCACACGTTTCGTGTGACCCGGCGGCGGTGATGTCGTGACCCGATCGATACGAACGCGCCTGACAGAGCGGTACCTGCGCCCCTAGCGTTACCGAACGTAACTCCCGCAACATCAGTAACACCGGTATCACCGATATCTTTGGTAACACCACGGGTGAAGGGCGTGTCGATGGGATCGTTGCGCACGGCGGCCGCCGGCTCGTGCAGTGCACTGCTGGCGCTCGGGCTCATGGCGGTCTCCGCCCCGGCGGCGCACGCCGAACCCTGCGACTCCGGGCTCCTCGGATCGGGCTCCGGCTCGGGCCTCCCCGGCTCGGGTTCGGGTTCCGGATCCTTCGGAACGGGATCGTCCGGACCCCGGCTCGGGAGCAGCGGATCGGGGAGCGGGGGACTCGCACCCCAGGGACCACAGGGGCCGCTACCGGCACTCGGACCGGGCCCCACCAGCACCGTGGCCTGGGTGACCGGTCCGCGCAGCCCCAACAGGACCTACGACAGGTTCTCCATCTCGGGAACCGACCTCGGCATCATGTGGGACAACGGAGAGGAAGGAGACGCACGTCAGGTTCTCATGGCCTTCGGCGACACCTTCGGAGACTGTTCGCTGCCCGATCAGCAGTGGCGGCACAACGTCCTCATGCGCACCACCGACGCCGATCTCTCCGACGGCATCGACGTGCCCGATCCGGTGCCCGGCGACCCGCGTGCGGGTTCGCCCGTCCTGCCCTCCGCACCCGACTTCTCCCGTGAACTCGTGGGCAGCCTCGCGATCGACGGCGTCGAGATCACCGTGATCCCCACGGCCGGGATCGCCGTCGACGGCATCCAGTACATCAACTTCATGTCGGTGCGGTCCTGGGGCGACCACGGTGAGTGGTGGACCAACGCGTCGATGATCGCGACCTCGGCGGACAACGGGGAGACCTGGGCGCTCGACCCGGCGACGGCACGGATCAACCTGCCGCTCGACGTACCCACGGTGCAGCAGCTGTCCACCGGTAACGAGAACTTCCAGCAGCACGCCTACGTCCGCCACGAGGGATACGTCTACGACTTCGGCACACCGCAGGGCCGATTCGGCGCGGCCTTCGTCTCCCGCGTCCCCGAGACCGCTCTGCTGGATCTGGCCGCCTACGAGTACTGGAACGGTGACGGCTGGGTGCCCGGCGACGCCGCCGCGGCCACCCCGGTCGTGCCGCCCGCCGTCGGAGAGATGTCGGTGCAGTTCCTCGGTGGTGAGTTCGTCATGCTCTACGGCAACGAGGCGAACGGCACGATCGAGATGAGGACGTCCGCGAGACCCGAGGGACCGTGGAGCGAAGCGCGCGTGCTGGTCACCCACCGTGAGATCGGTGGTCTCTACGCTCCGTTCATCCACCCGTGGTCCACGGATACGGACCTCTACTTCACCGCCTCGCGGTGGGGGGACTACAACGTCATGTTGTTGCGCACGACACTTTCCTGAGATGCCCCGGGTCGATGGAAGCCGCGGTCGGTAAGCTGGGCCACTGGACTTGTTCCCGAAACCCGGAGGTTGGCCAGCGTGGCACTCGTCGTCCAGAAGTACGGAGGATCCTCGGTCTCGACGGCCGAGCGGATCCGGCGCGTCGCTGAAAGGATCGTCGAGACCAAGAAGGCGGGCAACGACGTCGTGGTCGTCGTCTCGGCCATGGGAGACACGACCGACGAACTCCTCGATCTCGCGCAGCAGGTGTGCCCGGCCCCGCCGGCCCGCGAGATGGACATGCTTCTCACCTCCGGTGAGCGCATCTCCAACTCCCTCGTCGCGATGGCAATCCACTCGCTCGGCGCGGAGGCCCGGTCGTTCACCGGTTCCCAGGCCGGAGTGATCACCACGGGCAGCCACGGCAAGGCGAAGATCATCGACGTCACCCCCGGCCGCGTGCGCGCCGCCCTCGACGAGGGCAGCATCGTGCTGGTCGCAGGCTTCCAGGGCGTGAGCCAGGACAGCAAGGACATCACGACTCTCGGTCGTGGCGGTTCGGACACGACCGCCGTCGCACTCGCCGCCGCGCTGAACGCGGACGTCTGCGAGATCTATACCGACGTCGACGGCGTGTTCTCCGCGGACCCGCGCATCGTCAAGGACGCGCAGCGCCTCGAGAAGGTCTCCTTCGAGGAGATGCTCGAGCTCGCCGCGTGCGGCGCGAAGGTTCTCATGCTGCGGTGCGTGGAGTACGCCCGCCGCTACAACGTGCCCGTGCACGTTCGTTCGTCGTACACCACCAAGCCCGGCACCATCGTGTCCGGATCGATGGAGGACATCCCTGTGGAAGAGGCCCTGATCACCGGCGTTGCGCACGATCGCAGCGAAGCGAAGATCACCGTCGTCGGTATCCCCGACACCCCCGGTTACGCCGCCAAGGTGTTCCGCGCCGTCGCCGACGCCGAGATCAACATCGACATGGTGCTGCAGAACATCTCGAAGGTCGAGACCGGCAAGACCGACATCACCTTCACCTGCCCGAAGAGCGACGGCCCGCGCGCGGTCGAGCTCCTCACCAAGCAGCAGGGCGATATCGGCTTCACCCAGGTCCTCTTCGACGACCACATCGGCAAGGTCTCCCTCGTCGGTGCCGGCATGAAGAGCCACCCCGGCGTCACGGCCAAGTTCTGCGAGGCCCTCGCCGACGCCGGCATCAACATCGACCTGATCTCGACGTCGGAGATCCGCATCTCCGTGCTCGTGGATGACAACGAACTCGACGACGCCGTGCGCGCTCTGCACGCGGCGTTCGAGCTCGGCGGCGACGAAGAGGCCGTCGTGCACGCAGGAACGGGGCGGTAATCGTGACCACCATTGCAGTTGTAGGCGCCACGGGGCAGGTCGGGATCGTCATGCGCACCCTCCTCGAGGAGCGCAACTTCCCGGCCGACACCGTCCGGTTCTTCGCGTCGGCCCGCTCGGCCGGCAAGAAGCTGCCGTTCCGCGGTGAGGAGATCGTGGTCGAGGACGTCGCGGCGACCTCCGACGAGGATCTGAAGGGCATCGACATCGCGCTGTTCTCGGCCGGTGGCACCCTCTCCAAGGAACAGGCTCCGCGCTTCGCGGCCGCCGGTGCGATCGTCGTCGACAACTCGTCGGCGTGGCGCAAGGACCCCGAGGTCCCGCTCGTCGTGAGCGAGGTCAACCCGGAGCAGGTGAAGAACCCGCCGAAGGGCATCATCGCCAACCCGAACTGCACCACGATGGCCGCGATGCCGGTGCTCAAGGCACTGCACGACGAGGCCGGACTCCAGCGTCTGATCGTGTCGAGCTACCAGGCTGTCTCCGGTAGCGGCCTGGCGGGCGTCGAGGAACTGGTCGGCCAGGTGCGCGCAGTCGCCGACGAGGCCGACAAGCTCGTCCACGCGGGCGACGCCGTCGACTTCCCGGCCCCGAACAAGTACGTCGCGCCCATCGCGTTCAACGTCGTCCCGCTTGCCGGGTCGATCGTCGAGGACGGCTCGGGCGAGACCGACGAGGACCAGAAGCTGCGCAACGAGTCGCGCAAGATTCTCGGCCTGCCGGACCTGCTCGTCTCGGGTACGTGCGTGCGCGTTCCCGTCGTGACCGGACACTCGCTGTCGATCAACGCCGAGTTCGAGCGGCCGCTGTCGGTCGAGCGTGCGCAGGAGCTGCTCGCGAATGCTCCGGGCGTCCGCCTCGTCGACGTGCCGACCCCGCTCGCCGCTGCCGGCGACGACGTCTCGCTGGTGGGCCGTATCCGCCAGGACCCGGGTGCTCCGGAGGGCCGCGGTCTCGCGCTCTTCGTCTCGGGCGACAACCTGCGCAAGGGCGCCGCGCTGAACACCATCCAGATCGCGGAGCTGCTCGTCTAGGCGACTTCCGACCTTCTCGACGGAGCGGGTGGACCTCTTCCGGGTCCACCCGCTCCGTCGCGTTTCGGGGACGGTCCGGGATGCTCCGGAAATATTTACAAGCAGTCTGGACTGTTTGTTGATTTACCGTTACGCTGCGAAGCGTGATCCAGGACACTGCGCCGAACGGTGGTCGTACCCAGGCGCAACGCACAGCCGCGACGCGAGCCAAGCTGCTCGACGCCGCGGTCGACTCGCTCGTCGAGCACGGCTATTCGGGCACCAGCACGCAGGGCATCGCCAAACGCGCCGGAGTCTCGCGAGGCGCCCAGCTCCACCACTTCCCGACGAAGGAGAACCTCGTCGTTGCGGCGGTCGAGCACCTCGTCGACAAACGGCTGCAGGAGATCCTCGAGAAACGGCCCGACCCGGAGCACGGCTTCGAGGCGCTCATGGACGCCTTCTCCGGCCCGCTCTTCGCCGCAGCACTCGAACTGTGGGTCGCGGCGCGGACCGATCCGTCCCTGCACGAGGCCATGATCCCGCTCGAACGCAAGGTCTCGGACGCGCTCCGCACGGGTTGCCTGGAGATCATGGGCGACAGGGTCTCGCCCGACCACATCGACCTCAGCATCGAAATCGCCCGGGGCTTCGCCGTCTCGGCCCTGATGCGTACCCCCGAATCCGATCGAGAATTCCGGGAGCGCCTGCTCCCGGTCTGGAAGGCGCTGGTGATGAAATGAGTCTCGCACTGCTTCCCGATCACGTGCACACGCTCGTCGTCGGCGCGGGCTTCGGCGGCATCGGTATGACCGCAACGCTGTTGCGTGAGAACCCCGACGCCGACGTCCTCGTCCTCGAGCGCGGTGACGACGTCGGCGGAACCTGGCGTGTGAACACCTATCCCGGTGCCGCATGCGATGTTCCGAGCGCGCTGTACTCGTTCTCCTTCGCGCCCGAACCCGACTGGTCGCGAGCGCACGGCACCCAGGAGGAGATCTACGCCTACCTCCGCCGCGTCGCACGTGAGCAGGGCGTGACCGACCGGACCATGTTCGGGTGCGAACTGCGCGAGGCCCAGTGGGACGCCGAGCGCGCCGTGTGGCGGATCTCCACGTCCCGCGGTGACCTGACGGCCGACGTGCTCGTCGCCGCCACCGGCGCCCTCTCCACGCCCACCTACCCGAAGGTTCCCGGACTGGAGTTGTTCCGCGGCAAGAAGTTCCACTCGGCCGAATGGGATCACGACCACGACCTCACGGGTGAGCGCGTCGCCGTCATCGGTACCGGCGCCTCGGCCATCCAGTTCGTGCCGGCGATCGTCGACCGCGTCGACCATCTCACCCTGTTCCAGCGCACCGCCTCCTGGGTGATGCCCAAGCACGACCACGTCATCGCGCGGTCGGTCCGCACGCTCTATCGTCGATTCCCCCTGGCCCAGAAGCTCATGCGCGGATTCGTGTACGGACAGAAGGAGATCTACGTCGTCGGTATGACGAAGCCCTTCGCCCGCCAGTACCTCCTGCCGCTGTTCGAGGTCCGGGCACGCCAGGTGCTGCGCAAGAACGTGCGCGATCCCGAGCTGCGCAAGCGTCTGACCCCCGATTTTGCGATCACGTGCAAGCGGATCCTGTTGTCCAACGACTGGTTCCCGGCCATCACCCGGCCGAAGGTGGACGTGGTGTCCTCCGGTCTGACCGCGGTCACCGAGAACGGTGTCGTCGACGACAAGGGCACCGAGTACCCGGTCGACACCATCATCTTCGGCACCGGCTTCACGCCTACGGAACCGCCTGTCGCGCACCACATCCGTGGTGGCGACGGTCGCACCCTCGCCGAGACGTGGGACGGCAGTCCCTCGGCCTATCTCGGCATCGCCGTGCCCGGTTTCCCCAACCTGTTCCTCATGTACGGCCCCAACACCAATCTCGGCCACAGCTCGATCGTGTACATGCTCGAATCCCAGGCCAACTACATCTCCGACGCGCTGCGCACGATGGAGCGTCGCGGAGTCGCGGCCGTGGAGGTGCGCGACGAGGCAGTGCGCCGCTACACCGCCGATCTCGACCCGGCGCTGAACAACACGGTCTGGAACCAGGGTGGTTGCAGCAGCTGGTACATCGACGAGAAGGGCCGCAACTCCGTGATGTGGCCGACCTTCACGTGGCAGTACCGGGCGCGGACCAAGCAGTTCGACCCGGAGAGCTACACAGAGCACCGAGCGACCGCAGGAGCGAACGCATGAGGCAAGGTGACCGCAGGATCGAGCGCATGAGGCAGGGCGACGGCAGGAGCGAGCGCATGACCCACTACGACGTCCTCGTCATCGGCTCAGGGTTCGGCGGTAGCGTCGCTGCACTGCGCGCCACCGAGAAGGGATACAAGGTAGGTGTTCTCGAGGCCGGACGACGCTTCGAGGACGACGAGCTGCCCAAGACGAGCTGGCGGCTGCGCAAGTACCTGTGGGCACCGCAGCTGGGGTGTTACGGGGTGCAGCGCATGCACCTGCTGCCCAACGTGCTCGTCATGGCCGGAGCAGGTGTGGGTGGCGGGTCGCTGAACTACGCCAACACCCTGTACAAGCCGCCGACGCCCTTCTTCCGCGACCCGCAGTGGGGTCACATCACCGACTGGGAAGCGGAACTGACGCCGTACTACGACCAGGCGGCACGGATGCTCGGCGTCCGCCCCAATCCCAGCACCACGCCCGCGGACGAGGTGATGCGTCAGGTCGCCGACGAGATGGGTGTGGGCGACACCTACACGACCACCCCGGTCGGTGTGTTCTTCGACGAGCCCGGCAGGACGGTGCCCGACCCGTTCTTCGGTGGAGCCGGCCCCGACCGCACCGGCTGCACCGAGTGCGGCAGCTGTATGACGGGTTGCCGTGTGGGAGCGAAGAACACGCTCGTCAAGAACTACCTCTACCTCGCCGAGAAGGCGGGCGCGCAGATCCACGCCCTCACGACGGTGACCCGTGTGGTGCCCCGGGCCGGTGGTGGATACGAGGTCCACACCCGCAGCACGAACGGCATCAGGAAGCGCCGCAAGGTCTTCACTGCCGACCAGGTGGTGATCGCGGCCGGCACCTACGGCACGGCGCGCCTGCTGCTCGCGAGCCGGGAGACCGGTGACCTGCCGAACCTGTCGCCGGCCCTCGGCACCGTGGTGCGCACCAACTCCGAGGCGGTGCTCGCCGCGACCGCACAGGACCGTGTCGTCGACTACACGAAGGGCGTGGCCATCACGTCGTCCTTCCACCCCGACGACCACACCCACATCGAACCGGTGCGGTACGGCAAGGGCAGCAACCTGATCGGTCTGCTCCAGGCGCTGCTCGTCGACGGTGGCACGCGGATGCCGCGACTGCTGAAGTTCTTCGGTGTCGCCGCGAAGAATCCCGCCGCCTTCCTCCGTTCGCTGTCTGTGCGGAACTGGTCCGAGCGCACGGTCATCGCTCTCGTGATGCAGACCGACGACAACTCGCTCGAGCTCGCGACGCGGCGCACGCCGATCGGCCGGGGCCTGACCAGCAAGCAGGGTCCGGGCACCCCGCCGCCCGAGTGGATCCCGGTGGGCCACGAAGCGGTTCGCCGCGTCGCCGACAAGATCGACGGTGACGCCGGCGGGTCGATCGCCGACCTGTTCAACATCCCGATGACCGCGCACTTCCTCGGCGGGTGCGCGATCGGTGACTCGCCGCGTACCGGCACCGTCGACCCGTACCTGCGTGTCTACGGGCACGAGGGTCTGCACGTCGTCGACGGTTCCGCGGTGAGCGCCAACCTCGGCGTGAACCCGTCCCTCACGATCACCGCGCAGGCCGAACGTGCGCTGGCGCTGTGGCCGAACAAGGGGGAGAAGGACAACCGGCCTCCGCTCGGGTCGGCCTACGAACCCGTGCAGCCGGTGCAGCCCGTGCGACCGGTCGTGCCCGTCGAGGCCCCTGCGGCGCTGCGGCTCCCCATCACCCCCGTTCGGAAGGAGAGCGCCCGTGCTCTGGACAGTGCCTGAGAGCGAGGACGAACGCACCGACTATCCGGTCTCGCCGCCACCGCCCTGGCCGGCCGCCGTGCGGGCCACCCTCTGGTGGCATCGCAGCACCCCGGAGGCCGCCCAGTACGGGCCGACCGGCGCGACCCTGCCCATCACGCTCGCGATGATGGTCGACTACCTCGATTCGCCCGTCGGGCCGTACCGCGAGGTGCTGGCCAGCCCGGTGCTGCGTCGCGGCCTGATCCCGGCGATGGCGGTGCCGTTCATCGCCGTCGACTCCGAGCCGTCGGTACACGGTGGTCGCGAGCACTGGAAGCTGCCGAAGGTGCTCGCGAAGTTCGACGGCGACGTCCTCGGCGACTTCTCCGCGACCGGCGCCCGATGGAGCGTGGCCACCTCGGCCGCGCCGAAGGGCCCGGAACTGCCGATCGCGGGTGGGTTGACCTTCGCCCAGCCGATCCCCGGTGGCGCCGTCGAGCGCGCCACGGCCCGGCTGCGGGGGAAGTTCCGCTACGCGCGGGTGACCGTCGCGGCAGAGGGACCGACGCTGAGCCGCTGGCTGCGTCCGGGCACCCATCACGGCATCGTCATCACCTCCGGACGGATGTCCACGGGAGCGTCGCGAGTCGTGTCGCGGGTGTAGGTCGACCGGTGTCGTGGGTGCGCCGCGGTGCCGGTTGCACCGATCCTTTTCTTGACTTATTCCAGAAAAGGGGCATACTTGGTGTCATGCAACAAGGACACGAGCATCACTTCGACCCCAAGGAGCAACTGCGCTCCGTGGGTCTGCGGGTGACCGCTCCCCGCGTTGCCGTACTGAGAACCGTTGCCGAGCATCCGCATTCCGATGCGGACGGAATCGCCGCCCACGTGCGCGACGAACTCGGCTCGGTGTCGACGCAGGCCGTGTACGACGTACTCAAGGCATGCGTGGGGAACGGGTTGCTCCGCCGGATCGAACCGGCCGGATCACCCGCACGGTACGAGACCCGCATCGGCGACAACCACCACCACCTCGTGTGCCGCGCGTGCGGCACGGTCGTCGACATCGACTGCGTCGTCGGGGCCGCGCCCTGCCTGACGCCGTCCGACGACCACGGCTTCGTCATCGACGAAGCAGAGGTCACCTTCTGGGGCCTGTGCCCCGATTGCCGCGCCGACTAGCGCCCACTCGCTCCACCGGTGGTCCGGCCCCTTCGCGGGTCGAACCGCCGGCTTCGTGTCCCGAGACCCGGAACACCCGTATTCGGAGGTCACCATGACGAATGCCCGTTACACCACGAACAACGTCGGTATCCCCGTCGCCAGCGACAACGAGTCGCTGACCGCCGGTACCCAGGGCCCGATCCTGCTCCACGACCACTACCTGCTCGAGAAGCTCGCACATTTCAACCGCGAGCGGGTGCCCGAGCGCGTCGTGCACGCCAAGGGCGGCGGCGCGTTCGGCGAACTCGTCGTCACCGAGGACGTCTCCGCCTACACGAAGGCGAAGCTGTTCCAACCGGGTGCGAAAACCGAGATGCTGGCACGTTTCTCGACGGTCGCCGGTGAGCAGGGCAGCCCCGACACCTGGCGCGACCCGCGCGGTTTCGCCCTGAAGTTCTACACCGAGGATGGGAACTACGACCTCGTCGGCAACAACACGCCGATCTTCTTCATCAAGGACCCGATCAAGTTCCCCGACTTCATCCACTCGCAGAAGCGTCTGCCCGGCTCCGGCCTGCGCGACCACACCATGCAGTGGGACTTCTGGACCCTGCGTCCCGAGACCGCACACCAGGTCACCTGGTTGATGGGCGACCGTGGCCTGCCGCGCACGTGGCGCCACATGGACGGTTTCGGTTCGCACACCTACCAGTGGATCAACGCCGACGGTGAGCGCTTCTGGGTGAAGTACCACTTCAAGACCGACCAGGGCATCGAGTTCCTCACCCAGGACGAGGCCGACCGTCTCGCCGGCTCGGATCCCGACTACCACCGCGCCGACCTCTACAAGGCGATCGAGGGCGGCGAGTTCCCGAGCTGGACGCTCCACGTGCAGATCATGCCGGTCGCGGAGGCGGAGAACTACCGGTTCAACCCGTTCGACCTGACCAAGGTGTGGTCGCAGAAGGACTACCCGCTGATCAAGGTCGGCACCATGACCCTGAACCGCAACCCGCGCAACTTCTTCGCGGAGATCGAGCAGGCCGCGTTCGCCCCGTCGAACGTCGTGCCGGGCATCGGTTTCTCGCCCGACAAGATGCTGCTCGGCCGCGTGTTCTCCTACGCCGACGCCCACCGCTACCGCATCGGCGTCAACCACGCACAGCTGCCGGTGAACTCCGCGAAGGCCGCCCGTGTCGACTCCTACAGCAAGGAGGGCAACATGGCCTACAGCTTCAACGACCCGCAGACTCCGGTCTACGCACCGAACAGCTTCGGCGGTCCGCACGCCGATCCCGAGCGGGCCGGCGACGAAGGTCTGTGGAACTTCGGAACCGAGGCCGTGCGCGCGGGATACGTGCAGCACCCCGAGGACGACGACTTCGGTCAGGCGGGCACGCTCGTCCGCGACGTGATGGACGACGCGGCGCGTGAACGCCTCGTGGGCAACATCGTCGGGCACGTCCTCGGTGGTACCTCGGAGGCGCTCTACGAGCGGATCTTCGAGTACTGGCGCGATGTCGACGAGGAACTCGGCAAGCGGGTCGAGGCGGGCGTGCGCGCCGGGGTCTGACCCGTCACCGGGGGAGATGCGGCGGGATCAGAGCAGTCCCCACCAGTAGATCAGGGCTGCCAGCGCCAGCACGATCAGCGTGGTGTCCATGTCGCTCTCCCTCCATCCGACGACGACAACTCCATCTTCCTCGCAAACGAGGATTTCGGCACAGACGGCAGGGTCGTCCACCTCTTACGGTGGGCGGCCCTGCCGGCGTCCGTCGAACATATCGGCTGTTCGAACACGCGTGTGACAGCTGTGTCGGTTGTGGTTGTTAGGTTGGAGATCCGGGTCGGCGTCGTCATGCCGGATCGGATTCGCGCACGTTCGTCGAAAGGTGTTGTCCGACATGGTGATGGGTCCTACCCATGCAGTATCCGGGGCGCTGGTGGGGCTCGTCGTCGCAGATCTGCTTCCTCCCGACTGGGGTGCGCCCGCGTCCACCGCGGAGACCTTCGCCTTCGCGGCGGTGTGTTCGGGGGCGGCCCTGCTTCCGGATCTCGACACGGCACAGTCGACGGTCGCGAGGTCGTTCGGGCCCGTGAGCCAGACCTTCGCCAAGGGCATCGACGCGGTCTCGCTCGGCTACTACTCGCTCACCAAGGGCAGTCGCGACCGGAAGCGGCGCGGCGGGCACCGCACCATGACGCACACCGCGCTGTTCGCGGCGCTGCTCGGCGCCGGAGTCTCGGCGCTCGTCGCGAGCTTCGGCAGGGAAGGGATCATCGGGGTCCTGTTCGTCACTCTCGGTCTCGCGCTGCGTGGGCTGTTCGGGTCGTGGGCGAAGAAGCGCGGGTGGGTGGTCGTCACCCTGAGCGCGGCAGTGCTGTCGATCCTGTCGTGGACGTGGTTCCCGCAGGAGGTCGCGTCGACGGGTCTGGGGGTCGCGGTGGCCCTCGGATGCGCGACGCACTGTCTCGGCGACGCCATCACCAAGGAGGGCATCCCCTTCCTCGCGCCGTTCGTGCCCTGGCGCGGGTCGCGCTGGTGGGAGATCAAGCTGCCGTCGGCGTTGTCCATCCGTGCGGGTGGCCCGTTCGAGCTCGGCATCCTCGGTCCGGCTCTCACCGTTGCGGCGGTCGCGATGGCCGTCTGGTCGGTCGACGGCGCGCCCGAACACATCCTCGGCACGTTGGAGGCGTCGGGCCTGTCGTTCTGGAGCGAGGGCACCGCACACCGGTAGCGGTACTGGAGAATAAAGAGAACTTGTTCTATTTTTGCGGAGTCCGTGCCCGCAGAACAGAACGGAACCCGCCCTCGTGAGCGCTCGAGCCTCTGGTCCCACCCTCAGTCGTCGCGGTCTTCTCGGAGCAGCCGCCGGAGCGGCCGTCCTTGCAGGCACGGGATGGACGCTCGCGGGTGCGGTACCGCTCGGCGACCCGGCTGCCACGATCCCGGCGCCGCCGGACTTCCCGGCCGACATCCCGCTCTCGCAGCAACAGTTCGTCAACTGGGCGAAGACCATCCGGTTCGACGCGGTGTGGACCGCGACCGCGCGCACCGCCGACGACGTCGTCCGCCTCGCGAACTGGGCACACGCCCACGGCTTCCGGATCCGTCCCCGCGGGTCGATGCACAGCTGGAGTCCGCTCACCCTCGAGGCCGGGCAGGACATCGAGAACGTCGTGCTGGTCGACACCATGTCGCAGCTGAACCAGGTCGTCGTCGACGCGGGAGCCGCACCTGCGCGCGTGACCGCCGGCGGTGGCGCGAGCATCGAATCGATCCTCACCGCGCTCGAAGCGAGCGGACTGGGGTGGGCCAACTCGCCGGCCATCGGGGACATCTCCATCGCGGGGGCACTGTCGATCGGTGCCCACGGCGCCACCTACCCGGCAGCGGGGGAGACGGTGGTCCCCGGCCAGTCGTTCGGCTCCCTGTCCAATCTCGTCCTGGCTCTGACCGCCGTGGTGTGGAACCCGTCGGCCGGTGCCTACGAACTCCGCGAGTTCCGCCGTGCCGACCCGGAGATCGGCCCCCTGCTCGCCCACCTCGGACGCACCTTCGTCACCTCCGTGACGTTGCAGGCCGGAGCGAACTACCGGGTGCGCTGCCAGAGCTTCACCGACATCCCGTGGCGCGAACTGTTCGCACCGCCCGGCTCGCCGGGGCGCACCTTCGAGCGCTACGTCGAGGAACACGGTCGGGTCGAGGCGATCTGGTTCCCCTTCACCGAGACACCCTGGCTCAAGATCTGGTCGGTCTCCCCGGAGAAGCCCGCCGCCTCCCGTGAGGTGCAGGGCCCGTACAACTACTACTTCTCGGACAGCCTGCCCGAGGAGCTCACCGACCTGCTGGGGCAGGTCGTGCGCGGCGCCCAGGGCGTCACACCGGCCTTCGGTGCGTCGCAGTTCGGGGCGGTGGCAGCGGGACTCGCAGCGACCGGCACGAACGATCTGTGGGGCTGGTCCAAGGACCTGCTGTTCTACCTGCGCGCCGCGACCCTGCGCGTGGTCGCCGGCGGCGGTGTCGTCGTGACGAGACGCGACAACATCGCCCGCGTCATCAACGAGTTCACGACGTGGCTGCACGAGCGGATGACGCACTACGCCTCGCTCGGCCAGTACCCCGTGAACATGCCGTTCGAGGTGCGTCTGTGCAAGGTCGACGACGCCGGCGAGGTGCTCGTCGACGCCGCCGGCGTGCCCGACCTGTCGCCGGTGCGTCCCCGCCCCGACCGGCCCGACTGGGACACCGCGATCTGGATGAACGTGGTCTCCATCCCCGGAACGGCCGGGATGCCGGCCTTCTTCCGCGAGATGGAGCAGTGGATGGCCGCCCACTACTCGGGCGATTACGCGACCTTCCGGTCCGAGTGGTCGAAAGGCTGGGCGTTCGACGACGAGGGCGGCTACCGCGACCCCGGTTTCCTCGGAGAGACGGTGCCGGCCATGTACCGCACCGGCCTGCCGTCCGGGCAGGGTTGGGACGCCGCGCTCGCGGCCTTCGAGCAGTACGACCCGCACCGGGTGTTCAGCAACCGGTTCCTCGACCGGTTGCTGCCCTGACGTTCCGCCTCAGCACCCGGTGTGCGAGAAGGCCCTCATGTAGCCAGCGGTTTGATAGGCGTACGCCCATGCCCAGTACGACAGGGCGATGTCGGCCGGGCTGGCGGCCATGATGAGTTCGCCGTCGAAGCATCGGTCGAGGATGAAGCGCGCGCGGGAGACGTGCGGCACGAACGTCACGACGATGACGCTGTCCCAGCCGCGCTGCTCCGCGAGACGACGCAGTTCCATGGCTTCACCGCGCGTGGTCGGCGGGTCCGGTTCGAAGCACGTGACGGGGAATTCGTAGCGCGGGTGGTCGCACAGGTCCGTCAACCAGACGTCCCTCGCGCCGTTGGGATTCGAGACCACGACCTCGGGCGCGAAGCCTTCGAGTGCGAGTTCGAGGGCGTACGGATAACGCTCGTAGATCGCACCGCCGAGGACGAAGATCGCATCCGCGCGGCGGTACGGGCTCAGGTTCTCGATCTCGATCTGCGGAGCCACGTAGACGGGCACTCCCGCAGCGATGAATGCGCACGCCACGAGCACGAGGACGGCGAACCACCGTCGTCGCCGGGGCCGTGGCCTGGTGAGTGTGGAACCTCCGGAGTTCTCCGGTGCGTCCTGCCGGGAGGCCCTGTGTCGTCGCGTCATCCGCCGAGTCCGTTCCCGCCCGACCGGAGCCGAGGCGTCTCGCGAGTGCGGTGCCGCCTTTCAGTTTAGGGTATGTAAGTCTGTTTTGACCCCTGAAAACAGACTTGAAGAATCTTTTGTGACGGGAGGGGACGTTCTTTCCCGGAGAGGTGAACCAGGTGCCCCGGAATGCAGTCAGGGCACCTTCTCCGTGAGGAGAAAGTGCCCTGACGAGTTCTTCCACGAGTCGGGGTGGCGGGATTCGAACCCACGACCTCTTCGTCCCGAACGAAGCGCGCTACCAAGCTGCGCCACACCCCGTATTGAACCTCGGTCAGCTTACAACACGAGGCCGCAGAAGATTAAATCGGCTGGTCAGCGACGTAACCCGGCGCGCTCTGCCGCATCGCCGCTGGCCTGCTGCGCGGTGTCGCGCGAGGCCGGAACGAGGGTCAGCAGAGTGGCCTCCGGACGGCAGAAGAACCGCGCGGGAGCGAACGGCGACGTGCCGATGCCCGCGGAGACGTGCAGTCGCATGTGGGCACCCCAGCGCGACGCGCCCTTCACCCGCGACCGGTCGATCCCGCAGTTGGTCACCAGCGCGCCGTAGAACGGCAGGCACAGCTGGCCGCCGTGGGTGTGGCCGGCGAGGACGAGGTCGTAGCCGTCCTCGGCGAAGCGATCGAGCACCCGAGGCTCGGGGGAGTGCGTCATGCCCAGTCGCAGATCGGCCGAGGGATCGGCCGCACCGGCGATCGTCTCGTACCGGTCGCGGTCGAGATGCGGGTCGTCGACACCACCGACGGCGATGCGTACGCCGCCGACCTCGATGTCACGGCGCACGTGCGTCATGTCCTGCCAGCCACGTTCGGTGAACGCCGCACGCAGGTCGCCCCACGGGAGCGGAGGACCGTAGACGCGGTCGTGGTCCTTGTCGAAGTAGGCGAGCGGGTTCTTCAGCACGGGAGCGAAGTAGTCGTTGCTCCCGAAGACGAACAGACCCGGGCGGGCGAGGAGTCCGCCGAGCGCCTGGACGACGGCCGGAACGGCCTTCGGGTGCGACAGGTTGTCGCCCGTGTTCACGACGAGATCGGGCTCGAGGCCGTCGAGCTCGCGCAACCAGTTCTGTTTCAGCTTCTGGTTGGGAGTCATGTGCAGGTCGCTGATGTGCAGGACCCGCAGTGTCGACGCGCCGGGCGCGAGCACCGGCACCGTGACCTCGCGAAGGGTGAACGCGTTCCGTTCGATCAGCGTGGCGTAACCGAGGCCGAGAGCGGCGGCGCCGGCAGCACCGAGGGTTACGCGGCGAATTGCAGACAGGTCAGGCACTTCTCCAGCGTACCGCCGTGCGTGGTCCTCGCACGTGGTTCGCCTGCCCCGCGTAGCGTTTCCGGCATGAGCGACACCACATCCTCCCTCGAATCCAGGCTGCGGACGGACCTGACCGCAGCGATGAAGGACAAGGACAAACTGCGGACCGAGACCCTCCGGATGCTGCTCGCGGCGGTCCGGAACGAGGCGGTGTCCGGCAAGGAGGCGCGTGAGCTGTCCGACGACGAGGTGCTCGAGGTCCTCGCGAAGGAGTCGAAGAAGCGGGGCGAGGCCGCCGAGGTCTACACCGAGAACGGCCGCGGTGAGCTCGCAGCCAAGGAGCACGCCGAGGCGCGCATCATCGACGAGTATCTGCCCACCCCGCTGACCGATGCCGAGCTCGTCGATGTCGTCGACACCGCCCTCGCGCGCGTCGCGGAGGAGATCGGCGCGCGTCCGGGTCCGAAGAACATGGGCCAGGTGATGAAGGCCGCCACCGAGATCGCGGCAGGGAAGGCCGACGGCAAGCGCCTGTCCGCGGCCGTGCGTTCACGCCTGTAACCGAAACGGCCGTGCAGCTCCGGTCGACCGTCACGAGGACGGGGCGACGGGAACTGCACGGCCGTGGAAGCCCTGCGGCTCAGTTGTCGGGGCGACTCGGTGTCGTCGTGGGAGTGGAGTCCTCGTCCGCCGGCGGACTCGACTCGCTCTGCTCGAGCTCACGTCCCGGGATGGGTGCGGGCGTCGACCGCCGGGTCGTGTCGGGCACCTCGCGGTCGCGTGGGCGGGCCGGGGTTGCGCTCGTGGTGGGAGCCACGCGGACCGATCCGTCGCTGATGAACAGCGTGACCGTCGAGCCCGGGACGGCCGAGCCGCTCGGGGACGTACCCGTCACCGTTCCGGCGCGTTCCTCACCGGCGATCGTCGCCTCCGAGACCGAGAATCCGGCCTCCTGCAGCCGCTGCATCGCGCGGTCCTTCGGCAGGCCCGTGACGTCCGGGACCTGGGCGTTGCCCGCGCCGCGGACGTACCGGGGATCGGGGGCGGGCAGTTCGATGGGGCCGAACTTGTTCGCCACCGGCAGCATCGCCGAGAACCATGTCCGCGCCGGTTCGGTACCGCCGAAGAGGTTGCCGTCGTAGCAGGGGCGGACCGGACCCGAGCAGATCTGGCCGGGGGTGGGGGAGTCGCCGTAGGTGTAGACCACACCGGCGAACCGGTTGGTGAAGCCGAGGAAGGCCGACGACATGTGCGATTCCGTCGTACCGGTCTTCGCCGCGACCGGCAGGTTCCAGCCCACCGATCCCGCGGCACCCGAGGCGGTACCGCCGGCGGCGGTGTCCTTGCTCATCGCCGTGGCGAGGGTGTCGGCGAGGCCGGGCTCGACCACCTGCTCGCAGGCCTGCTGCGTGATCGGTACGGGCTTGCCCTCGCGGTCGAAGACCTCCTCGATCGGGCTGGGCGGGCACCACTTGCCGTGCGAGGCGAGGGTCGCCGCGACGTTCGACAGTTCGAGCGCGTTGATCCACGTCGGGCCGAGCGTGTACGAGCCGAGGTGCTGGTCCTTCTGCATCTCGGCCATCGACTGGTCGCCGAAGCCGGAGGTGCGCGGCTGCAGGTATGAACGCAGACCCAGGCGCACCGACATGTCGACGGCCGCGTCGACGCCGGTGGCCTCGATGAGCTTGACGAACGCCGTGTTCGGCGACTGTGCCAGCGCGTCGGTCACCGACAGTCGCGACGGATACGGTGCGGCGTTCTCGACGCAGTAGTAGTTGGCCGGGCAGCCGCGGGCGCCGCCGTCGCCCAGACCGCGGGCGTTGTAGCGGGACGGGACGTCGAGCACGGCCGAGGTGCCCAGGCCCTGTTCCATGGCGGCGGCGACGGTGAATATCTTGAAGATCGACCCGGCGCCGTGACCGGCCAGCGAGTAGGGCTGCGGCTGGACCGTCTCCTTGGCCTCGGCGTCGAGGCCGAACTTGCGGCTCGACCCCATGGCGAGGACCTTGTGCGAATCCTGGCCCGGCTCGATCACGTTCATCACCGAGGCCACGTCGTCGACGGTGGGGCTGGTGAACCGGTCGAGCGATTCCTTGACGGAGTTCTGGACCTCGGGGTCGAGGGTCGTGCGGATGAGATATCCGCCCCGGTCGATCTGCTCGCGCGACAGGCCGGAGTTCTCGAGGTACTGCAGCGCGTACTCGCAGAAGTAGCCGCGGTCGTCGGCGGCGATGCAGCCGCGGGGGAGCGTGTTGGGCTCGGGCAGCACGCCGAGCGGCAGTTCCTTCGCGGCGCGGATCTCGTCGGCGCGCTCGGGGATGTTGTCGATCATCGTGTCGAGCACGATGTTGCGACGGGTGAGTACGCCGTCGGGATTGGTGTACGGGTTCAGCGCCGAGCTGGACTGCACCATGCCCGCGAGCATCGCGGCCTGCGGGATGTTCAGGTCCTTCGCGTCGATGCCGAAGTAGGTCTGGGCGGCGTCCTGGATGCCGAACGAACCGTTGCCGAAGGGGACGAGGTTCAGATAGCGGGTGAGGATCTCGTCCTTGGTGAGCTGATCGTCGAGGGTCAGCGCCATGCGGATCTCACGGATCTTGCGGGCCGGCGTCGTCTCGATCGCCGCGCGGCGTTCGGCGTCGGTCTTCGCGATCACGTGCAGCAGGTAGTTCTTGACGTACTGCTGGTCGATCGTGGAGGCGCCCTGCTCGACCTGACCGCTCGTGGTGTTGGTGAGGAACGCGCGGATGGTGCCCTGCCAGTCGACGCCCTGGTGCTCGGGGAACCGCTTGTCCTCGATCGAGACGATCGCCAGTTTCATCTCGTTCGAGATCTGGTCGCTGGGCACCTCGAAGCGACGCTGGTCGTAGAGCCACGCGATCGGCTCACCCGCCTTGTCGACCATGGTCGTCACGGCTGGGACGACACCTTCGACGAGCTCTGCGGAACTGTTGTCGACGGTGTCCGCGGCGCGGTTCGAGACGTACCCGAATCCACCCGCGGCCGGGAAGAGCATCCCTGCTACGAGAACGCCGCCGAGGGCCGTGCAACCAGCGAGCTTCGCCACCGTTCTTCGGATCGACACGCCTACACACTACGTGGCGGGGGACCGGCCGGCGGTTTCCAGGGAGCGGGCGTGGCACGACGGGCGCTGTGAAAACGCCTCCGACGTGCAACTTTGTACGTACGTACCAGAAAAGGTTTCGTTCGCCTTGCGCGTGGGCATCAGTTTACCTAGATTGAGACATCAGTGTGACGCAGATAACACCTTGACGGGCAGGTTTCGCGCCGTCGCGGCACACGGGCGGCGCAGACCTCGAACACCGCGAACCGGCGTTCGGAAAGTAAAGGGGCAACTGAATGCACATGACCACCCCGACGACCCGACTCGACGTCGACCAGGCCGAAGCGCGCATCGCTTGGGTCTCCAAGGCTCGCTGCCGCGAAGTCGATCCCGATGAACTGTTCGTGCGTGGCGCAGCGCAGCGCAAGGCTGCGGTGATCTGCCGGCACTGCCCGGTGATGCTCGAGTGCGGGGCGGACGCCCTCGACAACCGTGTCGAGTTCGGCGTGTGGGGAGGCATGACGGAGCGGCAGCGTCGTGCTCTCCTCAAGCAGCATCCCGAGGTCGAGTCCTGGGCCGATTTCTTCCAGGCGCAGCGACAGCACCAGAGCGCGGTCTAGTCACCACCTCACCGGTACACGAACCGCCGAGATCATGACCCGCGAGACATCACGCCTCGCGGGTCAATTGCTCGCCCACCGCCCGCAGCGCCTCGAGATCCGAGACCTCGAAGGGCAGCGAGGGCACCCCGACCACGGGGACGGCAGGGTTCGCCGCGGTGAAGTTGCGTAGCAACCGCAGCTCCCGCTCGGCGATCACGGCCCGGTGCGCGTGGATGCGGAGAACGGCCTCAGCGGCCTTGGCGTCCACGCCCTCCTCCTCGGCGAGCTGATCCGCTGCGGTGAGGGCGTGATCGGACGGCAGCGCCGACAGTGTCGGATGGGTGCGGTTGAGCACCAGGCCCGACAGCGGCATGCGATCGCCCGAGAGTCGCTCGACGAAGAACGACGCCTCGCGCAGGGCATCGGGTTCGGGTGCCGCGACCACCATGAAGTGGGTTCCCGGCTGCTGCAGCAACCGGTAGGTGCGGTTGGCGCGCTCGCGGAAACCCCCGAACATCGAGTCCAGCGACTGCACGAAGGCCGACGCGTCCGACAGCATCTGGCTCCCGACGATCGTCGAGACCGCCTTGAGCGCGAGCCCCATCGCGCCCGTCACCAGGCGGCCGAAGCCACGTCCGGGTGCCGTGAAGATCCGGATCATCCGGCCGTCGAGGAACGCCCCGAGCCGCTGGGGAGCGTCGAGGAAGTCGAGTGCGTTCCGGGACGGCGGGGTGTCGACGATGATGAGATCCCACTCGTCGCTCTGCGCGAGCTGACCGAGCTTCTCCATCGCCATGTACTCCTGCGTGCCGGAGAACGACGACGCCACGGTCTGATAGAAGGGGTTGTCGAGGATCTGCTGCGCCTTCTCCGGCGTCGAGTGCTCGAGCACCATGTCGTCGAAGGTACGACGCATGTTGAGCATCATCGCGTGCAGCTCGCCCTTCGCCTCCGGCCCGAGCTCCACCTTCTGCGGTGAATTGTCGAGCGAGGCGACCCCGAGGGCCTGTGCCAGTCGCCGCGCAGGGTCGATCGTGAGCACCACGACGCTGCGGCCCCGCTCGGCCGCGCGCAACGCGAGCGCCGCGGCGGTGGTCGTCTTGCCGACACCGCCCGACCCGCAGCACACGATCACCCGGGACGAGCGGTCGTCCAGGATGCGGGCGACGTCGAGGACCTTCCGGATCGGTGCGCTCATCGGACACCCTGCTCGGCGAGGACGTCGGCGAGTTCGTAGAGGCCACCGAGATCGACACCGTCGGCGAGGGCCGGTAGGGACATGCGTGCCACCTTCACTTCGTCGAGTTGAGCGGCGCTCACCTGTTGCGCCTGGAGTACCGCGGCGTGCTCGATGGTCTCGGTCAGCAGGCCGGCGAAATCGTCGTCGGAGAGCTTGACGGACACCTTCTCCAGGGTCGTCCGGATCGCGGGCCCGGCGATGCGGCCGGCGGCGACGTCGTCGACGAGTTCCTCGGGCAGGTGTTCGGGGGCGGTGCGGTTGACGATCACCGTGCCCATCCGGAGGTCGGCGGCCTCGAGTTCCTCCACCGCGTCGGCCGTCTCCTGCACGGGCAGTGCCTCGAGCAGGGTCACCAGGTGGACGACGGTCTGATCGGAGTGCAGCAGCCGGACCACGCCCTCGCTCTGCGACCGGATCGGACCGGACTTCGCGAGGTCGGCCATGGCCTTGGTGACATCGAGGAAGCTGCCGATGCGGCCGGTGGGCGGGGAATCGACGACGACCGCGTCGTAGACAGGGGTGCCCGTCGCGTCGGTCCGCACCACGGTCTCCTTGATCTTGCCGGTGAGGATCACGTCGCGCAGACCCGGCGCGAGCGTGGTCACGAACTCGATCGCGCCCATCCGCCGCATCGCGCGACCTGCGAATCCGAGGTTGTAGAACATGTCGAGGTATTCGAGGAAGGCCGCCTCGATGTCGATCGCGAGAGCCGATACCTCACCGCCACCCGGCGCGGTCGCGATCTTCGTCTCGACCGGCGGGAGCGGCGGCACGTCGAACAGTTGCGCGATGCCCTGACGTCCCTCGGTCTCGACGAGCAGGACCTTGCGACCTCCGGCGGCGAGCGCCAGCGCGAGCGCCGCGGCCACGGTGGACTTCCCGGTGCCACCCTTGCCGGACACGAAGTGCAGTCGCGCCTGGGCGGCGCCTGCCGGCCATTCGCCGGAATGTGATGTCGGAGATGCCACGATCACGAGCCTATAAGTCGTGGACGGTGAACGGTGCCGGATAGGGTCAGGACATGAGTGAAACCACCACATGGGAATACGCAACCGTGCCGCTGCTCACGCACGCGACCAAGCAGATCCTCGACCAGTGGGGTGCCGACGGTTGGGAGCTCGTCACCGTCCTGCCCGGCCCCACCGGTGAGCAGCACGTCGCCTACCTCAAGCGTCCGAAGGGCTGATCCGTGTCGCACAACACCTGGAGCGAACGCCTGACCGAACTCGGCATCACCCTGCCGCCGGTCGCCGCCCCGGTGGCGGCCTACGTGCCGGCCGTCCGCAACGGCGACGTCGTCTACACCTCCGGTCAGCTGCCGCTGGTCGACGGGAAGCTGACGCACACCGGCAAGGTGGGCGCCGAGGTGTCGGCGGAGGAGGCGAAGACCGCGGCCCGCACCGCCGCGCTCAACGCGCTCGCCGCCGTCGACGATCTCGTCGGACTCGACAACATCGCGAGCGTCGTGAAGGTCGTGGGCTTCGTGGCGTCCGCCGAGGGCTTCACCGGACAGCCCGGCGTCATCAACGGCGCGTCGGAACTGCTCGGGGAGATCTTCGGTGAGGTCGGCGCGCACGCCCGTTCGGCCGTCGGCGTCGCCGAACTGCCCCTCGGCGCTCCCGTCGAGGTCGAGTTGATGGTGGAAGTACGCTGACGCCGCCCTCCCCGACCGAGGGCGGCTCCCGA
Source organism: Rhodococcus rhodochrous (assembly GCF_900187265.1). NCBI lineage: Bacteria > Bacillati > Actinomycetota > Actinomycetes > Mycobacteriales > Nocardiaceae > Rhodococcus > Rhodococcus rhodochrous. The sequence continues at coordinate 498,210 of NZ_LT906450.1, forward strand.
CGGACCCGACACGAGAGGCACATGTGATGGCGCTGGTCCACCCCGCCTACGCGCAGCTGCGCCAGGTCACCGAGAACGCCGCGGTGATCCTGGCCGAGAACCCCTCGATCATGTCCCTCGAGGGAACGAACACCTGGATCCTCCGGGCCCCCGGCAGCGACGAGTGCGTCGTGGTCGATCCGGGTCCCCTGGACGAAGGGCATCTCGAACGGATCGCGCAGGTGCCGGTGGCGGCGACCCTCATCAGTCACCGCCACTTCGACCACACCGAGGGTGCGGAGCGTTTCTCGCAGCTCGCGGAATGCCCGGTGCACGCAGTGCTGCCGGAACACCGCCACGGCGGTGGGCAGCAACTGTCCGACGGCGACGTCGTCGAGGCAGCGGGTCTGCGCATCCGGGTCGTCGCGACCCCGGGGCACACCGCCGATTCGCTGTCGTTCGTGATCGAGCAGGACCGCAGTGTGCTCACCGCCGACACCATCCTCGGCCGCGGCACGACCGTGCTCGACGACTCCGACGGCGACCTCGGCGACTACCTGCGGTCGTTGAGGTCGCTCATCGGCCTCGGCGGTGGCTACACGGTGCTGCCCGGGCACGGCCCCGAGCTGCCCGACCTCGAGACGATCGCGCGGGAGTACCTCGCGCACCGGGAGGGCCGGCTCGAGCAGGTGCGCGGTGCGCTGCGCACCTTCGGCGCCGAAGCCTCCGCACGGCAGGTCGTCGAGCACGTCTACGCCGACGTCGACCCCTCGTTGTGGGGTGCGGCGGAGAAGTCCGTCAACGTGCAGTTGGAGTACCTGCGCAGCCACGGTTGAGTCGAAGCAGCCAGACGGCTGGGTCGAAGCAGCTACGGCCGGGATACGCACATGCGAAAGGCCGGGACGCAGCGAGCGTCCCGGCCTTTCGTATGTCCGTGGGTCAGCGAGCGCGACGCGCCAGACGCTCCGAGTCGGAGATCAGCACGCTCTTGCCCTCGAGACGCAGCCAGCCGCGGTGCGCGAAGTCGGCCAGGGCCTTGTTCACGGTCTCGCGGGACGCGCCGACGAGCTGCGCGATCTCTTCCTGTGTCAGGTCGTGCGTGACACGCAGGGCGCCGGCCTCCTGGGTGCCGAAACGCTGGGCGAGCTGGAGCAGCGCCTTGGCGACACGACCGGGGACGTCGGTGAAGATCAGGTCGGCGAGGCTGTTGTTGGTGCGACGCAGACGACGGGCCAGCACGCGGAGGAGCTGCTCGGCGATCTCGGGGCGCTGGTCGATCCACGCCTTGAGCGCATCGCGGTCCATGCTCACGGCACGCACCTCGGTGACGGTGGTGGCGGTGGAGGTGCGCGGACCCGGATCGAAGATCGACAGCTCGCCGAACATGTCGGACGGGCCCATGATCGTCAGGAGGTTCTCGCGGCCGTCGGGCGAACGACGTCCGAGCTTCACCTTGCCGGAAACGATGATGTACAGCCGGTCGCCGGGCTCACCCTCGTTGAAGATGACATGGCCGCGCGGGAAATCTACAGGCTGAAGCTCTTTGATCAGCGCCGCAACCGCCGAGGGCTCGACTCCTTGGAAGATGCCTGCTCTGGCCAGGACCTCGTCCACGTGCGCTCCTTTTGGGAATGATTCGTCATCTACTGCCGGGTCTGCACGTCGACGGACTTCCCGGGCAGGTCACCTGTCAGGCGTACGAGCGCCCAGTCTATCGTGCGCGCTGCACGAGTGAGTGACCGATACCACGGAAACGATCGCCGAACCCGATCATCGGTACCTCGAGGCTACCGGCAAGTAGTCGTTCAGCTGGCGCGGCGCGCGCGCAGATGGCCGTCCGAATCGTCCGCTCCGTTGGTGCTCGGTCCGCGGCGGCGGCGACGCTGGAAGCGGGCCAGGGCCCCGGGGAAACCTTCACGAGCGAGTGCCGCGACATCGGCCTGGTCCGCTTTGTCGAGGAACTCTTCCACTTCCTGCTCACGGACGGACAACCGGCTCAAGCGCGCTTCGACACGTTCCATGGACAGTGCGAACAACATGAGCAGCACCGGGAAGAGGACGACAGCAAGAGCTTGCATACCCGGAAGTAAACACCGGAAAGATCTCGGAAGAGACACGGGGCCGGATCCTGGGGAGAGTGTTTACGTAGAGTGGATCAGGTGCATGCCTCCCAGTCCGAGAGCCCCGAGACGGCCCCGCGCCGAGTGAACGGAAAGGCTCGCGGACCGGAGTCGCGACTGGCCCTCGTCCGTCGCGCGCGACGGATGAACCGGCGCCTCGCCGAGGCTTTTCCGCACGTCTACTGCGAACTGGACTTCACGAATCCGCTCGAGCTCGCCGTCGCCACGATCCTGTCGGCGCAGTGCACGGATGTGCGGGTCAACCAGGTGACCCCCGCTCTGTTCGCCCGGTATCCCGACGCCCGCGCGTACGCGGAGGCGGACCGCGCCGAGCTCGAGGAGTACATCCGCTCGACCGGCTTCTACCGCAACAAGGCCAACTCGCTCATCGGTCTCGGCCAGGCCCTGCTCGAGCGGCACGACGGCGAGGTCCCGGCCCGGCTGAAGGATCTCGTCGCGCTGCCCGGCATCGGCCGCAAGACCGCCAACGTCATCCTCGGCAACGCCTTCGATGTGCCGGGTATCACGGTCGACACCCACTTCCAGCGGCTCGTGCGTCGTTGGGAATGGACCGACGAGACCGATCCGGTCAAGATCGAGCACGCGGTGGGTGCGCTCATCGAGCGCAAGGAGTGGACACTGCTGTCCCATCGCGTGATCTTCCACGGTCGGCGCGTGTGCCACGCACGCAAGCCGGCATGCGGGGTGTGTGTCCTCGCGAAGGACTGCCCCTCCTACGGGACCGGGCCCACCGATCCGCAGACCGCGGCCGCGCTGGTGAAGGGACCGGAGACCGAGCACCTGCTCGAGCTGGCCGGGCGGTGACGGAGTGCGTCCTTCCACAGCAGGCCGCTGGAGCCTGGCAGCCCTCGTCGTCGTCATCGCGTTGATCGTCGCCATCTGGCCGCGCGACCGCAGCGACCCTCCACCGGCCACCGGTTCGGGACCGGCCACTTCCTCGGCTGCACCCGTGGACCGCCGACCCCAGGACGACGCGCAGGCCCTCGCCCCGCTGCGCGAGACCGCCGCGCTGGATCCGTGCCCGCAACCGGGCGCGTCCTCGCCCGCTCCCACCGGTCCGCTCGCCGGGCTGGTCTTCGAGTGCGTGGGCGACGGTTCCTCCGTCGACCTCGCGGCCGCCCTCGCCGGAAAGCCCGCCGTGGTGAACCTGTGGGCCTGGTGGTGCGCTCCCTGCGCCGAGGAACTGCCGGTCCTCCAGGACTACGCCGCCCGGGTAGGCGAGGAGGTCACCGTCGTCACCGTCCACACCGACCCGAACGAGTCGAACGCCCTCGGCCGGCTCGCCGACTACGACGTGCATCTGCCGGGTGTGCAGGACGGCTCGGGTCGCGTGCAGGCCGCGGTCGGCGCGCCCGCCGTCCTTCCCGTGACGGTGCTGCTCCGCGCCGACGGATCGGTCGCCGCCGTGCTTCCGATCCCGTTCCGGTCGGCCGACGAGGTCGCTTCGGTCGTCGAGGAGCATCTGGGGGTGGCGGCATGATCCCCGAATGGCTCCGGCGTGTCGCCTCGGTGTCGCCGACCGACCCGCACGGTCTCAACCCGATCCTGAACCGTCGCGCGCCGCGCGACGCGCGGGTGCGGCAGGCCTCGGTGCTGGTGCTGTTCGGCGGGTCGTCGGAGGCCGATCCGATCGCCCGCGGCGGACTTCCCGCCGACGCCGACGTCCTGCTCACCCAGCGCGCCGCGACGCTGCGGCAGCACAGCGGGCAGGTGGCCTTTCCCGGAGGCGCCGCCGATCCCGAGGACTACGGCGCCATCCACACCGCACTGCGTGAAGCGGAGGAGGAGACCGGCCTGGATCCGTCCGGGATCCGGCCGCTCGCCGTACTCCCCGAACTGTTCATCCCGCCTTCCGGCTTCGACGTGACCCCCGTGGTCGCCTACTGGGAGACCCCGAGCCCCGTCGGCGTGGTCGACCCGCAGGAGGCGACCCGCGTGGTCCGGGTGTCGCTGCACGAGCTGCTCGACCCCGACAACCGTTTCCAGGTCCGGCACCGGCTGGGTTATCAGGGCCCGGCATTCCAGGTGGACGGGATGTTGGTCTGGGGTTTCACCGCGGGTGTGCTCGCGGGTCTGTTCGCGGTGTCGGGGTGGGAGATCGAGTGGGATCACCACGATGTCCGTGACCTCGACGTCGTACTCGCCGAACTGGAGACGGGGGTGGTCGAATCATGACCGGATCGGGCTGGATCGATCTGATCATCGTGGTGATCGTCCTGATCGCCGCGTCCTCCGGACTCCGGCAGGGAGCCGTCGCCTCGGCGCTGGCCTTCCTGGGTGTGCTGCTCGGTGCGGTCGCGGGCATCCTCATCGCCCCGCACGTGCTCGTGCACATCGACGACGCACGCATGCGCATCCTCGCCGGGATCGCACTGATCGTGGTGCTGGTGGTGATCGGCGAGGTGGCCGGCATGGTGCTCGGACGTGCCGCGCGCAGCGGCATCCACAGTCCGGGCGCGCGGGCGGTGGACAGCGTCGTCGGTGCCGGTCTGCAGTCGGTGGCGGTGCTCGTCGCCGCGTGGCTGCTCGCCATCCCGCTGACCGCCACGACCCAGCCCGCCGTCTCCGCGGCCGTGCGGGGATCCCAGGTGCTCGGGACCGTCGACGACGTCGCCCCCGACTGGATGCGCGCGATCCCCAACGAGTTCTCGGCGCTGCTCGACACCTCGGGTCTGCCCGAGGTGATCGGGCCGTTCGGGCGCACCCCGATCGCCGAGGTGGAGGCACCCGACGGTGGTCTCCTCGAAGGATCGGTCCCGGCCCGGCTGCAGACGAGCGTGCTGCGCATCAACGGCGTCGCGCCCAGCTGCCAGAAGGCGCTCGAAGGATCCGGTTTCGTCGTGGCCCCCGAACGGGTGATGACGAACGCGCACGTCGTGGCCGGTACCGCGGCGGTGACCGTCGATACGGAGAGCGGCCCGCTCGAAGCGACCGTCGTGCTTTTCGATCCGGAGGTGGACGTCGCGATCCTCGCGGTGCCGGGACTGACCGCGCAGCCGCTGGGCTTCGCCTCGGAGCCGGCGGAGTCGGGTGACGACGCGATCGTGCTCGGCTACCCGGGCGGCGGCCCGTACACGGCGAGCGCGGCGCGGATCCGCGAGACGCTCGACCTGCAGGGCCCGGACATCTACCGCGGCGGCACCGTCGAACGCGAGGTGTACACGGTGCGCGGCACGATCCGGCAGGGCAACTCGGGGGGCCCGCTGGTCGATCCGTCCGGCGATGTCCTCGGCATGGTCTTCGGCGCGGCGGTCGACGACACCGACACCGGTTTCGTTCTCACCGGTGCAGAGGTGAGCCGGCAGCTGGAGATGGCCGGAGTGAATCAGCCGGTCGCGACCGGCGCCTGCATCGTCTGACGTCTGCCCGTCCGGCGGACGGGCAGATCAGTCGAGTCCGCGGACGAAGTCGGCGAGCAGTGCCGTCACCGCTTCGGGCTTCTCCTGATGGGCGTAGTGGCCGGCCCCGTCGACGAATTTCAGGATTCGTCCGGGGGCGTGCCGCACGCAGCGTCGGAGGGTCGCGGCGAGCACGTAGGGATCCAGCGCGCCGTGCAGCTGCAGGATCGGCAGGGTGAGCTCGACGTCCATGGTCTTCATGAAGCGGCGACCGTCGGGACGCCACTGGCTGCGGAACGCCCAGCGCTGGTATTCGAGGGTCAGGTGCGCCGTGCCCGGGATGCGGATCGCGGTGCGCAGCCGGTCGACGACGTCGGCGAACTCGTCGGTGCGTCGCCAGTCCGGGCCGCACCGCACACGCATCAGCCGTTCGATCTCCAGGCCGTGGTCGCGAACCAGCTTGCGTTCGGGACGCCACGGCAGCTGGTAGGCGAGGAAGATCGGCAGCAGAGCCTTGCGTTGCGCGCGGTCGCGCAGGGTCGCGTCGCGCAGCGAGATGGGGTGCGGGGAGTCGACGACCGCGATCGCCCGCACGACATGCGGATGGAGCACCGCGGTCGCCCAGCACACGAGACCCCCGTCGGCGTGGCCCACGAGGACCGCATCGGTGTGCCCGAGCGCGCGGATCAGTCCCGCGATGTCGTTCGAGAGCGTCCAGCCGTCGTATCCGCGCGGCGGCTTGTCCGTGTCGCCGTAACCGCGCAGGTCCACCGCGACCGCCCGGTAGCCGAGATCGGCGAAGGCGGTGAGCTGGTGACGCCACGACCACCACAGGTCGGCGAAGCCGTGCACGAACACCACGAGCGGTGTGTCCGGGTCGTGCGGACCGGCCTCGACGGCATGGAAGCGGATGCCGTTGGCGTGGATGTCTCGATGCGTCCACGGTCCGGGATACCGGACCGTGGACGGGTCGGGGACGGGCACTGGCGGTTCCGGTTCGTCAGCGGGTGGCGTGACGCGGCGCGGCGTGGCGCGGGCCGTCCGCATCGTGTCCGTCCTGGCTGCTCGGGAGGATCGACGCGGTCTGCTTGAGCGAGTCGATGGTCTTGTTGGGTGCGCGCAGCTTACGGACCCGCATATAGCCGATCAGTGCCAGCAGGCCCGTCACCACCAGCATGATCAGGAAGACGATGAGGAAGGCGAGCCAGCGCGCCACCCAGACATCGAGGAGTTCGGCGAGAAAGAAGAAGAAGAAGAACGAACTGAAGGTCAGCACGGCGAGCGCGAGGATGAAGAACAGGCTGCCCTGCACGCCCTTCTTGACCTCACCGGTCACCTCGGCCTTGGCGAGCTGGACTTCGGCGCGGAACAGGGTGGACAGCTGTGTCGCTGCGTCGCGTACCAGTTCGCCCACACTGGCATCGCGGGGTGTCGGAGCGTCCACCTTCGTCAACGGGATGCCCGAAATGCTCGACGGGACTCCGTTCTCCGGACGATTCGCGTTCGTCACGCTCACTACTCGACCCCTTCGGTTGGTTCGTTCCGTTGGCGGTGGGCGCGCCCACGCCGTAACAGTAGCGCCGACCCGAGGACAGAGGCGATCAATGATGTCACCAGCACGGCGGCCTTGGCGATCTCGGCGGGCTCGCCACCGTGGATGTCACCGAGCGAGAGTTCGGCGATGAGCAGGCTCACCGTGAACCCGATGCCGCCGATCACGGCGAGTGCGAACACGTCTCCCCACATCAGCCCGGTCGGGCGGGTGGCGAGACCGAGCCGGATCGAGATCCAGGTGGCGCCGAAGATCCCGACGGTCTTGCCGAGGAGCAGTCCGAGGACGACGGACTGGCCGACAGGATCGGTGAACACCTGGCCGAGCATCTCCGCACCGATGGGCACACCGGATGCGAACAGGGCGAACAGCGGGACGCACAGACCGGCGGACCACGGCTGGATGTGGTGGACCAGCCGCTCGGCGGGTGCGTAGTCCTCCCCGGGATCGGTGCGGACACGGGTGAGCAGGCCGAGGAGGACCCCGGCGACGGTCGCGTGGATGCCTGCGTTGTGCATGGCGTACCAGGTGAACAGCGCGAGCGGCACGTACAACCACGGCGTGGTGATGCGCTTCTGCTGCGCGAACCAGTACGCCGCCGCTGCGGCCACTGTGGCGAGCAGCCACGCGACGGCGAGTCCCGAGGTGAACAGGATCGCGATGAGCGCGATGCCGATGAGGTCGTCGACGACCGCCAGGCTCAACAGGAACACCCGGGCGCTGGTGGGGATGCGCGAACCGGTGAGGGCGAGCACGCCGAGAGCGAAGGCGATGTCGGTCGCGACGGGGATCGCCCAACCCCGGTCCATTCCCGGCGCACCCCAGCCGACGACGGCTGCGATGACGGCAGGAAGGATCACGCCGCCGCATGCGGCGATCACGGGCAGGATCGCCTTCCTGCGATCGGCGAGTTCGCCAGTGACGAGCTCACGCTTGAGTTCGAGGCCCGCGACGAAGAAGAAGACCGCGAGCAGGCCGTCCTTGGCCCAGTCGCCCACCGAGAGGTGCAGGTGCAGGGACTCCGGGCCGATCTCGAAGTCCCGCAGAGCGAGATAGGAGTCGCCGAAGGGGGAGTTGACCCAGATCAGCGCTATCGCTGCGGCGATGAGCAGCAGTGAACCGCCGACCGTCTCGGTGCGGAGGAAGCGACCCAGAGGGGCGGTCCAGGTGGGTGAGGAGGTGTCGGACACGGGCGTCTTTCGCTGGGCGGATACGGGCACGGGCGAACCGTCGCCGACCAGACTTCCCGGCACACCGGGGGAGAGTCTAACGCCGGACGGGGGGCGTCCGTAGGAGTGTCCGATTTGCGATGAGCGGAAACTCGGGTGTTCACTTTTCCTAGTAAGTGGGATCTGGTCTCAGAATGTGAGTGGAGTAGTGGGGATGGTTCAGTGAGCACATCGGTCGGAGTGGAGGACGGCGGTTCCTCGCTCGTCGCAGGCGTTCCGCGCCGGCGCATCGTCGTCGCCAGCATGGTCGGCACGTCCATCGAGTTCTACGACTTCTACATCTATGCGACAGCCGCCGTCTCGGTCTTCCCGCACCTGTTCTTCCCGCAGGGCAACAGCACGACCGCGCTGCTCGCCTCCCTCGCGACGTTCGGCATCGCCTTCGTCGCCCGCCCGGTCGGGTCCGTCGTCTTCGGACATTTCGGCGACCGCATCGGCCGCAAGGTCACCCTCGTCGGCTCGCTCCTGACGATGGGCATCGCGACCTTCCTCATCGGTCTGCTGCCGACCTACCACCAGGCCGGGCTCATCGCACCGGCGTTGCTGGCGCTCATGCGCTTCTGCCAGGGTCTGGGGCTCGGCGGGGAGTGGTCGGGTGCGGCGCTGCTCGCCACCGAGACCGCCGAACCCGGTAAGCGCGCGTGGGCGGCCATGTGGCCGCAGCTCGGCGCCCCCATCGGCTTCATCGGCGCGAACGGCCTGTTCCTGATCATCACGCTGGCACTCGGGCACGACAACGGTGAGCCCGACCTGTCGAGCGCCTTCCTCGAGTGGGGCTGGCGCATCCCGTTCCTGCTCAGCGCCATCATGGTGATCATCGGCCTGTACGTGCGGCTCAAGCTCGAGGAGACGCCGGTCTTCGCCAAGGCGGTCGCCGAGGGCAAGAAGGTCAAGACGCCTCTCGCCGAGGTGTTCAAGACCAGCTGGCGCCAGCTGATCATCGGCACCTTCGTCATGCTCGCGACGTACACGCTCTTCTACATCATGACCACCTGGGTCCTGAGCTTCGGAACGGGCAAGACCCCCGCCGAGGGCGGCCACGGCGCCGGTTTCCAGTACTCGGACTTCCTCGTGCTGCAGCTGGTCGCGGTGCTGTTCTTCGCCGCGGCCGTGCCCCTCGCCGGATGGCTCGCCGACCGCTACGGCCGTCGCTCCACCCTGCTCGTCGTCACGGGCGCGATCATGGTGTTCGGTCTGTGCTTCCAGCTCCTGCTGTCGAGCGACGGCATGAGCTCCGGACGGATGTTGTTCTTCCTCATCGTCGGCATGCTGCTCATGGGTCTGACCTTCGGACCGCAGAGCGCGATCCTGCCCGAGCTGTTCCCGACGAACGTCCGCTACACCGGCTCCGGGATCTCCTACAACGTCTCGAGCATCCTCGGTGCCGCCGTCGCCCCGTTCATCGCGACCTGGCTCGCCACGAGCTACGGCGTCGGCTGGGTGGGCATCTACCTGCTCGTCGCCGCGGCGACGACCTTCGTCGCGCTGCTCATCGTCAAGGAGACGCGCGACCGGTCGCTCGACGAGGTGTAATCGCACCGACCGCGAAAGGCCCCTTCCGGATCCGATCCGGAAGGGGCCTTCGTCGTTCGGCTACTTGCCGCGGATCGCGTCGAAGACGGCCGGATCGACGAGCGTCGAGGTGTCGCCGAGCTCGCGACCCTCGGCGACGTCGCGCAGCAGGCGGCGCATGATCTTGCCCGACCGGGTCTTCGGCAGCTCCGGCACCACGGTGATCTGGCGCGGCTTGGCGATCGGGGAGATCTCCACCGCGACGTGATCGCGCAGCTCCTTGATGAGCGTGTCGCCGGTGTTCTCGACGTGCTCGCGCAGGATCACGAACGCGACGATGCCCTGACCGGTGGTCTCGTCCGCGGCACCGACGACCGCGGCCTCGGCGACGGACGGATGCGACACGAGCGCCGACTCGACCTCCGAGGTGGAGATGCGGTGACCGGAGACGTTCATGACGTCGTCGACGCGGCCGAGCACCCACAGCGCTCCGTCGTCGTCGTAGCGCGCACCGTCGCCGGCGAAGTACCAACCCTGATCCTCGTAGCGCGACCAGTAGGTCTCGCGGTAACGCTGCTCGTCGCCCCAGATGCCGCGCAGCATCGCCGGCCACGGCTGATCGAGCACCAGGTACCCGTTACCGCCCGGGCCGAGCGGCTGGGCCTCGTCGTCGACGATCTTCGCGGAGATGCCGGGTAGCGGCGCCATCGCCGAGCCGGGCTTGGTGGCCGTGATGCCGGGCAGCGGCGAGATCATGATCGCGCCGGTCTCGGTCTGCCACCAGGTGTCGACGATCGGGGCCGAATCCGCGCCGATGACCTCGCGGTACCAGCGCCACGCCTCCGGGTTGATCGGCTCGCCGACGCTGCCGAGCAGACGGATCGACGACAGGTCGTGGGCGTCGGGGATCTCGCGACCCCACTTCATGAACGTGCGGATCAGCGTCGGAGCGGTGTAGTAGATCGACACCCCGTACTTCTCGATGATCTCGAAGTGCCGGTGCTCGTTCGGTGAATTGGGGGTGCCCTCGTAGACGACCTGGGTGACACCGTTGCTCAGCGGGCCGTAGACGATGTAGCTGTGGCCGGTGACCCAGCCGATGTCGGCGGTGCACCAGTAGACGTCCTTGCCCGGCTTGTGGTCGAAGACGTAGTGGTGGGTGTACGACGCCTGCGTCAGGTAGCCACCCGAGGTGTGGATGATGCCCTTGGGCTTACCCGTGGTGCCCGAGGTGTACAGGATGAACAGCGGATGCTCGGAGTCGAACGGCTGCGCCTCGTGCTCCGGCGACGCCTTCTCGACGGTCTCGTGCCACCACAGGTCGCGGCCGTCGGTCCACTCCACGTCGATGCCGGTGCGCGCGACGACCAGCACGTGCTCGATCGACTCCGCGCCGGCGACGGCCTCGTCGGCGGCTGCCTTGAGCGGCGCGGCCTGGCCGCGACGCCACTGACCGTCGACCGTGACGAGCAGCTTGGCCTGCGCGTCGTCGATGCGCGACCGCAGCGCCGACGACGAGAAGCCGCCGAACACCACCGAGTGGGTCAGGCCGAGACGCGCGCACGCGAGCATGGTCACGACGGCCTCGGGGATCATCGGCATGTAGATCGCGACGCGATCGCCCGCGACCAGACCGAGTTCGGTGAAGGTGTTCGCGGCGCGGGAGACCTCGGCGAGGAGGTCGTTGTAGGTCAGCGACCGGCTGTCGCCGGGCTCGCCCTCGAAGTGGATGGCGACCCGATCACCGTTACCGGCCTCGACGTGCCGGTCGACGCAGTTGTAGGCGACGTTGAGCTTGCCGCCGACGAACCACTTCGCGAAGGGAGCGTTCGACCAGTCGAGCACTTCCGTCCAGGGCTCCGCCCAGTCGAGCCGTTTCGCCTGCTCGTCCCAGAATCCGAGCCGATCGGCGTCGGCCGCGGCCTGCAGTTCCGGACCGGCGTTGGCCGTGGCGGTGAACTCCGGGCTCGGCGGGTACGCCTTCGATTCGTGCTCCTGGGCTGCGCTCGTCATGGTGCGGGGCCTCTTTCCGGGATGGTTCCATTCGGGCTCTTGTGAGCGTAATCATCTGTGACCGGCGCCGCACCGTTGCATCGATATGCAACCCCGTCACTTTCGCTCATCGGTCGAATTCGCGCGACGAACGGCATTCGGGCACGACCGGTGAACCTCTCGTCCGTCCACCGCATCCGCGCCGGTACCGTCGTCGACGTGACCGACCCTCTTCAGCCTCTCGTCGACCTTCCGGGCGTACGCGACGCCGCCGACCGTGCCCGCGACGCGCTCGCGGAGGTGCATCGTCATCGAACCAATCGGCGTGGTTGGGCGAACACCGCCGCGGAGGCATCGGTGCGGGCCGCCCGCGCCTCCGCGTCGATCGACGGCGGATCGACGGAACTTCCGCAGCCGGGGGAGAGCGGCGACCCGATCCTGGCCGGAGCGCTGCGGGTCGCGCAGTCGCTCGACGGCGACGCGCTCGGCAACATGGTCGCGACGTGGCGACGTGCCCCGCTCCAGGCGCTCGCCCGCCTGCACCTGCTCGCTGCCGCGGATCTCGTGGAGGACGCCGAGGAGCTGGGTCGTCCGCGGACGGAGCCGGGGGTCGCCGAGCGTCTCGACGGGCTCGCGCAACTCGTCACCGGGGGGACGAACGCCCCGGCGCCCGTTCTTGCGGCGGTCGTGCACGGTGAACTGTCCGTCCTGAAGCCCTTCGGTGTCGCCGACGGCATCGTGGCGCGGGCCGCGTCCCGGCTCGTGTGCGTCGCGTCCGGACTCGACACGCGCAATCTGGGCGTACCGGAGGTCCACTGGATGCGCCGGTTGCAGGCCTACCGCGACGGGGTCGCCGGATTCGGGGCGGGGACCGTGGAGGGCGTCGGCGGCTGGGTGCTCTTCTGCTGCGGGTCGCTCGAGGCCGGAGCTCGTGAGGCCGGCTCGATCGCCGAGGCGTTCGCCGGCTGAGTGCCGGGCGGGGCTTCGCCGGCCGAACCGCGGCCTGTACGCGAAATCCCCTGCACGCGAAAGCGGGTGGCATATCGATCGAGATCGATTCCGCCACCCGCTAGCACGGGCGGTCCGAGTTACCATGCGTGCTGAAATGGGTTGTGATTCAACGGCCTCGGCGATGATCCGGGTATCGTCGATTCGTCCTCGCAACGGGTGCGGGGTACTCGTCTTCGAAAATCCGGAACTCGCAGGCCCACAACACTTGTGCCCTTATAGTGGCATCGGCTTCGCGTGGGTACTCGGTGTCCGTGCTGGGAAGAACAGTCGGGAGATCGAATCTTCTCTTCCGATTCGGTCTTGGCCTTCCGTCCTTCCGTAACTCCTTTCTACCCCGTCCGCGAGATGTCGGCAAGCCCCCCCGCGGCAATGCTTCGCTTTCGATCTCCCGGCGAGTGACCCTGAGTGTCAACGCATCCGGCGTTCGGCCAGCCGGCGGGTGGCACCCAGTATCAGTGCGGTCGCCCCGAGGATGGCAGCGAGCGTCGCCAGGGCGCGCGGCGACGGACGGGCGCGACGTCCGAGCGGCACGGGACGGGCGAAAGTGAGAACAGGCCAACCGTTTTCGTTTGCCGCCCGGCGCAGTGGGCGGTCGGGGTTGACCGCGCGCGGATTGCCGACCTCCAGCAACATCGGCAGGTCGGTGGCCGAATCGGAGTACGCGTAGCTGCGGGAGAGGTCGTAGCCGTACTGCTCGGCGAGTTCGCGGATCGCGACCGCCTTCGCCTCCCCGAAGCAGTAGAACTCGAGCTCGCCGGCGTAGCGGCCGTCGACGATCCGCATCCGGCTCCCCGTGCTGTGGGAGGCGCCGAGTGTCCGGGCGATCGGAGTCACCACTTCCTGGCCCGACGCGGACACGATGATCACGTCGTGACCACGGGCCCGGTGATCGGCGATCAGGTCCTTCGCCTCCGCGTAGACGAGCGGTGTCACGACGTCCTGCAGGGTTTTCTCGACGACCGATCCGACCTGCTCGACGTCCCATCCCTTGCACATGTGCGCGATGTGCTCGCGCATCCGGTCCACCCGGGCCTGATCGGCCGCCGACACCAGGTAGAGGAGCTGGGCGTAGGTGCTCTGCAACACGGCCCGACGGCTGAGGAGACCCTCCTCGAAGAACGGTCGGGTGAACGCCAGCACGCTCGACTTGGCGATGACGGTCTTGTCGAGATCGAAGAACGCTGCGATGCGGGCCGAGTCCGGTGAGCCCCCCGTCGACGGGGCCGGTCGGGACGGGTCCACGGACGTATCGGTCACGATCACCACAATAGGGGCGCGCCGGGCCGGTGTTTGAAGTTGCAAGCAGTCACGCCTAACGGTGTACTATCGCGAATGCCCGGGTCGATACTCGGGTTGTGTTCAGCCCGACCCCCGGGGCTGAACGCAGACGGCCCTCGCCTCCTCCCCCTGGCGAGGGCTGTCGCTTTGTCTGAGGGCCTTCCCCACACGTTTTCGTACTGTCTTCTACACTCGTCGACCTGCGCGCAGGTCCGGCAAGGGGGCGGCCGGCAGGGTTGTCCACAGGCCCCCGATCCATCCACAGGTGGGGCTTCCGAGGCCGTTTCCGCGACGTTCACGACCCCGCGGCGGGGCAGCCTGTCGGGCATGAACGACATCCTCGGACTGGTCGACGATCCCGCGCTGGTCGCCGACCTCCGTCGCGTGGTCGCGGCGGCCGACCGCACGCTGCACGAGATGACCGTGCCGGTGCCCCGCAGGGCGTGGACCGACGCGCGGATCGTCGTCCTCGACGCGTCCGCCGCAGCGGCGTGCGCGACCGATTGTCTCCGCCGCCCCGGTGTGATCCTCGTGTGCAGCGGGACGGCCGGCCTGGCGGACTGGCAGGCGGCCACGATCGTCGGCGCCGAACACGTCCTCGCCCTCCCGTCCGAGGAGGTGGAACTGCTCTCGATCGTCGCGGCCGCCGACGAACCCTCCACCGGTACCGGCACCGTCCTCGCGGTCGTCGGGGGATGCGGGGGAGCGGGCGCGTCGACCTTCGCCGCCGCGCTGGCCTGGGCCGCGGGACACGACGAACGCCGCGACACCCTGCTCGTCGACGCCGATCCGTTCGGCGCGGGACTCGACGTCCTGACCGGTCTCGAGGAACGTCCCGGAGTGCGGTGGTCCGGTCTCACCGTCGACGGAGGACGGGTCTCCGCGCGTGCCCTGCGCGACGCCGTGCCCGCATGGGCATCCGGGGTGGGCGTCCTGTCCACCGACCGCGAGAACATCGACCGGCTCACCGCGGTCGCCGCAGAATCGGTCGTCGAAGGGGTACGCGGAGCGGGAGCAACCGTCGTCTGCGATGTGGGGCGCAGCTTCGACCCGGTCGCCGACGCGGTGATCGCGCTGGCCGACCTCACCGTCGTCGTCGTACCGGCCCGGATCGGTGCGGTGCTCTCCGCTGCCCGGATCGCCCGCACGCTCGCGGCGCGGGGTGAGCCCGCCGGAGTCGTCGTCCGCGGACCTGCACCGGGCGGACTGCGAGCCGTCGACGTGGCCGACGCGGTGGGCCTGGACGTGCTCACCTCGATGCGTCCCGAACCGGGCCTGACCGAGATGCTCGAACGCGGCGGCCTGCGCCTGCGGCCGCGCTCGCCGTTGCTCGGGGCGGCACACGACGTGCTGGTGGCCGTCGGGACCGACCGCGTGGGCCCGGGACGCGCGGCATGACCGGGACCCTCGGGGACGACCTCCTCGCGCGGGTCCGAGACCGGCTGGCCGACGAGACCGGTGAGCTCACCCCGGCACGCGTCGCCGCGGCCCTGCGCGCGGAATCCGGTGGCGTGCTCGGAGACTCCGATCTGCTTGCGGCACTGCGGCATCTGCAGACCGAACTGACCGGTGCGGGACCGCTCGAGGATCTGCTGGCGGACCCGGCGGTGACCGACGTGCTCGTCACCGCGCCCGACCGCGTGTGGGTGGATCGCGGCAACGGGCTGCACCTGACCAGGGTCACCTTCCCCGACGAGGCAGCGGTCCGACGACTCGCGCAGCGACTGGCACTGTTCGCCGGGCGTCGACTCGACGACGCCCAGATGTGGGTCGACGGCAGACTGCCCGGGCACGGTGAGTTCGGTGTCCGGCTGCACGCGGTGCTCTCCCCGGTCGCGCAGGCCGGGACGTGCCTGTCGCTGCGAGTGTTGCGACCCGCGACCCAGGGACTCGAAGCGCTGCGGGACCGCGGTGCGGTCTCGGAGGCCGCCTACCGGTTGCTGCTCCGTATCGTCCGCGCGCGCCTGGCTTTCCTCGTCGTCGGCGGCACGGGTGCGGGGAAGACGACGATGCTCGCGGCGCTGCTCGGCGCGGTGGATCCGACCGAACGCATCGTCTGCGTCGAGGACGCCGCCGAACTGGTCCCGGCCCACCCGCACGTGGTGCGCCTCGTGGCACGGGCACCCAACGTGGAGGGCGTCGGCGAGGTCACCGTCCGCGATCTCGTGCGCCAGGCACTACGGATGCGCCCGGACCGCATCGTCATCGGTGAGGTGAGAGGCGCCGAGGTCGTCGATCTCCTGACCGCGTTGAACACGGGGCACGACGGTGGTGCCGGGACCGTGCACGCCAATTCGCCCGACGAGGTGCCCGCGCGACTCGAGGCCCTCGCCGCACTCGGCGGTCTCGACCGGGCGGCGCTGCACAGCCAGCTCGTCGCAGCGGTGCAGGTCGTTCTGCACGTCCACCGCAGTACCGACGGAGTGCGACGTCTCGTGGGGATCGGCGTGGTCGAGCGGGACCCCGTCGCGGGCGTCGTCGTCACCCCCGCATGGACCCACGAGAGGGGCGACGAGCACGGTACGGACATCCTCGAGCGGATCCTGCAGCGACGGGAAATGCCGTGAGCGCGCCGATCCTGTGCCTGGTGGCGGCGCTGTTCGTCCTGCCCTCGCCCTCCGCCCGTCGCCGACTGCGCCGCGGCGTGCCCGACGCGGCGCTGCCCCCGATACCGCGCGTCCTCGTCCTCGGGGTGGTGATCGTCGTGCTCGTGACGGTCGTGGTGTGGGTGGGGATCACGCCGGCCGTGGCCGGCGCAATCGTCGCATCGACCGCGGTGGGGCGGCGTCGATCGCGTCGTCGTGCTGCGGAGCTCGATCGGCAACGGCGGATGTTGCTGTCGGGGCTCGACACCGTGATCGCCGACCTGCGGGTCGGGACGCATCCCGCCGACGCGTGCGAGACGGCGGCCCGGGAGACGGCCGGACCCGTCGCCGGTGCATTCCGGGTCGCTGCGGCCCGGGCACGACTCGGTGGGTCGGCAGCGCACGGCTTACGTTCGGCCGCAGCATCTCCGGACGGTGGTGGCGTCGCCGACAGTCTGGGGCGTGTCGCCGATGCGTGGGCGGTCTCCGACCGTCACGGTCTCGCTCTCGCCGAACTGCTCGGGGCCGCGCGGGTCGACCTGGCCGCACGTATGCGGATCCGCGCCCGCACGGAGGCCGGGCTCGCCGGCGCCCGGGCCACGGCGACGGTCCTGGCGGGACTGCCGGTGCTCGGGGTGGGTCTCGGTCAGCTCATGGGTGCCGCTCCGCTCGCGATTCTTCTCGCCGGTGGTCTCGGTGGCGTCATGCTCGTGGTCGGCACGGCGCTGGCGTGTGCGGGTCTGCTGTGGACGGACCGGATCGCGGCGCGGGTGGGCACATGAGCGCGACGTGGGCGGTGTTCCTGGGAGCGGCCTCGCTCGTCGTCGCTCCGATGCCTCGCGGAACGAGCCGTGTTTCCTCCACGAGATCTATCGCTTCCGAACCGGATACACCCCCATCCGAGACCGACCCGCACGCGGTTCCCGCTGCCTTCGACCTCTTTGCGGCGTGCCTGCGCGCAGGGATGCCCGCCGGCTCTGCGGCACGGGTCGTCGCGGAGTCCGCCCCACCCGACCTCGCAGCGGAGCTGCGGAGAGGCGCCGACAGATTGGCGCTCGGAGCAGACCCGGCCGAGGCATGGGAAGGTTCGGGAGCGGTCGATGCTCTGGACGACTTCGCCCGCGCGGCAAGGAGATCCGCGAAATCGGGTGCGCCCCTGTCGGACACCGTCGCCGAACTGGCGGTCCGGCATCGCGCCGAGACGGAGGACCGGGTGGCCGCCGAGATCGATCGGGCCGGAGTGCTCGTGAGCGGGCCGCTCGGTCTGTGCTTTCTGCCTGCCTTCGTGTGCCTGGGCATCGTGCCGGTCGTCGTCGGCCTGGCGCGGGACGTCCTGGGTGCGGGGCTGATGTGAGCGTCGGCGCGGACGGTCCGCGCCGCACGGATGGGAGGGACGGAAGATGGGGAAACGAACACCGGCCGCAGAGCTCGCACGTGGTCTGCGTGGTCGTCTCGGTGGGTTCGTCGTGCAGGACGACGGCATGTCGACGGCGGAATATGCGATCGGGACCATCGCGGCGGCGGCCTTCGGGGCGGTGCTGTACACGGTGGTGACCGGCGACTCGATCGTGTCCGCGCTGACGGGCATCGTCGAGCGTGCCCTGAACACGGCGGTGTGACACCGAGGCATGCGAAAGATGCTCGGACGACGATGGTTACGCGCCTTCGTTCGTGAGGACGAAGGAGGAGTCACCGTCGAGGCGGCTCTCGCCGTCGCAAGCCTGGTGACGGCACTCGTGCTGTGCATCGGCGCGGTGCTGGGCATCGCGTACCAGGTGAGGTGTCACGACGCCGCGCGTGAAGCCGCCCGCCTCACCGCGCGGGGAGACCAGGCGCGGGCGGTCGAGGTGGCCATGCGCGTCGCACCTCCGGACGCACGCGTGACGGTACGCGAGGAGGGAGATCTGATCGTGGCGGTTGTGACCGCGGACGGCCCACTACTCCCACTGCTGACTCTGACGGCCGAGGCGGTGGCGGTGCGCGAACCGGAAGGAACGCGATGAGGCCGGGTCCGCACCTGCTCGGCGACGACGGGAGCGCGAGCGTGATCGGTTGCGCCGTGATGGCCGGTCTCATCGCGATCACGGCCGCGCTGCTGCACGTCGGGTCGGTCGTCGCCGCACGTCATCGTGCGCAGGCGGCGGCCGACCTGGCGGCGGTGGCGGTCGCCTCGGCGCTGGACCGCGGGATCGTGCGGGCATGCGAGGCGAGTGAGCCGATCACCATGCGGATGCGAGTACGTTTGCGGCGCTGCGAGATCGACGAGTGGGATGCGGTCGTCGAGGTCTCCACTGCGGTGTCGGCCCTCTTCGGTGGGAAGGAGGCGACGGCCGTCGCGCGAGCCGGTCCTGCCTGATGAGGCCGCCGAGGGGTCGCTCACGGCCGTATCCAGGGGATTCGCGCTCGTCGCTTACCTGTGCTTATTATGTGTGACGGTCGTCATAGACGACTGTGGACACAGTGGTGGTGGACGAAGCAATTCCGGTTCCCGGTCGGGCGGCGGTAAGGGGTGCGGGAGCGGATGTAGTGCGCGTATGAGGGTCGGTTCCGTCGTCGGAACCCTTTCACATCGACGTATCCGGCAGGCGACGTGTGGTCCTGCTCGATTACGAAGGTATTCCGTTCGTTCTTTTTCCGGTCCCCGATCGGGGACGCCGCGTGACGGACTCTCCAGGTCTGGCTGGAGTCCTCCGACATTCCGGGCTGTGCATCGATTCGCACTGTGGCCCACACCGACACCGCGGACCATCGCGGCCTGCGCGGACGGCGACCCCGTCCGGTAGGAACTGAGGGAGGATCGATCTTGAGGGTCAAGCGCGTAATCGCGGCCGTGTCGGCAGGCTTCGTGGCTGCCGGCCTGCTCGCGGCATGTGGGGGCGGCAGCGCTTCCGGTGCCGAGGGCGTCTACAGCCTGCACATCATGCAGCCCGAGAACCCGCTGGTTCCGGGCAACACCACCGAGAGCGAGGGCAATCAGGTCCTCAAGTCGCTGTTCACGCCGTTGGTGCGCTACAACGACGAGACCAGCGAGGTGGAGTACACCGGCGTCGCGAAATCGGTCGAGTCCGAGGACCAGATGACCTGGACCATCGAACTGAACGAGGGCTGGACGTTCCACGACGGAACTCCCGTCACCGCGAAGTCGTATGTCGACGCGTGGAACTACACCGCGCTGAGCACCAATGCGTTCGGTGCCTCCTACTTCTTCGAGAACGTCAAGGGATACGACGAGCTGCAGGCCGCCGACGGTGCCGAGCCCGCCGCGACCGCTATGTCGGGCCTCGAGGCCGTGAACGACACGACGATCTCCGTCGAGCTGAAGGAACCGTTCGCGATCTTCCCGGTCACCCTCGGGTACACCGCGTTCTACCCCCTGCCCGAGGCATTCTTCGACGATCCCGACGCATTCGGTCGCCGTCCGATCGGCAACGGCCCGTTCAAGGCCGACGAGGACTTCGTCGACGGCCAGGGCTTCACCGTGACCAAGTACGAGGACTACGCCGGCGACAACCCGGCGCAGGCAGAGGGCGTGCAGTTCAAGGTCTACACCGAACTGACCACCGCCTTCACCGACGTCCAGGCCGGCGGACTCGACGTGCTGCTGGATCTGCCGCCGGACGCCTGGGCCACCGCCCGCGACCAGTTCGGTGATCGCTACGTCGAGCGTGCCCGTCCCGACATCACCGCGCTCTCGTTCCCGACCTACGACGAGCGCTTCGCCGATCCCCGTGTCCGCGAAGCATTCTCGATGGCGATCGATCGTCAGGCCATCACCACGGCCATCTTCACCGACACCCGCACGCCGGCCGCCTCCTTCGGGTCGCCCGTCGTCGAGGGCTACCGCGAGGACGCCTGCGGGGCCAAGTGCGAGCTGAACGTCGAGCAGGCCAACAAGCTTCTCGACGAGGCCGGTTTCGATCGCAGCCGGCCGGTCGATCTGTGGTTCAACGCCGGAGCCGGGCACGACCAGTGGATGACCGCGATCGGCAACCAGTTCCGCAGCAACCTCGGTGTCGAGTACGCGCTTCGCGGCGACCTGCAGTTCGCGCAGTACCTGCCGCTGCAGGACGACAAGGGCATGACCGGTCCGTTCCGGATGGGCTGGATGATGGACTACCCGTCGCTGTACAACTTCCTGGCGCCCGTCTACAGCACGGCTGCGACGCCGCCGGCCGGTTCGAACATGTCCTTCTACAGCAACCCCGAGTTCGACGGGGCGCTGTCGGCCGGTAACAACGCCGACACCCTCGACGAGGCCACGGTGGAATACCAGCGTGCCGAGGATATCCTGTTCCGCGACATGCCCGCCACGCCGCTCTTCTACGGACTGAACCAGGCCGTGACGAGCGACCGGGTCGACAACGTGAAGATCGACGCGTTCGGTGACATCGTGACCGAAGAGGTCACGGTCGGCTGAGTGACGAGTGGTGGGGTGTCCCGCGTAGTCGGGGCACCCCACCACCCGCGTAGGACGTTCTGTTCCGTATAGGAGAACCCAGTGGGTCGCTTCATCACGCGCCGATTGCTGCTGACCGTTCCGGTCCTGATCGGCGCCTCGTTCCTCATCTTCGCGATGGTCTACGCCCTTCCGGGCGATCCCATTCGCGCGCTGGCGGGCGATCGCCCGCTCGCTCCCGCGGTCGTGGCGCAGCTCCGCGCCCAGTACAACCTCGACGATCCGTTCTTCGTCCAGTACATCAAGTACGTCGGCGGACTGTTCCAGGGCGACTTCGGATCCGACTTCTCCGGTAGGCCGGTGCTGGACACCATCTCGCAACGGCTGCCGGTCACCATCCAGTTGACCGCCGTGGCAGTGATCTTCGAGATCCTCATCGGCGTCACGGCCGGTGTGCTCGCAGCGTTGCGCCGCAATTCCTTCTTCGACAACCTCGTGCTCGTCTCGTCGACGCTGCTCGTTTCGATCCCGGTGTTCGTCCTCGGTTTCGTCTCGCAGTACGTCCTGGGATACAAGCTGGGTCTGTTCCCGATCGCCGGTATCAACGAAGGCTGGTACAGCTACCTGCTGCCCGGGCTGGTGCTCGCATCCCTGTCGATGGCCTACGTGGCGCGACTGACGCGCACCGCGGTCTCGGAGTCGATGGCGGCCGACTACATCCGCACCGCCCGTTCCAAGGGCGTCGGTTACAGCCGCATCGTCACCCGTCATGCGTTGCGCAACAGTCTCATCCCGGTCGTGACGTTCATCGGTGCCGACATCGGTGCGTTGCTCGGCGGTGCGATCATCACCGAGTCGGTGTTCAACATCCCCGGACTCGGCCGCGCCATCTTCGACGCTGTGCAGAACCAGGAAGGTGCTGTGGTCGTCGGCATCGTCACGCTGATGGTCTTCTTCTACATCTTCTTCAATCTCGTCGTGGACGTGCTGTACGCCTTCCTCGACCCACGGATCAGATACGAGTAGTGGTGATGGATTCCAATAACGCCGAGGCCGCCCGCCAGCACGCCGTGCAGGAAGGCGAGCCGGGAAATGTCATGACCGGTGAGGCTGTCGAGCTCGTCGGCCAGGCCAGTCTGTGGGGCAACGCGTGGAAGAAGCTGCGCCGCAGCGCGTTCTTCTGGTTCGGAGCCGTCATCACCGTCGTCCTCGTCGCGATGGCGGTGGTGCCGCAGGTGTTCGCCCGCGGGATCGATCCGCGGGCCTGCGACCTGTCGGACACCCGCCTCCCACCCAGCGCGCAGCACTGGTTCGGAACGGACCTGCAGGGCTGCGACTACTACGCCAACGTCGTCTACGGCGCCCGCGTGTCGCTGTCCATCGGTCTGCTGGCCGTCATCGGTGTGCTGGTCATCGGCGTACTGATCGGTTCGCTCGCAGGATATTTCGGAGGAATCCTCGACAGCGTGCTGGCACGGTTCACCGATGTCTTCTTCGGTATCCCGCTCCTGCTCGGCGCGCTCGTGCTGCTGACCGTGACCAGTGAGAGGACGGCTCTGACGGTCGCGATGGCGTTGATCGCCTTCGGCTGGATGACAGCGATGCGCCTGGTCCGGTCGTCGGTCATCGCCGTCAAGGGCAGCGAGTACGTCCAGGCCGCGCAGGTGCTCGGCGCGTCGACCTTCCGCATCCTCGTCCGGCACATCCTCCCGAACGCCCTGACCCCGGTGCTGGTGTACGCCACCGTCGCCGTCGGTACGTTCATCGCGGCCGAGGCAGCGCTGTCGTACCTCGGTATCGGCCTGCAGATGCCGGCCATGTCCTGGGGTCTGCAGATCAACCTGGGCCAGAACTATCTCTCCACCTCGCCGCATCTGGTGTTGTTCCCGGCAGGCTTCCTGTCCGTCACGGTGCTGGCCTTCATTCTCATGGGTGATGCGCTGCGCGATGCGCTCGACCCGAAACGGAGCTGACGCAATGAGTCTCGATATGCGTGAGAAGACCACCCCAGGCGCCCCGATCCTGCAGGTCTCCGGTCTGACCATCGACTTCGAGGTGGACCGGACCTGGCGGACCGCCGTGCGCGATGTCTCGTTCGAGGTGGCGCGCGGAGAGATCGTGGCGATCGTCGGCGAATCCGGTTCGGGCAAGTCCACGACCGCGATGGCGGTACCGGGTCTGCTCGCCGACAACAGCAGGGTCGACGGCAGCATCACCCTCGGTGGACGCCAACTGGTCGGGCTGACGGAACGTGAGCTGAACTCGGTGCGCGGCAAGGACATCGCCGTGATCTTCCAGGAGCCGATGACGGCTCTCAATCCCGTCTACACGATCGGGTGGCAGATCACCGAGGCCATCCGCGCGCACGCCGACGTGACGAAGGCCGAGGCGAAGAAGCGCGTGATCGAGCTGCTGCGTCTCGTCGACATGCCCGAACCCGAGAAGCGCGTCGGTTACTACCCGCACCAGCTCTCCGGCGGTCAGCGTCAGCGCGCGATGATCGCGCAGGCCCTGGCATCGGAGCCGTCGGTGCTCATCGCCGACGAGCCGACCACCGCTCTCGACGTGACGGTGCAGGCGGAGATCCTGCAGCTCATGCGCGACCTGCGCGAGCGGGTGGACGCGGCGATCGTGCTCATCACGCACGACATGGGGGTCGTCGCCGACATGGCCGACCGCATCATCGTCATGCGCAACGGTGCGATCGTCGAGCAGGGGACGTCGGATCGGATCTTCGGCACGCCGGAGCACGCCTACACCCGCGAACTGCTCGCCTCGGTGCCCCATCTCGGCTCGCGCGCCGGTGAGGTGGGTGCCGACGACACTCCCGATGTGCAGTACGCGCTCCGGTTGGTCGACGCGGTGATCGAGTACCCGGGTGCCCGTCGCAACAGCGGTTTCCGTGCCGTGGACGGGGTGAGTCTCGACATCGAGCCGGGTGAGGTCGTCGGGCTCGTCGGTGAGTCGGGTTCGGGTAAGTCGACCATCGGCAAGGCCGCGGTCGGCCTGGTCGGGCTGCACTCGGGTTCGTTGTCCGTCGGCGGTGTCGACATCACGAAGATGTCGGCGCGCGATCTGCGTCCGGTGCGCCGCCGGATCGGCATCGTCTTCCAGGATCCGGGTTCGTCGCTCAATCCGCGGTGGCCGATCGGGCAGTCCATCGCCGAGCCGATGCTGCTGCACACCGAGATGGACCGTACGCAGCGGGACAGGAAGGTCGAAGAACTCCTCGACCAGGTGCATCTGCCCCGCGACATGCGCAACCGCTATCCGCACCAGCTCTCCGGCGGACAGCGTCAGCGTGTGGGCATCGCCCGGGCGCTCGCTCTCGAACCGACCCTGCTGATCGCGGACGAACCCACCTCCGCTCTGGATGTGTCCGTGCAGGCCAAGGTGCTCGATCTGTTCCGGGAACTGCAGCGCGAGTACGGTTTCGCATGCCTGTTCATCAGCCACGACCTGGCCGTCGTCGAGGTGCTCGCCCGTCGCATCGCCGTGATGCGTGCCGGGAAGCTCGTCGAGTTCGACCGCACCGATCGCATCCTGCGATCGCCGTCCGATCCGTACACCAAGCGGTTGCTGGCGGCCGTGCCCGTCCCGGATCCGGCCGAGCAGGCGCGCCGACGCGAGGCACGTGCCGCGCTGCTGGCCACCGAACGGGCCGACATCGGCGGCGCACCGGTGGCCTGAGCCGGCGTCATCCCTCGATCGCAGCGAGGACGGCATCGAGGACGGCGACCGCGCCGGCCTTGTCGAGCGGATCGTTGCCGTTCCCGCACTTGGGGGAGTACACGCACGACGGACATCCGGCGGCGCACTCGCAGGCCGCGACAGCATCGCGGGTCGCGGTGAGCCACTTGGTGATCCGGTGGTATCCGCGTTCGGCGAATCCCGCACCGCCGGGCTGTCCGTCGTAGACGAAGACGGTGGGCAGCCCGGTGTCGGGATGAAGATCGGTGGAGACACCGCCGATGTCGCCGCGATCGCACGTCGCGAGCAGGGGGAGCAGACCGATCGCGGCGTGCTCGGCGGCGTGGAGTGCACCGGGCACCCGATCGGGGGTCACCCCGATCGGGTCGAGCAGGCCGGGGTCGATCGTGTACATCACCGCGCGGGTGTCGAGCGTGTGCTCCGGCATCTCGAGGGGGATCTGGTCGAGCACCTCTCCGGACGGCAGGCGGCGCAGATAACCGACCACGCGGTGCGTCACCTCGACCCCCACGGACGCGACCGTCACGGGCCCGAAGTCGCGGTGTTCGTCGACGGAGATGCAGCAGATGTCGGTGATCTCGCGTGCGCTCGTCGACCATTCCGGGTCCTCGGCGTGGACGAGGGCGATGCCGTCCTCGAGATACAACTCGTCGACGACGAAGGACTCGCCCTGGTGCAGGTGCACCGCTCCGGGATGAACGGTCGCGGGCGCGCGGGCCGCGTCGACGGTGCCGAGCATGCGGCCGGTGTCGCCCTCGACGATCGAGACCTGATGGCCGATCCCGCCGCGGATCTCGACGTCTCCGTGCGGTTGCGTTCCCGGGGTGACGAACCAGCCGTGCGGGCGGCGCCGGATCAGTCCCTGCTCCGCGAGGTCCGTGAGGACGTCGATCGCGCCGAACTCCTCGACTTCGGCGTCGCTGAGCGGCAGTTCCGATGCAGCGCAGAGGAGCTGGGGTCCGAGAACGTACGGATTGTTCGGATCGGTGACGGTCGCCTCGACCGGCCGGTCGAGCAGTGCCTGCGGATGGTGCACGAGATAGGTGTCGAGCGGATCGTCCCGCGCGACCAGCACGACGAGCGAACCCTGCCCGCGGCGACCGGCGCGGCCGCCCTGCTGACGGAAGGACGCGACCGTGCCCGGGAATCCGGCGACGATCACCGCGTCCAGGCCGGCGATGTCCACCCCGAGTTCGAGGGCGTTGGTGCTGGCGACGCCGAGCAGACGACCGTCGGAGAGAGCGGCCTCGAGATCCCGCCGATCCTCGGCGAGATAACCCGCGCGGTAGGCCGCCACCCGGTCGACGAGATCGGGGGCCGCCTCGGCGAGGAGTCGGCGCGCGCCCATCGCCGTGAGTTCGGCGCCGTGACGCGACCGGACGAACGCCAACGTGCGGGCTCCCTCGACGACGAGGTCGGCGAGAAGACGCGCGGCCTCGGTGCCGGCGGCCCGTCGCACCGGGGCGCCGTGCTCGCCCGTGAGTTCACGCAGCAGGGGCGGCTCCCACATCGCGACCGTGCGGGGTCCGTGGGGCGAACCGTCCTCGGTGACCTCGCGGCAGGGTGCTCCGACGAGCCGGGACGCCGCTGCCCCCGGTTCCGCGGTCGTCGCGGAGGCGAGGACGAAGACGGGATCGGCGCCGTACCGGCGGGCCACGCGCCGGAGCCGACGCAGGATCAGTGCGACGTGCGAGCCGAACACACCCCGGTAGGAGTGGCATTCGTCGACGACGACGTACCGCAGGCGCCGCCACAACCGGACCCATCGCGCGTGGGCGGGCAACAGCGACAGGTGCAGCATGTCGGGATTGGTGAAGATCCAGCGCGAGTGCCGGCGCGTCCACTGCCGGATCTCGGTGGAGGTGTCTCCGTCGTAGGCGCACGCGCACACGCTCGACAGTGCGTCGATGTCCGAGGTCAGTTCGGTGACCGCGCGCAACTGGTCGGCACCGAGGGCCTTCGTGGGCGACAGGTACAGGGCGGTGGCCTGCGGGTCGTCGGCCAGCGCGCTCAGGACGGGCAGCTGGTAGGCGACCGACTTGCCCGACGCGGTGCCGGTGGACACCACCACGTGTTCCCCGCCGGCCGCGATGTCGGCGGCAGTCGCCTGGTGGTGCCAGGGACGCTCGACACCCTGTTCGCGGAAGGCCCGGACGACGTCCTCGTGTGCCCACTGCGGCCAGTGGCTGTGGTGGGCGGGCCGGGCCGGGATCTCCGCGACGTGGGTCAGCGGTGACTCGCCTGTCGGGGTGCCGGCCAACAGGCGGTCCAGCAGCTCGCGGCCGTAGGTGGGGGCGGGGGCGTCGCCGCTGTGCAGGAAGGGCGAGCCGGTCACGCAGTACTCCGCTGGGTCGGACGAGGTGTCTGTCGAAAACGTCTGTCGGATAGGAGTGTGCCGGATGCGGGCGACCCGGGGTTCCGGGACGAGTGAGGCCGCAGTGGCCTCCCGTAACATGGGAGCAACAGCTACCCGTGGGTAATGCTACCGAGGCGTGAACAAGATCAGGGAATTGGCACGTTTGTGCCCATTCCTACTGTTGCGCGTGCCCAGAACGTGGTTGACTGACACCCGGTCGCAGCTTCTGTGTTCGTAGACTTGGAAAAGTGCACGCTCGCAGGATCGATGGTTGCGAGCGCGGTGCTTTAGCTCTTCCAACGGGGGACTCGAGAAGTACAGCGGTCGGAACCGGGACCTGGCGGATCGCGTACCCGGCGGTTCGTCGAATCCGGTGTTAGAAAGAGAAGGAAAAGCATGGCACAGGGCACTGTGAAGTGGTTCAACGCGGAGAAGGGCTTCGGCTTCATCGCTCCTGAGGACGGCTCCGCCGACGTGTTCGTTCACTACTCCGAGATCCAGGGTTCCGGCTTCCGCACCCTCGAGGAGAACCAGCGAGTCGAGTTCGAGGTCGGTCAGGGCACCAAGGGTCCGCAGGCCACCGGCGTGCGCGCACTCTGATCCACCCGCTCGAGCGAGCAACCGGGCAAGGTCAACCACCTCGCCCGATCGTCCCCCGTCGCCTCAGGTGATGGGGGACGATGCTTTTTCCGGGACGTGTGCGCGAACCGGTCGCGAGACCTCGCCGCCCGTCGCGCTCACGGAGCCGTGAGAGGAGGACCCGTGAGTCAACTGTCCTTCTTCGGGGCCGACACGATGCCGCCGGCCCTGGCCGACCTGAGCGGCCTGCTCGCGGCACACGGACGCGCGCGTCTCACCGGCGACGGTGCGGTGCTGACCGTCGAGGTCGACGCCGAGTGGCGCGCCCGTGCGATCGCGCAGCTCGTGACCGATACGGGAGTCGGAACGGAGATCGTCGCCGACGGCGAGGTGTTCACCGTCGGCACGTCCGCGGACCCCGCTCTCGTCCCGCTCGCGGCCCAGTGGAGCAGCGACCACGGCAAGGTGGTCCCGACCGGCTGGGTCCCGTCCTCGCGTGCCCAGCGTGCGTGGTTCCTCGCGTCCGGTCGCATGGAGGTCGAGGGAACACAGTATGTTCTCGGTCTGGACCCGACGGCTCCCGACACCCACGCGACCCTGGCGCAGGCGCTCATGCGCGCCGGCATCGCACCGACCCTGATCGGTACGCACGGCACCGGTGGGCCGGGGTTGAGGATCTCCGGTCGGAGGCGTCTGACGAGGCTCGTCGAGAACATCGGTGCACCTCCGGACGCCGACGCGGCACGCCGGATCTGGCCGCACGTGGAACCGGGTGATCATCACTTGTGAAGAGTCGTTCCCCGAGGATGTGCGACCCTGTGTGTGGCCGCGTCTGGGGAACGGGTCGGTATACATGTCTTCGAACAAGGCGACATGTCGGCAATGAGGGAAGGTGCGGGCGGCACGGTGGCAGCACGGGAGAAGAGCACTGCGGGCGGTTCGTCGGGCACGCGTCGGCTCGTGATCGTCGAGTCCCCGACCAAGGCGAGGAAGATCGCCCCCTACCTCGGCCGCGACTACGTCGTCGAGGCATCGGTCGGTCACATCCGCGACCTGCCGCGCGGCGCCGCGGACGTCCCCGCCAAGTACAAGGGCGAGTCGTGGGCACGGCTCGGTGTCGACGTCGACCACGACTTCGAACCGCTCTACGTCGTCAGCGCCGACAAGAAGTCCAAGGTCTCCGAGCTGAAGAGCCTGCTCAAGGACGCCGACGAGCTCTACCTCGCCACCGACCCCGACCGCGAGGGCGAAGCCATCGCCTGGCACCTGCTCGAGACCCTGAAGCCCAAGGTGCCGGTCCGGCGCATGGTCTTCCACGAGATCACCGAGCCCGCCATCCGTGCGGCCGCAGAGAACACCCGCGACCTCGACACCGACCTGGTCGACGCGCAGGAGACCCGCCGCATCCTCGACCGTCTCTACGGCTACGAGGTCAGCCCCGTGCTGTGGAAGAAGGTCATGCCCCGTCTGTCGGCGGGTCGTGTGCAGTCGGTGGCGACCCGAGTGATCGTGCAGCGCGAACGCGAGCGCATGGCGTTCAAGTCCGCCGAGTACTGGGACATCGCGGCCACGATGGACGCCGGCGCCGACGCGAGCCCCCGGTCGTTCGGTGCCCGCCTGGTCAACGTCGACGGTTCCCGCGTCGCATCGGGTCGCGACTTCGGGCCCGACGGGAACCTGAAGTCGAACGGTGTCGTCGTCCTCGACGAGGACCGCGCCCGCCGCCTCGCGGAGGCACTCGCCGGTGTCGCGTTGACGGTGTCCTCGGCCGAGAGCAAGCCGTACACCCGCAAGCCCTACGCGCCGTTCATGACGTCGACGCTGCAGCAGGAGGCGGGCCGCAAGCTGCGGTTCTCGTCCGAACGCACCATGCGCACCGCGCAGCGGCTGTACGAGAACGGCTACATCACCTACATGCGTACCGACTCGACGACGCTGTCGGAGTCGGCGATCGCGGCGGCCCGCGCACAGGCCACCCAGCTGTACGGCGCCGAGTTCGTTCATCCGACGCCGCGCCAGTACACCCGCAAGGTCAAGAACGCGCAGGAGGCACACGAGGCGATCCGCCCCGCCGGCGACGTCTTCGCGACCCCCGGCGAGCTGCACTCGCGCCTCGACGGCGACGAGTTCAAGCTCTACGAGCTCATCTGGCAGCGCACCGTCGCCTCGCAGATGGCCGACGCGCGGGGCACCACGCTCACGCTGCGCATCACCGGCACCGCGGGCACCGGCGAGGAGTGCACCTTCTCGTCGTCGGGCCGCACCATCACGTTCCCGGGCTTCCTCAAGGCGTACGTCGAGAGCGTCGACGAGGAGGCCGGCGGTCAGTCGGACGACGCGGAGTCGCGCCTGCCGAACCTGTCCGAGGGCGCGTCGGTCACCGCGACGAAGCTCGATCCGGACGGTCACTCCACCAACCCGCCCGCCCGGTACACCGAGGCGAGCCTGATCAAGACGCTCGAAGAGCTCGGGATCGGTCGCCCCTCGACCTACGCGTCGATCATCAAGACCATCCTCGACCGCGGCTACGTCTACAAGCGCGGCAGTGCGCTCGTCCCGTCGTGGGTGGCGTTCGCCGTCATCGGCCTGCTCGAGGCGCACTTCGCCCAGCTCGTCGACTACGACTTCACGGCCGGGATGGAGGACGATCTCGACGAGATCGCCTCCGGTCACCGGCAGCGCACCGACTGGCTGACGCGGTTCTACTTCGGCAGCGACGACGGTCACGAGGAGTCGGTCGCCCGCAAGGGTGGCCTGAAGAAGCTCGTGGGGGAGAACCTCGAGGACATCGACGCCCGCGAGATCAACTCCATCCGCCTGTTCGACGACTCCGAAGGTCGCGAGATCCATGTGCGCGTGGGCCGCTTCGGTCCGTACCTCGAACGGATGGTCACCGACCCCGACAATCCCGACGCCGAGCCGACCTCGCAGCGCGCGAACCTGCCCGACGACCTGCCGCCGGACGAGCTCACCCTCGAGTACGCCGAGAAGCTCTTCTCGACGCCGCAGGAGGGACGTGTCCTCGGTGTCGATCCGTCGACCGGCTACGAGATCGTCGCGCGGGAGGGTCGCTTCGGTCCCTACGTGACCGAGCTGATCCCCGATCCGACGCCCGAGCCCGAACCGGAGCCGGACGTCACGCCCATCCCCGTCGAGGAACTCGGCTCGGAGGGTGAGGGCGGCACGAAGACCGCCACCAAGAAGGCCGTCGCCAAGAAGACGGCGAAGAAGGCTCCCGCCAAGAAGGCCGCGAAGAAGACCGGCCCGAAGCCGCGCACGGGTTCGCTCTTCAAGACGATGGACCTGTCCACGGTCACCCTGGACGACGCCCTGAAACTGCTGTCGCTGCCGCGTGTGGTGGGTGTCGATCCGGAGTCCGGCGACGAGATCACCGCTCAGAACGGCCGCTACGGTCCGTACCTGAAGAAGGGCACCGACTCGCGGTCGCTCGCGAACGAGGAACAGATCTTCACCGTCACCCTCGAGGAAGCGCTGAAGATCTATGCCGAGCCGAAGCGCCGCGGCCGGCAGGCCGCCGCCACGCCGCCGCTGCGCGAGCTGGGCACCGACCCGGTCAGCGGCAAGCAGATGGTGATCAAGGACGGCCGGTTCGGTCCGTACGTCACCGACGGTGAGACGAACGCGAGCCTGCGCAAGGGCGACGAGGTCGAGTCCATCACCGACGAGCGGGCGTCCGAACTGCTCGCCGACCGTCGGGCACGTGGTCCGGCCAAGAAGACCGCGAAGAAGACGGCAGCGAAGAAGACGGCCGCCAAGAAGACCACCGCCAAGAAGACGGCGGCGAAGAAGACGACGAAGAAGGCCGCCGCGAAGAAGACGACGGACTGACGGTTCCCGTCGGCGTACGCGGATAACCTCACGGTGTGTACCGCGAACTGCCGTCGGGGATCCCCGGCGTCACACTGTGGCGGTCCGAGCCGTCCGGTGCCCGCGTGGGCGGAACCCACGTGCTGCCGGACGGATGCATGGACCTCATCCGGCCCGCCGACGGCTTCCTCGTCGCCGGCCCGGACACGACGTCCCAGTTCTCCGATCTGGCGGCGGATCGACCGCTGACGGCCGTCCGGTTCGAACCCGGCCTGGGGCCGCGGTTCTTCGGCGTCGACGCGAGCGAGCTGACCGATCGACGGGTTCCGCTCGACGATCTGTGGCCGTCACGTCGTGTGCGTCTCCTCGCGGTTCGAGCCGAGGACGATCCCGTCGCTGCGTTGGTCGACGCCGTCCGAGGCACGGTCGACGAACACGATCCGATGGCCGACCTCGCGCGGGCGCTGGCCTCCGGCGCGGCCGTCACGGAAGTCGCCGCGATCCTCGGCTGGAGCGACAGGACACTGCGGCGTCGCTCGGCCCGGGCCTACGGATACGGACCGAAGACGTTGTCGCGGGTACTGCGCTTCCGTCGGGCGGTCGCGCGTGCCCGGGCCGGCGACGACTTCGCCCGTGTCGCGGCCGACTGCGGGTACAGCGACCAGGCGCATCTGGCCCGGGAGGTCCGTGCACTGTCCGGCGTCACCCTCGGTGAGCTGGTCCGGCGTCATCCCGGGAGCGCGGCGAACAGGTCGAGACCGTGGCCGTCGGGATCGATCGCGCTCGCGTAGCGCTGTCCCCAGAACGCGTCCCAGGGGGCCTTCGTCGATATGCACCCCGCCTCGACCAACGCTGCAAGTGTCTCGTCGACCGCCTCGGGGGAACCACAGTCGAAGGCGAGCGCCGCTCCGCCTCCGGACGACGGCTCGAACTCCGGATCGAAGCTGCGGACGGACTCGACGGTGTCCCACATCAGGCGCAGACCACCGGGCAGAGTGACCTCGAAGTGCGGCGCCTCGGGTGCTTCGGTGGGCAGGTCGAGGCCGAGCACGCGATAACACGCGAAGGACCGATCGAGATCGGCGACGACGAGGCCCACTGCGGAGAAATGAATGGTCATGGCCCGACGGTAGGACCGAGGACGTGCAGCCGTCTTGAACGTTTCGGACACGTGATCCGGACCCGTCGGACCCGGTCGTTAGGCTGAGCGCATGTCCGGGGTCTTCGATCGTCTCGTCGGTCAGCGCGATGTCGAGACCGAACTCGTCGCGGCCGCGGTTGCCGCCCGTCGTGGCGACACCGGGTCGGCGATGACGCACTCGTGGCTGTTCACCGGTCCTCCCGGATCCGGTCGCTCGGTCGCGGCGCTGTGTTTCGCCGCCGCCCTGCAGTGCACCGACGAGGAGACTCCCGGTTGCGGGCGATGCCACGCCTGCACCACCACGATGGCCGGCACCCACGGCGACGTACGGCGGGTCGTGCCCGAGGGGCTGACGATCAGCGTCAAGTCGATGCGCGACATCGTGCAGGTCGCTTCGCGGCGTCCCAGCACGGGGCGATGGCAGGTCGTGGTGATCGAGGACGCCGACCGCCTCACCGAGGGTGCCGCGAACGCGCTGCTGAAGGTGGTCGAGGAACCGCCGCAGCGAACGGTCTTTCTCCTGTGCGCGCCGTCGATCGATCCCGAGGACATCTCGGTGACGCTGCGCTCGCGCTGCCGTCACATCGGGCTGGTCACTCCCAGCGCCGACGCCATCGCGCGTGTCCTCGAGGCCACCGACGGCATCGATCCGAAGACGGCGCAGTGGGCTGCATCCGTCAGTGCAGGCCACGTCGGCCGGGCCCGACGGCTGGCCACCGACGAGGGCGCCCGCGACAACCGGGCACGTGCCCTCGCTGTCGCCGGCGCGGTCCTGCGCCCCGCCACCACCTACTCCGCAGCCGACGACCTCGGACGCAGTGCCGAGACCGAGGCGAAGGAGATCAGTGCGGAGCGCGACGAGCGCGAGACCGAAGAGCTCAGGACCGCTCTCGGTGCCGGCGGTACCGGCAAGGGTGCTGCGGGTGCGCTTCGCGGTTCGGCCGGGGTCCTCAAGGAACTCGAACGCACCCAGAAGTCACGGAAGACGCGAACCGAGCGCGACATCATGGACAGAGCGCTCATCGATCTCGCCGGTCTGTATCGGGACGCGCTGGTGCACGCCTTCGGATCGCGGGTCACGCTCAACCATCCGGATATGTCGGATCGTGCGGCCGACCTGGCGTCGAGGACCCGGCCGGAGTCGCTTCTCGAGTGCATCGAGGCAATCCTCGACTGCCGGGAGGCGCTCGCCCAGAACGTCAAACCTCGCTTCGCTCTCGCAGCGCTCGCAGCCCGGTTGAGCTCGGCGTTCCGGTAGCCGAAGTGCCGGTTTGCATCGGGGTGGGGGTAGTCCGCTAGACTTCGGACGCCGAAAGGCTCGCTGCCTTAGCTCAGTCGGTAGAGCATTTCACTCGTAATGAAAAGGTCGTCGGTTCGATTCCGACAGGCAGCTCCACGAAGGCCCCTCACCCCGGTGAGGGGCCTTCGACGTTTCTGCGCGCTGTGCGATTCGCACGGATGATGGAGACATGTTGATGGAACTGTTCTCCTTGGTCCTGATCATCGGCGCTCTCGCAGTGGTGCTGCCCATGGCCGTCCGGGTCTTCCGGGACAAGGACCGCTGACGCGCACGACGCGGAGTCTCGGACACGAGTACGAAATCCTCGACAACCCGGTCACCGCGCAGCATGCTTCTCTCATGGCTGAGTCGTTGAAGGACCGGGTTCGGGAGAAGATCCTGCGGCAGCGCGCCGAGGACGGGGGCCGGCCGATCGGCGACGCCGAGGGGGACGACCCTCGCCTCATGGATCTCCGCAGCGATCTCGCGATGCTCGAGCAGGCCGACGAGGACGGTCCGGTCGTCCAGCACCTCGCTGCCAAGTACTGGGTCCCCTGAACGCCCCACAACGACGCTGTATGAGCCGATAAACCCGGTCTGACCTGGCGATTTGGTGTTCTCGGACATGTTCGCGTAACTTATTCCAGGTCAGAGCGACACGGACACCGACCCGGGCCGAGAGGAACGGGACAACGAGGTTGGACGAAGGCGCCTGCAGATTTCACTGGTTCGAAACCTTCTGGTAAGGTTTGGAACCGTGCCCGAGAGCCGGAAGGTCCTCGGATGAACAGTCACCCCGGAGTGAACGAACCGGAAGGTTCGGGATCGATGGTGTGTGCGTGTTCTTTGAGAACTCAACAGTGTGCCGATGAATGTCAGTGCCAATATTATTTGGTACTCCGCTCCGTCGTTTCGATGGGGTGGGTATTTGCTGATCGTCTCATTCTTCCGTCTGGGATGGTCAGTGTTTTTGAGCTAGTTTGAGTTTTTATGCTAGTGATTTGACTCGATGTCTTTGACTGATTGCCCCTTCGGGGTGATTGTGAGTCTTCAACGGAGAGTTTGATCCTGGCTCAGGACGAACGCTGGCGGCGTGCTTAACACATGCAAGTCGAACGATGAAGCCCAGCTTGCTGGGTGGATTAGTGGCGAACGGGTGAGTAACACGTGGGTGATCTGCCCTGCACTCTGGGATAAGCCTGGGAAACTGGGTCTAATACCGGATATGACCTCTTGCTGCATGGCGAGGGGTGGAAAGTTTTTCGGTGCAGGATGAGCCCGCGGCCTATCAGCTTGTTGGTGGGGTAATGGCCTACCAAGGCGACGACGGGTAGCCGGCCTGAGAGGGCGACCGGCCACACTGGGACTGAGACACGGCCCAGACTCCTACGGGAGGCAGCAGTGGGGAATATTGCACAATGGGCGAAAGCCTGATGCAGCGACGCCGCGTGAGGGATGACGGCCTTCGGGTTGTAAACCTCTTTCAGCAGGGACGAAGCGAAAGTGACGGTACCTGCAGAAGAAGCACCGGCCAACTACGTGCCAGCAGCCGCGGTAATACGTAGGGTGCGAGCGTTGTCCGGAATTACTGGGCGTAAAGAGCTCGTAGGCGGTTTGTCGCGTCGTCTGTGAAATCCCGCAGCTCAACTGCGGGCTTGCAGGCGATACGGGCAGACTCGAGTACTGCAGGGGAGACTGGAATTCCTGGTGTAGCGGTGAAATGCGCAGATATCAGGAGGAACACCGGTGGCGAAGGCGGGTCTCTGGGCAGTAACTGACGCTGAGGAGCGAAAGCGTGGGTAGCGAACAGGATTAGATACCCTGGTAGTCCACGCCGTAAACGGTGGGCGCTAGGTGTGGGTTTCCTTCCACGGGATCCGTGCCGTAGCCAACGCATTAAGCGCCCCGCCTGGGGAGTACGGCCGCAAGGCTAAAACTCAAAGGAATTGACGGGGGCCCGCACAAGCGGCGGAGCATGTGGATTAATTCGATGCAACGCGAAGAACCTTACCTGGGTTTGACATGTACCGGACGACTGCAGAGATGTGGTTTCCCTTGTGGCCGGTAGACAGGTGGTGCATGGCTGTCGTCAGCTCGTGTCGTGAGATGTTGGGTTAAGTCCCGCAACGAGCGCAACCCTTGTCCTGTGTTGCCAGCACGTGATGGTGGGGACTCGCAGGAGACTGCCGGGGTCAACTCGGAGGAAGGTGGGGACGACGTCAAGTCATCATGCCCCTTATGTCCAGGGCTTCACACATGCTACAATGGTCGGTACAGAGGGCTGCGATACCGTGAGGTGGAGCGAATCCCTTAAAGCCGGTCTCAGTTCGGATCGGGGTCTGCAACTCGACCCCGTGAAGTCGGAGTCGCTAGTAATCGCAGATCAGCAACGCTGCGGTGAATACGTTCCCGGGCCTTGTACACACCGCCCGTCACGTCATGAAAGTCGGTAACACCCGAAGCCGGTGGCCTAACCCCTTGTGGGAGGGAGCCGTCGAAGGTGGGATCGGCGATTGGGACGAAGTCGTAACAAGGTAGCCGTACCGGAAGGTGCGGCTGGATCACCTCCTTTCTAAGGAGCACTTCTCCCGGCGAGGGGTCACACAGGTGACGTCCTCACGGGCAGAGACTGTTTCGTTCCCACGGGTGGAACGGCAGAAGCTCATGGGTGGAACGCTGACAGCCTCATCCGCATATCAGCCGGCTACACGGTCGGTTGGTGGGTGATATATCGGTGCACTGTTGGGTCCTGAGAGAACACGCGAGTGTTTGATCAGCGACGATGACTTACGAAGACGGTTGGCCGTGTGGCCGGCGTTGGTAGGGGTTGTTGTGTGTTGTTTGAGAACTGCACAGTGGACGCGAGCATCTTTGTTGTAAGTGTTTATGAGCGTACGGTGGATGTCTTGGCACCAGGAGCCGATGAAGGACGTGGGAGGCTGCGATATGCCTCGGGGAGCTGTCAACCGAGCTGTGATCCGAGGATTTCCGAATGGGGAAACCCAGCACGAGTGATGTCGTGTTACCCGCACCTGAATATATAGGGTGTGTGGAGGGAACGTGGGGAAGTGAAACATCTCAGTACCCACAGGAAGAGAAAACAACATGTGATTCCGTGAGTAGTGGCGAGCGAAAGCGGATGAGGCTAAACCATGGGTGTGTGATAGCTGGCAGGCGTTGCATCCGTGGGGTTGTGGGGCTTTTCTTCCCGTCACTGTCATGACGGGCGAGAGTAAGAAACCGGTTGGTTAGTCGAAGTGGTCTGGAACGGCCTGTCGTAGAGGGTGAGAATCCCGTAGACGAAAACTTGCCGGCTCTCGTGAAAAGTACCCGAGTAGCACCGGGCCCGTGAAATCCGGTGTGAATCTGTCGGGACCACCCGATAAGCCTGAATACTCCCTGGTGACCGATAGCGGACTAGTACCGTGAGGGAAAGATGAAAAGTACCCCGGGAGGGGAGTGAAATAGTACCTGAAACCGTGCGCTTACAATCCGTCAGAGCCTTCGAACACTTCGGTGTTGGGGGTGATGGCGTGCCTTTTGAAGAATGAGCCTGCGAGTTAGTGGCATGTCGCGAGGTTAACCCGTGTGGGGTAGCCGTAGCGAAAGCGAGTCCGAATAGGGCGCATCTAGTGGCATGTTCTAGACCCGAAGCGGAGTGATCTACCCATGGCCAGGGTGAAGCGATGGTAAGACGTCGTGGAGGCCCGAACCCACTTAGGTTGAAAACTGAGGGGATGAGTTGTGGGTAGGGGTGAAAGGCCAATCAAACTCCGTGATAGCTGGTTCTCCCCGAAATGCATTTAGGTGCAGCGTCGCGTGTTTCTCACCGGAGGTAGAGCTACTGGATGGTCTAGGGGGCCCACAAGCTTACCGAAATCAGCCAAACTCCGAATGCCGGTGAGTGAGAGCGCGGCAGTGAGACTGCGGGGGATAAGCTTCGTAGTCGAGAGGGAAACAGCCCAGATCGCCGGCTAAGGCCCCTAAGCGTGTACTAAGTGGAAAAGGATGTGGGATCGCTGAGACAACCAGGAGGTTGGCTTAGAAGCAGCCACCCTTGAAAGAGTGCGTAATAGCTCACTGGTCAAGTGGTCCTGCGCCGACAATGTAGCGGGGCTCAAGTACACCGCCGAAGCCGCGGCATTCACACAAGCCCGCTGATTCTCCACGGAGGGTCGGCCAGGTGTGTGGATGGGTAGGGGAGCGTCGTGTGGCCGTGGAAGCGCCGGAGTGATCCAGGTGTGGAGGCCACGCGAGTGAGAATGCAGGCATGAGTAGCGAAAGACGAGTGAGAAACTCGTCCGCCGGATGACCAAGGGTTCCTGGGCCAGGTTAATCCGCCCAGGGTGAGTCGGGACCTAAGGCGAGGCCGACAGGCGTAGTCGATGGACAACGGGTTGATATTCCCGTACCCGTGTATCCGCGCCCAATGGCGAATCAGTTGTGCTAACCGTCCAAAAGTCTCCGCTGTTCCTTCGGGAACTGTGGGGATGGCTGCACGGGACCCTGATTGTAGTAGTCAAGCGATGGGGTGACGCAGGAAGGTAGCTGGGCCAGGTGATGGAATACCTGGTGTAAGCCGGTAGGGCGAATGGTAGGCAAATCCGCCATTCATCAAGCCTGAGAGGTGATGCGTACCCGTTGAGGGGAATTCAGTGATCCTATGCTGCCGAGAAAAGCCTCTAGTGAGTTGGTACACGGCCCGTACCCCAAACCGACACAGGTGGTCAGGTAGAGAATACCGAGGCGATCGAGAGAACTGTGGTTAAGGAACTCGGCAAAATGCCCCCGTAACTTCGGGAGAAGGGGGACCACGCTCGGTGACGAGTCTTGCACTCTGAGCTGGGGGTGGTCGCAGAGACCAGAGAGAAGCGACTGTTTACTAAAAACACAGGTCCGTGCGAAGTCGTAAGACGATGTATACGGACTGACGCCTGCCCGGTGCTGGAAGGTTAAGAGGACCGGTTAGTCACTTCGGTGGCGAAGCTGAGAATTTAAGCCCCAGTAAACGGCGGTGGTAACTATAACCATCCTAAGGTAGCGAAATTCCTTGTCGGGTAAGTTCCGACCTGCACGAATGGCGTAACGACTTCTCTGCTGTCTCGACCACAGACTCGGCGAAATTGCATTACGAGTAAAGATGCTCGTTACGCGCGGCAGGACGAAAAGACCCCGGGACCTTCACTATAGCTTGGTATTGGTGTTCGGTTCGGTTTGTGTAGGATAGGTGGGAGACTGTGAAGCGGCCACGCCAGTGGTTGTGGAGTCGTTGTTGAAATACCACTCTGATCGTATTGGACCTCTAACCTCGGACCATGATCTGGTTCAGGGACAGTGCCTGGTGGGTAGTTTAACTGGGGCGGTTGCCTCCCAAAATGTAACGGAGGCGCCCAAAGGTTCCCTCAGCCTGGTTGGCAATCAGGTGTCGAGTGCAAGTGCACAAGGGAGCTTGACTGTGAGACTGACAGGTCGAGCAGGGACGAAAGTCGGGACTAGTGATCCGGCACCGGCATGTGGAAGCGGTGTCGCTCAACGGATAAAAGGTACCCCGGGGATAACAGGCTGATCTTCCCCAAGAGTCCATATCGACGGGATGGTTTGGCACCTCGATGTCGGCTCGTCGCATCCTGGGGCTGGAGTAGGTCCCAAGGGTTGGGCTGTTCGCCCATTAAAGCGGCACGCGAGCTGGGTTTAGAACGTCGTGAGACAGTTCGGTCTCTATCCGCCGCGCGCGTTAGAAACTTGAGGAAGGCTGTCCCTAGTACGAGAGGACCGGGACGGACGAACCTCTGGTGTGCCAGTTGTCCCGCCAGGGGCATGGCTGGTTGGCTACGTTCGGAAGGGATAACCGCTGAAAGCATCTAAGCGGGAAGCCTGTTCCAAGATGAGGTTTCTCACCCCCTCGAGGGGGTAAGGCCCCCGGCAGACCACCGGGTTGATAGGCCGGAACTGGAAGCACAGCAATGTGTGGAGGTGACCGGTACTAATAGGCCGAGGACTTACCACGAAGATGTTACGCGTCCACTGTGCGGTATCTGAAACAACACACACAGATATCCGATCGAGTTCTGCTGCGGCGGAACGCTATCGAGAGGTCTGCGTGGTTACTGTTTCATAGAGTTACGGCGGCCATAGCGACAGGGAAACGCCCGGTCCCATTCCGAACCCGGAAGCTAAGCCTGTCTGCGCCGATGGTACTGCACTCGACAGGGTGTGGGAGAGTAGGACACCGCCGAACACCCGTTACCGAAGACCCCCAACATTGTTGGGGGTCTTCGGCTTTGAGGAGGGGACCCGCTTTCGCGGGTCCCCTCCTCTCGTATGCGGACATCCGTCCGACCTATGCTCGGAGTTGTGGGACGGATCGAGCCGGCGACAAGCGTGTTCGGTGATTTCGAACTCACCATGGACGAACTACGAGCGGTCGCCCGATACGTGACGGAGAGCGCCCAGGCCGTGCTCCCCGTCTTCGAAGAATCTGTGCCCGACGACCGTCGTCCACGTGCAGCACTCGACGCGGCTAGGGAATTCGTCGACGGTGCGCGACGAACGAGACTCCAGCGCGTCACTGCCCTGGATGCCCACCGGGCTGCGAAGGACGCACCGACGGAGGCGGCGTCCCTTGCCGCACGGTGCGCCGGTGATGCCGCGGCGGCTGCCTATCTGCACCCCATCGCGAAGGCCACTCAGGTCGGGCACATCCTGCGTGCCGCAGCGAGTGCCGCTCGCATCGCCGAACTCCGCGCTGACGGCGACCCGGGAGCCGTGGAGGACGCGCTCGACGACGCCCGGCGACGCGCGACTTCCGTGGTGGTCGACGTCCTCTCCAGATATCCGCTCGCGCCCACGTCGAGAAGTCGGGTCGGAGAGTTGATGAGCGCACTGGATACGTCTCTACGTCGCCCGAACTAGAAGACGTCCGGAGGGGAACCCGGTACTCGGGTCCCGCTCCGGATCACCACCTCCCGCGACCGGTGCTCATGCCACCGGTCGGCGTCCCGAAGATCACACCTACAGGTACCAACCACCGTTGACCTGACTTGCACAGATTTAGTGCCCCGCTCCGATCACCGAGTCGGTAGACCCAGCGCGGTGAGGATGCGGACCGCGTCCGGGTCGAGGGGGTCGGTAGCGGTGTGGGGGTAGCCGGCGATGGTGATGGTGATTTCCTGGAGCGGACGCAGGGTCCGGACCAGGGAACGAAGCGAAGTCCCGGTCTCGGCCTGCAGGTAGCGGGCGATCGCGAGTGCGGTGAAGACGACCGTGAGGTGGGCTTCGATCGCGTCGCGGGTGTGGTGGAACATCGGCCGTGCCCGCAGGTCGGTTTTCGACATGCGAAACGACTGCTCGACATGCCAGAGGTCGTGGTACTTGCCGATCACCTCGCCCGGCTCCATGAGTGTGACCGGGATGTTGGTCACGTATCCCTTCAGGCCGATGAGTGATCGGGCCCGCTCGATGCTCGCCTCATCGACGGTGCGGCCACTGGTAGTGGTCTTGACGAACCGGGTCGATTTCGGTGCCTTGCCACCGTCGACGACCGCCCGTGCGCGGGCTTCCTGAGCGTTGAGTGTTTGGTTGTCGCGGACAGCACGGCGTTTCGAGTACTGCCAGACCGCCCGCCACGAGGTGGGATGCCGAACCGGATCCCAGATCGGTTCGGCGCGTCTTTTCGCCGTGTTGACTACGCTGCGGGCGTGGCGGGGCGTGACGGTGTCGATGATCTGCCCATCGACGAAAACGTCTCCATTCCAATGAAAATGGTTGGCCAGATCCGCCGGGGCCTTGGTGACCCGAGACCCGACGATGAACTTCAGGCCGACGCCGTCGAGATCTGCGAGGTTACCGGCGGAGAGCATGCCGGCGTCGGCGGCGACGACCATCTCGACTCCGGCGATGTCGTGTCGGTCCTGGAACTGGCGGATGATGGGCACGATTGTGTGGGTTTCGGCCTTGTTGCCTTCGAAGCAGCCGATCTCCAGTGGGAAACCGGTCCGGTCCACGAGCAGGCCGACGACGATCTGCGGGTCGACCCGGCGTTCCTTTTCAGTACCCGACCTTGCGGAGATCGTCTTCTTTCTCCGCTTCGAAATACAGGGTGGTCACGTCGTAGAGCACCAGGGACAGACCCCCGGTCGCCGCGGCATGCTCGAAACATCGCGTCGCGACCCGATCCCGGTAATCACTTGTGGCACATCGTTTCAATGCATTCGCGTAGGTGTTGCGGTGAACCGGGGTCAGGCCGATCTCGCCGACCACCCTGGCCGTGTCACTCATCGAGGTCGGCTCCACGATCCGGGCAAGGACCAACTGGAAGAAAGCCTCGTCGTCAATGACGTCGAACCCGAGCCGGTGCCAGGCGGTCTCGACCGCCTCGATCAGCCAGCGCGAGCGCTTCGCGGTGATCAGCGACGGTCCCTTCCCGGAGTTGCCGGGCACATCCAGTCCCAGGTCGAGTTCTTCCTGGCCGGCGTGGAGCTTGCCGCGGGCGAGCTGCATCAACGCGGCCAACTCGCTGTCGGTGTGGGCCGAACCGACATGCTCGACGATCGTCCGGCGACCGCCCTGCTTGACCGCGATCTGCACCGCCGTCGCCCCCGACGCGGTCCGAACCTTGCGAATGTACGCCGCCACCCGCCAGATCCTACCGACCGTTTAGTGCCCCAAATCGACAACCCGCGATCCCGCTACCAGCGGAAACGCTCGGAGAACCCGGGAATCCTCCTCAACTTGTGCAAGTCAGGGAGGGGAACCCGGTACTCGGGCCCCGCTCCGGATCACCACCTCCCGCGACCGGTGCTCATGCCACCGGTCGGCGTCCCGAAGATCACACCTACAGGTACCAACCACCGTTGACGCCGATGGCCTGCCCTGTGATGAAGCCGGCATCGCGTCAGGCGGTCGGTGCCGGAGGGAGCTCTCGCGTGCTCAACCACGCCTCCCACAGCGGCCGGAGCGAGACGTCCGAGAAACGCGCGGCGAGATCCTTGAACTGCGCCGTCGTCACATTGCCGTGCCGGTGTTCCGCGGTCCACGTCCGCAGGAGGGTGAAGAACGGTTCGTCGCCGAGTTGCACGCGCAGGGCGTGCAGGGTCAGTGCCCCGCGCTTGTAGATGCGGTCGTCGAACATGTCCTTCGGGCCCGGATCCTCGAGCAGGATGTCCTGCGGCTTGCGGGCCAGTCCCCGGTGGGCGTCGAGTGCGTGCGCGTGCGCCGACCTGCCGCCCGAGTTCTCCGACCACAGCCACTCCGCGTAGCACGCGAATCCTTCGTGGAGCCAGATGTCGCACCAGCGGTTCAACGTGAGGCTGTTGCCGAACCACTGGTGCGCCAACTCGTGTGCGACGAGCCGTTCCTCGCGGCCGGTGCCGTCGCAGAAGTTCGCGCCGAAGATCGACAATCCCTGCGCCTCGAGGGGGATCTCGAGGTCGTCGTCGGTCACCAGAGCGGTGTAGTGCGCGAACGGATACGGGCCGAACAGGCGTGTGAACAACTCGAGCATCTCGGTCTGACGAGCGAAGTCCCGATCGAACTCCGCGCGCAGGCGAGGCGGGTGGATACCGTACTGCGGCACGGGTTCCGTTGCGAGGGTGCGTATCTCGTAGTGGCCGGTCTGGACGGTGGCGAGATAGGTCGCCATCGGTTCGGGTTGCTCGTACACCCGTGTGGTGCGGCTCGCCTTCGTGGTCTTGTGCACGAGCGTGCCGTTCGCGATCGCGACGAACGGAGCGTCGGTGGTGACGGCGATGCGGTAGGTGGCCTTCGAACCGGGATGGTCGTCGCAGGGGAACCAGGTGGGTGCGCCGTTGGGCTGGCTCGCGACGAGCGACCCCTCGTCGAGTTCCTCCCAGCCGACCTCACCCCACATCGTGCGCAGCGGGGTGGGCGTGCCCGAGTACTGCACACCGAAGACGAGGACCGCCCCGGCAGGGAGTTTCTCGGCGGGGGTGACGGTGAGCTTGCCACCGCGATGCGCGAACTTGGCGGGACGTCGCCCGTTGACGGTCACCTTCGCGACCCGCATCGACTGCGCGAGATCGAGTGAGTACTTGGCGCGCACGTCCGTCGTCGTGGCGATGATCTTCGCTCGGCCGTCGAGCCGGTTGGACACGACCTTGTAGGTGAGTTCGAGTTCGTAGCGGGAGACTCGGTAGCCGCGGTTCCCGCTCTCGGGCAGATAGGGATCGAGCGGGCGGTCGGCGGCGACCGGCGCGACGGGCTTGGCGGCCTTGATGGGCTTCACCGCGGCGACCAGTCGTTCGGTGTGGTCCACGGCGTGATCGGATTGCCCTGCCAGCGAGTGGACGGCGGGACCACGTCGCCGCGCATCACCAGCGAGGCGGGGCCGACGGTGGCGCCGTCCCCGATGCCCGAGGCGGGCAACGCGACGCATTGGGGGCCGAGCGTGGCGCCGGCGCCGAGGGTCACGGTGTCCATGGACATGATCCGATCATGGAACAGGTGGGTCTGTACAACGCAACCGCGTTCGACGGTCGCACCGTCGCCCAGTGACACCAGGTCGGCCTCGGGCAACCAGTAGCTCTCGCACCACACACCGCGGCCGATCCTCGACCCCAGCGCGCGCAGCCACAGATTCATCACGGCGGTGCCCGCCGCGGCCCGGGCGAACCACGGTGCCGCCACGGTCTCGACGAAGGTGTCGGAGACCTCGTTGCGCCACACGAACGAACTCCACAGCGGGTGCTCGACGCGTCCGATCCGACCGACGACGAGCCATTTCGCG
Organism: Rhodococcus rhodochrous; assembly: GCF_900187265.1. Taxonomy (NCBI): domain Bacteria; kingdom Bacillati; phylum Actinomycetota; class Actinomycetes; order Mycobacteriales; family Nocardiaceae; genus Rhodococcus; species Rhodococcus rhodochrous. Next base: position 542,861 of record NZ_LT906450.1, read on the forward strand.
ATCACGGTCACGAGGCACGCCAGAGCGCCGGCCACCATGAGCACGAGACCGCCCAGCAGTGCCGCGGCGAGATAGCCCCAGTGCACGGCGAGGGTGTCGAGGGCGAAGAGCACACCGAGCCCGATGCCGTAGGTGACGACCATGGGCACGAGCCGGAAGGTCTCCACCGCGCCGCGCGCGATCTTCAGTTTCAGCGGCGGTTCGAAGGTGCGGCTCGCGTCGCTGTCGCCGCTCGCGCGCCGCAGGCGCACCGGGGGACTGCCCAGCCACGACGAACCGGACTTCGCCTTCTCCGGAGCAGCGGAGAGCACCGCGACGAGTCCATGCTTCGGGACCCGCCGACCCGGCGCCGCCATCCCCGAGTTGCCGAGGAATGCACGCTTGCCGACCTTCGCATGCGAGATGTACAGCCAGCCGCCGCCGAGTTCGTAGGAGGCGACCATCGTGTCGTCGGCGAGGAACGCTCCGTCGGCGACCTTCGTGAACTTGGGGACCATCAGCACGGTCGACGCCTCGACGTCCTTGCCGATGTCGGCGCCGAGCAGACGGAGCCAGATCGGGGTGAGCATCGACGCGTAGAGCGGGAACAGGAAGGTGCGCGAGGAGTCCATGAGGCGCTCGGTGAACCACACCTGCCAGCCCACGCGACTGCGCACGGGATGCCAGCCTTCCGACATCCCGATGGCGAGCAGCCGCACCGCCATCAGGGTGAGCAGGGCGAAGACGAACATCGTCAGCAGCGCCGCGACGGGCAGCATCGCCAGCGAGTGCACCACGGCGTCGGAGACGGTGGGGGTGTCGTGCACCCACCACACGAGCAGCGCGACCCCGGCGGCGATCGAGACGATGGGCAGGCCGCCGAGCAGGATCGACGACAGGGCGTAGACCGGCACCCATCTGCTGCCCCGCGGCGGTGTCCCGGCGGGCCACGGCCGGTCGGCCTTGCCGGCCTTGCGGGCGGGTGAGCCCGACCAGTTCTGTCCGGCCTTCACGCGGCCGAACACCGCGGATCCGGCCTCCACTTCGGCGTTCTTGCCGATCCGCGCGCCGGGGGCCAGGAACGACCGGGCACCCACCGTGGCGCCGGCACCGATCCGGATGCTTCCGATGTGGACGACGTCGCCGTCCACCCAGTAGCCGCCGAGATCCACCTCCGGCTCGACGGCACAACCGTCGCCGAGTTCGAGGAGGCCGGTGACCGGCGGAAGGCTGTGCAGGTCGACGTCGCGGCCCACCTTCGCGCCCAGCGCCCGCGCGTACTGCCGCATCCAGGGAGCGCTCGAGATGTTCACGGCACCCACGGCCTCGGACAGCCGCAGGGCCGTCCACAGCCGGAGGTGGACGCTCCCACCACGGGGGTGGCTTCCGGGCTTCACGCCGCGCAGCAGCAGACGCGAACCCGCGACGGAGATCGCCATGCGGCCGACGGGCGTGAGGAACAGCAGGACTCCGAGCGCCACCCACCACCACGACAGGGTGACGGTCCACGGAACGTCGACGACGAACGCGACGACGTTGTTCAGGATGGCCAGCCAGGTCACCCACTGCAGTCCGGTGAGGGTGGTGAGGACGGCGGTCACCGCGATCTGCCCGAGCTGGGCGAGTCGCGGCACCGGGGCCACCTCACGGGGGGTCGCGGCTTCCGTCGGTGCGAGTTCGTCGAGATAGACGGCGAGTGATCCGAGCCGGGGATGGTCGTACAGTTCCGCGACCGTCATCTCCGGATATCGGCTCCGCAGCGCCGTGACGAGCTGCGCCGCCGCGAGGGAACCACCGCCGAGTTCGAAGAAGTCGTCGTCGACGCCCTCGATCCGGGCACCGAGGATGTCGGTCCACAGTTCGGCGACCCATTCGGCGGTGGGATCGAGACCGAGTGCTTCCACCGAGTCGGCATCGGCGCCCGGCAGCGGCCACGGCAGAGCGTTGCGGTCGACCTTGCCGGATGTGCGGGTGGGGAGTTCGTCGACGAGCGCGAGTCGCGGGACGAGCGCGGCGGGGAGTTGTTCGGACAGCAGGTCGTGGGCCGACGTGATGTCGAAGTCCGGATCGGTGGAGGCGATGTACCCCACGAGGATCGAGTGCCCAGCAGCGGTCCTGCGGACCGCGCAGGCGCCGCCCGCCACGCCCGGCAGGTTCTGCAGCGCGTTGTCGACCTCGCCGAGCTCGATGCGGCGACCACCGATCTTGACCTGGTCGTCGGCGCGCCCCTGGAACAGCAGACCGGCGCGGTCGAGCGTCACGAGATCGCCGCTGCGGTAGGCGCGGTCCCAGCCGAGAGTGGGCATGGGAGCGTACTTCTCGGCGTCCTTCGCCGGATCGAGGTAGCGCGCGAGACCGACACCGCCGATGACGAGTTCCCCGGTCGCGCCCTCCTCGACGGGGTTTCCGTCGGCGTCCACGACGGCCAGGTCCCATCCGTCGAGGGGCAGGCCGATGCGGACCGGTCCGGTGCCGTCCATGAGCGACGCGCAGGCCACGACCGTCGCCTCGGTGGGTCCGTAGGTGTTCCACACCTCGCGTCCCGGAACGGCGAGACGCTCGACGAGGTCGGGTGGGCAGGCCTCGCCGCCGAAGATGAGCAGGCGCACCGCCTCGAGGGCTTCGGCCGGCCACATCGCCGCGAGGGTGGGCACCGTCGAGACGACATTGATGTTGCGGGAGACGAGCCACGGCCCGAGATCCATGCCGGAGCGGACGAGCGCGCGGGGTGCCGGAACCAGGCAGGCGCCGTGCCGCCAGGCGAGCCACATCTCCTCGCACGAAGCGTCGAACGCCACCGACAGGCCGGCCAGGACACGGTCGCCGGGGCCGAGCGGCGCCCCCTGACAGAACATCCGCGCTTCCGCGTCGACGAAGGCCGCCGCATTGCGGTGGGTGACGGCGACACCCTTCGGTGTCCCGGTCGAACCGGAGGTGAAGATGATCCACGCGTCGTCGTCGACGTTCGGACCCCGCACCACCGGGGTGCCCGACGGTGCGGCCGTGCCCGATCCGATGCCCTCGTCGGTGACGATGGCGGTGACCTGCGCTTCCGAGAACACGAGTTCGGCTCGTTCGTCGGGATCGTCGGCGTCGACGGGGACGTATGCGGCGCCCGCGGCGAGAATCGAGAGAATCGTCACATACAGGTCGCTGCGCCCGGAGGTCATGCGCACGCCGACCCGGTCGCCGGCCCCGACGCCCGCGTCGTTCAGCGCGTACGCACCGGCGATCACCGCCTCGACCAGTTCGGCGTACTCGAGGATCGTCGAGCCGTCGTCGATCGCGGGAGCGTCGGGATGCGCTTCGGCGGTGCTCCGCAGCAGGTCGACGAGGGTGCGAGCGGGTGGGGCGTGCGACGCGCGGAGGAACTCGTCCGGGATGGGGGACCGGCCGACGGGGGTCGAGGATATGGCTGGCAACTCCGCGCGTCCTTCTGCTCGATGGATCTTCCGGTTATCTCACGTCCCGGTGGACGACAGGTGAACGTTCGGCGCGCGAACGCGTGTCGTCCTCGCGGTGCCGGGCGACGCGGAGCGGTACGGGGTTGACACGGCACGGTCGTCCTGCCATTCTCTTCGCCAGGTCATGAGTACCAGCGTCAAGCCCCGGCTAGCTGGTCGGCAACCCTCCAACCGCGGTGGGGTGCTCCGGGTGACGACCGGGCCGTGAATCCACTACCGGACACGGCAAGCGCGGACTCCGCCGGCGACGAGAATTCTCTGTCGTAGGCGTCACCGGCGGGTCCCTGAGTACACGAGGGATTTGTCATGACTGCTGTAGCCGCCACCACCTGCATCGCTCCGTTCGCCACCGTTTCCGGATGTGACGTGCAGGTTCCGCTCGTCCAGGGTGGTACCTGCACCTACGCGAACTTCGACTACGCGGCGAGTGCACCGGCGCTGTCCGCCGTCACCGACCGCATCACCGAGCTGCTGCCCTTCTACGCGAGCGTGCACCGCGGCGCCGGATACGCCTCGCGGATCAGCACCACCGCCTACGAGGACGCCCGCACCTCCGTGTCGCGCTTCGTCGGCGCGGCCGACGACCAGGTCGTCGTCTTCACGCGCAACACCACCGATTCGTTGAACCTGCTCGCGAGCGCGGTGCCCGGTGACGTCGTGGTGCTCGATATCGAACACCACGCGAATCTGCTGCCCTGGAAGAACTCTCGGATCGTCGAGGCCGCGGACACCGTCTCCGAGACGGTGTGGCGCCTCGCGGTCGAACTCCAGCGCGCCCCCGCGGCCCTGCTCGCCGTCACCGGTGCTTCCAACGTCACCGGCGAGGTCCTGCCGATCGCCGAACTCGCCGAGCTCGCACACGCTTCCGGTGCGCGGATCCTCGTCGACGGCGCGCAGCTCGTGCCCCACCGCCGTGTGGATCTCGCCGAGCTCGGCGTGGACTACCTCGCCTTCTCCGGTCACAAGCTGTACGCGCCGTTCGGTGCGGGAGCGCTTGTCGGCCGCCGCGACTGGCTCGACGCCGCCGAGCCGTACCTCGCCGGTGGTGGTGCGGTGCGCGAGGTGCGCCTCGATCACACCGAATGGGCCTGCGCCCCTGCGCGTCACGAGGCCGGCACCCCCAACGTGCTCGGTGTCGCCGCTCTCGCCGCCGCGTGCGATGCGCTCGCCGGTTTCGACTCCGACGCGGTGACCCGTCACGAGGAGGCCCTGTGCGCCCTGCTCGTCGACGGTCTGCAGACCATCGACGGCGTGGAAGTGCTTCGGCTGTGGAACGATTCGGCCGACAGCGTCGGAATCGTCACCTTCACGGTCGACGGTTACGAGCCCGGCCACATCGCCTCCTATCTGTCCGCCGAACACGGCATCGGTGTCCGCGACGGCCGGTTCTGCGCGCACCCGCTGCTCGCGCGGGTCGGCCGCGCCGGCGGTGCCGTCCGGGCATCGCTCGGACTCGGCAGCTCGTCCGACGACGTCGAACGCCTCCTCGGAGCACTCCGCTCGCTGGTCGAGAACGGGCCGGCGTGGGTGCACGCGAAGACCGACGGCGTGTGGAACCCCTCGCCGGAGACGCGTCCCGGTCTCGGTGCGACCGATGGTGATGCATCGCCGTGCGTCTGACGGTCGACAATTCCCCACAGGATAAGTAGGGTAATTCGCATGGAACGGACGAGGGCGATCGCTGCGGCACGCTGGTGCCGTCGCCATGTCGACCTCTGCCGTACGGCATCGGGAATCTGTCCGGACTGAAGGTCTTCTCCCTCACAGTCTTCCGGCCCCCCAGGCCGATCCCTCCGTGCCGCTCCGCGGCCCGTACCGAGAGGTATCCCATGTCCGTCGCATCCACCGTCACCCCTGTGTCCGCAGACCCGGCCGTCGTCGAGTCCGCCGCCGTCCGGCCGTTGCGCGTCGCCGTCGAACTCACCGGTCACTCCGGACCCGACTACTGGGCCGACCTGACCCTGGGCCGCGCCGGCGACCCGCCGCTCGACCTCAGCGCCGATGCCTTCAACGTCGTGCGGGTGCGTGCCGCCGACCTGCGTGAAGCCGGGAAACTGCGCGACCGCATCCGTGCGGAGGCCGTCGAGGAGGGGCGCGACCCCGACTCGGTCACCGTGCTCGTCGACGTCGAGGTCATCCTCGCCTCCGATGCCCGCACCGCCCGCACCCGGCGCGCCCGCCCCGAATCCACCCGCGGGGAGACAGGCACGCTGTCCTATGTCGGTACGCCGCACGGTCTCGCCGGGCTGATCGCCGACATCCATGCCGTGCAGGTCGCCGACGGTGTCACGCTGATCCCGCTCGCCGCGCCGTTCACCGTCGAGCATCTCGTCGACGGAACGCTGCCGTGGCTGGAGTCGCGCGGCCTCATCGAGGTCTCACCGACCGTCGTCGAGGTCCTGCGCCGATTCGGCGAGGGCGCTCAGGCATCCGTGCGCGCTTCCTGACGCATCTCCGTATCATGAAGGAGGGGCAGGAGTTTCGACTCCTGCCCCTCCTTCGTATGCGCTCACGCCGTGCGGCGGTCGAGTGTTTCGACGACGTGCACGCGCGGATCGGGATCGAACCGATAACCCGACCCACGGACGGTCGTGATGATGTTGCCGAAACGTCCCAGCTTGGAACGGATCCGGGAGACATGGACGTCGACACTGCGATTGCCCCGATCGGTGTCGAAGTCGTCGTTCTCGGAGTATCCGGCGCCGAGCGGTCGCAGCGCGGCGCGGGACACCACGACGCGGGGCCGGCGGACCAGATACGCGAGGATCTCGAATTCGCTGTGGCTCAACTCGACCCGCTGATTGTCGAGCACCAGACCGCGGGCGGGCAGGTCGATCACCAGAGGGGTCGGGCCGGGGCTGAGGAGGGTGTGGGTGCGCGCGCCCGGGAGCAGGTCGAGCGCGGTCTCCCGCAGGGCGTCGGCGAGGGCTGCGAGATCGCCCGCCGATCCGGCATTCGTGTCCGAGATCTGCACGATGAGAACGAGTTCGGGGGAATCGACCGAGCTGCCGGCCGGGTTCTCGATGGAGGACGTGGTCATGGAAGGGCTCCGCTGGTCGGAAGGTGAAGGGCGCCGGGCAGGCGACTACCCGCAGCTGTGCGGCGCCGGGAAAGAGGGAGGAATGGTGCGGATCTCAGAACGCACAGAGACACGAGCGGGTACGACACAGGTCGACATGCCTGCGGCTCCACGCTCGGACTGTCACGACGGAGAGTGTACCCGGGTGGAGGTGCCTGCGGTACCGGTAGGTGGGCGGTCTCAGTCGACGTCGATGTCGATCGCCGCGGTGATGCGCATGAGCTCCGAATAGACGGTCCGGAACAGTGTGTTCGGGCATCCACCCGACGCCCACAGATCCTGGTGGTGCTGCAGCGCGCGGTCGATGTAGGTGGGCAGGTTCGTGGGGTGGCCGAGCGGTGCGACGCCACCGAGCGGCTGACCGGTGACCTCCGTGACCAGGTCGGGGGAGGCCGGCACGAGCTCGCCGCCGAGCCGCTCGCCGGTCCGCTCGACCGACACGCGATGCGCCCCGGACACCAGCAGCAGGATCGGGTCGTCGTCGAGCAGGAAGACGAGCGACTTCACGATCGCGCCCACCTCCACACCCACCGCGGCGGCGGCCTGCTCGGCGGTGTGCACGGTCTCCGGCTGCTGGACGATCAGACCGTGATGGCCGCGGGCGATGAGCGTGTCCGAGACGCGGTGGGCATTCGGATGCAGCGACCTGGTCATGGATCAAGAGTAGGAAAATCGCCGGACGATGTGCGGGCTTCCGCGATCCCGGATCGGACGGTGCCGATGCGATCCGGCGATCCACAAGTTACTCTTCGGTAATGTCCGATCTCTCGCCTTGGAAAGCGTTCACCGTCGAACGCAAGGATCACGTTGCACAGGTCACGCTCATCGGCCCCGGCAAGGGCAACGCGATGGGCCCCGACTTCTGGGCGGAACTGCCCGTCCTCTTCGGTGAGCTCGACGCCGACCCCGAGGTCCGTGCCGTCGTCCTCGCCGGTTCCGGCCGGAACTTCTCCTACGGCCTCGACCTCGTCGCCATGGGCGGCAGCCTCGGCGCCGTCGTCTCCGGCAAGGCGCTCGCGAAGCCTCGCACGGACTTCCACGCGATGATCAAGAACATGCAGGCGGCCATCACGGCCGTCGCCGACTGCCGCAAGCCGGTCGTCGCGGCGGTCCAGGGCTGGTGCATCGGCGGAGCGGTCGACCTCATCTCCGCCGCCGACATCCGCTACGCGAGCGCCGATGCGAAGTTCAGCGTCCGCGAGGTCAAGGTCGGAATGGTGGCCGACGTCGGCACCCTCGCCCGGCTCCCGCTCATCATCGGCGACGGTCACGTCCGCGAGCTCGCGCTCACGGGCAAGGACATCGACGCCGCCCGCGCCGAGAAGATCGGTCTCGTCAACGACGTCCACGACGACGCCGACGCAGTGCTGGCCGCCGCCCACGCGACCGCCGCGGAGATCGCCGCCAACCCACCGCTCGTCGTCCAGGGCATCAAGGACGTCCTCGACCACACCCGCTCTCCGCAGGTCGACGACAGCCTCCGCTACGTCGCGGCGTGGAACGCGGCGTTCCTGCCGTCGGAGGACCTCACCGAGGCCATCACGGCCGTCTTCGAGAAGCGCCCGCCGCAGTTCAAGGGCGAATAGCCCCCCATAGACGACGGATCCCCCGGACGATGCGATCGTCCGGGGGATCCGTCCTTGCAGGCTCGGTGTCAGTGCCCGCCGTTGTTCTTCAGGCGCTCGACCGACGCGGTCACCTCGGCCTCGGCCTCGGCGCGACCGACCCAGTCGGCGGCCTCGACGTGCTTGCCCGGCTCGAGGTCCTTGTAGTGCACGAAGAAGTGCTTGATCGCGTCGAGCTCGAACTGCGAGACGTCGCTGATGTCCTGGACGTGATCCCAGCGCGGATCGCCGGCCGGGACGGCCAGGATCTTGTCGTCGCCACCGGCCTCGTCGACCATCTTGAACATGCCGACGGGGCGGGCCTCGACGATCACGCCGGGGAAGACCGACTCGGGCAGCAGGACCATGCAGTCGAGCGGATCGCCGTCCTCACCGAGGGTGTTCTCGATGTAGCCGTAATCGGCCGGGTAGCCGAACGAGGTGTACAGGTAACGATCGAGCTTGACGCGTCCGGTCTCGTGATCGACCTCGTACTTGTTCCGCTGTCCCTTGGGGATCTCGATGGTGACCTCGAACTCCACGCCTTGCCTCACTTCGTCGGTGTTTTTCCGGCGGATACGACATCCGTATCTGCGGTGATGGTCCGCAGAGAGGATAACGGTCGCGGCGCTAGGCTGGAGGTGCAGGTACCGGGGCCCCGAGTGCGTCACAGCAGTATGCGGCCGGCAGCGGGAAGTGCGGGTAGCTGGTCGACCAGTGTGTGCAGGATGCAGCGGAGGCGTGTTGACGGGGCAGGGCGGCAACAAGAAGCAGGGTTCACTGGCAACCAGGCGACGACGGAACATGAAGATCCTCTTCGGGATCTGGGGAGCGGGTCTCCTCGCTCTCGTCGTGGGCGGGGCCTTCGCGATCTACGACGTGCGGGCGTCCGCCGGCGCGGTCGTGCTCCCCGCACCGGCGCCGGTGGTCGCGACCCCCGCGGTCGCCGCGGTCTCGCCCGACGCTCCGATGCCCGACCCGGCCTCGTTGGCTGCGGCACTCGACCAGGCCGTGAACAATCCCGGTCTCGGTGACTTCGCCGGATCGATCACCGACCCCACGACCGGCACGGTGCTGTGGTCGAAGGACGCCGATCGCGCGCTGATCCCGGCCTCCACGACGAAGATCCTCACCGCCGCGGCCGCCATGCTCGTGCTGCCCTCCGACCATCGGATCACCACGCGCGTGGTCGAGGGTTCGAAGCCGGGTGAGATCGTCCTCATCGCCGGTGGCGATCCCACCCTCTCGGCGATGCCGCCCGGGGAGGAGAGCTTCTACCCGGGTGGCCCTCGCATCGCCGACCTCGCCGAACAGATCCGGCGCAGCGGCGCGACGGTCGAGACCGTCCTCGTCGACACGAGCCTGTACACCGGGGATCCGCTCGCGCCGGGCTGGTTCCCGCAGGACGTCGGCGACGGCTATGTCGCGCCCATCGAACCCGTGATGCTCGACGGTGGCCGGTTGCGGCCGCTCGAGGACGAATCGCCCCGCAGCGCGACGCCCGCTCTGGACGCCGGTCGTGCACTGGCCACCGCACTCGGTGCCGATCCGGCGCGGGTCGCGCCCGGGTCCGCCACGCCGGGCGCGGCGCCCATGGCGTCGGTCCAGTCGGCGCCGCTCACCGTGCGCCTCGGCCAGATGCTGGGCCGATCCGACAACGTCCTCGCGGAGACCGTCGGACGGGAGGTCGCGGTCGCGACCGGCAACGAGCACTCGTTCGAGGGCACCACGAAGGCCGTGACCGGTACCCTGCAGCAAGCGGGTCTGGACGTCACCGGAGTGACGTTGCGCGACGTCAGCGGGCTCTCGGTCGAGAACCGGATCCCCGCTCGCACGCTCGATCGCGTGATCTCGGAGGCGGCCGGACCGAACAGGACGGAGCTGCGGCCCATGCTCGACTATCTTCCCGTCGCCGGAGCGACCGGCACGCTCGCCGATCGCTACGGCACCACGACCCGCGCCGGAGCCGGATGGGTGCGGGCGAAGACCGGCACGCTGACCGAGGTCAACGGACTCACCGGATACGTCGTCGACTCCGACGGCCGCGTGCTGTCGTTCGCGCTGCTCTCCAACGGCAGGTCCCCGAGCGAGGCCCGCCCCGCCCTCGACGCCGTGGCGTCGGTACTCCGTGAGTGCGGTTGCCGATGACCGGCAAGGAGCGGGCACTCGGCGACGCGATCGACTGGTCGTTCGCGGCCGGCGTCGGCGTGCGCCTCACCCGCTCCGAACCCGCGATGTCGCGGTACACCCGCGACGCGGTGCAGGACGAGTTGTTCTCGGCCGCCTCACGCGCCGAGGGACCGGTGCGCGAGCACACACGACTCGACGACGGAACCGAGCCGCCGCCCGCGCAGGTCGTCGACCGGCCGGGCTGGGTGCGTGCGGCAGCAGCGTCGATGGCCGACCTCACCGCGACATCGGGCGAGGACCCGTCCGGCTCCTCCCCGCGCTGGGTGGGCAAACCGGCGGGCGCACAGGCCGGCGCCATGCTCGCCTACCTGTCGTCCGCGGTGCTCGGACAGTACGACCCGTTCTCCCGTTCGCTGCTGCTCGTCGCGCCCAACGTCGTCGCGGTCGAACGCGCGCTGAAGGTGCCGCCCGCCGACTTCCGGTTGTGGGTGTGTCTGCACGAGGTGACCCACCGCGTGCAGTTCGCGCAGGCACCGTGGATGGCCGAGCTGATGCGCGAGGCCGCCGCCGACCTCGCCACTGCGGTCGAGGAGCCGATGGGCGACGTCGCGACCCGCGTGGTGTCGGCGGTGAAGGACCTGCGCACTCCCGGCGACAAGCCGATGTCGGAGCGGGGCATGCTCGGTGTCGTGCGGGCGCTGCAGGCGCAGTCGCAGCGTGAGTCGTTCGACCGGATCCTCGCCCTGGGAACGCTCCTCGAAGGGCACGCCGATCATGTGATGGACGGTGTCGGCCCGGCGGTGGTCCCGTCGGTCGCGCGGATCCGGCGGGCGTTCGACAACCGGCGGCACCGCAACAGCAGCCCGGTGCATCGCCTCATCCGGCTCGTCCTCGGCATGGACGCCAAGATGGCCCAGTACGTGCACGGCAAGAAGTTCGTCGACGCCGTCGTCGCGAAGGTCGGCATGGACGACTTCAACGCGGTGTGGTCCGGTCCGGACGCCCTGCCCACCCTGAGCGAGATCGACCATCCCGACGCGTGGATCGCGCGGGTGCTGAGCTGATCGTGGCTTCACCGTCGACCGATCGTCCGCTGCTGCCCGAGGCCCCGGCGATCCACGAGGTGCGCCTCGCCGTGCGGGCCTGGCTGGGCGCGCACCCGGCCGACGCGGTGACCGTCGCGTTGTCGGGCGGCGCCGATTCCGCCGCCCTGACCGCCGCCGCCGTCGCGGAGACCGACGCGGTGCACGCCGTCGTCGTCGATCATCGCCTCCAGTCCGGCTCCGAGGTCGTCGCAGCGCGGGCCGCGGAGTTCGCCCGGGCCCGCGGCTGCGCGACCGTCACGGTGGTCGGTGTCGACGTCACCGGCGGGGGAGGCATCGAGGCCGCCGCGCGCGCGGCCCGTTACCGGGCCCTCGACGAGAACCGCGACGACCGGCCCGTGCTGCTCGGTCACACCCTCGACGACCAGGCCGAGACGGTGCTGCTCGGTCTCGGCCGCGGATCGGGTCTGCGTTCGATCCGCGGGATGGCACCCTTCGACCCGCCGTGGGGCCGTCCGCTGCTCGGCGTGCGCCGCGACACGACCCGCCGGGCGTGCGACGAACTCGGCTACCGCCCGTACGAGGATCCGCACAACGCCGACGACCGGTTCACGCGCGTGCGCCTGCGCCGCGAGGTGCTGCCGCTGCTCGAGGACGTGCTCGGTGGGGGCGTCGCCGAAGCCCTCGCGCGCACGGCCGGGCAACTGCAGGACGACGGTCACGCCCTCGACGTCTGGGCTCGCGACCTGCTCGCGACAGCGCGGCGCGAGGACGACCTGCTCGACACCGACGCACTCGCGGCGGCTCCCGCCGCAGTGCGACGCAGAGCCCTCCGATCGTGGCTGATCGATCACACCGCGACACCGAACGAGACGATGCTGCGGGCGGTCGACGACCTGGTAGTGGCGTGGCGCGGACAGGGCCCGGTCGCGGTCGGGCGGGGGCCGCGGACGGGGACGAGGTTGGTGGTGTCGCGTCGGCGTGGCACGCTTGCCGTGGAGTACGTCGACCGGGCGAAGGTCCGGGCGACCGGCAGCTGAAGGTAGGGAAGGACCCCCGGTGTACGAGAACGACATAGCGTCGGTGCTGATCTCCGAAGAGCAGATCAAGGAGCGGACCGCAGAGCTGGCGCAGTCGATCGCCGAGCGTTACCCGGTGGGTGCGCCGGAAGGCGATCTGCTGCTCATCGGGGTGCTCAAGGGCGCCATCTTCTTCATGACCGACTTCGCGCGCGCTCTGCCGATCCCGACGCAGATGGAGTTCATGGCCGTCAGCTCGTACGGATCGTCGACGTCGTCCTCGGGTGTCGTGCGGATCCTCAAGGACCTCGACAAGGACATCGCCGGCCGCAACGTCCTCATCGTCGAGGACATCATCGACTCGGGTCTGACACTGTCGTGGCTGCTCAAGAACCTCTCGTCGCGCAATCCCGCATCGCTCGAGGTCGTCACGCTGCTGCGCAAGCCGGAGGCCGTGAAGATCGACGTCGAGGTCAAGGACGTCGGATTCGACATCCCGGACGAGTTCGTCGTCGGCTACGGCCTCGACTACGACGAGCGCTACCGCGACCTGCCCTACATCGGCACGCTGGATCCCAAGGTCTACAGCAGCTGACCTCCGGTCGAGCCGGGCGGTGAGCTCCCCGGCCCGGGGAACTCCGGTTCCGTCCCGATCGTTGTCGATTACGACGTCTTCCCGGTGTCGGCTCCGGTCGGTGCCGGGGCGACTGCTCGTTGCTACGCGGTAACCTTGCGTTGCCTGGTCAGTGACCGTCGCGGCATGCGGCCACCCCGGGTGCGAAGCGCCGCGACTGCGAGACCCCGACGAACTCGATCGAAAGGACCGGCCGCTCGGGCCGAACCTGTATGAACCGCAAGACAGTGTTCCGTAATCTGGCGATCGTCGCCGGCATTCTGCTGGTGATCTACGCCTTCAGTTACTTCGGCGACGACACGCGCGGTTTCACTCAGGTGGACACGTCCGTCGCGGTGTCCCAACTCGAATCGCAGAACGTCAGCGAGGCCCGCATCGACGACCGCGAGCAGCAGGTGCGTCTGTGGCTCGAGAACGGCAACGACGCGACCGAGGGCAGCACCGAGATCATCGCGAAGTACCCCGCGTCGGCCTCCGAGCAGATCTTCGACCTGGTCGCCGCGTCGGGCGCGCAGAAGTACGACACGAGCGTCACCCAGGAGAGCTGGCTGACCTCGATCCTCATCTTCGTCCTGCCGATGATCATCCTGCTCGGCGTGTTCTTCTTCGTGATGAGCCGCATGCAGGGCGGTGGTCGCGGCGGCATGATGGGCTTCGGCAAGTCGAAGGCCAAGCAGCTGTCGAAGGACATGCCCAAGACGACCTTCGCCGATGTCGCCGGCGCCAACGAGGCCGTCGAGGAGCTCTACGAGATCAAGGACTTCCTGCAGAACCCGGCGCGCTACCAGGCGCTCGGCGCGAAGATCCCCAAGGGCGTACTGCTCTACGGTCCTCCCGGCACCGGTAAGACCCTCCTCGCGCGTGCCGTCGCCGGCGAGGCGGGCGTCCCGTTCTTCACGATCTCCGGTTCGGACTTCGTCGAGATGTTCGTCGGTGTCGGCGCCTCCCGCGTGCGCGATCTGTTCGAGCAGGCCAAGCAGAGCGCTCCCTGCATCATCTTCGTCGACGAGATCGACGCGGTCGGCCGCCAGCGCGGCGCCGGCCTCGGCGGTGGTCACGACGAGCGTGAGCAGACCCTCAACCAGCTGCTCGTCGAGATGGACGGCTTCGGCGACCGCTCCGGCATCATCGTGATGGCCGCGACGAACCGCCCCGACATCCTCGACCCGGCGCTGCTGCGTCCCGGCCGTTTCGACCGTCAGATCCCGGTCACGAACCCCGACCTCGCCGGTCGCCGGGCGATCCTCGCCGTGCACTCGAAGGGCAAGCCGATCGATCCCAACGCGGATCTCGGTGCGCTCGCCAAGCGCACGGTGGGCATGTCCGGTGCCGACCTCGCGAACGTCGTCAACGAGGCCGCGCTGCTCACCGCCCGTGAGAACGGCACGGTGATCACCGAGGCGATCCTCGAGGAATCGGTCGACCGTGTCATCGGCGGTCCCCGCCGCAAGAGCCGCATCATCAGTGAGCACGAGAAGAAGATCACGGCCTACCACGAGGGTGGTCACACCCTCGCCGCGTGGGCGATGCCCGACATCGAGCCGGTTTACAAGGTCACCATCCTCGCCCGCGGCCGCACCGGCGGTCACGCGATGACAGTGCCCGAGGACGACAAGGGCCTGATGACGCGTTCGGAGATGATCGCGCGCCTCGTCATGGCGATGGGCGGTCGTGCCGCGGAGGAACTCGTCTTCCGCGAGCCCACCACCGGCGCCTCGTCCGACATCGACCAGGCCACGAAGATCGCGCGCGCGATGGTCACCGAGTACGGCATGAGCGCGAAGCTCGGCGCCGTCCGCTACGGCCAGGAGCAGGGCGACCCCTTCCTCGGCCGGTCGATGGGTGTGCAGTCCGACTACTCGCACGAAGTGGCACGCGAGATCGACGAGGAGGTCCGCAACCTCATCGAGGCCGCGCACACCGAGGCGTGGGCGATTCTCAACGAGTACCGCGACGCCCTCGACGTGCTGGCGAGCGAGCTGCTCGAGCACGAGACGCTGACCCGCAAGGATCTCGACCGGATCCTGGCCGACGTGAAGAAGCGTCCGCGGATCACGACCTTCAACGATTTCGGTGATCGGGTCCCGTCCGACAAGCCGCCGATCAAGACGCCCGCCGAGCTCGCGGCCGAGCGCGGCGAGCCGTGGCCGCCGGAACCGCCGTCGCTGACGAAGCCGGCGCATCAGCACCCGCAGTATCCGGGCCAGGGCGAGGTGCCCGCTCCCGCCGGCTACCAGCCCGGCGCGCAGCCGCAGTACCAGCCGGCGAACGGCTACCCCCAGCCCCAACAGCAGTCGCAGCCGCAACCCCAACAGCAGTCGCAGCCGGTCCCGGCCTCCGAGCCGCTTCCGGGCTTCCAGCCGACGGCTCCGTATCCGGGTGGTCCGCGGCACGCGACGCGTCCCGACTACGGTGCTCCCGCCGGATGGTCGGCTCCCGGCTGGCCGCCGCGCGAGCAGACCCCGCAGGAACAGCAGGGTTACGGGCAGCCGCAGGCCCCCGGACAGCCGCAGGGATACGGATATCCGCAGGGCCCCCAGGGGCAGAACCCCCAGAGCTACGGACAGCCTCAGGAAACGCAGAGTTTCGGGCGTCCGCAGGAGCCGCAGGACCCCGACCGTCCGTCGGACTCCGGCGACAACGGTGCGGCAGATGCGCACCGTGGTGAGAACCACGTGGGAGACTCGCAACCGCGCGATGGTTACGGCGCTCCCGAGCCCCCTCCCACACAGCGGTGGGAAGGCCCGGCCGGCCGGCACTGATCCGTGTCGGTGAGTCGGTACCGGGCGCGCATCGGGACCGTCGGTTCCGATGGAGACGAGTGAGCGAAGAGTGGAGGGCGAGCGGGTGTCGGTGAACCACCTGAAGTCGGATACGGGTTCCGACCCGGAGGATGTGACGACCCACGAGTTGAGCGTGGACGCGGGTCGTACGTTCGACCAGGCCCGAGCCGAAGCGGCCGTGCGCGAACTGTTGATCGCGGTGGGTGAGGATCCGGACCGCGAGGGCCTGCGCGACACTCCCGCCCGGGTGGCCCGTGCCTACCGCGAGGTGTTCGGGGGACTGTTCACCGACCCGGACGAGGTCCTCGACACGACCTTCGACGAAGGTCATCAGGAACTCGTCCTCGTGCGCGACATCCCGATGTACTCGACGTGCGAACACCACCTCGTGTCGTTCCACGGCGTCGCCCACGTCGGATACATCCCGGGCCCCACGGGCCGCGTCACGGGTCTGTCGAAGCTGGCGCGTGTCGTCGACCTCTACGCCAAGCGTCCGCAGGTCCAGGAACGCCTCACCAGCCAGATCGCCGACGCCATGATGCGCAAGCTGCAGCCGCGCGGCGTGATCGTCGTGGTCGAGGCGGAGCACCTGTGCATGGCGATGCGCGGCATCCGCAAGCCCGGTGCCAGCACCACCACCTCCGCCGTGCGCGGGCTGTTCCAGACCAGTTCGGCGTCGCGTGCCGAGGCCCTGGACCTGATCCTGCGCCGGTGACCGTCTTCCCCGCCGAACAGTGGCCCGTCGTGATGGGCGTACTGAACGTCACCAGTGATTCCTTCTCCGACGGCGGTCGCTATCTGGACCGCGAGACCGCGATAGCCCGCGGCTTCGAGCTGCGCGAGCTCGGCGTCGACATCGTCGACGTGGGTGGCGAGTCCACCCGGCCCGGGGCCGTGCGCGTCGACCCGGAGGTCGAGGCGTCCCGCGTGGCGCCGGTCATCGCCGCTCTGGCGGAGGCGGGCATTCCCACGAGCGTCGACACGATGCGTGCCTCGGTCGCCGAGGCGGCCGTGGAGGCCGGGGTGACCATGATCAACGACGTCTCGGGTGGGCGCGCCGACGCCGACATGGCCGCGGTGGTCGCCGAGGCCGGGGTGCCGTGGATCCTCATGCACTGGCGTCCCCTCGGCGAGTTCGTCCACGCGGGCGGTTCGACGCACTACGAGGACGTCGTCCGCGAGGTCCGCGACGAGCTGCTCACGCAGGTCGACATCGCAGTGGCCGCAGGCGTGGACTCCGACAAGATCGTGCTCGATCCCGGTCTGGGTTTCGTGAAGGAACCCGACCACAACTGGCAGTTGCTGCAGCGCCTGCCCGAACTCACCGAACTGGGTTTCCCGGTGCTCATCGGGGCGTCCCGGAAGCGATTCCTCGGATCGCTGCTCGCGGCGCCCGACGGCACGGTCCGCCCGCCCGCGGGCCGCGAGGTCGCCACGGCGGTCGTCTCGGCGCTCGCCGCCACACACGGCGCATGGGGCGTACGCGTCCACGACGTGCAGGCGTCCCGCGACGCGCTCGCGGTGGTGCGTGCCTGGCAGCGCGGCAGCGCGGAAGGAGTGCACGCGTGAGCGACCGCATCGAACTACGGGGACTGACGGTCCGCGGCAACCACGGCGTCTTCGAGCACGAGAAGCGGGACGGTCAGGACTTCGTCGTCGACATCGTCGTGTGGCTCGATCTCGCGCCGGCCGCGGCGTCCGACGAGCTGACCGACACGCTGCACTACGGCGAACTCGCCGAGCGAGCTGCGGCGATCATCGCCGGTCCGGGCCGCGATCTCATCGAGACGGTCGCGGGGGAGATCGCCGACGAGGTGCTCACCGACCCGCGTGTCTCCCGGGTGGAGGTCACGCTCCACAAGCCGTCGGCGCCGATCCCGCTGACCTTCGGCGACGTCGCCGTCGTGATCGACCGCTCCCGCAGCGATGCGACGGAGAGCGCCTCATGAGTCGTGCCGTGCTGTCCATCGGATCGAACATCGGCGACCGGCTCGCGCACCTGCGGTCGGTCGTCGACGCATTGGGCGAGCGGGCCGTCGCCGTCTCGGCGGTGTACTCGACGGCACCGTGGGGCGGCGTCGAACAGGAGGACTTCCTCAACGCCGTCGTCGTCGCGGAGGACGCCGCCTTCGGTCCGCACGACTGGCTGCGGTTCGGCCGGGAACGCGAAGAGGCCGCCGAACGAGTCCGGATCCAGCGCTGGGGTCCGCGCAGCCTCGACGTCGACGTCGTGACCTGCGACAGCGGCGACGGAGAGGTGCGCAGCGACGATCCGGAACTGATCCTGCCGCACCCGCGCGCACACCAGCGGGCGTTCGTGCTCGTCCCGTGGCTCGATGTCGAACCCGAGGCCGCGCTCACCGCCGACGGCCGGCGGCTGGGCATCGGCGAGTGGCTCGGCGAACTCGACGCCGCCGAACGGGAAGGTGTGCACCGCACCGACCTGACGCTGACCGGGCCGACGACCCAGGGACACGCCGAGTGCTGAAACAGACCCGGATCCGAGATCTGCTGGCGCTGGCCGTGCTGGCAGCGATCGTCGCGTGGTTGCTCGTCCGCACGATGTACGGCTCGCTGCCGCCCATCCCCGTCTATGCGGGAGCCTCGCTGTACCCCGTCGCGGTGATCGAGGTGATCCTGGCGTTCATGATCCGGTCGCGGGTCGGCAAACACGAGATCGGTGAGGGCCCCGGCAGGTTGCATCCCATCACCGCCGCCCGCGCGGTCGCGCTCGCCAAGGCGTCCGCACTGGTGGGTGCCGCGAGCGCCGGAGTGTGGGCCGGCTTCCTGCTGTATCTCGCACCGCAACGCGGCGTCGTGCAGGCCGCCACCGACGACACCTCGGGGGTGCTCGTCGGAGCCCTCGCCGGCATAGCGCTGGCGGCGGCCGCGTTGTGGCTCGAATACTGTTGCCGGACACCGGAAGACCCCGACGAACCGAACGAACCGGCTGTCTGACCTCGGATTTCGGGGTGGGGAAGGGCGTGTCGTCCGGCTCCGATCCGAGGACCCACCCAAGTACCCTGATGGTCATGGCAACCTCGGCGCGACCAGACAGGAATCGCCGTCCGTGGCGCAGTACCGGCTCGATGATCGTGGCCGGTCTGCTCGCTCTGGCGATGATCGCCTCGCTGCTGTTGATCTTCAGTGAGAGCGTGCAGTTGCTGCGTGTCGCGGTGGTCGTCGCCCTGTGGGCTGCCACTGTCGGAGCCATCGCGATGAACAAGTACCGCCGGGAATCGGCGCTCGACCGGGCGAAGGCCGACGACCTGAAGACGGTCTACGAACTGCAGTTGCAACGGGAGATCGCGGCGCGGCGCGAGTACGAGCTGACCGTCGAGGAGAAGGTCCGTGCCGATCTGAAGCTCGACGCCGGGGAGATGGCGGCCCTGCGCACCGAGCTGGCCACCCTGCGCCGCACGCTCGAGATGTTGTTCGACGGCCGGCTCCCCGACGATGTCGTCGCCCTCGAAGGCCAGGCGGAGAAGCTGCGTGGACTGAGCGAGGCGGCGCGGGTGTCCGCTCCGCGTCCGTCGGGACCGGCCTTCGCCTCTCCCGACGACGAGCCGGTCACCGCGGAGACCGAGTCGGTCGAGGCGGCCATGCGCGCGGCGGAGGCGTCGGAGAAGACGTCCGCGAAGGGTGATGTCGAAGAACCGCGAGCCGAGAAGCAGGCGAAGACCGAGGCTGCGACGGGGAAGTCCGCTACCGGGAAGGTCACGGCCGAGAAGGCGACGGCTGGAAAAGCGACCGCAGAACCGGACGTCGAGGACGCCGAGATCGAGGACGCGGAAGTCGAGGGCACGAAGGCCGAGAAGCCGAAGACCGCGGACCTGAAGACCGGGGACCCGAAGGCCGGGGACCCGAAGACCGGGGACCCGAAGGTCGCCGGAGCCGAGAAGACGGCAGAGGGAAAGCCTGAGTCGCAGAAGCCCGGCAAGCACGAGTCCGGATCGGATCCCGACCCGCAGACGGGCGCAGACGAGACCGGAGCGGAGTCGGGAGGCAACGACCCCTCCGACGGGGAGAACGGCGGCGAGAAGACCGCTGGAGCTGCGGAAACGGTCGCGGAGGACGACGAGGACGACGAGGAATCGTCCGGACGTCGCTCCCGCCGTCGTCGCGCCGACGGCGAAGGCCGCACAGTCGCGGAGATCCTCGCGTCGCTGTCGGCCGAGCGCTGATCCCCGGGCGGTCGCGAGGCAGGTCGCGCCCGCCCCACCTCGGTCGATGAGGCGCAGATCACTCGACCCGACCGTGGCGAGCCCCGGAAAGCGCGCGCTATTGTCGAGCGGAACGTCCGGTACCCGCTGAGCGGGACTGGAACGAACGAGAGGACTCCCGTGAATGCCTTCGGGATCACCAACGCACCCGCGCCTGCGCGCCTGTCGGTAGGAATCGTGTCCGCCGGACGGGTCGGCACTGCACTCGGCGCAGCTTTCGAACGCGTCGGTCATGTCGTCGTGGCCTGCTCGGCCGTGTCCGACGTCTCGCGGCACCGCGCCACCACCCGCCTGCCCGATTCGCAGATCCTGCCGGTCGACGAGGTCGCCGGCCGCTGCAACCTCCTCCTTCTCGCCGTTCCCGACACCGAACTGTCGTCCCTGGTCAACGGCCTCGCAGCCACCGGATCGGTCGCCGCCGGCACGATCGTCGTCCACGTCTCCGGAGCCCACGGCACCGCGATCCTCGAGCCGCTGACCGAGCAGGGCGCCGTGCCGCTGGCGATCCATCCCGCGATGACCTTCACCGGCCACGACGAGGACATCGACCGGCTCTCCTCCGCGTGTTTCGGCATCACGGCCGCCGACGAGATCGGCTACGCCATCGCGCAGTCCCTCGTCCTCGAGATCGGTGGCGAGCCGGTCCGCGTCCCCGAGTCCATGCGCACGACCTACCACGCCGCGCTCGCGCACGGCAGCAACCACCTCGTCACGCTGGTCGCCGACGCCGTCGAGGCGCTGCGCAGCGCCCTGCAGGGGGAGGAACTGCTCGGCCAGCAACTCGTCGACGACGCCCCCGGTGGAGTCGCCGAGCGGGTGTTGCAGCCGTTGCTCTCGGCGGCGCTCGACAACGTGCTGCGGCGCGGACCCTCGGCGCTCACCGGGCCGGTCGCGCGCGGCGACGCCGACGCCGTCGCCGCGCATCTGCGCGCGCTCGAGGCCGTCGACCCGCAGATCGCCGCCGGGTACCGCGCGCTGTCGCTGCGGTCGGCGCAACGGACCGGATCGAAGCCGGAACTGATGGCAATTCTCGAAGGAGCTGAATACGGTGAGTGAAGCAGGACAGCGCGGATACGTGCGAGGTGAACTGACCGTTCACCACGATCCCGCAGGCCTGACCAAGGTCACCCGGGCTCTGCGCGGCGTCGGCCGCACCGTCGCACTCGTGCCGACGATGGGTGCGCTGCACACCGGTCACCTCGAACTCGTGCGCCAGGCCAAGCTCACCGGTGCCGTCGTGGTCGTGTCGATCTTCGTCAACCCGCTGCAGTTCGGGAAGGGCGAGGACCTCGATGCCTATCCGCGCACCCTCGACGCCGACCTCGAACTGCTCCGCGAAGCGGGTGTCGAACTCGTGTTCGTGCCGACGGTCTCGGCGATGTACCCGCAGGGTCCGCGCACCACGATCCACCCGGGCCCGCTCGGGTCGGAGCTCGAAGGTGCTTCGCGCCCCGGTCATTTCGCGGGCATGCTGACGGTCGTCGCGAAACTGTTCAACATCGTCGGTCCCAACACGGCGTTCTTCGGTGAGAAGGACTACCAGCAGCTCACCCTGATCCGTCAAATGGTCGCCGACCTGAATCTCGACATCCGCATCCTCGGTGTTCCCACCGTGCGCGAACAGGACGGGCTCGCACTGTCCTCTCGCAACCGCTATCTCGACCCCGAGCAGCGCGAGATCGCGACCACGCTGTCCGCGGCCCTCGTCGCCGGCGCGCACGCCGCGGCGGGCGGAGCCGAGGCGATCCTGTCCACGGCACGCGAGGTGCTCGCGCAGAGCCCGCAGATCGAGGTGGACTATCTCGAGGTGCGCGGCGCCGATCTGGGGCCGGCCCCCGAACGTGGCGACGGCCGACTGCTCGTCGCCGCACGACTCGGCTCCACCCGCCTCATCGACAACGTCGGGGTCGCCGTCGGCACCGGCTTCCTCGAACGCGCCACCGGCCCGGTGGATCCCGATGCCGAAGACAACCTGACGAACCGCTGACCCACCGATCGAATTCGGAAACGAGAAAGAAACCGAGGACGAGCATGTTCCGCACCATGATGAAGTCGAAGATCCACCGCGCCACGGTCACCCACGCGGATCTGCACTATGTCGGTTCGGTGACCGTCGACCAGGATCTGATGGACGCCGCGGATCTGCTCGAGGGTGAGCAGGTCTGCATCGTCGACATCGACAACGGCGCCCGGCTGGAGACGTACGTCATCGCCGGTGAGCGTGGATCGGGCATCATCGGGATCAACGGTGCCGCAGCACGTCTCGTCAGCCCCGGCGATCTCGTCATCCTCATCGCCTACGGCGTGATGAACGAGCAGGAGTGCAAGGACTACGACCCGCGCGTGGTGTTCGTCGACGCCGACAACCGTCAGGTCGAGCTCGGCAACGACCCCGCCCACGCTCCCGAGGGCTCGGGCCTGATCACGCCGCGCATGCTGTCGACCCTCGACTCCCCGTCCCTGGTCTAGAGGTGCTCCTCACCGTCGACGTCCGCAACACCAACATCGTCCTGGGGGTGTTCGCGGGCAGCGGCTCGCACGCGCGGCTGCTGCGCGACTGGCGCGTCCGTACCGACCCCAGGATGACCGCCGACGAGATCGCCTTGCTGTTCCGCGGTCTGCTCGGCGAATCCGCCGAGCAGGTCACCGGGGTGGCGGCCCTGTCGACCGTGCCGTCGGTTCTGCGCGAGTTGCGTGTCATGCTCGACCGCTACTGGTCGTCGGTGCCGCACGTGGTGGTGGAGCCGGGGGTGCGCACGGGAGTGCCGCTGCTGGTGGACAACCCGAAGGAGGTCGGCGCCGACCGTATCGTCAACAGCCTGGCGGCCTACCACTTCTACGGATCTCCGTGCATCGTCGTGGATTTCGGGACGTCCACCTGCGTCGACGTCGTGTCGGGCAAGGGGGAGTTCCTCGGCGGGTCCATCGCTCCGGGTGTGGAGATCTCGATGGATGCGCTGGCGTCACGGTCGGCGGCACTGCGGAAGGTCGAATTGCTCCGTCCCCGAGGTGTTCTGGGCAAGAACACTGTCGAGTGCATGCAGTCCGGAGCTGTCTTCGGGTTCGCCGGGATGGTCGACGGCATCGTGCGGCGGATCTGCGCCGAGGTGCCCGGTTTCGACGGCGACGACGTGGCCGTCATCGGCACCGGCGACAGTGCGCCGCTGATCATGCCGGAGTCGCGCACCCTCGAGCACCACGAGCCGGATCTGACCCTCGAGGGATTGCGTCTGGTGTACGAGCGGAACCAGGTGAGACGAGCGGCACGCGGAACTGCGGGTTCCGCTGAGCGCCATTCTGTGTAAAAATGTTCGTCGTGATCCGTTGCATGAGCACCCAGGAGTGTTGTCGAGGCTGACCGCCGCCTCGACCGATAACACATTCCTGGGAGTTCTCTCATGCGCGCTGCGCTTCTTTCCATCACTTCTGTTTCCACTGCTGCTCCGGTCGCCTTCCACCGGCTCGCCGTCGAGCGCACGTACCCCACCGAGCTGTCCGCAGCGGTCGCCCGCGGCGCCGTCGTCGTCGACATCCGCTCGAACGCCGAACGTGCCGTTCAGGGAACGCTTCCCGGCGCGCTGGCCATTTCCGCCGATCTCGTCGCCGAGCGACTCGATCCGAGCGGCCCGGGCCGTCTCTCCCTCGCCGTCGACCGCGACGTCGAATGGATCCTCGTCTCGTCCGACGGAGCGAGCTCGCACGGTGTGGTCGCCGAACTGCACGCGCAGGGCCTGCGCCGGGTCACCCACCTCGTCGGAGGTTACGACGCCATCCGGACGGCCCGTCTCGTCGGCGCGGTGGCGGAGGCCCAGCACGTCGCTCAGGACGTGGCGCGGGTCACCGCTCACTGAAAGCGCGCATCTGCAGGATTGACGGCCCCGGGTGTCCGATAGTCTGGTTACCCGTGAGTGATGCCACCGTTCAGCAGCCCGACGACACCCCCGAGCAGATGCGGGTCCGCCGCGAGAAGCGCGAACGGCTCCTGGCACAGGGTTCGGAGGCCTATCCCGTCGAGATCCCGCGCACCCATACGCTCGCGGAGATCCGCGCCGAGTATCCCGACCTCGAACCCGACACCGCCACCGGCACGATCGTGGGCGTCGCCGGTCGCGTGATGTTCTCGCGCAACACCGGCAAGCTGTGCTTCGCGACGCTGCAGGAGGGCGACGGCACCCAGCTGCAGGTCATGCTCAGCCTCGCCGGCGTCGGCGAGGAGGCGCTCGCCGCCTGGAAGTCCGACGTCGACCTCGGCGACATCGTGTTCGTGCACGGCGAGGTCATCAGCTCCCGTCGCGGTGAGCTCAGTGTCATGGCCGACTCGTGGACCATGGCGTCCAAGGCGCTGCGTCCGCTGCCGGTCGCGCACAAGGAGATGAACGAAGAGGCACGGGTGCGTCAGCGCTACGTCGACCTCATCGTGCGTCCCGAAGCACGTCGCAACGCA
Organism: Rhodococcus rhodochrous; assembly: GCF_900187265.1. Classification (NCBI taxonomy): domain Bacteria; kingdom Bacillati; phylum Actinomycetota; class Actinomycetes; order Mycobacteriales; family Nocardiaceae; genus Rhodococcus; species Rhodococcus rhodochrous. Next base: position 567,263 of record NZ_LT906450.1, read on the forward strand.
CGCATGCGTGTCGCGGTGGTGCGCGAGCTGCGCAACGCGCTCGAGCGTCGCGGTTTCCTCGAGGTCGAGACGCCCATGCTGCAGACCCTGCACGGCGGCGCGGCGGCCCGCCCGTTCGTGACGCACTCGAACGCGCTCGACATCGACCTGTACCTGCGTATCGCGCCGGAGCTGTTCCTCAAGCGCTGCGTGGTCGGCGGTATCGAGAAGGTCTTCGAGATCAACCGCAATTTCCGTAACGAGGGTGCCGACTCGACGCACTCCCCGGAATTCTCGATGCTCGAGACGTACGAGGCGTACGGCACCTACGACGATTCGGCGCGGATGATCCGCGAGATCATCCAGGAGGTCGCGTTCGGGGTCTTCGGCACCCATGTGGTGACGCTCGCCGACGGTACGGAATACGACTTCGGGGGTGAATGGAAAACTCTCGAAATGTATCCCTCGCTGTCCGAGGCGATCGGCACGGACGTGACCCCCGACACCACACTCGAGGAATTGACGGCTCTCGCGGATCGCGTCGGCCTGGAGATTCCCGAGGGCAAGGGCTGGGGTCACGGCAAGCTCGTCGAGGAGCTCTGGGAGCACATGTGCGGCGACCAGCTGCACGAGCCGACCTTCGTGCGTGATTTCCCCGTGGAGACGTCGCCGTTGACACGAGATCACCGCACTGTGCGCGGGGTCACCGAGAAATGGGATCTGTACGTCCGCGGTTTCGAACTCGCCACGGGTTACTCGGAACTCGTCGATCCGGTGATCCAGCGCGAGCGTTTCGTCGACCAGGCGCGTCTGGCCTCGGAAGGGGACGACGAGGCAATGGCTCTCGACGAGGATTTCCTCGCCGCGATGGAACAGGGAATGCCGCCGACCACCGGTACCGGAATGGGAATCGACCGTCTGCTGATGGCACTTACCGGTCTGGGAATCCGCGAAACAATCCTGTTCCCGATTGTTCGACCGAACACCCGTTAATCTGATTTCGTCGCTCCATATTGCGATGCGTTAATCGGCGGGTAGTGTGGTGCCCGTCCCGCGGGGGGAAGCGCATGCGAGAGGATTTACACCACATGGCGAAGAAAGTCACTGTCACCCTGATCGACGATGTGGATCAGGAGTCGGCGGCGGACGAATCGGTGGAGTTCGGTCTCGACGGAGTGACGTACGAGATCGACCTTTCCGAGGACAATGCGGCACGGCTGCGCGAGCAGTTGGAATTCTGGATCGAACACGCTCGTAAGGTCGGCGGCCGCAAGCGGAGCAAGACCGCCGCCGGAACTGCGCCGGCTCCGCGCAAGAGCGGATCCGGAAGTGCCGGTCGCGAACAGACGGCCGCCATCCGTGAATGGGCACGGAACAACGATCTGCCGGTGTCGGCCCGTGGCCGAATCTCTGCGGAGATCGTCGAGGCGTACAACAAAGCGCACTGACGAATCCTCGTCCGTGGGGCGTCGTCCATCCGTGGACGGCGCCCCACAGTCGTCTGTGGGCGGGTTGGGTTGTGGCACAGTGGCGCCCGTCACACACTTCGATCGTGCGGACGACCCGGCGCGATGCGGTCGGGGAGTAGCATCCGCTCATGGCCGAGACCGTGCTCGAACCGGGTTCAACCTGCTGGCGACTTGCGCGAGCGGAGAGGTTGACCTGCATAGTCGACGCCGCCGACTATTTCCGTCACGCCAAGGCGGCGATGCTCCGGGCGGAAAAACGCATCATGCTGATCGGGTGGGATTTCGACACCCGGATCAAGTTCGAACCCGAGGGTGCAACTCTCGAGGGACCGAACAAACTCGGTGAATTCCTCGAATGGCTCCCCGAACGTCGCCCCGGTCTCGATATTTATCTGCTCAAGTGGAACATCGGTGCGTTCAGTGCCCTCGCACGCGGAATGACGCCGGTGTTCGTGCTCGATTGGCTCACCGACCCGAGCCTGCACTTCGAAATCGACGGGGCGCATCCCGTGGGCGCAGCGCATCATCAGAAAATTCTCGTCGTCGACGACAGCATCGCTTTCTGTGGCGGTATCGATATGACCGTCGACCGCTGGGACACCCCGGATCATCCGGACCTGAGCAAATACCGGCGGGAGCCGAGCGGTAAACGCTACGGACCGTGGCACGACGTGACGACCGCCGTCGACGGCGACGCCGCGCGGGCCCTCGGCGACCAGGCGCGCGCCCGGTGGAAGGCGGCCACGGGGGAGAAGCTCGATCCCGTGCCGGAGCCGGAGCCGATCTGGCCCGACGATCTCGAGCCGACCCTCCGCAGCGTGGACGTGGGCATCGCGCGCACGCTGCCCGCCTACGACGGGAAGGACGGCATCCACGAGATCGAGGCGCTGTACCTGTCGGTGATCGAGAAGGCGCGGCACACTCTCTACCTCGAGAGCCAGTACCTCGCTTCGCGCAGGATCGCGGAGGGTCTCGCCGAGCGACTGCAGGAACCGGACGGCCCCGAGATCGTGGTGGTGATCCCACGCAACGCCGACGGCTGGCTCGAACGCAAGGCCATGGACGGAGCCCGGCGGGCCCTGCTGCACATGTTGTGGGAGGCCGACGTGCACGGCCGTTTCGCCGCCTACTATCCCGTCACCGCCGGCGGGGAGCCGATCTACGTGCACGCGAAGGTCGTCGTCATGGACGAGACCCTGCTGCGGATCGGGTCGTCGAACCTGAACAACCGTTCGATGGGCTTCGACACCGAATGCGACCTGGCCATCGAATCCGCCGAACCCGGGGACGCGGTCGGCCGCGCCGCCGTCGAGCTGCGCAACATCCTGGTGGCGGAACATCTCGACGTCGACCCCGAGGTGATCGCGGAGGCCACGAAGGACGGCGGTTCGCTCATCTCCACCATCGAGCGGTTGCGCGGTCCGGGACGTTCGCTGCGGCCGTTCGAACCGGGTACGGTGTCGGACGAGGACAGTGTCCTCGCAGAAAGTGCTCTGGCCGATCCCGAACGCGCCGCGCGGAGCTTCGGACGCAGGATCGAGCGATTCTTCGCCCGTTGATCCCCCACAGCCTCTGTTCGCTTGTGGCGTACAGCTTGCGGAAACGTATCCGCCACGTGCAGCGTTAACTTCTGAAACCGGGTTTTCTCGCCGCCTTCCGAAGGGTAGAGGGAAAGCGAGTCGATACCACGACCACTAGAGTGTGGAGTGGGAGCTTGGAACCTCTGAAAGGTTCCGACGAACGACTCGAGTGCCGGAGCTTAAGAGCGGCAGCAGGGTGCGGGACGATCGGCGTACCGGACCGGCGGCCGGAGAGTGTGAGGGAGTGCGATGTTCGAAAGGTTCACCGATCGCGCGCGGCGCGTCGTTGTCCTGGCTCAAGAAGAGGCCAGGATGCTCAACCACAACTACATCGGCACGGAGCACATCCTCCTCGGCCTCATCCACGAGGGTGAGGGTGTGGCGGCGAAGTCGCTCGAGTCGTTGGGTATCTCCCTCGAAGGTGTGCGCAGCCAGGTCGAAGAGATCATCGGCCAGGGTCAGCAGGCGCCCTCGGGGCACATTCCCTTCACTCCTCGTGCCAAGAAGGTCCTCGAGCTGAGCCTTCGCGAAGCGCTCCAGCTCGGACACAACTACATCGGTACCGAACACATCCTGCTCGGTCTCATCCGCGAGGGTGAGGGCGTGGCGGCGCAGGTGCTCGTCAAGCTCGGCGCCGACCTCAACCGGGTGCGTCAGCAGGTCATCCAGCTGCTGTCCGGTTACCAGGGCAAGGAGCCCGCAGAATCCGGCACGAGCCGTGGCGAGACCGGCACTCCGTCCACGTCGCTCGTCCTGGACCAGTTCGGCCGTAACCTCACGCAGGCAGCTCTCGAGGGCAAGCTCGACCCGGTCATCGGCCGGGCCAAGGAGATCGAGCGCGTCATGCAGGTGCTGTCGCGTCGTACGAAGAACAACCCGGTGCTCATCGGCGAGCCGGGTGTCGGTAAGACCGCCGTCGTCGAGGGCCTCGCGCAGGCCATCGTCAACGGTGAGGTCCCCGAGACCCTCAAGGACAAGCAGCTCTACACGCTCGACCTGGGTTCGCTCGTCGCCGGCAGCCGTTACCGCGGTGATTTCGAGGAGCGCCTGAAGAAGGTCCTCAAGGAGATCAACAGCCGCGGCGACATCATCCTGTTCATCGATGAGCTGCACACGCTCGTCGGTGCCGGTGCTGCCGAGGGCGCGATCGACGCCGCGTCGATCCTCAAGCCCAAGCTCGCCCGTGGTGAGCTGCAGACCATCGGTGCGACGACCCTCGACGAGTACCGCAAGTACATCGAGAAGGACGCCGCTCTCGAGCGCCGCTTCCAGCCGGTGCAGGTCGGGGAGCCGACGGTGGAGCACACCATCGAGATCCTCAAGGGTCTGCGCGACCGCTACGAGGCGCACCACCGCGTCTCGATCACCGACAAGGCGCTCGTCGCGTCGGCCACTCTGGCCGATCGCTACATCAACGACCGCTTCCTGCCGGACAAGGCGATCGACCTCATCGACGAGGCCGGTGCCCGCATGCGCATCCGTCGCATGACCGCGCCGCCGGACCTCCGCGAGTTCGACGACAAGATCGCCGACGCCCGTCGCGAGAAGGAATCGGCGATCGACGCGCAGGACTTCGAGAAGGCCGCGAGCCTGCGCGACAAGGAGAAGCAGCTCGTCGCGCAGCGTGCCGAGCGCGAGAAGCAGTGGCGTGCGGGCGATCTCGACGTCATCGCCGAGGTCGACGAGGAACAGATCGCCGAGGTCCTCGCCAACTGGACCGGTATCCCGGTGTTCAAGCTCACCGAGGAGGAGACCACGCGTCTGCTCCGCATGGAGGACGAGCTGCACAAGCGGATCATCGGCCAGGAGGACGCCGTCAAGGCCGTCGCCAAGGCGATCCGTCGTACGCGTGCGGGCCTGAAGGACCCGAAGCGTCCGTCCGGTTCGTTCATCTTCGCCGGCCCGTCCGGTGTGGGTAAGACGGAGCTGTCCAAGGCGCTCGCGAACTTCCTGTTCGGCGAGGACGACGCGCTCATCCAGATCGACATGGGCGAGTTCCACGACCGCTTCACCGCGTCGCGCCTGTTCGGTGCGCCTCCCGGCTACGTCGGATACGAGGAGGGCGGCCAGCTCACCGAGAAGGTGCGCCGCAAGCCGTTCTCCGTGGTTCTGTTCGACGAGATCGAGAAGGCCCACCAGGAGATCTACAACACCCTCCTGCAGGTCCTCGAGGACGGTCGCCTCACCGACGGTCAGGGACGCACGGTCGACTTCAAGAACACCGTGCTGATCTTCACGTCGAACCTGGGCACCGCCGACATCTCGAAGGCCGTCGGGCTCGGCTTCTCGGCCGGAACGGGCGAGCAGTCGAACTACGAGCGGATGAAGAACAAGGTCCACGACGAGCTGAAGAAGCACTTCCGGCCCGAGTTCCTCAACCGTATCGACGACATCATCGTCTTCCACCAGCTCACGCAGGATCAGATCATCCAGATGGTCGACCTCATGGTCGGACGTGTGGAGACGCAGCTGAAGAACAAGGACATGGGTATCGAGCTCACCGAGAAGGCGAAGTCGTTGCTCGCAAAGCGCGGCTTCGACCCGGTGCTCGGCGCACGTCCGCTGCGTCGCACGATCCAGCGCGAGATCGAGGATCAGCTCTCCGAGAAGATCCTCTTCGGCGAGATCGGCGCGGGCCAGATCGTCCTCGTCGACGTCGAGGGCTGGGACGGCGAGGGCGCCGGCGAGAACGCGAAGTTCACGTTCACGCCGAGCGAGAAGCCGGCCGAGGTTCCGGACACCCCGGCGGTCGCGCTGGCCAAGTCCAGCGAGGGCGAGTCCGAAGCCGGATAACCCGCTCGCCGGTTCACACCGGACGACACGGTTCGCACGAGAGGGGCGGCACCCGCAAGGGTGTCGCCCCTCTCGCTGTGCGTTCGGCTTCGTCCGTTCAACCTCGCCGACCGGACCAGGGGGCGCTGGCACGCCCTACCCAGTTCACGAGACGCTCGGTCGGGCCGGCGTCCGGCGCGGGCGTGACCGGTGGGCCGAAGGGAAATCCCTCGCGAGGTGATTCGGGCAGGGTGATCTTCATGATCCCGAGGGTTGCCTCCGCGAGTGCCGGGTCGGCGTCCGCCTCCTGTGCGGTGGCGACGGCGATGTCCCAACCGTGCACGAGCAGTTCGTCGAGTTCCATGAACATCGCGACCCGGCCGGGAAAGGTACCCCAGGGGGCGGTGACGGGCTTGTCCAGGAGGGCGTCGTCCTCCCACACCTGCCAGTAACGGTCGGCGGCGGCATCGAGCACGGCCGGCCAGTCGTCGTTCTCGGAGGTGAGGAATTCCGGGACGGTGCGGGGATCGCCCCCGGAACCGATGGCCGCGCTCCGTTCCAGGGTCGCGGCGAGGTGGCCGATCAGTGTGCGGACATCGAACTCGGGACACGGGGTGGGAGCGGCGAGGTGCTCGCTCCGGACACCACCGACGATCCGGCGGGCGCGGTCCAGGGCGGCGCGGACGAGTGGGCGGGGATCCTGCTGCATCGTGGTCACCGCTCCATGCTGCGCCCACACCTGCTGTTCCACCCGAGGATTTCCGGACTCGTCGTTCCCGGCTTGACCTCCAGTCGGCTCGAGGTTGCACGGTGGATGGTGAGCGGACGACGACCAGGAGGTATCGCGATGCGGCAAGTACTGCCCGATCTGTGGGAGACGCAGGAGGACAACCCGTTCCCGGGACTGAGAACGCACGCCTATCTGTGGACCGGGAAGACCGATGTGCTTTTCTACTCCGTTGCCGGTGAGGCCGATTTCGACGCACTGGACCGTCTCGGGGGGATCACCGACCAGTACCTGTCCCACCAGGACGAGGCCGGTCCGATGCTCGGCAGGATCGCCGAGCGCTTCGGGTCGAGACTCCACGCGGCGGCGGCGGAGGCAGACGTGGTCGGCCGACACGCCCGCATCGACGTCCCGCTGACAGAACGTCACGTGGACGACAACGGGGTGGAGATCGTTCCGACGCCGGGGCACACGGTGGGCAGCATCTGCTATCTGGTGCCCGGTGCGGACGGAACCCGCTACCTGTTCACCGGCGACACGCTGTACCGCGGTGCGTCGGGGAAGTGGCGGGCCGGCTACATCGAGGGGATGAGCGACGCCCGTGCACTCGCCGACAGTCTGCGCCTGCTGGCGACGACGGAGCCCGACGTGGTGATCTCGAGTGCGTTCGCGGGGGAGTCGGGTGTGCACCGGATCGACCCCCGGGAATGGCCCGCCCACATCGACCGAGCTCTGACGGGGTTGTCGGCCGCGGTGCGGGGCTGAGCAGGGGTCCTCTTCCGGGACGTCCGCCCTGCCGCGGGTCGCGGCCGACCTTGCCGCCGGCTCATCTGCCGATGGTCGGCATGTGCGCGGTGAGTGTCGACAGGGTGCTGGCGACGATCTCGATGAGTTCGTCGGGGCGGATGTCGAGGGTGCCGTCGAGCCAGCGGCGGACGAGCTCGACGGCGCCGGCCATGACGACGACCGCGCACAGTTCGGCCTGCCGGGAGTCGAGACGGGTGCCCACCGCGTCGCTCTGCTTGGCGAGTTCGTCGGCCGCGGACCGGATGAACGCGCTCTTCCGCTCCGCCAGCGGGGGCGCGTCGGAGATGAGGAAACGGCCCTGCTGGGGGTTGCGTTCGACGGCGCCGACGATCGCTCCCACCGCGGCGCGCGCCTTGGCGTGCAGCTCGTCGGGGGCCGCCGCGATCGCGTCGACGGCGCCTTCGAGCAGGGTCGCGCCGAGCTCGTCGTAGGCGGTGGTGACGAGGTCGTTCATGTCGGTGAAGCTCTCGTAGAAGAAGCGCGGACCGACTCCCGCGGTGGCCGCGACCTTCCGTACCGTCGCCGCCGACCAGCCCTCGTCGGCGACGACGTCGATCACCGCGTTCTGGAGACGCTTGCGTCGTTCGGCGCGCCGATCGGCCGGCGCGATGCCGCGATACGCGCGGGTGGCTTCGGGCTCGGACACATCGTCGAGTGTGGCACAACACCACCGACCTTCCGGAATCGATCGATTCCGGAATCAAGTGTTTACTAATTGTGGAATCCTTGTCATAGTCGGTCCCTGAATCCGGACGAGGAGAAGATAGTGACGATCGATGCGCCGTCGACTGCCCACCTGCACGACCGAACCGACCGACTCGAACCGAAGCCGATCCTGAGAGAGGGTGGCCCGCGTCTGGCGATGTCGTTGCTCGCCGGCGACTCGGTACGACCCACCCGGGCCCAGGCCCGGGCGTTCGCCAAGTTCGCGCACACCTGCGATCCCGTGGCCGATGATCTGGTCGCCGCGATGCGCCGGGACCGGCTCCGCGTCCGCACGCAGTTCGAGCAGGCACTCGAACACGGCATCGAGACGGTGGACGATCCCGCACCCGAGGTGGCAGCGTTCATCGCCACCCTCGACGACGTGCCGTTCTGGGTCGACTACGACAAACTCGATCTCGCCGCGCGGGCGATCGCACGGATGCCGATGAGCACCCTCATGGCGTTCACCACCGCCATCGCCTTCCCGGCCAGCTACGTCTCCCCGCGCGTCAACGACGTGCTGCTGCGCGGCGGCGACCTCGCGAAGCGCGCCGCGGGACGGATCGTCGAGACGGTCTCGTGGTCGATGGACTGCACGGCGCCCGGCGGTATGGAGCGCTTCGGAGCGGGGACGAAGAACACCGCCCGCGTCCGCGTGGTGCACGCCTACATCCGTGCCGGGATCGACCGGGTCGACGACTGGAACATCGACACGCACGGCCGGCCCGTGAACCAGCTGCACTACTGCGTGACGATGATCCCGATCGCCGGGGTGGCCCTCGCCGTCATGGCGGCCGGTCACTGGTACTCGCGACGTGAGCGCGATGCGATCGTCCACCTCTACCGCTACATCGCCCACACCATGGGCGTGACAGCGGATCTGCAGGTCACCTCCCTCGACGAGCTCCTGCGTCTGATCTGGCTGGCGGTCTGGTCGGAGGTCGACCCCGACGACTCGTCCGCCGCTCTCACCGAGGCTGCCCTGAAAGCCGTTCCCCGTATCTACGGGGTCGATGGCCCGGGCGTGGCGAACCGCATCAGGAGCTGGGCGTACTACCACTTCCACGCCGACCTGGCCCGCCTGTCGCTCGGCTCCGGATACGCCGACGCCGTCGGTGTTCCGCGGCTGAGCCCGATGGCAGCGTTGTATCCGGTGTGGTTCGCGCGCAACCTCGTACGCGACCGCCTGAGTGTCCTGGTGCCCGGAGGCGCCGGGCACGCCGCACGGCGGGGCCACGCCGAACGCATGCGGGAGATCGCCGAGGTGAAGCGGCGGCTCGAGGTGCGGCCCTACGAACGGGACGAAGCCGTGCAGTCGATCCGCGAGCGCGACCGTGAACTGAGGGCGCGATCGGCCTGATCCGGACATCGGGAACGCTCTGCCGCGAACGCCCTCGCCGCCACGACGACTCTGCAAGTGTGGTTCGTGAAGCACTGTCTTCGTGAAGCACTGTCGCACGCAGAGCTGTCGCACCCAGAGAAGGAGAGGTCATGCCCACTCGTACCGCACGGACCGCATGGAACGGGGATCTGCAGAAGGGCTCCGGTCAGGTGGAGCTCACCAGTTCGGGCCGTGGCACGTTCGACGTGTCGTTCCCGAAGCGTTCGGCGGAGAACGCGGACGGCACCACCAGCCCCGAGGAGCTCATCGCCGCCGCACATTCGTCGTGCTACGCGATGCAGTTGTCCGCGCTGATCGCGGAGGCGGGCGGCACGCCGCAGAGCCTCGAGGTCACCGCCGACGTCTCGCTGGGGCCCGACCCGGCGGGCGGATTCCGACTCACCGGAATCCGGTTGAAGGTGCGGGGCGAGGTCGACGGCCTCGACGCCGACGGCTTCGTCAAGGCCGCGGAGGACGCGAAGGCCGGATGCCCTGTGAGCAAGGCACTCACCGGCGTCGAGATCTCCCTGGACGCCGCGCTCGAGAGCTGACGGGTTCGTGGACCGATCGGCCGGGAACAGAGCACGTCAGGGCCGGGTTGTACCCGAATATGAGCATGCCTGACGTACTTCTCCCCACAGCCCACATCGAGATCTGGTCCGACATCGCCTGCCCCTGGTGCTACATCGGCAAGCGGCGCTTCGCGGAGGCCCTGGAGTCCTTCGACGACCGCGACCGGATCGAGGTCACCTGGAGGTCGTACCAGCTCTCGCCCGACACGCCGGTCGGGCGACGGGTCCCCGAGGTAGAGGCGCTCGTCGCGATGAAGGGGATGCCGGCCGAGCAGGTCAGGCAGATGTTCGCCCAGGTCTCGGACACCGCTGCCGACGTGGGACTCGAGATCGACTTCGACAACGTCGTCGCCGCCAACACCTTCGACGCACACCGGCTCGCGCATCTGGCAGGCGACAAGCGCGACGAGGTGCTCGAGGCGTTGTTCCGCGCGCATTTCGTCGATGGTGAGGTGGTCGACGACGTGGATGTCCTCGTGAAGGTCGCCGCCGAGGTCGGGCTCGATCCGGAGTCGACGCGCGCGGCGCTCGACGGCGACGATCCCGCCGGTGAAGCGGCGGCCGACGCCGTGGCCGCCGATCTCTTCGACGCGCGGCGCATCGGCGTGCAGGGGGTGCCGTTCTTCGTGGCCAACCGCGCCGTCGCGGTGTCCGGCGCGCAGCCGGTGGACGTCTTCCGTCAGTTCCTGCGCAGGGCCGTCGACGATGTGACGGTCAAGCTGTGAGTGCCGCGAGATAACGTCGCGCGATCTGTTGCTGGAGCAGGTGCCCGACGGGCCCGGCCAGCTTCGTGTACCAGCGGGCGGGGCGGGAGAACGCGAGCACCGTTCCCCGCACCCGTCCGTCCGCGGTCCGCTCGACGACGAAGGTCTCCTCGCCGCTGGCGGGATGGCCCGGGAGCGTGCCGTAGGTGAACCCGCGGACGTCTGCGGTGTCGACGATCTCGATCACCCGGCACCGCGCCGATGCGCGCACCGGTCCGAGACCGAAGCCGAGATCCACTTCGACGCCGGGCACTGCGAGGGGCGTACCGGCCGGGATCCGCATGCCCGCACCGCGATGCATGTCCCACGAGAACAACCGGGCAGCGGCGACTTCGAACACGGTGTCGCCGCTGCCCAGTTCGCTCTCGACCCTCAGGTGTCGATAACCGGAGGGGAGCGGTGCCTCGCCCCGGAAGGCACGCAGGCTCGCTCCCACCTCCGCATAGGTGAACTCACGCCCGGACCCGCCGGACGCGGACATCTCAGGACTTCTTGACGTCGAGGACGACCTCGAACTCGAGCAGCGATGCGCCGGTCGCGACGGGCTTCTTCGCCTCACCCGCGTGGGCAGCACGTGCGTCGCCGTCGCGCCACGCGGCGAAGTCCTCCTCGGACTCCCACTGCGTCACCACGAAGTACCGGTTCTCGCCCGCGGTGGGGCGGAGCAGCTGGAAGCCCAAGAAGCCGGGGGAGTTGTCGACGGTGTGCGCCCGATTGGCGAATCGCTTCTCCAGCTCGGGGCCGGCGCCTTCGGGAACTTCGATTGCGTTGATCTTCACGACTGCCATGCGCGAGAGCCTACTCCGCTAACTTGGTCGATTGTGTTGCACGACGAGGGCGGAACCGGACGACCCATCCTGCTGTTGCACGGTCTCATGGGCAGCGCCCGGACGTGGCGTCGTCACGTGCCGTGGCTGCGCGAACACGGGCACGTGTACACCTTCGACGCTGCCGGCCACGGCCGTCCCGCCCCCGGCGAACTCACCACCGAGGCGTTCGTCACCGACCTCTCAGCCCACCTCACCGGGATCACCGAACCGCTCGTCGTGATCGGGCATTCGATGGGTGCCCTGCACGCGTGGTGCTTCGCCGCCGCCCATCCCGAGCGGGTCAACGCGCTGGTGCTCGAGGACATGGCGCCCGACTTCCGCGGCCGCACCGCCGCGAACTGGGCGGCGATGATCGCGCAGTGGCCGCAACCGTTCCCCACGGAGGATGCGGTCTCCGACTTCTTCGGGCCCGTCGCGGGTCGCTACTTCCTCGACTCGTTCGTCCGCCGCGACGACGGTTGGTATCTGCACGGCGACGTCGAGACCTTCCGTGACATCTCGGAGGAATGGGGTTCGCGGCACTTCTGGGACGAGTGGAATTCGATCCGCGTACCCGCCCTGCTGCTCGAGGGCGAGTTCACCATCACCCCCGAAGGTCAGATGCGGCGGATGGCGACGCGACCGGGCACCGAATACGTCCTCGTCGAAGGCGCCGGGCATCTCGTGCACGACGACCGGCCCGACGAGTTCCGCGCCGCCGTGGAGCACTTCCTGACCACGAACGAGCTGTCGGCGAGCCGACTCCAGTAGCACCGTCGGCGAGCCCACTCTAGGAGGTCGATCCCTCTCCGGCGAGTGCGAACCGGCCGTCGTCGGTCTGCTCGACGAGACCGTCCACGAGCAGCGAATGCAGGGCACGGTCGCGCTGGCCCGGGTCCGTGGTCCACACGCTGTCGAGGACGGGACGCTCCACCGGGACGCTGCTCTCGCGCAGCACCGCCATCAACCGGCCGCGCACCTGCCGGTCGGTGCCGGCGAACTTCTGCACCTTCCGGGGTGGTCCGTCGTGGGCGGGCCGCCCGGCCTGCACCCATGCGCACTCGGGCAGCGGGCAGCGTCCGCAGTCGGGTGTGCGAGCGGTGCACACGGTCGCACCGAGTTCCATCAGCGCCGCGGAGAAGGTCGCCGCACGCGCGCGCTGACGCGGAAGGATCTCTTCGACGTCTGCGAGATCCCGTGTGGTCGAAGGATTTCCCGGCTCCGCCCGGCCGTGGACGGCGCGTGCGACGACACGCCGCACATTCGTGTCCACCACCGGCACACGCTGCCCGTACGCGAAGCATGCCACCGCCCGGGCGGTGTAGGCGCCGACACCGGGCAGGGTCAGCAGGACGTCGACGTCCTCGGGCACCCGGTCGTCGTGCTCGGCGGCGAGTACGCCGGCGCACTCGTGCAGGCGCAACGCGCGGCGCGGATAACCGAGCTTGCCCCATGCCCGCAGGACCTCGGCCTGGCTCGACGCGGCCATCGCGGACGGCACGGGCCAGCGCTGCACCCACTCCTCCCAGATCGGGGCAACCCGGACCACCGGCGTCTGCTGCAGCATGACCTCGGACATGAGGATCTGCCAGCCCGTCACCCCGTCGCGGCGCCACGGCAGGTCGCGCGCCTGCGCGGCATACCAGCGCAGCAACGACGGTGCGTCCACGGACATCTCGGGTCTCCTCCGGTCACAGGGTCGGGTCTCGGGTTCCGCCGAGGAGATGTCGAACGAAATCGGACATGCGCGCAGGTGAATAATGTACGCATGCCGAACTCCAATCCCATCTCCGCATGGAAAGCCCTGACCGAGGGTAATCATCGTTTCGTCAGCGACACTCCGCTGCACCCGAGCCAGGGAATCGACCGTCGCGCCGAACTCGTCAACGGTCAGCATCCCACCGCCGTGCTGTTCGGCTGCGGAGACTCCCGCGTCGCCGCAGAGATCATCTTCGACCAGGGGCTCGGCGACATGTTCGTGGTCCGCACCGCGGGTCACGTCATCGACAGCTCCGTCCTCGGCTCCATCGAGTACGCAGTCGAGATCCTCAACGTTCCGCTCATCGTCATCCTCGGCCACGACAGCTGCGGCGCCGTTGCGGCGACCATCGACGCCCTCGACAAGGGCACGGTGCCGGGCGGGCACATCCGCAGCCTCGTCGAGCGGGTCGCTCCGTCGATCCTCATGGGCCGGGCCGAGGGCCTGTCCACCGTCGACGAACTCGAGGGCCGCCACGTCGTCGAGACGGGCAAGCTGCTCACGGATCGTTCGCGGATCATCGCCGACCGCATCGCCGACGGCCGCTGCGCCATCGTGGGCGTCACCTACAAGCTCGACGACGGCAAGGTGAGCCTGCGCGGCCACTTCGGCGACATCGGCGAGGCATCCGACAACTGAAGACGTGTGCACCTGCCGGTCACAACGATGTGACCGCAGGTCACAGCGACACGCCGACGGTGGTGTAGCCGTGCGCAGCCCGCGGCACATACCGTGGGGGGCGTGCTTGAACCGACCGGTCCTCTGCCCCCCGAGATCTACTGGCGACGACGCGTTCTCGCGATCGGAGTCTCGGTGGTCGTGCTGGCTCTGGTCATCTGGCTCGTCGTGGCGCTGACCGGCGGCGACGACCCCGATCAGAATCCCGAACCCGCAGCGGCGGAAGTGACGACCTCCGCCACCACGACGGCGGCCGATGCGTCCGCCGACGCGGCGTCCGCGAGCACCACTCGGAGCGGGGATGCCTCGGGTTCGTCCGGGTCGCGTGGTGCAGGGGGTTCGGCCTCGGAGGACGCGGACGACGACGATTCGTCCACGACCGCCACCACCTCCGCTGCTCCGGTTCCACCGGGGCAGTGCTCCGATCAGTCGCTCGCCGTGCGGGTCACGTCGGACGAGCCGAACTACCGGGTCGGTTCCGAACCCGATTTCACGATCGTCATCACCAACATCGGCACGTCGCCGTGCGAACGCGACCTCGGTGCGGGCCTTCAGCAGGTGCTCGTCTACAGCCTCGACGGCAACGAGCGGCTCTGGGCGAACACCGACTGCTTCCCCGAATCGACCGCCGACATCCGATCGCTCGATCCGGGCGACCAGGCGGCCTATTCCGTCAAGTGGTCGGCGACGACCTCCGAGCCCGGCTGCCAGGCGCCGCGCGAACCGGTCGGTCCCGGCGCGTACACCGTGGTCGGGCAGCTCGGCGGCCTGCGCAGCGTGCCCGAGCCGTTCAACATCACGCCCTGACCTGCGGATCGACGCTCGGCCGGTCGCGGTTCAGTCGTAGTGGTTGATGGCGGCTTCGGCGAGGCGCGACAGTCCCTCTCTGATGTACCGGGCCCACAGGGCGCCGACCCCGTCGACCGCCTGGAGATCGGCAGCGGTGGCGGCGAGCAGACCCTGCAGTGTGCCGAATGCACCCACGAGCCGGTTGATCTGCCGGGTCTGCAGGCGCGGCACCCGATGGAGCACGCGATAACCGCGGGGACTCATCGAGGTGTCGAGTGCCTCGATGGTGCCCGAATAGCCGAAGGCGCGGGCGAGGCTCGTCAGATCGAGCAGATCGACGTCGGTCAGGTGCGCGAGACGCTCGAGAGCCTGCTCGACCTCCTGCTGGGTGGGGACGTGCTCACCCGCCAGATAGTCGCGCACGATGAGCTGCCGGGCGAGCTGGTTGTCGCCGACGAGTTCCTCGAGCTGGAGGGCCAGCTGGCGACCGTCGGTCCCGAGTTCGAGCACGTCCTGCTCGATCTCCACGGACAGGCGGTGCATCATCTCGAGCCGCTGCGCCACGGTGAGCGCGTCGCGCAGCGTGACGATGTCCTCGATCTCGACCACGGACAACTGCCGGGTCACCTCGTCGAGGCGGGCCTTGTAGCGCTCGAGTGTCGCGACGGCCTGGTTGGCCCGGGACAGGATGGTCGCGGAGTCGTTGATGACGTGGCGGCGACCGTCGACGTACACGCTGACGATGCTCATCGACTGGCTGACCGAGACCACCGGATATCCGGTCTGGATCGCGGTGCGTTCCGCGGCGCGGTGCCGGGTTCCGGACTCCACGGTGGGGATGCTCGGATCGGGCACGAGCTGCACGTTGGCGCGCACGATGCGCGAACCGTCGGTGGACACCACCACGGCGCCGTCCATCTTCGACAGCTCCCGGAGTCGGGTGGGGGCGAACTCGACGTCGAGTTCGAAACCGCCGTCGCACAGCTCGGCGACCCTGTCGTCGAAACCGAGGACGATCAGGCCGCCCGTGCGGCCGCGGAGGATGCGTTCGAGACCGTCGCGTAGCGCGGTGCCGGGCGCCAGACGAGCGATGGTGTCGCTCAGCGTCGATGCCGGCGCCGACTCGGTCATCTGGACTTCCTTCCCCTGTGCGGTCTGCGGTCGTCGTCACAATGCGCGGACTCCCGGATCGGCGCCCCGACCGCGCAACTACATTACTTGCTTATGCGCAGCACCTGGACTTTGCCCGACGACCTCGTCGTTCCCGATCTGCCGGAAGATCATCCCGGCCCGGGTGCGCCGGTACCGCAGCATTGGAACAAGTGCTTCGGTTGTGGTGACGACCAGCCCCACGGCCTCGCGATGGAGTTCACGCTCGGCGAGGGTCTCGAGGTGCTCGGCCGGCTCGACGTCGCCACGCGCTACCAGGGCGGACCGGGGTTCATCCACGGTGGCATCCTCATGACGGCATTCGACGAGGTGCAGGGAATGGCGTGCAACGCCGCCCTGCGGACCGCCGTCGTCACCGGGCACTTCGAGACGGACTTCGCCCGTCCCATCCCGTTGGGTTCGGTGCTGGAGTTCCGCGCCCGCGTCGACGGCACGGTGCGCCGCAAGGTTTACACCAGCGCGGAGGCGCGCATCGTCGACGGTCCGCTGGCCGACCCGGACGTCGTGGTGGCGTCGTCGGTCGGGCTCTTCGTCGTCGTCGGGCACGAGCATTTCGCGAAGGGTCGTGACTACGCCGACGGGCTCCCGCAGAGCGAGCACGATATCTCCGCAGTCTGACGTCCCCGCAGTCTGGCATCTCCTTCGTTCGGGTGTTCTCGTTCAGGTCTCCGGCCCGTCGGGGAGCAGCGGAACACCCGGCCGGTGGTCGCGTCCGAGCAACGCGGCCGAGGTGACCGCGCCCGCGCCGTAGCGGGAGTGCAGATCGTCGAGAACCGCATCGAGAGCGTGCCGGTCGACGGCGCGGTGCGTTCGCGTGTCTCCGACAAGGTGACTCGGCGTGTCTCCGACAGCCTCGACCGGCTCGTCGAACGGCAGCTCGAGTTGCTCGACGCCTTCGCCGACGAGGTTCGTCACCGCGACCCCGACGAGGGTGAGACCGCGCTCGGCGATGAGCGGCAGGGTCTGTTCGAGCAGGTCGCGCGCCGCCGCCGACAGCAGATCGGTGCGTGCGGTGGCCCCGGGCAGCGTGTGGGAGCGGGTCGCGCGGGTGTAGTCGGCGAAGCGCATCCGCAGCACCACCGTGCGGCCGAGGCGACCGGCCCGGCGCATCCGCCGGCACACCCGGTCGACGAGCAGTTGCAGCGTCTCACCGACCGACTCGATGCTGTGCGGTCCGCGGCCGAGGGCGTGCTGCGCGCCCATCGAACTGCGCCGCCGATGCCGGACCGGACGTGGATCGTGGCCGATCGAGAGGGCGTGCAGGTGGCGTCCCGCTGCGCGTCCGAGCAGCGACACGAGATCGGACTCGGAGTGGGCGGCGACATCGGCCACGGTCCGCAGACCGTGCGCGTGCAGTTTTGCCGCCGTCACCTTGCCGACACCCCACAACCGCTCCACCGGCAACGGATGGAGGAACTCGAGTTCGGCGTGTGGAGGGACGAGCAGCAGTCCGTCGGGCTTGGCACCCCGCTCGCGACCTTGGCGAGGAACTTGGTGCGCGCGACACCGACGGTGATCGGCAACCCCACCTCGTCGGCGACCGTGCGACGCAGACGTGCGGCGATGTCGACGGGGCTGCCGGCGATGCGCCCGAGACCGGAGACGTCGAGGAACGCCTCGTCGATGGAGATCCCCTCCACGATCGGTGTGGTGCGGTCGAAGATCGCGAACACGTCGCGGGACGCCTGCGTGTAGGCCTCCATGCGGGGAGGCACCGAGATCAGTCCCGGACACAGGGCGCGGGCGGCCCGGCCCGACATCGCGGTGACGATGCCGTGGGCCTTGGCCTCGTAGCTCGCCGCGAGTACGACACCCCCGCCCACGACGATCGGTCTGCCGCGCAGCCACGGATCGTCGCGCTGCTCCACCGACGCGTAGAACGCGTCGAGATCGGCGTGCAGCACCGTCGCTTCGGACACGAACACATGTTCGCACCTGCCGCCGACACCTCGGCAGGTCAGTGCCGCCGGCACCTCGGCAGGTCAGTGCCGCCGGCACCTCGGCAGGTCAGCGCGTGAGCGTCGACAGTGCCTGCGCCACGTTGGACACCTCGAACTTCTTCATGCCCTTCGGGACACCGTCGACATCGCGCGGAACCACCCCGCGGTCGAAGCCGAGCCGGCTCGCCTCTGCGAGGCGGCGACCCGCACCGACGACACGACGGACTTCCCCGGCGAGACCGACCTCGCCGAGAAGCACGGTGCCGGCAGGGACGGGTTGGTCGCGCACGGCCGAGGCGACGGCGAGCGCGAGCGCGAGGTCGGCGGACGGATCGGTGATCCGCATACCACCGACGGTGGAGGCGTAGACGTCGCAGTTGCCGAGCCGGCCGAGGCCGCAGCGACGCTCGAGCACCGCGAGCACCATCGCCACCCGCGCGGAGTCGAGGCCGCTCACGGCGCGTCGCGGCGACGGATTGTGGGTGGGCACCACGAGTGCCTGGACCTCACCGAGGAGCGGGCGTTTGCCGTCCATCGTGACCGTGACGGCGGTGCCGGGCACGGCCTCGTCGCGGTGCTGCAGGAACAACCCCGACGGGTCGCTCACCCCGACGATCCCGTCCTCGGCGAGTTCGAAGCAGCCCACCTCGTCGGCGGCCCCGAACCGGTTCTTCACCCCGCGCACCATGCGCAGTGTGGAGTGCTTGTCGCCCTCGAAGTGCAGCACCACGTCGACGAGGTGCTCGAGGGAACGCGGGCCGGCGACGGCGCCGTCCTTGGTGACGTGGCCGATGAGCAGCACCGGGATGCCGCTGGACTTCGCGAGGGAGGTCAGGGCGCTGGTGACCGCGCGGACCTGCGTGACGCCACCGGTGACGCCGTCGACGTCGGCGGCGAGCATGGTCTGGACCGAGTCGACGACCAGCAGGGTGGGTTTGACCTGCTCGACGTGCCCGAAGATCGTCGCGAGGTCGTTCTCGGCGGCGAGATAGACCCGGTCGTGCACGGCGCCGGTGCGGTCGGCGCGCAAACGCACCTGACCGGCCGATTCCTCGCCGGTGACATAGAGCGCGCGATCGGCTTCGCCGCGCAACGCCCAGCGGTGCACCACCTCGAGGAGAAGCGTGGACTTGCCGACACCGGGCTCACCGGCGAGCAGGACGACCGAACCGGGGACGACACCGCCACCGAGGACACGGTCGAGTTCGGGGATGCCCGTGGGCTTCGCGTGGGTGGACTTGCTGTCGATCTGCGACAGCGGGGTGGCCGGGGTGCTCGGCAGCACGGCGGCGGCACCGGCACGGGCGAGCGAGGTACCCGAGCGCGAGGCGACCGCGACCGGCTGCACGGGTGCTTCGTCCATCGACCCCCACGTTCCGCATTCGGGACAGCGCCCGACCCACTTCGCGACGGTGTGCGAGCAGTCGGAACAGCGGTAGAGGGTCTTGGTCTTTGCCACGGCCGGAGGATAGACGGTCGCACCGACACCGGAGCGGATGCGAGAAGGGCCCGGCCGAGCTGTGCTCGACCGGGCCCTTCTGTAGAAAGGTCCTAGTGTGCTTCGCCCACGATCGGCGAGAGATCCGACTCGTCGCGGGGGAGCTCCGGGCCGGCGTCGATCGGCACGGACAGCGTGATGTCGCCGGCCTCTTCGAACGTGAAGGTCACGGGAATGGTCAGGCCCGGGCGGACACCCTCGGAGAGGTCCACGAGCTCGACGTTGTTGGCGACGGCATCCGGAGCCGGGGAGGGGGTCTCCTCGGTGCTGTCCGGACGCGGCGACTCGTCGACCTCCTCGACGAGGGCGGCGTTCTCCTCGGAGACACCGGCGACCACGGAGGACTGCGGCGGAACCTCGAGGCGGGCACCCGTGACCGAGGCTGCGAAATCGGTGGAGATACCGGTGAGCCGATCACCGACGTACGGGTCGAGGTTGACGATCGTGAAGCCGAGCTGGGCGGTGCCGCCGGGCTCGATGCTGTACTCCTCGGAGTTCGGGTAGATCACGTGCACGTTGCGCAGCGCGAGGCTGCCGGCGTCCACGTTGGAACCGTTGATGGCCGCGACCTGGGTCGAGGTCTGGGTGATCTGACCGGCGCTGCACGCGGACATCGTGAGCGCCGCTCCCGCGGCAAGGGCGAGAGCGGTCACGACTCGACGAGTCGGCGCTTTGAGAGCAGTCACGGGTTCCTCCACTCGAGTAAGGCTCGCAATCCACTAGGCAGAGTAGTAGTTCCCGAGTGCGCTGTGTACGTCGGGGCCGGATCTCGTGCGGATTCGCACCCGGAAGACAAGATCGACAGGCCTCGGCGGACGAGTGTGTCGGAGGTCACCCGATACACGGAAGAGACTGCCTGTCAAGCCCTACGCTCACCGCTCGGTGCCCCTGACCTGCACCGTTGACGCGAGGGCGATGTGGTCACGTGTTAAACTGGGAGAATCGAAAGGGGCACGGGACACATGATTTTCAAGGTCGGAGACACCGTCGTATACCCCCATCACGGTGCGGCGCTGATCGAAGCAATCGAAACACGCACCATCAAGGGTGAGCAGAAGGAATATCTGGTTCTGAAAGTCGCGCAGGGCGACCTGACGGTCCGGGTACCTGCAGAGAACGCGGAGTACGTCGGAGTTCGCGACGTCGTCGGGCAGGAAGGCCTCGACAAGGTTTTCCAGGTGCTGCGCGCACCCCACACGGAAGAACCCACCAACTGGTCACGGCGGTACAAGGCCAACCTCGAGAAGCTGGCCTCCGGCGATGTCAACAAGGTCGCAGAAGTTGTGCGCGACCTGTGGCGCCGGGAGCAGGACCGCGGCCTGTCCGCAGGTGAGAAGCGGATGCTCGCCAAGGCGCGTCAGATCCTCGTCGGTGAGCTCGCGCTCGCCGAGGGCACCGACGACGTCAAGGCGGAAACCATGCTCGACGAGGTTCTCGCCGCCGCTTCCTGACGCGCGAGACATCGGCAAACTGCACATGAGCGATCGCAACGGGCCGGTCGTCGGAATTCTTCCGGCGGCCGGCCGCGGTGTTCGCCTGGGAGAACCACTGCCCAAGGCGTTCGTGGAACTGGACGGCCGCACGATGCTCGACCGCTCGGTCGAGGCGATGCTCGCCTCGGCGGTGGTCGATCGCGTGGTGATCGTCGCGCCGCCCGAACTGGCGGCGACGCCGGCGGACCGGCTCGTCGGTGAGTCGTTCGCCGACCGGGTCACCGTCGTCGCGGGTGGCGCCGAGCGCGCCGACTCGGTGCGCGCGGGTCTCGCGGCGGCATCGGGCGCTCGGTTCGTGCTGGTCCACGACGCCGCGCGTGCGCTCACCCCCGCCGATCTGTTCGTCCGGGTCGTCGACGCGTTGCGGGCCGGAAGCAACGCGGTGATCCCCGTTCTGCCTGTCGTCGACACCATCAAGAGCGTCGACGCCGACGGGACCGTCACCGGAACTCCCGACCGGTCCACCCTCCGCGCGGTACAGACCCCGCAGGGGTTCGACGTCGACCTGCTCGAGCGGGCCAACCGCGATGCGGCCGACGCGACCGACGACGCGGGACTCGTCGAGCGGCTCGGGGAGCGGATCACCACGGTCGCAGGCGACCCTCTCGCTTTCAAGATCACCACCCCGCTGGACCTGGTGCTGGCACGGACCGTGCTCGCGTCCGGCGTCCGCACCGAGAAGGAGATGTGAGCATCGTGCGTGTCGGCATCGGAACGGACGTCCATCCCGTGGAGGCCGGACGGCCGTGCTGGATGGCCGGTCTGCTGTTCGAGGACGCCGACGGGTGCGCGGGTCACTCGGACGGGGACGTCGCCGCGCACGCTCTGTGCGATGCGGTGCTCTCGGCCGCCGGTCTCGGCGATCTCGGATCGGTCTTCGGCACAGGGCGCCCCGAGATGGCCGGCGCCTCCGGTGTCGCCATGCTCGGTGAGGTGCGCCGCCTGCTCGCGGACGCCGGCTGGGTGGTGGGCAATGCCGCCGTGCAGGTGATCGGGAACCGTCCGAAGATCGGGCCGCGGCGCGAGGAGGCACAGGCGGTGCTGTCCGAGGCGCTCGGAGGTCCGGTCTCCGTGTCGGCGACCACCACGGACGGTCTCGGGCTCACGGGCCGGGGAGAAGGTGTGGCCGCGGTTGCGACCGCACTGGTCCTGGCACAGCAGGACGAGCGGTAGGATCGACGGTCGTGACCTTGCGCTTATACGACACCGAAACGCGGGCCGTGCGGGATTTCGAACCGCTGGTCCCCGGCCAGGCCTCGGTGTACCTGTGTGGGGCCACCGTCCAAGGCGAACCCCATATCGGGCACGTACGCAGCGGAGTTGCGTTCGACGTGCTCCGTCGGTGGCTCTCCACCAAGGGCCTCGATGTCTTGTTTGTGAGAAATGTCACAGACATCGAGGACAAGATCCTCCGCAAGGCTGCTGAGGCAGGTCGGCCGTGGTGGGAGTGGGCCGCGACCTACGAGCGTGCCTTCAACCGCGCCTACGACGCGCTCGGTGTGCTTCCTCCTTCGGTGGAACCCCGTGCGACCGGCCACATCACGCAGATGGTCGAACTCATCCAGCGCCTCATCGACGCCGGGCACGCCTACGCGGCCGACGGCGACGTCTACTTCGACGTACTGAGCTACCCCGAATACGGTGCTCTCTCCGGACACCGCATCGAGGACGTCCACCAGGGTGAGAGCGCCGGACTCGGCAAACGCGACCCCCGCGACTTCACGCTGTGGAAGGCCGAGAAGCCCGGTGAGCCCTCGTGGCCCACCCCGTGGGGACGCGGCCGCCCCGGCTGGCATCTCGAGTGCTCCGCGATGGCGGGCTTCTATCTCGGCGGCACCTTCGACATCCACTGCGGAGGCATGGACCTCGTCTTCCCGCACCACGAGAACGAGATGGCCCAGTCCCGCGCCGCCGGCGACGGCTTCGCCCGCTACTGGCTGCACAACGGCTGGGTGACGATGGGCGGCGAGAAGATGTCGAAGTCGCTCGGCAACGTGCTGTCGATTCCCAACGTGCTCGCTCGCGTCCGGCCGCAGGAACTGCGCTACTACCTCGGCAGTGCCCACTATCGTTCGATGCTCGAATACTCCGACGACGCGCTCGCCGAAGCGGCTGCCGCGTACCGGGGACTCGAATCGTTCGTGCTCAAGACCCGCGACCGTGCGGGGGAGGTGCCCGTGGGCGAGTGGACCGAGGCCTTCGCCGAAGCGCTCGACGACGACCTCGGTGTCCCCAAGGCGCTCGCGGAGATCCACCGCAAGCGCAGCGAGGGCAACAAGGCGCTCGACAACGGCGATCTCGACACGGCCGTGCAGATCGCCTCGCAGGTCCGGAGCATGCTCGGCATCCTCGGTGTCGACCCGCTCGACGAGCACTGGTGCTCCACCGGTGATTCCGGATCGGCCGCGCTCGCGGCACTCGATGTGCTGGTCAGAGCGGATCTCGAACGCCGCACGACCGCCCGGGCCGAGAAGAACTGGGCGGTGGCCGACGAGGTGCGGGACCGCCTCGCAGCTGCGGGGGTCGAAGTGACCGATACGCCCAACGGACCCGAGTGGTCTCTGAAAGCAGGACAGTGATGGCAGGCAATTCTCAGCGTCGCGGCGCTATTCGTAAGGGCGGCACGAAGAAGGGCCAGGTCGTCGGGTCCGGTGGGCAGCGGCGACGCGGCCTCGAACCGCGTGGCGCCACCCCCAGGGCCGAGGACCGGCCCTACCACCCTGCCGCACGGCGTGCCCGGGCCGCAGCCAAGGCTGCCGACCCGCGTGGCGGCGGCGGTCGTCGTCCCGCAGCCGGCCGGAAGGCCGAGGACGGGCCGGAGATGGTGCTCGGCCGCAATCCGGTCGTCGAGTGCCTGCGTGCCGGTGTGCCCGCGACCGCTCTGTACGTCGCCCTCGGTGCCGAGGCCGACGAGCGGCTCAAGGAAGCCGTGCAGCGCTCGGCCGAGATGGGCATCTCGATCCTCGAGGTCTCGCGTTCCGAGCTCGACCGTATGTCGTCGAACGGGATGCACCAGGGCATCGGTCTGCAGGTGCCGCCGTACCGCTACGCGCACCCCGACGACCTGCTCGCCCGTGCCGCGGAGAACCACGAACGTCCGCTGCTCGTGGCCCTCGACAACATCTCCGATCCGCGCAATCTCGGCGCGGTGATCCGTTCGGTCGCGGCCTTCGGCGGCCACGGTGTGGTCATCCCGCAGCGCCGTTCGGCGTCGGTGACGGCCGTGGCATGGCGCACGAGTGCCGGTGCCGCAGCGCGACTGCCCGTCGCGCGTGCCACCAACCTCACGCGCACGCTCAAGGACTGGCAGTCCCGCGGTGTCCGCGTCGTCGGCCTCGATGCCGGCGGCGACACCAACCTCGACGACTTCGACGGCACCGATCCCGTCGTCGTGGTCGTGGGCTCGGAGGGCAAGGGACTCTCGCGCCTGGTGCGGGAGACCTGCGACGCCGTTCTCTCCATCCCGATGGCCGGAGATGTCGAGTCGCTCAACGCCTCCGTCGCAGCGGGTGTGGTCCTCGCCGACATCGCGCGGCAGCGCCGGGCCTGACAGGACTGTGCGGCAGTCGGGCCTGACAGGACTGCGCGGCAGTCGGGCCTGATCGAGTCCGCCCGATCTGTAGTCGCGAGGGCCTAGTCTGTCCTCGTGGTCGCATCCCTGCCGTTCCGTACGAAGGTGTTCGCGTTCCTCGGACGCTTCGCCGACAAGTCCATCGCCGAGGCGTCCGTCGACGAGATCCCGGCACGTCGTGCTGCACGCGCGAAGCTGCTGTCGTCCCCGGTCGGACGGCTGATCTCGGGACGGACGCATCCGGGCGTGCGGATCGAGGACCGATGGGTCGATCTCGAGCACGAGGCGATCGACGATCTCGCACCCGAGGACTCCGCGGTCCGGACCCGTCTGCGGATCTATCGGCCCTCCGCGCGGACGAAGGGTCCGCTGCCCGTCGTTCTGCTGTTCCACGGCGGCGGGTGGGTGCTCGGCAATCCGGAGCAGAACGAGTGGTGGGCGAGCCACACGGCCGCGCGGACCCCGTGCGTCGTGGTGTCCGTGGACTACCGGCTCGCCCCCGAACATCCCTATCCCGCAGCGGTGCTGGACTCCTGGTCGGCGTTCCGGTGGGTCGTCGCACACGCTGCGGAGCTCGGCGGTGATCCGTCCCGCGTCGTGGTCGCCGGTGACAGTGCCGGAGGCAACCTCGCCGCGGTCGTCGCCGATGTGGCCGGACGCTCGGGCGGTCCACTGCCGGTCGGTCAGCTGCTGTTCTATCCGGCGACGGAGATGGAGGAGGAGTTCCCGTCGGAGCGGCAGTTCGCGAACGCTCCCGTGCTCACCTCCCGTGGCATGCGGGCGTTCGTGCGTCTGTATCTGGCCGGCGCCGACCCGTACGCACCGACCGCGGCCCCGCTGCGCGGCACGCTCGCCGGTGCCGCCGTACCGGCCCTCGTCCAGATCGCCGGGCACGACCCGTTGCGCGACAACGCCGTTCGATATGCCGCGGCGCTCAGGGACAAAGGCGGCGACGTCACGGAGACCGATTATCCCGACACCGTGCACGGCTATCTCAGCCTGCCCGGCATCTCGCCGCCCGCGACACGGGCACTCGACGAGGCGATCGCCGTCGTGCGTCGGGTGACGGCCACCGACCCGACCGACGAGGACGACGCGTCCGTGCGGTCGCGCGCCTGACCGTCACACCGCGGCGATCACCGCACCGGCACGAACCGCACCCGCTGTCCGGGACGCAGTTGCGCCGCGACCGGCAGATCGGCGGCGACCGCCACCGCGGCCACCGGATAGCCGCCGGTGACGGGATGGTCGACGAGGAACAGCACCGGATGCCCGTCCGGCGGTATCTGCAGCGACCCGGGAACCATGCCCTCGCTGGGCATCTCCTCGTGCCGTGCACGGTGCAGGCGACCCGGACCGTGGAACCTGATGCCCACCCGATCGAGTTCCGATGTCACCGTCCAGGTCTCGTGGAACAGTGCCCGCAGTGATCCGGGTGTGAACCAGTCGTCGCGCGGGCCGGGCCGTACCCGGATCTCCACGGGGTCGTCCATCGGCGGCGGTGGTGGGAACTGCTCCTCGTCGGGCAGGGGGCCCGACATCGCCCCGACGAGCAGACTGTCGCCGGCGCGAACCGGTGACGGTCCGGTGTTCGACAGGGTGTCGGTGGATCTGCTGCCGAGCACCTCCGGCACATCGATGCCGCCGCGCACCGCGAGGTAGGTCCGCAGTCCTTCGTTCGGGACGCCGATCCTCAGCACGTCGTCGTTGTGGAGGGTGATGCGCGCCCAGTCGCCGACCGGCCGGTCGCACACGGTCACGTCGGCGCGGGCGCCGGTCACGGCCACGATCGTCTCGCCGACGCTGCGGACGACGAGACCGCCGCCGGTCACCTCGAGTGTCGCCGCGTCCGGTTGGTTCCCCACGAGCCGGTTCGCGGCGTCGTGTGCGCGCCGGTCGGCGGCACCGGACCGGGTGAGGCCCGAGGAGCCGTGACCGGGACGTCCGCGATCCTGGACCGTCGTGAGCATTCCGCCGGAGATCACATCGAACCACGCCACGATGTTCATTCTCACTCACCGGCTTCGATCACACGGCCGGACTCCGGCCGAACGATCGCGTTAGGTTCGAAGAAGAGCGAGAACGGAGGTGACGATCGTGGACGAAGTGAACGTGCGTGCGGCGACGACACGACTGGTCGAGAGGGCCGTCGAGGCCGACGACCTGCAGGCGGCGCACGACGCCGTGGCGGAACTGAGCGTCGAGCAGGTGGTCGACGTGCTCGAACGGCTCGGCCGGACGGGCCGCGCGGTGCTCTACCGGCTCCTGCCGAAGGACCGGGCGATCGACGTCTTCGAGCAGCTCGACCCGAGCATGCAGAGCGAACTGCTCCGTGGGCTCCGCGACGACCAGGTGGCCGCGATCTTCGCCGGCCTCGAGCCCGACGACCGGGTGGAACTGCTCGACGAGTTGCCCGCGACGGTCGCGTCGACCCTCATGCGCGGTCTGCCGCCCACCGACCGCGAGGTGACCGCCACGATCCTCGGTTATCCGCAGCGGGCGATCGGCCGGCGGATGAGCCCGGCCTTCGTGTCGTTGCGGCAGGACATGACGGTGGAGCAGGCGATGGACGCCGTGCGTCGTCGGCTGGATGACGCGGAGACGGTGTACACGCTGCCGGTGGTGGACGACGGTCGTGTGCTCGTCGGGGTGGTCGGTCTGCGCGAGCTGATGAGTGCGACTCCGGGAACGGTGGTCGCCGACATCATGAGCGAGCCCTACTGGGCGCGCGTGACCGACGACGCCGAGGAGTCCGCGCGTCGCTGCGCCGAACTCAAACTGCTGGCGTTGATCGTCGTCGACAGCGAAACCAGGCTGGTGGGCATCCTGACCGTCGACGACGCCCTACGGATCCTCGAGGCCGCCGACAGTGAGGACCAGGCACGCATCGGCGGTACCGAGCCGCTGCGCCGGCCCTATCTCGCGACACCCGTCGGGCAGTTGGTGCGCTCCCGGGTGGTGTGGTTGCTCGTGCTGGCCCTCGGCGCGACCCTCACGGTCCAGGTCCTCGAGGTGTTCGAGTCGACCCTCGGTCAGGTGGTCACCCTGGCGTTGTTCGTGCCGCTGATCATCGGCACCGGGGGCAACACCGGCAACCAGGCCGCCACCACCGTCACCCGCGCGCTGGCGCTCGACGACGTGACACCCCGCGACATCGGCGGGGTGATCGCCCGCGAGTTCCGGGTGGGCCTGTCCCTCGGTGTCCTGCTGGGTTCGGTGGCGTTCGTCCTGACGTCTCTGGTCTACGACTCGTCGGTGGGTGCGGTGATCGGCCTGACCCTGGTGAGCATCTGCACTCTCGCCGCCACGGTCGGTGGTGCGATGCCGTTGGTGGCCAAATCGATCCGCGCCGACCCGGCGGTCTTCTCCAATCCGTTCATCACGACCTTCGTCGACGCGACCGGCCTGGTGATCTACTTCCTCATCGCGAAGGCCGTGCTCGGTATCTGACCCCTGCGAAGGGTCGGATCAGATCGCGACGAAGCGCACCGCACAGCCCGGCCGCAGCAGCGCCGCAGGGGCCCGGTCCGGTTGCCACAGCGGAGCATCGGAGGTTCCGATGAGCTGCCATCCTCCGGGCGATTTCCGCGGGTAGACACCCGAGAACTCGCCTGCGAGCCCCACGGCGCCGGACGGGACGGACGTGCGCGGCGAACTGCGGCGCGGCACGTGCAAGCGCGAATCCCCGCCGGTGAGATACGCGAAGCCGGGCGCGAACCCACCGAAGGCGACCGTCCAGAGGCTGCCGGTGTGGGCGGCGATCACGCCGTCCGCGCCGAGGCCGGTCAACTCGCCGACCTCCTCGAGATCGGTCCCGTCGTACCGGACTTCGAGCGTCACCTCCTCGACGTCGATGTCGTCCCCGGACACCGGTGCGGTGGTGGTGACCCACTTGTGCACGACCTGCAGACCGGTCTCCGACGGATCGAAGCACACCAGCAGTGTCCGCGCCGCCGGCACGAGATCGACGACGCCACGCGGCCGCTCACGGTCGAGTGCCCGGAAGTGGGCGAGAACGTCGTCGAGGGAATCGAATTCGGCGAGCAGTGCACTGTCTCCGGCACGAAGGATTCTCATGGGTGGACCTCGCGGTGTCGGGCGTTCACACGAACGCCCGGATGTCGATCTTCTCGGCGTCGAGGAGGCGGCGCACGGCGACGGCCATCGCCGTGGCGTCGGGGGAGTCGCCGTGGATGCACACCGACTGCGCGTTCACGCGGACGTCGCTGCCGTCGACCGCGGTGACCACCCCCTCGGTGACCATGCGCAGGACCCGCTCGGCGATCTCGTCCGGATCGTGCAGTACCGCACCGGGTTCGCGCCGGGAGACGAGCGTCCCCTCGGGGGTGTAGGCGCGGTCGGCGAACGCCTCGGTGACCACCCTCAATCCGGCCCGTTCGGCCTCCTCGAGAAAGACGGAGTCGGGTAGTCCGAGGACGGGCAGTGAGGCGTCGTAAGCGCGCACCGCATCCACGACCGCGCGGGCCTGCTCGCGGTGATGGACGATCGCGTTGTACAGCGCGCCGTGGGGTTTGACGTAGCTCACCGCCGAGCCCGCCGCCCGGGCGAGACCGTCGAGCGCGCCGATCTGGTAGATGATCTCGGCGGTGAGATCCGCCGACGGCACCTCGATGAACCGGCGACCGAAACCGCCGATGTCGTTGTATCCGACCTGGGCGCCGATCCGTACCGCGCGCTTCGCGGCGCCGTGGCAGGTGCCCAGCAGCGTCGCCGGGTCGCCGGCATGGAATCCGCACGCCACGTTGGCGCTGGTGACGATGTCGAGCATGGTCTCGTCGTCGCCGAGACGCCACTGGCCGTAGCTCTCGCCGAGGTCGCTGTTGAGGTCGATGCGGGTCACGACCCGAGTCTAGGCGGGCTCAGAAAACCGTTCCGACGTCGCGGACGACGATGTCGTCGAGGGCGCGTTCGACGACCGCGGCGATCGTCATCGACGGGTTGCACGCGGCGGTGTTGCCCGGCATGAGGGCGCCGTCGAGCACGTACAGCCCGCGCTGGCCGAACACTCGGCCCTCGAGATCGCACACCGTGCCCATGCTCGCGCCGCCGAGCGGATGCCAGGTCGACGGGACGATCGAGTTGGTGTCGGTGAGGATGCTGCGTTCGCCGGCGATGCGGCGCACGGTGGGGTCGATGTGACTCGTCTGCAGCACCGAGTCCCCTTCGTGCGGCCAGCGCAGGACGGCGTCGTCGCGAGCGGCGTCGTAGACGAAGTGCCCGCGACCCGCACTGACGCCGTAGCCCACCAGTACGGTGCTGCGCATGTCGATCCCGTAGAAGCCGGGGATGGAGGCCTGGACGACGGTGTACGCGGAGTTCGGGTCGTCCCAGTTCTTGCTGCCGTAGACGACGGGGCCGCCCTGCACCGCGCCGAACTCCTCCTCGAGGTTCGTCCAGAGGTAGATGCGGTCGGCGTTCGAACCCCAGCCCCGGCCGACGCCGTCGGGCAGGTCGGAGATCAGATCCTTCGCGGCGGCCTTCATCAGCAGCCGGGTGGTGTTCATGGTGCCCGCGGACAGCACCAGCGCGTCGGTGGTGAGGATCTTGTTCTCGACGACGGCACCGGAGGTGTCGATGTGGTCTACGTGCACCGTCCACCGGCCGTCCTTGCGACGCTCGATGTCGGTGACCTCGTGCTGCGTCGCGACGGTCACCAGACCGGTGGCCTCGGCCTCCGCGATGTAGGTGACGTCGACGGAGTGCTTGCCGCCGTTGTTGACACCCATCGCGCCCGACCCGTCGGTGTAGGCCGGGGCCATCTCGCCGCGGAGTTCGGCGAGCGCGTAGTTCCAGTCGATCGGCATCGGGATCTTGTCGATCGGGAGGCCGGCCTTCCGCACACGGTCGGCGAAGATGCGTGAGGTCGCGTAGTTGGGGCTGTCGACGAGTTCGTCGGGCGCCACGGCCAGGCGCAGCATCTGTGCGACGCGCGGGTAGTGGACACGGTCCATGCGCGTCCAGTCGAGTTCGTTCGGGAAGTTGGCGTTGAACACCGCTTCCTCGGGTTGCAACGTCATGCCCTGGTAGACGAGCGATCCGCCACCGACACCGGCGGCGCACAGGGCCGTCATGTTCTCGCCGACGCACGCCTCGACCAGACCGGTGTAGGGCTCGAAGGCGAGGTGGCGGCCGAACACCTCGGGGTTCGACCGGTGCCACAGGAACCGCTTGTCGGGGTTGTCGACGCGGGGGAAGGTGTTCGCGTTCGGTCCGGTGGGCCACCGGATGCCGCGCTCGAGCATGTGCACGCGTACGCCGGCCCGGGCCAGCCGCAGGGCGGTCACACCACCGCCGAAACCGGTGCCGATGACGACCACGCGGTGTTCCTCGTGGGTGAGCGGCACGTTGTTCACGCGGGCGGGGATGCCGGGCGCTGCGTGGGCACCCGCGGTGCCGGTGAGGGCGAGTCCGGCGGCCGCGGCCGCTCCCGTCAGGAAGGAACGACGCGTGACATGCTGCACTCTCTACCCCCGATGTCTGTGACGTCCCGTTACCGGAACAATCCGGGGAATCTAGGCAGGCATCGCGGAGCGCGTCAAGATCACATCCCGCTGGTCGCGGAGTCAGGCGGTCGCGGCGACCCGTCCGGACCCGCGCCGGTTGCGAGCGGTGCCGATCACGCGGCAGATCATGTAGATGACGAACGCGATCGTCGTGATGAACGCCGAGACCGGCACGCCCGGTGCCAGGGCGAGCAGGATGCCGCCGACCGCCGAGATCTCCGCGAAGACCACCGACAGCACCGTGGCGGCGAGCGGCCCGCTGACCACCCGGGCGGCCGCGGCGGCCGGGGTGATGAGCAGCGCCATCACCAGCAGCGCGCCGACGATCTGCACACCGAGTGCGGCGGTGACGCCGACGAGCACCGCGAACACGATCGACAACGCGCGTACCGGGACGCCGCGTGCAGCCGCGACCTCTGGGTCGGTGCTGGCGAACAGGAGCGGACGGTAGATCACCAGCAGCGTGAGGATGACGACGGCAGCGCACCCGGCGAGCAGAGCGATGCCGGTACCACCGGGCGCCACGATCTGGCCGGTGAGCAACGAGAAGGCGGCACCGGTACGCCCGTCGTAGGCCCACAGCAGCAGAACGGCGAGACCGAGGCCGAAGGCCATCACCACGCCGATGACGGAGTCGCGTTCGCGGGCACGTGTTCCCAGGACCCCGAAGAGGATCGCGGCGATCACGGCACCCGCGACCGCACCGATCCCGACGGAGACCCCGATGATGAGCGCCGCCGCGGCACCGGTGAGCGACAGTTCGGAGGTGCCGTGCACGGAGAACGCCATCTGACGGCTGATGATCAGCGGGCCGATCACGCCGGCGAGCAGGCCGAGGATCGCACCGGCGACGAGCGCCTGCTGCACGAAGTCGTACTGCAGGAGTTCGACGGTGGTCTCCACGTCGAACATCCGCCCGAGGGCGTCGCTGAACTTGCTGCTCATTCGTGGTCCTCGTGATCGTGGTGGACGCCTTCCCCGGGGCGCAGTCCGCCTGCGCTGCCGAGCGCGTCGATTGCGTCGCCGGTGCCGACGACGACCAGGCGGCCGCGCATCTCGAGCACCTCGACGTCGGTGCGGTAGAGCTCGGAGAGCACCTGCGAGGTCATCACCTCGGCGGGGGTGCCGATGCGGAACTGGCCGTCGACGAGGTACAGCACGCGATCCACCAGCGGCAGGATCGGGTTGATCTCGTGGGTGACGAAGAGGACGGAGGTGTCGTGGTCGCGGCGGCGCCGGTCGATCAGCGCCGACACCAGGTGCTGGTTGGCGAGATCGAGACTGAGCAACGGCTCGTCGCACAGGAGTACGCGCGGATCTCCCACGAGAGCCTGCGCGATGCGCAGCCGCTGCTGCTCACCGCCGGAGAGCGTGCCGATCGGGGCTCCCGCATAGGTCTCGGCGCCGACCTGGGCGAGTGCGTCGTCGACCGCGATGCGGCGCCGTCGGCGCGTGCGCAGGCCGGTGCCCCAGCGGTGTCCGTCCATGCCGAGGCCGACGAGATCGCGTCCCCGCAGCGGGACGCCCTCGTCGAGGGACTTCTGCTGCGGCACGTAGCCGACGTGGGAGTTCCCGGTCCGGACGGGTTGCCCGGCGATCGTCGCGGATCCGGAGGTGAGCGGGAGCTGACCGAGCAGCACCTTGAGCAGCGACGTCTTGCCGGCACCGTTCGGTCCGAGGACGGCCAGGAACTCGCCGGGTTCGACGACGAGGTCGAGCCCCTCCCAGAGGACGCGATCGCCGAACGACAGCCGGGCATCGCGGAGTTCGACGGTGGGTGTGCGGTCGGATGGAGGAGGTGTCACCGAAGTCCGTGTTCTCGATCGGATGGTCAGGAAGCGGTCTCGAGCGCGGCGGCGAGGGTCTCGGCGGTCCGGGCCTGCCACTGAATGTAGTCGACACCTTCGGGCAGGGTTTCGAAAACCTCGACCACGGGGATGCCCGACGACTCTGCTGCCGTGCGCATCTCGCGGCTGATCCGGTCCTCGGTCTGCGGGTTGTAGATCAGGACGCGAACCTGCTTGTCGACCAACAACTGCCGTGTCGCCGCGATCGACGCCGGGGACGGATCGGTGCCGTTCTCGATGGCGTTGGTGAAGTCCGGGGGAGTGACGTCGTCGAGCATCGCGGCCGCGACGAGGTAATGGCCGATCGTCTCGGTCTGGGCGACGGGTGCATCGCGGTGCGTGTCGGCGAGCGTGTCGACGACATCCGCGACGTAGTGCAGGTTCTCGTGGAAGGCCGCGGCGTTGGCCTCGTAGACGGCGGCACCGTCGGGATCGAGTCCGGTGAGTTGCTCGGCGACGGCGTGCGCGACGGCGTCGGCGGTCGCGAGGTCGTACCAGACGTGCTCGTTGATGCCGCCGTGGTCGTGACCCTCGTGCGAGTGCCCGTCGCCGGCGACGTCGGCATCGGACGCCTCACCGCTGTCGTGTGACTGGTCCTCGGAAGCGGTTGTCTCCGAAGTGCTCTCGGCGGCGTCATCGGAGCCGTCCTCGTCGCCGTGATCGTGCCCGGCGTGCAGATCCGAGTACGCGCCGGATTCGAACAGGGCGAAGGCCTCCACGACCGCGGGCCTGTCCCCGGTGGCGTCCAGGATGTCGTCGACGAAGTGGTCGTAGCCACCGCCGTTGTAGACGACGAGCGAGGCGTCGGAGATCGCCGCGGCGTCGAGGGGGCTGGCCTCGTAGGAATGCGGGTCGGCGTTCGGTTCGGTGATGAGCGAGCGGACCTCGACGCGGTCTCCGGCGACGGCCTGCGCGATCGACCCCCACACGTTCGTGGAGGCGACGACGCTGATCTCGTCATCGTCGGCGGCGCCGGAGGTACCGGTGCCGCACGCGGCGAGTGCGGTCGCGCAGGCTACGGCGGCGGCTGCGAGGGCCGTGCGGGAGGACAGTCGCACAGTTCTTCTCCTGAGGATCGGCGGTCTTCGACGAACGGGGTCCGGAACGACCGAGCGACCGACCCAAACGTTATTGGTAACCGTTACCGTTCCACTTTAGCGGACGGCGCCGAGCCCTCCTACCGTCCCTGGGTGGTCGTGACCATGGACACAGGACTACGGTCCTCTCATGTCCAGGTCTCGTCAGCCGCGCCGACAGGCGACCCTGGCGTCGATTGCCGCCGAGTTGAAGATCTCCCGCACCACGGTCTCGAACGCGTACAACCGCCCCGACCAGTTGTCCGCCGAGCTACGCGAACGCGTCCTCGAAGTCGCAAAACGACGCGGATATGCCGGCCCGGATCCGATGGCGCGGTCGCTGCGCACCCGCAAGGCGGGAGCCGTGGGGGTCCTGCTCACCGAAGCGTTGAGCTACTCCTTCCGGGATCCCGCCGCCATGAGCTTCCTGTCGGGACTGTCCGAGGCCTGCGAAGCGGCCGGACAGGGACTGCTGCTCATCCCCGCCGGACCGGGCCGGACCGACGACGAGGCCGCACAGGTCGTGCACCGCTCGTCCGTCGACGGGTTCGTCGTCTACTCGGTCCCCGCCGAGGACCCCTATCTCGCGGCCGTGCTCGAACGGCACCTCCCGGTCGTCGCGTGCGACCAGCCGCGCGGTCTCGAGAACACCCCCGTGGTGGGCATCGACGACCGGCGGGCGATGCGCGATCTCGCCGCCCACCTCATCGAACTCGGCCACCGCCAGATCGGCATGCTGTCGATGCGCCTCGGCCGCGAACGGCACGACGGGGTCGTCGACCTGTCGACCCTCGAATCCGGTGCCTTCCACGTGCAGCGCGAACGCATCCGCGGCGTCCAGGACGCCATGAGCGCTGCAGGTCTGGCCCCCGAAACGCTCACCGTCGTCGAGCGCTACACCCACACCGCGGAGGACGGCCTGTCCGCCGCGGCACAGATCATGCGCGTCAACCCGCGGATCACCGCACTCGTGTGCACCACCGACGTGCTCGCGCTCGGTGCCCTCGCCTGGGCCAACCAGATGGGTCTCGACGTGCCCGGGCACCTGTCGATCACCGGCTTCGACGGCATCGACGAAGCGATCCGCGAAGGTCTCACGACCGTGCGCCAACCGCAGAAGGACAAGGGGAGGCGCGCCGGCGAACTGCTCCTCGCCGCCCCCTCGCACTCCGGCGTGCCCGCGCTCGAGACCCTGGGAACCCAACTGTGGTTCGGTGCCACCTCGGGCCGGGTCGAGAGCGAGTGGTACGCCGAGTGACCGGGCGGCCCCGCTCCTAGGTCAGCGCTGCCGGTCGCCCATGGCCTTCGCGCC
The DNA here is from genome assembly GCF_900187265.1 of Rhodococcus rhodochrous. NCBI lineage: Bacteria > Bacillati > Actinomycetota > Actinomycetes > Mycobacteriales > Nocardiaceae > Rhodococcus > Rhodococcus rhodochrous. The sequence continues at coordinate 602,485 of NZ_LT906450.1, forward strand.
CGACAGCAGTTGTGCGCAGCGCAGCAGACCGATGTGGCTGTACGCCTGCGGGTGGTTGCCCAGCGCACGCTCCGCGACGGGGTCGTACTCCTCGCTGAGCAGGCCGGTCGGTCCGGCCGCCGCGACCAGCTGCGCGAACAGGGCCTCGGCGTCGTTGCGCTGCCCGATCAGCAGGTAGGCCGCGACGAGCCACGCCGCGCACAGGTGGAAGCCGCCTTCGGCGCCCGGCAGACCGTCGTCGCTGTGGTAGCGGTAGACGGTCGCGCCGCTGCGCAGCTCCCGTTCGGTGGCCTGCACGGTCGCGCGGAACCGTTCGTCCTGCGGGTCGACGAGTCCGGTGAGGCCGATGAACAGGGTGGCCGCGTCGAGATCGGTGCCGTCGTAGGCCGAGGTGAACGACTGGACCTCGTCGTTCCAGCCCTTCTCGGTGACCTCCTCGGCGATCTCGTCGCGCAGCGCCGCCCAGCCCTCGCCGGCGGTCCGGCCGAACTTCTCGGCGAGCGTCAGTGCCCGGTCGACGGTCAGCCACCCCATGACCTTCGAGTACACGTGGTGGCGGGGTGCGTGGCGGATCTCCCAGATGCCGTGGTCCGGTTCGAACCAGCGCCGTTCGACCGCGGTGACCATCGAGCAGACGAGCTCCCAGTCCCGGTCGGTGAGGGCACGGTCGTGGGACACGCCGCGCGCCTCGCGGCTGTGCGCGAGGTCGGCGATCAGGTCGACGATCGGGCCGAAGACGTCGAGCTGCACCTGCTGGTTCGCCGCGTTGCCGACCCGCACGGGCCGCGAACCGGCGTATCCGGGAAGCGAGTCGATCACGGCCTCGGGCGGCAGCGGTCCGCCGGCGAGCGTGTACAGCGGGTGCAGACGTTCGGGGCCCGGCACGGTCTCGAGGACGCGGTGGACCCAGTCGAGATAGTTCTCGGCCTCCTCGAGGGATCCGACCCGCACGAGCGCCTGCGCCGTGAGCGCGGCGTCGCGCAGCCAGCAGTAGCGGTAGTCCCAGTTGCGGACACCGCCGATCTCCTCGGGGAGCGAGGTGGTCGCCGCGGCGAGGATCGAGCCCGTCGGACCGTGGACCAGCCCGCGCAGGGTGAGCGCCGAACGCTTCACGAGATCGGGCTTGAGCGGCGGCAGCTCGAGCTGGGACGCCCACGTGTGCCAGTATGCCTCGGACTGTGCCCGGCGCTCGACCTCCGGCACCGGGTGCTCATCGAGATCATCGGTGCCGCACCGGAGTTCGAGAATGATGTCGTTCTCGGTGGGGTCGACCACGGCGTGGGCCGTCTGGTGCACGCCGTCCGTCGTGATGTCCCACCGCACGCCGGGGGAGCGCAGGACGTAGGGCTCGTTGAAGCCCATGACGCGGATGCCGTCGTCCTCGACCTCGAGGGTGACCTGGCCCTGTCCGAACTCCGGTCGCGGGGCGAAGGTCACCACCGCGCTCGCGCGCCCGGTGATCACGCGCGTGAGGTCGGTACGGCCGGCCTCGACGTCGTGCGGGAGGTAGTCGATCACCGCGAGCGACGCCCACCGGGTCACCACCGTCATCGTCGAGTCGACGTAGCGCTGGCTGAGCGGCAGTGCCTGGCGGGTCGGGCCGATGGTGAAGTGACCGGCTGCGTCACCGCCGAGGAGATGGGCGAACACCGCCGCGGAATCGGGTTCGGGGTGGCACAGCCAGGTGATCGTGCCGTCGGGGGTGACGAGTGCCTTCGCGCGGGGACTCGCGAGCATGGTCAGGCGTTCGATCGGCGCGACGTGGGCGCCGGACAACCAGGTGCGACGTTCCTCGAGCAGGAACGCGAGTGCGGCGATGACCTCTTCGCTGGTGCGGACGCGGTACTCGGCGGCGGTGTCGCCGTCGCCGATCTTCACTCCGACGTCCGGGCCCTGCAGCGAACGGAAGGCCTTCTCGTCGGTCACGTCGTCGCCGAAGAAGACCGCCGCGCTGGCGGCTTCCTGGTGGCGGATGACGTCGAGCGCCTTGCCCTTGTCGGTGGGCACCACGGACAGCTCGATGACGGCCTTGCCTTCGGTGACCTGCACACCGGGCCGGAGCGCGAGGCCGCTGCGCACGAGATCGAGGGCCTGCTCGGCATCGGCGGGAGAGGCGTTGCGCACGTGCAGCGCGGCGCTCGCGGGCTTGGCCTCCACCTGCACGCCGTCGAACCGGGATGCCACCGAGTCCAGTCCCTCGACGATCGTGGCGAGGAGGTCCCTCGCGTCGGGATCGATCTCGTGGACGAATCCGATGTCGAACTCGGAGCCGTGGCTGCCGACGAGTTTGACCTCGACCGGCAGGCGCGACAGGGCGGCGAGATCCTTGAGAGCGCGTCCCGAGATGACGGCAGCCGACGTCGACGGCAGAGCGGCGAGGCCCCGCAGCGCCCGCACCGCATCGTCGTGCGGATAGGCCTTCTCGGGGTCGCTCACGATGGGGGAGATGGTGCCGTCGTAGTCGGTCGCCACGAGCAGACGGGGCGTCCGCGCGACAGCCACCAGAGCACGTCGAAGGTCAATCGGAAGATCGTGGGCACTCACCTGCTCCACGTTAGGTCAGAGCGGGGCACGACACCGACCCGGTGGGTATTCCGACCACGTGTTTCCGGTTACAGAAAGCGGCGGATCGGACGTCATGCGTCCGGCGCGAGCCCCGTCAGGCGTCCGGCGCGAGCGCCGTCATGCGTCCGACCCGACCGTCTTCGGCACGCGCGAGCCGTCGCCGAGCAGCAGATCCACGGTCAGTTCGAGTCGGCGGGCGACATCGGTGGCCGACGAACGGCGCGTGAGCCAGGCGACGAGATTCGACAGCCACACGTCGCTGATGACGCGTGCGATGGCGAGTTCTTCCTCGGTGGGCTCGCCGTCGTTCATCGCCCGTGCGAACAGTCGGTCCATGAGGGTGCCCACCTGGTCGACCTCGGCGGCGGCGGAGGCGTCGGCGAACATGAACGCCCGTGTCATGGCCTCGGTGAGCAGGGGGTCGCGCTGCATGGCCTTGGTGATCAGGCCCAGGATGAGGTGCATGCGCTCGAGGGGGCTGTGGCCGGGTGGGATCCGGCCCTTGCCTTCGATGCGGGCGAATTCACGGCCGAGGGCGGAGACCAGCAGGTGGACCTTGGACGGGAAGTACCGGTAGAGGGTGCCGACCGCGACGTCCGCGCGTTCTGCCACCGCCCGCATCTGCACGGCCTCGTAACCACCCTTCGACGCGAGCGCCAGGGTGGCGTCGAGAATCCGCTTGCGCCGTTCCTTCTGGGCATTGGAACTGAGATCGTCCTCGGTGAGGGCGGTCAGAGTTCCGTGTCCGTTGGCACGGGAGCGGGACGGGGTGGCCATAGATTCGTTTCCTCACGCCTTGACTCTGAATCGGTGTCATATTAGAACACGTTCTAGCAATGATGTCATTCGGAAGGGCGGAAACCGCTGTGAGTATCGCCACGACCGAGGAGCAGCGGGCCGTCCAGGCGTCTGTCCAGGCCTGGTCACGTGCCGTAGACCCCATGTCGACGATACGTCGCGCAGGTGATGCGACGTGGCGCGACGGCTGGTCCTCCCTCGCAGAACTCGGAATCTTCGGTGTTGCCGTCCCGGAGGAGGCGGGCGGCCTCGGCGCGACCGCCGTGGATCTGGCCGTCATGCTCGAGCAGGCCGCCCACGAACTCGCGCCGGGTCCGGTCCTGACCACCGCCGTGGCGGCCCTCGTGTTCGGCCGTGCCGGTGAGACCGTCGCCAAGACGGCGGAGCGACTCGCCGAGGGTGAGGTCCCCACCGCACTCGCTCTCGACTCCGGCGTGACCGTGGAGCCGGCGGGTGACGGAGTCCTGCTGCGCGGTGAGGCCGGGCCGGCCGTGGGTGCCGAAGCCGGGGTCGCCGTGCTCGTCCGTGTCGCGGGGGAAGGTGATCCGGCCGTCGAGAGCTGGGCGCTCGTCGAGGCGGACGATCCGGGTCTGCACATCGAACCGCTCGAGACCATCGACGCCTCCCGCGCGGTGGCCCGCGTCCGCCTCGACGGCGCGACGGTCCCGGCCGACCGGGTCGCGACCGTCCCGGCCGGCTTCGTGCGCGACCTCACCGCCGGTCTCGCCGCCGCGGAGCTGGCCGGTCTCGCCGGTTGGGCGCTGACCACGGCCGTCGAGTACGCGAAGATCCGCGAGCAGTTCGGGAAACCGATCGGTTCGTTCCAGGCCGTCAAGCACATCTGTGCCGAAATGCTCTGCCGCACCGAGAAGATCCGGGCCGTGGCGTGGGACGCCGCGGTCACCGTCGACGCGCAGCCCGACGAACTGCCGATCGCGGCGGCTGCCGCCGCGGCGGTCGCACTCGACGCTGCGGTGCAGACCGCCAAGGACGCGATCCAGGTGCTCGGCGGCATCGGGTTCACGTGGGAACACGACGCGCACTTCTATCTTCGCCGCGCGGTCGCGACCCGCCAGGTGCTCGGCGGTTCCACCGCGTGGCGATCGCGGCTGACGACCCTGGTCCGCGACGGTGCGCGCCGTCACCTCGGTATCGACCTGTCCGATCACGAGGAGGAACGCGCACGGATCCGCGCGGAGGTCGAGAAGATCACCGCCGCACCCGAATCCGAACGCCGTGTCGTCCTCGCCGAGTCGGGTCTGCTCGCGCCGCACTGGCCGCCGCCCTACGGTCGCGGAGCCGGTGCCGCCGAACAGCTCGTCGTCCAGGAGGAGCTCACCGCCGCCGGTATCGAACGTCCCGACCTCGTGATCGGCTGGTGGGCGGTTCCGACGGTCCTCGAACACGGAACACCCGAACAGATCGAGCGTTTCGTCATGCCCACCCTGCGCGGCGACGTGGTGTGGTGCCAGTTGTTCTCCGAACCCGGTGCCGGCTCGGACCTCGCGGCGCTGCGCACGAGCGCCGAGAAGGTCGACGGCGGATGGGTGTTGCGCGGACAGAAGGTGTGGACCTCGCTCGCGCAGCAGGCGGACTGGGCGATCTGCCTGGCCCGCACCGACCGCGACGTCCCCAAGCACAAGGGCATCACCTATTTCCTCGTCGACATGAAGTCGGCGGGCATCACGATCTCGCCGTTGCGCGAGATCACCGGCGACGCGTTGTTCAACGAGGTCTTCCTCGACTCGGTCTTCGTGCCGGACGACTGTGTGGTCGGCAATCTCGGCGACGGCTGGAAGCTGGCCCGCACGACCCTCGCCAACGAGCGCGTCGCGATGGGCGGCAAGTCGTCGCTGGGGCCGCGCATCGAGGAACTGCTCGAACTGTCGACCCCCGGCGATCCCGTCGCCGAGGACCGCATCGCGACGCAGATCGGGGAGGCGACGGTCGGTTCGCTCCTGGATCTGCGGGCGACCCTCGCGCAGCTCGAAGGTCAGGATCCGGGCGCCGCGTCCAGCGTCCGCAAGCTCATCGGTGTGCGGCAGCGGCAGGACACCGCCGAGCTCGCCATGGATCTCGCGGGCGAGGCCGGCTGGGTGGAAGGTCCGCTCACCCGGGAGTTCCTCAATACCCGGTGCCTGACGATCGCCGGGGGAACCGAGCAGATCCTGCTCACCGTGGCGGCCGAGCGGCTGCTGGGCCTGCCGCGGGGTTGAGCGGTCCTTCCGCGGGGCGCCCGGGAGTGCTACAACTAGAACACGTTCTATTCGAAGGTGGGTGACGGTGGACTTCGCACGTGACGAGACACAGGAGGAGATCGCCGGTGTGGCGGCCGGTCTCCTGAAACGCGGCCTCACCGACGACGCATTGTGGGCCGCGCTGGCCGACGCCGACCTGCTCTCGCTCGCCCTGCCGGAGCGTCTCGGCGGGTCGGGTCTCGGGCTCGGCGAAGTCGCCACCGTGCTCACCGAGATCGGACGCGGAGCCGCGCAGACCCCGGCCCTGGCCACCCTCGGCCTGGGCGTGCTGCCCGTCCTCGCGCTCGCCTCCGAGCAGCAACAGGACGACCTGCTCGCCGGTGTCGCCGAAGGAGCCGTGCTCACGGCCGCGCTCGGCGAACCGGGCCGTGCCTTCCCGGAGCAACCGGCCGCCACGGCGGTCGCCACCGACGGGGGTCACGCGGTCACCGGTTCGTTCGTCGCCGTGCCCTACGCCGACCGGGCGCGTGTGGTGCTGCTGCCCACCGACGCGGGCGTGGTCGCGGTGGCTCCCGATGCCGATGGTGTGACCCTGCGTCCGAGCCCCACCTCCACCGGCTCTCCCGAGTTCTCGGTGCGCGCCGACGGTGCCGTGGGTGTCCTGCTCGCCGAATCCGGCGCCGACGCCGTGGCGACACTCCATCGGATCGCGCTCGCCGCCGTGGCGGCCTTCGCGGACGGACTGCTCTCCGGAGCAACCGAACTCACCGCGAAGCACGTCAGCGAGCGGCACCAGTTCGGCAAGCCGCTCGCGACCTTCCAGGCAGTCGCGCAGCAGATCGCCGACGTCTACGTCACCGCGCGCACCCTGCACGTCGCGGCGTTGTCGTCGGTCTGGCGTCTGGCCGAAGGTCTCGACGCCGCGGACGATCTCGACGTCACCGCCTACTGGATCGCCGCCGAACTGCCACCGGCCATGCGGGTGCTGCACCATCTGCACGGCGGCGTGGGTGTGGACGAGACCTATCCGCTGCACAAGTACTCGTCGACCGCCAAGGACCTCGCCCGGTTGCTCGGCGGCGCCTCGTACCGACTCGACCTCGTGGGGGCCCGGTGTTCATCGATCTGACCGACGACCAGCGCGCACTGCAGGCCGAACTGCGGCGCTACTTCAGCAGCCTCGTCTCACCCGAGGAGGCCGCGATCATGCGCACGGAGCGGCACGGCCCCACCTATCGCGAGGTCGTGCGTCGCATGGGCAAGGACGGCTGGCTCGGCGTCGGCTGGCCCGTCGAGTTCGGCGGCCGCGGCTTCGGCGACGTGGAGCAGCAGATCTTCGCCAACGAGGCCGTTCGCGCCGATGTCCCGCTGCCGAGCGTCACCCTGCAGACCGTCGGCCCGACCCTGCAGGTCTACGGCACCGACGAGCAGAAGCGGAAGTTCCTGCCCGCCATCCTCGCCGGCGAGGTGCACTTCGCGATCGGCTACTCCGAACCGGAGGCGGGCACCGACCTCGCGGCCCTGCGCACCACCGCGGTCCGCGACGGCGACCACTACATCGTCAACGGGCAGAAGATCTTCACCACCGGTGGGCACGACGCCGACTACATCTGGCTCGCCGTCCGCACCGGCCCCGCCGACTCGCGTCACCGCGGCATCTCCGTGCTCATCGTCGACACGAAGGATCCCGGTTTCAGCTGGACCCCGATCATCACGTGCGACGGTGCCCACCACGTCAACGCCACCTACTACAGCGACGTGCGCGTACCCGTCGAGATGCTGGTCGGCGAGGAGAACAAGGGCTGGAAGCTCATCACCACCCAGCTCAACCACGAACGCGTCATGCTCGGCCCGGCCGGTCGCGTCGCCGGTATCTACGACCGGCTCGTCGAGTGGGTCAGCGCCCACGAACTCCAGGACCGCCCCGAGGTGCGACGCGCACTCGGTGAGATCCACGCGACCTGGCGGCTCAACGAACTCCTCAACTGGCAGGTCGCGGCGAGCAGCAACGACGCCGTCGACATCGCCGACGCCTCGGCGACCAAGGTGTTCGCCACCGAGCGGATCCAGCGGGTCGGTCGCCTCGCCGAGGAGATCGTCGGTGCCTTCGGCGATCCGGCCGACGACGACACCGCCGAACTGCTCCGCTGGCTCGACATGATGGCCAAACGCAATGTCGTCATCACCTTCGGCGGTGGCGTCAACGAGGTGATGCGCGAACTGATCGCCACCGCCGGTCTGGGCATGCCGCGGGTCCCGCGGTGAGGCAGGAGAATTCGGTGACACGAGATGTTCGGGGGAAGACCCCCGAGGAGATCCTGCAGGCGGCCGAGAGGGTCCGCGGCGACGGCCCGTCCGCGCCGCGACCCGGCCGTGATCCGGTGAACATGCCGATGATCCGCAACTGGCTCGAGGCGATCGGCGACGACAATCCGATCTACACCGACGAGACCGCGGCGATCGCCGCCGGTCACGGCGGTCTCGTGGCCCCGCCCGCGATGGCGCAGGTATGGACGATGCGCGGCCTCGGCGCCGAGCGCGAGAAGGACGACCCGCTCGGCCGGATGACGCAGATCCTCGACGACGCCGGGTACACCTCGGTGGTCGCCACCAACTGCGACCAGATCTACCACCGCTACCTGCGTCACGGCGAGCAGGTGACGATCGAATCCACCCTCGAGGACGTCGTGGGCCCGAAGCGGACCGGACTCGGAGAGGGATGGTTCTTCACCACCCGCAACCTGTGGAAGGTCGGCGACGAGGTCGTCGCCGAGATGCTCTTCCGCATCCTGAAGTTCGCGCCGCCGTCGAAGGACGAGCGCGCGGAGACGTCGGAGGACCGGCCCACATCCGCGGTACCCGACGATCTCGACCCCACGCGGATGCTCCGCCCGTCCGTCTCCCGCGACACGCAGTTCTTCTGGGACGGTGTGGCCGCCCACGAACTGCGCGTCCAGCGACGCCCCGACGGCACCCTGCAGCACCCACCCGTCCCGGCGCTGTGGCTCGAGAAGTCGGAGACCACCGACTACGTCGTGTCCTCCGGTCGCGGAACGGTGTTCAGCTTCGTCGTCCACCACGCACCCAAGGTGCCGGGGCGACAGGTGCCCTTCGTCGTCGCGCTCGTCGAACTCGACGAGGGTGTCCGGATGCTCGGTGAACTCCGCGACGTCGATCCCGGGCAGGTACGCATCGGGATGCCGGTCGAGGTCACCTTCCTCGATTTCCCCGGTGACGACGAGACCGGTGGGCAGCCGTGGACGCTGTACGCCTGGAAGCCCCTCGAGGAGGACGTGTGAGCACCCCGACCGTCACGACGGGCGAGAGCCTGCCCTCCCTCGAGATCCACGCCGATCCCACCTTCATCGTGTCGACGGCTCTGGCCACCCGCGACTTCCAGGACGTGCACCACGATCGCGACAAGGCTCAGCAGCGCGGATCGAAGGACATCTTCGTCAACATCCTCACCGACACGGGCCTCGTGCAGCGCTACGTCACCGACTGGGCCGGCCCCCGCGCGGTGGTGAAGTCGATCTCGCTGAGACTGGGGGTGCCCTGGTACGCCTACGACACCCTGACCCTCTCGGGCACCGTCGCGTCCGTCGAGGACGGATTGGTCACCGTCGACATCACCGGTACCAACAGACTGGGTGAACACATCACGGCCACAGCAACTTTCGTGATCGGAGGCACCGCATGAGCGGCCTGTCGGGTGCAGCGGCGATCGTCGGGATCGGTGCGACCGACTTCTCGAAGGACTCCGGCCGCAGCGAACTCCGCCTCGCCGCCGAAGCGGTGCGCGCCGCCCTCGACGACGCGGGGCTGACCCCGGCCGACGTCGACGGTCTGGTCTCGTTCACGATGGACACCAACACCGAAGTGGCCGTGGCTCGTTCGGTGGGGATCCCGCACCTGAAGTTCTTCTCCCGCATCCACTACGGCGGCGGTGCGGCGTGCGCGACGGTGCAGCAGGCGGCGATGGCCGTCGCGACCGGCGTGGCCGACGTGGTGGTCGCGTACCGGGCGTTCAACGAGCGGTCCGGCGCGCGGTACGGACAGGTCAACACTGCCCTTGCCGCACAGGTGAATTCGTCGGGAACCGACAACGCGTTCTCCTACCCGCACGGACTGAGCACACCGGCCTCGTTCGTCGCGATGGTCGCGCAACGCTACATGCACGTCTCCGGTGCGACGAGCGCCGACTTCGGCGCCGTGGCGGTCGCGGATCGGGCGCACGCCGCCACCAACCCGAAGGCGTTCTTCCACGGCAAGCCGATCACGCTCGAGGACCACCGGAACTCGCGGTGGATCGCCGAGCCGCTGCACCTGCTCGACTGCTGCCAGGAATCGGACGGCGGCGTCGCGATCGTCGTCACCAGCGCCGAGCGGGCGAAGGACCTGAAGCAGACCCCGGCGGTGATCGCGGCCGCGGCGCAGGGGAGCGGACCCGATCAGTACATCATGACCAGCTACTACCGGGACGGGCTCACAGGCCTGCCGGAGATGGGCATCGTCGGCGACCAGTTGTGGGAGCAGGCGGGCATCGGGCCGCAGGACATCGCCACGGCCGTGCTCTACGACCACTTCACCCCGTACGTGCTCATGCAGCTCGAAGAACTCGGTTTCTGCGGCCGCGGCGAGGCCAAGGACTTCGTCGCCGACGGCATCCAGGTGGGCGGACGGCTACCGATCAACACGCACGGCGGTCAGCTGGGCGAGGCCTACATCCACGGCATGAACGGCATCGCGGAGGGCGTACGGCAGATCCGGGGCACGGCCGTCAACCAGGTCGACGACGTCGACCACGTCCTGGTCACGGCAGGAACGGGAGTTCCGACCTCGGGTCTGGTGCTGTCGCGGTCCTGACACCGTTCCCCTCCCACGGCGGGGCGGGCGTGCCTACGATGAGGGCTCATACTCCGGTGGGATCCCTGTGGGAGGACCCGTGTCGGTCACGGACGGACATGTCGTGCACCCGACCCGCGAACAGCGGGTCCAGAACGGTCTCGCCGCTCGCAGGGTCACTCCCGTCGAGTCGCTGGCCGAGCTCGGGGAGTTGTCCCGGGATCCGATCGCCCTGCTCGAGAGTCAGGCGCAGACCCGCGTCCCGCAGCTCGTCCCGGTCCGGTACGGACGCATGGCGACGTCGGCGTTCGCGTTCTTCCGCGGTGCTGCGCTGGTGATGGCCGACGATCTGTCGCGAACCCCGAACAGCGGTCTGCACACCCAACTGTGCGGCGACGCCCACGCGAGCAATTTCGGTCTGTTCGCGACCCCCGAACGCAGAACGGCCTTCGACGTCAACGACTTCGACGAAACCTATCCGGGGCCGTTCGAATGGGACGTCAAGCGCCTGGTCGCGAGCCTCGAGATCGCCGGTCGCGACAACGGGTTCACCGCGAAGGAACGCCGGAAGATCACCCGGGCGTGTGCGGCGGAATACCGCGAAACCATGTGCAGACAGGCGCAACTCGGGAACATGGCCGTGCGCTACGCGCATCTCGATCCGACCGCGGAGATGGCGGAGCTCGGCGGGAAGCTCAGCGCCCGGATGGAGAAGCGCACCCGCAAAGCGCTCGAGAAGGCCTCGCGCCGCGACAGTCTCCAGGCACTGGAGAAGCTGACCACCATCATCGACGGTCACCGCCGGATCATCAGCGATCCGCCGCTCATCGTGCCTGTCGAAGAGGTCTTCGCCGACCTCGACGCCGAGGCGATCTACGACGAGTTGTACGGCCGTGTCCGTGCGTACCGGGCGACGCTGCAGTGGGACCGCCGGGTCCTTCTCGAACAGTTCGAGCTGGTCCAGGCCGCGCGGAAGGTCGTCGGAGTGGGCAGCGTCGGCACGCGGGCGTGGATCCTCCTGCTGCGCGGTGCGGACGACGACGATCCGCTGTTCCTGCAGGCGAAGGAGGCGCAGCGTTCGGTGCTGTCGTACTACGTCGACGGTCCGGCCTTCCGGAACGAGGGCGAACGCGTCGTGAACGGTCAGCGGCTGATGCAGTCGGCGAGCGACATCTTCCTCGGCTGGCAGCAGGGCGCCGGAGCCGACGGCGTGAACCGGGACTTCTACATCCGTCAGCTCCGCGACGGCAAGGGTTCGGCGGTAATCGAGGAGATGGCGCCCAAGGGCATGAAGCTCTACGGCCGACTCTGCGGCCGGGTGCTCGCCTACGCCCACGCCCGGGCCGGCGACCGGATCGCGGTGGCTGCCTATCTCGGCACGGACGAGGAGTTCGACGAGGCGCTCTCGTCGTTCGCGGTGTCCTACGCCGACCGCAACGAGCGCGACCTGCAGGCGCTGCACGACGCCGTCGAACAGGGACGAGTGAAGGTCCGGACCGGACTCTGATCCCCGTTCGTGTCCCGGACACGTCCGCTGTCCGGGACTCACTCACCTGTCTTCTCCCTCGGCGCGGTACAAGGGAGGCGATCACGCGCCGACGGAAGGACGTCATGATGGGTTTCGAGGGCAGGGTCGCATTCGTGACGGGAGCGGCGCGGGGCCAAGGACGCTCGCACGCCGTCGCATTCGCCGAAGCAGGGGCCGACGTGGTCGTCTGCGACCGGTGCTCCGACTCACCGGTGGTGGGATATCCGCTGGCGACAAAGGAGGACCTCGCGGAGACGGTGCGACTCGTCGAGGCGACCGGTCGCCGAGTCGTCTCCGCGACACTCGACACCGCCGACCGTCCGGCGATGGACGCTCTGGTCGCCCGTGCCCACGCCGAACTCGGACGGATCGACATCGCGGTCGCCAATGCCGGGGTGTCGGTGGCGGCACCGGTGCACCGCATGCCGCAACAGATGTGGGACGAAGCGATCGCGTCCAATCTCACCGGGGTGTTCAACACCGTCGCCGCGGTCGCGCCCGGGATGATCGAGCGCGGCTACGGACGCATCGTCACGGTGTCGTCGATGCTCGGCCGAGCGGGCAACACCAACATGGCCGCATATGCGGCGTCGAAATGGGGCGTGATCGGCCTGACGAAGAGCGCGGCCCTGGACCTCGCGCAGAACGGCATCACCGTCAACGCCGTCGCCCCGGGCAACATTTCCACGCCGATGATCCACAACGACGCGCTCTACGGGATGCTGCGGCCCGACCTCGAACATCCGACCGCCGACGATGTCGCCCCGGTGTTCACCTCCCTGCACGCACAACCGGTGCCGTGGCTCGACCCGGCCGAGATCACCCGTGCGGTCCTGTTCTTCGCCGACGAGGCGTCCGCACACATCTCCGGCACCGTGCTGCCGATCGATGCCGGCAACGCCGCCCGGGTGACGGGCTGAGCGATCCGCCCGGCGGAGCGATGAGAAAACCCGTCGAATCGTGTCGGTCTCTTCGTGCACACTGTGCTCACCACCACAGTCAGGGAGAAACTCATGGCCGACGCCATAGTTGCAGAAGGACTGATCAAGACATACGGGAAGGTCAGAGCGCTCGACGGGGTCGATCTGCGGGTACCGGAGGGGACGGTCACCGCACTGCTCGGTCCCAACGGCGCCGGTAAGACCACCACGGTGCGGGTGCTGACGACACTGCTCGTCCCCGATGCCGGTCGCGCCGAAGTGGCGGGATACGACGTCCTCACCGAAGCGCGGGAACTCCGTTCCCGGATCGGAGCGTCGGGGCAGTACGCGGCGGTCGACGAATATCTCACGGGCTTCGAGAACCTCGAGATGGTCGGCCGGCTGTACCACCTCGGCGTCAAACGGAGTCGCCTCCGGGCACGCGAGCTCCTCGAACAGTTCGATCTCGAGGAAGCGGGCGATCGCCCGGTGAAGGGTTATTCGGGCGGTATGCGACGCCGCCTCGACCTCGCCGGTGCGCTCGTTGCCGATCCTCCGGTGCTGTTCCTCGACGAACCCACGACGGGTCTCGATCCGCGGGCCCGCCTCGGGTTGTGGGACGTCATCGACACCCTCGTGCAGCGCGGCACCACGCTGCTGCTCACGACGCAGTACATGGACGAGGCCGAACGCCTCGCCGACGACATCGTCGTGATCGATCGGGGCACGGTCATCGCCCGCGGCACGGCCGACGAGCTCAAGAGCCGCGTCGGTGGCGAACGCATCGAACTCGCCGTGACCGACACCGACCAGCGTGAGCGGGCGGTCCACGAGCTCGAATCGGTGGCATCCGGGGAGATCAGGGTCGAACGCAGCACCGGTCGCATCACGGTGCCGGTCAGCGGCGACTCGGGCGGCGGAGCCGACGGGCTCGTGACGGCGCTGGGGAAGCTGTCGGCCGCGGGCATCCGGGTCTCCGACGTCGCTCTGCGGAAACCGACCCTCGACGACGTGTTCCTCACGCTCACCGGTCGCGGGACGGACGAGAAGGTCGAGGAGGCGGTGTCGTGAACACACTCGAGATGGTCGCATCCGACGGCCTGACCATCGCCAAGCGCAACATGATCAAGATCAAGCGTGTGCCGGATCTGCTGGTGTTCACGACGCTGTCGCCGATCATGTTCGTGCTGTTGTTCGCCTACGTCTTCGGCAGTGCGATCGACGTTCCCGGCGTCTCGTACCGGGAGTTCCTCATCGCAGGCATCTTCACCCAGACGGTCATCTTCGGGTCCACGTGGACGGGCCTCGGGATGGTCGAAGACCTGCAGAAGGGCATCATCGACCGGTTCCGGTCGCTGCCGATGGCCCCGTCCGCGGTGCTCATCGGCCGTACCAGCACCGACGTGCTGATCAACGTGCTCAGTCTCGTGGTGATGTCGTTGACCGGTCTGCTCGTGGGGTGGCGGATCAACACCTCGGTCGGTGAGGCGCTCGCCGGCTACCTGTTGCTGTTGTTGTTCGCCTACGCCCTGTCGTGGGTGATGGCCGTGATCGGCATGTGGATCCGCACACCCGAGGTCTTCAACAACGCGAGCTTCATGGTGATCTTCCCGTTGTCGTTCATCGCGAACACGTTCGTCGATCCGTCGTCGATGCCGACGGTGCTGCGCGTCATCGCCGAATGGAATCCCATCTCGGCGGTCACGCAGGCGGTCCGCGAACTGTTCGGCAACACCAATCCCATGGTGCCACCACCCGACGTATGGCCCCTGCAGAATCCGATCCTCGCGTCGCTGCTGTGGACGGCTCTGATGCTGATCGTGTTCGTGCCGTTCGCGATTCGCAGGTATCAGAAGGCCGTCAGCCGCTGACCGACAACGTCCGCCCGGCGAGCGGCGTCACCCCGGGTAGGGCGCGTACCGACGCTGACGCAACAGCGTCGCCAGGTGCACGGCATTGCGGGCGACCGATTCGGTGGTCGAGCGCACCGCTTCGGGGATCTCGTCGAGATCCTTGAAGTCGGTGCCCGACATCGCCTCGCCGTTCCAGTAGGTCGAGCCCTGGGCGGGGATCGAGAAACCGATGTCGTTGAGGCTCTGGAACAGGTCGGCGACGATCTTGTGCGCGCCGTCCTCGTTGCCGACGACCGCGGCGATCCCGACCTTGCCCACCATGCGCGGCCTGTTCTCGTCGTCGGTGTTCGACAATTCGGCATCGAGCCGCTCGAGGACGCGCTGGGCGACGCTCGACATGTGTCCCACCCAGGTCGGTGTGGCGACGAGCAGGATGTCGGCCGAGGCGATGCGCTCGACGATCTCCGGCCATTGATCACCGTCGCCCATGTCGGCCTCGACGCCGGGCCTGACGTCGAAGTCGACGACCCGGACGGTTTCGACGCTGACGTCGTGCTTCGACAGTGCGCCGAACACGTGCGCCACCATCTTGTCGGTGCTGGACTCGGCGGGGGACGGCTTGAGCGTGCAGTTCAGGGCCACGGCGTGCAGTGCTGTCATGTGCCGGGGATACCCGAGTCACGCCACGACAATCGGCTGCAGCACGAGAATCGGCCACAGCACGACGATCAGCGACCGCGTGCGGCAGCCCACCCGTCGATCGCCGCCGAGAACTCGAACGAGGTGGGCAGCAGGGCCACCTGATCGGCGGGGCCGGGCTGCAGCGGTCCGAGCTCCTCGAGGCTGTGGTTCGCGGTGGTGAAGTGCTCGAACTGCAGGTCGGTGTGGGAGAGGGCGTTCCGCAGCGGCTCGACCTGCGCGCAGCTGATGTTCAGGTCCTTGTCGGAGCAGGTGAGCAGCACCGGGGTGTCGGCCGCCAGTTCTGCGGCGAGTTCGACCGGATCGAGCTTGTCGGATTCGAAGAGGAACTTGGCGTTCGCGGGGTTCATTCCGAACTGCGCGAGGACCGGGTGCAGGTCGGTGGGGAAGGCCCCGGTCGTCCGCAGCGACTCGACGGCACGCGACAGGTCGGCCCGGACCGCCTCACCGTCGGGGCCGAGCTGTCCGGAATCCACCACGGCATTCAGCTGGGCCGACAGGAGGTCCAGATAGCGCATCGGCAGCGGAGCGAGGAATGCGAAACCGTCTCCGATGCCGCGATCGGCCAGCGCGAGCGCGGTCAGTGCACCCTCGCTGTGTCCGAGGACGAGGATCTCCTCGGGGGAGACTCCGGTGCGTTCGGCGAGCAGGCGCACCGCAGCTTCGGCGTGGTCGACCTGCTCGGTGAAGCCGTACTCGCCGACGGTCTCGACGGTGTAGGACCCGAGACCCGTCTCGCCGGCCCCGATCTTGTCGAAGCGCAGGCTCGCGATGCCGTGGGCGGCGAGTGCGTCCGCGGTACGCACCAGGGTGTCGGCCGCGACGCCGGGCTGGTTGCCGTTGCGATCGGTGGTACCGCTGCCCGGGAGCAGCAGTGCGGCGGCCACCGCGGCTCCGTCCGGGTTGCGGAGGCTGCCGTGGAAGGTGGTGCCGTCGGCCTCGAAGGTCACCGGGGCGTCGGTGCCGTTCGACACGGCGACCGAACCCGTGTCAGGAAGGGCCACCGAGGTTCCTGCGAGTGTCACGCCTCCCGCGAGAACCAGCACGGGCACAGCAGCAGCACCGATCCACCTTCGCACGTTCCGCATGATGCGAACCCTAGCAAAGGACTGCGCTGTGTCCGTGATGAGCGAGGACGCCCGGGGGTCAGGGAAGCAGGGTGTCGATGAAGGTGTTGCTGAACACCCGGTGCGGATCGAGACGGTTGTATACCGCGCGAGCCGAATCCCAGTTCTCGTCCGACGGAACACCTTCTCGGTAGGTGTCGGGCAGGCCCTGCGTCAGGATCTGTTCGTCCGTGTACGGCAGGTCGGGACCGAACGCCCAGCCCTTCGACCATTCCGGCCGGAAGGTCGAGTCGCTTCCGTTGTACCGCTGCCGCATCCACTGCTCCATCTCCCGGTAGAAGGCGAACATGCCGGGAGTTCCCGGGACACCGAGAACGTTGAGCCAGATGGCGGTGTCCCATTCCGGGTGGTCGGGACGCGGACGGGTCGACGCGATCGTCGGCGGTCCCGCAGACGGGACGAGGACGTCCTCCGGCTGATCCAGTCCGCAGCACCGGATCTCGACCGGACCGTTGAGGGGGAACTGTCCCAGGCTGCGGTAGTGCTCGATGCGCTCGGAGAACCAGTGCGCGAAGTCGTGGATCACGTTGGCGATGTTGGCGCGGTTCGTGAGCACCGCACCGCCGCCCTCGGTGAGGCGCAGGGTGGTGGCCTTGATGTAGAACTGCAGATCCTTCGACCAGCCCCAGATGTCGGACGATCCCGTCGCCGCCAGACCGGCCACCGTCACGCCGTAATAGGTCTGCCCGAAAGCCGGTGCGATCGAAGTGTTCCCGGCCGTGATCTGCCCCAGCAGGTCGGTGATCGGCTCGGGCACGTTGTCTGAGAACGGGTAGTTGTACGGCCCGGTGACCTCCCGCGAGGTGGCCGGCTTCTCCGGTGCGAGCGACCACACCTTCATCCACGGACGTTCCGTGAACGGATACCAGATCGCCTCGGCCCGCCCCGCCGAATCGACGAACGACTCGAAGGTCCGACCCGGCGCGCCGGCGGGCGAGAACAGTTCCTGCCAGGTGATGTCGGTGAAGGACTGGCAGCGCATGCGGTAGTTCGGTCCGGCCTGCAACGTGACGGACGTGATGAACGTCCGGCCGAGATGCGTGAGCAGCGGGGTGATCTCGGGATCGGCGCGGGTGAAGGTACGCAGTGCGTAGGCGCTGCCGTCCCACACGACGGCGGTCAGTTCGGTCACGAGATTGCTCAGCGACCCGAAGGTGTGGCCGGGGAGGGTGGATTCACCGTTGGCGGGCAGGGCGGCGCCGTGCGCGTTGACGGCGAGCGCCCCGGCGATCGACAACACGCCGGGCGCAGGAAGATTCGCGAGTCCGAGACCGTGGGCCTGCAATGCAGTGGTGATGGCGTCGAGCGTCGCGCCGGGACCTGCCGTGACGGTCGCGGGGGAGCCGCCGGGGCTCACCTGGACCCAGTCGAGATGGAGCATGGTGTCGGCGAGGATCACCCGGTCGACGGGTGCACCGTTGACGATCGTCAGCGGTGTCCAGCCGTGCATGGCCCCCCGCGGACGGATGGTGTATCCGTTCTCGTGCGCCCAGTTCACCAGGCGCACCACGTCGTCCGGGGTGCGAGGCGCGCAGGTCCAGATGGCGTCCAGCATGATCTCCTTGGACCAGTTCTGGTACGCCTGCTGGTACAGATCGATGCCGTCGGGGAACGCCGGGGGAGTGGGGAGCGTCGAGGCGGCGGACCCGGAAGGGACGGCATGGACCGGGGTCCATCCACCGAGGGCGGAGACCGCCAACGCACCGGCGCCGGCCGCGAGGAAACCGCGCCGCGACAGGCGCGGCGACGAATCACGAAGTGTCATATTCGCATGTCGCTCTTTCGGGAGGGCGTGGCGATCACGCCACGGTGAGTACCACGTCGGCCAGGGCTGGGGCGAGATCGCGTTCGACGACGGAGGCGGTCACGAGCTTGCGGTCTCCGTCGTTCCACACGCGCACCCGAAGGGTCTCTCCGGGGAAGACCACACCGGCGAACCGGGCGCGGAATCCCTTCACGCGCGATGCGTCGGCGTCGAGCAGACCGTCGGTCACCGCCTTGCACACGATGCCGTAGGTGCACAGCCCGTGCAGGATCGGTGCCGGGAAGCCCGCCGCGGATGCGAACTCGGGATCGGAGTGGAGGGGGTTGCGGTCGCCGCACAGTCGGTAGAGCAGCGCCTGCTGTGGAAGGGTCGGCACGTCGAACTCGGCGTCCGGTTCACGATCGGGATACTCCACCGACTCCGACGGGCCGCGCTCGCCGCCGAAACCACCCTCACCGCGGGCGAAGATCGACGACCGCGCGGTCCACAGGGGATTGCCGTCGAGATCCTCGGTCACCGATTCCTGCACGACGACCGCGGCCTTGCCCTTGTCCCACACCTCGGCGATGCGGGTGACCGTGCGGCCCTTGCCCGATGCGGGGATGGGCGCGTGCACGGTCACCTCCTGGCTGCCGTGGACGACCTTGGCGAGATCGATCTCGATCCCGGGGAACGAGACCTTCGGCGGCTCGACCTGGTGGAAGGTCGCGGCGACCGTCGCGAAGGTGGGGAGCACCTGGGGATCCCTGTCCCGGAGGTAACGCAGCTCGCCTGCGTCGGTGGGGTGGGACCCGGCGCCGATGCCGAGGTTGTAGAGCTGGACATCGGTGCTGCTCCACTCGAATTCCTGGGCGGGCAGTTCGGCTCCGACGGCAACCGAAGGATCGATGGGCACAGGCGCTTCCTTTCTACGGCTCTGACTCGGGTCGATCGGGTCACACGGTGTCGGCGGATTCTCGCAGTTCCTCGGTGCGTTCGTCACCCGTGCGATCCAGGATGTCGAGGGCCGCGAGATAGCCGAAGGTCATCGCCGGTCCGATGGTGGCACCGGGCCCGGCGTAGGTGTGACCCATGACCGGGGAGCTGGCGTTACCGGTCGCGTACAGGCCGTCGATCACGCTGCCGTCCTCGCGCACCACCCGGCCGTGGACGTCGGTGACGAGCCCGCCCTTGGTGCCGAGATCGCCGGGGACCACCTTGAACGCGTAGAACGGGGCCTTGTCGACCACGCCGAGGCTCGGATTCGGCTTGTTGCGCGGATCCCCGTAGTAGTGGTCATAGTGGGATTCGCCGCGGCCGAAGTCCTCGTCCTTGCCGGCCCGGGCGAAGCCGTTGAACCGCTGCACCGTCTCGGTGAGGGCGTCGGCCGGTACCCCGATCTTCTCGGCGAGTTCGGCGACGGAACCGGCCTTGACGAGCACCCCGGCCTCGAGCCACCGGCGGGGGAAGGGAGTGCGGGGGGTGATGCCGGCGAAGGTGTAGCGGTCGCGGTAGCGCTGATCGAGGATCAGCCAGCTGGGGATGTTCTCGCCCGGTCCCTCGCCGCGTCCGTGCTTGCCGCCGTACATCGCATGCGTCGCTTCGACGTAGGGCGCCGACTCGTTGACGAAACGCTTGCCCGCGGCGTTGACCATGAGGCACCCGGGGAGGCTGCGTTCCGACAGTGCGAACCACGGGCCGCCGGTGAGGGTGAAGGACGGTCCCCACCAGGCGTCGTCCATGAAATCGACTGCGGCGCCCAGCTTCTGTCCGGCGCGGATGCCGTCGCCGGTGTTCGCCTTCGCCCCCACGGTCCACTCGGTGCCGATCGGCTGACGCTGGTATTGCGCCCGCATCTCGGCGTTGTGCTCGAAACCGCCGCTCGCGATGATCACGCCCTTGCGGGCACGGATGACGCGCGTCTCGCCGTTCGCGACCACCTCGACGCCGCGCACGGCGCCGCCCTCGACGACGAGGTCGGTGAGCGCCGTCTCCAGCAGCAGGGGCACACCGGCGTCACGCAGACCGATCCGCAGACCGGCCATGAGTGCCTGGCCTCGGACGAGCAGGTGCTTCTTGGTGATGTTCGCCCAGACGAACCGGGCGCCGACCCGCATGGCGCGAATCGGTCCGCGCGGGTTCCGCATGAGCAGGTTCAGCCACTTGTAGTCGGCCTGGGTGATGACGAAGTTCTTGGGAGCGCGGGCGTAGTCGGGTTCGAGGAGAGCGAGATCCTCGCCGAGACGGCGACCGTCGAAGGGTGTCGGTTCCACCGAACGGCCACCGGGACGTCCGCCCGGCGCCTCGGGGTAGTAGTCGGAATAGCCCGGCACCCACTGCAGTTCGAGTGCGCTGTTCTTCAGGACGAAGGAGAGCATCTCCGGTCCGCGATCGATGTAGGTGTCGATCTTCTCGGCGGGTACGTCGTCGCCGATGATGCTGTGGAGGTATTTCCGGGCCTCCTCGGGTGTGTCGTCCACCCCGGCGGCCTTCAGGGCCTCGTTGTTGGGGATCCACACACCGCCGCCCGATCGGGCGCTCGACCCGCCGTAGCGTGGCGCCTTCTCGATCAGGACCACGTCGGCGCCCTTGCGGGCTGCGGTGATGGCGGCGGTCATTCCGCCGGCACCGCTGCCGACGACAACGATGTCGTACTCCTGCTTCGTCATGTAGAACACGTTATAGAAATGGCGGTGCCGAGTCCATCCCCGAATACGAAGAGTCCTGGACGTGAGGCGAACACGCGGCGACACCGACACTGGAACGCGATATCGGCCGGAACGACGAGCGACGGCACCGTCCGATGGGGACGGTGCCGTCGCGGGGTCGTTGCAGGTCGGGATCGATCAGGATCGGGCCGGTCGGGTGGGAGACCCGTCCGGTACAGGAAGGGTGCCGTCGAGCACGGCCCGGTCGATGCTCTCCCGGAGTCGCGGGCATCCTTCACGCGGTGTGATGGACGAACCTCGGAGCGAGGCGGTCTCGCGGAAGGTCGGGCACACGGTGTCCGGATCGTCCTGCCACTGCACGCTCGTGTGCGAGAGGCTGTTCTTGCGCACCAGTACGCAGGTACCGCACTCGTGGCACTGCACCTCGTGCTGGCCCGACTCCAGGTAGTTGATCTTGTCGATCGCGGTCTGGGCGGCGACGGCCTCGGCCCGCTCGGGCCATTGGGAGAAGTCCGGGGATTTCGCCCATCTGCTCCGCCGGGTCGAGGCGCTCATCGTCACACCTCCGCTTCCTGCTTGCCTTGTTCTTCCTCGCGCTTCTTGCGCTCGAGATTCTCGGCGACCTCCTTCTCCCAGGCCTCGTTGGCCTTGGCGGTGTCGACCTCGAACTCGAAGCGGCCCGTCATCTTCTCCGTCACGTCGGCGACGTCGACGTAGAACTGCTCGTACCAGCGACGGAGCTGGTAGACCGGACCATCCTCCTCGCACAGCAGCGGATTCTCGATCTTGGTCTTGTTCTTCCAGATCTCGACGTCCTGCAGGAAGCCTTCACCGACACCCTCGGTGAGCTTGGCGGCCAGCACGTCGGACTGCTCGGGTGACATGCCCTGCGGCTTCTTGACGATGATGCCGTACTGCAGCATGAACGAATCGTGCGTGATCGGGTAATGGCAGTTGATCAGTACGGATTCGGTCTGGTACCCGCCGTAGTTGTTCTTGAGCGGATTGATCATGTAGGAGGGGCCGTAGTAGGCCGCGTACGACTCGAGGGTCGACTCCAGGCCGTACTGCGTCGCCATGCCCTTGTCCGGCCGGCCCCGGGTGTTGAGGTACTGCTCCGCGATGTGCCCTTCGAAGACGTTCTTGAAGAACGTGGGGAAGGCGTAGTGGATGTAGAAGAAGTGCGCCATGTCGACGACGTTGTCGATGATCTCGCGACAGTTGGAACCTTCGATCCGGATCTGGTTCCAGGTCCAGTCCGTCCACTCGTCCGAGCCGTACTGCTCGATCTCGGGGATCGTGACCTCCGGGGGCGGGGTGTTGCCCTCGGGGTCGTTCCACACGAACAGCTGGCCGTGCTTCTCCATCGTTATCCACGAACGGGTGCGGGCCAGCGGGGGAACGCGCCTGGCATACGGGATGTCCGTGCACTTGCCGTTGCCGCCCCAGCGCCAGTCGTGGAACGGGCACGCAACCGAATCGCCCTTGATCTCGCCCTGTGACAGGTCGCCGCCCATGTGACGGCAGTACGCGTCGAGCACCTTCGGTTCGCCGTTGCTGTCGGCCCACACCACGAGTTTCGTGCCGAAGGCCTCGACGGCGTGGGGCTTGCCGTCCTTGAACGTGCGACTGAGGCCGAGGCAGTGCCAGCCTCGCGCGAAACGCGTCCGGACCTCTCCGACGTCGATCTCGCGAATCTGTGCCATGTCCGCTCACTTCCTTCCGGAAATCTCTTCTAGAACACGTTATAGAATTCGCGTCCCGAGGGGAAGGGTTCGGGGACTTTGGTCCCGCCATAGGGATTGTCTACCTGCGAATGCGGCGCGTCTCGACACGAATAAGAACATGTTCTAGTCTCGGTACAAGCGATCAATTCCTGAACAGACGGGAGCGTCCAGTGGGTGACCACGACAGCCACGAGGTACTGCAGCGGATCGACGCTCTGCTGCCCACGCTGCGCGAACGAGCGCAGGAGGCCGAGAATCTGCGCCGTGTGCCCGACGACTCGATCAAGGAGCTCCAGGAGGCCGGCTTCTTCAAACTTCTGCAACCGGCCCAGTGGGGCGGATACGAGGCCGATCCCGTCACCTTCTTCACCGCGGTGCGCAACATCGCGAGCGCGTGCGGCTCGACCGGATGGGTCTCCGGCATCATCGGCGTCCACAACTGGCACCTCGCACTCTTCGGTCAGCAGGCCCAGGAGGAGGTCTGGGGCGACGACCCCGACGTCCGCATCTCCTCGTCCTACGCGCCCATGGGCGCCGGTGAGGTCGTCGACGGCGGATACAAGGTCAACGGTGCGTGGGCCTGGTCGTCCGGATGCGACCACGCGAGCTGGGTCGTCGTCGGTGGCCCGGTCATCAAGGACGGCCGCCCCGTCGACTTCGGCAGCTTCCTGATCCCTCGTTCCGAGTACGAGATCGACGACGTGTGGCACGTGGTCGGCCTGCGCGGCACCGGATCCAACACGATCAAGGTCAAGGACGTCTTCGTCCCGCGCCACCGCTTCCTCAGCTTCAAGGCCATGAACGACCTCGCCTCGCCCGGGCTCGAGCGCAACACCGCACCCGTCTACAAGATGCCGTGGGGCACCATCCATCCCACGACCATCTCGACGCCCATCGTCGGCATGGCCTACGGCGCGTACGAGGCCCACGTCGAACACCAGGGCAAGCGGGTCCGTGCGGCATACGCCGGCGAGAAGGCCAAGGACGACCCGTTCGCCAAGGTGCGCATCGCCGAGGCCTCGAGCGACATCGACGCGGCCTGGCGTCAGCTGTCGGGCAACGTCGCCGACGAGTACGCCCACCTCCTCGCCGGCGAGGAGGTTCCGATGGAACTGCGGCTGCGGGCGCGTCGCGACCAGGTCCGCGCGACCGGCCGTGCAATCACGTCGATCGACCGTCTCTTCGAGAACTCGGGTGCCACCGCCCTAGCGGACGGCACACCCATCCAGCGTTTCTGGCGCGACGCGCACGCCGGTCGTGTGCACGCCGCCAATGACGCCGAGCGCGCCTACGTGATGTTCGGTGCCGCCGAGTTCGGTCTGCCGATCACCGACACGATGGTCTAGGGGTGGATGTGACCGCAATCGACGAGATCACCTACGAGTCGACCTCCCGTTTCGCGCAGGTCCGCGACGACCTTCGCCTGCACTACCACGAGGCCGGCGTCGGCAACGACACCACGATCGTCCTGCTCCACGGCGGTGGACCGGGCGCGTCGTCGTGGTCGAACTTCGCAAAGAACATTCCGGTGCTGGCACAACGGTTCCACGTGCTGGCCGTCGACCAGCCCGGCTACGGCAGGTCCGACAAGCCGACCGAGCATCCGCAGTACTTCGTGCACAGCGCGTCCGCGCTGAAGGACCTGCTCGACACGCTCGGGATCACCGACCGCGTCCACCTCCTCGGCAACTCGCTCGGTGGTGGTGCCGCCGTGCGGTTCGCGCTCGACTATCCCGAACGCGCCGGACGGCTCGTCCTCATGGGGCCGGGTGGGCTGAGCGTCAACCTGTTCGCACCCGACCCCACCGAGGGCGTCAAGAATCTCGGCCGGTTCTCGTACGAGCCCACCCGCGAGAATCTCGAGGCGTTCCTGCGGATCATGGTCTTCGACCAGTCGCTGATCACCCCCGAGCTCGTCGAGGAGCGGTTCGCGTCGGCGAGCACCCCCGAGTCGCTCGCGGCGGCGAAGGCGATGGGAAAGTCGTTCTCCAGCGCCGAGTTCGAGAAGGGGATGCTCTGGCGCGACGCCTACAAGCTCCGTCAGCGGGTGCTGCTGATCTGGGGTCGCGAGGACCGCGTCAACCCGCTCGACGGCGCACTCGTGGCGCTGAAGATGATCCCGCGCGCACAGTTGCACGTGTTCGGTGGATGCGGCCACTGGGCACAACTCGAGAAGTTCGACGAATTCAACCGCCTGACAGTGGATTTCCTCACGGACGGAGTCGAATAGATGAGTATCCGGTCGCTGGCATATCTCCGGATCGGCGCCACCGACGTCCCGGCCTGGCGCGAGTACGGTCTCAAGGTCCTCGGCATGATCGAGGGCCAGGGCACCCACGCCGACGCGTTGTACCTGCGAATGGACGACTTTCCGGCCCGGCTCGTCATCGAGCCGCACGAGTCCGACAAGCTGCTCGTCTCGGGCTGGGAGACCGCGAACGCCGCCGATCTCCAGTCGGTTCGCGACAGTCTCTCCGCGGCGGGTGTTCCGTTCAAGGAGGGCACCGCCGAGCAGCTCGCCGATCGTCGCGTCGACGAACTGATCGTCTTCCAGGATCCGTCGGGCAACACCCTCGAGGCGTTCCACGGTGCCGCGCTCGAACACCGCCGCGTGGTCAGTCCGTACGGGCACAAATTCGTCACCGGCGAGCAGGGCCTCGGGCACGTGGTGCTCTCGACCCGCGACGACGAGGAATCGCTGCGCTTCTACCGCGACGTGCTCGGCTTCCGCCTGCGCGACTCCATGCGGATGCCCCCGCAGATGGTCGGCCGGCCCGCCGACGGAAAACCGGCCTGGCTGAGGTTCTTCGGATGCAACCCGCGCCACCACAGCCTCGCCTTCCTGCCCATGCCCACCCCGTCGGGCATCGTGCACCTGATGATCGAGGTGGAGAACTCCGACGACGTCGGTCTCGCCCTCGACCGAGCACTGCGGAAGAAGGTCAAGATGTCGGCGACGC
This sequence comes from Rhodococcus rhodochrous, assembly GCF_900187265.1. Taxonomy (NCBI): domain Bacteria; kingdom Bacillati; phylum Actinomycetota; class Actinomycetes; order Mycobacteriales; family Nocardiaceae; genus Rhodococcus; species Rhodococcus rhodochrous. Next base: position 628,118 of record NZ_LT906450.1, read on the forward strand.
TCGGGCGCCACGTCAACGACAAGATGCTGTCCTTCTACATGAAGACCCCCGGCGGATTCGACGTCGAATTCGGTTGCGAGGGGCTTCAGGTCGAGGACGGCGATTGGATCGCCCGTGAATCCACGGCCGTGAGCCTGTGGGGCCACGACTTCTCGGTGGGAATGCAGTAATGACCGCGCCGGAGGCCGGAGAGAACGGTGCGATCGACCCGCGGGCCTTCCGCACCGTGCTCGGGCAGTTCTGCACCGGAGTCACCGTCATCACCACCACCGAGGACGACGGGGCGCCTGTGGGATTCGCGTGCCAGTCGTTCGCGGCGTTGTCGCTCGACCCGCCGCTCGTATTGTTCTGCCCCACGAAGCAGTCCCGGTCGTGGGCGGCCATCGAACGAGCGGGCCGCTTCTGCGTCAACGTCCTCGCCGAGGAACAGCGGGAGACCTGCGCGCGGTTCGGTTCCCGCGAACCCGACAAGTTCGCCGGACTCGACTGGACGCCGTCCCCGTTGGGCTCACCCGTCCTGACGGGATCGCTCGCACACATCGATTGCACGGTCGAGACGGTGCACGACGGGGGAGACCACTGGGTGGTCTTCGGTCGCGTGTCGTCGCTGAGCGAAGTGCGCGACGAGAAGGAACGCCCGCTGCTCTTCTACCGCGGGCAGTACACCGGGATCCAACCGGAGAAGACGACGCCGGCGCCATGGCGCGACGATCTCGAAGCGTTCCTCACCTCCGTCACGGAGGACACCTGGCTGTAGATCGCAGACGGTAGGTACCGCACGACGAAGCCGGGACGACCACATCGAAAGTGGTCGTCCCGGCTTCGTGTGTGGATCAGGAGCGATCGGTGTCGGTCGCGTCGTCCGGTGACTCCTCGTAGTACTCCGTGGTCACGACGCGGCGCACCAGGCGCGGCTTGCGCGGCCGGTCGGCGTCCTCGCCGCCTGCCGTGTCCGTCTTCGCATCGGCCGTGCTCGTGTCGGCCGATGGCGGCGGCGTGAAGTGCGCCGGCCCCGTCGGTCCCGGACCGACGATCTCCTGATCGCTGCCGCTGCCGCTGCCGCTGTCGCTGCCGGGAGCTGCGTGGCGGGCGGTGTCCGCCGCCGAGTCCGCGGTCCCGGACGGTGTGGACGAGTCCGCGGTCCCGGACGGTGTGGACGGCGTCGACGCGGTATGCCCCGGCATCGAGTGCTCGAGCGATTCGTCCCGCTGGCCCTCGCTCGGCCGGTAGTTGCCGGCGATCTCCTCACGCGCGACGTCGGGCGGTGTCGGTGAATGCCCGGTTCCCGCCGGTGTGGTGGTGCCGTACGTCTCGCCGGTGTGCGGCGTCCCGGTGCCTCCCGGTCCGCCGGCCGCGCCACCGACGAGGCCACCACCGGCTGCGCTCCGCTCGCCGAGGCCGCTGCGGTCGTCGGTGAACCCGGCCCGATCGTCCGTGAATCCGCCCTGATCGCCGGTGGATCCACCCCCTGCAGGGGTGTCCCCGAACCGGCGGTAGTAGCGGAACAGCTCGTCCTCCTCGAGCGGGGTCAGCTCACCGTTCTCGTCGATGTTCGGGGCGCCGGTGATGGTGTCCTTGTCGAAGGGCAGGCGCACTCCGGAGCTGTCGAGTTCGGCTTCGTCGATAGGGGCGAAGTGCCGGCGCGTTCCGAACAGACCCGTGACGACGGTGATCCAGGCGGGTCGGCCTGTGTCGTTGTCCAGGTACACCTCTCCGACGCGTCCGAGCTTGTCACCGTCCGGCCCGTACGCGGTGGCGCGAGCGAGGGTGTCGATGTCGTCGTTGCTGATCATGATGTCCTCATCCGTGGGCGATGCGGCTTCCTGCAGTGCGGATGCCCTCCGATGGGAGTGACGAAACGCTGCCGTTACACCGCTCGCCGTTGCGCCGACCATCCTCGCGTGTTATCCATATTGTCAACAATCCGACAACCGGCGCGGGGGTGCGAGCCCTCGGCTGTTCGGAGGGATCGTCATGACCCGTCTTTCACCCCGCCTGCTGCAGGCAACGCCCGTCACCGTCGACCACGCCGAAGGGTGTTACATCCACGGCACCGACGGACGTCGGTATCTCGACTTCACCGCCGGCATCGGCGTCACGAGTACCGGCCACTGTCACCCGCACGTCGTCGAGGCCGCTCGCCGACAGATCGGCTCGCTCATCCACGGGCAGTACACGACCGTGATGCACCGGCCCCTGCTCGAACTCACCGAACGCCTGGGCACGGTGCTCCCCGAAGGGCTCGACTCGCTGTTCTTCGCCAATTCGGGCAGCGAGGCAGTCGAGGCGGCGTTGCGTCTGGCCCGCCAGGCGACAGGGCGGCCCGGAATCGTCGTCTTCCACGGCGGTTTCCACGGGCGGACCGTCGCCGCAGCCACGATGACCACCTCGGGAACCCGCTTCTCCGCGGGGTTCTCGCCCCTCATGGGCGGTGTGCACGTCGCGCCGTTCCCCACTGCCTATCGCTACGGCTGGTCGGAGGACGAAGCGACCGATTTCGCCCTGCAGGAACTGGACTACCTGTTCGCGACCCTCGTGGCGCCGGACGAGATCGCGGCCTTCGTCGTCGAACCGGTCCTGGGCGAGGGCGGTTACGTCCCCGGCAACACCCGGTTCTTCCAGGGATTGCGGCAGCGGGCCGACGAACACGGCATCCTGCTCGTCTTCGACGAGATCCAGACCGGATTCGGGCGGACCGGAAAGTTCTTCGGACATCAGCACTTCGACGTGCGACCCGACATCATCACCATCGCCAAGGGCCTCGCGAGCGGTTTCCCGCTGTCGGGTATCGCCGCCTCCGAGGAACTCATGGAGCGCGCCCGCCCGGGATCGCAGGGCGGCACGTACGGAGCGAATGCGGTCTCCTGCGCGGCGGCCGTGGCCACTCTCGACGTGATCGAGAAGGAGGGGCTCGTCGACAACGCCGCCGCACGTGGACGTGAACTGCTCTCCGGTGCACGGGAGAACACGATCGACGCCATCGGCGACGTGCGCGGCCTCGGCCTCATGGTGGGCCTCGAATTCACCACCGACGGAGCACCCGACCGGGAGCGGGCGACCGCAGCGCAGCAGCTCGCCGCGCAGAAGGGGTTGCTGCTGTTGACCTGCGGTGCGCACATGAACGTGGTGCGCATGATCCCGCCGCTGATCGTCACCACCCAGCAGATCGAGGACGCGCTCGGGATCTGGTCCGAGGTCCGCGCCGAGGTCCGATAATCCGTCGAACGAGGGAGTCCGCGTGGCCCGATACATCACGATCACTCTCGACAAGCGCGATATCACGTGCAGAGCACGGCTTCTCGACGACGAGGCGCCGCTCACCTGTGCGGCGGTGTGGGACGCCCTGCCGCAGAGCGGCTCGGCGTTCCACGCCAAGTACGCCCGCAACGAGCTCTACACCCTCGTCCCGAGGATCACCGCGGCACCGCACAGGGAGAACCCGACGGTGACTCCGATCCCCGGCGACGTGTGCCTGTTCGACTTCGAACCGTGGGAGATCGGTAATCCCGCATACGGTTACGAACCCGGATCGCAGGCCCATGCGCAGCAGGGAGCGACCGACCTCGCGTTGTTCTACGGCCGGAACAATCTGTTGCTCAACGGCGATGTGGGCTGGGTGCCGGGCAACGTCTTCGCGACGATCGAGGAGGGCCTGCCCGAACTCGCCGTCGCGTGCAACGACCTGTGGATCCAGGGGGTCGTGGGGGAGACGCTGAGCTTCGCACGCGCATAGACGGGCACCGCACGGGAACGGCACCGCACAGAATGTGCGGTGCCGTTCCCGTGCGGGCTTCTTCAGCTCAACGCGTACTCGGCGAATCGCGCGACGGCGAGCAGCAGGTCGTCCGAGTGCCGTGGCCCGACGATCTGCAGACCCACGGGCAGACCCGCCGAGGTGGTGCCCACAGGGATGCTGATGGCCGGCTGCTGCGTGAGATTGAAGGGATAGGTGAACGGGGTCCACTGCGGCCACGAGGTGAGCGACGAACCCGGCGGCACGTCGTGGCCGGCCTCGAAGGCGGGGATCGGCATCGTCGGGGTGATCAGCACGTTGTACTTCTGGTGGAAGCTCCCCATCGTGATTCCGACCGCCGCCGCGACCGCGCGGGCCTCGAGATAGTCCACGGCACCGAGTTGTTCGCCGTGGGACCACACGCGTCCGAGACCGGGGTCCACCTTGTCCCGCGTGCCCTCGGGGAAGGTCTTCAGCATCGTGGCCGCGCCTGCCGCCCAGAGGTTCTCGAAGGCCTCGAGCGGGTCGGTGAAACCGGGATCGGCGGCGGTCACGCGCAGTCCGGCCTCGTCGAGGACGCGGACTGCCCGGTCGACGATCTCACCGACCTCGGGGTCCACGTCGACGTAGCCGAGGGTCTTGGAGTAGGCGACGTCCATCCCCACCACCTCGCGGTTGAGGCCACCGCGGAAGGTCGTCAGAGGTGGCGCGAGGGCCGTCGGGTCCCGGGGGTCGGGCAGCGCGAGGATGTCGGTGAGCAGTGCCGCGTCCTCGACCGTCCGGGTGATCGGCCCGGCGTGCGCGAGCGGCCCGAACGGGCTGGCGGGGAAGATCGGGATCCGGCCGTGGGTGGGCTTGAATCCGACGACGCCGCAGAACGATGCGGGGATGCGGATGCTGCCCCCACCGTCGGTGCCGACGGAGCACGGACCGAAGCCGGCCGCGACCGCCGCCGCGCTGCCACCGGACGAGCCACCGGCGGTCTTCGTCGTGTCGGCGGGATTCGTGGTCACCCCGTAGAGCGCCGAGTCGGTCACCGCCTTCCACGCGATCTCCGGAGTGGTGGTCTTGCCCAGCAACACCATTCCGTCCTCGCGCAGCCGGGCTGCGACCGGGCTGTCGACGTTCCAGTCCTGGTTCTCGTCGATGGCCTGCGAGCCCCGCAGGGTCGGCCATCCGTCGGTGAGGAAGATGTCCTTGATCGAGATGGGGACCCCGTCGAGCAGGCCCTTCGAATAGCCGGTCCGCCACCGCTCCTCGGACCTGCGCGCCTGGTCGAGGGCCTTCTCCTCGTCGACGAGGCAGAACGAGTTGATCTCGCGATCGTGCGCCGCGATCCGATCGAGCACGGCCCGCGTCACCTCGACGGGAGACAGCTCGCCCGAGGAGAACGCCGACACGAGTTCGACGGCGGTCATGTCTGTGGGCTCCATCGTGCCTCCTTCTCGTCGGACGATGCCGACTCTCACGCGCCGGGCACGTAACCCAGCTTCTTGTCCACCACGTTCCGAAGAGGTTCGCCACTGCGGTGACGGTGGAAGTTGTCGACGAAGACGTCCACCAGCGCGTCGCGCCAGCCCACGAAATCCCCCGAATTGTGCGGGGTGATCGAGACGTTCGGCATGTCCCAGAGCGGATGGCTCTCGGGGAGCGGTTCGACGTCGAGCACGTCGAGTGCGGCGCCGGCGATCGTGCCCGACCGCAGTGCCTCGACCAGGTCGTCGGTGCGCACGAGTTCGCCACGCCCGACGTTGACGAAGCGCGCCTGCGGCTTCATCGCGGCGAACATCCGGGCGTCGAACAGGTGCCGGGTCTGATCCGTGAGAGGTGCGGCCACGACGACGAAATCGACGTCGGCCAGGGCGGCCGGAAGGTCGGCGGTCGCGGTGACGGTGCCGAAATCGGGGTCGTCGTCGCGAGAGCGTCGGCCCGAGCCCCGGACCGTCATTCCCACGGCGGAGAGCAGGCGGGCGATCGCGCGACCGATCGGGCCGGTGCCGACGACGAGCACGGAGCGCCCGGCGATGCGTTCGGATTCCCGGTGCTTCCAGATGTGCTCGTGCTGGAGCCGCAGCGATTCGGGGATGTCCTTGGCGAAGGAGAGTATCTGGGCGAGCACGTATTCGGCGATCGCCCCGTCGAAGACTCCGCGGGAGTTGGTGACGACCACGTCGCTGTCGCGCAGCTCGGGGAACATGAGGGCGTCGACCCCGGCCGCGGCGACATGGATCCACTTCAGGGACGCTGCGGCGTGCCAGGCTGCGGGCAGCGCGTCGGTGAGGAAGTCGTACGCGAAGAGGATGTCGGCGCCGTCGAGCGCGTCGGCCAGACCGGTGGCGTCGGCGTAGCGGACCGTGGCGTGTTCGGCCACCGGGGCCATCCACGCACGATCCGGCACGGCTTCGGCATGAAGCACTGCAACGACCGGCTGGGCATCCACGTTGACACCGTATGAGTGCCTCGTATTATTGTCAACAATCCTCAAGGCTGAGGGAACTCTTGACGAAGCCGAGGGACCGTATGGAACTGAACATTCCCGAATTCGAAGGTCCTCTGGCTCAGCGGGGCATCGGTGTGATCGCACCCTTCGATCTCGCCCTGGAACGAGAACTGTGGCGATGGGCGCCGCTCGAGGTCACCCTGCACCTCGCTCGAACCCCCTACGAGCCGGTGCCGGTCAGCCGTGCCATGGCCGAGCTGGTGTCCGACCGACGGCACCTGATGGTCGCGGCCCGCGACGTGCTGTCGGTGGAACCGGAAGTCGTTGCCTATCTGTGCACCTCGGGCAGTTTCGTCAACGGGGTGGCCTACGAGAAGGCCCTGTGCGACGCGATCTGCGAGGCGGGCGCATCGTGCGCGGTCACGACCTCCGGAGCGCTGCTCGAAGCCCTCCGCAAACTCGACCTCACCCGCATCTCGGTGATCACCCCCTACGACCGGGAACTCACCGACCTGCTGCACGACTTCCTGAAGGAGGCCGGAACCGAGGTCGTCCGGTCGTCACATCTCGGGCTCGGCGGCGGCATCTGGAAGGTCAACTACCGCACCATCGCCGAGCACATCATCGCGGCCGACACCCCGGACGCACAGGCGATCTTCGTCAGTTGCACCAACCTGCCGACCTACGACCTGATCGCGCCGCTCGAACGGGAACTCGGCAAGCCGGTCCTCACGGCCAACCAGCTCACCATCTGGGCGTGCCTGGGACGGATGAAGTTGCCCATGACCGGACCGGGGAAGTGGTTGAGAGGAGTGTTCTGAATGCATCGTGACCGCACGACCGTCGGGATCGTCTACCCGGATCATGCCGCCGAGGACGACTACCCGTTCGCCGCCGAACTCCTGGGGGTGAATCTGCCCGTCGCCCACATCTACGGAACCGATCTGCACGCCGTTCCCGAACTCCTCGACCTCGGGAGCCCGGCCAAGCTCGCCGGGGGAGCGGCGCAGTTCGCGGACGAGCCCCTCGACGCCCTCGTGTGGGCGTGCACGTCGGGCAGCTTCGTGTACGGACCCGAGGGGGCACGCACCCAGGTCGAGCAGCTCTCCCGGGACGCGGGAGGCGTGCCCACGACGAGCACGAGCATCGCGTTCGTCGCCGCGCTACGGGCGCTCGGAGTCGGCCGGGTGGCCGTGGCGGCGAGTTATCCGCGGGACGTCGCCGAACTGTTCGTCGCCTTCCTCGCGGACGCCGGTGTCGACGTCGTCTCGCTCGCCGACGCCGGCATCGACACCGCCGCCGAGGTCGGCACCCTGACCGACGAGGCCGTCCTCGAATTCGTGAGGACCAACGATCATCCCGACGCACAGGCGGTCCTCGTCCCCGACACCGCGATGCACACGCTGCGGATCATGCGGGAACTCGGGAAGGAGACCGGTAAGCCGGTCCTGACCGCCAACCAGGTCACCGTGTGGCACGGCCTGGAACTCGCCGGATATACAGTGGAATGCCCGGAGCTGGGCTCACTGTTCGAGGAGGATAGCGATCATGGTGCTCGGTGATCTGGAAGGTCTACGTCCTGTCACCCGGCCGTCCACGGCCGAGCTCATCGCCGAACAGATCCGGTCGGCCATCGTCCGGGGTGCGCTCGGTCCCGGGGAACAGCTGGGGGAGGCCGAACTCGCGGCGCACTTCCAGGTCTCCCGGGGCCCGCTGCGAGAAGCCATGCAGCGGTTGCTGTCCGAAGGACTGCTCTACAGCATCCGCAACCGGGGCATCTTCGTCACCGAGCTCACCTTCGACGACGTCGTCGACATCTACCGCAGCCGCTGGGTCATCGAGGGCGGTGCCCTCGACCTGGTGCTGGACGGCCGTCGCGAACAGACGTGGAAGGCCCTCGAACCGGCGATCGAGGAGATGCGCACCGCCGCCGAACGCGAGGACGCCACCGGTGTCTCGGACGGCGACCGACGTTTCCACGAGATCCTCGTGGCCAGTGCCGACAGTCCGCGGCTCGTGCGGGCGGCCCGCACGCTGCTCGTCGAGACGCGGATGTGCCTCGGCGCGTTGCAGACCACCTATCCCGACCTGCACGTGCAGGTGGACGAGCACGTCGTGCTGCGGGAGGCGATCCGCACCGCCGACCGGGAGGAGGTGCGGCGTCTGCTCGACGAGCACCTGCACGACACGGTCACCCGGCTCCGCGAGCGTCAGAACGTCGACGGCGTGATCGCGTCCGGCTGATACCGCTCAGCCGGGCGGGGTGAACGACGACAGGGCCGTTGCGGCGATGTAGTCGGCGGCGTCCTCCGCCGACAACCGTCCTGCCGCGACTTCGGTTGCGGCACAATGGACCAGGCTGTGCAGGACCGACGCCAGCCAGGACGACGACAGGTCGGTGCGGAACGCCCCTTCGGCGCGACCGCGCTCGATGAGGGCGGTCGCGCGGGCGAGCAGGCCGTCGTGTGCGGCGCGGACGTCCTCGGCGGGAAGTGCTTGTTCGGCGGCCGCGAGCAGCGTCCCGGCGTCGGCGGTCAGCGACCACGAACCCGCGATGAGGCGGTGCAGGGCGTCGCGGGGGTCGCCCGTGAGGTCGATGCGGTCCACGGTCTGTTCCGCCTCGGCGAGCGCGCGCTGCACCACGGCGGTGACGAGTTCTGCGCGAGTGGGGAAGTGGCCGTAGAGCGTGACACGCCCGACGCCGGCGGCCTTGGCGATCTCCCCGATGCTCGCGTCGGGATCACGACCCAGTGCGATGCGCGCGGCGTGGAGGATCGCCTCGATGTTCCGCTCGGCGTCCGCACGTTTCCTGGGGCGGAGTGATTCGGGTCGGGGGAATGCCTCGTGGGTGGTCACGGAACCTCCTCTTGTCGAACACTGGTGTTCAGGTTACGTCGACGGGCAACTCGAACATCACTGTTCAACTCAGGGCGGATCCTCATGACGAGCGCCGTCTCGGGCGCGCACTCTTGAGTCCGGGGAGCGTCAGACGACGGTCGCGTCGCCGAAGGTCATCTGCAGATCGGGGATCGACGACGAGGCCAGTGCGCGTCGCGGCAGACCGAGCGACCGCAGTTCGTCGGCGATCGGATGCGTCCCCAACCGCAGGGTCGCGCCGCCGAGCCGGGTGCGCACGCCGCTCGGATTCATCTCCCAGGTCGTGCAGCGGGTGACGTCGTCGATGTGCGAGTAGGCAGCGAGCGAGGCGGCGAGACCCTTGCCCGGCACCGGAAGTCCGGGCGCCACGGTCAGTTCGGCGATCAGTGCTCCGTCGGCGGAGACCGAACCGCGCTTGGTGCTGCTGTCGTGGTCGGCGTCGAAGTCGGCGAGGGTCTTCGGAAAACCCCAGATGCCGCGCCCCGCCGCGAGAGTGAAGTCGCCGTCGACGGGCAGGTGGTGGATGAGTGCACCGGCCTGCCCGCCGACGAGGCTCCGCCAGTCGCCGACGATGCCGTCGCCGCGGTTGCGATGGTTGCGGACGAGGAAACACACCCCGAACTCGTTGTACGGGCCGAGGTCCCCGTCGACGTAGTCCACGAAGACGAGCGTGCAGATCCCGTGGCCCGGCCGGTACTGCAGGATCTCGAGCCCGGTGTGGGCGACGAGTTCCTGCGCGGGGCGCACGGGAACCGAGAACATCCCCATGAACGCCGTGGCCGTTCGGACCTGCACGGGCATCGTGACCGGCTTGCCCAACACCACATGCGTCGTCGTCTCGCTCATCGCTGCCTTCCGGAAGTCGGACGTGCGTACCCCGACAATGAGAACACGTTCCAGTTCCGGAGGGAAGAGACTAGGAAGGAGCGCCGATGTTCATCTCGTCGGGATGCGCGCCCACCCGCGTGCCGTCGTCGAGCGTGTCGAGTTCGCTGAGGTCGAGCTCGTCGAGTTCGAAGTCGAAGACGTCGATGTTCTGGGAGATGCGCTGCTCGTGCACCGACTTCGGGATGACGATCAGCCCGTTCTGCAGATGCCAGCGGATCAGCACCTGCGCGGCCGACTTGCTGTGACGATCGGCGATGCGGGTGACGATCGGGTCGACGAGCAGGGTGTTCGGCTTCGAGTTCGGACCCCACCCCGAGTTGCTCGTGCCACCGAGCGGGCTCCACGACTCCACGGCGATGCCGTGCTCGGACGCGAACCGGCGGATCTCCTGCTGCGGCAGGTGCGGATGCAACTCCACCTGGTCCACCGCAGGCAACAACCCGCCACGATCGACGAGCAACTGCAGGTGGTGCGGTTCGAAGTTGCACACCCCGACCGCCTTCGCGCGCCCGGACTCGGCGATCTTCTCGAGGGCGTCCCAGGTGCGCAGGATCCGTTCGCGGTCCTGCAGCGGCCAGTGGATCAGGTACAGGTCGACGTACTCGGTGCCCAGCTTCTTCAGGCTCGTGTCGAATGCCTTCAGTGCCGGCTCGTAACCCTGATCGGCGTTCCACAGCTTGGTGGTGACGAAGATGTCCTCGCGCGGCACCGACGACGCGGCGAGCGCGCGGCCGACGCCTTCCTCGTTGCCGTAGGCCGCGGCCGTGTCGATGTGCCGGTAACCGGCCTCGTCGATCGCGTATCGGACCGCGTGTTCGGTCTCGTCGTTGGTGGCCTGCCAGACTCCCAGGCCCAGCTGCGGGATCGTCGTTCCGGAATTCAGCGTGATCGTGGGAGGTGTCATCTCTCCGACGTTAGCGAGCCGCCGCGGCGGGCGCGAGTGATCCCGGGCGATCGGGTGTTCTCCGACCCGCGGGCCCCGAGGACGGATGTCGAGTTCATCGGCCGGACGCCGGGGGACGGCAGGCGAGCAGCGCCGCCCACGCATCGACCTCCCGCCGGCCCGTCAGCCGCACGACCGGCAGATCGGGACGTTGTGCGAGCGCGGTGAGGACGCGGTCGCGGTACCCACCGTGGGTTCGCCACGCCCAGCGCACGATGTGGTCGCGATCGCGGAAGAAGGTGTGCAGGGGCGGTTCGATGTTGCCGTTCCACAGTTCTTCCCGGCGCACCCGGCGTCGCAGCGTCCGCCACACCACCTGTCGCATCACCGTGCTCCGCGGCAGGTCGAGCCACACCATCAGGTCGGCGCGCTCGACGAGCAGCGGCCGCACCGCGGTGTACTGCCACTCCGTCACCCAGCGCGGCTGCGCGGTGAACTCCTCGACGTCCTCGCGGAAGGACGGACGCCGCGTCCAGTTCGGACCGTGATGGAGGCCGTCGAGCTCGACGTGCGGAAGGTCGAGGATCTGCCCGGTCCTCGCGGCGAGGGTCGTCTTGCCGGAACCGGACGTCCCCGCCACGAGGACGCGGCGGGGACGCACGGGGAGTGGAACCGAGGAATCGAGGAGGCGCATCACCGATCTTTCGCAGGATCGCCGCCGACGATATTGCTCAGGCGGATATTGCGCTCAGGTATTCGCGCGGTTGCCCGAACAACTGGGCGCTGCCGTGTGCCCGCTTGAAGAACAACTGCGCGTCGTGCTCCCAGGTGATCGCGATCCCGCCGTGCAGCTGCACGGCCTCCGACGCGACCTGCTGGAAGGCCTCCGAACAGTAGATCTTCGCGGCGTACGCGTCCTGTAGATCCTGCGACAACGCAGCCGCATACGACATCGATCGCGCCGTCTCCACGAGCGCGTACATGTCGGCCATACGGTGCTTGAGCGCCTGGAACGATCCGATCACGCGACCGAACTGCTTGCGGTTCTTCGCGTAGTCGACGATCAGATCGAGCACGGCCTGCGCGGCGCCCACCTGCTCGGCCGACAGGGCGATCGCCGCGGACGCCCGCAACCGCTCGACGAGATCGTCGGACGACGACAGGCGACGGCCGGTCACCGCCGAGAACGACACCTCGGCCATGGAACGCGTCGGATCCATCGTGGGCACGCGGCGCCGCGACACTCCGTCGGTGTCCGGATCGACCTCGAACAGGCCGACCGTGTCGCCGTCGGCAGCGAGCACCAGCAGAGTGGACGCGATATCGCCGCCGAGCACGTAGTGCGCGGTTCCGGTCAGCACGTCGCCCTCGACGCTCACGCCGGGACGCTGCCAGCCGGCGGCCGACGCCCAGCACACCGCGACGACTTCACCGGCCGCGATGCCGGGGAGCAGACGTGCCGCCGCGTCGGCATCACCGGACAGCAGCACGGTCTGCGCCGCGAGTACCGCCGACCCCAGGAACGGCGACGGCGTGAGCGTGCGGCCGAGTTCCTCGAGCACCACGTGGGTCTCGACCCACGAGGCGCCCACACCGTCGTACTCCTCCGGAACGGCGAGGGCCGCGACCCCGACCTGTTCGACGAGCATCGTCCACAGCTCGTCGTCGTACCCACTGTCGGTGGTGATCGCGCGCCGGACGGCAGCCGAATCGGAATGCTTGGCGAGCAGGGTGCGCACCGAGTCCCTCAGTGCGGCGCGCTCTTCCGTCTCGAACGTCACGACGCCTCGCTCTCGAGTGCCGCGACCACGCGGGCCCGGTGCTCGTCGGGGGTGCCCCACGCGGTGACGAGCGCACGGACCTTCGTGATCCACAGCGACAGATCGTATTCCTGGGTGTAGCCGATGGCGCCGTGCACCTGCAGGGCCGTGCGTGCGGCGAGGTAGGCGGCGTCGCCGCACGCGACCTTCGCGGCCGAGACGTCCCGGGACGCGGTGGGCAGTCCGTCGCGGACGGCGATAGCCGCGCCGTGCAGCAGCGGACGCGCCATTTCCAGCGCGACCGCCACCTCGGCCAGGTGGTGCTTGACGGCCTGGAAGGAGCCGATCGCGCGACCGAACTGCTTGCGCTGCTGCGCGTACTCGACGGTGGTGTCGAGCAGAGTCCGGCCCAGGCCCTGGAGCTGAGCGGCCGAAGCGAGGACACCGATGTCGAAAGCTGCAGCGGTATCGGCGGATCCGAGCGACTCACCCGGGGTGAGCGAGGCGAGCGTCCGCGAGCGGTCGACCGACTCACGCGTCTCACCTGCGGTGCCCACCGAGACGGTGCCGCCGGCGACGTGCAGTGCGAGGTCGGCGACGTGTGCGTCGACCGCGTACGGGGTGTGGGGGAGCATCGCGACGGTGGCGAGCGAGCCCGCGGCAAGAGGGCCGAGACGCTCGGGTGCCACGGCGGCGAGCAGAACCGGTGCCACCGCCACGGTTTCGACCACCGGTCCGGGCACGGCATGGCGGCCGAGCTGTTCGACGGCGACGACGAGGTCGACCGCGTCGGCCCCGAGGCCGTCGTGCTCCTCGGCGACGAGCAGACCGTTGACGCCGGTCTCGGCCAGTCGCTCCCACACCTGCAGACCCGGTGCCGTGTCGCCGCTGTTCCACGCACGGATCACCTGCGGCATGTCCGACTTGGTGAGCAGGGCGTCGATACTGGACGCGAAGTCCTCATGGGACTCGTCGAGTGCGAATCTCATCGATCACCCCTCGGAAGGCCGAGCAACCGCTCGGCGATGACGTTCTTCTGGATTTCGTTGGTACCGGCGTAGATCGGGCCCGACAGCGAGAACAGATAGCCGTCGGTCCAGCCGTCGACGAGCTCGGCTTCGGCGCCCTGCAGGTCGAGCGCCGTCTCGTGCGCGGCGATGTCCCACTCGGACCAGAACACCTTGTTGATCGACGATTCGGCGCCGAGTTGCCCACCGGCGGTCAGGCGCGTGACGGTCGCCCAGGTCGACAACTCGTACGCGCGGGCACCGATCCATGCGTCGGCGACGCGGTTGCGCAGCGCGGTGTCGCCGTGGAGGTCGGACCCGCGGTAGGCGCGCAGCAGCCGGTCGGTGGCTGCGAGGAACCGGCCCGGTGCGCGCAGCGAGAGACCGCGCTCGTTGGAGGCGGTGCTCATCGCGACCCGCCATCCCTCGTTCACCGCGCCGATCACACCGGATTCGCCGGGACGCTCCGGGTCGTCGGGGACGAAGACGTCCTCGAGGAAGATCTCCGCGAAACCGGGTTCCCCGTCGAGCTGCGGGATCGGTCGCACGGTGACGCCCTCGGCCCGCAGGTTGAACATGAAGTAGGTGATGCCCTTGTGCCGCTGGGCCTCCGGATCGGAACGGAACAGGCCGAAGCCCATGTCGGCGTAGGACGCCCGCGAGCTCCACGTCTTCTGCCCGTTGAGCAGCCAGCCACCGTCGACCTTCGTGGCGGTCGAGCGCAGCGACGCCAGGTCGGAGCCGGACTCGGGTTCGGACCAGGCCTGGGCCCAGATGTCGTCGGCCCGGGCCATACGGGGCATGATGCGGGCGAGCTGCTCGGGGTGGGCGTGCTCGAACAGGGTGGGGGCGAGCAGGAAGATGCCGTTCTGGCTCACCCGGCCGGGCGCGCCGGCGCGGTAGTACTCCTCCTCGAACACGACCCACTGCTCGAGGGTCGCGTCGCGGCCGCCGAGTTCCTCGGGCCAGGAGACGACCGACAGGCGTGCATCGGCGAGGGTGCGTTCCCACTGCCGGTGTTCTTCGAAGCCCTCGGCCATGTCCATCGACTTCAGCGGCGTCTTCGGGACGTTCTCGGAGAGGAAGGCGCGCACCTCGTCGCGGAACGCGAGGGTGGTGTCGTCGAGCTGCAGATCCACTACTTCGCCCCTTCCACCGGACGGGCGCTCGCGGCCATCGACTTGGCGTTCATGCCGCCGAGCGAGTCGGCTCCGACCTCGGCGTTGTGCGCGTGTGCGAAGTGGTGCAGGCCGAAGACCGAGTCCATGCCGTTGCGCATGCCCATCTGGTCCTCGCACTGGTTGACGGCGCGCTTGGTGAGCGCGAGACCGAAGCGCGGCATCTCCGCGATGCGGGCGGCGAGGGCGAGGGTCTCGTTCTCGAGTTCCTCACGCGGCACGACGCGGCTGACCATGCCCACCTCGTAGGCGCGCTGGGCGCTGAAACGGTCACCGGTGTAGAGGATCTCCTTCGCGAAGCGGGTTCCGAGGATCCACGGGTGCGCGAAGTACTCGACACCCGGGATGCCCATGCGCACCACGGGATCGGAGAAGAAGGCATCCTCGGACGCGACGATCAGGTCGCACACCCACGCAAGCATGAGGCCACCGGCGATGCAGGCGCCCTGCACCGAGGCGATGGTGGGCTTGGGGATCTCGCGCCAGCGGCGGCACATCCCCAGGTAGACCTCCATCTCCCGGGCGTAGCGCTGGTCGCCGCCGGGCTTGTCGACGTGGTCCCACCACATCACGGCCTTGTTGTCGTAGTGGACGTGGTGGTCGCGGCCCGGGGTACCCAGATCGTGGCCGGCGGAGAAGTGCTTGCCGTTGCCGGCCAGCACGATCACCTTGACCTCGTCGTCCTCGACGGCCTTCTCGAAGGCGGCGTCGAGCGCGTAGGTCATGACCGAGTTCTGGGCGTTGCGGTAATCGGGTCGGTTGAGAGTGACGATCGCGACGCCGTCGCGCACCTCGTAGGTGACGACATCGGGCTCGAACGGGACGGTCATGACTTCTCCTCACGCAGAACGTTCTTCAGTACCTTGCCGGACGGGTTTCGGGGCAGCGCATCGACGAACCGAACCGATCGCGGCGCTTTGAAGTTGGCGAGTTTCTCTCGGGCATACGCGATCACGTCGTCCTCGGTGAGCGGATGTCCGTCCAGCGGGACCACGAACGCCCGGCCGACCTCACCCATACGCTCGTCGGGGACACCGATCACCGCGACCTCGTGGACTCCCGGCAGGCGCAGCAGTGCCGCTTCGACCTCCGCCGGATAGACGTTGAATCCGCCGCTGATGTACATGTCCTTGAGGCGGTCGGTGATGTCGAGATAGCCGCGCTCGTCGAGGGTTCCGACGTCGCCGGTGTGCAGCCAGCCGTCCTCGTCGACGGTCTTGGCGGTGGCCTCGGGATCGTCGAGATAACCGAGCATGACGTTCGGGCCGCGCAGCAGGATCTCGCCCTTGTCTCCGATGCGCACCTCGAACTCGGCGGTGGCGCGTCCGGACGAGGTGGAGACGGTGACGGGATCG
Source organism: Rhodococcus rhodochrous (assembly GCF_900187265.1). Classification (NCBI taxonomy): domain Bacteria; kingdom Bacillati; phylum Actinomycetota; class Actinomycetes; order Mycobacteriales; family Nocardiaceae; genus Rhodococcus; species Rhodococcus rhodochrous. The sequence goes on from NZ_LT906450.1 coordinate 644,239, forward strand.
TCGTCGGTGCGGCACATCGTCGCGACGACCGCCTCGGTCTGGCCGTAGGCGGTGAGCACCGCGTCGAAGCTCAGTTCGTTCTGCATGCGCTCGACGAGGGAGACGGGCACGGGTGCGGCGCCGGTGACGGCGATGCGCAGGTTGCTCAGGTCGTACTCACCGCGACGCGGGTGGTCGAGGATGGACTGGTAGATCGTCGGGGCGCCCGGGAGCACGCTGATGCGCTCGGCCGCGACCATCGCCATGACCTTCTCCACGTCGAAGGTCGCGAGGGGGATGACGGTGGAGCCCTCGAGCAGTGCGGCGACGAAACCGGCCTTGTACCCGAAACTGTGGAAGAACGGGTTGATGATCAGGTAGTTGTCGTCGGTCGTCAGTTCGGCGCACTCACCCCACGCCTGCGCGACACCGATGCACTGACGGTGGGCGCTGAGCACGCCCTTGCTGCGGCCGGTCGTGCCCGAGGTGAACAGGATGTCGGAGACGTCGTCGGGGGTCACGGCCGCGGCGCGCGCGTCGGCTTCGGTGCGGGCGGCATCGGTGGCGGAGGACAGGAAGTCCGCCCACTCGACGACCCCGTCGGTCGGCGCGTCGTTCCCGCCCAGCGGGACCCGCACGGTCGTCGGGATCGACAGCTCCGGCGCGGCCTTGCTCAGTTCGGTGCACCGGTCGGTCCCGAGGAACTCGCCGACCACGACGAGGGCCTCGGGACGGACGCGCTCGACGACGTCGGCGGCCTCGCTTCCGGTGTAGCGGGTGTTGAGGGGCACGACGACACCGCCGGCCCAGTGCGTGCCCAGGGCCGCGATCACCCAGTGGAACGTGTTGGGCGACCAGATGACGACGCGCGCACCGCGTTCGACGCCGCGGGCGACGAGCGCCGCGGCGAAGTCGCGGACGTGGTCGCGCAGTTGTGCGAAGGTCAGCCGGGTGTCGCCGTCGGCGATCGCGAGCAGGTCCGGCCAGGTGTCGGCGGCACGTACGAGTGCGGCCGGAGTGGTTCTCGGTCGTGTGTTCACAGAGCTCCCTACCTAGCAATTGCTTGGTAGGTTATCGTACGGATGTGCACGAGAGCGAGAGCCAGGAAAATGCGGAGTTCGCAGCCACCGTTCGGCAGTGGCTCGAAGACAACCTGACCGGCGAATTCGCCGAGCTCAGGGGCAAGGGCGGACCCGGAAGCGAACACGAGTTCTTCGAACAGCGACTCGCGTGGGACCGGCATCTGGCCGCGGCCGGATGGACCTGCATCGGCTGGCCCACCGAGTACGGCGGTCGCGGTGCGAGCATGGATCAGCGGGTGATCTTCCACGAGGAGTACGCGAAGGCGAACGCGCCCGCACGCGTCAACCACCTCGGGGAGGAACTGCTCGGCCCCACCCTCATCGCCTTCGGAACCGAGGAGCAGAAGCAGCGCTTCCTGCCCGGGATCCGCAACGTCACCGAACTGTGGGCGCAGGGCTACTCGGAACCGGGCGCCGGCTCCGACCTCGCCAACGTCTCCACCACCGCCCGCCTCGAGGGCGACAAGTGGGTGATCAACGGCCAGAAGGTCTGGACGTCGCTCGCACACGTCGCACAGTGGGCCTTCGTCGTCGCGCGGACCGAACCCGGTTCGAGCCGTCATCACGGCCTGAGCTTCCTGCTCGTGCCCCTCGACCAGCCCGGCGTCACGGTGCGGCCCATCCAGCAGCTCACCGGCACCTCCGAGTTCAACGAGGTCTTCTTCGACGACGCCGTCACCGATGCCGACCTCGTCGTCGGTGCCCCCGGCGACGGATGGAAGGTCGCGATGGGTCTGCTGACCTTCGAACGCGGCGTCTCCACCCTCGGGCAGCAGATCGGCTTCGCCCGCGAACTCGACGGCATCGTCTCCGTCGCCGAGAGCAACGGTGCGATCGACGATCCACACCTCCGCGAACGCATCGCCCGCGCGCGGATCGGACTGCGGGTCATGCGCGCCCACGCCCTGCGTACCCTCGGCGACGCCGACCCGGGTCAGGCCTCGGTCGCGAAGCTGTTGTGGGCCAATTGGCATCGCGACCTGGGTCAGCTCGCCATGGACGTGCAGGGTGCGTCGTCGCTCGTCGGCCCCGATCACGACCATGCCGGAAATCCCTCCGAGATCACCGATCCCGAGCATCTCGAGCTCGCAGAGTGGCAGCGGCTGTTCCTGTTCACCCGCGCCGACACCATCTACGGCGGATCCAACGAGATCCAGCGCAACATCATCGCCGAGCGCGTGCTCGGCCTTCCCCGGGAGGCACGTCCGTGACCGCTTCACCCCGCCCCGTATCCCCGCTCGCGACCCCGCCGGTCGAGACCCCCGGCCACGGCCTGCTCCGCGACAAGAAGGTCGTGGTCACCGCCGCCGCCGGCACCGGCATCGGATTCGCCACCGCGCGTCGCGCGCTGCTCGAGGGCGCCGACGTGCTCGTCTCCGACTTCCACGAGCGCCGGCTCGGCGAGTCAGCGGAGAAGCTCGCGGCCGAGTTCCCCGAACAGCAGGTCGCGACGATCGTGTGCGACGTGTCGTCCACCGAACAGGTCGACGCCCTCATCACCGGCGCCGCCGATCAGCTCGGACGTATCGACGTGCTCGTCAACAACGCCGGACTCGGCGGGGAGACGCCCGTAGTCGAGATGACCGACGAGGAATGGGATCGCGTCCTCGACATCACCCTCACCAGCACCTTCCGCGCGACCCGCGCCGCGCTGCGCTACTTCCGTTCGGTCGACCACAACGGAGTGCTCGTCAACAACGCGTCGGTCCTCGGCTGGCGCGCGCAGCACTCGCAGGCGCACTACGCGGCTGCGAAGGCCGGCGTCATGGCCCTGACCCGCTGCTCCGCGATCGAGGCCGCCGAATACGGCGTGCGCATCAACGCCGTCGCCCCGTCCATCGCCCGGCATCCCTTCCTCGCGAAGGTCACCAGCGAGGAACTGCTCGACAACCTCGCCGCCGGTGAGGCCTACGGTCGCGCCGCGGAGGTCTGGGAGGTCGCGGCGACGATCGCGATGCTCGCCAGCGACTACACGACCTATCTGACCGGCGAGGTCGTGTCGGTCTCCTCCCAGCGCGCATGAACCCACCCTCGGTCGGCTTGAAAGGATGTCCGTCATGACTCCCTCACGCGACGACACCTCCAGCAAGTCCGGACGCCGCGCGGAACTGCTCGACATCGCCGCCGACCTGTTCGCGTCGCGCGGTGTGCGGGCCACGACCGTGCGCGACATCGCCGACGCGGCGGGAATCCTCTCCGGCAGCCTCTACCACCACTTCGATTCCAAGGAGTCGATGGTGGACGAGATCCTGCGCGCCTTCCTCGACGACCTGTTCGACCGGTACCGCAAGATCGTCGCGTCGGGTCTGCCCTCCCGCGAGACCCTCGCGGCGCTCGTCACCACCTCCTACGAGGCGATCGACCGGTCGCATGCCGCGGTGGCGATCTACCAGGGTGAGGCCAAGCATCTCGAGGGCGACCGTTTCGCCTACATCGGTGAACTCAACATCGAGTTCCGCGACCTGTGGGTGGGCGTGATCGAACGCGGCGTCGCCGACGGTTCGTTCCGGCCCGACGTCGACGTCGAACTCGTCTTCCGGTTCCTGCGCGACACCGTGTGGGTGGCCGTGCGCTGGTACCGGCCCGGAGGCTCCCTCAGCATCGATCAGGTTGCCCAGCAATACCTTTCCATCGTTCTCGACGGACTATCGAACCAGAATTCTTCCTAAGGAGACATCATGACCGAGGCCTACATCGTCGACGCGGTGCGTACCCCCATCGGCAAGAAGAAGGGTGGGCTCGCGGACGTGCACCCGGCCGACCTGGGCGCGCATGTGATCAAGGCGCTCGTCGACCGCACGGGCATCGATCCCGCCGACGTCGACGACGTGGTGTTCGGTTGCGTCGACGCCATCGGTGGCCAGGCCGGCAACATCGCCCGCACCGCGTGGCTCGCCGCCGGTTACCCGCAGCACGTGCCCGGCGTGACCGTCGACCGTCAGTGCGGGTCGAGCCAGCAGGCCCTGCACTTCGGCGCCCAGGCGATCCTCAGCAACACCGCCGACCTCATCGTCGCCGGTGGCGTGCAGAACATGACGCAGATCCCGATCTCCGCGGCCATGATCGTCGGACAGCAGTACGGCTTCGACACCCCCTTCGGCGGGTCGAAGGGCTGGACCGAGCGTTACGGCGACGAAGAGGTCTCGCAGTTCAAGGGCGCCGAGATGATCGCCGAGAAGTGGGACATCAGCCGCGAGGAACTCGAGAAGTGGGCGTTGCAGAGTCACGAGCGCGCCAAGGCCGCGATCGCCGAGGGCCGCTTCGACAACGAGATCGTCCCGCTCGGTGACGCCACCGTCGACGAGGGCCCGCGCGAGACCAGCCTCGAGAAGATGGCGTCGCTGCAGCCGCTCGTCGAGGGCGGTCGTCTCACCGCTGCCGTCGCCAGCCAGATCTCCGACGGCGCGTCCGCGGTGTTGCTCGCCTCCGACGAGGCCGTGAAGAAGTACGGCCTGAAGCCCCGCGCGCGCATCCACCACCTCAGCGCCCGCGGCGACGACCCGATCTTCATGCTCACCGCCCCGATCCCCGCCACCCAGTACGCCCTCGAGAAGGCCGGCCTGACGATCGACGACATCGACCTCATCGAGATCAACGAGGCCTTCGCTCCCGTCGTCCTGGCGTGGATCAAGGAGATCGGTGCCGACCCGTCGAAGGTCAACGTCAACGGCGGCGCGATCGCCCTCGGCCACCCGCTCGGCGCGACCGGCACCAAGCTCATGTCGACGCTGCTCAACGAGCTCGAGCGCACCGGTGGCCGCTACGGTCTGCTCACCATCTGCGAGGGTGGCGGCACGGCCAACGTGACCATCATCGAACGCGTCTGATCTGTTCGTCCGTATCCGCGCGCCCGTTCGTCATCCGCTGCAGCAATTGCTGTAGCGGATGGACAGCGGGCGCGCGGATGTTCGGTTCGGCACTGTATGGTTCGGCACCCGAGCGGCGTCTACCCTCGAAGCATGTGCCGGAACATCACGGAGCTGCGCGGGCTCGAGCCGGCCGCGACCGCCGAGGAGATCGAAGCGGCCGCGCGGCAGTACGTCCGTAAGGTCAGCGGGATCCACAAACTCTCCGACGCCACCCGGGAACCGTTCGAGCAGGCCGTCGCCGAGGTCACTGCGACGACCACGAGATTGCTCGCGTCCCTTCCCGAGCGGCGGCAACCACCGCCGACGGTCCCACCGCTGCGTCGGCCCGAGGTGCAGGCGCGGATCGCCGCACGCGGCTGATCGATTCCGGTTCCTTCGTCGACGCGCGCGAGTAGCGTGACGCTGGTCGAGAATCGAGCACGTTCGAGGCCCGTCGCGACTTCCGCGGACCCGCGGCGAGCCCGGTGAGGAGCCGATATGGCCGTGGACCCGGCGCCACAGAACAGCGAGGTCGAATACCTCCGGACCGATCCCGATCTTCCTCCTGTCGGTGTCGTCGACCGGACACCGATCTCACCGACCGCACGGATCGTCTTCCTCGTACTCGCGATCCTGGGCGCCGTCGCCTGGTCGATCATCGCGCTGGTCCGCGGTGAAGAGATCAACGCGGTCTGGTTCGTCATCGCCGCCGTCTGCACCTATCTCGTCGCGTATCGCTTCTACGCGAAGTTCATCGAACGCAGGATCGTCCAGCCACGCGACGACCGTGCGACCCCCGCCGAGGAACTGGAGAACGGCAAGGACTACATGCCGACCGACCGTCGGGTGTTGTTCGGCCATCACTTCGCGGCGATCGCCGGGGCCGGCCCACTCGTCGGCCCGGTGCTCGCCGCTCAGATGGGTTATCTGCCCGGCACGATCTGGATCATCGTCGGCGTCGTCTTCGCCGGTGCCGTCCAGGACTTCCTCGTCCTGTGGATCTCGTCGCGCCGACGCGGGCGCAGCCTCGGTCAGATGGCCCGGGAGGAACTCGGGCCCATCGGCGGTGTCGCCGCGATCATCGCGGTCCTCGTCATCATGATCATCCTCATCGCGGTACTGGCGCTGGTGGTCGTCAACGCCCTCGCCGAGAGCCCCTGGGGTCTGTTCTCCATCGCGATGACGATCCCCATCGCCCTGTTCATGGGCGTCTACCTCCGGTACCTGCGTCCCGGCAAGGTCGCGGAGGTCTCGCTCATCGGTGTGGTCCTGCTGGTCACCGCGATCATTGCGGGCGGATGGGTAGCCGAGACCGACTGGGGCACCGACTGGTTCACCCTGTCGCCGGTGGCGATCTCCTGGCTGATGATCGCCTACGGTTTCGCCGCGTCGGTGCTGCCCGTGTGGCTGCTGCTCGCCCCGCGCGACTATCTGTCGACCTTCATGAAGGTCGGCACCATCGTGCTGCTGGCCATCGGCATCCTCGTCGCGCGTCCCGTCCTGGAGATGCCCGACGTCACCTCCTTCGCGATCGAGGGCAACGGCCCGGCCTTCGCCGGATCGTTGTTCCCGTTCCTGTTCATCACCATCGCGTGCGGCGCACTGTCGGGATTCCACGCGCTGATCTCCTCGGGCACCACCCCGAAGCTGATCGAGAAGGAGAAGCAGATCCGGCTCATCGGCTACGGGGGCATGCTCACCGAGTCGTTCGTCGCGATCATGGCGCTGGTCACCGCATGCATCATCGACCAGCACCTGTACTTCACGCTCAACGCACCGGCCGCCCTCACCGGCGGCACCCCCGAGACCGCCGCCGCCTACGTCAACGGACTCGGTCTCGGCTCACCGGACATCACCCCGGAACAGATCGCCGCCGCCGCGGAAGGCGTGGGGGAGGAATCGATCATCTCCCGCACCGGTGGTGCCCCGACCCTCGCGTTCGGTATGTCTCAGGTGCTCAGCGACCTGTTCGGCGGCGACAGCCTCAAGTCGTTCTGGTACCACTTCGCGATCATGTTCGAGGCGCTGTTCATCCTCACCACCGTCGACGCCGGCACGCGCGTCGCCCGGTTCATGCTCTCGGATTCGCTCGGCAACCTCGGCGGACCCGCACAGCGGTTCAAGGATCCGTCCTGGCGTCCGGGTGCCTGGTTCTGCTCGTTCGTGGTGGTCGCCGCGTGGGGCGGGATCCTGCTGATGGGCGTGACCGACCCGCTGGGCGGCATCAACACCCTCTTCCCGTTGTTCGGCATCGCCAACCAGCTGCTCGCGGCGATCGCCCTGACGGTGGTGCTCGCCATCGTCGTGAAGAAGGGCCTGGTGAAGTGGGCCTGGATCCCCGGTGTGCCGTTGGTGTGGGATCTGATCGTGACCATGACGGCGTCGTGGCAGAAGATCTTCTCCGGCGACCGTGCGGTCGGTTACTGGGCGCAGCACCGCGCCTTCGTCGACGCGAAGAACTCCGGCGCGACCACCTTCGGGTCGGCGAAGACGGCGGACGAGATAGACGCCGTCATCCGCAACACCTTCATCCAGGGCACACTGTCGATCGTGTTCGCCGTTCTCGTGTTGATCGTCTTCGTGGCCGGGGTGGTGGTGTGCATCAGATCGATCCGTGCCGGAGGCATGCCCACCACCGAGACCCCGGCGGTGCCGTCGAAGATCTTCGCCCCGGCCGGTTTCGTGCCGACCCCGGTGGAACGGGAACTGCAGAAGGAGTGGGACGAACTCATCGCGTCGGGCAAGGTCCGTGCACCGGGCGCCGCGCACGCGTTCGTCGAACATCGGGACCAGGATCTGTCGTGATCACCGCACTGCGACGTGCGTGGTGGTGGATCGGTGCCGTCATGGGCGACCACGACTACGCGCGGTACGTCGAAGTACACCGCCGGAAGCATCCCGATCGACCGCCGTTGAGCGAACGCGACTACTGGCGGGAACGGCACGCCGCGGCCGACGCGAACCCTGGAAGCCGATGCTGCTGAACAGGGGAGGACGGGCATGACGCAGTACGAATCGATCCGCGTCGAGACACGCGATCGGGTGACGACGGTGATCATGACCCGTCCCGAGCGCCGGAACGCCGTCGACGGTCCGATGGCCGCCGAACTCGCCGACGCGTTCCGGGCCTTCGACACCGACCCCGACGCCGACGTCGCCGTCCTCTACGGCGACGGTGGGAACTTCTGTGCGGGAGCGAACCTCAAGGCCATCGGGACCGAGGAACAGAACGTCCTCGGTGAGAACGGCGACGGACCGATGGGGCCGACACGCATGTCGCTGTCGAAGCCGGTGATCGCGGCGGTGGAGGGTTACGCGGTGGCCGGCGGACTCGAACTGGCGATCTGGTGCGATCTGCGGGTGGTGTCCGCCGATGCGGTGTTCGGTGTCTTCTGCCGCAGGTGGGGTGTGCCACTGATCGACGGCGGGACCGTTCGGCTGCCCCGCCTCATCGGCGCGAGCCGGGCCATGGACATGATCCTGACCGGCCGTCCGGTCGATGCCGCGGAAGCGCTCGACTTCGGTCTGGCCAACCGCGTGGTCGAACCGGGAACAACACGCGAGGTCGCCGAGGACATGGCGCGGGAGATCGCCGGCTTCCCACAGACGTGCATGCGCAACGACCGGTGGTCGGTCCACGCGCAGTTCGGCCGTTCCGAATCCGACGCGCTCGCATTCGAGTTCACGGTCGGCATGCAGTCCCTAGAGAGCGATGCGGCCGGCGGGGCCGCCCGCTTCGCGTCCGGGGAGGGGCGGCACGGATCGTTCTCCTGATCCCGATCCCTCGACAAGGGAGGCGTTGTGAACGAATCGGAACCGGTCTCCGGTGATGCGTGGCCGAGGCTGCGCACGGCGGAATGGACCGCGACCCGCGACACCCTCCACATGTGGCTGCAGATCGTCGGCAAGATCCGGATGGCTCACGCGCCGATGGTCAACCACTGGTGGCAGACGACGCTGTACGTCACGCCGCGAGGGCTGAGCACCTCGTCGATCCCGTACCGGAACTCCGTCTTCGACATCGAATTCGACTTCTTCGAGCACCGGCTGCACATCCGCGCGAGCGACGGTCGCAGTCGTTCGGTGCCTCTCGTCGCACAGCCCGTAGCCGAGTTCTACACCCGCACCCTCGGAGCGCTGGACGAGCTGGGTATCGCGACTCGCATCCACGGCACACCCAACGAGGTGGATCCGGCGATCCCGTTCGCTCAGGACCGTGAGCACGACAGTTACGACGCCGAGGCCGCCCACCTCTTCTGGCGGCAGCTCGTGCAGGCCCAGCGTGTCCTGCAGGTGTTCCGGGCGGATTTCCTCGGCAAGGTCGGTCCGGTGCACTTCTTCTGGGGCGCGATGGACCTCGCGTGCACCCGGTTCTCCGGACGCACCGCCCCGCCGCACCCCGGCGGGATCCCGAACTGCCCCGACCGGGTGATGACGGAGGCCTACTCGCACGAGCTCAGCAGCTGTGGCTTCTGGCCGGGTGGTGGGGACGAAGGAGCCTTCTATTCCTACGTCTACCCCGGCCTCGACGGATTCGGCGAAGCCCCGGTGCGACCGGATGCCGCTCACTATTCGGCGGAACTGGGGGAGTTCGTGCTGCCCTACGAGGCGGTGCGGACCGCGGCCGATCCCGACACCGAACTGCTGCAGTTTCTGCACAGCACCTACGAGGCCGCCGCCCGGCTCGGTGCGTGGGATCGGGACACGCTCGAGCGTCGAGCCGACGCCCGGTGACGCGACCCTCCTATCGAGCGACGGGCAGTGTCACGAAACTCGGTGAGGCGGGGTTCAGTTCGAGGTGCTGTGGCCGCAGTCCGCTCTCGACCAGCATCGGACCGAGGGGCAGCGAGCGCGGGACGCTCGCGGCGTAGACGTCCACGCGGATGCGGTGCCCCGGTTGCAGGACCGCCTCGGTCGGCAGCGTGCTGATGTCGAGGGCCGTCGGTTGCCCCGGGACGATCGGCTGCCGGGACTCGAGGGTCAGCACCGGATGTGCCTGCGCATAGTCGCCGTCGGCGGTGAACGTGCTCTTCGAATCGTCGATCGCCCGCAGCGACGAGACGAGGGAACCGGTGGTGAGCACGGTGGACCGTCCGTCCGGAGCCACGTCGTTCACGGAGACCGACCAGAATCCGTCGGTGGTGTCGAGGACGGTCTCGAGGTGCACGTTGACCGGTCCCGAGAGCACGGTCGGTTCGGTGACCGGCCCGCTGGTGAAGGTGAGACCCTCGGCCTCGTTGAACCGGGCGTCCTTCGTGCATCCGGCGCCCAACAGCACTGCGATGCCGGCGGTGCCCTGCGCGGCCTCACGGGAACAGAATCCGCGCAATCCCGGGGCGACGGTGAGTCGTTGTGCGGTCTCGGGTGCCGACGTCGCGAGCGTGCCGTCGTGGAGGGCGTGCCACGCGGTGCCGCTCGGTGCCGGCGACAGGAAGAGCTTCTCGTGGTCGACGGTGCTGCGCGGGAATTCGTCGGTCGTGACCCAGCCACCGCCCTGCTGCAGCAGGGTGACGGGACCGTACTCGTCGATGCCGTTGTCGATGTCCTTGAGCCAGCGGTCGAACCAGGCGTGCTGGAGTGCCGTGATGTTCGGTGGGTGTCCCTCGGTGCCGAATCCGGTACCGAGGATCGCGTGGTAGCCGTCGCCCATCACCAGTTGCTTGCGGCCGGGTTCGACGGGAATCCGGTTGTAGATGTCGGGCTCACTGTCGGCGAAGATGTCGTGCCAGTTGCCGAAGACGAAGGTGGGCACCTCGATCGACTCGAGTCGGGCCTGCCGTTCCTGGTAGAACGGGCCGTCCTGCGCGACCGCGAGGGCATCGGGGGAGACGCCGTCGACGCTCGGCGCGGTGAGGACCTCGAAGAGTTCGGGGATCTTCGTGGCGGGGTCGGCGAGCCTGTCGCGCAACCACTGTGCGTCGAACCGGCCCTGGAGGAGGGCTTCCATGTCGGGAACCCATTTGAGCCCGTTGACGAGACCGAGCCAGGCGGGCATGAAGCCCACACCCACGGCGCCGCCGGTGCCCACGATGTCGCGCAGCAGGTCGTTGCCGGGTTCGACGGCGAAGACAGCGTCGAGTGCCTCGGGCCGCAGGCCGGCGGCCTGGATCTGGTTGATCGCCGAATAGGAGACGCCGGTCGTCCCGACGCGTCCGTTCGACCACGGCTGCTTCGCCGCCCAGTCGATGACCTCGACGGTGTCCTGCTGCTCGCGCGGACCGAGGACCTCCCACTGTCCGTGGGAGAAACCGGTACCCCGGACGTCGACGATCACCTGCGTGTACCCGTTCTGCACGAGATCGCGGTTGAGTCCGAAGGCGCGGCCGAGTTGTGATGCCGGCGCGGCGAGTTCGGTGATGCCGTCGAAGGGGGCACCGAAGTTCAGGACGGATCCGAGTTCGTCCACGAGCGGGGCGAACTGCGGGTCCTCCATCGCCACCGACGCCAGCGTCGACAACAGTTTCGTGTAGGGCGTGAGGCCGAGGACGACCGGGGTGGGTTCGTCGATCGGGGTTCCGTCGGCATGCGCGGGACGGAAGACGTTGGCGCGGAGCACCGTCCCGTCGCTCAGCGTGATGGGTACGTCCCACTCGACGGCCGTGTTCGGATAGGCGTCGGGCGCGTCGACGAGGCTCTGCCAGGAGGCGCCGGAGGCACCGCCGGTGGGATCGGCGGTCGCCGGTCCTGCGGATGTGATCGTGCAGGCGGCCATTGCCGCCACGACGAATGCGACCGTACGTGATCCCACCGGGCCCCCATGCCTGCGGTAAACAGTTCTGCGCACGTTAACGCGAGGTCGGCGAATCCGTCAACGACCGTAGTCGGTCGGATCGGAACCGACGTTGTTGTCGTTCATCCCGTGAAGGATCGACAACAACGTCGGTTTCGATGGCGGGAACTATCAGGACCCGGCCGACCACAGTTCTCCGACAAGAATCCATACTCTCTTTATCGGAGAGTACTGTTCTCCTCATCGATTGGGAATGCGATCGCGGAGGTGTCGATGCGAATCGGGCTCACGGGCGGAGCGTCGTCCACGGACAGGATCGTGAAGCAGGCACAGAAGGCGGAGGCCGAGGGCTTCACGTCGCTGTGGTTCGCGAGCACCGTCGCGGGCGACCCGCTGGCGACCCTCGCGGTGGCCGGTCGGGAGACCGGATCCATCGAACTCGGCACCGCCGTGCTCCAGACCTACCCGTGCCACCCGCTGCTGCAGGCGAACCGCGCCGCGGCCGTCGCCGAGGCCATGGGCCGGCCGGGATTCACGCTCGGGCTGGGACCGTCGCACGAGAGCCTGGTCCGGGACGTCTACGGATTGTCGTACGACACCCCGGGGCAGAACACCGAGGAGTACATCCGGATCGTCACCGCCCTGCTGCGTGGTGAGGAGGTGGACTTCCGGGGAGAGGCCTGGTCGACCCGCAGTGCGGGGCGGATGGTCGACGTCGCGCACGAGGTGCCCGTCCTGCTGTCCGCCATGTCGCCGCGGATGCTGCGGGTCGCGGGGGAGTACGCCGACGGGACGGTCCTGTGGATGGCGGCGCCGAAGGTGATCGAATCACGGATCGCCCCCGCGATTTACACGGCCGCCGCGCGGGCGGGCCGGCCGGAGCCGCGCATCGTGGCGGGACTGCCCGTCGCAGTCCACGACGACGCAGACGCCGCGCGCGATGCGGTCGCCGCGACGGCCACGTCCTACGCGGGAATGCCCAGCTACCGGCGGGTCCTGGAGGAGGCGGGCGCGAGTACCCCGGCGGACATCGCGATCGTCGGCGACGAGGAGTCGGTGCGCCGGCAGCTGCAGGGTTTGCTCGATGCGGGCGTCACCGACGTCTGGGCGGCGATCGTCCCCATCGGCGACGACCCGCGAGCATCGCTCCGTCGCACCAGAGCTCTTCTGAGCGCGCTCACCACCGAATAGCGGTCGTCGGAACGGACCGAGACCGGTGTTGTTGTCGATTTCTCGCGGAAACTCGACAACCACACCGGTCTCGATCTGCTCGGAATCGGAATCAGGCGGCGGGACGCCCCTGATCGCGCAGAGCCGAGAGGGCGTCGATGCGCTCGACGGCCTCGGCGACGATGCGGTCGATCAGCTCCTGGCAGCTCGGCAGATCGTCGAGCATGCCCACGACCTGACCGGAGGCGAGCACACCGGCGGCGGTGTTGCCCTCCACCAGGCCGGCCTTGAGGAGCATCGGGGTGTTGGCGGCCATGATGATCTGCTGCCAGGTGCGGTCGCTCGCCTTCTTCATGGCGAGGCCGTCCTTGACGATCGTCGACCACTTCATGCCCGTCATCGACTTGAACTTCGTCGCGTTCCGCGCGGCCGCGAGCAGTCCCTTCGCGTAGGTGGACTTCTCGAGGCTGTTCACCAGGTCGGTGTTCAGGACCCGGTGCGGCATGCCGTCGACCTTGAGTGACACCGTGGTGTCCTGCAGTCCCCGCGAAAGGTACTGCTGCTTCACCGAATCGGGAACGGCACTGTCACTCGTGAGCAGGAACCGAGTGCCCATCGCGATGCCGGCCGCGCCGTAGGACAGCGCGGCGGCCAGACCGCGACCATCGAAGAAGCCACCGGCGGCGACGACGGGGATGTCGACGGCGTCGAGGACGCTCGGCAGCAGCAGGGTCGTCGCGACGGGACCGGTGTGGCCACCGCCCTCGCCGCCCTGCACGATCACCGCGTCGGCGCCCCACGAGGCGACCTTCACGGCGTGTTTGGCAGCACCGATCGACGGGATCACGACGATGCCGTGATCCTTGAGCTTGGCGATCAGATCCTTCTTCGGTGCGAGCGCGAACGACGCGACCTTCACCTTCTCGCGGATCAGCAGGTCGATGCGTTCACCGGCGTCCGAGGCGTCGGCGCGGATGTTGACGCCGAACGGTTTGTCGGTCAGCGACTTCGTCTTCGCGACCGCAGCTTCGAGCTCGGGATAGGTCATCGTCGCCGACGCGAGGATGCCGAGGCCACCGGCGTTCGACGTCGCGGCGGTCAGGCGAGGACCGGAGACCCAGCCCATGCCCGTCTGGACGATGGGGTGCTCGATGCCCACGAGCTCCGTCAGTGCCGTGCGCAGGGTGCTCACAGCGCGACCTCGCGATCGCGGAACCCCTTGGGGTCGATCACCTCTCGGATCAGACGCAGTTCCTCGGCGGTGGGTTCGCGGGTCACACCGGCCTCGTCGAGACCGGCGACCTCGAAGGAGGTGTTCTCAGCGACGGTCGCGGACTCGACACCCGGGTGCAGCGAGAGAGCCCGGAAGCTGTGGCCGGGGCCGCCGAAGTCGAAGACGCCGAGGTTGGTGACGACCCGCGCGATGTCCAGGAAGCGGTACGCCGGGTTCTCGGGATCGACCTTGTCGTATCCGACACCCGAGACGATGTCGACCGTGTCGACGAAGACGCGCGAGGAGTGCTTGCCGACCCAGTAGCTGGTCGCGTGGTTGATCGTGTTGCCGGGAGCCCCACGCACACCGAACATCTGACGCGTCGGCTGCTGGAGCGGACCGAAGGCCGACAGGTTCTGGTTGCCGTACCGGTCGATCTGGTTGGCGCCCATCACGACGTGGCGGCGACCCGACGCGACGACGTCGAACACCTTGCGGAACGGCATCCAGCCTTCGATCGGTGCCTTCGCGCCGAGTGCCGGGACGTCGGCGAGGATGAGTGCTTCACCGTCGGTGATCAGCAGGTCGGGCTCGGTGGTGAGCTTGGCCAGGCGTGCGCCGATCTGCGGCAGTGTCGCCATCGGGCTCGCCATGATCTCGCCGGCACCCGCGAAGATGTCGGCGCATGCGATCGCGCAGTACTCGGCGCGGGTCACGGTCTCGGTGGTGGTCATGCCTGCTCCTGTGCGAACTTCTGGACTGCGGCCTGGTACTCGTCCTCGCTGCCCGAGAGGAAACGGTCGACGAATGCCTGCCATGTCTCGGGGTCCTTGGCGGACTCGGCGTAGTGGCGCTGGAACTTCTCGTCGCGGCCGTAGCTGTCGCCCGCGAGGGTGAAGTGCGCCCCGTTCGGTGCTTCGACGATCCCGTCGACCATCATGCGGTTGAGCAGGAGCTGCTGGAGCGGAACTTCTTTCACGAGCTGCTCGGTCTCGACGATTTTCTCGACCGAGACGTAGCGCCGTTCGGCGGCCATGCAGTAGAGGTCGTCGAAGTACGGGTCGACACCCTGGTAGCCGGCGTTGCCGTGCTTGTCGCCGATGTTGAGGTGAACGAACGCCGCGTCGAGGTTCAGCGCCGGCATGGCGATGAGGGTCTCGGTGCCGTCCGGGCCGGGATACGGCGAGGTGACGGTCTTCAGTTCGCCTTCCCAGAAGTCGACGACGGCCGAGCCCAGGCCTGCGCGGATGGGCAGGAACGGCAGGCGTGCCGCGGCGGCCTCCAGGCCGCACTTGATCATGCCCTCGTCCATCTCGCGGGCGACGATCTCGCCGCCCGTACGCACCTTGGCGAACCACGGATCGTAGAACGGTGCCGAGTCGAGCGAGACGAATCCGTAGTAGGCCTTCTTCACCTTGCCCGCCGAGCACAGCAGACCCAGATCGGGGCCGCCGTAGGTGACGACGGTCAGATCCTTCACGTCCGAGCGGAGGATCGCCCGCACGAGGGCCATGGGCTTGCGGCGCGACCCCCAGCCACCGAGGCCGATGGTCATTCCGCTGCGCAGCTCGCCGACCACGTCGTCGAGCGACATTCTCTTGTCACGCATGGTGTTCCGAACTCCTGGTGGTGTGAGGCGTCAGCTGTTGCTGCGCGGCTTTCCTGTTGCGACGAACTCGTCGCGGTGCTCGTCGGCGATGCCGGCGAGATTCAGCTCGAAGGTGAAACCCTGCTCGAGGCGGTAGCTCGTCTTCACGTCGACGGGGTCGATGCGGTTGATGGCTTCCTTCGCACGGCGGATGACGCGGGTGTCCTTCGCGGCGATCATCTCGGCGACCTCGCGTGCGGTGGCGTCGAGTTCGCTGCGCGGCACGACCTTGTACACCGAGCCGAAGTGCTCGAGCTGCTGCGCGGTGACGTTCTGCGCCGTGTAGTAGAGGGTGCGCATCATGTGCTGGGGGACGAGGCGCGCGAGATGTGTTGCGGCGCCGAGTGCACCGCGGTCGACCTCGGGCAGGCCGAAGACGGCGTCGTCGGAGGCGACGATGACGTCCGCGTTGCCGACGAGACCGATGCCGCCTCCGACACAGAAGCCGTTGACGGCGACGATCACAGGTACCTCGCAGTCGTAGACGGCGGCGAATGCGGCGGCGCACCCGTGGTTGGCGGCGATCAGGGCGTCGAACCCTTCGGTGGCCTGCATTTCCTTGATGTCCACACCCGCGTTGAAGCCTCTGCCCTCGGCGCGCAGGATCACCGCGTGGGTGTCGAGACTGCGCCCGGCCGTGGTCACGGCCTCGGCCAGGTCGAACCAGGCCTGTGAGGGGAGAGCGTTCACGGGCGGGAAGTCGACGGTGACCGTGGTGATACCGGCGCTGTCGCAGGTCGAGGTGATGCCCATGGCATGTTCCTAACGTCTGTACCGAACCAAGCGATTGCTTGGTAAGTTAGCACAGGATAGCCGCTTGACCCAGAGGGTCGTAAGGTCGCAGTACGACCGGAACATCGAGGAGAGAAGATGCCCGAAGCAGTAATCGTGTCCGCAGTACGGTCGCCGATCGGGCGAGCGCGCAAGGGCTCGCTCGCATCGATCCGCCCGGACGACCTGGCGACCCAGATGGTCGCCGCGGCGCTCGCCCAGGTCCCCGACCTCGATCCCACCGAGATCGACGACCTGATGCTCGGCTGCGGACAGCCCGCAGGACAGTCCGGCTTCAACATCGCCCGCGTGGTCGCGGTGCAGCTCGGCTACGACTTCCTGCCCGGTGTGACCGTCAACCGGTACTGCTCGTCGTCGCTGCAGACCACCCGCATGGCGCTGCACGCCATCAAGGCCGGTGAAGGCGACGTGTTCGTCTCTGCCGGTGTCGAGTCGGTGTCGAGTTTCGTGACCGGCAACGCCGACGGCCTGCCCGACACCAAGAACCCGCTGTTCGACGAGGCGCAGGCGCGCAGCGCGAAGCTCGCCGAGGGGGGCGTGGCGTGGACCGACCCGCGTAGCGAGGGATTGCTGCCGGATGTCTACGTCGCGATGGGACAGACCGCCGAGAACGTCGCCTCCCACACCGGGATCTCCCGGGAGGACCAGGATCGCTGGGGCGTGCGCTCGCACAACCTGGCGGAAGAGGCCATCAAGAGTGGCTTCTTCGAGCGGGAGATCACCCCGGTGACCCTCGCCGACGGCACGGTCGTCAGCACCGACGACGGTCCGCGCCCGGGCACCACCTACGAGGCGGTCAGTCAGCTCAAGCCGGTCTTCCGCCCGGACGGCACGGTGACCGCCGGCAACGCGTGCCCGCTCAACGACGGTGCGGCCGCTCTGGTGATCATGTCCGACACGAAGGCGAAGGAACTCGGGCTCACCCCGCTCGCGCGCATCGTCTCCACCGGTGTCTCGGGCCTGTCGCCGGAGATCATGGGCCTCGGACCGATCGACGCGACCCGCAAGGCGCTCGCCAACGCGAACATGGGCATCGACGACATCGACCTGTTCGAGATCAACGAGGCGTTCGCCGTGCAGGTGCTCGGCTCGGCGCGCGAGCTGAAGATCGACGAGGACAAGCTCAACGTCTCCGGTGGCGCGATCGCCCTCGGTCACCCCTTCGGCATGACCGGTGCCCGCATCACCGCGACCCTCATCAACAACCTGCAGACCCACGACAAGCAGTTCGGCGTCGAGACGATGTGCGTCGGCGGTGGCCAGGGCATGGCGATGGTGCTCGAGCGGTTGAGCTGAGCGAATTCCGTTCGGGTGGGCCGGACTCCGGTCCGGTCCACCCGACGGCGCGCGTGAGGGGGATGCGTGCGGCTACCAGGGCCCGTGCGTGTCGCGCCAGCCCTTGCGGATGATCTTCCCGGTCGCGTTGCGCGGCAACATCTCACGGGTCAGCGTCCACTGCGTCGGTACCTTGAAGTACGCGAGCCGCTCGGAGGCGAAGGTCGTCAGTTCCTCGGCGGTGGCCGAACGGCCGTCGGCGAGCACGACCACCGCGGCGACCTCCTGCCCCCACTCGGGGTGCGGCGCGCCGGTGACCATGCACTCGCGCACTGCCGGGTGCTGCGACAGCACGCCCTCGACCTCCGAGGGGTAGACGTTCTCGCCGTTCTGTTCGATGAGATCGGCCCGCCGGCCCACCAGCCGCAACCGGCCGTTCTCGACGACGCCGAAATCGCCTGTGCGCAACCAGCGGTCGGGAGTGATCGCCTCGGCCGTCGCGGCCTCGTCGTCCCAGTAGCCCAACATGACGAACGGGCTGCGCACACACACCTCGCCCACCTGGCCGTCCGGAAGCCACGCGCCCGTCCGGTCCCGGATCTCCAGGCTCACCGTGATGATCGGTGCTCCCACCGTGCCCGGATACTCCTCGAGTTCCGCGGCGGAGGCCACGGCGATCGGCGTACTGCACTCGGTGATGGTGTAACTGTCGACCATCGCGTGCTTGCCGAACGGAAGCCGTTCGCGCAGCTGCTGTTTGAACTCGGGGGTCGACGGCTCCGAGGACAGCGTGAAGCGATTCAGGGACGTCAGGTCGTAGCGGTCGAGATCCTCGTCCTCGAGCATCCGCGCGGCCATCGACGGCACGGCCATCCAGTGCGTCACCTGCTCCGCCTCGATGAGCTCGAGCACCGGATGCACGCCGAACCAGCCCTGGTTCATCACCACGGTGCTGCCGGTCGCCAGGCGCGGAACGATCGTGTTGTGCAGGCTCGTGATGTGGAACAGCGACGACGTCAGCAGGTACCGCGAATCCGACGGAATCGACCGGTCGTACGCGGCCCCGGTCCAGATCGTCGCGATCGCATCGAGGTACCGGTGGTAGTCGACCACCGCCAGCAGATTCCGCTGCGAGTGCAGCGCGCCCTTCGGGTCCCCGCTCGTACCCGAGGTGTACAGGAGGACGGCCGGATCGTCCTCGGCGACCCTCGGCGGTGGCGGTTGCGCGCCGTCGAATTCGGCGATGAGGCGCGGCAGATCCTCCTCGATCGACAGCACCACCGTCTGCGCGCGGTCGATGCCGGCCACGGCCGCCGCGCGCGGACCGTCGACGAAGAGCACCCGGGGCCGCGAATGACGGATACCGAATTCGAGTTCCGGCTGCACCCACCACGCGTTCAGCCCCACCGAGATCGCACCGAGGGCCTGTGTCGCCCAGAAGGCGGTGACCCACTCGGGCCGGTTCGCCGACAGGATCGCGACCCGATCGCCCACGCCCACCCCGTACCGCTCGTGGAGCGCCGCGGCGAGGGCGTACGACATGCGCGCGTTCCGGGCGAAGGTGATCCGCTGATCGGTCGTGACCAGATACTCGCGGTCGCCCCAGGCCAGGGACTGGGACAGCAGGTCGGCGACGGCGCGATCGCGTCGGCGCATGACGGGGATCTCGGTGCCCAGGACCTCCTGCATGACGATCTCGAACTCGCCGCCCGGGCCCGTGAGCCGGGAAACCAGCTGGTCGAGGAAATGGGAGGGATCGGACGGGATGGTCATCGCGCGTGTCCCGTCGATGCCCCTGCGCGCTTCACGAACGTCCCCTCCTCCAACGAGTGCGTCCCGTCAGAATCTCACGACCGCTCGGTCCGGCTCCGAATGTACCGGTGAGTGAGACGAGCAGTGACGGTCACCGCCGCGCTCCCTAGCCTTCGGACCAGGGCGTCCGTGGGCAACCGAGGTCCTGTGTCCGAGGGGCCGCGGCCCGGCGCCGTACCCCGAGAGAGGACATCCGATCCCATGACCGCAACGACGGCGTCGCCCGCGCAGTGGCGCGGCCACGACCTGGGCACCCGCACGATCGCCTACGACGAACGCGACGCGATCCTGTACGCACTCGCCGTGGGGGCGTCCGCGACCGACCTCGACCTCGTGTTCGAGGAGCGACTCCGGGTGCTGCCGACCTTCGCCCTGACCCTGGCCCAGTGGGCGCCCGATGCGCTCGGCGCGCTCGGCGCATTCGACACGAGGACCGCACTGCACGGCTCCCAGAGCCTCGAGGTCCTCGCCCCGCTTCCGCGGTCGGGGGAGATCACCATGTCGGCGCGTGTCGGGGAGGTCTGGGACAAGGGCCGCGCGGCGGTCTTCGAGGTCGTCGTCGAGAGCGAGTACTTCGTGGCGACCTGGTCGCTGTTCGCGCCGGGAGCGGGCGGCTTCGGCGGCGAACGCGGACCGTCGGCGCCGGCAGCGCCGGACGAGCAGGCCGACACGATCGGCACACTCACCACCCACGCCGATCAGGCCGCGCTCTACCGGCTCACCGGCGACCGCCACCACATCCACATCGATCCCGCCGCGGCCGCGCGCATCGGTCAGCCGCGCCCCATCCTGCACGGACTGTGCACACTGGCGGCTGCGACCCTGCCGCTCGCGGACATGCTCGGAGCCCACCCCGCCGATCTGAGGACACTGTTCGGACGGTTCGCCGCCCCCGTCTTCCCCGGTGACACCGCGCAGGTGCGTTCCTGGGGTGACACGACCGACGCCCGGTTCGACGTCGTCACACAGGCCGGTGCCGTCCTGTCCGGCGGCCGCGCCGCATTCGCCTGATCCGCACAACTGCCTGGAGGAAAGAGTTGGACACGTTCGCCGAAGTAGTGCGCGCCCGTCACGGTGACCCGAAGGTGGGATTGCGTTTCGAGGATCAGCAGTGGACCTGGGGCGAGGTGGTGCAGGAGAGCGCGGATCGTGCCGCCGCGCTCGTCGCGACCGTGCCTGCTCCCGCAGATCGGCAGCGCCACATCGGGGTGCTGCTCGAGAACGTCCCGGACTTCGTCTTCTGGATCGGCGCCGGTGCCCTCGCCGGAGCAGCCGTCGTGGGCATCAACGCCAGTCGCAGCGGCCCCGAGATCGCCCGCGACATCGCGCACGCGGACATCGACCTCGTCGTCACCGAATCCCGCCTCGCCCATCTGCTCGAGGACACCGGCCACGGACTGTCGGCCGACCGCATCCTCGACATCGACGACGATCGCTACGAGGAATTCCTCGCACCCTTCCGCGGCGCGGATCTGCCCGAGACGATCCCGTCCGCCGACGACATCGCACTGTTGCTGTTCAGCTCCGGTTCCACCGGCGCCCCCAAGGCCGTGATCGTCGGCCAGGGCCGGCTCGCGCGACTTCTCGGTCCGCTCACCGAACGTGTTCGCATGCGCGAGGATTCGGTCGCCTATCTGTGCATGCCGCTCTTCCACGGAAACGCACTCATGCTCAACCTCGGCACGGCGATGCGGGCCGGCGCGACCGTCTGCCTGATCCGGAAGTTCTCCGCGAGCCGGTTCTCCGACGACATCCACCGCTACGGTGCCACTTTCGTCAACTACGTGGGCCGGGCCCTGTCGTACATCCTGAGCCGCCCGGAGGATCCGCGCGACCGCACGGGCACTCTGGAACTGGCGTTCGGCACCGAGGCCTCGGAGGCCGACGTCGCGCGGTTCTCCGAACGTTTCGGATGCACGGTCGTCGAGGGCTACGGGATGAGCGAGGGCGTCTTCCGCATCAACCGCACCCCTGATACCCCGCCCGGCTCGCTCGGCGTCGCCGTCGGTGGGGTGGACGTCCGCATCCTCGACGAGGCCACGGGCCAGGAGTGCCCCCGTGCCCGGTTCGACGAGTCGGGCCGCCTGATCGACAGCGACGCCGTCGGCCAG
Source organism: Rhodococcus rhodochrous (assembly GCF_900187265.1). NCBI lineage: Bacteria > Bacillati > Actinomycetota > Actinomycetes > Mycobacteriales > Nocardiaceae > Rhodococcus > Rhodococcus rhodochrous. Next base: position 665,899 of record NZ_LT906450.1, read on the forward strand.
ATCGTCGCGTGCAACACCGCGCACACCTTCGAGGGGTACTACAAGAACCCGGAGGCGATGGCCGACCGCATCAAGGGCGACGACTTCTGGTCCGGCGACCTCGGATACCGCGACGAGAACGGCTTCTTCTACTTCGCCGGGCGATCGTCCGACTGGCTCCGCGTCGACAGTGAGAACTTCTCCGCGACCCCCGTCGAGCGGATCGTCCTGCGCGCGCCGGGCATCCTGTCGGCGCCGGTCTTCGCCGTGCCCGATCCCACGACCGGCGACCAGGTCATGTGCGCCGTCGAACTCGAACCCGACGCCGAGTTCGATCCGGTGGCCTTCGGCGCGTTCCTCGCGGAACAACCCGACATGGGCGACAAGTGGTGGCCGCGGTTCGTGCGGGTCACCGACGGGATCCCGCTCACGGGGAGCAACAAGGTGAACAAGGCACCGCTACGGGCCGTCGCGTGGAACACCACCGATCCGGTCTACGTGCGTGTCGGGCGGACACCCGAGTACGTCCTGCTCGACGACGAGATGCGCGCTCGGATCGAGCAGGAGTTCGTCGCCAACGGCAGGGCGGCGCTGCTGCCCACCGCCGAATCCGCCTCGGTCGCATGACCTCGGCGGGGAGGTCTCGACCAGTGAGATGTCCCCACCTGGGGTGATGCCGATCACCTAGCGTTCGGACGTATCGCGGCGGACGCCCCCCGGCAGACTCCGCCGCCCGAACTCCTGAAGCTTTCCCTGCCTCCCGAAAGGACGGACGACCGTGAGCCTCGGCACTTCCGAACAATCCGAAATCCGTGAGATCGTCGCCGGGTCGGCTCCCGCCCGCTTCGCCCGCGGCTGGCACTGCCTCGGCCTGGCGAAGGATTTCAAGGACGGCAAGCCGCATTCCGTGCACGCCTTCGGTACCAAACTCGTGGTGTGGGCCGACAGCAACGACGAGATCAGGATCCTCGACGCGTACTGCCGGCACATGGGCGGCGATCTCAGCCAGGGCACCGTCAAGGGCGACGAGATCGCGTGCCCGTTCCACGACTGGCGCTGGGGCGGCAACGGCCGCTGCAAGAACATCCCGTACGCACGTCGTGTTCCCCCGATCGCGAAGACCCGCGCGTGGCACACGCTCGATCAGGACGGGCTGCTGTTCGTCTGGCACGACCCCCAGGGCAATCCGCCGCCGGCCGACGTGACGATCCCGCGCATCGCGGGTGCGACGAGCGACGAGTGGACCGACTGGGTCTGGTACACCACCGAGGTCGACACCAACTGCCGCGAGATCATCGACAACATCGTCGACATGGCGCACTTCTTCTACGTGCACTACTCCTTCCCGGTGTACTTCAAGAACGTCTTCGAAGGACACGTCGCCAGCCAGTTCATGCGCGGTCAGGCCCGTGAGGACACCCGTCCGCACGCGAACGGTCAACCGAAGATGATCGGAAGCCGATCCGATGCAAGCTATTTCGGCCCGTCCTTCATGATCGACGATCTCGTCTACGAGTACGAGGGATACGACGTCGAGTCGGTCCTCATCAACTGCCACTACCCGGTCTCCCAGGACAAGTTCGTCCTGATGTACGGCATGATCGTCAAGAAGTCCGACCGTCTCGAGGGCGAGAAGGCGTTGCAGACCGCGCAGCAGTTCGGCAACTTCATCGCGAAGGGTTTCGAGCAGGACATCGAGATCTGGCGCAACAAGACCCGCATCGACAACCCGCTCCTGTGCGAGGAGGACGGCCCCGTCTACCAGCTGCGTCGCTGGTACGAGCAGTTCTACGTCGACGTCGAGGACGTCGCGCCCGAGATGACCGACCGCTTCGAGTTCGAGATGGACACCACCCGTCCCGTCGCGGCGTGGATGAAGGAGGTCGAGGCGAACATCGCCCGCAAGGCCGCCCTCGACACGGAAACTCGTTCTGCACCAGAGCAGTCCACCACCGCGGGCTAGGGGAACGAATCATGGAGAACCGGATGGAACCGCTGCGTTGCGGTGAGTGCGCCGCGCAGGTGCTGGTCCGGAAGAACAGCTGGGAGCACACCTCCATCCAGTGGAACACCGACGCCCGCCGTCGCTGCCGGATCGAGCAGGACGGCGGGCGTGAGGGCCGCCCCGGCGCACCGCGGATGTCGTGCTCGTATCTCGACGAGACGATCTCCCGGGCGGCAACCTCGGGTGTCATCGAGGTCTTCGACGACACCCCCATCTGCGCCCCCATCGTGCAGTGACGACCGTGCAGTGACAACCGTGCAGTGACAACCGTGCAGTGACAACCGCGCAGGGACCCCCTCGGACCCCGACTACTCCCAGAAGGACAGTGATGACCGAAACCCTCGACCTCGACCGCTCGTACTACGGCCCGTGGGCCGTCATCGCCGGCGGATCGGAAGGCGTCGGCGCAGCGTTCGCCGACGAATTGAGCCGCGCGGGTTTCGATCTCGTGCTCATCGCCCGCAAGCCGGGCCCGCTCGAGGAGACCGCGGACAAGGCGCGCAGCAACGGGGTGCAGGTGCGCACCCTCGCGCTCGATCTGCTCGCCGACGACGCCGTGGAGGAGATCCGCAAAGCGACCGCGGACATCGAGGTCGGTCTGTTCATCTTCAACGCCGGCGCGAACAGCTACGGCCACGAGTTCGTCACCGGTGAACTCGACGGCTTCCGCGGCGTCATCGAACTCAACGTCCACCGCCAGGTCGAGTTGTCGCACCTGTTCGGCGGGAAGATGGCCGAACGCGGTCGCGGCGGCATCATGCTGCTCGGCTCGCTGTCCGGGTACATGGGCGCCGAACACCAGAGCATCTACGCCGCGTCGAAGGCGTTCAGCCGTGTCTTCGCCGAGAGCCTGTGGCTCGAACTCGCTCCGCGCGGTGTGCACGTGGTCGAACTCGTCCTCGGCGTCACCCGCACGCCGGCGATGGTGCGCGCGGGCCTGAACTTCGACATCCCCGGCATGCTCGTCGCCGAACCGGAGGACGTCGCACGTGAAGGTCTCGAGCACCTCCAGGACGGCCCCGTGTGGGTCGCCGGGGGCAACTACGAGGCCGCGGTCAAGCGCAGCGGATTCCCCCGCGACAAGCTCGTCCGGGGTGCCGCGGCGGCGATGCGGGCACTGCTGAACCGCTGATCCCCTCCGATACGGATCGTCCCTGGGCGCCTTCGCGGCATCCGGGGACGATCTCGTCGTCGGGGCGTTCAGAACTCGATGCGCACGTGGTCGCTCTTCGGCCGGGCCTGGCACGCGAGGACGTATCCGTTGGCGATGTTCTCCTCGTCGAGGATCGCCGACGGCGGGCTGTCCACATCGCCCTCGACGACGGTGCACGCGCACGACCCGCACTCGCCCTCACGGCACGAGTACGGCACGTCCAGGCCCTTCGACAGCATGACGTCCACGAGGGTCGCGCTGCGGGGCCACACGAGGTCGTGCTCCTCGCCGTCGAGTTGCACTGTTGCAGAGGTCGCGTCGGCATCCGACTCGTCGATCTCGACGAGGGGGACGTCGGCGAACGGATCGCCGGACAGCGACGTGAAGACCTCGGCGTGGATCCGGTCCTTCGGCACGCCCGCCAGGAGCAGCCCTTCGCGGACGGTGTCCATGAACGGGCCGGGCCCGCACATGTATGCACGGTGATCGGCGAAGGGCGAGATCAGGGTCGCGAGTTGCTGCGGCGACGGCAGGCCCTGGACGCTCTCGAGCCAGTGCACGACGGTGAGAGCGCCGGCGTGACGAGCGGCGAGTTCGCGCAGCTTCTCGGCGAAGATGACGGACTTCTCGTCGCGGTTGCCGTAGATCAGCACCACATCGCGGTTTCCGCTGTGCAGTGCCGACTCGAGTATCGACATCACGGGGGTGATCCCGCTTCCGCCGGCGAACAACACGAGCTTCTCCGTCAGGTCGGCCGGGGTGAAGACTCCAGCGGGAGGCAACACCTCGATGCTCCGGCCCGCGACGATGTTGTCGCACAGCCAGTTCGAACCGTAGCCACCGGCGGTGCGCTTGACGGTGACCTTCGGCGGTTCACCCGTGAACGGGGAACTGGCGAGGGAGTAGCACCGGGCGACGGAACCGGTCCGGTCGCTCGGGATACGCAGGGTGAGGAACTGCCCGGGCCTGTAGGTGAAGTCCTCGCGGCGGTCGTCGGGTACGTCGAACACCAGCGACACGGCGTCGGCGGTCTCCTGGACGACTGCGCTCACCGTCAGCACGGTGGCGCGTGAAGTGACCGGTGCCTGGACGGCTGTCATCGGCGGATTCCCTTCGGTACACGAACGTCTCGATCGGAGAACGGTAGAACGTACCCGACGGGAAAGCGCGTCTCCTCCCGGTAATCGGGACACCGGGAGGAGACGCGCTGTTCTCGGATCGAGTGGTGCCGGCGGATCAGGCGGTACGCGTGCCGCGCGGGATCATCAGGGTGAGGGCGATCGTCACCACGGACAGGACGACGAGCATGGCGCCGACCGTGTTGATTCCGGCGAGAGGCGTCGCCGCGAAGGCGAGCAGCATGGTGGCGACGGACGTACCGACACCCTGGCCCGCGGTGCGGAGCACGGCGTTCGTTCCGGCCGCCTCACTGGTATTGCGCTCGGGCACGGCCTCGACGATCAGGTTCGGAATCGCGGTGTAGGCGAAGGCGGTTGCGACCGACACCACGACCACCATCGCGGTCATGGCCACCACGGAGTGGTGCGCGGTGAGCATGACGACGATGCCGGCGAGGAAGAGTCCGGTGCCGAGCAGCATCGACGCCCGCGAGCCGACCGCGGCGGAGATCCGGCCGCTGAGCGGGGTGCAGGCGAAACCGAACAGGGACCCGATGAACGACAGCCAGCCCGCGTGCGTTGCGCTCAGGCCCAGGCCGAAGTCGCCGGTGGACGGTGTCTGCATGATGATGGGGATGATCATGGTGACCACGCCCAGCGGGCCCGCCGCGATGGCGACGGTGGCCAGCATCGTGAGCGAGAACTTGCGGTCGGCGAACAGTCGCACGTTGATGATGGGGGAGGGGATACGCAGCTCCCACTTCACGAACAGGACCAGTGCGACGGCACCGCCGAGGACGAGTCCCAGCGTCCGTGCATCCGACCAGCCCCAGGCCTGGGACCTGCTGACGCCGAGTAGGATCGCGGCGACCGCAGCCGCGAAGGCGACCGCTCCGAGATAGTCGACCTTCTCGGAGGTACCGGTGGCCCGGCGCCAGGGCAGGACGAACCACACCAGCAGCAGGGCGAAGATCGCGTACGCGGCGGCGACGACGAAGATCATGTGCCAGCTGGCGTTGTCGATCAGCAGGCCTGCGACGAGCAACGACGCGGATCCCGCTGCCACGGCCGAACCCGAGATCAGCGCAACCGCAACCGGAACACGCGCTGCAGGAAGGTGTTCGCGTGCGAGGCCGATGCACAGCGGAAGGATCGCGCCGGCCACACCCTGGATCGCGCGGCCGATGATGATGCTGGTGAGGCTGTCACCGACGGCGCTGACGATCGACCCCAGCGCTGCGACGGCGAGAAGGATCACGAGGATCCGTTCGCGGCCGTACATGTCGCCGAGACGGCCGCAGACGGCGGCAGAGGCGGCTGCGACGAGCAGGAAGGACGTCACCGCCCACCCGACCGTCGAAGCGTTGCTGTCGAATTCGGTGATGAGGGTCGGGATCGCGGCGAACATCATCGATGATTCGAACGCACTGATGATCTCGACCACGATCAGGACCGATACGATCACCCACACCGGTTTCTGCCGGTCGAACCGGCCCCGCTTCCTGGCGGTCGACGATTCCGAATGGGAGAGTTCGTTGGCATAGGATGTCACAGCACATTCCAGACTCTCGGCGACCCGATCACGGGCCGCGGTTCCTGATCCACGGATGGGAGTGGCTCGGATCACTTTGTAGATCAGGTGAGATACGTCTCGTTGTGCAATCCCGGTGAGCGAGATCGGGTTTCGGACCCTCAGGTCAGGGCGGCCTCGTGCACCGCACGATCGAACTCCGGAAGGTCCGCGCCGGCACGCAGAGTGCTCGCGAGCGAGGGGTCGGCCAGGTGCAACCGGCCGATGGCGATGAGGTCGAACTCGTCGGCGCCCAGTCGTCGTTCGAGTTCGGGAACGTTGTTCCGCACGGGTGCGCTGCCCAGCAACCGGCTCTCCCGCAGCGTCGTTCCGATACCCACGCTGCCCACCGCCATCGACAGTGCGCCGGTGACCTTCTTCGCCCAGCCCGCGAGAGTGAGATCGCTGCCTTCGAATGCCGGCATGTCGAAGCGGCGGATGCTCGCGTCGAACACGTCGACACCCGCTTCCGCCAGCGGCGTGAGGACGGCCTTCAGTTCGTCCGGGGTGCGGGCGATCCGCGCATCGTAGTTCTGCTGCTTGTGCTGGGAGAACCGGTAGAAGATCGGCAGGTCGTCGCCGATGCGCGCGCGGATGGCCGCGACCACCGCTGCGGGGAATCGGGTGCGACGCTCGAGGTCGCCGCCCCATTCGTCGTCGCGGAGATTCGTTCCCTCCCAGAGGAACGAGTCGAGCAGGTAGCCGTGCCCGCCGTGCAGTGCGATGCCGTCGAAACCGACCCGGGCCGCGGATGCGGCCGCATCGGCGTAGGCCGCGATCACCTGTTCGATGTCCTCGGTCGTCATCGCCCGGGTGGGCTCGGACGCCCGTGCGACGTACTCCTCGCCGTAGGACGTCACGCCGGGCTCGCCCCAGACACCCGAGGGACGCATGGGCGTGAGCGACGGGTCGACGTCGGCGGTCATCGCGCCCCAGAGCGGACCGACGTGCCACAGCTGAGGAACGATGCGTCCACCCTCGGCGTGGATCGCGTCGACGACGCGGCTCCACCCTTCGAGCGCCTCCTCGCCGTACATGTGGGGCACGCGCGGGTTGTCGACCGCCGTAGGGTGGTCGATGGCGACACCCTCGGTGACGATCAGACCCGTGCCCCCCGCGGCGCGGCGCCGGTAGTACTCCACGACGTCCGGGCCGGGCACGCCGCCCGGCGAGTGCGAGCGGGTCATCGGCGACATCACGATGCGGTTGCGGAGTTCGAGGGAACGGACCGTCAGGGGGCGGAAGAGGGGGGACTCGGTATCCGGCATCGTGGTCTCGACTCTTTCGGCTCGTTCGGGTGACGGGGGCGGGCGGATTCGATCCGCATCCGATGTTGTACCCACGGCCGGACGGAGGGACCGGGCGTCTCCTGCTGAGTGAGATCTTCCGGCCGACACGGGTCCACCCGGCGGGAATTGTGCAACAGGTCACTCTCCGAGTACTCTCGCCGGTACCCACAAGAATGAATTTCAGTTTTGCCGCGGTCGTGGGTGATCGGTAATCCGGAGAAAGGGTGACGATGTCCGAGTCGCATCATGAGCAGGCGCCCCGAGCGCCGAAGCGCGAACTGCCCGCGTCGATGGTCGAGCGGATGACCCTGATCCTCGACGCCTTCGACGACCTCTCCTCGCGACTCACCCTCGAGGAGGTCGCGTGCCGGACCCAGCTCCCGCGCTCGACCGTCCACCGCATCCTCGACCAGATGGTGCGACTCGACTGGATCGACCACGCGTCCTTCGGCTACTGCCTCGGACGTCGCGCGAAGGCCATGGGGGACGGCGACAACGGGCACATCCGCATCCGTGAGGCCGCGGCGCCGCACCTCCACGAACTGCACATGACCACCGGCATGGTCGCCCACCTGTCCGTCCTCGACGGAGGCGACTGCGTCTACCTCGACAAGATCGGCGGTCAGCTCGCCGCGGCGCTGCCGTCCCGGGTCGGCGGACGCTCACCCGCCTACGCCACCGCCGGCGGCAAGGCGCTGCTCGCCGGCCTCGAACCGGAGCAGGTCGACGTCCTCTACGGCGGACCGAACCTGCCGCCCCGCACCGAGCGGACCATCACCGACCTGTCGACCCTGCACCTCGAACTCAACCGCATCCGCCGTCGACACGGACTGGCCTTCGAAACCGGCGAGGCCACCGCCGGCATGTCGTGCGTCGGCGCCGCGATCCGCAGCCCTGCATCGCCGGTCGCCGCGATCTCCCTGTGCGGTCCCACCCGCCCCGGCCACCTCGAACGCATAGCACCGCTGGTCGCCGATGCGGTCCGCACGATCTCGCGCGCGCTCTATCCCGAACTCGACACCCCCCGACGCAATCGCGCCGCACGCACGTCCGCAGCGTCGTGGTCGCCGCAGGTCATGGAGCAGATGCTCGCCACACAGTCCCACGGCTGGATCTGACGGACGGATCCGCAGGCAGGTCCGACGGCACCACGTCCGGGCCGTCGGCGGAGGAACCTTCCCGGTGATCGGGAGTGTCCGGGTCGCGTGAGGTGAATCACTGGAAACCTCGACCTCATGACGACGGAATGGACTTTCGAGAACACGGCGAGAGAACTCGCGACCGACCGCGGCACCCTCCGCTACCACGAAGCCGGTGAGGGTGAACCCCTCCTGCTGCTCCACGGCTCCGGGCCGGGCGTCACCGGCTGGCGGAACTACCGCGGTGTGCTCGCCGATCTTGCCGAGCACTACCGGTGCCTCGTCCTGGAGTTCCCCGGCTTCGGTGTGAGCGACCCGTGCGAAGGGCACCCGATGGCGATGGCATCGGTCGCGGTGACCGACTTCCTCGACGGACTCGGCCTCGACCGCGTGTCGATCATCGGGAACTCGATGGGCGGCATCGTCGGGACGCAGTTCGCGATCGCACAGCCCGACCGGGTGAAGAAGCTCGTCACCATCGGAGGCGCCGGCCGGTCGGTCTTCGCGCCGTCGCCGGGCGAGGGCATCCGGCTGCTCATGGAGTTCACGGACGATCCCACGCGCGACAAGCTCGTCCGCTGGCTGCGGTCGATGGTCTACGACCCCGCGATCGTCACCGAGGAACTCATCGAGGAGCGGTGGGCGCTGGCCACCGAACCGAAGACCCTCGAGATCGCCAGACGCATGTACAGCACCGCCGCCTTCGCCGCGGGTGCGAAGGCCGCTGCCGCCTCCGACGCCACCCCGTACTGGGCGCAGCTCCACAAGATCACCGCGCCGGTGCTGCTGACCTGGGGTCGCGACGACCGCGTCAGCCCCGTCGACATGGGGATGCTTCCCATGCGCGAACTGCGCCACGGCGAACTCCACGTGTTCCCGAACTGCGGCCACTGGGCGATGATCGAAGCACGCGAGGCGTGGCTGTCGGCGGTGCTCGCGTTCCTTCGCCGCGACGACGCGTAGCCAACCGTCCGCGCGGACTCGTAATCTGCTCCCGCTCAGCCACACCGACCGCTCCCGCTCAGCCACACCGACCGCTCCCGCTCAGTGGAAAAACGACGATGCAAGTGCGGTTCACCTGAGACCGTAGGCGTCAACGGAACCGACGCTCACCACGTCGTATCGGGGCGTCACCCTCACAGAGCTGGAGAGATCATGGGACAGGTGCTCGACTCCGTTTCGGAGTTCGCAGACGAGATCCGCGCGGACGGTGCCGAAGGCGACACCCTGATGCGGCTGACCGACCGCAGCGCGAAGAGGCTCCGCGACGCCGGCGTCATCCGCCTCCTGCAACCGAAGGAATTCGGGGGCCTCGAGGCGCACCCGCGCGAGTTCGCGGAGACCGCCATGGCCATCGGCGCCATGGACGGTGCGACCGGCTGGGTCAGCGGCATCGTCGGTGTCCACCCGTGGGAGATGGCCTTCTTCGACCCGAAGGCCCAGGAGGAGGTGTGGGGCGAGAACCCCGACACCTGGATCGCATCCCCGTACGCACCGATGGGTGTCGCGACCCCCGTCGACGGCGGATACATCCTCAACGGCCGCTGGTCGTTCTCGTCGGGCACCGACCACTGCGACTGGGTGATGATCGGCGCGGCCGTGGGCGACAAGGACGGCAACCGCCTGAGCCCGCCGCAGAGCCTGCACGTGCTGCTGCCGCGATCGGACTACCGGATCGACCACGACAGCTGGAACGTCGTCGGCCTGCGCGGCACCGGTTCGAAGGATCTCGTCGTCGAGAACGCCTTCCTCCCCGAGTACCGGACGCTGCGCGCCGAGCGCGTCATGGGCGGGGTGGCGTGGCAGGACGCCGGACGCGACGAGACGCTCTACAAGTTCCCCTTCTCGTGCATCTTCCCGCTCGGCATCACCTCGTCGCTCATCGGCATCGCCGAGGGTGCGCTGAACTGCTACATCGAGTCCCAGCGCGAGCGGGTCACGGTGTCCGGCACCGCGATCAAGCAGGATCCGTACGTGCTGTCGAACCTCGGCGACGCAGCGGCGGAGATCGCTGCCTCGCGCGCCGCCCTGCTCGAAACCGTCGACCGCTTCTGGGATCTGACCGAGCGGGGCATCGAGGTCACCTTCGAGCAGCGCGCGATCGGACGCCGGACCCAGGTCGCCGCGGCATGGCGGGCCGTGCGCGCCGTCGACGAGATCTTCTCGCGGGCCGGCGGCGGCGCGTTGCAGCTGAGCAATCCGCTGCAGCGCTTCTGGCGCGACGCGCACGCCGGTCTGAGCCACGCCATCCACGTCCCCGGTTCGATCTTCCACGCCGCGACGCTCACCCAGCTCGGCGAAGAGCCGCAGGGCATGATGCGGTCGATGATCTGACTTCACATCCATTACGGCGAAGGAACATTCGGATATGACGGACATTCGGTTATGACGGACATTCGCGGACTGGGTTATCTCAGGATCCAGACCACAGACATCGCACGGTGGCGCGAACTCGTCGTCGACGGACTCGGCATGGCGATCGGTACCGGGCCGGAACCCGACGGCCTGTACCTGCGTGTCGACGAACGGCGGGCACGCCTGATCGTGTTGCCCGGTGAGGTCGACAATGCGCTCGCCGTGGGCTGGGAGGTGCGCGACGAGTTCGCGCTGCGTCGAGTGCGCGAAGCGGTCGAGAAGGCCGGCATCGCCGTCGAGGTCCTCTCCGAGGAGGAGTCGACCTATCGCGACGCCGAGCAGGTCATCGCATTCGACGATCCGGGCGGCACCCGCACCGAGGTCTTCTTCGGTCCGGTGCTCGACCACAGCCCGGTCGTGACGCCGTTCGCCGGTGTCTTCCACACCGGTGAGGAAGGGCTCGGCCACGTCGTCCTGCCCACCGCAGCGTTCGGGGAGTCGTACGAGTTCTACACCGAGGCACTCGGTTTCCTGCCGCGCGGAGCGACGCGGCTCGGTGGCCTGTCGGCACCGCCGCCCGTGCGGCGCGTGCGCTTCCTGGGCGTCAACCGCCGCCACCACAGCCTCGCGTTGTGCCCGGCGCCGCCCACCGCCGAACCGGGTCTCGTGCACCTGATGCTCGAAGTCGAGACGCTCGACGCGGTCGGTCAGGCCCTGGACCGGGTGAACAAGCTCGGCTTCTCGATCTCGTCGACCCTGGGCCGGCACACCAACGACAAGATGGTCTCCTTCTACGTCCGTGCTCCCGGCGGATGGGACATCGAGTTCGGTACCGAGGGCATGCTCGTCGACGAGACCTTCTACACCGCGGAGGAGATCACGGCCGACAGCTACTGGGGCCACGACTGGTCGGGTTCCGAGCCCCTCGCGGCGTTCTCGCCGCCGGCAGGCTGACCCCGTCCGTCCGATGACCGCCGACGACGTCCTGGATGCGGTCCGAGACCTGATCCCCGGAATCGCCGCTCGCGCAGCGGAGACCGACAGACTCGGCCGCGTCCCCGACGGGACGGTCCGTGAACTCGTCGCCGCCGGTGTGTTCCGCATGCTGCAGCCACGCCGGTACGGCGGGTTCGAGACCGAACCTGCACGCTTCTTCGAGGTCGTGCGGACGATCTCGGCGGCCTGCGGTTCGACGGGGTGGATCGCGTCCGTCGTCGGCGTCCACCCCTGGCACCTGGCCCTGTTCCACGATCGGGCGCAGCGCGAGGTCTGGGGTGAGGACGATTCGACGCTCGTCTCGTCGGCGTACGCCCCGGTGGGCCGTCTGATCCCCGTCGACGACGGATACCGGTTGTCGGGGACGTGGATGTTCTCGTCCGGTTGCCGGTTCGCGTCCTGGGCGTTGCTCGGCGCCGTGGTGGTCGGATCGGAGGGCAGGCCGGTCGATTTCGTCACGGTGCTCGTGCCCCGCAGCGACTACACGATCCGTGACGTCTGGAACGTCGTGGGGATGCGCGGGACGAGCAGCGACGAGATCGTCGTCGACGACGTCTTCGTGCCCGACCACCGGGTGAAGAGCAACTACGAGACGTCGCAACTACGCGGACCGGGCCGGAAGGTGAACACCGGTCCGCTCTACCGCCTTCCGTTCGCCGCGTTGTTCACCACGAGCGTCGCCGTCCCCGTCGTCGGAGTCGTCGCGGGCTGTTACGACGAGTATCTGTCCTCGATGCGCGAGCGGGTGCGGCTGAGCCTCGGTGGGGGACGGTTCGTCGACGATCCCTTCGCGCAGGTCGCCGTGGGGCGCGTCGCGTCGGACATCGACGCCGCGACACTGCAACTCGACCGCAACATCCGTGAACTGTGGGAGCTGGCGAAGGCGGGCAGGCAGATCCCGATGCAGCTGCGACTGCGCACCCGGCGGGATCAGGTGCGCGCCACCGAGCGTGCGGTCGAGGCGATCGACCTGCTGTTCAGGACCGCAGGCGGGACGTCGTTGTTCCTCGGTGGTGTCGTCGAACGGGCGTGGCGCGACGCGCATGCCGGCAGCGTCCACGTCGCGAACGAACCGGAACGGGCCTATGCGCTGTACGGGCGGGACGCGTTCGGTCTCCCGGTCGAGGACAATCTGATCTGACCCCGTACCGGACTCCGGCCGTCCTTCGCACGCGCGAACCGGTGTCGGCAGGGCATGTTCCGGTCATCGGGACGAATCGTATCGCCGTGCCGCGGTGGCGCATAGCGTCCGCGGGAACGCACCGTCACCGTTCCCGTTCGGAAGGAATGCCTCCATGAGCGCCTCACCGGTCCGCCCGATCTCCGTCCACGACATCGAGACGTGGGATCTCGAATCCAACGTCGTCATAGCAGGTTTCGGCATCGCCGGTGTCTCCGCCGCCATCGGTGCCGCCGAGAGCGGCGCGGACGTGCTGGTGCTCGAACGTACCGGGGGCGGTGGGGGAGCGGCGGCGTTGTCGGGCGGCATCGTCTACCTCGGCGGTGGCACGCGACTGCAGAAGGCCTGCGGATTCGACGACACCCCCGAGAACATGAAGACCTTCCTCGCCGCGGCTCTCGGTCCGGGCGTCGACGAGGCCAAGCTCGACGTCTACTGCGAGGGCAGCGTCGACCACTTCGATTGGCTCGAATCGTGCGGGGTGCCCTACAAGGAAGGGTTCTGGTCGCAGCCCGGCTGGGAGTGCCCGGAGGACGACTCGCTGATGTACAGCGGCGGCGAGAACGCTGCCCCCTTCTCCTCGCTCGTCGACCCCGCGCCGCGCGGTCACCTCGCCCGGGTGCCGATGCCGCGCACCGGCGATCAGGGCGCCGGCCACGTGCTCATGACCACCCTCATCGCCAAGGCCGCCGACCTCGGCGTGCGCGTCGAATCCGACGTCCGCGTCCAGCGTCTCGTCGTCGACGACACCGGAAGGGTCGTCGGGATCGTCGCCCAGCGTTTCGGCGACACCCTCGCGGTGAGGGCGCGTCGCGGCGTGGTCCTGGCCACCGGATCGTTCGCCTACAACGACGAGATGATGCAGGCCTACGCGCCTCGGCTGTACCAGCGTCCCGCCGCCACGGTCGAGGAGCACGACGGTCGCGGCATCCTCATGGCACAGGCGCTGGGTGCGCGTCTGGCACACATGGACGCGTGCGAGGTCGCCTTCTTCTGCGACCCCCAGCTGATCGCACGCGGCATCCTCGTCAACGGTCGCGGTCAGCGTTACGTCGCCGAGGACACCTATCCGGGCCGCGTCGGTCAGCTCACCATGTACCAGAACGACAACCAGGCGTTCCTCGTCCTCGACGAGCAGGCCTACGAGAAGGGGATGGCGGCGCCGAGTTCGAGTCCGCAGTTGCGTCACCGGCCCACCTGGGTGTGTGAGACGGTCGCCGAACTCGAATCCGAGATGGGACTGCCCGAGGGCGCCCTGACCGCGACGGTGGAGCTGTACAACAAACATGCCGAGCAGGGGACGGATCCGGTCCTCGGGAAGAAGCCCGAGTGGGTGCGGCCGATCGGGTCCCCGATCGCGGCGATCGACCTGCGGAGCATGACCGGCGGTTTCACCCTGGGCGGACTGCAGACCTCGATCGATTCGGAGGTCCTGCATGTCGACGGGGAGCCGATCCCCGGTCTGTACGCCGCGGGTCGCTGCACGTCGGGCCTGTCGGCGTGGGGGTATTGCAGCGGCATCTCCCTCGGTGACGGGAGCTTCTTCGGGCGGCGGGCCGGCATCCGCGCCGCTGCCTCGTAGACGACGGGGTGTGTGTGCGGTGCCCGTCCACCGCACACACACCTTCCCCGTCAGCGGCCGAGATCGAACCCGCCGCGGTAGAACACCATCGGACCGTCGTCGGCGAGGCACTCGAGTTCCGCGACCCGGCCGATGACGACATCGTGATCACCCGCGACGTGCACGTCCTCCACCGAGGCGTGCACCCGCAGCAGGACATCCGGCAGCGACGGAGTGCCCCAGCGGGACAGTTCCCAGTCGAGACCGTCGAACTTCGAACCGCGGCTCGATCCGAAACGCGCGCACAGATCGCTCTGGCCGGCACCGAGCACGTTGACGGTGCACCGGCCGGCGCGGCGGATCCGCGGCCACGCGCGACCGCGGTGATCCGCGCAGAACAACACGAGGGGCGGCTCGAGCGAGACCGACGCGAACGACTGGCACGCGAAGCCTGTGGGTCCGTCCTCGTCGAGACCGGTCACGACGGTGACGCCGCTCGCGAACCGTCCCATGGCGCGTCGCATCTCGTCGGCGCCGGGCAGCTCGATGTCGTAACCGATGTCGCGGGTCGGTATCCGGGTCTGCATGTGGCTCACTCCGATTCGATCGTGGAGGTCGAGTCCGACCGTCCTTCTCCGACTCCGACGTTATGACCGGCGAAGGTCGGGACGGGCCGGCTTCTCGCTCAGTGGACGCTCGGATCCGATGCCGTCCCCGCACGACGTCCGGTGCCCGTGCTCCCACCGTTCGGGACCGTGGGTGAGCTGCGATGCGACAATCTGCCGGGCGGTTCGGTGCAGAATCGACGGGTCGTCATCGCGGAAAGGGGAACCGGTGCCCAGAATCGGTAAGGCACGGGACGGAGCCGAGCCGACCTCGGTCGAACAACGGCGACGACACGTGCGGATCCTCGAGGCCGCAGCGCAGCTGGGGTCCGAGCACGAACTGGCCCGTGTGCAGATGACCGAGGTGGCGAAGAACGCCGGGGTCGCGATCGGCACCCTGTACCGATACTTTCCGTCGAAGACGCACCTGTTCGTGGCGTTGCTGCTCCACCGGCTCGAACTCGGCGCCGACCGGCTGCCCGAGAGGAAGCCGGGAACGAGCGCGCGCGAGGCGATCACCGAGACACTCGTCGAGATGACCCGCCGGTTCGTCGACCGTCCGCGCCTGGCCTCCGCGATGTTGCTGTCCAACAGCACCGCCCCGGCATCGGTGGTGCCGGACTCCGTCGAGGTGAGGCGGACGTTCCACCGGATCCTGTTCGAGAAGGCAGGCCTCGACGAGCCGACCGAGGAGGATCGCAACGCCGTGCGGCTGTTGTCGATGTTGTGGTCCGGACTGTTGGTGACCTATCTCAACGGCGGCGCGACCCTCGAAGAGACCGAGGCCGATGTGCGGAGCAGCTGCGACCTGCTGCTCGCGCACCTGTCCGAGTAGGGACCCGAAACGACGCGAGTCCCCCTGCGCGGTCTGCGGAGAAGGACTCACGTCGTCGGTGCGAGAAGGCTATCCGGCCGCACCGATCGGGGGTGCGGTGTCCAGGACGTCCCCGAGGGTGGCCGCCGTCGCGTCGGCGCCGCCGAAGGTGAACGCCAGCTGCCGTCCCCACAGGAAGTAGCGGTGGATGGGGTAGTCGATGTCGGCGCCGATACCGCCGTGCAGGTGCTGGCCGGTCAGACCGACCCGCACACTCCCGCGCGACGCCCACCACTTCGCGACCAGCGCGGCGGACTCGGCTTCGTCCTCGCGTCCGACGTCGAGCAGCCATGCGGCCCTGCGCATCGTGAGGCGGATCGCCTCGGTGTCGAGGTAGGCGTCGGCTGCGCGCAACGCGACCGCCTGGTTGGTCGACAGCGGCCGGCCGAACTGCACGCGCTCGGAGGTGTACTTCGCCGTCGCCCGCAGCGTCTCTTCGCACACGCCGAGCGCCACGGCGGCCAGGGCGACGCGGATACGACGCCGGGTCCAGGCCGCGATCTGCTCCCCGTCGCCGGGCAGGACGTCCTCGGCTCCGATGTGCGCGTCGGTGAACCGCACGGCCGCTTCGGCGCCGCGACCGGTCACCTCCACCGGGGTGGCCTCGACGCCGGTCGCATCCACGGGGGCGATGACGACGGCGACCGAGTCGTCGTCGCACCGGACGGGGACGACCACTCCCGCGATGGCGGGCGCCCACGGCACGGACGGAATCTCCCCGCTGATGACGAGGTCGTCGCCCTTGCGGATGGCGGTGACGGTGGGGCTCGCCCCGGGGGTGTCGTCGAACGCGCCGGTCAGGACGACGGAACCGTCGAGGAGCCCCGGCAGGAACCGGGCGGTCTGGGTGCTCGAACCGAAGTGGGCGAGCGGGAGAGCGGCGCCGGCGACGGCCGACCACACGGGGACGGGGGCGACGCGACGGCCTTGCTGCTGCAGGATCGTCGTCAGCCCCAGCATCCCCATGCCGGCGCCACCGGCGGATTCGGGCAGGGCGAGTCCGAGCAGCCCGGAGTCGGCGAGGGCCTTCCACAGGGTGGCGTCGAAACCGCCCTCGGTGCGCTCCACCTCCACGACCCGTTCGACTGCGGCGAGAGAGCCGAAGACCTGCGAGGCGAGGTCTTCGACCGCGATCAGATCGTCGTCGAGTTCGAATTCCATGTCAGCTCCTCGTCTCGGCGGGTGTCTTCGTTGCGGCAGCGTCGGGGCTCGTAGGGGCGTCTGCGACACCGGGGCGCCTACGGGCGCCGAGTGTCATCCCGAGGGTCCGGGCGGCGACGATCTCGCGCATCACCTCGTTGCTGCCACCGCCGAAGGTGTTGTTCTGGGCGCGCCGGGCGAGAGCCTCGACCCGGCCCTCGATCACCGCGCCGTGGCTGCCGGGACGCAGCAGGCCGCGAGCACCGAGCACCTCCTGCAACATGCCGTAGGCCGCGACCACGCCCTCGGTGCCGAAGACCTTCGCGGCGGCCGAATCGCCGCCGTCGAGCGTGTTCGCCGCGATGTCCGACACCAGGCGCAGGTTGACGAGGTCGGTCGCCGACAGCAGCGCGTAGACCTCGGCGAGCGTCGCGCGCACCCACGGGACGTCGAACAGCACACCGGGACCGAACGGCTCGTTCTTCGCCCACGCGAGGACCTCGTCGTACATCTGGTTGGCGATGCCGCCGCGCGCGGCGAGCGCGACGCGCTCGTGGTTGAGCTGGCTGGTGATCAGGGTCCAGCCCTGGTTGAGCTCGCCGACCACGTTGCTCAGGGGAACGCGGATGTCCTCGTAGTAGGTCACGGCGGTGCTGATGCCGCCGACGGTCCGGATCTCGGTGGCGGAGAAGCCCGGTGAGGAGGTCGGCACGAGTACGACCGAGATCCCCTTGTGGCGCGGTGCATCCGGATCGGTGCGGACGGCGAGCCAGACCCAGTCGGCGAAGATCGCGGCGCTCGTGAACAGCTTGTTGCCGTCGATGACGAGTTCGTCGCCCTCGACACGCGCCCTGGTCTGCAGCGCGGCGAGGTCGGTGCCGGCGCCGGGCTCGGTGTATCCGATCGCGAACTTCAGTTCACCGGTGAGGATCTTGGGCAGGAAGAAGTCCTTCTGTTCCTGCGTGCCGTACTTCATCAGTGCCGGGGCGACGGTGTTGAGTGTGACCAGCGAGACCGGCGCGCCGGCGCGGATCGTCTCGTCGTAGAAGACGTAGAGCGCCTCGGGATCCTCCCCGCGTCCGCCGTACTCCTCGGGCCACCCCAGGCCGAGCCAGCCGTCGGCGCCCATCTGCCGGTAGATCTTGTCGAAGACCGGTCCACCCTCGGTCTGATCGACCAGGGCGCGTCGATCGTCGTCGTCGATGATGCGGGCGAAGTACTCCCGCAGTTCGGTGCGCAGCCGCCGTGACGTGTCGGACAGCTCGGGATGCATGTGGTCTCCTGAGAGGTGGTCGGGGCCCGGGTTGCGGGCCTAACGGTCGGCCGAGAGGACGATCGCGCTGTGCGGCACCGGCGATCCGCCCGTGACGAGCACGTTGTCGAGTGTCTTCGCCGGCTGGTTCACGGAGGTGCCGCGGATGAGCCGGACGCCTTCGGCGATGCCGTTGACGCCGTGGATGTAGCCTTCGCCGAGCTGCCCGCCGTGGGTGTTGACCGGCAGGCGGCCGTCGACCTCGAGGTTGCCGTCGGCGACGAAGTCCTTGGCCTCACCACGACCGCAGAAGCCGTACTCCTCGAGCTGGAGCAGCACCATGGGGGTGAACGCGTCGTACAGGATCGCGGCGTCGATGCCCTCGGGGCCGAAACCGGCCTGACCCCACATCTGCCGGGCGACCAGTTCAACCTCGGGCATCACGTCGATGTCGTCGCGGTAGTAGCTGCTCATCGAGATCTGCTGCGGTCCGACGCCCTGGGCGGCGGCGGTGATGACGGCCGGGGGATGCGGAAGGTCGCGTGCCCGTTCGGTACTCACGATGACCAGTGCCTGGCCGCCGTCGCTCTCCTGGCAGCAGTCGAGCAGGCGGAGGGGGTCGGCGAGCATCCGGGAGTTCTGATGGTCGTCGAGGGTGATGGGTCGCTCGTAGAACCAGGCCTTCGGGTTGGTGGCCGCGTGCTTGCGCGAGAGCACCGAGACGCGCCCGAAGTCGGCGCTCGTGGCGCCGTACTTGTGCATGTAGGTGCGGGCCAGGAAGGCCTCCTGCTGGGCGGGGGTGAGCAGACCGTAGGGGTTGATCCAGTTCCGGTATTCCTGGTCGGTGCTCGAGTTGTAGGCGAACGGCGGCGGGCCGGCACCGAAGCGGTGACCGGAGCGCTCGTTGAAGGCGCGGTAGACGACCACGACGTCGGCGACGCCCGACGAGACCGCCAGTGCGGCCTGCTGGACGGGGGCGCACGCGCCGCCACCGCCGTGCGGGATGCGGCTGAAGAACTTCAGCTCGGGGATACCGAGTGCGCGCGCGACCGCGATCTCGGGGTTGGTCTCCATGGTGAACAGGGCGAAGCCGTCCACCTCCTCGACACCGATCTGCGCGTCGGCGAGTGAGGCGAGCACCGCCTCACACGCGAGCTGCCATTCGCTGCGACCGGAGTTCTTGGAGAACTCGGTGGCCCCGATCCCGGCGATCGCTGCGGTTCCCGAGAAACCTCGCACGCTCATCGGATTCCCTTCCCGTACGGCTCGACCACGACATCGGCGGAGACGTGGACACCTCGGCTGTTGCGCCCCTGGACCTTCACCGTCACGGTGGTGTCCTTGACGGCGGTGATCTCACCGGTCATGACCATCGGATCGCCGGGGAAGGCGGGAACGCCCAGGCGCAGCGAGACCTTCCGGATGCGCGCGGTGGGTCCGGTCCAGTCGGTGATGTAGCGGTCGACGAAACCGTTGGTGGCGTTGATGCTCATGAAGACGTCCGGTGTGCCCCGCCCGAGTGCGGCGTCCGGGTCGTGGTGCACGTCCTCGAAATCCTGCGACGCGATCGCGGTGGCCACGATGGTCGTGCGATCGATCGGCAGGACGAGTTCGGGAAGTTCCTGTCCGACAGTGCATTCGGCGAGGTTCATGCGTCTCCTCCGGGCTTGCGCAGCTGGGGCAGGATCTCACCGTGCGCGTGCTCGGAGAATCCCACCTCGAGTTCCATGCCGATCTCGAGGGTGTCGTGGTCGACCCCCGCGATGTCGGCGACGATGCGGATTCCTTCGTCGAGGTCGATCAGCCCGACGGCGAGCGGATACTCGAAGGCGGGATCCTGCGGGTGGTGGATGATCGTCCAGCTGTGAAGCGTTCCGCGCCGCGAGGATTCGACGCTCTTCCACTCGAATGAGCGGCACGCGGGGCAGGCCGGGCCGGGAGGATGGCGCAGAGTGCCGCAGTTGCTGCACTGCTGGATCTCGAGTCGGCCCTCACGGACGGCGTCGAACCAGAACTGGTTGTCCTGGGTGATGGTGAGCCGGGGGACGGCGGTCATTCGGACTCCTCGGTGGTGGTCGGGTCGAAGCGGAGCATCCGGAAGCGTTCCTCGGCGACGAGCTCGCCGTTCCGGTCCTCGTAGCGCTTGTAGAGCGTGAAGAAGCGGCCCCTGCCGAGGCCGGTCCGCTTGACCGGAGACACCGATTCGATGAGGAAGTGGGCGGTGACGTGGTCACCGGGAACGAGTTCGCGGTGGTATTCCTGTTCGACGTTCGTGGCGACGACGGAGGTGAAACCCTCGCGGTCGAGGTCGGCGAGCATGCGCGAGTACGCGAAGTCCTCGACGACACCCTCGTGACGTTTGCGCTGCACCTCGCGCCAGCGCCGGTAGCCGGCCATGACCCAGGTGGAGATCATCGCCGGGGGACACACGATCGAGGGCCGGCCGGTGCTGCGGGCGGCGGCGTCGTCGACGTAGACGGGGTTGACGTCGTCGTGGGCCTCGGCCCAGTTCCGGATCATGGCCTCGTTCACGGTGTATCTGGCCACCCGTGGTGGTTCGGCCACCCGGCCGATGTACTGCTCGTAGTCCTGTTCGACGGTCTGCATGGTTCCCGATCGCTCTCTGTGTCCGAACCTGATCGCTTCGCCACGCTAAGGCGGGGCCGCGGACGTCAACTGCCGGTTCCCACTCAGCAGGAGCGGGCGGAGGGCGGTACCGAACCAAGCGATTGCTTGGTAAGTTGTCGGAGTGAAGGAAGAGGCAGCACGCGCGCTGCCCGAGACGCGGAGGTGCGAATGGATCTGGGACTCGACGGCGCGGTCGTGCTCGTCACCGGTGGCGTACGCGGCGTGGGTGCCGGGATCAGCAGGGTCTTCCTGCGTGCCGGCGCCACGGTGGTGACCTGTGCGCGGAACGAACCCGAGCAGCCGATCACGGTGGACGGGCGCACCACCGAGTTCCTGCCCTGCGACGTCCGTGATCCGGAGAAGGTCGCGGAGCTGGTCGACGGCATCGTCGCCCGGCACGGTCGCCTGGACGCGGTGGTGAACAACGCCGGTGGTTCGCCCTACGCCCTCGCGGCCGACGCGAGCCCGAAGTTCCACGCCAAGATCGTCGAACTGAACCTGCTCGCGCCGCTGCTGGTCGCGCAGGCGGCGAACGCGGTGATGCAGAAGCAGGAGACCGGCGGTTCGATCGTCAACATCTCGAGCGTGAGCGGGTCGCGCCCGTCGCCCGGTACCGCCGCCTACGGAGCCGCGAAGGCCGGAATCGACAGTCTCGCAAGTTCACTCGCCGTCGAATGGGCGCCGAAGGTGCGGGTGAACTCGGTGGTGGTCGGCCTGGTCGACACCGAACAGTCCCATCTGTTCTACGGCGACGAGGAAGGAGTGGCCGCCGTGGGCGAGACCGTCCCGCTCGGACGTCTGGCGACCCCGGACGACATCGGCAACTGCGCGGCCTTCCTGGCCTCCCCGCTGGCGGCCTACGTCAGCGGATCGACATTGACCGTCCACGGCGGCGGCGAACGCCCTGCCTACATGGCAGCGGCCCGAACGAAGGAGACGAAGTGAGTGGACTGATGGACGGGCGCGTGGTCATCGTGACCGGCGCCGGACGCGGCCTCGGTCGCGCCCATGCCCTGGCATTCGCCGCGGAAGGCGCGAAGGTCGTCGTCAACGACATCGGTGTCGGCAGCGACGGCACGGCCACCGGTGAGTCGCCCGGCGAGCTGGTCGTCGAGGAGATCCGCGCGGCCGGGGGAGAGGCCGTCGTCAACGGCGACGACGTCGCCGACTGGGCCGGCGCCGAGAACCTCGTCAAGACCGCCCTCGACAACTTCGGCCGGCTCGACGTGCTCGTCAACAACGCCGGATTCCTGCGCGACCGCATGCTCGCCAACATGAGCGAGGAGGAGTGGGACGCCGTCATCCGCGTGCACCTCAAGGGGCATTTCGCGCCGATGCGCCACGCCATGAGCTACTGGCGCGCCGAGTCCAAGGCCGGCAACCCCGTCGACGCCCGCATCATCAACACCAGCTCGGGTGCCGGACTGATGGGCAGCATCGGTCAGGGCAACTACGCCGCCGCCAAGGCCGGCATCGCGACGCTCACGATCCAGGCCGCAGCCGAATTCGGCCGCTACGGGGTGACCGTCAACGCGATCGCGCCCTCGGCGCGCACCCGCATGACCGTCGGTGCCGGTGGCGCGATGGCCGAGATGATGGCCGCGCCCGAAGAGGGTTTCGACGCCATGGCGCCGGAGAACGTCTCGCCGCTCGTCGTATGGCTCGGCAGTGCCGAAGCGAAGGACGTGACCGGGCGCGTGTTCGAGGCCGAAGGTGGCAAGGTGTCGCTGGCCGACGGATGGCGCCACGGTGAGGCGATCGACAAGGGCGACCGCTGGGATCCGAAGGAACTCGGTCCCGTCGTCGAGAAGCTGATCGCAGCGTCGCAGCCGCCGACGCCGGTCTACGGAGCGTGATGTCCTCGTGCGCGTTTCCGGTGGTCGCCACCGGAAACGCGCACGGGCAGCCGATCTAGGCGGGCGTGCGGATGATGAGGGTGGAGCCGGGGAAGTAGGCGGCGAGTTCGGAGCGCGCCTGCTTGAGCGTGGCGGTGCCGTAACCCTGCTTGCGGAACTCGGGATGCACCCAGATCCGCACGTCGACCTCGTTGCCGGTCAGCTCACCGAACGCGAAGCCGATTGCCTTCGGCTCGTCACCCGAAAGATCTTCGGCCACAAGCCACATCCCGGACTCGTCGTCCATCAGCTCGCTGCCGCGTTGCCGCTCGGATTCGACCCGCTCGTCGCTGTCGTCGCCCAGCTGGTCGGCGCAGCGCTGCTTGAACAGCGCGGTGTCGGCCGCACTGTGCGAGATGGGCCGCAACCGGAAATGCGCGCCGGTCGCGTACGGACGCGCTGCCGTCGTCCACTGCAGCACCGCATCGAGATCGTCGAGTTCTTCACGGATCTTCTTCCGCTCCGCCTGGGTCAGGCGGCGGAAGGGAAGGTTCAGCACGGCCTCCGCGCAGAACTCGTCGGTGTCGAGCAGAGAGGCGAGCTTCGCGACCGCGTCGCCCCGATCCCTGCTCTCGACGATCACGTCGAGCACCTCGTGGCGTTGTTCGAGCGCTCGGAGCAGCGCGGCCGCGATCTCCCGCCGGTCGAGTACCTTGTCGTGATTCGTGGTTGCCATCGTGCGACATCCCTTCGTCGAGAACCTGGACGTACGAGACTCAGTATTCCCGCACGGGACCGTCCCGGCGAGCCGTGCCGACCGGGATGCTCACTCGCACACGACGACGGGAATCACACGGTCGGTCCACGACTGGTAGTTGTCGAAGTCCGGGTACATCGCCGTCAGGCGCGGCCAGTAGGCCGCTCGTTCCTCGTCGCTCGCGACCCGCGCCCGCATGGTCCGGATGCGCGACTTGATCTGCACCGTGACCTCCGGGTTCGCCTGGATGTTGCGGAACCACAAGGGGTGCTTGGGCAGTCCGCCCTGGGAGGCGACCAGGACCACCTTGTCGCCGTCCTCGAGGAACAACAGCGGGGCCGTCCGCGGCTGCCCGGTCTTCCTCCCGATCGTGGTCACCAGGCACACCGGGATGCCCCACGGGAAGGCGCTTCCCACACGCCACTTCCCGCCGATGCGACCGCCGGTCGCCCGGTACGCCGCGA
Organism: Rhodococcus rhodochrous; assembly: GCF_900187265.1. Lineage (NCBI taxonomy): Bacteria > Bacillati > Actinomycetota > Actinomycetes > Mycobacteriales > Nocardiaceae > Rhodococcus > Rhodococcus rhodochrous. The sequence continues at coordinate 689,799 of NZ_LT906450.1, forward strand.
CGTTGAACCGCGACATCCACTTGATGATCGAGACCGTGGCCTTCGAATCGAGGCCCTTCGGTGCCGTTTCGGTGCCCATGTCAGATGCGCTCGATGATGGTGCCCGTCGCCAGCGCGCCGCCGGCGCACATCGAGATCAGCGCGGTCGACGCGTCGCGGCGCTCGAGTTCGTGCAGCGCGGTGGTGATCAGGCGCGAGCCCGTGGAACCGACGGGATGGCCGAGCGCGATGGCACCGCCGTTGACGTTGACCTTGTCCATGTCCGGTCCGTGCACCTGGGCCCAGGACAGCAGTACCGACGCAAAGGCCTCGTTGACCTCGAACAGGTCGAGATCGCCGATGCTCATGCCGGCCTTCTCGAGAACCTTCGCGGTGGCCTGGACGGGGCCGTCGAGGTGGAACTCGGGTTCGGCGCCGACGAGTGCCTGCGCGACGATCCGTGCCCGCGGCTTCAATCCGAGTGCCTTCGCGCGGTCGGAGTCCATGAGCAGCACGGCGGCGGCTCCGTCGGAGATCTGCGACGAGGTGCCGGCGGTGTGGATGCCGCCCTCGAGCACGGGCTTCAGCTTCGCCAGCGACTCGGCCGACGTCTCGCGCAGACCTTGGTCGCGGGTGACGGTCGCCTTCTCGCCGGTGCGGTTGCCCTCCTTGTCGACGACGGGGGCGACGACCGGCAGCACCTCGCGGTCGAACCGGCTCTCGTCCCAGGCCTGCTTCGCGAGCTGCTGCGAGCGCACGCCGAGCGCGTCGACGTCCTCGCGGGTGATGCCGCGGCGCCGCGCGATACGCTCGGCGGCCTCGAACTGGTTGGGCATGTCGATGTTCCACGACTCCGGCCGGCGCGAGCCGGCCTGGTCGCCGACGTTGGCGCCGAGGGGCACCTGGGTCATCGCCTCGATGCCGCACGCGATGCCCACGTCGATGGCGCCGGTGGCGATGAGGCCTGCGATGAGGTGGTTGGCCTGCTGCGCCGATCCGCACTGGGCGTCGATGGTGGTCGCGCCGACCTGCCAGGGCAGGCCCGCGTTGAGCCACGCGGTGCGGGTGATGTTGTTGGACTGGGCGCCCGCCTGGGTGACGCAGCCACCGATGACCTGTTCGACGAGCTCGGCGTCGATGCCGGCGCGTTCGACGAGTCCGGCCTGGACGGCGCCCAGGATCTCGGCAGCGTGCAGGCCCGCGAGCCATCCACCCCGCTTGCCGATCGGGGTCCGTGCGGCCTCGACGATGACTGGTGTGCCCACTTCGGGCTCCTTTCTCCTACGTTCTTCGCAAAATAGAACAGGTTTCTCCGAGAGGCAACAGAACTTGATTATCACACGGGACGTGCGGATCTCTTGGTCGCACGGCGCACCTGTGTTTGAATGGTTCTAGAACGTGTTACAAATCACGCGAGCGGTACTCGCCAGGGCAGGAGAGATATCAGTGGCGCAGCCGAACATCCCCGAAGACATCGACTTCACCGATCCCGATCTGTACGCAGACCGTATGCCGTTCGAAGAGTTCGCGGAACTGCGCAAGACGGCACCGGTGTGGTGGAACAAGAAGTCTCCCGACGTCGGTGGTTTCCACGACGAGGGTTTCTGGGTTGTCTCCCGGCACGAGGAGGTCCGTGAGGTCTCCCGCCGGAGCGACGTGTTCTCCAACTGGGAGAACACTGCGATTCCGCGGTTCAACGACGACATTCCGCGCGAGGCCATCGAACTGCAGCGCCACGTCCTGCTCAACAAGGACGCCCCCGAGCACACCAAGCTGCGCAAACTCGTCGCCCGAGGCTTCACGCCCCGTGCGATCAACGGCCTGCGCGACGAGCTCGACCGTCGCTCCAAGATGATCGTCCAGGAGGCCTGCCAGGCCGGTCGGGGTGACTTCGTCACGCAGATCGCCGCGGAACTGCCGCTGCAGGCGATCGCCGATCTCATCGGCGTCCCGCAGGAGGACCGCGCGAAGATCTTCGAGTGGTCCAACCAGATGACGGGCTACGACGACCCGGACAACACCGCCGATCCGGCGGCCGCCTCCATGGAGGTGCTGGGCTACGCCTACCAGATGGCCGCCGCCCGCAAGGAGAACCCGGCCGACGACATCGTCACCACCCTCATCGAGGCCGACATCGACGGCGACGAGCTGGCTCCCGAGGAGTTCGGCTTCTTCTTCATCGTCCTCGCGGTGGCTGGCAACGAGACCACCCGCAACGCCATCACCCACGGCATGGCGGCCTTCCTCGACAACCCCGAGCAGTGGGAGATCTTCAAGCGCGACCGGCCGAAGACCGCCGCCGACGAGATCATCCGCTGGGCCACCCCGGTCACCTCGTTCCAGCGCACGGCGCTCGAGGACACCGAGCTCGGCGGACAGACGATCCGCAAGGGCGAGCGCGTGGTCATGCTGTACGCCTCGGCCAACAACGACGAAGAGGTGTTCGAGAATCCCCGCGAGTTCGACATTCTCCGGGATCCCAACCCGCACCTCGCCTTCGGTGGCACCGGGGCGCACTACTGCCTCGGTGCGAACCTCGCCCGCATGGAGATCGACCTGATCTTCAACGCGATCGCCGACCACATTCCCGACATCACCAAGATCGGCGACCCGCACCGTCTGCGGTCGGGCTGGCTCAACGGCATCAAGGAATTCCAGGTCGACTACAAGACCTCGGGAGGATGCCCGGTCCAGCACTGAGCGACCACAGCGCAGATCCCCGGACGCCGTCAGGCGTCCGGGGATCTCGTTGTTTCTGTGCCGATCACTCCTCGGGTGAGGGGTCTCCCGGATCGCGGGCCGGCATGATGACGCGGCTGATCAGCCGCCGTCGCCTGCCGGGGCCCGGGCCGAGTTCGGCATAGCGCGCGAACAACTGTGCCATCTCACCCACGAGATCCAGGGCCTCCGCGTCGGTGAGCTCGAGCGCGACCTGCCGATAGCCCACGACGTCGTCGGCCATGCCTCGCCGGTTCGGGTCGTCGAGATACGCGTCGAAGTCGTCGAGCAACTGCGCGGCGAAGACGAGGAAGGCGCGCCGGTGGTCGTCGGCGCTCATCTCCTCGGCCTGGGCGCCGGTGACCTGGGCGCGTTCGGTGACGAGCCGGAACGTGCGCTCGACGGTGCCGCGCACGCGACGTTCGGAGACGACCTCGAGTACCCCGGCGTCGACGAGGGTCGAGATCTGGCGGTAGAGCGTCGCGGTGGAGACGTCGTCGAGCAGTGTGCGCAGCTGAGCGGTGGTCGCGGTGCGATCGCCGAGCAGTGCCTGGACGATGCGTAGCCGGACCGGATGCAGCAGCAGTTCTGCGGTGGTCATGCTCCCCCTTCCGTCCCAACCTTCTCACAGTTGACATTGATCTCAACAATGAGAATAATCGCTGTCATGACGACAATGCGTATCGACAACAGAACCCTGCGAGTGCGGCTCACCACCTTCGAGAAGATCGCGGGACTCCTCGGCAACGTCGACGTGCCCCTCGCGTCGATCCGGAAGGTGGAAGTGCATCAGGACGGACTCGCCGCGGTGCGGGGCATCCGTGCTCCGGGGCTCGGTCTGCCGGGCGTGCGCAGCATCGGCTCGTGGCGCGGGCCCGGCCGCAACGACCTCGTCTCGGTCCGGCGCGGGCAGCCGGCGCTGCGCATCGAACTGGAAGGGCACAAGCGCACCGCGCTCGTGTTGGGTGCCGACGACGCAGAGCAGTGGGCGCAGAAGCTGCGCACTGCGGCCCACTGCTGAGAGGTGGATCTACGCCAGGCGCCGGTACTCCTGGTGACGCCCCCGGTCGCGTACGACGACGCCGAGTTCCTGTAGTTGTTCGTGCAGTGCGGTGGCAAGATGTGTGTCCTTGCCGGACAACGCTTCCCGCCGCTCTCGCAGCAGGGCGTGGGTCTGCTCGTCCAGGCCGGGGTGTCCCTCGATCCACCGGGTGAACGATTCTTCGTGGGTGTTCTTCTCGCTCCACGGATAACCGTGCGCCGTGAATGCGTCGGCGACGGCACGGTCGTTCAGGTCGTCGGCCTTGCGCCGCGCGAGTTCTCGCTCCGCGGAGTCGAGCAGGACCAGATCGCGGCCTTCGCGGAACACCGACCCGATCTTCGCGCGCGGCACGTACAGATCGCGCTCGTCCTGGGTCAGCAGCACTCCTTCGGAATCCACGGTCAGTGCCAGGGACTCGTGGATCGCTGTCGAGGCGAGGAAGAGTCCTGCGCCGATGCCGACGACGGTGAGGAGCGGGATCGTCCACGCCGTGGTGAGTCCGGCCAGGAGTTCGAGCGGGCCGGGAACCGTCGGAAGGGTGTCGACCGCCCACGTCGACACGGCCGGCGCGACGAAGCCGAGTCCGAGACCGGCGAGAGCGCACAGGATCCCCAGCGCCCCCGGAACGACGGGGGAGACGGTTACGCGAGTGGCATCGTCGTGCATCCTCATGATCGTGGTCCTTTCGTGTGTCCGGTGAGATAGCGCTGCACGATCGTCCGGATCGTCCCGACCGGATCGACGGCCGCGGGATTGTCCGCGTACAGGAACGCCGAATCCTTGATCGCGCTGATCCAGGTGGCGGCGGCGCCCGGATCGAGGGACGGGTCGATCCGGTCGCCCGCTCTGCGCAGGAGATGGGTGAGCCCCTCGATCACGATGCCGTCGTCCTCGTCGAGGATCTCGGCGAGGACGGGGTCGTGACCGACCTGGCGGATCACCTCGACCACGAGTCCTCCGGCTGCGGGATCGGTGGCCTGCCCGACGAGTTCGGCGACCATGTCGAGAAGGGCTTCCAGGGGGTCGTCGGCGTCGCGATGACGCTCCACGAGGGCCCGGGTCTCGGGTAGGCCCTGCTCGAAGATCGCGCGGAACACTCCGCGCTTGTCTCCGAAGTGGTGGAAGACCGTGCCGGAACTGACTCCTGCAGCCTTCGCGATCGCCGTCACCGGTGTGGCATCGAAGCCGTGCTCGGCGAAGAGGGCTGCAGCGGAGTCGATGATCGCGGTGCGGCGGCGGGCTCGGAGTTCGGGGTCGACGGTGCGTGCCATGGCCCCAGTGTATTAATTGATCGAGTAGTCAGTCAATTAATCCGGGAAGGTCGGGCGGGCTCGGTGTCGCGAGCCGGCCTCAGCGCAGGCGCCGCAGATCCTCGGGCGTATCCACGTCGCCGGCCTCGGCGAGATCGCTGCAGTCCACCCGGCGTACCCGATCGCGGTTGCGGGCGAGGAACGACCGCGCACCTTCGTCGCCGGTGGCCTCGTCGGCGGCCGTGAGAGCGTCGGCGAGGTCGAACACCACCGGGTGGCCGGGACGCTCCTCGAAGACGGGGAGCGTGACCGTGCCCGGTCGGTGCTCGTCCAGGACGTGGCGCACCAGATCGGCCGTGATGCCGGGAAAGTCGACGACGGTGAGTGCGACCCGGTCGTGGGTGCGCGCGGCGTCGACCCCGCGGCGCAGGGAGGTCGACATGCCGTCGGACCAGTCGGGGTTGTGCACCGCCGTGGCACCGGCCGGGCAAGCGGTGGCGACCTCGTCGCCGAACGCACCGACCACCACCACGACCTCGTCGCAGCCACCACCGAGCAACGCATCGACGACGGTATGCAGCAGGGGACGGCCACGGTGGGGGAGCAACGCCTTCGCGCGCCCACCCAACCGCGAGCCGTCCCCTGCTGCGAGAACGATTCCGGCGGTCGACATACCGCCGATGCTACGAGACGGGCCGTACGGTCTTCATCGCGCGATCCACTTCCCAGAACGCACGCAGCGACACGATCTTCCCGTCGTCGTCGACCCGGTAGACGAACACGCCCTCCGCGTCGATGAGATTGCCCGCCATCGTGGTGCGGATCGTGCCGATGTTGACGCACTCACTGCCGCACACCAGCACGTCGTCGACGAGGAACTCGAGCTTGTCGGTGTTCGCGATGGTCATGTCGTAGAACTTCGCGATCGCCTCGTGGCCGTGGTGTCCCTTGCCCTCGGGATCGAAACCGGACGGGCCGACGGGATCCTCGACGCACGCATCCTCGGCGAACAGTGCGAGCCACTCGTTCTTGCGCTTCCCGCTCGCCGCCGCCTGCGACGCACGGGCCGCCACGCGCGCCGGATGTTCCTCGCTCATGCCGCGTCCTTTCCGTGGATGTACTTGTCGGCGAACTTCCGCAGCGATTCCTGCTTCGCCTCGAGCGGCGAGTCGAATCCGTGCCCGTCGAAGATCCACGGCACCACGATGATGTCGGTGACCCCGGCGTCGGCGAGTTCGGCATAACCGGAGCTGCCGAACCGGTCGACGCACACGGCCTGGATCTCGAACGGCTCGTCGCCGCGGCCGTACTCGGCACGCAACTCGCGCAGGCGCGTGATGACCTCGACGAGATCGTCGAACCCGATCATCGCCGACGTCCACCCGTCTCCGATCCGGGCCGCGCGACGCAGTGCCACATCGGTGTGCCCACCGACGTAGAACGGCACCGGCTCGCTGGGTGCGGGGCTCATCTGGAGCCGGTCGAAATCGTAGAACTCGCCGTGATGCTCGACCATACCGCCGCCGAGGATCAGCTTGAGTACGTCGATCATCTCGTCCACGCGCTTGCCGCGCTTGGCGTAGGGAACACCGCACCACTCGAATTCTTCCGGCGCCCATCCGATCCCGACGCCGAGACCGAACCGGTTGCCGGTGAGATTGGCGACCGAACCGACCTGCCGTGCCAGCAGCACCGGATTGCGCGAGCCGAGCTTGAGTACCTGCGTGTAGAACCGGATCGTCGACGTGGCGGCCGCCATGGACGCCGCGGCGATGAGCGGATCGACCCACGGGGTGTCGGGCGTCCACATCCGCGAACCGTCGGGAGTGTACGGATAGTCGACCGTCTGCTTCTCCATGTAGAACAGGGAGTCGGGCAGGGCGATCGAGGTGTATCCGCACTCCTCGGCGGTCTGCGCGATGCCGGTGAGCTGGTCGAGCGGGGTCATCGCGACCCCGACGGTGAACGAGACCATGCCCGCCTCCTAGTTCGTCGGCCGGTCGGAGCCCACGACCCACATGGAGAAGTACTGCGAGCCACCACCGTAGGCGTGTCCGAGCGCCTTGCGGGCACCGTCCACCTGATGGTCTCCCGCCTTGCCCATCACCTGGATCGCGGCCTCGGCGAAGCGGATCATGCCCGACGCGCCGATCGGGTTGGAGCACAGCACGCCACCGGACATGTTGATCGGCAGCTGGCCGCCGATGGCCGTCTCGCCGGCCTCGGTGAGCTTCCAGCCCGAACCCTCGGGGGTGAAGCCGAGATTCTCGAGCCACATCGGCTCGAACCACGAGAACGGCACGTAGATCTCGGCGCAGTCGATCTCGGTGAGCGGATCGGTGATACCGGCCTGCTTCCACAGCGCCGCGGCGGCGACCCGGCCGGCTTCCGGATTGACCTGGTCGCGACCGGCATAGGTGGTCGGTTCGGTGCGCATCGCGGTGGCATGGATCCAGGCCACCCGGCGGCCCGCCTGTTCGGCGGCCCTCGCGGTGTCCTCGTCGCCGAGCACGACCGCGCACGCACCGTCGGACGACGGGCACGTCTCGTCGTACCGGATGGGATCCCACAGCATCTGCGAGGCCTGCACCTTCTCGAGCGTGATGTCGGGCTGCTTCAGATGCGCGTAGGGATTCTTCGCGCCGTTGAGACGGTCCTTGACCGCGACCATCGCCCCGATGTGCTCGGGGGCGCCGGAGCGGCGGATGTACGAACGGACGTGCGGCGCGAAGTAACCGCCCGCGCCGGCGCCGACCGGCATCGTGAACGGGACCGGCGTGGACAGCGCCCACATCGCGTTCGACTCGGACTGCTTCTCCCAGGCCACGGCGAGCACCCGGCGGTGCACACCTGACTGGACGAGACTTGCCGCGACGTTCGCCGTCGAGCCCCCGACGGACCCGGCGGTGTGCACGCGCAGCATCGGCTTGCCCGTGGCGCCGATGGCGTCGACCATCGACAGTTCGGGCATCATGACGCCTTCGAACAGGTCGGGGGCCTTGCCGATCACGACGGCGTCGATGTCGTCCCAGCCCACCTGGGCGTCCGCCATGGCGCGGTCGATCGCCTCGCGGACGAGGCCGGACATCGACACGTCGTGCCGCTTGGCGACGTAATGGGTCTGCCCGGTTCCGAGGACAGCTGCGGGTTGCTTCGCCATCAGTTGCGTCCCTCCAGAACGGCTACCAGATTCTGTTGCAGCACAGCACCGCTCGTCGCGTGCGCGAGTGCACGTCCGGCCGTGCCGTCCATGATCGCCTGCGCTGCGTAACCGATGCGCTCGAGACCGCCGGAGAACATCGGGTTGCCCGTCAGCGGTCCGCCGGACGGATTGATCGTCGTCGAATCGTCCAGACCGATCGCCTCGCGGAGGATGAGCTCCTGATGCGTGAACGGCGCGTGCAGTTCGGCGACGTCGAAGGCGGTGTCGCCACCGGTGACCGCCTGCGCGGCGGCCCGTGCGGAGGCCGACACCGTGAGGTCGAGCGAACCGAAGTTCGGTGAGTCGGTGCGGTGTTCGATCCCGGTGATCCACGCAGGGTTCTCGCACAGCTCACGGGCCCGGTCGCCGCTCGCGAGGACGATCGCAGCGGCACCGTCGGTGACCGGAGCGCAGTCGTGCTTGCGCAGCGGGTCGGCGATGTACGGCTGCGAGAGCAGGTCCTCGATGTCGAGATCGCCCGAGAGCTGGGCCTTCGGGTTGTTCTTCGCGGCCGCGCGACTGCGCACCGCGACCTCGGCCATCTCGCGGTTGGTCCACTTGCCGGAGTCGAGACCCATGCGGGCCTGCAGACCGGCGAGCGAGACGGAGTCGACGCCGAGCGGTGCCACGAGGTACGGATCGAGCTGCAGGGAGAGGGTGCGCCGCAGGGTGCCGGCCGAGGACTTGCCGAAGCCGTAGACGAGGGCGGTGTCGACCTCACCGGTGATGAGCTTGACCCACGCTTCGTAGAGCGCCCAGGCCGCGTCCATCTCGACGTGCGACTCGTTGATGGGCGGGACCGCGCCGATCGCGTCGATCGCCGAGATGAACGAGAACGCGCGTCCGGCAAGGTAATCGGAGGAACCCGAGCACCAGAATCCGATGTCGGACTTGGTGATGCCGAGCTTGTCGTACAGCTCCTGGAAGCACGGGACGAGCATCTCGACGCCGTTGGTGGTGCCGAACGTCTCGCGCACGTGCGGAGCATGCGCGAAGCCGACGACTGCGATGTCTGTCATGGTGTCCGCTGCTCCTAGAGGTGGTGTTTGAAGGTGTCGTAGTCGGCGTCGGGTTCACCGGTGGGCCGGAAGTACTCGATGTTGCGCAGCGTGTGGTCCCACTCCTCGCGCGGACGCCACTTGGCCTCGACCCGCATGCCCATGCGCACCTCGGAGGCGTCGCACTCGAGGATCAGGTGCAGGAACGGGATGTCGGCGCCGTCGAGCAGCACGTAGGCCGCGACGTAGGGCGGCTTGATCTGCTGGCCCATGAACGGGACGTTGACGATGCAGAAGGTGGTGACGATGCCCTTGTCGGGCACCTCCACCGGTTCCTTGGTGGGCACACCGTCGGTCGGGCTCGCGCCGCGCGGCGGCACGTAGACCTTCCCGCCGGGGCCGGTGCGACCACCGATGATCTTCCCCTCCTTGAGACCGCGCAGGTACCAGGACTCCTCGGGCGAGGCCGAGTGCCGGTAGTGCAGGTCGACGGGGGTGGTGATCATGGTGACCGGTTCGCCGTCGGCCGCTTGCACGGTGAGGGTCGCCTCGCCGGGTTCGAAGGCCTCGATGTCGTGGATCTTGCCGGTGCGCTCTGCGGCCCAGCGCACGCGCACACGCAGGCCTGTCCCGATCTCGTCCGGGGACGCGACGTCGACCGCGTGCAGCAGCGTCGTGTCGGCACCGTCGAGACGGATCAGCGCCCACGCGAACGGCCGGTCGAACGGCTGTCCGGGCAACGGCTCGGCGTTCCACGTCCAGCTCACCACGGTGCCGGTCTGCCCGACCTCGACGAAATCGGTGAGCGGTTCATGGGTGACCGCGTCGAATTCGGGGGGCGGGACGAGGACCCGTCCGTCGGATCCGCGCGCGCCGAGAATGCGGCCGTCGCGCAGTCCGGTGACGAAGGCTCCGACGGTCGGCCCGGTGGATCGTGTGTAGTCGAACTTCAGATTCAGCGGTGCGCTCAGCGGTGGCTCGGCAACCGCGCTCTTTCCCAGGCTCACAATTTCGAGTAGAACAGGTTCTAGTGTTGCTGGCAAGAGCGGCGCGCGAACTGCACCTCGCCGCGATTCGTCCGACAGGAAAGGCGTCCAATGAAACTGGGACTGCAACTCGGTTACTGGGGTGCCCAGCCGCCCCCGAACGCACCGGAACTCGTTGCTGCGGCCGAGGCCGAAGGATTCGACGCCGTCTTCGCCGCCGAATCGTGGGGGTCCGACGCGTTCACTCCGCTCGCGTGGTGGGGTTCGTCCACCGAACGGGTGCGGCTCGGCACGTCCGTCGTGCAGATCTCCGCGCGCACACCGACGAGTTGCGCGATGCACGCGCTCACGCTCGATCACCTCTCGGGTGGCCGGCACATTCTCGGCCTCGGCGTCTCGGGGCCGCAGGTGGTGGAGGGCTGGTACGGGCAACCGTTCGCGAAGCCCCTCGCGCGCACCCGCGAGTACGTCGACGTGATCCGCAAGGTGCTCGCGCGCGAAGAGCCGGTGACCAGCGACGGACCGCACTTCCCCCTGCCCTATGCGGGCGCTGGATCCACCGGGCTCGGCAAACCGCTCAAGCCCATCACGCATCCGCTGCGGTCGGACATCCCGATCTGGATCGGTGCCGAGGGCCCGAAGAACGTCGCGCTCACCGCCGAGATCGCCGACGGCTGGCTCGCGATCTACTACACCCCGCGACTGGCGTCGATGTACGACGAGTGGCTCGACGAGGGGTTCGCCCGGTCGGGCGCGCGGCGTACCCGCGAGGACTTCGAGATCGCCGCGACCTGCCAGGTGGTCGTCACCGACGACCGCGCGGCGACCATCGCGGCGATGAAACCGGTGACGGCGCTGTACGTCGGGGGAATGGGCGCGCCGGAGTTGAACTTCCACGCGCAGGTCTACCGGCGGATGGGGTACGACGCCGTGGTCGAGGAGGTGACCGCGTTGTTCCGCGCCGGTCGCAAGGACGAGGCGGCCGCCGCCATCCCGGACGAGATGATCACCGAGACGATGATCGTCGGCAACGCCGACGAGGTACGCGAAGGCGTGAAGCGGTGGGAGGAGGCCGGCGTGACCATGCTGCTGGTCGGTTGCCGCGACGTCGACCAGGTCCGCACGATCGCCGACGTGGTGTTGCGCTAGACCGTGGCGCTGGGCTGAACGCCGCGGCGGGCGGAAACCGTTCCGTAAGGAAGGCTTCCGCCCGCCGCGTGTGGCGTCAGGAGGCGTAGGCGGCCTTCAGTTTGCCCTTCACCAGCTTGCCCGTGGGTGTGCGGGGCAGTTCGTCGACGAAGTCCACCGACCGCGGCACCTTGAAGTGGGCGACCCGCTCGCGGACGTACGCGATGAGGTCGTCGGCGAGATCGGGTGATGCGGTGGCACCGGACGACACCTGCACGACGGCCTTGACCTCCTCGCCCATCTCCGGATGGGGTACGCCGATCACGGCGACGTCCTCGACGGCCGGGTGCAGGGCGAGCACGTTCTCGATCTCCTGCGGATAGATGTTCACCCCGCCGGAGATGATCGTGAACGACTTGCGGTCGGTCAGATACAGATAACCGTCCTCGTCGAGATAACCGAGGTCGCCGACGGTGGTCCAGGTGGGATGCTCGGGATGCTGCGACGCTGCGGTCTTCTCGGGATCGTTGTGGTACGAGAACGGAACCTTCTCGTATTCGAGATAGATCGTCCCCACCTCGCCGGCCGGGAGTTCCCGCCCTTCCTCGTCGCAGATGTGCGCGGGCCCGAGCACGCTCTTGCCCACCGAGCCCGGATGTTCGAGCCATTCCTGGCTGTTGATGAACGTGATCCCGTTGGCCTCGGTGGAGCTGTAGTACTCGTAGATCACCGGTCCGAGCCAGTCGATCATCGCGCGCTTGACCTCCGGCGGGCACGGCGCGGCGGCGTGGACGAGCACGCGCAGACTCGACAGGTCGTGACGGGCACGGATCTCCTCGTCGAGTTTGAGCATGCGGACGAACATCGTCGGCACCATCTGCCCGGCGGTGATCTTGTGCTCCTCGATGTGCCGGAGCGCGGTCTCGGCGTCGAACTTCTCGGCGAGGACCACCGTGCCGCCGAGCGCATGGATCGCCCCACCCCAGCGCAGTGGCGCTGCGTGATAGATCGGGGCGGGGGAGTAGTAGACGTCGGAGTCGGTGAGGCCGAAGAGGAACTGCGCCACCGTCACCAGCGGCTCACCGGGTTCGTCGACGCGACGGTCCGGGAGATCCGGCTGGATGCCCTTGGGGAAGCCCGTGGTTCCGGACGAATACAGCATGATGGCGCCGCACGGTTCCTCCTCGAGTCGCGGGCCGGCCGCGGCGAGGGCATCCTCGTACGACTCGAAACCACGCACGGCGCCGCCGAACGCGAGTCGCGCGGAACCGATCGTGACCTTCTCGCCGACCTGTTCGGAGAGCTCACCCAGCGTCGCCGAGACGATCAATGCCTTCGCGCCGCTGTCCTCGACGATGTACGCCACCTCGCCGGCGGTGAGATGACTGTTGACCGCCGTGATGTACAACCCGGACCGCATTGCGGCCCAGAACACCTCGAAGGCCTCCGGCAGGTTCTCGGTGAGGAGGGCGACGACATCGCCGGAGCGGAGCCCGGCGTCGTGCAGCACTCGGGCGAGCGCTGCCGACCGGTCGTCGAGTTCGCGGTAGGTCAGGCTCCGGCCGCTGTCGGCCAGGACGACGGCGAGCTTGTCCGGGGCGGTGCGGGCGTGGACTCCTGGATACATGGGGCTCCTCATTACCTCGGCGAACGCTGTGACCCTGTGTTGTGGGTCACAGCGGGCAATGTAGCAGAGCTAAGAACATGACTGTGACCGCGCTCTCACGGATGGGAGCGCGGTCCACAGCAGCGCAGGTCAGGAACCGGTGAACTTCGGGGCACGCTTCTCGGCGAACGCCCGCGGACCCTCCTTGGCATCTGCGCTCTTGAAGACGGCGGCGCCGAGCTCGGCGTCGATCCGGAAGGCCTCCTCCTCGTGCAGACCCTCCGAGTCGCGGATGGTCCGGAGGATGGCCTGCACGGCGAGCGGGCCGTTGTTCGCGATCGTCTCGGCGATCTCGAGCGCCTTGTCGAGCGCGGTGCCGTCGGGGACGACGTAACCGATGAGCCCGATCTCCTTGGCTTCGGCGGCCTTGATGTGGCGGCCGGTGAGCAGGATGTCGGCGGCGATCGTGTACGGGATCTGGCGGACGAGGCGCACGGCGGATCCGCCGAGCGGGAACAGTCCCCACTTCGCCTCGGAGACGCCGAATTTCGCGCTCTCCCCGGCGACGCGGATGTCGGTGCCCTGCAGGATCTCGGTGCCGCCGGCGATCGCGGCGCCCTCGACGGCCGCGATCAGCGGCTTCGTCAGGCGGCGACCTTTGAGCAACGCCGGCAGGCGTGACAGGTCCCACCCACCGCCGTTGCCATTCCGGTCGCTCCGCTCGCCCTGCTCGAACTTGTCTCCGGGAGGCGCTGCATTCATGGCCTTGAGATCGGCACCCGCGCAGAACGCGCCACCGGCGCCGGTGAGGATCGCGACGCGGATCTCGGGATCGTTGTCGACGCGGTCCCACGCCTCGCTCATGATCGCCATCATCTCGCCGGACAGCGCATTTCGTGCTTCGGGGCGATTGAGCGTGACGATCAGGACGTGGCCGCGTTGCTCGACGAGGCAGTGCGGTTCGCGGGACGAGATGTCCGAATCGGCTGCGCCGGGGGCTTCGGTAGCGGACACTGGCAGGACTCCTCGCGGTGTTGTGAACTGGATCATATTCGGGTCTTGTCAGAAACGGTAACACGTTCTACTTTTGTCAGCGTGGCCCTAAACATCGCAGACCTCGTCGAACACGCAATCGACCTCGTTCCCGAGCGCGTCGCGCTGGCCTCGGACGGACGTGAGGTCACCTACGCACAGCTGGAGGAACGAGCCAACCGACTTGCTCATTACCTGCGCGAACAAGGAGTGGAGCCGGGCGACAAGGTCGGCATCTACTCCCGGAACACCATCGAGGCCGTAGAGGCGATGATCGCGGTCTTCAAGATCCGCGCCATCATGATCAACGTCAACTACCGCTATGTCGAGAACGAGTTGCAGTACATCTTCGATAACTCCGACATGGTGGCCCTCATCCACGAGCGCCGGTACTCCGACAAGGTGGCGAACGTCCTCCCGAGCACACCGCTGGTGAAGACCGTCGTGGTGGTCGAGGACGGCACCGACGTCGACTTCTCGGCCTACGGCGGCATCGAATACGAAGCGGCACTGGCGCAGAGCTCGCCCGAACGCGACTTCGAAGACCGCAGCGCCGACGACGTCTACATCCTCTACACCGGCGGCACCACCGGCCACCCCAAGGGCGTGATGTGGCGTCACGAGGACGTCTGGCGCGTCCTCGGCGGCGGCATCAACTTCATGACCGGCGAGTGGGTCAAGGACGAATGGCAGCTGGCGAAGGAGGGCGCCGAGAACCCCGGTCTCGTGCGCTATCCCATCCCGCCGATGATCCACGGTGGCGCGCAGTGGGCGCTGTTCCAGTCGCTGTTCAGCGGCGGCAAGGTCATCATGCATCCCGAGTTCTCGGGCCACGAGGTGTGGCGCATCATCGACGACCACAAGGTCAACGTCATCTTCATCACCGGCGACGCGATGGCCCGCCCCATGCTCGACGCGCTCGAGGAGGGCAACCCGAAGACCGGTGAGCCCTACGACCTCTCGACGCTGTTCGCCATGGCGTCGAGTGCTGCTCTGTTCTCCCCGTCCATCAAGGACCGTTTCCTCGACCTGCTGCCCGGCAAGGTCATCACCGACTCCATCGGCTCGTCCGAGACCGGCTTCGGCGGCATCGGTATCGCCGAGAAGGGCAAGACCCTCGGTGGCGGACCCACGGTGAAGATCGACGAATCGACCACCGTCCTCGACGACGACGGCAACCCGATCGAACCGGGCTCCGGCAAGGTCGGCATGGTCGCGCGCACCGGCAACATCCCGCTCGGCTACTACAAGGACGAGGCCAAGACCAAAGCGACCTTCCGCGAGTACAACGGGATCCGCTACTCGATCCCCGGCGACTACGCCCGCGTCGAGGCCGACGGCACCGTCACGATGCTCGGCCGCGGTTCGGTCTCGATCAACAGCGGTGGCGAGAAGGTCTACCCCGAAGAGGTCGAGGGCGCACTCAAGCAGCACCCGGCCGTCTTCGACGCCCTGGTGGTCGGTGTGCCGGACGAGCGCTTCGGTGAGCGGGTCTCCGCCGTCGTCGCGCTGCGTGAGGGCGAGCAGGCGACGCTCGAGGAACTCATGACGACGGCACGGTCGAAGATCGCGGGGTACAAGGTGCCGCGCGCGGTGTGGTTCGTCGACGAGATCAAGCGGTCGCCTGCCGGCAAGCCCGATTACCGGTGGGCCAAGGACCAGACCGAGCTGCGTCCGGCCGACGAGGTCTACAACAACGGCGACGGCAACGGCGCCGCGGCGACGGGATAGAAGGACACATGCAGACCGGTCTCAGCAAGAAGTTCGGTATCGAGTATCCGATCTTCGGATTCACGCCCTCCGAACACGTCGCGGCGGCGATCAGCCGCGCAGGCGGACTCGGTGTCCTCGGGTGCGTGCGGTTCAACGACCCGGAGGAACTCGACGCCGTCCTGACCTGGATGGACGAGAACACCGACGGCAAGCCGTACGGCGTCGACATCGTGATGCCCGCCAAGGTGCCCACCGAGGGCACAGCGGTGGACCTCGACAAACTGATTCCCGCCGAGCACCGTGCCTTCGTCGACCGCACGCTCGACGAACTCGGTGTGCCGCTGCTGTCCGACGACGTCGGCGAGGCGAGCGGTGTTCTGGGCTGGCTGCATTCGGTCGCGCGCTCGCACGTCGACGTCGCTCTCGCCCACCGGCCCGCCCTGATCGCCAACGCACTGGGATCGCCGCCGAAGGACGTCATCGACCTCGCGCACGAGAAGGGAGTGCCGGTGGCGGCACTCGCGGGCGCGGTCGAGCACGCTAAGCGTCATGTCGAGAACGGTGTCGACATCGTGATCGCGCAGGGCTACGAGGCCGGCGGGCACACCGGTGAGATCGCGTCGATGGTGCTGTGGCCCGAAATCGTCGATGCACTCGGCGATTCGGCGGCCGTGCTCGCCGCCGGCGGTGTGGGATCGGGACGGCAGGTCGCGGCGGCACTGGCCCTCGGTGCCTCCGGTGTGTGGATGGGTTCGTACTGGCTCACCACCTCGGAGTACAAGCTCGGGGCGGCCGCGCACGGCCCGTCGTCGATCCAGCGTGCGCTGCTCGGAGCGAGCTCGTCCGACACCGTGCGGTCGCGGATCTACTCGGGCAAGCCCGCGCGTCTGCTCAAGACCAAGTGGACCGAGGCGTGGTCGAAACCCGATGCGCCCGAACCGCTGCCGATGCCGCTGCAGAACATCCTCGTGAGCGAGGCGCACCAGCGCATGTCGGCGGCCGACGACCCCGAGGCCGTCGCGATGCCGGTCGGGCAGGTGGTGGGGCGGATGAACGAGATCCGTCCCGTCGCGGAGATCATGGCCGAACTCGTCCGGGGCTACGACGAGGCGGTCGAGCGGCTGAACGAGGCGCGCTAGACAGGACCACGGTGGTGGGGTGGCAGATGCCCGGGGCGGAGCGATCCGCCCCGGGCATCGTCCCGTTTCGGGATCGGCGCCGGACAGGGATCGGCGCCGGACAGGGATCGGCGCCGGACAGGGATCAGCGGCGGACAGGGATCAGCGGCGGACCAGGATCTTCAACAGTTCCTGGATCTGTGTGGCCGTGGGGGAGGGCAGACTGTCGCGGCCGTACAGGAAGCCGATTCCCGCGTAGACGAGGGTGCCTGCACGCAGCTCCGCCTCTTCCTCGTCGAAACCCAGTTCGAGGAAACAGTTTCGGACGACGGCCAGGATGCGCTGGTCGAGTGCGCGGACCGACTCGGCGACCTGCGGGTCGCTGCGCGCCCATTCGCGCACCGCGACCTCGGCCTCCCAGGCGCGTTCGTCGACGAGCATCGCACCCATGTGGGCGAGCCGTTCGTCGACCGGCAGTTCCTCGAGGCTCGTCAGACCGCGGGCGGCGTCGTTGTCCTGCGAGGTGTAGCGGGTGGCGATGGCCTTCATCAGGTCGTCGATGTCGGAGAAGTGCCAGTAGAAGCTACCTTTGGTGACTCCGAGGTCGTCGCACAGGCGCGAGATCTTCACGGCGCTGCGTCCTTCGGAGACGAGCAGGCGCAGACCCGCCTCGGTCCAGTCGTCGAGGGACAACCGTGGTCGTCTGCCCGACCGGCGACCACTCCTCGCCGGTTGCTCTGCCACGGATGGTCACCTCGTCTCGATCGGATCCGAAATCGAGACTACATGCCCGAACCGGACAGTGCCGTGAGGACGGCGTCGCGTGCCGGGCCGTCGTGCGGAAGTGCCCAATGGTGAACGCATGGAGACGAATCCGTCCCGGGCAGCGTGACCACCGCCGAGGCGGATAGTGCCCCGATCCCAGGTGGGACGACGAGTCCGTCGCAGCGGGAGACGATGTCGGTGTAGTCGATCCCGGCCGTGGGCACGCCGCGCGCATGCAGGTCGCGGAGGAGATCCGATCCGGCGATGATCTCGCGGCATCCGGCGCACAGGGGGTCGACGAGCGGCTTCTCGAGGGCGAGGACCGCATTGTAGGTGCCGAGGTCGCGGCTGATCTGCTCGGCGGCGGCCAGTCCGGCGATCTCCGTGCCGTGCCACATCGGGCCGAGGGTGGTCAGCGACCGGACCCGGTCGTTGCCGTGATCCTGCAGGTAGCGCTGGGTGACGAGGGACCCCGCGCCGTGCGCCACGACGTCGACCGTGCACCGCGATCGCTGTTCGCACAGCCCGTCCAGAGCGTAGGCCAGGTCGCGTGCGCCCGCCTCGGCCCCGCGCAGGCCGGCGAGGGGGAGCGGGACGTCGGTGCCCGCCGGTTCGCCCCAGGTCACCGGGACGGTGCAGAAGCCTGCCGCGGTGAGGTCCGCGCGCAGATCGGACCACACGTCCGGCGTGCTCGCGAGGTCGTGGACGAGCACTACCGCAGCGTCTGCGCCCGAGCACGGCGCAGGGCTCGGATCGGCCGCTGCGGGCGCCGGAGCCACCGCGCCGAGGGTGAGAACAGCGACCGTCGAAACCATCGCCGACCAGGGGAATCGAGTCATCTGTACTCCTCCGTGCGCACTATTGACCAAACCATACCGTATGGTACTGTGGCGGCGGTCACGATGACTGTCCGCATCGACTCCCGATCCGGAACACAGAAAGCCGCGTCATGCAGAGACTCACCCGTAGAACCCTTCTCGCCGGGCTCGCCGCAGGAACCGGTGCGGTGCTTCTCGGCGGCCGAGCGTTCGCGGACGGGCCGGACATCTCCCGCCCCCTGTTGTTCCACTCCCCGCGACTCGACCCCTTCGTCGACGACCTTTCCCTCCTGCCGCGTCTGGACTCGTCGTCCTACCGGATCGACGCCGTCAGCACGATGCACAGCTTCCACCGCGACCTTCCGCCCGGTCCCGCCCTCGCCTACGGCGACAACACCTACGGCGGACCGACTCTCGTGGCGCACCGCGGGCAGGAGACGGCGATCGAGTACCGCAACCGCATCGACGCGCACCCTTTCGCCGTCGACTTCGACACCTCGCTGCACGGTCTGAGCGAACGCGACCGCACCGACGTCCCCACCTCGATGCACCTGCACGGTGGGGTCACGCCTCCGGAATTCGACGGCAACCCCGAGCAGATCTCCCGGCCCGGACAGGGATTCACGTACCGCTTCCCGAACCGCCAGGGCGCGACGACGCTGTGGTACCACGACCACGCCATGGCCGTCACCCGCCTGAACGCCTACGCGGGACTGGCCGGCATGTACCTGCTCCGCGACGACTACGACACCGGTCTGCCCGGCAACCCGCTGGGCCTGCCCGCCGGGGAGTTCGAACTCGATCTGGTGCTGCAGGAGAAGATCGTCAACGGTGACGGCTCGCAGAGCATCCGATCCACCCCGATCGTCCCGCAGGGGCGCTGGGAGGGCGGCGCGGTCGGCGATGTCGGCGTCGTGAACGGAAAGATCTGGCCCGAGGCGCGGGTCGCGCGGGGTCTCTACCGGCTCCGGCTGCTCAACGCGGCGTCGTTCAGCATCTGGGACCTGCACTTCTCCAACGGCATGCCGTTCTGGGTGATCGGCATGGAAGGCGGCCTGCTCGACGCCCCCGTCCCCACGACCCGCGTGCGACTGTCGCCCGGCGAACGCGTGGACCTGCTCGTCGACTTCGCGCAGCTCGATGCGGACGCCACCGTCGAACTACGCAACTCCGAACCCGCCGCGCCGCAGGCCGCGCAGATCGGTGCCGTGCTCATGCCGCTGTTCATGCGGTTCCGGGCAGATCGCTCGCGAGGCTTCACCGGACCGGTCCCGGACCGCCTGCGCGGTGGTCCCGGCCTTCCGCCCGCGGTCGGGCCGATCCCGGCGCCGCAGAACGTGCGGAACGTGTCGTTGAGCCAGCCCTCGGAGGTGCGGATCCCGCCGTCGATCATGTCGCTGAACAACCTGATGTACCACAGCACCGACATCGAGATGCCGCGTCAGGGCACCGTCGAGCAGTGGAACATCGTCAATGCGACGCCCGATCCGCACCCGATCCACCTGCACCTGGTGCACTTCCGCGTGCTGGGACGGCAGGCGATCAACACCCTCGCGATGTGTGCACGGCAGCCGCAGCCGCCCATCGGGCTCAAGTGGACGCCCGATCCCGACCCGTACGTCGTCGAACCGATGCGGGGACCGGAGCCGTGGGAGACCGGCTACAAGGACACGGTCATCTGCGACCCGAACTCGGTGACGCGCATCGTCGCGTACTTCCCGACGGCCGACGAACTCGGCTTCGACCCCGACGCGACGTTCTCGCGCGAGGTGCACACCTTCGATCCGCACCGCGCCGGGCACACCGGACACGGTGACCACGCCGGCCACGGCGACACTGCCGGCACCGCCGGCGGCGACCTGCAGGGATATGTGTGGCACTGCCACATCCTCGACCACGAAGACCACGACATGATGCTCAAATACCGGACGGTGACATGACTTCCACCAGTTCCACCACGACCCGAGACCACTTCCAGCGCATCCCGTACGAACCGGCGAACGACGGTCGCGTCGAGATGCACTCCGGGCTCAGCCGCCACTACCCGACGCTGCACGGCAACCTCGTCGCACAACCCGGGTACTCGAAGGACGTCGGTGTGGTCATGTGCCACCCGGCCTCGAACTTCCTGAGCCACTTCCTGCTTCGCGCCTTCGCCGAAGCCGGTATCCCCGCAATGGGACTCAACACCCGCTACTCGTCCAACGAACCGGCACTCATCATGGAGCGGGCCGCCTTCGACCTCGGTACCGGAGTGCGGTGGATGGCCGACGAGCTCGGCTTCGAGAAGGTCGTGCTGCTCGGGTTCAGCGGTGGTGGATCGCTCGCGTCGTTCTACCAGTCGCAGGCACAGAACCCGACCGTGACGACCACACCCGCGGGCGACCCCGCACCGTTCGCCGAGGCGAACCTGCGACCGGCCGACGCCCTGATGCTCGTCGGCGCACACCCCGGCCGGGCACGCGTTCTCCGGCACTGGATCGACGGCGCGGTCACCGACGAATCCGATCCCTACGCCACCGATCCCGAACTCGACCTCTACGCCCCCGGGCGCACCGCACCGCTCGATCTCGAATGGGTGCAGCGCTACCGCGACGCGCAGCTCGCGCGGATGCGCCGCATCGACGCCTGGGCGCTCGAGCAGCTCGCCGACCTCGAACGCACGGGTGCCTCCGATCGCGGTTTCGTGGTGCACCGTACCGTCGCGGACCCGCGCTTCGTCGACCTGAACCTCGACCCGAGCGACCGCGAACTCGGCTCCATGTACGGAGATCCGAAGGCGGCCAACACCGCCGCCGGTGGTCTGGCCCGCTTCGTCACGGTGCGTAGCTGGCTCAGCACGTGGAGCGTCGACCACACCCACGCCGACGCCCTCACCGATCTCCGCAACGTCACCACCCCGACGATGGTGATGAGCCTGCTCGGCGACCAGGCGGCCTTCGCCGAGGACTCGCGGTTGATGTACGAGGCGCTCGCCGGTACCCACAACGAACTGATCGAGATGCGCAACCTCAACCACTATCTCGTGGATCAACCGGACGGTCTCTCCGACGTCGTCGGACGGCTCGTCGCGTGGATCCGCCGAACGGTACTCGAGGAGGTATCGGCATGACCCGAACTCTCGCAAGTCCCGGAACCACCGCACAGGACCGATGCCCGAGCGCCTTCCCCTACTGGCAGGCGCTGGAGAAGCCCGGTGTGAAGCGCACCCGCAACCTCGTCCGCCGGCTCACCGGATTCGACTTCCTGCCCACCGACGAGCAGGCCCGGGCCCTGTGCAACGACCTGTTCAGCGGCGACCCCACGGCCGAGCGCTTCGTCGACGAGGTCTACCACGGTGAACTCGGGCCGAAGAAGACCCGCGAGATGCTCGACAAGGCCCTCGTCGACGGCATCGACTCGCTCGACGACGTGCCCGACGCGATGAAGGCACTGTTCGAGGAATTCGAGACCGTGCCCGACTGGGTGCAGCCCGAACTCGTCGAACAGGGCGCCGCGATCTGGCGTCGCTGGGGCACGATGTTGTTCAGCTTCGCGGGCGCCGAGACCCTCGAGATCTACACCGAGGCGGCCGTCGCGACACCGCTGTCGCTCGCCGGAGGCTATGCCGGCGACAACGCCCTACGACGTTTCCTCGAGACCTGCCGGTTCTGGATCGACGTATCCGAACCCGGTGCCCTGCTCACCCCGGGTTCGAAGGGGCGGGCCACCGCGCTGAAGGTCCGCGTGATGCACGTGTCGGTGCGCTCCCGTGTCGCGAAGCACCCCGAATGGGACATCGCCAAGTGGGGACTGCCGATCAGCCAGACCTACATGCTGCTCACCCTCATCGCGGGCAGCCTCACCCCGGGCCTGGCCCTGTGGACCCTCGGCTACCACACCACCCCACGAGAGATCCGCGCGCTCATCCACTTCCAGAAGTACATGGGCTACCTGCTCGGGGTGCGCATGCAGTGGTACCCCGAGACCATCGCCGACAGCATCCGCGCGCTCATGACCACCGTGATCTCCCGTTCGTACGACTCGGGTGAGCACGGCAAGGAACTCATCGAGTCCTACCCGCAGGCGTTCGCGCCCCGCGACGGGCACCGCGGTCTGAAGAGACTGCGGGAGCACTACAACTTCCGCATCAACTCGGTGTACTCGGCGATGTTCATGGGACCGGGCACGCGACGCAAGTACTCGATGCCGAAAGTGCTTCCGTGGATGATCATCCCGATCGTCCGCTTCCCGCTCATCACCGCGATGGAACTGGCCCGGCGGTTCGTCCCCGGCGCGGCCGGCGTGCACGAGAAGATCATGTGCGCCCACCGCGAGAACTGGTACCGCGCCCAGATGGAAGGCCGCGAAGCGCAATTCGACGCCAGCGGAGCGCTCCGGAGATAACCGGCCCGCCCCACTTCACCCTCGTACGGAGAGAACCCAATGACCCTGCAGATCATCGAAGCCTGGAACGGCCCCGGACGACGCGACGGCGAGATCACCGCCGTGGAGGCCGCCGACAACGGCGCCCACCCGTCCACCGACAAGCACGCCTTCGAACACTGGTACTTCGACGCCCATCTCGACGACGGACGGATCGTCGTGGCGATGATCCAGACCCGGGAGCTGGTGCACCGCAAGCCCGGTGTGGAGATCCACGTCTACAGCGCGGACGGCAAGCGACGCGAGGCGAGCCGGTCGTACACCGACGCCGACCTCTCGGTGTCCACCGAACGGTGTGACGTGCGTGTCGGTCAGAGCTTCGCGAAGCTCGTCGGCGAGGAGGACGGGCTGCCCGTCTACCATGTGTCGGTGTCCGAAGGAGATCTCGCCTTCGACCTGACCTTCACCGCCGAGGTCCCGCCGTGGATGCCCGGTCGTGGCCAGACCAGTTACAACGAACGCGAATTCTTCGCGTGGGTCGTCGGCGCACCCCGAGCGCGGGTCGCAGGGACGGTGACGGTGGACGGGAAGACCACCGAGGTCACCGGTCGTGGCTACCACGACCACAACTGGGGCGTCGGCGACATGAAGCGCCTCATCGACAAGTGGTACTGGGGCCGGCTGTACACCGAGGACTTCACCCTCGTCTACGCCATGGTGCACACCCAGAAGAAGTACGGCTCGCACTGGTCGCAGCCGGTGATGGTCGCGCAGGGACGCGACGTGATCCTCAGTAACGGCGAGGTGGAACTGACGGAAGGACCGATCGTGCACAATGCGGTCGCCGACCGCACCTACCCGGCGTGGATCCGTCTCCGCATCCCGGGTTCGCTGGACGTCAAGCTCACCGTCCGCGAGATCGTGCACGCCCACAACCTGCTCGAGGACGTTCCGCTCGCGTCGAGCAGGCTGCTCAAGCCGCTCGTCAACCGGCTCGTCGGTCATCCCGGCTACTTCCGATTCCGGTCGGACTTCACGATGACGGTGACCGTCGACGGAACCGATTACGAGCGTTCGGGTTCGACGCTGCACGAGATGGTCGCGTTGACATGAGCGAGCGCGCGGACGTCGGTGCGGAGCCCGGCTGCGCGGGCATCGAGTATCTGCACGGCTTCGGCAACGAGCACCACAGCGAGGCCGTCCCGGGTGTGCTTCCGTGGGGACAGAATTCGCCCCAGCGGGTCGCGTACGGGCTCTACGCCGAGCAGCACTCGGCCACGGCGTTCACCGAGCCCCGCGAGATCAACCGCCGCACATGGACGTACCGGATCATGCCGTCCGCCGCGCACGGCCCCTTCGAGCGCATCGACGACGCCGGCTGGGTGTCGGCACCCGACTCCGGGGGAGTGCTCACCCCGAACCGGTTGCGATGGGATCCGCAGCCGGAACCGGCGCCGGGCACGGACTTCCTCGACGGCGTGACGACCTACGCCGTCAACGGGGACGTGCGGTCCCGCACCGGCATCGCCATCCACCTGTACGCGGCGTCGCAGTCGATGACCGACCGTTACTTCGTCGACGCCGACGGAGAACTGCTGTTCGTGCCCCAGGACGGCGCGCTGCTGCTGTGCACCGAACTCGGACGTCTGCTCGTCGAACCCGGTGAGATCGCCGTGATCGGGAGGGGCCTGCGGTTCCGCGTGGACCTGGTGGGGGAGAAGGCGACCGGCTACCTGCTCGAGAACTACGGTGCCGCCCTGACCCTGCCGGAACTCGGCCCCATCGGCGCGAACGGTCTCGCCCACGCCCGCGACTTCCTGTACCCGACGGCCTGGTACGAGGACCGTTCGGGCACGGTGCAACTCGTGCAGAAGTTCGGTGGGCACCTGTGGGCCACCGAGCTCGACCACTCGCCTCTCGACGTCGTCGCCTGGCACGGCACGCACGGTGCCTACAAATACGATCTCGGTCGCTTCAACGCGATGACCACGGCCGGCTGGGACCATCCCGATCCGTCGATCTTCACCGTGCTCACCTCGCCCACCCCGATTCCGGGGCAGGCCAACGTCGACTTCTGTGTCTTCCCCGACCGCTGGGTGGTCGGAGAGCACACCTTCCGGCCGCCACACTTCCATCGCAACGTCATGACCGAGTTCATGGGACTCGTTCGTGGACAGCATGACTCGAAGGCGGAAGGATTCGTTCCCGGTGGCGCCTCGCTCCACAACCAATGGGGCGCCCACGGACCCGACGTCGAGACCTTCGACCTCGCGACCTCGGCCGAACTGAAGCCGGTCAAGCTCGTGAACACCCTGTCGTTCATGTTCGAGACGAGACTGGCCCTCTCCGTCACCGACGCGGCCCACCGCGCAGCGCATCGTCAGCCGAACTACGACTCCTCGTGGTCCGGCCTCACCCGACGCTTCACCCCACCTTCTCCCCAGGAGTTGTGATGACCGAACTGTCCACCCCCGCACCCGTCGTCGTACCCGACCCGCAGCTGCGGATCGGCGGCCGGGCCGTGCCCGCCCGTTCGGGTGCCCACTTCTCGTCGATCAACCCGGCGACGGAAGAGGTCGTCGCCGAGGTCGCGGCCGGTGGCGCCGCCGACGTCGACGCGGCCGTCCTCGCCGCGCGCGACACCTTCGACTCCGGTGCCTGGTCGCGGATGGCCGGTGCCGAACGCGGCCGGATCCTCTCCCGCGCCGCCGACCTCATCGAGCAGCACGCCCCCGAACTGTCGGCGCTCGAGACCGCGGAGATGGGCAAGCTCTACGCCGACACCGTCGCCGGGGACATCCCCGCCGCCGCGGCGTCGTTCCGGCACTACGCCGGCTGGGCCGACAAGATCGCCGGTGAGGCGATGATCCTGCCCGACGTGGGTCCGCAGCACCGCTTCGGATTCACCCTGCGCCAGCCGCTCGGCGTGGTCGGTGCGATCACCCCGTGGAACAACCCGACGGTCGTCGCGGCCTGGAAGATCGCCCCGGCCCTGGCCGCCGGATGCTCGGTGGTCGTCAAGCCCGCCGAGGACGCCTCGCTGTCGACCCTGAAGCTCGCCGACCTGCTCGCCGAGGCGGGGGTGCCGGACGGCGCGTTCAACGTCGTGCCCGGTCTCGGCCCTGAAGCCGGTGCGGCGCTGGCCGCCCACGAGGGCATCGACAAGATCACCTTCACCGGCAGCCCGGCCGTCGGCAAGACCATCACCTCGCTCGCCGGCGAGAAGTTCCGCAAGGTGACCCTCGAACTCGGCGGCAAGGCCCCGCAGTTGATCTTCCCCGATGCCGACCTCGAGGCGTCGCTGCCGTGGATCGCGATGGGCAACTTCTACCACCAGGGTCAGGTGTGCGCGGCGGGCACGCGCGTGATCGTGCACGAGTCGATCGCCGATCAGGTCGTCGAGGGACTCGTCGAGTTCGCGCGCGGCGCGGTGATCGGTGATCCCTTCGACGCATCGACGACGCAGGGCACCATCGTCAACCGCAAGCAGCTCGACCGCATCCTCGGCTACATCGAGAAGGGCCGCAGCGAAGGTGCTCAGCTGCTGACCGGCGGGTCGCGGGTGGGGGAGCGCGGTTTCTTCGTCGAGCCGACCGTCTTCCGCGGCACCAACGACCTCACCATCGCGCGCGAGGAGATCTTCGGCCCCGTCGCCACGGTCATCACCTTCAGGACCACCGAGGAGGCCGTGCAGCTGGCGAACGCCACGAAGTACGGTCTCAACGCGTTCATCTTCAGCCAGAACCTGTCGACCGTGCACAGCGTGATCCCGCAGTTGCGCGTGGGCACGGTGTGGGTCAACGGCTGGGGTGTGCCCGATCCGGCACTACCCTGGGGTGGACGTGACGCGAGCGGCATCGGGCGTGAACTGGGCCGCAGCGGGCTCGAAGCGTTCACCGAGGAGAAGACGGTTCACCTCGGTTACTGACCAGAGGATGGAAGAGGCAGTGACACAAGCCGAGTCGACACAAGACGGGTCGCAGGCAGCCGCGTCGCAGGCAGCGGGAGCGCTGGCGGACATCAGGGTGCTCGAATTGGGAACCCTGATCGCGGGTCCGTATGCAGGACGTCTGCTCGGCGACATGGGTGCCGACGTCATCAAGATCGAGGATCCGAAGCGTCCCGACCCGCTCCGCACCTGGGGACAGGGCGAGCGGGACGGGCACCGCTACTTCTGGACGGTGCACGCGCGCAACAAGCGTTGCGTCACCCTCGATCTGCGGGCACCCGACGGACAGGAGTTGTTCCGGCGTCTCGTCGCCGAGTCCGACGTGGTGGTCGAGAACTTCCGTCCCGGCACGCTCGAGAAGTGGGGACTCGGTTACGACGTGCTCTCCGAGATCAATCCGGGCATCGTGCTGGCCCGCGTCTCCGGATACGGGCAGACCGGTCCCAAAGCCGGGCAGGCCGGCTACGCGTCCGTGGCCGAGGCGGAGAGCGGACTGCGGCACCTGAACGGATATCCCGGCCAGGCACCCCCGCGACTCGCGCTCTCCCTCGGCGACTCCCTCGCCGGGATGTTCGCCGTGCAGGGCATCCTCGCCGCGCTTCTCGGCCGTGAACGGACCGGACGCGGGCAGATCGTCGACGTGGCGCTCACCGAGGCGTGCCTGGCCATCCAGGAATCGGTGATCCCCGACTACGACGTCGCGGGCGTCGTCCGCGGCCCGTCCGGCACCCGCCTCGAGGGCATCGCCCCGTCGAACCTGTACCGGACGTCCGACGACATGTGGATCGTCATCGCCGCCAACCAGGACACGGTCTTCCGTCGCCTGTGCGCGGCGATGGAACGCCCCGAGCTCGCCGACGACCCGCGCTTCGCCGATCACCTCGCGCGCGGCGTGAACCAGGACGAGCTCGACGCCCTCATCGGTGAGTGGGCGGCGACGTGGACGCTCGACGACCTGCTGGCGCACCTGTCGTCGTCGGGTGTGGTGTCCGGTCCGGTGAACACGGTCGCGGAGGTCGTTGCCGATCCGCAGTTCCAGGCGCGCGACATGATCGTCCCGCATCACGACGAGCGCACCGGCGCAGACGTGCTCGGCCCCGGTGTGGTGCCGACGCTCACCGGGACGCCGGGTTCGGTGCGTCGCGCCGGCCCGCCCGTCGCGGGATACGACAATGCGGCGGTCTACGGCGAGATCCTCGGACTGAGCGACATCGAGCAGAAGGAACTCCGCGAGCGCGGAGTTGTCTGAGGTACGCAACGCGAGGTGAAGGCTCGCAACGTCGGCAGTCACTGCCGATGTTGCGAGCCTTCGTCCGTTGTTGCGTGCCTTCCGCACAGACCCATCTGGCACTAAGGTAGAACGTGTTCCAATCTTGCGCCTTTCTATCGAGGAGTGCCGAATGCACACGCCCATCTGCGACGAACTCGGCATCGAGTTCCCGATCTTCGCGTTCACCCACTGCCGCGACGTCGTCGTCGCCGTCGCCAAGGCCGGCGGCTTCGGTGTCCTCGGCGCCGTCGGGTTCACGCCGGAAGAGCTCGAAATCGAGCTGAACTGGATCGACGAGCATATCGGCGACCGCCCGTACGGCGTCGACATCGTCATCCCCAACAAGTACGAAGGCATGGACGCGAACCTCTCCGCCGAGGAACTCACGAAGATGCTGCAGTCGATGGTGCCGCAGGAGACCCTCGAATTCGGCCGCAAGATCCTCACCGACCACGGCGTCCCGCTGCCCGAAGGCGACGATAACGCGTTGCAGCTTCTCGGCTGGACCGAGGCCACCGCGACCCCGCAGGTGGAGGTGGCGCTGCAGCATCCGAAGGTCACGCTCATCGCCAACGCACTCGGCACCCCACCGGCCGACATGATCGAGCACATCCACAAGGCCGGGCGCAAGGTCGCGGCGCTGTGCGGTTCGCCGAAGCAGGCCCGCAAGCACGCCGACGCCGGTGTCGACATCATCATCGCCCAGGGTGGCGAAGGCGGTGGGCACTGCGGTGAGGTCGGCTCGATCGTGCTGTGGCCGCAGGTCGTCAAGGAGGTCGCACCGGTGCCGGTGCTGGCCGCCGGCGGTATCGGCAGCGGCCAGCAGATCGCCGCGGCGCTCGCGCTCGGCGCCCAGGGTGCGTGGACCGGTTCGCAGTGGCTCATGGTCGAGGAGGCCGAGAACACCCCGGTGCAGCAGGAGGCCTACATCAAGGCGAGCAGCCGCGACACCGTCCGCAGCCGCTCGTTCACCGGCAAGCCCTGCCGCATGCTCCGCAACGACTGGACCGAGGCGTGGGAGCAGGAGGGCAACCCGAAGCCCCTCGGAATGCCGTTGCAGTACATGGTGTCCGGCATGGCCGTCGCCGCCACCCACAAGTACCCCGACGAGTCCGTCGACGTCGCGTTCAACCCGGTCGGTCAGGTCGTCGGGCAGTTCACGAAGGTCGACAAGACCTCCACCGTCATCGAACGCTGGGTGCAGGAGTACCTCGAGGCGACCGGAACGCTGGAGAAGCTGAACGAGGCCGCGAGCGTCTGATCCGCTCGGATTCGTCTCACGGCGAGGGACGAGGATGCTCGAGGTTCGGTCCGGGTGCGATCCGGATCGGACCTCGAGCCGTCTCCACGTCCACCGGTTCACCCTTCTGCGTGATCACCACGTGTTCACTGCGTTCGAGTTCGGCGGCCACCGAGCGGGCGGTGTCCATCAGGTCGCGCCACGACTGTCCGCCCGCGACCCGCGCGGCGTCGCTCGGGCAGATGGTCGACGGATTCCGTTCCCGGAGCAGTACGCAGATCGTGGCCGCGAGCCGTTCGCGGGCCGCGTCGTCGTCGAGCGGTTCCCACCACGGATGCCCGCGCTCACCGAGCGCGACCTTGGCGTCCTGGACACGATGTCGCGCGGCGTCCCCGTCGCTCTTCACGAGACGGCGGGCCCGCATCAGCTCCGCCACCAGCTGCTTCCGCAGAGGTTCGGGAATCGCGGGATCGGTGGCACGCCAACGTCGCCCCTTCACCACCACGTATCTGCCGTCGGGCGTGCGTTCCGCCTCGCCGGATGACCCGTCGGTGTCCATCGGCCCCGCCCGTCGCTCAGTTCGGCGGTGACAGAAGCCCTTCCAGGCTCGTCGCCGAATAACCACCGTCGCGGCACAACTGTACCGTGGGGGCGCGGCGCCCCGGGTACTCGATGCACGGCATGTTCCGTGCCCCGCGCACCGCGATGGGGGAGTCCGCCGGCAGCTTGCAGTACAGATCGGGCGGGGTGTCGGGCACGTCGAACTCGGTGGGTGAGCGCCGCTGTTCCGGCGGCAGGAAGCCGGTGATGCACGGTGGCGGGTCGTTGAAGGTCGCGGTGAAGTAGGTGTTCTGCGACGGGTTGTCGACATTGGGCAGACCCGCCGACTGGGTCGACGCCATGATCGACGGGAGCAGCACCAGCATCTGTTCGAGCGACGGCCGGTACACCGCGGCGACCTGCTCGACGGTGACGAGATTGGCGAGCAGCAGGGGGAGGGTCGGTTCGGCCTCCTCGAACAGTGCCTGCACCTGTGCGGCGGCGGGGGCCGTCACGCCGAGGAGTGTGCGCACGTCGCTGTCGGAGTCGCGCAGCTGCGCGGTGGTGCCCGCCAGGGAGGACGCCCAGCGGGCGATCGCATCCGACGACGCGACCTGCGTGTCGAGCAACGGGCCGACCTGATCGATCAGCGCCGCGGTGATGTCCGCGTTCGCAGCGGCCTCGGCGCTCACCGCCGCACCGGCCTCGACGAGGATCCGCAGGGCGTCGCCGGAATCGGCCACCGCTGTGTGGGTCTCGTCGAGCAGCAGGGCGAGGCGGTCGGGACCCACGGACTGCAGCGTGGCGTCGAGCTGGTCGAGTGCACCGCCGATCGGTTCTGGCACGGAGATGCGATCGCGGGGAACGATCGAGCCCGCGGTCAGATACGGGCCGTCCTCGCCGTCGGGCAGGAACTCGACGTACTGCTCGCCGATTGCCGACATGCTGCGGATCTGCGCCGCCGCATCGGCCGGCACCGGAACATCCGAGTCGAGTGACAGGACCGCCTCGGCGCCGCTCGTGGTCATGGTCAGCGACGTCACCCGGCCGATCTCGATGCCGCGGTAGGTGACGTTCGCCGAGGGATACAGGCCACCGGCGTCGGTGAGGTCGAGACGCACCTCGTAGCGCCCCACCCCGAGCAGGGCGGGCACATCGACGATGAACAGCGCGACGATCAGCACCGCCGCGATCCCGACCGAGAAGAACACCGCCAGTTTGCGGCGCAGCACCGCGGCCGGGCTCATCGGGTCGGCTCCGACACGGGCGGGACGAGCAGTGACACCAGATCCGGTACGGGTCGCCCGCCACCGGTGAGTGCGTTCTCGAAGGGCGTGCCGAGCAGCAGTGCGTTCTCGAGGGTCGGCAGGGTGAGGTCGAGGATGACCGTGCCGTTCGCGTAGTCGCCGCGCACCGCGTTGCGGTAGGTGTCGATGGGGAACGGGAAGGTCAGCAGGTAGCGCAACGACTCGGTGAGCGAGTCGCCCGCCGACGCGAGCGAGGCCAGCACCGGTTCGAGATCACGCAGATTCGCGACGACGTCGTCGCCGCTCGCCTCGACGACCTCGTTCGCGACGCGCCCGAACTGCCCGAGGGCGTCGGCGGCGCGGGTCAGGTCGTCGCGCTGGGTGGACAGCACCTCCATGGCGGGCGCGAGATCGTCCGTCGCCGCGGCGATCTCGGTGTTGTGCTCGGCGACCTCGACGGCGAGTGCGTCGAGCGATTCCATCGCGCTCACGATCTGCTCCTTCTGACCGTCCAGCCCGGCGAGCACCGCGTCGAGACGGGTGAGCAGGGCCCGCACCGACTCCTGCCGCCCGTCCATCGCCCGGTTGAGTTCGCGGGTGATCTCCTGGGCCTGGGCGAGACCACCGCCGCTGAGCACCAGCGACAGCGACGACAGGGTCTGCTCGGTGGTGGGGAACGCACCCGCCCGTTCGAGGGGGATGACGTCGCCGTCCCCGAGCCGGCCGCGGGCGGGTTCGGCGAGCGGGGGAGAGAGTTCGACGTGGGCGGACCCGAGCAGGCTCGTCTGCCCGATCTTCGCGACCGTGTTCTCCGGGAGCACCGTGCTGCCGTCGACCATCACCGTCACGAGCGCATGTCCGTCGCCGAGCCGCAGGTCGGCGACCCGCCCGACGGTGACGTCGCCGACGCGGACCCGCGAATTGCGTTCGAGGGTCGTGACGTCGGGCATCTCGATGGTCACGGCGAAGGCGTCGTCGCCGCGACCGTGTGTGCCGGGAAGCGGCAGGCTGTTCAGGCCGCGCCACTCGCACCCGGTGGTCAGTGCCAGGCACGCGAGGACACCGATCGTGCGCAGGACTCGTGTTCTCACGGCGCCCCCGGGGAGAGCAGGTCGGCCAGCGAGGTCGGCGAGTGCGCACCGGGCGCCGGCATCAACTCGGGCTCGGTGTAGACGAGCTGGTCGGGCAGCGCGCCCACGCCGCGCGTCGGATTGATGCGCACGGGCGGGTAGTCCATCGCGAGCAGCGGCAGGATCGGGCCGAGATACTGCACACACAGCTCGGACGCGGTGTGTGCGTCGACCTGCTCGGCCGCGGCGAGCGCGGAGCACACGAACTGGGCGGGATTGGCGAAGTTGGTCAGCGACAACGCCGAGACCACCGTGTTGTGCGCGGGCTGGTAGATGCCTTGCAGGTTCGACAACGCCGTCGGTGCGACGTGCAGTACCTGCGCGAGCCCGTCACGCTGCGCCGCCAGGGTCTCGGTCAGTGCGGCCGTGCGATCGACGGTCGTGTCGACGCGCTCGCGGTTGTCGCGGACGAACCGCTCGACGTCGACGAGGACGGCGTCGAGTCCCGCCAGGGCGGCGCCCATGTCGTCGCGGTTGGCGTCGAGGATCTCGGTGACGGACGCGAGCCGGTCGTGGAACGAGACGATCTGATCGCCGCTCATCGACAGCGCCTCGACGAACACCTGCAGGTTGCCGAGGGTGCCGAACAGGTCGTGCCGGCCGTCGGAGATCGTGCGCATCGCCGTCGCGAGTTGCTGCAGGCTGTCGCGCAGGGCGGGACCGTGTCCCTCGGCGTTGGCGGCCGCGACGTCGAGGACCTCACCGAGCGCGCCCTGCGGGTCGGTGTCGTCGGGCCCGAGTTCGGTCGTGAGCCGCGTCAGTTGTTCGGTGATCTCGTCCCATTCGACCGGGACCGCAGTGCGTTCGACGGGAATCGTTGCTCCCACCGGGAGTTCGGGTCCTCCCGTGTGCGGTGGGGTGAGCTGGACGAAGCGTGCCGAGACCAGGGTGGGGGCGACGATCGCGGCCTGCGCGTCGGCGGGGATGCGGCGGTCGGAGTCGACGTCGAAGCGCACGAGCACGCGATCGCCGCGCGGCTCGATCTTCGTCACGCGTCCCACCTCGACACCCATGACGCGCACGTCGTCGCCGACGTACAGGCCACGGCTCGAGGTGAATTCGGCCGCGTATTCGTCGGCCGACCGCCACGGCGCGACGGTGAACGACACCACCGCGACGACGGCGAGAAGCAGGATCGGGACACCCCACGAGATCAGGGGACGCAGTCGCGTCACGGTGTACCTCCCGGCGGCGTGATGCCGGCCTTCTCGAGCGCGGCGGTCAGGGCCGGCTCGATGATCTGCATGGGCAACAGGTTCTGGATGTACGAGTTGAAGAACGGGCCGGAGGCGACGGCCTCGCCGAGTTCGGTCGCGTACGGGCCCAGCCGCTCGATGGCCAGGGCGATGTCGTCGCGGTTGCGTTCGAGGATCCCGAGGACGGCGTTCAGCTTGCCCAGGGTGGGTTCGAGTTGTGCCTCGTTGTCGGCGACGAGATTCGAGATCTGGATCGACAGCGCATCGACGTTCGCGAACAGGGTCTCGAGAGCGGCTCGGCGACGGTGCAGTTCGCCGAGGATGCGGTCGGCATCGACGATCAGTGCATCGATCGCGTCGCTGCGCTCGGCGAGGACCTCGGTGACCTGTTCGGCGTGCGCGAGCAGCGCCCGCAGGGATTCGTCCCGCGACGCGACGGTCTCGGACAGTCGCCGCACACCGTCGAGCGCCGCACCGACGTCGTCGGGCGTCTCGCGCAGGGTGTCGGACAGCACTTCCATCGACTCGCGCAGTTGCTCGGTGTCGATCGCCGCGGCGGTGTCGGTGAGATCGCCGAGGGCGTCGGTCAACTGATAGGGCGCGACGGTGCGGTCGAGGTCGATGGTGGCGCCGTCCTCGAGTCGTCCCGGACCGGCGGGACGCACGCGCAGGTTCCGTGCCCCGAGCGCGGTGGCGGTGGCGATCTCGACGGTGGTGTCGGTGCCCAGGACCACCGCCCCGTCGACCGTGAACGTGACGGCCACGGCGTCGTGGTCGATGTCGATGTCGGTCACCCGCCCGGCGTCCTTGCCCGCGACCTGCACGGTGTCGCCGGTGTTCAGACCGCCGGCGTCGACGAATCTCGCCCGGTAGGTCGTGCCGCCGTCGAGGAACGGCAGGGAGCGGATGTTCAGGGCGCCGAGCACGAGCACGACGAGCACGATCGTGCCGACGACGCCGACACGCACGGGATTCATCTCGCGGAACTGGGTCATGCCGGAGCGCACCTGCCCGTCGTCTGCCCGAACAGCGGTGAGGTGACCTTGTTCCCGGACAGGTCGTTGATCTCGATGAGCATGCCGCACAGGTAGTAGTTGAAGAATCCGCCGTAGGCGCCGAGTCGCGTGAGGGCCTTGTAGGCGTCGGGGAGTTCGGTCGTCAGTTGCTCGACGGTGTCGCTGCGCGAGTCGACCTGCGCGGCGACGTTGCCGGTCTCGCGGATCGTGCCGGCGAGTGAGGTGCGGGACTGCGCGAGCAGATCGGTGAGCGACCCGCCGATCGCATCGATGTGGGTGACGGCGTCGCCGACGAGCGTGGCATCCTGCGCGAGTCGCGCGGCCACCTCGTGGGCACGCACCAGCGCGGTGTCGAAGGTGTCGCGGTGCGCGGCGAGATTCGCGAGCACCGAGTCGAGGTTCGTGATCACCTGCCCGACGAGAACGTCGCGGTCGGCGATGTGGGAGGTCAGCGAGGCCGCCTGGGCGAGGACGGATTCGACGGTGCCGCCCTGGCCCTGCAGCACGGTGATGAGATCGGCCGACAACCGGTTGACCTGTTCGGGTTCGAGCGCGCGGAACAACGGTGTGAAGCTGCCGATGAGCACGTCGAGATCGAGTGCCGGCCGGGTCCGGTCGGTGCCGATCGTCTCGCCCGCCGCCATGGGCGTGGGATCACCGGCGCCGTCGGACAATTCGAGATAGCGGTCGCCGACGAGGTTGAGATAGCGCACGGTGGCGATGCTCGCGCGGGTCGGGGTGTACGACGAGTCGACCTCGAAGGTCACGTCGATGCGGTTGTTCTCGGCGAACTCCACGGCGGTGACCCTGCCGACCTCGACTCCGGAGACGCGGACGAACTGGCCCTCCTCGAGACCGGAGACGTCGTCGAAGACCGCGTGGTAGCGCGTGTGTTCACCGAACCGGACCTGGCCGAAGACGACGAACAGTCCGGCGAGGATCAGAACCATGACGAGGGCGTAGATGCCCGCGGCGATCGCGGTGCGTGTCATCCGGCGCCTCCGGTGAGCAGTTCGAACAGCGAGTCGGGGACGAAGACCGGCGAGGTGTTGCCGGCCTCGAACGGGTTGGCGCCGGTGTTCGCCACGACGTACGGGGCGGGGGTCTCGTCGGCCGTCACGATCGGCAGGGGACCGCAGCGTGGCCCGCCGGTGGCCTCGACCACCGGAAGGTTGCGCGGATATTCGTACGGGTCGGTGCCGAGCAGGAAGGTCGACTTCAGCATCATCGACGAGCCGTTGCCGCCCGAGGCCGGTTCGGCGAGTTGCCGGGCACGGTCGGCGCCCTGCAGGAAACAGGGGAGGACCGGCGAGTACTCCTCGAGGAGAGAGGCCGTCGGGCGCAGCAGGTCGAGCACGTCGACGATCTGCTCGCTGTTCGGCTCGACCACGCGGCGACCGGCGTCGCCCATGCCGATCGCGGCGAGCAGGACGCGGTCGAGGTCGTCGGCGCGGTCGACGAGGGTCGTGCCGGTGACGGCGAGATTGTCGAACGACGCCACGATCCCGTCGGTGGCTCCGGCGTAGATGTCGGCGGTCGTCTCGGCGGCGGCGAGATCGCGTCGCAGTGTCTCTGTGCGTGGTTCGATCCGGGTGAGGACGGCGTCGGTGTCGACGAGCGCGCGGCCGAGCGACTCGCCCTGTCCGCGCAACGCCGACGACAGCGCACCGAGCGTGCGGTTCAGCTTCGCCGGATCGACCGCCTGCAGGACGTCGGACAGGGATTCGAAGACGGTGTTCGTCTCCACGGTCACGTTCGACGCGCGCAGCACCGTACCTTCGGTCAGTCCGACC
Organism: Rhodococcus rhodochrous; assembly: GCF_900187265.1. Taxonomy (NCBI): domain Bacteria; kingdom Bacillati; phylum Actinomycetota; class Actinomycetes; order Mycobacteriales; family Nocardiaceae; genus Rhodococcus; species Rhodococcus rhodochrous. The sequence continues at coordinate 725,900 of NZ_LT906450.1, forward strand.
GGGCCGGGTGACGGCGGGTCGGTGAGAGTGACGTACTTGGCGCCGAAGACCGTCGTGGCGCGGATGTCGGCGCCGGGGTCGGCGGGCAGCCGGGCGGCGGCGTCCGGATCCAGGCGCAGTTCGATCACCGCGCCGGACGGCGTCTGCTGCACCGTGGTGACGCTGCCGACGTGTACACCGTGCGCCTTGACCATGGCGCCGTCCTCGAGCATCAGACCGGAGCGGCCGCTCTCGACGGTCACCTTCACGCCGGGCGTGAACGAGCCGCGGAAGCCGTGGTAGACGAACACGAGAACGAGCGCGGAGACGACGACGAAGCAGATCGCAGCGACCTTCGGCAACCAGGTGGGCACGCTCCTCACCCCGCCAGATGCAGCTGGCGGCTGCTGCCATAGAGGACCAGGGAGATCAGCAGGGTCACCGTCACCACCGCGATGAGCGACATCCGCACCGCGCGACCCGTCGCGACACCGACACCGGACGGTCCGCCCGTGGCGGTGTAGCCGTAGTAGCTGTGCACGGTCATGACGACCACGGCCATGGTGATCGCCTGCCCGAAGGACCACAACACGTCGGTGGGACGCAGGAAGGTCGCGAAGTAGTGGTCGTAGACGCCGGGCGACTGGCCGAGCACCACGACGGTCGCGATGCGGCTCGACAGGAACGACGCCAGCACCGACAGCGAGTACAGCGGCACGACGGCGATCAGGCCCGCCAGGATCCGGGTGCCGACGAGATACGGCACCGATTTGATGGCCATGACCTCGAGCGCGTCGATCTCCTCGCTGATCCGCATCGCGCCGAGTTGCGCGGTGGTGCCGGCGCCGATGGTCGCGGCGAGACCGACACCGGCCGTCACGGGCGCGACGACCCGGACGTTGACGTAGGCGGACAGGAAACCGGTGAGCGCTTCGACACCGATGTTGCCGAGCGAGGTGAAGCCCTGAACGGCGACGGTCGCGCCGGCGAACAGGGTGAGGAAACCCATGATGGCGACGCTGCCGCCCACCATCGCGAGCACACCGGTGCCGAGACCGATCTCCGAGACGACGCGCAGTGTCTCGCGCGGATAGTGCCGGGCCGCTCGCACCGTCGAGAACAGCGCGCCGACGAGGAAGACGACCTGGCGCCCCAGGGTGTCGATGCTGCGCGAGATCCCGTGACCGATGCGGCGCACCACCTGCGCCGTCCGCCCGGTGGCCGCGCCCGTGACGCTCATCTGCCCATCACCGCGATCCCGATCGAGGTGAGCAGCATGTTGGCGAGGAACAACGCGACGAAGGCGAAGACCACGGTCTCGTTGACGGCCTCGCCGACGCTCTTCGGACCGCCGCTGACCGAGAGCCCGCGATGGCACGCGATCAGGCCCGCGAGCAGGCCGAAGACCGCCGCCTTGATCTCCGAGAGCAGCAGCTCACCGGGACCGACGAGCAACGTGACCCCCGCGGCGTACGCGCCGGGGTCGACGTTCTGGAGTGTCACCGAGAAGAAGAACCCGCCGATCAGGCCGATCGCGCACACCGCCCCGTTGAGCGTGACCGCGACGGCGGTCGACGCCAGTGCGCGCGGCAGCACGAGCCGGGCGGCGGGGTCGATGCCGAGTACCTCGAGCGCGGCGATCTCGTCACGGATGGTGCGGGAACCGAGGTCGGCGGCGATCGCGGTGGCGCCGGCCCCGGCGACGACCAGCACCGTCACGAGCGGGCCGATCTGTGTGATGGCGCCGAGCCCGGCGCCCGCTCCGCTCAGGTCGCCGGCACCGATCTCGAGCAGCAGCGAGTTGAGCGTGAACACGACGAGGACGGTGAACGGGACGGACATCAGGATCGTGGGCACGAGCGACACCCGGGCGATGAACCAGAACTGGGTGAGGAATTCGCGCCACTGGAAGCGGGAGCGGAACAGGGCGGTGAACGCGTCGAGGGACAGCGCATAGAAACCGCCGAGTGCGTGTGCGGTCGCGCGTGGCACCGATCCCATGAATCCTCGCTTCTTCCACGGTCGCATCGACGAAACCGCGTCCCGACCTCTCGGGTGCGCCGAACATACCCCAGGGTATGTAGAGCGGCAAGGGAGCGATCCCGGGTCCCGGGACGACGCTATCGCGCAGAAGTGCCGACGGAGGCGGGTTCGAGAAGGTGCACCAGTTCGTCTGACAACAGCCGGAATTCGGAATCACCACGTTCCCGGAGCCACACCGGATCGCTGCAGGACCAGCGTTCGGCAGCCAGGGAACGGGTCAGGACCTTGAAGGTCGCGGTGCGGGGGAACTCGCTGCAGACACGGATCAGACCGGGCATCTGCTTGGGTCCGAGATCGGTCTGCGCATCGAGGAAACGGGCGAACGCCACCGGATCGAAGTCGGAGCCTGCCGCCGGGATCACCGCGGCCATCACGCGGTCGCCGACGTTGCGGTCGGGCACCCCGTACACCGCGACCTGAGCGAAGCCCTCGTACCGCATCAGAATGCGCTCGATGGGTGCCGCACCGAGATTCTCCCCGTCCACCCGGAGCCAGCCCGAGCTGCGTCCGGCGAAGTAGACGAAGTCGTTCTCGTCCCGGTAGGCGAGGTCGCCGCTGTGATAGCGCCCGTCGCGGAGTCGTTCGGCGTCGGCCTCGGGATTGTTGTAATAGCCGTCGAACAGACCGGCGCCGCGCACGTTGACCAGTTCGCCCGTCGCGGCGTCGGCGTTGGTGATCCTGCCGTTCGCGTCGAACACCGCGGGAGGGCAAGGTCGCCCCGTCTCGGGGTCGAGGATCTCGATGCCCTCGGGAAGCCGACCGAGGGCGCCGGCCGGTGCGTCGGGTGCCGACGCGATCGCGATGCCGCCCTCGGTCGAGCCGAACCCGTCGACCACCCGCGCGCCGAAGCGCCGCGTGAACTCGGTGACGTCGGCGGCCGACGCCTCGTTGCCGTACACGATGCGCAGCGGGTTGTCGTGGTCGTCGGGCTGCTCGGGAGTCGCCACCACATACGACAGCGGCTTGCCGACGTAGTTCGCGAAGGTCACGCCGTAGCGGCGGACGTCGGAAAGGAAACCCGACGCCGAGAACCGGCGACGCAGGGCGATGCTGCCGCGCGCCGCGAGCCCGATCGACCAACCGGCGATCATCGCGTTGGAGTGGAACAGCGGCATCGACACGTACACGGTGTCGTCGGGGCCGAGACCGAACCGCGTGGCGAGCATCGTCGCGGGATCGGTGAACTTGCGGTGCGTGCACCGCACGGCCTTCGGGTCGCCGCTCGTGCCCGACGTGAAGATCAGCATGAACAGGTCGTCGGGGGAGGGCGCGGCAGTCTCCACGACGGTATCGGCGAACGGGGCGAGCATCGTCGTCCACTCGGGGGAGTCGACGTCGATCACCCGCACGTCGCCGAGATCCACACCGTCGAGCAGGGACGCATGGGCGGCCTCGGTGAACACGACCCGGCAGTCGGCGAGCGCGATGTCGCGGGCGAGCGCCGCGCCGCGCCGGGTCGTGTTCAGGCCCACCACCACCGAACCGGAGAAGGCTGCGGCGCCGAGCAGCAACGAGAACTCCGGGACGTTGTCCATGAGGATCCCGATGTGCTTCGGCGCCGGGTCGTCGAGCAGGTCGCGCAGCAGTGCGGCGCGTCGCCGGGACTGCGCGACGTGTTCGCGCCACGACAGTTCGGTCTCCTCGAAGCGCAGGCCTCGATCGTCGACGTCGGCGAGTCGTTCGAGCAGTTCGGTAACGGTGAGGGCGGTCATGCGATCAGGCCGGGACGTCGGCGAGTTCGCCTCCGAGCGCGCGCAACTGGTCGGTGGCGGAGCCGAGCAGGAACTCGTGGTGCTTGGCCGCGAGGAAGTAGCGGTGCACCGGATGGTCCTCGTCGAGCCCGACACCGCCGTGCACGTGCACGGTCGTGTGCGCGACACGGTGTCCCGCATCGGCCGCCCAGAAGGCCGCGGTGCGCAGGGCGTCGTCGTGACGCTCACCCGAAACCATCCGGAAGGCGGCCTGCCACAATGTCAGTCGCACCGCCTTGACGTCGATGTAGGCGTCGGCGAGTCGCTGGGAGACGGCCTGGAAACTGCCGATCGGGCGGTCGAACTGGACGCGTTCGCGCGCGTACTGCGCGGTGAGCTCGAGGGCCTGTTCGAGGACGCCGCACTGGTAGGCGGCGGAGCCGAGCAGGCTGCGGTCGCGCAACCACGTCGCCACGGCGACGCCGTCGGTGCCGAGAACACGGTCGGCCGGGAGCGGGACCTGCTCGAGGGTGACGATGCCGCGACTGTCGAAGTCGGTGGTCTGCTGCCGGGTGATCGAGACACCCGGATCGTCGGGTCGCACGAGGAACACCGCCACCGAGTCGCCGACGGTGGCCGGGACGAGGAAACCGTCGGCGACCGGCGCGGCGTCGACGACGATCTTCACGCCGTCGAGCACGTGCCCGTCGCCCGTGGCCTGCGCCCGGGTCGCGGGGGCCGTGGGGTCGGGGTTCAGTTCCTCGGCGAGCGCGGCGGAGAGGATCTGCTCGCCGGTCGCCGCGGGGCGTCCCCACTCGGCCTGCTGCTCGGCGGTGCCGAACTCCGCGATCGCCGACGCGCACGCGGCGATCGAGCCGATGTACGGGACGGCGGCGACGCCGCGGCCGAGTTCGCGCAGGATGCTCGCCTGCTCGAGCGGCCCGTACCCGTCTCCGCCCAGCGACTCGGGAAGCGCGGCGCCGAGCACGCCCGACGATGCGAGCGTGTCCCACAGGGTGCGGTCGAGGCGGTCCTCGGAGGCATCGAGTGTGCGCAGGTGCTCGTTGGTGACGATGTCCGCGACGATGCTGCGGGTCAGTTCTGCGAGATCCTGCTGGGCCTCGGTAAGGGTGAAGTCCACGGTGCGCGTCCTTTTCTAACGCTTGGCGGGCGGCTGGCCGAGAGCGGTCATCGCGATGATGTCGCGCTGGACCTCGTTGGTGCCGCCACCGAAGGTGAGGATGAGGGAACTGCGGTGCATGCGTTCGATCCGGCCGCGGAGCAGTGCGCCGGCCGAGTTCTGCCGTACCGTCGCCGCGGGTCCGAGGACCTCCATGAGCAACCGGTAGGCCTCGGTCGCGAATTCGGTGCCGAACACCTTGTTGGCCGAGGCGGCCTCCGGACCGAGCGGGGTCGTGCCGGCGCTCGAGGCGATGTCCCAGTTCATCAGCTGCAGGTATTCGGCCTTGGCATGGACGCGTGCCAGGTTGATCTGCACCCATTCCTGGTCGATCACCCGTCGTCCGTCGGGCAGGTGCGTCTCCTGCGCCCAGCGCCGGACCTCGGTCAGCGCGGTGCGCACGGGACCGGCGGAGGTGAGTGCGACCCGCTCGTGATTGAGCTGGTTGGTGATGAGCGCCCAGCCGCCGTCGACCTCACCGACGAGCGCGGACGCCGGGACGCGCACGTCCTGGTAGTAGGTGGCGCTCGTGTCGGGGCCGGCCATGGTGTGCACGGGGGTGTACGAGAAGCCGGGAGCGTCGGTCGGCACGATGAAGACGCTGATCCCCTTGTGCTTCTTGACATCCGGGTTGGTGCGCGCGGCGAGCCAGACGTAGTCGGCGTAGGCGATCAGGCTCGTCCACATCTTCTGCCCGTTGATGACCCACTCGTCGCCGTCGCGCACGGCGGTGGTGCGCAGCGAGGCGAGGTCGGTGCCGGCGCCGGGTTCGGAATAGCCGATCGAGAAGTGCAGTTCTCCCGCGGAGATGCGGGGGAGGAAGAACTCCTTCTGCTCGTCCGTGCCGTAGTGCATGATCGTCGGCGCGACCGAGTCGATGGTGAGGAACGGGACGGGCGCGCCGGCGATGGCCGCCTCGTCGGTGAAGATCAATTGGTCCATCGCGGAACGGTTCTGGCCGCCGTATTCCTCGGGCCACCCGAGGGTGAGCCAGCCGTCCTTGCCCATCTGCTGCACGACCTCGCGGTACACGTTGCCGGAGCCGTACTCCCCGGTCGTGGCCGCGAGTGCCTCGCGGCGCTCGGGGGTCATGATCTGTGCGAAATAGGCCCGCAATTCCTCGCGGAGGGCTTGTTGCCCGGGGGTGTAGGAGATGTCCACGAACGCTCCGTTTCGTCGCTGCGGGTCCCCGCGAATCGTCTCTGTGGGATCATCGCGAATCATTGCACAGAATTGGAACGCGTTCTAGTCTGGACGCGATCGGTCGGCGCGAATGTGAAGCGAGGTCTCCGGAATGGATGTCAAGGTCGACTTCGACCGCTGTGAAGCGAACGGCGTGTGTGTCGGGCTGGCGCCCGACGTGTTCGATCTCAACGACGACGACGAGCTGATCGTCACCCACCCCGTACCCGAGGGAAGTGAGGACGCCGTGCGTGAAGCCGTCGCCCAGTGCCCGCGTGCGGCGCTCGCGGAGGCGTGAGCGCCTCGCGGTGACCGGCACCGGCCCTTGCCGGGAAAAATAACAAGTTCTACATTTTCGGTGCCCCCGGGTCCTGGTGGGGAGAGTACCGGCGTGCGGCCGGCAATCGGCCCGAATCTCGAGGAGTACGTGGATGAGTGCGGACGCCAACGGTGGCGTGGGGAACGACGATCGGGTGTCTCTCGAAGGGCGGGTCGCCGTCGTCACGGGAGCCGGAGCAGGTCTCGGACGTGCCGAGGCGCTCGCGCTCGCGCGGGCCGGAGCGTCGGTGGTGGTCAACGATCTCGTGGAGAACGACGCGGTGGAGGACACCCTCGCGCGGATCCGCGATCTCGGTGCCGAGGCGGAGTTCGTGCCCGGCAGCGTCGCCGAGCGTGAGACGGCCGATGCGATGCTCGCCGCGGCGCAGGGCAAATTCGGCGGTCTCGACATCGTCGTCAACAATGCGGGCATCACTCGGGATCGGATGCTGCCCAACATGTCCGACGACGAATGGGACTCGGTGGTCGCCGTGCACCTGCGCGGTCACTTCCTACTCTCCCGCAATGCCGCGGCCTACTGGCGCGACCGGTCGAAGCAGGAGGGTGGCCCCGTCTACGGGCGCCTGGTCAACACGTCCTCGGAGGCCGGTCTGCTCGGTCCGCCCGGGCAGCCCAACTACGGCGCCGCCAAGGCCGGCATCACCGCACTCACCCTCTCGGCCGCTCGGGGTCTCGAGCGGTACGGGGTCCGGGCGAACGTGATCTGCCCCCGCGCGCGCACGTCGATGACCGAAGCGGTCTTCGGCGACGCCCCGGGGGACGGCATCGATCCGCTCTCGCCCGACCACGTCGCGAATCTGGTCGCCTATCTCGCCTCCCCGGCGGCCGATCGCGTCAACGGGCAGGTCTTCATCGTCTACGGACCCATGGTGGCCCTGATGGCCGCACCGGTCGTCGAGCAGCGTTTCGATGCCGACGGGCAGTGGACCCCAGCCGCGCTCGCCGACGAGCTCGGCGGTTACTTCGCCGATCGTGACCCGGGCCGGACGTTCTCGGCCTCGGCGGCACTCGATCTCTAGTTCCGGTCGTCCCTGCTGTTCCCGCTCGGGGACAGCAGGGGGCCGTGTCTTCGCCCCCGGGCCGGATCCTGCAACCACGGGTGACGGACACCGGGGATTCCGGTAGCGTCACGCCCACTCGGGCCGTTTCTCCGGCTCTCGCCAGGCCTCGTATTTCTGCCTGGTACGTGTTCTAGTTTTGTTTCGTCGTCACGACCCGCTCGCGAGTGTGACGACCTCCTGTGGCGACGTGGTCGAGCTCGGTTCCTGCGTCGAAAATCTCAGCGAAACCCCAGTGTAAACCCACTTATGAGCGTGTCGATGTGCGTCGGTCGACGCCCGTGTGTCCGTTCGGACGGAAATGGATCGAGATGCCCCTCGACGGATCTTTGACAGGTGAACACGTTCTAGTTAATATGACCCGGGTCACAGCACACGCCATCGATCGGCCGCGCGCCGACGACGTGAGGATCGAAGGGGGCACACGATGGTAGACCTCCTCGAGGTCCCCTTACGGGCCGTCGGCGGACTGTTCGCCATGACCGGCGAGACCGCCCGGGCAGCCTTTCGTCGCCCCTTCCAGCGGCGCGAGTTCATCGACCAGGCCTGGTTCGTCGCCCGCGTCTCGCTCGTGCCCACCGTGCTCGTCGCGGTGCCGTTCACCGTTCTGGTGAGCTTCACCCTCAACATCCTGCTCCGGGAGATCGGCGCGGCCGACCTCAGCGGAGCGGGTGCGGCCCTCGGCGCGGTGACGCAGGTCGGCCCCATGGTCACCGTGCTCATCGTCGCCGGTGCCGGCGCCACCGCGATCTGCGCCGATCTCGCGGCGCGCACCATCCGCGAGGAGATCGACGCGATGCGTGTGCTCGGCATCGATCCGATCCAGCGTCTCGTCGTGCCCCGGGTGCTCGCCTCCACCGTCGTCGCCCTGCTGCTCAACGGTCTCGTGTGCACGATCGGCATCCTCGGCGGGTTCGCCTTCTCGGTCTTCCTCCAGGACGTCAACCCCGGCGCGTTCATCAACGGCATCACCCTGCTCACCGGTTTCGGAGAACTGATGATCTCCCAGGTCAAGGCAGGCCTGTTCGGCATGATCGCGGGGCTGGTCGCGTCCTATCTCGGTCTCAATGTCAAAGGTGGAGCGAAAAGTGTCGGCGACGCCGTCAATCAGACGGTCGTGTTCGCGTTCATGGCACTGTTCGTGGTCAACCTCCTCGTCACGGCCGTCGGCATCAAGCTGACCGCGGGATGAGGGGAGCGGAGATTTCATGGCAGTGATGTCCTGGCGGTTCCCCCGTGCGGTTCGGCGCATGTCACGTGCGTCGTCCACGGTGGACCGAGTGGGGGAACAGGCGCTGTTCTTCGGGCGCGCCCTCGCGACGGTCCCCCGGGCACTGACGCACTACCCCAAGGAGACGGTGCGTCTGGTCGCCGAGATCAGCATGGGCACCGGCGCACTCGCCGTCATCGGCGGCACCGTTGTGATCGTCGGCTTCCTGACGCTCTTCACCGGCGGCATCATCGCCGTGCAGGGCTTCAGCTCCCTCGGCAACATCGGCGTCGAAGCGCTCACCGGCTTCTTCGCGGCCTTCATCAACGTGCGTATCGCGGCCCCGACGATCGCCGGCATCGGGCTGGCGGCCACCATCGGCGCCGGCTCCACCGCCCAGCTCGGCGCCATGCGTGTCTCCGAGGAGATCGACGCGCTCGAGACCATGGCGATCCCGTCCATCCCGTATCTGGTGTCCACGCGCGTGCTCGCCGGGATGATCGCGATCGTCCCGCTGTACTCGCTCGCCGTGATCGCCTCGTTCGTCGCCAGTCGTTTCGCGACGGTGGTGCTCTACGGCCAGTCGGCGGGCGTGTACGACCACTACTTCACGACCTTTCTGATACCCACCGACATCCTGTGGTCGTTCGTCCAGGCCATCGTGATGGCGATCGCCGTGATGCTCATCCACACCTACTACGGCTTCACCGCAGGTGGCGGCCCCGTCGGTGTGGGTGTCGCGGTCGGCAACGCGGTGCGGGCCTCGCTCGTCGCGGTCGTCACCGTCACCCTGCTCATCTCGCTCGCCGTCTACGGCGCGACCGGCAACTTCAACCTGTCGGGATAGGGCGCGCGACATGGACACTCCTTCGTGGAAGAAGAAGCTCGCCGCCTTCGGTCTCGTGGGCGGCCTCGCCGCGATCGTCGCGGTGGCACTGACGATGTTCGCCGGTGGGTTCACCTCGACGGTCCCGCTCACCGTCACCTCACCCCGCTCCGGTCTGGTGATGGAGCCCGACGCCAAGGTGAAGATGCGCGGCGTCGAGGTGGGCCGCGTGGCGTCGATCGAGCACACCCCGGCCGGTGCGGTCCTGCATCTCGACATGCAACCCGGGCAGATGCAGCTCATCCCGTCGAACGCGCGGGTGGCGATCGAATCCACCACCGTCTTCGGTGCCAAGTTCGTCGACATCGTCGTCCCCGACGATCCGTCCTCGGTGCCGATGCAGGAAGGCGCCGTGATCGCGGCCGACAACGTCACCGTCGAGTTCAACACGGTCTTCGAGCACCTGTCCGACGTGCTCGCCCAGATCCAGCCCGAGAAGCTCAACGCCACCCTCGGCGCGCTGTCGGAGGCGCTCAACGGACGCGGCGACGCCCTCGGCGCCGCATTGTCCGAGGCCGACGCGTATCTCGCCGAGATGAATCCGTCGCTGCCACAACTGCAGGCCGACCTCGTCTCGGCCGCGCAGGTCACCGACGTCTACGCCGACACGGCACCCGACCTCATGACCACGATCGGCAACGCCACCGACGTCGGCAACACCGTCGTCGACGAACAACAGCAACTCGACCTGCTGCTGATGAACCTCACCGGTCTCGCGAACACCGGACGGGACGTCCTGGGGGAGAACGAAGCACAGTTGACCACCGCACTCGACAGCCTGAGTCACACCACCGGCCTGCTCGGTGAGTACTCGCCCGAACTGACCTGCTTCATCGTCGGTCTCAACGACGCCCGGGTGGCGTTCGAGCCGATGGCCGGCACCGGCGAGTACGCGGCCCTGACCCTGAGCACGAGCTTCATGGGTGGTGCCACGCCGTACGACGACGCCCAGGATCTGCCCGTGGTCGGCGCGAGCGGCGGCCCGAACTGCTGGGGTCTGCCGAACTTCGACCCGCGCCGCGACGGTCACGCGCCGTTCGTCGTGTCGAACACCGGTGAGACGCCCTACAAGCCCGCAACGGAGGCCTGGATCCGCTACCCGACGATCTTCCAGTACCTGTTCGGCGACCATCTCGCGGGCGGGCGGTGACCATGAGAGCGACCACCGTCAAGTTCCTGATCTTCGCCGTCACGATGGCATTGATCTTCGCCGGGCTGGCCGTCGTGTTCAGCCAGGCGCGGTTCACCGGCACCGAGAACTACCGGGCCACCTTCACGGACGTCTCCGGTCTCGGTACCGGCGACAAGGTCCGCATCGCCGGGGTGCAGGTCGGCTCCGTGAAGAAGGTCGACATCGGCCGCGACAACACCGCCGAGATCGAGTTCGACGTGGACGCGAAACACACGCTGTTCACCAGCACCCGCGCCACCGTGCGGTACGAGAACCTCGTCGGCGACCGGTATCTCGAACTGCTCGAAGGTGCCGGCAGCGTCGACGTCCTGCCCGCCGGTGGCAGCATCCCGATCGAACAGACCGAACCGGCCCTCGATCTCGACCTGCTGCTCGGTGGGTTCAAGCCGCTGCTGCAGGGCCTCGACGCGCAGCAGGTCAACGACCTCTCCGGAGCACTGTTGCAGGTCTTCCAGGGACAGGGCGACACGCTCGTGTCGCTGCTGGGGAACACCAACTCGTTCACCAACTCCCTCGCCGACCGCGACCAGCTGATCGGCGACGTCATCGACAACCTCAACGCCGTCCTCGGCACGATCGACGACCACGACCGCGAGTTCGAGAACACGATCGACCAGCTGCACACCCTGGTGCGCGGGCTGTCCGCCGACCGTGATCCCATCGGTGCGTCGATCCCGCAGATCGCCTCCGGCACCGCGGATCTCGCCGCACTGCTGCAGAACAACCGGCCCGACCTGCAGTCGGTCATCGCCGAGACGAACCGCACCATGACCCAGCTCGACCTCGGCAAGGACGACATCAACCGCACGCTCGAACGCCTGCCCTCCGATTACAAGAAACTCATCCGCGTGGGTGCATACGGCAACTTCTTCCAATTCTTCCTCTGTGCCAATACTTTCAAGTTCTCCGGACCGGACGGCACCACCATCCGGTACACCACGGCGAACCACGACACGGGAAGGTGTGCGAAGGTCGAATGAGTGCACCCCGTGACCCCAACTACATCCGGACGGGCATCATCGGCCTGGCCGTGTCCGCCGCGATCGTGCTCGCCGGTCTGCAGTACGACCAGCTGCACTTCCTCTCCGGTGGCCTGAGCTACTCGGCCCGTTTCCAGGACGCCGGTGGCCTCGTCCCCGGCGACGACGTCATGCTCGCCGGCGTGAACGTCGGCGACGTCACCGACGTGCGGCTCGACGATCAGGCCGTGCTGGTCACCTTCCGTATCCGCGACGGCATCGGGCTCGGCGACACCACCGGTGCCGACATCAAGACCAACACCGTCCTCGGCCGGAAGTCCCTGGCGCTACGCCCCGGTGGCGACGGCGTGATGCGCCCGGGCTCGGTGATCGCGCTCGAACGCACCAACTCGCCGTACTCGCTGACCGACGCTCTCGGCGACCTCACGACGTCGGTCTCCGAACTCGACACCGACCGGATCAACGAGTCGCTCGACGCGTTGTCGCAGTCGCTCGAGAACACCCCGCCCGAGATCCAGGGCGCATTGGAGGGCATGACCCGCCTGTCGCAATCGATCAACGCCCGCGACGAATCGCTGGACCAGCTGCTCGAACGCGCCGAGGGCGTGACGAGCATCCTCGCCGAGCGCAGCGACCAGGTCAACGCGCTCATCGTCGACGCGAATGCGCTGTTCGGCGAACTGAGTCTGCGCCGCGACGCCATCACCGAACTGATCGCGAACATCTCGTCCGTCTCGCGTCAGCTCACCGGCCTCGTGCAGGACAACCAGGCGCAGATGGCACCGACGCTCGAGAAGCTCAACCTCGTGACGGCCAACCTGCAGGCGAACAAGGAGAACATCGCCGGCGCACTCGACGGTCTGGGCCCGTACATCAGCGCACTCGGCGAATCCGTCGCCAGCGGACCGTTCTTCAACGCCTATGTGTCCAACATTCTGCCGGCACCGTGGTGGAAGGCCGTGGTGGACAGCCAGGTCGCACCCGATCTCCTCCCCGAGGATCTGCAGGACGTGATCCCGGACGAACCCCCGACGATCAAGAGGGACGGCGAATGAGTACCGATACCGCCGCAACGACCCGGCGGCGCCCACCCTGGCTGATGGCGGCGATCATCGGTGCCGTCGTCGTGCTCGTGCTCGGCGCCCTCGCCGTGTTCGTCCTGCCGGACCTCGGCAAGCGCACCATCCACGCCGAATTCGCTTCCACCAGCGGCCTGTACGAGGGCGACGACGTGCGGGTGCTCGGAGTGTCGGTGGGACGCATCAGCGACATCGAACCCCGCGACGATCTCGTGCGCGTGACGATGCAGGTCGACAGCGGCGTCGAGATCCCGTCCGACGCGAAGGCCGTCGTCATCGCGCAGAGCCTCGTCTCGGCGCGTTTCGTCCAGCTCACCCCGGTCTACTCGGGTGGTCCGACGATCGAGGACGGCACGACGATCCCGATGCAGCGCACGGCCTCTCCGGTCGAATGGGACCAGATCAAGACCGAACTGATGCGGCTGTCCGAAGCGCTCGGACCCGAGGAACTCGACCCGCAGGGATCCCTCGGCCGGTTCATCGACACCGCGGCCGACAATCTCGAGGGCAACGGGCAGACCGTGCGTGCGGCCCTGCGCGAGCTGTCGGACACCATGCGCACGCTCTCCGAGGGGCGCACCGACCTGTTCTCGACGATCCGCAACCTGCAGACCTTCGTGTCGGTCCTCTCGTCGAGCAACGAGCAGATCGTGCAGTTCGGCGGTCGACTCGCGTCGGTCTCGGACGTGCTCGCGCAGAGCTCCGACCAGCTCGGAGTCTCGTTGTCCGAGTTGAACATCGCCGTCGGCGACGTACAGCGGTTCGTGCAGGACAACCGGGCCGGTCTCACCGAATCGGTGCAGCGACTGGCCGACGCGACCGAGGTGCTCGCCCGCAAGCGACCCGAGATCGAGCGGGTGCTGCACTCGGGCCCGACCTCCCTCGCGAACTTCTACAACATCTACAAGCCGGCGCAGGGTTCGCTCACGGGTGCACTCGCGATCAACAACCTCGCCAACCCCGTCGAGTGGATGTGCGGGTCGGTCGCGGCCGCCGCCAACGCAACCTCCGAGCGCAGCGAGGAACTGTGCCGCCAGCAGCTGGGACCGGTGCTGTCGTCCATCAACGCCAACTACCTTCCGCTGCTGGTCAACCCGCTGGCCGGTGTGCAGGCCTTCGACGGCGACATCGTCTACACCGAACCCTGGCTCGAAGGGGCGTCGGAAGGACGCGGCACCGCACCCGGTCCGTCGCTGTCGGAAGCGGCGTCGCCGCTCGACGGGATCCTCGGCGGCCTGCCGTCGCTGCAGGTCCCGCAGGATCTCGGTTCCCTGCTGCAGCCGGGAGGAGGACGATGACCGGCCGATCGATGTTCCGCCGCCTCGGTGTCGCGGTCACCGCCGTCGCGGTGGGCACGACACTCACCGCGTGCGAGTGGGGTGGGCTCAACTCGATTCCCATGCCCGGCACCGCCGGACGCGGAGAAGGCGCCTACCGGGTGCAGATCGAGATGCCCAACGTGACGACCCTGACCCAGAACTCGCCCGTGCGGGTCGACGACGTCACCGTCGGGTCGATCTCGGGGATCGAACTCGACGGCTGGCACGCGCTCGTGACGGTCTCGCTCGACGAAGGCGTGATCGTTCCGGCCAACTCGCTCGCGCGGATCGGTCAGACGAGCCTGCTCGGATCGCAGCACCTCGAACTGATCCCGCCCGTCGGCGAACCCCCGGAGGGCCGCCTCGAGGACGGCGACGTCATCCCGCTCGAACGCGCCGGTGCGTATCCGACCACCGAACAGACGCTCTCGTCGTTGTCGGTGGTGCTCAACGGTGGTGGACTCGCGCAGATCAACGACATCACCACCGAGCTGAACGCGGCGCTCGTCGGCCGGGAGGACTCGATCCGGAACCTGCTCCCGCGCCTGGACGAACTGGTCTCCACTCTCGATACGCAGCGCGGTGACATCATCGCCGCGCTGGAGGGCATGGACCGTCTGGCGGCGACCGTGAACGACCAGAACGCGACACTCGTCCGGGCTCTCGAGGAACTGCCGCCCGCGATCGAGGTGCTGGCCGACCAGCGCTCGAACCTCACGGCCGCGATGAGTTCGCTCGGCGAGCTGAGCACCGTGGCCAGCCGGGTCGTGGAGACCTCGAACGACGACCTGAAGGCGAACCTCGAGGGGCTCGCACCGACGTTGAAGGCGCTGGCCGATTCGGGCAGTGCCCTGACCGAGGTGCTCGGTGTGCTGCTCACCTATCCCTTCCCGCAGGCGGGCATCAACAACATCATCCGCGGCGACTACGCCAACCTCGCGATGACGATCGACCTCAGTCTCGAACGTCTCGACCTGAACTTCCTGTCCGGGACGCCGCTCGCGGGACGTCTCGCGGGTCCGGAGGGGATCCTCGGCCGCGACGCGGGACTCGCTGCGCAGGCGACCGATCCGTTCCGTGCACCGCTCGAACCGCCACCGCCGCCACCGCCCGGTCCCGAAGGGAAACTGACGATCCCCGGCATCGGTGAGATCACCATTCCCGGCCTTCCCCTGGGGGTGCCCGCACCATGATGCTCACGCGGTTCGTCCGCATCCAGCTCACGATCTTCGCGATCCTCACGGTCGTCGGACTCGTCGTGATGTCGCTGATGTACGTGCGGCTGCCCGCCCTGTTCGGGGTCGGGCGGTACGAGGTGGTCGTCGAACTCCAGTCGACCGGCGGCCTGTACCCGCATTCGAACGTCACCTACCGCGGCAACACCGTCGGCACCGTCCGGAGCGTCTCGCTGTCGCCGGTGGGCGTCGAGGCGAAGTTGTCCATCGACAGCGACGCGAAGATCCCCGCCGACGTCGACGCGGCCGTGCGCAGCGTGTCGGCGGTCGGCGAACAGTACGTCGATCTCGTGCCCCGGGCCGACGGCTCGGGCGGTGAACGTCTGGCCGACGGCGACGTGATCCCGGTCGACCGCACGACGGTGCCCCAGGAGGTCGGTGCCCTGCTCGACCAGGCCGACGTGCTGCTCGCCTCGATCGGCGACACGCGACTGCAGACGGTGGTCGACGAGGCGTTCGACGCGTTCAACGGCTCCGGACCCGAACTGCAGGAACTGATCGACTCGACGCGCCTGTTCGTGCAGGAGGCCTCGGCGAACAGCGCCGAGACACGGCAGTTGATCGATCAGATCGGTCCGCTGCTCGACACGCAGGTGGTCACGAGCGACGCCATCCGGTCGTGGACACGCGACATGGTGACCTTCACCGATCGTCTGCGCGAGAGCGATCCCGACCTGCGGGCCCTGCTCGACGTCGGGCCGGGAGCCGCTGCCGAAGCCGAATCGTTGCTGCAGGACCTGAAACCGACACTGCCGCTGCTGCTCGCGAATCTGGTGAGCGTCGGCGAGGTGGGCGTCATCTACAACGCCGGCATCGAACAGATCCTGGTGCTGTACCCGCCGATGACGACGGCCCTGATCACCGCGGCCGGCGACGGCCCACCCGAGGACGGTGCCGTGGTGGACTTCCATCTGCAGCTGCACGATCCGCCGCCGTGCCTGGCCGGTTTCGTGCCGCCGGAACAGTGGCGCAGCCCGGCCGACACGTCCATGGTCGACACCCCGGGCGACGTCTTCTGCCAACTGCCGCAGGACTATCCGAATGCGATCCGCGGTGCCCGGAACCTGCCGTGCATGGAGTACCCGGGCCGTCGCGCACCGACGCCCGACATGTGCCGCACCGGGTACAGCCCCACCTACTCGGACAATCCGTGGACCGGGCCGCCCACGCCGGTGGCCTCGGAGAACGTCGCACCCACACCCGCCTCCTACGGCGGGGGAGACGACACGGCTCCCGCCGGGGTCGCGGCGCGACGGATCGATCCGCAGACCGGGACGTACATTGGTCCCGACGGCACCGTGTACACGCACGCCGATCTCGGTGGAGATCGGAGCTTGGAGAGTTACATGAAGGCGCAGCAGGGCTGATGGCAGACGAGATCGACAAGAAGACGAAGCCGAGATGGGCCAAGCCGGTCGCGATCATCGCGTCCGTGCTGGTGATCGCACTCGTGGCGGTCGGGGCCTGGCTCATCGTCGACCGGCAGTCCGCGAACGAACGCGACGAGCGTCGGGAGGCGTACCTGCAGGCCGCGCGGCAGACGGTGCTCAACCTGACCACCATCAACGCCGACACCGCCGACGCCGACGTCGCGCGTCTGCTCGAAGGCGCGACGGGTGATTTCAAGGCCGAGTTCGAGGGCCGCGAAGGACCTTTCGTGGAGGTCGTGCAGCAGGCCGGTGTCGACACCACCGGTGAGGTCCTCGAGGCGGGGATCCAGAACGAGGACGGCACGTGCGCGTCGTCGCTCGTCGCCTCCCGCGCGATGGTGAGCAACGCCGACCAGACCGAACCCGAAGCGCGCGACTTCCGTCTGCGGGTGACGATCTGCGACGAGAACGGCAGATTGTTGGCGTCGAAGGTGGAGTTCGTGCCGTGACCGACGAGAAGGACGATCGCGTGACGCTCGACAAGACCGACGAAGCCGTGTCCGGCACTGTGTCCGACAAGACCGAGGAGACGGGCGGATCCACCGCCGCCGGCGAGACCTCGGCCGCCGCCGCCTCGGTCCCGGACGCGACTTCGGATCCGAAGGCCTCGTACCTCCCGCACATCGCGATCGGATTGTCGATCGTGGCACTGGTTTTCGCGGTCCTGGTGGGGTGGCTCGCCTACGGTACCGTCCAGCAGTCCGCCGCCGAGACGGCGCGGACGGAGGCGCGGGTCGCTGCGGAGGAACAGGCGGTCGCGATGCTCGCCTACACCCACGACCAGGTGGACGCGCAGACCGACGCTGCCGCGGAGGGTCTCACCGGCGACTTCCGCGACGAGTACACCAATCTGATGAAGAACATCATCGCGCCGGGCGCCAAGGAGAAGGCGATCAGCGTGCAGGTGAGCGTGCAGGCGTCGTCGGTGGTCTCCGCCGACGCCGACAACGCCGTGACCCTGCTGTTCCTCAACCAGATCACGACGAGTTCGGAGAACCCCGAAGCGGTGAGCAGCGGCAGCCGGGTGCGCGTCGAACTCGAAAAGCAGGACGGGCGTTGGCTCGTCAGCCGACTGACCCCGATCTAGGAGAGAGCCGTCAGGTGGGGTCGGGTTCGCCGGCCTCACCCGGCGCGATCAGCGCGCGCCCGGCAGCGCCGGTGTTGGCGAGAGTGTCGAGGAACGAACGGGCCCAGCGATCCACGTCGTGCGTGAGCACCTGACGGCGCAGCGCACGCATCCTCTTGCGGCCGTCCTCGCGCGGCACCTCGATCGCGGCCTGGATCTTGTCCTTGACGTCCTCGAGGTCGTGCGGGTTGCACTGGAACGACTGCCGCAGTTCGGCTGCGGCACCGGTGAACTCGCTGAGCACCAACGCGCCGCCGAGATCGCTGCGGCACGCGATGTACTCCTTGGCGACGAGATTCATACCGTCGCGCAAGGGGGTCACGAGCATGACGTCGGCCGCGACGAAGAACGCGATGAGCTCGTCGCGGGGGACCGGCCGGTGGATGTAGTGCACCACCGGACGCCCCACCTCGGCGTACTCGCCGTTGATGCGGCTGACCGTCCGCTCGATCTCGCCGCGCATGTGGACGTAGGAATCGACGCGCTCCCGGCTCGGGGTCGCGAGCTGCACCATCACGGTGTCCTTCGGGTCCATGCGACCCTCGGCGAGGAGTTCGTGCACCGCGTCGAGCCGCACGTCGATGCCCTTGGTGTAGTCGAGCCGGTCGACGCCGAGCAGGATCTTCTTCGGGTTGCCGAGTTCCTTGCGCAACGCCTTGGCACGATCGCGGATCGCCTTGCTGCGCGACTGCTGGTCGAGCCGGCCCGATTCGATGGAGATGGGGAAGGCACCGACACGCACCGAGCGGAAGCCGACCTGGACCACGCCGAGCTTCGACCGGATACCGATGTTGCCGCGGGAGGTCTGGGCCCCTGCCAGACGTCGGGCGAGATACAGGAAGTTCTGGGCACCACCGGGGAGGTGGAAGCCGATGAGATCGGCGCCGAGGAGACCCTCGACGATCTCGGTGCGCCACGGCAGCTGCATGAACAGCTCGATCGGCGGGAACGGGATGTGCAGGAAGAAGCCGATCGTCAGATCGGGGCGGAGCATCCGCAGCATCTTCGGCACCAGCTGCAGCTGGTAGTCCTGGATCCAGACGGTCGCGCCCTCCGCGGCGGCCTTCGCGGTCTCCTCCGCGAAGCGGCGGTTGATCTCGACGTAGGAGTTCCACCATTCGCGCCGGTACTCCGGGCGCACGATCACGTCGTGGTAGAGCGGCCACAGCGTGGCGTTGGAGAACCCCTCGTAGTAGTCGGCGATGTCCTCGGTGCTCAACCGCACCGAGTGCAGGGTCAGACCGTCCTCGACGATGACGCCGGACTCGGCGTCGGCCACACCGGCCCAGCCGACCCAGGCGCCGTTGTTCGAACGCAGGATCGGCTCGAGCGCGGTGACGAGGCCGCCCGGACTGCGCTTCCAGCGGGTGGTGCCGTCGGGAAGCCGTTCGAGGTCGACCGGCAGGCGATTGGCGACGACCACGAAGTCCGACCCGGCGTGCGAGTCGTGGTTCCCCGCTGCGTCCGCTTCGCCTGCTGTCACGTTGTGGTCCTCTTTCGGGGCCGGTGCCGTCGCCGGCCCGGCAGGGTGGGTGCCGTCACCGGCCCGGCAGGGTGGGTGCCGTCACCGGCACCGTGGTGGGTGTCGTGCTCGTCAGTGCTTGTCGCTGGGACCGATGCCGAGCATCGACAGCAGCATGCGGCACTCGTCCGCATTCTCTGCGTAGGCGGCGACGACTCGCTGCGCCTGTCGTGCGGTTTCGTCGGCGACGGGTTCGAGATCCTCGTCGGCGATGTCGTTCGCGGTGGTCGGGTCCGCGGCCATGATGTCCTCCCGGGGTCGCTGCTCTGTGCGAGCACGCATCGTCCTTCGACTCTAGGAGAATCGGACAGCTCGCCGCCACCCGCCTTCCGAGGTCGGTCCTGGCACGGTCCTGCACGTCTACGTCGCGGTACCGTAGGACGGTCGTGCTGTAGGTACACCGTGTGTGTTTCCGGTGCGCGACGTCACGGCGCCGACCCGCGGCGCACAACCGCGCTCTCGTCGAGGAAGGTATTCATGCCCATTGCCACCGTGAACGGCATCCCGCTGAACTACCAGGTCAAGGGAACGGGCGATCTCGTCGTCCTCATCATGGGAACGGGTAGTCCGGGACGCGTGTGGGATCTGCACCAGGTGCCCGCGCTCGTGAAGGCCGGCTACCGGGTCGCCACCTTCGACAACCGCGGCATCGCACCGTCGGGCGAGAGCCTCGGCGGCATGACCATCGACGACCTGGTGAAGGACACCGCCGGCCTGATCGAACTGCTCGGCGGTCCCGCCTACGTGATCGGCACGTCGATGGGTGCGCGTGTCGCGCAGGAGTTGACGCTCGCCCGTCCCGAGCTCGTCCGCAAGGCCGTCTTCCTGGCCGGCCACGCCCGCATGGACCAGTTCCAGCTGACGCTCACCGAGGGGGAGCGCCAGCTCTACGACAGCGGCGTCGAACTGCCACCGAAGTACCAGGCCGCCGTCACGGCGGTGATGAATCTGTCGCCGGCCTCGCTGGCCGACGAGCACACCGCCCGCGACTGGCTGGACGTCTTCGAGTTCAGCGGCGGAAAGGTGTCGGCGGGCGTGCGCGCGCAGCTCGGCATGGACCGGGAGTTCGATCGGCGCGCGGCCTACCGGGGCATCACCGTGCCGTGCCTGGCCGTCGGATTCGCCGACGACCGGATGATCCCGGCCTATCTGTCGCGCGAGGTCGCGGACGCCATTCCGGGTGCGCGCTACGAGGAGATCCCGGACGCCGGGCACTACGGCTATCTCGAGCGGCCCGAGGCGGTCAACAAGATCCTGGTGGACTTCCTGGCTTCGTAGGGGAGTCCCCTGGCAGGGGAAATCGGCAGGCGGGCGCGGTGGAATCGGTCACGATCCACCGCGCCCGTCGTCTGCGAAATGCGACGAAGGTCCCTGTGATCCGGGAGATCGTGACGTCCCGCGGACCGTCGGGCACTGGTACGCTCACCGAACAAAGGTTAGCCTGAGCTACCTTCGAGTCTCGTACGAACCGATCACGGGCCCCTCCGGCCCCCCTAGTACGGAAGTTGAGTGATGACCGACCGTTCCAGCCTTGTCGCCGATGACGCGGGGAGGTCGGAGGGCAACTCGCAAGGAGACGTCTTCGACCTCGTCGGTATCGGTTTCGGCCCCTCGAACCTGGCGCTCGCGATCGCTGTCGAGGAGCACAACACCGACAACCCCTCCTCGGCGATCCGGGCACGATTCTTCGAACGTCAGTCGGCCTTCGCCTGGCACCCGGGCATGCTGCTCGAGGGCGCCACGATGCAGATCGCGTTTCCCAAGGATCTGGTCACCTTCCGTAACCCCACGAGCTCGTACAGCTTCTTCTCCTACCTGCACGACCGTGGCCGTCTCGTGGACTTCGTCAACCACCAGACGTTCTTCCCCACGCGTCACGAGTTCCAGGACTACCTGCAGTGGGCGGCCACGCGCGTCGACGCCGATGTCCGCTACGGAACCGAGGTCGTCTCGGTCGAGACCGTGCGCAACCACAACGGGATCGCCGACCTGTTCGCCGTGCGGACCGCCGACGGTGCCGTCGTGTACGCGCACAGCGTCGTGGTCGGAGTCGGACTGCGTGCCCGGCTCCCGAAGTGGGCGGTCGCGTCTGCCCGCTGCTTCCACAACCACCACTTCCTCTTCCACATCGAGGACATGCCGGAGCCGCAGCACCAGCGCTTCGTGGTGGTCGGCGCAGGGCAGAGCGCTGCCGAGGTCGTGCAGTACCTGCACACGCACTACCCGCAGGCCGAGGTCCACAACGTCTTCAACCGCTTCGGGTACAGCCCCGCCGACGACAGCCCGTACGCGAACCGCATCTTCGACCCGCAGGTCGTCGACGAGCTGCACGCGGCCCCGCTGTCCGAGCGTGAGCGTCTGCTCGCTCTGCACCGCAGCACCAACTACTCGGTCGTCTCGCCCGAACTCATCGAGGCGCTCTACGCGACCGAATACCGCGAACGGGTGAGCGGTCGTCGCCGCCTGTTCATGCGGCGTGCCTCGGAAGTCGTGTCGGCGATCGAGAGCGACGGTGGAGTCACCGTCGAGATCCGCGACAATCTCGAAGGCGACAGCGAGACACTCGAGTGCGACGCGGTGGTCCTCGCGACAGGCTTCGAGCCCGCACCCCTCGCGCCGCTGCTGGGCGATCTCGCCCCCGAGACGCCCGTCCTGTCCGTCGCCCGCGACTACCGTCTGCCGCTGCCGGAGAACGTCACGGCCGACGTCTACCTGCAGGGCGGAACCGAGAAGACACACGGTCTGACCGCGTCGTTGCTGTCCAATGCAGCGATCCGCGCGGGTGAGATCCTCACCTCGATCGTCGAACGCCGAGAGCTCCGTCTGCCCGGAGCAGGGGGAGGAATCGATGAGCTTGGTAGGATATCGGACCATCACACCTACGCAACAAGTGAGGCGAGATGAGCACGAATCCATTTGACGACGAAGACGGCCGCTTCTACGTCCTCATCAACGATGAGGAGCAGTACTCGCTGTGGCCGACCTTCGCCGAGGTTCCGCAGGGGTGGCGGGTGGTATTCGGCGAAGAGTCGCGCGCCGCTTGCGTCGAGTACGTCGAGCAGAATTGGACCGATATGCGTCCGAAGAGCCTTCGCGACGCAATGGAAGCCGACGAGAAGGCCCGCCAGGGCAGCTGAACGCTTCCGTCAGATCCGCCGAGAGTCACGCCCGCGCCGAAAGCGCAGCGTGGCTCTCGTCGTCTGTACGGACGATCCTGCCTCCCGGCCCGATGACGACCCGTGTGAATCGAGAGGTATCGGGCCGGTGGTCAGGGGACCCGACGCGATCGGGCCCGTCGGTATCGGGCCGGTGGCGATCGGACCGGTGGCGATCGGACCGGTGGCGATCGGTCCCGTCGCGAGGGGGCCGGTCCCGGGAGCTGTGGGTATCGGACCGGTGTGCAGCGATCCCACCGGGATGGGACCCGTGGCGGGGCCGGGCGCCGGACGCCACACCGGGCGGTTCTTGTCGAGCCGGATCCGGGGGATACGCCGCAGCTGCGGGCGACGCAGCGCGCCGACGCGGAGGACACCGCGCGGGTTGCGGGTGCGGCGGGCGAGCCATTCACCGAGCGTGACACCCGCGGCGAGCGCGCACCCGATACCGAACGCCGAGAACAGCGCCGTCATGCCGGTGGCCATCTGATTGCGGAGCATCGCGTACAGGCCGCGATAGAGGGCGAGACCGGGCAGCAGCGGCGTGATGCCGGCGACCGCGACGACCAGCGGCGGCGTGAGCGTGCGGCGGGCCATCAGACCACCGGCGAAACCGATGACGGTCGCGGCCAGTGCCGACGAGATGATCGGGCCGAGCGACAACCCGAGCGCGAGCTGGTAACCGAGGCTGCCGGTGGCGCCGGCGAGCGCGGCGACCGTGAGGGCCCGGCGTTCGGCGTAGCAGGCGAGGGCGTAGAACAACGCCGCCGCGGCGCCGGCGAGGATCTTCGTCGGCAGCTGTGTGAGGTCAGGGAGTGCCTCGTAACTGATGAGGGGGAGTTCGGCGCCGAACACCGACGCGACCCGCAGGGTCGTCGCGACGCCCGCGATGATGCCGCCCGTCATCATCAGCACTTCGAAGAAACGCGCCGACGCCGTGATGGGGGCACCGGTGATGGCGTCCTGCACCGAACCCACGAGCGACAGACCGGACAACAGCACCGTCACGCCGGCCGCGATGATCAGTCCCGGAGACACTTCGACCCCGAAGGTCTCCCGTATCCCGTACAACGTGATCGCCGGGGCCGTCGCGATGATGCCGCCCACCAGATGCTGGAAGAAGAACGGCAACCCGGCCGCGTTGAGTTTGCGATTGACGCGGTCGATCACGAACGTCGAACCGAAGGCGACGAGCGCGACCAGCGCGTCGCCACCGAGGAGCACGGAGATCGAGGCGGCCATCGCCGACCACGCGATCGTCGCCACCCAGCGGTTGTACGGATGAGCCTTGGTGGTGATGGCGAGCAGTTCCTCGTGCGCCTGTGCCGGGGAGATCGCGTCGCGGCGGATGCGGCGGGTCAGGCGGTCGACGGCCGCGAGTCGCGTGAAGTCCATCGAGCGGTAGTGCACCACCCGCATCGTGCTCGACGGCGGCATGGTCGGTCCGCGATAGGCCGACAGCACGATCGAGTTGTAGGTGACGTCGACGTCGCACTGCGCCAGACCGTAGGTGGCAGCGACGAACCGCACCTGTTCGGCGGTGTCGATCGCGCCGGTGCCCGAGGCGAGCAGGACCTCACCGACACGTACGGCGACGTCGAGCGCCTCGGCGACCACTGCATCGTCGGTCAGATCGATCGGCTGCAGTGGCGCCGGCGCCTCGGTGACCGCGTCGATGGTCGCGCGGCGGGTCCCGAGAACCCGATCGAGGAAGTCGTCGAAGCGGCTCACCGTCCGCGGCCTCCGGTACGGCTGGGGGAAACGGGGAGGGTGGGCATGCAATCCACCGTAACGAAGGCGGGTGGGTGCGCGCCGGGAGTGTGACGCGCTATATGATGGCGTCGCTCACGCGTCGTCCGCGGCCGTCGAGTTCTGTGCCTCCTTAGCTCAGTGGTAGAGCACTCGCCTTGTAAGCGAGCGGTCGTCAGTTCAATCCTGACAGGGGGCTCCAGTAGGGCCCGTCGCGTACCGCGCGGGCCTGTTTCATCCGGTGCTGCTGTGAACCGCTGCGAAGACCACGAATACGGCGAACAGCGCCGCAGCGCCCAGGCAGGCACCGATCAGAGCTTCGCGACGATGCGTCGCCGTACCCCTGTCGATCCGTTCGAGACCGATCCATCCGCACACCACCGCGACCAGACCTGCCGGGATCGCGACGAAGTCGCCGATGACGGGTACGAAGGCGAAGACGAGCGCGACGATTCCCGAGATCAGTGCCGTGTTCCCGGCGCCGTTGCGGGGCGGGACCGGGGTGAAGCGGTCTGCGGTCATCGTCCCTCGATCCGGGAGGCACACATGCACGGGCGGGTGTTCGCCCGGACCGGATCCCGATGTCCCGTCGAAGGCGAGAAGGACAACCTACATCGGAAGACGGGGCTCCGGGAGAGTTGCCGGACCGGTGCCGTCCTGCTCCGGCTGGTGGCGTTCACCGAGGCGGAGTGCTCGGCGCTCGGACAGGTCGATCACCGGTGCGATCGTGCGCGGCGCCTCGTGGAGGTCGCGGGCCGCGGCGACGCGGCCGAATACGAGGGCGACCACCGGGGATGCCGTGAGCCATCCGAGCAGCGGCCAACCGATCCATGTCATATCCAGAGAACGGTTCGGGCGCGCGGAGCGTTAACGGATCCGGTGCAGTTCACCCGGTTGTTCACCCCTCGCATGTCACTGCAGGGGCGTGTGAATACGGAAGTGGCGAAATGGATCGGATATCAGGACTTCGAGGATTCGAATGCGTCCATATCGACGAATATCAGTCGTCCGTCGTCGAGTGCCACGGCCCAGCGGCGCACGGGCGCCCAGTCGCGACCCAGCTTGTCGCCCACGGCTTCCTGTGCAGGACCGAAGTCTTCGACGATCGTGCCGGGACAGGCCTTGTCGCCCGCGACACCCGCGCGTACGACGACCTTCGAGCCCACAGCAGGCTTCGGGGGAGTATTCGACGATCCGGCCATAACTCGAATCATGCCATCAGTGGAAAGAAATGACCGGGCAAACACGCATTATCCGCATCGGACGAATGTGGTGATTCGAGTGGAATATCCCTTTTGCGTTGTTCTTTCCTCCGGAAACGACTTCGCCCACGCCGGTCGGCGTGGGCGAAGAGGTTCTCGAATCGGAGAAACAATGGTCGGTCAGCGCAGTGCGAGCTTCTCGCGCGCCTGATCGACGAACTCGGAATCGACCATGAGGTCGTAGCGCGAGGCCTCGATGCTCTTTCTCGAGACGAAGTCGCGGCGTCCCCCGGTGCTCCAGTGGGTGAAGAAGCCGAGTGATCCGCCCCATACCGCGCCGAAGACGACAGCGGCGAGGATCACGGTGGCCATGCCGGTAGCAGGCAGGAGCAGTGCCAGGAGCAGCCCGAAGAGCAAGCCCGTCCAGACGCCCGCGGCGGCGCCGCGAAGGGCGGCCTTGCCGTTGGTCATGCGGCCTTCGATGTGTTCGACGGTGGTGACTCCCTGGCCCACGACTCGCAGGTACTCCACGGGAAAGCCTTCGTCGGACAGGTGGTCGATGGCCCTCTCGACGGCGTCGTAGGTGCGGTAGCTCTCGAGGACGGTTTCGGATTCGGTGTGGTGCCCGGGCGTCGGTGCGTAGATATCTGTCATGCGTTCCCCTTCGTCGACGATTGGAACGATACGCTCATCGTAGCGTATCGTTTCGTAGTGTTTGATTCGGGGTCGCCTTTTCGGGGAGACTCGGGAATCCTGCGGGTGTATGCCCGCGCGAGGAGGATGTAGACATGGTGGGCGAGGTCGAGACGGAGTCCGTGGCCCTGACGTCGCGGCGTCCCGTCAAGGAGCGTGCCGGGACCGACGCACGCATCGTGAAGGCCGCGCTCGAGATCCTGCGCCTTCACGGGCCCAACCGCGTCACCGTCGAGGCGGTCGCGGCGCTGTCGGGCGTTGCGAAGACGACGATCTACCGGCGCTACGCGAACCGCGAGGAGATCCTCGACGCGGCACTGCACTCGCAGGTCGCCTCGCCGTGCGTTCCCGACGGGTTGTGCGTCTACGACCGCGTCAAATGGACCCTCGAACTGATCCGTCGCGGACTGTCGAACGAGGTGGGCATGGGCAGTGTCGGCGCACTGCTCACCGACCAGGAACCCGAGTTCACCGAGTCGATCCGCGAGATCATCAATGCCCGGAGCGAGGTCGTCGCCGACGTGCTCCGCACCGCGATCGAGTCGGGCGCGATCCGCAAGGACATCGACGTCGACACCGCCGTCTCGATGCTCGTCGGCGCGTATCTCGGCGCCTACCTGCGTCACGGCGAGGTGGGGGAGTCCTGGGCGGACGAGGTCGTCCACATCGTCTGCCCCGAACTGGAACCGGACACGAAGGGGCAGTGATCGTAGGCCCGCCCCCGCGGGTCGATCGGCCGTAGGCTCGACCCGTGACCGAGTCGAGTCGATGCGTGGTGGCGGTCGTGGGATCGCTCAACCTCGACCTGACGGTCGTCGTGGCACGTGCTCCCGAAGAGGGTGAGACGGTACTCGGCCGGCATCTGCGCACCTATCCGGGAGGCAAGGGCGCGAACCAGGCCATCGGTGCTGCCCGCCTGGCTCCCACCGCCATCGTCGGCGCGGTGGGCAGCGATCATGCCGCCGACGTGCTGCGCGGCGTGCAACAGAGGGCCGGGGTCGACACCTCCCATCTGCGCACCACACCGGGCCCGACCGGCCGGGCCGTCATCATCGTCTCCGACGACGGGCAGAACCGGATCGTCGTCGTACCCGAGGCCAATTCGCTGCTGAAAGCCGAGGACGTGACCACCGCACTCGATGCCCTCGATCCCGCGGTGGTGCTCACCCAACTCGAGCTGCTCCCCGCGGTGACCTGGGCCGCCGCCCAGTGGGCGCGCGATCACGACCGCCGGTTCGTGCTCAATCCGAGCCCGGTGATCGACCTGGACGAATACGTCCTCGCCGGCGCCGATCCGCTCGTACTCAACGAGCAGGAAGCCCTGCACTACGCGGGTCTTCCCGCCGGGGCCCCCTTCGACGAGATCGTGACCCGCCTGCTCGAACAGGTACGCACCGTGGTGATCACCCGGGGCGGGGAGGACGTCGTGGTCGGAACCGAGGACGCGATCGAACATCTGCGGGTCCCGCAGGTCGACGTCGTCGACACGACGGGTGCGGGCGACCACTTCGCCGGCACGCTCGCCGCACTGCTCGGCACGGGGGAGGACCTGTTCGCGGCAGCGCGCCGGGCATCGGCCGACGCTGCCCGGCTGGTCGCATCCCGTCGCTCCGATCGCTGATCCGCGGGAACCGCGTCAGGGCGGCGGAAGCAGTTCGCCCTTGCCGCTGCGCAGCCAGCGCCCGGGAAGGCGGCCGGCGAGGTCGCCGAGCGGACCGACGGCCCCGCGCAGCAGCTCGACCGTTTCCTGCAGCATGTCGATACTCGCGTTCATCTGCGAGATGCCGGGCGTGAGATGCGCGAGTGTCTCCGAGAGCGAGACGATCTGATCGAGCGGACCGCCCTCGGCGAGCAGTCGTTCCAGGGCGCCCCGTTCGGAGAGCAGGACGTCGAGGACGCCGCCCTGGGCGAGAGCCCGCTCGACGACCCCGCCGGGCCGGATCGCCACGTCGACGATGCCGCCCGGTGCGGTGAGCCGCTCCACCGCCCCGTCCTGGGCGAGCAGCCGCTCGAGCGGGCCGTCGTGCGCGGTGAGGCGATCGAGCAGACCGCCTTCCGACACGAGGCGGTCGAGGGCACCGTCGTCGGCGAGGATCCGGTCGAGGGGACCGCCCGGCGCGGTGAGCCGGTCGACGGGTCCGCCCGGTTCGAGCAACCGATCGAGCAGGCCACCCGGCTCGGTGAGCCGATCCACGGGACCACCCGGCGCGAGCAGCCGGTCGAGGGGACCACCGGGACGCAGCGCGTGACCGAGTCCGCGGTCCTCCGACGTGAGCTTCGAGATCTGCTGCAGCAGACCCACCGAACTGCGGGTGTCGGGCAGGCCGACCGCGCCGAGCGCGGAGTAGGTGGTGGGCGACACCGCGACCCGTACGGTGCCGACGACCGTCTCGGCGACGCTCAGGGCGGCCTCGGCGGCGGTCAGACCCACACGCACCGGCATCACGAGTATGGACCCGAGGTTCATGGAACCGACTGTAACGGTCAGTGTCCGAGAACGTCAGTGCCGGAGGTTGTCGGTGCACGGAAAGGTCAGTGCACGAGTTTCAGGCCGACGACGCACAGCACGATGCCCGCGATCAGTGCGATCTTCAGCAGCGAGGCGGTCTCGGTGCCCGTGACCATCGCGTATCCCACCGTGAGGGCGGCGCCGATACCCACCCAGACGGCATAGGACGTCCCGACCGGCAGCGTGCGCAGGGCGTACGCGAGTCCTGCCATGCTCAGGACGAGGGCGACGACGAACACCAGTGTCGGTGTGAGCCGGCTGAAACCGGCGGATCTGCCGAGGGCCGTGGCCCACACGGCTTCGAGCACACCGGAGAGGACGAGAACGATCCAGGCCATGACGTACAACGCTCCTGCACCGTCTTGTCGCTGGCCGGGTACGGTGCGCTCGTCCGGGAGGCCGACCGGCGGCCACCTCCGTCGAGGTTAGGAATCCCGGGCGAGTATTGGCAAATTGCTCAGGACACGCGCAGCAGCTGTGATTCCTGCGCAATCACCGTGCACGAGCATCCGCCGTCCAGTTCGGTGCAGTCGAGAACGAGGGTGTGCCGCACGATCTCGAAGCCGACGCAGTCGGGTTCTGTGCAGTCGACCCGAGTATCGGCGTGGATCACGAGGGTGCCGTGGCAGTGGTCGAGATCGTGGTTGCACTGTGAGCACGTCATGCACCACTTGATAGCACTACCGTCGGACAGGTTCTCAGAGGCGGGTCGTGTGCCGTCCGGTTCGTCCGGTGCGCGGGCCCCGACGTCCCACGACTATCGTGAGCACGCGCAACAAGCAGGTATTGCCGACTCGGGGAGGAGTCACACATGGGGATCACGGACGTGGTCGGGAAGGCCGCGCGGAACGCGTGGTCGTTGTTCGTCGCCGACGGAATCGCGCCGCCCCATCGCACTCCCTCGGTGGTCGTCGGGGACGGTCGCCACCGCACGCTGCGTCGCTTCGGCCCGGAGAACGCCGGTCCGCCGGTGCTGCTCGTGACCCCGCTCGCCGCCTCGCCCACCTGCTTCGACCTGATGCCCGGCCAGAGTCTCGTCGAGCACCTCCTCGAGCTCGGACGCAGCGTCTTCCTCGTCGAATACGGCGAGATGACCTCCGACGACCGCGACCTCGGACTCGAGTTCTGGATCGACGAGGTCATCCCCGAAGCGATCGCCCGCACGTCCGAACTGTGCGGGAACCGCGAGGTGGACGTCGTGGCATGGAGCATCGGCGGCACGCTCGCGATGCTCACCGCCGCGGCACATCCCGACCTGCCGATGCGGTCGCTGACGGCCTTCGGCAGTCCGCTCGACTACTCCGCGATCCCGCTGATGGCGCTTCCCCGGCTCGTCGGCCGGTTCGTCGCCGAGCCCGCACTCGGCCTGCTCGACGCCGTTTTCGGCGGGGTGCCCGCACCCATCGTCCGCACGGCCTACCGCCTCACCGCGATCGAACGCGAGATCCAGCGTCCGTGGTTCGTCGCGACGCACCTCGCCGACGCGGAGACGCTCGCGCGGATGGAACGCGTCGACCGTTTCCAGGACGAGATCCACGGCTACGCCGGACGCGTGTTCCACCAGCTCGCGACGAGCGTGACCGTCGACAACGAACTCGCCACCGGACGTCTGGACCTCGGCGACCGGGTCGTCGACCTCGCCGATGTCACGGTGCCCGTGCTCGCACTCGGCGGCGAGGACGACGTGCTCGCCCCGATCCCGGCGGTCGAACCCGTCACGAGGCTGCTCGGCAGCACGCAGGTGCGCTTCGTCCGCGTTCCGGGGACGCACCTCGGCATGCTCACCGGCAGCGCCGCGCGCGACACCTCGTGGGTCGAACTGGACGCTTTCCTGCGCGAACCCCGTGCGAACGGCAACGCGCCGGCCGCCACGCTTCCCGTCGAACAGGAAGTCGTGACGACCGGCGCGTGAGTTGGCCGGCCGGCCGGTGGGTACCGCCGGCTAGTGCGTGCCGGCGGTCTCCGGGACCGACGCCTCCACCGCATCCGGTTCGGGCTCCGGGGCCCGTCGGACGAACAGCGAGCCGACGACGGCGATCACCGCGATCACCGCACCCCACGTGAAGGCACCGTGGACACCGTCGGCGAGCGCGCCTGCGGGATCGTCGGCGTTCTCGGCGCCCGCGACGGTCGTGCGGGTCAGCACCGTGATGAACAGCGCCGTACCGGCCGCGCCGGCGACCTGCTGCATCGTGCTGACGATGGCGCTGCCGTGCGAGTACAGCCGTCGCGGCAACGCTCCGAGGGCGGAGGTCAGCAGCGGCGAGAACATCAACGCGAGGCCGATGTTGAGCAGCACGTGCCAGGCGATCACAGTGCCGATCGCGGTGGTCGCGTCGAAGGTCGTCATGCCCCACATCGCGACGCAGGCGATGACCGCGCCCGGCGCGACGAGCGGCCGCGGACCGAACCGGTCGAACAGGCGTCCGACGATGTAGCCGAGCAGACCCATGACCAGACCGCCGGGCAGCAGCATCAGGCCGGTGGTCAGCGTCGACTGGCCCAGCACGTTCTGCAGGTAGATCGGCAGCAGGATGAGGGTGCCGAACAGCGACATCATGCTCACCGACACGAGTGCGACCGCGAGGGAGAACGCCGGGGTGCGGAACGCGCGCATGTCCAGCAGCGCGCCGTCGCCGAGGCGGATCTGACGCAGGACGAAGACCGTCAGCGACGCGATGCCGACGCCCAGCGGCAGCCACGGGGGCAGCAGCGGATCACCCTCGGCGGCCTCACCGAGGCTGCTCAGACCGAAGACGAGACCGCTGAACCCGAGGGCCGACAACACCACCGACGGGACGTCGAGCGGCACCGCGACCGGTTCGGTGACATTGCGGATCCAGCTCAGGCCGAGCGCCGTCGCGACGACCGCGATCGGCAGCACCAGCCAGAACATCCACCGCCAGCTCAGCTGGTCGAGCACGACGCCACCGATGGTCGGGCCGACGGCAGGAGCGACCGCGATGACGATCGAGATCACGCCCATCGTGCGCCCGCGACGATCGGCGGGAACCAGGTTGAGCACCGTCGTGAACAGCAGCGGCAACATCACCGCGGTGCCCACGGCCTGGACGACACGACCCAGCACGAGGACCGGGAAGATCGGGGCGCTCGCGGCGATCAGGGTGCCGAGCAGGAAGCTGCCCATCGCGATCGCGAAGACCGTGCGCAGCGAAAGCCGGGTGAGCAGGTAACCCGTGATCGGGATGACGACGGCCATGGTCAGCATGAACGCCGTCGTGAGCCATTGGGCGGTGGCCGCGCCGACGTCGAACTCGACCATCAGCTTCGGCAGCGCGACGCTCATGATCGTCTCGTTGAGGATGACGACGAATGCGGCCCCGACGAGAACGGCGATCAGCAGACCGGCGCGCGGTGCGGCAGCGGCCTGCGGCTCGGCCGTACCGGCCGGGGCTGGGGAACTCGGTGGAGTAGAAGACACGAGGAACTCAACGGGATACCGGTCGGAATTGTTCCGCCGATATCCCGTCGAGTGGAGATCAGTCCGGGACGTGCTCGCCGTGACCCTGTTCGCGCAGCGCATCCTTGATCTTCTGCTGCGCCCGGTCGAGCGATTCGGGCGACGGATCCTTCTCGGCCGTCGCGAAGTCGAAGTCGCCGAGGGAGTAGGCCGGGAAGACGTGCAGATGCAGGTGGGGGACTTCCAGACCGGCGATCATCAGGCCGGCGCGCGGGGCGTCGAAGGCGGCGGTGACGGCGCGGCCGAGGATGCGGGCGACGTCGTTCACCTTCGCCCACAGGTCGTCGTCGACGCTCTGCCAGTGATCGACCTCCTGCCGCGGCACGACCAGCACATGCCCCTCGGTGAAGGGATTGATGGTCAGGAAGGAGACGACGTCGTCGTCCTGCCAGACGAAACGGCCCGGCAGTTCACCGGCGATGATCTTGCTGAACACGGAAGTCATACCGGGAGGATAAGGGACACCGTGTTCACCGGAGCTGTTCCCCGACATCGGCCGCCGCGACGGTGAGGACGAGCAGCGGCACGACCTTCTCCGGAGCGATCCGGTAGCGGTTGCGGCTCTCCTGCTCGACCACGCGCGCAGCCGACAGGGCCCGGAGATGGTGGTACAGCCGGCCGGTCGACGTGAGGTCGGTGGCCTCCTGGAGTTCGGTGGCGGTGGCGGGACCGCGCAGCAGGGTCCGCACGATCGCGAGTCGCGCCGGGTTGCCCAGCGCGTCGAGGACGGCGGCGACGGGAACGGGATCGAGTACGAGGGATGCGCCCGCGTCGTACTCGATGTTCCAGCGCACGTTCCCGTGCAGGGAGACCGCGCCCCCGTAGGTCACGGACCCGGTGCCCGCCGCCACGTCCGCCGCGGGGCCGGGACCGTCCCCGGCGCTCGGACGGGTCGCGTCGCCCTCGAGGATCCGCACACGGCGTTCGAGATCCGCGAGCCGGGCCTCGTACTCGTCGTTCACGTCGCCGTCGCTCACATCGCGCAGCGTATCCGCTCGAGGAAATCGGGATCGTTCGCCGCCGTGAAGAGCATCTCCTGGTGGGCGAACGATTCGAAGGCTCCCGCATAGTCGCTGTCCGACATGCCGGACGCGAGCATCACCGTGGTCGCGATCGTGCCGTCGTCGCGGCGGAAGGTGATCGCGTCGGTGAGGACGCCGGGCAGGCTGCCGCCCTTGAAACCGATTCCTTCGAATCCCGGAACCGTGGACGGTTGCCATTCGAGGTGGGTGCGCGCGAGGTCGCTGCCGGCGCCGAACGAACCGTCGGCGATCGCGCGATGCAGGTCGGTGAGTTCGGCGGCCGATCCGGTGTTGTCGAAGCGCTGGACGCGGTCGACCCGGGCGGCCAGATCCTCCGGCACCGGGTTCTGCACCACTTCGGCGCGGTAGGCGGGGTCGGAGGCGTAGCGGCGCGCGGCGTCCCGGACCGCCGACGAGTCGTCGAGCGTCGGGTCGAGCAGCGCGAGCGTGTTGCCGAGCATCGTCGGCGGCGTGAAGTCGTCCCAGCCGCCCTGGGCGGCGGCCTCGCGCAGGGCGTCGTCGCCGAGCCGGTCGCGCAGGTAGTCGGGGACGGCGTTGTCGCTCTCCTGGATCATCGCCGACACCATCTCGTCGAGGGTGACGGTGTCCTCCGGATCGTTCACGCCGAGCCGTTCGAGAGCCCGGGGATGTGCGCCGCCGTCGGTGTCGGGGAGATGCCAGCGTTCCCAGTCGGTGAGCGGTACACGCTCGTCGGGGGAGAGTTCACCGGCTGCGACGGCGCGGGCGTAGGCGGCGAGATGCACGACCTTCACGGCCGATGCGAGCGGTTGCCGCTCGTCGGGTCGCTGTTCGAAGGACCCGCCGTTGCCGTCGTGGACCGCGACGGCGACCGTGTCGGAGTTCTCGGCGAGGTAGCCGATCCAGCCTTCGGCGGTGGTCACGTCGGCGGCGGGGGTCGGCAGGCATTCACCGGTCGGCGCGGATCCCTCGGCACCGGAAGGTGCGGCGACGTCGGGTTCCGGCGGGTCGGTCTGTCCGCATCCGGCGAGTGCGATCACGACGCTCGTCGCGGCGAGGGTGGTTCCGATCCTGTTCGGCATGGCGATGTCCGTCCGTGTCGAGGTTGGTAGTTCGTAATTTCGAACTTACGAAATAACGATAGACCGGTCGGGGTGGGCGTGTCGAGAGCTCACGGCGACTCCGATGTCGCGAGCGGTCGTATCGTCGGGCTCATGGGAGGTGACGGGAGTGTGCGGGAGGCGCCGCTGCGCGTGCTCGTGGACGAACTCGTCACGCACGTCCTCGTGGGACTTCCCGCGGATCGGCGCACGGTCGTCGGTCTGTGCGGGCCGCCGGGCGCCGGGAAGAGCCGCGCCGCGGCGCTGCTCGTCTACGCCCTCCGATGCGCGGGGGTGTCCACCGGGCAGGTGCCGATGGACGGCTACCACCTGTCCAACCGCCAGCTCGACACCTTCGGCGCGCGGGACCGGAAGGGAGCGCCCGACACCTTCGACGTCGCCGGCTTCCGCGACATGCTGAGCCGGGTGCGGCAGTGCCGCGACGAGACGATCTACGCCCCCGACTTCTCCCGGCCCCTCGACGAACCGATCGCGGCGGTGCACGCCGTGCCGGCCGACGCGCGGGTGATCGTCACCGAGGGCAACTACCTGATGTTCGAGACCGGGGGATGGGAACACATTCGCCCGCTGCTCGACCTCGTCATCTACATCGACGCACCCCGCCGCACGCTCACCCGGCGTCTCGTGCGCCGGCACCGCCACAACGGGCGGGACGACGACGGAGCGCGCGAGTGGGTGCGGACCGTCGATCTGCCCAATGCGGAAGCCGTCCAGCGCACGCGCTCCCGCGCCGATCTCGTGTGGAGACCGGTCCCGTAGTCTGTCCTGCGTGCGCGTACTCGTTATCGGCTCCGGTGCCCGTGAACATGCTCTTGCTCTCGCCCTGTCCCGCGACCCCGGCGTGACCGCCGTGCTGGCCGCGCCCGGCAACCCCGGTATCGCGAACGTCGCCGAGCTGTTCCCTGTCGACGCGGCCTCCGCCGAGAGCGTCGTCGACCTCGCCACCGAGCAGAAGGCCGACCTCGTGGTCATCGGCCCCGAGGTCCCGCTCGTCCTCGGTGTCGCCGACGCCGTCCGCGCCGCGGGCATCCCCTGCTTCGGACCGTCCGCCGCCGCCGCGCGCATCGAGGGATCGAAGGCGTTCGCGAAGGACGTCATGGCCGCCGCCGGTGTGCGTACCGCCCACAGCGAGGTCGTCGACAGCCCCGCGACCCTCGACGAGGCGCTCGACCGCTTCGGGCCGACCTGGGTGGTCAAGGACGACGGTCTCGCCGCCGGTAAGGGCGTCGTCGTCACCACCGACCGTGCCGCGGCCCGCGACCACGCCGCCGAGATCCTCGAGAACGGCCACCCCGTCCTGCTGGAGTCCTTCCTCGACGGCCCCGAGGTCTCGCTGTTCTGCCTCGTCGACGGCGAGACGGTGGTGCCGCTGCTGCCGGCGCAGGACCACAAGCGCGTCGGCGAGGGCGACACCGGCCCCAACACCGGTGGCATGGGTGCCTACACGCCGCTGCCGTGGCTGCCCGAGGGTAGCGTCGAGCAGATCGTCTCCGAGGTCGTCGAGCCGGTCGCGGCCGAGATGGTGCGTCGCGGATGCGGTTTCTCCGGCCTGCTCTACGCGGGTCTGGCGATGGGTGCCGAGGGTCCGGCCGTGGTCGAGTTCAACTGCCGTTTCGGCGACCCGGAGACCCAGGCCGTGCTCGCCCTGCTCGAGTCGCCGCTGGGCGAGGCCCTGAACGCGGTCGCCACCGGCACGCTCGCCGAACTCCCGCCGCTGCGCTGGAAGGACGGCGCCGCGGTGACCGTGGTGCTCGCCGCCGAGTACTACCCGTCCACCCCGCGCACCGGCGACGTGATCACCGGTGCCGAGGGTGAGACGGTGCTGCACGCCGGCACCAGGCGTCGCGACGACGGTGCGCTGGTCTCCGCAGGTGGGCGCGTGCTCAACGTGATCGGTGTGGGTGCCGATCTCGCGTCCGCGCGCGAAGCCGCTTATGATCGGCTCGCCGACGTGAAGCTGCCGGGCGGTCACTTCCGCCGCGACATCGGTCTGGCAGCCGTCGAGGGCCGGATCTCGGTCTAGCCTTTCACCCGCGTCCTTCACCTTGCACCTACCGGGTGTATGTTGCACACTCGGTGCATCTTTGATGCCGCCAGGGGTGACTGCATGGTTTCTCGAAGACGACCGCCGAAGCCGGACCCGACACCGCTACGGCACCACCACGTCGTCGTCCACGGGCTGCCGGACGACGTCCTCGTCGAGCGCGACGTGCCCATCCGCACGGGCGACGGCACCGTACTGAAGGCCGACGTCTACCGCCCCGCAGGCTCCGGTGAGCACGACCGCTGCCCCGTGCTGGTCGCCGTCACCCCCTACGGCAAGGACGCCGGCGTCGACCGGTATCCCGTCGACTTCGACGATCTCGCCGAATCCGGCAACCACGTGGGCGATCTCGAGATCAGCGACTGCACCTCCTTCGAAGCGCCCGACCCCGCCTACTGGGTTCCTCACGGTTACGTGCTCGTCGTCGCGGACATGCGCGGCCATCACGCGAGCAGCGGCCGTCCCCGACTGCTGCTCGGCCGGGCCGCGCTCGACTGCGCGGCCGTCGTGGAATGGGCCGGCGGTCAGAAGTGGAGCAACGGCCGCGTCGGCCTCGCCGGCGCCGACTACCTCGCCACGCTGCAGTGGTACACGGCCGCGCTCGACCCGCCCTATCTCGCGGCCATCGCACCCTGGGAGGGCGTGAGCGATCCCTGCCGCGACATCCTCACCCAGGGCGGCATCCCCGAGACCCGCTACAGCGCGTTCTGGTACAGCGCGATGAACACCGGAGCCCGCTGCGGCGCCGCGTCCCTCCGGCGATTCACCCCGTGGTTGCTGCGCCGGTTCCCCGACCTCTTCCGCCACGTCGCCCCACCGCCCCGGCTCGAGGACGTCACCGTGCCCGCCCTCGTCGGGGTCTCGTGGTCCGATCAGGGCCCGCGCGCCCGCGGATCGGTCGAGGGCTACCGCCGCATCGCGTCGGAGCACAAGTGGCTCTACACCCACGGCCGGAAGATGTGGCAGACCTTCTACGGCAACGAGGCACTCGACTACCAACGACGTTTCTTCGACCGCTTCCTCAAGGGCGAGGACAACGGCTTCGAGGACACCCCGCGCATTCGCCTCGAGACCCGCCACGACCTGCGCACCTATTCCGAACGCCTCGAATCCGAGTGGCCCGTCCCCGACACCCGCTACGTCGCACTCCACCTCGACCACGCGAACGCAGACCTGAGCACCACCCCGTGCGAGAGCCGCCAGTTCCGCCGCACCTTCCCCGTCGCGGGCGACGAACTCGTCTTCACTCACACCTTCGACGAGGACACCGAGATCACCGGCCACGCCGCGCTGCGTCTGTGGGTGCAGGCGAAGGACGCCAACGACATGGACCTGTTCGTCGGGCTGGCCAAGCGCGACGAACACGGCCGCGACGTGTGGTTCGAAGGCCACGGCGGCTACGAGAAGGGATTCGTCGCCCACGGGTGGATGCGGGTCTCGCGCCGGGCACTGGACCCGGAGGCCTCCACCGCCTACCGGCCCGTCCACGACCAGAAGAAGTACTGGCCGTTGCTGCCCGATCAGATCGTGCCGGTCGACATCGAGATCATGCCGCACAGCACCTTCTTCGAGGCCGGATCGAGCCTGGTGCTCGTCATCGCCGGTCACGACCTCGACGAGAACCCGCGCGTCGGGCACGATCGCACCATCAACAAGGGCTTCCACATCGTGCACGCCGGCGGACAGTTCGACTCGCATCTACTGTTGCCGGTCGTGCCGCAGCCGCAGCCGGAACCCGACGAGACCGCCACCGACGCGGACGCCGTACCCGCGAAGGGCGTCGATCGTCACGACTACCCGATCGCGTGGGGCGCCCTCACCCGACTTCAGCGCGTCCGGCTCTGACGAACGACACAGGCGTACTACCGTCGTCGACGTGCGCCCCGAATCCCAACGCTCCGGTATCGAGACGTTCCATGTCATGGATGTGTGGAAGGCGGCTGCCGAGCGGCAGCGCAGCCACGGCGACGTCCTGAGTCTCGCCGCCGGACAACCCTCGACCCCCGCACCCGCTCCCGTGCTCCGCGCCGCCAACCTCGCGATCGACGCCGAACTGCTCGGTTACACGGAGACCTTCGGCATCCTGCCGTTGCGCGAGGAGATCGCGGCGTACCACCGCCACAAGTACGGCATCGACGTCGACGCGGACGACGTCGTCGTCACCACCGGCTCGTCGGGTGCCTTCACCCTGGTGTTCCTCGCGGCCTTCGATGTCGGCGACACCGTCGTCGTCGCCCGCCCCGGTTACCCGGCCTACCGCAACACCCTCGCCGCCCTCGGCTGCCGCGTCGTCGAACTCGACTGCGGCCCGCAGACCCGCTACCAGCCGACCGTCGCGATGCTCGAGGAACTCGACACTCCGCCCGCGGGAATCGTCGTCGCCAGTCCGGCCAACCCGACCGGCACGATGATCGAACCGTCCGAGCTCGCGGCGCTCGCACGCTGGTGCGACGAGCACGGCAGCCTGCTCATCTCCGACGAGATCTACCACGGCATCGAGTTCGGTACCCCCGGATCACCGGCGACCTCCACGGCGTGGGCGACCTCCCGCGACTCGGTGGTGATCGGCTCGGTCTCGAAGTACTTCTCGATGACCGGCTGGCGGCTCGGCTGGATGCTCGCGCCCGAGACGATGCGTCCGGCCCTGCAGCGACTCGCGTCGAACATGACGGTGTGCCCGCCGTCGATCTCCCAGTTCGCGGCGATCGAGGCGTTCGGGACCGAGGCCCGCACCGAACTCGACGGACACGTCTCCCGTTATGCCGTGAACCGGGAACTGCTCCTCGAAGGCCTGCCGGATCTCGGAATCACGAAACTCGCCCCGGCCGACGGCGCCTTCTACGTCTACGCCGACATCGGTCATCTGCTCGACGGCGAGAACTCGACGGCGTGGTGCGCGCGGCTGCTCCACGACACCGGTCTCGCGCTCGCACCGGGCGTCGACTTCGACACCGTGCGCGGCGACGGGACCGTGCGACTGTCGTTCGCAGGATCGACCGCCGACGTCACCGCGGCGCTCGACCGGCTCGCGGGCTGGCTCCCCGTCTCCTGATCGCCGGCCCGGACCGCCGCGGACGGATCACCGCCCGTCGGCGACGATCCGCGCGATGTTCCGTTCGGCCAGCGCCGCGATGGTCAGCGACGGATTGGCGGTGCCGGTGCTGCCCGGGATCAACGCGCCGTCGACGACGTAGAGGCCGGGATGACCGTGCACGCGGCCGTACCCGTCGGTCGCGTCGCCGAGCACCGCACCACCGAGCGGATGCGCCGTGAAGGTCGCGTTGACGTCCTCGGCCATCGGCGATGCGCCCGGGATCGTGCCACCGGCCTGCGCCATGGCGTTGTGCACGGCCCGAAGGGCCTCGACGCTCTCGCGTTCGCCACCGGCCGGCCAGTTCGGAACCGCGCGATCGGCACCCGGGTCGTACGTGAAGTCGGCGCGGGTGGGGTCGAGGGTCATGCCGAGGGAGGCGAGCATCCCGACGTCCTTCGCGGTGCCCGCGACAAACCAGTTCTCGAGGCTCAGCGGCAGACCGGACTCGTCGACGATGCGCGACGCCGACGGCGCGCCCTGGTCGCCGCCGAAACCCTCGGTGAGCGCGAACGAACGGACGAGCACCGCGTCGCCGTTGGTGCCCCAGCCCCGGCCCACGCGCTCGTCGAGGTTCGGCAGCGAACCCGTGTGCCGCGCCTTGACGAGCAGTTCGGTGGTGCCGATCGATCCGGCGCCGAGGACGAGGCGGTCGCACGTGATCGTGGTGGTGCGCAGCACCGCACCCGTCGGGTCGACGGCCTGCACGTCGAGCCAGTACCGGCCGTCGCCGTCCTGACCGACAGCGAGCACCCGGTGACCGTGGCACACCAGGGTGCGCCCGGTCGCCTCGGCCGCCGGGATGTAGTTCTGTGTGAGATCGAACTTCGCGCCGTTCGAGTTGCCGAGATTGCTCTCACCCGCGACGGCCGACCGGCGGACCGAGCCGGCGAGTTCGGCGCGCACGACGTCCCAGTCCCAGATGCCGTCGATGCGGTGCGGGCTGTAACCGGCGGCGCGGGCGTCGTCGTCCCACCGCCGCGAGTGCGTGAACTCGGCGGCGTTGTAGATGTCGTCGGGCATCGGATCGAGGCGCAGCATCGAGCGCACCTTCGGGTACCAGGTGGACGCCATCTCGTCGTAGGAGAGACGGCCGCCGAAGACGTGCTCGAAGAAGTGCCGTTCGGGAGCGATCATCACGCCGGTGAACACGATCGATCCGCCGCCCACCGCGGCGCCGCGCCACACCGACATGTTCGGGTAGTCGACGACGTCGAGGACGCCGGCGAAGTCGTCGCACACCACCGGGATGCCCGTCGGGCCGGTGAACCGGGTGCGGTGGTGGTAACCGCGACCGTCGGCGAGCAGGTCGGTCGTGAAGATCTCGCGGTGCGGGTCGCGGGGCCAGCGCATGCCGCGCTCGAGCATCGTGACCCGGTTCCCCGCCTCGGCCAGGCGCAGCGCGGCGACGCTCGCCCCGAAACCGGAGCCCACCACGACGACCTCGGAATGCTCCGGCGGTGCGGGCGGCGGCACGAACAGCTCGGGCACGAGACGGAGGTACTCGTCGACCCCGACCGGCAGGGCGTCCGCACGGGGGACACCGATGCCGGTCAGGCCGGAACCTGCGGCGCCGGTGCCCGCCAGGGCAGCCCCGAGAAGCGAGGCCTGCAGAAAGCGTCGACGTCTCATCCGGTACGGCTCCGATCGTTCGATGACCTACTCGCGGGGCGGCGCCCGCCGAGGACTCGACACGCGCGGGCGGGCGCAATGGTACCGGTTGGTCTCCAATTCCGTTTTCCCCTGGTGAGACGCTCGGGACTGTCACCATGAGAAGGTGTCGATTGCTGCGACCCCCAAGGGCGAACGGCGCCGTCAGGCGCTGGTCGAGGCAGCGGCCGACCTCATTCTCGAAGGAGGGATCGACGCCGTCCGCCACCGGGCCGTCGCGACCCGCGCGGGCCTGCCGCTCGCATCGACCACCTACTACTTCGAATCACTCGACGACCTCGTCGCGTGCGCGGTCGACTACAACAGCGAGCGGGAACTCGACGCGATGCGGGAACGCGTCCGCGACATCGAGCCGCTCCCGCGCAGTCTCGAGGGCACGGCCGATCTCATCGTCGACCTGCTGATCGGGCCGCGGGACTGCGACGGCGGCATCGACCGCGAACGCCTGATCTCCCGCTACGAGCGGTGCGTCGCGACGGCCCGCTATCCGGAACTGCGCGACGTGCAGGTCCGCATGCGCGAACAGATCGACCACCTGCTCACCGACCTGCTCGAACGCTGCTGCCGATCGGTGCGGCCCCGTGAGGTGCGCCGGCTCGTGGCGGTCGTGGACGGCGCGGTCCTCGGCGGACTGGGCGAACTCGATCCCGACCCGCGCTCGCTCGCGCGCGGCATCCTGCTCGACGTCGTGGAGACCGTCGCACCCCCGGTCGAGGATTGAGGTCGGGGAATACGGGAACAGGCCCGGACCGTAAACTCACTTCTGTGAGCCACATCCCCAACGTCCTCGCCACCCGCTACGCCAGCCCCGAACTCCGGGACCTGTGGTCGCCCGAGTACAAGATCGTGCTCGAGCGCCAGCTGTGGCTCGCGGTGCTGCGGGCGCAGGCCGAACTCGGGATCGACGTTCCCGCCGAAGCGATCGCCGACTACGAGCGCGTGATCGAGCAGGTCGACCTCGAGTCCATCGCGCAGCGCGAACGCGTCACCCGCCACGACGTCAAGGCTCGCATCGAGGAGTTCAACGCCCTCGCCGGTCACGAGCACGTCCACAAGGGCATGACCAGCCGCGACCTCACCGAGAACGTCGAGCAGCTGCAGATCCTGCGGTCGCTCGAACACGTCCACTCCCACGGTGTCGCCGTGGCCGCACGCCTCGCCGAGCGCGCCACCGAGTACGCCTCGCTCGTCATGGCCGGCCGCTCGCACAACGTCGCGGCGCAGGCCACCACACTCGGCAAGCGCTTCGCGTCGGCCGCCGACGAACTGCTCATCGCGCTGCAGCGCGTCCGGGAGCTGATCGCCCGCTACCCGCTGCGCGGGATCAAGGGCCCGATGGGCACCGCGCAGGACATGCTCGACCTGCTCGGCGGTGATTCCGCCAAGCTCGCGCAGCTCGAACAGAAGGTCGCGCAGCATCTCGGCTTCGCGAACGTCTTCACGAGCGTCGGCCAGGTCTACCCCCGTTCGCTCGACCACGACGTGCTCTCCGCGCTCGTGCAGGTCGGCGCCGGCCCCGCGTCGTTCGCC
This sequence comes from Rhodococcus rhodochrous, assembly GCF_900187265.1. Classification (NCBI taxonomy): domain Bacteria; kingdom Bacillati; phylum Actinomycetota; class Actinomycetes; order Mycobacteriales; family Nocardiaceae; genus Rhodococcus; species Rhodococcus rhodochrous. Next base: position 768,598 of record NZ_LT906450.1, read on the forward strand.
CACACCATCCGGCTCATGGCCGGCCACGAACTCGTCACCGAGGGCTTCCAGCCCGGCCAGGTGGGATCGTCCGCCATGCCGCACAAGATGAACACCCGCTCGTGCGAGCGCGTCGACGGCCTGCAGGTCGTCCTGCGCGGCTATGCCTCCATGGCCGCCGAGCTCGCCGGCGCGCAGTGGAACGAGGGCGACGTCTTCTGCTCCGTCGTCCGCCGTGTGGCCCTGCCCGACGCCTTCTTCGCGATCGACGGCCAGATGGAGACCTTCCTGACGGTCCTCGCCGAGTTCGGTGCCTACCCGGCGGTGATCGAGAAGGAACTCGTGCGGTACCTGCCGTTCCTCGCGACCACCAAGGTCCTCATGGCCGCGGTCCGGGCCGGGGTGGGTCGCGAGACCGCCCACGAGGTCATCAAGGAGCACGCGGTCTCCGTCGCGCTCGCGATGCGCGAGGAGGGCCGCGAACCCGATCTGCTCGACCGTCTCGCCGCCGACGACCGGCTTCCGCTCGACCGCGCCGCGCTCGACACGGCACTGGCCGACCGGGAGGTCTTCGCCGGAGCCGCGGTCGCGCAGGTCGAAGCGGTCGTCGCGGCGGTGCAGGATCTCGTAACGCAGTATCCCGAGGCGGCGAAGTACACGCCGGCGCCGATTCTCTAGGAAGCCGATTCAGCAGGAATCACGGGAGCCGACTACCGGGGGGAGTGTCCGATGGGGGTGGGCGGTATCAGCAGGGGAGAACGAAGTGTCGGTGAAACCGGGAAATACGGGTCGGGTGCGTGACGCAGCGCGAACACGCACCGCGCTGCTCGATGCGGCGCGCGAGGTGTTCCTGCGCGACGGATACGCGGCGGCGGCCACGGAGGAGATCGTCTCGGTCGCGGGGGTGACGCGCGGTGCGCTCTACCACCACTTCGCCGACAAGCGGGATCTGTTCCGCGGCGTCATCGAGCGCCTCCAGAAGGAAGCGGAGAGCTCCCTGGTCCCGGCCGAGCCGGTCGACGACGCCTGGGAGGGTTTCACCCAGGCCGTGCTCGCCTCGCTCGATGCTGTCTACGATCCCGCGACCCGCCGACTGCTGCTCATCGAAGCTCCGGCGGTCCTCGGCTGGGCCGAGGTTCGTGAGACCCACCGGCACTCCTCGCTGAGGGCGATCGAGCGCATGCTCGTCACCCTCGACCCCGAGACCTACGAGGCGTCGCCCACACGGACGTCGGTGCTCGCGCACCTGCTCGTCGCGGCCGTCGAGGAAGCGATGCTGTGCCTCGCGCACAGCGACGATCCGGTACGCGACCGTCCCGAGGTTCAGGGCGAACTGCTGCGCCTGCTCGAATCCGCCCGCGGACCCGCACGTACGGAGGAGTCCACGCCACGGTGACGGACTGCATCTTCTGCGCCATCGTGGCCGGGCAGTCGCCGGCCAGCGTCGTGCTCGACGAACCCGATGTGCTCGCATTCATGGACATCCGCCCGTTCACCCCGGGGCATCTGCTCGTGATCCCGAAGCGGCACGCCTCCGGACTGGCACAGCTCGATCCCGACGACGGAGCGAAGGTGTTCGCCGCCGGGCAACGGATCGCCACGGCGATGCGCGAGTCCGACCTCCCCATCGAGGGCGTGAACATGTTCCTCGCCGACGGCGTGGCTGCCGGCCAGGAGGTGTTCCACGTGCACCTGCACCTCGTGCCGCGCAGGGCCGGGGACGGCTTCGGGATCCGCGCCGATTGGCGGACACCGAACCGGACCGTGCTCGACGGCACGGCCGCCACCATCCGCACCGCCGTGGAGACACACCGGTCGTGATGCAGTGACAGGTGCATACGTTCAGCCGATCGCGCCGGTCGGCGGGTCGCTCGCGTGGTCGGCACTGGTGGCGGTACTCCCGCTGCTGACCATGCTCGTCCTGCTCGCCGTCTTCCGTCTGCGGTCGCATTCGGCCGCGGGCATCGCGGTGGTGGTGGCCCTCATCGTGGGCACCGCCGTCTACGGCATGCCGGTCGGGTCCGCGCTCAGCGCCGGCGTCGAAGGCGCGGTCTTCGGTCTCTTCCCGATCATGTGGACGGTGGTCAACGCCGTCTGGGTGTACCGGCTCACCGTCGAATCCGGGCACTTCGACGTCCTCACCCGCGCCTTCGGGCGAATATCCCCGGATCCGCGGATCCTCACCATAGTCATCGCCTTCCTGTTCGGCGCGCTGCTCGAGGCGGTCGCCGGTTTCGGCACCCCCATCGTCGTGTCGACCGTCGTGCTCATCGGCGCCGGTCTGCCTCCGGTGCGTGCGGCCGCTGCGTCGCTGCTCGCCAACTCGGTCGTCACCCCGCTCGGCGTCATGGGCACACCGATCCTGACGATGTCGCGCGTGTCGGAGATCCCGATCGACGAGATCGGACCGGTCGTTGCGCGCCAGGTCTGCCTGCTCGCGGTGTTCATCCCGCTCGTGCTGGTCGCGGTGATCGGCGGATGGCGCGGTGTCCGCGAGACGTGGCCGGTCGCGCTCGTCGTCGGACTCGCCTTCGGCGCCGCCCAGTTCGTGTGCGCGAGCTACCTCACCGTGGGGCTGAGCAACATCGCCGGCGCAGTGGCCGGTCTGCTCGTGCTGGTCGTCGCGGTGAAGGTGCACCCCACGCATCGGGAGGCCCGCCGGGCCGCGGCCGAACGGATCCACGACTCGCGCCGACGCGTCGTCGAGGCATTCGCCCCCTACGCGCTGATCGTGGTCGTCTTCCTCGTCAGCCGGTTCGGTCCGGTGGCATCGCTGCTGTCGAACGCGAGCCTGTCGTTCCCCTGGCCGGGTGTGGACGTGACCACCGCGGACGGGGACGTTCCCACCGCGGAGACCTTCACCATCGATCTGTTCACCGCCCCGGGCAGCCTCGTCTTCGTCGCCGCGCTGCTGTCGATACCGGTGCTGAAGGTCGCGGTGGCCGACGCGGTGCGGTGCTTCGTCGCGGCGGTCGTGCAGTTGCGGTGGTCGTTCGCGACGGTGACGGCAGTTCTCGCCCTCGCGTACGTGATGAACCTGTCCGGGCAGACCGCCACGATCGGCGGGTTCCTCGCCGGTGCGGGCGTCGCGTTCGCGCTGTTGTCGCCCGTGCTCGGCTGGCTCGGCGTCGTGGTCACCGGCTCGAACACCGCCTCCAACGCGATGTTCGGCAGCCTGCAGGTCGCCGCGGCCCAGCAGTCGGGACTCGACCCGACCGTGCTGGTCGCCGGGAACATGGCCGGCGGCACCACCGGCACCCCGATCGCACTGCAGAACCTCGCGCTGGTGTCGTCGGTGAAGGGACTGTCCGGCAAGGACGGGCTGCTCATGCGCCGCATCTGGCCGCTGAGCATCGCCGGCCTCGCGGTGCTCTCCGTCCTCGTATGGCTGCAGTCGACCTCGGTGTTGGGTTGGATGGTGCCCTGACACTCCCGGCGTGCCGTGAATGCCTGGTTCGCCGGGGTGCACTAGCGTTGTCCGAGTGGTTCGCGCACAACCGATACTGACCCCGCTCACCGAAGCGGCGATCTTCCTCGTCGTCACCGTCGACGAGGGTGCAGAGGACACCGTGCGGGATCTGCTCGAAGATCTCTCGGGCCTGCGCCGCTCGGTCGGTTTCCGCATCCCGGAGGGCGGCCTGTCGGTCGTCACCGGCATCGGCTCGGACATGTGGGACCGGCTGTTCGACGGTCCCCGCCCTGCCGAACTGCACCCGTTCGTCCCGCTCGACGGCGGTCGGCACCAGGCACCCTCGACCCCCGGCGACCTGCTGTTCCATCTCCGCGCGTCGACGATGGACCTGTGCTTCGAACTCGCCGCGAAGATCAACGATCGGCTGCGTGGAGTGGCCCGGGTCGTCGACGAGACCCACGGCTTCCGCTATTTCGAACGCCGCGACCTGCTCGGCTTCGTCGACGGAACCGAGAACCCCGAGGACGACGAGGCCGTCGACGCGGCCCTGGTCTCCGACGAGGATCCGGACTTCGCCGGTGGTAGCTACGTCATCGTCCAGAAGTACCTGCACGACCTCGCGTCGTGGAACTCGCTGACGGTGGAGGAGCAGGAGCGGGCGATCGGCCGGACCAAGCTCGACGACATCGAACTCGACGACGAGACCAAGCCCGCGAATTCGCACGTCGCGCTGAACGTGATCGTCGACGAGAACGGGGTCGAGCAGCAGATCGTGCGCGCGAACATGCCGTTCGGCAGCTTCGGCGCCGACGAGTTCGGCACCTACTTCATCGGTTACTCGGCCACCCCGGAGGTGACCGAGCAGATGCTGCGCAACATGTTCCTGGGCAGCCCACCCGGCAACACCGACCGCATCCTGGACTTCTCCACCGCGGTGACGGGCTCGCTGTTCTTCTGCCCCTCGCTGGAGTTCCTCGAAGATCTTCCGCCGTCACCGGCGGATATTCCCTCCCACGAAGATTCGAGTGCCTCGACCGCCGGCCGGCCGGCCGACGGATCACTCGGAATTGGCGCTCTGCGAAGGAGTTCGACGCTGTGAACAATCTGTATCGCGACCTCGCCCCGATTTCCGAGGCAGCATGGACCGAGATCGAGGAGGAGGCCGCGCGCACCTTCGAGCGGCACGTCGCCGGACGCACCGTCGTCGACTTCTCCGGACCGCACGGCACCGACTTCGCAGCGGTGGGTCTCGGCCGCACCCGCGAGATCGAGCCCCCGGCCGCCGGAGTGCGGGCACGCCAGCACCGCGTCGCGCCGGTCGTCGAACTGCGGGTGCCGTTCACGCTGTCGCGCGAGGAGATCGAGAGCGTCGAGCGCGGTTCCCGCGACATCGACCTCGACCCCGTCAAGGAAGCGGCCCGCCAGATCGCCTTCGCCGAGGACCGCGCGATCTTCGAGGGCTACGCGGCCGCCGGTATCGAGGGCATCCGGGCGTCGTCGTCGAACCCGTCCCTGCAGCTGCCCGAGGATCCCCGCGATTTCCCGGAGATCATCAGCCAGGCGCTGTCACAGCTGCGACTGGCGGGTGTGGGCGGCCCGTACTCGATCCTGCTCGGCGCCGACGAGTACACCAAGGTCAGCGAGACCTCCGATCACGGCTATCCGATCCGCGAACAGCTGCGCCGCCTCATCGACGGCGACCTCATCTGGGCCCCGGCGATCGACGGTGCGTTCGTCCTGACCACGCGCGGCGGCGACTACGACCTGCAGGTCGGTCAGGACCTGTCGATCGGCTACCTCTCGCACGACGCCGAGACGGTGAACCTGTACTTCCAGGAGTCGTTCACCTTCCTCGTCTACACCGGCGAGGCCTCGGTTCCGCTGGTGCCGACGACGCTCGAACTCCCGCACTGAGCCGACCCCGGGGCGTTCGCGCGTGCGGCGCCCCGGGTCACCGAGCGAGAGCGAAGTGCGCGCGATCTAGTTCCGGATCGCCCCGGCCTTCAGCGCCGCCGCGTTGACGCGGACGAGCGCGGCGTGCAGGTCCTGGAGTTCGTCGAGCCCGACACCGAGGGCGTCGACGACCTGACCCGGCACCGATTCGGCCTCGGCGCGCAGCGCCCGCCCGGCGTCGGTGAGCTCGAGGACGAGTTGCCGTTCGTCGGCGGCGCTGCGCGCACGGGTGATCAGCCCCAGAGCTTCGAGCCGCTTGAGCAGGGGAGAGAGCGTGGGGGAATCGAGCTGGAGCAACTGCCCCACTTCCTTGCTCGTCAGCGGCGAGCGTTCCCACAGGGCGAGCATCACCAGATACTGCGGATGGGTCAGGCCCAACCTGTCGAGGATCGGCCGATAGACCGCGAGCACGGCGCGGTTCGCCACGGCGAGCGCGAAACACACCTGCCGCTCCAGTGCGAGAGGATCATCGCCGGAAGCGGGGAGATGAGTGGCCGGGGACTCGACGCTCATGAATCGACGATACCGAACCGGTATGCCCTGACCCGGGTTCTCCCTGGTGCAACGATCCTCACGGGTCGTAATCGGGATAGGTCGTGTGCAACCTCAGGTAGCCGGTGACGTTCTCGCCCAACCATCCTTCGCTCTCCTCCGGCGTCACGCCGTCGCAGACCGCGTCGCCCTCGATGCAGATCCGTTCGACGACGATCGGCCCGAAGTCGTCGCGACCGCCACTGAGTGTGATGCCCGGAGCGACCTCGCCGGGGAACAGCGTCTCGACCCCCCCGGGTGTCGCGCGGATCGGAGTACAGCACACCGCTGATCCGCTCCGGCGGCACCGAACCGTCGGCGGCGATCTCGGCGAGGACGTCGCCGGCGATCGACGCGCCCTGCGAGTAACCGAGGACGACGAGTTCGCTGTCGGGACACGAGCTGTGCCGGACGGTGATCGTCTCGCGCAGGCGCTGGTGCCCGATCCTCTTGGACTCGTCGTAGGCGAGACGCCCCGACCCCTCGCTCGACCCGGACTCGGGCACCGGGACCACGACGGCGGGATACCGGATGTGCTCGACCACCGTGCCGGGTGCCGCGTATCGCGCCGAGATCTTCGCGAGGGGCGAATCGGGATCGATCGAATCGGGGGTGTCGATGTTGCGGGTTCCGTCGACCGCGATGACGAACCGCTCCGGGCACGGACGGAAGGTCTCCGCTCCGGCGGTGGATGCGGTGCCGGCGGTGGCAGCGGCGGCGACAGGTCCGGTCAGACCGAGGGTGAGTCCTGCGATGATCGCCAGGACACGACGGCAAGCGAAGTCGGACATGGCAGTCTCCTGTGATCGATCCCGACACCGATGACTACCGCACGAGAATATCGTCCCTTTTGACTCATTTCTCGTCGGAGAACCGCTACCTGGAGTGTAGTTGGTTACAAAGTCACAGACCGAACGTTCGGAATTTTCGAGGAGGGTCGGTCAGGAGAGTCCGGTGCTCCGCAGGGTGATGTTGAGGCGCCCCGCGGTGAGTCCGCAGCGGGCGCTGCCGGTGTCCGGATACACGACCGGCACCCCGTGGTACGCGAATCGCGACGGCCCACCGAAGACGAACAGGTCGCCGGATTCGAGACGCACGTCGGTGTAGGGCCGGCCTCGCGACTCGGTGTTGCCGAACCGGAACAGGCAGGCCTCCCCGAGGCTGAGCGACACGATCGGCGCGCTCACCCGTTCGTCCTTGTCCCGGTGCATGCCCATCCGCGCGTCGCGGTCGTAGAAATTGATCAGGGCGGTATCGGGTTCGTACCCGCTCCCGGCCGCCGGATCGTCGTAGGCATCGGCGACGGCACGCCGCCCGAGTTCGACGAGCAGGTCGGGAAGCGGGGGAACGGGAGCGTCGTCGACGTCGACCGCGGTGCGGGTGTACCGGTACGGCGACCAGTGCCATCCGAGGCACACCGTGCTCACCGACATCCGTCCGCCACCCGGCAGCAGGGTGTGCCGCATCGGCGCCGGCGGGCGCGCCCATTCGCGACACAGCTCGACGAGCTCGCGCTGTTCGTCCGGGCCGAGCCAGTCGGGCACGTGCACGGCGCCCGGCGCGATCTCGCGTCGCGGACGGGAGACGGAGAACAATTCGTCCATCCCGGGTGCTCGACCTTCCGTGCGTGTGAGCGGTACGTACAGCCGGTGATACGTGTAGACAGGTTCCGTACCAACTGTGCCGCACGGGACGGCACTGCGATTCGACGGGGAGGTAACAGCGATGAAGGTCGAAGGCAGAGTGGCCGTCGTGACCGGCGGGGGCGGCGGAATCGGCGGCGCCATCGCTGCCGGCCTCGTCGAACGGGGTGCGCGAGTGGTGGTCGCCGACCTCGACGAACACGCGGCCCAGCGCGTCGTCGCAACGCTCGAGGAGAAGACCCCGGGCAGCGCCGTCGCGGTGGCGGCGGACGTCTCCGACGACGAGCACATCCGCGGACTCGTCGAGCGCGCCGAAGCGGAGTTCGGTCCCGTGGACATGTACTTCGCCAATGCCGGTGTCACCGGTGTGCCGGGCCTGGAGATCGAGGACTCGGTCTGGGAGCAGTCCTTCGATGTCAACCTGCGCGCACACATCCGGGCGGCGCGACTGCTGGTGCCCCGCTGGGTCGAACGCGGCGAGGGCTATTTCGTCAGCACGGCGTCGGCGGCGGGCCTGCTCACCCAGATCGGCTCGGCCACCTACTCGGTCACCAAGCACGCGGCCGTCGGTTTCGCCGAGTGGTTGTCGGTGACCTACGGCGACAAGGGCGTGCGGGTGAGCTGCCTGTGCCCGATGGGCGTCAACACACCCCTGCTGTACTCGGGGGACGCATCCGGGCATGCACTCGGCGAACTCGCCACCCGCGCCGTCACGACCGCCGGTGCGGTGCTCGAACCCGCGGACGTCGCGGAGACGGTGTTCGCCGCGATGGAGGAGGAGCACTTCCTGATCCTTCCTCACCCGGAGGTCCTCGAGATGTACCGGAACAAGGGCGCCGACTACGACCGGTGGCTGCGCGGCATGCGTCGCTACCGTCAGGCCCTCGAGGAGTCGACTCCCACCGATTCGTGAAATCGGTGCCCCTCCCGCCGGTGGTGTCCTAACGTCACCGGTCATGACATCCGTCGACACCGTTCGCGGCCCCCTCGACACGGGCCGTCTGGGCAGAGTCCTCATGCACGAGCACGTCTTCGTGCTCGGCGAGGAGATCCGCAGCAACTTTCCCGACTACCCGAGCCCGTGGGACGAGGACGAGCGTGTCGACGACGCGGTGGCGAAGTTGAAGGCGTTGTCGGAGCGTGGCATCGACACGATCGTCGATCCCACGGTGGTCGGTCTCGGCCGGTACATCCCGCGCATCCAGCGCGTCGCCGAACAGGTGGACATCTCCATCGTCGTCGCGACGGGCCTGTACACCTACAACGATCTGCCGTTCCAGTTCCACAACGTCGGGCCGGGGCTGCTGGTGGACGGACCGGAACCGCTCACCGAACTGTTCGTGAAGGACATCCGCGAGGGCATCGCCGGCACGGGGGTACGTGCAGGAATGCTCAAGTGCGCCATCGAGCTTCCGGGCCTCACGCCGGGCGTCGAACGCGTGATGCGGGCGGTGGGGCAGGCGCACGTCGAGACCGGCGTGCCGATCACGGTGCACACCAACCCGCACACCGGATCGGGGGAGGTGGCGCAACGCGTGCTCGCGGAGGAAGGCGTCGACCTCACCAAGGTGGTCGTCGGGCACAGCGGTGATTCGACCGATCTGGATTACCTGCGACGGATCGCCGACGCCGGTTCGATTCTGGGGATGGACCGCTTCGGCCTCGACCTGCTGTTGCCGTTCGAGCAGCGCGTCGATACGGTGGTCGCGCTCGTGGAGGCCGGTTATACCGAGCGCATGGTGCTCTCGCACGACGCGGCATGCTTCATCGACTGGTTCCCGCACGACGTGAAGCAGGCCGCCGTGCCCAACTGGAACTACAACCACATCAGCGACGAGGTGCTGCCGGCCCTGCGTGAACGGGGCGTGACCGAGGAGCAGATCACCACGATGCTCGTGGACAATCCGCGGCGGATCTTCGAACGGTAAGAGTGCTCAGGCCGCGTCGTGCAGGACCAGGCCGAGCGTGCGACGCAGACCGGAACGGACGGTGCTCACGCCGTGCCGGACCGGTGCCCGCGACCATCCGCGTGCCGAGCGGATCGGTCGGTCGCGGGTGGTGAAGATCAGCGCGTGGCCTCGCTCGAGCACAGTGACGGTGCCCCGCGACTGCGCGCGCGGCCGTTGTTCGACCAGCAGGAACTCACCACCGGTGTAGTCGACGCCCGCCCGGTCGAGCCCGATCACGACCTGCAGGGGGAACACGAGGTCGCCGTAGAGATCGCGGTGCAGGGCGTTCCAGTCGCCGGTGGTGTAGCGCAGCATCAGCGGGGTGGGGTCGGTCTGGCCGGCCGCGTGGCACATGCCCAGCCAGTCGTCGAAGTCGTCGGGCCAGGGTGCCGGATCGCCGAGGCGTTCGGCCCACGAGCGCGCGACGCCGAGCAGCTGCCGGTAGAACGCCGAGCGCAGGTGTGCGACGGCGTCGGGGACGGGTGGGCCGAAGTACTTGTAGATGCCGTGCCCGTATCGGTAGCGGCTCATGTCGACCGTGGTGCGGAATCGGGCGTCGTCGTCCCACAGGGCCGCGAGCTCGGCGCATTCGTCGTCGCTCAGCAGCGGCCCGGTGAGGACGCAGCCGTTCTCGTCGAGCTCGTTCGTCAGCTCGGGCAGGTTCAGTGCGTCGACGCGCGACTGCAGGCTGTCGATGGTCTTCACGGGGTTCTCCTCGATCGGCACGGACACTCGTAGGGAAGACGTCGCCGCCGTCGGAAATGTGAGTACCCGGAACCGGAAAGGATCAGCGCGGCCGGTCGTCGACGAGTTTGTGCAGCAGATCGGACAGTCGCGCGCGTTCCTCGGCGCCGAGCCGGTCGAACATCTCGACGGCGTCGGCATCGCGGGCGGAGGCCAACTCGGCCCGGATCCTGCGGCCCTCGTCGGTCAGCCGCACGCAGACCGCGCGCCGGTCGGCGGGATCGGGGAGCCGCTCGGTGAGGCCCCGCGATTCGAGGCGGTCGACCACCTCGGTGGCCGAGCGGGGGACGATACGCAGTTCCTTGGCCACGACACCGAGGCGGATGGGGTCGTCGGCGCGTCCGATGACGTCGAGCGCCCGGTACTCGTGGGGTGACAATCCCCACGGTTGGAGGAGGTCGTGCCAGCGTCGGCGCAGCGTACGCGTGGTGGTGAGGAGGAGATCGCGCAGTGCGACGGGTGAATCCGACATAGTGGTAACACTACCTCACTTGACGGTTGCCACTCAATGAGGCAACCTCAATAAGTACGAAACACGAACCACGAATCGAGGTGGCGCACATGATGCAGCCCCCACCCACACTCGGCGGCAAGCCGGGCGGCCGCGGCGGGATCGACAAGAAAGATCTCGAGCAGCTCCGCGAAGCCCCGGTGAGCCTGCGCCGTATCGGCGCCCTCTTCGCGCCCTACCGGTGGAAGATCACCCTCGTCGTCGCGCTCATCATCGCCTCATCGGTGATCTCCCTCGCGACGCCCTTCCTCGTCCGCGCCGTCATCGACGACGCCATCCCGCACCAGAACGTGAGCCTGCTGCTGTGGGCGGTCGGCGGCATGCTGGCCGTCACCGTCGCGAGCTCGCTCCTGTCCGTCGTCCAGACCTGGATCTCCACGACCGTCGGCCAGAACGTCATGCACGGTCTGCGCACCCGGGTCTTCTCCCACCTGCAGCGACAGTCGCTGAACTTCTTCACCCGCACCCGCGGTGGCGAGATCCAGTCGCGGTTGACCAACGACATCGGCGGCATGCAGTCCGTGGTCACCAACACCGCGACCTCGCTGGCGTCCAACGTCACCACCGTCGTCGGCACGGCGATCGCCATGGCGGTCCTCAGCTGGCGACTGGCCCTGCTCTCCCTGATCGTGCTCCCGCCGGCCATCTGGCTCACCCGCCGGGTCGCACTCATGCGCCGCGCCGTCACCGCCCGTCAGCAGCGCCGCCTCGCCGACATGCAGTCGCAGATCGACGAAGGACTGTCGGTCAGCGGTGTGCTGCTCGTCAAGACGCTGGGCACCGGCCCGGCACTGTCCGACAAGTTCGCCCGCACGTCGGAGGAGCTGGCCGATCTCGAGGTGCACGCGCAGTTGTCCGGCCGCTGGCGCATGGCCACGATGAACATCGTCTTCGCGGCGATCCCCGCGGTCCTCTATCTCGTCGCCGGCCTGCCGGCCACCTCGGGCGGCATGACGATCGGCACCCTGGTGGCGTTCACCGGACTGCAGGGCGCGCTGTTCCGGCCGCTGATGAGCCTGCTCGACGTCGGTGTCTCCGTCACCAGCTCACTGGCCCTGTTCAGCCGCATCTTCGAATACCTCGACCTTCCCGTCGACATCGACGACCCGCGCGATCCGGTGGCCGTCGACCCGGCGACCGTCGCCGGCCGGGTGCTGTTCGAGAACGTGAGCTTCCGCTACGAAGGAGCTCACCGCAACGCGCTCGACGGGATCGACCTCGACGTCCCGGCGGGAGCGCAGGTCGCGCTCGTCGGCGAGACCGGATCGGGCAAGACCACGCTCGGCTCGCTCGTCGCACGACTGTACGACCCGGTCGACGGACGCGTGAGCATCGACGGCGTCGACCTGCGCGACATGCGGCTCGCCGATCTCGCCGGACTGGTCGGCGTGGTCTCGCAGGAGACCTACCTCCTCCATGCGACCGTCCGGGAGAACCTGCGCTACGCGAAGCCCGACGCGACCGACGACGAGATCGAGGCCGCGGCCCGCGCCGCCCACATCCACGACCTGATCGTCTCGCTGCCCGACGGCTACGACACCGTCGTCGGTGCCCGCGGACACCGCTTCTCCGGTGGCGAGAAGCAGCGCCTGGCGATCGCACGTACGCTCCTGCGCGACCCGCGTGTCCTCGTGCTCGACGAGGCGACCAGTGCCCTCGACAACGACACCGAGCACGCCGTGCAGCAGGCCCTCGACGCCGCGCGCAGCGGTCGTACGACCATCACCATCGCGCACCGGCTCTCGACCGTGCGCAACGCCGACGAGATCGTGGTCCTCGACCGGGGCCGCATCGTCGAACGCGGAACGCACGACGAACTCGTCGCCCGCGGTGGCCGCTATGCGACCCTCGCCGCCCGTGCAGAGCGAGGTGAGACCGGCGCCGCCGTGCGGAGCGAGGTCGATACCGCCGCCGTGCGGAGCGAGATCAGTCCTTCAGAGTGGCCGCGAGAGCGCGCCGCAGTTCGTTCCGGCTGATCTTGCCCACACCCGTGACGGGGAAGGCGCCGACGAACTGCACCTTGTCGGGGATCTTGTACTCGGCCAGCCCTCGCTCTCTCAGGAACTTCTTGAGCGCGAGGGCCTTCGGCGCTTCACCCTCGGTGACGACGAAGGCGCAGGTGCGCTCGCCGAGATACTTGTCGGGCATCGACACCACCGCCGCATCGAGCACGGCCGGGTGCGCGATCAGATGGTTCTCGACCTCCTCGGCCGCGATCTTCTCGCCACCACGATTGATCTGGTCCTTCGCGCGTCCCTCGACGACGATGTAACCGTGCTCGGTGAGCCGGACGATGTCGCCGGTGCGGTAGAAACCGTCCGGGGTGAACGCCGTCGAATTGTGTTCCGGCGCGTTGTAATAACCCCGGATCGTGTACGGGCCGCGGGTGAGCAGGTGACCGGTGGTGCCCACGGGCACGGGTTCGTCCGCGTCGTCGACGACGCGGATCTCGTCGTCGGCACTGATCGGCCGGCCCTGGGTGGTGACGATGGTGTCCTCGTCGTCGTCGAGCCGGGTGTAGTTGACGAGACCCTCCGCCATACCGAAGACCTGTTGCAGCGTGCAGCCGAGTTCGGGGCGAACGCGTTTGGCAGCCTCGGCCGGGAACTTCGCGCCACCGACCTGCAGCACCTGGAGCGACGACAGGTCGCGCTCGGTGCGGGCCCGCGCCGACAGCCACGCCTGCGCGAGGGGCGGGACGAGCGACGCCATCGTCACGCCCTCGCTCTCGATCAGGGCGAACGCGGTGTCGGGGCTCGGATCCGGAGCGAGGACGACGGTGCCGCCGGCGTGCAGCACACCGAGGATGCCCGGTGAACTCATCGGGAAGTTGTGCGCCGCCGGCAACGCGACCAACATGCGGGTGTTCTCGTCCACCCCGCAGATCATCGCGGACTCGCGCACCGAGTACAGATAGTCGGCGTGGGTGCGGGGGATGAGCTTCGACGTCCCGGTGGTGCCGCCCGACAACTGCAGGAAGGCAACGCTTTCGGAGTCGTTCTCCGTGATCGGCGCGGGTTCGCGGTCGCGCAGCGAGTCGAGCGCGGTGAACTCCTCGGCCTCACCGGCGACCACGACCGCCGGCGGATTCTCCATCTCGGAGGTGACCTGCCGGGCGAGCACGCGGTAGTCGAATCCGCCGTGTTCGTCGGCGATCACGTACGCCGCGGCGTCGCTGAACCGGCAGAAGTAACCGATTTCCGACGCGCGGTGTGCGGGCAGGGAGAAGACGGGGAGCGCGCCGAGCCGGAAGACCGCGAAGAGCACCTCGGTGTACTCGACGATGTTCGGCAACTGCAGGACGACACGGTCGCCCTTGCGTACCCCGAGGTCGGCGAGACCGGCGGCGATGCGGGCCGAGGCGTCGTCGAGTTCGCGGTAGGTGATGCTCCGCCGAGTGGCCGTCGCGTCGTGTCCGACGACGGCGGTGCGATCGGCGAACCGGGCGGCGCGGGCCGGGAGGAACTCGCCGAAGGTCTCGCTCGTCCAGTAACCGGCTGCGCGATACCGCTCGGCGAACTCCTCGGGGTAGCGGGCGGTGTCGACGAGCGGGGTGCGCTCGAAACCGGTTGTCACGGAACGGTTCCTTTCGGGATGCGGATCGATGTGGGGTCGGTCGGTCAGGCACGGAGGGTGGCGCCGCCGTCGATGTACAGCGCCTGCATGGTGATGTGACGGGCACGGTCGGACAGCAGGAATTCGATGGCCTCGGCGATGTCGGCGGGCTCGGCGATGCGGCCGAGGGGGATGCCCACCTTGAACTGCGACGGATCGCCCTCGATGGCGCTGCGGGCGCCGGCGTCGTCGTTCGGATCCTCCCACAGCGAGCGCTGCATGGCGGTGTCTGTGGAGCCCGGCGCGACGATGTTGGCGCGGATCCCGTACTGCGCCAGTTCGAGTCCGAGGATCCGGACGATCATCGTGGCGGCGGCCTTGGACGATCCGTAGGCACCCATGCCCATCCGCGGCACGCCCGCGGAATTCGATCCGACGACGACGATCGAACCCGACCGCCGCTCCCGCATGGCCCGTCCGACCGAACGCAGGACCGACAGCAGGCCGGTGACGTTGACGTCGTACATGTGCTGCCAGTCCTCGGGATCGGAGTCGAGCACCGATCCCGTGGTGAAGACACCGGCGACGTGCGCGAGATGCTCGATCGGTCCGTGCTCGGATTCGATGCTCTCGACGACGTGGGCGACAGCATCGTGGTCGCGGATGTCGACGGGGTAGGTGGGGACGGGGCCGCCGAGCAACGCGGCGGTCTTGCAGAGTCCTTCGGCGTCGCGGTCGGCGAGCACGAGACGGTGACCGGCGCGCGCGAGGGTCTCGGCGGTCGCGCGGCCGATGCCCTGCGCGGCCCCGACGACGAGCGTGACGGGGGAGGGTGCGGTATCGGTCATCGGAGTACTCCCAGTGCATCGAGGACGGTGCCGAACTTGACGGTCGTCTCGGCCAGTTCGTCGGCGGGGTCGGAGTCGGCGACGATACCGCCCCCGGCGTACGCCGTGAGCCCGACACCGTCGGCGTCGAGGACGGCGCAGCGGATGGTGACCAGCCACTCGCCGTCGCCCGCGGCGTCGCACCATCCGAGCGCACCGGCGTAGAAGCCCCGGTCGCCCTCGGTGGCGAGGATCAGATCGCGGGCCGCGGCGGTCGGCGTGCCGCAGATCGCGGGAGTGGGGTGCACTGCGAGTGCGAGATCGAGGGCCGTGACACCCGGATCGCGCAGGCGACCCTCGATGGGAGTGCCGAGATGCCACAGCTGGCGCGTGCTCGTCACGGTCGGCTGCTCGGGGATGTCGAGCTCGACGCACAACGGTTCGAGAGCGGTGCGGATCGCATCGATCACGTGCGCGTGCTCGGCGAGGTTCTTCGCGGAACCGGCGAGCCTGTCGGCCGTCGCCCGATCGATCTCGGGGTCGCGGTGGCGCGGTGCGGATCCAGCGAGGGGGTGGGCGGTGACCCGATCGCCGCGTCGGCGCACGAGCACCTCCGGGCTCGACCCCACCAGGTGGCGGCCCGTCCACGCGCCGCCGGCGGACGTGAGGTCGACGAGGAAGCCGTTGTGCAGCGGATCGTTTCGCGTGAGAGCGACGAGAAGGTCGTGCGGGGTGACGGGCCGGTCTGCGCGCAGGGCGAGTGTCCGGGCCAGCACCACCTTGAGCAGGTCGCTGTCGTCCGAGCGGAGCAGCCGCAGTACGGTCTCGACCCGATCGATGTGTTCGCCTTCCGACGGCAGTGCGCCCGTGATCGTGATCGGGGGCAGCTCGGCGGCCGGTGCGTCGTAGTGCGCGGGGACGTGGCGGAGTGTGTCCGGAGCGGTCAGTGCGGCCGGACCGTCGGGTGCGAAGGGCAGTGCTCCGACGATCGCGGCGACCTGTCCGGTGCGCAGGGCGTCGGCTGCGGAGGACGCGCGATCGAAGCGTCCGCTCACGCCTTCGGCGACCACCGTGCCGTGCGGGCGGGACAGGACGAACGGGTGCGCGACGGGCCGCTCGGCCCGGTCGGTAGCGGTTGCGCCGAGGACCGGCACTTGCATTCTCGTACCTTCCGGTTGAGGAGGTCTGCTGGCAGGACCGCGCCACAGGACACACGATCACTGAGCAAGATATACGGTAAGCCTAACCTTTGGTACTGTGCCCTCCGGCGCCGCAGCGCGCACATCAGCGGATTCCGTTCCCAGTCAATCGTTTCGATCGAAGGAAAGAGGATCTCCAGTGCCCCTTGCCGGCCCGGACGCCTCGCGGCTCGCCCTGTCGCGCGCACAGTCGGGTGTATGGTTCGCCCAGCAGCTGAACCCCGACAACCCGCTGTTCAACACCTCGGAGTGCATCGAACTGCGAGGCGTGGTCGACGAGGAAGCGCTGGTCACCGCCGTTTCCTCGGCGGCATCCGAGGCCGAGGTGCTGGTCGCGGGGTTCGAGACCCGCGCCGACGGTACGGTCGTCCAGATTCCCGGTGCGCGCACGCTCGATCTCGCCCCGACTCTCGACCTCACCTCCGCGGCGGATCCCTGGGGCGCGGCCCACGAGTGGATGGCACGCGACCTCGAACAGCCCGTCGACCCGGCAGTGGATCCGTGCGTCCGGGCCGCGGTCCTGCGACTCGCCGACGATCACGTCCTGCTCTACGTGCGCGCCCACCACATCGTGCTCGACGCCTTCGGTTTCTCGTTGTTCAACCGGCGCATCGCCGAGCGCTACACCGCCGCAGTTGCCGGCGCGAAAGTTGCTGCTGCACGGTTCGATCCGGTCGAACCGGCGATACGGGAGGAATCGGACTACCGCGACTCGGCCGCCTTCGACGCCGACCGTGACTTCTGGGGAGAGTACCTCGACGGCGTGGACGAAGCGGTCGCCCTCCGGCCCGGCCCGGGTGGCATCGCCCGTCGCTCCCGGGGTGCGCGCTTCACCCTCGACGCCGAACAGCAGCGCGGTCTGGTGACCCTGGGTAAGGAGGCCGGTGCGAGTTGGGGCGACGCGGTCACCGCCCTCGTCGCCGCGTACCTGCGCGGAGCGACCGGTCGCGAGGACCTCACGCTCGGTTTCCCCGTCATGAACCGCCTGGGCACCGCCGCACTGCGGGTGCCGATCACTGCCGTCAACGTCGTTCCGCTGCGCCTGAACCCCACCGCATCGGCCACCCTCGTCGATCTCGTCGCCCAGGTACGCGACGGAGTAGCATTGTGTCGCAACCACTATCGCTATCGCACCGAGGACATCCAGCGCGACCTGCGACTGCCCACCGGATCCCGCGGCGTCATCGGCCCGTCGGTCAACGTCAAACCGTTCGGCGACTCGCTCCGGTTCGGCGACATGCGTGCGGCCGTGCACTCGATCGCCCGAGGACCCCTGCAGGACTTCATGGTCACCGTGCGGCCGCTCGACGGCAGTGCCGGACTCGAGGTGTTCGTCGACGTCGACGCCGACGTCTACAGCGAGGCGGATCTGACGATCCACACCGAGCGCCTGGAGATGCTGTTCGGTTCGGTGGCCGAGCGGGATCTGCACACCCCGCTCGCGCAGGTGTCCGTCCTGACCGCCGACGAGCGACGGACGATCCTCGACGACTGGAGCCACAGCCCGGACATCCCGTTCGACCCCGACCTGACCCTCGTCGACCTGCTGCGGGAGAGGATCGAGGCGGCCCCCGACGCACCGGCCGCTGCGGACACCCATGTGACGCTCACCTACGCACAGTTCGGCGCCCGGGTGCACCGCCTGGCCCGCCACCTCGTCTCGAGCTTCGATCTCGACCGGCCGCACGCGCGGGTCGCCCTCGCGCTGCCCCGCACCGTCGACGCGCTGATCGCGATCCACGCCGTCCTCGAGGCCGGTGCCGCCTACGTCCCGCTCGACGTCGACCAGCCCCTCGAACGCCTCGCCCACATCCTCGGCTCCACCGACCCCGTCTGCGTCCTCACCACCCGCGCGACCGACGACCGGGTCGCCGAGGTGACGGGGGCGCCGCAGCGCGTCGTGCTCGAGGATCTCGACCTCGACGCCGTGTCCGACGCTCCGCTCGACGACTCGGAGCGCGGTCCGCTGACACCCGACTCGATCGCCTACGTGATCCACACGTCCGGCTCCACCGGCCGACCGAAGGGCGTCGTCGTACCCCACCGCGGGCTGGTCAACCTCTTCCACAGCCACCGCGCCCAGGTGTTCACCCGTGCCGCCCGCGAGGCCGGCCGCGAATCCGTCCGCCTCGGACTGGCCTGGTCGCTCGCGTTCGACGCGTCGTGGCAGCCGTTGCTGTGGATGCTGGCCGGGCACACCGTCGACATCGTCGACGAGGCGACCCAGCGTGACCCGGCGGCTCTCGCACGCCGCGCCCTCGACGAGGGATGGGATTTCGTCGAGTTCTCACCGAGTCAGCTCGAGCAGTTCGTCGACGACGGCCTGTTCCCGGACGGCACCGTGCCCACCCTCGGTTTCGGCGGCGATGCCGTCTCCGAGCGGTTGTGGAGCCGCCTGCGCGAACGCCGGGGTGCGGCCTTCAACTTCTACGGCCCCACCGAGTGCAGCGTCGACGTCCTCGTCGCGGAGGTCGCCGACGCCGAGACGCCGGTCGTCGGCCGTCCTGTCGCCAACCTGCGCGTCCACGTCCTCGACGCGGGACTGGCGCCCGTGCCGCCCGGAACCGAGGGTGAGCTGTACGTCGCCGGGCCGGGCGTGGTCCGGGGGTATCTCGACGCACCCGCCCTCACCGCGACGAGGTTCGTCGCGAATCCGTACTCGGAGGACGCTTCCGGTCCGTACGCCCGCCTGTACCGCACCGGCGATCTCGTGCAGTGGACCGAGGACGGCCGGCTCGTCTACCGCGGCCGGGTCGACAACCAGGTCAAGGTCCGGGGATTCCGCATCGAACTCGGTGAGGTCGATGCCGCTCTGTTGCGCATCCCCGGCGTCTCCCGCGCCGCGACGGTGGTGCGCACCGATCCTTCCGGCACCGCGCAACTCGTCGGTTATCTCGTCGGTCAGGACGTGCCCGAACCGGTCGAGGCCCGCCGCCTCGTCGCCGAGTTCCTGCCCGGGTACATGGTTCCCGCGGCGCTCGTCGTCCTCGACGAGATGCCGTTGACCTCCAATGGCAAGCTCGACCGCAAGGCACTGCCCGAGCCGGACTTCTCGTCGATGGTCTCGTCCCGCGTCGCGGAGACCGAGACCGAACGGGCACTGTGCCGCATCTACGCCGAGATCCTGGGGCTCGACACGGTGGGCGCCGACGACGACTTCTTCGCCCTCGGTGGACATTCGCTCAGCGCCGCGAAGCTGCTCGCCCGGATCCGCGACGAGCTCGGTGTGGAGCTGCCGATCCGGACGGTCTTCGACCATCCGCAGGTCGTCGCGCTCGCCGTCCACTGCAGCAACGGTGCGGACACCGCCCCGGACCGGCCTGTGCTCGTCCCGCGCGGTGGGACCGATCCTGCACCCCAGTCACTTGCTCCGCTGTCGTATGCGCAGCAGCGGTTGTGGTTCATGTACCGCATGGAAGGGCCCAGCCCGACCTACAACGTCCCCATCACCGTCGACCTGCACGGACCCGTCGATCCGGATGCTTTGCGGCACGCGGTCTCCGACGTGCTCGCACGCCACGAGAGCCTGCGCACCGTCCTCGTCGACCGCGACGGCGTGGGGATGCAGCACGTGCGCGGAACAGAAGAGATCGCAGTTCCTTTCGCGGTCGAGGCCGTCGACCGCGACGCGCTCACCGACCGCCTGCACTCCGAGGCCCGGCACGCGTTCGATCTCGAACGCGAGATCCCGTTGCGGATCCGGTTGTTCACGATCGCGCCCGACGAACACGTGATGCTCGTGCTCGCCCACCACATCGCGAGCGACGAACTGTCCACGCCGCTGCTGCTGCGCGATCTCGGCAACTTCTACTCCGCGCACGTACGCGGTGACTCCCACGAGCCGGCACCGTTGCCCGTGCAGTACGCCGACTACGCGATCTGGCAACGGGAACTTCTCGGCGACCAGGGCGACGAGAACTCGCTCGCTGCACGACAACTCGCGTTCTGGCGCGAGGAGCTCGAGGGCCTCCCGGCCGAACTCGACCTTCCCGTCGACCGTCCGCGCCCGGCCGTGGCGTCCTACGCGGGTGGCGGTGTCGAGCACCGGATCCCCGCCGACCGCGCGGCGGCGATCCGGGAGGCCGCCCGCACGACCGGCACCACGATGTTCATGATGGTGCACGCGGCGGTCGCGGTCGCACTGTCACACAGCGGCGCGGGCGAGGACATCCCGCTCGGCTCGCCCACCGCGGGACGGCCCGCCCCCGAACTCGACGACCTCGTCGGCTTCTTCGTCAACATGGTGGTGCTGCGCACCGACCTCTCGGGCGACCCCACGGTGCGCGAGCTGCTCGCCCGGATCAAGGACACCGACGTCGCGGCGTACTCGCACCAGGAGGTGCCGTTCGACCGCGTCGTGGAGACGCTCGCGCCCGAGCGCAGCGCGGCCCGGCACCCGCTGTTCCAGGTGATGGTGCAGTACCAGAGTCCGCCCGCGATCACGGGATTCGACGACCTGACGCCGACACCCTCGTTCGTCGCGAACGACACCGCGATGTTCGATCTCACCTTCGACGTCATCGAGGAATCCGACGGCGGTCTGTGTGTGCGCGTCGAGTACGCCCGCGACCTGTTCGACGAGTCGTCCGCCGAGGCCTTCGCCGCGCGGATCGAGCGGGCATTCGCCGCGGTGTGCGCCGATCCGGACGCGAGGCTCTCGACGCTCGATCTGCTCACCGGCGCCGAGCGAGAGGTGCTGCGTGCCGGTGACGCCGCCGCGCTCCCGGATCCGTCCGGACCGCACCGTGGCAGCGCCGACTGCTCGGCGACCCGCAGCCTGCCCGCCCTGTTCGCCCGCACCGTGGAGCGCTACGCCGACGAGATCGCGCTGGTCACGCCGTCGAACCGCCTGACCTTCCACGACCTCGACACATGGTCCGACCGGATCGCCCGTCACCTCGTCGCGAACGGGATCGGTCCGGAGGACGTCGTGGGATTGAGTCTTCCGCGCGAATCCGTGCTGGTCGCGGCGATCGTCGGCGTGTGGAAGTCGGGAGCGGCCCATCTGGTGCTCGACCCGGAACAGCCCGCGGAGCGGAACGAGTACATCCTCCGTGACGCCGGTGTGGGCGTCGTCCTCGATGCCGACGCGGTCGGATCGATCACCGACCCCGCCCCGGACGTGCGCCTGCCGGACGTGCACCCGGACACCGCCGCCTATCTCGTCTACACCTCCGGTTCGACCGGTACCCCCAAGGGCGTGGTGGTGCCGCACCGCGGTGTCGTGAACCTGTGGGAGACGGTGCGCACCCGCACCGTCGGCGATCCCGCGACGCGCCGCCGCGCCGTGCTGCTGAGCTACACCTTCGCGTTCGACTCGTCCGTCGAACCCCTCCTCGCAATGCTGGGCGGCCACACCGTGCACGTGCTCGCCGAGGACCTCATGGCCGATGCCGAGGGAATCGTCCGGTACGTCCGGGAGCACCGCATCGACGCGCTCGACTGCGGCCCCGTACTCGCCGGTCGCCTGCTCGCCGAGGGACTCCTCGACCCCACCGCGCCGCACCGCCCCGAGTCGATGGTGCTCGGTGGCGAAGCCGTCCCGGGCGCGCTGTGGTCGCAGCTCGCTGCGGAAACCGATGTGCGCGTGAGCAACATGTACGGTCCGACGGAATGCACCGTCGACGCGACCGGCGTCGTGCTCACCCCCGGCAGCGCCCCGAACATCGGAACACCGATCCACGGCGGCCGGGTGTACGTCCTCGACGCGTACCTGCGGCAGGTGCCCCCGGGCGTGGCCGGCGAACTGTACGTCGGCGGCCCGCACGTCGCCCGCGGCTATCTCGGCCGGAGTGCGCAGAGTGCGGGCCGGTTCGTGGCCGACCCCTTCGGCGCCGGTGGTGAGCGCCTGTACCGCACCGGCGATCTGGTGCGCTGGAGGATCTCCGGGGCCGACGGTCCGGTGCTCGACTACCTCGGCCGGACCGACGACCAGGTGAAGATCCGCGGCTTCCGCATCGAACTCGGCGAGATCGAGACCGTGCTCGGCGGCCACCCGGCGGTGAACGCCGCGGCGGTCGTGGTCCGCGAGGACGAACCGGGACGTAAACGGCTCGTCGCCTACGCGGCCGGAACGGCGGACCCCGATACCCTCCGGATGTACGTCACCGACCGGTTGCCCGACCACATGGTTCCCGCCGTCACGGTCGTGCTCGACGAACTGCCGGTCACTCGCAACGGAAAGATCGACCGCAGAGCACTTCCCGAGCCGGTCTTCGGCCCGGCCGCCGAGAGTCGGCTGCCGGTGGACGAACTCGAACAGCGTCTGTGCGACCTGACGGCGGGTGTGCTCGGACTCGACGCCGTGGGCCCCGACGACGACTTCTTCGCCCTCGGCGGTGATTCGATCGTGTCCATCCAGCTCGTGTCCGCGGCGCGCGCCGCCGGGATCCGCTTCACCGCTCGGCACGTCTTCGAACACCGCAGCCCGGCCGGACTCGCCCGGGTCGCGGAGATCGAGGACGGGCCCGGGACGGTCGACGTCGAGGCGGCACTCGGGGAGGTCCCGGCGACCCCGATCGTCCACGACATGCTCGACCGCGGTGGACCGTACGCCCGCTACGCGCAGTCGCGTCTGCTCCTCGCACCCGCAGGGTTGACCCTCGACCGGCTGACCGACGGCGTCCAGGCCCTGCTCGATACGCACGACGCGCTGCGGGCCGTCTTCGACCCGCAGGCACGGGTGCTCGACGTCCGCCCGGTCGGTTCCGTCGGCGCGGCGGATGTCGTGACCCGCGTGGGTATCTCGGGCTCGTCCGACCTGCAGGAGACGATCGTCGCCGCGACCGGGGCCGCCTACGCGGAACTCGATCCCGCCGCGGGCGCGCTCGTGCGCGTGATCTTCTTCGACGCCGGTCCCGACGCGCCGGGTCGGGTCTTCGTCGCGGTGCACCACCTCGTCGTCGACGGTGTGTCGTGGCGCATCCTGGTGCCCGATCTCGCCGGCGCGGTCGACGGGGTCGCACCGGTGCGCGCGGGCACGTCGCTGCGTCGCTGGGCGCGGGGACTGCTCGACGGGGTGCCGGCGCGCAGATCGGAACTGTCGCTGTGGCGGCGGATCCTTGCCCCGGCGGGACGCGTGCGTCTGGCGTCCGGGGATCCGGATCCCGTGCGGCACACCATGGCGGACACCGCGAAGGTGCAGGTCGAAGTTCCGTCCGAACTCACCGACGCGCTGCTCACCACCGTTCCCGAGCGGTTCCACGCCGGCGTCGAGGATGTCCTGCTCACAGCGTTGGCTTTGGCGTCCGCGCGGGTGTGCGGCGACGGGGCGGTCGCGGTCGACCTCGAAGGACACGGCCGCGAGGAACAGGCCGTTCCGGGGGCGGATCTGTCGCGCACCGTGGGATGGTTCACCACGCTTTATCCGGTGCGCCTGGATGTCGCAGGACTCGACGTCGCCGACGCGTACGCCGGGGGATCGAGCGCAGGTGACGCTCTGAAACGCGTGAAGGAACAATTGCGGGAGATTCCCGACAGCGGAATCGGATTCGGGATGCTGCGGCACCTCGATCCCGTGGGCGGTCCGGAACTCGCGAGCGCCGGTGCCGTGGACATCGGATTCAACTATCTTGGCCGGTTCACGCTGGGGGAGACCGAGGGGCAGTCATGGGCCGGTGCTCCGGAGGGCTCGGCGCTCGGTGGGGCCACCGAGGCCGACATGCCCGTGGCGCACGCCGTCGAGATCGGTGTGCTCACCGACGATTCCGGTGCCGAACCGGTGCTGCGCGGAATGTTCGGGTACAGCCCCGATCTCGTTCCGGCGGAGACGGTGTCGGCGTTGGCCGACGAATGGATCGCGGCGTTGCGTGCGCTCGCCGGGCACGCGTCGGACGAGGACGCGGGCGGGTTCACACCGTCCGATCTCACGCTCGACGACCTCGACCAGTCGGAGATCGACGATTTCGCGCTGGAATTCGGCTGAGAACGGAGCGCTTGGCGGGGCGGTCTGTTTCGGTTAGCCTAACCAATCGTGACCGGGGCAACGCGCCCCGGCGGGAGACTCTGGGAGAACAACGATGCGCGTTCTGGAACGCAAGCGCGCGCGGGGCGCCGTGGCGCTCGGCGCGGCAGCTCTGCTGGCCGTCGGACTTGTGGGATGTTCGAGCGACGGTGACAGCAGCAGTGCCGAGAGCGGCACCGACTCCGTCGCGACGCGCACCTTCGAAGCGCAGAACGGCAGCATCGAGATCCCGGCCGACCCGCAGCGGATCGTGTCCTGCGGTTACGCGACCCTCCCGCTCATCCAGGCCGGCGCGAACCTCGCCGCCGTGTGCGAGTGGAGCCGCGAGCTCGACAACATGGACGAGGAGACCCTGGCCGCCTACGAGGCACTCCCGAAGGTCGCCCCCGACGGAGCAGTGGCGGAGCTCAACTACGAGGCCGTCACCGCCGCCGATCCCGACCTCATCATCATGGGTGTCCCGGCCCGCGTGAAGGAGCAGGTCGACGTGGCAAAGCTCGAGGCGCTCGCCCCGGTGGTCTTCGTCGGACTCACCGTTCCGGGTGAGTGGCGCGAACTCGGTGAGCAGTACGCCGATGCCGCGAACGTCAGCGACTCCTACGGGGAGTTCAAGGAGGAGTACGAGGCTCGCGCTGCCGAGATCGCCGACAAGTACGCCGGCTCGCTCGGGGGCCTGAAGTTCGCCGGCGTCTGCGGTGTGTGCGGTACCGAGCCCGGTGAGTTCTCCCGCGAGTACGCCTCGTCGTACACCACCAACCTGTTCGACGATCTCGGACTCGACTTCTACGGTGAGCCGACCGATCCCGAAGAGGTTCACTCCGAGTACCTGTCGGTCGAGCAGCTGCCCGAGAACCTCGGCGAGGCCGACGTGATCGTCTACGGTGTCGAGGCCGACGGTTCGCTGCCGCCCGAGCTGGAGGAACTGTTCGCCTCCCCGCTATGGCAGGATCTGCCCGCAGTGAAGGCCGGCAACCTCGTCGCCGTCAAGCACTCCAGTGCAGCGACCTACGAAACCGCTCTGCTGGCACTCGATTCCATCGATGCCGAGTTGGCGAAGCTTCCTGCGAGCCAGAACCAGGAGTAGTCGCCGCTGCGGGCCCGTCCCGCACCACCGACCGAACGGCCCCCGACGTCCCGACGCGGGGGCCGTTCGTCGTTCGTGCCCGAATTGACCGTCTTACAACGAAAGCGACAGATGACCCGTTCCACTGCGCTCGAAGACATCGTTCCGCTCTCGCCGCTGCAACAGGGCCTGCTCTACCTGAGTACCGTTGCGGCGCCGACCGGCTCGGTATCCGACAACACGGGTACGGCCGACCCCGACGCCTACACGGTGCAATCGGTGGTACGACTGTCGGGCGCGGTCGACGAGGGGCGGATGGCGGCCTCCGCCCAGGCGCTGCTCGATCGTCATCCGGCGCTGCGCACGTGCTTCCGTCCCCGAAAGGACGGCCGTACGGCGGGTCTCGTCGTGTCGGGCGTGGAGAATCCCTGGCGTAGCGAGGATCTGTCGGGTCTCGAACGCGCCGAGGCGGAACGCCGGCTCGAGCAGATCGTCGAGGACGACCTGCACGACTGGTTCGACCTCACGCAACCGCCGCTCGTGCGCTGGACCTTCGTGCGGTTCGGCGCCGACGAGGTGCGCCTGCTGCTCACCGCCCACCACATCGTCGTCGACGGCTGGTCGTCGCCGATCCTGGTGCGCGAGCTGCTCGAGATCTACGCTGCCGGGGGATCGGCGTCGGGTCTGCCGTCCGTACGCCCCTACCGCGACTACCTCGCATGGCTCGGGCGCCAGGACCACGAGGCCGCCCGGTCGCTGTGGCGCGAGGCGCTCGACGGTGTGAGCGAACCGTCGCTCGTGGCACCGCCGGGCGCGACCCGCTCGTCGGAACGCTGCGGCGAACTCGACGTGCCGGTCCCCGACGGGCTCGGCGCGAAACTCGCGGAGCTCACCCGCGCAAGCGGGGTCACCCTCAACACGGTGCTGCAGACCGCGTGGGCGATGCTCCTGTCCGGTCTGCTCGGCCGCGGCGACATCGTCTTCGGCGCGACGGTCTCCGGCCGCCCGCCGGAACTCGCCGGCGTGGAATCGATGGTCGGGCTGTTCATCAACACCGTGCCGGTGCGGGTGCGGCTCGATCCCGCCGCGACCGTCACCGACCTGCTGCGACGCGTACAGCTCGAGCAGTCGCGCACCGTCGACCACCAGTATCTGGGCCTGTCCGACGTGCAGCGCGCCGTCGGGATCGGTGAACTGTTCGACACCCTCACCGTGTTCGAGAGCTACCCCGTCGACCGCGACGCCCTCGAGCGAGCCCAGCGCGCCGGGGGAGTGACGATCACCGGCGTCGACGGACGCGACGCCACCAACTATCCGCTGGTCCTCACGGCCGGCATGTCCGACCGGCTCGTCGTCAAGCTCGACCACCGTCCGTCGCTGATCGACGCGGACGAGGCCGCCGCCCTGGGTGCCCGCCTCGTCGCGATCCTCGAGGCCCTGTGTACCCGGCCCGATGCGCCTGTCGCCGACCTCGACGTCCTGCCGTCCTCGGAACGGGAACGCATACTGGGCACCTGGTCCACCGCACCCGCGGCACCGTCGACCGGCACCGTCGCCGACCTGCTCGCGCACCGGTTCACCACCGACACCGACCGACCCGCAGTGGTGTGTGGTGAGCAGGAATCGTCCTTCGGTGAACTCGGCGCGGCCTCGGCACGACTGGCGAGACTGCTCGTCGACCGCGGCGTGCGACCCGACGAGCGGGTCGGTCTCGCGCTTCCCCGGACCGGCGCCATGGTCGACGCGATCGTCGCCGTCCTCACCGCCGGAGGCGCCTACCTGCCGCTCGACCCGTCCTATCCCGCCGACCGGCTGAAGCACATGATCACCGACGCCGCACCGCGACTGGTGATCACCACCGAAGCCGTGCGCGCGAGCCTCGGCGACGTGCTCGACGGCGCCGACGTGCTGGTCCTCGACGCCCCGGACGTCGAGTCCGCACTGTCGGCGCTGCCGTCCGCTCCGCTCAAGGACGCGGACCGGCGCGCCCCGCTCCGCCCGGACCATCTGGCCTACGTCGTCTACACCTCCGGTTCCACGGGTCTGCCGAAGGGTGTCGCCGTCACGCACGCCAATCTCGCCGACCTGCACGCCGCACAGACCGCCGGGCCCATGCAGGCCGCCGGTCGTGCGCCGCGTGACGGGCAGTGGCACGTCCTGCTCACCTACCCGTTCGCCTTCGACTCGGCCGTCGCCGCGCTCACCTGGCTCTTCGAAGGCCATGTGCTGCACGTGCTTCCCGACGAGTACCGCGCCGACGTCGACCACATCGTCGACTACGTGCGCACCCACGGCATCGACTACGTCGACACCGTGCCCGTGCTCATGAACCGCCTGCTCGACGCCGGTCTCCTCGAACCCGGCGGGCACGTCCCCGCGACCGTCACGGTGGGCGGCGAAGCGGTGAGTGCCGCGCTGTGGCAGCGCCTCGCCGCGAGCGACGTGGTGGCGACGAACTGCTACGGACCCACCGAGTGCACCGTCGACGCGACCTCTGCGCGCATCGCGGGGGAGACCGTGACGATCGGCGGTCCCACCCCGGGGACGAGCGTGCGGGTCCTGGACCACTGGCTGCGTCCCGTGCCCACGGGAGTGGCCGGTGAGCTGTACGTTGCCGGAAACGGCGTCACCCGAGGCTATCTCGGCCGGAACGGCCTGACCGCGACGCGTTTCGTCGCCGATCCGCACGGGCCGGCGGGTGCCCGCATGTACCGCACCGGCGACGTCGTGCGGTGGACGGACGACGGCACACTCGAATACGTCGGGCGCGACGACGACCAGGTCAAGATCCGAGGATTCCGCGTGGAACCCGGCGAGATCGAGACCGCGCTCACCGCGCATCCGGCCGTGCGGAACGCCGTGGTGGTCCCGCACACCGACGATCGGGGGACCACCCGCCTCGTCGGGTACATCGTCGGTGACGGACCCGATACCGCCGAGGTGCGGGCCGTGCTCGCCGGCCGGCTGCCGGACTACATGGTGCCGGCCGTGCTCGTCGCTCTTCCCGTCCTTCCACTGACGACCAACGGCAAGATCGACCGGAAGGCGTTGCCCGAACCCGACTTCTCGTCGCTGGCGGGTGCCGGTGAACCGCGCACCGAGACCGAGCGGACGCTGTGCGCCACCGTCGCCGACGTCCTCGGCCTCGACCGCGTCGGGGTGCACGACGACTTCTTCGCCCTCGGAGGCGATTCGATCGTCTCCATCCAGCTGGTGTCGCGGTTGCGTGCGGCCGGGCTGCGCGTGACGGCCCGTCAGGTCTTCGAACTGCGTACCGCCGCCGCGCTCGCCGCAGCGTGCGAGGCACCCGCCGAGGAGCCCCGGCGAGCCCGGACGGCGGCGACCGGCCCGGTGCCCGTCACGCCGATCGTGCACGAATCCCTCGCGTCCGGATCGTTCGACTCGCTGCGCCGGTTCACCCAGTCGCGGGTGCTCGTCGCCCCCGTGGGTCTGCGGGAGGCGGACCTCGTCGCGGGCGTGCGGGCACTGCTCGCGGCTCACCCGATGCTGCGCTCGCGGTTCACCATCGGCGACTCCGGACCGTCGTGGATCGTGCCCGAGGACCTTCCGGAGGCCGCGACGCTCGTCCGGCGAGTGGATGTCTCGACCACGGACCAGGTCTCGTGGAGCGACGTCATCGCCGAGGCGTCGGCGGAGGCCGTCGACGCACTCGACCCCGAGACCGGGATCATGCTCCGCGTGGTCTTCCTCGACCCGGGACCGCAACAGGCCGGGCGCATCGTCGTCGTCGCGCACCATCTCGTCGTCGACGGCGTGTCGTGGCGGATCCTGGTGCCCGACCTCGCCGGTGCCGTCGACGCAACCACCCGCGGGGAGACCCCCGCGCCGGAGGACACCGGGACGTCCTTCCGGGAATGGGCGGAAGCGCTCGTCGAGGCCGCCTCGTCCGAGCGGATCACCGGATCGTGGCCGATCTGGGAATCCGCTCTCGCCGTCGAGGGGGCACCCGCGGTGGGAAGCCGCCTCCTGGACCCGCAGCGCGACATCGTGTCGACCTCGGCGTCCGTCGAGATCGACGTGCCGATCGACGTCACCGAACGCATCCTCACCACCGTGCCGTCCGCCCTCGGTATCGGCACCGGCGACGTGCTGCTCGCAGCTCTCGCCCTCGCCGTCACCGACGTCTGCGGCGGATCCGCCCTGCGAGTGCATCTCGAGGGTCACGGCCGCGAAGAACAGGTCGTGCCCGGCGCCGACCTGTCGCGCACCGTCGGATGGTTCACCTCCCTGTACCCCGTGACGGTCGAACTCGTTGGAGACCGTGCGCTCGACGGTGGTGATCCGCTCCGGGCCGTCGCCTACGCGACCGAGTCGCTGAAGCGGATCCCCGACAACGGAATCGGATTCGGTCTCCTGCGCTTCCTCGGCGACGACCGCGACCGCTTCGCCGGCTACCGGGCCCCGGAGGTGATGTTCAACTACCTCGGCCGCATGACCCTCGGCGACACCGCCGACGCCGCGTGGTCGGCCGCACCGGAGGTGGCCGCGCTCGGCGGTTCCGTCGACCCGGCCATGCCCCTCGACCACGTCCTCGACGTCAACGCCATCACGGAGGACGGACCGGACGGACCCGCGCTGTCGGCGGTGTTCACCTACGCCACCGGTGCGCTCGACGCCGATCGCGCCCGCCGGATCGGGCAACGCTGGCTCGCGGCACTGCGCCTCCTCACCGACACGGTCGCAGATGGCGTTGCCGGTGCCCCCGTGCCGTCGATGCTCACCGCGTCCGGACTGTCCGTCGACGAGGTGCTCGCGCTGCACGCCGAGAATCCGGACGGCATCGAGGACGTCGTGCCGCTGACACCCCTGCAGCGCGGCATGTACTTCCTGGCCGGACTGGACGAGCCATCGGGATCGGGCAGTGTCGCCGAGGGTGTCGATGTCTACACGATGCAGACCGACCTCGCCCTCGACGGTCGCGTCGACGCCCGAACGATGCAGCGCTCGGTGCGTGCACTCGTCGACCGGCACGCCGTGCTGCGCACCGGATATCGACTCGGCGCAGCGGGCGAACCGATCGGCGTCGTCCGTCGTACCGCCGAACCGCGCTGGGAGGTCGTCG
The DNA here is from genome assembly GCF_900187265.1 of Rhodococcus rhodochrous. NCBI lineage: Bacteria > Bacillati > Actinomycetota > Actinomycetes > Mycobacteriales > Nocardiaceae > Rhodococcus > Rhodococcus rhodochrous. The sequence goes on from NZ_LT906450.1 coordinate 799,010, forward strand.
ATCTCGGGGACGTCGAGCCCGGCGAACTCGACACGCGGGTGGCGGAACTGCTCGCCACCGACCGCGCCCGCAGGTTCGATCTCTCGGCCGCACCGCTGGTGCGCTTCACGCTGGTGGTCGCGGGACCGTCGCGCGCGCGACTGCTGTTCACGATGCACCACCTCGTCTCCGACGGTTGGTCCACCCCGCTGCTCGTGCAGGAACTCCTGCAGATCTACGCCGCCGGCGGATCCACCGCCGGACTCGCACCCGTCGCGCCGTTCTCGGACTACCTCGACTGGCTCGGCGAACAGGACGTCGCGGCCGGTGTCGAGGTGTGGCGCGAGTTGCTCGACGGTGTGGACGAACCCACCCTCGTCGCGCCGTCCGGCACGGCGCTGCGACCGGAGTTCCCCGCCGAACTGACGGTCGCCGTGCCGGACGGACTGTCGCGGCGACTCGTCGAGGCGAGCCGCGCATACGGCGTCACGGTCAACGGACTCGTCCGGACCGCCTGGGGTCTTCTCGTCGGATCGCTCACCGGCAGAACCGATGTCGTCTTCGGGGCGATCGTCTCCGGGCGCGTCCCCGACGTGCCGGGCGTGGAATCGATGATCGGCCTGTTCATCAACACCGTCCCGGTGCGCGTCCGCACGCAGGCGGAGGAGTCGATCACCGATCTCGTCACGCGCACGCACGCCACCCAGAACCGTGTGATGGACCACCAGTACGTGGGTCTCGCCGACATCCAGCGTGCCGTCGGGGTCGGCGAACTGTTCGACACCCTGCTCGTCTTCGAGAACTATCCCGTCGACCGCGACGCCCTCGACGCGGCGCAGCGGGACGGTGGCGTGCGGGTCGGCTCCGTCGGAGGCTCGGACGCCACGAACTTCCCGCTCGTGCTGGTCGCGGGACTGGAGGACGAACTGCATCTCGGCCTCGAATACCGGACTGATCTGTTCACCGAGGACGACGCCACCGCACTGGGGGAGAGGCTCGTCCGCATCCTCGATCAGCTCGTCACCGAGAAGCCCAGAACCGTGACGCAACTCGATGTGCTCACGGCCGCCGAACGCGCCGGTCTGCGCAGCGAGTGGTCGACGACCCCCGCGGCACCGTCGAGCGGTGCGGCGACCGTCGCCGATCTCCTGGCACGGCAGATCACACGTACCCCGCACGCACCCGCGGTGGTCGCCGACGGCACGACACTGTCGTTCGCGGAACTGGGCCGGCGATCCGCGCGACTCGCGCGGCTCCTCGTCGACGCCGGGGTCGGGCCGGAGACGGTCGTGGGGCTCGCGTTGCCGCGGTCCGAGCACATGGTCGTCGCGATCGCGGCGGCGATCTCGTCGGGTGGCGTGTACGTACCGATGGATCCGTCCTATCCACAGGATCGACTGGCGCACATAGTGTCCGATTCGCGTCCGCAGGTGATCGTCACGGTCGCCTCGGTTCTGGGTGGCATCGCCCCCGTCGCAGGCGACACGCGGATCGTGGTGCTCGACGACCCCGACCTGCAACTCGACGAATTCTCCACGGCCCCACTGACGGACGCCGACCGGCTCGGAGCGTTGCGCCCGCACAACGGTGTGTACGTCATCTACACCTCCGGTTCGACCGGACTGCCGAAGGGCGTCGCGGTCACGCACGCGAACCTGCTCAACCTGTTCGAGAGTCACCGCGCGGACCTCTACGTCCCGACCGTCGCGGCGTCCGGACGCGACTCCGTCGGCGTCGGGCACGCATGGTCGTTCGGCTTCGACGCGTCCTGGCAGCCCACCCTGTGGCTGCTCGACGGACACACGGTGCACGTCTTCGACGAGGACACCATGCGTGATCCCGAACGGATGGTCGCGTACACGCTCGAACACGAACTCGACTTCCTCGAGGTCACCCCGTCCTTCCTCGACCGCATGCTCGCGGCGGGACTGTACGAGAGCGGACACCGCCCCGCCTCCGTGGGATTCGGTGGCGAGGCCGTCAATCCGGCGTCGTGGCAGCGACTGCGGGAGCTCACGGACGGGCGGGCCTTCAACCTCTACGGCCCCACCGAATGCACCGTGGACTCGCTCATCGGGTCGGTCACCGATGCGGACACACCGTGCCTCGGCCGGGCGGTACACGGTGCCGGCGCCTACGTCCTCGACGCGATGCTCCGGCCCGTGCCGATGGGAGTGGTCGGCGAACTGTACGTCTCCGGTGCCGGCGTTGCCCGCGGATATCTCGGTCGGCCCGACCTCACGACGGTCCGGTTCGTGCCGAATCCCTTCGCCGACGACGGCAGTCGCATGTACCGCACCGGCGACCTCGTCCGGCGGGTCCGCGGTGCCGACGGCCGGCCCGTGCTCGAATTCCTCGGGCGCGGCGACGACCAGGTCAAGATCCGCGGCTTCCGGGTCGAACTCGGCGAGGTGGAGGCCGCGCTGACCGCGGTGCGTGGCGTGCGGGACGCGGTCGTGAACGCACACACCGACACTCGTGGAGTGACGCGTCTGGTCGGCTACGTGACCCCGGACGGCGACGTCGATCCGGCGGTCGTTCGTGCCACCGTCGCCGAGCGCCTGCCCGACTACATGGTGCCCGCCGTGGTGCTCGTGCTCGACACCTTCCCCGTCACCGCCAACGGCAAGGTCGACCGGAAGGCGCTACCCGAACCGGACTTCTCGTCGCTGGTCGGCACCAGTGCACCGCGCACCGGCACCGAACGGGTCCTGGCCGGACTCGTCGCGGACGTGCTCGGACTCGAACGGGTGGGCATCGACGACGACTTCTTCTCCCTCGGCGGCGACTCGATCGTCTCGATCCAGCTCGTGTCGAAGGTCCGGGCAGAAGGACTGTGGATCACGACCCGTCAGGTGATCGAACTGCGCACCGTCGAGGCACTCGCGGCTGCGATCGACATCGGCAGCGGGCAGACCCGTCCGGCAGCCGTCGGCGACGCTACGGGCGAGGTGACCGTCACGCCGATCGTGTGGGACACCCTCGAACAGTGGACGGGTCTGTCCCGGTTCTCGCAGGCGCGACTGCTCGTCGCGCCGGTCGGGGTCACGCTCGACACCCTGCGGACCGCGATCGAGGCGCTCGTGACCGCCCATCCGATGCTGCGCTCGGCCTTCCGGGTCGACGACGAAGGCCGGCCGTCGTGGACGGTCCCCGAGACCGTGCCCGACCTCACCGGGTCCGTGCGGCGCGTCGACGCCACGGGCCGGGACTGGGGCGAGTTGTTCGACGAGGAACGTGAGAACGCCTACGCGGCACTCGATCCCGAGAACGGGATGATGGTGCAGGTCGTGTGGTTCGACTTCGGGCCGCAGCAGGCCGGACGCGTCCTGATCGTCGTGAACCACCTCGTGGTGGACGGCGTGTCGTGGCGGATCCTCGTCCCCGACCTCGCCGACGCCGTCGAACAGGCCGAGCGTGGAGAGCCGGTGACCCTGTCGTCGAGCGGCACACCCTTCCGGGTGTGGGCGGACGAACTCGCGAAGGCCGCCCGCTCGGAGCGGATCACCGCGTCGTGGTCGGCCTGGCAGCGCGCCGTCGACGCCGATGAACCGATGCTCGGTTCGCGCCCGCTCGACCCGGCACGCGACACCGTCTTCTCGACCCGGTCGACCCGCGTGCACCTGCCCGTCGACGTCACCGAACGGGTCCTGGCCGCGGACGTCGTCGACGACATCCTGCTCTCGGCCCTCGCCGTCGCGGTGGCGTCGGTTCGGGGCGGCGACCAGGTCCGTATCGATCTCGAGGGACACGGTCGGGAGGAGCAGGTGGTCCCCGGTGCCGACCTGTCGCGCACCGTCGGCTGGTTCACGTCGATGTATCCGGTGACGGTGGATCTGTCGGAGGTCGACGTGGCGTCCGCGTCCCGGGACACCGACGCCGCGGGCGCGGCGCTGCGCGCGGTGGCACGCGCGTCGCGGGAACGACCCGACAACGGCATCGGCTTCGGCCTGCTGCGTCGGCTGAACCCGGACTTCGGCCACCGCTTCGCCCGGTACGTGCCGCCGGCCGTCGTCTTCAACTACCTCGGCCGGCTCACGCTCGGAGAGGCATCCGGCAGCCCGTGGTCGGGCGCACCGGGCGCCGCCGCGATCGGCGGGTCGGTGGATCCGGACATGCCGCTCGACCACGTCCTGCAGGTGGACGCGATCACCGAGGACACCCCGGACGGCGCGGTTCTAGAATGCGAGTTCGCCGCCGCAGCGGACGTGGTCGATGCGGACACGCTCGCCGAGATCGCGCGGATCTGGCAGGACACGGTGCAGGTCGTCGTCGCCGCGAGAGAACTGACGGGCACCGCTCGATAGAGCGCAACCCGCCTGCACACATCGAAAGAAGGAGAACACCATGCTCGATCGCACTACCGTCCTCGCCGACACCGCCCGGATCCTGGACATCGACGTCGACGAACTCGACCCCTCGGCGAGCCTCGTCGACCAGGGACTCGATTCCGTCCGGCTGATGGCCCTCGTGGAACAGTGGCGCAGCGCCGGCGTCGAGGTCGACTTCGTGGACCTCGCCTCGGCCCCCGACCTCGAGCAGTGGATCGCGCTGCTCACCCGCGGATGAGCGGGTGATCGTGGCCGTCTTCGAGAAGCTCCTCATCGACATCGACCCGCTGCGGACCAGCCGCGAGTTCCGGTACCTGTTCACCGCACGCGTCGTCTCCCTGTTCGGTCTCGGTTTCCTCATCGTGGCCGTGCCCGTGCAGGTCTACCAGCTCACCGGCTCGACGGCGCAGGTCGCCGCCGTCTCCGCGGTGATCGGTGTGACCACCTTCGGGGCCACCTTCGCGGGCGGGGTGCTCGCCGACCGGTACGACCGGCGGAACGTCATCGCCCTCGCTCGCGGCACCGCAGGCGTCGCCTTCGCGCTGCTGGCGATCAACGCGTTCCTGCCCGAACCGCAGATGTGGGCGATCTACGTGCTCGCCGTCGTCGACGGCATCGCGGGCGGGATCTCGGCGACCGCGCTCATGGCCGTCACCCCCAGCCTGATCCCGCGCGACAAGCTCGCTGCGGCCGGCGCGCTCATGGCGCTGACCGCCGACCTCGGCTCCATGATCGGCCCGGCGCTCGGCGGTGTCGTCATCGCCGCCGGTGGTGTGGGCGTGGCCTACGCGCTCGCGGCGTTCACCACCGCGATCACCACCTTCTGCATCACCCGCCTGCCGTCGCTGCCCCCGACGCATGTCGCGGAGGAGTCACCGCTGAAGTCTGTGGTGTCGGGCTTCCGGTACGCGGCACACAACCGCGTGGTGGGGCAGGTGCTGATCGTCGGGTTCCTCGCGATGCTGCTGTCCGGCTGGGCCGTGCTGATCCCGGAGTTCGCCGACGAGGTGCTCGGCGTCGGACCGTCGGTGGTGGGCCTGCTCTACACCGCGCCCGCAGTCGGAGCCGTGATCGGCTCGCTGACCAGCGGCTGGACCGGCTCGATCCGCCGGTACGGGCTGGTGGTGTACCTGCTCATGGCGGTCTCCGCCGCCGGTCTGGTGGGTGCCGGCGCGACCGGCGTCCTCGCCGTCGTGCTGCTCGGCCTCGCCGCGCACGGTTTCGGCGACTCGCTCGCGGACGTCGTGCGGTACGCGACCGTCCAGCGCAACACCTCCGACGAGTACCGCGGACGGATCGCGGCCGTGTGGGGCGCGCAGGTGACGGCCGGTACCTCCGTCGGTGCGGTCGCGGCGGGCGTCGTGGCCTCGCTGGTGCCGATCTCGATGGCCCTGACCGTCTACGGCGTGGCCGGTGTGGTGATCATCGCGATCATGTTCGTCGCGACCCCGACGCTGCGGCGGTTCGAGGACGCGGGCGATCTCGAAGCTGTGGGCTGACCTGCGGGTCGACGAGCGGGGCCGGGGTGAACCCCGGCCCCGCCTTCGCGTCGATCAGCGCCTTCGTGTCATACCCGTCCGTCGCGCGCCCAGGCCTCCACGGCCGAATACCCTTCGCTGACGCCCTGGGTGTAGGCGACGAGCGCGCCGTACAGCCGGGATCCCTCGGTGGCGAGCTCGATGGTGCCCACCCAGTCGGCAGCGCGTGCCATGACGTGCGCGGAGATGTCCTGCCGGTCGCGGGTCGCGGACGACACGATCCGGAATGCCTCGTCGGCGATCCGGAAGGTCTCGGCGACACCGCGCCAGAAGTACTCCGCGTCCATGGCAGAGCGCAGCGCCTCGTAATCCGTCGTGTCCTGCATCGCCGTGGCGTGTGCCAGCCGCTGCAGAGCATGCTCCGCAGCCCCGACGGGGAAGTACGTCACGTCGTCGATGGTGTCCTTGCCGCCGCTTGTCGTTCTCACCGCAGAGATGGTGCCCGATCTCGAGCGAATACGAAACAGCGCGTAGGTAACGGTATAGGCACGCGGCGTGTCGCCTACCCGGCCGCCGCCGGACGGTTCTGGATCAGGCACACGCACGACACCAGCAGGGCGGCGCAGACCAGAACGGCGACGAACACCGGCGCCACGGACGCCGCCAACTGCGCCGCGTCGGGAGCCCCCATCGTGGTCTCGTCCGCTGCTGCACCACCGAGCGCGGCGTTGGCGAGCGCACCGAACACCGCCACACCGACCGCGCTGCCGATCGCGCGAGCGAAGGCGTTCGCCCCCGTGACGACGCCCCGCTCCGACCACTCGACACTCGACTGCGCCGCGATCAGCGACGGGCTGGCGATCAACCCCATCCCGAGACCGACGAGCACGCAGCAGACCGCGACCTGCCAGGGAGCCGACTCCACACCGACCTGCGTCAGCAGTGCCGCGCCGCAGAGCAGCGGCACCGCACCCACCAGGCCGGTGTTGCGGAAACCGATCCGCAGGTAGAACCGGCCCGACTGCGCCGCCGCGATCGGCCAGCCGATCGTCATCGTCGCCAGCGTGAAGCCCGCGACGAGCGCGGTGGTCCCCAGCGCGCCCTGCACGAACGACGGAACGTACGAGGTCAGACCCAGCACGACCGCCCCCACCAGGCACGATACCGCGCTGGTGGTGACGAGCACCCGCCGCGTGAACAGGCGGATCGGCAGGATCGGCTCGGCTGCGCGGGACTCGATCCACACGAACACCGCGATCAGCGTCGCGCCCGCGGCGAAGATGCCGATGCTCGGTGCCGACGTCCACGCCCACGACTGGCCGCCCTCGAGCAGTCCGAGGATCAACAGGGCGGCGCCCGCCGCGAGGGTCGCCGCGCCGGCCCAGTCCACCCGCGGTCGTGGTCCGGCCGGTTTCTCCTCGCGGAAGTTGCGGACGAGCACCCACGCCGCGAGGGCGCACAACGGCAGGTTGACCCAGAAGATCCACCGCCACGACAGGAAGTCGGCGAAGATGCCTCCCACGGCCGGGCCGACCACCGCCGACATGCCCCACACGCTGGCCAGATAGCCCTGCGCCTTGGCCCGCTCGGCGACCGTGTAGATGTCCCCGGCGATGGTCTGCGCCATCGGCAGCACCGCACCGGCGCCGAGTCCCTGCACCGCGCGGAACGCGATCAGCGCCGGCATGCTCCACGACAGCGCGCACAGCACCGAACCCGCCGCGAACACCCCGATCCCGAACAACAGGAGCGGAGTGCGGCCGAAGACGTCGGAGAGCTTGCCGTAGACGGGGACGAGCACCGCCTGCGTGAGCAGGTAGGCGGAGAACAACCACGGAAACTGCGTGAAGCCACCCAGGTCCGCGACGATCGTCGGGACCGCGGTGGCCAGGATCGTGCTCTCGAGCGCCACGAGGGAGGTGGCGAGCATCAGAGCGATGAGGATCGGGCCCCGATCGGACCTGAACCCGACGTCCACCCGCGACGATGCGGCCATGCCACTCCTGTTCTCGCTCGCGTCGCTGCTCCGTCGTGCTGTGACCGAGTGGGATATCCGCCACGGGGTGCGGTACGCCCACTCGATGAGCACTAGGGTGTCAGCGTGCGTCCTTCACTCGAGTCCTACCAACACCTCGCCGGCGGCAAGGTGCGTGATCTGTACGTGATCGACGACGAGCACCTGCTCCTCGTCGCCAGTGACCGGATCTCGGCCTACGATCACGTGCTCGAGACCCCGATCCCCGACAAGGGGCGGGTCCTCACTGCGATGAGCGTGTTCTTCTTCAAGCTGCTCGACGCCACCAACAACCATCTCGCGGGAGAACCCGACGACGAGCGTATCCCCGAGGAGGTCCTCGGCCGTGCCCTCGTGGTCAAGCGCCTCGAGATGGTGCCCGTCGAGTGCGTCGCCCGCGGCTTCCTCACCGGCTCCGGCCTCCTCGACTACCAGGCCACGGGCTCCGTCTGCGGTGTCGCCCTGCCCGAGGGTCTCGTCGAGGCCAGCAGGCTGCCCGAGCCGATCTTCACCCCGGCCAGCAAGGCCGCGCTCGGCGACCACGACGAGAACATCTCGTTCGACGACGTCGTCGAGAAGGTCGGCCTGAACCTGGCGATGAAGCTGCGCCAGGACACGCTCGACATCTACGACCGCGCCGCCATGTACGCCTCCGAACGCGGCATCCTGCTCGCCGACACCAAGTTCGAGTTCGGTCTCGACAAGGCCGGCAACCTGGTGCTCGCCGACGAGGTCCTCACTCCGGATTCGTCCCGCTACTGGGACGCGAACGAGTACGAGGAGGGCAAGGTGCAGCCCAGCTTCGACAAGCAGATCGTCCGGAACTGGCTCACCGGACCCGAATCGGGCTGGGACCGCGCCTCCGACACCCCGCCCCCGCCGCTGCCGCAGCACGTCGTCGACAAGACGCGTGCCCGCTACATCGAGGCGTACGAACGTATTTCGGGAATGTCCTTCGACGATTGGATCGGCTGACCGCATATGACCTCCTCGAAGATCGCTCCGCCGGTCGCGAAGAAGGTGCCCCTCGAGCGCACCCACCACGGGCACACCTTCGTCGACGACTACGAATGGCTGCGCGACAAGAACGACCCCGAGGTCGTCGCGTACCTGGAGGCGGAGAACTCGTACACCGAGGCGCAGACGGAGCATCTCGCTCCGCTGCGTGAGGCGATCTTCGAGGAGATCAGGTCGCGCACCCAGGAGACCGACATGTCGGTCCCCACCCGGATGGGCGACTGGTGGTACTACGCCCGCACCGTCGAGGGCAAGCAGTACGCGATCCAGTGCCGGTGCCCGATCACCGACGCCGACGACTGGACGCCGCCGAACGTCACGCCGGGTGTCGAACTTCCCGGCGAGCAGGTGCTCCTCGACGGCAACGTCGAGGCCGAAGGGCACGAGTTCTTCTCGCTCGGAGCGTTCTCGATCAGCCACGACGGCACCCTGCTCGCGTACTCGACCGACGTCGTGGGCGACGAGCGCTACACCCTGCGCATCAAGGACCTCACCACCGGTGGGATGCGGTCGGACGAGATCCCCGGCACCGCACCGGGAGCGACGTGGGCGCTCGACCACAGCCACGTCTTCTACCAGACGGTCGACGAGTCGTGGCGGCCCGACACCGTCTGGCGGCACAAGCTCGGCACCTCCGTCGACGAGGACGTGAAGGTCTTCCACGAACCCGACGAGCGGTACTGGGTGTCGATCGGATCGACCCGCAGCGAGAAGTACCTCATGATCTGGGTCGGATCGAAGATCACCACCGAGGGGTGGGTGCTCGAATCCGAGAACCCCACAGGCGAATTCCGCGTGATCCTGCCGCGGCGCGAAGGTGTCGAGTACGGCGCCGAGCACGCCGTGATCGCCGGTGAGGACCGCTTCCTGATCCTGCACAACGACGTCGACCCCGAGACGGGGGAGAAGGCCGAGAACTTCGTCCTCGCCGAGGCTCCCGTCGACGACCCGTCCGCGCTGCGCACCCTGATCGAGCACCGGCACGACGTGCGCCTCGAGGACGTCGACGCGTTCGAGGGACATCTCGTGCTCGGCTACCGCCGCGAGGCCCTCACCCGGCTCGCGGTGTGGCCGTTGACCGACGAGGGCTACGGCACGCTCACCGAACTCGAGTTCGACGAGGAACTCTTCGCCGTCGGACCGGGCGCGAATCCCGAATGGACCCAGCCCACACTGCGTCTGGGCTACACGTCGTTCATCACCCCGAGCCGGATCTACGACTACACGGTGAGCACCGGCGAGCTGGAACTGCTCAAGTCGCAGCCGGTGCTCGGCGATTTCGACCCGACGCTCTACGAGCAGCGCCGCGAGTGGGCGACCGCCGAGGACGGCACGAAGATCCCGCTGTCGATCGTCGCGCGCAAGGGCACCCCCGAGAACGCCCCCACGCTGCTGTACGGCTACGGCTCGTACGAGGCCAGCATCGACCCGGCCTTCTCCGTCGCACGCCTGTCGCTGCTCGACCGGGGCATGGTCTTCGCGGTCGCGCACGTGCGCGGCGGCGGCGAGATGGGCCGGCACTGGTACGAGAACGGCAAGTCGCTGACGAAGAAGAACACCTTCACCGACTTCGTGGCGTGCGCGCGGCACCTGATCGACACCGGCGTCACGAGCCCGGAGAAGCTGGTCGCCGACGGCGGCAGCGCCGGTGGCCTGCTCATGGGTGCGGTCGCGAACATCGCGCCCGAGCTGTTCGCGGGCATCCTCGCGAACGTCCCGTTCGTCGACCCGCTCACCTCGATCCTCGATCCGTCCCTGCCGCTCACGGTGATCGAGTGGGACGAGTGGGGCAACCCGCTCGAGAACCCCGAGGTGTACGAGTACATGCGCTCGTACAGCCCCTACGAGAACGTCGAGGCCAAGGACTACCCGGCGATCCTCGCGATCACCAGCATCAACGACACCCGCGTGCTCTACGTCGAACCCGCCAAGTGGGTCGCCAAGCTGCGCGCGACGAAGACCGGCGATGCTCCCTTGCTGCTCAAGACGGAGATGAGCGCGGGACACGGCGGTGTGTCGGGTCGCTACGAGAAGTGGCGCGAGGTCGCGTTCGAGTTCGCATGGGTGCTCGAGACGTCCGGCGCCTACCGCGCGGAGGCGTCCGCGCAGTAGCGGCTCGTCCTCGAGCACTACCTGCCGTGAGCTACTCGTATCCGCTCGCTTCTTCGTCATCCGCTACGGCAATTCGGAAGTTGTCAACCTGTCTGAGACAGATCAGGTGTGTTGATTCCCGTCGGTTGCGGTAACGCCGGCGCTGCCGGTCGACGCCGGAACCGATGCGGATACTTTTCGTGGATCCGGTTGAGACGCTCCTGCCGACGTCGGTGTTCCTCGGCGGCACTGCCGAGGAACACCGACACCGGCGTGTACCGCCCCAGCCCTGCGTGCCGGTGCTCGAGCGCATACCGGTTCATGAAGTCTTCGGTCCACCGCCGAGCATGATCGATATCATCGAACCGATCCGGACATGTCAGGTCGTACTTGATGGTCTTGAACAATGACTCCGAGAAGGGATTGTCGTCACTGACCCGCGGACGGGAGAACGACGACACGACCCCCGCCGCGGCGAGGGCATCGAGCAACAACCCCGACCGCATCGATGCCCCGTTGTCGGCATGCAACACCCCCGGCGCCCCGAACGCGGTGAACGCTTCGGTGAACATCTCTACCGCCTTGGCCTTGTCCTCGTGGTATTCGATGCGCCACGCCACCGGAAACCGTGAGTACACATCGATTGCCAGATACAACCGAAACTGGTCCTGCGTGCGGGGCCCCTTGAGTGTCGTGATGTCCCACGACCACAGGTCCCCGACGTCGATGGCCTCGACGACCGGTGCGCAGCGGGGCGTCGACGGTCCTCCGGTGCGGCTGCGACGCCGGTCCCCGGTGAGCTTCTCGGCCCGGGCCACCCGATAGAACGTGACCTCCGAGCAGTCCACCAATCCGTCATCGAACGAACGCCAATAGATTTGACACACAGACTGATCCGCGTTCTCCTCGGCGAGGATCAACGCGACGATGGTGGCCTTCTCGGCCGGCGACAGTGCCGCTGGTTGCTGCCGCTGTCGCTGCGGGATCGGATCGGTGACCGGCCGATAGTGCCGGTAGTGGTGGGCCCGCCGGTAATAGCTCGACCGGGCGATCCCCACGAGCGCACATCCCCGGGTGACCGACATTCCCGCCTCGGTCAGTTCGGTGACGATGTCGGTCAGGACAACGCTTTGCGCTCGAGCCACAGCGCGTACTCGCGTGCGCTCATCAATGCCGGCGGGATCTCGGTGGTCTCGTCGGTCGAGGTCTTGTGGATCCCCTGCAAGAGCTCGAATGCTTTTCCCAGGATCTCCACGGCGGCGTCGCTCTGGGCGACTTTGTCGCGGAGGCGTTCGTTTTCGCGGCGGAGTTCGGCGAGCTCCGCGCGGTCTCGACTGTCCAATCGGTCCCTCGCTTTGTCTGCTGCTTCGACCATCGACTTCTGCAAGTGTCCCTCATCGCGGGCCTGCAGCCAGCGGCGGACGGTGCCTTGGGCGAGATTGTTCTCGCGCAGCAGTCGGGTCTTGGCGCCGCGTTCGACGCAGGTGTCCCATCGGCGCAAGAACTCGATTTTGTAGGCCATGGAGAACGCGCGGTGGCCTTGTTGGGTTCGTCCTACGGGGATGGTCATGAGGTCGGACATCTGTGTCGCTCCGATCCCCGCGTTGGTTGTCAGGATGTCTCACGACCATCCTGACAACCAACGAATTGCTGTAGCGGATGACCGAACTCGTAGCGGATGAGCGCAGCGTCAGTTGTAGGAGTCGAGCATCTCCTGCGGCAGCGGGTCCAGCATGACGATCTGCGAGCCGTCCCAGGTGTACCGCACTGTCGCGGGGCCGCCCTCGGGGCAGCAGAACGGCTCGTCGCCGGCGAGCCAGCGGTACTCCGCCGTGACCGTGTCGTCGGAGGCGTCGACCACCGAGGTGTACGCGTACGGCTCCGACGTCGCAGTACCGAGATAGCTGCCGTCGGCGAAGAACAGCAGGTGTTCGGGGGAGGACGCACTGTTCCCGCCCACCGCGACCAGCCACATCAACGACGGGCAGTCGCCGACGACGGCATCGGTGGAGTCCTCGACCTGCCATGCGAACCCGTCGTCGCTCAGACCCGCGAGCGCGTCCGCGACAGGAGGCGCCGCCGGGTCGAGACACAGCCCCTCGCCTTCGAGCGCCGACGCCTCCCGCGTGGGTTCGATCGGCGCGGGTGCTGCGGTCGACTCGGCAGGTGCAGGTCGCGTCGTGTTCGCGCCGGTGGGCTCCGCGGTCGCGTTTGCGGAGGTCGTGGTGGGGGCGGGCGTCGTATCGTCGTTCCCGCATGCCGCGAGCAACGTCGTTGCGACGACGGGGATCAGGAGCGCGGTCGGTCGGAATCTCACGTGTGTGCCTCCTCGGTGGAGTCGGACGGGTGATCACCCGGTACGTCGCGACCCGCCGACGCCCCCGTTAACGGAGTTATCGCATCGTTGTCGCCTCGTCATCGGATACACGACCGCTCACCTGCGCAGTTCGTACCGGACCTGGGGTCGGCCGGCGCGGCCGTACTCGGTGAGGCGGGTCGCGGCACCGTCGTCGGCGAGCCGTTCGAGGTAACGCCATGCCGTGACGCGTGAGACCCCCACGGCCGAGCCGACTTCCGCGGCGGTGCGCGGGCCGTCGGCGTCGTGGAGGAAATCGGTGATCTTCGACAGCGTGTCGGGGGAGATGCCCTTGGGGGTCGACGGGCGGGAACTGCTCGTGCGCAGCGCCGCCATGGCGCGGTCGATGTCGTGCTGACCCGCCGCCGTCTCCGCGTCGCGCAGCGCCGAGCGATAGGCCACGTACTGCTCGAGTTTGTCCTGCAGCGCCGCGAAGGTGAACGGCTTGAGCAGATACAACACCACGCCCCGCGCGACCGCCGTCCGCACGACCTCCAGATCGCGGTTCGACGTCACAGCGATGATGTCGGGGCTCGGACGACCGGCGCTCAGGCGCGCGGCGACCTCGAGGCCGTTCGTGTCGGGGAGCCCGATGTCGAGCAGCACCAGATCCACCGGTGTTTTCGCCCGCGCCGCCGACGCGACCGCCCGCACGGCGTCGCGGCCCGTGTGCGCGATGCTCACCACCTCGAATCCCTCCACCCTGCCGACGTATTCGCGGTGGGCCTCGGCGATGAGCGGCTCGTCCTCGACGATGAGCACGCGGATCACGACGTGCCTCCGAGGGGGATCTCGGCGACGATCATCGAACCCAGCGACGGTTCGGTGCGCAGGGTGCCGCCGTGACGCGCGACGACCTGGACGACGAGCGCGAGTCCGAGACCGCGCTGCTCGGATTTGGTGGAGTAGCCGCGCTGCATGGCCCGGGCCAGTACTTCCGGCGACATCCCCGGCCCGCTGTCGGCGACCTCGACGATCATCGACGAATCCTCCTGGCGCACAGTAACCTCCACCCACGGATCGTCCGACGCATGGGAGGCGTCGATGGCATTGTCGATGAGATTCCCGACGAGAGTGACGATATCGCGCGCCGGGATCGGAACCGGACCGAGTTCCGTGTCGTCGGTGACGGTCAGTTCCACCCCTCGTTCGGCGGCCTCATCGATCTTGCCGAGCAGCAGTGCCGACAGCGCCGGTTCGTGGACCGCGCTCGTCAACCTGTCGATCAGATGCTGGGAGACCGCCAGTTCCTGCGTCGCGAACGCGACCGCTTCCTCCGGCCGGCCGAGTTCGACCATCGTGATGATGGTGTGCAGACGGTTCGCCGACTCGTGCGCCTGCGCCCGCAGCGACTCGGCGAACCCGCGGACCGAGTCGAGTTCGCCCAGGACACTGCGTAGTTCGGTGTGGTCGCGCAGAGTGACGACCGTGCCGATGCGGCGCCCGTTCCAGTTCACCGCGTCGCTGTTGACGACGAGCGTGCGGTCGCGGGTCAGATGCACCTCGTCGCGTGCCTCACCGGTGAGTGCGAGTTCGCGCAGTGTCTCGGGGAGCGTGTCGAAGGGGACCGGTCCGGTCGGGGGAAGCCCGAGCAGGCGGCGCGCCTCGTCGTTGACGACGTCGACGCGCGGAGAGTCCTCGGCCGTGCCGAACACCAGCAGTCCCTCTCCGATCGAGTGCAGGACGGCGTCGTGGTGTTCGTACATGCGCCGCAGCTGGTCGGGGTTGAGGCCGAGTGTCTGCCGGCGCAGACGCCGGGCGATGAGGTAGCCGCCCGCTGCGGTGACCACGAGCCCGGCCGCCACGAGCCCGAGGATGCCCGGCAGGCTCCGCACGAAGTTCTCGGCGATCCTCTCCCGCGTCACCCCGACCGACACGAACCCGACGAGCGTGCCGTCGTCGTAGACGGGGGCGATGGTGCGGATCGACGGGCCGAGGCTGCCGGTGTACGTCTCGGTGAACGGCGTGCCCGAACGGGCCTCGTCGGTGTGGCCCGTGTACGGCAACCCGATCTGCTCCGGCACCGGATGTGTCACCCGGATGCCCTCGGGGTTCACGACGACGACGAAGTCCACCCCTGTCGCCTCGCGGATCTGCTCGGCGCGGGGCTGGAGCGCTGCGGTCGGATCGGGGGAGATCAACCCGTCCGCGACCTCCGGGAAGAGCGCGGCTGTCACTGCGATATCCGTCACGCTGCGACGGGTGGCCTCGTCGGCGTCGCGGCGTTCGTCGACGACGATGAGCGCGCCCGCCACGATCGCTACCACCGTGAACACCACCAGCTGGAGGATGAGCAGCTGGCCCGCCACGCTCATCGGCGGTCTCGTCTCGCGACGGTTCACCGGTCACCTCCCGTGAACACTATGTACACAAACTTCTCCCGCGGTGAACGGACCACCACCATTTCCCTATGTGGACGTGATGCCGGTCACCGCCCGGGCGCGGAGAGGCCCTACCAGGGTTCCGTAGTACCCGACCGAACCACGGTCGATTCCCGAGTCCTCGCCGGTGCGTCACCGCATCCCGTTATCCGTGAACATCGCGCGAAGAGCCCGCGCATGATCGAAGGGCACTCCATGAGCACCACAACCGTGCGTGGCGAGAAACGCCGCGACCGCACCCACTGGCTGTACATCGGCGTCATCATCGCTGTCGTCGCCGGTATCGCCGTCGGATGGCTGGCCCCGGAGACAGGCAAGTCGCTCGGTGTCCTCGGCACCATGTTCGTCGACCTGATCAAGATGATGATCAGCCCGGTGATCTTCTGCACCATCGTGCTCGGCATCGGGTCGGTCCGGGCGGCGGCGAGTGTCGGCCGGATCGGTGGACTCGCGCTGGTCTACTTCGTGGGCATGTCGACCGTGGCGCTCGCGATCGGCCTCGGTGTGGGCAACCTGCTCGACCCGGGCTCGGGTCTGACCCTCGATCCGGCCAACGCCGGTTCGGGTGCCGAACTCGCCGAGAAGGCGCACGCGGCCGGCGGCACCGTCGACTTCATCGCGTCGATCATCCCGACCACCCTGCTCTCCGCGCTGACCGCAGGCAGTGTCCTGCAGACCCTGTTCGTGGCGCTGCTCGTCGGTTTCGCGATCCAGGGCATCGGCAAGTCGGGTGAACCGATCCTCCGCGGTATCGCCCATCTGCAGAAGCTCGTCTTCCGCATCCTGACGATGATCCTGTGGCTCGCCCCGATCGGTGCGTTCGGCGCCATCGCCAACGTCGTCGGTCAGACCGGACTGAGCGCGGTCCTGCAGCTCGGTGTGCTGATGATCGCCTTCTACCTCACGTGCGTCGTGTTCGTCTTCGGCGTCCTGGGATCGCTGCTGCGGGCCGTCGCCGGTGTCTCGGTGTTCAAGCTCGTGAAGTACCTCGCCCGCGAGTACCTGCTCATTTTTGCGACGTCGTCGTCGGAATCCGCGCTGCCGCGCCTGATCGCCAAGATGGAGCACCTCGGTGTCCAGCGCACCACCGTCGGCGTGGTCGTGCCCACCGGCTACTCGTTCAACCTGGACGGCACCGCCATCTATCTGACGATGGCCGCCCTGTTCGTCTCCGATGCGATGGGCAGCCCCCTGAACATGGGCGAGCAGCTCTCGCTCCTGCTGTTCATGATCGTCGCCTCGAAGGGTGCGGCCGGGGTCACCGGTGCCGGGCTGGCGACGCTGGCCGGCGGTCTGCAGAGCCACCGTCCCGACCTGCTCGACGGCGTCGGCCTGATCGTCGGTGTCGACCGGTTCATGTCCGAGGCGCGAGCCGTCACCAACTTCTCCGGCAATGCCATCGCGACCCTGCTCATCGGCACCTGGACCCGGTCGGTGGACCGTGAACGCGTCGACGAGGTGCTCAGCGGACGGCTGCCGTTCGACGAGAGCATGATGGTCGACGATCACGAGCCCGCTCCCGAGCGCGAACCCGCGAACCTGGAGAAGGTCTCCGTCTGATCCGGCATCCGCTACGACAATGGCTGTCCGCTACGGAAATTTCCGTAGCGGACAGCCATTTCTGTAGCGACTACGCGCCGGCGGCGACGAAACGCTGGTGCAGTTCGCCGATGCCGTCGATCCAGCTGTCGAGCCGCTCACCGGCGCGCAGGTAGCGCTGCGGGTCGCGGCCCGTGCCCACACCGGCGGGTGTGCCGGTGAAGATCACGTCGCCCGGATGCAGGGTGACGTTGCGCGACAGCTCGGCGACCATCGCGGGGACGGAGAAGATCATCTCCCGCGTGTGGCCCTTCTGGACCTCCTCGCCGTCGATCGTGCACCCCAGTTCCAGATCGTCCGGGTCGGCGAACTCGTCGGGGGTGACGAGCCACGGACCCTGCGGGGTCGTAGTTCAACCCGACCGCGAAGACCTGACGGGGCGCGGGGGAGGGTGGGCTCGAGCCGTAGCGGGGACATCGAGGACGAGTTCGACCGGGTCTCCTGATCGCACTCTCCTGTCGGAGCGATGCGGCATAGTTCGGGGAAGAAGCCACGCAACGCTCTTCAACCGCACAACTTCGGGAGTCGCTGTGAAGAACCGAGCTCGATTCGTCGATGTCGAAGGCCGTCCCGCGATCCGCTTCGAGCGGGAGTACCCGTATCCGCAGGAACGATTGTGGAGCGCGGTGACCGACCCGGCCGAACTCTCCCGATGGTTCCCCGCCGCCGTCGACATCGAACTGCGCGAAGGCGGCACGATCACCTTCGCCGACGAGCCCGGCGCCGAGCCCACGAAGGGCACGATCCTGGCGTGCGAGTCACGCGGCAGCCTGTCCTACACGTGGGAGGGCGACGAACTGGGATTCACGCTGAACCCGACGCCGCAGGGCTGCCTGTTCGTCTTCGTCAACGTCCTCGGCGACCGGGAGACCGCCGCGATGGTCGCCGCGGGCTGGACGGTCTGCCTCGACGAGTTCGACGCCCTGCCGGCAGGCGAACCGCCGTCGCAGGAGACCGACTCGGAGGCCTGGCGGCCGGTCTACGAGCTCCTACATCGCAGAAGGATTCCCGGCGGGTGCTCCCGTGCCGGGACAAGGAGGGGAGACCTCATGAGCGAGTCCGAGAAGGGCACCGGACCCAAGCTGTTGTCGGGTGGCAACCCGCAGATACCGAAGGGGATGGGCAGGGAACCGGTCGAGGCCTACATCGTGGCGATGCCCGAGTGGAAGCACGACATCGGCCGACGCCTCGACGAGCTGATCCTCGAGGAGGTCCCCGGCGTCCACAATGCCGTGAAGTGGAATCAGCCGCTCTACGGCACCGCCGACGACAGCTGGTTCCTCACGTTCCGCTGCTTCACGAACTACGTGCAGCTGAGTTTCTTCAGGGGGAGTTCACTCGACCCGCTGCCCGAGAAGGGGCCGAAGCATCCCGAGATGCGCTATCACGACATCCGCCGGCTCGAGGACCTCGACGAGGACAAGGTCCGGAAGTGGGTGAGGCAGGCCGCCGAGCTCCCGGGGGAGAAGATGTAGCACGCCGATGTTCGGGGGAGTGATCGGGCACACGATAGTTTGGAAACATGACCACGCCTCTCCAGGACATCCCGATCAACACCCTCTCGGGTGAACCCACGAATCTCGGCGCGTACGAGGGCCACGCGGTTCTCGTCGTGAACGTCGCGTCCAAGTGCGGGCTGACCCCGCAGTACACGGCACTCGAGAAGCTCGCGCAGGAATACCGCGACCGCGGACTGTTCGTCGTAGGCGTGCCGTGCAACCAGTTCATGGGGCAGGAACCCGGCACACCGGAGGAGATCCAGGAGTTCTGCTCCGCCACCTACGGCGTGACCTTCCCGCTGCTCGAGAAGATCGAGGTCAACGGCGAGAACCGGCATCCGCTCTACGCCGAGCTCACCAAGCACCCGGACGCCTCCGGCGAGGCCGGCGACATCCAGTGGAACTTCGAGAAGTTCCTCATCGCCCCCGACGGCACGGTCGCTGCGCGCTTCCGTCCCCGCACGGAACCGGATGCGCCCGAGATCCTCGACGCCCTCGAAGAGATCCTGCCGGCCTGACATGTTCGGCACCGAAGCGCGGGACGCGCTGTACGACATCATCCGCATGCGTCGCGACGTCCGTGCAGAATTCAACGGGGAACGGCTCGACGAGGACACGCTGATGCGCATCCTGCGGGCCGCCCACCACGCACCCAGTGTCGGCAACACCCAGCCCTGGGACTTCGTCGTCGTGCAGGACGAACAGCGACTGAAGGAGTTCGCCGAGCACGTCGCCGGTTGCCGACAGGCGTTCGCCGACTCGCTCCCCGAGGACCGGAAGAGCACCTTCGACCCCATCAAGATCGAAGGCATCGTCGAATCGGGGACCGGCGTCGTCGTCACCTACGACCCCGAACGCGGCGGCAAGCACATCCTCGGCCGCCACACCATCGACGAATCCGGCCTGTTCTCGGCCGTGCTGGCGATCCAGAACCTGTGGCTCGCCGCGACCGCCGAGGGACTCGGCGTGGGATGGGTGTCGTTCTACGAGGAGGACTTCCTCGCCGACTTCGTCGGAGTGAGCGCACCCGTGCGTCCCATCGCGTGGCTGTGCGTCGGCCCGGTCACGCGACTCCAGGAAGTACCCGACCTCGAACGGTTCGGCTGGCGCAAGGGTCGTCCGCTCGAGGAGGCCGTGCACCGCGACAGGTTCGCGGCGCCGGGCGACCGGGAGGCCTGATCCGACGGGTGGCGGCCGGTTCGTGAGTGCACGAACCGGCCGCCACCTACTGTTCTCACAGGTCGGTCGCCACCTGCCGCTTCACAGGCCGGTTGCCACCTGCTGTTCTCACAGGTCGGTTGCCACCTTCCAGGCACTGTGGATGGCGCCCTCGATGTAGTCCACCCGACCGGCGTCCCCGACGACGCGGACGTCGACACCCGAGCCGGCCAGTTCGTCGGCGAGCGGCGCCGCCGCCGACACCCCGGACGCGACGACGACCGTCCGGGCACGCACAGATCTCGTCTCCCCACCCACCGTGAACTCCACCGTCTCCGGCGTGATGCGCTGGACGGTCGCGTTGCGGTGCACCTCGACGCCCACCTCGCGCGCGTGCTTGACGGCGCTCCACCGGCGCGGCATCGCCATCGGCACCCCGAGCTGTTGCTCTTCGGCGAGCAGCGTCACCCGGCTGCCGCGTTCGGCGATGAACTCGGCCAGCTCCAGACCGACGAGCGACCCGCCGATCACGACGACGTCCTTCGCCATCGGCAGGAAACGCAGGAACCGTCGGCTCAGATCGCGGATCCTCCGAGGACTCGTGGTGATACCGGCGAGCCTGCCCACTCGGCCCATCACCCGCAGCACCAGGGACTGATCGGAGACGTCGCCCGCACCCGTCATGAGCGCACGCATGCTGTCGCCGGTGTGCACGTGCGGCAGGTCTCCGCCCGGCACGGTGGGACGTTCCCGCACGGCGCCCGTCGCGACGACCACCACGTCCGGCTCCAGGGCACGGATCGATGCGGCGGTGGCCTCGGTGCCGAGCCGCACGTCGATGCCGAGGCGGGTGACCTCGGCCGTCAGCCACTTCAGCAGCCGCTCGTTGTCGGGGGTGGTGAGGGTCGAGAACCACAGGGTCCCGCCCAGCCGGTCGGTCTTGTCCAGGACGGTGACGCGGTGCCCGCGTTCGGTGGCGACCCGCGCAGTCTCGAGGCCGCCCGGCCCGGCACCCACTACGACGACGTGCTTCGGCGCCGCAGTGCGGACGAACGGCACGAGCGTCTCGTTGCCCAGCGCCGGATTGACCGCACAGATGGGCGTGGCGTCCCAGAAGTTCTCCTGCACGCACACGTAGCAGTTGATGCACGGGCGGATCTGCTCGCTGCGCCCCTGCTCCAGCTTGGCGACGAGCGCGGGATCGGCCAGCAACTGACGTCCCATCGCGACGAAGTCGGTGACGCCCTCGGCGATCATCCGCTCGCCGACCTCCGGCAGCATGCGGCCGACGGTGATGACGGGGATCGACACCGCACGCTTGATGACCGCGGCGTCGGAGGTGTAGAAGCCGACCTTGTCCGGCAACGGACCGTCGGTGAAGTTCGCGAACGCGTTGAGCGCGGTGCCTGTGACGTGGAGGGCGTCGGCGCCGGCTTGCTCGAACAGCACTGCGGCCGCGGCGGATTCCTCGACGGTCAGGCCGTCCGTCTCACCGTATTCCTGCCCTGCCAGGCGCACGATGACGGCGAGGCGGTCGCCGACCTCGGCCTTGACCGCGCGGATCACCTCGCAGGTCAGCCGGGCCCGGTTCTCCAGCGACCCGCCGTATTCGTCGGTGCGCTGGTTCGTGTAGCGGCTGAGGAAGGCGCCGAGCACGTAGTTGTGGGCGGCGTGGATCTCGACGGCGTCCGCTCCGGCGGCGGCGACCCGGCCCGCGGCCTCGGCGAACATCCGGATCAGCCACTCGATGTCGCTCTCGGAGGCCTCGTTGTAGGTGGCCCGCGCACCACCCTGAATCGACGCCATGCGCTGCAGTTCCGCGGGCGTGCACTCGGCCATGGCGCTCATGTCGCTCGGCGGCTTCGGGATGCTCGGCACGAGCTGCGGCCGGCCCTGCAGGGTGTCGATGCGGGCGACCTTGCCGTGGTGCACCATCTGCACGCACAGCTTGCTGCCGGCCTCGTGGACGGCGTCGGCCAGCGCGCGGAGCCCGGGGACGAACCGGTCCTCGGACAGACCGGGCTCCTTCGTGCTGGTGCATCCCGCCGGATAGGCGACCGCGCAGCATCCTGTGACGATCAGCCCGGTGCCTCCGGCCGCGCGGGCGACGAAATGATCGATGTCGCCCTGCTCGATCTCTCCGTCCTCACAGAGGTTCATGTCCATGGCGGGCATCACCACGCGGTTGTCCAGCGTGATCGGCCCGATGGTGCCGGGGGAGAGAAGGCGCGTATAGGTCTGGTTCGGGACTGCCACGCCCGGACGGTATGCCCGGCCCCGTGTGGCCGTCGACACGGTCCCGATGAACGGGACGCGGATCTCCGGACCGAGTCTTCATCCGGACTTCCCGGCAGGGCAGGACGCCGTTCACCCGGGTGCAGCAGGCTCGGGGTCATGAGCGGACGGATGATCGTGTCGGTGTCGGGGATCCGGGACGTCACGCGCGACCTCGTGGACGCCTTCGCCCGCGAGACCGACGCGCGCGGAGTGCCGTTGTCGCTGTTCGTCGCACCCCGCCTGAAGGACCACTACCGCCTCGCGCGGGACCCGGCGACGCAGGAGTGGCTGCTCGAACGACGCGAGGGCGGCGACGCGATCGTGCTGCACGGTTACGACCAGGCGGCGACGAAGCGACGTCGCGCCGAGTTCGCGACGCTGCCCGAACACGAGGCGCGCCTGCGCCTGCTCGCAGCCGACCGCGTGCTCGAGGAGACCGGACTCCGCACCCGGCTGTTCGCACCACCGCGATGGCGCGCGTCGCCGGGCGCAGTGGCAGCACTTCCGCAGGTCGGTTTCCGGATGATGGCGGACCACGCCGGCATCCACGATCTGGTGACGGGCACCGTGACGAAGGCACGGGTGTACGGCCTCGGGGACGGTGCGGGGTCGGACGTGTGGCGTTGCCGCGCGATGGTGATGGGCGCGTCGCGGACGGCGCGGCGCGGGGAATTGCTGCGTCTGGCGATCGCCGCTCCGCGACTCGCCGAGTCCGGACCCCGGCAGGCGATCCTCGACGCCGTCGACCTCGCACTGCACCACGGTGCCGAACCGACCGTCCACGCCTGGCGGCCGCGTCCGTCGAACAGTCGCGTGGCGTGATCCCGCCGGGCCCGCCGGTGCTCCCGGTCGCCGCATCCGCTCGGTAATGTTGGCGGCCATGGACGCTGACGTGATCGTGGTGGGGGCGGGACTCGCGGGGCTCGTGGCGGTCGGTGAACTGATCGACGCCGGTCGCAAGGTTCTGCTGGTCGATCAGGAGAACTCGAACAACATTGGCGGGCAGGCCTTCTGGTCGTTCGGCGGGTTGTTCTTCGTCGACAGTCCCGAACAGCGACGACTCGGGATCAAGGATTCCTACGAACTCGCCCTGCAGGACTGGATGGGCACCGCCGGCTTCGACCGCGAGATCGAGGACCGCTGGCCGCGGCGCTGGGCCCAGGCCTACGTCGAGTTCGCCGCGGGGGAGAAGCACGCCTGGCTGAAGCAGCGCGGGCTGAAGATCTTCCCGATGGTCAACTGGGCCGAACGCGGCGGATACGACGCTGCGGGGCACGGCAACTCGGTCCCGCGATTCCACATCACCTGGGGCACCGGTCCGGGCCTCGTCGAGATCTTCGAGCGCAAGCTTCGCGAAGGCGTCGAACGCGGTCTCGTCACGCTGAAGCACCGCCACCGGGTCGACGAACTCGTCGTCACCGACGGAGCCGCCACCGGTGTGCGCGGGGCGATCCTCGAACCCACCGACGCGGCGCGCGGCGTGGCGTCCTCCCGCGCCGTCGTCGGGGACTTCGAGTTCTCCGCCGGAGCCGTCATCGTGACCTCCGGCGGTATCGGCGGCAACTACGACCTCGTGAAGAAGAACTGGCCGAAGCGGATGGGGGAGCCGCCGAAGCACATGCTCAGTGGTGTGCCCGCGCACGTCGACGGCCGGATGCTCGAGATCACCGAGAAGGCCGGCGGGAGCATCGTCAACCGCGACCGCATGTGGCACTACACCGAGGGCATCACCAACTACGACCCGGTGTGGCCCGAGCACGGCATCCGTATCCTGCCCGGCCCGTCGTCGCTGTGGCTCGACGCCACCGGTAAGCGGTTGCCGGTGCCGTTGTTCCCCGGCTTCGACACGCTCGGCACCCTCGAGTACATCGTGAGCACGGGCTACGACCACACCTGGTTCGTGCTCGACCAGAAGATCATCGAGAAGGAGTTCGGGCTCTCCGGTTCCGAGCAGAACCCCGACCTCACCGGGCGCAGCCTCCGCCTGCTGCTGCAGCGGGTCAAGTCGGGTGCACCCGGACCGGTCGAGGCATTCAAGGAGCGCGGGGTCGACTTCGTCGTCCGCGACACGCTCGCCGATCTCGTCGCGGGCATGAACGAGCTCACCCCCGAGGCGCCGCTCGACTACGAGCAGGTGCGTTCGGTGGTCGAGGCCCGCGACCGCGAGATGGACAACAAGTACACCAAGGACCTGCAGGTCGCGGCGGTGCGCTCGGCGCGCGCCTACGCACCCGATCGCGTCGTCCGCATCGCGGCGCCGCACCGGATTCTCGACCCGAAGGCCGGGCCGCTCATCGCCGTGAAGCTGCACCTGCTCACCCGCAAGACGCTCGGCGGGCTCGAGACCGACCTGTCCTCGCGCGTGCTGCGGTCGGACGGGTCGGTCTTCGACGGCCTCTTCGCGGCCGGTGAGGTCGCCGGATTCGGTGGCGGCGGCGTCCACGGCTACCGGTCGCTCGAGGGCACCTTCCTCGGCGGGTGCATCTTCTCGGGCCGGGCGGCGGGTCGCGCCGCCGCCCGCTGAACCATCTCCGCAGCGTCAGACCTCGACGCCGTCCTCGTGCGGCAGCACGCGGAATTCGGTGCCCTCCGGCGCCATCTCGCTGTACCGGCCGTAGAAGATGCCGCGACCGTTGTCGTTGACGATGCCCTGGTGGATCGGCACGGCGACCCGCGGGTTCACCGCACGCAGGTAGTCGATCGCCTCCCAGATCTTGAGCCACGGCGCGGTCGACGGCAGGGCCAGCACGTCGACGCGCTCGTGCGGGATGTACAGCGAGTCGCCGGGGTGCAGCAGCCGCGACGGATTCTCGTCGTCGCCGACGAGGAAGGCCGTGTTGTCGATGACGGGCATGTCGGGGTGGATCACCGCGTGCCGTCCGCCGGTGCCGCGCACGGTCAGCGAACCGACCGAGAACGAGTCGCCGGGACGCACCGCGGTCCAGTCGCCGTCGAGCAGGTTCGCCGACTGCGGGTCGGAGAACAGCTGCGCTCCGGGATTGGCCTCGAGGAGCGCGGGCAGCCGGGTGGTGTCGGCGTGGTCGGGATGCTGGTGGGTCACGAGGATCGCGTCGAGTCCGGTGATGCCCTCGAACCCGTGGGAGAAATTTCCGGGGTCGAAAAGGAGCTTCGCGCCGAGGTGTTCGACGAGGATGCAGGAATGGCCGAAATGGGTCAGTTGCATGTCGTCGAGTATGCCGTCGGAAGGAACCCGATGACCGACTACGGACAGGAACTCCGCTTCGGGAGCTTCCTCACGCCGTCCGCCGCCGATCCGGTGGGCGTCGTCGACCTCGCCCTGGTGTCGGAGCGTGCCGGACTCGACCTGGTGACGATCCAGGACCATCCCTACCAGCCGCGATTCCTCGACACCTGGACACTGCTCGGGTGGATCGCCGCGCGCACCACGACCGTGACGGTCGCGCCCAACGTGGCGAACCTCCCCCTGCGCGGGCCGGTGATCCTCGCGCGGAGCGCGGCCTCGCTGGACCGGCTCAGCGGGGGTCGCGTCGAACTGGGTCTAGGGTCGGGGGCCTTCTGGGACGCCGTCGCCGCGAACGGCGGACCGCACCGCAGCCCCGGCGAGGCGGTCGACGCGCTGATCGAGGCGATCGCTGTGATCCGCGCACTGTGGTCGGACGAGAAGGGCGCCGCCCGGATCGACGGCACGTACTACCACCTGACCGGCGCGAAGCGGGGCCCGTTCCCCGCGCACGATCTCGGTATCTGGCTCGGCGCCTACGGCAAGCGGATGCTCGACGTCACCGGTCGTTTCGCCGACGGGTGGCTGCCGAGTTCGTTCGCCGCCGGGCCCGAGAAGCTGGGGGAGATGAGCGCCCGCGTCGACGAGGGCGCGCACCGTGCCGGGCGTGATCCCGCCGCGATCCGCCGGCTCTACAACATCTCCGGCACCTTCGCGGACACCGCGGACGGGTCGTTCCTGCACGGACCGCCCGAGGTGTGGGCCGAACAGCTCGCCGAACTGACCCTGCGGCACGGGACCAGCACCTTCGTTCTCGGCAGCGACGAGCAGCCCGACCTCGAACGTTTCGCCGGCGAGGTCGCGCCCCGCGTGCGCGAACTGGTTGCTGCGGAGCGGCGTTGAACGGGCGTGACAGGTCTCGCACGAGAGGGACCTCGGCCGATGCCCGTCCCGGTGGCCACGGCCGGTAAACTGCTGGATGTCCGGTGTCCGTCCCCGGGCGCCAGCACTACTACCGAGGAGCAGCACGTGGCGCGTGTCGTCGTCGAAGTCATGCCCAAAGCCGAGATTCTCGACCCCCAGGGTCAGGCCATCACCGGGGCGCTGTCGCGGCTGGGCTTCGCGGGCGTGACCGACGTCCGTCAGGGCAAGCGTTTCGAGCTCGAGGTCGACGGCAGCGTCGGCGACGAGGAGCTCGAGAAGATCGCCGAGTCGTTGCTCGCCAACACGGTGATCGAGGACTGGGCCATCCGGCGGATCGACGGTGACGCATGAGCGCACGCATCGGAGTCATCACCTTCCCGGGCACGCTCGACGATGTCGACGCCTCCCGCGCGGTGAAGCTTGCCGGTGGTGAGGCCGTGAGCCTGTGGCACGGGGACGCCGACCTCAAGAACGTCGACGCGGTGATCGTGCCCGGCGGCTTCTCCTACGGCGACTACCTGCGCTGCGGTGCCATCGCCCGGTTCTCGCCGGTGATGGGCAAGGTCGTCGAGGCCGCTCAGAAGGGCATGCCCGTCCTCGGTATCTGCAACGGCTTCCAGGTGCTGTGCGAGGCGGGTCTGCTGCCCGGCGCGCTCACCCGCAACGCCGGTCTGCACTTCGTCTGCCGCGACGAGTGGCTGAAGGTCGAGTCGAACACCACCGCGTGGACCTCGCGCTACGAGGCCGGCGCCGAGATCCTCATCCCGCTCAAGTCGGGTGAGGGCCGCTACCAGGCATCGGAGAAGGTGCTCGACGAACTCGAGGGTGAGGGTCGCGTGGTGTTCCGCTTCGCGGGCGACAACCCGAACGGTTCGCAGCGCGGCATCGCCGGCATCTCCTCGGCGAACGGCCGGGTCGTCGGTCTCATGCCGCACCCGGAGCACGCCACCGAGGCGCTCACCGGCCCCAGCGACGACGGACTCGGCATGTTCTACAGCGTGCTGGACGCGGTCGTCAACGCGTGACCGTCTGACCGGAACTTCCGGCGAAGCCCCATCGACTCTCCCGTGTCGGTGGGGCTTCGCTCGTTCCGGGTTCGATGGATCCCGAACTCGAAGTCCCGGAACAGGAGAGACGGAACGAGGGACCCCGCCACCGTCCCGATCGGCTGCGGAATCCCTCGTCCCTACAACCCGGAGCTCGACCCCCCGATCAAGTCCCGGGCGCGATGTCGTCGTCATCCCCCATGCGCGACATCGCGGATCAGTCTGCCGGAGCCGAGTGGGCCTGTCCTGAGTAGGACTACCCAAATCGGGCCCCTCCATCGATGGGGCGTTGCGTGTCGGTCCCCGGCGGTACCGTCGCGTCATGACAGCGACCATCGCGATGATCACCTTCGACACCACCGATCCGGCTCCGCTCGCGACGTGGTGGGCCGAGCGTACGGGCGGCCGCATCGAGCAGGAGAACGACGGCTGGTTCGTCATCGTCGCCCTGCCCCAGGGCATCCGGCTCGGTTTCCAGAAGGTGTCCGATCCGACACCCGGCAAGAACCGCGTGCACCTCGATCTCACCGCTCCCGATCTCGACGCCGAGGTCGAGCGCTTCGTGCAGGCCGGCGCGAAGGAGGTCCACCGCGAGAACATGGGCGACGACTTCCGCTGGGTGACGCTCGCCGACCCCCAGGGCAACCTGTTCTGCGTCGCCGAGGGCCACTGAGCTCGGCGCGGAGAGAGCGGGGCGACTCTTTCGGTCAGCACTCCCACTGTCCGTGATGCGAAGATGCAGTCATGTCTTCCACGCGTGCCGATGCTCGGGGTCTCTGTAATTTCGTCGACCTGTCGCCGTCGCCGTTCCACGTCTGCGCCACCGTCGCCGCGGCGCTGACCGAAGCGGGCTTCGCCGAACTGCACGAGCAGCAGGCCTGGCCCTCCGAACCGGGACGCTTCTTCCTGGTGCGCGGCGGGTCGCTGATCGCGTGGAGCACCGAGGGTGTCGCCGACGATCCGGCCGCGCCCTTCCGCATCGTCGGTGGGCACACCGACAGCCCCAACCTGCGGGTCAAGCAGCATCCCGACCTCACGTCGGCGGGCTGGCGGATGGTGGGGCTCGAACCGTACGGCGGTGCGTGGCTCAACTCGTGGCTCGACCGCGACCTCGGGATCTCCGGGCGCTTCACCGTGCGCGCGGGGGAGACGACCGAGGACGTCCTCGTCCGCGTCGACGCGCCGGTCCTGCGGGTCCCGCAGCTCGCCATCCACCTGTCCGAGGACCGCAAGGGCGTCCAGCTCGACCCGCAGCGCCACGTGAACGGCGTCTGGGGGATCGGCACCGAACCGCGCTCGTTCATCGCGTGGGTCGCCGAGCAGCACGGTATCGACCCGGGCGCGGTGCTCGGCTGGGAGCTGATGACCCACGACCTTGCGCCGAGCGCGGTCGTCGGGCCGGGCCGCGACCTGGTCAGCGCTCCGCGTCTCGACAACCAGGGCACCTGCTACGCCGGACTGCACGCCCTGCTCGACGCCGCGGAGCACGTCGCAGCTCACGGTGGCCCGATGCCGCTCCTCGCCCTGTTCGACCACGAGGAGGTCGGCAGCATGTCCGACCGCGGCGCCTTCTCGGAACTGCTCAACACCGTCCTCGAACGGATCGTCCTGATCCGGGGCGGCAGTCGCGAGGAGTTCCTCCGCGCTCGCGCCGGCTCGATCGTCGCGTCGGGCGACATGGCGCATGCCACGCACCCCAACTATCCCGAGCGGCACGAACCCGCGCACCGCATCGCGGTGAACGGCGGACCGGTCCTGAAGGTGAACCAGAACCTGCGGTACGCGAGCGACGCGACCGGAGCCGGAGCCTTCGCGCTGGCGTGCGAGCAGGCGGGAGTTCCGTTGCAGCGGTACGTGCACCGCGCCGACCTGCCGTGCGGCTCGACGATCGGCCCGATCACCGCGTCGAGGACCGGCATCACGACCGTCGACGTCGGCGCCCCACAACTCGCCATGCACTCGGCGCGCGAGTTCATGGGCGCGGACGACGTGACGAGCTATGCGCAGGCCCTGACCGCTTTCCTGACCCCGGCATCGTGACCGCGTTCGCCCGCCCCGAAGCACCCGCCGGTGACACACTGAAGACGGTCGTGTCCGGTCGGAGAGAACGGGGGAATGCAGTGGACGTCCCGTCCTACCCCGATCATCTGCTGTCCCTCGCCGAGTGGTCTGCCCTGCCCGAATCCGACGGGCACCACGTGGAGGTGTGCGAGGGTGTCCTCGTCGCCGCGCCCGCGCCGGGAGCGGCACACGATCACGCCGCAGTGACCCTGGCGTTGCTCCTCGACGAGAAGTTGCCCGACGAGTGGTGCGCGCTCGGCGGCGTCGAGGTGCTGGTCGCGGAGAAGCCGTTGACCGTGCGGTGCCCCGACGTGATCGTCGTGGGACGCTCCCTCGTCGACGCCGACCCCGATCGGGCGCCGATCTCCGAGGTGAAGCTGGTCGTGGAGGTCACCGTCGACGGCACGGCCCGCACCGACCGGGTCACGAAGTTCTCCGAATATGCGGAGGCCGGCGTCCCGCAGTACTGGATCGTCGATCTCGGCGGGCCGCCGGTGATCGCCACCTTCACGCTCGTCGACGGGTGGTACCGATTCGACGGGGAGCACTCGGGCACCGTCACCCTCGATGCGCTGGGCACCGAGGTGGCCGTCACACCGTCGGAGCTCGTGCCCGCACCGGTGAACCCCGTCGCGCCTGCGCAGCGATAGACTGATCCGCGGCAGTTCCCGTCCGGCCTGCCGTTTTCGATCCCAGAGTGAAGGGACCCGACGCCCAGTGTCACCGCACGTGGATACCGTCTCCCACGCCGCCGAAACCCCCGACGCCGCTCAGCCCTATCGGGAGCTGGGTCTGAAGGAAGACGAGTACACCCGGATCAAGGAGATCCTGGGCCGTCGCCCCACCGACGCCGAACTCGCCATGTACTCGGTGATGTGGTCCGAGCACTGCTCCTACAAGTCGTCGAAGGTGCACCTGCGCTACTTCGGCGAGACCACCACCGACGAGATGCGCGAGTCGATGCTCGCCGGCATCGGTGAGAACGCCGGTGTCGTCGACATCGGCGACGGCTGGGCCGTCACCTTCAAGGTCGAGTCGCACAACCATCCGTCGTACATCGAGCCGTACCAGGGCGCCGCGACCGGCGTGGGCGGCATCGTCCGCGACATCATGGCCATGGGCGCCCGCCCGATCGCCGTGATGGACCAGCTCCGCTTCGGCGCGGCCGATCACCCCGACACCCGTCGCGTCGTCGACGGTGTCGTGCGCGGTGTCGGCGGCTACGGCAACTCCCTGGGTCTGCCCAACGTCGGTGGCGAGACCGTCTTCGACGCCTCCTACCAGGGCAACCCGCTCGTGAACGCGCTGTGCGCGGGTGCGATGCGCGTGGAGGACCTGCACCTCGCCCACGCTTCCGGCACGGGTAACAAGGTCATCCTGTTCGGCGCCCGCACCGGTCTCGACGGCATCGGCGGCGTGTCCGTTCTCGCCTCCGAGACCTTCGACGACAGCGCCGGTGGTCGCCCCAAGAAGCTTCCGAGCGTGCAGGTGGGCGACCCCTTCACCGAGAAGGTGCTCATCGAGTGCTGCCTCGACCTCTACCGCGAGAAGCTCGTCGTCGGCATCCAGGACCTCGGCGGCGCCGGTCTGTCCTGCGCGACGTCCGAGCTCGCCGCCGCCGGCGACGGTGGCATGCACATCAACCTCGAGCGTGTCCCGACGCGCGCGAAGGGCATGACCCCGGCCGAGGTGCTGTCCTCGGAGTCGCAGGAACGCATGTGCGCGGTCGTCACGCCCGACAACGTCGACGCCTTCATGGACGTCTGCAAGAAGTGGGACGTCCTGGCCACCGTCATCGGTGAGGTCACCGACGGCGACCACCTCGTCATCGACTGGCACGGCGAGACCGTCGTCGACGTGCCGCCGCGCACGGTCGCGCACGAGGGCCCGGTCTACGAGCGTCCCGTCGAGCGTCCGGCCTCGCAGGACGCGCTGATCGCGAACACCACCGCCGGTCTGAAGCGTCCGGAGACCGCCGACGAGCTGCGCGAGACGCTGCTGAAGATGCTCGCGTCGCCGGCGCTGTGCAGCCGCAAGTGGATCACCGAGCAGTACGACCGCTACGTGCGCGGCAACACTGTGCTCGCCGAGAACGCCGACGCTGGTGTGGTCCGCATCGACGAGGAGACCGGCCGCGGCATCGCGCTCGCGACCGACGCCTCGGGCCGCTACACGCAGCTCGATCCGTACGCGGGCGCCCAGCTCGCCCTCGCCGAGGCCTACCGCAACGTCGCCGTCACCGGCTCGACGCCGAAGGCCGTCTCGAACTGCCTGAACTTCGGTTCGCCCGAGGATCCGGGCGTGATGTGGCAGTTCCAGCAGGCCGTGCGCGGCCTCGCGGACGGCTGCGCGAAGCTCGGCATCCCCGTCACCGGCGGCAACGTCAGCTTCTACAACCAGACCGGCGCCACCGCGATCCTGCCGACCCCGGTCGTCGCCGTGCTCGGTGTGATCGACGACGTGCACCGCCGCATCCCCACCGGCATCGGCCTCGAGCCGGGCGAGACGCTGATCCTGCTCGGTGAGACCCGCGACGAGTTCGACGGCTCCATCTGGGCGCAGGTCGAGCACGACCATCTCGGTGGTGTCCCGCCGAAGGTCGATCTCGACCGTGAGCGGCTGCTGTCGGAGATCCTCACCGCCGGTTCGCGCGACGGCCTGATCTCCGCCGCGCACGACCTGTCCGAGGGTGGCCTCGCGCAGGCCGTCGTCGAGGCCGCGCTCGCGGGTGAGACCGGCTGCCGCGTGCTGATCCCCGAGGGCGCCGATCCGTTCGTGACGCTGTTCTCCGAGTCGGCCGGCCGCGTGCTCGTGGCCGTACCGCGCACCGAGGAGTCGCGCTTCACCGGTATGTGCACCGCACGCAACATGCCGTGGGTGCGCATCGGTGTCGTCGACGAGGGATCCGACTCCGTCGAGGTCCAGGGCCTGTTCTCGATCCCCATGACCGAGCTGCGCGAGGTGTGGGAAGGGACCCTGCCTGCCCTGTTCGGGTAACCGTGCCGGCCACCCAGGTCGATCGGCTGGCGGCGTTCGAGGCCCGGCAGGGCCGGATCATCGCTGCGGTCACCGACTTCGGTGAGCGCCACCCCCTCACCGCACGGGTGTGGGGGTGGCTCAGCCTGGACTTCACGGGCGTCGCCTTCGCCGCGCTCTTCTTCTGCTGGTCGCTGACGCCCTCGCTGCTCCCGCGCGACTGGCTCTTCCAGGGCCTGATCGGCGGCATCAACGCCGCGATCGGGTACGGCGTCGGATGCATCGTGGGCTGGGTCGTGGCACGCTTCCTGCTCCCCGGGCGGAGGTGGTGGCCGCCGCCGCTCCCGGTCCTGCGTGCCATCAAGGTCGCGGTTCCGGTCGCGGCCGTTCTCGCGTCGCTCGTCGCGCTCGTGCTCTCCGCCGGCGAGCAACGCCAGCTCGCAGCCCTCATGGGTGTCGAGGGCACCACGACCTCGGGATATCTACGCACCATCGTGCTGAGCGTCGCGGTCGCGGCCGCCCTCATCGCGCTGTGGCGCGGGCTGCGCGACATCGTCCGCTGGGTGTCGATGCTGCTCATGCGCCGCACCCGGATGCCGCTCGGTCTCGCCCGCACGCTGGGCGTTCTCGTCGTGGTCCTCGCCACCTTCATGCTCATCGACGGCGTGCTCATCCGCGGCACCTACGCCATCGTCAACCAGGCGTTCGGCCTGCAGGACGACACCACCCGTCCCGGCGCGATCCAACCCATCGATCCCGCCAAGTCCGGTAGCCCCGAATCCCTCGCGCCGTGGGAGACGCTCGGATTCGAGGGCCGCAACTTCGTCTCGCGGGGACTCGACGCCGAGGAACTCACCGCCGTCAACGGCAGTCCCGCACAGGAACCGATCCGCGTGTACGTCGGTCTCGACACCGCGCCCACCCCGGAAGAACGCATCGACCTCGTCCTCGCGGAACTCGAACGGACCGGTGCCTTCGACCGCTCCACGCTCGTCCTGATCCCCACCACCGGCACCGGCTGGGTCAATCCCACCGCAGCCCGCGCGATGGAGCTCGTCCACAACGGTGACCTGGCGATGGTGGCCTGGCAGTACTCCTACCTCCCGAGCTGGATCTCCTTCCTCGCCGATCGCGAGAAGGCCGCTGCCGCAGGCAAGATGCTGGTCGAGCGGGTGCACGAACGCTGGTCGCAGCTGCCCGAGGACGACCGTCCCGATCTGTTCCTCTACGGCGAGAGCCTCGGCACGCAGTCGGGGGAGGGCGCCTTCGACAGTCTCGCCGAGATCCGCGCCCAGATGGACGGAGTGCTGTGGGTGGGCCCGCCCAACTCCAACCGTCTGTGGCGACAGCTGGTCGAGCGCCGCGATCCCGGCACCACCGAGGTGCAGCCGGTGTACGCGGACGGTCTCGTCGTGCGCTTCGCCGACAGCCGGGAGGCGATCCACGAACCCGAGACACCGTGGTTGTCGCCGCGCGTGCTCTACATCCAGCACGCCTCGGATCCCGTCGTGTGGTGGTCGCCGGACCTGTTGTTCTCGCGTCCCGACTGGCTGTCGGAGCCGCCCGGACGCGATCGGCTGCCGCAGATGCGGTGGTTCCCCTTCGTCACCTTCTGGCAGGTCTCCGCCGACCTCACCAACGCTGCCGGTGTGCCCGACGGGCACGGCCACAACTACGGGTCGGCGGTGCTCGAGGGGTGGATAGCGGTCACCCAGCCCGAGGGGTGGACCGAGAACGACACCGAGCGGGTGCGCATCGCACTCGAGGCGTTCGCCGAGGTCGACGGGCCCGAGAAGTGACATCGCGAGTCGTCGTCCCGAGCTGCACCGCCCTGACGTGCACCGCTGCGGGATGCGCTGCCGCACTCGTCGCATGGAACAACGTCGTCCTCCCGGCGATGGATCTCGGTCCGCGTGGCAGGGCCGCCGCGAACGCCGGTTTCGGTGTCGCACTCGCCGCCGCGACCCGCGCCGCCGGTGTCTCCGCAGCCGAGCTCGGCTGGCGCAGGGCAGGGCAGGGACTGCGGTGGGGGACCGCGTCGGCGGCTCTGCCGGTCGCGGCCTACACGGTGATGCTCGCCGTCCCACCCGTGCGACGGCGGATGGCCGCCGGAGCGCGCCGCGCCGACCACACCGAGTGGGTCTTCGTGCACATACCCTTCGGGACGGTCCTGGCCGAGGAGTTGCTGTTCCGATCGGTGCTGTACGCCCTGGCCCGCCGCGCGTCGCGGAGGTGGCACCGGGCGCTGACCTCGGTCGCCTTCGGGCTCTGGCACGTCGTCCCCGCCCGGCGCGCCGGCGACTCGGTGCCCGGAACCGTCGTGCTGACCGCTCTGAGCGGGGTGGTGTTCGACGAACTGCGACGACGGACCGGCAGTGTCGTCGCGCCGATGCTCCTGCACCTGGCGATCAATGCCGGCGGTGCCGTCGCGGTCGGCATCGCGACGAGGCCGCGTCGCTAGGCTGGGCTGCCATGGCACCCCGGAAACCTGTCGACCCCGCCGAACTGCGCGCAGCCCTCGAACGGGTGGGTCCGTGGGTGACGGGGGAGAGCGACGAGAAGCCGCCGCGCCCCGATCTCGCCGCCGCCGTCCGGCTCAGTGCCCGCACCCTCGAACAGATCTCGCCGGGGTCGAGCGTGGAGGTGCGGGTGCCGCCGTTCGTGGCCGTCCAGTGCATCGAGGGCCCTCGCCACACACGGGGGACACCGCCGAACGTCGTCGAGACCGATCCGCGGACGTGGCTGCGTCTGGTGGTCGGCAGCATCGATTTCGACGGGGCCGTGGACACGGGTGCGGTGGAGGCGTCGGGTGGGCGCGCAGCGGAGATCGGTCGGCTGCTCCCGATCGCCCGACTCTGACGTTTTGCCGGGTCCGGACAGGGCGTCCGGGAGGGAGCACCTCGCGCTGGCCGTAGAATGGGAGGAGCCCCGCTTGTCCAGCCTCAGGGAGCACGTCCGTGACCAGTGCCGATCTGTCGGTCCACACACGTAATCTTCTCGCCTCCACCGAACCCGAGAACGAACCCCGCGAAGAGTGCGGAGTGTTCGGAGTGTGGGCTCCCGGGGAGGACGTGTCGAAGCTCACCTATTACGGTCTCTATGCGCTGCAGCACCGCGGACAGGAAGCTGCGGGCATCGCCGTGGCCGACGGTTCGCAGGTGCTCGTGTTCAAGGATCTCGGTCTCGTCAGCCAGGTCTTCGACGAGCAGACGCTCGCCGCGATGACCGGCCACATCGCCATCGGTCACTGCCGCTACTCCACCACCGGGTCCACGACCTGGGAGAACGCGCAGCCGATCTTCCGCACCACCGCCACCGGCTCGGGCGTCGCGCTCGGCCACAACGGCAACCTCGTCAACACCGCCGAACTCGCCGAACGGGGACGCCGTCTCGGTGTGCTCGATCCCACGCGCCCCGGTGCGGCGAACTCCGACTCCGACACCGTCGGTGCGCTGCTCGCCCACGGCGCGAAGAACAGCACGATCGAAGAGGCCGCGATGGAGCTGCTCCCGCAGCTGCGCGGCGCGTTCTGCCTGACCTTCATGGACGAGCACACCCTCTACGCGGCCCGCGACCCGTGGGGTATCCGCCCGCTGTGCCTCGGACGCCTCGACCGCGGCTGGGTCGTCGCCAGCGAGACCGCCGCCCTCGACATCGTCGGCGCATCCTTCGTCCGCGACATCGAGCCCGGTGAGCTGCTCGCGATCGACGCTGACGGTGTGCGCTCGTCGCGCTTCGCGAATCCCGAGCCCAAGGGCTGCGTCTTCGAGTACGTCTACCTCGCGCGCCCCGACTCGACCATCGCCGGTCGCTCCGTGCACGCGACCCGCGTGGAGATCGGCCGCCGGCTCGCGAAGGAACACCCGATCGACGCCGATCTGGTCATCCCGGTGCCCGAGTCGGGCACCCCGGCCGCCGTCGGTTACGCGCAGGGCTCCGGCCTGCCCTACGGCCAGGGCCTGATGAAGAACGCCTACGTCGGCCGCACCTTCATCCAGCCCAGCCAGACCATCCGCCAGCTCGGCATCCGGCTCAAGCTGAACCCGCTGCGCGAGGTGATCCGCGGCAAGCGCCTCGTCGTCGTCGACGACTCGATCGTGCGCGGCAACACCCAGCGCGCCCTGATCCGCATGTTGCGCGAGGCCGGCGCCCTCGAGATCCACGTGCGCATCGCGTCGCCGCCGGTCAAGTGGCCCTGCTTCTACGGCATCGACTTCGCGTCGCCGGCCGAGCTGATCGCCAACGGCGCGGGTACCCGCGACACCGTCGAGGAGGGGCACGACTACGACGAGATGGTCGAGATGGTGCGCCGGTCGATCGGCGCCGACTCGCTCGGCTACATCTCGATCGACGGCATGATCGGCGCCACCGAGCAGCCCGCATCCCGTTTGTGCGCTGCATGTTTCGACGGCCACTACCCGATCGCCCTCCCCAGGGAACATCAGGCGGGCAAGGACGTCCTCAACGGCGTCGTCGACACCGATTCGGTCACCCCGACGGTGTTGGACAACGACAACGCGGACGTTCTCAGTCGGCCGTAGAAGCTGGTCGGGTACCGTAAGTGCCGCGGTCGGCACGGTTCGGCGTGTGTTTCGCATGCCCGGACGCAGGTGTGCCTGGCCGCATGTAGCCAGATTTTTCACGACAAGACACAACTCGAGGCTGGAGCCGACAACTCATGACCGAGGACGCAACCCCCGGAGCTTCCTACGCCGCGGCGGGCGTGGACATCGAGGCCGGTGACCGAGCCGTCGAACTGTTCGCCCCGCACGCGAAGAAGGCCACCCGCCCGGAGGTCATGGGCGGCCTGGGTGGGTTCGCCGGTCTGTTCGCGCTCAAGGGTGGATACAAGGAGCCGCTGCTCGCGGCGTCCACCGACGGTGTCGGCACCAAGCTCGCGGTGGCGCAGGCACTCGACAAGCACGACACGGTCGGTCTCGACCTCGTCGCCATGGTCGTCGACGACCTCGTGGTCTGCGGTGCCGAGCCGCTGTTCCTGCAGGACTACATCGCCGTCGGTCGCGTCGTGCCCGAGCGGGTCGCGGAGATCGTCGCCGGCATCGCCGAGGGCTGCGTCCAGGCCGGTTGCGCGCTGCTCGGTGGCGAGACCGCCGAGCATCCGGGTGTCATGGCCGCCGACGACTACGACCTGTCCGCCACCGGCGTGGGTGTCGTAGAGGCCGAGAAGCTCCTCGGACCCGACCGCGTGCGCCCCGGCGACGTCGTCATCGCGATGGGTGCCTCGGGTCTGCACTCGAACGGCTACTCGCTCGCCCGCAAGGTGCTGCTCGACATCGGCAAGATGAGCCTCACGGCGCACGTCGACGAGTTCGGTCGCACCCTCGGCGAGGAGCTGCTCGAGCCCACCCGCATCTACGCCAAGGACTGCCTCGCGCTCGCTGCCGAGACCGAGGTGCGTACCTTCTGCCACGTCACCGGTGGCGGTCTCGCCGCGAACCTCGCGCGCGTGATGCCCAAGGGACTCGTCGCCGAGCTCGACCGCACCACCTGGAGCCCGGCTCCGGTCTTCGGCCTCATCGCGCAGCGCGGACGGGTCGAGCGGGTCGAGATGGAGAAGACCTTCAACATGGGTGTCGGCATGGTGGCCATCGTGGCTCCCGAGGACGTCGACCGTGCTCTGGCAGTGCTCACGGCCCGGCACATCGACTGCTGGACGCTCGGCACGGTCCGCAAGGCACAGGACGGCGCCGACGAGCGCGCGGTGCTGCTCGGAGATCACCCGCGCTTCTGACGGGCGTGCGTCGCCCGACGCGAACACGACGAAAGGCCGGTTCCCCCAGGATGAATGGGGGACCGGCCTTTCGGATCAGTGCCGTGTTGTGAACTCGGAAGTCACAGGCTCGAAGGCTGCGGACGGTGAGGAGCGCCGTCCGGCCTCGCGTCGAACGCCGACCACACCACCGACGGAGGGGGAGCCGAATGTCGGCCTCCCCCTCCGTCGGAGAGTGATATCAGGTCAGCGACGCCAGTCGTCGTCGTAGTCGTCGTCCCAACCGGAACGTTGCTCGGCGAAGACTTCGTCCCGCTGCGAGTTGGTTGCTCCGCCAGACAGCTCTCGCTGGAGGCTCTCGAAGTCGGTGGACGGCGAGCTGTACTTGAGTTGCCGTGCAACCTTGGTCTGCTTTGCCTTAGCCCGGCCGCGGCCCATGGCCAACCCCCTCGCGCTTTGACGGGGCGGCCTGGGGAAAAGTGGCGGCCCCGGTGTGTTGAGTATTTTCCTGACGCCCACTTTAGCGTGGAAACTTCGGTTGCGCCTCCACACACCCGGCTGGGCCGGTGTCCGTTACGCCTCATAACGACCCGACCTGCATGAATGCTGTTGAAATGTGATAAAGATGCCCTTCAGAACACCCCCGGGACGGCCCGGACGGTGCCGACTCGCACGCCACCACCGAACACCGGCGCCGACGAGAGCACCGCGAGCCGTTCGGAATCGAAGGTCGCGGCGTTCGCGGCGGTACCCGCTCCGAGGCGGTGGAGCAGGGCCGCGGTGAGCGGAAGGCGTGCCCGCTCGTGTCCGTCGTCGATCTTGAAAGCGAAGGACGTGCCGTCCGGCAGCGCACCGGCGTGGATCCCGTCGGCGCCCGCCTTGCAGAGCAGGCCGCCCACCGCGCGCATGAGCTTCAGGTCGTCCTTGCCGGTGCCGGAGATCAGGAACGGATGCTCGCGCACCGCGTCGGCCACGGCGCGCTCGGGCGTGCCGGTCTCCGCTGTCGCGAGCCGCGAGTAGGCGCGGGCGAGGTTGAACAGGGGGACGGGCACGATCGGTAGACCGCAGCCGTCGATGCCGAGATCGGTGTCCTCGATGTCGCCGGTCAGCTCGAGGATGGTCTCGGTCACCAGCTGCTGCAGCGGGTGGCCCGCGTCGGTGTAGCCGTCGGTGTCCCAGCCGTTCGCCGCGCACGCCGCGAGCATCGCCGCGTGCTTGCCCGAGCAGTTCATGTAGATCGACCGCGGCGTGCGTCCGGCGGCGAGCACCTCGGCGCGCGCGAGTTCGTTGCCGGGCAGATCCGTCGGGCAGCGGAGATCCTTCTCGGTGAAACCGGCACCGGACAGGACGCGCTCGACGGCCTCCACGTGGTCGGCCTCACCTTCGTGCGAGGCCGTGGCGATCGCCAGTTCCGCGGAGTCGCGGGGAACGAAGCCGGCGCGCAGCAACGCGACCGCCTGCATCGGCTTGTTCGACGACCGCGGGTAGATCGGTGTGTGCACCTCGCCCAGGGATACGAGGACCCCGCCGTCCGGGTCGAGGACGATCAGCGACCCGCGGTGGACGCACTCCCGGAAGCCCGAGCGCACCACCTCGACCAGTTCGACGCTCAACGACTCTCTCCCTTCCGTGCCCGCCCCACGAGACGGTGCGCCTTGTCGGCGACGCTGGGAGCGATGTCGGCCTGTTGCTCGAGCATCGCGGCGACCCGCTCGTGGCCCTGTCCGGTGAACAGATCGCGCACCGTGGCCCCGTGGGAGGGGACGTGCTCGACGACGATGCGGTCGCCGGAGGCCACCGGTCCCTCGGAGATCACCTTCAGGTACGCGCCGCAGTCGCCCCGGGCGACGAACCGCGTGGCCCAGTCGTCCTCCTCCGAACGGATCGCGAAGGTGCGGCAGGGGGTGCGGGGGCCGGTCACTTCGAGGAGCAGACCGCCGTCGCCGACGCGCCACCGCTCGCCGATGACGGCGTCGGTGGGGGAGAACCCGGCGACGTGCAGGTTCTCGCCGAACCAGCCGACGGGGAGCTCCCGGTCGAGTTCGGAGCCCCAGCGGCGCGACTCGTCCTGCGAGAAGGCGTAGACCGCCTTGAAGACGCCGCCGTGGTTGGCGGTGTCGCACTGGCGGTCGCCGGTCAGGCCGAGTTCACCGACGTGCACCGGTCCGTCGACGGGACGCTTGTCGATCGCGGTGACGGGATTACGCCGCAGTCCGGTCTCGTGCAGCGTGTGCACGACGCAGACCGCTGCGACGGTCCCCGAGGTCGCCGGCCGCATGCCGGCCGTCTCGGCGGTCACCGGCCGCGCAATCGGTCGACCGCCGCCCTTCCTGCCTGGATGCCGTCGTCGGGAGGGATGGAGTCGGGGTCGATGGACGCCGCGCACGGTCCTGCGACGAGGGCCGTGTCGGGCGTGATGGTGCGCTTGACGAGCGCGAGCGCGATCGGCCCGAGCTCGTGATGGTCGACGATCGTGCCGATGCGCCCGACCGCGCGACCTCCGGCGGTGATGTCGTCGCCCGTCTCGGGTCGTCCGTCGGCCGAGCCGTCGAGATGGAGAAGGACGAGATGTCGCGGGGGCTTGCCGAGGTTGTGGACCCGCGCGACGGTCTCCTGGCCGCGGTAGCACCCCTTGTCGAGGTGGACGGCACCGTACTGCTCGGGTCCGCCGATCCAGCGGGCCTCGTGGGGGATGGTGCGCTCGTCGGTGTCGACACCGATCCGGGGACGGACCGCTTCGACGCGCAAGGCCTCGAACGCCCAGCTGCCGGCCGGACGCGCGCCGGCGTCCCGCAGGGCGGTGAAGAGCGCGGTGAGCGACTCGCGCGGCACCAGGAGGTCGAAGGAGTGCTCGGTGGGCCACGGCATGCGGCGCACGAAGCCACCGGCGGGCAGGGCGACGGCGGCATAGGGTTCGGCCGGCAGCGCGTCGATCCCGAGTGCGGCGAGCACGGCGGGGCTGCCGGCGTCCGGTCCGAGGAGGCTCAGAACCGCGAGTTCGTTGCCGTCGCGAGGTTCGGCCTTCGCCCAGAACACCATCTTCTTCAGGAACGCGAGCAGGTCGGGTCCACGGTCGGCTTCGGTGTCGATCCACGTCACGCCGTCGAGGTCGGTCTGCACGAAGTGGTGCTCGACGCGGCCGTTCGCGTCGAGGCTCAGGTTCTCGGCGGAGGTGCCGTCCGGGAGCGACGCGATGTGCTGGCTGGAGATGGTGTGCAGCCAGCTCAGGCGTTCGTCGCCCGGAACGGCGATGACGAAGCGGGTGGAACGGTCGACCACGGCGGCGGATGTGGCGGCGGCACGTTGCTCGCCGAGCGGGTCGCCGTAATGCCAGGGGAGTCCGGCATCGGGCCCGCCGGAAGGCGAGGCGACTGCGCCGGGAAGTGCGAGAAGGGCGCTTTCGGACACGATCGGAGACTCGGTCACGACACCAGTCTATGGGGAACCGGCCGACAGGTCTGCCAGTGGCTAGGCTGAGCGCCATGGCTGAGCGGGTGCTGGTGACGCTGGACGGCGAGGTGAGGGATGCGGACGCACCCCTTCTGCACGCCGACGATTTCGGTGTTCTTCGTGGCGACGGGGTGTTCGAGACGTTGCTCGTGCGAGGAGGCCGGGCGCGTGCGCTCGAACTGCATCTCGCCCGGCTCGCGGCGTCCGCGGCCGCCGCGCAGTTGCCCGAACCCGATCGCGACGACTGGCGGCTCGCCGTCGACGTGGCACTCGAACAGTGGGGCGCCGAGCAGGAGGGCGTGCTGCGCCTGGTCTACACGCGTGGTCGTGAGGGTGCCGACACGCCGACGGCCTTCCTGCTCGTGACGCCGGTGGCCGAGCGTGTCGGCATCGCACGGCGCGACGGCGTGTCCGTGGTGACCCTCGAACGGGGTTTTTCGACCGATCTGGCGCAGAAGGCGCCGTGGCAGCTCCTCGGTGCCAAGACGCTGTCGTACGCGACGAACATGGCGGCACTGCGTCACGCCGAGTCGGTCGGCGCCGACGACGTGATCTTCGTCAGTGCCGAGGGCTACGTGCTCGAGGGTCCGCGGTCGACGGTGCTCGTCGCGCGTGGCCGGACGTTGCTCACTCCGCCGCCGGAGCAGGGGATCCTCCCCGGCACCACGCAGCAGGCACTGTTCGACCTGGCGGGGGAGCGGGACTTCACGGTCCGGTACGAGCCGCTGCGCCCGGCGGATCTCGTCGTCGCCGACGGTGTCTGGCTGATCTCGAGCGTGGCGCTCGCGGTGCGGGTGCACACGCTCAACGGGCACGCGCTGGTCTCGCGGGTCCAGGAGGGCGAGATCGAAGGCCTCGTCGACGAGGCGGTCGACACCGCCGGGTGAGTGAGGCGGGGTGTGCCCCCGCGGGTGATCCGTATCCGATGTGACGTGAGTCCGATGTGTCGGGCGACACGAACGTGTTCCACTTCGCGCAATCGCTACTACATTCGGTAGTAGCAAGGCCGGAGCAGTACTACCGGCGTGTCTTTGCGAACGAGAACCGCAGCGTCGGCCCCGCTCCGGATCTCCGTATCGACCCGGGCCTCACTCGGAGTGGCAATGGACGTCTTGGATCTGTCCCGGTGGCAGTTCGGGATCACGACGGTGTATCACTTCATCCTCGTGCCGTTGACGATCGGCCTCGCGCCGCTCGTCGCGATCATGCAGACGATGTGGGTGGTCACCGGCAAGGACCACTGGTACCG
The DNA here is from genome assembly GCF_900187265.1 of Rhodococcus rhodochrous. NCBI lineage: Bacteria > Bacillati > Actinomycetota > Actinomycetes > Mycobacteriales > Nocardiaceae > Rhodococcus > Rhodococcus rhodochrous. The sequence continues at coordinate 841,829 of NZ_LT906450.1, forward strand.
CCTGACGAAGTTCTTCGGGAAAATGTTCCTGATCAACTTCGCGCTCGGTGTCGCGACCGGCATCGTGCAGGAATTCCAGTTCGGCATGAACTGGAGCGAGTACTCCCGCTTCGTGGGCGACGTCTTCGGCGCACCCCTCGCCCTCGAAGGTCTCGTTGCCTTCTTCATGGAGTCGACATTCCTCGGCCTGTGGATCTTCGGCTGGACGCGCCTGCCGAAACTCGTTCACCTCGCGACCATCTGGCTCGTCGCGATCGGCGTGAACGCCTCCGCCTTCTTCATCATCGCGGCGAACTCGTTCATGCAGCATCCCGTCGGGGCCACCTACAACCCCGAGACCGGCCGCGCCGAGCTGACGAGCATCTGGGAACTGCTCACCAACAACACCGCGCTCGCAGCCTTCCCCCACGCGGTCGCCGGCGGCTTCCTCACCGCCGCAACCTTCGTCGCCGGCATCGGTGGCTGGTGGATGGTCCGCAACATGCGACGCGCCGCCGAGATCCGCACCTCGGAACCCGAGGAGGCCCAGCGCCTCGAGAACGACGCCCGCGGACTGTTCCGCCCCGTGACCCGCCTGGGCCTGATGGTCATGATCATCTCGGGCATCGGGTTGTTCGTCACCGGTGACGTCCAGGCCAAGCTCATGTTCGAGCAGCAGCCGATGAAGATGGCCTCGGCCGAGTCGCTGTGCCACACCGAGACCGACCCCAACTTCTCGATCCTCACGATCGGCACGCACAACGACTGCGACGGCGTCATCCACGTCCTCGACGTGCCCTACGTGCTGCCCTTCCTCGCGCAGGGTGAGTTCAGCGGCGTGACCCTCCAGGGCGTCGAGGACCTGCAGGCGCAGTACGAACAGGAATTCGGCCCCGGCAACTACAAGCCCAACCTGTTCGTCACCTACTGGTCGTTCCGCGCGATGATCGGCCTCGCCGCCGGTTCCGCGGCCCTGGCCCTGGCCGGGCTGTGGGTCACCCGCAGCGGCCGGGTGCCCGACCAGAGGTGGTTCTCGACGCTGTCGCTCGTCGCGATCCCCACGCCCTTCCTCGCCAACAGTGCGGGCTGGATCTTCACCGAGATGGGCCGGCAGCCCTGGGTGGTGCATCCGAATCCCACGGGCGTGGACATGATCCGGCTCACCGTCGACCAAGGTGTCTCCGAGCATGCGGCCGGAACTGTGCTCACCTCGCTGATCGCCTTCACCCTCGTCTACGCGGCGCTCGGCGTGGTGTGGTTCTGGCTCATCCGCAAGTACGCGATGGAAGGCCCGCAGGAGCACGACGCGCAGCCGCCGGGCTCCGACGACGACACCGACGACACGCAGCCGAAACAGCTGTCCTTCGCGTACTAGGAGTGGGCGGACATGGGACTTCAGGAAATCTGGTTCATCCTCATCGCAGTACTGTTCACCGGCTACTTCGTCCTCGAGGGGTTCGACTTCGGTGTCGGCATGCACTTCCCGGTGCTCGGCCGCGGTAGGACCGTCGAGGCGGACACCCGGCGCCGGGTGCTGCTCAACACGATCGGTCCGGTCTGGGACGGCAACGAGGTCTGGCTCATCACCGCGGGCGGTGCGCTGTTCGCGGCGTTCCCCGAGTGGTACGCGACCCTCTTCTCCGGCTTCTACCTCCCGCTGCTGCTGATCCTGCTCGCCCTGATCGTGCGCGTGTGCGCCATCGAATGGCGCGGCAAGGTCGACGATCCGACCTGGCGTCGCCGCTGCGACTGGGGGATCATCTTCGGCTCGTGGGCGCCCGCCGTGCTGTGGGGTGTGGCGTTCGCGAACATCGTGCGCGGCGTGGCGATCGACGCCGACAAGCAGTATGTCGGCGGGTTCTTCGACCTGCTGAACCCGTACGCCCTGCTCGGCGGTGCGACGACGGCGCTGGTCTTCGCTCTGCACGGCGCGGTGTTCATCGCGCTCAAGACCGAGGGACAGGTCCGGACGGATGCCGTGGCGATGTCGCGGAAACTGGCCGTGCCCGCCGTCCTCGTGGCCGGTGCGTTCGTGGTGTGGACCCAGCTCGCCTACGGCAAGGGCTGGACGATCGCGCTCGTCGCCGTGGCGGCGATCTCCCTGCTCGCGGTGGTCGCGCTGACCGCCGTCGCGCGTGAGGGCTGGGCGTTCGTGTTCACCACCGTCGCGATCGCCGCGACCTCGGTGCTGCTGTTCGCGTCGCTGTTCCCGAACGTCATGCCGTCGACCCTCGACCCGTCCTGGTCGCTGACGATCGAGAACGCGTCGTCGAGCCCGTACACACTGAAGGTCATGACGTGGGCCGCAGCGTTCATGACCCCGGTCGTCCTGGCCTACCAGGGCTGGACGTACTGGGTGTTCCGTCAGCGTCTGTCGACCGACCACATCCCGCACTCGATCGGTCTGAAGATCGGCTCGAAGTGAGCATGACGCAGTCCGCCGCCCCCGCCGACGCGCCCGCGCGCCGGCGGGGTCCGGTGGACCCGCGGTTGTGGCGCTACTCGGCCGCAGCCCGCGGATATCTCGTCCTGACCGTGGTCACGTCGGTGGTCGACGTCGTGATGGTCGTCGTCACCGCACTCATGATCGGACGGGTCCTCGCGGGCGTCATCACCACCGACGCCCGGTCCGTCGGCGACCGGACGACCGAACTGGCGATCCTAGCGGCGGCGATCGTCGTGCGGGTCGCGGTGACGTGGCTGCAGTCGCGGTATGCGCACCGGTCCGCGACCCGCGTGGTCGCCGAACTCGAACACGAGGTCCTCGATTCCGCGGCGAATCTGCCCCCGCGCGAACTCGACCCGCGACGCGACGAGATCGCGGTGGTTCTCACCCGCGGACTCGACGGGCTGAAGGAATATCTCACCGGCTATCTGCCGGCGCTGCTGCTGGCCGTGATCCTCACCCCGGTGACGATCGTCGTGATCGCCCTGCACGACCTCACCTCGGCGGTCATCGTCGTGATCACGCTGCCGCTCATCCCGATCTTCATGATCCTCATCGGCCTGCTCACCAAGGGCAAGGCCGACCGCACCCTGCGCGCGATGACGACACTGTCGTCGCAACTGCTCGACCTCCTCGCGGGTCTTCCCACGCTGCGCGCCCTCGGTCGTGAGAAGGGGCCCGCCGATCGCGTGCGCGAACTCGGCGACGAGCACCGCGCGACCACGATGTCGGCCCTGCGCGTGGCGTTCCTGTCCGGCACGGTCCTCGAATTCCTCGCGACGCTGTCCGTCGCCCTCGTCGCCGTGAGCATCGGCATGCGGCTCGTCTACGGGTCGATGCCCCTCGAGGCCGGCATCATCGCGTTGATCCTCGCGCCCGAGGCCTACCTCCCGCTGCGCACCGTCGGCAACAAGTTCCACGCCGCCGAGGACGGGATGGCGGCAGCCGACAAGGCGTTCGCCGTGCTCGACTCGGTGCCGGACGACGCCTCCTCGCGTCACGCCCCCACGGACGCGATCGGCACCGGCCGGGTCGCGAACTGCGAGATCGCCTTCGACGGCGTCTCCGTGCCCGGCCGCGACGGCTGCGCCCCACACCGGCTCGACGCGATCTGCCGTCCCGGCCGGATCACCGCGTTCACCGGCGCCAACGGGGCCGGCAAATCCACCGCCCTGCTGGCGCTGCTCGGGCTCGCCGAGCCGAGTGAGGGGACCGTCACCGTCGACGGACGTCCCGTCGCGGGCGACGAGAACTGGTGGTCGCAGGTTGCGTGGCTTCCGCAGCGGCCGGTGCTGCTGCCCGGCACGCTCGCCGACAACCTGCGACTCACCGGTGTCGACCCGGAGACCACCGAACTCGACGACGTCTGCGCCGCCACCGGCTTCGACAGCGTGCTCGCCGAACTTCCGGACGGCTGGCGGACCGTCGTGGGGACCGGAGGCACGGGCCTGTCGCTCGGCCAACGTCAGCGACTGGCGCTCACCCGCACCCTCGCCTCCCCGCGCCCGGTCCTGCTGCTCGACGAACCCACGGCCCACCTCGACGAGGACACCGAGGCCACCGTCCTGTCCACGCTGCGCGGGCTCGCCGCGGCCGGCCGCACCGTGGTGGTCGTCGCGCATCGCTCCACCCTGCTCGCCATCGCGGACGAGGTCGTCACCGTCCACGCAGGGCCGACGGAGGTGTCCCGATGAAGGATCTGCGCCGGGCGATGGCCCTGCTCGAACTCGAGCCGCGCCGAGTGCTGCTCGCCGTCCTCGCCGGAGTCGCGACCCTCGGCAGTGCCCTGCTGCTCGCCGGTCTCTCGGCGTGGCTGATCGTGCGGGCATGGGAGATGCCGCCCGTCCTGGACCTGACCGTCGCGGTCGTCGCGGTGCGGGCGCTGGGCATCTCCCGCGGGTTGTTCCGCTACTTCGAACGACTCGCAACGCACGAGACCGCGCTGCGCGGCACCACCTCGGCCCGCGCGAATCTCTACCGGCGACTCGCGGACGGCGACCCGGCCGCCACCCTGGGCCTGGGACGCGGCGACCTGCTCGCGCGCACCGGTGCCGACGTCGACGCTCTCGGCGACGTCGTGGTGCGCGCACTCGTGCCCATCGCCGTCGCGGCCGTGCTCTCCCTCGCGGCGGTCGTGACCCTCACCGTCATCGCTCCCGCCGCCGGCGTGGTCCTCGCCGCGGCGCTGCTCGTCGCCGGACTGCTCGCACCGTGGCTGTCCGCCCGCGCCGCGGCCCGCGCGGACGCCGATGCGAACGCCGCACGGACCCGGTTCACCGAGGACGCGGTCACGGTGCTGGACCACGCGGCGGAACTGCGGGTCGCGGGACGGCTCGACACACTCACCCGGCGGGCCCGCGCCGCGAACGTCGCCTCCGTCCGTGCCACCGACCGCTCTGCGGTCCCCGCGGCGTTCGCCGACGCGGCCGCACCCCTCGCGGTCGGCGCGAGTGTGCTCGGTGCCCTCCTCGTCGGTATCGCCGTCTTCGGCTCCGGTCCGGCGGCCATGAGCCCGACGACACTCGGCATCCTCGTCCTGCTGCCGCTGTCGGCGTTCGAGGCCACCGCCGTCCTCCCGGCAGCCGCGCAGACCCTCAATCGCGCACGCCTGGCGGCCGGTCGCATCACGGAGATGCTCGACCGCGCCGACAGGACGGTGCCGCACGGCACCGAACCGGCCGACGGACCCGGCCGGCTACGTGCGGTGGGTCTGCGAGGCGGATGGCCCGGCGGACCGTCCACTGAACCGGTCGACCTCGACCTGCGGCCGGGCTGTCGCGTCGCGATCGTGGGCGGCAGCGGCAGCGGCAAGACCACCGTGCTCATGACGCTCGCGGGCCTGCTCGCCCCACGCGGAGGCGCAGTGACGCTCGACGATGTCGACCTCGCGGACATCGATCCCGCGGCCCTGCGCCGGAAGATCGGCTTCTTCGCGGAGGACGCCCACCTGTTCGACACGTCGATCCTCGAGAACCTGCGTGTCGCGCGGGGCGACGTGGACGAGGGCGAAGCACTGGCCGCCCTCGGCACCGTGGGGCTGGGGGAGTGGGTGGACGGACTCCCGAAGGGAGTCCACACCGTCCTGGGGGCCGGAGCCCGCACGGTCTCCGGTGGGCAGCGCCGTCGCCTCCTGCTGGCCCGGGCTCTGCTGTCGCCCGCACGGATCCTGCTGCTCGACGAACCCACGGAACATCTCGACGACGAGAGCGCCGACCTGATGCAGCGACTCCTCCTGGACCGCGACGCACGCTTGGTCGGCCCCGAGCGCACCGTCGTGGTGGTCACCCACCGTCTGCCCGCGGATACCGCCGCCGACCTGGTCGTTCGCGTCGAGAAAAATGCGTTGCCCGCCTCGTGAACGAAGCGTAGTTTCGCTGGTACACGAGGAAGGAGGTGGTCTGGAAGTGATTGATATTCGGACGCGTGAGGTGGCTACCCGCTAGCTGCTTGCCGACGACGGAATTCACCGACCGCGCGCGGCTGGCGAATCCCAGGTAGTCACCCGGCCCCCGAGTCCCCGGTCCGTCCGATCGGGACCGCCGACTGCGGAGCGATCCGTGCGGTGGTGCGGCTCGGGGGCTGTTCGCATTTCGGGCAAGATCGGCGTTTCGGGTGTGCAAGTTCGTCCGTTTTGGGTACACCGGTTTGGTGCCGATACTTCAAAAAGCTCACGATTCGTTAAGATTGCGCACGTCACCGGGCGTTTTCTTCTCTTCTGCGCTCATCGCGCTGCTCTTCGTCGTACTCACGATCCTGTTCACCGACGGCGTCGATTCGATCTTCAGTACCGCGTCCAACTGGATCATGACGAACCTCGGATGGTTCTACATCCTGGGCGTCACGACCTTCCTGCTCTTCCTCGTCGGAATCGCCTTCACTCATTACGGTCGGGTCCGGCTCGGCGGTGACGACGAGCGACCCGAGCACTCGACTCTGGCGTGGTTCGCCATGTTGTTCGCCGCCGGTATCGGCACGATCCTCATGTTCTGGGTGTCGCCGAGCCGATCTCCCACTTCGCGAACCCGCCCATGCAGGACGTCGAGCCGGAGTCCGTGGAGGCCGCGGAAGAGGCCATGGGCTTCGCGCTCTACCACTTCGGACTGCACACCTGGACGATCTTCGCCCTGCCCGGCCTGGGCTTCGGTTACTTCATCTACAAGCGGCACCTGCCGCCGCGCGTCAGCTCGATCTTCGCGCCCCTGCTCGGGGGCCGCATCTACGGCCCGATCGGCAAGACCATCGACGTCGTCGCGATCATCGGCACGGTTTTCGGTGTCGCGACCTCGGTCGGCCTGGGCACCCTGCAGATCAACGCCGGTCTCGCGCAGCTGTTCGACATCCAGGAATCCGGGGTCGTCCAGATCGCCCTCATCGCGCTCGTGACGGTGATGGCCGGCATCTCGGTCGCCCTCGGTCTCGACAAGGGCATCAAACGCCTGTCGAACATCAACATCGGCATGGCCGTCATGCTGCTGGTCTTCGTGGTCGTCACCGGACCGAGTCTGTTCCTGCTCAAGGGCATGATCGAGTCTGCCGGGATCTACGCCGAGGCCCTGCCGCGTCTAGCGTTCTGGAACGACACCTTCGCCGACTCGGGCTGGCAGAACACTTGGACCGTCTTCTACTGGGCGTGGACCATCACCTGGTCGCCCTTCGTCGGTATCTTCATCGCTCGCATCTCGCGAGGCCGCACCATCCGCGAGTTCGTCGGCGGTGTCCTCGGTCTGCCCGTGCTGTTCTCGGTGATCTGGTTCAGCATCTTCGGGATGGGCTCGTTCCACATCGAGCTCGAGGGCGAGGGTGGACTCGTCGAACGTGTCGTGGACGCCGGCGACATCCCGGGTGCCTTGTTCGAGTTCCTCGGCAACTTCCCGCTCACCGGCCTGGTGTCCGGCATCGCGATCATCCTGGTGGTGATCTTCTTCGTCACCTCGGTGGACTCGACGTCGATGGTGCTCGACATGATGGCCTCCGGGCACGAGGAGAAGGCGCCCATCCACCAGCGCCTGTTCTGGGCGGTGCTCATGGGCCTGGTCGCAGCGACCATGCTCGTCGCTACCGGTAAGGACGGGCTCGACGCCCTGCAACAGGTCATCACCGTGGTGGGCCTGCCGTTCTTCGTGATGGGCTTCATCATGATGTACAGCCTGGTACGCGGCATCCGCGAGGACCTAGGCGAGCGGCCGGAACCGGTCACCCGCCAGTGGCCCGAGGTGCGATCGGCCGAGGAACTCGAGGCGGCCGAGGAACTGCCCGCTCCCGAGGTCGTCGTCCAGACCAGGGCCATCCCCGACGAGAACGAGAACGAGAACGCCGCCGAGGATGCCGAAGACGTCGGCGTCCACCGGGTCCATGCCGGCGAACCCGATGCGCTCCGTGCACGAGGCGACGGTGAGCATGCCGACAAGAAGAGCACCACCGGCACGACGGTCGTCGAGGAGAACTGAGAAAAACGGTCCGGGTCTGTTCCTCCACAGGGGAACAGACCTGGACCGTTCGAATCTCGGAAGAAAGAGGCTCGGTCAGCCGATGTGGCGTGACAGACGGGCAGACATCCGGGGCTTCAGTTCGCCGTCGGCGGTGACGCGCTCCTCGACGTAGGCGAGGTCGCCGCCGTCGACGATGCCGTAGAGGCGCTTGGCGCCACCGACGACCTCACCGGACTTGGTGCGGATCACGACGTCGGTCGCGAGCTCCCACGAGGACTGGGTGAGTGCGGTGCCGTAGTACAGCTCGACGACGCCGGAGCTGTGCGTCAGCAGCAGTTCGAGCGTCTCGGGATCGTCGCTGTCGGGCGCGCCCGTTCCGGACACGCGCCAGAAGCCGCTCTCGCGCCGATCCTCGCCCACGTATTCACCCGAGTCGTCGAGACGCCACGTGCGCGACTCCCACACCAGATACGCGCCGCCGTTGTGCGCGACGGTGATCTGCTGACCGAACGGATAGTCGCCGGTCTCGGGATCGTTGGCCTCACCCTCGCCGCGCCACACACCGACCAAGGGAAGGACGGCGAGCAGGGCAGGACTCAGGTCGGGGCCGAGCCGCAGGTTCGCGGTGTCCTCGGCGCCCGGCAGCCCGGCCAGGACGGGAAGGTTCAGCTCGGCGGTGACGCGAGCGCGCTCGGCGGCCCGGGCTATCGCCTCGTCGCCGCTACGCCGCTGGGCGTCCGATCCGTCGTTCGTCACGATCCGTCGGAGACCACGCGGTAGATGGTGTACAGCGCGAACCAGGTGATGAGGAGCGCCGCGGCGACCAGCAGAATTTCGAAGAAGATGACCACGCGGTCATTCTAGACAACGTCTTTTCGGGTACGACGAAGGGCTCCGCTCCTGATGGAGCAGAGCCCTTCGACGAGGTGTTCCGGCCGGATTACTTCGCGACCGTCACGTCCACGTTGTGCACGCCGGGAGCGGTGGGGCTCACGGTGGAGGTGCCGTTGCCGGAGCTCGACAGGGCGCGGATCTTCCAGTCGCCGGGGGCGGCGAAGAAACGGAAGTCGCCGGTCGCGGAGGCGACGACCTCGGCGGTGAACTCGTCGGTGCCGTCGAGCAGGCGCACGAAGGCACCGCCCACGGGCTCACCGTCGGCGTTCAGGACACGGCCGGTGATGACCGTCTCCTTCTCGGTGTCGACGCCGGCGGGCAGGGTCTGGGTCTGGACAGGGGCTCCGCACATGATCAGTTGACCTCCAGTTCGATGGGTGCACCGACGAGCGAGCCGTACTCGACCCAGCTGCCGTCGTAGTTCTTGACGTTCTTCTTGCCGAGGATCTCCTGGAGCACGAACCAGGTGTGGCTCGAGCGCTCACCGATACGGCAGTAGGCGATGGTCTCCTTGCTGTCGTCGAAGCCCTTCTCGGCGTACAGCTTCTCGAGGTCCTCGTCCGACTTGAAGGTGCCGTCCTCGTTGGCGGTGGTGCTCCACGGGATGTTGATGGCACCGGGGACGTGGCCGCGCTGCTGCGCCTGCTCCTGCGGCAGGTGCGCCGGGGCGAGGATCCTGCCGGAGAACTCGTCGGGCGAACGCACGTCGACGATGTTCTTGGTGCCGATCGATTCGATGACCTCGTCGCGGAAGGCGCGGATGGAGTAGTCGGGCTCGGCGGCCTTGTACTCGGTGGCCGGACGGGTGACCTCGTCCTTCGACAGCGGACGGCCGTCGAGCTCCCACTTCTTGCGGCCGCCGTCGATGAGCTTGACGTCCTGGTGGCCGTAGAGCTTGAAGTACCAGTAGGCGTAGGCGGCGAACCAGTTGTTGTTGCCGCCGTAGAGCACGACCGTGTCGTCGTTGGCGATGCCCTTGCGCGAGAGGAGCTCGGAGAACTGCTCACGGTTCAGGAAGTCGCGGCGGACGGCGTCCTGCAGGTCCTTGCGCCAGTCGAGCTTGACGGCACCTTCGATGTGGCCGCCGTCGTAGGCGGAGGTGTCCTCGTCGACCTCGACGAAGACGGTCTTCGGCGCATTGAGGTTCTGCTCTGCCCAGTCGGCGGAGACCAGGACGTCGGAGCGAGCCATGGGTGTTCCTTTCGGTGAGGGAATCCGGGAGGTTTCCGTGACCGGAACCCGTGCGAGGGTCCGTGCCAGGGTGAGGTGTGGGATGTCGAGTTCGGTGACCGCCGGTCAGGCGGGCACGCGACGCATTCGAGCGACCAGCGGGTAGATCCGGCAGCCGAGACACACGCCGAAGGCGGCGTTGAGCAGCGCCGCGAACAGCGCGAAGCCTGCGGCCACCGAGCCCACGACGATCGCGCCGGCGAAGAACGCGACCGTTCCGACGAGGGCGAAGACGAATCCGACGAGCTGCGCGAACCGCAGCGGCTCCACCGGCTCGGTCTCGATCGGAGCACCGAGGCGGGGAGCGACGAACCTCGCGAACAGCGCACCGTACGGGCTGCGTCGCGGGCCGAGTGCCGCTCCGAGAGCGAACACGATCGTCTGCAGGGCCAGGATCACGGCCGCTGCGACGGGAGAGAAGGTGGCGACGACCAGGGCGAGGACGAGGACGCCGGTGGTGATCCACGCCGCGAAACGCGGGCCACGGACGTCGACCTGCCGACCGGACGTGCGGGGAGTGGATACGGACATGGGGAATCTCCTGCTGGATTCTGATTCGCTGGGCGGAGGGTGTTCAAACGACCGCGGGGCGACGCATCGGTTCGGCGGCATCGATGCCGCAGGGGTCGGGACGAACCCGTCGATACGTTCAGCAGGGACAACAACAGCCACCGAGGCGGCACAGATCGACTGCGCGGCGTCGGGTGAGCATCAGCTCGTGGCGGTTCTGCACGCGAGGGAGTTTAACGCACGTCACCTCGGGGGTGGACCCCCGGGATCACAACGACGACAGGGCTGTGCGCAGATCGTCGGCGGACGGAACGCCGGACGCGCGGAACCGTTCGCGCCCCTCGCCGTCGAAGACGAAGGTGGTGGGCAGCGACAGCACTCCGAGTTTCCGTGCCAGGACGGGATTTTCGTCGAGATCCAGCTCGACCTCGCGTGCCCGACCAGGATCGCGGTCGAGAACCTGCACGACGACGCGTCGCACGGCCGCGCACGGTCCGCACCACGGCGCGGAGAAATGCAGGACCACCGGTATGCCGTCGCCGACACCCGCCGTGGCCAGTGCGGGATTGAGTTCGTGGGTGCCCACCGAGGCGTCGTCGCCGGTGGTGCGGAGCTTGCCGGAACGGGTGCGCAGGGCCGTTCCCACCGCCAGTGTGGCGACTATCACGACCATGAGGACGATCACTGCGATCATGCGGGCGTCTGCACTTCCTGGAGATCGATGACGGCGTCACGGGCCTCGCCCTCGATGACTATCCGCGAACCCCGCGCCTCGACGAAGGTGGGGCGGACGCCGAAGGGTAGATTCTGCGGCTCGATCGTCGTCGTGAACAGTCCGAGTACCGCCGGCTTCAGGACGTCGGGAACCGAGAAGTCGGCGCGTCCCTCGGGGCCGAAGTAGAGATCCGACGCGACGATGTGGACGCGGTCGCCGTCGAGCACCAGATCGGCCTGCACGCTGACCGTCGCCTCCACCGGCCCGACGGGCACCGTTCCCGTGAGGACGACCCCGCCGGCGGTCGTCGGCCCGGAGCCGCCGGACCCTCCCGTGCCGTCGGACTTGCTCGCCGGGGGAGCGGAAACCTGCAGGTCGGGGATGCCGTAGAGCTGTCCGAGCTCGGTGGCGTCGAGCATGACGCGGCCGTACAGCAGGTCGACGGGGACCGACCGGATCGACCCGTCGAGCAGCTCACCGGCCTCGGCGTGCGCACCGATCAGATTGGCCTCGACCGTGATGTCCCCGAGCAGATCGGTGTGGACGTTGTCGGCCACGATCTCGACGTTCTCGTAGTGACCGTCGCGGGCCTGCAGGAGGAAGGGGAAGCCGTGGATGGTCACCGCCGGATCGGACTCGAGAACGCCACCCTCCCGCAACGCACGCGAGACGCGGTATTCCGACCACGCCGCCGCGCCGAAGTCGGCGAGGACCGCGAGTCCGAGCAGGACTACGAGACCGAAGATCAGTTTGCGCACGCCCACCATTGTGTCGGACGCGCCGTCGGTCGGACCGCGCCCGTCCGCTCCGATGCCGTCCACGGAATTCTCGTGCTTACATAGCGGTAACAATCGGGGCGTTACTCTGTTGCACGACGTTTACGACCCTTATCCGCGCTGGTCGCGCGAAGAACTGGAGGCCCAGTGGAGCTGCTCCTTCTGACCTCCGACCCGAATCCGGATGCGGTCCTGCCGTCCTTGGCGCTGCTCCCGCATTCGGTCAGGCCGGCTCCTACAGAAGTATCGTCGCTGCTCGAAGCAGGTTCGGCGGATATCGCCATCGTCGATGCCCGCTCCGATCTCGCGGCCGCGCGAGGACTGTGTCGACTGCTCGGCAGCACCGGGTCGGCAGTGCCCGTCGTCGCCGTGCTCACCGAAGGCGGACTCGTGGCCGTCAACCCCGAATGGGGACTCGACGACATCCTGCTGTCCAGCACCGGACCGGCCGAGCTCGACGCGCGCCTGCGCCTGCTCATGGGCCGCTCGGGTGTCGCGGTGGGGCCGGAGAACACCGGCAAGATCACCCTCGGGGAACTCACGATCGACGAGGGCACCTACACCGCCCGCCTGCGCGGACGTCCCCTCGACCTCACCTACAAGGAGTTCGAACTCCTCAAGTACCTCGCCCAGCACGCCGGCCGGGTGTTCACCCGCGCCCAGCTGCTGCAGGAGGTCTGGGGTTACGACTTCTTCGGTGGTACCCGCACCGTCGACGTCCACGTCCGACGCCTGCGCGCGAAGCTCGGCCCCGAGCACGAAGCACTCATCGGAACGGTCCGCAACGTCGGTTACAAGGCCGTGCGTCCCTCCAACCGCGTGGGCAAGGGTGGCAATGCCACTCCCGATGTCGACGACGACGATGTGGACGACGCACTCCTCGACGACCCTCGTGCGGAGGATTCCGGCACGGGTGACCCGGGCGCAGGGGAGTCCGGGGCACAATTCGTTCCGTGAGCACCGATACGGAATTCGTCGACCACCCGTCCGCCGACCACGCCGAAGCCGTACGCGCCGTGTTGTCGCGGGCGACGCAGACCGACGGCACCGCGCCGATCTCCGAACAGGCGGTGCACTCCCTCGGACGCGAGGGTGCGGCCCGGCATCTCGTCGCGTTCGGAGACGACGGTGAGGTTGCGGGTTACGCGAACGTCGTGCCTGCTCAGGATGGTCATCCGGCAATGGCCGAAGTCGTCGTCGACCCGCCGCGGCGCGGGCACGGACTCGGTCGCGAACTCGTCGATCGTGCACTCACCGAAGGTGGCGACGGCACCCGCGTGTGGGCGCACGGCGACCTGCCCGCCGCGCAGGCGGTCGCGCGCCGTCTCGGCCTGACCGGTGTCCGTGAACTCCTCCAGTTGCGTCGTTCCCTCGAACAGGACGATCTTCCCGCCCTCGAGGTCCCCGACTCGGTGCTGCTGCGCACCTACGGCGGCCCGCAGGACGACGCCGAGCTGCTCCGCGTCAACGCCGCGGCCTTCGAGTGGCACCCCGAGCAGGGTCGTTGGACGGCCGCCGACGTGGAGGAACGCCGCCGCGAGTCCTGGTTCGATCCCGAAGGCCTGTTCCTTGCATTCGATCCCGCCGAGCCCGAGAAGTTGCTCGGATTCCACTGGACCAAGGTGCACCCGGCCACGGCGTCCGACCCGCAGCTCGGCGAGGTCTACGTCGTGGGTATCGACCCCTCCGCGCAGGGCCGCGGACTCGGTCGCCTGCTCACCCTCGCGGGCCTGCACTACCTGCGCGATCGGGGTCTGCCCGGTGTCCTGCTCTACGTCGAGGGCGACAACACCGCGGCGTTGAACACCTACGGCAAGCTCGGCTTCGAGCGGTTCCACGTGGACGTCGCCTACGCCCGGGTCTGAACACCTGCGATCGCCGGGTGGACGAACCGCGTGAGGGGTGCACCCTGCCATCCGACACGTCGATCGCGGTCAGGATTCGAGTGATGGTCGCAACACCATCGCCAGGTGTATCCGGCGTGTTCATCCGCCGTTAACCTTCGGTCGTCCGAGCGTCCACCGTCTCCTCCTAACTTCACTAGCGGGTCGAGTACTGCAGACCCGGCGCCGGGCGTCGCCCGCGCCACGAGGCCGCCGCCGTCCGCGCGGCGGTCGTGTGAAGTACTTCTCGGAGGAGAACAGGTGAACTTCAAGCGCAACGGCGCCCTGCTCGGCGTGGTGACCGCCGCAGCTCTCACACTCTCGGCGTGCGGTACCGACGACAATTCCGGCTCGGTCGACGTCGACGCGTCCGCCTCCGCCGCGACATGCGACGGCAAGTCCACCCTGTCGGGTGCGGGCTCCTCGGCCCAGAAGAACGCGATGGACCAGTTCGTCTCCACCTACATCGCGGTGTGCTCCGAGAAGGGCACGAACGTCAACGTCGCGTACAACCCCACCGGCTCCGGTGACGGCCGCACGCAGTTCATCGCGAACCAGATCGACTTCGCCGGCTCCGACTCGGCCATCGAGGACGAGCAGGCGGCACAGGCCGCCGAGCGTTGCGCCGGCAATCCCGCATGGAACCTGCCGCTGGTTTTCGGCCCGGTGGCCCTGGCCTACAACGTCGAGGGTGTCGGCGATCTCGTGCTGGACGCCGAGACGGCCGCGAAGATCTTCAACGGCTCGATCACGAAGTGGAACGACCCGGCCATCGCCGCACTCAACGAGGGTGCCCCGCTGCCCGACGCGGACATCACCCCGATCGTGCGTTCGGACTCGTCGGGCACCACCGACAACTTCCAGCAGTACCTCGAGACCGCGTCGAACGGCGCCTGGACCTCGGGTGCCGGTTCGGACTTCACCGGCGGGGTCGGTGAGGGCGCGAAGGGATCCGCGGGTGTCGCGCAGGCCGTCGCCGGCTCGCCGAACTCCATCACCTACGTCGAGAAGTCCTTCGCCGACCAGAACAACCTGAGCATCGCGAAGATCGACAACGGCTCCGGCCCCGTCGAGCTGACCGAGGAGACCGCAGGTAAGGCCATCGAGGGTGCCGAGTTCGTCCCGGCCTCCGAAGGCGATCTCACGCTCGACCTGTCGTCGATCTTCGGCAGCTCCGAGGAGGGTGCCTACCCGCTGGTGCTGGCCACCTACGAGATCGTGTGCTCGGGCGGCTACGACGCCGACACCGCCGCGGCCGTCAAGTCGTTCCTGATCTCCGCCGCCAACGAGGGTCAGGAAGGCCTGTCCGAGCAGGGCTACGTCCCGCTGCCGGACGCCTTCAAGACCCGCCTCACCGAGTCGATCGACGCCATCGCCGCCGGATGACCCGCCGATCCCTCGGCCGGGTGAGTGACCGAGGGATCATCGACCCGCCCGTTCCTGACGAATACGCTGAGAAGGATTGCGAGCGCACATGAGTGACGCGCACAACACGTCGGTCTCCATCGCGGCCGACGAACCGACCCGCTCAGGAACGGGCGGTGCAACCGGCATCACGGAGGACACGATCAGCACCCCACCCCCATCCCCGGACCGGGCACGCAAGACCGTCGTGCGGCCGGGAGACAGAATCTTCGGCTCCCTGGCATCCGGCTCCGCCGTCCTGATCTCCGTGATCATCGGCGCGATCGCAGTCTTCCTCGTCTGGCGCGCCGTCCCGGCACTGCAACGCAACCAGGTCAACTTCCTCACCAGCCGTGAATGGATCACGCAGGACATCACCGACATGGCGTTCGGTGTCCTCGACCTGTTCCAGGTGACGGTGCTCGTCTCCTTCTTCGCGCTGTTCCTCGCCATGCCCGTCGCGCTGGGCATCGCGATCTTCCTCACCTCGTACTCGCCCGATCGGCTCCGGAAACCGCTGGCGTACGTCATCGACCTGCTCGCCGCGGTCCCGTCGATCGTCTACGGCCTGTGGGGCATGCTCGTCCTCGCCCCGTTCCTGCGCCCCGTCGCGGAATGGCTCAACACCAACCTCGCCTGGTTCCCGCTCTTCGCCACCGGCAGCGGCTCCATCGTGGGCGGCGGAACGATCTTCACCGCCGGCATCGTCCTCGCCGTGATGATCCTGCCGACCATCGCCGCGGTCAGCCGCGAAGTGTTCGTGCAGACCCCGACGGCCCACATCGAGGGTGCGCTCGCCCTCGGCGCGACCCGCTGGGAGGTCGTCCGGACCACCGTCATCCCGTTCGGCAAGTCCGGCTACATCAGCGGTTCGATGCTCGGTCTCGGCCGCGCGCTCGGCGAGACGATGGCGCTGTACCTCATCCTGCGCACCACCTCGCAGGCGTTCTCCTGGTCGCTGTTCGACGGTGGCGCGACGATCGCGTCCAAGATCGCGCTGGGATACGCCGAGTTCAACAACGACATCCAGGCGGGCGCCTACATCGCCGCCGGTCTCGTGCTCTTCGTGCTCACCTTCGTGGTCAACGCCGCCGCGCGCATGATCGTCGCAGGAAAGAAGGACTGATCCATGTCGACCACCTCCACGTCGACCACCGCGCTCTCCTCGCCGGTCAAGCCCCCGGCCTTCCAGCGGGTCAGCGGACGTCGCCGCGTCAAGGACACCGCAGCCACGGTGCTCGTCACCCTGTCGGTCGTCGTCGCGCTGATCCCCCTGGCCTGGGTGCTGTTCACCGTCGTCGCCAAGGGCCTGCCCGCCCTGATCTCGCCGACCTGGTTCACGCACTCCCTGAGCGGACTGACGGCGTCGTCGACCGGCGGTGGCATCTACCACGCCCTCGTCGGCACCCTCCTGCAGGGACTCGTCTGCGCGGTCATCTCCATCCCGCTCGGTGTCTTCGTCGCGATCTATCTCGTCGAGTACGCCGGCAGGTCGCGGCTCGGTCGGATCACCACGTTCATGGTGGACATCCTCAGCGGTGTCCCGTCGATCGTTGCGGCGCTGTTCATCTACGCGTTGTGGGTGTCGACCTTCGGGATGCCCAAGTCGGGCTTCGCGGTGGCGCTCGCGCTCGTGCTGCTCATGGTGCCGGTGGTCGTCCGCAGCACCGAGGAGATGCTGCGAATCGTCCCGCAGGATCTGCGCGAAGCGTCCTACGCACTCGGTGTCCCCAAGTGGAAGACCATCGCGCGCATCGTGCTGCCCACCTCGCTCGCCGGCATCATCACCGGCATCATGCTCGCACTGGCCCGCGTCATGGGCGAGACGGCGCCGCTGCTGATCCTCGTCGGCTACGCGCCCTTCATCAATTTCGACCTGTTCGGAGGTGAGCAGGGCACCCTCCCGGGTGTCATGGTCGCCGAGATGAACAACCCGACCGACGCCGGTTCGCAGCGCATCTGGGGCGCCGCGCTCACCCTGATCCTGGTCATCGCGGTCCTCAACATCGCGGCCAAGCTGATCAGCCGGTACTCGCAGGTCGGCAAGAAATAACCCACAGACCTCTTCTCACATCGATACACCAGTAGGGAGCCGGTAATGGCCAAGCGTCTGGATCTCAAGGACGTCAACATCTACTACGGCAAGTTCCACGCCGTGGCCGACGTGACGCTGTCCGTGCCGCCGCGGAACGTCACCGCCTTCATCGGCCCGTCCGGTTGCGGCAAGTCCACCGTGCTCCGGTCGATCAACCGCATGCACGAGGTGACGCCCGGCGCCCGTGTCGAGGGATCCATCCTCCTCGACGGCGAGGACATCTACGATCCGAACGTCGACCCGGTCGGTGTGCGCAAGACGATCGGCATGGTCTTCCAGCGTCCCAACCCGTTCCCCACGATGTCGATCCGCGACAACGTCGTCGCCGGCCTGAAGCTGCAGGGCGTGCGCGACCGCAGGACCCTCGACGAGATCGCCGAGAAGTCGCTGCGCGGCGCCAACCTGTGGAACGAGGTCAAGGACCGCCTCGACAAGCCGGGCGGTGGCCTGTCCGGTGGCCAGCAGCAGCGTCTGTGCATCGCGCGTGCCATCGCGGTCCAGCCCGACGTGCTGCTCATGGACGAGCCGTGTTCGGCTCTCGACCCGATCTCGACGCTGGCCATCGAAGACCTGATCGGTGAGCTGAAGAGGGACTTCACCATCGTCATCGTCACGCACAACATGCAGCAGGCCGCGCGCGTGAGCGACCAGACGGCGTTCTTCAACCTCGAGGCGACCGGCCGCCCGGGTGGTCTGGTGGAGATCGACGACACCGAGAAGATCTTCTCGAATCCGAGCCGGAAGGCCACCGAGGACTACATCTCGGGCCGTTTCGGCTGAGTCTTCACCACATACACGAGGCCCCGACCGGATCCGTCCGGTCGGGGCCTCGTCGTTCGGGTACTTACCGAGCCCGGTACTTCCTGGACTCAGTGGTTCTCCGGGTAGACGGTCAGGCTGTCCACCTTCTCCACGAGCTGACGGATCTCCTCCTCGGTGGGGAGCTTGCCCGTCACGAGGAAGATGACGCGGCGGCCCACCTCGACGGCGTGATCGGCGAACCGCTCGTAGAAGCGGCCGAGCAGGGTGACGTCGACGGCGGCCGCGACCCCGTGGTCCCACTCGCGGTCCATGAGCACGGTGAACAGGTGACGGTGCAGGTCGTCCATCGCCTCGTCCTCGTGGTGGAGGCGGGCGGCCCGGGCAGGATCACGGGTCTCGAGGATCTCGCGTGTGGCAGCGCCGAGGGCCACCGCGATCCGTCCCATCTCGGCGAAGTAACCCTTCACCTCGTCGGGAAGCACGTGCTTGGGATGGCGTCGGCGGGTCGCCTTCGCGATGTGCAGTGCGAGCGCACCCATGCGGTCGATGTCGGCCACGATCTGGATGCCGCTGACGACGGCACGCAGATCGCCGGCGACCGGACCTTGAAGGGCGAGCAGCTGGAACGCCTTCTCCTCGCAGATCGCGCCGAGATCGGTGATCTTCTCGTGCTCGTCGATCACCTGCTCGGCGAGAGCGAGATCGGCTTCGAGAAGAGCTCTGGTGGACCGCTCCATCGCGGTCCCGGCGAGCCCGGCCATCTCCCCGAGGAGATCACCGAGTTCGCCCATCTGTTCGTTGTAGACGACGCGCATAATGGCACAGCCTACGACCTCGATCGGTCCGAACGGCGAGCATCGGATGAACCACAGGTGAACGTCGACGGCCGAACAGTGGTGTCTACGTGCACAGATCGTCGGCGGCGTTGGTGATCGCGAGATCGGCGGGGAGCTCGACCGACGACTCCGACCGGGTCTGGATCTCCATCGGGGCGAGCTGCGTGCCCGCCGGGGTGGGAGCGACGACGGTGCCGTCGAAGCTGGTGCCCAGGACGATCTCCACGATGCCACCCAGCTGAGCCGAGGGCGGAGCCTCCTGCAGCACCGCACCGGGGAAGGCCGATGCGACCGTCGCGGCGTCGGTCTCCTGGCCCTCGCTGAAGCGGATCACGGTCTGCTTGCTCGTCCCGGACGCGTAGTTGCCCACCGAGTAGACCGGGAAACCGTAGGCGGCGACCTCCTCGGCGGTGCGGGCCGCCAGTCCGGACAGACCCGACGCGTTCGAGACCTGCACCGACACCGTCGACGGATCGACCGCGAGCTGCGCGGGCAGCGGTTCGGCCGGGGGAGCGGCCGCGACCTCCGTCGGGTCCTCCTCCCGCTTCTCACCCGGCAGCGGGAGATCGTCGATGATCGCGGTGAAGATCGCCTTGATGTCGTCCGTGCGGGGGATCTCGTTGCCCCAATCGTTGGTGCCGGCCGTGGGGATGGTCAGGAAGGACACCGCACCCGCCTCGACGTTCTGCATCGAACGTCCGAGTTTGACGAGCGACTCGGCGTTGACGTTCTCGACGAAGGTCGCGCGGGTGAAGGCGCCGATGAAGCCGTTGAGCTTCCCGGGGTCGAACAGCACCTTGTTCGACAACGTCGAGCGCAGCAGCGACGACAGGAACTTCTGCTGCCGGCTGATCCGGCCGTAGTCGCTGTTGCCTTCCTGGTCGATCTTGCGGGCACGGACGTAGTCGAGTGCCCGTTTGCCGTCGAGCGTGTGGGTGCCGGGAGTCTCGATCAGGGGACCGAGTTCGTTGTCGTACAACGGTATGGAGGTGCACACCTCGACACCGCCGATCTCGTCGACCATCGATTCGAAGCCGGCGAAGTCGATGCCCACGAAATGGCCGATCTTCAACCCGGACATCTTCTGGATCACCTTGACCAGGCATTTCGGTCCGCCGAGGGCGTAGGTCGCGTTGAGCTTGTCGCCGTCGGCCGCCGGATACAGCTCGGAGTCGTATTCGCCGGTCGCGCTGTCCCAGCCGCGACAGACCGGTCGCTCGACGTCCAGGTCGCGCGGGAACGACACCGCGACCACGCGGCTGCGGTCGGCGGGGATGTTGACGAGGATGACGGTGTCGGCACGGGCGCCCTCGGCGTCGTCGACGGTTCCGGCGCCGATCTCACCGCTCGCGCCGGCGCGGGTGTCGGTGCCGATGATCAGATACGTCTCGTCGCCGGTCTGACCGACCGGATCGACGATGTCTTCCGAGTCGATGTCGAGCGCGGCGATCTGGGAGAAACCGGCCTCCGTGGATCGGACGTACCCCCACACCGCCCCGTTCCCGATGAGCGCGAGGACGGAGACGAACGCAACCACGGCTCTCGTCGCGAACCGGAGACGCTTCTGCTTGCGCTGTTTGCTCTGCGCGAGCCGGCCGAGCGTGGCGTTGCCCACCGTGCGGGGCCGAGCGGATCCATGCGCCTTCGCGTCGGGCGTGCCGTCGTTCTCCTCCTCGACGGGCGCCGCAGCGCCCTCGGGGGCCACCGTATCGATCTTGACGGTCGGCTGTTCGTTCGCGAGCGACGGTTGCTGTCGAGGGGGAGGCGTCTGTTGCGATCCGGCGGTCCGAGCCGGCACGACGGGAGGTGCCGGTCGCGGCTCGGCCAGTGGACGTGGCTCTGCGGGCGGTGCGGAGCGCGGGTCCGCGGGAGATACCGGGCGGGAGTCCGCCGGCGGCACCGGGCGCGCGGACGGCACCGAAGGCGGGGGAGCCGGTACCGAAGGCGGAGGAGTCGCTATCGAGGGCGGAGCAGACGGGGGGCCGGCCATCCGATCCGGCGCCTGAGTGCGCGGCGGGACGGGATTCTCCGGCGGCCGGGGACGGGACGGTCCCGGAGGCACCCGGGGAGCACCGGGCCGGACCGGCGGTACGACCGTGGTCGGAGGTCCCGAAGAGGCCGGCGGCACCGGAGGGGTGGGCGGTCCCGACGGAGTCGGGGGCGGCGTCCTGCGCGGGAGCTCCGCGCGACCGGCATCGTCCTCGGGCGCGACGTGCCGAGCGGATTCCGGGTCGTGAGGACGGGCGGGAGGTAACGACGAGGTGGACGTGTGCGGCGGATCGGCAGGAGGCGGATCCGTCGGTGGTTCCGACCGTGGGGACGGATCGGATCGTCGTCCCACCTTGTCGAGCAGTTCGGCGACGGTGAGCTGCTCCGGATCGTCCGAGTCCGCGGCCCGGCGGTTGCGTGCACTCTCGTGGCGACGCGAATCGGCATCGGTGTCGTCGGAGCGGTGCACCCCACCCGAGCGGCTGCGGCGGGACGAGCGGGATTCGCGGTAGCTGCTGTCGGCTATCGGCCGTTCCCAGGGAGCGCGAGGATCCGGGGATCCTGTCTCGTGCTCCTCGTCCACCGATACCTGCTCTTTCCGCGGTCGCACCGCCTCGTCATCCGTCGTCGTCCACGTGATCGCTCACCGGCGACCGTCGCGAGGACTCCGCAATGATACTGATCGTCTGTTGCATGTGACCGTGACGCGGCTGTGTCGCACGACATCCATCGGTCGCTCCGCCTGTCCTCCGGGACCACGTGCCGGGACGGGTTACCCGCCCGAGTGCATAATGTCGGCGCCCTCGGGCACGCAGGTGTCCTCGGGGTCGTCGAGCCAGCCGTCGGGCAGAGCGACGCTGCTCGGGGAGCCCTGACGTCCCCGCGGGCCTTCGGCATCCGCGGGGAAGGGCACGTCGTGGTCGAGTTTGCCCAGCAGGTCGTCGAGCTCGGCGAGCGTCGACACGCGGGCGAGGCCGTTGCGGATCTCCGAACCCGCAGGGAAGCCGCGCAGGTACCAGGCAATGTGCTTGCGCATGTCGCGCAGACCGCGGTCCTCGCCGTGGTGGTCGGCGAGCAGTTCGGCGTGCCGTCGCATGATCTGCGTCACCTCACCGAGATTCGGCGGGGTGGGGATCGGGCGACCACCGAGCGCGGCGCTCAGTTCGGCGAACAGCCACGGGCGTCCGAGGCAGCCGCGACCGACGACGACGCCGTCGCACCCGGTCTGCGCCATCATCTTCTCGGCGTCGGAGGCGTCGAAGATGTCGCCGTTGCCGAGCACGGGCACATCGGTGACGTGCTCCTTCAACCGTGCGATCTCGCCCCAGTCGGCCGCTCCCGAATATCGCTGCGCAGCGGTCCGGGCGTGGAGGGCCACGGCCGCGGCACCCTCGGAGGCTGCGATGCGACCGGCATCGAGGTGGGTGTGGTGTTCGTCGTCGATCCCGATGCGGAACTTGACCGTGACCGGGATGTCGGTGCCCTCGGTGGCGCGGACGGCGGCCGCGACGATCTGCCCGAACAACCGGCGCTTGTAGGGGAGGGCCGACCCTCCGCCCTTGCGGGTCACCTTCGGGACCGGGCATCCGAAGTTCATGTCGATGTGGTCGGCGAGGTTCTCGTCGACGATCATCTTCGCCGCGGCGTAGGTGGTGTCGGGATCGACGGTGTACAGCTGCAGCGACCGCGGTGTCTCGGTGGGGCCGAAGGTGGTCATGTGCATGGTGACCGCGTGCCGCTCGACGAGGGCGCGGGCGGTGACCATCTCGCACACGTACAGGCCCGACGTGCTGCCGGCCCGTTCGAGTTCGAGTTCGCGGCACAGCGTGCGGAATGCGACGTTCGTCACTCCCGCCATCGGCGCCAGCACGACCGGGCTGTTCAGTTCGAGCGGACCGATACGGAGGGATGACATGGTACCTCTGGAAAACGTTGTGTGACAAAGAAATAGCGTGCCCGTCAGGGATGGGCCGCGGAAACGACTGTGCCCGGCACCGAAACCGGCGCCGGGCACAGGATAACCTCCGCGGACTCAGGCGGCGGTGTGCATCCGGACTCAGGCGTCCGTACACATGGGACTCAGGCGTCCGCGCCGACCTTCTCGCGCTTGGCGGCCTCACGGGCGAGGGAGCGATCGCGCATCTCCTCGAACCGCCCCGCCTGACGCCCCAGCTCGTCGAGGAAATTGCCGAGCTTGTCGAGATCCTGCTGCGCCTCGCTGCCGAGATCGCGCTCGAAGATCCTCCACTTGCGCAGCACCGGCATCACGACGTCGTCGAGGTGCTGACGCAGGTCGTAGATGCCGTGCTTGGCCATCAACACACCGTTGCGACGGAAGTTCGGCATGCCGGCACCCGGCATCTGGAAGTTCTCGAGCACCTCGACGATCGCGGCGAGCGTCTGGGCCGGAGCGATGTCGATCGCCGCGTCGCAGATGTTCCGGTAGAAGATCATGTGCAGGTTCTCGTCGGCGGCGATGCGCTGGAGCATCTTGTCGGCGATCGAGTCGTCGCAGGCACGACCGGTGTTGCGGTGCGACACGCGGGTCGCGAGCTCCTGGAAGGTCACGTAGGCGACGGAGTGGAGCATGCCCGTCGAGTTGGGGGACGCGAAGCCGTTCGTCATGTGCTCCATGCGGGCGTTCTCGAGTGCGACGGGATCGACACCGCGCGTGACGACCAGGTAGTCGCGCATGACGATGCCGTGGCGGTTCTCCTCCGCGGTCCACCGGCCGACCCAGGTGCCCCAGGCGCCGTCGCGCGAGAAGCTCTCGGCGATCTCCCGGTGGTAGGAGGGCAGGTTGTCCTCGGTGAGGAGGTTGGTGATCATGGCCGCCTTGGCGACCTCGTCGAGCTTCGACTGCTCGGGTTCCCAGTCGACACCGCCCATCGCGGCGAAGTTCCGGCCCTCGTCCCACGGCACGTAGTCGTGGGGGTGCCAGTCCTTCGCCATCGAGAGATGCCGGTTGAGGTTCGCTTCGGCCACAGGCTCCAGCTCTCGCAGCAGCTCCAGTTGAGTCAGGACTCGCGTCATGCTCTTCTACCCCTCACATCGGTGTCCGTGTACTCCGCCGGCCTACGGAGGAGGGGAGCCCGGCCGTTCGTCGCCGCGGCACGCGGCGCACCGGTGGCCCCCCCACATTCGCCCGGATCACGGTACAGGTCCGGGCGGCCCGATGACAGCACCGTCCCGCTCGTGCCGTATCACACGGACGAGCGGAACGTGCGGTTCCGGAGGGTCTCAGCGCTTGCCGCCACCGAGAAGTCCCCCGAGGAGACCGCCGAGTCCACCACCCGAACTGCCGCCGAGCACGCTGCCGAGGACGTCGCCGATCCCACCGCCGGAGGTGGCCGATCCACCACCGGCGTTCTTCAGCAGACCCCCGAGGAGATCGGCGAGACCTCCGCCCTGCGGAGCGCTCGCGGTGTTCGTTCCCGCACCGCCACCGATCTGCTTGGCGAGATAGGACAGCACGATGGGGGCGATGATCGGCAGGACCTTGGCGATCAGATCGTTCCCGCCGGCGCCGTTCACGGAACCGAGGGTCGAGATCACCTGGTCCTTCTTGTCGCCGAAGACGTTGGAGACGATCCTGTCGCCGTCCTCGGTGTCGATCCCGTCGACATCGACCTCACCCTCGGCCAGGTTCGACTCGGAATGCTTGCCCAGCGCGGAGAGCAGAGATGCCGCTCCGGTCGGGTTCTGGGCGTTGGCGTCGAGACCACCGACGAGGGTGGGGAGCGCTGCGCGGACGGCCGTCTCCGCCGTCGCGTTGTCGACACCGAGTCGCTGCGCCACCTGGTCGACGGGAATGCGGGACATCAGATCGTCGAGACTTGCCATCGTTCCTGCCTTGGCTCGTGGGTGCCCCGAAGTGGCCACCCGGTGCCGAGAGGGTATCGGGACGAAGCCCGTTGCAGCGGGAGGCGTCAGTCGAGCGAGGCGGCGCTCGTCGAAGAACGGCGCAGCGCGATCAGGCAGCACAGCAGTGCGACGAGCGTGCCGCTGAGCAGGAGCACCGTCCCGTTCTGATTGGTCAGGGTCGTACTGCGATTGAGTTCGACGTACTCGCCGTGGGTCTGGAACAGACGTGTCCAGAACACCGCGGCCGTCGCGACACCGATCAGCGTCCCGGCCCAGCCGACGGCCACCGAGTCGAACAGTGCGGCAGCGAGGAGCAGGACCGCGGCGACGACCAGTGGTACTGCGAGGGACTCGTACAGCGGCAGACCCGGGACCGCGACACCGGCCAGGTCGCCGTCGGGGAAACCGTCGCGCAACGCCGACAGGGGAATCTCGGTGGGTCGTATTCCGCCGACCACCGGCAGCACCGACCCGATTCCCAGTGCGACAGCGGCCAGGAACAGGCCCAGGTCCACGAAACTGCGCATGTTCCTCCCCGGACGATGAACGTTCGATTACCCCTGCGGCTCACCGTATACAAAGTCGGGCAACCGCACCGGGTGAAATTCGCAGTGCGAAGGGACCTGATCCGAATGCGGTGGTCCGTAGGCTGAGATGCACACCGCAGGTGCACGTACCGATCGGCGAGGAAGGTTCGATATGGCGGACATGAATGTCGACGAAGCGGGTTCGCGGAAAGGCTTGCCGCCGTGGGCGAAGAAGACCATCGCCGTGGTCGTGGCCCTGATCGTGCTCGTCATCGCCTACTACACCCTGGCGGCGTTCGTTCCTCGTTGGTGGGCGCAGCGGATCGCGAACCTCGCCGAGGGCGGCTTCGTGCGCGGCGTGTTGTGGGGTCTGCTCTTCGGCATCCTCTGCACGGCGATCCCCATCGCGCTGCTCTCGTGGATCTGGCAGGTCCGCAACTGGAAGTACGGCCGCGGGCTGCAGGTCGCCTTCGGCGTGCTCGCGCTGGTGGTCGCGCTACCGAACCTCATGACCCTGGCGGTCGTGCTGGGTACCGGGAACGGTGCGCACGCGGGGGAGCGCATCCTCGACGTGGACGCGCCCGGCTTCCGCGGCGCCACGTTGATCGGCGCGATCATCGGAGCGCTGCTCGCGGTGGTCTTCGTCGTCGCGCTCACCCGTTATCGCAAGCGCGGACGGGATCTGAAGCAGGCCCGCACGGATCTCGAGCAGCGCCGGATCGAGCAGGAACGGCTCGAAGCGCGCCGTGACGCGGAGAAGGAACTCGGCCGGCACACCGACGACGTCCCGCCCGGCTCCCACCGACTCTGACGTAGGGCCCGGGCTCCGAAGAAGACCCCGAAAGGTCCGGGAACGACGAACGCCGGCGTCGCGTACGACGCCGGCGTTGCCCGGTGCCCCCAGTAGGGCTCGAACCTACGACCTGCGGATTAAAAGTCCGTAGCTCTACCAACTGAGCTATAGGGGCATGGGCGCACAGTGTAACCACACCGCACGGTGAGCCACGCTGCGCGATCGATGATATCGGACATCCGGCGGTGCGGGCGCCGCCCGCGACGAATGGAAAAAGGCCCGGGTGCCCACCCCCTGCTCCGCACCCGAGCCGGACAAAGCGTACCACTCGGTGTGTTCTGTGGAAACCCGGGTCCCGGCGGTGGGGCTCACATTTCACCCGGTGGAACACGGCCCGGAACCGGGGTTGTGGGGGCAGACTAGAGTTGTCTCGTGGGGGAACACAGGAACGTGGAAGGCTGAATTTCCCCATGCCCCGTCAACAGGAGCGTGCGCGTCGTACGCGGGCTGCGATCGTCCGATCGGCAGCCACCGAATTCGCGCGGCGAGGTTTCGCCGCAGCATCGATCAACGCCATCCTCGAGCAGTCGAATGCCACCAAGGGTGCGATGTACTTCCACTTCGCGTCCAAGGAGGATTTGGCCCGGGCGGTACTCGACGAAGGGCTCGAGCACTACCGCGCCATCGTCGACAGGTGGATGGACGTCCCCGGTCTCGACCCCTTCGAGCGGCTGCACGGCCTCATCGGTGATCTCGGTGCGGCCCTGCACGACGACGTGGTCATCGCCGCGGAGTTCCGTCTGGTCACCGAACCCGAGTTCGCGGAGGAGGTCAGGCTGCGCGGCAGCGTCCTGTGGGGGCGGGCCGGCTACCAGCTGGCACGCGAAGCGCAGGAGAAGGGCCTGTTCCGGCCCGGCGTCGATCTACAGCGTTTCGTCGAGGCGATCGCGTCGTCGCTCGCCGGTCAGCGCTATCTCGCCGACCTCACCTCACCGGAGACCGACGTCCGCGCACGCTTCGAGGCCTGCGTGGAAGTGCCGCTCGAGGCGATGGCGTCGGAACAGTGGCTCGCGCAATGGCGGGAGAAGGGTTGGCCGAGCAGGCCCGACAACGACGAATCGACGGCTTGACCTGCTGATTTGTGATTCGCGAATGCCGTGGCATAAGCTGTCCAAGCTCCCAACGGAACGCCAAACCCGTTGAGGGTGCGGTTCGGAGAGATCCGATCGGGCCCCCTTCGTCTAGCGGCCTAGGACGCCGCCCTTTCAAGGCGGTAGCGCGGGTTCGAATCCCGTAGGGGGTACGCTTCGACCTCGTCGAAGTGTGCAGTATCTTGGTGTGAGAAGTGAATATGTATGGCCCTGTGGCGCAGTTGGTTAGCGCGCCGCCCTGTCACGGCGGAGGTCGCGGGTTCGAGTCCCGTCAGGGTCGCTCCAGAGTTTCGATCGGCATTCGGTTCGGGTGCCGTCCGGCCAGGTAGCTCAGTTGGTACGAGCGTCCGCCTGAAAAGCGGAAGGTCGCCGGTTCGATCCCGGCCCTGGCCACCACGGTTGTCCGGCGAACAACCATCAATTTCATATCTTCGACCCACCGGTTACGGTGGGTCGAGCTATGGGAACTTCGGTTCCTCATGGCCCTGTGGCGCAGTTGGTTAGCGCGCCGCCCTGTCACGGCGGAGGTCGCGGGTTCGAGTCCCGTCAGGGTCGCTCCAGGCGAAGCCCCGGTATCACATCGATACCGGGGCTTCGTCGTCATCTGTTCGCGGGCCTGTGTCCACTCGCCGTTCCCACTCGTATCGTGGATCCGCACCGGGTGTGGTCCGGCTCGCTATCGTGAGGACACAAAACATGTTCTAGTGTGTGCCCTACACAACTAGTGGACATCTGTCCGAGCGACCTGGCCCTCCGAGCGAACCCCGAGGTGGAATGTGCGCGTAGCTCTGTTGTCCTACCGGAGCAAGCCGCATTGTGGGGGCCAGGGGGTCTACGTTCGCCATCTCAGTCGCGAACTCGTCGCCCAGGGACACACCGTCGAGGTGTTCTCCGGCCAGCCGTACCCCGAGCTCGACCCCGGCGTGACGCTCACGAAGGTACCCAGTCTCGATCTCTACCGCGACGACGATCCGTTCCGCACGCCGAAGCCGGGCGAGTACCGCGACTGGATCGACGTCCTCGAGGTCGCCACCATGTGGACCGCCGGCTTCCCCGAACCGCGCACCTTCGGTCTGCGCGCCGCACGCCTGCTGCGCGACCGCCTCGGCGACTTCGACGTCGTGCACGACAACCAGTCGCTCGCGTCCGGGTTGCTGCGCATCGCCGAGGATCTTCCCCTCGTCGCGACGATCCACCATCCGATCACCCGCGACCGCGAACTCGATCTCGCCTCCGCGACCACCCTCCGCCGCAGGATCACGCTCCGGCGGTGGTACGGATTCCTGCGCATGCAGGAGAATGTGGCCCGGCGGATCCCCACCCTGCTCACGGTGTCGGAGAACTCGGCCGACGACATCCGCACGGCCTT
The DNA here is from genome assembly GCF_900187265.1 of Rhodococcus rhodochrous. Classification (NCBI taxonomy): domain Bacteria; kingdom Bacillati; phylum Actinomycetota; class Actinomycetes; order Mycobacteriales; family Nocardiaceae; genus Rhodococcus; species Rhodococcus rhodochrous. The sequence goes on from NZ_LT906450.1 coordinate 870,481, forward strand.
CGGGATCGAATCCGAACGTATCCACACGATCCCGCTCGGCGTGAACACGGAGGTCTTCGCGCCCCGGCAGGACGAACGCGTTCCAGGCCGGATCGTCTGCGTCGCGAGCGCCGACGCCCCGCTCAAGGGTGTTCCCACCCTGCTCGAGGCGGTCGCGAAGCTGCGCACCGAACGCGAGATCGAACTGGTCCTCGTCTCGAAGCTCGCCCCGGGCGGCGCCACCGAGAAGCTCATCGACGAACTGGCGATCGGCGACGTCGTGCGCACCGTCTCCGGCATCGACGACAGCGAACTCGCCGACCTGCTCGCCTCCGCCGAGATCGCGGCGGTGCCGTCGCTGTACGAGGGATTCTCGTTGCCGGCCGTCGAGGCGATGTCGTGCGGAACACCGCTCGTCGCGAGCCGCGCCGGGGCCATCCCCGAGGTCGTCGGGGACGCCGGTCTGCTGGTGCCGCCGGGCGACGCCGAACAGCTCGCCGCAGGACTCGCGGGCCTGTTCGACGACCCGGCCGAGCGTCGGCGTCTCGGCGCGAAGGGCCGCGACCGTGTGCTCGAACGCTACAGCTGGGCGGCCGTGGCCGCGCAGACCGCCGCGATCTACGACAAGGCGATCGCCGCGCATCGAGAGGGGAAGAACGGATGCTGACCGTCGACTTCGACCGCCTGGGGGTCGTACCGGGGATGCGCGCTCTCGACATCGGGGCCGGCGCGGGGCGCCACTCCTTCGAGCTGTACCGCCGCGGCGCGGATGTCGTCGCCTTCGACCAGAACGCCGACGACATGAAGGCCGTCGCCGACATGTTCGTCGCGATGGAACTCGAAGGCGAGGTCCCCGAGGGTGCGCTGGCCCGGGCCGAGGTCGGCGACGCGCTCGCGCTGCCCTATGACGACGCGACCTTCGATCTCGTGCTCATCTCCGAGGTGCTCGAGCACGTGCCGGAGGACGAGCGGGCCATCGCCGAACTCGTCCGGGTCCTCAAGCCCGGTGGTGTCGCGGCCGTGACCGTGCCGCGCTGGCTGCCGGAGAAGATCTGCTGGGCACTGTCGGACGCCTACCACGAGGTGGAGGGCGGGCACATCCGCATCTACAAGGCCGACGAACTCGCCGCGAAACTCGCCGCCGCCGGTCTCACGGTCTCGGGCACCGACCACGCCCACGCGTTGCACGCACCGTACTGGTGGCTCAAGTGCGCCGTCGGCGTCGACAACGACGACAATCCGCTGACGAAGGCGTACCACCGGCTGCTGGTCTGGGATCTCATGAAGGCCCCGTGGATCACCCGCACGGCCGAGAAGATCCTCGATCCCGTCATCGGGAAGAGTGTCGTGTTCTACCTCGAGAAGCCGGGAAACGCCGGTGCGGCGCGGTGAATCCGCGCGCGTGACGGTGCCGTCGGTGCCGGGTGTGCTGTCGCCGGAACAGAGCCTGGCGACGGGCCGGGCCATCGCGCGGATGCAGGAGCCCTCGGGCGCCGTCCCGTGGTTCCCCGGTGGTCACATCGACCCGTGGGATCACATCGAATCAGCGATGGCGTTGACCGCCATCGGTTTACGTGAGGAGGCGGACGCCGCCTTCGAGTGGTCGCGGCGGACGCAGCGCGCCGACGGGTCGTGGCCCATCCAGTTCCGCGGCGACATCGTCGAGAACCACGACACCGACAGCAATTTCACCGCCTACATCGCCGTGGGCGTATGGCACCACCATCTCGTGACGGGCGATCGCGGGTTCGTCGAGCACATGTGGCCGACGGTGCGTGCTGCGCTCGACCTCGTGGTCGACATGCAGTTGCCGGGCGGCCAGATCTCCTGGGCGCGAGGCGACGGCGGGATGTTCGACGAAGCGCTGCTCACAGGCTGTTCGAGCATCCACCAGAGTCTGTGGTGCGGTCTGCGGATCGCCGACCTGATCGGTGAGGCGCAACCCGAATGGGAGGTCGCGCTGATCCGTCTCGGCCACGCTCTGCGTCGGCACCCCGAGGCGTTCACGCCCAAGCCCGAGTACTCGATGGACTGGTACTACCCGATCCTCGGCGGAGCGGTGCGCGGCACCGACGCGCACGAACGGATCCGCGAGCGCTGGTCGGATTTCGTTGTCGACGGGCTCGGGATCCGTTGCGTCGACCATCGCCCGTGGGTCACCGGAGCCGAGACGTGCGAACTGGTCCTGGCGCTCGACGCACTCGGCCACGCCGGGCGTGCCCGCGAATTGTTCGCGGCCATGCAGCATCTGCGCGACCCGGACGGTTCGTACTGGACCGGTCTGGTCTACGCCGACGGCAAGCGCTGGCCGGTGGAGGTCAGTTCCTGGACCAGCGCAGCGGTGATCCTCGCCGCCGACGCGCTCTCGCGCACGACGGGAGGAAACGCGATCTTCCGGGATGCGGCGGCACCCGCCGACCAGCTGGGCGCCGACCGCTGCACCGAACGTTGCCCGGTGCTCGTCCCGTAGTTCAGCTGCCGGGCAGGGATCCGACCGTACCGGCGGTGCGTTCGAGAACCCGGAGCGAGGACGTCACCGACTTCTCGACGAACTCGCCGCTCTCGAGTGCGAGACAGTAGATCTCGTACGGAGGCCGCCCGCCGTCCTTCGGGTCGGGGAAGACGTCGTGGATGATCAGGGCGCCGCCGATGCGCACCCATCTCGCCCAGCCGTCGTAGTCCGCCCGGGCCGCCTCGCTGCTGTGTCCACCGTCGATGAACACGAACGATGCCGGGGTGCGCCAGAACGACGCCACCACAGGAGAATTGCCGACCACCGCGACGACGTGCGATTCGAGGTCGCCGTCGGCGAGGGTGTGCCGCAGCGCGCCGACGGTGTCGAGCCGGCCGGTGTGCGGATCGACCAGCGACGGATCGTGGTACTCCCAGCCGGGCTGGTGTTCCTCCGAACCGTGGTGGTGGTCGACGGTGACGATGGTGCCGCCGGTCGCCTTGGCCGCAGCTCCGAGATACACGGTCGAGCGGCCGCAGTAGGTGCCGATCTCGACGCCGACACCGTCACCGAGATACTGCACCGCAGCCTCGTGCAGTGCGGTTCCCTCGTCCTGAGGCATGAAACCTGGTGTCGCCTCGGCGAGTCCGATCGCCTCACGGGGCAGGGTGGTGCGGGACATCGGATGGATCTCCGTTCTTCTCGCGTGATGCGGTGTATCCCGGATCACCCTACCGACCGGTCGCGCCGTCCGATGCTCTCGGACACGACGGTGAGACTGTCGAGTTCGCGGATCGCGGCGCACGACCGCTCGACCATCACCGCGAACATGCGGTCGCCGCGGTCGGTCCTCGTGCCGTAGGCGCACCCGAAGACCGCGACGAGCGGACCCTGCAACATCGCGAATCGGTAGTCGTCCCAGCACTGCTGCAGGCCGTAGCCTTCGACGCCGTGGCACAGCAACGCGCGGTGATAGGTCGAGACCAACTCCTGCTCGTGCTCGCGTCGGACCGTCGGCTCCAGACTCGTTCCGACGAAGTACGCGAGGTCGCGGGCGGGGAGTCCCACCGTCAGGGTCTGCCAGTCCACCGCGACGACACCGCTCTCGCCACCGGGTGGGAACAGGAGGTTGTCGAGCCGGTAGTCGCCGTGCAGCAGCGCGAACCGGTCGGATCGCGCGAGCACCCACTCCTCGGTGAGCTCGGCGCAGGCCCGCAGCGTGTCGCGGTCGTCGGCACCGATCAGATCACCGAGACCGTCGAGGAAGGTCTCGATGGCCGGGCCGTACAGCTCGGCGAGGATCCGTGCCTGCTCGGCGTCCGTGGTGGTGAGCCAGTCCGATTCGTGGAGGTCGGGTGCGCACCAGCGGGGACCGTGCAGTCCGGCGAGATTGCGGACGGCGTCGTGCGCCTCGTCGACGGTGCACCCGGCGAGCTGGTCGCCGGGCAGTGCCGGGGCGGCGTCCTCGAGGAGCAGGGTGAACTCCCCGTCCTCGCCGGAGGCGACGTGATAGCAGGTGGGGGTCCGCACCGCGACGGACGGTTCGATGTCGCTGTAGAAGCGTGCCTCCCCACGATAGGCGCCGGCGAGCATCCTCCGCGTCGCGGGATCGGGTGACGGAAGCTTCGCGACGAGTGAGGACGGCACGTCGTCGCCCGTCAGGACGAGCCGGTAGCACAGGGCGATCTGACCCGTGCCGATCCGCTCGACGTCCACCGTGCGTACCGTGCCGCCGAGCACGGCCGAGAGTCGTTCGGGCGTCAGATCCTCCGCCGACAGGAACAGATCGGTCATGGTGTGCTCCGGCCGGGGTTGGCGGGTAGGGATACGAAACGTGCGGGGTCGCGGATCGTCCGCCACGCGGCGACGACCGGGACGAGTTCGGAGGGCGTGGCGCCGTGCAGGATCACACTGTCGGCACCGGCGTCGAACTGGTCGGCGATGCGGGTCGCGCACTGTGCGGCGCTGCCGGTCGCGCTCGCGGCGAGCCACTCGTCGGGCAGCAGCGACCGGATGTGCACGAGCAGTTCGGTGGGTGCCGCGTCGATCGGTCCGGAATGGGCACGGACCTCGGCGTCCTCCCGAAAACGGTGCAGTACCTGCGGGTCCCAGCCGTTCGCGCGGACGAGCACGTCACCGTAGCCCTGCAGGTAGGTCGCGAGCCGTCCGGTGAGCTTCCGCAACCGGAGGTCCTCGGGGATCGACTCGTCGACGGTCGCGAGGACCGACCAGATACGGACGGACTGCGGGTCGCGGCCGGCCTGCTCGGCGGCGTCTCGCACCGTCTTCACGGCGCGGGCGAGCGTGTCGTCGGTGAAGAAGGTGTGCAGGACGACGGCGTCGGCCACGCGTCCTGCCAGGTCGAGTGTGCGCTCGCCGAGCGCGACCATGAGGATCGGGATGCGGTCGACACCCTCGGCGGTGCGTCGCAGATACGGGAAGTCGCCGGCCGGGCCGTGGTGGTCGACGACGGCGTCACCGCGCCACAGCGTCCGGAGCAGGTCGACAGTGTCCTCGAGCCGCGCCGACGTCACGCGAGGCAGCCCCATGAGATCGAACAGCACGTCGAAGCCGCGACCGAGCCCGAGGGCGTACCGGCCGCGGCTCAACCGGTGCAGGGTGGTCGCCATCGTCGCCGTGACGAGGAGGTGGCGGGTGTGCGGATTGGTCGCCGCGGTGCCGATCCCGAGCGTGCGGCTCGTCGCGGCCGCCGCGCCGGCCAGCACTGCCGCGTCCTTGGTGTCGAACCGTTCCGACAGGAAGACCGAACCGAGACCGATGCGTTCGGCGACGGCGATTTCGTCGAGCAGCGCCCTCGGGTCGTCGGTGTGCCCGGCGAGGCCGTAGAACCCGAGTTCCGGACAGTCCGGCTCCGGTGCGGACCCACCGGGGATGCTCACGAGCGGGCCGCCGCCTTCCGTCGCTGCAGCACGCTGCCCACTGCGTTGTCGAGTTTCGAGCCCAGCGGCCAGCCCACGTAGTGGCACAGGAACAGGGCGATCTCGCGGAGCTGCTGCTCGTCGAGTTCGTCGTTCTTCAGCGCCGCCTCGATCTGGATCTCGGCGATGTCGGGGGCTCCCTGCGCGGTGAGTGCCCCGAGCAGCAACAGTCGCCGATCGCGAATGCTCAGTCCGGGCCGGGTCCAGATGTTCGCGAACAGGTGGTCGGCGGTGACGGCGAAGTGCTCGCCGGGACCGTCCTGCATCTCCCAGCCGTAGACCTTGGACATCATCTCCAGGCCGCGGCGGCGGGTCTCGTCGGTCATGCGTGCTCCTTCCGGGAACGGGTCCGTGCGATCTCTCCCGTGCCGACTCCGAGGCCGGGGCCGAGGTCGGACAGCGCCCGGGCTCCGAGCGGCAGGTCGACTCCGAGGCGATCGCCGAGGTCCAGTGCCAGCGCGAGATCCTTCTCGCCGAGGGCGCGCACGCGCGAGAAGATCGGGAACCAGGAGTCGTCCTCCGCGAGGGGAGATGTGGTGTCGCGCCACATGATCGAACCGGCGCCGCCGGTGATCGCGTCGGTGTGCCGGACGACCTTGCCGAGCTCGGTGATGTCGATGCCCGCGGCCTCGGCGAGTCGCTGTGCTTCCGTGGCCGCGGTGAACGCGATGAAGTGGAGCAGGTTGCGGGCGAGCTTCATCCGGGTTCCCGCCCCGACGGGACCCGCGTGCACGACCAGCGACGCGAAGGTGCCGAAGGGTTCTTCGATTTTCGCGAAACCGTCGTCGGTCGCGCCGACCATCACTGCGAGAGTGCCGTTCTTCGCCCCGCCGGCGCCACCACTGACGGGTGCATCGACGAAGTCGACTCCCTTCTCGGCACACTTCGCGGCGAGCTCGACGGCGGTGGTGTCGGAGATCGTCGAGTGGACCGCGACGACCGTGCCGGGCCGGGCCGTCGCGAGCAGTCCGTCCGGACCGGTCACGACGTCGCGGACCTGGGCGTCGTCGAGGACGGTCACGCACACGAGGTCGCAACCGGCGGCCAGCTCCGCCGGGCTCGACGCCGCGGCGGCACCCTTGTCGGTGAACGGGCTCATCGCCTCGGGCACCACGTCGAGCACGGTGAGGCCCCCGGGCCGGGTGAGCAGCCGCTCGGCCATGGGCGCCCCCATGTTGCCCAGCCCGATGTAACCGACCCGGCCGATCGTGGAGCCGGTCACGAGCGGATCACCTGCCCGCCGTCGACGTTGAAGATCTGCCCCGTGACCCAGGCCGCCTCATCGGAGAGCAGGAACAGACACATGCCGACGAGATCGTCGGGAGTGCCCATGCGCTCGAGCGGCAACTGCTTCACCATGTCGGCGACCATGTTCGCGGGGGTGGTGGTGCGGGTCGCCTCGGTGTCGATGGGACCGGGGGCGATCGCGTTGATGCGGATGTTCGAACCGCCGAGCTCGACGGCGAGTTGCTGTGTGAGACCGTTGATCCCGACCTTCGCGAGCCCGTAGAAGCCCGAATACAGCCAGGCCGCCGTCGACGACTGGTTGACGATCGACCCGCCGTTCTTCGTCATGTACGGCCACACCGCGCGGGTGACGTTGAGGGCACCGTCGAGGTTCACACTCATGAACTTCTTGTAGTAGTCCCACGGAACCGTCAGCAGCAGATCGAGTTTCATGCCGCCGTAGATGGCGGCATTGTTGACCACGTGGTCGATGCCGCCGTAGGTCTCGACGGTCGACGCGGCGAGTGCCTCGGCGGAGGCGGGGTCGGAGACATCGACCGAGGTGAAACTCGCGACGCCCCCGTCGGCGACGATCTGTTTGGCGACCTGCTCGCCGAGTTCGGCGTCGATGTCGGCGACCACCACGTTCGCGCCCTCGGCGGCGAGCGCACGCGCGTACGCCTCGCCGATCCCCTGGGCGGCGCCGGTGACGATCGCGGTGCGACCGGTGAAACGTGCCATCGGAAAAGTCCTTTCGGAAGTTCGGGTCAGCTCGCGGGTTCGGCGACGAGCTTGGTCTCCAGGTACTCCTCGAAACCGGTCACACCCATCTCGCGGCCGATCCCGGACTGCTTGTAACCCCCGAACGGGGCGTCGGCGGCGTACCAGATGCCGCCGTTGACGCCCAGCGTGCCGGTCCGTACACCTGCGACGACCCGCGCGATGCGGTCCGGATCGGTGCCGTACACCGAACCCGAGAGGCCGTAGGGGGAGTCGTTGGCGATGCGGATCGCGTCGTCGTCGCCGTCGTGAGGGAGGATCACGAGCACCGGACCGAAGATCTCCTCCTGCGCTGTGCGTGCGGAGTTGTCGAGGCCGGAGATGAGGGTGGGTTCGACGAAGAAGCCGCGCTCGTGTTCGGTCGGACGTCCGCCGCCGGTGACGATCGTGCCGCCCTCCTCGACGGCGAGGCGGATGTAGCCCTCGACACGCTGCCGCTGCTTCTCGGAGATGAGCGGCCCGCACACCGTGCCGGGATCGCGCGGGTCGCCGGGCCGGATGCCGCTCATGGACTTCGCGGTCAGGGCCACGGCTTCGTCGTACCGTTCGCGGGGGACGAGCAGACGCGTGGTGATCGCGCAGCCCTGGCCGGCATGCGTGCACACGGTGAAGGCCGCCATCGAGCAGGCGCCGCGCAGGTCGGCGTCGTCGAGGACGATGAACGCCGACTTGCCGCCGAGTTCGAGGAAGACCTTCTTGAGGTTCTCGGAGGCCGCGCGCATCACGGCCCGGCCGGTCGCGGTGGAACCGGTGAACGAGATCAGGTCGACGCGCGGATCCTCGCTCAGCTGTGCGCCGAGGCTGTGGTCGCTCGAGGTGACGATGTTCAGCACTCCCGGTGGGATGTCGGTCTCCTCGGCCGCGATCCGCCCGACCAGGGCCGCGCACCACGGGGTGTCGGGGGCGGGCTTGAGTACCACGGTGTTCCCGGCGGCGAGAGCGGGTCCGAGCTTGGCGAAGTTGATCTGGTGCGGGAAGTTCCACGGTGTGATCGCGCCGACGACCCCGACTGCTTCCTTGAGCAGATAGCGGTGGGTCGGGATGCCCATGGGGGAGGCGTTGCCGAGATCCTGCGTCCACGCGTAGCTCTCGGCGAGGTCGGCGAAGTAGAGCAGGTCGTCGATGGGGCCTTCGAGATGCGCGGCGCTCGTGAGGAATCGGGGAGCGCCGACCTCGGCGATGGTGATCTCCCGCAGTTCCTCGATGTGCTCGCGCAGGGCGTCGCGCAACTGACGGAGGCAGCGGGCCCGGAAGGTGTGGTCGCGTGACCAGTCGGTGTCGTCGAAGGCGCGACGTGCGGCCGCGATCGCGGCGTCCATGTCGGTGGCGGTGCCCTCGGCCGCGTGGCCGAGCAGTTCTTCGGTGCTCGGATCGGTGATCGCGAAGGTGCCTCCGCTGCCGGGTACGAGCTTGCCGTCGATCAGAAGGGTGGAGCTGTCGGTGGGGCGAAGTGTCATCAGACGTTCCCTCGGTTCTGGACAGGTGTCTGGACTATAGTTCGGGCACTCGAGGCAGCGCAATGGGTGAACGGGGAACCTTATGGCAGACAACAATTCGGGGCCGGACAATTCGACCCCGCTCGCGGGCCGCGTCGTGGTCGTGACGGGCTCCAGCCGGGGGATCGGACGGGCGGTGGCGCGGACCCTCGTGGACGAGGGCGCACGGGTGGTGGTCAACGGCCGCGACGCCGAGGCGGTGCGCGACACCGTGTCGGAGCTCGTGTCGCAGGGCGCCAGTGCGATCGGAGTGTCCGGTTCGGCGGCCGCCTCCGGGGTCGCGGAGGATCTCCTCGGGGCGGCCCTCGACGAGTTCGGCGCGGCGGACGCGCTGATCAACTGTGCCGGCACCGCGGAACCTCCGGGCTCGTCGATCCTCACAGTCACCGACGAGGAATGGGACGACCTGATCGATTCGCATCTGACCGGCACCTTCCGTACGTGCCGGGTGTTCGCGCCCCGGTTCGTGGCGCAGGGGCGCGGGGTGATCGTCAACACCGGATCGTTCGCGTTCCTCGGCGACTACGGCGGTACCGGATACCCGGCCGGAAAGGGTGCGGTGAACAGCCTGACCGCGGCGATCGCTGCCGAACTGCGCGAGCACGGAGTGCGGGCCAACGTCGTGTGCCCGGGAGCCCGCACGCGACTGTCGACGGGACCGGAGTACGAGCGGCACATCGAGCGACTGCACGAGCGCGGATTGCTCGACGACGTCACCTACGAGGGCTCGCGCAACCCGGCGCCGCCGGAGTACGTGGCGCGGCTCTACGCCTACCTCGCGAGCGACACGGCGACCGTGACCGGCGGAATCTTCGCCGGCTCCGGATGTTTCGTCGGTCGGTTCGACAAGCCGACACCGACGCTGCTGGCGTGGCGGGACCACGACACGTCGCCGCCCTGGACGCTCGACGAACTCGCCCACCTCGTGGAGGGCGCGAGTCGTGCGGGAGCGTCGGGTTAGGTCAATCCTCGACGAGCCACTTCCAGCCCTTGGTACGCACCACCATCAGCAGTCCGGCGGCGAGCAGGAGTGCATGCCCCGCGAGATGCAGCGGCGCGGGCAGGTCGACGTAGTTGAGCGCGAACCAGCTCTTCGAGTCGCCGAAGAGATTGTTGATCAGGCCGCCTCCGCCCTGGACGACGAACAGGACACCGACGAGGGTCGCGATCGATTCCACGAGTGCCTCCACATCTGTGACGATACATTTGTATTGATCCGCTGCCCACGCTACGGTGGGGAAGCGAACAAATCAATACAAATGAACTGAAATGATGGTGGTGCCGTGACGGTTCGTGGCCTCGGCGCAACGCACGACGAGAGACGGTGGGAGATCCTCGACGCGGTCTTCGCCATCGTCGACACCGAAGGTGCCCAGCAGGTGACGATCAGGCGCGTCGCGGCGGTGGCGGGCGTGTCGGTGGGGCGGGTGCAGCATTACTTCCCGACCAAGGACGCCCTGTTGACGGGAGCGTTCACTGCGGTCAACGAACTGGGAACCGAGCGCGTGCGGCAGCGGATCCCGGAGAACGGTGTCGAGGGGGAGGGCCCCGCATCGATCCTCGACGCGGTGCTGACCGAACTGATCCCGGAGACGGCCGACGACTGCCGGCTCGTGCGCGTCGCGCAGACGTTCGAGACGTATGCGTGCACACGATCCGAGCTGAAGGACCGCGTCGTGCGCGGATACGACGAACTCGTATCGCTCCTGGCGCAGCTGATCGGCGGATGTCTCGCCACCGACAGCGGCAAGCAGGAGGACGCGGCGCGGTTCCGGTCCCGGGCCTACGAACTGCTCGGCCTGGCAACCGGTCTCGCCGCACTCGTCGTCGTGGACGCTCTCGCGCCGCGAGCGGCCCGCGACATCCTGACGCACCGCCTCACCGAACTGCTCGACGCGTCACCCGAGGCGGACGGGTAGCTCCGTCGTGTGGGGGGCAGGGCTCAGAAGACCCGCAGTCTGAGGCATTGCCGCGTGCGCAGATCGAGCAGATAGGCCTTCCACAGCAGCGGCCACACCCACGGCGTGACGCGGTGCAGGCGCCGGACCGCCACGAGATAGCGGTCGAAGCGCCGCTGGTCGTCGGGTGTCCACCGGTAGTGCATGAGGTCGCGGAACTCCGGCGGCAGTGCGCCGCGGGTGATCAGTTCGAACGACCTGCCGAGCACCCGGTGGATGCCGCGGCCCAGTCGTCCGAGACGCACTTCGAGGAACGCGAGATTGCAGAGTTCGGTGAGGTACTCGCGCACCTGCTCGTTCATGGAGATGTCGGCGATGCCGGCCTTCCACAGTTCCTCGTACTCCTCGCGGGTCGTGGGCCACGACTCCGGTCGGACGTTCAGCGTCGTCGCGAGGGTCGCGCCGTCGCGGAGGATCCGGGCGTACTGCTCGTCGGTGAGCGGGCCGTACAGGAACTCGTGCTGGTCGACGAAGTACTTGAGCAGGCAGACCGCGACCCACAACTGCAGGGCTGGGGAGTTGGCGCTGTAGCGGACCTCCGCGCCGGGTGACGAGGCGACCCGGGCGTGGATCCTCCGCACCGACTCGCGGACGAAATCGCGGTCGGTGTCGTTGCCGAACACTGCGACCGCCAGATAGGTACCGGTCGTGCGGGCCCGCTTGATCGGATGAAGGTCGGCCCGGCCGGAGTCGACCGTGCTGTCGACGACGCCCTGGCCGACGCCGGGATGTGCGAGCTGCATGATGACGTTGGCGGCGTTGATCGTGCCACCGAGCGGTGAGACGAGATCGCCGAGAGTGTCGATCGCCCGCATGACCCCTCCATCTGAAGACGGATGTGTTCAGTTGATGGGTGTCACTCTAGCGCGTCCTGGTGGGGTCGAGGGAGGCGCCGGTCAGAACTCCGCGCACGACCGTCTCGTAGATGTGGTCGAGATCGAGCTCGTCGCCCAGGAAGCCGCTGCTCTGGAGGACCGCGAAACCGTGCAGGGCGGCGAACATGCCGACCGCGGCCTCGAGCGTCTCCTCCTCGGGGACGCCACAGGACGCGAGCATCGTGCGCAGGGCCACGTTGGCGTCAAGCGCGGCGGCGAGCAGGCCGCCGCGGTCGACCGGTGCGGTGGTCAGCGCGCCGTAGCGGCGGGGATGTTCGACGGCCCAGGCGTGGTGGGCGTCGATCAGGGCGCGAAGCCCGTCGATGCCGCTGCGGCCCATCGCGACCTCGCGCAGATGTGCTCCGAGCTCGGTCATCGCGCGGATCTGCACGGCCGCCCGCACGTCGTCGAGATTGCGGACGTGGTTGTACAGCGAGGCCGTGACGATTCCCAAGCGCGACGAGAGGGTGCTCATCGTGAGCTGTTCCCATCCCAGCTCGTCGACGATCCCGAGCGCTGCTGCGACGACCTTGTCGCGGGTCAGTGTCCGCCGACGCACGGGTCGGGAGTTGTCGTCTGCCATGAAAACAGTCTAAGGGGCTTCCGTTCCAAACGAACGTGAGTAGTTTGTAAACGAATGCCATTCGTACGATCCCACGAGAGCGGCTTCATGACGACTTCACCCACAGATCTCAAGAACCCCGACGTCTCTTTGCCCAGGGGGTCCCACACGACTACTTCTCCGAACTCCGACGCACCTGTCCGGTTCACCGCCAACCCGAGGAGGGCGGCGTGGGCTTCTGGGCCGTCACCCGGCACGCCGACGTCATCGCGGTCTCCCGCGACAGCACGACCTTCTCCTCGGCGCTCGGAACCACCCAGATCGACGATTTCGACGAGGAGACACGCCTCAAACAGGCGTCCATGCTGCTCAACCTCGACCCGCCGGAGCACACCCGCCTGCGGCAACTCGTCAGCCGAGGTTTCACCCCCCGCATGGTGAAGACGCTCGAGGAGCGTATCCGGCAGACGTGCGAACGCACCGTCGACGCCGCCGTCGAGGCCGCACGCGACGGCACTGTGATCGACTTCGTCCCGGCGATCTCGGCACCCCTGCCGCTGGAGGTGATCGCAGCCCTGCTCGGCGCACCGGCCGAGGACGTGGGAAAGCTGTACGACTGGTCGAATCGCATGATCGGCTGGGACGACCCCGAATACGGCACCACCCAGGAGGACGGCGAACTCGCCGCCGCCGAGATCTTCCTGTATGCCAACGAGATCGCCGCGCAACGGCGAGTCGAACCGCGCGATGACATCGTCTCGAAGCTGGTGTGTCCCGACGGGAACGGCGACACGCTCTCCGAGATGGAATTCGACATGTTCTTCGTTCTGCTCGTCATCGCGGGCAACGAGACGACGCGCAACGCGATCTCGGGCGGGATGCAGGCATTCGTCGACCATCCCGAGCAGTGGCGCCGGCTGCAGAACGATCCCGGTCTGACCGACAGCGCAGTGGAGGAGATCCTGCGCTGGGTCACCCCCGTGGTGGGCTTCCGCCGCACGCCCACCTGCCCGGTGTCGATCGGCGACCAGCAGGTCGAACGGGGTGACAAGGTGATCGTGTACTACCCGAGCGCGAACCGCGACGAGGAGGTCTTCGACGACGCGCACATCTTCGACATCGGGCGCGAGCACAATCCGCACGTGGCGTTCGGTGGGACGGGTGTGCACTTCTGTCTCGGGGCGCATCTGGCGCGGCTCGAACTGCGGATCATGTTCGAGACCCTCGCCGCGCGTATCGACCGCGTCGAGCCTGCCGGCGAACCACGTCGGTTGCGGTCGAACTTCATCAACGGCATCAAGGCCATGCCCGTCCGTATCCACCCGCGACAGCGCTGAATTCGTCGGATGAACGCGCCGCGGGCATTGCCGACCCCCTTCGACCGTAGTAATGTCCAGACACGTGTCCAGAAACGTGAATCTCGAATCGACCCGTCGCCGCCTGACCGAGAAGCAGGCCGACACGGTTGCGAGGCTCACGCAGGCCGCGGTCGAGGTGCTCCGCGAGGAGGGATTCACGGGGCTGACGGTGCGTATGGTGGCCGCCCGTGCCGGAGTCGCCCCGGCGACCGCCTACACCTACTTCTCGTCCAAGGAACACCTCGTCGCCGAGGTGTTCTGGCGCCGGTTGGCCAACGCTCCCACGGCCGACGCCGCCGACGCCGAGAACACGAGCCGTGCCGATCGGGTGGTCGCGGTACTGCGGGGAATCGCGCTGCTGCTGGCCGACGAACCCGAGCTCGCCGCTGCCGTCACCAGTGCACTGCTCGGTCAGGACCCCGATGTCGAACACCTGCGTGCGCGCATCGGACTCGACATCCGTCACCGGATCTCGGCAGCGCTCGGCGCCGACTCCGATCCCGACGAACTCGAAGCACTCGAGCTGCTCTATGCCGGCGCGCTGGTCCGGGCCGGTATGGGCTACGGCACCTACGAGAAACTCGCCGACAGGCTGGAGACATCCGCCCGACTTCTATTGGAGTGATCCATGATCCAGGCATCTCCGGGCTCCGCGTCGCACGCAGGGCCCGCTTCGCCCGATCCACCGACGCTCGGCCCCGTGATCTTCAACCCGTACGACTACGCCTTCCACGAAGATCCGTATCCCACCTATCGCCGCCTCCGTGAAGAGGCGCCGGTCTACCACAACCCCGACCTCGAGTTCTGGGCCTTGTCCCGTCACGCCGACGTCGTCGCGGCCTTCCGCGACAACACTCGCCTCTCGAGCGCGAACGGTGTCTCGCTCGATCCGTCCGCCTACGGACCCAACGCCCACAAGGTGATGTCCTTCCTCGCGATGGACGACCCGCGGCACATGCGCATGCGCCGCCTCGTCTCCAAAGGATTCACTCCGCGTCGCGTCGCCGACCTCGAGGAACGCATCCTCGAGCTGACGCTGCGCTACCTCGAACCCGCTGTCGGGGCAAGGGAATTCGACTGGATCTCGGAGTTCGCCGGCAAGCTGCCCATGGACGTGATCTCCGAACTCATGGGTGTGCCCGAATCCGACCGCAACGAGATCCGCCGTCTCGCCGACCTCGTCGTCCACCGCGAGGAGGGCGTACTCGACGTGCCGGTCGCCGCGATGGAGGCCTCGTTGCACCTCGTCGGCTACTACGCCGACATGCTCGCCGAACGTCGGAAGAAGGAGACCTCCGACCTCACGTCGGCGCTGCTGGCCGCCGAGATCGACGGCGACCGGCTCACCGACGACGAGATCATCGGCTTCATGTTCCTCATGGTGGTCGCGGGCAACGAGACCACCACGAAACTGCTCGGGAATGCCCTCTACTGGGGCGCGCACAACAAGTCCGAGGTGGCGCAGGTGCTCCGCGACCCCGCTCGTGCACCGCAATGGGTCGAGGAGACCCTCCGCTACGACACCTCGAGTCAGATCGTCGCCCGCACCGCCGTCGCCGACCTCGAACTGCACGACGCCACCATCCCGGCCGGTGGGAAGGTCCTGCTGCTCATCGGCTCCGCCAACCGCGACTCCGACGTCTTCGACGCCGCCGACGACTTCCGCATCGGACGCGACAGCTCCCAGAAGATCGCGAGCTTCGGTGGGGGAGTGCACTTCTGCCTCGGCGCACACCTGGCCCGCCTCGAGGCGAACATCGCGCTCGAACAGTTCTCCCGGCGCGTCGCCGACTACGAGATCGACGAGGACCGTTGCGAACGTGTCCATTCCACCAATGTCCGAGGCTTCGCGGCCCTTCCTGTAGAGGTCACCGAACGACATGCCTAGATTCGAACCCCACCCCGAACGTCGTCCCGCGCTGGTCGCCGGGGCCTCGTCCGGAATCGGTACCGCCACCGCCTACGCGCTCGCCGAGGCCGGACATCCCGTCGCGCTCGGGGCGCGCCGCGTGGAGGAGTGCGCGGCGATCGCGGAGAAGATCCGCGCTGAGGGCGGCGAGGCCTTCGCCCACTTCCTCGACGTGTCGTCCACCGACTCCGTCGACGAATTCGTCACCGCAGCAGAAGAGGCTCTGGGCGCTGCGGAGATCGTCGTCTCGGGAGCGGGCGACATGGATTTCGCGCTGCCCCACGAGATGGACCCCGACCGGTTCGCCTTCCAGGTCAACGTGCACCTGATGGGCACGCAACGCCTGGCCCATCGCGTGCTGCCCGGCATGATCGACCGCAAGCGCGGCGACTTCGTCGTGATCGGATCCGACTGTGCCGTGCTTCCCCGGCCCTGGATGGGTGCCTACAATGCCGCCAAGACCGGCCTCGAAGCGCTCGTCCGCGAGATGCGGATGGAACTCGAGGGCACGGGTGTCCGCGCGTCGGTCGTGCGCCCCGGGCCGACGCAGACCGGTGCCGGTATGACCGCGCCGGCGGAGGTGCTCGAACCGATGCTCGAGGACTGGGGCACATGGGGTTTCGCCCGACATCCCTATTTCCTTCGTGCATCCGACATCGCCGCGGCCGCGCTCTCGGTCGTCTCGGCCCCCCGCGGCGCCCACATCGTGCTCATCGAGGTTCAACCCGAAGCACCCCTGCGGAAGGACAATCCATGACCACACTCGTCGAACCCCGGCGTGTGTCCGGCGGCGAACACGAACACGGCCACCTCGAGGAACTGCGGACCGATCCCATCGCGCTCATGCGCCGGGTGCGCGAGGAGTGCGGCGACGTCGGGGTCTTCCAGCTCGCCGACAAGAAGGTCGTACTCCTTTCCGGCGCGGAGGCCAACGAATTCTTCTTCCGCGCCGCGGACGAGGATCTCGACCAGCAGGCCGCCTATCCCTTCATGAAGCCGGTCTTCGGTGAGGGCGTCGTCTTCGACGCCAGCCCCGAGCGCCGCAAGGAGATGCTGCACAACTCGGCGCTGCGCGGCGAACAGATGCGAGGTCACGCGGCGACCATCGACCGCGAGGTGCAGGACATGGTCGCCGGCTGGGGCGACGAAGGCGAGATCGACCTGCTCGAGTTCTTCGCCGAGCTGACCATCTACACGTCGTCGGCCTGCCTGATCGGCAAGAAGTTCCGCGACCAGCTCGACGGACGATTCGCCCACCTCTACCACGACCTCGAGAAGGGCACCGACGCTCTGGCCTTCGTCGATCCCTACGCGCCGATCGAGAGTTTCCGACGACGTGACGAGGCCCGCCGCGGACTCGTGGCACTCGTGCAGGAGATCATGGACGGGCGCATCGCGAACCCGCCGCAGGGCAAGGAGGACCGCGACATGCTCGACGTCCTCGTCTCCATCAAGGACGAGGACGGCAAGGAACGGTTCAGTGCCGACGAGATCACCGGCATCTTCATCTCGATGATGTTCGCCGGCCACCACACCACCTCGGGCACGGCGGCCTGGGCGCTCATCGAACTGTTGCGCAACCCCGAGTACATGCAGCAGGTCACGGCAGAACTCGACGTCCTGTACTCCGACGGCGAGAGCGTCAGCTTCCATGCACTGCGGCAGATCCCGGTACTCGAAGCAGTACTCAAGGAGACCTTGCGGCTGCATCCGCCGCTGATCCTGCTGTTGCGGGTCGCGCGCGACGACTTCGAGGTCGCCGGATACCGGATCTCGGAGGGCGATCTCGTCGGTGCGACACCGGCGATCTCCAACCGGATCCCGGAGGACTTCCCGGATCCCGACGTTTTCGATCCCGGCCGCTACATCGACCCGAACCAGGAGGACATCGTCAACCGGTGGACCTGGATCCCGTTCGGGGCCGGCCGGCACCGCTGTGTGGGAGCGGCGTTCGCGCTCATGCAGCTGAAGGCGATATTCTCGGTTCTGCTGCGCGACTTCGAGTTCGAACTGTCCCAGCCGCCCGGGACCTACCGCAACGACCACTCGAAGATGGTGGTTCAACTCGAACAGCCGTGTGCTGTGCGGTACCGACGACGCACCCGGGCGGCGTCGGACACCGGCACGGCGACGCAGGAGTGAGGTTCGGATGAGGATCGAAGCAGATCTCGATCTGTGTCAGGGACACGCGATGTGCTCGATGGAAGCCCCGGACGTCTTCTCCGTCGCCAAACGGGGTGAGGTGGAGATCCTCCTCGATCCCGTGCCGGAGGAGATGCATGCCGACGTACGAGCAGCTGTGAAGTACTGCCCCACCCAAGCCCTTCGCATCGTCGAAAACTGAGGACCAGGAGACAGGATGGCCACGTTCGATCGTGCCGAGCTCGACGAGATGATCACCCGCTGGGTCGACGCCAACAAGCGCGCCGAGGCCGAAGGCGACTGGAAGCCTTTGGCCGACATGTACACCGAGGACGCCACCTACGGCTGGAACTACGGTCCGAAGGACGAGTTCATGGCCGTGGGCCGCGAGGAGATCCGCGATCTCGCACTGGGCCAGGAGATGGACGGGCTCGAAGGCTGGCAGTACCCCTACCAGCAGTTCGTCGTCGACGAACGCTCCGGCGACGTGATCGGCTTCTGGAAGCAGGTCGCCGACAGGACCCGTGAGAACGGTGAGCACTACTCCGTGCACGGTATCGGCGGGAGCTGGTTCCGGTACGGCGGCAACTTCCAGTGGTCGTGGCAGCGCGACTTCTTCGACTTCGGCAACGTCTCGCACCTGTTCCTCGAGATGATCACGGCGAATGCGCTGTCCGACGGTATGCAGAAGCGGATCGAGCGATCGACGGGGAAGAAGCGGCTTCCCGGCTGGTACCGGGTCGGCGAGTCGCCGGTCCCGTTGTGGTGACCGCTGTGGACACCGGCGGATCGTTCGCCGCGCTCTCCCGCACCGACCTCGCCGTGCTCGTCCCCGAACTGTTGCTGTGCGGTCAGCTCATCGACCGTTCGGGGATGGCACATCTGATCTCGGCGTTCGGTCGGGAGGGCATGGCGGAGGTGGCCATCGAGGAATGGCAGGCGTCCTCGCCGTGGTACACGCGCCGCATGCAGCGTGCCCTGAAGTTCGAGGGCGACGACGTCGTCACCATCTTCAAGGGCATGCAACTCGACATCGGGGCGCCCCCGCAGTTCATGGACTTCCGCTATCGCGTCCACGACCGCGACCACGGCGAGTTCTGGCTCGACCACTGTGGGGCACTGATGGACGTCGAGCCGCTCGGCGACGCCTACGTGACCGCGATGTGCCACGACATCGAGGACCCGACCTTCGACGCCACCGCCCTCGCCACCAATCCGCACGCGAGGGTGCGGCCGATCCATCGGCCGCCCCGCGCGCCGGCCGATCGGCGCCCGCACTGCGCGTGGACGGTCACGATCGACGCGTCGTACGAACCACCGGCTGTCGAACCACACACCGAAGCGCTCGGCCGGACCGCGGCCGTGGCACTCGAGCTGCGTCCGATCGACCGGGACGGTGAAGGGAGACACGACTATTCGGGCCCTCTCCTCGCAGACCTCCGGTTCGACGAGTTCTCGAAGTCGGCCCTGGTACGCATCGCCGAAGAGGTGTGCCTGCAGCATCACCTGCTCGCGCTCGGGTTCCTCATGAGTGTGCGCAAGCGGACCGACGAGCAGTCCGCGATCGAGCTGACCCGTAAGCAGCTCACCGGCATCGCCGGCATCACGTCCGAGCGAATCCGTACCGCGCTGGGACTGCCGCGCTCGTTCGCCGGCCTGGCCGCGGTACTCGACGTGCATCCGCTGCTGGCACCGCACCGGTACGTCGATCGGGTGATCTGTTTCGACGACGACGCGCTGGGTCTCCGGATCAACCGGCGAGGTGGCGCCTTCGACGACGGGTCCTGGCCCACCCTGATCGACCCCGAACACCTCGGTCCGCTCGACGCCCTGGTGCGTGGTGTGGATCCGCACTTCACCACCCGTCTGGTCTCCGAGACCGAAGAGGCTCTGGTCGTCGAGGTGTTCCGTGCCGAATCCCCGGCGAACGAGTGCGACGAGGTCGCCATCACCCGCTTCAGCACGGGTTCGTCCTTCGTCTTCGAGGATCGGGGTATCCCCCTCCCGCTCACGGTTGTCTGACCACGCTCCAGGAGAGCCATTCGTGAATACTGCGCTGTCCCGCCGTACCTTCCTGCGGGGAACCGTCGTCGGCGGTGCGGCTGTTGCCGCGTTGTCGTTGTCCCCGATCCCACGCGCACGCGCCGAGGTCACCGAGGAGCGCCATCGGGCGGTCGTCGTGGGCAGCGGATTCGGCGGTGCGATCACCGCGCTGCATCTCGGCCGGGCCGGTGTGCAGACGCTGGTCCTCGAACGGGGCATCCGCTGGCCCACGGGACCGAACGCCGAGACGTTCCCTCACATGCTGCAACCGGACCGGCGGATGTCGTGGTTGTCGTCCGCCCCGGTGATGACCGGTACTCCGCCGATCCCGACCGAACCGTTCACCGGGCTCATCGAACGGGTTCCGGGGAACGGTATGGACGTCATGTGCGGCGCGGGGGTCGGCGGGAGTTCGCTGGCCTATCACGGCATGACCGTGCAGCCCGACGGGCAGCGATTCTCCGATTCGGTGTCCTCGCGTATCGATTACGAGCTGCTGGCCTCCGACCACTATCGGCGGGTGGCGCGGATGCTGCAGGTCGCGACCATCCCGGACGATCTGCTCGACCACGATCGGTACCGTTCCTCACGCCAGTTCCTGGACCGTGCAGGTTCGGAGGGCTACGACACGTTCAGGGTGCCGATGTGCATCGACTGGGACTTCGCGCGACGGGAGCTGACCGGGGAACTGAAACCGTCCTACACGACCGGCGACGTCATCTACGGAGTCAACAACGGCGGTAAGTTCTCGGTCGACGTCACCTATCTCGCCGAAGCCGAACGCACGGGGCACGTCACGGTCGCGCCGCTGCACCGGGTCGACGACATCGAGCGGGCACCGGACGGCACCTGGATCGTGCACGTGGACCGGATCCACACGGACGGAACGGTTCTCGAACGCAAGCGGATCATCACACCGGCGTTGTTTCTCGGCGGCGGATCGGCCGGCACGACCCGTCTTCTCGTGAAGGCGAAGGCGAAGGGACTCGTCCCCGATCTTCCCGACGGCGTCGGAACGGGATGGGGCAACAACGGTGACCGGGTGTTCGCCGTGACGAGTCCGCTCGTCAGCCCCGGCGACCATCAGGGCGGGCCCGCCTGTGTGGGTATGCGCGACTACACTGACCCCGCCGGACCGTTGATGATCGTCACCGGTCCGGTGCCGTTCCCCGTCGATGTGGGAACGACCACGATGATCGGTCTGGGGATCGTCGACGGCCGAGGAGTGTGGCACTACGACGCCGGCCGCGACGATGCGGTCCTGAACTGGGATCAGGCGTACGACCGGGAACTCACCCGCGCGATCGAGGCCCGCATCCGGCGGATCGCGGGACCGGCTTCGATCGTCATCGACGTCAACGCCGTCGACATCAACACTTTCCATCCGCTCGGCGGTGCGCCGTTCGGGGCGGTGTGCGACGACGCCGGTCGCGTGCACGGCCAGTCCGGCTTGTACGTGGTGGACGGCGCAAAGATCCCGGGATCGACCGGAGCGTGCAATCCGTCCATGACGATCGCGGCGCTCGCCGAGTACGGCGCCAACCACATCGTCTCGCGCGACCTGGACCGCGTGTTCTGATCGGGTGGGTGGTTCCGGTGGCCGTGGCCACCGGAACCGTTCCGGCTCAGCCCTTCGCGGCCGACAAACCGGCGCGACGCCCGAAGAAGCTTCCGTCGCCCAGCGACGTGCCGCTCGCATACCCCCACGCGCACACACCCGACGTGCAGCGACCCGCGGCGAACAGGCCGGGGATCGCATCGCCGGACACGTGGAGCACCTCCGAGTTCACCGAGGTGCGCAGACCGCCGAGCGTGAAACCGGCTGTACAGTTGCGGAGGTCGAGCGCGGCGATCGGACTGCCGATGGGCTTGACCCACTCGCTCTTCTTGCCCAGCACCGGATCGCTGCCGTTCTCCGCATGCCTGTTGTAGACCTCGACGGTCGCCTGCAATGTTCCGGCGGGCAGTTCCATGTCGGATTCGAGTTCGGCGACGGTCTCCGCGACCCACTTCGGGCGGAACCGGAAGAAGGGTGTCGAACTCGTTGCCGCACAGCCCTCCTCGTATGCCTGTTCGTCGATGATCAGATACGCCTGGTTGTCGTTCTTCAGCAGCGTCAGCTGGCCGATGCGACCGGGATAGGTGTCCTCGGGGACGTAGCGCTGACCACGGCCGTTGACGAGGATGCCGCGGGCCATCAACTGCGGGTCGCCGAAGAAGGCGACCTCGGTGGCGTCCATGTGCGCGAGATCGGCGCCGAGCGCCTGCGCCATGCGGATCGCGCGGCCGTCGTGCTCTTCGATGGCCGCACCCGGGCGACCGCTGAGCTGCGGCGCGTACGACTCGACCATCTCCTTGTTGTACGCGAAACTGCCGGTCGCGAGGACGACGCCGCGGCGGGCCCGGATGTGGACGTCCTTGCCGTACTGCTTGGCCGCCAGGCCCACGACGCGTCCGTCGCCGTCGACGATCAACCGCTGCACCCGAACGTCGTATTCGGCGCGCACGCCGAGGCTTTCGGCGACCTGTGAGAGCGGCTGCATGAGCATGTACCCGCCGCCCTTCTCGCCGGTACGCTTGTCGGTCATCTGCGGGACGTGGCCGCGCGGGGCGGGCGTCGCGATCTCGTTGAAGGGTGCGGAGTTCTCGCCGCCGGAGTACATCAGCCCGTCGTCGCCGGGGATCTCCCAGCCGGGTTCGCCCCAGAAGCTCTCCTTGAACACCACACCGTTGTCGACGAGCCACTCGTAGTGTTCGACGCTGCCCTCGCAGTACTCGGTGATCTTCGCTTCGTCGGCTCCCGGCCCGAGTGCGGCGAGCATGAACGCCTTCATGTTCTCGGGTGTGTCCTCGAACCCGAGGGCCTTCTGCAGCGGCGTGCCGCCGCCGAGGTAGACGATGCCGCCCGACAGCGAGGCCGCGCCGCCCCACCCGCCGGTCCGCTCGAGCACGAGCACGTCGGCACCCGCGCGGGCGGCCTCGATGGACGCCGAGACGCCGGCGATGCCGTAACCGGCGACGACGACGTCGGCTTCGTGGTCCCAGGTGGAGACGCTGTCGGCGGGGAGGGGGTGGAGATCGGTGCTCATCGGGGTCCGTTCGGGTCGGTGATCAGTGGTCGAGTTTCGAGGCGAGTCTGTCGATGTACGCGACGACGTCGTCCTGGGCGCGGTCGGGCAGTCCGAAGATCACCTCGGTGACCCCGGCGTCCTCCCAGAGTTTCAGTTGTTCGGCGTCGTGACGTCCTGCCAGAGCGAGGATTTCGGGAGTTCCGGTACGACCGGCGTCGGCCCACGCCTTGTGCAGACGGGCGACGTTGTCGACGACGTTGTCCTCCGTGGGTGTGGTGATCCACCCGTCGGCGTGGCGGACGATCCAGCCGAAGTTGCGGTCGGTGGAGCCGGCGCCGAGGAAGATCGGGGGCCGTGGCTGCTGCACGGGTTTCGGCCACGCCCAGCTCGGACCGAACGCGACGAAATCGCCCGCGTAGGAGGCCTCCTCCTCGGTCCACAGCGCCTGCATCGCTTCGAGATATTCGCGCAGGGCAGTGCGCTTCTTCTTCGGCGGTACACCGTGGTCGGCGAGTTCCTCGGCGTTCCAACCGAATCCGACGCCGAAGTGCACGCGGCCACCGGAGAGATGATCGAGGCTCGCGATGGTCTTGGCGAGCGTGATGGGGTCGTGCTCGAGGGGAAGCGCGACGGAGGTGCCCAGCTTGATCGTCGACGTCACCGCGGCTGCGAGGCCCAGTGCAACCCACGGATCGAGGGTGCGCATGTAGCGGTCGTCGGGGAGGGTCTCGTTGCCCGTTCCCGGGTGTGCGGATTCGCGGCGGATCGGGATGTGGGTGTGTTCGGGTACGTAGAAACTGTCGAAACCGCGACTTTCCGCGGTCGAGGCGGCGACATCGGGACGGATTCCCCGGTCGCTCGTGAACAGGGTGATTCCGTGGCGCACAGCAGCCCCTCTCCAGACGGTGACGGAGAAAATGTAACGCGTTCTACATCCGGAGGGAAGAGATTTCCGGACACCTGTCCGGTTATGGCCGGTCGGCGGTACGAAAAGGCAGGCACGCCACGCTGAACTATCCTCGAAACGGGCATGAACGGAAGGTGACGTGATGACGGAGCAGTCGACGACGGAGACCGCGGGCGAGGAGTCGGCGTCGACGCAGACCTCACGACCGGCCCTCGGGTCCACCCAGTCGCCCGGTACAGGCCTGCGGCCGGCGCAGCGGGCGCGATACATGCGGATCATCGCCTCTGCCGAGGAGCTCGCCTCGGAGGGTGGTTACGACGCCGTGCAGATGCGGGCGGTCGCAGATCGATCCGGTGTCGCCCTCGGCACGGTCTACCGGTACTTCCCGTCGAAGAACCACCTGCTCGTCGTGGCGCTCGTACTCGAATTCGAGACCGCCGCCGAGGCTGTGACCACCGCGGAGATCCCGGGCGACAGTGCCGCCGAGCGCCTCATGGGCGTCCTGCGCGGGGTGATGCCGCGTCTGTCCGAGAACCCGCTGCGTTACGACGCGCTGATCCGGGCGGCGATGTTCGCCGACGCGTCCTCGGCACCCGAACTCGACCGTCTCGGTGAGGTGCTCACCCGCTTGTTCGCCCAGGCGTCGGGCATCGACATCGTCACCGAAGAGGTCCTCAACGCCGTGCGGATCATCGCCGACGTGTGGATGTCGGCGCTGGTCGCCTGGGTGGCGGGCCGGCAGTCGGTCGAGGAGGTTCTCGCCCACATGGACACCGCCGTCACGCTCGTGTTCGACCGGCTGAACCGACTGCAGCGGGCGAGCTGACGCCCACCCGCTGCAGTTCGAGTTCGCTCTTCGGTACCGGGTCGATCAGGCGGGCACGTCCACGATGCCGATCGTGGGAAGGAAGAAGCACTGCGCGTCGCCGTTGCGGACGTTGCCGAAGACGGCCGAGAGCACGGTGCCCGACCCCGTCTCGACCGGCGCGACCCGCACGCCACCCAGCGGCAGCGTGTCGGCGATGAAGGTCGTGATCGCCTGCTCGACGATGCCGCGGGCCTGTGCGGGGACGCCGGCCGGGATGGCGCCCGCGGCCGCCTCCTCCGGCGTGCCCATCGGCACGAAACCGCCCTGGAAGGTGTTGACGTTGAACCACGCGAGCTGGATGCCCGAGGTGTCGGCGTCCTCCTCGAGGCCGACCGGGACGAAGGCGAAGAGCGTCTCGGCGGGGGAGACGACGTTCAGGTTCTCCGACAGGAACGGGATGTCGGAGTTCGGCCACGGCCCGGGTAGGGCGCCTGCAACGGCGGGCACGATGCCCAGCGGCAGGTCGCCGTCGGCTGTGCAGAACGGTGCGCCGGTGGGGTAGAGGAACGGTTCGACGCCGAGGCGACGCAGGAACTCCATGCCGTCCTCGTAGGCGCCGAGCGGGGTCGCTTCGGCCGCGTCGACAGCGCTTCCGCGTGCGTTCGCGATCGCTTCGGCAGCAGCGAGAGTCGTGGGATCGACGCCGGGCAGCGCGCGGAGGGCTTCGAGCGAGCTCACGAGCGGGCTCGTGGCGGGCGCTTCCGCCGGTGCTGCCGGCTCCGCGGGTACGGGCTCGGCGACGGCGACGGCGGGAAGCGCCAGGCCTGCGGCGACGGTCAGGGCTGCGGCGGCCGAGATGCGACGCATCCGATTGCGGTGTCTGCGGCTCATGTGGGGTTCTCCTCCTGTGGGTCGTGACACCCGGACGGGCTCTACCTAACTCTAAAGTAGAGGTTTAGAGTACGACCGCTCCAGGAGACCACAAGGGCGGCGCCCTTCCGGTGCGCCGCCCCGCGGTGTTATCGAACGGTGACCGGCCCGGTGGCCGGTGACCGACTAGGCGTCGGGATCGTCCGGATTCCTCCGGAGATGCAGGATGCTCAGCAACAGACCACCCCAGAGGGTGATGAGGGCGAGGAGCATCATGCCGATGGCTGCTCCGCTCACTGGGTACCTCCTGAGGACGTGCCGTCGGTCGCCGACGGGATGAGGGGACGGTTCTCGTCGAGCTCGTATTCGAGGTCGATGCCCTTCCGCCACGGGATGAACGACAGCACCACCGCCAGCACGATGACGGCCGCCTGCACGCTCCAGCCGAAGGCGAGGACCAGGCTGTCGGGCAGGCCGCCGTAGCCGTCGCGGACACGGTCGCGGATCTCGCTGAACAGCATGTAACCGAGGACGAGCGGGGTGATGATGCCCGTGAACACCATCCAGCCGGTGCCCACCTTGAACGAGGACACCGAGTTGAGGTGGTCGCGGAGTTCGGGCAGGCGGCGGTAGATCCACGCGACCACGACGAGCGCCACGAAGGCGACACCGACGATGCCGAACTGGTTCGCGAAGCGGTCCACCACGTCGAGGGTGTTCAGGCCGGTGGTGGTGGGGAAGAGCAGCAGCGACACGATCGCCGACACGCCGCCGATGGCGAGAACGGCCGGTACCCGGCCGAGGCCGGTCTTGTCCTGGAAGGCCGAGACGGTCACCTGGATGATGCTGATCATCGACGTGAACCCGGCGAAGACCAGCGAACCGAAGAACAGCACACCGAACAGCGGGCCGCCGGGCATCTCCGAGACGATCGTCGGGAAGGCGATGAAGGCGAGGCCGATACCGCCGGCGACCACCTCACCGACCTCGACGCCCTGCGCCTGCGCCATGAAGCCGAGAGCGGAGAAGACACCGATGCCGGCGAGCACCTCGAAGCTCGAGTTCGAGAAGCCGACCACGAGACCCGAACCGGTGAGGTTCGTCTTCCGCTTCAGGTACGACGAGTACGTCACCATGATGCCGAAGGCGACGGACAGCGAGAAGAAGATCTGCGCATACGCCGCGATCCACACCCCGGTGTCGGTCAGCGCCGACCAGTTCGGGCTGAAGAACGCATCGAGGCCGGCGGTCGCGCCGTCGAGGGTCAGCGACCGGACGACGAGCGCACCGAACAGCAGGACCAGCAACGGCACGAAGAACCGGTTGGCGTTGCCGATACCGCGCTGGACGCCGAGCGCGAGCACCGCGAGCGTCGCGATCCAGACCAGCAGCAGCGTCCACGCAACGCCCGGCACGAAGCTCAGGCCGAAGGTCGCATCGGCGTCCTGGTTCAGGAACGAACTCATGAAGAAGCCTTCGGGGTCGTCGCCCCAGGCCTCGGTGATCGAGAAGAAGGTGTACCGCGCGGCCCAGGCCACGATCACCGCGTAGTACACGCCGATGACGAAGCACACCAGCACCTGCCACCAGCCGATGAACTCGGCGCCGCGGCGCAGTCTGCGGAAGGCCAGCGGCGGCGATCCGCGGAACTTGTGCCCGATCGCGTAGTCGACCAGGAGGAGGGGGATACCCGCGGTCAGCAGCGCGACCAGATACGGGATCAGGAATGCGCCACCACCGTTCTCGTAAGCGATGTACGGGAAGCGCCAGATGTTGCCGAGTCCGACCGCCGAACCGATTGCGGCCATGATGAACACGGACCGGCCCGACCAGACCTCCCGTTTGTGTGTGACCTCGTGCTGTGCCACGGACCTCGTCCTCCATTCATTCGGATGGAGGACAATGCTAGCGCCCCGACCGGCACGCAGGCGATCTTTTCGGGTCGGCGTCTTCAGTCGTCGTCCCAGATCCGCAGGTCCGGGGGAGTGTCGTCCTCATCCTCCTCCTCGCCGACGTTCCGATAGCGGAATGCGAAGACGATCCAGCCGACCGCGGCGACGAGCACGAAACTGATCAGCCGGTACACGACCACCGCCGACAGGGCCTGCGCGCCGCTCATGCCGGAGGCGGTGAGTGCCGGAACGAGCACGGCGTCCATGACACCCAGACCGGCGGGAAGCAGCGGGATGGCGCGGCTGGTGGCGGTTCCGGCCGCATAGGCGACGGCGATACCGGCCAGGCTCGGTGCACCGCCGACCGCGTACGCGGCGAACGCCAGGCACGCACCGTCGCACACCCAGTTGCTCAGCGACCAGCCGAACGCGCGGGCCGCATGCGGGCGATCGAGTTGCACCGCGCTCAACTGGCCGACGATCTTCCGCCACGCCCGCGCACCCGCCTGTTCGGGCTTCTTCCGCAGCCGGTTCAGACTCCGCAGGGCGATCAGGCCGATCGATTCGAACGACCCCGGGTTGCCGGCCGCGTACTGGATGAGCACGACCAGCAGCAGCAGACCGCCGATCGAGAAGATCAGCGAGAACGGGTTGTTGCTGGCGCCGACGAGCAGAGCGCCGACGAGACCCAGCAGGGCGAGTCCGGCGGCCTGCAGGAGACCGGCCATGACCAGCTGCCAGGTCGCCACCACCGGGGGTGCGCCCCAATGTCGCATCTGCCGGTAGGTGAAGGTCGTCCCCACCACCGGTCCACCCGGCAGCGTCACGCTCATCGAGTTCGCCGCGAGGGCCACCGAAAGCGATTGTCGCTGCGTCACCTTCACACCCGCCGCGGACAGCAGTGCCCGCTGCACCCGCGCGAAGGTCGACATCTCCGCCATCGACGCGAACACCGCCGCCGCGACCCAGCCCCAGTGGAGGCGTCCGAGGCCGCGGACGCTGTCGGACAGCTCCGGCCACACGAGCACGATCTCGACGGTGAGCACCACGACGAGCAGAGCTCCGACGATCCACTTGAGATACCGGCGCCGCTTCGGGGTCAGGGGCCCGTTCTCACCGTTCGTGCTCTCGTCGGGTCCGTCGTCGTCCGGCTCCTCGGCTTCCACGGTCTCGTTCGTCATCTATTCGGTGGGCCAGCTCGACAGCGTGCGGCGGTAGAGGTCCTCGACCTCGGCGATGTGCTCGTCGAGGTTCTCCCGCGACCAGCTGCTCACGTCGATCGGTTCGAGCACCGCCACGTCGACGGTGCCCGACCGCAGCAGGGTCGAGTGCTTCCACAGGATCTCACCGGCGTTGCGGATCACGACCGGCACGACCGGGACGCCGGCCTGCATCGCGATGTGGAAGGCGCCCTTCTTGAACCTGCCGATCGCCGGGGTCAGCGAGCGCGTGCCCTCGGGGGCGATGACGATCGACGTCCCCTCGCGGAGGGTGTCGACGACGGGTCCGAGCGCCGCGACCGCCCGTTGGGTGTTCGTGCGGTCGACGAAGGTGGCGCCGACGAACCGCAGGAGCGGACCGAACAACGGGTCGTTGGCCATCTCCTTCTTCGTCACGCCCGTGAAGTCCTGCCTCAGGACCTTGGCCAGCACCACCGGGTCGAGCTGACTCTGGTGGTTGAAGATGAACACCGCCGGCCGGGCGGCCCACGCATTCGCTTCCCCGACGATGCGTACGTCCACTCCGGCCAGAGCCAGGGAGACCTCGGTGCCGATGCTGATGATCGAGTCGAGTGCCGTCTTGCGGCTGCGGTTGATCAGGCCGAGACCGAGGCCGGTCCACACCGAGCCGAACATTCCGCCGTAGGCGGCGGCGGTGCGGACGAGTTCGCGGGCTCCCGGTGTGCCGCGCGGCCGGAACCGCATGATCGGCCAGTCGCGTTCGATGGCGACACGGGTGAGAGTGCGGTCGGGGTTCGTGGCGGTGGGGTTGCCGGCGACGGCCAGGAACTCCACGTCCTCACCACCGTTGGAATAGGTGTAGCTCGACTCGGCGTCGATGCCGTGCGTCTCGACGAAATTGCGTGCCGCCTCCGCTTTGCCGCTGCGCCACAACGATTTACCGTCGACCCGACCGGTGAGGACACCGTTCTCGACCTCGAGCGGGGTGAACAGGATGTGCTCGACGCCCAGCGCGTCCCCGGCGGCCTGGATCTGGTAACGCGAGGCCGACGAGGCGATCACCACCGTGTGGCCCGCGTTCTGGTGCGCGCCGATGAGCTGCCACGCCTCCGGATACAGGTGCCCGGCGATCGTCGTCATGAACAACCGGCTGCCGATCTCGTAGAGTTCTTCCTCGGTGTGACCACGCCACGCCTTGAAGGCGATCGCGACGAAGCGTTCGAAGTCCTCCTCGGTCTCCGTCCCGCGGATCCCGTTGATCATCGTCGCGGCCAGTTCGGACGCGGAGACCTTCCCGGCGAGCACCCGATCGCGGAAGAAGTGGACACCGGAGAAGCCGTGCACGATGGTGCCGTCGAAATCGAAGAAGGCCGCCACCTCGGGTCCCTGTGGACCCGTGCGCACCCGTTCGAGGGCCTGCTCGAGGTTCACCGTTCCACCTTTCTGTTCGACACGTCGAGCGACTCGGCCAACGCGACCCGCTGGGCCAACTCCGACAGCTCCGTTGCGAAGGCCTTCCTGCGCTCGCGGACGATCTCGGGGTCCTCGTCGCGGTCGAGCAGTCCTCGATTGCGCGCCAGATCGAGCGCGGACGCGAACAACTCCGACGACACCGATTCCGGCCCGTACAGGCGGCGCTGCAGCAGCATCTGCCGGCCCACCGCGACACACTCCGACAGGAAGGCGGCGCGGTCGACCTCGAGCTCCGGGTCCCGGACGGCGAGGCGCTCGGCGACGACGAGCTGCGCGTCGAAGAACGACCGCAGCGTGCGGTGCGACATGAAGAAGCCTGTCTCGACGAGACCGGTGAGCGCTTCGTCCTTCGTCGGCAGCGTGTCGCCCCAGGACGGGACGAGCCAGGCCAGCTCGTCGCGCATCTGGGCCTCGAAGGTGTCGCGGTCGGGGAAGAAGAACTCGAACTTCAGCAGGTCGCGCAGATTCTTCGCCTCGTCCCACGCCACCCGGGCGGGATCGTCGCCGGGATTGGCGTGCGCGTAGAGGATGGCCAGCTCCATGATCGACCGGTTGACGAACCAGTGCACGCCGCTGTTGCGGTAGAACGCCGCGACGAGATGCTGACCCGGCTGGATCGAGTAGACGGGCTCCTCCCCGCCGGCGTAGGTGGTGACCACGCCCGCGTGGGTGAGCGACGAGAGCACATCCTCGAGCCCACCCTCGACGTCGAGGATGGGCAGGCCGCCCTGCGGGACACCTCGGCGATCGAGATAGCGGCGGACCGGTGCGATGACGGCCCGCACCTCCTCGAGCGTCAGCGAGCGGTCGCGCACACCCAGCAGAGCGAGGGTGACCAGGCAGTTCACCGTCACGGGCGTGTTGCAGTTGATACCGACCGCGACTTCGAAGGCGACCTTCTGCAGCGCCTTGCGGCGCAGCGCCCGTATCTCCTCCGGGTCCGTCGGCGCCGCGGACGGGTCGGCGGCCAGCGCCGGTGCGGCCAGGTCCGGATCCCCACCGGCGACCAGCAGTTCGCGCATCGACACGGGATCGCCGAAGCGCACGTACACGTTCCCGGCCCGCTTGCGCTGATTGCGGGCGTAACGCACGAGCCATCCCAGGCCCTCGGGCTTCTTCGTCGCGCCGGTCTGCTCGGCGGCGACCGCCGCGACCTCGGCGAGTCCCTCGTAGGTGATCGAGACCGGCACCAGCATCGCGTCCTCGACCCGTCCGCCGCGGATCGCGTTGGCCACGTAGCTGAGCAGCCCGTAGCGCGGGGGACGGAGCTTGCCGGTGCGGGTCCGGCCGCCCTCGAAGTACCACTCGAGGTTGAACCGCTTGCTCAGCAGGAACGCGAAGTACTCCTCGAGCGCGGCCTTGTAGACGTCGTCGTCGGCGAAGCTGCGCCGGATGAACACCGTGCCGGTGCGGCGGGCGACCGGACCGATCGGCCAGAAGGTGAGGTTGGCCCCGCCCATGATGTGGTTGCCCGGAAGATCGTTCGCCGCCAGGATGTCGCCCAGCACGAAGGCATCGGCGTAGGACCGGTGCGAGGGGAGGAAGACCAGGGAGTACCGGCGGTTGGACTCACGCAGTGCGCGCAGGCCGGACTCGTCGGCGTGCACGGTCCACGCCGCCGCGTGCAGCGGTCGCATCGCCTGCGAGAACAGGTCGGTGACCAGTCGTGACTGCACGGCCACGAGTTCGTCGAGCGAACTGCGGGCCCGCGCCTCGACCTCGGCGCGGGAGAGTCCGTGCTCGGCGGCGATCTCGTCGAGGCGGCGCCGGAAGATCGGCGAGTCCATGATCTGAGCGGCGACGAGCCGCGGGACCTTGTAGCGGTCGCCGATCACCGCTCGCTCGGCGCGTTCGAGTGCGACGACGGCGCGGCGGGTCACGTACCGCGCGAGTGCCGCGTCGTCGCCGTCACCGCCCTCCATGCTGAGCGCCTCCCGCAGTTCGGACAGGCGGGCCGGTTGCGCGACGACGATCCGGTGGCGGTCCGCGCCCCTGCGCACGAGCCATTTCTGCAGCAGCAGATTCGGATTGCGCGGGTTGGTGAGGGCGAGGACGTCGGAGAACCGGACACGCCGCGCACCGTCGCGCTCGGCCGGGAGCCACACGAACCGCACGGGCAGGATCAGCGGGTCGTCGGTACGGGTCACGAGCTCCTCGGCGAGCACCCGCGAGTCGAGGTCGAGCGACTCGGGCCGGGTCGGTGTGCGGTACTCGGCGGGAACCTCGTCCGAGCGCAGCCACTCCTCGATCATCGTCCGCTCGAGAGCGGTCGTGTACGCCACGACCGCCACCGTGGGCCCGTCGTCGGCCCTCGCAGTGCCGTCTTCGCGTGCCAGGCTCGGTTGATCGTTCCTCATCTCACCCCGTCCAGAAGTCGCCCCGGTGTGAAAGCTACCTGTCGCGGCCGGTTCGTTCGGGCGATCCGGACGAGAACGCCGACACTGTGCAGAGGTACCGATGCGGATGCAGCGACGGGGTGCCTGATCGACAATGTGATGGACGAGAGGACTCGGTGGGATCCGCCGACGGCAGGGAGGGCGCAGTGAGCACAGGTGCCGGACCGGACGGTGTCGGATACGCGGGAGTGAGGGAGACGCATTCGTCGGTGGTCTTCTTCGTCGGCGACCGCGTGCACAAGTTGAAGAAGCCGCTCGACCTGGGCTTCCTCGACAACCGCACGCGTGAGGCCCGCGAACGGATCTGCCACCGGGAGGTGGAGCTCAACCGGCGTCTCGCACCGGACGTCTACCTGGGTGTCGCGGACGTCCACGGCCCGGACGGACAGCTGTGCGAGCACCTCGTCGAGATGGTGCGGCTGCCCGACGATCGGCGCCTGGCCGCGGCGGTCCGCCGAGGTGAGGACGTGTCGGCGGTGATCGACGAGGTGGCACGGCAGGTCGCCGCACTGCACGCCTCCTCGCCGCACGGTCCTGAGATCGACCGGTGTGCCTCCGCGGACTTCGTCGCCCGGTTGTGGGATCTCAGCCTCGACCATCTCGGCCGGCTGGAGGTGGGGGCGGATCGTGCCGGAGTATTGGCGCGGATCGGGGAGTCCGTGCACCGCTATCTCGCAGGCCGGACGGTGCTGTTCGACGAACGCATCGCGGCGGGCCGGGCCGTGGACGGGCACGGCGACCTGCTCGCCGACGACATCTTCTGTCTCGACGACGGTCCGCGCATCATCGATTGTCTCGAGTTCGACGACGAGTTGCGCTACGGCGATGCAGTGCTCGATCTCGCCTTCCTCGCAATGGATCTCGAACGTCTCGGCGCCGAGTCCGCGGCGCGGCGACTGCTCGAGCGGTACAGCGAGGTCTCGGGTGATCATCCACCCTCCTCGCTCGTGCACCACTACATCGCCTATCGAGCGCTGGTGCGCGCGAAGGTGACCGCCCTGCGCTACGAGCAGGGCGATGCAGCGGCGCGGGAGACGGCGACCGGTTTCGTCGAGCTGCTCGAGGGACATCTCGACCGTGGACGTGTGCGCATGGTGCTCGTCGGTGGTGTCTCCGCGACCGGCAAGACGACATTGTCGCGCGAGGTCGGTGCGTATCTCGGAGCGGATGTGCTGCGCAGCGACGTCGTCCGGAAGGAGTTGGTGGGTCTGGAGCCCACCGACCGCACCGGCGACGGCACGGATGCCGGCCTGTACGCGCCGGCGCATACGGAGGCCACCTACGGGGAACTGCTGCGCCGGGCCGGGAGCGCTCTCGCCCGGGGACGATCCGTCGTGCTGGACGCGACCTGGTTGTCGTCCGGCCAACGCGACGCGGCCCGCAAGGTCGCCGACGGCGCCGCAGTGGACGTCATCGAGATCGAATGCCGTGCGGACAAGGGAATCCTGCTGCAGCGGATGGCATCCCGCGCCGAACGCGGCGACGACGCCTCCGATGCGACCCCTGCCGTGCTCGAGCGGCAACTCCGGCGGCGGGACCCGTGGCCGGAGGCGGTGTCGATCGATACGGGTGTCGAGACCGTCGACGCGGCGTGGCTGGAGACCACACTCGGTCCTGCGCCCTGGTGAACGTGCCCCGGTGAACGCGTTCCCCGGGAACGGCGAACGGGGATCGCTTCGTCGAAGCGATCCCCGTCGGCCGGAACGGTCGGGTCTAGACCTTGCGTGCGATGAGCACCGGGCACGGAGCCTTGTGCAGCAGGTTCTGGCTCGTCGATCCGAGCAGGGCGGCGCGGAACTGGCCACGCCCGTGGCTGCCGACCACGACGAGTTGGGCGTCGTCGAGGTGCGCGAGCAGGACCTTCGAGGCCGGTCCCCGGTCGATCACACGCTCGACGGTGACATCGGGGTAGCGATCGCTCCAGCCGGCAAGCGTCTCGGCGAGAACCGCGGTCTCCGCGGTCTCCACGGCATCCCAGTCCACCAGTGCGGCCGTGGCGCCGACGCCGAGTGCGGCATCACCGAGCCAGGAGTGCACGGCCCGAAGCGGAACCCCGAGGGCCGATGCGAGATTGAATGCGTGAGTGACTGCGGCAGCGGACAATTCGCTGCCGTCCACACCGACGACGATCGGCCGGGAATCGGGCAGCGGAGAATCGGTGCTGCCGCGCCACACGACCACCGGGCAGGGTGCATGGTTCGCGACGCGCAGAACGGTGGAGCCGAGCAGGAAGTTCTCGAGCGCACCCGCACCGGTGGCGCCCATGACGACCAGGCGTGCGTCCTCGGCGGCCTCGAGCAGCGACTTGGCTGCGGGACCGGGGCCGATGAAGCTGCTGACCTCGAGATCGGGGTGGTCGGCGCGGACCCGTTCGGCGGCGTCGGCGAGGAGTTTCTTGCCGTCCTCCTCGAGCTGCTGGATCATCTGCGACTGCACCAGTACCGCGGCCTCGCTGTAGAAGATGCCCTCCGGGGGCATCGAGTGCACGAGGTGGAGGGGCGCTCCGATACGTGACGCGACGGCGCCGGCCCACCGCGCTGCCGCCACAGCCGTTTCGGAGCCGTCGACGCCTGCGACGACTGCCTTGCGGGTGCTCGGTGTGCTCATCGATGTCTCCTTCTCGTTGCAGCGCGCGGCTTCCCGTGCGCAGGTCGGCCCGAGGCCACGTTACCGCCACGACGCGGCTGTGACCCGGATTCGACGATCTTCATGATCCCTGATCGGGGAGACCCGGACCAGGGACTTCGGACCTCGATCAGGACCACAATCGGCGGGCGGAGCGGTGGGCCTTCCTCCAGCCGCCGTCCAGGTGCGCGGCCTGCGCGTCGCCGATCTCGGTCTCGATGCGGAACAGGATCCCGAGCCCGAAACTGGTCTCGGCGGTGTGCCCCTGCTCGGAGAGCATGTCCAGGAGGTGTTCCCGCGCGACGACTGAGTCCTGGAATTCGCCGAGCAGATCCTGGAAGTCGTCGAACCGGTCGAGGATCCGTCCGGACCGCTTCGGATGCATCGGCGCGATCACCTCGATGGCGTATCGCATCCGTTTGGCGCCCTTGCGTGCCCGGTGCATGAGCGCGTCCCGTTCCGCCGGGTTCTCGGCGTCGCCGACCCTGTCGACGCGGCGCGAGACCTTCTTCGACAACGCTGCGATCGCACGCAGCAGTTCCTTCCGCGCCACCTTCGGACGTGCGCCGGCCGCTTCGGTGGCGGGAGCGAGGTCGTCGATCGCCGCGTCGAGGCGGGAGAGCAGCCCGACGTACCGATCCGAGTCCAGGCTATCGACGGCCTCGAGGCGGGCGGCCTCCGATCTCGCCGAGAAGTACTCGTCGATACGGGCTCTCGTCGCCTCCCGGTGCGAGTCGACCGGGATGTCCGCCACGCGCTCGGCGAGCCGTTCCCACTGGACCTCGAGATCACGCGAAGAGCTGAGACGTCTTCCGAGCCAACGGAGTTCGTCGACGAGATCGTGATCGACGACGATCTCGTCGGAATAGGTCTGCAACGCGCTGCGCAGACGCCGCGCGGCCTTGCGCATGCTGTGCACCGCGTCGGGTGCGTCGCGCCGGACGGCGATGTCCGACAGCGCCAGGGTGTGCAGTTCGCTCGAGAGATAGTCGCGTATCGGGATCAGTCCCTTCGCGATCGGCGGGCGGGCGGGGATCAGATCGCCGAGCACGCGGTGGAGCTTCGACGGGCTCTCCGAACGGGTGATCCCGGAGGCCGCGAAGCGTTCCTCGAGCGCCGTGAGGAATCGGTCGATCGTCTTGTCGCCGAGGGCGGAATTCCACTCGACCTCGATCTCCTTCCAGCGGATCTCGGATCCGTCGGCTCCGCGCACGGCGTCGACGTCGTCGACCACCACCTCCGCGATGAGGCGGCCGTCCGACGCCCGGAGCCGGTGCCGGTGTCGTCGGGTCACGAGCAGAGCGGCCAGGCCCAACGGGGCGCCGCGCCGGACGCCGCGCAACAGGGACCCGAGGTCTGCGGGGACGTCCTCGGCGGAGTCGTCGCCGAGGGGGAAGTGCAGTTCGGTGCGGGTGTCGACACCGGACGGCAGTTTGAGATGCCACCCCGCGTCGTCGCCGCCCTCACGTCTGCGGAGCGTGACCTTCGAGCGCAGCAGGTTCAGGTCGGCGGTGTCGTAGTACTGGGCCGACAATTCGAACCGGTCGACGTCGATCGCATCGACGGACGGCAGTCCCGTCAGGTCCGGGAGCGGCCGCTCGCCGGTGGCAGAGTACTTGCGTTCCGCCTCTTCCGCGACGGTCGCCGGCGATGTGCTGGGCATCCATCTGCTCCTTCTCGATGCGCGTTGCCTCCACCTTGCCACGCGGTCCGGTATGAGGTGATTCGTCCGACTGTGATCTGCCGATACCGGGCAAAGAGCACTTCGGCACTGGTCAAGGCCCGGTTCGGGGGTGATCATGGTTCGACGCGGGTCCGGAGGGTAGTGATGAAGGTTCTTGTTTCGGTGGCCAGTCGGCACGGCTCGACCGCGGAGATCGCGACAGCGCTGGCCGCGTCGATGCGTCACCACGGCGCGCAGGTCGACGTGAACGCGCCCGAACATGTCGACGAGGTCGACGCGTACGACGTCGTGGTGCTCGGCAGCGCCGTCTACCGCAGTCGCTGGCTGCGCAGCGCGCGGGAGTTCGCGGAGCGGTACGCGGCCGAACTGCGGGAACGCGACGTCTATCTGTTCTCTTCGGGCCCGGTCGCTTCGGGCGGAAGGTCGGTGAACACGTGCTACGACGCGTGCGCCGTCGCCGAGCGGGTCGGGGCCGTCGAACATCGCACCTTCCCGGGGAAGCTCGATCCGGCGGTGCTCGGCACCGGCGAACGGATGGTCGTCAGGATGGTCGGCGCCCCCTGCGGCGACTTCCGGGACTGGGACGCGGTCGGAGCCTGGGGCGCGCGCATCGTGGCACACACGTCCGCCCGGGAGCACGATCTCGGCGGCGTCGGTTCGGCTCCCGTGCGACGTGGGGCGCGCCGCTAGCCTGTCCGCCCGGTCCCGGGTCCGGCGATCAGCCCGGGTCCCGCTGCGGCGCTCGGCTCAGCCCGAGCTTCCCTGGTAGTGCGCGCTGAGTTCGGCTGCGCGGTCCCAGATCGACCAGTCGACCGGACGTTCCTCCAACTGCGCCTCGACCACCTCGAACCCGGCGTGCCAGGCGGCGCCGTGTGCGAGGGCGTCCTCCTCGTCGTCGGTGGTGTGGGTGAGGGTGAGCCAGCACCCGCCGGAGCCGTCGGGGGTGAGTTCCCAGTGCAGAACGTCGGTGTCCCAGAGGTATTCCAGGACCCGCGCGGGCCGCACCGTGAGCACACTGCCCATGGTGGTGTGCCCTTCGGGCAGGCCGAAGCGGCGGGTCTGCTCCTGTGTGGAGCGGAATTCGAGTGTCGCGCCGGGTGTGAGCTCGAACTCGACGTCGGCAGGGAACCAGGCGCGGAGATGTTGAGGATCGGTCAGGACCCTCCACACCTTCTCCGGCGGGTGGGGGAACGAGCGTTCGAACCGCAGGGCCACCCGCCCGTCATAGGTACGCGAGATGCTGCCGATTTCCATGGGAACCTCCAAGACGAGAACTCGCCGGTCAGCGGGGTCCTGGTGTGCTGTTACTCCATGCTGCCAGGTTTCGTCGGCTTACGAAGCGGGTCGGCCGACCTGTGATCGGATCGTGGAACGACAGGGATCTCGCCAGAAGCTGCAGCGGATTCGAATAGTCCTGCGGCCCAACCTCGTACACCTCAGGATAGAGGTTGTCGCCGAGGATGGGGATTCCGAGCGAGTTCATGTGTACCCGGAGTTGATGCGTCCGGCCGGTCTCGGGACGCAGACGGTAACGCGCACGGTCGCCGGCCGTGTCCACCACATCGATCGAGGTCACGGCGTTGACGGGACCGTCGACCTCGCGGGCCTGCAGCACGCCGCGCTCCTTGACGATGCGGCTGCGGACCTCGCGAGGGAAGTCGAGGCGCGGCGCGGCCGGGGCGATCGCCTCGTACTCCTTCTCGACGAGACGCCGGTCGAACAGCATCTGGTACGCGCGTCGCGCCTCGCGCCGGACGGTGAACACCAGGACGCCCGCCGTGAGCCGATCGAGCCGATGGACGGGGGACAGTTCGGGCAGGTCCAGTTCCTTGCGCAACCGGACCACGGCGGTCTCCGTCACCCAGGAGCCGCGAGGGGTGGTCGCCAGGAAGTGTGGTTTGTCCACGACGAGCAGGTTCTCGTCGCGGTGGAGCACGTCGATCTCGAAGGGGACGCGCGGTTCGGCGGGCGGATCACGGTAGAGATACACGAATTCGCGTGGGACGTACGGGGTCGAGAATGTGACCGCTGTGCCGTCCTGTACGACCACTTCGCCGGATTCGATCTTCTCCGCGATGCGCGTCGCATCGTTCGGAAAGCGCGTGAGCAGGAACTCCGCTATGGTCTCCCAGCTGGGATTTTCCGGCAGTCGCAGGCGGGTGGGGTTCAGGCCGTCGCGAACGGGGAGGGGAGCTTCGGGCACGGGTCGTCAGGCTAGCGGTGCGACCGGAATGCGAGCGCCGAAGGCCCGACGATAACGTTGCCGGACTTTCCACGATAACGATTGTGTGCAAGCCTGCTTAAGGTTTCTGCACCGTCGATATC
This sequence comes from Rhodococcus rhodochrous, assembly GCF_900187265.1. Classification (NCBI taxonomy): domain Bacteria; kingdom Bacillati; phylum Actinomycetota; class Actinomycetes; order Mycobacteriales; family Nocardiaceae; genus Rhodococcus; species Rhodococcus rhodochrous. The sequence continues at coordinate 909,433 of NZ_LT906450.1, forward strand.
CTGGGACGGAAGTGAAGAATGTTACTGGAGTGCAAGGGGAGCATGTTGTGACGATTTCGGCGAGAACCGGAACACGTCGGCGGGGGGGACGCGCTCTCGTGCGGCTGCTGGTGGCGGCACTGGTGCTTCCGCTGGCGCTCGCGTTCAGTGGGCTCGGCGCCGGCACGGCTGCGGCCGATCCGTACGAACGCTTCCACGAGGACATGGTCGCCGCCCCGGGCGGGGTCGGGGCGATCAAGGTACGCATCTGGCGGGCGAACAACGGCAGCAACAAGGCCGTCTATCTGCTCGACGGTCTGCGCGCCACCGACGACGTGAGCGGCTGGGAACACGAGACCAACGCGGCGTGGCTCGCCGATCACGGCGTCAACGTGATCATGCCGGTGGGCGGCCAGTCGAGCTTCTACGCCGACTGGTACGCGCCGAGCAATTTCAACGGCCAGCCCTACACCTACAAGTGGGAGTCCTTCCTCACCCAGAACCTCCCCGACCATCTCGCGAACGTCTACGGCATCGACCGCAGCAACAACGCGGTGGTCGGGCTGTCGATGGGCGGTAATGCGGCGCTGATCCTGGCCGCCTACCACCGCGACCAGTTCAAGTTCGCCGGCTCGCTCTCGGGTTACCTCAACCTCTCGGCCCCCGGTATGCGCGAGGCCATCCGTCTCGCCATGCTCGACGCCGGCGGATACAACTCCGACGCGATGTGGGGACCGCCCTGGGACCCGGCGTGGCTGCGTCACGACCCGTTCGTCGCGGCGCCGCAGATGCGCGGACTGCCGATGTGGATCTCCGCGGCGAGCGGTCTGCCCGGCCAGTACGACCGGCCGAACTCGCTCGTGGGCAGCTTCAACACGACCAACGCCATGGGTCTCGAAGCGCTCGCCCGCACGCAGAACCGCGCCTTCCAGGTGCGCCTGCTGACCCTGGGTATCGACACCGCACACTTCTCGTTCCCGATCGTCGGTACCCATTCGTGGGGTTACTGGCAGGACGAGCTGTGGGCGATGCTCCCGATGCTCAAGTCCTCGATTGGCGCCTGACGCCACCACATCGCTGGTCGGCCGCACCGTCGTCGTGACGGGGGCCACCAGCGGTGTGGGCGAAGCAACGGCCCGCGCCCTCGGGGCTGCCGGCGCCACCGTCGTCCTTGCCGGTCGCAACCTCGACCGGGGCAAGCGCATCGCCGACGAGATCGGCCCCCGGGCCGAGATGATGCCGCTCGATCTCGCCGACCTCTCGGCGATCCATGCCTTCGCGGACGCCTTCGCCGATCGCCGGATCGATGTCCTGGTCAACAACGCCGGGGTCATGGCGGTGCCGCTGCGTCGCACCGCCGACGGGTTCGAGATGCAGATCGGAACGAACCATCTCGGACACTTCGCCCTGACCGGACTGCTGTTGCCGCGTATCACCGGCCGCATCGTCACGGTGTCGAGCGCCGCCCACCTGATCGGCCGGATCGATCTCGACGACCTCAACTGGGAGCACCGCCCGTACAATCGCGCCGCGGGGTACGCACAGTCGAAGCTCGCGAACCTGTTGTTCGCGCTCGAGCTCGAACGACGCCTCGCCGCTGCCCGCTCACCGCTGCGCGCCGTCGCGGCCCATCCGGGCTACGCGGCCACCGAGGTGGGCAGCCACACCGGGACGTGGTTCGACCGGCTGTTCGGTTTCGGCAAGAAGATCCTGCAGCGCACCCCGGACCAGGGGGCCGAATCGGTCGTGCTCGCCGCCTCCGATCCGGGCATCGCGGGCGGCTACATCGGCCCGCGCTTCCTCCTCTTCGGCGCGCCCGGTGTCGCCACCGTGGGTCGTCGCGCCCGCGACCGCGAGACCGCGGCGCGGCTGTGGGAGTTGTCGGAGAAGCTCACCGGAGTGCACTTCGAGATCGACTGATACGCGTCGTCGCCCGCACCCCGTGACCGCCGCCCGACGGGCGCCCCGCGGTCACGGGGTGCGGCGCATCGGCACGTGGTCGATCCCGGCCTCGAGATAGTTCGCTCCGGTGCGCACGAACCCGAATCGCGCGTACCAGTGCTCCAGGTATGCCTGCGCCGAGATGTCGACCACCCCCGGGCAGGTCCCGAGCGCCGCCTCGATCAGCTCCGCGGCGAGGCCGCGCCCGCGTGCGTGCCGGGCGGTGGCGACACGACCGATATGGGCGACGTCCCCGTCGTCGTGGAGCACGCGCAGCGTCGCGAGGACCTCGTCGCCCTCCCGTGTCCAGAACAGTTCGGTGGTCGGGTCGAGATCGCGGCCGTCGAGTTCCGGTTCACTGGTGATGCCCTGCTCGAAGACGAACACGTCGGTCCGCAGGGCGACGATCCGGTACAGGCTCTCGGGGTCGGTCTTCCTCAGCGGTGCATGGTGGATGGACGGCACGCCCCGATCGTAGGGGGATCCACCCTCCGGGGAGGACAGGGGCGGGCTTCATCCGCCCGTCGTGAACCCGTCGAGCAGTCCCGCATAGCGCTTCGGTGGGGGCGTCGCGAACTCGCCTCGCTTGCCGGTCGCCAGGCCCATCGTGACCAGCGACTGCACGGTCAGCGTCGCGGCCGCGACACCGTCGACCACCGGCACCCCGATCTCCGCGGAGATGTGGGCGCACAGGTCGGCCATCCCGGCGCAACCGAGCACGATGGCGTCGGACCCGTCCTCGTACAGGGCGTCGAGGCACGCCTCCGTGACGATCTTGCGTGCGTCGGGATCGCTGTCGAGGGCCAGCACCGGCAGGTCGCACGCGTGCACGCCCCGGCACGCGTCGCCCATGCCGTAGCGGTGCGCGAGGTCCCACGCGCGTCCGGTCGTGCGGGCCAGCGTCGTGACGACGGAGAATCCGCGCCCCAGGACCGCGGCGGTGTGCATGGCGGCCTCGGCGATGCCGACGACGGGCCCACCGGCGAGCTCGCGCGCCGCGTCCAGTCCGGGATCGCCGAAGCACGCGATGACGTAGCCGTCGACGCCGTCGCGTTCACCCTTCTCGATCTCGGTGAGGATGCCCGGCACGGCGAGCGCCTCGTCGTAGTGGCTCTCGATCGACGGAGGCCCCATCGAGGGGCTGACCGCCTCGACGCGTGTGCCCGGGCCTGCGACGGCCCGGGCACACGCCTCGATCGTGGCGGTCATCGACCACGTGGTGTTCGGGTTGACGACCTTGATGAACATGGAGGATCAGACTGCTTCCTGTGCGACCCGGTCGGGGAGACGGACTGCGAGACGAGTGCGGGTCGCGAGCAGGTGGTAGACGGCGAAGCCGAGACCGCAGCCGATGAACCAGCTGTACTGGGCGGCGGTACCCATACCGGGAGCATCGTTGAACAGCACGGGAATCATCGCGACCACGGCGCCGACGACGGTCGCGATCACCGCGGCCGGGTTGTAGCCCTTGCGGTAGAAGTACGCGCCCTTCTCCGACATCGTGAACAGGTCGTCGACGATCACCCTCTGCTTGCGCACGAGGTAGTAGTCGGCGATGAGGATGCCGAACAGCGGACCGATGAACGCACCCAGAGTTTCGAGGGTGTAGTGGATGACCTCGGGGTTGTTGTACAGATTCCACGGGGTGATGAGCACCGAGCCCACCGCGGCGATCATGCCGCCGGCGCGCCAGCTGATCTTCTGCGGGCTGACGTTCGAGAAGTCGAAGGCCGGGGAGATGAAGTTCGCGACGATGTTGATGCCGATGGTGGCGATGGCGAAGGTCAGTGCGCCGAGCACGATCGCGAAGGTCGAATCGATGCGGGCGACGGTCTCGACGGGGTCGGTGATCAGTTCACCGTAGACGGGCAGTGTGAGCGACGCGGTGATCACCACGAGCAACGAGAAGACCAGGAAGTTCACCGGCAGACCGAGGAAGTTGCCCTTCTTCACCGCGGCGTAGGACTTCCCGTACCGGGAGAAGTCGCCGAAGTTGAGCATCGGGCCGGAGAAGTACGAGACCACCAGGGCGATCGCGCCGAGCATGACCGGCACCGACGACCAGCCGGTGTGCGTGACCTCGCCGAGGGTCAGATCGATTGCGCTCCAACCGGACTGGGAGATCAGGTAACCGCACAGCAGGAACATCACGACGTAGACGGCCGGGCCGCAGAAGTCGATGAACCGTCGGATCGACTCCATGCCGCGCCAGAACACGCAGGCCTGCAGCACCCAGAGCGTCAGGAAGCTGACCCATCCGAGTGCGGACAGGCCGGCGAACCCGTAGTCCTCGACCACCGCGTAGGGCGCGAGCGAGGGGAACAGCTTGATCAACACCACGTCGAGTGCCGCCGAGGCGAGGAAGGTCTGGATCCCGTACCACGCCACCGCGATCAGACCGCGGATGATCGCGGGGATGTTCGCGCCGAGGACACCGAAGACGCTGCGGCAGATCACCGGATAGGGCACGCCGGTGACCTGGCTGGGCTTGGCGACGAGATTGCAGAAGAAGTAGACGATCGTGATGCCCACGAGCAGGGCCACGAGGACCTGCCAGCTGGCCAGACCGAGAGCGAACAGGCTGCCGGCGGTGACGTACCCGCCCACGCTGTGGACGTCGGACATCCAGAACGCGAAGATGTTGTACGAACCCCACCGCTGGTTCTTCAGCGGGGCGAGGTCGTCGTTGGTCAACCGCGGGTCGTATCCGGTCGCGGACGGCGGGGGTGCGGCGGGGACGTCACCGGCGCTCGGTGTCAGCACTTCGGTCATGCCTGCTCCTGTGCGAGGGGGAGCCGCCCGTGCCCCGGTGTGAGGCCGGTGGGCGGAGTCGAATCGATCGACGGAACATCAACGGCGGTGGTGAATTCCGATGTACAGACCGTAACGGGGCGATATTGCCGGAGAGTTACCCGAACTGTATATCTTCCGCGGGCAGCAGACCGGACTCGGCGGTGAGGCCGGAGATGGCTACGTCGAGGTGCCGATTGTGGTGTTCGGACGCCGCGAGCAGCGCGTCGGTGTCGCGCGCGAGGAAGGCGGTGAGCATCGCCTCGTGCTCGCGATGGAGCTCGGCGCGTTCGGAATCGCTCACGTGCACCATCGGCTGCACGGGTTCGGTGATGTTCCAGGCGTATTCGAGCATGTGCAGCAGGCGGTGCATGCGGGACGGCCGGGTCAGAGCCATGTGGAAGACGCGGCTCTCGCGGTGATAGCCACGCGAGTCGCCTTCCCGCACAGCGCGTTCGAGAAGGAGATGCGACTCCTCGACGCGCCGGTCGTCCTCCTCGGTGGCGTTGCGTACGGCTGCCGCGAGCGACGCCGATTCGAGAGTCTCACGGACGAGGTACATCTCGCGTAGTTCCGCGATCGTCAGCTGGGCGACGATGTACCCGTGGTTCTGCCGGTGGGTCACGAGACCTTCGCCGATGAGGGTCTTGAGCGCCTCCCGGACCGGGATGCGGCTGACCCCGAACAATTCTGCGACCTCCCCGACGGGAATCGGGGTGCCCGGGGGAGCGGCTCCGGAGAGGAAGGCGCGGCGCAACTCCTCGAGGATCACGTCCTGCGGGCGGCCCGGCACGTCGACGCGCAGCTCGTCCAGCAACGCGGATCTACGGCGTGGTGCCACGACCGGGTCCTCCTTCGTCACCGGGATGCGAGTGCTCGACTCCGCGAAGGTAGACCCGTCGTGTTACGTCCTCGTCTCCACTGTGTGACGGGGGTGCGCACCTCACGCGCCGCCGCGCGGAGGGAAGGTCGGCAGCGTGGGCATCGGCCGCGGTGTGGTGGGTGCACCCGTGGTGGTGGGTCGGGGCGTCCCGGTGCTCGGCGCGTCGCTCTCCTCCGTGTCCCGGCGAGGACGGTCCTCGTCCGGCTCGGTCCCGCGCCCCGGCCCGCCGCGCCTGGTGAAGCCCCCGGCGGTCGACGTCGCCGTGGTGGTGGGGGCGGCGGTGGTTTCCGCAGCGGACTCGGCGGTCGGTGCCGAGGTGCTGGTCGCCACCGGGGCGTCGACCTCGGGTTCGTCCGGCGTCGTCTCCGCAGGCTCGGTGGTCGTCGTGGTCTCGGCCGGCGCCGCGGTCGTGGTCGTCGCGACCGGCGACCCGACGTCGAGCGTCGGCTCGGCGGCAGGACGCAGGACCGGTCGCTCGACGGATTCGGCCTGAGGGAACACGAACAACGCACCGACGCCCAGCACCGCGAACGCCGCGATCGATGCCGCGATGACGGGAACGGTGCGCTTCGCGCGACGGTCGCGACGGGGGAAGCCCTCCCGGTCCAACGGTTCGAGTCGACGCCCGAGATCGAGCAGTTCCGCCTCCGAGGGCTGCACCGCGAGCAGCCGTCCCCGCAGGTGCGCGGGTAGCGGGGTGAAGGGGAGAAGCGAGAACGTTCCGAGCGCGTTCGGCACGCGGGGCACCGCGCGGTCGACGAAGTCCTGCGCATGGGCGAGGACACGTCCGTCGCCGGCGGAACCGAGCATCGCCTCGATCTCGTGGGACGAGAAGTGATGCCGCACCGTGAGGTCGACGACCTCGCGGGCGGTGCCGTCGAGCAGGTGGACCGCCTCCCGGACATCGAGTACGTCGGAGGCGGCCTGATAGGCGGGGTCGGCCGCGGGGAGATATTCGAGTGCGGAGCCGGTGCGCTCGAGCGCGCGGATGCATTCGGCGCGGACCACGGCGTAGAGCCAGGCCCGGAGGAGACCCTCGTCGCGCAGCGACCGGATCCGCGCGGTCGCCGTCCAGACCGCGTCGTACACGACGTCCGATGCCGACGACACGGCGACGAAGCCGCACGCGTACGCGTACAGGCCGGGGGCGAAACGGTCGAAGACCGCTGCCGTGGCGTCCGGCTCCCCGTTCCGCAACGCTGCGGCGAGTTCGCGGTCCGGACGTCCGGGGTGGTGCCCCATCGATGGAACCTCCCTGTCGTGCATGCGCCCCCGCGCGCGTGCGGTCGTGAGTTCCGGGGAAGTCTACGAGCAGGTGCGTCCCACGGCGAGGACGAGATCCACCGGGCCCGTCGATGCCGGAAACGGGGGGTGTCGCCACGCGGCGCGCGTCCGTAGGGTGGGCGGACATGGGGTGGACCACGAACGATATTCCGGATCAGTCGGGACGCACGATGGTCGTGACGGGGGCCAACAGCGGGCTCGGTGCCGAGACCGCCCGGGCGCTGGCGCGCGCCGGTGCCGAGGTGGTGCTCGCCTGCCGCGATGTCACCAAGGGCGAGGCGGTTGCGGCCGACCTCGGAGACCGCGTCACCGTGCGACGTCTGGACCTGGCGGATCTCGCGTCGGTCCGTGCGTTCGCCGACGAGGTGCGTGCCGAGCACGAGCGCATCGACGTCCTGGTCAACAATGCCGGTGTCATGGCGGTGCCGCTGCGGCGGACGGCCGACGGTTTCGAGATGCAGATCGGGACCAATCACTTCGGTCACTTCGCGCTCACCGGGTTGCTGCTCGATCGCATCTCCGATCGGGTGGTGACGGTCAGCAGCACGATGCACCGCTTCGGCAGCGTCGATCTCGACGACATCGACTGGGAACGCCGCCGCTACGAGCGGTGGCTCGCCTACGGGCAGTCGAAGCTCGCGAACCTGCTGTTCGCGTACGAACTGCAGCGGCGCCTGACCGCCGCCGGATCGAACGTGAGGTCGCTTGCCGCCCATCCGGGTTATTCGTCGACGAATCTGCAGTACCGCAGCGAATCCTGGCACGGGAAGATCGTCGAACTCGTCACCCCGATCATCGGGCAGTCCCCGCAGCAGGGTGCGCTCCCGACGCTCTACGCGGCGACCTCGCCGGATGCGGAGCCGGGCGGCTACTACGGGCCGGATTCCTTCTTCGAGATGCGCGGTCACCCGAAGCGGGTGCAGTCCACCTCGCGGTCACGCGACGAGATCCTGGCGCGCAGGTTGTGGGAACTGTCGGAGCGGCTGTGCTCCGTCGAGTTCTCGATGCCCTAAGAGCATGTCTCTTATGGCCTAGATCGTTTGTGCGGCATAATGCACTGCCGTGGTCGATGCGTTGTCTTCCCGGCTGGTACCGGATGCGTTGTGGGAGATCGTCGAACCGTTGCTGCCCGAATTCCGGGCGCGGCCCCAAGGCGGCGGCCGGGCGGCGATCGATGATCGGGCGGTGTTCACCGCGATCGTCTACGTGCTCACCAGCGGCTGTGCCTGGCGGCACCTGCCACCGTCGTTCGGGGTCAGCGTTCCGACCGCACACCGCCGCTTCACCACCTGGGTTCGGGCCGGGGTGTTCGACGAGCTGCACCGCCGGGTCCTCGATCGGCTCGGTGCCGGTGGGGACCTGGACTGGTCCGCCGCGATCCTGGACGCAGCGCACGTGCGGGCGAAAAGGGGGGCTCTCTGACCGGTCCCAGCCCGGTCGATCGAGGCAAGAACGGCTCGAAGATCCACATCCTCTCCGATGCCGACGGCATTCCCCTCGTCACGGCGGTGACCTCGGCGAACACCCACGACAGTGTCATGCTGCAACCCATGGTCGCTGCGATTCCGGCGGTGCGTTCGCGTCGCGGTCCGCGGCGCCGCCGACCCGGCCGGTTGCGGGCGGACAAGGGTTACGACTATCCCGTGCACCGCCGGTGGCTGCGGGCCCGGGGCATCGTTCCGCGGATCGCCCGCCGCGGCGTCGACAGCAGCGAACGCCTCGGCCGTTACCGGTGGAAGATCGAACGCACCCTGGCTTGGCTGAGCGGCTATCGCCGGCTGACGATGCGCTACGAACGTCACGGTGAGAACTTTGCTTCCTTTCTCCAACTCGCCGCTGCGCTGACCTGCTTCAAGAAACTCACCAAATGAGACATGCTCTAAAGCTCTCGATCCCGTAGATCCTGCAGGTCGGAAGTTCTCAGGTCAGGGTGAACGAGACCGGCGGCAGATCGTCGCGTCGGCACAGTCCGGTCTGATCCACGAGATCGAGGGTGCGCAGATAGCGCCGGACCAGATCGCCCGCCGAGAGCCCCGCATCCGAAGCGGTGCGCAGGGCGGCGGCGAGTCCGTCCCCGCGCGCCCAGCGGTGGATCGCGGCGACGGCGATCGGATCCGGATCCGGCCCCACCTCCAGGCCGAGACGCTCCTCGTGTCCGGCGAGTTCGCTCCATAGCCGTGAGGTCGCGCGCAACGCTTCGTCGATCGCCGGGGTGGTGCGTCCCGGGACTCCGACTGTGCGGCGACGGGTCTCGCCCAGAGCGCTCGAGGCGACGGCGGCGAGCTCGGCCGGCGTCAGGCCCGACCACGCGCCCGTCCGCACACATTCGGCGACGAGAAGGTCGTTCGCGCAGTAGATCCGGCCCAGGCGACGACCGTCGTCGGTGACGTAGGCGGATCCGCCCATCGGGTCGCGGAGCAGATAACCCCGCTCCTCGAGCAGGTCCAGGGTGCGATCGAAGGTCTCGACGAGGCGGCCGGTGACCGAGTCGATCTGCGACCGCATCCGTTCGGTGTCGCCGTGCACCGCGGCGCGCCGCGCCGAGAGGGCGAGGAGGCGCTCCCTGTCGCCGCGTCGATGCGCGGGATGCGAACGTACCGCCCGTGCCAGCGACGTCACGAGTTCGGCCGAACCGGAGCGCCGTGCTTCGGCGAGCCGGTCGCACAGGTGCCGGTACTCGGTGAAACCCTCGACGTCCTCGAGTTCGGTGTCGAGATCGCGCAGCGCCGTCGTGTTCGCGCGGACGGCGTCGGTGAGCGCTGCGACGGACCGTTCGGCCTGGAACTGGGCGAACGAGCGTCGCAGAAAGTCACGGGAGCCGGGGATGCCGCGACCGGCGACCAGGTTGACCGCGGTGTTGTAGCCGACGCGCAGCGAACTGTGCAGCGGGTACGAGCGTGCGCCGGCGAGACCGGCGACGGTCGCGGGGGCGGCCTCGGGACTCCACAGCACGACGGCGTGGCCTTCGACATCGATGCCGCGTCGGCCGGCGCGACCGGTGAGCTGGGTGTATTCGCCGGGGGAGAGGCGCACCGGGCCGTCTGCGGTGGGTTTGACGAGGCGTTCGAGGACGACGGTGCGCGCCGGCATGTTCACCCCCACGGCGAGGGTCTCGGTGGCGAACACGACCCGCACGAGACCGCGGGCGAACAATTCCTCGACGGTGTGACGGAAGGCCGGGATCAGGCCGGCGTGGTGCGCGGCGAAACCGCGTTCGAGTCCTTCGAGCCACTCGATGTGACCGACGGCGTCGAGATCGGCGGGCGGCAGGGCGGCGGTGTGCCGGTCGGCGACCGCGCGGATCTCGGCGACGTCGGCGGCCTCGGTGAGGCGGACCGACGAGTCGAGGCATTCGGCGACGGCGTCGTCGCAGCCGTTGCGGCTGAACCGGAACCAGATGGCCGGTAACAGTTGTTCGGCCTCGAGGCGGGCGACGACCTCGGGCAGGTCGGCACCGGCCGGTCCGCGTGTGCGTCGCCGTCGCCGCCCACGGCCGGTCGCGGGGCCGGGTGCGGCCTCGACGAGCTGACGGTGGGCGATGTACCGCTCGAGGGTCTCGTCGACGGTGCCGGACGGGGACAGCAGGTCGAACAGCCGCCCGCCGGCGAGCATGTGCTGGGTCAGCGGGACGGGCCGGGTCTCCTCGACGACGACCGCGAGGTCGCCGCGGATGCCGCGCAGCCAGCCACCGAACTCCTCGGCGTTGCTCACCGTGGCGGACAGGCTGGTCAGCCGGACATCGTCGGGGAGCGAGAGGATCGCTTCCTCCCACACTGCACCGCGCTCGCGGTCGGCGAGATAGTGCACCTCGTCCATGACGACGTGGGTGAGTCCGCGCAGGAGCGGAGAGCCACCGTGAAGCATGCTGCGCAGCACTTCGGTGGTCATGACGACCACGGGTGCGTGCGGATCCAGCGAGATGTCGCCGGTGAGCAGACCGACACGGTCGTCGCCGAACCGGCGCGACAGGTCGAGGTACTTCTGGTTGCTCAGCGCCTTGATGGGGGTGGTGTAGAAGCAGCGTCCGCCCGCTACGAGCGCGAGACGGGCGGCGAACTCGCCGACGACGGTCTTGCCCGCCCCGGTGGGAGCGCAGACCAGGACGTCGCGGTCGTCCTCGAGGGCGCGGCAGGCCTCGACCTGGAAGTCGTCGAGGGGGAAATCGAGTTCGGTCGCGAACAGCGAGAGCTGCGACCGGTCCTGCGTGCGCACGTGTCCACGCTACGGGTCGGCGCGGACACGTGCGCAGCGCAGGGGGAACGTCACTCGCGCGTCATCCCTCGGGGATGACTCACTCGTCCGTCACCTCGAGGGTGACGTCGATGTTGCCGCGGGTCGCGTTGGAGTACGGGCACACCTGGTGCGCCTTCTCGGTGAGCTCGAGCGCCTTGTCGCGGGGGAGGTTCGGCAGGGTCACCTCGAGGGTCACGGCGAGACCGAATCCGCCACCGTCGGTCGGGCCGATGCCGACGCGGGCGCCGACCGCGGAGTCGCTGATGTCCGCCTTCTCCTGCCGGGCGATCATCTGCAGCGCCGAGTGGAAGCACGCGGCGTATCCGGCGGCGAAAAGCTGTTCGGGGTTGGTGCCCTTGCCGCTGCCACCCATCTCGGTGGGGAGGGCCAGGTCGACGTCGAGCTTGCCGTCGCTGGTGCGGGCGTGGCCGTCGCGGCCTGCTCCGGTGGCGAGTGCTTCGGCGGTGTAGATGATGTTCACGGTGTCCGGCCTTTCTTCGAGAGTGCGCCGGGTGCTTCCTGCAACGCGGCGGTCAGGCGGTGGAGCGTCTCGCGTAGCGCGACCAGTTCGTCGACGTCGAACCGGCTGTCCCGCGTCACGCAGCCGGGGATGTCCGCGGCTTCTGTCCGGAGTGCATCTCCCGCTTCGGTGAGGTGGACGACGACACGACGTTCGTCGGTCCGCTGCCGGCGTCGTTCGACGTATCCGGCGGCCTCGAGCCGTTTGAGCAGGGGGGACAGTGTGCCCGTGTCGAGATCGAGCGAGTCGCACAGATCCTGCACGCCTCGTGCATCGCTTTCCCACAGTGCCAGGAGCACGAGGTATTGCGGGTAGGTGATGCCCAGCCTGTCGAGGTGCGGCCGGTAGGCGGCCGTGATGGTGCGGGAGGCGCGGTAGAGCGCGAAGCACACCTGCTGGTCGAGTTCGAGTGGAGACGGCACGGGAATGAATGTAGTGCCCCGTTTTGTTGTGCACAACATTAATGGCCACAACTCGATGCGTGTTCCGGATCACTTCCATGTGGGAATTGAGGGAACACTGGGCACGTTAGTTGAGTGAGAATGGCTCAAGTTCGACAGAAAGGCTTCGGAATGCCGGCATTCTTCGGGCCTGGTGGCCCCGGCCGAATCGACATCACTCGTTTCATGAGCCGCGGTACCCAGGATCTCCTCGCCCACGCAGCGCGCTACGCCACCGACCGTGGTGACGCGGAACTCGACGTGCTGCACCTCCTCCGCGCGATGGCGGAGCAGGATCCGTCCCGCACGGTCATGACGCGCGCCGGAGCCGACCCCGCCGACGTCGCTGCCGCCGTCGACCAGCGGCTGCCGCAGAGCCGCCCCGGTGAGGCCGTCTCCGCACCCGCACTGACCGGTGCCGTGAAGACCGCACTCCTCGAAGCGCACCAGCTCTCGCGTGCGCTCGGCTCCACCTACATCGACCCCGAGCACCTGTTCTTCACGCTCGCGGCCGACCAGACCCGCGCTCCCGGACGTCTGCTGGCGTCCCTGGGCGTGACCCCGCAGGCGTTGCAGACCGCACTGCAGCCCACCCCCGCGGCTCCCGCCGCGGAGGAAACCCCGACGCCGACACTCGACAAATTCGGCGTCGACCTCACCGAGCGGGCGCGCGGCGGCGGCATCGACCCCGTCATCGGCCGTACCGACGAGATCGAGCAGACGATCGAGATCCTCGCGCGACGCACCAAGAACAACCCGGTGCTCGTCGGTGAGGCCGGCGTCGGCAAGACCGCCATCGTCGAAGGACTCGCCCAGCGCATCGTCGACGGCGACGTCCCGGACATCCTGCAGGACAAGCGGATCGTCCAGCTCGACCTGACGGCGATGGTCGCCGGAACCCGCTACCGGGGCGACTTCGAGGAACGCCTCACCACGGCGCTCGACGAGATCACCGCCCAGCAGGGCAAGCTCATCGTCTTCATCGACGAGATCCACACCGTCGTCGGCGCGGGCGCCGGCAACGAGGGCGCGATGGACGCGGCGAACATCCTCAAGCCGAAGCTCGCCCGCGGTGAACTGCATGTCGTCGGGGCGACCACCCTCGACGAGTACCGCAAGCACATCGAGAAGGATCCGGCGCTCGAACGCCGTTTCCAGCCCGTCACGGTCGACGAGCCCGCACGCGACGACGCCGTCGCGATCCTGAAGGGTCTCGCCGATCGGTACGCCGAGTTCCACAAGGTCCGGTACACCGACGAAGCGCTCGAAGCGGCCGTCGACCTGTCGATGCGGTACCTGCCCGACCGGCACCTGCCGGACAAGGCGATCGACCTCGTCGACCAGGCCGGTGCACGACTGCGCCTGCGGGTGCCGCGCACCGACGTGAGCGAACTGCGTTCGAGGCTGGACGAACTCGAAGCGGAGAAGGATCGGGCCGTCGAGGCCGAACAGTACGAGGATGCCTCGCGCATCCGCGACGAGATCCTTCGCATCCAGGCTCGGATCGACGGTGGCGACAGCGAGGGCGACGGAGAGGGAACTCCGACCGTCGACCCGGAGCTGATCGCCGAGATCGTCTCGCGGGCCACCGGAGTCCCCGCGTCGCGGATGACCCGCGCCGAGAAGGAGAGGTTGCGCACTCTCGAGGACGAGCTGCACAAGCGCGTCGTCGGACAGGACGAAGCCGTCCACGCCGTGGCACGTGCCGTGCGGCGCAGCCGCTCCGGCATGAGCGACCCGCGTCGTCCGGTGGGCAGCTTCCTGTTCCTCGGTCCCACCGGCGTCGGCAAGACCGAGCTCGCGAAGGCCCTCGCCGAGGTGCTCTTCGGTGACGAGCGCACCATGCTGCGCATCGACATGAGCGAGTTCGGCGAACGCCACACCGTGAGCCGGCTCGTCGGTGCCCCTCCCGGCTACGTCGGCTACGGCGAGGCCGGGCAGCTCACCGAACAGGTGCGTCGTCACCCCTACTCGGTGGTGCTGCTCGACGAGATCGAGAAGGCGCACCCGGACGTGTTCAACACGCTGCTGCAGGTCCTCGACGACGGTCGCCTCACCGACGGTGAGGGACGCACGGTGGACTTCACCAACACCGTCGTCATCATGACCAGCAACCTCGGTTCGGACATCATCTCGAGCCGTGGTGGCGCGCTCGGCTTCACCACCGGTGACGCCGAGGCGGCCGAGAAGCCGCTGCGCGACCGGGTCATGGGACGGCTGCGCGAATCGATGCGGCCGGAGTTCCTCAACCGCATCGACGAGATCGTGATGTTCCGCAAGCTCGACGACGACCAGCTGCACCGGATCACCGAGCTGCTGCTCGACGACAGCCGGAAGCGGCTGCAGAGCAAGGGGATCGATCTCGAGTTCACCGCCGACGCGGTGGAGTGGATCGCCCGCAACGGTCATCAGCCCGAGTTCGGTGCCCGTCCGTTGCGCCGCTCGATCTCCCGGGTGGTCGACGATCGCATCGCCGACATGCTGCTCGACGACGCACTCGCCGAGGGCAACCGGGTGACGGCGGACGTCGTCGACGACGAACTGTTGCTCCAGGTGAGCTGACCCGCGCAACGAGGAAGGGGAGAGATGCCACGGCATCTCTCCCCTTCCCGTGTTCGGACAGCGGTCAGCGGGCCGTGAGGCGACGGATCGCCTCGAGCGGCAGGTGCAGCCACGAGGGGCGGTGTCGCGCCTCGTAGACCACCTCGTAGACCGCCTTGTCGAGCTCGTAACCGCGCAGCAGGACGTCGGAGTCCCGCGGATCCGTGCCCGAGGCGGCCGCGTAACCGTCGCAGAAAGCAGCGCAGTTGCGTTCGGCCCACTCGCGGGCCCGGAACTCCCGCTGCGACTCCACGGCCGCGCCCTGTTCGGATTCACGGATCGAGTGGTGTGCGGCGTAGTCGAACGACCGCAGCATTCCTGCCACGTCCCGGAACGGGCTGTCGGGCTTGCGGCGCTCCTCGAGGGATTTCGCGGGTTCGCCCTCGAAGTCGATGAGCAGCCAGCGTTCGGGAGTGCGCAACACCTGCCCGAGATGCAGGTCGCCGTGGATGCGGTGCACCCGCACCTTGCCCAGCGCGGCGACCTCGTCGAATCGGGCCCGGACCGCGTCGGTGAGTTCGACGAGGTCGGGGACCTCTGCCGCCGCGGCCTGGAACCGGTGGATCATGCCTTCTGCCAACTCGGAGGCGTCGCGTTCGTCGACGCCGAGCGCGGAGCCGAGATGGGCGTGCACATCCGCCACGGCCGCGCCGATGCGGTGCGAGTCCCCGGCGAAATCGGTGCCCACCTCGTCGGCGCGCAGGTCGCCTTCGAGGAGCAGGTCCCGGACGCTGCCGAGCGCCATCGACCAGCCGTCGGCCGAGTTCGCCGCGAAGTCCTGCACCATCGCCAGCGTGGTGCGGACCCCGTCGACCTCCGCTTCGATCCACGCCCGGATCGGGGCGATCGACCGGCATCCGTCCTCGCCGAGGGCGAGCGGCAGCTCGACGTCCGGATTGATGCCGAGCGTGAGCCGACGGAACATCTTGAGCAGCAACTTCTCTCCGAGGACCACGGAGGTGTTGGACTGCTCCGCGCTCAACGCGCGCCCACGTAGGCCCGGTTCGATGACCGAACCCGGCACGGTGTGGAGCTCCACCGGGCCGGCGGGGGTGCCGTTCGCCAGATTGCGCGAGTACCGGTCGAGGATCTCCTGATCGCGGAGGCCGTCGTAGACGTGCAGGCCGCGATCCTGGGAATCGTCGGGACCGACCACGCTCCACGACTGCAGTTCCTCGGGGAGATGGGAACGGAAACCGAGAGGCACCTGATAGATCTGGTCCGCCGTCGAGTCGAACGAGACCTTCACGATCACATGATCGGCCCCGAAACCGGGTTCCTCCACGAGCGGATGACGCAGGACGACACCGACCCCGGTGATGGTGTGGCCCTTCGCCGCGAACCATCGCTGGTGCGGCATCCACTCACGCAGGTCCTCGACGAGCTGCGCGTCCGGATAGAGCTCGTTGTCGGCGGTCATGGCTGGACCGCCGCTTCTGCTTCGCTGCTCACCGGATGTTCGCCCGGTCCCTCCTTCGACGGGTCGGGTTGCAGGGCGAACCAGAAGAATCCGTGACCGGGCAGGGTGATCATGTAACCCTCCTCCGTGATCGTCGGGAACGGGACGGACCCGGTCAGCTCCACAGGGATCCACCCCGCGAAGCGCGACAGATCGAGAACGACCGCCTGCGGATAACGCGACAGGTTGTTCACACACAGGATGACGTCGCTGTAGTTGCGTTCCGGACCGGGCGACATCTCACGCAGATAGGACAGGATCGCGGGATTCGCGCTGCCGAGTTCGGTGAACGAGGCCTTGCCGAAGGCGGGATGCTGCTTGCGGACCTGGATCATCCGCCGCGTCCAGTGCAACAGCGAGTTCGTCGAGTTCATCTGCGATTCGACGTTCACCGCCTGGTACCCGTAGGTGGGATCCATGATCACCGGCAGGTACAGCCGGGCCGGGTCGGCGCGGGAGAAGCCCGCGTTGCGGTCGGGGGTCCACTGCATCGGGGTCCGTACCGCGTCGCGGTCGCCGAGCCAGATGTTGTCGCCCATGCCGATCTCGTCGCCGTAGTACAGGACGGGGGAGCCGGGCAGGCTCAGCAACAGAGCGGTGAAGAGCTCGAGCTGGTTGCGGTCGTTCTCCAGCAACGGGGCGAGGCGACGGCGGATGCCGATGTTGGCGCGCATCCGTGGGTCGGTGACGTACTCGGCGTACATGTAGTCGCGTTCCTCGTCCGTCACCATCTCGAGGGTCAGCTCGTCGTGGTTGCGGAGGAAGATGCCCCACTGGGCGGTCTTCGGGATCGGCGGGGTCTGGGCGAGGATCTCCGAGATCGGGAAACGGTTCTGCCGCCGCACCGCCATGAAGATGCGTGGCATCAGCGGGAAATGGAAGGCCATGTGGCACTCGTCGCCGATCTCGGGTTCGCCGAAGTACTCGACGACATCGGTGGGCCACTGGTTCGCCTCGGCCAGCATCACCCGGCCGGGATATTCGGCATCCATCACCGCACGGCACTTCTTGAGGAAGGCGTGCGTCTCGGGAAGGTTCTCGCAGTTGGTCCCCTCGCGCTCGAACAGATAGGGGACCGCGTCGAGGCGGAACCCGTCGATGCCGAGATCGAGCCAGAAACGCAGGACGTCGAGCATCGCGTCCTGGACCTCGGGGTTGTCGTAGTTCAGGTCGGGCTGATGCGAGAAGAACCGGTGCCAGTAGTACTGCTTGCGTACCGGATCCCACGTCCAGTTGGACGTCTCGGTGTCGACGAAGATGATGCGGGCTTCCTGGTACCGGTCGTCGACATCCGACCACACGTAGAAGTCGCCGTACGGCCCGTCGGGGTCGCTCCGCGATTCCTGGAACCACGCGTGCGTGTCGGACGTGTGGTTCATGACCAGGTCGGTGATGACGCGGATACCGCGCTTGTGCGCCTCGTCGAGGAAGATCACGAAATCCTCGACCGTACCGAATTCCGGTAGCACAGCACGGAAGTCGCGGATGTCGTAACCGCCGTCGCGGAGCGGTGAATCGTAGAAGGGCGGCAACCAGATGCAGTCGGCACCGAGCCACGCGATGTAGTCGAGTTTCTCGGTCAGCCCCCGCAGGTCGCCGGTGCCGTCGTTGTTCGAGTCGTTGAAAGCGCGGGCGAGGACCTCGTAGAACACCGCGGTCTTGAACCAGTCCGGGTCGACGGGCAGGCTGCGCGCATGGGCGAAGTCCTCGGCCCGGCTCTCGACGAGATGACCGTCTTCGGTGTGTTCGTAATCGGGTACTCGGTCGGACGGATCCGGCATGGCACCTCCGTGCTCGTCGCGTCGCAGGATGGACTCGCCCCAGAATGCCCCGGCGGACCGATTTCCACACCCGTACCGGACGGAACGCTATGTGAGTGCACATGTGCGCCGATAGATTGGCGGGCATGACTGCGAACCGGCCCGAAGGGCGGGTGGCCGAACTGTGCACCCGCATGCGTTCGTTCATCGACGACGAGGTGATTCCTCTCGAACCCGTCCTTAGCCGCCACGACGACAAGGCCGCCGAGGCGCTCGCCGGTCTGAAGGGCAGGGCGAAGGAACTCGGGCTGTGGGCCCTGGGGCATCCCGAGGAGATGGGCGGGGGCGGGGTTCCCTTCCTCGACTTCGTCTACCTCAACGAGATCATCGGCCGCTCCGAGTACGGCCAGCTCGCAGTGGGATCGGTGTCCATGCAGGACGCCCTGATGATCCAGCGGCACGGCACCGCCGAACAACGCGAGCGCTGGATCCCGGGGCTCGTCTCCGGCGATATCCTGCCCTCCGTCGGCATGACCGAACCGGAAGTGGCGGGATCCGACCCCGTGCTCGTGCAGACCACCGCCCGGCTCGAGAACGGCGAATGGGTGATCGACGGGCACAAGTGGTTCACCACCGGTGCCGCGCAGGCCGGCTATTGCACGGTCTTCGCCCGGACCGAACCCGAGTCGACGCCGCTGCACCGCAGCATCAGCGCGATCATCGTGCCCATCGACACCCCCGGACTCGAGATCGTGCGGGCGATCCCCACGATGGGTCACGACCCGAGCGATCACTACGAGGTGCGGTACAGCGGGGTGCGGGTTCCCGAGAAGAACGTGCTCGGCGAACGCGGCAACGGCTTCGTCGTCGCGCAGGACCGGCTCGGGCCGGGCCGGATCTTCCACTGCATGCGGTGGCTCGGCCAGGCCCAGCGGGCCTTCGAACTCATGTGTGCCCGCGCCAACTCCCGATTCGCCCACGGTTCGCTGCTCGGCGAGAAGGGGGAGATCCAGCGCTACATCGCCGAATCCGCCGCCGACATCCAGGCCGCACGTCTGATGACCCTGGACGCCGCGCGGGTGATGGACGCGGGGGAGGACGCCCGGGTGCAGATCGGGCTCGTCAAGTTCCGCGGCGCGCAGATGCTGCACGACGTCGTCGACCGTGCGATCCAGGTGCACGGGGCGCTCGGTCTCACCGCCGACACACCGCTCGAGGGGATGTACCGGCGGGCGCGTTACGCCCGCATCTACGACGGTCCCGACGAGGTGCACCGGATGTCCACGGCACGGCGGATGCTGCGCGACCCCGAACGCGTGCCGTGGCGGTAGACCGCCGGCCGCGCGCGAGCGGCTCTCTGCACCAGAGAGTTTCGGCGCGAGGTCGTCATGCCGTTTCGGGCGGGAAGCCTCCCGTGGCCACCGGACCCCAGCGGGTCGGGGTGATCCGGATCAGCGACTTGCCCTGATCGCGCATGGCCTGCCGGTACTCGTCCCAGTCCGAATGCTCACCGGCGATGTTGCGGAAGTACTCGACGAAGGGTTCGACGTCGTCGTGGGCATCGATCACCTCCGCGGTCCCGTCGATCTGCACCCACGCGTCGTTCCAATCGTCGGACAACACGACGACACCGACCTCCGGCCGGCTACGGGCGTTGCGGGTCTTGGCACGCCGGGGATAGGTCGCGATCACGATGCGCCCGCTGTCGTCGACGCCGCCGGTGACGGGGGAGGCCTGCGGTGTGCCGTCGTCGCGCTGCGTCATGAGGATCATCCGGTGGCGCGGCCGGACGAAGTCCAGCAATTCCTGCAGGCCGACTGCGGTGTTGGTTGCGATCTTGCGGGCCATTCACGTTCTCCTGTTCCGATGGGTCACGACTCGAGGAGCGCCGCGAGTCGCGCGAGGTCCTCTTCCACCATGCGCGTGTCGCGGTCGAACTCGTCGTCGGTCGGATCGATCTGCCGGACGGTGAAGACGACCTCGGCACCGTCCGGATGGGGGAGTACCCGCATCGGATTGTGCACCGTCGTACCCGACGGCAGTGTCACCTCGTGGTCGAGCACCCCGTAGTCGTTGGAGCCGACGAACCGCACGGTGACCTCGCCCATCGGGGACTCCGCGACGAGGGCGTCGCCGACCCGCCGTACCTCGCTCCGCGCCAGGCCGGCCGCCCACTTCGGCAGGTTGTCGGGATCCGCGGCGAACTCGTAGACCCGGCGCGGTGCGCACCGGACGACCCGAGCGACATGGCGGCTGCGGACGACGTGCGTGCTCATATTCGCAACACTAGGAGTTCGACGGGGTGATCGCCGACGGAAATCGGCTTCCCGTTTGCCGCACGCACACCGGTTGCCGGGGCGCACACTGGAAGTGTTCGAACCATCCGAAGTAGGCCCGGGAGCCTGCGCCGGGTTCTCCTCCTCCGAAGGAGCCGGCGGATGTCGTACACCGAAGACGACCCCAACGAAATCGCGGTCCCCTTTCACCGAGGCGCCCACATCGCCGATCCCGGCCCCCTGGGTCTGGCAGCCTTCGCTCTCACGACGTTCATCCTGTCCTGCGCCAACGCCGGGTTCATCTCGGCGGAGGCGGAAGCCGCCGTCTTCGGGGTGGCGTTGTTCTACGGCGGTCTCACACAGCTCGCCGCGGGAATGTGGGAGTTCCTGAAGGGGAACGTCTTCGGGGCGACGGCCTTCAGCTCGTACGGCGCGTTCTGGCTGAGCTTCTGGTATCTCGTCACCTACACCGCAGAGGAGATGGGTGCCGAGAGACACGTCGGGGTGGGCATCTTCCTGCTGGCCTGGACCATCTTCACCGTCTACATGTGGTTCGCCAGTACCCGGATCAGCGCGGCCCTGTTCGCCACCTTCTCGGTGCTGCTCGTCGCCTTCGTCTTCCTCACTCTCGGAGCGCTGCTGGAGCAGACCGGTCTGACGAGGGTCGGTGGTTATTTCGGACTCGCCGCCGCCGGTGCCTGGTACACCTCCGCTGCCGGGGTCCTCAGCACGACCTTCGGTCGCGTCGTCCTGCCCACGGGTCCACGCTGACGGACACCTCTCCGTCTCCCCCTCCCCGGGGTGGTTTGACAGGCGTGTCGGCCGTCCTGGTAAAGTCCGGAGTTATGCAGCGTGCATATTTCTGGTTTAGCAGGCCGGCCCGGGGTGGGTCGGTCGGCGTGACCACGCGCTGACTTCTTCACCTACGAGCCGGATCCAGACCGGCTCGTCGGAATCTCAGGTTCTCTCGGGTCGGACTCCGAACCACCGAGAACAGGAACCATCGATGAGCCCCAGCACCGGAACCGCGAGCACCGGAATCTCCACGTCGAATCTCGACGAACAGCGCACCGTCAAGGTCAGCCCCCTCGTCGCCCCCTCCGAGATCCGCGCCGAGTACGCACCCGACGCCGTCGTCGCAGCGACCGTCCGCTCGGGTCGCGCCGGCACCGTCGACATCCTCAACGGCGCCGACGACCGCCTCGTCGTCGTGGTCGGCCCCTGCTCCGTGCACGACCCCGCCGCCGCGATGGACTACGCGCGCCGTCTGGCCTCCAAGGCCGAGGAACTCCGCGACGACCTGCACGTCGTGATGCGCGTGTACTTCGAGAAGCCGCGCACCACGCTCGGATGGAAGGGCCTGCTCAACGACCCGCACCTCGACGGCACCTTCGACATCAACACAGGCCTGCGCATCGGCCGCAAGCTGCTGCTCGACGTCTCCGGTCTCGGCCTGCCCGTCGGTTGCGAGTTCCTCGACCCGATCCTCCCGCAGTACTACGCCGACCTGGTCACCTACGGAGCCATCGGTGCCCGCACCGCCGCGAGCCAGGTCCACCGCCAGCTGTGCAGCGCGCTGTCCATGCCCGTCGGCATCAAGAACTCCACCGAAGGTGACGTGCAGGTCGCGGTCGACGGCACCCGCGCCGCAGCGGCCAGCCACGTCTTCCCCGGCACCGACCTCGACGGTCAGGCCGCGCTCATCGAGACCGTCGGCAACCCGGACTGCCACGTCATCCTGCGCGGCGGCAGCGCCGGCCCGAACTACGACGCCGAGACCGTGGCCGACACCATGGCCCGCCTGCGCAAGGCCGGTCTGCCCGAGCGTGTCGTCATCGACGCGAGCCACGGCAACAGCCGCAAGGACCACAACAAGCAGGTCGACGTCGTCACCGATGTCGCCGAGCGCATCGAGGCCGGCGAGAAGGGCATCGTCGGACTGATGCTCGAGAGCTTCATCGAGGCGGGACGTCAGGACCTGACCCTCGGCGAGGCCGACAAGCTCGACTACGGCAAGTCGATCACCGACGCGTGCATCGACTGGGACACCACCGCCGCGCAGCTCGATCGCCTCGCGCAGGCCGTGCGCGCCCGCCGCGGCTGATCCCCGTCTCCGGCACGAAGGGCCGGCGGAGTCGTCAGCGATGACGAACGCCGGCCCTCGTCGGTCCGGTAGCGTCGTTTCCATGGCTACGAACAGGTTGTCGATCGTCGTGCCGGCCCACAACGAGCAGCGATACATCGCGCAATGTCTCGCGGCGCTGCTCGCCCAGAAGTCGGAGATCCACGAAATCCTCGTCGTGGACAACAATTCCACCGATCGAACGGCGCAGATCATCGAAGCCATCGCCGCCGGTGAGCCCCTCGTGCGACGGATCGTCGAACCACGGCCGGGTGTCGCATTCGCGCGCAATGCCGGATTCGATGCGGCCACAGGAGATCTCATCGGCCGGATCGATGCCGACACGCGGGTTCGTCCCGGGTGGGCGCACACCGTCCGCAGCTTCTTCGCCCGCGACGACACCGCGGAGGTCGGCGCGATCAGCGGACTCGGCAATTCCTACGATTCCCCCTACCGCGGGCTCAAGCAGTGGTACATCGACAAACGGGTCGCGCAAGGAGTATTCGGCGGTGAACGACGGATCGACAATCTGCACGGCGCGAACATGGCACTGCGACGCTCCGCGTGGGAACGGGTCCGTGACGTCGTCAGTACCGACCCGAAGATCCACGAGGACATCGACCTCGCCCTGTGTCTCCGCGAGGCGGACATCGAGATCGCCCAGCTCACCGAACTGTTCGTCGACGTCTCGCCGCGCCGTGCCTACACACCGCCGAGCGAGTACGCGGCCTATATCCGATCGGGCATCGACACCTTCGAACTGCACGGCAGGCTCACGCCGCAGATTCGCAAACTCGTTCGTCTGCAGTCGTATCTCCACGTGATCGCGTATGCGGCATACCGCCCCTACGATCGCGAGCTGGGCAGGTTCACCCTCCGGCGGGCGATCTTCGGCTCACGTGGACGCGCCATGCCGATCGACATGCAGGCACGCACGACATCTGCGTGACAACGGCGCCCCGACGGCGGCGGCCGGGACGCCGCAGGGCGTCCCGGCCACAGCCGTGGAGGTGCTCACATCATGTCACCTCAGTCATGTCACGTCAGCGGCGTGAAGTCGCGGCTGCCGAGATAGGACGGACGCGGCTTCGACGCGGCGAACGGTTCGACGAGCGTGTTCTCGACGCTGTTGAACACCACGAACAGGTTCGAGCGCGGGAACGGCGTGATGTTCCCGTTCGAACCGTGCATGCAGTTCGAATCGAAGACCGTCGCCGAGCCTGCCGGCCCGGTGAACGTCGCGATACCGTGCTCGGCGGCCAACCGGGTGAGAGTGTCCTCGTCGGGCGAACCCGTCGGCGGAACGTGGGTGACCAGGGACTCGCGGTAGTAGTCCTCGGGTGTCTCACCCGCGCACGAGATGTATGTCTTGTGCGAACCCGGCATGATCATCAAACCGCCGTTGTAACCGTAGTTCTCGGTCAGAGCGATCGAGATGCTCAGGGCGCGCGGCGAAGGCATGCCGTCCTCGGCGTGCCACGTCTCGAAGTCCGAGTGCCAGTAGAACGGGCCACCGCGGAAGCCGGGCTTGACGTTGAGCCGCGACTGGTGGACGTACACATCGGATCCCAGCAGTTGCCGTGCGATACCGACGATCTCGGGCCTGCGGATGATGGAGTCCACGAGATCGCTGAGCCGGTGCACGTCGAAGACCGAGCGGACATCGCCGCTGCCCTGTTCACGGACCACACGGTCGTCGTCACCGAGCTCTCGGCCGAGTCGTGCGGTCTCCTCCAGAAGGTTCCCCACATCGTGTGCGGCGAGAAGCCCTTCGGCGGTGTGGAACCCGCGGCGGTCGTATTCGGCCACTGCCTCGGAGCCGAGCGGCCCGCCGGTGGCCGAACCCCAGACGACGGGATCCTTCCTCTCGACGGACTCGCAGGCGGTGCGACCGCGGGTCGGATAGTCGTCGCGAACGATCGTGCGCATAGCTCGTAGATCACCCTCTCGAAAGTCGATGACGGTTCGCCTCCGACGTTCCCATTGAAAATGGAGGAATGCAAGCCGGGCTCCGGCATGTGCGTGTAGCTGGGTTCTCTCCCCGAACCTGCTGGTCGAATCGAGTTTCGGCGCGGAGTACGAGGGGTATCCGGCGACATCACGACAACCGGCGGGCGCGACTGTCAGCGGTGTTCTCGATATGCGCGAGGAGTGTTTCCGGTCCACCTCTTGAACGCCCGGCGGAAGGCGCTCGGTTCGGAGAAACCGAGCCGGGACGACAGATCGTCGACCGCCTCACCGCGTCTCAGGCCCGCGATCGCGAGGTCGCGGAGGACCTCCTCGCGCAACTGCCCCAACGACGTGCCCTCCTGGCGGAGCAGGCGCCGCAGGTGGGGAGGGCTCACTGCGAGCCTGCCGGCGATGTCCTCGGCGGTCGCCGTCCGGCCTTCGATACCCGACTCGAAGATCCGCCGCACCTGGGACGAGACCGTCGACTCGTATTCACGTTCCGAGAGAATGAGATTCGGAGAATCGCGCAGGTAATCCTCGAGCGATTCCTCGGTCTGCACGAGGGGCGACTTCAGTGCGGCATTGTCGATCTCGAGCGCTGCCCGTCCGGCGCCGAAGGTCACCGGCACGCCGAAGATCGCGTCGTAACTACGGGCCAGGACGGGATCGGGTTCGGTGTACGGCAGGAAGACCGACTCGAGGGGGACACGCCCGCCCACCAGCCATGCGGCGAAGCGGTGCAGCAGCATGAGAAGGAAATCCACGACCACGCGGGTCTTGTCGTCCACGACCTCCGGCAGCTCCACCTCCAGGAAGGTGGTGGACGCTCCCGGGGTCAGACTCAGTTGCGGCAGCGACCGGATGACATGGTTCACCTCGATCATCCGTTGCAGAGCGTGATCGAGATCGGGCCGGTGGATGAGGGTCAGACACATCACCCGGAAGGTGCCGCGGGGCACGGGAGCCGGTGCGATGCCGAAGAGTTCGTCGTCGGTGATCTGCCAGACCACCTGGGTGAAGCGACTGACCTGGGCGGGCGTGAGCCGGGCATGGGGGTGGGTGAGCACCGCGCGGCTGATGCGTGCTGCGTCGAGGGCAGGCTGCAGATCGATGCCCTCCTCGGCTCCCACCCGTACCGCTCGCGACACGAAGTCCGACGGGATGGTAGGTCGCAACATCTAGCGCGCCTCCTGCAATCCGTTCAGACGTGCCACCGCTTCGGTGAGCACCTCGTCCCGTTTGCAGAACGCGAAGCGCACCAGATGGTTCCACGAGGCGGTGTCGTCCACGAAGACGCTCACCGGTACCGCGGCCACCCCGATGCGGCCCGGGAGTTCGCGGCAGAAGGCCACCGCGTCGGTCCGGCCGAGGGGAGTCAGATCGGCACACACGAAGTACGTTCCGGCAGAGTCGAACACCTTCAAACCGGCATCGGAGAGTGCGTGGGACAGGAAGGTTCGCTTGCGTTCGAGGTCGGCGCGCATCGACGCGATCCAGTCCTGTTCGTGCGTCAGCGCATGCGCGACGGCCGGCTGGAAGGGCGCCCCACCGACGAACGTCATGAACTGTTTCGCGGCGCGCACCCCGTCGATCAGCTCGCGCGGGCCCATCGCCCACCCGATCTTCCAGCCGGTGACGTTGAAGGTCTTGGCGGCACTCGAGACCGTGATCGTCCGCTCGGCCATGCCGGGCAACGATGCGAGCGGGATGTGCGTGCGACCGTCGAAGACCAGGTGCTCGTACACCTCGTCGGACAGCACCAGCAGGTCGCGTTCGCACGCGAGCTCGGCCAGTGCCGTCAGTGCCTCGCGGTCGTAGACGGTGCCGGTGGGATTGTGGGGGCTGTTGACGACCAGCATCCGCGTCCGGTCGGTGACGGCGGCGCGCAGGGCGTCGACATCGAGCACGAAACCGTTCCCGGAACGGGTCAGCGGCACGGTCCGTCGCGTCGCACCGGCGAGCGCCACCGAGGCCGCGTACGAGTCGTAGTACGGCTCCGTGAGGAGCACCTCCTCGCCGGGTTCGACGAGCCCGAGGATGGCGGCGCTGATCGCCTCGGTGGCGCCGACGGTGACGAGCACCTCGGATTCGGGGTCGTGGTGCAGGCCGTACCGCGCGGCACGGTCGGCAGCGACGGCCTCCCGCAGGACCGGCATGCCGGACCCGGGCGGATACTGGTTGACCCCCTCGGCGATGGCGTTGCGGGCGATCTCGAGCATGGCGGGCGGGCCGTCGACGTCGGGAAAGCCCTGCCCGAGGTTGATCGCACCGTGCCGGACGGCGAGTTCGGTCATCTCGGCGAAGATCGTCGAGGCGAACGGTCGTAACCGGGAGACCGTACGAACTCGTCCCGAAGTCGTCGAATCAGCCATTCCTGCAGCGTAGCGCCCGCGGTGTCACATCCGTGCGGCCTGCCTCGTCTCCATGATGTAGACCACCTCGAACCGGCGGGGGATTCCGCCGGTCGCACCGGAAGGACACCGTCATGGCACGACTCGAAGCCGTCGCTCCCGACCGCACCGGTCCGATGACCCGTGCGATGTATGCGCTCGCCCGCCGCAGGTTCGGTTCGGTCCCCGAACCCTTCGCGGTGGCGGCACACCATCCGAGGCTGATGCGTACGAGCGGAATCCACGAGATGCTCGCCCAACGCGCCTCCACCGTCCTGCCCGCCGCGGTCCGGGAGATCGCGGTCTACCGCGTGGCGTGGACCGTCGGATGCTCGTGGTGCATCGACTTCGGCACGATGCTCCAGCGGCTGGACGGACTCGACACCGAACGACTCGCCCACATCGCCGAGTACGAGACCTCCGATCTCTACAGCGACGACGAGAAGGCCGCGATCGCGTACGCCGACGCGATGACCGGCGACGTGGCGACGGAGGTCACCGACGAACAGGTCGCCGACCTCGAGCGTCGTTTCGGGCCGGCGGGCGTCGTCGAACTCACCTATCAGATCGCGCTCGAGAACATGCGTGCGCGCATGAACTCGGCGCTGGGCATCCACGACCAGGGATTCAGCACGGACGCCTGCCGGGTGCCGTGGGCCGAAGAAGCCGGGAACGCATGACGCCTAGTCGAAGATGCCGTCGGGCAGAAGGACTCCGCGTCTGAGCTTCTCGGGGTTCGCGATGTCGTAGGCCGCCCAGATCCGTCCGTCCCGCACGGTCCACGCCGTCACGCGCGGAGGAAAGCCCGGCCGACCGTTCTCGGCCGGGCGACCGCGGTTCAACAGACCCAGCTCGCCGTTGACGAGGACCGGTTCGAAGGCCGTCAACGCCTCGGCACCGTAGAGCCGCAGCAGTCCGAGGATGAACCGCGCGACCTTCTCGGCGCCGACCACGACGTTCAGCGCCGTGCGGGTCGTGCCGCCGGCGTCCCCGATCATGCGGGCGTCGGGATGGAGCGCGGCGACGACGGCGTCGAGGTCGGCGCCCGCGAAGGCCGCGACGAGCCGTCCGACGGCCTCTTCGTGTTCGGCCGGTGAACTCGGCGGTGGCACGGTCGAGACCGTCCGGCGGGCGCGGGAGGCCAGCTGGCGGGCGGTCGGGGTGGCGACGTCGAGGATCCGGGCGATGTCGTCGAACGGGATGTCGAACGCGTCGTGGAGCACGAACGCGATGCGCTGGGCCGGCGTCAGGCTGTCGAGGACGACGAGCGCGGCCAGGCGGTTGTCCTCGTCGCGCACGATCTCGTCGAGCGGGTCCGGGGGAGCAGGGGAGCCGAGAGGCGCCACGATCGGTTCGGGCAGCCACTGGCCCATGTAGGTCTCGCGGCGCACCGCGGCCGAGCGCAACCTGTCGAGGCACAACCGTCCCACGACCGTCGTCAACCAGGCACGCAGGTCGCGTACCTCGGAGACATCCGCGCCCGCGAGTCGCAGCCATGCGTCCTGCACGGCGTCCTCGGCGTCGGCGATGCTGCCGGTGAGGCGGTAGGCCACCGACAGCAGGTGGGTGCGGTTCTCCTCGAACGCCTTCTGGGTGCTCTCGTCGAGCATGGGGACGATGCTAGACGCAAACGGCCGCGGGGCGAAGGGGTGTCGATCACCCCGTACGGATGTCGACGGGCGCCTATCCTCGTCCTCGAACGGAAGGGGCGCCGTGGACAAATACGACATCAAGCGTGAGCACCGTGAGCTGTACACATGCTCGACCGAGGATTTCACCGAGGTGCACGTCCCCGAGATCGGTTACCTCGCCGTGGACGGCAAGGGCGATCCGAACAGTTCCGGCGAGTACGCCGACGCCGTCGAGGCCCTCTACTCGGTGGCATACACCCTGAAGTTCACCTCCAAGAAGGAACTCGGCCGGGATTCCGTCGTCGGGCCCCTCGAAGGTCTGTGGTGGAGCGAGGACATGAGCACCTTCCTCACGCGGGACAAGGACTCCTGGTCGTGGCGCATGCTCATCGCGCAGCCGCCGTGGATCACCGACGACATGGTGGACGACGCGATCGCAGCGGCGGGTGACAAGGCCCGGGCGAAGAAGAAACCGCTCCCCTCCCTTCCGCGAGTGCGGCCGTTCCGGCTGGCGGAGGGCAGGGCGCTGCAGATCCTGCACATCGGACCGTACGACGCGGAAGGCCCCGTCCTGCAGCGCCTGCACACGCAGGTGATGCCCGAACGCGGGTTGACGTTCGCCGGCGACCACCACGAGATCTACCTGTCCGACCCTCGCCGCACGGCCCCCGAGAAACTGAAAACGATTCTGCGTCAACCCGTCGCAGACATACAGGAGCGATGATGGCCGCCACCAGCGCAGGTCTGCTGTTCTACCGCATCGACGACACCGGTCTGCTCAGCGTGTGGCTCGTCCACCCCGGCGGCCCGTTCTGGAAGGGGAAGGACGAAGCGGCCTGGTCGGTGCCGAAAGGGGAGTACGGCCCGGAAGAGGATCCCCGGGAGGTCGCCCTGCGCGAGTTCACGGAGGAGTGCGGGATCGAACTACCGGACGTGCCGCTGTCCCTGCTCGGTCGCTACCGGCAGTCGTCCGGCAAGATCGTCAGTATCTACGCGGGAGAGACGTCGGACGAGCTGGAGTTCGTCGAAAGCAACACGTGCGAGGTCGAATGGCCGCCGAAGTCGGGTAAGCAGATCACGATCCCGGAGGTCGACGATGCGCGCTGGATCGTCGCAGCGGACGCCGAGACGAAACTGCACAAGGGGCAGCGGCCGGTGCTCGAGGCCCTGCGTGCGCGATTGGACGAAGAAGGCCGGTACTACCGCCTCGAGCCGTAGTCCGGAAGCACCATCGGAACGAGGAACTGCCTGGCGATCGACGCGAGGGCCTCGTCGTCGTCGATGTCGACGACCTGACTCGGTGTGGTGAGGAACGAGGCCGAGATGCGGACGATCATCTCCGCCACCAGATCGGTGTTCAGATCGGCGGCGACCGTTCCGGCGCGCTGCTCACGCTGCAACTGTCCTGCGACGAACCGGCGGACGGCGGCGAGCATCGTTCCGTCGTCGCCACCGATCGCACCGGCGAACAGCACCGGTTCGGTCTCGAGCAGATTGCCGATCAACCTGTTCGTGCGGATGACGCGCAGCGCGCTGACGAATCCGAGGACCACCCGATCGGCCACGGTGTCGGCCTGGGCGATGTCCTCGAGGAAACGCAGGAAGTAGCGGCGGAACTCGCGCATGATGACCTCGTCGACGAGGGCATCCTTCGACTCGAACTTGCGGTACAAGGTGATTCGCGACAGCTTCGCGCGGCGGGCGATCTCCTCCATCGAGGAGCGTTGGATGCCGGTCCGGCAGAACTGTTCGTAGGCGGCATCGAGCAGGCGTACACGCGTCTCGTCGATCTCGATACCCATGACGGATTCGTCCGGAAGAAGAAGTGCGTCCTGAAAAGCACGTTCCAGCAACGACGCCGATTCGGCAGGGGACGGTGGGGAGGCGGGTGAGACCGCTCGGGAAATCGGCGACGCAGAATCCACATGTCCTCCTCGAAGTGCAGAGTTTACCGTTCCGGTCCTGTCGCCGACCATCCCGAGCAGTGACATTTCACGATTCATTGTGACCCGAGCCACAGTATGGTTCGATGTTACAGAGAAACTCCGAATGTTTCATTGCTACATCCACGAGTCGTAGGGGAGCGACAGTATGGATAATCCGAGCAGGCGCGACGTTCTGAAAACCGGTGTTCTCCTGGGCGCATTGGGGGCGTTCGCGGTGGTGACACCGGCGCAGGCCCGGCCCTGGAGGTGGTCGCCAGCAGGATCGATACCGGGTACGGGGAGCGGTGCCGATCCACGACAGGTGTGGGACGACGAGGCCGACCCGATCGTCGCCTCGTTGCTCGAGCGCGGCGACGTACCGAGGGTCAACGAGCTGCTGCGCACCTGGAAGAAGAATTCCCAGCCGCTGCCCGACGGGCTTCCGAGCGACCTGCGCGATTTCATGGAACACGCCCGGCAGCTTCCGTCCTGGGCCGATCCGGCGAAACTCGAGACGGCCGTTCGGTTCAACGAGAAGCGCGGGCTGTATCTCGGTGTCCTGTACGGATTCGTGAGTGGGATGATGAGCACGGTCATCCCGAAGGAGGCGCTGGCCGTCTACTACTCCAAGGGCGGCGCCAACATGAAGGGCCGCATCTCGAAGACGGCAAAACTGGGTTACGACATCGGTTCTCGCAACGCCTATCTCGACGACGGCGAAATGATCGTCACGTCCGTGAAGACCCGGCTCGTCCATGCCGCGGTGCGTCATCTGCTCCCGCAGTCCTCGCACTGGGCCGATCTGGCGCCCGAGGACGTGCCGATCAGTCAGCACGACATGATGGTCACCTGGCACAGCCTGCCCACCAGTGTGATGCGCACATTGAAGGAGTGGAAGGTTCCCATCCCGGCTGCGGAGGCCGACGGATTCCTGCATTCGTGGCAGGTCAGCGCGCACATGCTCGGCATCGAGGACCAGTACATCCCGGCCACCTGGGACGACGCCGAATCCCAGGCGCAGCAGGTGCTCGATCCGATCCTCGCGCCCACACCCGAGGGTGTGAAACTCGCCGACATGCTGCTCGATCTCGGTAAGGTCTGGATTTCTCACTGTTGACCCGCCCGATCCTCGGGGCGCTCACCCGGTTCGCGCTCGGCAACGAGATCGCCGACTGGCTCCACATTCCACGCGAACCCGTCTGGGGCACACTGCTCGACGTCGCGTGGGGTCCGTTCATCGCGGTACGCGAAGGGCTGTTGCCGCTCCCGCTGGCACCGGACGCCTACTGGACGTTCGACGAACTGCTGCGCCAGTTCGTCCTGCTGTACATGGCGGAACTGCGCCCGATCAGCATCGAGATCCCGGAATTCAACAACCCGAATTACCCGTGACCCGTTGACATCTGCGGAGGCCGGTACGTGGAGCGTGCCGGCCTCCGCAGCGTGTCGTCAGTCCTTCGCCGCTTCCGCTTTCAGCGAATCGATGGCAGCCTGCAGGGCGGTGGTGGCGTCATCGGCCACATCCGCGAGTCCCGGACTGTCGGCGACCTGCACCATCATCTGCGGGTTCATCGCGTCGATCACCACGGTGTCGGGGTCCTCGGGGTCGGTGCGGACCACGACGTTGCAGGGGAGCAGGAGCCCGATCTGCCGGTCGACCGTCACCGCTCGGTGGGCGAGCGGCGGATTGCACGCACCGAGGATCACGTAATCCTCCATGTTCTCACCGAGTTTCGCCTTCAGGGTAGCCTTCATGTCGATCTCGGTGAGAACGCCGAAACCTTGTTCGGACAGTGCCTTACGGGTGCGTTCGACCGCGTCGTCGAACGATGTGCGCAGGGTGGCCGTCAGTGCGAGTGCCATGGAATTCCGCCTTTCTCTCGACGGCGCGCCGGTCAGGCCAGAGCGAGGAAGAGCTTCTCGAGCTCGGCCTCGGTCATCGGCTCCTTGCCCTCCTCGGCGTTGCCGGTCATGCATTCCTTCAGGCCGGTTGCCACGATCTTGAATCCGGCGCGGTCCAGTGCGCGCGACACGGCCGCGAGCTGCGTGACGACGTCCTTGCAGTCGCGACCCTGTTCGATCATGGAGATCACTCCGGCGAGCTGGCCCTGGGCTCTGCGCAGCCGGTTGAGTACCAATGCGATGCTGTCTTCGTCGCCGACCATCGAGATGTCCTTTCGTAGACCTGTCGCCCAGTGTACCCCCGGGGGTATTCTGTCCGTGTTGTTACCGCAGGAAGACGGCGTCGACGAGTACATAGGCGGCCACTGCGAACACCAGGAACGCGAACCAGCGCCGGAGGCGGTCGGTGTCGACGCGGGAACCGAGCCGGCCCGCGACCAGCGAACCGACGATCGCAGTCCCCGCGAACCCGGCCGTGATCGCCCAGTCGATACTCGTGCCGCTCAGGTGCGACACGAGTCCGGAAGCCGAGTTGGCGACGATGATCACCAGCGAGGTGCCCACCGCGACCGGCATCGCCACACCGAGGAGCAGGACCAGGGCCGGGATGATGAGGAATCCACCTCCGACGCCGAACAGGCCGGTGAGGAAGCCCACTGTCAGGCCTGCCGACGCGGAGCGTGGAACGCATCGGCGCCAGTTGATCCCGGAACCGCCCGTCGAGCACGCGGTCCCGGTGTCCCCGCGGTCGGCGAGCATCCGCGCTCCCGCTACCACCATCACCACCGCGAATCCGACGAGGAGTGCGCGCTCGGGGAGCAACCGTCCCACCGCGCTGCCGACGAAGGTGGCCGGCAGGCCGGTGAGGGCGAAGATGCCCGCCAGCCGCCACTGGACCTGACGGGCCCGAACCTTGGGTAGTGCACCTACCGCGGACGCTGCGCCGACGACGATCAACGAGATCGGGATGGCCTCCTCGACGCTCAGCCCCATGCCGAAGACCAGTGCCGGCACCGCGAGGATCGAGCCGCCACCGCCGAGCAGGCCCAGCAGTACGCCGATCGCAGCACCGAAACCGAGTGCGAGGATCATGGTCGTCTCCACATCGGCCGCACTCACTCCCGGTAGTCGGACGGAGTCGGCTGCTTCGACGCGATCAGTTGCGCGACGACTGTCTGCGGGTCGCAGCCGGCGCTGCGGTTGTACGGGAGCTCGGCAAGCAGCATGCCCATTGCACACGTGTTCGACAGCGCCGCGAAGGCGAGTCCGCCACCGATTCCCGCCGCGAGCCACTTCAGTCTCGGAACGGCGACGCTGCCGAGAATCGACGACAACACGAGCGAACCGGCGACGAGCCGGACCTGGCGTTCGAGATCCCAGCGTTCGACACCGCGGTCGACGGGAAGACCGGCGGATTCCCACGCCAGCATGCCGCCGTCGAGGATGCGGATGCGGGACAGACCCGCGGCACGCAAGGTCTGTTCGGCCCGACCGGCGCGCTGTCCGGATCTGCATACCAGCACGATGTTCTCGTCGAGATGTGTGCAGAACTCGTCGCGGTGCTCCCGCAGCACATCGAGCGGCACGTTGTAGGAGCCGGGGATGTGCACCGACTCGAACTCGCCCGGCGTACGGACGTCGACGAGGCGCACGTGACCGGCGGCATTCATCGATTCGTGCAGGGTGTTCGGGTCGATGGCGGTGGTTGCGGGCTCGGTCATGGGTGCCTTTCGGTGGGGTGGGAACGGGAGCGGGGGATCCGCGACGGTGCCTGCGCTGTCCGGCGTATGTCCGTCTGGATACCCCCGGGGGTACTTGACATACCCTAGGGGGTATCTGTCAGGCTTGTCCACAACGAGGTCGAATCGAATCGTTCGGAGGAACCCATGATTCTCGAGCAGTACTACATCGAGTGCCTCTCCCACGCCTCCTACCTCATCGGCGACGAGAACACGGGAAAGGCCGTCGTGGTCGACCCCCGGCGCGACATCGACGAATATCTTTCCGACGCAGCGAAGTACGGATTGACGATCGAAGGTGTGATCAACACCCACTTCCACGCCGACTTCGTCTCGGGTCATCTCGAACTCGTCGACGCCACAGGTGCGTGGATCGGATTCGGGGAGGTCGCCGAGACCGACTACCCCATCCGGCGCCTGCGCGACGGCGAGAAGATCTCCCTCGGTGACGTCGAACTCGAGATCCTGTCCACCCCGGGCCACACCTGGGAATCGATATCGGTGTTGGTCCGCGACCATCCCGGTGCCGTCCCGGCCGCGGTCCTCACCGGCGATTCGTTGTTCATCGGCGACGTCGGGCGCCCGGACCTGGTCAATCTCGGCGACGGCACGACCGGTGATCTGGCCCGGGCGATGTACCGCACCGTGCACGAAAAACTCCTGACGTTGCCCGACGAGGTCGCCGTCATGCCTGCTCACGGTGCCGGTTCGTCGTGCGGGAAGAACCTGTCGACCGACCTGACCTCGACCATCGGCGAGCAGCGCGCCACGAACCCGTCCGTGCAGCCCATGAGTGAGGACGACTTCGTCGCTCTGGTCACCGAAGGTCAGCCGGCGGCTCCGTCGTACTTCTCGGTCGATGCGGCGATGAACAAGCGGATCCACCCACTGCTGGTACAGGACCGCGCGATCCCCGAGTCGACTCCGGAGCAGGTGAAGGACGAACTCGAAGCCGGCACACGTGTTCTCGATGCCCGTGGTGTCGACGACTTCGCCGCCGGGCACCTGCGCGGCTCGGTGAACGTCGGGTTCGACGGCCGTTTCGCGGAGACGGGCGGCATGGTCGCCGAGGTCGGCGAACGGATCGTGCTGATCACCTATCCCGGTGAGGAGCAGGACGCCGCGGTACGTCTCGCCCGCATCGGATCCGACGGGGCGGCAGGTTATCTGAACGTCGATCGGGACGGTGTCTTCCCCGCCGAACTGACGGACCTGATCGAGACCGCTCGACGGACGACGGTCGAGGAACTCGACCGGTTGCTCGCCGACGACGCAGTCACCCTCGTCGACATCCGTAACCCCGGCGAACGCGAATTCGGTGTGATCCCGGGATCGGTTCCGATCCCGTTGGCCCAGTTGCGCACCCGTCTGGAACAGGTGCCGGTCGGCAAGCCGATCGTCGTGCACTGCGCCGGCGGGTGGCGTTCGAGCGTGGCGGCATCGCTGCTGCGCGCCCAGGGTTTCGAGAACGTCACCGACCTGCTCGGCGGCTACAACGCCTGGGACGAATCCCACGTCTCTGCCTGATCACCCGGATCGAGGCCCGCGCACGGCCGAGATCCCCGACCGGATTGCCGAACGACGCGCAGCCCCGCTCCCGACCCTTCCGCTGGGTCGGTACCGAACTCTCATCGAGGAGGACTCTCATGTGTTACCCCGTCGCCTGCCCGAACTGCGGAAAGACCGGATGGGGCGGATGCGGACAGCATGTCGACGCCGTCATGCGTTCCGTGCCTGCCGCCGATCGCTGCACCTGTGGTCAGGACACCGTCCCGGCCCGAACCGAGCGTCGAAGTGTGCGTTCGCTCTTCCGTCGCTGACCTCGTCGCCGTCCGGACGTACGAAACACAACGGCCGATCGCCGCTGCTCGGTAGCGACTAGGGTGATCCGGGCTCGTCCGGTGACGAATCGACGGAGATTCCGGCCTCGGAACCGGTGGACGCGGAGGCCGGGATACCGGCACGGTCGAGGGCTTCCTCGGTGAGGGAGCGCCCCAGCGCGATCATCTCGGCCGCCTTGTGGAAGTCGAGGCTTCGGCACGCGGTGCGCGGGACCTCCACGAGGATGTCGGGCGGATAGGCCGCCAACTGGAACCGGGACAGCGCCGACTGCATGATGTCGAGCGACCGGTTCATCACCGCGACGCGTCCGAACTTCGGGACGAGCGCATCGTCGGCGTCGACGTCTCCGGTGTCCTCGGTGTCCTCCTCCGGTGGCTCGTCGTTCGCCGCACTGGTCGAGAACCGGTTGACCACCGACCGCACGATGTCGGTGTCGAGCATCTGGTTGGCGCTGCGCCGGAAACGTGCCTTCCATTCCTCGATGGGCCGTGCCTCGGAGCTGGCGTTCTCGGGTGATTGTGCCGAGCCCTGCTCCTCCCCGCCGAGGCTGACTCCGATCGTGAGGTCGGCGGGCATGCCGACCGTCGGTGCGATCGGTAGGGGCGAGAGTGTGCCGCCGTCGGTGAGGACGCGGCCGTTGAGTATCACCGGCGTGATGACGCCGGGTATCGCGATGGATGCCCGGATCGCCGCGTGGACGGGACCTCGCTGGAACCAGACGGCGCGACCTGCTGCGAGGTCGGTGGAGACTGCGGTGAACGGAATCGGGAGTTCCTCGATCACCGCATCGCCGAGGATCTCCCGCATCTTGGACAGGATCCGTTCGGCGCGGATCGCGCCGGGAGCCGAGACCGACAGGTCGAGAAGGCGCACCACATCCATCTGGGACAGTCCGGTGGCCCATTCGGTGTACGGGTCCATCGCACCTGCCGCGTAGACGCCACCGACCAGCGCGCCCATCGAAGCGCCTGAGACTCCGACAATTTCGAGGCCACGTTCTTCGATCGCCCGGATGGCGCCGATATGGGCGTACCCGCGGGCACCACCACTGCCGAGGGCGAGTGCCACGCGTGTCCGTCCGGCCATGGGTCCGATGGTACGCAGCGCCCTCTCCGATATCCGACGGGAACGCAGTCGTCGTGTCGCGCACGGCGCCGGAGTTCGGAAGAATGTTCGGCGGTCGCACTGCACACTGGAGCCCGTGGGTGGATGGACGACATCGCGCCCGTACCTATCAGCGAAGGAGCCGCATGCGTTTCGGACTGTTCGTTCCCCAGGGTTGGCGCCTGGACCTCGTCGGCATCGATCCCTCCGACCAGTGGCAGGTGATGCGCGATCTCGCGCTCCGTGCCGATCGCGGCCCGTGGGAGTCGATCTGGGTGTACGACCACTTCCACACCGTCCCTGTACCCACCGACGAGGCCACGCACGAGGCGTGGACTCTCGTGTCGGCCTTCGCCGCCGTCACCGACCGTGTGCGCATCGGCCAGATGTGCACCGCCATGGCCTACCGCAACCCCGCCTATCTCGCGAAGGTCGCGGCGACCGCCGACATCATCTCCGGTGGGCGCATCGAAATGGGGATCGGTGGCGGATGGTACGAGCAGGAATGGCGCGCATACGGTTACGGATTCCCGTCGGCGGGTGAGCGACTGCGTCGGCTCGACGAGGGCGTGCAGATCTTCCGCCAGGCGTGGACCACGGGCTCTGCGACGTTCTCGGGCAGGCACTACACCGTCGACGGCGCCATCGTCCGTCCGCTTCCGCTGCAGGGCGGCGGTATTCCCCTGTGGATCGCCGGCGGCGGCGAGAAGGTGACCTTGAAGATCGCCGCGAAGTACGCGCAGTACACCAACTTCGACGGCACACCCGAAGGATTCGCGCGGAAGTCGGAGATCCTGCGCGAGCACTGCGCCGAGGTCGGCACCGACTTCGACACCATCGTGCGATCGGCCAACTACAACGTGGCGATCGGCCGCACCGAAGCCGAGGTGCGGGACCGGCTCGAGGCTCTGCGGGCCCGTCTCGAACCGATCGTCGGAGCGGAGAAGGCCGACGGGGCGCTCGACGCCTTCCGGGGGATGCCCGCCGTCGGAACTCCCGAGCAGATCGTCGAGAACCTCACGGCGCTGAAGAAGCAGGGGCTCGAGTACGCGATCTTCTACGTTCCCGAGGCTGCCTACGACACCTCGGGGCTGGAGCTGCTCGAGAAGGAAGTGCTTCCGCACCTCGCGTGATACCCGCGGCCCCGGGTACTACAGCGCTGAGGCCACAGCGCCCGAGGGCTACAGGGGCCAGCCGTCCACGGGGCCGGGTGGGTCGTCGGCGGACAGTCCGGCGACCCACACGTCCCTCGGCACGCCCCGCTGGAGCAGGCCGTTGCGGGCGATGCCCTCGTACCGGAACCCGGCCCGTCGTGCGACGGCGGCGGAGGCACGATTGCCGACGAAGGCACGCCACGCGACGCGCGGGACGTTCATGCCGTCCGGGGCGAACGCGAAACCGCATGCCAGTCGCACCGCGGCGGTCGCGAGTCCGTGGCGCCGCGTCGTCGGTGCGATCCAGTAGCCGATCTCCGGATCCGAGCCCTCACGCGGAACGAATCCGACCATGCCGCACAGCACTCCGTCCGCGGCGGTGCGCACGGCCCAGTCGGGCCATCCCTGCGCCCACTTGGCCGGAACGAGCTCCTCGACGAAGTGCAGCGCGTCGGCCCGGGTGTAGGGGGAGGGCACGGTGGTCCACCGGGCGATCAGCGGATCCCGGCACGCCTCGGTAATGGTGTCGACGTCGGCCGGACCCGGTGGCGAGAGCACCACCGCACCATCGGTCAGCGTGCGTACTTCCATGTCACCGCAGTTCGGGCGGCAGTTCCTTGCTCGCCAGTTCGAGGCGACGCTCGTTGGTGGCGTCGACCTGGTCCACCATCGTCAGCTTGTCCTTCAGCACACGCCACTCCACCTCGGGGATCTGCGCGACCGCGTCGGCGATGACCTTCTGATCGCGGGTGCCCCAGGCGATCGGCATGGGGCCGACCATCTGCCACACACCCGAGTCGTTGCGGGTCGTGCGGTCGGACAGGACGGCGGCGCACGGCACCCGCTCACCGATCGCGATCCGATGACCCGGCACCGCCTCCACGTTGCGGGTGACCAGGGCGAAGTGCCGGCCGGACGTCTCGGGCTTGGCGATGTCGACCAGCGCGAGCAGCGTCAGCCCGCGGGCACGCTCGGCGGCGACGACGGCCGGGACGAGCGGACTGTCGCGGTAGAGCTGTTCGATGGTTCCCACTTTGCGCGGGGCCCACAGTGCCACCCACACCGACGTCGCGGCCGCGACCGCCAGCACGGCGGCGACGATGTACGCCCAGGCATCACCGAGCAGGAACAGACCGACCGCGCCCGCGATGCACACCACCCCGACGAATATCGCCGACCACCGCAGACGGCGGACATCCGCGAGGGTCTGGTTCACGGCCTTGGCATGGGGCAGGTCCACAGGGAAGTCGAAGCGGCGCACGCCACCAGCTTATTGGACCCCTTCGGACGGCCACGACGGGCTCGAGCAGAATGCGCACAAGGGCGCTATCGCGCGCAACGGTGACTCGGCGAGGGACCAGGCCACACACTCTGCTGTAGCAGAGATCACACAACCCTCACGGCTCTCGGGCCGGACCTCACACGAACCTCCGGTCGCGTCCGCGACCCGTGGCCGACGTGTGCCCGGACCGGCCCCGATCACGTCAGAAAGTGGGCACCGCCATGCTCGTCGTCCTCGGCTTCCTGATGGTCGCCACGTTCATGTACCTGATCATGTCGAAACGGGCCACCCCGGTCGTCGGCCTGATCCTCATCCCGGTCGCGTTCGGCCTGATCGCCGGAGCCAGCACCGACCTCGGCGACATGATCGTCGACGGTGTCGAAAGTCTCGCCCCCACAGCGGCACTGCTGTTCTTCGCGATCATCTTCTTCGGCATCATGATCGACGTCGGCCTGTTCGACCCGCTCGTGCGGCTCATCCTGCGCCTCGTGCGCGACGACCCGGCGCGACTGGTGATCGGAACCGCGGTGCTGGCGATGGTCGTCTCCCTCGACGGGGACGGGTCCACGACGTTCATCATCACCACCTCCGCGTTGCTGCCGCTCTACCTGAAACTGAAGGTCAGCCCCGTCGTCCTCACCGTCGTCGCGGGACTGGCGAACGCCACGATGAACATCATCCCGTGGGGCGGGCCGACGGTGCGCGCAGCCAGCGCGCTCGGGTTGTCCCCGTCCGACGTGTTCGTCCCGATGATCCCGTCGCTCGTCGTCGGACTCGTGGTCGTGCTGGGCTTCGCCGCCCACCTGGGATTCGTCGAACGTCGCCGCGTCGGGAAGCTGACGTGGAAGCCCGATCCGATGCCGCTCGGCGCCGGTCCGTCCGGCGTGGGTACGACGGTCGGCAAGGACACGGACGGGACCGACGGGGAGGTCGGGCAGCTGGCTGCCGGGCTCGACCCCG
Source organism: Rhodococcus rhodochrous (assembly GCF_900187265.1). Taxonomy (NCBI): domain Bacteria; kingdom Bacillati; phylum Actinomycetota; class Actinomycetes; order Mycobacteriales; family Nocardiaceae; genus Rhodococcus; species Rhodococcus rhodochrous. The sequence continues at coordinate 949,600 of NZ_LT906450.1, forward strand.
ACCGTCCGACCCTGCGTCCGCGCCTGCTGCCCTTCAACGCGATCCTCACGGTCGCGTTGCTCGTCGTCCTCGTCCTCGACATCCTGCCGATCCCCGTGCTGTTCATGATCGCCGCGGGTATCGCGCTGGCCGTGAACTTCCCGCGCGTCGTCGACCAGTCCGCCGCGATCGCACGGCACTCCTCGAGCATCGTGTCGGTCGTCGCGATGGTGTTCGCCGCGGCCGTTCTGACCGGCGTGTTCCAGGGCACCGGGATGGTCGAGTCGATGGCGTTGTGGCTCACCGGCGTCGTCCCCGACTCGCTCGGCCCCTTCCTCGCCGTCATCACCGGTCTGCTCAGCATCCCGATGACCTTCTTCATGACCAACGACGCCTTCTACTTCGGGGTGCTGCCCGTGCTGGCGGAGACCGCAGCGCAGTACGGCATCGAACCGGTCGAGATGGCGCGTGCGTCGATCACCGGGCAGCCCGTCCACATGCAGAGCCCGCTGGTCCCGGCGATCCTGTTGCTGGTGACCCTCGCCGGGGTGCCGCTGGCCGACCACCACCGCAAGGTGTTGTGGCGCGCCGGAGTGGTCTCGGTCGTGATGCTCGTGGTCGGGGTGGTACTCGGGCAGATTCCGTTCGGGTGAGATCGGCCCCGGGCCACACTGGACGGATGGGACGAACGGGAGCGACGCCGTGAAACTTCGCACCCAGGTACTTCTGCTCCAGTCCGCGGTGGTGGCGGTGGCACTCGGCATCGGATTCACGGTGTTCGCCACCACCACCGAGGATCGAGTCACCGACGAACACGGTCAGCGGGCGCTCGCGATCGCACGGTCGGTGTCCGCGGACCCGGCCGTGCGGGACGAGGTCGCGCGCTATTCGGCCGCCGACGACGGGGTGGTCTCCCCGGACAACCCCGAACTCGCATCCGGTGCGGTGCAGCAGGCCGCCGAGGCAGTCCGCGCCGCCACCGGAGCGTTGTTCGTCGTGGTCACCGACGACCAGGGGCTCCGGCTCGCCCATCCCGATCCGGAGCAGCTCGGCCGGAGGGTGAGCACCGACCCCACCGAGGCACTCGCCGGACGTGAGGTCGTGACCAGCGAGTCGGGCACACTCGGTGATTCCGTGCGGGCCAAGGTTCCGGTGACCGACCCCGCCTCGGGCAGGGTGGTCGGGGAGGTGAGCGTCGGCATTGCCACCGACCGGGTGCGCGCCGAACTGCGCAGCGACCTCGCCGATGCCGCCCTGATCGCACTCGCGGCGCTCGGGTGCGGTGCTGCCGGGTCGTTGCTGCTCGCCAACCGCTGGAAGCGACTCACCCTGGGACTCGAACCCGAGCAGCTCACCGAGCTGGTCCGCGAACAGGAGGTCGTGCTGCACGGGATCTCCGACGGGGTGGTCGGCACCGATGCCCGCGGCATCGTCACCGTCGTCAACGCCGAGGCGCGTCGGCTGCTCGATCTCGACGACGGGATCGGTCGCAACGTCGACACGCTCGGGATCACTCCGCGGCTGTTCGACGTGCTGCGCGCCGCGGACGGCACCCCGGTGGCGGCGACCACCGGCGACCGGGTCGTCGTCGCCGTCTCGCGGCGCGTGGTGCGCGACGGCCGGGACCTCGGCACGGTGATGTCGGTGCGGGACCGGACCGACATCGAGACGCTCACGCGTGAACTCGACGCCGTCAAGGCGATGAGTACGGCGTTGCGGGCCCAGCGGCACGAGTTCGCGAACCGGCTCCACCTGCTCGACGGCCTGCTCCGTCAGGGGCATGCGGAGCAGGCGCTCGAGTACATCGAACAGATCCTCGGTTCGGGACCGCTCGGTGAGCAGCTCGAGGGCATCGACGCGATCACCGACCCGTATCTGCACGCCTTCCTCGTCGCGAAGGCCGCACATGCGCGCGAGCAGGGAGTCACGCTCGTGCTCGGCGAGAACACGTGGGTGCACGCCACCGTGCGGGCACCCGTCGATGTCACCACGGTGCTCGGCAACCTGCTCGACAACGCCATCGAGGCGGCACGCACGAGCGGGCGCACTCCGGCGGAGGTCGAGGTCGAACTGATGGAGGACGGTGCCGACCTGCACGTGAGTGTCGCGGACACCGGCGACGGCGTCGATCCCGAGCTGCCCGACGTCTTCGTCGAGGGCGCGACGACCCGGAACGATCCGACGGTGCCCGGCGGCCGCGGAATGGGGTTGGCACTGGCCCGGCGCATCGCACGACTGCACGGCGGCGACGTCGTGCTCGCTGACCGCGGCGGGCAGCGCACGCCGGAGAATCCGACCGGGGGTGCGGTCTTCCTGGCGACGCTACCCGGGATGCTCGACGAAAGGGATACGGGATGGGCGGAACGGATCTGAAGGTCCTCGTCGTCGACGACGACTTCCGCGTCGCCGAACTCCACGCCTCCGTGGTCGCGGGTGTGGCGGGATTCGAGGTCTGCGCGGTCGCCGGGAGCATCGCGGCGGCCCGGGACGCCGTTCGGTCCGGTCCCGTCGATCTCGCCCTCGTGGACGTGTACCTGCCGGACGGTTCCGGGATCGATCTGATCCGGAGCCTCGAATGCGACAGCTTCGTGCTCGGTGCCGCCGGTGAGGGCGCGACGGTGCGCGCGGCGCTCGCCGCCGGTGCCCTGGTGTACCTGGTCAAGCCGTTCGCGAGCACCGAACTGGCCCGACGCCTGGCGGCGTACGCGCAGTACCGCAGGGTGGTCGCCGGGGAGGAACTCACCCAGACCGAGATCGACACGGCGCTGGCCGCATTGCGGCCGGTGTTGCCGGCCGCCCGGCCGGCACCCTCGCGTTCGATGACCGAGGAACTCGTGATGCAGGCACTCCGGGAATCACCGGAACCGATGTCGGCGGGGGAGGTGGCCGTGACGATCGGGGTGTCGCGCGCGACCGCCCAGCGCTATCTCGCGGCCCTCGTCGCGAAGAAACGCCTGCGGATGCAGTTGCGGTACGGCACCACCGGTCGTCCCGAACAGGAATACCGGCCCCTGTGACGAGGGGGCCCCGTGATCAGCGGTTCCGGAGGATTCCGCGTCAGCCGATCTGCGGTCCGAGCAGGTCGTCGGCGTCGGTGATCCGGTACGCGTAACCCTGCTCGGCGAGGAACCGCTGGCGGTGCGCGGCGTACTCGGCGTCGAGCGTGTCGCGCGAGACCACGGAGTAGAAGTGGGCCTGCCCGCCGTCGTGCTTCGGACGCAGCAGACGTCCGAGACGCTGGGCCTCCTCCTGACGCGAACCGAAGGTGCCCGACACCTGGATCGCGACCGAGGCCTCCGGCAGGTCGATGGAGAAGTTCGCGACCTTCGACACGACGAGCACCTTCAACTCGCCCGACCGGAACCGGTCGAACAGCGCCTCGCGTTCCTTCGTCTTCGTCGAACCCTTGATCACCGGGGCGTCGAGCGCTTCACCGAGCTCGTCGAGCTGATCGATGTAGGCGCCGATGATCAGTGTCGGGGCGTCCTTGTGCTGCTCGAGGATCGACTCGACCACCGGAATCTTGGTGCGCGCGGTCGAGCACAGCTTGTACCGCTCCTCGGGCTCGGCCACCGCGTACGCCATGCGCTCGGCGTCGGTGAGGGTCACACGGACCTCCACACAGTCGGCCGGCGCGATCCAGCCCTGGGCCTCGATGTCCTTCCACGGCGCGTCGAACCTCTTCGGGCCGATGAGCGAGAAGACGTCGCCTTCGCGCCCGTCCTCACGCACGAGCGTCGCGGTGAGGCCGAGGCGGCGGCGGGACTGCAGATCGGCGGTCATCCGGAAGACCGGCGCCGGCAGCAGGTGCACCTCGTCGTAGATCATCAATCCCCAGTCGCGGGAGTCGAACAACTCGAGATTGCGGTATTCGCCCTTCGACTTGCGGGTGATCACCTGGTAGGTGGCGATGGTGACCGGACGGATCTCCTTCTTCTCACCCGAGTACTCGCCGATCTCGTCCTCGGTGAGGGAGGTGCGCGCAATCAACTCGCGCTTCCACTGGCGCCCGGCGACCGTGTTCGTCACGAGGATGAGCGTCGTCGCGCCGGCCTTCGCCATCGCGGCGGCACCGACCATCGTCTTGCCGGCACCGCACGGCAGCACCACGACACCCGAGCCGCCCGACCAGAACGAGTCGGCCGCCAGTTCCTGGTAGTCGCGCAGGTGCCAGGGGTTCGTCTCGAAGTCCAGCGAGATCGAATGGGCCTCGCCGTCGACATACCCTGCGAGGTCCTCGGCCGGCCAGCCGATCTTCAGCAGCATCTGCTTGACGCGTCCGCGCTCGCTCGGATGCACGATCACGGTGTCGTCGTCGATACGGGCACCGAGCATCGGTGCGATCTTCTTGTTCCGCAGGACCTCGGCGAGCACCGCCCGATCGAAGCTGACCAGGGTCAGGCCGTGTGCGGGGTTCTTGACCAGCTGGAGGCGCCCGTAGCGGCCCATGGTGTCGACGATGTCGACGAGCAGCGCCTGCGGGACGGCGAACCGGGAATGCGAGACCAGTGCGTCGACGACCTGCTCGGCGTCGTGACCGGCGGCACGGGCGTTCCACAGTGCCAGCGGCGTCACCCGGTAGGTGTGGATGTGCTCGGGGGCGCGTTCGAGCTCGGCGAAGGGTGCGATCGCCTGCCGCGCCTCGTTCGCCCGTTCGTGATCGACCTCGAGGAGCACGGTCTTGTCGGACTGGACGATGAGCGGTCCGTCGGCCACGAGTGCCTCCTGTGGATGGAAAGTAGAACTTTCCCATTCTCCAGGTTCGGGCCGTACCGCGCCACCACGACGGTGTACGGCCGTGCGTTCCCCCGTGGCGGGAACGCACGGCCGACCGGTTTCACGGCGTACTCACCGTGCGAGCGACTGCCGCACCTCCATCACGCACACCAGTGCCTCGGAGATACCGGACCGGTAGCCGGCGTCCTTCTCGGAGGCGGGAGGCCTCGAATCCAGTTCCGATTCGAGTCGTTCCTGGATCTTGTCCAGGGCATGCAGCGTCCGCTTCATTCCAGTACCGATTTCTCTTTCTCAGGCCGGCTGTTTCATCGCGCCGGCTCGCTCGTCGAGAACGAACACCCGTGCACGCGCCAATGCGGCACGATATCCGTGCCGCTGTGCGTCGGTGCCCGTTTCCCGACCGGACAATCCACTTATCTTCTCGTACAGCGCTTCGAGCGCCGCGATTTCGAGATCCATGGCCTGCAACCGGATTCAGCTCCGCTTCCGCTTACGGATGAACTCGCCGGCTTCGGCGGCCTTCTGCCGCTTCTCCTGGCGACGTTCCTTCAGGGACTTCGCAGGCTTCTTCGGATTCTTGCCCTTGTCGGCCATTGTCACTCCATCTTCGATGAACAACCACTCGACAGGACCACACCATACGTCATTTCCCAGGAAATGCCAGTCGCTCGAATTATTCTGTGCGCCATCCGAACACGGCGCCGAAATATCCCGCACTCCGGTTTCCGGAGTTGATTTCACCGTGCGTCGATCCCTGTCGGGAAGTTCCGCGCGGCCGATACCGTCACCGGCGATGCTGTGCGGACAGAGGATGTCCACAGCCCGGGCAGACGGGGGAGAGCGATGGGCCGGACCGTGATCGCAGGCCGCAGTGCCTCGCGTCGCGAGCACCGTGCGTGTCGCGTCGTCCACCGATCGCGGTTCCGCGGTTGTCCGCACTGTCGCTGTCGGCTATACCGCGACCGCTGATTTCGGGATCGTTCCTCTCGGGGCCGGGCCCGCGCCCGGGTTCCCGTTCGTCCTCCGGTAGCGCGCGTCGGCGCATTCCGCGCGACGTCGCGCCCCTCACCTTCGCAAGGAGTTCTCATGACCGTGTCCTCACTCGTGCGCTCTCGAAGATCGCGCGCTCCGATCGTCGTCGCGGCCGCGCTGAGCGTCGTGCTCACCGGGTGCTCCGGCGGCTCGGCCGGGGGATTGTCCGCCGACGCCGAACTCCCCGAGGAGATTCCACCCGGGACGTCGTTGAGCATTGCGGTCGAGCCCACCCGTATCCAACTCGAGGCGACCGGCCGTATCGACGAGTTGCCGTTCACGGTGTCGGACTGGCCCGACGTCTCGGCCGGTCCCGACGTCATCCAGGCGTTCCGCGGCGACGCCGTCGACCTCGCGTCCAACGCGGCGATCCCTCCCATCCAGGCCCGTGCCACCGGGCTCGACGCCAGGATCATCGCCGTACGCGAGAAGGATTCGCCGCAGTATTCGCTCGCGACGGCGTCCGGTACCGACATCGATTCGTTGGACGACCTGCGCGGCAGGAAGATCGCGCTGTCACCGGGGCAGGCCCAGGGTGTCGTCGTGCTCCGGACGTTGAAGTCGGCCGGAATCGGCCTCGACGAGGTGGAATTCGTCGAACTACCGAGCACGCAGTTCCTCACGGCACTCCAGGCGAAACAGGTCGACGTCGCACCGCTGGCGGAACCGACTCTCACGAAGTATCTGAACCAGTACGAAACCGAGGGTGCGCGAGGGGTGTTCACGCCCGAGGTCGACGCGTTGAGCGTTCTGTGGGCTCCGGTGTCCGTGCTCGAGGATCCCGCGAAGGTCGCGGCGATCAAGGAGTTCATCCCGCTGTGGGCGCAGGGAGACGTCTGGGCGTGGGAGAACCAGGACGAGTGGATCCGCAGGTACTACGTCGAGAGCGAAGGGGTCTCGTACGAGGACGGTAAGCGGATCATCGAAACCGTCGGGCAGAAACCGGCCTACCCCACCGACTGGGACTCCGCGATCGAGTGGACGCAGGAAACCTCGGAACTGCTCGACGAGGCCGGGTGGTTCGACGAGTTCGACGTCGAGCAGATCTTCGATCGCAGATTCGAAACCGTTGCCGCGGAATCCGTTCCGCAGGAGTACCGGAAGGGGTCGGATTCGTGACCGGCACACTGACACAACCGGTGGAGGTCGGCGCCCGTACGCCGGCTCCCGTCGATCCGCCACCGACGGAGGGGATCAGGCCGCTCCGTCGGCTCGGTCTCCGCAAGGCCGTCCCGTTCTCGCGCATGACCGGCGTGGTTCTGCTGCTCGCCGTGTGGGCGATCGGTTCGGGCGCCGGATGGATCGACGACCGCAAGCTCTCCGCTCCCTGGACGGTGGTGACCAGCGCGATCGAACTCGTCGCGGAGGGAACTCTGCAGCAACACATCCTGGCGTCGCTGAGCCGTGCCGTGCTGGGCTTCGTGATCGGATGCGTCATCGGTACGGCGCTCGCACTCGCGTCAGGACTGACACGTACGGGCGAAGCGTTGATCGACGGCCCCGTACAGTTCAAGCGTGCGATCCCCACTCTGGGTCTCATCCCGTTGCTGATCCTGTGGCTCGGCATCGGCGAGACCTTCAAGATAACGGTGATTGCGCTCGGCACGGTCGTGACCATCTACATCCAGACGCACAACGCCCTCACGGCCATCGAACAGCGCTACGTCGAACTCGCCGAGGTACTCGGCCTCACCCGTGCACAGTTCGTGTGGAAGGTGGTGCTGCGGGGAGCGCTGCCCGGATTCTTCCTCGGTCTGCGCCTCGCGGTGACCGGTGCGTGGCTCACCCTGATCGTGGTCGAGAGCATCAACGCCGTGAGCGGCCTGGGCAAGATGATGTTCAACGCCCAGAACTACGGTCAGCCGGACGTCATCCTCGTCGGATTGCTCGTCTACGGCGTCTTCGGTCTGGCATCCGACGCCGGCCTCCGGTTGCTCGAGCGTCGCGCGCTCGCCTGGCGGAAGACGCTGGGCGGATGAACGCCGTACGCATCCGCGGCCTGATCCGCGGCTTCGGCGACCGGAACGTGCTCGACGGGCTCGACCTCGAGATCCCCGACGGGCAGTTCGTCGCCCTGCTCGGCAGGAGCGGGTCCGGGAAGTCCACCCTGCTGCGTGCGCTCGCCGGACTCGACTACGACGTGGAGATCCGCGGCGGCGCACTCGCGGTACCGGAGAAGGTCTCCGTCGCCTTCCAGGACTCCCGCCTGCTGCCCTGGCTGCGCGTGCTCGACAACGTCACGCTCGGACTCGACAGGCAGGGGAGGAGCCGGGGATCCGAGATGCTGGCCGAGGTCGGCCTGGCCGGACGTGAGGACGCCTGGCCGCTCGAACTCTCGGGTGGGGAACAACAGCGTGTCGCGCTGGCCCGGGCCCTGGTGCGGGAGCCGCAGTTGCTGCTCGCCGACGAGCCGTTCGGTGCACTCGACGCCCTGACCCGCATCAGGATGCACGGACTGCTCGACGACCTCGTCCGCGCGCACCGTCCCACGGTGCTGCTCGTGACCCACGACGTCGACGAGGCGATCGTCCTCGCCGACCGGATCGTCGTGCTGGACGAAGGACGCATCGCCGTCGACCGCCACGTGGATCTCGACAAACCCCGTTCCATCACCGACCCCGGTTTCCGGGACATCAGGGAGGACCTCCTCACCGCCCTCGGTGTCATCACACAACCGTGACGAAAGACCTTTCACGACAGGAGAAGACATGACCGACCGTCGATTGCACCTCAACGCCTTCCTCATGCCCATCGGACACCATGAAGCGGCGTGGCGTCTGCCGGAGAGCGACCCGAACGCGAATCTCGACATCCAGCACTACATCTCGCTCGCCCGCACCGCGGAACGTGGCAGGTTCGACTCGGTGTTCCTCGCCGACAGCCCCGTACTGTTCGCGAATCCCGAACGGCGTCCGAGCGGCAAGCTCGAACCCACGATCATCCTCACCGCGATCGCGACGGCCACCGAGCGGATCGGTCTCATCGGGACCGCGTCGACGACCTACAACGAGCCCTACAACCTCGCGCGGAGATTCGCGTCGCTGGACTTCGTCAGCGGTGGACGTGCGGGCTGGAACATCGTCACCACCGCCGGTGACGACGCCGCCCGCAACTTCGGTCTCGACGGGGTGCCGGCGCACAAGAGCCGCTACGCGCGGGCCGCCGAGTTCGTCGAGGTGTCGACCGAGCTGTGGGACAGCTGGGAGGACGACGCGATCGTCGCCGACAAGGAGGCGGCGATCCACGCCGACTCCGCGAAGGTCCACACCTTCGAACACGAGGGAGAGTTCTTCTCGGTGGCCGGGCCGCTCAACGTGCCGCGGTCACCGCAGGGCTACCCGCTGCTCGTGCAGGCGGGCTCGTCGGAGAACGGCAAGGACTTCGCCGCGCTGTACGCCGAGGCGATCTTCACCGCCCAGCCCACCTTCGAAGAGGGCAAGGCGTTCTACGACGACGTCAAGGACCGTGTCGGCAAGGTCGGCCGCGACCCGCGGCAGGTGCTGATCCTCCCGGGCATCGTGCCCGTCATCGGCGATACGGAGAAGGAAGCACGGGAACTCGACGCCGAACTGGCCCGGCTGATCTCGCCCGAGTACGCCCGCCGCCAGCTCGCCGAACGGTTCGGGCTGCGGCCGGAGCAGCTTCCGCTCGACGAGCCGCTGCCGGAGAACCTGCCGTCCGAGGACGAGATCGAGGGAGCCAAGAGCCGGTACACGCTCATCGTGCAACTCGCACGGCGGGAGAACCTCACGGTGCGGCAGCTCATCGAACGCCTCGGCGGCGGTCGTGGCCACCGCACCTTCGCGGGCACGGCCGAGCAGGTGGCCGACACGATCGAGCACTGGTTCCACAGCGGTGCGGCCGACGGCTTCAACATCATGCCCGCGGTGCTGCCGTCGGGACTCGAGAAGTTCGTCGACGGCGTGGTGCCGATCCTGCAGGAGCGTGGTCTGTTCCGCACGGAGTACACCGAAGCCACCCTGCGTGGGCACTACGGACTCCCGCGGCCGGAGAACCAGTTCACCGTCGGGAGGGCGTTCGTGGGGCTCGCGACGCAGCCCTGAGCCTCACCGCACGGGGAACGCGAACCTACAGGCTGTACGTCGACGGCGCCGCCGGACGGACCGCCCTCTATGCTCTGCGCCATGTCATCGCAGAGCCGGGCGGGTGCCTCGGACGGCGGCGCCGTCGACGTCATCGTGGTGGGCAGTGGATTCGGTGGTGCCGTCGCGGCACTGCGCCTGAGCGAGCAGGGCCGGAAGGTCCTCGTGCTCGAACAGGGCCGACGGCACACCCGGGACGATTTCGCCGTTGCCCGCCGCGATCCCCGTCGCTATCTGTGGATGCCCGGGATCGGGCTGCGCGGATTCTTCTCCCAGCGCGTCCTCTCCCATGTCGGGATCATCGGGGGAGTCGGCGTGGGTGGCGGCAGCATCGTCTGGGCGGGTGTGCTGCTCGAACCGAAGGATGCGTTCTTCACCGATCCCGCCTGGCCGTCGGTGCCGGACGGATGGCGTGCGGAGCTGACCGAGCACTACCGGACGGCCGCCCGCATGCTCGGCCGCGCCACCGCTCCGATCAAGGGGCCGATGGACGAGCATCTGGAGGTCGTCGCGCGTCGGGCCGGCGCCGGCGAGACCTACGGTCCGACGCCGATGGCGATCCATTTCGGCGAGGAGGGCGTCACCGTCCCCGATCCCTTCTTCGGTGGAGAAGGACCGGAGCGCACCGGGTGCGTGATGTGCGGCGGATGCCTCGTCGGATGTCCGTACGGCAGCAAGAACACCCTCGACCTCAACTATCTGTGGCTCGCGCAGCGTCGCGGAGCCCAGGTCCGACCCGACAGCCGCGTGGTGTCCGTCGCCGCCCTCGACGCCGGCGGGTACGAAGTGGAACTCGCCGACGGGGAGCGTCTGCGCGCCGGCGAGGTCGTCCTCGCCGCCGGTGTCCTCGGCACCGTGGAACTGCTGTTCCGGTCGCGGGAGAACGGGGGACTGCCGAACGTCTCGGAGCGTCTCGGTGTCGGCGTGCGCACCAACTCGGAGGCGATCACCGCCGTGCTCGCCGACGACGTCGACGTCGACCTCACCCGCGGACCGACGATCTCGAGCGAGTTCTATCCGGACGAACGCACCCACGTCACGCAGAACCGCTACGTCGGAGGATGGCACATGCGGTTGCAACTCGGACCGCTGGTGGACGGTGCCGATCCCCGTCGGCGACGTCGCGAGGCGCTGCGGGCGCTGGCGTCGCGCCCCGCCCTGCAGCTGCGGACGATGTTCGCGCGCAACTTCATCCGCCGGCTCAGTGTGTTCACGGTGATGCAGGACGTGGAGAACGAGATCCGTCTGGTCTTCGACCGGTCGCCGGTGCGGCCCTGGCGGCGCGTGCTGCGTTCACGGGCAGTGGAGGGGCTGCAGGCACCGAGCTATCTGCCCCAGGCGAATGCCGTCGCCCGCTCGTTCGCCGAATCGATCGGTGGCCGCCCGCTCAACCTGCTGCTCGAGAGCATCGGGGGCAAGTCCATCACCGCGCACGTCCTCGGAGGTGCGTCCATGGGCACCGACGCGGCGGACGGCGTGATCGACACCGATCACCAGGTGTTCGGGCATCCGGGCCTGTACGTCGTGGACGGTTCCGCGATCCCCGCCAACGTCGGAGTCAACCCGTCGCTCACCATCACGGCGATGGCCGAACGGTTCGCGGCACGCTACGCCGTGCGTCGTGCATCCGGCGAACCGGCCACATTCGCGCACACCACCGAGGAGAACTCATGACGACACGGGACACCGACGCGCTGCCGCGATCGATACGCGGACTGCAGCAACGATTCCGGATGCTGCACGCCGACGCGCTCCCGGCCGCCGGCACGTACCGGGCCGTCTTCGTCGGACCGGCCGCGCTGCGGGCCGCCGCGCCCCGCGCCATCGCGCTCGGTGGGATGCCCCGGTGGTACGGCAAGCGGTTCGCCGACGACGGAAGCGCCGTGAACCTCCTCGCCGACGCGGACGGCACCCTGCGCGAGGTGCTGCCCATGCGGGTCGCGCTCGAACCGTCGTGGCTCGACGGGCGACCCGCGATAGTCGTGTCGTACGGATCGAACGGGCCGGTGCCGTGGCGCTGGGTCCGCGACGAGTTCCGCCCCGTCGACGACGGGACCCTCCTCGGTCTCACCTTCGTGGCTGCTCCGGCATCACGGATCGCGGCGTCACCGTTCACGCTCGTGCGCGACGCCTGACCGGCCGCACCGGGCCCGTCGTCAGTCGACCAGCGCCACCGACGTGACGCGGTGCAGCACGAAGCTACGCACCGAGCCGGTCGCCGGATCGAAGGCCTGCACCTGCCCGCCGCCCACCGACACCGGGTCGACGATGCGGCGCGTCGCCACGCCCTGGGCGTCGACGTATCCGAGGGTGACGCTGCGCTTGCCGTGCACGGCCAGTTGCAGCAGCGCGAGCGTCGCCGCACCACCGGACCGGCTGCCGTCACCTCGTGCCGAGGCCGTCGGTGTCGCGGCCTCCGCACGGTCGCCGGCGCGCAGCGTGCGCACGAGGGTGTCGAGTTGCTCGTCGCTCGGCGCGGTGGGTCCGGCATAGCGGGCCCGGGCGCGCGGCATCGCGACACGGGCGCCCCGGGGCCGTAGATCCACGATCGCTCCCGAGGCGTCCTCCCCGGCGGGCGCGAAGCCCGCGGCGCGCAGCTCGGTGAGCACCTCGGCGAGAGGCGCCTGCGAGATCGCGACGGTCGGGGCGACCGCGCGCAGGGCGAGCGTGGCGGCGACCGGGGCGGACAGCACCTCGGTGAGCAGAGCCGGATCGTCGGCGCGGACGAAGGACGTCGCCACACCGGCCCGCAGGCGTCCGTGGCGACGCGCGACGTCGTCGATCAGGTAGGTGAGCGACTGCGGCACCGGTGTGCGCGAATGCGTCGCGAACAGGCCGTGCAGGTCGCTCGCGCCCAGACCGGCGTCGAGCGCGCGCCGGATACTGCTGTCGCCGATCCGGTAGACGGTCGCGGCACCGGCCGATTCGACATCGGCGACGAGCGCGATCCGCTCGCCGAGTTCGGGGACGAGCGGTCCGGGGGCGACGATCGTGAGGTCGGCCTGGACGAGCACGTAGTCGACGGGTTCGGGCAGCACCGCCGCCATCTCGGCCTCGGCGTCGCCGCCGTGCAGCAGCGCCTTTCCCGGCGACGCGAGCATGCCGTGCGCGACGAGACCGAGTGTGGTCGCCTCCCGCACGGTCTCCACGACACTCGTCGTGTCGAAGCGGCCCGCCCAGCGAGGACGACGCCACGCCGCTGCGGCACGCAGGTCGGCGACGTCCGTGCCCGCCGCCGGCACGTCGGAGAGGACGTCGAGCAGCAGCCGCCGGTCGCGGGCGGCGGTGGGGGACTTCACCTCGTCGGACAGTGCGGCGACCGGCTTGTCGTTCTGGTCGCGGCGGCCGATCAGCCAGGGCCGGCGCGGCAGGTCGAGCCAGGCACCGGCGAGCACGGCCCAGCGGTAGGCGGGGGTGGACGCGAGCCACGCGTCGGTAGCGGTGGTCGGGGCCCAGTGGTCGTCGTCCCCGGGAGTCGGCGGCTCGGGGAGGCCGCGCGCGATCAGACCGGCACCCGCGAGGACCTCGACGACGAGCGCCGTCTCCTCGTCGTCGAGTCCGACCGCCTTCCCGACGCGATGCAGTTCGCGGACGCCGAGCCCTCCGGCCTTGAGGACGGGAGCGGGTTGCGCCCCGAGAGTGTCGAGAACGTCCTCGCAGTGCCGCAGCAGTTCGAGGGCGGCACCGGCAGCGGTCGCGTTGACGTCGGCGGTCGAGCGGGTGGGTTTCGGTGCGCGCGGGGGAGCGAGCGCCGCCGGATCGAAGGGGGCGTCGTCGCGCAGCGCCTGGCCCACCCGATGGGGGAGTTCGACGGTCTCGTCGTCGATACGGAAGAGCAGCCCGGCGGCGAGCAGTTTCTGCACGGGCCGGTCGGCGGAAGTGTCCGGTGCGGCGTCGCGGGTCCGGCCGATCGGGGACGTGCGCGACAGGGTGTCGAGGATGCTCCGCTGTTCGGGCGGGAGGGCCGCGAGGAGGTCGTCGAGTTCCTGCCGGGACGGTCCGGTGACGTCGCCGGTGCGTCCGACGCGCCACGGAACGGCGTCCACGGCGGCGGCGACGAGACGCAGCTCGTCGGTGGAACCCCACACGAGCAGCAGCGAGCGCAGGGTGGACAGGATCCGGTCGAGACTCCTCGCGCTGATGCGGCCGGAGACTTCGTCGAGCACGGCGGCGCGGGAGACGGGGGTGTCCACCGCTCCGAGACGGGCCAGGACCTCGATGATCCCGAAGGCGGCGGTGTCGAGTTCGTCGGCCGCACGGAAGACCGAGGCGCGTTGCTGCGCTCGGCTCGCGAGCACGTTCATGCTCGCCGGCGGCGGCACCACGAGATCGGGACGGGCGCGCAGCGTGGCGGCCAGATCCGTGTCGCGTCGACCTGCCAGCCAGCGGGCGAGGGAGTCCGTGGCGGTGTCGGGAGCGGGCGTGGTCGGGGACATCCCCTCCAGATTAGAGACCTGCGGTAGCAGGCCCCGAACTCACCTGCCAAAATGAGCGCATGGCTACCTCTTCGAAAAAGCATTACGTCGACCACGGATGGCCCGAGCTGGCCGACGGTGAGCACGCTGTCACCGAACTGTCGTCCACGCGTTCCGGTCCGCTCTCCCCGTACGGTGAGGACACCGTGTTCCCGTTGCCGGTCGAGGACCTGCCCTACACGCATCCGAAGACGGTGATCAACCGCTGATCCGATCGCGGATCACCGAACAGGCTCTTCCGTACGACGCCCGGTCCCTTCGTGGGGCCGGGCGTCGTCGTGTGAGGGAGGAACGAGCTCGTCCGCATATGCGGAAGGGCCCCGCACCGTGATCGGTGCGGGGCCCTTCCGGGATGTTCGGGGTGTTACTGCGGGAGCACCGCGCGAACGGCGTCCAGGATGTTCGGGTCGAGCTCGACGCCGGCGTCCTGGAGTGCGGCGACGCCCTGCTCGAAGCCGGCCAGGATGCCCTGGACCTCGGCGGGGAGAGCGGGGGTCTCCGGAAGCTGCGGGACAGCGTTCTGGATGGCGGGCGCCGGGGTCTCGGCGGGAGCGCTGGGGGCGGCGTCGACGGAGCGCTGCGTGGGCGCGCTCGACAGTCCGAGGCTCGACGAGCAGGAGGGCCATGCGCCCCAACCCTGGCCGGCGAGGACACGCTCGGCGACGGCGATCTGCTGTTCGCGGCTGGCCTGGTGGGCCGTGGCAGCGTATTCCTGGCCGCCGTAGGCGTTCCAGGTGCTCGGCGAGAACTGCAGGCCGCCCTGGTAGCCGTTGCCGGTGTTGATGCCCCAGTTGCCGCCGGACTCGCACTGTGCGAGGCGGTCCCAGTCGGAGTCGGGAGCGGCAGCGGCGGTGCCGCTGAACGCGACACCCGTGACGCCGAGGACTGCACCCGTCAGCGCGAACTTCGCGACGGTACGACCGGTATTGGTGGGCTTGCGATGGCGTCCGCTCATGTCGGTTCCGTGTTCCTCTCCGTACGCACCTACGAGGTCAGCTGTCGGGTTCGGGCTGAAGAGGTTGCCCGGCCGTGTCGCTCCGTTGGGAGCGCCTTCGGCTTCACCCCGAGGACCGTCGCGGTTGCGTCGGCCCGGGCCTCCTGGACACCGTCCGGCTGTGGGCCGATCGGTTCCTGGGAGACCGGTGGGTCCCCCGTTTCCTGTCCCTTGTGGATCGTTCGTCGGGACTTCCGGAACCACGGGACAGGAATTTGGCGCGGCGGTTCCGGACCGGTCGAGCCAGGCGGTTCGACCGGACATGACGGTAACGGTTCCGAGGGCGAAGTGTCACCAATTGATAACGCGCTGATTCGCGTGGCGACAGGCGGGCGCGGCGCAGACCAGGGAATAAAGTCCCAGGTAGTGGGGTTCGGGTACCCGAAAACCCGTTTCGAGTCCCGCCCGTTATGCGGTCGTTATGTGAGAAAGATCACATGTAACTCGGGCGGGCATCCACAGGAACGATCTCCCTCCCCAGGGGCATCAGGGAGATCGGGATCATCTTCAGGTTCGCGACGGCGAGCGGGATACCGATGATCGTGACGGCCATGGCGAGCGCGGTGGCGATGTGGCCGAGGGCCAGCCAGATGCCGGCCACCAGGATCCAGATGACGTTGCCGATCAGCGACATGGCGCCGGCGGTCGGCCTCTCGACCGTCGTCTTGCCGAACGGCCACAGCGCGTAGATGCCGATCCGGAACGACGCGATGCCGAACGGGATGGTGATGATGAGGATGCAGCAGATCAGACCGGCCGCGAAGTAACCGAGCGCGAGCCACAGCCCGCCGAAGATCAGCCAGATGATGTTGAGCAGGATCCTCATGTCCGGTCTCCGTTCCGAGCGCGCCGGCCCGAGCGCAGCGCGAAGGCGATGGCGAGGGCGAATCCCAACGGCCATGCGAGGGTCAACAGATACAGCACGAGCCCGGGGCTGCCGTCGGTGAGCGCCGGCGTGAGGAAGATGGCGAGGACCGCCACCACGCCGACGACGAAGCAGGCGATCGCGGCCTTCAGGAGGCCGTTACGCGGGGCGGCAGACGAATCCGAAGATGAAGTACCCACGTGACCACGGTAGTCGCCGCGGGGGCGAACGGTGACGTCCGGGAGCGGGAAGACGATTCGGGGGTGGACCCACCTCTGCGGGTACACTGACAGGTGTCTACGCGTCCCGCTCGACCGAGCCGGGGCGCGTTGTTTTGCATGATGAACGGGTTGCCCCGCTTGGGGCACAGCTGTCGAGGAGCAGGTGAGCGCGGTGCCGACCGGCAAGGTGAAGTGGTACGACGTCGAGAAGGGCTTCGGCTTCCTGTCCCAGGACGAGGGTGAGGACGTCTACGTCCGTGCCTCGGCGCTCCCGGAGGGAGTGGAAGCGCTCAAGCCCGGCCAGCGCGTCGAGTTCGGTATGGCGGTGGGCCGCCGGGGACCGCAGGCACTGAAGGTCGAGCTCCTCGAGCAGCCCACGCTGCGGCAGGGCCGCCGCGAGGCTCCCGCCCAGCAGAAGCGCCGCGCGCCGGACGAGCTGCACGGCATGGTCGAGGACATGATCAAGCTGCTCGAAGCAGCGGTCCAGCCCGACCTGCGGCGCGGGCGTTACCCCGACCGCAAGACCGGGCAGCGCATCTCCGAGGTCATGCGGGCGATCGCACGCGAGCTCGACCACTAGGAACGAACCACGACGGGCCGCCCTCGCCATGTGCGAGGACGGCCCGTCGTCGTATGCGGGGCCGGGGCTCAGAACGTCTTGACGGCCCACACGGCGTGCGCGATCGGTTCACCGGCCTCGTCGACCACGGCCGACGGCAGCTGGATCTCCACTCCGAGCAGCTGCAGCTCCGGGGAGCTCTTCACGGTGAGGGTGCGACGCGCACCGGCCTCGAACATCGCGCCGTCGATGTAGGTCTGCCCGGTCTGCGTGTCGCCGTAGACGGTGATGATGCGCCACGGAGCGTCGGCGATCTCGTTCGGGAGCGACAGCTGCAGGGGGTAACCGGCCGGCACGTCGAGCTGACCGATCGGGTTCTCGACGCAGTCCTCGAGATAGAGATTGCAGTGCTGCGCGGGATCGACCGTCACGGTCTCCCCCTGTGCATAGGCGGTGATGGTGGGGAGCGTGGGCTCGGCCGAATCGACCAGTTTCCACACCGTGGCGGCGACTCCCGCTACCACGACCACCAGGGCCACCAGCAGCAGCGCGAGAGTCTTCTTCGTCCGGGCCTGCAACTCAACTGTTCCAATCTTCGGTGGGGGATCCACCGGCGCGCCTCCGCCCGGCAGCCGTCTCCGTGGAGACGCGTTCGGGTCGACGGCCGCCGAATCCCGGCAGCAATGTCCCCCCACGGTATGTCAGCACCGTCTGTGCGAATCCGAGAACCAGCACGACGGAGACCACAGCGAATCCGAGCCACAGCTCGGTCGGCAGCAGCACACCCATCGCTCCGCCGAACACCCAGCTGAGCTGGAGGACCGTCTCGGACCTGCCGAATCCGGACGCGATCGACTCCTCGGGGAGGTCCTGCTGGAGCGATGCATCGAGCGAGACCTTGGCCAGCGCGCTGGCGCACGCCGCGACGAGCGCCGCCAGCGCGGCGGCCAGGACGTTGCCGGTCGCGGCGACGACGGCGGCCACGACGACGACCGCGGCGGTGCACCGCACGACGATGAGAGCAGGACGTCCGAGCGCGAGTCGCGCTCCGGTCGCGTTGCCGGCGAAGTTACCGATCGCGGCGGCGGCACCGACACCACCGAGCATCGCGGCCTGCATCAGCGGATCCTGACCTGTGGTGTTCTTCGCGACGAACGCCATGAACAAGGTCAGGAAGCCGGTGAGGATGCGGATGGTGCCGTTGCCCCACAGACCGGTCACCACCGCGCGTCCCAGCGGTTGCTTGCGTTTCCCGGACTTGGTGACGATCACCTCGGTCACGGTGTCGGCGTTCAGCACCTCGGTGCGCGCGTCGGAGCGGTGGTACGACAGCGTCGCCGGCACCTCGCCCTCGGTGACCTCGACCCAGGCGGGGATACGCATGCTCAGATAGGCGCCGAACGCGGTGATCCCGGCACACAACCACAGCGCGCCCGACGAACCGAACGCCCATGCTGCGGCCGCCGCGATCGCGCCGGCACCGATCGTGCCGCCGACCAGGCCGAAGACCGTCAACCGGGAGTTCACCCTCACCAGATCGATCTCCGGTGGAAGAACTCTGGGTGTCACCGCGGATTTGAGCACCGCGAACGATTTGCTCAGCACCATCATGCCGAGGGCCGCCGGATACAACACCCAGCTGTCGAAGTTGAACACCAGCACCACCGCGAGCACCGTGCGCAGCGCGAACGACGTCGCCAGAGCGACGCGACGACCGTGTTGCAACCTGTCGAGCAACGGCCCGATGAGCGGCGCGATGATCGCGAACGGCGCGATCGTGATGAGCAGATACAGCGCGACCTTCGTCCTGTCCTCACCGGTGGCCGCCGAGAAGAACAGGGTGTTCGCGAGCGCGACGGCGATGGCCGCGTCGGAGGCGAAGTTCGCCATCGTCGCGTAGGTGAGCGCGGTCAGGCCCGACTTGTCGGCGCCGTCGGCCGTGGCCGCTCGACGGAAGGTCGCGATGCCCTTCGAGGTGAGTTCGCGGCTGCGCAGGGCCGCGACCCGCGTCACCGTCAGCTTCCGCGGCATGCGCGGAGCGCGCGGCGAGTCGGTCTCGGACGAGGACTCCGCCCGACCGGCGGCCGACGCCCCCGGCGGCCGGCGAGGATGGTCGACGGGATGCAGGGGCGGCAGGGGAGTGCGACGGCCCGAGACGCGGCGCGGAGGCGGATAGTTGCTGTACCCCGGATGCTGCGAGCCCGGGGCACGGCCGTCCGCTCCCTCGGGGGCGGGTCGCTCGTCCGGTTCGGTCACGTCTTCGATTCTTCCCCACGCGACAGCGGGTGTAACACAAGGGCGGCACGTGGCCGCGGTGACGCGTGTCGCGATCGGTATGCCACCCGGATCACTCCACGAAACGCACTTCGAACAGCGTCGGCCAGTACTTGCCCGTCACCAGGAACCGATCGGTCCCGGGGATCTGCGCGATGCCGTTGAGGACGTCCACGTCGGCACCCTCGGGCAACCGATCGCGCAGCGGAGCGGCATCGACCCGGGCCTCCACCCGGCCCGAGGTGGGATCGATCAGCACGATCTCGTCCGTCTGCCATACGTTCGCCCAGACCCTGCCGTCCTCGGTGCATTCGAGTTCGTTGAGCTCCGACACGGCACGGCCGTCCCGGTGCACGGTGACGCGCCCGAGTTCGTCGAAGGTGGCGGGGTCGCGGAAGATCAGCTCGGCCGAGCCGTCGCTCATCACCAGACGGTCGGGTTGCGCACACAGTCCCCAGCCCTCGCCGTCGTAGTCGACCCGCCGCTTCTCGAGCAGAGTGTTCCGATCACGGACGACGGCCGTGCCGTCCTTCCAGGTCAGCTGCCACAGCTCGTCGCCCACCACGGTGATGCCCTCACCGAAGAGGTCGTCGAGGACGGGTTCGCGGGTGCGCTCGGTCCCGGCGAGGGTGACGGTCCCGCCGTCGAGGTCGACCTCCCTGGCCGACACCCACGAGCGTCCGGCCCGGCCGGTGCCTTCGAGCAGTTCACCTTCGTCGATCTCGAGGCCCTGGGTGAACGCCTCCGGATCGTGGGGGTGCGTGGCGACGACCTCCACACCGAGTTCGGTGGCCGGCGGACCGGGTTCGGCGACGAGATCGTCGCCGCACCCGGCGGTGGTGATGCAGACGACCGTCGCGACCGCGGCCGAGAGGAGAAGACGAGGCACGCGCCCATCCTGTCACCGCGCGTATGAGCGGTGCCCGTACGACCTTCCGCGACCCGCAGGCGCCGGAGCAGACAGGTCAGGCAGAATAGGGGCCGTGAGTGTTGCCTCTGCTTCCACTTCCCGAGGAACGAACCCCGTGGTCGATCCGGCGGTGCGTTCCGTGCTCGCCGACGCCGTCGACCTCGCTCGGGCCGCACTCGACGAACTCGGAGACGGTGGAGTCGGCGCCTATCTGGGCGTGACACGCGAGGACGAGTGCTCGGCCACCCATCGTTTCGCCTCGGAGCTGCCGGGCTACCGCGGGTGGCAGTGGGCCGTCGTCGTGGCCGCCGCCCCGGATTCGGATCGGGTGACGGTGAGCGAACTCGTGCTCCTGCCCGGCCCGGACGCGCTCGTCGCACCCGAGTGGGTGCCGTGGAGCGAGCGGATCCGTCCCGGCGATCTGGGCCCCGGCGACCTGCTGGCTCCCGCTCCCGACGACGTGCGCCTGGTGCCCGGCTACATGCAGTCCGGCGACCCCGAGGTCGACGAGACCGCCCTCGAGATCGGGTTGGGCCGCAAGCAGGTCATGAGCCTGGAGGGTCGCCTCGAGGCAGCGCAGCGCTGGTTCGACGGCGAGTACGGCCCGGGTTCGGAGATGGCGAAGGCCGCTCCGTCCTCCTGCCGCCTGTGCGGTTTCTACCTTCCGCTCGCCGGATCGCTGCGTGCGGCCTTCGGTGTGTGCGGGAACGAGTTCGCCGCCGACGGTCACGTCGTGCACGCCGAGTACGGGTGCGGTGCGCATTCCGACACCTCTCTGCCCACCGGCGCCGGTTCCCCGCTGTACGAGGCCTTCGACGATTCGGCGGTGGAGGTCGTCGAACTCGGCTCGGCCCGCTCGGCGCCCGTGGAATCGGCGCAGACCGAGTCCACGCCGAGTGATTCCACGGACGAGCCCGCCGAGCCGTCCCCGTCCGAGCCGGAACAGACCGACTGACGTGACCCGGCCGGACCCCGCGGATCCGTTCGGGACCGCGGCGTTACGTGAGGGAATCATCGCGGCCTGGTCGTCGTCGCCCACCCGCCTCCGGGAGGACGCCGCCACCGAGGCCGATCACGTCCGCGCGGGCTACCGCGATCGCGTCCTGACCGAGCTCGCCCAGAACGCCGCCGATGCCGCCGCGCGTGCCGGTGTACCGGGTGAACTGCGGGTCCGGTTCGCCGACGGTCGTCTCCACGTCGCGAACATCGGTGAGCCGCTCGACGAGGGCGGTGTCCATGCGCTGACCGCGCTGCGCTCGTCGAACAAGAGCGCTACCGGGTCCACCGTGGGACGGTTCGGCATCGGTTTCACCGCGGTGCTGGCGGTTTCCGACGACATCGAGGTGCGTTCGCGCACCGGCTCGATCCGCTTCTCGGCCGAGCGCACCCGCTCGGTCCTCGCCGAACGGAAGCTGCCCGAACCCGAATCCGGCATCCCGGCTCTGCGCCTCGTGTGGCCGACGGCGACACCACCGGCGTCCGGCAGCGACACCGAGGTCGTGCTGACCCTGCGTGCCGGGGTCGACCCGGTCGCACTGCTCGATGCCTTCCGCGCCGAGGCCCACGACATCCTGCTCGAACTTCCCGGCCTGCGCACCGTCGTCATCGGCGACGACGAGTTCACCCGCCACCGGCGCGAACTCGACGACGGCCTGGGGGAGATACGGGTCGGCGATCGCACCTGGTGGGAGTTCACCGGCCCCTCGGCGCGGTGGCTCGTTCCCGTCGTGGACGGCCGGGTCGCACCGGTCGGCAGCGACGTCCTGCGCGCCCCAACCCGCTCCGACGAGGAGTTGTCGCTGCCCGCGATCGTCGTCGCCGATGTCGCGATGCAACCCGACCGGCGGCGCGTGATGCCCGGTGCCCACGTCGAGAACGTCGCCTGCGGGTACGTGCGGTTCGTCGCGGCTCTGCCCGCCGACCAGCGCCTCGACCTCGTGCCCCTCCCGGGCTTCGCGCGCGGCGAGGTCGACGGCCGGATCCGCGAGGCGATCCTCGACGACCTGGCCGGCGGCGCGTGGCTTCCCGCAGCCGACGGCAGCGCCGATCTGGTGCCCGACCGGGCCGTCGCGTTTCCCGGTCTCACCGACGAGCTCGCGGATGTCCTCGGTGAGGTCGTCCCGGGGCTCGTGCTCCCCGAGCTGTGCGGTCCGCGATATTCGTCGGCGCTCTCGGCCGTCGGAGTGCACCGGCTCGGTCTCGCGCGACTCGCCGAACTGCTCTCCGGGCACGAACGCGATCCGAAGTGGTGGAACCGCCTCTACGAGGCGCTGACCCCGCTCGTCGTCGATGCGGTGGCGGCCGAGGAACTCGCATCCCTGCCGGTTCCGTTGTCGGACGGCCGGACCGTGACCGGCCCGCGCACGACCGTCCTCGCGACGCAACTGCAGGATCTGGGCCCGGTGTCGATGCCGTGGGTGCGCCTCGTCCATCCCGATGCCGCGCATCCTCTGCTCGCCCGGCTCGGAGCCGGCACCGTGACGGTCGAGGATCTCATCGCCGACCCGGCGCTCGTCGCGGCCGTCGAGGACGCCGATCCCGACGACGTCGACCCGGACGGTGATCAGCCGGCCGGCGCGATCGCCGACGTCGTCCTGCGGCTGGTGCCGTTCGCGTCACCCGCGGCCGTGCCCCGCGAACTCGGGGCGCTGCTGCTGCCCGACACCCACGGCGATGCCGTCCCCGCCGACGAACTCCTGCTCCCCGGCGCGCCGCTCGCCGAAGTGCTGGTCGAGGACGCGCCCTTCGGCACCGTCGATCCGGCCGTCGTCGACCGGTACGGAGCCGACGCGCTGCGCGCGATCGGCGTGGGCTGGGGCTTCACGATCCTCCGCGCCGACCTGCCCACCGGTCCCGACCACGACCTGCCCGACGAACACCTCTGGTGGGAGCGACTCGACGAGGACCCCGAGACGCTCGTCGCGGTGCGCGACCTCGATCTCGTCGACGATCGTCGCTGGTCGCGGGCGCTGACCCTGCTGGCCGCCGAACCCGCGACGGCCGAAGCGCTCGCCGACCCCGGCGGATACACGGCGTGGTACCTGCGCACCCGGGCATTGCTCGACGGCCGGCCCCTGGGCCACTACCGCTTCGCCGATGACACCCTGTTCGACGGTCTGCTCGATCCCTGCACCCATCCCGACGCGGCTGCCTTCCGCGGTGCGCTCGCAGGAACGGTGGTCGAGGACGTCGAGCTGGCGCAGACACTGCTCGACCGGCTCGCGGACGAGAGCCGGTCGCCGGGACCGGCCGCGATCGTCGCCGCTCACGACGCGCTCGCCGCGGCCTTCTCGTCGGGTGGTCTCGATCCCGAGTCGGTCACCCTGCCCGACGGGGTGCGCAGTCTGTCCGGCGCCGTCGTCGACGCAGCGGACGCCCTCGTCCCCGACCGTCCGTGGTTCGCGGCCGTGATCCCGCACGACCGGCTCGTCACCGGTGGGCGGGGATCGGCGCACGCGCTCGCGGACGTGCTCGACATCGCCGTGGCGTCGGCGGTCGTCGACGCGGAACCCGTCGAGCAGGGACGCAGCTCGACCTGGGAACGCGAACCGGCCGCGGTGCTGGCCGGGATCGTCGCCGGTATGCCGCTTCCGCGCGGGGTACTCGCGCTGCACGACCGGCTGGTCGTGCGCTGTTCCGGGGCGCTGACCGGTGAGGTCGAGGTCGAGTGGTGGATCGACGCCACCGGCACCGTCCACAGCACACCGACCGGCCTGGTCGCGGCACTCGCCGCTCTCACGGACCGCACCTCGCGCACGGCGCCGGACGCGAGAGCCGAACCGTGATCCTCGATGCCACGGTGCTCGAATGGATGGTCTCGATCCGCGAGCCCGGGCTGACCACCGCGGTGACGGCACTGACCCACACGGGCGGGGGAGTCGCCACGACCCTGATCGCCGCGGCGACGACGCTGTTGCTGGTGCGGGCCGATCGGCTGTCCGACGCCGTCCTCGTGGCCGGAGCGGTCCTCACGGGCTGGCCGGTGATGGTGCTGCTCAAGAACATCTTCGGGCGTGTCCGGCCCCCCGAACCCGAACGGCTCCTGGCCCTGCACACCGAGTCGTTCCCGTCCGGACACGCGATGACCAGCGCGGTTCTGGCCACGGCGCTCGTCGCGGTCGTGGTGCGCACATGGCCGCGCGGCGATCGCCGCCGGACCGTCGCGATGATCGCGCTCGCCGTGTACACCCTCGCGATCGGGCTCACCCGCGTCTACCTGGCGGCGCACTGGCTCACCGATGTCGTCGCGGGCTGGATCTTCGGGATCACATGGGCCCTGCTGTGGGTGTGGTTGATCACTCGCGTACGGATCCGCCGCTGACACTGCCGCGGGCGTGTCGCGGACGGCGGCGGGCGGGGATCAGTCCAGACCCACCTGGGCGCCTCGGTCGCCGCGACGGGCGGCACGACGCTGCAGGAGGAAGAGCGCAGTTCCCAGCAGCCCCACCACGATTCCCGCTACACAGACCGGTAACGCATCGTCGCGGAGATCGCCGCCGACCGCCGACACGACGACGGTCGCCACCACCCACAGAGCGGTTCCCACGGCGAGCGCGGGACGCGGGTCGGCGAGGCGTCGGATACGGGCTGCGACGAGCTGGGCGGGTTCCACGGTTTGCAGATTAGTTCCTTCGCGCTGCAATAATCGGTTCCCGTTGCGACGCCCCGTACTCGACGAGCGGATTTGTGGACATGGCCGTAGGCACCGACTTCAAGCGAACGTCCTTTCTGGACACCTATTTCAAGATCACCGAACGCGGTTCGACCGTGTCCCGGGAGGTGCGTGGCGGCATCGTCACGTTCTTTGCGATGTCGTACATCGTTGTCCTCAACCCGCTGATCCTCGGTAGTTTCTCCGCCGACGACGCGACGGCGAAGGTCGACGTGATGGGCAACATCCTGCCCATCAACCAGGTCGCCGCCGTCACCGCGCTGGTCGCCGGCTTCATGAGCATCGTCTTCGGTGTGGTCGCCAACTATCCGTTCGCCATCGCCGCCGGCCTCGGCATCAACAGTCTCCTCGCGGTGACCATCGCGCCGCAGGTGACCTGGCCCGAAGCGATGGGCCTGGTGGTCATCGACGGCATCATCATCGTCGTGCTGGCCCTGACCGGATTCCGCACCGCGGTCTTCAACGCGATCCCGGCGGAACTGAAGGCCGCTATCGCCGCCGGTATCGGTGCCTTCATCGCCATGATCGGTCTCGTCGACGCCGGTTTCGTCCGCCGCATTCCCGACGCCGCCGGCACCACCGTGCCGGTCGGTCTGGGTATCGACGGGTCGATCGCCTCGTGGCCGACCTTCGTCTTCGTCGTCGGTGTCCTGCTGATGGGCGTGCTCGTCGCGCGCAAGGTACGCGGCGGACTGCTGATCGGCATCGTCGCCACCACGATCCTGTCGATGATCATCGAGGCCATCGCCGACGTCGGCCCCTCGCTGGGCACCAACCCCAAGGGCTGGAACCTCAGCACCCCCGAGGCCCCCGACTCCTTCTTCGGTATCCCGAACCTGAGCCTCGTCGGCAACGTCGACCTGTTCGGCGCGTTCACCCGCATCGGCGTGATCGCCGCGACCCTGCTCGTGTTCACCCTCGTCCTCGCGAACTTCTTCGACGCCATGGGCACCATGACCGGTCTCGGCAAGGAAGCCGGCCTGGCCGACAAGAACGGCACCCTGCCCGGCATCGGCAAGGCCCTCGTCGTCGAGGGCACCGGCGCCATCGTCGGTGGCGGCGCCTCCGCCTCGTCGAACACGGTGTTCGTCGAATCGGCCTCGGGTATCGCGGAAGGAGCCCGCACCGGTCTGGCCAACGTGGTCACCGGCGTGCTGTTCCTGCTCGCGATGTTCCTGACCCCGCTGTACGAGGTGGTACCCATCGAGGCGGCCTCCCCGGCACTCGTGGTCGTCGGCGCCCTGATGATCGGTCAGGTCCGCGACATCGACTTCACCAAGTTCGAGATCGCCCTGCCGGCCTTCCTGACCATCATGGTCATGCCGTTCACCTACTCGATCGCCAACGGCATCGGCGTCGGCTTCATCACCTGGGTGATCCTGCACGCCGCCAGCGGCAAGATCCGCACCATCCACCCGCTGATGTGGATCGTCGCAGTGCTGTTCGCCCTGTACTTCTCGGTCGATCCCCTCACGGAACTGCTCACCTAGACGGCCGACGCGTGTTTCGGGCGATGTGACGTATTCTGCACGCCATGATCTCGGATACACGCGCACTCGCCGGTGACCTCTCACTCGCCGTAGTGCGTCTGACGCGTCATTTGCGGGGGAGACGCAGCGATTCCCGAGTTTCCCTGACCCAGATCTCGGCAATGGCCACCCTCGCGCAGGAGGGTGCGATGACCCCGGGGGCGCTGGCGGCGCGCGAACGCGTCCAGCCACCCTCGATGACCAGGGTCATCGCCTCTCTCCACGAGCTCGGGCTCGTCGAGCGGACGCCGCACCCCACGGACGGACGACAGATCATCGTGACGCTGTCCGAAGCCGGGACCGAGCTGCTCGCCGACGAGGCCCAGGCACGCGAAGTGTGGCTGACCGAACGGCTCGAGAAGCTCGATCCCGACTCGCTCGGGACGCTGCGCGGAGCCATCGGAATCCTCACGGCGCTGGTCGCGGAAGACGACTGACGGCACCGCGGTCGAGGGGGATGACCGCACCGCGGTCGAGGGGGATGACCGCACTGCGGTCGTGACGGCCGACCCGGTGCGGGAGGGCGCGTGGACGCTGGGAGAATGTCCCGGTGGTTCACGTCATCGACATCGACGATCCTTCCGACCCCCGGGTCGACGATTTCCGCGGTCTCAACTCCGCGGATCGTCGGCCCGACCTTCCCGGTGGCAAGGGGCTGGTGATCGCAGAGGGTGTGCTGGTGGTCCAGCGCATGCTCGATTCCCGGTTCGCTCCGACGAGCCTGTTCGGGGTGGGTCGGCGGCTGGACGAACTCGCCGACGACCTGCGCGACGTCGACGTGCCGTTCTACCGCACCGATGCGGCGACCATGGCGGAGGTCGTCGGCTTCCACCTCAACCGCGGGGTGCTCGCCGTAGCGCACCGGCCCGAACCGCTGTCGCTCGACGACGTCCTCGACAAGGCGACCACGGTCGCAGTGCTCGAAGGGGTCAACGACCACGAGAACATCGGCTCGATGTTCCGCAACGCCGCCGGGCTCGGCGTCGACGGTGTGCTCTTCGGGAAGGGATGCGCCGACCCTCTGTACCGGCGTGCGGTGCGTGTGTCGATGGGGCACGTCCTCCGTGTCCCCTTCGCGCACGTCGACCGGTGGCCGTCCGACCTGGATCTGTTGCGCAGCAGTGGCTTCCAGCTGATCTCGCTGACCCCGGACCCGCAGGCGATCCCGCTCGCCGAAGCGATGACGGGGGAGAAGGTCGCGCTGCTCCTCGGTGCCGAGGGCCCGGGCCTGACCGAGCATGCGATGCGGGCGACCGACGTGCGCGCCCGCATTCCCATGGCTCCCGGCACCGATTCGCTGAACGTGGCCACCGCTGCTGCGATGGCGTTCTACGAGCGGGTGCGGCTCCCGCGATGAGCCAGGCCCGCGGCCCCGCGCCCACCCCCTGGGCGACGGGGCTCACACTGACGGCATTCTCCTTCGTCGCCACCGTCATCACCGTCGTCGCCTGCGGGCAGGCGCTCGGACGGATCCATCCGGCCCTCGCCGTCGTCGTCAATGTCGTGACGGTCGCGGGAGTCGCGCCGACCGTGTGGTCGTGGCTCCGGGTGCAGGTACTGCGCTGGCTTGCCGCCGGTTTCGTGGCCGGTGTGCCGTTCGGCTGGCTCGCGCTGATCGTGTCCTGACCGTCCCTGCGGAGTATTCCTCCCACGGCAGGCATTCCGCAGAACGTCTCCGAAGCGCACACTCGGAAATGTCGGGTGGGCCGAAAGGAGCATCATGTCCCACGGTGCGCATGCCGAACAAGAGCACATGACGATCGGTCAGGGTCTGGCAGCCGGGATGTCGGTGGGAGCCGCCATCATCCTGACCTTGATCGGCGCGCTGCAGATCCTCCAGGGGATCGCTGCTGTCGCCGGCGACGAGTTGCTCGTCGCCGGGCCGGAATACACGTTCGCGTTCGACCTCACGACATGGGGATGGATCCACATCGTCATCGGGGTCGCGATGGCGGTGGTGGGAATCGCATTGATCGCCGGTGCGACCTGGGCGCGCGTGGTGGCGATCGTCATCGCCGCACTGTCGATCGTGGCGAATTTCCTGTGGCTACCGAACTATCCGGGCTGGGCGATCCTGATCATCGCGCTCGACGTGATGGTGATCTGGGCCATCTCGGCGTGGAACCCCCGAGCGATCTACTCCTGAACGACCCGGTCGTGCGCCGGGCGCACGATCAGCGAAAACAGGTGCCCTTCACTCGTGATGGGCGTATGGTTTATGCGTTCCTTCCGGACGGGAGGGACGGAGGTCGTCATGGCTTGTAGAGACACCCGCCGACGCCGGAGTCGGACAGATGCCACGATTCGATCCGGTGTCGACGAGCGGATGAGCCGTGACTGGTGGTGGTGCCGGCAACGGCACGCCGCAGGGGGAAACAGGATTCGAGATCTTCAATTTCCGGGCGGTTTCGCGGGCATCGTTCCGTCCCCCGGTCCGGCCGAGGAGGTTCGGCTATGGATTCATTCTGGGACTACGTGTGGTACACAGTCGTCGTATTCGCATTCGTGGCATACCTGATCGTCCTGTTCCAAATCATCGTCGACCTCTTCCGTGATCACTCCGTGTCCGGCTGGGTCAAAGCGGTGTGGGTCATCGGACTGGTGATCCTCCCGTACCTCACGGCACTGGTCTATCTGATCGCTCGGGGTCGCGGGATGGCATTGCGGGCGCAGCAGGCCCAAGCGGAGGCGAAGCAGGCCACCGACGAGTACATCCGGACCGTGGCGGTCGGGAAATCCCCGGCCCAGCAGATCGCCGACGCCAAAGCCCTGCTCGATTCGGGTGCGATCACACCCACGGAGTACGAACACCTCAAGGCGCAGGCGCTCGGCAACGTCACGACCGGACGCGACGGCGTGCCCATCGCGTGAACCATCGGTGCGGGGAGGGCATCGAAGGACGGTGCCCTCCCATGGTCGGCTCGTGCGATCGTCGTGTCGCGTCGGGGCAGCCGGCGGTTGAAAATGCAAGGGTGACAGCGTAACCCGCAGCACCCTTGTTCCTCCGAATCGGATCGTGACCGCTCCTCGCGAGGGTCGGTGCACGATCGATGTCTCCTTCGTACACGAGAGGATCGTCATGTCGCATGACGTACGTCCCGACAGAGACGGGATGAGTGTGAAACAGGGCATCGCCGCAGGCACCTCGATCGGGGCCGCGATCATCCTGGCAACGGTCGGCGTCGTCCAGCTCTTCCAGGGCATCGCTGCGGTGGCCGAGGACGAAGTGTTCGTCCGGGGCGTGGAATACACGTTCAAGTTCGACTTCACCACGTGGGGATGGATCCACATCGTCCTCGGTGTCGTGATGCTGGTCGCCGGTCTCGCGTTGATGAGCGGTGCCACCTGGGCCCGTGTCACGGCGATCGTCCTCGCGGCGTTGTCGATCATCGCGAACTTCCTGTGGTTGCCGTACTACCCGTGGTGGTCGATCCTGATCATCGCGCTGGACGCGGTCGTGATCTGGGCGATCTCGACCTGGAACCCGCGCCCCGACTACTACTGACGCGACCGTGCAGGAAGACGGCCGCAGCGTCCGGGGCGATCCGGTCGCGAACGTCGCGGCCGATGACCCCCGATCGCGGACACGACGGAAAGCGCTGCACCTCACACTTCCCGGGTGTTGGGGTGCAGTGCTTTTCGCGTGCCTGTCCTTCACGCCGTCGCTGCTCCCGCGCGGCGGGATCCTGCAGGGGATGATCTGCGGGATCACCGCTGCGATCGGATACGGTCTCGGTGTGCTCGTCGCGTTCGTGTGGCGTGCGTTCGCCGACCGTCCTCCTCGGCCTCCCAAGGCGACGTCGTGGTGGACCTTCGGTGTCTGTGCGGTGGTCCTCTTCGCGGTCTTCTTCGGGCTCGGTCAGTACTGGCAGCACGAGATCCGTACTCTGATGGGGGGTTTCCGAGTACAACCTGGCACTTGCGGTCCTCTCCCCGCTCGTCGCGGTCGTGATGTTCGCTGTGCTGCTGGCGATCGGACGCGGTATCCGCGCTCTGTACCACTGGGCGGCACGGACACTCGACCGGTCGATCGGGCAGCGGGCCGCGAACGTCGTGGGGTGGGTTCTCGTCGCGGGACTCGTGTACGCGATCGTCTCCGGAGTGCTCCTCGGCGGCTTCATCGACGCCGCCAACGCGGCGTTCTCGGCGCGGGACACGAGAACCGAGGAAGGTGTGCAGCAACCGACGACCGCACTCCGCTCCGGTGGACCGGATTCGGTCGTTCCGTGGGATTCTCTCGGGTGGCAGGGTCGGATCTTCGTCGGGCAGGGCCCGACCACCGAGCAACTCGGCGAGTTCGCGGAAGGTCCTGCTCTGGAACCGATCCGGATCTACGCCGGCCTGGCATCGGCGGACGACACCGAGGATCGCGCGTCCCTCGCGGTCGAAGACCTCACGCGGGCAGGTGGATTCGAGCGTGAGAACCTGGTGGTGGTGACGACGACGGGCAGTGGATGGGTGGACCCGGCTCTGGTGGACTCGGTCGAGTACCTCACCGGCGGTGATGTCGCGACCGTGGCGATCCAGTACTCCTACCTGCCCTCGTGGATCTCCTATCTCGTCGACCAGTCGAAGGCGAGGGAAGCCGGACGCGACCTGTTCGACGCGGTCTACGACGTCTGGTCCAAGCTTCCCCAGGACGCCCGCCCCCGACTGCTCGTGGCCGGGGAGAGCCTCGGTTCGTTCGGTGGGGAGACCGCCTTCAGCGGCGAGTACGACCTGCGCAATCGCACGGCGGGCACGGTCTTCGCCGGACCGCCGAACTTCAACGTCCTCTTCCGGGAGTTCAGCGATCACCGTGACGACGGCAGCCCGGAGATCGAGCCGGTCTTCCGGGACGGCCGCACGGTGCGATTCACGAACGATCCGCAGGCGGGGATCCCGCCCGCGGACAGTCCGTGGGAGGGAAGTCGGGTGCTGTATCTGATGCATCCGTCCGACCCGATCGTCTGGTGGAGTCCACGTCTGATCACGAGAGAACCGGATTGGATCGGCGAGGCCCCCGGGCGCGACGTGCTCGAGGACATGGTGTGGATACCG
Source organism: Rhodococcus rhodochrous (assembly GCF_900187265.1). Lineage (NCBI taxonomy): Bacteria > Bacillati > Actinomycetota > Actinomycetes > Mycobacteriales > Nocardiaceae > Rhodococcus > Rhodococcus rhodochrous. The sequence goes on from NZ_LT906450.1 coordinate 980,990, forward strand.
TTCGTGACCTTCTGGCAGATCACGGCCGATCTGCCCTTCTCCACGGGCGTTCCCGCCGGCCACGGCCACAAGTACAGCACCGAGTACGTCGACGCCTGGGCCGTCGTCCTCCAGCCCTCGGACGTCACGACCGAGGACCTCGACTCCCTGAAAAGTATTGTCGGAGAGGAAGAATGAGACGGAAAGGCGAGGAGCCGGGTCAGGGAGAGGTCAGCGCGCCACGAGACGCCGCCACCAACCGGTCTTCGGCTCCGGGACGGTGATCTGCGGGACCGGGGTACGCAACGTGAAACTCCACGTCTCGATCTCGCGCGGGTCCGGCTCGTCGGCGCGACGACCGACGTAGCGGAATCCGAGCCACGCGCCGTGGGCCTCCTCGACGAGCTTGCGCGGGTGGAAGGGGAGGGACTCCGGGGGCGGCGGGATGTTCGGCGGCCAGCGGAGCGGGTGTTCACCCGCCCAGAACGGTCGTTCCCACACGAACGGCAGGCCCTCGTCCTCGAAGAACTCGACCGTGTTCGCCCCGAAGCTGCGCCGCAGCCTGCCGCACTCCCACACGGCGAACGATCCCCACGCGCCGCCCGGATCGGAGGCCAGCAGGCAGGTGCGTTGCGCGGCGGGTGTACGCAACCACATCGCGGGAAGCTCCGACGGGTGGCGCAGGGCGAATCGGTGGCTCGATACGACCGTCACGCCGGGGTAACTGCCGACCCAGAATCGTTCGACCCCGTCCTCGCCGGCTGTGCCCGGCCCGTCGGTACCACCGACCTCGGTCAGCGGTACCCGCACGCCGGGGTCGACCTGGAGATCGGGGAACAGGCGCGACAGAAGTGCTTGCGCCGCATCGCGATCCGGGGCGAACTCACGCAGGACCGCTGCGGGATCGGGTGCGTCGACGTACCAGAGCGTCGACACCGTCGCCGACATCGCCGACGTCTTCCTCAGACGCGTCCGTTACTGCGCACACCGAGCAGCACGTCGTCCCACGAGGGGAGCGCGGGCTTGCCGCGCTTGTCCTTCGCGGGAGCCTGGGACGTGCGCGAAGCGTCGGCGTCGTCGGGCACCGTGACGGCGACGGTGGTCTCCTCGGCAGCGACCGGCTCGGGAGCCGGTTCTTCGGCAGCGGGGGACTCCAGTGCGATCGGGGCGTGACGCTCGGCGTTCTCGGCCTCGGTGGAATCGTCGACGTCGCGCGCCGAGTAGACCGGGGTCAGGTAGCGCAGGGGCCGGCCGCAGTCGGGATCCACCAGGTCGGCCGCGATGTCGTCGAGCGCGGTGATCGTGCCGCCGTGTGCGTCGGGCTGGTACCGCCAGTGGGCGCGGTTCGTGGAACGACCGGCATGCCACCGCAGCTGCGCGACCCAGAATCCTTCGTCGTCGCGCCAGGCATCCCATTCGGCCTCGTCGAGGCTGTGCCCACGGGCGCGGAACGCCTGCGTGACGACTTCCTGGAGGGTCTCGACGGCGGGACCGTCGGGGCGGATGGGATGGCCCTTCTTGGCCATGTCGGCGGCCCGGGACCGCTCGAGCAGGACGGGATAGGCGAACCGTTCGACCTTGGCGACCGGGATCCCGGCCTCGTCGGCCACCTGTTCGACCGAGGCGCCGCCGCGGATGCGGGCCTGGATCTCGCGAGGGCGGAGCTGGCTGGTCGTCTCGATCTGGATCTGCCCGAGACGGGCCAGATCTCCGCGAGCGGCCGCGCGCAGGGTGTCGTCGACGGGAATGCGGAACTTGTCCCCCGTCGTGGGATCGGCGAGCACCACATGCTTAGCATCGGGCTCGAGACCGACCACTCGAAGCTCTCGCACCTTGACCTCCTCGCGCCGATCGCGATTGACCCGCCCGACTGTAACCGACCTGGATATTTTTCGTGGCCGGACACGCCGCGCCACGCCGAGCGACATCGCAAGAAATCCGACGCGGCGCGTTATCGTCCAGGGTTCGCCGAAATGTCTCGATGCGAGGTCGAGACTATGACGACAACGGGGCCGGGTCCGACATCGGACCCGGCCCCGCTGCGCGAGGTGCTCAGAGCTGGGAGACGACCCAGTCGATGCTCTTGGTCAGCTGCGTGACGTCCTCGGGATCGATGGCCGGGAACATGCCGATGCGCAGCTGGTTGCGGCCGAGCTTGCGGTACGGCTCGGTGTCGACGATGCCGTTGGCCCGCAGGATCTTCGCGACCTGCGCCGCGTCGACGGAGTCGGCGAAGTCGACGGTGCCGACGACCTGCGAACGCAGCGACGGATCGGCGACGAACGGCGTCGCGTACTCGGACGCCTCGGCCCACTCGTACAGGCGCGAGGACGAATCCTTCGTGCGCGCGACGGCCCAGTCGAGACCGCCGTTGCTGTTGAGCCACTCGATCTGGTTGGCGAACAGCAGCAGGGTGGCCAGCGCCGGGGTGTTGTAGGTCTGGTCCTTGCTGCTGTTGTCGACGGCGATCGGCAGCGACAGGAACTCGGGGGTGAAGCGACCCGACTCCTTGATCTCGGCGACACGCTCGAGCGCGGCCGGGCTCATCAGCGCGATCCACAGGCCACCGTCGGCGGCGAAGCACTTCTGCGGGGCGAAGTAGTACACGTCGGTGTCGGAGATGTTCACCGGCAGGCCGCCGGCACCCGAGGTCGCGTCGATCGCGATCAGAGCGTTGTCGGAACCGGCAGGACGCTGCACGGGAACCGCGACACCCGTCGAGGTCTCGTTGTGCGCCCAGCCGATGAGGTCGGCCGACGCGTCGGCGACGATCTCCGGAGCCGAGCCCGGCTCCGAACCCACGACGATCGGATCGCCGATGAACGGGTTCTTCTTCGCGACCGTCGCGAACTTCGACGAGAACTCGCCGTAGGTGAAGTGCTGCGAGCGCTCCCGGATCAGACCGAAGGCCGCGGCGTCCCAGAAGGCGGTGGTGCCACCGTTGCCGAGGACGACCTCGTAGCCCTCGGGCAGGGAGAACAGGTCGCGCAGACCCGAGCGGACACGGGCGACGACGTCCTTGACCGGCTTCTGCCGGTGGCTGGTGCCGAACACCGAAGCGCCGACGTCGACCAGCGACTGCAGCTGCTCGGGACGAACCTTGGACGGGCCGCAGCCGAAGCGGCCGTCTGCGGGCTTGAGGTCGGCGGGAATGATCGGTGACGCGTCTGCCATCGGAATGCGTGTCCTAAGAGTCGAGGGACATGGTGCACAGGTAGTCTAGACCGCCCCCTCGGAGCCCCCGCCGGGCGCTGGTCGGCCCGGCAGGGGAAGAGGCATCAGCGATGCGTGATCGAATCCCAGCCCGTGACCTCGGAGGCAGGGCGCGGATCGGGGCCGGTGTAGATCGCCGCGGGACGCACGAGCTTGCCCAGACGCTTCTGCTCGAGGATGTGGGCGCACCAGCCGGCGGTCCGTCCGCAGGTGAACATCGCGGGCATCATCGCTGCGGGGACCTCGGCGAAATCGAGGATCACCGCGGCCCAGAACTCGACATTGGTCTCGATCGCCCGGTCGGGACGACGCTCGCGCAGCTCGGCCAGGGCGGCCTGCTCGAGCGCGGCCGCCGCCTCGAAACGAGGAGCGTCGAGCCGCTGGGCGGTGCTGCGCAGCACCCGGGCGCGGGGGTCCTCGGCGCGGTAGACGCGGTGACCGAAGCCCATGAGCTTCTCCTTGCGGTCGAGGATGCCCTTGACCAGGCCGCGCGGATCGCCGGTGCGTTCGGTCTCCTCGATCATCGGCAGCACGCGCGCCGGGGCGCCGCCGTGCAGCGGGCCGGACATCGCGCCGACCGCGCCCGAGAGCGAGGCGGCCGCGTCCGCGCCGGTCGAGGCGATGACCCGGGCGGTGAACGTCGAGGCGTTCATGCCGTGCTCGGCCGCCGACACCCAGTAGGCGTCGATCGCCTCGACGTGCTTGGGATCCGGGTCGCCCTTCCAGCGGACCATGAAGCGTTCGGTGACGGTGCTCGCCTCGTCGATGCGCTGCTGCGGCACGGCGGGCTGGTAGATGCCGCGGGCGGACTGGGCGACATAGGACAGGGCCATCACCGCGGCGCGGGCGAGATTGTCGCGGGCGGTCGCGTCGTCGATGTCGAGCAGCGGACGGAAGCCCCAGATGGGTGCGAGCATCGCGAGACCGGCCTGGACGTCGACGCGCACGTCGCCGGTGTGGATCGGGAGGGGGAACGGCTCGGCCGGGTGCAGGCCGCGACCGAACTCGCCGTCGACGAGCAGGGCCCACACGTCGCCGAAGGTGACTCCCTTCTCGACGAGCTCTTCGATATCGACCCCGCGATAGCGCAGTGCGCCACCGTCCTTGTCGGGCTCGGCGATGTCGCTCGTGAAGGCGACAACGCCTTCGAGTCCTGCGACGAAATCCTCGGGAACTGACGCGCTCGCTGCCATGACGGTTGGGCTCTCCTCGTTCGAGCACGGCCCGGTCCGGGCCGCGCTGCCGGTGGAATGAGGTCACCGTCAGGTGTGATCGGCGCCCCACTCGGGTCGTCGTGAAAACTGTAGCCTCCGTGGTCCGAGCGCCGCCGCCCGGATGCCGGGAGTACCGTCGTCGTTCGTGCCGTCCGATTTCCCGTTGCCGCGCCCCGAGGGTGACGACCTCGCGCGTATGCGTGTCGACTACAGCCCGGCGGGGCCGACCGACGAGTCCCCGGCCGACCGCGATCTCACTCCCGGCGATGTCGCCGAGGGCTGGCTTCCGCTGTGGCGTACGTGGTTTGCGAATGCGGTCGCCACCGCGGTGCCCGAACCGAACGCGATGGTGCTCGCGACCGTCGACGAGCACGGCCACCCCGCGACCCGCACCGTGCTGTGCAAGAAGATCGACGCCGACGGCCTGACCTTCTTCACCAACTTCGAATCCGACAAGGGCCGTCATCTGGCCGGACACCCCTATGCGTCGGCGACCTTCCTCTGGCTGCCGGTCTACCGGCAGGTGACCGTCCGCGGGCCGGTCGTCCGCGTGTCCGACGAGGAGACCCTGGCGTACTGGCGGACGCGGCCGCGCGGATCCCGCCTGGGCGCATGGGCGTCGCAGCAGTCGCGTCCGGTGGCGGAACGCGCCGATCTCGAGCACGCCCTCGTCGAGGCCGCCGAGCGGTACGAGGTCGACGACGACATCCCGGTACCGCCGTTCTGGGGCGGGTTCCGCATCGTGCCCGAGTCGGTCGAGTTCTGGCAGGGCCGGCCCAACCGGTTGCACAACCGGATCCGCACCCGCCTGGTCGACGGTCGCTGGATCACCGAGCGTCTGCAACCGTGAGGCGCCTGCTCGCCGACACCACACCGCTGCGCAACAAGGACTACGCCCGGCTGTGGTGGGCCGGGATCGTCACCGTCATCGGTGCGCAGATGGCGGTCGTCGCCGTACCCCAGCAGATCTACGAGATCACCCGCAACTCCGCCTATGTGGGGCTCACCGGTGTGTTCGGGCTCGTGCCGCTCGTGGTGTTCGGCCTGTGGGGTGGGGCGCTCGCCGATGCGATGGACCGCCGGAAACTGTTGCTCATCACTTCCACCGGTCTCGGTGTCACGTCGTTGTTGTTGTGGGCGCAGGCCGCGAGCGGACTGAACAACGTGTGGGTGCTGCTCTGTCTCTTCTCGGTGCAGCAGGCGTTCTTCGCCGTCAACCAGCCCACCCGGGCGGCGGTGATCCCGCGGTTGCTGCCGGTCGGGCAGATCGCGGCGGCCACCTCGCTCAACATGACGGTCGTGCAGTTCGGGGCGATCGCCGGCCCGTTGTTCGCCGGCGCTCTCATTCCCGTCGTGGGGCTGCCCACCCTCTACCTTCTGGACGCGATCTTCCTGCTCGCCACGCTGTGGGCGGTGGTCCGACTCCCGGCGGTCCCACCGCTCGGTGAGGTCACCAAGGCCGGACTGCGTGCGGTCTTCGACGGTTTCCGATACCTGTCGGGCCAGAGGATCCTGCTGGCGTCGTTCGTCGTCGACATCGTCGCCATGGTGTTCGGGATGCCGCGCGCCCTGTTCCCGCAGATCGCCCACGAGTCGTTCGGCGATCCGGCGCAGGGCGGCTTCGCCCTCGGCCTGCTGTTCGCGGCGATGTCGGTCGGCGCGGTGGTCGGCGGCGTCTTCTCCGGATGGCTGCCGCGGGTACAGCGCCAGGGTCTCGCCGTGATCGTGTGCATCGTCCTGTGGGGCGTGGCGATGGTCGGTTTCGGCGCCGCGGTGTGGTGGGCCGAGCCCGACCGCGGCGGTCTGCTGCTATGGGTCGCCCTGTTCTTCCTGGCCTTCGGCGGGGCGGTCGACATGGTGTCCGCGGCCTTCCGCTCGACGATGCTGCAGACCGTCGCCACCGACGAGATGCGCGGCCGGTTGCAGGGCGTGTTCATCGTCGTCGTCGCGGGAGGACCGCGCATCGGCGACGTGCTCCACGGCGCCGCCGCAGCGGCTGCGGGCACGGCCGTCGCGGCTGCTGGTGGCGGCGTCCTCGTCATCGTCGGCACGCTCGTGTGCGTCGTCGCCTTCCCGGCCTTCGTGCGCTACCGGGTCTCACGCACTCTCGGCTGACGGGCCCGCGGGGTCGTCCGGCAGGGGAGCCCGCAACTCCGTGACGGCGATGCGCGCGGCCTCTCCGATCGCCGCGTCGACCACCGGCAGTACGGGGTCCGCGCGGGCGGCGCGGGTGAACACCGCGACGGCGATCGGATACTCGCCGGGGAACTCGACGACCGCCACCTCGTTGCGGATGATGCCGATCGTGCCGGTCTTGCCGGCGATCGCGACCCCGCGATGCGGGAAGCCCGATGCGATGCGGTGCGGCCAGATCTGGGCGCGCATCACCTGTTGCGCGAAGGCGGTGCTCTCGGGCGAGAGCGCCGAGCCCGACCACACGGCCTCGAGCAGCCGGGTCATCTCCTCCGGGGTGGTCGCGCTCGTGTAGGCAGGGTCGTACGCCGAGACGGTCCAGGCCGCGTCGATATCGGTGAGCGCCCGGAACGCCTCGACGGTGGTGCGGGTGTCCGTCTCCTCGACGAGGCGCTGATAGACGTCCGCGGTCCCACCGACGATCCGGGTCCGCGTGAGTCCGAGGCGCGTGAGGAGTTCCTCGACGGCGGTCGTGCCGATCTCGCCGAGCAGCACGTCGGCCGCTGCGTTGTCGGACACCGTCATCATCGACGCGGCCACATCGCGTCGGCTCATCGTCACCGGATCCCGGAAGCTCGCGATCCCCGTCGGGCCGGGGGTGCAGTCCGACGGCACGATCCGCAGCTGTCCGGATGCGTCGAGCCGGCCCGCGTCCACCTCCGCGCAGAACGCGAGGAACAACGGAAGCTTGTACACCGACGCGAGGACCACGCGTTCGTCCCCGCGCACCGACAGCATCGCCGCCCGCGGATCCGCACACCGGCGGGCGTGCAGCCATCCCGTGCAGCCCGCATCCGCGAAGACCGCCCGGATCCGGTCGACGGCCGTGTCCCGGCGAACCCCGCCGTTCACCGGACCCGCTCCTTGAACAGGACGCGGTCGAGGGCGTCGACGTGCACACCGACGTCGGCGTCGGCACGTCGCACGATGCGCACCCGCAAGGCCAGCGCGGACGGCGCCCAGTCCAGCCAGGCCACGCCGGGCACCGCGCCGGGCGGCGAGGTCGACACCCCGAAGTGGGTACCGGCGGCCACGGCGGCGAGCACCGCGCGGTCGTCGACCGCCGGGGTGGTGTCGACATCGAGTCCTCGTTCGCGCAGCAGATCCTGCACGGCGTCGAAGGACGCCGGGTTCCCCGCCCGTGGCGGCGCGGCGAACGTCAGGTCGGAGAGCATCGGCAGACGCGGCCGGTCGGAGCGGGCGCTGCGGTGGTCGGCCGGCACGACCAGCCATCGCCGGAGTTTGACCACCGGGCCGGCGTCCAGTCCCTCGGTCAGGGCCGGATGTTCGACGACGGCGAGATCGCACATCCCCGATCGCACGGCGTCGACGAGCTCGACGGTGCTCGCGGATCGCGTCGACACGGTTGCCTCACCGCGTCGGCTCAGAGCTGTGACGCACAGGGTCACCAGGCGGTCGGGCAGCGCGCGGGTGGCCCCCCAGTGCAGGAGCCCCCGGGCGCGGGCGACACGTCCGGCCTCGGCGAGGAAGCGGTCGGCGTCGTCGACGAGGAGACGCGCGCGGGGGAGCAGCTCCGCTCCGGCGGGAGTGAGGACCGCTCCCTGCCTGGTGCGATGCACGAGTTCGGAACCCAGATGTTGTTCGAGTTTCCGAAGTCCTTGTGACAGAGGGGGTTGCGTCATGTCGAGCGCCGCCGCAGCCCGGCCGAAGTGTCCTTCCTCCGCGACGGTGACGAAGAACCGGAGGTGGCGGATCAGGTCCATGGCAGGGATTCAATCAGCACGGGCGGGTGACTCGCCGACCCGGTGTGTCGCGCGGCCGGATCCCGCCCGTCCTCCCCGTTTCGAACAGCGGCGATAGTTTTTCCGACTCGTGCGGGCGGCAGGTGCGTATTGGCGGGGCGATTCCTGTCGGTGGTGTCCTGTCGGCATGACATCCACCGAGTCCCTCTTCCGTAACAGATTGTCGCGCAGGCGTTTTCTCCACTCCACCCTCGCTCTGTCCTCCGTCGCCGCCGCGGCGGCCTGCGGCTCGCAGGACGGTCCCGTCGGCACGGTCCCGTCGACGACGGCCGATTCGGTACCCGATACGCAACTGCTCGCCGCCGGGGTCGACAAGCGTCTGATGGAGATCGAGGACCGCTACGCCGTGAGGCTCGGAGTGTTCGCGCAGTCGCCGGTGACCGGGCGCGTCCACACCTACCGGGCCGACGAACGGTTCGCGATCTGTTCGCCTTTCAAGGTCTACGCCGCCGCGGCGATCCTGCGCCTCGAGTCGGAGGGATCCCTCCGGCTCGACGAGACCTTTCCGATCGACCCGGACGACATCGTCGTCAATTCGCCGGTGACCTCGGAACATCAGGGGCGTGTGCTGCCGCTCGACCGGCTGTGCGAGGCCGCCCTCACCCGCAGCGACAACACCGCCGGAAACCTGATGCTGCACCGGATCGGTGGGCCCGAGGCCGTCACCGCCTTCGCCCGCTCCGTCGGGGACGAGGTCACCCGGCTCGACCGGTGGGAACCCGAACTCAACGAGGCGGCCCGGGGTGACGAGCGCGACACGACCACCGCCGCAGGACTCGCTCACGGATTCCGTGAGGTGCTGCTCGGCTCGGGGCTGCCCGATCCCCAGCAGCGCACACTGCTCGGCTGGATGCGGGCGACCACCACCTCGGACACCCGGATCCGCGGGGGGTCTGCCGCCGGGATGGACGTCGGCGGACAAGACGGGCGGAGGCAACCACGGGACGGTGAACGACGCCGGAGTGGTGTGGTCTCCGGACGGGCAGCCGATGGTGTTGGCGATCCTGTCGGACTCGACCACGGGTGACCCCGACGCCCCCCTCGAGGGCGGACCCGTCGCGGAGACCACCGCCGTGCTGGTCGATGCGCTCTTCGCCGTGCCGTGAGTACAGTGACCGGCGTGGGGCGCCGGATCGACGCAGATCCCCGCGTAACGACCTTGGTGAGACCCGGGTAGTATTGCCGCAGGTTATCGGCGTGTGCCGGCCTTGCGGCACAGTCGCGGAGGGTGCGGGCGAGCGTTCGGAACCCACATGGACGACATACCGATCGAGGACTTTCGGCGGACCCTGCCGCAGCGCATACCCCGCGCTACGGCTAGGTTCTACGTGAATGTCCGGAAGTTTCTCGTAGGTCTGAGCTTGAGAGGGATCCTTCGTGCCCGCTGAGAATGACACCAACCCCACCCTCAGCTACCCCGGTGGCGAACACACGATGTCGATCGCCAAGGCGACGGAAGGCAATGACGGTATCGAGCTGGGCAAGCTCCTCGCGGCGACCGGGTACACCACCCTCGACCCGGGTTTCGTCAACACCGCCTCCACGAAGTCGGCGATCACGTACATCGACGGCGAGAAGGGCATTCTGCGGTATCGCGGATACCCGATCGAGCAGCTCGCCGAGAAGTCGACGTTCATCGAGGTCAGCTACCTGCTGATCTACGGTGAGCTGCCGACTTCGGAGCAGCTCGAGGTCTTCACCGACAAGATCCGCCGCCACACCCTCCTGCACGAGGATCTCAAGCGGTTCTTCGACGGCTTCCCGCGCAACGCGCACCCGATGCCCGTCGTGTCGAGCGCGGTCAACGCCCTGTCGGCGTACTACCCCGACTCCCTCGATCCGGACGACTCCGAGCAGGTCGAGCTGTCGACGATCCGTCTGCTCGCCAAGCTGCCGACCATCGCGGCCTACGCCTACAAGAAGTCTGTCGGTCAGCCCTTCCTCTACCCCGACAACTCGCTGTCGCTGGTCGAGAACTTCCTGCGCATGACCTTCGGCTTCCCCGCCGAGCCCTACGAGATCGATCCCGAGATCGCTCAGGCGCTCGACATGCTGCTCATCCTGCACGCCGACCACGAGCAGAACTGCTCGACGTCGACGGTGCGCCTCGTCGGTTCCTCCGACGCCAACCTCTTCACGTCCATCTCGGGCGGCATCAACGCACTGTGGGGCCCGCTGCACGGCGGCGCCAACCAGGCCGTGCTCGAGATGCTCGACGGCATCCAGAAGTCCGACGGCGACGTCAAGGATTTCGTCCGCAAGGTCAAGAACAAGGAAGACGGCGTGAAGCTCATGGGCTTCGGACACCGCGTCTACCGCAACTACGACCCGCGGGCCGCGATCGTCAAGAAGACCGCCGACCGCATCCTCAAGAAGCTCGGTGCGGGCGACGAACTGCTCGAGATCGCCATGAAGCTCGAAGAGGCCGCCCTCACGGACGACTACTTCATCGAGCGCAAGCTCTACCCGAACGTCGACTTCTACACGGGCCTGATCTACCGTGCGATGGGCTTCCCGGACCGCATGTTCACCGTGCTGTTCGCCCTCGGACGCCTGCCCGGCTGGATCGCGCACTGGCGTGAGATGCACTCGGACCCGACCCTGAAGATCGGCCGTCCGCGTCAGATCTACACCGGTTACACCGAGCGTCCGTACACGTCCCTCGAGGAGCGCTGAACCCTCGTAGCGACCGGAAAGATCGACCGAATCCCGACGAGGAGACATCCATGACAAAGCCCGAAATCGAGTTCCAGGAGGGCCCCGCCCCCACCCAGTTGGTCATCAAGGACCTGGTGGTCGGCGAAGGTGCCGAAGCGGAGCCCGGATCGAAGGTCGAAGTCCACTACGTCGGGGTCGAGTTCGATACCGGTGAAGAGTTCGATTCGTCGTGGAGCCGTGGTGAGTCCATCACCTTCCCGCTGTCCGGTCTGATCGCCGGCTGGCAGGAGGGCATCCCGGGCATGAAGGTCGGCGGCCGTCGCCAGCTGACCATCCCGCCGGAGCTCGCCTACGGTCCCGCCGGATCGGGCCACCGCCTGTCGGGCAAGACGCTCGTGTTCATCATCGACCTGCTCGCCGTGCAGGTGCCGCCGGAGGTTCCGACGGTCGAGCCGGCGACCGGCCCGGCTCCCGCCGATCTCGTCGTCGAGGACATCACCATCGGTGACGGCGACGAAGCGCAGCCCGGCGGTGTGGTCGACGTGCACTACCACGGGGTGGAGTACGACACCAACGATGTGTTCGACTCGTCGTTCGCTCGTGGCGACTCCGTCCGCTTCCCGCTCGGACGGCTGATCCCGGGCTGGCAGGAAGGCATTCCGGGCATGCGCGTCGGTGGACGTCGCAAGCTCACGGTGCCCCCGCAGCTCGCGTACGGACCGGCCGGTTCCGGGCATCCGCTCGGAGGCAAGACCCTGGTCTTTGTGATCGATCTGCTCGGCGTCGGATAAAACCGACCCGCAACGACATTCGAGGCCCGCAACACCGGTGGAAGCACCGGGTTGCGGGCCTCGTCGTCGTTCGGTGCCCGGCTGGCTCAGTTGCGAGTGGCCCCGAGCATCGACAACGCGAGGTCGACGTAGTTGCGGGCCAGATCGTCGACGTCCACGCGGCCGGGCCGGTACCACCGGGCGACGTCGATCCCCAGCGACAGGATCGCCAGGGCCGCGGTGGGCACGTCGCCGACCCGGAACGCACCGCTGTCGACGCCCGAGGAGATGACCTCCCGGACCACGGCGTCGGTGCGTCTGCGGATCTCTGCGATCTCGCGGTAGTGCTCCTCCGAGAGCGCGTGCAGTTCGTACTGCGCGACCCGGCAGGTGGTGTGGTGCACGGCGTGGATCCGCACGAAGCGGTCGACGATGGCGCGGATCCGCTCGATCGGGTCGGTGGAACTCGCGGCGGCGCTCTCGACCTCCTCGAGAACGTGGAGGTGCCCGTTGCGGCCGGCCTCGAAGAGCACGGCCTCCTTGGACGGGAAGTGCACGTAGAGCGCGGCGGGGCTCAACCCTGCGCCGACGGAGATGTCGCGGGTGGTGGTCGCGTGGTAGCCGCGGCGAGCGAAGGACTCCACCGCTGAGGCGACGAGCCGACGCGCGACCTCGGAGCCGCCACCGGGGAGTGCTGCGGCGAGGGAATCGAGGGCAGGGGAGGCGGGGACAGGGGAGCCGGGGGCGGGCGTGTCGGGGGTCTGCTCGGGCGTGTCGGTCACGGGGTCCGTCCTGCGGGGTCGCGGAGAAGGCGTCGTTGACATCATGCACCGTCGTTGGTCTACTGAGTGAGCGCTTAGTTCGTTCCTGCTGAGTTCGTTCCTGCTGCGGCCGATACCCGAGTCGCCCGAAAGGATCCTCGATGCCTTCTCCCGTACTGTCCCGGCGCGACCTGGACTTCCTCCTGTACGACTGGCTCGACGTCGAGTCCCTCACCGCTCGGAGCCGCTTCGCCGAGCATTCCCGCGAGACCTTCGACGCCGTGCTCGACCTGAGCGCCGACATCGCCACGAAGCACTTCGCGACCCACAACAAGAAGGGCGATGCCCAGGAACCCCGCATCGGCGAGGACGGTCGCGTCGAGATCATCCCCGAGGTCAAGGACGCGCTCGACCTGTTCTGCAAGGCGGGACTCCTCGCCGGCGGGTTCGACGAGAAGCACGGCGGCATGCAACTGCCGGTCACCGTGCAGCGCGCATCGATGGCGTGGTTCCAGGCCGCGAACGCCGGCACCTCGGCCTACCCCTTCCTCACCGCCGCGAATGCGAGCCTGCTGGTCACCCACGGCAGCGACGAGCAGATCGGGACCTTCGTGCCGCCGATGCTCGAGGGCCGCTTCTTCGGCACCATGTGCCTGTCCGAACCGCAGGCCGGTTCGTCGCTCGCCGACATCACCACCAGGGCCGTGCCCGCCGCGGACGGCACCTACCGGCTGACCGGCACCAAGATGTGGATCTCCGGCGGCGACCACGAACTCACCGAGAACATCGTCCACCTCGTCCTCGCCAAGATCCCCGGCGGACCGGACGGGGTGAAGGGCATCTCGCTGTTCATCGTCCCGAAGTTCCTCGTCGAGGCCGACGGCACGCTCGGCGAACGCAACGACGTCGCCCTCGTCGGCCTCAACCACAAGATGGGCAACCGCGGTACCACCAACACCCTGCTCAACTTCGGTGAGGGCGTCCACACCCCCGGCGGTGAGGCCGGCGCGGTCGGCTACCTGCTCGGTGAGCCGCACAAGGGCCTGTCGTACATGTTCCACATGATGAACGAGGCCCGGATCGGCGTCGGCTTCCTCGCCACCTCCCTCGGCTACGCCGGGTACCTGCAGTCGCTCGACTACGCCCGTACCCGCGCGCAGGGCCGGCCGCTCGGTGCGAAGGACCCGGCCTCGCCGCAGGTTCCGCTCGTCGAGCACGCCGATGTGCGCCGAATGCTGTTGGCGCAGAAGTCCTATGTCGAAGGCGCACTCGCGCTGGGGTTGTACTGCTCGAAACTCGTCGACGTGCAGCGCACCGCCGAGAGCGACGACGAGCGGACCCGCGCCGGTCTGCTGCTGGACCTGCTCACCCCCATCGCGAAGTCCTGGCCGTCGCAGTGGTGCCTCGAGGCCAACAGCCTCGCGATCCAGGTGCTCGGCGGCTACGGCTACACCCGCGAGTTCGACGTCGAGCAGTTCTACCGCGACAACCGACTCAACCCCATTCACGAAGGCACGCACGGCATCCAGGGCCTCGACCTGCTCGGCCGCAAGGTGATCATGCAGGGCGGTGCCGCTCTCGCGCTGCTCGGCGAAGCGGTGGGAGAGACGATCACCCGGGCGACGCAGGCCGGGGGCGACGCCGCCGCCTACGCGGAGCAGCTGGGCTCGGCCGTGGCGCGCGTCGCGGAAACGACCGCGACGCTGTGGTCCACCGGCGATCCTGCTGTGGCCCTGGCCAACTCGTCGGTCTACCTCGAAGCCGTCGGGCACGTGGTGGTGGCATGGATGTGGCTCGAGCAGCTCCTCGCGGTGGGCGACCGCGAGGGCGACTTCTTCGACGGGAAGCGCGCCGCCGCACGGTATTTCTTCCGCTTCGAACTGCCCAGGACCGGACCGCAGTTCGATCTGCTCGCGAGTCTCGACCGCACGACCCTCGACGTGTCACCGTCGGTTCTGTAGCGACACCTTCCAGGTGACCGTCAGCGACCCGCCGACCGGTAGCGCATGCCACCGGTCGGCGTGGTCGTCGAAGGTGGCCACGATCCGGTCGACCACCGGGGTGACATCGTGCGCGGACACATATGCCGGAAGGCTCTGCGCCAGACCGCGTCGCACCTCCCAGACGGGAACGGCGATGCGCGCCAGTGTCTCCGACCTGATCATGTCGTCCTCTGCGCGCGGCGACATCGCATGCTTCTTCGAGCGCCGACGCCGACCCGCTCTGGTCCGCTCCGCGTTGTCGACGGGCCAGAACATGCCGTTGTCGCCTGCGGCCAACTGCCCGAAGACTCCGAGTTCGATCCCTGCCTCCTTCTCGACCAGCAGGTGCACGAGGTCGTGGGGGAGATAGGGGTGACCGCCCGGGCCGTTGCGCGGAGCGAGCTCCGGACCGGTGTCGCGGTGCACCGCGATCTCGTACCCGATGCCGGGACCCTTCGTGAAGACGACGCGCATGCTCGTCACGTTAGGCCCCGCGGGTAGGAGATCGCATCCGATTTTCAGGCGGACGCGCGCTCGACGAGCAACGACAGGGCGTGACGCACGGTCTTCGCGAGTACCTTCTCGGGATCACCGTCGAAGCGCTGCTCCTCGCTGCGGGTGCCGTCCGGACCGGTCGTCGCGAAGCAGACCGTGCCCGGTGGGCGGCCGTCCTGCGGGTCGGGGCCACCGGCCCCGCTCACGGCGACGACGATGTCCGCGCCCAGAAGGCGGGAGGTGCTCTCCGCCATCGTGCGGGCCGCGCTCTCGCACACGACCGGGCCTTCCGCAACCTCGAGCAGGCCGTACTTGACCTCGCGCGAGTACGCGACGATGCCGCCGCGGAACCAGTCGGAGCTGCCCTTCGCGGCACCCAGGCGGGCTGCGAGCGTGCCCGCGGTGAGGGACTCCGCGCAGCCGAGCGTCAGCTCCTTGTCGGAGGCGAGCTGTGCCAGCTGCTCGATCAACTCGTCGGAGGTGTCCGTCCCCTCCACCACGTCGTCATCGGCCATGCGTGTCTCCTTCCAGAGCATCGGGTCGCACCCAGCGGGTGAGCAGGGTGCCGTCGTCGTCGCACACCAGGTGCGCACGTTGCAGGGGTGTCAGAGCAGCGGTCGGCGAGTGCGCGATACGCGCGGCGTTGCCGGCCGCCAGGACCGGAGCCCAGGTCAGGCACAGCTCGTCGACGACGCCGTCCTCGATCATGCGGCCGAACAGATTCGGTCCGCCCTCGCACAGCACCCGGAGCCATCCCGCCTCGCCGATCGCCGCGAGCAGGGAGGGCCCGTCGATCGCCGCGTCGGCGATGACGCGGACGTCGCCTCCGGCGGCCTCCACCGCGCGCCGGGCGGTCTCGGGGGCCCGTGCGGTCGTGAAGACCACGGGCGGGATCGTCGTGTCGGTGAACAGACGCAGCTCGGGCGGCAGGTCGCACGAGGCGGTCACCACCGCGACCGGCGGTATCGGAGCGAGTCCGGCCTCCTCGCGGCGCGCACGCAAGGCCTCGCCGGTCCGGGCGCCGCCGTAGTTCTCGGCCCGCACGGTGCCCGCGCCCACGAGGATCACGTCGGCGAGTTCGCGCAGCAACCCGAAGACCTTCTTGTCGGCGGGCGAGCCGAGGGCACCGGATCGTCCCTCGACCGCCACGGCTCCGTCGAGGGAGGACACGAAGTTGATCCGCATCCACGGCCGGGACAGATCGTCGGGGTAGGCGTAGAGAGCGCGCAGCGCCGTGTCGTCCACGTGCTGCGCCGCATCGGTGCCGTCGAGTCGTCGCATGTCGCCGATCAGACCACTCCCGCCCGCCGGATGCACGTCACGCGCCGTGCCCGGCGTCGAGATCGCCCACGGACTTGAAGGTCATGAGGCGGTCCAAGTCGCCGCGGAGCTCACCGCGCTCGGGCTCGAGGAGGAAACCCCCGTGGTCGCCGGTCGTGAACGTCTCGAGGATCCGGCCGACGAACCACGCACGCGGACCGTCCAGCACGGGCAGACCGTGGGGTCCCTCGCGCCACGAGCAGCGGTCGAACTTGTCGATGTCGTCGCCGGTGTGCTCGCCGAACAGCGCTGCCAGTTCGCGGTCTGCCGGGGTCAGGACGTGCACGGCGAGGTGCTTCGCCTTCGACGCCACCCGGTAGGTCCGGTTCTTGTTCGACAGCGCCACCAGGAAGCGGGCCGGATCGATCGCGGACTGGGTCGCGAAGCCGATCAGGCAACCGCTGCGTTCCTCGCCGTCGAATGCAGTGACGATGAACATCGGGTAGTCGAGCTGCGAGGCGATGTCCGCGAAACCGTCGGCGGATCCTTCGAGTGGGGCGTCGGCCATGCGCGGAATCGTACGGCCGTCGCACCGCTGCGGCGGTGGTTCGGCCGCCGTGCGGCTGTGAGTTTGGTCGGTGTGTGACGTGGGGTACCCGGCGCAGTATGGACGCCGAGCACAGAGGTGACGGATCGTCGGGTGCCACGCTTGCCCCCGATGACCCGCGCAAACCCGACTCTCCGACCGATCTGTCCACGCCGTCGTGGAAATATGTGCTGCGCAGGACGATTCGGGAGTTCAGTCGAGACCAGTGCACCGATCTCGCCGCTGCACTGACGTACTACGCCGTCCTGTCGTTGTTCCCCGCCCTGCTCGTCGTGGTCTCGTTGCTCGGCGTGTTCGGCCAGGGGCAGACGACGGTCGACACTGTGCTCGGCATGGTCGAGGACCTCGCCCCGTCCTCCGCCGTCGACACCCTCCGAGGACCGATCGAACAGCTCGTGTCCGCACCGACAGCCGGATTCGCCCTGGTAGTCGGTACTCTGGGCGCGCTGTGGTCCGCATCGGGATATGTCGGCGCATTCGGCCGCGCCATGAACCGGATCTACGAGATCGAGGAGGGCCGGCCCGTCTGGAAGCTGCGCCCGCTGATGCTGCTGATCACTGCTGTGGCCCTGGTGGCCGCCGGTGCGACCGCCCTGATGCTCGTGATCAGCGGTCCGGTCGCACGCACGATCGGCGACGTCATCGGCCTCGGCGACACCGCCGTGACGGTGTGGAGCATCGTCAAGTGGCCCGTGATGCTCGCACTGGTGGTCATGATCGTCGCGGTGCTGTACTACGCGACGCCCAACGTGTCCCAGCCGAAGTTCCGCTGGGTCAGCCTGGGATCGCTCATCGCGATCGTCGTGTGGATCGTGGCCTCGGTGGCATTCGCCTTCTACGTCTCGAATTTCGGCAGCTACAACAAGACCTACGGCTCACTCGCCGGCGCGGTGATCTTCCTGCTGTGGTTGTGGATCACCAATCTGGCCCTGTTGTTCGGTGCCGAGTTCGACGCCGAGATGGAACGTGGCCGCCAGCTGCAGGCCGGTATGCCTGCCGAGAAGACACTGCAACTGCCCGAACGTGATTCGCGCGTCAGCGAGAAGAACGCCGCCAAGCTGGAAGAACTCGTCGAGCACGGGCGCAGGCTGCGTGAGGCCCACAGCACCGACAACCCCGACGGCTCCTCCGGAGAGGCGGCCGACCCCGTGGGCCCTACCGGGCCCACGACGGAAAGGAATCCGCGATGACGACACCCGCCGGCAATGCTCGCCCCGTGGCCGAACAACCGAAGAATCTGTCCACGGTCGAGCTCACCGAGCGACTCACCGAACAGGTCTCGACCCTGGTGCGAACCGAGGTCTCGCACGCGCTCGAGGAGGTCAAGTCCAAGGGCACCCGCATCGGTGTGGGCGTGGGGATCTCGGGTGCGGGAGCGATCCTGCTCTTCCTCGGTCTGGCGACACTGATCGCGACGGCCGTACTCGGCCTCGCCACGGCCGTCGAACCGTGGCTCGCGGCCCTCATCGTCGCGCTCGTGGTGCTCGCCATCGGGGGCATCCTCGCCGCGGTCGGGGCCTCGAAGGCGAAGAACGCCGCACCGCCCGTGCCGGAACGCACGGCCGCCAGTGTCCGCGCCGACATCGACGCCGCGAAGGGAGCAACGAAGTGACCGCATCCGACAACGGTGGTCGTCCGGACGAGGTGACCGACATCGAACGTCAACGGGCCGAACTCGCCGCGACCGTCGGTGAACTCACCGACCGGCTCGACGTCCCTACCCGGGTCAAGCAGTCCGCGGCCGAACGTGCCGAGGAGATCCGCAACCGGCCCGATCTGATCGCAGTGGCCGGCGGGGTCGTCGCAGCCGTGCTCGTGCTGGTGCTCGTGAGGCGCAGACGGAGGAAGTGACACGAAAACTGATCGGGCGGACGGAGACGAGGTCTCCGTCCGCCCGATCCGTGCGGGGTTCGATCAGCCGCCGAGCTGTTCCTTCAGCGCGTCGAGCACGGCCGGGTCCTCGATCGTCGACGGCACGGTGTACTCCTCGTGGTCGGCGATCTGCCGCATGGTCTTGCGGAGGATCTTGCCGGAGCGCGTCTTCGGCAGGGCCTGGACCACGGTCACGTCGCGGAAGGTCGCGACCGCGCCGATCTGGTCGCGGACCATCGTGACGAGTTCCTGTCGCAGGGTCTCGGGATCGATCTCCACGCCGGACTTGAGCACCACGTAACCCGACGGGCGCTGGCCCTTCAGTTCGTCGCGGATGCCCACCACGGCGCATTCGGCGACGGCGGGATGCGACGCGACCACGGCCTCCATACTGCCGGTCGAGAGCCGGTGCCCGGCAACGTTGATCACGTCGTCGGACCGGCCGAGGACGAAGACGTAGCCGTCCTCGTCGACGTAGCCCGAGTCGCCGGTGAGGTAGTAACCGGGGAAGGTGTCGAGGTACGAGCGGCGGTACCGGTCGTCGTCCTGCCACAGGCCGGCCAGCGTGCCGGGCGGCAACGGCAGACGGATGACGATGTTGCCTTCGGTGTTCGGATCGACGGGCTTGCCTTCTCCGTCGACGATCTCGACCCGGTATCCCGGCACGGGGACGGTGGGGGAGCCGGCCTTGAGCGGCATCGGTTCGAGGCCGCGCATGTTCGCGGCGATCGCCCAACCCGTCTCGGTCTGCCACCAGTGGTCGACCACCGGGCGGTCGAGCACCTTCGTCGCCCAGTGGTAGGTGTCGGGGTCGAGGCGCTCACCGGCGGCGAAGAGCGTCTGCAGCGAGTCGATGGGGTACTTCTTCAGCTCCTCGGCGTTCGGATCCGACTTGCGTACAGCGCGAATCGCCGTGGGAGCGGTGAACAGGGCCTTGACGCCGTTCTCGGCGATGATCCGCCAGAACGCACCCGCGTCGGGGGTGCCGACGGGCTTGCCCTCGTACATCACCGTCGTCGCACCGACCAGCAGCGGGCCGTAGACGATGTAGGAGTGGCCGACCACCCAGCCCACATCGGAGGCGGTCCACCACACGTCGCCCGGATCGATGTCGTAGATGTTGTGCATCGACCACGTCAGGGCCACGGCGTGCCCACCGTTGTCGCGGACCACGCCCTTGGGCTTCCCGGTGGTGCCGGAGGTGTAGAGGATGTAGAGCGGATCGGTCGCCGCGACCGTCACGGGCTCGGCGGGGGACGCGTCGGCGCACAGCTCGTCCCAGTCGAACCACGCCGCCGAGGACGTCTGGTAGTCGGCCGCCGAACCGGGGATCTGCTCGCGGTTCTTCACGATCACGGTGTGCGGCGGGGTCGGCGACAGACCGATCGCCTGCTCGACGATCGGCAGGTACTCGACCGTGCGGCCGGGTTCGAGGCCGCCGGAGGCGGTGACCAGCACGACCGGCGTGGCGTCGTCGATGCGGGTCGCGAGCTCTTTCGCGGCGAACCCGCCGAACACCACCGAGTGCACCGCCCCGATGCGGGCGCAGGCGAGCATCGCGATGGCGGCCTCGGGGATCATCGGCATGTAGACGATGACGCGGTCGCCGGCAGCCACACCCTGGTCGCGCAGCACACCGGCGAACTTCGCGACCTCGTCGAGCAGTTCGGCGTAGGTGTACGTGCGCTTGGCCGGGACCATCGCCGAATCCCAGATCAGGGCCGGACGGTCGCCGTTCCCTGCCTGTACGTGCCGGTCGAGTGCGTTGACGCTGGTGTTCAGCGTGCCGTCCGGGAACCACTTGTACGACGGTGCCGCCGAGTCGTCGAGGGCTCGCGTCGGCGCGCTCTCCCACTCGACCGCGCGGGCGGCCTCGAGCCAGAATCCCTCCGGATCCTCGGTGCTCCGGCGGAACGCCTCCTCGTACGAGCCCATCGTTCGTGTCCTTCCTCGACGGCGGTTGTGGCGCGAACCACTCTATGTGACCTGCAAGGGGGTGGCTGCAGGTCTGCGTCGGACGGCCACAACCACGCGACGAACGGACGAAGTGCCTACCCTGAGCCGCATGACCTCGATCGCGGAAGACCTGCTGCTCCTGCTGCTCGACGACGAATCGGGAAAGCCTGTCGTCGACGGAGTGAAACTGCCACGCGTTCTCGCGGGTGCGGTGCTCCTCGAGCTTGCCCTCGACGACGTGGTGGCGGTCGACACCGAGGGGGAGCAGGTGAAGAAGGGGCGGATCGCGATACGCACCGAGGCACGACCCGCCGATCCGATCCTCGCCGAGGCGGTCGAGCGGCTCGGCTCGGGCAGGCCGGTGAAGCCGACGGCGGCCATCGAGAAACTGCAGAAGGGCCTGCAGGAGAAGCTTCTCGCGCGGGTCGTCGAGCAGGGCTGGGTCTCGGAGGAGCGCGGGAAGATCCTCGGGGTGTTCCCCACGAAGAAGTGGCCCGCGATCGATTTCACCCACGAACAGCGCGTCCGCGACCTGATCCGCGCGGCGTTGATCGACGGCCTGACCCCGGAGCCACGTACCGCGGCGCTGATCGCCCTGCTGTCGGCGGCGGATGCGGCCCCGAAGGTGTTCCCGGACGCCGACAAGCGAGCGGTGAAGAAGCGGGCGAAGGAGATCGCGCAGGGCGAGTGGGCGGCCAGAGCGGTGCGCGATGCCGTCGCGTCCGTCAACGCGGCCATGATGGCCGCCGTCGTGGCCGGCGGAGCGGTGGCGGGTTCGAGCTGATCCGGATCGCGCCGCGTCAGGACGGCACACCGAGCTTCCGGTACCGCTCGATCCGTCGCCGGTAGCGGTCCTCCGCGGGTTCCTCGGTGAGGATCGCGAGTTCGCGGGCGACCGCGGCACCGACCCGCTTGACGAACGAGACGGGTTCCTCGGTGGCGTCCGGACGCTCGGGGACGACCGCGTCGACGACACCGTTGCGCAGTAGGTCGCGGGAGCGGATCCCCTGATCCTGCGCCATGGCCGGTGCGTGGGTGGTGTCGCGGTGCACGATCGCGCTGGCACCTTCGGGCGGGAGCGGCGCGAGCCAGCCGTGCTGCGCGCACAACACCCGGTCGGCGGGGAGCAGGGCGAGTGCGCCGCCGCCGGTTCCCTGGCCGAGCAGCACCGACACCGTCGGAGTGGGCAGGGTGACGAGATCGGCGAGGCAGCGGGCGATCTCGGGTGCGAGCCCGCGCTCCTCGGCCTCCTTCGACAGCGACGCACCGAGGGTGTCGATGACGAGCACGAGCGGCAGGCGCAGTTCGTCGGCGAGACGCATCGCGCGGCGGGCCTCGCGCAGCGCTCCCGGCCCCATCGTGCGTTCGGGTGACTGTCCCGCGCGGTCCTGACCGAACATCACGCACGAGACACCGCGGAACCGGGCGAGCGAGAGCAGGACGGTGCGATCGGACTCTCCCTCACCGGTCCCGGACAGGGGGACCTGCGCGGAGGCGGCATGACGCAGCAACTGCCGGATACCGGGCCGTTCGGGGCGTCGACTGAGCATCACCGACTGCCAGGCCGGGATGTCGGGCACGTCGTCGACGGTGGTGATCGCCGGACTCGACGTCACCTCGGGCCGGTTCCCCTCGACGAGCACGCGCAGCAACCGGTGCACGACCTGCCGCACACCGCCGATGGGCACGACTCCGTCGATCACGCCCTTGCGGTACAGGTTCTCCGCCGTCTGGACGTCCTCGGGGAAGTTCTCCTGGTAGAGCGCCTTGTAGACGCGCGGGCCGAGGAAGCCGACGAGCGCGCCCGGTTCGGCGGCGGTGACGTGCCCGAGCGACCCCCACGACGCGAACACCCCACCGGTCGTCGGGTTGCGCAGGTACACGAGATAGCCGAGGTGGGCGGCCTTGTGTGCGGCGACGGCGGCGGCGATCTTCACCATCTGTACGAAGGCGAGGGTGCCCTCCTGCATGCGGGTGCCACCCGAGGTGGGCGACGCGAGCAGAGGTAGTCCCTCGGCGGTCGCGCGCTCGACGGCGGTGACGATGCGTTCGGCGGCGGCGACACCGATCGAGCCTGCGAGGAAGGAGAATTCGCACACGATCAGAGCGACCCGGCGGCCGTGGACGGTGCCCGAACCGGTGAGCACGGATTCGTCGACCCCGGACTTCTCGGCGGCCCGCTCCAGATCGGCGAGGTACTTCTCGCCCGCCCCGACATCGATCGGCGGAACGTCCCAGGAGACGAAGCTTCCCGGGTCGAGCACCTTGTCGATGAACTCCTGCGCCGAGATCCTGCCACCGGCCACGTCGCCTCCACCTGTCCTCGTCCGTCGACGTCAACCTATACCGACGCGAACGAGGGGGAGGTTGTGTGCGCGTTCTTGCGACAAACCGCACATATCCTCCCCCTCGTTGCGGGGTCGGTTATCGGCCGAGGGCTTCCTTCCACGTGACCGTCCGGCCGATGCGCAGGATCGATCGCTGGTAGATGCGCGCGGCGATCACACTGAGCACCGCGATGGCGGCGACCATCAGAACGATGGTGCCGACGATCTGCAACGGTGTGGCCACCCCTGCCGCGATACGCAACGGCATGAGGATCGCCGAGAACGGCGGGATCCAGCTCAGCGTGGTGCTCCATCCGGCCTCGGGATCGTCGACCGACGAGAACGCCGCGAAGAACATCGCAAGGATCAGCATCACGAGCGGACCCGAGGTGGAGTTGACGTCCTCCTGCCGCGACACCATCGACCCCGCCGCCGCGTAGAGGACGGCGAAGAACGCGAAGCCGAGGACGAACCAGCCGAGGGTGCCGGCGAGCACGCCGAGGGCGGTGCCGGTGATCGTGAGGGTGTCGGTGGCGAGCGCGGTGCCGACGCCGACCACCCCGTAGGCGGTGAGTTGCAGGAGCCCGACCGCACCGATGCCGAGGATCTTGCCCCACAGCAGCTGCAGCGGACGCAGCGTGGACAGCAGCAGTTCGACGACGCGCGAGGACTTCTCCTCGACGACACCCATCGCGACGTACATGCCGAACATCAGGATCTGCATGTACAGCAGGACCACGGCGATGATCGAGAGGATGATGCGTTGTCCCTGTTCGGGATCCGGCGGGTCGAGGGCGTCGACGGTCACGGTCGCCGCGGACACGTCGGCCGCGACCGCAGTGGGATCGACGCCGCGGTCGGTCAGCGCGGCGACCTGGGCCTGCTGCACGACAGCTGCCTCGACGACGGCGCGGACGTCGGTGTCGAGTTCCGATTCGGTGATCGCCGTGACGGACGCCCCGTCGCCGGGGACGAGCGCGACGTCGAGGTCGCCGGAGGACACCTGTTCGCGGGCGGTGGCGGCGTCGGGCACGTCGGAGACCTCGAGCGGAGTGCCGACGGTCTCGCCGAGCGATTCGATCGTCGTCTGCAGCGCGGGTGCGCCCACGACTCCGACGGTGGGCCGGTCGTCGTCGCCGCCGGACAGGACCGAGGTGGCGACGATGCCGACGACGATCGCGACGAGGATGATCGCGTTGCTGATCAGGAAGCTCTTCTTCTGTACCTGCGTGACGAACTCGCGTGACGCGACGAGACCGACCGCGCGGGCGTTGCTCAACGGGGCGCTCATGCGGAAACCACCTCTCGGAACAGCTCGGTCAGGGACGGGCGCCGGAGCGAGAACTCGTGGACCGGGCCGGTGGCCAGCGCCGCCTTGAGGATCAGCTGGTCGTCGGCGCCGGGGGTGACGGTGAGCACGGTGCGTTCGTCCTCGTACTCGGCGTGGGTGACGCCCGGCAGGCCGTGCGCCCATCCGCGGGGTGCCTGCGGCGCGTGGACGACGAGGAGCGCATCGCCCTTGGACCGCAGGTCGTCGACGGTGCCCACGGCGCGCATCCGGCCCGCGCCGATGATGCCCACGCGGTCGCACAGGCGTTGGACCAGGTCGAGTTGGTGGCTCGAGAACACGACCGGCACACCCTCTTTCGCCTTCTCGAGCAGGACGTCGCTCATGACGTCGACGGCCACCGGGTCGAGGCCGGAGAACGGCTCGTCGAGGACGAGGACCTTCGGGTCGTGCACGAGGGCCGCGGCGAGCTGCACGCGTTGCTGGTTGCCGAGCGACAAGGCGTCGACCGTATCGCCGAGACGTTCGGCGATACCGAGCCTCTCGGTCCACCGCTGCACCGCCTCCGATGCCTCCGACTTCGAAAGTCCGTGCAGCCGGGCGAGATAGGACAACTGCTTGCCGACCTTCATCTTCGGGTACAGGCCACGTTCCTCGGGCATGTACCCGATGTTGCGGCGCATCCCGAGGTCGACCGGTTTCCCGTCGATGCGGACCTCGCCGGAGTCGGCGGCCAGGACGCCGAGGGTGATCCGCATGGTGGTGGTCTTGCCGGCCCCGTTGCTGCCGACGAAACCGAACAACTCACCGGGGCGGACTTCGAAACTCACGCCGTCCAGAGCGATCTTGTCGCCGTAGCGCTTCGAGAGATTGTCGATCGTCAGTGTCACAGCAGGTCCTCCGGATCGTCGTCGGGGCGGGTCCAGGCGAGCAGCACGGCGGGCAGGCAACCGCTGAACAGGATCGAGGCGAGCGCGAGCCCACCCATCGAGTACGCGAGGGCCTGGTGGTCGAGGGAGTCGATCGAGGCGCCGAAGAGCAGGGTGAAGATGGGGATCAGCAGAAGTGCCTGTGCCACCGACAATCCGATCGAGCGGGCACTGTTGCGCTCGGCGATCTCGCGTTCGTCGAGCGCATGGCGGGGAGCGTCCGACTGGCGTCCGGAGACGATCTGCAGGCAGGTCCAGGCGGGCAGGAAGATCAACGCGGCCGGCAGCCACACGATCGCTGCCGCCATGGTGAAGTACGAGGCGATCGCGACGGCGAACATCAACGCGATCAGCGCTACGACGGCGACGGCGAGGATGCGGCGGCGACGTCGGGTACGCCAGTTCGGCATCCACCCCCCGGTGATCTCCTCGTTCTTCAGGAACCTGCGGGTGCGGTATTCCTCGTAGCGGTCGAGCAGGGATCCTGTGGTCATCTCAGGCCTCCTTCCGAGGCTTGTACAGCTCGGTCGACAACGGCGTGAACTCGGTGCGGGAGAAGACGGCCTCGACCGGTAGTCCGAAGACATCGCAGATGCGGAAGGCGAGATCGAGACTCGGATAGTGGTCGCCGCGTTCGAGTGCGCCGACGGTCTGCGGGTTCACGTCGATGAGCGCGGCCAGTTGTGCGCGGCTCATGCCACGCTCCGCGCGCAGCACGCGGATGCGGTTGTAGATGGGGAGAGTTTCCCCACGACGTACCGGACTCATGGAACAAAGTGTTGTGAAAACACAACACTTTGTCAATGGGTGACGACGGATCGATACATCGTGGACTTGTCAGTCGTCGTCGGCGAAGCCGCGAAGACGGTCGAGTTCGCGGCGTTCCTTCTTCGTCGGACGACCCGCCCCGCGGTCACGGCGGGGGAGCGCCGCCAGGACTTCCTTCGGCGGAGGCGGGGGACTGTGATCGATGTAGGCGGTCGCGGCGATCGGTGCACCCACGCGCTTGTTCATCAGCTGGGTGACCTCGACGATCTTCTCCGTACCGTGCGCGCGTACGCGGACTTCGGCGCCGATCGTCACCGGCGTCGACGGTTTGGCCGTTACCCCGTCGACGCGGACGTGCCCGGCGCGGCACGCGCTCGCCGCAGCGGACCGGGTCTTGAACAACCGGACCGACCACGTCCAGCTGTCCACGCGCACGCTTCCACCCATCTACAGCAACTCCTCGCTCAGCTTCCCGTCGTCGAGCATCCATCGACGTGTCGTCCGTGTGGTCTCCAGCATGCGGCGATCGTGCGTGATCAGCAGCAGAGTGCCCTCGAAACTGTCGACGGCCTGCTCGAGTTGCTCGATCGCCGGCAGGTCCAGATGGTTGGTGGGTTCGTCGAGCACCAACAGATTGACGCCGCGTGCCTGCAACAGCGCGAGCCCCGCGCGGGTGCGTTCGCCCGGCGACAGTGACGACGCCGTCCGCAGGACGTGGTGACCCTTGAGAGCGAACTTCGCGAGCAGGGTCCGCACGTCGGCGTCCGGCCAGTCGGGCACGTTGCGACCGAACGCCTCGACGAGCGGTTCGTCGCCCTCGAACAGGCTGCGGGCCTGATCGATCTCGCCGACGAGCACACCCGAGCCCAGCGACGCGCGACCGGAATCCGGTTCGATCGTGCCGAGCAGCAACCGCAGCAGAGTGGACTTCCCGGCGCCGTTCGGACCGGTGACGACGATGCGATCGCCCCACTCGACCTGCGTGGTGATCGGCCCGAGGACGAAGTCACCCCGCCGGACGACGGCCTCGTCGAGGGTCGCGACCACGGTGCCGCTGCGCGGGGCGGCGGCGATGGCCATGCGCAGTTCCCATTCCTTGCGAGGCTCCTCGACGACGTCGAGCCGCTCGATGCGCCGCTGCGTCTGACGCGCCTTCGCGGCCTGTTTCTCGGTGGCCTCCGCGCGGTGCTTGCGTCCGATCTTGTCGTTGTCCTTGGACTTGCGGCGCGCGTTGCGGACTCCGTGTTCGAGCCAGTTGCGTTGCATCCGGGCGCGTTCCTCGAGCTGCGACCTGGTGTCGGCGAACTCCTCGTACTGTTCACGCGCGTGCCGGCGTGCCACCTCGCGCTCGACGAGATACGCCTCGTATCCGCCCTCGTAGACCGAGATCTGCTGTTGCACGGGATCGAGTTCGACGATGCCCGTCACGGTGCGTGCGAGGAACTCGCGGTCGTGGCTGACGACCACCAGTGCCGTGCGCGTCTCGTCGACGAACCGTTCGAGCTGTTCGAGGCCGGCCAGATCCAGGTCGTTGGTCGGTTCGTCGAGCAGGAGCACGTCGTAGCGCGAGAGCAGCAGCGCCGCCAACCCGGCGCGGGCGGCCTGACCACCGGAGAGCGACGTCATCGGAGCGTCGAGCCCGACGTCCAGACCGAGGTCGTCGACCACCTTCTCGGCGCGCTCGGCCAGGTCGGCGCCGCCGAGCGCCAGCCACCGTTCGAGGGCCGGGGTGTAGTCGTCCTCGCCGGAGTCGCCGAGGCGCTCGGCGGCGGCGTTCATGACGCGTTCGGCCTCGGCGACACCGGTACGCCGGGAGAGGAAGCCGAGGATCGTCTCGCCCGGCACCCGCTCGGGTTCCTGCGCGAGGTAGCCGATCGTGGCGTCGGGCGGGCTGAGGATCACCGAGCCGGTGACATCGGCGTCGCCGACCCCCGCGAGGGTGGTGAGCAGCGTCGATTTCCCGGCGCCGTTGGCCCCCACGAGTCCGATCACGTCGCCCGGTGCGACGGTGAGATCGAGTCCGTCGAACAGGACACGTTCCCCACGGGAGGCCGACAGGCCGTCGATACGAAGTGTTGCGCTCACGCTCCGAGTATCCCGGTCGAGGTGGAACCGGGTTCGGGCGCGGGTCCTCCGTGCCACGGGAGCACCGTCAGCTCCGGCACTCCGCGGGGACGACCCCCTCGTCCACCGGGTCGACTTCCGCCCCGTCCACCGGAACGAGTTCGAGCGGATTGTCGATCTCGTCGCGCGGCGTCCGGGCCGCGACGATCACGATCATCGCCGCGACGGCCGGCACGATCCCCGCCACCGCGAAGGTCGGCGCGAGCCCGACCGTGAGGGCGAGCGGCCCGGCCACGGCCATCGACAGCGGCATGAACACGATCGAGACGAAGAAGTCGAGACTCGACACCCGGCCCAGCAGGTGCGCGGGCACCCGCCGTTGCAGCAGCGTCCCCCACACGACGGATCCGGCGTTGAACAGGGCGCCGACGACGAACACCGCCACGATCATGATCAGTACCGATCCCGAGACGCCGATGACGACGAGAGGGATACAACCCAGGCCCCACATCAGGAGCGGGACGGTGAGATAGCGCCTCGGCAGCCGCAGTGACGCCACGAGCATCGACCCGACGGCACCACCGACACCGAAACCGGCCATCACCATCGCGTGCTGCGACGGCCCGCCCCGGTCGCCTCGCGGATCGCGAACGGGATCAGCACCTCGATCGGCCCGAGCACGCACAGGACCGCGACGGAACCGAACAGGAGGGTTCCGAGCAACCACGGCGTGCGCACGGTGAACCGCACACCCTCCGTGAGATCGTCCACCACGGAACGGAATCCGCTCGATTCGTCGCTCTGTGCGTCGTCACGGCGGACCGCGGTCGGGTGCATCGCGAGGATGCACAGCGCACCGACCACCTCGAGGAGTGCGACCGTGCACATGGCGACCGCCGGGGACGAGGCCGCCACGACGGCGCTCGCCGCCGCCGGACCGGCCGCCTGCATGAGCGTCGGCCGGAGCACGCCCTCGACCCCGTTGGCGGCGAGCAGGTCCTGCGGCGGGACGATGGACGGCAACAGCGCCGAATAGGCCGGGAACTGGACCCCGTTGGCGAGCCCCAGCGCGAAACCCACGGCGGTGAGGTGCCAGAAGGTGATCGATCCGTTCACGGCGAGCGCAGCCGTCACCGCGACCAGCACCGCCCGTGCGATGTACGTCGCGAGGAGCAGGGTGCGCTGCGGGATCCGATCGGCGAGCACACCTCCGAGAAGTGCGACGAGGACCATGCCCACCGCCGGCCCCACCGCGACGGACGACAGTTCGGCCGGGCCACCGCCCATCTCGACGACCTGCCACACCACCGCGATGAGCCAGGTGCCCACGGACAGCAGTCCCGCCGCGAGTGCCAGGATCAGCAGGCGGTACTGCGGATGAGCGAACGGCCGCACGGGCCCGCGCGCCAGGCGCGGACGCCGATGCGGCGGTGATGCGGTGTGGTTGCTCATCGTGTTCCCCCGGTCGTCGGACGGTCCGATGAGATCTTGCGACCTCGAGGCGACTCGAGGCGACTCGAGGTCAAGTGTCTTCGCCTCTCGGGCGACCGATCAACCGATTCTCGGTGGACGTCGCCGTCAGCGTGCGGGGCCGGATTCGAGAACGATGTCGGCGGAACGCCTTTCGCCGCTCTCGGTGGTCCACTCGATCGACACGACATCGCCGGGACTGCGACGGAGCAGGCGCTCCTCGAGTTCACCGGTCGACGAGACCCGCTCACCGTCGAACGACACCACGACATCACCGGCGTCGAGACCGGCGTGATAGGCGGGACTGTCGTAGGAGACCCACAGCACTTCGGCCCCGAGATCCTGGCCGTCCCTGCGCGCGGTGGTGACGCTCGCGCCCAGCCGGGGTGTCGGACCCACGTGCACCGACCCTTCGCTCACCCCCGTCCGCACCTGCTCGACGACGGTGACCGCCTCGGTGATGGGCACCGCGTACGCCTCGGGGGTCGTATCGGGCGAGGTGTCGGTGTTCCGCTGCACCGCACCCGCGGTGTTGATGCCCACGACCGTTCCGTACTCGTCGACCAGCGGCCCGCCGGAATCACCCGGCCGGATGGGGGCGTCGGTGCGGATCATCCCCGTGAGGCGGTGGCGCGAACCGTCCGTGGCGTCGCGCACCACCACGTTGCGGTCGAACTCGACGATTGTGCCGGGGGTCGCCACGACGACCCCACCGCCCTGGGAGTTGCCGAAGGCCGTGACCCGGCTGCCCACCGGCGGCAGGTCCTCGGCGATCGTGGCGGCCGGGAGGTCGCTCGCAGTGCCGAGTCGCAGCACGGCGAGATCGCGCTCGCGGTCGTAGCCGAGGACCTCCGCGTCGTGGATCAGGCCGTTCGCGCCGCTCACCGCGCTGATGTCGGTGGCTCCGCTCACCACATGATGATTCGTGACGACCGTGCCGTCGGGAGTGATCACGATCCCGGTGCCCGTCATGCCCGTCCATCCCGCGCTCGCGTCGATCGTCACGACGACCGGCAGGGTGCGCGCGGTGAGTTCGTCGGCGGTCAGCGGCGTCGGGGGCGGAGCGACCGGCACCGGAGGTGGGGGAGGGAGCGCGACGTCGACCAGGGCCGGTGCCGATGCGACGAGGCTGGCGGTGGTCGCGAGCGCGACCAGCAGCACCGATCCGCCCCGCCCGCTCACTGCTGCGGCACCTCGCGGGTGAGATGGTCGAGCAGTTCCCGGGCCGCGGCGCGACCGGCGCGGTTCGCCCCGATCGTGGACGCCGACGGGCCGTAGCCGACGAGATGGATGCGCGGATCCTTCGCGACGCGGGTCGCGAGCCGGCCGTCCATCGTGATGCCGCCACCGGCATTGCGCAACGACAGTGGCGCCAGGTGGTCGAGGGAACTTCGGAATCCGGTGCACCACAGGATGGCATCGACGTCGAGTGTCCGGCCGTCGCTCCACCGCACACCGGTCTCGGTGATCTCGGAGAACATCGGGGACCGCTCCAGCACGCCGCGTTCGCGCGCGGCCCGCAGCGCCGGGGTGAGCGGGAGCCCGGTGACGGAGACGACCGATCCGGGTGGCAGTCCGCGTCGTACCCGATCCTCCACGAGTGCGACGGCAGCGTGACCGCGCTCGGCAGTGAAAGGTTCCTCGCTCCAGGCAGGTTCGCGTCGCGTCACCCAGGTGGTCTCGGTGACGCGGGAGATCTCGCCGAGGAGTTGGACCGCGGAGATGCCGCCACCGACGACGAGTACGTGCTTCCCGGTGAAGTCCTCGGCCGTTCGATAGTCCTTGGTGTGCAGTTGGCGTCCGGTGAAGCGTGCGGCGCCGGGATACCACGGGACGAAGGGGCGCTCCCAGGTGCCGGTCGCGTTGATGATGCCGCGTGCCGCGTAGACGGCCGATTCGGTCTCGACGCGCAGTCGCTCGCCGCGGTCGCACACGACCCGCACGGTGGTGGGGCGGTGGACGGGAAGGTCGAACTCCTTCTCGTAGGCGGCGTAGTACTGCGGTACCGCAGATGCTGCCGGAACCTCACCCGCGGAGGTGTCGACGACGTCCGCGAACGCGAGGCCGGGCAGGTCGTGGACGCCGTTGACGGTGCTCAGTGTCAGTGACGGCCAGCGGTCCTGCCATGCACCGCCGGGGCCGAACGAGCGGTCGAGGACGACGAATCCGGTCTCGGGTGCGACTCCGAAGCGGGTGAGGAAGTAGGCGGTCGACAGACCGGCCTGCCCGGCTCCGATCACGACGATATCGACCGGCGTCGCATCGGCGGTCTGTATCTCGGCCGCATCGAGTGCCTCGTCGGCGAGCATCGCGAGCCTCCCTCTCGGATCGTTGTCCTTCATCATGCCGCGATCGCGGCCGATGCGCGGAAGGAACGCTGTCCGCAACCGTGGAAATGTGATATCACTTTAATATCGCTTTGACTCTGGGAGGTAGGAACATGGATGTCGTGCAATCGCCCGTGACCGTCGAGCGGCCGGGCGGCTCGTCCAACGGCTGGTCGGTGCTGATCGCCGCCCTGGTCGTGATCGCCGTCGGCGCCGGTCTGATCGGCTGGGGAGCGGTGGATGTCACCGTCCCGCTGATCGTCGCCGGAGGTGTGCTCGTCGTTCTCGCCCTCGTGCCGCTCGCCGGACTCGTCCTCGTCGAACCGAACGAGGCCCGCGTCCTCCAGCTCCTCGGCAGCTCGTACACCGGAACCCTGCGCGAACCCGGTCTGCGCTGGATGAACCCGCTCAACACCCGCCGCAAGATCTCCACCCGCATCCGCAACCACGAGACGGGCCGAGCCAAGGTCAACGACGCAGACGGCAACCCCATCGAGATCTCGGCGGTCATCGTGTGGCAGGTCGAGGACACCGCACGGGCCGTCTTCGACGTCGACGACTTCGAGGAGTTCGTCGCCGTGCAGACCGAGGCCGCGGTCCGTCACATCGCCGGTTCGTACCCGTACGACGCTGCGCCGGAAGTGATGTCGCTGCGCCAGAACGCCGACGAGATAACCACCAAGCTCTCGGCAGAGGTCCACGACCGCGTGCAGTCCGCCGGCATCCGCGTCATCGAGACCCGCATCAACCAGCTCGCCTACGCACCCGAGATCGCCCAGGCGATGCTGCGACGCCAGCAGGCCGGCGCCGTCATCGCCGCCCGCGAGCAGATCGTCAAAGGTGCCGTCTCGATGGTCGGCACCGCCCTGGCCCGCCTCGAGGCCGAGCACACCGTCGAGCTCGACGAGGAACGCAAGGCCGCGATGGTCTCGAATCTCCTCGTCGTGTTGTGTGGAGACCAGAGTGCTCAGCCCGTCCTCAACACGGGATCGCTGTACCAGTAGGGATCATGCGGCATGGCCGAACGTAAGAAGGTGCTGCTGCGCCTCGACCCGGCAGTCCACGACGCGCTCGCGCGGTGGGCTGCCGACGAGTTGCGCAGCACCAACGCCCAGATCGAGTTCCTGCTCCGGCGGGCCCTCACCGAGGCCGGCCGGATGCCGCGCGAGGTGGGACGCATGCGCGGACCGGGCCGTCCGCGCGCCGATGCCGACGACGAGGAGTGAGCCGACATGGCCGACACGGCACGACGGAGAAGCGCCGCCGACGAGACGGGTCGCTACGCAGTGCTCCACCCGGCGATCGCCGAGGCGGCCCACCGCGCGGGTGCGACCGCGATCGGCCTGATCGACGTGGGGCGCACCGCGGCCCTGAACCTGTGCGTCGACCGTGTGGGCATCACCTACAGCGACGGCGTCTTCCTGGGCGATCCGGATTCCCCTGTGCAGGAGAGTTGTTCGATCGTCCACGGCGGGTCGGTTCCCGAGCGGGCGATGCCTCCGGTGGTCGCGCGCGCCGCCGTGACGCGGCACCGGCCCGGCGTCGAGGACGCCCTGCTCGCCGAGGACCCACCCGTCCGGTTCTGCGGCGACCTCGTGGACCTGCTGCCCGACGCGATCGCGGCGGTACCCGAGGGTGCTCTGCCCGTCGTGACGACGACCTGGGCGTTGTCGCGTCTGGCGATCCCGCGACGCCCGTCGTTCGTCATCCGCCTCCGCGAGGCGGCCGCGGTGCGAACGGTCGCGTGGGTGTCGGCCGAGGGTGTGGGCGTCGCGCCGTCGATCCCGACGCTCGGTGATCGCCCGGCCTCCGGTCACAGCATCGTCGGTATCGCGTTGTACGAGGGCTCTCGGCAGCGGGTGGATGCGGTGGCGCGCTGCTGGTCGCGCGGGCGTCTCCTCGACTGGTTCCACTGATCCCGATTCCACAGTTTCGGTGGTTCCAGCCCCGCTCAGCGGGGTCGGATCCACCGAAATCGGATCAGGGCGATCAGGGCATGCTCGAACTGATGGAATGATGCGGGGTGTTCGGTGACGAAGGGATGGGGCGACACATGATCGGGATCAGCCGCGACGGCGACGTCGTGACCGTGGAACTGCAACGCGAGGAACGCAGGAACGCGCTCAACACGCAGTTGTGCGTGGAGATCCGCGAAGCCGTGGACAAGGCCGTGGCCGACGACGCGCGCGTCATGGTGATCACCGGGCGGGGCTCGAGCTTCTGCGCCGGGGCCGATCTCTCCGGCGACGTCTACGCCGAAGGGTTCACCGACAGCCTCGCCGAGATGCTGCGCACCATCGTCGAGGCGCCGATTCCGGTGATCGCGGCCGTCAACGGCCCGGCCATCGGTGCCGGCACCCAGCTGACGCTCGCGTCGGACCTGAGGGTCGTGGCGCCCACCGCGCGTTTCTCGGTTCCTGCTGCGCGCCTCGGTATCTCGGTGGACCGCTGGACGGTCCGGCGCCTCGCCTCGCTCATCGGCGGCGGTCCGGCACGCGCCGTCTTCCTCGCCGCCGAACCCGTCCACGCCGAGGAGGCGCTCGCGCGGGGGCTCGCCAACCGCATCGGCGATCTCGCCGCCGCCCAGGCCTGGGCGCACGAGATCGCGAAGCTCGCGCCGCTGTCGCTGAACGCGATGAAGTTGTTCCTCAACGACGACGGCACCCGCGACGAGGCCACACCCGAACAGACTGCCGCACTCGCTGCGGCATGGCTCAGCGAGGACGCCCAGGAGGCCAGGCTCGCTCGTTCCGAGCGCCGCGACCCGATCTTCCGCGGACGATGAACGTCCGGTCCGCGGTCTCGGCCGCGCTCGCCGGAGCGGGCACTCTGTGGGTCGCGCGCGCCGTCAACGGCCTGCCCGGTTCCATCGGCGCCTCGGTCTCCGACATCCGCCCGTACGCCGCCGCGTCGCCCCGCTACCGCGACGGTCGTTTCCACAACACCGACCCGGCGTCCGTGCTCGGCCCCGAGGCGGCGGGCGGTTTCGCGAAGGACCTGCTCACCCGAGGATCGCGGGGCAGACCTCGCACCGACGTGCCGTTGTCGCCCTATCTCGCTCCGGTCGACGCGGCGGAACTCGCCGTGACGTGGTTCGGGCACTCGACCGCCCTCGTGGAGGTCGACGGTTACCGGGTGCTGTGCGACCCGGTGTGGAGCGAGCGCGTGTCGCCGTCACCGACCGTCGGCCCGGCACGTCTGCATCCGGTGCCGGTCGAACTGCAGACCCTGCCGCGCCTCGATGCGGTGGTGATCTCGCACGACCACTACGACCATCTCGACCGGTTCACGATCGAGAGCCTCGCCGTGCTGCAGCCGACCGTCCGGTTCGTCGTCCCACTGGGGGTGGGTGCGCACCTGCGCCGCTGGCGGATCGACGAGGACCGCATCGTCGAACTCGACTGGGACGAGCACGTCGAGGTCGACGGCCTGCGCATCACGTGCACCGAGGCCCGGCACTTCTCCGGCCGGGGCCTGCAGCGCAACATCACGTTGTGGTCGTCGTGGGTGTTCACCGGGCCGGTGCGCCGGGTGTTCTTCGGTGGTGACAGCGGGTACACCCCGCGGTTCGCGGACGTCGGCGAGGCATACGGGCCGTTCGACCTGACGTTGCTGCCCGTCGGCGCCTACGACAAGCGCTGGCCCGACGTGCACATGAATCCGGAGGAGGCGGTGCGCACGCATCTCGACCTCGGTGGTGTCGACCGTCGCGACAGTCTGCTGGTGCCCGTGCACTGGGGAACCTTCGACCTCGCCTTCCATGCCTGGTCGGAGCCGATCACCCGGTTGCTGCCCGCCGCGAAGGAGTCGGAGGTGATCACGGCGGTGCCGATGCCGGGTCAGCGGATCGACGTGTCGAAGTCCGACACGTCGAAGCCCGTCGCACTCGAGCCCTGGTGGCTCGCGTCGAGCTGATCCACCCGCCACGACACCGGTTGTTCGCTTTCGTGCCCTAATCTGGTTCGTCATGGCAGTAGAAGAGCCCACGACGGTGGTGGGAACGGGCGAGGCGCCGGTCCTCGCACCCGACCACGCAGCCAACGGGCTGTCCACCGAGCAGGTCGCCGAGCGTGTGGCGCGTGGCCTCACCAACGATGTCCCCGACCGCGCATCCCGGTCGGTCAAGGACATCGTCCGGGCCAACGTGTTCACCCGCATCAACGCGATCCTCGGGGTGCTGCTGCTGATCGTGCTGGCCACCGGCTCGATCATCGACGGCATGTTCGGTCTGCTGATCATCGCGAACAGCAGCATCGGCATCATCCAGGAGGTGCGCGCCAAGCGCACCCTCGACAAACTGGCCATCGTCAGCCAGACGAAGCCCGTCGTGCGCCGGGACGGCGCCGCCGCGCCGATCGTTCCCCGCGAAGTGGTCCTCGACGACCTCATCGAGCTCGGCCCCGGCGACCAGCTGGTCGTCGACGGCGAGGTGGTCGAGGCCCAGGGACTCGAACTGGACGAGTCGCTGTTGACGGGCGAGTCGGATCCCGTGCACAAGGTGCCCGGTTCGACGGTCATGTCGGGCAGCTTCGTCGCCTCCGGTTCCGGCTCCTACCGCGCGACGAAGGTCGGCCGCGACGCCTACGCGGCGCGGCTCGCGGAAGAGGCCAGCAAGTTCACGCTCGTGAAGTCGGAGCTGAACGCGGGCATCAACAAGATCCTGCGCTTCATCACCTACCTGATGATCCCCGCGGGTCTGCTCATCATCTACAACCAGCTCTTCTCCAGCGGCGAGTCGCTCGGCCCCGCGCTGAGCGGCATGGTCGCCGCCCTCGTGCCCATGGTGCCCGAGGGCCTCGTGCTCATGACCTCCATCGCGTTCGCGGTCGGTGTCGTCCGCCTCGGGCGACGCCAATGCCTCGTGCAGGAACTGCCGGCGATCGAAGGCCTCGCGCGCGTCGACGTGGTGTGCGCCGACAAGACCGGCACGCTCACCGAGAACGGCATGCGCCTGTCCGACCTCGAAGCCGTCGACGGCAGCGACCTCGACGAGGCCCGCGCCGCCCTGGCCGCGCTCGCGGCCGACGACCCGCGCCCCAACGCCAGCGTCCTCGCGATCGCCGAGGCGTTCCCCACCGCCCCCGGCTGGGGCGAGCCGACGGCCGTCGCGCCGTTCTCGTCGGCGAAGAAGTGGAGCGGTCAGTCGTACGGCATCCACGGCAATTGGCTCCTCGGCGCACCCGACGTGCTGCTCGACCCCGGCACCGACGCGGCGCGACGCGCCGAGGAACTCGGCTCGAACGGACTGCGGGTGCTGCTGCTCGCGCGCAGCGACCGTCCGGTCGACGACGAACTTGCTCCCGGCACGGTCACGCCGGCGGCGCTCGTCGTCCTCGAACAGCGGGTACGCCCGGACGCGAAGCCGACCCTCGAGTACTTCGCCGGCCAGCAGGTCGACGTCAAGGTCATCTCCGGCGACAACGCGATCGCCGTCGGTGCGGTCGCCTCGTCGCTCGGCCTGCCGGGCAGCGCGTCCCCCATCGACGCGCGTTCCCTGCCGGAGGGCGGGAACGAACTCGCCGACGTCGTCGAGGGCTCGACGACCTTCGGCCGGGTCCGTCCCGACCAGAAGCGCGCGATGGTCGGAGCGCTGCAGTCGCGCGGCCACACCGTCGCGATGACCGGCGACGGCGTCAACGACGTGCTCGCCCTCAAGGACGCCGACATCGGAGTCGCGATGGGATCGGGCAGCCCCGCCACCCGTGCGGTCGCGCAGATCGTCCTTCTCGACAACAAGTTCGCGACGCTGCCCTACGTGGTGGCCGAGGGTCGTCGGGTCATCGGCAACATCGAACGCGTCTCCAACCTGTTCCTCACCAAGACGGTGTACTCGGTGCTCCTCGCCTTCCTGGTGGGCGTGTCGGGTGTGCTGTCGCAGGTATTCGACTTCGAGCCGTTGCCGTACCCGTTCCTGCCGCGCCACGTGACGATCGCGGCGTGGTTCACCATCGGCATCCCCGCCTTCCTGCTGTCGCTGGCACCGAACAACGAGCGGGCACGCTCGGGCTTCGTCTCCCGCGTGATGCGACTGGCGATCCCCTCGGGCGTCGTGGTCGGTGTGGCGACCTTCGTCTGTTACGTGCTCGTCTACGGCGGTCCGGAGCAGACCGAGCAGCAGAAGATCCAGGCCGGTACCTCGGCCCTGATCACCCTGCTGATCATCGCGCTGTGGGTGCTCGCGGTGGTCGCCCGCCCGTACCAGTGGTGGAAGATCGTGCTGCTCGCCGGTTCGGTGCTCGGCTACGTGATCCTGTTCTCCGTACCGTTCACCCGCGAGTTCTTCGCGCTCGACCCGTCGAACGTCGGGTACACGACGATCGCGGTGACGTGCGGGCTGATCGGAGTCGTCCTCGTCGAGGCCCTGTGGTGGGTGTCGGGGCGTCTGCACGGGGAACGCCGGCGCCTGTTCGCTGCCCACGACGATCTGCTGCCGGGCGTACACTGACCCGCAGCGCACGGATGGGTGCGACCGAACCTCACGGCGATCCGACGAGGGAAGGACCGAACGATGGGTTTCATGGATTCGGTGAAGGGCCTTGTGAACAAGGGCAAGGACTACGCCGCGAAGAATCCCGACAAGGCCGACCAGTTCATCGAGAAGGCCGGCGACCAGGTGGACGGACGTACCGGCGGGAAGTACGCCCAGCACGTCGACAAGGCGCAGGACGCCGCTCGTCAGCATCTGGGTACCACCGACAATCCCGCACCGGGCACGCAGCCCGAACCCGGCGGTGAGCCGGGCCCCGAGGGCGGTCCGGGCCCCGAAGCACAGCCGGGTCCGCGTCAACCCTGATCACGGCAGATACGGAAGTACCGTGTCGCCGAAGGTGTCGATGAACGGGCGCTGATCCGGCCCCACATGGTGCAGGTAGATCTCGTCGAAACCGAGTTCGGCGAATTCGCACAGGCGGTCGACGTGTTCGGCGGGATCGTCGGACACGATCACTGCGCCCTCGAGGTCGCCGTCGTCGAGTTCGGCGGCGCGGGCCTCGAATTCCTCGGGCGTGGCGAGTTCTGCCATGAGGTCCGGCGGTAGGGCGTTCGTCGCCCACTGTTCCCGCGCGATCTCCCGAGCGCGCTCCCGCGTGGGCGCCCAACTCAGATGGACCTGCAGCACGGTCCGTCCGCGTCCGCCCCCGTCGCGGTAGGCGCCGAGGATCCGCCGCAGGTCCTCGAGCGGGGCGTTCACGGTGACGAGACCGTCGACCCGGTCGGCGAAACGACCGGCCGTTTCGGGAGTCAATGCAGGAAGCAGGATTTCGGGAGGGATCTCCGGCCGGTCCCAGACCCGTCCGCGGTCGACCCTCACCGCGCCGTCGTGGTCGACGACCTCGCCCGCGTGCAGGCGTCGCACGATGTCGAGGTTCTCGCCGAGGAGTTGCTGCCGTTCCTCCTTGGGTGGCCAGGAGACTCCGGACATCCGTTCGTTGCAGTGCTCGCCGCTGCCGAGTGCGAACCAGAAGCGGTGCGGGAACATCGATGCCAGAGTGGCGGTGGCCTGGGCGGTGACGACGGGGTGGTAGCGGAAGCCGGTCGCGGTGACGACACCGAAACGTAGGTCGGTGGTGGCCAGGGCCGCTCCGAGCCACGACCACGCGAACCC
Organism: Rhodococcus rhodochrous; assembly: GCF_900187265.1. Classification (NCBI taxonomy): domain Bacteria; kingdom Bacillati; phylum Actinomycetota; class Actinomycetes; order Mycobacteriales; family Nocardiaceae; genus Rhodococcus; species Rhodococcus rhodochrous. The sequence continues at coordinate 1,020,489 of NZ_LT906450.1, forward strand.
CGAGTGTCCCTGGCGGTGCGACCACGGCTCGATGTGGTCCGAGCACATGGCCGCCCCGAAGCCGGCCGCTTCCGCGAGCCGGACGTCCTCGAGCAGGCGGGATGGGGACGCCTGTTCGTGTGAGGCGTGAAAACCTATCAGCGTCATACCTGTCCGCTCCTCCGGTCGATCGGCGATCAGTACTTCTCGATGAGTGTGAGTGCAGCCGTCATGAGCGCGAGGTGGCCCAGTCCCTGGGGGAGATTGCCGAGGAAGGTACCGTCCTCGGCGATCATCTCCGAGTACAGGCCCACGTCGTTGGCGAGCGGTACGAGTTCGCCCATCAGTTCGGTGGCTTCGTCGGTCCGTCCCGTCTCGGCCAGTGCGGCGACCATCCAGTACGCGCAGGCGACGAACGTCCCTTCCTCCTTGTCGGCACCGCTGTACCGGTAGAGCAGCGGTCCGCGGCCGAGTTCCCGTCGCAGGGCATCGCAGGTGGCCTGCATGCGCGGACCCCGGTCGTACCCGCCGACGGCTCCGAGCAGGACGGACGCGTCCAGGCGATCGGTGCCGGGATAGGCGGTGTAGCAACCCTGTTCGTCCGACCAGCAGTTCTCCTCGATCCAGTCGCGGATGAGATCGCGTTCGCGTCGCCAGCGATCCGCCGTTCCCGGGATCTGCCCGACCTCGGCGAGGTGGACGGCGCGGTCGAGCGCGTGCCAGCAACTCATCTTCGAGTTGGTGTAGTGCTCGCGTTCGAGCAGTTCCCAGATGCCGTGATCGGCCTGCTGCCAGACATCGCAGGTGTGGTCGGCGATGCGGGCGAGCAGACGCGCGGTCGCGATGTCGAGCACGTAACCCTCACTGCTGTAGAGGGTCACGATCTCGAACAGGTCGCCGTAGATCCCGAGCTGCAATTGGCCTGCGGCCCTGTTCCCCTCGACCACCGGGCCGATTCCGCGCCAACCCGGAACGTCCAGTCGCCGTTCGTCGTCGGGCGTTCCGCCGTCGAGCCGGGTGAACACCTCCGCATCGGCGCCCTGATCGCGCACCACGCGGAGCAACCAGCTCATCGCGGCGTGCACCTCCTCGCGATCGCCGAGACGGATCAGCGCGTGCAGGGTGTAGGCGGCGTCGCGCACCCATGCGAAACGGTAGTCCCAGTTCTTCTCGCCGTCCGGGTTCTCCGGAACGGACGTCGTCGCCGCCGCGGCGATCGCGCCCGATCGGTTCTGCAGCAGTTTCAGTGCGAGCGCGCTCCGGATCACCGCGTCGGCCCAGGGGCCGTCGTAGTGCAGGAGCGTCGACCACTGCTTCCATCGGTCGACGGTGCGGTCGATGTTGGCATCGATCGCGTCGGCGTCGGGCAACGGCAGGGGCTCGTTCTCCGTCGACAGCACGGCGATCAGGTGCCGGGACCCGGCCGAGGTGGTGAAACCGCCACCGATCGAGCGGTGCTCGACCACGGGTTCACCCGTGCCGGACGTGCGCACCCCGATGCTCACGGTGCCCACCCGCAGGACAGGGCCGTGCTGGGTCCGGTCGCACCAGGGCTGGTACCGGCCCAGTCCGGTGCCGGGCGCGACCGTCCAGCGCATCGCGACCTCGCCGTCCAGACCTTCGACGCGGCGGGCGAGCTCACCCCAGGGCAACCGCCCGGCGACACCCGTATCGATCGAGTCGGTCACCCGGACCCGGCCCTGTGCGGTGGTGAAGACGGTGCTCAGCACGTTCGTGCCCGGCACGTATGCGCGTTCGACGGTGAACTCGTCGACCGGCCGCAGTTCGACGGAACCGCCCGCCGGTGCATCGAGCAGTCGCGCGAAGACGGGGTGCGAGTCGAGGTGCGGTACCGGATACCAGTCCACCGACCCGTCCTCGGCGACGAGGGCGACGGTGTCGCCGTCGCCCAGTGCGGCATAGGAGCGCAGGTCCGCGTAGCCGTCGTCGTCGCGGGCTGGGATCACACGCACTCCTCGCTGGGCCGGGTACACGGCGGTCGATCGGTTGCATACCCCGGCCGGGTCGGGGCAAACGACCTGCACGTTCGCGACGGCCGACCGCCGGCTGTGTCACCATCACACCGTGAACCGGACGCCTGGCACGGTGCCGTCGCGATGAACGGCGCGTGGATCCTGCTGGTCGTCATCGCCGGGATCGCGGTGACCGCCGTCGCGTCGCGCCGCGACCTGCAGGCCCCGCTCGTGCTCGTCACCGTCGGAGCGCTGGTGTCGTTCGTGCCGGGCCTGCCGAGGCTCGAACTGGATCCGGAGATCATCCTCGGGGTCGTCCTGCCGCCGCTGCTGTATTCGTCGGCCCTGCGGTTCTCGGTTCCCACCTTCCGGCAGTACCTGCCGTCGATCCTGCGGCTCGGCATCTACGCCGTGCTCGTCACGGCGTTCGTCGTGGCGTGGACGGCATCCGCGATGATGGCGGCGCTGACCTTCGGTGCGGCGCTCGCTCTCGGCGCCGTCGTCGCACCGACCGATGCGGTCAGTGCCGTCGCCGTGGGCCAGCGACTCGGACTGCCGAAACGGGTCATCGCGGTGCTGACCGGGGAAGGGCTGGTCAACGACGCCACCGCACTGACCCTGTTCACCGTGGCGATCTCGGCCGTCACGGGCACACACATCCTCGCCGATTCGCCGTTCCTGTTCTTCGTCTACGAGGTCGCGGGTGGCATCGCCGTCGGTCTGGTGCTCGCGTACGCCGTCCACCTGATCCGTGCCCGGATGTACGACTCGCCGCTCGAGACCGTGCTCGGGCTGGTGCTGCCGTTCGCGGCCTATCTCGCCGCCGAGGAGATCCACGCCTCGGGAGTGCTCGCCGTCGTCGCCGCCGGACTGTTCATCGGGCACCGGGCCACCGAGGTCTCGGTGAGCACGCGACTGCAGGAACGCGCGGTGTGGAAGAGCGTCGACGTGGTGCTCGAGACGTTCGTCTTCGCCTACATGGGCCTGCAACTGCGGTTCGTCCTCGACGAGGTCCGTGACAGCGGCACCGATCTGCGCCTCGCGTTGCTCGGTGCGGTGGTGATCCTGCTCGTCGTCATGATCGTGAGGCCCGCGTGGGGTCTGCTGCACTGGGGGCGGCGCGCGCTCGTGCGACCCGCCGGATCCGAACGCCTCGGCCGCGACCAGCTGAACTTCCGGGAACACGTCGTGGTGTCGTGGGCGGGTATGCGCGGGGTCGTCACCCTCGCCGCGGCCGGTGGGGTGCCGGTGGCGATCGCGTCGGGTGCTCCTTTCCCCGGACGCGAGATGATCCAGATCTCCGCGCTGGTCGTCGCCATCGGCACCCTCCTCATCCAGGGTGCGACGATGCCGTGGCTCATCCGCCGACTCGACGTCACCGACCCCTACGAGCGGCTGCGGACCGAGGAACAGATGGCGGTGGCCCGCAGGATCTCGGCCGAGTCGAGCGATCGGGTGCTCACCGAACTCGCCACGCATCCACCCGAGGGCGTGGACCCGGAGATCTACGACAAACTTCTGGCCAAGGCGCGCAAGTCGCTCCGGTCCCGGCAGGAGGCGGAGACCGTCGAGGACACGGCGGAGGACGCCGGAACGCGACTGGCCGCGCTGTTCGACGACATCCGGCGGGCGTCCCTGCAGGCGCGACGCCAGGCCCTCATCGACGCCCGCGACCGCGGTGAACTCGACGACGAGATCCTCCGCGACGTGCTCGAGAGCCTGGACATCGACGAAGCAGCGGTGGAGGAGCGCATCCGCCGCCGGCGTCGGGACGACGGTGCCCGAGGTCGGGACGACGATGTGCAACGGTAGGGACGACAGGGCGCAACGGTAGAATTTCCGCAAGTGAACACCCCGCACGGCCCGGAACAGGTGCCGCACGATCCCCGCACCGAAGTCTCCGTCCGATTCGCTCTCCGGTCGCCTGCTCGTCTGAAGACCGAACTCCTGGCCGGCCTGGTCGTGGCGCTCGCCCTGATCCCGGAGGCCATCGCCTTCTCCGTGATCGCCGGTGTCGACCCCCGGGTCGGGCTGTTCGCCTCGGTGACCATGGCGATCACCATCGCGATCGTCGGGGGACGGCCCGCGATGATCTCGGCGGCGACCGCGGCGGTGGCGCTCGTGATCGCCCCGGTGTCCGAGCAGTACGGGGTGGACCACCTCATCGCGACGGTGATCCTCGGGGGCATCTTCCAGGTGCTGCTCAGCTTCCTCGGCGTCGCCAAACTCATGCGGTTCGTGCCGCGCAGCGTCATGGTCGGCTTCGTCAATTCGCTCGCGATCCTCGTCTTCGTCGCCCAGATCCCGCACCTCGTGGACGTGCCGTGGATGGTCTATCCGCTGGTGGCAGCAGGTCTGCTGGTGCTCGTGTTCCTCCCGAGGATCACCGAGGCCGTGCCGGCTCCGCTCGTCACGATCGTGCTCCTCACCGTCGTGACGGTGGCCTTCTCGCTGAACGTGCCCGACGTTGCGGACCAGGGTGAACTGCCCGAGAGCCTGCCCTCGCTCTTCGTCCCGGACGTGCCGATGACCTTCGAGACCCTCCGGATCCTCGCGCCCTACGCGCTCGCGATGGCCCTCGTCGGCCTCATGGAATCGCTGATGACGGCCAAACTCGTCGACGACATCACCGACACGCGGTCGGACAAGACCCGCGAGGGCTGGGGTCAGGGCATCGCCAACATCGTGACCGGATTCTTCGGTGGCATGGGCGGTTGCGCCGTCGTCGGCCAGACCATGATGAACGTGAAGGTCTCCGGGGCGCGGACCCGTCTGTCCACCCTGGCGGCAGGCGTGTTCCTGCTGATCCTCGTGGTCGCGCTCGGCGACATCGTCGGGCTGGTCCCGATGGCTGCCCTCGTCGCCGTGATGATCATGGTGTCGATCGCGACGATCGACTGGCACAGCGTGCATCCGCGGACGCTGCGGCTGATGCCGCTCAGCGAGACCGTCGTCATGGTCGTCACCGTCGTGGCCACGGTGAGCACCGGCAATCTCGCGATCGGAGTGTCGCTCGGAGTGCTCACGGCGATGGTGCTGTTCGCCCGTCGCGTCGCGCACATGACCACCGTCGAGAAGATCGCCGATGCCGACACCGACGGGGACGGAGGAGTGGACACGCGCACCTATCGGGTGACCGGTGAACTGTTCTGGGCGTCGAGCAACGACCTCGTCCACCAGTTCGACTACATCGGCGACCCGGAGAACGTCGTCATCGACCTCACCGACGCCGACATCTGGGATGCGTCCACCGTCGCCACCTTCGACGCGATCCAGCAGAAGTACGCAGCCAAGGGCAAGACGGTCACCATCGTCGGACTCGACGGTGCGAGCCTCGAACGCCTCCGCAGGCTCTCCGGCCGACTCGGTGGGGAGAACTGACCGCGCATACCGGGAGCGGTGGGTCGATTCGACGTAACGTGAGCGCATGATCGCGATCGAGCTCGCCGCGGTGGTACTGCTCCTGGTGCTGGTCGTGGTCTCGGTGGTGCTGTGGACCCGGCGGGTGGTCACCACACCCGCCGAACGCGCGGTCCACGCGACCCTGCACACGGCGTCCCTCGCGGCGCGCCCCCTGCGCGCCGGGCTCGACGCGTCGTCGGCGAAGGAAGCGGCCCCGCACCTGCGGATGCTGTTGGCCGAAGCACGCGCGGTGGCGCTGCTGGACGAGAACGGTGGCCTGCTCGCCTGGGACGGCCCGTTCGAGGAACTGACGGACGAGATGATCGCCGCCGCGGGCCGGGCCGTCGCAGACAAGCGCCGCGTGCTCGTCGGGCACCACGACCTGCGGCGAGGCCACGGCGACCTAGCGGCCCGCGCACTGATCGCCCAGCCGCTCGTCGTGGAGGACATGGGTGTCGCAGGGGTGCTCGGCGTCGTGACGACCGTCGAACCCGGCCCGGCGCTGCTCGGCGCGATCACCGAGGTGGCGCGGTACGCGTGCAGTCAGATCGAGCTCGCCGAGCTCGATTCCTCCCGTGCCCGGCTCGACCGTGCCGAGGTCCGCGCGCTGCGCGCCCAGATCAGTCCGCACTTCATCTACAACGCGCTCAACACGGTGGCGTCGTTCGTCCGGACCGACCCCGACCGGGCCCGCGAACTGCTGCTGGATTTCGCCGATTTCACCCGCTACTCGTTCCGCGCGGCCGGCGAGTACACCCTGCTCGCCGACGAACTGCGTAACATCGACCGGTACCTGACGCTCGAACGTGCCCGCTTCGGCAATGCCCTCGAGGTGCGCCTGCAGATCGCGCCCGAGGTGCTCAATGTGACGTTGCCCTTCCTCGCTCTGCAACCGCTCGTCGAGAACGCCGTGCGGCACGGGATCGCGGGCAAGGACACCCGCACGGGCACGATCACCATCACCGCGGCCGACGAGGGCACCGACTGCGTCATCAGCGTCGAGGACGACGGCATCGGCATGGACCCGGAACTGCTGCGCTCCGGCACGCTCGACGCGATCGCCGAGAGCGACCACGGCAGCGGAGTCCGCGAGTCCGCGCACGTGGGCCTCGCCAACGTCGACGACCGGTTGCGGGCGGCCTTCGGCAACGACTACGGCCTCGTCATCGAGACCGCGCCGGGGGCAGGCACCCGGGTGAGCATGCGCGTGCCGAAGTTCAGGGCGGGTATCCGGCCGTGAGGAACACCCGGCATGGCACGATGGATTCGCCGTGAACGAGATCACAGACAACCTGACCGTGCTGGCGGTCGACGACGAACCGCCGGCCCTCGACGAGCTGGCCTACCTGCTGCGCGCGCAGGAGGAGATCGGCGTCGTACACACCGCGGGAGACGCGACGACCGCTCTGCGTGTGCTGCGCGACGGAGGCATCGACGCGGTCTTCCTCGACATCAACATGCCCGGGCTCGACGGCCTGGAAATCGCGGGCATCCTGCGCAATTTCGCGGTGTCCCCGGCCGTGGTGTTCGTGACCGCGCACGACGACCGCGCGGTCTCGGCATTCGACCTCGGCGCCGTCGACTACGTCCTCAAGCCGCTGCGGGAGGAACGACTCGCCGAAGCGGTCCGGCGGATCGCCGAACGCAGCCGACCCGCCGCGCAGGCGACATCCGAGACCGGCCAGAGCGACGACGTGATCCCGGTCGAGCTCGGTGGGGTCACCACGCTCGTGCCGCGCTCGTCCGTCCACTGGGTCGAGGCCGAGGGCGACTACGCGCGACTGCACACCGCGACCGGTTCGCACCTGGTGCGTATCCCGATATCGACGCTCGAGAACCGCTGGGCCGACGCCGGCTTCCTGCGGGTGCACCGCTCCTATCTCGTGGCGTTGCCGCTCGTCACCGGTATCCGCAGTGTGGGTTCGGGTCTGGTCGTGTGCCTGCGCGGCGACAGCAACTCCCCGCCCGTCGAACTGCCCGTCAGTCGCCGGCACACGCGGGAACTCAAGGACCGGCTCATCCGCGGTCCGATGCAGTCGTGGACGTCCCGATGAGCACCACCGGCGGCCCGCCCCCGCCGCGTCAGAAGGTCGTCCTCGCCGAACGGCGCGGGGCGCGCATGGTCCGCACCCGGGTCGAGGTGCAGCAGCAGACCGAGGTGGGCGACGCGATGGTGCGCGGGCTGGTCCGGGCTCAGCTCGGGCTCGCCCTGCGCGTCGCACTGTTCACGGTGTGTCTGCTGGGCGCCGTTCCGGTGCTGTTCCACCTCGCTCCCGGTCTCGCGGCGGTGACGGTCCTCGGGATCCGCCTGCCGTGGGTGTTGCTCGGTGTGGTCGGTTATCCGATCCTGCTCGGTATCGCGTGGGTGTATCTGCGCCTCGCCGAACGCAACGAGCAGGATTTCACCGACCTCACCGACGATTGACGACCCATGAGCGGATCGATTCCCGTCGTCACCGTCGTCGGTCTTGTCGCCGCGGCGATCGCCACCGTCGCGATCGGTGTGTACGGCGTGCGGATGGCGCGCACCACCTCGGATTTCCTCGTCGCGTCCCGCAGCGTCGGCCCGCGCTGGAACGCCGCGGCCATCTCCGGCGAATATCTCTCGGCGGCATCCTTTCTCGGGGTGGCCGGACTCGTGGCGAAGTTCGGTGCCGACGCCCTGTGGTATCCCGTCGGTTTCACGGCCGGTTATCTGGGTCTGCTGCTGTTCGTCGCTGCGCCGCTGCGACGTTCGGGTGCCTACACCGTCCCGGACTTCGCGGAGTTCCGGCTGGGGGAGAAGTGGCTGCGCACGCTGTCGATGATGGTCGTGGCGATCATCTGCATCCTGTACCTGGTGCCGCAGTTCCAGGGTGCGGGCCTGACGCTCAACATCCTTCTGGGAGTGCCCGACTGGGTGGGCGTTGCGGTGGTCGGGGTGATCGTGGTGGCCAACGTGGTCGGCGGCGGGATGCGGTCGATCACATTCGTGCAGGCCTTCCAGTACTGGCTCAAACTCACGGCGGTCGCTCTGCCGGCCCTGGTCCTCACGCTGCATTTCGTCGGTGACGCCCGGGGCGTCGACGAACCCGTGCCGCCCACCGTCACCGAGACCACCACCGTCGACGTGACGATCGACGTGGTCGTGCAGGTCGCCGAAACGCTTCCCGTCGTGGCGACCGGGGAGATCGACGGCCGGCCGGTCGCGGGTGTCTTCGAACTCGAACCGGGGGAGCACGTCCTCGGGGCCGGAACCGAACTGGTCCTCGACGCCGGGTCGCCGGTGCCGGTGGTGGCCGGTGCGCCGACCGACAACGACACCTGGGCGTCGCCGGGAGCCGGGTTGGGGGCCAGCAGCGAACATCCGCTGTTCCAGGTGTATTCGCTGATGCTCGCGACCTTCCTGGGCACGATGGGGCTGCCCCACGTGCTCGTGCGCTTCTACACCAATCCCGACGGACGGGCGGCGCGCATGACGTCGTTCGCCGTCATCGGCCTGCTCGGGTTGTTCTATCTGTTCCCCACGCTGCTCGGGGTGTTCGCGCGCCTGTACGTCCCGCAGCTGCTCATCACCGGACGTTCCGATGCGGCAGTGCTGTTGCTGCCGGGATCGGTGCTGTCGGGTTGGGGTGGGCAGTTGCTCGCGGCGCTGGTCGCCTCGGGTGCGATCGCGGCCTTCCTGTCGACGTCGTCCGGACTGCTGGTGAGTGTCGCGGGTGTGTTGTCCACGGACGTGTTGCGCGGCCGGGTGCGCGACTTCCGGGTGGCCGCGGTGCTCGCCGGTGTGGTGCCGCTCGTGCTCGCGCTGTCGGTGACCTCCCTCGACCTGTCGCGTTCGGTCGGGCAGGTCTTCGCGATCGCCGCGTCGACGTTGTGTCCGCTGTTGGTGCTGGGGATCTGGTGGCGTGGCCTCACCGCGATCGGTGCCGCGGCGGGGATGGTCGTCGGCGGATTCGTCGCGGGCAGTGCGGCCCTGGCGACCGTGCTGCTGCCGGTCGATCCGTCGGTGGCCTCGGGATGGCCGACGGTGCTCTCCGCCTATCCGGCCGCGTTGAGCGTGCCGTTGGCATTCGTCACGATGATCGCGGTGAGTCTGCTGACGCGTCGCCGGATTCCCAGGGATGTGGGTAGGACGTTCTCCCGCATGCACGTACCCGAGCGGCTCGGCATGGGCCGCGACCGCGAACTCGGCGCGTTCGGTGAACGCGGCCGCGGTCCCGGGGAGAGTCGCCGTTCGTCGCGGTGACGCGACCGTTCGTCGCACGAGGGCACCCCTCGTCGTTCCGCCTCTTGTCTCCTCTGTTCGTGTGACAGCCGTCTCATTAGCGTTGTGATCATCCTCAGCTCACACGACTATCAAGGAGTCGGCAGTGACCACAGCACCACTCAGCGAGAGTGGCGTACCCCAGCAGCGGCGGATACCGACGCCGCAGGAGTTCGTCACGATGCAGGAGAGCCCGGAGTTCCAGGAACTGCGCAGCCGTCTGCGCCGGTTCGTGTTCCCGGTGACGGCGTTCTTCCTGGCCTGGTACGCCCTGTACGTCCTGCTGGCCACCTACGCGGACGAGTTCATGGCGACGAAGGTGATCGGCAACATCAACGTCGGGCTGATCCTGGGTCTCGGCCAGTTCGTCACGACCTTCGTGATCACCGCCGTCTACGTGAAGTTCGCCGGGCGTGAGCTGGATCCGCGTTCGGCCGCGATCCGTGAGGAACTGGAAGGACCGCAGCAGTGACCGTTCTCGCGCAGGGTGGGGCCGACGTCGGTAACCCGATCCTCAACATCGCCATCTTCGTCGCGTTCGTCGTCATCACGATGGGTCTGGTCATCAAGGCCAGCCGCACGACGAAGAAGGCCTCCGACTTCTACACCGGCGGCGGCCAGTTCTCCGGTCCGCAGAACGGTTTCGCCATCGCCGGCGACTACCTGTCGGCCGCGTCGTTCCTCGGTATCGCCGGTGCGATCGCCGTCTACGGATACGACGGATTCCTGTACTCGATCGGCTTCCTCGTCGCATGGCTCGTCGCCCTGCTGCTCGTCGCCGAACTGCTCCGCAACACCGGCCGGTTCACGATGGCCGACGTGCTGAGCTTCCGGCTCAAGGAACGCCCCGTCCGCATGGCGGCGGCGCTCTCGACCCTCGCGGTGTCGCTGTTCTACCTGCTCGCGCAGATGGCCGGCGCCGGCGGACTCGTCGCGCTGCTGCTCGACATCGAGGGCAAGGTCGGTCAGGCCATCGTCGTCGCGGTCGTCGGTGTGCTCATGATCGTGTACGTGCTGATCGGCGGCATGAAGGGCACGACCTACGTGCAGATGGTCAAGGCCGTGCTGCTCGTCGCCGGCGCGGGCCTGATGTTCGTGCTCGTCCTGTTCGCGGTGCGGGGCAACTTCTCGCAGCTGCTCGCCGATGCACAGGCGATGGTGTCGAGTTCGTCGAACGAGGCCGTCGCCCAGCGCGACGTGCTCGCTCCCGGTGCCAAGTACGGCATCAGCAACATGACGCAGATCGACTTCCTCTCGCTCGGCATCGCGCTGGTCCTCGGCACCGCCGGTCTGCCGCACGTGCTGATGCGCTTCTACACCGTGCCCACCGCCAAGGAAGCACGTCGCTCGGTCACCTGGGCCATCGCCCTCATCGGCGCCTTCTACCTGTTCACCCTGGTGCTCGGCTACGGTGCCGCGAAGATGGTCGGCCCCGACGCGATTCTCGGTGCTCCCGGCAAGGAGAACGCGGCGGCCCCGCTGCTGGCCTTCGAACTCGGCGGCACGGTCTTCCTCGCGATCATCTCGGCCGTCGCCTTCGCCACGATCCTCGCGGTCGTCGCCGGCCTGGCCATCACCGCCTCGGCGTCGTTCGCCCACGACATCTACGCCAGCGTCATCAAACGTGGCAACGCCACCGAGGACGAGCAGGTGCGGGTCTCGCGGATCACGGTCGTCGTGATCGGTCTGGTGGCGATCGTCCTCGGCATCCTCGCGATGGGACAGAACATCGCCTTCCTGGTGGCCCTGGCCTTCGCGGTCGCCGCCTCGGCGAATCTGCCCACCCTGCTGTACTCGCTGTTCTGGCGGAAGTTCAACACGACCGGCGCCCTGTTCAGCATCTACGGCGGTCTGATCAGCTGCCTCGTGCTCATCGTGTTCTCCCCGGCGGTGTCCGGTGCACCCTCGGCGATGTTCCCGAACGTGGACTTCTCCTGGTTCCCGCTGTCGAACCCGGGCATCGTGTCCATCCCGCTCGCGTTCGCCCTCGGCATCGTCGGCACCTATGTCGGACGCCGCAAGCAGGAGGACCGGTACAAGCAGGCGGAGATGGAGGTCCGCTCGCTCACCGGTGTCGGTGTGGAGAAGGCCGTCTCCCACTGATCCTCTGCGCCGCGGTGGCCCGCTCCCGATCCGGGGGCGGGCCACCGTCGTGTCGAGGTGCCCCGCCGGTGGAACGGACCGTCTACTGTTGCGGACCATGGCGAAACTCGAAGTGTCCACCGACCTTCCGCTCGACCCGCACGCAGCGTGGGAACACGCCTCCCGCCTCGAATCGTTCGGGGAGTGGCTGAGCATCCACGACGGGTGGCGCAGCGACCTGCCGGACACCCTCGCCGAGGGCACCACCCTGCAGTCGGTGGTATCCGTCAAGGGCATGCGCAACCGCGTCACGTGGACCATCGTCGAACTGGACGCGCCGCACCACGTGGTGCTGAAGGGAACCGGCAAGGGCGGCACGAAGTTCTCGATGCGGCTCGCCGTCGCCGCCCGCGGGGACGGTTCGACGCTGTCGATGAAGATCGACCTCGGCGGTGCACCCCTGTTCGGTCCGATCGGGTCGGGGGTGGCGCGTGCCCTGCACGGCGACCTGCAGTCGTCGCTCGACACCTTCGCGCGCCGCTACGGCGGGAACTTGACGCCTCTGGACACGTCCCCGGGAAAGGCGTAGACCCGTAAGGACAACCGCGGCCGGCCGCGGATCGGATCCGTCGCCGAGTGCTCGGTACTCGACGCGAATGCGAGGTCGACGCCCATGTCCGAGGATCACGACCCGGGTACCGGTGGGCATGCCGCCGAATCGCGGTGGTGGGCGTGGGCGGCCTGTCTCGGCGTAATCGCGGCGATCGTGCTGCCGCTCGTGGAAGCCGGTCTGCGAGGTGTCGTCGCGCTGCTGCTGGTCGCGGCGGCCGGCGCAGCTCTGGCCGTCGCCGGGGCCTACTGGTTCCTCACCCACCGGGGCGTGATCCGCGGGGCGGCTCTGGCCGTGACCGTTCTCGCGCCGGTGGTCGTGGTGGTCGTCTTCGCGGCGTCCGGTCACCTGTGGGTCGCCGTCGCGTCGGTACTGCTCGTCGCCGTGGCGGTCGCGTGCGGCCGCCACGCCCTGCGAGACGAGCGCGTGACCCCGCAGCCGGAGTTCCCCGCCCTTCCCGTGCAGCATCCGTTCTTCGTCATGAATCCACGCTCGGGTGGCGGCAAGGTCGTCCGTTACGACCTGCAGCGCAAGGCCGAGGAACTCGGCGCCGAAGTGGTGTTGCTGAGCGGACCGCAGCAACTCGACGTCACCGAACTGGCGGAGCAGGCCGTCGAACGAGGGGCGGACCTGCTCGGTGTCGCGGGTGGCGACGGAACACAGGCCCTCGTCGCGGCGGTCGCAGCGCACCACCGACTTCCGTTCGTGGTGATCAGCGCCGGAACCCGGAATCATTTCGCTCTCGACCTCGGGCTCGACCGGGAGGATCCCGCTGCGGGTCTGGACGCCCTCCGTGACGGGGTCGAACTGCGCGTCGATCTCGGCCGGATCAACGGGCGGCCGTTCGTCAACAATGCGTCCTTCGGGGTCTACGCAGAGGTGGTGCGGAGCCCTCAGTACCGTGCCGACAAGACGGCGACGGTGCTGCAGATGCTGCCCGATCTGCTCGGTGAGCAGGGCAGGCCGGGCCTGCGGGCGCACATCGACACCGAGACCGTCGAGGGACCTCAGACGGTGTTGGTCAGCAACGGTCCGTACGCCTTCGACGACCTGGCAGGAATGGGCCGACGGCCCCGCCTGGACAGCGGCCGGCTCGGTGTCGTCGCGATCTCGGTCTCGAACGCACGCCAGGCGGTCGGCCTGTTCCGTCGCACCCACAACCGAGGCCTGTTGCAGCGCACCGCCACAGAAGTGGTCGTCGATGCGGATGTACCGGAGATTCCGGTCGGAGTCGACGGTGAGTCGGTGATGCTGTCGACACCCGTCCGATGCACGATCTCCACCGGAGCGCTACGAGTTCGTGTTCCCCGCAACCGTCCGGGAGCGCGTGTGTCGCCCCCGCACCTCGATTCTGTTCGGTTGCGGAAGATATTGTGGCCGAATTGAACTCTTCGGATCTCACATTCCGGCGTATCCCGCGACTTCAATGGAGGGATGTGCAGATGGATGGCGTATACCGGTGATCCCGTCCTGATGGACGACCTGCTCTTCCGGCCCGTGCACTCCCTGATCGATCAGAGCCTGCATTCCAAGATGGGCGCGACCACCACGAACGGGGACGGCTTCGGTATCGGCTGGTACGGCGAAGGCCCGAGACCGGCATTGTTCAAGTGCATCGAACCCGCCTGGAACGAGAGCAACCTCCGCGAGCTCGCCACGCAGATCCGCACGCCGTTGATGTTCGCGCATGTCCGCGCCTCGACGGGAACCCCGGTGCAGCGCACCAATTGCCATCCTTTCCGCTACGAGAACAGGCTGTGGATGCACAACGGGGCGGTGCGCGGATTCCACCTCATGAAGCGGGATCTTGCGATGGCCGTCGATGCGAGTCTCTACGACGCGATCCGGGGGTCGACGGATTCGGAGATGCTGTTCTACCTCGCGCTCACCTTCGGCCTCGCCGACGACCCGTTCACCGGCGTGGCGAAGGCCGTCGGCTTCGTGGAGGACGTCGGAGCTCGCATGGGCATCGAGAACCCTATGCAGGGTACGCTCGCCACTACCGACGGCAGCTGTGTCTGGGTGTTCCGGTATTCGACGGAACGGAAGACACGTTCGTTGTTCTACTCGGCCGACATCAAGGCGATACGGGCGCAGCATCCTGAAGTGGAAGTGCTGTACAAGCTGGGGGATGACACCCGATTCGTGGTGTCCGAACCCCTCCGGGATCTCGAAGGGGCCTGGTTGGAGGTTCCGGAGTCGAGCGCGGGCGTCGTCCAGGGGAGCGAACAGGAGTTCCGACCGTTCGCGCCGATCTCGCCCGTGCACTCGATGTGATCACGACGAATTCCCCGCTACAGGAGTCACTCCCGCCGAGGGCGGCAACGATCAGGTCGTCGGTTGGTTCTCAGGGTTGCGGGCGGGCCTGATCACCAGTTCCAGAGCGAGCAGTGCCAGTACCGCACCCAGCACGATGAGAGTGACCACGAGTCCGGTGGGATAACGCCAGAACATCACGAGCAGTGCGGCCGCTCCGATGACGACCGATCGGATGGCGATGCGGGCGCGGAAAGCGTTTTCCTCGAAGGGGTTCGGAGAACGTGGCTGTCGCAGTCGCTGAACGGCATCGAGGCTGCGGCCGAACCCACGCCGAACGGTCCGGGCGGAGGGCGAGCCACCGGTGAGGTAGGCACCGAGAGCGATCACCAGTCCGAGCGCCGCGACCGCCCGAAGGCTGGTCCGCAGCGGCACCAGCACCGTATCGATGATGGCGGCCGCCGCGTCCGGCGACAGGACGTCGGGCGGGACATCGTCGAGATACAGCGACCGAGCCACAATGATCGCGACCGCCAGGAGGAACATGCCCGTCACCAGGACGAGGCCGACGAAGGCGAGTGCGCGTAGGCGACGGCCGGCCGGCGCGACAGCAACTGCGGCGGCAGCAGCGGCGAGGGTGATCCAGGGCAGCACATCCGAAATATTGTCGAGAGTGTTCACGGCCCGCTGCGCCCGGACCAGTTCCGGTGATCGGAACAGGACCAACTGCTTGTCGACGCTGGGGATCTTCTCTGCGAACGTGAAACCGCGGTCGAGAAGACGTCCCTTCACGTTGTCGATCACCGCGCCGAGCGAAATGCTCACCGTGCCCGAATCGTCGACCGTCACCGACGACGGTCCGACGTTCCCGGTCACGACCGCGACCAATGCGTTGTGGGCACCGCGGTGGGCCTGGATCCACAGGTCCTCGAACTGCTCGCTCTGCACGAGCGACAGCACCGTCTCGTCGACGAAGGTCCGCGCCTGCCCGGTGATCACCGGTGCCAGTCCCTCGACGGCGCGGTCGACGCGTGGCGCGTTCTCCGCGGCCGGAACGGCATCGGTGAGAGCAACCAGAGCGTCGGTCGTCAGACCTTCGACGTCGACGCGCGTAAAGATCTCGTCGGTGACCGAATTCGCGATCTGCGTCTGGATGGCGGGATTCGAACTCAGTGGGGCGACGGTGGTCACGTACCGGTCGGTGTCGAGGATTTCGCCGCGCACGAACCGTGCGGTGACCGAGAGGACGGCCAGAACCCCAACCATTACGGTGAGCAGCCCAACCGCGGCCCAGCGCCATCCGTGTCTCGCGGGTCGTGTGCCGGGAACGGTCTCCGTATCGGGTGCGGCTCGTTCGCGGAGCGTCGCGACCTCCGCGCGCAACTGCTCGAGCTCGGCGCGCTCGTCCTCGTCCAGCCGAGCGGGCCGGAGGTCGTCGCCGCCTGTAGCGGTGTCGATGGTCATCCCTGACTCGCCCCCTTTCGGGGCCGGACTCAGTATGCGCCGCCCCGAATCGGCTCCGGCAGGGACTTTCGGCCCTATTCGCTACTGAAGACGCCGCCGAGTGGTCATACTCGAACACGGGGGTACCTGTTCACGAAGGCATCGTCGGAAGTCCGTTTCGGCTTCCGCGGATGATCTTTGATGGAAACGAGGTTCCAGGTGACCGAATCGGACATCGACGAGATGGGACCGGTCGACTATCTCGTCATCGAATTCCCTGCCGACCGACCACCGAACGGTTCTGCGCTACCGCTGCTGCTCGACCTCGTCGAACGAGGCATCATCCGGGTACTCGATCTCGCGTTCGTCCGCAAGGACCGTGACGGTTCGGTCGCCGGAGTCGACATCTCGGAGGTCGGGCTGGAGGGCGAGGTGGACGTGACCCTGTTCGCGGAGGTGTCCTCGGGGTTGCTCGACGAGACCGATTTCTCGGAAGCGGGCGCCGCGCTCGAACCCGGCTGCTCGGCGGCCGTGCTCGTCTACGAGAACACCTGGGCTGCTCCGCTGGCCCGGGCACTGCGTCACAACGGTGCCGAACTCGTCGCGTCCGGGCGTATCCCTGTCCAGAGCATCCTGGCTTCGCTGGAGAAGCTCGACGTCGAAATGTGACTCGAGCAAACGAGATACACGAGGAGATCGATATGCCAGGACTACTCCGCGGGGTGGCTCGTACCGCAGTCGTCGCGGGGACGGCGACGGCCGTCTCCAACCGCGTCTCCCGTCGGCAGGGTGAACGGTGGGCATCGCAGGGGCAGGCCGTATACGGTCGGCCCGCGCAGTACGCACCCGAACCCGAACCTGCACCGACGCCCGCATCGCCTCCTGTTGCTCCGCCTCCTGGCGGGACGGACCGCATCGCGGCGCTGAAGGACCTCGCCGAACTGAAAGCGCAGGGCGTACTCACCGAGGCCGAGTTCGAGAGGGAGAAGGCGAGAATTCTCGCATCCTGACCACGAGTGCGGCTTCCGGCACGAGTGGGTACGACCGTTCCGACGCGACGAACGATGCGATGGGACGAGGCTCATGGGCGACTGGAGGTGCACGGTACACCGAGCCGACGAACCGACCGACTGCGTGGCGAGGCTGTCGCTGGTACTGGCGGACGACCTCACCCCGGCGGAGGTGCAGGACCGTGCTCGGGTGCTGGCCCGTCAACTCTTCGGGCACGACGTCGACGCCGGGGAAGTCGAGCTGGAGAACTGGTCGTCCCCTCGGCCGCCGTCTGCGCAACCGCCGTCGACGTGATACCGATGACGCACTGCATCGATTGACGCAGAGCAGGTTTCGTCCGGTACGTGTGCGGCGCTGTGCTCCCTGCCGTTTTACTGCGCTCTGCGGTGGTCACTGTGCTCCGGAGGCGGGAGGCGCCGTGCTCGAGCTCGAGGGAAGGAGCGCGGACGCGACGAGCCCGACGAGTCCGATGCACGCCAGCACGATCATCGCCGCCGCATACGAACGGTCCGGCGTGGCCAGGCCGACGACGAGGACGGTGCCTGCCACGGCAGTGCCCAGGGACGAACCCAGATTGGACACGCAGCGCGACAGGCCCGAGATCTCACCCTGCTGTTCCTCCGGGAACGCCGACTGCACGACGTTCACGGAGGGAGTGAGCATCGCGCCCAGTCCGACGCCGATGAGCAGCAGGCCCGGGGCGAACGCCCATGCGCTGGTCCATGCACGCACCAGCAGGAGCAGGACCACGATGCCGGCGAGCGTGACGACGAAGCCGCTCATGATGAGGGCGCGTTGTGAATGCCTGTCGGCCAATCGCTCCGCCAACAGCGAGGACCCGAGGATGCCGGCAGTGGCGGCGGTGAAGATGACGCCGGTCTCGATGGCGTTGTAGCCGCGGACCACTTGCAGGAATGCCGAGACGACGAACGCGACGCCCATGAGCAACAGCCACTGGATGTTCTGGGTGAGGAGCGCGAGATTCGACGTGCGATTGCGGAACAGGCCGGTCGACAACAGGGGCACTCGACCGACCCGTTCGAATCGCCGTACGTGCAGGAAGAATCCCACGATGAGCAGGATTCCGAGGCCGATGAGGCCGGCGGACACCGAGAGTGCGTTGTCCGCCTGCAGAATTCCCATGACGACGCAGACGAGACCCGCAGCGGACAGGACGGCACCGATCCCGTCGAAGGGTGTGGTCGGATCCGGTGGCAGAGGATCCTCGAATCCTCGGCTCAGGACCACGATGGCGGCGACGATCAAGGCCTGGAAGACGAAGGCGGCCCGCCAATCGATCGCGGTGGTGATCAGTCCACCGATCAACGGCCCTGCTGCGGCGCCTATCCCACCCATGCCGGTGATCACACCGAAGGCCCGTGCCCGGGACTTCATGTCGGTGAAGAGCATGGTCGTGAGGATGTACACGGGCGGGATCAGCAGTGCGGTGCCGATCCCTTCGAGGATCGAGTTGCCCAGGATCAGAACTCCCAGACCCGGTGCTGCCGCACTGAGGAGTGCACCCACGCCGTACAGGACGAGCCCGGCGACGAAACATCGCTTGCGACCCCATCGATCCGTCAGTTTCCCACCCGGAATCATGAAAGCTGCCATGACCAGAAGGAACACGGTGATCGCGGTCTGGACGCCTTGCACCGTGGTGTCCAGGTCGACGCTGATGTCGTTGATCATCACGTTCATGTTCGAACCTGCGAAACTGCAGATGAACTGAGCGAGGGCGAGCGGGAGCAACATTCGCCGGATGGGGGCGGACGGTCTCGCCACCGGATTCTCGGTCATCTCGTACTTCCCGTCGCGAAGGACGTCGCCGCAACTCTGCACGTCATGATCCACCGCGAGGGTCGGCAGTGGCGCCGACGAGTCGAAACCGTGACCTTGACCTAGTATCCGAGACCAGAGGAGGATCTAAGGACTCGTCTCCTCTTCTCGCGGGGGTACCGCCATGCTGCTCGAGGATTACGGCTTCATCGGTGACCTGCAGACCTCTGCGCTCGTCGGCCGGAACGGCTCCATCGACTGGCTGTGCATGCCTGCGTTCGACTCCGGGTCGTGTTTCGCGTCCTTGCTCGGCGGTCCGGAACACGGACGCTGGCTCGTCGCGCCTACGGCGGAACCCGTGGCGGTCACCCGCCGTTACGTCGAGGGCACTCTCGTACTCGAGACCGAGTTCGAGACTGCAGAAGGTGCCGTCCGCCTGATCGACTTCATGCCTCGCCGGGGATCGGGTCCACCTCGGTTGATTCGCATCGTGGAGGGTCTGCGCGGCCGGGTGCCGATGCGCATGCATCTGTTGGTGCGTCCCGACTATGCGTCCGTCACCCCGTGGGTCGAGGCGGTGGCCGACGGTGCTGTCGCGACGGCCGGCCCGGACGCCTTCCACCTGTGCACGACGGTACCGTTGGAGATCCGTGCGGGGACCGTCGACTCCGAGTTCGTCGCCGTGGAGAGCGGACGATACCGATTCGCTCTGGACCGGTACGCATCCTTCGAACCGGCCCCCGTCGTCGAGGACGCAGAATCCGCGCTCGCGCGCACCGTGGAGTGGTGGCGTGACTGGACCGGTCGGTGCACCTACAAGGGAGCGTATCGCGACGAGGTGCTCCGCTCTCTGATCGTCCTCAAAGGAATGACCGACGAGACGACCGGTGCGATCGTGGCGGCCCCGACCACCTCCCTGCCCGAAGCGCTCGGCGGAGTGCGCAATTGGGACTACCGCTACTGCTGGTTGCGTGACTCGGTGCTGGCACTCGAAGCGCTGCTCGCCGGGGGATACACCGGTGAGGCATTGGCATTCCGCGACTTCCTGCTCCGCGCGGGAACGGGTGATCCGGCCGATGTCCAGATCATGTACGGGATCAGGGGAGAACGTCGGCTGACCGAGTTCGAGGTGGATCACCTCCCCGGTTACGAGGGGTCGGCGCCCGTTCGGGTCGGCAACGCCGCCGCGGAACAGTTCCAGCTCGACGTGTACGGCGAAGTCCTCAGCGTGGCGTACAAGGGCGCCGAGGCGCTCGGCAGGATCGAGGTGCGCATGTGGCCCCGATGGCAGGCCGTGATCGAGCACGTCGAGAAGATCTGGCGGGATCCCGACGACGGGATCTGGGAAACACGCGGTCCCCGGAGAGATTTCACGCAGTCCAAGGTGATGGCCTGGGTCGTCTTCGATCGCGCCGTCCGGATTGCGGAGGGATTCGGGCTCGACGCTCCGCTCGAGCGGTGGAAGCGGACCCGCGACGAGATCCACCACGAGATCTGCGAACGTGGATACGACCCGGTCCGTGGCACGTTCACGCAGTACTACGGCTCCACGGAACTCGACGCCAGCGTGCTGCTCATACCGCTCGTCGGCTTCCTTCCGCCGACCGACGACCGGGTCACCTCCACGATCGACGCGATCCGGAGCGAACTCGGTCGCGACGGCTTCGTGTCCCGGTATTCCACGACGGATACCGACGACGGGCTTCCCGGCGACGAAGGGCAGTTCCTCGCTTGCTCGTTCTGGCTGGTGAGCGCCCTGGCGCTCAACGGCCGGGTCGACGAGGCCCGCGCATTGTTCGAGCGGTTGCTCGGACTCGCCAACGACCTGGGGCTGCTCGCCGAGGAATACGACGTGCAGGCAGGACGACAGGTCGGCAACTTCCCCCAGGCATTCAGTCACCTCACTCTCGTCGGCGCGGCCTTTGCGATCACCGTCGCCGAACGGGCGCAGGCGGCGGATCCGGTCGACGGAGCGCCGGCCGTCTGATCCGACTCCACCCGAATATCGTGTGTCCGTAAGGTCTTCGCCCGCAACCGTGCGTGCTGTATGTATCCTGAGGGTACGTACAACCCGGATACGCCCCCGTGTTCGTCGGTGTCTGTACATCGAACGAACTACATTGATGCGCTTGGAAATCGGTAGAAATCGTACGAATGTCACCGATTCGGCGGGGGCACTTCCCCGGACCCGTCGGGCACGTTTCAATGACAGGTGCAGAGGGGCTGTCGGGAGCGCAGGGGATACGCTTCCGCGTCACTTGCTCCGTCGGGGAAACTCGCGAACGGTGGCAGGGGAGCAATATGGAACACGGTGTTGTGCTGTGGTTCGACGCGGGTCTGGGGCACGGGTTCAT
Source organism: Rhodococcus rhodochrous (assembly GCF_900187265.1). Classification (NCBI taxonomy): domain Bacteria; kingdom Bacillati; phylum Actinomycetota; class Actinomycetes; order Mycobacteriales; family Nocardiaceae; genus Rhodococcus; species Rhodococcus rhodochrous. The sequence continues at coordinate 1,041,624 of NZ_LT906450.1, forward strand.
CCGTGACGACGACGGTACGGAGATCCTGGTGCACTATTCACAGATCGACGGGAGCGGCTACCGCTTCCTGACAGGGGGCCAACAGGTCCGATTCGAGATCGGTTACGGGATCTTCGGTCGACAGGCGGTCAACCTGCAGGTGTGCTGACATACGGGACGTTCGGATGGTGTGATCGGGTGATGGACACACAGGCGAACGAGTGGGCGGAGGAGACCCACACCCCTGCGGCGGGTCCGACCGAAGAGCAGGTGTGGGCTTCGCGGGCCGCGATCGAGCGGGCCACGGGCGTGCTCATGGAACGGTACGGACTCGATGCCGAGCAGGCGAAGGAGACGCTGGTCCAGGCCTCCCGTCGCGCTACCGTACCGATGGCACGGTTGGCGGAGGACGTGCTCGCGTCCGATCGGGAGGGTGAGCCGTCCTCGATCCGGCAGGCCCTGGAGACCGCATCGACGGAATCCGCATCGATGCCCTCGGCGTTGCGGAAAGCCGTCGCGTTCATCGAAGCCGAAGCAACCCGTCCGATCAGACTGGCGGACATCGCCACTGCCGCCGGAATCGGGGGCCGTGCCCTGCAATACGATTTCGTGCGTCACTACCACACGACACCCATGCGATACCTGCGGTCGGTACGGCTCGCGCGGGCCCACCGGGATCTGCAGACCGCCGACTCGAACCGCGAGACGGTCGCGTCGATCGCTGCGCGGTGGGGCTTCTCCTCGCCCGGACGATTCGCGGCCCAGTACCGGTCCGTCTACGGCCGGGCGCCACGCGTGACCCGGTCGGATCGGCTGTGGTCCGATCGAACTACTGCCGATACTGTCGAAAACGAATAGACTGCACCGGAAGCGAACGATGCGTTCGCTGTCGCCTCTGCCGGCGGGGTGCGAGACTTCCGACGCAGGGGGTCGGATCTGTCGACCTGCCCTGTCGGCAGAGCCTCGAGTGCCCACATTCGGCCCCGGCGAGGACATTTCGGCGTATGCTCGGAACATCGGTGATCGCCTGTCACCCCCCTGCATAGACGGTCACCGCCGCCGGGTGGATCAGAGGTGGGCCATTCGTGCGATGCCGAACCCTGTCGCCCATTTCCCCCTGCTCGGGTGGCAGGGTTTCGGCGTGCTGCAGGTCGTTCGGCGCACGGGCATCTCACCTCAGCGGTCGGAATCTGTTCCTGCGCCTCGTGATTCCCCGGGATCGCCGTCGTCGTCCCTGTCGGAGAGGTCGGCCGCATAGGGCGCACGGGGCGGAGCGATCTCGTCGAGACGTTCGTTGATCGCGTGGGCGATCAGATCGTGCTGCAGACGGGAGAGGGGGAGCAGGCCGTTGAGATACGCCTCGATCTCCATCCTCTCCACTTCGCCACCGAGCGCGAAGTAGCGGAGCCACAACTCCTCGACGCCGAGTCGCGACGCGCGGAGCGCAGCGATGAGTTGCCGGCGATGCTCGCCGTCGGGAAGGTAGTTCATCGCGGCGTCAGACCGTCTCGGTGTGGGTCGACGCGACTATCTCCGCTGCCACCTCCCGTACGGCGATGCGTCGTTGGGCCGACAATTCGAGCAGTCGCTGCACGGCACGATCGGCATCGAGGTTCTCGCGCAGCATCACGATTCCTTTGGCGGTGGCGATCAGGTCGCGGTCGCGTAGGGCCTGCAGCAACCGTTCCTCGAGCGCTTCGGCTTCCGACAGAGTGTGCATGTTCGCCAACAGGATCGCTGCCTGGTCGGCGAAACGCCCCAGGATGTCCTCACTGTCCGCTGTATAGACATGGGGGCGCGTGGAATACACCTTCAGTGCGCCCAGCGTTCGTCCCGCGTACCGCAGGGGAATACTGAGCGACGCGCTCATCCCTGCCTCCGCCGCCCGAGCGGACCAGTCCGGCCAGCGGGGGTCGTTCCCGAGATCGTCGACCCGCACGGTCACGGAGTCCCGGACCGCAGTCAGGCAAGGACCCTCGCCGAGTTCGTACTGCAGTGCGTCGAGACGTTCGACCAACGGTCCGGTCGCGGCAGAGGTGGACCGGTTGCTCCCCTCGTCGACGAGGGTGAGCCCCGACCCGTCGGATCCGGGCAGGGTGTCCTTGGCGAGCGAGGTGATCGACTCCAGCACGGTGGTCACCGTCTGCTCGGTCATCAGCACTCCCGCCATGCGGGCGAAGACCGCAGCCCACGCGTCGGGAGTCGGACCCTGTGACTCCGCCATGTCCCACCTCCCGCCGCAACGCGGTCGTATACCACCGATGTACCGAACCTACCCTTCCCGAAGCGTCGGCGTTCACGGACGCACAGTCCCGATCGTCACCCTTCGACACCGCACCCGAACGCGTCCGGATTGGCAGAATCCGGAGTATGCCGACCCGGACGATCGACGGTCACCGCATCACCCTGACCAACCTCGACAAGGTGCTGTATCCGAGCACCGGGACGACGAAGGGTGAGGTCGTCGAGTACTACGAAGCCGTCGCCGACGCGATGCTTCCCCACATCGTGGGCAGGGCAGCGACCCGCAACCGGTGGCCGAACGGTGTCGGCGAACAGTCCTTCTTCGAGAAGAACCTCCCCGACCACGCACCGGCCTGGATCGACCGTCGCACCCTGCACCACAAGGACCGCCGGGTCACCTACCCGCTGTTCGATTCCGCCGCCGGACTCGTCTGGCTCGGGCAGCAGGCCGCCCTCGAACTCCACGTGCACCAGTGGCGTTTCGACGGAGAGAAGGCCGGACCCGCGACCCGCATCGTCTTCGACCTCGATCCGGGCCCCGGCGTGGGCCTGGCCGAGTGCGCGGAGGTCGCCCGCCACGTGCGCGACACCGTCGCCGAACTCGGATGGACGGCCTATCCGGTCACCAGCGGCAGCAAGGGCATCCACCTGTACGTCCCACTCGATCGGATGCTGTCGTCGTCGGGGGCGTCGAAGGTCGCGAAGCAGGTCGCACGCAATCTCGAGACCACCCTGCCCGACCTGGTGACCGCGACGATGGCGAAGTCGGCGCGCGAGGGCAAGGTCTTCGTCGACTGGAGCCAGAACAACAGTTCCAAGACGACGGTCGCGCCGTACTCGCTGCGCGGCCGCGAGGAGCCGTGGGTGGCGGCGCCGCGCAGCTGGGACGAGCTCGACGACCCCGACCTCGGGCAACTGCAGTTCCGGGAGGTCCTCGCCCGCATCGACGAGTTCGGGGATCTGCTCGCCGGTCTGGACCCGCCCCTCGGCAAGGCCGGGTCCAGCGGTAAGGCCGGGTCGGGAGACGCCCTGGATGCCTACCGCGGCAAGCGCGACGCGTCGCGCACCCCGGAACCGGTACCCGACCGCGTCCCCGAGGACGGCCCCGGCAACAGGTTCGTCATCCAGGAGCACCACGCGCGTCGCCTGCATTACGACCTGCGCCTCGAACGCGACGGTGTGCTGGCCTCGTGGGCCGTACCGAAGAACCTGCCGGACACCTCGGGGCGCAACAATCTCGCGGTACGGACCGAGGACCACCCGATCGAGTACCTGACCTTCCACGGGACGATCCCGAAGGGCGAGTACGGCGCCGGCAGCATGACCGTGTGGGACACCGGCACCTACGAGACCGAGAAGTGGCGGGACGACGAGGTGATCGTGCGGTTCCACGGCGACAGGGTCGAGGGACGGTACGCGCTGATCCGCACCGAGAAGAACCAGTGGCTGGCGCACCGTATGAAGGACCAGTCGCCGCCGAGCACCGGGTCGTCCGATGCCGAGCCGGCCTCCCTCGTCGGATCGTCGGGGTCCAAGGCCTTCCCGCGCGATCTCGCGCCCATGCTCGCGACCCCCGGCGACGTCTCGGGTCTCGATGCCGAAGACTGGGCGTTCGAAGGCAAGTGGGACGGATACCGCGCCATCGCGGAGATCGAGGACGACACCGTCAGGCTCCGCAGCCGATCCGGACGCGATGTCACCGGCGACTATCGGAAACTCGCTGAACTCGCGACGATCCTCGACGGTCACCGGGCGGTGCTCGACGGGGAGATCGTCGCCGTGGACCGATCCGGGGTGACGAGCTTCTCGATGCTGCAGCGGGGCGTGAACTACGAGTACCGCGTGTTCGACGTGCTGTATCTCGACGGGGTGTCGTTGCTGCGCAAGAGCTACGACGATCGCCGACGAGTCCTCGAGGCGCTCGCCGCCGCGACGGACGGATTGATCGTCCCGGATCTGCTCCCGGGTGACGGTTCGAAGGCCCTCGAACGCAGCAGAGTGAAGAACTGGGAGGGCGTGGTCGCCAAGCGCCGGGACTCCGTGTATTTGCCGGGCAAGCGCGGCGCCGGGTGGATCAAGTCGAAGAACTGGCTCACCCAGACCGTCGTGCTCGGCGGATACCGCCGCGGCAAGGGCAACCGTGCCTCGACCTTCGGCTCCCTGCTGCTCGGCGTCTACGACGACGACGGCGAGTTCGTGTACGTCGGCAAGGTCGGCACCGGTTTCGACGACGAGACGCTCCTGTCGGTGACGAAGACCATGAAAGGGCGCACGAGCCGCACGAACCCGTTCGCGAACGAGGTGCCGGCCGCCGAACGCCGCGATGCGGTGTGGTTGCGGCCCGAACTCGTCGGGGAGGTGCGATTCGGGGGATGGACGGATGGGGACCGTGTGCGGCACGCGAGCTGGCGCGGTCTGCGCGACGACGTGGACGCGTCGAGCGTGGTGCGAGAAGAGGAAACGGGCGCCGACTGCTAACGTTCGTGCGAAGTCGGGTGATCGGGCATTAGGGGAGGCATCAATGGCCGAGGGCTCGCGTGGCGTCGTCCGTCGGATCGGTTTGGTCGAGGATCACGAGTCGGTCGCACTCGGCTTCGCAGCGATGCTCGCCGATCAACCCGATCTCGAGCTCGCAGGTACCGCCACCACCGTCTCGGGTCTACTCGAGCAGGTCACCGACCTCGACCTCGCCGTTCTCGACCTGCGCCTGTCCGACGGATCCTCACCGAAGAGCAACGTCGAGCAGTTGCGCGCCGCGGGCCTCGAGACCCTGGTCTTCACCGGCGCCGAGAACCCGTATCTGCTGCGTTCGGCCGCCCGCGCCGGTGTGCTCGGGGTGGTGCGGAAATCCGAGCCCGCTGCCGTGGTGATCGAGGCGATCCGCGTGGCCGCCGCCGGAGGGCAGGTCGCCAGCACCGAGTGGGCCGCGGCGATCGACGGCGATCCCGAACTCGACGACGTCGGCCTGAGTCCACGGCAGCTCGAAGTGCTCGAACTGTATGCATCGGGGGAGAAGCTCGACCGGGTAGCCCGGCTGACGGGCCTCGCTCCGCAGACCGTCAACGACTACCTGCAGCGGATCCGCCAGAAGTACGCGGAGGCAGGTCGTCCCGCACCTACGAAGACGGATCTGTACAAGCGCGCCGTCGAGGACGGATGGCTGCCGATGCCCGAACGGTCGGATGTCCGCCGTCGCTGACGAGCCGGCCGGGGACGCCGGAGAGAAGTCGCACCAGCGCAGCACCGCGGCCGCCGACCGACTTCTCCGGATGTTCACGCGATTCGTCGCGATCGGATACCTCTGCTACTTCGCGTTGCTCCTGCCGCAGATCGTCGAGGCGTCAGCACTCGTCGCGTGGTGGTGGACCCCCACCGCAGCCGTCCTCATGTTCGGATCCGGAGTCGCCCTCGGCCTCGCGTCGTTCCGCGGCACCGTGTGGATGCAGCGGACCGCAACCGTTAATGCGCTCGCCTACGTCGTGATGGTCGCGTTGTGGTTCGTGGCGTGGAACGGAACGCAGATCCCGCAGGACCAGTCGTTGTGGTTCACCGCCTTCCCCGGTCTCGCGTCGCTCGCGGCGGCGGTCGCGTGGAGACCCCGGCGGGCGTTCGTCCACTTGATCCTCGCGGTTCTGCTCGCGCAGTGCGCGAACCACCTCGTCCGCGACGCCCCCTTCGGATACTTCCTGGCACCCGACCTGGCGTTCGCGTTCGTCTTCTGCACGGTCTTCCTCGCGGCCGCGGTGGTGGGACTCGGCACCGGCCGCACGCTCGACGAGACCATCGCTGCCACCCAGGCCACGGCGGCCGCTGCGGCCGCAGCGGAGGCGAGGAACGCCGAACGCGCACGGTTCGACGCCCTGGTCCACGACCGGGTGATGTCTACCCTGCTGGCGGCGTCGCGCAACGCACCCCGGGAGTCGCTGGTCGAGCAGGCCGAACGAGCGGTCGCCGAACTCGACGAGTTGCGGCGCGGCACCGATCGGGAGTCGGTGCTCGACGCCGCCGCGGTCGTGGCGCGGCTCCGCTCGGCGGCGACCGAGGCCGACGAGGACGTCGTGTTCACCGGTCGTGTCGCCCCGGGGTCCGGCGACATCTCGTTCCCGCCCGAACCCGCGCGCGCGACCGCCGCCGCCCTCGCCGAGGCGGTACGCAACAGCGTGCGGCACGCGGGTAAGGACGCCTCCCGCACGGTCGAGGTCGACGTGGCACCGAGATGGATCTCCGTGCAGGTCGTGGACGACGGCAGAGGCTTCGAACCCGAGGCCGTCGACCCGCACCGGCTCGGTCTCGAAGTGAGCATCCGCGGACGCATGCGCCGACTGTCCGGTGGACGGGCGGTCGTGCAGTCCGCGCCGGGGGCCGGGACCCGGGTGTTGCTGTACTGGCGGGATCCGGCCGCATGAACACTGCGAACTCGACCGTCTCCGATCTGCTGCGGATGCACAGCCGGCCCGCGCGGGCCTTCGCCGTCCTGTACGCGGTGACCTGCGTGGTGCTCGCCCTGAACACCGCGCCCCATGCCGAGGTCCGCTGGCCCGTCGCGATCGCCGTGATCGTGTGTGTGGCCGCCGCCTACGCGCTCGTCGCGGTGGAGGGCGACCCACTACCGGTACGACCCGCACTGGCGATGACGTTCGCGGGCGCGATCGCGTCGGCGTCGGTGCTGTGGGTGGTGCCCGCCGATCCGGCGCCGCACCCCATCGAGCTGTGGCCGTTCGGGATGTCCACGACAATTCTCGTGTTCATGTGCGTGCGGGGGCGCACGGCGTTCGCCTGGTGCGGGATGCTGCTCATGCTCGTCGTCGCCGCGCTGTGGTCGTATCTCACGGGTCCGGGGATCGCCTACGGGCTGGGACTGACGATCACGAGCGCGGGGCCGGTGCTCATGGGCACCGTCTGCGCCTACACGATCCGCCCGCTCGCGCGGTCGATCTATCTCCTGCGCGCCCGGTCGATGCAGCGGATCGCGGCGGAGTCCGCGGCCGCCGCGGCCCTGGAGGAACGTGATGCCCGTCTGAGCAGTCTCGATGCCTCCGCGCGTCCGTTGCTCAAGCGGATCGTCTCGGGCGAACCTCTCGACGAGAACGAGCGGATCGAGTGCGGACTGGTCGAGGCGCGACTGCGCGACGGTCTGCGTGCGCCCGTGCTCCAGGTATCCGAGGTCGACCGGGCCGCTGCTGCGGCCCGCCGGCGCGGCGTCGAGATCGTCATGCTCGACGACCACGCCATGGACTCGGCTTCTCCCGAGGTTCGGCGCGCCGTCTACCGGGAGGTGGTGGACGTGCTCGATTCGGTGAGCCAGGGGTCGGTGACCGTGCGGGTGCTGCCGCCGGCCCGCGCGGCGATGGTGACGATGCTGGTGAAGGGCGAGGGCGTGCGACGGATCGAGCTCGGGCACGACGGGCAGCAGACCGGTCGTTAGCCGAAGCACCGATGCCCATATTTTCTTGGGCAGAGAAAGATCGGTCTCGGTAGTTGTCGGTTTCAACAGTTACGGTGTACGCACTCGAAACGGAGTTCGTCGGGGGACTCGGTTCGATCCCATGTATTCATCTCGGTAGGGACGCGCTATGACGACGATGCTCGAACATTCCCCGGCACAGAAGCCTGCACCTCAGAAGCCCGCACTCTCGGCTCGCGAGATCGAGATCCTGCGGGCCTGGCTGCTCTGCGAGTCCAAGTCCGAGGCCGCTGCGAGCCTGTTCGTCACCGCAGCCACGGTCAGCACCCACATCGTCCGCATCCGCGAGAAGTACGCCCGCGTCGGGCGTACGGCGACCACGAAGACGGCACTGCTCGCCCGCGCTCTGCAGGACGGTGTGGTCTCCATCGACGAGCTGTGACCCGTCGGCCTGCCACCGCACAGGGTGGACACACGACGGATCCGATGAGCGCGGCCGACCGGATCCACCGGGTCTTCGGCCGGTTCATCAGCGCGGGCTACGTGTTCTACCTGCTGTTCGTCGTCCCCACGGCGGTATCGCAGGCCCACCTCACGGCATGGTGGTGGCTGCCGACGGCAATGGCCGCGATCTTCGGTACCGGAATCGCGCTCGGGGTGGCAACCTTCCTGAGTGATGTCCGGTGGGTCGGGCGACTCGCAGCCGCCAACGCCGTCGCCTTTCTGATCGCGGCGATCCTGTGGTTCCCGGCCTGGACGGGGGAGGCCTCCCCGAACACGGCCTGGCAGGCACTCTTCCCCGGAGTGGCAGGACTGTCCGCGGCGGCAGCGTGGCGACCGCGGACGGCGCTCGCCTACCTCACGGTGGTGGTGTTCGTCGTTCAGGCCACCAACTACCTGCTGGTGAACACGACGACGGGCTACCGCTTCGTCCCGGAACTCGCGTTCGCGCTCATGTTCTGCGGGGTGTTCGCCGCCGCGGCGATCGTCGCCTTCCGCACGGGCGACGTCCTCGATTCCACCGTCGCGGCCACCGAGCGATCCGTCGTCGCGGCAGCTGCGGCCGCGGCCAGGACGGTCGAACGCGAGCGGTTCGACGCGCTCGTCCACGACCAGGTGATGTCCACTCTGCTCGCCTCGGGCCGCGGCGCATCCGATGGTCCCGTCGCGGCCCAGGCTCGTCGTGCGCTGGAGATGTTCGACTCCCTGCGGCGCGGCGGCGACACCGAGAGCAGCTTCGACGCCGACCGGGTGGCGGCCCAGTTCCGCTCGGCGGCCTCCGAGGTGGACGAGGACGTCGAGTTCACGACCGCGACGAGTGCCGATGCCGGGCCGTACTACCCGGCCGACGTGGTCAGGGCGGTCGCAGCCGCACTGGCCGAGGCCGTGCGGAACAGCGTTCGCCACGCCGGTCCGGGCACGCAGCGGGCCGTGCACGTCGACCTCGGTCCCGGATCGGTCCGGGTGATCGTCCGCGACGACGGCCACGGATTCGACCCCGCCGAGGTCGATCCCTACCGGATGGGCATCCGCGCGAGCATCCACGGACGCATGCGCGGCCTGGGGGGAGGCGACTCGCAGATCACCTCCGGTCCCGGGGGTACGACGGTGACGCTGCTCTGGTGCGACCAGGCCGAGGGTCGCGTGCCGTGACCGCCGAACCGACCCGCGACGTGCGCGACCTGCTGGGGATGCGCACTACGGCCGCACGTGTACTCGTGAGCCTCTACGCCCTCGTCTGCTTCGTGCTGGCGGCGTTCGGAGCCGAACACACGTCCGCGAGCTGGCCGCCGGCCCTCGCCGTGCTCGTGTGTACGTTCGCGGCGTTCACCCTCATCACCGTTCCGGGCGATCCGCTGCCGATGCCGGCGACGATCCTGCTCGCCGCCACCGGGACGGTCTCCTCGGCGCTCGTCTTCTCTGTGCTGGAGGCGCCGTCACCGGGAGGAATCGCGACCTGGCCGCTCGGGATGTCCACGGTCGTCTTCACCTTCATGTGTGTGCGCGGACGCACCCTCGCGGCATGGATCGGGTTGGCCTGCATGATCGCGACCGCGACCTTCTGGACCTACGTCACGGGCCAGGGGATCGGCCCCGGCCTGTCGCTGTCGGTCGTCAACGCGGCGCCGGTCCTCATGTCCACCTTCTTCGCCTTCACCCTGCGCCCTCTCGCCGGATCCATCTACCTGCTGCGGGCGATGTCGTTGCAGCGCAGCGCGGAACAGGCCGCCTCGGCTGCAGCCCTCGAGGAGCGCGACGCGCAGCTCGACCGGCTCGACTCCCTGGCCCGGCCCCTCCTCGAACGCATCGCGACCGGGGAGCTGCTCGACGTGGGGGAGCGACGCGCCGGTGTGCTGCTCGAAGCGCGTCTGCGGGACGGCCTTCGAGCACCGGCTCTGCAGGATCCGGAGGTCGTCGAGGCAGCCGACGCCGCGCGACGACGAGGCGTGGACGTGGTGATGCTCGACGATCACGGCCTGGACGGGGTGCCCCCGGGCGAACAGGCCCGTCTCCGCCGTGCGGTCGCCGACGAACTCGACTCGGTGTCACACGGTTCCGTCACGGTGCGGGTCCTGCCTCCGGGCCGCCGGGCACTCGTGACGATCCTCGTGCGGGGGGACTCCGTGCGCCGCATCGAGCTGGGCTCGACGTCGCAGGACTAGAGTCGCCTCCCGTGACCGTGCTGAAGTCGTTGCTGCTGTTCGCCGTTGCCGCACTGTTCGAGATCGGTGGTGCGTGGCTGGTGTGGCAGGGTGTGCGCGAACACCGCGGCTGGATCTGGATGGGGCTGGGTGTGATCGCTCTCGGCGCTTACGGTTTCGTCGCCACACTTCAGCCCGACGCGAACTTCGGCCGCATCCTTGCCGCGTACGGCGGTGTGTTCGTGGCGGGTTCCCTGGTGTGGGGCATGGTGATGGACGGTTTCCGGCCGGACCGATGGGATGTCGCGGGCGCGCTCGTATGCCTCGCCGGCGTTGCCATCATCATGTATTCACCCAGGTGACGACGCATCCGGCACCACCTCGGTGACGAGGCATACGGCACAACTCGGCCGGATGCCTCGTCCGGGCGTCACGGCACCACGACGCTGCCGACTGCGGGGGTCGAGTTGCACAGCGGTCCACTGCCGAGATTCACCGAACCGAAGACCGTCGCCACGACCTCACCCGGGCCGGTGTCGACCAGCGTCGACAGGTTCGGGTACGCACCGCCGAGATCGACGATGCCGGCGCGGCCGTTGTTGCGGTTGAGCCACGCGACGCTGACCTGTCCGGCCGCCGGGACCGGCCACAGGGCCTCCCGCGTGGAGAACAGGACGTGGCCGCCGGGGATGCCCTCGTCCGGTCCGGGTTGCGCCGTGACCGAGGTGAACGACGCCAGGCTGCCCTGGTTGATGCAGCCGATGGTGATCGCCGTGCCCAGGGGCTGAGGGGGTGCAGCGGTGGCCACACCGGTGAATGCGATTGCGGCGGCGACGGGTGCCGCGAGGGCGAGAACTCGACGTGGAATTCGCAGTGCAGGCATGGTGCTGCTCCTCGGAAAGGGAAGGTCACGTCCGGGAGCCGACCGCGGCGAGGAATACCGCGGCGCGTCCCGCGCACCGATGACGTGCGTGAGTCTATCGAGACACCGAAGTCCCAGGAGGGGTTTCGGTCTCGATCCGATACAGCGCGGAAGCATTGCGGCGCAGTACCGCGTCGGCGAGCTCGTCGCCGAGCACGTCCTCGACGAGCGTGATGTCGCTGTCCCGGAACGGTCGCGGTGCGCGTGTCGACGGCAGGTCGGTGCCGAACACGAGTGCACCGGGATTCACTTCGGCAACGGCGCGAAGTGTGTCGGCCACCGGGAGATCGACGCGTCCGAACCCTGTTGCCTTCACGTGGATACCGCTCTCGACCAGCCGCAACAGTGACGGCAGGCCGTCCTGCGACAGTCCCAGGTGATCGATGGAAACGGCGGGCAGAGCTGTGATCGTCGTGTGCAGATCGGCGAGATCGCGCGAGTCGATGTACAACTCGGCGTGCCAGCCGACGAGATCGTGGACCCGCCTGGCGAGACGGTCGAGGTCGGACAGTGTCGCCGATCCGCCCCGGCGGACGTTGAACCGCACGGCCCGCACTCCCGCCGTGTCGAGCCGGGTGATCTCGTCGTCCGAGGCAGTGGCCGGAAGTTGTACGACGCCGACGAAAGTGGGCCCGAGCCGGTCGAGTGCGTCGAGGAGATAGCTGTGGTCGAAGGCCTGGAACGAGCCCGACACCACCGCCCCGCCGGTGACGCCCAGATGCGCGACCCGCGCGAGATAGTCGTCGACCGTGAACGGTTCGGGCAGATAGCCGTCGTTCTCGACGGGGGGGAAACGCGGATCGATGATGTGCAGGTGGGCGTCGAACATCTCCCCACGATAGGAAGCTCGGTCCGGGCGGGACAGGGTTCGGATCAGCGGGAGTTCACTCGCGGCGGCGGTGCGCGGTGTGACGGCGGAGGAGGGACTCGGCCAGTTCCGCCACGAGGCCCCGTGCCTCGGGTGGTCCGACGATCTCGATGTGCTCACCGAACTGCAGCAGTTGCCGCACACCGTCCATCGAGTCGTAGGCCACCGTGATGCGCGAGACGTCCGGTCGCGGTCCTGCGGTGCTTCCGCGCAGGCGGGCACCGAGGATGCGCCGGGCGAGGTCGAGGCGGTTCGTCGCGAGATCGGCGGTGACGACGACGTCGTCGCGTCGTTCGAGGGCGTCGCCGAGCTCGCGTGCCAGGGCCGGCAGGGTCCGGCCGGGGGACAGGCGGCGCGGCCGGTCGAGCACCTTCCACGCACTCAGGCGGGTCAGTGCGAACAACCGCGGTCGCCCCTCGTCGTCGGCCACGAGATACCAACGGCCGGCGCGGGAGAGCACACCGTAGGGATCGATGACGATCTTGCGTTCGTCGCGGTGCCCGCTCGACCGGTACGTGATGGCGAGTCGCCGTCCGCGCCGCAGGTCGCGGGTGAGCGCAGCGACGTCGGCCCGGTCGTCGGCGGCGAACCATCCCCGGTTGTCTACGGTGACCACCTCGGTCAGCGGCAACAGGTCGTCGTCGCGTGTGGTGGTGGGCGTGCGCCGGGCGCGTGCGGTGAGCTTGTGAACGGCGTCCCGCGCGGCGGTGTCGACACCGAGTTGCCGGGCCCGGCCCATGTCGACACCCAGGGCGCGCAGGACGTCCACCTCGGACGCGGTGAGGCGGTTCAGGTCGGTCTGCCGGCCGGGGATCATCACGATGCCGCCGTACCTGCCGCGTTCGGCGACCACCGGAAGGTCCGCAGCAGCAAGCGTTTCCACATCGCGTAGCACGGTGCGCTCGGAGACGCCGAACTCCTCCGCGAGTTCGGCGGCCGTGACCCGTCTGCGGGCCTGCAGGACGACCAGCATGCTCAGCAACCGCTGCGGCCGGTTCATCGAATGTCGGATCTCCTTCCGAAAACACGACAGTAACTGTCAGGTTTCGGTGTCACGGTAGTTCCCGAAGCCCTTCACATCCACACATGATCCGAGGAGATGTCGATGACCGTGTCGTCGCCCAACCTGTTCCTGATCTACGTGACCGACGTCGAACGCGCGACCCGCTTCTACAGCGACCTGTTCGACATGACCCCGCAGATGACGACCCCGCGCTACGTCTCCTTCGAAGTGGCGCCGGGAGTGCTGTTCGCACTGTGGTCGGGTCGCGCCGGGGCCGTGGACGCGAACGCGCCGCGGTTCTCGGAGGTGGGCCTGATGGTGCCCGGCTCGGCCGCCGCCGTCGACGCGATCCACGACGAGTGGGTCGGCAAGGGAGTGACGGTCGTGGAGGCACCGCACGACGAGGTGTTCGGACGGACGTTCGTGGTGTCGGACCCGGACGGGAACCTCATCCGCGTCTCCCCACTGGACTGAGTCCCCGCTCGACGGAACGATCTACGACGCCTCGCGCATCGTGAGCCCGCCGAGTTCGACCGTGTACGTCTGCGACGCCTCGTCCCACCACACGGAGTAGGTGGTGGGGTAGAGGCCCTCGCGCTGGTACGCCTGGGGCAGGCGGAGTTCCTCGTGGTGCGCGGGCCGCGTCGCGAGCCACTCCCGGCTCAGCATGGGTTCGATGAACGCCTGCCGCCCGTCCCACGTGCCGTAGAGCACGGTCTCGGTGAGGTGGTGTCCCGCTGCCGGGTCGTGCTCGGCCTCGGTGGTGTCCACCCAGTGCAGTCCCATGCCCGCGACGGTGGACGTCAGCGGATCTCCGGACGGTGCATACCCCTCCGGGATGTACCGCGGGTCGGGCACGCGGGCCGCGGCGGGGATGTAGCCGGGGGCGAAGGGATGGATCGACTCCACCGTGGGCCTGTCCAGCAGATAGAAGTGGACGTCGAAGTGCGGGACGTCGAAGCCGTGCTGGGGGTCGTGGCCGTGCGAGTTCCAGTCGACCGTGACGTGGTCGAACGCGGTGGCGGCCGCTTCCTCGGGCAACTCGAGCACGTAGGCCTCGGTGACCGGCAGCAGAGCGCTGGGCAGGTCGTCGAGTGCGGCCGCGTCGAGTCGCACCCCGATGGTGGCCGGCGTGCCCTCCTCGTCGACGGTGACGTACGTGCGGGCGTTGCCCGCGCCGACCGGATGGGCCGGTCCTTCGACGAGGCCGGAGACACCCCCGGCCCCTGCGGGGGCGGGAGTGACGAACAATCCGAGGACCGCCGCCGAGACGATCACGGCGAGATGTCGGGCACGAGGCCGAATGTCCATGTGGGGTCCTCGATTTCCGTCGTCGTCGAGCGGCATCGTTGTGGATGCTAACTGTCGCGCGGACGGCGGAGGGCCGACTAGATCGAACCGTGATGCGTGGACGGGACGGTGCCCGTGACGTTCGGGGTCCGGGGCCCGGGGGTGCTCGTGGAGGCGGCGGACCCGATGTGTGCCCCCGGCAGGATTCGAACCTGCGACACCCGCTTTAGGAGAGCGGTGCTCTATCCCCTGAGCTACGGAGGCGTCCGGCCGGGCGGAGCCGGCCTTGGCGCGTTGTGAGTGTAGCCGCCGGGCGTGTGCCGTAACCAAGCGCCCGCTCCCGAGGCTCCCGAGGCGGTGCGTACGACCTGCAGGTTCCCGCCGATTGAGATCAAGGAAAGGTAACACTGGCCTTTCCCTATACCGTTTTGTTACCTTGGGTCGCCAGGAGCGGCCGGGGGATACCCGGTCGAAGTCGGGACGAAACAAGGGACACACTGTGGGACGCCATCAGCGCACACGCGAAGACGAAGCATTCGACCTCGAGACGATTCGCGTGCCGTCCTCCGGCAAGGGCCGTCACCGCGTCGAGCCCACCGGTACGTCCGCTCCGGTCAAGGCCGCCACCGTCGCCGCTGCCACGGGTGCCTTCTTCGCCGTCGGCTCGCAGATCGGCGCGGGCACCGCTGCCGCGCATCCCGGCCACGACCACGTCCAGGCCGAGGCTCCCTCGCCCAGCCTGCCCTTCGAGCTTCCCGCGGGCCTGCTGCCCGAGGGTGTCGAGATCCCGGCCATCCCCGGCATCACCACCCCGGCGGAGCAGGGCGCGCCCGAGCTCCCGGCCGAGGTCACGAACTTCCTCGACCAGTTCTCCGGTCCCAGCTGGCTCGACCAGCTGAACCCCGGTGCTCCCTCCGCTGTGCAGCCCGTCTCCGGCACCCTCACCTCCGACTGGGGTCCGCGCTGGGGTGCACACCACGGCGGCATCGACATCGCCGCTCCGCTCGGCACTCCCATCAAGTCCGCAGCCAACGGCACGGTCCTCGACGCCGGACCGGCCTCCGGCTTCGGCCAGTGGGTCCGCGTCCTCAACGACGACGGCACCACCGCCGTCTACGGTCACGTGAGCAGCTACCAGGTCTCTGCCGGTGAGCGCGTCAACGCGGGCCAGCAGATCGCCACCGTCGGCAACGAGGGCTGGTCCACCGGACCGCACCTGCACTTCGAGGTCTGGGACACCGAAGGCACCAAGATCAACCCCAACGCGTGGCTGAGCGATCGCGGCGTCGTCACCGACTGGGGCGGATACCGCGCCGTCTGATCCGACCCGCGGTATTCGATCCCACCCGACGGCGCGCCGTCGGCCCACCCCCGGCACCCGCGCGCGCTAGGCTTGGCTCGACAGACCGCGCGCCGACCCGGGGGTTCCATTGGGAGCTGAGATATCCGCTCGTTCGTTCACCGGGGAAGACCGGCGGATGTTCCGGAGCAAGGTTCGCGACTGCATGAAGGCGCTCGAACGGATGCTTCGAGAGGACGTCTTCGTCGACGTGCACTCGTCACCCGAACCGCATCTCGGCATGGAGATCGAGTTCAACCTCGTCCGCGACGACATGTCGCCCGCGATGTCGAACCTCGAGGTGCTCCAGGCGATCGACGATCACGCGGTCTTCCAGACCGAACTCGGACAGTTCAACGTCGAGATGAACGTCGAGCCGCGACGTCTCACCGGCGACGAACCCTTCGAGCTCGAGGAGTCGCTGCGGTCCTCGCTGCGGCGCGCCGACGAGCGGATGCACCTGCACGACGCGCAGCTGGTCATGATCGGCATGCTGCCCACACTCGAACTCGGCGATCTCGAACTGGGCCGGATCACCGCCAATCCCCGATACGAAGCGCTCAACGAGCAGATCTTCGCGGCGCGCGGTGAGGACATCGAACTCGATCTCGACGGTGTGCCGTTGCCCGGCACCGATGTCGTGGAAACCCTTCGCGCAGACATGAATTCGGTGGTTCCCGAGGCTGCCTGCACGTCTCTGCAGCTGCATCTGCGGATCGCTCCCGAGGATTTCGCGACGCACTGGAACGCCGCCCAGTGCCTGGCCGGAGCGCAGGTCGCGCTCGCGGCGAACTCACCCTTCCTCGCCGGCAAGGCGCTGTGGCACGAGAGCCGGATCCCGTTGTTCGCGCAGGCCACCGACACGCGACCGCTCGAACTGCGGAACCAGGGCGTCCGTCCCCGCGTGTGGTTCGGCGAGCGGTGGATCGACTCCGTCCTCGACCTGTTCGAGGAGAACTCCCGCTACTTCACGGCTCTTCTGCCGGAGGTCTCGGACGTCGATCCGATGGCCGAACTCGACGCCGGACGGGTTCCCGAACTGCGTGAACTGCAGATGCACAACGGCACCATCTATCGATGGAACCGGCCCGTCTACGACATCAGCGACGGCCATCCGCACCTGCGCGTCGAGAACCGTGTGCTCCCGGCAGGACCGACCGTCCTCGACACCATGGCCAACGCCGCCTTCTATTACGGGACGCTGCGCGCCCTGGCCGACTCCGACGAGCCGATCTGGCGCGACCTCAGCTTCGACGCCGCCGAGCGGAATCTCGTGCTCGGCGCGAAGTTCGGGCTCGACGCGAAGCTGTACTGGCCGCGCACCGGATGGGTCGGCGCCGACGAACTCGTGCTGCGGTGCCTGTTGCCGCTCGCACACCAGGGCCTCGAGGCCTACGGGCTGTCGGCGGCGGTCCGCGACCGCTATCTCGGCATCGTCGAAGGGCGTGCGCTGACCCGGCAGACCGGAGCGGCATGGCAGCGACGGCAGGTGGCCCGACGTGAAGCCGCCGGCGAGAACCGTCGCACCGCCCTGCTCGGGATGATGAAGGACTACGTGCAGAACATGGCCTCGGGTACTCCCGTCCACGAGTGGGAGTGACGACCCTACAGTTGCAGGGTCCGCGTCACGGCCACCGTCGGTTGGACGACGACGCGATCGGCGGGCGGATCGAAGCCGGGTACCTCGCCGAGATCGTCCCCGAGATCGGCGACTCGGACACCGAGACGGCTCTCGAGCATGCTCAGTGTCAGTTCCACCTCGATCCCGTCGGGGCCGGGAGCCCAGAACAGGAAGCCGAAGTCGTCGGACGGTTCGGCGCGGAAGCCGTCCACCGTCGCGCCGTGGACGTGGGCGGTGGTGTTGTCGATCCACAGTCCGACGGCCTGGGCGTCCCTCGGTGAGCTCAACCGCAGTCGAATCTTCCGGGCACTTCCGCCGGTCGTGTCGTCGAGGATCTCGACCTCGGGCGCCTCGAGATCGGCGACCGGAGCGGGTCCGTGGTACATCGGACGGTGATCCCGCCACGGGAAGGCGGTGGGGAGCGGCTCGGGGCCGCTGGTGAGCAGGCCTTCGCTCCAATCGGATCGCGGGCCGTCGGGCGATCCCCACACCGCGGCGCCCCGATCGGCGTCGAGCGAGTACCAGAGATATTCCTGCCGGGGATCGGTCGCACCGTCCCGGTTGAGGTAGCCGGCGAGCAGCGTGGCCACCAGGACGATCGCGATCGTGCCCGTTGCGGAGACGACGAGCCCACGGGTGGTCGACGGGAACGGCTCGCACAGCGGGAGCACCGCCGCGAACGTGAAGGCGACGAACACACCGGCCACCGGCGCCCCGTAGAGGAGTCCGGCGTCGAAGGACACCAGCACGGCGGGCAGGCCGAAGATCAGCGACCCGAGCGCGCCCAGCGTGATCGCGACGAGCGGCCACACCGTGTCGCGTTGCGGGAGGAGCAGCGCCACCAGCACACCCAGCGCCGCCGGCAGGATGAGTACGAGCAGCGTCAGAGGCACACCGGCGAAGGGGATGCCGGCGAGCGCGAGCAGCGCGACGAGCGTGAACGCTCCGCACGTGAGCGCGGCGGCCGGACGGTCGCGACCCCACCATGATCGCGCGACCAGCAGGACGCCGAGGGCCGCGACGACCGCCGCGAACTGGAAGACACCCGGCCGGTAGGGCTCGTCGGCGACCGGCGCGGCCGTGCCCGGATCGACGGTCTGCACGATCCACCACGGCAGCCACGCCGCGCCCGCCGCGAGCACGGCGGCGAGCAGGGCCACGGCCACGGCTGCGCCGACCTGCCAGGCAGACGTCTCGCCGCGGCGCACCCGCAGTACGACGATCGCCCCCACGATTCCGGCCAACGCGATCGCCCCGACGATCTCGGCCCAGCGCGGAATGTGGAGAAGTCCCCAGGGCGCGGTCGTCACGACCTGGTCGCCGCCGTCGTCGACGGCCGTGAGATCGGATCCGGCGAGCGTGCGGGCGGTCGCGAGGGAGGTGTCGCCCATGTGTTGCAGCGACGTCCGGCTGAGACGGTCGGGGGTGTCGAGAGGGCTGTGGTAGTACGCCGAGCCCGCGGAGATCGCGGTGTCGAGGGCGTGGTGGCCGTGTTCGGCGAAGCGTCGGAAATCGGTGTCGTTCGGCAGTGCCTCGAAGATCAGCTCGGTGAGGGAGTCGGCGTTCGCTCCCGGCGCTCCCGCGAGGCTGTCGATCAGGACGCCGTTCGGTGAGGTGATCCGGAAGGTCGTCGGAGTACCGGCGTTTCCGCGCGCCTCGTGGTTGAGCACGACGACGGGACCGGCCCGCACCGACTCCGCGCCCACGAACCGGTGGGCGCCGAGCAGACCGTTCTCCTCACCGTCGGTGAGCAGGACGACGACGTCGTTCCGTGGGGGAGGACCGGAATCGATGGCACGAGCGACCTCGAGGACCGTGCCGACGCCGATCCCGTCGTCACCCGCGCCGGGGGAGCCCCGGACCGTGTCGTAGTGTGCGGCGAGCACGACGGTGCCGGTGGGGTCGGTACCGTCCCGGGTCGCCACGATGTTCTGCACGCGGGCGCCGCGTTGGGTCGCCTCACCGGACCGCGCCATCCATCCGACACCGGAGTCGACGCGGGTGGACCACCCGAGTTCCTCGAGGACGGTGACGAGATGGTCGCGGGCATCGGCGTGGGCGGTCGATCCGAGCGGCCGTGGGCCGGTGGCGATCGCGTCGATGTGTTCGCCGGCGCGGGCGGCGCTGAAGACGTCGGCGGGGGCGTCGGTTCCGAGCGGCTCGTCGGACCCGGGGAACAGGGCGACGAGGCCCGCCACGAGGAGGACTCCGATCAGTGCGAGGACACGGCTACCCAGTGCCGTGAATCGGCTGCGCGGGGACCGGGCCGGGTGGCGAACAGCCGCGGCGAAGTCCATGGGTGCAGCCTAGCCGCGAATGCAGCGGTGCCCCGGCAGACTCGGCCGGGGCACCGCGATCGGATCCGATCGATCAGGAGGCAGGCGCCCAGCTGTCGGGTCCGAACACCTCGTAGTGGATGTTCTCGGCCGGGACGTTGCGCTCGATCAGGGCCTCGCGCAGCGAGAGCATGAACGGCAGCGGACCGCACAGGTAGGCCTGGGTCTTCGGGTCGAGCGGCAGATCGGAGATGTCGGCGCGTCCGACGCGGACCGTCTCGAGCGGCTGGCGGTTGCCGAGGTCCTCGTACCAGCGGTACAGCTGGGCCGACGGGATCTTCTCGGCGAGCGTCTCGAGCTCGCGGCGGTGGGCGTGGCTCGCGACCGAGCGGTCGGCGTGCAGGACCGCGACGGGACGCTCGTCGCCGATGCCGGCGAGGTGATCGAGCATGCCGATCATCGGGGTGCATCCGATACCGGCCGACGCCAACAGGATCGGGGTGTCGTCCTCGGTGAGCACGAGATCGCCGAAGGGAGTGGTGACCTCCAGTTCGTCGCCCTCGAAGACGTTGTTGTACAGGAAGTTCGACACCTCACCGGCGGGAAGCACGGTGCCGTCGGGCGCGGTGGTCTCGAGGACCCGCTTGACGGTGATGCGCCAGTCGCCCTTCGCGGGTGCGCTGGACAGGCTGTACTGACGGATCTGGCGGGCACCGTCGGGGAGGTGGACGCCGACCGACAGGTACTGGCCCGGACGGAAGGCGGGCAGCGGGGAGCCGTCGAGCGAGGTGAGCACGAACGAGACGGTGTCGGCGGACTGGTGGACGCGGTCGGCCACGCGGACGGTGCGCCAGACGTCGCCGGCCTCGACACCCGCGGCCCGGTACAGATCGGCCTCCATCGAGATGAGCGTGTTGGCCATCAGCCAGTACAGCTCGTCCCACGCCTTCGCGACCTCGGGAGTCACTGCGTCACCGAGGACTTCGACGATCGCCTCGAAGAGGTGCTTGTGGACGATCCAGTACTCGTCGGGCTTGATGCCGAGCGAGGCGTGCTTGTGGGCGACGCGGGACAGGATCGCCTCGACACGAGCGGGATCGGGATCGAGCTGGAGCGTCGCGAAGGCCGCGATCGATCCGGCGAGTGCCTTCTGCTGCTCACCCTGCTTCTGGTTGCCGCGGTTGAACAGGTCGCGTTCGAGTTCGGGATGGGCGGCGAACATCTTGCTGTAGAACAGCGGGGTGATGTCGCCGATGGCGGCTCCCACCGCCGGGAGGGTTGCGGCGATGACGTCCTTGGACTCGGGTGAGAGCGGCATGGTGTGTCTCCTCGTGTGTGTCGTGACAGGCTGCACCGGCGGCATCGCCGTGAGTCAGCGGCCGGTGGGTGGTTCGAGGGTGAGCAGGACCGGACCGGCGTCAGGGGTCGCCAGGTCGGCGATCGTGACGTCGTCGAGGGCGGCGTAGAAGGCGTCCTGTGCGGCACGGAGCCGGGAGCGGAGGCCGCAACCGCGACGCATGGGGCACGGCTTCGCTCCTTCGCACTCGACGACCTCTTCTTCACCTTCGAGGGCTCGGGTGAGCCAACCGAGGCTCGCCGTGCGGCCGAGTTCGGTGATGGTCAGACCCCCACCGCGTCCGCGGCGGGTGGTGACCACTCCGAGCTCGCCGAGTCGGGCGACGACCTTCGTCGTATGTGCGTACGACAGATCGAGCCGGTCTGCAATCGTTCTGGTGCTGGGCATACTCTCCGCCGGGGTGGCGACGAGATGCATCACAACTCTCAGTCCTAGATCGGTGAACCGGGTGAGTTGCATGGCTTCACGGTAGTAAATTCGCATCGCGGATGACAATTTAATGTGACGCAGATCGCTGTGGTCGGAATGCATTGCGAACAAAGGAATCTCGACTCGATGACCAAAGTCCGTATCCGGGCGTACCGGATCGGGCTAGCCTCACGGTTGTGAAACCTCTCGGTGAAGCACCCCGCGACCACAACCACGTGACCGTCGGTGTGGACGGTTCCCCGGCCTCCGAGCGGGCGGTGAGATGGGCGGCGGCCACCGCAGCCGGCCGGAAGATCTCCCTGCATCTCGTCCACGCGGTGGACTTCGCACCCTCCGGCTGGACGAAACTTCCCTTCTTCCGTCCCTCGCAGGTCTTCGAGTGGAGCGAGGTCGAAGCCCAGGCGCTCCTGCAGGAGGCCGCGGAGACAGCCGAGGCGGTCGCGCCGGATCTCGAGATCACCGCCGAACTCGCCCTCACCGGCAGTGCCAAGTGGCTCGTCGAGCTGTCCCGCACGTCGCGGATGATCGTTCTCGGCGCCACCGGCAGCACCAAGCTGGGGGAGGCGTTCCTCGGTTCCACCCCGGTCTCCGTCGCCGGTCACGCCGAATGCCCGGTCGTCGTGGTGCGGGGACCGGAAGGGTCCGTCCCCGACGAGCGACCCGTCGTCGTCGGCGTGGACGGCAGCCCCGCGAGCCGCCACGCGGTCGACCTGGCGTTCGAGGAGGCGTCCTGGCGCAGGGTCGACCTCGTCGCCGTCCACGTCTGGAGCGACCTGAAGGTCGGGGAGATCGACGAGTCGCCCCTCGACTTCGATCCCCGCGCGTTCGAGGAATACGAGCACTCACTGCTGTCCGAGTGCCTCGCAGGCTACGGCGAGCGCTATCCGGACGTGACGGTGCACCGCAAGGTCTACGTCGACGGTCCCCGCGCCCACCTGCGGTCCTGGAGCGGGAAAGCCCAGCTCGTGGTGGTCGGTACCCGAGGCAGGGGCGGCTTCAAGGGGATGGTGCTCGGCTCCACCGGAAACGCACTCATGCGCGAGGCGCACTGCCCGGTGATGGTGGTGCGACCGGTCACCTCCTGACGGCGGTAGTGTTCGGGGGCACGTGGACGAACGCGCCCCCGAACGGGGGTGTGCAGCAGGAACGAAGGTGGCGCATGCGCATCGGAATGGGACTGAACTACAGCGGAGGTTTCGCGGAGACCGCGGCGGAGGTGGCCGACCTGGAGAAGGCCGGCCTCGACATCGTGTTCGTGCCCGAGGCCTATTCGTTCGATGCGGTGAGCCAGCTCGGCTACCTCGCGGCGAAGACCTCCCGCGTCGAGCTCGCCTCCGGCATCCTCCAGTTGTTCACCCGGACACCGACGCTCACCGCCATGACGGCGGCCGGCCTGGACTTCGTCTCCGACGGCCGCTTCGTGCTCGGTATCGGCGCCTCCGGCCCCCAGGTCATCGAGGGTTTCCACGGCGTTCCCTACAACGCGCCGCTGGGTCGCACGCGCGAGATCGTCGACATCTGCCGCCAGGTGTGGCGTCGCGAGAAGGTCGAGCACCAGGGCAAGCACTACCAGATCCCGCTGCCGGCAGAGCGCGGCACCGGTCTCGGCAAGCCGCTGAAGATCATCAACAAGCCTGTGCGTGAGCGCATCCCGATCATCATTGCCTCGCTCGGCCCGAAGAACGTCGAGATGACCGCCGAGATCGCCGAGGGCTGGCAGCCGCTGTTCTACTACCCGGAGAAGGCCACCGAGGTGTGGGGCGAATCGATCGCCAAGGGCAAGGCCAAGCGCGATCCGGCACTCGGCGACCTGCAGATCTACGCCCAGACCCCGCTCGCGATCGGCGACGACGTCGACCACATGCTCGACTGGGTCCGCCCCATGGTCGCGCTCTACGTCGGCGGCATGGGTGCCAAGGGCAAGAACTTCTACAACGACCTCGCGATCCGCTACGGCTACGCGAAGGAAGCCGAGACCATCCAGGAGCTGTACCTGGCCGGCAAGAAGGAGGAAGCGGCCGCGGCGGTGCCTACCGAACTGCTCCGCTCGATCTCCCTGATCGGCTCGGAGGGCTTCGTGCGCGAGCGTGTCGCGGCCTTCGCGGAGGCCGGGGTCACCACTCTCAACGTCACCCCCTTCGCGGCCGACACCGCAGGTCGCGTGCGACTGATCGAACAGCTGCGGCAGATCTGCGGCTGACCCACCGAGAAAGGTTCCGCGTGCGATGACCGAGAACAAGCCGATCGTCGTGGCCGTCGACGGATCCGACGCGTCCACGACCGCAGTGAACTGGGCGGCACGGGCGGCTGCGATCCGCGGCCTGCCGTTGCGCATCGTCACCGTCGTGCACATCCCCGCCTTCTACTACTCCGAGCCCTACCTCGCGCAGAGTTTCCACGAGGAGATGAAGGCGACGGCCTGTGACCGGCTCGACAATGCGGCCGTGCTCGCCCGGCAGATCATCGACGAGAACCGTCACGGAAACGTCGAGGTCACCACCGCGCAGCTCGAAGGCAAGGTCGTTCCCACGCTCATCGCGGAGGCCGAGCGCGCCGACCGGCTCGTCGTCGGATCGCGCGGTCTCGGTGAGGTGAAGGGCCTGCTCGCCGGTTCGGTCTCCACAGCGGTCGTCTCGCACGCGACGGCGCCCGTCGTCGTGGTGCGGGGCCGCACGCTCGACGGTGCGCCGCCGGCGGAGGGGCCCGTCGTGGTCGGTGTCGACGGATCGGTCTCGTGCCGCGACGCGGTGGAGGTCGCGTTCGAGGAGGCCTCCGCACGCGGCGCGACACTCGTCGCGGTGAACGTGTGGAGCGACGTCAGCGTCCAGCCCTCGCTCGGAGCGGTCCCCGAGGACCCGCACTGGAGCCGGATCCAGACCGGTGAGGAGATCGTGCTCGCCGAACGTCTCGCCGGTTACCAGGAGCGGTACCCGGACGTCACCGTCGAACGGGTCGTCGCCCGCGACCGGCCGGTGCGGGTGCTCAGCGAATATGCAGAGGCCGCACAGCTTCTCGTGGTCGGAACCCGCGGACGTGGCGGATTCAAGGGACTGCTGCTCGGATCCACGAGCAACGCGCTGATCCAGACCGCGGACTGCCCGGTCCTCGTCGTCCGGTCGAAGGAGACCGAGGACTGATCCCGGGTGGGGATCGATCCGGCGGAGGAGCGATGCGGGGCGTCACCCGAAGTCGTCGACGCCCCGCTCGCGTAGTTCCCGCCACGCGTCGGCCGGATGCACGCCCCGGCTGATGGCCCTGTTCTCGATGAGCACCCCGAGCATCTGCGAGAGTACGAACGCGACGTCCTCGACGCGTCCGCACTCGTAGCGGGCGGCCAGCCACCCGGAGACGTTGCCGGCCTTGGCGGCCTGCGCCATGTCCAGGGCCGTGTGGAACAACTCGCGGGTCGGATCGTCGATCGGATCCTCGGTCGGTGCGCTCATCGTCACCTCGATCTTTCTTCTCGTCAGAAACCTACGCGCAGGATCACCAGCGGCACGACCGGCAGGTCGAGCATCTCCGCCAGGCGCGAGCCGGTGTCCTCGACCCGCAGGGGATGCGTGATGACCGACGCCGACAGTCGCGCATCGATGGCCGCGAGCCAGCACCGCTCCACCGCCGCGCCCACCCGGACCAGATCGGCCGGCGATGTCGACGGTGCGGAGAACAGCAGCACCGATTCGCGCGCGATCGCCGCTGCCAGCGCATCGACGTCGGGAAGTCCCGTGGTGACCATGGCCTCGCCGGCCGCACCGTGTTCGTCGAGGGTCGCGCTCCAGGTGGCGACCACCTCGGCGTTGCCGCGCGGCTGCCAGTGGGAGGTCCACGAGAACATCTCCCGCTGGTAGTGCGGATGACGTCGGCGGGCCTCCGCCGCGTAGGCGAGCACCTGGGCCAGGGCGACGGCCTCGTCGGCGGCGAGCAGGCGCACGTCGACGTCGGGTATCTCACCGGCCGCGGCGACGACGTCGGCGAGGGTCTCCGTCGGCACCGGGATGTCGGTGAACGATTCGCGGTGGCTGCGCCGATGCGAGATGGCGGCGTACAACCGCAGGTCGCGGCTGCTCGGGGTGCCCGGGCCGAGCGTCTCGATCCGGGCGATGAGGTCGGGCCGCTGCGGATCGGGCAGCACGGAGGTACGCGAGCGGTTGCCGAGGACCCGGATCGCGAGCTCGAGATTCGCGAGGGCCGCGCCGCACGAGATCAACCGGTCGACGCGCAGCGGGTCCGGACCCGGCTCGGCGAACTCGAGACGTTCCTCCAGTTCGGCGCTGTGATCGGGCAGGCGCAGATTCCACGGTTGCGTGTCGTGCACCGATGGTGCCTCCACTACCGCACGCGCAATGATCTCGGTGTCACCGAGCGACCAGGTTCCGGCATCGACAGTCACGACATCCTCCTCGTCGGCTCGTTCGTCCCACATGTCCACCTCTGCTCCTTCAGCGTCTCCCGAGCGGCGCCCGCGGGGCAGGGGGAGAAGGTCCCCAGATGGGTGTCGAACGGCCCCGAGGACGTGGGTATCGCGGTACACCTGGGACAATGACGGGACAGGATGTCAACGAAAGGTGCCCGAGATGACCCGCGTGTTCCTCGTCGACGACCACGAAATCGTGCGGCGCGGCCTGGTGGATCTGCTGAGCAGCGTGCCCGACTTCACCGTCGTCGGTGAGGCCGCATCGGTGGGCGAGGCCCTGGCCCGTGTGCCCGAGAGCGGCGCCGACGTCGCGGTGCTCGACGTGCGGCTCCCCGACGGCAACGGTGTCGAACTGTGCCGCGAGCTGCGCAACCGCATGCCGGGCCTGCGCGCCCTGATGCTCACCTCCTACGCCGACGACGAGGCGCTCTTCGACGCGATCATGGCCGGTGCCTCCGGATTCGTGCTCAAGCAGATCCTCGGCACCGACCTCGTCTCGGCGATCCGCACTGTCGGTGAGGGCGGCTCGCTGCTCGACAGCCGCGCCACCGCCGCCCTCATGGAACGGATCCGGGCGTCGCGCACGGCCGATCCGCTCGCCGAGCTGTCGGAGCAGGAACGCGCCGTCTTCGAGCTCATCGGCGAGGGGCTGACCAACCGGGAGATCGCCGAACGACTGTTCCTCGCGGAGAAGACCGTGAAGAACTACGTCTCGCGACTGCTGGCGAAGCTCGGCATGCAGCGCCGCACGCAGGCCGCAGTGCTCGCCACCGAGTTGCGCAACGAGCGCGGCAAGTCGACGTCCTGACCCGTCAGAGCGGGACGGTCCACAGCACCCGGGTGCCGCGCGGCTGGGCCGGGCCGATCTCGCACGACCCGCCGCACTGCACGGCACGTCGCTCGAGATTCGCCAGGCCGCTGCGGCGAGGCGTGTCGGGTAGCCCCGTGCCGTCGTCGAGGATCTCGATCCGGAAGTCGTCCTGAACCGAGACCGACACCGAGATGTTGTCGGACTGCGAATGGCGCAGTGCGTTGCTCAGCCCTTCGCGGAGCACGGCCTCGGCATGCGGGTGGATGCGCATCGGCACCAGCGTGTCGATGGGACCGACGAACTGCACGTTGGGTGCCACCGCGGAGTGGATGCTCAGATCGCCCACGACGTCCAGCAACCTCCGGCGCAGGCTGTTCGACGCCGCCGCGCCGGTGGTGTGCAGATCGAAGATGGTCGTGCGGATCTCGCGCACCGTCCGGTCGAGTTGCTCGATCGCATGGCGGATCACCTCCACCACGCGTGCGGTGTCCGCCCCGTCGGCGGTCGCGCTCTGCAGGCTCATACCGGTGGCGAACAGGCGCTGGATGACGTTGTCGTGCAGGTCCTGTGCAATGCGGTCACGGTCGGCAAGCACGTCGAGCAACCGCTTCTTGCGTTGCTGTTCGGCGAACTCGAGGGCCACGGCCGCGAGGTTCGCCATGGATTCGAAGCGGGCAACGTCCTCGTCGTCCCACGGTTCGGTACCGGCCTCGCGGGTCGCGACGAGCACGCCCGTGACCGTCGACGTCGCCGACAGCGGCAGCACCACCGCGTGGCCCTCGTCGCCCTGCTCCATCGGTGGCAGTCCCTCGAGGGTGTCGAGGTGCATCGCCTGCCGGCTCTTGAGTGCTTTCTGCACAGGCGATCCGGTGAGATCGAAACGCTTGTCCTTCCCGCACGGCACCGCGGGGGACGCGGACTGCAGGCGACCGTGATGTCCGTCGACGAGCACCACATAGGCGCCCGAGCACCGGGCGAGTTCGCGGACCTGGCCGGTGAGCATCGACAACGTCTCGTCCACCGACCCGCCCATCAGCAGCCGGGAGTTGATGGATGCCATTGCGGTGAGCCATCTCTCGCGGGCGAGGGAGCCCTCGAACAGGCGCGCGTTCTCGACGGCCACGCCGGCGGACATCGCGAGCACCTTGAGGATCACCTCGTCCTCTTCGGTGAACTCGGGTGCGCCCAGTTTCTCGGTGAGGTAGATGCTGCCGAAAACCTTGCCGCGCACCATGATCGGAGTTCCGAGGAAGCTCTTCATGGGCGGATGGTTGGGCGGGAAACCGATGGAGGCGGGATGCTTCGACAGGTCGGCGAGGCGGACCGGCCGGGGATCGTTGATGAGCAGACCGAGGATGCCCCGGCCCTCGGGCAGGTGTCCCATCACCTCGCGCTGCGTCGGATTGATCCCAACGTACACGAACTCCGACAGGCCACCGTCGGCGGCGCGCACGCCGAGAGCACCGTAGCGGGCGTCGAGGAGAGCGGTCGCGGCGGAGACGATGCGCTGGAGCATGGAGTCGAGCTCGAGACCCGATCCCACGACGAGCACCGCTTCGAGCAGGCCGCGCAGGGTCGTCGGGGCGTCGACGGAATCGTCGAGCCGGTCGCGCAGCTCGGCGAGCAGCGTGTCGATGGCGACATCGGTGGGTTCGATCATGACTTCTTCTCTTCCAGCAGGTGCAGCGCGGCGGCTACGGCGGATTCCGAGGGATCCGTCTTCGCGCGGCTCAGGTCGTGCGCGGCCCCGGTGACCTCGACGAGGGTCGTGGCCGCGGGCAGGAGGCCGAGTGCCTCCCGCAGTTCGTCGAAGGTACCGAAGGGATCGCGGTCGCCGTGGACGAACACCGTGGGCATCGAGATCTTCGGCAGGTGCTCGGTGCGCAACTTCTCCGGCTTGCCCGGCGGATGGAGGGGATAGGACAGCAGGACGAGGGCGTCGGCGATGCCCGGTTCGTCGGCCGCGAGCATCGACGTCTGCCGGCCACCGTAGGAGACACCACCGAGCAACAGGGGTCCGGACACACGGTCGCGCAGCGCCGCGGCCGCGGCGGCCACGCCCTCGCGGTCCTCCGCGGCGCGGGACGGCTGCGGGGGCCCCTTGGGCTTGCGCCGGCGGAACGGCAGGTCGTAGCGCAGGGCGAGGAAGCCGGCGTCGGCGAACCGGGAGCACATCAGCTGCAGGATCCGGGCGTCGCAATTGCCACCGGCGCCGTGCGTCAACGCGACGCCACCCCGCGGACTGCCCTCGGGAAGATGCAGGCGACCGGCCACGATGCCGGTGTCCAGCGGTTCGACACTCACACCGATACGGTAACCGCCGCGTAGGCGACGTTTCCGTACCCCTCCGTGATCCGCCGCAGGTGACCTGTGCTGCGGCGCCCGGCTACCGTCCGGCGGCCGCGCTGCGAGGGACGGGGCCGATGTCCGCGTGGCGGCCCGGCACGAGCGCAGCGTGTCGCCCACCCGGGCCGGGACCACGGCGCGCGGCCAGCGCGTCGGCGACGGCTCCGGTGACGAAGCCGTAGACGCTCTTGTGGAGGACGTCGATCGCCAGTTCCGAGCGGGGCCACGTCTGCGGCGGGGCTCCCACGCCGGTCGCGTTCTCGAGGATCTGGTCGTTGGTCAGACGGACGACGGTGAACTTCGACGATGCGAGCGGCCCCCGCAGGCCCACCTCGGCCATGACCGAACGCAGGACGCCGAGGGCGATGCCCTGCCCGAAGTGCATCGCCCAGTTCAGGGCGGTCGAGTGCTGCCCGGCCGATTCGGAGGCGCCCGTCAACCGTGCGAGTACGCGGCCCGGCACGTGGGAGTTCGGTCGCCCGGTGACGGCCTGCTCGATCTTCTCCCCGACGGTCATGGCGGCGACGCCGGCCGCACCGGCGACCAGGCCTTCCCACAGTGCGTTTCTCAGCATGAACGCTCGGGTACCCGCCGCGGGATCGGAACAACCCGTATTCCCGGGGCGGAGTTTCCCAGGGCGGAGTCCTGCGGACGGCACGGTGAAGAAGCGTCCTTCGGGCGAGACGGTGAGGGAGCGATGACCGGAGCGACACGACCCGGAGACACGTACGGCGGAATCTCGGTGCGGCACTCCGCGATCAGCGGTGCACTCCTCGGTGTGGCGCTCATGGCCGCGATCGACGAGATCGTCTTCCACCAGATCCTCGGCTGGCACCATTTCTACGATCGCTCCACACCCGCGGTCGGTCTCGCGTCCGACGGGCTGCTGCACACGGCCGAATTGCTCGTTCTCGTAGCGGGATTCGCGTTGCTCGCGGATGTGCGCCGCAGGCACGCCCTGGCGGTACGACACTTCTGGGCCGCGCTGCTCATGGGGGCCGGTGCATTCCAGTTGTTCGACGGGCTGGTGAACCACAAGGTGTTCCGCGTCCACCAGATCCGTTACGACGTCGACGTGTGGCCCTACGACCTGGCCTGGATCGCAGGGGCTCTCGTCTTCCTCGTCGTCGGTGCGCTCCTGTGGTGGTCGGCGCGACGGAGTGTTCGCACCTCCGGCCTCGCGGACGGATAGGAGCCGCCCGGTGCACGACCATCCGACGAACATGGGGCCGGGAGCGCTCGCCCTCGTCGTTCTGCTGGTGGCTGTCGTGGGGGTCGCGCTGTACATCGGGGCCGCCGTGCGGCTGCGGCGACGCGGCGACGCGTGGCCGTGGTGGCGTGACGCGAGTGTCGCAGCAGGTGCCGGCGCCGTCGCGGCAGCGGTGCTGCCTTTCGGCGCGGCAGCGGTGCTGCCTTCCGTCGCTGCTGCGGCGGTAGTTCCTCTGCCCGGTGGTCCGTTCACCGCGCACATGGCCGGGCATCTGCTCGTCGGCATGGTCGGACCCCTGCTGATCGTGCTGGGCCGGCCGGTGACGCTGCTGCTGAGGAGCATCCCGGTGGGAGGCACACGCACAGGTCTGCTCACCGTGCTGCATTCGCGACCTGCCGCACTGCTCACGGCGCCGGCCGTCGCGGCGGTCCTGGACATGGGTGGGCTGTGGGTGCTCTACCGGACACCGCTGTTCGCGGCGATGCACGACGACACGCTCGTCGCGATCGTCGTCCACCTGCACGTCTTCGCCGCGGGGATGCTGTTCACCGTCGCGATCTGCCGCCTCGACCCACTCCGGCGCCGGTACGGTCTCCCGCACCTCGCGGTGGTGCTGCTCGTGGCCGGCGCGGTCCACGCGGTGCTGGCGAAGACGTTGTACGCGCAGTCACCTCCCGGCACGATGTTCGCCGCATCCGATCTGCAGGCGGGCGCCCAGCTGATGTACTACGGCGGCGACGCGGTCGGGGTGGCCCTGGCCGTCGTGCTCGCCGTCCGCTGGTACAGCGGTGTGGGACGGGCCCGCCACGCGGGCGGTGTGGGACGGGCCCGCGCACGGACGGTCACCGTCGGTCGCGCTCGTCGACCGGCCGCGTGAGCCGGACCCACATCCGGTGCAGCATCGCGGCGAACACCACGACCCAGGCCGCTACCGCGACCCACAATTCGGCGGCGCCGATCGCGCCGACCAGCGGCAGGTCGTCGGCGCGACCCAGATACATCCCGGCGACCGCGTACATGCCGAGCGGGAAGACGATCGACCACAGGGACGAGTCGTAGTCCAGCGGCACCCGGTGGACGCGGTGCCGCCACCAACCGGCCGCGACGAGCGGCGGGATCAGCCACGTCGCGAAGGCCCAGATGACGACGGCGAGGCCCGCGATCAGACCGCGGGTCGCGTCGACCATCGGTGCGTCGTCCATCTCGACGATGCGTGAGCCTGCCACGACGGTGATCGAGCACGCTCCCATCGACACCCAGTACGGTGCGGTCAGATCCGTGGGTCTCAGCGGATACTGCAGCATCCGCGCGGCGACGAAGATCCCGGCCGCCGCGTACAGGAACAGCCCGACGCCCCAGGTGAACACCGCGACGGCGGCGAGGAGCCGGTCCAGTTCGCGGTAGACGGGCTGGAGGGTGGCCGCGGCGATGGCCACCGATTCGCTGGCGACGACCCAGACGAACCACGTTCCGTTGGCCTTCGCGAGGACGGGACGTTCCGCCGTGCCGAGCACGGCCGTCCACGGAACGACATATCCGAGCACCAGCCAGGTCGCCGCCGCACCCGCGAGCAGTACCGCCGCGGTGGAGTGCCACCCGTCCATCATCAGCCGCACGCCGAGCACGTTGCTGCCCGCGACGAAGGTGAAGAAGCCGAATGCCCGTCCGGAATCGGCGAGGTCGGCACGGACCTCGTCGCGGAACGCGAGAAACCGCCACACCGACAGGACCGCGAGCGTCGCGTATCCGATCGCGGACACGATCAGCAGCGCGGCCGATGCGAGGTGGAAACCACGGAGATGGAGACCGATGGAGACGATGCCGCCGGCCATGACGAAGGCGAAGTAACCCGGTGCGAGGGTGCGGACCTCTTCGCGGAGACGGGAACGGGCCTGCACGGCGCTCACGCTACTTCAGCAGGCGGGACATCCGCCGGTCGGCGAGGACCTTCCCTCCGGTCTGGCAGGTGGGGCAGTACTGGAACGAACGGTCGGTGTAGGAGACCTCTCGGACGGTGTCGCCGCACACCGGGCACGGCTCGCCGGTACGCCCGTGCACGCGCAGTCCCGACCGTTTCTCGCCCTTGAGGCGCGCCGCGTCCTGCCCGACCGAGCGGGTGACGGCGTCGGTCAGTACCGACCGCATCGACCCGTACAGGGCGGTCACCTCGTCGTCGGTGAGCTTGCCGGCTGTCGCGAACGGCGACTGCTGCGCGACGTGCAGGATCTCGTCGGAGTAGGCGTTGCCGATGCCCGCGAGAACCTTCTGATCGGTGAGCAGCGTCTTGAGACGCGAGGTGCTGTCGGTCAGGAGCGCGGCGAACTCGTCCCGGGTGAGCGCGAGCGCGTCGGGGCCGAGGCGGGCGATGCCGGGCACCGTCTGCGGATCGTCGACGACCCAGACCGCCAGGCGTTTCTTCGTGCCGGCCTCGGTGAGATCGAAGGCCGGTGTCGTCGCGTCGGGGGCGAACAGGTGCACACGGAGGGCGAGCGGACCGCGACCGAGTTTCGGGGGAGCCTGCGACGGTTCGTCGAGCCAGCGCAACCAGCCTGCCCGCGACAGGTGCGTGATCAGATGCAGCCCCGAACAGTCGATCGCGAGGAACTTGCCGAAGCGCGAAGCTCCGGTGATGTCGCGTCCCTGCAACGCCGTGATCGGCGGGTCGGCCGTCTGCAGCACGCTCAGCGCCGCGACGTCGATGCGTCCGACGACGCTGCCGACCGCGTGCTCGCGCAGGAACACCGCAAGTGCTTCCACTTCGGGGAGCTCGGGCATGGGAACAGGCTACGGTCGCCGGGCCGTTCGCGGGTGGCGACGGCCACCATCACCTCACCGATAGACTGCGCTCGTGACTGTGTCGACGCCCTACGAAGACCTGCTGCGCCTGATCCTCGAGACCGGCGCGGAGAAGGCCGACCGTACCGGAACCGGCACGCGGAGCCTGTTCGGCCACCAGATGCGCTTCGATCTGTCCGAGGGCTTCCCGCTGATCACCACGAAGAAGGTGCACCTGAAGTCCATCGTCTACGAACTGCTGTGGTTCCTGCGCGGCGACTCGAACGTCAAGTGGCTGCAGGAGCACGGCGTGACGATCTGGGACGAGTGGGCCGCACCCGACGGCGATCTCGGCCCGGTCTACGGCGTGCAGTGGCGCTCGTGGCCGACCCCGGACGGGCAGCACATCGACCAGATCAGCCAGGTGCTCGAGACGCTGCGCAGCAACCCCGACTCGCGGCGCATCCTCGTCTCGGCGTGGAACGTCGCCGAACTCGACCGGATGGCGCTCATGCCGTGCCATGCCTTCTTCCAGTTCTACGTGGCCGACGGCAAGCTCAGTTGCCAGCTCTACCAGCGCAGCGCCGACATGTTCCTCGGCGTGCCGTTCAACATCGCCAGCTACGCGCTGCTCACCCACATGGTGGCGCAGCAGACCGGACTCGAGCCGGGAGAGTTCATCTGGACCGGCGGCGACTGCCACATCTACTCGAACCACATCGAGCAGGTCACCGAGCAGCTCACCCGCGAGCCGTATCCCTACCCGACGCTGAAGCTGCACCCACGCGACTCGATCTTCGACTACCGCTACGAGGACGTCGAGATCGTCGGCTACCGGCACCACCCGGCGATCAAGGCGCCGGTGGCCGTCTGATGGGGGAGGTCACCCTCGTCTGGGCGCAGGCGCGCGGCGGTGTGATCGGCCGCGACAACAGCATCCCGTGGCACATCCCCGAGGACATGGCGTTCTTCAAGGACGCCACGATGGGCAAGCCGGTGGTCATGGGCCGGCTCACCTGGGACTCGCTCCCCCCGAAGTTCCGGCCGCTGCCGGGCCGCCGGAACATCGTCGTCACCCGCAACGCCGAGTGGTCGGCCGAGGGCGCCGAGACCGCGACGAGTCTCGAGGACGCACTGACACTCGCCGGTGAGGACGAGGTCGTCGTCATGGGCGGGGGCCAGATCTACGCGCAGGCGATGCCGTTCGCGACGCAGCTGCTCGTGACCGAGGTCGACCTCGACGTCGCCGGAGATGCGACCGCCCCTCCCATCGGGACCGAGTGGGTGGCGGAGCCCGGGGAATGGATGACGTCCACCAAGGGAATCAGGTTCCGCTGGATCCGGTACGCGCGAAGCTGAGTTCTCGCGGCGGCATCTGAGCGATACTGCGGTACATGGACAAGCTCTCGTTGACCGCCCTGGCACGGCAGCAGCTCAAACTCGCAGCGGCGTCCAGCAGCGGACGCAGCTCCCAGACGGTTTTCGGTGGGCATACCAAGCACCTGCGGCAGACCGTCGTCGCGTTGCTCGCCGGCCACGAACTCGGCGAGCACGACAGCCCCGGCGAGGCGACTCTGCAGGTGCTGTCGGGTCAGCTCCAGCTCGTCGCCGGCAACGATGTGTGGAAGGGCTCGGCGGGCGACATGATCATCATCCCGCCGGTCCGGCACAGCGTGAGCGCCATCGAGGACGTCGCATTCCTGCTCACCGTCGCCAAATAGCAGTCGTTCACTGCACTCGCCGAGTAGCGACGCTCATGGCACTCGCCGAGTAGCGGCGCTCATGGCACCGGTGCCGGAGCGGTGTACCCGCGGTAGCCCTCCCACGCGAGTCGACGCTCGCGCCGCGGATCGTGCTCGACGCGCGTGACCTCGTCGAAAATCACTGTTGCGCGGTCCTTCTCGTCGTAGCGCGGCCACGACGGCAGAGGTTCGCCGTGTCGGGCCACGTTCAGCCACTGACGTTGCATCGCCCCGGCGGCCGTACGCAGGCCGCGTCGCCCACCCAGCGCCGTGAGCGCCCGGCCGAGCAGCTCGTCGGTCTGGTCGAAGACCGCGAGCAACTCCACCGCGTGCGTCGCGTCGAAACCCGTCCACCGCAGCAGTCGCGGCGCGAGATCGAAGCGGTACATGAAGGTCGGCGCGAAACGCGAATGTGCCTGCGCGATCTGCACGGACGGATACCAGAAGGTGAGGTCGCCGCCGAGATCGACGGCGGCACGCTCGTCCGGATATCCCGGATAGACCGCCGTGATGCGGTCCTTCGCCTCCGGGTCGGTCGCGGCGAACAGCGCGTCGATCCGCCGCGGGCTCGTCGGCAACGCGTCGAGGAACTTCGGGAACAGTGCACCTTCGCGGTCGTTCGTCCCGAGCACGAGCGGAACGGGATGCGCTGCGCCCGTCTCGTACGCCTCGAGCGGCTGGAGCGGAACGAAATCGCCGTCGACGACCGGCCCGAAGGGATGCAGGCCGGGGGTCGCGCGCAGCACCTGCGCCCCGAGCCGCGACCCCACCCGTCCGAGTTCGGCGGGGGAGGCGTCGAGCAGCGCCCGCGCCGCGGTATCCGGATCGGCGCCGAGCAGTTCCACGAAGTTCCGGCCCCATTCGGCCGAGCGGTCGGCGGTGACGACGAGATTCGGTGCCGGGCTCTGTGCGATCGCGGCGGAGAACAGTCCGCGTGCGGCGGGTGTCGCGAGCAGGGTCGTCACCGAGGTGCCGCCGGCGGACTCGCCGAAGATCGTCACGTTGTCGGGGTCGCCGCCGAACGCCGCGATGTTGCGCTGCACCCATTCGAGCGCCGCCACCTGGTCGCGCAGACCGAGATTGGAATCGAATCGCACCGAATCGGTGGAGAAGGACCCGAAGTCGAGATAACCGAGTGCGCCGAGGCGGTAGTTGATCGACACGTAGACGACGTCGCCGCGCCGGACCAGCGACTCGCCGCCGTAGACCGACAGGGCGCTCGTGCCGAGGGTGAACGCGCCGCCGTGGATGAACACCATGACCGGTCGCGGCGCATGGACCCGACCGGCGGGGGCGAGCACGTTGAGGGTCAGGCAGTCCTCGTCGGGACGCACACGCACCCCGCGACGCCCGGTCTCGGCATAGCGCGGATGCTGCGGGGCGGCATTGCCGAACTGCGTCGCATCGCGCACCCCCGTCCAGGGCTCGACCGGTTGCGGCGCACGCAGCCGCAGCGGGCCCACCGGGGGAGCGGCGTAGGGAATGCCGCGCCAGGCGAGGAGGTCGCCGAGTCGGGTGCCGCGGACGGTTCCGTCGGCGAATGTGACGTGGGTCTCGGGCGTCATGCTCCGCACTGTACGTGACGGGGCGTCACGGTAGCCGCCGTGTCCACCGTCGACGTCACCAGGAGTGGGGCTCGAGTCCCCGGTCCGCGAGCTCGGCCCGCACGTAGGTGCGCAGCGTCGCGGTGTCGGGGAAACGCTCCTCGTCGAGGGCGACGAACGCGAGGGTGTACCGCTCGTCGGTGTGGCAGGCGTAGACCGACAGGCGGGTCGCGGTGCGGGCCGGCCGGGTGTCGAGTCCCGGGTGTATGGCGCGCATCGCGATGCCGGTGGTGCGGTACGGGCCCAGGGTGGTGAGTTCGCGGGGCACCGCGCCGATGTTGGAACACAACAGGTCCCGCTCGCCTGCGCCTCGCGCGACGCGGGCTGCGAACCGGTCGGGGAGGAGTTGCAGGATCTCGGCCGGCATGTTGTGTGGGGCGCCCTCCCGTGGCTGCGAGTAGGCGTGCGCCGCGCGGGCGCGGATGGAGGCGAGCGTGTCGCCGTCGTCGACGGTGATCCCCACCATCGACACGCCGTTGGAGACGGTTCCCTCCTTCCGGTCGTCGACCGGAACGGAGATGCGCACGGGGAACGGGATGCGGGCGCGCCGGGCGACACCGGCGGACACGGCGAGCAGCAGGGCGTTCGGGCTGCCGTCCTCCGCGGCCGCGACAGCCTTCCACTGCGCCGCGTCGACGTCGACGAGAGCGGTGCGGGGTCGCGCCCGCACCGTCTGCGGCGCGGGCGGCTTCTCCGTGCGGGGCGTGTACTTGACGCGGCGCAGCCCGCCGCCGACCTTCCGGAACAGCTGCATCGCATCGCGCAGGTCGGAATGACGACCGGGGTCGGGTCGTCGCGGCCGGTCGGCGAGCGCGTCGGCGACCGCGCGGACGAATCCCCGCGCGTCGGTCAGGACGTGCGAGCACACGATCGACAGTGCGGTGCCGCCGCTCGTGAGTCGGGTCGCGGCGAGCGCCCAGCCGGGACCGAGCTCGGGATCGACGTTCACGTTCGCGTGCTCGTCGGCCCAGGCAAGGAGCTCGTCGTCGGGGATGGGGGTCGCGGGATAGCGCAGTGGATGGACGTGCGTGTTGGGTTCGAAGCGGGGGCGTGCACCGGGAACCCGGGGGCGGACCACACGGCGACCGAGCGGGCCTTCGGACAGCACGTCGTGCAGGGACAGCAACAGGGTCGCGTCCACGGTCTCGTCGGTGCGCCACAGACCCTGCATCACCGACGGCAGGCCGGTTCCTTTGTGGCGGTGGAGGAACATCTCGTCCACGACGCTCAGGCGATTCACAATCCCGACCGTAGCGCCGACCGTTGACCGAAGCACTGAACCGAGGTTCAATCCTTGGTGTGGCGTACCGGCGGACACCCGCAGTGCAGGAGCGACTCGACGCGCAGCGCGAGGCGATCGCCGCTGCCGCCGTGGCTCTGCTCAGCGAACGCGGCTACAGCGGACTGTCCGTCTCGGCGGTCGCCGAACGGGCCGGCGTCGCCACCGGCAGCGTCTACCGGCACTACGTCGACAAGTCCGATCTCATGGTGCGGATCTTCCGGGAACTGTGCGACCGGGAGGTCGAGGCCGTGACGTCCGCGGCCGCAACCGGATCCGGTGCCGACCGCGTGAGCGCGGTGGTCGACACCTTCTCCCGCCGTGCCCTGCGCAATCCCACCCTCGCCTACGCGCTGCTCGCCGAACCGGTCGACGCGGCGGTCGACGCCGAACGGCTCGTGTTGCGCCGCGCCTTCGCGGCGGCCTTCGCGAACGCCGTACGCCACGGCGTCGCGACCGGTGAATTCCCCGAACAGGATGTCGAACTCACCGCCGCCGCGCTCGTCGGGGCCGTCGGTGAGGTGCTCACCGGCCGCCTTCCCGGTGCGGCCGACGGTCGCCATCGCCACAGCGCGGCCGGATCCACTGTCCCCGACCTCGTCGCCCTCGCGTTGCGAGCGGCGGGGCACCTGCCTTCCGGAACGACATCAGGAGTGAAGCCGTGAATTTCCCCGCCACCCACGAGGTGTTCAACCAGGTACCGGACCTCGAGCCCTACGGGGCCGCCGACGACCCCGCCCTCCTCGAGGGGCTGCGCCGCGAAGGCGCGAGCTGGGCCGAGGACGAGGTCCGCGAACTCGGCGCCCTCGCCGGCACCGCCCGTGCCCAGGACTGGGGCCGGCTCGCCAACGAGTACCCGCCCGTATTGCACACCCACGACCGCTACGGCCACCGCATCGACGAGGTGGAGTTCCATCCGCACTGGCACGACCTGATGACCGTCGCCGTCGAGAACGGCCTGCACGCGGCACCCTGGCGCGACCCGCGTCCCGGCGCGCACGTCGCCCGCGCCGCGAAGTTCTACGTGTGGGGACACACCGACGCCGGGCACATGTGTCCGATCTCCATGACCTACGCCGCGGTCCCGGCGCTGCGCCACAACGCCGAACTCGCCGAGCGCTACGAGCCGTTGCTGGCCGCACCGCACTACGACTTCGGGTTGCGCGAACCCTCCACGAAGCGCGGTCTCATCGCCGGGATGTCGATGACCGAGAAGCAGGGTGGGTCCGACGTCCGCACCAACACCACCACCGCGACCCCCAACGCGGACGGTTCGTACACGATCGTCGGGCACAAGTGGTTCACCTCCGCGCCGATGTCCGACCTGTTCCTCACCCTCGCGCAGACCGAGCACGGACCGTCGTGCTTCCTGCTCCCGCGCGTCCTCCCCGACGGCACCCGCAACGCCATTCGCATCCAGCGGCTGAAGGACAAGCTCGGCAACAAGTCGAACGCCTCCTCCGAGATCGAGTACGAGAACGCGATCGGCTGGCTCGTCGGCCCGGAAGGTCGCGGTATCAACACCATCATCGAGATGGTGAACATGACGCGACTCGACTGTGTCATCGGCTCGGCCGTGAACATGCGGGTCGCGACGCTGCGCGCGGTCCATCACGCCCGCCACCGGAAGGCGTTCGGCGCGTTGCTCGTCGATCAGCCGCTCATGCGCAACGTCCTCTCCGATCTCGTCGTCGAATCCGATGCCGCGACGACGATGATGATGCGCCTGGCCGGGGCCACCGACCGCGCCGCCGGGGACGAGCAGGAAGCCGCGCTGCGCCGCATCGCGCTGGCCGTGACCAAGTACTGGGTGTGCAAGCGGGCTCCCGCGGTCGCCGCCGAAGCTCTCGAATGTCTCGGCGGCAACGGCTACGCCGAGGAGTCCGGCATGCCGCGGCTCTATCGCGAGTCGCCGCTCATGTCGATCTGGGAAGGATCCGGCAACGTCGCGGCACTCGACGCATTGCGCGCCATGGCCCGGCAGCCCGACACCGTCGAGGCGTTCTTCACCGAGGTCGGGCTCGCGGAAGGAGCCGATCCGCGGCTCGACTCGGCCATCGCCCGGGTCGGCAAGGAACTCGCCGATCTCGAGGACGCCGAGTACCGGGCACGGCGGGTCGTGGAGCTCATGGCCCTGGTCCTGCAGGGCGCGCAGCTCGTCCGGCACGGGCATCCCGCCGTCGCGGAGGC
Organism: Rhodococcus rhodochrous; assembly: GCF_900187265.1. NCBI lineage: Bacteria > Bacillati > Actinomycetota > Actinomycetes > Mycobacteriales > Nocardiaceae > Rhodococcus > Rhodococcus rhodochrous. The sequence continues at coordinate 1,081,369 of NZ_LT906450.1, forward strand.
CTTCTGCCGCAGCCGGCTCGACGACGACTGGGGCATCGCGATGGGCACACTGCCGACCGGCGTGGACACCGCCGCGATCCTCGACCGGGTCTGACGGCGCGGGTCCGATCGTGCGGCGCTGTCACCTGTCTCAGGTCGCGGGCATACTGGAATACGTCCTGCGAGGAATCGACCACGGGTGGAGCCCGTCATGATCGGCAGCAACGAATGGTGGGAGTGGGGTCGGCAGATCGCACTCGCGGTGACCGAGCCGCATGCACTGCACCGTGCCCGCATGATCGTGCGCGGCGTCGTCGCCGAGTCCGAGGCGGTGAGCGACAGCCGCCGGGGCGACGCCGAGATCCACTCCGTCAACCTCGCGCAGGGCACTCCGGTCACGATGAGCCCCCGACTGGCCTCGATGGTGCGGTCGGCGCTGTGGGCGGCCCGCATGACGGGCGGGGCCATCACCCCGGTCGACTCCGACGACGCCTCCGTCGATGCCGGGGCCATCCCGCCGATCCATCCGATCCCCACCTACCGCGACGTGCAGGTCGACGGAGACATCGTGCTCGCCCCGTTCGGGGTGAGCCTCGAACTCGGCGCGACGGCCGTGGCCGACACCGTCGACTACTCTGCGGCGCTCGTCGCGAACCTGCTCGAATGCGGAGCGCTCGTGCGCATCGGCGACGTGATGGCCACTGCGGGGCACGCGCCGGCCGGGGGATGGCAGGTGCCGCTCCCGGATCGGGGTTCGGTCGAACTGCCGGCCGGATCGGCGATGGCGTCGCACGCCGGCGACGTCGCCCACCCCGAGCAGTGGCGTCTCGTCAGCGTCATCGCTCCCGACGCGGTGTGGGCCGATGCGGCCGCGGCGACGGCGTTGCAGCGGGGGATCGGCGCCGTGTCGTGGCTCGAGCAGTACGACCTGCCGGCACGTCTCATCGACACGCACGGACGGGTCCGGACCACCACGGCCTGGTCCGATCCGAAGGCTGCCTGATGTCTCGGCCGGGGTGCGGTCCGATGTCTCGTGCAGGGTGCGGTCAGGCTCCGTCGCGCAGGGTGCGGTAGACCTCGATCAGGTGGTCGGTGGAGGCGTCTCCGGTGTCGGGGATCTCGTCGCCGGCGAGGACGGTCTGCAGGGCGGTGGCCTGGGTCTTGCCGAGTTCGACACCCCACTGATCGAACGAGTCGATCCCCCAGATCACCCCTTGGACGAAGGTCTGGTGCTCGTAGAACGCGATGATCTGCCCGACCACCGACGGCGTCAACTCGGGGGCGAGGATCGTCGTCGACGGCCGATCCCCGGGCATCACCTTGTGCGCCACCAACGCCTCGTCGACCCCTTCGGCACGAACCTCGCCGGCATCACGCCCGAACGCGAGGACCTTGGCCTGGGCGAACATGTTCGCCAGCAACAACACCTGCATGCTGGTCTGCCCGTCGCGGGCGGGCAGATCATCACCGGAACGGGCCAGGCCGAGGAAGTCGACCGGCACGATCTCGGTGCCCTGGTGCAGCAACTGGAAGAAGGCATGCTGACCGTTGGTACCGGGCTCGCCCCAGAACACCTCCCCCGTGGGGTAGGTGACCGCGGTGCCGTCGGCGCGCACGGATTTACCGTTCGATTCCATGGTCAGCTGCTGCAGATAGGCCGGCAACCGCACCAGATCCTGCGCATAGGGCACCACCGCGCGGGAGCGATAGCCGAGGATGCTCGCGTTCCACACCCCGATCACCCCCGCCAGCAACGGCGCATTCCGGGCCGGGTCGGCGGTGGCGAAGTGGGTGTCGATGCTGTGCATGCCGGCGAGGAACTCACCGAACCGGTCGCGGCCGATCGCGCACATCACCGCCAGCCCGATCGCCGAGCCGACCGAATACCGTCCGCCGACCCAGTCCCAGAACTCGAACATGTTCGCCGGGTCGATACCGAACTCGGCCACCCGCTCGGTGTGCGTGGACACCGCCACGAAATGCTGCGCGACCGCATCCTCGCCGAGGGCGTCGACGAGCCAGCGGCGGGCGGCGGTGGCGTTCGACAGGGTTTCGAGGGTGGAGAAGGTTTTCGAGGCGACGATGAACAGTGTGGTGGCCGGATCCAGGTCGGCCAGCGCCGCGGTCAGATCGGCGGGGTCGACGTTGGAGACGAACCGCGTCGCCGGCCCGTCGTGGAAACGCCGCAGTGCGCGGGTGACCATCGCCGGGCCGAGATCGGAGCCGCCGATGCCGATGTTGACCACCGTGGTGATCTGCTGCCCGGTGGCGCCGCGCCAGGCGCCGGTGCGGAGGCGGTCGGTGAACTCGCCCATCCGGTCGAGCACCGTGTGGACATCGGCGACGACATCGACCCCGTCGACGATCAACTGCGCATCGCGCGGCAGGCGCAGGGCGGTGTGCAGCACCGCCCGATCCTCGGTGACGTTGATGTGTTCACCCGACAGCATCGCCTCCCGTGCCGCGGCGATCCCCGCGGTGTCGGCGAGCTCGAGCAGGGCCTGCACGACCGGGGTGTCGAGACGCTGCTTGCTGAAATCGACCACAAGATCCCCGGCAGGGATCGTCAACGCCGAGACCCTGTCGGGTTCGGTGGTGAACAACTGCCGCAGCGACACCGATCCGAGCCGGTCGCGATGGTCTTCCAGAGCTTTCCACGGTGCCGTTGCGGTTACATCGCTCATGTCGTCGACAGTAGTGCGCCCCGACACGGTGCGCCCGGCGTGCGACTGCGCCCGGTGTGACTCGGGCCCGGTGTGACGAAGGGATCCTTCGGTTTCCCACAGTGAGCGATCGCGGCGCGCATGATGGGGCATATGGATGCTGCAGAACTGATTCGGTCCGTCCCCACCGACCTGTTCCTCGGCGGTGAATGGGTGGCGGCCGAGAACGGAGCCACCTTCGGAGTCCACGATCCCGCGACCGGCGACGAACTGACCCGTGTCGCCGATGCCGCGCCCGGCGACGCCCTACGGGCCCTCGACGCGGCCGTCGCGGCCGGTCCTGAATGGGCAGCGACCCCGCCGCGTGAACGCGCCGAACTGCTGCGGACGGTCTGGCAGAAGATCACCGACCGCGCCGACGACTTCGCGCTGCTCATGACACTCGAGATGGGCAAGGCGCTGCCGGAGAGCCGATCGGAGGTGACCTACGGCGCCGAATTCCTGCGATGGTTCTCCGAGGAAGCGGTCCGCATCGCCGGTCGCTACACGCCCGCCCCGGCCGGCACCGGCCGCGTTCTCGTGACCAAACAGCCCGTCGGCCCCTGCCTGGCCATCACGCCGTGGAACTTCCCGCTCGCGATGGGAACCCGCAAGATCGGTCCCGCCCTCGCCGCGGGGTGCACGATCATCGTCAAGCCCGCGTCCGAGACACCCCTCACGATCCAGCTGCTCGCGCAGCTCTTCGACGAGGCAGGACTGCCCAAGGGCGTCCTGTCGGTGCTGCCGTCCTCGCATGCCGGGGAGGTCACCGGGCCGCTGCTCGAGGATCCCCGGCTGCGCAAGCTCACCTTCACCGGCTCCACCGAGGTCGGTCGCATGCTCGCCGAGAAGGCCGGTCGTTCGCTGCTGCGCACCTCGCTCGAACTCGGCGGCAACGCGCCGTTCGTCGTCTTCGAGGACGCCGATCTCGACGCGGCGGTCGAGGGCGCGGTGGCGGCCAAGCTGCGCAACGGGGGAGAGGCCTGCACGGCCGCGAACCGCTTCCACGTCCACAATTCGGTGCGCGACGCTTTCGTCGCCAAGCTCACCGAGCGCATGGCGTCGTACAAGCTCGGGCCGGGAACGGACCCCGACGCGACGCTGGGCCCTCTGGTCAACGAGAACCAGAAGAAGACCGTGATCGAACTCGTACAGGACGCCGTTTCGGCGGGCGCCTCGGTGCGCCTGGGCGGGGAACCTGCCGACGGTCCGGGATGGTTCTACCCGGCGACCGTCCTCGACGACGTGCCGAAGCAGGCCCGCATCCTGCAGGAAGAGGTGTTCGGGCCGGTCGCGGCCGTCACCGGCTTCGACACCGAGGAGGAAGCGCTCGCGGCAGCGAACGACACCCGCTACGGGCTCGCCGCCTACATCTTCACGCGCGACCTCGACCGGGCCCTGCGCGTGTCGCATGCACTCGAAACGGGCATCGTCGGTGTGAACCGCGGTGTCGTCTCGGACGTCGCGGCCCCGTTCGGCGGAATCAAGGATTCCGGCTTGGGACGCGAGGGCGGTACCGAGGGCATCGAGGAATTCCTCGAGACCAAGTACATCGCCCTGCAGTGAGAGCGATGCGGAATCAGTGACCCAGGCGGCCACGCCCGAGGCGGAGCAGCAGCATCGCCAGGGTGTGGCCTTCCTGGCCCAGCTCGCTGAACCGCTCGAGGACCTTCATCTCGCGGCTGTGCACGAGACGGGTGCCACCGGACGCCATCCGGGTACGCCCGATCATGCGGGAGACCTCGGTGCGCCGCTTGACCGCGGCCAGGATCTCGGCGTCGAGACGATCGATCTCCTTGCGGAGCTCCTCGATCTCTGCCTCGGTGGGCACTCCGGTGTCGTCGGCCTCTGCCGGCTCGCCGGAAAGGGAAGAATCGATGTGCGTGCTCATGTCGTCTCCTCGCATCTGCTCTGAAGGATCGCCCGTATGGGAGCGGTTGTTACCGGTATCGGGTCGGGCCGGCGGTCGGGAATCGACAGCGACAACCGGAACTCGATCCGAGCCTGCAAAGGACAGAAGACATGGCCTCCAGTTTGCCACTCACCCTGTAGGCCCTGCCACTCGGCTCGATCGACTGTGTGGTCCGGATCCGTTGTCCGCGCGGTCCGGTAGTTTGGTGAAACGATGAACACTCCCGTCGCGCTCGCAAACTCCCACCCAGGATCCGATGCTCTTCTCGAAGGGCTCAATCCGCAGCAGCGGGAAGCGGTCACGCACGAAGGGGCCCCGCTGCTGATCGTCGCGGGCGCGGGCTCCGGCAAGACTGCGGTGCTCACGCGCCGCATCGCCTATCTGCTGGCCGAGCGCGGCGTCGCCCCTGGTCAGGTGCTCGCCATCACGTTCACCAACAAGGCCGCGGCCGAGATGCGCGAGCGGGTGGCGGCCCTGGTGGGGCCGCGCGCGAATGCGATGTGGGTCTCGACCTTCCACTCGAGCTGCGTCCGGATCCTGCGCGCGCAGGCGGGTCTGCTGCAGGGCATGAATTCGAATTTCACGATCTACGACGCCGACGATTCCCGTCGTCTGCTCACGATGATCGCGAAGGATCTCGAACTCGACAGCAAGAAGTACTCCGCCAGGCTGCTGTCCACGCAGATCTCGAACCTGAAGAACGAACTGATCGGGCCCGAGGAGGCCGCCCACGAGGCGGAGACCGATTCGGCGGCCACCGAACTCACCCGCGTCGTCGCCCGGGTCTACGCGCACTACCAGCAGCGCCTGCGCACGGCGAATGCCTTCGACTTCGACGACCTCATCGGCGAGACGGTGGCGCTGCTGCAGGCGCATCCGCAGGTCGCCGAGTACTACCGGCGCCGGTTCCGCCACGTGCTGGTCGACGAGTACCAGGACACCAACCATGCGCAGTACGTGCTGGTGCGCACCCTCGTGGGTGATCCCGAGGAGGAGTCCGCCGTCCCCCCAAGCGAACTGTGCGTGGTGGGCGACGCCGACCAGTCGATCTACGCCTTCCGCGGCGCCACGATCCGCAACATCGAGGAGTTCGAGCGCGACTATCCGCAGGCGCGCACGATCCTGCTCGAGCAGAACTATCGCTCCACCCAGAACATTCTGTCGGCGGCGAATTCCGTCATCTCCAAGAACACGGGGCGCCGCGAGAAGCGGCTGTGGACCGATTCGGGCGAAGGTGAACTCATCACCGGCTACGTCGCCGACAACGAGCACGACGAGGCGCGGTTCGTCGCCGCCGAGATCGATCGGCTCGTCGACGGCGGCGACACCACCTACTCCGACATCGCGGTGTTCTACCGCACCAACAATGCTTCCCGCGCGTTCGAGGATGTCTTCATCCGGCACGGTGTGCCCTACAAGGTCGTCGGCGGTGTGAGGTTCTACGAGCGCAAGGAGGTGCGCGACATCGTCGCGTACCTGAAAGTGCTCGACAATCCCGACGACACGGTGAGCCTGCGCCGCATTCTGAACACCCCTCGCCGCGGTATCGGCGATCGCGCCGAAGCGTGCGTGGCGGTGCACGCCGAGCGGCTCGGTGTCGGCTTCGGGCAGGCCCTCGCCGACGCCGCAGTCGGCAAGGTCGCGCTGCTGAACACGCGGGCGCAGAAGGCGATCGCCGGTTTCGTCGAGATGATGGACGACCTGCGGGCGATGCTCGTCGCGAGCGACGCCGACGGCAACGACACGGCCGACATCGGCGACATCGTCGAGGCGATCCTCGAACGCACCGGGTACAGCGCAGAGCTGTCGGCGAGCGACGATCCGCAGGACGGCGCCCGTCTCGACAACCTCCACGAACTCGTCAGCGTGGCAAGAGAATTCAGCGCCGACGTGCGCAACGCGGCCGGGATCGTCGACGACGTACGCGAAGAGGGCGATCCCGAACCGGGATCGCTCGCGGCCTTCCTCGAGAAGGTCTCGCTCGTCGCCGACGCCGACCAGATCCCGGAGAACGAGTCCGGTGTGGTCACGCTGATGACGCTGCACACCGCTAAGGGCCTCGAGTTCCCGGTCGTCTTCGTCACCGGTTGGGAGGACGGCCAGTTCCCGCACATGCGTGCCCTGGGCGATCCGGCCGAGCTGTCCGAGGAACGGCGACTCGCGTACGTCGGCATCACCCGAGCCCGGCGTCGTCTCTACCTCACGCGCGCCGTGCTGCGGTCGTCCTGGGGACAGCCCCTCACCAATCCGGAATCCCGCTTCCTGCAGGAGATTCCGCAGCATCTCATCGACTGGCGACGCCTCGAGCCCACACCCGCGCGCGGGCAGGCGATCGGCTCGGGCACCGGTTCACGGTTCGGTGCGGGCGAGCGGCGCGGTTCGTCGGGCACGCCGAGTTTCGGTGCGGCGCGCGGACGCAACAACCAGTTGGTGCTCGACGTCGGCGATCGCGTCAGCCACGACAAGTACGGTCTGGGAACGGTTCTCGAAACCCGGGGCTCGGGCCCCACGGCCACCGTCGTGATCGACTTCGGCAGCGCCGGCAAGGTGCGGCTGATGCTCGTCGGCGGTGTGCCGATGATCAAGCTGTGATGCCCTGAAAGCCTGTGGCAGGCGCGGATTCGCACGCAGAAGCGGATTCGCGCCGAAACGGGAAGGGGGGAACGGGGAAACGGCGGGCCGAACGTACGGCGACGTCGGTCAGTCGCGCTGGATGCCGAGGGCGATACCGCGCGTGGCGAGCCACGGGACGGGGTCGATCTTGTCGACACCGTTGAGGTGCACCTCGAAGTGCAGGTGCGGGCCGGTGGAGAAACCGCGGTTGCCCATGGTTGCGATCTGGTCGCCGGCCATGACGCGCTGACCCACGGTCACCAGGGACTGGTCGATGTGCCCGTACACGGTGACGGTGCCGTCGGCGTGAAGGAGCCGGACCCACATGCCGAAGCCGGAGGCCGGACCGGAATCGATGACCTCACCGTCGGCGACCGCGAGGATCGGGGTGCCGATGGGGCCTGCGATGTCGACGCCGGCGTGGAGGGTGCCCCAGCGTGCGCCGAAGTTCGAGGTGAACGACCCCACGGCGGGGAGAACGAAGAGCGGACGGCGGGCCGCGGCCTCGCGCGCAGCGCGTTCCTCGCTGAACCGCTGGCCCTTGGCCAGAAGATTCGAGAACTGCGACAGGTCGTTCGGGTCGGCGATGTTGAGCACCTGCGGTGCCTGCGACGGCTCGGCGTCGGCGGTCGGCGCGAACTGCGCGGCCTGGGGCACTGCGGTGGCGGTGATGATCGAGGAATCGGCTTCGCCGGCGGCGAGGGCGACCTCGGAGTGGTCGGTGTTCTGCCCCGGGCCACCGTTGGCTGCGGCCTGGCCCGCGGCGACCACGGCGCCTGCGGCGACAGCGAAGACCGCGGCGCGGCCCTTGAGGGCGGTGGGGGGAGTGGGAAGTCGATGGGCTCCACCGCGGGATGCGGGAGCGGTGACGTCGGTGCGCTCGTCGGAACGATCCTGCGCGAAGCGGTCGTCGCGGACGGCGTGGCCGAAGGAGTCGGAGTAGTAGGTGGGCTCGGGACCGGGGCCGGTGTTGCGGAAGTCCATCGTGGCGGCTTCCCAGGCGTTCCAGTCTTCGGGTGCCGATTCGGGACGGCGGGTTCGGCTCTCGGCACTCGGGTTACCAGAGCGCATCGCCATCCTCCGTTCGTGACCTCATCGTTACTTCGACCAGGCGACGGTAACGAAGCGATCGCAGGGGTGGCAAGCCGTAGTTCGTCCGGCGGACGTTATGTGAGTGGCATCACAGTGCAAACCGGGGCAAATTGGGACATGCCCCAGCGGCCGGCGTCCCAAACACTGTTTTCCGACACGTCACGAGTCTGTTGCATCGCGGCAGCGTGGGATCCGGTGTCAGCGGGCGAGTGGGTACCTGTCATCCTGAACCGAGTGCTCCGCTCGAACGTGGCGCCCGCCACGTTCCGGGAGGAGAACTGCGAAGTCGTTCCCGGACCAACGCGCGCGTGACCTGTGCCACATGGGACTGCCGCGCGTGATCCGCGGCCCGGCCGAGAAACTAGAGTCCGAAACGACCCGCTCGATACCCCGGAGCGGGCGTGAACGCAGACGAGACGGTGAGCAGATGGATCTCTTCGAATATCAGGCGAAGGAACTCTTCGCCAAGCATGACGTGCCGACGTCGGCCGGCCGTGTTACCGACACTGTCGCCGGTGCCCGCGAGATCGCGGAGGAAATCGGCAAGCCGGTCATGGTCAAGGCCCAGGTCAAGGTCGGCGGCCGCGGCAAGGCCGGTGGCGTGAAGTACGCCGCCACCGCAGACGACGCGCAGACCCACGCCGAGAACATCCTCGGCCTCGACATCAAGGGTCACATCGTCAAGAAGCTCCTGGTCGCCGAGGCCAGCGACATCGCGGAGGAGTACTACATCTCCTTCCTGCTCGACCGCACCAACCGCACCTACCTGGCCATGTGCTCGGTGGAGGGCGGCATGGAGATCGAAGAGGTCGCCGCCACCAAGCCGGAGCGCCTCGCCAAGGTCCCCGTCGACGCCGTCAAGGGTGTCGACCTCGCGTTCGCGCGCGAGATCGCCGAGAAGGGCCACCTGCCCGCCGAGGTCCTCGACGCCGCAGCCGTGACCATCCAGAAGCTGTGGGAGGTCTTCGTCAAGGAAGACGCTCTCCTCGTGGAGGTCAACCCCCTCGTCCGCACCCCGGACGACCAGATCCTCGCCCTCGACGGCAAGGTCACCCTGGATGCCAACGCCGACTTCCGTCAGCCCGGCCACGCCGAGTTCGAGGACAAGGACGCCACGGATCCCCTCGAGCTCAAGGCCAAGGAGAACGACCTCAACTACGTCAAGCTCGACGGCGAGGTCGGAATCATCGGTAACGGCGCCGGCCTGGTCATGTCGACCCTCGACGTCGTCGCCTACGCAGGCGAGAAGCACGGCGGCGTCAAGCCCGCCAACTTCCTCGACATCGGTGGCGGCGCCTCCGCGGCCGTCATGGCTGCCGGTCTCGACGTCATCCTGAACGACGCTCAGGTCAAGAGCGTGTTCGTCAACGTCTTCGGTGGCATCACCGCGTGCGACGCGGTTGCGAACGGCATCGTCAAGGCCCTCGAGATCCTCGGCGACGAAGCCAACAAGCCGCTGGTCGTCCGCCTCGACGGCAACAACGTCGACGAGGGTCGCCGCATCCTCGCCGAGGCCAACCACCCGCTGGTCACGGTCGTCGCCACCATGGACGAGGCTGCCGACAAGGCGGCCGAACTCGCCTTCGCAGCGAAGTAAAGGGACACACAGAACAATGGCAATCTTCCTTACCAAGGATTCCAAGGTCATCGTCCAGGGCATCACCGGCGGCGAGGGCACCAAGCACACCGCGCTCATGCTCAAGGCCGGCACCCAGGTCGTCGGCGGCGTGAACGCCCGCAAGGCCGGCACGACGGTCTCGCACACCGACAAGGACGGCAACCCGGTCGAGCTCCCCGTCTTCGGCTCCGTCGCCGAGGCCATGAAGGAGACCGGCGCCGACGTCTCGATCGCGTTCGTTCCCCCGGCCTTCTCGAAGGACGCCATCGTCGAGGCCATCGACGCGGAGATCCCGCTGCTCGTGGTCATCACCGAGGGCATCCCCGTGCAGGACTCCGCCTACGCCTGGGCCTACAACGTCCAGAAGGGCAACAAGACCCGCATCATCGGCCCCAACTGCCCCGGCATCATCACCCCGGGTGAGTCGCTCGTCGGCATCACCCCGGCGAACATCGCCGGCAAGGGCCCGGTCGGCCTCGTCTCCAAGTCGGGCACCCTGACCTACCAGATGATGTTCGAGCTGCGCGAGTACGGCTTCTCGACCGCCATCGGCATCGGCGGCGACCCGGTCATCGGCACCACCCATATCGACGCCATCGAGGCCTTCGAGAAGGACCCGGAGACCAAGGTCATCGTCATGATCGGCGAGATCGGCGGCGACGCCGAGGAGCGCGCGGCCGATTACATCAAGGCCAACGTGACCAAGCCGGTCGTCGGCTACGTCGCGGGCTTCACCGCTCCCGAGGGCAAGACCATGGGCCACGCCGGCGCCATCGTCTCGGGCTCCTCGGGCACCGCTCAGGCCAAGAAGGACGCTCTCGAGGCGGCCGGCGTGAAGGTCGGCAAGACGCCGTCCGAGACCGCTGCGCTCGCTCGCGAGATCCTGCAGTCGCTCTGATCCTGCAGTCGCTCCGACAGCAGCGGCACCTTCCGTGCGCGCCTTCCGGTGGCTCCGGCCATCGGGAGGCGCGCACGCGCCGTTTCAGGTGTCGATCCAGTCGATTCCCGCAGGTTCGAGCCCTCCCACCCCGGACGTCAACGACGCCACCCAGCCCTCCAGTTCGCTCCGCTCGCGCCCCGCGACGGTGAGGACCACCCGGTCCGCATAGGCCACGTCGAGCACCGCGACGCCGCGCCCGCGCAGTTCCGCCTCCACGCGACCCGCCTCGCCGTGATCGATCGCGAGGGTGAACTTCTCCTGCTGTCTGCGCTCGACGAGGGGCGCCTCGTCCAGTGCCGTCGCGACCGCACCCGAGTACGCGCGCACCAGCCCGCCCGCGCCGAGCTTGATCCCTCCGAACCATCGGGTCACCACCACCGCGACGTTCACGAGATCCCGGTGGTGCAGGACCTGCAGCATCGGAATGCCGGCCGTACCGCCCGGCTCACCGTCGTCGCTCGACCGCTCGGCGCGCGCCGACGGGTCGTCACCCACCACGAACGCCCAGCAATGGTGTCGGGCATCGGGATACAGTCGGCGTTGTTCGTCGACGAAGGCGAGCGCGGCGTCGGCCGTGGCGACACGACGAACCGCCGCGAGGAAACGCGAGTGCTTCACCTCCGTCTCGACCACGACGTCGGGACCCGGGGCGAGAGTGTGCGGCATGGACCCCATTCTCTCGGGTAGTCCCTAGGCTGTTGACTGCAGGACGAGTGACCGACCCACACCGATCGACGGCAGGAGAATCGATGACATTCCCCGCAGGCGCATCCACCCAGAGCAAGGTGGTGCCGTTGCTGCTGCCACTCGCGGTGGCCGTGCTCGGTGCCGTGAACTTCCTGCTCGGCCTCACACCCTTCGTGAACATCACCTTCGGCTCCCAGGTGGCACTCACGTCGTTCGATTTCGGCTTCGCCGTCGTGCCGCTGGCCTTTCTGCTCTTCGGCGGTGTGAGCGCGGCACTGTCGCTGCTCCCCGGCCAGGACCTGCGTGCGGTGGCAGTCGCGGCGTCGGGCGTCGGTTTCGTGACGTCCCTGTTCCAGCTGTTCCACCTGCCCGAGGACACCGGGATCGCGTGGGGCGGCGTGACGATCCTCGTCCTCGGTTTCCTGCAATTCGCGCTGGCGCTCGTCGGGCTGCTGTTCGGCCTCGGCATCCTCGTGTCCGGCCGGTCGGGGGAACGGGGTTCCTTCGGTTCGGCGCAGGGCGCCGGGCAGTACCAGGGATTCGGGACCGGTCCGGGAACCGGGCAGCCCCAGGGCTTCGGTTCGCCGCAGGGGTACGGCCCGCAGGGATACGGCCAGCCCTACGGCGCGCAGCAGGGAGTCACCGGCGGGCAGTCCCAGTTCGGTGCGCCCCACCCCGGCCACCAGGCCTATCCCGGACAGCAGACGTCGGGGGAGTACTCCGGTGCCCAGCAGTACTCCGGTGCGCAGCAGTACTCGGGTGCCCAGCAGTACCCGGGTGCTCAGCAGTACGGCGGACAGCAGTTCGGCGGAGCCCAGCAGTTCCCCGGGGCACAGCAGTACGGCGGGTCGCAGTATCCCGGTGCCCAGCAGTACGGCGGGGGAGCGCAGTATCCCGGTGCCCAGCAGTACTCCGCCGGCCAGCAGTACACGGGTGCGCAGCCGACCCAGCAGTATCCGGTCCAGGAACCGCACGGAACTCAGGACCCGACGGACCACACCGAAGCCCGGGCGGACGACACAGCGTCCGATGCCGACACGACGGGTACGGAACGTCGCGAGGAGACCGGGACCACTGCCACAGGCGACCAGGACGCGACGCAGGCCTTCCGCGCACCGGACGACCAGCGGTGATCGGCGCGCCTGACACCACGATCGCCGTGTCGGTGACACTCTCGAACCGATGACTTCGACGCTCGGCCGGTCCACCCGGCACGTTCCCACCGACGACGACAGCCTGGACCCGGAACGGTTCCGCATCCTGCTCGGCACCGCGGCCCGCGTGCCGGCGGTGACGCTCGCTGTCGTGGCCACCATCGTGGTGACGACGATGGTCGTGGCCAACAGCGACCTCACCGGCATCTACGCCGCGATCGCCGGCACATGGCTGGCGCTGCACCAGGTGACACTCACGATCGACGGCACGTCGCTCGGTGTGCTGCCGCTGCTGCCCACCGCCGTCCTGGTGTGGCAGGCGGCGCGCGGATGTGCGTCCGCGGCCGACGCGCTCGTCGAGAACAGCGGATACGCCCTCGATCGTCAGGACATCTCGCGCATCACCGTCGCCGTCCTCGCGGGCCCGCTGCTGGTGACCGCGGCGTCGCTGATCGTGCTGCAGGACGCGGCGAGTGTGCTGCCGGTGACGCCCCCGAACGCGGCTGCCGCCCTGGCGTGGGTCACCGGCATCTACCTCTTCGCGGCCCTCATCGGCATCGGCTCCCGCGTGTGGAAGCCGCTGGTGCGCTACTACGCGGCGCCCGACTGGCTCGTGCTGGCCTTCCGTCCCGCACTGCGGGTGCTGCTGGGGCTGTTCGCGCTCGGCGGGCTGGCGGTCGTCGCCGGATTGCTGTGGTCGTGGAACGTCGTCGGTGAACTGCTCGCGCGCGGGGACCACTGGACCGGCGTGCTGGGTCTGACGGTGATGTCGATCCTGTACCTGCCCAACGTCATCATCGGTGCCGCTGCCGTCCTGGCAGGCAGCACCGTGCATTTCGGCGACATCCATCTGAGCCTGTTCGAGGCGACGGGTGGCGACCTGCCGGCACTCCCGGTGCTCGCGGCGGTCCCCTCGGGCCCGGCCGCGGCGTTCTGGCCGGTGCTGCTGGCCGTTCCGGCGACGATCGGTGCGCTACTCGGCCGTTTCGCCGCGCAGCGGACCCTGCAGGCGAAGGCCGACGGTGCCCCGGTGGGCAGCGCCGACGCGGCATGGACGGTGCTCGCTGCCGCAGCGGGAGCCGGACTCGTCACGGCGCTGGCGACCTGGGTCGCGGGCGGCCCGCTCGGCGTCTTCGGCACGGTCGGCGCCAACTGGTGGCTCGCCGGAATCCTCGTCTTCGCCTGGTCGGGCCTGCTCGGCATCATCACGGCCCAGCTGCTCGTGTGGCGTGAAGGACGACTCGCCGCGGCGGCGCTGCGCGCCGACACCGAGGTGGGCGAGGAGACCCCGGAGGATGCGGCAGATGCGGCCCGGGCCGACGACACCGCCGACGGAGAGACCGACGCAGAACTCGAAGTGGCCGAGAACGAGACCCCGGCACTCGAGGCTCCCGCGTCGGAGGACGCCGAGGTCGAGGAGGAATCCTCGGTCGAGGACACCGATCTCGACGAGAACGAAGCCGCCGCAGGCGACGCGGACGAGGACGCCGAGGACGGTGCGTCCGACGCGGACGACGACGCGGAGAGCCCCGACGAGGACGCGGATGCGGACACCGACGACGTCATCGACGCCGAGGTGGTCGAGGTCCTCGACGAGGATGATGCCGAGGACGACAGCGAGCCCGACGAGGAGGTCGCGAACAAGGCCGAAAAGGGCGCCGACTAGGCTCTCCTACGGCCGGTCGATCGGCCGACCCACCTCGACTTCACAGGAGTGGACCCTGACTGCCTCGCGTGACCAGCTGCCGCCCACCGCGCCGGCGCGGCTCGTCGTCCTCGCCTCGGGCACGGGCAGCCTCTTGCGTTCGCTGCTCGACGCCACCCGGACCGACGGATATCCCGCGACGGTCGTCGCTGTCGGTGTCGACCGCGAATGTCCCGCCGAAGGGCACGCCGCCGACGAAGGCATCCCGTCGTTCCGCGTCGCCTTGCGCGACTTCGAGGACCGCACCGCGTGGGATCGCGCGCTGACCGACGCGGTCGCCGCCCACGAACCCGACCTCGTGGTGTCCGCGGGCTTCATGAAGATCCTGGGTTCGGCCTTCCTCGAGCGGTTCGCCGGCCGCATCATCAACACTCATCCCGCGCTGCTGCCGTCGTTCCCCGGCGCGCACGCCGTCGCCGACGCCCTGGCCTACGGCGTCAAGGTCACCGGTTCGACGGTGCATCTCGTCGATGGGGGAGTCGACACCGGGCCGATCCTCGCGCAGGAAGCCGTGCAGGTGCTCGACGACGACGACGAGGACACCCTGCACGAGCGCATCAAGGTTGTGGAGCGACGGCTGCTGGCCGAGATGGTCGCCGCCGTCGCCACCCGTGGAGTTGTTTCCGATGGACGAAAGGCCGTGATCCCCGGTGACCGAACGTAAGACTGTGCGCCGCGCGCTGGTCAGCGTGTACGACAAGAGCGGGCTGGTGGAGCTGGCGACAGGGCTCCACGCGGCAGGTGTCGAGCTGGTCTCGACCGGCTCCACGGCCAAGACCATCGCCGACGCAGGCGTGCCGGTGACGAAGGTCGAGGAACTGACCGGCTTCCCCGAGTGCCTCGAAGGTCGGGTGAAGACCCTGCACCCGCGCGTGCACGCCGGCATCCTCGCCGACACCCGCAAGCAGGACCACCTCGACCAGATCGCCGATCTGGGCATCGAGGCGTTCGAGCTCGTCGTCGTGAATCTCTACCCGTTCACGCAGACGGTCGCCTCGGGTGCGAGCCCCGACGAGTGCGTCGAGCAGATCGACATCGGTGGCCCGTCGATGGTGCGTGCCGCGGCGAAGAACCACCCGTCCGTCGCAGTCGTCGTCGACCCGGCCGCCTACGGTGATGTGCTCGCCGCCGTCGAGGGTGGCGGTTTCACCCTCGAGCAGCGCAAGCGTCTTGCCGCGCAGGCGTTCCAGCACACTGCCGCCTACGACGTCGCCGTCGCGAGCTGGATGAACAGCGGTTACGCGACGCCCGAGGGCGACGAGTCGCAGTTCCCGGCGTGGACCGGCGCGACCTGGACCCGCTCGAATGTCCTTCGCTACGGCGAGAACCCGCACCAGGCCGCAGCCCTGTACGTGAACGAGGCCGGCGAGCCGGGGCTCGCGCAGGCCGAGCAGTTCCACGGCAAGGAGATGTCCTACAACAACTACCAGGACGCCGACGCCGCCTGGCGTGCCGCGCACGACCACAGCGAGCCGTGCGTCGCGATCATCAAGCACGCCAACCCGTGCGGCATCGCGATCGCCGACGACATCGCCACCGCGCACCGCAACGCGCACGAGTGCGACCCGGTCTCGGCCTTCGGTGGCGTCATCGCCGCCAACCGCGAGGTGAGCGTCGAGATGGCCGAGCAGGTCGCCGAGATCTTCACCGAGGTGATCATCGCCCCGTCGTACGCCGACGGCGCCGTCGACGTACTCTCCCGCAAGAAGAACATTCGCATCCTGCGCGCCGATTCACCGAAGTCGGCTCCGGTCGAGATCCGTCAGATCTCCGGCGGGTTGCTCCTGCAGGAGCGCGACGTGCTCACCGCGGACGGCGACTCCACTGCCAACTGGCAGCTCGCGTGCGGCGAGGCCGCCGACGAGGCCACACTGCGCGATCTCGAATTCGCTTGGCGTGCATGCCGTGCTGTGAAGTCCAACGCGATCCTGCTGGCCTCGGGCGGCGCGACCGTCGGTGTCGGCATGGGCCAGGTCAACCGCGTCGACTCGGCGCGGCTCGCCGTGACCC
Source organism: Rhodococcus rhodochrous (assembly GCF_900187265.1). NCBI lineage: Bacteria > Bacillati > Actinomycetota > Actinomycetes > Mycobacteriales > Nocardiaceae > Rhodococcus > Rhodococcus rhodochrous. The sequence goes on from NZ_LT906450.1 coordinate 1,097,781, forward strand.
GTGCGGGCGATCGGGTCGCCGGGTCGGTGGCCGCGTCCGATGCCTTCTTCCCGTTCGCCGACGGTCTGCAGGTGCTGACCGAGGCCGGCGTGAAGGCGATCGTGCAGCCGGGTGGCTCGGTGCGCGACAACGAGGTCATCGAGGCCGCCCGCGAGGCGGGCGTGACGCTGTACCTCACCGGCGCCCGGCACTTCGCGCACTAGGGAACGAACCACAGACGCGCGGCACCCGCGCGCACCGTCGCTCAGGCGGCGTGCGCGTGGGTGCCGTTGTCGTGTGCGGTGTGTTCGACGGTGTGCTTGCCGCGACCCTCGGAGATGACGAGCTTGGCAGCGCCACGGTCGAGCAGCTCGCGGATGAGATCCGCGGAGGCGGCGCCGCTCTCGGTACCGCCGACCCGGCTCAGGTCGATGGTGATGGCGTGACCGGTGAGGTCGTCGGGCAGTTCGGTCGACACGGTGCCGCCGGATTCGATTCGCAGTTTCATGGTGTTTCTCCTGTCGAGGTGATCTTGTATGGGTCGCGGTCGGGGATAGAGAAAGGGCACCCGGGGCGTATGTGCCCCGAGTGCCCGAGAACGAGTCGTCGTGTGACTTCTATTCTCGGGATCGCTCCGCCGCGAAGTGGAAGAAGAAGTGAGAAAACGGTACGGAACAGCCGGCTACGTACATCTGCTTGTATCGCATCGGACCGTACCTTCCTCGTGTGAACCAGTTGGTTAACGGATGACCATACACGAACAACGCGGAATGGACATTTGTTATTTCTGCGTCGTCCGTCGGCGGGGTGTGACGCTCAGCCCCTCAGCTTGTCGAGCCACGCCCCGAAACCGAATGTGAACTCGTCGGAGAAAGGCAGGTCGGCGACGTAGTCGGCGCCGGTCGACTGCTGGTCGCCGATGTCCTTGAGCACGTGGTTGGTGCGCGTCATGTGCAGCGACGTCAGGCGGGTGTGGACGAGTGCCGCGTCGAGCGCGTCGACGTCCTCGACCCGTACCTGGATGTCCTTCGACGAGACCGTGGTGAGCACCGGCAGGTCGCCGGCGACCTGTGCGGCGAGCATCCGCGGATCGAGCGCGTCCTCCTCGGCGAGTGCCTTCGCGTTGGCGGGGACGAGCCCGGCATTGCGCAGCGGCTCGGGGAGTGCGTCGCTGAGAGTGCCGTCGGCGCGGAGCGACTCGACTGCGCCCGTGAGCGCGACCCGCAGTTCGTCGGCGATCTGGACGGGCAGCTGTCCCGCGGCGACGACGGCGTCGAGTTGTGCGTCGATCTGGGCGGTCAGCAGGTCGAGCAGACGCACGGCGAGCGGTTCGAGCAGACCGAGACCGGCGATCGAGTCGTTGTCCTGGGCGAGCGACAGCGCGATCAGCGCGCCCTCGCTGTGCCCGACGACGTAGAGCCGCTTCGGGTCGACCCCGCGCTGCGAACCGAGGAAGGCGAGCGCGTCGGAGGCGTGGTCGATGAACGTCGAGAAGCCGAGATCGGCGACGTCCTCGACGCTGTACGGGCCGAGACCGGTCGTGCCGCTGCCGAACTTGTCGTAGCGCAGGCTCGCGAAGCCCTTGCGTTCGAGCACGTCGGCGAGGTGCCGCAGGGTGCCGATCGATCCGGGGAGCAGTGCGCTGTCACCGTTGCGGTCGGTGGGGCCGCTGCCGGCGAGCAGCAGGACGGCGGGCACCGGACCCCTCATGGAGACGGGTACCCGCAGACTGCCGTGCAGGGTCACGTCGCCGCTGGAAAAGGTGATCTCGGTGTCCGACATGTCATGTGTCTATCAGAAGTCGCCGGGTCGGCCCGTATCGAGGGCGCCCCGGTGTGGCGCCGGTTTCGTCCGTGCCGTGCGGGCGCGGCGCACCCGCCGGTAGCCCCGCACGCCGAGCCATCCGAACAGCGCCAGCAGGGGGATGACGAGCAGGGGAGCGAGCAGCGAGATCACCGACGTGACGAACGAGGTGACGCTCTCGACGATCGAGAGCACGGGATTGCCGAAACCTGCGGTGGTCGCGGTGCTCGCGACCCGCGTGCCCGTCTGCGCCGTGCTCACCGCCAGGGCGGTCGGGGCGCCGATGACGATGCCCGCGAGCGCCGCCATCGCGGGATCGAGACTCGCGAACGCCGCCCACGCGGCGAGCGCACCCGCGACGGGCCGTGTGACCGTGCCGACGGCGGACAGGGCGTTGTCCACGAGCGGCACGAGGTCGGCGACGACCTCCACGACGGTGGCGATCGCCAGGGCGACGAGCGCCGAGGTGGACCCGAGCCACTGCATCGATTCGTTGAGGACCACGCCGAAGAGTTCGAAGTGGACCGCGGCCGACAGGAGCAGCAGCGGCAGGAAGGTGCGCAGCCCGGTGGCGGCCGCGAGCCCCAGCCCGAGCAGGGCCGCCAGGATCCAGGTGTCCATGCCGCGAGTGTAGGCGGACCGGTCGCGTGATCGCGGATGCCGAAACGGCGGTTCGGTCGTACCTTGGGTGGGGTGACGTCACCCACACCGCGCCCCTCCACGGTCGGCGAGCTCCGCGCCTCCGGCCACGTGCAACGGTCCGTCAAGGACGAGATCCGGCACAACCTGCTCGCTGCGCTGCGCGACGGTACCGATCCGTGGCCCGGCATCCTCGGTTTCGAGGACACCGTCGTCCCGCAGCTCGAACGCGCCCTCATCGCCGGCCACGACGTGGTCCTGCTCGGCGAACGCGGCCAGGGCAAGACGCGCCTGCTGCGCACCCTGCCGCTGCTGCTCGACGAATGGACCCCGGTCATCGCCGGCTCCGAACTCGGCGAGCATCCCTACGAGCCCATCACCCCGGCGTCGATCCGCCGGGCCGCCGAACTCGGCGACGACCTGCCCGTCGCGTGGCGGCACCGCAGCGAGCGGTACGCCGAGAAGCTCGCGACGCCCGACACCTCGGTCGCCGACCTCGTCGGCGACGTCGACCCGGTGAAGGTCGCCGAGGGGCGCAGCCTCGGCGACCCGGAGACGATCCACTTCGGTCTCGTGCCCCGCGCGCACCGCGGTATCGTCGCCGTCAACGAACTGCCCGACCTCGCCGAACGCATCCAGGTGTCGCTGCTCAACGTCATGGAGGAACGCGACATCCAGGTCCGCGGTTACACGCTGCGCCTGCCCCTCGACGTGCTGCTCGTCGCGAGCGCGAACCCCGAGGACTACACGAACCGCGGTCGCATCATCACCCCGCTCAAGGACCGTTTCGGCGCCGAGATCCGCACGCACTACCCGACGCGGCTCGAGGACGAGATCGCCGTCATCGAGCAGGAGGCGCACCTGCAGGCCCGCGTACCGGAGTATCTCTTCGAGATCCTCGCCCGGTTCACGCGCTTGCTGCGCGAATCGACCTCCGTCGACCAGCGTTCCGGTGTCTCGGCGCGGTTCGCCGTCGCCGGCGCCGAGACCGTCTCGGCCGCGGCCCTGCACCGCGGTGCGGTCCTCGGCGAGGACGATCCGGTCGCGCGTCCCGTCGACCTCGGCACGGTCGTCGAGGTGCTCCGCGGCAAGGTGGAGTTCGAATCCGGCGAGGAGGGAAGGGAATTCGAGATCCTCGACCATCTCCTGCGGCGTGCCACGGCCGAGACCGCCCGCTCGCGACTCGCGGGCGTCGACCTCGGGCCGCTGGTCGCGGCCGTCGAACAGGGCGATCCGGTGGTCACCGGTGAGCGGATCACCGCGAAGGTGCTGCTCGACGAACTGCCCGAACTGCCCGTCCTCGACGCCGTCGCCGAACGGCTGGGTGCCACCGACACCGGAACCCGAGCCGCGGCAGTGGAACTCGCCCTCGAAGGTCTGTACCTGGCGCGGCGCATCGCCAAGGACACCGGCGACGACGGCTCGGCGGTGTACTCCCGATGAGCAGGTCGGCCCGCTACGGTCCGTATGCCGGGGGCGATCCGCTCGCCCCACCGGTGGACCTGCGCGACGCGCTCGCCGCGATCGGCGACGACGTCATGGCCGGCGCGTCACCCAAGCGCGCCCTGCGGGAGTTGCTGCGTCGCGGGCACGACGGCATGCGCGGCCTCGACAAGCTTGCCGCGCAGGCGAACCGGCGCCGACGTCAGCTGCTCGACCGCACCAACCTCGACGGCACCCTGCGTGAGGTGCGCGAACTCCTCGACCGCGCCGTGCTCGAGGAACGCAAGGAACTGGCCCGAGCCCTCGACGACGACGCGCGGTTCGCGGAGATGCGGATCGAGGAACTGCCGACGTCGACGGCGCAGGCCGTGCAGGAACTCGCCGACTACGACTGGCGCAGCGCGCAGGCCCGGCAGGACTACGAGAAGATCCGCGATCTGCTCGGCCGGGAGATGCTCGACCAGCGCTTCTCCGGGATGAAGCAGGCGCTCGAGGGGGCCACCGACGAGGACCGGCAACGCATCTCGGAGATGCTCGAGGACCTCAACGATCTGCTCGACAAGCACTCCCGCGGTGAGGACACCGAGGAGGACTTCGAGCAGTTCATGGCCCAGCACGGCGAGTTCTTCCCGGAGAACCCGCAGAACGTCGAGGAACTGCTCGACTCCCTCGCCCAGCGGGCTGCGGCGGCGCAGCGGCTGCGCAACTCCCTCACCCCCGAGCAGCGCGACGAACTCGACGCGCTGGCCCAGCAGGCGTTCGGATCCCCGGATCTGATGAGCCAGCTCGACCGTCTCGACGGCCACCTGCGTGCCGCCCGTCCCGGCGAGGACTGGACCGGCTCCGAGCAGGTGCGCGGCGAACAGGGCATGGGTCTCGGCGAGGCCACCTCGGCGCTGCAGGAGTTGTCCGAACTCGACCAGCTCGCCGAGCAGCTGTCGCAGCAGTACGCCGGGGCGTCCCTCGACGACATCGACCTCGACGCGCTCGCCCGTCATCTCGGTCCCGAGGCCGCGGCCGATGCACGTACTCTCGCCGAACTCGAGAAGGAACTGCAGCGGCAGGGCTTCTTCGACCGGGGCGCCGACGGGCAGTGGCGACTGTCGCCCAAGGCCATGCGCCGACTCGGCGAGGCGGCCCTGCGCGACGTCGTCAATCGCATCTCGTCGCGCACCGGGCAACGAGAGTCGCGGCGGGCGGGTGTGCTCGGCGAACCGACCGGCGCGTCGAAGGCATGGGAGTTCGGTGACACCGAACCGTGGGACGTCGTGCGGACCCTCACCAACGCGACCCTGCGCAGTCCCGGTCTGCCGGTGCGGATGTCGGTGCAGGACGTCGAGGTGATCGAGACCGAACAGCGGACGCAGGCGGCGGTCGCGCTGCTCGTCGACACGTCGTTCTCGATGGTCATGGACGGTCGTTGGGTGCCGATGAAACGCACGGCCCTCGCACTGAACCATCTCGTGTCCACGCGCTTCCGCGGGGATGCGCTGCAGCTCATCGCGTTCGGCCGGCACGCCCGTGTGGTGTCGGCGTCCGAACTCGCCGGGCTCGACGGCGTCTACGAGCAGGGCACCAATCTGCACCACGCACTGATGCTCGCGGGTCGTCACCTGCGTCGTCATCCCAACGCGCAGCCGGTGGTCTTCGTCGTCACCGACGGTGAACCCACCGCCCATCTCGAACCGGACGGCTTCGCGGCCTTCGACTATCCGCCGAGCGCACGCACTCTCGGGTTGACGGTGCGCGAACTCGACCACATCGCGCGGCTCGGAACCCAGGTGACGATCTTCCGCCTCGGCAGCGATCCGGGGCTCGCGCGGATCGTCGACGTGCTGGCACGTCGTGTCGGGGGACGGGTGGTCGCGCCCGACGTCGACGGTCTGGGAGCGGCGGTCGTCGCAGACTACGTGCGCGCTCGTCGGAGGTCCTGAGCACTCAGCGTCGCACCGACCGCCAGGTGGTCGCGGCGGCGGTGGACAGCAGGACAGCGGTCACCCAGAAGATCGACGCGACACCGGCGACCCCGGCGATCGCACCGGCAACCATGGGCACCGCGACCTGCCCGAGACGGTTGCCGGTCAACCGCACGGCCAGCGCCGACGCGCGGTCGACCGGTGCGACGAGTTCGACCACCCACGTCATCGTCAGGGGTTGGCCGACACCCCAGAACATTCCGCACACGGCGAGCAACGCGCCGATGACCCACGGGTTCGGCACGAGCGGCAGCAGCGCGACCGGCACGATGGTCCCGGCGGTCGCGGAGACGAGCAGCCACCTGCGCGGAATGCGGCGCAGTGCCCACGGCAGCAGGGCACGCGAGACGATCGATGCCACGGTGCGGGCGGTGAGCAGGATCGATACCAGCAGCACACCGAACCCGAACTGTTCGCCGAGCAACGGCAGGTAGGCCACGACGAGGTCGACCGAGGCGAGGACCACGAGGCTCGACAGCATCGCGGGCTTCATGCCCTTCGTCCCGAGCATCGACAGGATCGACTGGGGCGCGCCGTCCTCCGCGGTGCGGCCGGATCCCGGCGGCTCGCGCAATCCCAGCACGAGCGGCAGGGAGAGCAGCGAGACCACCGTCATGACCAGCAGTGCGCCGGTGGTCTCCACGGATCCGTTGCCGTCACCGGTGGTCGCGGCGATCACACCGGAGACGGGCACGCCGACGGCCTGCCCGACCGACACACCCAGCGTGAGCCCGGCGAACCCGCGATCCAGTTGACCCGGCGGCGACAGGATCGACACGAACGCCTGCCCCGACACCGTGACGAGCAACTGCCCGAGACCGAGCACGACGTTGCCTGCGGCCAGCACGAGCAATCCCGAACTGAGCGCGATCAACCCGGCGCCGACCGTCGTGACGACGATGCCCGAACGCAGAATGGCGGTCGCGTGCCCACGGTCCACTGCGCGCCCCATCCGCACCGCCGCGATCAGCGGGACGATGGCGTAGAGCGCGGTGACGGCACCGATGGTGGTCGCGTCGCCGCCCAGCGCGAGGATCCGGTAGGAGACCAGGACGCGGATCGACTGGAATGCCGCGTGCAGCAGGGCCGTGGACAAGCACAGGTACAGCAGCCAGTGACGCGGAGGATGCGGCATACGTCAGGCGCCGGCCGTCACGACCCGGTCGCCCAGCGGCGACTGCAAGGGGACCTCGAGGGTGCCGACGACGGCGACCATGATGCACATGCGGTCCTGCATCTCCGGCAGCGTGCCGCCGAGGAGCGTCACCGTCACCGTGTCGTCCGTTTCGGTGACGGTCGCGTCGACGCCGAAGCACTCGGGGGTGCCCGTCTCGAAGTGCAGGGCGATCCGGTCGTCGCTCACCCGCGACCACGACAGGATCGTCAGCGGATGCGCGTCGACGATGTCGGGTCGCGGCGAGAACGCCGTCGCCCCTGCCGGAACCGGTTCCTCGGGCAGTGCCGGGACGTCCGGTGTACTCGACCCGCAGGCCGCGATGAGCAGGCACATCGCGAGGACGGTGATTCCCCGGCAGGCACGGACGACGGAACGCATGGCTCCCACGGTATTCCCGTGTCGCGTGTTCATCACGCCAGCAGGGCGGCGGTCACGCCGATCGCAGGGATGGAGGCGAGGGTGGTGACGAGCGCGGCGTCGCGGGCGAGCACCGTGCCGCGACCGTAGGCGCCGGCGTAGACGAAGACGTTCTGCGCGGTGGGAAGAGCGGCGACCACCACGACCGCGAACAGGGCGTGGCCGTCGAGGCCGAACACGAAACGCCCCATCAGATACGCGAGCACGGGCTGGGCGAGGATCTTGAGAAACGAGGCGAGCGCGATGTCGCGGCGGGGGCTCGTGCCCTTCTCGAGCACCCGGACACCCTGCAGCGACAAGCCGAACGCGAGCAGCGCACCGGGCACCGACGCACCGCCGAGCAGATGGAACGGCTGCAGCAGCGCTTCCGGGGGCGTCCATCCGCTGATCGCGATGGCGAGCCCGGCCGCGGCGGCCAGGACGATGGGGTTCTTGAACGGCGCGAGCAGAGTGTCGAGGCGCGAGACCCCGGCGCGCATCGTCGACAGGTCGAGCATGGTCAGCGCGATGGGGGAGAGCACGACGATCTGGAACAACAGCAGCGGCGCGACGAACGAGGCGTCGCCGAGCACGAAGACCGCGATGGGGATGCCGAGATTCGCGGAGTTGACGTAACCGGCGCACAGCGCGCCGATGGTCGCCTCGGGAACCGCACGTCGCAGCCAGAGTTTCGCGACGACGAAGTGCACGATCGCGACGGCGAACGCCGTGGCCGCCGCGATGTAGAGATTGGGCGAGAAGATCACCGAGAGGTCGGACGTCGCGAGCACGTCGAACAGCAGCGCGGGGGTGGCGACGAAGAAGACGAGCCGGCTGAGCACCGTCTGCGCCTCGTGCCCGAGTGTGCCCATGCGCCCCAGCGTGAAGCCGATGGCGATGATCACGAAGATGACACTGAACCCCGCGATCACACCCGACACGGTTGCCTAGTCTAAGGACCCTGTGGATGAGTTTCTGAGGCAGGCGCCCGGAGTGCACTTCTTGTCGATCGAAGCCGAGATTTTCGACGACAACTGCGCACTCGGGAACGTTCATCCACAGGGCGACGATCCAGGGTTCCACGTTGAGCGGACGTTGTGCAGGCTTCCGCCATGGGGGAATTCGACGAGCCGTTCAACGGCACCGACGCGCTGGCCGGGAAGTGCCTGACGCCGTACCGATTGCGGGCCATGCGTCGGCTGCATCGCGACGTGTACATCCATCCCGACGCGGAGATGACGGCGTTGCGGTGTGCGCGTGCGGCCTGGCTGTGGGCGCGAGGCGGTGGCGTACTGGCGGGACTGTCCGCCGCCGCCGTGCACGGCAGCAGGTGGGTCGACGGCCGCTCACCGGCGGAGCTGTTCCGGACCGGGAGTCGCCGCGGCACGGCCGGGGTGCGGGTGCACGGCGATGCCGTGCTCGAGGAGGAGATCTGCGAGCGCGACGGGATGTCGGTGACGACTCCCGCGCGGACCGGTTTCGACCTCGCGCGATGGCTGACACCCGCGCGAGCCGTCGAACAACTCGATGCGTTGTGCCGGGCCACCGGTCTGGATCCGGCGGACATCCTCGCCGTCGCCGAGCGGCACCGCGGAGAGCGCGGTCTTCCGCAGGTGCGCGCGGTCGTACCCCGCGTGGACCCCGGCGCCGAGTCTCCACCCGAGACCAGGGTCCGCCTGTTGCTCGTGAACCACGGATTACCGGCGCCCACGACCCAGGTGCCGATCGTCGACGAGGGCAGAGTGATCGGTTGGGCCGACATGGGGTGGCGTGAATGGCGCACTGCCGTCGAGTACGACGGGGTGCACCACTGGACCGACGAGCGGCAACGCACCAAGGACATCGAGCGCTACGAGGCGTTCGCGTCGCTGGGCTGGTCGGTGATCCGGGTGAATTCCGAGCAACTCCGAATACGTCCGCGGACGATCGTCGAACGGGTCCGCAGGGCGCTGCGGGCTTCGGGTGCACCCGTGTGACGTGCACTTCTCGTCGAGAATCCCTCCGGATTTCGACAAGACCTGCACACATGACGACGCCGCCCCTCCCGATGGGGAGAGGCGGCGTCGGAAGCTACGACCTACTTGCTGCTGACGTAGGGGAGCAGAGCCATCTCGCGGGCGTTCTTCACCGCGATGGCGACCTGACGCTGCTGCTGCGGGGTCAGGCCCGTGACGCGACGGCTACGGATCTTGCCGCGGTCGGAGATGAAGGTGCGGAGCAGATTGACGTCCTTGTAGTCGACGTAATCGATCTTCGCCGCGAAGAGGGGGTTCTTCTTGGGCTTGCGTCCCTCGACGGCACGCGACTTCTTCGACGGACCTCGCTTGACTGCCATATCTCGCTCCTCACCGGATTCGACCTGTGGACGCCGGGTGATTCCCCTCGGCGGGCGAGCTCACCTCTTCATACGTCTCGTATCGGTCCATGGTAACGGACGGAAGGATGCCTTCCGTCCACCGGTCGAGCGTCACACCCGCTTCTCAGCGCGCTCTCAGTAGGCGCAGGCCACAATGGTGATCATGCGCATTCTGGTGGTCGACGACGACCGTGCGGTGCGGGAGTCGCTGCGCCGGTCCCTGAGTTTCAACGGATACACGGTCGACCTCGCGACGGACGGGCAGGACGCCCTCGAACAGGTCGCGGTGTCGCGTCCCGATGCGATGGTGCTCGACGTGATGATGCCGCGCGTCGACGGCCTCGAGGTGTGCCGCCGGCTGCGCAGCACCGGCGACGACCTGCCGATCCTCGTCCTCACCGCACGCGACTCCGTGTCCGAGAGGGTCGCGGGTCTCGACGCCGGTGCCGACGACTACCTGCCGAAACCGTTCGCGCTCGAGGAACTGCTCGCGCGGCTGCGGGCACTGCTGCGTCGCGCCACTCCCGATCCGGACAACTCCGCCGACGAGGTGCTGCGGTTCGCCGACCTCAGTCTCGACCCCGCGACCCGCGAGGTCACCCGTGGCGACCGGCAGATCAGCCTCACGCGCACCGAGTTCTCCCTGATGGAGATGCTCATGGCGAATCCGCGGAGGGTGCTCACGCGCAGCCGCATCCTCGAGGAGGTGTGGGGTTACGACTTCCCGACCTCCGGCAACGCCCTCGAGGTCTACGTGGGGTACCTGCGACGCAAGACCGAGGCCGGTGGGGAACCGCGCCTGATCCACACGGTGCGCGGCGTCGGGTACGTGCTGCGCGAGACCCCGCCGTGAGCGACCCGATGCGACCACCTCTTCTCCTGACCCGCTCGGTGCCGCTGCGCACCCGCGTCACGCTCCTCGCCGCCGGCGCGGTGGCGCTCGCCGTCGCCGTCACGTCCATCGCGGCCTACGCCGTGGTGTCACGGGCGTTGTACTCCGAGGTCGACACCCAGTTGCGGGCGCGGGCCGCCGCGCTCGTCGAGTCGAGCACCCTCATCACCTACGACCCGCGCTACATCGGCGGGGCCCAGCTCTACAGTTCCGACATCAGCGTCGCCCTGATCTATCCGGATCTCGGCCGGTACGTGCCGCCCGCCTCGTCGGTGCCCATCGGCGAACCCGAACTGGCCGTGGCCGAGGGCGACCGGGAGTCGTCGCTGCGCACCGTCGCCCAGCAGCGTGTACTGGCCCAGCGCATGCCCGATGGCAGCACGATCGTGATCGCGCAGCGACTGCGTCCCACGGTCGAGATCCTCAACCGTCTGGCGAGTGTGCTGTTCATCGTCGGCGGGTGCGGCGTGGTGCTCGCCGCCGCCGTGGGTGCGACCGTCGGCCGCACGGGTCTGCGTCCCGTCGCCCGACTCACCGCCGCTGCCGAGCGCGTCGCCCGCACCGACGACCTGCGGCCGATCCGGGTGACCGGCCACGACGAGCTCGCTCGTCTCACCGAGAGCTTCAACATGATGCTGCGTGCGCTCGCCGAGTCGCGGGAGCGGCAGAGCCGACTGGTCGCCGACGCCGGTCACGAACTGAAGACGCCGCTGACCTCGCTGCGGACCAACATGGAACTGCTCATCGCGGCGAGCCGGCCCGGTGCCCCGAGTCTGCCCGACGAGGACATGGCCGAACTGCGTGCCGACGTCATCGGACAGATCGAGGAGTTGTCGACGCTCGTCGGCGATCTCGTCGACCTCGCTCGTGAGGATGCTCCGGAGACGGTCTTCGAGGTCGTCGACGTCGCCGAGGTCGTGGACCGCAGTCTCGAACGCGCACGTCGTCGTCGTACCGACATCGAGTTCCGGGCGACCACCGAGCAGTGGTTCGTGTTCGGCGACCAGGCCGGACTCACCCGTGCCGTGGTCAACGTCCTCGACAACGCTGCCAAGTGGAGTCCGGCGGGGGAGGACGTCGTCGTGAACATGCGGCAGATCGCCAGCGGGCTGATGGAACTGACCGTCGACGACGCCGGCCCGGGGATCCCGGAGGAAGAGCGCGAGCTCGTGTTCGAGCGGTTCTACCGGGCGACGACCGCGCGGTCGATGCCGGGATCCGGTCTGGGACTGGCCATCGTGAGGCAGATCGTCATGAAGCACGGCGGGACGATCGCCGTCGAACGGTCGGATCGTGGCGGCGCGCTCATCCGCATCGTGCTGCCCGGCACACCCAGCCTCGACGGAGAGACACACCCCACCGAGATCGGATGAATTCGACAGCAGAATCGCGGGTACTTCTGAGGCGACTCTCAGCTGCCCGGTCCATGCTGGACGAAGAAGCGCGGAGGTGCTCGACGCACCTTCGCATGATCGGCCACCGCACGCCGACGTCGACCCGTATGCGTCCGGTGGCCCCGGCGGAAAAAGGCGAAGTGACGAATGAGTGAGGACCCCACCCGCGGCGCGGGAGCACCGCAACCGCAACCCCATCCGTACGGTCCCGGTGGCTACACCGACCCCTACGCGCAGACCCCCCACCAGCCCGGACCCCCGCCGCCGGCTCCGGGACCGAATCGCATGCCGGCCCGTTCCACCCTCGTAATCGGTGCCATCGCACTGGCGCTGGTGAGCGGCGGTATCGGTGGCGCGGTCGGCGCGTGGTCGGTACGCGACTCGTCCGGACCGGTCGTCAACTCCCTCGACGCTCCGCGGCCCGAGACACAGACGATCGCCGCCGCTCCCGAGGGCAGCGTGCAGGCCGTCGCCGACAGGGTCGTGCCGAGCGTCGTGCGCATCGAGGTCCTCGGTCGCACGGGTGCCGGTGAGGGTTCGGGTGTGGTCCTGTCCTCCGACGGATTGATCCTCACCAACAACCACGTCGTGGCGGGCGGTGGGCAGGGTGCGCGCCTGACGGTCTTCTTCTCCGACGGCTCCACCGCTCCGGCGACGGTCGTCGGCGCCGACGCGGTGTCGGACATCGCCGTCATCCGGACCGAGGGTCGCAACGACCTCACGCCCATCGAACTCGGCAGTGCCGACAACCTCGCCGTCGGCCAGGAGGTCGTGGCGGTGGGCTCGCCCCTCGGACTCCAGAGCACCGTGACGGCGGGCATCGTCTCGGCCCTCAATCGCCCCGTCTCCACGAGTGGGGACACTGCCAACCAGGCATCGGTCATCGACGCGATCCAGACCGACGCGGCGATCAACCCGGGCAACTCGGGTGGCGCACTCGTCGACATGGAAGGCCGCCTCGTCGGTATCAACACCGCGATCGCCACGGCCGGCGGACAGTCCGGCTCGATCGGCCTCGGCTTCGCCATCCCCGTCGAGCAGGCCCGGCGCATCGCGCAGGAACTCGTCGACACCGGGAAGGCGACGCACTCGATCATCGGCGTCCAGGTCCCGTCGCGGGACAACGCCTACGGCGCGCGCGTCGTGGAGGTCGTGCCCGACGGCCCGGCCGATCGTGCGGGGATCCCGAACAACGCGCTCATCGTCAGGATCGATGATCGTGTCGTCACCGACGGCGACTCGCTCATCGCCGCGATCCGCTCCCGCGCGCCCGGCGAGACCGTGAAGATCACCTACCGCACACCCGACGGCGACGAGAACACGGTCGACGTCGTGACTGCCCCGGATTCCGCCGGACGATGAGGGACGACATGGACATAGCTCACATTTCGGTACAAGAGCCGCATGCTCTCGACCCGCAAACTACCGTGGACCTCATGGAACTCGAAGCTCCCAGAAAAGGCCGCGCACTCGTCGTCGTCGTCGACGATCGCGTCTCCCACGGCGACAGTCCGGACTCCGCGGGTCCGCTCGTCACGGAGCTTCTCGTCGAGGGCGGTTTCGCGGTCGACGGTGTCGTGACGGTCGCGGCAGATGAGGTCGAGATCCGAAATGCGCTGAACACCGCGGTGATCGGCGGCGTCGACCTGGTGATCTCGATCGGTGGCACCGGTGTCACCCCTCGTGACGTGACGCCCGACGCGACCGAGGACGTGCTCGATCACGAGATCCGCGGCATCGCCGAGGCGCTGCGCTCGTCGGGCTTGGCGTCGGGTGCCGTCGACGCCGGCCTCTCCCGCGGCCTCGTCGGAGTTTCCGGATCGACGCTCGTGGTGAACCTCGCGTCGTCGCGTCCCGCCATCCGCGACGGAATGGCGACCCTGCTGCCGCTCGCGGCGCACGTGATCGAAGAGCTGTCCTGGATGGAGGAGTGACCTCATGGCCGGCGACCCTGCGGACCCGCAGGAGACCGACGAGCCCCCGGACGAGCCCGACGAGGTGACCGAAGAGGAGCGCAAGAGCCGTGCCCGGATCGATCGGGCACGGCTGGCGCGCATCTTCGGCGACGTGCTTCCCGAGACCACTCGCGACGAACGGCGGGACGACGACCCGCGCGAGGGCGGAACGGACGAATGGCTGCGACGTCAGGTACCACCTCACCACTCGGGCTCGTGATGTGTGTCACATTTGCCGGGTTGCCCTCGAGGTGATTCGAACTCGTTGTCGGTCGTAAAGAAACGGCAATGCAACATTTCGTTCAACTCGGCATGATCCACGATGTGGGACGCGCAGGCGCCGAGTGGTCGCTGAGGGCACCCTTCGGGGCACGGCGGGCGAAAGCCTCGAGTCGCCCTACCTGGGCAAACCGAAAGATGTGCCGTACAGCGCGCATGTTGTTCGGCGTGTCGGCGTGCATCGCCAACGTGTCCGTTTCGTGAACATTTTGTGTGTTCCCACGGGTCTCACGAGCCGTCTCGAGCCCTCCGCGTTACATTTCCGAGCCGTTGCTCTGGGAAAGGTCACGGTCTAATCTCCCTCTCAGGTTCAAACCGGTCGAGCCCGGGCCCTGCGGCCCGGGCTCGATCACGAATCGGTAACGCAAAACCGTGCGGACGATGGACGTAACCGACACACCGACGGCTGATCCGCCGGTGTGTTCGCTGTGGACAGCGACCCGCGGGCGACAGGGCGACCACTTGTTGTCGGACGCGGTGCGCAACCCGGCACGCAGAGAACGGATGAGGCATTCATGAAGATTCAGACGCGACGTGGCTTTAGGGCCGCCCGCAACGCCACGGTGGCGGCAGCTGCTGTGGCCGGTCTGGTTCTCGGATCGGCCGGCGCCGCAGGTGCCGAGGTCAACGACCAGAACCGGATCGTCTCCAACGGCCACGAGGTCATCGTCACGCAGGAGGACACCTTCATCAACGGTGTGCCCCCGATCGGCGGCAGCCCGCTGAGCCGTGAGTGGTTCCACAACGGCCGCGGCATCGCCAACATCGTCGGCCCCGAGGCGGCGGACTTCGAAGGCTCGACCTTCCAGTTCGGCTATCAGGTCGCGTGGACCGCCTCGCTTGACGGCGCACTCGGCTTCGGTTGGGCAAGCCCTCAGCTCGAGTTGGAGGCCACGCGCGGCATCGAGAACGTCGACCAGTTCGATCAGGTGTGGAACACCAACGATGAGGACGAGTACGTCGATTACGACGGAAACGTTGTGGAAGAGGAAGATCGCGTTCCTGCGACCGATGATGGGACGGCGGAGGGTAATCCGCTGTACATCCCCAATGGCAAGACGAGCCCTGCCCCTTATGCAGAGGACGCACTGGTCACTTCGGGTCTCCTTCCTCAGGTCACAGCTGCCATCGATCTGACTCCGGCGCCCGGCATTGAAGAAATCGTCGTCGCTGAAGGCGAGTTCGACGGTGACTTCAAGGAAGTCCAGATCGCCAACGTCCACGGTGCTGCCACGGGCGTCATCGGTCCGGTCTCTCTTCGCCCGTTCGTTCGTGTGATCACCGCTAACGGCGACAACGTCACCACCTACGGCCAGGTCTGGACTCTCTAGTCCTGCTCCGCGCCAACCCGCAGTAAATCCCCACCACCACAAACGGAGTAATCATGGGAATCAAGTCGCGTGGCTTCAAGGCCGCTCGTAACGCCGCCGTCGCAGGTGCCGCCGTTCTCGGCCTGGTCTTCGGTGCCGGTACCGCAGGTGCAGAGGTCAACGACCAGAACCGCATCGTCTCCGACGGCCTCGAGGTTGTCGTGACGCAGGAAGACACCCAGATCAACGGCGTTCCGGCTCTCGGTGGCAGCCCGTTCAACCGCGAGTTCTTCCACAACGGCCGCGGCACCGTGAACCTCATCGGTGACGGCGCTGCCGACGCCGAGGGCACGACCTTCCAGTTCGGCTACCAGTTCGCATGGGCTGCAAGCATCAACGGCGCCATCGGCGTCACTTACTCGACCCCCGGCCTGGGTATCGACTTCAAGAACGACACGACGGTCAAGGTCACCGACATCCTTCCCCAGGCCTACGCCGAGCTCGAGCTGACCCCGGCTCCGGGCATCGAGGAGCTCGTCGTCGCCGAGGGCGAGTTCGACGGTGACTTCAAGACGGTCCAGTTCGCCAACGTCCACGGCACCGCCTCCGGTGTCATCGGCGCTGTCCAGGTCCGTCCGTTCGTTCGCGCCATCACGGCCAACGGCGACAACGTCACCACCTACGGCGCTCCCTGGACCGTCTGAGAAGTAGACGTCCGGCTCACGCCGAACACAGCACGAAAGACCGGGCCCGCTCGAATCTCGAGCGGGCCCGGTCTTCTTCGTCGTCGGGCACCTACTCGATTCCGGGGTTGGGCTTGGCGTGGGCGCCGCCCTGACCTGACTGGGTGGCCTGAGCTTCGAGGATGTCGCGGATCTGGATGAGCAGGTCCTCGGCGCTGGCCTGCTTGTCCTCCGGTTCGGTGACGAACTTCTTCTTCGCCGCGTTGGCGGGCACGATGAGCACGAAGTACACGACCGCGGCGATGATGATGAAGTTGATGATCGCGGAGATCACCGCGCCGATGTTGATGAACGTCGCGGGATTGTCGCTCAGGATCTGGAATCCCCAGCCCATCTCGTTGTCGCCGCCCACCGCGCTGATGAGCGGTTCGATGATGTACTCGGTGAAGGCCGTGACGATAGCGGTGAATGCGGCACCGACCACGACCGCGACGGCGAGATCGAGGACGTTGCCCCTGAGTATGAAGTCCTTGAAGCCCTTCAGCATGGTGTGCTCCTTCTCGCGGCCTGTCCGCCGGAACCGCGCACATGAGGTAGGTCACACGGACGTCCACACGATAAACCGCGAGGTCGGTTCCTCGTGGCGGTTGCGCTGGGAAACGAGCGGATGCTCAGTGCAGCGTGACGGTCAGAGCACTGACGAGCGATGCCGCCGCGACCGCCGTGGCAGGTTCGGGCTCCAGTGCGACCAGCACGACCCGCTCGTTCCGATCCCGCGCCGACCCGCCGGATTCGGCCAGCACCACCACCGCACCCCGGGCGAGGACGTGCGCGCCGGGCAGGGGGCCGTCCTCGGTCTCCGTGACCGTGAGGACGTCGACGCGGTCGCCTTCGCGGAGCAGTTCGCTCACACCCGCGTCGGCGAGCCGGATGGGCACCACGCGGGCCTCGGTGGAGCCGGTGGCGGCTGCGGCGAGACGAGGACCGAGGAGACGGGCGTCGACGAGCGGTTCACCGGCCGGCACGGGGCCGGCGAGAGTGTGGCCCAGGGCGTCGTCGACGTGGTGCAGGGTCCCGGCGACCACAGTGGACCGATCGCGCTCCACGTGAGCGACATCGTCGGCCGTGAGGGTGTGCCCGGGCGCGAGATCGTGAGCCGCGACGACAACCGTCGCACGATCGGTGTCGGGGTCGCCGCGCAGGGCGAGGATCACCGCAAGGGCGGCGAGGAGTCCGGCAGCGATCCGGCGGGCCCGGACGATGCGCGACCGGCCGGGGCGGAGGAGTTCGACGAACCGGTCGGGGAGCGTGGGCTGCAGCGAGGCGCCCGCAGAGGAGTGCGAGCGGTGCGGACGCGCGCTCTCACGCCGGAGGAACGGGAAGGGGCCGACGGACATGCCCCGAACCTAGGAGGTGGGGATGCCCTGTCGGCCCCGATGAGCCCTCGGAACCGGCGGTCTGTGGATGACTCGACCGCCTGTGGACAAAGGAGTCCGGGAAGGTCAGCTCGCGGCGGCAGCCGGAGCCGAGGAGGTGCTGCTCGACGACGAGCTGCTGTCGCTGGACGAGGAGCTGCTCGAGCTCGTCGACGCGGATTCGCTCGCAGTGCTGCCGCTGCGGGAGTCGGTGCGGTAGAAGCCGCTGCCCTTGAACACGATGCCGACCGAGTTGAAGAGCTTGCGCAGCTTGCCTTCGCACTGCGGGCATTCGGTCAGGGAGTCGTCGCTGAAAGACTGCACGATGTCGAACTTGTTGTCGCAGGCCGTGCAGGCATATGAGTAGGTGGGCACCGGTGATCCTCCGCCAGTTCGTCGAACCGCAGTTTTCGTAGTACTGCAGTTTTGGCACTCTACCGCCGACAGTGCCAACAGCGCTAGGGAGTGTGTTGTTCCGCACGGTCGTCGCTACCGAGCCGGACCAGCCCTTTCCCGGGTGTCAGCGCCCATCCCATACGGATGTCGTGGGGGTCCTCGGGGAGTTCGTCGACGAGCTCTTCGTCGCGGACCACCGCGATGATCACGGCCTCGGGTGAGGCGAGGTGCAAGGTGCGGTCGTAGAAGCCGGCGCCGCGACCGAGTCGCACGCCCCGCACGTCGACCGCCAGTGCCGGGACGAGCACCGTGTGAGCCTCCGCCACCGC
Organism: Rhodococcus rhodochrous; assembly: GCF_900187265.1. NCBI lineage: Bacteria > Bacillati > Actinomycetota > Actinomycetes > Mycobacteriales > Nocardiaceae > Rhodococcus > Rhodococcus rhodochrous. Next base: position 1,116,203 of record NZ_LT906450.1, read on the forward strand.
CTCGGGCGGGTAGATCTCACCGCCCGGCTCGCGGAGCCCGAAATCGGCCGCCATCAGCGTCTTCTCGCCCATGTAGCGGGCCCACGACAGTGGTTCACCGGTGCGTGTCACCGGGACGAGCACGGTTGCTCCGGCCTCGGTCAGGGCATCGAGGAGTGCGATGGATCCGGGCTCCGAACCCACCGGCACGTATGCGCACACCACCGACCCCGCCGGGGCGAGCGTCGAGGCCACCGTGGCGAGCGCGGTGTCCTCGATTCTGCGCCTGGCGGCACTCAGCTCACGCCGAGCTGTAAGAATGCGGTCACGCCAGACCGCTTTCGGGGGTGGGGGCATGTCTGCGCCTTACGATCGCCGAACCACCGTCCTCGGTGGCCGAAGTTTAGGGTGGGAGTCTATGACGAACAGTACGACCGGAGGCACGCGGCATTTCAAGACCGCGGTTGTCCCCGCAGCAGGTATGGGGACGCGGTTCCTTCCCGCGACCAAGACGGTCCCGAAGGAACTCCTTCCGGTGGTCGATACGCCCGGCATCGAGCTCGTGGCGGGTGAAGCCGCGGAGTCGGGCGCCGAACGCCTTCTCATCGTGACGGCGCCGGGCAAGGACGGCGTGGTCGCGCACTTCGTCGAGGACCTCGTCCTCGAGTCCAAGCTCGAGGAGAAGGGCAAGTACGAGCTCCTCGCCAAGGTCCGCAAGGCCCAGGGGCTGCTCGAGGTCGAGTCCGTGGTCCAGGAGAAGCCGCTCGGCCTCGGTCACGCCGTGGCGTGCGCCGAGGAGGCGCTCGATCCCGACGAGGACGCGATCGCCGTGCTGCTGCCCGACGACCTCGTGCTGCCCGTCGGCGTGCTCGAGACGATGCAGCGCGTCCGCGCCAAGCGCGGCGGTTCCGTGCTGTGCGCGATCGACGTGCCCAAGGAACAGGTCAGCGCGTACGGCGTCTTCGACGTCGAGGTCGTCCCGGACGCCGTCAACCCCGACGTGCTCAAGGTTCTCGGGATGGTCGAGAAGCCGGCCGTGGAGGACGCACCGTCGACCTTCGCTGCCGCCGGCCGCTATCTGCTCGACCGGGCGATCTTCGACGCACTGCGTCGCATCGAGCCCGGAGCCGGGGGAGAGCTGCAGCTCACCGACGCCATCGCCCTGCTCATCTCCGAGGGCCACCCCGTCCACGTGGTGGTGCACCGCGGAACCCGACACGACCTCGGAAATCCCGGAGGCTATCTGCGCGCTGCGGTTGACTCGGCGCTGAACACCGAAGAGTACGGGCCCTCGCTGCGCGAGTGGCTCATCGAGCGCCTGAAGCGCTGACTGCAGGACGGGCTGGAGGACGAGAAGCGGTATGCGGTCGGTTGAGGATCAGCAGGCCAGGGTCACGGCGGCGGCAGTCGCACCCCGGCCGGTCCGGGTGGCCATTTCCGAGGCGCAGGGTCTGCTGTGCGCGGAGGAAGTGGTCACCGAGCGACCCCTACCCGGATTCGACCAGGCGGCGATCGACGGATACGCCGTGCGCAGCGTCGACCTCCAGGCCCCGGCCGACACCGACGGTGGGTCCGCACCCGCCGAGGTGACGCTGCCGGTCGTGGGCGAGGTGCGTGCCGGTTCGCGTCAGCCGATCCGTCTCCAGCCCCGTCAGGCGGTGCGCGTCGACACCGGTGCGCCGCTGCCGACGCTCGCCGACGCGGTGCTGCCGCTCGACAACACCGACGGCGGTGCGGCGCGCATCAAGGTGCTCGAACCGGTGCGGTCCGGCGACTACGTGCGCCGCACCGGCGACGACGTCCAGCCCGGCGACATCGCGGTGCGGGCCGGGACGATCATCGGGGCCGCCCAGGTGGGTCTGCTCGCCGCGGTCGGCCGCGACAAGGTGCTCGTCCATCCGCGCCCGCGACTGTCGGTCATCTCCGTCGGTGGCGAACTCGTCGACGTCGATCGAACCCCGGGACCGGGACAGGTCTACGACGTCAACTCCTACGCGCTGGCTGCGGCCGCGCGTGATGCCGGAGCCGACGTCAACCGGGTCGGGATCGCCAGTACCGACCCGAAGCGGCTGCGCGAGGTCGTCGAGGGTCAGCTGATCCGCGCCGAGATCGTCGTGATCGCCGGTGCCGTGGGCGGCGGTGCGCTCGAGGAGGTTCGCGAGGCGCTGTCCGATCTCGGCGAGCTGGGCGTCGAGCGGATCGCGATGCATCCGGGCTCGGTTCAGGGCTTCGGGCGTCTCGGCCGCGACGAGGTGCCGACCTTCCTGCTGCCCGCCAACCCAGTGAGCGCGCTCGTCGTGTTCGAGGTGATGGTCCGGCCGTTGATCCGCATCGCGCTCGGCCGGCGCCAGCCGATGCGCCGCGTCGTCTCGGCACGCACGGTCGCCCCCATCACCTCGATCCCCGGTCGCAAGGGTTTCCTGCGCGGCCAGCTCATGCGCGACGAGACGACGGGCGACTATCTCGTGCAGGCGCTCGGCGGCGCCGCAGGCTCGTCGTCGCACCTGCTCGCGACCCTCGCCGAGGCGAACTGTCTCGTCATCGTCGACCCCGAGGTCTCCGAGATCCGCACGGGAGATCCGGTGGACGTGGCGTTCCTCGGGCAGCGTGGTTGATGTCCCGTCATCCCGGCTGGCCGGCCGAGCTCGGGCCGCTGCGGGTGGCCGGGGGCGTGGTGACCGTCCGATCGATCCGACTCCGCGACGCCGCGGCGTGGAGCCGCCTGCGTCTGCGTGATCGCGCGCATCTCGAGCCGTGGGAGCCGACCGGTGAGGCGCCGTGGGACATGCGGCACCACATCTCGGTGTGGCCGGGGCTCTACCGCAGTCTGCGGTCGGAGGCCCACAAAGGCCTGATGCTGCCGATGGCCATCGAGTTGGACGGCAGGTTCTGCGGTCAGCTGACGGTTGGCAACATCGTGCGCGGAGCGCTGCGCTCGGCCTGGATCGGCTACTGGGTGGAGAAGGAGGTCAACGGCCTCGGTGTCGCGACCGCCGCCGTCGCCCTCGGGCTCGACCACTGCTTCGGCCCGGTCGGGCTGCACCGTGTCGAGGCCACCGTGCGGCCCGAGAACGAGCCCAGTCGCGCGGTGCTGCGCAACGTCGGCTTCCGCGAGGAAGGTCTGTTGAAGCGCTATCTCGACGTCCAGGGCCGATTCCGCGACCATCTGCTGGTCGCGATGACGGTCGAGGAGGTGCCGGGCTCGGTCTCGGATCGCCTCGTCCGTGCCGGTCGCGCGACCTGGTCCTGACCACTTCCCGTCTCGAGTCGGGTTCGTCCGTTATGTAACGCAGGTTACTCGCAACTCGAGTAACAATCCCCAGCGCGTGTGGGATCCCTGTGATTAGAGTGAAGAGAGTGTCAGTTGGTTTCGCGTGACTCGAGTGACGTCTGTTGTCGATTGAGTCGGCGTTTCTGTACAGGTAAACGCGGTGATGCCGTTAGCCTCATGTAGGTCGGTGGCGTCGACGGGCTGGTAGGGCGACGACTGGAGGGAGGACCACCGGATGCCGAACTCGCTTCTGTGGATCGGGCTCGTTGCCGTGTGGTTGTTCGTTCTGGTGCCCATGCTGGTCACGAAGCGTCCTCGAATCCGGCAGACGACCGACGCCGCGCTCGCAACTCGAGTTCTGCACCGCGGAGACGACGAGCCGATCGCCCCTCGAGGGCCGGCCGCCGGGCACCGCAGCGATCCTCATTGGCGTCCGAGTCGTGACCGCACGCACCGCACACCCGCGGAGGACCGCATGAACACTGAACTCGACGACAGGCCGGAGATCGATTCCGACGAGGCCGACGTCCACGACGAAGCAGCACCCGACCGTGAGCCCGTGCGCGCACACGCACCGCAACGCCGGGGCCGCGGCGGATTCGACCCGCACGCCGATGCGGTCGCCAGCGCCGCACGATACGAATTCCGGCAGCGGGCCGTCCTCGGCCTGCTGATCGCCGCGATCATGACCTCGGCGCTCGCCCTGATCGTCTCGTCGGTCATGTGGTGGCTCGCCGGTCTCGCGGCCGTGGCCCTCGTCGCCTATCTGTTCTACCTGCGGCGCCAGGTGCATCTCGAGCAGGAGATCCGGCGGCGTCGCCTCGCACGACTGCAACGGTCCCGCGCGGGGGCCCGCGGCGGCCACGACGACGTTCCGCAGCGACTGCGTCGCCCGGGGGCCGTGGTCCTCGAGGTCGACGACGAGGATCCGGAGTTCGAACATCTCGATCGTTACGAGGACGACTACGGCATCGACCACGGCTACGATGTCCGGGCGAGCGGCGGCGACGACGAGTCCGGCGACTACGTCGTTCCCCGCGCAGTGGGGGAATGATCGTCCGACGATGCTTCCGGCGGGGCCCGCACCGAATCGGTGCGGGCCCCGGCCCGTCTGCGGAGCAGGTCGCGAAATCGCCTGTCACCTGCGCCGACACTCCGATTTCGTGATGGACGGGGTGGTTTGCTAGAGTTTGCGAGTCGGTTCCCTCGGAACCTACGGGGCTGTGGCGCAGTTGGTAGCGCGCTTCGTTCGCATCGAAGAGGTCAGGGGTTCGATTCCCCTCAGCTCCACCCCCGAAAGCCCCGCCCTCGGCGGGGCTTTCGTCGTATGCGGGGTCATTCGCTGGCGGGTCCACGCCGAACCCGGCAGACTGTGTGGCATGGACCACAGGATGAGTGACGACGAGTTGCGTCGGGCGATCCGGGTACTGCGCGAGCGCGCCGATCTCGCGCGCAGCGAGAATCGCCACGACGATGTCGAGATGATCGAGCGCACGATTCGGCAATACCAGGAGGAGATGGCACAGCGGCTCTGAGTTCCGTCCCCGGAGTGGAACACGAACACTCCGGCCCACAAGTCGCTTCGCGCAGACACACAAGTCGCTTCGCTCCGGCGCATCCGGTTCGTCCGTGGCGCGCCGGAGCGTCGTGTCGTCACGGCGACGTTAGGGTGTCGCCATGGCGATCACCGACCTGCGCGGAACCAAATTCCTTGTGACCGGCGCGGCCAGCGGAATCGGCCGCGCCCTGGCCCATGCCGCTTCCGAACGCGGGGCCCGGCTGGTGCTCACCGACCTGCAGGAGGAGGCCCTCGACGAGGTCGTCCGCAGCGTTCGTGAACGCGGCGGCACCGTCCTGCACTCGGCCGCCCTCGACATCTCCGACTACGAGGCCGTCACAGCCTTCGCCCGCGACGTGCACGAGGCGTGCGGGTCGCTCGACATCGTCGCCAACGTCGCCGGAGTATCGGTGTGGGGCACCGTCGACCGGCTGAAGCACGAGCACTGGAAGCTCATGGTGGACGTCAACCTCATGGGGCCCATCCACGTCATCGAGAACTTCGTACCGGCGATGATCGAGGCCGGTCGCGGCGGGCACATCGTCAACGTCTCCTCTGCCGCCGGGCTGCTCGCCCTGCCGTGGCATGCCGCCTACAGCGCAAGCAAGTTCGGTCTGCGCGGGGTATCGGAGGTGCTGCGGTTCGACCTCAAGCGCGACGGCATCGGTGTCTCGCTCGTCGTCCCGGGGGCCGTGCGCACACCGCTCGTCGACACCGTGCAGATCGTCGGCGTCGACCGCGACCGCCCCGAGGTCCGCAAGCTCACCCAACGGTTCGTCCGGCACGCCGCGACGCCCGAGAAGGTGGCCGAGCGCATCGTCGCCGGCATCCTGAAGAACCGCTTCATGGTCTACACGTCGTTCGACACCAGGTTCGGTTACTGGTGGGCGCGTAAGTTCGCACCGCCCTACAACCTGGTCATGCAGGCCGCCAACGACTACTTCCGTCGCGTCGTCGGCACCAAGTGATCTCGGTGGATCCGACCCCGCTGAGCGGGGCCGGATCCACTGAACTCACTCCGACGCGCGGTGCAGCTCGGCGTGCAGGTGGTGCGTCAGCGGGGTGTCGGCGTGGGCCATCCAGAAGTCGTAGACCAGCGTGTCGCCGTCGACCTCGAAGCGCCGCCGGACCTCGTGTACGGGTTTGGCCTCGGGCGAGCGCTCCAGGGTGAGGGTGGTGAAGTCCAGCACGCCGCCGGCCGGCCTGGCCCGCTGGATCTCGACGAACCCGGTGGGCTGCGAGACGAGCAGTTCGACGTCGTCGCCGCTGCGGCGCAGGTAGCCGTTCTCCGTGTGCAGCGGGCGTCCCTCGGTCCGGTGCCGCGTACGGCTGACGTACATCAGGAACGGCTTGCCGGGGATGGTGGCGAACTCGATCGTCTCGTCGTACGCGAAGTCGTCGATGGTGGGGTAGTGGCCGTCGCCACCTCCGGTCCAGCGCCCGGCGAACGGTGCCAGGCACCCGAGCGGGTCGTCGGCCATGAAATCTCCCTCGTGTTCTCGGATCGGTGTGTTCTTCGCAATCGTTGTCGCCGTACTCGACGCGCCTGACCCGGCTGCCGCCGTCCTGCGCGATACCGTGAGCATATGAGTCATCGCTGGGGTGTCGAGTCCGAAGTCGGTGAACTCCGCGCCGTGATGCTGCACCGGCCCGGTGCCGAACTCGAACGCCTCACGCCCCGCAACAACGACCAGCTGCTCTTCGACGCCCTGCCGTGGGTGGCGCGCGCCCAGGAGGAGCACGACGCCTTCGCCGACCTGCTGCGCAGCCGCGGGGTCGAGGTGTTCCTGCTGGCGGACCTGCTCACCGAGACACTCGAGGCCAGCGGCGCCGCGCGGGTGCAGAGCGTGTCGTCGGCCGTCGACGCACAGCGTCTCGGTTATGCGCTCGCGGAGGAGCTGACGGGCCATCTGCGTGCCCTGCCCGCTGCCGAGCTCGCCCGGATCCTCATCGCGGGCATGACCTTCGACGAGCTGCCCGCGGTGGGCAGCGGCGCGGCCCCGTCCCTCGTGCGGCTGATGCACCACGGTTCCGATTTCGCGATCGCCCCGCTGCCGAACCTGCTCTTCACGCGCGATTCGTCGTTCTGGATCGGGTCACGCGTCGCGATCCCCAATCTGGCCTTGCCCGCACGCCGTCGCGAGACCAGCCTCACCGACCTCATCTACGCCTTCCATCCGCAGTTCCTCCACGTGCGCCGCGCGTACGAATCGCACACCGCGCCCGTCGAGGGCGGCGACGTGTTGCTGCTCGCGCCCGGCGTCGTCGCCGTGGGGGTGGGGGAGAGGACCAGTCCGGCCGGTGCGGAAGCGTTGGCGCGCAGCGCCTTCGACGACGGGCTCGCGCACACCGTGCTGGCGGTGCCGATCGAGCAGCGACGGGCGTCGATGCACCTCGACACCGTGTGCACGATGGTCGACGTCGACGCGGTGGTGATGTACCCGGCGATCCGGGACAGCCTCCAGGCGTTCGCCATCCACCGCGAGAACGGCGCGGTGCAGATCTCGGGGCCGCGCCCCTTCCTCGAGGCCGCCGCCGATGCGATGGGGATCGAGAAACTGCGCGTCATCGACACCGGTCTGGATTCCGTTGTCGCCGAGCGTGAGCAGTGGGACGACGGGAACAACACGCTGGCCGTGGCGCCCGGCGTCGTCGTCGCCTACGAACGCAATGTCGAGACGAACACCCGCCTCGAGGATTCGGGGATCGAGGTGCTGCGGATCGCCGGGTCGGAACTCGGTTCCGGCCGCGGCGGTCCGCGATGCATGTCGTGCCCGCTCTCGCGGGCGATCCTGTAACTCCTCGTCAGAGGATCTCGCGCACCTTGTCGACCGGACGCGCGAGGACGGTGCCCTTGTCGGTGACGACCAGCGGACGCTCGATGAGGATCGGGTTCGCGACCATCGCGTCGAGCAGTTCGTCCTCGGACGCGTCGGCCAGGTTCAGCTCCTTGTAGAGCGATTCCTTCTTCCGGATCGCCCGACTCGGTGTGAGACCTGCCGCATCGAGCAGCGCCTGCAGTTCGTCTCGGGAGGGCGGAGTCTCGAGATATTTGATGACCGTGGGTTCGAGTCCGTTCTCCTTCAGCAACGCCAAAGTGTTGCGTGACGTGCTGCAGCGCGGGTTGTGATAGATCGTCGCCGTGGTTGCCATGGCCCGATTCTGCCCGCGCAGTCCGTAATCCGCTGCCACCCGCCGCCGTGTTGCCCGATTCGTCCCTGTTGAACCCGTTGGGCAGCGTTACTACGATTTCCGCGCCCTGAAGTTTTTCGAATTCTCTCTCAGAAAAGGCACGGAGCACGATGCTCAAAGGTTTCAAGGATTTCCTGCTGCGCGGAAACGTCGTCGAACTCGCCGTCGCAGTGGTCGTCGGCGCGGCGTTCACGTCCATCGTCACGGCGTTCACCGATCACATCGTGAACCCGCTGGTCGCCGCTGTGGGTGGCGACAACGAGATGGGCTTCGGCTTCCGCCTGCTCTCGTCGAACGACGCGACCTTCGTCAACCTCGGTGCCGTCATCTCCGCGGCGATCAACTTCTTCATCATCGCCGCCGTCGTCTACTTCGTGCTCATCGTGCCGGTCAACGCCGCCAAGGCCCGCTTCGCGCCGGAGAAGGAGCCCGAGGACGAGCCGCTGAGCGAGACCGATCTGCTCATCCAGATCCGCGACCTGCTCGAGACCGGCAGCTACAACCACGCCCCTGCCGACGCGCCCTCGGCCGAAGCGCCCGTCAAGGTCACCGAGCGCTGATAACCTGCGAGAATGCTCGACCTCACCATCGATCCCGACTCGCCCGTCCCGCCGTTCGAGCAACTGCGGCGACGCATCGTCGACCTGGTCCACGATGGTGAGCTGATCGCTGGTACCAAGCTGCCCACGGTCCGGGGCCTCGCCGACACCCTCGGCATTGCACCGAACACGGTCGCCAAGACCTATCGGGAACTCGAGAAGCTGGGCGTGCTCGAGGCCCGCGGGCGGGCTGGGACGTTCGTCGCCGACACGGGCGATCCCACCCGCACGCGGGCCCAGCGATCCACCAACGAGTACGTCGCCGAGGTGAGGGCACTCGGGATGTCCGACGAGGAGATCCTCGAATTCGTCTCGGCCGCCCTGCGTGCAGGCTGACCTGCCGATCTGCGGGCTCGCGCAGAGTATGCATGTCGCGTCCGAAATGTGACGATTTTCTCGGGTTCGGCGATTCCGCTCCGCAGGCGCCCGAAACTTGCAAGGTTTGTTCGCATGAATGTCCCTGGTGATCGGCCCGGGTCCGAGGAGATCGACGAGGTCTCGGGCGCCCGTGCTTCTGAAGTAGCCGCGTCCGCGGCGCGCCCACCGCAGACCGACAAAGTGGTCTTCGGAGTCGCTGCCGCGCTGGTCGCGGCGATCGTGGTGTGGGGTCTGGCCGCCACCGAGAACTTCGGGACCGTTACCGGGAACATCCTCGACTGGATCGTCGTCGAGTTCGGTTGGTTGTTCGTGCTCACGGCGAGCGGATTCGTGTTCTTCGCGCTCTGGCTGGCGGTGAGCCGATACGGCCGGATCCCGCTCGGCAAGGACGACGAGAAGCCGGAGTTCCGCACCGTCAGCTGGATCTCGATGATGTTCGCCGCCGGTATGGGCATCGGCCTGATGTTCTTCGGTGTCGCCGAGCCGCTCTCGCACTTCGTCGATCCGCCACCCGGAAGCAACGGCGGCACCGGCGTCGCGATGGCGACCTCGATGTTCCACTGGAGCCTGCATCCCTGGGCGATCTACTCCGTCGTGGGTCTGGCCATCGCGTACGGCACCTTCCGCAGGGGTCGCAAGCAGCTCATCAGCTCGGCGTTCATCCCGTTGCTGGGACGCAGGGCCGAAGGTCCGCTCGGCAAGGTCATCGACATCCTCGCCCTGTTCGCGACCCTGTTCGGCACGGCGGCGTCGCTCGGCCTGGGTGCGCTGCAGATCGGATCGGGCTTCGAGGTCACCGGCTGGCTCGATACGGCCGGCGTGATGCTGCTCGTCGCGATCGTCGCGCTGCTCACGCTCGCGTTCATCGCGTCCGCGGTCACGGGTGTCGCCAAGGGTATCCAGTACCTGTCGAACATCAACATGGTGCTCGCCGCGGTCCTGGCGGTCTTCGTGTTCGTGCTCGGGCCCACCGTCTTCATCCTCAACCTCGTGCCCACCACCCTCGGCGCGTACGCTGCGGAGTTCGCCCGCATGTCGGCCCGCACGGCCGCCTCCAACGAAGCCGCAGGCGAGTGGCTGTCGAGCTGGACGATCTTCTACTGGGCGTGGTGGGTCTCGTGGGCGCCCTTCGTCGGTATGTTCCTCGCCCGCATCAGCCGTGGACGCACCATTCGCGAGTTCATCATCGGCGTCATCCTCGTCCCGAGCCTCGTGAGCCTCATCTGGTTCTCGATCTTCGGTGGCGCCGGCATCGGACAGCAACTGGACGGGTACGACATCGCGGGCGCCGACAGCGTCGAAGGACAGCTGTTCGGGGTGCTCGGAAACCTTCCGCTCACCGGTATCGCCACGGTCGTCGCGATGCTCCTCATCGCCATCTTCTTCATCTCCGGAGCCGACTCCGCGTCGATGGTGATGGGCAGCCTCAGCCAGCGCGGCACCCTCGCACCGAATCGCGGCGTGGTGATCTTCTGGGGCGGACTCACGGGCGGCGTCGCGGCCCTGCTGCTGTGGAGCGGCGGCGAGGAAGCGCTCAACGCCCTGCAGACGATGACGATCATCGCCGCAGCTCCCTTCCTTCTGGTGATGATCGGTCTGTGCGTGTCGCTGTACCGGGATCTGCAGCGCGACCCGCTGATCACGGGTGGGCGCAGGAAACGGACACTGCGCAAGGTCGAATGACCGAACGGTCCCGCATCGAGGGCGTCGAGTTCCTGCTCGACGTCCTCGATCCGTGTCCGGGCACGTCCGTCCTCGCGATCGACGCCGGGTCTGCCTCCGCCGTGGTCGCCGAGCACGTCGGCCCCCACGGCCGCGTGCGCGTGGCACCCTCGGTGACCCGCGCCCACGAGTTCGCGCAGCGGGAGAAGTTCGACCGCATCTACGCACTCGACATCCCCGACCTCCGCGAGGACACCGCCGCCGCGGCCGCCCTCGCGCCGCTGCTGACCGACGACGGACAACTGTGGGTGATCGACGAGGCGGGGCCGGGGGAGGACACCGGAACCGTCTCGATGACGGTGAGCACCGTTCTCGCACGGGCAGGATTCGTGATCGTCGACATCCTCGAACGTGGGTCGCGGGTCGCGGTGTGGGCGGCGGCCGGACGACGGCATCACGGGTGACACACGACGCCGCGTGCCTGCGGTGAGTTGTCGCCCACCCCGAGTACGGTGTCGCCTGCCCGGCAGTTGCTCTTCGAGAGGAGTGCGCGTGACCGACACCGACCGATTCGACGAGGCCCTCGACCGCGATTGGTCCCGTTACGCCTCGCAGCTGGCCCGGCGCATCTCCGAACTCGCCGGATCCGACGCCTTCGAACTGCACGCCGAGACCGCCTCGGGGCCCGCGGCCTGCGTGCGGGTGCTCGCGAGCGCCGGCGGACACGCCACGATCGAGGTCACCGGATCCGAGCCGGTCACCAGGCCCGTGTCCGAGGCCGACATGCTCGCCCGGCACATCGTGTCGGTGCTGCGCGGTCGCGGGAAGGTGCCGCATCCGGCCTTCCTGCAGGCACACCCGCCCTCCGCCCTCGGCGACCTCCGCGAACGCGTGAGCGATGCGCTCGCGCACGCCCTCGGGCGTCCCGTGCCGGTCGACGCCGACGGCGATTTCGTCGTGGTCCTCGACTCCCAGGTGGTCTTCGTCGTGATCGACGACGACGGCAGCATCAGGCTGTGGGCCCCGCTGCTGCACGCGATCCCCGAGGACGACACCCCGGGAGCCGCACCCGCCGGCGGTCGCAGCCACGCGCTGGCCGAGCTCACCGAACTGAACCGGACGTGGCCGCACATCAAGGTGGTGCTCGTCGAGGACCGGCTCGTCGCCACCGTCGATCTGCTCGGCGATCCGTTCGTGCCCCGCCACCTGTCCGAGCTGCTCCAACGACTCAAGGGCTTTCTCACGGTCGTCGACGAGCGATTCGCGCGCCGCTTCGACGGCGTCCGCTACGGCTCCGACAGGGACCGCGACGTCGAACTGCCCGAGGGCAGCGTGCTCGACGAGCCCAACTGAGCTCTCCTCGGGACCAGCGACTGCGCTCCGCTCAGCGCCAGCTGGGGAGCCACAGCTGGTCGTTCCAGTGCTCCGGGGTGATCGGCAGCGCCGTGAGGATCGGCCACAACCACACGAAGTTCGCGATGACGAGCCCTACGTACAGGCACACCACGAGCAGCCCGGTCGTCCGTCGTTCCGTCGAGGCGTGCGGCGACCCGAGGATGTCGCCGAGCACCAGCGCGACACCCATCACCAGGAACGGCGCCATCGGCACCGCGTAGAAGTAGTACATCTGCCGGTCGAGGCTCGCGAACCACGGGAGGATCCCCGCGCCGTATGCGGTGAGCACCGCGGCCCACCGCCAGTCGCGGCGGACGAGCAGCTGCCACAGTCCCCATCCGAGCACCGGCACCGACACCCACCACAGCGCCGGCGTTCCGATCAGCATCACGGCCTTGACGCACTGCTCGGCGTCGCATCCGCTGATCCGCTCGCCGTCGGCGAAGTAGTACAGCATCGGACGCAGGCCCATCGGCCACGTCCACGGCTTCGATTCCCAGGGATGCTGGTTGCCGGCCGAATTCGTCAGGCCGGAGTGGAACTCGAGGACGCTCGCGCTGTAGTACCAGAGCGATCGCAGCGCGTCGGGCACGAACGAGAACATCCCGTCGTGGCCGATCCGCGAGCCGACCGCGTGACGGTAGACGCCGGTCTCGCTTGCGAACCACGCCCAGTAGGTCGACAGGTACACCCCGAGCGGGACGAGCACGAGGGCGTACAACGCCGGGCCGATGTCGCGCAGGGCCGTCCCGACCCACGGTCGCTGCACCCGGTACGCGCGACGCGTCGCAAGATCGAAGGCCACGGACATCAGCCCGAAGAACGCGATGAAGTACAGACCCGACCACTTGGTGCCCACCGCGAGACCCAGCAGGATGCCCGCGCCGAAGCGCCACCAGCGCACACCGAAACGCGGACCCCACACGCTGTCGAGGACACGGCCCTCGGCGTGCACCTTCGCCATGCGGGCACGTACGTCGTCGCGATCGACGATCAGGCAACCGAAGGCGGCGACGACGAAGACCGCCTGGAAGATGTCGAGCATGCCGAGGCGGGACGACACGAAGGTCACCCCGTCGACGACGAGCAGCAGACCGGCGATCGCGCCGAGCATCGTCGAGCGGGTCAGCCGCCGCACGATCCGCACGACCAGCAGGACGAGCACGACGCCGGCCGCCGCGGCCGAGAAACGCCAACCCCACGCGGTGTAGCCGAACAGTGCCTCGCCGAGCGCGATCATCTGTTTGCCGACGGGCGGATGCACGACGAGCCCGTAGCCGGGGTTGTCCTCGATCCAGCCGCCGGTGAGCACCTGCCAGCCCTGCGGTGCGTAGTGCTTCTCGTCGAACACCGGTGTCTTCGCATCGGTGGGGTAGTTGAGCATCGTGAACCGCGTGATCGCAGCGAGCGCCGTGACGAAGGCGGTGACGATCCAGCCACGCGCCCGATCTCCGGGGAGGGGCTCGGGTCCGGGCACCAACGGGCCGGGACCGATGAGGCGACGATCCTGCGCTGCCGACGGACCACGGCCGGGGGCCTGTGAAGGGCTGCGGTCCGTCACGGTCACGTTCCGATCGTAGGCTGAGCCGTATGCAGGCAGCCAAACCGGTCCAGGGCGCGAATCCGGGAGAGGGCCGGCTCGTGCTGGCCGCCACTCCGATGGGAGATATCGGTGACGCCTCGGCGCGTCTCCGCGACGCCCTCGGCACCGCCGACGTCATCGCCGCCGAGGACACCCGGCGCACCAAGGCACTCGCCGCGGCGCTCGGCGTCACCATCACCGGGCGGGTCGTGAGTTTCTACGACCAGGTCGAGGTGTCGCGGCTGCCGGGCCTGGTCACCGACATCGAGGAGGGCCGCACCGTCCTGCTCGTCACCGACGCGGGCATGCCGTCGGTGAGCGATCCCGGCTACCGGCTCGTCGCGGCGTGCGTCGAGGCCGGTCTGCCGGTGACCTGCCTGCCCGGTCCGTCGGCCGTCACCACTGCCCTCGCCCTGTCGGGCCTGCCCGTCGAGCGGTTCTGCTTCGACGGGTTCCCACCCCGCAAGCCGGGCCAGCGACGCGCGTATTTCGGAACGCTCGTCCACGAGCCTCGCGCCGTGGTGTTCTTCGAGGCACCGCACCGGCTCGCGGCGTGTCTGGCCGACGCCGTCGACGTGCTCGGCGGTGACCGTCGCGCCGCCGTCTGCCGCGAGCTCACCAAGACCTACGAGGAAGTGCGCCGCGGCACGCTTGCCGAACTCGCCGAGTGGGCCGTCGAGGGCGCGCGCGGTGAGATCACCGTGGTGCTCGAAGGAGCGGTTGCCGTGGCCACCGACCCCGTCGACCTCGTCGACGAGGTGGAACGGAAGGTCGAGGACGGGATGCGGCTGAAGGACGCCTGCGCCGTCGTCGCCGAAGCGGCGTCGAAGTCGTCCGGTGCGACGGTCTCGAAGCGCGAACTGTACGACGCGGTGCTGGAAGCGCGTCGCGACTGACGAGGCCTGCCGCCCACCGATCGAGAAGAACGCATATCGGACGCGCCGCGGGGTCCGGGGACACTGCGTGCCACGGAAGCCTAGACTCTGCCGGGTCCCGAGCGCAGACGTCACCGGCACCGGCCGGTCGGACGCTGTCGGGGGCTTCGGACGATCAGGAGGACGCGGATGGATTCGGTGAACGATTTCCTCGTCGAGGTGGGCGGGGTGGTGTGGGGGCCGTACCTGCTCATCCCGCTGCTGTTGGGTACGGGCCTTGTGCTCACGGTTCGGCTGAAGGGCATCCAGTTCCGCAAGCTGTGGCCCGCGCTGCGGCTGGGTCTGATCACCCGCCACGATCCCGGAGCCACCGAAGGGGACATCTCCCAGTACCAGGCGTTGACCACCGCGCTCGCCGCGACGGTGGGCGTGGGCAACATCGCCGGTGTCGGCACCGCGATCTACTTCGGCGGGCCCGGCGCGCTGTTCTGGATGTGGGTCACCGGCCTGGTCGGCATGGCCAGCAAGTACTCCGAGGCGTTCCTCGGCGTGAAGTACCGCACGACCGACGCCAAGGGTGAGCAGAGCGGTGGTCCGCAGTACTACCTCGCCCGCGCCATCCCCAACAAGGCCGGTCTCGTCCTGAGCCTGCTGTTCGCGGTGTTCGCCGTGCTCGCCAGCTTCGGCATCGGCAACATGACCCAGGCCAACACCGTCGCCACCCAGCTCGACGGCACCTTCGGTGTGCCCACCTGGCTCAGTGGCATCGTGATGACCGTGCTCGCCGCGGCAGTCCTGCTCGGCGGCATCAAGTCCATCGGCAGGGTCACCGCCGGCTTCGTGCCCGCGATGATCCTCCTCTACGTCGGCGCCGGCATCATCGTTCTCGCTGTCAACTTCACGCAGATCCCCGACGCCTTCGCGCTCATCTTCACCGACGCCTTCACCGGCACGGCGGCCACCGGCGGCTTCATCGGATCGGTCTTCATGATCGCTCTGCGCTACGGCGTGGCCCGCGGCATCTTCTCGAACGAGTCGGGCATGGGCAGCGCGGCGATCGCCGCCGCGGCCGCCCAGACCACCCACCCGGTGCGTCAGGGCCTGGTGTCGATGACCCAGACGTTCATCGACACGATCATCGTCGTCACCTTCACCGGTCTGGTCATCATCACGACCGGAGCCTGGGAGTCCGGCGAGCAGGGCGCCGCGATGACATCGGCCGGCTTCGCCGACGGCCTCGGTGGGGACTGGGGTCACTGGATCGTTGCCATCTCGGTCGTCTTCTTCGCCTTCTCGACGATCCTCGGCTGGTCGTACTACGGCGAGCGGTGCGTCGAGCGTCTCGTCGGTCGCCGCGGCGTGGTGCCCTACCGCGCGATCTTCGTGGTCGTGGTGTTCATCGGTGCCACCACCCAGCTCGAGGTGGTCTGGAACTTCTCGGACGTGATGAACGGCCTCATGGCCCTGCCGAACCTGATCGGTCTGCTGGTGCTGTCGGGTCTGATCGCGCGGGAGACGAAGGCCTACCTCGATCGCGACCCGTACCTGCTGAACGGCCCCGTCGTCGCGACGGACGATCCCGACACCGTCAAGTAACCGGAAGAAACGGGAAAGGGCCCCGCAATGCGGGGCCCTCGAACGTCTGCGGAGCGTGCCTCCACGCCGACCCGGAACTACCCCTCGTCAGTCCCTATCGGCGTGGAGGCCCCCGCCCCACACTGCAAGGCCGAACCTTGCGTGGTCACCACTCTTCCCCGCCTTTGATGGGGACGAAAAATACCGACCGGCGCGGAACCGGTATCATCCCTGCTCAGACGTGGTGAGGAATTTTTCCGCAGCGGATGTTTGCAGGCGGGGAACGGGAGCACGAAGGGCGCGGAACGGATGTCAGAGACCGGCGGAAAGCCTGGTTCGGCGCAGCGTCAGTTCTTCGCCGACCAACTGCGGATGCTGTTCGCCGCAGCCGGTCGCCCCGCCCTCAAGAAGGTCGTCTCGGATGCCGCGACCGTCGCCCGGGCGGTGGGCAGCGACCGGACCGTCTCCGTCCAGCGGGTCAGCGACTGGCGCAGCGGCAACCGGATGCCGGCCAACTTCGAGTCGGTGCATCCGGTGCTCGTGGTCCTCATCCGCGCGGCGCGGGAGCTCAACGCCGAACCGCCGGCCCCCGGTCTGTACTCCCTGAAGCAGTGGGAGAACTGGTGGAAGGCCGCGCGCGGCCAGGCGAACGCTCCGCGCACCAAGGAATCGGCATCGGTATCGGTGCCGCCCGGGATCCGTCCTTACAAGGGACTCGCCTCCTATCGGCAGAACGACGCCCGGTTGTTCTTCGGGCGCGCCCAGAGCGTGCGGACCCTCGCCGACGTGGTGACGGCCTCCCACGGGCAGGGCCCGGTCGTGGTGACCGGTGCCTCCGGCGTCGGCAAGTCCTCGCTAGTGCAGGCCGGTCTCATTCCGCAGCTGTGTTCCGCGCCGGACTGCCACCCGGTGGTCCTCACCCCCGGCACCGACCCGGTGGCACGACTCGTCGACGCGCTCCCCGAACTGGCCGACGTCGACGACCCCGCCGACCACACCGCCGTCCACGCGGCCCTGCGTGCCGCGACCTCCCGTACGTCGTCGTCCTTACTGCTGATCGTCGTCGACCAGATCGAGGAACTGTTCACCCAGTGCAGCGACGTCGCTCTGCGCACCGAGTTCCTCACCCTGCTCGAGACGGCGTCGACCGGTTCGGACGGCGACGCGCCCGCCCTCGTCGTCGCGACGATGCGGTCGGACTTCTACGACCAGGCAGTGGCCACCCCCGTGCTCGCCCGGGCCCTCGAACGGCGGACCAAGACCGTCCAGCCCCTCGACCGCGACGATCTCGTCGAGGTCATCACCGCGCCCGCCAAACTCGTGGGGGTCCGCCTCGAACCCGGTCTCGTCGACCTCATCCTCCACGACCTCACCGGACTGGCCGATGGTGAGATCAGCGGCACCGAGCTTCCCCTGCTGTCCCACCTGCTCGACTCCCTGTGGGACAAGCGCAGCGGGGGCACGCTCACCGTCGCCGCCTACCGCGCGACCGGCGGGGTCCGCGGATCCGTCGCCGCCGGCGCCGAACGGGCGTGGGAGAGTCTCGCCGACGATTCCGACCGTGCCCGTGCCCGCTCGATGCTCGTCCACCTGGTGTACGTCACCACGACCGGCACGGACGTCAAGATCGCGCGGTCGCTGAAGGAACTGCTGGCGGTGGGCGGGGAGGATCGCGACGCGTCGAAGCGCGTCCTCGACCATTTCGTGTCGGCACGTGTGCTCGTCGTCGACGCCGATTATGTCGAACTCATCCACGATGCGGTGATCGACGCGTGGCCCCGACTCAAGTCCTGGATCCAGCAGGACCGCGCCGGTGCCGCCCTGCGACAGCAGATCGAGGCCGACGCGTCGACCTGGCTCGGCTCCGGACGCAACCGCGAGTTGCTCTACCAGCGCGGACGCATGGACGTCGTGTCCGAGCAGAATCCGCACCTCGCCATGGCGGGCACCCCCGAGGACCGGCGCGGGCCGGTCGCGCTCAGTCCCACCGCGGTGGCCTTCCTCGACGCCTCCCGCCGGCAGATCGCCCGCGAGACCCGGACCCGGCGGGTCGGCATCGCCGCGATGGCGCTGTCCACGATCATCGCGTTCGTCATGACCGGACTGGCCTGGGACGCGAAGAGCCGGGCCGAGACGGCACGGAGCACCGCGCAGTTCCAGCAGATCGTCGCGCTGTCCGACTCCCTGCGGGACGAGGACCCCACGATCTCGGCGAACCTGGCGCTCGTCGCGGCCGAACTCCAGCCCGACAGCCCGGTCGCGTACTCGAGGCTCATCGCCAGCCAGGCCGTGCCCCTCGCCTACACACTGAGCGGACACACGGGGCCGGTCTACGGCGTCGTCGTTTCCCCCGACGGGTCCACCCTCGCGTCGGCGAGCGACGACGGCACCGTCCGCCTGTGGGCACTCGACGGCGACGAACCGTCCGCCGTGGGCGAGCCGTTGCAGTTGTCGTCGAAGTACATGGCGTCCGTCTCGTTCAGCCCCGACGGCCGTTTCCTCGCGATCGGGGCAGGTGACGGCGGTGTGTGGATCTACGACGCGTCCGACCGTGCCGCGCCGCGCGTGGTGCTCGACCGGCAGGTCTACGCCGACGGCGCCGTGCACAACGTGCGGTACTCACCCAACGGGCGGGTGCTCGCCGTGCCCTACGACGACGGGCACGTCGCACTCGTCGACACCTCCGATCCCGGATCGGGCCGGTTCCCCGTCACCCTGGTCGACGAGCACGACGGTGGTGTGCGGACGGTGGCCTTCCGTCCCGGCGGGCAGGTCCTCGCCACGTCCAGCGACGACCGCACCGTCCGGCTGTGGGACGTGAGCATGCCCTCGCGGCCGGTGCCGCTCGGCGAGCCGCTCACCGGTTTCGGCGACGTGGCCCATTCGGTGAGCTTCAACGGCGACGGCACGATCCTCGCGGCGAGCAGCGACGACGGTGTGCTGCACCTGTTCGACACCACCGATCCGCGCGCGGCCCGCCCGCTGGGGGTGCCGACGAACGCCCACACCGGGGGTGTCTGGAACATCGCGTTCCTCCCCGACGGACGCACGCTGGCGAGCGCGTCGTGGGACGGCACCGCGAAACTGTGGGACGTCGACCCGTCGACGCGAACCCTCGACGAGATCGGCCCGCCGCTGACCGGGCACGGAGGCGGTGTCCCGACGCTCGCGGTGAGCCCGACCGGAACCACCGTCGTCACCGGCGGACAGGATTCCAACGTCCGGGTGTGGACGATGCCCCGGACCAGGGTGGCGGTGGCCGACGGTGCGCTGACCAGGCCGGCGATCGATCGTGCCGGTGCCCTCGTCGCGACCGGCAGCTACGGACCGGATGTCACGCTCTGGCGGGTGGGTCAGGGCGGCGACTGGAACCGCGCCGGTGGGATCGCGTTGCCGCGTCCGCTCGGTGGTGCGTACGTGTGTGCGCTCTCGCCGTCGGGCACGATCCTGGCCACGGCACCGACGTCCGGCGGCAGCGTGCAACTGTGGGACGTGCGCGATCCGGCGACCCCGAAGCCGTTCGGCGATCCGGTGCCGCTCGACACGAGGTTCACCTCCGCCCTGGCGTTCGGACCCGACGGCACGACCCTCGTGACCGGCGCCGACGACTTCTCGGTGCAGTTGTGGGACATCGCGGATCCTGCCGAACCGGTGCCGTGGGGCCGGCCGCTGACGGGACCGAAGAATCTCGTGCGCAGTGCCGCCATCAGCCCCGACGGCCGAAGTCTCGTGGTCACGAGCGCCGACAGCGAGATCTACGCCTGGGACGTGACCGATCCACGCTCCCCGCGGCGGGTGAACGTCTCGGACGGGCACTCCACCGGAGTGAACACCGTGGCCTTCGGTGGATCGAGCGATGTGCTGGTGACCGGCGGGGACGACCACGACGTGGTGGTCTGGGACCGCACCGAGTCCGGTGACTTCGTCGCCCGCGAGACCAGGTTGAGCGGCCACACCGGCACGGTCTACTCCGTCTCCATCACCCCCGACGGCACCCGCGCGGTCAGCGGCAGCGACGACGGCACCGTCCGTCTGTGGGACGTCGCCGACCCGGGCGGCATGCACGAGATCGGTGGCCCGGTCACCGACATGGGAACGGGACGATGGCAGGTGACCTTCGCGCCCGACGGCACCATCGTCGCCGCCGGTGGCGACGGTCTGCTCCGCACATGGGGGCTCGATGCCGATGCCGTCGTGGCCCGCATCTGCCGTTCCACCTCGGTGCGACTCGAGGAGGTCCTCGACCGTTACGAGTTGCCGTCGCCTCCCGACGAGGTGTGCTGAACGGCTGGCCGCGCGTCGCCGAGCGTGAGGATGCTGGCGGCCTTGTCGAGGCATTCCTGCCATTCCGCGTCGGGATCGGAGTCGATGGTGATGCCGCCTCCCACACCGAGCGCACACACGCCGTTGCCGCTGTCGTCGTGCCCGAACTCGACGGTGCGGATCGCGACGTTCAGTTCGGTGCCGGCGATCGGGCTCGACATGCCGACGGTGCCGCAGTAGACACCTCGCGCGGAACCCTCCCACCTGGTGAGCAGCGTCCGGGCGCGGAGTTTCGGGCAGCCCGTGACCGATGCGGGCGGGAACGCCGCGTCGAGCACATCGGCGACCGTCACACCCGGTCGCCGCTCCGCCGCGACGGTGGACACCAGATGCCACACGCCGGGTGCGGGACGCACGGTCAGAAGATCCTCGACCCGCACCGAACCGGTCTCGGCGACGCGGCCGAGATCGTTGCGGACGAGATCGACGATCATCACGTTCTCGGCGACGTCCTTGACCGATGCCCGTAGCCCGGCGGGGTCGGCGGAGAGGGGGAGGGTGCCCTTGATCGGACTCGACCGCAGCGTGTCGCCGTGGAGGGAGACGAACAGTTCGGGCGAGAGCGACGCGACTGCACCCCACGATCCCTGCAGGTAGGCGGCGCGCGCAGGGGCCGTCCGGGAGATCCCGTCGGCGAAGAACGCCAGCGGATCGCCGTCCCATCGGCCGGTGAACCGCGTGCACACGCACGCCTGGTACACCTCGCCGGCGCGGATCGCGTCGAGACAGCGTTCGACGCCGCGGCGGTGCTCGTCGCGAGGCGGTGGTGTCCAGTCGATGTGCCAGTCGGATGCGGTCGGAGATGAGTCGGTGTTCGACGGTGGGGCGAGGACCGCCGCGGCGAGATCGTCGGGGCAGGGTGCGGTGCCGAGCGTCTCGTACCACCAGCACCCGTCGGCGTCGAGACGCAGGACGGTGTCGGTCCACCCGCTCGCGGCGAGGGGCAGCGCGGGTCGGTCCGGGATGCGATCCGGGTAGGCGAGATAACCGATGCGCCCGCCTCCGATGAGCGGCCGGTCGTCACCCCCGGGTTCGGGCGCGTCCGCGGGGAGGGAGAAGACCTCCGCCGGTGGGACGGATTCGACGGACACGGACGGGACGAGCACGGCTGCCGCCCCGAACCATTCGCCCGACAGTGCCGCCGGGGCGGGGATCGCGAGGATCCTGGCGCGTTCTGCGAGTGCACCGAGCACGCGATCGACGGTGCCGCCGCGGCCGAGTCGTTCCATCCGCATGGCGTCAGCTTGTCATGCCTGTTCGGAAGCATCGGGACGAGCCCGGAGATGCGTGAGCTTGTCGGGATTGCGGACCACGTAGACGCCGGTGACCAGGCCGTCGTCGATCTCGAAGTGCAACACCATGTCGAGGACACCCGCCGAGTACACGAGGACACCGGGCATCGAGTTCACCACGGCCGGCTCGATGGTCATGTCGGGCAGCGGATGCCGGACCAGTCCGAGGAACAGCCGGGCGACCTTCGCGGAGCCGAGGACCGGAACCCGGGCCGCATTGACCTTGCCGCCACCGTCGGCGAGGTACCGCACGTCGGGAGCCAGCAGTGACAGCAGTCCGTCGAGGTCGCCGGTGGTGGCCGCGGTGAGGAACGCCGTGACCACCCGGTCGGTCTCGTCGCCCGCGGGAGTGAAGCGTCGCTGCCGGGCATGGACGTGCTCGCGGGCGCGGTGCGCGATCTGCCGGACGGCGCTCTCGGTGCGGTCGACCGTCTCGGCGATGCGCGCGTACTCGAAACCGAACACCTCGCGCATCACGAAGACCGCGCGTTCGACGGGCGTCAACGTCTCGAGCACCAGCAGCATCGCGGTCGACACCGACTCGGCGAGTTCGACCTCGGCGGCTGCGTCGGGAGCGGTGAGGATCGGCTCGGGCAACCACGGCCCGACGTAGTCCTCCCGGCGGCGTTGCGCCGAACGCAGCGAGTTCAGCGCCTGACGCGTCACGATCTGCGCCGCGTAGGCCCGTGGATTGTCGACGGACTCGGTGTCGGTGCCGGCCCAGCGGATGTAGCTCTCCTGCAGGACATCTTCGCTGTCGGCGACGCTGCCGGTGATCTCGTATGCGATCGAGAACAGCAGTCCCCGGTGCTCGGTGAAGACATCCTCGCCGGTCGTCATACGTGCGCCTTCTCCCGTGCGGCGGTGTCGGGTCCGCGTCGGGTCGGCAGGGAACGTCCGCGCGCCTGCTGCTGCATGCTGTGGATGGTCCCACGAACGACGGCTTCCTTCACCGGTGCTGCGAGCCGTCCGCGCACGGCCCACCTCGACGGGGTGTCGTCGCGTGCCGACAACTGCACGACGCCGCGATCGCGGCCGAGAGAGATGCAGGTCGTGACGAAACCGAGGGAGAGCGGTGCCGGCTCGCCTCCCTGCAGCAGCTGCCACACCGTGTCGGCGCCGTGGGTGCCGAGCGGCATCGCGGCCTGGCAGCTCATGCGCAGGTGGTCGTTGCCGTCCACCACCACTGCGTCGCCCACGCCGACGATCGGCATGCTGTCGCCCACGCCGACGATCGGCATGCTGTCGCCCACGCCGACGATCGGCGTGCCGTCGACCGCCTGCAGGGTGTCGCGCACCCGGAGACGACCGTGCTCGTCGACCGGCAGTCCGCTGCGACGGGCCAGGTCGGGTACGGAGAATCCTGCTGTGCGCACCACGAGAGTCGCGGGGATCTCGGAGCCGTCGTCGAGGACGACCGAGCCGTTGTCGATGCGGGCGACCCGCGTTCCCGACCGGACCTGAACGCCCAGTTCGTCGAGCCGGTGGAGGATGTAGCGCTGCGTGTTCGCAGGAAGGGCCGCTCCCGGATCGCCGACGAGGACGAGGGTGTGCCGCGGATGCGACTGTGCGAGTTCGGTGACGGTCTCGAGGCCGGTGAGCCCACCGCCGATCACGACGACGGAGGCGTGATCGTCCGCCTCGAGGAGAGCGTCGTGCAGGGCCGTGGCGGAGTCGAGGTCGGCGACGGAGAACGCCTTCTCCGCACCGGGGATCGCACCGGAGCCCGAGGTGCTGCCGACGGCGTAGATCACCGCGTCGCACGGCAGGACCGTTCCGTCGGCGAGGGAGACCGCGTGCGGTTCGATCCGTACGGCCGAACCGACGTGCAGCGTCACCCGCGGGTGCAGGAGATCGGACAGTTCGTGTGTGGCGGTTCCGGATCCGGCCGCCACCTGGTGGAGCCGGACGCGTTCGACGAAGACCGGTCGCGGGTTCACGACGGTGACCGCCACCTCGGGGTGTTCGGCGAGCAGACGGTTCGCGGCCATCACGCCGGCGTATCCCGCCCCTACGGCCACCACATGGAATTGCGTCGTCATCGCTCTGTTCCCTTCGCTGTCGGAAGTGGTGTCACCGATAGGACACCGCTCGTGGCGGGGATGTGACACGACGCCGCCGTGAATTCCTGTGATGCCCGTCTCCTGCTGGCGGGCTCGTCGACGATCGAACCGGTCAGCGACCGACCGTGCGGGATTCCGGTGTCAGCGAGGCGGTCTCGGCCGCATCGCGACCGGCGTGGAAACCGTCGGCGTCGACCCCGCGACTACGCGAGTCGCGGGTGACGGGGAACAGCCGCCGGAACTCGGTGTCGACGGCATCGGACCGCCTGGCGAGGATGGGCGCGAGTTTCGTGATGGGCATCTGCGCGTCGGCGGCGGCGTGGGCGGTGGCCCGGACGTCCGCCTCGCGGAGACGTTCGCCGATCCGGTGCGCGTAGCCGGTGAGGAAGGCGCGGCGGAAGGAGGTCGCGGACGATCCGCGCCGCCCCGCAGTTCCGGCCGCCTGCACGGCCCGCCCGGCCTGCACGAGCAGCGAGGTGTACAGCATCTCGGCCTGCTGCAGGTCGGTGGCGGTGCCGACGATCGTCGCGATCTGCACCCGGGTGAACCACACCGTGCGCACGCGGTTCGCGTCGCCGATGGCGGTGAGGAGCAGGACCTTCTCGCGGATGTACGGGCTGTCGAGGTGGATGCGCCGGCCGACGACCGGGTCGGTGCCGGAGTCGGGCCCGGCCAGCAGCGCCGCACCCACCGCATGGCGCGAGACGAGTTCCTGCGCCTTCGCGGTGAGCGCTTCGGCCTCGTCGGGGAAGTCGGTGGACTCGGCCTTCGACAACAGTGCCCGGATGCGTTCGAGGATCCGGGTGTCGGGCGGGGTGGGCACGGACGGGTCGCCGGACCGGACGGACGGCCACCGCGACGGCGGGGGTGTGAGGATCGCGAAGGACGGCAGGTACTTCCAGGTGAAGGCGAGCCCTTCGATCTCGAAGCGGGTGACGTCGGGGCACGCGCGGAACAGACCGTCGGCCAGGGTCGGTGCCCCGGCTGCGTGGGCGGGACGCGGATGCCGGCGGGCGATCTCGTCGAGTTGCCGCACCCACTCGACGGGGGCGCGTTCGGCCGCGCGCCGGATCTGCGCGTCGAACAGCATCGTGGCCGCCGTCAGTGCGACATCGGAGGGACCACCCGAGCGGGCCGTCACGTGGAGCACGTCGGCGGGCTGCCATCCCCGCTCGTAGGCACCGCCCAGCTCGGCGAGCAGGGAGTGCTCGTTCAGGCCACCGGATCGAACATGTGTTCTATCGATGCGCATGCGCCGCAGTGTGGCGCACGGCACCGACAGGTTTGCGCGGCGACGGAGAACACGCAGGTGAAAGGCTCTCCGTCGCCGGACCGGACGCTCAGTCCTCGTCGACGTAGCGCGGGAACACCGGTGCCGGGGCGGGCAGGGCGGTGCCCGGAGCCAGACGGGTCGCGACGGCGTCGAACTGCCGTGCCTCGGGTGCCTGGCCGAGGAGATCGAGGATCTTCGCGGCGGCATCGGGCATCACCGGCTGGACGAGCAGACCCACGATCCGAACGACCTCGAGCGTGACGTACAGAACCGTCGCCATCCGCTCGGGATCGGTCTTGCGCAGCACCCACGGCTGCTGCGCCGAGAAGTAGCGGTTGGTCTCGCCGAGCACGTGCCAGATCGCTTCGAGACCGAGGTGCAGGGCCTGGGAGTCGAACTCGGCGCGCACCTTCGCGAGCAGCGCGTCGGCCTGGGCGAGCATGGCCTCGTCGTCGGCGGTGAACTCGCCCGGCGTGGGCACGGTGCCCTCGAGATTCTTGGCGACCATCGTCAGGGAGCGCTGCGCGAGGTTGCCGAGGTCGTTGGCGAGATCGGCGTTGATGCGGGTGACGATCGCCTCGTGGCTGTAGCTGCCGTCCTGGCCGTAGGAGATCTCGCGGAGCAGGAAGAAGCGCAGCTGGTCGAGGCCGTACTGGTCGACCATCTCGAGCGGATCGACGACGTTGCCGACCGACTTCGACATCTTCTCGCCCTTGTTGAACAGGAAGCCGTGGACGAAGACCCGCTTCGGCAGTTCGAGGCCCGCCGACATGAGGAAGGCCGGCCAGTAGACGGTGTGGAACCGCGTGATGTCCTTGCCGATGATGTGCAGGTCGGCGGGCCAGTAGCGGCGGTAGGACTCCGACCCGGTGTCGGGGAATCCGGCGCCGGTGAGGTAGTTGGTCAGCGCGTCGACCCACACGTACATGACGTGATCGGGATGATCGGGGACGGGAACGCCCCAGTCGAAGGTGGTGCGGGAGATCGACAGGTCCTTCAGGCCGCCGGAGACGAAGCTGACGATCTCGTTGCGGCGGGTGGCCGGGGCGATGAAGTCGGGCTGCTCCTCGTAGAGCTCGAGCAGCTTGTCCTGGTAGGCCGACAGCCGGAAGAAGTAGGTGGACTCCTCGGTCCACTCCACGGGGGTGCCGGTGTCGGTGGAGATCCGCGAACCGTCCTCGAGCAGCGTGGTCTCGCCGTCGGTGTAGAACGCCTCGTCGCGGACCGAGTACCACCCGGCGTAGGTGTCGAGGTAGATGTCGCCCGAGTCGACCATGCGCTGCCAGATCGCCTTGCTCGCCTCGAGATGATCGGCGTCCGTGGTACGGATGAACCGGTCGTACGAGATGTTCAGCCGCTTGTCCATGGCCTCGAACACGTCCGAGTTGCGGGACGCGAGTTCGGTGACCGGGATCCCTTCCTTCGCGGCAGTCTGCTGCATCTTCAGACCGTGCTCGTCGGTGCCGGTCAGGAAGCGCACGTCGAAGCCGTCGAGACGCTTGAACCGCGCGATCGCGTCGGTCGAGATGTACTCGTAGGCGTGCCCGATGTGCGGGGCGCCGTTCGGGTACGCGATCGCGGTCGTGACGTAGAACGGCGGGCGGGTGGGATCGCCGGCGGCCGGGCGGGAGGAATCAGGCGCAGTCATGGTGGCCAGTAGTTTATAGGGCGTGAGTGCAGCCCGCCCCGCCCCCGAAGCCCCGCAGCCGTTGAGCCCCCTCGTCGACGCCCACACGCACCTCGACGCGTGCGGCGCCGAGGACGCCGCGACGACCTCCGCGATCGTCGATCGTGCCGCCGCGGTGGGGGTCGGACGCATCGTCACCGTCGCCGACGATCTCGAGGCGGCACGTTTCGCCGTGCGGGCCGCGCATTGGGACGACCGCGTCTACGCTGCCGTCGCCATCCATCCCACCCGCGCGAACAGCCTCGACGACGCCACCCGTGCCGAGATCGAGAAACTCGCCGCCGACCCGCGCTGCGTCGCGGTGGGGGAGACCGGCCTCGACCTCTACTGGCCGGGCAAGCTCGACGGGTGCGCCGAACCGGCCGAGCAGGAGGAGGGTTTCCGCTGGCACATCGACCTCGCCAAGCGACTCGGCAAGCCGCTGATGATCCACAACCGCGAGGCCGACGCCGACCTGCTGCGCGTCCTGCACGACGAAGGTGCACCCGAGAAGGTGATCTTCCACTGCTTCTCGTCGGATGCCGACATGGCCCGTCGCTGCGTCGACGCCGGATACCTGTTGAGCTTCTCGGGCACCGTGAGTTTCAAGAACGCGAAGGCGCTGCGTGAAGCGGCGCCGCTCGTGCCCCGCGAGCTGGTGCTGGTGGAGACCGACGCGCCGTTCCTGACCCCGCATCCCTTCCGGGGTGCGCCGAACGAGTCGTACTGCCTGCCGTACACCGTGCGCGCGCTCGCCGAGGTGCGCGGTGAGGACGCCGGCGAACTGGCCGCGGCCACCACCGCGAACGCCGAGCGGGTGTACGGACTTTCGTAAAGGGCACGCGCGCTCCCACTCCCGTCGTGAGAATACGGGCATGCGCTCCTTCGTCTACAACTCTCATCCGGTACGTGTGATCTTCGGCCCCGGTACCGCCTCGCGGGTCGCGGACGAAGTACGTCGACTCGATCGTTCGCGCGTCCTGCTGCTCGCCGGCGAGCACGTGCGGCACCAGGCGGAGCTGGTCGAGAAGTATCTAGGCGATCTGCAGGTCGCGCGTTTCGACGGCGCGGTCATGCACACGCCGGTGGAAGTGACCGAGCGGGTGCTCGGCCTGGTCACCGAGCACGACGTCGATGCGGTCGTCGCGGTCGGCGGCGGCTCGACCACGGGCCTGGCCAAGGCACTGGCCCGCCGCACGGGGATCGATCAGGTGATCCTGCCGACGACCTATGCCGGGTCGGAGGTGACGCCCGTTCTCGGCGAGACCGCCGACGGGGTGAAGACCACACGTTCGTCGCCCGACATCCTTCCGGAGACCGTGGTCTACGACGTCGAGTTCACCACCTCGATGCCGATCCCGCTGGCGGTGACCAGCGCGATCAACGCGATGGCCCACGCGATCGAGGCCCTCTACTCCGAACAGGCAAATCCGATCGTCGATGCTCTCGCGCTCGAGGCCGTGGCCGCGATCGCCCGGGGTATCCCGGCGCTCGGTGCGGATTCGGCCGATCCGGAGGGGCGTTCGGATCTGCTGCTCGCCGCGTGGCTCTCCGGTACCTGCCTCGCTTCGGCGGGAATGGGGCTGCACCACAAGCTCTGTCACGTCCTGGGTGGGTCGTTCGACCTGCCGCACGCTGCCACGCACACCGTCGTGCTGCCCCATGCGCTCGCCTACAACGAACCGTCGGTACCGCACGTCATGGCGCGGGTCGCGCAGGCGCTCGGCACGGATTCGGCGCCCGCGGGCGTCTACGACCTCGTGGCGGCGGCCGGTGGGCCGACGAGTCTCGAGGAACTGGGGTTGCGGGAGTCCGATCTGGACGAGGCGGCGCGACTGGCGACGGCGAAGCCGTATCCGAATCCCCGGGAGGTCACGGAGGTGGGTGTGCGGCGGTTGCTGGGGGAGGCGTTCGCCGGTAACCGGCCGGAGCCGGTCGAGAAGGCTGGTTGAAGCTACAACCACGGGTTGCTATCTTAGTTGTCGCTTCAACTAAGTGGGGCTCTCCGGCCTCCGACCCGAAAGGCTCGACATGAAGACCCCTCTCGTCCGCGACATCGGCATCCTCGTCGCCCGGCTCGTACTCGGCGTCATCTTCCTCGCGCACGGACTGCAGAAGTTCAACTCGTGGGGATACGAAGGCACCAAGGCGGGCTTCGAAGGAATGGGCGTGCCCGCCCCGGCGATCTCTGCGTTCGTCGCCACCTGGATCGAGATCCTCGGTGGTCTCGCGCTCATCCTCGGTGTGCTCGTCCCCGTGTTCGGCGTCCTGCTGTTCCTGCTCATGTTCGGCGCGTTCCTCATCGTGCACGTGGAGAACGGAATCTACGTCGGCGACGGCGGTTTCGAACTCGTGGCCGCGCTCGGCGCGGGGGCTCTCCTGCTCGCCGCGGTCGGTGCGGGAGCATTCAGCGTCGATCGCTTCCTCGCGCGGAGGGTTCCGCTCCTGCGTACGTCCTGACCTGCGGTTCCGGGGCGCTGTGGACGATTTCTCCCGATCGTCCGCAGCGCCTTTTCCGTCCGATGACGCGCGCTTTTCGCATATGTCTTGTTATTCTCCTGCACGACATGTGCGTTCACGGATTTCTCCGACAGGATCGATATGACCGTGCAGCAAGCTGTTCCGCGTCGCGACACCACGTGGAATGTCAATCGACGGACCTTCCTCGTGGGCGCAGGCGCACTCCTCGCTGCCGGCCTCGTGGGCGCCGGAACCTCTGCGGCACAGCCTCGGACACCGCAGCGTCCCAACATCCTCATCATCATGACCGACCAGGAGCGTCAGCCGATGCACTGGCCGGCCGACTGGGCGCGCAACAATCTGCCCAATCGGCAGCGGCTCGCCGACACCGGGCTGACCTTCACACGATCGTTCTGCAACGCCGCGATGTGCTCGCCCAGCCGCAGCACGTTCTTCACCGGGCTCTATCCCGCCCAGCACGGCGTGGTGAGCACCCTCACCGAGGGCGGCACGCTCTCGCCCACCGAACCCGTGCTGCCGGTGGACGGCCAGAACATGGCGAAGATGCTGCTCTCCGCCGGATACGACGTCCACTACCGCGGCAAATGGCACATGAGCAAGGGTGCCGACGGCGGCGACCCGTCGCCCGAGGACATCGCGCGGTACGGCTTCGCGGGATGGGAGCCCCCGGAGGCCGGGCAGGACACCGCACCCGAGAACTTCGGGGGTGGCTGCGCCGACCGCGACGGCAAGATCGCCTCCGACGCCGCCGAGTTCCTGCGGTCGCGAAGTGCCTCCGACGACAGGCCGTTCGCGCTCATCGTGTCGTTCGCCAATCCCCACGACATCCTCTCGTACCCGAAGACCTGGGACCAGGTCGACGGCGACTGCAACAACTACGGCGCCTTCGCGCCCGAGGCGTTCGAGCAGGGAATCGACCTGCCGCCCACCATCGACGAGGACCTGCTCCGCAACTTCAAGCCCACCGCTCAGGCCGAGCTGCTCCTGCTGCTCGCGGGCGCGCTCGGTCCGCTCGTCGGTCCCGAGGCGGCACGGCAGTACGTCAACCTGTACGCCTACATGCACAAGGTCGTCGACCAACACATCGGGACCGTTCTCGATGCGCTGGAATCGGTTTCGGGCATGCGCGAACGCACCGTCGCCTTCCGGGTGGCCGACCACGGCGAGATGGGGCTGTCCCACGGCGGGCTCCGTCAGAAGGCCTTCAACGCCTACGAAGAGACCCTCAATGTTCCTCTCGTGGTGAGCAATCCGGTGATGTTCCCGAGGCCGGTGTCCACCGACGCGCTCGCGTCGCTGATCGACGTCATGCCCACCCTCGCGACGATGGCGGCCGTGCCCGACCGTTCGGCGTGGACGTTCAAGGGCGTCGACCTGACACCCGTCATAGAGGGTGCGTCGTCCGGTGCCACTCCGCCGCAGGTGCAGGACACCGTCCTGTTCACCTTCGACGACGAGAACGCCGCCGCGGCCAACGGGCAGACGACGGTGAAGCAGCCCAACCACATCCGTGCCGTCCGGCAGGACCGGTGGAAGTACGCGATGTACTTCGACCCGTCGGGACGCGCGCTGCCGCAGTTCGAGCTCTACGACCTGCACGACGATCCGCTCGAGACACGCAACCGCGCGAACCCGCTCGATCTCGCGAACTTCGACCCGGTGCAGGTCGCGACCATGCACGCCGTCCTGATGGACGTGATGGCCCGCACCGGCACCACCCCCACCGTGCCGATTCCGCAGTTCCCCGTACCGAGCGGATCCGCCGATCTCCCCGTCCCCAGCGGCTCGGCAGGGCGCTGACGAAGCCGCTCATCGGCAACCACGACCACCGGTAGGCGATCCGCTGTGCGCCGGTGGTCCGCCGGCCGTGTTCGCGATCCGCGCTGCCGTTCGGTGCTGTGCCGGTAGTGCCGCTCACGGCCCTGCACGAGGCCCTCGCGTGCGGCGAAGCCTCCTTCCTCTCCGGTGCGTGACCACCTGCCGCGTCGGAGCCTGTGGGTGTCGACACCTCGACCGCTTCGGATGGGATGCGGCACAGATGTGCGAGAACCTCGACCGCCTCACGGAATTTCTGTCCCCGGTGTCCGAAACGAGAGGAATTCCCTTTTCCGAGTATCGCTAGAAAATGGCGATTTCGGGCACGCCGAAATGGTCGAGGTAATACCTGTTCGATATTTGTGACGGGCGTCGTGATCTGACAGAAATCATTATCAGTGCAGCTAGAGGCGATGAAGTTGCAATAACAATGCCGTCTCGTTACCGTGCTGTAATCACAGTTGTCGTCCGTCTGGAAATAATCGTGTCACCTTTCATCAAGATCAATCGCGTCAAGTCGCCGGTGTTCTACTCGGTGGTCGCCGCCGTCTTCGTCACCCTCGGTGCCGGTGGTGCCACTGCTGTGGTTCAGCACAAGGACGTCGTCCTCGACGTCGACGGTGAGCAGCGTGCCTTCGGCACGATGAACTCCAACGTCGGCGACATCCTGGCCGCCGCCGGCTACACCGTCGACGAGAACGACGTCGTGGCCCCGGCCGTGGACTCGTCCGTCTCCGATGGCGACACCATCGTCCTGCGACAGGCCCGTGAGCTGCGCCTCACCGTCGACGGTGAGGAGCGCTCGGTGTGGACCACCGCGCTGACCGTCGACGAGGTGCTCGACCAGTTCCGCCTCTCCGACGACGCCTACGTCTCCGCCTCCCGTTCGCACCGCCTTCCGCTCGACGGTGCCGATCTCGAGGTCGTCAACCCCAAGACGGTGCGCTTCGCCGACAACGGCGCGCCCGCCGCCGAGGTGCGCGTCGCAGCGCCGACGGTCGCCGAGTTCCTCGAGGCCCAGGGCGCGAAGCTCGAGCAGGCCGACAGTGTCACCCCTGCCCTCGACGCGGAGCTCGCGGAGGGCATGGAGGTCGTGGTCACCCGCGACCGGACCGAGTCGCGGACCGAGAACCTGCCGATCGCCCCGCCGGAGAACCGCGTGGACGATCCGAACATGCTCGAGGGCGAGACCGCCGTGAACGACCCGGGTGCTCCGGGTGAGCGATCGGTGACCTTCGACGTCCACACCGTCAACGGTGTCGAGGTCGGACGCACCGAGACCGACTCGAAGGTCCTCGCCGAGCCGCGGCCCGTCGTGATCCGCGTCGGCACCAAGCCGAAACCTGCTGTGCCGGCCTCGGGTCGCGCGTCGACCTGGGACTCCATCGCCCAGTGCGAGGCGACCGGCAACTGGGCCATCAACACCGGCAACGGTTTCTACGGCGGCCTGCAGTTCACGCAGCAGACGTGGGCCGGCTTCGGCGGCACCCAGTACGCACCGCGCGCCGATCTCGCGACCCGCGAGCAGCAGATCGCCGTCGCGGAGAAGGTCCAGGCGGCCCAGGGCTGGGGCGCATGGCCGGCCTGCACCAGCAAGCTCGGTCTGCGCTGACCGGCACGGGTGTGCACGGTGTGACCTGCTCCCGAGTGCGCTAGGTTCACCACGTGTCAGCAGACGATCCCGAAACCACTCCGAGGGCCACCCCGGCTTCTCCGCGCGGCCTCGCCGCGCTGCTCGGACCCGCCGAGGTCCGTGCACTCGCGGAGGAGTTCGGGGTGCGCCCGACGAAGCAGCTCGGCCAGAACTTCGTGCACGACGCGAACACGGTGCGCCGCATCGTCAACGTCGCCGGGGTCGGCCCGGAGGATGTCGTGCTCGAGGTCGGGCCCGGCCTGGGTTCGCTCACCCTCGCCCTGCTCGACGTCGTCGACCGTGTGGTTACGGTCGAGCTCGATCCCGTTCTCGCGCAGCGTATTCCCACGACCGTGCAGGAACGGGCCCCGCGGCTCGCCGACCGCTTCGACGTCGTGCACATGGACGCGATGAAGGTGCTGCCGAAGGACCTTCCCGTCACGCCCACCGCGCTCGTCGCGAACCTGCCCTACAACGTCGCGGTGCCGGTGCTGCTGCACCTGTTCTCCGAATTCCCCACTCTGCGAACCGCTCTCGTGATGGTGCAGGCCGAGGTCGCCGATCGGCTCGCAGCCGAACCGGGTGGCAAGATCTACGGCGTACCCAGCGTGAAGGCCCGGTTCTTCGGCGACGTCCGCAGGGCCGGCGCTGTCGGGCGTGCGGTCTTCTGGCCCGTTCCCCAGGTGGAATCGGGCCTCGTGCGCGTCGACCGCTATGCGGAGCCACCGTGGCCCACCGACGCCCGGACGCGCGCCCGGGTCTTCGCCGTCGTCGACGCGGCCTTCGCGCAACGGCGAAAGACGTTGCGCGCAGCGCTGAGTGGATGGGCGGGTTCGCCCGCGGAGGCCGAGAGGCGCCTGCTGGCGGCCGGTATCGAGCCGTCGACCCGCGGGGAGAAGCTCGACGCCGCAGCCTTCGTGCGGCTCGCAGGGGTGGAGTGATCTAGGCCACTCTTCCTGGCGGTCGGATGCGATGTGTGGTTAAGTTGCCCTCGGTCGTTAGGTAGTGTGTTCGTGGTTTACCCCTCGCACATTTCTGGTTGCGAGCGGAGGCGATAGCCACGATGGAATCGTTTCAGCCGTGTAGTGACAGACCCGGGAGCCGAAACCGACTCCCGACGAGACAGAACGTCTATATCCGTTCTGCCTGCAAGCGAAGGACAGCAACATGGCTGAAGGTACTGTGAAGTGGTTCAACGGCGAAAAGGGCTTCGGCTTCATCGCTCCCTCGGACGGCTCCGCTGACGTCTTCGTGCACTTCTCCGAGATCCAGGGCCGCGGCTTCCGCACCCTCGAGGAGAACCAGCGCGTGAGCTTCGAGATCGGCCAGGGCCAGAAGGGCCCGCAGGCCACCGGCGTGAACGTCATCGGCTGATACCGATACTCTCCGAATCCGGGCCGGCACCTCAGGGTGCCGGCCCGGATTCGTTGTATCCGGTCAGCCGATCATCGCCCCGTAGCCGGTGATGCCCAGGCCGGACGAGCCGGTCGACGAGCCGGCGGAGTCGGCCGAACCGGTGGCCACTCCGGCCGAGCCGGTGGGCGGGTTGACGCAGTCCACGAGATTCAGCGAGCGCGGGACCAGGTCGCCGAGCGAGCAGACGCGCGGCGGAGCCGGTTCGGCCGAGGCGACGCCGGCGGTGCCGAGCGTGGCGGCCGCGGCGACGACGCAGACGGCAACCGCATTGCGTACGGATCGAGTCACATTTCCTCCAGTGTGTTCACGAGTCGCCCGATCGTAGAGCGTGGCCGCGGCGGTCGGGAAGCGTCCGTATCCCGAGTAAGCTCTGTACTCGTGCTTTCCGTCGTGCCGACCCCCGTGACAGTGCGGGTCCCGTCCAAGGTCAACCTGCATCTCGCGGTGGGTGACCTCCGTCCCGACGGCTACCACGACCTGCACACCGTCTTCCAGGCCCTGTCCCTGTACGACGAGGTGTCGGTGGTCCCGGCCGACACCCTGAGCGTGACGGTGCGCGGCGCGGGCGCCGAGTCGGTGCCCACCGATTCGACGAACCTGGCGTGGCGCGCCGCCGAGATGATGGCGGAACGGGCCGCACGTACACCCGACGTGGCGATCACGATCGACAAGGGCATCCCCGTGGCCGGCGGAATGGCCGGTGGCAGCGCCGACGCTGCCGCGACGCTGGTCGCGCTCGACGCGCTGTGGGGCATCGGGGCGCCCCGGGAGGACCTCGCGGATCTCGCCGCCCGCCTCGGCAGCGACGTGCCGTTCTGCCTCCACGGCGGAACGGCGATCGGAACAGGGCGGGGCGAGCGCCTCGTCCCCGTCCTCACCCGCGGCACCTTCCACTGGGTACTGGCCCTCGCGAAGGGTGGTCTGTCCACACCGGTCGTCTTCCGTGAACTCGACCGGCTGCGTGCCGAGGGAGAACCTCAGCGCGTCGGCAGCGCCGATGCCGTGCTCTCCGCGCTCGGCTCCGGTGATGCGCACCGGCTCGCGCCGCTGCTCGGCAACGACCTGCAGGCCGCGGCCCTGTCCCTCGACCCGATGCTGCGACGCACGCTCCGAGCGGGTGTCGAGGCCGGGGCCCTGGCGGGCATCGTCTCCGGTTCCGGCCCCACGTGCGCGTTCCTCGTCGAGGACCAGCACGCCGCCGTCACCGTGAGTGCCGAACTCGCCGGTGCCGGTGTGTGCCGTACGGTGCGGGTCGCCTCCGGTCCGGTGCCCGGCGCCCGTGTCGTCGGCGACGCCGATCCCGCACACCCCTGATCCCGTAGTACATCCCCGCAATCCTCGGAAGGCGTTCCTCCACGTGGCGAATCTGATCAACCTCGAACAGGTCTCGAAGTCGTTCGGCATCAAGCCGTTGCTCGACTCGGTGTCCCTCGGCGTGAACGAGGGGGAGCGGATCGGTGTCGTCGGCCTCAACGGCGGCGGCAAGACGACGATGCTCGAGGTGCTCGCCGGCATCGAGGAGCCCGATTCGGGCCGGGTGAGCCGCGTGAACGGTCTGCGCATGGCCGTCGTGACGCAGCGCGGCGGTCTGCCGGAGGGCTCGACCGTCGGCGAGGTGGTCCTCGGGCCGCTCGACGTGGCCGAGCACGAGTGGGCCGGTGATGCGCGCATCCGCTCGGTGCTCACCGGTATCGGCATCGACAATCTCGGTCTCGACGCGGTCGTCGACGGTCTGTCCGGTGGTGAGCGTCGCCGGGTCGCCCTTGCCTCAGCCCTCGTGCAGGATCTCGACCTGCTCGTCCTCGATGAGCCCACGAACCATCTCGACGTCGAAGGCGTGCAGTGGCTCGCCGAGCACCTGCTGTCGCGGCGCAGCGCGCTCGTCGTCGTCACCCACGACCGCTGGTTCCTCGACACTGTCGCGACCCGCACCTGGGAGGTCGTGAACGGCCGGGTCGAGAGCTACGAGGGCGGCTACAACGACTGGATCTTCGCGCGCGCCGAGCGCTCGCGCCAGGCCGACGCTATGGAGGAACGCCGCCGCAATCTCGCCCGCAAGGAACTCGCGTGGCTGCGACGCGGCGCCCCGGCCCGCACATCGAAGCCGAAGTACCGCATCGAGGCCGCCGAAGCGTTGATCGCGAACGTGCCGCCGCCGCGCGACTCCGTGGCGCTGGCCTCCTTCGCGAAGCGCCGCCTCGGCCGCATCGTCATCGAACTCGAGGACGCCACCCTCACCACCCCGGACGGCCGCGAACTGGTCCGCGACCTCACCTGGCGTCTCGGCCCGGGCGAGCGGATCGGTCTCGTCGGCGTCAACGGCTCGGGCAAGACGACCCTGCTGCGCACGCTCGCGGGCGAACTCGAACCGGCACAGGGACGTCGCGTCCAGGGGCAGACCGTCGAGATCGGCTGGCTGCGGCAGGAACTCGACGACCTGCCCACCGACATGCGGGTGCTCGACGCCGTCAAGGACGTGGCCGAGCGGATCACGCTGGGCGACAAGGAGATCTCCGCCGGTCAGCTCGCCGAACGTCTGGGCTTCACACCGGCGCGGCAGCGCACCCCCGTCGGCGACCTGTCCGGTGGTGAGCGTCGCCGGCTGCAGCTCACGCGTGTGCTCATGGCCGAACCGAACGTGCTGCTCCTCGACGAGCCCACCAACGACCTCGACATCGACACACTCCAGCAGCTCGAGGACCTGCTCGACGGCTGGGCCGGAACCCTCGTGGTCATCAGCCACGACCGGTATCTCGTCGAACGCATCTGTGATTCGACGTGGGCCCTGTTCGGCGACGGCCGGCTCACGAACCTTCCCGGCGGCATCGAGGAGTACCTGCGTCGGCGCACGGCCATGGGCGACGGCGACGTGCCGTCGGTGGCGTCGACCGTCTCGAAGACCGGTGACGCCGCGGAGCAGCCGAAGAAACGCGACGGTGCCGCGGAACGTGCCGCGCGCAAGGAACTGTCGCGCCTCGAGCGTCTCGTCGCGAAGCTGACCGAGAAAGAGGAGAAGCTGCACCACGACCTCGCGGAGGCGGCGACCGATCCCGACCGGCTGCAGAAGCTCGACGCGAAGTTGCGTGAGGTGGTCGCGGAGAAGGAAGCGGCCGAGGAGCAGTGGATGGAGCTCGCCGAAGATCTCGACTGAATCCTCTTGACCTCGAGTCGGCTCGAGGTCGCAGGATGGGCGTCGTCAGAAGGAACGCCCATCAGGAGGATCCATGTCCGTCACCGAAACATCCGGTACCTCTACGCATCTCCCGCAGTCCCGACTCGCACGTTCCGCGGTGGTGGTCGCCGCGTCCGTCATGACCGCACTGGTGATCGACCTCGTGCTGTGGGCCGTCGGGCTCGTCGCGGGTGGCTCGTTCGAACACACCGACGCCGGTGAGGTGGTGAGCGCGGCGCCCGGTGGCGTGGTGCTCATGTCCGTCGTCCCGCTCACCGTCGGTCTCTCCGTCGCGGCCCTGCTCACCCTGTGGTGGAACGGTTTCGCGCGGATCGCCCAGGTCGTCGGGGCGTTGCTGCCGCTGGCGACGATCCAGGGCACGATCTCCGCGGACTTCGACACGCCGAGCACCGTCGCCCTGGCGCTGATGCACGTCGTGATCGCCGTGGTGGTCGTCGTCGCACTGGAGATGCTCCGTGCGCGTGCCTGACACGAGTAGGGGGAGGAAATGTGCGCTTCCGCAAGGAAAGTCGAACATTTCCTCCCCCGAGTTCGGGCGGAGACCTACAGGCCGAGCAGCTTGCTGATGATCTCGTTCATGATCTCGTTGGTGCCGCCGCCGATGCCGAGGACGCGGGCGTCGCGGAAGTGGCGCTCGACCTCGCTCTCGCGCATCAGGCCGATACCACCGGAGAGCTGAACCGCCTCCATGACGGCGTGGTCGCAGACCTTGACGGCGTTGTTCTTCGCCATCGACGTCTCGAGCAGCATGCCCTCGCCGTTGACCCACCGCTCGGCGACCGAGCGGCAGAACGTCTGTGCCGCAGTGATCTCGGTGGCGAGCTCGGCGAGACGGTGACGCACGACCTGGCGCTTCGACAGCGGACGGCCCATCGTCTCGCGGGACTTGACCCACTCGACGGTCAGGTCGAAGCAGCGCTGCGCGGTGGCGACGGCCTGGAAGGCCAGCGACAGGCGCTCACCCTGGAACTGCTGCGCGATCTGCCCGAAGGCCGAGTTCTCGGCGCCGATGAGGTTGGAGACCGGCACGCGCACGTCGTCGTAGAACAGCTCGGCGGTGTCCGAACACAGCCAGCCCATCTTGTCGAGCTTGCGGGAGACAGTGAAACCCGGTGTGTCCGTAGGGACTACGACGAGCGAGATGCCACCGGCGCCGGCGTCGCCCGTGCGCACCGCGGTGGTCACGAAGTCGGCGCGTGTACCCGAGGTGATGTAGAGCTTCGCACCGTTGATGACGTACTCGTCGCCGTCACGACGCGCGGTCGTGCGGATGTTCGCGACGTCGGAGCCGCCGCTGGGCTCGGAGATCGCGAGCGAACCGATCGCGCGACCCTCGAGCGCGGGACGCGCGAACCGCTCGATCAGGTCGGTGTTGCCCGACGAGACGATGTGCGGGGTGGCGATGCCGTGGCTGAACAGCGCCGAGATCAGGCCCGACGAACCACCGGCGAGGATGATCTCCTCGAGGATCGCGAGCATGTCGAGGGCGGTGCCGCCCGAGCCGCCGTGCTCCTCTGCGACCGAGGCGCCGAGCAGGCCCGCGTCGGCGGCCTTGCGATGCAGTTCGCGCGGGATCTCGCCGGCGCGCTCCCACTCGTCCAGGTGGGGGACGATCTCCTTGCGCGTGAAGTCGGCGGCGAGCTGACGGAGCGCCTTCTGCTCGTCGGTGTCCCAGCGGATCACTTCGGTGG
Organism: Rhodococcus rhodochrous; assembly: GCF_900187265.1. Taxonomy (NCBI): domain Bacteria; kingdom Bacillati; phylum Actinomycetota; class Actinomycetes; order Mycobacteriales; family Nocardiaceae; genus Rhodococcus; species Rhodococcus rhodochrous. The sequence goes on from NZ_LT906450.1 coordinate 1,155,115, forward strand.
TGGTCATGCCTATTCACCCTTCCAGACGGGTTCGCGCTTCTGCATGAAGGCCATGACACCTTCGAGGGTGTCGGCGCTGGTGGTGAGACGTGCAAGGGCCTTGTCGGTCAGCTCCCAGGGCAGGTCCTCGGCGGGGACGTTGCCGTCGATGATGCCGCGCGCGACGGTCTTGCTGGCCTGCACGGCGAGCGGAGCGCCCTTCGCGACGTCGGCGGCGAGAGCGAGAGCGGTGTCGAGGACCTCGGCCTGCGGGACGACCCGGTTGACGAGGCCCCAGCGCAGCGCGTCGGCGGACGACATCGGCTTGCCCGTCAGGACGAGTTCCATCGCGACGGCGCGGGGGATGGCCTGGCCGATGCGGAAGACACCACCGGCACCGGCGATCAGGCCGCGGTGCACCTCGGGCAGACCGAATTCGGCGCTCTCGGAGGCAACGACGAGATCGCTCGCGAGGGCGAGTTCGGTGCCACCGCCGAGGGCGGTGCCGTTGACCGCGGCGATGACGGGCTTGGAGATGTGGTGCTTGACGACACCGGCGAAGCCCCAGTGCGCGGTCTCGGGCGGGGTGACGCCGTCCGGTCCCTTGGTGCCGAGGGCCTTGAGGTCGGCGCCGCCGCAGAAGACGGCGTCGCCGGAGCCGGTGAGCACCACGACGCGCACGTCGCGGTCCTCCTCGGCGCGGTCCCAGGCCTCACCGAGTGCCTGGTGCACGTCGGCGTTGATGCTGTTGGCCGCCTTGGGACGGTTGATGGTGACGAGCAGGACGTGCTCGCGCTTCTCGACGAGAACGACGGGTTCGCTCACGACTGGGACTCCTCGGGGGACAGGTGCTCGATGCGGGTGACGGTGAGAGTGCCACCGTTGTCGGTGACGTGGACGGTCTCGCCGACGATGTCGGCACCGGCGGCGAGGACCGCGGCGCCGGTGGCGTCGGTCTGGCCGGAGACACGCCGGCCGTCGGGGGTGAGGCCGACGAGGAAACCGACCGACGGGTTGCCGTCGCGACCGAATTCGGCCGTGGCGGTGACGATCTGGACCTCGCCGCTGTAATCGGTGGCGGTCTCCGGCGCGGACGGCTCGAGCAGCACGTGCTCGGGGTCGCCGACGTAGCCGTCGGTGTGCGGTGCGCAGCCGAGGACCACGACGTGCTGGTAGGTCAGGTAGCCGCCGTTGCCGTGCACGAGGGCGAGCTCGCCGTCCTGGCGCAGCCGCTTGGCCACCGACACCACCGAGTGCAGCGTGTAGCTGTTGAGCGGGCCGCCGAAGAAGGAGTGGCCGCCGGTCACCGACGGGACGGTGTCGCGGGGGAGGCCGAGCTGCTCGATGAGCAGCTTCGGGACCACGGGGAAGCAGCTGTAGGCGTCGATGATGTCGAAGTCGCCGGGACGCAGGTCGGTCGCCGACAGCGTGCGCCGCAGCGCATCGTCGAGTGCGGCGGAGCGTCCGAAGTCGCCGCGGGCGAGCACGTCCGAGGGCTCGGTCGCGCCGGCGCCGCCCCACACGTAGAGCAGGTGGTCGTCGGGGACGCCGAGTTCGCGGGCCACGGCGAGCGAGGTGACGACCACGGCAGCGGCCTGGTCGACGAACGGCATCGCGTTGACCAGCAGCGGGTACGGATCGGTGACGAGGCGGTTCTTACCGGCGATGGTGCGGATGTCGTCGGCGGTACGGCGCTCGGGGTTCCAGGACGCCGGGTTCTCGGCGGCGAACTCGGAGAAGGCGGCGTACAGCGTCGCCGACCAGTCGAGCGACTTCTCGCGCGAGTGCCCGAGATCGTGGCTGAGCCGGTTCTCGAACAGCGGGTAGACCCGCGTGGGGACGATCATCCCGGCGCGCTGCATCGCCGGGCTGCCGAGGTCCTCGTTGCTGATCGGCGCGGGGCCGCCCGGGGCGGTGGTCCATCCGAGCGTGACCGGATCCGTTCCGGCCTTGTACGAGTTGGTCGCCGAGGCCTGCGCCTCGCCGCCGACGAGCAGCGCGACGGTGCTGGTGCCCGCGGCGATGTCGTGGCCGATGCGATCGAGCAGGGCCGCCGGCCAATGGCCGCCGATCGGCGTGGTCGACGTGTGCTCGGGCGTCGCGCCGAGACGTTCGGCGAGCAGGCCCGGCAGGTCGTCGTAGTTCCAGCTCGCGGTCTTGATCGCGTGGATGGTGTCGATCCGCGTGGCGAGATCGGCGCCGGAGTCGGCGATCGCGGCGAGGGTGGCCTCGTGGATGAGGTCGAGCGGTTCACGCGGGTCGGCGGGCGCACCGGCACGGCCGGAGCGCAGGTCGCCGACGCCGATCACGACGGGAACCCGAGTGGGGTCGGTCATGGCGTTCCTTCGGTCTGCTCTGGGGGAGGAGGACGCCGTCAGCTTAATACGGACGATTTCAGTCTGTAAATCGAGGAGTGGTCTGGCACACTTTCCCGACGTGACCGAAGCACCCGCACCGCGCCGCCGCGGACGCCCCCGCGACGCCGACCTCGAGGACCGCGTGTTCGACGCCGTGCTCGAGGTGTACTCCGAGACGAGCTGGCGTGGCTTCACGCTCGACGCGGTCGGACGACGCGCGCGGGTGGGGCGCGCCGCCCTCTACCGCCGGTGGTCGAGCAAGGACGACCTGCTGGTCCAGGCCCTCGAAGCGCGCAGCCCGCTGCCCGTGCCGATCGACACCGGCGCGCTCCGATCCGATCTCGTCGAACTCGCCCGGCAGCTGTTGCGCGGTTACCGGACCACCCCCGGCCTGGTGAGCCTGCGCGTCGCGCTCGACGCCCGCGCCAACCCCGAACTGCTCGCCCGGCTGATCCACACCCTCAACCGCAGCCGCGTGCTCGCGGCGCGCACGATCGTGCACCGCGCCGTCGAGCGCGGCGAACTCCCCGCCGACACCTCGGCGACGCTGCTGCTCGAGATGGTCACCGGCACCGTGCTCAGTCATGCCCTGTTCGCGTTGGCCACCCCGGACCAGAGCGTCGACGACGACTACGCCGAACTCGTCGTCGACGCGACCATCCGCGCGCTGCGCCGTCCCGAGTCGTGACCGGCACGCCCTCCCGTGACCGAATCGCGATCGAATGCTGCCTGGTAACAGTGTGATTCCGGCCGTCTGCGCCGGTCGTCCGGGCTAGCCTGGAATGCGAATACTCGCAGGGGGCGCCAATGGGAGGCTGACGATGGATGTGCAGGCGGTAGCGGAGATCACGCGGCTCAAACACCGTTATGCGCGAGCGCTCGACACGAAGGACTGGGACGAGCTGGCGAACACCCTCACCCCCGACGCACACGCCGTCTACGGGGAGCATCTCGTTTTCGACTCACGCGACGCCTTCATTGGTTTCCTCGAGAACACGCTGGGAACGCGCTTGATCACGGAGCACACCTGTTCCCATCCCGAGATCGACATCGCCGACGACGGCCGCAGCGCCACCGGGGTGTGGTTGCTGTCCGACACCGTGATCATCCCCGAGGACGGGATGATGCTGCGCGGCTCGGCCTACTATCACGATCGGTACAGCCTCGGTGACGACGGATGCTGGCGGATCAGCCGCACCGGATATCAACGCAACTGGGAGACGGTCACATGCATGGGCGACTCGCCTTCGGTCCGGTTGACGACCAATCGATGGGCACTGCTGCAGCAACCGAAAGCGTCCTGAGCGGGGACGACGAGATGGTCTCGGAGGGTTCCGGCGATTTTCCCCGTCCGGGGGCGCTGCCCTATCTGACGGTGCCGCGGGCCCACGAGGCGATCGAGTGGTACACCCGGGTCTTCGGAGCGTCGCTGACCGCCGAGCCGGTCGTCATGGACGACGGTCGCGTCGGGCACGCCGAACTGCGGTTCCCCAGCGGAATGATCTATCTCGCAGACGAATTCCCCGAACTCGGACTCACGGCGCCGCAGGAGGGGGCGGTCTCGGTGAGCCTGATGCTCGAGGTGGCCGACACCGACACGGTGCTCACCCGCGCCCGTCTGGCCGGCGGTTCGGTCGAGAGGTGGATCAACGAGGCCCACGGTCATCGCAACGCCACCCTGCTCGACCCCTTCGGGCATCGCTGGATGCTCGTCGGCCCGCTGACCGGCAAGCTGCCGCCACCTCGGGAGTGAGCTCCCGGATCGGTACCATGCGGCGATGAGTGAGATCGCGCGTCGCAGTGAGTTTCCCGATACCCGCGGCTGGATCCGGGCCCTGCCCACCCTCACGGCGTCCGCGCCGCCGTTCGCACCGGCCGCGACGCCGCAGGAGACCTTCCTCCGCTGGCTCACCGAGGCGACCGAGGCCGGCGTCGCCGAGCCGCACGCCGCGACCCTGTCGACCGTCGACCCGTCCGGAACGCCCGACGCGCGCATGCTGCTGATCAAGGACGTCACCGACGACGGCTGGTGGTTCTCCGGCGACGACCGTTCCCCGAAGGGCCGCCAGCTCGACGCGACACCGGCCGCCGCGCTCACCGTGTACTGGCGCGAACTCGGCCGGCAGGTACGCGTGCGCGGGCCCGTCCTGGCCGGCCCACCCGAGGTGTGTGCCCGCGACTTCCGGGAACGGTCGGTCTTCGCCCGTGCCGTCGCCTCCACGGGACACCAGAGCGAGGCCCTCACCGATTCCGCCGAGTACGACGACCTCGTACGGGAACGCCTGACCGCGCTCGAACACGATCCGGACCTCGTCTCACCGCACTGGACGGCGTGGTGCGTCGCCGCCGAGGCCGTGGAGTTCTGGCAGGCGGATCCCGGCCGGCGGCACCTGCGGTATCGCTACCGGCGTGCGGGGGAGCGGTGGGTCACCGAGGAACTTCATCCATGACGTGTCGCGTGGCAGGGACGAGTCGCCCGCGACCGGTAGGCTCCCGCCCGTGAATGAGTCCTTCATCCGCACACGCGTCGCCAACGGAGTCGGCGAAGTGCAACTCGACCGTCCCGGTGCGCTCAACGCGCTCGACCGGTCGATGATCCGCGACATCCGCTCGTCGCTTCTCGCCTGGCGCGACGACCCGGCCGTCACGGCCGTGCTCGTCACCAGTGCCTCCGACCGCGCGTTCTGCGCCGGTGGCGACGTCAAGCCGGTGCGCGAGCTGGCCCTCGAGGGGCGCTTCGACACCGTCCGCGAGTACTTCGCCGACGAGTACCGCCTCGACGAGCTGGTCGCCACCTACCCGAAGCCGTATCTCGCGGTCCTCGACGGCGTCACGATGGGGGGTGGCCTCGGTATCTCGGTGCACGGCGCGGTGCGCGTCACCACCGAGAAGACCACGATGGCCATGCCCGAGACGGCCATCGGGTTCGTTCCCGACATCGGGTCGAGCCACTTCCTCCCGCGCCTGCGCGGCACCACCGCGCGGTGCGATGCGGTGGGGATGTATCTCGGACTCACCGGCGCCCGCATCGATGCGGGCGACGCGCTGGCCGTCGGCCTGGCCACGCACTACGTGCCCAGCGCCCGCATCGACGACTTCGCCGACCGCATCCGCGCCGGGCAGTGGCGCGACGCCCTCGACGAGTTCGTCGAACCGGCCCCCGAATCCTCCCTGGCGCAGCGTTTCCCCGACATCGAGACGGTGTTCGGCGACGGCACGGTGCTCGACATGGCGACCCGCCTCGACAGCCTCGCCGACATCGACGCCGAGTGGGCCGAGCAGACCCGCACGGCCCTGCGGTCGTTGTCGCCGACGAGCGTGTGGGCCACGGCCGAACTGATGCGACGCGGTGCCGAGAGCACGCTCGAGGAATGCTTCGCCCACGAACTCGACGTCGCCGTGCGCGTCGCCGCGACGCCGGACTTCATCGAAGGTGTGCGCGCCGTGCTCGTCGACAAGACCCGCGACCCGCAGTGGTCGCCCGCGACGCTCGAGGACGTCGATCCGGCGGCGATCGCCGCACTGTTCGGCGACGGATAACCCGCGACCTACCGCCTCTACCGGGAGTGACGCTGCGGTACCTGCAGGTCGACGACGATGGGCTGCCCACCGAGGGTCGCGTGGATCTCGGGTTTCTCCAGCCCACCGGCGAGCAGGTACTCGCCGAGCAGGGTGAGCAGTTCGTCGTCGTCCGCTATCGGGTCGCCGTGCGAGCCGATGCCGCGCGAGTCGCGGGAGGTCAGTTCGTTCTGTGCGAGTCGCGCGGCGATACGCACCGATGCCACGCCCATCGAATTGCGCCGCGACGGGACCGGGCCCGGTGTGGTGATCGTGCCGAGGCTCTCGGTGGCCGTCGTGGTCGTCGTGGTGGTGGCGGGCCCACTCGCGGAGCCGTTCGTGCCGGTGCTGCTCACCAGGGTCGTTCCTTCCTCGGAATTGCCGGCGCCCACCCCGCCGGCCGGGTCACCTTCGAGCGATGCATCCCCCATGCTCGTGCGGTGTGTTCCGGGATCCGGCGTACTCGTCAGCGGGGTACTGCTCGGAAGAGGAGTGCTCGGCAGCGGGTAGACGAAGGTGCCCGAGCGCTTCGCGCGTCCGGATCGCCTGCCCGAATCCGCCGTCCCACCGGACGACAGGTCCTCACCGGCCGTGGCCGGTACGTCGTCGTTCATCGACACAACTCCTGATTCCACCCGAATACGTCGGATCGACGGAAGGGAAAGTATCAGTAAAATCCGCTGGACGCACTACCTGTCCGGCGTCGTCGGGACGCTCAGTCGGTCGCGGCGACCAACGGTTCGAGAGTCAGCTCCGGCAGCTCCTTGAGGATGTATTGCAGCCGCCACTTGTCGCTGACGAGAGCGAGGAGCACGCCGTCCGACCGGGTGAACACCTCGACGCCGCGCTGGCGGTTCAGCTCGTCGGCCGAGGCCGCATCGGTGCGACGCGCGAGCGAGTAGCCGAGATGCTCGATCTTCGGGTCGACGTTGTACTCGGCCTTCATCCGCGCCGCGACCACCTCGAACTGCATCGGACCCACGGCCGCCATCACCGGCGACGCGTCGCCGCGGACGTCGTTGCGGAGGATCTGCACGACGCCCTCGGAGTCGAGCTGGTCCACGGCCTTGCGGAACTGCTTGTACTTCGAGGCGCTCTCGGCCCGCAGGATCGCGAAGTGCTCGGGCGCGAACGACGGAATGGGCGGGAACTCCACCTTCTTGTCGACATAGAGGGTGTGGCCCGGTGCCAGCGCGGTCGCGTTGACCAGGCCGACGACGTCGCCGGGATAGGCGTTCTCCACCGTGGAGCGTTCGCGGCCGAAGACCGTCAGCGCGTATTTGGTGGCGAAGGGCTTGCCGGTCTGCGCGTGCGTGACCACCATGCCGCGCTCGAACACACCCGAGACGACTCGCATGAACGCGAGCCGGTCGCGGTGGGCGGTGTCCATGCCGGCCTGCACCTTGAACACGACGGCGCTGAACGGATCGTCGACCTCGCGAGCGGTCTCGTCGATCGCGAGGCGGGCCCGCGGCGGTGGTGCGAGCGTGATCAGGGTGTCGAGGATCTGCCGCACACCGAAGTTGAGCATCGCCGACGCGAAGATCACCGGGGAGGTCTGCCCGGCGAGGAACAGCTCCTGATCGTGGTCCTGGCCGTTGGCCGACAGCAGTTCGGATTCCTCGGCGGCTTCGACCCAGGTGTCGCCCTCGAGGGCGAGCGCCTCGTCGGGGGACAGATGCTCCTCGGGTGCGATCTTGGCGCCGCCGGCCGTGCGGGTGAACTTGATGTACTCGGCCGCGTCTCCGTCCTCGCCGCGGCGCAGCAGACCGCGGAAGTCGCCCGCGATACCCACGGGCCAGAACAGGGGAGTCGGCGTCAGGCCGATGCGCTCGTCGATCTCGTCGAGCAGTTCCAGCGGCGTCCGGCCGGGGCGGTCCCACTTGTTGATGACGGTGACCACGGGGATGCCCCGGTGGCGGCACACCTGGAACAGCTTCAGGGTCTGCGGCTCGAGACCCTTCGCCGCGTCGATGAGCATGACGGCGGCGTCGACGGCGGTGAGGACGCGGTAGGTGTCCTCCGAGAAGTCGGAGTGACCGGGGGTGTCGACGAGATTGACGACGTTGACGACCTCGTCGTCGGTGCCCGCGACGTCCGAGCGGGTGTAGTTGAACTGCAGAGCGGTGGAGCTGACGGAGATGCCGCGGGCCTTCTCCATCTCCATCCAGTCGGAGACCGTCGACTTGCGGCCGGCCTTGCCGTGGACCGCGCCGGCCTCGGAAATGACCTTCGCGTGCAGGGCGAGCGCCTCGGTGAGCGTCGACTTACCGGCGTCGGGGTGGGAGATGACGGCGAAGGTGCGTCTGCGCTCGGCTTCGGCTCTGACCTCCTTCGCGGACGCAGGCTTCGAGGCGCCGGTGGATTGACTGTCGGCCGAAGCGTGCGGGGTGCTCAACGGGAAAAACCTCTCGAAGGGGGCAGGGAGTAGGGGCGCTATCGCCGCCAACTCGTCCATGTTACTCGGCGATTCGGTGTCGATTTCCGCCAGATTCGATCACGTTTCCCCGAGGCCGCGCCATCCCGACCCCTCGAAGGCGCACGCTGATGTGCAACTACCGGATCTTGATCGAGGTCGTGCACCACCGGACGAGGAGCGGGTCGTGAGCAGGTTCACCGAGGAGATGTACGCGACGGCGGAGTCGGACACCGGGGCTCTGATCACCGGCGAACCGGATACGCCGCTGCGGCAGAGCTGGGGACGGATCCACCGTCAGGCCCGCCGCATGGCCGGCGCACTGGCTGCGGCGGGTATCGGACCCGGCGACGCGGTGGGCGTCCTCGCAGGCCAACCGGTGGACATCGCACCGGTCTGCCAGGCCGTGTGGATGCGCGGCGGAAGCGTGACGATGCTGCACCAGCCCACCCCGCGCACCGACCTGCAGATGTGGTCGCACGACACCGAGGTGGTGCTGCAGATGATCGACGCCCGGGCCGTCGTGCTCGGCGCACCCTTCGAGATCGCGGAGCCGCTGTTGCGCGAACGCGGCATCTCCGTCGTCACCGTGGAGCGGATGCGGGAGGGGAAGCCCGTCGATCCCGTCGACACGGCGGAGTCCGACATCGTGCTGCAGCAACTGACGTCCGGGTCCACCGGCTCGCCGAAGGCGGTGCGGATCACGCACGGCAACTTCTACGCCAACGCGACGGCGATGATGGACCGCGTCAAGTTCTCGCTCGACGACGACGTCATGATCAGCTGGCTGCCGCTGTTCCACGACATGGGCATGGTGGCCTTCCTCAGCGTCCCCATGCAGGTGGGCGCCGAGGTCGTGTCGGTCACGCCGCTGGACTTCCTGCGCTCGCCGATCCTGTGGGCGGAGCTGATCAGCAAGTACCACGGAACGCTCACCGCAGCACCGAATTTCGCGTACTCCTTGTTGGCCCGGAAGTTGTCGCAGGCGCCGGACGGCGCGCTCGACCTGTCGTCGATGCGCTGGATGTGGAACGGCGCCGAGCCGGTCGATCCCGACACGATGGAGGCCCTCGCGGAGGCCGGGGAGCGCTTCGGTCTCGACCCGTCCGCCCTCGCGCCCTCCTACGGGATGGCCGAGACCACGCTCGCGGTGTCGGTCCCCGATCCGGGACGCGGGATGGTGCTCGACGTGGTGGACCCCGACCTGCTCGAGGCCGGCGGGATGGCCGTGCCGACCAACCGCACCCACGCGCGCCGCATGCCCACCCTCGGCCGTCTCGTGGCCGGTCTCGAGGGCCGGGTCGTCGGCCGTGACGGACAGGTGCTGCCAGCCCGCGGCGTGGGCATCATCCAGTTGCGCGGCGAGGCCGTCACGCACGGCTATCTCACCGTGGACGGGCCCGTACCCGCGCAGGACGCCGACGGCTGGCTCGACACCGGCGACGCGGGTTACTTCACCGAGGAAGGGCTCGTCGTGGTGTGCGGCCGGGTGAAGGACGTCATCATCATGGGCGGCCGCAACATCTATCCCACCGACATCGAACGAGCGGCGGGGACCGTCGACGGCGTGCGTCCCGGCAACGCCGTCGCCATCCGGCTCGACGCGGGGGACAAGCGGGAATCGTTCGCGGTGGCGGTGGAGACCAAACTCTTCGACCATCCGGACGAGGTGCGCCGCATCGAACACGACGTCGTGCACGCGGTGGTCGCCGAGGTGGGCGTGCGGCCCCGCACGGTCGCGGTGCTCGGCCCCGGCAGCATCCCGAAGACCTCCTCGGGCAAGCTGCGTCGCGGCACCTCGCTGGCGTTGCTGACGCGAGCCTGACCTCACGCACGCCTCCTCGGCGGAGGCGGGTGGTCAGTGGATGCGGTTCTGGGCGCCTTCGAGACCGAGCTTCAGCAGCAGTTCGACGGCGTCGGCGCCTTCCTCGCACCACACGTCGAGTTCCTTGCGTTCGGTGGCCGAGAACGGCTTGAGCACGAAGTCGGCGGGATCCTGGCGGCCGGGCGGGCGGCCGATGCCCATCCGGACCCGCAGGTAGTCCTTGGTGCCGAGCGCCGACGAGGTGGACCGCAGGCCGTTGTGCCCGTTCTCACCACCGCCGAGCTTGAGCCGGATCGTCCCGAAGTCCAGGTCGAGTTCATCGTGCACGACGATCACGTTCGCGGGATCGACCGAGAAGAACTTGGCAAGGGAGGCGACCGGGCCGCCGGACAGGTTCATGTAGGTGCGCGGCTTCGCGATGATCACCTGCCGCCCGTCGAGCCGGGCCTGCACGATGTCGGCGTTGCTGCGCTTGTGCGCGGAGAACTTGCCGCCGACGCGTCCGGCCAGCACGTCGACCACCATGAATCCGATGTTGTGCCGGGTGTTCTCGTACTTCGGGCCGGGGTTGCCGAGACCGACCACGAGCGCGGCGTCGTCGCCCACGAACTGATCCTTCCGTGCATTCGAACGACGTGCGGCGCGCCACCCCGAAGGGATGACGCGCCGCACGAGTGACTTCACAGGGAGCCGGTGATGGCTCAGGCCTCCTCGGAGGCCTCTTCGGCGGTCTCTTCGCCCTCGGCGCCTTCCATGGCGTCGGCGGAGGGAGCCTCGACGATGTTCACGAGCAGCAGCTCGGGATCGTCCTGCAGGGTCGCGCCGGCGGGCAGCTCGACGCCACCGGCCAGGATCTGGGTGCCGGCCTCGGCGCCCTCGATCGAGACGGTGATCTCCTCGGGGATGTTCAGGGCGTCGGCCTCGAGCTTGATGGTGTTGACCTCGTTGACCACCAGCGTGCCGGAGCCGGCCTCACCGGCGAGGACGACGGGCACCTCGACGGTGACCTTCTCGCCCTTCTTCACGACGAGCAGGTCGGCGTGCTCGATGTAGCGGCGGATGGGGTGGACGACGACCGACTTGGTCAGCGCGAGCTGGTCCTCGCCGTCGATGTCGAGGGTGAGGATGGCGTTGGTGCCGTGGTTACGCAGCACGGCTGCGAACTCGAGGTCGGGGAGGGCGAGGTGCCGGGGCTCGGTGCCGTGGCCGTAGAGGACGGCGGGGACCTGGCCGGCGCGACGGGCGCGGCGTGCGGCACCCTTGCCGAACTCGGTGCGGACGCTGGCTACGAGACGATTCTCGTCGGACATGATGTGACGGCTCCTACGCTGGTGGCACTTCGTGGTCGGGTGTTCTCGAACGAACGGATCCGACACGTGCGACCGGGGAGCACATTGCTTCCGTCGCAGCCGCGTCGATCACGGTGATCCAGCGATATTGCGGTTCACCCTCGCCGAGACAACTCGAACCACTTTACCGGACGACGTCGAGCGGGGACAAACAGCCCTGTCGTCGGCCCGCGCGAGCTTCACGAGCGGGCGATGTCGTGCACCGAGGCGAGGAACCTGTCGACGTCGGCGGGGGAGACGAAGTAGTGGGGCGACGCCCGCACCACCGACTGCAGGTCGCGCGAGGTCATGTCCAGCAACGTCGAGCTGCGGTTGCTGACCGTGACCGTCACCGACCGCTCGGCCAGGGCGTCGCGGACCTCCTGCGGGTCGCGGCCGTCCACGGTGAACGAGACGATGCCGCTGCGCTGCTCGCCGAGATCGGTGACGGTCACGCCGTCGATGCCGGCGAGCCCGTCGCGCACGTGCCCGGCCCGGTAGGCCACCGCCTCGGACACGGCGTCGACACCCAGGTCGAGGAGGTAGTCCACGGCAGCGCCGAGCCCGAGCCTGGCCGCCACCCCGGCCTCCCACATCTCGAAGCGGGTGGCGTCCGGGGCGAGTTCGTAGCTGTCGGCCGAGGTCCACGAGGCACTGTGCAGGTCGAGCACGGCCGGTTCGAGTTCGGTCACCAGTCGTGGGCGCACGTAGAGGAACCCGGTGCCGCGCGGACCGCGGAGCCACTTGCGCCCGGTGCCCGACAGCGCGTCGACGTCGAGTTCGGGCACGCTCACCGGCAGCTGCCCCACCGACTGGCACGCGTCGAGCAGCACGAGCGCCCCGACCGCGTGCGCGGCGTCGGCGATCTCCCGGACGGGGTTGACCAGCCCGCCGTTGGTGGGGGCGTGCACGACGGACACGAGCCGCACCCGTTCGTCGAGCGTCCCCTCGAGTGCCTCGACGTCGATGCGACCGGACGGATCGGACGGAACGACCTCGACGGTGGCGCCGGTCGCCCGCGCGCGCTGCAGCGCGGCGATCGCGTTCGCGGCGTATTCGGCCTGCGAGATCAGGATGCGGTCGCCGGGTCGCAGCGGCACGGCGTAGAAGAAGGACGTCCATGCCCGCGAGGCCCCGTCGGACAGTGCGACGGAGGTCTCCGGCACGTCGAACAGGCGACCGAGCGAGGTCTTCACGGCCGTCAGGTCGTCGAGCCGCTCGTCGGCCGCCACGTACCCGCCGACCTCGGCCTCTCGGCGCAGGTGCGCGAGCATCGTCTCGAGCACCGGCGTCGGCGGCAGCGACGAGCCGGCGCTGTCGAGGAAGACCCGGTCGAAGCATCCCGGTGTGTCGCGTCGGGCCGCCTGAAGGTCCAGCACGGACCCCTCACCTCCTCGGTCGTCCGTATCGTCGGGGTCGAGCCTGCCCGGTGGAGTGGGTTCGCGCACGCACCGGTGCGTTATCCGCGCGTCGTGTCCCCGACCGGGTTAGTCTCGACCGCAGACCTGGCGCACCGGCCGAGGGGGTGGACGAATGGCAATGGCAGTCGATGCCGCAGCCTTCCGTGCCCGTAAGGAAATCGGCTCCCGAGCAGCAGCGGAGGACCACGTCCGCAGCAGGGCGTTCCGGCTGGGAATCCCCAGGTTGATCGGGGTCGAACTCGAATGGCTCACCGCGCGGGCCGACGGCACCGAATCGCGTCCCGAACTCACGACGCTCGTCGAGGCCCTCGGGCCGCACGCGCCGCGCGCGGTGGCCCCGTCGTCGTCCGCCCGTCCGCTGCCGTCGGGCAGCGCGGTCAGCGTCGAGCCGGGTGGTCAGGTCGAACTGTCGAGCGTGCCGTGCACCTCGGCACGGCAGGTGTGCGATCGGCTCACGGCCGACCTCCGCATGCTCCGTGCGTTGCTGGCCCGCCGGTCGGTGATCATGCTCGACCGCGCCGCTGATGAGGTGCGGCCTCCCCACCGTCTGCTGCGCACCCCGCGCTACGGGGCGATGGAACTCCGCTACGACCGGATCGGCCCGATGGGCCGGTTGATGATGAACAGCACTGCGTCCGTTCAGGTTTCCGTCGACGCGGGACGCGACGAGCGGGAGATCGTGCAGCGCTGGGAGTTGCTCCACGCCATCGGCCCGGCGATGATCGCGGCCTTCGCGTGCTCGCCCCGGCTGCGAGGTGCTCCGGAGGGCGACTGGGCATCGCAGCGGATGCGCACGTGGCTCGAACTCGATCCCGCCCTCGGCCACGTCGACCATCCCGCCGACTACCCCGCATGGGTGCTCGACGCACCGCTGACCTGCGTGCGTTCGGAAATGCCCGAATGGTACGCACCGCCCGGCGCCACCTTCGCGGCGTGGCTCGCGGGCGAGCTCGACGCCGACATCCGCCGCCGACCCACCGTCGACGACCTCGACTACCACATGACGACGCTGTTCCCGCCCGTTCGTCCGTGCGGGCATCTCGAGGTGCGCTATCTCGACGCGCAGCCGGCCGAGTCGTGGCAGGTGCCCGTCGCGGCTCTCGAGGCGTTGCTGTCGGCGCCCGAGGTCTCCGCGGAGGCGTGCGCGATCGCCGCGCCGGTGCGCGACCAGTGGGCCGAGGCGGCCCGCGTCGGCCTCGTCTCACTCGAATTACGTGCTGCCGCAGCAGGTCTGCTCTCGCTCGCGGCGGAGTCCTCCCGCGACATGCGGTTCACCGCGGCGCTCGACGCGGCCGCAGCACGGTGCCTGCGCGGATTGGCGCCGGGTGAGGAGGTGCGGTGACACCTGCTCGTGTTGCGCTCAGGCGTCACCTCGAGCGGGCGCGTGCCCGCACCGAGGTGCTCACCTCCGTGCCGGAACAGGATCTCACCGCACAACATTCGCCGCTGATGAGCCCGCTGGTGTGGGATCTCGCGCACATCGCCAACCAGGAGGAGCGCTGGCTCGTGCGGGTCGCGGGCAGGCGCCCTGCGGTCCGCGGCGACATCGACGATCTCTACGACGCGTTCCGGCATCCCCGCGCGACCCGCACGGGGCTGCCGCTGCTCGACCCCGAGGCCGCCCGCGGCTACGCGCGTGCCGTCCGTGATCTCACCTGGGACGTGCTCGAGCACAGTGCATTCGACGACGAGCTGACCCGCGAGGGTTTCGTCTTCGCGATGGTCGCGCAGCACGAACAGCAGCACGACGAGACGATGCTCGCGACACACCAACTGCGACAGGGTCCGCCGCTGCTCGACGCGCCGGAAGCGCCGCGCACCGGAACCGTCCGCGACACCGAACGCGTCCGGATCCCCGCCGGCGCATTCGAGATGGGGACGTCCACCGATCCGTGGGCCCTCGACAACGAACGCCCGGCGCATGTCGTGGAGGTGCCGGAGTTCGAACTCGACGCCGTGCCCGTCACCAACCGTCGGTACCTCGAGTTCATCGAGGACGGTGGCTACGAGCGGCCCGAACTGTGGAGCGAGGTGGGCCGGCAGCACCGCCTCGACGCCGGTCTCGAGGCCCCGCAGTTCTGGAGTCGCGACGAAACCGGATGGAGCCGAACGGCCTTCGGTCGTACCGCGCCGCTGAACCCGGACGAGCCGGTCGTGCACGTGTGCTTCCACGAGGCCGAGGCGTTCGCCCGCTGGGTCGGTGGGCGTCTTCCGACCGAGGCCGAATGGGAGAAGGCGGCGCGCTGGGATCCGGCCACCGGACGCAGCCGCCGATTCCCCTGGGGCGACGAGGATCCCGGTCCCGGACACGCCAATCTCGGTCAGCGTCATCTCGGTCCCGCCGTGGTCGGCGCGTATCCGGAGGGGGCGTCGCCGCTCGGGGTGCATCAGCTGATCGGCGACGTGTGGGAGTGGACGTCCACGCCGTTCACCGGCTATCCGGGCTTCCGTGCGTTCCCCTACCGCGAGTACTCGGAGGTCTTCTTCGGCGACGGACACCGGGTGCTGCGCGGAGGATCGTTCGGGACCGACGAGGTCGCGTGCCGCGGAACCTTCCGCAACTGGGACCTGCCCGTCCGTCGTCAGATCTTCGCCGGGTTCCGCGTCGCATACGGGACGGGCGATGTGTAGACACCTGGCGTACATCGGGCCGGAGACGAACGTCGCCGCACTGCTGTCCACCGGAACCAATTCGCTGCTCCGCCAGTCGTGGTCGCCCACCGACATGCGTGGGGGAGGCACGATCAACGCCGACGGTTTCGGTGTCGGATGGTGGAGTGCCGAGGGCACCTTCGGGCGTTACCGGTCGGCGTTGCCGATCTGGTCCGATCCCTTCCTCGGTGAGGGTCTGACGTCGATACGGTCGCGCACCGTCGTCGCCGCGACCCGCTCGGCCACCGAGGGGATGCCCGTCGAACGGTCGGCGGCCGCGCCCTTCTCCGACGACCGGTGGGCGTTCAGTCTCAACGGTGTCGTCCGGGGCTGGCCGGGATCACTCGTCACCCTCGCCGCCGCACTGCCCGTCGCCGAACTGCTGCGGCTCGAATCGCCGACCGACGCCGCCACGCTGTGGCTCCTGCTGCAGTCGCGGCTGCGCTCGGCCGACCCCGAACCGGCGCTGATCTCACTCGTCCACGACGTGCTCGAACTCGCACCGGACTCGCGGCTGAACATGTTGCTGTGCAACGAGTCCGGGATCTGGGCGACCGCCTGGTACCACTCGCTGTGGACGTTCGTCGACGAGCAGGTCGCGATCGTGGCATCCGAACCGTTCGACGACGACAGCCGCTGGAAACCCGTACCCGACCGGCATCTCGTCGCCGCGATGCCGGGCAAACTCATCGTCTCACCACTGGAGGTCGGCTCACCGTGATCGTCGACGTGCACCTGCGCCCCGAGGACCTCGACGCCAAACTGCGCGAGGACGCACGGCGCGGACTCACGTCCGATCCCAAGTACCTGTTGCCGACCTGGCTGTACGACGCGCGGGGCAGCGAACTGTTCGACGAGATCACGCGACTGCCCGAGTACTATCCGACGCGCACCGAATTCGCACTGCTGCGACAGCACGCCGCCGACTTCGCCGACGCCGCCCGCCCCGAGATGCTCGTCGAACTCGGCTCCGGGTCGTCCGAGAAGACGCACGTGCTGCTCGACGCCCTCGAGCCGTATCTCCACACCTACGTACCGCAGGACGTCTCCGAACCGGCGTTGCGGTCGGCCGTCGCCCGCTTGGCGGCGGAGTATCCGAACCTGACGGTGCACGGGGTGGTCGGCGACTTCACCGATTCGCTCGCGCATCTCCCTGCCGGCGGGAAACGCGCGATCGCGTTCCTCGGCGGCACGATCGGCAACCTCGTCCCGAGCGAACGCGCACAGTTCCTCGCCGGGACCGCCGCGATCCTCCACCCCGGCGAGTGGCTGCTGCTCGGGGCGGGGCTCGTTATCGACCGCGACACCCTGATCGCCGCCTACGACGACGCGGCCGGCGTGACGGCGGAGTTCGACCGGAACGTCCTGCGGGTGCTCAACGCCCGGCTCGGCGCCGACTTCGATCCCGCCCGGTTCGTACACCGCGCCGTCTGGGACCCGGAGAACGAGTGGATCGAGATGCGCCTCGAGGCGACCGAGGCGATGGACGTGACGATCCCGGGCCTCGATCTGCAGATCTCCTTCGCGGAGGGTGAGCAGATCCGGACCGAGATCTCCGCGAAGTTCCGTCTCGTCGGTATCTCGCAGGAACTCGCCGATGCGGGATTCGTCGTCCGGCACGAATGGGTGGATCCGGACGGACGGTTCGTCCTGCTCGCCGCCTCCCGGGAGTAGTCCTCGAAAGGCGGCCGACGAGCCGATTCGACTTCCGCCGCGCCCACACGGGACGCTGGAGGACATGGCGTCCTCCCGTCCCGTCCTGACGACCCCGGTCCTGTTGCTCATGGCCGTGGCAACGGGTCTGTGCGTGGGTGGCAACTACTTCAACCAGCCGCTGCTCGACTCCATCGCCGAAGCACTGGACACCTCCCGATCGGCCGCCGCCTCCACCGTGACGGTCGCGCAGGTCGCCTACGCTCTCGGCCTGCTGTTCCTCGTGCCGCTCGGCGACATGTTCCCGCAGCGGCGGCTGGCGGTGATGCTCATGCTGGCCGCGGCGGCGGGGCAGGGGCTGAGCGGATTCGCGCCGAACATCGGGGTGCTCGTGGTGGGCACCGCTGTCGCCGGTCTGTTCTCGGTGGCCGCGCAGGTGCTGGTGCCGTTCGCGGCGACCCTCGCGACGCCGGAATCGAGGGGTCGCGCGGTCGGCACCGTGATGAGCGGGCTGCTCGTCGGGATCCTCGTGGCCCGGAGCGTCGCGGGCATCCTCGCCGAACTCGGCGACAGCTGGACGACGGTCTACCAGGTGAGCGCGGTCGCGATGGTGCTCGTGGCGCTCGCGTTGTGGCGGGTGCTGCCGGCGACACCACCGGTGGTCCGTCAGGGTTACGGCAGCACGCTGCGATCCCTCGGGACGTTGATCGTCACGCATCCTCGCCTGCGCACCCGGACCCTGCTCGGCGGGCTGGGTTTCGCGTCGGTGGGCGCGCTGTTCTCGACGATGGCGTTCCTGCTGTCCGACCCGCCCTTCGGCCTCGACGACCTGCAGATCGGTCTCGTGGGGCTGGCCGGGGTGGCCGGTGCGTTCGCCGCGACCGCGGCGGGCCGGCTCGTCGACCGCGGCTACGGACCGCCGACGACGGCGGTGGGAGTGTTCACGCTGATCGCGTCGTGGGCGGCCCTCGCGGCGGGTGCGAGCTCGCTGGTGTGGTTCGTCGTCGGGATGCTCGTCGTCGACCTCGCGCTCAACCTCGTGCACATCACCAACCAGAACATCGTGTACGCCCTCGACCCCGAGGCCCGCTCGCGCGTCAATTCCGTCTACATGACGGGCTATTTCATCGGTGCGGCGTCCGGTTCGGCGCTCGGCACGATGGCGTGGAGCGCCGGCGGGTGGACCGCGGTGTGTGTGCTCGGTGTCGGATTGGCGGCGCTCGCGGGCGTCGTGTGGGCGCTCGATCTTCGGCTCGCCGCCCGGATGCGTGCGCGTTCGGCTACAGCGACCGGCGGACCGGCAGGAGCCTGAGATCGCGCGCCCGGCCGATCGCTTCCACCCGCGTGTGCACGCCGAGCTTGCGGTAGATGCTGCGCAACTGGGTCTTGATCGTGTTGTGCGAGACGAACAACTTCTTCGCGATGTCGGCGTGCGTCGATCCCAGCGCCAGCAACTCCAGCACGTCCGTCTCCCGCCGGGACAGTTCGACATGGGTGACCGGTTCGGTGAAGACGGACCCGATCGCCTCGTCCGGGACGGTGAGACCGCCGAGCTCCGCGAGACGCCCGGCGGCACCCTCGGCCAGAGTGGTGAAGGCGCGGCGGTTGCCGAGGGCCTCGGCGAGCGTGCAGGCCCGCTGCCAGCTGCGGACCGCGGCGTCCTTCTCGTCGAGATCGAGGTGGGCGCTCGCCTCGACGAGCAACGCCTCGACATGTGCGCGCGGGAAGCCGCACTCCGTCCACGGAACACGCTTGAGCTTCTTGAGCGCGACCTCCGGATGACCGGTGAACAGTTCGACACGCGCGTTCGTCACCACGAGCATCGGATGGTTCTGTGGCGACTCCTCGGCGAGGGCGCGCGCGAGGTTGCCGTTGCCGAGCGCCAGCTGCAGGTCGATCTCGGCAGCCCCGAGCAGGATGCGCGAGAACGCGCCGCGGTCGAACAGATCGTGGTGCGAGGCGATGAGCCGGTGCAGTTCGGTGAGTCCGTCGTAGGCGTTGCCCGCCGCCAGGTTGTAGTAGGCCCGGCAGTAGGCGACGAATCCCCAGAGTTCCTCCGAGACCCGCGGGACACCGAGCTCGTCGAGATATTCGACGGCACGGTCGAGCTCGAGCGAGTCGAGGTGGACGAGCGCGGACGCCACGCGGCCACCCACCTTGACCATCTCGCCCCAGCGACCCTCGGTGGGCTCGGCGTTGCTCTCGATGCGCAGCCATTCCCGGGCGCGCGGATTGTCGCCCGTCACCGCCCAGTTCAGCGCCGAGCTGCCCGCGGCGTTCTGGATGACGAAGGCGATGTTCGCGGCGTACGCACCGCGGTAGGCGCGGCGGAAGACGGTGGTGGACTCGGTCAGATGTCCGGCGAGCTGGAGCGTGATCGCCCACTGGACGCGCAGCAGCGGCAGCTGCGGACCGAGATCGTCGGGCCGGTGTTCGAGGATCGAATGGACGAGCGGACGCAACAGCAGCGTCAACCGCGCGGCCTCACCGAATTCGCCCGAGACCCGCAGGGTCAGGGTCTGCACCGTCGCGACGTAGACGGCCTGCGCGGCGCCGGGTGTCTTCCCGAGCTCGGTGAGTTCGTCGGGATCCGCGGGCAGGGAGGCGTGCAGGATCGAATGTTCGTCGAGCATCTGTGTGAACAGCGCGCGACCGGCCTGGACCGACGGATGGTCGCCGAGCTCCTGGTCGGGGATCTGCCGGAGGACCTTGACGAGAACATCGAAGGAGCTGTCGACCATGCGCGCCCAGGATTCCTCGACGATTGCCACGGCGGTCTCCCAGTCGCCGGCCTCGACGGCATAGATCGACGCCTCGGCGGGCCTGCCGGCGTCGCGGTGGGCCTGGGCGAGTTCGACGAGCAGGGCGTCGACACGTCCGGGATGTTCCCGGCGGGAGATGTCGAGCACGCAGGAGCGGACGGCGTCGGGCCACCGCCAGGTCCGGGGATCCTGGAAGGGCGAATCGATCACGAGGCCGGCCGCGGCGAGCGTCGCGACTGCGGCCTCGGGGTCCGCCGCGCCCGTCAGTTCGGCCGCCCGCTCGGCGGTGACGCTGTGGGCCGCAGCGACGGAGAACGCGAACTCGCGGTGCGCGTCGTCGAGTTCGTCGAGCCGGTTCTCCACATACGTCCGCACGAGGCGGGCCGATGCGGGAGTCGGCAGTCCCCGGGAGTCGATCAGACGCTGGGGCCGGCTCCGGGCGACGGCCGTGGCCGCAGAGACGAGGGTCGGCACACCACCGAGCGCACGGCACACGGCCTCGCACTCGCTGTCGGAGCGCTCCGGTCCGGCGTCGCGCAGCAGTGTCGTCGTCTCCTCGACGGTGAACGCGAGATCGGCGGCCGGGACGTACGTGGAGTCGATCCCGCGGAGGACGACCTCGGTCATGTCGGTGCTGTTTCCCGGCAGGCAGACGATCGCATCGAGCCGGGGGCACCGGTCGAGCAGCCGAAGGGTTGCTTCGAGTACGTCGGCCGAGTTCTGCGGCGACACACAGGCGAGCACGAGCAGGCAGGGCGACCCCAGATCGCGGAAGGTACGGACCACGCGCTCGAACGGGGAATCGTCGGGACCGTCGCCGGCGACCTCGACGGCCGGGTGATCGGCGAGGACCGCGAGCACATGCTCGGGCAGGTCGCCGTCGCCGGACGCGGAGAGTTCGGGAACCCAGACGATCGTGTGGTCGGGTGCGCCGCCCCGATGGAGCCATCCCGCGACGAGTGTCCGCTTGCCGAAGCCCGGGGGAGCGTCGATCACCGTCAGCGTGGAGCACCGGTCGAGACACGCGAACAGTCGGGGTCGCGCCAGAGCCGAGGACAAGGAACGCCACGCGGGTGCACCGACGCGAGGGGAGTCGGAAACACTCACGCGCACTCCTTCGGACAGGCTTCGGCCGGATCCGCGCAGGCGAGAATGCCCGAGCAGTGCCCCCCGACGGCCCTTGGTCGATCACAGACTACCCGGTCCGTTGTCGTGAGGTGGGGTAACGACACCTACTGTGACGTGCGGTAACGACCGCAGCCCCGCACCGGACCGTCGAGCGGACTCGACGGAGCGGGACGGGGCTGCGGTGGTGTGAGCCGGCGACTAGCTGCCGGATGCGCTCAGACGTGCCTTCTCGAGTGCGGCGAGGGTGCGCAGGATCGTGGCCTTCTGCTTCTCCAGATCGCTGCGGCGGGCGCGAGCAGCGAGGCCGCTCTGCTCGGCGACGAGCGCGAGCTGCGCGTCGATCGCGGAGAGCTGATCGAGCAACGCGAGGGCCCGGGTCTGGATCTCCTCGACGTCCACGGCACCCGTCCGGACCGGAGCCGCGGACTTCGCCGGCTTGGACGAAGAGGACGAGCTCCGGGCCGCGGAGGCCGGACGCGTCGACGTCTGCGCGGAGGAACCGGTGTGGCCCTCCGTGATCGCGGCGGCGCGGGGACGCAGTGCCTTGCGCACGAGTGCCGGGTCGGGCTGCTCGGCGAGGCGGATGTCGTTGAGGGCGCGGCGCGCCTCGCGAGCGGCGAGGCGGTGCTCGTACTCCTCCTCGTCGTCGGACTGCAGGGTGCCGCCGATGGGCCGCAGGCCGTACATGCCCATGAACTTGCGGGCCTCGTCGATGACGGCTTCGTGCTTACGGCATGTGGCACAGCGAGGTTCGTTGCGGAAGACCTCGACCGAGTCGGTGTCACCACACCAGACGCACGCACCCGGCGACCATCGTCGGACCGTTCGGATTGTCGCGTTTTCCATAGGGGCTTCGAGAGTTTGCGCGTCGGTCACGAGGTGCCACTTTAGGTGAAAGCCGAGTTACGCAGGGGAGGGGGGTCTCGTACGACCTGCGACGATTCGTGCGGCGTGACGAAGATCATCCCCGTCCCGGCGCGTCCTTCAAACCATTGCGCCACACAGCATTCCATACCACCCGGTCTGCCGCATCACGTTGCGGTGGCAGCGGTGAGCCAGCGCACCAACGGCCGGAACTCACGCCACGCCGAACGCACCTCCTCGAGGGTGCGCGGACTGTCGATCCACGGCGGGGAGATCTCCGTCCGGCCGGCCCACAGGGACCGGTGACGCATGAGTTCGATGCGGGGATGATCGGCGTCCACGCCCCGCGGCCGGGACTTCAGCCGGTCGCCACCGATCTCGTATCCCGCGCGCTCCAGCCTGCGCACGATCCTCCGGAGCTCGGGGCCGCGACGGCCGTGGTCGACCCCGGCCCGGTAACCGGCGATCTGATCGGACGAACCGTGGAACAGGCCGGCGGCGACCCGCAACCCGGCGGCGTTTATCTCGACGTAGTAGCCGACGCTCTGCGCGACGGAGACGAATCCGCCCTGATGGGTCTTGTACGGCAGCTTGTCCTTGCTGAACCGCACGTCACGGTACGGGCGGAATGCCTTGCCCTCCCCGAACTCCTCCTCGAGTTCCGCGAGCAGGGCAAGCATCGGGCCGCGCACGCAGTCGTCGTAGACGGCCTTGTGCGCGGCCCAGAATGCTTTGCTGTTGTCGGCCTCGAGATCGTCGTAGAAGTCGAGGGCCGCGACGGGAAATCCGGTGAACACCCGGACAAGTCTGCCCCGTCGTCGAGCGGTGGGTCAGGCGACCCCGTTGAACAGCGAGGTGACCGAGCCGTTCTCGAAGACCTCGCGGATCGTCTGCGCGAGCAGTGGAGCGATCGACAGCACGGTGAGGCAGTCGAACTGCTTCTCCGGCGGGATCGGCAGCGTGTTGGTGACGATGACCTCCTTGGCGCCGCACGAAGCGAGGCGCTCGGCGGCCGGGTCGGAGAGCACACCGTGGGTGGCGGCGATGATGACGTCGCCCGCGCCGGCCTCCTTCAGGATCTTCACGGCACCGGCGATGGTGCCGCCGGTGTCGATCATGTCGTCGATCAGGATGCAGGTGCGACCGTCGACGTCACCGACCACGCGGTTCGACTTGACCTGGTTGGGCACCAGCGGGTCGCGGGTCTTGTGGATGAACGCCAGCGGCGCGCCACCGAGGGTGTCGGCCCACTTCTCGGCGACACGCACACGACCGGAGTCGGGGGAGACCACGGCGATGTTCTCGACGCCGTACTTGCCGCGGATGTACTCGGCGAGCTGGCCCTGGGCGTGCATGTGGTCGACCGGACCGTCGAAGAAACCCTGGATCTGATCGGTGTGCAGGTCGACCGTGATGATGCGGTCGGCGCCGGCGGTCTTGAGCAGATCGGCGATCAGGCGGGCGGAGATGGGCTCGCGGCCGCGGTGCTTCTTGTCCTGACGGGCGTAGGGGTAGAACGGCAGGATCGCGGTGATGCGCTTGGCCGAACCACGCTTGAGCGCGTCGATCATGATGAGCTGCTCCATGACCCACTGGTTCAGCGGGAACGGATGGCTCTGCAGCACGAAGGCATCCGAACCGCGCACCGACTCCTCGAAACGCACGAACGTCTCACCGTTCGCGAAGTCCCGTGCCGTCTGCGGGGTGAGGGGGACGCCCAGTTCCTTCGCGACCTGCTCCGCCAGCTCGGGATGGGCCCGGCCGGAGAAGAGCATCAAGTTCTTCTGGTTGTCGATCCAATTGGTCACTGGTTCTGGCCGTCCTTCTGGCGATCGTGGTCGTGCGGCTGCTGTGCTCTCGATGCTGCCTCGGCAGCGGGGGTACCGGCGCGATTTCGCTGGACCCACCCTTCAATATTGCGCTGTGGCGTACCCGACACCGCCAGCGCCCCCGGAGGAACGTCGCGACGGAGTACTGTTCCGGCGCCCGTGTAGGCGCCGTCGCCCACCGTGAGGGGAGCGACGAACATGGTGTCCGACCCGGTCCGGACGTGCGATCCGACGACCGTGCGGTACTTCTTCACCCCGTCGTAGTTGACGAAGACGCTCGACGCTCCGATGTTGGAGTGCTCGCCGATCTCCGCGTCGCCGACATAGGTGAGGTGGGGGACCTTCGAATGCGCCCCGATCTGCGCGTTCTTCGTCTCGACGAAGGCACCGAGCTTGCCGCACGCGCCGAGTTCGGTGCCGGGGCGCAGGTAGGTGAACGGGCCGACAGTGGCCTCCGCGCCGATCACGGCGTCGGAGCCGTGGGTGCGCACCACGGTGGCGCCGGCGCCGACCTGCACGTCGGTCAGCGTCGTGTCGGGGCCGACCTCCGCGTCGTCGGCGATCACCGTGCGGCCGCGCAACTGCACACCCGGGTGGATGGTGACGTCGGTGCCGAGCACGACGTCGACGTCGATCCACGTCGAGGCCGGGTCGATCACCGTGACACCCTCGCGCATCCAGTGCTCGAGCAGGCGCCGGTTGAGTTCGGTGGTCAGTGCGGCGAGCTGGACGCGGTCGTTGACGCCGGAGACCTGCACCGCGTCGTCGGTGTGGAGTCCGCGGACGGTGTGGCCCTCGTCGCGGGCGATCTTCACGACGTCGGTCAGGTACAGCTCGCCCTGCGAGTTGTCGGCACTCAGCTTGCCGAGCGCGGATCGCAGCGCGGCCGCGTCGAAGGCGTACACGCCCGTATTGATCTCCTGGATCGCGCGCTGCGTCGGCGAGGCGTCCTTCTCCTCGACGATCCCGGCGACGTCGCCGTCCGTGGTGCGCACGATGCGTCCGTAGCCGGTCGGCTCGGACACCGTCGTGGTGAGGACGGTGACGGCGGCAGGCTCGGTGTCGAGGTGCGCGTCGAGCAGTTCCTGCAGGGTGTCGGAGCGGAGCAGCGGGACGTCGCCGGCGGTGACGACGACCGTGCCGTCGAAGTCGTCGGGGAGGGCACCGAGGCCGCACTCCACGGCGTGGCCGGTGCCGAGCTGTTCCTCCTGGACGGTCACCCGGATCTCGCGGTCGAGACCCGCGGCGACGGCGCTCACCTCGGCGGAGACCTCCTCGCGGCGGTGCCCGACGACGGTGACGAGATGGGCGGGTTCGAGTGCGGCGGCGGTGTACAGGGAGTGCGCGAGCATCGTGCGTCCACCGAGGGTGTGCAACACCTTCGGTGTCTTCGACCGCATCCTTGTTCCTGCTCCGGCTGCCAGCACGACGATCGCGGTCTGCACCTGCATGTAGCTCCCTCGACACGTTTCTGCACGCCGGTCCGTGCGTGCACCGGGAAAGCGCTGAGGCTCCCCGGGACGGTTCCCGCTCCGCCGCCAGGACTCGAACCTGAACTATCTGAACCAAAATCAGAGGTGCTGCCGATTACACCACGGCGGACTGCCACACCTCCGCGGCGGAACCGGCGGACGTGCGCCCCCGATCCTCGCACGAGACGGCGTCGACGTCGAACCTGGGGTGGCGCGATCGGGAATGGATAGGCTGTCGAACGTTCGAGTACGTCCCGCCGCCGAAGGAGGACCTGTGTCGCAGGCGTCGCAGAAGCGAACCGAGCGCACTCCGCGGATCCGGATGACGGGCACGCAGCGTCGGGAACAGCTCATCGAGATCGGTCGCGCCCTGTTCGCCGAGCGCGGCTACGAGGGCACTTCCATAGAGGAGATAGCCCAGCGGGCGCAGGTCTCCAAGCCGGTCGTCTACGAGCACTTCGGCGGTAAGGAAGGCCTCTACGCGGTGGTCGTGGACCGCGAGATGACCGTGCTGATGTCGATGGTCACCGAGAGCCTCACCCGCAACCGGTCGAGGATCCGCGTCGAGCGGGCCGCGCTCGCTCTGCTCACCTACATAGAGGAGCGCACCGACGGCTTCCGCATCCTCGTGCGCGACTCGCCGATGTCCGCCGAGGAAGGCACCTATTCGAGTCTGCTCAACGAGGCGATGCGTCAGGTGGGGGAGCTGTTGACCGGCGACTTCTCCCGGCGGGGGCTCAACCCCGAATTCGCTCCGCTCTACGCCCAGGCTCTCGTCGGCATGGTCGCCACCACCGCGACGTGGTGGCTCGACCGCCGCACCCCGTCGAAGGAGGACGTCGCGGCCCACCTCGTGAACCTGTGCTGGAACGGCCTCATCGGTCTGGAAGCGGACCCGAAGCTCGGGGAACCCCCGGTTTCCGAATAGTCCTCTCGTTTTCGGGACCGTCTGCTCTCTGCTTTCAGGTAAGTGGCGTTATCGTTGGGATACCCGTGAGAAGGCAGGCTGTGGTGGGACGACAAGTACGCGCAGAGGTGACACGCGAATCGGTGCTGCAGGGCGCAGCGACGATCTTCGTGCGCGACGGGTACGCGGACGCGAACCTGGGCGACATCATCGAGGAGGCCGGCGTCACCAAGGGTGCGCTGTACTTCCACTTCGGTTCGAAGGAAGAACTGGCGCGCGGGGTGATCGACTCCGGCTATCTCCGCTTCGAGGCCGCCGCCGAGTCCAAGATGGACCGCCGTTCCCCGGCGCTCGAGACACTGATCGACCTGTCGGTCCTGCACGTCGACATGTCCGAGACCGATTCCGTGGTGCGGGCGATGTTCCGGCTGCTGGTCGAGATCGGCGACTACCAGGGCACCGAGCACCGGCCCTACGAGATCTGGCAGAACAACCTGCAGGAACTCGCGACCCGGGCCGCCGACGAGGGCGACCTCGTCGAGGACGTCGACGTCCACGCGGTCTCCCTGCTGCTGCTCGAACAGGCGATGGGCGCCCGGATCATGGCGAACGCACTCAAGGCGACCGAACGGCTCGCAGAGCAGACCGGCGCGATGTGGCGGATGATCCTGCCCGCGCTGGTGCCGGCGAACAAGCTCGAATACTTCCGGCAGTTCGTGGAGCGCCGTCTGCGGCTGCAGTCGTGACCTTCGGGCCGTTCTCCGCCGAGGAGGCCCCCGCAGCGCTGGCGGGTCTGCTCGACCGGTTCGGGCCCGCCACCGCCGTGACGGTCGGTGTCGTGCCGCCGTTGCTGACCATCGCCCAGGCCGCCGACGTCCTCGGCTGCTCACGCCGACACGTCGCCCGCCTCGTCGACACCGGCGCGCTCGCCGCCGACTTCCACGGCCTGCACCGGCGGGTCTCGCGCGCCGATGTCCTCGAACTCGCGAAGCAGCAGGCGGAGGTGGTCACGACGGTCCTCGACGGACTCGCCGACCTCACACGACGCGAAGGACTGTACGACCCGTTCTGACGACACGGTACGGTCCGTTCCGACGATTCGACGAAGGGTGACGATGCCGGTTCGAGTGGTGCTCGGTGCGACGGTCCTCGCGCGCCCCCGCCTGCGCGATGTGGCACTCGCCCTCGCCGAAGACGGCCTCTGCCAACCCTTCTGGAGCGACGGGATCATCGCGGAGGTGGATCGCCGACTGCCGCAGGAACTGCTGCGTCCCGCCCGCGACTTCCTCTTCGCCGAACTCGACCGAGCCTTCCCCGACGCCCGGGTCGTCTGGCCCACGGCCGTGCTCCGCGAGGTGCCGCACGTGACAGGGCCGAGGGAGGCGCACGTGACGTCGGTGGCGCTGCTGTGCCACGCCGACGCCGTCGTCACCGCCGACCCCGAGCTCACCGGAGCGCTGGAACGATCGGGCATCGAAGCGTGGACCCCCGACGCCTTCGTCACCTTCGCCCTCGACGCCGATCCCGCCCGCACCCGCGCGGCACTGCTGAGAATGGTGCGCCGCCGCTGGCTCGCCGACGGCGACACCCGGCGCGAGGCGGGCGACGACGAACTGCTCGCCGGGCTGGCGGGGTGGGCCGCCCGCGAACTCGGTGCCAACAGTGCCGACCTCCTCACGCCCCCGGCGCGGTAGCGCCCTTCGCGCCCCGGCGCGGTGACGATCCTCGCGCCCCGGCGCGGTGACGCCCGAGGGAACAGCGGAATAGACTCGACAAGGTTCTCGTCCCACACTCAGGAGCGCCTTCCTTGTCTGCTGTGCCCCCGGCCGCTGTCCCACTGTCCGGATTGGCGCGGATCGCGCTGGCCGACGACCGACTGCGCAGGATCGGCGAGCTCGCCGGTTCCGCCGAACAGGAGATCGTCGCCCCACCCGCCGCGCGGCCGTTCGTCGCCGCGGCGCTGGCCGAGAAGACGCCTCTGCTCGTGGTCACCGCCACCGGACGCGAGGCCGACGATCTCACCGCCGAACTCACCGAGATGCTCGGCGAGGGCGTCACGCAGTTCCCCTCGTGGGAGACCCTGCCGCACGAGCGCCTGTCGCCGAGCGCCGACACGGTCGGCCGCCGTCTGCACGTCCTGCGCCGGCTCGCCCGTCCCGACGATCGTGATCTCGGCCCCGAACTGAGGGTCGTCGTCGCCACCGTGCGGTCGCTGGTGCAGCCGATGGCGCCCGGACTCGGCGAGATCGACCCCGTCACGCTGCGGGTCGGCACCGAACACGACTTCGAGGAACTCGTCGAGCGCCTCGTCGAACTGGCGTACACCCGCGTCGACATGGTCGGCAAGCGCGGTGAGTTCGCGGTGCGCGGCGGCATCCTCGACGTCTTCCCGCCCACCGCCGACCATCCGGTCCGCGTCGAGTTCTGGGGCGACGAGGTCACCGAACTTCGCTGCTTCTCCGTCGCCGACCAGCGTTCGATCTCCGAGGTCGACGTGCCGGTGCTCGTCGCGCCGCCGTGCCGCGAACTGCTGCTCACCGACGAGGTCAAGGCCCGCGCCGCGCAGCTCGCCGAGGACAACCCGGCCGATGCGGCGCTCGTCGAGATGCTCGACAAGATGGCCGGCGGCATCCCCGTCGAGGGCATGGAAGCGTTGCTGCCGGTGCTGCAGCCCGGCGAGTTGCAGTTGCTCACCGACGTTCTGCCCGCCGGGGCGCACGTGCTGATCTGCGACCCGGAGAAGGTCCGTACCCGTGCGAGCGATCTCGCCCGCACCGGGCAGGAGTTCCTCGAGGCGTCGTGGACGGCCGCCTCGATCGGTGGTGCGGCGCCGCTCGACACCTCGAACCTCAACGGGGTGGACGGCCGGAAGCTCGATCTCGGCGCGTCGGCCTACCGGTCGCTGCGTCAGGTGCGCGAGGCCGCGCAGGCCGCGGGCAGACCGTGGTGGACGCTCAGCCCGCTCGCCTCCGGTGCCGACACCGAACTCGTCCTCGACGTGCAGCCGGCCCCCGAGGTCCGCGGCTCCGAGGACCTGCTGTCGATGCTGTTCGTGAACCTGCGTGCCCACGTCACCGCCGGTGGCCGTGCGGTGATCGTCGTCGCCGGTGCGGGCACCGGACAGCGCATCCTCGAGCGGCTGAAGGAGAACGAGGTCCCCGCCGCGAAGCTCGAACCGGGCACCGAACCGGTGCGCGGGCAGGTCGGCGTCATGCGCGGCTGCCTGCACGAGGGCGTCGTCCTCCCCGGCAACGACGACAACGTGGTGCCGGGACTGGTGATCGTCACCGAGGCCGACCTCACCGGCAACCGCGTCGTCACCGAGGGCCGCAAGACCCCCGTCAAGCGCCGCAACCAGGTTGATCCGCTCGCCCTGAACGCCGGCGACTTCGTCGTCCACGACCAGCACGGCATCGGCAAGTTCGTCGAGATGGTCGAGCGCACGGTCGGTGGTGCCCGCCGCGAATATCTCGTCATCGAGTACGCGCCCGGCAAGCGGGGCCAGCCCGGCGACAAGCTGTTCGTGCCGATGGAACAGCTCGACCAGCTCTCCCGGTACGTCGGAGGTGAGCTGCCGTCCGTCAGCAAGCTCGGCGGATCCGACTGGGCCAACACCAAGCGCAAGGCGCGCAAGGCGGTTCGCGAGATCGCCGGCGAGCTCGTACGGCTGTACGCGGCGCGGCAGGCATCACCCGGCCACGCGTTCGCGCCCGACTCGCCGTGGCAGAAGGAGATGGAGGACGCCTTCCCCTTCACCGAGACGCAGGACCAGCTCACGGTGATCTCCGAGGTCAAGACCGACATGGAGAAGCCGGTGCCGATGGACCGCGTCGTGATCGGCGACGTGGGGTACGGCAAGACCGAGATCGCGGTGCGCGCGGCGTTCAAGGCCGTGCAGGACGGCAAGCAGGTCGCGGTGCTCGTCCCCACGACCCTGCTCGCGCAGCAGCACCTGCAGACCTTCACCGAGCGGATGGCGGCCTTCCCCGTCACGGTGAAGGGACTGAGCCGGTTCACCGACGCGTCCGAGTCGCGCGCCGTCACCGAGGGCATGGCCGACGGTACCGTCGACATCGTCGTCGGTACCCACCGCTTGCTCCAAACCGGGATCCGCTGGAAGGACCTCGGTCTCGTGATCGTCGACGAGGAGCAGCGTTTCGGCGTCGAGCACAAGGAACACATCAAGGCGCTGCGCACGCACGTCGACGTGCTCACGATGTCGGCCACACCGATCCCGCGAACCCTCGAGATGAGCATGGCCGGGATCCGCGAGATGTCGACCATCCTCACCCCGCCCGAGGAACGGCACCCGATCCTCACCTATGTGGGTGCGTACAACGACAAGCAGGTCGCCGCGGCGATCCGCCGAGAGCTGCTGCGCGACGGCCAGGTCTTCTACGTCCACAACCGGGTGAGCTCGATCGACAAGGCCGCCAAGCGACTCCGCGATCTCGTCCCCGAGGCGCGGATCGCGGTCGCGCACGGGCAGATGAACGAGGAGACGCTCGAGAAGACGGTGCAGGGGTTCTGGCAGCGCGAGTTCGACGTGCTGGTGTGCACGACGATCGTCGAGACCGGCCTCGACATCTCGAACGCCAACACGCTCATCGTCGAACGTGCGGATTCGCTCGGCCTGTCGCAGCTGCACCAGTTGCGCGGCCGTGTCGGGCGTTCGCGTGAGCGCGGTTACGCGTACTTCCTGTATCCGGCGGAGAAGCCGCTGACGGAGACCGCCTACGACCGGCTCGCCACGATCTCGCAGAACTCCGATCTCGGCGCGGGTATGGCCGTGGCCATGAAGGACCTCGAGATCCGTGGCGCCGGTAACGTTCTCGGCGCCGAGCAGTCCGGTCACGTCGCCGGCGTGGGCTTCGACCTGTATGTGCGGCTCGTCGGCGAGGCCGTCGAGGCGTACCGGGCCGCGGCCGACGGCCGGACGGTCACCACCGACGAAGCGCCCAAGGAGGTGCGGATCGACCTTCCCGTCGACGCGCACATCCCGGCCGACTATGTCGCATCCGACCGGCTGCGCCTCGAGGCGTACCGCAAGCTCGCCGCCGCGAACGACGACGCCGCGATCGCCACGGTCGTCGACGAACTCGTCGACCGTTACGGTCCGCTGCCCGAGGAGGTGCAGCGGCTCGTGTCCGTCGGCCGGTTGCGGTTGCTGTGCCGCGAGTACGGCCTCGAGGAGGTCGCGGTCACCGGCACCCAGATCCGGATCTCACCGATGGAGCTGCCCGACTCGAAGCAGATGCGGCTCGAGCGGTTGTACCCGGGAGCGCAGTACCGCGCGACGAGCGGTCTCGTGCAGCTGCCGATCCCGCGGACCGGCGGGGTCGGATCGGATCGGGTGCGCGACGTGGCGCTGCTGCAGTACATCGCCGACTTCCTGCTCGCCCTCGACGGCAAGCCGCAGGGCTCGGTGGATCTGAACAGCGCGGCGACGGTGAATGCATGACCGACTACACCGCTCTCGCCGAGGCGGCGGCCGTGATGGACAGACTGTGGTCGTTCGGGGGATGGGAGGTCACCCAGACCCACGAGAGTCTGCGCCGCTATCTGATCGAGGAGACCTACGAGGTTCTCGACGCCGTCGAGTCGGGTGATCCGGACGAGCTCCGCGAGGAACTCGGCGACCTGCTGCTGCAGGTGCTGTTCCACTCCCGGATCGCCGAGGCGAACGGGCAGTTCACGGTCGACGACGTGGCGGCGACCCTCGTCGCCAAGCTCGCCGCGCGCAGCCCGCACCTGACCAACGGTCACACCGGTCCGCTCGACGTCGCGGAACAGGAAGCGGCGTGGGAGATCGCGAAGAAGGCGGAGAAGGCACGGGCGTCGTGCCTCGACGGGATCGCGATGGCGCAGCCCGCACTGTCCCTGGCCGACAAGGTGATCGAACGTGCGATGCGGGCGGGTTTCCCGGCGGACCTGGTACCCGACGCCTTGCGCGTCGTCCGGATCACCGGCACGGGCGACACGGAGTCGACGCTCCGATCGGAGATCCTCGCGTTCGCCGGATCGATCCGGGCGGCGGAGAAGGCCGCGCACACCGACGGTGTTCCGCACGGTGGGCTCGACGAGGATGCGTGGCGTCGCTACTGGACTCCGATGGACCGGCCCCGCGGGGGACCCGCAGACGAACACCGCGGGGGACCCGCCGACGAGCACCGCGGGGGATCCGCAGACGAACACC
The DNA here is from genome assembly GCF_900187265.1 of Rhodococcus rhodochrous. Lineage (NCBI taxonomy): Bacteria > Bacillati > Actinomycetota > Actinomycetes > Mycobacteriales > Nocardiaceae > Rhodococcus > Rhodococcus rhodochrous. The sequence goes on from NZ_LT906450.1 coordinate 1,187,462, forward strand.
GCGGTTGAGTGTGGCTCACCCTGCCCGCCGGACCCCGTGCCGGCTGTCGGGTGGGAGATACCAGCGGCCCTCGAACTCCGGAAACTGTGCCCGTACCTCCGGGAGGAGGTCGGGCACAGTGAGCAGGATGCAGTCGGGGGACGCGTCGCGCAGGGCGTTCGGGTCGACGATCGGGACGTCCGTTCCCGGCATGCGCCGTCCGGCCTTCGCCGGTGAGCCGTCGGCGACGGCCTCCATGACGGCGCGGTCGACACCCGCACGAGCGAACAGTGCCACGGCCCGGGAGGCCGCGCCGTAGGCGAACACCCGTCGGTGTTCGGTGGCCGACTTGCGCAGCCAGGAGACGAGTTCGTCCACCTGGCGGTCGGCCTGCCGTTGCAGGGTGCGGAGTGTCGCAGCGCTCGTAATGCCGGTCGCCCGTTCGGCGGCGAGGATCCGGCGTGCACTCAGTCCCGCATTCGTCCACGGATCCCGTTCGGCAGCGACCAGCACGGTGTCGCCGTAGAGGTCGAAGGTCCAGGCCTCGGAGATGTGCAGTCCCACGTCCTCGAGCAGTCGCCGCAGTGCGGTCAGCGAGTAGTACGCGAAATGACCGTGCCGCAGGGCGTTCCACTGGCCCTGCGACACGATGGCGGAGAGGGTGTGGAACTGGAGCAGCAGCACACCGTCGGGGGAGAGCGCCGCCGCGCGTTTGAGGAATGCCGCGCGCTGATCGGCTTCGTGCATGATGCCGAAGCTGTCGAGGACCAGGGACGCGGCGGCCCCGGGGAAGGCGGGCCGGAAACCGCGTTCGATCAGCAGGGGGAGCCAGGTGCCGCCGTGCGGACTGCCGAACTCGATCACCGTGCGGCCCTTCAGCCTGCCCGCCCGCTCGACGACCTCGACGGCCTCGCGGGCCTGCTCGCGCAGCGCCTCCGGCTCGATGCCGGGGGGCTCGTCCGGGACGGTGTCGTCGTCCGCCAGCTGCGCCAGTCCGCAGCCGGTGCACAGAACCATCGCCAGTTCGTGGGCTGATTCGGCGGGTGAAGGAGGCGAGTCCCCGGGTGGAAAGAAATCGGCGGGCGGGACCGCTCCGAGATCGAGGACTCGCTCGAGGCGATCGTGGCCGCACGCGCGGCACCTGTTCATTCGCGGGACACGCCCGCCGGCCGTGGCCGCAGCGTCGGGTCGAGGCGTCCCGCATCGGACAGCCGCCGCAGATGTGCCAGACGCGTGAAGCGCTGGGTGAAGTCCTCCTTCGTGAGGCCGTCGGCGACGGGACTGTGGCAGGTCAGCGGACGCAGCAATCTGTCCTGGGACGAATCGGTACGGGCCGATCTGCGGTACGTCGAGAACTGGACCTTCATGCTCGACCTGTCCATCCTGCGTCGCACGATTCGAGCCGTTCTCAGCGGCGACGGTGCATATTGAGAAGGACCGCGTAGAGACAACCGCGTAGAGACAACCGCGTAGAGACAACCGCGTAGAGACAACCGCGTAGAGACAACCGCGTAGAGACAACCGCGTAGAGACAACCGTGTAGAGACAACGGTGGAGTCCGACCCCTCGCGGATTCCACCCTCCGAGGCCGGCGCCGACGATCAGGCGGGATCGTCGGCGCCGGTGCGTCTACATGGGGTTTTCGTCCCGTATGGAATATGGAGGGGTGCCGTCCGATCGAGAACCCCGACGCTGGCTGTGGCCGGTGGTCCTGCTCAGTGCGCTCGTCGCCGTCGTCTTCGTGGCGGTCGAGTCCGCGCTGCACTCACCCCGGCGGCCTTCCGTCGAGATCCCCGACGGTGTTCCGCCGGCACCCGGCCTGCCCGTTCCGCCCATCGACGTGAACGGCCCCGGCCGCACAGCGGCGCAGCTCGCCGACTGGGCCGAATCACAGTCCCGCGAGTTGGGCATCCCCACCACTGCCCTCGAGGCGTACGGGCACGCGGCGGCCGTCCTGACGGTCAGCACCCCCGGGTGCGGCCTGTCGTGGACGACCCTCGCCGGCATCGGCAACGTGGAGAGCAGTCATGGCCGGTTCGGCGGTGCCTCCCTCGGGCCCGACGGCAGCGTCTCCCCGCCCATTCGGGGTGTCCCGCTCGACGGCACCCGGGACAACGCCGAGATCCGCGACACCGACGGTGGCCGCCTCGACGGCGACCCGGTGCTCGACCGGGCGGTCGGGCCGATGCAGTTCATCCCCGAGACCTGGGAACGGTGGGGTGTCGACGCGAACGGCGACGGCATCGCCGACCCCGACAACATCGACGATGCGGCCCTGACCGCGGGTCGCTATCTGTGCGACCGCGGGGGCGACCTGACCACCGCGGAGGGCTGGACGAACGCCCTGATGGCCTACAACCGCTCCACCGAATACCTGATGCTCGTCCGCGACCGTGCCGCCGCCTACGGCGTGGGAGTGCGGCCGTAGACCACACCGCGCCGGGCCTCGAGCGCGCCTGTGCCTCACGCGCAGGTCGCGACCGTTAGGCTGTCCCCAGCGTGCAGACACCGCAGCGTGACAGTCCATCGAAGGAGAATCAGCCAGTGGCCATCATTGAGCAGGTAGGAGCCCGCGAAATCCTCGACTCCCGTGGCAACCCCACGGTCGAGGTCGAGGTGCTGCTCGAGGACGGAAGTTTCGCCCGCGCTGCAGTGCCGTCGGGCGCCTCCACCGGCGAGCACGAGGCCGTCGAGCTGCGTGACGGCGGCGAGCGTTACCTCGGCAAGGGTGTCGAGAAGGCCGTCGAGGCCGTCCTCGCCGAGATCGGCCCGGCCATCATCGGCCTCGACGCCACCGAGCAGCGCACCGTCGACCAGGCACTCCTCGACGCCGACGGCACCCCCGACAAGGGCCGCCTCGGCGCGAACGCCCTGCTCGGCGCGTCGCTCGCCGTCGCGAAGGCCGGCGCGGAGTCGTCCGGACTCGAGCTGTTCCGCTACATCGGCGGCCCGAACGCCCACATCCTCCCCGTGCCGATGATGAACATCCTCAACGGTGGCGCCCACGCCGACACGGGCGTCGACGTCCAGGAGTTCATGGTCGCCCCGATCGGCGCCCCGACCTTCAAGGAATCCCTCCGCTGGGGTGCCGAGGTCTACCACTCCCTCAAGTCCGTGCTCAAGAGCAAGGGCCTGGCCACCGGTCTCGGCGACGAGGGCGGCTTCGCCCCCGACGTCGCGGGCACCAAGGCCGCGCTCGACCTGATCAGCGAGGCCATCGGCAAGACCGGCCTGAAGCTGGGCAGCGATGTCGCGCTCGCACTGGACGTCGCGGCCACCGAGTTCTACACCAAGGGCGCCGGCTACAAGTTCGAGGGCAAGAACCGCACGGCCGCCGAGATGGGCTCCTTCTACGCGGAGCTGCTCGGCCAGTACCCGCTGGTCTCCATCGAGGATCCGCTCAGCGAGGACGACTGGGAGGGCTGGGTCGCGCTCACCGAGGAGATCGGCGACCGGATCCAGCTCGTCGGCGACGACCTGTTCGTCACCAACCCGGAGCGTCTCGAGGACGGCATCGTCAAGGGCGCCGCGAACGCGCTGCTCGTGAAGGTCAACCAGATCGGCACCCTCACCGAGACCCTCGACGCCGTCGACCTCGCGCACCGCAACGGCTACAAGACGATGATGAGCCACCGGTCCGGCGAGACCGAGGACACCACCATCGCCGATCTCGCCGTCGCCGTCGGCAGCGGACAGATCAAGACCGGCGCGCCCGCCCGCTCCGAGCGTGTCGCGAAGTACAACCAGCTGCTGCGCATCGAGGAGTCCCTCGGTGACGTCGCTCGCTATGCCGGCGAGCTCGCCTTCCCGCGGTTCTCCGTCGAGGGCTGATCGCCGGCATGAGTCAGCGCGGTAGATCCCGTCCCGGAGCGAGGCGCACCCGCACCGAGGGTGTGTCGGGCGTCCGGCGTCCGGGCCGGGTCCGGCCCACGGGATCTACCGCCCCGGCCGAACACGCGGCCGAGAACGCGGGTGCGCGGCCCGCCGGCCGCGAGGACCCCGTTCATTCGTCGCCCGGTCGCGGCCGGCCCGGTGGTTCGGGGCGAGCCCGCCCCACCAGGGTCGGCGCGCCCCGCGACTCCCGACGTACCCGCACCGAACGCACCGTCCTGGGCCTGTCCACCGGCCGCGCCGTGGTGCTCGCCCTCGTCGTGTGCGGTCTCGCCCTCACCCTCGCCGTGCCGCTGCGCACCTATGTGAGCCAGCGTTCCGAAGCCGAGCAGCTCGCCGCCGAACGCGTGCAGCTCGAACAGGAGATCGCGGCGCTCGAGGAACAGAAGGCCCGCATGGAGGATCCGGCCTGGGTCCGCGCCCAGGCCCGCGAGCGACTGCGGTTCGTCGTCCCCGGCGACATTCCCTACCAGGTACAACTCCCGGGCGATGCCCCGCCCGAACGCGAGGAGCGCGAACCGGAGCGGCCGACGACCGGCGCCTGGTACAGCGACCTGTGGTTGTCGGTCTCAGAACCGGCACCCGAACCCGAGCCCGAACCCGTGCCGCAGCAGATGCCTGTGGCACCCCCAGAACCAGGAGATGTTCCCGGGTGACCGATCACGTCACGCAAGAAGACCTCGACGCCGTCGCCGCCCAGCTCGGGCGCGAACCCCGCGGTGTCCTGGCCATCGCCTACCGTTGCCCCGACGGTGCGCCCGGAGTGGTGAAGACCGCGCCCAAGCTGCCCGACGGCACGCCCTTCCCGACGCTCTACTACCTCACCGACCCGCGCCTCACGGCCGAGGCGAGCCGGCAGGAATCCGCCGGGGTCATGAAGGAGATGACCGAGCGTCTCGGCACCGACGAGGAGCTGGCGGCGGCCTACCTGCGCGCCCACGAGTCGTACCTGGCCGAACGCGACGCGATCGAGTCGCTCGGCACCGACTTCACCGGCGGCGGCATGCCCGAACGCGTCAAGTGCCTGCACGTGCTGATCGCGCACTCCCTGGCGAAGGGGCCGGGCGTCAACCCGCTCGGCGACGAATCCGTCGCACTCGCCGCCGATGCCGGCCTGCGTGGCACGGCGATCCCCGCCGACTGGCCCACCTACGCCGAGCTGCGCGGAGAAGAGCAGTGAGGGTCGCGGGAATCGACTGCGGCACCAACTCCATCCGCCTGCTGATCGCCGACATCGCGGAGGACGGCAGCCTCACCGACGTCACCCGCCTCATGAAGGTCGTGCGGCTCGGGCAGGGTGTCGACGCCACCGGTCGTCTCGCACCCGAGGCGATCGAACGCACGCGGGTCGCGCTGGTGGAGTACGCCGACCTGATCCGCGAGACCGGCGCCACCGCCGTCCGCATGGTCGCCACCTCGGCCACGCGCGACGCGAGCAACCGCGAGGACTTCTTCGCGATGACCCGCGAGGTGCTCGGTGCCGTCATCCCCGGCGCCGAGGCCGAGGTCATCACCGGCGACGAGGAGGCGCGCCTGTCCTTCGCCGGTGCTGTCGGCGAACTCGACTCCGCGCGCGGGCCTTTCGTCGTCGTCGATCTCGGCGGTGGGTCCACCGAGGTCGTGCTCGGCGACGCCGACGGCGTGCACGCCGCCTATTCCACCGACATCGGCTGCGTCCGGCTGACCGAGCGGTGCCTGCACGACGATCCGCCGACCGCCGAGCAGGTCGCTGCGGCACGGGAGGTCGCGGCGGACAAGATCCGCGAAGCGCTCGAGCAGGTGCCGGTCGAGCAGGCGCACACCTGGGTGGGTGTCGCGGGCACCATGACCACCCTCGCCGCGCTCGCCCTCGAACTCGACGAGTACGACTCCGAGAAGATCCACCTGTCGTCGGTGCCGTTCGACCGCCTGCGCGAGGTGTGCGACGGTCTCGTCGCCGCGACCCGCGAGAAGCGCGCGGCGCTCGGCCCGATGCATCCCGGCCGCGTCGACGTCATCGGCGGCGGCTCGATCATCACCACGGTCCTCGCCGAGGAACTCGGCCGCCGAGCCGGCATCACCGAGCTGGTCGTGAGCGAGCACGACATCCTCGACGGCATCGCCCTGTCCGTCGCCCGCTAGTTCTCCGATCGGTGTGGGGTCCGTCCCGTTTCGGGGCTCGATCCACACGGAGCGGAGAATGTGTGGTTGACTGTGTGTCAGGTCGAAGTTTTTGTTCGCGTCTAGTCCACGCTCGCAAATCCTTGTTGCGGGCGGTTGGTTCTTCTTTCGGAAGTCACCGCATGTGATGGCGGCCTCGCTCCACCGAACACTCGGTCGAGTTCGAGTACACGAAAGAAGGAGACAGACATGGCACAGGGAATCGTGAAGTGGTTCAACGCCGACAAGGGATTCGGCTTCATCGCCCCCGAGGACGGCAGCGCTGACGTGTTCGCGCACTACTCGGAGATCCAGTCGGGCGGCTACCGCAGCCTCGACGAGAACCAGCGCGTGAGCTTCGAGATCGGCCAGGGCGCCAAGGGCCCCCAGGCCACCGGTATCACCGTGATCTGATTCGATCTCCCGTCCCCGCAGGGGATATGAGACGACATCGGGCCCGCCTCGTTATTCGAGGCGGGCCCGATGCATGTCCACAGGTCGGTCAGAGTGCTCCGCAATCCGACGACGGTGCAGCACCGGCGAAGCGGCCGTCGAGGAAGTCCAGCGCACCCGGCAGGCCGATCACGGCGGCGGTGATGTGATCCGGGCTCGGCACGAGTTCGGTCCGCACCGGCACCCCGGCGTCGCAGTACCTACGCAGGGTCGTGGAGATCGCATCGAGGGGGATCAGCACGTCGGTCGGTGAATGCCACTCGTACACCGGGGCATTCGGTACCGTCGGAACCTTCTCGACGCTGTTCTCCATCAGCACCTCCTGCACGGTCGGGCTGTCGAGCAGGGCGAGACCCACCGCGGCGTCGGCGACGTCGGCCATGCTGCGACCGGCACCGGCGAGCAGGATCTCGTTGGTGCACGCGTTGGCGATACGGTCGCGCAGTTCCTGTCCCACACCGTTGAGCTGCTCGGTGATCGGCATACGGTCCGGGTACTCACGTTCGAGGCCGAGGGCGGCCGCCATCGCCAGTCCGAAGGCAGGGTGTGCGGATTGGCCGAGTTCCCTGGCCATCTCGCCGATGTCCATCGGGACGCCGCCGTAGGCGGAGCCGACGATCGGGATCTCGGGCGCGTAGGTCGGGGCGAGTGCCGCCGCCATCGCCGTCGCCATCCCGCCGCCGGAGTAGCCGGCGATGCCGACCGGGCTGTCGGCGAGTTCGAGCGGGGCGTAGCGTTGCGCGGCCCGGATGCCGTCGAGGGTGATCTGCCCGCCGACCTTCGCGGCACCGTAGGCGCTGTTCGGTCCGAGATGGTCGGGAACGGCCAGCGACCAGCCGCGCTGGATCGCGATGAGCAGACCGGGGGATTCCCGGATCCCTCGCAGCGGGTTCGGCGCGTACAGCGCGGTCGACGGGGCGCACTCGAGACCGAGCGCGTTGATGATCGCCTGGTACGAGACGAGCGGACGACCCGGCGCCCCACCCTGAGGGGACAGCACGGTCGTCACGGCGGAGATCGGTTCGCCGGCGGAGTTCGTCGACCGGAACTTCAGCTGGACGGCATCGGTGCCGGGGAATCCGAGCGGCGGCGGAACGACGCGTGCGGCGAGGACGTCACCGGGCTGCCGGTCGGCGATGTCGTCGGGGGTGCTGTAGAAGGAGTCGTTCACGGACGCGGGGTAGACGATGCCCTCGGCCTGTGCGGAGGGCGCGGCCACCAGACTCGGCGTCGCGGCCAGGGCTACGACGGCCACCGCGGTGGCGAGTCGCCCGATCAGTGGTCGTGCGGTCGTGAAGCGCATCCATGGTCCTTCTCTTCGAGCCCGGTCCACCACCCGGCTGTCCGCTTTGTACTTGTCTCCCCGCAGGATGTCGGCCGGAAATCGAGGCGCGTTACAGCCGGGGCGAGGAGCACACTCGAAGTCGGATCCGAGGAGGTCGAGGGGCAATGAGGATCGAACCTTACACGGCCGAACGACGAAGCGACGTACTCGATCTCTCCCTCCGGGCGTGGCGTCCCGTCCTCGGGCTGTACCGGCCTTCGTCTACGAGGGGACAGGATACGAACGCCGTCCCGTCGCACGGTACTTCGAGAACCTCGCGCCCCGGCGCGGTGGTGGACAGTCGTGAACGCTAATGTGATCCCCACGCCCCTATAGCCCAATTGGCAGAGGCAGCGGACTTAAAATCCGCCAAGTGTGGGTTCGAGTCCCACTGGGGGCACAGGGCCGGGGTCGTCCCCGATGCATCCGCTACCTCTCTCGCCATCCGCTACAGCAATTGCCGTAGCGGATAGCGAATCTTGTAGCGGATGTACTGGTGGCGAACAGTTCGGCCGGTGACTATCCCGAGGGCAACCTCCGTTGCGCCTCGTGTCGTGACCGGTGCAGGACCTCCATGAGCTCGTGTTCGAGCGCCACGAACTCGCTCGACGCGCACGCCTCCAGGGTTCGGGGTCGGGGCAGGTGCACGCGTACCTCGTGCCGGACCCGCGCCGGTCGCGGACCGAGGACGACGACCCGATCGGACAACAACACCGCCTCGCGCACGTTGTGCGTCACCATCAGCACTGTCCACCGGTGCTGCTGCCACACCTGTTGCAGCCACAGCTGCATCTCGGTGCGGGTGAGCGAATCCAGGGCGCCGAACGGTTCGTCGAGCAGGAGCACGTCGCGCCCCTGCAGCACCGTGCGTGCGAGCGACGCGCGTTGACGCATACCGCCCGACAGTTGGTGCGGGGCAGCGTCCTCGAAGCCTGCCAGGCCGAAGGTCGGCAGCAGTTCGCGGGCGCGGGCGCGAGCGTCGGATCGTTGCACACCCTGCACCTCGATACCGAGGGTGCAGTTGTCGAGCACCGTCCGCCACGGGAACAGCAGATCCTTCTGCGGCATCAGCGCGACCCGCCCGGGTGCCGCGGGGGAGTCGCCGACGAGAACCTCTCCGGCGTCGGGCTGTTCGAGTCCCGCGACGATCGAGAACAGCGTCGACTTGCCGCACCCGCTCGGCCCGATGAGGGACACGAACTCGCCGGGCTCCACAGCACAGTCGATGCCGTCGATCACCGCCCGGTCGCCGTACGACTTGTGGACCGAGGCCACCGTCACCGCATTCATCTCTCACCCCTCGTGAGCGCCCACGGCGCGACCACCCGTTCGACGACGAACGTCAGCGCGTACAACAGGAGTGACAGAGCAGCGGTCACCACTACGGCAGCGAGCACGAGATCGGTGCGGAACGAGTTCTTCTGCGTGCTCATGTAGATGCCCAGACCGGATGTCGCGCCGACGTATTCCGCGAACACCGCACCCACTACGGCGTAGGTGATGCCGATCCGCAGGGCGGTGAAGAAGCGGGGGAGCGCGGACGGCAGGCGCACGTAACGGAACTGCTGCCACCGCGACGCGCCCATACTGCGCAGCAACGCGCCCGCCTCCCGGTCGGCCGCCGCGAACCCTTCGAGCAGCCCGATCGCGACGGGGAAGAACGTCACCAGCGCGATGACGAGGATCTTCGGCAGCAGTCCGAAACCGAACCAGATGATCATCAACGGCGCGATCGCGATGATCGGCAGGGTCTGCGACACCACGAACAACGGCACGAGGGCCCGCCGCAACCACGGCGAGAAGTCCACGACGATCGCGAGGGCCCACGCCAGTGCCAGCGACACGGCGAACCCGACGAGCGTGACCTGCAGTGTGGACCAGGCGTGCCCGGCGATGTCGACGCGATGCGCCCATCCCTGTGTGAGGACGCGCGCGGGAGAGGGCAGCACCTGCGGTCGGATACCGCTCACCACGACGTATGTCTGCCAGATCCCGACCAGCACCCCGGCGACGAGCAGGGAGGGTAGGAATCGACGTGCGTGGCCGGTGTCAGCGGTCTTCGAGGTAGTCATCGGTGACATAGGTCGACCAGTCCGGCTCGGTGGTCAACGGGCTGCCGTCGGGGCCGGACAGCACGCCGTTCTCGTAGAGGAATCGGGCGTAGCCCGACCATTTCCCGGCGTCGAGGACCCCGACGGCGCCGGCGGCGTCGCGCATGTAGTCGGCGGCGAGCATGCGCTGGCTCTCGTAGACGAGTTCCTCGTCGGGGAAGGCCCCGGGATTCGCCTCGATCAGCGCCCGTGCCCCGCGATCGGGGTCGTCGGCTGCGATCCGGTAGCCCTGGTGCAGAGCCTGCACGAAAGCGCGCGCCTGCTCCGGGTTCTCCGACATCCAGTCCTCGTTGCCGTCGACGACGATCGCGTACGCATCGGGGAAGCCGTGGTCGGTGAAGCCGAAGTACCGCATGGGCAGTCCGCGGTGTTCGGCCTCGAGACCCTCCCACGCCAGGTACGACACGGTGAAGTCGGCGGTCGACGAGTAGACCGCCTCGTACGACGACGTCCCGAGCGTCACGCTCTCGAACTCACCGCGACCACCATCGTTGCGGATCACCTCGGCGAGCATCTCGTCCTCGCCGGGGTTCGCGAAGCCCGCGAAGGTCTTGCCGTCGAGATCCGCGGGCCGCGTGATCTCGGCGTTGTCGGCCCGCACGGCGATTCCCGTCGCCCAGTGCTGCAGCGGTGCGAGGACCGCGACGGTCCGGGAACCCGCAGCTCTGGCGATGGTCGACGTGGCGTGCGTGGAGATCCCGAACTCGGCGCTACCGGCGTCGACGAGGGTGTCGGGCGTCGCGTTGTTGTACGGCAGGATCTCGACGTCGAGACCCGCCTCGGCGAACAGGCCCTCCTGCTGCGCCACGTACAGGCCGGTGTGGTTGGTGTTGGGCGTCCAGTCCAACGCGAATCGGATGGTGTCGCTCCCGGAATCGGACGAGCACCCGACGACCGCGGAGAGTGCGGCGACGAGGGTGATCAGTCCGGCGAGAGTCCGCCGCGCGTTCACTGCGCCGGCAGGGGACGGATCGATGTGGGGGCAGGCACGGTCATATCGGGACATCCCTTCGTCAGCATTACCTGATCAGGTTCGACGGGTGTGATCTCAGCCCCGCTCGTGCGGAGCACCCCGTGTCACGGGCGACCCTAGCACCATGCCCTCCGAGATCACCGGGGCGGCCGCAGAACGGAAGATGTGACCCGAAGTTACGGAAATGCCCAGGTCGGGACGTCACCCTCACATTTCACCCGTAACGGAAGGGTCGAAGGTCCCGACTATTCGAGTGATCGTCCCTGTCACCTCCCCCCCAACGACAGGGGCCATCGGTCTGCGCACGTCTCCCCCTTGCGTGGACGATGAAGGGCCCGTCGGTGAACTGGCGGTTTCCAGGGGTCGACGCAACACCGCTGTTAGTTGGTGGTGATTAGATCACGCAGACGCTCGGCTGGGGTATCCCAGCCGAGCGTTTTGCGTGGCCGGCCGTTGAGTTCCTGGGCGACGTGCTCGAGGTCCGCCGGGCTGTAGACACTCAGATCGGTGCCCTTGGGGAAATACTGCCGCAGCAGTCCGTTGGTGTTCTCGTTGGTGCCGCGTTGCCAGGGGCTGGCCGGGTCACAGAAGTACACGGCCATATCGGCAGCGATACCGAACTGCTTGTGCCGGGCCATCTCGGCGCCTTGATCCCAGGTCAGCGAGCCACGAAGATGCGTGGGCAGGTCTTTCATCGCGGCGATGAGCGCGTCCCGCACGGATTCGGCGTCGTGCCCGTTCGGCAGGTGCAGCAGCATCGTGTAGCGGGTGGTGCGTTCGACGAGGGTGCCGATCGCGGTCTTGTTCAGCTCACCGGTGATCAAATCGCCTTCCCAGCGTCCGGGCACCGCACGGTCGGCGACCTCGGCGGGCCGGTCACTGATCATCACCATCGGATCGGTGAATCGCTGATACCGTTCGCCGTCCGCGCGGTGCGGTTTACGTCTCGCCCGACCGGTCCGAAGCGCCTGTTGCACTTGCTTTTTGAGCCCCCCTCGGGCTTGGAAGTAGAGGGCTTGGTAGATCGTTTCGTGGCTCACCCGCATACTTTCGTCGTCGGGATGATCCCGGCGTAGACGGTGCGAGATCTGCTCCGGCGACAACTGTCCGGGACAGGCCTTCCTCGACCGCTGCCCGCAGGACCGTGTTCACCACCAGTTTGGACTGCTTCGGCCGCGCCCGGGCGGCAGCGGCGGCCCGATCGGCCCGATACGGCAGGTACCTGCCCTCGATGCTGTGCCGACGAACCTCCCGCGAGACGGTCGAGACGTTCTTGCCGATCCGAGCGGCGATGGTCCGCAACGAATCCTCGACGAGCAGGCCGTCGGCGATCGCGATCCGGTCCTCGGTCGACAGATACCGGTCGCTGATCGCCGGCCGTCCGCTGCCCTCACAGGCCACACTGGTCACAGACTGTGTGTAGACGGTTCCGTGGTGGTAATCCACGACCCGCCCATCGGGATGAATCCGCTTGCTGTTCGAGCGCCGGATTCCCTGACGCCAGTCCCGTGCGGTGCGTTCGTTGACCCCGACCTCACGGGCTGCTCGTCTGGCCGACCAGCCCGCTGCGATCAACTCCAGACAACGACGCTTGGCTTCGGGTTTTCCCTTCGGTGAGATCTTCCCTTTGCCGACCAGTCCCTCGTCCACCAGGATCCGGCGGGCTACCGAGTGCGCGACCTTCGATGCCTTCGCCGCCCGGGTGATCGAGCCCGTCTCCTCGTAGACGGTCACGATCACCCGGCGGTCAGCGGTGCCGGCCGGGCCGCGGGACTTACCCATCGGCCGGCCGATGGCCCTCAAGATCGCGTAACACCGCTGCCGGGGCAGCCCGAACGCGGCCGCGGCCTCCTTGACCGGAATCCCGGCATCGATCAGTCGTGCCAGTTGGTCACCGAACCGGTCGCAGTCCTCCGTAAACGACATGATCGTCGCAACCTCTCGTTGAGAGTGTTGCGACGATCATGTGAACCCGCCACTCCGACGGGCCCTTTCTTCTGTCGTTTCCGTGGACCCGACTCCCGCAGCGGTGTTCAATACGCACGAACCGATCGGGGGATGGGGAATGCGCGCAATGATGGGTGCCGCACTGGCTGCGGCAGTGATGGGAAGTGTGCTCACGGCGCCGGTGGTGTCGGCGGAGACGAGCGGACGCACCGAAATGCCGTATGACTCGTCGGCGCCGCTGGCCGGCGAGGTGCTCGGGTCCGTGGTGTCGATACCCGCACCGCTACCGCCGGTGGCCGGACCGCGACCTGCCGCGTGCGACCGGCTGTCGTATCTGCGGTGGCGTTCGGCAGACGGACCGGAGAATTCGGCCGACGCCGACCGGATCCTCGTCGCCCAACCGGGAATCTTCGAGGGAGCGGGTGCATTCGAGAGCGTCGCGCGCAACACCGTCGTCGCGGCCGCGACTCGCGGTGCCCACATCGAGTTCTGGGCACTCGACCGGCGATCGAACTGCCTCGAGGACCACACCGGTACCCGGGCGGCATTGCGGACGGGTTCGCTCGACACCGCGACCGACTACTACTTCCACGGTGCCGAAGTGGACGGGCGACGATTCGCCGGCCACGCGAGCGGCGCCGACGTCGCATGGCTCTCGCATGTCGGTCTCGAACAGACGCTGCGCGACCAGTACGACCTGCTGCGTCACGAACTTCCCGACCCGGCGCTGCGGAAGCGGAAGGTGTTGTGCGGCGGGCATTCTCTCGGCGGTTTCATCACCGGCTACTTCGCGGAATGGGACTTCGACGGAGATCCCGCCACCACCGACGACACAGGTTACAACCAGTGCGGCGGGTACTTCGCGCTCGATACGGTGATCGAGGCGGGCGCGCCGTTCCCGGGGCGGGGTGCCCTCCCGGATCTGCCCGACACGGTCTCGGCACCGCTCGATGCGATCTCCGGCTCCATCTCGACGGCATCGCCGGTGCTGGCACTTCCTGCGGTCATCAATCCCGAGACGACGAATCTGCTCGCACTCACGGGACTCGCCGCGCGATTGGACCCGGACAGCACCGACGGCATCGTCCCGCGCATGCCCGACAACCCGAACGTCGACTGGACGTTGCGCACTCTGTTGTCGGGGGACTACGCGATGTTCGCGACGCGCGACCCGGATGTGCGGACGTTGAACGCGACCAACGAGGCGGTGCTCGGTGCGATCCTCGACGACAATTCGCAACCGCTGGGATTCCTGCAGGCGAGCGTCGGATTCATCACCGGTGCGCCCGTGCGCGACAAGCTGTTTCCTGTTCCCGGTACGCCGGAGGTGCTCGGGTCGGGATTCTTCGGCGATGCGCCCAAGGCGTCGCCGGCGGTGTTCGCGGATCCGGGAGTCGTCTACCGGTGGCTCGACTACGACGAGGTGGGTACGGCGGCGTCGTCATCCGACGAGGCGCGGTACACCGATCGGGGGAGCGAGGTGACGTCGATCGCGGAGCTGGCGCGGAATCTGTCGGAGCCCCCACTGGATTTCACCGAGTGGTACTTCCCGTCGAAGCTTCCGTTCGACCTGGCGTCGGCAACCCGCTTCGAAGGTCATCTCCACCGCGACGGGGTCACCCGCAATCCTGTGGTGACGCTGGTGGCGAGCGGCGGGATCTCGTTGCCGGAGACGGACCATCCGAACGAACGCAGGTGGGTGCTGCCCGGATACAACCACATCGATGTACTCGCTGCGGCCGCCGATCAGAACGACGGGCGGCCCGAGCAGGTGTCGCAGGCACTGGCCGACTTCGCGGCCGGGTGATGCGGATCAGGCGCCGCGCGCGGAGAAGATCGAGGAGTAGTCGTGGGGGGCGGTCACCTCTGCGACAGCGGCCACGTGCTCGATCTCGGCCTCGGCGTCGGGAGAGGTGGGGGCGAGAAAAAGAGGGTTGTCGAATTCTTTGTGCTGGCTCATGGCCATCCTTTCGGGGTGCGGCCGGGTAGACCCCGGCCGGGGGCAGTGCGAAGAAGAGGGGCCGCGGTACACGCGGCGGGGAACTCTCACGTCCGGTTCGGAACCTTCGGGCACCGAGGTGCGAGGTCGCTCATCATGTGCAAGCCGAACGATGACTCCACCCTACACCAGAAGGTTCCCGGAACGTTTGACCGGCGAGTCGCGTGGGAAGACACTCGGCATGGCTACCTACAGAGTGATCGACCCGACCGGGAACGTCGTGGATACCAAGGAGATCGAGAGCGCGGACGATGCGCACGCCTGGTTCGTCGACCAGCGCGCCGACAACAGCGAACTCGGCTGGCGCATGGAGGCGCAGAACGAGCAGGACGGTACCTGGCACTTCTTCGACGACACCGAAGGCACCTCGAAGTAGAAGTAGTCCTTGCAGCACCCGAACAGCGCGGTGCGGAGCGCCCGAACAGCGCGGTGCCGGTAGTCGTAACTACCGGCACCGCGCAGTTCAGGGGCTACTTCTTGAAAGCGTCCTTGACGTTCTCTACGGCATCCGAAACCTTGTCGCCTGCCTGCTTCAGACCACTGGAGGTCTGGTCGCCGCGGCCCTCGGCTTCGAGATCACGATCGCCGGTCGCCTGACCGGTGTTCTCCTTGATCTTGCCGCCTGCTTCTTCTGCCTTGTGCTTTGCCTTGTCGACGAAGTCGGCCATGGGATCCTCCCGTGTCATCGAACGTTGCCCTGACGGAGTACCCGACCCGAACAGCCTGAAACCGAACACGACCGGCTCGTCCGTGTCAGACTTCGACACAGACAGCCAGGAGGAGACCGATGTCGCATCCCACCAGCTCCGGTCCCGAGAACAACGATCCGATCGGGGACGCTCCCGACGCCGATCCCGAGCTCGTCCGTGACGGGCCGGTGCAGCGCCGGCGTTCGGCAGGTGCGGTGATCGCCGCCGTCGCGGTGGTCGTCGTGATCGTCGTACTGCTCGTCGTCTTCCTCTGAGCAGCGTCTTCCTTCCGTCAGCGTTCCCCTGAACGGGGTGGGAATCACAACCAGTCGCGGCGCTTGAACAGCACGTACAGCGCGATCGCAGACACCACCATGATCCCGACCCCGCTCATCAGTCCCCACCACTCGCCGACTCCGGGATAGGGCACGTTCATGCCGTACCAGCCGGTGACGGCGGTGGGGACCGCGATGATCGCGGCCCACCCCGTCAGTTTCTTCATGACGATGTTCAGGCGCGCGTCCTGCAGCGACAGGTTCGTCTCGAAGACGGTGTTCACCATCTCGCGCAGCGAGTCGGTCCACTCCGCGGCGCGCATCACGTGGTCGTAGAGGTCGTTGTAGGAGCTGTCGAGTTCGGGGTGACGGTGGCTCTCGGCGCGGGTCCGCAGGACGGCGTTGACGACCTCGCGCATCGGCAACACGACCCGCCGGAGCTGCACGAGTTCCTTGCGGAGCCGGTAGACGCGTTGCTGGATCTGCCGGGTGGAGGCGCCGTCCTCGAAGAGGCAGTCCTCGAGGTCCTCTGCGGCGTCGTCGAGTTCCTGGATGGTCTCGAACTGCCCGTCGACGACCGTGTCGAGCAGTCCGTGGATCAGCGCGCCGGGCCCGTACTGCAGCAGGTCGGCGTTCTCGTCCCACCGGCGCACCACTTCGTCGATGTCGAACGGAGTGCCGCGGCGAACGGTGATGATGCCGCGAGGAAGGACGAAGGCGGAGATCCGCGTGGTGCGGAGCCGGGACTCGTGCGCCTGGTCCTCGTCCTCGGAATCCGGGAACAGGTGTGTCGCGTAGACCGTCAGGAAGGTGTGGGTGGAGTAACGGGTGGCCTTCGTGCGCTCGCCGTGCGCGAGCGAATCCTCGACTGCGTGCGGGTCGAGGTTCCATTCCTCGGCGAGTTCGAGCAGAGCCGTGTGCTCGGGATCCCACAGATCCACCCAGACGAGGGCCTCGGGATCGGCGAGATGCTCCGGGACGGCGGAGAGCGGGAACCCCTCGTCGACGAGTTTCCCCTGGGTCCACCGCCGGGTCCGGATGGAGTTGTCGTATCGGTTCGTCACCTCGGCAGTGTCCCCGAAATCGGCGGGCTTCACACCACGTTCCCGTGACGACCGGGCTCACACGACCGGGCGATGCGGCGTCTCCACCAGTCGCAACGCCTCGCGGACGAACTCGACGTCGATCTGCGGCCGATGGGCCGGCCACCGGCCCTGTTCGATCCGTTCCCGGATCGATGCGAGCGTGGAGATCACGTGCGGTCCGCCGTCGGTCAGGTAGCGCACCATCCCGCGCGCCGCGCACGCGTCGATCACGACGGCCAGGGTGTCCTCGGCCTCGTCGATGCGTCCGGCCGCGTGCAGACAGGACGCGAGCAGGCGGTGGGCCTGCAGGTGGGCGCGGGGACGCGAGGCGGTGCGCTGCACCCACATCCGCGCCCATTCGACGGCCTGTTCCGCCGCGCCGGGTTCACCGCTGTCGCTGAGCAGCCGGATCGCGGTGGCGTCCTCGATCTGGAGGGTGATCTCGACGGTTCCGTCCGGATGGGGTGTGGTTTCCTCCGGCATCGTGCGGGTCGGCGTTCCGGGTGCCATGAGCCCGAGCCGGACCTGCTCGTTCTCGAGGCGTGCCCGCAGGCGCGGCAGTCCGTGCAGGGCCGCGACCCACAGTCCTTCGGCGAGCAGGGCGACGGCGGCATCCCGGTTTCCCTGCAGCATCTTCAGGCGGGCAGCGGTACCGAAACGGGCGATGAGGAAATCCGTTCCGCCGCCTTCTATTCCGAGCAGGTTGCTCTCGTCGAGCAGTGCCTCGGCCTCGGCGATCCGTCCCTGTTCGTAGAGCAGTTCCCCGAGCATGGCAGCGGCGAGGCGCCCTCCGTGGGTGTGGACCCCGCCGTTGCGCCGTGCTCGGCGCAGCGCTGTGCGGAAGTACTTCTCGGCCGCGGCGACGTCGAGTCGTTCGTTCGCGGCGATACCGCACAGGCACTGACCGTAGATCGACGCGAAGGGCCCGCGGGTCTCGCGGTGATAGGGCTCCGCCCATTCCTGCCGCCGGATCGCGGAGGCGAAATCGAAGCGGAAGATGTCGGCGTACGACGCGAAGTCGGCTGCGGCCGCCACCACCCACGGGTGCACGGACGTCGGATCCTCCAGACACGGCGCGATGAGTTCGTAGATACCGTCGATGCGGTCGGAGTTCATCAGGACCGACGCCTCGACAGCGTCCGCCTCGATGCGGAGTGCTTCGACGTCGTAGCCGTCCGGCACCCCACGATCGAGCAGTTCCCGCACTGCCGCGAGGGTTCTGCGGCACCGGTCCAGTCGCAGCAGCGCACTGTTCGCCCAGGCCTGCGCGAGCAGCAGGCGCGGATCGTTTACGACGGCCCTCGGCGGCAGTTTGTCGATCAGGGCGAGCAGCGTGGCGATGTGGCCGTGCTCCATCAGGTACATGCCGTCGTCGGCGAGCAGGTCGACGGCGAAGTCGGTGTCGTCGGCGGCGAGGGCGTGGTCGACGGCCTCCTGCAGCATGCGGTTGCGGGCGAACCAGTCGGCGGCGGTGCGGTGCAGGTCGGCGACCTTGTCGGGATGGTCGCGTTCGAGACGCCGCCGCAGGAAGTCGAGGAACAGGTGGTGATAGCGGAACCACACGCGTTCGTCGTCGACATGGCGTAGGAACAGGCCGCGTTCCTCCGCCTCCTCGAGCATCGCCTGGCTGTGCGGATCGCCCGTGAGTGCCGCGGCGAGTCCGCCGCTGATCGATTCGGTGATGCTGGTCGCGAGGAGGAACTCGTACATCCGGGGTTCGAGGCCGGCCAGGACGTTGTCGGCGAGGAACTCACCGATCGCGTGGTGCCGGCCGGTGATGTTCTCGATGAGCCACGACGGATCGTCGCTGTCGCGCAAGGACAACGATGCGAGTTGCAGGGCCGCGGCCCACCCTTCCGTGGTGCGAGTGAGATCCTCCACGTCCTCGGGGTCGAGGTCTATCCCGCCGATGTCGCGCAGGAAGGCGTCGGATTCGTCCACGCCGAATCGCAGTGCCGTCGAGTCGATCTCGACCAGTTCGTCGCGAACCCGCATGCGGCTGAGCGGAAGTCCCGAACGGTTGCGGCTCGTCACCACGATCTGCAGGTGATGGCATCCGCGGTCGAGCAGGAACTCGAGGGCGGCGACGGTCTCCTTCGACGTGACACGGTGCCAGTCGTCGATCACCAGTGTCGCCGCGGTGTCGGTGCGGTGCAGTTCGTCGATGAGGGTGCACAGCACGTACCGTTCGGCCTCGTCGCCGTGCGCGTCGAGGATCTGTCCGAGCTCGCGCGCGAGAACGGGCCGGATCTGTTTCATGGCCTCGACGAGGTGCGCGAGGAACCACAGGACATTGTTGTCGTCGCTGTCCACCGTCAACCACGCGACCGGCACTCCGTCGGCGGCGAGCACGTTGCGCCACTGCGCCGCGAGGGTGGACTTGCCGAAGCCGGTGGGGGCGTGGATGGCGATGAGGCGGCGTCGTCCCCCCGCCCGCAGGAACGAGATCAGACGGCTGCGTTCGATCAGGGGACGGGACGTCGAGGGCGGCCGGAACCTGGTCGACGGTGCG
Source organism: Rhodococcus rhodochrous (assembly GCF_900187265.1). Taxonomy (NCBI): domain Bacteria; kingdom Bacillati; phylum Actinomycetota; class Actinomycetes; order Mycobacteriales; family Nocardiaceae; genus Rhodococcus; species Rhodococcus rhodochrous. Next base: position 1,206,839 of record NZ_LT906450.1, read on the forward strand.
GTGGACGGACCGGTGCGTCCGGAGATCGTGGACGACGGGCCGGAGACCGTGGAGGCCGGCCCGGTGACCGGTGGCGCCGAACGTGGCGGGAACGGGCCGGACGGCGGTGACCCGGGCAGCGCCATCTCGTCGATCGGCAGGTTGTGGGCGCGCTGGACGTCGCGGAGCAGATCGCCGAACTCGGCGGCGGTCTGCGGCCGGTCCTCGGACTCGGTCGCCATGCCGCGCTCGAGGACCTCGCACACGTCGTCGGGGATGCCCTCGCCGCGCAGGTCGGGGACGGGCTCGGAGGTGATGCGCACGAACTGCGCGACGATCTTCTCGCCCTCCTTCCGCTCGAAGGCGGCGTGACCGGTGATCGCCGCGAACAGGGTCGCGGCGAGGCCGTAGACGTCGGCGGCCGGAGTCGGTGCGTGCCCGCGCAGCACCTCGGGTGCCGTGAACGCAGGGGAGCCGGTGATCTCACCGGCAGTGGTGCGGAAGCCGCCCCCGATGCGGGCGATCCCGAAGTCCGTCAGCTGAGGCTCGCCGTACTCGGTGAGCAGGATGTTGCCGGGCTTGATGTCGCGGTGCAGGACGTCGGAACGATGCGCCGTCTCGAGTGCACCGGCGACCTTCACCCCGATCCGGACGGCCTCCGGCCAGGTGATCGGTCCGTGCCGCCGGATACGGGTGTCGAGGGAGTCGTGTGGGTGGTAGTGCATCACCAGATAGGGCAGGCCCGTGTCCGTCGCGCCGGCCTGCAGCACGGTGACGATGTTGGGGTGGGCGGAGAGTCGTCCCATCGCGCGTTGCTCGCGCAGGAAGCGTTCGAGATCGGCGAGTTCGGGAGAGCGGCGCAGTACCTTCACCGCGACGTCGCGGTCGAGTTCTGCCTGCCGGCAACGATAGACGACACCGAAGCCGCCGCGGCCGATCTCCACAGCGTCGGTGAAGCCGGCATCGTGCAGCGCGCGCACGATGTCGGTCTCTGCGACGTCGACAATCGGCGCGCGCTGAGTGGCGGCCGGATCGTTCTCGGTCATCGGCGCAATCACCTCGGGAAGCCGTTTCCCCAGGATAGTCTCGAAATGTGCACGCCCGCTGCAGATCGTGCGTCGCCCCTGGTCTAACGTGGTCCGGCCGGACCACGGTGCCTCACCGGGAACGGACGAAACGACACTGCGACCAGAAGTGGGACATAGATGAAGAAGACTCTCGCGGCGCTGTTCGGTGCAGGTGTGGTCCTGCTTGCGGCGGCGTGTGGATCCTCGGACGGATCCGACTCGGCCGAGGAGACCACCACCACGACGACCACCTCGGCTTCGGCGGAGGCCGGCACCACGGGCACCAGCGTCGAACTCGGCAAGAGCTACGAGGAGAACTGCGAGGCTCTGCTGCCCTACCTCGACGAGCTCGAGGAGTGGGGCCAGGACCGCGCGGCAGCGGCCCAGGCCGTCGCCGACGCCCAGCAGCAGCTCCCGGCCTGGCAGGACCTCAGCGAGGAGGAGCAGGCCGACACCCTGCGTGCCATCGAGAACGCCGGAAAGGGCGAGTGCTGACGGTCGAGTGTTGATCGACGAGTTGTACGACAGGTTGAGGCGCTTCCCGGATGTGGAAGCGCCCAACCTGTTCGCCGTCGACGGGGCCGATCGTCTGCTCCTCGACGAAGCCGCCTCCGCGCTGGAATCCGCGGCGCCCGGCACGGTCGTGGTCGTCGACGACCAGTACGGCGCCCTCACACTGGGTGCGGCCGTCCGGTTCGGCGCGGAGCGGATCCGGGTGCACCAGGACTCGGTGGTGGCCGAACGTGCCCTGGCCGCGAACGCCGAACGCGAGGGTTTCACCGACCGCTACCGTTCCTGCGGACTCGACGCGGATCTGCTCGCCGGTACCCGGGTGGTGCTGCTGCGTCTTCCCCGCTCGCTCTCGGCGCTGACCGAGATCGCCGAGACCGTGGCCCGCCACGCCGACCCCGAGGTCGTCGTGTTCGCCGGTGGCCGCGACAAGCACATCGGCCTTGCGATGAACGACGTCCTCGCTGCGTCCTTCGCCGAGGTGCGCGCGTCGCGGGGACGGCAGAAATCGCGGGTGCTCACCGCGCGCGGAGCCACCCCCGGACCGGCCTCGTATCCCGTCCGCGAGCGGCTCGACGAACTCGACCTCACCGTCGTCGCGCACGGAGCTGCCTTCGCCGGCCCGCGCCTCGACATCGGCACCCGTTTCCTCCTCGAACACTTCCCGAACCTCGACGCGGACGCGCGGCTCGCGGTGGACCTCGGCTGCGGCACCGGCATCCTCGCCGCGATGCTCGCCCGGCAGCTGCCCGCCGTCCGGGTGATCGCGACCGATCAATCCGCCGCCGCCGTCGCCTCCGCCGCGGAGACGGCCGCCGCGAACGGGCTTGCCGACCGGATCGACACGCTTCGCGACGACGCTGCGAGCTCGGTCGCCGCCGGGTCGGTCGACCTCGTGGTGTGCAATCCGCCCTTCCACATCGGTGCCGCCGTGCACACCGGCGCGGCCCGCAAGATGTTCGACGCCGCGGCCCGGATCCTCCGCCCGGGAGGACAGATGTGGACGGTCTACAACCGGCACCTCGACTACCGCCCCGCGCTGGCGGGCATCGTCGGACCGACCCGCGTCGAGGGCCGCAACCGCAAGTTCACCGTGACCCGGTCGGTGCGGAGCCGGTAGAGTCCGTTTCGTCCGAGCTTTCTCGACGAAACGGGAACTCGTGAGGTCACTGCCTCGTTGAACGGACAGAAGCGACCACGAGAAGGGAAGTGCACGGTGCGCACCACCAGTAACCCGGTGTTCCGCAACCTGCCCAAGCAAGAGGGCGGCGGATACGCCACGTTCGGCTCTGCGACAGCGGGCGCCGCGCAGGTCACCCAGCAATTCGGTCAGCCGCAGACGGATCCGTGGGCACGCCCCACCGACCAGCGGACGATGACCATCGACGACGTCGTCACCAAGACCGGCATCACGCTCGGTGTGCTCACCGTGTCGGCACTCATCTCCTACGTGCTGGTCAACTCCAACGTCGGTCTGGCGGCTCCGTTCGTCATCGGCGGCGGTCTGATCGGTCTCGTCCTGGTGCTGGTCGCGACGTTCGGCCGCAAGATGGACAACCCGGCGATCGTCCTCGCCTACGCGGTGGCGGAAGGCTTCTTCCTCGGCGCGCTGTCGTTCATGTTCACCGACATCACGTTCGGTGGCGCAGGCGGCGCGACTCTGATCGCGCAGGCCGTCCTCGGTACCTTCGGTGTGTTCTTCGGCATGCTCGTCGTGTACCGCACCGGTGCCATCCGCGTCACGCCGCGCCTGACCCGCATGATCGTCGGCGCCCTCGTCGGTGTCCTGGTCCTGGCGCTGGGCAACCTGATCGCCGGCTTCTTCATCGACGGTGGCCTGGGTCTGCGCGACGGCGGCCCGATCGCCATCATCTTCAGCCTCGTGTGCATCGGCATCGCGGCGTTCAGCTTCCTGCTGGACTTCGACTCCGCCGATCAGCTGATCCGCGCACAGGCTCCGGAGAAGGCTGCCTGGGGCGTCGCCCTCGGCCTGACCGTCACCCTGGTGTGGCTGTACGTCGAGATCCTGCGACTGCTCAGCTACTTCCAGAACGACTAGCAGAACGCCACGAAGACCCCGGGCCACGGTCCGGGGTCTTCGTCGTTTCGCGGAGGTCGTTTCCCGGGGTGTACACCGTCACCCTGCCGGAAAGTCACGACGTGGGAACATGGAGTCATGCGCATTGCGGATTCCGTCATCGACCTCATCGGAAACACCCCCCTCGTCAAGCTCAACACGGTGGTGAAACCCGGATCGGGGCTCGTAGCGGCGAAGATCGAATACCTCAATCCCGGCGGCAGCTCCAAGGACCGCATCGCGGTGAAGATGATCGATGCGGCCGAAGCCTCGGGCGAACTGAAGCCGGGTGGGACGATCGTCGAGCCCACCTCCGGTAACACCGGCATCGGCCTGGCCCTGGTCGCGCAGCAGCGCGGCTACAAGTGCGTGTTCGTGTGTCCCGACAAGGTCGGCGAGGACAAGCGCAACGTGCTGCGGGCCTACGGCGCCGAGGTGGTCGTGTGCCCGACCGCCGTCCCGCCGGAGCACCCCGACAGCTACTACAGCGTCTCCGACCGTCTCGCCCGCGAGCTCCCCGGCGGCTGGAAGCCCAACCAGTACTCCAACCCGGGTGGCCCGGCGAGCCACTACGAGACCACCGGCCCGGAGATCTGGAACGACACCGACGGCAAGATCACGCACTTCGTCGCGGGCGTCGGCACCGGCGGCACCATCTCGGGCACCGGCCGGTACCTCAAGGAGGTCTCCAACGGTGCGGTGAAGGTCGTCGGCGTCGACCCCGAGGGCTCTGTGTACTCGGGCGGCACCGGCCGGCCGTACCTCGTCGAGGGTGTGGGTGAGGACTTCTGGCCCTCCGCCTACGACCCGTCGATTCCCGACGAGATCATCGCCGTCTCCGACGCCGACTCGTTCGAGATGACCCGTCGCCTCGCCCGCGAGGAGGGCCTGCTCGTCGGTGGCTCGTGCGGCATGGCCGTCGTCGCCGCGCTGCAGGTCGCCGAGCGTGAGGGCCCCGACGCGGTCGTCGTCGTGCTGCTGCCCGACGGTGGCCGCGGCTACATGTCGAAGATCTTCAACGACAAGTGGATGGCCAGCTACGGCTTCCTGCGCGCGCCGCTCGACGGCAAGCCCGACGACTCCACCGTCGGCGACGTGCTGCGCGGCAAGAGCGGCGACCTGCCCGACCTCGTGCACACGCACCCGTCCGAGACGGTGCGCGACGCCATCGAGATCCTCCGCGAATACGGCGTCTCGCAGATGCCGGTCGTGGGTGCCGAGCCGCCCGTCACCGCAGGTGAGGTGGCCGGTTCGGTCAGCGAGCGCGAACTGCTCAGCGCGGTCTTCGAGGGTCGCGCGCATCTCGCCGATCCGGTCGAGAAGCACATGAGCCCGCCGCTGCCGAACATCGGCGTGGGCGAGTCGATCGACGCCGCCACGAAGGCGTTCGGCGACACCGACGCGCTCATGGTGATCGACGACGGCAAGCCCGTCGGTGTCATCACCCGCCACGACCTGCTCGGATTCATCTCTCAAGGCCGATAGGACACAGATCTTCATGACAGACCAGAACCAGCACGGTTTCGCGACCCGCGCCATCCACGCCGGGTACGAGCCCGACCCCCAGACCGGTGCCGTCAACGTGCCGATCTACGCGTCCTCGACCTTCGCCCAGGACGGTGTCGGTGAGATGCGCAACGGCTTCGAGTACGCCCGCACCGGCAACCCCACCCGTCGTCCCCTCGAGGCGAACCTCGCCGCGCTCGAGAACGGCGCCTACGGCCGGGCGTTCGGCTCGGGCATGGCCGCCACCGACTGCCTGCTCCGTTCGGTGCTGCGTCCGGGCGACCACCTCGTCATCCCGAACGACGCCTACGGCGGCACCTTCCGTCTCATCGACAAGGTGTTCACGCAGTGGGGGATCGAGTACACCCCCGCCGCCGTCAACGACGCCGACGAGGTGCGCGCGGCCGTGCGCCCGAACACCAAGCTCGTGTGGGTCGAGACGCCCACCAACCCGCTGCTCAACATCGGCGACATCTCCGCGCTCGCCGACATCGCGCACGAGGGTGGTGCCAAGCTCGTCGTCGACAACACCTTCGCGTCGCCGTACCTGCAGCAGCCGCTCACCTTCGGCGCCGACGTCGTGCTGCACTCGACCACCAAGTACATCGGTGGTCACTCCGACGTCGTCGGTGGCGCACTGGTGACGAATGACGAGGAGCTCGACACCGCCTTCGCGTTCCTGCAGAACGGTGCGGGTGCCGTGCCGGGCCCGTTCGACGCCTTCCTCACGCTGCGCGGCATCAAGACGCTCGCGGTGCGGATGGAGAAGCACTCCGACAACGCCGAGAAGCTCGTCGACTTCCTGTCGGGCCACTCCGCCGTGAGCAAGGTGCTGTATCCGGGTCTCGAATCGCATCCGGGCCACGAGTACGCGGCCAAGCAGATGCGTCGCTTCGGCGGCATGATCTCCGTGCGCCTCGCCGGTGGCCGTCAGGCCGCGCTGGACTTCTGCAAGCGCACCGAGATCTTCACCCTCGCCGAGTCGCTCGGTGGTGTGGAGTCGCTCATCGAGCATCCGGGTGCGATGACCCACGCCTCCACCGCCGGGTCGCTGCTCGAGGTGCCCGAGGATCTCGTGCGGCTGTCGGTGGGCATCGAGGACGCCGCCGACCTGCTCGCCGACGTCGAACAGGCGCTCGGCTGACACACCGGCCGTAGAAGACACGAGAAGAAGGCGTCCGGGAGGGCGCCTTCTTCTCGTATCGATCGAGGAAAACATCGACGCATCGCCTTCCGTTTCGGGAGAGTCGGAGGCATGACCGTCGCCATCACCACACCGACCGGGAACGTCGGGCGCCACGTCGTACGGCTGGTCGTGCAGGCCGGACTCCGTCCCCGCGTCCTGCTCCGGCATCCGTCCGCCCTGCCCTCCGATGTGCGCGAGTACGTCGACGTCGTTCGCGTGGACCAACTGGATGCGAACTCGGTCGTCGACGCCACGGAGGGGATCGACGCCCTGTACTGGGTAGACCCGCTGACCTCCCTGCCCGACCCGCTCGACGGCTACCGGTCGGCCACCGAGAGCCTCGTCGCCGCCGTCCGAACCAACGGGATCCGCAGGGTCGTCTTCCAGTCGAGCGTCGGCGCCGAACGCAGACGGGGATGGGCGACATCGACGGTCTTGCCCTCACGGAGACCGCCCTCGACGAGCTGGGCATCGACGTGACCCACCTGCGCTGCGGGTACTTCTTCACCAATCTGCTCTTCGACCTCGAGTCGATCCTCGCGGGCACGCTCACGACGGCGATGGACGTCGACCGTCCGCTCCCGTGGGTGGCGCCCGAGGACATCGCCGCCGTCGCGACCGCCCGGTCGCTCTCCTCCGACTGGTACGGACGGCACGTCCAAGCGGTGCACGGTCCGGAGGACCTGTCGTTCCGGGAGGTCGCCGCCGTGCTCGGCGAAGCGCTGGATCGCTCCGTGGCGGTCCGTCAGGTCTCGGACGACGACGTCCGCGCCGAACTTAGGGCCGCCGGGCCGACTCCGCAGCAGGTGGCGTCGATCGTCGACATGACGGCCGGTATCCGGGACGGATTCGTGCCGGAGAACCCCCGCGAGTACACCACGACGACACCGACCACGCTGGCCGGTTGGGCCCGCACCCGACTGAAGGCCGTCTGCGATGCGTGATGCGTGACGACGACGTGCGGAAGGAACCGCATAGCCCCCGGAAGCGCTGTCGGGGGCCGTACGATCACGTGGTGACGGACAGCGAACATCCCGAATCGGCCCTGTGGGACACCGTGCTCGACACGGTACGGAGCCACGGACCCATGACGATCGACGAGGTGGCCGATCATCTCGAGGAGCACGGATTCGGCTCCGCCGAGCAGGTGATGATCGATCTCGAACAGTCGGAACCGCATCCGCTGCTGATGTGGTTGTCCGACGACCGTGTCGCGGCGACAGATGCGCTGTTCGAGGGCAGGACGCTGACACACCGACTCACCGCGGACGAACTCGATCGGCACGCGATCCCGGTCGACGACATCGAACCGCTCCTGCTGCTCGTCTCCGAGGACGACGAGTTCGATCTCGTGCAGCCCGGTGGATCCGAAGCTGCTGCCGCGCAGAACGATACGGATTCGGGTGGAATCTTCCGCAAGGAGACGATCGTCTTTCCCGAAGAGGCACTGTCGGGTCACGAGCCGGGAGATCTGCTCGCGCTCACCGCGCGGGACGGTCGTCTGTCGTTCGCTCCGATCGACGACGAAGTCCGGAGCAGTGAGAGTGAATTCGTGCACGCGCTCGAACAGACCATCGCCCGCGAGCAGGTGGCGAGCCTCGAGGGCACCTTCCTCGACGTGCTCGCCGAAACGCCGGACGCGTTCTCCGCGCCGTCCCTGCCCCTCGGGGAACTGCTCGCCGGAGCCGGACTGGTCCGCAGCGGAGACCTGGTGGCACCGAACGGTTTCGACTTCGACGGATACTCCGACCGGGCGATGTTCGAGATCTATGCCGAACAGCTCGGGATCCCCGTCGACGCCGTGCCCGGCGTGGCCCTGTTCGCGTCGCTGGTCGAAGCCCTCGAACGCGGCGACGACGCCGAACTCGACGAGCGTTTCGCCGTGGGGAAATCCGGTCTGTACTCGGTGCTGTCCGATCCCGAGATCGCCGAGACCGTCTACGACGAACTGGTGGGGGAGAAACTCGCGCCCGAGGCGATCGAACAGGCCGCGCTGTGGCTGCTCGACCATGCGCCGCGACGCGCGGCGGGGGCGGCGCACTGGATCGCCGGTCGCGCGGCCGAATCGACCGGACGCATCGCGGAAGCCGAACGGCACTACGAGCGTTCGGCCGACCTCGACTCCGCCTTCGACCTGCCGTTGTTCGACCTCGCGCGCTTCGCCTCCGATCGCGGGGACGCGATCCGGGGGCTGTCCCTGCTCGCCCGGGTGCCGGGCGGTGACGAACATCCCCTCCACGAAGTGCTCGAACGGTACCGGCCGAAGGAGGTCCCGGGGCTCGGCCGCAACGACCGCTGCTGGTGCGGGTCGGGCCGCAAGTACAAGGCGTGCCATCTCGGGCGCGCCGACCACTCGCTCGAGGAACGCTCCGACTGGCTGTACATGAAGGCGGCCATGCACGCCCTGGAACCCGGATGGGCGGAACAGCGGGTCGCGCTGGCGGAGGCCCGCTCGGGCTACGGGGACGACGATGCTGTGGCCGAGGCCGTGGCCGATCCGCTCGTCGAGGACGTCCTGCTCTTCGATGCCGGCGCGTTCGCGGATTTCGTCGAGCGTCGCGGGGAGTTGCTTCCCGAGGACGAGGCGGAGCTCGCCCGCTCGTGGCTGGCGGTCGAGCGTTCGGTCTTCGAGGTCGAGGCGAGTGCGCCGGAGGAGTCGCTCACGCTGCGCGACGTGCGCAGCGATCGGGTGGTCGAGGTGTCCGCGCCCTGGCTCGCAGGTGAGGTGCCTGCCGGTACGTTGCTGTGCGCCCGCGTGATGCCGGTGGGTGAGGGCCGATGGGTGATGCCCGGCGGCTGCGAACCGGTGACGGAGGACCAGCGGGACACGCTCGTGGCGCTGCTCGCCGAGGGCACGGTCGATCCGGTGGACATCATGGACGTCCTGACCCATCCCGATGCTGCGGACTTCTATCCGGAACCGTAACTCTGGTCACTCGGGAAACACGGATCCCACTGGTCCCAGTACTAGAACGTGTTCCTGAATATATGTGATAAGAACATCCGGAAGCCGTACTGGTGATCGAACTCACAGCTACGGTGAGAGCGGTTTGATGGATGGATGTGGGGGTAGCGGATGTCGGTGGACCCGTCTGCGGTCATCGTGGCAGTGGCTACGGCAGCAAGTGCGCTCGTTCAGGGTGTGGACTTACCAGCAGAGATCAAGGATCAGATCAACGGGGCGATCGAGTCGTTCGAGGCAACTGCGGAGAACGCCGACACGGACGTGGCGAATTTCGTCGCGTCGTTGCCGGAGCCGATGCAGCAGGGAGCCCAACAGGCGGTCGCGGATGCGACGACGGCGGTCGCGGGGGCGATCGAGCCGCATCTGCCCGAGGAGGCGGCCGCGGCACTGCACCCCGCCGATCCGGAAGCGGCTCCGCCCGCGCTGGCGCCCGAACCGCCGGCCGCCCGGCCCGGGCCCTTCGGGATACCGGTCCAACCGCCGGCGAGCGGCGCGGTCGGGAACCCGCAACCGGGTCCCACGATCCCCGGCACCGGGATCGCACTGCCGTCGATCCCGGCGATCCTTCCCGGAACGCGACTCGCACCCATCGGTGCGATCGCCGTGTTCGCGCCGTGGCTGAAGAAGGCCGGGGAACTGTGCGACGGGATCTCCGCGCCGGTCCTCGCGGCCCTCTACTCCGCCGAGAACGGTTTCCGGTACGGCCCGACCGCGCCGGTCTCGCCGGTCGGCGCCCGCGGTCCGGGACAGTTCATGCCCGGCACCTGGGACCAGTACGGCAAGGACGCCGACGGTGACGGCAAGGCCGACGTCCTCGGTATCGCCGACCCGGTCATGGCATCGGGCAACCTCCTGTGCGACAACTACAAGCTCATCGACGACTGGAAGAAGCGCGGTCTGGTCGAGGGCGACACCCTCGATCTGACCCTCGCGGCCTACAACGCCGGCGTCGGCGCGGTGAAACGCTCGGGTGGCATGCCGTCCGGTCATCCCGACTACGAGAACCAGACGAAGCCCTACGTCGCGAAGATCCGCGCGACCGAGCACGTCTTCGCCCGCATGCTCTCGCCGTTCCTGGGTCTGGGCATCGGAGGCGGGGCCGGCGACATCGGCAATCGCATCGTCGACCTGGCGTTCAAGTACCTCGGCCTGCCGTACGTCTGGGGTGGCGGCAACATCAACGGGCCGTCCGGCGGCGGTTTCGACTGCTCCGGCCTGACGTCGTACGCGGTCTTCGCCGCGACGGGCATCACGCTGCCGCGCACGTCCGAGACACAGTGGCACATCGGCACCGAGGTGCCGCTGTACGCGGCGCGCCCCGGCGACCTGCTGTTCGGCAACTGGCAGGCCGGGGGACCGGGTCACGTCGCCATCTACATCGGCGGCGGGCAGATGGTGCACGCACCCACCACCGGCGACGTCGTGCGGGTGGGGCCGGTCTTCCCCGACATGAAGGCGCGGCGCATCTTCTGATACCTGCCGTGAACAAACGAAATGCCCGACCGGAGAATCCGGTCGGGCATTTCGGCTGCGGAGGGGATCAGCCGCGGTAGGGTACTCGGCGATCAGCCGCGGTACGGCTCCGCGCTCACCAGGGTCACCTTCATGGTGTTGCCGTTGGGCAGCGTGTACTCGCGGGTCTCGCCGACCTTCGCGTCGATCAGGGCGCCACCGAGGGGCGAGCTGGGGGAGTAGGTCTCGAGCTCGCTGTTGCGGGCGCCTTCTTCGCGGGTCGCGATCAAGAACGTCTCCGTGTCGGTCTCGTCGCCGGCGTAGTAGACGGTGACGACGGAACCGGGGAGGGCCACGCCCGACTCGGTCGGAGCGACGCCGACCTTGGCGGTGCCCAGCAGCTCCTGGAGCTGACGGATACGGGCTTCCTGCTGGCCCTGCTCCTCGCGGGCCGCGTGGTAGCCGCCGTTCTCCTTGAGGTCGCCTTCCTCGCGACGCTCGTTGATCTCGGCGGCGATGACAGGACGATTCGCGATGAGCTGGTCCAGCTCGGCCTTGAGTCGGTCGTACGACTCCTGCGTCAGCCAGGTCACCTGGGTCTCGGTCATCCTCGATCACTTCCTTCGGGTTGGAGCCCCCGGCTCCGTGGACAAGTCGTGCACATGCAACGACCGCGACAGCACGACCCCCGTCGTCCCCCCTGGTTGTCAGGCTGAACGGAAGTCGTACTGTCTGTTGATGCTCTTATGCAGCAATACACGGCCCCAAAGGGTGGAACCGTGTATCCGGCTATTTTAGCATCACTACCGTCGCTGCTCCGGAAAAGCGCAGGAAGACGCTGGTCGCGGCAGGTTTCTAGGGGGCGCGGAGATACTCGGGGGCCTCGGTGGCACACCCGTAGGTGTCGCCCATTCCGGGGCGTTGTGACGTCTTGACCGTGGAGGTCAGCACGACCGTCTGCGAATCGGACGCCGGGACGAGGACCTCGCGTCGTCCGGTCTCGCTGCCGTCCTTCGACCGGGCCCGGATGATGCAGACGGCGTCCTCGGACGGATCGTCGCGCGTGACCTTGAGCTGGATGTCGATGGTGCTGTCGTCGATGATCTCGAAGGCGACCACCTCCGACTCGATCGGAGCGGAGTTGTTCTGGAACAGAACGAACGCCACGACGAGCCCCGCGAGCAGACCGGCGATGGTGAAACCCCAGCGCTTGCCGCGTGTCGACACGCGGGGTCCGGGGTACCGGGAGGAGGGGTACCGGTCGGTGGGCACGGTGTTGCTCATCACTTTGCTTTCACAGCGGAACGATGGATCGGGCGTCGCCGCAGGGTCACGGCTGACGTCGGAATTATCAGGTGGAACTATAGAGGACGGATCCGTAGCGACCGCGACGCGGGCGCAGGGTCGGTTCCGGCGAAGCAGACGACGTGAGGTGGAGGAATACACGTGAGCGGACTACGGCTCATGGCCGTGCACGCCCATCCCGACGACGAGTCGAGCAAGGGCGCGGCCACGATGGCCCGGTACTCGGCCGAGGGGCACGAGGTCCTGGTGGTCACGCTCACGGGCGGAGAGCGCGGCGACATCCTGAATCCCGCCATGGACGTGCCCGGCATCCGTGAGCGCATGAGCGAGGTGCGCCAGGAGGAGATGGCCGAGGCGGCCCGCATCCTCGGGGTGCGGCAGCAGTGGCTCGGCTTCGTCGACTCCGGACTGCCCGAGGGCGACCCGAAGCCTCCGCTGCCGGAGGGCTGCTTCGCGGCGATCCCGCTCGACGAACCGGTCCGCCGGCTCGTGCAGTCGGTGCGCGAGTTCCGCCCCCACGTCATGACCACCTACGACGAGAACGGTGGCTACCCGCACCCCGACCACATCCGGTGCCACGAGGTGTCGGTCGCGGCCTACGAAGCGGCCGCAGATCCGGATTTCCATCCCGAGCTGGGCGAACCCTGGGCGGTGAGCAAGCTCTACTACTCGCACGGGTTCATCCGTAAGCGGCTCGAGCTGTTCCGCGAGGAGTACGAGCGTCGCGGGGAACCGTTCCCGATGGAGCAGTGGCTCAACAAGTGGCGCACCGAGCAGGGCGACATCATGGGGCGCGTGACCACCCAGATCACCTGTGGCGACTACTTCCCGAAGCGCGACGACGCGCTGCGGGCCCACGCCACCCAGATCGACCCCAACGGATCGTTCTTCGCGGTGCCGTTGGACATCCAGCAGAAGGTGTGGCCGACCGAGGAGTTCGAGTTGGCCAAGACCCGCGTGAGCACGGAGCTTCCCGAGACGGATCTGTTCGCGGGCATCGAGGACGGACAGGGCAAATGACGATAGGCACGCTCGCGGTCGATGTTCTGGCCGTCGAGATTCTGGCCCAGGAGCCGACCGGCCCCGAGTTCGGTAAGGCGTCCCCGCTCGGACTGGCCATCGTGGTGGTCCTGCTGGTCGCGACCGCTCTGCTGATCTGGAACATGAACAAGCGGCTGAAGAAGCTGCCCGAGAACTTCCAGCCGGAGCATCCCGAACCCGACCAGGCCGTGGACGACGGCACGCTGCCGGGTGCGATCCCGGGTGGGGCCGAGGAGGAGAGGGCCGGCGGCACGAAGGCCACCGGTCCGGAACGTCCGGAAACCACCAAGGGAAGCTGACGACCGGCCGTCACCGAGGGTGCTCCTTCCGTAGCGTGGGGGCATGGCGAACCGACTGGCCGACGCCCTGAGCCCTTATCTGCGGCAGCACGCCGACAATCCGGTCCACTGGCAGGAATGGGGCGACGACGCGCTCGCCGAGGCGCGCGAGCGCGACGTGCCGATCCTGCTGTCGATCGGGTACGCGGCCTGCCACTGGTGTCACGTCATGGCACACGAGTCGTTCGAGGACGAGGCCACGGCCGCCGTCATGAACGAGAACTTCGTGTGCATCAAGGTCGACCGCGAGGAACGGCCGGACATCGATGCGGTCTACATGAACGCGACCGTCGCCATGACGGGTCAGGGTGGCTGGCCGATGACCTGCTTCCTCACTCCCGACGGTTCCCCCTTCTATTGCGGTACGTACTACCCGAGCACGCCGCGCGGCGGCATGCCGTCCTTCGTCCAGCTGCTCGAAGCCATCACCGAGACCTGGCACAACCGTCGCGACGAGGTCGCGCAGGCCGCCGACGCCGTGGCCACCGAACTCCGTCGCAGCAGCGGGGGACTGCCCGTCGGGGAGGCCGCCGTCGAGGCGGCCCTGCTCGACGCGGCGGCCGCCGCGATCGCCACCGACGAGGACCGCGAACACGGTGGCTTCGGGGGCGCACCCAAGTTCCCGCCGTCCAACCTGCTCGAGGGTCTGCTGCGCGGATACGAGCGCACAGGCTCCGCCGACACGCTCGGTCTCGTCGAACGCACGGCCGACGCGATGGCGCGGGGCGGGATCTACGACCAGCTCGGAGGCGGTTTCGCCCGCTACAGCGTCGACGTCGCCTGGACCGTGCCGCACTTCGAGAAGATGCTCTACGACAATGCGCTGCTCCTGCGGTTGTACGCGCACCTCGCGCGGGTGACCGGCGCGGGACTGCCGACGCGGATCACCCGGGAGACCGCTGAGTTCCTGCTGCGCGACCTGCTCACCACGGACGGCGGATTCGCCTCGGCGCTCGACGCCGACACCGACGGGGTCGAGGGCTTGACCTACGTGTGGACCCTCGATCAGCTCGTCGAGGTGCTCGGTGCGGACGACGGCCGGTGGGCCGCGGAGACCTTCACCGTCACTCCGGGCGGCACCTTCGAACACGGCACCTCGGTGTTGCAGCTGCTCGACGAGCCCGACGATCCGGCCCGTCTCGCCGACGTGCGGGCCCGCCTGTTCGCGGCCCGGCAGGATCGCGCGCAGCCCGGGCGCGACGACAAGGTCGTCACCGCCTGGAACGGCTTCGCGATCACCGCACTGGCCGAGGCCGGCGTCGCGCTGGGCGAACCCGCCTGGATCGACGCGGCGGCGAGGTGCGCGCGGTTCCTGCTCGACCGGCACCTCGTCGACGGACGACTGCGTCGCGCGTCGCTCGGAGGTGTCGTCGGTTCTCCGGCGGGCGTGCTCGAGGACTACGGAGCTCTCGTCACCGCGTTGCTCGCCGTCCACCAGGGGACGGGGGATCGGAGCTGGGTCGAGCGTGCGAGAGAACTCGCCGACGTCGCGCTCACGCAGTTCGCGGATCCGGAACGTCCCGGGAGCTGGTTCGACACCGCACACGACGCCGAATCGCTGGTCGCGCGGCCGCGCGATCCGGTCGACGGGGCGACGCCGTCGGGGGCGTCGCTGATCGCCGAGGCGCTGCTCGGTCTGTCCGCGCTCGTGCACGACGATCCCCGCTACGCCGATGCCGCCGCGCTGTCGCTGTCGGCGGCGTCGATCCTGCTCGAGAAGGCGCCGCGTGCGGGAGGGCACTGGCTGACCGTGGCCGAGGCGTCGGTGCGCGGTCCGCTGCAGGTCGCCGTCGTGGGTGGCGGCGAACTCCTGGAACTTGCACGCCGGATCGCGCCGGGGGGAGCGATCGTGGTGGGCGGCGAACCCGACTCGTCGCCGCTGCTCGACGATCGGCCGCTCGTCGACGGAGCATCCGCGGCCTACGTGTGCCGGGGCTTCGTGTGTGATCGGCCGGTGACGACGGAGACGGATCTGCGCGAGGTGCTCGCCGCGCTCTGACTCCTCAGGGCCAGGCGGTGCCGGCGGCGGTGGAATCGGTGCGCTCGATCCTCTACTTCGAGGGTCTAGCTGCTCACGGCAGCTGCGACCGCGAGGTTCGGCGACTCGATGCCGTTCTGATCGAACGCCTCGAGCACCGCGCGGGTGAGGCTGCGGCGGATGGCCCACTGCTTGCCCGCGCGCACGCGCACGGTCAGCCGCAGCGTCACGGCACCCGCCGTCACGGAGTTGACCCCGAGCAGTTCGGGCTTCTCCAGGACGTCGGGTGCGATGTCCTCGCGTTCGACGCCGTCGAGCACGGCCCGCAGGGCGATCTGGCAGGCGCGGTCGACGTTGGAGGTCGGTGCGATGGGCACGTCGACCACGGAGACGGAGTGGCCCTGGCTCATGTTGCCGACGCGCAGGATCTCACCGTTGCGGCAGAACCACAGGGTGCCGTCGATGTCGCGGACGGTCGTCACGCGCAGGCCGACCGACTCGACGGTGCCCACCGCGTCGCCGAGGTCCACCACGTCGCCCACGCCGTACTGGTCCTCGAGCAGCATGAACATGCCCGAGATGAAGTCCCGCACGAGGTTCTGCGCACCGAAACCGAGCGCGACACCGGCGATACCGGCCGAGGCGATGAACGGCGCGACGTTGAAGCCGAGGGTGTCGAGCGTCTGCAGTACCACCCAGACGAGAACGACGACCGACACACCGGACTTGAACACCGAGCCGATCGTCTGGGCACGCTGGACCCGGCGTTCGCGCGCGTAGGGATCACCGATGGCGCGTTCGGCGCGTTCCTGCAGCGGCGCGAGGAACGATCGGCGCGGCTTGCCGGATCTCTCCCGCGGCTTCGTCATGCGGTCGATCAGGCGGTGGAGAACGAACCGGAGCGCGATCGCGACGACGATGTAACTCACGATCGCCAGCGGCCGGTGGATCAGCCAGTCCCGGTTGGTCTCGGTCAGTTCGAAGGCGAGCAACGGAATAGACATCCCTCGCGAGTCTACAAACGGGTGCCGGTTGCTTCAGGTGGTGTGAGAAGTTGCACGAAGCAGCTCGTGAGGTTTCAACCGAGAATCACGAGCCACACCGCTACCGCGTGACACAGGGCTGCGATCACCGTGGCGGCGTGGAAGAACTCGTGGTGCCCGAAGGTCGCGGGCCAGGGGTCGGGCCAACGGGTCGCGTAGAGGATCGCACCTCCGCTGTAGAACAGCCCGCCGACCAGCAGGAGCAGCATGGGGGCCAGACCGACCTCGACGCCCAGCTGTCCGGCGACGGGCACGATCGCCCATCCGAGCAACAGATACAGCGGCACACCGACCCAGCGCGGCGCCGTCGGCCACAGCATCTTCAGGGCCACGCCCGCCAGCGCGCCCGCCCACACGACGATCAACAGCGGCCGCCCGGATTCCGGAGGCAGGGCGAGCGTCGCGAAGGGGGTGTAGCTGCCGGCGATGAACACGAAGATCATCGAGTGGTCGGCGCGCTTCATCCACACGCGGGCCCGGGGGCCCCAGTTCAGGCGGTGGTAGAGGGCACTGACGCCGAACACACCGCACACGGTGAGGCTGTAGACCGTCGCGGGGAGTACGGCGTCCGGACGGTCGGCGAGGAAAGCCGCGGCCGAGACGAGCGCGGCACCGGCGACGACGGCCACGCCGAACGCCCACGCGTGGATCCATCCGCGCATCCGCGGTTTGACGGGCAGTTCCTCGAGGCCGAAGGCCGTCATGCGTGCGCTCCTTCCGGTACCGAGCGGTAACCTACGCACCCGTAGGTTTGTTCCGTCGCTACGTTACAGTCTGTGAGGGCGCTCCGGGAGACTCTGTGACCACCGCCGCGACCGTCCGTACGCCTGGGCGTAATGTGACTCGCGTGGTGATGACGGGGTGAGCGTCCGCGGACTGCTGTACCGGCTCTACGAACGCCGGCTGCTGAAGGAACTCGAAGGAGCACGGAGTCCGCGACACGTCGCGGTGATGTGCGACGGCAATCGGCGCTGGGCGCGCGAGAACGGCTTCACCGACGTCAGTCACGGCCACCGAGAAGGCGCCAAGAAGATCGCCGAGTTGCTGGGCTGGTGCGACGCGGCCGGCATCGAGACGGCGACGATCTACCTGCTGTCCACCGAGAATCTCCGGCGCGACCCGGAGGAGCTCGATGCTCTGCTCGAGATCATCTCCGACGTGGTGGAGGAGATCTCCGCGCCCGGCCAGAACTGGAGCGTGAAGATCGTCGGCACCACCGACCTCCTCCCGTCCGACCACGCCAAGCGACTGCACGAGGCCGCGGCCGGCACTGCGGGCCGGACGGGCACGCACGTCAACGTCGCCGTCGGATACGGCGGTCGCCAGGAGATCGTCGACGCGGTGCAGTCGCTCCTGCGGGTGCGGTACGCGCAGGGGCTGCGCGGCGAGGAGCTCGTCCAGTCGGTGACGGTCGACGGCGTCGACAGTCACCTCTACACCTCCGGTCAGCCCGATCCGGACCTCGTGATCCGCACCTCCGGCGAGCAGCGACTGTCCGGATTCCTGCTCTGGCAGTCCGCCTACTCGGAGATCTGGTTCACCGAGGCGTACTGGCCCGAGTTCCGCCGGGTCGACTTCCTGCGCGCGCTGCGCGACTACGCCGCCCGGCACCGCCGGTTCGGCGCCTGACGACACCCGCCGGTTCGGCGCCTGGAACAGGGCCGAGCGGCGGGGCGCGTCAGAGCTTGCGCAACCGGAGCCGGTTGATGGCGTGATCCGAGTCCTTGCGCAGGACCAGGGTCGCGCGGGGACGCGTCGGCAGGATGTTCTCGACCAGGTTCGGCAGGTTGATCGAGTGCCAGATCTCCTTCGCGGCACTCATCGCGTCCCGGTCCGACAGGTTCGCGTAGTGGTGGAAGTGCGCCTCGGGATCCGCGAAGGACGTCTTGCGTAGCGCGAGAAAGCGTTCCACGTACCACTTCTCGATGTCCTCGATACGCGCGTCGACGTAGATCGAGAAGTCGAACAGGTCGGAGACCATCAGTCGCGGACCGGTCTGGAGGACGTTCAGGCCCTCGATGATGAGGATGTCCGGCTGTCGCACGATGTGGTACTGACCCGGGATGATGTCGTACGAGATGTGGGAGTAGATCGGCGCCGCAACCTCTTCCGCCCCCGACTTGACCTCGGTGACGAACCGCAGCAGTTTGCGTCGGTCGTAGCTCTCGGGAAAACCCTTGCGGTGCATGATGTTGCGCCGCACCAGTTCCTTGGTGGGGTAGAGGAAACCGTCGGTGGTCACGAGATCCACCCGCGGGTGGTGGTCCCAGCGTGCCAGCAACGCCTGCAGCACACGGGCCGTGGTGGACTTGCCGACCGCCACCGAACCGGCCACACCGATCACGAACGGCACCTGCTGATCGGGATGCTTCTCCCCGAGGAAGGTTGCGGTCGCGGCGAACAACCGCTGCTTCGCTGCGACCTGCAGGTGGATCAACCGGGCGAGGGGGAGGTACACCTCCGCGACCTCCGCGAGGTCGATCTGCTCGCCCAGGCCCCGAAGCCCGATGAGTTCGTCCTCGGTGAGGACGAGGGGAGTCGACTTCCGCAGCGTCCGCCACTGCTTGCGGTCGAACTCGACATACGGGCTCGGTTCGTTCAGACGAGCCATCGGCACGGCTTCCCGGTGGCGCGGCGGATGCGGCGTTGCATGTCCATGTAACGGATTGTGCTCGCTGACACAGGCGGATGCCTCCCCGGGGTCCCCACTGCGGCGGGTTCTCCCGTGTCGGGTCGCCGACGAGCGACTAGGCTCGTCCGGTATGGGAGCCGACGACTTCGTGAACGAATATCTGCTGCTGGGCCTGTCTTTCGACCGGCTCGAGGAAGGGTTCGTCGATGCCTACACCGGCGATCCCGCGCTGCGGCGGAAGGTCGAGAACGCCCCGACTCCCGATCCCCGTGATCTATCACACACCGCGCGACGCCTGCGGGACGAACTTCCCGGTGCGGCATTGTCCGACGAGCGCACCCGTTTCCTCGACGTGCATCTGCGTGCCCTCGACTGCTCGGCCCGCAAGTTCGCGGGGGAGGAGATCGGTTTCGTCGACGAGGTCGAGGCGTACTTCGACGTCCGCATCGCGCCCGGCGACGAGGACACCTACCGCGACGCGCACCGTCGCCTCGATGCGTTGCTGCCCGGCACCGGATCGCTCACCGAACGGATGCAGGCCCACCGCAAGTCCGAGGTGATCCCCGCCGATCGTCTCGCCGAATGCGTCGAGGCGTTCTCGAGCGCTCTGCGGGAGAAAGTGCGGGCGGTCTACCCGTTGCCCGACACCGAGCGTGTCGAGTACGAGGTCGTCGGCGACAAGCCGTGGTCGGGCTTCAACTACTACCTCGGCGACTACCGTTCGCGGGTCGCGATCAACTCCGATCTCGAACAGACGATGGCCCACCTGCCGCGGCTGATCGCGCACGAGGCGTATCCCGGGCACCACACCGAGCACTGCCGCAAGGAGGCCGGTCTCGTCGCCGGCGGTCAGGCCGAGCAGACGTTGTTCCTCGTCAACACCCCGCAGTGCCTCATGGCGGAAGGGCTCGCCGATCTCGCGCTCGAAGCGATCGTCGGCCCGGGTTGGGGGGCGTGGGCGCAGGAGATCTACGCCGATCTCGGGCTATGGTTCGACGGCGAACTGGCCGAACAACTGTCCGAGGCGTCCGAGCAGTTGCTCTCGGTGCGGCAGGACGCCGCGCTGCTGCTCCACGACCGCGGGCGCAGCCACGACGAGGTCGTGGAATTCCTGCAGCGCTGGTCGCTGTCGAGCCCCGAACGTGCCCGGCAGTCGCTGCGGTTCCTGTCGTCGCCGTTGTGGCGCGCCTACATCAGCACCTACGTCGAGGGTTACCGGCTTCTCGGCGGCTGGCTCGAACAGGTTCCGGCCGGAGCCGAGCGCGCCGACCGTTTCCGGCGCCTGCTCGACGAGCCCCTGGTGCCCAGCAGCCTGCGGTGAACCGCAGGTCGCTCGGGGACCGGCTTCCGGAGCGGTAGACGGCCTTCGTAGACTGGAGGTCGTATCCCTGACGCCCTCTGCTTGGAGAAACCTCGATGACCGCTGCGCCCGGCGCCGACGTGAACACTGCCGCACTGAACGACCTCGACCCCGAGGTCGCCGAGGCCATGGCCGGTGAGCTGTCGCGTCAGCGCGACACGCTCGAGATGATCGCGTCGGAGAACTTCGTGCCGCGCGCCGTCCTCCAGGCCCAGGGCAGCGTCCTGACCAACAAGTACGCCGAGGGTTACCCCGGCCGTCGCTACTACGGCGGCTGCGAGAACGTCGACGTCGTCGAGGACCTCGCCCGTAACCGCGCCAAGGAGCTCTTCGGCGCCGATTTCGCGAACGTCCAGCCGCACTCGGGTGCGCAGGCGAACGCGGCGGTGCTCATGGCGCTGATGACCCCCGGCGAGAAGCTGCTCGGTCTCGACCTCGCGCACGGCGGTCACCTCACGCACGGCATGAAGCTCAACTTCTCCGGCAAGCTGTACGACGTCGCGTCCTACGGGGTCAGCAAGGACGACCACCGCATCGACATGGACGAGGTCCGCGACATCGCGCTGCGCGAGAAGCCGAAGGTCATCGTCGCCGGCTGGTCCGCCTACCCGCGCCACGAGGACTTCGCCGCCTTCCGCTCCATCGCCGACGAGGTCGGTGCCTACCTGTGGGTCGACATGGCGCACTTCGCCGGTCTGGTCGCCGCGGGTGTGCACCCGTCGCCCGTGCCCTACGCCGACGTCGTCTCCACCACGGTGCACAAGACCCTCGGTGGCCCGCGTTCCGGCCTGATCCTCGCCAAGCAGGAATGGGCGAAGAAGATCAACTCGGCCGTCTTCCCCGGCCAGCAGGGCGGCCCGCTCATGCACGCGATCGCCGCGAAGGCCGTCGCGCTGAAGATCGCCGCGAGCGACGAGTTCAAGGACCGTCAGCAGCGCACTCTCTCCGGTGCCCGGATCATCGCCGATCGCCTGTCGCAGTCCGATGTCGCCGACAAGGGCATCTCGGTGCTCACCGGCGGCACCGACGTGCACCTGGTCCTCGTCGACCTGCGCAACTCGCAGCTCGACGGCCAGCAGGGTGAGGATGCTCTCCACGAGGTCGGCATCACTGTCAACCGCAACGCCGTGCCCTTCGATCCGCGTCCTCCGATGGTGACCTCGGGCCTGCGCATCGGCACCCCGGCGCTCGCGACCCGAGGTTTCGGCGACGAGCAGTTCACCGAGGTCGCCGAGATCATCGCGCAGACGCTCATCGGTGGCGCCGACGCCGAGTCGCTGCGCACCCGCGTGAGCGCCCTGGCGCAGTCCGTGCCGCTGTACGAGGGCCTCGAGGACTGGCGTCTGATCTGACGGTTCTTCTGCTGTCGCCGAGCGGCCCGCACCGATCTCCGGTGCGGGCCGCTCGCGTATCCGGGGACGAGACATCCCACCGCAGGGTTGGTTAGGGTAGCCTACACATGCCGACGCTGTCGGTGACCGCACGCGTACCCCGAACCGCAGAAGGAAGTCGCATGGCCATCCCGAGCATCGATCCGTACGAGTTGCCCACCGGCGACGAGATTCCCGCTGCTCGGGTGGACTGGACGATCGATACGTCCCGCTGTGCACTGCTGATCCACGACATGCAGAAGTACTTCATCGACGCCTACCGGCGCGATGCCGAACCCCTCGCGACCGTGGTGCCCAACATCGTCCGCCTCCGCGAGGCGTGCCTGGCCGCCGGTATCCCCGTCGTCTACACGATGCAGCCCGGCGACCAGCATCCGTCGCGTCGCGGCATCCTCGCCGACTTCTGGGGCGTCGGGCTGAGCACGGGTCGCGACACCGAGGTCATCGACGAACTGACCCCCGGCCCGGACGACATCCAGGTCACCAAGTGGCGCTACTCGGCGTTCCAGCGCACAGACTTCCGTCAGCTGCTCGCGCACAACGGCCGCGACCAGCTCATCGTCACCGGCGTCTACGCGCACATGGGCTGCATGCTCAGTGCCGCCGACGCCTTCATGAGCGACGTGGCGCCGTTCATGGCCCTCGACGCCACCGCCGACTTCTCCCGCGACGAACACCTGATGGCACTGCAGTACGTCGCCAAGCGGGTCGGCCGGGTCGAGACCACGGATGCACTGATCGAGTCGATCACCGCGTCAGCGCGTCGCCGCGACCGCGAGACCGAAGAACTCACCGCATCGCTGCGCTGACCCGGATACGACTTCGGTGGATCGAGCCCCGCTCAGCGGGGACCGATCCACCGAAATCGTTTCTCGCTAGGTGGTGCCGCGACGGCGCGCCTCGAGGGTCTCGACGGCCTGCTCGCGCAGCAGCCGCAGGCGGGCCAGCGGGCGATCGGACTCGGGGCTGCGCCAGTAACCCGACGCGTCGAGCATCGGCTTGGCGATGCCGAGCCGCTTCGACACGGCGCGCAGTTCCTTAACGATCAATGCCTCACCGGCGATCCACATCCAGCCCTCACCGCCACGCGGCGCACCCGACTCGACGGCCTCGGCGAGCACGGTGGCGTCGGAGACCCCGGGTCGGCGGTGCACCCACGTCACACCCGCGAGATCGGACTGTTCCTCCTGCGGACCGTCGACCAGCGCGAAGACGTGCATCGGCACCGTGCCGCCGTAGGTCTCGACGAAGCGTCCCAGCGCGGGGAGCGCGGTCTCGTCGCCGGCGAGCAGCCACCAGTCGGCGCCCTGCGGCGGGATGATCGCGACCTTGGGTCCCGCGAGGTGGAGCACGCTGCCGGGTTCGGCGGTGCGGGCCCAGTTTCCGGCCGGGCCGTGGCCGTGCAGGACGAAGTCCAGATCGAGCTCCCCGGCGACGGGGTCGAACCGACGCACCGTGTAGGCACGGGCCACGGGCGCAGGTTTGCGGGGCCAGTGCAGGTGCCCGTCGTGCTGCTCGGGCAGGGCCGGGGTGTCGCTGCCGGGTTCGGGCAGGAAGATCTTGACGTAGTCGTCCGCGCCCTCGGTGGTGAATGCCGGGGCGTCGTAGTCGCCGCTGCGGAAGGCGCCGAGTTGCTCACCGCCCAGGGTGATCCGACGCATCCGCGGTGTCACGTCCACCGCGCGGAGCACGGTCAGGCGCCGCAGGACGATGGGCAGGGAGACGCGGGTCGGGGGCGTCGTCACCGGCATGGTGAGCTCCTTCCGGACGGGACCGGCCGGACTTTCGGGCGGGCGCGTCGCTGCTGGTATGGTTAGGCGGCCCTAACTATATCCGGACGGAGGGGTGGATCCGAGGGGGCGGGTCCAGGAATGTCGAGGAGTACCCGTGGAATCGATCGTGCCTCTGCCCCTGACCGCTGCCCAAGCGGGGATGTGGTTCGCGCAGACGATCGACCCGTCGAACCCGACTCCCGTCACCGGGCACTTCCTCGAGATCGACGGCGCAATCGATCCGGATGTCCTCGCCCGCGCCGTCCACACCGTCTTCACCGAGTCCCCCGAACTGCGCGCCCGGATCGCCGTCGTCGACGAGATGCCCGTCCAGTTCCCCGATGCCCATCCGGCGCCGGAGGTCGAGGTCACCGACCTCACCGCCGACGCCGACCCGCGGCGGACCGCCGTCGACACGATGCGCGCGATCCTGCGAGTACCGATGGATCCGGCGACCGGAGCCGGCATCGGAGCCCAGGTGTTCGTCCTCGGGCCGGACCGCGTGCTGCTGTTCCTGCGCGCCCACCACGCACTGCTCGACGTCTACGGCTACAGCCTGCTCGAACGCCGTATCGTCGCCGTGTACACCGCGATCCTCCGCGACGAGGACGTCCCGCCCGCGACCTTCGGTTCCATCGCGCAGGTCGTCGCCGAGGACGACGAATACCGCAGCAGCGACCGCATCACCGCCGACCGCGACTTCTGGACCGAGACGCTGCACGGCGCCCCGGACGCGCTGGGCCTCGCGGAGACCGCGGTGCCGGCCGCGTCCTCGCTCGCCCGCGCGGTGGTCACCGAATCGGTGCAGATCCCCGGGGACGTCGCCGAAGCACTCGACGCAGCGGCACGGCGCGCCGGAGTGGGTTGGCCCGATCTCGTCACCGCCGCGACCGCCGCCTATCTCACCCGCGTCACCGGCGTCCGCGACGTGGTGCTCGGCTTCCCGGCCATGAACCGGATGGGCAGCGTCGCCGCGAAGGTGCTCACCACCGCCGTCAACGTCGTGCCCCTCCGCCTCGCGGTCGCCCCGGAGGCGAGCCTCGCGGCGCTCGCCGCCGACGTGCGCGCCACCGTCGCTGCACAAGGGCGCCACAGCCGCTACCGGGGCGAGGACATCCTCCGCGACCTGCGTCTGCCCGCGACCGGTCCCGGACCGGTGGGCCCGACCGTCAACATCAAGCCGTTCGGCGACACCGTGCGGTTCGGTGACGCGACCGCCACCGTGCACTCGCTCGCCCGCGGTCCTGTCCACGACCTCGCAGTGGTCGCCCGTCGCGTCGACAGCACCCGCGCACTCGAACTGACCCTCGACGCCGACGCCGACAGATACACCCCCGAGGAGGTGGCCGGGCACGCCGCGGCCATCGCGCGACTGCTCGCCTTCGCCGCCCGTGAGGAGGCGGACGAACGCCCCCTCGCCCACGCGGACCTGCTCGACCCCGATTTCCGCGCCGAACTCGAAACCCGTTGGCACGGGGCCGTCTCCGAATCCGTCCTGCCCGACGCGATGGAACTGTTCGACGCGCAGGTGGCCGCGACCGGTGCCGCGCCCGCGCTCGTCGCCGGCGCCGAACGCCTCACGTACGCCGAACTCGACGCGCGCATCGGCTCCGTCGCGGACGAACTCGCGCGGGCCGGTGCGGGACGGGAGGTGACGGTCGCGCTCGCGCTGCCGCGCACCGCCGACATGGTGGTCGCACTTCTCGCCGTGCTGCGGACGGGCGCGGCGTACCTGCCGCTCGATCCGGCCTTCCCCGCCGAGCGACTCGAGTACATGCTCGACGACGCGCGACCGGCGATCCTGCTCACCACCGACGACTTCGCCGACCGTCTCGGCACGTCGACCCCGGCCGCCACGGCGATCTTCCGCGACGGCGCCCTGCACTGGCGCGACGACTCCCCCGTCGCCACCGCACCTGCCGGGCGGCCCACCCCCGGGCAGTCCGCCTACGTCATCTACACCTCGGGGTCGACCGGGCGGCCGAAGGGCGTCGTCCTCTCGCGCGGCGCACTCGCCCGCTTCGTCGACGCGGCGACCGATCTCGTCGGAATCGGCACGCACACCCGGCTTCTCGCCCTGACCACCCTGTCGTTCGACATCTCGGTGCTCGAACTGATCGTGCCGTTGTGCCGCGGCGGGGCCGTGGTGCTCGCGGGTGACGACGACGCGCGCGATCCGGCGGCCATCGCCGTGCTCGCCGGCACCGAGTCGGTGAACTGCATCCAGGCCACGCCGTCGCTGTGGGGCGCGATCGTCGAGCACGACGGTCCGGACCTCGCAGGTGCGGACGTGCTCGTCGGCGGCGAGGCCCTGCCCGCCGCCCTGGCGGGAACCCTCGCCGCGCGAGCGCGTTCGGTCGTCAACATGTACGGCCCCACCGAGGCGACGGTGTGGTGCACCTCCGCCCCGGTCGCGCCGGATCTTCCGTGGACGGGGTCGGTGGGACGCCCCTATCCGGGAACCGGTGTGCGCGTGCTCGACCGGCAGTTGCAGCCCGTGCCGGTCGGCGCGGCCGGTGAGCTGTACGTCGTGGGGCAGCAACTCGCGCGCGGCTACCGCGGCCGCCCCGGCCTCACCGCGACCCGCTTCGTCGCCGACCCCTTCGGCGCCGGCCGGATGTACCGCACGGGTGATCTCGTGCGCTGGACCGCCGACGGCACCCTGCAGTACCTCGGACGCGGAGACGACCAGGTCAAGGTTCGTGGCCACCGCATCGAACTCGGTGAGATCGAAACCGCTGCAACGCAATTCTCCGGTGTGACGCAGGCCGTCGTGGTCGCCCGGCCCGACGCCACCGGCGCGGCGCGCCTCGTGGGCTACGTGACCGGCACCGACGTCGATACCGCGGCGCTGCACGACTTCCTCCGCACGCGTCTGCCCGAGTACATGGTGCCGTCCGTGACGGTCGTGCTCGACGAGTTCCCGCTCACCGCGAATCTCAAGGTCGACCGCAAGGCCCTGCCCACCCCGGAGATCGGCGCCCCCGACACCGGCCGCGATCCCGAGACCGCCACCGAACACACCCTCGCGGGCGTCTTCGCCGACCTGCTCGGGCTCCCGGCCGTCGGTGTCGACGCCGACTTCTTCACCCTCGGCGGGACGTCGCTGTCCGCCACCCGTCTCGTCGCACGGATCCGCTCGGCGCTGGACGTCGAGGTATCGCTGCGCGACGTCTTCGACGCTCCCACCGTGGCCGGGCTGGCGGTGGTGGTCGACGGCGCGAGCCCGGCACGTCCCCGCTTCGTCGCAGGGCCGCGACCGGCGCGGATCCCGTTGTCGTCGGCCCAGCAACGCCTGTGGTTCCTCGACCGGGCCCAGGGGCCGTCGCCGACCTACAACATCCCCTTCGCCCTCGACCTGCGCGGTCGGCTCGACGCCGACCTGCTCGACCGCGCATTGGTGCACGTCGTCACCCGGCACGAAGTGCTGCGCACCGTCGTGGACGTCGTCGACGGTGAGCCCGTGCAGGTCGTCATCGACGCTCCGTCGACGATCCTGCAGGTCGCGGAGGCGCGCGACGGGAACGCCGAGGCGCTTCTCGACGCGGCCGCGCGGGCGCCCTTCGATCTTGCACAGGACCGTCCGTTCCGTGCGCATCTCGTGCGACGAGCACCGGACGACGCGGTGCTGCTGCTCGTCGTGCACCACATCGCCGGCGACGAGTGGTCGGCCGAGACGGTCTTCGCCGACCTCGCCGTCGCCTACGCCGATCTCGCGGAGGGGCGTGTGCCCGACGGAACGCCGCGCCCCCAGTACGCGGACTTCGCGGTGTGGCAGCGTGGTCTCGCCGACGACCCGGCCGCCGCCGCGCTGCGCGACCGCGACCTTGCGTTCTGGCGTTCCACCCTCGCCGGGGCGCCCGAGGAACTCGCCCTGCCGCACGACCGTCCGCGACCGGCGGTGCCGAGTCACCGCGGCGGCGAGGTGTACGTGCAGGTGGATTCGGAACTGTCTGCGGCCCTGAGGGATACGTGCGCCCGTTCCGGGGCGAGCATGTTCATGCTCACCCACGCCGCTGTGGCCGCCCTGTTCACCGCTCTCGGGGCGGGCGACGACATCGTGCTCGGCGCGCCCGTCGCGGGTCGTGCCGACAGCGGACTCGAGGACATCGTCGGCTTCTTCGTCGACACCGTCGCTCTGCGCACCGACCTGTCCGGTGATCCCGACACCGCCGAGATCCTGACACGTGTACGGCGCGCCGACCTCGCCGCGCTGGCCCACCAGGAAGTGCCCTTCGACGAGGTGGTCGACGCCGTCGGTGTCACCCCGTCGCTCGCCCGGCACCCGCTCTTCCAGACGATGGTGCAGTACCGCACCGAACCCGCCGTGCCGCAGATCGGGGACACCACCGCGACCGTGTCGTATCTGTCCACCGGCACGTCGAAGTTCGATCTCACCGTCGACTTCCTCGACGCCACCGACGGTCTGTCGATCCGCTTCGAGTACGCCGAGGACCTCTACGACCGTACGAGCGTACGGACCCTCGGGCAGCGTCTGCTGTCGGTGCTCGCGGCCTTCGCCGGCCCCGAACCGCGACAGCTCTCGGCGATCGACGTGCGCACCGACGACGAGCGCGCCGCCGACACCGCCGCCGCGGTGCCCGCCACCACGCAGCTGCTGCCGGACCTGCTCGAGGTGGCCTTCGCCGCCCACCCGGAGCGCTCGGCGCTCGTGTTCGGTACCGAGACCCTGAGCTATCGGGAATTCGGGGCGCGCGTACACCGTTCGGCTCGTGCACTCGCCGAGCGGGGCATCGGCCCCGGCAGTGTCGTCGCGGTCGCGGCGGCACGGTCCGGCGCCGCCGTGGTCGCCCTGGCCGCCGTTGTCGTCTCCGGTGCCGCCTACCTGCCCGTCGACCTGTCGTACCCGCCGGCGCGCATCGAGTTCATGCTCACCGACGCCGCACCCGATCTCGTCCTCGTCGATACGGACGGTGCCGTGCCCGGCGACGCACCGCAGTTCACCCTCACCGCACTGACCGAGGCGGCGCAGGGCCACTCCGACGCGCCGGTCACCGATCTCGACCGCACCCGGCCGCTGCACTCGGCGGACGGGTCGTACGTCGTCTACACCTCCGGCTCGACGGGTGTGCCCAAGGGTGTCGTGGGAACCGCTGCGGCGCTGGCGAACCGGTTGGCCTGGCAGGCGGCACGCGTCCGTCCGTCCGGCGACGACGTGCGCCTGGCCAAGAGCTCACTGAGCTTCATCGACGGATCCACCGAACTGTTCACCGGTCTGCTCTCCGGCGCGACGATGATCCTCGCCGGCGACGCGGCCTCCCGCGACGCCGAGGCCCTCGCCGATCTCGTCGTCCGGCATCGGGTCCGGATGCTCACCGCGGTGCCGAGCCTCGCCGAGACCCTCGCCGCCCTGCGCCCCGAGGCCGCAGAACTCGTCGACACGTGGTTCCTCAGCGGAGAACCGCTCGGCACGAGCGTGATCGCCTCGCTACCGGACGCGCGGGTGATCAACTCGTACGGCTCGTCGGAGGTCGCCGGCGACGTCACGATCTGGACGGCCCCGAGCGCCGATGTCGACCGGGTCCGCATCGGTGCCCCCGTCGACGGCGTGACCGCGCGCATCCTCGACCGGCACCTGCGTCCCGTCCCGGACGGAGTGACCGGCGAACTCCATGTGGGGGGAGTGCAATCCGCCCGCGGCTATCTCGGCCGTCCGGACCTGACCGCGGCGCGGTTCGTCGCCGACCCCGCCGGGAGCGGCACACGGCTCTTCCGCACCGGGGACCTGGTGCGGCGCAACCCCTCCGGAGAGCTCGAATTCGTCTCGCGCGCCGACCATCAGCTGAGCCTGCGCGGTTTCCGCATCGAACCCGGCGAGGTCGAGGCCGCATTGCTGCGGCACCCGGCGGTGACCGCGGCCCTGGTCACCGTGCGGTCGTCGGCGTCCGGGACCGATCTGCTCGTCGGTTACGTCGTCGCCGATCCGGCCGCGCCGCGTCCGTCGGCCACCGACCTGCAGGACCATCTGCGGACCGTGGTGCCGGACTACATGATTCCCACGGTCTTCGCCGTGCTCGATGCCATGCCGACCCTGCCCAACGGCAAGGTCGACCGCGCGGCCCTGCCCGATCCCGCACAGAGCCACAGCACGCGCGAGGCCACCGACGACGAACGCGTCGTGTGCGAGGTTCTCGCCGAACTCCTCGGAGTCCCGCACGTGGGCCCCGACGACGACTTCTTCGCCCTCGGCGGCAATTCGCTCCTCGCGACACGTCTGTCCGCGGCGCTGCGCGTGCGCACCGGCCGGAACCCGTCGATCCGGGACATCTTCGACCTGCGCACCCCCGCACGGCTCGCGGCGACCGTCCCGGCCACCCTCGCCGGACCGGAGCTGGTGCGCCGCGACCACGCCGAGCTCGTCCCGATGTCGGCGGCGCAGCGTCGGCTGTGGTTCCTCTTCCGCCTCGAAGGCGCGTCGGCGACCTACAACATCCCGTACACGATGCGGCTGCGCGGCGCGCTCGACGTCGACGCCCTGCGGGGTGCCCTGCAGCACCTGATCGCCGGGCACGACACGCTGCGCACGGTGTTCACCGAACCGGACGAGGACGACGTCGAACAGATCGGCTACCAGCGGGTGCTGCCCGCCGAGGACTGCACCGTCGACCTGCGGATCGTCGACGCCGCCCCGGCGGATCTCGACGCGCTGCTCGCCGAGGAGGCGGGCCTCCCGTTCGACCTCGCCCACGATCTGCCGATCCGCGCGACCCTCGTGCGCACCGCTCCCGACGACGCGCACCTGATGGTGCTCGTGCACCACATCGCCGCCGACGAGTGGTCCGCCACGCCGCTGGTCGCCGATCTGTCGGCCTGGTACGCGCACCTGACCACCGGGGCGCCCGCACCGGCGCCGCTGCCGGTGCAGTACCGGGACTTCACCCTCTGGCAGGACGAACGTCTCGGTACCGGGGACGAGTCTCTGCGTGAAGCCCAGACCGAGTACTGGGCGCGCGTCCTCGACGGCGCACCCGAGGAACTCGCCGTCCCGCACGACCGGCCGCGCGGCGCGGTCAGCAGCTACCGCGGCGGCGCCGTCCCGTTCACCGTCGACCCGCGGACCCGCGAAGCACTCGCCGACATTGCCGCCGGATCCGGCGCGACGATGTTCATGCTCACCCACGCCGTCGTCGCGGCACTGCTGCGCGCGCACGGCGCCGGCGACGACATCGTGGTCGGCACTCCCGTCGCGGGGCGTCCCGACGCCGCCCTCGACCGGATCGTCGGCTTCTTCGTCAACACGCTCGTGCTGCGCACCGACCTGTCCGGTGACCCCACGGTCCGCGACCTGCTCGCGCGGGTCCGGGAGGTGGATCTCGACGCCTACGCGCACCAGGACCTGCCGTTCGAGGTGCTCGTCGAACGACTCGCCCCGGCACGGTCGCTCGCGCGGCAGCCGCTGTTCCAGATCATGGTGCAATACCGCGACCGCCTCGACGAGATCCGCATGCCCGGACTCGACGCCGAACCGGTCTTCGTCGAGACCGGCACGTCGAAGTTCGACCTGACCTTCGACCTCGCCGAGACCGACGACGGCGGGATCCGCGGGCGCATCGAGTACGCGACCGATCTGTTCGACCGCGACACCGTCGACGGATTCGCGCAGCGGCTCACGGCCCTGCTCTCCGAGATCGCGGCGGATCCCGACACCTCGCTGTCGCAGTTGAGCGTGCTCACCGCCGACGATCGGAAGGCATTGGCTGCAGCGGAGATCGGCACGGTCCGCGGCAACGGTCCGGATCGCACGATCCCCGAGTTGTTCTCGCAGCAGGTCGCTGCGACACCGGACGGCCTCGCGCTCGTCGACGACACCACCGGAAGACGATGGAGCTACGCCGAACTCGACCGTGCCGTCGCCGCCCTGGCCGGACACCTGCGTGCGGTGCCCGGGGTCGGTATCGATGCCGTGGTGGCCGTGGCGATCCCGCGCAGCACCGCACTCGTGGTCGCCCTGCTCGCGATCCACCGAGTCGGCGCGGCCTATCTTCCGCTCGACGAGAACTACCCCGCCGAGCGACTCGCGTACATGCTCGCCGATGCGCAGCCCGTGGCGGTTGTCGCGGCGACCGGTACTGCCATGTCCTTCGGCTCCGGCGTGCCGGTGCTCGAGGTCGACGAATCCGGTTCCGCCGGTTTCGATCCCGAAGATCCGGTCACGCTACCGACCGCGATGCCGCTCGACCGCGCGGCGTATGTGCTCTACACCTCCGGATCCACCGGAACCCCGAAGGGTGTCGTGGTCGGTCATCGCGCCGTCGCGAACCGGCTGCGGTGGATGCAGGACGAATACGGCCTCACCGCCGAGGATCGGGTGCTGCAGAAGACCCCGTCCGGATTCGACGTGTCGGTGTGGGAGTTCTTCTGGCCGCTGATCACCGGTGCCACGCTCGTCGTCGCGACCGCCGACGGCCACCGCGACCCGCACTATCTGCGCGACGTGATCGCCCGGCAGTCGATCACCACGGTGCACTTCGTGCCGTCGATGCTCGCGGCGCTGCTCGACGTCCTCGCCGCCGAGCAGGACGGAACACTGCGCCCGAACCGGGTGATCTGCAGTGGTGAGGCGCTGACCGCCGACCACCGCGACCGCTTCCACACCCTCGTCGACGCCGAGTTGCACAACCTCTACGGCCCGACCGAGGCGGCCGTCGACGTCACCGCGGCACCGATCCCGGCGCAGGACATTCCGTGGGTCCCGATCGGACGGCCGATCGACAACACCCGCACCCTCGTCCTCGACGAACGGCTCCGGCCGGTGGCGCCGGGCGTCGTCGGCGAGCTGTATCTCGGCGGTGTCCAGCTCGCCCGCGGCTACCACCGGCGTGCGGGCCTCACGGCCGGCCGGTTCGTCGCCGACCCCTTCGGCGACGCGGGGGAGCGGCTCTACCGCACCGGCGACCTCGTGCGGTGGCGCGACCGAGGCGAAGGGCTCGAACTCGACTACATCGGCCGCGCCGACGGCCAGGTCAAGCTCCGCGGCCTGCGCATCGAACTCGGGGAGATCGAGGCGACGCTGGTCGCGCATCCGGACGTCGCGCAGAGCGCCGTCGTCGTGCGCGACGGCATGCTCGCCGGCTACGTGGTGCCCCTGTCCGGGCACACCGTCGAACCTGCGGATCTGCTCGCACACGCCGCGACGACCCTGCCCGACCACATGGTCCCGGTGACCGTGACCGTGCTCGAGGCGCTGCCGCTCGGACCGAACGGCAAACTCGACCGCAGGGCACTTCCCGACCCGCAACCGACCGCGACGACGCGCCGCGAACCGGAGACCCCCGCCGAGGCCGCGCTGTGCGAATTGTTCGCGCAGGCACTGCGTCTCGACTCCGTCGGACCGGACGACGACTTCTTCGCGCTCGGCGGCGACAGCATCGTCTCGATGCAGGTCGTCACGGCCGCGCGCCGCAAGGGCATCGAATTCGGCCCGCGCGAGATCTTCCGGTGGCGCACCCCGGCCGGTCTCGCCGCCGTCGCACAGTTCGCCGCGGCGGTCGAGCAACCGGCCGGTCCCGCGGACGAGCGGGAGCCCGGTCCCGTGCCCGTGCTGCCGTCCGTGCACGCGCTGCGGGAGACCGGCACCGACCCGGCCGGTGCGGCGATCGTGTTCGCCGTCGACACCCCGGCGGACGAGGAGCAGGTCGCCGGGGCCCTGCGCACGGTAGTTGCCGCGCACGACGCGCTGCGCATGCGGCTGACCCGCGTGGCGTCGGTGCTGTGGTCGCTCGACACCCGACCCGCCGACGAGGTTCCCGTGCGGGTCGTCGAGACCACCGATCTCGCTGCCGCCGAGCAGCGGGCCCGCATCGAGGCCGCCGCGACTCTCGACCCCGAGGCCGGACCGGTTCTCTCTGCCGTATGGCCGACCACCGGACAGACGGGTCGCCTCGTGGTGGCGGTCCACCCGATCGTCGCCGACGGTGTCTCCGTCGACGTGCTCGCCGCCGACCTCGTCGCGGCGATGACCGGGGGAGCGGTCGCCGTGCCCGCCGCCACCGCGCGGGGACTCGCGACCCGGATCAACGAGCGGGCGCAGGACCCGGCAC
Organism: Rhodococcus rhodochrous; assembly: GCF_900187265.1. NCBI lineage: Bacteria > Bacillati > Actinomycetota > Actinomycetes > Mycobacteriales > Nocardiaceae > Rhodococcus > Rhodococcus rhodochrous. Next base: position 1,240,502 of record NZ_LT906450.1, read on the forward strand.
TGCTCGGGGAACTGGCGCACTGGGCGCAGGTCCTCGCACCGGGGGCCGCGCTGAGCACAGCGGTGCTCCCTGTCGGTGAGCCGGTCGAACCAGTCGAGGTCACAGCAGTCGAGTTCACAGCCGAGGTCCCCGCCGGTCCGGCCGATGAGCAGGACCCCGCTGCCGCAGCGGTGACCGCACTGGCGATCGCCGTCGCACGCGTCCGCGAGACCGCACCGGCACAGTTGCTCGTCGAGGTCGAACGCGACGCGCGCCGGTTCTCCGACGGTGAGCCGGACTGCACCCGGACCGTCGGTCCGTTCGCTGTCGGTGTGCCCGTGCGGGTTCCCGTCACCGACGACCCGGACGCGGTGTCGGCCGGTGTGACCGCGGCCCTGGACGCCGTACCCGCCGACGGTTCCGGATACGCGCTGCTGCGGCACCTCAACGCCCAGGCCGCACCGGCCTTCATGGCGCTGGCCCGGCCCGACGTCCTCGTCCGGGTCGAGACGGTGCCGACGGAACGGCGGGTCCCGTGCGGGCACGCCCTCGAGCTGACGGTACGAATCGAGGAGCGGACGGACGGTCGTATGTTCGTGGCCACGATGCGTTCGGACGGACGAATTCCCTCCGAAGAAATCCGGGCGCTGTCCGAGGCCTGGGCGGCGGCGATGAACGCGCCGGTGGGAGCGGGTTTCAGTACCCCCACGAGCACCTAGTATGGTTAGCCTAACCATGAGCTGGTCGGTATGCGCCCGCGGCTCGTCGCGGCATCCGTGGGAGAGAGAAAATTCGATGCAGTCGGTGTACCCCGTCACGCGTGCGCAGCGGACCATCTATTTCGGTCATCAGCTCGACGCCACCGGGCACCTCTACAACACCGGCATGTACACCGAGACCATCGGTGACGACATCGACATCGACCGGATGATCACGGCGATCCACTCGGTGCTCGACGTCGCGGAGACCCTGCACGTCAACTTCGACGTCGACGCCGACGGCAACGTCGTCCAGATCCCGCGCGCGACCCGCGAGTGGGACCTGCCCGTCATCGACTTCCGCGGCGAGGACGACCCGGCGGCGGCGTCCGACCGCTGGATGCGCGAGACGATGAACGAACCGCAGGATCTCGCCCGCGACCTGCTGTTCCGATTCGCCATCCATCGCCTGGCCGACGACACGGTGCGGCTGTACCAGCAGTACCACCACATCGTGAACGACGGCTACGGCATCGGCCTCGCGACCACCGCGATGACCAAGGCGTACGTCGAAGGCAAGGGCCCCGACCGCGCCGCGGAATGGACCCTCGAACGGTACGTGCGCGTCGACGAGGAGTACGTCGCGAGCGAACAGCGCGAACTCGACCGTCGCTACTGGCTCGACGAACTCGCCGACCTCCCGCAGGTGACGCGTCTGCTCGGCTCGGGTCGCTTGTCGAGCCCCGGCGAACTCGTCGCCTGGTCACACATCGATGCCGACGGACGCGGCCGGCTCGAGCGGTACGCCAAGGCGCATGGGACCCGGCTCGCCACCGTGCTCATCGCACTGCTCGGCGCCTATCTGGCCCGGGCCACCCGACGCCGTGACGTGGTGATCAGCCTGCCCACGACCGCGCGCGGCACCCGCGAACTGCGCACCGTGCCCGCGATGGTCGCCAGCGTCCTGCCCCTGCGTTTCGATGTCCCCGACGACGCGCGCCTGGCCGACGTCGCCGAGGTGATCGACGGCAAACTGCTCGGCCTGCTCAAGCACGGCCGGTACCGCGGTGAGGATCTCGGTCGCGAACTCGCCGACATCGACCCGGACTGGCGACCCCCGACCGTGGGCGTGAACATCATGCCCGCCTCCGTCTCGCGGTACTCGGTCGGCCGGGAATCGCAGGCGCACATGCTGTCCTCCGGCCCGGTCGGCGAACTCGAATTCATCGTGGTGCTCGAGAAGGCCGGGCACCCGATCGAGATCGGACTGCGCGGCCACGCCGACGACGCACCGCTCGCGCAGCGCTGCGCCGCCGACCTCGACGACTTCCTCACCGCAATCCTCGCCGACCTCGACGCACCGCTCGGCACCTTCGACGTCGCCCCGGCACCGTCGATCACCGAGGGCCCCGAGGCCGATCACATCGGCGTTGCCGTCGGGCACGAGGACACCACCGCAGGTCCGCTCGCGCTCATGCCGGCCACCGTGCGGCGCCGCGACGCCGGACGCGCCGTGGACGCCGACCTGCGCGAATACCGCATCCCGGCTCCGGAGGACCTCACCGAGGACGCCGTGGTCGCCGCCGTCTCCGCCGTGGTCGAGCACCACCCGGCGCTGCGGACGACCCTCACAGCACCGGCTCCGGTGCTGTGGTTGCTGTCCGTGAACGACTCCGCTGCCGTCGACGCCCGGGCCCTCGTCGCAAGCGCCGCGCTGCCCGCGGGAACCGCGACTGCCGACCTGCCCCTGCGCCCTGATGCCACCGCCGGCCGGATCCTGACCGCGGTGCGGCTCACCGGTGCGGACGAGGCCGCCGGGGAACTGGTGTTCCTCGCTCCCGCCGGACTCGTCGACGAGACGTCCTGGTCGATCGTCACCGCCGATCTGCACCGCGCTCTGCGTGCCGCCCGGCGCGGTACGCCGATCGTGCTGCCGCCCGTGCCCACCTCACCCGCGACCCACGCCCGCGTCTTCACCGAGCAGGCCGCCTCGCCGCAGCGACTCGCCGAGCTTCCCGACTGGATGACCACCGTCGCCCCCGGCACCGAATTCGCTGCCGCGGTGGCCACCGGCCGCACACGGACTCCCGTGACCCTCACGCTGACCGACGACGAATTCGTCACGGCGACAACCTCGGTCGCCGGACTCGTCTCGGGCGACGCAACCGACGTGTGGACGGCGGTGACCGCAGCTGCGGTCGCGAACACCCGCGAGGGCGCCGACGGTGACCTGCTCGTCGACGTCGTCCGCGACGGCCGCATCGCCCTGACCCCCGACGCCGACCTCACCCGCACCGTCGGCGCACTCGACTGGACGACGCCGGTGCGGCTGACGCTCGCCACCGATCCCCTCGACGCCCTGCGTGCCGCGAAGGAACGCCTGCGCACCGCCCCCGATCGGGGCATCGGCTGGCCGATGCTGCGCTACGCCAACGTCCAGGCCGGGCCGGCCCTCGCGCCGCTCGGACAGCCGCAGGTGCTCGTGCGGAGCGGGGGAGACCGCATCGGCAACTACCTGCTCGACATCCACATCGAACGGAGAACCGACGGCGCCGCCGTGCATCTCACCGCCGACGAGGCGCTCGCCCCCGAACTCGTGGCCCGGCTCGCCGAGGCATGGCGGGCAGCGTTCGACGACCTGCTCGGCCGCGCCGACGCCGCCTCGGGGCGTACCTCCCTCACCCCGTCCGATCTCGAGCACGTCACGCTCACGCAGGCCGAGATCGACCGCGTCGCACGCACTGCGCCCGTGCGGATCGAGGACATCTGGCCGCTGTCGCCGCTGCAGCGCGGCCTGTACTTCCAGTCGGTCTTCGACTCGTCGAAGGACATCTACACCGCCCAGTTCTCGCTCGACTTCGGCCACCGTCTCGACGTCGCGCGCCTGCGCCGCGCCGCAGCACGGTTGCTCGCCGAGAACCCCACCGTGCGTGCCGGTTTCACCGACGACGGTCTGGCCGATCCGGTGCAGTTCATCGGCGCCGCGGATCTCGAGGTGCCGTTCACCGAGGTCGACCTCTCCGACCTCGACCCGGCCGAACAACAGGCCCGCGCCGAGAAACTGATCGAGGAGGATCGGCTGCAGCCGTTCGACCTCGCGTCCCCGCCGCTGTGGCGCATGCTGCTGCTGCACCTCGACGGCATCGACCGTCTCGTCGTCAACCGCGAATTCATCCTGTGGGACGGCTGGTCCGGCGCGCTGTTCGTCGATGAGCTTCTCGCCCGCTACGCCGGTGACGAGATCACCGCGTCCGAAGCGGGTTTCACCGACTACCTGCAGTGGCTCGCCGCCCGCGACCGCGTCGCCGCCGAGCAGGCCTGGCGCGACGAGCTCGCCGGCTTCGACAAGCCCACGCTGCTCGCCGGTTCCACCCGCGACCGCGCCGCCATCGTGCCGCTGCGCATCGAGTCGTACATCGACGAGACACTCGCCGCGGCACTGCGCGACCGGGCCCGCAGCACGGGCGTCACCCTCAACGCGCTGATGAACGCCGTCGTCGGCCTGCTGCTCGCCGCCGAGTCCGGCAGCACCGACGTCGTGTTCGGCTCCACCGTCGCCGGGCGGCCCACCGAGATCGTCGGACTCGACCGCGTGATCGGCATGTTCCTCAACACCGTCCCGGTGCGGGTACGCCTGTCCGGTGCCGAGACCGTCGCGGACCTGCTGCGCCGCATGCAGGACGAGTACGCCGACCGCATGGAGTTCGAATATCTCGGACTCGGCGACATCCTCCGCGCCGTCGGCCACTCCGAACTGTTCGACACCCTGTTCGTGCTGCAGAACTTCAAGGACGCCGACGAGATGGCCCGGCAGTCCGCGCGGCACGACATCGTCGCGGAGGACAGTCTCGACCACACGCACTATCCCCTCGCGATCGTCGTGTCGCCGGGACGGACGATGCACGTCAAGATCGACTACCGGCCCGACGTCGTCGACGGCTCGCGTGCCCGGGCCCTGCACGACCGCTTCGTGGCGTTGCTCGAGTTCGTCGCCCGCGGAGTGGATCTGCCGGTCGCGTCCGTGCCGGCACTGACGGCCGCCGAGCACGCCGTCACCGATGCCCGGCTGCGCGCCGAGATCCCCGAGGTCGAGGACGTCACCGTCGCCGAGATGCTCATCGCGCGCGCCGCGACCGACGCCGACCGCATCGCCCTCGTCTCCGGTGAACAGAGCTGCACCTACGGCGAACTCGCCGGCCGCGTCGAAGCGCTCGCCCGCACCCTCATCGCCGGGGGAGCGGGGCCCGAGACCATCGTGTGCCTCGGCATGCCCCGCAGCATCGACACCGTCGTCGCGCTCTTCGCGATCCTGCGCACCGGTGCCGCCTACCTGCCGCTCGAACTCGACCAGCCCGACGAGCGTCTGCGCACCGTCATCGACGACGCGCAGCCGGCGCTGTTCCTCACCACGACCGCGGTGCAGAACCGTCTCGGCCTGCCCGCCGACCGCAGCATCCGCCTGGACGAAGCGGTCGCGATGGAACTCGGCACCGCCGACACCGCGCCGCTGACCGACGCCGAACTCGGCGCGTTCGCCCCGGGCCGTCCGGGCCGGCTCGAGCACCCCGCCTACGTCATCTACACCTCCGGGTCCACCGGCAAGCCGAAGGGTGTGGTCACCCCCTATCGGGGCCTGACCAACATGCAGCGCAACCACCAGGACGAGATCTTCGATCCGGTGGTCTCGTCGGTGGACGGACGCCGGATGCGGGTCGCGCACACCGTGTCGTTCGCCTTCGACATGTCGTGGGAGGAACTGCTCTGGCTCGTCGAGGGTCACGAGGTGCACGTCTGCGACGAGGACCTGCGTCGCGACGCCACCGCGCTCGTCGAGTACTGCAACACCCACGCCATCGACGTCGTGAACGTCACCCCCACCTACGCGACGCAGCTGATCGCGGACGGCATGCTCGACGAGGGGCCGGGACAGCACCGCCCGCCGCTCGTCCTGCTCGGCGGTGAGGCCGTGTCGGATTCGGTGTGGACGCGCCTGCGCGAGACCGACGGCACCCTCGGGTACAACCTCTACGGCCCCACCGAGTACACGATCAACACCCTCGGCGGTGGCACCGACGACAGCGCGACCCCCACGGTCGGCGTCCCGATCCGCGCGACCCGCGCCTACATCCTCGACCCGTGGCTGCGGCCCGTCGTCGACGGTGTCGTCGGCGAGTTGTACATCGCCGGTGTGGGTCTCGCACGCGGCTATCTGAACCGTTTCGGGCTCACCGCCGACCGGTTCGTCGCCGATCCGTGGTCGGCCGGTGGCCGCATGTACCGCACGGGCGACCTCATGCGCCTACGTCCGGACGGCAACCTCGACTATCTCGGCCGTGTCGACGACCAGGTCAAGATCCGCGGCTACCGCGTCGAACTGCACGAGATCGCCGCCGTGCTCGAGGAGCACCCCGAGGTCGGCACCGCAGCGGTGATCGCCGTCGACGACCCGCTCGTGCCCGGAGCGAAAAGACTTGCCGCCTATGCGGTTCCGGCTGGCGACGGTGATCCGTCCGACCTGTCGTCGCGGCTCGTCGCACACCTGCGCGCCCAACTGCCCGACTACATGGTCCCGGCCGGGGTGCAGCTCATCGACTCCGTGCCGATGACCGTCAACGGTAAGCTCGACACCCGCGCCCTGCCCGAACCGCAGGCCGCCACGGGCCTCGGTGGACGCGCCCCGCGCACCGGGACCGAGAAGGTCCTGTGCGAGGTCTTCGCCGACGTCCTCGGCATCGACGAGGTCGGCGCCGACGACGACTTCTTCGAACTCGGCGGGCACTCGATGATCGCCATGCGGATCGTCGGCCGCATCCGCTCCGAACTCGGCGTGGACGTCACCATCCGCGACCTGTTCGAGGCCCGCAGCGTCGAGGAACTCGCCCGCCGCATCCCTGGTGCCGCAGCGGCGCTCCCGCCGGTCACCGCGCGGACGCGCCCCGACCGGGTGCCGCTGTCGGCCGCCCAGGAACGCCTGTGGCTGCTGCAGCAACTGCAGGACGACAGCCTCGCCTACCACTACGCGCACGTCGCCCGCCTCGACGGTGAGGTGGACGCCGATGCCCTCGCTGCGGCGGTCGCCGACGTCGTGGAACGTCACGAGAGCCTGCGCACCGTCGTCGAGTCCGAGGACGGCGCGCCCTACCAGCGGATCCTGTCCACGCCCGAGGCCGTGCGCTTCGAACTGCACGAGACGGAATCCGAGGATGCCGTCCGGGCGTTGCTCACCGAGCGGCTCACCGCGTCGTTCGATCTGCGCACGGACCCGCCGCTGCGGGTCGTGCTGGTGCGCGTCGCACCCGACCGGCACGTCCTCGCGGTGGTGCTGCACCACATCGCGACCGACGAATGGTCGGACGCCCCGCTGCTCGGCGACCTCACCCGCGCCTACCTCGCCCGGTCGGCCGGTGCGGCACCCGAGTGGTCGCCGCTGCCCGTCCAGTACGCCGACTACACGCTGTGGCAGCGCGAACTGATCGAGGCCGGCCGGATCGACACCCAGATCGACTACTGGACCGACACTCTCGCGCAGCTGCCCGACGAGATCGTCCTGCCCACCGACCGGCCCCGCCCCGCGCGGCCGACCGGCGCGGCGGGCAACACCACCGCGACGGTCCCCGCCGACATCGCCGCCCGACTGCGTGCGGTCGCGGATGCCCGCGGCGGCACGATGTTCATGGCTTTGCACGCGGCCTTCGCGGCACTGCTCTCGCGTCTCGGCGCGGGCGACGACATCGTCGTCGGCACCCCGGTCTCGGGCCGGTCCGACACCGCCCTCGACGAACTCGTCGGTTTCTTCGTCAACACCCTCGTGCTGCGCACCGACCTGTCCGGCGAACCCACCTTCGCCGATCTCCTCGACCGGGTGCGCGAAACCGATCTCGCGGCGATGGCGCACCAGGAGGTGCCCTTCCAGCAGCTCGTCGAACGCCTCGCGCCGTCGCGCGTCGAGGGCCGGAACCCGCTGTTCCAGGTGATGGTGAGCTACCTGCAGCGCCCCGCGCAGCTGCCCGACCTGCTCGGTGTGCCCACCCGCTGGGAGCCGCTGAGCAACGTCCGCGCCAAGTTCGACCTCAATCTCACCTTCGTCGATGCCCCGGACACCGGTGAGGTCGCCGTGTCGGTGGAGTACGCCACCGACCTGTTCGACGCCACCACGGCCGACTCATTGCTCGCTGCGCTGCTCACGCTGCTCGAGCAGGTCGCGAGCGCGCCCGAGGTCCGGATCGGCGACGTCGCGATCCTCGCCGCCGACGAGGCTGCGGGACAGCTCGCCGTCGGTGCCGGTGAGCGCGTCGACTTCGCCCTCGTCCCGCTCGGTGAGGTGCTCGCCCGCAGCGCCGCCGAACACGCCGAACGCCCGGCGCTCGTCGCGGCCGACCACACCCTCACCCATGCCGCGCTCGATGCCGCCTCCAACCGCCTCGCCCGCGAACTCGTCGCGCTCGGTGCCGGTCCGGGCGCGATCGTCGCGGTCGCGGTGCCCCGCTCGGTGGAGCAGGTCGTCGCGATCCATGCCGTCGTGAAGTCCGGTGCGGCCTACCAGCCGATCGACACCACGCTGCCGGAGGCACGCATCGAGTACCTGCTCGGCGACGCACGTCCGCGAGTCGTGCTGACGCGCAGCGACATCGAACTGCCCGGCGAGCATCCGAGACTCGACCTCGATGCCCCCGAGGTCCGTGCCCGCATCGGTGCCCGCGGCCCGGAGCCGGTCACCGACACCGACCGGATCGCGTCGCTCACCCTCGACCACCCGCTCTACGTCATCTACACCTCGGGATCGACGGGTCTACCCAAGGGCGTTGCCGTGTCGCACCGCGCCGTGGCGAACCGGCTCGAATGGGTGCGCCGCGAACTGCCCGTCTCGCCCGACGACCGGGTGCTGCTGCGCACACCCGCGACCTTCGACGTGTCGGTGTGGGAGTTGTTCGCGCCGTTCGTCGACGGTGCGAGCGTCGTCGTCGGCGGACCCGACGCGCACCGCGATCCCGTCGAATCGGCTCGGTTGCTGCGCGACGGGAACATCACCGTCGCCCACTTCGTGCCGTCGATGCTCGAGGAGACCCTCGCCGTGCCCGCCACAGCGGACGCCGCGAGCCTGCGCCGCATCGTGTGCAGCGGTGAAGCACTGTCGCCGCGCACCGTCGAACGCGCGGCGAAGGTAGTCCCGCAGGTGAAGATCCACAACCTGTACGGCCCGACCGAAGCCGCCGTCGAGGTCACCCTCGACGCCGAGCCGGGTACCCGGATCGGTTCGCCCACACGAGGTTCCGTCATCGGCCGACCGGGCGCGAACGTGTGCCTGTACGTGCTCGACCGGTACCTGCGCCCCGTGCCGGCCGGCACCCCGGGTGAGCTGTACATCGGGGGAGCGCAGGTCGCGCAGGGTTACCTGCGGCGTCCGGCCCTCACCGCGCAGCGGTTCGTCGCCGACCCCTACGGCGACCCCGGTCGGAGGCTCTACCGCACCGGCGACCTCGCGCGCTGGGACGCCCGCGGTGACCTCGAATATCTCGGACGCGGCGACGACCAGATCAAGCTGCGCGGTCTGCGCATCGAACTCGGCGAACTCGAGGCAGCTCTCGACGCCGTCGACGGAGTGGCCCGTGCGGTGGCCGCGGTCAAACCCGGTCCCGCCGGGTCTGCCGGTTCGACCGGCACAAGCGACTCGGTGCTCGTCGGATACGTCGTTCCCGCATCAGAAGTCGCGGTGGATCCGGTGGCGGTGCGTGACGCACTCGTCGGACGTGTGCCCGACTACCTGCTGCCCGCACGGGTTCTCGTGATCGACGCGGTCCCGACCACCTTCAACGGCAAACTCGATCGTAGTGCTCTACCGGCACCGGAATTCGGCACCGGATCCGGACGACAGCCGCGCACCGAATTCGAAGCAACGGTCGCGACACTGTTCGCCGACGCACTGGGACTCGACGAGGTCGGCATCGACGACGACTTCTTCGCCCTCGGCGGGCATTCACTCGCAGCGATCCGGCTCGTCAACGCGATCCGCTCGGAGCTCGGTGCAGATCTGGCCCTGCGCACGGTCTTCGACGCCCCGACCGTGGCGTCGCTCGCGCAGCGATGCGCGGGCGCCGGACAGGCGTCGCCGCGACCCGCGCTGGTCGCGGCCGATCCGCGACCTGCAATGGTGCCGTTGTCGTATGCGCAGCAACGCCTCTGGATCCTCGACCAGCTCGGAGCCCGCGGCGGCGTGTACAACGTGCCCGTCACGTGGCGGGTGCACGGACGCGTCGAGGCCCCGGCACTCGAAGCGGCCGTGCGCGACGTCGTCCTGCGCCACGAGGCGCTGCGCACCGTCTTCCCGAGCGTGGACGGACAGGCCTACCAGCAGGTGCTCGCGCCCGACGAGGTCCGCGTGATCGCCGACCACCGCTCGGTCGCCGCGGCCGATGTCCGCGATGCGCTGGCCGAGGCGATCGATCACCGCTTCGATCTGTCGGCCGAGCTGCCGGTACGGCTGTCGGTCCTCGACGCCGGGGACGACACCGTCGTGGCGCTTGTGATCCACCACATCGCCGTCGACGAGTGGTCGACCAAGGCGCTGCTCACCGATCTGGCGACCGCCTATGCGCTGCGGCAGGTGGGGCAGGCACCCGACTGGACACAGCCCGCCGTCCAGTACGCCGATTTCACGCTGTGGCAACGCGACCTGCTCGGCGACCCGGCGGATGCGGAGTCGCTCGCCGCTCGTCAGCGCGCCTACTGGCGCGATGCCCTCGCCGGACTGCCCGAGGAACTGCCGCTGCCGGCCGATCGGACCCGTCCGGCCCGCACCTCCTATCGCGGTGGTGCGGTGCCGTTCGCGCTGGACCCGGAGATCGTGCGGGCACTGCGAGAAGTCGCACGCGCACACGACGTCTCGATGTTCATGGTCGTGCAGGCCGCCGTGGCGGTGCTGCTCGCGGCCTACGGTGGTGGCGAGGACATCCCCCTCGGCACCCCGGTCTCCGGACGCGGCGACGCACAACTCGAGGATCTCGTCGGTTTCTTCCTCAACACCCTCGTACTGCGCACCGACCTGTCCGGCGACCCCACCGTCGCCGAACTGCTCGACCGCATCCGCCGCACCGACCTCGAGGCGTTCGACCACCAGGACCTGCCGTTCGAGCAGGTCGTCGACGCGGTGCTCGGCTCCGACCGATCCGTCTCGCGCGCGCTGCACCCGCTGTTCCAGGTGATGATCGTCTATCTCGTCGAACCCGATCCGCGCAGTGCGGGCGGGCTCATGGCGGGTGTCACCCCCGAACCGCACCCGATGGAGACCTCGAAGTTCGACCTGTCCTTCGACCTCGTCGAATATGCGGGAACCGACACCGTCGTCGGTGTCGTCGAGTACAGCTCGGACCTGTACGACCGCCGCACCGTCGAACGTCTCGCCGCCGGACTCGACCGGGTGCTGCGCACGCTGGCCGGGGGAGAGGCGCACCGGCGCCTGTCCGCCATCGACGTGCTGCCGGCCGACGAACGCGCACAACTCGAACGATGGCGGGCCACACCGGCACAGGCCACCGAGGCGGTCACCGTCGCGGACCTGTTCGACGAGGCGGTCGCCCGCCATCCGCACGAGACCGCGCTCGTAGCAGGCGATCTCGACCGGACCTTCGCCGACCTCGCGTCCAGGGTCCGCCGGTGGGCGCGCCTGCTCGTCGACCACGGTGTCGCTCCCGAGACCTGCGTCGCACTCGTGCTGCCCCGCACGGCCGACACGATCGCGGCGATGCTCGCAGTGCTCGTCTCCGGCGGCGCCTACGTCGCACTCGAACCGCGCACACCCACCGAGCGGCTCGCGACGATCCTCGACACAGCCGAGCCGGTCGTCGTGCTCACCACCGGAGAACTCGCGTCGTCGCTGCCCGCGGTGGACGCGCCGGTGCTCGCGCTCGACGACGAGGCGCTCGCCGAGCGGGTTGCCGGCTACGACGACGCCCCGCTGACCGACGCCGACCGGCTCGCACCGCTGCGCGCCGATCACCCGGCCTACGTCGTGTACACCTCCGGGTCCACCGGCACACCCAAGGCGGTCCTCGCCCTGCACCGCGGCCTGACCGCGCTGTTCCACAGTCACCGTGCCGACCTCTACGAGCCGACGCAGGCGCGGACCGGACGCGACCGGCTCCGGGTCGGTCACGCGTGGTCGTTCGCCTTCGACGCATCGTGGCAGCCGCAACTGTGGCTCTTCGACGGGCACGCCGTGCACGTCGTCGACGAGAAGGTCCAGCGCGACCCGGCCGAGATGGTCCGCGTCGCCCACGAATCCCGCTGGGACTTCGTCGAGGTCACCCCGTCGCACCTCGCGCAGCTGCTCGATCACGGACTCGCGGACGACGGACGGTGCCCCGCCTCGCTCGGTTTCGGTGGCGAGGCCGTCTCGCAGCCCATGTGGGATCGACTGCGCGGCCTGGACGGCGTGACCGCGTACAACCTCTACGGGCCGAGCGAGAGCACCGTCGACGCACTCGTCGCACGGTCCTCGGACGCCGAGACGCCCGTGGCGGGCCGACCGGTGGCCGGCACCCGGGCCTACATCCTCGACCGGTGGATGCGTCCCGCGCCGATCGGCGTGGAGGGCGAGCTCTACCTCGCCGGTCGAGGACTGGCCCGCGGCTATCTCGCCGATCCGGGCCGCACCGCCGACCGCTTCGTCGCGGACACGATCGATCCGGAGTTCCCCGGCGACCGCATGTACCGCACGGGTGACCGGGCCCTGTGGATGCCCGACGGACACATCCGGTACCGCGGACGCGGCGACGACCAGGTCAAGATCCGCGGGTACCGGATCGAACCGGCCGAGATCGAGACCGTGCTCTCGTCGCGACCGGATGTCGCGACCGCCGTGGTTCTCGCCCGCACCGATCTCGGTGCGACGGCGCGCCTCGTCGCCTACGTCGTCCCGGCCGCCGGGCACACCCTCGACGCCGAGACCCTGCGACGCGCGGTCGCGCGGGTGCTGCCCGACTACATGGTGCCGTCGGCGACGGTCGTGCTCGACGCCCTGCCCACGCTCGCCAACGGCAAGATCGACCGCGCCGCGCTGCCGCGACCGGAACTCGCCCCGCGAGCGCACCGCGCACCGTCCACACCGGCCGAAGAACTGCTGTGCGCCCTCGCCTCCGAGGCCACCGGCGTCGAACAGGTCGGCGTCGACGACGATCTGCTCGAACTCGGATGCGACAGCATCTCGGTGATGCGGATCCTGGGCGGACTGCGCGCGGCCGGATACGTGATCGACGCGGAGTCGATCTTCACCGCCGGGTCGATCGGCGAACTCGCCGCGACCCTCCACGAGACCGAGATCCGCGACGCCGGGAACGGAGACCCGACCGACGGACCCACGAAGTGTTCTACAGCAGAGGAGAATCGATGAGGATCCACAAGCGACTGCGCCGGATCGGCGTCGCCCTCGCCGCCACCGCCATGCTGGTCGGTGTCACGGCGTGTGGCTCGGACACCGACAGCGGCAGCTCGTCCGGTAGTGCGACGGCGTCGGACGGGGAGTTCCCGGTCACCGTCTCCGGCAAGTTCGGTGAGGCGACCGTCGAGTCCGCCCCGACCCGCGCCCTGCCGCTGTCGCCGCAGGATGCCGACATCCTGCTGTCGCTGGGCGTCACCCCGCTCGCGCTCCCCGTCGATGCCCAGAACCTCGCCGCCACCGGCGGCACCGGTGTGTGGCCGTGGGAGGCCGAAGCGCTCGGCGCCGACGTCCCGCCGCTGCTGAACATGGACGGCGGTGCGACGGTGATCGCCGAGCAGATCGCCGCGCTGCAGCCCGACATCATCGTCTCCACCGGGTTCTGGGGACTCGAGCAGAACACCTACGACCAGCTCGCCGAGCAGTTCCCCGTCGTGCACTTCGACTACCGCGCCAACGGTGAGCCGTGGCAGGATTCCACCCGCAAGATCGCAGCGGCCCTCGGCATCCCCGAGAAGGCCGAGGAGGTCATCGAGCAGGCCGAGGTCGATCTCGACGCCGCCAAGGAGCAGTACCCCGCGCTCGAGGGCGCGACCTACAACGCGATCATCGGCGACACCGGTGGTCAGCTGTCGGTGCTCGCCGCCGACGACCGCGGCATCGGGCAGTTCCTGAACTCGCTCGGCCTCGAGCTCAGCGAGTACGCGAGCACACTGCAGGTCGATGCCGACGGACGCGGTGTGCTGTCCTACGAGGAGATCTCACAGCTCGACGCCGACCTGCTCGTCGTCGTCTCGCCCACGGGCGATCTCGGATACCTGACCAAGTTCGAGGCCTGGAACCGTCTTCCGGCCGTCGAGCGCGGCGCGGTCGTCTCGCTCGCCCGCAACACCGGCATGCCGAACGCTGTGGGCTTCCCGTCGGCGCTGTCGCTGAAGTGGGCCACCGACGAGATCGCCCCGATGCTTGCCGACGCCGCCGCGAAGTCCGAGTGACGGACCGGCAATGAGCAACGGCGCCCTCTTCGATCTGCGGCCGCTGCGCGAGAGCGCGGCCTTCCGCCGGATCTTCATCGCTCGCACCATCTCGATCTTCGGTATCGGGATGCTCATGGTCGGTGTGCCGATCCAGGTCTATGACCTGACCGGATCGTCGCCGATGGTGGGTCTGGTCTCCGCGCTCGAAGGGGGCGCTGCGATCGGCGGCATGCTGCTCGGCGGCATGCTCGCCGATCGCTACAACCGCAAGTTTCTGATCCTGTTCGCCCGCACCGTCTCCGGTCTCACCTTCGTCGGACTGGCCGTCAACGCCGGTCTGTCGTCACCCTCGGTGCCGGCGATCATCGCGCTGACGGTCGTCAACGGACTGATCGGGTCGATCAGCATCGCCGCTCTGCTCGCGGTCGTGCCCACGCTCGTCCCGAAGGGCCAGCTCGTCGCCGTCGGCGCGCTCAACGTCCTCAGCGCCCGCGCCGGAGCCGTCCTGTCCCCGGCGCTCGGTGGTCTCGTGATTGCCACGTTCTCGGTCGCATGGAACTACTGGGTGGCCGCGATCGGCACCGCCGTGACCGTCACCCTGCTCTCGGGACTGCCCGCGCTGAACCCGCCGAAGGCGGACGCCGGGCACGACGCCGACACGCCCGCCGAGACGGTGGCCGGCTTCCTGCGTCGCGAACACGTCGTCGGTGGCGTGATGATCGCCGGTGTCGTCGCGATGCTCGGCGGCGGTGTGCTCGTGCTCGTGCCGGCCTTCGCCGACGCGCGTTTCGAGGGCAACGCGGTCGCCATCGGCGTCATGTACGCGGCGATCGCGCTCGGTGCCGCCGCCGCCACGGTCACCAGTGGATGGCTCGGTCGTTCGGTGCGGCCCGGCCGCGTGCTGCTCACCGCCCTGGTCCTCGGGTTCGTCGTCCAGGCACTGGTCGGCTTCACGTCCGTCCTGGCGCTCACCGCGGTGCTGCTCGTGATCGTCGGGGTCTTCGGGGCCGTGCAGGAGGTGCTGCGCTACTCGCTGATCCAGACGCACACGCCCCACACGCTGCTCGGCCGGGTGAACGGCCTGTGGTCCGCACAGGAGGTCGCGGGCATGTCGGTCGGTGCGCTCGTCGCGGGCCTGTTCGGCGGGATCTTCGACGCCCCGGACGCGGTCGTCGGGTACAGCGCCGCAATGGCAGTCCTCGCGCTGCTCGTGACCCTGCTGCTGCGGCGCCTGCGCGGCGCGACGGTGGAACCGAGCGCGCATCCGGTCGCGGTCGAGTGACCGTCCGTCGCGCGTTTCACGGGCTCGCGGCCCGGTAGCGGACGCGGAGACGAGGGGGAGTGCTGAGGTTCAGGAGTGGTTACGAGGTGCGGTTAACGCAATCTTCACCGACACGCTTCCTCCCTGCCGAGCGAATAGTCCGTATCGGGGTTAGCGTCGGGGGTGTAGGCGGCGCAGGTGCCGACTACACGGGAGGTCCCTGATCGTGTGGCTGACACAGTCCGAGCGAGGGGGCCGGCACCGGGCCTCCGTGGTCGTGACGACACCGGGGACCCACCGGCCCACCGAATACGTCCGGGCGGTGCCGTCCGGGCCGAGGAGCCCCACGTGAACGCAACACGCTCCGTCCCCACCCGCTCCGGCGACGCCTCCGGTACCGCCGCTGCGAAAGAATCCGCTGTACGCACCTATGTGCTGGACACTTCAGTGTTGCTCTCCGACCCTTGGGCGGTCACCAGGTTCGCCGAGCACGAAGTCGTCCTTCCGCTGGTCGTGATCGGCGAACTCGAAGGGAAACGGCACCACCACGAACTCGGCTGGTTCGCCCGCGAATCGCTGCGGCTGCTCGACGACCTGCGGCAGCGGCACGGCCGCCTCGACCAGCCCATCCCCATCGGGGACGAGGGCGGCACCCTCCACGTGGAGCTCAATCACACCGACCCCATGATCCTGCCCGCGGGATTCCGCACCGACACCAACGACTCCCGCATCCTCGCGTGCGCCCTGAACCTGGCCACCGAGGGACGCGACGTGGTGCTCGTCAGCAAGGACATCCCGTTGCGCGTCAAGGCCGGTGCCGTCGGCCTCGACGCCGACGAATACCACGCCCAGGACGTGGTGACCTCGGGATGGACGGGCATGACCGAACTCGAGGTCGACCGCGCCCTCATCGACGAGATGTTCACCGAGGGCATCGTCGACATCGACGACGCGCGGGATCTACCGTGCCACACGGGGATCAGGCTCCTAGGGGGTTCGTCCAGCGCGCTCGGCCGGGTCACCGCCGACAAGCGAGTGCAGCTCGTCCGCGGCGACCGGGAGGCGTTCGGACTGCACGGGCGCTCCGCCGAACAGCGCGTCGCGCTCGACCTGCTGCTCGACGAATCCGTCGGCATCGTCTCCCTCGGCGGCAAGGCCGGAACCGGAAAGTCCGCGCTGGCACTGACGGCCGGACTCGAGGCCGTCCTGGAAAGACGCACCCACCGCAAGGTGGTGGTCTTCCGGCCGCTCTACGCGGTGGGCGGGCAGGAACTCGGCTACCTGCCGGGTACCGAGGCCGAGAAGATGAATCCGTGGGGGCAGGCGGTCTTCGACACCCTCGAAGGACTCGCCAGCCCGGCGGTGCTCGAGGAGGTGCTCAGCCGCGGGATGCTGGAAGTGCTGCCGCTCACGCACATTCGCGGCCGGTCGCTGCACGATTCGTTCGTCATCGTCGACGAGGCGCAGTCGCTCGAACGCAACGTGCTGCTCACCGTCCTGTCGCGGCTCGGTGCGGGATCGCGGGTCGTGCTCACCCACGACGTCGCCCAGCGCGACAACCTGCGTGTCGGTCGGCACGACGGTGTCGCGGCGGTCATCGAGAAGCTCAAGGGGCATCCGTTGTTCGCGCACGTCACGCTCACCCGCAGTGAGCGGTCGCCGATCGCGGCACTGGTGACGGAGATGCTCGAGGAGTTCGCTCCGGGCGCCTGAGCCCCGAGCACGGCCGACACGGCGCGTCCGGCATCCGCCGGGCGCGCCGTCGTCGTCACGCCCCGTCGGAGGTGTCGGTGTCCTCGGAGAGGGGGCCGAGTTCGGCCTCGAGCACTTCCTGGACCACGCGCATCGCAGCGAGTCCGGCGGGGGCGCCACAGTACGCCGAGCAGTGGATGACGGATTCGACGATCTCCGTGCGTCCGAGCCCGTTGCGCAGGGCTCCTCGGACGTGTCCGCGCAGTTCGTTCTCGGCGCGCAGCGCGATGAGCATTCCGAGATTGAGCAGGCTGCGGCTGCGCCGGTCCAGGCCGGGACGCGACCATACGGCGCCCCAGGCGTGTTCGGTCACGAACTCCTGCATCGCCTCGGAGTCGGTGCCGCGGGAACGCTCGAACGCCCGCTCGACGAAGTCGTCACCCATCACTTCGCGCCGGATCTCCAGACCCGCCGTGAATCCCGGAGTGTGCTCGCCGTCGGACATGTTCATCGCTCCCTGCTGATCCGTCGCCGAACGGTTCGGCGACGAACGGATTCTATGCGGGCGTCCTCGGGGGAGCGGTGGGGGTGAGGATCGTCAGGAGCGACGCAGGACGGCGCGCAGTACGCCCACGACGGTTCCGCGGAGGAAGGTGAGGACGTCGAAGTGGTCGTCCCACACGGCGATCCGTCCGTCGCGCAACTCGAAGGTGCCGCACACCCAGAACTCGATGTTCACCGGCCCGAAGCGCAGGATGTCGGTGCGTTCGGTGAGCACGATGTTGCCGTCGGCCGCGATGTGATGGATGACGACGCCGAAGCCCACCGCAGGTCGCGCGAGACCGGCGAGGATCTTCCGGACCCGGGTCCCGCCGCGGATGGTGGGGAGCCAGGTGTTGTGCCACGCGATGTCGTCGGTGATCAGTGAGCCGGCGAGGTCGATGTCCTCCGCGGCCGTCGCCTCCAGGAAGTCGGTCACCGTCGCGACGGCGTCCCGCGCGGTGGTGGTCTGTGTGCTCATCGTTCTCCTCGGCGTCGGCTGCGTCGCATGGTAACGGCAGGAGCCCGGGGGTGGGGCGGATTCGTGGACGGCACGGAATCACCGGAAACCGGGTTGTGTCGCCGAGGAGTCGGGCACCCTGAAATCAGGTACCCGTCCTCTCAGTGACAGGAGCGAACCGATGAATCGAATTCCCCGACGCAGAGCAGCGTTGGTGGCGGCCGCGGCGGCGGTCGGACTGGTGGTCGCAGGTTGCAGCGACGACCAGTCGGCGGAGGACACGGTGGGCAGCGCGACCAGCGCGGTCCAGTCCGCCGCGGAGAGCGTGGCATCCGGGGCGGAGAGCGCCGTCGAATCGATCACGCAGGGCGACGATTCGCCGGAGGGCGACGAGCCCGCGGCCGATCAGTCCAGTGCGGTGCCGGGACCGGACGGCGAGCAGGTCGAACTCAGCGGACCGATCCTGCAGAAGTACGACGAGGTCGGCGGTGCGTCCAGCCCGCTCGGTGCCGCGACCGGCGAGCAGGAGGAGGTCGGCGACGGTTACGTCGCGGAGTTCGAGGGCGGCATCATCGCGTGGAGTCCCGACACCGATTCCCACATCGTGTGGGGTGAGATCCGCACGGCCTGGGAGGCCGCGGGCGGTGCCGGTGGTGATCTGGGATTCCCGATCAGTGACGAAGAGCAGAACGTCGACGGTGCCCGCAGCAACTTCCAGTTCGGGTACATCACCTGGTCGCCCGAATCCGGGACGGAGGTGGTCCAGGAGTGAGGTGACTCCCCGGATCGCTGAGCCCTCGCTGTCCGCTCACGTTTTCGTCATCCGCTACAGCAATTGCTGTAGCGGATGGCGAAATTCGTAGCTGATGCAGGCGGGGTCCGTAGGGACCCTGCGGGTCAGGACTCCTCGTCCACCCGCGTCATCGCCAGGACGTCGAGGCGGCGGTCCAGTTCCTCCTCGCTCAGCCGGTCGCCGACGAGGCCGCGGTCCACGACCGTCTGACGGATCGTCTTCTTCTCCCTCAGGGCCTCCTTGGCGACGGCGGCCGCCTCCTCGTATCCGATCGCGGAGTTGAGGGGAGTGACGATCGACGGCGACGACTCCGCCAGGGTGCGCAGATGCTCGACGTTCGCGACCAGTCCGGTGATGCAGCGATCGGCGAACAACCGGGAGACGTTGGCGAGCAGACGAATCGACTCGAGGACGTTGCGGGCCATCACCGGGATGTAGACGTTGAGTTCGAACGCCCCGGCCGCGCCGCTCCACGCGACGGTGGCGTCGTTGCCCACCACCTGTGCAGCGACCTGCGTAACCGCTTCGGGAAGAACGGGATTGACCTTACCCGGCATGATCGAGCTACCGGGCTGCAGATCGGGGAGCTGGATCTCGGCCAGACCGGTGAGCGGGCCGGACCCCATCCAGCGGATGTCGTTGGCGATCTTCGTCAGCGACACGGCGACGGTGCGCAGCGCGCCGGACACCTCGACCAGCGCATCGCGCGCGGCCTGCGCCTCGAAGCTGTTGCGGGCCCGCTGCAACTCCTCGAGCCCCGTGGTCTCGACGAGCACGGCCACCACGCGCGGACCGAAATCCGCCGGCGCGTTGAGACCCGTGCCCACCGCTGTGCCGCCGATCGGAAGTTCACCGAGGCGGGGGAGCGTCGCGCGGAGACGCTCGATCCCGGCCTCGATCTGGCGGGCGTAACCACCGAACTCCTGGCCCAGGGTCACCGGGACCGCATCCATCAGGTGCGTGCGACCCGACTTGACGACCGTGCGCCACTCCTTCGCCTTCTCGTCGAGGGCACCGTGCAGGTGCTCGAGAGCGGGGATCAGATCCTTGACCGTCGCCTCGGTCGCGGCGACGTGCGTCGCGGTGGGGAAGGTGTCGTTCGACGACTGCGACATGTTGACGTCGTCGTTGGGGTGGACCGTGACGCCGGCCTTCGCTGCGAGCGACGCGATGACCTCGTTGGTGTTCATGTTCGAGCTCGTACCCGAACCGGTCTGGAAGACATCGATCGGGAACTGGTCGTCGTATTCACCCGCGGCGATGGCATCGGCGGCCGCGACGATCGCCTCGGCCTTGTCGGGGTCGAGCAGCCCCAGGTCCTTGTTCACCCGGGCGCAGGCACTCTTGAGCAGACCCAGCGCGCGGATCTGCGCGCGTTCGAGTCCACGGCCCGAGATCGGGAAGTTCTCCACGGCGCGCTGCGTCTGGGCGCGCCACAAGGCGTCGACCGGAACCTGGACCTCGCCCATCGTGTCGCGTTCGATACGGAACTGCTGAGAAGACTGTTCGGTGTCGGTCATGTCCTCCACGTTATGCCGACGGAACGAACGAGGAGGGGCACTGCGACGAGAACTCGTGGCAGTGCCCCTCCTCGGGAGCGATCGGTGAGGATCAGGGCCGTGTGGATCAGGGCCGTGTGGATCAGGGCATGGGATACGGCGAGCCCGCGACACCGTGGAAGTCGATGGACGAGAACTCGCTGAGCTTCTGCAGGCGGTGGTACGCCTCGATCATGCGCACCGTGCCCGACTTGCTGCGCATGACGATCGACTGCGTCTCCGCGCCACCCGCGGAGTAGCGGACGCCGCGGAGCAGCTCACCGTCGGTGACGCCGGTCGCGCAGAAGAAGATGTTCTCGCCGGTGACGAGATCGTCGGTGGTGAGGACACGAGCAAGATCGTGACCGGCGTCGATCGCCTTCTGGCGCTCGGCGTCGTCCTTCGGCGCCAGTCGACCCTGGAGTGCGCCGCCCATGCAACGCATCGCGGCCGCGGCGATGATGCCCTCGGGGGTACCGCCGATGCCGAGCAGCATGTCGACACCCGAACCCGGACGAGCAGCGGCGATCGCGCCGGCGACGTCGCCGTCGGAGATCAGACGGATGCGGGCACCCGCCTCGCGCACCTCCTTGATGATCTGCGCGTGGCGTGGACGGTCGAGGATCGTCACGGTCAGGTCGGCGTGCGCGATGTTCTTCGCCTTCGCGACGCGACGGATGTTCTCCGCGATCGGGGCGGTGATGTCGATGACGTCGGCGGCCTCGGGACCGACGGCGATCTTCTCCATGTAGAACACGGCGGACGGGTCGAACATCGCGCCCCGCTCGGCCACGGCGAGCACCGCGATCGCGCCGGGAGCGCCCTTCGACATGAGGGTCGTGCCGTCGATCGGGTCGACCGCGACGTCGCACAGCGGACCGTCGCCGTTGCCGACCTCCTCGCCGTTGTACAGCATGGGCGCTTCGTCCTTCTCGCCCTCACCGATCACGACGACACCCTGCATCGACACGGAGCTGACCATGTGCCGCATCGCGTCGACGGCGGCGCCGTCGCCACCTTCCTTGTCGCCGCGTCCGACCCACCGGCCGGCCGCCATCGCCGCGGCCTCGGTGACGCGGACCAGTTCGAGCGCGAGGTTGCGGTCCGGAGCTTCGCGGCGTGGGGTGCTGGCCGTCATGGGCTACTGCCTCCTGGAGACTTTTCGGTCGACGCGGGTTGCGCCGGCAGAGGGAGCGGACGCCGAGGGTGTCCGCACGATCGGTGTGTGTCGCGTGGCTATTGTCTCATCACGGCCGATGCTGTGGGCTGTCGGACCCGCCCGGCCTGAACATGCCCGTTTCGTAGCTGTCAGACTGGACGCGTGGCATCCAAGAAACCTCGCATCCTGCAAGACGGTCGCGATATGGCGTGGTCGCTGATCCCGCTGCTCGTGCTGATCCTGTTCATCGCGGCGATCGCCAGCCAGTGCGAGTTCAAGCCCGGCGGGCCCACGGCGGGTCCGGTGCCGAGCTTCGACATCGATGCCGGCCTGAAGTACGACGCGGCGGAGCTCGGATTCCCGATCCGCCATCCCGAGGTGCCCGAGGACTGGCAGCCCAACTCCGGTAGCCGCAGCATCGTCTCCGGTGGCCAGGGAGGTGATTCGAGCACCGTCGGTTTCATCACTCCCGCAGGTCGCTACGTACGTCTCACCCAGTCGGATGCCGGTGAGGACGAACTGGTGCGATTCGTCGCCGGAGGTGCCCGCACCGCCACCGACACCCGTGTCGTCGAGGACCACGACTGGGTGGTTTACGGAGGCGAGGGTGTCGAGGCACTCTGGGTGTCCGACTTCGGCGACGTGCGCATCCTGATCGGTGGCTCGGGCGACGAAGCCGAGTTCACCACCCTGGCCACGGCCGCGGGCAGGGCCGAGCCGCTCGAACCCTGATCCGGGTCGGATCGGTCGAGGTCAGTCCTCGTACTCGTCGTCTTCGTCCTCGTCGTCCGCGAGGGAGAGGGCCTGCTCGACACGTTCGCGGGCGCCGGCGAGATGTTCCTCGCAGCGCTTCGCGAGCGCCTCGCCGCGCTCCCACAGCTGCAGCGAGTCGTCGAGGTCGAGACCGCCCTGTTCGAGCATCTTCACGACGTTGACGAGTTCGTCCCGAGCTCGCTCGTAGCCGAACTCCCGCACATCGGCGTTGGCGTCGTCGGTTCCCACGTTCGTCACTGTCCTGATCTTCCTTGTCGTTCGTGTCCCATGACGGCGGCGCGGGCCGCGCCGTCCGCCACGCGCACCCGCAGCTGGGTGCCGATGGGCATCTCGTCGAGTGTGCGTACCACTTCGGGGGCGCTGCCCGGCACGATCCGCTGGACCACGGCGTAGCCACGCGCCAGGGTCGCCGCGGGTCCGAGGGTCGCCAGCCGTGCCCGCAGGTGTTCGAGCGTCGACGACTGCGACGAGATCAGCCTCGTGACGTCGCGCCGTGCCGCGTGCTGCAGCCGCTCGATCTCCTCGTGCCGCCGGTCGAGATCGCGGAACGGATCGGCCAGGACGGGACGGTCGCGCAGCTGCGCGATCACATGTTCCTCGCGTCGGACCCAGTTGCGCAGCGCTGCCGCGGACCGTGCTCTCAGCTCGTCGACGAGATCGAGTTCGGCGACCGCATCGGGTACGACGCGCTTCGCGGCGTCGGTCGGGGTCGCCGCCCGCAGGTCGGCGACGTGATCGCAGAGCGGACTGTCGGGCTCGTGGCCGATCGCGCTGACCACGGGCGTCGTGCACGCGACGATGGCACGGCACAGCGCCTCGTCGGAGAACGGCAGCAGGTCCTCGACGCTGCCGCCGCCGCGGGCGAGGACGATCACGTCGACGTCCGGGTCCTTGTCGAGTGCTTCGAGGGCCTCGATGAGCTGCGTGACCGCGGTCGGACCCTGCACGGTCGCGTGGCGGACGTCGAACTGCACGGCCGGCCAGCGACGCTGCGCGACCGACAACACGTCGCGTTCGGCCGCGCTGCCACGGCTGGTGACCAGGCCGACGCGGCGCGGCAGGAAGGGGAGGGGGCGCTTGAGCCGCGGGTCGAACAATCCCTCGGCCGCGAGCAACGCGCGCAGTCGTTCGAGCCGCGCGAGCAGTTCCCCGATGCCGATCGCCCGGATCTCGGTGACCCGCAGCGCGAGGCTGCCGCGGCCGGGCCAGAAGGTCATCTTCCCGAACATGACGACGCGGCTGCCCTCGGTGAGCGGCACCCCCGACTGCTGCAGAAGTTGCGGCGAGCAGGTCACCTGCAGGGACATGTCCACCGACGGGTCGCGCAGGGTCAGGAACGCCGTCCGCGTCCCGGGACGAGCGTTGATCTGGGTGATCTGCCCCTCGACCCAGATGGTGCCGAGCTTGTCGATCCACCCGGCGACCTTCTGCGCCACGGTGCGGACGGGCCAGGGCTGCTCCGCGGAGTTCGGGCGTGCCGCGTTCTGTCCGGCCGTCACTTGTTACGCGCGCTCGTGATCCGGTTCGACAGCATCGTCACGAACGGAGT
Organism: Rhodococcus rhodochrous; assembly: GCF_900187265.1. Taxonomy (NCBI): domain Bacteria; kingdom Bacillati; phylum Actinomycetota; class Actinomycetes; order Mycobacteriales; family Nocardiaceae; genus Rhodococcus; species Rhodococcus rhodochrous. Next base: position 1,264,352 of record NZ_LT906450.1, read on the forward strand.
ACGCGCGGCGTGAGCATTCTCGTATTCGAGCAACGCTGTGAGCTCGTCCACCGACAGTGCGCGCAGTCGGGCGCGCAGCTGCGCGAGGGTCAGCGAGTCGTAGTCGAGGTATTCGACGATCTCGGAACGGTCGTCGGAGGCGACCTTCGTGTCCGTGGTCTCGCCGATCTTTGTGACCTCGGCGTCGGCGGACTTCGCGGCGGCCTTCTTCGGAGAAGACTTCTTGGCTGCCGTCTTCTTCGCGGGCCCCTTCGTCGTCGCGGTGCCCGCCTTCACCGGTGCGGCCGGCTCGGCCACGGGCGCATCGGCCTCGGTCGCCGGCGGGATCGAGTACAGGGCGAACCGGCCGGGAGCGCCGTTCGGGGTGTTGTTCGTCGAGGTCGTGGGCTCGTCCGAAGGGGCAGAGCCGTCGTCGTCGAAGGTCGCCCACTGTGCGGTCTCGCCGGGCTCCGCTCCGAAGATCTCGAAGAACTGGTCGCCCTTGATGGCGAGCGAGGTCATGACCTGCTGCACTCGCATCGTCGTCTGCAGGATCTGGCTCACCGTCGTCATCGGCAACGAAACGGCTGTGCTCGGCAGCTTGAGGGTCTCTTCGTACGCGGTGACAGCAACGCCGGCAGCCACCCGTGCCAGGAACGGTGGACGGATCATGCCCCAAGACTGCCCGATGATCGGCGTGATTGGTAGCCGGGGAGCACGTCGGCCGCGAGCTGGGAAGCCCCGCTCCGACGCGCCCCGTACTCTGGAGGTATGTCTGCGCCTGTTCCTCTCGAAGTCGGGATCACACGGTCCGCCGGTCCCTCCACCTCCGGAAAGCGCGTCCTGCTCGCCGAGCCGCGCGGCTACTGCGCCGGCGTCGACCGCGCCGTCGAGACCGTCGAGAAGGCGCTCGACAAGTACGGTGCGCCGATCTACGTCCGCAAGGAGATCGTGCACAACCGCCACGTCGTCGACACGCTCGCCGACCGCGGTGTGGTGTTCGTCGACGAGACCGACGAGGTGCCCGAGGGCGCCGTGCTCGTGTTCTCGGCGCACGGTGTGTCGCCCGCGGTCCACGAATCGGCCGCCTCCCGGCAGCTGCGCACCATCGACGCGACCTGCCCGCTGGTGACGAAGGTCCACCAGGAGGCCAAGCGCTTCGCCCGCGACGACTTCGACATCCTGCTCATCGGTCACGAGGGCCACGAGGAGGTCGAGGGCACCGCAGGTGAGGCCCCCGACCACGTGCAGCTCGTCGATGGCCCCGACGCCGTCGATTCGGTGACCGTGCGCGACCCGTCGAAGGTCATCTGGCTGTCCCAGACCACCCTCAGCGTCGACGAGACGATGCAGACCGTGCAGCGTCTGCGTCAGAAGTTCCCGCAGCTGCAGGATCCGCCGAGCGACGACATCTGCTACGCCACCCAGAACCGGCAGGTCGCGGTGAAGGCGATGGCACCCGAGTGCGATCTGGTGATCGTCGTGGGGTCGCGGAACTCGTCGAACTCCGTGCGGCTCGTCGAGGTCGCCCTCGGCGCGGGTGCCCGGGCAGCGCACCTGGTCGACTACGCCAAGGAGATCGATCCGGCCTGGCTCGAGGGCGTCGAGACCGTCGGCATCACCTCCGGTGCGTCGGTCCCCGAGATTCTCGTGCAGGGCGTCGTCCAGTTCCTCGACGAGCGCGGCTTCCACGACGTGCAGTCGGTGACGACCGCCAACGAGACCCTGGTGTTCGCCCTGCCGCGCGAACTGCGCGCGTCGCGTCGCTGAACCGGGTAGTTCCGTAGAGCGAAGACGACCGGTCACCGCCGTCCATCGGCAGGTGACCGGTCGTCTTCGTCGTGTGGGTCAGTCCTCGTAGCGGTCGCGGTACCGCACGCGCGGCGGCTCGTAGCCCTGCGTGGGTGCGGGGGAGGGCGCCGGCCGACCGGTCTCCGGATCGGGTGCCGGGCGGCGCCGCGGCTCGCGGACCTCCGGCGGCACCGGGTCCGCAGGTCGGGGAGCGCGAGCACGTCGAGGGGCGGGCTGCTCGGCGGCCGGTCCTTCGGGACGGACGCGGCGACGCGGACGGGTGTCGGCGACCTCCCGGACCGACGCCTTCGCGGTCGGCGTGCTGCGGCCCGCGGCGGTGCGAGGTGCATCCGCAGGGGTAGCCGTCGCCGATCGTTCCCGGGCCGCACGCCTGGTCGGACGGTCGCTCGCAGCGCGGGTCGGCCGATCACCGGCGGCGCGGGCCGGGCGTTCCTTCGCGGTTCCGGCCTTCGCCGCCCGCGGCTTCGCCCGCTCTCGCGGCGCACGGGCACGTACCCCCGTGTTCTGTCGGGTCACGAAGATCCGGAAACCGCCGATCGCCAGAGCCAGGAGCGTCGCCACCAGCATCGCCGGAAAGCGGTTCACGAGCGGATAGGCGACGTTGAGCGCGAGATCCTTCAAACCGCCGGTGCTGTCGGGGGAGACGATCTCCTGGCCGATCGGCACCGCGAGGAGCAGCAGCAGAGGCGGCTGGGCCATGGCCGTGAACAGTCCGCGATAGCGCACCGCCACCACGGCCGCGACGCAGCCGAGCACATAGAAGACAGTGAACGCAGAGGTCAGCTCGTTCCCGCGTGCGCTGTCGAGCAGCACCCCGAGAAGCGTCGTTCCGGCTGCGATCGCCACGGCACCCCACCAGGGCACACCGGGCACCGTAGGCACCAACGACCGCATGTCGAGCGGCACCGCCGAACGTGCACGTTGGGTTGCAGACACAACGTAGACATTAGCGTGGCTGTGTCAGCTCGCTTCGTCGACAGGACCGTCCGCCACTGCTCTTTCTGCCAGAGTGCTGCGTCGCGGCCAGGCATCGACACGCTGGACCTCGGGCACCTCACCGTCGAAAATTTCCAGGTCGTGGAGCTTGCGGGCCGTCACACCCACCCGGGTGTCCATCGACGACACCGTCATGTTGAACGAATCGACGGCCTTGCCGAGCTGGTTGCCGAGCCGGTCGAGGTGGGAGCCGACCACACCGAGCCGTTGGTACAGCTCACGGCCCAGCCGGTGGATGGTCGCGGCGTCGCGGGAGAGCGCCTCCTGCCGCCAGGTGTGCGCGATCGTGCGCAGCAACGCGACCAGCGTGGTGGGTGTGGCGAGGATGACGTTCCGGGCGAAGGCGTGCTCGAGCAGATCGGGATCGGCGCCGAGCGCGGCATCGAGGAACGGATCGCCGGGGACGAACAGCACGACGAACTCGGGCGTCGGGTCGAACGACTCCCAGTAGGCCTTGGCCGACAATTGGTCGATGTGGGTGCGCAGCTGGCGTGCGTGGCGCGTGAGGTGCCGGTCGCGCTCGTCGGGTTCCTCGGCCTCGGCGGCATCCAGATAGGCGGCGAAAGGCACCTTCGCGTCGACGACGATCTGCTTGCCCCCGGCGAGGTAGACCAGCAGATCGGGACGTACCCCGTCCTTGCTCACCTGCGTGTCGAAGTCGCAGTGCCGGACCATCCCGGCGAGCTCGACGACCCGTTCGAGCTGGATCTCGCCCCATCGGCCACGGATCTGCGGCGCACGCAGCGCGGTGACCAGCTGCTGGGTGCGGGTGGACAGCAGCTGCGACGCGCGGTGCATGCCCTCGACCTGCTCGCTCAGCCCGGCGTAGGCGTGCACGCGGTTGCGTTCGACGTGCTCGACCTGCCGGGCCAGCGCGCCCACGGCCTCGTTCAACGGGCCGACGAGCCGCGACACCTGGTCGCCGATGGCGCCGGACTGCCGGCGGGCGGCGTCCTCGCTCACCGCGGCCAGCGACTGACGCAGCTGCTCCTCGTTGTCGCGGAGGGCCGCCAGCTGAGCCTCGGCACGGGCTGCACGTTCGCCGTCGCGGGAGGCCCGCAACAGCCAGCCGAGCACCACCCCGAGACCGAGCGCGACGAGCAGGCCGAGTGCCGTGAGTGCTGTCATGTGGCGGATGATGCCTCATCGATGCGACATCCACCCGACATCCGGGGATGTCGGTCCTCTCCTCTACCGTCTGTCCCATGCGGATCCTGCACACCTCCGACTGGCACATCGGCCGCACCTTCCACGGTGTCGACCTGCTCGCCGACCAGGCGCGTGCGCTGCGGGCCATCGCCGATCTGGTGGCCGAACGCCGGATCGACGTGGTGGTCGTGCCGGGCGACGTGTACGACCGGTCGATCCCGAGTTCCGACGCGGTCGCCGTGTGCAACGCCGGCCTCGAGGCCATCCGTGAGGCAGGGGCGATCATCGTCGCCACCTCCGGCAACCACGACTCGCCGGTCCGGCTCGGTGCCGGCGCCGCCTTCGCCGCGCACGGTGGTCTGCACCTGATCACCCGCGTGTCGCAGATCGACAGCCCCGTCGTCCTGCACGATGAGCACGGCCCGGTCCGCTTCTACGGCATCCCGTATCTCGAACCGGAGATCACCCGCGCCGAGCTCGGCGTGCCCGAGGCCCGCTCGCACCAGCAGATCCTCGACGCGGCGATGGAACGCGTACGCGCCGATGTCGCGGGTCGCGACGGCGGCACCGACGCCGCGGGTCGCGACGGCCGCACCGTCGTCCTGGCCCACGCCTTCGTCGTCGGTGGCGAGCCCAGCGACTCCGAGCGGTCCATCTCCGTCGGCGGGGTCGAGACGGTCGCCGCCTCGTCGTTCGACGGTGCCGACTACGTCGCGCTCGGTCACCTGCATTCCCCGCAGACGGTGAGCGAGACCGTCCGGTACTCGGGATCGCCGTTGCCGTACTCCTTCGGCGAGCGCTCGCACCGCAAGGCGGTGTTCGTCGTCGACCTCGACGCCTCGGGTGCGGCGTCCGTCGAGCGGGTCGATCTCCCGGTGATCCGCGAATTGACCCGTCTCGAAGGCGAACTCGACGATCTGCTCGCCGATCCGGCGCATGCCGCCGTCGAGGAGCACTACGTCTCCGCGGTGCTGACCGACGCGATCCGCCCGCTCGACGCCATGCGTCGCCTGCAGGAGCGGTTCCCGTACGCCGTGCACGTCGAATGGCAGCGACCGGCCGGATCCACGGAGGGCAACTACCGCGACAAGGTGCGCGGGCGCAGCGATCGCGACATCGCCGCATCGTTCCTCACCGATGTGCGTTCCGAACCGTCCGAACGCGAGCGCGGCTGGATCGACGAAGCGTTGAGGGAGGTCGACCGCCGACGCGGCATCGGCGACGAGACCGACACGCAGTGGCGGACGGACGTGCCGGCATGAGACTGCACCACCTCGAGATCACTGCTTTCGGTCCGTTCGCCGACACCGTCGAGATCGACTTCGACGAGCTCGGCGCCGACGGGTTGTTCCTACTGCACGGGCAGACGGGCGCGGGCAAGACGTCGATCCTCGACGCGGTCGCGTTCGCGCTCTACGGCACCGTCCCCGGTGCTCGCTCCGAGGGACGCCGGTTGCTGTCCGACCACGCACGGGTGGGTGCCGTGCCGACGGTCCGGCTCGAGGCGACCATCGCGGGTCGCCGTCTGGCCATCGAACGCAGCCCCGACTTCGAACGCCCGAAGAAGCGCGGCACCGGCACGATCAAGCAGCAGGCCAAGGCGAATCTCACCTGGCTCGACGGGTCGGGGGAGAACCTGTCCCGCGCCCAGGAGATCGGCGACGTCGTCAAGTCGCTGCTCGGGATGAGCGCCGAACAGTTCTTCCAGGTGGTGCTCCTTCCGCAGGGCGACTTCGCCCGGTTCCTGCGCGCGAACAGCGAGGAGCGCGGCAGGCTGCTCGAGCGTCTGTTCGACACCACCCGTTTCGGCGACGTCGAGCAGTGGTTCCGCGATCGTCGCGGTGCCGGAACGAAACTGCTTGCCGAGCAACAGAAGAAGGTCGAAGTGCTCGCGGCGAAGGTGGCCGCGTCCGCCGGGATCGAGGCGGGTGCCGACGCCGATCCGGTGGAATGGGCGGGCCGCCTGCTCGCCGAGGCCGCCGAGAACCGCGACGATGCCGCCGCAGCGCTCGCACGAGTCCGCGCCGTCGACGAGGCCAACCGGCGCAGGCTCGACGAGACCGTCGCTCTCGCCGACCGACTCCGCCGCCGCCGCGACGCCCTGAACATCCTCGCCGAACTCGAGCAGACGCAGACGCAGCGCGTCGCCGTGACAGCCGAGCGCGACGCCGCGCATCGCGCGGTGAGCGTCGCGGTCGTCGATCGGGAGGCCGCTCGCCTCGCGCGCGAGGCCGATGCCGCCGTGGCGCGCGCCGAGACGGCCGCCGCGCCGCTCCGCAACGACGACGAAGGACGCGAACTCCTCGGGGCTGTCGGGCCGACGCCGTCCGCCGCCGACCGCGACATCGTCCGTCCTCGATGCGAGGAATGGTCTTCGGAGGCAGCGCGACTCGACGTGCTGCTCGATCGCCGTCGTCGTCTCACCGAGCTCGAGAACGAACGCGAGAAGTTCGCCGGACGTCGCCGTGCCCTCACCGACGAGCGTCGGCAGGTGATCGACGAGCGCGCCGCGCTGCCCGAGCGGTCGACCGCCGCTGCTGATGCGGTCGCCGAGGCCGAACGTGCAGCCGCGATGCTTCCCGGGCTCTCCACCGCGCGCGACCGCGCCGCCGACGCGCTCGACGCCGCCACCGAACTGGCTTCGCGCCGAACCGAACTCGAAAGGCTCGAAGCTCGGGTACTGCAACTGCACTCCGAATTCAACGACGCGCGCGACGCGCACCTCGACGTCCGGCAGCGCCGGATCGACGGAATGGCAGCCGAACTCGCCGCGCGTCTCACCGACGGCGAACCGTGCGTGGTCTGCGGTTCCACCGAACATCCCGAGCCCGCGCGCCCGGCTCCCGACACTGCGACGAAGGCAGACGAGGAACGCGCCCACGCCGCCGAGCAACGCGCCGCCACCGCGCTGAGCGAAGCACGCGAGGCCGTCACCGAACTCTCCGGGATCGTCGCCGTCCTCCGACAGCGTTGCGGCGACGCCGAACTCGCCGAACTCACCACCGCCCACGCCGCGGCGGTCCGTGCCCACGACGAGGCCGCCACCGTCGTCGGCCGGCTCGACCACCTGCGCGCGGCGGTCGAGGACCTGCGCAAACTCGACACGGTGTTGGCCGAACAGGAGAAGCGGCTCGACGCCGAACTGTCCGAGCTCGCCCGCGAGGACGCGGTCCGCGCGGCCGAGATCACGGAGATCCGCGAGCGCATCGTCGAGGCCGTCGGCGACCTCGACCTGCTCGCCCCGCGACGCAGGACGGTCGCCGCACTGTCCGCCGCCGCCACCGCACTGCTCGATGCCCGCACCGCCGCCCTGCAGGCGCGCACGGCCGCCGACGAACGCGCCGCCGATGCCCGCACCGCAGCTGCGGAGGCGGGCTTCGCCGACCTCGACAGTGCCCGCGCAGCTGTCCGGACGCCCGAGCGGCTCGCCGAGATCGACCGTGTCCTGCGTGCCGCCGACGACGAACGCGCGGTGGCAACCTCCACTCTGAACGATCCGGCGATCGCGGCGCTCACCGGCGACGAGGTCGCCGACGTGGCGGCCGCGCGTGCGGTGGTGGACGAGGGTGCCGCCGCGGTCGAGGCCGCCCTGAGCGCGGCCACCGAGGCCGAGCGCCGGCACCTCGACATCGAGAACTACACCCGACGGCTCGAGCGTGCGTGCGCCGAACTCGCCCCGCTGCTCGACGAACACGCCGAACTCTCCGCGCTCGCCGACGTCGTCGCCGGGATGGGGTCGAACGCCAAGAAGATGTCGCTGCGCTCGTACGTGCTCGCGGCGCGACTCGAAGAGGTCGCCGACGCCGCCTCCGAACGTCTGCGCAGGATGTCCGGCGGCCGCTACGAATTCGTGCACTCCGACGCCGCCGAGAGCCGGGGACGTCGCGGCGGTCTCGGCCTCGACATCCACGACGAGTACACCGGCGCCGTGCGGTCGACGAAGACGCTGTCGGGCGGCGAGTCCTTCCAAGCGTCCCTCGCACTCGCCCTCGGACTCGCCGACGTCGTCGCCGCCGAGGCCGGTGGGCTCGTGCTCGACACGATGTTCATCGACGAAGGGTTCGGCTCACTCGACGCCGACTCCCTCGAAGCCGTCATGGGCGTGCTCGACGAACTGCGTGCGGGAGGCCGCGTGGTGGGCGTGGTCAGTCACGTCGACGAGATGCGGCAGCGGATCCCGAGCAGGCTCCACGTCATCCGTGGCCGCTCGGGATCCACCGTCCGCGTCGCGAGCTGACCGCCCTCAGTCCTCGGAGGCGGCCGGTGCCGGAGACGCCGGCTTCGGATCGGGCACCGAGGTGTCGCCCGGAGCCGGGAGTGCCTTCGTCTCGTCGTCCTCGCCTTCGTTGGCGCGCTCGTCGATCTGTTCGCCGATGTAGCGGATGACCACCGCGGCCACCGCCGCGACCGGCACCGCCAGGAACGCACCGACGATCCCGAACAGCGACGAGCCGGCCGTCACCGCGAGCAGCACCACGGCCGCATGCAGGTTCATCGACCGCGACTGCAGCACCGGTTGCAGCACGTTCCCCTCGATCTGCTGCACCGCGATGATGAGGACCAGCACGATGATCGCGGTCGTGAAACCGTTCGCGACGAGCGCCACGAGGACTGCCAACGCACCCGCGACGAACGCACCGACGATGGGAATGAATCCGCCGATGAAGGTGAGGATCGCCAGGACGGGTGCGAGCGGGACTCCGAGGATCAGCAGGCCGATACCGATGAAGAGGGCGTCGATGAAGCTCACGAGGGCCTGCGTGCGGATGAACCCGCCCAGCGTGTCCCACATGCGGCCGAGTACCGCTTCGAGGTGACGTCCGGCGCGGCCACCGCTCACGCGGTGCAGCCACGGCACGAAGCGCGGGCCGTCCTTGATGAAGAAGAAGGTCAGCACGAGGACGAGAGCGAGTGTGACGAGCAGCGAGCCCGCCGTGCTCACACCGGAGAAGACACCGCCCGCGATGGTGGCAGCACTGCCCTGCACTCGTTCGACCACCGCGTGGACGGCGTTGTCGAGTTGTTCGTCGCGCAGGTTGATCGGGGGTCCCTTCACCCATTCCTGCACGGTGTTGATGCCTTCGGTGGCCTTGTTGGCCAGGTCGGGCATCTGGGAGACCACCGACGGGACGATGCCGGCGATGATGCCGCCGACGATCGCGAAGAACATCACGAGGGTCAGGCCGGCCGCAGCAGCCGGAGGAACGCCGCGTTTGGTCATGAAGCGGGTGGGCGGCCACAGGATGGTGGAGACGACGATCGCGAGGGCGACCGGCAGCACGATCACCCACATCTTCTCGATGATCCAGCCGATCACCACCGCACCGGCGGCGATGACGACCAGGCAGGCCGACCACTTGGCGAGCCAGATTCCGCCCGTGCCCAGCAGGCTCCCGCGGTCGGGTTCAGCCGACGGCTTCCCACTGCTGTTTGCGCTGGGCGCGGTCTTCGATTCGGTCAACGACGGTCCTTCCGACATGTATCGAGCTCGATACCGATCGACAGTCGCCAATCTACGGTCACCGAGCGCCGCGCGTGGTCCGGACGACACGCCGGAAACGGCGCTGAAGGGTCCCCGGCCGTGGCATTCTCGAAACGTGACGAACCGAACGAGCACGACCCGACGCCTGCGTGTACCTGCGGCGGTCGTGGCGATCGCCGCCGCCTTCGCGCTCACCGCGTGCAGCTCCGACGACAGTTCGAGCAATGAGGACGTGCGGTCGTCGGCGGATGTCGCCGTCACGAGCGTCCAGGAGCAGGCCGAAGGCGCCATCTCGTCGGTGCAGAGCATCGCGTCCAGCGCGGCCCAGCGGGCCGGCGACATCTTCGACAAGGCGAAGCTCGACATCTTCGTCGCGGCCTTCCGCACCGGCTATCCGCAGCTGTCGGCCGACCGGGAGACGCAGGACATCGAGTCCATCGTCACCGAGACCTGCCCGCTCATCGACGAGGGTGCATCCGACCAGGAAGTGAACGCGAAGGTCCAGGAGGTCGCGACCAACGGGTCGACCGCGCCAGACGAGGATCAGGCTGCGCGCATCGCGCAACTGGTGCGGGCGGCGTGCGGATGAAGTGAGTGGAGGGCGGCCGCGTAGAATATCGATTCCGTGAGCCTTACCCTCGGAATCGTCGGTCTTCCCAACGTCGGCAAGTCGACGCTGTTCAATGCGTTGACCAAGAACGATGTGCTGGCAGCGAACTATCCGTTCGCCACCATCGAGCCCAATGTCGGCGTCGTCGAACTGCCCGATCCGCGTCTGAACCGGCTCGCCGAGATCTTCGGTTCCGAGCGCATCCTCCCGGCCACGGTGTCGTTCGTCGACATCGCCGGCATCGTCAAGGGTGCTTCCGCCGGTGAGGGTATGGGCAACAAGTTCCTCGCCAACATCCGCGAGGCCGACGCCATCTGCCAGGTCGTGCGCGTGTTCGACGATCCCGATGTGGTCCACGTCGACGGCAAGGTCGACCCGATGGCCGACATCGAGGTCATCGCGACCGAGCTGATCCTCGCCGATCTGGAGACGATCGAGCGGGCACTGCCGCGGCTCGAGAAGGAGTCCCGGAAGAACAAGGAACTCGTCGCCCAACTGGAGGAGACGAAGAAGGCGCAGGCGATCCTCGAGGACGGCCGCACCATCTTCTCCGCCCAAGGCGAGGTGAAGAGCGAGCTGCTGCGCGACCTGCACCTGCTCACCGCCAAGCCGTTCCTGTACGTCTTCAACGCCGACGAGGCCGTCCTCACCAACGAGGAACGCAAGGAAGAGCTGCGCAAGGCCGTCGCACCGGCCGACGCCGTCTTCCTCGACGCCAAGGTCGAGTCCGAGCTCCTCGAGCTCGACGAGGACGAGGCGATGGAGCTGCTCGAATCCATCGGCCAGACCGAGGCCGGTCTGAAGCAGCTCGCGCGCGCCGGTTTCCACACGCTCGGCCTGCAGACCTACCTGACGGCGGGTCCGAAGGAATCGCGTGCCTGGACCATCCGCAAGGGTGACACCGCCCCCAAGGCGGCCGGCGTGATCCACACCGACTTCGAGCGCGGCTTCATCAAGGCCGAGATCGTCTCGTTCGCCGACCTCGACGAGGCCGGCTCGATGGCCGAGGCGAAGGCTCGCGGCAAGGTCCGCATGGAGGGCAAGGACTACGTCATGGCCGACGGCGACGTGGTGGAGTTCCGCTTCAACGTCTGACGCGACGACGCGGTTCGCAAGGCGGCCGCTGCCCCAACTCGATCGCATTTTGGTGTTCTCGACCCCGTATATCGGGGTCGAGAACACCAAAGTTGTCTTGCCGCCATTCCGTAGCCCCGTCGGGAACCGAACGTCGTCACCGCGAGTCAACCGTGCCGGGCGACGTCCTCGCAGAGGATGCTCGGCCACTGTGCGAGATCGGCCGGGGTGTGCGCGATCTCCAGCTTCGCGTGAGGGAGCAGGCCCACCAACGACTCCGCCGTGGACACCGGGTGCGCGGGATCGTCGACCCACGCCAGCACCGTCACCGGAATGTCGATGTCGGACACGGCCTCCGGATCGGGCAGGTCGCTCAGCGCGGCGCCCCGGAACAGCGAGGGCAGCAGTTCCTCGGTGACGTCGGGGACGGTCTCCGGCGCGTCGACGGTGGCCGGTGGTCGTGGCGCGGTCAGATCGCGCGTGAGGAACGCCGCGAGTCCCTGCTGCTCGATGAGATCGGCGGCGGCCCGGTACTCGGCGGCCTTCGCGGCGCGGGTGGCCCAGGCGGTCGCCGGCACCAGCAGGGTGAGGCTGCTGAAGCGCTCCGGATCCTTCACCGCCGCGTGCAGCAGGGTTCCGGTGCCCATCGACGGCCCCACCCCGTGTACCCGCTCGCCGGGGAAGTAGTGGTCGAGCAGCCGCAGCAGGTCGTCGGCGAGCACCGGCCAGCGGTAGTCCTCCGGCACCGCACGACCGGTCGAGCGGCCGTGCCCCCGCGCGTCGTAGCGCAGCAGTCGGGTGCCGCTGAGCCCGCGGCCCAGGTCGAGGTCCATGAGGCGGTCGCGGTGGCGGCTCGAGGTCAGGCCGTGGAGCTGGACGACCGGGTGGCCACCCTCGTCGCTCAGCTCCACGTCGAGTTCGGCCCCCGGCACACTGAAGGTCGGCACATCGTCTCCCGACGTCGGAAAGCGGTTGCTGGGGAAGGCGCCTAGGATACCCGGCATGCGGCTGACAAATGTGGCGCACCTGCGCCTGCCGTTCGGCCGACTGCTCGGTTACGACGTGACCGTCGCGGGGCTCGGCCGGGCGCTTCCCGTGTCGTTCGACCAGCGGCGGCATGTCGGCGCGGGCGAACGTCCCGGCTCCTGGATGGCTCTGTCCTTCCGCCTGTTCGAGCCGGTTTCGCCCGACGACCTCGCGACCGCCTGGCTGGCGGTGATCGCGCGGCACGGCACCCTGCGCTCGGTGTTCACGCACGGCGACGACGGTGAGCCGCTTCTGCGCGAGGCCGAGATCCGCCCGGGCGGGTGGGTCGAGCATCCGATCGGCCCCGGTCAGGCCGTCAACGACGCCCTCCGGGACGTCCTCGACGGCGCGTGTTCGCCCTACAACCGGCCGTCGCACCGGCTGTGCGTGCTCGAGACCGCCACGGAACCGACCGTCGTGGTCGCCGCCGACCACTCGCACGTCGACATGTGGTCCATGTTGGTGATCGCCCGCGACCTGCTCGCCGCCCTCGCCGCCGTGCGCGCGGGACGAGAACCGTCCCTGCCACCGACACCGGCCTTCGCGGAACACACCCGGGCACTGCGGGACCGTCCGGCCGCACCCGCCGAGGTCCACGAGCGCTGGGCCGAGGTGCTCGCCGCCAGCGGCGACGTGATGCCGCGCTTCCCGCTCTCCCTCGGAGTGGCGAGCCTCCAACGCGAACGCGTGGAGGTGCGCGACGTGCTCGACGTCGACGACAGCGCCGCCTTCTCCGCTCAGGCGAAGGACGACGGGGTGTCCACCCTCGCGTTGGTGGTGGCGGCCATGACCGAGGTGACCCTCGAACTGGCCGGAGCCCCGTTGCGGGCGGTGTTCCCGGTGCACAGCCGGTACGACGCCACCTGGCACGACTCCGTCGGCTGGTTCATCACCAATTCGGTGCTCGAATCGGCCGTCCCCGAACCTCGCGCGGCCGCGGACGCGGTCAAGGAGGCGGTCAGGCTCGGATCCTGGCCCCTCGAGGACATCCTGCGCCCGTGGGACGGCATGCCGGAGGCGCCGGGCATGTTCGCGATCTCCTGGTTGGACCTGCGCCGGCTTCCCGTCCGGGTCGACGCTACCGGCCTCGAGGCGCAGTACGTCGGCGCGACCATCCGCACCGACGGGGTGATGTTGTGGTTCATCCTCGACGACTCGGGACTGCACCTGCGGTGCCGCTATCCCGACACCACCGAGGCCCGGCGGCACGTCGGTGGCTGGCTGGACCTGCTCGTCGCCCGGCTACAGGCACGCGCCCGTGAATCGGTCGGTGGTCTGATCCGATTGGGCGACAGGACTTATCGGGTGCAACGTGCCGGCCGACCCGACGTACCGGCGATCGTCGGGTTGCTCTCCGGCGACGAGCAGAGCGCCTGCGACGGTGTGGAACTCGCCCGTTACGAAGAGGCCTACGACGCTGTCGCCCGCGACCCTTCGCACTATCTTGCGGTGGTGCGCGACGAGGTGGGCCGGATCGTCGGCACGATGCAGTTGACGATCGTGCCGGGGCTGTTCCGGGGCGGTGCCACCCGCCTGCTCGTCGAAGGAATCCGGGTCGCCTCGTCCGAACGTTCCCGCGGCATCGGTACGGCCATGCTCGAGTGGGCCCACGATCACGGCCGGAACCGGGGTGCCACGCTCGCGCAGATCGCCGTCGACCCGGACGACGAGCGGGTTCGGACGTTCGGGGCGCGGCTCGGCTACGACTGCACCCACGCCGGATTCGAGCGGGCGCTCTGACGTCGGCCGACTCGACGGCCGAGGGCTACGTCGTGGCCGACTGCGACGTGGTGGAGTTCCGCTTCACCGGGTAGTGCGGCGTGTGCCGACCCGGATCCGTTCCGGCGGACGCGGGGGCGCCGTGCGCGACGAGGTGACGGACGACGTACTCCGCGTCCGCACCGGCCCCGCCGACGAGCATCGACCGGAACGACGACTGGAAGCACAGACCGGTGAAGTACAGACCGGGCACCGAGGGGACCACGCCGCGTTCCTCGCGCGGCCAGCCGTCCGTATCGAACACCGGTAGGTCGATCCAGTCGTACTTCTGGCGGAAACCGGTGCACCACACCACATTCGTCACGTCGAGAATCCGGCCGTCGGACAACACGGGGCGGAGTTCGGCCACGCCGGTCACGCGCTCGGTGACCCGGGTGACGCCGCGTGCGGCCAGCTCCCGCCGACGGATCCGCAGCAGGGGCGCCCCGTGGCGCCGTTCGTCCTCGCGAGCATGTCGTCCCATCGGGGTGCGCACGGACAGCACATGTCCCCACACGAACCACAGGATCGGGAACAGCACGCGCATGGCGGGACTGTCGACGCGCACCGGCAGCTGCCCGGTGTCGCGGCCGCACAGAGTCGTCGGATGGGACGCCGCCAGCTCGTAGGCGATCTCGCTGCCGGAATGGGAAGCCCCCACTACGAGTACCGGACCGTCGCGCAACTGCGACGGATCGTGATACTCGCTCGAATGCAGCTGCACGATGCCGGGATCCAGCTCGGAGGCGAAGTCGGGGACGCGTGGGGTTCGACCGAACGTGCCCGTGGCCACGACGACGTTGTTCGCCTCGATCCGCGTGTCGCCGCAGTCGAGGACGAACCGGCCGCCGTCGCGGGAGAGCCGGCGGACCTGGGTGTTGCCGAGCACGGGCAGGTCGAAGCGGGAGGCATAGGACTCGAGGTAGTCGGCGACCTCGTCCTTGGTGGGGGAGCGGTGCGGGTCGCCCGGGAACGCCATGCCGGGCAGTCCGTCGTACCCGGCGGGGCTGTACAGGCGCAGCGAGTCCCAATGGCAGCGCCAGTTGTCGCCGATGCGTCGGTTCGTGTCGACGACGAGGAACGGGCGGCCGCGACGAGCGAGATGGTAACCGGCGGACAGGCCTGCCTGACCTGCGCCGATGACGGCGGTGTCGATCTGCTGGGGTGCGCTGTGGACGGTCATGACGACTCCCCGGGGTTAGGGAACTACACCGACGACGTTAGCTACTGCTGTCCGTCGGCCGCGTCGGAAGGAATTCGCAATCGAAGGTGGCGGCGTATGGGCAGTTCTACCCAGTCAGAGCAGACGATGCTCGTACGCATAGGCCGTCGCCGCTGCTCGTGAGGACACGTCGAGCTTGGTGAATATGTTGCTCAGGTGCCGGGCCACCGTCTTCTCGCTGATGACGAACTCGTGGGCGATGGCTCGATTCGTCCTGCCCGTGGCAACGGCGCGCAACACTTGGATCTCCCGGGGCGTCAGTCCGTTCCGTGCGTTCGCGAGCGCGGGAACGCGGAGCTCACGTAGATCCGGCAACGCATGCAGGCCGTGGAATATCGATGCTGCCGAGTCGAATTCGAGGCGGGCCTCATCGTCGTCGCCGAGTGCGGCACAGCAGCGACCCTGCAGCACTCGTACCCGGGCGCGTTCGTAGGGTGCGCCGAGGTCACGCCAGTGCCTGCCGGATCGTCGCAACCGTGCGAGGGCGCCGCAGGGATCGCCTTCGGCGAGCAGGACCGCACCCTGTGCGTGGTCGGCCATCGCTGTCAGTGCCGGAGCATCCTGTGTCCGGGTCAGTGCCTCGAGTTCGTCGGCGCTGCGCCGTGCGGCGGCGACATCCCCGGTGGCGAGCACGATCTCCGTGTGGGCGGTCGAGATTCGAGGCTTCGCCGAGACCCCGGAGGATCCCGGCGACCGCTGCGGCGGTGTCACCCTGTCGCAGACGCAGCAGAGCCAGACCCGGCTGCACTTCCTGCCCGTACCTGCCCGCAGCTCGGTAGGCGGCGTCCGCCTCGGCGAACGAGCCGCGCAGACGGTGCAGTTCACCCTGTTCGTACAGGGCCATTCCCATCGCGGGTTGACCGGGCGGATCCGACAGTCGCTGCAGGGCGAGGCGGGCGAGGTCCATCGCCTGGGACCAGTCGCCCTCGAGTTGCAGCATCTGGGCGCGGTGGACGAGGCACTGTCCCCGGAACGGCACGAGGCCGGTCTGATCGTCGCACCAACGGCCGAGTGCCTGTGTCCACTCCTTCGCCCGTTGCAGATGATATGTGCCGTAACAGGTCTCGATGACCGCGCAGTACACCAGGCCGGAGACGACGGGTGAGACCTCGCCCAAGCCGACGGAGACGAGTACCTCGTCGAGTGTCCGCAGCCCGCCCTCGACGTCGCCCAGCAGGACTCGGCATTGTCCGATGCCCAGTGAGCCGAGGGCGAGGAGGTCGGCGTCGTGGCATGCTCGTCCGATGTGCTGGGCAGCGGTGAAGATCGGCAGGGCCTCGTTCGGACGGTTCGCGTACATCTCCTGAACCGCTCCGGGGATCATCAGAAAGCCGCTGGTCGCGCAGTCCGGTCGCTCGGCGACACCCGACTGTCGTGCTCGTTCCAGCCAACCTCCGGCCCGTGCCACCTCACCGCGTCCCATCAGAAGGAAGCACAGCCAGAAGGCACTGCGGCCCGCGCTCTCGGATTCTCCGGCTTCGAGATGTGCGGCGAAGGCGCGCTCGTACAGCGCGACGCTGTCGTCGTCGTGTCCCGTGAGGTATGCGGCTCGCGCGAACAGATCGAGGTCGTCCGCGGCCAGGGCGGCGAGTGTGTCGGCCCTGCGGAATCCGTCCAGGGCACGTGGCCACTCGCGCGCGCGGAACGCTGCCCGCGCGTGGTCCAGGACCGTCGACCTGCCCATGTCCGCTCCCGCGATCGAGCGCCGCCGACACCGGCTGATTGTGATCCTACGCCCGCGGATACGAAGGGACGCCGGTGTGCGCGCGGCTCACGACGGTCGCATGCCCGCCAGGACGATCGACACCAATCGCGGAACGAGATCCGGGGTCGCCGCGCGGATCGCCTCGGGTAGGGGGCGGGTGATCAGTCCGATGGCCAGGACCAGTTCCAGTGCGTGGAGGTCGGTACGCACGATGCCGGCGGCCCGCACCGCGTCGAGCAGCTCCTCGACCCCGGTGAGCGTCTGCGCCTGGGCGTCGCGCACCGATCCGGAGATCTCGTCCGTCACGAACTCGGCGAGGGTCGCGGAGAGGGCGCCCAGGTCGAGTTCGACCAGCCGCTGTACGTAGCCCACCCAGGCGTCCTCGGGGGATGAGCCGACCCGCTCCAGGGCTTCGGTGCCCGCTGCACGCATGTCGCCGAGGATCGCGAGCGCGACCTCGTCGGCCAGCGCGGCCCGGGACTCGAAGTTCCGGTAGAGGGTGGCGATGCCGACTCCGGCGGCCTCCGCGACCGCTTCGAGTGCGACGTCGCTGCCGTGGGCTGCGAACAGTCGACGCGCCTCCTGGACGATCAGCTGACGACGCTTCGCGGCATCGGCGCGCATCGGTTCCCTTCCTTCCGGACCGGGCTGTGAGGAACTTCGCTTGACATGTCCATCCTAACCGGAGGAATATTCTCCGATAGAAGTGGAGGAAAATCATCCACTTAACGATGGTCGGATAAGGAAGACGCGATGGCAGACGCCGCTACGACGACAGTTCCCGACGCGGGTGACTCCACCGCGCGCAAGCCTCACCCCGCGCTGGCGCTACTGGGGATGACATGCGGGCTCGGGGTGATCCTGGTACTCATGCTGCTGGTCTTCATCATGCCGTCGCTGAAGAGCGGACCACACGACCTGCAGGTCGGCATCGTCGGAACCTCCGCGGCAGCAGATCGATTCGAGACGTCGCTCGCGACGGCCGCCCCCGACGCCTACACCTCGCAGCGGTTCGCCTCCGAACAGGAACTGCGCGACGCCATCCACGACCGCGACGTCATCGGAGGGTTCGTCGTCGCCGAGTCGGGCGTCCGCACGCTGGTCGCCGGCGCGGGCTCGACCGCCATCTCCGGTTCGCTCGCCGGCACCGCGCAGGCGGTCGGCGGAGCGATCGGGACCGACGTGACCGTCGAGGACGTCGTCCCGCTGCCGGAATCCGACCCCACCGGTGTCGGTATCGGTGGCCTCGCCTTCCCGCTCGTCTTCGGTGGCATCGTCCCGGTCGTCGCATTCCGGAAGATCCTGCCGCGCAGCGACGGCTGGTACCTGACCGGCCTGCTCGTCTTCGCCGCAGTCGGTGGCATCGTCGTCGCGTCCATCCTCACCTTCGCCTTCGGAAGCATCGAATCGACCTTCGGGCCGGTCGCGGGATCCATGGCCCTCGGTATCGCCGCCCTTGCACTTCCGCTGGCCGGACTCCAGAAGGCCTTCGGTGCCAAGGGGTTCACCATCGGTGCGATGGCCATGATGTTCCTCGGCAATCCGCTGGCCGGTATCGCGACGACGTCGGCATGGTTGCCGTCCGGACTCGGCACCTTCGGTCAGATCCTTCCCCCGGGTGCTGCCGGAACCCTCGTGCGCTCGGCCGCATACTTCGACGGCGCAGGCGGACTCGCGGCACTCCTGACCCTCGTCACGTGGATCGTCGTGGGAGTGCTGCTCTACGTGGTCGGTATGCGACGTGCGGTGGGTGAGGAACCGGCAGAGCGTCCTTCCGCGCAGCTCGCGGCCTAGCGGACCACGTCGAGCGGTCCCTCCTCGGGCGTCGGCGGCTCGAACCGCTCGAAGTACTCCGTCGCCGTCTGCTCGGTCAGCGGCCAGTCGTCCGCCCACCTCCCGTGCCGGTTGCCGACCCGGCTCAGGATGGTCTCGAGATCCGTTGCGATGTAAACGGTCTCCGGCACGATGCCCTGCGGCGCGAGAAGTGCGCGGAACTCGTCACGTTGTCGCCGGAACCAGAATCCGAAGTCGAGCACGACATCGTTCCCCGCCGTGACATAGCGAAGCAAGCGCGCTTTCAGGTCTGCCGATACTTCGGCAACCACCTCGGCGGAGGGCATGGTCGTGATCCCGCGATCCCAGAACTCCACCTCGTACGACAGACGCGTCCAGCCCGCGCGCTCCAGGCGCTTGGCGTAGGTGGTCTTGCCTGCACCGGCCGGACCGCACATCATCACGACGCGAGGCACTCGGGTCCTGTTCACTGCCACCGGCCCGACGGTACACACCGCCACCGGCATCGAGACCGGTGATGCGTATCGCCGATCCGGATCGGATCGGACTCGATCCACACGCTCCTGGGCGTCAGGGCACGGTGAAGGTAGCGAAGCCCGGCGTCATCGGCGGACCGGGAAGGGGATGGAGTACGAGCGCGACCTGTCCGCTCCCCGTCGCCAGGGTGGCTTCCGGTGGGAAACCGTTCAATCCGTCCGACATCCGCGCAGTACCGGATGCGCCGGTCGTCAGGTTCAGCCAGTCGACCTGGGCGTAGATCAGGCATCCCCAACCTTCCGGCTTGCTGCCCGTGACGGTCACGCTCCCTTCGGTCTCGCCGATCCGGACGGCGCACCGGCTGGGCGGCACATCGAAGCTTCCACTGGGATTGCCGTAGGAAGCCGGGTTGATCTGGAACGGGACGGTCACCTCCGCGGCCGCAACCCCGGGCGTTGCAAGGGCAGAGGTCGCAACAGCGAATGCGCAAGCTCCGATGACGCGGGCGAGACGGGCCACAGGGTCTCCTTCGGGTGCCGGTCGGGTTCGCCCCATTCTCATCGGCTCGAACGGCCCCGTCCGCCGATCGGCCGAATTGCTGTTCCCGAGTCCGCTACGTCTTCGAGGCCTTCTCGGTCTTCGACGAGAGTCTGCCGATCACGGCGCTTCCGATGATGCCGACGACGATCATGCCGATCCCGACCGCGTCCGGTATCGAGTCGGTGACCCACCCGAAGATGCCCGCGACCAGCACGAAGGTCGGCAACCAGTCGATCAGCTTCAGGAGCGACGGGGCGGCTTCGGTCTCGCCCTGCGACGCCGCGAACTTCGCTCCGGCGTAGTCCGGGTAGAACTCGGTGAAGGAGACCGCGAAGAAGATCGCCGCGAGTTGGAGCACCCAGCCGGTCCAGAAGTTGCCAGGGTCGCGCATAACGGCGTCGCCGATGAATCCGACGATGGCGGAGAAGGTGAACGCACCGGCCCAGACCGCGGAGATCACGTAGTTGATCTTCATGAACAGGGGAGACGTCCAGTATTCCTGGGGCGTGTCCTCTTTCGCGTAGGGGAGTGTGAACGGCCTGCGTGCGATCAGGGTGGCGAAGACGAACACCGCGAGCGCGATGTTGGTGAGTTCACCGGCCCAGATCTCCATCCAGTCGATGACACCGTCCGAGGCGATGAGGCCCACCGCGGCCAGCACGGCGAAGAACGCCGCGCCGAACGTGTCGAGGGCGTGTATCTTGATGCCGCGTCGCGCACCCACCCACATCGTCAGCAGGACGAGGCCGAGAGCGAAACACACTGCTTCCTCGAACCGTCCCGGGGCCGACAGGACGGACATGAGGATCCACGGTGCGATTCCCGACAGTGGCGACCGGAGGTAACCGTCGACGACCATGGTCATGCCTACCAGGGTATTTCGTGAAGCCGCAGGCGTCGGAGTTTTCGAAGGATCGACCAGGATCCGCTCGGAGGCACTCAGTCCTGCGTGGTCGGTGCCTCGGCCAGGGTGCGCCGGGTGGCGAAGCGGCGCTCGGCGCCCGATAAGGGGTCGACGAATTCGAGTTCCCGCGCGAGCAATTGGAGGGGGAGCGAATGGTCGTCCGGTGTCTCGGGCAGCAGGACGGGATACCAATGGTCGCCGAGGATCCCGATACCGAGCGCCGCCAGGTGCACTCGCAGCTGATGCATCCGACCTGTGTGCGGGCGCAGCAGGGTGTGCAGGACGGCTCGCCCCGACCTGCTCACCCCGGATCCGAGCACCTCGATCAGCGTCTCCGAGTTGGGTTCGCGGGTGTCGTCGACGACGACGCGCAACTCACCGCGCCGCGCCTCGATGTGATTGCGGTACAGCACGGGGAGCGGGCGTCCCGCGATCTCCGGCGTTGCCGGATCCCACTCCACCGGCAGTGTGGACACCGCCTCGTACACCTTGGTGACCCGGCGCTTCTCGAACAGCGACTGGTAGGCGCCACGGGTCTCGGGCCGGGCCGAGAACATCACCAGTCCGGCGGTCGCCCGGTCGAGCCGGTGGATCGGTGTCAGATCAGGGTTGTCGAGGCGGGTCCGCAACCGGACCAGCGCCGACTCGCGCAGGTAGCGCCCGCCCGGAGTGGTCGGCAGGAAGTGCGGCTTGTCGACCACGACGAGGTCGTCGTCGGCATACAGGATGTCCTCGTGGAACGGCACCGGTTCCTCGACGGGCAGATCGCGGTAGTACCAGACGAACCGGTGCTCTCCGAGTTCGGTGCTGCGACCGATCGGTTCTCCGTCGATGCCCACGATCTCTCCGTCGTCGAAGCGGCGGTAGAGCTCGTCGGCGTCGAGATGGTCGAAGCGTGCGACGACGTACTCGGCGACCGTCGACCACGGACCGGAGGTCGGAACACGCAGTCGCGTGGGCCCGACCCCGTTCCTGACGGGCAACGGTGAGGGCATCGGCACGGGCACCATCCTCCCATCGGCTGCCACGTGAGCTGCGCCTCGGGCGACTGTGCGATCGGGGAGCGACGGTGTGATCAGAGCTTGTCGAGATCCACAGGCGGATAGTTGCCGTAGATGCCGTGGTCGAATCCCTGCAGGTAGCTGTGATGCTGGGCTGCGGCGTTCTGCGTCAGCTCGTGCGCGCGAGCGGCGTTCCGGGCGCGCGCCTCGCGATGCTGCTCGAGCAGATACTTCAGAACGAACCAGGCGACCGCTCCGACGACCGCGATCACCAGGATGCCGAGAAAGACCTCCCAATAGGAGATGACGAAACCGATCACGAGCAGGATGGCGAAGAACGCCAGGAACTCCCTCATCACGTCCTCTCAGGAGAAGCGGCTGCCGCTTTCGTCTGTTTCGCCGACTGTATCGCCGGGGACCGACACCGCGTTTCACAGATGCTCGTCGGGGCTGTCCGCAACCGCTCTGCCACCATGTCCGCATGACTGCACCGGCCCGGCTCGGTATCCCGACCGGCACGCTCGCACTGCTGGCAGCCCTGTACTTCGCGCAGGGCCTGCCGTACGGGTTCTTCACCCAGGCGCTTCCGGTGGTGCTCCGTGAGTCCGGTTTCTCGCTGATCGCGATCAGCGCGACGGGTGTGCTCTTCGCGCCGTGGGCGCTCAAGTTCCTCTGGGCGCCGTACGTCGACCACTACGGAACCCGGCGTCAGTGGCTGCTCTCGCTCCAGCTCGCGGCGTCGGCGGTGTCGCTGATTCTGGCGTGCCTCGACCTGTCGTCGACGCTGCGGTGGCTGCTCGTCGGCATCGCGGTGGTCAACGCCCTGTCGGCCACGCAGGACGTCGCCACCGACGGTCTGGCCGTGCAACTGCTCGGACCGAAACAGCGCGGGCTGGGGAACGGCATCCAGGTCGGCGCGTATCGCATCGGCATGATCGTCGGCGGGGGAGCACTGCTGTGGGTGTTCTCCCTCGCCGGTTGGCGCAGCCTGTTCCTCGCGATGGCATTCCTGCTGGTACTGACGACGATCCCGGTATGGCGACTGCCGCGCACGGAGCGACGGGCCACGCCGGATCGGGAACCGCGAAGCGCGACCCGCATGACGGTCGCGTGGTGGGCGCGTCTGCGCCGCCCCGGGATGCTCGCGTTCATCCTGCTCATCGGCGGCTTCAAGTTCGGTGACTCGATGGGCTCGGCGATGGTCGGCCCGTTCATGTCCGACTCGGGACTCACCCTCGGGCAGATCGCGCTGGTCAAGGGTGTGCTGTCCTCGGCAGGCGCTCTCGGCGGTGCCGCCCTCGGTGGGTGGCTGTGCTTCCGTCGCGGTCGTCGGCAGGCCCTGCTGATCGGTGGTGTCACCCAGACCGCGAGCCTCGCGCTGTACGTCGTCGCGTCGCTCGGCTACGGCGGGTTCGGGCTCATCGTCTCCGCGAGCCTGGCCGAACACGTCCTCGGTGGCGCCGCGACGGTCGCGGTGTTCACGCTCATGATGGACGCCGCGGACAGGGACCACGCCGGCAGCGACTACACCCTGCTCGCGTGCGCGATCGTCGTCGTGCAGGGCATCGCGGGATTCACCGCCGGTGTGGTCGGAGACGTGTTCGGTTATCCCGCGCTGTTCGGCACGAGTCTGGTGCTGTCGGGAATCGGATGTGCCGTCCTGCTGCTCGCTCTCGATCGGGGCATCGGGCCGACCGGGGTGCACGATGTGTGGCGGAGCGGCGCGGGGCAGGCGGCCTCGCGTCCCCGGTGATCCCCGGAACTGTCGATCACCGCGACCAGTACTGCAGCATCGGCTCCTCGGCGAGCACCGTCGACCCTTCGGAGATGACGAGAGCGCTCGACGAGATGCTGTACTGCACACCGGCGTTCGTGGCGGTGAAACCGTCACCCGAGGGTACGGGGTCGTCGATCTCGATCGCCGCACCGTCGTTCGTGCGGACACCCTTGTAGTAGTACCGTCCGGCCCCGGTCTCGCACACCACGACGAGCGAGTCGGCCGTCTGCCCGATGGCCACAGCGGGATTCGTGTGGTTGCACCGTGCCTCGGGGATGCCGACGAAGCCCTGTGCGTCGGTGTCCTCGGAGGCCGACACGGGCGGTAACGGCCGAGCGGGCCCGGCTGCGGGCGCGGGATTGCCGGTGGCCGTGAGTTCGAGATCCTCGATCCGCAGGGCCACGTCGCCCGGAAGCACGGTGACGTAGCTGTTGCCCTGCACGATGCTGTTGGCCGTGATGCACTCGAAGTCTCCGGTCAGGCACGACAACCGCTCCCAGTAACCGCCGAGCGAACCCGTCGGGCGTAGCGCGTATTCGCCGGGGCGATGTCCACCCCGACCTTCAGAGTGCCGTTGGTCGGGAAGCCGCTCGGGGTGAGGGACCGACTCGCCTGTGCTCGTGGGGCGGGCGGATCCGTTTCCGCACGCGGAACTGCGGACGGCGAGACGGTGACCGTCACGGTCGACGGGGGCGGGCTCGCGGCGACAGTGCTCTCCGGGTCCGTATCGGACGAGCGGGTCAGGACGACGACCAGCGCGGCAACTGCGGCGATGACGGCGACCAGCAGGGCACCGCCCACGAGCCACGGCCACTTCGGTCGTCGCGGCGGGGTCGGGGTGGGCCAGGGCGGCGGGGGAGCGCCGTAGCCGTAGCCGTACCCGTCCTGCGGAGGCTGCATCGACATCCGGATCCCTTCGCTGTCGCGGTGGTGTGCCTCCGGATATCGCTGCCGATGTCTCCTGCTGTTACGTCCGGTGGGGAGGCGCTATCCGGTGCGTTGCAGGTCGGTGCAGGGAAGGGCCAGTTCGGCGAGATCGTCGAGAGAGACGGGTAGCACCCGTGCGAGAGCGGCGATCGTCGCGAAGGCCGGCGTCGCCAGTCGTCCGGTCTCGATCTTCCGAAGGGTCTCCGGCGAGATGTCGGCGGCCCGGGCCACCTCGGTGAGCGTCCTGCTGCCTCGGGCTTCGCGCAGCCGACCACCCAGGCGTTTGCCGGCGGCCAGCTGTTCCGGGGTCAGGGGGAGTCGCACCATGACCCGCAGTCTAGCCGCGTCGGTATGAAAACACCGATCGTCGCGTTAGGGTGGTATTTAAATACCGTTCTGTGATCCTGAGGAGTGCCCCGTGTTGGAACTGAAGACCCCCGGTGAGATCGCGGCAATGGACGTGACCGGCACGTTCATCGCCGAGCTGCTCGACGATCTGACGGGCCGCGCCCGACCCGGCGTGAACCTGCTCGATCTCGAACAGCGCGCGCGGGACATGATCGAGGAACGCGGCGCGGTCTCGTGCTACTGGGACTACGCGCCCTCGTTCGGGCGCGGACCGTTCCGCAACGTCATCTGTCTGTCCGTCAACGACGCAGTGCTGCACGGGCTCCCGCACGACTACGTACTCCGGGACGGCGACCTGCTCAGCATGGACATCGCCGTCTCGATCGACGGCTGGGTCGCCGATTCGGCACGCAGCATCATCGTCGGCGCGGAACGTCCCGAGGACCGGCACCTCGTCGAGGCGACCGAGGTGGCGCTGGACGCGGCCATCGCCGCCGCGCTCCCCGGTAACCGCCTCGGAGACATCTCCGCAGCGATCGGCGCTGTCGCCGCCGAGTACGGCTATCCCGTCAACACCGAGTTCGGTGGTCACGGACTCGGTCGCACCATGCACGAGGATCCGCACGTGGCGAACACCGGACGTGCGGGTCGCGGGCTCGTGCTGCGTCCCGGCCTGACGCTCGCCCTCGAGCCGTGGTTCGCGGCGGGGACGGACAAGATCGTCTACGACCCCGACGGCTGGACCATCCGTTCCGCCGACGGCTCGCGCACGGCGCACAGCGAGCACACGATCGCGATCACCGAGGGTGGACCGCTGGTGCTGACGAAGCGAGAGCGTGTCACCGAATAGAGATGGCACCGAACAGCTCCGGACAGCAGGAACATTCGGAGTAGGGGAGCGGGCTTGCGTGCGGTCCGTTATGGTCGGTGCACCGACGGGCGAAAGGCGATGCCGATGCCGCTGTACGAGTTCCGATGTGCCGACTGCGGGCCGTTCGACGTCTCCCTCCCGATGAGCGAGGTCTCCGCGTCGACCCCGTGCCCCCAGTGTGCTCGGCAGGCTCGTCGTTCGCTCACCGCGCCCCGTCTCGGCCGCGGCGGTTCGGCGGCGATGCGCCTGCACGACGCCACGGCACGGACCGCATCCGAACCCGACGTCGTCTCGGGCGCCCTGCCGGGTGTGCCGAGGCGTCCGTCACGGCCGGTCACCACCGACCCCCGACACCGATCCTTACCACGTCCCTGATCGTCACAGCCCCTGATCCGTCACCGCTGCAGGAGGTCCCGTGCCCGACGTCGTGTTCCCCCTCGATTCGACCCGCCGGTTCACCGATCAGGAGAAGATCGGCCACAACCGCTGGCACCCGGACATCCCGCCCGTCGCGACGCTGAAACCGGGGGATTCCTTCCGCGTGCACTGCCGCGAATGGTTCGACGGTGAGATCCACAACGACGATTCCGCCGACGACATCCGCAATGCCCCGCTGCACATCGTGCACGCGTTGTCGGGACCGTTCGCGGTGGAAGGAGCCAAGCCCGGCGACCTGCTCATCGTCGACATCCTCGACCTCGGCCCGATCCCGCAGGAGGACTCGGGTCCGCTCGCCGGGCAGGGCTGGGGTTACACCGGCATCTTCTCGAAGACGAACGGCGGGGGATTCCTCACCGACCAGTTCCCCGACGCCTACAAGGCGATCTGGGACTTCTCCGGGCAGAAGGCGACGAGCCGCCACGTGCCCCACGTGTCGTTCACCGGCATCGTGCATCCCGGCCTGATGGGGACGGCGCCCTCGCACGAACTGCTGTCGACGTGGAACACCCGGGAAGCAGCGCTGATCGCGACGGATCCCGACCGCGAACCGGCGCTGGCGCTGCCGCCCGAACCGAACGGAGCCATCCTCGGCAGCCTGTCGGGCGCCGATTTCGACCGGGTCGCGGCGGAGGCGGCGCGCACCGCTCCGCCGCGGGAGAACGGCGGCAACCAGGACATCAAGAACCTCACGAAGGGAAGCCGGATCTTCTATCCGGTGTTCGTCGACGGGGCGAATCTGTCGGTCGGCGACCTGCACTTCTCCCAGGGTGATGGCGAGATCACCTTCTGCGGCGCCATCGAGATGGGCGGGTTCATCGACCTGCGCGTCGACCTGATCCCCGGTGGTATGGAGACCTACGGGGTGAGCGAGAACGCCATCTTCATGCCGGGCAACACCGACCCGCAGTACTCCGAGTGGCTCGCATTCTCCGGCACGTCCGTGACGCTCGACGGCGAACAGCGGTATCTGGATTCGCAATTGGCGTACCAGCGGGCGTGTCTGCACGCCATCGACTATCTGACGAAATTCGGCTACAGCCCCGAGCAGGCGTATCTCCTGCTCGGGGCTGCACCCATCGAGGGACGTTTGTCGGGTGTCGTGGACATTCCGAATTCGTGTGCCACGGTGTACCTTCCGACGGCGATCTTCGACTTCCCGGTCGCGCCCACCGCATCCGGCCCGGTGACGATCGATCCGGGTATCGGAGCGCCGCGTTCGTCGGCGTGAGGGCCGCGAAAATCGTTTGTCGGGTGTGAGCGCGGCGCGTACCGTCCTTGGGTCGGTACATATGCGAACGAAAGGTGGCCCCGGCCATGGACCCGCTCACCGAACGGGACATTCGAACATCCTTCGTCAACTGCTCCAAGGGCGACGCGAAGCGACTTCCGGTGCCGCGCGATCTCGACGACCGGCCGTGGGACGAACTCGACTTCCTCGGCTGGACCGATCCGTCGTTCCCCGGGCGCGGCTACATCGTCGTCCCTCGCGACGGCGAACTCGTCGGTGTCGCCATGCGGTTCGAGCAGCAGGGCTCCGGTAAGACGCAGATGTGCACGATCTGCCTCACCACCCACACCCGGGGCGGCATCGCCCTGATGACGGCCAACAAGGTCGGCGATGCGGGGCGAGCGGGCAACGCTGTCGGGACGTACATGTGCATCGACCTGCAGTGTTCGCTGTACGCGCGCGGCAAGAAGAAGCCCGCTCTGGGAAGCCGGTACCGAGAGGATCTCGAGCCGGAGGAGAAGGCCGAACGCGTCCGCGAGAATCTCCGGGCGTTCGTCGACCGCCTGTACGCCTGATCGGCGAACCCGGCTGCTTCAGTGCGATCCGGGGTTGCGCAGGTGCGCACGCTCCCCGTTGAGATCGAGGATCGTGAGGATCTCCACCGGTCCGTCGTGTGCGCTGATCGCGTGTGGTGTCATGGTCGAGAACTCGGCGGCGTTGCCCTCCTGGATGAGGATCGTCCGCTCGCCGAGTTGGAGCCGGGCGGTGCCGGTCAGGACGGTGAACCATTCGTGCCCCGGGTGCACCGGGAGTGTGTGGGCCGGCACCGGCTCCTGCTTCGTGATCCGCATCTTGGCGATGGTGACGCCGCCCAGTGATCGTTCCCGCGACAACAGCCAGGTCGTGTACCCGGGGGTGTCGCACGGCTGGGGTCTGATCACCACGTCCTGGTCCTCGCCGGATTCGACGAGCTGGTCGATCGTGGTGTCGAGTGCCCGCGCGATGGGGACGAGCTGGTCGAGTGCGATCCTGCGACGGCCCGTCTCGATGCGGCTCAGGTTCGACGGGCTGATGTGGCACCGGGCTGCGAGAGCGTCGAGGGTCCACCCCCGCGCGAGCCGCAGGCTGCGGATGCGCTGGCGGATGAGTTGGTCCAGATCGGACGAGTCTTGCTCCATAGGCAAGAGTGTATGCCGAAACTGGATGACGCGTCCTAACGTGGAGGCATGCACCACCACGCCCACCACACACCGCACGGCCACGCGCACGACGAGTCGATGGCCGAGGTGCTCGACCTCGACGCCGCGATGAACCGGCCCTATTTCGAGTCGTTGCTCGACCGGGTCGCCGGACAGCTCGAGCGCGAACCGCGCAGCGTCGTCGACATCGGCGCCGGCACAGGAACGGGCACCCTCGCCCTGGCGCGCCGGTTCCCCCACGCGCAGCTCGTCGCCCTCGACCGGTCCGCCGGGATGCTCGATCGACTCCGGAAGACCGCCGAGCACAACGGGTTCGGTGATCGGATCCGGACCGTCGAGGCGGACCTCGATGCAGGACTGCCGACCGTCGGTGCGATCGACCTCGCCTGGGCGGCCCTGTCCCTGCACCACATCGAGGATCCGGATGCGACGCTCCGGCAACTCGCCGAGGCGATGGCACCCGGGGGGACGGTGGTCGTTACCGAGATGGAGTCGCAACCACGATTCCTGCCCGACGACATCGGTATCGGTACGCCGGGACTCGAAGCGAGATGTCACGAGGCCGCGGCGTCCCGAGGGTGGAACAGATGGCCCGACTGGAGCGACAACCTGCGTCGCGCCGGATTCGAGATGGTCGAGATGCGCCGCGACGAACTCGGTGCCGACGTCGACGACACCTCACGCCGATACGCCCACGCGGTGCTGAGCCGGATGCGCACCGGCCTCGACAACGCCGTGTCCGACGAGGATCTCGACACGCTCGATCGGCTCGTCGGCGACGGCCCCGATTCGGTGCTGCACCGGGCAGATCTGGTGGTGCGTGGATCCCGAACCGTGTGGATCGCACGGGCAATCAAGGAGGAGAACCGATGAACACCCAGGAGAAACCCACACAGGACGGTTACGACGTCGTCGTGATCGGCGGCGGCTCGGCCGGACTGAGTGCCGCAACCGCGCTGGCACGCTCGCGCCGCTCGGTGCTCGTCGTCGACGCCGGCGAACCGCGCAACGCCCCTGCCGCGGCCGCGCACAACGTGATCGGACACGAAGGCATCGCGCCGACCGAACTCCTGGCTCTCGGACGGAAGGAGGCCACCGGATACGGCGCCGAGATCCTGTCCGCACGAGCAGAATCCGCTCGTCGCAGCGACACGGGATTCGAGATCGGTCTCTCCGGTGGCACCACCGTGCAGGCACGTCGACTGATCCTCGCGACGGGACTGGTCGACGAGCTGCCCGACCTGCCCGGAGTCCGGGAGCTGTGGGGCAAGTCTGTCCTGCATTGCCCCTACTGCCACGGCTGGGAGGTCCGGGACCGGCGCATCGGCGTGATCTCCTCGGGGCCGATGAGCGTGCACCAGACCCTGTTGTTCCGCCAGCTCAGCGACGACGTCACCTTCTTCACCCACTCGGCGCCCGCCCTGGAGAGCGAGGCCCGCGACCAGCTCGAGGCACGCGACGTGCGGATCGTCGACGGCACCGTCGCGGAACTGCGAGCGGACGGCGAGGAGGTCCGTGCCGTGGTGCTCGAGGACGGCACCGAGGTCGATGTCGACGCCGTGGTGGTCGCACCGCGTTTCGTCGCCCGCGCCGACCTGTACGAGCAGCTCGGCGGAACGGTCACCGACCATCCCGTGGGCACCCTCATCGAGACCGACCCGACGGGGAAGACCGCGCTGCCCGGCGTGTGGGCGGCGGGCAACTCCGCCGACCTCTCCGCGGTGGTCGTGGTCGCTGCCGGGACCGGCGTGATGACAGGGGCGGCCGTGAACGCCGACCTCATCGCGGAGGAAACGGCTGCGGCGGTGGAGGAACGAGCCGCCCGCGGACTCACCTTCGCCGAATGGCCTTGTCAGGCATACGAGAACGGCCGGGCGAGCACATGCTCGCCCGGCCGATTCGCGATCTGCGTCAGAACGGGTAGGGCGCGATGTCGGGACGTACCGTGACCCACTGGGTCTCGGTGAACGCCTCGATGTTCGCGGCCGGACCGCCGAAGCGGGAACCGGTACCGGATGCCCCGACCCCACCGAAGGGAGCGTTGGCCTCGTCGGCAACGGTCATCTCGTTGATGTGGATCTTGCCCGAGTGGATCCGGTCGGCGATCTTCATCGCCTGCCCCACATCGCCGACGATGCTCACCGACAGGCCGTACTCGGACGCATTGGCCAGTTCGACGGCCTCGTCCGCGTCGGAGAACTTCAGCACCGGTGCGACGGGACCGAAGATCTCCTGGCCCCAGGCGGGCATCTCGGTGGTCAGATCGGTCAGGACGGTGGGCCGGTAGAACAACCCCTCGTGCGTGCCGCCGGCAGCGAGAGTGCCACCCGCGGCCACGGTGTCCTGCACGATCGTGTCGATGTTCGCCAGCTGACGCTCGTCGATGATCGGACCCAGGTGCACCGGGCCGCCCGCGGGATCGCCCACGACGAGCGCATCTGCCCTCGCGGCGAGGGCGCGCACGTAGTCGTCGTAGACGGACTCATGCACCAGGTGCCGGCCGGTGGTCATGCAGATCTGGCCCTGGTGGAAGAACGATCCCATCGCTCCGACACCGGCAGCGAGGTCGACGTCGGCGCCGGGGAGCACGATCATCGCGTTGTTGCCACCGAGTTCGAGGTGGGTGCGCTTGAGATGCTCCGCGCCGGCCTTGCCGACGTGGCGTCCGGCGGCGGTGGATCCGGTGAACGAGACCACCCGCACCTCGGGAGCGTCGACGGTCGCGGCGCCGACGTCACCGCCACCGGGCAGCACCTGCAGCACACCGGCGGGAAGCCCGGCCTCCTCGAAGATCCGGGCCACCGCGACACCGCCGATGACGCTGGTCCGCGGATCCGGCTTGAGCAGCACCGCATTGCCGAGAGCGAGCGCCGGGGCGACCGAGCGCATCGCGAGCAGCAACGGGAAGTTGAACGGGGCGATCACCGAGACGACGCCGGCGGGCAGGCGGCGCGCGATGGACCAGTGACCGTTGTCCGACGGCAGGTACTCACCGTGCGGGTGGGTGGGCAGCGCCGACGCCTCGAAGCACTCGGTGGCGGAACCGAACACCTCCATCGCGGCCTTGTCCGGGATGGACCCGGCCTCCCGGAGACCCCAGCCGATGAGTTCGTCGGCGTGCTCGCGGAACTTCTCGCCGGCGCGGCGGAGGATCTCCGCACGCTCGGACGGTGCGGTGGCGGCCCAGGACTTCTGCGCGGTGGCAGCAGCGCGGGCGGCGGCGTAGACGTCGTCCGGGTCGGCCAGACCGATCTCGGCGATCTGTTCCCCGGTCGAGGGGTTGGTGACCTTCGTGGTGCCGCCGTTGCCGGGGCGCCAGCCGTCGAGATGGATCTTTCCCGTCCACAGGGCTTCGTCGAGCAAGGCCATAGGGTTCTCCTCAGCATGGTCGTCGCCGTCCCGCGCGCGCGTGGGACACCGATGTGTCCCACGAGTCTGGGAGCGATGACGACCCGGAGGATCGACCTTCTCATTCAACGAGAAAGCCCGAGATATACGCCCGACCGCGACGAACCCCACTCGAGCCGGTCCACGGTCGACGGGTCGTGAGCGAGCACAATGATCCGAATGGATCTGGTTCTCATGGCAGTGGTCGGCATCGCCGGCATCGTGAGCGTCGCGGCGTTCTCGCAACGCCTCGGAGTAGCGGCGCCGCTCGGTCTGGTGGTGGTCGGGGCGGTGCTCAGCTTCGTCCCGGGTGTCCCCGATGTGGAGATCGAGCCGGAACTGGTTCTCACCGTCATCCTTCCGCCCCTGTTGTACTCGGCCGCGCTGAGCATGCCGGCCCAGGACTTCCGCCGGAACTTCAAGGCCATCAGCGGACTCGCGGTACTCCTCGTCGTCGTGACCACGGCGGGTGCGGGAGTGCTGTTCCATCTGCTCATCCCGGATCTCGGATGGGCCGCGTGCTTCGCGCTGGGCGCCGTCGTCAGCCCCACCGATGCCGTCGCGGCCACCTCCGTGGGCCGCCGGCTCGGTCTGCCGTCACGCCTGCTCACCGTGCTCGAGGGCGAAGGTCTCGTCAACGACGCGTCGGCGCTGGTCCTGCTGCGCTCGGCGATCGCCGCGATGGCAGGAGCGGTCTCGCTGTGGCAGGTCGCCGGGGACTTCTTCTACTCGGTCGTGGTCGCCACGGTCATCGGCATCGTCGTCGGGCTTGTCAACGTCCGCATCCGAGGTCTGTTCCAGGACGCGGTGTTCAACACCGCCGCGTCGTTCATCCTGCCGTTCGTCGCCTTCGTACCCGCGGAGGAACTCGGTGCCTCCGGCGTGCTGGCAGTGGTCGTCGCCGGGGTCGTCACGGGACATCTCGGCCCGAAATACCTGCGTGCCGCGGACCGCGTCACCGAGGAGGTCAACTGGCGGACCGTCGCCTTCCTGCTCGAATCGGCGATCTTCCTGCTCATGGGTCTGAGCCTCGAACATCTCCTCGACGAGGTCGACGAGGCAAGACTGTCGACCACGGAGGGGTTGCTCATCGGCCTCGTCGCCAGCGCGTTCGTCATCGCGGTGCGCATGTTCTTCGTCGTCCCGCTCGTCGCCGTCCTCAAACGGGACGAGCGGAAAGCTGCGGAAGCGCTCCCGGTGCTCGAACAGCGCCGCGAGAAGATCGCGCAGCGCTTCGCCGACGCCGATGTTCCTGCCAGCCGGAGGGCATACATCGGACGACGGTTCGACCGCGCCACCGCCGACGCGGACTTCCTCGTCACGGAGAAACTGGGATGGCGCGGCGGGGTGGTGCTCGCATGGTCCGGGATGCGCGGGGCCATCACACTGGCAGCGGCCCAGTCGCTCCCCAGCGACACGCCCTACCGCGCCGAACTGATCCTCATCGCCTTCGTCGTCGCCATGACCACACTGCTGCTGCAGGGTCTGACACTGCCGGCGGTGATCCGGCTCGTGAAGATCCCGGCCGACGACCAGGAACGCCTCCGGACCGAATACGGCACGCTGCTCGCCGAGCTGGCCGACGCGGGGGAGAAGGAGCTCACCGGGTCGTCGTCCGGAGTCGATCCGCAGACCGTGGAGCGGGTCCGGGCGGACAGCCTGATCGGCGTGCGGGACGAACGCGGCGCGTCGTCGCCGGATCCCGACCACGACGAACGGCGCGAGCAGTACATCCGGCTGCGGTTGCTCACCATCGCGGCCGAACGCGGGGCCCTGCTCGAGGCCCGGGCGCGCGGTACCTACAGTTCGCAGACACTCGGTGCGGCCCAGCGCCGCCTCGACCTCGAGGAGACCCGATTGCAGGCGCTGAGCGAACAGCCCTGACGGTCGACCCCGCGCCCGAGAACCCGCATCCCGCCGCACTGTTTGACATGATCGTTCGGTCCGGATCCACCCGGGCGCATCGTGACCGGGCAGGAGTGACAGGTGTCGGAGGGCAGTACGGACAGAGCGCCGCGTCGGCGTGTCGGTCGATGGATCCTGATCGTCTTCGTCGTGGTGCTCGTCGTCGTGGCGGCGGCGTTCGTCCTCACCCCCGTGCCGGGATCACTGGTGGTGCGGAAGGTGTTCGAACGCGACGCGCGGGAGCAGACCGCAAAGCTCGCGGTGGGTGCTCCGGAGACGGACTTCGTCGCCGACCTCCACTATCGGGAGGACGACCCGGACGCCTACCTCGACGTATACACACCGCCGGGGACCACCGAGGCGCTGCCGACGATCGTGTGGACGCACGGCGGCGCGTGGCTGTCGGGCAACCGCACCAACTACGCGGGCTACTACCGGCGTCTCGCGGGGGCCGGATTCACGGTCGTGTCGGTCGGTTACTCGCTCGCACCGGGACACCGCTACCCGACTCCGGTGCGGCAACTCGTCGACGCACAGAGCTACCTGCTCGAGCACGCCGACGAACTGCACATCGACACCGACCGGATCGTGCTCGCGGGCGACTCGGCCGGGGCGCAACTGTCCGCGCAGATCGCCGCGGCGGTCACCGACCCGGACTACGCCGCGACCCTCGGTGTCGACCCGGCCTTCACTCCGGAGAACGTTCGCGGTGTCGTGCTCAACTGCGGCATCTACGACGTGTCCGCGATCGGTGGGAGCGGCGGGCTGATCGGATGGGGCGTGGAGCAGGCGATGTGGGCCTACACCGGCGCCCGGGAGTTCGCCACTTCGGATGCGGCGGGCCAGATGTCGGTGTTGAACTCGGTCACCGAGAACTTCCCGGCCACCTACATCTCCGGTGGCAACGCCGATCCGCTCACCGCCACCCAGTCCGAGAGGCTCGCGCAGCGGCTCACCGGACTGGGTGTGCAGGTGGATGCGTTGTTCTATCCGGACGATCACACACCGGAACTGGCACACGAGTACCAGTTCGATCTGTCGACACCGGATGCGCGTGCCGCGCTCGAGCGGACGATCGATTTCGTCCGCAAGGTCACGACGTAGCGCGCGCGGGGATCTCGGCGACGACGCGTTCGGCGAGCGGCCGCGAGGAGGCCGGGTTCTGGCCCGTGTACAGGACGCGGTCGACCACCACGTGCGGCTGCCAGGCGTCCGTGGACGAGAAGACCGCGCCCGCCTCCTGGAGTCGGTCCTGCAGCAGCCAGGGTGCCTTGTCGGCCAGTCCTGCCTGGACCTCCTCGATGTTCGTGAACGCCGTCAGGCTGTAACCCTCGAACAGCCAACGGCCGCCGGACTCGTGGGCGGTGAGCAGGGCCGCCGGGGCGTGGCACACCATCGCGACGACCTTGTCGGCCTCGACGAAGTGCCGCACGAGTTCACCGAACCGCTCGTCGACGGCCAGATCCTCCATCGGGCCGTGGCCACCGGGCACGAACAGCAGGTCGAAGTCCTCTGCTCGCTGGTCCTCGAGCACCGCCGCACCGGCGAGCACCGGCTGCAGCTTCTCGAGCGACGACTTCAACTCGGCCACGCGGTCCTCGCCGCCCGCAGCGTCGGGTTCGAGGCTGGCCTGGTCGACGACGGGCGTGCGGCCGCCCGGAGTGGCAACGGTGATGTCGTAGCCGGCCTCGTCGAAGACGGTGTACGGCTCGACGAGCTCCTCCGCCCAGAAGCCCGTGGGGTGGCGGGTGCCGTCCTGCAACGTCCAATGATCGGCGGAGCTGACGACGAAGAGGATGCGGGTCATGGTGTGTCCTTTCGAATGAACGTAGAGGTCGCGTACCCGCTGTGAGCGGGGCCGACACGAGGAGTGACGACGATCGCCGGGCCCACGAGGGACCCGGCGATCGTGTGACGTGACTGTGGGGTGCGGCGGATCAGACGCCGACCACCTCCTGAGCGATGGCGGCCAGACGGGTCTGGGCCGCGGAGATCACGCCGTGTCGTGCCTTGTGCGCTTCCTCGTAGGCGACGATCGCCCGGATGTCCGCCGGCTCGGTCAGTTCCTTGACCGCCGCCACCGCCTTCGGGACGGTGAGATCGTCGTAGTTCCGGATCGGCAGCTCCTCCTCGGTGAGGACACCCGAGGCGCTGCGTGCCTTGTGCAGGGCGTCGGCGGTGCCGTCCGCACCTTCACGACGGCTCACGCGCTCGGCCGTCTCGAGAGCCGCGTCGCGCGAGGCGCCGATCGTCTTGGCTGCGACGTCACCGGCATGTGCGCCGCGTGAGAGCAGCGATTCGATGCGGGGACGCGTCGAGCGGGCGACGTCGATCGCTCGATCGATGCTGCGCGCCGACCAGGTGACCGGCGTGTTGACCAAGCGCACCGCTGCGCCGGCCGCGGCCTGCAGAGGAGTGCGACGCAGAGCGGCAGGGCCGCCGAGCGCTTCCTCCGCGATGACGGTGGTGAGCCATTCGACCGTCGCCGTGTGGGCCGTGATCAGGCGGTCCGCCAGCGACACGATCGACTTGTGTCCGCCTGCGGTGGCCAGCGCCTTCACGTAGCGGGCGCGGTCGAGGAGCTGATGTTCGAGGGCGAGGTCGGACAGCAGTGCTTCGTCGAACGGCTGCGCCTGCTCGGTGAGGGTCTTCACCATGATGGCGGCGCGGCCGATGAACGGCCCGACCACATCGGGAAGTCCGCCCAGATCGCGGATCGCCTCTTCGATCGCCACCGCACGGATGCGGCAGTTCTCGGCGTTCTCGGTCAGCTCCTTGCGTACCGCTTCGGTTCGGGCCTGCGCGACACGCGTTTCGGCGACCTGGGTCTCTGCATGGGTCAGTTCGTGGAGAGTGCGCAACTGGGTGAGCAACGCGGGAGTTCGGTTCTCTGTCAACGTGCGTTCGCCTCCTTCGCACTGGAAGAGTCGGTGATCTACCGACGAATTCACATCCATCGAGAAAATGACGTGACAACTGTCGGCTACCCGACCCCCGGAACTGCTAACGTCTATGTGATCCATAACACACCCCCTGGTTGGGTTCGTTGCTGTAGTGACCACTCGGCGCACGTGAGTCACACCGGTTCCGGTTTGAGCCGGTTACTCGCGGGGAAACTTCGGAGCACACCTTGACGTGAGAGATCGGAGGCCGGGACGAGGCGCGGTCCGCCTGACCACTCAGGTGACCGGCGACCGTGAGACGGCCGCAAATAGTACGAAGGAAAGCGGGGACGACACGATGACCACGGCAGCACCCGTCATGCCCACGGACGTGATCACCGCTCCGGCGACGGTTGCTCCGTCGCAGCCGGCCGAGACTCCGGCGCAGACGATCGACGCGCGGCCCGTCGAGGCCCCGCAGCCGGTGGACATGGCCCCGCAGTCGGTGGACGCGACGCCGGACGAGGCGGACCCGCCGGTGACGGAGGAGCTGCCGGCTCTGCTCGAGCACCCCATCGCGGGTCTGCTGATGTTCGTCGTCCTCGCCGTCTGCGGATTCGCAGCCGCCGCGGTGGTCGCAGGATCTCTGGCGGCCGGGCTCGCTCTGGTGGCGGTCGTCGGAGGAGTGGCGGCGCCTCTCGTCGCTGTTCTCTGACGTGGCAGAGCGTCACCGGTAGGCCCGTTTCGTCCAGATCCGGGCGGGAGGCTATCGTCTCCGGTCATGTCCAAGGAATTCGTTTTCACGTCCACGCTCGACCACAGCGTCGAACGCGTCCACGGCGCTTTGACCAGCGAGGACTTCTGGAACAGTCGGTTGGCTGCGAGCCGAACCGGCGTGGGGCAGCTCGAGGTCGGCTCCGGCCCCGGAACCTTCCGCGCGAAGGTCTCCGACCAGATCGACACCTCCGCTCTGCCCGCCGTCGTCCGGGGCGTGGTGCGAGGACCTCTGATCATCGAGCGCACCGACGAGTGGGGTGGACTCGAGGGCGGTGCGGCGCAGGGAACCCTCGCGGGCAGCACGTCGGGACTGCCGATCACGATCGCGGCCCGTTCGGAGCTGCGCGGCAACGCGGCCGGCGGCACCGAGATCGAGGTGCGTGGCGAGGCCACCGTCAAGGTCCCCGTCGTCGGCGGGCAGATCGAGGGCCTGATCGTCCAGCTCGTCGAGAACATCGTCCAGAACGATCGGACCGACATCGACAAGTGGCTGACCGAGAACTGACCCGAGGGGTCGCCTGATCGGTCGGCTCCCGATCGGTGGGCCGTCATCCGTTCCGATGCCGCCGTTCCTCTCCGGAGGTGCGGCGGCATCGTCGTTCCCGCAGGATTCGTCGACGACACACCGGGTCGGGTCGTTGATGAGTGGTGTGACCCGGGCCACCATCGGATCATGTCGATGCCGTGGGACGAGGACGGCGGCTACGCGTGGGAACGCCGCGAGGCCGGATACACCTGGGAGCAGATCGGCAGCGAACTCGGTTGCCCTGCTCATGTCGCACAGAATCTGGGGGAGCGATACCACGCGGATGTCACCGCCGAGATGACGAGGAACCAGCTGTCGCTGTTCGACATCTCGACGGAGACCTGACCGTTCCGGGCAGGTCCTGCCTGCCGACCCTCCGCCGCATGCACCCGCGACCTGCGGCGCAGTCGCCTGTCCGGGCGGTGTGATAAGCCGTACCCGACGGAACGAGCGACGACGAGGGAGAGCGACGCGTGCTGATACTGCACCGTGCCGAGCGCACCGGCATCCTGGCGGATGCGCTGGCCGAGGTGCTCGCCCAGCCCCTCGACGATCCGTTCGCGCGGGAGGTCGTCGCGGTGCCCGCGCGCGGTGTCGAAAGATGGCTCACCCAGCGGTTGTCGGGAATGCTCGGTTCCTCCGCCGGCGACGGGGTGGCCGCCAACATCGACTTCCCGTCCCCGTCCCGCCTCGTCGACGAAGCGCTCGCCGCGGCCTCCGGCATCACCGCCGACGACGATCCGTGGCATCCCTCCCGCATGTTGTGGTCGCTGCTCGGGGTGATCGACGAGTGCGTCGGCGAACCGTGGTGCGCCACCCTCGCGCGGCATCTCGGCCACGGCGCCGACGACCACCGGGCCGGACGCCGGTACGCCACCGCAGCGCATCTCACCGGCCTGCTCCGCAGTTACGGACTCCAGCGCCCCGGGATGATCGCCCAGTGGGCGGCGGGGAACGACACCGACGGCACGGGTGCGCCCCTCGACGACCACCTGCGTTGGCAGGCCGAGCTGTGGCGACGGCTGCGCGCCCGCATCGGGGTCGACAGCCCGTCGCAGCGACTCGACGAACTGTGCGGCCGGCTGCGCAACGACCCCGACGTCGTCGACCTGCCCGAACGACTGTCGATCTTCGGTCCGACCCGGCTCGACACCGCCCTCGTCGAGGTGCTGTCCGCGCTCGGGCACCACCGCGACGTGCACATCTGGCTCCCGCACCCGAGCCCGGTGATGTGGGACGGACTGACCCGCCGCCCGGCGTCGATGCGCCGCGCCGACGACCACAGTGCCCTCGGGGTGCAGCACCCGCTGCTCGCCGCGCTCGGCCGCGACGTGCGCGAACTCCAGAGCCGGCTCTCCGGCCTCGAGTGCACCGACGTTCCCCATCCCTCACCCCGGCCGCCGTCGACGCTCCTCGGCCGGTTGCAGGCCGATCTCCGCGACGACCGCGCCCCCGAACGCGGATCGGCCGCGCCCGACGGGACCGTGATGATCCATGCCTGCCACGGCCCCACCCGACAGATCGAGGTGCTCCGCGAGTGCCTGCTGCACCTGTTCCGCGACGACCCCACGCTCGAACCGCGCGACGTCGTCGTCATGTGCCCCGACGTCGAGACGTACGCGCCGCTCGTCCACGCCGCCTTCGGTGCCGGAGTCGGTGAGCATCCCGGCCACACGCTGCGGGTCCGTCTCGCCGATCGTGGCCTGCGCCGCACCGATCCGGTGCTTGCGGTGGTGTCCGAACTGCTCGCGCTCGCCGACGGCCGGGTCACCGCCAGCGAGGTCCTCGATCTCGCCGCCTCCGCCCCGGTGCGCCGCAAGTTCGGATTCGACGACGACGAGCTCGAACGCCTGCAGGAGTGGACCACCGAGACCGGTGCCCGTTGGGGTCTCGGCCCGTGGCAGCGCAAGAGCTTCGGTCTCGGCGACTTCATGCAGAACACCTTCGGGGCGGCACTCGACCGCATCCTTCTCGGTGTCGCCGCCGACGGAGCGGACGGGGAGTGGCTGTCGCTGTCACTGCCCCTCGACGACGTCGACAGCAACGACATCGACCTCGCCGGTCGGTTCGCCGAGTTCATCGACCGGCTGACGGTGGTGCTGCTCCGACTGCGCGGCCCGCATCCGGCGGCGCGGTGGTCGGACGAACTCGGTTACGGCATCGACCTGCTCACCGACGTTCCCACCGCCGACGCATGGCAGCTCACCCGCGCGCGGCGCGAGATCGGCGACGCCGTCGAGCATGCCGGCGACACGCGGTTGTCCCTGAGCGACGTCCGATCCATGCTCTCCTCCCGGCTCGCCGGGCGTCCGTCGCGCTCGAACTTCCGGACCGGCGAACTGACCGTGTGCACGATGGTGCCGATGCGCTCGGTGCCCCATCGTGTGGTGGTGCTCCTCGGTCTCGACGACGACGTCTTCCCCCGCACGGCCCACATCGACGGCGACGACGTCCTGACCCAGAATCCCTGTGTGGGAGAGCGTGATCCGCGCAGCGAGGACAGGCAGTTGCTCCTCGACGCGCTGATGGCCGCGGAAGAACGGGTGCTGTTGTTCCACACCGGCGCCGACGCTGTCACCGGAGCGCTGCGCCCACCGGCGATTCCGCTCACCGAGGTGCGCGACGTGGTGGCGACGATGACGGGCGTCGACGTCGACGACGAACGCATCGTTCGGCGACATCCCCTGCAGCCCTTCGATCCG
This sequence comes from Rhodococcus rhodochrous, assembly GCF_900187265.1. Taxonomy (NCBI): domain Bacteria; kingdom Bacillati; phylum Actinomycetota; class Actinomycetes; order Mycobacteriales; family Nocardiaceae; genus Rhodococcus; species Rhodococcus rhodochrous. The sequence goes on from NZ_LT906450.1 coordinate 1,304,851, forward strand.
CGCAACTTCCGGGCCGACGACCCGTTCGGGTTCGGTGTCACCGCACTCGCGGGAGCCCGTGCCGGGCAAGGAGGTTCGACCGCGCGCGACCGACCGGGCGCGCTCCTCGTCGACGATCTTCCGGCCCCGGCGCGCACGGATGTCGATCTCGACGAACTCGTCGCCTTCCTGACACATCCGACGCAGGGATTCCTCCGGCAGCGGCTGGGCCTGCGTATCCCCGACACCGACGAGGGCATCGCCGACGCGCTCGACGTCGAGCTCGACGGTCTCGCGCAGTGGCAGCTCGGCGACCGCATGCTCGAAGCGCGGCTGGCGGGCATGTCCGCGGGCGCCTTCCAGGACGCGGAGTGGCGGCGCGGCACGCTCCCACCCTTCGCGCTCGGCCGCAAGACGCTCGACGCGGTGAGCGACAACGTCGAACGCCTCGTGCACGCCTGCGCCGGTGTGCACACCGGGCAGGCCCGCACCGTCGACATCCGCGTGGATCTCGGCGACGGCCGTCGGCTCACCGGAACCGTCGGAGGTGTGCACGGCGAGGTGCTGGCCCGCAGCACGTATTCCAAGCTGTCCCCGAAACACCGGCTCGAAGCATGGATCCGGTTGCTCGCCGTCGTCGCCTCGGGTCATCCCGGGCAGTGGCGTGCGGTGACCACGGGACGCAGCCGCTCACGCTCGTATCCGGCCTGGCGCTCGACCCTTCTGGCTCCCGCCGATCCCGTCGCGCTGCTCGCCGCACTCGTCGATCTGCGCGACCACGGACTGTGCCGGCCGCTGCCGCTCGTGACGGGCGCGTCGGCCGAGTACGCCGATCGCCGCCACCGCGGTGATTCCGTGGAGATGGCACTGTCGGCCGCCGGGAAGGCGTTCGGTGGCGCGTTCGGCGACGGCAAGGACCGTCACGTGCAGTACCTGTACGGACCCGATGTGACGCTCGGCCGGCTCACCGCCGACGCGCCGGACGGCGTCGAGGCCGGCTGGTTCGACGACCCCAGCCGTTTCGGTGTGCTCGCCCGACGGTTGTGGGAACCCCTGCTCGCCTCCGAGAACCAGGGACGCCCGTGAGAGAAGGACACAGCGTGCCCGACACCGCTATCACCGATCCCCGCGACGCGGGCGGCCCGCCGCCGGCAGGCTTTGATCTGCTCGGCCCGCTCCCGAGCGGCACCACCGTACTCGAGGCCAGCGCGGGAACGGGAAAGACATATGCGATCGTCGGGCTCGCCACCCGGTTCGTCGCCGAAGGACACGCCCGCCTGTCCGACCTGCTGCTCGTCACCTTCAGCCGGGCCGCGACGCAGGAACTGCGTGAACGCACCCGGAACCGGTTCGCGCAGGTCGCCACCGCCCTCGCCGATCCCGACGGTGCACGGGCGAGCAACGACATGCTCGTCCGTCATCTCGCGAGCGAGGACGTCGACGCGCGGCGGGCCCGGCTGCGACAGGCGTTGTCCGACTTCGACTCCGGCACCATCTCCACCACGCACGGTTTCTGCCGCCGCATGCTCGACGAACTCGGCATCGCCGGCGAACGCGAACCCGACGTCACGGTCGTCGAGGACGTCGACGACCTGCGAGCAGAGGTCGTCGCCGATCTCTACCTGCGGCGCTACGGCAGGGGACAAGCCCCCATCACCTACGCCGAGGCGGCCGTCGCCGCGAAGGAGGCGATCTTCGACCCGCAGGCCGAACTCGCACCGAACGATGCCGACGGCACCGCGGCCGGTGAACGGGTGGAGTTCGCGCGAGCGGTCCGCGAGGAGGTCGAGCGACGCAAGCGCCGGCTCGGACTGCGCGACTTCGACGACCAGTTGTCCCTGCTGCACGCGGTGCTCGGCGATCCGGAGCACGGCGACGCCGCCTGCCGGCGGGTGCGCGCGCGTTTCTCCGTCGTCCTCGTCGACGAGTTCCAGGACACCGACCCCAAGCAGTGGGAGATCCTGCGCCGGGCATTCCACGGGCACAGCACGCTCGTGCTCGTCGGCGACCCGAAGCAGGCCATCTACGCCTTCCGCGGCGCAGAGGTGCTCAGCTATCTCGATGCCGTCTCCGAATCCGACACCTACTGCGAGCTGACCACCAACTGGCGCAGCGACGGCGATCTCGTCCGGGCGCTCGAACACGTCCATCTCGGTGCCACCCTCGGTGATCCGCGCATCGTGGTGAACCCGGTGAAGGCGGCGGCCGCCGATTCCCGGCTCTCGGGCATCGCGCCCCTGCGCGTGCGCCACCTGCCCCGTGCCGGTGCCGGTCCGCTCAACGACTGGGGTTTCCCGCAGAATCTCGACGGCCTGCGCGGGCGGGTCGCCCGCGACGTCGCGGCCGACATCGTGCGCCTGCTCGACGACGAGAACGTCACCGTCGACCTCGGTTCCGGCCCCGAACGCGTGCAACCCGGGCACATCGCCGTCCTCGTACGCAAGCACAAGCAGGTGACGCTCGTCCACGACGCTCTGACGAAGGCGAACGTGCCGTGCGTGGTCGCCGGGGGCACGAGTGTGTTCGCCACACCGTCCGCGCAGCACTGGCTGTGGGTGCTCTACGCGCTCGAGCAGCCCCATCGCGCCGATCGTGTCCGGCTCGCCGCGCTCACTCCGCTGCTGGGCCGCACGATGACCGACATCGATTCGGAGGGCGAAGCGCTGGTCGTGGAGGTCGGCGGACTGCTGCGCGAACTGAACGACGTCTACGCCCGTACCGGATTCGCCGCCGTCTTCGAGCGACTGGCGTCCTTCGGTTCGGTCGAGGCCCGCCTCCTCGACGAGCCGTCCGGGGAACGCACCCTCACCGATATCCGGCACGTCGCGCAGCTGCTCGAGGACGTCGCCTCGGCACAGTCGCTGGGGCTGGCCGCGCTCACCCGTTGGCTCGAGGATCGCATCAACGACCCCGACCGTGGTGGGGCCGACCGGATCCGGCGTCTCGACAGCGACGCCGCGGCGGTCCAGATCCTCACCGTGCACGGCAGCAAGGGACTCGAGTTCCCCGTCGTCCACGTTCCGTACGGGTGGGATGCCGCGAAGAACCCCGAGCCCGACAAGCTGCTGCTGCACGAGAACGGCCGACGCATCCTCGACGTGGGCGGCAAGAGCGGTCCCGGCTACGTCGCGCGGCGTCGTCAGCACGAACTCGAGGAGGCGGGGGAGGAACTGCGCCTGCTGTACGTGGCGGTGACGCGCGCGCAGTGTGCGCTCACTCTCTGGTGGGCGCCGTCCACTCCCACCTCGCGGTCGCCGCTGCACCGGTTGCTGTTCGCCCGCGAGCCCGGCTCGCCCGAGGTCGCCGCGGAGGGCCGGATCGGTCACGACGAGGCCATGGCCGAGGAATTCGAGCGGTGGGCTGTGCGCGCCGGTGGGGTCATCGCCGCCGAAGCGGTGGGGTCGCATCCGATTCCGGTGCTGCGCTGGACCCGCCCCCGAGTGGAGACCGGCCCTCTTGCCGCCGCCCGTTTCGATCGGGTCGTCGACGAGAACTGGCGCAGGACCTCCTATTCGGCGCTCACCGCCTCGGTGCACGATGCACCGGTGGTGAGCGGTGAGGTGGAGGAGCCGGTGACGATCGACGAGCCGGACGAGCCTCCGCTGAGCGCAACGGAACCCGCGTGGGAAGGCATCCCGTCACCGATGAACGGACTGCCGGGCGGCACCGTTTTCGGCACGCTGGTGCACGCCGTCCTCGAGGTCGTCGACACCTCCGCCCCAGATTTGGAGGCCGAACTGCTCGACTGCTGCCGCGAGACGGTGCGTCGCCAGATGTCGCCGATCGACCCCGCGCAGCTCGCGGCGGCGCTGCTCCCGGTGATGCGCACCCCGCTCGGGCCGCTCGGCCGGACCCTCGCGGATTTCGCTCCCTCCGACCGGCTCTCCGAACTCGACTTCGAGTTGCCGCTGACCGGCGGCGACAGTCCGGTGCCCGTCACCGTCACCCTCGACGCGGTCGGCGGGTTGCTGCGCCGGCACCTGCCCGCCGACGATCCGATGGCGGCCTACGCCGATCGGGTGCGCACCCTCGAACCCGTGCCGCTGCGGGGTTACCTCAACGGCAGTATCGACGCCGTACTGCGCACCGAGGGGCCGGCATTCGTCGTCGTCGATTACAAGACCAACCGGCTCGCGCCCGTCGACGAACTGACCACCGCGCACTACACCCGCGAGTCGATGGCAGCGGAGATGCTCCGCGCCCACTATCCGATGCAGGCTCTGCTCTATTCCGTTGCCCTGCACCGTTATCTGCGGTGGCGGATGCGCGACTACGACCCGCACGTCCATCTCGGTGGTGTGCAGTACCTGTTCGTCCGCGGCATGGCCGGACCGGACAGCCCATCCGGCAGCGGCGTGTTCGACTGGCACCCGCCGGCCGGCCTCGTCACCGACCTGTCCGACCTCCTCGCCGGAAAGGCCGTGATCTCGTGATCGAGTCCATGACCGACGTTCGGATCGCCCAGCGCGGCAAGGGCGCTCTGCGGCAGTTCAACGAGGTGGGCGCACTCTCCGCCGCCGACGTGCACGTCGCCCTGCGACTCGCGGCGCTCGGCGGCGAGGACGACCCGCACGTGCATCTCGCCACCGCGCTGGCGGTGCGCGCCGTGCGCTCCGGGTCGGTGTGCCTCGACCTCACGCGTTTCCGTGAGGTCACGGTCGAGGAGGACGCGGATGGTCATCCCGTCGTCGATCCCGCGAGCCTGCCGTGGCCCCGCGACGAGGACGTGCTCGCGGCGCTGCGTCGCAGCCCTCTCGTCGTCGGCGGCGACCGCGGGCCTCTGCGTCCGTTGCGTCTCGTCGACACCGCGGAAGGTCCGCTGCTGTATCTCGACCGGTACTTCCGGCAGGAGCAGACGATCCGCCGGGTGCTCGCCGAACGTACGGCGACCTTCCCGGACCTCGACGAGGAGCGCATCGCGGCGACGCTCGACGAGCTGTTCCACCATCCCGACGATCCCACCCGGCCCGCGTCGGCACCCGACCGTCAGCGCGTCGCGGCGGCGCTCGCGGCCACCCGCCCGACCGCGGTGATCGCGGGCGGACCGGGCACCGGCAAGACCCACACCGTGGCGCGGATCCTCGCGCTGCTCACCCGCCTGTACGGTCACGAACTGCGCATCGGCCTGGCCGCTCCCACCGGCAAGGCCGCTGCGCGCCTGCAGGAATCGGTGCGCGAGCAGGAGACCGAGCTGGGTCTGCCGCCGAATCTCACCGCCATGACCGTGCACCGCATGCTCGGCTGGCAGCGCGGCCGCACCCGCTTCCGCTACCACGCGGGCAATCATCTGCCGTACGACGTGATCGTCGTCGACGAGACGTCGATGGTGTCGTTGACGATGATGTGCCGCCTGCTCGAGGCGGTGCGTCCCGACACCCGGCTCGTCCTCGTCGGCGACCCCGACCAGCTCGCTTCCGTCGACGCCGGTGCGGTACTGGCCGACCTCGTGGGGCGACCGGTCAGCGGCACCCTCGATCCGGTCTTCGAGCGGGTCGTCACCCGCGATCTGGCAGCGGTTGGAGATCCTGCCAAGGAAAAGGGCTTCTCGGACAAGGAGCGCGACCGGTTGCGTGGCGGCGTTGTGCGCCTCAGTCGGGGACGCAGGTTCGGTGAAGCGATCGCGGACCTGGCCATTGCGGTACGCGAGGGTAAGGCGGATGAGGTACTGAGGATCCTGCGCAGCGGTGATCCGAAGGTGTCGTTCCTCGCTCCCAACGATCTCGACGCCCTGCGCGACGACATCGTCCGCTCCGCCGAGGAGGTCACCAAGGCCGCCGAGGCGGGCGAGGTGGATCCGGCGCTGAAGAGCTTCGAGAAACACCGATTGTTGTGCGCGCACCGCGACGGCCCGGCCGGTGTGCAGTGGTGGGCGCGGCAGGCCGCCGAATGGATCGGGGAGGCCGTGGGGCAGCGCCTCGATCCCGAGAGCTGGTATCCCGGCCGGCCGCTGCTCGTCACCGCGAACGACCACGACATGCAGATCTACAACGGCGACACCGGCGTGGTCGTGCGGCGCGGCGACGAACTCGTCGCGGCGTTCGCGCGCGGCGAGACGCCGTTCGAACTGCGCCCGAGTCAGCTGCCCGCGGTGAGCACCGTCTACGCGATGACGATCCACCGCAGCCAGGGTAGTCAGTACGGCACCGTCTCGGTGGTGCTGCCCGATTCCGGATCGGCGCTGCTCACCCGCGAACTGCTGTACACCGCGATCACGCGTGCGCGGTCGCACGTGCGGATCATCGGAACCGAGGACGCGGTACGCGCGGGCGTGGCACGGCAGGTGCTCCGAGCGAGCGGGCTGCGGCGGGAGATCCGCGTGTAGCCGGTCGTCTACAGTCGGTCGTCGGTCTCCCATCCTCGCGAGACCGTCTCCACCGGCGAACCGGACGTGGCATGCTCGAATCGGCGCGCACGACAGACGACGAACGAGCCGAGCGATGGACTGGTTGGACGCGGACGGGTACACGATCGGGCGGCTGCTGGTCACCCGTGGACTCGCGGCGCTGTACGCCGTCGCCTTCCTCGCAGCTCTGTTGCAGTTCCGGGCCTTGATCGGCGAACGCGGCATCCTTCCCGCCCCGCGATTCCTGTCTCTCACGTCGTTCCGGCAGTCGCCTAGCCTGTTCCACTGGAGATACTCCGACGGTCTGTTCACCGCGGTCGCCGCGGTGGGTCTCGTGCTGTCGGTGGTGACGATGCTCGGTGTCACCGAGCAGTTGCCGCTCGTGGTCTGCATGCTCGTGTGGTTCGTGATGTGGTTGCTGTACCTGTCGATCGTCAACGTGGGTCAGGTCTGGTACTCGTTCGGCTGGGAGTCGCTGCTGCTCGAGGCCGGCGTGCTCGCGATCTTCCTGGGCAACGCCGATACCGCGCCGCCGCTGCTCGTGCTGATCCTGCTGCGCTGGTTGTTGTTCCGGCTCGAGTTCGGTGCCGGGCTGATCAAGATGCGCGGCGACCGGTGCTGGCGCGACCTGACCTGTCTGTACTACCACCACGAAACCCAGCCGATGCCCGGCCCGCTCAGCCGGTACTTCCACCTGATCCCGCGGCCGCTGCACAAGGTGGAGGTGGCGGGTAACCATTTCACCCAGCTCGTCGTGCCGTTCGGGTTGTTCCTGCCGCAGCCGGTCGCCGGGATCGCCGCACTGATCATGATCGTCACGCAGTTGTGGCTGGTGACGAGCGGCAATTTCGCGTGGCTCAACTGGATCACCATCGTCATCGCGTTGTCGGTGGTGCCCGACAGTTTCTACGGGTTGCTGATCGACTCCACCACGACCTACGGTCCGACACCGATCGCGTTCACCGTCGTCGTGGTGGCGCTGACCGTGCTGGTCGCGGTGCTCAGCTACTGGCCGGTGGCGAACATGATGTCGCATCGGCAGGCGATGAACGCCTCGTTCAACAAGTGGCACTTCGTGAACACCTACGGCGCGTTCGGCACCGTCACACGCACCCGGCGGGAAGTGATCGTCGAAGGCACCACCGATGCGGTGGTGACACCGGCGACGGAGTGGCGCGAGTACGAGTTCAAGGGCAAACCGGGCGACGTGTACCGCAGGCCTCGTCAGTACGCGCCGTACCACCTGCGTCTGGACTGGTTGATGTGGTTCGCGGGGATCTCGCGCGACTACGCCGCGGGATGGTTCCCGCGGTTCGCGGGAAAACTGCTGGAGAACGATCCGGCCACCGTGAAACTGCTCCGGCACAACCCGTTCCCGGACGAACCGCCCCGTCTGGTGCGGGCCCGCCTGTTTCGCTACCGCTTCGCGACGCACGCCGAGCGACGCGCGACGGGCCAGTGGTGGATGCGGGACGAGATCGGCGATTTCATGATGCCGATGGCGCGGGACGACCTGCCCTGACCACCCCGAGCACCGCCGCGATCACCAGACTTCGCCGCCGGTCGCCGACACGGTGAATCCGTGGGCGTCCGTCTCGCACGTGACACCGGTCTTCTCGTCGACGGTGCACGTGAACGGATCGACGGTGAGAGTGCTGCCGTGCGGCAGCGTCTTCGGGGCACCCCCGAAATCCGTGAACGCGATGTCGCCGATGCTGACCCACTCTCCGGGACCGTCGCCTTCGAGCATCAGGGCGTTCGCGGGCACCAGCACGTCGGGCGCGCCGCTGCCGGGGACCCGGGGTGCACTCGTCGGCATCGTGCCCTGGCAGCCTGTCAGGGGAGCGGTGTGGACGAGGATGGCGCATCCGAACTGCCCGCCCGGCGACGCGAAGTAGTACACGCCTTCGCTGGTCGCGGCGTAGTCGTCGGGGTCGACGGGCTTCGGTGCGGCCGTGGTGGTCGTGGTCGTGGGCGGCGCCGACGAGGTGACGGTGGTGCTTGCCGGCTCGGTGGGTGCTTCGGATGCGATGGCCTCACCCTCCACGCTCCGCGAACACCCTGCCGCGACGAGTGCCGCACCCGCGACGACGACGAAGCTGACGAGGCGTGCGCGGCGACTGATCATGCGGGGCAGCATAGCGAGCGCCGGGATCGACGCAAGTTCCGCTCCGATCGGCTCGGAGGCGGTGGCTTCGATCGGCTCAGAGCCGGCGCGTCACCCGCGCAGGTACGCCCGTCGCCACGACGTTCGGCGGCAGGTCGCGGGTGACCACCGCGCCGGCTCCCACGACGGTGTTCTCGCCGATCGTGACGCCCGGTCCGACGATCGCGCCACCGCCGAGCCACACGTTGTCGCCGATCGTGATCGGTTGCGCCGATTCCCACTTCGCGCGGCGGAGATCGGGATCGAGCGGATGAGTGGGGGTGAGGAGTTGCACGTTCGGGCCGATCTGCACGTCCGAGCCGATCGTGATCGGCGCGACGTCGAGCATGATCGCGCCGAAGTTGACGAATGTTCCGTTCCCCACGGTGATCCGGTACCCGTAATCCACCTGCAGTGGCGGCCGGATCTCCACGTCGTCACCGATCGAGTCGAACAACTCCTCGAGCAGCGCGCGACGCGCATCCGGATCCGCTGCGCTCGACGCGTTGTACTTCTCGGTCAGCAGCGCTGCCCGCAGCGCGTCGGCGGCGAGTTCGGGATCGTCGGCGATGTAGAGTTCGCCGGCCAGCATCCGTTCCTTCTGCTCGCCCACAGTGATCCTTCCGTCGCCGGGTCAGTCGCCCACCCGCTCTCCGGTGTCGACGTGGAACAGGTGCACCGTACCTTCGCGCTTGCGCAGGTGCACGGTGTCGGCGAGGCGTGCGGGGGTACGGACCAGGGCCCGCGCGACCACCTGATTGCCGGTGCCGGGCACCCGCGTGTACAGGTACGACTCGCTGCCGAGTTCCTCGACGAGTTCGACGACGGCTTCGACGCCCTCGTCGGCGATCTCGAAGTCCTCGGGCCGGATCCCGGCGGTGACTTCCTCGATGCCTGCGGAGTGCAGTCGCGCGATGCGGTCGCGTTCGACGGGGATGACGGTGCTGCCCACGACGACTCCGTCGTCGACGACCTTCGCGCGGAGCAGGTTCATGGACGGCGAGCCGATGAAACCGGCGACGAATGCGTTGGCGGGACGGTCGTAGAGTTCGGTGGGGCTGGAGAACTGCTGCAGCACTCCGTTCTTCAGGACGGCGACGCGATCGCCCATCGTCATCGCCTCGACCTGGTCGTGGGTGACGTAGACGGTGGTGGTGCCGAGACGGCGTTGCAGCGCCGCGATCTCGGTGCGGGTCTGCACGCGCAGCTTCGCATCGAGGTTCGACAACGGCTCGTCCATGCAGAACACCTGCGGCTCACGCACGATCGCGCGTCCCATCGCGACGCGCTGGCGCTGACCACCGGACAGCTTGGCGGGCTTGCGGTCGAGGAACTGGGTCAAGTTCAGGATTTTCGCCGCTTCCTCGACCTTGCGGCGACGCTCGTCCGCGCTCACGCCGCGCATCTTCAGGGCGAAGCCCATGTTCTCGGCGACCGTCTTGTTCGGGTACAGCGCGTAGTTCTGGAAGACCATCGCGATGTCGCGGTCCTTCGACGGCACACCGGTCATGTCCTTGCCGCCGATGGAGATCGACCCCTCGTCGATGTCCTCGAGCCCGGCGAGCATGCGCAGCGCGGTGCTCTTGCCGGATCCGGACGGTCCGACGAGGACCACGAACTCGCCGTCCTCGATGTCGAGGTTCAGCGAATCGACCGCGAAGGTGTCGGAGTTCTCGTAGATGCACGAGGCGTTGCGGTAGGTGATGTCGGCCATGATGGAAGTCCTTGCTGGTAAAGGGAATCGGGTCTACTTGATGGCGCCGAACGACAGGCCGCGCACGAGCTTGTTCTGGGCGAGCCAGCCCGCGAGCACGACGGGCAGCGCCGCCATCGTCGCGGCGGCGGAGAGCCGGGCCCAGTACAGGCCCTCACCGGTGATGAAACCGACGAGGAAGACGGGAATCGTCTGCGCCTGGACGGCGGTCAGGTTGACGGCGAAGAAGAACTCGTTCCACGAGAAGATCACGCAGATCAGGGCGGTCGCGGCGATGCCGGGGGAGACGAGCGGGAGGATCAGCTCGCGTACCGCCGTCCACAGGCTCGCGCCGTCCATGCTCGCCGCCTCGAGCAGCTCGCCCGGGACCTCGAGGAAGAACGACCGCATCATCCATACCGCGATGGGCAGGTTCATCGCCGTGTACAGGATGATCAGGGCCCAGATGTTGTCGAGCAGACCGACGTTCGCGACGATCACGTATAGCGGGATGATCGCCGCGACGATGGGCAGCATCTTCGTGCTGATGAAGAAGAACAACACGTCCTTGGTCTTCTTCACCGGCCGCAGCGACAGCGCGAAGGCCGCCGGCACGCCGAGCAGCAGGACCAGCACCGTCGAGACGATGGTGGCGAAGGCCGAGTTGAGCAGGGCCGTGCCCACTCCGGTCTCGAACACCGCCCGGAACTGGTCGAGGGTGGGGGTGAAGAAGAACTTCGGTGGGTCGGAGTAGGCGTCGGCCTCCTGCTTGAAGGCGGTGAGCACCATCCAGAAGACCGGGAAGAAGAATCCGATGGCGGCGATCCACGCGACCACACCCCAGGGATTGAACTTGCGGTTCTTGCGTTTCCGGGCCGTGCGCATGACACGGCTGGTGGGTGCCGTGGTGTCCGAAGCTTGCGGCTCCGTGGCCGTGGTGCTCATGCCGCTTCCTCCTTGCCGGTGAACGATGTGAAGATCAGGCGCAGTGCGAAGGTGGCGATGACGATCGTGCCGATGACGACCACGACGCCCATTGCCGCCGCCTGGCCGATGTCGAAGCCGAGGAACGCGCGCTGGTAGATGTAGAACGGCAGGTTGGAGCTGGCCGTGCCGGGGCCGCCCTGGGTCATCATGTAGATCGCGTCGAATGTGTTCACCAGGTAGATCGCGCCGAGAACGGTGCCGAGTTCGATGAACCGGCGCAGGTGCGGCAGCGTCAGTTCCCGGAACAGGGCGAAGGCTCCGGCGCCGTCGACGCGGCCGGCCTCGAGGATGTCGCGGGGCATCGATTGCAGGCCGGCGAGGATGAGCAGCATCATGAACGGCGTCCACTGCCACACCAGCGCGACCATCACGGCAGGGAGCGGGAACCGGCTCACCCAGTCGACCTGCTCGACCCCGAACGGGGAGAGGACGAAGTTGACGATGCCGAAGACGGGATCGAACATCGACGTCTTCCAGATCAGCGCACTGGCGACCGGGGTGACGAGGAACGGTGTGATCAGCAGGGTCCGTGCGACACCGCGTCCGAGGAATGCCCGGTCGAGCAGGAGTGCGAGGAGCAGCCCGAGTATCACGGAGATCAGGACCGTGCCGACGATGAGGATCACCGTGTTCAGGGCGACCTGCCAGAACTGGCTGTCCTGGAAGACGTCGACGTAGTTCTGGAGGCCGACGAACCGGCGGGAGCCGGGGCTGACGAGGTTCCACGACTGGGTCGAGTAGTAGAGCGTGAACAGGAACGGGACCTGGGTGACCACGATCGTGAAGATCAGGGCCGGGAGCAGGGGTCCGCGTCGGCGCCATCCTTCGGCCCGCGAGATCTGCTCCTCCTTCGCTTCCCGTACGGCGCGGATGCGCTCGTCGGCGTCCGGCGCGGGACGCTGCGCTGCAGGTGCGGTCATGACGTCTTCTCCCGGTAGGTCGCGCCGACGGCCTCGGCGTACTTCTGTGCCTGGTCGAGGGCTTCCTCGACGCTCTGCCGTCCGGCGATGGCGGCGCTGATCTGCTGGCTGACCCGGGTGCCGAGATCCTGGAACTCGGGGATGGCCACGAACTGGATGCCCGTGTACGGGACGGGGTCGACCGTGGGGTTCTGCTGGTCGGCTCCTTCGATGGATTCGAGGGTGATCGGGCCGTAGGCCGCGGCAGCCTCGGCGTATTCGGGGATCTCGTAGGTCGACAGTCGGCTGCCCGGCGGCACCCGCTCCCAGCCGAGCTGCTCACCGACGGTGCGCAGGTACTGCTGGTCGGTCATCCACGAGATGAACTTCCAGGCGTCCTCGGTGTGCTCGCTGCTCGCCGGGATACCGAGTGACCACGTGTAGAGCCAGCCCGAGGGGTCCTTCTCCTGGACGGGGGCGGCCGCGTAGCCGATCTTGCCGACGACATTGCTCGAGGCGGGATCCTCGAGGGTCGAGACGGCGGAGGTGGAGTCGTACCACATGGCGACGCGTCCCTGCGCGAGTTGCGTTGCGCACTCGCTGAATCCGCTCGTCGCAGCGCCGGGCTGACCGTACTCGCGGACGAGGTCGACGTAGAACTGCACCGCCTCGCGCACCTCGGGGCTGTTCAGCTGCGCATTCCAGTTCTCGTCGAACCACCGTCCACCGAAGGTGTTGATGACGGTGTCGAGCGGTGCGAGCAGCTCACCCCAGCCGGGCTTGCCGCGCAGGCAGATGCCGTTGATGTCGGGGCCGTCGAGTTGCGCTGCGGCCTCGGCGACCTCGGTCCAGGTCGGCGGGTCGGACAGTGTGATGCCGGCCTGTTCGAACAGGTCCTTGCGGTACATCAGGAATGACGATTCGCCGTAGAAGGGCACCGAGTACATGTCGCCCTCGTACGAGAGTGCTTCGCGCAGAGAGGGAATGATGTCGTCGGCGTCGTAGCCGTCGGTCTGCTCGATGTACGGTGACAGGTTCGTGAGCCAGCCGTACTCCGCCCACTGGGGAGTCTCGTAGTTGCTGATCATCACGACGTCGAACTCGCCACCGCCCATCGCCGTGGACGCGGTGATCTTGGCGCGCGCCTCGTTCTCGGAGAGGGTGACGAACTTCAGGTCGATCTCCGGGTTCTCGGCCTCGAACTGCGAGGCGAGTTGCCGGGCGTCCTGCATCTGTGAGTTCGACACCATCGCGATGGTGACGGTGCGGCCGGACGTACCGATCGATCCTGCACCGGCACAACCGGTCAGTGCGACGCTCAGGGCCACGGCTCCTGCCGCGGCCGCGCGGATGGATCTTCTTGCTGTAGGCACGATGGTCTACCTCATTTCGGTGGTGCCTCGTCCTTCGGGGTGCCGTTCTCGAGGGCGTGGTCGGGATGGTCGAGCAGATACTGGGCGCACGCGATGTCGCAGACGAGCATGTTCGCGAGACCGCCTCGGAGAGCACCGAGTACAGCGCGGTGCTTGGACTGCCCGCCGGTGACGAGAATGGTGGCGGGGCAGTCGCGGACGTCGTCGAGGGGCACCGACATGGTTCGGGTCTCGAGTTCGCCGTGCACGGGGGTGCCGTCGGCGCGGAAGAACCGGCCGCCGATCTCGCCGACCGCACCGAGGCCGTCGAGTTCGTGGAGCATCGTGGTGTCGAGGAAGCTGCCCTCGAACAGGGTGGTCGAGGTCGACACCGCGCCCACACCGAAGAGCATCACCTCGGCGCGGCGCCCGACCTCGAGCGTGCGGGAGATCAACGAGTCGGCGTGCATCGATGCGACCGTGGACGGATCGGCGTACAGCGGTGTGGGAAGCCGGAGCGGTTGCGCCCGAAGTTGTTCGGCGCAGCGACCGAGGACGAACTCGGTGCCGGTCTGGTAGGCGCTCGTGGAGATGGATCCGTCGAGCTGGACGATCGTCGCGCAACTCGCGACACCCGACGGAAGGGCCTGTGCCACAGCGACGGTCTCCGGGCCCCATGTGAATCCGAGGGTGTCGGAGGGGCGGAGGCGCCGGGTGAGCAGGCCGGCGGCGGCGCGCCCGAGGGCGGCGAAGCTCGCGGAGTCCTCGATCGGGCCGGCGTCGTCGACGCGACGCCCGACCACTACGGCCTCGACGAGCCCGTAGCGCTCCTCGAGTGCCCGTTCGGTCTCGGCGTGCAGGTCGTCGCGCCAGGTGGGTGGCACGGTGACCTCGATGCGCACCAGGCCCTGGGCGCGAGCCCGCGCGACGAGCCGGCCGGCGGTGGGGCGGGAGACGCCGAGACGCTGCGCCACCTCGGCCTGCGTGAGGCCGTCGAGGTAGTAGAGCGTCGCGGCCCGCACGGCGAGACGGAGATCCTCGGTGGATACCGGGCTCTCCGTGTCCGGGATGTTGGTGGGGCCGGGGGCGGTCACGAGCTCTCCTTGGTGCGAGCAGTATTCAACGCTCCGTGAGCATCTGCTCAGGGGTGCGTGCATCTGCTCAGTACGTTAGCATCGCAGTGTGACCCACACAACAGTTCGCCCGACGCTCCCGGACACGATGCGTGCCGCCGTGCTTCTCGAACCGGGCCGCATCGAGATGCAGGAACGGCCACTACCTGCACCGGAGCCCGGCGACGTCCTCGTCCGGGTGACCACCGTGGGGGTGTGCGGTTCGGACGCGCACTACTACCGCGAAGGACGTATCGGCGAGTTCGTCGTGACCGATCCGATCGTGCTCGGCCACGAGGCGTCCGGGGTCGTGGTCGCGGTCGGAGACGGTGTTCCGCAGAGCCGGATCGGCGAGCGGGTCTCGATCGAACCGCAACGCCCCGACCCGCTCACCGAGGAGACGCGCCGCGGCGACTACAACCTGTGCCCGCACATGCGCTTCTACGCCACACCGCCCGTCGACGGCGCGCTGTGCGAGTACGTCACCATCGGGGCGGCCTTCGCGCATCCCGTTCCGGACACGGTGTCCGACGACGCCGCCGCCCTGTGCGAGCCGCTGTCGGTCGGTATCGCGGCCGTCCGGAAGGCCCGTGTCACCGCCGGCTCACGAGTCCTCGTCACCGGCGCCGGGCCCGTCGGCATCGTCGTCGCACAGGTCGCGCGCGCCTTCGGTGCGGTCGAGGTCGTCGTCACCGACCTCGACGAGCGACGACGCGAGACCGCACAGTCGTTCGGGGCGAGCGCTGCGCTCGATCCCCGCGTCGACGACCCGTCGGCCCTGCGCGTGGACGCCTACATCGACGCGTCCGGCGCCCCCGCCGCCGTCGACTCGGGTATCCGCGCGGTCCGTCCCGGCGGCACCGTCGTCCTCGTCGGATCCGGCGCCGAGACGATGACCCTGCCGGTGCAGCTGGTCCAGAACCGCGAACTGATCCTGACCGGCGTGTTCCGTTACGCGAACACGTGGCCGACCGCGCTCGCGCTCCTCGGGGCGGGCCGGGTCGATCTCGACTCGATGGTCACCGCCCGGTTCCCCCTCGACAAGACCGCCGACGCACTCGAATCCGATCGCACACCCGGAAACATCAAGGCCGTCGTGGACGTGACCGATCCGGCGGGAAAGGACTGAAGATCCATGCACGTGAACGAGCAAACGCTTCCCGAGCTGGGTGTGCCCGTCCCGAGTTACAGTCGGGACGACGTCTCCGTCGGCATCGTGCACTTCGGTGTGGGCGGATTCCACCGCGCGCATCAGGCGATGTACGTAGACCGGCTCCTCGAACAGGGGAAGGCGAAGGAATGGGGTATCTGCGGCGTCGGGGTGCTCCCCGGTGATCGCCGCATGCAGGAGGCACTCGCCGCGCAGGACCACCTGTACACGCTGGTGCTCACCCATCCCGACGGCACGTGGGAGCCGCGGGTGATCGGCTCGATCGTCGACTATCGTTACGCTCCCGACGATCCCGAGGCCGTCATCGAGTTGCTCGCGGCCCCGACCACCCGGATCATCTCGCTGACCGTCACCGAGGGCGGCTACAACATCCGTCACGACACCGGCGAGTTCGACGTCGACGATCCGGCCGTGCAACACGATTTGCGGTCCGGTGAACCCCCGGCCACCGTCTTCGGTCTCGTCACCGAGGCTCTCGCCCGGCGTCGGGAGCGGGCACTGCGCGCCCCGACGGTGATGTCGTGCGACAACATCGAGGGCAACGGAAGCGTCGCGCGTCGCGTCTTCACCGAATACGCGCGCCTTCTGAACCCGGATCTCGCGGAGTGGATCTCCGAGCACGTCCGCTTCCCGAACTCGATGGTCGACCGGATCACCCCGGTGACCACCGACGAGGTGGTCTCGGCGTTGTCCGAACGCTTCGACGTGCAGGACCGCTGGCCGGTCGCCGCCGAGCCCTTCACCTCCTGGGTCCTCGAGGAGGCCTTCGCCGACGGGCGCCCGCCTTTCGAGGATGCGGGAGTGCAGATCGTCGACGACGTCGCTCCCTACGAGCTGATGAAGTTGCGTCTGCTCAACGCGGGTCATCAGGGGCTCTGCTATTTCGCGTATCTCATGGGATACCGGCTCGTCCACGAGGCCGCACAGGATCCGCTCCTCGCCGGATTCGTCCGTGCCTACATGGACACCGACGCGACGCCGACCCTGAAACCGGTGCCGGGCATCGATCTCGACGAGTACAAGACCACCCTCATCGAGAGGTTCGCGAACCCCGAGATCCGGGACACGATCGCCCGCTTGTGCGCCGAGTCGTCCGACCGCATCCCGAAGTGGCTGGTGCCGGTGATCCGGGAGAACCTGGCCACCGGTGGTCACGTGCAGTCGTCCGCGGCGATCGTCGCCTCGTGGGCGCGCTACGCCGAAGGCGTCGACGAACAGGGGCAACCGATCGAGGTGGTCGACCGGCTCGCCGACACGCTCGTCCCGATCGCGCGACGACAACTCACGCATCCCACTGCTTTCATCGAGAACACCGAGGTCTTCGGTGATCTCGCGCAGAACCACCGCTTCGTCGACGCCTACACCTGGGCGCTCAACGCCCTGCACAACGACGGCGCCCGCGCCACCCTGAAAGAACTTCCGGGAGAGCCGGAATGAACGGCCACGCGCTCGTCGTCGGAGAAGCCCTCGTCGACATCGTCCACCGCGGCGGTGCCGAACCCGTCGAGCATGTGGGCGGGAGCCCGCTCAACGTCGCGCTGGGTCTGGGGCGGCTCGACCGGCCCGTGCAGTTCACGACACGCGTCGGCACCGACGCCCGCGGACGGCGGATCGTCGACCATCTCGCGGCCTCCGGTGTGTCGTTGACGCCGGGCAGCGCGGCAGCCGAGCGCACAGCGACCGCGCAGGCGGAGATCGACGAGAAGGGTTCCGCGAAGTACGAATTCGATATCGTCTGGGATCCGGTCGAGCCACCACCGTCGGTGGACGCCGTGCTCGTGCACACCGGATCCATCGCGACGGTGCTCGAACCCGGTTGTGAACTCGTCGCCGAACTCGTCGCGCAGCAGGCAGGAACGTCCACGGTGAGCTTCGACCCGAACGTCCGCCCGGCACTGATCGACGACCCGGCGTGTGGGCGGGAACGGATCGAACGCCTCGTCTCGCTCGCCGATGTGGTCAAGGCCAGCGACGAGGACCTGACGTGGTTCGCACCCGACCGCGATCCCCTCGACACCGCACGGGACTGGCTCTCGCGAGGGCCGGCGATCGTCGCGGTGACCCGCGGAGAACGCGGTGCGGTGGCGCTGTGTGCGGCCGGAACCGTCGAGGTGCCCGCCGTGCGGGTCGAGGTTGTCGACACCGTCGGGGCAGGCGACGCCTTCACCACCGGTCTGCTCGACGGATTGTGGACCTGCGGACTCCTCGGCGCCGATAATCGGGAACCGCTGCGCGGCATCGGGATCGACGACCTGCGCGACGTGCTCGACACCGCCGCGTGGACGTCCGGTCTGACCGTCGCGCGCGCCGGCGCCGACCTGCCCACGCTGGCCGACCGTACCGCGGCCCGGGAGGCGGCACGATGACGCTCGTCGCCGGGATCGATTCGTCCACCCAGTCGTGCAAGGTCGTCGTGTGCGACGCCGACACCGGAACCATCGTGCGCGAAGGTCGTGCTCCGCATCCGCCCGGCACCGCGGTGGACCCGCTGGAGTGGCGCGCCGCCTTCGATCGGGCATGTTCCGAAGCGGGCGGACTCGACGACGTCGCGGCGATCTCGGTGGGAGCGCAGCAGCACGGCATGGTCTGCCTCGACGACCGCGGCGACGTGGTCCGCGACGCGCTGCTGTGGAACGACACGAGATCCGCAGCGGCAGCAGCCGATCTCGTCGACGAGGCCGGTGGCTCGGCCGCGTGGGCCGAGGCCGTCGGGGTGGTCCCGCTCGCCGCGATCACCGTCGCGAAGACCCGCTGGCTCGCCGACCACGAACCCGGCAACGCCGACCGCACCGCGGCGCTGTGCCTGCCGCACGACTGGCTGACGTGGACGATGCGTACCGACCGCGACCTCGACCGGCTCGCCACCGATCGCAGCGACGCGAGCGGCACCGGCTACTTCGACGCGTCCACGGACACCTATCGCCGGGATCTGCTCGAACTGGCCCTGCGCCGGCCGAGTCCGATCCTTCCGCGGGTCGCCGGGCCGGCCGAGAGCGTCGGTGAGACGGTCGCCGGTGCCCTGCTCGGTCCGGGGGCCGGCGACAATGCGGCGAGCGCGCTGGCCCTCGACGTCCGCGAAGGCGATGTGGTCGTCTCGATCGGCACGTCGGGCGTGGTGTGCGCGGTGTCCACGACACCGGCCCGCGATGCGGACGGTTACGTCGCGGGATTCGCCGACGCGACCGGCCGGCATCTGCCACTGGTGTGCACGCTCAACGGGGCCCGGGTACTGGACGCCACCGCGACGATGCTCGGCGTCGACCACACCGAGCTCACGCGGCTCGCACTCTCGGCGCCGGCCGGCAGCGACGGACTCGTGCTGGTCCCGTATCTGGAAGGGGAACGTACCCCGAACCGTCCCGGCGCGACGGGCGCACTGCACGGGCTGCGGCTCGGAACGGCGACTCCCGCGCATCTCGCCCGCGCGGCGTTCGAGGGCCTGCTGTGTTCGCTGGCCGACGGCATCGACCACATCCGGGCGCAGGGCACCGAGGTCCGGCGGGTGCTGCTCGTCGGCGGTGGGGCGCGCTCGCAGGCGGTGTGCGAGCTGGCGCCGGCGGTGCTGGGCATGCCTGTCGACGTTCCCGAACCGGGGGAGTACGTGGCGCGGGGCGCGGCCCGACAGGCGGCGTGGGTGCTGCGCGGAGGCGACGAGCCTCCCACCTGGGAACCCGAACCGAGCCGCCACTACGAAACCGACCCGGCCCCGCACGTGCGGGAGCGTTACGCGGAGGTGCGGGATCTGACCGACCGCTGACGAACAGTGCTCAGGGAAGGTCCTCGATGCGCAGGCCCAGGTGGGCGGCGAACTGTCCTGCCAGCGCTACGGCCTGGTGGGCGTCGATCGTCGCGCCCTTCATCCCGTCCATGTTGCGGATCGTGTCGATGCGCAGGCCGCGCAGATCGACCTGGTCGAGGGTTGCGCGGTCGACGTCGAGGACGCCGACGGAACAGTCCTCGAAGGCGACGCGGGTGAAGGTGCCCCCGCCCAGATCCAGTTCGTCGACGATGCAGCCGCGGAAGAGCACGTCGCGTCCCGTGGCGGCCCGCAGATTGACCAGGCCGAGTTTCGAATCCGCGATCGTGACACTGCGCAGATCCGCGTCGAAGAGGTCCAGCGCACCGATCCGGCTGTCCCGGATGTGCACGCGGTGCAGGCTGCTGCGCGGCGCGAACAGATTCGGTGCCTGCATGCGCTCGACCACGGCGTCGCGCAGGCGTGCGCTCGTGAGGTCGCTGTCGGCGACGATCGGTGTGACGAGCGAACATTCGGACATGACGATCCCCGTCAGATCACGGCCCGTGAGGTCCGTGTCGGTGTAGCGCACGCTCTCGAAGATCCCGTGCGCGAGCAGCTCGTCGCCGTCCGCGTCGGTGAGGACACCGAGGTCCGGAGCGTCGATCCTCGGCGGGTGGGTGGTGGAACGAGCAGCCATGGTTCTCGGGGCCTCCGGATCGGTCGGGTGTCTGCCGTTCAGCTTCCCAACCCGTCGGGTTCGGGGGAACGTGGGGGACAGTCCCGTCGCCGGTGGCGATGTGCTACTCGGGCTATGCGGGTCGACGCTGCTGGGCCGCCCGCGCTCGGTGCCTGCGCACAGCGGCGCGGTTCGCGCAGCGCACGGAGCAGTACCGCTGGCGACCGTTGCGGGTGATGTCGACGACCACGGCCGAGCACGGGTTGGTGGGAATGTCCGCTGCGGCGCACCGGTGGAGGCGGTGCATTCCGCGCGTGGTGAGGTGCAGTGCCGTGCCGACGCTGATTACCGCGCGCAGTACGTCGGGGAGCGGTTGGACCTCGTCGCGGTAGTGCAGGTGCCACCCCTCGCCGTCGTGATCGGTCAGCCGGGGATAGGCCGCTGCGGTGGCCATCTGCGCGTTGAGCAGGCGCGCACGTTCCCTGGGGTCGGACGCGTCGACGATGGCGAGCCAGTCGTCGATGACCTCGCGGGTGCGTGGATGGTCGTCGGGCGCGGTCGGGAAGTCCATGGTCATCCCCACCTCGCGCGTACGGGCCACGATGCCGTCCCGATCGTCGGGCCAGTCGCCGGCCAGCGACGCCGCGAGGAGGACCGCATACTCGCCGTAAGGGTTGAGATGCATAAGGCCATTACTGTACGTGCGCTGCGTCGGGTGCGGGGCCCGGCGCGTCGATCTCGGCGGGGCGCCTTTCGTTCCACCGACCGCGCTGAGTACCGAAGTGTCCCAAAGCGATTGAGTCACCGGTCGAGTAGCGGACGTGTGCAGATTCCCGTCAGAAATCGCCCTCTGCGACCTGGAAACACACGAGTCCCATCCGACGCCACATGCGCACCACCTGATCACGGTCGTCGAGCACCGCGATGATGCGGTAGCGGTGCCGGATGTGACGGTCGAACAGCTCGGCCTTGACGATCGAATCCTTCCGGTTGTCGCCGGCCGGACGCATGTACAGCTCGTCGTAGGGGATGTCGTGCCGGGCGAGCCACTCCTCGGTCTCCGGCCGGCACACGCCGTCGCGTCCCGAGAGCAGCACGATCGCGGCCCGGTCGGGTGCGGCGGCGAACGCGCATACCGCGGCCTCGACCGCCGGGGAGACGGTGTCCTCACCCACTCTGTGCCAGTGGAAGGGACTCCGGTCGCTCATGTGCGCGAGCGTTCCGTCGATGTCGACGAGCCAGGCCGCCGGCAACGTCGGATCCTCGAAGTACCGCGCCGGCGGTGCGGGCGCGGTGCTCGGTGGGCGGTGCCGTTGCCTCCCCGGTTTCCTGCGATCGCGCGTCTTCTTCGTCACGGACGACGTATACCCACTCCTGCTCCGCGATGAGTATGCGAGCCGACCGAGGTCTGCCTTCGTGACAGGGGAACACATTCGACGACACGAGGAGTCACGATGCCCAGGATCACCCCGTGGTTGTGGTTCGACATGAACGCCGAAGAGGCCGCGAACTTCTACATCGGCATCTTCCCCAACTCCAAGATCGGTGAGATCACCCATTACACCGAGGAGTCCACCGGAGGCGACATCCCGGTTCCGCCGGGGACCCCGATGACGGTCGAGTTCTTCCTCGACGGCCAGGTCTTCTACGGACTCAACGGAGGACCGCAGTTCCGGTTCTCCGAAGCGGTGTCCTTCCAGATCGACTGCGCCGATCAGGAGGAGGCCGACCACTACTGGTACGCGCTGACCGCCGACGGCGGCGAGGAATCCGCGTGCGGATGGTTGAAGGACAAGTACGGCCTGTCGTGGCAGGTGGTACCGAAACGGCTGAACGAACTGCTCGCCGACCCCGATCCGGAGGTCGCGAAGCGCGTGACCGCCGCGATGATGAAGATGCGCCGGATCGACGTGTCGGCGCTCGAGGCCGCCGCACGCGGCTGATCGGCGCCCGAGCGCTGCGGTACGTTTCGGTGCATGACCACTCGCACCCAGCGGCTCGACGACCTGCCGTTCACCGGCAGACATCGCCGCCTGCTGACCGGCTCCGGCGTGGGCTGGGCCCTCGACGCCATGGACGTCGGGCTGATCTCGTTCGTCATGGCGGCCCTGGCGGTGCAGTGGGATCTGTCGTCGACGCAGCTCTCGTGGATCGGATCCATCGGCTTCGTCGGCATGGCGATCGGTGCGTCCCTCGGTGGTCTGCTCGCCGACCGCATCGGACGCCGGCAGGTCTTCGCCGCGACGCTGCTCGTCTACGGTCTCGCGACCGGTGCGGCGGCGCTGTCGACGTCGGTGGCGATGCTCATCGCCCTGCGGTTCGTCGTCGGACTCGGACTCGGCGCAGAACTGCCGGTCGCGTCGACGCTGGTCAGTGAATTCGCGCCCCGCAAGGTGCGAGGGCGCGTGGTCGTCGCCCTCGAGGCGTTCTGGGCGGTCGGCTGGCTGCTGGCCGCTCTCATCGGCTATTTCGTCGTTCCTACCAGCGACAACGGATGGCGGTGGGCGCTCGCCGTCGGTCTCGTCCCGGCCGCCTACGCCCTCGTCGTGCGGTTCGGCCTACCCGAATCGGTGCGCTATCTCGAAAGTCGCGGACGGCACGCGGAAGCCGAGGCGATCGTGCGGGACTACGAGCGCTCGGCCGGGGTCACCTCTGTTCCGGAGGACAGCGACGATACGGACGACAGCGACGATACGAACGACAGCGACGATACGAACGACAGCGAACAGTCCGTCGCAGAAGTCGAGCGTGCACCCCGCGGATCGGTGTGGGCGCCGAACCTGCGCCGCCGCACCGCGGCGCTGTGGATCGTGTGGTTCGGCATCAACTTCTCGTACTACGGCGCGTTCATCTGGCTGCCGAGCCTGCTCGTCGCGCAGGGCTTCGACCTGGTCACCTCGTTCGGCTACACGTTGCTCATCACGCTCGCTCAGCTACCGGGCTACGGCGTCGCGGCGTGGCTGATCGAGGTGTGGGGACGCCGCCTGACGCTGGGGGTCTTCCTCGCCGGGTCGGCCGTCTCGGCGGGGTTGTTCGGGCTCGCCGAGACTCCGGGAACGATCGTCGCGGCGGGCATGGCGCTGTCGTTCTTCAACCTGGGCGCATGGGGTGCCCTGTACGCGATCGGACCCGAGCTGTATCCCACGCCGGTGCGGGGTGCCGGCACCGGTTCGGCGGCGGCCTTCGGGCGGCTCGCGTCGATCATCGCGCCGCTGCTGGTGCCGGTGCTGCTGGGCGCCGGCGGCAACGGTCTCGTCTTCGGTGCGTTCGCGGCATCGTTCGTCGTCGCCGCGCTCGCGGCGTTCACGCTGCCCGAGCGGGCCGGGACGGTTCTCGACGAGAGGTGACCTCGGGAACCGCCCCGGCCGGTGCTCAGAGACGCTCGCGCAGTTCGACCTTGCGGATCTTGCCCGAGGCGGTCTTCGGCAGGGCACCGAAGACGATGCTGTCGGGAACCTTGAAACCGGCGAGCTGCGAACGCACATGCGCGCGCAGTTCCGCTTCGTCGGTACTCGCGCCGCTGCGCAGTGCCACGTAGGCGACGGGACGTTCGCCCCACTTCTCGCTCGGCGCCGCGACGACGGCGGCCTCGAGAACGGCCGGGTGGCTGATGAGCGCCGCTTCGACCTCGACGGACGAGATGTTCTCGCCACCGGAGATGATGACGTCCTTCGCGCGGTCGCGGATCTCGATGTAGCCGTCCGGATGCATGACGCCGATGTCGCCGGTGCGGAACCAGCCGTCCGGCACGGCGCGGGCGGTCGCGTCCGGGTTGTTGTAGTAACCGAGCATCACGTTGTTGCCGCGCAGCGCGATCTCACCGGTCGTCTCGCCGTCGGCGGGAACGTCGGATCCCATCGGGTCGACGATGCGGAGTTCGCCGGCCACGACGTTGCCCACGCCCTGCCGGGAGCGCAGCCGTGCCTTCTCGTCCTCGGGGAGGACGTCCCACTCCGAACGCCACTCGCAGATCGCCGCCGGACCGTACGTCTCGGTGAGCCCGTACAGGTGGGTGATGTCGAGTCCGAGCGCGGTGCACCGCTCGATGAGGGCGGGTGCCGGCGGTGCGCCACCGATAGCGGCGACGACACGGTGATCGATGCCGCCCGCGTTGGGGGCGTCGACCAGCGACGCGAGGACGGTCGGCGCGCCGCACAGGTGCGTGACGTTCTCGGTGCGGACGAGATCCCAGATCCGCTCGGGGTCGACCTTGGGCAGACACACGTGCGTGCCACCGGCGGCTGTGACGGCCCAGGTGAACGTCCAGCCGTTGCAGTGGAACATCGGCAGCGTCCACAGATAGGTGGATCCGCTGTCCAGCCCGAAATGCGCCACCATCGCCAGGGCCTGCAGGTAGGCGCCGCGCGCGTGGTACATCACGCCCTTCGGATCACCCGTCGTGCCGGACGTGTAGTTCAGGGCGATCATGGTGCGCTCGTCGGCGAGCGGCACGTACCGGTGACGGGCGGCGGCGAGCCTGTCCTCGTAGTCGTCGCCGACGACCGTGATCGACGGCAGATCGGCTGTCGCCTCGCGTGCCAGATCGGCCAGCGACTCCTCGACGAGCAGGACCCGGCTGCCCGAGTGCTCGAGGATGAACCGCAGCTCCGGTGCGGTGAGGCGCGTGTTGAGCGAGACGAGCACGGCGCCCGCGTAGAGCACGCCGTAGTGCGCCTCGAGCATCAGCGAGGTGTTCGGCGCGAGTACTGCGACACGGTCGCCGGGTTCGACACCGAGAGCGTGCAGCATGCCCGACTGTCGCAGGCACCGATCGCGCAATTCGGCGTAGGTGCGACGGACGTCGCCGTCCACCATTGCGAGGTCGTCACGGAAGACCCGGGCGGAACGGTCGAGAAATGCCGTGGGCGTGAGTGTTTCGAAACTGAATTGCTCGGTCACGTCTGTCGGTGCTCCTTCGGATTACGTCGCGCGCGCACTCCCCATCGCGAACGATGATGCGCACACCTCCCCGTGTGCTGCGAGGGCGATGCCCATTCTTCCAAGAGCCGTTACCGATCTTGAACAGGGTCCACCCCTTTTCCGTACCGGCCGAACGCTCCGTCTGCCGTTGACCGGACCCGGAATCCGGCGTTCACTGAGAGGCACCGTGCCCGTCCACGAGAGAAGGCGAGCGGTATGAGTGCTCGGCAGAACGAAGCCCGCCGAACCTCCCGTCCGGCGCGGCGGCCGACCGCGACGCGCGCGAGGGCCACGGGGACGGAGGCTCCCGCCGAGCCTGTGCGGACGCGCAGCCGTCGACCTCGCGAGCCCGAGCCCACCGCGCGGCGTCGGTCCCGCGACTCCGATACCGGGTTGCGGCGTCGGGATCGCGACCCCGGAACCGGCTCGCGGCGCACCTCGACCCGAACCTCGTCCCGATCGACCACTCGGACATCGACCCGTTCGGACGCCACGCCCCGCTCTCGTGCGAAGCCGGCACCTCCGAAGGAGAGGCAACGACCACGTCCGCCGGCGAACGACGCCCGGGCCGGGAAACCCACCCGCCCCGCACGTGAGCGGACACGATCCGATCAGCCACAGCCGAAGCCCCCATCGCTCCTCGAGAGGCTGAAGGATGCGCTGCGGACCGGGGTCCGTACCGCACTGGACGGGATCCGGGGACTCGGGGCGAGACTGACCCGGAAGATCCGCGGATGGGTGGACTCGCTCCTGGGTGAGGTCACCCGCGGTGGTGTGGGACTGCAGGCGGTCCTCGCCGGCATCCGGGCCGCGCTGGAGGGCCGCAATCCGGCCCTCGCCGCGCTGGGCGGACTGATCTCCGGACTCAGCACCAAGGCGAAGATCGGACTGGCCGTCCTGATCGTGCTGGTGCTGCTGCTCGGACCGGTCCTGCTCGTGATCCTGCTACTGGCGGTCCTCGTCGCGGTGGTGATCAGCGCCGTCCGGTCCGCGGGGGACTGATCTGCCGGAACGACCGGTCCGTCTGCCGTGAGCAGACGAACCGCCGGTTCGCGCCCATCGGGGGTCAGGCTGGCTGCATGACGACCACCGAACCACTCTCGTACCGGGACCAACTGGCCGACAGACTCTTCCGTCAGCGCATCCTGCGACTGACCGGAGAGGTGGACGACGAGATGGCCGAGCGCGTCTGCTCGGAACTCGTCCTGCTCGCCTCCGCCGACGACCGGCGCGACATCGTCCTGCACATCAACTCGCCCGGCGGATCCGTCTTCGCCGGCCTCGCCATCTACGACACGATGCAACTCGTTCCCAACGACATCGTCACCGTGGCAGCGGGATTCGCCGCCAGTATGGGGCAGGTCCTGCTCGCGGCGGGCACCAAGGGCAAACGCGCGAGCCTTGCCCACAGCCGGATCATGATGCACCAACCCTCGGCCGGATTCTCGGGGACGGCCGTCGACATCGCGATCCAGGCCGAGAATCTCGAATACATGAAACTGCAGTCGCAGCAGATCCTCTCGGACGCCACCGGGCATTCGCTCGAGGAGATCGAACGCGACAGCGACCGCGACCGATGGTTCACCGCCGAACAGGCACGCGAATACGGCATCGTCGACACGGTCGTCGGGTCGCTCGTCGAACTGGCGCCGTTCGCCGCGGGACGGCAGATGGGACTGGGACGATGAGTACCTACACGATTCCCAACGTCATCGAACGCACACCGGCGGGGGAGCGGTCGTTCGACGTCTTCAGCCGGTTGCTCAACGAACGCATCGTCTTCCTCGGCACCGAGATCGACGACGGGGTCGCCAACGTCGTGATGGCCCAGATGCTGCATCTCGAGGCCGAATCTCCCGACCGGGAGATCGGTCTCTACATCAATTCGCCCGGTGGATCGTCCACCGCGATGCTCGCGATCTACGACACCATGCAGTTCCTGCGTCCGAAGGTCGCGACCTATTGCATGGGACAGGCCGCGTCGGCGGCCGCCGTGCTGCTCGCGGCCGGAGCCCCCGGTCGCCGGCACGTGCTTGCACATTCGCGGGTGCTGCTGCATCAGCCGTCGGCGCAGGGGCAGGGCACCATCTCCGATCTGGCCCTGCAGGCGGCGGAGGTGATGAGGGTGCGGGCCCAGACCGAGGAGATCCTGGCCGCGCACACCGGGCGCGACATCGGCCGACTGCGCCGCGACACCGACCGGGACCGGATCTTCTCACCGACGGAGGCGGTGGCCTACGGCCTGGCCGATCACGTCGTCGTCGATCGGGACGGATGACCCGTCACGTGGTCACACTGTGACGTAGTTGCACCGTCACGTGGTCACACTGTGACGTAGTTGCACCGTCACGTGGTCACACTGTGACGTAGTTGCACCGTCACGCGGCGCACAACTCGACGCCGGCGTGACCAGTGGTCCGGAGTGTGCGGTGCGCGGTCATCCGGCGGATCCCGCGCGCGAGCAGTTGCTCCATCGGAAGTTCCAGCGCATCGCACACGGACCGCAGCATCTCGGAGGAGGCCTCCTTGCGGCCACGTTCGACCTCCGACAGGTACTGCTTCGACATCCCGACCGTGCGGGCGACGTCCTCGAGGCTGCGGTCCTGATCGCGACGCTCGTCGCGCAGGATCTCGCCGTAGATCTGGCGGAGCAACCGGGGCTCGGTGCCGTCGGCTCCCCGCACGGGAGTCCGCGCCGACCTCGCGGCGGTGGCGAAATCGATCACGCGACCCTGCTCCGGCTCCATGCCGACCATTGTGCCGTCGATCCGGCGGCATCGGACCGGGTTCAGCCGAGGACGAACACCGCCCCGGCAGATGTGTAACGGGCCCGTAACCGCAGTTAACCGAACACATGACCTGGCGCCGATAACGTCGGCGCACCACGACGTATACAGCCGTGGATACAGGACAGGAGTTCGGGTGCCGACAGGATTGCACAGGCTTGCGGCTGCGCTCGACGCGCAGCTCGCGGACACCGACGCGGCATACGCCGCGACCTATCCCGGGACCGACGGTGCCCGCCAACCGGTGCACACCGTCTACGTCCCGGCCGACCGCTACGACGCCGGGATCGTGGCGGGGTGGGGAGTCGACGCGCTCGACGTCCTCGACACCCACATCGACGGACCCGCGGACCTCGCCGCGGTCACCGGCATCGAACCCGAACTGGCCGAGACGGTCCTCCCGCTCGTGGAGGCCAAACTGCGCACCGAACCGATCGAGGATCTGCGCATCGACTTCGAGGACGGGTTCACCCGCCCCGGCATTCCCGAGCACGAACGCGACGCCGACGAGGACGCCCACGTCGCCCGCGCCGCCGCCGAACTCGCGACCGATCCCGCCGCGACACCCTTCGTCGGCATCCGGTTCAAGTCCTTCGAGGCCGCCACCCGGCGCCGCGGCCTCCGCACGCTCGACACCTTCGTCGCCGAACTCACCGGAAAGTGTGCTCTCCCCGACGGATTCGTCGTGACGCTGCCCAAGGTCACCGCGCCCGAACAGGTGGCCGCCATGGTGACGGTCTGCGAACACCTCGAGGCCACCTACCCCCTCGCCGCACCCCTGCGGTTCGAGATCCAGATCGAGACGC
Organism: Rhodococcus rhodochrous; assembly: GCF_900187265.1. Taxonomy (NCBI): domain Bacteria; kingdom Bacillati; phylum Actinomycetota; class Actinomycetes; order Mycobacteriales; family Nocardiaceae; genus Rhodococcus; species Rhodococcus rhodochrous. The sequence goes on from NZ_LT906450.1 coordinate 1,333,460, forward strand.
CACAGGCGATCTGCGGACCCGACGGCACCGCGGCCGTCGCCACGATGATCCGAGCGGCCCGCGGACGCTGTTCGGGACTGCACTACGGCACCTACGACTACTCGGCCGCGTGCGACATCGCCGCGGAGTACCAGGCGATGGACCACCCCGTCGCCGACCACGCCAAGGCCACGATGCAGGTCGCGGCAGCGGGCACCGGGGTGCGGTTGTCCGACGGGTCCACCAACCGCCTTCCCGTCGGCACCCGCGACGAGATCCGTGCGGCATGGGGACTGCACGCCCGCCTGATCGACCGGTCGCTGCGCCGCGGTTTCTACCAGGGCTGGGATCTGCACCCGGCGCAGTTGCCCACCCGCTACGCCGCGACCTTCGCGTTCTATCGCCGGTCGCTGTCCACCGCCGCGGGACGCGTCGCGGCCTATCTCGACCCGGCCCTGTCGTCGGGATATCTCGACGAACCCGCCACCGCCCGTGCTCTCGCCGCCTTTCTCCTGCGAGGAACGAGCTGCGGAGCCCTCACCGAGAAGGAAGTATGCGATCGCACCGGCACGAATCTCGACCACCTGGCCCGGCTCGCGGGTCGACCGACGACGGTGACGCGATGACCACCGTGATCCGCGCGCGACGTGCCGTGGTGGGGGACGAGGAAGGCAGCTGCGCCGTCCATGTGCGCGACGGCCGCATCGTCGCGATCGAGGAATACGACGGTGCCGTTCCGGCCGATGCGCGGGAGATCGTCCTCGCCGACGACGAGGTGCTGCTCCCCGGCCTGGTGGACACGCACGTCCACGTCAACGAACCCGGCCGCACCGAATGGGAGGGCTTCGCGACGGCGACACGTGCCGCCGCGGCCGGGGGAGTGACGACGATCGTCGACATGCCCCTCAACTCCATTCCGTCCACCGTCGACGTGGCGGCCCTCGAGGTGAAGCAGAAGGTCGCGGCCGAGCAGGTCACCGTCGACGTCGGATTCTGGGGCGGTGCGATCCCCGGCAATCTTGCCGATCTCGAACCGCTCTGGGACGCAGGGGTGTACGGCTTCAAGTGCTTCCTCGCGTATTCGGGTCTCGACGAGTACCCGCCGCTGGACCGCGAGCAGATGATCGAGGCGATGCGCGTGATCGCCGGCTTCGGTGGCCTGCTCATCGTGCACGCCGAGGACGGGCCGACCCTCGACGCTCAGGACCCGCCGGCCGGACCCCGCTACGACGACTTCCTGTACTCGCGACCACCGGTCGCCGAGTCCCGCGCTGTCGCCCAGGTCATCGACGGCGCGCGACAGACCGGATGCCGCGTGCACATCCTGCACCTGTCGGACGCGGGAAGCCTTCCGCTCGTCGCCGCAGCGAAGGCCGAGGGCCTGCCCGTCACCGCGGAGACCTGCCCGCACTACCTGTCGCTGTTCAGCGAGGAGATCCTCGACGGCTCCACACATTTCAAGTGCTGTCCGCCGATCCGTGAGGCCCGCAACCGGGAAGCGCTGTGGCGCGGCCTGGCCGACGGCACACTCGACTGCATCGTCTCCGATCACTCGCCGTGTCTGCCGGAACTGAAGAAGTTCGTCACCGGCGACTTCGGTGAGGCATGGGGCGGAATCTCGTCGCTGCAACTCGGACTGCCCATCGTGTGGTCGGAGGCGCGCAAGCGCGGGCACACACTCGTCGACGTGGTGCGCTGGATGGCCGGCCGCACCGCCGACCTCGTTGGCCTGGCCGACCGCGGTGCGATCGCCGTGGGCAACAGTGCCGATCTGTGTGTCTTCGCGCCCGACGACGCCTTCGTCGTCTTCCCGGAGCGGCTGCACCACCGCAACGCCGTGACGCCCTACGCCGAACGCGCGCTGGCCGGGGTCGTGCGGCAGACCTGGCTCGCCGGTGAACCGCTCACCGTCACCCTCGGCGCCACCGACCCCGCACCGCGTGGTGCGTTGCTCTCCCGAAAGGAAAACCGTTGACCGAAGCAGATTTCCTGCAACTACCCGATCTCGCCGCGCGATCGCTGGGCGGGGCCGTCGTGTTCGCGAACGACGAGTTCTTCGCGAGTCGCGAGAACCTGATCTCGCCGGGTGCACCCGATTTCGATCCGTCCGAGTTCGGGCACAAGGGAAAGGTGTACGACGGGTGGGAGACCCGGCGTCGCCGCGAACCCGGGCACGACTTCGCGGTGGTCCGGCTCGGCGTTCCCGGTGTCGTCGAGGGCGTCGTGATCGACACCGCCTGGTTCACGGGCAACTACCCGCCCTTCGCGTCCGTCGACGGGGTGGACCTCGTCGGCTACCCGACCGATCAGGAGTTGCTGGACGCGCCGTGGGAACCGGTCCTCGAGCGCGTGGCCCTGAAGGGCGACACCGCGAACGCCTTCGCGGTGGACGACGATCGGCGCTGGACGCACCTGCGCCTGAACATCTTTCCCGACGGCGGTGTGGCCCGCTTCCGGGTGCACGGACATGCGCGCCCGGACCCGGCCTTCCTCACGGGCACGATCGATCTCGCAGCCCTCGAGAACGGTGGCGACGTCGTCGCGTGCTCGAACCGTTTCTATTCGTCGCCGCGCAACATCATCGGCCTCGGTCGCTCGCGGCACATGGGGGAGGGCTGGGAGAACGCCCGGCGCCGCGACGACGGCAACGACTACGTGGTGATCCGTCTCGCCGGGCCGGGCTGCGTCGACCACGTCGAGATCGACACCTCCTATTTCGTCGGCAACGCACCGGGAGCGGCGCGCCTGAGCGGAATCCCCAGCGGGGACGCGATGTCCGACGAATCGTCCTGGGCCGAACTCGTGCCGCGGACCGCACTGCTGCCGGACTGCCGGCATCGTTTCCGCGTCGATTCGCCGACGCCGGTGGAGTTCGTGCGGCTCGACGTCTATCCCGACGGCGGCATCGCCCGTCTGCGCGTGAGCGGACGATTGACCTGAGACAGACCTGACGAACGTATTACCCAGGTGACGACGGTGTTCGGCGTCACCGCCGAAGAAGCGGGCCCACCGCGCTACGACGAACCGTTGCGCGGTGGGCAGAAGCCGGACCGGTGTGGGCTGTGCGTGTCACGTCCGGTCGACCGGCGCACCGCTCTTCGGCGAGCGTGCTCCGTCATGGCGCCCCAGATGCCGTGTGTTTCTCCGGCGGCGAGCGCATAATCGCCGCACTCTCCACGAACACTGCAGCTCATGCAGATACTGCATGCCAGCTGCTCCCGACGCGCTCGTGCACCTCGGGTTTCGACTTCGGGTGAAAAGAACATCTCCGCGCCGTAGAACCGGCAGAGCGCCCGACTCTGCCAGTCCCAGGCGTGTCCGTCGAGACTCCCGTGCGACAGGCGTTTTCCCATCGCTTTCGACAACCCGACTCAACTCAGCCCGAGGAACCGCATTGCATTCTCGTGCTCGATCATGGCGCGGGCCTCGGGCGTCAGGAACTCACTCTTTCGAACCACGCTTCCCACCGGTCGCTCGCCGAGGGGATACGGATAGTCGCTACCGACGAGCACCCGTTCGGAACCCATCGTATCGACGAGGAGTCGAAGGGCGCGCTCGTCGAATACGACGGAATCGACGTAGAACCGGTCCACATATCGGGAGGGTGGTTCGGCCGACGTGCCGATGATGTCGTGGCGGCGGTGCCACGCGTTGTCGACGCGACCGAGCCAGAATGCGAAGGACCCACCGCCATGAGCGAACGCGATTCGCAGACTCTCGTCGATCCGGTCGAATCCTCCGCCCAGAATGAGCGAGAGAATCGACAAGTGGGTCTCGGCCGGCATTCCTGCGAGCCACTGAGCCATCCACCGGTCCAAGCGTGGTGAGCTTGCCATGTCCCACGGATGCACGAACACCGGAACCGACAGCGAGGCGCAGTGCTGCAGGAAGGTCACGATCCCTTCGCTGTCGAGATCGCGATCACCGACGTGATTACCGATCTCGACGCCGCGGTGCCCATTTTCGACACACCGTTCCAGTTCGCGGCATGCGGCATCCGTGTCCTGCAGGGGGACTTGGCAGAACGGAACGAGCCGATCCGGTGCCGGTTCGACGATCGTGAGAGCCAGGTCGTTGAAGATGCGCGCGATCCGCTCGGCTTCTTCGGGCGTACGTCCGTAATTGAAGAAAGCGGGGGTGGGGGAGACGACCTGTGCCCGGACACCGTCCGCATCCATGTCACGCAGTCGCACTTCGTAATCCCACGCATCGGACTGGATACGGCGGAACTCACGCGTACCCATCATGATGATTGCGTCGGATTCGCTTTCGACCCGAAGCCACGGTGCGTCGACCCCGGCGTCGGCACTCAGGTCGGGCCACCCCTTCGGAACGTAATGGGTGTGTACGTCGATGATGTCGCTCATGTCATCCCTTTCCGGGATGCAGTGCGCCGCAGGTACTGCAGGTCCGCGCGGTCTCGTCGTTGTAGAAATCGACGAAGACGGGCGGCAGGTCCGCAACGATGTCACGTACCTGCAGTTCGACTTCGTGGATGAGAGCATCGCACTCGAGGCAGTACCACTGAAACTTCTCGAGTGTTCCTTCGCGCCGTACACGCTCGATTACGAGTCCGATGCCTTCGGTGGGACGCTGAGGCGAATGGGGGATGTTTCCGGGGAGCAGCCAGGATTCGCCCTCGCGGATGTGCACCGCGCGAGTGCCCTCCTCGGTCATGACATTGACGTGGATATCGCCTTCGATCTGGAAGAACCACTCCTCGTATGGATCCACGTGGTAGTCGGTGCGCTGGTTGGGGCCACCGATGACCTGCACGATGAAGTCGTCCCCGAGAGCCATGGTCTGGTTGTTCACCGGCGGAGCGAGGAGGTGCCGGTTGTCGGCGATCCACTTGTGGAAGTCGATGACGGGCGGAATGGTTGTCATGGCGTTCTCTTTCGGTTCAGTGGTGACGGGCGCCAGGTAGGTGGGCTACTGCTTGCATCTCGATGAGCAGGTGCGGATGGGGCAGCTGGTGCACTGCCACGGTCGTCCGTGTCGGGCCTCCTTCGTCGAGCATTTCGGCGTAAACCTCGTTGTATCCGCCGAAGTCGTTCATCGACACGAGGTAGGTGGTGACCTGGACGAGGTCTGTGAGCTCGGCCCCGACCTCCGCGAGAATTGCCTGGATATTGCTGATGACCGCGCGCGTCTGGGCGCGGATATCAAGGCGTGTCGTGCCCATCTCGTCTACCTCCACACCTATGAAAGTGTTGTCGGGCCGACGAGAACTGGTGCCGGAGACGTAAACGAAATCGCCGGCGACCTTGACGTGGGGGAATCTACCCCGAGGTGTGGCGAGCCCCTCGATCACTCGTGCGTTCCCGGTCATGCGATTCCCCTCAGGCTCACGGTTCCCAAACCTTCCACTTCACATTCGACGCTGCCTGTCGTCAGCGGTGTTGCCGTAGTTGCGGCTCCGGCCAGCACCACATACCCGGCGCGCAACGGAATCCGCCGACGTCGTGCGATTTCCAACAACTCGCGGACGGCATTGGCCGGGTCGTCGAGGACAGCGTTCGTCGAGCCTTCCACGACGGTGCCGGACGTGGAGAGGCGGACAGCGCGATTGCTGACATCCTGCAGCGGACGCCACCGGCCGATGACATAAGCTGCTGCGGAGGTGTTGTCCGCCACCACGTCGGTGTAGGTGAAACGGAAATCCCGATAGCGTGAATCGATGATCTCCATCGCGGGAGCGACAGCATCTACGTATGCGGCAATATCCGGCACAGGTCCGTCGAAGTCGATATCGGCGGAGATGCGGTACGCGATCTCGGGTTCGATCTTCGGGTGGATGAAGCGCGAGAGGTCTACGCTCTCGCCGTCGGCGACCTCCATGGCGTCCGTGAGTCGCCCGACGATGACCTCCGATACGCCCATCTGGGCCATCTTCGCTCGGCTGGTGAAGCCGAGTTTGACCCCGACCAGATTCTCTCCCCGTGCACATCGGCGGGCGACGAGTTCTTCCTGGATTGCGTAGGCGGCGTCGACGTCGATGTCGATGTCGTCTGCCAAGCTGTTCGTTTCGATCCGGTCCTGCTCAGCCGAGTCCAGGCGGGCGGCCAGCTCTGTGACAGTGTCCGTGGCCATGTTCATGTGGTTGTCCTTCATCGATGATTCTCGGTCACAGTTGCACGCAGATATTGGTCGGTTCGGAATAGAAGTGGAGTGAGGACTCACCCCCCTCTCGTCCGATCCCCGAGAGTCCCATCCCGCCGAACGGAGATCGAAGTTCGCGGGTGAACCAGGTGTTGACCCACGAGATGCCCACGTGCATCTTCTGGGCGACGCGGTGGCCTCGACGGAGGTCGTTCGTCCACACGGCTGATGCGAGCCCGTATTCCGTATCGTTCGCGAGTGCGATCGCTTCGTCTTCGGTGTCGAACGGTACGAGTGCTGCCACGGGACCGAAAATCTCTTCTCGGAGTACGCGGTCGGTGTTCGTCAGCCCGGTCCACAGTGTCGGTTCGATCCAGGATCCGCCGTCGAGGTCCGGTCCGAGCTCGGGAATGCCGCCCCCGGTCAGTACCTTCGCTCCGGATTCCTCGGCGAGCCGGAGATACCCGAGGATCTTGTCCCGGTGCCCCTGGGAGATCAGCGGACCGGTCGTCGTGTTCGGATCGTTGGGGTCGCCGAGTCGAAGACTCTCGGCGCGTTCGGCGAGTCCGGCCGCAATGTCGTCGAAGATTGCCCGTTGGACGTACACCCTCTCGGTGCACAGACATACCTGACCGGTATTGGTGAAGATCGACTTTGCCAGCCCGGTCACTGCTTCGTCGATGTTCACATCGTCGAATACGATTGCGGCGTTCTTTCCGCCGAGTTCGAACGAGACCGGACGAACTCGGGGTGCGACCGTTTTCATCACGTGGGCACCGGTCGCAGACGATCCGGTGAAGGTGACACCGTCGATGCCCGGATGGGTGGTCAGATACTCACCCGCCGAGTCGGCGCCGAAGCCGTGCACGACGTTGTAGGCACCGGCGGGCAGGCCGGCTTCGGCAAGCACCTCGGCGAGAAGTGTTGCCGTCGAGGGTGTTTCCTCGCTCGGTTTGACCACGATCGCATTTCCGCATGCGAGTGCGGGTGCGACCTTCCACGTCAGCAGGAGCAGTGGGAGATTCCACGGCACGATTACGGCCACGACGCCGAGTGGCTTGCGGACAGCGTAATTGAGGGCTTGTCTTCCGCCTGCAAAATCGGTGAGGAAGGACTCCTGGCCGGCGGCTGCGACGATGTCGGCGAAGGTGCGGAAATTCACGATCGCCCGAGTGACGTCCAGTTCCCGGGCCTGGGTGAGAGGCTTTCCGGTATCGGATATTTCGGCGGCGACGAACTCGTCGAACCGTTCTTCGATCCGATCGGCGACCCGACGTAGGAGCGCGGTGCGCTCTCGCACGGGAGTGTCGGCCCAGCCGCGATCCAGGGCGCGGCGCGCCGCGGTGACCGCACGGTCGACGAGAGGGCGGTCTGCCTCGTGGACTCGGGCGACGATCCGGCCTGTCGAGGGGTCGATCTGATCGAACCCGCGTCGGGAATCGGGTTCGACGAACTCGCCGTCGACGAAATTGCGAATCCAACCGTCATGGATGGGTTTCATGCTTCAATCCTCAGTTCTCGAACGATTACGGACAAATGCCAATCACGTGATTGCTATGCCCATCTTGTAATAGCAATGGAGAGGGGTCGCAGCCTTTGCTCTTTGTCGACGACGCGACCGATCCGTTGGCCGAGTGCAGAAGTCGCACCGCACGAGGACATCCCGGGTCGGACCGATGCCATCGACCGGGCACTCCGACACGACGAGGAGGCGTCGTCACTGCAAATCGGTCCCGAGGGCTCGGATGCGCTTGTGTCGTCGGCCCGGTTCATCTCGAAATCGGTTCCTGGACAACGGTTGACCTGTCACCGGAAAGAAGTTGCGTGCTTCAGAGGACTACGGCAGCGCGACCGGTGACGTGCCCGTTCCTCAGTGCATCGAGAGCAGAGGGTAGTTCGTGCAGAGCGAACTCGTGCACGGGAAGCACCAGTCGGCCCGAGGTGATCAGGTCACACATCATCGGGACGAGCGACGCTTGTTCCTCTCGTCGCCGCATCATGTTCAAGGGAAGTAGCGCCACGTCGTGCAGGAGGAAGTTGGGCAGATCGAGGCAAACGGCTTCACCGCGTGTGTAGCCGATCAGGACTGCCCGACCTCCCGGCACGACGCCCCCGAGCAGGCTCGCGAGTTGTTGTCCGCCCACAGTATCTATGAGTACGTCGAACGTCGGTTTCGATGCAAGGCGATCCAGGACATCCGGAGACGACACGAGCGGCTCGACTCCCTGGGGCAGAGTTCTGGCCTTGGCGTGCGTCGAGACGAGTCCGGTGACACTCGCCGCGCCGGCATGGAGGGCGAACTGGCCGGCGGCGGCGCCCACGGCACCCGACGCTCCGGTGACGAGCACTCGTTCACCGGGAGTTATCCGAGCGACACCCGTGACCGCGAGGTAGCCGGACGTGGAAGGGGATAGGAAAGTGGCTGCTGCGGCTGGAGGGAGCGACCGGGGCAACTCCATGAGTGCGGTATCAGGGGCTGCTACGTACTCGGCCCAGCATCCGGGCCGGTTGACACCCACCCCCCCGCCACGGACCAACACGCGTACTCCCGGTTCGAATCGATCGGATTCGACGATGGTCCCGACTGCGTCGGTCCCCCCGATGTGGGGGAGTCGGGGTGGAACCGAGAATCGGCCCGACGCGATGGTCACATCCAGGTGGCCGACCGCGGCGGCTGCCACTTCGACCAGAGATTCGTTCGCTACTGGGTGAGGGACTTCGGTCTGCTCGATCCGTGGGGACTGCCCGTAGCGGTGGAGCAGAGCGGCTCGCATCGAGTGCACTACTTAAGCGTCAGTGCGACATCGACGTTGTTCCGAACTGCCTTGGAATACGGGCACTTCTGATGTGCGCCCTCGACCACGGTGCGTGCAACGTCCTCGTCGACTCCGGGCATGTTCACCACGAGTTCGACCGAAAGGCCGAACCCCTCACCGTGATCCGCGATCGTGACTCGCGCGGTCACCGTGGGGTCGGTGAGCCGCACCTTGTGCGCGCGCGCAACGGACGACAATGCCGACAGGAAACAACCGGCGTATCCGGCGGCGAAGAGTTGTTCGGGATTGGATCCGCCGCCGGCACCTCCCAGTTCGACAGGGATGCCGAGAGCGACGTCGACCAGTCCGTCGTTCGAAGCGACACGGCCGTTTCGGCCGTTGCCGTCTGCGGTTGCCTCTGCGGTGTATTCCATCACGGTCACTTCAGTTCCTTCCGATCAGAGTGAGAAGTTCTTCCACTGCACGTGGAGTGGCTCGGGCGAATGTGCCTCCACGCGAGACGGGCATGCCGGTTGCCCGCGCAACGCTGACCGCGAGCTCTGCCTGTCGCACGGCGAGGTAGGTGGGATTGGCAATCATGGCGCCGTCCAACTGCAGGTCGGTGTCGGTGGCGCTCAGCAACGCGAACAACCCTCCTGCGGACATCACTACTTCGACGCCGCTCTCACGGACCATGGCCTGTGCCGCGTCGAGGAACATCTTCTTGATTGGGGAGTGTCCGATAAACGGTGGATCCGGCCTGGCATCGGTTAGTTGATGCGTCCTTCGAAAGTGATCGCGAAGGCATTGAGGGCAGGCTTCCACCTCATCGCCCATCGTGCCCTACCCCGACCGGTGGGGTCCAGCGCCCGCGTCGCAAGATAGAGACACTTCAGCGCGGCCTGCTCGGTCGGGAAATGCCCACGGGCGCGGATCGCACGCCGGTAGCGGGCATTGATCGACTCGATCGCGTTCGTCGAGCAGATCACCCGCCGGATCTCGACGTCGTAGTCGAGGAACGGCACGAACTCGCTCCACGCGTTCTCCCAGAGCCGGACGATCGCCGGATACTTCGGTCCCCACTTGGTGGCGAACTCGACGAACCGTTCCTTGGCCGCGGCCTCGGTCGGAGCGGTATAGATCGGTTTGAGATCGCGGGACATCTCGTCCCAATGCTGGCGTGGTGCGAATCGAAAAGTGTTGCGGATCAAGTGGATAACGCAAGTTTGCACCACTGCGAGTTCCCACACGGTGTTGATCGCCTCCGGCAAGCCTTTCAACCCGTCGCAGACGACGATGCACACATCGGCCACTCCGCGGTTTTTGATCTCGGTGAGCACCGCCAGCCAGAACTTCGCGCCTTCCCCGCCGTCGCCGGCCCACAACCCCAGGATGTCGCGTTCACCGTTGACGGTCACCCCGATCGCGACGTAGATCGGTCGGTTGGTGACCTGACCGTCGCGGATCTTGACGTGGATGGCGTCGATGAACACCACCGGATACACCCGATCGAGGGGCCGGTTCTGCCACTCGGTCATCTCCTCGAGCACCTTGTCGGTGATCCGGGAGATGGTGTCCTTCGACACCGACGCTCCGTAGATATCCTGAAAGTGTGCCGAGATCTCGCCGGTGGTCAATCCTTTGGCGCTGAGCGAGAGCACGATCTCGTCGATGCCGGTCAGCCGCCGTTGCCGTTTGCGCACGATCTTCGGTTCGAAGCTCGAGTCGGTGTCCCGCGGGACGTCGATCTCGACCGGGCCGATCTCGGTGAGCACCGTCTTCGATCTGGTGCCGTTGCGGGAGTTGCCGCTGCCGCGACCGGCCGGGTCGTTCTTCTCGTAGCCGAGGTGCTCGGTCATCTCCGCATCCAGTGCGGTTTCGAGCACGTTCTTCGTCAACTGCCCGAGCAGTCCGTTCGGGCCCATCAGCTCGATGCCCTGCTCTTTGGCCTGGGCCAGCAGCTGCTGCGCCAACTCCAGCTGGTTCACCTCGTCCGCCATGGGCTCCAGTGTTTCCGTCACGGTCGATCCTTCCCGCCAAGCTCGCTGCTCGGCGTGTCAGGCCAACCCGGATCCACCGTTATTCAGACAGTCCCCTTGATTGCTTCGTATCCGGCCGGATCATCGTATGCAGCTACCGCCTCGTCGGGGGTTATCTGCATGCATCGGACGTCGACAACTCTCGATTCGAGTCCGTACCGACGGATCTGTTCGTGATGCCACGGGAGGTAGACGGGGTCGATGGAGACGATCCCGACCCGCCCACCGAGCATGCATGCTTGATGCATGCTGGCTTCGCCGTGTCCGACGACCGGGATGTCGACGGCGGTCCGTGCCTCGAACAGGCCAGCGTCCTGGAAGTGCCCGACGAGTACCGCGTCGAACCCCTCCCGTTCCGCTTCGACGATGCCGGCGATGGACTGGACACTGCACCGTAGCTCACTCAGACGTCCCAGCTGAGTGTCTGCGGGGCTGATTCCGCGGACCTCGAACGAGACACCCGGTGCGGCGATCCCGGCAAGGTAGTCGGTCAGCCGAGATAGATACGGCTGGTGGAGGGCCGGGTCCGTGTAGCTCTGATACAGAATACGTACGGGGGCGTGTGCTGACATGGTGACTTCCTTTCTCTTTCGCCGAATAGGGAAGAAGCCCTGGTGTTCCGACGATCGGACGGTCAGTCCGGTGGTAAGGAGAAGATTCTGGTGAGGTGGGTGTGCGAATTCATTCGCGTTGCCGGATCTCCGGGGTCATACGTGTCGTGTGTCTTTCCCGGAGGTTCTGCAGGATAGGGGTGGTCGACGAACCACGAGTCGACCCAGACGGTGTCGGCGTCGATCGTTCGGGCGAGGTCGTGACTCCGCTCGGGATCGCTTGTCCATATCGAGGTCCAGAGACGACCTTCTCCGCATAAGGCGCGCCGATTCAGTTCACGTTCGTCGTCGAACGGTGCGAGGATCGCGGTAGGCCCGTCGATGCGCTGGAACGCTCGCGCTCGGGGCAGATTGTCCGCCGCCCAGAGAGTCGGCCGAATCCAGAAGCCGTCACGCAGGGCGCGGGGTACGTCGGTCGGCTCGTGTTCCGTGATGCGTTTCGATCCGGATGTTGCTGTGCGATCGAAAGCGTGAACCACTGCTTCGTAGTGTGGTCGCGAGATGAGCGGTCCGAAGTCCACCCCGGCACGTTGGCTGTCGAGGGTCTCCGTCAGGCGACTGCACATCTCGTCGTACACGGACCGGTCGATATACACGCGATCGACGCTTGCATCGGACTGGCCGGACTTGAACGCAATCGATCTCGCGATGCTCCGGGCCGCGGCAGCGATGTCGGCATCCGCGCATACGATCGCGACGCATGTGACCCGCTCCGGTGTTCCTGACGCCGACCGGTGTCGCAGCCGTCGTCCTTCCTCCTGCAGGATGCTGCGTACTCTGTGATGTTTGGACAACCGTTCCGATGCCGCCCCTGTATCGAACCCGTGCACGACGTTGTAGACGCCGGCCGGCAGACCGGCATCGGTGGCAATTCCGGCCAGCAACGTCGCGGTCCCCGGTGTATCGACCGCGGGTTTCACGACAGCGGTGTTTCCCGCGGCGAGAACGGGAGCGAGGCCGGAGGCCAGGGACAGGAGTGGTAGACGCCACGAGGGAAACACCCCGACCACACCCAGAGGTTTGCGGATCTGGTAGATCGCAGGACGGCGGCCGGGCGTACCGTGCGAAGTCGAAGTGGCGAGTGCGTCGGCACAGGCACGAAACTGTGCGGCGGCGTGGACGATGTCGAACTCGGCTACATGGCTCGACGGTTGTCCGGTATCCGTGACCTCCGCCGCGACCAGGGCATCGGAACGATCTTCGATAGCTGCGGCGACAGCGTATAGGATTCCGCACCGCTCGACGCTGTCGATTCGACCCCATGCTCGGTCGAACATGTCGTGCGCCTCGTCCACAGCACGGTCGGCGAGGCGCACATCGGCCTCGTGTACCCAGGCTGCGGGTTGTCCGGTGGCCGGGTCGATAGCAGCGAACGCCCCTGTCCCATCCACGAATCGACCGCCGATGTAGTTCTTGTACTCGAGCACTCGATTACCCCCTGCGAATGATGTGGACATGCTGAGACACTGATGTGGACGAGTGACCGTCAGGGCGCGCTGACACGAATACGGGCGGATTCTCGGTCCCAGGCGGCGGCGCCGGCTCCGAGTTTGCGAAGAACGTTCTTGTTCACCTTCCCGTTCTCCGTGAGCGGGAGCGCCTGGTGGACGGAGAAGAATCGGGGGATGGCAAAGTAGGCCAGGCGGGGCTCGCAGAACGCAGTGACTTCCTCGAAGTCGAGTCTCACGCCCGGTTCGACCACTACAGCGGCCATCACCTCGTCCTCGCCGAGTTCCGACTCGACGGCGAAGACAGCAGCGTCGTCGATGTTCGGATGGAGGCGCAGTGCCTGCTCCACCTCGACCGACGAAATGTTCTCGCCTCGTCGACGAATGACGTCCTTGATCCGATCGACGAAGCGAACCCAGCCGTCGGCGTCGATCGCCACGCGATCACCGGTGTGGAACCACAGGTCTTGCCAGGCTTCCACCGTAGCTTCGGGCATTCGGAAGTACCCCGATGCGAAGGCGAACGGTTGTTCGCTGCGAAGAAGCAGCTCCCCTGGAGTTCCGGGTTCGACTTCCAGACCGTGCTCGTCGACGACTCGGGCGACGAAGCCGGGCTGGATCCGTCCCATGTACCCGGCCCTCTGCTCGGTGCGGGACGAGGAGATGATCGCGTTGGTTTCGGTAGAGCCGTATCCGTCGATCAGGGTCACTCCGAAACGCTCTCGGAAAGCGGTGAGCAGCTTTGCCGGCGTGGCGGGGGAGAGAGCGGCGCGGACATTGTGTGCTCGATCGGCGGAGCTTTCGGGCTTGCTGCAGAGGATGCTCACCATCGCACCCAACAGGTAGGTGAACGTGGCGTTGTTCTGCGCTGCATCGACCCAGAACCGGGAGGCCGAGAAGCGGGGGCCCACGGCGTAGCATGCGCCTGCCACCAGCGCCTGGCTGAACGCATTGAGTGCGTTGGTGTGGAAGAGGGGGAGACAGGTGTAGAGAGTGTCCTCGGATGTGATGCCGAGCTGAGCGGTGACATTGCGGCCCCACCAGTAGAACTGGGCATGAGGGCAGACGACGCCCTTGGAGACACCCGTGGTGCCGGAGGTGTACAGAATCACCGCCGGATCGCCGAGTTCGGGGCGAATCGGATCGATCTGTTCCGTAGCTGTGGGCAACGATAGGGTCCGCCATGGGAGATCGTCGTGACCTGGGCGGGAGTCGATCAGCCAGACGTCGGTCAGATCCTCCAGCGGCGCGATGGCCTGCACATGCTCGATGAGCGCGGATTCGATGACCAGCAGACGTGCCTGGGAGTTGCTGAGGACCTGATGGAGTTGGGTGCCGCGCGCCGCCGTATTGATCGGGACGGCCACGGCCCCGATCCATGCGCAGCCGAGTATGAGGTCGAGCAACTCGATTCGGTTCGAGGACATCAGCGCCACGCGATCCCCTCGGTGCACGCCGTGACTGTGCAGCATGTGCCCGGTTCGGGCCACTGCTTCGCGCATCTCCGCTGCAGTACGGCGGGTCTCACCGAAGATGAGGGTAGGAGCGTGTGGGGTCAATCGTGCTCGAAGGCTCAACATGCCCGGCAACGTCATGTCGGTCGGGCTCAGGTCGTCGGGAAATCGATTGCTGTTCACTGGATGTAGGTTTCCTTTCGCTGCAGACCGGGGGTACGGGCCGGCACGAAACCGGCCGGATCGGCACCGTCGGTGATCGTGTGGTTCAGTGCCACCACCGCGCCCGGACGGAGGTCGGTCGGCGTCAATCGGGCGATGACGCACAGGCGTGGCCCGCACCGTACGGTGCCGATGGCCACATCGGCGGCGGTCCGGACCACATCCTCGACGGTGCCGGAATCGATCTCGACGTCGGTGAAACTCGCTTTCCCACATGCGGGACAGACGAGGCGATACGGGAAATAGTGTTCGCCGCAGTTCCGGCAGGACTGAACGATGATGCTCATGCCGCCTCCAGAATCGCCACATTGGCACAGGATCCGTGCCTGTACAGCACCATGCCGTAGCCGCTGACGACACCGATTCGGGCGCCGACCTGCCGACCCGGTGCCCGTCCGTGAAGTTGGCGCGCGACTTCGACGAGCCCGTGCATGCCTCCGGCGGACCCGGCCTGGCCGGCGGAGAGCTGACCGCCGGAGGTGTTCACGGGAAGATCGCGGGTCGCGATTCGCTCGGCGATGAACTTGCTCGCGTCCTCGTCCGGGGCCAGGAACCCCAGATCTGCGAGTTGGGCGACGACCATGGAGGGATAGTCGTCATAGACGCTCACCACATCCGCATCGTTCGGCTCCACGCCGGCGAGATCCCACGCTCGTGGTCCGACAGAGGCGAGACCTGTAACCAGTCCGTCGCCGAGCTGGTCATCGCTGTTGTACGACGCGGTAACGGCCAGGACACGAGCGCGGGGCCCTCCCTTCGCGGCGCAGTGTTCGGCAACGACCACGACCGCATCTGCACCCGTCACCGGAGGCACGCAGTCGTATCGTCCGAGGGGGCCGGCGACCATCGGGGCGTTCAGGTACTCGTCGAGAGTCAACGGGTCGCGATATACAGCACCAGGATTGGCGCTAGCCCAGGTCCGTTGTGTTGTGGCGATCCTTCCGTAGTCCACTCGCTCGAGACCCAAGGTCTGCATCTGACGTGTCGTCTGCAGCGCGAACAGTGCGTTGGGTCCCGACATCGGTAGTGGTGCCAGATGTTCTTCGGTCGCCCGGTTGTACGTGGCAACGAGCCGTTCGTGCGCTGCCTTGTCCATCACGTCACCCGCAGCAAGAACGACGACGGAGGCGTCAGCCGCTTCGATCGCACGTACGGCGTGTTGGAGCATTCCGCCTGCACTCGCACCCCCATTGGTGTCCTGCATCAACCACGTCAGGCGAAGACCCATTCGCCAAGCGAGGTCGACAGCATGATCGGGCCCGAGGGTGAAGCTCGAGACTCCGAAACCGTCTACGTCACGGATGGACAGACCTGCGTCCGCGAGTGCGCGCAGGACAGCGTCGGCGATGACCGATCCGGTGGTGGTCCCTGGCGGGGCGTGCCGTGTGTAGGGGGACTCTCCAGTTCCCACTACGAGTGCTGTGCCGCTCAAAATGATGTCCTTGCTTGTGGATCGACGTGATGAGGTGACGTGATGAAGTGACGAAGCCGGCGCAGTTACAACGATTGATACATTTCGTCGGCGCTGAACGATTTTTTGACGATGCCCACTTCGACCATGAGGTCGATCACGGATTGGACGTCCTCGGCGTCGTACTCGGTGACGTACTCCGGCAGATTCATGTTTCGCGCGGTGTCCTCGTCCATGTCCGAGAACCGAGGCAGTGTTTCTGCAGCTACTGCGTGAGGATCGAGCTCGATGTCTTCGACGGCCCTCGCAAGCGCCGCGCGGAAGGCACGAATGGCGTCGGGATTGGTTTCGATCACTTTCTCCGACGTGGCGAAGAGACCCTGCGGGCCGTTCTGGTATGCGATGGAGCGCAGATCGACGGTCTCGAGGGCGGAACTCAGTGTCGGCTCGGTGATGAATGCTGCGTCGACGTCGCCGGCTGCAAGGGCGGTAGCCATGTTCGCCTGAGGAAGCTCGACGAAGTCGACCTGGTTGTAATCCAAACCTTCGGAAAGGAGAACGCCTCGGAGGAAGATATCGCCCACGGATCCGAGGGAGGGCGTGGCGACCTTCTTGCCCAGCAGGTCTGCTGCCGCGGCGACGGAGGAATCACTCCGTACGTAGATGCCGCCCTTGTAATCGTCTGTTCCATCGATGCCTGTTGCAGCGATCGTGACGGGCAGACCGGAGTCCACTGCTTTGATGATCGACGGGTAGGACACCAGCGCGAGGTCGGTGCTGCCGGAGATCAACGCATTGATCGTGGTCGCCCCGTTGGCTGCCGGGGTCAATTCGATCTCGAGATCGTTGTCGGCGAAGTAGCCCTTCATCTGGGCGACGTACACCGGCAGAGAATCTCCGACGGGAGGGATGGACAGCGTCATGCGGGTGATGCCGTCTTCGGAGGGGGCCCCGGAGGAGGAGGCCTCGCCCCCGCAGGCGGCGACGGTGCCGGCCAGCGCGAGGGTGGCCACGGCCGCGCACACTCGTGCGAATCGTGTCTTCATGTGTTCTCCAGGTTCCGGTCGAGGGGGGAACTTCGGGGCGGTGTGACGGGCTCAGACTTCGACTTGCAGGCCGCCGGGACACGCCTGCCGGATGAGGCGGGCGACTTCGCCGCGGGTGGTGACGAACAGTTCCTCTTCGCGAGTGCGGATCTGGTCGCGGGGGAAGTCGAGCGGGATAAGCAGGTCCGCGGTCTTGACTGTCGGTGCTTTGCTGAGCGAGACGACCCGAGTGCTCAGGTAGACGCTCTCGTCGACGTCATGCGTGACGAACAGGATCGTCATGTCGTATTGGTCGCGTACCCGTAGGAGCAGGTCTTCGAGGTCCGATCGTGTCTGGGCGTCGACGGATGCGAACGGTTCGTCCATCAGCAGCAGTTTCGGCTGCATCGCGAGAGCCCGGGCGATCGCGACACGTTGCTGCATACCGCCGGACAGTTGCCAAGGGTAGCGTTCCTCCATTCCCTCGAGCCCGACGGCGGCGAGGGATTCGGCTGTGCGGGCGCGTCGTTCGGATTTTCCGACGATTCCGAGCAGGGGGAATTCGACGTTGGCTCCGACTCTTCGCCAGGGAAACAGCGAAGCGCGGTAGTCCTGGAAGACCATCGCGAGTCCTTCGGGAACACCGTCGATCACCCGACCTCCGAGTGAGATGGTGCCACCCGTCGGTTCGAGGAGGCCGGAGAGGGTGCGCAGGAGAGTGGTCTTGCCGCAGCCCGACGGACCGACGATCGAGACGAACTCGCCGTCGTCGACCGAGAACGACAGCCCGTTCAGGACGCGCTGTTCACCGCGGTCGGTGTGGTAGGTGTGGCTGAGGTTGTCGACCTCGAGCAATGCGTTAGCCATGTTTGTGTTCCGATCAGTTGTCGATGGCCATGCGAAGGCGGTGCCAGTCCAGGAGGGAATGCTCGATACGTACGAGCAGGAGGTTGGACAGATAACCGAGGATCGAGAGGGCGACGATGTAGGACCACATCGTCAAGAACTCGAACGAGCGCTGTGCTTGGGACAGGCCGAAACCGATGCCGTCCGACGCAGCGTAGAGTTCCGATGCGATCAGCAGGATTATACCGAGTGATGTCGACACTTTGATGCCGGCGAAGATGCCCGTGCTCGCCGAGGGCAGGATCACACGGAACAGCATTCCTGTCCGGCTGATGCGGGTCGATCGTGCGGCGTCCTCGAATCCTTCGGGTACCTGGCGTACGGCGCTGTACGTGTTGAACAGGACGGGCCAGATCGCGCCGAAGGTGATCAGGCCGATCCTCATGGCGGAACCGGTTCCCACCAGCACCAGGGCCAGGGGTAGGAGAACCGGGCCGGGCAGGCCGCGCATGAAATGCAGAAGGGGTTCGATGGTCATCGCCAGCACGGGAATCCGGCCGAGAAGTACTCCCAGGGTGATGCCCACTATCCATGCGATCGCCAGTCCGACCAGGAGCCGTCCGATGCTGGGAAGAATGTCGGAGTAGAAAGAGTCGGTGAGGATGCCGTGTGACAATCCCGCGGAGAACCAACGGTCGTAGACGTTGCCGAAGATGTCGATCGGCGGGGGAAAGTACGGGGATCGGGCGCTGACAGCCCCCAGTTGCCAGACGAGAAGCAGTACGGCTGCCGCGGTCCATCCGAGTGCCGCATTCGACCATCGGGAGACAGTGGTCGAACTCAGTGTGGTCGTCATCCTTCATCCCTTCGTGCCCAGGACGCGTACTTCGTTTCGAGGACGCTCACGATTGCATTGATGAGCAGGCCCAACAGGCCGGCGATGATGACACCGGCGCAGACGGAGTCGATGCCCTGAGGCAGCATGCTCTGTAATAGGAGCCACGAGCCCAGACCGGTGGTGCTTCCGCCGATGAACTCGGCGCCGATACAGAGGATCAGGGCGATGGATACCGTCACGCGCACACCCGTGAGTACGGACGGAACGGCCGATGGCCATACCACTCGATATGCTACGAGCGCGGGGGACCACCCGAAGGATCGAGCTGTGGCTCGTGCGACACCATTGGTCGAGTGCACACCGTGAATGGTGTTCACGAGCAACGGAAATACGCAGCCGAGAGCCACGACTGCGGACTTCATCTCCAAGCCTTGTCCCGCCACCAGGACGAGGAGAGGTACCAGACCGATAGGGGGCAGCGGTCGTACCAGCTCGACGATGGTCGAGGTAGCGGCGTAGAGGCGATTCGACAGGCCGAGGAGCAGTCCGAGGGGCACCGCGATGACCAGTGCGATGGCGTATCCGACGAGCGCCGCCCAGAGGGTGTAACCGATCTGCGTCAGAAAGGCGGGGTCGGTGAGCAGTTCGGCGGCCCGCGCCAAGGTCGTCGATGCGGGGGGGAGTGCGTCACGGGGGAGCAGGTGCAGGCGGGCGACGAGTTCCCAGAGTGTGAGGAAACCGAGCACTCCGATTGTGCCCCAGAACAGATGGGTGAGGTTCGTCCTGCGGAGGAAGCGGTCCTGCGAGGACGTACTGGGTGTCACCGGCCGAGTAGGGGTGATCTCCGTCGTGCTGGTCACTGGGTGCCCCCTGAATATCGTGGTGAAATGGGTGGGAGGGCGTGCTGTCCCTCCTCGATGACTCGTTTCATCGAATCGGTTCCGCTCAGTGACCGAATGC
Organism: Rhodococcus rhodochrous; assembly: GCF_900187265.1. Classification (NCBI taxonomy): domain Bacteria; kingdom Bacillati; phylum Actinomycetota; class Actinomycetes; order Mycobacteriales; family Nocardiaceae; genus Rhodococcus; species Rhodococcus rhodochrous. Next base: position 1,353,151 of record NZ_LT906450.1, read on the forward strand.
TTCTTGGAGCCACCATGAGCCCTCCCGAGAGACGATCTTGGCGTCGATTACGAATGGGCGGTCGGGATCTGCTGCAAGCCAGGATTCGACGGGGTGCAGGTCGGTCACATTCCGGACGGTGGCCGCCTCGCAGCCGTAGCCGCGTGCGATCGCAGCGATGTCGGTGTCGGGGAATGTCACCGAGTCGAGAGGCGGTCCGTCCGTTCCGAAGTGGTGGACCTCAGCGCCGTACATGGAGTCGTTGTATACGACGACGAGCAGCGGAAGCTTCAGTCGAACTGCAGTTTCCAACTCGGAGATGCCCATGAGGAATCCGCCGTCTCCGCACGCCACGACGGGCAGACGATGAGGTTGCGCCAGTGCCGCACCCAACCCGGTTGCGAGGCCGAGTCCGACCGACTGGAATGCCTGGGTGAAGCAGAATCCGTACTCGTCGGGCACATCGAGGTACATGCTCGGGTAGCCGAGGAAGTTCCCGGAGTCCACGGACACGATCCGCTCGGTCGGGAGCATGGTGTTCAACGTGGCCGACAGGGTACGAGGATCGATGAGTCCATCACCGGATTCGTCGTCGAACGCAACCTGGTTCCACCGCAGCCCTGTTTCGATGCGGCTCTTGACCTCGGCGGTGCGGTAGCCCTCACGATGAGTCATACCCCTCGCCTCGAGCCATGCCGACGTGGCCTTGGCGGTTTCGGCAACTCCGCCGAACAATCCGAGCGTGACGTCGCGGTGTCGGCCGATCGCGGTGGGGTTCGTGTCGATCTGTACGACGGAAGCGTCTTCTGCGATCAGTTTGCCGTGTCGCATCGTCCACATGTTGAGGGCGCAACCGAACCCGACAATGAGGTCGGCACCTGCGATCAGCTCGGCGGTGAGGGGGAGCTGAAGCCACCCGAGACGTCGATGCTCCACGGGTCGTCGTTGAACATCCCTCGGGCGACTGCTGAAGTGGCTACCAGGGCGCCGGCCTGTTCGGCCAGCACCTGGACGGCTTCCTTGGACCCGCGGGATCGGCTGCCGCGACCGGCCACAAAGACCGGCCTTTCGGCAGAGAGGATGAGCTCAGCGAACCGTGCAACCTCGTCGGATGCGGGCTGGGGCGCGGCAGGACGAACGTAGGTGCGTTTTGCGGTGTCACCCTGAAAGGGCATGTCCTGCACGTCCAGCGGAACGTTGAGCACGACGGTGCGCTGACCGTCCCGGCACAGATTGAAGGCACGTGTGACGTCGTCCAATGCGGTCAACGGGGACCGGACACGCATCGACACTGCGCCGACACCGTTGCCGATTCCTTCCTGATCGATGAAGAAGTTCGAGGTCGGTTCGGTGGCCTCGGCCGTCAGGACCAGCAGGGGAGTGTTGCTCTTCGCCGCCTCTGCGATCCCGGTGATCGCGTTGGTGTAACCGCAGCCCTGGTGCAGGGACAGCACTCCGACCTCACGCGACATGCGCGCGTAGGCATCGGCCATCGTGGCAGCGCCGCCTTCGTGGCGGGCTGCGACGAAGCGGGCGCCCCGTTCGATCATGGCATTGGTGAAGTGGAAGTTTCCGCTACCCACGACTCCGAAGACCGTGGACACGCCCATGTCTGCGAGGGCGTACCCGATTGCGTCTCTTACCAGCATTGTTATTCGGTCTCCTTTGATGTTTCGCCTTCGATCAGTGCGAGGATGCGCGCTGGGCTCCCAGAGCCTCCGACGATGCGCAGTGGTGCGACAACGAGGAGGGCGCCGACCGGTGGCAGTCGGTCGAGGTTCTGCAACTGGGTGATTCCGTACTTTCCGGCTCCCAGCAGGAACGAATGCACGGGGAACTCCGGCTCGAACCGGAAGGCCTGGCCCGCATCGGTGCCGACCGTCTCGACCCCCAATCCGATGATCGGGGTTTCGTTGGCAAGCCATTCCGCGCAAGCGGGCGTCACGCCCGGTGTGTGGGGGCCGTTGTCATCGGCATTGATGAAGCGTTCCTGGTGTTGGGATCGAGCAGACCAGCCGGTTCGGAAAAGTAGCCAGCCTGCCGGCAAGGGCCCGAATTCTTCCTGCCACTGCATCACGTCATCGATGTCGAGAAGGAAGTCCGGATTCTCGGCAACTTCGGCGGTCTTGTCTATCACCACCGCCGGCGCGATAAGTCTGTCGACCGGTACGGAGGCGACGTCACCGTGGGCCACACCCGTGATCCAGTGGCAGGGCGCGTCGAAATGGGTCCCTACGTGCTCACCGGTGTGAATACCGTTCTGGTAGGAAGTCGGACCCCTGTCGTCGTATCTGGCCAACTCCTCCAGTTCGAAACGGGGGATCGGAGCCATGCCGTCGGGCAGTGGGAGCACCGGCGTCGACGACGACAACGGTGCGGTCAAGTCGAGTACCCGAATGTCGGAGCGAGCCAACGAAAGCGCTACAGCGGCCAGTGCGCTCGGGGAAGTGGACGAGAAGCTCATGGACTGATCATGCGAGAGGAACCAGAGCAAAACCAATGCTAAAGTGCGTTCCGGTATATCCAGGATGTAATACCGATCACACAATGTTTCGCCAATGTTTCAGAGGAATGACAAGGGATGAATCCGCAACGCATGTTCGACGGGCGCCTCAAGATTCGGCACTTGATTCTCCTGACGACGCTGGCCGATGAGGGCAGTATGGTTCGTGCGGCGGAGGTCCTCCGCGTCACTCAACCCGCCATCACCCGTGCCGTACGTGAGGCCGAAGATGTACTGTCGGCGACGCTCTTCGAACGAAAGCCGCGAGGGATGGCGCCGACAGAGTTCGGCGAGATATTCCTCGAGAGCGCGCGGACGGCTTTGAACTCGCTGCGCGCCGCCGCCGAGAGCATCGACGAGATGCAACGAGTCGGTGTGCGCCCGGTACGGGTGGGTACCAATCTGGCCGGTGCGTACTCGTTGTTGCCGCAGGCCCTTGTGGCACTCAAACGTGATCACCCCAAGTTGTCGGTTTCGGTCATCGAGGAATTGCCGGAAGATCTGGCTACCTGTCTCGCGCGGGACGAGATCGACCTGGTCGTGGGTCGGCTCGACCCGCAGGGGTACAGCACTGCCACCCACAGCATTCGCCTGTACGACGAACCCGTTCGTGCAGTGGTGAGGCGAGGGCACCCCGCGGCCGATCTCGAGAATCCCGATATTCGCGACTTGCTGGATTATCCGTGGATCCTGCCGGCTCGGCCGACCCAACTACGGCATGAACTGGACGAACTGTTCGCACGCGAAGGGCTGGGCTTGCCTCAGAACATCATCGAGTGCTCGACGATTCTCACCCTTCGCCCGATTCTGATCAGTACCGATGCGATCGCGCCGCTACCGATGTTGATCGGGGCGCGCGACGAACACCTCACGCTACTGCCGACCTCTCTCGCGACTGTTCCGCGCTCGATCGGTATCACCATGCCTTCGGATCGCTCATTGAGTGCCAGCGCGCGGAGCTTGATCGATGTATTGATCAGCACAGCAAGGACTATCGCCCGAGACAACGTTCTCGATGTCAACCGAGTGCTCTCGGCCTGAGGGCATGATCGAGGGTCTCTGCTTGTTCCGATCCCGTCGTGACTTCCCGTGGTGCAACTCGCGGAGGCCTGTGGATGTCCGCGATACCGGATCGGTGAGGTGCGGGTGCGTGGCGCTCACCGAACACAGTGATCCGGGCCATGATGAGGTCGGAACCATGACCCGCACGGTAGAGGGACGCGACCGCAAGGATGACGTCGGCTTCAGGCGTTCGTAGCGACGGCATGCCGGCGTGGTGAGCGGTTCCTTACCCGCACGAAACACGATGACTCGAGCCCGAAAACTTCGGCCCCCAAGCTGTATCCGGCACCGTATACAGCACTGCATCCGAAATGGGAGCGATCACATGACCTCACCGCACCCCGTCGACGCGCGACTACCGTTCCTCCGGCAGTTCGCGTTCGGCCTCCAGCATGTCCTGATCATGTACACCGGATGCATCACCGTTCCGCTGGTCTTCGGCGCGGCCGTCGGACTCGACCGCGACACCATCGCGATGCTCATCAGCGCCGACCTGCTGATCGCCGGTCTGATCACCATCGTCCAGAGCCTCGGTGTCGGCAAACTCGTCGGTGTCCGCCTACCCATCGTCTGCGGTGCGACCTTCGCCGGCCTGACGCCGATGATCCTCATCGCGAAGGAATACGGCCTGCAGGCCGTCTACGGCTCCATGCTGATCGGCGGCATCGTCGGTCTCGCCCTGGCCTGGCCGTTCGCCAGGATCATCCGGTTCTTCCCGCCGCTCGTCACCGGTGTCGTTCTCACCGTCGTCGGGATCTCGCTCATCGGCGTGGCAGGCGGGCTGATCGTCGGCACCGACCCGTCGTCGCCCACCTTCGCCTCGCCCACCAACATCGCCCTGGCCGTGCTCGTGATCGTCGTCGCCGTCGCCTTCCTGTGCCTCGGGCGTGGCATCTGGGCCCAGCTCGGAGTGTTGATCGCCCTTGCCGTCGGCACGGTCGTCGCGGTTCCGCTCGGCCTGATCGACCTCGGCGGCGTGGCGGGCTCGTCGTGGGTGGGTCTGCCCGCCCCCTTCCACTTCGGCGCTCCCGAATTTCCGATCACCGCCGTCGTCGCCATGAGCATCGTCATGGCCGTGGTCTTCGCCGAATCCACCGCGAGCATGCTCGCCGTCGCCGAGATCACCGGTAAGCGCGTCAGCAAGGGCGACATCGCCCGCGGACTCGCCGGTGACGGAGCGTCCGCTGTGCTCGCGGGTGTCTTCAACGCCTTCGTCGACACCGTCTTCACCCAGAACGTCGGTGCGGTGGCCACCACCCGTGTGTACAGCCGCTACGTCACCGCCACGTCGGGTGCGATCCTCGTGGTCCTCGGCGCGCTGCCGAAGGTGAGCTCGGTGGTCGCGGCGCTGCCGAAGCCGGTGGTCGGCGGTGTCGGCCTGATCCTGTTCGCCACCGTCGCCCTCGTAGGCATCAATACGCTGCGCTCGGTGGACCTGTCCGACCGCATCAACTCCACGATCGCCGCCGTCGCAGTGGGTGTGGGTCTGCTGCCCGAACTCGCCGAGGGCATGTTCGAGCGCTTCCCGTCCGCCGCGCAGATCCTGCTCGGCAGCGGCATCACCCTCGCCGCGATCGCGGCGTTCTCGTTGAACCTGCTGTTCAACCACACTCGTCTCGGGACACTGGCTCGCGCGTCCCGGTCCGGCACACCGGCCCCCGTCACCTCGGCCGGTACCACCTCTCCCCACGGAGTTGCCCATGAACCAGTCGCCGTCTGACGCCTTCGTCGTTCCCGCCGTCGACATCGGCCCGTACGTCCGGGCCGGCGAGGAAGCCGAACGCGCTCGTGTCGCCCGTGAGATCGACGAAGCCTGCAGCCGTGTGGGATTCGTCCAGATCCTCGGACACGGCATCCCCGATCCGGTGGTCGACGGCCTCGCCGCCGCCCTCGACGACTTCTTCGGTCTGCCGATGGACGACAAGCAGCAGTACCGGGTGGTCGGCGCGAACCGCGGATACAGCCCGCCGAAGAGCGAGTCGCTGAGCCTGAGCCTCGGCGTCGAATCCGCCAGCCGTATGAACGATTTCTTCGAGGCATACAACGTCGGCGTGGAGGCCCGGTCGTTCCCCCACCTGGACCTGTCGGAGGACGACTACGGAATCAACGTCTGGCCCGACGTCCCCGGCTTCGAGGACCGCGTGCAGACCTATTTCACCGAGGCCTCGCGGGTCGCGCGGACCCTCACCCGGATCTTCGCCGACGCACTCGGGCAGGCCCCCGACTACTTCGAACGGCTCACCGACCACTCGATCGACGTGCTGCGCATGAACAACTACGCGCTGCCCGAGGGCACCGTCGACCTCGACGGCGACCTCACCGGCATGGGCGAGCACACCGACTTCGGGATCGTCACCGTGCTGTGGGCCGACCGGGTCGCAGGGCTGCAGGTGCTCGGCTCCGACGGCATCTGGCACGACGTCGAACCGCTGCCCGGAGCCCTACTGGTCAATCTCGGTGATCTCACCGCCCGCATCACCGACGACCGGTGGATGTCGACGCTGCACCGCGTGAAGCCGCCGATCGTCGACGGCAGGATCCGGCGCCGTCGTTCGGTGGCGTTCTTCCACGACGGCAACGTCGACGCGGTGGTCTCCACCCTGCCCGAATATGCGGGCCCGGAACCCTACGAACCCATCCTGATCCGCGACCACATCAAGGCGAAGCTCGCCGGGTCGCGGCACGGCAAGGCCAACACCGCCGCAGTACGGGAAGCCGCCCGTGTGCTGGCGGCGACGGGGGAGAACCGCGCGTGAGTCATATCGTGCTCGTGCACGGCGCCTGGGCCGGAAGCTGGGTGTGGGACACGCTGCTCGAACCGCTCCGCCGGGCCGGGCACGTCCCACACCCGCTCGCGCTTCCCGGTGTCGGATCATGGGGCGCCGACGACGTGACGCTCGACGACGTCGCCGCGGTCGTGGCCGACCACGTTGCCGGACTGGATGGCCCGGTGATCCTCGTCGGTCATTCCGGTGGCGGCATCGTCGTCACGCAGGTCGCGGAGATGCTGCCGGAGCGCGTCGCCAGGGTCGCCTACGTGGCGGGGATGATGCTTCCGTCCGGGGCCGACTTCGGGATGCTGTGCGACGGCATCGGTCTCGACGCGCCGGTGGGCATTTCGCGCTGGCTCGAACCCACCGAGGACGGTCGCGGGACGGTCGTGCCCCCGGAGGCCGGCGCGGCGGTGTTCTTCCACGAGGCGGATTCGACCGACGCGATCGGAGCCGCACGCCGACTCGTGCCACAACTCGAAACCGCCCGGCTCATGGCACCCACCTGGACGCCGGAACGATTCGGCAGCCTGCCACGCCTGTACATCGAAGCGACACTGGATCGTTCGGTTCCGCTCGTCACCCAGCGGGAGATGCAACGCCTCACCCCGGGTGCGCAGGTCGTGTCGCTCGAGTCCGACCACGCACCACAGCTGTCCGCCCGCGACGACCTCGCGGCGGCGCTGGTGGAGTGGTGCGCGGAGCGCGTCCGAACATAGGCCGGATCTGTCGAACGAGACCGACGTCGTGTGCGAAATCCGTCGGGAAATCGCACACAACGTCGGTCTCGTTCGGCCTATCGGATGGTCTCGGGGTCAGTCGCCGCCCTTGTACTCGACCTCGAACTCACCGGCCATGATCTTCTCGCGGTACTCCTCGAACAGCGCCATCGCCTCGGGCGAGATCTTGTCGACGAAGGCCGGATTGATGACCACGTCCAGACCGCCCTCGGTGATGTCCACCTCGTAGTACTTCGCCGGGTCGACGTTGCCGGCCTCGACGTCGGCGATCATCGCGCGGAGGACCTCGTCGAGATTCCACACGACGGATGAGACGACGTTCTCGGGTGCCAGCGGGGTCTGATCCATCGTGTAGCCGGCGACGCCGACACCACGCTGCTTGGCACCCTCGATGGTGGCCGCGTCGACGCCGCACGTGGAGAACTGGTCGGCGCCCTGGTCGACGAGGGCGTTGACGGCCTCGAGAGTCTGGGCCGCCGCGTCGGACCATCCGCCGATGTAGGACGGACGCAACTGGATCTCGCCGGGGCCCTTGTAGGTCAGGCGGGCACCGTCGGCGAACGCCTCGATCTGGGCCTTGCACACCGGGATCTCGAAACCGGCGGTGCCGGCGAGGATGCCGGTCTTCGTCAGGTCGCCGGCGAGGATGCCGGTAAGAAATGAACCCTGGTAGAACGGCTGGCTGTAGTCGGCGAGGTTGGCGGTGATGTCGCCGAAGCCGCCGGGATAGGCGAACAGCACGTCGGGGTAGTCGGCGATGATGCCCTTGATGGGTTCGCCGTAGTTGAACGAGTGGCCGACGATGAGCTCGTTGCCGTCCTCCGCGAGATCGGTGACGATCTGGGCGATCTGCTCCGAGGTCGCGCCCGAATCCTGCTGCACGACCGTCAGATCGATGAGGCCTTCCACTTCGAGCTTCTCGGCGCCCTCGACCATGCCCTGATTCCAGCCGACGTCGTTGACCGGACCCGAAGTGATGATCGCGGCCTTGACGACCCCGTCGGCCGAGCCGCTCCCACCGGAGTCGGAACTCGAACACCCGGTCACGGCGGCTCCGACGACGGCGGCGGCCGCCACAGCGGTACCCAATTTCTTCACGTGGTTCTCCTCGGGGAAGGGAGGGCTCGCGACTACGAGCCCCATGACTGACGGGAAAGCTGACGGGAAAGCTATTTCGCGGGGACGAACGGGACGCCGAGCGCCTTCGGGGAATTGCTGCGCGAGAACCACACGGTGGTGGCGATGACCGCGAGCAGCGTCACGGCGTACGGCATGGCCTGGAACAGCTCGTACGGCACCGACGTGGCCTGCCCACCCGAGGCGGCCTGCACGCGCAACTGGAAGGCGTCGACGAGACCGAACATGAAGCCACCGGCGATGGCGCCGAGCGGATTCCACCGCGCGAGGATGACGACACCGAGCGCGATCCAGCCGCGACCACCGGTGATGCCGTCCTGGAAGAAACCCAGACCGTCGATGACGAGCGCGCCGGCCATGCCCGCTGCGGCCCCGGAGATCAGCAGCGTGCTCCACCGGGTGCGGGGGACGGAGACACCGACCGAGTCGGCGGCCTCGGGGCTCTCACCGGCCGCGCGGATCGACAGGCCGAAAGCCGTGCGGGTGAGTACCCACCACAGGACGACGACCAGCGCGAGCGCGAGGTAGACGAGCGGCGACTGTGAGAACACGATCGGGCCGAGCGCCGGCAGGTCGGACAGCACCGGAAGATCGAGGGGCGTGGTGCCCTGGATGCGCGGCGGTGTGCCGGTCACGCCGAACACCTGCAGGTACAGGAAGGACGCGAGTCCGGTCCCGAGGATCACCACCGAGATGCCCGTGATGATCTGGTCGACGGCCATCGTGATCGTCAGATAGCCGACGATCGCGGCGATCACCAGGCCTGCAGCGGCACCGGTGGCGGCGCCGAGCATCGGTTGCCCGGTGTAGTACACCGTCACGAACGCGATGATCGCACCGACCATCATCTGCCCCTCGATGCCGAGGTTCATCAGCCCCGAGCGCTCGGCGAGGCACGCGCCGGCGGCGGCGAGGATGATCGGCACCGCCAGGCGCAGCGCGGCGGTGAACAGCGGGACGAGCGCACCGGCGCCCAGGACGTCGGACCAGTTCATCGGGCACGCTCCACGATTCGGTTGGCGAGCAGCACCGTCAGGATCATCACTGCCTGGACGACGGTGCCGATGGACGCGGGGATCTCCTGGGTACGCTGCACCGCCTGGCTGCCGAGGGTCAGCCCGGAAACCAGTGCCGCTGCGAGCACGATGCCGAACGGATTGCGACGCCCGAGCAGTGCCACCACGATCGCGGTGAACCCGATCCCGGAGGAGATCGCCAGCGACAGTCGGAACTCGCTGCCCAGCAACATGATCGCTCCGGCGATACCGCCGAGTGCACCGCTGATCAGAGCGGAGGTGACCACGGTGCGGGCGACGGAGATGCCGTTTGCCTCGGCGACGCTCGGGCTCTCACCGACGATCTGCGACGCGAAACCGAATCGGGTCGAACGCATGAGCCACCACACCAGCGGCACCGCCGCGATCGCGACGAACACACCGATGTGGATGCGGGTGCCGGGAATCGTCGCGAGTGCGGCCCAGTCGGGGATGCGCTCGGACTCGGGGGTGAAACCGTTGGGGTTGGCGAGGGGTTTGCGCACCGCCCACGCCAATGTGTAGAAGACGAGGTAGTTGAGCATGAGCGACGAGATGATCTCGTTGACCCCGAGCCGCGCCTTCAGCACGCCCGAGATGCCGCCGATGCACGCACCCGCGGCCGCGGCGGTGACGGCGACGATCGGGATCGCGATCCAGCTCGTCCCCAGCGGCATGCTCAGCACCACGGCCGTCGCGGTGATCGCGCCGACGTCGTAATGGCCCTGCGCGCCGATGGTGATGAAACCGGTGCGGTACGCGATCGCGTAGCCGAGACCCATGAGGACGAGCGGTGTCATGCCCGTGAGCAGGCGACCGAGCTGCGTGTCGCCGCCGAGTGCAGCGTCGAGCATTGTCGCGTAGGCCTGCCCCGGATCACCGCCCGCGAGGACGATGAGGATCCCACCCGCCGCGAGGCCGACGGCGACGGCGAGCAACGGCACCCCGATGGTGGTCGCGAGGCCCCGGATCCGCGACGCGGTGGGCGGCTCGGGTGGCGTCGTCACCGGTGGGCTGAGTGTGGCGGTCATGCTGCGGCCTCCTGGAATCCGCCCATGGCCGAGCCGAGGGCTTCGCGGTCGAACGGGCCTTCGTCGAACTCGGCGACGATCCGTCCGCGGTAGAGCACGACGATCCGGTCGGCGAGGCTGCAGATCTCGTCGAGATCGGACGAGATGAGCAGGATCGCGGCGCCCCGGGAGCGGTGTTCGACGAGGGTGTCCCACACGAATTCGGTGGCACCGATGTCGAGACCGCGGGTGGGCTGGGCGACGACGAGGACGTCGGGCTCACCGTCGAGGACCCGACCGAGCACCACGCGCTGCGCGTGCCCACCGGACAGGGTGCCGGCGAGCGTGCGCGGGCTCTGGGCCTTGACCGACAGTGCGGCGATGATGCGCTCGGCGCGTTCACGGACGGCGGTCCGCGACAGGCGTCCCCAGCGACGCGCGAGCGGGGGATCGGTGTAGCTGTCGATCGCGAGATTGGTATCGATCCCCAGCGACTTGATCAGTCCTCGGGTGTAGCGGTCGGCGGGGACGATGCCGACACCGGCCTCGCGCATCGCGCGGGGGGACGAGGCGTCGATCTCGCGTTCGGCGACGACGACCGCGCCGGTGGAGTCGGGGGCGAGCCCGGACAGGACGTCCTCGAGGGCGGACTGACCGTTGCCCTCGACTCCGGCGACGGCGACGAGCTGCCCGGATGCGACCCGGAGGGTCACGTCGTGCAACTGATCGGGGACGGACACGCCGACCAGTTCGAGCTTCCGGCTCCCGGCCGGTTCGGTGGCCGCGCGGCGGATGCCCAGTCCGACCTCGCGGCCGACCATGTCGCGGGCGAGTTCGGCGGTGGTGACGCTCTCGGCGCCGTCTCCGCGGATGGGGCGTTCGGCGACGAGCTGCCCTCCTCGCAGCACACCGACCCGGTCGGCGGCCTCGAGGACCTCCTCCAGATGGTGGGTGATGAGCACGATCCCGACGCCGCGTTCGGTGGCGAGTCGGCGGACCTGTGCGAGCAGTGAATGCACCTCGGCCGGGGCGAGATTCGCGGTCGGTTCGTCGAGCAGCAGGTAACCGGCGCCCAGGTGCAGGGCACGCAGGATCTCGACGCGCTGCTGCTCGCCGACCGACAGGTTCTCCACGCGTGCGGTGGGGTCGCAGGCGAGACCGGTGTCTTCGGCGAGGGCGGCGATCTCAGCCTCTGCGCGCCGCAGACGTTTCCGGCCGATCACTCCGGGGGACCGGCCGAGCAGGAAGTTCTCGGCGACCGTCATGCTCGGCACGAGCATGAAGTGCTGGTGGACCATGGCGATCCGCTCCCGGCCTCCGTCGGTGAGCGACTTTCCGTCCACCGCAATGGAACCGGAGCCCGGCGGGAGCAACCCGGTGAGGATGCGCATCAGGGTCGACTTGCCGGCGCCGTTCTCGCCGAGCAGCGCGTAGACCTCGCCGGGCCGCACATGCAACGACACGTCGCGCAGGACGGTGTTCTCACCGAAGGACCGGTGGATACCGCGCATCACGACGCCCTCGGCGGGGACCGATTCTGCCACTCCCGCAGCGGTGGTGATGCTCGCGGTCGAAGTTGCTGTCACCATACGGTGGGACCTTCCGAGTAATCGCTATGTGTTAAGTCGAGACGATCCAGGTTGGTAATTGAGCGGCCGTGTCCGATTCATGACGATTGTGTTTCGGGCGGCGGAAGGGGATGAAGTTCGTGATGCCGACGGAGAATGCAGTGCCGGAACAGGATCGCGTCGCCCGGGTGGGCGGCGTCATCCGCGCCGTCCGCAGGCAGGAGGACCTCAGTGCGCGGGCACTGGCCGCGCGTGCCGGGGTCAGTCAGGCGTTCCTCAGTCAGGTCGAACGTGGTCTCAACGCGCCCTCGCTCGCCACGCTGTACAGGATCGCCGACGCGCTCGGACGGTCGCCGTCGGACTTCCTCGATCCGGCTCCTGCCGACGATGTACTGGTGGTGCGTGCCGCGGGTCGCGTCGCCCGGGCGGTGACGGGAACCCCTGCGGCTCCGGTGACGTGGACGGCCCGCGGCAACGGGACGATCGCCGAGGTGTACCAGTACGAGATCGGACCGGACGACGACATCGCCGGATGGTTCCGCCGCTCCGACGATCTCGTGCTGGTGATGACCGGTGGACTGCTCGAGGTGGAGGTACGCGGACGCCCGGCGGTCGAACTCGCGGAGGGGGACTGCCTGTTCGCCGCGGCGGGGACCGAGATGCACTGGCGCCATCGGGGTTCGGAGCCGGCTCGTCTGGTGCTCTGCGTCGGGGCGCGGTCCGGGAATCCGTAACACGGTCCTCACCGCAGCGAGACGGATCCGCAGTATCGCAGGAATCAACTCATAGCGATCACCCGTCCGCTCTGTCCAGGAGTCACCCATGGAAGCTCTGCCTCTCATCGATCTGCGTCCGCTGCGCGACGGGAGCGACCCGCACGCCGTCGCCGGCGCGCTCGACGCCGCGTGTACCGACCTCGGGTTCTTCGTCGTCACCGGTCACGGACTCGACCCCGACCTCCGCGCGGCGACGATGGAGCAGGCGCGGCGCTTCTTCGCGCTGCCCTTCGAGGAGAAGATGGAGATCGCCATCGCGAAATCCCCCTGCCACAGCGGATATGTGCCGCCGAAGACCGAAACACTCGACCCCACCGTCGGAGCCGACGGCAAGGAGGCCTTCGACATCACCACCGACCGTGCGGCCGATCATCCGGAGGTGATCGCGGGTACGCCGCTGCACGGTCCGGCGCAGTGGCCGGCCTCGCTGATGCCCGACTTCAAGAGTGTCGCCGACGAGTACGCGAAGGCGTGCCTGGACATCAACGCCCACCTCATGCGCGGTCTCGCACTCGCTCTCGGCCTCGACGCCGACGCCTTCGTGTCGATGTTCACCGACCCGCTCGGGTCGCTCCGTATGCTGCACTACCCACCCGTTCCCGTCGGCGATACCGCACTCGGCATCGCGCCCCACACCGACTACGGCTCGTTGACACTGCTCGCCCAGGACGACATCGGTGGGCTGCAGGTCGCCGCGCGAGGTGGCGGGTGGATCGACGTGGTGACCCCGCCCGACGCGCTGATCGTCAACCTCGGCGACATGATCGCCCGGTGGACCAACCACCGCTACGTCTCCACCCGTCATCGTGTGCTGAATCCCACGCACGGGCACCGTTATTCGCTGCCCTATTTCGTCACCCCGGACTACAACGCCGTGATCGAGGCGATCCCGACCTGTGTCGAACCGGGCGCGGAGCCGATCCACCCACCGATCGGGGCCGGCGAGTACCTGCAATCGCGGTTCGAAGCGACGCACGCGTACCTCGGGGCCCCGACCGACGGTCAGATCGACAAGCACACCGTCTTGGTCTCCAAGTAGTTCTCCAGTCCGGCGGCGCCGTTCTCGTAACCCCAGCCGGACTGCTTGTGGCCACCCTTGACCAGTTCGGGGGAGAAGTAGGAGTGGCAGTTGATCCACACGGTGCCGGCGCGGATCGCGTCGGCCACCCTGTGGGCCCGCGACAGATCCGACGTCCACACGCTCGCCGCGAGACCGTAGTCGGTGTCGTTGGCCCAGGTGATCACTTCGTCGGGGTCGTCGAAGGGGGTCACCGTCACGACCGGGCCGAAGATCTCCTCGCGCATCATCGGCAGATCCGGGGCGGCGTCGACCACCACGGTGGGCTCGTAGAAGCTGCCGGTCTCGCCCACCATACGACCACCCGTCACGACCGTGGCCCCCGCGCGGACTCCGTCGTCGACGTAGGACGCCACCGTGTCGCGGTGCCGCAGGCTCACCAGCGGACCCAGATCGGTGTCGTCGTCGAGTCCGTGGCCGAGCCGCAGGGTGTCCGCAGCAGCGGCGAGACCGTCGACGACCTGCTCGTAGACGCGCCGCTCGGCGTAGATCCGGGAACCGGCGACGCACACCTGCCCGCAGTTGGCGAAGATGCCGCGCGCGAGGCCGGGGATCGTCAGCGGCAGGTCGGTGTCGCCGAAGACGACCGCCGGGGACTTGCCGCCGAGTTCGAGGGTGAGCCGCGAGAGATTGTGCGCCCCGGCCGAGGCGACGAGCTTCTTCCCGACCTCCGTGGACCCGGTGAACGTCACCTTGTCGACTCCCGCGTGCTCGGCCAGCATGCGACCGACCTCACCGCCACCGGTGAGGATGTTGACGACCCCGTCGGGGATGCCGCTCTCCGCGAGCAGTTCACCGAACCGCAGGGCGGTCAGCGAGGTGTCCTCGGCCGGCTTGAGCACGACGGTGCATCCCGCGGCGAGTGCCGGCGCCAGTTTCATCGCCGCCATGAGCAGCGGTGAGTTCCACGGCACGATCGCGGCGACCACACCGACCGGTTCGCGCACGGAGTGCGCGACGACCTTCCGTCCCGGCGGCGCGTAGGTGATCGACGGTGTGACGGTGGTCCCCGTGATCTTTGTGGCCCATCCCGCGTAGTAGCGGAACTGCTCCGCCGCGGAGGGGATCTCGGCGAATCGGGAGGTCGCCCAGGACTTGCCCTGGTCGAGGGTCTCGAGTTCGGCGAGTTCGTCGGCGTGGGCGTCGATGGCCTCGGCGATCCGCCACAGCACGCGGGCGCGGGCCGCGGGCGTGCACGAGGCCCACTCGTTCTGCAGAGCGTGGCGCGCGGCGGCGATCGCGGTGTCCACCTCGCCGGCTCCGGCCGATGCGAGTGTCGCGAGCGGCACGCCCGTGGCCGGGTCGCTCGTCTCGAAGGGCTCGCCGGAACCGGGGATCCATCGGCCGTCGACGAGCAGTGATTTCGTGCCGTCGCGGAGGAAATCGGCACAGTACCGGGGGAGGGCTGCGGTGATCACGTGTCTGCTCCTCGGGTATCGACGGGACGGAAAGGCAGGGCGCCCCAACGCAGTCCTTTGGCCTTGAGCCAGCGCCGGTAGGTGACCGACGAAGCGTCGGCGCGGGTGGGGATCTCTTCGCGCGGATCGAGCGGCAACAGGAGCGGACGCTGGTTCTCGACGATGATGCGGTCCTGCAGGAAGATCACCTGCTCGAACTGCACCAGCTCGGTGTGCGTGGAATCCGGGTCGACGAGGTACATCACCGGCTGTGCGCGGCACAGGGTTTCGTCGATCGGCTGGATGAACAGGGCGATCGCGTCGAGACGGGTGGGATCGGAGGGCGAGACCCGGTAGAGTATCACCTGATACGGATTCGGGACGCGGTAGGTCAGCTGTGCGAACGTGCCCTCGGAGGCCGCGGAGATCTGCGGCTGGAAGAACGTGCAGTCGGTGGCCCACACCTCGTCGGTCTCCCGGCGGATCTCCCACTTGTAGCGTGCGACCTCCGTGGCGGCCTCGCCGCCGAGGATGCCGGTGTGCACGAACGGGAAGTGCGCCATGTCGAGGAAGTTCTCGACCACCCGGCCGGGGGACGACCGGAGCGTGACCCACCCGCACGGCACGTAGCGCCGGTCGGGTTCGTCGGCCTCGTCGATGGGGAAGACGTCCTTCTCGGGGGTGCCGAGCGTGGTCCACACGAACCCGTATCGGCGTTGCACGGGAAGCACGGCGTCGCCGTCGTGCACCGTCGGTTCGCCGTCGGCGTCGACGCTGCACTCGATGTCGGCGCCGAGCAGGCGGGTGCGCACGACGGCCTCGGCGACCTCCTGTTCGGAACAGACCGGATACCACTGGTTCAGCACGACCGGGTCGTCGCAGCGTGTGGTGATGCTGGTCGTCACGACAAGCTCCTCTCGGTTCCGGTGATCAGTGCGGCCGCGCGCTCGGCGAGGGCGATCACGGGGGCGTTGGTGTTGCACGACGGGAGCACCGGGATGACGGAGGCGTCGACGACGCGCAGTCCGTCCACGCCGTGGACGCGCAGGTCCGGGTCGACGACGGCGTCGGGTCCCACGCCCATCGCGCACGTGCCGCCCGTGTGGAAGAAGGTTGCGCAACTGGCTCGGACGAAGGCTTCGGCGTCGGCGCGGCCGAGACGACGGTCCGGTGCCGCGGGTGCCTCGACCAGATCTTGCAACGCGGAGGTCTCGGCGAGGTCGAAGATGCGGTCGAGACCGGCGACGAGGGCGTCGAGGTCGCGGGGATCGGACAGATAGCGCGGGTCGATGATCGGCGCCGTGCCCGGATCCGCGGACCGCAGTGTCAGCTGTCCGACGCTGTAGGAGCGCATGAGGCCCGGGGAGATCGCGAAGACGTCGCCGGTGACGTCGTAGCGTGCGGCCACCTCCGGGGTGGCGTGCGCACCCTGGACGACGAAGGCGTGCAGGTCGGGCAGGTCCAGCGACGGGTCCGAACGCCAGTTGAGGATCGCGCCACCGCCGTTGTCGCGGGCAGGGCCGAGCGGATTGCGGGCCCGGAAGTTCACGCCCATGAGCAGAGGGTGGTCCTGGAGGTTGCGTCCGACACCGGGAAGTGCGGTGTGCACGGGGATCCCGTGCTCCTGCAGATGCTCGGGATCGCCGATACCTGAGAGCAGCAGCAGGTGCGGGCTCGAGATCGCACCGGCACAGAGCAGGACCTCGGCGTCGGCACGGACCACGGTGTCCGTGCCTCCACTGCCGTACCGCACACCCACGCACCGGTCGCCGTCGAGCACCAAGCCCGACACCGTGACGTCGGTGCGCACGGTGAGATTGGGCCGGGTCCGCGCCGGATCGAGATAGGCACGGGCCGTGCTGACGCGGTGCCCGTCGTCGATCGTGAGGTTCGCCAGGGAGGCGCCCTCGATGTCCGGCCCGTTGCAGTCGTCGAGCACGGTCATGTCGAGTTCGGCTGCGGCATCGAGCAACCCGGTAGCGATGGGATGCGGGTCGGCGGGTCGGGTGATGCGCACCGGGCCTCCGGCGCCGCGGAAGGCGGTGGCGCCGCCCTCCCAGTCCTCGGCGCGGCGGAACCACGGGAGCAGCGACGCGAAGTTCCAGCCCTTCGCTCCGGCGGTCTCCCACGCGTCGTAGTCCGACGGGTGCCCGCGGTACCAGAGCATCGCGTTGAGACTGCTCGATCCGCCGAGGACCCGGCCGCGCGGGATCGGCACTGCGCGACCGTCGAGCAACGGGTTGGGCGCGTAGCTGTGTCCCCAGTCGTAGTCGCCGCCGAGCAGTCCCGCCCAGGTCGCCGGCGCGTCGATCGAGGGGAGACCGGCGTGGTCCGGTCCTGCCTCGAGGAGCAGCACGGTGGTGTCGGGATTCTCGGTCAGGCGGGCGGCGAGTACGCACCCCGCCGATCCGCCGCCGACGACGACATAGTCGAATCCGTCGGTTGTGTACACGTCAGTTGTGTTCACTGGGGCCCATGATGGTGATGCCCTCCGTCGCCTCCACGTGGCGAACGAAGATGTACTTGTCCTCCCGGCCGTCGCTGTGCTTGCGTTTGATGCCCGGCTGCACGACGCTCGAGACCTTCGCGACGAGCACGTACGGTTCGTCCGCGGACAACCCTGCGACACAGTGCTTGTCGAACTCCTCGAGGGTCTCCGCGGTGTAGGCCTTCTCGATTCCCGCTCCGCGGGCGATCGCGGCGATGTCGACCTTGCCCTTCGCGGTGTGGGTCGGCGGCCCACCGATGGACTGGTAGCACTCGTTGTCCCACACCACTGTGAACAGGTTGCGGGGCTGCTCGTTGGCGAGGGTCGCGAGGATGCCGAGGTTGAACAGCATGCCGCCGTCGGTGTCGAGCGAGACGATGCGGCGGTGCGGCAGGCCCACCGCGAGACCGAACGCCTGCGGGGTCACACAGCCGAGCTGCTGCTGGAACAGGCTGGCCTCGCGCATGTGCGGGGCGGCGTTGTACCACTCGTCGACGCTCGCGCCGAGGGAGAGGATGACGAGTTCGTTCTCGAGCCTGGACGCGAGTGCCTGCATGCACTCGAATCGGGTCATGCGCATGGTGGTCATCGGACGAGTCCTCCTCCGAGGGCGATGGCGGAATGGTGGTAGGCGGAGTAGGACCACTCGAAAGCGTCGTGGATGGCGCGTTCGATCGCGTCCTCCTCCCGCACGATGCGGTACGGGATGCGCAGTGCGTCGAGGATCGGCTCCATCGTGATGCCGTGCGGTACGGCCCACCAGTTGTTCTCGCCGAGTTCGCCGCGGTAGCTCATGAGCATGATCACCGGGATGCCGGCACCGAGGCCCATGCGGGCGAGCGGTTCGACGGAGGCACGCAGGCCGGAGTTCTCCATGATGAGCGCGGCACGCTTGCCGGACAGGAAGATTCCGCCGCAGATCGCAGCGCCCTCACCCTCGTTGGTGACCTGGATGGTGCGGATGGTGGGGTGCGCGTCGAGAGCGGGGTAGAGCTCCTTGAACAAGGAGTCGGGCAGGTAGCACACGGTGGTGACGCCGGCCTTCTCCAGGCCGCGGATCACCGCGTCGACGGTGGACTGTTGCATGTGGCGTCCTTTCGGAATGTGGGCAGTCGGAGAGATCAGGGGAAGACGGGGATTCCGGGCATCTCCACGAAGTCGGGAAGCTGCTTGATGCGCCGGATCCAGCTGCGCAGGGCCGGGTAGCGGTCGTGGTCGATCCCGATGTCCCGGCTCAGGGCAGCGGCGGGGAACAGGGCGATGTCGGCGACGGTCGGCAGGTCGGCGGCCACCCACGCTTCGTTCGTCGTGCGGGAGGCGAGCAGGTCGTCGAGTGACTGCACCGCCGCGCGAGCGGCCGTGACGTCGACGGGATCCGTCGTGTACAGCGACTGTTCGCGGCAGGAGTAGAACTGCTCGAGCGGTCCGGTCGCGAAGTCGATCCAATCGTCGGACGGTGCGGCCCATGCGGTTCCGTCGGCGAGGTGGACGAGGACGTCGACCGATCCGACGAGCGTCGTCGTTCCGGTCTCGAACACCGGAAGTTCGCCGGTGGGGGTGAGCTCGCGGTAGGGCGATTCGAGGTGGGCGCCACCGGGGAACACGTCGACCGGTTGCACCCGATGGTCGACACCGAGCAGCGCCAGCGCCAGTCGCACCGAGTAGCACCGCGGGTCGAGCGGGAAGTCGTGCAGCACGGGGATGTTCACGAGGCCACCGCCTCCCGAACGGACGACACGGAGTCGCGGAGTTCGTGCAGCCGGTGGACGAGGGCGTTCACTGTTTCGGCCGGAACGATGCCGGCGGCGACGACATGCACGGCGGTGGTGTGCGCGTCGATCGTCTGGATGCCGGCGATCACGTCGGTGCCGTCAAGGGCGCCGGTGACGAGGGCACCGGTGCCCTCGAGGCCCAGGAGGGAGAGGGCGGTGTCCCGATCGCCGTCGATCCATACCGATCGCACCGGGGTGATCGCCGTGCCGGGAACGTCGGGTGTGCCGCCGGCATCGGTGGGTGCCACCCATACGAGGCCGGCGCTCTCGATGGCCCGATACTGCTGCGGTTTCACGGTTTTCGGTGGTTCCATCCGCGGGTGGGCGGGGACGTGCCTGCACGCGCCGGCGCCGTCGAACTGCCAACCGTGGTAGAGGCAGACGAGACGGTTCTCGCGGACGAATCCGAAGGACAGACGCATGCCGCGGTGCGGGCAACGGTCGGCCCACGCGTGCACGGTGCCGTCGGTGCCGCGCCACAGCGCGACGGAGTCCCCGTCGACGGTGGTGCCGGTCGCGGTGCCGGGCTCGATGTCGCGGGCGAGGGCGACGGGAGTCCAGACGGTCATGGGGTCGGGTTCCTCTCGGTCGAAGTGAGATCGAGGACGACGTTGGTGTCGGGGGCGAGAGCGCAGGCCGTTTCGAGGGCGTCGACGAGGTCGGGTTCGCCCTCGGTGTGCAGTTCGATGCGATGCCGGGTCGCCACGACGACGGTGGCACGTACCTGCAGCAGATCGGCGCGGGCGGCGACGAAGTGCGTCATGGCTACCGGATCGAATCGTCCTACCAGCGTGAGGGCGGACGAGATCGTGCCGCACATGTCAGCAGTGGGCGCGCCGGCCGGCAGGGACGACAGTCACGACAAGGACGTGGACGGGACTGGGCATCGGGGAACATCGCATGGAAACCTCCGGGACGTGGGGTGCTTCGTCTGCGACGGCCCTCGCGCCCGTCACCGGAGAGTCCTCCTCCGGAGGGGAGCTCCGGATCGTTCACCGGCCCTGGGCCGGACGGACATCATCGGTTCGATTCCCGATGTGGTTCAGTACTTTACACAGGGTGATGGGTCGAATCGACCCCGCTGCATCAACTTCGTGTTACGGCTGCGTTGCGTACCTGCCGTACAACGGACGAAACCGGTGTTGTGTGCGAAATCCGGCCGGAAATCGCACACAACACCGGTCTCGACGGGTCGGTCTCACTGCATGAGGCGCCAGATGCGGTCGCGGGACAGGGGCAGTTCGTGCGGCCGCACCCCGATGGCGTTGCGCACGGCGTTCGCCAACGCCGGGGCGACCGGGTTGAACGGGGCCTCGCTCATCGACTTCGCGCCCATCGGCCCGAGTTCGTCGTAGGTGTCGGCGAAGTAGACCTCGGTGCGAGGGACGTCCGCGAACTGCGGAATGTGGTAGTTGCGCAGCACATCCGTCGTCACACGACCAGCGTCGTCGGTGATGATCTCCTCGTACATCGACGCACCGAGCGCCTGCGCCGCGCCGCCTTCGATCTGCCCACGGCACTGCTCGGGGTTGAGGACGGTGCCCGCATCGGCGGCCTGGATCGAGCGGAGGATCCGCACCTCACCGGTGCGGGTGTCGACGGCGACGCGGAAGGCCTGCACGTTGAACGACAGCGACCGCGGCAGCCCGCCGTGCCGGCCCTCGGCGCGCAACCGGCCACCCGCGACCTCCAGCAGCTCACCGGGGGTGACGAGGCGATCGCCGCACCGCACGCCGTCGGCCTGCAGTTCGGCCTTCTCCGGGTCGGTGCCGGTCAGCTCCGCGGCGGCCTTCGCCATCCCCCGTCGCAGTTCGTGGGAGGCCGCCAAAAGGGCCTTCGATGCGACGACCGTGCCCGACGAACCGAAGGCGCCGGTGTCGTGGGTGGTGACATCGGTGTCGGACTGGTGGACGACGATCCGGTCGGGGGTGGTGCCGAGCGCGGTGGCCGCGATCTGGGTGTGGACGGTGGTGGTGCCGTTGCCGAACTCCGCCGTGCCCACCCGGGCGAGATACCGGCCGTCGGGCAGAAGTTCGATCGACGTCTCGGAGATGTGCCCGTTGGGCGGGTTGGTGGCGATCATGGCCAGCGCCATACCCTCGCCGATCCGCCAGTGGTCACCGGTCGGCGCGGGCCGGCCGCCCGTGCGCGCCATCGCCCGTTCGGCAAGATCGAGGCACTGGTCGAGTCCGTAGCTGCCGTACGTCAGGTCGGCGCCCTCGGGATGCGCCGCGACCAGCGGCTCTCCCGGCACGATGATGTTGCGGCGCCGGAACTCGTACGGGTCGATGCCGAGCTTGCCGGCGAGTTCGTCCATGGCCGACTCCACGGCGAAGATCACCTGGCCGAGACCGTAGCCGCGGAAGGCACCCGACGGCCGGTTGTTCGTGTACACGGATTCGGCGTCGACGCGCTTGTTCGGGCACCGGTACACCGCGATCGACTCGGTGCAGCCGTGGAACATCACCCCGGGGCTGTGGTTGCCGTAGGCGCCCGCGTCGGCCAGCACGTCGATCGCGAGGGCGGTGAGGGTTCCGTCGGCGTCGGCGGCGAGGGTGACGTCGACCCGCATGGGATGCCGGCACGGGGCAACGGTGAGCTGGTCGGAGCGGGTGAACTCCCACTGCACCGGGCGCCCCGTCCTCAGGACCGCTGCCGCGACGACGTCCTCAATCAGCATCTCCTGCTTGGCGCCGAAGCCACCGCCCACCCGGGCCGTGTGCACACGCACCCGGTCCCGGTCGAGTCCGAAGATGTGGCACAGCTCGTCGCGCACCAGGAACGGAACCTGTGTGGAACTGCGGATGACGAGCCGCCCGGTCTCGTCGAGATGTCCGATGGCCCCGTGTGTTTCGAGATGGGTGTGCTGGACGCGGTGGGTCTGCCAGCGTCCCTGCACCACCGCTGTTGCGGAGGCGACCGCCGCGTCGACGTCGCCGCTGCTGCCGTGGATCTCGGCGACGACGTTGCGTCCGGGGTCGGCGATGCGCGCGTCGGCGGACTTGTCGGCGTGCAGCAGAGGAGCCCCCGGCTGCCGGGCCTCGTCGGGATCGAGGACGAACGGCAACTCCTCGTACTCGACGTGGATCGACGCGAGCGCCCGGTGCGCGATCGCCGGGCTCTCGGCGACCACCGCGGCGACCCGCTGGCCCCGGAAGCGCACGATCCGGTCGAACAGATAAGTGTCGTCGGGATCGTCGTTGCGGTTCTCGTGACGGGCCGTCGAATAGGCGGTGGCGGGGGCGTCGCGGTGGTACAGCACCGCGTGGACACCGGGAAGCGCCTCGGCGGCCGAGGCATCGACGGAGACGATCCGCGCGTGGGTGTGCGGGCTGCCGAGGACGGCGATGTGCAGCAGGCCCTCGACGGTGGTGTCGAGGGTGTACGGCTCGGTGCCGGTGACGACGCGCGTCGCGGCGGGCGCGCGCTGCGAGCGGCCGCACGACGGACCGTCGACCTGTTCGACGTTGGTGCGCGACCGCAGGGCGTCCTCGATCGAGCGGTAGCCGGTGCACCGGCACAGGTTGCCCTTCAAGCGTTTCGGCAGGTCGTCGAGATCCTCGTCGCCGAAGGTGGACGCGGTGACGATCATGCCGGCCGTGCAGAAGCCGCACTGGAAACCGGCGGCGTCGGCGAACTGCTGCTGAACGGGATGCAGGTCGTCGGGGGTGCCCAGTCCGGCGACTGTGGTGACCTCCCGGCCCTCGACCCGCACGGCCGGGACCACACAGGAGTGGACGGGTTCGCCGTCGAGCAGGACCGAGCACGCACCGCAGTCGCCGGCGTCGCAGCCCTTCTTGACCTCGAAGTGTTCGGTCTCGCGCAGCAGGGTGCGCAGGCACTGTCCGGGCCGGGGGTCGACGTCGCGTTCGCGGCCGTTGACGGTGAGTTTCACGGCTGAACCTCCGTGTTCGACAGTTCGGTGCGGATCTCTTCGGCGAGAACCGCGGTGACGGCACGTCGCCAGTCGGCGGCGCCGTGCGCATCGGTGTAGTAGCTCGTCGCCGGGACGAGACGGGCCAGTGCGTCGGACAATTCCTGCGTCGACGGGACTTCCGTGAACCGCAGGAGGTAGGGGCGCACCGTCGACGCGGTGATCGACAGCGTGACACCGCCGTCGTCGTCGCGGCGGCCGATCACGACGGCTCCCGAACGCCCCAGCGGAGACAGGGCGATCTTGCGGAAGGCAGTGCGGGAGTTCAGAGCATGCAACGGGATCCGGATGCTCCGCAGGATCTCGCCGGGTGCGAGGGCGTTGGAGGCGACTCCGAGAACGAAGTCGGCCACCGGGATGCGCCGTTCGCCGCCGTCGGTCGTCCAGATCACCGCGTCGGCGTCGAGCGCGGTCGCCAGCGAGATCATGGCGCCGGCGGGGAAGGACAGGCAGATGTTGCCGCCGACCGTGGCGCGCTTCCAGATCTTCCACGACGCCAGCAGTGCCTCGGAGCACTGCCGGAACAGCGGTGCCGCAGGATGTTCCGCTTCGTCCGAGAGCGCGGCCAACCGTTCGACCGTGCAGGTCGCGGCGATCTCCAGGGCGTCGGGATGCCGGGTCACCGCGGGCCAGTCGAGACCGGACAGATCCACGAGCCGGTGCAGATGCGGTTGCGGTTCGGAGAACAGCCAGGTGCCGCCACCGAGCGGGGCCGCGCCGTCCTCGAAGGCCAGGTCGGCGCGGTCACGGGCGATGTCGTAGGCGGTGATGCTGTGCAGATCCATTGCGTTCACCCCGCCTTGGCGACCAGCGCGGCGTGTTCCGCCGCGACCTGCCGTGCCACGACGTCCTCGTCGACGGTGCGGACCTCGTCGCGGACGACCACCTCACGACCGTCGATCAACAGCAGTTCGAGAGGAGGTGTGCTGCCGAGGACGAGTGCCGCGACCGGGTCGGCGATGCCGGAGTGGGCGAGGCCGTCGATCCGCCACAACGCCAGATCGGCGAGCTTGCCGGGTTCGATCGATCCGATCTCGTTCTCGCGGCCGAGGACCCGGGCACCGCCGATGGTGGCGAGTTCGAGGCTCTGCCGCACCGTCATGGCGCGGGGGCCGCTGCGGGCACGCGCGAACAGTGCGGCGTGATGGGCCTCTTCGAGCATGCAGCACGACTCGTTGCTCGCGGCGCCGTCGACGCCGAGGCCGAGCGGCACGCCCGCGGCGTAGAGGTCGGCGGCGCGGGCGATGCCGGCACCGAGCCGGGCGTTCGAGGTGGGGCAGTGGGCCGCACCCGTACCGGACGCGGCGAGCACACCGATGTCGCGGTCGTCGAGGTGCACGGCGTGCGCGTACCAGACGTCGGGACCGGTCCAGCCCAGCGACTCCATGTACTGCACGGGCTTGCATCCGAACTTCTCGAGGCAGAAGTCCTCCTCGTCGAGGGTCTCGGCGAGATGGGTGTGCATCCGCACCCCGAGATCGCGGGCGAGCAGCGCGGACTGTTTCAGCAGCTCTCCGGTCACCGAGAACGGTGAGCACGGCGCGAGCGCGACCCGCAGCATCGAGTCGAAGGACGGATCGTGCCAGCGGTCGACGGCCTCGCGGCTGCCTTCGAGGATCGCGTCGATGTCCTCGACGATGTGATCGGGCGGCAGGCCCCCGGCGCTCGCACCGAGGTCCATCGATCCGCGGCAGGGATGGAATCGGATCCCGACCTCGGCGGCCGCGGCGATCTCCGCGCCGAAGACGTCACCGCCCTCGCGGGGGACGACGTAGTGGTGGTCGGTGCTGGTCGTGCAGCCGGTGCGCACCAGATGCGCGAGCGCGCCCTTGGCGGCGACGTGCACGGCGTCGGCGTCGATGCCACCCCAGACGGGATAGAGGGTGGTGAGCCATTCGAACAGCGTGTGGTCGGCGGCGAGCCCACGCGTGATCCATTGGTACAGGTGGTGGTGGGTGTTGATCAGCCCGGGAGTGAGCACGCAACCGGTGCCGTCGACGACCTGCGCGTCGTCGTAGCCGGTCGGTTCGCCCGACCCGACCGCGACGATCCGGTTGCCGGAGACGACGACATAACCGTCGCGGTGTTCGGCGCGAGCGGCGTCCATGCTCACCACGTGTGCGCCGCGGATGACGAGCGGCCGGGTGGTGGGATGCGCGTGCATAGTCGACTCCTCGGATCGTCGGGAGTCTTCAGTCAACTGCGCCGAACAGATGTACCTCTGCGGCAGCACGCACGAAACACCTCGGAAATCCGCGGCTCGTACTGTGCGATCGTCCAAGACCGTCACCAGGAGGTGAACATCGTGCTTCTTCGAGATGTGGTGGAGGCGCCGGGGCTCGGAATCGGTGTACTGCACGGCGACGCGGAGGCCCTGAGCCGTCCCGTGCTGCGCGCGTGCACCACCGACATGCCCGACCCCACGCGCTACGTCAGCGCAGGCTCGCTCGTGTTCACCGGCCTGGTGTGGCGGCGCTCCGCCGAGGACTCCGACCTGTTCGTCAAACGGCTCGTCCGAGCGGGGGTGACGGCGATGGCCGCCGGCGAGGCCCTGCACGGCCGCGTACCCGACGACGTGGTCGAGGCGTGTGCACGACACCGCATGCCGCTGCTGGTCGTGCCCGACGAGATGCCGTTCAGCCGGGTCATCGAGTACATGACCGGGCAGATGGCCGGGGCCCGGATGGATCGTCTGCAGACGGGACTGGCGCGGCAGCGGCAATGGCTCGCCGCCGTCGCCGACGGTCGGAGTGTGGGGGAGCTGCTCGACGGACTCGCGCAGCAGCTCGGGGTGGAATCGGCGCTGATCACCTCCACGGGAGTGACCGTCGCGGGAGGCGCCGAGCTCGACGAGACCGAACTCGACCGGATCACCGCAGCCGCGCTGACCGCCGACCGCTTTCCACTGCGGCTCGCGGGCGACCTCACCGTCCTGCCGGTGGGACGCGGACTGACGGACCGGATCGACGCGTGGTTCCTGGTGATCCGGCACGACGAGAGCGGACCGGAGTGCGTCGAGGCGTTCTCCGAGCTCGCCGCGGTGGTCGCTCTCGATCGGATCCGGCGCGACGAACGGCGCCGGGTGGCATGGGAGATCACCGACCGGACCCCGACCGTGCGCGCTGCGGACTCGCGGGTCGCGGTGGTGGCCGAGGCCGAGGGCCGGATCTCGTCGGACGTCCTGCGCGGTCTCGTCGAGGACGTCCTGGACGGAGCGGTCACGTCGATCGACGCGGCGAACAGGGTGGTCGCCCCGGCGATCGGCAGCGACGTCGATGTGGCACGGCTGTTGAGCCGACGCCTCGGGCGTCTCGCGCCGGCGTTGCGCGGCGACCGGATGTTCGTCGGTGTCGGCGGGCAGAGTTCCGACGACGACCCGGCGGGCGCGGTCCGCGCGGCATCGTCGGCATGCGCTGCAGCACACAATGATCCGGGTCCGGTGTCGGTGCGACGCGCCGAACTCGATTCGGCGCTCGACCTGTTGTCGACCCTGCCCGACGAACTGCGGCGTGCCTACGCCGACCGGCTGCTCGGGGATGTCGTCGAACACGACCGGCGCACCGATGCGGGTCTGCTCGCGACCCTCGAGGCATTCCTCGACTGCGACGGATCGTGGCGGCGCACGGCCGATCGACTGCACGTGCACCTGAACACGGTCCGCTACCGCATCGGACGGGTCGAAGCGCTCACCGGGCGTTCCCTCGCGCGCACCGGTGACCGCTTCGACCTGTATCTCGCGCTGCGTTCCTTGGAACCCGCGCTCGCGTGAGCGACATCCGTCGTGGCCGCGTGAGCGACATCCGTTGCCGCGCCGCGTGAGCGGTCACATGATGCCGGTGTAGGGCTCCCAGGCGATGCCGGCATCGGGGGCGTCCTCGCGCAGCACGCTCGCTTGGATGAGTCCGTAGGGCCGGTCGTCGGCGTGGAAGACCTCACCGGCGTTCTCGACTCCGAAACGTGCCAGGTCGTAGAGGAAGTGGTGCTTGTTCGGTGCGGACAGGCGGATCTCGGCGATCGATGGGTACCGCTCGAGCACGGCGCGGCCGATCTCGTACAGGCTCTGCTGCAGGGCCTTCGAATGGAGGTTCGCGAACACCTCGAGGAGGGCGGCGCGCACGCCCGCGTACACGGTGTCCCAGTCCACGTCGGTCGACGCGAACCGCCAGCGCGCCTGGAGACTCGTCGCCATGATGCGATCCTCCGCCGGTTCGAGAACCGTGTACGGGTCGGTGAGGAAGCCCTGGAACTCCGAGCCGGTGGACTTGAGGACGACGAGATCCTTCAGACCGCCGACCACCCATTCGCGTCGGTCGGTCCCGGTGCCCTCGACGGTGATCGCGGCGGTGCGGACCTCGGATCCCTTGCGCGTCCAGGTGTGGTCGTGCTCGGCACCGTCGACGACGACCCGCTCCCAGGCGTACTCCTCGATCTCGATGCGCGCGGAGCGGACGGGTTCGACGTCGTCGACGAAATGCCGCGCGAGCGCGAGACCGTACTCCTCGATGAACTCGACGCCCTTCTCCTTGGCGTAGGAGTAGATGGTCTGCTTCTGACTGTCGGTGGGCAGCACCGTGCCCTGATCACCCTCGAGATGCGCGGCGTCGAAATCGCCGTGCAGGCAGGACGAGACGTTCAGGTCGCGGATCTCGTGCCGGTCGGTGTCACGCACGATGCGCACCACCCGGTTCTCGGCCTTGCCGTAGCGGTGCGGTCCGAGGACGATCTTGCCGGTCAGTTCGGTCATGGTGGTCAGCTCCCGCGGTAGGTGGAATACGAATAGGGCGACAGGAGGAGCGGCACGTGGAAGTGGCTGCTGCCTTTCGGGATGCGGAAGGTGACGGTCACCTCCGGATAGAAGGACGCGACTTCGCGGCGCGAGAACCAGTCGCCGGTGGCGAAGGTCAGGTGGTAGGTGCCCTCGGGCAATGGATCGGTGAAACCGGTGAGGCGGCCGTCGTCGTCGGTGACGCCGGCGCCCAGCGAGGTTCCGTGCGTGTCGGTGAGGGTGACGTGCAACCCCACCGCGGGTGCACCGGCCGTCGCGTCGAGGACGTGGGTACTCAGGGTGTTCATGCGCGGCTCCCTGCGGTCTCGATGACGATCCGCTCGAGGCGGAGCCGGGTGATCTCGGCGAGCGCCGCACGCATCTCGGCCTTCTCGCTCTCCGGGTCGTTGCCGAGGCGACGTTCGAGGATCTCCAGCAGTTCCGGCGCCGTGCGGCCGGCGGCGCGGACGAGGTAGACGTGCCCGAACCGTTCCTCGTATTCGCGGTTGCCGGCGGCGAGCCGGTCGAGGATGTCGGCGTCGGCCGTGGCGACGGCGGACTGCTCGCGACGGGAAGCAGCGTGTTCGCTGCGTTCGCCGATGCGCGGGTGGCCGGCGAGAGCGTCGGCGAGGTCGTCACCGTCGAGGTTCTCGGCCGCGGCAGCGGCGGTGGTGAGCAGCACGGTGCGTGAACCGAACGGGCGCGCCGCGACGACGGAGTGCGCCCATGTCCGGCTCGAGCAGCAATCGAGCAACAGTGCGATGGCCTCGTCCTCGGGCATCGCATCGAACCGGGCCGTTGTGAGCTGCACGGACCCTCCTTTCGTCGGTGCATTCGATACTGTCCGGTGGGCGTGCGGCGGGGGAGGTGCAAGCGCTACAGAGTTCGGTTCGCCGCGGGTGCGCCGGTTGGATGATCGGCCAACGAGGTGGTTGCGTCTTGAACGTTATTCTGGAATAGTTCCAGTTATTGGATTTATTCCAGAAAAAGTGGGCGACCCGGATGGGGTCGCAGGGTTGAAGGAGTGATCACATGTTCACCGCCGACCGTCCTCGAGCAGTGACGCTTCCGCCGGTCGTGCTCGGCGGACTGCGGCCTCTCTACCGGCAGATGGTCCGCAACAACGTTCCGGCCGCATCGTTCGAGCACACCGCCGGACGGGCCGTCTTCGAGGTCTGCCTGATCGCAGGAGAGCACGGCCCACAGCTGCAGGTCCGCGCCCGCGACTTCGGGATCGACTTCACGCTCGCGATGACTACGCACTTCCGTATCGCGCCCGTGATGAGCGACGACCAGTACCGCGCACTGTGCTCGGTACTCGCACCCGGCGCCGAACCGGCACCGGGCATCGTCCTCGACTTCCTGCAGCAGGTGGTCGTGCAGTCGCCCGCGGTGCTCGCGCGGACGCATACCTGCGCTGCCTGACGAGCACACGACGGTTCGAGCCCGGTGGGATCACTCCCGCCGGGCTCGACCCGTATCGGAGCGGGCGTCAGAGCAGAGCCGTGTCGAGCGTGGTGATCGCCTCGGGATCCGCGATCACCTCGAGCGCCACGATGCGACCGTCCTCGACGGTGAAGCGGAACACCGACCGCACGATCCCGCCCGGCGCCCACGCCGCCCCGGGCACACCGTCGATCGTCGCGGGCACCGCGCCGCGTGCGCGGCCGTGGAAGGCGTGTGCCACCGCGTCGGCGCCGCGCAGTTCCGGCTCGAGTGCGGGGCCACCGTGCAGCCGGCCCGTCTCGGCGTTCGCTGCCGCCATGGTGTCGGCGCGGAGCACCACGTCGGGATCGAGCACCGCGAGCAGATCCTCGAAACGACCCTCGCGGGCCGCGACGAGGAAGGCGTCGACCACCCGACGCGGATCCCCGGCACCCGCCGACGCCGTACGTGCACCGCGCACGCGCCGCCGCGCACGACTGGCGAGCTGACGCGTCGCGGCAGCGGATCGGCCCACGACGGGCGCGATCTCGTCGAACGGCATGCCGAACATGTCGTGCAGCACGAAGGCGAGACGTTCGGCGGGACCGAGCGCGTCGAGGACCACCATCATCGCGATACCGATCGAATCCGCAAGCACCGCCTCGTCTTCCGGCGCCTCGGAGCTGTCGTTCCGTCGAGGCGGTTCGACGGGTTCGCCGACGACGATCTCGTGACGCGCCGAACGTGCGCGCAGCATGTCGAGACACACGCGGCTCATCACGGTGGTGAGCCAGCCGCCGAGATTGTCCACGGCGTCGGTGTCGGCGCGGGCAACCTTCAACCACGTCTCCTGCACCGCATCGTCCGCCTCCGCAGCCGACCCCAGCATCCGGAAACCGACCGCGCGCAAGCGCTCGCGGTGTGCGTCGAACTCCCTCGCCAGAAATTCCTCGTCCATCGTCGTCACATTCTTCCGTCGGGATCCGTCAAGGAAGTGACGGATCCCGAAGAACCGATGTGACAGGAGCAGACGATGGAAGCACGAATGAACAATCCCGTGATGGTGCTGCCCGGCACCCTCGACGCGTTGCAGGCCGCGGGCCGGACCTACGAGAGCACCGGGCTCCCGGCCCGCACGGTCCACCTGGTGCACCTGCGGGCCAGCCAGATCAACGGGTGCAGCTTCTGCGTGGAGATGCACACGCGTGAAGCACTGGACGACGGGGAGAGCATCGAGCGGCTCACGGCGGTCGCGGCCTGGCGCGAATCGCGACGGTTCACCGAGGCCGAGCGCGCCGCACTCGCGCTCACCGAGGCCGTCACGCGGATCGCCGACCGACCCGAGTCCGTCTCCGACGAGGTGTGGGACGCCGCGGCCGACATCTACGACGAGAAGCAACTGGCCGCGCTGGTCATGCAGATCGCGACGATCAACATGTGGAACCGGGTCAACGCCACGATCCGGCAACCGGCCGGAGTGGCACCCCGGAGCTGACATCACGAACGGCCCGGCAGGAATCCTGCCGGGCCGTTCGGGGTAGTGCGTCTACAGCGAGCCGGGTCTACAGACCGGGGCGCTTGCCGACCGTGAGCGTGACCTCGCCGGTGTGCGCGAAGAAGTCGTTGCCCTTGTCGTCGACGACGATGAAGGCGGGGAAGTCCTCGACCTCGATCTTCCAGACCGCTTCCATGCCGAGCTCTTCGTACTCGACGACCTCGACGTTCTTGATGCAGTCGAGCGCCAGGCGCGCGGCCGGGCCGCCGATCGAACCGAGGTAGAAGCCGCCGTACTTGTAGCATGCGTCGGTGACCTGCTTGGAGCGGTTGCCCTTTGCGAGCATCACCATCGAGCCGCCGGCGGCCTGGAACTGGTCGACGTAGGAGTCCATGCGACCGGCCGTCGTCGGGCCGAACGAGCCCGACGCGAGACCCTCGGGGGTCTTCGCGGGACCGGCGTAGTAGACCGGGTGATCCTTCAGGTACTGCGGCATCTCCTCGCCGCGGTCGAGGCGCTCCTTGATCTTCGCGTGCGCGATGTCGCGCGCGACGACCAGCGGACCGGTGAGCGACAGGCGCGTCTTGACCGGGTGCTTGGACAGCTCGGCGAGGATCTCCGGCATCGGCCGGGTGAGGTCGATCTTGACCGCGGCACCCTTGCCGGTGCCCGAGACGCCCGACGTCTCGGCGTCGAGCTGGCTGTCGGTGACCTCGGGCAGGAACTGTCCGGGGTTGAATTCGAGCTGCTCGAGGAAGACACCCTCGGGGGTGATCTTGGCCTTGGCCTGGCGGTCGGCCGAGCAGGAGACGGCGATCGCGACGGGCAGCGACGCGCCGTGGCGCGGCAGGCGGACGACGCGGACGTCGTGGCAGAAGTACTTGCCGCCGAACTGCGCGCCGATGCCGATCTTCTGGGTGAGCTCGAAGACCTTCTTCTCGAGTTCGAGATCGCGGAAGCCGCGGCCCGTCATGGCGCCCTCGGTGGGCAGCTCGTCGAGGTAGTGCGCCGAGGCGTACTTGGCCGTCTTGAGCGCGAACTCGGCGGAGGTGCCGCCGACGACGATCGCGAGGTGGTAGGGCGGGCACGCCGCGGTGCCGAGCGAGCGGATCTTGGCCTCGAGGAACTGCATCATCGAGTCCGGGTTCAGGATGGCCTTCGTCTCCTGGTACAGGTACGACTTGTTGGCCGATCCGCCGCCCTTGGCCATGAACAGGAACTTGTAGGCGTTCTCGTGGCCCTTCGCGGTGTCCGCGTACAGCTCGATCTGCGCCGGCAGGTTGTTGCCCGTGTTCTTCTCGTCCCACATCGTCAGCGGGGCGTTCTGCGAGTACCGCAGGTTCAGCTTCGTGTACGCGTCGTACACACCCCGCGCGATGGACTCCTCGTCGTCGCCCGGGGTGAGCACCTGCTGGCCGCGCTTGCCCATGACGATGGCGGTGCCGGTGTCCTGGCACATGGGCAGCACGCCGCCGGCGGCGATGTTCGCGTTCTTCAGGAGGTCGAGTGCAACGAACTTGTCGTTGTTCGACGCCTCGGGATCGTCGAGGATGCTCGCGAGCTGCTTCAGGTGATCCGTGCGCAGGTAGTGGGAGATGTCGTGCAGCGCGGTCTCGGTGAGCAGGCGCAGGGCCTCGGGCTCCACCTTCAGGAAGGTGCGGCCGTCGGGTCCTTCGACGGTGGACACCCCCTCGGTGGTCAGCAACCGATACTCGGTGGGGTCTTCCCCGATCGGCAGCAGGTCCTCGTAGAGGAAGTCGGCCATTGTTTCTCCTGGAAGAGGGCTGATGATCGCCGTACACGTTAGCGGCGCCGACGCAAGGCCTTGACAACGGGGCATGTGACGGACTCGACCTGCAGGCTGAATGTGACCTGCATCTCGCAACTTTCGGCGGCGTGTTTATGTCGCCGACAACCGGAAATCCCGAAAAGAAGTCGAGGCCGGAGTGTTCGCCGTCACGGCGGCCGGCAGGCCCCGAACCGTACACTTGACCGGATGTTCGAGAGTTTCCGGAGGGATCGCACGTGACCGTAGAAATCGAACGGTTGCCCTCGCCCGAGACCGGACGCCTGCCGTCGCTGGCCTGGCTTCCCCGTTTCCACGCCTGGATCGATGTCGCCGTCGTGATCGCGGTGCTCGTCACCACCAACCTGATCGCCCACTTCACCACGGCGTGGGCGTCGATCGCGACCGTGCCGATCGCAGCGTGCGTGCTGGTCGCGATGATGCGCCGACGCGGCATGCGCTGGTCGGAACTCGGTCTCTCCCCACGGCACTGGAAGAGGGGGACGCTCTATTCGGTAGCGGCCGTCGGCCTCGTCCTGACGGTGGTCGCAATCGGTATCGCCCTGCCGTTCACCAGGCAGTTCTTCCTCTCCGAGCGCTACGCCACGATCTCCGGTGCCCTCGTCGCCTCGATGATCATCATCCCGCTCCAGACCGTCATCCCCGAAGAACTCGCCTTCCGCGGCGTACTCCACGGAACCCTCGAGCGGGTGTGGGGCGCACGCGGGGTCTTCGCCGCGGGATCCCTGCTGTTCGGCCTGTGGCACGTCGCCTCGTCGTTCGGTCTCACAGCGGGTAACGCCGGCCTCAGCGCCTTTCTCGGCGCCGGGCTGCTCGCACAGGTCGCCGGCATCGTCGGCGCCGTGATCGCGACCGCTGCGGCGGGCTTCGTGTTCACGTGGCTGCGTCGCCGCAGCGGCAGCATCCTCGCGCCCATCGCGCTGCACTGGTCGCTCAACGGCGCCGGTGCCCTCGCCGCCGCGCTCGTCTGGCACGCCACACTCAACTGATGGCGCTGGCGGTCTGTCTCCTGTTCGACACCGAGACCGACCGCGCGATCCGGCGCCTGTGGGGCCGGCTCGAGGAGAGCGGTATCCCGACCCTGCTCACCCACACGCACCGCAAGCACGTGCCGCACCTGTCGTACGCGGTGCTGCGGACCTACGACCGGGCCGCCGTCGTCTCGGCTCTCGAGGACATACCCGACGGGGGACCGGTCCCGGTCTACATCGACACGCTCGGACTGTTCCGGCGCGGCCGGGCGTCGCTCGTGCCCGCCCCGTCGTCCGAACTCGTGCAGCGGCAGGACCGCGTCGTGCGTGTCGTGGAGACGACAGGAGCGGACCTGCACCGCTACTACGTCCCGGGGCGCTGGACCCCGCACTGTTCGCTGAGCCCTCGAACCCGGCGCGAGGAACTCGACCGTCTCGGTGCGGTCGTCTACGACGTGCTGCCGATCGAAGCGACACTCGATCGCGCGGTGCTGATCGACACCGCCACCGGCGAGCACACGCCGCTACGGATGATCCCCTGAGGGAAACTCACTCCTCGGGGTTCTCCACCCACGGCCCGTACGGGGGCGGGCCCTCGCTCTGGATCTGCAGGCCGAAGTGCGGACAGTGCTTCCACACGTAGCCGTGCAGGACGTGTTCTTCCGACGTCGCGGTGTTCATCAGTACGAGGTCGCCGCTGGGGCGGTGTTCGAGGGCGAAGCCGGACTCCCGCTGGTCGAGAACCCACCATTTCGCAGGGCTCATGTCGGTGTCCTCCGCATGATCCGCTCGGCAGAAGCGCACCTCCACGTTAGCGCGGAAACCGTTCGTGATCGGCCGATTCGGCGATCACGAACCGCTCAGCGCCCGGGCCGTCGCATCGTCGGCGGGATAGAACGCCTCGATCGCCAGTTCCGAAACCGTCACGTCGAGCGGGGTCCCGAAGAGGGTGGTCGTGCTGAAGAACGACAACTCGCCGGCCTCGGTCCGCAACCGCATCGGCACGACCAGCGAATGCGGTTCGACCTCGTCGACCGGATCGTCGCAGGGATAACCGGCGAGTTCGTCGTACAGGCGCAGCAGGACGGGGTCGGCGGTCGCACCGATCTGATGTTGCAACCGGTCGAGCAGATGAGCGCGCCACTGTCCGAGATCGACGATGCGCGGCGCCAGTCCCCGCGGGTGCAACGTCAGTCGCAGTACGTTCACAGGCGGCTCCAGCAGTTCCGGAGCGCACCCCTCGACGAACACCCCGACGGCGTCGTTGGAATCGACCATCGTCCAGTGCCGGTCGACGACGAGGGCGGGAAAGGGGCGATGCGACGACAGGATTCGCGTGATCGCGTCGGATATCGCCGCCATCGGCAGGTCGCCGAGACGATGCTCGGGGTAGACGGGCGCGTGTCCCGCCGCGACCAGGATGGTGTTGCGTTCGCGCAGCGGGATGTCCAATCGGTCGCTCAGTCTCAGGACGGTCGCGCGCGACGGACGGGACCGGCCGGTCTCGACGAAGCTCAGATGCCGCGACGAGATACCGGCGGTGTGGGCCAAGGACAGTTGGCTCAGGCCGCGCCGCTCGCGCCATGCCCGCAGCAGCGCTCCGGCGTGGGGAGTGTCGACCGTGGTCATGCACCCGACAGTAGAGCCGGAGGGGAACGGCCACCATTACTTCCCGGGTAATCGATTCCGCGCACGACGAGGCGCAGGGTGGTCCCCATGAACGCATACGCAGTAGCTCATCTCCGCAACGTCGACCTCAACGACGACATCGCCGGGTACCTCGGGGCCATCGACGACACCCTCGCCCCGTACGACGGGCGGTTCCTCGTCCACGGCGTCGATCCCGTAGGGATGGACGGACCCTTCGAGGGGAACGTCGTGATCAT
Organism: Rhodococcus rhodochrous; assembly: GCF_900187265.1. Classification (NCBI taxonomy): domain Bacteria; kingdom Bacillati; phylum Actinomycetota; class Actinomycetes; order Mycobacteriales; family Nocardiaceae; genus Rhodococcus; species Rhodococcus rhodochrous. The sequence continues at coordinate 1,388,749 of NZ_LT906450.1, forward strand.
CGAATTCCCCGACGTCGACCGTGCCCGGTCCTGGTACGAATCCCCGGAGTACCAGGCGATCCTCCCGCTCCGCACCGAGAACTCCGAGGGATGGGCGGTCCTCGTGCAGGGCACACCGCCCGGCTACCGCGCCACGCACTTCCTCGACAAGGTGTTCGGCGCCCAGCGGTAGGCGGACGGGCTGCAGTTCAGGGCAGGATGCCGGCCGCCCGGGCCGGTTCGGCGTAGGCCCGCGCCAGCGACTCCACCGTCTCGTGGGCGTTCAACCCGCTCGGATTGGGCACCACCCACAACGGGACGTCGCCGATCGTGTCGTCCTGCCGCCCGGCCTTCGCCTTGCGCCGACCGAAGGCCGCGCGGTAGGCGGTGATGCCCGCGACCGCCACGGCACGAGGGCGGAACTCCGCCACCACATTCGCCAGGTGGCGTCCGCCCTCACGCAATTCCTCGTCGGTGAGTTCGTCGGCGCGGGCCGTCGCGCGCGGCGCCAGGTTCGTGATGCCGACACCCCGCTCGAGCAGGTGATCGCGGTCGGCGTCGCTCATGCCGGCCGATGCGTCGATCGGCCGGTCGACGATGCCGGCGCGGAACAGGGCGGGGTAGAAGCGGTTTCCGGGCCGCGCGAAGTGGGCTCCCGTCGCCGCGGTCCACAGTCCCGGGTTGATGCCGACGAACAACAGGCGGCAACCGGGCGCGACGAGATCGGGGATCACCGCATCGCGGAAGGACTCGAGTTCGGCTCGTGTGAAACCCATCCACCCAAACTAGCCGGAGCGACGCTCAGTCCGACGGGAGCCAGGCGCCGTGCAGACCGGCCGGGACACGGATCGGCAGACGGACCCGCGCGATCGGGCCCGATGCCGGGTCGGATGCGGGGAAGATCAGGAACCAGCTCGACATGTCCTCGCGGTCGGTGGCGATGGTGCCCCAGGGGTCCGCCGCGTCTCCCGGCATCAGGATCGGCTCGCCGGGAGCGAGGCTCTCGTGCGTCCACACCGATTCCGTACCCGCCTGTACGTCGAACCAGCACAACGAATCGGCCGCTCCCGGAGGTAGATTCGAGGATCCGCTCTTGCCGATCGTTGCCACCACGCGGTGACCGAGGGTTGTGGACCGGTCGTCTATACGCGGGAACTCCATGTCGCGCTCGCACAGGACGGTCCGCGTGATCCCGTTCCGTCCGATCACCGCACGGCTCAGGGTGGACCGGTTCGGTTCCCTCTGCCGGGTCAACCCGCCGGGATAACACCATTCGACGTAGTCGAGCGCGACGTCGCCGTCGGGCAGGTCGAAGGCGTTGGCGGTGTGCCACATCCAGAACGTGTCGGTCGAGAACCACCGCACCGCACCGCCGTCGCGGGGGACGAGCGCGACACGCACTCCGAGATCCGGCTTCCAGTCGAGCGGCGACCCGCCGGAGAAGATCTGCGAGAGATCGAACACCAGCGGGGCCAGGACCAGGACGACGTAGGTCGGCGTCAGCGCCATGTCGTGGATCATCAACGGCCGGTCCATGCCGTCGATCGGGGTGGGCGCGCGCGTCACCGTCCCGTCCGGTGCGATCACAGACCAGGTCAGGTACGGCGGGTCGAGCATGTAGCAGAAGGCGACCATCTCGCCGGTGTGCGGATCGATCTTCGGGTGCGCGGTCAGACCGACCGGCAGGGTTCCGTCGAAGGTCTCGCGTCCGAGCGTCTCGAGGTCGGAACCCAGGGTGTACGGCGGCGCCGCCTCGGCCATCGCCATGAGCCGCCCGCCGTGCCGGACGATGTTGATGTCCGGCAGCTCGCGCATAGTGTTCGCCAGCTCCGGCCCGACCTCTTCCTCGGGAGGGAAGTACGGATCGGTGATGCCGGCCCACAGCGCGCGACCGGCCTTCTCCTCCGCGACGACCTGCGGGGTCCGCACGAACCTGTTCGTGTAGCGCGCGGTGCCCTCGACGATCTGCACGCGGTGGACCATGCCGTCGCCGTCGATGGGGTAGACGTAGTGACCGATCGGGTCGAAGCGCGGATTGGGTCCGTTGCGGAGATAACTTCCGTGCAGATCGGCGGGGAGTTCCCCCTGGACCTCGAGATCACGGACGTCCACTTCCTCGCGTTGAGGCGCGAACAGGCCGCTGAGGTGCGGATGGTGTGCCGGATCGACAGGCGCCGGACGTTGCATGGCGACTCGCTTCGGTGGAGGCGAAATTCTTCCGTGGGGAAATCGTAGGACCGGGGAGAGCGATCGGTTCGTGATTCGGCGCGCCCGATCCGGCAGCCACGGACAGCGGCCGTGCATCGGATAGGGTTGTTGCCTACGTGCAGGACCGATAGTGCGGCCGCACGGCCGCGACGTTAGGGGAAGGTGTGCAGCGCCGGAACGCGATCGGAAACTCCGTCCGGAACACCGGAGGTGGCGAGGCCACGTTGCCGCCGTACACGGATCTTCTCTGGCCGACCGTGCAGGCGGTGATCGAACTCGGCGGATCCGGTGTCATCGAGGAGATCGATTCCGGCGTGATCGCCCGGACGGGACTGTCCGAGGCCGCACAGGCGGTACTCCACGGTGACGGCCCCGGAACGGAGATCGAATACCGGCTGGCCTGGGCCCGGACCTACCTCAAGGGCATGGGTCTGCTGTCGAACACCCGCCGCGGTGTGTGGAGCGTGACCGACCGTGGCCGCGCCGTGCGTGAGTCGGAGATCAAGCCCATGCAGGTCGCGTACACGGCCGAGAAGCGTCGCAAGCGCATGGTGCGGAACGTCTCGCAGGGTGCCCAGGTCGTGCCGCTCGCAGCCGCCCCCGAGGATCCCGAACTGTGGCGCGAGCCCGTCCTCGGTGCCGTCGCCGACCTGTCGGAGGACGGTTTCGAACGCCTCGCCACCGCGGTGCTGCGCGCGGCCGGATTCACCACCCTGACGATTCCGGCCCCGGGCGGATCCCACGCCCCGGAGGGCGCCGGTCACGTCGAGGGCACCGGTGTCCTGCGCGTGTCGCTGCTGAGCTTCTCGGTGTTCTTCCGTTTCCTGCGGGCACCGGAGAAGGCGGGTGCCGACGTGGTCCGCGAGTTCCGCGCCGCGATGGTCGGGCGGGGCGAGAAGGGTCTGCTCGTCACCACCGGATCGTTCACCGAGGACGCGCGCGCCGAAGCCCACCGGCACGGCGCCCCGCCGATCGATCTCGTCGACGGCGACGGGTTGTGCGATCTGCTCAAAGAGCACGGTCTCGGTGTCCGTTCCACGGTGCGGACGGTCGAGGACGTCTCCCTGGTGCCGGCCTTCTTCGCCGAACTGTCCGGCCGCTGACCGCGTAGCGCCGTCGCGGATATCGCCTGCCGCAACCTGTCGAATTCCCCGTGTGGCCGGTGGGACGCCTGTGATTGTGATGCAATACGGCGGACGTACAGACGGCAATACGAAGGACAGGTTGCGATGAGCCTTTCGCGGCGGGACATGTTGCGGTACGCGACGCTCGGATCGGGCGTCGCGTTGATCTCTGCGCTCGGCGCACCGGGCCTGGCCCAGGGACGCCCGGTGCTCGGGACCATCATCGACTACTCGGCCGCCGTGCCGTCGCCGTCGTCGATCCGCGCCGCCGGCCATATCGGCGCCATCCGGTACGTGTCCGATGCGCGACCCGATGCCGCGTGGATGCGCGCCAAGCCGCTCACCGGACGGGAAGCGGACGCGCTGCTCGACAGCGGACTCGAAGTGGTCTCGTGCTACCAGTACGGCAAGGCCGCGACCGCCGATTGGCTCGGTGGTTACGAGGCGGGTCTGAAGCACGCCCGGCGCGGCCTCGACCTCCACTACGCGGCCGGTGGCCCGGAGAACCGGCCGATCTACGCCTCGATCGACGACAACCCGACCTTCGAGCAGTTCACGCTCCAGGTCGTGCCGTATCTGCTGGGCTGGCAGGAAGTGGTCGGCGCCGGAAATCTCGGTGTGTACGCCAACTCGCCGACGATCGACTGGGCGTCGGCGGTCTCCCTCGGGTCCTTCTACTGGCAGCACGACTGGGGCACGCCCAAGGGCTACGTGCATCCGCGGGCGAACCTGCACCAGATTCCGGGCGAGGTCCGGATCGACGGCATCGGCGTCGACATCAACCACGTGCTCACGTCCGACTACGGCCAGTGGTCGCTCGCCGGCAGCGCACCGAGTTCCGACCCGGGACTGCTGGGCAGCTAGCGATCGGGCCGGGGCTCGTCGACGGGTCGCACGGAGCGGCCCGGCGGCGGGATGAGGATCGTGAAGACCAGCCCCACCACAGCCGCCCCCATCGCCACCAGGAAGGTGGCGCGGAACCCTTCGAGGGCGGGCACCACGGAGTCGCCGATGCGCTGGGTCATCGCTGCCAGCATCACGCCCACCACCGCTGCGGCACTCGTCGTGCCGATGGACCGCATCAGGGTGTTGAGGCTGTTGGCCGCGGCGGACTCGCGTAGCGGCACGGCACCCATGATGAGTGCGGGCATCGCGGCGTAGGCGAGGCCTATACCGGCGCCGATGAGCATCGACGCGCCGACGATGTGCCAGACCTCCTGGTACAGCACGTACGCCATCAGGTATCCGAGGCCTACGAGCACCGTGCCGCAACCGAGGGTCACGCGCGCGCCGAACCGCGTCGTGATGCGCGCCGACACGGGGGACAGCGCCATCATCACGAGCCCCGCGGGGGCGAGCGCGATACCGGCGGTGACCATCGTCTGCCCGAAGCCGTAGCCGGTCTCCGTCGGTGCCATCAGCAGCTGCGGGAACGCCAGGATGTTCGAGTACATCGAGAAGCCGATCGCGACCGACGCGAGATTCGTCATGAGGATCGGCCGGCGAGCCGACAACCGAAGGTCCACGAGAGGTCGCGGTACCCGCAGCTCGTACAGGCCCCAGCCGACGAACACCACGACTGCCCCCGCGAGCATCCCGAGCGTGGCCGGGGCGGTCCATCCCCAGTCGTTGCCCTTGGTGACCGGCAGGAGCAACAACACGAGGGCGACGGAGAGCAGCAGCGCCCCGGCGATGTCGAATCGTCCCGGATTGCGGTGCGACGACTCGGGCACGACGAACAGGATCGCGGTGATACCGACGAGGCCGAGGACCAGCGACGCGACGAACAGCATGTGCCAGTCGGTCGCCTGGGCGACGAAGGCCGCGGCCGGCAACCCGATCGCACCGCCCACACCCATCGTGGCACTGATGGTGGCCATGGCGCCCGGGAGTCGTCGGGAGGGCAACTCGTCGCGCAGGATCGCGATACCGAGCGGGATGGCGCCCATCGCGGCGCCCTGCAGCGCCCGACCGACCACGAGCGGGACGAGGGTCGCCGCGATCGCGCAGACCGCCGAACCGAGCACCATCAGTGAGAGCGAGGTCAGCAGCATCCGGCGTTTGCCGAACATGTCGCCGAGGCGACCGCTGATCGGGGTGACCACCGCGCCGGCGAGCAGGGTCGCCGTCACGGCCCAGGACGTGTTCTCGGGAGTCGCGCCGACGAGCACCGGCAGTCGGGGGAGGATCGGGACGATCAGGGTCTGCATGAGCGCGACGCTGATACCGACGGTCGCGAGGACCGGCACGATGCCGCGCGGGGCAGGAACCTCCCTGGTGGAGAGCGGTGTCTCTACGGCCATGCGGCTCCTCGGTCCGGGGCCGGGGGTGACGCGGCCTACGACGACAATTTGTGCGCAATACGAACGATGCTGACATCGTGTCTAACACGGCAGGACCGTCGATCCCTAGTGGCCTCCCGCCGTCCGGCCGCTGAACGGTCGTTCGACCGGGCTCCCGGAATCAGGACTGACAGTGCCTGTCGGGCTCGGATTCGTCGACGGTGATCGAGAGCGGCGGATGCTCGTCGGGTGCGGCATGATCGCCGCGCCACGCCAGCAGCGACCAGCGCGACAGCCCGGACAACGCCGAACCGAGACTCGCGAACGACAGTGAGGACAACGCCGAACCGAACGACCCGACCGAACCGACGGACAGGATCGACCCGCAGCTACCGATCGACAGGATCGAGTACGAGGAACCGATCGACAGGATCGACCGCTCGGAGGCGATCGACAGGATCGAGCGGTGGGAGAGGAGCGAACGGCGGGAATTCACGGACGCGTGCCGCAGACGACGCTGCTTCGACGGGATGCGCGACGCGAGGAAGGCCATGCACCGGTCTATCACGCCCGACGGTGACGGGGGAAGAGACGGCGGTGGTGGTGGAGGAACGACGGTGGTGGAGGAACGACGAAGGCCGCCGGGAGGACTCCCGGCGGCCTTCGATGCATTCGAAGTGAGCTGCGTTCGAAGTGAGCTGCGTTCGAAGTGAGCTGTGTTCGACGTGATCAGGGAACGGCGACGAGACCCACGGTGGGGAGGAAGGTGCACGAACGCGGATCGGCGCCCTCGTCCTGCGTGGTGATTCCACCGGAGATCACGGCCAGGACCTGACCCGAACCGGTATCGGCGATCGTGCTCAGCGTGGTCGGGCCGTCGGGGTTGATCTTCGCGTCGTTGGTGAGCGGCTGCGTGCCCGTGCGTCCGTTGGAGACGTTGACCCAGCTCAGGGTGAGCGGCTGCTGCTGCTCGCCGGCGGCGGGGGCGGTGCCCAGCGCGGTGAAGACGAAGCCGGTCTGGCCTGCGGCCGGTCCGGGAGGGGGAAGGTGGGACGGACCCGCGACCGCGAGGGCGGTGCCCACGGAGTCCTGGCTGTCGCCGATGCAGCCCTTGCCGATCGTCGGGTAGAGGAACTGCGAGATCACCACGGCACCGGGCTCGGGGAGGTCGGGTCCGCCGCCGCCGCTGCCGTCGAGGAAGGTGATGACCCGCTGGAGGGTGCTCTTCGCCGACTCGGGGAGCTCGGAGTTCTCGAGCAGTTCCTTGGCCTGCGCGAGCAGGTCGTTCTTGCCGTCGGCCGCGTCGGCGACGTCGGCGGGGCCCGCAGCCGCACCGATGATCGCGGGCGCGAGGGAAGCCAGTGCCTCGACCTCTTCGGGGTTCGCCCGGACCCCGGCGAGCAGGTCGGTCAACGACTCGACGGAGAGATCGGCGGGAATCTCGAACTGGGGCAGTTCGACGAGCCCTGCCAGATCCGGCAGCACGGGTGGCGCCGGTTGCGCGACGGCCTGCGTAGGCACGGCCAATCCCGCGGTGGCGGCGAGTGCGCACAGCGTGAGCGCCCGTCGCATTCCTCGAGTACGAAGCACTGTTCCCCATCCTTGTCGTTGAAGCATTCGGACGTTCGGGACGAACGACCGCATGCTGACGGCTCGAGGGGACACTCTATGGACCCCCCGCACACGGGACAAGCCTGCCGTTTCGGAACGGCGCGCCCATCGCTGGTTCGGGATTCTAACCACGGGGTGTTCCGTCCCTCGGATCCTGTCGAACATAACGCGTCCGACCTGAGAAGATTGTGACTGTAGATGAAATCGTTACGGGAGTGAACTCCGGTTCGTTTGCATGCCTATCGGAACGGTAATCTCCTTCGCCGGGTCCGGTTCACCGGACGGACGTTCGACGGGAGAGGCCGCACCGCAGTGCCACGAGGGTTTCCTTCGCACCGGATGTGGTGGTGCGCGGCGTTACTGGTGCTGTCCGTCGTCGTCCGCGTGGCCTGGGGATTCATCACTCCCAACGGGATGAACCTCGTCGACCTGCACGTCTACGTCGACGGATCCGCCGCTCTGCTGCAGGGCGACCTCTACGGGTTCACCTATTCGGAGGACACCCCCGATTTCCCCCTGCCGTTCACCTATCCACCTTTCGCCGCGCTCGTCTTCCTGCCCCTGCACCTGATCCCGTTTCCGGTCCTGGGGGTGGCCTGGCAGCTGCTCACGGTCGCGGCGCTGTTCGCCGTCGTGTCGATCTCCCTCGAACTCGTCGTGGGTGCGAGGGCGCGGAGCAGGTCGTGGATCGGTGTCGCGATGCTGTGGACGGCTGCGGGAATCTGGACCGAGCCGGTACGTACGACCCTCGACTACGGCCAGATCAACGTCTTCCTCGTCCTCGGCGTGATGCTCGCGGCCCGCAGTTCCCGATGGTGGCTGTCGGGTGGGCTCGTCGGCGTGCTCGCCGGCATCAAGCTCACCCCCGCCATCACCGGCCTGTACTTCCTCGCGCAACGGCGCTGGCGGGAGGCGGCCTTCTCGGCGGTGGTCTTCGTGGGAACAGTCCTGGTGAGCCTGCTCGTGCTCGGATCCCAGGCCGCCACCTACTTCGGTTCCCTCTTCGGCGACGCGGATCGGATCGGGCCGGTCGTCTCGGTGTGGAACCAGTCGCTGCGCGGAGCGCTCGGTCGTCTCGCGGGTGAGGACGTCGGGCTCGGCCCGGCGTGGCTGTGCGGCGTCGTCGTCTGCGCGGTCCTGGCTTTCGCGGCGTGGCGGTCGCTGGGACCGCTGCCCGACGGAACACAGGATCGCCTCGGCACGCTGTTGATCGTCCAGCTGTTCGGTCTGCTCGTCTCGCCCATCTCGTGGGTCCACCACTGGGTGTGGGTGGTCCCGTTGCTGCTGTGGCTGGTCTACGGCCCGTTGGCGCGGTCCCTCGGGGCTCGCATCGTCGCCGCGTGCTGGGCCGCGGTCACGCTGATCGGCGTTCCGTGGGTGCTGAGCACGGCGCAGAACTCGATCTGGGACGTCGAACGTCCCGCCCCGCTCGCCTGGCTCGGTGCCGTCAACGTGGTCGGCGTCCTGGCCGTCTACGTCGTCGTGATCCTTGCGGGTCGGCGGCGCGGGAGACGGGACGAGCCGGCGACTACAGGCCCGAGCGCCGTGCCTCCTCGTCGATCCGACGCGCAAGAGCCGGATCCGACTCCGTGATGCCACCGGCGGAATGCGTACTCAATGCGAAGGTCACCTTCCGCCACCTGATGTCGATGTCCGGATGGTGATTCGCCTCCTCGGCGACGACGGCCACCCGATCGACGAGCGCGATCGCGTCGGGGAAGGTGGGCGCTTCGATGGTGCGGACCAGGGACTGTCCCGCGCGGTGCCAGTGCGGCAGCTCGGCCAGCGCGGCGTCGATCTCTCCGTCCGTCAGCAGCTGGGACATGACTCATTCTGGGACGATGCAGGTCATGTCTGCAAGCACATCGTCTGCGAGTACACCGGCGCCCGACGGGCACGTCGTGGCCGGCGCCGTCATCAGGGACGGACGCGTGCTGCTCGCCCAGCGCACGCGACCCGTCGACCTCGCGGGCCTGTGGGAGTTGCCCGGCGGCAAGGCGGAACCGGGGGAGAGCGTGGAAGCGGCGCTCGTGCGGGAGTTGCGGGAAGAACTCGGTGTCGAGGTACGCGGTGCGGAGCGGCTGGGGGTCGCGGTGCCGCTGGCCGGAGGTCGCGAGTTGTGTGCCTACAGGGTCGAACTCGTCTCGGGTGATCCCGAGCCGCTGGACCATGCGGCGTTGCGGTGGGTCGACGCGGACGAACTCGGGAAGGTCGATCTCGTCCCCGCCGATCGTGCGTGGATCCCGGACCTACGCGAACATCTGCAGCGCTGAAGGTCGGGCGGCGCGCGCCTTGTGGTCAGGCGGCGCGTGCCTTGTCGAGATACTTGCGCAGCTCCTTCTTGCTCAGGCCGTCGTTCTCGACCTTCCTCATGCGCATGACGACGACGGGGCATTTGAGGCACCGCGTCTTCTTGCGGCAGCACTTCTTCTTCGGCTTCAGGCCCGCAACCTTGCTCGCCTTCACCTTCCCCATACGTTCCGCCTGCCTTCCACGGTCCTGCGCGCGGTGAATCCACCGGCGGGCCGAAGGTTAGCATTCCCTTACTTGTGAGCCAAGGGGTGCATGTGGTGTCGGATTCGGTGCTCACGTCTCCCCTGGGAGTGTCGAGCGTCACCCCGAGCGTCGCCGACCTGCGGGTATCGGATGAGGTAGAAGCGCCGACCGACAAGGGCCCTGTAAAGTGTATTGATGGCCGCAGTGCCTGCACGCCGAAGATCGGACGGGGTAGGTAGCTCGCAATCTCGCGTCGCGGCCATCTAGACGAACGCCGTACGGGCGAGGTGCCGACCGGGTCCAGTGCCGTGTGGCCGGACTACAGCCAGGAGAGCTATCGCGTGAGCACCGCTGATTTTCGGAACGTCGCCATTGTGGCGCACGTCGACCATGGAAAGACCACTCTCGTCGACGCCATGTTGCGCCAGTCGGGCGCGTTCGCCGAACGTGCGGAACTCGTCGACCGGGTCATGGACTCGGGCGACCTCGAGCGCGAGAAGGGCATCACCATTCTCGCGAAGAACACCGCGGTGCACCGTCACCACCCGGACGGCACCGTCACTGTCATCAACGTCATCGACACCCCCGGCCACGCCGACTTCGGCGGTGAGGTCGAGCGCGGCCTGTCCATGGTCGACGGCGTCGTCCTGCTGGTCGACTCCTCCGAGGGCCCGCTGCCGCAGACCCGCTTCGTGCTCCGCAAGGCGCTCGCCGCGTCGCTGCCGGTGATCCTCGTGGTCAACAAGACCGACCGCCCCGACGCCCGCATCGCCGAGGTCGTCGAGGAGAGCCAGACCCTGTTGCTCGACCTCGCGTCCGACCTCGACGACGAGGCCGCCGAAGCCGCCGAGCTCGCCCTCGGGCTGCCCGTCCTCTATGCCTCCGGTCGTGAGGGCAAGGCCTCGAAGAAGCAGCCCGAGAACGGTCAGGTCCCCGACGCCGAGAACCTCGACGAGCTCTTCGAGGTCCTCATGGAGTGCATCCCCGCACCCAAGGGAGATCCGTCTGCGCCGCTGCAGGCCCACGTCACCAACCTCGACGCCTCCGAGTTCCTCGGTCGTCTCGCGCTGCTGCGCATCCACCAGGGTGAGCTGCGCAAGGGCCAGACCGTCGCGTGGATGCACGCCGACGGCGTCAAGAACGTCAAGATCACCGAGCTGCTCAAGACCGTCGGTGTCGAGCGCCAGCCCGGCGAGGTCGCGGTCGCCGGCGACATCGTCGCCGTGGCCGGTATCCCGGAGATCATGATCGGCGACACCCTCGCCGATTCGGAGAACCCGGTGGCGCTGCCGCGCATCACCGTCGACGAGCCGGCCATCTCGATGGTCATCGGCACCAACACCTCGCCGCTCGTCGGCCGGGTCAAGGGCCACAAGCTCACCGCCCGCATGGTGAAGACGCGGCTCGACTCCGAGCTCGTCGGCAACGTGTCGCTGCGCGTCCTCGACATCGGACGCCCCGACGCGTGGGAGGTGCAGGGCCGAGGCGAACTCGCCCTCGCCATCCTCGTCGAGCAGATGCGCCGTGAGGGCTTCGAGCTGACCGTCGGCAAGCCGCAGGTGGTCACCCGCACCATCGACGGCAAGCTGCACGAGCCCTACGAGGAGCTGACCATCGACAGCCCCGAGGAGCACCTCGGCGCCATCACCCAGCTGCTCGCGAACCGCAAGGGCAAGATGGTCCAGATGACCAACCAGGGCACCGGTTGGGTCCGCATGGAGTTCATCATCCCGTCGCGCGGTCTGATCGGTTTCCGCACCGACTTCCTCACGGAGACCCGCGGCACCGGCATCTCGAACGCCATCTTCCACGGTTACGCGCCGTGGGCCGGCGAGATCCGCGCCCGCCACACGGGTTCGCTCGTCTCCGACCGTGCCGGCTCGGTCACCCCGTTCGCGATGATCCAGCTCGCCGACCGCGGCACGTTCTTCGTCGAACCGGGCAGCGACACCTACGAGGGCCACGTCGTGGGCATCAACCCGCGCGCCGAGGACCTCGACATCAACGTCACCCGCGAGAAGAAGCTCACCAACATGCGCTCCTCGACCGCCGACGTGATGGAGACGCTCGCCAAGCCGATCGAGCTGACCCTCGAGGCCGCGCTCGAGTTCTGTGCTGCGGACGAGTGCGTCGAGGTCACCCCGGAGGACGTGCGCGTGCGGAAGCTGCACCTCTCGCAGACCGACCGTGCGCGTGCGCGGTCGCGGGAGAAGGCCCGTAACAAGTAGTCCAGGTGTGGGGTGGCCCCGGCGAGCGCATGCTGGCCGGGGCCACCCACGTACCACCTGCCTCACGGAAGGAGCCCGAGTGTCGCGTACGCGCGCTCGCCGCCGACTGATCGGGGCGACGGCCGGCCTGGCCGTGGCTGCGCTGGTCCTCACCGGCTGCACCGCCGACCCGCCGCCGCCCATCGAGCAGACGGAGCCGACCACGACTCCCGCTCCCGCTCCGAAGCGCAGCACGGTGGTGGTCGCGATCGACGAGGTCGGCTCGGGTTTCAACCCCCACCTGCTCGCAGACCAGTCGCCCGTCGCGAACGCCGTCGCCGAACTCGTGCTCCCGAGTGCCTTCCGTGCCGTGCCCGATCCGGAGAACCCCGCTGCCACCCTGTGGGTTCCGGACGACTCGCTGCTGCTGTCCGCCGAGGTCACCGACGAGGCGCCGTTCACCATCACCTACCGCCTGCGCGACGAGGCCCAGTGGTCGGACGGAGCGCCCATCGCCGCCGAGGACTTCCGGTATCTGTGGCGGCAGATGATCACCCAGCCCGGCGTGGTCGATCCCGCCGGCTACCGCCTCATCGACGACATCCGATCGTCGGGCGGAGGCAAGACCGTCACCGTCACCTTGCGCGAGCCGTATCCGGCGTGGCGCGAACTGTTCACCAATCTGCTGCCCGCGCACCTGGTCAAGGACACTCCGGGTGGCTTCTCCACGGGCCTGTCCGAGACGATCCCGGTGTCCGGCGCGCGATTCCACGTCGACAACGTCGACCGCGGGCGCGCCGAGGTGCTGCTCGAGCGCAACGACCGGTTCTGGGGCACCCCGGCCGGACCCGACGAACTGCTCATGCGCCGCGCCGGTACCGACGCCCAGGTGACCGAATCGGTGCGCAGCGACGACGCCCAGGTGGTCCAGAGCGCGGGTGGTGTCGCTCTCGAAGCGCAGCTCGCCGCTGTGCCGGGTGTGCGGACCGGCGTCCAGCTCCAGCCGCGCACCCTCGAGGTGACCCTCAACACCCGTACCGCCGAACTCGCCGACCCCGGAGTCCGGCGAGGCGTGCTCGACCTGCTCGATCCCGAGCTGCTCGGACTCGTTGCGACGGCGAACAGCACCGAGGTCGTGCGGGCGCGGGCCCAGGTGCTCGCGCCGTCCGATCCGGGATACACCGACACGATGCCGCCGCGGCTGCCCCGAGAGCAGGCCCTCGACCGTCTCGCCGCTGCCGGATATCTGCCCGTCCCGCCCGCCGCGCCCCCGGTGCCGGCGGACCCGGACGCACCAAACCCCGGAACTCCTGAGACCGAGGGGTCCGAGACCGAGACCTCCGAGACGACATCCGAGACCGCGGCGCCGACGAGCGCGACTCCCGAACAGGGAACCACGAACGCTCCGGCTCTACCCGAAGGCACCCTGGCCCGCGCCGGCGTGCCGCTGACGCTGGTCGTGGGCGTGCCGGAGGGCGACGAGACCGCCCGCGCGGTCGCACGCACCGCCGTCGATCTGTGGCGTGGCGCCGGGATCGACGCGTCCGTCGACGAACTGCCCCCCGACGAGCTGTACGGCGAAGCCCTCGTCGAGGGCAGCGTGCATGCGGTCGTCGGCTGGATGCGTGCGGGTGGAGATCCCGCCACCGCCGCGCTGTCCCGATTCGGATGTGTCCCCGTGGCCGCAACACCCACCGCGGCGGGGGAGGCCCTGCCGACCACGCCCGGGTCCGACCTCCCGGCGCAGCCCGACGCCCCCGGGACGACGGCCGCCCGGCCGTCGGACCCCGCGACCACCACGCTCGACGAGGACGACGTCGAGGAACGTGAGGACGCGCTCGCAGCGCAGCTCGAAGCCCCGAGCAACCTCTCGGGTGCATGCGATCCGGGTCTCGAACCCGACCTGCTGGCGGCGCTGAACGGTGCCACCGATCCGGCGAAGGTCGTCGCCGACGCACAGACCGGGCTGTGGGATCTCGCCGTGAACCTGCCGATCCTGCAGGACCGGGCCGTCGTCGCCGCCGGTCCGGGCGTCGAGAACGTCTCGCTGACAGCCGCTGTCGCCACCGGTATTCTCGGCGACGCCCATCTGTGGGGAAGGACCACACCGTGACCGATACTCCGGGCGCCGTCCCCGATGTTGCGGATCGACGACTGCTGCTCGTCCACGCCCATCCCGACGACGAAACGCTCACCACCGGCGGGACCATCGCCAGGTACGTCGCCGAGGGCGTCGAAGTCACCGTCGTGACCTGCACGCTCGGCGAAGAGGGCGAAGTGATCGGCGACGAGTGGGCCCAGCTCACCGCCGACCGCGCCGACCAGCTCGGCGGATACCGCATCCTCGAACTCACCCGGGCGCTCGGAGCTCTCGGTGTCGAGCGCCCGCGCTTCCTCGGCGGTGCCGGGCACTGGCGAGACTCGGGGATGGCGGGCACCCCGTCCGCCGCCGATCCCCGCGCCTGGGTCAACGCCGACCGCGAGGAAGCGGTCGAGGCGCTCGTCGCCGTGATCCGCGAGACGCGTCCGCACGTGGTCGTCACCTACGACCCGTTCGGTGGCTACGGGCATCCCGACCACATCGCGGTGCACGAACGGGTGACCGCGGCCGTCGAAGCGGCCGGCACCGAGGAGTACCCGTCCGCGGGGGCGGCGTGGACCCCCGCGAAGGTGTACTGGACCGTCGCCGAGCGGTCCGCGCTCGAACGCGGCATCGCCGCCATGGGCACGCTGCCCGAGGGCTGGCGCCGACCGGAGCCCGGCGAGTTGCCGAGCGTGCCCGACGACGAGGTCACCACCGTCGTCGACGTCCGCTCGGTTCTCGACGCGAAGCGGACCGCGATGGCCGCCCACGCGACCCAGGTGCTGGTCGCGGAGGACGGCGAGCAGTTCGTGCTCTCCAACCTCGTCGCCCAGCCCGTCTTCGACCAGGAACACTTCGTGCTCGTGCGCGGGCAGCTCGGCCTGACCGACTCCACGGGACGGGAGGACGACCTCTTCTCCGGCATCGGCTAGTGTGATCCGCGTCATCCACGAGGTTATAGGTGGCCCACATCACCAGGTCTCGTGCACCACGCAGGCACACCGTGCAGGGGGTTGTCGATGTACAACTGGTCCGTCCAGAACCAGATCGTCGCGTTCGTGGATTCGCTGAGGCCGTACGCCGACGAGATCCGGGCCGACTACTGGCACGCTCTGTACTCCTTCGCCGACCAGCAGAGCGCCCTGCTCACCATGCTCGGCTACCCGCCGGTTCCCTGACGTCCCGTGCGTATACCGCGGACCCCGGTTGCGCTCGTGCGCGTCCGGTAGCGCACCATCGAAGCATGACGGTCGATCCAGCAACCGCTGCACCCATCGCGTCACCGGCGGACGTCCGACCCCGCCGGGGGCTCGTCGCGCTGCTCGTGCTCGACGGTGCGCTGTGCGCCCTGTTGTCGGTCTTCTATCTCGGCCTGTACATCGCCGGGGTGCCCTTCCCGATCACCATCCTGCTGGCCGGACTCGCGAACCTGCTCCTGGTGGTGGCCGTTCGCGCCGAGACCGGTTCCCTGCGCAGCGCGGCCCTGCCGCTGCTGGCCTGGACCGTGGTCTTCCTCGTCTGCCTCGCGGGCGGCCCGGGCGGCGACCAGCTCGCGCTCGGCGACTGGCGGACCCTGTTGCTGCCCGTGGCCGCGCTCGCCCCCGCCGGCGGGTACCTGTTCTCCGCTCGCATCAAGGAGATCACCCAGGCGGTTGGAGGGACGCAGCCCGCGCCGCGTCCCTGAGCACGTCGGTCACCATCTCCTTGGTCAACCGGCCGGTGAAGGTGTTCTGCTGGCTGACGTGATAGCAACCGAACAGATGCAACGGGTACTCCCGCGCCTCGGTGGGAGCGAGCAGCACATGTGCGCCGTGCCCGAACTTCGGACGGGGAACCGGGATCGCCCACCCCGCAGCCGACAGGACGGGCAGTAGCGCCTGCCACCCGAACCCGCCGAGGACGACGACCGACCGCAGTGTGGGAGAGAGCAGGTCGAGTTCCTGTTCGAGCCAGTGCCGGCAGGTGTCGCGTTCGACGACCGTGGGGCGATTGGCCGGTGGCGCGCAGTGCACCGGCGATGTGATGCGCGTGCCGAACAGTTCGAGACCGTCGCCGATGTGTGTCGCGGTCGGTTGTGATGCGAGTCCCGCGTCGTACAGGGCCGCGTACAGCACGTCACCCGACCGGTCTCCCGTGAACATCCGTCCCGTGCGGTTCCCGCCGTGCGCGGCGGGGGCCAGCCCGACGATCAGCAGGGACGCATCGGCCGGACCGAAGCCCGGGACGGGCCGGCCCCAGTACTCCTCGTCGCGGAAGGCCGCTCGTTTCTCCCGCGCGACCTGCTCACGCCACGCGACCAGCCGCGGACATGCGCGGCAGTCGACGAGCGCATCGTCGAGTTCGGCCAGCGTTGCCGGGGGAGTGCCGTGCAGGGGGCCTTGTCCGGACGTGGGGTTCATCGGTCGATCCATGCTTCTCCCATACCCGGTGTGACCTCCTGGACAAGCGCCCACGCCTCGTCCACCGGAATATCGATCACCTCGTAGCGTCCCGCACCCGCCGGTGTCGCCGCGACGACGGTCGCGAGACCCGCACGGCGCTGGAAGAAGGTCTGCCGCACCGTCCAGCCGATCACCCCGTCCGCATCGAGGCAAATGCGCTGCCGGTCGATCGAGCCGCTGCGGGCGACGAGATGACCGTCCACGACCGCGTGGCCGAGACCCCGATAGCGGTCCTGCGCCAGCGCACATGCCCCCGCGGCCAGCACCACGACCACCGTGGCGATCACGGCGACCGGCACGTGCCGGTCGGTGACGGTCAGGGCGACGAGCCCGGCAGCGATCACGACGGCCACCGGCCACAGCGTGCGCGTGTAGCGGCGACGACGGGCACGGGGACCGTGGCTGCGCAACGGAACTTCGAGCGGCAACCGCCCGGTGAGCACCTCGGCCGCGACCCGCCGGACCTCCTCGTCGGGAGCCGACGGCAGGACCAGCGACGAACCGCCCTGCTGCGCGGTCCTGCCCGTCATGACGGCGTCGAGCCGTGCGGCACCGACGAGCCGCAGTGCCAGCGGCTCGCGCAGCGCGACCCCGCGGAGCCGTGCCCGGTCGAGGGTGGTGTGCCGGGTCGTGAGCAGGCCGTGCGCGATGCGCAGGACCCGGTTGTCGTCGGTCACCCGCAGATCGCCGTAGAGCAGCAGGTACCGCACGCACGCTGCCGGGCTGGCGACGAGCACGACGACCAGCACGAGGATCACGAGTGCGACGATCAGACCCAGATCCTCCGCGGTCTCCACCGCGCGGCGGACGACCTGCGATTCGGCGATCCACTTGCCGAGCCCGAACTGGAAGGCTGCACCGGCGATGGCCGCGACGGCGAGCAGTCCCGTCGTGGAGAACGGCGCGTAGCGCACCCACGCCGGGTCGAAACGCGCCAGCTGACGCTCGGTGACAGCAGGGGCCGGGGTCGCCTCTGCCGGCAGGTCGTCCTGCTGCCCGCTCCTCAACAGGACGGCACGAAGTTCGGGTACGGCCGCGATCGGGATGCCGTTGAGTTCGAACCGGTTGCGGTCGGCACCCCCGCTCTGGCCCGTGCCGATCTTCACGAGTGCGAGACCCAGCACGCGGTGCAGGAGGCGTTGCTCGACGTCCACCGACCGGATACGGCTGCGGGGGATCGACAACTCGCGTCGTTGCAGCAGACCGCGGCGGAGTTCGACGTGCTGAGGTCCCACACGGTAGGTGGTGGTGAACCAGCGCAGCAGACCGACCAGCACGAGCACGCCCGTCGCCGCGAGGCCCCACACGGGATTGCCGCTGGTGGTCCCGATGACGAACGACCCGGCGAGGACGGGCAGCAGGCGCAGGATCTCCTCGATCGGGTGGATCAGCAGCATCCGGCGATCGAGGCGCGACCACGGCACCTCCTCGTCCGTCCCGGCCACGGGCACGAGGGCGTCGTTCATGTCGCGTCCGTCTCCGAGC
The DNA here is from genome assembly GCF_900187265.1 of Rhodococcus rhodochrous. Lineage (NCBI taxonomy): Bacteria > Bacillati > Actinomycetota > Actinomycetes > Mycobacteriales > Nocardiaceae > Rhodococcus > Rhodococcus rhodochrous. The sequence goes on from NZ_LT906450.1 coordinate 1,406,665, forward strand.
TCGCCGCGAGCGCGGTCAGGCGAGCGACGGTCTCGTCGGCGACCCGGCTGTCGAGCCCGACGATCTCCACCGCACCCGCCGCCGAGGCGGTGGTGACGGTGACGGTGGTCAGATCGAGCCACCGGTCGAGCGGTCCCCGCTCGGTGTCGACGGTCTGGATCCGGGAGATCGGTGCGATGCGGTGCTCCTGCGTCCACCAACCCGAACGCGTGTAGACCGCAGTCTCGTCCATTTCCCAGCGATGGACGCGGTATCGCCAGACCGGCACCACCGCGACGTGCAGTCCACCGAGGACGACGGTCGCGGCCGCGGCGGCGACGTGCCACCCGGCGCCCACCGGCGCGACGAGCACCCACACGACCTGCGCGACGACCAGCGGCAACCACATCAGCGCTGCGCTCACGGCCCACAGCACACGCGCCTTCGGGCTCGGCCGCCACGACGGTTCCCTCATCACCACGCTCGTCGCCGCCGTGTTCTCGGCCGGCCCCGCCGGCGCGTTTTCGGCCGGCCCCGCCGGCGAACTCTCGTCGTCCTCCACCCGCACCTCCTGCTCCATCGGGCCCCGTGTCCGGTTCCACGCTAGGCTGGGATCCGTAGAACCCGGCCGGACTCGCCCGATCCGACCTCGCGATCGGGCCCTATCAGGAGGAGATCGCAATGACGGAGTCGAATGCGCTCGGCATCGAGATCCAATCCGACAACGATTCCGAGGCCGACCGGCTCGAGCAGGCCACTCCCGTCTACGACGATCCTGCCGACGACCTGCCTTCGGACGTACCGCTCGAAGCCGATGCGGCAGACACCTACGAGCAGTACCGCGAAGTCCCCGCGGACGACGACTACCCGCACGAATAGACCCCGAAGTGGCATGGGGGTGTTCGTAGGCGCATGATCGGGCGCATGACCGATTCCGCAGACGACACCCCGCAGTCCGCGATGCTTCCGACCCCCACCGTGCGTCCCGGCGCCGCGTCCCGATCCACGGCAACCCCCTCGGGGATGCGTCGAGCGCTGCGCCGGGCTCGCGACGGGGTCGCACTGAACGTCGACGAAGCGGCGGTCCTGCTGCAGGCCCGGGGCGCGGATCTCGAGGATCTCTGCGCGTCGGCGGCGCGGGTGCGCGATGCCGGCCTCCTCGCGGAGGGACGACCCGGCACGGTCACCTATTCGCGCAAGGTCTTCGTCCCCATCACCCGGCTGTGCCGGGATCGATGCCACTACTGCACCTTCGTCACGGTCCCCGGCAAGCTCCGCGCCGAGGGTCACGGCATGTACCTCGAACCCGACGAGATCCTCGAGATCGCCCGTCAGGGAGCCGAACTGGGGTGCAAGGAAGCCTTGTTCACACTCGGCGACCGGCCCGAGGAGCGGTGGCCCGAAGCGAAGCAGTGGCTCGACGAGCGCGGCTACGACTCCACCCTCGACTACGTGCGCGCGATGGCGATCCGGGTTCTCGAGGAGACCGGTCTGTTGCCGCACCTCAACCCCGGGGTGATGAGCTGGGCCGAGATCTCGCGGCTGAAGCCCGTCGCCCCGTCCATGGGCATGATGCTCGAGACCACCTCCGAACGGTTGTTCACCGAGAAGGGGCAGTGCCACTACGGCAGCCCCGACAAGGATCCGGCGGTGCGGCTGCGGGTGCTCACCGATGCGGGCCGCCTCGCGGTGCCGTTCACCACCGGCATCCTCGTCGGTATCGGCGAGGACTTCACCGAGCGTGCCGAATCGATCCACGCGATCCGCAAGTCGCACAAGGCATTCGGTCATATCCAGGAAGTGATCGTCCAGAACTTCCGCGCCAAGGACGACACCGCGATGCGTGATGTCGACGACGCCGATCTCGACGAGTTCCTCGCCGCGATCGCCGTCGCGCGGCTCGTCCTCGGGCCGGGCATGCGCATCCAGGCCCCGCCGAATCTCGTCTCGCTCGACGAGTGTCGTGCGCTGCTCGGGGCGGGTGTCGACGACTGGGGCGGGGTCTCGCCGTTGACGCCCGATCACGTCAATCCCGAGCGGCCCTGGCCGAACCTCGACACCCTGGCGCGCCTGAGCTCCGAGGCCGGCTTCGAACTCACCGAGAGGATCGCCGCGCAGCCGAAGTACGTGCTCGCCGGGCAGCCGTGGATCGATCCGCGCATCACCGCCCACGTGCACGCCCTCGCCGATCCGGCCACGGGTCTCGCACGCGAGGTGATCCCGTCCGGACTGCCCTGGCAGGAGCCCGACATCGACTGGGAGTCGTCGGGCCGGGTCGACCTGAACTCCGAGATCGACGTGACGGGACGCAACACCGAGCACCGCTCCGATCTGGGGAGCGCCTTCGGCGACTGGGAAACCGTCCGCGAACAGGTGCTCGAACTGGGTGCCTCCGCGCCGGTGCGGCTCGACAGCGACGTGCTCTCGGCGCTGCGCTCCGCGGAACGGGATCCGGGCGGATGCTCCGAAGCGGAGTACATCGCCCTCGCCAACGCCGACGGCGCCGGTCTCGAAGCGCTCGTGGCGCTCGCCGACCAGCTGCGCCGCGACACCGTCGGCGACGACGTCACCTACGTCGTCAACCGGAACATCAACTTCACCAACATCTGCTACACCGGCTGCCGGTTCTGCGCCTTCGCACAGCGCAAGGGCGACGCCGACGCGTTCACCCTCTCGGCGAGCGAGGTCGCCGACCGCGCGTGGGAGGCGCACGTCGCCGGCGCCACCGAGGTGTGCATGCAGGGCGGCATCGACCCGGAGCTGCCGGTGACCGGCTACGCCGATCTCGTCCGCGCCGTCAAGGCACGGGTGCCGTCGATACACGTCCACGCGTTCTCGCCGATGGAGATCGTCAACGGTGTCGCACGCAGCGGCACGTCGATCCGGGACTGGCTCACCGAACTTCGTGAGGCCGGGCTCGACACCATCCCGGGCACCGCCGCGGAGATCCTCGACGACGAGGTGCGGTGGGTGCTCACCAAGGGCAAGCTCCCGACCGCCGAGTGGATCGAGGTGGTCACCACCGCACACGAGGTGGGACTGCGCTCGAGCTCGACGATGATGTACGGACACGTCGACCAGCCGCACCACTGGGTGGGCCACGTGAACGTGATCCGCGGGATCCAGGAGCGCACAGGTGGATTCACCGAGTTCGTGCTGTTGCCCTTCGTGCACCAGTCCTCGCCGCTGTATCTGGCCGGCGCGTCGCGTCCCGGACCGACCATGCGCGACAACCGTGCCGCGCACGCGCTCGCCCGGGTCATGCTGCACGGCCGGATCGACAACATCCAGACGAGCTGGGTCAAGCTGGGCGTCGCCGGGACGCAGGCCATGCTCGAAGGCGGGGCGAACGACCTCGGTGGCACGCTCATGGAGGAGACGATCTCGCGCATGGCGGGTTCGCAACACGGCTCGGAGAAGACCGTCGCCGAACTCGTCGCGATCGCCGAGGGCATCGGGCGTCCGGCGCGCCAGCGGACCACCGCGTACACGCCGATCGAGCTTCCGGTCACCTCGGGCTGACCCGTCACCGCGGGCGGCACTCCGAAGTAGGGGACCCTTACTCCGGAGTGCCGCACGGGCACGGGGGATACTGGAGGACCGTGGGCGCCGAGGGCGCCCGCTCGGGCGAGACCGCGCAGGTCGGCGGGCTTACAGAGAGGCAGGGAGAACAGCAGTGACGTACACGATTGCGGAACCGTGCGTGGACGTGTTGGACAAGGCATGCATCGAGGAGTGCCCCGTCGACTGCATCTACGAGGGCGGTCGCATGCTGTACATCCACCCCGACGAGTGCGTCGACTGCGGTGCGTGCGAGCCCGTGTGCCCCGTCGAAGCGATCTTCTACGAGGACGACGTCCCGGACGAGTGGTCCGAGTACGTCAAGGCCAACGTCGATTTCTTCAACGATCTCGGCTCGCCCGGTGGCGCCGCGAAGCTCGGCAAGGTCGACTACGACCCGCCGTTCGTCAAGAACCTCCCTCCCATGGGCGAAGAGTGACGAACGGACCGGTGGAACTTTCGTGAGCACGCGTGTCCGCCGTTCGGTGGCGAAGAGCCTGCCGGACTTCCCCTGGGATTCCCTGACCGACGCGAAGGCGAAGGCAGCGGCGCATCCCGACGGCATCGTCAACCTGTCGGTGGGCACACCGGTCGACCCGGTCGCCCCCGTGATCCGGGAGGCGCTCGTCTCGGTCGCCGAGGAACCGGGCTACCCGACCACGCACGGCACCGCCGAACTGCGGCGGGCGGCCGTGGGTGCGCTCGAACGTCGCTACGGCATCACCGGTCTCGACGACTCCGCGATCCTGCCGGCGATCGGCACCAAGGAGATGATCGCCTGGCTGCCGTCGCTGCTCGGCCTCGGTGCCGACGATCTCGTCGTGATCCCCGAGCTGGCATACCCGACCTACGAGGTGGGCGGCCTGCTCGCCGGTGCCCGCATCATCCGCGCCGACGGGCTGACCCGCCTCGGCCCCGAGGTCGCCTCGCTGGTCTTCGTGAACTCGCCGTCGAACCCCACCGGAAAGGTGCTCGGGCCCGACCACCTGCGCAAGGTGGTCGACTGGGCGCGCAGCCGCAACGCGATCGTCGTCTCCGACGAGTGCTATCTCGGGCTCACCTGGGAGGGTGAGGCCCTGTCGATCCTGCACCCGAGCGTGTGCGGGGGTGACCACACCAACCTCCTCGCGGTGCACTCGCTGTCGAAGACCTCGAATCTCGCGAGCTACCGGGCCGGTTTCGTCACCGGCGACGCCGACCTCGTCGCCGACCTGCTCGAGGTCCGCAAGCACTCCGGCATGATGGTGCCGCTGCCGATCCAGGCCGCGATGACGGCGGCACTGAACGACGACGAGCACGAGAACGCCCAGCGCGAGAAGTACCGCAAGCGGCGCGAAGTGCTTCTCGACGCGGTGCGCGGTGCCGGCTTCACCGTCGACCACTCGCAGGCGGGCCTGTATCTGTGGGCGACGCGCGGTGAGGAATGCCGCGCGACCGTCGACTGGTTCGCCGAACGCGGCATCCTCGTCGCACCCGGCGAGTTCTACGGTCCCGGAGGCGTCCTGCACGTGCGGATCGCGCTCACCGCGACCGACGACGCCATCGACGCCGCCGCTGCCCGACTGCGCGGATAGAGCGCAGCCTCCGGCTCCGCTGTGCCGATAGAGCGCGCCGACCCACCGCCCGGTGAGTGGCTCACCGGTAGATTGACCCCGTGAGTTCGTCCGGTGAGGATCCGCTGCTGTGGGTGCTCTATGTCGTCGTGGTGGCGATCGCTGCGGCGAGCGCGTCACGCTCCCACTCGGGAAGCACCGCGCACGCGACGACGCGATCGTTCTGGTGGCCTCCGCCGGTCGCGGCGACGATCCTGTGGTCGGTGGTCGCGGTGGCCTCGCTCGCGCGACTGGTCTTCCCGGGACTGCTCGACGTCTTCCGGCGGCAGCCGGTCCGCACCCGGGACTCGGGGGAGTGGTGGCGCGTCCTCACCGCCGGCCTGATCGAGGACGGCGGTGTGCTCCTCACCGTCGTGAACCTGCTGTTGCTCGCGGTGGTCGCCATCGCGATCGTGCGGGTGTGGGGGTGGTACCGCGCTCTCGGGTTGTTCGTGGTCGGCCAGGTGCTGTGGGGGTTGTTCACCACCTTCGTCTTCCCGTCCGACGGCGCGGGAACGACCGGCGCGACGCTCGCGGCGGCCGCGACCCTCGCGGGACTGTGGCCGGTCGTCGGAGCGACCCGCCCGTTGCTCGTCGCCTCCGCGGCGACCTTCCTTCTCGGCGTGGTCCTCGTGATCGCGGGTGACGCGCACGGCGTGGCCGTCCTCATCGGGATGCTGCTGGGTGCGGTCATGGCCACCGTGCTTCCCCCGGTACATCTCGCGCGGGCATCGGTGTCCGCGGCGCGCGGCGACATCCACACCTGACCACCTCTGCGAGACCGCGGCATCGATATGGAATCGTGGCTGTCGTGTCTGCACTGCTTCGTTCGCTGAACCCGCTGGCCGTCGCGCGCGGCGACGATCTCCCGGACGCCGTCCGTATCGACGGCCACACCTTCTCCCGCAGTGATCTGCTCGGCGCGGCCACCGCCGTCGCGGCGCGGGTGGCGCGCGCCGATCGGGTGGCCGTGCTCGCGACTCCGAGCGCGACCACCGTCGTCGCCGTGACCGGTGCCCTGCTCGCCGGGACGACCGTGGTGCCGGTGCCACCGGACTCGGGGCCCGCCGAACTCGCCCACATCCTGACGGACTCGGGCGCGCAGGCCTGGCTCGGTCCGGCGCCGGAGGTGCAGCATCCCGACGTTCCGCAGTTGCCGAGCCTGCCGGTCCGCCTGCACGCCCGCGACTGGCATCACCTGCCCGAGCCGAACCCGGCGCGAATCGCGTTCGTGCTGTACACCTCCGGTACCACCGGCGCCCCGAAGGGCGTGCTGCTGAGCCGCCGGGCGCTCGCCGCGGGCATCGACGCCCTCGCCGAGGCATGGGCCTGGACCGAGCGCGACACGCTCGTGCACGGCCTGCCGCTGTTCCACGTGCACGGACTCGTGCTCGGCGTGGTCGGGGCCCTGCGCATGGGCAGCCGGCTGATCCACACCGGGAAGCCGACCCCGCAGGCCTACGCCGAGGCACAGGGATCCCTCTACTTCGGGGTGCCGACGGTGTGGACACGCGTCGTCGAGGACGAGGACTCCGCCCGCGCGCTCAGCGGCGCGCGACTGCTCGTCTCCGGAAGTGCGCCGCTGCCGGTGCCGGTCTTCGAACGACTGCGTGAGCTCACGGGCCTGGTCCCGATCGAGCGTTACGGCATGAGCGAGACGATGCTGACGCTCAGCACGCGGGTCGACGGCGAACGCCGTCCCGGCTGGGTCGGCACGCCCGTCGCCGGGGTCGAGACGCGACTGCGCGACGAGCAGGGCCGCGACGTGCCCCACGACGGGGAGAGCATCGGTGTCCTGCAGGTGCGCGGGCCGATGCTCTTCGACGGCTATCTGAACAGGCCCGAGGCCACCGCGGCCGCGTGGACCGAGGACGGATGGTTCGTCACCGGCGACGTAGCGGCCGTCGACGAGGGCGGATTCCACCGCATCGTGGGCCGCGAGTCGACCGATCTGATCAAGACCGGTGGGTTCCGGGTGGGTGCGGGGGAGATCGAGACCGTTCTGCTCGGTCATCCCGCTGTGCGGGAGGTGGCCGTGGTGGGCCTGCCCGACGACGACCTCGGTCAGCGGATCGTCGCGTTCGTGGTGCCCGCCGCCGACGGCGCCCAGGTCGACGAGTCGGAACTGATCGACCTTGTCGCACAACAGCTCTCCGTGCACAAGCGACCCCGGGAGGTGCGTGTGGTGAGCGACCTTCCACGCAATGCGATGGGCAAGGTGCAGAAGAAGAAACTGGGCTGACAGGGTCGGTGGGGAGCGCCCGCGGGCAGGTTCCTGTTACCGGAACTTCGTGGAAAATCGGTCACAGGGGTTGCATGTGTCACACTGCGAGGCGGATTCTCTACTGCACCGTATGTAGATCTACTCACTTCGATGGGGGTTCGAGGGATGTCTGTAACGGATCAGGTCCGGGTGCCCGGGCACGACCGTCGGGGGGACGGTGACAACGCTCCGCTCTTCCTGGTGGACGGGAAGCCCGCGTCCGTTCCGCTGCGCGATCTGCCCGCCGTGGCTCGCAAACTCGTGGCGCACTTCGCCGACAACGTGGCGCCGTGTTCGCTCCGACCGGGCGAATCGCTGCGCGGCGACGTCACCGAGGTCACCGTGCGCTGCCTGCGCATCGCGATCCATCTCCTCGACTCCGGAGAACTACCCTCCGACGCGGAGCTCGCCGACCTGCGCAGCAGCGCAGCCCAGTGGGCCCGCGCCGGCTTCCGGCTCGAATACATGCTCCGGATCTATCACGAAGGCATCCGTCTCGGTTGGGAGCTGGTCACCGATCGGGCCCGGGAGGGCGATGTCTCCTCCGTCGCCGACGCGTCCCGCCTGTGGATGGCGCTGCTCGAGAAGGTCACCGTCGCCGCGACCACCGGTTTCGTCGCCGAACTCGACGCCATCCGCCGTGAACGCGACGTCGCCGCGCAGGAACTGGTCACCGCGCTGCTGAGCGGGCAGGACGCCGCGGCCGTGGCGCAACGCTCCGGGCTGGTGCTCGCCGACACCTACACCGTGCTCGCGGTCTCGCTCACCCGACATCCCGACGAACGCAATCCGCACGTGCGGCCGGAGGTCGTCGCGCGGCGCACCCTGCGCCGGGTCGAGACCGAACTCGAGGCGATCTGCGAGGGCCGCCACCTCGCGATGCTCGGCCCCGAGGGCGGCACCGTCCTGCTCCCCGAATCGCCCTCGACCGAGGCGATCGAGGAATTCCGGCAGCGCATCGAGACCGTCGCGGGCGTGTCCGTCACCATCGCTCTCGTCCACGCCCCCGTCCGGGAGGTGCCCACTGCGGCGAAGCAGGCCCACGAACTGCTCGATCTGGTGCGACGGCTCGGCCGTGCGGTCGGGGCCTACGGTATGCAGGATCTGGCCCTCGAATACCAGCTCACGCGGCCCGGACCGGCGCGCCGTCACCTCGCGCGCGTCCTCGACCCGCTCGACGAATCACCCGAACTCGTCGAGACACTGGAAACGCACATCGCCCACGACCTGAGCCGCCAGCTCACGGCCAAGACCCTGCACGTCCACGCGAACACCGTCGACTACCGCCTCAAGCGGGTCGCACAACTCACCGGATTCGACCCCACCCGGCCCTCCGGACTGCGCCAGTTGCAGGCGGCGCTGATCGCTCGCCGACTCGAACTGGAGAGGTCCGAACAGGGCTGATATCGCGTCGGATTCGGCTTCCCGAGGCCTGCCGGTCTATATCATCGGTCTCGGGCGACCGAGGGGCGTCACCCGGAGTGAGCGCGAGGGGGCCGACGCATGGCGGGGGAGTCCGGACCGTCCGAGTCGGATCCGCCGAGCCGTCGTGGCGGCGTGAGTGGGGATGCACGGCCGGGCAGGGGTCGGGCGCGCTGGTTCGTGGTCGCCGTGATCCTCGTCCTCGCGGCCGGATCCGTCGCCTTCCTGTTCGTGGAGCGGCGGAGCGGGTGCGACGACTCCGAGCGTTACACCGTGGCGGTCACCGCCGACCTCGCGCCGGTGATCGAGGAGACCTCGGTATCCGGATGTACGGAATTCGAGGTCGTCGAACAGGAACCGGGGGAGGTGTCGGCGCGACTGGCGACCGACGACGTCCCCGACCTGTGGCTCCCGGCGGGCGGTTGGTGGGCGTCGTGGGCGGGTGAGACCGCCACGGGCCCGGTGCGCACGGTGTCGACACCGCTGGCCACCACGCCGCTCGTGATTGCGGGTGCGCCGGGCACCGTCGAACCGGCGGCCGACTGGCAGGAGGCCCTGTCCGATCCCGGTCTCGTCTTCGGCAATCCATTGCGCTCCGGTCCCGCGGCAGGTGCCATCCGCGCCGTGCTGGCCGAAGCCGCCGACGATCCCGTCGCGATGGGCACGGTCCGTCCCGTCATGGCGCCGCTCGCCGAGCGGGAGGGGGTCCGCGACGAGGAGGTACCCACCGGATCGACCTTGCTCGAGGAGACCGTCGCCGATGGCGGGACGGTGGTGAGCACCGAACAGCAGGTCGAGACCTATCGCAGCGTCCACGAGCGCGAACTGGGCATCGAGGTACCCGCCACCGGGACGCTGCTCGTGGACTATCCGGTGGTCGTGACGGCGCGCGGAGAACGGCACGACGCCGCGGCGGCGGCCGCGACGGCGCTGACCGACGCGCTGCACACGTCCGAAGGACTCGACAGGCTGACCCGTCACGGCTTCCGGGACGGAGGCGGACGACCCTTGCCCGACGGCCGCGGTGTGGGAGCGGTGCCGGTGCTCGAACTCGACGACGAGACCGTCGCCGAGGAGGCGATGAACGTGTGGGCGTTGCAGGCGCTTCCCGTACGCACCGTGTTCGCGGTGGACGTCTCCGCGTCGATGAACCGTAATCTCGGCGACGAGAGCCGGATCGAACTGGTCCGGCGCGCCGCGACCGCCGCCAACGAGGTCCTGCCCGGGAACGTCTCGGCGGGCCTGTGGTTCTTCGGCGGGGGAGTGAGCGACTACGCCACATTGCCGAACGACCGCGCCGAGGCCCCGGGGGACTACATCGTGGCGGCACCGATCCGGCGCTTCGATGCGGTGGTGGACGACGGTACCCAACGCGACCTGCTCACCTCGCTCGTCGCACAGATGGCCGGTACGGCCGACGAGACCACCGCGCTCTACGACACGATCCTCGCGGCCTTCCGGTACGTGCAGGACAGCTACGATCCGCGCGCGGCCAACAGTGTCGTCGTGGTGACCGACGGCGCCGACAACGGCTCCGCGATGTCGAAGGACGAACTGCTCGCGGTCCTCTCGAACGAGAACGATCCGTCCAAGCCGGTCCGGATCGTGACGATCGGACTCGGCGAGGACGTGGACACCGCGACCCTCGAGCAGATCGCCGCGGCGACCGGAGGGGTGAGCTACCGGACGAGCGATCCGCTCGACATCACCGAGCTCGTGCTCACTGCGCTGGCCGATCGGACGGGTGGCTGACCGTCTTGTCGTCGTGGGTGCGGTGCCAGAGCAAGCCGAGCGCCGTGATGATCAGGAACAGCACGAAGGTCGACGCGAGCTGGACCCGGGCCGCGCTGTCGGACAGCATCAGCACGATGAAGCCGATGAGCATCGCGAGCGTGAACCAGCTGAGATAGGGGAACAGCCACATGCGCAGGCGGATGGTGCCTTCGCGCTCGAACTTGCGGCGCAGCCGCAGATGCGAGACGACGATGAACAACCAGATCGCGATGAGCGCCGATCCGACCGCGTTGAGCAGGATCCCGAGGATGGTGTCGGGCAGCAGCCAGTTGAGCCACACGCTGACGAAGCCGAAGAACACCGAGACGAGCACCGCGTTGCGGGGCACTCCGTGGTGGGTGAGCTTGCTGAGCCAGGCCGGTCCGTCGCCGCCGCGTGCCAGCGAGTAGGCCATGCGGGAGGTGCCGTAGACGTTGGCGTTGAACGCCGACAGCAGCGCGATCACCACGACGAGTTCCATGAAGCCGGACACGTAGGGGATGCCGGCGATGTCGAGCACCGAGACGAACGGGGAGGTCTCGCCGCTCGCCGCGGTCCACGGCAGCACGAGCACCATGATCGAGATCGACCCGAGGTAGAAGACCGAGATCCGCCAGACGACACTGCGCACGGCCGTCGCGATGGACCGTTCCGGATCCTTCGATTCGGCCGCGGCGATCGTGACGATCTCGATGCCGCCGAACGCGAAGGCCACCGCGAGCAGACCGGCCGCGACACCGGCGATCCCGTTGGGCGCGAAACCGTCGCCGTCGCCGAGCAGGTGCGTGGTGCCGACGGGTTCGGTGCCCGGAAGCAGACCGAACACGAGCAGGATGCCGATCACCAGGAACCCGAGGATGACCGCGACCTTCAGTGCCGCGAACCAGAACTCGAACTCACCGAAGTTGGCGACCCTCGCCAGATTGACCACCGCGAAGAAGGTGACGAACACCAGCGCGACCACCCATTGGGGTACGCCCGGCAGCCACGACTGCACGATCGCGGAGGCGCCGGTGATCTCGACACCGAGCACCATGATCAGCATGAACCAGTACAGCCACCCCATGCTGAATCCGGCCCAGCGGCCGATTCCGATGCGCGCGTAGTGCGAGAACGAACCGCTCACCGGCAGCGCGGCACCCATCTCGCCGAGCATGCGCATCACGAAGATGATCATCACGCCGGCGAGCAGGTACGAGACGATGATGGCCGGACCGGCTGCGGCGATACCCACTCCGGAACCGAGGAACAGGCCCGCGCCGATGGCGGAGCCGAGTCCCATCATGGTCAGATGGCGGACCTTCAGGCCGCTCCCGAGATGTTCGACCTCGGACGCGGGCCGCTGGGTTTCACTCACAGTTTCTCGGTTCCGAATCTGTTGTGGGTGCAGAGTCAGTCGTTGGCGTGCAGAGCCGCGTTCAGTTCGACTCCGCTGCCCTTGTTCGGCACGACCTCGACCGCGCCGCTCACCGAGTTGCGTCGCAGCAGGAGGTTGGATGCGCCGCTGAGGGTCGCGGCCTTGACGACGGTGCCGTCAGGGCCGGTGACCTTGGTACCGGCGGTGACGTACAGGCCGGCCTCGACGATGCAGTCGTCGCCGAGCGAGATGCCCACGCCCGCGTTCGCGCCGAGCAGGCAGCGCTTGCCGACGGAGATGACCTCCTTGCCGCCACCGGAGAGGGTGCCCATGATCGAGGCGCCTCCACCGACGTCGGAACCGTCGTCGACGACGACACCCGCGGAGATGCGGCCCTCGACCATCGAGTTGCCGAGCGTGCCGGCGTTGAAGTTGACGAAGCCCTCGTGCATCACGGTGGTGCCGGACGCGAGATGCGCACCGAGGCGGACGCGGTCGGCGTCGGCGATGCGGACACCGGCGGGAACGACGTAGTCGACCATGCGGGGGAACTTGTCGACACCGAAGACGGTCACCGGTCCGCGGATGCGCAGACGGGAGCGCACGGTCTCGAAGTTCTCGAGCGAGCACGGGCCGTAGTTGGTCCACACGACGTTCGCGAGCATGCCGAAGATGCCGTCGAGGTTGAGTCCGTGCGGCTGGACGAGACGGTGCGACAGCAGGTGCAGGCGCAGGTAGACGTCGTGAGTGTCGACGGGCGGCTTCGACAGGTCCGCGATGTCGGTGCGCACCACCACCTGCTGGACCTCGCGCGCCTCGTCGTGACCGGCGAGCAGGGCGAGATCGGACGGGATGTCCGTGCCCTCGAGTCGCGTCGTTCCGGTTTCGCTCGGCTCGCCGAGGGCGGGTGCCGGGTACCACGTGTCGAGGACGGTGCCGTCCTCCGTGATGTTCGCGATGCCTACTGCTGATGCTCCGTGTGCACTCACGGGTGAGAAGCGTACGCGAGGCGGTCCCGGGCCTGTGTCCCCCCTGAGAAAATCGTGTGCGGGGTCTGAGGAGCAGGCGCGTTTCGTATCGTGCAGGTATGCCCGTACCGCAGCTGGACCTGCACGCCGACCCCGTCGAACTGACCGCCGCGCTCGTCGACATCCCGAGCGTGTCGCAGGACGAGACGCTCATCGCCGACGCCGTGGAGACGGCCCTGCGCGAGCAGACCGACGGCTTCGAGGTCGTGCGCAACGGCAACTGTGTCCTGGCGCGGACGAACCGCGGACTCGGCAGCCGCGTGATGCTCGCCGGTCACCTCGACACCGTCCCGATCGCCGACAACGTGCCGTCGCGGCGGGACGGCGACCTGCTGTGGGGATGCGGAACCTCCGACATGAAGGCCGGCGACGCCGTTTTCCTGCACCTCGCCGCGACCGTCACCGATCCCGCGCACGACCTGACGATCGTGATGTACGACTGCGAGGAGATCGCGGCCGCGTACAACGGGCTCGGACGGATCGAGACCGAACTGCGCGACTGGCTCGACGCGGACGTCGCGATCCTCGGCGAACCCACCTCGGGGGAGATCGAGGCCGGCTGCCAGGGCACCCTGCGGGTGCGCATCACGACAGACGGTGTGCGGGCGCACTCGGCGCGCTCCTGGCTGGGTGACAACGCGATCCACAAGCTGGCTCCCGTGCTCGACCGGCTGGCCCGCTACGAGGCACGGTCGGTCGACATCGACGGCTGTGTGTACCGGGAAGGACTGTCGGCGGTGCGCATCGAGGGTGGTGTCGCAGGGAACGTGGTGCCCGACGCGGCCGCACTCGACGTGAACTTCCGGTTCGCCCCGGATCGCAGCCCCGACGACGCACTCGCGCACGTCCGCGAGGTCTTCGGCGGTCTGGCGATCTCGATGGAGCTCACCGACATGTCGCCCGGCGCGCTGCCCGGACTGTCGAACCCCGCCGCGGCCGCGCTCGTCGAGGCCGCGGGCGGGAAGTTCCGGGCCAAGTACGGCTGGACGGACGTCTCGCGGTTCGCGGCGCTGGGGATTCCGGCCGTCAACTACGGGCCGGGCGATCCGAACCTCGCCCACAAGCGCGACGAGCACGTCGAGGTGGGGCGGATCACCGAGGTGACCGCCGTCCTGCGCTCCTATCTCACCCGATAACGTGGCCGCCATGTCCGGCGAGAACTCCCCATCCGAACGCGGCTCCCGGCGCGAGGTCGTGCACCAGGGTCCGGTGCAGCTGCGCGGCTCTCTCGCCCGCGAGGTCACGACGATGGACCAGCGGCTGCTCGACCGTCGCGGCCCGTCCGACTGGGTGCACACCGATCCGTGGCGCGTCCTGCGGATCCAGAGCGAGTTCGTCGAAGGCTTCGGTGCGCTCGCCGAGGTGCCCCGCGCCGTCACGGTCTTCGGATCGGCACGGACTCCGGCCGATCACGAGGAGTACGAGATCGGCCGCGAGCTCGGCGCCGCACTCGTCCACGCCGGATACGCCGTCGTCACCGGTGGCGGCCCGGGCGCGATGGAGGCGGCCAACCGCGGTGCCAGCGAGGCCGGGGGACTGTCGATCGGACTGGGGATCGAGTTGCCCTTCGAACAGGGCCTCAACGAGTGGGTCGATCTCGGGCTGAACTTCCGGTACTTCTTCGCGCGCAAGACGATGTTCGTGAAGTACTCGCAGGCGTTCGTGTGTCTGCCCGGCGGTTTCGGGACACTCGACGAGCTGTTCGAGGCACTGACCCTCGTGCAGACCCGCAAGATCACACAGTTCCCGATCGTGCTGTTCGGATCGGAGTACTGGAACGGGCTGGTGGGCTGGCTGCGAGAGACCCTGGTCCGCGGCGGCAAGATCTCGCCCGCAGATCTGGACCTGCTCTTCGTCACCGACAGCGTCGAGGAGACGGTGGACATCATCCTCGTGGCGCATCGCGGTGAGGACGAGAACGAACTGTACGGAAACGGGAGTGGATGGTGACCGAATCTCTGTCGGTCTGTGTGTACTGCGCGTCGGGACCTGTCGACCAGAAGTTTCTCGAGCTGGCCGCCTCGGTCGGCACGGAGATCGGCCGACGGGGCTGGCAGCTGGTCTCCGGCGGCGGCAACGTGTCGATGATGGGAGCGGTCGCCGACGCGGCCCGCGCGGCCGGTGCGCACACGATCGGGGTCATCCCGAAGGCTCTCGTGCACCGCGAGGTTGCGGACGTCGACGCCGACGAGTTGATCGTCACCGAGACGATGCGCGAGCGCAAACGCATCATGGAGGACCGCGCCGACGCCTTCCTGACCCTGCCCGGCGGCATCGGAACCCTCGAGGAACTGTTCGAGACGTGGACGGCCGGGTATCTCGGTATGCATGACAAGCCGGTCGTCCTGCTCGATCCCACGGGCCACTTCGACGGCCTGCTGGGCTGGCTCGGGTCGATGGTCGACACCGGCTTCGTCGCGCAACGCGCACTCGACGGTCTCGCGGTCACCACCGACCTCGCCGACGCGCTGGACCGTTGCGCTGCTCCGTACGCGACGGTCTGAGGTGTTCCACTTCGCCGCGCGCTTATCTACTCTTCGGTAAGTTCGGGGGAACGCCGTGGGTGTCGCCCGAGCAAGCCCGCCCGTCCCCGACGTCGCCGTGAGGAAATCTGTCGTGACCACTCGATCCGATCGAGACAATGCCCCCGTCGTGTCCCTGCCCGGACTCGTCTCGAAACTGCCCCGGATGGCTACCGATTTCCCCATCGTGCTGCGCGGAGCAGCCGGCATGCTCCGGAAGCCGACCGCCCGCGAGACGATCGGGTCGGTCTTCCAGAAGCTCGCCGAGCGTCACCCGGAACGGCCCTTCATCCGCTTCGAGGGCGACTCCATCGGGTACGGCGAGGCCAACGCGCAGGTCAACCGGTACGCCGCGGTGCTCGCCGATCGCGGTGTCGGCAAGGGCGACGTCGTCGGCATCCTCATGGGCAACCGGCCCGAGACCCTGCTGGTCACCCTGGCCGCGGTCAAACTCGGTGCGGCCGCCGGCATGCTCAACATCAACCAGCGCGGCGAGGTGCTCGAACACAGCCTGTCGCTGCTCGACAGCGCCGTCCTCGTGATCGGCGAGGAGTGCGAGGAGGCCGCCGACTCCCTCGGCGTCGAACCGCAGGCCCGCGCCGTGCTGCGCTTCGACGATCTCGACACCGCCGCCCGCGACGCCGACGCGTCGAATCCCGCAGTCACCGAGGAGCTGCAAGCGTCCGAGACGGCCTATTACATCTTCACCTCCGGCACGACAGGACTGCCGAAGGCCAGCCGCATGACGCACTTCCGGTGGCTGAAGTCGATGTCGGGCCTGGGCAGCCTCGGCGTCCGCCTGCGCCGGACCGACGTCCTGTACTCCTGCCTGCCGCTCTATCACAACAACGCCCTCACGGTCGCGTTGTCCTCGGTGCTCGCCGCCGGCGCCACGCTCGGGCTCGGCCGGAAGTTCTCGGCGTCCAACTTCTGGAACGACGCGGAGCGCAACGGCGCCACGGCCTTCATCTACATCGGCGAGATCTGCCGCTACCTGCTCAACCAGCCGCCGCGGGAGGACGACGCCGACCATGGGATCCGCCTGGCCGTCGGCAACGGTCTGCGCGCAGAACTGTGGGACGAGTTCACCGAACGCTTCGGCATCGACCGCGTCGCGGAGTTCTACGGCGCGAGCGAATGCAACATCGCCTTCATCAACGCGCTCGACCAGAAGCGCACCGCCGGCATCTGCCCGCTGCCCTACGCCGTCGTCGAGTACGACCCCGATTCCGGGCAGGCACGTCGCGGCGACGACGGCCGGTTGAAGAAGGTGGGCAAGGGCGAGGTCGGACTGCTCCTCGCGAAGGTCACCTCCCGCGCACCCTTCGACGGGTACACCGATCCCGAGGCCACCGAGAAGAAGCTGCTCCGCGACGCGTTCTCCGACGGCGACGTCTGGTTCGACACCGGCGACCTCGTCCGCAACCAGGGCTGGATGCACGTCGCGTTCGTCGACCGGCTCGGCGACACCTTCCGGTGGAAGGGCGAGAACGTGGCGACCACGCAGGTCGAGGCCGCGGTGTCGTCGCACGAGACGATCGCCGAGGCCGTCGTCTACGGCGTCGAGGTCGACGAGGCCGACGGCCGCGCCGGGATGGCCGCGATCACCTTGAAGGAGGGCTTCGAGCTCGACGGAGCGGCACTCGCGAAGTCGCTGCACGACGCGTTGCCGGACTACGCGGTCCCGCTGTTCGTCCGCATCGTCGACGAGCTCGAGTACACGACGACCTTCAAGAGCAGGAAGGTCGATCTGCGCAAGCAGGGCTACAGCGAGACCGGTGAGGACGAGCTGTACGTCCTCGCGAGTCGCAGCGAGGGTTACCGGCCGATCTTCGACGGCTTCGTCGACGGCGTCGCGCGGGGAGAATTGCCCGGTCGCTGAGCATGTCAGGATGGGATCATGAGCGGCCCCGCGACCGATGTCGACGAGCAGACCCCCGTGACCCGTCCCGGTCCGGCACCGTCCACCCTGTGCGGGCGCCCCGTCGCCACCGACAGGGCGCTCGTCATGGCGATCGTCAACCGCACCCCGGACTCGTTCTACGACCGGGGAGCGACCTTCGAGGACGACGCGGCGCTCGAGGCCGTCGACCGTGCGGTGGCCGAGGGTGCCGACCTCGTCGACATCGGCGGGGTGAAGGCCGGGCCGGGTGAGGTCGTCGACAGCGACGAGGAGATCCGGCGCGTCGTGCCGTTCGTCGCCGCGATCCGCGAGCGCTATCCGGATGTGCTCATCAGCGTCGACACCTGGCGCAGCGAGGTCGCGCGTCGCGCTGTGGGCGAGGGTGCCGATCTGATCAACGACACGTGGGCCGGTGCCGATCCCGAGCTCGTCGCGGTCGCCGCGGAACTCGGGGCCGGTATCGTCTGCTCCCACACCGGCGGCGCCGTCCCGCGCACCCGCCCGCACCGTGTGCGGTACACCGACGTCGTCGGGGAGGTGGTGGCAGAGGTCGTCGCGGCTGCGGATGCCGCCGCCCGCGCCGGCGTCGCGAGCGACTCGATCCTCATCGACCCGACCCACGATTTCGGAAAGAACACCCATCACGGACTCGCTCTGTTGCGGCACGTGGACGTTCTTGTAAAAACCGGGTGGCCTGTGCTTATGGCGCTGAGCAACAAGGACTTCGTGGGGGAGACTCTGGGAGTCGAACTCGCCGACCGGTTGGAGGGCACATTGGCAGCGACAGCTCTGGCGGCAGCGGCCGGCGCACGAATGTTCCGGGTACACGAGGTGGCAGCCACACGTCGGGTGGTCGACATGGTCGCGGCGATCGCGGGCACACGCCCGCCGGCGCGCACGGTGAGGGGGTTGGCATGAGTGCACCTGCACGCACGTGGAACGAGGTCAACAGCTGGGATCGGCCCGCCTGGTCGATCGACGAACTGATCGCGGCCAAGGCCGGCCGCACGGTGACCGTGGTGCTGCCCGCTCTCAACGAGGAGGAAACCGTCGCGGGTGTGATCGACACGATCCACCCGCTGCTCGGTGGTCTCGTGGACGAACTGGTGGTCCTCGATTCGGGTTCCACCGACGAGACCGCCACCCGGGCGCGGGCGGCGGGCGCCCGCGTCATGTCCCGGGAGGAAGCGGTGCCGGGCATCGAACCGGTCCCCGGCAAGGGGGAGGTGCTGTGGCGGTCGCTCGCGGCGACCTCCGGCGACATCATCGCCTTCGTCGACTCCGATCTGATCGATCCCGATCCGGCCTTCGTGCCGAAACTGCTCGGACCCCTGCTGCTCGGCGACGGTGTGCACCTCGTCAAGGGGTACTACCGGCGGCCGCTGCGCACCGGTGGGGGCGAGGACGCCCACGGCGGTGGCCGCGTCACCGAGCTCGTCGCACGGCCGCTGCTCGCGGCACTGCGACCGGAGCTGACCTGCGTGCTGCAACCGCTCGGCGGTGAGTACGCGGGGACGCGGGAACTGCTCGAGTCGGTCCCGTTCGCACCCGGTTACGGGGTGGAGATCGGGTTGCTGCTCGACACCTACGACCGGTTCGGTCTCCACGCGATCGCGCAGGTCAACCTCGGGGTCCGCAAGCACCGCAACCGGCCGCTGTCCGAACTCGGGGCGATGTCCCGGCAGATCGTGGGCACGATGCTCGCGCGCTGCGGGATCCCCGATTCGGGTGCGCCGCTCACCCAGTTCCTGGTGGAGGGCGATGCGTTCGTGCCGTTCGACACCTCCGTCGATCTCACCGACCGCCCCCCGATGGTGACGGTCACCGGCTGACCCGACCGTACGGCACCGGTCCCGGCCGGTGTCGGCCGCTCGTGCCAAGATCGGAGCATGCTCACGGTTCTGCTGTACGTGCTCGTGATGGCGGGCGTCGCCGCGGTGCTGTTCTTCGTCGCGAGCGCCGTCTTCGGCCGGGGCGAGACGTTGGCGCCGCTGCCTCCGGGCACCACCGTCACGGTGTTACCGGCCACCGACGTCACCGGCACCGACATCCGCGACCTGCGGTTCCAACAGACCGTGCGGGGTTACAAGATGAGCGAGGTCGACTGGGCGCTCGACCGTCTCGCCCGCGAGGTCGACGATCTGCGGGTCCGCCTCGCCGACGCCGAGGCCCGCGCAGAGGAGCCGTCGGTCGACGGCACCGGAAAGGGCGGCGGGGCAGAAGACGTCGGAGCAGCCGACGTCGGAGCAGCCGACGTCGATGGGGAGAACGTCGCCGAACGGGCTTCGTCGGAGTCGACGGGGGAGTCACGATGACGGCAGACGGGCAGGGGCCAGTGGGCGATACCGACGACCGCGTGCGATGCCCGTGGGCCGTCGACGGTCCCGGTTCGTCGCTCTACCGCGACTATCACGACTACGAGTGGGGCCGGCCGCTCCACGGCCGCGACGAGATGTTCGAGCGGCTCTCCCTCGAGGCATTCCAGTCGGGACTGTCGTGGCTGACGATCCTGCGCAAGCGGGAGGCCTTCCGCGCGGCTTTCCACGGCTTCGACGTCGAGGCGGTCGCCCGCTTCACGGAGGCCGACGTCGAGAGGTTGCTCGCCGACTCCGGCATCGTGCGCAACCGCCGCAAGATCGAGGCGGTGATCGCCAACGCGCGGGCCGTGCTCGAACTGCCCACCGATCTCGACGAGCTGCTGTGGTCGTTCGCACCGCCGCGACGCGCGCGACGTTCGGTAACGGTCGAGGAGATTCCGGCGGTGACGCCGGAGTCCACGGCGATGGCCCGTGAGCTGAAGCGCCACGGCTTCCGTTTTGTGGGCCCTACCACTGCGTATGCGCTGATGCAGGCTACCGGAATGGTCGACGATCACCTCGAATCGTGCTGGGTGTCACTCGACTCGTAGAACCCGGAGGAGTGTCTTACCCAGGAGTCAGCTACGCGCACGTATTCCGGATAGGGAAGAATGAGAAGGTGCGCGTCGCCGCGACCGGCGATGCAACCACACGGTAACCCACGCGCCCGGCGGTCGGGTGCAGATTTGGAGGGAGCAGAGGATGGCGGCCATGAAGCCCCGGACCGGGGACGGTCCCCTCGAAGCAACCAAAGAGGGACGAGGAATCGTCATGAGGGTTCCACTCGAGGGCGGCGGACGTCTGGTCGTCGAGCTCACGCCGGAAGAGGCTGCGGCACTCGGCGACGAACTCAAGAGTGTCACCAGCTGATCGGCCCCTCTCAGGGCACTCCGGGCCCCGCGCTCCTCGGCGCGCGGGGCCCGGTGTCGTCCTGAGAACACGCTCGGAGGCGCGATGCTCGCCGACGTGATCGATCTTCTCGCGTGCCCTCACTGCGAGTCCGCGCTCGACCTCGACGACAACGTCGTGGTGTGCGATCGCGGGCACAGCTTCGACGTCGCCCGCCAGGGCTACGTGTCGCTGCTCGCCGGCGGTTCGACGCCGTTCACCGGCGACACCGCCGACATGATCGCGGCCCGCGCCGACTTCCTCGGTGCCGGGCACTACGACCCGATCCGGCGCGCGGTGGCCGACGCATGCGTCGACACCGCCGATACGGTGGACACCGATGCAGTGGTCACAGCCGCCGACGCTGCGATCCTCGAGGTCGGGGCCGGTACGGGGCAGTACCTCGCGTCCGTGCTCGACGCCCTGCCGGCGGCGCGCGGCATCGGGCTCGACGTCTCCAAGCCCGCGGTGCGGCGCATCGCCCGCAGTCATCCCCGGACCGGAGCGATCCTTGCCGATGCGTGGCAACGACTGCCCGTGAAGTCGGCGTCGCTCACCCACGTGCTGTCGGTGTTCGCGCCCCGCAACGCCGCCGAGAGTCATCGCGTGCTCGTCCCCGGAGGCACGCTCGTCGTCGCCACGCCCACCTCGGAGCATCTGCGCGAACTGGTCGCGTTACCCGGCATGGTGAGTGTGGACGACCGGAAGACGGAGCGGCTCTCGTCCGCGCTGTCGGGACGTTTCGAGCAGACGGGACGGACGGACGTGCGTTTCACGGCCGCACTCCCGCGCGACGTGCTCGGTCTCGTCGCGGGGATGGGACCGTCCGCCCATCATGTGACGTCCGACCGGCGTGCGGAGTTGCTGGCCTCCCTGCCCGACCCGTTCGACGTGACGGTCTCGGTCACCGTCACTTCGTGGCGACGGATCGAGACGGCCGACGAACCTAGCGCGCCGTGAGCACCTGCTGGTAGACGGCGACGGTCTGGCGGGCGATCTGCGCCCACGAGAACTCGCTGACGGCGCGGTCGCGTCCGGCCCGGCCCCACCGGGTGGCACGGTCGCGATCGCGCGCGACGTCGTCGATCGCATCGGCGAGCGCACGCTCGTAGGTCTCGGTGTCGAACGCGTCGTAGTGCACCAGTCGCCCGGTGATCCCGTCCTGCACGACCTCCGGGATGCCTCCCACGTCGGACGCCACCACGGCGGTCTCGCAGGCCATCGCCTCGAGGTTGACGATCCCCAGCGGCTCGTACACCGACGGACAGACGAAAACCGTCGCCGCCGAGAGCAGTTCGCGGACCGATTCGGTGGGCAGCATCTCGCGTACCCAGTGCACCCCGTCGCGGGCGTCCTGCAGGGCGGTCACCGCCCGTTCGGTCTCCGCGGTGATCTCGGGGGTGTCGGGCGCGCCGGCACACAGGACGAGCTGGATGTCGGGGTCGAGATGGTGCGCTGCGGCGATCAGATGCCCGACGCCCTTCTGCCGGGTGATGCGGCCGACGAACACGACGATCGGACGATCAGGATCGAGACCGATGCGGGTGACGACGGACTCGTGGCCGGGCTCGGCCGGACCCGGATGCCAGACGGTGGTGTCGATCCCGTTGCGTACCACGTGGACCCGAGCGGGATCGACGAAGGGATAGGCGTCGAGCACATCGAGGCGCATCCCGTCGCTGACCGCGATGATCGCGTCGGCGTACCGGACGGCGTTGCGCTCGGACCAGGAGGAGATGCGGTAACCGCCGCCGAGCTGCTCGGCCTTCCACGGCCGTCGCGGCTCGAGGGAGTGCGCGGTGAGGATGTGCGGGACGTCGTGGAGTTCGGCGGCCAGATGACCGGCCAGCCCGGTGTACCAGGTGTGCGAGTGCACCACGTCGACTCCGGCCGCGGCGTGCGCCATGCGCAACCCGGCCGACAGGGTCGTCAGGGCGGGATTGGCATCGCGCAGTGCCGGGTCGGGGGAGTGCACGAACGCGGTATCGCGCGGTGCGCCCGTGCAGTGCACGTCGACCTCGACCAGTCGACGCAGTTGTTCGACGAGTTCGGTGACGTGGACCCCGGCCCCGCCGTACACCTCAGGCGGATATTCCCGCGTCATCATTGCCACCCTCACCGCCTCAAAGTAGCGGGCCGCGCAGGTTCCGGCCACCCGGCCCCGACACTCCGAAGAGCGTCGAGATCGCGCTTCGCTGGCGGCGGCCTGGGTCGGGGGATAGGTTGAAGCGTGTGAGGAGCCAGCCCCATGTGCTTGGAATCGTTCTCGCCGGCGGCGAGGGCAAACGTCTGTATCCGCTGACCGCGGACAGGGCCAAGCCGGCAGTGCCGTTCGGGGGCGCATACCGCCTCATCGATTTCGTGCTCAGCAATCTCGTGAATGCCGGTTACCTGCGCATCTGCGTTCTCACGCAGTACAAGTCGCACTCCCTCGACCGGCACATCTCGCAGACCTGGCGCCTGTCCGGCTTCACCGGTGAGTACATCACCCCGGTGCCGGCCCAGCAGCGGCTCGGTCCACGCTGGTACACCGGCAGCGCCGACGCGATCCTGCAGTCGCTCAACCTGGTCTACGACGAGGATCCCGAGTACATCGTGGTCTTCGGCGCCGACCACGTGTACCGGATGGACCCCGAGCAGATGGTGCGCCAGCACATCGAGTCGGGCGCCGGTGTCACGGTCGCCGGTATCCGCGTCCCGCGCAGCGAGGCATTCGCGTTCGGCTGCATCGACAGCGACGAGAGCGGCAGGATCACCCAGTTCCTCGAGAAGCCTGCTCATCCGCCCGGGACACCCGACGACCCCAACGTCACGTTCGCGTCCATGGGTAACTACGTCTTCACCACGAAGGTCCTCGTCGAGGCGCTGCGGGCCGACTCGGAGAATCCCGACTCCGACCACGACATGGGTGGCGACATCATCCCCGCGCTCGTCGAGCAGGGCGAGGCCCACGTCTACGACTTCAACGACAACGTCGTCCCGGGCGCGACCGAACGCGATCGTGCCTACTGGCGCGACGTCGGTACGCTCGACGCCTTCTACGACGCCCACATGGACCTCGTGTCGGTCCACCCGATCTTCAATCTCTACAACCGGCGCTGGCCCATCCGCGGTGCCGCCGAGAACCTGCCGCCCGCGAAGTTCGTGCAGGGCGGTCTGGCGCAGGAGTCGATCGTCGGCGCCGGCAGCATCCTGTCGGCCGCCACGGTCCGCAACTCGGTGCTCAGCTCGAACGTCATGGTCGACGACGGCGCGACCGTCGAGGGCAGCGTGCTCATGCCCGGTGTGCGCATCGGCAAGGGTGCGGTCGTGCGACGAGCGATCCTCGACAAGAACGTCGTCGTCGGCGACGGCGAGATCATCGGCGTCGACCTCGAGCGCGACCGTCAGCGGTTCGCGGTGAGCAACGGCGGTGTCGTCGCCATCGGCAAGGGCATCTGGATCTGAGAGCGTGCTGCCCGCCCCGGAGGCGTGCCGCGCGGATCAGCTGAGGCGCACCGCGCAGAGCAGGCCGTCGCCGAGCGGCAGGACCACCGGAGCGAGCCGCTCGTCGTCGGACACCGCGCGGGTCGCCTCGCGCACCGCGAGCACCGTCGCGTCGCGGGCAGCGGGGTCGGCGACGCGTCCGTCGAGCAGGGCGTTGTGCAGCACGATCACTCCACCCGGCCGGAGCAGACGCACCCCTTCGCGCACGAAGTGCGGATGGTCGGCCGGGGTCGCATCGACGAAGACCATGTCGTAGCCGGAGTCGGCGAGTCGCGGCAGCACATCCAGCGCGCGGCCGTTGATGAGCCGGGTGCGCGACGCCACGACACCCGCCTCGCGGAAGGCGATCTTCGCGGCCCGCTGATGCTCCGGCTCGCTGTCGATGGTGGTGAGCACGCCGTCCTCGCGGAGGCCGTGCAGCAACCACAGTCCGCTCACACCCGCACCGGTCCCGATCTCCACTACCGTCCTGGCGTCGAGCATGCGGGCGAACATCGCGAGGGCGGCTCCGACGGAGGGGGACACCGGGTCGGCGCCCAGATCTTCGGCACGGTCACGCGCCGCGGCGAGCTCGTCGTCCTCGACGACGATGTTCTCGGCGTGGGTCAGGATGCGATCGGCGTTGGTCTGCACCCCACTGAGGCTATCCTCGGCGATTCGTTCGCGCAGGCAGGCGCGCACGGAGTGGTGCCGCCAGTTGTGTGATTTAGACGGATGAACACGCCCGAACCGGTTTTCTCAGGGACGTTTCAGGTTACTCATACGGCGGCCACATCGCCGCGAGGAAAACTGACAATCGACGAACCGGACGATCGCACCGGTTCACGACTTCGAGGACGCACCGCTCTCGGGGAACGTTCCTGTGAAGGAATATTTCCTGCAGGTCGAGTGTTGTAGGCCCCGAAGCCAGTACCACTGCGGTCCCGACGAGGAGGATCCACCGATCCACATGACCCGAGCCCACACTGTTCCCGAGAACGACGCCTCGGCGCTCGACGCTGCCCTCGAGGCGGACCTGAGCGGCACCGCGGCGTTCGACGCCACCGGGGACCGCGCGGCCATGCCGTCGTGGGACGAACTCGTTCGTGAGCACGGCGACCGCGTCTACCGCCTCGCCTACCGTCTTTCCGGCAACGCCCAGGACGCCGAGGATCTCACGCAGGAGACCTTCATCCGCGTCTTCCGGTCGTTGCAGAACTACCAGCCCGGCACTTTCGAGGGTTGGTTGCATCGCATCACCACGAACCTCTTCCTGGACATGGTGCGCCGCCGGAACCGCATCCGGATGGAAGCGCTCCCGGAGGACTACGATCGTGTACCGGCCGCAGGGCCGAACCCCGAGGAGATCTACCACGACGCGCGTCTCGGCGCCGACCTGCAGTCCGCTCTGGACTCGCTCGGACCCGAGTACCGTGCCGCGGTGGTGCTCTGTGACATCGAAGGTCTGTCCTATGAGGAGATCGGTGCCACACTGGGGGTGAAACTCGGTACGGTGCGTAGTCGTATCCACCGAGGCCGCCAGGCACTCCGCGAGTACCTGCGCGAGCATGGAAAGGTCGAAAACGGTCGCGTCGATGCGGGGTAGCCGCCGGGAGGTAGTGATGACGATGGTGCAACCACCTCGCAGGTTCGGCTCCACGGAACATCTCGCCAGCGAGGCAGTTGCCGCATTCGTCGACGGCGAACTGCGCATGGCGGCCTACATGCGGGCCGCCCAGCATCTGTCGATGTGTCCGGAGTGTGCCGCCGAGGTCGAAGCCCAGCAGCAGGCCCGCCACGCATTGCGGTCCGCTGCCGATCACGTACCGCGTATGCCGAGCTCGCTACTCGGGACGCTCAGCAACATCCCGTCCCACCTGTGCGACCCGACCCCGCGGCCTCAGGCGGAGGAAGGCTTCGCCGCGCGCCGCTGGTCCATTCTCCGGCGCCGGTGACCGGACGGGCGGTAACAGGTGATCCGATGCCATCGGTGATACTGGGCTGCGTGACGGACCTAGACGGGGGAGACGGGCACGCGTGACGGCCGAATCTGCGCAGCACACCGGACGACGGGCCGGCGACGATCCTCGTCGCGACGACGAGCTGCCCCATGCCTCGTCGGGTAAGGACTCCTCGGGCGGAGGCTCGTCCGGCAGAGGCTCGTCCAGCACCGCCTCGTCGGGTCTGCCCGACGGAGCGATCACGCGCCCCGACGACGCTCCCCGTCTCGAACCGCGGCCCGTCTACCGGCCCACCGTCGACCCGACATCGGCCCGTGTCTTCGGGCGCCCGGCCGGCGCCGAGGGATCGTTCGACTCCTCGGCCCATCCCCGCATCGTCGACCCGCGCGTCCAACAGGCACCTCCGACCGATGCGATCCTGGCCGAGGCCTACGGGCGGCCGTCCGACGCCGACGAGACGCTCCAGCGTCCCCCTTCGCAGCCCGCGGCCGAGACCGAGGACGACACCGAACCCGATCCCTGGCGCGACCCCGACTCAGCGGTGCGGCTCGGTCCGCCCCTGGCAGGGCAGACCGAGGAGAAGGAACTTCCCCCGGCTCCCGGACTGACCCTTCGTGAGGTGTTGTTCGACCGCCGCGTCCAGCCGCGCGCACTCGCAACCCTGGCCGCGGTGGCCGTCGTGATCGGAATGGTCGGCGGACTCGTCGTGGCACTGGCGACCGCCGACAACGGCTCGCTGACCAGTCGCGGAGTGACGCTGAGCCAGTCGGGTCCCGACGAGGAACTGCCCACCGGCGCGGTCGCGCGGGTCGCCGACACCGTGCTGCCCGCGGTCGTCTCCATCCAGACCACCGTCGGCGGCGACGCCGGCACCGGCTCGGGTGTGGTCATCGACGGCGCCGGTTACATCGTCACCAACAACCACGTCATCTCCATGGCCGCCGGCAATCCCGACGCGAAGGTGCAGGTCACCTTCGACGACGGTACGAAGGTGCCCGCATCGATCGTCGGACGCGACATCAAGACCGACCTGGCCGTGCTCGCCGTCGAGGACGTCGACAACCTGGTCGTCGCCGAACTGGGCCGATCCGAGGACGTCCAGGTGGGCGAGGACGTCGTCGCGGTCGGTTCGCCGCTCGGCCTGAGCAAGACCGTCACCCGCGGCATCGTCAGTGCGCTCCACCGGCCCATGCGGCTGAGCGGACAGGGCACCGACACCGACGCGGTGATCGACGCCGTCCAGACCGACGCCTCGATCAACCCCGGCAACTCCGGCGGCCCCCTCATCGACATGGAGGGACGCGTGATCGGCATCAATTCCGCGATCAAGTCGGAGACCGGCGGTTCGGTGGGTCTGGGCTTCGCGATCCCCATCGACGACGTCACCGAGGTGGCGCAGGAACTGATCCGCACCGGTGAGATGCAGCACCCGGACATCGGCGTGAACGCGCGCTCGGTCGTCAACGACGTCGCGAGCGGCGCGGAGGTCGCCAACGTCCGTCAGGACAGCCCCGCCCAGCGCGCCGGCATCGTCGAGGGCGACGTCATCGTCAAGGTCGGCGACCGCGAGGTCACCAGCGCCGACGAGCTCGTCGTCGCGGTCCAGCAGCAGGAGATCGACGAGCCGGTCACCGTCCAGCTCGTGCGCAACGGCCGCCTCGTCGACGTCGAGGTCACCCCCGTCTCCGACTGACCCATCGCCGTCGAGTTGTGTGACCTTCCCCGTAGGTGATGCGATCCGGACGCGACCACGTACCCTGGATGCGTGTTCGGTAACATCGGTTGGGGCGAGTTCCTGGTACTCATCGTGGCGGCCCTCGTGGTTCTCGGCCCGGAGCGCCTGCCCGGCGCCGTCTCGTGGGTGGCCAAGTCGCTGCGTCAGGTACGCGACTACGCCACGGGTGCGCGCGACCAGCTCAAGCAGGAACTCGGGCCGGAGTTCGACGACCTGCGGCAACCGCTGTCGGAGCTGAACCAGTTGCGCGGCATGACACCGCGGGCAGTGATCACGAAGCATCTGCTCGACGGCGACGACTCGCTCCTCACCGGCAATTTCGACAAGCCGTCCTCGGCGGTCCCGGGAACGCCCACCAACGGCGCGGCCCGACCGAACCTGTCGAAGCCGCTCGCGCCGGACGAGAAGCCCCCGATCGACCCCGACGCCACCTGACAGCTTTCATACGACCGAGCCCCCGCCGTGAAGCACGGCGGGGGCTCGGTCGATGTCGGGTCCTTACAGATGGCGCGTGGTGTCGATTCCCAGCGACATGCCGGCCAGTCCGCGCTTGCGCACCGCGAGCTTGTCGGAGACCTCCTTGAGCGCCACCGCGGGCGCCGAGTCGGGCGCCGCGAGGACGATCGGAGTTCCGGCGTCGCCGGCCTCGCGCACGGCCGGGTCGAGCGGGATCTGGCCGAGCAGCGGCACCGTCGCACCCACTGCGCGGGTGAGACGTTCGGCGACTGCCTGACCGCCGCCGCTGCCGAAGACGTCCATGCGGGTGCCGTCGGGCAGCTCGAGCCACGACATGTTCTCCACGACGCCGGCGATACGCTGACGTGTCTGCAGCGCGATCGAACCGGCACGCTCGGCGACCTCGGCGGCGGCCTGCTGCGGCGTCGTCACGACGAGGATCTCGGCGTTGGGGATCAGCTGCGCCACCGAGATGGCGACGTCGCCCGTGCCGGGCGGCAGGTCGAGGAGCAGGACGTCGAGGTCGCCCCAGAAGACGTCGGCGAGGAACTGCTGCAGCGCGCGGTGCAGCATCGGGCCGCGCCACACCACCGGGGTGTTGCCCTCGGTGAACTGGGCGATGGAGATCATCTTCACGTCGTGCGCGACCGGCGGCATGATCATCCGCTCGACCTGCGTGGGCTTCGCGGAGGTGCCGAGCATGCGGGGGATCGAGTGACCGTAGATGTCGGCGTCGAGCACACCCACCGACAGTCCGCGCGAGGCCATGGCCGCGGCGAGGTTGACGGTGACCGACGACTTGCCGACACCGCCCTTGCCGGAGGCGACCGCGTAGACGCGTGTCAGCGATCCGGGCTGGGCGAACGGGATGACGGGCTCGGTGGAGTCGCCGCGCAGCGACTTGCGGAGCTCGGTGCGCTGTTCGTCGTTCATCACGTCGAGGGTCACTCGCACCTCGCCCACGCCTGCGACGTCGGCGACGGCCTTGGTGACGCGATCCGAGATCTCGGTGCGCATGGGGCACCCGGCGGTGGTCAGGTAGATGGCGACGTCGACACTGCTGTCGGCGCCGATCTCGATGCTCTTGACCATTCCGAGATCGGTGATGGGCTTGCGGATCTCCGGGTCCTGGACCCGTGCGAGCGCACTGCGGACGTCGGACTCACTGACTGCCATGACGCCCATGGTAGGCGGCGGGCCACTCGCGACCGGATACGGGTCGACGGTGACCCGGCAACCCTTCCGATCCCTAGTGGATACGGGGGAGATCCGCGGGGCTCGGGTCGATTCCGGTGGAGTACGCCGTCGACCAGGCGAGCACGTTCGCCACGTAGGCCATCGAGTTGTTGTAGCGGTGGATCGCCTTCGTCGAGTGCGCGATGTTGCGCATGTCGAGGCCACCGTCGCACAGGTACTTCGCGGTGGTGAGCGTCGAGTCGTACAGGTTCTGGGGATCGGCGACACCGTCGCCGTTGCCGTCGCCCGCGTACTGGTTCCACGTGGTGGGTATGAACTGCATCGGCCCGACAGCGCGGTCGTAGACGGGGTCGCCGTCGAGGACGCCGCCGTCGGTGTCGTGGATGACGGCCTGACCGGGCAGGCTGCCGTCGAGCGGCAGTCCGATGACGGGCTCGAGCAGGTTGCCCTTGTCGTCGGCGCGACCACCGTTGGCGTGTCCGGACTCGACGCGGCCGATGCCGGCGAGGAGCGTCCAGTGCATGCCGCAGGCGGGATTCTCCTCGGCGAGGATGCGCTCGGCGTTGCGGTAGGCGGCGTAGTTGATGCCGGGGATGCCGAGGGGGCCCTCGTGAAGGACCTCGGGCTCGGGTTCGGGCTCGGGGGCGGCCTTGAAGGTGCGCACGGGTGCCGGTTCGGGCTCGAGCATGATCGTCTGCACGGCGGCGACCGCTTCGGGAATCGCGTTCGCGAGGTCGGCCGTGTCGGTCGACGACGCCGTCGGCTCGGTCTCGTGGTGAGCTGCACCCATCAGCGATCGCGGCGACGCACCCGCGGTGGTCGCGGCTGCGGCGACCAGTCCGACCGGAACGAGTCCGGTCATCGCGATGACGGAATTTCGCCGAAGCTTCGAATCCGACGGTTTGGCGTGGCGGCCCAATGGATAACCCTCCCTCGGGTGCCTCGGAACGAGACACCTTCGTTACGTGCCGGGCCGAGGCTACAGCATTCGATGCTTTTCCGTTACTCAAACGTGATGTAACGGAGGTGTATGGGCACTGCTGTGGCCCATCCGTGCTGGTCCGGATGGGTCGGGTGGGGTGAAAGAAAAAGATGACGACACGCGTGTCGCGCGTGTCGTCATCTCACGTGTGTGCCGGGAGTTATTCGCAGAAGGCAGGCACCAGGCAGGGGAGTTCGGGCAACTCCGGCATCGGCGGCGGAGCCGGGATGTTCTGTTCGGGTGCCTGCTGAGCCGGAGTGTCGGCGGACGCTTGCTGGGCCGGCTGAGGTGTCGCCTCCGGAGCAGGCGCGGTGACCGCCGGAGCCGGTGCGGGGGCCGCGACATCCGCGGCGTTCGGAACGGGCCGCGCCGGGATCGGAGCGAGATCGGCGGGAGCCACCTCGGCGGCCTTCGAATACGCACCGGACCAGTGCCGGACGTTCGCCAGATAGTCCGGTGACGGATCGACCGACGCCACCGCCCGCGCCTCCCCGTCCGGCTCGCGCAGGTTTCCGCCCTCCGCGCACATCCGGGCGCCGGTGGCCAGGGTCGCGTCGAAGATGTTCTGCGGATCGGCGGTGCCGTCCGCGTTGCCGTCGGCGGAATACTGCTCCCACATCGCGGGGGCCAGGCGCATCGGCCCGAGCAGCCCTTCCGGGGTGACGACCGGCGTGGTCAGCGTGCCCAGGATGTCGGTGCGTCCCCCGTCCGCATGCCCGGAATTCAAGCGCCCGACGGCGGCGAGCAGATTCCACGGCAGGCCGCACTCGGGGGAGTCGATGGCCAGCTGCATCTCGGCCGCGCGGTAGGCGTAGAAGACGAGTTCGGGGATCGCGAGCGGCCCGTCGCCGAGAACCGCCGCACCTCCCGCCGCGGCCAGGGCGTCGGGCGGAAGCTGGGCGAGCGGGTCGCTCGGGCTGCGCAGCGGTTGCGCCTCGCGCACCTCGCCGGGAAGCACGCCCACCGCCGGGGCCGCGCTCGGTTCGGTCTCGGCGGACGTCGTCTCGGCCACCACCGTCGCCGACGACGCGGTCGCCGCGAGTCCGGCAGCGACGATCACCGGCATCGCCAACGCGACCCTCCACCGCACGCGATCACCCTCCTCCGGTCGTCCGTCCGACTGCTGTGACGAAGGTTACAGAAGGATGTCGGGTTGTGTGCAACCGGGCGTGCCGGACAACAGGACGTCGGGGCACTCCGTCGGTGGCGAGGCGCGATCAGCGACGGGGCGCGCGAGTACGCGGAGGACCGACATCGTCCTCGTTCTCGTCCTCGACCAGCAGGGCGCGCAGGTCGTCGAGTTCGCGACGCAGATAGTCGCGGGTCGCGACCTCGCCCACCGCGAGTCGCAGGGCCGCGAGTTCGCGTGCCAGGAACTCGGTGTCCGCCTTCGTCTGCTCGGCGCGGGCGCGGTCCTCCTCGAGCGACACGCGGTCGCGGTTCTCCTGCCGGTTCTGCGCCAGCAGGATCAACGGCGCGGCATAGGCGGCCTGCGTCGAGAAGGCCAGGTTGAGAAGGATGAAGGGATAGGGATCCCACTGCAGTCCGACCGCGGTGATGTTGAGGGCGATCCACACGATGACGACGATCGTCTGGATGGCGAGATAGCGGCCCGTTCCGAGGAACCGGGCGATCGACTCGCTGACCCGGCCGACCGCCTCGGCGTCGAAGTTGAACCGGAACCTCGACGACTGGGGTGTCTCGAGGCGCGAGCGGCCCTGCGTGCTGCGGTCACTCATCCTCGATGTCCTCCTCGCGCCAGTCCTCCGGCAACAGATGGTCGAGCACGTCGTCGACGCTCACCGCGCCGAGCAGGTGCCCCTCGTCGTCCACCACCGGACCGCAGACCAGGTTGTACGTCGCGAAGTACCGGGTGACGGTGGTCAGGGCGTCGTCGGGGGCCAGGCGCGGCAGGTCGTCGTCGACGACCCCTCCCACCAGGCTTGCGGGCGGTTCCCGGAGCAATCGTTGCAGATGGACGCAGCCGAGGTACTTGCCGGTGGGCGTCGCGGTGGGCGGCCGCACGACGAAGACCATCGACGCCAGGGCCGGACTCAGATCCGGATTGCGGGCGCGGGC
This sequence comes from Rhodococcus rhodochrous, assembly GCF_900187265.1. Taxonomy (NCBI): domain Bacteria; kingdom Bacillati; phylum Actinomycetota; class Actinomycetes; order Mycobacteriales; family Nocardiaceae; genus Rhodococcus; species Rhodococcus rhodochrous. Next base: position 1,439,185 of record NZ_LT906450.1, read on the forward strand.
GAGCGCTTCGGCCACCGTGGTCGCCGGTGTCAGCACGACCGGCTCGGGGGTCATCAAACCACCGGCGGTGTCGGGGGAGTGCTCGAGCAGGCGGCGCACCGGCTCGGAGTCCTCGGGGTCCATGCGTTGCAGGAACGACTCGGCGTCCGTGGCGGGCAGCTCACCGAGGAGGTCGGCGACGTCGTCGGGATCCATCGCCTCGAGCACCGCGACCGCCCGGTCGAGACCGAGCTGGGTGAGCAGATCGGTCTGATCGTCGGAGGGCAACTCCTGCACGATGTCGGCGAGGCGTTCGTCGTCGAGCGCCGCGGCGACCTCGGTACGTCTCTTGATCGGCAGGTCGCGCAGGGCGTTCGCGACGTCCGGCGGGCGCATGTCCTCGAACTGTAGGAGCAACTGCGCGACACCCTGGCCGGGCATCGACAGCGCCTGCTGGGTGAGTCCGTGCACGTGCGGCCATTCCACGATGTGGATGGGGGAGCGGCGCGCGAGCCGGCCGCGATGGCGACGCACCGCCACCCGGGCGACGACCCAATCGCGGGTGCGCATGAGCTCGAGCCCCAGATCCACCACGACGGCGTCGACACCCATCAGGTCCGGCAGCTCCGGGTCGTCGACGCGCACACGCGAATCGAGGACCTGACCGAGGGCGAGCACCTCCGAGGGCCGTTGCGTGAACCGGCGCAGACTCACGTTGCCGGTCACGAGGGTGACCGCGCCGGGCTCGATCGCGGTCACACGCAGCATCGGGACGAAGATCCGCTTGCGGGTGGGCAGTTCGACGACGAGCCCCAGCGCACGAGGAGGCTGACGCCCCACCCGGATGGTCAGCACGACATCGCGGACGCGGCCGATGGACTCGCCGTCGGGGCCGAGAACGACCAGTCCGGCCAGCCGCGCGACGAAGACCTTGCTCACTGCTGCCATGATTGCCAGGCTAGAGCGTGCCCACGCTGTTCCCGGAACTCGGAGGTCTGGTCAGGTCATGTCGTTTTCGTTCAGGCCACGGAGGTCGGTACTCGCGGTTCCCGGCAGCAGCCGGAAGATGATCGACAAGGCCAAGGGCCTTCCCGCCGACGAGATCTTCCTCGATCTCGAGGACGCCGTGTCGCCGCTGGCCAAGGAACAGGCCCGCAGCACCATCGTCGAAGCTCTGAACGAGGACGGCTGGGGCGACCAGATCAAGGTCGTGCGTGTCAACGACTGGACCACGGATGCGACCTATCTGGACGTCGCGACGGTCGTCGGTGGTGCCGGCGCGAACCTCGACGCGATCCTGCTGCCGAAGGTGCCCGACGCGAGCCACGTGAAGGCACTCGACCTCCTCCTCACCCAGGTGGAGAAGGCCCACGGTCTCGAAGTGGGGCGGATCGGTATCGAACCGCAGATCGAGAACGCCATCGGGTTGACGAACATCAACGAGATCGCGACGGCGAGCTCGCGCGTGCAGACGCTCGTGTTCGGCCCGGCCGACTTCATGGCGAGCATCAACATGCGCACCCTCGTCGTCGGTGAGCAGCCCGAGGGTTACGACGTCGGCGACGCCTACCACCACATCCTCATGACGATCCTCATGGCCGCGCGTGCCCACGGGCTGCAGGCCATCGACGGTCCCTACCTCCAGATCCGCGACGTCGACGCCTTCCGCCGGTCGGCGCAGCGCACCGCCGCCCTGGGCTTCGACGGCAAGTGGGTGCTGCACCCGAGCCAGATCGACGCGGCCAACGAGGTCTTCAGCCCCCGGCAGGAGGACTACGACAAGGCCGAGATGATCCTCGACGCCTATGAGTGGCACACCTCTGCCGAGGGCGGCGCCCGCGGTGCCGCGATGCTCGGCGACGAGATGATCGACGAGGCGAGCCGGAAGATGGCCCTCGTGATCTCCGCGAAGGGGCGCGCCGCCGGACTGCAGCGCACCCAGACGTTCGAGCCGCCGGCCTCCTGACGGGAACGACCAGGAAAAAGAACATATCGGGCGAACCATCGCGGCGTGCCGGTCCCCGTCGAGGCAGAATGGAGACCGGCGCCGCGACCGTCGGCGTGCATCGCGAAGGAGCCGAAACGACATGACGAATCCCCTCGGACCCGGTCGCCAGGTACCCGGTCTGCCGACTCCTCCCACGGGCTGGCCCGTCGGTTCGTACCCGACCTACGCCGAGGCGCAACGCGCGGTCGACCACTTGGCCGATCAGAACTTCTCCGTCGAGGACGTCACCATCGTCGGTGTCGATCTCATGCAGGTCGAGCGGGTCACCGGTCGGCTCACGTGGCCGAAGGTGATCGGCGGCGGCATCGTCTCGGGTGCATGGCTCGGCGTGTTCTTCGGTCTGCTGCTCGGTATCTTCTCCACCGACTTCCTCGGCCCGCTGCTCGTCGGCCTCGTCGGCGGCATCATCTTCGGCCTCATCTCGGCGACCATCCCGTACGCCGCGACCCGCGGCCAGCGCGACTTCTCGTCCACGATGCAGCTCGTCGCCGGCCGCTACGACGTGCTGTGCCAGCCGCCCACCGCCGAGAAGGCACGCGACATCCTCGCCAAGCTCGCCATCTGATCGTCACGCGGTCGCGCGTTCGCCGAGAACGGCACTCGTCGCGACCGGCCTCGCGCCACTACTGTCGATCCCATGCCCGACCTCGATTCGGTGGCCGACGCCCTCTACGGCCTCGACCCAGGAGACTTCGTGGCGGCCCGCACCGAATTCGCGGCGCAGGCACGCGAAGCGGGCGACCGCGAGCTGACGGCGGCCATCGGCAGGCTGCGCAAACCGACGGTCGCGGCCTGGATGGTCAACCTGCTCGCCCGCGAACGGGCCGACGAACTCGCGGCGCTGCTCGACATCGGATCCGCCCTGCGCACCGCGCAACGACGACTGTCCGGCAGCGAGATGCGGAAACTGTCGGAGCAGCGACGCCGGGTGGTCGCGGCACTCGAACGCGACGCAGGACGGCTCGCCGCCGACCGCGGCCGCACAGTCTCGGAGAGCGCACTGCGCGAGGTGGGGCGCACCCTCAACGCCGCACTGTCGGATCCCGACATCGGGGAGCAGGTCCGGCAGGGTCGGCTCGACGCGATCGTCGAGTCCGACGGCTTCGGCGACCTGTCGGCGATGCCGCTCACCGTCATCCGCGGCGGGTCCGACGAGAAGGACGAGGACGACCGAACCGCAACGGACAAGGCCGGGCGCAAGAGCAGAGGCGAGCGCGGACCCACCGAGCGTGAGAAGGCGGAACAGGCGGCGCGCGACGCGGAGATCGACGAGGCCGCCGCCGCTCTCGACTCCGCGCACAGCGCGGCCGAGGAAGCGCGCGAAGCGGCGTCGGCAGCCGAACAGGAGCTGGCCCGTCACGAAGAGGAGGTCGCCGAGCTGCGGGCGAAGCTCGAACACGCCGAGCAGCAACGCACCTTCGCGCGCCGTGCCGCCACCGAGGCCAAGAAACGGGTGGTCGCCGCCGAACGGGCCGTCTCGGCCGCCGAGGCCCACCTCGCCCGGACGAAGAACTGACCCGTCAGGAGTGCGCCTCGGTCCGCGCGACGAACCTGCGCTGCCAGGGAGTCTCGACCGCACGCGGATGGTAGTGCCGCCGAACGAAGTCGACCGCCTCCTCCGGGGACAGGCCGTCGAGGACGGCGAGGCACGCCAGCGCGGTGCCGGTGCGGCCGCGTCCACGTCCGCACGCGATCTCCACCCGCTGCCGTCCCGCCCGGATCCACGCCTCGTACAGGACAGCCAGAGCCTCCTCCGGGTCGCGGGGTGTGCGGAAGTCGGGCCAGTGGATCCACCGCGACTCCCACTCGAACGGTGCTACCGGGGGACGGCCGAGGAGGTACACCCCGAAGTCGGGAAACGGCTCGTCGAACACCGGTCGACGCATCCCGCGTCCCCGCACGAGTCGGCCGGAGGGCAGTTGCAGCACCCCGGTGTCTGCTGGATCCCACTCGCGTCGCACGCTGGAAACCTACCCGCCCGGGGCCGGTGTACCGAACGTCACGGCCGTTCACCCGCGCTGCAAGTTCGCGCTCGATAGTGTCGTTCCATGGGTGAGCGAACGGAACCGGAGATCAGAATTCTGGACTCGGAAGCCGAACTGCGGGAGGCGTCCGCGCTGTTCCGCACGGCGATGGTGGGCCTGCCGTCGTGGCCCGAGGTTCCCGACGGGACCGTCGGCCGCTACCTCGAGGCCGGTCGCACGTGGGGTGCCTTCCTCGACGGCATGCTCGTCGGGACCGTGGACGCCACGAGCGGAAAGCTGACCCTGCCCGGCGGCGCCCGGGTGCCGCACGCGGCGGTCACCCACATCGGTGTGCTGCCCACCCATACCCGTCGCGGCGTGATCTCCGGACTCGTGCACCGGCAGTTGAGCGACGCGCGGGACCGCGGCGAGATCCTCGCGACGCTGCGTGCTTCCGAGGCGACCATCTACGGCCGGTTCGGTTACGGCGTCGCCTCGACCTCGGTGTCCGTCGACGTCGACGTGCGTCGTGCCGCGCTGCGTCCCGACGTGCCCGAGTCCGGAGCGGTGCGTCTGTTGACCTATCCGGATGCGTGGGACGTGCTGGCGCAGATACATTCCCGTCATCTGCCGCCGCGCCCCGGCATGATCGACCGGTCGGAGTACTGGTGGAACTCGCGCCGGTGGCGGGCCGACTCGCTCACCGATCCGATGTACGTGGCGGTGCACGGCGAACCGGGGCAGGAGGACGGTTTCGTCCGGTACCACCCGATCGACACGCAGGGGTGGTTCACCAGTCGCAACCGCACCGTCGTGGTCGACGACTTCTTCGCTCCGTCGCCCGGGGCGTACGCCGGCCTGATCCGGTTCCTGCTCGACCTCGATCTGGTCGACACCTTGCGGTTCGCGGCGCTTCCGCAGGACGATCAGCTCCCGCTCATGCTCGGCGACGCGCGTGCCGTGCACTTCCGTTCGGTCTCGGACGAGACGTGGTTGCGCATCCTCGACCTCGATCGGGCGCTGTCGGCGCGCAGTTACCGAGGGTTCGGCTCGGTGACCGTCGAGGTGACCGATCCGCTGCTGACCGACAACGCCGGTGTCTTCGAGATCTCCGCCGACGGCGTGGCGCGCACCGCGGGACCGGCCGATCTGACCATCGACATCGCCGACCTCGGTGCGCTCCTGCTGGGCCGGCAGGGCTGGCATCGGATGGTCGACGCGGGTCGCGCCCGGGTGCGCCGACCGGAGGCCGTCGACGCCGCTGACCTGCTGTTCTCCTGGCCCCAGGCACCCTTCTCGGGGACCTCCTTCTGACCTCGTCGTCGTGCCGATTCCGCTCCGGTTGTACGCCCTGCTCGTTTTGCTACGGCTGGCCGGTACGGGCGATATCGTCGGATCATCAGGTCCCCGATGCGAGCGGAGTCGCGCATGAGACGGTCGGGCAAGAGACGGCGGACGAGCCGGGCGGTCACGGCTTCTGCGGCCGCGGTGCTCCTGGCGTCGGGACTGGCCGCGTGCGGCAGCGACGACGAGGGTGTCGTCCTGTCCTTCTACACGGCCGCCGACGGTGCCGAGCAGTACGCGCAGGCCGCGGAGGTGTGCACCGAGCAGGCCGGCGGCCGATATCGCGTGCAGCAGAGGACACTTCCGAAGAACGCCGACGACCAGCGACTGCAGTTGGCGCGGCGGCTGACGGGTAACGACCCGGGACTCGACCTCATGACCCTCGACGTCGTGTGGACGGCCGAGTTCGCCGAGGCCGGATGGGCGTTGCCGTTGCCCGACGATGTGGCCGCCGCGGTCTCCGAGGGCACCCTCGAAGGCCCCCTCGAATCGGCGACCTGGCAGGACCGGCTGTACGCCGCGCCGCTCAACACCAATACCCAGTTGCTCTGGTACCGAAAGGATCTCATGCCGGACGGGCAACCTCCGGAGACCTGGGACGAGATGATCGAGATCGCGAGCGGCCTCGCCGAGGAGGGTCGGCCGTCGTGGATCGGTGTGCAGGGCCGGCAGTACGAGGGGCTGATGGTGTGGTTCAACACCCTGCTCTCGAGCGCCGGCGGTTCGGTGGTGGGGGAGGACGGTGTCACCGTCACCCTCACCGACAACGACGCGGCGGTGACCGCGCTCGACATCATGAAACGCGTCGCGACGGCGCCCGGCGCCGATCCGTCCCTGAACCAGGCCGACGAGGCGGCCGTCCGTCTCGGCATGGAGAGCGGGCGCACGGCATTCCAGGTCAACTGGCCGTTCGTCCTGCCGGGCATCCTGGAGAACGAAGCGGCCCTGCCCTTCATCGACGAGAACGGCAACGTCACCTCGCAGGACACCGGCAACACGGTCCTGACCGTCGACGGTGAGCAGAATTTCCTTCCCGCCCCGTACCCTTCGGTGATCCCCGGCGAGCCCGCCCAGGTCACCATCGGCGGGTTCAACATCGCCGTCGCCCGCACGAGCACCCACCCCGACCTCGCGTTCGAGGCGATGCAGTGCCTGCGCAACGAGGAGAACCAGCGCAACAACGCCATCGGTGGCGGCGTGCCGCCGACGCTGGCCGCGCTGTACGACGACCCCGAATTCCAGGAGGCCTATCCGGCCTGGCGTGAGGTCCGCGCCGGTCTCGAGAACGCCGCGGTGCGTCCCGCTTCACCGGCCTACCAGAGCATTTCGACGCTGGTGACGGCCACCCTCAACCCGGTCGACCAGATCGATCCGCCCCGCACCGTCGAGGAACTCGCCGAACAGGTGCAGAAGGCGGTCAATTCGGAAGGACTGATCCCGTGACCGCCGTCGAATCGAAACCGACCGACGAGACCCCGAAGGAACCGTCGACGAAGACGAAAGCAGCGTTGTCGGAGGGGAAGAAGGCCGAACGACGACTCGGTCTGCTGCTCGTCGCGCCCGCCGCGATCGTGATGCTCGCCGTGACGGCCTATCCGGTGGGATACGCCGTCTGGCTCAGTCTGCAGCGCTACGATCTGCGGTTCCCCGACGAGCGCCGCTTCGTCGGACTGTCGAACTACGTCGCGGTGCTCAGCGACGGATTCTGGTGGCAGGCCTTCATCGTCACCTCGCTCGTCACCCTGGTCTCCGTCGCGATCGAGTTCGTGCTCGGTCTGGCGATCGCTCTCGTCATGCACCGCACGATCGTCGGCAAGGGCATCGTGCGCACGGTGGTGCTGATCCCGTACGGCATCGTCACCGTCGCCGCCGCCTACAGCTGGTACTACGCGTGGACCCCGGGCACGGGTTATCTCGCGAATCTGTTGCCCGACGGCAGCGCCCCACTCACCGACCAGATTCCGTCCCTGGCGATCATCGTGCTCGCCGAGGTGTGGAAGACCACGCCGTTCATGGCGCTGCTCCTCCTCGCCGGCCTCGCACTCGTCCCCGACGATCTGCTCAAGGCGGCACAGGTCGACGGCGCCGGGGCGTGGACGCGTCTGGTGCGGATCATCGTGCCGCTGATGAAACCGGCAATCCTCGTCGCCCTGCTCTTCCGCACGCTCGACGCCTTCCGCATCTTCGACAACATCTACGTCCTCACCCGCGGTGCCAACGGCACAGGGTCGGTGTCGATCCTCGGCTACGACAATCTGTTCCGGGCCTTCAACCTCGGCATCGGGTCGGCGATCAGCGTCCTGATCTTCCTGTGCGTCGCGATCATCGCGTTCGTGTTCATCAAGTTGTTCGGTGCATCCGCGCCCGGCTCGGACGAAGGGGGCCGATGATGGCCGAGACCAGGAAACGGACCCTGTCGTGGTCGGCGGTGAACCTGATCGTCCTGCTCTACGCACTCGTTCCGGTGCTGTGGATCGCGAGCCTGTCGTTCAAGCCGCCCGGCACCATCCAGGACGGCCGGTTCATTCCGCAGCAGTGGACGCTGGACAACTATCGCGGCATCTTCCGCACCGACGCGTTCACGAGCGCCCTGATCAACTCCATCGGCATCGGCCTGATCGCCACGGTCATCGCGGTGATTCTCGGGACGATGGCGGCCTACGCGATCGCCCGGCTCGACTTCCCCGGTAAGAAGATCCTGGTGGGCGTGGCGCTGCTCATCGCGATGTTCCCCCAGATCTCCCTCGTCAGCCCGCTGTTCGAGATCATGCGCGGCCTCGGACTGTTCGACACGTGGGCGGCGCTGATCCTTCCGTACATCACCTTCTCGCTGCCGCTCGCGATCTACACCCTGTCGGCCTTCTTCAAGGAGATCCCGTGGGAACTCGAGAAGGCCGCGAAGATGGACGGCGCGACACCGGGTCAGGCGTTCCGGAAGGTCGTGGCTCCGCTCGCCGCTCCCGGCATCATCACGGCGGCGATCCTGGTGTTCATCTTCTGCTGGAACGACCTGCTGTTCGCGATCTCGCTGACCTCCACCGAGCGGTCCATCACCGCACCCGCCGCGATCGCGAACTTCACGGGTGCCTCGCAGTTCGAGGAACCGACCGGGTCGATCGCGGCGGCCGCCGTCGTCATCACGATCCCGATCATCGTGTTCGTCCTGATCTTCCAACGTCGAATCGTCGCCGGACTGACCTCCGGCGCAGTGAAGGGATGACTACCGTGGCCGAGATCGTGCTCGACAAGGTGACGAAGGAATATCCGGACGGAGCGAAGGCCGTCAGCGACGTGGATCTCGAGATCGCCGACGGCGAGTTCATCATCCTCGTCGGTCCGTCCGGGTGTGGAAAGTCCACGACGCTCAACATGATCGCCGGTCTCGAGGACATCTCCGACGGCGAACTGCGCATCGCAGGGGAGCGGGTCAACGAACGGGCGCCGAAGGACCGCGACATCGCGATGGTCTTCCAGTCCTACGCGCTGTATCCCCACATGTCGGTGCGCGACAACATCGCGTTCCCGCTCACCCTCGCGAAGGTGCCCAAGGACGAGATCGGCCGCAAGGTCGACGAAGCGGCCCGGATCCTCGATCTCACACAGCATCTCGACCGTAAGCCCGCCAACCTGTCGGGTGGTCAGCGGCAGCGCGTGGCCATGGGGCGGGCGATCGTGCGCAGCCCCAAGGCGTTCCTCATGGACGAGCCGCTGTCGAACCTCGACGCCAAGCTGCGCGTGCAGATGCGCACCGAGATCGCACGACTGCAGAAGCGTCTCGGGACCACGACGGTGTACGTCACGCACGACCAGACCGAGGCGATGACGCTCGGCGACCGTGTCGTCGTGATGCGCGGCGGGCTCGTGCAGCAGGTCGGGGCGCCGCAGGAACTGTACGACCATCCGCAGAACCTGTTCGTCGCCGGATTCATCGGGTCGCCGTCGATGAACTTCGTTCCGGGACAGATCGAGAACGGTTCGATCCGCACCTCGTTCGGTGAGTTCCGGTTGCCCGACGAGCGGTGGGAGACCGTGCGCCGCAACAATCCGTCGCGCGAGGTGGTCGTCGGTATCCGTCCGGAGCACTTCGAGGACGCCGACCTGCTCGACCCGGCCCAGCGGGAGGCGGGCGTGACCTTCTCCGCCGAGGTCGACGTGCTCGAGTCGATGGGCTCCGACAAGTTCGCGTACTTCTCGACCGAGGGTCCGGGCGTGCACTCGAAGGACCTCGACGAACTCGCCGCCGACGCCGGCGCCGACATGTCGGCCGAATCGCTGGTCGCGCGGTTGTCGGTGGAATCGCAGGCCACCAAGGGCGGGACCGTGCAGTTGTGGTTCGACCCGGCGAAGATCGCGCTGTTCGATCAGGAGACCGGCGCGAACGTCACCCTCTGACGAATACGAACCTCGGTGGATCCGACCCCGGAAAGCGGGGCCGGATCCACCCAAGTCGTCAGCGGGGTGCGCGGCTGCGGAGCTCGTCGACGATCTCCTCGCTCCACACGTGCCGCCGCACGAGCCGGTACCGCTCGCTCGCGATCCACAGATAGACCTCGGCGTCGGTGCGTGAGCGCAGCATTCCCGCCTCCCGGGCCATCGCGACGACGGGAACGAACTCCTCCTCGTACCAGCGACGCGCGACCTCCTCGCGGGTGAGGTACTCGCCGAGATCCTGCATGAGCCGGAAGCCCCACGCCTCGACGGCCTCGGCCAGTTCGGCGTACCCCCACGGGTCGGACACGCGGATCGCATCCTGCGCCGCGCCATGGAGGGGGACGCGGCCGAGGAACATGCGGAAGTGGTCCTTGCGCACGAGATCGGGGCGGGCCGTGATGCCCTCCGCGGGCACCTTCGTGGTGATCTCGGTGACGTAGGCGTCGATGGTGCGGTCGCCCTGCGCGTAGGCGATCGACACGCGGTGGTGCCCGTCCTGCACGAAGTGCATCGGCCCCACCCGGTACACCGAGATCGGGGGGATGGCCTCGCCGCGACGCCGCGCGGCCGCGATGCGTTCCCAGCGTGCACGCAGACGCGCCGAGGTGGGGCGGAAACGGCGGTCGAAGTCGTCGGCGCGGTCGACGCTGCCGACGATCGAGGCGACCTCGATGATCTGCAACCCGAGGCGCCGCTCGCCGATACGCCCGAGGGCGGCGACGACGTCGTCGAAGGGCAGCACCGTGTTGACGTCGGCCGGTTCGCGGCGCAGCCATGCGATCAGCCGGGCGTACTCGGCGCGCCGGCGTTGCCGGGCGAAATCGTCGCCGGCATCGGAGACCGGAAAACCGGTGTCGCGAGCCACGCTTCGACGGTACCGGGCGGTGCACCGGTCCGGGTGGGAACCGCATGTGCGGGACGGGGGCTACATTGCAGGGGTGACCGACGCAGTTCTCGCCACCGTCCGCAGCCACCTCACCGAGCACCTGACCGCGCCGGGTGATCCGGAACCGGAATCGGCGTCGGTGACCTTCCTCGGTCTCGAACCGATCGAGGTCCTCCGTTTCCGCGGCTCCGAACTCCTGCGGTACGCGACCCTGGGGTGTTCCCGGCACCCGATGGGCGACCCGACCGACATGGTGGCCGACCCGACGCGCGGGCCGCGTGCCGAACTGGTCCTCAGCCTGCGCGACAACGAGGGCGTCACCGCCGGCGTCCACCGCACCCTTGCGGTGCTCGCGGCGCTGCCCGCCGTGGAGGGCGTGGTTCTCACCGACGACGCCCTGCTCGATCTCGGGGAGCCGCTGTGGCCGGGTGCCCCGTTCACCGCGGTGTTGCTCGAGGCGGCCGACGTGCCGTCGCTGGAGTTGCCCGAGCCCTCCGACCCGGTCCACTTCTTCGAGGCCCGCCCGATCACCGGTACCGAGGCGGCCTGGAAGCGGCTGAAGGGAACCGAGGCGCTGCGCGAGGCGTGGGAGGAAGCGGGCATCGACCTGAGCGACCCGCGCCGGGCGCAAGCACGTCTGTGACCGTCCCGGTTCTCACCGACCGCGCGCTCGGACGCGCCACGCTGGCCCGCCAGCACCTGCTGCGGCGGAGCAGCACGGATGCCCTGTCGATGATCGGGCACCTGCTCGGGTTGCAGGCCCAGGCACCCCTCGCCCCGTATTTCGCGCTGTGGACCCGCATACGGAACTTCCGGCCCTACGCCTTGTCGGACCTGCTGGAGTCGCGTGCGGTCGTCCGGATCGCATTGATGCGCGGCACCGTGTTCGCGGTCTCCGGCGCCGACGCGCACGCGCTGCGCCCGTGGGTGCAGCCGGTGCTCGACCGGGGCGTCGACGCGAACAAGGCCCACCGCATCGGACTCGAGGGTCTCGACCGGTCGGCGCTCGTGTCGGTCGCCCGGGAACTGTTGGCCGGCACCCCGATGAGTCAGGCCGAGCTGCGACCGTTGCTCGCCGACCGGTTCCCCGACCAGGATCCGGCTGCGCTGGCACACGCGGTGCGGTGCCTGCTCCCGCTCGTGCAGGTGCCGCCGCGCGGATTGTGGGGACGAGCGGGACAGCCTCGCCTGGCACACCTCGACGAGTACGTGGGCCCGCCGCCTGCGCTGCCCGGTCCCGATCGGCTGATTCTGCGGTATCTGGCCGCCTTCGGCCCCGCGAGTGTCAAGGACGTGCAGACCTGGTGCGGCCTGACCCGGCTCGCCGAGATCGTCGGCCGACTCCGCCCGTATCTCGTGGTGTTCCGGGACGAACGCGGAACGGAACTGTTCGACCTTCCCGACGCGCCGCGACCCGACCCGTCGACCCCTGCACCCGTACGGATCCTCGCGCCGTTCGACAACGTGCTCCTCTCGCATGCCGACCGCACCCGCTTCGTCTCGGAGGAGCTCCGCAGGCGCATCATGGCGGAGAACGGGATCATCGCACCCCTGTTGCTCGTCGGAGGCACGGTCGCCGGTAGCGCCCGCGTGACGACCGACCGGAAGGCCGCCGCCGTGGAGATGACGCTGTGGCGGACGGTCGCGGCGTCCGCGCGGTCGGCGCTCGAAGCCGAGGGCATGCGACTGCTGAGGTTCGCGGCACCGGGGGTAGAGACACACGACGTGCGGTTCGTCGACGCCCGCTGAGCCGTCCCGCCCGTCGAGTTGTCCCCGGCCCGCTGTCAGCCCTGCGGCACGACCACCCCGAGCGATCCGGCACCGAGGCACACGGTCGTGCCGGGAGCGGACGAGCGCGCCTGCAACGCCGACCCGTCCCCGGAGACGCGGACGTACACCGTCCCGAGTCCTTCGGAGACGGGGACCGGAACGGATGCGTGGCCGGGGAAGCCGAGGTCGATCGTGCCGTCGGCGGAGGCCCGGTAGTTCACCTGCACGGTCCACTCCCAGTCGCCCGCGGGGGAATCGAGCGGCACGGCCGTGACGGCGTCGGTGGTGACGCGATGGCCGCAGTCGGGCTCGGGGCCGGGCGGGACGAGGCGCAGCGGCAACAGGTCGGCGGGAGTGCGGTGGCCGAGATCGTCGAGGACCCACAGGTCGGTCGCGTGGTCGCGGATGTCGGACCGGTCGGGCAGCGCGGAGAAGACGGACCCCACCAGATTGTGCGGGTAGGTGACGGGCAGCAGGATCCATACCGACACCGGGTGATCGAGCACGGGCTCGTCGGGCCGGGCCGTGAGCGCCGCCTTCGCCGCCCCGAGATAATCGCCCGTCGGATTGTCCGACCAGTTGCGCGCGAACGTCACGGTCGACCACAGGGAGCCGACGGTGAACACGGCTGCGCAGGTCCAGGCGGTCGCACGCACGGCACGAGGACGGGACGTCGTGCCTCGTCGCGGGGCGCGCAGGATCAGCGCCGCGGCGATCGCGACGACCACGGCGGAGTCGGCGAAGTAGCGCAGGGTGCGTGCGAGTTCGTAGGTGGTCTCCGGGCCGAAGCGGGTGCTGATCATCGCCGCGAGCGAGGCCAGGATGTAGGCGATCACCGCGAGCCACACGGGCCCGGTCCGCCGTCGCCGGCGCACCGTCCACGCCGCGGCGCCCGCGACAGCGAGCCACGCGACCACGACGAGCACGAGCGGGGGATCGGCCCAGGGCGGGCTCGGATTCCACCGCTCCCACTCCCAGGGACCACCGAGCAGCGACGGCAACAGTCCGTAGGAGATGCCGTGATGGGTCAACCCGGCCACCATCGACCACGGCGGGATCCCGAACCGGGATTCGACGATCGTCGAGTAACAGACCGCCCACACGACCAGCACGGCCGCCGAGCCGAGCCACAACGGCCGGGCCTGCGCCCACGTGCTGCCGATCGGCCGAACGAGTCCGTCCACGTGACGTGCGAGGGCGACCGTCGCGAACGCGGCGAACGGAACGAGGACCGACTTCTCGAAGAACACCAGCGCCACGGCGGTGACGACGAGGGCGCTCACGATATGACGGCGCCGGCCGGTCCTGCTGTACTGCAGCGCATCTCCCGCGACCCAGGACAGCGCCGCCTGCAGCGGCAACGCGTTGAGTGCGGCGGCCCACCACGCGAAGGCCGGAAGCGTCAGCGGCGTGAGGAGATAGAACAGCAGCGGCCCCCACAGGGCGCGTCGCGGTCCGAGCAGCAGCCAGAGCACCCGCAGCACCGCCAGCGACGCGAGCAGCTGACCGATCACGAGCGAGGCCGCCGCCGGCCACCACTCCAACGGTGCGATCGCCGTGGCGATCCCGGCCACGAGGAAGGCGGCGGGCATCAGGTGACCGTCGTGGTCGTACCGCAGCAAGACGTCGGACAGCAGCGGATACGACCCCGCACGCCCGACGAGGATCAGGTCGTCCCAGTAGAACTCGCCGGTCGCGGCCACCACGGTCCGGAGGATCGTCTGCAGCAGGATCAGCGCGAGAGCGACGGCGAGCACCTGGCGCCGCGGCGATCGCGCTGCCTGCGCAGCGCGTCTCGATGGACGGTCGAGTTCGGTGATCAAAGCCAGTTGTTGCGCCTGAAGGTGACGAACAGTCCCACGGTGATCGTGACGATCGCAGCGAGTACGACGTAATAGCCGTACTCCCACTGCAGTTCGGGCATGCGATCGAAGTTCATGCCGTAGATCCCGGCGATCATCGTCGGCACGGCGGCGATCGCGACCCACGCGGAGATCTTGCGCATGTCGGTGTTCTGCTGCACGGTGACCTTCGCGATCGCCGCGTCGAGCAGCGTGCCGAGCGTCTCGTCGAAGGCAGCGATGCGATCGGACACCGTCGTGTGATGGTCGGCGACGTCGCGGAAGTACCGCCGGACGTCCTTCGGGATCGGGTTGCCCGGCGCCCGGATGAGTTGCTGCAGCGGCTCGGCGAGCGGCACGACGGCCCGGCGCAGCTGCACGATCTCGCGCTTGAGCATGTAGATCTGGTCGACGGCGATCCGCGTGTCGGGGGTGAACACGAGTTCCTCGATGTCGTCGACGTCGGGCTGCACGGCCGTGGTGACGGCGAGATAGGAGTCGACCACGTGGTCGGCGATCGCGTGGAGCACGGCCGCCGGACCGCGGGACAGATGATCGGGATCGCGTTCGAGGCGCTTGCGCACGTGCGACAGCTCGGAGTGGTCGCCGTGCCGCACGCTCACGATGAAGTCGGGGCCGGTGAACAACATGATCTCGCCGGTCTCGACGATGTCCTTGGTGGTCGTCACCGACTCGTGCTCGATGTAGCTGACGGTGCGCAGCACCAGGAACAGCACGTCGTCGTAGCGCTCGAGCTTCGGCCGCTGATGGGCGTGGACGGCGTCCTCGACCATCAGTTCGTGGAGTCCGAAGGTGCGCGAGACGTTCGACATCTGCTCCTCGTCGGGGTGGTGCAGCCCGAGCCACACGAAACCCGTACCGCGCCGACGTACCTCCGCCACGGCCTCGGTGTGGGTGTAGCGGCCGGGCAGGCGGTGCCCGTCGACGTAGACCGCGCAGTCGACCACCGTTTGCGCGGTGGGGACGGTGGGAACCGGGGGAGTGGGACCGCGACGGGTGGCACGAGAAGGCTGATGCGGCATGTTGTCCTTCCTCACGGCATGCCGCTGGGATGCGGCCCGGTCGCAGGCCCGCGACGCGGCGGTCGCCCGTCGGGGACCGGGCGGGGCAGCTGCAGTCATGCTAGCCCGCCGACCTGACAGACTGGTGGCGTGCGTATCGATCTCCACACCCACTCCTCCGCGTCGGACGGCACCGACGCTCCTGCGGAACTGGTCCGTGCCGCTGCCCGGGCGGGTCTCGACGTCGTGGCCCTGACCGACCACGACACCACCGCGGGATGGGACGAGGCCGCGGCAGCCCTGCCGACGGGCCTGCGTCTCGTCCGGGGGATGGAGATGTCCTGCACGGGACGCGGGGAGGACGGCGCCCCGGTCGCCGTGCACCTGCTGGCCTATCTGTTCGACCCGCACGACGCTGTCTTCGTCGCCGAGCTCGAGCGGCTCCGCGGTGAACGGGTGTCGCGGATCCGGGCGATGGGTGTGCGGATGGCGGACGACGGTCTGCCGATCGACATCGACGCGGTGCTCGCCGACGCGGGCCCTGCCGCGGGCCGGCCCCATCTGGCGCGAGCGCTCGTCACCGCCGGTGTCGTGCCCACGGTGGGCGACGCGTTCACCGAGCTGCTGTCGCCGCGCGGCCGCTACTACGTGCCGAAGGCCGACACCCCGCTCGCCGACGCCGTGAAGATGGTGACGGCCGCGGGCGGTGTGCCGGTGGTCGCGCACGCTCGGGCGCGTGCGCGCGGACGGCTCCTCGCCCTCGACCACATCGAGGAACTCGCCGAACTCGGACTCGGCGGTGTCGAGGCCGATCACCCCGATCACAGCGAGCAGGACGTGCGGACGATGCGCGACCTCGCGCGGTCGCTCGGGGTGGTCGTCACGGGATCGTCCGACTATCACGGCGACAACAAGGACGTGAGGCTCGGCAGCTTCACCACGGCTCCGGCGGCGTACGAGGCGCTGCTCGACCGCGCGACCGGCGTCGAGGTGCTCGAGGGATGAGGCGACGCGGTGCGCGGTATCCGGACGAGGAGTACGGGTTGCCGGACGACGAAAATTACTACGACAGTGAGTACTACAACGAGCCGTATTACCCGGACGACGGGTACTACGCCGATTCCTGTGAACCCGCACCGCGCCGCGCGAGTCTGCCGGTCCGCGTTCTCCGTGCCCTCTCGGGTGTGGTGTGCGGAGCGGTGCTGGTCCTGACTCTCGTGGTGTGCGGGGCCCAGTACCTCGCCGGCGACCGCGGTTTCCCGGGTCCGGGCACCACCTCGGTCGCCGCGCACGTCGTCGCCGCGCTCGTGGCCCTGATCGCCCAGGTGACGGCGGATCGGCGCTCGGGTGGCGCAGCACTCCTGTCGAGCCTTGTGGTGATCTTCACTGCATCGATTCTGATGATCACCCAGTGGTGGGGATGACGGCCCGGAGTGCCATCCGGGCTACCCGTCGGTAGCCGTCGTGTAACTGCGGAAATTCATGTCGATGCGCCCACGGCGGGGTGTTCACGGCACGTAAACTCACAGGTGAGGCGACAAAACCGTGAGACCTTCGCAATCGATGCCGATTTGATTGTTCGTCTGCAAAGGTGGCAAACTTGCGGCAATCCGAAAGCCGGAATACCCCGGAATCGGACGAAGGATGGCAGACCCACCCAGGGCTAGATCACCCAGGGCTCGATGCCAGGGCCACCCGCCCCGGCTCCATCACGTTCCGGAAGCCGTACAGCGTTGTACAGCGGCAGTCGTGATCGCGCCCGGAAGCTTCAACCCAATGTCCTTGGCGAAGCAGTGCAACTCGATGCATACACGTGTGTGAAATGCATTGAAATGCGGTGTTTTCGCAGCAACCGAGTCCAGAGGTCGACTCGGCACACGCAGGAGTGTCATCGTGTCAATTGTGTCTGATGCACCTACCCCTCAGAAGCTCGAGTTGACGGACGAGGAGATCTTCTCGAGTCACGTCGACGGCAAGCTGTCGGTCGAGCTGACCGCACCGCTCGAGAACCAGCGCGATCTGTCGATCGCGTACACCCCCGGCGTCGCCCAGGTCTGCCGGGCCATCGCCGCCGACGAGACCCTCGTCGACCGATACACCTGGACCAACCGCCTGGTCGTCGTCGTCTCCGACGGCACCGCGGTCCTCGGTCTCGGCAACATCGGCGCACGTGCCTCGCTTCCGGTGATGGAAGGTAAGTCCGCGCTGTTCAAGAAGTTCGCGGGCCTGAACTCCATTCCGCTGGTGCTCGACACCACCGATCCCGACGAGATCGTCGAGACCCTCATCCGGCTGCGTCCGTCCTTCGGCGCCGTCAACCTCGAGGACATCTCGGCTCCGCGCTGCTTCGAGATCGAGAAGCGCGTCATCGAGGCGCTCGACTGCCCGGTCATGCACGACGACCAGCACGGCACCGCGATCGTCGCACTCGCCGCACTCAAGGGTGCGCTGAAGGTGCAGAGCCGCGACATCGCCGACCTGCGCATCGTGATCTCCGGCGCCGGTGCTGCCGGCGTGGCGTGCACGAACATCCTGCTCGCCGCCGGTGCACGCGACGTGGTGGTCCTCGATTCGAAGGGCATCATCTCCGCCGACCGCGCCGATCTCGGTGAGATCAAGGCCGATCTGGCCTCCCGCACCAACCCCGAGGGCCGCAAGGGCGGCATCGCCGAGGCGCTCGACGGCGCCGACGTCTACCTCGGCGTGTCGTCGGGCACCGTGCCCGAGGAGATCGTCGCGACGATGGCCGACGACTCCATCATCTTCGCGATGTCGAACCCGGATCCGGAGATCCACCCCGACATCGCCCACAAGCACGCCGCGATCGTGGCGACGGGTCGCAGCGACTTCCCGAACCAGATCAACAACGTGCTGGCTTTCCCCGGTGTGTTCAAGGGCGCGCTCGACGCAGGTGCCCGCCGCATCACCGAGGGTATGAAGCTCGCCGCTGCCGAGGCCATCCTCTCGGTCGTCGGTGACGAACTGGCCGCGGACAAGATCGTCCCGAGCCCGCTCGATCCGCGCGTGGCGCCCGCCGTCGCCGAGGCCGTCGCGGCCGCGGCGAAGGCCGAGGGCGTCACCGACTAGGGATTCGTTCCCTGCGAGATCGCACCGAACGCCCCGATCCGAACCGCACAAGGGTTCCGGACCGGGGCGTTCGGCGTCCCGGCAGGCCGAGCGGTGGGCAGGTGCGGACCGTGGCGCACCGGTGGGCGACAATGACCGCCGTGGCGAACGAAGCGAGACGGATCCGGCCGGTCGCGGCGACGGCGCTCACCGCATGCGCGGCGGCGGCCGTGCTCCAGGGATGCGCGTCGCCCGTCCTCGACGAGGCGGCACCGTCGACGACGGTGATCGTCGGGGCGGGGGAGCGGCCCGACGAGGAACTGCTCGCGCAGCTCTACGCGGGAGCACTGCGCGGCAGCGGGATCGACGTGCAGGTCCGTTCCGATGTCACCGACCCGCCCGCAGCGCTCGACGCCGCCGACCTCACGCTGATCCCCGGCTACACGGGAAGGCTGCTCGCGTCCTACGACCCCGGTGCCGACGCGACCGACGCCGAGGACGTCTTCGAGGCGCTGGCGCGTGCACTGCCCGACGAACTGACGATCTCCGACTACGCCTCGGCGCAGGACCGCGCGGTGCTGCTCGCCGACCGCGACCGCCTCACGCAATGGTCGGCGAGCCGCGTGGCCGACCTCGCCGACCGCTGCGCCGATCTGACGTTCGCGGTGACCGAGGACTTCGAATCCGCCGGTGGACTCACCGCGCTCGAACGCGCCGACTGCCGACCGCGCGAGGTGCGGCGGATCGACGATGCGCAGTCCGCCGCCGTCGCATCGGAACCCGACACGGTCGTCGGAACCACCACGACGTCGCCCGCCCTCGCGGAGATCGACGCGGATTCGCCCGTGAGCACCGTGCCCGACGCCCCCGACCGCAACCCGCAGGACGACGCGGAGGCCGACGACGCGCCTGCACCGGTCCTGCCGGCCCAGAACGTCGTCCCGGTCTTCCGCAAGGGCACCCTCGGCGAGGCACAACTCGACGCGCTGCGGACCATCGCCGGTGAGCTCACCACGAGCGATCTCACCGAACTGCGCGCGCGAGTCGACGAGGGAGACGATCCCGAGGCCGTGGCCCGCGAGTGGATCGACGAACACGCCGGAGCGTGAACGGCAGCCCGTGTGTGTGAACGGCAGTCTGTGTGTTCAGCCCGCGCGAGTGCCCATCCGGTCGCGGAGGAAGACACCGAAATCGGCGATCGCCGCGGCGGCCTCGGGAACGAGCGACGCCTGCAACGGCGCGACGTGCCACAGCTCGGGTTGCTCGACGAGGGTGACGTCGACGCCCGCCGCCCGGAGCTTCTCGGCGTACTGCCGCACCTGCGGGTAGAACATCTCCGCGGTGCCCACCTGGATGAGAGTCGGCGGCAGACCCGTGGGATCGGCGTGGATGGGCGCGTAGCCGGGATCGGTGGGATCGCCGTCGGCGAGATACGCCTCGGCCGAGGAGTACACCCAGCCCTTGTTCAGAACGACGTCGTTCACGTCGGGCAGGTCGCGGGCGGCCGGATCGGTCCACGGCGACAGCAATCCGAGCGCGGGCGGGGTGATGCCGTGACGGTCGACGAGCCGGTGCGTGGTGGCCGCGGCGAGACCACCGCCCGCCGAGTCGCCGGCGATCGCGATACCGGACACCTCGAAGCCGTGCTCGCTGACGAGTTCGAGATAGGCCGCCTCGGCGTCGTTCAGCGCCGCCGGATAGGGATGCTCGGGAGCGAGCCGGTAGTCGAGGACGTACACGGCCGACCCGGCCGCGGCCGCGAGATGCGCCGCGAGCGAGCGGTGCGTGGCGAGCGACCCGCCGGTGTACGCACCGCCGTGCAGATACAGGATCGCGGTGGTCCGCTCGGTGGCGCCCACGGTGATCCGTTCGGCGGGGCGTCCCGCCAGACGGATCGGGCGCACCACGGTGTCCTTCGGGAGGAACTGCAGCGGCGCCGCGAGATCGAGCAACCGGCGCTGCGTGGCGAACGACCAGCGCGGCGACAGCAGGGCACGGAAGAGAGGACGCAGGGCGGTACGCGCCACCCGCGGTGACATCTGGGGTGTCGGAGGCATGCCGCAGCCTATCCCTTCGGCACGACCCGGGAGGTCACGGTGGCGACGACACGCTGATAGGCCGGTCCGGCGACGCGGACGAAAGCATCGAGCAGCTTCGCGTCGGCGCCGATGAGTACGCGCGCCTTGTTCTTCCGCACACCGGTCAGGATGGTCTTCGCAGCGTCCTCGGGGGTCGTGCGTGCGAGCTTGCGGTCGAAGAACTCCGCGAAGGTCGCCTGGTCGTCGCCGTCCGGGACGGCGGCGTTGCGCGCGATCGCGGTCTTGATGCCGCCGGGATGCACACACGTGACCTGCACGGGATGCCGCGCGACGAGCATCTCCTGCCGTACCGCCTCGGTGAAGCCGCGCACGGCGAACTTCGCCGAGTTGTACGCCGCCTGGCCCGGGATGCTCAGCAGGCCGAACAGGCTCGAGACGTTGATCAGGTGACCGTCGCCCGACGCGATGAGATGCGGAAGGAAAGCCTTGGTGCCGTTGACGACTCCCCAGAAGTCGACGTCCATCACGCGCTCGATGTCCTTGAACTCGGTGCGCTCGAGATCGCCGTGATAGGCGATGCCCGCGTTGTTGTACACCTGGTGGACCGCACCGAAGTGGGCGGCGACCTGCTCGGCGTACTCGAGGACCTTCTCGCGCTGGGTGACGTCGAGATGGTCGGCCTTCACCTCGGCGCCGAGTTCCCGTGCGCGACGCGCGGTCTCCTCGAGCCCGGCGGTGTCGACGTCCGAGATCGCCAGGCGGGCACCTTCGGCCGCGAGGGCGAGGACGAGGGCCCGTCCGATCCCGGACCCCGCGCCCGTGACGACGACGACCCGGCCTGCGAAATCACTCATCGAACTGCTGCCTCTCGGGACGTGCGCTCCTGCGCGGGAAGGTCGGTGGCGACGGGGAGATCCGACTCGGCGACGCTACGGTACGCCTCGAGGTCGAATCTGCGGGTGATACGGCGGAATTCGAAGGTGAATCCCGGCCACAGCGTGGTGTTGTTGCCGTGCTTGTCGAGATACCAGCTCGCGCACCCGCCGTTGTTCCACACGCTCGACCGCAACGCGCGCTGCAGGTCGCGGTTGTACTCGTCCTGCACGTCCTCGCGGACCTCGACCGTGCCGATGCGGTTGCGGTCGAGCGTGCGGATCGCGTCGACGACGTATTCGAGCTGCGACTCGATCATGTACACCATCGAGGTGTGGCCGAGTCCGGTGTTCGGGCCGACGAGGAAGAACAGGTTGGGGAAGCCGGCGACCGAGCTGCCCTTGTACCCCCGCATGCCGGTCTCGTCGAAGACCTCGGCGAGCGAGCGGCCGTCCTTGCCGAAGATGCCGGCGAAGGTCGGGGAGTCGGTGACGTGGAAGCCGGTCGCGACGACGATCGCGTCGACCTCCCGCTCGGTGCCGTCCTTCGCGACGATGCCGCGCGGGGTGACGCGGGCGATGCCGTCGGTGACGAGGTCGACGTTCGGCCGGTCGAGGGCGGGGTAGTAGTTGTTCGAGATCAGCATGCGCTTGCAGCCGATGCCGTAGTTCGGCGTGACCTTCCGCCGCAGTTCCTTGTCGCGGATCTGACGGCGGATCTGGATGCGCGCGGCGAGTTCGAGCGGCTTCATGAAGGCCTGTGCCTTGGCCAGGCCCACGACCTGCGTCTCGCGGGCGGTGTACTGCAGGGCGCGCGAGAGGCGCTGGAAGCCGGGGATGTGGCGGAAGGCGAACCGCTCGGGTGCGGTGTACTCCCGGTCGAAGCGGGGGAGGATCCACGGTGCCGTGCGCTGGTACACGTCGAGTCGGCCTACGGTGCCCGCGATGGCCGGCACGATCTGGATGGCGGAGGCTCCGGTGCCGATGACCGCGACGCGCTTGCCGGCGAGGTCGGCGTCGTGGTTCCACCGTGCCGAGTGGAAGATCTCGCCCTCGAATCCGGAGATGCCCTCGATGTCGGGCAGCGACGGCTCGCACAGCGCGCCGACCGCGGAGATCACGACCTTGGCGCTGTACTTCCCGCGCGTGGTGGCCACGTCCCAGCGGTGCGTCGTGGTGTTCCAGCGGGCCGTCTGCACGTCGCACCCGAAGACGGTGCGTCGCCGCACGTCGTACCGGTCGGCGACCGAGCGGATGTACGCCTGGATCTCCGGCTGGGGAGAGAAGGAGCGCGTCCAGCCGGGGTTGAGGGCGAACGAGTAGGAGTACAGGTTCGACGGGACGTCGCATGCCGCGCCGGGGTAGGTGTTGTCGCGCCAGGTGCCGCCCACCTCGGAGGCGCGTTCGAGCATGAGGAAGTCCTTGCCCGCCTGCGACAGTCGGATGGCCGCGCCGAGCCCGGCGAACCCGCTGCCGATGATCAGCGTGTCGACCTGACGGATCTCCGCGTCGGCGACGGTATCTGTTACCGGAAGACTCATGTACTTGAGGCTAGAGCGTTCCAGTGACCTGGTCAACACTTGTTGACCATAATTCAATAACGGTGTTTGCATGGTGGACGTGGCAGAAGACAGTCCCGCACCCCGTCGAACCCGCCTCGGTCCCGCCCAACGCCGGGCCCAGCTGATCGAACAGGGCCTCGAGCTGCTCGCCGACCGGCCCCTCGAGCAGATCTCCGTCGACGAGGTCGCCGAACGGGCCGGAGTCTCGAAGGGGCTGCTGTTCCACTACTTCACCTCGAAGCACGACTACCACGTCGAACTCGTGCGATGCGTCGGCCGGGATCTCGTCGAGTACACCGCACCGGACGAAGACCTCGAACCGATCGAGATGCTGCGGGGCACGCTCGTCGCGTACGTCGACTACGTCACCCGGCGCCGCGACATGTACATCTCGATCCTGCGCGGAGCGACCAGCGGCGACCCCGACATGCGGGCGGCCTTCGAGGACACCCGCACGGCACTCGTCGACCGGACCGTCGCACACCTGCCTGCCATCGGCATCGAGCCGACGCCGGCCGTACGACTCGCCGTGCGCGGCTGGGTGGCCTTCGTCGAGGACACGACCATCGCGTGGCTACGCGACCCCGAACTCACCCGCGACGAGTTCGTCGAACTGGCCATCGCGGCGCTGTCCGGTGTTGCGCTGGCCGCGCATTCGCTCCACTCTCCGGCCGGCGGGGCTCTCAGCGATCGTTTCCGGGAAGATACTCCTGCAGCTTCGTCTTGACGCCCTGTTTCACGAAGCCCCAACGGTTCTCGTCACCGGCGAGCACGGCCTTGGCGACGTCGGTGAACTGTTCCCACGTCGCGTGCGGCGGGATCGGAGGCATGTCCGGATCGGTGTACACGTCCAGCACCGTCGGGCGATCCGCGGCCAGCGCGCGATCCCAGGCCGCGCCCATCTCGTCCGAGGACTTCACGGTTTCGCCGCCCAGCCCGAGGCCGCGCGCGAAGGCGGCGTAGTCGACATCCGGAAGCGACTGGGACTCCGCGAATTTCGGTGCCCCACCCATCGCACGCATCTCCCACGTGACCTGGTTCAGATCGTTGTTGTGGATGATCGCGACGACGAGCCGCGGGTCGGCCCACTGCTGCCAGTACCGCTGGATGGTGATCAGCTCGGCCATGCCGTTCATCTGCATCGCACCGTCGCCGGCGAACGCGACCACCGGGCGGTCGGGCTGTCCGAACTTCGCGCCGATCCCGTACGGCACCGCCGGACCCATCGTCGCGAGTGTGCCCGACAGCGAACCGCGCATGTCGCCGCGGAACCTCAGTTGGCGCGCATACCAATTGGCGGCCGAACCGGAATCCGCGGTGACGATCGCATCGTCCGGCAGTCGCGGTGAGGCCTCGGCGAACATCCGCAGCGGGTTGACGAACTCGGTCTCGACCTCGGCCTGCTGCCCCATGAGCTGCCACCAGCGCTGCACGTTCTGCTCGATACCCTCGCGCCACGACCGGTCCTCCTTGCGGTGCAGCAGAGGGATGAGCGCGTCGAGTGCGGCGGTGGCATCCGCGACGAGATTGACCTCGTTCGGATAGCGCATCCCGATCATGTTCGGGTCGATGTCGATCTGCACGCAGCGGGCCTGGTCGTATTCGGGCAGGAACTGGCTGTAGGGGAGGGACGAACCGACGATGAGCAGCGTGTCGCAACCGGTCATCATCTCGTGGGTGGGCCGCGTGCCCAGCAACCCGATCGATCCGGTGACCCACGGCAACTCGTCCGACAGCACGTCCTTGCCCAGCAGGGCCTTCGCCACCCCGGCGCCCAGCAGATCCGCGACCTGCCCGAGTTGAGCACGGGCATCCCGGGCGCCGCTGCCGACGAGCATCGCGACCTTGTTCCCGGCGTTGAGGACCTCCGCCGCCCGTCGGATCGCGTCGTCGTCCGGCGCAATGCGGGGGCGGTCGAAACCGACACTCGACGGCACCATCTTGAACTCGTGGCCGGGCGGGGAGTACTCGAGTTCCTGCACGTCGCCGTGGATGATCACGGCCGTGGGCGTGCGGTAGGCGATGGCGGTGCGCATCGCCCGATCGAGGACGTTCGGCAATTGCTCGGGCACCGTCACGGTCTCCACGAACGCCGACGCCACGTCCTTGTACAGCGTGTGCAGGTCCACTTCCTGCTGGTACGACCCGCCCATCGCGGAGCGGTCCGTCTGACCCACGATCGCCACCACCGGGACGTGGTCGAGTTTCGCGTCGTACAGGCCGTTGAGCAGATGGATCGCACCCGGACCGGAGGTCGCCATGCACACTCCGGGCCGGCCCGTGAACTTCGCGTAGCCGACCGCCTCGAAGGCACTCATCTCCTCGTGCCGGGACTGCACGAAGACCGGGTCGTTGCCGGTGCGCGTCCAGGCGGCGAGGATCCCGTTGATGCCATCGCCGGGATATCCGAAGACGTGGTCCACCCCCCACGCGCGCAGGCGGTGCAACAGGTAGTCGGCCACGGTCGGATTCGCCATCGGTAGCTCCTCGCAGGACGCGATCGGGGTCCTCCGAAGGGTGCCCGCCGCGCCCGGTCCGAAACCCACCGGAAAAGGCGTGAGCCGGGTCGGTCGCCCCTTGCGGGGACGAACCGACCCGGCTCACATGAGAACGGTCAAGGGCCCGAAGGGTCCGAAACGGAGCTTCTAGCGACCGAAGGCCTTCTCGATGATCTCCTGCTGCTCGACAGCATGGACCTTGCTCGAGCCGGACGACGGTGCCGACATCGCACGACGCGACACGCGCTTGATGCCGCTGAGCTTCTCGGGCAGCAGTTCCGGCAGCGCGAGGCCGAGGAACGGCCAGGCACCCTGGTTCGCCGGCTCCTCCTGCACCCAGAAGAACTCGGTGGCGTTCGGGTACTGCTCGAGCGTCTCGGCGATGCGGCGACGCGGCACCGGGTACAGCTGCTCGATGCGCACGATCGCGACGTCGTCACGACCTTCCTTCTGCTTCTTCGCCAGCAGCTCCCAGTAGATCTTGCCGGAGGTGAGCAGCACGCGGGTGGCCTTCGTGCGGTCGGCCGTGCCCTCCTCGTAGGGGACCTCTTCGAGCAGCGAACGGAACTTGCCCTGCGTGAAGTCCTCGACGTTGCTGACCGCGGCCTTGTTGCGCAGCATCGACTTCGGCGTGAATACCACCAGCGGGCGGCGGATGCCGTCGAGGTGATGACGACGCAGCAGGTGGAAGTAGCTCGCCGGGGTGGACGGAACCGCGACCGTCATCGAGCCCTCGGCGCACAGCTGCAGCCAGCGCTCGATACGGCCCGAGGTGTGGTCGGGACCCTGGCCCTCGTGGCCGTGCGGCAGCAGCAGCACGACGTCGGAGAGCTGACCCCACTTGGCCTCACCGGACGAGATGAACTCGTCGATGATGGACTGCGCGCCGTTGACGAAGTCGCCGAACTGCGCCTCCCACAGCACGAGCGCGTCGGGGTTGCCCACCGAGTAGCCGTACTCGAAGCCCAGGCCCGCGAACTCGGTCAGCGCCGAGTCGTAGACCATGAAGCGGCCGCCGTTGCCGGCCTGGTTGGCCAGCGTGGCGAGCGGGCTGTACTCGTCGCCCGTCTTGCGGTCGATGATGACCGAGTGACGCTGCGTGAACGTGCCGCGACGCGAGTCCTGACCGGCCAGGCGCACCAGGGCACCCTGCTCGGCCAGCGAACCGAACGCGAGCAGCTCGGCGAACGCCCAGTCGATCTTGCCGTTGCGCGACATCTCGCGACGCTTCTCGAGCACCGGCTTGACGCGCGGGTGGACGCTGAAGCCCTCGGGCGCCTCGGCGAAGGCATCGCCGATCCGCTCGAGCACCGACCGGTCGACGGAGGTGTCGAGACGCTTCGGCGGGGTCTGGTCGAGCTCGACCGACTCCGACGGCTCCGGCGGGTACTTCTCGAGTTCGCGGACTTCGTTGAAGACCCGTTCGAGCTGTCCCTGGTAGTCGCGCAGGGCGTCTTCCGCTTCCTTGAGCGAGATGTCGCCGCGGCCGATCAGGGCCTCGGTGTAGCTCTTGCGGACGCTGCGCTTGGTGTCGATCACGTCGTACATCGCCGGTTGGGTCATCGACGGGTCGTCGCCCTCGTTGTGACCGCGGCGGCGGTAGCAGATCATGTCGATGACGACGTCCTTGTGGAACTTCTCGCGGAAGTCCACGGCGAGCTTCGCGACCCACACGCAGGCCTCGGGATCGTCGCCGTTGACGTGGAAG
This sequence comes from Rhodococcus rhodochrous, assembly GCF_900187265.1. Classification (NCBI taxonomy): domain Bacteria; kingdom Bacillati; phylum Actinomycetota; class Actinomycetes; order Mycobacteriales; family Nocardiaceae; genus Rhodococcus; species Rhodococcus rhodochrous. Next base: position 1,466,175 of record NZ_LT906450.1, read on the forward strand.
ATCGGCGCGCCGATCATCTTCGCCACGTCGGTGCAGTACTCGGACGAACGCGAGTGCTCGGGCGCGGTGGTGAAGCCGACCTGGTTGTTGACGACGATGTGCACGGTGCCGCCGGTGCGGTAGCCGCGCAGCAGCGCGAGGTTCAGGGTCTCCGCGACGACGCCCTGGCCGGCGAACGCAGCGTCGCCGTGCAGCAGCAGCGGCAGGACGGTGAAGCCGTCCTCACCCTTGTCGAGGATGTCCTGCTTGGCGCGGACGAGGCCCTCGAGCACCGGGTTGACCGCCTCGAGGTGCGAGGGGTTCGCGGTGAGCGAGACCTTGATGTCGTTGTCGCCGAACATCTGGATGTAGGTGCCCTCGGCGCCGAGGTGGTACTTCACGTCGCCGGAGCCGTGCGCAGCGGCCGGGTTCAGGTTGCCCTCGAACTCGGAGAAGATCTGCGAGTACGGCTTGCCGACGATGTTCGCGAGCACGTTCAGGCGACCGCGGTGCGGCATCGCGATCGCGACCTCGTCGAGCGTGTGCTCGGCGGCCTGGTCGATGATCGCGTCCATCATCGGGATGACGGACTCGGCGCCCTCGAGCGAGAAGCGCTTCTGGCCGACGTACTTGGTCTGCAGGAACGTCTCGAACGCCTCGGCGGCGTTGAGGCGGCTCAGGATGTACTTCTGCTGGGCGACCGTCGGCTTGACGTGGTGCGCCTCGACCCGCTCCTGCAGCCACTGCTGCTGCTCGGGCTCGAGGATGTGGGTGTACTCGACACCGACGTGGCGGCAGTACGCATCGCGCAGCACCGACAGCACGTCGCGCAGCTTCATCTTCTGGCGGCCGTGGAAGCCACCGACGTTGAACTCGCGATCGAGATCCCACAGCGTCAGGTCGTGGGTCGTGACGTCGAGGTCGGGATGCGACCGGAACTTGTCGCGCACGAACTGCAGCGGATCGGTGTCGGCCATGAGGTGGCCGCGGCTGCGGTATGCGGCGATGAGCTCGAGCACACGGGTGTGCTTGTCGACGAGGCCTTCCGGCACGTCCTTGCGCCAGCGGACCGGCTCGTAGGGGATGTGCAGGGTGTGGAAGATGCCGTCGTAGAAGTCGTCGCTGATGAGCAGCTCGTGGATCTTCTTCAGGAACTCACCCGACTCCGCGCCCTGGATCACGCGGTGGTCGTAGGTGGAGGTGAGCGTCAGCAGCTTGCCGATGCCCATCTCGGCGATCCGTGCGTCGGACGCACCCTGGAACTCGGCCGGGTACTCCATCGCGCCGGCGCCGATGATCGCGCCCTGGCCCTGCATCAGACGCGGGACCGAGTGCACGGTGCCGATGCCGCCCGGGTTGGTCAGCGAGATCGTGACGCCCGAGAAGTCGTCGCCGGTGAGCTTGCCGTCGCGGGCGCGGCGCACGATGTCCTCGTAGGCCGAGTAGAACTGCGCGAAGTTCATCGTCTCGCAGTTCTTGATGGCCGCCACGACCAGCGAACGCTGGCCGTTCTTGCCCGGCAGGTCGATCGCGAGACCGAGGTTCGTGTGCGCGGGCACGACGAGGTTCGGCTTGCCGTCGACCTCGGCGAAGTGGTTGTTCATGTTCGGGAACGCCTTGACCGCCTGGACGATCGCGTAACCGAGGATGTGCGTGAACGAGACCTTGCCGCCGCGGGTACGCGCGAGGTGGTTGTTGATGACGATGCGGTTGTCGAACATCAACTTCGCGGGGACCGCGCGAACACTGGTGGCCGTCGGGATCGACAGCGAGGCGTTCATGTTCTTCGCAACGGCAGCAGCGGCGCCGCGAAGAACCTTCTTCTCCTCGGTGGCCTGGCCCGACGGGGCAGCGGCGGGCTTGGGAGCCGGCTTCGCGGGTGCGGCCTGGGCCTTCGGCTGCGCCGCAGTCTTGGTCTCCGCCTTCGGGGCAGGCTTGGCCGGTGCGGCCTTGGTCTCGGCCTTCGGTGCGGGCTTGGTGGGGGCCGAAGCAGAGGAACTCGGCGCAGATGCTGTGCTCGGCGCGGGCTTCTCGGTCGTGGCGGTGTCGGAGCCGTTGGTACCTCCGGCCACCGCAGCTTCCGGCGAATAGTCGGTCAGAAATTCGTGCCAACTCGCGTCCACGGACGAAGGGTCGTCCTGGAAGCGCTGGTACATCTCGTCAACCAACCACTGGTTCTGTCCGAACTGTGATGTAGAGCTGCTGCTCACGGCAGTTGTTCGCCTCGTTTCTTTCTTCGGTACCCGATCGGAGCGCCTGTGAATATGAGGCTAGCCCGTGGCATGTGACGATCCGAACTGACCGCGCATGTCGGTGGGCTACCTCACAATCTGGTGCGATGGGGTCTCCATCGATGACGGTTCTCGAGAGCCGATTATTCCCTCTAAGGTGCATCGGCGCAGCGCGCACCCCGTTACAAACGTGAGGACGATCTCATGTTCGATCCTTCCGTCGACGAAGTGAGCAAGGCCTCGGGCTCCTCCGGAACGAGACCACCGGTAGCGAGTTGCCACAAAGTGGTGTACAGACCTCCCGCCCGGCGGAGCTCGTCGTGGGGCCCGCACTCGACGATACGGCCGTCGTCGACCACCACCACGAGATCGGCGCGCGCGGCGGTCGCGAGACGGTGCGCCACGACCACGGCCGTACGCGAGCGGGCCACCCGCGCACCCGCCTCGAGCACCGCTTTCTCGGTGGCGGGATCGAGGGTCGCGGTGGCCTCGTCGAGCAACAGCAGATCGGGATCCACGAGTTCGGCGCGCGCGAGCGCGATGAGCTGACGCTGGCCGGCCGACAGACCCTGACCGCGCTCACCCACCGGATGGTTCATGCCTCCGGCGAGTCCGGCGATCATCTCGAGCGCTCCCACGGCGCGCGCGGCCGATTCGATCTCCTCGCGCGTCGCGTCGGGCCGGCCGTAGGCGATGTTGGTCGCCACCGTGCCCGTGAACAGGTGCGCCTCCTGCGGCACCACACCGAGCCGGCCCCGGTAGTCGCGCAGGCGGTAGCGGCGCAGATCGGTGTCGTCCACCCGCACCGAACCGGACGTCGGATCGTAGAACCGGGCGAGCAGTTTGACGACCGTCGACTTCCCGGCGCCGGTGCGGCCCACCAGGGCGACCGTCGACCCGGCCGGGATCGACAGGTCCACATCGCTCAGCGCCTCGCGATCGGCCTCGCTGTAGCGGAAGCCCACCTGTTGCAGATCGACATCGCCGCGGAGGTGCCCGGTGATGGCGACCGTGCCCTCCTCGGCCGACTCGAGCGAGCTCTCGGTCCGCAGCAGGTCGCCGATCCGGCGCAGACCGACCCGCGCCTGCTGGTAGCCGTCGAAGACCTGGGACAGCTGCTGGATGGGCGCGAACAACAGGTTCAGATACAGCACGAACGCGATCAGCACACCCGGGCCGACGGCCCCCGAGGCCACCTCGCGGGCGCCGACGAAGACGACCGCCGCGAGCGCCAGATCGGACAGGAAGGCGATGAACGGGAAGTACAGCGAGATCGCCCGCTGCGACCGCAGGCGACTGCGCCGATAAGCCTCCGCACGCTCGGCGAAGCGGCGTGCCGCGGTCTCCTCCCGGCGGTAGGCCTGGGCGGCGCGCAGGCCGGTGACGTTCTCCTGGAAATCCGCGTTCACCAGGGAGATGCGTTCGCGGGACTGCGCGTACGCCGTCCCCGAGACCTTCCGGAACCACAGGGTCGCGCCGACCAGCACGGGCAGCACCGCCAGTACCACCAGAGCCAGCGACAGATCGGTCGCGATCAGCGCGATCGAGATACCGGTGAGCGTCAGCACCGCCACGACCGCGGTGGACAGACCGGTCTGGATGAACTGCGACAGTGCGTCCACATCGGTCGTCATCCGCGTCATGATCCGGCCCGACAGCTCACGTTCGTAGTAGTCGAGTCCGAGTCGTTGCAGGTGCGCGTACGAGCGCACACGCAACCCGAACAGCACCCGTTCGCCCGCCCGCGCGGTGAGCACGGTGAGGATCGCCACCACGAACCAGCCGAGCAGCGCGAGCACCACACCCGCTGCGGTCGCCTGCCACAGCCGGGACGGATCGCCCGGGGTCACCCCGCGGTCGACGGCGTACCGCACCAGTGACGGGAACGCGATGCTCGTCAGCGACTCCACCGCCAGGCACAGCACGACGACCGCCAGCAGGGCGCGCACCGGACGCAGCGTCGTCCACAACCGGAACTGCGGGTCGGGCAGGCGCAGGGCCTCGGACTGCAGGGCCGGGTCGCGTCCGGGGGTCTCGGTGGCCGGGGGAAGCGCGTCGACGGCCGCGCGCAGTTCCGGGGTGGGAGCCACCGCGCCGAGTGCACCGGACACCGGCCCGCCGCGGCCACCTCCACCCGCCGGTCCACCGCGACCTCCACCGACCGCCGGAGGGTTCCGGACGGTCCCGGACGCCTCGTCGTCGTCCGGTTCCTCCGGCCACAACTCACCGGCCGGAACCGGGCGTTCCGGTGCCGGTGGGGCGTCGTCGTCGGTCGAGAGCAGACGCCGGAAGACGGGACTGCGCTCGTCGAGTTCGTCGACCGTCCCGATGTCGACGATGCGCCCCTCGTCGAGCACGGCGACCCGGTCGGCGAGTGCGAGCGTCGACCGTCGATGGGCGAGCACGAGGGTCGTGCGGCGCCGGCCCGCCCGCAACGCACCGTAGATCGCGGCCTCCGTCTCGGCGTCGACCGCCGAGGTCGCATCGTCGAGGATCAGCACCCGCGGATCGACGAGCAGAGCCCGCGCCAGCGCGACCCGCTGCCGCTGCCCGCCGGACAGGGTCAGGCCGCGTTCACCGACGACCGTGTCGTAGCCCTCGGGGAGGGCCTCGACGAAATCATCGGCGCGTGCCGCCGCGGCCGCGGCGCGGATCTCGTCGTCCGACGCGTCGGGCCGCCCGAGCGCGATATTGGACGCGACGGTGTCGGAGAACAGGAACGGCTCGTCGAAGACGAGGCCGACCGCGCCGCGCAGGTCGTCGGCGCGGAGCGTGGCGACGTCGATGTCGCGGCCGTCCGAGGTCAGGCACACCGACCCGCGGTGCGGAGCGTAGAAGCGGGGGAGCAGCAGCGACAACACGGTCTTGCCCGACCCGGCCGGACCGACGATCGCGACGGTCTCGCCGGGCGCGATCTCCAGGTCGAGGCCGCGCAGCACGTCCCGGTCGTCGTCGAAACCGAACGTGACGTCCTTCAGGTGCACCCCGAGCGGGCCGTCGGGCAGCTCGACGGGATGCGGGGGATCGGCGACGTCGGGTTCGGTGTCGATCACCTCGTACACCCGCTCGACGGCGGCGCGGGACAGCTGCGCCATGATCACGACCTGCGAGAGGGTGCGGGTGGTCGCCGTCATCGTCGCCACATAGGCGGTGAACGCGACGAAGGTGCCCACGGTGATCACGCCCTCGAGGGCGAGCCACCCGCCGAGTGCGATGGTGGCGACGAGCCCGAACTGGGGGATCGCACCCATCGGCGCCGAGAACCAGGCGTTGATCCGGGCCGCGCGCAGACGCTCCGCGTACAGCCTGCGACCGTGCTCCTCGAGCTGGTCGACGGCATGCGACTCCTGCCCGAAGCCTTTCACGACCCGCACGCCCGTGACCGTCTCCTCGACGTGCTGGGCGAGATCGGCCGCGCGCTGCTGTGCCGACCAGGTCGCGGCGAACAGCTTCGGGCGCACGACCCGGACGATGCCCGCGATGATCGGGACGATGATCACCGCGACCAGCGTGAGCAGCGGCGAGAGCGTCGTCATGATCACCAGCGCGAGCACGAACTGCAGCAACGCACCCGCCGACATCGGCACCATCGCGAGCAGGCCCTGCACGAGTTGCAGGTCGGTGATGGACCGCGAGACCACCTGACCCGTGCGGATGCGGTCCTGACCGTGGCCGTCGAGACGCTGGAGCGAGCCGAGCAGGCGCAACCGCAGGTCGTGCTGCACGTCGAGCGACAAGCGTCCGGCGAGCATGCGACGTCCGTACTGGCAGCCGAACCGGATCACCGCACCGACCGCGATCGCCGCCGCGACCAGACCGATCAGACGCAGGTCGTCGGCGGGCACATCGCCCTGCCCGGTCGCGCTGTCGACCGCCACCTTCGTCAGCAGCGGGAAGGTGATGTCGATCAGAGCGGCGACGACGGTGACGGCCAGCGCCCCGACGGCTGTTCGGCGGTGTTTCAGGCATTCGGCGACGAGCCGGGAAATCCATCCCGGCGAACGCGGAATCGGGTCGTGTGCCATCGAACCGACATTAGCGCCGAGCGACGACAGGGCAGGTCGGAGCCGCTCGGCGAGGGTCGGAGACGCAGGTCGCCGGAGGTGTCAGACGACGTCGGCAGTGCGGGCCCGCCACCAGCCGAGTCCGCCCAGCACCACGGTCCAGAGGACCAGGAGCAGCGGAGCCGCCGGCCACGTCATCTCCAGCGTCACGTCCTCGGGCATCGACACCGCCGAGAACAGCACGTACCAGGTGACCTGCGCCGGCAGGTACGACGCGATCGCACCGAGCCCGAGACCGTGCAGGACGACCGAGACCATCAGCTCCCCGAACGGCACCCACGCGCAGATCGCGAGCACGCTGCCCGTCGTCGACCGTGTGAGCAGACCCAACCCGGCTCCGATGAGCGACCACATCAGTGCGCAGAACAGGCCGATGCCCATCACCTTGACGACCGATCCGAGGTCGGCACCGTCGAAGCCCCCACCGAACAACACGAGCGTCGCGGCCGCCGCGACTTCTGTGACGAGGCAGTACAGCAGCCCGATCACGGCGACGGTCGCGAACTTCACGCCGACGACCCGGTCGCGTCCGCGTGCGGTGAGGAAGGTCGTCACGATCGTGCGGTGCGCGAACTCGCTGCCCGTTGCCACTGCGCCGAAGATCGCGGCGAACAGGAACACCAGCGACAAGGAGAGCGAGATGCCGACCGCGGCTGCGACGGCCTCGGCGAAACCGTCACCGAAGCCGAGTTCGAGTTGCCGCGCGACCGGCAGCGTCAGCGCCCCGCAGAACAGACCCACCAGCAGCGGTGCGATGCCGAGGATCCACCAGTAGCGCAGGCTCAGGACCTTGCGGAACTCGGCGGTGAGAAGCGCGGTCATGCGGTGGGACCTCCTTGCCCGGTCGGCGGTCGGTTCGGCTGCCCCCACTGCGACTGCGGGTACTGCTGTGCGTTCGGATACTGCTGGGCACTCGGGTACTGCTGTGGGATCGGGTATTGCTGGGACTGTGGGTACTGCTGGGCCTGCGGATACTGCCCGCCCGGCGGATGGTGCGGGCCGTGCCCCGGATACTGCGCGACCGGCGCGGCCGCGTAGCGCCCCGCCGTCATCGCGAGGTAGACCTGCTCGAGATCGACGTGCTCGACACTCGTCCCGAACAGCGTCACCTCCGCGGTCGCGGCGAACTCGGCGATGCGGTCGGCAGACACACCGACCACCGCGAGCCGTCCGTCCTGCTGCACCTGCGCGTCGGTGTGCCCGGCCGCGGCGAGAGCGGTCGCGAGGCGGGCCGGATCGGAGGCCGCGACGAACACCCGCGAGCGGTAGGCGTCGCGCAGGTCGGTCATCGAGGTCTCCGCAACGAGGTGACCGTTCGCGATGATGACGAGACGGTCGGCCATCTGCTCGATCTCCCGCAGGATGTGGCTCGAGATCAGCACGGTCCCGCCGTTGGCGGCGAACGCCCGGAGGAAGTCGCGCAGCCAGGCCATGCCCTCGGGGTCGAGTCCGTTGGCCGGTTCGTCGAGCACGAGATACCGCGGTTGCCCGAGCAGGGCCGTGGCCAGGGCGAGTCGCTGCCGCATGCCGAGGGAGAACTCGCCGATGCGACGCCTCGCGACCGCCCCCAGACCGACGAGATCGAGCATCTGCCTCGCCCGCTCGTCGGGCACGCCGATCGCGGCGCAGTAGACCTGCAGGTGCGTCAGCGCCCGGTGCTTCGGGTGGGCGCTGCGCGCGTCGAGCACCGCTCCGACGACCTGTGCGGGCTGCTGCAGGGAGGTGAACGGCACGCCGTCGACGAAGGCGTTCCCGGCGCTCGGCCGGACGAGGCCGAGCATCATGCCGAGCGTGGTGGTCTTGCCCGATCCGTTGGGGCCGAGGAAACCGGTGATCGAACCCGGCGGCACCGTGAACCACAGATTCGATACGGCCGTGTGGTCACCGAACGTCCTGCTCAGGCCCTGGACGGCGATCCCCGCGCCCGGCGTCCCCGAGGGCACCCGGGGATCGGGTGTGCCGTACGGCGGTTGCGCTGACGGTGCTGTCACGTATTCCGACCCCCGCGTCGTCGAGATGTGGGTGCGGCTTGTGCCGCGGTCGCCGTGAGCTTACGGGTCAGCCGAGGAAGGGCAGGACGGCGTCGAGGAATTCGCGGGGCGCGTCGAGCTGAGGACAGTGCCCGGCGTCGGGGATGATCACCACCCGTCTCCGGCCGCCGGACTGCACCCGTCGCGCCGCGTGAGCGGGCGTCAACCGGTCGCGAGCGCCCCACACGAGCAGGGCCGGCATGTCGAGGGCGTGCACCATCTCCGGGATCGGCAGCCGGCCGAGTTCGCCGATCGCGTGCCGGCCCACCGTCAGCAGCGTGTCGACCTGTTCGCGTGTCGCGTAGTTCGCCGCGAACGCCGTGCGCGCCGCCCGGTCGAAGGTGCCGCGCCGGTGCACCGCGGCCCGCGCGTACAGGGCGCCCATGGCCTGCTGCATCACCGGAGCAGGCAGTGGGCGCAGCAGCAGACGCGACAGTTCGACCGGCATGCGCGCACCCCGCGTCCACCACCGCGGGATCCCGGCGAGACCCGGCATGTCGGCGAGCACCACGCGATCGACCCGGGACGGGTGGACCGACGCGAACACCAGCGCGGTGACCGCACCGAGCGAGTTCCCGACCAGTGACACCGGTTCGGGAACGTCGTCGACGAGGTCGGCCAGGACGTCGACGTAGTGGTCGAGCACGGGTGTCTCCCAGTGCTGCGCGCTGCGTCCGAAACCGGGCAGGTCGACCGTGAGCACCCGGTGCCGTTCGGCGATCGCCGGCGCGACCTTGCACCACGTACCGCCGTGATCGGAGAAGCCGTGGAGCAGGACGACGGTGCGTGGTCCCGCACCGGACTCCCGTACGAACACCTTCCCGCCGGCCGGCACGGTCAGTCCTTCGTGACCGGAACACCGGCGTCGAGCGCCGGTGCCTCTCCGCTCGCCGGGAGGACGGGTCGGGCGGCGGGCCACGCGGTCGGAGGCGGACCGAAGGCGTCGCGTGCGTTCTGGATCGTGCGCTTGCCCAGCGTGCGGTTGCCCACGCCACCGATTGCGGCACCGATACCCGCGGGGACGAGCTTGCCGATCAACAGCGGACTGCGCTTGGCGAAGTACCGGCGGATGAACTTCTTGACCAGGGAGTTGTTCAGCGTCTTCAGCTGAGTCCCACCCGCGCCGCTGGTCAGGGCCTTGGGCCAGTTGCGCAGTGACGCTCCCGTTGCGGTCGCGACGATCTCCCGGCCGGCGTCGCCGAGCGAGACGGCGAGCACCAGCGCGCGGCGCTGTTCGTGGCTGTGGGGCTCGATCCCGTGCACCGACGCGATGGCCAGGGTGAGCAGCGCCGACGCCTCGAAGAAGAAGGCCGTCTCGGCGCCCACCGCGCCGATGGCCGCGAGGGTCCCGACGCCGGGGAAGGCCGCGGTCGCACCCGCCGCCGACCCGCTACCCGTGACGCTGAGGAGGAACTGCTTCTCCAGACGCTCGATGATCTGCGCCGGGGACTCGTCGGGGTGTGCGCGCCGCATGAGATCGACGTACTTGGCCACCGCAGGACCCTGCAGTCTCGCGCCGTTGTCCAGCATCTTGACGATGAAGGCCTCTGCGATGCCTGGTTTGCTGCTCATCGTGCCCCTGTTCTCCGGTGCTCTTGTCTTCCGGACCGCTCTCACTACCCTGGTGCCATGACCGGGTCCGCAGTCGGTGTGTCGGACGGCGCCAGGCGGCGTCCGGCGCCCCTGCTGACACCCTACGTACGGTCGTACGAGGGGTATCGGCTCGACGGTTTCCCGCCGGGGACCCACCTGGGTATGCCCTCTCCGGAGGTCACCGTAATCCTCACGATCTCCGAATCCGTCGAACTCTCGCGGGGCGACGGACGGTCCCCGGAACGTTTCGACGCGCTCGCCGGAGGACTGTCGACGCAGCCGGTGCAGATCGTCCACCACGGACGGCAGCACGGCATCCAACTCTCGCTCACCCCCGCAGGTGCCCGCGCACTGCTGGGCGTGCCCGCTGCCGCGCTCGGCCCGTGGGCCGTCGATCTCGAGGACGTCATCGGCGCCGACGGCCGGGAGCTGTTCGACCGGATCTCCGCGACCGCATCCTGGGACGAGCGGTTCGCCGTCCTCGACAGGATTCTCACCCGTCGCGTGGTCCGCGCGCGGTCGACGAGTCCGGACGGGCACCTCGTCCACGCATGGCACCTGCTCGTGGCGGATCCGGCGCGCCCGGTCCGCGCCGTCGCGGACGAACTCGGATGGAGCCGGCGACACCTCGCCAACCGGTGTGCCGCCGAGTTCGGACTGTCCCCGAAGGACGTGGCCCGGGTGGCGCGCTTCGACCGGTCACGACGGATACTGCGGGCCGACCCCGGCCGCCGCCTCGCCGACGTCGCCGCGGAGTGCGGCTTCTACGACCAGGCGCATCTGGCCCGCGACTGGCGCGATCTGGCAGGCGTCCCGCCGTCGCGGTGGCTCGAGGACGAGGTGTTCCCATTCGTCCAAGACGACGAAGGCGTTCCGGGCCGACACTCGGAGACATGACGAACACAACGAATTCCACGCAACAGTCGGCCACTCTCGCACCCACCGGCGACTCGGTGTGGCCGTGCTTCGCCTACACCGACGCCCGGGGCGCGATCCGCTTCCTCGTGGACACCCTCGGGTTCGCCGAAGCGGAGGTCTACGGGGAAGGGGACCGCGTCGACCACGCCGCCCTGCTCTGGCCGCACGGCGGAGGGGTCATGCTCGGCTCGACCGGTCGCGGGTCGCCGCTCGACCAGCACGCCGACAGGGGCACCGCCTATCTCGTGCTTCCCGACGACGCGACCGTCGACGCCCTGTACGAGAGGGTCCTCGCCTCGGTGCAGGCCGAGGACCCGGCGGTCCGCGCGACCGTGACCGTCGAACTCCGCGACGAGGACTACGGATCGCACGGCTTCACGTGCCGCGACCCCCACGGCGTCCATTGGACGATCGGCACCTACCGGCCCCGTCGGCCGTAGGAAGCTCCACACGGAGCAGGGGCACGGATCAGCGGGCGATCGCGCCGTGCCCCTCGGGGACCACCTCGCTCGGGCGCGGCGGGGGCGGCGGTGTGCCGTCCCCGAACGCCCGCCCGCCGAGCGCCTCACGGCCGTGCGGATCGAGCCAGTTCGACAGGTCCGGTCCCTTCGGGACGATGCCCGTCGGATTGATGTCGGTGTGCACGAGGTAGTAGTGCTGCTTGATCTGTACGAAGTCGACGGTGTCCCCGAAGCCGGGCGTCTGGAACAGATCCCGCGCGTAGGCCCACAACGCAGGGAAGTCCACCAGCCGGTTCCTGTTGCACTTGAAGTGCCCGTGGTAGACGGGATCGAACCGGACGAGCGTGGTGAACAGGCGCACGTCGGCCTCGGTGATGGTCTCGCCCACGAGATAGCGCTGCACCCCGAGGCGTTCCTCGAGCCAGTCGAGGCGGGCGAAGAGCCGGTCGAAGGCCTTCTCGTAGGACTCCTGCGAACCCGCGAAACCACACCCGTACACGCCGTTGTTGACGTCCTGATAGACGAGCTCGGCCACCTCGTCGATCTCGTCCCGCAGCTCCTCCGGATACAGATCCGGGGCACCCTCGCGGTGGAACTGCGTCCACTCGGTGGAGAAGTCGAGGGTGATCTGCGGGTAGTCGTTCGTCACGACCTGCCCGGTGGGCACGTCGACGATGGCCGGGACGGTGATGCCCCGGTCGTATCCCGGGAAGCGCGCGAAGTATGCGTCCTGCAGGCGCGGGATGCCGAGGACGGGGTCGACCCCACCCGGGTCGAGGTCGAACGTCCAGCTGCGCTCGTCGTGCGTGGGGCCGCACAGTCCCAGCGACAGGGCGTCCTCGAGACCGAGCAGTCGCCGCACGATGAGGGTGCGGTTGGCCCACGGGCACGCCCGGGCCGCGATGAGCCGGTACCGCCCCGACTCGACGGGATAGCCGTCGCGCCCGTCCGCGGTGATGCGAGTGGGGATGTAGTTGGTGTCGCGGGTGAACTCCGCACCCGGCTCGACGTACTTGTTCTCGGTCACCTACGCATCCTTCCGCACACTCTTCACTTCTCGGGTGGAACCCGAACCGTCACGAGGGTTCCCCAGATGTCGTATCCCGACACCGCCGCGACCGTGCGGGCACCGCGGTTGTCGCGGCGCATGCGGGCGAGCGGGACGAGTCCGGCGTCGAGCGCGTCGTGGGTCGCCAGCGTCGCGACGGTCGACGCGAGTCCGAGCCGGCGTGCTGCCGGTGTCGTCAGCACCCGCACGTCGGCCATCAACGACCCGAGTTCGCTGTACGCCGCGCCGGCGAGGGGCCGGTGGTCGTCGTCGAGCAGTACGAACACGCGCGACGGTCCCGTCGGCGACAGCTCGGCCTCGGTGACGTCGTCGGGCGGGCAGCACCGCAACAGTTCGGCGAGGTCCTCGGGGTCGTCGGAGATGAGCGGGTTCTCCACGCGTGTCGCGTCGATCCAATCCGTGCACAGGGCGAGGATCTCCGTGCGCCCCGCGTGGCCCGCGACGACGAGTTCGGCGTTCGGGGCGTCGATCTCGGCCGGGTCGGGTTCGGCCGCGAGGCGGGAGACCGCGGTGTCGGGGCCGACGATCGCGGTGGTGCGTCCCACGGCGAGCAGCCGGACGTCCCGGACCGAGTCGTCGATCCGCGTGACGCAGCCGGGTTCGACGAAGGCGCCGTCGGGTAGGCCCAGTGCACGACACCACGCGAGGGCGGCGATGCTCGAGATGTGCGGGTCCACCCAGCTACCGTAGACCGCCGACGAGGGGAGAGGCCCGGTGAGCGACGACAGCGAGGTGGGCACACACGACCGCGCATCCGAGGTGGACACGCGCGACCGCGCGTTCGAGGTGGCCGTGGAGATGTCCGACGGTGCCCGCTGGGCGGCGTTGGGCGCACTGTGCCTGGGCTTCTTCATGATCCTGGTGGACAGCACGATCGTTGCCGTCGCCAACCCGGCGATCATGCGGACCTTCGGGGCCGACATCGCCGCCGTCGTGTGGGTCACGAGCGCCTATCTGCTCGCCTACGCGGTCCCGCTGCTCGTGACGGGCCGCCTCGGCGATCGCTTCGGTCAGCGCCGGGTCTATCTCTGTGGGCTCGTGCTGTTCACGATCGCGTCGCTGTGGTGCGGTTTCTCGTCGACGATCGAGATGCTCATCGTCGCCCGCGTGTTCCAGGGATTCGGTGCGGCGCTCATGTCGCCGCAGACCATGGCCGTGGTGACGCGGATCTTCCCGCGTGAACGGCGCGGGACCGCGATGGGCCTGTGGGGCGCTGTGGCCGGGGTCGCGACACTCGTCGGGCCGCTGGCCGGCGGTGTCCTGGTCGACGGCCTGGGCTGGGAGTGGATCTTCTTCGTGAACGTGCCCGTCGGGATCGTCGGGTTCGCGCTCGCCGTGCGGTACGTGCCCGTGCTACCCACGAGCCCGCACCGGTTCGACGTGCTCGGCATGCTGCTCAGCGGTGCCGGACTGTTCTGTCTCGTGTTCGGGATCCAGGAGGGCAATTCCTTCGAGTGGACCTCCCGCGTGTGGGCGCTGATCGGGCTGGGCATCGTCCTGCTCGTCGTGTTCGTCGTCCAGCAGTCGCGCAACCGCGGTGAACCGCTCGTACCGCTGTCTTTGTTCCGGGACCGCAACTTCGGGCTGGCGAACATCGGCATCGCGACGATGGGTTTCGCCATCACCGGCGTCATGCTGCCGATCATGTTCTACGCCCAGTCGGTTCGCGGTCTGAGTCCGACGGGCGCCGCGATGCTCATGGTGCCGATGGCGGTCTTCAGCGGTGTGCTCGCTCCGCTCGTGGGCAGGCTCGTCGACCGGGTCCATCCGCGGCTGATCGCCGGCACCGGCTTCTCGCTGCTCACCATCGGGCTGGGTTGGCTCGCGCTGGTGATGACCCCGGACGCGGAGATCTGGCAGTTGCTGCTGCCGATCGCCGTGATCGGGGTGGCGAACGCGGGCATCTGGTCGCCGCTCTCGGCCACCGCGACGAATGGTCTCGCACCGAGCCGGGCGGGTGCGGGCTCCGGTGTGTACAACACGACGCGTCAGGTCGGTGCGGTGATGGGAAGTGCCGCTCTCGGCGCCATGATGGCGGCGCGGTTGACGGCCAACGGCGTCGGCGGGGGAGGAGGATCGGCGGAGATGGAGACGACCGGTTCCGTCCTGCCGGAGCCCCTGCATGAACCGTTCGCCGCGGCGATGGCCGAATCGTTGTGGCTGCCCGCCGGCATCCTGCTCGTCGGGCTCGTGGCCGTGCTCGCCTTCGACCGGCCCGCGAGTCAGAAGGAACAGCGTGCCGCCGAGGAGCGTTCGGCGGCAGCGAGCGCCTGACGGACCTCGCATCGACCCCCGCGGCGCCGCTCGAGGTGTCCGTGACCCGCCGTTTCCTCACATGGTTGTGATCCACGCCATATAGTGCAGGCACGCACGCCGGGTGGGAGGTGGCATGTCGGTGGCCGTAGTGGAAATTTCTGCAGGGAGTCGTTGGCTCCGGGACGATCGGGTCACTCGCCGCGACAGCGGCATCCTCCAGTACGACTGCCTGGAGCCGTGCCTCGCCGAGCTGCTCGACCGGAGTGCGCTGCGCTTCGCGAACCGCGTCGCGGTGGTCGACCGGTGCGGCCGCACACTTACCTACCGCGAACTGTGGGCCGCCGCTGCCCGCGTCGCCGGTGGCCTCCTCGATCAGGGTGTCGGTCCCGCCGACCGGGTGGTGGTCCACCAGCCGAACGGGGTCCGCTGGCTCATCGGTTTCCTGGGCGTGGTCCTCGCCGGGGGTGTCCCGGTGCTTCCCGACCCGAGTTGCAGCCCCGAGGAGGCCGCGGAGATCGAGGTCCACAGCGGGGCGGTGCTCACCCTCGACTCCGATCTGCCCGACGGCGTCGCCTTCCTCGACGGAGGCGCGTCACCGGACGAACTCGCGGTGCTCTACTACGTGCGCGTCGCCGGTGGTGGACTGCGCGGCGTCGAACTGACCAACACCAACGTGCTGTCGACGATCGAGGCGGTCGCCCACGCGATGGATCTCGTCGGTGACGGCGTACGGACGGTGCTGACGGCGCCGTTGTCCACGGCAGCCGGATGCAGCGTCCAGTTGCTGCCCACCCTCGCCTTCGGGGGAACCGTCGTGGTCTCGGGATCCCGTGTGATCCGCGCACCGTGGCGCCATCTCCGCGCCGCCTTCCCCGCCTCGCGCTTCGTACGGGGATGGGGTGTCGCCGAGACCGGCGGGATCGGTCTGCTGCTCCCTTCGGAACACCGCGCCCGTCATCCCCGCAGTGTCGGTGTGCCGTTCGGAGGGATCGAGGTCGCGCTGCTCGGACCCGACGCCGAACACGGCACCGGCGAACTGCTCTGCCGCGGACCGAGCGTGGCCCGCCGCTACTGGTGCGATCCGTGCGCCACGGACGAGGCGTTCACGGACGACGGCTGGTTCCGCACGGGCGATCAGGTGCGCATCGACGACGAGGGCTTCGTCGAGCAGATCGCCGTCCGGGTGTCGTGAACCCTGGAACAGGTTCTCGTCGGGTATACAGCCTGTAGCCGGGTGAACCGGCATTTTCCGTAGTGGAGAGGTGTGTCCATGTCCGACGTAGTCCTGCTCGAACGACGCGATCGCGTTCTCGTCATCACCATCAACCGGCCCGAGGCGCGCAACGCCGTCAACGCCGCCGTGAGCCACGCGCTCGCCGAGGCGGTCGACCAACTCGACAGCGACGACTCCCTGTCTGTCGGCGTGCTCACCGGCGCCGGCGGCACCTTCTGCGCGGGCATGGACCTCAAGGCATTCGTCGCCGGCGAGAACGTGGTCGTACCCGGCAAGGGTCTCGGCTTCACGGAGGCGCCGCCGCGCAAACCGCTCATCTCCGCCGTCGAAGGATTCGCCCTCGCCGGCGGAACCGAACTCATCCTGGCCACCGACCTCGTCGTGGCCGCGAAGGACGCGAAGTTCGGCATCCCGGAGGTCAAGCGCGGCCTCGTCGCCGGTGGCGGCGGCCTACTGCGCCTGCCGTCGCGCATCCCCTACCAGAAGGCCCTCGAACTCGCCCTCACCGGGGACGCGTTCACCGCCGAGGAAGGCTACGGATACGGTTTCGTCAATCGCCTCACCGAACCCGGTGGGGCACTCGAGGGCGCATTCGAACTGGCCGAGCGCATCACGGCGAACGGACCGCTCGCCGTGGCGGCGACCAAGGAGATCATCGTCCGCTCGGCCGACTGGTCGAGCGAGGAGGCGTTCGCGAAGCAGATGGAGATCATGGCGCCCGTGTTCACCTCGGAGGACGCACGTGAAGGCGCCACTGCCTTCGCCGAGAAGCGGCCTCCCGTGTGGAAGGGACGCTGATCGCCGGACACTCGAGTTGAGGGAACGAGAGATGGTGAGGATTGCGTGACCGACGGATTCGCAGAACTGCACGTGCACATCGAGGGCACGCTCGAACCCGAGTTGATCCTCGCCCTCGCCGAGCGGAACCGCGTCGAGCTGCCCTATCGCGATCTCGACGATCTGCGCAGTCGCTACGAGTTCACCGATCTACAGTCGTTCCTCGACCTGTACTACGCGAACATGGAGGTCCTGCGCACCGCGCAGGACTTCGCCGACCTCGCCCGCGCCTATTTCGCTCGCGCGGCGCGGGCGGGCGTCACCCGCGCGGAATTCTTCTTCGATCCGCAGGCCCACACCTCGCGCGGTGTTCCGCTGCACGAGGTCGTGGCCGGACTCTCCGACGCCGTCGCCGGGGCACACCGGGAGTTCGGGGTCGACGCGGCGATGATCGCGTCGATCGTGCGCGATCGCCCTGTGCCCGAAGCACACGAGGTGTTCGGCGAACTGCTGCGCCTCGGCGCGCCGATCATCGCGCTCGGCCTGGACTCCGCGGAGGTGGGCCACCCGCCGTCGCTGTTCGAGGACGTCTTCGCGCGGGCACGGGCCGAGGGTCTCCACATCACGGCGCACGCGGGGGAGGAGGGACCGCCGGAGTACGTGTGGCAGGCGCTCGACCTCCTCGGTGCCGAGCGCATCGACCACGGCATCCGCTCGCTCGAGGATCCCGAGCTCGTCGCGCGCCTGGTCGACGAGAGTATTCCGCTCACCGTCTGCCCGTTCTCGAATGTCCGTCTCCGCGTGGTGGATACGCTCGCCGACCATCCGTTGCGTCGCATGCTCGAGGCGGGCCTGTCGGTGAGCGTGCACTCGGACGATCCCGCCTATTTCGGCGGCTACGTCGACGACAATCTCGCGGGGCTGAAGGACCGGCTCGGCCTCACCGAGGCCGAACGGGATGTGCTCCGGCGCAATTCGTGGGACGCCGCCTTCCTCTGAGCCCGCCCGGGAGGGTCCGCCCGTGCGTCACTCGCCCAGGACGCGGCGCAGATACGGGTTCGTGAAGGCTCGCTGCGGATCCACGCGGTCGCGCACGGCGAGGAAGTCGTCGAAGCGGGGATAGAGCTCGCGCAGATCGTCGACGGTCAGGGAATGGAGCTTGCCCCAGTGCGGACGTCCCTGTGCGGCACGCAGGATCGGCTCGACTCCGTCGAAGTAGGCCGTGTGGTCGCGCCGATGGTACTGGTGCACGGCCACATAGGCGGTGTCGCGGCCGTGGGCCGTGGACAGCCACACGTCGTCACCCTGCGCGAACCGAACCTCCACCGGGAAACCGATACGAACATCCTTGCGCTGCAGCCACGCATCGATCTCGCGCAGGACCTCGGGCAGATGCTCGGCGGGGAGCGCGTACTCCATCTCCCGGAACCGCACCCGGCGGATGGAGGCGAACACCCGGTAACTGCGGTCGACGAAGGTGCGCGGGGACAGCGCCCGTGACGCGACCCGGTTCAGCGCCGGAATGGTGGCGGGAACCCGCGTGCCGACCTGCTGGAAGAGCGCGAAGGCGCCGTTGGAGAGCAGTTCGTCGTCGAGGAGGGTGCGTATCCGCCCGACCGGCTGCACCGGTGCCTCACCGGGAAGGCGGGTGTTGCGTTTGACGAGCACCCCGTCGGTGTGCGGGAACCAGTAGAACTCGAAATGGTCGACGCCGCTGCGCAGTTCGTCGAGGGCCTCGAGTGTCGTCCGGAGCGACGACGGCGATTCCTCCGCGCGCAGGCGGAATGCGGGGACGCAGTCGAGCGTCACGGTCGCGAGCACGCCGAGGGCGCCGAGTCCGAGCCGCGCGGCCTCGAACAGGTCGGGTTCGTGTTCGGGGGAGCAGTCCACGATCCTGCCGTCGGCGAGCACGATCGTCGCACCGCACACGGCTGCCGCCAGTCCGCGGAAGGTCGCGCCGGTGCCGTGGGTGCCGGTCGAGATCGCGCCGGCGACGGACTGGACGTCGATGTCGCCGAGATTCGGTACGGCGAGGCCCCGCGCCCACAGCAGGTCGCTCAGGTCGTGCAGTCGTGTCCCGGCCCGCACGGTGACACGTGCGCCGGTGGCCGACGGTTCCACCGCGACGAGACCGGACATCCGGTCGAGCGAGATCAGCGTGCCGTCGGTGACGGCCGCGCCGGTGAACGAGTGCCCGGCGCCCACGGCCTTGACGTGTTCGCCCAGCTCGGAGGCGCGGACGACGACGCGCGCGAGGTCGTCGGTGCTGCCGGGGGTCTCGAATCGGCGAGGTGCCGCACTCTCGGTGCGAGCCCAGTTGTGCCAGGTGGCCATGCCTCATCTTCGACCTGGACGAGCGTCCAAGTCAACACCTCCTCGCGAACCTTTCCCGACCTCTACCATCAGGGTCATGCCGAATCGGTTGCCTGCTGACGAGCGCCGCGCCCAACTCGTGGGTGCAGCACTGGAACTGGCGGAAGGCGGGGGAGTCGGAGCCGTCACGGTCCGCGCCGTCGCCGAGAAGGCCGGAGTGTCACTGGGCGTCGTCCACTACTGTTTCGACAGCAAGGAAGCCCTCGTCGTCGCGATGGCGAACGCCGTCGTCGGCGAACTCGCCGGGGCCATGCACGCGGCCTTCGACGTGCCCGAGGACACGCAGCAGACGGGCGGCGTCGACTGTCTCCGCTCGATGCTCCACACCGGCCTCCGCTCCATGTGGTCGGCGATCGAGTCCACACCGGGGCTGCAGACCCTCACCTACGAGATCACCGCCTACTCGCTCCGGCAGCGCACCGACGGTAGTCCCGCCAGCGGCGACATCGCCGTGGAGCAGTACCGCCTCATGGACGAGCAGGCCCGGCTGTTCCTCGACACGTGCGCCGAGCGATGCGACGTCGAATGGTCGCTGCCCACTTCGACGCTCGCACGACTGTCGCTGTCCGTGCTCGACGGAGTCGTGCTCCGGTGGCTCGTCGATCGGGACGGCGACGCGGCCACGACCGAACTGGGAGTCGTCGCCGACATC
The DNA here is from genome assembly GCF_900187265.1 of Rhodococcus rhodochrous. Lineage (NCBI taxonomy): Bacteria > Bacillati > Actinomycetota > Actinomycetes > Mycobacteriales > Nocardiaceae > Rhodococcus > Rhodococcus rhodochrous. The sequence goes on from NZ_LT906450.1 coordinate 1,485,812, forward strand.
ATCGCGACCCGTGCCGTAGAACGTTCCTGACCCCACCCGACCTTCCGAAGGGATCGCCCGTGCTCCGTGCGGCTTCCGCTCACGACGACGCCCTCGACCGGGTGCAGGCGGCGACGGCCGACCTCGACCCGCCGTTCGCCGCCGTCGATCTGCCCACCCTGCGACGCAACGCCGACGACCTGATCCGCCGCGCGAACGGTGTGCCCGTGCGGGTCGCGAGCAAGTCGGTGCGCTGCCGCGCCGTCCTGTCCGAGGTCCTGGGTCCGGAGCTGACCGCCCGCGGTGGCTTTCGCGGCATCATGACGTATTCGCTGCGCGAGGCACTGTGGCTCGTCGAGCGCGGCGCCCGCGACATCCTGATGGGATATCCGACGGTCGACCGGACGGCGCTCGGGCATCTCGCGGCGTCGTCCGAAGCGGCACAGGCGATCACGCTCATGATCGATTCGGCGGAGCACCTTCGCATCATCCGTGGGGCAGCTCGTGAGGCACCGGGGAAGAACGACTTCCGCCCGAGGGTCTGCCTGGACATCGATGCGTCGCTGCGAGTGGGTCCGGTCCACCTCGGGGTGCGGCGTTCGCCGATACGCACTCCCGAGGCCGCGGCCGAGCTGGCCCGGCGCGCCGAGGCCGCCGGGTTCGACGTCGTCGGCGTGATGTTCTACGAAGCGCAGATCGCGGGTCTGCCCGACTCGTCGCTGCCGGTCCGGCTCGTCAAGGGCCTGTCGGCGCGGGAACTCGCCTCGCGCCGTCGTGCCGTGGTGGACGCGGTCCGAGCGGTCGTCGGCGAACTCGAACTGGTGAACGGCGGGGGCACCGGGTCGCTCGAGGTGACCACCGCCGACCGGGTCGTCACCGAGGCCACGGCGGGATCGGGACTGTACGTCCCCACCCTGTTCGACGGCTACCGCGCGTTCACACCGGAACCGTCGATGTTCTTCGCGCTGCCCGCCGTGCGGAAACCGGCACCGTCGATCACGACGTTGTTCGGCGGCGGATACATCGCGTCCGGCCCACCCGGGGCCTCACGGGTCCCGCGTCCGGTCCGTCCCGAGGGCCTGAAGCTGCTGGGGACGGAAGGCGCGGGGGAGGTGCAGACCCCGGTGCGTGGTCGCGCGGCCGCGTCGATCCCGATCGGGGGACGGGTGTGGTTCCGGCACGCGAAGGCCGGCGAACTGTGCGAGAGATTCGACCGGGTGTACCTCGTCGACGAGCACGGACGCACCGAGGTGCCCACCTACCGCGGCGAGGGCGGCTGCTGGTGACCTCTCGCCTCCGGCGAGAATGAGTCCATGCCGTTGACGTTCTTCCCCGGATCGGTCGGCCGGGTCCACTGGCGGTCCTGGCCGGTCGACGACGCGCGTGCCGGTGTCGTGTTCGCCCACGGCTTCGGGCAGCACACCGGGCATTACCACCGCTTCGCGTCCGGTCTCGCGGCCCACGGCATCGCACTGTGGGGACTCGACCTCGCCGGACACGGGCTGTCGGAGGGAGAGCCCGGCTCGCCGGGCGATGTCGGCCTCCACGCCGAGGACTTCGGCGTGCTCGCCGGGATCGCCGCCGGGTCGGGTCTGCCCCTGGTGGCGATGGGGCATTCGCTCGGTGCGGCGACCGTCCTGACGGCGCTGGCGCCCGACGCGTCCATCGACACCCGTTTCGCGGCCGTCGTCCTGTGCGGCACACCGCGCACCGCGGCGCTGCCGGCGACGGCCGAAGCCCTTCGTGCGAGCGACCTGCCGGTCCTGCTGGTCCACGGCGTCGACGACCGGCTCGCCCCGATGGATCCGGTGCGCGACTGGGCGGCGGCGGTGCCGCGGGCGCAGTTGCTCGACTATCCCGATGCCGGGCACGACCTGCTCCACGAGCCCGTCCATCGCAGGGTGACCTCGGACGTCGCCGAGTTCGTGGGCGGTCTGTCCGTCTGACACCGCAGTCCCCGGAAGACCACCGGGCCCCTCGCGCTGGCGGTTGCGAGGGGCCCGGTGGTGTTCGGAGCGTCAGTTGTAGATCGCTGCGATCTCGGCGCCGTGCTTGTCGTGGATGATGTTCCGCTTGAGCTTGAGCGTCGGGGTCAGCTCACCGCTCTCGATGCTGAAGTCGGTCTCGAGGATGCGGTACTTGCGGATCGACTCGGCCTTCGAGACCTTCTTGTTGGTCTCGGCGACGGCCTCGTCGATCTCGGCGATCAGGTCGGGGTTCTTGATCAGTTCCGCGACCGTCGTGCCCGCCGGCAGGTTGTGGCGCTCGAGCCAGCCCGGCAGTGCCTCCGGGTCGAGGGTGATCAGCGCGCCGACGAACGGCTTGGAATCGCCGACCACGATGACCTGGCTGATCAGCGGGTGGGCGCGCAGCGAGTCCTCGAGGACCGCCGGTGCGACGTTCTTGCCGCCCGCGGTGACGATCAGTTCCTTCTTGCGGCCGGTGATCGAGATGAAGCCGTCCTCGTCGATCGCACCGATGTCGCCGGTGTGGAACCAGCCGTCGCGGATGGCTTCCTCGGTGGCCTTGTCGTTCTGCCAGTAGCCGTCGAACACCTGAGGGCCCTTGAGGAGCAGCTCACCGTCCTCGGCGATCTTCGCCGCGCAGCCGTTGAACGGCTTGCCGACGGTGCCGATCTTCTGAGCGGCCGGGGTGTTCATGATGATGCCGCCGGTGGTCTCCGTCAGGCCGTAGCCCTCGTAGATGGTGACGCCGACACCGCGGAAGAAGTGGCCGAGCCGTGAGCCGAGTGCGGCACCGCCCGAGACGGCCCGGGTGACGTTGCCGCCGAGTGCGGCCTTGAGCTTGCCGTAGACCAGCTTGTCGAAGACGAAGTGCTGGATCTTCAGGGCGAGGCCGGGGCCGCCGTTCTCGAGTGCCTTGCTGTACTCGATCGCGACGTCGGAGGCCTTCTCGAAGATCTTGCCCTTGCCGCCGTCGTAGGCCTTCTGCTTCGCCGAGTTGTAGACCTTCTCGAACACGCGGGGCACCGAGAGGATGAAGTTCGGCTTGAAGACCGCGAACTGGTCGAGCAGCGTCGACAGGTCGGAGGTGTGGCCCACCGTGACCTTGCTGTCGAAGGCTGCGAAGGAGATCAGGCGAGCGAAGACGTGCGCCATCGGGATGAACAGCAGGGTGCGCTGACCCTCGTGCATCGAGTCGGGCAGGGCGAGACCGCACGCCGCGGACTCCGAGGCGAAATGGCGGTGCTTGAGCTGCACGCCCTTCGGCCGGCCCGTGGTACCGGAGGTGTAGATGAGGGTCGCAGCGGATTCGGCCGTGACCGAGTTGCGCCGTTCCTCGACCTGCTCGTCGGTGACCGCCGCGCCGCGTGCGATGAGCTCGTCGACCGCGCTCTTGCCGCCCGGCGCGGGCTCGATCTGCAGGACCTCGCGCACCGTCGGGGCGTTCTCGGCGACCTCGCGGACGGTGTCGACGTGACCGGAGTTCTCGACGATGAGCAGCTTGGTCCCGGAATCCTCGAGGATCCACTGGGCCTGGTCGGCCGACGATGTCTCGTAGATCGCGACGGTGGCACCGCCTGCGGTCCAGATCGCGTAGTCGAGGAGCACCCACTCGTAGCGGGTCGCCGACAGCACCGCGACGCGGTCGCCGAGCTCGATGCCCGATGCCATCAGGCCCTTCGCCACGGCGCGTACCTCGGATGCGAACTGGCGCGCGGTGACGGGAACCCACTTGCCGTCGACCAGTCGCTCGAACGGCACGAACTCCGGCGACTCCTTCTCGTGGCGGAAGACGCTGTCGGCCATCGACGTGTTCTCGGGGATCGAGAACGACTGTGGCACGGCAATCTCACTCACTGTGACCCCTCCATCGTTAGATACTGTCGGTGTGCATTGCATCACATGTCGTTGGGAAATGCATTACCCCTCGGACCGGTTTGCCCTTTTTTTACAGTCCGATAAGCAGTGATCTACGTAACAATGCTACCCGCCGGTAACGAGGATTACCACTATCGGATAGTCTCGTCGGTTTTTCCGGTACCGGAAGTACCAGGATCACGGAGGAGTCGGACGGCCTCGTCGTCGCCGAGCTGGTGGAAATCGGCGTAAGCAGCGCCGACGCTGTCGGTGTCCACCGGCGTCCAAGGGCAGATCACCTCGTCGGCCACTCCGCCCACGCGGCGCAATGCCTCCGGTGAGGCCACCGGTACGGCGAGGACCACCCGGGTGGCACCCGACGCGCGCGCGGCGAGACAGGCGACCGCTGCTGTCGCGCCCGTGGCCACCCCGTCGTCGACGATGACCGCCGTGCGGCCCTCCAGTGGTACGCGGGCGCGACCGGCACGCAGGAATGCGGCGCGGCGCTCGAGTTCGGCGAGCTCGCGCCTCTCGATGTTGTCCACGGATTCGGGAGCTATCCGCCCGCGCCGGATCACGTCCTCGTTGAGGACGCGGAAGACGCCTTCGCCTGCCGGACCCTCGGCGATCGCGCCCATCGCGAGTTCCGGATGCCAGGGCACGCCCAGTTTGCGGACGACGAGGACGTCCAGCGGTGCGTCGAGGGCGGCGGCGAGTTCGCGGGCGACGGGGATGCCGCCACGGGGAAGCGCGAGAACCACCGGGTCGGCGTCGCGCAGGTGCCCGGCCGACCGGGCGAGTCGCCGGCCCGCCTCCTCGCGCGTGGCGTACCGCACACGTCCAGTATGGGACGGTCCGTCCGGGCGGGCGAGCATTCGCCGCCCGGACGGACCGAGGGTGATCTCAGTCGAGCTCGCCCGACAGGTAGGAGTGGTAGGCGGGCAGATCGAGCTGACCGTGGCCGGACAGGCCGATCACGATCACCTCGGGCTCGGTGAGGCCCCGTGCGTACTCCGCGGCCGCGGCGATCGCGTGCGACGACTCCGGCGCCGGCACGATGCCCTCGTTGCGGGCGAAGAGCACCGCCGCGGAGAAGGCGTCGGTCTGTGCCACGGACCGTCCCTGCACGTAACCGAGCTCGACCGTGTGGCTGAGCAGCGGCGCCATGCCGTGGTACCGCAGCCCGCCGGCGTGGATCGGGTCGGGGATGAAGTCCTGGCCGAGGGTGTGCATCTTCAGCAACGGCGTCAGGCCCGCGATGTCGCCGTGGTCGTAGCGGTACTCACCGCGGGTGATCGACGGGCACGCCGAGGGCTCGACGGCCACGACGCGCGTCGTCGCCCGCTCGTGGATGACCTCGCGCAGGAACGGGAACGACAGGCCGGCGAGGTTCGAACCGCCACCTGCGCAACCGAAGACCACATCTGCCTGGTCCTCGCCCGCGGCCCGCAGCTGTTCCACGGCCTCGAGGCCGATGACGGTCTGGTGCAGCACCACGTGATTGAGCACGCTGCCGAGGGTGTAGCGGGCGGCGGCGTCCTTCACCGCGACCTCCACGGCCTCCGACACCGCGATGCCGAGCGAGCCGGGAGTGTCCGGATGTTCGGCGAGGACGGCGCGACCGGCCTCCGTCAGATCGGACGGGCTGGGATGAACTGTGCCGCCGTAGGTCTCGATGAGGAAACGGCGGTAGGGCTTCGAGTCGTAGGAGGCGCGGACCTGCCACACCTCGAGATCGATACCGAACTTCGCGCACGCGAAGGACAGGGCCGAACCCCACTGTCCCGCACCTGTTTCCGTCGTCAGTCGGGTGACGCCGTCGAGCGAGTTGTAGTACGCCTGGGCCACCGCCGAATTCACCTTGTGGCTGCCCACCGGGCTCACGCCCTCGTACTTGACGTAGATGCGGGCCGGGGTGCCGAGTGCCTTCTCGAACGAGTGGGCGCGGAACAGGGGAGTGGTGCGGTAGCCGGCGTAGACCTCGCGCACGGCCTCCGGGATCTCGATGTCGGTCTCGGTCGACAGCTCCTGCTCGATCAGCCCCGAGGCGAACAGCGGCGCGAGATCGTCGGCGGTGATCGGCTCGCGGGTGCCGGGGTGCAGGTGCGGCGGCGGGGCCACCTCGAGGTCGCCGACGATGTTGTACCAGTGCGTCGGAATGCCCGAATCGGCGACGGACGGGGATGTCGCGGACACGTGCGAGGAAGGGGGAGCCGTCACTGTGGAATCCTTCGGTCGGGGACACGGAACCCGCCCAGTGTGACGCGCCCCGGATGGAGGCGGCGGCGTGGGGTGTGCCATTATTCGCGCGCTCGAGCCCAGGTCGTAGCCGGGTCCGGGCGCGAAGAGGTGGGTCCATCCGATAAACTGCTGGTCAAATGAGTGAAATTCAAGACGCCCCCGACCAGGAGACCGCAGCTCTCACGTTTGCCGATCTCGACATCGATGCCCGTGTGCTGCAAGCTCTTTCGGACGTGGGTTACGAGTCCCCGTCGCCGATCCAGGCGGCGACCATCCCACCACTGCTGGAGGGACGGGACGTCGTCGGTCTCGCTCAGACCGGCACCGGCAAGACCGCCGCCTTCGCAGTGCCGATCCTCTCGCGTATCGACACCTCCGTGAAGCGGCCCCAGGCGCTGGTGCTGGCGCCCACCCGAGAGCTCGCGCTGCAGGTCGCGGAGGCTTTCGGTAAGTATTCCGTCCATATCCCGGGCCTGAACGTCCTGCCCATCTACGGCGGCCAGGCGTACGGTGTACAGCTGTCCGGTCTCCGCCGCGGCGCCCAGGTCATCGTCGGTACCCCCGGACGTGTGATCGATCACCTCGCCAAGGGCACCCTCGACATCTCCGAGCTCGAGTTCCTCGTCCTCGACGAGGCCGACGAGATGCTCACCATGGGCTTCCAGGAGGACGTCGAGCGCATCCTCGCCGACACCCCCGACACCAAGCAGGTCGCGCTGTTCTCCGCGACCATGCCGGGCGCGATCCGCCGGCTGTCGAAACAGTACCTCAAGGATCCGCAGGAAATCACCGTCAAGTCGAAGACGACGACGTCGGCGAACATCTCCCAGCGGTGGGTCCTCGTCTCCCACCAGCGCAAGCTCGACGCGCTGACCCGTGTCCTCGAGGTCGAGACCTTCGAGGCGATGATCATCTTCGTGCGCACGAAGCAGGCCACCGAGGATCTGGCCGAGCGGTTGCGCGCCCGCGGTTTCTCCGCGGCCGCGATCAACGGCGACATCGTGCAGGCCCAGCGCGAGCGCACGATCAACCAGCTCAAGAACGGTTCGCTCGACATTCTCGTCGCCACCGACGTCGCCGCGCGTGGTCTCGACGTCGAGCGCATCAGCCACGTCGTCAACTACGACATCCCGCACGACACCGAGTCGTACGTGCACCGCATCGGCCGTACGGGCCGCGCCGGCCGTACCGGCGACGCCCTGCTGTTCGTCGCTCCGCGTGAGCGGCACCTGCTCAAGGCGATCGAGCGGGCTACCCGTCAGCCGCTCGCCGAGATGCAGCTGCCCACGGTCGAGGACGTCAACGCCCAGCGCGTGTCGAAGTTCAACGACTCGATCACAGAGGCGCTCACCTCCGATCACCTGCAGCTGTTCCGCACGTTCGTCGAGGACTACGAGCGCGAGCACGACGTGCCGCTCGCCGACATCGCCGCCGCACTGGCGGTCCTGTCACGCGACGGCGAGTCGTTCCTCATGGAGGCCGAACCCGAGCCGGTCGCACCGCCGCGCCGCGACCGCGAACCGCGCGAGCGTCCGCCGCGTCGCTTCGACGACGGGCCGAAGGTCGGTCGCGACGGCCAGGAGATGACCACCTACCGCATCGCCGTGGGCAAGCGTCACCGCGTGCAGCCCGGTGCGATCGTCGGTGCCATCGCCAACGAGGGCGGACTGCGCCGCGGCGACTTCGGGCACATCAGCATCCGTGCCGATCACAGCCTTGTCGAGCTGCCGAAGGATCTGTCGCCGCAGACCCTCGACGCGCTGCGCTCCACCCGCATCTCGGGTGTGCTCATCCAGCTGCAGCCCGACTCCGGCGCACCGACCGGACGTCCGAGCTCGTATCGCGGACGCGACGACCGTCGCGGCGACGATCGACGCGGGGGAGACCGGCGCGATCACGGCAAGCGCGACCGCGGCGGCAAGCGTGAGTACGGCGACAGCCGTGGTGGCCGTTCCGGCGACTTCACGCACCGCAGCGACCGCAACGACCGTGGCGGTCGCGGCGGCTACCGCGACTGACGTCGGTCAGCTCACTCGCTGCGCCAGGACGTCGACGGTGGCGCCGTCGATCGACTCGCGGATGATGTCGGCGTGCCCGGCGTGGCGAGCCCATTCCTCGATCTGATGCAGGATCAGGAACCGGACGGTGAACGGTTCGCCCTGATCGAGCCACTGCGCGACGTCGGGGGAGATCTCCACGACCCGGCCGAGGTCAGCTTCGGCGCGAACCGTCGCGGCGAACCGTTCGGCCTCGGCGTCGAGGCGGGCGAGCTGGTCGGCGACCGTCTCGCTCTCCTCGACCCGCCACCCGGCCTGCCACGCCGCGACCGGGTCGGCATCGCGAGTATTGTCGCCGCGGATCCGGCCGTCCGTGGCGGTGAGACCGTCGACGAGATGGTTGACCAGCGATGCCAGGCTCATCGACGATGCGCTCGGCGCGCTGCGGGCCTGATCCTCGGTCAGGCCCGACAGCGCGTTGCGCAGGGCATCGAATTGGTTGGAAAGCAGCTTCAGCAACAGATCGTGTTCTGGGGTGCTCATGCGTCGAGTATGGGTGCTCCCACCGACACCTTCGGCCCCGAATCGGCGAACTGCGTGCGGTACAGCTCCGCGTAGCGGCCACCCGCCGCCAGGAGATCGTCGTGGTTGCCGCGTTCGACGATGCGCCCGGCCTCGACGACCAGGATCTCGTCGGCTGCGCGGATGGTCGACAGGCGGTGTGCGATGACCACCGACGTGCGACCCTCGAGCGCCTCGGTCAACGCCTCCTGGACGGCGGCCTCCGAGGTCGAATCGAGATGGGCGGTGGCCTCGTCCAGGATCACCACCCGTGGATGGGCGAGCAGCAGCCGCGCGATCGTCAGCCGCTGACGTTCACCACCCGAGAGCCGGTAACCGCGTTCGCCGACGACGGTGTCGAGTCCGTTCGGCAGCGACGCGATCAGGCTCTCGAGGCGGGCGCGGCGCAGGGCGTCCCACAATTCGTCCTCCCCGGCTTCGGGGCGGGCGAGCAGCAGGTTGTTGCGGACCGTGTCGTGGAACAGGTGACCGTCCTGGGTGACGAGCCCGACCGTCGCGCGGATCGAATCGGCGGTCAGCTCGCGGACGTCCGCTCCGCCGAGCAGCACGGCACCGGAATCGACATCGTAGAGTCGCGGGATCAGTTGTGCGATGGTTGATTTCCCGGCACCGGACGATCCGACCAGTGCGACCATCCGGCCCGGCTCCACGCGGAACGACACATCGTGCAGCACCTCTTCGCCGCCCCGGGAATCGAGCACCGCCACCTCCTCGAGGGAGGCGAGCGAGACCTTGTCGGCGGACGGATACGCGAAGCCGACATCCCGGAGTTCCACCGAGACCGGACCGTCGGGAACCGGCCGGGCGTCGGGCGACTGCTCGATCAGCGGCTTCAGGTCGAGGATCTCGAAGACCCTCTCGAAGCTCACCATCGCACTCATGACGTCCATACGGGCGCTGGCCAGCGCCGTCAGCGGCGAGTACAGGCGCGTGAGGAGCATCGCCATCGCGACCACCGCACCGGGATCGAGCTGATCGCGCAGCGCATAGAAACCACCGAGGCCGTAGACGAGCGCGAGCGCGAGCGCGGACACGAGCGTCAGGGCCGTGACGAACACGCTCTGCAGCATCGCGGTGCGTACCCCGATGTCGCGGACCCGCTTCGCCCGGGCGGCGAACTCCCTCGACTCCTGTGCCGGACGGCCGAACAGCTTGACCAGGGTGGCGCCCGGTGCCGAGAACCGTTCGGTCATCTGCGTGTTCATCACCGAGTTGTGGTTGGCCGCCTCCCGGCTGAGCTGCGCGAGCCGAGCGCCCATGTGCCGGGCGGGAACCACGAAGATCGGGAGTAGCAGCAGTGCGAGAAGTGTGATCTGCCAGGAGATCCCGATCATCACCACCAGGGTGATCGCGAGGGTGACGATGTTGCCGACCACGCCGGACAGGGTGTCGCTGAAGGCGCGCTGCGCACCGATGACGTCGTTGTTCAGGCGTGAGACGAGCGCGCCCGTACGGGTCCTCGTGAAGAAGGCGACCGGCATGCGCTGCACGTGGTCGAAGACCGTGGTGCGCAGATCGAGGACGAGGTCCTCACCGATGCTCGCCGACAACCAGCGGTTCGCGATCCCGAGGCCGGCCTCGACCAACGCGATCGCGGCGATGATCACCGCGAGCAGCACCACGACCGAGACCGCGGCGCCGTCGACGATCGCGTCGATCACCCGCCCGGCGAGCACCGGTGTCGCGACACCGAGCGCAGCGATGGTCACGCTCAGAGCGAGATAGAAGGTGATGTTGCGGCGGTGCGGCCGGGCGAACTCGGCGATCCGCCGCAGGCTCGCTCGGGAGAACGGCCGACGGTCGCTCTCGGCGTGCATCGCGTTGTACATCGCGTTCCACGCGGTGACTTCCATGCTCATGGTGTGGGCCTCCTCGGGTCGCAGCCGAAGCTAGGACCTCGAGTGCGCTCGAGGTCAAGCCTAGGCTCGCACCACGACAGGACGAGGCGTCAGCGAGCCACGTCGATCACCACGCGCGTCGGCCCGGTGAGGGAGTACACCGAGAACGGGGTGCCGTGCGCGGCGACGCCGATGAACGACTGTGTGACACCTTCGAAGACACCGGACCCGCTGACCTCCACCACAGATCCGCCGGCTTCGGCGAGCACGGGATCCGGGCCGTCGTACTGCTCGACACCGCTGTCGAACGGATAGGCCGAGCCGTCGATGAGCACCTGCAGCACGGCGTCGCCGGCGACGGGGACCTCGTTGCCGCTGCCCTGCTGGAACGCCTCGTCGACGTAGCCGACCCGCCATCCCGGCGTGCCCTCGCCGCCGAGTTCGTAGACCACGCGGTCGAAGCCCTCGTGACGTCCGGTGCGGATGTCGACGACGGTGAGCTTCGCGCCCTCTCCGGCCGGGGAGACCTTCTCGCGCGCGTCGCGCGGGACGTCGGCGGAGGTGGTGGTCTCGGGAGCCGTGGACGTCGGCGTGTCGACCGAGACGGCGGGGGAGGGCGCAGGCTCGTCGTCGCCGGCGGAGCATCCCGCCAGGACCAGTGCTGTTGCGGTGACGGCCAGGGCGAGACGGGTGTGCTTCATGGGGCTCATGATACGTCGGAGCTCCCGACCGGCCCTCGACGCTCGCGGGGGTTGACCGGATCGAGACGTGAGGCGCACAATTCATCCGAGGATGATTTCAACACTCGATGAATTGAGTGGACCATGAACATCGACCACATCTCCGACGCCGTCGACATCCGCGACCTGCACGTCCGGCGCGGCACCCACCGAGCCCTCGAGGGCGTGAGCGTGCGCGTCCCGCGCGGCTCGATCACCGGACTGCTCGGGCCCTCCGGCTGCGGGAAGACCACCCTGATGCGCACGATCGTCGGCACCCAGATCGTCGAGTCCGGCACGGTCACCGTGCTGGGCCTGCCCGCGGGTAGCGCCGAACTGCGCCGCCGCATCGGTTACGTCACCCAGTCGCCGAGCGTCTACCCCGACCTGACCGTCATCGAGAACGTCTCCTATTTCGCCTCCCTCTACGGGCGGAAGGGCTCCGCGGTCACCGACACCGTCGCGGCGGTCGGCCTCACCGACCACGCCGCCGACCGCACGTCGGCCCTGTCCGGCGGCCAGCTCGGACGGGTGTCGCTCGCATGCGCGCTCGTGGGCGATCCCGAACTCCTCGTGCTCGACGAACCCACCGTCGGGCTCGATCCGCTGCTGCGCGCCGAACTGTGGGAGCACTTCCGTGCGCTCGCCGACCGCGGCACCACCCTGCTCGTGTCGAGCCACGTCATGGACGAGGCCGACCACTGCGACGAGCTCGTCCTCCTGCGCGAGGGCCGGCTGATCGCCCAGCTGACCCCCGTCGAACTGCGCGAACAGACGGGGGAGACGGGCCTCGAGAACGCCTTTCTCCGACTCATCCGGAACCGGACGGGAGCACGACCGTGAGCGCCGTCATCTATGCCACCACGACCACCCGCATCCTGCGTCAACTGCGGACCGACCATCGCACCGTCGCGATGATCGTGCTCGTCCCGAGCCTGCTGATGACGCTGCTGTACTTCATGTACCAGAACGTCCCCACCGGCCCGGGCGGCGTCTCGCTGTTCGACCGGATCGCCGTCACGATGCTCGGGATCCTCCCGTTCGTCGTCATGTTTCTGGTCACCTCCATCGCGATGCAACGCGAGCGCAGTTCGGGCACCCTCGAACGGCTGCTCACGACACCGCTGACGAAACTCGACCTGCTCGCCGGCTACGGCAGCGCCTTCTCGCTCGCGGCGGCCGTCCAGGCCGGCCTCGCATGTGTGGTGGCCTTCTGGCTGCTCGACGTCACCAGCGCCGGATCGGTGCTGTGGGTGCTGGTCGTCGCGGTTCTCGTCGCCGTCCTCGGTGTCTCCCTGGGGCTTCTGTGCAGTGCCTTCGCCCGCACCGAGTTCCAGGCCGTGCAGTTCATGCCGGTGATCGTCATCCCGCAGTTCCTGCTGTGCGGGCTGCTCGTCGCCCGGGACGATCTGCCCGACTGGCTCCGCTGGATCAGCAACGTACTGCCGTTGAGCTATGCCGTGGAGGCCCTGCAGGAGATCACCGTGAACCCGGGCGTCACCGGCGTCATGGTGCGGGATCTGGTCGTCGTCGCGGCGTTCGCCGCCGCGGCCCTCGCGCTCGGTGCGGCGACACTGCGCCGCCGCACCCCGTGACGAGCGAGGCCGGGACGCGCCGCCCCGGCCGCCGCCCCGGCAATTCGGGCGCGCGCGACGACATCCTTTCGAGCGCCCGGGAGTTGTTCGCCGCCAACGGGTTCGACAAGACCACGGTGCGTGCGGTCGCAGCCCGTGCCGGGGTGGACCCGGCGCTCGTACACCACTACTTCGGCACCAAGCTGCAGCTGTTCACCGCGTCCATCGCGCTGCCCGTCGATCCGCGCGACGTCCTCGCTCCCGTGTACGCGGCCCCGCCCGAGGACCTCGGTCGTGCTCTCGTGGCCGCTCTTCTCGGTGTCTGGGACTCCCCGCACCGCGACGCGGCCGTGGCGATGTTCCGGGCGCAGATCGCCGGCGGCGACAGCGGCCTGATCCGCTCGTTCCTGCTGGAGGTCGCGCTCGCGCCGCTGTTCGAGCGCATCGATCGTCCCGTCGGTACCGGCAGGCTGCGGGCCGAACTGGTGGCCACCCAGATGACCGGGATCATGCTGGTGCGCTACATCATCGGGCTCGAACCGCTCGCGTCGATGCCGTCGGAGCAGCTCGTCGGGATCGTCGCCCCCACCGTGCAGCACTATCTGACCGGCGATCTGCCCGGGATGTGACGATCGACCGGATCACCACGGCACGACGCCGTGGCGGTCGACGAACAGGCCCTCGAGGGTCTCGGCGAGGCAGGCGGCCAGGATCGCGTCGGTGCCCTCCTCCACCGACTGGGTGCCGGAGAAGCCGTTGAATGCCGTCGCGGTGTATCCGGGGTCCACGGCCACGACACGCACCTCGGGCAATGCCTTGGCGTACATCAACGTCACCATGTTGAGGGCCGCCTTCGACGACGTGTACACCAGGCCGGGCAGGGTGGATTCGATCCGCTGCGGATCGGAGGTGACGGCGAACGACCCCATGCCGCTCGACACCATCACCAGCCGGGGCGTCGCCGACCGGCGGAGCAGCGGCAGGAAGGTGTGGGTGACGCGGACCGGTCCGAGCAGGTTCACCCCGAAGACCGGAAGGAAGTCGGCGGGAACGGTGTCGACGGGATCGCCGAAGTTGCCGAGGATCCCGGCGTTGTTGACGAGCACGTCCAGGCCTGTCGCCGACGTGCTCACGACATCGTGTGCGGCGGTGACGGATTCGCCGTCGGTCACGTCGAGTTCGACGACCCGCAGATCGGCGTCGGGATGGTCGGCCCGGATCTTCGCGGCGGTGTCCTCGCCGGCGCGGGTGTCGCGCACGCCCATCCAGACGGTATGACCGGCTGCGGCGAGGCGACGAGAGGTCTCGGAACCGAGGCCACCGGTGGCGCCGGTGAGGAGAACGGACAGGGACGGTTGCGTGGAATTCTGCGTTGTCATGGCTTCCACCATCGGAGCATGCGGCGGCCCGTGCCAGGACGTGTCGATCGTGGGATCGGCGGTCCTACCCATACCGCCCGACCGGAGGCCATGCTGGTCGATGTGAGTATCGATCGCACCGAGCTTGCAGCAGCGCTCCGGCGGGCCCGTGAACGAGTGGATCCGGGCGACGTCGGGTTGCCCTCCGGCCGGCGCCGCCGAACTCCCGGGCTCCGCCGCGAAGAGGTCGCGATGCTCGCGGGGATCAGCGTCGACTACGTCGTGCGCCTCGAACAGGGGAGAGGCCCGGTCCCGTCGGTGCAGGTCCTCGGCGCTCTCGCCCGGGCGCTGCGACTCGACCTCGACGGGCGGAACCAGCTGTTCCACCTCGCCGGGGTCTCCCCACCCGGACCGGGCACGATCGACATGCACGTCCGACCGAGCGTGCTGCGCCTGATCGACCGGTTCGCGGACCTGCCGGTGGTGGTGATGAGTGCGAAAGGGGACGTACTCGCGTGGAACGCGATGGCGTCGGCACTGCACGGCGACTGGTCCGCCGTGGCGCCCGACCGGCGCAACATCCATCGGCTGCGGTTCCTGCCGGACGACGCGGACCCACCGCTCAGCAGCGTCGGCGTCACCGAGGCGGAGTTCGCAGCGACGGCGCACCAGTCGGTCGCGAGCCTGCGGTCCGCGGCAGCGCGTTATCCGCGCGATACGGGACTGCACGAGCTGATCGACGAACTGCGGAGCGGATCCGAACACTTCGCGGAACTCTGGGCGACGGCCGAACCTGGAGGGTGGCGCACGCACACCAAGACCGTGAACCACCCGGCCCTGGGTCCCATCGTCCTGGACTGCGACACCCTGCACGTGCCCGACGTCGACCAGTCCGTCATCGTCTACTCGGCCGTGCCCGGTACACCTGCGGCAGAGTCGCTCGCGTTGTTGCGCGTGGTGGGTACGCAACAGTGGGGCGGTACGCAACAGTGGGGCGCCGAGTCGTCCCGCCCGTAGGGACCTGCGGTCGGATTCAGCCGCGGGATGCGTGCTCGCGCAGGAAGGCGATGTCCTCGGCGAGCCCCTCCGCCGGCGTCTCGAGCACGATCGGTGCGTCGGCCTGCACCGCGATCTCCGCGAGCAACTGCGGATCGATCTGCCCGTCGACGAGATTGGCGTGCCGGTCGCGGGCCGAATCGAACTCGTCCCGCGAATTGTTCAGGTGCACCAGGTCGATGCGGCCGGTGACCGCGCGCACCCGTTCGACGACGCCGACGAGATCCTCCCCGGCCGCCCAGGCGTGGCAGGTGTCGAGGCAGAAACCGGGACCGTAGTCGCCGATGGCGTCCCACAGACGTCCGATCGCGTCGATGTAGCGGGCCATCGCGAAGTCGCCGCCCGCGGTGTTCTCGACGAGGATCGGCACCCCGAACCCGCCCTTGTCCTCCTGTCGTTCGAACAGCTTGCGCCAGTTCTCGACCCCGGCGGTGACGTCCTCTCCGGCGCGCACGTGCCCGCCGTGGACCACCAGCCCGAGCGCACCGATCCGCGCGGCGGCCTCGGCGTGGTCGGCGACGGCCTTGCGCGACGGCATCCGCACCCTGTTGTTCAGGCTCGCCACGTTGATGACGTACGGCGAGTGCACCACCACGTCGACGTCCGACGCGAGGATCTCCTCGGTGCGCGGATGCTCACCGGGTTTCGTCCACTTCTGCGGGTCCGACAGGAACACCTGCACCAGATCGGCACCGAGATGTTCGCCCTGACCGATGGGAACGTCGTCCTGCCGGACGTGCGCACCTATCCGCATGTGCCACAGGTTAGGGGAGTGTCCCGCCGACCGGGACCGCAATACGCGCACGCGCCCGGAATCTGCTCGACTCGTCGCATGGGCACACTCGAGGGCAGGGTCGCGCTGATCACCGGCGCGGGGCAGGGAATCGGTCAGGGGGTCGCGTTCGCGCTCGCCCGCGAAGGCGTGGCCATCGCGGTCACCGGCCGGACCGAATCGAAACTGGTCGACACCGCCGAGCAGATCCGCGCCTTCGGTGGCACCGCGGAACCGATCGTGTGCGACATCGCCGATCCGGATGCGATCGCCGCTGCGGTGGACCGGACGGTGGGGGCCTTCGGCGGTGTCGACATCCTCGCCAACAACGCGAGCTTCAACCCGCTCGGGCCGCTGCTCGACCTGAAGCCGCGCGTGCTGGAGAAGGCGTACCGCTCGGGTCCGCTCGCGGCGCTGCACGCCATGCAGCTCGTCCACCCGATCATGAAGGAACGCGGCGGCGGGTCGATCGTCAACATGGTCACCTCCGCGGCAGTGCGCTGGGACGTGAGCGGCTACGGCGGCTACGCCTCCACAAAGGAGGCGCTGCGGTCGCTCACCCGCACCGCGGCGTCGGAATGGGGGATCGACGGCATCCGCGTCAACGCCATCGCCCCACACGCCCTGTCGCCGGGACTGAAGTGGTGGACGGAGACGAACCCGGAGGAGGCCGCCGAGTTCGTGAAATCCATCCCGCTCCGCCGCATCGGCGACCCAGAGGAGGACATCGGGCGCGCCGTGGCGTGGATTGTGAGCGACGACGCACGCTATCTCACCGGCGCGACGATCCCGCTGGACGGAGGCCAGGCACGCTGGGCCTGAACCACAGACCCGGCATACGCCCGTATCCCCGAATCGAAGATCGGGGTCCTCCCCGATGGTGCAGTGGTCCCGGCACCGGGAAGATAGGTGCATGCCACTGCACTCGGCCCCAGCAGCCCGCGCCCAGGACCTGAAGAAGATCTACGGAACCGGAGAAACCGCGGTTCACGCCCTCGACGGTGTGACCGCGGATTTCGCCGCCGGTGAGTTCACCGCGATCATGGGTCCCTCCGGATCGGGCAAGTCGACCCTCATGCACTGCCTCGCAGGTCTCGACAGCGCGACCTCCGGAGCGGTCTTCATCGGCGACACCGATCTGACGACCCTGTCCGACAAGGGGATGACCCAGCTGCGGCGCGACCGCATCGGCTTCGTCTTCCAGGCGTTCAACCTCGTCCCCACCCTCACCGCCCTCGAGAACATCACCCTCCCGGTGGACATCGCGGGCCGCAAGGTCGATCAGGAATGGCTCGACACCGTCGTCACCCGTCTCGGTCTCACCGACCGTCTCGGACACCGTCCCGGCGAACTGTCCGGTGGCCAGCAGCAGCGTGTCGCGTGCGCGCGTGCCCTCGCGGGCCGGCCCGAGATCATCTTCGGCGACGAGCCGACCGGCAATCTCGACTCCCGCTCCTCCGGTGAGGTGCTGTCCATCCTGCGGGCAGCCGTCGACGAGTTCGACCAGACCGTCGTGATCGTCACCCACGATCCGCGTGCCGCCGGCTACGCCGACCGCGTGGTGTTCCTCGCCGACGGACGCATCGTCGACGAGATGCGCGAACCGACGGCCGAACGAGTGCTCGACAGGATGAAGCAGTTCGATCCCGCCTCCGCGGCTCCCGTGGCGGAATAGGAGACACTGCGATGAGTGGGAATCCCATCCGCAGGGTTGCCCTGCGCAACCTCGCCGCGCACAAGGTGCGGCTCGCCCTGACCGTGCTCTCCGTGGTGCTCGGCACGGCCTTCATCACCGGTTCGTTCGTCTTCACCGACACCCTGCAGCGCACCTTCGACGACATCTTCGGCGACGTCGCCCAGGGCGTCGACGTCCGCGTCAGCACCGAGCAGTACGGCACCAGCGGTGTCCCGATCGAGGCCGTCGACCAGGTCGCCGCCCTCCCCGGCGTCGAGCGCACGTCCCCGTCGATCGGTGGCGGCATCATCGTCCTCGACTCCGAGGGTGCCGCGATCCAGACCGGAGGCGCACCCGCCGAGGGTTACGCCTACATCCCGCCCGACCGTCTCGTCGGCGAGCCGGAGACCTTCGTGGCAGGCGGACCGCCGGCGGAGACCGGGCAGATCGCGCTCAACGAGAGTGCGGCCGAACGCGGCGATCTCGCGATCGGCGACAGCACGACCGTGCTCACCATCTCGCAGGGCATGGTGCCGGTGACCGTCAGCGGCATCTACGAACTCGAGACCGACACCGGCGGCTACATCGGTGCGTTGTTCACCGAGGAACAGGCCTCCCAGCTGTTCACCGACGGCCGGCACGTCGGCTTCCTCGACGTCGCGGGCGACGGTTCGCTCTCGCCCGAGCAGCTGCGCGACGAGATCGCGGCGGCGCTGCCCGACCTGAAGGTACAGACCGGAGCCGAGGTCACCGAGGAGACCAAATCGCAGGTCGCCGAGGCCCTGAACTTCCTCAACTACTTCCTGCTCGCGTTCGGCGCGATCGCACTGCTCGTCGGCACGTTCATCATCTACAACACCTTCTCGATGATCGTCGCCCAGCGACTGCGCGAACTGGCCCTGCTCCGTGCGATCGGGGCGAGCCGCAAGCAGGTCGGCCGGTCGGTCACCCTCGAGGCCTTCGTCGTCGGTCTGATCGGCAGCATCATCGGTATCGCCGCGGGCGTCGCGCTCGCCTACGGTCTGCGCGCGGCACTGAACGCCGCGGATCTCGGACTGCCGTCGGGCCCGCTGCAGTTGTCCCCGCGCACCGTGATCGTCGCGCTGCTCGTCGGCGTGGTCGTGACGATGATCAGCGCGTACGCCCCGGCGCGGCGCGCCACCCACGTTCCGCCCGTCGCCGCGATGCGCGAGGAGTCCACGGCGACCGTCGAATCGCTGCGCATCCGCACGATCATCGGTGTGCTCTGCGCGATCGTCGGTGCGGCGCTCGTCGTGGTGGGCGCACAGCAGGTCGGTGGCGGCGCGGCTGCGACGGTCGGTATCGGTGCCTTCCTGCTGATCCTGTCGGTGCTGTTCGCGGCGCCGGCGTTGTCCCGGCCCGTCGTGAACGCGCTCGGTGCGGTCTTCGCCCGGCCCTTCGGGGCGATCGGCCGGCTCGCGCGCACCAACGCGACCCGCAATCCGCGTCGCACCGCCGCGACCGCCTTCGCCCTCACCCTGGGCCTGATGCTCGTCTCCGTCATCGGTGTGTTCGGGTCGTCGGCGAAGGCCAGTGTCGACGCCCTCGTCGACAACGGTGTCGAAGCGGACTTCATGCTCACCGGGCCGCAGATGTTCGGCGTCCCGGCCCCCGCCGCCGAGGCGGTCCGCGGGGTGGACGGCATCGAGGAGGTCGTGCCCGCCTACGGTGTCCAGGCCAAGATCGACGAGGACTTCGAATTCGGCACCGGAGCCGGCGGACCCCTCCAGGACGTTCTCGACCTGGACATGGTCGCGGGCGCCTTCGAGGTGACCGGGGACGAGATCCTCGTCTCGCAGACCTCGGCGGACGACCACGGCTGGGAGGTGGGCTCCACCGTTCCGCTCACCAGCCGCGACGGCGACACCGTCGACACCACGGTCGCCGGCATCTTCGCCGACAACCAGCTGATCGGTCCGTGGGTCGTCTCGCAGCAACTGTTCGAGCAGTTCACGCCGCCGAACAACCGGTCGGCGCTCGTGGTTCTCATGAACACCGTCGACGGTGCCGATCCGGAGACCGTGCGCGCGTCGATCGAAGAGGCGGTCAAGGACTACGTGATCGTGCAGGTCCTCGACCGTGAGCAGTTCAAGGGACAGCAGGCGCAGCAGATCGACATGCTCCTCGCGATCCTCTACGGCCTGCTCGCCCTCGCCGTGGTCATCGCCATCCTCGGCATCGTCAACACCCTGGCGCTGTCGGTGGTGGAAAGGCGGCGGGAGATCGGCATGCTCCGCGCGGTCGGTATGCAGCGCGCCCAGGTGCGTCGCACGATCTACCTCGAGTCGCTGCTCATCGCGGTGTTCGGTGCGGTCGTGGGTGTCGTGCTCGGTCTCGCGTTCGGCTGGGCGTTCGTGCGTACCCTCGCCGATCAGGGACTCGACATCATCTCGGTGCCGTGGTCGCAGGTCGTCGGCATGCTCGTGGCGTCCGGCATCATCGGTGTCCTCGCGGCGCTGTGGCCGGGCCAGCGTGCGGCGAAGACCCCGCCGCTCGAGGCGATCAGCGACATGTAGGCAGAAAGTGCCTGTGGACACGAGTTGTCCACAGGCAGTGGAGTTGTCCACAGCGACCGGCCCGCGGAGCGATCCGCGGGCCGGTCGTCGTCGGTGCCCCTTATGCTTCCGCGGCAGGGGGTGGTGGTGTGCGGGTGGACGATCTGGCGGGGTGGGATCCGGAAGCGCTCGAGCGCACGGCGACCGAGCTCGCGGCATGCGCCGACGCCGTCGACGCCGTGGCCGGCGATGTCGTGCGGTCGGCGTCCTTCGGCGACGCCTGGAGCGGCGCGGCGCACGACGCAGCGACGTCCGCATTCTCCTCGTACGAGCGGGATCTCGCGGCACAGGCAGAGGAGTATCGGCGCGTGTCCGCGTGCGCGCGATTCGTGGTGCCGCGACTTCGGGCACTGCATGCCGAACTGCACGAGTTGCAGACCAGGGCTGCTGCACGAGGTTTCACACTCGAGACCGACGAACTGCTTGCAGCGTCGCTGCGATCGCTGCTCGTCCGCGCCGATGGACTCGACCGTGAGGCCGCCGCTCGGCTGGGATCCGAATCGGATTTTCCGGCACCGGTTCTCGGCGAACAGGATCTCCTCCACACCGCGATTCCGCGGTCCGAATCGACGACGCTGCCGACCCTGCCGGATCCTGCGGCCGGCCCCGTGCAGGTCGCGCAATGGTGGAACGGGCTCGACGAGGCGGCACGCACCGCGCTGGTCGCCGAACACCCCGAACGGATCGGCGCTCTCGACGGAATACCCGCCGCGGCTCGCGATGCCGCCAATCGTGCTCTGCTCGCCGACGAACGCCGCCGCCTCGAATCCGTCGCGACGCAACTGCGGGCCGAGCTCGACGCGATGTTCCTCGGTGGCACCGTGATCGACCGTCTCGGTATCACCGGACTGTTCACCGACGCCGACGCGGGACTCGAACAGACGGAGCGGAAGATCGAAGCCCTCGACGCGATCGACGCGACCCTCGCCCACGGCGACCGGCAACTGATCGCCCTCGACCTGTCCGGGCGCGAAGCGATGGCGGCCGTGGCCGTCGGGAACGTCGACACCGCCGACCACCTGGCCGTCTTCGTCCCCGGCGCCGGCTCGACCGTGCAGGGCAACCTCCAAGGCTACGACGCCCAGGTCGCGGCACTGCGCGATGCCGCTCGGCTCCACCTCACCGACCACACCGACGGCGATCCCTCCGTCGCTGCGGTCACCTGGCTGGACTACCAGGCGCCCCAGTGGGGATGGGGTCTCGCGTTCACCGAGCGCAGCCCGGTCTCCGACCTCGCCGCCCGGATCGCTGCGCCTCGTCTCGTCGACTTCCTCGACGGCGTCGCGGCCTCGCGCCCCGACGACCCGCATATCACCACGGTCGGGCATTCCTACGGGGCCGTCGTCTCCGGACTGGCGCTGAGGGAGACCGGCGCGGCCGACGCCGCGGTGTTCGTCGGAGCTCCGGGAATCGGGACCGGCGACGTGACCGACCTGCGGATCCCACCCGGCTCCGCCTATCTCGTCGAAGCCGAGTGCGACATCGTCGCCGACGTCGGAACCTTCGGTGGCGACCCGAGCTTCCTCGACGGCCTGACACATCTTCCGGCCGGTCCAGGCACCACCGCCGCCGGCACCCCGCTCGCGGGCATCACCGGCCACAGTTCGTATCTCATCCCCGGAACGTCGAGTTCCCACCACATCGCCGGTGTCGTCGCGGGCACCGCAGAACGGAGTACGCCGTGACCTCTGCGTGGAGTTCCCGGCTCGGGGCGTGCGTCGTCCTGCCGGCATCACTGCTCGCCGCGTGCACCACCACGGTGACACCGGTCGCGATGCCCGAACCGGTCGCCACGACCAGCGCGGGCGCGGTCGAGTTCTACACCGCCGTGCAGCGCGACGTCCTCACCGCGCTGTCCGCCGAGTTCCCCGGCGTCCGATTCGAACCGAAGTACGCGAGCACCACCGCGGGATGCATGCTGCCCGACGGCACCTCGGGCCTGACGGTGCACCTTCCGATCCACGGATCGGACCGGCCGGTACCGGTCGACGAACTCGACCGCGCCGCCAGGGTCTTCGAGGACACCGCCGCGCGGGCTGGCTTCCACGGTCGTCATGTGCTGCCCCCGGACACCGGTTTCGCCATCCGGATGTTCGCCGCCGACGGCTCGTACATCACCTTCGGCAGTTACGTCGCCGCCACCGTCGGACTCACCGTCGGTTGTTACCGGGAGTAGCCGCAGATGTCGGTTAGGCTCGTCCGAGCGACGGCCGCTCGGGCCGTCGTGATTCGTGCTTGCAGCCGTGGAGGGACGAACAGATGCGCCCGATGCTCGGCATCTCCGTCGACGACGGTGAAGTGTGCGCGGTCCTCGTCGACGCCGACGTGCCGAGTCTCGGTCCGTTCGACTCCCAGCGAGGCTTCGGCACACCCGGGGACACACCGGCCGAGGCCGCCGCCGCTGCCGCCTCCACCATGGCGGAACGCGCCGCCGCGGCGTCGCTGACACTGTCCGCGGCCGCGGTGGTGACCGGACCCGAGAACGACGACGACGCCGAACCGGTCACCGAGGCCGTACGAGCCGTGCTCGGCATCGACGTCGACACGGTCCTGCTCGACGAAGCGCGACTGGCCTTCCTCGCCGGCGCACCGGAACTCGCAGAACTGCCGATCCTGGCCCTGCACACCCGCACCTACGGCGTCGAATCCGCATCGATGGTCGACGTCCCCTCGCGCACGGTGCTGTCCACGGTCAGCCCCGACGGCGACGAGTTCGGTCCCTACACACAGTCCCTGCCCGAGGCGATGGACGAAGCGGTCGCCCGCGCCGGAACCTCGCCCGACGCCGTGGTCTTCCTCGATCTGCGTCCCGGCGACGCCCGTCCGGCACGGGAACTCGCCACCGTCCTCGGTGTTCCCTTCGTGACTCCGCACGGAGTGCCCTGGCACCGCGCGACCGGTGCCGCACTCGTCGCATCCGCCCGCCGTGCCCCGACGGTCGTCGCCGCGCCCACGAACCGTCGTCGCGGCACCGTCCTGCTGGCCACGCTCGTCGCGCTCGTCGCCCTGCTGGGTGGGGGACTGGCCGTCGCGGTGAGCAGCGGTGTGCAGGCGGAACGCTCCGCGCCCGGTCTGCAGACCGCCGTGGCGCCCCCGCCGTCTCCGGTGCCGTCGCCCGACCGCACACCCGTCGCCGACCCGTGCTCCGAGGCGCGACCGGCATCGTGGCCGGCCCACGCGTCCGATCCGGTCGACCCGGTGCCGACGCCCGAGACACCCACCGAGATCCCCTGCGGCAGCGTGCCTCCCACCGCGCCGTGAGCGACCGGTGATCGGGCGCGCCTCTCAGGCACGCTGTGCCGAAAGGCGCATCCCTCAGGCGCGCAGTGCCCGACCGGCGCGCGTCAGCGCCTCCGCATCGGATGCGACGACGACGTCGGCGAACCGCTCGCGGTAGTCGCCGAGGTCGTCGCCGACCGAACCGACCACCGCGACCACCGGAACGTCGCCGCAGCGCGCGAGGATCGCCGAGACGATCTTGCCCGCCCGCGACTGGCCGTCGAGCCGCCCCTCGCCGACCACCACGAGATCGGCGGAGCGCACGGCGTCGTCGAATCCCACTGCGTCGAGCACGAAGTCGGCGCCCGACCGCAGTTCGGCGCCGAACCGCGACCACATCCCACCGGAGAAACCACCGGCCGCTCCGGTGCCGTCGACCTCCCGCGGGTCGCGGGGGAGCGTCAGTGCCGTCTCCTCGAGGCGGCGAGTGAGCAGCGCGACGGCCGCCGCGTCGGCGCCCTTCTGCGGCCCGAAGATCCGTGCCGCATCGGTGTAGCGGGTCGTCACGTCGGACAGCACGGTCACGCGGGCGTCGCCGAGGCCACCCCGCTCGTCGATCGCGGCGATCGCACCCGCACCACCGTCGGTCGTCGCCGATCCACCGGCCGCGACGACGATGTGCCGTGCTCCACGCCGGACGGCTTCGGCCATGACCATCCCGGTGCCGTAGGTGTCGGCGGTGACGGCGTCGCGCGGACCGTCGTGCGGGGTGGTGATGCCGCTCGCCGTCGCGAGTTCGACGACCGCAGTGCCGTCCGCCGACATCCCCAGCAGCCCACGGCACGGTGCCCGCCACGGGTTCACGGCCTCGACCTCGATCCGGGCGAGACCGAGCGGCCCGGCGAGCGCGTCGAGGGTGCCCTCGCCACCGTCCGCGACGGGCATCCGGATCGCGGTGTGTCCGGCGCTCTCCGCCCCGGAAGCGATCGCGTCGGCGACCTCGACGGCGGTGTAGGTGCCCTTGAAGCTGTCGGGGGCGATCAGGATGCGGGTCACCGGAGCACCCAGTCGAAGGCCTCGGCCTCGGAGCGGGCACCCTGCCGGGCACGCGACCGGTTCGGTTCGTCCAGTTCGGCGACGATGTCCTCGCCGAGGCGGACCAGGGAGCCGAAGACCTCCGGATCCAACCACGACGGACGGGTCGCGAACAGCAGGTCCTCGCTCGCGGTGTTGCCGCTCGCGCCCGGTGCGAACGGACATCCGCCCAGGCCGGCGAGTGCGCCGTCGACGACGGTCGCCCCGGCGTCGATCGCGGCGAGGCTGTTGGCGACACCGAGACCCCACGTGTCGTGACCGTGGTAGACGATCCGCCGGTCGGGGGATTCGGCGGCCAGCCTCGCGACCAGCGACGACACCTGGCCGGGCACGGCCTGACCCAGGGTGTCGGCGACGACGATGTCGGCCGCTCCGTCCGTGCGCGGGTCGCACGCGATCTCCACGACCCGGTCGGGGTCGACCGGCCCGTCGAACGGGCACGTGAACGACGTGGCCAGGCACAACTGGATGCTGCCGCCGGCGGCGTGGGCGCGTTCGATCGCCGCCGGCATCGCGGCGATGCTGTCCTCGGTGTCGCGGCCGATGTTGGCGCGATTGTGGGCGTCGGAGACCGAGAAGCAGTACTGGAACCGTCGGGCACCGGCCGCGATCGCCTTCTCGACGTGGCGCGGGGTGGCGACCCAGATCCAGCAGCGGTCGAGTTCCGCCTCGGTCAGCGCCGCCACGAGGTCGAGGGTGTTCGCCATCGGCGGCACGAGGTCGGCGCGTGCCAGGGACCCGATCTCGAGTTCGGGCACGCCCGCTGCGAGCAGCGCCCGGACGATCTCCACCTTGCGTTCGGTGGGAAGCAGTTTGCCGGTCAGTTGCAGTCCGTCGCGCAGCGTCACGTCCCGCAGGATCACGTCCGTGCGTGCTCGGTCACTCGTCGGTCCCATCACTGTTTGCGCCTCCCCGTCGTGTTCCTGCCGACCCCACCGTCTCGAACCGCACCAGTATGCCCCGGTCACCGTGGGGGCACGATCCGTCGACACACCGATGGACTTTCGCGGGAACTGTGACAGATGACACTATCCTCACCGTTCTGATCGTGAATTGCCGGAAGGTGCGGGGAAATGGCTTCGGTCCTGGGAAAAGTACTGCTCTGGATCGCTCTGCTGGGGGGACTGGCCGGGGCGGTGATCGCCGTGTGGGCGCTGCACGTGAACGGGCTGGTGGCCTCGCTCATCGTCGCGTCGGTGACGGGACTCGTCCTGCTGCGGCTGCGTCCGGAGGCGCGTGACGACTCCGACTCCGACATCGCGCTCACCTGACGGGAAACAGGGCGTTCGGACTGTAGGGTGAGAACCGGCGTCCGGGTCGAGGACGCCTCGCGTGGACGCGCTGCACGAGCGCGGCGTCGACGCCGGAGAGGGGGCCCGCGGCCTCCGCCGGGCGTGGAAGAGGAGCATCGGTCAGTGTCGCTGTGGTCTCGTGCCTTGTCGTCGGACGAACTCGACAGTCGTCGCTGGGTGGATCTGATGCCGTGGATCGGCCGCTACGGATCGGCCCGCACCGCCGCCCTCGGGGCGCTCGTGTCGTCGCCCCGCTGGTGGGAGACCGAGTCGCCCGCCGAGACCTGCGAGCACACCGAGATCCCCGAGCTGTGCGCCGAACTCGCCCACATCTACGTCACCGACCACCCGGAGCTACGCTTCGCGGACGGTCTGCTGCGTGAGGACGAAGTGCCCGTGGCCGCACTCGATCTCGGTCCGGCCGCCGCGACCCTCGTCGCGCGCCTTCCGCACGCACCCACCACCGCCGAGTTGTTCAGTCGCAGTCCGGCTGATCTGCTCGGGATCCGCGGCGCCGACCGCGACGCGGTGGAGGAGATCGTCTGCGCCGCGCTCGTCGCGACGGTGCTCCGCGAACCGGCCACCCTCGAAGCCGATCCGCGTGCCGCGCGGGTGCCCGCCGCGGCGCTGCTCCTCGACGATCTGGCGGCGCTGGCGCGGTGGAGTCGCGTGTGCGGCCGCGACGATGCTCCTCTCCTGCAGGCCGTGATCGACGACGGGGCGCCGGAGGAGATCCAGGACGCCGCGGCCCGGTTGCGGGCACTCACCGCCCGCGACCTGCCGGTGGCGGCGCCGGCCGATCCGATCGCCGAACTCACCGACTACCTGAAGGGCTTGCCCGAGGCGGAACGCACGGCCCTGCGCCGCCGCGTCCACGACGGCGTCGCCGACCCGGCCGCGCCGTCCACCTTCCCGTTCGGCACGGCGGTCGGCGACCTGCTCGCGGCATTGCGCGTCTACGTGCGGCCGGTGGCGGCCTTCGACCGGACGGTGCGCACCCATCCGGTGCTGGGCCGGACCGTCCCGGGTTTCGACGTGCCCCTGTGGCGGGTGCTGCACCGCCTCGACGACCGTTTCGAGGTCGCGGACGGGTGGATCGCGGTACCGGACCTGCCCGACGCCGAGAAACAGACCCGCGGACTGCTCTCGGAGTTCGAATCGCCGAACGGTGTGGTCGAGCCTGCCGCGGTGAAGGCCGTGTGGTCGCTTCCCGATGACGAGTTCGAGGCGTGGACCTGGTACTGCGGGACGACGACCTTCGAAGGCCGTCTGCTGTCCCCGCCGGACGGACTCGCCGGTCGCGCCGCTCAGGTCCTCGAGGTGCTCGGCGACCCGCTGACCGCCGACACGCTCGTCGCGCGCATGGGGGTCAACGCCGACGTCCACACCCTCGTCTCCGAACTCGCCGACGACGAGCGCTTCACGTCCGACGGTGAACGCTGGGCGCTGGCCGAGTGGGACGTCGACGTGGTCACCGCCATCCGCACGCGCATCGCACGGCTGGTCGATTCCCGCGGCGGGAGTGCCGATCGCGACATGGTGGTCGCCGCACTCGTCGACCGATTCGGCATCTCCGAGGATTCCGCCCGGACGTTCACGGCCGGAGGAGATTTCGAGGTCGTCGACGGCCGTGTCCGGCGTCGTCACCGCGCGCACGTCCCGATCGCCGTGCCCGAGCGCACGCGCCGCCTCTACCGGTTGGGCGAGGCCTGGCGCCTGCGGATCCCCGCGACCCGCGACCATCTGCGGGGAGCCGAGTTCACGGTTCCGTCCGCCGTCGCGGCGATCGCCGGGTGTGCGCCGGGTGGGCACGTGGTGCTCCCGTCCCGTCTGGGCGGGCAGACCCTGCGCTGGACGGGACCGGTGCCGCGTCTGTCGTCGATCCGCCGGTTCCTCGAGGACGTCGGGGTGGAGGAGGACAACGAGCTGCTGCTCGAGGTCCGCACCGACGGCCGGTTCGACGTCCTGCCGCTGCGCACCGTCGCCGACAACGCCGAACCGCTGCGCAAGGCGCTCTCGCTCATCGGCCACACCGAACCGGAGACCGTCCCCGAGGAACGGATCGCGTCGGCGCTGGCGTCCGCTCTCGGCCTCGACGGGGAGTCGCGCCCACGCCGAATCCTGTCGGCCTACCGGGCCCGCAGGGAGACCGAAGTGGTGGCTTTGCTCGAACAAGCCTGGGTCCGCGTCCCGAACTGAGCGGGAAATGGGTCCGCGTCCCGAACCGAGCGGGAAGTGGGTCCGCGTCCCGAACCGACCCGGAAGACGTGATGCATCCGGCCCTCCGACGTAGCACGATTGGGGAATGGCCGACACGTCGAAACCCACCGCTGCAGTCCCCACCGCCCCCGACGCGGTCCTCGAAGCGTTGCGGGGAGCAGTCGCGTCGGTGGAGGCCGCCGTCGTGCGTCTCGAAGGCGACGACGCGGCGCCCGGAACCGTCGACCGCGTGCTCGACCTGGCCGGTGCAGAGCCGGCCGGCGACATCGTCGCGACCCACAATGCTCTGACCAGGGCGGCATCGATCGTCGACCACACGGGCGGTCTGCCCGACCGGGACTGGCAGGCGATCGCCGACCTCGGGGAGGTCCTCGCCCGGACGGTGACGCGGCTGCGCGGGCACGTCTCGTCGTCGCTCGACGATCTCGGACTCGACGCGGCGGTGGGCGAGCACGTCGAACTGCTGCAGAAGGTCGCGGTGGAGGAGGCGCTGGGGGAGACGCTGCAGTTGCTCGTGATCGTCGAGGACTGCCTGTTCCTGTGGCATCGCGTGCATCTGGCGCGCACGCCCGACGACGAACTGCGCGACGCGCTGGCCTCTGCCCGTCAGGTCCTGGCCGACCACTTCACGCAGGACGCCGAACTGCTGCGCCGCGCCCGTGCCGCGCTCGCCCGGTTCGCGGAGGGCACCCCGATCGAGGTCGTCCGCCGCCTGTCGTCGGGACGGACGACGAAGGTGCTCGCGGGTCTGCGTCAGGACTTCGACGACTTCCGGTGGGCGTGCCGCGCCGACGAGGCGGGTTGGCTCGACGACGAGGACCCGGTGATCGCCGAGGCCCTGGACTCGATGAGCAGCCCGCTCAAGGCGGTCGGGGGAGTCCTCGGCGACGTGTTCGAACGCGGGCGGGCGCGGGTGACGGAGACGTGGAGTCGCTCCGACGCTTCGGAATCTTCCGCTTCGGGATCTGCCGATTCCGCAACCGCCGGATCCGACGACCGGCAGTAGACGCTTTCGCACCGCTTCGCGGAGAGCGCTCGGTCCTCATACCTAGATCTGCTAGGGTCACCGTTATCCATAGAACTTCTAGGTATGAGGACGACATGTTCATCGAGAAGGATCTGGTGGCCGCGTCCGCCACCCCGCTCGTGCTCGGCATCCTCGCCGAGGGCGAGTCGTACGGGTACGCGATCATCAAGCGCGTCAACGAGCTGTCACAGGGCCGGATGCAGTGGACCGACGGGATGCTCTATCCCCTCCTGCACCGTCTCGAGCGGGCGGGGCACGTGTCCGCCGCCTGGCGTGTGGCCGACAACGGCCGCCGTCGCAAGCACTACGCCATCACCGATGCGGGCCGCGAGGTCCTCGCCGAACGGGCGGCGCAGTGGACGGTCGTCGCCGAGGCGCTGCATCAGGTG
Organism: Rhodococcus rhodochrous; assembly: GCF_900187265.1. Taxonomy (NCBI): domain Bacteria; kingdom Bacillati; phylum Actinomycetota; class Actinomycetes; order Mycobacteriales; family Nocardiaceae; genus Rhodococcus; species Rhodococcus rhodochrous. The sequence continues at coordinate 1,515,242 of NZ_LT906450.1, forward strand.
TGGCAGTCGGCCCAGTTGCCTCCCGCCGTCGCGCCGGGGTGGTCGTGATGACACTCGACGCGCATCTCGAGGACCGGATCGCCGGCTGGCGCAGCTACGTCGCCGACCATCGGGTCATCTCGTCCTCGGACATCGACGAGATGGAAGATCATCTGCGGGAACAGATCTCGGATCTCGTGTCGGTCGGACTGTCGGCCGACGAGGCATTCCTCGTCGCGGTCGGCCGGATGGGCGGTCTCGACGAGATCTCCCGCGAGTTCGCCCAGGAACACTCGGACCGGCTGTGGAAGCAGCTCGTCCTCTCCGGTGGTGGCCGCGATGAGGAATCCGGAACCCCTCGGCGCCGTAGGGAACTCGCGGTCGTCCTCGCCTGCGCGCTCGGTGCCGGTCTGGCCGTCCGGGCCGGATTCGAATGGCTCCCCGAGACCGCGCTGGTGCGCAACGCCGCCGTGCTCGTGCTGCCCTTCCTCGCACTGTACTTCGCGTGGAAGCGGGAGATGAGCCCGAAGAGCAGTGCGCTCCTTGCTGTTCCGTTCGTCCTCGCGGCGATCGTGCTCGATGTCTTCCCGTTCGAACCGGGCGGCGCCACCGAGATCATCGCGGCGATCCACGCCCCTGTGGCCCTGTGGTTCGTCGTCGGAGCCGCCTACGTCGCGGGGCAGTGGCGATCCCACCGTCGTCGCATGGACTTCGTGCGTTTCACGGGGGAGTGCGCCGTGTACCTGGCGCTGCTCGCGCTCGGCGGCGGCGTGCTCATGGGACTGACCGCGGGTGCCTTCAGTGCCCTGGGAATCGACATCGAACCGTTCTTCGAACAGTGGATCCTCCCGTTCGGGCCGGCCGGAGCGCTCGTCGTCGCGGCCTGGCTCGTCGAGGCGAAACAGCAGGTCGTGGAGAACATCGCTCCCGTTCTCACCCGGGTGTTCACACCCGTCACGATCCTCATGCTGGTCGCGCTGTTCGTCGCGGTGATCGCGTCCCACAGCGTCCTCGACGTCGATCGGGGCCTGCTGATCCTCATGGACCTGATCCTCGTGCTCGTCCTCGGGCTCCTGCTCTACTCGATCTCCGCCCGCGACCCGCACGCCGCACCGGACGTCTTCGATCTGCTGCAGGTCGTGCTGATCGCCGCCGCGCTCGCCGTCGACCTGCTGATGCTCACCGCGATGGCGACCCGCATCGCCGAGTTCGGTTTCACCGCGAACAAGGTCACCGCGCTCGGCCTGAACCTCGTCCTCCTGGTGAATCTGGTGTGGGCGGCGTGGCTCGGCATCTCGTTCCTGCGGGGTCGCACCGGCTTCGCGGCGGTCGAGCGGTGGCAGATGCGGTACCTGCCCGTCTACTGCGGTTGGGCGGCACTGGCGGTCGTCGCGATCCCGCCGCTGTTCCGGTTCATGTGAGCGCTCTCCACGCGGGACTACGGTAGGACCATGCCCAGGACGGACGCGGTGCCCACGTACACGATGAGGCAGCTCGCGGCGTTCGTCGCCGTCGCCGAGTGGGGCACCATCACCGCGGCCGCCGACGCGATGCACATGTCCCACTCGGCGCTCTCGTCCGCGATCACCGACCTGGAGAAGGCCCTCGCCGTCAAACTCCTCGTCCGGCAACGTGCCCGGGGCGTCAAGCTCACACCGACCGGTCACGCGGTGCTCGAGCGGGCGAAGATGCTGTTGCACCACGCGAGCGAACTCGAGAGCGATGCGCGGTCGGAGGCGGGCGACATCGTCGGTCCGGTGGCGGTGGGGTGTTACCTCTCCCTCGCGCCGACGTTGTTGCCCGCCCTCATCGCCGAGTTCACCCGCGCCCATCCGCGCGCCGACGTCGACTTCCGCGAGGACACCCAGAACCGTCTGCGGATGTTGCTCGACTCGCACGAGCTCGACGTGGCCTTCCTCTACGACCTCGATCTCGAACCGGGACTCGAGACGGTCACCCTCGACGTGCGCGAGCCGATGGTGCTCGTCTCGGCCGATCATCCGCTCGCGGGAGCCTCGCAGGTACGCCTGCGCGATCTCGCCGACGAGCCCATGGTGCTCCTCGACGCCCCGCCGAGTTCGGGGCACGCTCTGCGGGTGTGCGCGGAGGCCGGCTTCACCCCGTCCATCGCGTACCGGACGCAGACCTTCGAGACGGCACGATCGTTCGTGGGGCGCGGACTGGGGTGGACCCTGCTCGTGCAGCGACCCGCCGTCGACGTCACCTACGAGGGCCGGAAACTCGTCCTGCTGCCCGTCGTCGACCCGACTCCGGAACCGGTGCCGGTCGTGCTCGCGTGGCGCAAGGACGCCCTTCCGAGCCGTGTTGCCCAAACTTTCACGGACTTCGTCGTCGACGTCGCGAGGACCTCGCAGGCACTCTGACGTGGCCGAACGTCCCTATTCACGGAATTTCCGGGGATATTCACCGACTTTGTGCGCTTTGCAAACGATGTGACCGCTCTCATGATTGGTCCCACTGCATCCGAACGCTCGTTAATCGGATGCCTCGGATCGACCGCCGGAGAGGGCACTGAACATGACAGTCCTTGACTCGACGCCGCAGACGTCGGCAAGAGCCGCACGCAAAGCCGCGCTCGGCAGCTTCGTCGGTACCGCCATCGAGTGGTACGACTTCTTCATCTACGGCACCGCCGCGGCACTCGTGCTCGGCCCGCAGTTCTTCCCCGGCTCGTCCGAGGTCGCCGGAACTCTGGCCGCCTTCGCCACGCTCGCGGTCGGCTTCATCGCCCGCCCGATCGGCGGCGTCGTGATGGGCCACTTCGGCGACCGCATCGGCCGCAAGTCCATGCTCGTCGTCTCGCTGCTGCTCATGGGCTTCGCGACCGTGGCGATCGGCGTGCTCCCGAACTACGCGGCCATCGGCGTCGCGGCACCGATCCTGCTCGTCGCCCTGCGGTTCATCCAGGGCCTCGGCGTCGGCGGTGAGTGGGGCGGAGCGGTGCTCGTCGCCACCGAGAACGCCCCCGCAGGCAAGCGCGGCCTCTACGGCGCGGCACCGCAGATCGGTGTGCCGGCCGGTGTGCTGATCGCGAACCTCGTGTACCTGCCGCTGACCGCCTTCCTCAGCGAGGAGACGTTCAACGCGTGGGGCTGGCGCATCCCGTTCCTCGCCTCGGCGGTGCTCGTCTTCGTCGCCATGTGGATCCGCCTCGGTCTCGAGGAGAGCGCAGAGTTCAAGGCCGCCAAGGACGCCCCCGCGGCCGAGGAGAAGCTGCCGATCCTCGAGGTGCTCACCCAGCACTGGAAGACCGTGCTGCTCGCCGGCGGCACCTTCATCGCCACCAACGGCATCGCCTACGCCTACATGGTCTACGTCCTCAAGTACGGCGAGGCCACGCTCGGGTTCAGCAAGACCACGATGCTCGCGCTGCTGATCGCCTCGTGCCCGTTCTGGATGGCCGGCATGGCCTTCGCGGCCTGGCGCTCCGATCTCGTCGGACGCCGCACCGTCTACATCCGGTCCTCGGCCGGCCTGGTCGTCGCGGCCGCCCTGTTCTTCCCCCTGATGGACACGGCGCTCCTGCCGGTCATGCTCCTCGCCATGGTCGGCCTCGGCTTCACCCTCGGCTGCTGTGCCGGTCCGCAGTCGGCACTGTTCGCCGAACTGTTCCCCGCCAAGATCCGTTACAGCGGTGCGTCGCTCGGCTACCAGATCGGCGCGATCCTCGGCGGCGGTCTCGCACCGATGGTGGCGACCTCCCTGTTCGCCGCGACGGGCACCTCGATGTCCATCACCGGCTACTTCGTGCTGATCGCGCTGATCAGCTTCATGAGCATCCTGCTGCTGCGCGTGCCGTCCGCCGGATACGCGAACATCACCGACTCCCGCCGTTCTCCCGAGGAAGGTGTCTGACCATGTCGACCTACTACCAGCCGCCGAAGTACCCCGCGTCGGAGTTCGAGTCGATGACTCCCGCCGACGAGACGCTGCCCGTCGTCGTGGTCGGTGCCGGACCGGTGGGCATGGCCGTCGCCCTCGGACTCGCCCAGCGCGGTGTGCCCGTCACCATCCTCGAGGCCGCCGATCAGGTGTCCTTCGGCTCGCGCGCCATCTGCATCTCCCGCCACAGCCTCGAAGCCGCCGCGCGCCTCGGCTTCGGCGAGGAGCTCGAGAAGATCGTGCTGCCGTGGGTCGGCGGTCGCAGCTTCTACCGCGACCAGCAGGTCCTGCACTTCCAGATGCCGCAGCGTGACTTCGACGTCCGTCCGCCCATGATCAACGTCTCCCAGTCGGAGTTCGAACAGATCATGGTCGACACCATCGAGCAGAACCCCCTCATCACCCTGCACTGGCAGGCGCCGATCGCCGGGATCCTGCGCGGCGAGGACGAGGTCACCCTCGAGGTCGACACCGCCGCCGGCAAGCGGCACCTGCGCGCACGCTGGGTCGTCGCCGCCGACGGTGGCCGCAGCCGCATGCGCGAACTCGCGGGCCTGCGTCTGCAGGGCACCAGCTACGAGGGCCGCTACGTCATCGCCGACATCCACTGGGAGTCCGATCTCCCCGCGGAGCGCATGGTCTGGTTCGACCCGCCGAGCAACCCCGGCTCGACGATCATCATGCACAAGCAGCCCGGCAACATCTGGCGCATCGACTACCAGCTCGACCCGTCCGAGGACGCCGAGATCGAGACGCAGGAGGAGGCGATCCGCGCCCGCATCGCCAAGCACCTCGACTGGCTGCAGAACGACCTGCCGTGGACCCTCGAGTGGAAGGGCTTCTACAGCGCCCGCGCCCTCGCCCTCGACGAGTTCACCCACGACCGTCTCCTCTTCGCCGGTGACGCGGCCCATCTCGTGCCGATCTTCGGTGTGCGCGGGCTCAACTCGGGCATGGAGGACGCCGAGACCCTCGCGTGGCAGCTCGCCGCGGTCGTGAACGGCAACGCCGAACCCGCCCTGCTGAAGGCGTACTCGTTCGAACGCCACAACGCGTGGGAGCAGAACGTCGCCAACGCCGGCAAGTCCACGCTCATCATGAGCCCCGGCAGCCACGGCTACCGCACCACGCGTGACGCGATCCTCGCGCTCGCCGTGGGACGCCCCGAGTTCGGGCACCTGATCAACCCGCGTCAGTCCAGCGCCACGCACGCCCGACTGTCGCCGCTGACCTGGTCGGTCGCCCCCGGCACCGAAGGTGTGCTCCCGGGCGATCCCGTCGAGGATCGCCGGATCCGCATCGCCGGTCGCGAGACGTCGCTGAACGACGCGCGCGGCACCGGATTCGCCGTGCTCGGGGTCGGCCTCGACGCAGCGGGCTCGGCCGCCCTCGCCACCGCCGCAACGAGCCTGGCGCAGGCGCTCGCCCCCGAGAGCGTCGCGGCCCTGGCCGTCGACAGCGCAGAGGTGGACGGTGTGACGCTCCTCGACGCGCCCGATCTCGTCGAGGCACTCGGCGCGATGGCCGGTGAGGCTTTCGTGATCCGCCCCGACGGTCTGCTGCTGTGCCGTGTGCCGGTCGCCGACCTGGACGGTGTCGCGGCGTCCCTGCGCTCCGGTGCCGCTCCTGCCGGTGCGGAACTCCCGGCCCGGCCCGCCGAGCAGGTCACCGAGGACGATCAACGACGTGAGAACGTCTGGCTCGGTCTGTCGACCGCCCTGGACCAGGCCGCCGAGGACGACCGCGAGGGCTTCCTGGCGCGACTCGCGCTGGTGCTCGGCTCGCAGGTCGACCGCCGGCAGTTCGAGGAGGCCATCGCGGCCGCCGCGGACACCTCGCCGCTGCGCGTGGAGGAACTCGCCCCGCAGGCCTGAGCGATCACATCGCTCGTATGTCCGCCCCCGGTTGCCCCCTGCTACCGGGGGCGGACTGCTGCGCGGGGAACTACCTCAGCGCGTCGAGTGCCTCGTCGATCGGGACGTCACCGTTGTTGAACTCGATGGTGCGGCCCACCGTCTCCGGCCGCTCGAGCACCGCTGCGGCGACGGCCGCGACATCGGCGCGCGAGACCTGTCCCTTGTCGCTCGCCCCGTGCCCCTCGATCTCGATGCGGCCGGTGGGCGGGTCGAGGGTCAGTGCGCTCGGACCGAGGATCGTCCAGTCGAGGTCGGTGCCCCGCAGATGGGCGTCCGCGGCCGACTTGGCCTCGGCATAGGCGTAGAAGCTGTTGTCCTCGGGGACGCCGTGGTCGGGGCGGGCCCCGAAGTACGACACCATCACGTACCGGCGCACCCCGGCCTCCTGCGCGGCGGTCATCGAGGCGATCGCCGCGTCGCGGTCCACCGCATAGGTGCGTTCGGGATTCCCTCCGCCCGCGCCCGCGGACCAGACCACCGCGTCGTGGCCGCGCAGCAGCTCGGTGATCTCGGCGATGTCCATCTTCTCGACGTCGGCGACGACGGGCGTGCCACCGGCAGCGCGCACATCGTCGGCGTGATCGGGATTGCGGATGAACGCACTGGTCTCGTGACCGGCATCGGCCAGCAGCCGCTCGAGATGCAACGCGACCTTGCCGTGTCCTCCGATGAGTGCGATTCGTGCCATGGAGACCTCCTGACGATGAAGTGGTTTCCGTGCAGCATGCCCGGAACCGGTCACTGCGAACCGTGACGTCCGCCGCCGGGTGACCCGATCAGGCGATGCGTTCGAGGGCGCGGTCGACGAGATACTCCGCGATCGCCATCGACGAGGTGGCCCCGGGTGACGGGGCGTTGCGCAGGTGCACGACCCGTCCGTGCCCGGTGACGACGAAGTCGTCCTCGAGACCTCCGTCGGAGTTCATCGCCTGGGCGCGGATGCCGCGCGGACCCGGCCGCACGTCGTCGACGGTCAGCCCGGGCATGTACGCGGCCGCATCGGCGACGAACCGTCGAGTGCTGCTCGCCGTGCGCAGTTCCCGGCCCGCTGCGGGCAGGTTGTGGGCGGCGAACCGCCAGAAACCGGGCCAGGCGACGGCGTCACGCAGATCGCGCCACGATCCGCGCCCGCCGCGATAGGCCTCGCGGCCGGGGGAGAGGAAGGCGTTCGGTCCCACCATCACCTCACCGTCGATCCGGCGGGTGAGATGCACACCGAGGAACGGATAGCGGGGGTCGGGCACCGGATAGATCAACCCGCGCACCTTCGCCGCCGCGTCCGGTTCGAGCAGCAGGTAGTCGCCGAGGAACGGGACGATCCGCGGGTCGCGGGTGTCGCCCGAGGTGTGGGCGAGACGGTCGGACTGCAGTCCCGCGCACGTGATCACCAGATCGAAGGCCGGTTGATCGCCCGGGACGTCGACGACGACCTGCTCGCCCGCCTCGCGGATCGCCGTCACGGCGGTACCGGTCCGCACCGTGCCACCCGCGGCGACGACGTCGTCCGCGAGCGCGCGGGTGACGGCGACGAAATCGATGATCGCCGTGTGCGGGGAGTGCAGGGCTGCGATCCCGACGGCGTGCGGTTCGATCGCGGTGATCTCGTCGGCACCGATGCGCCTGATGCCGGGGACCCCGTTCGCCGTGGCCCGCGAGAAGATCGCGTCGAGCCGGCCGAGTTCCGAGTCGTCGAGGGCGACGACGACCTTGCCGCACTCGTCGTAGGGCAGGCCCTTGTCCGTGGTGAACGTCTGCAACAACTCCACACCGCGCCTGCACAACCGCGCCTTGAGGCTGCCGGGCGTGTAGTAGAGGCCGGCGTGGACGACGCCGCTGTTGTGCCCCGTCTGATGCGCGGCGAGCCGGTCCTCCTTCTCGAACAGCGTGACGTCGGCGTCCGAGAGGGCGAGTTGCCGGGCGGTCGCGGCACCGATGATGCCCCCACCGACCACCGCGACGCGAAGGTTGCGAATACTCAAGGGCCGCTCCCTGTTCTCCGCGGATCGTGACGTCCGTCCGCAGTCCGGCGAGTATATGCCGCACCGCTGTGACGTCAGGGTCGTTCCGGAACGGTCGGCGAATCCCCCGAGTGAGGGTTGGTCGAGGTCACGAACACCGGTCGGGACCGAATTCACTTCGGATATACGGCAAATGCCGCCCCCGATCGGTGGATCGGGGACGGCATTGTCCGGAACGGGACGAATTGCTCAGCGCCGCTGTGGGATCAGTGCTCAGTGCTCAGCGGTTGCGGTCGGAGCTGTAGCCCCAGAGCCAGTCCGTGTACTTGTAGCTCGAGGTGTCGCGGGTGCGGAACAGCTCGTTGCGGGCCTCGCGACCGGCACCGTCGAGGTGCCACAGGTCGCCCCACATGCGTCCGGTGGTGAGGATGCGGTTGCAGCGCGGTGCGCGTTCGGCGTTGACGTCCTTCAGGATCTTCGGCCAGTTCGCGCTGTCGCCCTGCAGGTCCTCGGCGGCGTAGTCGGCGAAGCACTTCGCATCCTCGAGCGCCATGACGGCACCGGAGGCGAGGTACTGCAGCGGCGGGTGCGCGGCGTCGCCGAGCAGGATCATCCGGCCGTCGACCCAGTTGTCGATCGGGTTGCGGTCGAACATCGGCCACCAGCGATCGGTCCACAGGTACTTCAGTGCGCTCTGCACGCTCTCGTGGCAGTGGTCGTAGGCGTGCGCGAGTTCCTCGGGGCTGCCCCACTTCTCCTCACCGCGGAGGAATGCGGGGGACTGGAAGACCGCCACCTGGTTGAGCATCTCGCCCTGGCGCAGCGGGTACTGGATGAAGTGGCAGCGCGGGCCGATGTAGCCCACGACGTCCTCGATCTCTTCCTCGAGCGGAACCTCGTTCATCGGGAAGGTGCCGCGGAAGGCGACGTAACCCGAGCCGACGGGCTGGTCGTCGGACAGCTTCGGACGCAGGCGCGAGTGCAGGCCGTCCATGCCGAGTGCGACGTCGCCGACGTGCTCCTCGCCGTTCTCCAGGATCACCCGCACGGTGTCGCCCTCGGTGACCACGTCGGTCACCGTGGAGTTCGTCCGCAGATCCGCTCCGGCCTTGCGGGCCGCCTCGACGAGCACCGAGTGCAGATCCGAGCGGTGCACGACGAAGTACACACCGCCGTAGTGCTGCTGGTAGTCGCGTCCGAGATCGACCTTCGTGAGGATCTCCGCGGTCACGGCGTCACGGAAGACGAGGTTCTTGGGCAGCACGCCCTTCGCGATGACCTCGTCGTAGACACCGAGCGACTGCAGGATGCGCGAGCCGTGCGGGCCGATCTGGAGTCCTGCGCCCACCTCACCGAACTCGGGGGCACGCTCGAACAGCGTGACCTGGGCGCCCTTCTGCGCGAGAGCGAGGGCATTGGCGACACCGCCGATGCCGCCACCGGCAATGAGAACTCGAGCGTCCTTCAGATCGGACATGACACTCCTTCGGATCGTGTGAAGCAGAGGGGAACGGGGCGCGGTCAGCGCGTATCGATCGCGGCGCGATCGGCCGCGGTGTGATCAGTGAGCGGAGACCGGGCGGAGCGAGTCGTGGCGTGCGGGGAACTTCTTCCAGATCACCGTCAGCAGCAGCGACGAAATCAGGGCGCTGACACCGAAGAGGACGAAGTTCGAGTGGGCACCGAGGCCGGCGGCGAGCAGCCAGCCACCGATCTGCGGGGCCGCGACGGCACCGATGCGTCCGACGCCGAGGGCCCAGCCGAGAGCGGTACCGCGCAGGTGGTCGGGATAGTAGGACGCGACCGCGGCGATGATCAGTGCCTGCGTGCCGTGGGTGCCCACACCGGCGAGGACGAAGATCAGGTAGACCGCGGCGACCGGCGGGTCGAGCAGCAGGGTCAGCAGGGCGACGCCCGCGATGAGTGCGGCGACGATGCTGGTGGGGACCGAACCCCAGCGGACGCCGCCCCAGGCGGTGATGAACGAACCGGCGACGGCGCCGAGGTTCAGGGCCAGGGAGAACGTGAGGGCGTTGCCGAGGTCGGTGCCCTCGCCCTGCATGAGCTTGGGCAGCCAGGTGCCGAGGCCGTACCAGGCGAGCAGGGTCACGACGGTGACGGCCGCGAACATGATGCTGATGGTGCGGAAACGCGAGCCGAGCAGTTCCTTGAAACCGCCCGCGGAGTTGTCCGGATGAGCGTTCGAGACGGCGTGCTTCGGCAGCACCTTGATCGCCAGCGGGACGAGGACGAGCAGGGGGATCAGCGCGAACGCGAACATCGGGCGCCAGCCCCAGTTGGGGATGACCGGGATGCCGATGAGGGCGGCGATCGAGCCGCCGATCGGGACGCCCGACATCATCATCGTCGCGACCGCGGCGCGCCACTTGTCCGGCACCAGTTCGGCGGCAAGAGCGTTCGACGTCGGTACGAGTCCGCCGAGTCCGATACCGGCGACGAGGCGCAGGAGACCGAAGATCACGGGCCCGGGTGCCACCGCGCACAGGGCGGTGAAGACGGAGAGGACGACGACGCAGCCGATGACGGCGTTCTTGCGTCCGATCGCGTCGGAGAGCCGGCCGGCGAGGACCGCGCCGATCATCATGCCCACGAACGCCAGGCTTCCGAGGGTACCGGCGGTGGAGGCGCTGATGCCCCACTCGCCCTGGAGACTCGATATGACGTTGCCGTAGACGATGAGGTCGTAGCCGTCGAACACGACGAACAGCCAGCAGACGATCACCGCCATGACGTGAGCACGGGGGAGTGTGATGTTGCCTCCGGCCCGCGTCGGTGAAGCCTCGTTCTCCAGATGCATTCTTCAACGGTGGGCGCGCGCCGCCCGGCGATGCAATAAAGTTCTGCTATGCAGAACAAGCCGATGGGCACGATCCGCAAGCCGACCTACATGCTCGAGTCGGTCGACAACGCGTTGCGGCTGCTGCAGTTGCTCCGCGATGCGGGTGCGATCCGGCTCAAGGACGCGGCCGCCGAACTCGGCACGGCGCCGTCCACCGCGCACCGTCTGCTGGCGATGCTCGTCTACCGGGGCTTCGCCGTACAGGACGAGAAACGGATGTACCACCCGGGGCCGGCGCTCGGCGTCGGCCCGGCGAGTCAGGGGTGGACGCGGGACTTCACCGACCTGTGCCGCCCCCACATGGAGGCCCTCGCCACGCTCGCCGACGAGACCGTCAACCTCGTGATCCGGGTGGGATCACAGGCGCGCTTCCTGTGGACGGCAGAGGCGGCATCGATCCTGCGTGTGGGCGATCGCCGAGGTCAGGTGCTCCCCGCCGAGCTCACCGCGGGTGGACGGATCCTGCTGGCCGAGCTTCCCCGCGCGGTGCTCGAGCAGCTCTACCTGCGTCCCGCGGACGAGCCCCACATCAGTCAGGGACCGAGCCCCGCCTACGAGACCGACCGCCGGATGGCCATCGGGGAGTTCGAGGAGTTCGCGCACGAACTCGAGGCGGCACGCAAGCTGGGTTTCGCCGTCAACGTCGAGCAGACGGAGGAGGGTGTCGCGGCGATCGGGGTGGCGATCCGCAACGGCCGGGGCGCGGCGATCGGTGCCCTCACGGTGGCCGTGCCGGTCACCCGCTACCGGCAGCATCTGCGCGGAAGGCTCGTCGCGCAGATGCAGGCGGCGGTGCGGGGCATCGAGGTCGACGTCGCCGATATCGCCGGTCCGGACGTCCAGAATTCCACTGTGCAGAAATAGATGGATTCCTCGGTTCCGGCGCCCCTACTTTGGAGACAACGCCGGACAAGGAGATTTCATGACTGCCACCGAGCCTGTCGATCCCGAGCTCCAGAAGCTGTACGACGACTTCGAGACCGAACACCTCAACCCGTTGTGGACGCAGATCGGCGACCTGATGCCGATGGTCCCGACGTCCAAGGCCGTCCCCTTCGTCTGGCAGTGGTCGACCCTGTACCCGCTGGCCCAGCGCGCCGGAGATCTCGTGCCGGTCGGCCGCGGCGGTGAGCGTCGCGCCATCGCGCTCGCGAACCCGGGCCTCGGCGGCGTCCCGTACGTCACCCCCACGCTGTGGGCGGCGATCCAGTACCTCGGCCCGAAGGAAACCGCCCCCGAGCACCGCCACTCCCAGAACGCCTTCCGCTTCGTCGTCGAGGGCGAGGGCGTGTGGACCGTGGTCAACGGAGACCCGGTCGCCATGCGCCGCGGCGACTTCCTGCTCACCCCGGGCTGGAACTTCCACGGCCACCACAACGAGACCGATCGGCCGATGGCGTGGATCGACGGCCTCGACATCCCGTTCGTGCACTACACCGACACCGGCTTCTTCGAGTTCGGCTCCGACGGTGTCACCGACGAGGGCACCCCGGACATCTCCCGGTCCGAGCGACTGTGGGTCCACCCCGGTCTGCGCCCGCTCGTGGGTCTCGACCGCAAGACCAGCTCGCCGATCGCGTGCTACCGCTGGGAGCACACCGACCGCGCGCTGAACGAGCAGCTCGCCCTCGAGGACGAGGGTTACGCCGCCACCCCGGAACCCGGCCACGCCGCCGTCCGCTACACCAACCCCACCACCGGCGGCGACGTCATGCCGACGATCCGCGCCGAGTTCCACCGACTGCGCGCCGGGGCACACACCCGCGCCCGCCGCGACGTCGGATCCGTGGTCTTCCAGGTCTTCGACGGTGAGGGCCGCTTCCATCTCGCAGACAAGAGCCACGACGTCACCAAGGGCGACATGATCGTCGTTCCGTCCTGGGTCGAGTGGTCGCTCGAGACCGACAGGGGTGTCGATCTCTTCGCCTTCTCCGACGCGCCGATCGTCGAACGTCTGCACTTCAACCGCACCATCATCTCCGAAGGAGCCTGAACCCCATGCGTCTCGCCACCCTCCGCCTCGACGGCGGCACCGCCGCCGTCCGCGTCGACAGCGACTCCAGCGCCACCGTCATCGACGGCTACGCCGACCTGTCCGCGCTGCTCGCCGATCCGAACTGGAAGGCGGTCGCCGAACAGGCATCCGGAAAGACCGTCGACCTCGGCTCCGCCGACTACGCCCCGGTCGTCCCCGCCCCGGGCAAGATCGTGTGCGTCGGCCTGAACTACGCGACCCACATCAAGGAGATGGGCCGCGACCTGCCGGAGTACCCGACCCTGTTCTCGAAGTTCAAGGAAGCCCTCACCGGCCCCTACGACGACGTGGTCGTTCCCGCCTACGCGGGCTCCCAGCTCGACTGGGAGGCCGAGCTCGCCGTGGTCATCGGCAAGCAGGCCTACCAGGTCTCCGAGGCCGACGCCGCCGAGTACATCGCCGGCTACTCCGTGATCAACGACTACACGATGCGCGACTACCAGTACCGCACGCTGCAGTGGGATCAGGGCAAGACCTTCGAGAAGACCAGCGGCTTCGGTCCCTTCCTCGACACCGATTACAAGCTCGGCACCGCCATCGAGACCCGCCTCGAGGGCGAGGTCATGCAGTCGTCGAACACCAACGACCTGGTGTTCACCCCGGCCAAGCTCGTCGACTACATCTCGCACATCGTGACCCTGCAGCCCGGTGACGTCATCATCACCGGCACCACCGGCGGTGTCGGCCACGCCCGCAAGCCCGCGCGCTACATCGGCAACGGCGAGGTCTGCGAGGTCACCATCGAGGGCCTCGGCACCGTCCGGAACAAGACGATCATCAAATAGGAGAAGCCGACCGTGGGATTCAACGATCTCGACCTGTCCGAGCGACTCCTCATCGCCCGGCGCGGCACGGCCTACCTGTCTCAGCGCCTGGCCGAGCTGACCGACGACGAACTCGACGGTCCCACCCTGCTCGAAGGGTGGACGCGCCGGCATCTCGTCGCGCACATCGGCTACAACGCCGCGGCGCTGTGCCGGCTCATGGACTGGGCGGCGACCGGTGTCGAGACACCGATGTACTCCTCCACCGAACAGCGGGCTCAGGAGATCGCCGAGGGCGCCACGCTGAATCCCGCTGCCCTGCGGAACCTGTTCTCGCACACCGTTGCCCGCCTCGACGAGAAGTGGCGGCACCTGCCGGAGACGGCGTGGCAGGCACAGGTGCGCACCGCACAGGGCCGGCTCGTGCCGGCCGAGGAGACCGCCTGGATGCGCACGCGCGAAGTGTGGATCCACGCCGTCGATCTCGACAACGGTGGACGCTTCGGCGACTTCCCGCCCGTCGTCCTCGACTCCCTGCTCGACGACATCGTCGGAATGTGGCGCAAGAAGGATCTCGGTGCGGGCATCGCGCTCGAGGTCGAGGGACGCGACGCGGTCCGCGTGAACGGTGACGCCGAGACCACCCACGCCGTCCGGGGCGATCTCGCCGGTGTCGTCCGCTGGGCGGCCGGTCGCGGAGCAGTGGGGGTCACCGGCGGAGAACTCACGCCGCCGCGGTGGCTCTGAGGTTCCCGCACGTACCGATGACGAAGGCCCTTCCGTCCCGAGGACGGAAGGGCCTTCGCCCGTTCATCGGACGGAACGGTCAGCGCGGATCGCGCTCGCAACCGATCCCGTCGTTGTCGCGATCGAGACGCGGTGCATATCCCGGGTCGTTGCGGTGGACCGGAGCAGCACCCGCGTTCCATGCCTCGGTGCAGTTCTTGAACCCGCCGCTCGGTGCGGCCGGAGCCGGACGGGGAGCCGGGGGAGCAGGGGCGACCTGCGGAGCCGCCTGGGGTGCAGGCGGGGCTGGGGGAGCCGGAGGTGCCGGCGGCGGAGCGAACGGATTGAACGATCCGCTCGGAACGAGATCGGCGATGCCCTTCGGGAGCAGATCCACGAGAGGGAAGGCGGTGGCGGTCGACGGTGCGGCGACCGTCAGAGCCACACACCCCAGCGTCGCAGCGACGATGCGGCGGAACTTCATGCGCGAGGCCTTTCTGTACTTCGTCCGGATCCGATTTGCCGGATCCGATCGAAATGTCGGCCTGAGTGTCGCAGGTGTTACGCCGCCCGGTCGCAGACGACGATCGGCCCGCTCGCGACCGGATGTCGCGAACGGGCCGATGTACTCCGGGCCTGCCGGGGGACGGCCCGGATGCCTGTCGTACGCCGGGATCAGCCGGCGTGTGTCACCTGCCGGCTCAGCCGGCGGCGATCACCTGCCGGCTCAGCCGGCGTCGGTCATTTCGAACGGCACGACCACCTTCGGGTCGATCCGCATGACGGTGTAACCCGCCACCGCACCCGCGCCGAAGCCGGGAGCGAAGATACGCACCGGTTCGGTGATGACCCCGTCGCGGACGGCGTCGTGGATCGCGAGCGGGATGCTCGCCGACGACGTGTTGCCGACCTTCTCGATGTTGAAGTACAACCGGTCGGCCGAGAGTCCGGCGTTCGCGGCGAGCTCGATGACCATCGTCTTGTTCGCCTGGTGGGGAACGATGAGATCGATGTCGTCGAGCAGCGAACGTTCGGCATCGTCGGGGGACGGGAGCGCCTTGATCTCGTCGAGCATCTGAGTCAGGTAGCGACCGGCGAGCGTCTTCACCTCGGGTCCGTAGACCGTGATGAAGTTGTCGAAGTCCGGATTCGGCCAGATGATCGAGTTGACCTCGCTCGTCGGGCCGCTCGCGTAGCTGTTGAAGAACTCGAGATCGGGAGCCTCGCCCTCGGCGGCCGGCGAGATCACCATCGCCGCGGCGCCGTCACCGAAGATCATCCGGGACGGCCGGACGGTGCCGATCTTGTCCGAGAACTTCTCGACGCACACCACGAGGACGGGACGCTTGACCTGCTGCAGGATGCGGGTCGCCTCGGCCAGGCCGTAGGGCATTCCCGCGCACGCCGCGATCAGGTCGAACGAGGCGTGGGTCTGCCCGATGCCCAGTTCGCCCGAGATCCACGTGGCCAGCGACGGGATCAGCCGGCCGCTCGTGCACGTGCAGGTGATGACCGCACCGATGTCCTGCGGGCCGACACCGGCGTGGGCGATCGCCTGCTTCGCCGCCGTCAGGGCCAGGTCCTCGAAGGTTCCCGAGGTGTACCGGCGCTGCTCGATCCCGGTCTTGGCCGTGATCTCGTCGGCCGACATGGGCGACCAGTTGTAGGCGGTGTTGCGGATCAGGTCCTCGTTGGTGCACACCTGGTCGCCATGGGCGACGGCGATCGCATCGATGCGCGGTGCGATCGCGAACTCCGAACGCACGTCGACGGCCGGGTACGGCGCAGACGGGGCGACCGGTTCGTGCCGCGTGTACGAGGTGGCCTTGCGGGTCTTCCCCGACATGGCCCGGTTGATGAACCGCTGGACCTCCCGATTGCGCGGGTGGGAGACCACGACGTAGTCGTCGTCCTTCAGGTCTGCGACCCGGACGAGTTCGAGTTCGCTTCCCTCCCAGGGCTGCTGGTTGTGCAAAACCATCGACCAGCGGCTCAGGGCCTCGAGCTCGGCGACGTCCTCGTGGCAATCGAGGATCTCGTCGTATCCGAAGACGGGGTGGTTCGGATCGTAGTGGCGGACGCGCAGAGTGATGTTCTCAGGGTCGGAGATCAACTGCGTCACAGTCGGTTTGACCGAGGGTAGGTCGCCGGCGAAGTGGCGACGCGAACCGAACACCGCGAAGAGCCGATCGAAGATGCGGTCCTCGGCGGCACTGTCCCAGGCGCGGGGGAGACCGCGGTAGGCCTGCTCGACGGCACCCAACCGCTCCTCGGCCTCGGGCCAGGGAGTCAGGCGGGGCATGTAGACGTCGTCGCGGTTGCGGGGCACGTCGCCCCAGCGGGTGACGCGCCGCTCGAACATCATGAGGGTGAAACGGTCGGCCCAGAAGACATTGAGGGCCATGTCCCGCATGATCTCGAACTTCGAACCGTACTTGCCCAGTTCGTGCCGGGAGAGGATCTCCGAGACCGTGGGTGCCTTGGTGTCGAAGTCGCGGCGGATGACGGCGTCGAGGTGGTCGACGCTGCTCAGCGTGGAGAAGTCGAGTTCGGGAATGAAATTGGAGGGGAAGACTATTCGGCCGTGCCGATTGAGCTCGAATGGCTGCATGTGCGAGGGGACCGTTCGATGAGAAGTAGTGGGTGGGGAGGCCGGATCACATGTCCAGGCCGCCGTTGACGCCCCACACCTGACCGGTGATGTACGAGGAGGCGTCTGCGGCGAGGAAATGCACGACCCGGGCGATCTCCTGCGGGTCGGCGAGGCGCTTCACGGGGATGGTGTCGGTGATGCGCGCGAGAACCTTCTCGGGGATGGCCTCGACCATCTCGGTGGCGACGAAGCCCGGGGTGACGGTGTTGACGGTGACGCCGATGCTGTTCGGGTCCAGCTTGTCGTTCTTGGCCAGGTAGAAGGCCGCTTCCTTGGCGAGGGTCTTGGTGAGACCGAACAGGCCGGCCTTCGATGCCGCGTAGTTGGCCTGACCGATGTTGCCGGTCTCGCCGATGACGGAGGAGACGTTGACGATGCGTCCGGTGCCACGCTCGAGCATGTGCCGCAGTGCGGCCTGTGCCAGGTAGAACGCGCCCGAGAGGTTCACGCCGATGACGGTGTCCCAGTCCTCGTCCTGCATCTTCAGCACCGTGCGGTCGATGGTGATGCCGGCGTTGTTGATCAGGATGTCGAGACGGCCGTGCGTTTCGATGACCTCGTCGATGGTGCGTCGGCAGTCGTCGGCGTTCGCGACGTCGCCGCGGTGCACCGAGTAACGGACGTCCTTGCGGCCCTTCTCGTTCAGGTCTGCGAGGAACTGATCCGCCTGAGCCGTGTTGCGTCCGTAGCCTGCGGCGACGGTGGCACCCTGGCTCGCCAGGCTGCGGCTGATCGCCGCACCGATGCCGCGCGTGCCGCCGGTGACGAAGGCGACGCGTCCGCGGAGCTTGTTTCCGCCGGCAGCGATCTGCGAAGTGGGTTCGATGGTGCTGGTCATGCTGATCTCCTCGCTGTGCGAGGGGGCGACGGGCGCGGCTGTTCGCCGACGTCGCACACACGCCCCCTGCGCGTTGATTTCCCTGTGGAGGAGCACGTTTCGAATCCCCCTGATTCGAACGCGTGTCCCCTGATACGGGCCTTCATCGGCTCGTAACTCCCTGCAGCAACAATCATGCACCACCTCGATCATGTTGTCACCAGGAACAATTCGAGCCTCGAATTTCGGCAATTTGTCCGAATAGATCGAGAATTGTTGTAGCGCAATCGAATTAGATGAAGATTCAGGGTTACTTCATGGTACGAACATGCTGAATGTTCGTACCGGTCTTGGACGTACAGCCTGTACGAATCAGATCGTTCCAGAATGGCACAACGTGCTACCGGGGAGTCAGGTACAACTGTGTGCACATGGCGTTGATGCGAATGGCCTTCGACGTTTATATCGAAAGACGTTGCAGGAAAATGAGTTCGGAGTCGATCGCCTGACAGGGGCGGCCGCTCGGCACCCGTCGCGGAGAGGCGCACTCCGTGCCGCGGAAGCTCGACCGAGGCGAGCCTCCCTGTATTCCCCTTTCGAAAATGCGCCACACCTCGCATCGGTGTGATTCTCGACACTACGGCGGGTGATTGTGTCGAAGCACAGTTCTTTCCGGTGGTGAGAGGATGGCCGCGTGAGCAACACTCGTCTTGTCGAAACACCGGTGGTCGAACTCGAGGTACGTCTCGACGGGGAAGGGCCGGCAGTCGTCCTGCTTCCCTCCCTCGGACGCGATTCCTACGAATTCGATCCGATCGCGAGCGACCTTGCGGCAGCGGGATTCACCGCTCTGCGACCGCAACCCCGAGGAATCGGCAGCAGCCGTGGACCCATGACCGGCCTCGATCTGCACGACCTCGCGGGTGACGTCGCCGCCGTCGTCGAGCATTTCGACGCCGCACCTGCCGTGGTGGCCGGCCACGCATTCGGGCACTACGTGGCCCGGGTGCTCGCAGCCGATCGGCCCGAACTCGTCCGGGGGGTCGCCGTGCTCGCCGCCGGTGCCCGCCGGTTCCCGGCCTCGCTGACCGAGCGTGTCGCCAAGTGCTCCGACCTCTCGCTTCCCGATCATGAACGACTCGTGCACCTGCGCGACGTCTTCTTCGCCGAAGGACACGATCCGGCGGTGTGGCTCGACGGGTGGTGGCCCGAGGCGATCGTGTCGCAACGGGCAGCGATGGCTGCGACCGACAAGGAATCGTGGTGGACGGTGGCGCTGTCACCTCTGCTCGACGTACAAGCAGGAGAGGACGTCTTCCGGCCCGCGGAGACCCGCGGTGAGCTCGTGGACGAGTTCGGGAGCGAACTCGTTTCCACGGCCGTCGTGCCGGGTTGCGGGCACGCCCTCGTCCCGGAGGCTCCTCACGAGGTGGCCCGGATCCTGGTCGAGTGGATCCGTACGCGTCTCGGATGAAGATTTCGTCATCCTCGGCTCATCGGCTCCTCATCGTCGTGCGCCAGAGTTACCGGTGACCAGGACGAGCACCGAGTCGAGGAGAACGATCATGGCGATGAGCCGCACCGCATGGGCCGTGACCGCTGTAGCGGTCGCGACGATGGCCGGCGGCCCCGACGGAAGCATTCGTGCGGACGTCGGCCCGGACAGGGACGCGGGGCCGGGAGACGGGCCCACCGACATCCCGTACATCGATGTCACGACGTGCGACGCGTGATTCGAGGACTGGGACGACACAGTGCCGGACCACGTCGAGGACTTCTGCGACGAGCGGGACGACCGCTGCGACGATGTGCACGACGACGACCACGACGCCCGGGACGACGACCACGACGACTGGGACGACCGACCGGCACGACGGCCCTACGACGACGAGACCCCACCGGAAGTGTTCCGGTGGGGTCTCGTTCTACCTGCGTGTGTTACGCGAGCGTGCGTGCCATGCCGCGTTCGACGGCCGCGATGATCTGCGGCCGCAGCTCGACCGCCGGCACGATCGCGTCGACCGAGCCGACCTGCTGTGCGCGCTGGATGTTGTGGATCGCCTCGAATTCGGCCGCCACCTCACCGAGCTTCTCCGACCGCACGGCGGTGCGCAGAGCGGTGAGCTCGACGCCCAGACGCGCCTTGTCGCCGTCCTCCGCGGCCCGCAGCTGGGCCTCGAGTTCCACGACCCGCGGATCGCTCGCAGTGCGCTTGTTGACGTCGCGGGTGAAGACCACCGCGGCCGCCGGAGCGCCACCGAGCACCGAGGCGAACGAACCCTCCACGGCGAGGACTTCCATGTTCTCGTTCAACGCGCCCGAGAACACCACGAAGGCACCACCGTGGTAGCGGGAGACCACGACGAACACGATCGGACCGTCGAAGTTGACGATGGCCCGGCCGATCTCGGCGCCGTACTCGAGCTGCAGGTTGCGCAGCGACTCGGGGGAGCCGTCGAAGCCCGACAGGTTGGCGAGCACCACGAGCGGGCGGTTGCCGCTCGCCGCATTGATCGCCCGCGCCGTCTTCTTCGACGACTTCGGGAACAGCGTGCCCGAGGTCCACTGGTCCGGTCCGTCGGCCGGGAACCAGCCCTTGCGCGGGATCGCGCGGGACTCGATGCCGATGACCGTCACCGGGTTTCCACCCAGGTGCGCGTCGAACACGACCGAGGTGTCGGCGTCGGCCATGTCGGCCCACCGTTCGAGCACCGCGTGGTCCTGGTCGACCACCGAACGCATCACCGTGCGGATGTCGAACGGCTTCTTGCGATCCGGGTTGGTCTCGGACGAGAAGATGTCGCCCACGGTGGTGAAGTCGCTGGACGGATGCACGTGCGGGTACACGCACACGTTGCGGTCGACCGGGTCGGAGGACACGGCCTTGCGCGGGAAGCGCTCGCCCGGCGCGACGTAGGCGTGGGCGTAGTGCGCGAACAGCGTCTCGATGGCGGCACTGAGGTTCGGAGCCCAGTACTGCGCCTGGCCGTTGGGGCCCATGACGCGGTCGTAGCCGCCGATGCCGAAGTTGTCCTCGGCGGAGACGCCACCCGAGTAGTCGAGCGACTGCTTGCCGGTGAGCACCATCGCGCTGTCCGGGGTCATCACGAGGATGCCCTTGGTGTGCATGAGCATCGTCGCCTCGGCGTTCCAGTACGGCTGCGCGCCGACGTTGATGCCGGTGACCACGACGTTGATCTCGCCGCCGTTCTGCGTGAACGTGATGATGCGACGCAGGCCGCGCGACACCCAGTCCATGTTCTCGGTACCCGAGCCCATGGAGATCGTCGCGCCGGACGACAGTGCGAACCACTCGACGGGAGCGTTCAGGCTCTCCGCCAGGTCGATCGCGGCGACCACGCGGGAGCACTCGGCCTCCGCGACGGTGCCCAGCGCCTTGGTGGGATCACCGAACAGCGCGACGCGCTTCATGCCCTCGGGGTACCGCGGGGTCGGGGTGTCGACGACACCGACGATCAGACCCGCAGTGTTGCGGCCGTAGGGGCGGTCGACGGGCACGAGGGTGCCCTGCTCGTCGAAGTCGTACTCGACGAAGGTGCCCTCGCCGCCGGTGAGCAGCGGGATCAGCTCGTACGGGTAGACGGTGCCGCGGGCACGGGACCGCTGGACCTTCTGGGTGTACTCGTCGAGCGGCTTCAGCGGCTCCTTCGGCGGCTCGGTGACCCGCACGATGACGCCCGCACCGGAGCGGTACGAGAAGCGCAGGGCGACCTCGCGTGCCGGCTCGTCCTGGCGATCACGCCACGACCCGATGACGGTGATCTCCTCGAGGCCGGCACCCACGGTCAGCGGCGCGGCGTTGCGGCCGATGCGACGCAGATCCTCCATGTCGAGATCGACGGCGGGCCACACGTAGAGCACCACGCGGTTCGCGTCGAGACGTCGCCCGCCGCGGTTGGCCTGGGCGCGTCGCATGCCGTCGAGCGAGCTCGCGAGAGCGCGTTCGAAGGCCGGCAGTCCGACGATGCGGCCGGACTCGTCGCGCTGCGGCGTCAGGTCGCGCACCTCGGCGAGGGCGATGAACCGCTCGTCGGACGGATTGTCCTGCGACACCAGGTGATACAGGTAGGTGTCCGGGTTGGCGGGCAGGCGGGTGCCGTCGAAGTTCTTCAGGCGCCACAGATCCAGACGCTGACCCGTGAGCGGGTGGATGTCGCGGATGTTGGTCTCCTCCGCGTATCCGGTCTCGTAGGGGCGGAAGGTGAACACGTGCTCTTCGGCCGTGTCGGTGTGGCAGACCGTCACGGTCACGCGACGGGCCGCGCCGGTCACCGGGCGTGCGGCGAGTTCGGCGCGCAGTGCGTCGGCCTGGGCGTCGGCATCGGCCGGAGCGTCGTCCCACGCGAGATACAGGTCGATCACCAGGTTCTTCGTGTCGGGAACCGATGCCGCCGACTCCTCGACGGCGGCGAGCAGCGAGGCGAACTCGGCGTGCGGTGCCTCCGCGGAGATCAGGTACAGGCGGGTGCCGCGCAGATCGAAGTTGCCGGTGACGAACTGGTGCCCGGCGACCGTGCACGAGCAGACGTCCTCGAGGGTGCGGATCTTGTACGCCCGTCGGGTGATGACCTCGAGCAACGGACCCGGAACGGTCTCGGGACGCGTGATCTGCTGTGCGAGAAGGTCGATCAGCGGCTCGGGGGTAGCGACCAGCGACTCGATGCGCTGCGCGTAGTCCGCCGCCTGCGCATGCTCGGCGAGGTACGCGAGCGAACCGCGGACCCCGTCGTAGACCTGCTCGCGGGCCTTGCGGATCACCGGCTCCTCGAAGTAGCGGTACCGCAGGTTGCGGGCGGTGTCGCCGATGACCGGGAAGCGGACCTGGGTCGCGACGATCAGACGGTCGAGGACCTCGTTGAGTTCGTGGGAGATGCCCACCTCGGTGTCGTCGCGCTCGACCCAGCGGTCGAGCAGCGCAGTGACCACGGGAACATGGGCTTCGATGCGCTCGAGTGCGAGGAACAGCCGGTAGACGGCCTCCTCGAGATCCGGGGTGCGATCGAGTTCGAGGACGTCGTAGTGCCGCAGGGCACGGGCGAGACGCGCGCGGAAGCTGTCGGGCAGACCCCCGACCTCCACGTCGAGCGACTGCAGGTAGCCGTGGAAGAACTCGCGGGGGCTGTGGACCCGGTCGTCGCTGTTCTTCTCCTCCTCGGTCGGACGGTTGCGCGACAGTTCGCACACGTCCGCGAAGGTCGTCAGCAGCGAGAGCTCGGCGCGGACGAGTGCGCACGAGTCGACCGAGCCGGAGAGACGCTCGTACTCGGCGAGCAGCGCCGCGGTGCGCTTGGCGGACACGTCGTATCCGGTGACCAGAGCGGCGAGCGAGTCGAGGCGGGCGAGAGCGTCGACGGCGACATCGTCGCTGAGCGAGGGCGCCGGTGCGGCGAACTCCACGCGCTCGACGGTCTCGGTGACGACCTCCTCGACGATCTGGTCGACCCGCAGGAGCGGGGCGCCCGCGTCGACCTGCGCGTTGACGACGGCGAGGATCTCGCGGACCTTGCCGGCGAAGGGAGCGCGGACCGCGGTCTCCATCTTCATCGACTCGAGCACGACGAGGGTCTGACCGGCCTCGACCTCGTCACCGACGGCGACGGGAACCGCGACGACCACGGCCGGGGCGGGGGTGCGCACCACGCCGGCCTCGTCCTGGCTGATCTGGTGGCTGATGCCGTCGACCTCGACGAGGAAGTGGGCCGGACCGGCGATCGACACCACGTTGTGGCGGCGTCCGCCGAGGGTCAGGCGCGACTCGTAGTCGCCCAGCCGCTCGACGTCGACGTCGAACTCGGCGGAACCGGTGTCGACCCGGTAGCGGTGCGGGCCGACCTGGCCGACGACGAGCTCGTAGGCCTGGCCCTGGTAGCTCAGCTCGATCTTGCGTCCGACGGCGTGTCCGGCGCGCGGGCGACCGCCGCGGGCCGAAGCGAGGAAGGCGGAGCGCTCGCGGGCCTCGTCGGTGTCGTAGACGTCGACGGCCGTCGCGATCAGAGCGACGTCGGCGACCTTGGACGGACCGGTCTCGGTGCCGGCACCGGTGCGGTCGAGCCAGCCGGTGTCGGCGGAGGCGTCGATGACCTCGGGACGGTCGAGCAGGTCGAGCAGGAACGACTTGGTCGTCGTGCCGCCGTCGAGGACGACGGTGGTCTCGCGCAGAGCGGTGCGCAGGCGGGCGAGTGCCTCGTCGCGGTCGCGGCCCCACGCGATGATCTTGGCGACCATCGAGTCGTAGTCGGGCGGGATGATGTCGCTCTGGGCGATGCCGGTGTCGACACGCAGGCCGGAGCCGAGCGGGAACTTGAGCAGCTGCACGGTGCCGGGGGCGGGCGCGAAGCCGTTGGCGGCATCCTCGGCGTTCAGGCGGGCCTCGACGGCGTGACCGAACTCGGAGGGGCACTCGCCGGGCAGCTTCTCGCCGGAGGCGACGAGGATCTGCAGCTTCACGAGGTCGATGCCGGTCGTGGCTTCGGTGATGGGGTGCTCGACCTGGAGGCGGGTGTTGACCTCGAGGAAGGTGAAGATCTTCAGGTCGGGCTGGTAGAGGTACTCGACGGTGCCGGCACCGGCATAGCCGGCGGCGCGGACGAGATCGGCCGAGACCGTGCGCAGGTGGTCGGACTGCTCCTTGGTGAGCAGCGGCGAGGCGGACTCCTCGATGACCTTCTGGTTCTTGCGCTGGATCGAGCAGTCGCGCACACCGGGAGCCCACACGTTGCCGTGCTTGTCGGCGATGACCTGGACCTCGACGTGGCGCGCGTCGGTGACGAGACGCTCGATGAACACGACGGGGTCGCCGAAGGAACGCTCGGCCTCACCCTGGGTGCGCTCGAGGGCGAGCTCGAGCTCGTCCTCGGCGTAGACCTTGCGGATGCCACGGCCACCGCCGCCGGAGCGGGCCTTGATGATCAGCGGGTAGCCGATGGCCTGCGCGTGGCGGCGCGCGTCGGCGCGGGAATCGACGGGTCCACCGGACCACGGTGCGACGGGAACCCCGACCTTCTCGGCGAGGAGTTTCGCCTCGACCTTGTCGCCGAGCAGACGCATGGCGTCGGCGGAGGGGCCGATGAAGGTGATCCCGAGACGGGCACACAGCTCGGCGAAGGCGGGATCCTCGGCGACGAAGCCCCAGCCGACCCAGACGGCGTCGGCCTTCGCCTCGAGGAGCGCGCGCTCGAGTTCTGCATGATCGAGGTAGGGGGTCGCCGCCGTCGTCGACGGACGGAGGGTCACTCCTTCGTCGGCCTGACGGACGAACATCGCCCGTCGTTCGGCGTCGGTGTGCAGAGCGATCGTCTTGATGTCGTAGCCGTGCTCGGAGTTGAGCTCCCGGACTGCCCGGATGAGGCGTACTGCCGCCTCACCTCGATTGACCACTGCGATCCGCTTGAACATACTCGTTGCCACCGTTCTCCATGGTTTGTGCACGCATCGGGCGCGCGTCTCGAAGCTCCACCCCAATGAGGAGGTCAAACTAACCGGTCCTACGTTCCACGTCTCGTGTTGGCGACGCGAGCGGGAACATGTAGCGGTCGGCTCCTCGTGGTTGGCATGGGCATGCGTGTTCGTCGTCGATCCACCGGGCAACATCCGCGGTGTCCGAAGGACCGTTTCGAACAGATCTCCGCAGCTACGGCCGTCGGTTGCGACGGTCACGTCCCCCTGGGCGAAGGCTCCGTTCGGATAACAGCATGGAGGAAACATGAGGGTTTGTCACGTTTTGCTCCCGTCCGGGCCGATCGGCGGTCTTCTCGCGGTCGAGTTCTCTCACAGGTATTCGCGCGCAGGGGCTTTCGCTCGGAGGTAGGCGCCGGGACGGGGGTCTGCGGTTTCGCGTGCCGCCGGTACTGTGGAGTAACACCGATCGGTAACTTTCCGGGGCCTCCGCCGCCCGCCTCGGGCGACCCCTCGTTCCTGCTGGTGCGCACCGGTTTTCGCGCACCCGGAATCGGGGCATGATCCGGGATCGGACAAATCGCTCCGGCCCGCCTCGAAAATGCTGTGACATCCGTCACGGGGTGCGAAAAGGCGAAGGTCTCAACCGAACCGGAGCGCGGCCGTCGACGTGTCGGATCGTGACCTTCGAGCGCCCGGGATCGGGGCCGTTACCGGGCATTTCTCCGAGCTCGCGCGGAATCTGGAACAGTGGACAGTACATGCCTGCGGACGAGCCGCGAGGAGGATCCCCGTGTCCGAAGCCGATCGACCCCACCTCCCGGGGCGCGACGACGCGCCCGGCCGGGACATCCCGTCGGTGGACCGGCGGACACGCATCGCCGGGCAGGTCCGCCGGTGGTGCGAGACCGGCAGCATCGAAGGCAGGCACGCTCCGCTGTCGGATGCCGCGGCGGTCGCACTGGCCGCCGGCTACCTCGACGAATCGGCACGTGCGGTGCTGGCGAACCGCCGGCGCGTCGGGCGCCGGCTGCCCACCCTCGACGGATTCGGTGAGCTGCGCCGCCTGTCCGACGAGCACGCCCGCCTCCGCGCACGCATCGACGGCCTGCGCCCCGGCGCTGCGCGACTCGCACTCGAATACCGGGCCAACGAGCTCGGCAAACGCATCCGGGCGGCGCGGCAGACCGTCGTGCACTCGCCGCTGCACTACGCCCAGGGCGTCCGCGCCGTGCGCCGCGACCGACGCGACGGCCTGCATCTCGAGATCGAACAACGCGAGGCGCTGTTCGCCGCACTGCAACGCACCCCGGCACCCCTGCCCGTCACGCCCGTCGAGCAGGCCCGGGTAGTGGTGCTCGGTGTCGCCGTCGACCGCGTGGGTCGCTGGTCCGAACGCACCCCGCTGGCCGAGACGGGGCGTCGCGTCGCCGAACGGCTCGGACGCGAGGTGTCCTCCGGTGACGACCGCTTCGTCGACCGCTACGACACCCTGCTCTTCCTCGCCGGTTCCCTGTACGACCGCATCGAGGCGTCGGCGGCGTGGCGTTCGGAGTACTTCGAGGTCCAACGAGCCCAGCTCGATCTCGCCGAGGAGCTCACCCAGATCGCGGTGGACACCGTCGCCCTGCGCGACCTGCTCGACGAGTTGCAGTCCGCGATCCGATCGGCGCTCGAGGCGCGGTCCGGTCTCGAATCCCGTGTGGCAGCGCTCGAACCGGTATGGGATCAGATCCTTGCGCGCGTCACCGCGCTCGCGCGCATCGGCGACCTGCTCACGCGGGCGGAGGACCGTCTGCATCTCACACACATCGCGCAGCGGACCGCGAGTCTCGACCAGCGGATCGACGACCTGATCGGCAGGTCGGGCGTGCGCGAGTTGTCTGCCGAGAACACCGATTTCGTCGGCGACCAGCTCGGCGCTGCAGCCGAACCGATGGTCGCGCTCCGCAGTGCTCTGTGGACGGACATCGCCGAGCTCACCGCAAAGGAGTAACTCGGAGTTACTGTCATCTGTCACATCGATTCGGCTGCGCTTCGGGTCGTATCCCCGAACTCGTGGAAAGTGACCGTCTTCACTGGTGCATTTGTCCGAACCGGTGGTAGCTTCCTCGCGTCCTATCGGGGGTCGATACACAGGGGGGCGCGGTGGCGTCGCGGTTCGTGCGTACGGGTTTTGCGCTGGCTGTCGCTGCGGCGCTGGGGGTCTCAGGTTGTTCGGGGGCGACGAGCGTGTCCGTCGTCGACGACCCGCAGCTCGAGGCCGAGTTCGAATCGGTGCTCGTCTCCGGACAGTCCCGCACGCTCGGGGAGGTCGCGGCCGCAGCGGGTGTCGAGTCGTGGGACCGGATGTACTACTTCCGCGTCCCGGTGCTGATGAGCGAACTCAACCGCGTGATGCACACCCCCGGAGTCACCTGGCGGAACATGCCGGGATCCGATGCCGAAGGGCTCATCGTCTTCGTCTCGGAGGGGCAGATCGTGCGCGCGGTCGCCGACCGCGAGCCGCCGCTGTACCTGAGCGGTTTCGCGACCTCCGATTCGTACGTCACGCCCGACGAACTTGCCGGCATGCCCCGTCTCGCGGTCGAGTCGAGGGGCCGCTGACTCGGCAGCTGCCACCCGGCTGCCTCGTATGTCCGCCTTCGGGTAGTTTTGCTCGCGATATCGAGTAATGAATTTCTTTCCCGAAGAGGTGTGGGGTGGCACGGGTAATCGCGACGATCAACCTGAAAGGTGGCGTCGGCAAGACCACGACGACGGCCGCTCTGGGCGAATTCATGGCGGCGGAGTTCGGGCAGCGGGTGCTCATGATCGATCTCGACCCGCAGACCAACCTCACCACGATGATGGTGGGGGAGGAGCGCTGGCAGGAACTGAACGAACTCGGTCTGACCCTCGCGACGCTCTTCCGTAAGGCGATCACGCCCCACGCCGACGCGTTCGACATCGAGAAGGCCGTCCAGAAGAACGTCTCGCCCGTGCGAGCGGTCCGTGATCTCGACCTGCTCGCGTCGTCGCTGGATCTCATGGACATCCAGGAGGGTCTCACCCACCAGCAGTACGCGGATCCCGGCTCGCACCGTCCCGTCGAGGTACTGCTCTCCGCTGTCCGGCCCATCGCCGACCGGTACGACTACATCCTCGTCGACTGCCCGCCGAATCTCGGGATCCTCACCCTCAACGGGTTGCGTCTCGCCGACGGTTATCTCATCCCGACGATTCCCGACATCCTGTCCACCTACGGAATTCCGCCGCTGCAGACCAAGATCCAGGAATTCGCGAAGCGGACCGGCCACACGGTGCGGGAGATCGGCCTCGTCATCACGAAGTACCGCAGTGCCTCGAATCTGCACCGCACGATCATCGAACAGCTCCAGCGCGATCCCCGGATCGCGAACGTCGTTCCCGCCTGGGTGCCCGAGGCCAATCAGATCGCGGCGTCCGCCGAGTTCGTGCCCTACGGCACGCTCAAGCGCAAGTACGGCAACACCGGTCAGTACGACGCACTGAGAATCCTCACCGAGACGATCATGATGAATGCGCAGGTGTACCTGTGACGAATCCCGGCACCGATACCGACATGGCACAGGCACGTCTACGGGTGCGCATCGGCGAGGCGAGCTCGGCGTTGCTCCGCCTCGACGAGGCGGCCCCCGGTACGGCCGGCGCGCTCGTCGCGCTCGTGCAGGTGATCGCCGACGAGGCGGCACGCACGCCGCGCTTCGCGAAGGCGCTCGCGGGAGCGCTGTCGGTCACCGCGGACCCGAGCGTTCCGGCCCCTGCCCCCGCCACTGCTGCGCGGCCCGCCGCGGCCCGAACCTCGCCACGTCGTAGCCGTCGCGCACCCGGGGCCTTCGACCCGTTCGCGGTGTACCGCGAGAGCGGGGAGGCGACTCTGCGGGAGAGGCTGGCGTCCCTCGGGGTCGAACAGCTCAAGGACATCATCGCCGAGCACGCGATGGACTACGACAAACTCGCGATGCGCTGGCGTACCCCCTCCAAGCTGCAGGACCGCATCGTCGAACGGGTCAAGGCGCTCACCACGAAGGGTGATGCTTTCCGGTGATCGGTCACAGTCGGTTCTTCTTCTGCTCGTAGCAACGTATGGTCGCAGCAGACCTCCGGTCTCGACGAGACCGCGCAGGACGTGGGCACATCGAGCGTCGATCCCGAGTCACCGCTCGGTGTGCGCACCGAGAAGAGGAGTCGATATGGGGGACATCGTTCGACAGGGAGTCGTGGCCTTCGTGGCCGAGGTTCTGGCGCGCGGCGGCCGGGCCGAGCCGATCCCGGGACAGCGGGACGTCCGAGTGCGCGGTGCGGACGGATCGGAACGTGTGGTGAGGGTGTGCTCGACGGCGAGCGATCCGTGGCTCGCGCGACGCCGCGACGGGGTTCCCGCCGCCGACGGTGCAGGCGTGTCGCACTGGGTCTTCGTGGATCTCGCGCCCGCGGTACCGGAGTTCTACGTGGTGGACGCGGAGGACATCGAAGCGGGGATCGAGGAGGAGGTCGCGCTCTGGCTCGCCGACCGCCCCGGCCGCACCCCGACCGGCAGTCATCCCATCCAGCGCAGCAATGTCGTTCACGGTCAGGACAATTGGGATCTTCTCGGTCTCGACGTCGTCAAGGATCCTCGGCACGACGCAACGCCGGTGCCGGCAGCGGCCGTCCGCGTCGAACGTCCGGCCGCACCGGCGGTCACCGACCCCGAGACCGACGACGAACGGCTCGCGGTGGTCGCCGACATCGGGGGTTACCGCGTGCAGGGGCGCCTCGATCAGGCCTCCGGGACGCTCGAGATCACCCGGGGACCGATGGAGGGCCGCCGCTTCCCGGACGCCGCGGCAGCCGCACAGGCGCTCGCCACCTTCTTCGACGACCCCGAGACCGTTCCCGACGCCGATGCCTTCTGGCGGAGCGAGATCCTCAGGTGAGAACGCATGCCCGATAGCGACTTCGGCGAGAACTGAGGCAGCCGAGCAGCGTCAGGCCACGACGTACTTCTCGTTCTCGCGGACCCACAGCACGCCGTCGCCTGCTGTGGGTCCTTCCTTCTCGAGCGCGCGCTTGAGGATCTTGTTGGTGGCCGTGGTGGGCAGATCCGCCGCAATCCGTACGTATCTCGGCCACGCCTTGGGGGAGAGGTCGGCCTGCTCGGAGAGGAAATTCTCGAATTCCTCTGGGACTAGCGATGTCTCGTCGCGCAGCACGATTGCGGTCATGATCTGGTCGCCCACGTGGTCGTCGGGCACACCGTAGACGGCGACGCGGCTCAGCTGCGGCAGTCGTTGCAGGATCCGCTCGATGGGCGCGGCAGCGAGGTTCTCACCGTCCACCCGCATCCAGTCTGCGGTGCGACCGGCGAGGTAGATCCAGCCGTCCGCGTCCTTGTAGGCGAGATCTCCCGACCAGAACATGCCGCCACGAAGACATTCGTTCGTAGCGGCCTCGTCGTTGTAGTAGCCGGTGAAGAATCCGGCGCCCTGCGTGTTCACGAGCTGACCGACGGCCTTGTCGGCGTTGATCAGGGCGCCGTTGTCGTCGAACTCCGCGTGGGCACAGGGGGTGAGGGTCTCCGGATCGTAGACGTCGACCCCCGGCAGTCCTCGACCGATCGATCCGGGTGGGGTGCCTTCGTCGCGGGTGATGATCACCGCGGCCTCGGTCGACCCGAAACCGTCCCAGACGGTGCAGTCGAAGCGTCGGCCGAACTCCTCGATGTCGCGGTCGGTGGCCTCGTTGCCGAACGCCACCCGGAGCGGGTTGTCGATGTCGTCGGGTCGTTCGACGGTCGCCAGGATGTACGCGAGAGGCTTGCCGACGTAGTTCATGTAGGTCGCGCCGTAGCGGCGCACGTCGTCGAGGAAGTGCGAGGCGGAGAACGACGCCGGTGCCATCGCTGCACCGCTGCGCAGCGACACGCACCACCCGGCGAGGATCGCGTTGGAGTGGAACAACGGCATCGACAGGTAGACGACGTCGTCGCTCGTGATCGAGAACCGCGGGACGAGGGTGCCGCCCGAGAACAACACCATCATGTGGGCGAGCATCACAGGCTTCGGATCCCCGCTCGTCCCCGAGGTGAAGATCAGCATGAACGGGTCGGTCGGACCGACCTCCCGGTACGGCTCGAGCGGACCGGCCCCGTCGACGAGCGCCCGCCACTCGGGGCTCGCGACGTCGAAGACGGTGACGTCGCCGAGGTCGAGGCCGTCGAGCAGCGGGGCGTGCGCGGCGTCGGTCAGCAGGATCTGGCAGTCCGCCCGCAGGATGTCGCGTGCCAGTCCCTCGCCGCGTCGGGTGTTGTTGATGCCGACGAGCGGGAAGCCCGCGAGCCCGGCCCCGGCGATCGCGTGGAGGAAGGCGGGGGTGTTGCCGAGCAGTGCTCCGACGTGCACCGGCCTGTCGCGGTCCATCAGCGACAGGAGGGCTGCCGCCTGAGCGGACGCCTCCTGCAGGTGCTCACGCCAGGTCCACCTGCCGGTGTCGTGGACGATGGCCGCGGTGTCGTTCTCGAGCAGGTCGCGGAGTGCCTGCTGGACGGTCTCTGCCATGGCTACCTCGGATGTGCGAAGGGAAGGGGTCCGGGAAGGCGGATCCCTCGGGGTTACTGCGCAGCGAGATGTCGGGTCAGGAAGTGGATCTGATGCTCTACGGCCCGGTCGAACCAGTCCTTGCCGGGCCAGACGTCGAAGTGGTCGCACGGATAGTGACGCACCTCGGCACGAGCGCGGAAGGCTGCACGCGCCGCGGCGTGCGGGGGAGCGCTGCGATCGAAGTCCGCGATCTGGACGAGAACCGGGCACGAGACGGACGACGCGTGTCGCGCGGGACGGTAGGTACCGAGAGACAGCACGACGTCGGCGTCGATCTCGTTGCGCCAGGTCGGGCCGGCCAGGGAGAGATAGTCCTCGTGGTAGCCGTCCAGCGACAGGGCGGCGACCGTGCCGGGTGGTCCCACGATCGGGATGGTGGTGGACGAGCCCCGCGCGACCGATCCCACCCGGCTGCGCACTCCGGCCGCCGTCGAACGGACGAGCGCGGAGGGAGCGTGATGACGGGCAGCGAGGACGCCTGCGGCCGGTCCGTCGACGAGCGGCGTCATGGACACGACGGCGGCAACGTCCCGGTCCTGTGCGGCGACGGACAGGACGTGTCCGCCCGACAACGACACGCCCCACAGCACGGCACGACGGGGATCGGCGCAGTCCAGTCGCCGCGCGGTCGCGAGGGCTGCGCGGTAGTCGGCGATCTGTCCCGCGACGTCGACGCGCTGACGGTCGGTGCCTCCGGACTCGCCGAATCCTCGGTAGTCGAAGGCGAGCACGTGCATGCCCGCGGCTGTGAACCGCTCGGCGAACGGGGCGAGCCCGGAGTCCTTCGTCCCGCCCAGACCGTGGGCCATGACCACGACCGGCGTCCCGTCGGCCCTGCCGGGAACGTCGGGTCCGGGAGTGAAGTGCCAGGCGTGGACCGTCTCGCCTCCGGAGGGGAAGGTCAGTGAACGCGGGTGCACGAGGCGTCCTCCTTCGTTGCCCGGCCTGCGCGGGCGATTCCGGCCGGCATCTCGCGTGTCCGGATGTCGAACTCGTAGGCGAAATAGTCGAGCTGCTGCGTGTGCCGGGGGCGGTCGAGCATGTGCCCGGTGAACTTGCGCTGATCTTCGACGATGATGCGGCGCATGTCGTCCTCGGACGGAAGGGCGTAGCGGCCGATCGCATAGGCCGCGATCAGTCGTGCCTGGCATTCGACGAACGGGAACAGGGTGGGCGTGGCCTGCGCGAAACCGGCGAACGCGAGGTCGGGGATCCCCGGCGCGAAGATCCGCTTGTACAGCGCGATGTGGTTGTCGGGAGCGCTGATGAACTCCGGATCGAAGAACGGGAAGGTGATGTTGTAGCCGGTCGCGTAGATGACGACGTCGAACTCCGCTGCGGTTCCGTCCACGAAGTGGACCGTGTGGCCGTCGAACCGTTCGATGTCGGGTTTCGCGACGATGTCGCCCGAGCCGAGGCGCAGCGGCAGTTCGACCGACTGCGTGGGGTGCGCCTCGAAGAACTTGTGGTTCGGAGTGGGCAGCCCGTACCGCTCGGGACGTCCCGACAGCAGTGGCTGGCCCCACTGCGCGATCTTCCGTTGCCACGACATCGGTATGTAGGGGACGGTGCGGTAGAACTTGTCGGCCGGCCGGCCCGCGATGTACTTCGGGACGATCCACGCACTCGAGCGCGTCGACAGCGTCACCTCGGTCTGCAACGCCTTCGACGACAACTCCACGGCGATGTCGGCTGCGCTGTTGCCGAGCCCCACCACGAGGATGCGCTTGCCCGCGAAATCCATCGGGGTGCGCGGGTCGATGTAGTGGTGGGAGTGCAGCGACTCGCCGGCGAAGTGTCCGGGGAACTCCGGCACGCGGGGATCCCAATGGTGACCGTTGGCGACGACGAGGAACTCGAACGCGCGCGTGCTGCCGTCCTCGAGGTCGAGCTCCCACCCGCCTTCGGGTCGCCGTCGCGCGTGGCGGACGCCGTTACGGAACTCGATGTTCCCGCGCAGTCCGAAGACGTCGGTGTAGCCGTCGAGGTACTCCTTGATCTGTGTGTGGTGCGGGAAGTCGGGATAGGACTCCGGCATCGGGTAGTCCTTGAACGACAACTGGTGCTTCGACGTGTCGATGTGCAGTGAGCGGTACGCGCTGCTGTGGCCGTTGGGATTGCCGAACGCCCAGTTGCCGCCCACACGGTCGGAGCTCTCGAAGCAGGTGTAGGGCACCCCGTAGTCGCACAGCATCTTTCCGGCGGTCAACCCGCTGATACCGGCGCCGATGACCGCGGTGGTAGGTGCCGACATGGTGTCCCTTCGACGCTGTGATGCAGGTGGTCCGGAGCGACGACCTGCAGTGACGACGGTCACAATGTAGAACACGTTCTCTTCCGTGTACACGGGACGTTCCGCTCGCCCGTCGTCGCGTCGCATTTCGGTCCGCGAACCCGGTGCGCGTGTGAGATGGAACGCCTACTCTGAGTTCACCTGCAGCATCGCGGGTGGTGATCGCCGCGCGCCGTCGATCCCGTCCGCGCCGCACCGTTGCCGCCTTCCCGGCGGCTCGAGGAGGCCCGATGAACGCGGTTGTCGCTCCCGTCAAGCCCACGCGGCCGTATCCGCCGCGGTACCACTCCAAGGGCGCGGTCCTCTACGACCTGATCACCACGACGGACCCGAAGAAGCTCGGGTTGATGTACATCTTCACCTCGTTCTCGTTCTTCCTGTTCGGCGGTGTGCTCGCCCTGCTGATGCGCGCGGAGCTGGCGGTGCCCGGTCTGCAGTTCCTGTCGAACGAGCAGTACAACCAGCTGTTCACCAATCACGGCGGCATCATGCTGCTGATGTACGCGACCCCGATCGTCTTCGGTTTCGCGAACTACATCCTGCCGCTGCAGATCGGTGCCCCCGACGTCGCTTTCCCGCGCCTGAACGCCTTCAGCTACTGGCTGTTCCTCTTCGGTGCGCTCACCGTGGCCTTCGGATTCATCACGCCCGGCGGTGCAGCCGACTTCGGCTGGACGTCCTACATGCCGCTCGCCGACGAGATCCATTCGCCGGGTATCGGCGGCAATCTGTGGTTCCTCGGCCTGATCGTCATGGGTCTCGGCACCATCCTCGGCGGCGTCAACATGATCACCACCGTGGTCTGTATGCGTGCACCGGGGATGACCATGTTCCGCATGCCCATCTTCACGTGGAACATCTTCATCACGATGATCCTCGTGCTCCTCGTCTTCCCCCTCCTCGCCGCGGCCTTCATGGGGGCTTTCGTCGACCGGGTGATCGGCGGCAACATCTACGACCCCGCGACCGGCGGCGTGCTGCTCTACCAACACCTGTTCTGGTTCTTCGGTCACCCCGAGGTGTACGTCATCGCGCTGCCGTTCTTCGGCATCGTGTCGGAGATCTTCCCGGTGTTCTCCCGTAAGCCGATCTTCGGATACAGCGGCCTCGTGTACGCGACCATCGCGATCGCCGCGTTGTCCATCGCGGTGTGGGCGCACCACATGTACGCCACCGGCGCGGTGCTGCTGCCGTACTTCTCGTTCATGACCTTCCTGATCGCCGTCCCGACCGGTGTGAAGTTCTTCAACTGGATCGGCACCATGTGGAAGGGCCAGATCACCTTCGAGACACCGATGCTCTTCGCCGTCGGCTTCATCGTGACCTTCCTCTTCGGTGGCCTGACCGGCGTCATCCTCGCGAGCCCGCCGCTGGACTTCCACCTGCACGACTCGTACTTCGTCGTCGCCCACTTCCACTACGTGCTCTTCGGTACCATCGTCTTCGCCACCTACGCCGGCATCTACTTCTGGTTCCCGAAGATGACCGGCAGGTTGATGGACGAGCAGCTCGGCCGCTGGCACTTCTGGCTGACCTTCGTCGGCTTCCACACCACCTTCCTGGTGCAGCACTGGCTCGGTAACGAGGGCATGCCCCGTCGCTACGCCGACTACCTGCCCTCGGACGGGTTCACGACGCTGAACACGATCTCGACGATCGGTGCCTTCGTCGTGGGCGCCTCGACCCTGCCGTTCGTGTGGAACGTCTTCAAGAGCTACCGCTACGGCCAGGTCGTCACGGTCGACGACCCGTGGGGCTACGGCAACTCGCTCGAATGGGCGACGACCTGCCCGCCGCCGCGGCACAACTTCTACGAGCTGCCGCGGATCCGCTCGGAGCGTCCCGCCTTCGAGCTGCACTATCCCGACATGGTCGAGCGGATGCGTGCCGAGGCGCACGTGGGTCCGGGTAGCGACAAGCACGAGGTGAATGTGCTCGAAGGTGCCGACCGCACGCCGGGCGACGTCCCTCGTGAGTGATCGACCGGGATAGCCCCGCGCATCGAACGAACCCCGCCGAAGGACGGAGTCGAGCGAACATGACCGCAGTCGGACCCGGCGGGGGCGTGCCCGTCGAGGTGGATGTCCTGATCGTCGGCGCCGGTATCTCCGGTATCGGCACGGCCTACCACCTGAAGACGAAGAGACCGGGGACGAGCTTCGCGATCGTCGAGGCACGCGACGCGCTCGGCGGCACGTGGGACCTGTTCCGATATCCCGGTGTGCGCTCCGACTCCGACCTCCACACCCTCGGTTACGAGTTCAAGCCGTGGCGGAAGAAGCACGCGTACGCCGGAGGTAGCGAGATCCTCGGCTATCTCCACGAGACGGTGGACGAGCACGGACTGCGTCCCTACCTGCACTTCGGGCACCGCGTCGTCGGTGCGTCCTTCTCGTCCGCCACCGGCAGGTGGACGGTCACGCTCCGGCGCACGAGCGACGACACCACGCTCACGGTGACCTGCTCGTTCTTCTTCTCCGCGACCGGCTACTACGACTACGACGAGGGGTACAGCCCCGAGTTCGAGGGCAGCGACGACTTCCGCGGCACGATCGTCCATCCCCAGCACTGGCCCGACGATCTCGACTGTGCGGGCAAACGCGTCGTCGTCATCGGCAGTGGCGCCACCGCGGTGACGCTCATCCCCGCCCTGGCCGGTGTCGCCGAGCACGTGACGATGCTGCAGCGCTCCCCGTCCTACGTCCTGGGATGGCCGAAGGAGAACAAGGTCGCCAACGCGTTGCGACGTGCACTCCCGACGTCGACGGCCGACCGCGCCGTTCGTTCCCTGAGCATTCGGATGCTGCACGAGATGTACCGGACGAGCCGGCGCGCGCCGAACCTCTTCCGCCGTCTCCTGCGTCTGCGGATGACGAGCGTGCTGCCCGACGACTATCCCGTCGACGTGCACTTCAACCCGTCCTACGACCCGTGGGATCAGCGTCTGTGCGTCGCGACCGACGGCGACCTCTTCCATGCCATCGCCACCGGCGAGGCATCGGTGGTCACCGATCGGATCGCCCGGTTCACACCCACGGGGATCGCCCTCGAATCGGGGCGCGAGATCGAGGCCGACGTCATCGTCACCGCGACCGGCCTGAAACTGGTGCCGTTCGGGAGGATCGAAGTCGACGTCGACGGCGTCCCGGTCGACTGGCACGAATGCGTCACCTACAAGGCGACGATGCTCACCGGCGTGCCGAACTTCGCCTTCGCGTTCGGCTACACCAACTCGTCGTGGACCCTCAAGGTCGACCTCACCGGCCATCATCTGTGCCGGTTGCTCGACCACATGGACGACCAGGGCTACGACGTCGTCACCCCGATCTGCGACGATCCGGCCGTCGGCGGAGGGCCGTTCTGGGATCTCACGTCGAACTATCTCCGGCGCTCGGCCGACGTGTTCCCCACATCCGGGGAGAGCGGCCCGTGGTCGATGGAGCAGAACTACTATCTCGACCGCAGACGGCTGCGCCGCGAACCGGTCGACGATCCCGCCCTGCGTTTCACGCGGGTGGCCGAGCCGGCGGGTTCATCGAGCCCAGCAGGTCGCCGGGAACCCCCACCACGAGTGCCCGGGCAGCGCTCGTCACCGCCGCAACGTCGCTGACGCCGAGAACCGTCAGCGACGCCGTCGCCAGCGCTTCGGGGAGCCCGGCATCGACGTCGCCGTCGTCGGCCCGCATGCCGATGACCGATTCGACGATCCGGAACGGCAGATGGGTGCGAGGATCGCCGTCGCCGACGATCTGCGCCGCCAGGATCCGGTAGCGCTCCATCAGGTGCCGACGTTCCTCCCGGAACCGATCGAACGGTTCGGTGCGAAGTTCCGGAAGGTGGTAGAGCGCACCGAGATTCCATCTGCCCGCGGACAACTGGGCCGTGTCGAACCAGGCGAGCGCACACAGGCGCACCTCGGGTGGCAGCGCGGGGTCGAGATTGTCGTCGAAATCGAGGGTCGGTTCGACGGTGTCCTCGAGCAACGCCACGAGGATGTCGTTCTTCGTCGCGAAGTGGTTGTACAGCGATGCCTGCCGGATCCCCACCGCCTCGGCGATCGTGCGTGTCGACGTGGGGGAGAACCCGCGGGTGGTGAACAGCTCCGCAGCGGCGTCGAGGATCTCGGCACGCGCGGTCGGCCCGGGCCGTCGCGGGGCGTGGAGGCGGGGGCGTCCTGGTCCTGCATGGGTCACCCCTCCACTGTGACACGACGAAAGGTGCTGCAGCATCACGGTCTTCGTGCGTGAAGTTTTCGTCACACGTACGAAACACGCGTCACGGACTCGTTACGCCGTGGACATTCCCCGAAGATGCGCAATGGGAAAACTGTCGATCGACAGTTTCCCCGGACCGCCGATCGGAGCACCATGACCGAGACCCTCGCGACCGCCACCACGCACGCTGCTCGCGCCCATGCCCGAGCGCAGGCAGGAACCGTCACCGACGCCATGCCGATCGTCCCGGCATCGTCGTGGCCGGCTCCGCCCAGCGGTCGCGCAGCGTCGATGACCTGGGCCGAGACCGTCCCCGGTGGCCGCTACACCAGCAAAGTCCTCGCCCGCGGCACCCGCCTGCGCCTGCGGGACGTCCACGGCACCGCCTGCGCCAACATCCTGCTGTTCCGCGCCGACGCCCCGCACGAGCGGCTCAACGTCGCCGACACGGTGAAGGTGCCGTGGCAGGCCTATCTCGGTGTCGGGCACCCACTGCTCTCCGATCAGGGCCGCGTCCTCGCCACGATCGTCGCCGACACCTCCGGTCGCCACGACGCGCTGTGCGGCACGACCCACGTCGCGGGGAACACCGCGAAATACGGTGAAGGATCGCTCCATTCGAGTTCTCCTGCGGGCCGCGAACTGTTCACGGTCGCCGCGGCCAAGCACGACCTGCAACCGCGCGACCTGCCGCCCTCACTGTCCTTCTTCCACGGTGTCCGCGTCGAGGAGGACGGCAGCCTCGTCAGCACCGGCAACGCCGGTCCCGGTGCCGCCGTCGACCTGCTGATCCACCTGCCGGTGATCGCCCTGATCGCGAACACCGCACACCCGCTCGACCCGAATCCCGAGTTCACCACCGGCAGCCTCGAAGTCCTCGCCTGGCGAGCACCCGGCGAACTGAACTCGCTGCCGAACACCGACCCCGAGTACCAGCGCGCCGTGCTCAACACCGACGACGCCTGGGCCGCCGCCACGTCCGAAACGGAGATCCGCCGATGACCATCACCGCCGACACCGCAGACCTCGCCCTCGTTCCCGGTCGCGTCGTCCTCGACGAGATCGTCGGACTCCGCGGCCCGTGGTCGGCCGTCGTCGCCGCCGGCGACGTACTCACCATCGTCGACCTGCACGGCAACCAGGCGGTCGACACCCTCGTCTACGACGCCGCCGACCACACCCGCCGCTACAGCGCCGCCGCCACCGTCGCCGCCCAGCAGAACCTCTTCCTCTCCACCGGTTCGGTGCTGCGCGACGCCGACGGGGAGCCGCTGATGACGCTCGTCGCCGACGAGGTGGGCAACCACGACACCGTCGGCGGTGCGTGCTCGCAGGAGTCCAACACCCTGCGCTACGGCCACCACACCAAGCACCAGCACGCCTGCGTCGAGAACTTCCTCATCGAAGGCGCCAAGTGGGGACTCGGCAAGCGCGACCTCGTCTCCAACATCAACTTCTTCATGAACGTGCCGGTCGAGGCCGACGGCACCCTCGGCATCGTCGACGGCCTGTCCGCACCCGGCAAGCGACTCGCGATCCGCGCCGAGCGCGACGTGCTCGTCCTCGTCTCCAACTGCCCTCAGATCAACAACCCGTGCAACGGCTTCGACCCCACGCCGGTCCGCATGATCGTCACCCGCGGGGAGTGAGGAAGCCATGACCACCAAGATCACCGTCGAACGCCCCGGGATGCTCACCACCGTCCAGGACTATCCCGGACGCACCGGTTACTGGCAGATCGGTGTGCCGCCCTCGGGCCCCATGGACGACCTGTCGTTCCGCCTCGGCAACGTCGCGCTCGGCAACGACGAGGGCGCCCCTGGCCTCGAGACCGCCATGGCCGGCCCCGCCCTGCGGTTCACGGAGGAGACCGAGGTGTGCGTGACGGGTGCGCCCGTCACCGTGCGCGTCGGCGGGGCCGCCGTCCCGCAGTGGCGCCCGGTCACCGTCCCGGCGGGCGGCCTGCTCGACGTCGGAGCTGTCTCCGGGCCGGGGCTGCGTGTCTACGTCCTCGTTCGCGGTGGTCTCGACGTCCCCGAATTCCTCGGCAGCGCATCGACCTTCACGCTCGGAACGTTCGGCGGTCACGAGGGTCGCACGCTGCGCGAGGGTGACGTCCTCGTCGTCGGGGAGACCGCTCCCGGCACGAGTGCCCCGGTCCCGTCCGAGCACGTGCCCGCACTGAGCACGCGCTGGGAGATCGCGGTCACCGAAGGTCCGCACGGCGCACCGGAATTCTTCACCCGCGCCGACATCGACGCCCTCTACGCCACCGACTACGAGGTGCACTTCAACTCCGACCGCACCGGCGTGCGGCTCATCGGCCCCAAGCCCGAATGGGCGCGCACCGACGGCGGCGAGGCGGGCCTGCACCCGTCGAACATCCACGACAACGCCTACTCCGTCGGCGCACTCGACTTCACCGGCGACACCCCGATCCTGCTCGGCCCCGACGGTCCCAGCCTCGGCGGGTTCGTGTGCCCGGTGACCGTCGTGGCCGCCGACCGTTGGAAGCTCGGCCAGCTCGCTCCCGGCAACACGGTCCGGTTCGTGCCCGTGAAGTCGCAGCACACCGCCTCCCGCCGCGAACTCGGCGTCGCGCGTCGCGCCGGACTGTCGCTGGTCACCTCGGCCGGTGGCGACGGTGACGACGGAGTGCTCACCCGCCGCGACGGCCACACCGCCGTCACCTACCGTCGTAGCGGCGACGACAACGTCCTCGTCGAGTACGGCGACATGACCCTCGACCTGGCGCTGCGGGCCCGCGTGCACGCGCTGCACCAGCGCCTCGACGCCGACCGTCCTGCGGGTCTGCTCGAACTCACCCCGGGAATCCGGTCGCTGCAGGTCAAGGTCGACCCCGACGTCCTGCCCGTGCCGACCCTTCTCGGCCTGCTCGGCGAGGTCGAGGACACCATCGGCGACAGTGACGAACTCGAGGTCCCCAGCCGGCAGGTGCGACTCCCGCTGTCCTGGGACGACCCGGCGACCCGCGAGGCCATCCAGCGCTACATGCACGGCGTGCGCTCCGACGCCCCGTGGTGCCCGTGGAACATCGAGTTCATCCGCCGCATGAACGGCCTCGACACCGTCGCCGATGTCTTCGACACCGTCTTCGCCGCCGACTACATGGTCCTCGGCCTCGGCGACGTCTACCTCGGCGCCCCGGTCGCGACGCCGCTCGACCCGCGGCACCGTCTCGTCACCACCAAGTACAACCCTGCCCGCACCTGGACCCCCGAGAACGCCGTGGGCATCGGCGGCGCCTACCTGTGCATCTACGGCATGGAAGGCCCCGGCGGCTACCAGTTCGTCGGCCGCACCACCCAGGTGTGGAACCACCGGCACCCGCAGCCGGCCGGCCCGTTCGAGGACGGCACCCCGTGGCTGCTGCGCTTCTTCGACCGCATCTCGTGGTACCCCGTCGACCCCGACGAACTGCTCGATCTGCGAGCGGATCTCGCTGCGGGTCGCGGTGGGGGAGTGGAGATCACCGACGGCACCTTCTCCCTGGCCGAGCACCGGAAGTTCCTCGCGGACAACGCTGCTTCGATCGGCGAGTTCCAGGCGACGCAGTCCGTCGCCTTCGGTCAGGAGCGCGCGCGGTGGAAGGCGAACGGTGTCTGACGGGAATCGTGCCGAAAACCGTTGATCCGAAGTACATCTGACCGAAGAGATCTTTACAGCGACGTCACATCGGGTGCGTAAGGTTCCCTGTGAACGGTGTTCGTCACCCCGTCGCCTCGCCGGGGCCGAGATCATTCGGCTCGGCCCCGCACAAGCCCTCTACTCGCTCGGACGCGAAGCACAACGAAGCGCTCCTGCCGTCTGACCCTCTCCTTACGGAGCTGCCATGATCATCACCGGTGTCGCCGTGTGCCTCGTCGTCCTTCTCGGGGCCGGCTTCTACTCCACCCGCAAGGTCCGCGGGGAGGCCGGGAACTTCCTCCTCGCCGGCCGTTCCCTGAGTGCCCCCGTCCTGGCCGTCCTGCTCATGTCCCAGGTCGTCGACTCCAACGCGACGCTCGGATCCGCCGACCTCGCCGCAGGATTCGGCTTCTGGGCGGGCGCGGCGATGCCGCTCGGCATGGCCGTCAGCATCCTGCTCGTCGGAGTGTTCTTCGCGAAACGTCTGCGCGCCACCGGCGTCGTGACGCTGCCCGAGTTCTTCGCGCGCCGCTTCGGCCGCGGCACCGAGATCACCGCCTCGGCGCTCACCGTCGGCAGCTTCGGCATCCTGCTCGCCGGCAACCTCGTCGCCCTCGGGTACCTGCTGCAGTACTTCCTCGGCCTGAACTACACGGCCGCGGTGCTGGTGATCATCCCGTTCGTGCTCGCCTACACCATGGCCGGTGGCATGTTCGCCAGCGTCTACACCGGTCTCGTGCAGTTCGCCGTCATGGCGGTCGGCATCGTCTCGCTCCTCGCCTGGACGGCCTTCGGGCCCGGCTTCACGCACGGCGAGGGCCTGGGCATCGGCGATATCGGTCAGCTCACCGATCCGGCGCAGGGGGCCGCGATCAACTGGGCGACCATCACCGCCCTCGGTCTCGGCAACCTCGTCGCCATCGACTTGATGCAGCGCGTCTTCTCCGCCAAGTCCCCGGCCGCTGCCCAGCGTGCCTGTTTCGGTGCGGCGACCGGCATCCTCGTCCTGTGCGTGC
Source organism: Rhodococcus rhodochrous (assembly GCF_900187265.1). Taxonomy (NCBI): domain Bacteria; kingdom Bacillati; phylum Actinomycetota; class Actinomycetes; order Mycobacteriales; family Nocardiaceae; genus Rhodococcus; species Rhodococcus rhodochrous. Next base: position 1,558,042 of record NZ_LT906450.1, read on the forward strand.
CGCTGTCCTTCGTGGCCCTCGCTGCGGTGTCCATCGTCGGCGACACGGCGGGTGCGCCGATCCTCTACGTCCTGCTCGGTGAGTACACCCCGAAGGTGCTGTCGATCCTGGTGCTGTCCGGTCTGGTGACGGCCTCGCTGACCACCATCAGCGGCGTGCTGCTGTCCACCGCAACGGTTCTGGTGCGCAACGTCTTCCGGGTCGGCGGCGAGAACGCCGCGATGTCGTCGGACGTCATGAAGGCCACCCGCCTGCTCATGCTCCCGATGGCCGCCTTCGGTGCCCTTGTCGCCCTGCGGGTCCCGCAGACCGGCATCCTGCTCACCCTCACCTTCGACCTGCTGCTCGCCTCGCTGGTCGTGCCGTTCATCCTCGGACTGTTCTGGTCGCGCGGTGACGGTCGCGCCGTGGCCGCCGCAGCGATCGCCGGCATCACGGTGCGCGCCGGCTTCTTCGTCCTCACCCCGACGATCTACGGCGTCGACAACACCCTGCTGTACATCCCGAACTCTCTGGTCACCTCGAGTGTCGACGGCTGGACGACCTTCCTCGGTTTCCTGGTCTCGCTGGTCGCGTACGTGACCGTGGCGCTGGTGCGCCGTCCGGTCCCGACGATCACGGTGCCGGAGCCCGTCGTCGTCCCCGCGAAGCAGCCGGTCGCGGTGTAGTTCGCACGCCGAACCGGGGCTTGCTACCGCAACACGCGGGGCGAGCCCCGGTTCATCGCGTCAGCCTTTGTGCGGGATCTCCACGTCGGAACCTCGATCCGTTTCCGTCGACGGTCGTCCGCACGCCGAACCGGGGCTTGCTACCGCAACACGCGGGGCGAGCCCCGGTTCAGCGCGTCAGCTTCGCCGCGCGACGCGCAGCCTGCCGGAGTCTCTCCGCCACGACGTCGAACCGCTCCAATTCCGCCCAGGTCCAGCGCACCACTTCGTAGCCTGCGTCGCGGATCGCGTCCTGCCGGAGCTTCTCGTCGAACACATCGCGCGGATCGGAATACTTGATCCGCCCGTCGAACTCGCCGACGACGCCGTTCTCCCAGAAGAAGTCGACGCGGTAGCGTCGCCCGTTTCCGCCCACGATCTCGTACTGGAGGATCGGTCGCGGCAGTCCTGCTTCCGCAATGCGTAGACGCGACAGCGATTCGCCCGCACTCTCGCTGCGACCGTCCAGGAACGGCACCACCGTGCGGGCGCGGGCGAGTCCGTGGCGAGTGCGGGCATCGACCAGCTCGCGTGAAACCTGTTCACGCATTCCGGGATGCAGACGAAGCGCGGAATCACCGGCAATGACGGCCTGCTCCTTCGGGAGCGTGCGTGCAAGGTCGACGACGGTCCGTGCGACCGAGGTGACGGACACTCCGTCGACGACCGCCACGTCACCGAGTTCGGTCGGATGCACATGGATCTGAGAAGTGACGCGACCGCGCCGCGTAGCGGGCCGGGAGATGTGGACGAGATCGAGCGGGACATCCCAGAGTTCGAGGCCGTGCAGGGCTGCAGCCGACGTGTGGCTGAGTGCTTCTTCGGGGCCGAGGGTTGCTCCGACATGTCGGGCACGGACACGGTGGACGCCAACCGGCCCGAGGGCGTCGACGTCGCAACGGTGCAGATAGCAGCCGCGCCCGACCCGTACGAGTGCGCCGGTGCGAACGGCAGTGCGGATGTCGGTGTCCGAGAGACCCGCGACGGTGAGCGAGGTGTTGGTGAGGATGTTCGGATCTGTCACGACGACGATCCTGCGCGGGACGACACCCACCGAACCCGCCACGACCTCCCGATCCGGCGCACCTGTGGATCGATCGTGGGGTTGGGGACAAACCGGAGTTCGAAGGGCGTCGACGCGCCGAACCGAGGTTTGCGCGTGCTACAGCGGCGGCGAATCCCGGTTCGGCGCGTTTTTCTACTTCTCGAAGACGATGTCCTCGATGAGCGTGTGCTGCTCCACCGCGGAGGGTGCCTGCATGCCCGGCGCCTGGTCGTCCGAGTGCGACGCCTTGAACGAGTCCGAACGCAGCCATGCGAGGAAGTCGTCCTTGGAATCGAACTCCATGGTGGACACATAGGGCAGGCCGTCGGCTGCGGGACGCATCAGCGTCGTGCGGTTGAGGCCCGGCACTCCGTCGAGCGTCGAACGCATGCTCTCGACGAAGACCTTTTCGAATGCTTCGGTGGTGTCGGCAGGAACGTCGATGCGGTTGGTGATGACGTACACGGTGACCCTTTCTGAGAAGTCGTGGCGGACCCGGGAGCCCTCGGAAATTATAACGACACCCTGTCGAGAACCTGCGGTCCGTGCCCGCTCACGATGCGCGGACCGGTGAAGCCACCCCGACCGACATCTCCCAGAACTGCGCGTAGCGACCGCCGCGACGCACCAGTTCGTCGTGGGTTCCCTGCTCGACGATCCGTCCCCGGTCCAGGAACACGATCCGGTCGGCGTCGCGCACGGTGTGCAACCGATGCGCGACCATCAGCACCGTCCGTCCCGCAGTGAGTCGTTCCAATCCGGCGCGGACGACCGCCTCGTTCTCCGGGTCCAGGGCGGACGTCGTCTCGTCCAGCAGGACGATCGGCGCATCCTTGAGCAGCGCTCGCGCGATCGACACCCGCTGCCGTTCCCCACCGGACAACATCGCGCCGCCTTCACCGACCCGCGACGACCAGCCGTCGGGGAGGCGTTCGATCACCTCGTCCAGTCCCGCGGCGGCGCCGGCGGCGCGCACCTCGTCGTCGGTCGCATCCGGACGTCCGAGTCGCACGTTCTCCTCGAGGGTCCCCTCGAACAGGTAGACGTCCTGGAAGACCACTGCGATCTGCGACATCAGCACGTCGGTCGCGATGTCCCGCACATCCACACCGCCGATGCGCACGGAGCCCCCGGCCACGTCGTGGAAACGTGCGAGCAGTTGCAGCAGCGTGCTCTTCCCGGCACCGGACGGCCCGACCACCGCGAACTGCTTGCCCTGCGGAACTGCCAGCGACAACCCGTCGATCACCGTGCGACCGTCCCGCCGGAAGGTCACGGAGTCGAACTCGATGTCGTGGCCCAGCGGTCGCACCGGACGAGTCGGTTCGGGGAGGGGAGGGGTACTCAGGAAGGCGTCGAGTCGTGTCAGCTCACCGCGGGCGGCGCGCAGCTTCCCGCCGATCTCCGACAGCGACAGCAGTGGTTCGGCGCAACGACCTGCGAGGACGACGAGTGCCAGCATGTCCGGCACTGCGAGGTCCCCGCCGATCGCGAGATAGGTGCCCAGCGCCAGAAGGGCGGTGAACGCCGTCTGCACGGTCACCGTCGTAGCGACCATTCCCGGCACGGCTGCGATCGTCGATCGTCGCGATGCGCGCCGGATACCGTCGAGAGAGTCGTCGAGCAGCCGGAAACGTTCGGCGGTTCGTCCGCCTGCACGCAGAACGGGCTGCGCCTGGAGGTATTCGACGACGCGAGCGGTGGCCTCGTGATCGCGTGCGGCCCGTTCGGCATCGGTCGCCGCGGTGGCGCGTGCCGACCACAGCTGCACCGCCGTCACCACGGGGATCGCGGCAGCGGCCGCCAGACCCATCCGCAGGTCGTAGGCGGTTATCACCACCACGATGGTCAGCGGGGTCAGGCACGCCGAGACGAACGGCGCGAGCATGTGGGCGATCACGCTCATCGATTGCAGGACACCGCGACTCGCCGTCGCCGACAGTTCGCCGACCCGGTCGGCGCGATACCAGCCGAGCGGCAACCGTACGAGTTGGTCGCCCAGTCGGTGATAGACGCCGCGCAGCAGGGAGGTACCGACGCGGAAGCCCGACAGGTCGCTGACGTAGCGCAGCACCGCGTAGACGGCGACCGACGCTCCGAATCCGATCAGCCAGGGTCCGATGTCCGAGGGGGTGTCCCCGAACAGGATGCGCAGCACCGGGACGAGGAAGGCGTACGACAACCCCTCGGCGATCGCGCATCCCACCATGAGCGCAAGAGTCCGGCGCAGCGGGCCGGCGTGTTCGCGTCCGAGTGTGCGGAACAGTGTGGTGATCATCGTGCTCTGCTTCCTTGCAGGTCGGAACCGACGGATGGGTACAGGGAGCCATTACGGACGAGAACGTCCTCCGGTGATCCCTGTTCGACGATTGCCCCGTCCTCGAGAACCACGACCGTGTCCGCCCCGGTGATCGTCTCCGAGCGGTGCGTGACGGTCAGGATGGTCCGGTTGCCGCGCAGACGGGCGAAGGCGGCGTGGATCGCACCTTCGGTCCGGGGATCGGCGAAGGCCGTCGCCTCGTCGAGCACCAGCACCGGTGCATCGGTGAGCAGTGCCCGAGCGAGCGACAGGCGTTGTCTCTCCCCGCCGGACAGTTCGACCTCCTCGCCGAGGATCGTGTCGTATCCGTGGGGCAGTTCGACGATCCGTTCGTGGATGTCGGCCGCAACGGCTGCGCGGACCACGTCGTCGCGGTCGGCGTGGGGCACGGCCAGGGCGATGTTGTCGGCGATCGACGCGCGCAGCAGGCGAACGTCCTGGAAGACACACGAGATCGTGCGGTAGAGCGTCCTGCTTCCGACCTCCCGCAGGTCGACGCCACCGAGGGTGATCGTGCCGTGGGTCGGGTCGAAGAAGCGCAGCAACAGTTTCGCCAGGGTGGACTTCCCGCTGCCGGACGGACCCACCAGCGCGGTGACCGTCCCCGGTTCCAGGGTCAGGTCGATGCCCCGGAGGACCTCGTGCGCATCCGGATAGCCGAACCGGACGTCGTGCAGGTCGATCCGGTGCCCGGTCGGCGTAACCGGCCGCTCGGGTTCCGGCACCGGTGGCACGTCCAGCACCTCCCGGATCCGCTCGACGGCGCGCCGGGCGGCCAGGATGTCGTCGAATCCGTGGCCCAACGCCGCGATCGGGGCGGTCAGCCCCACGCCGAGGAGCACGAAGGGCAGCAGATCCGCCGCGGGCATACTGCCGCCCGTGATCAGGATGGAACCGCCGATCAACACGGTCAGGAGCACGAACGGCGGTGAGAGGGCGAGTTGCATTCCCGCTGCCACGCCGGACACGCCGCGGACCCATCGGGTGAAGGTCGAGACGAAATCGTCTGCCGCCGAGACGAATCTGTTCCGGGACCGGCGGGCGTTCCCGAAGACCTTCACGACCGAGATGCCGTTCACGAATTCGACGACCACATCGGCGATGCGTCCCATCGCTTCGTCGAACTCCTCCTGCTCCCGGCGTCGGGTCGCCGTGGACAGCAGGGGAACCAGCGACATGGCCAGGACGATCGGGATCATGGTGATCAGCGTCAGCCGCCAGTCGACGGTGAACAGGTAGACCGCCGACACGGCCGGAACGAGGAAGGCGTTGACCATCTCGCCGGGCGTGTGCGCGATGAACGGGTGCACGGCGGAGACGTCGTCGCCGACGACCTTCGCGAGTTCGCCGGTCCGGCGGCGGGAGAACCAGCCGATCGGGACCCGGCCGAGGTGACGTGCGAGTTCGCGGCGGAACGCCAACTGCACGGAGCCGTCGAGGCCGTGTGCGAGTCCGGATCCGATCGATGTCAGGACGAGCCGGGCGAAGAGTCCGAGTGCGCCGACAGCGACGGCGGTCCACGCGCGGGACTGGTCGACCGGTCCCGGCGCGAGGAGGGTTCGGCCGACCTCGGCGACGGCGAGAAGTGGAACGAGACCCGCGATACCGCCCGCGGCCTGTAGGGCAACGCTCGCGGTGAACCTGCCGACGAACGGCTGTAGCAGCGACGACAGTGTTCGCCGCGATGCCGAGTCCCTTTCGGAGAAGGATGTTTCGGTGGATGTCATGATGTCCGCGCTTTCGTCGGTCTTCGGTTCGGGGCGACGTCGCCGGTAGGCTCGGCGGGCGCGCCGGTCCGGGGGAGAACGGTGAATGCGATCACGGCAGCGACGACGAGAAGCACTGCACCGGAGGCGAATCCGAGTGCGTAGCCACTGTTCATGCTCTCGGGCGTCGCGAGCGTACCGATGCGGTGGTGTGCAGCGGTACCGAGAACGGCGAGTCCGAGCGACGCGCCGATCTGCCGCGACGTGTTGAGAAGTCCGGAGGCCGTGCCCATCTCGTGTGTGGCCACCCCCGAAGTTGCGACCGATACCACCGGACCGAGGCAGAGTCCGAAACCGATGCCGACGACGACGGCCGGTCCCAGAACGTCGGTGACGAACGATCCGTCGGCGCTGATCAGACCGAACCATGCGAACCCGGACGCGCTGACGAGTCCACCGGCCACGAGGAGTGTGCGTGCTGCCACGCGGTAGCCGAGCTTGACGGCGACCACCGATCCGGCGATCACGCCCACGGCCACCGGCAGGGTCATCAACCCCGTGGCGGCCGGGCTGTTGCCGAGCACCTGCTGCAGATACAGCGAGACGAAATAGAACGCCGACCCGATGGTGGCGCCCACCAGCAGGTTGAAGGCGTTCGCCCCGCTCACCGACCGATTGGTGAAGAGGCCGAGCGGGATCAACGGGTCGCGGCGGGTGGTCCGCTCGACGTGGACGAACACCACCAGGAGGGCGATCGCCGCGGCGAGGGTGACCAGCGTGATCGTCGAGGTCCACCCGTGGTGGTCGGTGCGTACGAGTGCGAACACCAGGGCTGTCGTTCCTGCGGTGCCGAGAATCGCGCCGAGCACGTCCGGGCGACCGCGCCGCGCGGGTACTCCGTCGGCTCCCACGCCCAGACAGGTCAGTGCGAGTGCTGCAGCCGCCATGGGCACGTTGACGAACATGACCCACCGCCACCCGGCGTATTCGGTGAGGACGCCGCCGAGGACGAGACCGAAGGCGGCACCTCCGGCGTTCATGGCGCTCCATATCCCGAAGGCACGGACCCTGGCGCGACCCTCGGAGAAGGTCGACGACAGCAGTGCCAACGCGGCCGGCGCGAGGGCCGCAGCCCCGACACCCTGCATCGCTCGTGCGGCGACGAGGTGGCCGGGTACCGCAGCGAACCCGCCGAGCAGCGAGGCGAGGCCGAACACGCCCAGTCCTACGAGGAGAGTGCGCTTGTGCCCGTAGAGATCGGCCGCGCGTCCTCCGAGGAGGAGCAGACCGCCGAAGAACAGTGCGTAGGCGTGGATCACCCACGTCGCGCCCACCGGATCGAAGTGCAACCCCTCGGTGATCCGGGGGAGTCCGATGTTCGCAACGGACAGATCCAGCGACACCATGAACTGCACCGTTGCGACGGCTGCAAGGGTGTATCCGGGCCTCGTTGCGTCAGTCATGCCGGTCGGCCCTTTCGGTCGGGGGCAGGACCCAGGCGGCCATGACCGCGGTGATCCCCGGCAGCAGTGGGATCACCAGCAGGGTGACGCCCAGCCACAGCGGGACGATCGGGTCGTAGTGTTCGCCCGCGTATCCGACGTCGAACAGCAGCACGCACGTTCCGACCACGAACAGTGTCGTCACCACCGCGCGGACTGCGACGTCCTTCTTCGCGCTCCACAGCGCGCCGAGCCAACCGGCCAGGCCGAGGACGCCCACGATCACGAGGTACCCGGCGATCGCGTTCCGGTCGAGGTTCACATTGTCGGGTCCCCATTCGGGATATGCGTTCTGTACGTGTTTTTCGATCGATCCGATCATCCACACGTCCAGCAGTGGGAGTGCGATGCAGAGGATCTGCAGGCACGCGCCGATCGTGAGGGCCTGGACAAGGTTGGGCCGGCGTTTCGTCGTACGAATTTCGGTATGGACGGTCATGCCGGACTCCTCTCTTACGGTGTATGACTTACGTCGGCGATGCTAGTCTTACGGCGTAAGAGTGGTCAAGGAGGTTTCGTGGGACCGACGCGCGCACAAGGTCGACATGCCGGGCTGACCCGGCAACAGGTGCTACATGCAGCGGTGCAGATGGTCGACCGGGACGGTGCGGCCGCGCTGTCGATGCGGAAGCTGGCACGTGAGCTGGACGTGGAGGCGATGACGCTGTACCACCACGTGAAGAACAAACAGGGACTCGAGGACGCCATCGTCCAGTACGTGATGGACGAAGCGTTCACCGGAGCCGAAACCGATGCTCCGTGGCGGACGGTTCTCGAGGGTTACGGCCGGGCCTTCCATCGTGGCCTGCTCGCGCACCCGGGGGCGGTGCCGTTCTTCGCGTCCCGTCCGGCGATCACCCCGGGCAACGCCATGCACCTGGAGAAGATGCTCCGGGTGTTGCGGGACGCCGGATTCGCACCGCAGGATGCGCTTCTCGTGATCCAGACACTGGCCGCCGTCGTCCTCGGTCAGCACAGCGCGCCGCCGGCAGACGACGGCGATCCGGGTATCGATACCGAAGCCCTCGCCGAGTTCCCGCTGTTCGTCGAAGCGATGGGGTCCGGTGCGCCGTCCGTGGAGGCGCGGGTGGAGTTCGCGCTGCAGGCGTTCATCGCCGGGTTGGAGGAACCGAGCAGCGCCGCAATATAGTTCGCGCGCCGAACCGGGGTTCGCTACCGCAACACGCCGCGCGAGCCCCGGTTCAGCGCGTCAGCTTCGCGACCTGTCCGCACCCGTCACAGAAGATCTCGGCATTTCGTGAGACAGGAACCGCGACGTAATGAGGATCGGACGACTCACGCGCCGGGGCGACTCACGACCACGGCGTCCTCGGTCGTGGGATTGCCGATCGTCGGATCCGGGCTCCAACCGAGGATCGGCGGCACGAAGACGCACTCCAGCGGCCCTGCCGAACCCGGATCGAGCGCGTCGAGGACGAACCATGCCGCGTTCGGATCGTTGACGATGCCGGCATGTTCGACGAAGTCGTTCGCGCAGTGGTCCTGCAGCACGATGTTCGTCGCGTTGGGTGCCTCGTGGTAGCCACTGGTGTACGGGAGGACGATCTCCTCGTAGCGGGTCATGATGTTCGTGTACGTCACCTCGTCGGCATAGATGCCCGCCTCCTGGATCGTGTGGATCCAGTCCGATCCGGCAAGAACCTGCGGGCACGCACCGCATCCGAGGAAGTGGACGAGATTCTCCACGTCCTGCCGCACACCGACGTGCTCGAACAGTTCGAACGACGCCGCGAGCAGGAAGGCGTGGCTGCCCTCGTAGACCGGTCCGAGCGAGACGTAGTCGTCGACCTTCTCGTTGCCGCCGAGGAACTTCACGTACCAGACGGGCATCAGGGTGCCCTGCGAGTGACCGACGAGGTCGACCTTCTCCGCGCCGGTCGCGACCAGGACCTCGTCGACGAAATCGGAAAGCTGCTGTGCGCTGTCCTCCATCGGTAGCAGCCCACCGACGGAATTCAACGGCCAGGGGAGGTCGGCGTGGTTGCCGTAAGTGAGAGCGAAGACGCAGTAGCCCTCGTTCGCGAGGAGAGGCCCGAGATACGACCAGTTGTTGTGACGGTTGAGCACCGTGCCGTGGACGAGCACGACGGGATCCGGGTGTTCCTCCGACGGGACGCAGTCCCAGTCGTTCGTGCCGAGCGCGTTACCGTTCGGGTCGCCGAACTCGTGGGCGAAGCCGTCCAGGAACGTCTTTCCGACGGGCAGGGGAGGAGCGGGCTCCTCCGCGGCTGCCGTTCCCGCCCCGACCACAGTGAAGGTGACCGCAAGTGCCGCGGCGGCCCATGAACGTATCTGCATTCCCATCCCCCCGAAGTATGTGGATGGGCAAGGAAGTTAACAGAAATTCTCCCCGCTGGGGAGTGTGTTTCCCGCGCGGGGTCGGGACCGCGTCAGCCCTCGGTGTCCTCCGGGGAGCGGGCGGCTTCCACTGCGGCAGTCATGGAGCCGAGGAATTCCCGCACGACGTCCAGTTGCGGCTCGGAGAAGGACTCGAGCGCAGTGGATGCCCGCGCGAAGAGCGGGCCGAAGAAATCCCATCCGAGTTTCTCGGCCGCCGGGGTCACGCGCAGGATGACGCGCCGCCGGTCGTCGCTGTCGCGATCCCGCCGCACGTGACCGGCCCGTTCGAGCCTGTCGACGAGTGCGGTGACCGATGCCGTGTTGAGCCGCAGGTGCTCGGCGAGCCAGCCGGGTGTCGCGATCTCCCCGGCCCGTTCCCGGTCGAGAAGTCCGATCAGTGCTCGCAGATCGGTGGGGTGCAGCGCGTGTTTCTGTGCGAATTCGGCGCCGAGCAGATCGAGTTGCACCGTGAGCGCGCGCAACCGGTGGATCATGTCGAGTCTGCCGTCGTCCGTCATGTCACCTCCGCCTCTCGACAGACTCTACTCGCCCACCTAGTATCTCGATCATCGAGATATTCGACGGTGGAGGTTCCGATGCTCCGGTCACCACGCAGATCGTTCGACGAGTCCGACGAGGGCCGCGCCTTCCACGCCGCGTACGACGCACTTCTCGCGAAATGGCCGCACGGCACCGTGATCCACGATCTCGACTCCCGTTTCGGCACCACCCGCGTCACCGAGTACGGCCCGCCCGGCGCACCGCCGGTCCTGCTCCTCCCGGGCGCCGGCGCCACGTCGATGGTCTGGTTCGCCAACGCCGCGGCACTGGGGGAGGCTCACCGGCTACTGGCCGTCGACATCATCGGCGACGTCGGACGCAGCGTCACCGGCGGTGATCCCGTCCGCAGCGTCGACGATCTGCTCGAATGGCTCGGCTCCGTCGCCGATGCCCTCGGAGTGACGCGGTGTGCGGTCGTCGGTCACTCGTACGGCGCGATGATCGCGCTCGCGGCAGCCGTTCGCGCACCCCACCGGGTCGACCGGCTCGTGCTGCTCGATCCCAACTCGTGCTTCGCCGGGATGCGGCCCGGATACCTCCTGCGGGCGCTTCCCGTCCTCCTGCGGCCCACGGCCGCCCGCGAACGGGCATTTCTCGGGTGGGAAACCCGAGGGGCACAACTCGATCCCGACTGGATCACCTTGATGGCGCTCGGCGCGGAGCATTTCCCGACCGCGAAGACGATCGTGCCCCGGCGGCCGTCACCCGAAGAGCTTGGGCGGTGCACGGCCGAGACCACGGTGGTGCTCGCGCCGTTCGGGCGCGTCCACGACCCCGACGAGGTGGGCCGCGCAGCGCGGAAGGCGCTCCCGTCCTGCCGGGTCGTCACCCTCACCGCCGGTACCCATCACACCCTGCCGATGTCCCCGAGCGACGAGATCGACACCGTGCTACGGGATGCGCTGGGGACCGGTGCTCCCGCCGATCGGAATTGTGATCCAGATCACCGATGAATGTCGGATTGTTCGTTTCCGCAGGTCACCACGTAGTAACGGACTGTTCGCCGCAGGTTCGGGGTCTCGATGTGAGCCGGAAGTCGTGGAGCCGTAGAAACACACTCGCTACGGTTGAAGGCGACGAAGTGCCCCGAAACGGGCGAATGGAAGTGAGAGATCATGGGCAGTTCTCCGGCCCCTGAGCGAATTGCCGAATACCCCAGACCTTCGCACACGCTGCTCCATCTCACCGACACCCATCTCGTCGGTGGAGACGAACTCCTCTACGGCACCGTCGACGCCGACACCCGCCTCGGGCTGATCCTCGACGACATCCGTGCCTCCCGGGTCCGACCCGACGCCCTGGTGTTCACCGGCGACCTCGCCGATCGCGGCCAGCCCGATGCCTACCGCAGGCTCCGCGGACTCGTCGAACCACTGGCCGCAGCACTCGACGCCGAGATCGTGTGGGCGATGGGCAACCACGACGACCGCGCGACCTTCCGTGAAGAGCTGCTCGACGAAGCGCCCCTCGGCGCACCGATCGACGCCGTCCACGCCGTGGGCGGACTTCGGATCGTCAGCCTCGACACCTCGGTCCCGGGCCACCACCACGGTGAGGTGACCGACGACCAGCTCGCCTGGCTGGCCGACGAACTCGCGACACCCTCGCCTTTCGGTACCGTTCTCGCACTGCATCATCCGCCCGTGCCGAGCGTGTTCGACATGGCTGTCCTCGTCGAACTGCGCGACCAGGCCGGTCTGGCCGAAGTACTGCGCGGCACCGATGTCCGCGCCATCCTCGGCGGTCATCTGCACTACTCGACCTCGGCCACGTTCGCGGGCATCCCGGTGTCCGTCGCCTCGTCGACCTGTTACACGCAGGACCTGAACGTCCCGGTCGGTTCGCAGCGCGGGCACGACGGCGCGCAGGGTTTCAACCTCGTGCACGTCTATCCCGACACGATCGTGCACTCCGTGGTGCCCAGCGGAAGCTACGCCACCGCCGGGCAACCCCACACGGCCGAGGACGCGGCGCGGTGTCTGGCCGAGGCCGGCATCCGCATCCCCGAGAACCCCGACCTCACCGTTCGGATCTAGCCGACGTCCGGTCGGCCCGGGTGGTCGGTCTCCCAGGGCGCCGGAATCGGGTAGTACCGCTCCAGGAACTGCGTGACCTTCGCGGTGCGCAGCTCCAGGTCGACCTCGGGCGTGCTGCCGTCGTTGAGGCAGAACAGGTCGAGATTGCGACGCGCCAGGATCGTGTCCAGATGTCGCAGACCGGACTTCACGGTGGTGTCGACGTACTCCACCTTCGCCGTGGTCTGCTGCACCGCGCGGCCGGTCAGCAGCGTGTAGTAGTGGTAGAAGGAGTTCGTCACCGAGATGTTGTCTGCCGCCCGGAACGGGCTCGCCGCCGTCGCAGCGAACTCGTCCGCGAACTCGCGTTCCATCTCCGCCATGATCGACCTGCGCAACGGGACCGGCGTGTGTTCGAGGTGCCGAGTGATGGTGACCCCGAAGCGATCCTGCAGGAGCTTGCGGTTCATGCGGGCGGAGTTCTCGAATCCGCTGCGCGACGGGTCGTTCCGGCCGAGCCCGATCCGCACGTCGCACTCGATGAACTTGCTGACACCCCCGCCGGAGAAGAACAGGCTCGGGCTCACCCGGCGACCGAAGAACATGTCGTCGTTCGAATACAGGAAGTGCTCGGACAGCCCCGGGATGTGGTGCAGTTGCGACTCGACCGCCATCGAGTTGTAGGTGGGCAGCGCCGACGGGTCGGCGAAGAACTCCTCGCTCCGCACGAACGTCACACGCGGGTCGTCGGCGAGCCACGCCGGTCGCGGCGAGTCGGTGGCGACGAAGATCCGCCGCACCCACGGCGCGTACATGTGGACCGAACGCAGGGCGTACTTGAGTTCGTTGATCTGCCGGTAGCGCGCCGGCGAGTCGTCGCCTTCGCCGACGACGTAGTTCTGCATCAGCTTCGCGCGCTTGGCCTGGAACGACTTCGACGACCCGTCCACCCACGAGAACACGAGGTCGATCTCGAACGGGATGTCGCCGGGGTGGCGGTCGAACATGCCCTCGATCGTGGGCCACAGCTGTCCGTACCGCTCGACCGTCGTGCGGCGCATCTCGTCGCGCAGGGCGACCGTGCGGGTGAGGGCGTTCGGGCGAGGCATGATCACCTCGTCGTCGGTGTAGGTCCACAGTTCGATGTCCACACCGTTCGACGCGCCGTACCGCATCCCGCTGGTCAGTTCGACGCGCGGGCGGAACAGCCGGAACACACGGTCCTTCCTGTCGCGTGAGAGCCGTCCGTCCGACACCGGGACCGGGCGTCGCTTCGAGCCGACGGCCTTCGAGTAGAACGGCTCGTCGGCGCACCCCTCGGCGAGCGCGGCACGCAGCCTCTTCCGATCGGCGCGGTCGATCGCCAGGATCGGGCGGTCGCTGTCGTCGCGCACGAGCAGGTAGTCGATGTGCGCCCGATCGAGGACGCGGCGCAGGAACAGCACGTCCTCGATCTGCGCTTCGTCGGGCGTCGTGGTGGTGATCGGGATGGCGTAGCGATCCTCGAACCACACCACTTCCTGGTGTTTCGCCGGCCCGCGGACCGTGGAGCGGCCGAGGGGAGGAGCGTCTCCGAACTGCGGAGAAAGGGAGACGTAGGGAGCGTTGTGGGTGGCCGGCATGTGCGTCGGAATCTCCTTTCACGAGTCGGGGACGAGAACGATCATTTTAACGTCGATCTGAGCTAAGTTCTCGCGTAGGCGATGTGACGATCCTGTGAACGCCGACCCTGCCGGCTCTCGAAGGCCGAACCGGTGCCGTGTAGCCTGTCCGCAGGACTCGACACGGGGTGCCGGAAACGGCTGAGAGAACACCCGTCGAACCTGATCTCGATTATGCGAGCGAAGGGATGCCGAGCCGGCGCCGGGCCACAGGTCTGTCGCCCTCACGCACCCTTCCCCACACAGGGAAGGCACAGAAGATGTCATTGCAGAACCAGGTCGTCCTCGTCACCGGCGCCGGTCGCGGCCTCGGCCGCAGCATCGCGCAGGCGTTCGCCGACGAAGGAGCCGCCGTCGTCCTCGACTACCGGCGCAGCGGCGAGGGCGCTCACGAACTGGCCGACAAGATCGGACCCGAGCGGGCGGTCGCGCTGAAGGCCGATGTCACCGACCGCGCCGACGTCGAAGCGCTGTTCACCCGGGCCCGCGAGCACTTCGGACGTCCCGTCACCACGGTCGTCAACAACGCCCTGCCCGATTTCTCCTTCAACGGCGACGCTCGGCCCAAGGCAGACGAGATCGGATACGACCGGTTCGGAGCCCAGTTCGACGGTGTCGTCGGCGGCGCGGTCAACATCATCCAGGCGGCTCTGCCGGGCATGCGCGAGGCCGGTGGCGGCAGCATCGTCAACATCGGCACCAACCTGTTCCAGCACCCCGTCGTCCCGTACCACGACTACACCGCGGCCAAGGCCGCGCTGCTGTCGCTGACCCGCACCTTCGCCGCCGACCTCGGCCCCGACGGGATCCGCGTCAACATGGTCTCCGGCGGTCTGCTGCGCACGACCGACGCATCGTCGGCGACCCCCGAAGCGGTGTTCGACCTCATCGCGTCGTCGACGCCGCTGCGGAAGGTCACCACGCCCGAGGACTTCGCGGCGGCGGTGCTGTTCTTCGCCTCCGACTGGTCGCGGGCCGTCACCGGACAGAACCTGGTGGTCGACGGGGGACTGGTGATGAACTGATGACCGGACCACGCACCCTCCACCTCAACGCTTTCCTCTACGGCGTCGGGCACCACTCGTCGGCATGGCGGCATCCCGACTCCGCGGCCGAACGCATCGGCGACATCACGTATTTCGAGGAACTCGCACGCACCGCCGAACGCGGATGTCTCGACGCGGTGTTCTTCGCCGACGGTCACAGCGTCAACCCGAAGTACACAGCGGGCACCACCTGGTTCCTCGAACCGCTCACCGCACTGTCGGCGATGGCCCGCGCGACCGAGCGCATCGGTCTCGTCACCACCGTCTCCGCGAGTTTCTTCACGCCCTTCCACGCCGCGCGGATGCTCGCCTCGCTCGACCACATCAGCGGGGGACGGGTGGGCGCGAACATCGTCACCTCGATGTTCGACGAGGAAGCCCGCAACCACGGATTCGACTCCTTGCCACCGCACGCCGAACGGTACGCGCGGGCGGAGGAATTCATCGAGGTGCTCTGCGCGCTGTGGGATTCGTGGGACGACGGCGGTGTTCTCGTCGACCGGACGGGTGGCAGATTCCTCGACTCCGACGCGATCCGTCCGATCCATCACCGGGGCAAGCACTTCCGCGTCGACGGTCCGCTGACCGTGCCGCGGTGCCCGCAAGGCCGCCCGGTGCTGTTCCAGGCCGGCGCCTCGGAGACCGGACGCAACCTGGCGGCCCGTCACGCCGAGGCCGTCTACTCCGTCGCGTGGGACATGACCGCGGCGCTCGAGTACGCCACCGACCTGCGTGCGCGGATCACCGCGGCAGGCAGGGATCCCGGGACGGTCGCCGTCCTGCCCGGACTCGTCACCTACGTCGGTCGCACCGAAGCGGAGGCGTGGGCGAAGAAGGCCGAACTCGATGCGCTTCTCGACGTGGACGCCGCCATTACCCAGCTCGGCGTGTTCACGGGTCAGGACTACACCGCTCACGACCTCGACGCCCCCGTCGCCGACCTGCCGCCCATCGAGGAGTTCAGCGGTCCGCAGGGTCGTTATGCGACGGTGCAGCGCATCATCGAGACCCGTCGTCCCACCCTGCGCGAGCTGCTCGGCTACCTCGCCGCGGGTGGTGGTCACGCGACCATGATCGGCACCCCCGAATCCGTCGCCGACAGCATCGAGGAATGGTTCACCGCGGGCGCCTGCGACGGCTTCAACCTGATGTGCCCCGCCTATCCGGATTCGCTCGACGACTTCGTCGACCTCGTCGTCCCGGAACTGCAGCGTCGTGGCCTGTTCCGGACCGAGTATCCCGGCTCGACCCTGCGCGACTCGCTCGGTCTGAAGTCGCCGTAGCGGAGAAGAGCGCGAAGCGGTCATCGGAGCGGGTTGTAGCGTGCACCGATGACCGTTTCGCGCTCTCGAGCCGGCCGGTACGATCAGCCTCCCGGCGTCGGCGCGGGTGTGCTCTCCTCCGCTCCGGGAGCCCGTGCCGGATCGCCCGGCGCCTGATAGCTCGAGCCGTAGAAGATCGGCAGGATGCCCTTGACGAGGGTCAGCGCCGAACCTTCACCCGACGGCACCGTCGACAGATTGGTCGCGATGACGATCGTCAGGTCGGTCTCCGGGTCGTGGCCCATGAAGGTCATGAAGCCCGGAAGCTGACCGTCGTGTCCGAGCAACGGGCCGAACTGCGCCATGCCGAGGCCGTAGCCTGCGGTTCCGCCGCCCACCGACTGCACGCTGTCGAGCCGGGTCTGCTGCATCTGCTCATCGAGCAGACCGCCGCCGACCAGCGCCTTCACGTAGGTGGTCATGTCGTCGACGGTGGAGATCGCAGCACCCGCGGTCCACGTCCACGACGGGTTGTCATCGGTCACGTCGTTCGGCTTCAACGTTCCTGCAACCGCTGCGGCCTGCTCGTCCTCCGGCAGTGCGAAGGTGTCGATGGTGGAGACGTTGGTGCCGAACATGTAGCCCTGCGGATGCGGATCGGGAATGGAGGAGTCGTCGTTCGCCGGGAACGAGGTGTCCGCCAGTCCGAGCGGGACGAAGATGCGTTCGTCGAACGCCTCCGCGATCGGCATGCCGGTCAGTTCTTCCACGACGAGTCCGAGCAGCACCGTATTCGTATTGCTGTATTCGAACTGCTCACCGGGTGGGAAGTTCACGGGATAGGAGAACGCGATCTCGAGCAACTCCTCCGGCGTCCACGCCTTCTCGGGCTCGCGGTCCAGCGTCGCGTTGAACTCCGGGTCGAAGCTGTAGCTGTACAGGCCGCTCCGCATCTCGGCGAGCTGCGCAATGGTGATCGTGTCGCCGTTCGGGACACCCTCGACGTACTTCGATATCGGGTCGTCGAGCGACAGTCGACCTTCCTCCACCAACTGCAGGACGGCGGTCACCGTCATCGTCTTCGTGTTGCTCCCGATGCGGAAATGGTCGTCGGCGGAGATCGGGTCGTCGGCATCGATGGTGGAAGTGCCGAACGTGCCGGTCCAATCACCGCGGTCGGGGGAGCTGATCTGGACCACCGCGCCGGGAATGGCGTTGTCGCGCATCAACTGCTCCACGGTGGATTGCAGCTCGGCCACGTACGCGGGCTGAGCAGCCTCGGTGGAGGTCGGCGACGGTGTGGATTCGGGTTCGGTGGTGTCGGAATTGCACGCCGAGGCGGTCAGTACGGCCACCGTCAAGAGCGACGCTGCGAGTGTCTTCATCAATCGTCTGCTTTCGGGATCGGTGGTCCCCGAAAGAACAGGGGACTCTGTGATGGTGTCACGAATTCGGACATTTCCCGCTGTAGAGGTAAATTTTTCACCCTCTCCGAACGATTCCGATCGCAGTGTCCCTCGTGTCATCCTGGAGCGGGACCGAATCCGTGTTCGGAGGTCGAATCATGAAGGCACTGGTGTTCCACGGGCCGGGGAAACGATCGTGGAAGGACGTTCCCGACGCGACGATCCAGGACAGTACCGATGCCGTGGTACGCGTCGACGCCGTCACCATCTGCGGCACCGACCTGCACATCCTCGGAGGTGACGTCCCCGAGGTGACCGACGGACGGATCCTCGGTCACGAGGCCGTCGGGACCGTGGTCGAAGTGGGCGACGGAGTGCAGACACTCGCGCCCGGCGACCGCGTGCTCGTCTCGTGTGTCACAGCGTGCGGCACGTGCCGGTTCTGCCGCGAGAGCCGCTACGGGCAATGCCTCGGAGGAGGCGGCTGGATCCTCGGGCATCTGATCGACGGCACCCAGGCCGAACTGGTCCGAGTTCCGTACGCCGACAATTCGACCCACCGGATTCCCGACGGCGTGAGCGACGAACAGATGCTCATGCTCGCCGACATCCTGCCCACCTCTTACGAGGTCGGTGTTCTCAACGGCCGTCTCCGGCCGGCGGACGTGGTCGTCATCATCGGTGCCGGTCCCATCGGGCTCGCCGCCATCCTCGCCGCACGACTGTTCAGTCCGAGCCGCATCGTCGCCGTCGACCTCGCCGACAGCCGCCTCGAAGCGGCGAAGGCATTCGGGGCGAACGTCGTGGTCAACAGCGGTCGCGACGACGTGGCGGCGGTCGTCCGAGATCTCACCGGAGGTCTCGGCGCCGACGTCACGATGGAGGCCGTCGGTTATCCGGAGACGTTCGAACAGGCGGTCGCGCTCGCGCGGCCGTGCGGGCACGTCGCCAACATCGGTGTGCACGGCAAGCCCGCGACGCTGCACCTCGAGGACATCTGGATCAAGAACCTGACGATCACCACCGGCCTCGTCGACACCTACTCGACGCCCACCCTCATCGGTCTCGTGAGCAGTGGTCAGCTCGACACGTCACCGATGATCACGCACCGGTTCGCGCTCGACGAGTTCGAACAGGCCTACGACGTGTTCTCCCGCGCCGGCGAAACCGGTGCCTTGAAGGTGCTCCTCACCGCCGGTTCGTGACCGCTACTGCGTTCATTCCTGCTGGTTGGCCACGTCCAGAAGTTGCTGGATCTGCTCCGGCTCGACCCCCGGGGCGAATCCGGCGAGGCGACCGAGCGGCATCGACGCCGCCATCTTCAGAACGCTCTCGTCGATCCCGACGTCGCTACCCAGCGAACCGAACGCCTGCAGGACGACCTCGGCGGCCGCGGGGTTCTGGAACAGTTCTCCGAGTGACGATTCCATCGTCAGCGGGATCCGCACCGCGTCGCCTTTCACGTCGACGGTGAGCGTCTGCCGGATGTCGCGACTCGATGCCCCGATCTCGATGCCGTACGTACCGCCTTCGACCACCCAGGCATCGACGCGGGTGTCCCAGTACGCGAGGTCGTCGCGTCGCACATGCACGGCGACCCGCTGCGACTCGCCGGGATCCAGTCGGACCTTGGTGAATCCCTTCAACTCTCGCGGCGCCCGTGCGACCGAAGAGTCGGGAACGCCGACGTAGACCTGGACGACCTCGGCACCCGCACGGTCACCCGTATTGGTGACGGTGACGTGCACCGTGAGATCGCCGTCGGATTCCACTGCAGCGTCGGCGTATTCGAACGTCGTGTACGACAGGCCGTGACCGAACGGGAACGAGACCTCGAGGCGACGCGCGTCGTACGAGCGGTAGCCGACGAACAGACCTTCGCCGTACCGTACGTGGCCGTGCTCGCCCGGGAAGTTCGTGTGCGCAGGGGTGTCCTCGAGACGGACCGGGACGGTCTCCGCGAGACGGCCGCTCGGATTCACCTGCCCGTAGAGCACGTCGGCGATTGCGCCGCCACCGGCCTGCCCGAGCAACCACCCTTCGACTATCGCCGGAACACGGTGGGCGAAGCCGCTCAACCGCACGACACCACCGTTCGACAACACGACGACGACGTTCGGATTCGCCAGCAGTACCGCGTCGAGCAGCGCGATCTGGCTGTGCGGGAGTTCGAGATCGTCGCGGTCGAAACCCTCGGATTCGAGTTCGGCGGGCACACCCAGGAAGACGACGGCGATATCCGCCTTTCCGGCGAGCGCGACCGCTTCCTCGACGAGTTCGGCCGAGTCCGATCCGTCGAGCGCGTAACCGGCAGCGAAGGGCACGTCGCGGCCGGACAGCGAGCGCATCTCGTCGAGCGCGTTGTCGAGGCGCGTCGGTTCGATGCGCGACGAGCCGGCACCCTGGTAGCGCGGCGTGCGGGCGAGTTCGCCGATCACCGCGACATTCGCATCGGCGGCGAGGGGGAGCAGGTCGTTCTCGTTGCGGAGCAGGACGATGCTCTGGCCGGCCACCTCGCGGGCGAAGGCGTGGTGAGCGTCGGCGTCGAAGGTCGCATCGGGATCGGCCGCAGCGACGGCCTTCTGCACCAGTTCGATCACCCGGGCAGCGGCTGCGTCGAGCACCGCCTCGTCGATAGTGCCCTTTCGGACGGCCGCGACGATCTCGGCGTCGGTGCGGCCTCCCGTCGACGGCATCTCGAGATCGAGCCCGGCGGCGAGGGACGCCACGCGGTCGTCGACGGCACCCCAATCACTCACGACCAGACCTTCGAAGCCCCACTCGTCGCGCAGGACGTCGGTGAGCAACCACGGGTTCCGGGAGGAGAACACGCCGTTGATGCGGTTGTACGAGCACATCACCGTCCACGGCTGCGCGTCGCGCACGACCCGCTCGAAGGCGCGTAGGTAGATCTCCCGCAACGGCCGCGGGTCGATATCGGCGGAGACCCGCATCCGGTCGGTCTCCTGATTGTTCGCCGCGAAGTGCTTGAGCGACGCACCGACGCCCTGCGACTGCAGGCCGCGCACGAGCGCGGCGCCCAGGACACCGGAGACCAGCGGGTCCTCCGACAGGTACTCGAAGTTCCGCCCGCACAGCGGGGAGCGCTTGATGTTGATGCCGGGCCCGAGCAGAACGGCGACCTCCAGGGCCTTGGCTTCGGCACCCAGCGCGGCTCCGACCCGTTCGACCAGCTCCGGATCGAAGGAGCACCCCAGCGCGACGGCGGGCGGGAAGCACGTCGCGGGGGTGGACGAGTTCAAGCCGAGATGATCGCCCGCCGCGGTCTGCTTGCGTACGCCGTGGGGCCCGTCGGTGAGCATGATCGAGGGAATATCCGCGCGCGGAACGGGTTCGGTGTGCCAGAAGTCGAGGCCGCTCATGAGCGACGCCTTCTCCTCCACGGTCAGTTGCGCCACGATCTCGACGGGTGAGCGGTCGGTCATGCTGCTCCTTCGGGCGGGTCGGTCCGCTGAACCATATCGCTCGGAGAAGACGGACGGCATCGGTGGAGTCGAAGAGCGTGCTACAGCGGGAGGGCGGTTTCGATCCTGTCGGTAGGAAGGTTGAGAATGTCCGATCGTGGTGGTTCTCGTCGGGGGACGAAGCGATCGGAGGAGTACGTGATCGAAGTGCACGCGCCCGCGGAGGGGGCCGTGATGTTGCCCCGCGACCATCGGTGGGTGGTGGTCGACGTCGAGACCTCGGGAGTGCGTCCCAACGCCCACCGGGTCCTGAGCGTGGCGGCGCTCGTATTGCGCGAGGACGGGTCCGTGGAGCGGGAGTTCTCGACCCTCGTCGACCCCGGCTGCGATCCGGGGCCGGTGCACGTCCACAACCTCACACGGGAGCGCCTCGCCGGGTCGCCGCAATTCGAGGACATTGCCGGTGAACTGGCCGGGATCCTCGACGGCGCCACGATCGTCGCGCACAACGCGTCGTTCGACTACGGATTCCTCGACGCCGAGTTCCGCCGGGCCGGCACGTCACTCCCGGCCGAGCATCGCCTGTGCACGCTCGCGTTGTCGCGCCGACTCGAACTCGACGTCCCCAACTACCGGCTTGCGACCCTCGCACAGCACTGGCAGGTCCAGCAGCTGCAGGAGCACGACGCGTACGACGACGCGCGCGTCCTGTCGGAGATCTTCCTGCGCAGCGCCGCGATGGCCGACAACCTGCAGTTGCCGCTGCCCGTCGTGAATTGTCGCAGTCGCAAGTCGGTGTACCCCGCCTCCGTCCCGCGGGTCGCGTGCCAGTGGAAGAACCCGGGTCGCCTCGGCGACGACGGCCTCGTCCAGGGCATGAGGGTCGTGATCAGCGGTTCCACCGTCACCCCGCGGGTCGCGCTCGCGAACCGGCTGACCGACGCCGGGCTCGACGTGATGAACAACGCGAGCAAGCAGACCAGCGTCGTGGTGTGCAACGACCCCACCGTGCAGACCGCCAAGGTCCGCAAGGCGATGGCCGAGGGCATCCCCGTGATCAGCGAGCAGCAGCTCGAGGACCTGCTGACGCGAGTGCGGCCGGGTGAACCGAAGGTCGCGACGGTCGTCGACATCATTTCGCCGCCGGAACCGCAGGTCGCGGTGGCGCCTCCGGTCCGGCCGCTGACCGGGCAGAAGCCCAAGCTGTGGACCGGACGCAAGGTGCTGTTGCTCGGCGGCACGCACCTGCAGGCCGTCATGATGCGCTCGCGCCTCACCCAGCTCGGTGCACGCCCGGCCCTCAACTTCACGGCCGCCGTCACCGACGTGCTGGTCCTCGAAGGGGGAGAGGCCGACAAGCGGATGGCGCGGGTCGCCGCGCGCGAGCTGCCCGTCCTCCGGCCCGACGACGTCGATGCCGCGGTGGAGAAGGGCATCGTGCCCCCGCACATGCGCGTGGAGTCGTGGCTGACGGCACCGGTGCTGTCACGCGGCGAGGTGATCGACCTGCCGACCGACAGTCACCGCTGGGCCGTGAACGTCGCGTGGAAGGCCGAGACGACCGGCGACGAGTTCGACCTCGACGTCGTGGCCTTTCTGCTGGGTGCCGACGAAAAGGTCGACACCGACGACGATTTCGTCTTCTACAACAACCCGCTCTACGACGACGGCGTCGTCGAACTGACCATCGACGGTTCGAGCGAGCACTGCATCCGGGTCGACCTCGCGGAGCTCCCCGCCGAATGCGAACGCATCGCCATCGCCGCAGCCATCGACGGCAACCGCACCTTCGGCGAACTCGGCGCGGTGTCCGTCGGCGTCGACAGCGACAGCGGCACCGCCGCGACGTTCGTGCTCGACGCCGGCACCACCGAACGAACCATGGTCCTCGCCGAGATCTACCGCCGCGCCGGCAAATGGCGGCTGCGCGCGGTGGGGCAGGGGTACGACGACGACCTCGCGGCCCTCGCACGCCGGTACGGGGTGGATGTCGATGACTGATCTCTGCTCCGCTATCGGGTCGGTGTCGGTGCTTGGGGCACCTTCTCAATGCATCCGCTCGCGAAATTGCTATCTGCACCTGCCGTAACCGTAGCGAATGACGAACCGGCGAGCGGATGGAAGCCGAATGAGCTGTTCCCCTTGCCTATTCGGTCCCGATCGATTGTCGGCCGACACCAACACAACTGCTCGAACGCGCGAAATGGTCAAAGGTGCACGTTATTGCGCGCTCTGATGACCGTTTCCCGTTCCGCTGTCGGGGTCGGTGGTGGCGAGTTGGCGGGCCCAGTCCGATTCGGTGTCGAGGAAGGCTTCCCCGCCGGTTGCGAAGGCGTCGCGGAGTTGGGTGAGTACTTCTATGAACTGCTCGACGCGTTCCTTCGCCGATTCCGGGGTTCCAGCTGCTTTGCGGCGATATCCGGCGGCGAGCTGTTGTGCAGAGTCGAAGTCGCCGAAACCACTCGTGAATGACAGTTTTTCGGTGACCCTTGCGGAGCTTCGGAACTCTTCAAGCATTACGTCGCATACACGCACGATCTCGGTTATGACTTCTGGTTCCAGCCTCGTGGCCTCGGACATGTCTACTCCCCGCAGTATTCAGTCTTGGATGAACGGTTCCAATGTCGTGGCCAGATCCAGAACGCCCGCACACCATTCATCTTGCGGGACTGCGCCGGGGTGGTCCTTGTGATAGATGCGACTCAGGCCCACGATTCCGAAGGTCGTCTGCAAGACGTATCGGCACGTGTCTCGTACGTTCGGGTCGACTTCGACGAGTGCGGACCGCCCGTTCACCTCCACAGCCTCGGCCACGTGTCCGTTCTTTGTTAGTTCTTCTTCGAGGGAGACGTTCCCAGCCAACACGAGCAGGTCGTAACGAGCCAGGACCCCGGGAACGCTGATAGTTCCTTCGTAAGCGCAGCCGAGGAACGTGTACGTCCCCATCGGCATGTCCGCGAGCTCCTTCTTCCCCGCGTCGTACCCGGCCGCGTTCATGACGTCGTCGGGGATGTCGTAGCAGGGGTCGAAGGTGACCGGTGGTCGGCCGGAGTCGTCGGTGATGCGTGGGGTGCGGGTGGTCGAAGGAGACGCCTCGTCACCCGTGGCCGGCTCCGCCGAACCCGGACTGCACGCCGTCGCCACTGCCGCCAGTGCTGCGAGCGCGACTGTGCCCCACCTACCCATGCGACCCCCCGATCGATTTGTGGGCAGACGCTAACACAACGGATCGGTCGGGTACTCCGGCGCGCGATGTGGTCACAACAGCGCGTCGTAGCGCGCTCTGGCGACCGTTTTCTGCCCGCGCACCCATAGGTATCTGCGGGGTGGGATGTTTCACAGGATCGAATTGATTGTGATCGCAATCGCAGCTACTGTCTGCATCGTTCCGAATAGTAGAACGACGTTCCAAATTGCGAGGCTGTCATGACCCACTCCGCCGCTGTCGTCACCGACGAGAACCGTCGATCCGTGCTGGGGCGCGCATTCGACATCCTCGAGTGCTTCACCGACACCGAGCCGGAGCAGACGATCGGGTCGCTGTGCTCGGCGACCGGCCTGCCGCCGGCGACCGTCCACCGGATGCTGGCCAGCCTCGTGGAGTGGGGAGCCGTCGAGCGCGCCGCCCGCGGCAAGTATCGCCTGGGTATGCGGCTGTGGCGTCTCGGCTGGGGTGTCCCCGGCGCTCGCACCCTCAAGGACGTCGCCCGCCCGCACCTCGTCGACCTGCACACCAGCACGCGTGAAGCCGTGGCCCTGGCCTCCCGCGACGGGGACAGTGTGGTGCTGGCCGACGTCATCGCCGGCAGTTCCACCCGAACGGGTCGGAGCCTGCCTCGACGCCTGGACCTCGTGAACTCGGCGCCCGGATCGGTCTTCATGGCCTACATGTCCCCGGACGAGGTGTCGGAGCTGACGGCCCGCAGCCAGCACGACCACAACGACGCCTTCCGTCTGCGTCAGGAACTGTGCGAGATCCGTCGCACCGGCGCGGCGGTCGTCCAGAGCGCCGACGGTATGTACTGGATCGCGTCCCCGGTGTTCGCGAAGCCCCGCGAGGTGCGGTCGGTCGTGTGCATCGCGGTGCATCGTCCCCGGTTCAACATCGGCGCGCTGGTCCATGCCGTGGTCGACACGGCCCGCGCCGTGAGCGGCGGTCTGCCTCCTTCCCTTCGTTCGGTGGGCTGAGGTGTCCGTTCTCGACAAGGCCGTCCAGCTCGTCGACACCCTCGGCCGCGCCCCCGGGCCGATGCGCCTGGGGGCGCTCGCCGAGGAGATCTCCATCCCCAAGTCCTCGGCGCACCGGCTCCTCGTCGAACTCGCACGTCTCGGACTGGTCCGCAGATGCGGCGACGGTGAGTACACGATGGGGTACCGGCTGGTCGAGTGGGGGA
The DNA here is from genome assembly GCF_900187265.1 of Rhodococcus rhodochrous. Lineage (NCBI taxonomy): Bacteria > Bacillati > Actinomycetota > Actinomycetes > Mycobacteriales > Nocardiaceae > Rhodococcus > Rhodococcus rhodochrous. Next base: position 1,583,453 of record NZ_LT906450.1, read on the forward strand.
GACTCGCCGACCGGGCCATCGGGATCCGAGGTATCGCCGCGCCCGTGATGGCAGCGTTGCGCGACCAGGTGCGTGAGAGCGTGCACCTCTACGTCCGCGACGGCGACTCGCGTGTCTGCGTCCATGCCGTGGAGGGCCCGTACGCGCTGCGCCCGGTAGCGGTCCTCGGACGGGCGTTGCCACTGGGCTACGGGGCGGCGGGGAAGTTGCTCCTCGCCTATGCCGACGATGCGACGGTCCGCAGGGTGTCCCGACAGCTCCCCGTACACCGCAACAGAACTCTGCCCACGCGCGACGACCTCGCGGCGATCCGGTCCGGTGGATGGTCCGTCTCCGTCGACGAGATGGAGGACGGGCTCACCTCTCTTGCCGCGCCGATCTCCACGCCGGGTGGGGGAGTACCGGTGGCTCTGGCCATCGCCGGCGCCACCACCAGGATCGCGCCGGACAGATACGACGAGGTCCGCGCCCTCATCGTCGACGCCTGCCGTGAAATAGCTTCGCGCAGCTCCTGAACGGTGCTGCCGGACCGGATTTCGGCAATCTCGCGAAGTGTGCCGCATATCGGAACGATCCGATGGAAGGGCTTCGATCGGGATGTGACGCTCGTTACCAAGAGCCGCGCACCTCTTCTTGCGGCACACAAGCTGAGACGAAAGGGGCAGTCATGCCAGCCCACCTCTCGGAGGCCGAAACCAGCCGGTACATCGACACTCCCCACGGGAAGATCCACCTGCACCAGGCCGGTGCGGGACATCCGATCGTGATGCTGCACGGCAGCGGCCCCGGTGCCACCGGTTGGAGCAACTTCAACCCCAACATGGCGCAGCTCGCCGAGGACTTCCAGGTCATCGCGCCCGACATGCCGGGCTGGGGCAAGTCCGACTCCGTCACCTACGAGGATCGTGACCACGTCACGTCCGCGATCCACCTGCTCGACGCGCTCGGAATCGAGAAGGCCGCCTTCGTCGGCAACTCGATGGGCGGCGCCACCTCGCTGAAGGTTGCTGCGCGCCATCCCGATCGCGTGTCGCACGTCATCTCGATGGGTGCCGGCGCCCCCGGCCCGCGCATCTTCAGCCCGGGCAACGGACCTTCGGAGGGCCTCAAGGTTCTGCACCGCGGCTACCGCGATCCGTCGCCGGAGACGATGCGCGCGCTGGTCGACATCATGACTTTCGACAAGGAGTTCGCGACCGAGGAGCTGGTTCTGCAGCGCTCGGAGAACGCCCGCGCACGCCAGGACCACCTCGACAACTTCGCTGCCGGCCTGGGTCGTCCCCGCCGCGGTGAGGCGTCGATGGACGAGATCGCGTCGATCAAGGCTCCCACGCTGGTCATCCACGGTCGCGACGACCGAGTGGTGCATTTCGAAGCCGGCCTCCGCCTGGTCTCGATGATCTCCGACTCGCGTCTGCTGCTCCTCAACCGGTGCGGCCACTGGGCGCAGCTCGAGCACGCCGACGAATTCAACCGCGTCGTGCGCGATTTCGTCCTCAATACCGTCCCGAACGCCTGAGACCGGAGAGACAACGATGAGCGAACTGGTGCAGCGGGTCGAGGAACTCGCAGACTTCTTCGAATCCCAGGCCGAGGAATCCGACAAGATCGGTCACCTCACCGAACCCACCCACAAGACCCTCCGTGAGGTCGGCATCGTCCGTGCCTTGCAGCCCAAGGACTTCGGCGGATCGGAACTCCACCCGCGTGAGTTCTTCGAGGCAGTGCTGGCGGTGGGAAGCCGCTACGCGTCGGCCGGATGGGTCTCGTCGGTCGTGGGCGTCCACTCCTTCGAACTGGCGCAGGGAACGCGTCAGGTCCAGGAGGAGATCTGGGGCGATGATCCCGACACCTGGGTGGCCTCGCCGTACGCCCCCATCGGGCGGGCACGTCGCACCGAGGGTGGCTGGATCTTCTCGGGCCGCTGGCCGTTCTCGTCGGGCACCGACCTGTGCGACTGGGTCGTCCTCGGCGGCATGCTCACCGACGACGACGGCAATGTCCGTCCGGACGGTCTGCGTCACTTCATCATTCCCCGCAAGGACTACACGATCCTCCACGACTCGTGGAACGTCGTCGGCCTCAAGGGCACGGGCAGCAAGGACGTCGTGATCGACGGCGCCTTCGTGCCCGACCACCGGCTCATCGACCCCGAGGACCTCGGTTCCGGAGCAGCCGCACGCCAGGCAGGTCGCGGCGACGTGGCGCTGTACCGGATGCCGTTCCACTCGATGTTCAGCGGTGCCATCACCGCCGGCACGCTCGCTGCCGCCGAAGGCGCTCTCGCACACTGGATCAACTACACCCGCACCCGTGTGTCGGCCCGCGGCGTCACCGCTGCGACCGACCCGCGTCAGCTGCACGCCCTCGGCGAAGCGGCATCGGACCTGCAGGCCAGCCGCATGCAGTTCCTCGCCGACATCGACCGCCTCTACGAGGTGGCGCAGTCGGGCAAGCCGATCGACATCGCTCTGCGGGCCGAGGTGCGACGCAACCAGGCACGTGCGTCCCGACGCGCGGGCGCCGCTGTGGACAAGCTCGTCTCCCACGCGGGCGGCTCCGCGATGCGCATGGACAACCCGATCCAGCGGTTCTGGCGCGACATGCACATCGCCCTCGGGCACGGCGCGAACGTCGCCGAGCCGATCTACGAGGCCGCGGGCACCGTCACCTTCGGTGGCGAACCCCCGAAGAACGTCCGGATGTGACGAAGCGGGGGACGGTGCGCACCGTCCCCCGCCTCGAGAAAAGTTCAGATCTGCGAGCTCGTGTTCCGACCGCGAGCAGCCGAGATATCCGCTGCTGCACGACGAACGAGCATCTCGGTCCGGTCCCACCGGACACCTGCGGTCGGTCCGGACACCGACACGGCCGCTTCGATCGTCCCGTGAACGATGATCGGGGCAGCGACGCAGACGAGTTCGCGCGAGAGCTCTTGACGGTTGTAGGCGACGCCCGATTCCCTGATCCGTTTCAGCTCGGACATGAAACGACGAGGGTCGGTGATCGAGTGCGGCGTGAAACGAGGCAGACCGGCGTCGAGTGCAGTACGGACGTCCTCGGAACTGCCGAAAGCGAGAAGTGTCTTGCCGAGTGCCGTGCAGGATGCGGGATGACGTTGGCCCGGCATCGTGAGAACCACAGGGTTGTTCGGGCCCTGGACCTTCTCGACATGCAGGATCTCGGGACCGTCGAGGACAGCGAGATGAGCCGTGAGACCGGTAGCCGTGTGGAGGTGACTGAGGAAATGACTTGCCGTGTCGCGCAGACCGTTCGGACGACACATGCTGTAACGTGCGCCGAGTTCGAAGCAGGACAGCCCCAGCCGGTATTTCGTACCGTTGCGGGCGACGAAACCGGACTGTTCGAGCTCGGCGAGCAGACGGAAGGCCGTCGACTTCGGCACATCGGCGCGACGCGCGAGTTCGCTCAGGCTCATGTCGGCGCGAGCCTTGCGGAACGCGTCGAGCAACTGCAGCGCCTTCGCCACCGACGTCATCTGGCGGCCGGCGCGCTCCTCGCGGGACCCATTGGGGGTGTCGTCGAGAACGGTCAACGGTTCCTCCACTCAGTGATGGACACGATCGAATCGCTTGCCATGCGGTCCACGTTAAGGGGCGGCCCACCCGGATTTCGTGGTTGCAATCACCCAATGGAATTTCGGTTCCCCCGCCGCCCCGGCCCTGGCAGATTCAGCAGCATTCGTTGCGGTGCTGCCGGTGCCGACCGGGCCTGATGTCGACAGAACGGACGAGCAGTCCCGCCCCTCGACGCCCGTTCCCCACCTGTACAGCGACTTCTTCCCAAGGAGCCCCATGAACATCACGAAGTTCCCGCGCCCGCTCAAGGTACTGGCCCTCGGCGCACTGGCCTCGCTCGCGCTGACCGCGTGCGGCGGATCCAGCGACGCCGACACCGCCGGCGACGGCACCGTGCGCGTCGCCGTGTTCCCGAGCTTCAACGCCCTCGGACCGCGTACCGCCGACCTCGAAGGAGTCTTCGACAAGCACGGCCTCGACGTCGAGCTCGTCACCGTCGCGACGCCCGGCGAGGCCACCCCTCAGCTGCTCGGCGGGAAGATCGACTTCGCCCTCATGGACATGGTCAGCCCGATCATCGCCAAGACCGAAGGTGTCGACCTCGTGATGGCCGCTCCGGGAGCCGTGGGAGCCCCCACGAAGGACGACGGTCTGACCAGCGGACGTTTCTGGGTCCGGGCGGACAGCCCCATCCAGAGCGTCGCCGACCTCGAGAACGCCACCTTCGGCATCCCGCAGACCAAGGGGCAGCTGTGGCTCGACGTGCGTGAGGCCATCGACAACGCGGGCGGTGACTCGTCGAAGACCGAGTTCGTCGAGGTGCCCAACACCCTCGCCGCACTCCGCTCCGGCAGCGTCGACGTCGTCACCACGGCGGAGCCCTCCGGCACCGCCACCCTCAACGACCCGGATCTGCGCGTCCTCGATCACTTCGTCAACGCCGGCGGCGACCTCTCGTACGCCTACGTCACCACCCCGCGCTACGCCGCGGAGAACGCCGAGAACGTCGAGAAGTTCCGCGACGCGGTCGTCGAGGCCAACACCATGCTCGCCGAGCAGGACGGTCTGGCCGCCGAGGTCGCCGCGACCTACATCGAGGTCGATCCCGCGATCCTGTCGCAGGCCATCTACCCGAAGTTCCCGACGACCCCGATCACCGAGGACAACATCAACTCCACCCTCGACCGGATGGTCCGTTACGGCCTGGTCCAGGAGGCGGACGCTCCCGCTCCCGGCGACATGATCGTGGGTGGCTGACATGAGCCCCACCGCCACCGCGAACGCGCCCGGGGCCGCTCGGGAGGTGACCGCACCGCCACGCCCCACCGCTCCGATCGGACGCGCCGCTGCACGCAAGCGCAAGTCGATGTCCGCGCGGCTCACCTCCGCTGCCGGCAAGCTCCTCGCCCTTGCGATCGTCGTCGTCGCCTGGCACCTGTTCGTCACCGGACCGGGCAAGGCATCGGGCATCCCGACACCGCTCCAGCTCATCGAGACCGGCGTCGAACTCGTCGTCACCGGCCAGTACTGGGACGCCGTCGGCAACACCCTGCTGACCGCCCTGATCGGCTTCGGCCTCTCGGTGCTGATCGGCGTTCCGCTCGGTCTGGTCAACGGCACCTACCGCAAGGTCGAGCAGAGCACCTCGTTCGTTGTCGACTTCGGACGCACGATCCCCGGTGTCGCGATCCTGCCGCTCGTGCTGCTGCTGTTCGGCGGCACCCGCACCATGGCCGTCGTCCTGGTGATGTTCAGCGCCGTCTGGCCGATCCTCGTCCAGTCGACCTACGCGGCGCAGCAGTTGTCGTCGCAGATGAAGCAGGTGGCCCGGGCGTTCCGCCTGTCGCCGGCGAGCCGGATCCGGGACATCTACCTCCCGTCGTCGATGCCGTTCCTCATGACGGGTCTGCGTATCGCCGCGACCATCAGCCTCCTGATCACGATCTCCGCCGAGTTCCTCGGTGGTGCGGACGGCATCGGCCAGCGCCTCTACCAAGCACTGACCGTCGACGACACCCAGCGGATGTTCGTCTACGTGTTCACCGCCGGTGTACTCGGTATCTGCCTGAACCGTCTTCTCGTTCTCGCGCAGAGCCGCGTGCTGTGGTGGCACCCGTCCGAAAGGGTGAACAAGCCGTGACCGTCGTACGCCGCCTCGCGTGGGAGCTGTGGCTCCCCGCCCTGCTCATCGCACTGTGGGCGATCTTCAGCGCCACCAGCACCGACCCCTACTTCCCGCCGCTGTCGGAGATCCTCGACAAGTTCGCCGACGTGTGGTTCTTCGAAGGGATCCGCACCGAGATCTGGCCGAGCCTGCAGCGACTGTTCGTCGGCTTCGCACTCGCCTGCGTCGCCGGTGTCGGCCTCGGACTGGCGCTCGGCGTCATGACCCGCGTCGACAACGCGGTGCGACCCATCGTCGAATTCCTCCGTGCCACACCGGGCGTCGCGATCCTTCCCGTGATGATCCTGCTGCTCGGCCTCGGTGATTCGATGAAGATCGCCATCATCGCCCTCGTCGCGACCTGGCCGATCCTGCTCAACACGATCGACGGTGTCCGCTCCGTCGAACCCGTCCTGCACCAGGTCACCGCCAGCTACCGCATCACGCTCGCGGACCGGATCCGCTTCGTGATCCTGCCGGCCGCGTCGCCGCAGATCTTCGCGGGTGCACGCACCGCACTGGCGATCTCCATCGTCGCGATGGTCGTCGCCGAGATGGTCGGTACCCCCGGCGGCATCGGCTACTACATCCTCGACGCACAACGTGGATTCAAGATCACCTCGATGTGGGCGGGAATCATCGCGCTGGGGATCCTCGGCTACCTGCTCAACAAGCTCTTCGCGCTCGTCGAGCGTCGCGTGCTGGCCTGGCATGCGGGCATGACCGCGCACAACCGTGGAGGCAAATGATGACCACTACCGAAGCGACCAAGCCCGAGACCCGCACGGGTACGGTGCTCGAAGTACGCGGTCTCGGACACAGCTACGGCGGACCGCAGATCTTCGAAGGCCTCGACTTCACCGTCGGCAAGGGTGAATTCGTGTGCATCGTCGGCCCGTCCGGCGTCGGCAAGAGCACCCTGCTGCAGTGCCTGACCGGACTCATCCGCCCCAGTGAAGGCGACATCCTCTTCGAGGGCAAGCGCGTCACCGAACCCCCGGAAGGCCTCGCGATCGTCTTCCAGGACTACAGCCGATCGCTGATGCCGTGGCTGTCGGTCATCGACAACGTCGCCCTGCCGCTGCGCTCGGCCGGCGTCAAGAAGGCCGAACGTCTCAAGCAGGCACGGCAGGCGCTCGTCGAGGTCGGCCTGAGCGACGTCGCCCAGGCATACCCGTGGCAGCTGTCCGGCGGCATGCAGCAGCGCGTCGCCATCGCCCGCGCCCTCGCGTCGAACCCGCGCGCAATCATCATGGACGAGCCGTTCGCCTCCGTCGACGCGCAGACCCGCGCCGACCTCGAGGACCTCGTGCTGCGTGTCCGCGACCATCTCGGACTGACGGTCATGCTGGTCACCCACGACATCGACGAGGCCGTCTACCTCGCCGACACCGTGCTCGCACTGTCCGGTCGTCCCGCGCGCGTCACCGCGATGCTCCCGATCGACCTGCCGCAGCCGCGCGACCAGCTGTCGACGAAGGCTCTGCCGGAGTTCGCCGACCTGCGCGCCGAGGTCTACACCCTCATCCGCAACCCGGCGACCGCGTAGGGGAGAGATCATGCAGCTCCACGGCACGATCGACCCCGCGCGCTTCCGCCAGACCCTCGGGCACTATCCGACCGGCGTCGCGGTCATCACCGCGATCGACGCGGACGGGCAGCCCGTGGGCATGGTGGTCGGTTCGTTCACCTCGGTGTCGCTGGACCCACCGATCGTGGCGTACCTGCCCACACGCGAGTCGCGCACCTACGCGCGGCTCCGCACGAGCAGCCACTTCTGCGTCAACGTGCTCGCCGCCGACCAGCGTGAACTGTGCGGGCGCTTCGCCGCCCGCGGCGACGACAAGTTCGCGGGCGTCGAGTGGACACCGGCACCGTCGGGAGCCCCCATCCTCGACGGAGCCGTCACCTGGATCGACTGCGAGGTCGCCGACGAACTCGAAGGTGGCGATCACTTCATTGTCATGGGTCGCGTGCAGGACCTCGACGTGGCCCGTCCGACGCTGCCGCTGCTGTTCTTCCAGGGCGGATACGGAAGGTTCTCCCTGCCGACCTCCGTCGCACCCGCGGATCCGGAACTCATCCGGGGCGTGCGCATGGCGGAGGCGGCCCGCGACGGACTCGAAGCGCTCGCCGCCGGCGTCGGCGCGGACTGCGGTGTGCTCGCACGCGTCGGCGACGAAGCGGTCTTCGTGATGACCGAGAACCACTCCGGTGATCCCGATGCCGTGGAGATCGGACAGCGGATCCCGCTGATCCCGCCGCTCGGCACCGTCTTCCACAGCCAGGCCTCCGACGACGAAGTGCAGCAATGGCTCGGCCGTGCCGGAAGGAACGACGACACAGCAGCTTTCGTCTCGAACCTCGAGAAGGTCCGTGAACGCGGCTACTCGATGTCGCTCATGCCCGAGACCGAGCTCGCTCGCGTGTCGGTGATGAACGACTACTCGGGATGCGACGTCCTGCCCGAGCACGACCGCCGGATGAAGCAGATGATCTCCGGCACCGCGTCGCTGTACGAACCCGACATCGACCCCGACGGCACGTACGACCTGCACTCGGTCGTCGTCCCCGTCCCCGACCCCGAGGGGCACACCCGCATCGCACTGCGACTGTCCCGGCTTCCGCGCGCCGCGTCCGGCGAGCAGGTGCTGCGCTGGATCGATGATCTGCGATCCGTCGCCGCCGGCACCGCCGAGGCTCTCGCCGCGCGCACCCCATCGACCAAGGAGAAATGATGAACGCTCGAGTCAGGGCACTGGGATACGCGGTCGTCCGCGCGAAGGACCTCGACGAGTGGGTGGCCTTCGGCTCCGAACTCCTCGGCCTGCAGGTCGCCTACCGCGACGACGACCGGATGCTGATGCGGATGGACGAGTACGCCTACCGCCTCGACGTGCGACGCTCCGACGACCCGGGCGTCACCGCGCTCGGCTGGGATGTCGGCGGACCGGAAGCCCTCGAGGAACTGTCGAAGCGCCTCGTCGACGCCGGTTACCACGTCGAGTCGGTGGACTCCTCGGTGATCGAGGAGCGGCAGGTCATGGACCTCGTCCGCTTCCGCGACCCCGAAGACGTCCTCGACCACGAGTTGTTCTGGGGTCTGCGTAACGCCCTCGACAAGTTCGTCTCGCCCACGGGAGCGAACTTCGTCGCGAGCGACCTCGGTTTCGGGCACGCCTTCCAGGCGCTGCACGGTGATGCGAAGGTCTACGACCGTCTGTTCCGCGACATCCTCGGTTTCCGGCTCAGCGACCACATCGACATGCCGGGCTCGGTGGGCACCTTCCTGCACTGCAACCCGCGCCACCACTCGTTCGCGTACGCCCATGCGCCGCACCGGAACAAGGGCATCGGGCACCTGATGTTCGAGATCGACGACCTGGATCTGTTGGGCCGGCAGTGGGACAAGGTGGAGGACAGCGACATCCCGATCCTCTCCACCCTCGGCAAGCACACGAACGACAAGATGATCTCGTTCTACGTCCGCAGCCCTTCGGGTTTCGGCATCGAATACGGCGTCGGCGGCATTCTCATCGACGACGAGAACTGGCTCCCCACCCGCTACGGTTCCGCTCACTACTGGGGTCACCGCCGCCCGCAAGGGTAGTACGCGGCTCTGTGCAGTCGTAGGAGCGCGGAATGGTCATCGGTGCGCGTTATTGCGCGCGCTGGTGACCGTTTCGCGCTTCGTCGTCGTGGTCGGTGGCGGTGCTGGGGCGACTTCTCGCTGCATCCGCTCGCGGAATTGCCATTTGCACCTGTCACACGTTGGTTGTCAGGATGGTCGTGAGACATCCTGACAACCAACGCGGGGATCGGAGCGACACAGATGTCCGACCTCATGACCATCCCCGTAGGACGAACCCAACAAGGCCACCGCGCGTTCTCCATGGCCTACAAAATCGAGTTCTTGCGCCGATGGGACACCTGCGTCGAACGCGGCGCCAAGACCCGACTGCTGCGCGAGAACAATCTCGCCCAAGGCACCGTCCGCCGCTGGCTGCAGGCCCGCGATGAGGGACACTTGCAGAAGTCGATGGTCGAAGCAGCAGACAAAGCGAGGGACCGATTGGACAGTCGAGACCGCGCGGAGCTCGCCGAACTCCGCCGCGAAAACGAACGCCTCCGCGACAAAGTCGCCCAGAGCGACGCCGCCGTGGAGATCCTGGGAAAAGCATTCGAGCTCTTGCAGGGGATCCACAAGACCTCGACCGACGAGACCACCGAGATCCCGCCGGCATTGATGAGCGCACGCGAGTACGCGCTGTGGCTCGAGCGCAAAGCGTTGTCCTGACCGACATCGTCACCGAACTGACCGAGGCGGGAATGTCGGTCACCCGGGGATGTGCGCTCGTGGGGATCGCCCGGTCGAGCTATTACCGGCGGGCCCACCACTACCGGCACTATCGGCCGGTCACCGATCCGATCCCGCAGCGACAGCGGCAGCAACCAGCGGCACTGTCGCCGGCCGAGAAGGCCACCATCGTCGCGTTGATCCTCGCCGAGGAGAACGCGGATCAGTCTGTGTGTCAAATCTATTGGCGTTCGTTCGATGACGGATTGGTGGACTGCTCGGAGGTCACGTTCTATCGGGTGGCCCGGGCCGAGAAGCTCACCGGGGACCGGCGTCGCAGCCGCACCGGAGGACCGTCGACGCCCCGCTGCGCACCGGTCGTCGAGGCCATCGACGTCGGGGACCTGTGGTCGTGGGACATCACGACACTCAAGGGGCCCCGCACGCAGGACCAGTTTCGGTTGTATCTGGCAATCGATGTGTACTCACGGTTTCCGGTGGCGTGGCGCATCGAATACCACGAGGACAAGGCCAAGGCGGTAGAGATGTTCACCGAAGCGTTCACCGCGTTCGGGGCGCCGGGGGTGTTGCATGCCGACAACGGGGCATCGATGCGGTCGGGGTTGTTGCTCGATGCCCTCGCCGCGGCGGGGGTCGTGTCGTCGTTCTCCCGTCCGCGGGTCAGTGACGACAATCCCTTCTCGGAGTCATTGTTCAAGACCATCAAGTACGACCTGACATGTCCGGATCGGTTCGATGATATCGATCATGCTCGGCGGTGGACCGAAGACTTCATGAACCGGTATGCGCTCGAGCACCGGCACGCAGGGCTGGGGCGGTACACGCCGGTGTCGGTGTTCCTCGGCAGTGCCGCCGAGGAACACCGACGTCGGCAGGAGCGTCTCAACCGGATCCACGAAAAGTATCCGCATCGGTTCCGGCGTCGACCGGCAGCGCCGGCGTTACCGCAACCGACGGGAATCAACACACCTGATCTGTCTCAGACAGGTTGACAACTTCCGCACAGCTGTAGCGAATGACGAATCGGCGAGCGGATGGAAGTCGTATCGGCTCTTCCCCGTTGCCTATTCGACCTGGATCGATTGTCGGCCGGACGCCGACACGACTGCTCGGGCGCGAAGGTGGTCGGCGGTGCACCCTATTGCGCTGGTGACCATTTCGCGCTTCGCTGCCGGGATCGGAGGGGTACTGGGCATCTTCTCACTGCATCCGCTCGCGGAATTGCCATTTGCACCTGTCACACGTTGGTTGTCAGGATGGTCGTGAGACATCCTGACAACCAACGCGGGGATCGGAGCGACACAGATGTCCGACCTCATGACCATCCCCGTAGGACGAACCCAACAAGGCCACCGCGCGTTCTCCATGGCCTACAAAATCGAGTTCTTGCGCCGATGGGACACCTGCGTCGAACGCGGCGCCAAGACCCGACTGCTGCGCGAGAACAATCTCGCCCAAGGCACCGTCCGCCGCTGGCTGCAGGCCCGCGATGAGGGACACTTGCAGAAGTCGATGGTCGAAGCAGCAGACAAAGCGAGGGACCGATTGGACAGTCGAGACCGCGCGGAGCTCGCCGAACTCCGCCGCGAAAACGAACGCCTCCGCGACAAAGTCGCCCAGAGCGACGCCGCCGTGGAGATCCTGGGAAAAGCATTCGAGCTCTTGCAGGGGATCCACAAGACCTCGACCGACGAGACCACCGAGATCCCGCCGGCATTGATGAGCGCACGCGAGTACGCGCTGTGGCTCGAGCGCAAAGCGTTGTCCTGACCGACATCGTCACCGAACTGACCGAGGCGGGAATGTCGGTCACCCGGGGATGTGCGCTCGTGGGGATCGCCCGGTCGAGCTATTACCGGCGGGCCCACCACTACCGGCACTATCGGCCGGTCACCGATCCGATCCCGCAGCGACAGCGGCAGCAACCAGCGGCACTGTCGCCGGCCGAGAAGGCCACCATCGTCGCGTTGATCCTCGCCGAGGAGAACGCGGATCAGTCTGTGTGTCAAATCTATTGGCGTTCGTTCGATGACGGATTGGTGGACTGCTCGGAGGTCACGTTCTATCGGGTGGCCCGGGCCGAGAAGCTCACCGGGGACCGGCGTCGCAGCCGCACCGGAGGACCGTCGACGCCCCGCTGCGCACCGGTCGTCGAGGCCATCGACGTCGGGGACCTGTGGTCGTGGGACATCACGACACTCAAGGGGCCCCGCACGCAGGACCAGTTTCGGTTGTATCTGGCAATCGATGTGTACTCACGGTTTCCGGTGGCGTGGCGCATCGAATACCACGAGGACAAGGCCAAGGCGGTAGAGATGTTCACCGAAGCGTTCACCGCGTTCGGGGCGCCGGGGGTGTTGCATGCCGACAACGGGGCATCGATGCGGTCGGGGTTGTTGCTCGATGCCCTCGCCGCGGCGGGGGTCGTGTCGTCGTTCTCCCGTCCGCGGGTCAGTGACGACAATCCCTTCTCGGAGTCATTGTTCAAGACCATCAAGTACGACCTGACATGTCCGGATCGGTTCGATGATATCGATCATGCTCGGCGGTGGACCGAAGACTTCATGAACCGGTATGCGCTCGAGCACCGGCACGCAGGGCTGGGGCGGTACACGCCGGTGTCGGTGTTCCTCGGCAGTGCCGCCGAGGAACACCGACGTCGGCAGGAGCGTCTCAACCGGATCCACGAAAAGTATCCGCATCGGTTCCGGCGTCGACCGGCAGCGCCGGCGTTACCGCAACCGACGGGAATCAACACACCTGATCTGTCTCAGACAGGTTGACAACTTCCGCACAGCTGTAGCGAATGACGAATCGGCGAGCGGATGGACGTCGCATCAGCTGTTCCCCTTGCCTGTTCGACCTGGATCGGTTGTCGGCCGGACGCCGACACGACTGCTCGGGCGCGAAGGCGGTCGGAGGTGCGCGTTATTGCGCGCTCTGATGAGCATTTCCCGCGCTGTTGTCGGGGTCGGTGGCTGCGAGTTGGCGCGCCCAATCGGATTCGGTGTCGAGGAAGGCTTCTCCGCCGGCGGCGAAGGCGTCGCGGAGTTGGGTGAGGACGAGAGTGAATTGTTCAATACGTTCGACTGCGGATTCAGGGGTGCCAGAGGCTTTGCGTCTAAAGCCGGCGGCGAGTTGTTGGGCGGACGCGAAGTCGCCGAAGCCGCGAACGTCAGGGAGCTTTGCTGCTGTCGTTTGGGCGTCCTCGAACTCCCGAAGCATCACCTCGCAGATGCGAACAATCTCATCGACGACGTGTGGTTCGAGCCGGGCGAAGTCGCTCATCGAAGATCCTTCGAATGGTTGAGGTTCAGGTATGGATGAATGGCTCAATCGAGGTGACAAGCCCTTCTAATCCTGTGCACCATTCCTCGATCGGAGCAGATCCTGGGTAGTCCGTGTGATATATCCGGGTGAGCATGACGAGACCGAAGTCAGTCTCCACGACGTACTTACAGGTGTCGTTCCGATCTGGATCGATCTCAAGGAGAGCGCGCCGGCCGCCAATGGAAACTGGTGTGGCGATGTGCGCGTTGTTGCTGAGTTCTTCATCGAGGGTCACGTTTCCAGCGAGGATATTGAGGCCATATCCACGTCTGATGCCAGGAACCTTGTTGTCATCGCGATATGTGCACCCAAGGAAGGTGTACGTCCCCATCGGCATGTCCGCGAGCTCTTTCTTTGCCGCGTCGTACCCGGCCGCATCCATGACGTCATCGGGGATGTCGTAGCAGGGGTCGAAGGTGACCGGCGGTCGACCGGAGTCGTCGGTGATGCGCGGGGTGCGGGTGGTCGACGTCGTCGTCTCGTCTCCTGTGGCATCGTCCGCGGCGCTCGGACTGCAGGCCGTCGCGACTGCCGCGACTGCTGCGAGCGTGACGATTCCCCACCTGCCCATGCGACCCCCCGATCGATTATCGGGCAGACGCTAACACAACCGCTCAGCGCGCACCGCTACCGAGTCAATCCCGTTCCGACCCGCGCCAGAACTCGGGCAGCTCCGAGTTCAGTCGATCCTTCGCCTGCATGGGGAGCGAGTGGGTGGTGTCGGGGAAGACCAGAACCACAGCATCGGCGAGTTGCCGTGCCCGAGCTGCTGCTTTCTCACCTCCGGCGAGCGAATCACGCTCCGCGATAGCGACATAGGTGGGCATAACCAAAGCCGCAAGCTCGTCGTCGCTCAGGGGCGACGGGGTCGGTAGTGCGGCGGAGAAGTGCTGCGAGCCCTCCGAGATCATCGCCGCCATGGCGTCGTCGGAATCGTAGTCGTCGACACCTCCGACCTTCGCGAGTGCGGTGTCCCGCCAACTGGTCGGGAGGCCCGGCAGTGTCGATACCGACGCCCAGAACAACATTCGGGCAGGGGGATAGCCAAAGGTGAACACGGGCTCGAGCAATGTCAGCGACCGGACCTTCTCGGGGAACTGTTTCGCGTAGGACGCCGCGCTTGCCCCACCGAAGGAGTGTCCGACGACGTGCGCGGTCTCCACGCCGAGCCCAGAGAGCGCGTCATCGATCCACAGCGCCTGGTCGTCCGTGGAGGTCAGAGGTGCCGCCTGGACGGACAAGCCTGCGTCGCCGAGTGCGTCGAACGCGAGAACGCGGTGCTCGGGGAGGAAGCCCGGGAGATTCTCGCCCCACATCGGCACGCCAGACGCCCGGCCCGGAACGAGGACGACGGGAACGGAGTCGGCCGTCTGCGGTGACGTCCATTCGTAGACGCGGACCGTGCCGAACCGGGTGGGGACGTCGTGAACTGCAGAAGGTGGCGGCAGCGTGGACATCGCTCGCTCGTAGGCGGCGACGTAACTGTCGCGACCGTCGGCGCTGCGGAAGTGGCCGACTCCCGGCGCGCCGAAGAAGAACTGATAGGCGGCGACCAGGCCGACGACTGCGAGTATCGCGACCAGCGCCGTGCCGGCGCGTCGAATGAATCTGTTCGATCGAGTGCGCTGGGTCATCGGGAGCCTCTGATCGTCGACGTTGCAATATGTTCATATTGTATCGTGGGATCATGCCGAGAGTCGTCGACCATGCGCAACGCCGTAGGGAGATCGTGTACGCGCTGTGGGCGGTCATCCACGAGCGAGGAATCGACGGCGTGACCTTCCAGGCGGTGGCGGCCGCCGGGGGAGTGTCGATCGGCCGTATCCAGCACTACTTCGAATCCAAGGAACACCTCATCCGTACGGGCGCCGAATTCATGGTCGCCGAGGCCGAAAAACGCTACGAACGAGCAGAATCCGATCCGCAGGCAGCGCTCGTCGCGCTTCTCGCTCAACCAGTCCCGACGGACGAAGCCGGACGTCTCGGGGTGTCCGTCTGGTATGCCTACCTCGCCAAGGCCGCGAGCGACCACTGGATCCGTGCGTTCCTGGAAGAGTCGACAAAAGGCACAACAGAGGAGGCCCGGCGACTCCTCGAAGAACTGGGCATGCCACCCGACAAGGCGCGAACGGAAGCCCTACGCCTCGTCGCGCTCGGCAACGGCATCACCCAAGCCGTCCTCGTCGGGGTCACGGAACCGCCTGACGGCATCGCTCTGATCACCGACGAGGTGGCCCGAACGACCGCCTGAACCCTCGCCGTGATTGCCGCGCGGCGGAACGGGCTACCCATCCGGGTAACCACCGGAAACATCGCAGTCGGGAGGCACGTTCATGAGTGACGACAGTTTCGGCGCACGCGACACCCTGAAGGTCGGCGACACCGACTATCGGATCTATCGCATCGACAAGGTCCAGGGTTCGGAGCGATTGCCCTACAGCCTCAAGGTGCTGCTGGAGAACCTGCTGCGCACCGAGGACGGGCGGCTCGTCACCCGGGAGCAGATCGAGGCCGTCGCGGGGTGGGATCCGAAGTCGACCCACAACCCGGAGATCCAGTTCTCCCCGGCACGCGTCCTCATGCAGGACTTCACCGGCGTGCCGTGCGTCGTGGACCTTGTCGCGATGCGCGACGCCATGACCCAGCAGGGCGGCGACCCGAAGCGCATCAACCCCCTGATCCCCACCGAGCTGGTCATCGACCACTCGGTGATCGCCGACGTCTTCGGCACCGAGGACGCGTTCCGGATCAACACCGACCTCGAGTTCCAGCGCAACCGCGAACGCTACGAGCTGCTGCGCTGGGCCCAGGGAGCCTTCGACGACTTCAAGGTGGTCCCGCCCGGCACCGGCATCTGCCACCAGGTGAACCTCGAGTACCTGGCCCGCGTCGTCTTCACGCGGGAGGACGAGGACGGCGGGCTCGTCGCCTATCCCGACTCGCTCGTCGGTACCGACTCGCACACCCCCATGATCAACGGCCTCGGCGTCGTCGGCTGGGGTGTCGGCGGCATCGAAGCCGAGGCGGCGATGCTGGGACAGCCGGCGTCGATGTTGATCCCGCAGGTCGTCGGCTTCAAGCTCACCGGTGAACTGCAGGAGGGCACCACGGCGACCGACCTCGTGCTCACCGTCGCCGAGATGCTCCGCAAGACGGGCGTGGTCGGCAAGTTCGTCGAGTTCTTCGGTCCCGGTGTCGCCAACGTGCCGCTCGCCAACCGCGCGACCATCGGCAACATGAGCCCCGAGTACGGCTCGACGATCTCGATCTTCCCGATCGACGACGCGACCCTCGACTACCTGCGTCTCACCGGTCGCGACGAGGGGCAGATCCGCCTCGTCGAGGCGTATGCGAAAGAACAGGGTCTGTGGCACGACCCCGATCGCGAACCCGACTACAGCGAGGTCGTCGAACTGGATCTGTCGAAGGTGCGACCGTCCGTCGCCGGCCCGAAGCGACCGCAGGACCGCATCCCCGTCGCCCTCGCACCCAAGGCCGTGACCTCGCTGCTCAACGGTGAGGAGGTGCCCGACGTCGTCTCCCGCATCCAGGACTCGGGTGTCGACGAGGGCGTGCTCGAATCGTTCCCGGCCAGCGACCCGGTGTCGGTGCGCAGCGAGGACTCCCGCGACGAGCCGCGCGACCCGGTGCCCGATGAGGCCGACACCTCGGCGCCGCCGTCGAAGAAGGTCCCGGTGCGTGTCGGGGACGGTGACGAGTTCGAGCTCGACAACGGGCACGTGGTGATCGCGGCGATCACGTCGTGCACGAACACGTCGAATCCGTCGGTGATGATCGGTGCGGCGCTGCTCGCCAAGAAGGCCGTGGAGAAGGGGCTGCGGAGCAAGCCGTGGGTGAAGACCTCGCTGGCTCCGGGGTCGCGGATCGTCACCGACTACTACGAACGCTCGGGCCTGACGCCCTATCTCGACAAGCTCGGCTTCAACCTCGTCGGGTACGGCTGCACGACCTGCATCGGCAACTCCGGTCCGCTTCCCGACGAGATCGCGGACGCGATCGACGAGCACGACATCAACGTCTCGGCCGTCCTGTCGGGCAACCGCAACTTCGAGGGACGCATCCATCCGCAGACGAAGATGAACTTCCTCGCGTCGCCGCCCCTGGTGATCGCGTATGCACTGGCAGGTTCGATGCTCGTCGACCTCTTCGACGACCCGCTCGGCACCGACTCCGAGGGCAACGACGTCTACCTGCGCGACATCTGGCCCACGACGCAGGAGATCCAGGAGGTCATCGACGACGCGGTGCGCGCGGAGATGTTCGAGACCGGCTACCAGGACGTCTACACCGGCGACGAGACGTGGCGAAATCTCGACGTGCCCGACAGTGAGGTGTTCGAGTGGAAGGACGAGTCGACGTACGTGCGGCGTCCTCCCTACTTCGAGGACATGTCGTCGGAGCCCGAACCGCTGAGCGACATCGAGGGCGCGCGGGTACTCGCGCTGCTCGGTGACTCGGTGACCACCGACCACATTTCGCCGGCCGGTGCGATTCGACGCGACAGCCCTGCCGGTCGCTATCTGCAGGAGCACGGCGTCGAGCAGGCCGACTTCAACTCCTACGGGTCGCGGCGTGGCAACCACGAGGTGATGATCCGCGGCACCTTCGCCAACATCCGGCTGCGCAACCAGCTGGTGCCGGACGTCGAAGGCGGCGTCACCCGCTACCTGCCGACCGACGAGCAGATGAGCATCTACGACGCCGCGCAGAAGTACGCGGAGGACGGCACCCCGCTGGTCGTGCTCGCGGGCGCGGAGTACGGATCGGGTTCGTCGCGTGACTGGGCAGCCAAGGGCACGCTGCTGCTGGGCGTGCGCGCGGTGATCGCGCAGTCGTACGAGCGCATCCACCGCTCCAACCTCATCGGCATGGGCGTGCTGCCGCTGCAGTTCCCGGAGGGTGAGTCGGCGCAGAGCCTCGGCCTGACCGGGGAGGAGGAGTTCACCATCACCGGACTGGCGGACAGCGCCGAGATCCCCGAGACCGTGCACGTGAAGGCGGGAGATACGGAGTTCGACGCGACGGTGCGCATCGACACCCCGGCCGAGGCCGAGTACTTCCAGCACGGCGGAATCCTGAAGTACGTGCTGCGTAAGCAGCTCGCGCAGTAGGCAGCGACAGACGGGGGCTCGTGGCTACTGCGCCGCGAGCCCCCGTTCCGCTGCGGCGGTGCGCACCGCGTCGATCACGAGGCGCAGCGGCGGCCGTTCCGACGCGACCCCGCGATGCGCGATGGAGATCGTGCGCACGAGCGGTTCGGTCAGCGCCACCACCTCGACCCCGGGTGGGCTCAACGTCAGCCCGAGATCGGAGACGAGCGTGACGCCCAGCCCCGCGGCGACCATCGCCAGCGCCGTCGCCTGCTCACCGACCTCGTGGTTGATCCTCGGCTCGAACCCCGCCCGTTGGCACGCGAGGCTCACCGCGCGGCCGAAGTGCGAGTTCGGGCCGGCCAGCACCCACGGGTGCTCGGCGAGGTCGGCGAGGGCGATGGTGCCCGCCGGCACCGTCCCGGGCGGCACCGCGGCGTGCAGGCGCTCGACCGCGATCACCACCTTGGTCAGCTCCGGATCCCACAGCATCGGGTAGCCGGAGTACTCGATGACGAACGAGAAGTCCAGCGATCCGTCACGGACGGCGCCGGCGGTCTCCTCGGGGGCGAGCTCTCGCGTCCGGACCTCGATGCCGGGATGCTCGGCGGCCAGCAATGCCAGCGCGCTGGGGATCAGAGTGGATGCGACGGAGGCCCATACCCCGGCGGTGAGGCGCGCGGTGACCCCGTCGCGGGTCTGTTCGAGCGCGGTCGTCGCCCGCTCCACCGACTGCAGGATCTCCTCGGCGTGTTCGGCGAGCAGCACGCCCGCCTCTGTCAACTGGACCCGACGTCCCCTTCGCTCGAAAAGCTTTGCGCCGACGTCCCGTTCGAGCTGGGTGAGCTGTTGCGAGACAGCCGAGGTGGTGTAGTGCAGCGCGAGTGCGGCGGCCGTGACGGTGCCTCGGCGATGCAGTTCTCGAAGCATCCGTAACCGGCGCAGGGACAACTCCATGCCGTCAGCGTAGGGCGCGCCCGGGGACCTGCAACCGCTGTGAGCTCGCGTTGTGTAGAAATCGTGAACTCCGACCTTCGAGTTTCGTAACTGGACGCCCCGCGCCACCCCCGTGCACGCTGGCGTCACCGGCCGAATCGACGTAGCGACGGCTCTGAGGAACGGGGGACCGCATATGACCACCATGGCAACACGCGTCGACGCGGTGGATACCCGCGGGGACGAACCTTTCCTGCGTCTCACCTGGACGGACCCGATGACGGGTGCGCACGGTTATCTCGTCGTCCACACCCTGGTGGGTGACCTGGCGA
The DNA here is from genome assembly GCF_900187265.1 of Rhodococcus rhodochrous. Classification (NCBI taxonomy): domain Bacteria; kingdom Bacillati; phylum Actinomycetota; class Actinomycetes; order Mycobacteriales; family Nocardiaceae; genus Rhodococcus; species Rhodococcus rhodochrous. The sequence continues at coordinate 1,603,183 of NZ_LT906450.1, forward strand.
CCGGCGGCACCCGCATGCGGGCCGGGTGCACGATGTCGGAGGTCGAGGACCTGGCGCGCGGCATGGCCGCGAAGACCGCGGTGTTCGACCTGCCGGTGGGCGGCGCGAAGGGCGGGATCGACTTCGACCCGAAGGACCCCCGTGCCGTCGATGTGCTGCAGCGCTTCTGCCAGGCGATGCGTCCCTGGTTGAACGCGCACTGGGTCACCGCCGAGGACCTGGGTGTGCCCCAGCACCTCCTCGACGAGGTCTTCGAGCGGTTGGGTCTGCACCAGTCCTTCCACGCCGCGATCAGCCGTGCGGTGGACCCGGCGATCACCTTGGAGCGGGTGCGCACCTCCCTGAATGCGCCGGTCGACGGCGGATTCCTGCTGGGCGACGTGATCGGCGGTTACGGCGTCGCGCAGGCCTGCATCGCCACCGCGAACGCGTACCGTTGGGCGCCGACCGAGACCACCGTCGCGATCCAGGGGATCGGCACGATGGGTGGTGGCGCCGCCTGGTACCTGCACGAAGCGGGGATGCGCGTGACCGCGGTCGCCGATGCCGCCGGAACTCTGTATTGCGCTGACGGACTGGATATCCCGGCACTGCTCGACCTTCGCGACGAGTACGGGGAGGTCGATCGGTCCCGAGTCCCGTCGCATGTCGAGCAACTGCCGCGCGACGCGGTGCTCGGCATTCCCGCCGACATCTTCGTTCCCGCCGCCATCTCCTACGCCATCACGGCGGAGAACGTCGGCCGGGTCGCCGGGCGGGTCGTGATCGAAGCCGCGAACTCTGCGACGACGCCCGACGCCGAAGCCGTGCTCACCGCCCGCGGCGTCCCGGTGATCCCGGACTTCGTGGCCAACGCCGGCGCGGTCGCGTGGGCATGGTGGGTGCTCCTCGGGTGGGTCGGGACCGATCCGGAGGATTCCTTCCAGCGTCTGCGCACCGAGATGCTCACCAAGATCACGCTGCTGGTCGAGCGGTGGGCGCTCGATCATGTGCCGCCGCGGCAGACGGCACGGGAGCTCGCCGCGACCAATCACGGCGTGACGACATCGCGCACGGTCACCATCCCCTGACGCCTCCACACAGCGCCGTCGCCGTCGATGCAGTTCAGCGCATCGGCGGCGACGGCGCGTCGAAGTGTCACGAGCGTCACGTGGGACCGGAAACGGGCATGTCGATCGGTACTTCTAAGGTGGACATGCCCGTATCCGTCGACGGGCGGAAGGACGTCCGCAGGGGTGAGTGGAGTGCGAGTGGAGTCAGGCGAGCGCGAACCCGAATTGAGGGATCGCGTGCAGCGCCTGCTTGCCTTCCTGGCCGAGCTCGTCAAGGCCCGCAGCGCGCCCGTCCGTGTCGTCGACAAACACCGTGCCGTGATGTCTCTCGAGGAGGGCAACATCAGGGCCGGCCTGCGTGCTCATGCCGCGTCGGGCGACATCGTCCTGCGTGCGCGTCGCGCCCAGCTCGAGGACCCGCCGCGCCCGTCCGCCGAGGTCGCGAAGTTCGTGCACGGCGACATCACGGATTCCGCCGTCGAGCCCGAACTCGACCCGCTGGCCATCGGCATCGACGGTGCCGACGCCTGGCTGACCGACTGGCGGACGTGGGCGGTCGTCGATCGTGAACGGCAGGCCGCCTCGCATCTGTACAGCTTCCTGCAGCGAGCGATGCTCGACCTCGAGGACCAGCCGGAATCGCTGGAGCTCGTCGTCGCGTCGGGTCTGCTGCACCTCTCCGAGGGCGTGGCGGGCGCGCGGGTCCACACGCACCTGATCACGCAGACCGCGCTCATCGAGCGACAGGGCGACTCCGGTGACCTCGTGGTCCGGTTGAGTCCCAGCGCCGGACCGTCGCTCGAGGACGTCCAGCTCCTCACCGGACTGGAGGTCTTCGACCCCACGAGTGTCCGCGAACTGCACGACGCGCTCGTTACCCAGGTCGCGTCGCCCCTCGACCCCGCGGCCCGCGCGTTCCTGAAGAGCTGGGCCGAGCGTGCTCTCACTGTTCCGGTCGATGTCGTCGATCGTGCGGACGAAGCGTCGTCGTCGGATGCGTTCGTGACGCCGTCGCCGGTGCTCGTGCTGCGCAAGCGGGGCGCCCACGCACTCATCGAGTACTACAGCCGCATGACCGAGGCGGCCGCCGACGAGTCGAACCCGGTGCCGCTCGGGCTGGCGCAGCTCGTCGAAGCGATCGAACCGGCCGACCGCGTCGCATGGCTCGACCGCATCGGCACGCCCTCGACCGAGTTCACCGGCGAGCAGTTGCTGCCGCTGCCCGCGAACGAGGAACAGCGCGACATCATCGACCGGCTCGCCGGCGACAGCGGTGTCGTGGTGGAAGGACCTCCGGGTACGGGCAAGACCCACACCATCGCCAACATCGTCGCGGCGCTGCTCGCGCGCGGACAGCGTGTGCTGGTCACCAGTGAGAAGGCGCAGGCGCTGCGTGTGCTCCGGGAGAAGCTCCCGTCCGAGCTGCAGGAACTGTGCGTGGCCGTCACCGACCCGGTGCACGGCGGCACCGTGGAACTCACCCGAAGTGTCAGCGAAATCGCCATCCGCAAAGCGCAATTCAATGTTCGGCGCGCGCAGGAACGCATCGACGAGCTCACCACGCACCGCAACGACGCCCTCGACCGTCGTGCGACGCTGATGGAACAGATCCGGCAGGCGCGCGCGGAGGAGACCGAGGTCCACGCCGATGTCGCCGCCGGCTACGAGGGAACGGCCGCGTCGATCGTCCGGCGGGTCCGCGCGAACGAGGCCAAATACGCGTGGTTGCCCGCGCCTCTGCTCACCGACACCTCGCCGCTGACGGTCGACGAACTCGTCACCCTCCACTCGCTGCATCAGCGGTCGAGCGTCGAGCGGGCGCGCCGTCGCCAACAGCGCTTCCCCGAACTGTCCCTGCCCACCCAGAGAGAACTGCAGTACGCGTGCGCCGCCGTCTCCCAGGCATCGAGCGGCACGACCAACGGTGAGACGCAGGGATTGCTGCGGATCCTCGAGGGTGCGTCGCTCGAAGCACTCGGCCGTATCCGCGACCTGTGCGAGCAGCTGCAGGGTGCCCTCGAGGACACGGATCGACTCGACGCCCGGATCCGGCGCGTCGCCGACGACGTCCTGTCGGGCCGCGCCCAGCACCTGTGGGGGAAGACCGCCGAGCTCGCCAGGCTCGTGCAGGCCGCGCAGGAAGCCGACCGGATCGTCGGCGCCAGCTCCGTGGACATCTCCGTCACGGGACGACAGGCCTTCGAGGCGTACGACGCGCTCGCCCGCAAGCTCGAGGCAGGCGACACGTGGCGCAGCGGATTCAGCCGGTTCCGACGCAGCGACGAGCAGTCCGCCGTCGAGGCGCTCGGTGAGATCGCGACCGTCGAGGGCGTCGCGGCCACCACCGCCCAGACGGCGCGCATCGTCGCCGAACACCTTCGTGCGCTCGAGGCGATCCGGGTCGCGCGGGTGGTCCTCCGCGACCTCGGTATCGACATCGAACTCGACGAGTCACGCAGCCGCGCGGTCGGCACCCTCGCGTTCCTCGACCGCGACCGTGCCATCGTCGACAATCTCGTGGCTCGCGTGCACGACGTCGAAACTGCATTGCGCGAGGTTCATCCGGGGGCGCCGCGGATCACGAGCATCGAGCAGGCGCGGGCCACCGCCGAGTCGGCACGGACCATCGCCGCCGCGGGCACCGCGGAAGCGAGCAAGAACTGGCTCGAATCCATCGGCATGTACGTGCGGAGCCAGATCTCCGGGGGAGCGTCGCCCGAAGGACGCGCGCTGGCCCGTGCCTTCCACGACGCCGACTTCGACGCCATCAACGCGGCCCTGGACGCGTGGGACCGGGCGGCGGGGGAGCAGCGTGAGGAGCTGGAACTGGTCTCCCTCCACGCGCGCCTGACCTCCGCGGCACCCGCACTCGCTCAGACCCTCGCCGAGAATCCGCTGAGCCTGGCCTGGCCGGTTCGCCTCGCCGACATCGACGAGGCGTGGGCATGGCGACGCGCGGACGAGTGGGTGCGACGTTTCCACGAGCGCACCGACGACGGGCAATTCGAACGCGACCTCGACGCACTCGAGAAGGACATCGCACGACTCACGACCGAGCTCGTCGAGGAGAAGGCGTGGAGCGCGTGTCTCGACCGCACCACCGCCGAGCAGGTCCAGGCGCTCCATTCGTACCGCGATCACATCGCGAGCATCGGTAAGGGCACCGGCCGCTATGCGGAGCGTTATCGGGCGGCAGCGCGCGAGGCCATGCAGGTCGCGCAGGGTGCGGTGCCGGCATGGGTGATGCCGCTGCAGCAGGTGCTGGCTTCGATTCCACCCGAACAGAATTCGTTCGACGTCGTCATCGTCGACGAAGCGAGCCAGACCGACATCAGCAGCCTGTTCCTGCTGTGGCTGGCGCCGCGCGTGATCGTCGTCGGCGACGACAAGCAGTGTGCACCGAGCGCGGTGTCGCTGGGTGCGCTCGACGGGGTGTTCAGCCGTCTCGATTCGTATCTGCCCGACATCCCGAACTATCTGCGCGACAGCTTCACTCCGCGATCGAGTCTGTTCTCGTTGCTGCGGTCGCGGTTCGGCAGCATCGTCCGGCTGCGGGAGCACTTCCGGTCGATGCCGGAGATCATCGCGTGGTCGAGCGACCAGTTCTACGCCGACGACCCTCTCGTGCCCATGCGGCAGTACGGCTCGGATCGTCTGCAGCCGTTGCGCACCACTCTCGTCGAGGACGGTGCCGTCACCGGGCAGAACTCGACGCTGACGAACTACGCCGAGGCGCACGCCCTCGTCGACACGCTCGTCAAGTGCGTCGAGGATCCCGCCTACGACGGCAAGACCTTCGGTGTCGTGGTACTGCAGGGGCAGTTGCAGGTCGACATCATCCAGAACGAACTGCTCGAGCGGCTCACCCCGGAGCAGTGGGAAGAACGCAGGCTCCGCGTCGGCACGCCCCCGGACTTCCAGGGCGACGAACGGAACGTGGTGTTCCTGTCGATGGTCGTCGCGCCCGAACAGAACATCGCGGCGTTGACGCGGACCGAATACCAGCGACGGTTCAACGTGGCGGCCTCGCGTGCCCAGGACCAGCTGTGGTTGTTCCACTCGCGGACCATCGACACGCTGCGCCGCACCGACCTGCGGTACTCGCTGCTCACCCACATGCGGACGACGTCCCCGCGGCCGGCCGAGCCGATGCCCGACGGCGTGACGCGCGACGAGCGGCACGAGGCGTTCGACAGCCTCTTCCAGCAGGACGTCTTCCTCGACATCGCCGCTCGCGGCTATCACGTGAATCCGCGGGTCGAGGTGAACGGCCACTTCATCGATCTGGTCGTGACCGGGGCGGCAGGCAAGCTGGCAGTTGCCTGCGACGACGAGCAGTGGCACACGAGCCCCGAACGGCAGAGCGCCGATCTGGAGCGAGAGCGCGAACTGCACCGCAGCGGCTGGAAGTTCTGGCGGGTCCGGGAATCGGAGTACTACCTCGACCCGGTCGCAACCCTGTCAGGGCTCTGGGAGGAGCTGGAGCGTCGCGGAATCACGCCCGGTCGCGTGGATACTTCTGCGCCCGCACTGTCCCGGCCGTCGATCGAGTTCCGGGCCGACGGGCAGTCGCACGAGTTCGTCGAATCCGTCGGCCGGACGGATGCGAGGGTCGTCGGTGAGATCGCTGATGTTGGGACGCGAATGAATGCGGTGACGGACGACCACTGAAACGACTCGGTCGCATCGATTTTCGATCGGGAACGTTACTGTGCGTCTTTTCACATGCTTTCTTCAGCAAAGTAAACAGGTTCCTGATATTTATTGATGCGCAGCGAGTCTCGTTGCGTCGTAATTCCCTCTGTGACAGGAGTCCCCCATGGAAGAAATCCAGACCCTCATCGAGCTGGCGAAACTGCTCGGCCCGTTCATGGAGCTCATCGGCAGCATCAGCAGCCTCAGCGGCCAGTAGTCCGCGAGCGACGAAGAATCCCCGAAGGCATTGTCTTCGGGGATCTTTCGTGTATGTGGTGTCGGACTGCGGGAAGGTTCGGCGTGCTTGCCGGTCCCGGCCGGATGGACCGATCCACACGACTTACGTGCGCATGCGCGACACCTCTCCGCTGTGGGTCCGCGGCGACGAATTTCCGGTACCCGTGAATCGACGTACTCCGGTTCGCATTCCTGTGTCGATTCGTGAGTGATATCGACGTTCTATCACGGGGCGGTGTGAGAAACGTGAAGGAAACTCGGTTGGGTCGGATTAAGGAGGAGGGTGAAATTGCGTCGTCATCCGCCCGACAGCAGTGCGTCGCACTTGCGGATGACCCACACGAGGAGCGCACCGATGCCGTAGTCCGTGATGACGCCTATGCCGGTCGTGAGGGCCTGCAGCTACCAGGGCGTGGAAGGTAGGGTGGCGACAGTGACCAGCAGCAGAACAGCAGCGCGACGGCCAACCATGGGATAAGACCGCCCAGCTACCGCAATGTTCCGGCCTTGATGCGAGTCGTGTCGTCTGCTCACCATGACCGTCAACGGTTTCGGCTGGTCGAAAAGCTGATCATCAGCATCAGCTCTTTGGCATGCTCGCAACTGTGACTGCGAGAAACTTGCCAGGTGTCATGTGCCTGGAGGGGGAATGGTCCGATGAGATCGAAAGTCGGATGAGCATCGAACCGGTACTTCGACTCATGGAGGCGAGTGGCACGCTGCGCTTGGTGCACAGAGATGTGGCAACGCGGACCGAGTTGGAGTTCCACCTGAATCGATGGCTCGGAAGAACAAAGGGGATGTCCCGGTACAACTTTTGTTACTTCGGCTTTCACGGCACTCCGAAGACGATCTATCTCGGGGAGGACGAACTCTCCCTGGACGACTTCGCGGAGATTTTGTCAGGCAAGTGCAGCGGCAAGGTGCTCTACTTCGCAGCGTGCAAAGTTCTCGCAGCATCCGATGACGTGCTGCAGGAGTTCTGCAAGACCACGGGAGCCAAAGCGGTCGTAGGCTACACACGTGATGTCGATTGGTTCGAAGCAGCGGCCTTCGAGCTTCTGATGATCTCCCACCTCATCCATTCGGTCAGAATGAAGTCTGCCTATAACAGTCTCACCAAGAAGTACCCCGACCTCACTGCGCAGCTGGGGTTTCGAATGGCTCATGCAACCTGGGCGTCCGACAGAGCAATTGCGCAGTCCGCAATCGAATAGAGGAGTGGTGCGGCAGACGGCGTGCAAGCACTGTCGTGAGTTCGACGACCCGTATCCTGCGCTGGTGCAGATTCCGCGCTTCCCTCGTGCCATGAGACAGCCGAGCGTCCGTGCTGATCGGGCCGCTCACATCTATGCGCCGCATGTCGCACCGATCAACAGGCTGGTCGACACGATCAGCAACGAGCGGCAGGTCGACAACTTGCCCTACATCGACCCGACATTCGGTGGTACGGAAGCGTCAGTACTTCTGATGCTGAAAGCACCCGAAGCCGACGCAGATCCGAGCCGATCCGGACCTCGCTTCCTCAGCCTCGACAACGACGACCCCGTGGCAGCACGGATCTTCGAGGCATGCAGCAAGGAGGGGATCGGCCGTTCCTCGTTGGTCGCGTGGAACATCTGCCCTTTCCCCATTGCCGGTTCGGCGCCGAATGCAGAAGAACTGAGGTGGGCGACGCCCTACAACAGGCAACTGTTGAGTCTGTTGCCCAAGCTGAAGGTTGTCGTCTTGCTCGGCGCGCCGGCCAAATCGGGCTGGAAGCGCTGCGGTTTCCGCGTGCCGGGAGCCGAGATCATCGAAGGAGCATCGCCATCTGCTCCCGGCATCAACCACCCTCGGAACCGAGAAGCTTTCGAGTCCGCCATGCGGAGCGCCGCGGAAGCGCTCGAGGGAGAAGATTGAGGACCGGACCCGGAAGTGACCGGTAGACCTGCTTCGAGTTACTCGCCGTCATCGAGGTGTTCGACGGCCTCGGCGATCCGCTGAGTGTCAGAGAGCGTCCACCCCTCGGGGGACGTCACCGCGGCCCACCCGTAGGGGATGAGGTCCTCGTAGTTGTGCCCGTGACCGACGGGTGGCGAGGTGCCGACCATGATGTCGGCCGCGACCTGAGCGAAGGTGACGATCGGGTACCACCGCATCGACGGTGAGCGATCCGCGCCCGGAGGTTCGGCGAGCCAGTCGGGTCGCTCGAACAGCACGCCCGGTCCCCACCACACCACCGGATCGGACGCGTGCTGTAGGTACAGCACCCGCGGGTCGTTCCACAGCCCCTGCTGATCTTCGAGCGTCCGCAGGTCGGAGGCGAACCGCATCGCGACGCCGTCCTCGTAGACGGGCAGGACCTCGGGGCTGCCGGGGTCGCGATGGTCGACGATGCTGCGCCACAGCTGGTTCGAGTTCGGAGGTCCGACGAACAGCGCGCCGTCGATCTCGCTGCGCATGTCGGCGAGGTCGTCGAAGGCTGCCTCGGCGGACTGCGAGCCGAGGCTCTCGCCGTAGACCACGAGCTTCGGTCGCTGCTCCTCCGGCAGTTGCGACCAGCGTTCGTGAACACCGTTGATCAGTGCATTGCCGGCTGCCTTGGCAGCGGAGCCGTCGACGAGGAAGGAGATCCAACTCGGTAGGAAGGAGTACTGGATCGCGGCGATCGCCGAGTTGCCGCTGTAGATCGCCTCGATCGAGTCGGCGGCGAACGGGTTCACCCACCCGGTTCCGGTGGTGCCGGCGACCACGAGGATTTCGCGCTCCCACGCCTTCGTCCGGTCGAGTTCGTCGAGGATCAACTGCACCTGTTCGTCGGTGGTGCCGTCTGCTTCGAGTCCCGCGTACACCCGTATGGGTTCGAGTGCCGGTGCGCCGTTCAGTTCGGCCAGTTCTTCGGCGTCCATCCCACCGGCGACGAACGTGCGCCCCTGACGACCGAGACTCTCCCACGACGACGCAGATGCCGGGCTGCCCGATCGCTCGGGAATCTGCGGCTGCTCCACGCCGGAATCGGTGCTGTTGTTGTCGTCGGCGAAGACGACGCGTGCCGCCATAGAACTGCTCGCGAGCAGAACCTGGTCGATGAACACGACCACCGCAAGCACGAGGATCACCGGTGCGAGAACGCCGGCCGCGGCGACCGGAACGCGCAGGCGGGTCGCGAGGAACTCCGCGAAGCGTCGTCCGACCCACCGCAATCCACGCGCGACGTAGAGGAGGGCAGCGAAGATCGCGACGCTCACCAGACCGGTGCGGAGATACGCGAAGCCCGTCGTGGTTTCGATGCCCATGAGTGCACGGACCTCGTTCTGCCATCCCGCCGCGGCGAGCAGGCTCCCCAGAAGTGTCCCTACCGCGATGAGGGCGACCAGCACTTCGGCGATGCGGCGGACTGTGTGGCGCCGTCGCCACCATGTGAGACGCGGAGCGATCCATCGCCGAGCGGGAAAGGCGATGAGCACACCGATGCCGTAACCGACGATGCCTGTTACGCCACTGATGAGTCCCTGGAAATACCACTCGCGGGGGATGAGGGAGGGGCTCAGGCTCCACGCAAAGAAGAACAGGGCGACGACGAGGCCGACGAAGTCGAGGCCGAATACGGAGAGGTGGCGTCGGGTGCTTTCACTCGACTCGTCGGGTTCGATATGTGTGGCGGGAGCAGGCACGATGCGACAGTAACTGCCACGGAACATTGTGGCCGGTCATGTTCGCGTGTCTCTACGGGTGCGATTACGCCTTCGGGTACATCCGGTCGGCCCGATTCGCGACGGAGACCATATGCTCCCGGGCTTTCCGGAGCGCCCACAATGCGTCCGAGAGTTCGTCTGCGACCGTCTTCAGTACATCGGCCGTAGCCGTGTCCGACAGGGCGCCCAGTTCCGGATCGATCGTCTGAATGCCGGCCGGATCGAGGGCACCGAACTGCGGGATCGCGAACTCGACGAGCATTTCGGCGGACTCGAGCGCATCCGCGGTGACGCGCATGTTGGCGGAAAGCTTGTCGATCTCGACGGGGGAGGGAATCGGATCTTCGTTCATCTCGGACACGAGTGCATTACTACCCTATGTCGCGGACACGTAGGCACAGGGCAGGACGAATTGCTCCGTGATCGAGCGATGCGCGCAGTGGTGTTGTCCACTTCTTTCCTAAGACGAACTGCTCCTCGTAGGGATGCGTGGCGTATGAGCAACCCACATCAGTAGGGCTATGACACGCCGTATCGATAACCGCATGTCGTGGTCGCCTACTCACCGACTGCCCGCATGCCTTAAGTGCGGTCTACCGTGCCCTCGAAGCCTGGCGGAGCTCTTGTCAACGGCCATCGTGGTGTCCCCGCTCTTGGCCAGGTGGAAGTCCCCGCCTCGTGGGTGTTCGGGGTTGGGGTCAGGGGCGTTCACCTCGTTCGTGTCGGGCCTGGCGCATCCGGTAGGACTCACCGTCGGTGAGCACGACGGTGGCGTGGTGCAAGAGCCGGTCGAGGATGCCGGCGGCGGTGGTGTGTTCGGGCAGGAACCGGCCCCACTGCTCGAACGGCCAGTGCGAGGCGACCGCCAGGGATCGGCGTTCGTAGGCGCCGGCGACGAGTCGGAACAGCAACTGGGTGCCGGTGTCGTCCAGCGGCGCGAACCCGACCTCGTCGACGATGATCAGATCTGCCCGCAACAGCGTGTCGATGGTCTTGCCGACGGTGTTGTCGGCCAGGCCGCGGTAGAGGGTTTCGACGAGGTCGGCGGCGGTGAAATAGCGGACCTTGTGCCCGGCGTGCACGGCCGCGATCCCCAACCCGATCAGGGTGTGGGATTTTCCGGTCCCCGGCGGGCCGACCAGCGCCAGATTGGCGTGGGCACGAACCCATTCCAAACCGATCAGGTAGTCGAATGTGGCTGGTGGGATGGAGGACTCGGCGACGATGAAACTGTCGAGGGTCTTGGCGACGGGGAACGCGGCCGCTTTGAGTCGGGCGGCGATGTTGGAGGCGTCGCGGGCGGCCAACTCCGCTTCGATCAGGGTGCGCAGCACCTCCTCCGGAGTCCAGCGTTGGGTCTTGGCGGTCTGCAGGACCTCGGCGGCGGTGCGGCGGACGGTGGCGAGTTTGAGTCGGCGCAGACCGGCGTCGAGGTCGGCGGGCAACGCCGCGACCGCCGGCGGAACGGCGGTGCTCGAACTGCTCATCGCGCGGTCTCCTCTCGGGTGACGGCGTAGGCGTCGAGAGATCGGGTCGGGGCGGTCGGCAAGTCCAGCACCAGCGCCTCACCGCCGGGGCGGGGTTGGGGAACCCCGGCGCCGGCGTCGAGGATGGACCGGACGTCGTCGGCGCGGAACCGCCGGAACGCCACCGCCCGGGTCAGGGCGGCGAGCAGGGCATCGGTGCCGTGCGCGGCCTGCAGATCCAGCAGCACCGCGAGTTCGGCGGGCAGGCGGGTGTTGGCGGCCGCGGCGGCACCGACGAGGAACTGTTCGGCGACCGGGCCGAGTGCGCAGAATCGTTTCTCGACTTCGGTTTTCGGTCGCGGACCGCGACTGGGAGCCTGTCGCGGGGTCGGGTAGTGCTCGTCGAGGATCGACGCGGTGCCCGGGGCGGTGAGCGCGTGCTCGGCGGCGACCTCCCCTGTGGCGGGGTCGGCGATCAGCAGTCGCCCCTCGCCGGCGGTGACGGTGACGGTGGCCCCGATCAGTCGGGTCGGCACCGAATAGCGGGCCGAGCCGAAGCGGATGCAGGAGAGCTTGTCGACCTTGCGGGTCACCGGCGGCGGCCCGATCTGCAGGCGCAGCGACGGCAGCGGCCCGAGCACGGCCTGTTCCTCGCGCAGTCGCTGGGCGGGGACCGCGTCGATCTCGGTGTGCACCCGGGTGTTGACCTCGATGCACCAGGCCTTCGCGGCGGCGTTCGCGGCGGCCAGGTTCACCGGTCGGCCGGACAGGTCGGCGTCGGTGAGCAGCGGGACGACCAGGTCGCGTTGGGCGTAGCCGACGAGGTGTTCGACGACGCCCTTCGACTCGGGGTCGGCGGCGTGGCAGAAGTCGGGACGGAACCCGTAGTGGGTGGCCATCCGCACGTAGTCCGGGGTCGGGACCACCACGTTCGCCACGACTGCGCCTTTGAGGCAGGCCATCCGGTCGGCCAGGACCTTGGTGGGCACCCCGCCGATCGCGGCGAGGGCCTCGGCGATCAACGTCAAGGTGGTGGCGGCGCGTTCGTCGGTGGCGAAGGCGACGAACCGCCACCGTGAATACGCCAGCACCGCGCAGAACAGGTGCAGACCGGCACCGAGGGTGGCCCAGTCGATGACCAGGTATTCACCCGGTGTCCACACGGCGGGACGGCGGCCGCGGTGATTGTTTTTGCGCCACTTGGTTCTCTCGTCGGCGACGAGGCGGCGGAAGTTGCGGTCCGAGCCGGTGTATCCGGCGGCCGCGGCGATGGGGAGCAGGCGTTTGGCGGAGATTCTGCCTCGGGACGAGGCGATGCGTTCTGCGACGATCTCGGTGACGGTGTCGTAGTTGCGGGGGCGGGGTTGCCGTGGGGGCGGGGTGTCGCCGGCTTCGAATCGTTCGATGACACGGCGGACGGTTTTGTGGGTGGTGCCGCACATCTCGGCGGCGCCTCGGTAGGTGCCGACCTCGCGGTAGGCGGAAATGATGTCCATGCGGTCCTTCGCAGACTTCAATGGAACTCCCTGGGCGGTGACAGGTGACTGGGTGGCACCTTCACCTTCACCGCTCAGGCCTGGCGTTCCGGTGGGAATCACGACGAACACGAGGCGGGGACTTTCATCTGGCCACCACCGGTGGGGACCGTTACTCGGCCACCAGTGGGGACTTTCTCATGGCCATGGACAGCTCTCTGGCCACCTTCGGCATACACGGCTACCTCGACCTGAACGCCACTCTGCGACAGCAATTCGGCGTGCCATCCGCTTGCTGACACCCCGACTACAGTCACAGGAGGAACACAGCTTCTCCAAGGCCCTTCACATCGGTGCTGCCGATCGGTTCCTCTGCCGCAGTGCACGCCGAGTCATTCTGAAACGAGCAGTTAGTGCACAGTGCGATCGGTCCGCCGCCAGGTGCATCAAGATCGCGGAGCTGCTCGTTCGCAGGTTCGGGCCGGGACCGTGGCGGATTCTGCGGCATGTGCACACTTTGGAGGAGTTCACCTGGGCGGGTTCCAACAGCGTTGGTCGCCTACGCATGAGTGCACGCGTGGAACCACAGGAAAGCCTTGATCGGTCGCTGCAGGAGCTGCCGAGGACACGAAACGTACCGAAAGGGCCCGCCCTGTCGGGGCTGATTAGTAACGTCCAAAAGCGGTGGAGCAAGTCGCGAAACATCAGGTCGCGACCAAGATGAAAGAGGCTGTTTGTGACTGTCCTGTACCGCGCAATCTGGTCGGACGCGGAGACGATCGATCCTACGGCGGCTGTTCATCAGCTCGCGGGTATCGCAGCAAGCTGGGCCAAGGATTCGCCGAACTCTGCACCCCTCGCCGACGGACTGACCGAGGTGGAGATCCGGAGCCAACAAAGGTCGATCCGATCGCATCGCTTCGGGGACGAAGGGTTTGAGATCAATGTCCACGACCATATGCGAGGGGGAGCCACAGACTGGACCACCTTGATCAAGGTCGTGAGGGTCGAGAATACGGTTCACTGTTTGGTCGAGAACGGTATGGAGTCCGCCAATCTCACACAACGTGTCACTTTTCGTCGGCCAAAAGTTGTGCACCAAATGCTAAGAGCGGCGACGAAACCGTGTCTCGGAGGTAGCGGCCTCCTCACCGAACCGCAAGCGATACCTGCCAACGGTATAGAGATTCTCACGAGCGTCCTGGCCAACCCGGCCCGTACTGTTCCGGTCATCGTCTGTTCGCAGCCGGCCGGCCCGCACGATGCTGACTGGACGCCAGTTGCCTCCGACATCGCCGCCGGTGTCGAAGGTGTTGCCGTGGTATTCACGCTCGATCAGGACGCAGTAACCGCATTCAGAAAGGAACTGGGAGATCTCGCGATCTGGGGTGGCGGCGTTCGCATCTACCTGCCGAATCCGGTCTCGCCTGGCTCAGAGGGCTGGCGACACAGGTATTACGTGCACAAACGTCTCCAGTTGGCGCGTCAAGCGACAGTGAACAGGATCATCTACTCGGTAGCCCAGCTCTCAGCGCGTCGCCGAGTACCCGACGTCTTCAACGAGTTCAGCGATCAAGTGGAAGCAGCGTCGACGGGGAGCGCTGCAGAGCTCACAGAAGAGAGAGACTACTGGCAGTTTCAATACGAACTGTCCCTGGAGGAGCGGAGCGAACTCGAGAAGGAACTCGCGCAAGCGCGTGGGCACCTATCACGACTGAAGTTAGAACTCATCACCAAGAGACTCGACGACCTGGTCTGGGGGACCAAGGACGAGGACTCGACATCCATTCCGGACGAAGTGCAAGATACTTCCGAAGCTGTCATTGCCGCCCGGATGTACCTCTCGGACTGGCTCAATATCCCCGACGCAGCTGAACGCGAACTCGAAGCCATCGACACGGCTCCAGAATCCTATGTGTGGGGCAACGCAGCCTGGCGAGGACTCCGGGCGCTGGCGGCGTACGCCAAGGACCGAGCCGGTGGTTGGGACAGAGGTGGCTTCTGGGAATGGTGCGCGAGCGGTCCTGTGGACGGCTGGCCGGCAACAGACAAGAAGCTGTCGATGACCGAGGGGGAAGGTGTACGGACTAGCAAGAAGCTCAGCCGGACAAGAGTATTCGACGTCGATCCAGCTGTCGATCCCACTGGCCGACTGACCATGCTCGCACACCTCAAGGTCGCTGAGGGCGGTGGCAATATTGTCCCCCGGATCTACTTCCACGACGACACAGGTGGAAAGACGAGGAAAGTGCACGTCGGTTTCGTCGGTCCTCACTACCTCGTTCCGAACAAGTCCGCGAACTAGTCGCTTGTAGTCACAAGCAGCCAGGAGCGTAAAGGAATCCGCGGTCTCGGGGTCGCTCGCCAGCGGCCCCGAGACCGTTGCTGATGACCGGGCGTGGATACGGACGAGCACGTCGGGTCGCTGAAAGTGCTCTCGAGTGAGTCTCGCGTATCGCCTCTCGGAGCCCGAGCACCTACCTGAGGAGGATAATGACGAAGCGTTTTCAAGCGCCACTGCCGCCTGTGCGGTGTTGTCGCTGCTGGCCCTTGCTGGCTGTCCGTCCGGCAGCGAAGCTGCGGCCGGCGCGACGGAGACCGTCGACATAGAACTCGTCCATCAGATGCCCCCTGCATCAGCGGGACTCGACGAGCTCCGTTGGTTCGCAACGGATCCACGTACATCGATTCCGCGCATCGACACGGCCGTTCTCGCTACGTTCGTCGCTGCCGCCACCCGGAATCTCGGACTCGTGGCGACGTTGCCGACCTTTGCATACCACCCGTACCTCATGGCGCGCCTCATCGGTTCGCTCGATGCCGTGTCGAACGGACGCGGAGCTCGGAATGTGGTGACCGGAGCCCAGCCGCCGGCATTCCAGAACTTCGGCATGGAGATGGATCACGCCGTCGATCGCTACGCGCACGCAACCGAGTACGTCGAACTCGTCAAGCAGATCTGGAACTCGTGGGATCCCGACTCCATCGTCGGCAAGGACGGAGTTTTCGCCGATCCCGCCAAGGTCCACAACGTCGAATTCCAGGGTGATTTCATCCAGCACTCTGGCACCGCCCTCATCTCCGGTCCGAGTCCCCAGGGTCGACCGGTGATCGCGTATCGAGTGTCGAAGGTATGAAGGACTATCGGAACTTCATCCGCGAGGAGATCCTGCGGCAGGGCCGCAATCCCGACGACACCAAGGTCCTCTTCCTCATCGCACCGATCGTGGGCGCGACCGAGGAGGAAGCGCAACTGCGAGCCAGGCTCCGCAACGAGCAGGCCCGCGAACGCGCAATCCAGACGCTGGCCGACACCGCCGATCGCATGAACGTCGACCTGGCGAAGCTGCCCCTCGACGAAGTGCTCGACGACGACGTGATCGACAGCACGTACACCGCCGCCAGCGTTCCTCGCTGGAGACGTTCAAGAAGCAATTGCGTGGCCGCACCATGCGTGAGCTCGGCGGACAGATGGGTGCTGCGAAATCGGAGTGGGTGGGCACGCCCGACCAGGTTGCGGGCCGGATGCAGGAGATCGCAGACGAAGTCGGCGGCGACGGGTTCATGATCACCGCTACGAAGGGCGGGCACACGAATCGGTTCGTCGCGGAGATCGTCGACGGGCTCGTGCCTGCACTGCAGGCGCGTGGTCCCGTCCGGGAGGAGTACGAGCACAGCACGCTGCGAGACAATCTTCAGGCGTTCTGATCGTGGAAGGCCCGTTGTGGTCCTGGGTGCAGCACCCAGGACCACACGGTGATTTCCTCAAATTCTCTGTAGGGCGACTCGTCGACGTTCGCGGCAGCGCGTGCAGTGAGCCGTCGGATATCGAGCTATCGGTTCACAAGTCCCACACCTGATCGGGATCGTCGAGCGCCGCGCGAATCTGCCCGAGATCACCGAGGTCGGCCAGGGGGGAGGTCTTGGCGATGTCGACGATCCCTCGCAGGACTTCGCTGATCACCTGTGAGTTCTCTTGCTCCAGTGCCTGATCCAGTCGGGAGAACAAGGCATCGAAGGTTGTGCGGCGTTCGGCGAAGGACTGCTCGAAGTAGTCCCTGACGATGGACTCGGCCGACTTGATGCGCTGAACTTCTGCGGTTGCGTAGGTGTGCAGACGGGTGCGTTTCGTTTGTTCGACAGCGTGGATCTCGATGCATTCCTGCGCGGCGGTGACCAGCTGCGAGAGCGCTGCGAAACCGTCGACCGCAGCAATTTTGCGTTTCACCGAGCCCAATACCTCGCCCTCGTGCACTTTCCGATCAGCCTTGTTCGGCGCCACGGCCGTCTCCTTCGGTCATCGGGCGGTACCGCACGGTCAGATTCGCACTGTTCTCGGTCAGCTCGCAGTCTTCGTCGAGAATGGGGGTCGCGGCGACGTCCCGGACGGCTACGGAAAGCGCCATCGCCTTCTGGAAGCGTGACGCATGAGCGCGTGCTTCGAAGGGCTCGGACTCGAGCACGTCCAGGGCTGCGATGGCCTTGACGGTCAGTGTGCCGAGCACGGAGCGCAATTCGTCGATGCGGTGGTCGACGGCGGTCAGGAGAGTGTCGGTGGTGCCCAATTCGGCATTCGCAATGTCGATCTTGGCTTGGAACTCGGCTGCTTCGGTGAGTGCCTTTTGGCCTTGCCCCTTGATGACGAATCCGCTGATCAAAAGAGCGGGACCGATCGTCACCACATTCAGCGCTGCCGCGCCGAGTGCCACACCGCCACCCCCGGCCGACAGTGCGCCTCCGCCGAGCCATGCCATTGCGGCGCTCTGTGCGGCTGCTCCCGAGAGACCGGATATGGCGGCGCCTGTGCTTGCAACACCGAAGCTCGTGGCAGCCGCCGATACTGCGGATGCGGTGCCGACACCGGTCGCAACCGATGCCATGGCTCCACCGAGCCAGCCTCCCAGATTCAGATCGAGGCCGTTCGGTCCGTCGACCTGCGTGATGCCGGCCTGGAGACCGTCGGCCAGCAGCCGCTCGTTCTCACGTACCTGCTTCTCGTGTCGACGCAAGAACTCCGCCATGCGGATGACAACGTCGGTCAACGCCTGTTGCTGCTGACCGCCCAGCGTCTCGAGTTGGGCGTTGGTCTTCCCGACGCGCTCCACGATCGCGTCGCGGCGCTTGGTGTACTGCTCGTGGGCCCTGCGCAGTTGGTCCGCGGCCTTCTTGCGGTCGGTGATGCCTTTGCCGCTGAGCGCGACGCCGCCGCCGCCGGTCACGGCGCCGATGGCGATCAGCGCGGCCGGAATCAGAGGTAGGACCATGAGCTCTCCTTTGTGTGGTCGGCACAGTGTGCCACTCGACCCGGACAAATCAACCACCGTCCCGACTGAATGGCACGGACGGTCGGGTGGGGAGGAGCAGGCGGATCGTCGAGCTCTCGGCGTCCGCAGGGGCCAAATCCTTTGCATCGGCGGGACCAACGGCGCACGATATTACGTTGGGGTAACGATCCCATTAGCGCCCGTAACGGGCTATGAGCGTCCCCCGATTGAAGGATCAATATCTCCGATGCCTGCCGGGATGTGCCTGCCCAGGGATCGGTCCGAAGCTAGCCTCGAGAGGAGCCCGTGCAGTCACCGTCCGACCCGTTCGATTTCAGCAAGTACTCGAGTGCGCGAGACGGGATAGACACACCAGGGACGACCCCGAGTGACCATTCGGCGCTATGTGAAGAAGCGAACCGCCCCCTCCCGGCGATTGACGATGAAGGTCATTTCGTCGCATACTGTCTGGCTCTCTCCCGAGGGCCACGCGTAGTTGGGCAGGCCGCAACGCGTTGCTGAGAAGTCGTGTGGTCCCATTGGGGGTATCTGCACCGGAAGGCGGAAGGTGAGAATTGGCGAAGTCGTCAGCGGGGGAGTGTAAATCGGCCGATCGTGCCGATTCGTGGTCGTATCTGGAATGGCAACGCCGAATCTTCGAGAACATCCTCGGGCCGCAGGCTGGGGGACGTTCTGTTTCGCTCTTCATCGACGGTGCCGAGCTGGAACGCATCTGTCGCTGCGACGCTGACGTGGCCAAGAAGTCGCTTGTGACTGCAGTAGCCTCGCAGTTTTCCTGGAGAGGCGGAGGGCGCTTGTTCGAGCCCATCGAGCGTCAAATCGCAAAGTGGAGGTCGGATGACCAGGCCGAGCCTCCTCCGGTGCTGCCGCTTCTGGCGGTGTCCGTGCTCGCGGCTACCGAATTCGATTCAACGCAGAAGTTCAATCCGAATGCCTATTATCCGCGGCTTGCGGACCTGTTCTCGCGGTACGGATACGAGGTATCACCCAAAGAGCTATTGTCGGCGTTCGATGATATGGACTCATTCTGGGAATTGTTGGCCAACTGGGTAAAGAATGATTCCAGATTCGAGTCGTTTCCTCTGGTGGCGATGAGCCGTCTCAGGCGAATCGGGTATTCCCTTACACAGGCTGTTGTTCGGGCTACCGATCGAGCGAGACTCACGGCGTTCTTCGATGCCATTGCCCTCGATCCTGAGAACGTCCCAGATGAAGGTGAGTTGCTCCGGGCACTTCGGATCTGGGCTGCGCGTGAACGTGGATTGTCGTCCAGGTTTGTCGAGATTCTCCGAGGAAACGACGCCCGTCAGCTGTTGATGCCTACCTTGATGAACCTTGCCTCTCGGTGGGACAAGCGAGTGGTTGAGGCAACTGGAAGGAATCTTCTCTCGGTCCTTCTTGCACTTGATCTCGACGACGCGCACGCAGAATGGGTGGTGCCTGTTCGCAAAGAAGTCCAACATGAGACGCTGACGAATGATGCATTCGGCTCGATCGAGATCTCCCAGCCGGACTACGGCTCGCTGTATGAGCTTTCTACGGCACTACCGGCCGTATCTGCCACCATCGATAGGAAGTTCTCCTTTTCGGGCGAGTTCAGCATCGCAGTGCACCGCCCAAAGCCGGTATACGTCCTGACGTTCGACGAACTGGCCGGCAAGTGGGTCGAATGCGGCGGCATCGAGCCGTTCGACGAACACGTAATCGCCGTAGCCTCGAGCGTGGCTCAGCAGGTGCGTAAAGTGATCAGGCAGGCTGCCGACACGGGCTGGCGGGTCGTGAGGCAACCCCAGACACACTTGATTCTTCGGGGATACGCCATCTATGAATCCGTTGTTTTCTCGGACAAGGATGCGTTCGCATCCGCGCTGGAGGGTGCCCCTCATATCGGGGCCAATCTTCGCCCGGATAGACCTCCCGTGCCCCATTTGGTGAACGGGCTACGCCTCCCCGTGGAAAAGATCGGGGGCCGTCATCATTACCTAGAGGGTGGTGAGCCCGATCTGGTCCTTCCGAAGGGCGAGGCACCCGAGCAGGTTCGCGTTTCGTTGGATGGCATCTCTCAAATATTGTGGACAAGCGACTTTCCCGTGCCGCTGCGGGCAAGTCCTCCATTGGTGTCCGGGACTCATGTACTCGAAGTCGGCAACCGCAAGCTGGAGTTCCAGGTCCACGAGGGCCTACCGAAGCTGTCTTTCGGTCGAACTCGTGAAGATGAGGAAGAAGCGGAGTCTTGGGTCCACACTCTGGACGAGTCGCTTGAGGCCGACATCTGGACCTTGCCTCGAGGGAAGACGGAATGCTGGGTGATCGACTATGGCGGTCAGCTACGTTCCATTGAAAAGCCGGAAGTTCCTGAATGGATCGCCGAGGCAGGACTTCTAGAGCCCTCCCGATTCACGCCGGTTCTCTACCCGAACGACGTGTGGTTGGTCCGCACAGCGGGAACGCTTGTCGTCGACGTGCAAAAGGTGGGCGTCAGCAGTCCTGTGCCCACCGTTCGTGATGAATTCTCCGACGAATTTCTTCAGCGGCTCGCGGACTCCAACCACGCATTGTCGAATCCTGAGCTGCAGATCTATCTGTCTGTATGGCGAGCCGGAGGGAGTATCGAATGATCGGTTCAGGTGATCTTCTCCTGCGATGGATGAGCGAAGTCGGATCGGGTGCGGTCCAGAATCTTCGTACTCACATCGCGTGGGTGAACCGTACGAACTCTCAGGCCGATCACGCACAGGACGTCTCGGAGAATGATCTTCGGATGCGCTCCGGTCGATGGTTGCGTGACCAGATCACTGTCGGGCACATCGACGTGGAATGGGACAGAGGGAAGGCACGGTGGCGGACTGCGCCCCCCGTGCTCACCACTATCCCTGGTGGATTCGGATACGCACTGTTGACCGGGGGCCGTCCTGCACGACTGGACGATGCCCTGACAGAAAACGAGGCGATCGTCCACAGAATCTGTCGCCCGTTCACGGACAACGACTTCGATCCGCCGACAGCCGTCTACATCTCGTACCAGTCGGGCGCCGATCTTGCCGACATTGCGAGTGGACTTGGAGTCGGGTTCGTGCCCGATGCTGCGCAGCGACTGGCCGAGTCGTTGGAGCGCATTGCCCCGGGCCCGCCGTGTGCTCCGCCAGTGATGGACGGAAGCCCGGTAGAGAAGTGGAACCCAGGGAAACTGCGGTTCGATCGTGTCGACTTGTCATCGGTGAGGACGCCTGGAATGTATCGTCAGAAAGTTCTTGGTCGGCAACGGCATATGCTCCGTCTCAATGACGCTTGGTTCTTGACGAGTCGTGTCGAAGGTGCCTATCTCGCGGCACATCCCCTCGCGAATCATATTCGGTGGCGCCGAGATCCTGCGTCGCAAGAAGATATCGGCACGGTTTTCATCGACGCGGGTATGTCTCTCCCCGATCCTCAAAGGAGGGTACTGGGACTGTGCACCGGTCTCGGTCCCAAGGTCGGCAAACAGTCCAGAAATACCCGCTACGACAATGTTCCGAGATCTGTGGCCGATGTTGTGGCGGCGTCCCTGAGGCAGAAGCTTTCTACTCTGAGTTCTGATGAAGAGGAAATGGTATGAGCTCTGAAGTGCATTCACTCGACGCTATCGGGTCCTTCGAGGCCCTGCGCGAAGCGTTTTTTCGCTATTACGACTCGCCGTTCGGCCTTGCAGAGGGACAGCTCGAAAATGAACGCCGGGCTCTCCTCGACAAGCCCGGTGGCATCTATCAGAGGCCGTTGATCGAAGCTCGTCCCCAGTATCGGTCGACAGGGCGTTCGCTTGAAGAATCGGTGAGTGTTGCGGGGCTGAAAGCCGAGGCAGCAGCGTTTCTTCGTGCCGGCGGCATGCCAGAACAGCTTTACATGCACCAGGAGCAAGCGCTGCGTGCTGGTACGACTCCGGGCCGGAATGTCGTAATTACCGCAGGAACCGGATCGGGTAAGACTGAGTCGTTCTTGCTGCCCGTGATTGCGGGACTGATCGACGAATCTCGTACCTGGGAGGGATCGGGAGCCGACGCTATCCGGCGGTGGTGGACCCATCCGGAGCAAGGGTTCCAAGCGCAACGGAACGGCGAGCAAGGTCGCCGCGCTGCGGTTCGCGCGATGATCATGTACCCCATGAATGCGCTGGTCGACGATCAGCTCGTTCGGTTACGCCGTGCGCTGGATAGTGCTGACGCTCGGGACTGGCTCGACCGGAATCGGAATGGTCACCGCTTCTACTTCGGCCGGTACACCGGTGCGACACCCGTCAGTGGCAGCTCTGAGAACGGCTTGGCCAGGAGTGAACTGGCGAAGTTCTTCTCGGAGACAGAGAAAGTGTCCGCTGCTGCAGCGAAGCTGCCAGACCCGGATCACCGGTACTTCGTTCCACGGATCGGCGGTGCCGAGATGCTGTCGCGGTGGGATATGGCAGAGTTCCCGCCCGACATCATGATCACCAACTACTCGATGTTGAACGTGATGCTGCTGCGTCCGTCGGACGCGGGGTTCTTCGAAGCGACCAGGAAGTGGCTGTTCGAGGACGAGTCGAATCGCTTCACCCTCGTAGTGGACGAGCTGCACTCCTATCGTGGTACGGCAGGAACCGAGGTGGCGCTCCTGCTTCGGAATCTGAAGCACCGACTCGGAATCTCCGATCGTCCCGACAAGATCCGAGTCCTCGCAGCGTCCGCATCACTCGACCCGGAACGAGACAAGGCATATCTGGGCGAGTTCTTCGGCCTCGATGCAGATTCCTTCGAGTTCCTCCCGGGTGAGTTGGTTGTACCCGAAAGCGATTCGCTCGACGTCTGGCGTGACCCCAAGGTTGCACTGGCCAATGCCTTCCGCGTGCGCTCCGGCGGAAAAATGGCCGATGCACCGGAGGCCAAGTCCGAAGACGAACTCGGTGAGCTTCTGTATCGGGATCAGTCGATCGGAGAGCGTCGTCGATCCGTGCGAGAACTCCTGAACAAGGCATCTTCGGAAGACGGTTGGCCTCGTTTGCGCAGCCACTACTTCTTCCGGAATGTCCCCGGTATGTGGGCGTGCACGGATCCCAACTGCAGCAAGCTTTACGGGGAGAGCCTCTTCCCTGACCGGACGGTGGGGTGCCTCTATGCGGAGCCCCGCTCGCGGTGCGATTGCGGCGCGCGTGTCCTCGAACTCCTCTACTGCCAGAACTGCGGCGATGTTCTCTTGGGAGGCTTCACGGCCGAAGGTGCCCCTCAGAGAGCTCAAGTCAAAGCACTGCTGCTTGCCGACGTCCCCGATCTGGGACGAATTCCGGATCAGGTCAACAACGATCGGCTCGCGACGAACTACATGGTGTACTGGCCGCGCAAGGACAAGCCCGAGGCTGGGGACGGGGATCCTCAATGGGAAGTCGAGGGGGTCACATTCGGGTACTTCCCGGCACGACTTGACCCCGCCAATGGATTGCTTGCCGCTGGTAAACCCAGCACTGGCTGGGGGTTCCGGGTCAAGGCCGGCGGAGGGAAGAAATCCGGCCGGAAGAAGCCTGTAGAACTATCGCGATTGGCTGGACTTCCTACCCAATGTCCGAACTGCGGCGACGACTGGGAGGTGAAGCAAACCAGGAAGGGGGTTGTTCCTCTCTCCGATCCGACACGGTTGCGGTCGCCGATCCGCACCATGCGCACCGGTTTCGAGAAGATCAACCAGATTCTGGTGACGGAATTAGCTCAGCAGCTTCGAGATGCCGAGCGAAAGTTGATCGTGTTCACCGACAGCCGTCAGGACGCGGCGAAATTGTCCTCCGGTATTGCTCTGAGGCACTACCAGGACCTCGTGCGAATTCTCCTGTTGGAGTCGTTGGGCGGGAACGAAGAGGTCGGCGACGATCTTGTCTCGCTTGCAAGAGCATGGGTACAGGACGGAGTGAGAACCGACGAGGCCAAGGCAGCGCGGAAGACGCTACGAGACAGAGATCGTGACACGTTCGACAGACTGGTCGACATCTGGTCAGGTGATGAAGAGCCCCAGGAAGGGGAGTTGGAAGTCCTCGAGGGGCGTTTCAGCCGCCCTCCGACCCTTATTTCTCTCAGGACCAAGGTCCGGGATGAGCTCCTGAAAATCGGAGTCAATCCAGGTGGACCCGCCCCTTCGCTGAATGTCGTGTCCAAGGGGCGAAACAGTTCGGTTCGCTGGTCAGAGCTGTACTCCTGGCCGAAGTCTGGGGTACCTAAGCCGCGGGCTCTTTCGGACGACGCCGAACGTGAACTCGTGGCACGCATCGACGACGAGTTCCGCAAGCAGTTCCTCGAGGGAATCTATTCCGGGGCGGGCCGAGATTTCGAGTCGCTCGGGCTCGGGTGGATAGCGCTCGAGCTCGATAATGCGCTCGATGACGTGGAACCGGACAGCGACGCGGCGCTGGCACGATCGAGTCTGCGGGTGCTGGGAGATATGAGGAGGTTCTTCGGACTGCGGAACCCGAACGATCGCGCGCCCAAGAAGCTCCGGGAGCACTGGGAAGCGCTGGCCAAACATTTCGGGCTACCGGTCGAAGATGTCGAGGACCGTGTGCGTCGCTACTGGGGTCCTGCGGTCGTCGAATTCCTTATCGACGACAGCAAGGTGGCTGTGCGAAAGCCTAGAGGGGTGTGGTGGGTCTGCCAGATGTGCCGACGCCCGCACCTTCACAGGGGCACCACGCTATGCACGCGATGCGGACGCCGTCTGCCGGAGAACCCGGAAGCCATTACGCTGACCGACGACTACTACGCGTGGAAGGCATCCGAGGCGATCGGGCGATTCCGGATGAATGCGGCCGAACTGACCGGTCAGACCGACCGGATCGATGCACAGTCCAGGCAGGCGCGATTCCAGGGGGTCTTCCTGGACGAGTCGCAGAACGACCGTCCTGACGGAGTGGACCTGCTGTCCGTTACGACCACGATGGAAGCTGGTGTCGACATCGGCTCGCTCGAGGCGGTGGTCCTCGGCAACATGCCTCCCAGCCGCTTCAACTATCAGCAGCGAGTCGGTCGTGCTGGGCGCCGCAGCTCGAGGGTCGCGATTGCGATGACCGTTTGCCGGGGCCGTAGTCATGACGAGTACTATTTCGATCGGCCGACGCGGATTACCAACGATCCGACACCTCCGCCCTATCTCGCGCTCGACCAAGAGTCGATCTTCAAACGCGTGCTTGCGTCGGAAACGCTTCGGATGGCGTTCGCTGCATGCGGCGACGCCCTCACTTCGGAAATCGGCGACTACAGTGGCACAGGCACGAATACTCACGGTCAGTTCGGTCGGGCTGACGAATGGCGTCTTGCAAAGCCTGCAATCAACGCATGGTTAGAGCGCAATGGCGATGAAATCGATAGGACGGCAAAAGCGCTGGCCGTAAACACTGGACTCGAGGCGAAGGTCGATGAAATCGTCGACGAGCTCGAGAAGCGTCTGATCGGCCGAGTCGACAAAGCTGTAGAGCGAACCAGTGGAGCTGAAGATCTCAGCCAGCGGCTGGCTGAGAATGGGATTCTACCGATGTTCGGCTTCCCCACTAAAGTCCGGAATCTGTACCTGAAGAAGCCGACGAGCACCTATCCGTGGCCACCTAAGAATCTGATCGACCGTGACGCTGCGATGGCTGTTTCGCAGTTCGCGCCAGGAGCTGAGCTGGTTCGAGACGGTACCGTTTTCCCAGCCGCCGGAGTAGCCGCCTACAAGCGAGTAGGCAAGACGGTGGTTCCCGAGGCAGAGCCCTTTGGTGTAGAGCGGATGATCGATATCTGCCGCCGGTGCTCTTACTTGCATGAGAACGAGTCGAAAGCGTCTGACCCCACAGCTTCATGCCCGCGTTGTGGGGCGGAGCCGGGGACATTCGAGAGCATCATGATGGCTGAGCCGATTGGCTATCTGACCGGTAAGACACGCGATTTCGACGGAATGTTCGCGTGGAGTTCAAGGTCGTCTTCCGCCAAGGCACATGCCGATTTGGAGGATCTTAAGAAGACGACGTGTGAAGGTGTCCTTGCTTACTCGGGGCCTGGCGAACGGTACGTCATCAACGATCGTGGAGGTGAGCTTTTCAGATTCCAGCCTGTGAAACCCGGGCAGTACTGGCAGGGCGGATACGTCAGCCTCGAGGCAGTGTCAGCGGGCCTTGTACGTGACGATATTTCGGCGGGCTCAGTGAAGGAACTTGCGCTGGGCTCGGTGCAGCCTACGGACTTGCTGTTTATCGGCAGCTCAGCGCCGGTCCGCAAGGACGAAGGACTGCGTCTCAACCTCGACGGAAGCAAGCTTCAGCCGTCGGGAGTCCCGGACCGATCCGAGGGACGTCGAGCTGCATGGTATTCGCTGGCGTTCCTGCTGCGCACAGCAGCAGCGACATTTCTTGACGTTCAACCTCCCGAGCTGACGGCCGGCTTGTACTCGGGGGAAGTCGAAGGGGAGGCAGCTCTCTTCGCGTTCGTGGCCGACACGCTCGAGAACGGTGCGGGGTTCAGTACGCGACTCGGGCAGCCTGACGTCTTCCCGGATTTCCTGGCTGCTGTGCGGGCGTATCTCAAGGAATTGGGGCAGGACTGGCATGCGGGCGAGTGTTCGTCGTCGTGTTACCGCTGCCTCAGGGACTACGGGAATATGGCGTTCCATGCGTTCCTCGACTGGAGGCTTGCGCGTGACCTCCTCGCGGTACTGGAGAACCGCACGCTCGTACCCGATGTCGAGCACGAACGGCAGATGGTTGCTAAGTGGTGTGATGCTTACAACGCGACACCCCTCACCGACCTCCGCGCGAACATCGCCGCCGCGATCTGGGAGGGAAGTCATGTCGGGAAGATCGGATTGATCGCTCGTCATCCCCTGGAAGCAGCGGAGAGTGGGGACGATGGTGTAGTAGCCACTCGCCTGTCGGACGGAATTGCAGAGCTGGAGTCTCGTTTGGGCGACGGAGCTCCGGTCATCGTTGTCGACAGCTTCGTCCTGGACAGAGACCCCGCAGCCGTAGTTGCGCTCTCTGACATGCTCGCTGCGGAGTAGTTGTTGACCGGTTGGTGGATGACGCCCACGAGTGCCTCGGCCCTTATTTCGTGTCCGGCACGAGAGCCCTCGTGGGCGCCACCGACCGACGCTCCGACTCGCCCGGGTACGGACATAGGCTCGTTGGCGCACCAGGCCATCGAGCAGTGGCTTGTGTCGGGCGACTGGCAATGCAGGGGAGCACAAGATGCGTTGACGAAGCGATTTATCGCCCTCGCAAGGCCTGATCAAGCAAACACCGCACGAGCACGTCTCGTGGTAAGTCGGTTGCGGGCACGAGCTGACGAGCTCGGTTCGTTCCTGGAAACATGGGAGAACCCTCGAGTCCGTATCGAGCAAGTATTCATGGATCGTCAGCGTGGATTGTGGGGTCGGGCAGATATCCTCATCACTTCTCAGGACCGAATCGGCCTGATCGAGGTCAAGACGGGTGAGCACGAATCAGCTGGTACAACGCTCAATGAGCACGAAATCAGACAGGTCCTGTTCTATGCACACCTGATGGCCCGCGACGCAGGACGGGTTCCCGACGTAGCCAGGTTGTTCAGTCTCAAGCGAGGTTTGATCGAGGTGCCTGTTACCGAAGAAAAGGTAGCTCGTGTAATAGAGGAGGCGGTGCGAGCCAGGGACAGGTGGGTGGCCGGGAACCGGGAGGAACGTCCTGCGCCGGAGGTGTGCAAGTTCTGTCCTCGACGGCTGCACTGCTCCCCGAGTTGGGATGCTCTGCCTTCGTGGCCGAATCGCGACGGGGTCGAGGGCGTTGTTCATCGTCTCGATGAGGCAGCGAGTGGCCGCGTATCACTTGTCGTCCGGGGGGACTCCGCAACGGTGGTCATCTCCGGACTCGTCCGAAAGCAGATAGGCAGGGCACAAGTTGGAGACCGGGTACGTGTACTCGGTCTCCAACGGTCACCCGGTCGGCGGGGGTACGAGTCCTTTGCGGCTCGTAGTGACGCTCAACTACTTGTCGTTCAACGTCGCCTAGAAGTCGAAAAGTGGGCGTGACGCGGATGTTCTCCTTGACCGACGAAAGCCCGGAAGTTGCCGAGCCGGTATGCGACTCCGTGCTCCGTTTCAACTTCCTCGATCTCGAAGTCCTTCGACAGTCGATCGAGATGGGCTGATACCCCGGTTGGTGAGAGTTCTAGGCCCGACTTATGTGCCAATTCGGACAAGAGGACGAAATCGCCGCGATCCCGCAGGATCCGGTAGACAGGATCGTGCCGTGTCTCGAGGATGCGGGATGCAGGCTTGGTCTCACGAAGGATAGCCGCCCGAATGGCGCGCCCGAGTGCTTCGGCGACCGGGGGCGGGAAGGCATTGCCGATCTGCCGATAGGTCGATGTCTTCTTTCCGACGAACTTCCACTTGTAGTTCTTGTCGTCCCACCCTTGGATTCTTGCAACCATCTCGTTCGTGAGGCGTGGACCGATTTCGAACTTGTCGCCGGGACCGGGTGCCTCATCGGCAACTCCGTGTGCATCGACGCTCAGTTTCGCCCATGCGCGTTTGGCGCCTGTGGGGCCCAGGTCCGCACCACCGTGTTTGGTGGAGCCGCCGACAATCGTCGGCGCAATGTCCTCGGCCTTATTCGCCCATGCGTCCGCGCCCTCCCACTCCCTCTTGCTCATCAGGTCGTAAAGTACTCTTCCGACCGTAGGCGGCTTCTCACCACTCGGCTCGGGCCAATGAAAGTGTTGAAAGTACTCGGGCAGCATTGCGATCAGCACGAACCGAGGTCGTACCTGAGGAACACCGAAGCCGGATGCATGGATCAGTCTCCATTCGGCTTGGTAACCGAACTCGTGGAAGCGGTCGAGCACGAACTGCCGATACCCGGCGAATCTAGGTGTGCTCAGCCCACGTACGTTTTCGAGAAGAACTGCGCGAGGAGCAATGATCGGAGTCTGCTCGACCGCCCAGGCGAACAAGTCTCGTTCGTCTGCCGAGCCGAGCCGTTTACCCGCAATACTGAAGGGCGGACAAGGTACGCCGCCGGCGAAGAGATCTATCTGTTCGCCACGAGCATCGGGTGAATAGTCTGCCGGCTTCCAGATAGCCGGGTCCGCCGCGTCTCCGGCCTCCGCGAGGTTCCAGTGAGGCCGGTTCTTCTTCAACGTCGCGAGGGCATCCTTGTTCATCTCCACAGCAAGGACATGCTCGAATCCAGCCCGCTCAAGACCGAGTGCCTGGCCGCCTGCGCCGGCACAGATCTCGATTACGCCCGCCACGAGCTACTCCTTCTACGATCGGATGAATACTGGAACACTTCCGGATGCCGCGAGGGAGGAACCGAACCGTGACACGCGGACCCGAGGACAGCGAAGGACAGGCGACCAAACATCCCATCCCCTTGAACGAGGGCCGTGCACGCAACATGCGCGCGAACCGGCGAGTGGACTCCAAACCGGAGATCCGGCTGCGTAAAGCGCTCCACAGCCAGGGACTCCGCTTCCGGAAAGACTACCGGATGGATATCAACGGGCTTCGCGTCCGTCCGGACATCGTGTTCACCCGGCGGAAGGTTGCGGTCTTCGTCGACGGCTGCTTCTGGCACGTGTGCCCGATTCACGGTCGGCAGCCCACTCGGAACGAGTGGTACTGGACGCCGAAGCTTCGCCGGAACATGGAGCGAGACAGGGCCGCGGACGAAGCCCTCACAGATGCAGGCTGGACAGTGGTGCGGATCTGGGAGCACGAGGACCAAGGTGCCGCGGTCGATGCCGTCATCAGGGCACTCGGCGCCGGCTGAGCACACCGATGCGAGGGCCAGAACACATGGCCGGGTTGAGTCTCGGGGCCGCCCCACCGATTGAGAGGACAATCGGTGGGGCGACCCCGAGTGGTTACTCTTCTTCGAAGCCTGCCTGCTCGAACTTCAGAACGGTTGCGTTCTCGCTGACTGTCCTAACCTTGCTGTCGTCGAACCCCTTGGGGGTACTCGCAGTGATCTCGACGCGAACCTCCAGATGTACTCCGTCGGCTGCCGCGAGGTGCTGGATCATCTCGTTGGTGATCTTGTTGAAGTCGCGAACGTAGAAGTCCGGATTCAGCGCGGTGGATCCGAAGAACCGCGTTTTCAGCGGCGCACCCCCGCCTGTCCCGTTGCCGGATCCGGTGCTACCCGAACTCGATTTGCCGGTCCCGGTCCCTGATCCAGCATCGCCGGTTCCGTTTCCATCTGATCCGACATCGCCGGTTCCACCGCCCAGATCCTCGACTTCACGTTCGCGTTGCGCTTCGGCGCGGTCGGGCTGAACGAGGAGAAGAGCATCGGTGACTTGCGGGGGAGTAACTCGATCCGACGGAAGAGTCAGGCCGACGTAATTTTCGCCGTCCCATTCCGTTGCGAGGGCAAAGCCGGTCTGCTGCCAGAGCATCTCGTCGAATACCGACAGCACCCCGTTCTCGAGCACGGTGCGATCGCGCATCCGACTCAAGTAAGGGTAAGTGGTGTAGTAGTCCCACAACTGTCCGAAGCTGATGTGACCATCGCGATCCCATGCAGTTTTCAGGCGCCCGGACAGGTCATGACGGATCAGGCTCGCGTTTCGCTGTAGTACGAGCAGCGATTCGTTGCGAAGTTTTCCTGCCGCCCTTGCAGCCAGATCTGTAGTGGTTCCGTCTGCCTTGAACGCCTCGATTTCGAGCGGCCGGGTCGGGTCGTACTGGGTGGGGATCAACACCCAATGGTAGGTCTGCAAGAGACGATCGGCGACTGCCTGGTTGTGGGTAGCCGCCCGGTCGATGGCTTGTTGTCGTTGCGCGGCCGTCAGATTGAGGTCCTTGTCGGCATTGTCGCGGATGAAGGACCACGCTAGGAAGTCACGCACCGCACTCTCAAGCTCGCTCCAGCGCGCCTCGTCGGCAGCGAGAAAAGAGACCATGTTTCGATGCGTACGCGCAGCAGTCCCACGGTGCTCGACGATATCCCTTGCCCAGACCGCAGCCGGGGATTCTGCCTTCGCCTTGCGCTCGTGCAGATATGCCGGTGGTACGACAACCAGCCGGGCTTCTTGCACGTCCGGAACATCCGCAGACGACTCAGGCGCGATATGCACGCCGGTGAACCCATCATCAGCAGTTCGCCGGTGATTCTGTAGACGTCGCACCACCTCGGCCCATACGTCCTCCCTGTGAAGGCGCTCGGCGTAGTCGCGGGCAGTGCGGGTGGTGTTTGCCTGAGTGTCGTACCAGTACAGCGACCCCGAGTTGTAGAAGTAGGTGGCGGTATTGGCCAGGTGGTTCAGCGCCGAATGGAAGTTGCCCGGAACATCGCCTGGAAGCGCGGTCCCCAGGAAGATCCGCTGCTTATCGATGCCCTTGTGTGCCGAGGTCAACGTGGGAGTAGCGCCCATGAAAACGGTGCGAGCCAGTCGCTGCGTGGTCAGACGTTGGCCGAGCAGCTGATTACCGTTGTCGACCTGAGCGGGTGCAGAATTCGGTCCGTCGACGTCGGTGTCGATGAGCGCTTTCCACTGATCGTCAAGGTATTGGGTGAGTTCGGTGACGACCTTATCGGCGCGCAGAGGAACCGAACCGGGCATGATGAGGGGTGCTGTGTCGTTGTCGCGCCAGAGCTGGCCGACGATGACGTTCATAAGGCGTAGGACACCACGAGTGCGTTGGAAGCGCTCGAGTGTGGACCAGTCCTGGTACAGCCGGTCGAACAGCTCGGGGTGGATGGGATAGCAGCGACGGATTCGTTCCTCGTAGTCGAGCTCCCGGACCTCCCGAGGAAAGTCGTTGCTGTTCTTGACATAGAACGCCACCAACGCCTTGGCCGTAGCGTTGATCTTTGCCAGGGCCGTGGCATCCGGCGTTTCGAACAATCGCCGCCGAACGATGTGGAAGCTCTCTTCAGCGTTGGCTGCGCGCCACTGGTCGGCGACGCGACCGACGGCCTTACGCAGCATCCGTAGTGCTTCGCGGCCGTTCTGGCCGCCTACTTCTTCCTCGTCCCCGACGTACTCGCCGTCCTTCATCTCCGCCGAAGCAGGTATGGAGATGAGAACCAGCGTGCCGGGCACGGCTTTGGCGGCTTCAGTCAGGGCTTGAGCGAAGGTGAACTGGGCATCGAAGGTCCCGTCGGGAAGATCGTCACGGCCGACGAGCTGGCGAGCGTAGGCAACCCACTCATCTATGAGAACAACAGCTGGCCCGAACCGGGTGAACAGTTCGCGGAGCGCTTCACCGCCAGGATTGAGGCGGTTGGCGTCGGATTCGGCGACCATTGCGTAGCCTTCGGCACCACCGAGGCGCCAGGCCAACAACCCTCCGATTGTGTTGATCCGGGTGCCATCGGGCATCACCTTCACTTCGCCGGCCTTGATGTCGGTACCGACGATCGCGACTCGCTTGGCCCTTGGAAGCTCAGTGCCGGCGAACAGGTCCTGAACTTCCTGAGGATAGTCCGACAAGGGGCGCCCTGAGGCAAGATGCCAGACCGCGAGCATGGAGTGTGTCTTACCGCCGCCGAAGTTAGTCTGCAGGTTGATGATGGGCGCCGCGTTCGGGTCGCCTGCCAATCGCTGCATCGCGGGTACCAGCAGGTATTTCAAACCGTCGGTGAGATAGGTGCGAGCGAAAAATTCTACTGGATCGGTGTATTCGGGGTCGCCTTCCTCTCGGGACACCATGGCCAAGTCTGCGGCAAATTCAGCTGCGTGGAAGTTGCCGCTCTGCACATCTTCATGCGGTTTGAGAACGAGACGCCATGGTTCGAGACCATCGGCGCCGATCTCTGCAGCGGCGTTGGTCTTGACAACCTTGCGATCCTGCCTTTCGGAGCTCAGACGCATCAGTTCGACGCGTGAACGCCGGACTTCATCGGCTTCGTCGATTGCGCCGATCGCCTTGAGGAACCGTTCAGCGGTGTCGAGGGCCCGGTATGCGTCATCCGCTGAGAACGAGCCGTTATGAGCCCAGGTGTTGCGGACGTCCCGCAACTCGGTAGCCCAGGACTGTTCTGTGCGAGACAGGTGCTCACGGAACGGATACCAGCCCTTGCGGACCTGATTCGGAATCTGTTCGGTTATCATGCGCAGACCGTTCTGCGGGTCGGTTCGCACATAGGTCTTGGGGGCACCAGATCCCTTAGCCTTGTCGCGCACCGCTATCAGCGCGGTCCAGTCCTCGCCAGCCGGTAGTTCCTTACCTACGACGTAGTTGTGGAACTCATCCAGCGCAGGACCGAGAAGCTCGAAGATCCGACCGATCCGGTCGCGGTTGCTCACAGCCATGACAAGGTTCCTTCTAGGTGTCCAGCATCAGCTGGGTTGAGGCATTGTGGGACTCAGCGACGATGTCGTTCCATGCCGTGCCGAGAGAGTTGAATTCGATCGCAACCTGGGTACGCTTCGAGTCCTCAGCGATAGTAAACAGCAGGAACGCCAGCTCCTTGCATAAGTCTCGATCGATCGACTCCGGCACCCGGGACAACAACGCAGCCGCGGCCGGTACACCCTTCTCCGTCAACGCCCGGGATAGATGCATGACCACTTCCCAGGTGCTGATGTGCAGGTCGGTAGCGGGATCGTATTCTCTGTCTGCGTACGCCTCTCCCAACGCAGTAGGCGAAAGAAGCGCGACCTTACCGGCGCGGCTTATAAGGATGCCGGAACGTTCCAGATGCTCAAGAGAGGCGTTGCGAGCGCGGGCCATGTTGTCGGCATCACCGAACATGCCAGCGTCGAATCCGTGCTGACGGAACCAGGCGATCGCGAAACGGCTGTCCGGGTCGAAGTCGCCTTCCTGTTCGACAAGCACCTCGTCGAGAATTTCATTAATACGAGCCAATGCGGCCCGCACGGTCATCTTCGACCCGTCATCGGCCAGCACACCAGCAAAGCGAGAGAACACCGCCATCCCAGGCCCGATCGCTGCTTGCGGCAGATCCACCGGGGCGATCGCACCCTGCTGCAGCTCCCGCAGTGCATCGGGCAATTCGTCCTTAAGTGCGTTGATGAAACCTCGCCGATCGATTGTCGGCGCATCGTCAGGACGTGGACGTAGGGCTAGGACAATGGAAGAGGCGAGGGCATTGGTGCCCTGGGACATCATGCGGTTGCCAAGTTCGCTGCGCATCGGCCAGGTAGCGGTGATCGCCCAGCCGGAACGGATCATCCCCTCCAGCAGTGTTTCCCACCCGGTTGATGCCTCACCTGCGGTGTCGGTGTCCTGCTGCTTGAATGCGTAATACACAGTGATCGGGAAATCAGGCAATGCGGATTCACGGGCCCTCCGGAAGACTTCACGGAATCCTTCCTCAAAGAACCTCTGCGCGCCCTCTTTCCCGCCGTGCCGGTAGGAGTTCGCGACCAACTCTTCAGCCTTGGGCACCAGCATCGAGCCCATCAACTCCGGATGAATTGAGTGCATCGAACGGCGCAGCCACACGTAAAAGAAATCAGACAGATCAGAATATCCGATGTTGTCGTAGTAGGGCGGATCGGTGGAAATGAGAGCATTCCCTTGCAGTCCGGATGTCGCGTTCCGTTGCAACACACGCCCCGGTGTACTGGGAACGAGTCGATCAAGAGATTTTGAGATCCAAGTCCATTGGTCGCGCATATTGCCGGAGGACGAGGAAAGAGGGTTTCCCTCGCAGAAATCCCAAATCATCGGTATTGCCTGTCGAGCAAACAAATGTCCGACACCCTCATTTTTTGGGTCGCTTCGCCACGAACATAGAGAATTATGATAATCAACTGCTTTTGAGATGCCGAAGCCCAAGTAAGTCGCTACCGCGTCCGCGTATGCTTCCGCGCCTTCTCCGTCAGCCTCAAGGCGCGCTCCCTTTGGCATACCTGCCGCGAGCGCATCGACGCGAACACGCTCACGAGCCTCACCGACAAGGTCACTGAAGCTGGTCAGTGCCGTGAGTTGGCGCGCGGTGAACAGGTCGGCATAAGTGGTCATCCCGTAATTTGGAGTCTTGAAGTCACGCGGGTTGTTCGGGAGGTCTCCGTCGGGCACGTCTACTGGATGTGCGACTTGCGCTGCTGCCTCATGTTTCGGCGACGGCTCCAGATAGATGCGTGTCCGTTTCCCTTCGGCGACGGTGGCCATCAGCTGTGAGCCCATGCGACCGGACCGTCCTTCGGCACGGATGTACTTCAGATCAACCGCAGCACCACAACCGATACACACAGCACCGGTACGTCCAACTGTTCCGTCGATTTCCTTTGTCGGCGCCTTCTTCGGGTCATGGCCGATGCTGAACTCGACCTGGCCGCCCACAACCGATGGGACGACATAGGCTTCCTTGCCTCTCTTCTTGCCAAGCCACCAGGAGCGAACGAGGGGCATAGCGATACCGCAGGCGGGGTTGGGGCAGGTAACGGTACGGGCCCAGATCCACGCAATGACGGTGGCTTCTGATCCGTCTGGCAACTGCGCCTTCGGATACAGGTGCCCGATACGCTTTTCCGCTTCGCCGCGCATCCACTGTCCATACCGGCGGACATCCTCGGCCAGTCCAGTAGCACGCGGCCAGGTAGTGATCTGCGCGTCCGCCGCACCGGGGAACACGGGTGGGCGTCCGGCGAACTTTGGGGGTATCTCGATCAGGGCCTTGTTAATGAGCACTGCCACCGGGTTCAGATCCGATGCATGAGCTTCCAGACCAAGCCGCTGGGCTTCGAGGGGTATGGTGCCGCCGCCGGCGAACGGGTCGAGGATCGGCGGCGGGTTGCCATCAGTAGAGGCGAGGATCTCTTCGCGAGCACGGCGCAGTAGGTTCTCGTCGCCGGCGTTCTCCCACACCACCAGCTGTTCGATGATCTCGTGGAGTCGCTTGCGTTCTCTCGCGACAGCTTCATCAGTAGGAAACCGGTCCGGAAACGACGACGGGTCGTCGACGAGCTGGGCGAACAGGACCGCGCGGGCGGCGGCGAGGGGCCGGCGGGCCCACCACAGGTGCAGTGTGGAGGGGTGGCCGTGGCGGATGGACTTCTCGCGCGCCGATTCGGCGTTGATCTTCTCGAGCGGGAGCGCGACCTCGATGAGCTTGCGACGGGGAACAGTGGTGGTGTCGGTGGTCACGAGGCGGGGTCCTTCTCTACGTACATCGGTGCTTCTGGAGCGTGGTTACGGGAAACAGTAGTGGTCGGGCGTGCCAGGATCCGGCGGCGGTGCCCGATCAGGTCGGGACGGTGAGATTGTTAGGAGGGTGGTCTGCCTTTCGCCCAGGTTTTGGCCCAGTGCAGGCGTACCTCGGTGGCGGCAAGATCGCCGAGGTCGATGCGGCGGAACGGTTCGTGCACATACCGCAGCTGGTCGTGGTCGGGACCGCGATCGCTGACCGAGACCATGGCAAGGCGATGCCGGTCGGGAACGTTCTTGCCGTAGAGGACCTCGTTGAAGGTGACGGTGAAGTCCTCGGCCCCTTCGATGCGGCCCTTGACCTCGATGAACACGTAGTGCCCGTCCTGCGGGTCTAGGGAGCGGATGTCGTAGCCCTTGTTGTTGTGCGGCATCTCCTCCGGAATACGTCCCAGGGCGTGTTCGGCGGCGAGGACCTTGTCGACGGCGCGGCGCTCGATCCGGGCGGTGTCCTTCGCATGCTGAGCGGGGGCTCCGGGCAGCATCCCGGCAGGAATGACCAGCACCGCGCCGACGATCTGCGGGGGTTTGGCTGCCAGGCGGGACTGCAGGTCGAGTTCGGTGGTGCGTGCCGCGAGGCGGGCTTCGAGGTCGCGGGCGCGGGCCTCGAGCCGGTCGGGACTGTGCCGAGGTTTGGCGTGCCGGCCCTGGGTGCGGGTGGCCAGGACATCGCGCAGGCGAGCGGCTTCGCTGTCGAGATAGTTGATTTGCTGGGTGAGGCGTTTGTGCACCGCAGCGCGGGTTTTGTCGAGCAGCGGCAGGACGCGGTCTTTGACCTGGGCGAGATGTTCGGGTTGGGCGTGGGTGATGGCCCAGGTGGCGGCTAGCTGCTCGACCCCACCGGCGAGCCAGCTGTGGCCGAGGACGTCGTCGGCGATGGTGCGTGCCTCGGCGGGAAGGGGCTGTAGGTCCAGATAGGGCGCCGGCCCGCACAAGGTGGCGGTGCCGTCGGGGGTGAGGGTGATGAAGTCGAAGCGTTTGGAGACCACTGCGCCGGTGCCGTCGCTGATCTCGCCGGTCACGGCCACGATCAGCCGGGGGTGTTCGGCCGGGTCGTGCGGGTCGAACAGCACGGTGCCGGTCTCCAGCGCCTGTTGGTGGATTTCGATGGTGGCGTCGAGGACTGTGTCGAGCAGCGGATGGCCGGGGGCGAGGAGTTCGGCGCGTGGTGCGGTGGGCTCGCCCAGGTCGATACGGTCGGGATCGAAGGTGACCCGTTGATAGCGGGAGACGATCGGCACCGCTGCGCCCGGGCGTTGCCGGGCTCGCACAGTCGCGGGGACGTGGGTGATCTCGAACCGTCCTGTCTCCCGGCGAGGCAGGCGGCCTCCGAGGCGAGGGAAGGCGTCGTGGAAGAACGCGGCGATGTAGTGCGGTTGCAGTCGGCGGGCGCGGGCTTCGTCCATCTCGCGGCGGAGCCGGTCGAGTTCGTGGGGGGCCAGGGCTTCGTGGGCCAGGGCGCGTTCTTCGAGCAGGGTGTCCAGTCCGCGGGAGACTTCGGTGTCGACGACCTGGTCGAGGGCGGCCAGGCGGGCCGGGTCGTCGCCGTAGCGGATCGCGTCGAGCAACAGCGTGCGTAGCGGGCGGTCGGTGAAAGCGTCGCCGAGGACGTCGAACAGCCGTCCGCCGTAGGCGCGGCGCTGGGTTTCCATCTTCTCGAGCAGCCGGGTGAACACGTGGCCTTCGCGGGTGCCGTCGGCGACGAGATTCCACAGTCGGCAGGTGTGGCGTTGGCCGATGCGGTGGATCCGACCGAAGCGCTGCTCGAGCCGGTTGGGGTTCCACGGCAGGTCGTAGTTGATCATCAGATGGGCGGCCTGCAGGTTCAGCCCTTCCCCGGCGGCATCGGTGGCGATGAGCACCTGGGTATCGGGGTTGTGGGCGAACTGTTCGCGGATGGCACGGCGGTCCTCGCGGCGGGTGCCGCCGTGGATGGTGACCACCGCATCTTCGCGGCCGAGGATGTTGCGGATCTGGGCGGTCAGATAGTCCAGGGTGTCGCGGTGTTCTGTGAACACGATCAGCTTGCGCGGGTCACCCTGGGCGTCGCGGAGCAGATTCCGATCCAGCAGCAGCGAGCGTAGTTCGGCCCATTTGCGGTCTTCACCGGAGTCGCGGACCTGCTCGGCGAGAGCGACGAGCACCCCGAGTCGGGTGATTTCGATGTCGAGTTCGGCGACGGTCTGCGCCGCGGTGGCGGCGTCGACGACCTGTTCTTCCATTTCTTCGCGTTCGCCGGCGTCGTACTCGTCCGGGTCGTCGAAGTCGATCCCGGTCAGGGCGAGGTCGTCGGCCCGACTCGTCGGGGTGGGGGTGAGCAGGTCGCGGCGTTTGGTGCCGAGGCGTTCGCGGCGGCGTTGCAGCGATCGGACGATCGCATGTGGGGAGGACGCCAGGCGTCGTTGCAGCACGGTCAGGGCGAAGCCGACGGTGCGGGCGCGGGGGTTGTCGGCGCCGAGGCGGTCGGCGCGGTTCATCTCCTCGCGGACGTAGCGGGTGACCTCGTCGTAGAGCTGGCGTTCGCCGTCGGAGAGGGTGTACGGCACGGTCTCGGCGATGCGCTCGGGGAATAATGGGGTGCCGTCGAAGGTGAGGAGCTCTTCTTTGACCATGCGGCGCATCAGCCCGGAGGTGTCGGTGGTGTGCGCTCCGGAGCGGTATTCGCCTTCGAACCGGTCGGGATCGAGCAGTGCCATGAACGCCTGGAAGCTGGTTTCGTTGCCGTTGTGCGGGGTGGCGGTCATCAGCAGCAGGTGCCGGGTGATCTGCCCGAGGCGCTGGCCGAGCTGGTAGCGGCGGGTGACGTCGAGTTCGCCGCCGTACCAGGTCGCCGACATCCGATGTGCCTCGTCGACGACCACCAGATCCCACTCGCTGGTGTCGAGCAAGGCGAGCAGGTCGTCGTTGCGGGCGAGCTGGTCCATC
Organism: Rhodococcus rhodochrous; assembly: GCF_900187265.1. Classification (NCBI taxonomy): domain Bacteria; kingdom Bacillati; phylum Actinomycetota; class Actinomycetes; order Mycobacteriales; family Nocardiaceae; genus Rhodococcus; species Rhodococcus rhodochrous. The sequence goes on from NZ_LT906450.1 coordinate 1,642,115, forward strand.
CGGGCGATCAGCAGCGGATACCGCTCGAAGGGGTTCGCGTCCGGGCTCGAGGCAATCATCTCGCGGGAGAGCAATCGGGCGTCGATGCCGAACTTAGTGGCCAGCTCGTCCTGCCACTGCTCGACCAGCGAGCCGGGAGCGACGATCAACATCCTGGTCAGGTCCCCACACAGCATCAGTTCTTTCGCGTAGAGCCCGGCCATGATCGTCTTGCCGGCGCCGGGGTCGTCCGCGAGGACGAACCGTAGCGGGGTACGGGGCAGCAGTTCGCCGTAGACGGCACGGATCTGGTGCGGCAACGGATCGACCGCGCTGGACGAGACCGCCACCATCGGATCGTGCAGGCCGGCCATCCGGATGCGCAGGGCTTCGGCGGCGAGCCGGAACTCGGCAGGGTCGGCGTCGAACGACCAGCGGGTGCGGGATGTCTCGATTCGGAGCTGCTCCTCGTCCGTCCGGTACAACAACTGTTGTCCAAGCTCTCCCGAGGATTCCTTGAATGTCACTGTCACCGCATCGGGACCGTGCCGGTCGACGTCCACCAAGGTCACCGGGCCGGGACGCAACCCACGAACCAGCTGGCCACGGTCGAGATCCTCCAGACGAATCGATGCCCCGTCCACCGGAGATGTCGTCACGCGGCCTCCCTCCCACTTCAATCACGCATCAGTGACATCGTTCGCGGATCGAAGAATGTCACATCCCCCGGACATGGCTCCTCAGGCCGCCACGACGATCGCAGGGAGGAGCAACCAATACTGTCGTCGAGATCGTCTAGGGTCCCCTTCCGTGCAGCATGAAAGCCGAACCGTGCCGTTCGATGAACTCGATGACACCGACCTCCATGTAGGGGACATTTATCTCGGAGGTGGCAAGGGAAACGCGGGTGACGACCCCCTGGCGAAACTCCTTCATGTCGGGAACCAGGGTGGATTCCGCTACAGAGGTTCGCCTACTCAGCGAGCCGTTCGGCTGGCTGTGCTATACACCAGCGGTGCCGAGGAAGAATGGCCCGACAGATTGGATCCTGTTGCCGGAGTATTCACCTATTTCGGTGACAACCGAAAGCCTGGACGGGATCTTCTCGATACCACCCGCAAGGGGAATGTTCTGCTCAAAGACACCTTCGAGCTTGTATATGGAACAGGGGGTGATCGCGCAACTATTCCGCCGTTCTTCTTGTTCGAAAAGGCCGGGGTGGGACGTGCAGTGCGCTTTCTCGGACTTCTGGCCCCCGGAAGTCCTGACGGAGACCCGGCAGTCGATCTGGCGATTGTCCGACACCGGGCTCCTGGGGGAGAGTTCGAGAACTATCGTGCACGTTTCACAGTCCTGCAGACGAAGCATGTGAGCCGGGAATGGCTGCGTCAGCTCCTCGCTGGATCTGGAACGGTGAGTTCAGCAGCTCCTGCAGAGTGGTTGCAATGGATCGAACGTGGTCCCGGTTTCGTCGCCCAGTCGAGCGAAACCGATTCGGAAATTGCCGAGGAATTCGGAAGGCGTCCCAGCTCGCCGACCGTGACGGACATTTCTCCCGAAAGCAGGGTTTCCGAACAGTTCGAGCGTGACGTGCCCGATCCGGTAGTCGCAGAACGCCGTGAGTCGGTCTTGCAAGAGCGTTACCAGGATTTCCTGACGAAGAAGGGGCACGTGGTATGTCGGCAGAGGGTCGATGTGCCCGGCGCGACGCATCCTCTCTACACAGACATCTTCGACGCCACTACAAGGGAACTGGTCGAGGTGAAGTCGGAATGCGGACGTGCCACGGTCCGTCTGGCGCTGGGGCAGATCTTGGATTACGCCCGGTACGTCGACCCTAAGTCGATGGCTGTCCTGCTTCCGGACAAGCCTGCTGAGGACCTTCTCACGCTGCTGTCCACATACAACGTCGCAGCTGTGTGGGAGTCCACGGAGGGAGTGTTCGAGCGTCTCGATCCCCAATAGGGAATACAGCGGCATGTCCCGGCCGTCGGTGAAACACTGAATCGCCCCGAGTTCGGCGGAGACTCGGTTATCTGGTTCCGGCTTCAGCGAGGACCGGTGTCTCACCGTAGTCCACCGCCGTGTGATTCGCCCAGTAGGCGGCCTCATACTCGGCAGGCGGAACGTGGTCGATCTCGCCATGCAACCGGCGGTGATTGAACCAGTCGATGTACTCGGCGACCGCCCACTCGACCTTCCCAATGCTTCGCCGGCCACCGTGTGGCCGCATCACAGGGTTGCGGATGCACTTGGCCTTGAACAACGAGTTGAACGCTTCGCCATTGTGTTGTCATACGAATCCCTTGGACCCAACGGAAGACACCGCATCGCACTCATCGAGGCGTTCGGTGTAGCGCACCGTTCGATACTGGGCGTCGCGGTCGCTGGGGTACAGCCCTGCACGAAGTGCTAGGGGGAGGGTGAATCAACCCGGCGACGTCCTGGTTGACCCGTCGGCGCGTCCACAGGCCCCATATCCAAGGCGTCGAGAGCCAGATCGGTACGCCTCGACGTCGAGACCTGCCACCCGACGATCATCCGGGGGACTCCCCCAAGGACTACGTCCAGGGAGGTACCCCCACGTCGAGGACGAACGCGGCGTATACCCACCCCGAGTGCGTGCGAATATAGGTCAGATCCGCCACCCACAACACGTTGGGTGCGTCGGCGGTGAACTGCCGCTGCACTCGATCCGTCGGCCGCGGAGTCTCGGCCCCGTCACTGTGCGTAGTCCTCCGACCCTTCAAACCGTGATATTCCCTGTAGCCCATCTGCTTTCATCAATCGTTCCACGGTGCGCCGGGCCACCGCCATTCCCTCCCGTTCGAGACCGCGTGTACCTTGCGGGCCCCGTACACCCCGAGATTGTCGGCGTGAATCGCCCGGATCTCGGCCAGCACTTCGCGGTTACGCACCGCACGTGCCGATTCGGTCCGTTGTGGGTCAGGTGAGTTCGGGCCGTGGACGTTGCGATCTGGGCAGCTGTCTCGCGTAAGGCCGCGCAGATCGGAACGACCGAAGTGTTCGTCGCGGTGAGCGGTGACGAACTCCACGATCACCGCTGTGGGCGTGGGGTACCTCCCGCGTGCGGGGGACGATCTCCGCAATGCTTCTATGTCAAGCCGCCGCCAAGAGCGCGTTCGCGACCTTTTCCAGGCTCGGTTTCGTCAGCACGCAAGACCTGGAACACGCGGTCGGAGATACGGCGCCGGGAGCAGCCGCACCGTCTCTCGTCGAGTTTTCCCGCAGCCTGCAGTTTGGCCACGTAGTCCTTGCCCGGGCCACCGCGAGCGACCTGGGCGGCGCTAATGAACTTTCCGCCATTCAGTTCGAGAAGACGCGACACCACGGGAATTGCGTACCGACCCATCAAGACTCGGTCATGGTCGAGACCGAGGAGGCCGGAGACCGTGTCCAGGAACGTACCGACGTGCGCAACCGACGACGTGAGGGAGCGTTCGAACTCGTCCGCTTCACATTGCTCAGTGCTGTGAACAGTTCACTACCCGTTGCCACGGCCGTGGCGTTGCGAAGCAGCCAGTCCAGCGTGAAATCGGAGCCAGCCTTCTTCCAGACCGTGAGGTGATCGCGCATCTCCTGTCGAGCCGGTGGCCACTGAGCACATAAAGATGCGAGGGCGAGGTCGCCCTTGGACAACTTCGCGCCGCCGGAATTCACACGGTTGAAGATGTCCACGACTGAACCGTCTCGGGTTTGATGCCGCCTCCTTTCTTGAGGAGGATGCACATCATGTCCAAGCGTTACCCCGCCGAGCAGCGTGAACGAGCGGTGAAGATGGTCCTCGACCACCTCGACGAATATTCTTCGCCGTTCGCGGCGTGCAAAGCCATCGCCCCGAAGCTCGGCGTCGGTGTCGAGTCGCTGCGCACCTGGACCCGCCAGGCTCTGATCGATGCCGACAAGACACCCGGCGTGACCACCGCTGAACAGCAACGAATCAAAGAGCTCGAACGCGAAGTCCGAGACCTCCGTGAGGCCAACGAAATCTTGAAATCGGCCTCGATTTTCTTCGCGAGGGAGCTCGACCCTCGCCGCCGCTGATCTGCCAGTTCATCGACCAGATGCGTGCACAAGGACACCGGGTCGAGTCGATCTGCGCCGTGCTCACCGAGCGTGGCGTCAAGGTCGCCCCACGCACGTATCGGAACTGGAAAACTGCTTCTCCATCCCGCCGGACCGTCGCCGATGCACATCTGACGAACGCTCTGCGTGAGACCGTCGGCACCGCCGAAGGTCTCTATGGTCGCCGGAAGATGACCGTGCACCTGCGCAGACACGGCCACGACGTCGCGGCATGCACCGTCGACCGGTTGATGCGTGATGAAGGGCTGTCCGGAGCGGTCCGGGGCCGTCGGCACCGCACCACCATGCCCGGCGGCTCGGACAGCCGCCGCGCCCCTGACCTGGTCGATCGTGATTTCACCGCCGAGGTTCCGAATCGGAAGTGGGTCACCGACTTCACCTATTGCCGCACCTGGGCGGGGTTCGTCTATGTCGCGTTCGTGATCGACTGCTTCTCGCGGGCGATCGTCGGCTGGCATGCCGCCACCGTCAAGGACACCGCGATGGTCACCACCGCCTTGAAGATGGCATTGTGGCGACGTGACCACACGGGCCACCCGGTCGGCTCAGGGTTGATCCACCATAGCGATGCCGGCAGTCAGGGTGGATTCAATCGGTCGTCGCAACACCTCGATGACGGAGGTGTGCGATGGGACGCAGCAACAAGCAGACACGCCAGGCGCCGGTGGGTGCCCGACGGCAGTGGGCGGCGGATCGGGCGTTGCGCCCGTCGATGCGGTCACCGGGGAGACCGGAACCCTCGCGTGCGGTGCAGCGCGATTTCTGGCGGCGGATCGCCTCAGGAGCGACGACTGCCGACGCCGCGGAGGCCGTCGGCGTGTCGTGGCCGGTCGGGTCCCGGTGGTTCCGTCACGCTGGCGGCATGCCGCCGATCAGCCTGGACGAGCCCACGGGCCGCTACCTGTCGTTCACCGAGCGTGAGGAGATCGCACTGTTGCGCGCCCAGGATGTCGGCGTGCGGGAGATCGCCCGTCGGATCGGACGCGACCCGGGGACGATCTCACGCGAGCTGCGCCGCAACGCGGCGACCCGCAGCGGCACGCAGGTCTACCGAGCCGGAGTGGCGCAGTGGAAAGCGCAACAAGCCGCGAAACGCCCGAAAACGGCGAAGCTGTTAGACAACGACAGGTTGCGTGAGTATGTGCAGGAGCGGCTCTCCGCGGCCGTCCGCCGGCCCGACGGCACCGCCGTCGCAGGCCCCGACACGCCCGCGTGGAAAGGACTGAACAAGCCGCATCGGCAGGACCGACGGTGGGCGACGGCATGGAGCCCGGAACAGATCTCGCACCGGCTGAAAGTTGATTTCCCGGAGGATGAGTCCATGCGCATCAGTCACGAGGCGATCTACCAATCGTTGTACATCGAAGGTCGAGGCGCCCTGACACGGGAGTTGGTCACATGCCTGCGCACCGGCCGGGCACTGCGGGTGCCCCGTAGCCGATCGCAGAACAAGCCGCAGGGACATGTCACCGCGGACGTGGTGATCAGCGAACGCCCCGCCGAAGCCGAAGACCGTGCTGTCCCAGGGCATTGGGAAGGCGACTTGATCATCGGGACCGGCCGGTCCGCGATCGGCACGCTCGTCGAGCGCAGCAGCCGCTCCACGATCCTGGTGCACCTGCCTCGATTGGAGGGGTGGGGCGAGAGGCCGCCTGTGAAGAACGGTCCGTCCCTCGGTGGCTACGGCGCCGCCGCGATGAACGCCGCGCTGACGACATCGATGACCACGCTTCCCGAGCAGCTCCGCAAGACCTTGACCTGGGACCGCGGAAAGGAGCTGTCCGGTCATGCCCGGTTCGCTCTCAAGACCGGCACGAGAGTGTTCTTCGCCGACCCGCACTCGCCCTGGCAACGACCGACGAACGAGAACACGAACGGCCTGCTGCGCCAGTATTTCCCGAAGGGTACCGATCTGTCCCGGTGGTCCGCCGAGGACCTCGACGCCGTCGCTCTGGCGATCAACAACAGGCCACGCAAGGTCCTCGGCTGGCGAACCCCGGCCGAGGTCTTCGCCGAGCAGCTACGCTCCCTGCAGTAGCCCGGTGTTGCATCGACCGGTTGAACTCGCCCAGTACACTTCCATCTCTTTCGCGGAAACCCTTGTGCTGGAGGGTATTGCCGCGTCGATTGGCAGCGTCGGAGACGCATACGACAACGCTCTGGCCGAGAGCACGATCGGGTTGTTCAAGACCGAAGTGATCACCAAGGGAAACCCGTTCCATCCGGGTCCCTACAAGTCCGTCGAGGACGTCGAGTACGCCACGATGGAGTGGGTCGACTGGTTCAATCGCAGTCGCCTGCACAGCCGTCTCGGATACGTCCCGCCGGATGAATTCGAGGCGGCGTACTACGCTCACCTGTCGACTCCACAACCGGAGCCGTCACCGATATAGGAGCGGCAAGAAACCCGAGACGGTTCAGACCTCGTCGACGGACTTGTCGGAACCGGTGATCTTCTCCATGTTGAACTCGCGCTGCGTGATCTGGAACAGCGTGTTCAGGCAGTCGAGATAGGTGCTTGCTTTGTCGCCGTAGTCCGTAAAGGACGTGAAGAACGGCTTCAAACCCTCGCGGAACAATTGGGTTACGTTGATCCAGCATGGAGCGTCGGCCATTTCGTCGGCATGTAGAACTCGAACAACTGCAAGTCGACGTTGAAATACAGGCCTGTGAATGCGGTGGCGTCATCTTCGAAGAAGGGCGGCGGAGTCCCTCACACCACGCCGTACAGGGTGGTGACGCGCTGCTGCCCGTCCAGGAGAAGCCGACGGACACCACCCCTGGTGGTCTCCCCGCGGACGGCGACATCGCTGGTGCTGGTCTCCCACATCAGCAGACCGCCAACCTGATAATCGCGGTAGAGCGACCGCATCAAACCACGGACCTGGTCGCGGTTCCAGACGTAGCCCCGCTGGAACTCGGGAAGGAGGACGGTGCCCAAATCGATCTCATCGAGCAGGGCGGACAATCTCGGCATTCGTAACCTCTCAGGAAACTGATCTAACCGACGCTCAGAGGATCGGCACGAGGAACGGGCTGGGATCGCCGTGCCAGGTCACGAGCAGCTGTTCACGCGCGCGAGTACACGCGACGAAAAGCAGCGAGCGCTCTCGCTGCAGATCCCGCTCGTGTGTGTGCTCGTCCTCGCTTGCCGGAGTGACGCCATAAGGTGCCGGAAGCTGACGGTCCGTCACCGCGCCCACTACCAAGCACCGGAATTCGAGGCCTTTCATGCGGTGCATCGTTCCGATCGCGACATTGTCTGTGTCATCGCGCGAATCGGAAAGGTTGGAGGTCGGAATATTGTACTTGCTCAGGGCAACTGCGAGGGCCTCGCAGAGTTTCTTGGAACGAGCCGCGATACCGATCTCGGACGGAGACACTCCGCTGTCGAGCCAGTCTCGAACCTTCTCAGCGATGTACGTGAATTCTGCATCGCGGGTGCTGAAACCCCTGACCTCGGGAGCGTCACCGTGAATGTCGGAACGGCAGCCGGCGATCGAGTCGAGGTTGTCGTTCATGTCGTCGATGCGGCACCCTCGCATCAGGCCCAGGCTCCATCGAAGGATCTCTGCCGTGGTGCGGTAGTTGATGGACAGGCGGCTCGACCGCCCGGTCACGTTGACGCCGAGCTCACGCAGGCTGACGTGGTTGTTGTAGATGCGCTGGTGGGTGTCGCCGGCGAGGAACAGATCATCGGGGCCATCGGCCACCGCCGCACGCAAGAGCCGCCACTGATCAGGACTCAGGTCTTGCGCTTCGTCGACCACTATGTGCCGATACGGCTTGTCGGTCTGCTGCTCGAGGATACGGGTTGCTTCTCGCCGGATAGTGTCATGAGTGTGCAATTTCCGGGTCTTCAGTGCTTCCTCGAACTCCCAGACCACTTGCCACACCTGAGCTTTCTGCGTGGCGCCGAGACGCCGACCCCGGCCCGTCCGCTTGGCTGCGAGATACTCGGAAGCGGAACTCACGCGTTGGGCGAGAATGACCTGCCGCCATTCCTCGCCGAGGAACGCTTCGGAGAAATCGATGGCGAAATCGTCGATGATGCTGCGCCATATCTTCTTCTCGTCGACGGGGCTGAGTATTCGTGGGTTGCCGTGTTCCTCTCGGAACACGCGGTGAGCGAGTCGATCCACATGCTGGACGACGATGCGGGACATGACATCAGGATCCTTCACTAGCATCCCGATGCCGTCCTTGAGCGAGTCGGCCAAGGTGGAGGTGAAGGTGGTCACGAGAACCGGACCCTCGCCGCGTGCGGCCAGTCGCCGCGCCCGGTGCAGGGCGACCACCGTCTTCCCGGTTCCGGGGCCACCAGCTACGCGGGAGGGTCCGCGGTAGGCGGCATCGACGACGGACTGCTGAGCCGGATGCAGGTAGATCCGCCAGAGCGCGAAAGGGTTGGCGAAGACCGCCATCATCTCCGCAGGACCGTCGACGAGCAGGACGCGATCCGAACTACGTTTGATCGCGGTGTCGAGGTCGTTCGTGTCGACCGGGCCGTCAAGAATAGCTGCCCCAAGGTCCGCCCATACTTCGTCGGGCGTCATGCCAGCGGCCAGACCGTAGAGGACCTGCCACTGGATGCTGGGGAAGAAGGGCTGGGCAGCTTCGAGTTGAGAGTCGTCGGTGAGAAGCCGGGCGAAACGGATGGCCTTGTCATCGAGACCGAGGCGCACCAGTTCGCTGTCTTTGATGTGCTCGAAGAGATAACGGGTAGAGAAATTTCGTGGCTGATGGTCGAGCTGCGCAAGCTGTTCGTCGAAGGTAATGTCGTCGCGGACCTCAATCCGACCGTTCACTCTGTTTACGGATATGTTGCGGCGCTCTGCCCACACGTAAGCATCGTCGTGGGGGAGAACCTTCAGCAGGGTGTAGACATCGCCCTTCTGGGGTGCGAGGACGATACCGCGCCAGAATTGTGTGATGCGGATGGATCGGAAGTGCGGGTTACGTGCGTTCTTGATTTTTTCCAGGTGGAGCCCGGCGTGTGTGGCAGCGTCGAATTTCCCGAACACTTCATATACCCGACTCTGGACTGTTTGATCGAGTTCTGCGAAGTCGAGAAGAAAGTCCTTGTCGATCGCAAGTGACGCCACTCGTTTTCCTCCCCGGTCGACGGAACCGCAGAAATGCGGATCCGCTGTGCCTGTCATTTCGACACCGGGAGACCTTACCTGTGTGGGGAGCCACCTCTGCGACCGCGTTCCGACCTAATGGGTGCTACCGACCCCACGACTGTGGCAAGGTTCGGTGTTGGTGGCGACCGGTGGGATAACCCTCTCAAGACCAGGCGTGGCCGTCCCCGAGCAGTCGGGCTGATGCCTGAACTCAGACCGTGTACCCGCCGGTCGTGAGGGAAGCGGTGATCGCTGATGGGATGACGTACCCCGATGCCGCGCGTGTCGGTGAGTACTCGAGCCATTAGGTCGACGACTGCTTTCCTCCGCTACCGGACCGAAAAATAGTGGATAGCAGCCTGTTCGGAGAAGCACTCCATGTTGTTCATCGGCGATGACTGGGCGGAAGGCCATCACGACATCGAGGTCGAAGACGACGTCGGCCGCCGGTTGGCGCGGATACGGCTGCCCGAGGGCGTGGAGGGGCAGGCCCGATTGCACGAGATGGTGGCCGAACATCTCGGTCCTGACAGCACCGGCAGCAGTGACCTCCCCGAGGATGCAGTCGTGGTCGGGATCGAAACCGATCGTGGGGTGTGGGTGTCGGCGCTGCTCGCCTGCGGATACCAGGTCTATGCGATCAACCCGATGTCGGCGGCACCATATCGGGAACGGCACGGCACCTCGGGAACCAAATCCGACGCCGGCGACGCTCACGTTCTCGCCGAGATCGTCCGGCTCGACCGCGGCCATCACCGCCAGATCGCAGGGGACTCCCCGCAGGTCGAAGCCCTGAAATTGCTTGCCCGGGCCCACCAAGGCCTGATCTGGGACCGGACCCGGCACCTGCAGCGGATGCGGTCGGCGCTCCGCGAGTACTTCCCGGCCGCATTGACCGCGTTCGACAACCTCGCCGCCCCGGACACCCTGGCATTGCTGCGCAAGGCTCCCGATCCGGATCGCGCAGCACGACTGACCACCGCGCAAATCACCGCGGAACTGGCCCGGGCGCATCGGCGCGGGGACCGCACCGCCACGGCCACCCGCATCCGCGATGCGCTGCGGGCACCGTCGCTGCGGCAGCCGGCTGCAATCGAACATGCCTACGAGGTCGTCGTGGCCGGACACGCGGGCATGCTCGAGCACCTGGCCGAGCAGATCGAGGAGCTCGAGCAGGAGGTCAAGCGCAGTTTTCATAGGCACCTGGCCGCTGAGATCGTCCGCAGCTGTCCCGGACTGGGGGATGTCCTGGGCGCCCGGGTGCTGGCAGAATTCGGCGACGATCCGCACCGATACCGCAATGCCAAAGCCCGCAAGAACTACGCCGGGACCTCCCCGATTACCCGAGTATCAGGAAAGAGGAAGACGGTGTCGGCGAGCTACGCCCGCAACAAGCACCTGGCCGATGCGTGTCATCAGTGGGCGTTCTGCTCGATGAATACCTCACCGGGCGCACGGGCTTATTACGACGCTCTGCGGGCCCGGGAGGTCGGCCACCATGGCGCGCTTCGTTAACTCGGTAACCGGCTCGTCGGGATCCTCCACGGATGTCTCGAGACCGGCACGATCTACGACGAAAGCACCGCCTGGCCCCAAGTTCCCACACAAGCCGCGGTTTGACAGCGCTCAGGGAAGATTCAGATGTGCTGCGCGGTGCGGTCGCCGACATCCGAGCCGCCGGATCCAACTTGTCCTCCCAATGCGGAGCCTTCCGTCGCCAGGTGCCGTGGACCCGTATCGAAGAACTACTCGCCGAGCGCGACCGAATTCGGAGGAAGGGGCGTCGGTGGTCGCTTTCCGGAAGCCGTCGGGGCGCCGCGGCGAGCGATTTCCGACGTGATGCTCCGCCGGCGGAGTAGGGCACGGTGCTTATCGTAGGTCGGGGGTTCGTGCGTTCCACGCGAGCCCCGGTGTTCGATTCTTTGAGAGTATGGGACACGCTGCGCAGTAACAGTTCTCGCATCCGAAGCGATGCTGGAAGCGTGTCGTCTCGATATCTACTCGGTGACTGGGGAAGCTCGTCGCGCAGGGCCTATTGTCGCGGCGGGATATCCACAAGTTGTTCGACATCGGTCTTCTCGTCGTTGACGGTGTCGTCGACATCGCTGAAGAAGTTCGTGCTTATCCTGCCTACGAGGCGCTCTGCGGCCGCCGCGTGGATATCGAATTCGACCCGAGGCAGAGCGAGCGGGTGAGATTGCACCGGGAGCAATGGCGGAGTCGATGAAAAGGAAACGCGCGAATCGTGCTGCGGCTTCCTTCTAGAGAGCCCGAGTGCCTAGCGCTTCGGCCTACGGGTTTTACGGACCTTCGAAAAGTAGGCAGGAGATAGTAAGAGATGGTGTTCGAGGTGCGCGCCAGCCATGCGGTGACCTCCACAGGGGTACGGGCGTGTGAGGTGCATCCCGACGTTTTCGTCGATGAAACGGGACGGGTGTTCTGGACAGGGGGTGGGGCGGCGAGAATTTGGCCGGACGTGCCGGTCGACGTTACCTCGATCGAGTCCGGAGAGGAAAACGACATCTTCGTGGTCGAGGATGAAGTTGTCGAGGTTGCGGTCGACTGGGTCGAAATGCTCCGGGGTGACCGACAGGCCGAAGAGTGGATCGCGCAGCGGCGTCGCTGTCGCTGGTCTCTGCCGGCTGAGTCGGTGACGGACGCTCTCCTCGACGTCGAGGGTCGTTTGAGATCGCGGGATAAGCGAACGGTGGAGTTCGAGGTGCGGGCTTCCCTTTATCTCCGTTCAGGTCGTGAACTGGTGTGTGAGGTCTACCCTCACGTATTCGTCGTCAGCGGGGTGGCGCGATATCGCGGTATGCCGGCATGGCTATGCAGCAACCCGGTGACATCGTCGCAGCGTTGCCTCCCGGTACTCAGAAGTGGATCCGGATCAGAGGTCTGCAGCAGGCTGCGGGCTGGGTGTCGACGGTGGCAAACATTGGGGACAGTTTCTGGCTCAAGCAGCACGGTGCCAAAAAGCGCTCTTCGGCACCGCCCATCGGTCCGGTGGGGCCGGCAGCTTCAGGGCGTCGGCGACTGGCGGGCTGATCGAGGATCCGGACGAACGCCGGGGGCGTTCGCTGCCGGAACCGACTGAACAGCTTGCGACACGACCGGAGTCGTCCGTTGCCCCCTCATGCCGCCTGACGTGCTCGGCAGGGACACCTCACCGCCCTGCCGTGCGCGTCGTCCGGTAGCCACCCGTACTCGTCGCACGCACTGCACTTCGCCGGTCGGATCCGTGGAACGGACAGTCCCTGCCATATCGGTAGCCACGCGTGCGCGTACCGCATCGGATCGCTGGGCCGGTGCGCTGCCTTCGCTGCGGCCACCAGCGTCGGGACACCGTGCGTTGAGATCAACGCTTCGATCGTGGCTACGGCATCCGGCTTGAGGTACGCGAATGTTGCTGTCAGCCCGGATTGCTTGCATGCCGCCGACAACCGGGCGACCTCGGGACTGTGCGATGCGTTCGAGACCTGGGACGTGCGGTTGGTTTCCGTCCTTGGTGAATCAGTACTTAAAAGACAGCCTGGTTCTCCGACGTCCGCGCTGCCGCGGGTCGGATTTTCAGGCCCCGGCTGGACGTGCGGCTCCTCGTAGATCGTCTGAATGGTGATCCACTGGCCGCGCTCGTTCTGGATCTTCTCGCGGATCAGGTAGCCGAGCTCGGCGAGCTCACGAAGGGCAGAGCGGATGGCGTCGCGGCCTTCCTTCGGCGACTGGCCGGCGATCGAGTCGGATCGGGTACGCCAGTCGTCCGGCTTGGACAGCAACCAGATGAGAACACCGCGTGCTCGGAAGGACAGGCGCTCGTCGTTGATGCCGGCGTTGCTGAGGATGGTGAAGTTGCTGGCCAGGCGCGGTCCACGACGCACGCCGCCAGCCAGGGTATTCTGGCCCACGTTCGACTCCCTATAAGTCGGACATCCGGCCCGTCGGGAGTTGCCGCTCCTGGCGGGCCTTCTTCACTTGTGAGGTCACGCGGATCGGTGACGATCTCGAGATCTTGTCATCACTCGAACAAGTGTGCAAGAGAATTCTTGAAAGTCGCTCAGCGTCAAGAATACTCCCGACGAACCAATGCATCCGGCCGCGGAGGGTTGGCGTCATTGCTGACCAGCCCGCCGCGGCCGGATGCCGATTATTTGGATCCGCAGCGACACTCAGGATCGTTCGACCGACGCTTACATACCCCGCAGGGCTGGTAGTAGAGGCGTTCGTCGACCTGGACCTGCGGAGGATTCTTCGCGCGACTGAAGTACGTCGAGTTGTATGTGTACAGCAGCTCGCCGGGCACGTACGAGTCATCCTTCTTATCAGCGATGTTGGCGCGGATCACGACCGCACCACGCTCAGAAGCTTCTTCCCTGGCCTCTACCGGCGGACCCGGATCGTCTGCAATTCCGGACACCGCACTTGCCGAGCCAAGGGAGATGCCGAACTCCAGATCGTGGAGTGACACCGTCTCGGGGACTTTTCGCAGCTCTGATCTTCCGGTCGCATGCAGCACGCCGTCGGCATCGACGACAGTTCGTAGCGTCAAGCGCTCGATGAAAGGCCTCGCATGCTTGTCGACATCGATACTGAGGTTCCCAAGTTCGTCGCGGGGATCCGACCGCTGCGCATTGCCCCCTGGACGGCTCGGGGTGCAGAACTGGAACTTGGCATGGCCGTCCCGAGGATCAGCGCAGTACAGCTCCACGGCATTGCCCGACAGTTCCTGTCCTTCGAACGGCACCTGAGTACCGGCGCGTAGCAACCGATGATAGGAACCACGAGCCAAGCGAACCTCGATGTCCTTCGCCAACTGCAGCTGCTGCCGGTCGTAGGCGATCCACGCTGCGCCCTGAGCGATGAGCGTGCCGCTGTTCTTCGAAACTTCGACGCGGTGTGCCCCGAAGAACTCCCTGAGTCGAGCTGCGATCGCCGGCATCCTGGACATGCCCCCGGTGACCAGGCATAGCGCGACCTGCGAGTCGCTGATATGCGCCGCATCCAGCAGGGAGACCACATGGTCCATTGCTCGATCGATGAGCGGCTTCGAGATGGTCTCGAGGTCGGATCGGGTCACTTGGTGCATCAACGCGGCTCCAGTGTCCGGATTGAAGTTCCGGATGTAGAGCGTTGCAGATTCTTCCTCGGACAGCGCAATTTTCAGATTCTCACACTTGTGGCGAAGCTGTCGTCGACGATCTGGGTCCACATCACCAGGCTCGTCGGTGGCGTGCATGAGCACCCAGTTCCGAAGAGCGTCATCGAAGATGTCGCCACCCAATGCGCCGGTGCCACTGTTCTGGAGCTGGACGACCCGCCCGTCTTCGAGTCGACACAACGTGAGGTCGAAAGTGCCGCCACCCCAGTCGACTACCAGGATGTTCTTCCGGTCGAATCGGCGGACAAAATCAGTTCCCAGTTTGGGTCGGAAGTGTCCGTAAAGCGCTGCGAACGGTTCGTGGACGAACTGGACGACTCGAATCCCTGCGCGGGCGTATGCCTCGCGCAGTGCGCGACGACGGTGGCCATTCATATCGACCGGGATCGTCGCGACAGCGTCCGAAATGGTGGATAAGAATCCGGGATTTCTGGTGGAAGCGAGAGCGCGGTCCTTCACGTGCTCGATGACATCGTGCGCCACGTCGACCGGGCTCATCTCGACCCCACCTACCGTGATGGTCTCGTCACCCAGATATGTCTTGGGCGACTTCACGAAATCGCCGTGTACTCCGAGGCCGCTGGCGTCCAGGGCAAGTTTGGCCTCTTCGCCGACCAACTTCTGGACGCCCTCGTACTTCACAATCGAAGGCGTCGGTTGCCCCTGGTCATCGAGAAGTTCATGGACCTTCTCCGAGTCGACAACGCACACCAAGCTGTTCGTAGTGCCGAAGTCGAAACCTACAACAGTCATACTGTGTCCCTACTTGTCCTCTACCGCGTCGGGCTGGAGGGCATTCAAGCCCTTCCGGAACTTGATCACCGAGCGAGACACGAATTCGTCGGTGACTTGGGTATGTCCGTGCTTGAGAGCATCGAGTGCGTCTTCGAGTACCTCGATCTGATCGGCGATCAGCTTCGCCGTGTCAACTCGAAGAATCTCGAACGAGTTCGTGGAGCTCATTCGTTCACTTCTGCGCGCGTTGACTTCTTCGTCGAGAGCTGCGCGGACCCCTGACAACTCGAGTTCGAGTTCCTTCACTCGACCGCGAACGGTCGCCAGTTCGTCCATGAGCCGCGCATTCTCGGCGTGGGCGATGTCGACTCGGGCAAGTGCGGAATCGCGCTCCGATTCGACTGCACGAATACGCTCGCGCGCAGAGCCAACGATTACCGCTGCCGCTCGGCGCGTGCTCTTCGGGATCGTCGCGAGCTTCTCTCGATCAGCCGTCGTACCGGACTGAACAGACGGGGCATCCCAGACCTCGTCTGCCAGTGCGTCGATGTACTGCGAGAGATCCCATTGTGCGGCGGAACCGGCAAGAAGGACCACAATGTGAACGGCGTTGTCCTGCAATGCCTGCAAGGTGGGTGCCTTCAACGACTCTCGCCCGTCGAATGGACGGCCCACGAGGTTCTCGACCCGTACGACGGTCTGTGAAAGCGTCTCCGTATCGGCCGTTTCGGTGCGGAGTAGTTCCACTCGGTCCTGGAGCGGTTCGTCGCCGATGAACGCTGGGTGCTGTGTCAGGATTCGGGCTGCCAGCTCTGCAATATTCTTCCGCGCTGTACCGCTCAGCTCCGATTTCTCGGTTGTGAGTAGCAACGCGAGGGCGGTCGCGAGCTTGGTGTCGCGCGCAGCGACGGCTGCGATACGGTCCTGAAGCGGCGTCAAGTCGATCGGCTTGGCGACAGCGATGCGTGCGGGAGTGCTCCGTCGCATCTCGAACGGTTTGAGGTCGCCGTCGAGTTCCTCGAGGTATCGGAGAAAGTCACTGAACGATTCGACAGCATCGAGCGTCAGTTTCTCAGCGGCCTCGCTCGGAGCAGACGCGACGTCGGTCGGCTTCTGGTTGGGCTCGGATGCTCCCACCTCGACGACTGGCAGCGGGTCATCCGTCGGATTGGTCGCCGGCGCACCGGAGGCCTCCTCAGTCGGTTCCGCGTCAACTTTCTCGGTTTCCGAGGCGCCCTCATCGTTACTCGAGCTCGCTACGGAAGCTGCTGTCTCGTCGGTTGACGGAGCGACGGCGGTCGCTTTGCTGTTCGGAACCGAGGTGGCCACGTAGTCGGCCGGCTCGGATCCTTCGGCAACCGGTTCCGTTGTGGCGGTTGTGTCGCCTTCCGGAACCTCGATTTCGGAGTCCGTGCCTGTAGCTTTGTCCAGGGTGCGCTCGGCGTTGACCACGTCGGAGGACGGCGACGTCGTCTCAACAGCGGGAGACTGCTCGTCTACTGTGACTAGCGAGACGGCATGTGTTGGTTCGGAAACCAACTCTGGTGCGGCCGATTCTTCGCCGGCTTCAGTGACTGGCGAGAAGGGAGTGGCGACTCCCACCTCCGCAACCTCGGTGGTCTCGGATTGCGTGGATGTTGTTTCGTCCGACGACGCCGGGGCGTCCGTCGGCTCTGTATGCGGCGATGCCGCCGACACCTCCGACGAGGGACCCGTCATCGTGATTTCGACTTCCGCCACGGCAGGAGTCGGTCCAGCAACGGACCTGTGCTCGGCCGACTCTCCGTCGGTTTCGGTGCCTTTGACGGGGTGCTGGACGTCAGCGCGTTTGCTGATGTCTCCCACGGGGGTGTATCGGCGATTCTGGTTGTCCTTGCGTCGGCGCCGGCCCGGCCCGAGAGCGTTGGTTCGAGGTTCTCGGTCGGCGGAACGGTCGGTTCCAGGAAGACCGGAGGAGCTGGCCGCGGCCGAGGGCTTCGATTTGTTCCTGTGGTTCGGCCGTTGGCGCCTGTCCTCGCCGTTTCCGCGGGGACCGGCTGTCCCGTTGTCGGGACGGCTCCCGTGCGGCTGTTCGACGTTTCGCTGTTCCTTCGCGGAGTAGGAGTGCTTGTCGGAGTGTTTGCGCTGGTGGTGCCCGCCGGAGTGCGTCGCTCCGTGCTTCTTGACGGTTCGCTTGGCGCGTTGGCCTGCCCCTTGACGTTGGGCATCCTGCGATTCGGCGTGCTGTCGTCCGTCGTGCTCGCCTTTCCGCTCGCCGGAGCGGCCTTCGTTGTCTTGCGGCTGTGCGTGATTCGCATTCCGCCGCTTACGGGAGTGGTTGTTGCCGGAGCCGTGTTCCATGGGGGTCCTTCATCGGTAATGCAATCCAAACGGGCGTTCACCCAATGGTCGGGCAGACCATTCTTACTACCCGCGCGTACGAGCGGTGCGGCGCGGGGGTCTCCTGTCGCCAGATGATGTTCCGTGATGAAGAGCGCTGCCTTGGTCAGGTCGTATCCGTCCACCGTCGCAAGGTCGAAGTTGGAGACCTCCGCAGAGCTTGCGCTGGACAACGGGAGACTGCACAACTTGATGAGATCTCGGGTCCGATCATCCGCGAGCAACTGTTCGAGGTGTGAAGGTGTGCCGGGAATCTCGATCAAGTCTGCTGGGGTCGTCCGGACCGTCAGCATCCGGCCCAGGCGTTCCGCAACCATCCCAAGGTGTGGGCTGAGGGCGCGATGCGCGGCCTCACCGAACTGATTGAAGTGGAACGAGATCAGGCTGGTGACGGCCAGGGAAGCCGGGCGGTGGAGGTCGCGCAGCATGTCGGCAGCCTTGTTGAGCTTTTCACGATTTCGGACCTCGGCTGTGGCGTCGAGGACCTGCCCGCGCCCTGCGAGCCAATAGAGGTACTCGGTAATTCCTCCGGCGTAGTTCCGGGCTGTCGGGAAGGCGAGAGTCCGCTCGAAAAATGCGTTGATCGAACTCGAGTTGACAACTCCGTCTGCGATGAAGCGAGCAAGCTCCTCCTCTACGCCGCGAAGATCCGCTTCCTCAGCGATAGCGAAGTCGAACTCGTATTCTCTCTGCGACCGGTCGTTGCCCAGTCGCACTTCGACTATCCCTCGATCGACGGACAGAAGACGACCGACCTCGTCAGGGTCGACGTCGATTCCGTTCAGGTGTGCCCTCGTGCAGTTCGTGAGCGACCAGTCCGCCGGGTCGGTTCGGACCTGAACCAGCTCCCGTCTGTTCCCGCACGGTCTTCCTCTCAGGAGCAGAACGGGGTGAGCAACGGGATGTGCCACGAACACGTGCTCCCGCAGGTCTGCGAGCGTAGTGAAGGTTGCGTGGCAGTCGGAGCACGGCAGCGCCGGTGGTGTTACAGGGCGAGGAGGAGCTGCGTACAGCTCCTCATGGAAGTCCGCGTATCCGGAAGACCAATGGGCCAAAGGTTGATCCTGTCTACGTCAAATCCGATTGGAATTACTCGACATTCGGGGACGCTCCCCGCATGCACAGGACTGCACTCACGCTCCCGCGCGAATCGTCCTTCCTACCTGAATGAGCCGGCCGTTCGCCAGGCCGAGATCGAGGCACGCTTCGAGACGATCTCGGCTGGGCCCGCCGAGTCGACTCTGGTTGAAGAGAGCCATAGTCTCCCGAATGAGGGTCTCGACATCGAGTTCCCGTCCCATACAAGCTGCATTCATTGCGTTGACGATCTCCTCGGGCGCGATCTCGTTGAGTGAGCGGGTCACATCGTCAGGCGTCGTGCGGAACCCGCGCCAGGTGGTTCGGTCCAACTGACGAGGCCATACGAAGCTGCCCAACGGGGTGGCGTGAATCAATTCGGGTGGTACGCACTCGCCGACGAACGCCTTCCGTGCTGCCTTGACTCGCTCGAACCCGAAACGTCTCGCGACGACCCGTGTCAATCTGTCCAGCAGAATCGGACCTTCGATCTCCACCGTTTCACGCACCGCGTCGGTGATGACCCGTCGCACCGAAGCGGAGTTGACGCGATCGAGATCGTCGCGTTCTCCGAGGGGAGTGGTCGGGGCACAGGTATATGCGACGCCGCGACCGTGCCAGTCGCGTTCGGTGGAGGACGGCACCACATCTTCGTCGAAGTGAAGTGCCGGGGCTGTCATCGTCGCGGCACCTGCGACGAGCTCGTGCCGTTCCTCCAACGCCGCGCCGGCTTCAGGCATGTGCTCGGGCTCGTCCTTCTCGAAGGTGAGATCGGCCAGCACATCGAGGTTTTCGACGACGACCTCTTCTGCGGCGCGCGCTTCCGACTCCGCGATCTCGATCGCGCGCGCTTCGGCTTCCCTTGCGAGCTGCTCTTCGTACTGACGCCGTCGTTCACGTGCTGTATCGACAGCAGTATCGATGCGATCGAGCACCGCTCCGGGATTCTCGATCCACTCGGGAAGCCACACCCGCACCGATGAACCCCAGTGCATCAGAGTTTCGAGCAGGCGGGGAGTGAGGTCGCGGTCGGACACCGTCGGGCGACCGGCCCAACGCGGGCCGTCCAGCATCACCGCAACCTGCCAATGCGCGGAATCGGGCTCTCGCACAACGATGTCGAGAACGAACTCGGACAGTCCGTAGTTCGTGGTCACCTCATACCCGCGGTCGGCGAGGGCCGTGCAGATGCTGCGCTGGACGGCGTCGACGTTGTCGTTCGTGGTTACCGACGGGCGGGGCGCCACCCGCTGCGCCGCCATTTCCAGGTAGCCCCGGAGGTGTGCGAGTCCCACGGACTTGGTGCGCGACAGATCGATGTCGGACGGATCGAACGATGTGAAGATGACGACCTTGCGACGCGCCCGCGTGATGGCGACGTTGAAGCGCTTTTCGCCACCCGACCGGCTCAGCGGACCGAACTGGAGCGGAAGCTGGGACTCACCGGGCTTCTTCGAGAACGCTGTGGTGAACAGGATGACGTCGCGTTCGTCGCCCTGGACGTTCTCGAGGTTCTTGACGAAGATGCCCTCTTCCTTGTCCGGCCGGAGCTGCTCGCGGACGAGGGGGTCGTCGCATGCCTCCAGGAGATCCTGAACGAGGACGCGTTGCTGGAGGTTGAAAGTGACAACGCCGATGCTCTGACCCGCCAGGCGAGGGGTTGCGAGCCGCGTGCGGATCTCCTCGACGATGGCTTCTGCTTCGACGCGGTTGGTGCGATATCCGTCCTTGCGATTCTCGCGATTGAAGTGACCGCTGACGCGTCGCCACTCGACACCTGCCGTGTCGTCCCCGCCGGGAGACGGCAGGCTGGCGAGGCGCCCCTCGTAGTACTTCTGGTTCGAGAAGTTGATGAGCGTCTCGTCCTGACTGCGGTAATGCCACGACAACCACAGACGTGGAACTCCGGACTCGACGCACTCGGTGAGAATGCTCTCGAGATCCTCCGGTGCGATCGTCCCGTCCTCGTCCACCTCGTCGTCGTCGACTGCACTGACCTGGCCGAACGTAGACGGCGGCATCTGCTGCGAATCACCGACGATGACGGCCGCGCGGCCCCGGCCGAGCGCCCCGATGGCCTGTGCGACGGTCACCTGAGACGCCTCGTCGAACACGACCAGGTCGAACGTGGCCGAGCCCGGCGGGATGAACTGAGCCAACGACGTCGGACTGACGAAAACGCAGGGCGTCGCAGCGAGAATGTGGCGTGCATACCGGGCCATGAGGTTACGGAAGGTCGCGCCACCGCGTTTACGTTCGAGTGCCCGGCGCAGTTCGCCGACTTCACCCTGCAACGCACCGGCCTGGAACGGCCGCCGGGACAGCAACGCGGCCGGCAGTGCCCGGACCTGCTCGTCGCGCAGCGCCTCTGCGCTCCGCACGAAATCCGAGATCTCACCGTCACGCAGGGCGGTGGTGAAGTTGACGACGCCGGTGGTGCGTCGCCGCTCTTCGAGCGAAGCGCGCGCCGCGCCGCGAATGAAGGCGACAGGTGCCACTGCCGCCGGGATCCGTCCGGTGAGCAGGGCTTCGACGAAGTCGTGTAGTTCTGCGCGACGCAGGGGCTCGAGATATGCGGACATCCGTGACCACGCGAGAAAACGCTGACAACCGCCGTATTGCGCCTCTTCTCGCACTGCGTGGCTGTCCCGCTGCCACGCCGCGAGCCAGTGGTCGCCGTTCACCCAACGGGCCACATCAGCATCGGACGATCCGAGAGTTGAACGCAGACTCACCCAAGCGCCGGCGGTTTCGTCGAGTGCCCGAATCTCGGGTTCAGTCAGGAAACCGGCGGATTCGAGCTCCTTCCACAGCCCCGGTGCTTCGTCGACGAAACGGATGGTGTCGTCGATGTATTCGAACACCGGCCGCAGATCGTCGGCGCATGTGGGGGCGAGCGGATTCCAGGTGGCCGGAGCAAAAGGGCCGAGGAGGTCGCGCACGGCTGCGCGGAGGTGGGCGACCTGCTCGCGGGCCATGGGGATCATCCGCAGCAACGGAAGCACGGCCTGGGGTGCGAGGTCTGCATCCGGGTGGGCGAACGGTGCGAGGCTCCGCTGGAACTGCTCGGCCTTCTTCTTCTTACCGAAGAGGCCCTTGTCGCACTCCTCTGCCTCGGCGATGAAGAACTCGATGTCGCCCGACTCCAAGAACATCGGAACGAAGGTGCGCAACACGGGCGCGCAATTCTGATGTGCACGGTCGATGTCGACGAAGAGCGCTTCACGTCCGGCCGCGAACTGCGGGCTACGCATCCACGCGAGCGTCGCCGCGTCGGGAATCTGACGGCCGAGCTGACGGCGCGCCTGGGGGAGCAGCGCGACGACATCGTCCGGTGCCTGTACCCGTTCGAGAAGTGCGCGCGTACGAGAACTCGTCAACGCTGCGTCGATGGCATCCGCGAAGCGGAGCACCGCGAGAGACACGTGCTGGTCTTCGATTCCGGGCGGAATCGACCCGGCCAGCGACCACGGAGAACCCAGGCGGATCTCCAGGGAATGAGCGGCACGAGAGAAGAGCTCGAGAGTGTCTCGAATCGTGGCCCAAGGCTGAGTGGGTCGTGCGACATACCAGGCGGGGATCGGCGCAATCGGTCCGTCGCCGACCTCGAGGACGGATTCGAAGGCGCGCCACAAGGACTGATCGATGCCGTTGCGGCTGTGGATCTTGTTCGGGTAGTCGGCCAGGGGCGCCAACTTCGACCTGTATTCGGCAACCTTCGCGTCCCAGTTGTGGGAGTTGTAGTACAGGTTGTTGTCGATGGCCGTTTTGAGCTGTTCACGGATTGCGCTCGGGCTCTGGCTCTTCCCGTGCAGATCGAGCGTGAAGTTGCTCAGGCCGACCTTCGAGATGCGCTTCTTGACCACGTCCAGCGCGGCCTGCTTCTCCGCTACGAACAAGACGGTCTTTCCGCGCTCGAGCGCGTGAGCGATCAGATTGGTGATGGTCTGGGACTTGCCGGTTCCGGGAGGGCCTTCGATGACGAATGTGCGTCCGGATGCGGCCAGCGAGACCGCCCGTAGTTGCGATCCATCTGCAGGGATGGGGACGGGAACGGACGCCTCGTCCACCTTCACACTGTCGAGGCTCTCGTTGCCGAGCGGGTCGCGGAACGACTCTCCGGCATGGTGTGTGAGGTGCCGGACGATGGGGCTCTGCTCGAGGATGTCCCAGTGCTCGTTGAGGTCCTTCCACATCCCGAAGGTGCCGAACTGGCAGATCGCGACGGTGGCAACCTCGTCGACCCGCAGGTCGATGTTGTTCTCGACGAGCGCAGCCCGGATACCGCGGAGGGCATGATCGATGTCGAGGCCGCTGTCGTCCAGTTTCGGGGACTCGAGAGCGTCGATCGACACGTTGTGTTTGAGGCGAAGCCATTCGACGAGGCAATGGTTGGGAGTCGCCACCTCGGTGGTGTCGACCGTGATCTGAAACGGCTTCCGCCCGGTTCCGCCGACGATACGGATCGGCAACAAGAAGAGGGGAGCGCGGGCTTCCGCGCCCGTGGACGTGCGGTGGATCAGCGCACCGAGCGTCAGATAGAGGTTGGCGCTGCCGGTTTCCTCGAGCATGGTGCGTGCCGTGCGAGAGAGTTCTTTGAACCGCTTCGCGTACAGGTCGCGTGAAATCGCGCCGTACATACGACGGTCGTCGGTCAGATAGGACAGCAACACATCGGATTCGATCTCGGAGGCGCGCCGTGCACCCTGCAGTTCGTGGATCGACGCCAGTTCGTCGTGCGGGACGAGAGTGATCGCGTGGCCGGAATGGATGATGTCGTCGAGCTCTGAAAGCCCGCCCTGAGGTACGTGAAGATCGATGACCTGGGCCGACGGCCGCAGGTTCAACAGGCGGTTTCGGGTACTCAGATCGAGCAGGGCACGCTTCCACTTGCGAACCCTCGGGGGCGAGTGATCGGTGGTATCGAGAACCAGGTCGTCGGCATTCCTGCCGGCCGTCAGCTCGTCGGGAAGGGTGAGAACGACGTCGTGAAGATCCGCCGGACGAGGCTGAGGTGTCGGCGCAACCTCATCGGTCGAGGGCAGTGGACGAATGCCACTCTTCCTCGCCGCGACGATGTCGACAACACCGTTCAGCTTTTCGGGAGTTGCAAAGTACTCCCGAGCCCGCTTCATCGCACCCTTGAAGTCTCCGGCTTCGGCCTGGTTGTAGTAGACGGCATCCACTGCTACGGCTTTGCCCGACTCGACGAGATTGACGAGTGCGTTCGGCTCGGTCATGGTCGGATGGGGGAGGGACACGTCGCCACTCAGGAACCCGGCGAATGCATGACCGTCGACGAGCCAGAGCAACGGCCGGAGCCCGACCTCTTCGAGGCACGCGGCGTAGGTGACCGCCAAGTCGATGCAGGTACCGAAGCTCTGTTCGAGGACCTGCGCCGTGGTGCGAACCTTCTGTCCGGTGTTCTCGAACGAGGCCGGAGGATCGATGTATCGGATTCCTCGGGCGCGCAGCGATTCGTAGATGGCTGCGGCGATGAGCGCAGCTCGTTCCGGACCGTTCTGGTACCCCTCCAGCGACGAACTGCCGGTGTTCGCGCGCAGTAGCTCGGCAGCATCGCCGAGAACCGACTGCACGGCCGACGTGTTGGGCTGGACGAACGCAGCCAGGCTGTCGTAGAAGATCGGGGCGTTGAACCACTCGTTGTGTGCGAGGACCCGAATCGGAATCGTCAGATGAAGATCGGGTGCCCACATCGTCGACACGGTGACTGCAATGGTCGCCGGGTGCGCTTCGTTCAGTGCACGCAGATAGGGGATCGCAGGGACGAAGCCCGTAAAGTCGTCCCAGTAGGTCTCGGCGCCGTCGAGAAGGTCGCCGTCGTGTGTCCGGGTCCAGACCGGCGCGAGCTCCTCACCATTGCCGAGCATGCGGACGGTGACGGTCGTGTCGACCGCGGGCCTACCGGATGCGTTCGTGACGCGAAGCTCCGAGATCATCGGGACGGAGTTGTGGACCAGTGCCAGGTTGACTGCCGGCTGGAAGAGTATCCGAACCCGGAGCCCGGACTGTTCGTCGGTCTTCTCTTGCCACAACGAGTCGTGTCTCACTACTTCGTTCCACCCCTTCTGTGCACCTGCAGACGTATATCAGCCGGAACCGACGGATCGCCTACTCGCCCCTATCGCTGCGGAACGGCCGAACGTGACATTCGGCAGCTGACGTTGGCGGATGACGTTACTGGAGGCGTGGATACTCTTCCGCCAGGACCGGATCGCGCAGTGAAGACATTCTGCTACCCAATCGACGTGTGTACGCCGCGGAAGGTTACTGTGCACGTTCGTCGCCGCCGACGCGGTGGTGCTCAAAGTTTGCGAGAACGACTGGGTGGTCAACGCCTTTTCGGAACTTGGTCCCGCTTCGGTCCGCACACACGCAGTCGCGCGCCAGGCGGCTCGGCTGCATACGTGTTTTCTGATGATCTTCGTGTCCGCTGCCTGCGGTACCTTCTGGCAGTCGGGCCTGGGTATGGAAAGGGTGGGGTGTGGGACTCAAGGTCGTGTTTCTTCATGGGATCGGTGATGGCGATCCGCGTGCCGGCTGGTTGGAGGGTCTGAATCGAGGTCTGACGCAGGCAGGATACGAACCTCTCAGCCGGGCGGAAACTCTTGCTCCGCGCTACAGTGCGATCCTGTCCACGGACGGGATCGGCGCAAAGATGCCGCCGGTCACCTATCGCGCGAAGGACGACGCATCGGCGCGAATCGAGTTCGCGCGACGGCAAGCCCGTATCCAACGAGCGGTCGGACTTTCGAGTGCTCCCTCAGGTATCGGTGCTCACCTCGTTCCTGACGGTCCGCTGCATGCGGCGCAGGGTTTCGCGGTCGAGAACGTACCCGCTTACGACCTGACCCAGGTACGCCGATATGTGCGCAACGAACCGCTACGTGGCGCAATACTCCGCCACCTGCTCGATCAAGAATTCGGTGATGAAATCGTATTGATCGGCCACAGCCTCGGTAGCGTCATCGCCATCGATCTGCTGGATCACCTACCCGAGCACGTGCACGTGCGTCGTTTCCTCACCATAGGTAGTCCCGCCGCAGCGCCGTCGCTGCACGAGGGTAGCGAACGCCTGCTGAAAAAATTTCCGTACGCGCGAGTCGATGATTGGAGCAACTTCTTCAATCCGGCCGATATCGTCACCGGTGGTCGAGGTCTAGGCTCGACATTTCCCGCGGCCCAGGACTTTGCTATCGACATCGGAGTATTGGAGCACGGAGCCGCCACTTATCTGGGGCATCCAGCAGTAGCAGGACTGGTGGCTCAAGTTCTTCGACCGAGTCGAGACTTGGTCCGTTCCTCCTCAGACGTTGCAGTGCGCATGACCGACACCCAAGCATCGGTGCTGTTGCTCCTGCATTACGGCCACGCAGTGGCAAAGCACATCAAGGACAAAGAGGTTGCCGCACGATTCGCCGGGGCACTGCAGATGCGACAGGACCAGGTGATTGCGGAGATCGAAGAACTCGCTGCAGTGGGTCAACAGCCCTTGCCGGCGGAGCTACGTTGCCTGTCCGAAGGGGACCTGCCGCCGGTTCCGCACCGATGGGAGTTGCACGAAGCGGTCGGCGAACTTGCGGTTCTGGCGATGACGAACGTCGTCGATCCTTTCGAGATCGACATCGATCGGGCTCCCATGCGAGCGATTCCGTACATGGCGGTCGCACTCGGGTTCGGTACTGATGTCGGGGAGAAGGTTGTGCGTGCTACCGAAGACGTTCAGCGTGTTCTCGATCGGCGGGGTGGGGTTCCATGGGGACGAGTGTTGACCGCTGCGGCCGGTGTGGCATTGCTGGCTGCGGGACCGGTCGGATTGATGGTCGCGGCTCCAGCCGGAGCAGCCGGCGCCGCCGCTATCGTCGGGGGTTTGGCAGGGTTCGGTCCGGGCGGGATGGTCGGCGGCTTGGCGATGCTCAGCGGCTTCGCCGGAGCTGGAGCGGCGGTGACCGCTGCGGCGGTGACCGGGGGAGGTGCGGAATCGAATCCCGAAGTCGATCTGAAAACCCTCGTGCTGCGGGTAACGATCGAGCATGCCCGCCGCATGCTTGATCTTCCCTTCGATGGGAGCCTGTGGTACCAGCTTGCCGATGCCCAAACCCGGGTCAGTGCGCAGATCAATCGATATGAAACCTTCAGCGGTCCCAAGTCTCCCCGATTGATAATGCTGCGTCACATCAAGGACTCTCTCGAGCGACTGATGACGTTCGTTATAGACAATGGCCTCGCTCCCAAAGCGATAGCTGCAGGCGACAACGCACCGAACCCTGCATCGGCATCAGAGCAACACCTCGCCATCGAGGCCGGGTCCCGCGTACGTCGATGACCGACCGCATTTATGAAGCGGCGGTGAGATGGCGTGAACTCACCCGACTGGTGTACGCATCAGAAGCTCAGGTCTTTGCGGTCATCGGCGTGGACACGGCTCGGGGGGTCCCGTAACTGTTCGACCTGGGTCTCGACGGAGAGCGCCGATACGCCGAATTCGTTCACGACGGCCGCCCCCGAGCGTTCGTCTATCTCGACCATCCGTCGAGTGGCGGTAAGAAAAAGCGATTCGCGACAGCCCTGACACCAGAACGACTCGATCGCCTACGCACTGAGTTCGCAGCCACCACGATCTGACGCTGCGCGAGATCCTGGCCATCGATGCGACACGACGACGACTTGGGTGGTTCCAGCCCCGCTATCCGGGGCTGGAATGACCCAAATCAGGAGGAGCTGCACCAGCTCGCAATCCACGTCCGCAGGGATAGCTCTACAACGAGTGCACGTGATGGTCGATCATCGCTGCCAGGGAATTCTGTACGGCCCTGGCTCGTCCTCGACCGGAGTTGCGACAGGTGGCTGATGATCCCAACGCCAGCGGTAATGCTTCGATGCTTTCAGTTCGATCACCTCCGGTGGGAGAGTGCGAAGGATCCGTTCGATGTCGCGCCACTCGGCGGTGTCTGCGTCGACGCGGGCCGCGAAGGCTCGGAGCGCGTCGGATGCGGCGTCGGTTTCGGCGAGCCGGCTCATCAGTGCTTCGTCGACGTCTATCCGCGTATCCCAGTCACCGTTGCTCACCTGGTCGGCGCGGATGCGGCGGGTGTCGATGGCGTGTCCGGCGTCCTGGATCCTGCGGACGGCTGCTTCCAGGTGGAGCGGGACGTCCCTCATACGGCATCCGCCCAGGGATCGTCGCCGATGACATATCCGGACTTGGGGGCGTTGTACGTATCGCCTGCATCGGCCACACTGGCGATATCCATGGCGAGTTCGGCTTTCGTCTTGGTGTCGGTGTAGGCGTCGGTTATCGGTGCAAGCTTCTCTTCGAACTTCTCGTTGAGATAACCGGACGGAGATGCCATCGCCGCGAGGAATCCTTCGAGCGCCTCGACCATCTTCTGCACGCTATTGACGAGATCATCGATCTGCGAAGCCGCTTGTTCGATGATCTCGACAATGGCGTTCACCTGGATGTACGTGCCGATCCAGGGGATCTTCTTGACGGCGAACTTCAATGCCTGGGTGGTGTTCTCGAGTGAGACTTCCGCTTCCAGCATCGTGGCGAGTCGCCGAACCCCACTGATTGCAGCATCCCTGACCTTGTCGGAGGTGAAGAAACACATCTCCTTCGCTACTCGGCCTACCGGGCCTTCCCACTCCATAGCTGCCGCTTGGCGTTCAGCGTGCTCGGTGAAACATTGAGCAGCGGCACCGTCCCAATGCGGATCGAGTTGTTCATAACCTGCACGGACGTTGGAACCACATGTCTCCATACCTTCGGCTGCGATGCGATATGCGTCGCCGATACGCTTCAGCTCGTTCCAGTTTCCCGTCAAAGGCTCCACGAACTGCAGGAGCGGACTCCATCCCGTTGCAGCGTGAATCGCGTCGTCTACGTCTCCGAGCCAACCTGCTGCGTCCGCGATGACCTGCCGAATATCCTCGGCTCCTACTTCGGGCAGCGAAAGGTCTACTTCCTCGGCCTTGCGGTAGGTTTCCGGGTCGATGAACGGAGCTGCGGGACCGGGCGCTGGGGTGTACGAGTCGTAGTGGGCGTCGATCAGCTCTTCGAACAGTATGTTCGCGTTGAGAGCGTCGTATGTTCTGGCGTCCTGGTCGGCGTACATCCATGCAGTTCGATTCAGTTCCACACCCGTCGTTCTCGTAACGTCGGACAGATCTGCGTAACGCGTCGACATGAAATCCGCGGTAGCTGCCAGCGGGTCGCTCAGCAGTGCAAGTACCCCTGCCCCCAATCCCTGTTGAACACTGCATTCGGAACGGAGATAGTCCGCCGAAGCCAGTGCGTCGTCTGCAATGTCTTCGAAGAGCACCGCAACACCTGCTACCTGCTTGGGAACTGCTCTGAATTCCTCGTAAACCATTGCTTCATCCTCTGGAATCGAATCAGGTGGGTCGGAGCGTGGCGACGATGTCGTCGGCGACATCGACGTCGTACGCGCCTTCGTTGACCTGCACCATCAACACCACGGTTTGCGCCGTCGCATAGCCCGGGGTGGCAACGATGTCGAACCGGGCGGCGTCGGGTTCGCAACCACTGACCTCCGGAATATCAGTGATACGGGCGGAAATTCGAATGGCGGGGCGGTCAGCGATCTCGAACCATACGGGTGCGGCGTACTCGATTGTCGGCCGCGTGCCGGCGTTGTCGTCGAAGATCCACTCGACGTCTCGGATCCTCTCGGTAGCAACGGTTTCGAGGTCGATATCTCGCGAGCCCGCCACGCCGGACATCGCCAGCCAGCCTCCGTCTTTTTCGGGACAGGACCCGTAGCCGAACGAACCAACGCTGCCGTAGACGGCATGGCCTTCCTCACCGGACCATCCGGAGCTAGCGCCGTGGTCGTTCTTCCAGTCCGCCGGAATCTCATAGGTGAGGCCGTATCTGGTGTCGATCGGTTGCGGTTGCCCTGGCTCGACGTCGATCTTCGGTGGGGGAAACAACATGGAGGGAAAACCCTCCGGAAGGGGAGGTCGCGTGGTCTGCGGTGTGGAGGGGTCCGGTGCCGCGGCGGTGGTCGGCACCAAGGTGGGTACTGACGGGACTTCGGGACCGAGAACCGAGGACACCCGAGGAAGTAGCAGCAGTGCTGTTATCCCGCCGATGATCGGCAACACCTTACGCAGCAGAAACGACTTCACGTGCCCCCCTTCGACTTGATCTCGACCCCCTCGAGACCAGCGCGGAGACTGTAACAGGTGGCCCCATTGGACTCGTCGAGCGTGGTGCGTGGCCGCACGCTGCCGATCGTGGACTTCGCAGGTCGGTCGAGGTGGTGCTGGCCTTGGTAAGTTGCTTACGTCGGCCGGAGTGTCCCAATGATCTCGTCTGCGACACCGACATCGTATGCGCCGTCGATGCCTTCGTGTATCTCGACCATCAGCACCATGGTTTCCGCAGTGGCGTATCCAGGTGTCGCAACAATGTCGAATAAGGCGGCTTCGGGGTCGCACTCGCTGACCTGCGGGATGTCCGTGACGTGGGCGGAGAGTCGGACGGCCGGACGGCCGGCCACCTCGAACCACACAGGTTCGGCGTACTCGACCGTCGGTAGTGTGCCCGCATCGTCGTCGAAGATCCACTCAACAGCTCGAATCTCCTTCGACGCGACGGCAAGAAGGTCGAGATCTCGTGAACCTGCAGCACCCGACATCGCCAGCTGAGCGCCTTCGATCGCCGAGCAGTAATCTTCGCCGAAATGCCCGATTGCCCCGAAGATCGCCCGGTCGTCCTTGCTCGACCACCCGGCAATAGAGCGGTAGTCGTTGGTCCAGTCCGGCGGAATGTCGTACGTAAGACCGTACCTGGTGCTGATCGGTTGTGGTTCGCCCGGAGCGACGGTCATCTGAGGCGGCGGACGCAGCATCGAGGGGAACCCCTCCGGCAAGGGCGGGGGAGAGGTTCGTGGGCCCGTTTGTGTGGATGGAGCGGATGTCGTCGGTACCAAGGTCGGTACCGATGGAATCTCGGGACCCAGGAGCGCGGACACTCGAGGAAGTAGCAGCAGCGCCGTTATCCCACCAATTATCGGCAGCACCCTGCGCAGCAGAAAAGATTTCACGTGCCCCCTTCGACTTGATCTCGACCCCCTCGGGACCGGCGCGGAGACTGTAACAGGCGCAACTCGACGCGCTGAACCGAGGTTCGCTCGCGCTACACGCGGGGCGAGCCTCGGTTCAGCGCGCGAGAGTTAAAGGCACGCAACCGCTCCCGAGCCTATGCGAGACGTCACCAGTGGATGGCGGCCACCGAATCCAGTGGCTCGGCGATCGTCTCCGCCGCGACCTGCAGATCCGCATCACGCATGGCCTGCGGGAACCGCAGCCGGGCGCGTTGTTCGATCTCGGCCAGCGGAACGTGGAAGACCCGGAACTTGTCGAGGTCGAGCACCTCGAGCTGGTCGAGGTTCTCGGCACTGACACTCGTGTGCCCGACGCTCACACCCGGGACGATCGGATCCAGTCGCGTCTTCCGGGGCGGCGTCGCTGCTTCCGGGACGCGATCGAATGCGGGTTCGTACGACCGCTCGATCACATCGGTCGGGACCTTCACACCGTTCACGGTGATGCTCTCGGGAAGCGGGGAGGTGCCCAGTGCTTCGAGAGCCTTGGGCTTCGATACCTTCTTGTTCACTGTGAACTGCACGGCGAGCCCGCCGGTGGGTTTGCCGTCCACATGCTTGTATCCGACGCCGACAGACGAGACGTTCGGATCATCGAGGTAGTCGGCGCCCTTGGTGCGGATGAATTTCCGCAGAGCGACGGTGAGTTCGTCCTTCTCGGGGCGGGGTGTGCGATTCGTCGGCCAGGGAGAGTGCGGCGGCCTGGGCTTCGTCCAACAGTCGCCACTGTCCGGGTTGCGTACTCATTCTCGGGACTCCGAAGCGCGGGTAGTGGTGTACTCGAATTCGAGATGACCCATCAGCCCGATTTGTGTGGAATGAACCCCGCTGAGCGGGGTCGAATCCACCGAGGATCGTCGAAGGAGTGACCGCATGCGTCCGACCGGCATCACCACGAACATCAACGTCCCGGATATCGGGGAGGCGCGGAGCTTCTACGCGGACTATCTGGGGCTGAGCGTCGAAGAGATGAATCTCGGGTGGGTCGCGCGGTTCGCCACTCCGGATGGTCGTGCCGTGGTCCAGTTGGTCAGTGGCGACGAGACGGCTCCCGTGGACTCGGCGATTTCCGTCCACGTCGGCGACGAGGTGGAAGCGGCCTACGAGGAGGCGCAGCGTCGCGGGTTCGAGATCGTGTATCCGCTGACGACGGAGCCGTGGGGAGTGCGGCGGTTCTTCGTGCGCGCACCGGACGGCACGGTCGTCAATATCGTCAGCCACTCCGACGACCCGCGGTAAGGGGACAAGGACGCCGTTCCGATCCGGTGTTCTCGACGGCGTATATGTCGGTCGAGAACACCAGATCTTCCGGCTCGTCGCGCCGTCGCGTGCGGAGGCGAGGAAGTACCCAGTCCTGTAGTACGTCGGCATACATCTGGCGCATCGTCTGATGCGGACCCTGATCGTGTGGGCTCGACCCCGGAAAGCGGGGCCGGATCCACATAAATCAGCTGAGGCCGAGGTCGATGGCGGCGAGTCCGGCTTGCGTGCGGTTGTGGACGTCGAGCTTCGTGTACACGTGCTCGACATGATTGCGGGTCGTCTTGTGGGCGATACCCAGCTCGTCGGCGATCTGCCGGTTCGAATAACCCAGAGCGACGAGTCTGAGGATCTCCACCTCGCGACCCGTCAGTCCCGCAGGCCAGGGCGCGCGTCGCTTCGTCGGGTGCCCCGCCGCGAGCAGCACGGCCTCGACCGCTTCCGTGTCGAACCGGCCTGCTTGTGCGTCGCGGCACATCCGGGCGGCCGTGGCCTCGGCCGTCAGAGCTCTACGATGCGGTCGAGGTTCTCGTAGCCGCTGGTAGGTTTCCGCCGCGGCGAGAATGCGCGCCGTCACGCCCAGGTCGGTGGCCCGGAGTCCGCCGGGATATCCGGAACCGTCGAGTCGCTCGCGATGCGTCACAGCGGGGGCGACGACGGACTCCAGCCCGCCGACGCGGCTGAGGATCCGTCCGGTCAGATACGGATACAAGCGGACCCGCTCCCATTCCGCCGTGGTGAGCGGACCGACCTTCTCCCAGATCTGATTGGGCACACCCATCCGTCCCAGTCCGTGCACGAGACCCGCGCGGTAGAGGAGTTCGACCTCCGCGACCGGAAGTCCGCGATGCCGGCCCGCGGCCGCCGCCAGATCCGCCACGCGTCTCGAATGCCCCAACAGGTAAGGACATTTGAGGTCGACGAAATCCGCCATCGCACGCAACATCTCGTCCAGCTCGGGTCTGCTCAGGGTGTAGTCGTGATCGGATGCCTGCGCGAGCGCCGTAGACCACGCGTCCTGTTCGAGCACACCCGCCGTGATGGCGTCGACGTCGTCGACGAACACCTGCACCACACGTGGGCCGAACTGGGTTCCGCTCCGCGCACGAGCGACAGCGACCGCCTGCACAGGGCCGTCGAGACGGACGTACACCTCCGCGACATCGGCCAGCTGCACGATCTGCATCTCGACAGGAATCTCGTCACCGCGAACGCCAGAAGGTAGCCCCGCACCGTCCCAGCGCTCGAAGGTGAAGGTCAGCATCGCGCTCACCCGAGGGTCCAGCCCGACGCGATCGGAGAGAACACTTGCGGACCCGCAGTGGGACCGGATGAGATCGGACACCTGCCGGCGCGCGGTGAACAGGAAGGCCGTGGCGTGGAGGAAGCGCTCGGCGTACGGCAGTCCCCGCCCGCTGTGCCCCATCAGCATGCGGAAGAAGGGGAGTCCCGTCATGTCCACCGCGTAGGTATCGGCGCGGAACGCGATGTCGTCGCCGAACATCCGAGCCAGTTCGTGGGAGTCCGCGTGGCATCCGATCCAGGCCACCAGGTTGGCGTAGAAGACGACGTCCCGCTGGTCGGCGCTCAGTCCCATCCGGTCGGCGATGCGCGTGGCGATCACTGCCGAGCGCAGCATGTGCTCCATCGGCTGACCGAGACCCAGATCGATGGCGAGGGACAGCGCGGCGACCAGTTCCGCCCGTCGCGGACCGTCACCCGTGGACGTCATGGAATCAGTGTCCTCGCACGATGCCCGGTCCGAAAGATGAGGCAGCGGCCTCATGACGTGCGGACGCCGCGAGCACAGGATCGAAGTACCCGCAATCGAGGAGGACGACATGACCATCACCCCGCACGCAGCCGCCCAGCAGTCCTGCGAACTGCCCCGGGTTTCCGGGGAGCGTTTCGCCGGCTACGCCGTGATCGGCGCGCCGTTCGCGAGCGGCCACTATCTCGCGCTGCGCAGATTCCCGACCAACAGCATCGGCGACGGCTTCACATCCGTGTGGCACCGCGACCCGGACGGCACATGGACGGTGTACAGCGACGTCCCGGCCGAGCTGAGCTGCCCGCGCTATCTCGGTCGCGCGCTGAGCCGGACCGAGCAGACCGACGTGCGCGCCGAGTGGACCGGCCCGGCCGACCTGCACGTGACCGTCGGTACCGAACTGGAGTGGGACCTCCGGATGACCACCTCGCGGGCGACCACCGTCATGAACGCGGCGGGCAGTCTGATGCCCGACTCCCTCTGGCACAGTCCGACGGTGCTGGCCGCGATGGGTCGCGTCGCCGGACCGGTGCTCGGCGCCGGCCGGATGCGACTCGGTGGGCACCTGCCGAACGGGCAGTGGTTCCGGGCCAACCCGCGGCAACTGTGGGCCGCGCACACCGAGCGTGCCGTCGTCCGTGGAGTGGATCTCGGACCGGAAGGTCCACTGACCCGGCAGGACCGCTTCGGCGACTTCCGGCTCCCGCAGCGCGGACTGTTCGCGACGGTGCAGGTCTGGCTCGAACCGTACGACGCCCGGCGCCACCACCCGGCACGTCCCGACACGGTGTATGCGGACGGCGAGTGATCGGTGGGTGTTCCCGGCGGTAACAGCCTCTGGGGCAGAAGTGCCGCAAGGTTTCGTTCGAAAGTCGAGGCAACTCTTGCGCAAATGACACACAATGGATTTCGGTAACGAGTCGTCAAGTGGGAAAGGCAATTCAAGGTCAATTCACCCGCCCGCTCCGGTCTGGCTGACACTTGCGGGAGGCCTGGCGTTTTCGGGATGCGCGATGATCGAAGCAGTCTTGGGAATCCATGCGAGAGACTACGAGCCCGTCGAGGTTCGATCCGTCCCGCCCACACGGACGGACGACGACGCAGGGGGCGGCGTAGAACTCGGAAGACTGCTTGCCGTAGCGACTTTGACGCCTGCGCAGGCCGCGCTGCTCGTCACCGATACGGTCGATCAACTCGAACTCGCGCACACCCGGGGCCACCATCCGATCCGCCTCCGAGGTGACGCCGTGATGGTGTCCGAGGATGGTCAGCTCACCATCGACTGCGTCAAGAACGCGGGCTCCTGGGACGAGGTGCGCGACACGACGGCCGGACTTCTTCGCCGAATCGTGACGAACTGCCGCAACGAAGCGCTCGAGGAGAGGGTGAACGCGGCGATCGCCGAGTCGTCGGA
Source organism: Rhodococcus rhodochrous (assembly GCF_900187265.1). Taxonomy (NCBI): domain Bacteria; kingdom Bacillati; phylum Actinomycetota; class Actinomycetes; order Mycobacteriales; family Nocardiaceae; genus Rhodococcus; species Rhodococcus rhodochrous. Next base: position 1,677,273 of record NZ_LT906450.1, read on the forward strand.
TCTCGTCGGCCTGGCGAGACGCGTTCGTTATGCTGCCGCAACCGAATTCGACGAAACCGAGGTAGGAAGGAAACGATCGCAGATCGCCGCGCTCGTCGCGGTGGTGAAGGGACATGCTCGTCCGGTGGACGGTACGGTGGAACGGGCAGACGTGCCGCGCGTGACGGAAGAGAGGACCTTCGTCCCGAATCGACGTCGCCCGCCGGCCGGGACGGTGTGGCATCGCAAGAAGCGACGGCTGCCGCGACGCCGGACGGTCATCGCGCTGGTCGCGATCATCGCGCTCGTCGGGCTGGCGTGGGTAGCTCCCGCAGCGTGGTCGGAACTGAATCGGGGCTGGCACACCCTTCTCGACCCGGTGGACTCGTCGATGGACGACCGGATCGATCCGGTCTCACCACCGCCACCGGTGCCCGAAGCGGCACCGGAGGCGGGCGTGCCGGGTCCCGTCGACACCGGTCTTCCCGCGAACGCCGGACCGATCACGCAGGTCGCCGCGAGCTTCGCGAACGGTCCGTGCGAGCCGGGACGATCGTGCACCGTCCGCGTCGACGTCGGGCTCGACCCTGCGGCGAATATCGGTGCGGTCACGTGGAATCTGACCGTCTACGACCGATGTACGGGCGTGACACTGCCGGGCGGGGCGATCACCCTGCCGGTGCCACCGGGAGGCCCCGAGGCCTACGGCATCGGAAGCGTCGACCTGCCACCCGGGTCGGCACTCGCCGTCGCCGCGGTCACCACCGTCCCCGCAGCGGCCGCGTCCGAGCCGTTGTACGTTCCCGCCGAGAATGCCGCCTGCGTGCCCGGGGGCTCTCGTGACGGCGGATAGGCACCCATCCGATCCCTGGCTCGTCACGGCGGCCGTCGCACTGGTCGCACTCGGCATGCTCAACATGATCTCGACGGGCATGTCGTCGCTCGCCGTACGTCACGCCGTGATCGCCGCCGTGGGACTCGGCGCGATGTGGGCGACCTCCCGCATGAGGATCGCCGCCCTGAGCCGATTCGGTTGGGTGTTGTTCACCGCCTCGGTGGTCCTGCTCGCAGCCGTGCCGTTGATCGGCATCGCGACCAAGGGCGCCCAGCGCTGGCTGGACCTGGGTGTGTTCACCCTGCAGCCCTCCGAGATCGCCAAGCTCGCCCTGGTCATGGTGCCCGCCGCGATACTGGCCGGCGGGTACACGCTCGGCAGATTCGTCGGGGTCCTGATCGTGTCGTCGGTGCCGATCGCATTGGTGGCGTTGCAACCGGACCTGTCGACCGCCGTGGTGCTCGTGGCGACCGTGCTGCTCATGCTGATCCTGGCGAGAGTCCCATTGCGGTCGCTGTTCCCGCTGTTCGCGCTCGGGCTCGCGTCGCTGCCGATGGCCGTGTTGTTCCTGCGTCCGTATCAGCTCGAGCGGATCCACGTCTTCCTGTCGAACGACGCCGACCCGCAGGGATCGGGTTGGGCGGCGTGGCAAGCGGACATCGCGATCGGCAGTGCGGGGTGGTGGGGTCTCGGGCGCGAACCGGACTACGATCTGCGGGCGCAATATCTCCCCGAGTCGGAACACGACCTGGCCTTCGCGAGTCTCGTGTACGGGTGGGGCCTGGTGGCCGGCATCGCCGTCGTGGCGGCCGTCGTGATCATCGTGTGGCGTTCCGTGGTCGCCGCCCGCGTCGCACGCACTCGGGAGGCGGCACTCGTCGCAGCGGGCATCGGCGGTGTGTTCGGGCTGCATACCGTGGTGTCGGTGGCCCAGAGCCTGTCGCTGTTGCCGCACACCGGCATGCCGATCCCGATCTTCAGCTACGGGGGCACCGCCTCGATCATCGGGTTCGTCTCGATCGGGTTGGTGCTCGCAGTGCGCCGCGACGGGGTGACCCGGCCGCTGTGGGTGACCGACCCCAAGAAGCGGCGTCTGCCGCGAGGAGTGTCGGTGGGTGCGCTGACGCTGACGGCCTCGCTCGCCGCCATGTCGGTGTTCGCGTGGCAGATGCAGACCGAGCACGGCACCGAGTTCCGCGCGACGAGCGACACGCAGATGCTGCGCTGCATCCGCCTGCCCGCCGAACGCGGCCACATCCTCGACCGGACCGGCGTTCCCGTCGCGACCAATGTCGCCGAGTACACCGTCGCGGTGGTCGCCCGGATGTTCGCCGAGGGCGTCCCGTCGGCGCGCTACGAACTCGCCGCCCTGCTCGGCATGCCCCCCGAGAAGCTCGACGAGGAACTGCGGAGCAGTACCGGCGGGGACATCCAGGTCGTGCTCGGACGCGTCGGGCCCGAACAGGCCCGGGCGATCGTGGACGCTCAGCTGCCCTGGGTGCTCGTCTACCCGACGGGGCGCAGGCAGTACCCGCACGGAGAGACGCTGGCGTCGCTCCTCGGGTACGTCGGGATCGCGGACGAGCAGGACATGGAGCTCTGGCCGACACTCGCGCTCGGTTCACGGGTCGGCAAGGCCGGGCTCGAGCGCCAGTACGACGCGTTGCTGCGCGGCGTCGACGGTAGGCAGTGCGTGTACGTCGATCCGTCCGGGCGCCCGGTAGGCACGGGGGAGCGGGTGGATCCGATCCGCGGCCACGACCTGCGGTTGCATCTCGATGTCGGCATGCAGCGGGCCGCGACCGACGCGCTCGCCCAGACGGTGCGCACCAGCGGAGGCGACCTCGGCGCGGCGGTCGTGATGGACGCCCGCACCGGCGCGGTGTTGGCGCTGGCCAGCGTCCCCGGCTACGACAACAACGTCTACGGACCCCCGGCCGACCTGGCCGCGATCGCGGCGCAGACCGCGGCATCGGGTCCGGGCCGCATGCTCAACCACGCGGTGCAGACGGCGGCACCACCCGGATCGACGTTCAAGATCGTGACGGCGTCGGCGAACGCAGCGTTCGACGTACTGTCACCGGATGCCTTCCTGGCAGGCGGCGCGGCGTACACCTACGGCGGTCATACCTTCGCCAATTGGCAGCCGATGGGCCCGAACAACCTGCTCGGGGCGATCCAGTGGTCCGACAACGTCTACTTCTACCAACTCGCCGACCTCCTCGGTCCCCACCGCATCGCACAGACCGCCGCCGAACTCGGCGCGGGTGCTCCCTCGGGGATCGACCTGCCCGCCGAATCCTCAGGTTTCGTCGGCACTCCGGAGAACGTCGAGAACATCGGCGGTGCCTGGTATCCGGGCTCGACCCTGCTCATGGGTATCGGTCAGGGCACCGTCACGGCGACCCCGATCCAGGTCGCGCGGTGGACGGCGGGGATCGCGTCGGGGCAGATGGTGACGCCGAAGCTCGCTGCCGCCTACGGACCCGGCGACGCGGTCCCGATTCCTACCGAGCAACCTCGGCCGTTGTCGTTCGCGGACAAGCTCGAACCGGTGCGCGCGGGCATGCGGGCGTCGGCCTCGGCCGGCACCGCCGGTCAGCTCGCGAGCCTGCCGGTCACTGCCGCCGCCAAGACCGGCACGGCAGAGGATCCCTCGGCACCGGGCAAGGGACTCAACGCCTGGTTCTCCGCGGTCGTGCCCGCCGAGTCGCCGGAGGTCGTGGTGACGGCGCTGGTGCGCGGCGGCGGTTTCGGATCTGCCACTTCGGGACCGGTCGTCAAGGGTCTGCTGGAGCGCTACCTCGCGCAGATCCGGAGGCCGAATCCCTGACAGGTCAGGCGGCGTAGGCGGCGATCACGTCGGCGTGTTCGATACAGGAGGTCGCGCCTTCGGCGACGCAGGTGAGCGGCCGCTCGGCGGTCTTGACCGGCAGGCCGAAGGCTTCCTCGAGCAGTTGCGGCACGCCGCGCAGCATCGATCCTCCGCCGATCGCCAGGATGCCTTCGGACATCACGTCGCTGATCGCGCGCGGCGGCAGGTCGTCGAGGCAGCTCGACAGCGTCTGCACGATGCTCGTCGTGGTGGGCCGCACGGCATCCATGATCTCCTCGGTCTCGAGCGTCACCAGACGCGCGCGGCCGGTCGCGGCGTCGCGACCTTCCACCACGAGCGACCGTTCGTCGGCGGTCTCGGGCGCACCCACCTTGGCGCGCTCGGCGGTGAGTTCACCGACGATGATCTGGTGTTCAGCGCGCAGGTACCGGAGGATCGCGCTCGTCAGGTCGTCCCCGGCGATGCGGCAACTGCGGTGCGACAGGACACCGCCGTAGCAGAGAGCGGTGACTTCCGAAGTGCCACCGCCGATGTCGACGACGAGATGGGTCCGGGGCTCGAGCGGGTCGATCCCACACCCGATGGCCCCGGCGACCGGTTCGGGAATCAACCCGACCTTCCGCAGACCGGCCTCGTGTCCGACCTCGAGCAGCGCACGACGCTCGAGCGGCGTGGCCCCGGCGGGAGCCGCGATGACGCCCACGGGCCGGATGCCGTAGCGGCGGCGCGGCGCGAGCTGGGCGAGCACTGCCGTGACGAATGTCCGTGCCGTTTCGAGATCGACGATCACCCCGTCGCGTATCGGGTGGACGGGGGTGATCCCGCCGGGTGTGCGGTCGACGAGGTCGCTCGCCTCCTTGCCGATCGCGAGCGCGCGGCGCGGTTCCTTCGTCCGAACCATCATCAGCGACGGTTCGTTGAGGACTATGCCCTCGTCGGGGGTTCCGACGACGGTGTTGGCTGTTCCGAGATCGATACCGAATCCGCGCACGTCGGCCTCCGAAAGAGTCCAGCAGGGTTGTTTCCGATGATGTGGTGCAGAGGCGTTAGGGGAATGGGGTGCCCCAAAGTTACCGCTGTCGAATAACCTGCAGAGCGGTGTTTGCCGGAATGATATTTTCGTGGCCCGCACAGCGTTCGGGGGGCGACCGGGCTGTGACCTCGGTTCGGGGACGCGCGGCCGTCCGCACTCGATGGTCTGAGCGGTTCCTTTGTCCTGCAATGGAAGCGAGCAACCCGGCGTCTACGAATCGGTTCCAGTCCTAGCCTGGAGAAATGACGATTCTCGTAACGGGGGCGACAGGAAACGTCGGCAGACTCGTAGTGGACGAACTGGTGCGGGCGGGAGCCCCGGGTCTTCGCGCACTGACCGTGGACCCCGCGCGGGCAGCGCTACCCGAGGGCGTGGAGGTGGTGAAAGGGTATGTGGGCAGACCACAATCCCTCGACGGCGTCTTCGACGGCATCGACACTGTCTATCTTGCTCCCGTTCCAGCTGTAGCGCGAGAGGTTGCGGCACTCGCCCGGGATGCGGGTGTGCAACGGTTCGTCACCCTCACCGGAGGACCCGGGACGGAGTGGCACGGCATCGAGGCCGACGTCGAAGCGTCGGGTCTGCCGTGCACACATCTCGAACCGGGGGAGTTCATGGCGAACGCGACCATTTTCGCGGAGCAGATCCGCACGACCGGCCGGGTCCTCGGTGCTTACCCCACGGCGGCGAACGCTCCGATCGCGCTCGAGGACATCGCCGCGGTGGCGGCCCGGGCACTGCTCGACGACTCGCATGCGGGCCGGACGTACGACCTGACCGGACCGGAGTCGCTGACCCACCCGCAGATCGTCCACGAGATCGGACGCGCTCTCGGCTGCGACGTGCCGTTCGTCGAAGTCCCGCGCGAGGAGGCCGAAGCGGTGCTCGCCGACGCGATGGGGGAGTACGCCGGCTGGTACCTCGACGGTCGCGCCGAACTCGTCGGCAACCCGCAACTGCCGACGACGGCGGTCGCGGACGTGCTCGGCCGGCCCGCGACGACCTTTGCGCAGTGGGCCGACGCGCATGTCGACGAGTTCCGCTGAGGTCTATTCCTCTGAGCGCTTCTCCTCTTCGGAGGCAGCGCCGGACGAAACCGGTATCACCGCGGTCATCAGCGTGATCCGCATCCGGTCGTCGTCGGTATCCGTGCGATAGGGGGCAAGGATGTCGGCGAGCCTGTTCTGGATCTCCGCGAGATCGTCGGTGGTGACGTAGAGCGGGGTGGTCCCGAAGCCCAGATAGTCCCGCAGGCTTCGATCGTCGTCCTCGATGAATCTGTCGAAGCTTTCACCGAGCGCGCCCAGGAAGGTGACGAAGGCATTGCGCAGCTCGGCGTCGCTCATGGCGGCGAGGTCGTCGTGGCCGACGTGCGCCATGCGGTCGCCGAGCGCAAGGGTGCGTTCGACGGTTCCACGCACGCGACGTTCGTCGACGACGGTGACGATCTCGGCGTCGATCAACGCTGCGACGTGGCGGTAGAGCGTGGCCTGGGTGACGTCGGGTAGTGCCGACCGGAGTTCGCTCGTGGTCAGCTGCCGTCCTCCGAGTTGCTGCACGATCCGCAGTCGAACCGGATGCAGCACGACTTCCGCGATCGGGGACGTCTTCGCCATCGGTACCTACCCATCATTGTTATCACCGTGATAATGTTCTCAGTGCTGTAGTCAGTTTACCGTCGACGGAAGGTCCGACGTCATGGCCGAAACGACATACGACAACGCAACCCTCCACCTGTCCTTCTCTCGGTGGGAAGCCTTCATGGTCCGCCGATCCGCGATGGAGGTGCCGATCTCGGCGATCACCGGCGTGGAGGTCCTTCCGGGATGGACGTCCGAGATCCTCGGCATCAGATCGGGCATGGTGATCTCCGGCTTCTTGAAGGTGGGCACCTTCCGGCACCCGCGCGGCATCAAGCGCCTGGTCGCCATGAAGCGAGGTCATCCGGTGCTGCGTGTCGCGCTGGGTGGCCCGGGCGTCGAGTTCGACGAACTTCTCCTGAGCTCTCCGGAGGCGTACACCCTCGCGGACGCCCTGCGCTCGGCCGGGGTCCGATGAGCGGCGGCCTCAGTCGGTGAGTTCCGCGAACAGTGCCCGCGCCGCGTCGACGGTGGCGTCCTCATCGCCGGCGATCACGGCATCCACCAGAGCGGTGTGTTCGGGTTCGAAGCCGAGACCGGTGACGCGGACGTGCCGGTCGATGGTCCGCCGGATCGACGGGAGCAGCGAGTCGTAGAACTCGAGGTACACCGCGTTGTGGCTTGCTTCGACGATGCCGCGGTGCAGGGCGACGTCGGCGGCCACCGCGGCGTCGGTGCCGGATCCGGCGAACAGCCGGTTGCGTTCGGTGAGCAACTGCTCGAGACGGGCCACGTCGTCGGGGGTGCGTCGTTGCGCGGCCAGGACGGCGGCAGTGACGTCGAGTGCCTGTCGCAGTTCGAGGACGTCGCGTTCGTGAGCGGTGGCGAAGTATTTGCCGAGGGTGCCGGTGACGTCGGAGGTCGCGATGACATAGGTGCCCGAGCCCTGCCGGCGTTCGAGCATGCCCGTGTGGACGAGGGCCTGCACGGCCTCGCGGACGGTGTTGCGTCCGGTGCCGGTGAACTCGCACAGCTGCGGTTCGGTGGGGATCTTCTCGCCGACCTTCCAGCGTCCGCTGCAGATCTCACTGCGCAGTTGCTCGGTGACCTGCTCGATCAGGTTCGTCCGCTGAACAGGTTTTCCCAAAGTCATCCCATCATCCTATGATTTTCGGCGTGAGTCTTCTTCGTGGTCGTCTGCTGGTGTTCTGTGCGATCGCGATGTCGGCCCTCGTGCTGAGACTTGCGGTCACCTCGTTCAGCCCGCTCGCCGCGCAGATCAGCGAGGAGATCGGCTTCTCGTCCACGGTCGTCGGTGTCTTCGGCATGATCCCGACCGCGATGTTCGCGGCCTTCGGACTCGCCACCCCGGCGCTCGGCCGACGATGGGGACTCGAACGCACCGCGCTGATCGCGATGCTCATGGCCGGCGTGGGCATCGCGACCCGCGCGCTCATGACCGACACGTGGTCGCTGCTGCTCCTGTCGGGTCTCGCGCTGGGCGGGATGGGCATCGGCAACGTCGTCATCCCTCCTCTGGTCAAGCGCTACTTCTCCGACACGCTGGCACTCGTCAGCTCGGTATACATCGTCGGCGTGCAACTGAGCACCATCGTGCCCGCTTTCGTCGCGGTTCCTCTCGCCGACGCCTTCGGCTGGCGCGTCTCGCTCGGGGTGTGGGCGCTCGTCGGATTCGCTGCGGCCGTTCCGTGGGTGTGGGTGCTGCTGCGTCATCGGAACGCCGATGCCGGGGAAGTGGCTCCCGTCGACCGGAACGCCGACGGCAGGGTGTGGCGGTCGCCGGTGGGCTGGGGGATGGCCGGCATGTTCGGCATGACGTCCCTCGTCACCTATTCGATGTTCACGTGGATCCCGGACATCCTCGCCGACGCCGGAGCCAGCCCCGCCTTCGGCGGCGCGATGTTGGGCTTGTTCGCCCTGCTCGGACTGGTCTCCGCGTTCGGCGCTCCGTCGCTGTGCGCGCGGATGACGAATCCGTTCCCCGTAGTCGTCGCGTGCGCGTCGTGCTTCCTCGTCGCCTTCGCCGGCCTGTGGATCGCGCCGATGAGCGTTCCGATCCTGTGGATCGTGCTGCTCGGACTCGGGCCGAGCACGTTCCCGATGGCCCTGACCCTGATCAACCTGCGCTCCCGCAGCCACGCCGGATCCGCCGCTCTCTCGGGATTCACCCAGGGCGTCGGCTACACCGTGGCGTGCCTGGGCCCGCTGCTGTTCGGAGTCTTCCACGACCTCACCTCGGGCTGGACGGCCTCGTTCGCCTTCATGACGGTCGCCGTCGCGGTGTTGGTGACCGGCGCCTATCAGGCATGCAAGCCGCGGGTGGTCGAGGACAGCTGGAACACCCGCCCGATCTCGGTGGGTTAGACACCGCTCAGCGGGGTTCAACCCACCGAAATCGGCTACAGGGCGACGTACTTGGTCTCGAGGTACTCCTCGATCCCTTCCGTGCCCCCCTCGCGTCCGAAACCAGACTCCTTGATGCCGCCGAAGGGCGCGGCGACGTCGGAGATGACGCCACGGTTGACGCCCACCATCCCGGCCTTCAATGCCGACGCGACATGCATCGTCCGGCCGAGGTCGCGGGTGTAGAAGTAGGCGGCCAGCCCGTACTCGGTGTCGTTCGCCGCGGCGACGGCCTCGTCCTCCGACGTGAAGGTGGTGAGGGCGACGACGGGACCGAAGATCTCCTCCCGCAGCACCCGCGCGTCGGCGGGCACCCGATCGAGGACGGTGGGCGGATAGAAGGTGCCCGGACCGTCGGGGACGACGCCACCGGTGAGCAGGCGGGCGCCGCGCTCCACCGCGTCGACCACCAACTCGTGCACCCGGGCGCGCTGCTTCGAGGTGATGAGCGGACCGAGATCGGTGCCCTCGTCGAGACCGTGCCCGACCGTCACCGACTCCATCCGCGCGACCAACTTCGCGGTGAACTCCGCCGCCACCGATTCGGCGACGTAGAAGCGGTTCGCGGCGGTGCACGCCTCACCGCCGTTGCGCATCTTCGCGGCCATCGCGCCGTCGACCGCGGCGTCGAGATCGGCGTCGTCGAACACCACGAACGGCGCGTTGCCGCCGAGTTCCATGGAGGTGCGCAGCAAGTGGTCGGCGGACTGCCGGACCAGCAACTTGCCGACACCGGTGGAGCCGGTGAAGGTGATCTTCCGCAGGCGCGGATCGGCCAGGAGCGGTTCGGTCAGAGGCGCGGCGTCGGAGGTGGGCAGGATCGACAGCACGCCGTCGGGCAGACCTGCCTCGGCGAAGACCTGCCCGAGCAGCAGCATCGTCAGTGGAGTCTCGGCTGCCGGTTTGACGAGAATCGTGCAGCCCGCCGCCAGGGCCGGGCCGATCTTGCGGGTCGCCATGGCCAACGGGAAGTTCCACGGCGTCACCGCGAGCACCGGGCCCACCGGCTCCTTGGTGACGAGGATGCGGCCCGTGCCGGCGGGCGACGTCGTCGTACGCCCCCCGATCCGCACGGCCTCCTCGGCGTTCCAGCGGAGGAACTCGGCCCCGTACGTCACTTCGCCGTGCGCTTCGGCGAGGGTCTTGCCCATCTCCGAGGTGATCGTGCGGGCGAACTCGTCGGCGCGGTCCATCACGAGGTCGAACGCCTTGCGGAGGATCTCGCCGCGTTCCCGCGGCGGGGTCGCCGCCCACGACTCCTGGGCGGCGACGGCCAGGTCGAGGGCGCGCGCGCCGTCGGCGGGGGAGGCGTCGGCGACCTCGGCAAGGAGCTTGCCGGTCGCGGGATCTTCGACGGGGAAGGTCGCGCCGGTGAAGGACTCGGTGAGCGTGCCGCCCAACCACATCAGGGCGGTCACTGTGCCGCTCCCACGAGAACACCGGCGGTGGCGCGCACGGCGTCGGCGAGGACGTCGAGACCGTCGACGAGCAGGTCGTCGGAGATCACCAGCGGTGGCAGTAGACGGATGACGTTGCCGTAGGTGCCGCAGGTGAGCAGGATGACGCCCTCGGCGAGCGCCCGGGCCGCGATCGCCGCGGCGGCCTCCGGGTTCGGATCGCGGGTACCGGGATGCACGAGTTCGACCGCGAGCATCGCCCCGCGCCCACGGACCTCCCCGATCACCTCCACCTCGTCGGCCAGGGCCTGCAGTCGCGGCACCGCGATCTGTTCGATCTGCCGGGCCCGCCCGCACAGGTCCAGCTCGGCCATGCGGTCCAGGGTCGCCAGCGCCGCGGCACACGCGACAGGGTTCCCGCCGTAGGTGCCGCCGAGACCGCCGCCGTGGACGGCGTCGATGAGGTCGGCCCGACCGGTCACCGCCGCCAGCGGCATCCCGCCGGCGACACCCTTGGCGATGGTCACCAGGTCGGGGACGATGCCCTCGGCGTCGCTCGCGAACCACGAGCCGGTGCGGGCCAGGCCGGTCTGCACCTCGTCGGCGACGAAGACGATGCCGTTGGCGTTCGCCCAGTCGACCAGCGCGGGCAGGAACCCCTCGGCGGGGACGATGAAGCCACCCTCCCCCTGGATCGGTTCGATGACGATCGCCGCGACGTTGTGCGCACCGACCTGCTTGTCGATCTGGTCGATCGCCCGCTGCGCGGCCTGCGCACCGCTGATCGGGGTGCCGTCGTGGGCGAGGCCTTCGCGGAAGGGATAGGACGCCGGGACGCGGTGGACGTCCGCGGCGAACGGACCGAAACCGTCCTTGTACGGCTTGTTCTTCGCCGTCATCGCCATCGTGAGGTTGGTGCGGCCGTGGTAGGCGTGGTCGAAGACGACCACGGTGCGGCGGCCGGTCGCGACCCGTGCGATCTTGACGGCGTTCTCCACGGCCTCGGCGCCGCTGTTGAACAGCACCGTGCGCTTGGCGTGGTCACCTGGGGTGAGCTCGGCGAGCTTCTCGGCCACGGCGATGTAACCCTCGTAGGGGGTGACCATGAAGCAGGTGTGTGTGAAGTGCGCGGCCTGATCCTGGATCGCCTTCACCACCACCGGATCCGACGCGCCGACGGACGTGACCGCGATGCCGGAGCCGAGGTCGATGAGGGCGTTGCCGTCGACGTCGAGGACGATGCCGCCGTCGACGTCGGCCGCGTAGACGGGCACGGACGACGCGACACCCGCGCCGACGGCATTGCGGCGACGCTCGGTGAGCGCGGCCGAGCGCGGGCCGGGTAGCTCGGTGACGAGCCGGCGTTGCTGGGGGACGCGGTATTCGATCTCGGGCATCGACGGGCCTTTCGGTACAGCAGGAGGGGGAGGGGATCAGCTTTCGGCAGGGCGGTCAAGCCTTCGGCAGGGCCATGGCGGACAGCAGTTCGTAGCCGACGTGCGCGGCCGCGATGCCGGTGATCTCGGCGTGGTCGTAGGACGGGGAGACCTCCACGATGTCGGCACCGACCAGATTGGTGCCGGCGAACGCACGGAGCATGCGCAGCAGCTCGCGGCTCGTCAGGCCGCCGGCCTCGGGAGTGCCGGTGCCCGGGGCGTGCGCGGGGTCGAGGACGTCGATGTCGACGGAGACGTAGACCGGGCGGTCGCCGATGCGGGCGAGCATCCGCTCGATGGCCGCGGCGACACCGTCGATCTCGATCTCCGGCGAGGTGACGGCGGAGAAGCCCAGCATCTTGTCGTCGGACAGGTCCTTGTCGCTGTAGAGGGGGCCGCGGGTACCGACGTGCATGCTGGCCTCCTTGTCGATCAGGCCCTCCTCCGATGCGCGGCGGAACGGCGTGCCGTGGGTGATCGACGCACCGAAATAGGTATCCCAGGTGTCGAGGTGCGCGTCGAAGTGCACGACGGCGACGGGGCCGTGGCGACGCGCGACCGAGCGCAGCAGCGGCAGGGCGATCGTGTGGTCGCCGCCGATGGTGAGCAGGCGCGTGCCGTCACCGGTGAGGGCGTCGGCGCCGCGCTCGATGTCGGAGACGGCCTCGTCGATATCGAACGGGTTGCACGCGATGTCGCCGGCGTCGGAGACCTGCATCTCCGCGAACGGGGAGACGTCCAGTGCCGGGTTGTAGGGGCGGAGCAGCTTCGACGAGGCGCGCACGTGGGCCGGGCCGAGACGCGCACCGGGCCGGTAGCTCACGCCGGTGTCGAAGGGAACACCGACGATGGCGACGTCGGTGCTGGTGACCTCGTCGAGGCGAGGCAGTCGCGCGAAGGTGCCGGGCCCGTTGTAGCGGGGGATCTGCGAGGCGTCGACGGGTCCGATGGGAGTCATGGGAAGCAGTCCTTCTTCTATGGGAGGAATCAGTCGGTGTAATCGGGCGCGATGCGGTCGAGCAGGCGCAGCATCGCGGCCCACGCGAGGTCGGCGCCCGGATCGACGAAGTCGTCGTTGGTCTCGGTGCCGGTGAACTGGCGGGCGCTGCGTTCACACACCTCCGGCGGGGGAAGCACGAGAGGTCCGGTCGCGGCGGCCGTGACCTGGATCTCGCAGGCCCAGTTCAGATAGAACATGCGCAGGAAGGCCTGGGCCGGGGTGCTGCCCACGGTGAGCAGACCGTGGTTGCGGAGGATCATGACGGGATGGTCGCCGAGGTCGGCGACGAGGCGGGTCTGCTCGTCGAGGCTCAGCGCGACACCCTCGTAGTCGTGGTAGGCGACGCGGTCGTAGAACTCCATCGACATCTGGTTGACGGGCAGCAGACCGTGAGTGGTCGCCGCGACCGCGCAGCCCGCCCGGGTATGGGTGTGCAGGACGCAGTGCGCGTCGGGGCGGGCCGCATGGATCGCGCCGTGGATGACGAAACCGGCCGGATTGACCAGTGCACCGGTGTCACCGACGGGCATGCCGTGCGGATCGACCACCACGAGATTCGACGCGGTGATCTCCTCGAACAGCAATCCGTAGGGGTTGATGAGGAACCGCGGTTCGGGCCCGGGCAGCCGCAGCGAGATGTGCGTGAAGATCAGGTCGGTCATCCCGAAGTGCGCGACCAGCCGGTACACGGCGGCCAGTTCGCGGCGCAGCCGCAGTTCCTCGGAGACGACGGTGTCGGTCACAGCTCGATCACCGCCCTCGAGATCGGCCGGGACACACACGGGAAGAAGCACTTCCCCTCGGCCCGCTCGGTGTCGTCGAGGATGTTGTCGCGGTGGTCGATCTCGCCGGACAGCACCACGACCTCGCAGCTGCCGCACGTGCCTTCGCGGCACGACCACATGACATCCGCACCGGAACGCTCCAGGGCGTCGAGGACGGATTCGTCCTCCGCGACCTCCACGACCGGACCATCGGCGCCGAGTTGCACCGAGCACGCGGACGACTCGCCGGCGGGTGCCGCCGCGGGTTCCGCGGGGGCGGGGGAGAACGACTCGATGCGCAACGCTTCGGCCGGAAGGAGTTCCGTCAGCTCGGTGAGCATGCGTTCCGGGCCGCACGAGTACACGAGCGTCCCCGCGCCGAGACCCGCGCACAGCGCCGCCAGGTCGAGACGCTCACCCTCGGCGGAGGGGTGCAGGTGCACGGGCACACCGGTCGTGGCTAGACGTTCGACGAACCGCGCCGGAGCGTGAGCCGAATACGCGTAGTGCACTGTCACATTCGCGCCGCGCGCGGCGGTGGCCTCGATCATCGGCAGCAGCGGCGTGATGCCGATGCCGCCGGCGACGAAGACGTAGGCCGGGGCGTCCTCGAGCGGGAAGTGCTGCCGTGGACCCTGCACGCGCAGGATGTCGCCGGGTCGCAGCGTGGAGTGCACGTGGGCCGAACCGCCGCGCGAGTCGGCGGCGAGCCGTACCGCGACCGTCCAGCTGCGCAGGTCGGCCGGGTCGCCGCACAGCGAGTACTGGCGGGTGAGACCCTGCGACAGTTCCATGTCGATGTGAGCACCGGGCTCCCACGCCGGCATCGGGTCACCGGACGGATCGGCGAGGGTCACCGACAGGATTCCTTCGGCCTCCCAGGTGATCCCGGTGACGCGCACCGAGCGGGTGCGGGGTGCGCGGTCGGTCGTGCTCTCGAGCAGTGCGGTCATCGGTAGCCTGCCTTCGTTGCGACGCGGTCCTGGAACAGCGCGGTGATCTGATCCCAGTGCGAGACGAGGTTCGTCGAGTCGGAACCGGGGGAGTTGCGGCCGATCTGCAGGCGGTGCAGCATCGGCATGTCCTGTTCGTTGACGTGCCACAGCACCTCGCACAGCTGCGAGCGGGTCTCGGCGAATTCGTCACCGGCAGCGGAGGAGTCGACGAAGATCGCCATGTGCTCGACGGTGCGGTCGGGCGCCTCGGGGTGGTAGCCGATGACCTGGAACCAGTCGGCCTCGAGGAACACCAGCGCGTTCGGGAAGAGGCAGAAGATGTCCTGGCGTTCGAGCCGGTCCTCCGGGACGTCGCCGAGCCACGGCAGCGTCTTCGCGGTCTTCTCGGCCTTGCCCGCCGCGCCACGCGGGTAGCTGCCACCGATGACATCGGGGTGAAGCGCGACGTCGTCGACGTCGAGGGACGCGGTGACCGGTCCGACCTGCGGGTGCACGAACGGCAGGTGGTAGAAGTCGAGGAAGTTCTCCACGACCAGCTTCCAGTTCGCGTCGACCTCGAACCTGCGCTCCCCGGCCAGGTGCAGGCGGGTGAAGTCGATGTGCGACCAGCGGCTCAGCAACGGCCGGAGATGCTCGGTGAAGCTGTCGGCGCACGCCTGCGGGTCGGTTTCGGTCGCCGACAGGTCGATGAAGATCATGCCGGCCCAGGTATGGCTCGCGACCAGCAGCAGGCTCAACCGCTTCGCGACCTCCGGGTCGAGCTTGGAGCGACGCTCACGGGTGTAATACGGTGCCGCCGCGAGGGTTCCGTCGAGTTTGAACGACCAGCAGTGGTAGGCGCACTGGATGCGTCCCTGCACCACGACCGGTTCCTCGGTCAGCGCCATGCCCCGGTGCCGGCACGAGTTGTGGAAGACGCGGATCTGCCCGTCCTCGCCGTGCACGAGCAGCAGCGGTTTGCCGCCGATCGTGACGGGATGCACCGCGCCCGGCTCGGCGACCCAGTGCGCGTAGCCGGCCCACACCCAGCCCGACGAGAAGATGCTCTTCTGCTCCTGGTCGAACTCCTCGGTGCCCGTGTAGGCGCGGGCGGGGACGAGGGCACGACCGGTGGGCAGGTCGGACAGCGGTCCGTCGATCACGACGTTGCCGGTCGAGGTGGTGGTCCGCTCCGGCAGGGGGAACTGCAGGGTGCTCATCGTGACGCTCCTGTGGTCGTGAGGGTGGAAGTACGAGTGGTGGCCTCGGTGAAGCAGGCGACGGCCCGGTCGCGCAGGGTGAGGGCGTCGGCCCACCGGTCGGACAGTTCGACGCCGTCGCGGTCGGTGATGGCGTAGGGGGTGGTGCCGAGTTCGGTGCAGAACATGACCGGCTCGTCGCTGTCGTCGCGGGCGCGGCGTTCGAGGATCGCGGTGAATGCGCGGGTCCACCAGCCGGTGAACAGCTCCTCCCACTCGCGGTGCTGCGGGAAGCCGAGCGGGATCTGCACCTGGCAGCGGGTCGCGACCCGGCCCTGGACGGACTCGGCGCGGGCGAACAGGGCCTCGATGTGCCCGTCGATCTCCGGGGTGGGAGTCACCGGGATCTCACTGCCGGCCACGTAGTGCGACAGGTCGATGGCCAGGTTCACGGCAGGGTCGATGTCCTGCAGCAGCCGCGTGGTGCGGCGCATGTCGTCGGTGAGGGTGTTGCGGTGCGTCTCGAGCTGCATCGCGACCCCCGCGGCCTCGGCGGTGCGGTGCCAGCGGTGCACGGTGTCGACGACGACCGCGTCGTCGGGGTCGAAGACGCACCCGCACACGACCATCCGGTCGGCGCCGATGGTGTCGGCGTAGCGCAGTGCTGCGTCGAGGTCGGTGTCGTCGCGGAGGAAGGCGAAGACCGCCGACTGCAGGTCGCGCTCGCGGAGCAGCGGTGCGAGGACGTCGGCCTCGGGCCTGCCGCGGGCACCGAGATCGACGGCGATCCCGTCGAAGTTCGCCTCGGCGAGACGGTCGAGCTGCTCGGGGAGGGTCCACGGGGTGCCGCGCCACGGCAGATCCTCCATGGCCCACAGGGACTGGAACATCTCGAGTCGGATGCTCATGCGATCACCTCGTGCGGGTTCGTGACGGAATGCGACGGCGCGCCGGTGCGGTACCATTCGACGACGTTGGCGGCCTGCATGCGGACGTACTCGCGGGCCGTGCGGTCGGACAGGTACGCCACGTGCGGGGTCAGCAGGACGTTGGGGTGTTCGGCGAGCCGGTCGCCGGGCAGCGGGGGTTCGACGTCGAGCACGTCGAGGGCGGCGCCGGCCAGGTGACCGGAGTCGAGCGCGTCGGCGAGGGCGTCGGAGTCGACGATGCCGCCGCGCGAGACGTTGATCAGCCACGAGCCGGGCCGCATCGTCGCGAGCAGGTCGGCGTCGAAGAGCTTCTCGGTGGAACCGTCGAGGGGCAGATGGATGGACACGACGTCGGACCGGGTGACCACCTCGGCCAGCGATGCGGGGGTGACACCGGCCGGCAGGTCGCGTCCGGCGCGGTCGTAGCCGAGGATCGTGCCGACGGAACCGGCCGCGAGCGCCGCGACCTCGCTGCCGATGCGGCCGAGACCGACGAGCCCGAGGGTCGTGTCGGCGAGGCGACGGGGTGCGTAGGTGGGGCGGTCGAGCCAGCCGCGACGTCCCGACAGGGCGAAGAAGTCGAGGCGGCGCACCGCGGCGAGGGTCAGGGCCCAGGTGTGGGTGGCGACCTCGGTGGAGGCGACATCCCCGACCGTCGCCACCCAGACGTCGCGGACGGTGGCCGCGTCGACGTCGACGGAGTCGTAGCCGCGCGAGAGCATCGAGACGATGCCCAGGCGGGGGAGACGGTCGAGCAGCTCGGCGTCGACGGGAGCATAGCCGACGAGCAGCGCGGACGCGTCCGCCGCGGCGGCGGCGATCTTGTCGGGGTCGCGGGTCTCGAGCACACGGACCTCGAAGCCTTCGGCCTCCAGCAGGGCGATGCCCTCGCTGGGGTCGAGGTCGTCGAGATCGGTGTAGACCGCGATCGGGGATGCCATGAGGTGCTCCGTCTGGGTCGTGACAGTGGATGTGGGAAATCAGTGGATGTGGGAGAGGAATTCGCGGGTGCGCTCGTGCTCCGGAGCGGTGAAGAACTGCTCGGGCGGAGCCTGTTCGACAATGACGCCGCTGTCGAACAGGGCGACCTCGTCGGCGACGCGACGGGCGAACCGGGTCTCGTGGGTGACCACGATCATCGTCATGCCCTGCTGGGCGAGGTCTTCCATGACGGACAGGACCTCGTTGACGAGCTCGGGGTCGAGAGCCGAGGTGGGTTCGTCGAACAACATCACGGCCGGATCGAGGACCAGGGCCCGGGCGATCGCGACGCGCTGCTGCTGGCCACCCGACAACTCCGACGGGTAGTGCCGCATGCGCTGCGACATGCCCACCCGTTCGAGCATCCGCTCGGCCCGGTGCACGGCCTCGCCCTTCGCAACGCCGTGCACCTCGGTGAGTCCGAGCGTGACGTTGTGGAGCACGTCGAGATGCGCGAACAGGTTGAACTTCTGGAAGACCATGCCGATGTTCGTGCGTTCGCGGGCGAGCTTGCGCTCGGGGAGCGGGATCGATCGCCCGTCCCGTCCGGACTCGACACCGATCTCCTTGCCGTGGAGCAGGATCGACCCGGCGTCGGCGGGTTCGAGCAGCGACATCAGGCGCAGGATGGTGGACTTGCCGGAACCGGAGGGCCCGAGCACGGCCTTGACCTGCCCGGCTTCGATGGAGAAGTCGACGCCCTTGAGGATCTCGTTGCTGCCGTAGGTCTTCCGCAGACCGATCGTTTCGAGCAGTGCGGTGCTGGTCATACTGTCACCGTCTCCTTCGTCGTGCCGGCCGTCGGGGCGGTGGTGACCCCGGACGAGACCCAGCGGTAGCGGCGCTCGATCAGCGTCTGCACACCCATCAGCGCGGTGACGATGACGAGGTAGTAGACGAGTGCGGCGCTGTAGTACTCGGCGTAGCGGAAGGTGTTCGACACCCCGACCTGCGCCGTGGTGAGCAGCTCACGCAGGGAGATGACCGACGCGAGCGAGGTGTACTTGAGCATCGCGATGAACTCGTTGCCCGTCGGCGGCAGCGCGACCTTGACGGCCTGCGGCAGCACGACCTTCAGCATCACCTTGTGCGGGGGCAGGCCGATGGCGCGGGCTGCGAGGCGCTGGCCGTCGTCGACGCTGAGCAGCGCCGACCGCAGGATCTCCGCCATGTATGCGGCCTCGACCACCGCGAACCCGATGAACGCCGCGAGGAAGGGACTGAACCAGTTCTCCCGCAGGGCGGGGAACAATTGGGGGCCGGCGTTCCAGATGATCAGCAGCACCAGCAGGGTCGGGATGGCGCGGAAGAACCACACGTACGCTCCGCCGACGGTGCGGGCGAGGCGGTTGTCGCTGATGCGCAGCAGGGCGACGCCGAAGCCGATCAGCGTCGCGAAGAGCATCGACGCCGCCGCGAGCGCGACCGACAGCCAGGCTCCACGGAAGAACTCCGAGGAGGTCAGCGCGGAGAGGAAGATCTCGAAGTCGAAGGTCATGATGTCAATCCGTCACGACGCGCTCGGGATCGAGACCGTACTCGACGGCGATCTCCTGCAGGGTTCCGCTCTCGGCGAGCGTCCTGATGCCCTCGGCGACAGCAGGACTGAGCGGCGAGTCCTTCTTGGTGAAGACACCGAACTTCGTGTCGACGGGGAAGACGTCCGGCACCGCGGTGAGGGCACCGCCCGACTTGTTCACCATCTCGACGACGGCGACATCGGTCTCGATGAGGGCGTCGGCCTTGCCGTTGGTGACGGCGGCGACGGTCTCGGCGGTCTTGGGGTAGGCCTGGACGGTGATGCCGGGCAATCCGGCCGCCTCGAGTTCCTCCGACAGGGCGCGGATGGTCAGCTCGTTGCTTCCGCCGCCCTGCACGGCGACAGTCTTGCCCGACAGATCCTCCGAGCTGGTGATCGAGGTGTCGCCGCTGCGGACGAGCAGGCCCGGGCCGGTTTCGAGGAAGGCGGCAGCGTCGGCGACCTCGAGGCGCTCCGGGCTCATGTAGAGCGCGGTCCACAGGATGTCGCAGCGACCGGCCTGCAGGCCGGGCATGAGGCCGTCGAATGCGGTGATCTGCCACTTCGCCTCGACCTCCCAGAGGTCGGCGAGAGCGCGGGCGCCGTCGGAGGTGAATCCGATCGGGGTGCTGGTGTCGCCCTCGGCGTAGTACTCCATCGGGGGGTACTCGGGGTCGGTGCAGAAGGTGACCTCACCGGCACGGGCGAGGCCGGCAGGGGCCGCGCCGTCGGCCTCGGTGCCGCCGGATCCACCGCCGCATGCACTGACGAGCAGGGCGAGGCCGGTGCCGGCTGCGAGCAGTCCTACTTTTCTCATCGTTCGATCTCCTGAGGGTGCGGGGGATGTAGAGCAACGAGATCGGCGCTGGTCTGTGCTCGTTCGGTTGGTTCGAAGCATATGGAGTGGGATATGTTCTGACCAAACCGAAAACGAAGCAATCAACGTCACTCGTTGATTTTTCGGAAACGATTTCTGCCCGAGTTGTAGCCGGTAGGCTTACGGATCCGGAGGTGGTTGATGATAAGTGAAGTGATGTTGGTCCGTATTTCGTTTGTAAACATCACATGACCACGCCCGTACCATTTGCCGGGTCCGACCTCGATGCCCGAATCGTCGAGGAACTCCGCCTCGACGGACGCATCGGCCGCAACGAACTCGCAGAGAAACTCGGGGTGTCCCGGCCCACCGTCTCCAAGAGACTGAACGCCCTGCTCGAGAGCGGCCGCGTCCACGTCGTGGGCATCGTCCATCCCTCGACGATCGGACTCGACGCGCTCGGGCACGTCTCCGTCGCGGTCGACAAACCGGTGCGGCAGGTCGCGGCGCGGATCGCAGAACTGCACGACGTCCCCTACGTCTCGCTCACCAGCGGCCCGTATCCGCTGATCGTCGAGATCCGCACGTCCGGAGCCGCGCGACTCGCGTCGTCCCTCGAACGCATCCGCAGCATCGACGGCGTGCAGGAGACGAACACCCTCGTCTATACCGATCTGATCATCGACATCGGCCGGCCCGACAAGGTGCCCGTCACACGCCTCGACCCTCTCGACGTCCGTCTGCTCGGCGTGCTGCAGGACGACGGGCGCGCGTCGTACACCGAATTGGCCGAGGCCGCCGGAACGTCACCGGGCACGGCGCGCATCCGCGTGAAACGCCTGATCGACGACGGTGTGCTCCGCATCGGAGCTCTGACCGGTGGTCAGCACGAGACGGAGGTCGCGGTGGGTTTCGGTATCCGTGCGAGCGGTCGCATCTCGGATCTGGCGGCGGTGATCAAGGAACTTCCGGGTGTGAACTTCCTCGCGAGCACCATCGGACGGTTCGATCTGTTGGGTACCGTTCATGCCACGCGCCTCGAGGATGTCGTGTCGTCGCTCGACACCGTCCGCGCCCTGCGCTCCGTTCTCGAACTCGAGAGCTGGGTCCACTTCCGCACCGTCAAGGAGCGGTACAACAACGTCCCGGTGCTCTCGACCATCCAGGAGGAAACCCCGTGACCGTCGAACTTCCCTGTGCTGCAATCCCGGTGCGCGGCCGCGTGGACGCCGTGGCATCGGAGGTCGCGGTCACGGCCCTGCTGCTCGCGGGCGTCGTGACCGGCGGCACGGTGATGGTGCGCGAACCGCTGGGATTGGAGCCGGACGCCGTGCGCCGACTGCGGGCGGGCGTCGCGCGCACCGGTGCCTATGTCGTCGCCTCCGCCGACGGGTTGACCGCGACGACCCGTTCCACCGCCGGCGAACTCCCGCAGTTCGACGTGACCGTGCCGATGGACGTGCTGCCGCTCTACGCCGTCGCCGCGACCCGCGCAGGCGACGAATGCGCGCTGTCGGCATCGGACGGGACTGCGGCGGCGTGGGCGCCGCTGCTCGTGCAGCTCGGTCTGGGCGTGTGCGTCGAAGGGGAATCGATCGTGGTGGCGCCGGGCCTGGGGGAGCCGGCCGGGGTGGTCGACCACGACGGGGACGTGCGGGTCGCGCTGACGGCATTGCTGGTCGCGCTGCTGCAACCCGGGGTGCAGGTCGTCGACACGACCCCGCTCGACGTCTTCCCCGGCTTCCTCGACCGGTGGACGACGCTGCTCGAGGCCGACGAATATCTGCTGCCGGGTAGCGCACTGTTGCCGTCGGACTACGTCGTCCGGTCCTGAGCCTTCCGGAAACCTCCCATTGAGCGGGCGTGTCCTTGGCTCCTCTCGCGCGGATTGACAGAGTCGCGGGGATGGGTGTCACACAACCGATGTGACGCCCACCGACCCTGTCCCTGCGATCCCAGGAGTGCTGTATGGAGCAGCCTGCGTCGGCCCCGACCGAGGAAACGAACACGGCACGCGACGTACAGAGCCCGCCGTCCGGTGACCTCGCGCAACTGCGGAAGGTCACCCTGTCGAGCCTGCTCGGTACCACCATCGAGTACTACGACTTCCTGCTCTACAGCACGATGGCCGCCCTCGTCTTCGGCGACCTGTTCTTCCCGTCGTCGAACTCGGCGGTCTCGACGATCGCCGCCTTCGGAACACTCGCGGCCGGATACGTCGCGCGACCGCTCGGCGGCCTGGCGTTCGGCCACTTCGGCGACCGGCTCGGACGCAAGTCGATGCTCGTCATCACGATGGTGATGATGGGTATCGCCAGCTTCGCGATCGGCATTCTGCCCACCTACGAACAGATCGGCATGCTGGCGCCCGTCCTGCTCGTGACGCTGCGTGTCGTGCAGGGTGTCGCCGTCGGTGGCGAGTGGGGTGGCGCGGCCCTGATGGTCGCCGAGCACTCCGACGACCGTCGTCGCGGGCTGTGGACCGGACTCATGCAGCTCGGTTCGCCGATCGGATTCCTGTTGTCGACATCGGCCGTGATGCTCGCGACCCTGCTCCCGGACGCCTCGTTCGAGTCATGGGGGTGGCGACTCCCGTTCATCGCCAGCGCCGCGCTCCTGGCAATCGGTCTCTACGTGCGCATGAGCGTCGTCGAGAGTCCGGTCTTCGAGCAGGCTGCGGCGAAAGCGGAGGTCGCCGCCGAGGCGAAACCGCCGGTACTGCAACTGCTCCGACGTCCACGCCCGCTCGTTCTCGCGTGTGCGGTGGGTATCGGCCCGTTCGCGATGACCGCGCTGATCACGTCGCACATCATTGCCTACACGACATCGGTGGGATACAGCTCGTCGACCGTCATGCGGATTCTGGTGCTGATGTCGGTCGTCTCGATCGTCACCATCCCCGGCTTCTCGGCGCTGTCCGACCGCGTGGGACGTCGCGCCGTGAGCCTCACGGGTGCGGCCGTCGCAGTGCTGTACGCCTTCCCGCTGTACATGATGATCAACACGGGTTCGATCGCGCTGCTCACGGTCGCGTTGCTGTTCGGGCAGGTCGTGCAGTCGGCGATGTACGCGCCGCTCGCACCGATGCTGTCGGAGATGTTCGGCACCGACGTCCGGTACACCGGGGTGTCGTTCGGCTACCAGTTCGCCAGCCTGATCGGCGCCGGCTTCACACCGATGATCGCGGCGAGCCTGCTGGTCGCGTCGGACGGATCGAGCCTGCCGCTGAGCCTCATCCTCGTCGGCACCGCGTGTGTGACGATCCTCGCCGCGTGGATCGCGTCGGAGACCCGGGGCAAGAACCTCGCCGCGACCCGGACCGAACAGAACTGACGTCGATTTCGGTGGGTTCGACCCCGCTGAGCGGGGACGAACCCACCCAAGTCGTATGACTGCTCTACTGGAAGGAGATACCGAGAGCAGAGGAGGACCTCGATGAACGACACGAAGCCGAACACCGTCTCCGCGGAGTGGCTGTACGAGCAGTTGGGGGACGAGGACCTCGTCATCGTCGACGCCACCGTGCACCTGAGCACGCCGCCGGACGGGTCCGTGCACATCGAACCCGGGTTGGCGACCTACCTGGAGGAACACATTCCCGGTGCGGTCTACGCCGACCTGTTCACGGATTTCTCCGATCACGAAGCGCCACAGCCGTTCACCGCGGCGTCGTCGGAGCGGTTCGCTACCGCCGCCGGTGCGGTCGGTATCGGGGAGGGACGCCGTGTGGTGCTGTACGACCAGAAGAACGGCATCTGGGCCGCGCGACTGTGGTGGCAGCTGCGGCTCGAAGGCTTCGACGACGCCGCCGTGCTCGACGGCGGACTACCCGCCTGGAAGGCCGCCGGATATCCGGTCTCGGACGAGCAGGTGGTCCCGCACGGTGCGACGTTCACTTCGCAGCACCGGCCCGAGCTCGTGCGGTCGACGGAGGAGATCGCGGCGTCGCTCGACGACCCGAACACACTGATCATCAACGCCCTGGATCCCGCGACCTACCGCGGGGAGAGCCCGTCCTACCCGCGACGCGGGCACATCCCGGGCAGCATCAACATCCCCTTCGGTGATCTCGTCGACCCGTCGACCGGACGCTTGAAGCCGGCGGCGGAACTGCGCGAGATCTTCGACAAGGCGGGCGCTCTGAACCCGGACGTCAAGCCGGTGACCTACTGCGGCGGCGGCATCGCGGCCTCCGGACTCGCGCACGCGCTCGCAGCTGCAGGTCGGTCGGACGTTGCGGTGTACGACGGTTCGCTCAACGCGTGGACCGCCGACGAATCCCTGCCGCTCGTGGAGGGCCCCGACCCCCGCTGATTCCCGAAACTTCGGTGTTCTCGACGTCGTATAGCGCCGTCGAGAACACCGAAGTCGATTTCACCGTTGCATCATTTAGAGCAAACATGATCTAATCGCTGCCACAAGCGAAAGGCGGCGATGATGATCGCATTTCTGAACTCGACGGCGTTCACTGCACTCGGTACGCCCACCACCTGGGCCGAAGTGTTCGGCTTCGTCAGCGGCGCGTGGTGCGTGTACCTGGTGGGGCGGCAGTCGATCCTCAACTGGCCGATCGGTATCGCCAACAACCTCGTGTGGATCCTGCTCTTCGCGACCGCCGGGCTCTACGCCGATTCCGGACTGCAGGTTGTGTACATCGCGCTCGCCGTGTGGGGGTGGAGCAACTGGGCGCGGGGCAGAGACGGGGATGCCCTGCCGGTGACGGGCACGAACACGACCGAGTGGAGCGTGCTCGCGGTCGTCGGTGTCGCTGCGGTGATCGGGCTGACGGCGTTGCTGGAGGTCGCGACGAACTCGACCGTCGCGTTCTGGGACGCGACCACCACCGTGCTGTCGTTGCTCGCGACGTGGGGGCAGGCGAAGAAACGGTGGGAGTCGTGGCTGCTGTGGATCGCCGCCGACCTGATCTACATCCCGCTCTACCTGCACAAGGGACTGACGCTCACGGCACTGCTGTACGCAGGTTTCCTGCTCCTGTGCATTCGGGGCCTGGTTGCCTGGCGACGCTCCATGGCGGTCGAGCGGCAACTGGTGGAGGTGCAGTGATGTATCGGCACGCACTCGTCATCGGGAAGTTCTATCCACCTCACGTCGGTCACCATCACCTCGTCCGGCGCGCTGCGGAAATCGCCGAACGCGTCACCGTCGTCGTCATGTCCTCTGCAGCAGAGACGATTCCGTTGGGTGACCGCGTGTCGTGGATGCGCGAATCACACGCCGTCGACACGCCGGTCACCGTGACGGGAATTCCGTGCGACGCATCGATGGACCTGGAATCGGACACCGTATGGGCCGGGCAGGTCGCCTGTATGAAAGCAGCCGTGCGCACCGTCACCGATGTTCCGGTCGATGCGGTGGTCTCCAGCGAGAAGTACGGTGACGAGCTCGCTCGACGCTTCTCGGCCACGCACGTGTGCGTCGACCCGCTGCGTGTCGCGCATCCCGCCTCCGGCACGGCCTGCCGTGGTGACCTCGCCGGGCGCTGGGACGATCTCGACGCACCGGCCCGTGCCGGCCTCGCGACCCGCATCGTCGTGCTCGGCGCCGAATCCACGGGCACCACCACCGTGAGCCGGGAGTTGGTGCGTCGATTCCGGGCTCGCGGTGGTGTCTGGGAACGAACCGGCTGGGTCCCGGAATACGGACGACAGGCCACCTACGACAAGCTCGGCAGCGGAACCGTCGACGACATCGTTTGGACCGGAGACGATTTCGAGAACATCGCCGTCGAACAGACGCGGCTGGAGGAATGTGCGGCGCGGGAGGGGTCTCCACTGCTCGTCTGCGACACCGACGCGTTCGCGACCACCGTCTGGGAGCGACGCTATCTCGGCACCAGCGAGCGGTCCTGGAGGGGAGTCCGTGACCGGCGGGCGCTGTACCTGCTCACCGATCACGAGGGTGTGCCGTTCGTGCAGGACGGCATCCGGGACGGCGAGCATATTCGCGCGCAGATGACGGAGTGGTTCGTCGATGCTCTGACCGCCACGGGGCGTTCCTGGGTGATGCTCACCGGAAATGTCGACGAGCGGGTGGACCTGGCGGAACGGGTGGCCGATCAGGCCTTGCGACTGGGCTCGCAGTTCGGCGCGCCGCTGTAGAGGTGGATCTCGTCCTTCCCCCTCTCACGTTATACCGGATCCTCGGTCCTCATGAGGATCGAAAATTGGGTCCATACTCGCCCACACAGCATTGAAATCGCAGGTGGGGAGCCGGAATGGGCTACGTACAGAATTTTCGGGAGATCGACCGCACGGCGGTGTCGATCGTGGGTGGCAAGGGAGCGAGCCTGGGGGAGTTGTGGCGCCTCGACGACGTCGACGTGCCCGACGGGTTCTGCGTGACGACGGACGCCTATCGAACGGTGCTCTCCGAGCTACCGCGTGTCGACGACCTGCTCGAGCGACTCGCGAAGGCCGAACCCGACGACATCGCAGCGCTGAGCACGCAGATCCGTACGGAGATCGAAGAGTGCACGATCCCCGGCGACATCGCGGAGGAGATCGCCGCGCGGGTCCGCGAACTCGGGGAGGACGTGCCCGTCGCGGTGCGCTCGAGCGCGACCGCCGAGGATCTGCCGACGGCGTCGTTCGCGGGGCAACAGGACAGCTACCTGGACGTCCGGGGCGTCGAAGACGTTCTCCGGCACGTGCGCAGATGCTGGGCCTCGCTGTTCACCGAGCGTGCCGTCGCCTACCGGGTGAACAACGGCTTCGACCATCGGAAGGTACACATGGCGGTGGTCGTGCAGCGGATGGTGTTCCCGCAGGAATCGGGTGTGCTGTTCACCGCCGATCCCGTCACCTCGGATCGCACGGTGTCCTGCGTGGATGCGGTCGCCGGGCTTGGCGACGACCTGGTGTCGGGTCTGGTGAACGCCGACGCGTACGCGGTGCGTGCCGGCGAGGTCGTGGACCGGACGCAGCGCCAGGAGGCACCGGTGCTGAGCGACACGCACCTCGTCGAACTCGTCAAGCTGGGCAGACGCATCGAAGCACACTTCGGGCGTCCCCAGGACATCGAATGGTGCTTGGCCGCCGGCGTCTTCCACATCGTGCAGAGCCGCCCGATCACCACGCTGTTCCCCGTCCCGGAGGCCGGCGACGACGACAACCACGTCTACCTTTCCGTCGGTCACCAGCAGATGATGACCGATCCGCTGAAACCGTTGGGAATCTCCATGTGGCAGTTGACCAGCCGTGCGCCCATGCGACACGCGGGTGGGCGGCTGTTCGTCGACGTCACGCCCATGCTGGCCTCACCCACCCAGGGGCCGGGCATCGTCGGGATGATCGGCAGTTCCGACCCGCTCTTCGGCGACGCGCTGCGAACCGTGCTCGATCGAGGATTCGTCCCGACGCGCCCGGACGATCCTGCCGCCGCGCGGGTCGGTCTGCCACCCGCCCCGGACGAGATCGACCCTGCCGTCGTGCCCGAACTCGTGGCGCGCAACGAGGCCGCGATTGCCGAGTCGGCGCGTCTCATCGAGAACGAAACCGGTTCGGCGCTGCTCGATTTCATGCGCGCCGACATCCGCGAGCTGCAGGAATCGTTGTTCGGTAAGGAGGTCGGAGAGGTGCTCGCCGCCGGTATGCAGGCCGCCGAGCGGCTCAACGAGCTGGGTCGGGAATGGCTGGGGGAGAAGAACGTTGCGGACGTCATCTCCCGGTCTGTTCCTTACAACGTCACCTCGGAGATGGGGTTGGCGCTGCTCGACGTCGCCGATGCCGCGCGCCCGTACCCGGATGTCGTAGCGTTCCTGCGCCAGGTCGACGCGGAGGGCTTCGACGACGCACGCTTCCTCGACGCACTCGGCGCGCGTGAGGGCGGACCGCAGGTACGAGCGGCACTCGAGGACTTCCTCGACAGGTACGGCAGGCGGTGTGTCGGGGAAATCGACATCACCCGGCCCAGGTGGGGTGAGCGCCCCACGATGCTGGTGCCGATGATCGTGAGCAATCTCGACAACTTCGAACCCGGTGCCGCGACACAGCGTTTCGACGAGGGTCGCCGCCAGGCGGAGGAGAAGAAGCGCGAACTCTTAGAACGCGTGCGGGGCCTCCCAGACGGAGAACAGAAGGCTGAGGAGATCGAGAGGCTCGTCGACCGGGTCCGTGCCTTCGCGGGATATCGGGAGTACCCGAAGTACGGCATGATCGGCCGCTACTTCGTCTACAAGCAGGCACTGCTGCGCGAGGCGGAACGTCTCGTCCGAGACGGAGTCGTTGACGACGAGGAGGACATCTTCTTCCTGCGGTTCGACGAACTCGAGGACGTCGTGCGCGCGCCGCGGCCGGTCGGCGACCTCGTTGCGGAGCGGAAGCGGGAGTTCGCATCGTTCGCCACGCTCACGCCGCCTCGGGTGCTGCTGTCGACAGGCGAGACGCTCACCGGCGCGTACTGCCGTGACGGACTGCCCGACGGGGCGCTACCCGGTATCGCGGTGTCGACCGGTGTCGTGGAGGGCCGCGCCCGCGTGGTCACCGACATGGACCGGGCCGATCTCGAACCCGGTGACATCCTGGTCACGGCGTTCACCGACCCCAGCTGGACCCCGGCGTTCGTCACCGTCAGCGCGCTGGTGACGGAGGTCGGCGGCGTGATGACCCACGGCGCGGTCATCGCGCGCGAGTACGGGCTGCCGGCCGTCGTGGGTGTCGAGGACGCGACCCGCATCATCCGCGACGGACAGCGCATCCGCGTGCACGGCACGGAAGGGTACGTCGAGATCCTGTCCTGAGCCGCGGCGGCGGGACATGTGAGGATTGTCGTCGTCGTGCAGCGGAGGAGGCCGAGTGAAGAGTGTCGAGGCGGCGGAGAGCAGGACGTTGCCGGCCTACGGGGCCGGAGAGATCGACGTGCCCTTCGTCATCGCGGGCATGGACGAGCTCGTCTCCCGCGAGACCCGCTTCGAGGCGCATTCGCATCCGACGCACGAACTGCTGTGGAACGACCGGGGTGCCTCCACCGCGACCATCGGTTCGCGCACGTGGACCATCACCCCGACCATGGGACTGTGGATTCCGGCGGGCATGCTCCACTGGGGAGTCATGCCTGCCGGAACCTGGTACCGCACGGCGCATTTCGGGATCGACTCCGCCCCGTCGTTGTCCGACGGCCCGGTCGCGGTGGAGATGACGCCGCTGCTGCGGCTGCTGCTCGACCGGCTGGCGGACGAACATCTCGGCGACGGGTCGCGGTCGCTGACCGAACGCATGGTGATCGATGTGCTCGCCCCCGCCGAGAACGAACTGATGGTGCAGGTGCCGTCATCGGCGGTCGTGCGGCCGATCGTCGAAGCGATCGCCGAGGACCCCAGTGATCCGCGGACGCTCTCGGACTGGGCGGCCGAACTGGGGGTGAGCACCCGCACCATCACCCGCACCTTCCGGTCGGAGACCGGCCTGAGCCTCGGGCGCTGGGTCGCGGCGGTGCGTGCCCAGCGCGCGGTGATGCTGCTCGGTCACGGCACCGACGTCGACGACGTCGCCGAACAGGTGGGGTACCGATCGGCGAGCGCGTTCGGTGCGGCCTTCCGCAGGGTCACCGGCACGACGCCCGGGATGTTCCGCGCAGGGTGATGTCCCGATCGCTACAGGGGCTGTCCCGATCGAGCGATTGCGCCGGATCTGGTTCGACATTAGATTTAGGCAAACCTCGCCTAACTGCTCGCGGCAGATAGGGCCGAGCCCCCACCCCGTACGAGAGTGAGTTCTGCCTCCATGCGTTCGAAGCGCTTTCTGACGATCGCCGCCGCATCCGTCGCGGTCGCCCTCGGTCTCACAGCCTGTGGATCCTCCGACTCCTCGGACACCGCCGACTCCGGCTCCGCCGGTTCGGGCGAGTACCCGATCACCATCGAGCACGCGCTCGGCACCGTCACCCTCGACGAGAAGCCCGAGCGCGTCGCCACGGTCAACTGGGCCAACCACGAAGTGCCTCTCGCGCTCGGCGTCGTGCCGGTGGGAATGGCAGCCGCCAACTTCGGCGACGACGACGGCAACGGCATGCTGCCGTGGGTCGAGGAGCGTCTCGAGGAACTCGGCGCCGAGACCCCCGTGCTGTTCGACGAGACCGACGGCATCGACTTCGAGGCCGTGTCCGACACGAACCCCGACGTCATCCTCGCCGCCTACTCCGGTCTGACGCAGGAGGACTACGAGACCCTCAGCGAGATCGCTCCCGTCGTCGCGTACCCGGAGGCGCCCTGGGCCACCTCGTGGCGCGACATGATCGAGCTCAACAGCGCCGGGCTGGGCATGGCCGAGGAGGGCAAGGAGCTCGTCGCGAGCCTCGAGCAGGAGATCTCCGACGCGGCCGCCGCCCACCCCGAACTCGAGGGTAAGGCGACGATGTTCCTCACCCACGTCGACACCGCCGACCTGAGCCAGGTCAGCTTCTACACCGCCAACGACACCCGCGCCGCCTTCTTCGAGGACCTGGGACTGGCCACCCCGAAGAGCGTCGCGGACGCCTCCACCGACGACGCCTTCTCCAAGAAGGTCAGCGCCGAGCAGGTCGACGTCTTCGACGACGTGCAGATCATCGTCACCTACGGCGACCAGGAACTCGTCGACGCGCTCGAAGCCGACCCGCTGCTGTCGCAGATGCCCGCCGTCCGCAACGGCTCGATCGTCTTCCTCGACGGCTCCGGCCCGCTCGGTACCGCAGCGAACCCGACGCCGCTGGCGATTTCCTGGGTCCTCTCCGACTACGTCCAGCTGCTCTCCGACGCAGCTGCCAAGACGAACGCGGAGTGACCGCACTACACGACGAGTCGATGCCGAGCGCCCCCGAGAAGGGGCGCTCGGCCATCGGCAATTCCGTCTGGCTTCTCGTTCTGCTCGGTGTGCTCGTCCTGCTGGTGATCGCATCGATCACGATCGGTTCGCGCAACGTCGACTGGGCCGACATCGTCGCGGCCCTCGGCGGCGCCACCGACAACATCGGTCAGGGCGCGATCGCCAAGCGCATCCCGCGCACGGTGCTCGCGCTGCTGGTCGGCGCGGCGCTCGGTCTCGCCGGTGCCGTGATGCAGGGGGTGACCCGTAATCCCTTGGCGGACCCGGGCATTCTCGGCGTCAATATGGGCGCCTCGCTCGCCGTCGTGATCGGCATGGCGTGGTTCGGACTGTGGACGCAGACCTCGATCATCTGGATCGCGATCATCGGTGCCGCCGCTGCTGCGGTGTTCGTCTACACGATCGGGTCGCTCGGGCGTGGGGGAGCGACACCCCTCAAACTCGCCCTCGCCGGTGCCGCCACTTCGGCGGCGCTCGCGTCGTTCGTCACCGCCGTGATCCTGCCGCGCGGCGACATCGCCGGCAGCGTGCGGTCGTGGCAGATCGGCGGCGTGGGCGGCGCGAACTACGACGCCATCTCCCAGGCGCTGCCGTTCTTCGGCGTCGGTTTCGTCATCTGCTTGCTGTCGGCGCGCAGCCTCAATTCGCTCGCGCTCGGTGACGAAATGGCTGCCGGGCTCGGAGAGCGCGTCGCTCTCGCCCGCGGCATCTCGTCGCTCGGTGCGGTGCTGTTGTGCGGGGCGGCGACCGCCATCGCCGGTCCCATCGCGTTCGTCGGCCTCGTCGTGCCGCACCTGTGCCGGTTGCTCATCGGCATCGACAACCGGTGGCTGCTGCCCTTCTCCGCTCTCGTGGGAGCAGGACTGCTGACCGCCGCCGACGTCGTGGGCCGCATCGTGGCGCGACCCGCCGAGATCGACGTCGGCATCATCACCGCGCTCATCGGGGCGCCCTTCTTCGTGTACATCGTCCGACGGCAGAAATTGCGCGAACTGTGACCGCCACACTCGAGACCATCGACACCGGCATCGACGACCTCGCCGCGAGCCGGATACGACGGGGACGCCGACGCCGTCTCGTCATCGCCGTGCTCGCGACCCTCGTGGTCGCGGCCTTCGCGGCGAGCCTGATGTTCGGCCGGACCTTCTACCCGCCCGAGGACGTGCTGCGCGTCGTCCTCGGACAGGACGTGGCCGGCGCGAACTTCGCGGTCGGCCGCCTGCGGCTTCCCCGCGCGGTCCTCGCGGTGGTCGCCGGCGTCTGCTTCGGCCTCGGTGGCATCACCTTCCAGACGATGCTGCGCAACCCGCTCGCGAGCCCCGACATCATCGGCATCAGCTCCGGCGCGAGTGCCGCGGCGGCCTTCGCCATCATCGTGCTCGGACTCGGTGGCACCGGGGTGTCGGCCTTCGCGATCGTCGCCGGTCTCGCCGTGGCTCTCCTGATCTACGGACTGTCCTATCGCGGCGGGGTGGCGGGCACGCGCCTGATCCTCATCGGCATCGGCATCGCCGCCATGCTCGACAGCGTCACGTCCTACCTCCTGAGCACCGCGGCGACGTGGGACCTGCAGGAGACCATGCGCTGGCTCACCGGCAGCCTCAACGGTGCGACCTGGGGTGCGACGGTGCCCGTGATCGTCGCCCTCCTGGTGCTCGGGCCCGTGCTGCTCGTGCAGACACGCAACCTGTCGATGGTCCAGCTCGGCGACGACGCCGCGCAGGCACTCGGTGTGCGGGTCGAACGCACACGCGTGTTCGCGATCGTCTCCGCGGTCGGACTCATCGCGTTCGCCACCGCCGCGGCCGGACCCATCGCGTTCGTCGCCTTCCTGTCCGGCCCGATCGCCGCGCGAATCGTGGGGCGGGGCACGTCGTTGTTCGTCCCGGCGGCACTCGTCGGGGCGCTGCTCGTGCTTGTCGCGGATTTCGTCGGCCAGTACGCCTTCGGCACGCGCTACCCGGTGGGCGTGGTGACGGGTGCGCTCGGCGCGCCCTATCTCGTCTACCTCATCATTCGCTCCAACCGCGCGGGAGGCTCGCTGTGACCGCAACGCACACCCTGATCGCCGAGAACCTCGAGCTCGGCTACGGCAACCGCACCGTCGTCGAGAATCTCGATCTGAATGTGCCGCCGGGACGGATCACGTGCATCGTCGGCGCCAACGCGTGCGGGAAATCGACGTTGCTGCGGTCGATGTCGCGGTTGCTGTCGCCGCGCGGCGGCCACGTCCTGCTCGACGGCAAGGACGTCCACCGCCTGCCCGCCAAGAAGCTCGCCCGCACGCTCGGGCTGCTGCCCCAGTCGCCGATCGCACCCGAGGGCATCGTCGTCGCCGACCTCGTAGGCCGCGGCCGGCATCCGCACCAGCGGGTGCTCTCGCGCTGGAGCCGGGAGGACGACGCGGCCGTGGCCGATGCGCTCGCCGCCACCCACACCACCGAACTCGCCGAGCGTTCCGTGGACGAACTGTCGGGCGGTCAGCGGCAGCGCGTGTGGATCGCCATGGTGCTGGCGCAACAGACCGACCTTCTGCTGCTCGACGAACCCACCACCTTCCTCGACGTGAGCCACCAGGTGGAGGTCCTCGACCTGCTCACCGACCTCAATCGCGACCGCGGCACGACGATCGTCATGGTCCTGCACGACCTCAACCTCGCCGCGCGATACGCCGACCACCTCGTCGCGATGGCCGACGGCAGCATCTACGCATCGGGAGATCCGTCCGAGGTGCTCACCGGCGAGACGGTGAAGGCGGTCTTCGGTCTGGACAGTCGCGTGATCTCCGATCCGGTCTCCGGCAAGCCGCTCGTCCTGCCCGTGGGGCGGCACCACATCATGTGATCGTCCATCCGCTACAAGAATCGCCATCCGCTACGGAAATTTCTGCAGCGGATAGCAGAAGTCGTAGCGAATGCGCCGTCGTGGCCGGGGGGATCGATCGCGCGAACCTATGAGGGATGGGCACGTCCGATCCGTCGACGCCGACACCTACAACGAGGTCTCGCAGGGTCGTGATGGACACCCTTCGCGGCTTCGGCACGGTCGTCGACGTGCTCGGCTGGGACGAGGCGTTCATGGGAGTGCAGACCGACGATCCGGAGGCGTTCGCGCGCGAGGTGCAGGCCGCCGTGCTCGACGCGACCGGGCTGCACTGTTCCGTCGGGATCGGCGACAACGTCCTGCGCGCGAAGATCGCGACGGGATTCGGGAAGCCCCGCGGGATCTTCCGGTTGACGCGCGACAACTGGTTCGCGGTGATGGGGGAGCGCTCACCCGATTCGTTGTGGGGCATCGGCTCACGCACGGTGAAGAAGCTCGACGCCCTGGGCATCCGCACGGTCCGCGAACTCGCCCGTGCTCCCGTCGACGAGATGGCGGCGCGGTTCGGACCCAAGACCGGGCCGTGGCTCGTCGGCCTCGGCGCCGGTGCGGGCTCGACGGAGGTGTCGGCGGAGCCCTGGGTCGCACGGTCGCGCAGTCGGGAGACGACCTTCCAGCACAACGTCGGCGACTGGAACGCGATCGCCGAGTGCGTACGCGGCCTCGCGGCGCGAGCCGTCGACGACGTCCGCGGAGAGGGACGGGAAGGAGTGCGGGTCGCGCTGAAGATCCGCTACGCGCCGTTCGTCACCCACACCGCGAGCGTCGCTCTTCCGTCACCCACCACGGATCTCGCGACCGTCACGGAGGCGGCCGTCGGACTGCTCGACCGGTTCGATCACGAACGCGAGGTCCGGCTCGTCGGAGTGCGGGTGGAGATGACGCCACCGGAGAACGGGCGGTCGCTCTAGCGGCTGGCAGACTGGCCCGGTGCGATCGGTGACCAGGACACGGGGACCTCTACGACCACCGGAGGCCGCTGCAGCGGCGGTCTTCGGGACGTTGACCGCTGTGCTGTCGGTCGTCACGGGGCTGATACCTGTCGGTGTCGCCCAGGTGCTCGTCGCGCTCCCCGTCGCCTTCCTCGCGGCCACCGGGCGACTGCGCGCGATCGTCGCCGCGACCGTTGCCGCCGGAGTGGTCGCGCTCGTGGCCGGCGGACCGTTCGCCGTCGCCGCGGTCGTCGTCCTCTCCGGTATCGGAACGCTCGTCGGGTTCGCGCACCGCCGGTGGGGTCACGCCGCGGTGTTCATGGTGCTGGCCGGATCCGTCCCGGCCGGGTTGCTGCTCGCCGCCGCCGTCTGCGGTCTGCTGCTGGTCTTCGACCGGACCCGGGTACTGCTGCTCGAGGCGCTCGAAGCGTCGATGCGCGGGACGATCCGGGCGTTCGAGGCAGCGGGTGCGGGTCAGCAGTTCGTCGACACCTGGGACCGGACCCTCGAGATCATGGTGCGTCTGTGGTGGGTGTGGATCGGTGGCGCAGTGCTCGTCGGAACCGTGGGCACCGCACTGCTGTGCTTCGGGATCTTCCGGGTGGTGGCGCTGCGCAGTACGTGGGCGACCCGATCCGTCGACTGGCCCGAGCAGGACCCCACGGCCGACCCGGATCCGCTGCCCGTCGCACTGCGCCTGGCCGGCTACCGGTATCCGGGAACCGAGCGCGACGCCCTGTCGGACATCGACCTCACGATCGGAGCCGGGGAGTTCGTCGCGATCGTCGGCGGCAACGGCTCGGGCAAGTCGACACTCGTGCGGCTGCTCGCGGGACTCGAGCCGACCGTCGGCCTGGTCGACCGGCCCGGACCCGTCGGGCCGGGACGCCCCGGTGGCACCGCGATGATCCTGCAACATCCCGAGAGCCAGGTGCTCGGTCGCACGGTCGCCGAGGACCTGCGGTGGGGGATCGACGACGTCGACGTCGAGGATCTGCTCGCCCGCGTCGGCCTCGCCGGGATGGAGGACCGCGCCACGGAGGATCTGTCGGGCGGGCAACTGCAGCGACTGGCACTGGCGGGCGCACTGGCCCGGCGACCCGCGTTGCTCATCGCCGACGAGATCACCGCGATGGTCGACGCGGACAGCCGCGCGGACCTGATCCGATTGCTCTCGGACGTCGCGCGGGACGGTACCGCGGTCGTGCTCGTCACCCACCTTGACGACGAGGCCCGCGCCGCCGACCGCATCGTGCACATCGCCGACGGCCGGATCGTCCCGCAGATCGCGCCGCCGCCCCTGCCGGCGCCGGTCCCGGCGACCGCCCCGTCCTTCCCACAGCCGGTCCTCGAACT
This sequence comes from Rhodococcus rhodochrous, assembly GCF_900187265.1. Classification (NCBI taxonomy): domain Bacteria; kingdom Bacillati; phylum Actinomycetota; class Actinomycetes; order Mycobacteriales; family Nocardiaceae; genus Rhodococcus; species Rhodococcus rhodochrous. The sequence continues at coordinate 1,712,928 of NZ_LT906450.1, forward strand.
ACGGGATGTCACGCACGTCTACGCGGCCGGAACACCCTGGGCGCACACCGCCCTGCGCGAGGTGTCGCTGACGATCTGCCGCGGCGAAGGGGTGCTCGTCGTCGGGGAGAACGGTTCGGGCAAGTCGACGCTCGCGTGGATCGTCGCCGGACTGATGCGTCCCACGCACGGAACGGCCGTCCTGCACGACACCCCGACCGCCGACCTGCACGGGGAAGTGGGCATGGTCTTCCAGCAGGCCCGGCTCCAGTTGCAGCGACCGACCGTCGCGCAGGAGATCTCCGAGGTGGCCGGACTTCCGCACACCGACCGCGGTTACGTCGCCGCCGTCCTGCACCGGGTGGGTCTGCGTCCCGAACTGATCGACCGGCCGATCGATCGGCTCAGCGGCGGAGAGATGCGGCGGGTCGCGATCGCCGCCCAGCTCGCCCGCACCCCGCGGGTGCTCGTGCTCGACGAACCGCTGGCCGGGCTGGACCTGCGGGGCCGCCGCGAAGTGGTGTCGATCCTCGCCCATCTACGGGCGGTCGAGCACGTCACCGTCGTCGTCATCTCCCACGACCTGCACGGCATGGAGGAGGTGTGTTCGCGCACCGTGGTGCTCGCGGACGGACGCATCGTGGAGCAGACGGGAGCGGTGATCGCATGAGTCGCACTCGTACGCGGCAGCGCCGCCCCGTCATCCTGCTGCGGCCGGTACCGCGGGAGACACCCCTGCACCGGGTGTGGGCGGGTACGAAGGTGCTGTCGGCAGCGGCGCTGTCGGTGGCGGTGAGTTTCGCGCCGAGCTGGACCGGGCTCGGAATCCTGCTCGCCGTGCTGGTCGCGGGCGTGCTCGTCGCGCGGATCCCGCGCGGGGTGGTCCCGACGATTCCGTGGTGGGTGTTCGCGGTCCTCGCCGTCGGCCTGGTGCTCAACGCCGCCGGCGGCGGACTCACCGCCTACGTCCGGACGATCCTGCTCGGCGTGGGGCTGCTGGTCCTCGCGTCGCTGGTGGGGTGGACGACGCGGCTGTCCGATCTCGTCGACGCCCTGCCGGTCCTGTTCGCGCCGCTGCGGTTGTTGCGGCTGCCCGTCGACGAATGGGTGACGGTGTGCGCGCTGGCGTTGCGGATGCTGCCGACCGTGCGTGCCGAGATGCGCGTGCTGTTCGCCGCCCGCAAGGTGCGCGGCCGGCCCGGCTTCCGCAATCCGGCGGGATGGTGGCAGGAGGTGATCGACGCCGTCGGCGCGGTGGTGTCGGTGTCGATGCGGCAGATCCGCGATCTCGGCGACGCACTGTCGGTGCGGGGTCCTCGATCGGCGACCCGCCCACCGCTGCGACTGCGGCTCGGGGACATCGTCACGGTGCTGGTCGTGGCGGGTGCATGCACTGCGATCACCGTGTGGGGCTGACCGTCAGTTGCGGTTGTCCGAAGCGGTGTTCTTCGCGCGCGAGCGGATGCGACGGACGAGCCCGTAGGCGATTACCGCGACGACGACGGCGATCACGACGTACTGCAGCACCGAGGCATACGGTTCCACCGCGCTCCAGTTCTCGCCGAGTTGATAGCCGGCCAGCACGAAGATCGAGTTCCAGATCAGACTGCCCGCGGTGGTGAAGGCCAGGAACTGCCAGATCGGCATCTGCGTGACACCCGCGGGGATGGAGATGAGGCTGCGGAAGACCGGCACCATCCGGCCGAAGAAGACGGCCTTGCGTCCGTGCCGCTCGAACCACGCCGTCGAACGGTCGAGGTCGTCGACGTCGACGAGCGGCAACTTCCGCACCGCCCTGCGGATCCGGTCCTCACCCACCCAGCGGCCGATCGAATACAGGCCGAGAGCGCCGACCACCGAACCGAGCGTTGTCCAGAACAGCGCACCGAACAGGGTGAAGCTGCCCAGGCTCGCCGCGAACCCGGCGAGCGGCAGGATGACCTCGCTGGGCAGCGGAGGGAAGAAGTTCTCGAGTGCGATCGCGATGCCGGCACCGACACCGCCGAGGCGGTCCATCAGGTCGAGCGCCCATCCCGCGAGACCGTCGGTGGGGGCTGACTGTGACTCCGCGACACTCATCCACCCGACCCTACCGAGGGGTCGTCGAGCTTTCCGCTCGTGCGGATCGAAACGGTTCCGGTCCGCTCGACCGGAGAGAAGGATGGCGGGGTACTTCGCTCTCCTCCGGAGGGCCGATCCGGAAGGTGAACTCCAGTGACGATCGTTGTCGTCGCGGGCAACCCGAAGCCCGCATCCCGCACTCTCGACGCCGGAGCCCGCCTCGCCACGGCGCTCACCGGACGAGAGCCCGATCACGTTGTGGACGTGATCACACTCGGCGCGGGACTGCTCGGTTGGGGCGACGAGACCGTCGCCGCCGCGGTCGAGACCGTCGCGGCCGCCGATCTCGTGGTGTTCGCGAGTCCCACCTTCAAGGCCACCTACACCGGCGTCCTCAAGTTGTTCCTCGACCAGTTCGCCACCGGTGACGGGTTGCGCGACGTCGTCGCGGTGCCGCTCATGCTCGGCGCAGGTCCTGCGCACGCGCTGGCACCCGACCTGCTGCTCAAGCCCGTCCTGGTGGAACTGGGCGCCACGACCCCGGCGCCCGGCCTGTATCTTCACGATTCGACCTACACAACCGATACCCGTATCGCGGACTACGCCGAACGCTGGTCGCCGGTGCTGTCCGCCGCACTCCGAAACGAGGCCGCCTCATGACCACTCTCGACGGACCGTCTCTGCGTCAGGCATTTGCGCACGTCCCCTCGGGCGTCGTCGCGATCTGCGCGGAGGTGGACGGAGAGCGGATCGGGATGGCGGCGAGCACCTTCGTGCCGGTCTCGCTCGACCCGCCGCTCGTCTCGTTCTGCGTGCAGAACACCTCGACCACCTGGCCGCGACTGTCGTCGCTCCCGCACCTGGGCATCAGCGTGCTCAGCGAGGAGCACGACGGTGCCGCGCGGGTGCTCGCCGCGAAGAACGGCGACCGCTTCGCCGGTATCGACATCGAGAGCCGTGAGGGCGGCGCGCTGTTCGTGTCCGGCACGAGCGTGCGCATGGACGTGACGGTGGAGCAGGAGGTTCCGGCGGGCGATCACGCGATCGTCGTGCTGCGCATCAACGAACTGCTCACCGACGCCGACGTCGAACCCATCGTGTTCCACCGCAGCTCGTTCCGTCGCCTGCTCGCATCCTGACCCGCACACGAACGATTTCGGTGGTTCCACCCCCCGCTCAGCGGGGCCGGGACCACCGAAATCGTGTTCACTCCTCGCGTTCGAACGTCACGAGTATTCCCTCGACGCCGCCGGGACCGACCCGTCCCTTGATGTCGGCGGAGGTGATGGCCTTCAGACGCCACCCGGCGCGGGCGTGGTCGTTGAGGATCTTCTCGAGTTTGTCGCCGGACATCTTGCCGCCGAACATGCCTTCGCGGATCTCGACCACCTTGTACGAGTACATCGGCCCACAGTACGGCCGAACGCCGGAATCCCGTCGGAATCCCCGGTCGTATACGACACTGGGAGACGGGGCTTTCGAAATCCGGAGGCAGCAGTGGAGACGATGCCGGACCGTCGGACTCTCGAATCCGCCGTTGCGTCGGCGGGCCGCGCGCCGTCGCTGCACAACAGTCAGCCGTGGCGGTGGGTTCTGGACGCGGACGGGCTCACGCTGTTCAGCGACAACGATCGCATCCTGCCGGCCACCGATCCGTCCGGTCGCCAGATGTTGCTGTCCTGCGGAGCGGTGCTGCACCATCTTCGGACGGCATTGATCGCCCGACACTGGGCGACGGAGGTCGAGCGGATGCCCGACCCGACGAATCGTCGCTGTCTCGCGACCCTGCGCTTCCACCGGACCGACGCGGTATCAGACATCGACCTCCGGATGGCAGAGGCGATCGGTCACCGGCGTACCGAACGGTTGCCGATGGAGGCTCCACCGCAGTGGGAGCAGACCGAGAGCGCTCTGCAGACGCTCGTCGAGTCCACCGGTGTCCACCTGAGCGCGATCGCCGAACACGAGCGACCTGCACTGGAAGAGTTGTCCCGTCGCATCGGTGGTGAGCGTCGCTCCGATGCGGCCTACCAGACGGAACTTTCCTGGTGGGCCGGGCACGGGATGTACCCGGACGGAATACCTCCCGACGCACTCCCTCCGGGGCAACGCACGGTGGCGACCGAACGGGAGTTCCCTCCCGGCAGCGCGACCGGCGACTCGGCCGAAGCCGAGGACCGGGCCGCAATACTTCTGTTGTCGACCACGACGGACACGCGGCTCGACTGGCTGCGGAGCGGTGAGGCCCTGTCGGCCGTGCTTCTCGCGTGCACCGCCCGCGGGCTGGCCACGTGCTCCGTCACGCATCTGACGGAGTCGGAATCCGCACGAGTGTTCCTGCGTGACACAGCCCGGATCGAGGGTGCGCCGCAAGCGATGATCCGGGTCGGTGTCCGCTCGGGGCCGGTTCCGGATGCGGCGACGCCGCGCCGTCCGATCTCCGAGATTCTGTTCCGGACGCATCCCTGACAGGAACTTCGGTGGTTCCGACTGCGCTCAGCGACGTCGAGGACACCCGAATCGACTACGAAACGGGCACCTGCGAGAACAGTCCGGCCGGCCGCGACAGCCCGTAGTGGTCGCGGAGCGTGGTCCCTTCGTACTCGGCGCGGAACACTCCACGACGTTGCAGGATCGGTACGACCTCGTCGACGAAGACCTCGAACGAGCCGGGCAGATAGGGCGGCATGATGTTGAAACCGTCTGCGGCACCCGCCTCGAACCACGCGACGATGCGATCGGCGACATGCTCCGGTGTGCCGACGACCGTGCCGTGACCGCGGGCCCCGGCGAGGCGGTGCAGGAGCTCGCGCAGTGTCAGGCCGGGATCGCGCTCGACGAGGTCGAAGATGATGCGTGATCGGCTCTGCGCTCCCTGCACGTCCTCGGGGCGGGGCAGAGCGTACAGCGGCACCGGGCCGTCCAGCGGGAAGCCCGACAGGTCGACGTCGTCGAACCTCGCAGACAGGTGTGCCAGTCCGACCTCGGGGATCGACAGGTCGGCGAGATCCTGTTCGATGCGTCGCGCCTCGGCCTCGGTGGACGCCACGATCGGGGAGAGGCCGGGCAGGATCTTGACCGCCTCGGGATCGCGGCCGAATTCGGCGGCCTGCTGCTTGACGTCGCGGTAGAACAGGCGCGCATCGTCCAGGTCGACCTGCGCGGTGAAGATGGCTTCGGCGTAACGCGCCGCGAATGCGCGGCCGTCCGCTGAGGATCCGGCCTGGACCAGTACGGGTCGGCCCTGTGGGGAACGTGCGGCGTCGAGGGGTCCACGCACCCGGAAGTGTGCGCCCGCGTGGTCGATCCGGTGCACCCTGCGCGCATCGGCGTATACCCCGGTGTCGCGATCGAGCACGACCGCGTCGTCCTCCCAGCTGTCCCACAATGCCGTTGCGACGTCGAGGAATTCGGCGGCGCGGGCGTAGCGCTCCGAGTGGCCGGGTCGGCCGTCGACACCGAAGTTGTAGGCGGCGGCGGACGACCAGGACGTGACGATGTTCCAACCCGCACGTCCACGGCTGATGTGGTCGAGCGAAGCGAACTGGCGCGCAAGGTTGTACGGCTCGGTGTAGGTCGTCGAGACCGTGCCGATGAGCCCGATCCGTTCGGTCGCCAGGGCCAGCGCGGACAGCAGCGTCAGCGGTTCGAAACTGCTCTGGGCCACCCGGTCGTAGTGACGACCCACGGCCGGGACGTCCGCGAAGAAGATCGAGTCGAACTTCCCGCGCTCGGCCGTCTGCGCAATCTCACGGAAGTAGTGGACGTCGTCAACCCGTTCGGGTGCCGTGCCGGGCAGACGCCAGGACGCCTCGTGATGACCGGCGCCGGTGATGAACACGTTGAGATGGAGCTGAGAGGGCAAGGTGGACACCTTCCGAAGTCCCGACAGGAATCCGTTCCAGTGCAGTCCATTTCCGGCGAGGAACGAACCGTTGCGATCACCGTGATTCCTGGGGCACCCGCCGAGGCGGCCGATTGCGATCACCTCGATCACAAGGGTGGCTCGGCCGTGCGGGCACTCCTTACTGTCGGCGACCATGACGAGCAATCACACGCTTCGACGTCGGGTCGGGGTGAGCTGATCGTGGCAACCATCCTCGACAAGGCGCGCAGGACGACACCGGATGTCGCGGACACGCCCGAGACGACCGGGGCATCGGGACTGATCGATCCCACCGCGATCAGCCGGAAGACCCGCAGTTCGTCCCGCGTTCCGCGTTCGGCCCAGCGGCTGCTCGGGCCGGTCCTGCTCGTCGTGGCCTGGCAACTCACCGCGTCCAGCGGCCTGTCCGGCGAGAACGTCCTTCCCCGGCCTCTGTCGGTGCTCACCGCGGCGTGGCGACTGATCGCCAACGGGGAACTGCAGGAACACATGACGATCAGCCTGCTGCGGGTCGGCAACGGCCTGCTCATCGGCATCGTGCTCGGCCTGGTCCTCGCGCTGGTCTCGGGACTGTCGCGGGTCGGTGAGAACTTCGTCGACGCCAACATGGAAATCCTGCGCGCCGTACCGAATTTCGCGCTCGTTCCGCTGCTCATCGTGTGGTTCGGTATCAGTGAGACCCCGAAGGTCCTGCTCATCACGCTCGCCGTGGCCGTCTCGATCTACATCAACACGTTCTCCGCGATCCGGAGCGTGGATGCCGGACTCGTCGAAGCGGCACGATCGTTCGGTGTCCAGCGCCGCGAACTGATCCGTCGGGTCATCCTCCCTGGCGCGCTGCCCGGCTTCCTCATCGGCCTGCGGCTCGCCCTGACCGGTGCGTGGTTGTCGCTGATCTTCGCCGAGACCATCAACGCCAAACGTGGTCTGGGACGGATGATGAGCGACGCGCGCGAATACTTTCAGCTCGACGTGGTCTTCGTCCTGATCGCCGTCTACGCGATCCTCGGTCTGCTCTCGATCTTCATCGTGCGCGCCCTCGAAGCTCGCCTGCTCACGTGGAGGAGGTCGTTCGATGGCAACTGATGTGACCGAACGGACCGCGCTCGATTCCGTCGTCGTCGCCCGCGGTGTGCGGCGCGTGTTCGGCGAGCAGGTGGTGCTCGACGGCCTCGATCTCGACATCGCCCCCGGAGAATTCGTCGCGCTGCTCGGCCGGAGCGGCTCCGGCAAGTCCACCTTCCTGCGGGCGCTGGGAGCGCTGGACCCCGACGTCGAGGGGTATCTCCGGGTGCCGGCGAAACAGGCCATCGTCTTCCAGGACCCCCGGCTGCTGCCGTGGCAGAAGGTGCTGACGAACGTCAACATCGGACGACCGGACAACGCCCGCACCCGGGCCGAGGCGCTCGACGCGCTCGCCGAGGTCGAACTCGAGAGCAAGGCGAAGGTCTGGCCGCGGACGTTGTCCGGGGGAGAGGCGCAGCGGGTCGCCCTCGCCCGGGCACTCGTCCGCGAACCGCAACTGCTGCTGCTCGACGAACCTTTCGGCGCTCTCGACGCACTCACCCGGATCCGCATGCACGGCCTGCTCGAGAAGCTGGTGGCCAAGCACCGGCCCGCGGTGCTCCTCGTGACCCACGACGTCGACGAGGCGATCCTGCTCGCGGATCGCGTCATCGTCCTCACCGACGGGGTGATCTCCCTGTCGTCGCAGGTCGAGGTGCCGCGCCCGAGGGGGCGCGACTCCCGCGAGTTCGTCGCCCTGCGACGCCGCCTGCTCACCGAACTCGGTGTCGGCGACCAGCCCGACGCGCGCTGAGCGTGCTGTGTCCCGCGCGCTGAGCGCGGCCCGTGTTCCCCCTACGTCCGGACAGCAGGTCCGGACGCCTCCCGAGAAGGATCGACTGTGTTTCGTAGTGTTCGCTCGCGATGGCTCGTGGTGCCGTCGCTCGCAGTGCTGTTCGCGGCATCCGCGTGCGGCCTCGGCGGTGCCGACGGGCAGGAAGCCCTCGCCGAGGCCACCATCGCGCATACCGGCGACGACATCCCCGACGGTGTGAAGCTCGTCGTCGCCGAGCAGAACGCGACCCGCTCGCAACCCCTCTACCTCTCCGGGGCGGGGGAGGATCTGCCGTACGACCTCGAGTTCGCCGATTTCAGCGGTGGTCCGGCCGTGATCGAGGCGTTGCGCTCCGGTGCCGCCGACATCGGTGCCCTGGGTGAAGCACCCATCCCGATCGCGGTCGCGAACGGGATCACCGACATCGTCGCGATCGCACTGGAAGCGAATCCCGGCAGTAGTGGCGGTTACTTCCTGGTGGCGCAGCCGGGTAGCGACATCGAGACGGTGGCCGACCTGAAGGGCAAGAAGGTCGCGTACCCGCCCGGAACGGGCCGGCACATGATCGTCGCGGGCCTGCTGGCGAAGGCAGGACTCGACCCGAAGACCGACATCGACGCGGTCGAACTGGCCGGCGCGGAGGTCGCTCCGACCTTCTCCTCCGGAGCCGTGGACGCCGCGATCCTCACCGGCGTGCAGTACTACAAGGTGGGCTCACCGCCCATCGTCGGCGACGGCACGGGGATCAACACCGGCATCAACACCCTGATCGTGCGGAAGCAGACCCTCGAGGATCCTGCGAAGGCCGCAGCGATCGGCGACTACGTCGGACGCTCGGTCGCCGCGAACAACTGGATCGCCTCGCATCCCGACGAGTGGGTGGAGGCGTATCACGTGGGCACTCAGGGGATGACACCCGAGGAAGGCCGCGAACTGCTCGACCACACGGGCAGCGGACGGTTCTACCCGATCGACGAGAAGTCGATCGCGCTGTTCCAGAGCGTCGCGGACGGGCTCTACGAGACCGGCACCATGACCGTTCCCGTCGACGTCTCGCCATACGTGGACGGCCGCTACAACGACATCGTCGTCGCGCAGAACGAGGCCGATGACAGCGTTCCGGATCCGCTTCCCTGATCCGACCCGTCACCGATGTCCCACCCATAGAAGATGTTCCACCGATAGAAGGAGCAGTCCCATGACCCAGGCCGCCACCCGCCTCGACGTCGTCCCCCAGTCCGGCCATGCCGGAGCAGAGATCCGCGGCGTCGACCTGACCCGCGAACTCGCCGAGGACGAGATCACCACCATCCGAGAGGCGCTGCTGAAGTGGAAGGTTGTGTTCTTCCGCGACCAGTTCCTCGACCACGACCAGCATCTGCGGTTCTCGTCGTACTTCGGGAAGCCGACCCCGGCGCATCCGCTGTTCGACTCGATTCCCGACCCGGACCACCCCACGATCTACCCGATCTTCCGCGACCGGTTCAAGGCGCGCATCGCGAACAGCAGCGGCTACGACAAGGTGCGCTGGCACGCCGACGTCACGGCGGCGGTCAACCCGCCGTTCGCGTCGATCCTGCGCGCCGAGACCCTCCCGCCCTACGGCGGCGACACCCAGTGGTCGAACGCGGTGGCGGCGTACAACGGTCTGTCGGCGCCCGTGCAGCGACTCGCCGACGAACTGCGTGCGGTGCACCGCTTCACTCCGGGTGACGGTGCGAAGCCGACCGAGGACTACCTGCGTCGCGTCGAGCGTCGCCCGTTGGTGAGTGAGCATCCGGTCGTGCGGGTGCACCCGGAGACGGGGGAGAAGGCGCTGTACGTCAACCCCGGCTTCACGCAGTACATCTCGGGGGTCTCGCCGCACGAGAGCCGGCGTCTGCTCGGGTTGTTCTTCGAGGAACTCGGCCGTCCCGAGTACACGGTCCGCTTCAAGTGGGAGCCGGGATCGATCGCATTCTGGGACAACCGATCCGCCGTGCATCTCGCCCCGAGCGATCTCGTCACCGAACACGATCGGCGCCTGTACCGCATCACTCTCGAAGGTGACGTGCCGGTCGGACCGGACGGACGCGAATCCGTCGCGCTCGAGGGCGAACCGTTCGAGGCAGTCTGAACCGCGTGACCGAACGGACGGAGCCCGGACCCGGGCTCCGTCCGTTCTTCCTGTCGCTGTTCGTCCCGTCGGCGATCTTCGGTCTGGGCACCGGTGCCGGTGCTCCCATGATGGCGCTGTTCGCCCGCGAACTCGGCGCGTCCGTGCCGGTCGCGGGACTGATCGTCGCGCTGGTCGCATTCGGGGCGGTCCTCGGCGACCTGCCGTCGGGCACGGTGGTCGCGCGTTTCGGGGAACGTCGCGCGATCGTCCTCGGATCGGCGCTCGGTGCGACCGGCGTGCTCGTGTCGTTGTCGGCGCCCACCCCGGCGGTGCTCGCGGTGGGCGCGACACTCACCGGTTTCGCGAACGCGGTGTGGGGGCTCGCGCGGCAGAGCTATCTCGCCGGTGCCCTGCCGTTGCACATGCGCGCCCGTGGCATCTCCGCGAACGCCGCTATGAGCAGGGCGGGTGTGTTCGTCGGTCCGTTCGTCGGTGCCGGTGCGGTGCACCTGACGGGCGTGAGCGGAGGGCTGATCGTCCAGGTCGTCGCGATCGTCGTCTCCGGGGCGCTCGTCGTGAATGCCGCTGTGTCGGAACCGGACAGGTCGGAGCGGCGCAGCGGCGGCGTGATCGCGGTGGCGGCCTCCCACCGGACGGTCCTCGGGACGCTGGGTGTCGGTGCGATGCTCGTCGGCGCGTCGCGCGCCTCACGCGACGCGGTGCTGCCGTTGTGGGCCGATCACATCGGGGTGGCGCCGGCGACCGTCTCGTTGATCTTCGGCGTTGCGGCGGCAGTGGACGTGGCGCTGGCCTACCCGGCCGGAGTTCTGATGGACCGCTACGGCCGCCGGGTGACGGCCGTACCGGCGCTGCTGCTGTTCGGCACGGCCTTCCTGATCCTGCCGCTGTCGCAGCAGCTGTGGTGGCTCGTGGTGGTCGCGGTGGTGCTCGGGACGGCGAACGGTATGAGCAACGGCATCGTCATGACGCTCGGCGCCGACGTCTCACCACCGCACGCGCGTGCCGAGTTCCTGGCTGCGTGGCGACTGACCCACGACACCGGATCGTTCGCGGGACCACTCGTCGTCGGAGCGGTGGCCACCGTGTCGCTCGCCGGTGGTGCCACCGCGATCGGGGCACTCGCCCTCGTCGGTGCCGGAGTGATGTACCGGTACATCCCGCGATACGTGCCGGTGCCCGTCGCGGTGCCACAGGATCAGCGCGCGGCGCCGTAGAAGCGGGAGACCCGCACACGCAGCAGCAACCTGCGATCGGCGACCATCGCGGCCCGGAAGTCGTCCCAGTCCGGATGCTCGCCCTGCACCGCTCGATACAACTCGACGAGCTGCTCGACGGTGTCGTCGTGGGGGTCCGCGGCCACCGGTGTCAGTTCGGCCTCGCCCTCCGCGACGGCGTAGGACCACTTGTCGTCGGAGTCGACGAACAGGCTCACGCGCGGGTCTCGGCGCATGTTCTGGGTCTTCGCCCGATCGTCGGTGACGGAGACGGAGAACGTGCGGGTCGCGGGCTCGTACCGGTAGGTGATGTTCGACAACTGGGGTCGCCCGTCGCGTTTGATCGTCGCGAGCACGGCGACACCGGTGGGAGGGAACAGGGCTTCGAGTGCGCTCTCGTCGGCCGGCATGGCGCCCAGACTACGGCCGACCGTGCAGAATCGGGGCGGGTATCGAGCCGAGCACGAAGGGCAGACATGCTGGACTACGCGCGTTACTGCGGAGAGATCGTCGAACAGACGGAACTGCTGGTGGACTCACTGGCCGGGCAGGACATGAGCACACCGGTGCCGTCGTGCCCGGGATGGAATGTCGGTCAGCTCGCCCGGCACATCGGCTACGGCCACCGCTGGGCGAGCGAGGCGGTCCGCGGTGAAGGGGCGATGCCGCGCACCGACCGCGCGATGCGGGAACTGGCGGACTACGTCGACGAGGATCCGGACGAGCTGATCCCGTGGTTGCGGGAAGGAGCGCGCGAACTCGAGGCCGCGCTTCGGGAGGTCGGCCCGGACATGCGGGTGTGGACGCCGATCCCGGGCGGCAAGAAGACACCGGAGTTCTTCGCCCGACGTTTCGCCCACGAGACCGTGGTGCATCGTGCCGACGCCGTGCTCGCGTTGGGAGCGGACTTCGAGGCGGCTCACGATCTCGCCGTGGACTGCGTGGACGAATGGCTCGACCTGGCGGTGGTCACCTGGCCGCGGCGCGATGTGGAACGGCACCGCGCGCTGCACGGCCCCGACCGGACACTGCACTTCCACGCGACGGACACCTCGGCGGAGTGGGTCGTGGACCTGACCGGCGAGGACTTCGCGTGGCGGCATGCCCACGAGAAGAGTGCCGTGGCGGTACGCGGACCGCTGACGGAACTGCTGTTGGTGCTCTACCGTCGGCGCGCCGTGGACGCAGCCGACGTGGAGGTCTTCGGCGACACCGGGTTTCTGGCGTCCTGGCTCGACGTCAGTCCCTTCGGCTAGCCGAAGGCAGAACGCACAGCGAGTGGCCGCACCGCGACGGCGAGACGGCCACCCGCCTGTGAGTCAGACCGACAGGCGCGAGGCCGAGTACGCGTGGCGGATCGCGTCGAGTGCGCTGGTGCAAGGAATGTGCGCTTCCTGCAGCGAATGGATCACCTCGGCGATCGGTCCGGACTGCTCCAAGGCGCTGCCGGCGGCGACGGCCCAGGCGACTTCGCCGGGTTCGAAGGTCCGGGTGGGCTTCCATCCTCGCTGGGGAGCGAGTTCGCGCAGTGTGCTCCAGTGCGCGACCTCGTCCGCATCCGGACGTCCGATGAAAAGTAGGCGGTCGTGTCCCACGATGAACCCCTTCGTCCTGCTTTGGTGCTTCGACAGGTAGGTCGTTTGCACTGTGTGCTTCGTTACATTTACCTGATCGAGAAGCGTCGCAGGTTTGTGACGTTCCACTATGTGGTACATCCGCCCGAATTCGGGAAACCGCATCCGGCGAGGGCGGTCAGCCACCGCCGTAACGAGCCGCGAACGCGCCCGGCGTCATACCCACGACCCTGGCGAAATCCCGTACGAAATGCGGCTGGTCGGCGTAACCGAGGACGGCGGCGACCTCCGACAGCGAGCCGGGCCCCTCGCGCAGGCGCCCGGCGGCCTCCTGCAGTCGCCGCCGCTGGATCAGCCACTTCGGGGTCAGCCCGATCCGTCGCTGGACCAGGCGTTGCAGTGCCCGCTCGCTGAGATCGAATTCGGCCCGTACCTGCTCGACCCGCAGAACGTCGGAGTGCTCCTCGACGAACGCCACCACCCGGTTGACGAGCCGCCCCTCCTCGTCGATCGGCAGATAGGCGCGCAGCACGTCGTCGAAGGCCTCCGTCGCGGCGCGGTGCGACTCCGGGGAGTCCGGGCCGTGCGACATCGCCTCCCGAACCCGCGTGATCAGACGCGCGCCGGCGTCGCCGAGGACATCGGTGAGGTCGACGGTCAGGTCGGTGAACGCCGCGAGCGAGGTGCCCGTGATCAGTGCCCCGGCCGCCGGGCTGAGCATGGACCCGACCGCCCAGCCCTCGCCGGTGAGGGTGACCGTGGACAGCCCGTGCTCGACGCCGTAGAAGCGCGCGTAATCGTGCGCGACCACCAGTTGGCAGACCGGATAGCGCAGCACCCGCTGGGGTGCCTCCCGGTCGGCCGGCACGGACCAGACGGGAATCCAGTACCGCTGCATCAGATCCGTGAGGTCGGGTGCGGCGGGATAGCGGTGGATGGTGTGCGAGGCGTCGTGCGGATCCTTCAGGTGGGCACGTTCGGTGTCGTCGCGACCGCCGACGCGGTCGGTGCCATCGCTACCGCCGAAAAGGTGCGACCCCGGGTCGCCGCCGTCGGGTTTCATCAATACCTCACGCTCGCCGGTCGTCAGTATCGAGTCATGAATACAACAGCACTGCGACACGCAGAGGCCGACCAGCCGCTCACCGACGTGATCTCGTCGCTTCGCGACACCGACTGGGATGCGCAGTCGCCGTGTGAGGGGTGGACGGCGCGCGACGTTCTGGCCCACGTCATCGACACGCAGCGGGACTTCTTCGCCGGACGCGGTGTCGAGATGGGCGAGCGGTCCGACACCGACCGTCCTGTCGAGGCGTGGAGGACGCACACGGCACGGATCGCCGAGATCCTCGCGGACGACTCCTTCGTCTCGAAGACATACGACGGATACTTCGGGCCGACCACGGTGGGTGCGACGTTCGAGCAGTTCTACGTCTGGGACATGATCGTGCATCGCTGGGACATCGCACGCAGCGCGGGGGTCGATGTGACCTTCTCGGACGCCGAACTCGACCGGATGGAGGCCGGCGCCGACAGTTTCGGCGACGCGCTCTACATGGACGGTGTCTGTGCTCCGGCGGTGCCGGTTCCCGAGGACGCAGACCGCACGGCCCGGATCCTCGCGAAGATGGGACGTCGCACGGCCGCGTCGATCGGTTAGGCCGCGTTATCGTCGGTCGTATGAGCGAAACGATCCGCGTCGCGGACTACGTGCGCGAGGCGATCGCGGCCGGGCGGCCGGTCGTGGCGCTCGAATCGACGATCTTCACGCACGGACTCACCCGGCCACGCAACGTCGAGGTTGCCCTCGAGGCCGAGCAACGTCTGCGCGATTCCGGGGTGCTGCCCGCAACCATCGGGGTCGTCGACGGAACCCCGACGGTAGGTCTGTCGGAACAGCAGATCCGCATGCTCGGCGCGGAGGACGTCCCGGTCGTCAAACTCGGTATCCGCGACCTGCCGGTCGCAGCGGCCAAGCGGCTGCACGGCGGGACGACGGTGTCGGCGACGGCGCTGCTCACGCATCGCGCCGGGATCGACGTGTTCGCCACCGGCGGCCTGGGCGGCGTGCATCGGGGAGCTTCGTCGACCTTCGACGAGAGCGCGGATCTCGTTGCGCTGGCGACACTTCCGATCCTCGTGGTGAGCGGCGGCGTCAAATCCGTCCTCGACATCCCTGCCACACTCGAACGGCTCGAGACGCTCGGGGTGGTCGTGGTCGGCTATCGGACCACGCGTTTTCCCGGCTTCTATGTGCGCGACAGCGGCTGCGATGTCGACGAGGTGGAGTCGGCGGAGCAGGCCGCAGCGGTGGCACGGGCGCGGGACGGGCTGGGTCTGCGGGCGGCGGTGCTCGTCGGGAATCCGGTGGCGGCCGAGGCGCAGATCGATCCGGAACTGCACGATCGCGTGCTCGCCGAGGCCGAGCACGCCGCCGCCGAGGCCGGGACACGCGGCAAGGCGATCACCCCGTTCCTGCTCGACCACATGCACCGGGCCACCGAGGGGCGCTCGCTCGAGACGAATGTCGCGGTCTATCGCGGGAACGTCGCGGTCGCCGCGGAGATCGCGCACGCGTTGGCGTCCTGATTCGTCACTGCAGGAGGAAGGCGGCGGTGGACGACGGCAGGGGAGTGCCGCGCCGGCGGTAGATCTCGGCGGGCCGGCCTGTACCCTCCCTGCGCAGTTCGCCGGTGGGTTCGAGACCGTGCAGCAGGTGCCGGCGGAAGGTGTCCTTGGGATAGCTGCGGGCATAGACGGTTTCGTACAGCATCCGCAGGTCGAGCACGGTGAACTGTTCGCCGAGGAAGTTGCCGGGGTCGACCTCGGCGGAGTACCGGCGTCGCAGGTCGGCGACCGCCAGGTCGACGATCTCGGCATGGTCGAAGGCGAGGTCGGTGGTCTCGGTCGTCGGCACGAGATGCGCCTCCGCAGGGATCTCGGCGACCGGCACCGCGGCGCCGTGGGCCATCGACAGCACCCATCCGCGGTCGTCGCGCTCGGGATCGTCGAGCATGGCGAGCTGGTGGAAGTCGACGCCCGTGAGCCCGGCCTTGTCGCGCAGGGCGCGTTCGGCGGCCTCGGCGAGTCGCTCACCGGGGTGCAGGAATGTGCCGGGCAGGGCGAAGTTGCCGTCGGGACGTTCGACGACCAGTACCTTCAGTACTTCGTCGACGGTGAGGACCGCGACGTCCACGGCCACCGAGGGGCGCGGGTAGTCGGTGAGCGACCTGCCGGTCGAATCGGTCGGTGTGCCCATGGTGGACATTCAATCATCGATGCGCTAACTTTAGCGCAGACTTGATCGAAGCGAGGGGCTCATGGAAACGACCGCAGCACAGAACGACCGGGCCGCCGGAGTCCTGCTCGCCACCGCAGCAGGCGACGCACTCGGGGCGGGATACGAATTCACGTATCCGACGGACACCACGCCCATCGACATGATCGGCGGCGGACTCGGGCCGTTCGCGCCCGGCGAGTGGACCGACGACACCTCGATGGCCCTCGCCATCGCCGAGGTCTCGGCGACCGGCATCGACATCGGTGAGGGTGCCGGACTCGACGCGGTCGCGGCGCAGTTCCTCCGCTGGTACGCCACCGACCCCAAGGACATCGGCAACCAGACGCGTGCCGTCCTGCGCGAGGCGGGACCCACCGCCGCCACCATGACGGCGCGCGCCCGCAGCCTCCCGGGGCGCACCGGCGGCAACGGATCGCTCATGCGCACCGCACCCGTCGGGCTCGCCTTCCTCGACGACGCCGAGCGGTGCCTGGACGCGGCCCATGCGATCAGCAGCCTCACCCACGCGGACGAGCAGGCATCCGAAGCGTGCCGGCTGTGGTCGTTCGCGATCCGTCACGCCGTCCTCCACGGCACCTTCGACGGGGTGCGGGTCGCTTTGTCCTGCCTGTCCCAGCCCGCCGCACAGCGGTGGGCGGTGCTGCTGGACGAGGCGGAGGCCGCGCCGAGCCCGCGCGTGTTCGACAACAACGGCTGGGTCGTCCACGCCCTGCAGGCCGCGTGGTGGGCGATCACGCACGCCCGCACCGACGGCCCTGGACACCTGCCGGAGGCGCTCGAACTGGCCGTGCGCGCAGGCAACGACACCGACACGGTCGCGGCCATCGCGGGTGGACTGCTCGGCGCCCGGTGGGGTGCGTCCGCGGTGCCGGGGCGGTGGCGTCGCATGCTGCACGGATGGCCCGGTTACCGCGCGGACGACCTCGAGCGCCTCGGGCTGCTCACCGCGCGGAAGGGCTCCGGGGCAGGCGGGGATGTACTACGGATCGTCCAGAGCTGAGACTCCCCGAGATCCGCCGGATGCCTCCGCTCACGGTTGTGATGCGGTAGACACGACCCGTCGGACGGATACTCGAGGAGGGATCGCACGTGGCTTCCATCGCACTTCCACGCATCATGCGCGTCGGCGGGGGCGCCGTCGAGGAGATCGGGGAGGTGGTCGCCGGACTCGGACTCGCCCGGCCCCTGGTGGTGACCGACAAGTTCCTGGTCGGCACCGGTGCGGTGGATCGGATGGTCGCGCAGCTCGAGGCCGCCGGACTGCGGCCGGCCGTCTTCGCCGAGACCGTTCCCGACCCCACCACCGCCTCGCTCGACGCGGGTGTCGCAGCGGTCGCCGAGCACGACGCCGACTGTGTGATCGGGTTCGGTGGAGGAAGCCCGATGGACACGGCCAAGGCCCTCGGCCTGCTCGCCCGGAAGGGCGGCCACATGCGCGACTACAAGGCGCCGCGCGACAACATCGGCCCGGCGCTACCGGTGATCGCCGTGCCGACCACGGCGGGAAGCGGCTCGGAGGCAACCCAGTTCACGATCATCAGCGACAGCGAGTCCGACGAGAAGATGCTGTGCACGGGCCTGGCCTTCCTGCCGGTCGCTGCGATCGTCGACTATCGGCTCACCATGACGATGCCTCCGCGCCTGACGGCGGGCACCGGCGTGGATGCACTCACCCATGCCATCGAGGCCTATGTCAGCAGGAAGGCGAACCCGTTCTCCGACAGCCTCGCGCTCGTCGCGATCGACACCATCGGACAGGTACTGCGGCGCGTCTACGCGGACGGGCAGGACGCCGAGGCGCGCGAGCGGATGATGCTGGCCGCCACGCAGGCGGGCATCGCGTTCTCCAACTCCAGCGTCGCGCTCGTGCACGGCATGAGCCGTCCGATCGGGGGGCACTTCCATGTTGCGCACGGACTGTCGAACGCGATGCTGTTCCCGGCGGTCACCGAGTTCTCGGTGGATGCCGCCGAGTCCCGCTATGCCGACTGCGCCCGGGCCCTCGGCGCGGCCTCGGCGGACGCGTCCGATGCGACGGCCGCCGCAGACCTGGTCGTCGCGCTGAAGGAACTGTGTCGCGACGTGGAGGTGCCGACACCGAAGTCGTACGGCATCGACAAGCAGACCTGGGACGAGAGGGTCCCGGTCATGGCCGAGCAGGCGCTGGCGTCGGGATCCCCGAACAACAACCCGAGGATCCCGACGGCCGAGGAGATCCGCGATCTCTACGGGCGGGTCTACGCCTGAGACCGGCTCATTCGGGAGCCTGATCGTCGGGCTCGACCTTCTCCGTCTTCACCCGGTCCGCGACGTTGCCGGGCGCACCCTCCTCCTCGCGTTCGTTCTCGACCTTCTGCTCGAGCTTGTCGACGAGATTCTTGATCTTCTGGCCGGTGAGGTCGTCGTTGTCCTCGGGGCGGCCCGAGCCGTGCTTGGGGGCGTTGTCCATCGACGTCCGTCCTTCGTTCGTAGGGTGCAGGGGAGCGGTACCCGAGCGCCGGAACGGTCAAACGGCAGCAGCTCCCGGCGCGGTACTCCGCAACGGTTCTGCTCACGCCGATCACCACCCTGTACGGGGACGGCGATGCGGACGATCATCGTGGCGGTCTGTCCGACGACGAAGGGGGACGAGGATGACCGTCACCGAGGAATTCCTGAGGAACAACGAGACCTACGCGGCCGGCTTCTCCGGCCCGCTGCCGCTTCCACCCAGCAAACACATCGCGATCGTGGCGTGCATGGACGCCCGGCTCGACGTGTACCGGGCGCTCGGCATCGAAGAGGGTCAGGCCCACGTGATCCGCAACGCCGGCGGCGCCGTGACCGACGACGTGATCCGCTCGCTCACGATCAGCCAGCGACTGCTCGGCACCACCGAGATCGTGCTGGTCCACCACACCGACTGCGGCATGCTGACCTTCACCGACGACGAGTTCACGCGCGCGGTGCAGGACGACACCGGTATCCGCCCGGCCTGGGCACCGGAGTCCTTCCGCGACCCGCACGAGGACGTGCGCCAATCGCTGCGCCGCATCGAGACCAGCCCGTTCGTCACGAAGACCACCTCGCTGCGCGGGTTCGTCTTCGACGTGGCCAGTGGCGAACTCGAGGAGACCGTGCCCGCCGCCTAGCTCAGAGCGGGAGCTCGGTCTCCTGCAGCCCGGGCGGAAGGCCGCGGCGCCGGAACCACTCGACGCCGAAGGCGGCGCGCAGGTGTTCCTCGGGCATGTTCAGCATCGGCCCGAAGTCGCCGATCTGCGACTCGTAGCCGACCATCGCCGCACGTTTGGCACCCAGCGCCTCCGACACGTCCACCGCGGTGGTCAGTTCCGACTCCGGCAGGCCGAAGGTCCCGAGGTCCGGTGGGCGCACGTCGTCGGGGGTGTCCGGCAGCGCCGAGAGCAACCGCATCAGGTGGTCCCGGTTGCTCGACGCCTCGTAGACGGCGTCGTGCCCGGTGATGCGTTCGGCATGGACCCCGGCCCGGTGGACCTGGACGTGATCGGGATGGCCGTACCCGCCGTGCGCGTCGTAGATCGTGACGACATCGGCGCGTTCCTGCTCGATCACGGTGGCCAGTCTGGCTCCCACCTCGCTCGGATCGGCGTTGGCGAAGGCATTCGGGTCGTGGTTGCCGGCGGTGCCGGCCATCCCCGAATCGCCGTATCCGAAGGGCACCACCCTCGCCGCACCCAGCGCCCGGGCCGATTCCTCGAGTTCCTTCGTGCGGCGGGCGGCGAGGGATTCACCGGGCGCGAGCAGTCCGTCGGGATACTCGCCGCGGGCACCGTCGGTGGCGACGACGAGCACGACGCGATGCCCGGCGTCGGCGGCCCGGCGCATCACGCCACCGGTGAGGAATACCTCGTCGTCGGGGTGTGCGTGGAAGCACAGCAGAACGCTCATGGCGTTCATGCTGACACGCTGCCCGTCCGTTGCAGTGGTCAGTCCGACTCGCCGTAGCGGGCCGCGAGGTTCTCGGGCATCGGTTCGTGCCGCAGATACTGGCGGGCGAAATCGGCGGTGCCCTGCGTGATGGCCCGCAGTTCGACCGGATAGCGGCCGAGTTCGAGTTCGGGAACCTCCGCGCGCAGCAGGGCGACACCCGGCTCGGGGGATTCGGTGCCGAGCACCCGTCCGCGCCGGGCCGACAGATCACCGAGGACAGCGCCGAGATACTCCTCGGGCACGATCACCCGCACGGCGGCGACCGGTTCGAGTACGCGAACGGTGCTGTGCGCGGCCGCATCCCGCAGGGCCAGCCCGGCTGCGGCCTGGAAGGCCGCGTCGGACGAATCCACGGAGTGGGCCTTGCCGTCGACCAGGGTGACCTGCACGTCGACGAGCGGATATCCCGTCGTCACACCCTTCTCGGCCTGCGCGTACACGCCCTTCTCCACGGACGGGATGAACTGGCGCGGAACCGCACCGCCCACCACCTTCTCGGCGAAGACGACTCCGCTGCCCACCGGCAGTGGTTCGACCTCGACGTCGACGACCGCGTACTGGCCGTGCCCGCCGGATTGTTTGACGAGCCTGCCGTGCCCTTTCGCGGGTCCGGCGAAGGTCTCCTTCAGCGGCACCCGATGCTCGACCGTGTCGACCTGGACACCGTGCCGGGTGCGCAACCGTTCGAGGACCAGTTCGGCGTGCGCCTCACCCGTGCACCACAGCACGAGCTGATGGGTCTCGGGATTCTGTTCGACGCGCAGCGCGGGATCCTCGGAGGCGAGGCGAGACAGGGCCTGCGACAGCTTGTCGTCGTCGGTGCGGGTGTGTGCCTCGATCGCGACGGGGAGCAGGGGAGTCGGGGTGGGCCACCGGTCGAGTGGGACCGGATGGTCGGGGTCGTACAGGACGTCGCCGGGTTGTGCGGTCGCGAGTTTCCCGACGGAGGCGATGTCTCCCGCCACGGCCTCGCCGACCGGGCGCTGTTGCTTGCCGAACGGGCTCGTCAGGGCGGGAATGCGTTCGCGGCTGTCGCGGTCGCCGTCGGCCAGTGCGACGATCGTGTCGGGTCGCAGCGTGCCGGAGTAGACGCGCACCAGGCTGATCCGCCCGACATAGGAGTCGCCGGCCACGCGCACGACCTGCGCGGCGAGCGGACCGTCCGGATCGCACGGTGGTGCCCCACGACCGCGGTGCGTCGGCGCCGGGAAACCGGTGGTGATCAACTCGAGGAGTTCGACGGCGCCGATCCCCGTCTCGTCGGCGGGGACGGCCGGGTGCAGGGTGCAGGCCAGGATCTCGCGGGTGAGCCCTTCCTGCAGGGAGGCCGTGTCGAGTTGCTCGCCGGCGATGAATCGCTCCATGAGCGTGTCGTCCTGGCCGGAGATGGCCTCCACGAGGCTCTCCCGCGCCTCGGTGGACACCGGGCACGGACCGGGTTCGCCGTAGCTGCGGCCCGTCAGCAGACCCATCGATCCGATCGGGCGGTCGCCGTCGTAGACGGGATAGAACATGGCCCGCAGGGTGTCCGGTCCCAATCCGAAGGCGTCGTGGCAGTCGGTGAGCATGTCGTCGAAGCTGTGCCGGGCGACGTCGAGTTTGTTCACCACGATCGCGCGGGGGATCGCCTCGTCGTCGCATTCGCGCCAGAGCGCGCGGGTCGCGGCACTGATGGGATCGGTGGCGGAGACGACGAAGATCGCCGCGTCGGCGGCGTGCAGGCCCGCGCGGACCTCGGCGTCGAAGTCGGGATGTCCCGGCGTGTCGATCAGGTTGATCTTGATGTCGTTCCATTCGAGGGGGACGACGGACAGCTGCACCGACCGGCGGTGGCGCTGCTCGATCTCCTCGTAATCGGACACCGTGGTGCCCTCGGCGACGCGCCCGGCGCGCCCGACGGCGCCCGCGGCGACGGCGAGGGATTCGGTGAGGGTGGTTTTCCCGGAGCCGCTGCACCCCACCAGGGCAACGTTGCGGATCCGGTCGGGACTGTCGGCGGTCGGTGCCTGCCGGCTGCGTGCTGCGGAGCGATCGGGCATCGAGCTACTCCCTCGTGTGACCTGCAGCACAGTCTAGGGCATTCCGATCGTCCCTCCGGGGAGGTTCGCAACACGCGCTCGAGGCTCGCAACGCCACCGGTGACCGATGGTGTTGCGAGCCTCGAGGTGCTGGTGCGTACCCCGGCCTGCTCAGTACACGTCGCGCACGTACCGCTTCTCGCGCTTGAGGGTGGTGACGTACTCGACGGCCTGCTCGTCGCTCATACCGCCGTGCTCGGCGACGATCTCGTGCAGCGCACGGTCGACGTCCTTGGCCATCCGCGACGCATCGCCGCAGATGTAGAAGTGTCCACCCTCCTCGAGCCACGCGAACAACTCCGCGCCGTGCTCCTTCATGCGGGTCTGCACGTAGATCTTCTCGGCCTGATCGCGGGAGAACGCCAGGTCCAGGCGCGTGAGCACACCCGAGTCGACGAACTCCGTCAGCTCGTTCTCGTAGATGTAGTCGCAGCCGCGCTTCTGGTCGCCGAAGAACAGCCAGTTCTTCCCCGTCGCACCCCGTGCGCGACGCTCCTGCAGGAAGCCGCGGAAGGGTGCGATGCCGGTGCCCGGACCGACCATGATCATCGGTGCGGTGTCGTCGGCGGGCACGCGGAAGGCCTTGTTCTTCGACACGAAGATGCCCACCTTGCCTTCACCGACACGATCGGCGAGGAAGGTCGAGCACACCCCGCGACGCTCGCGGCCGTCGGTGCCGTAGCGCACCGCCGCGACCGTCAGGTGCACCGAACCGTCGCACGCGTTCGGGCTCGACGAGATCGAGTACGCCCGGTGCTGCAGCGGACGCAGCAGCGCCAGGAACTGCTCGGCCGACAGCTCGGGCGCGGGATCGAGCAGGAGCACGTCGAGAATGTCGCGGCCCCACAACCATTCGTCGAGCGCAGCCTTGTCGCCGTGCCGCAGCACATAGGTGAGTTCCTCGTTGCCCGTGTGCTTCTCGATCTCCTCGAGGAGATCGACGGACGGGGCGGTGATCTCGTAGTTGTAGGTGAGCAGGTGCTCGAGGGTGTCGTCGTGCCCCTCGGGGACGCTCGCGCCGTCGAGACCGAGCCGACCGAGGATCGCGTGCACGAGTTCGGTGTCGTTGACGGGCACCACGTTCAGCGCGTCGCCCGCTTCGTATTCCAGACCGGAATCGGCGAGCGCGAACTCGTAGTGCCGGATCTCCTTCGCCGAGTCCTCCCCGGACAGCAGCACGTTCGACGTCAGCACCGCCGGATAGGGATTCTTGCGGGTCCACTGCGACTTCGCCCGGGCCGGTGCCGCCGGTGCCGCGGGAGCGGGAGCACCATCGCCCACGATGCCCTCGACGGCCGCGACGAGCGGCAGCGTCTCCGCGATCCACGTCGCGGCGAGCTCCTCGAACTCGACGTCACAGTCCACCCGCGGCACGATGCGCTGCGCACCGAGCTGCTCGAGACGCATGTCGATGAGCTTGCCGGCCTGGCAGAACCCGTCGTACCCCGTGTCACCGAGAGCGAGCACCGCGAAGTTCATGCCGTCGAGGCGCGGCGCGCTCTCGGCCGACAGCGCATCCCAGAACAGCTCGGCGTTGTCGGGCATCTCGCCCTCGCCGTAGGTGGATGTGACGATCAGGACCTGGCCCAGACCGGCGAACCGGTCGAGGTCCATGTCGTCGAGAGCGCACACGACGGGCACGAAGCCCTGGGTGCGCGCCGCAGCCGCGGCGTCCTCGGCGACGGCTTCGGCATTGCCGGTCTGCGAGCCGTAGAGCACGTGCAGAGCAGGCGCCGAGCCGGCGGTCCCGGCATCGTCGGCGGGACCACCGGAGAACAGGCGGGTCTGCATCCCGGCGACGAAGCCGGAGAGCCACGACCGCTGATCGGCGGTGAACGGAGCGTCGAGGGGAATGAACGGGCCGGTGGTGGTCACGCGGAGACTCCCATCGTGGAGGTGAGGACGTTCGGGACGGCGTTGCGTGCGAACAGTTCCTCGTAACCGGGCAGGCGACCTGCGGCATCGAGATTCCTGCGGCTTTGCAGGACGATCCAGCCGTAGGTACCGGGCGCATCGATCGAGCGGACGTTGCGCAGGGCCAGGGCCTGCTTGTAGTCGTTCAGGCGCTTGTCGGCGACCAGCGCCGCGAGCTGCTCGTCGGTGTGATCGGCGATCGCAGCGAGGGCGTAACGCTCGAGCTTCGCGACGAGGAAGAAGTCCTCGGTGAGCAGCAGATTGCGTGCGGCCTTCTGCACCGCCGGGTCCGACACGTCGGTGGCGCCGGGGACCTTCTGCAGCGCCATCTCCTGCGCGGCGGCAAGCACCGTGTAGTTGTTGAGCAGCGCGTACATGGCCTCGGTGTCGGTCGCGTCCGGGGTGACACCACCGGCGACGGGAACACCCGAGCGGCAGTTCTCCTTGAACTTGCGCACCTGGTGCGCGACCAGTGCCGTGGCGACCTCGGCAGCGAGGTCCTTGCGCGACGCTGCGGCGAGGATCTCGTCGAGGTCCTGGTACTGCAGCAGGGCGCGCGGCATGCCGTACGCGAACCGGTGCTGCTCGACCTGCCAGTTGTCGATCAGGAAGCGGGCCTTCACCGAGCCGGTGGCCTCGACGTGCAGGTGCAGCAGCTGCAGCACTGCAGCGTTGTGGATCGCGGCCTGCGGGTCGTCGCCGGTGATCGACCCGAGGACGATCGAGTCGGCGCTAGCCTTGCGGGGGAGCAGGCCCTCGGGGTCGTACTGGTAGACGAACCCGCCGGACATGCCGTTGCCGAAGCCCTTGCCGAACTCGCCGATGTTGAGCACCGCGCCGTTGGTCATGTACTCGCATGCGAACTCACCGACGCCCTCGACCACCGCGGTCGCACCGGAATTGCGCACCGCGAAACGGTCGCCGGCCTCGCCCTCGACGAACAGGCGACCACCCGTAGCGCCGAAGAGCGCGAAGTTGCCGATCAGGACGTTTCCGCCCCGCTCGTCGCTTCCGCCACCCGGGGAGCGCAGCACGATCTGCCCGCCGCACTGACCCTTGCCGACACCGTCGTTGGCGGTACCGGTGTGCTCGATGCGCATGCCGTCGTTGCAGAACGCCCCGAAGGACAGGCCCGCCGAACCGGAGGTGGTGAGGGTGACGGTGCCGTCGCGCAGCCACCGGCGTCCGCGCTCGTCGTCGAGCACGGCCGGCAGGGCGCCGAGATCCTCGTGGTTGAGCATGCGCTCGATGTCGATCGCCAGCTGCGCGCCGACGCTCTTGTTGTTGTTCGTCAGCTGCACGCCGTCCCCGAGCGAGACGGTGAGGTCCTTCGCATCGACGAGGGCCTCGCGCAGCCGGGCCACCCACGCCTCGTCGAGCGAGTAGTCCTTCTCCATGTAGACCGGATTGTCGATGTGCACCTCGGGCAGCACCGCGAGCATCGCCCGCAGGTCCAGCCGGCCCACGCTCGACGGGTGGTCGAGCAGGTGCAGCAGGTCGGCGCGGCCACGCGCGTCGCGCAGCGACCGCAGACCCAGGCGGGCGAGCAACTCGCGGGTCTCGTGCGCGACGTTGAGCAGGTACTGGGCCATCGCCCGCGGATCGCCGTTGAACACTTCGGGATTCGTGGTCAGACCTGCCGGGCACTTGACGTTGCAGTTCTTCGCCATGACGCAGCCGAGCATCATCAGCGCGGTGGTGCCGAACTCGAAGCTGTCGGCGCCGAGCAGCGCCGAGACGATGACGTCCGACGCCGTCTGGTGCGCACCCGAACACCGCAGCACGACCTTGTCGCGCAGACCGTTGGCGGTGAGGGCCTGATGGACCTCGGCCACACCGATCTCCGCGGACCGGCCCGCGTACTTCAGCGAGGTCACCGAGGCGGCGCCCGTGCCGCCGGTGTTGCCGGCGACGTTGATGACGTCGGCGCCCGCCTTGGCGACACCCACGGCGATCGTGCCGATGCCCTCGGAGGAGACGAGCTTGACGATCACCCGCACCCGCGCCGCCTTGGCGTCGTGGATGAGCTGGGCGAGGTCCTCGATGGAGTAGGTGTCGTGGTGCGGCGGCGGCGAGACCAGCTCGACGCCGGGGGTCGCGCCGCGCGCCGCGGCGATCTCCACGGTGACCTTCTTGGCGGGCAGCTGACCACCCTCGCCGGGCTTCGCGCCCTGCGCGATCTTGATCTCGATCTCCTCGAGCATCGGATCGGCGAGGTAACCGGCCCACACACCGAAGCGGCCGGACGCGAACTGCTTGATGCGCGAGCCGCGGATGGTGCCGTAGCGGGAGATGTGCTCACCGCCCTCACCGCAGTTCGACATGCCGCCGACCATGTTGGTGCCGTGCGCGACGGCCTCGTGGGCGTTCGAGTTGAGCGCGCCGTGGCTCATCGCACCCGACGCGAGCGCCGGGGTGATCTCGTGCGCCGGCTGCACCCGGTCGAGTCGCACGCTCAGCGGGGCCTGGCGGACCTGCTCGAGATAGTGCGCGGCGTCACCGATCGCGTGCACGGTCAGAGTGTCGCCGTAGCAACGGTGCGAGACGATGGCGTCACCGAAGCGCGCGACGAGCGAGGCCGCGAGCGCATCAGGACGACGGTGGTCGTCGGCGAGCGGACCGGTCAGACGCAGGACGAATTCGCTCTCACCCACCCGCGCCGCGGAGATCCCGCGCACGAGCATCGAGTTGTTGCCGAACCGCGCGAAGCGGCCCATCTCCTTGGTGAAGTCCTCGGCGGTGACGGCGTAGGTGACGTCGGCGGGCAGGGCGAGCACGTCGCGCAGCGCCGCGGGACGCTGTGTGCGCTCGTCGGCCATCGTGCGGGCGAACGCGCGGTAACCCGGGGTGATCTCGAAGGCATCGATCTCGGCGGGTGTCAGGGCGCGGAAGCCGCCGTAGCGGTACGACGCGTCGTCGAGACCGTGCGCGTCGGAGAGCCGGTGCAGCGGCAGCAGACGCAGCGCGTCGGTCAGATCCGGCTCGGCCTCCTTCTCGACGGGCAGCGTGAACGGCTCCTCGGTCATGTCCACGAAGCCGCGCACGGCGGTCGTGCCGAACGAGTGACCTGCGCCCTCGGCGCGCTCCTTGAACAGACCCAGCAGGGGGACGTCCTTCTCCGTCTCGACGCTGAGGGCCCGGCGATGCCAGTCGGCGACGGCCTGCGCGAGGGTGGTGAAACCGACACCGCCGACCGCGGACTTCACGTTCGGGAACCAGCGCGCGAGCACCTCGTCGCTCGTGTCGAGATAGCTCGGCTCGAAGAATTCACCACCGATGTACGACTCGACGGTGCACAGGCCGACGCGTCCCATCGTCTTCATGAGGGACTTCTCCGCAGCCTTGCGGAACTTCAGGAACGCGGCATCGGCGTCGTCGCCGTACTTCTCCTCGGCGCGCATCTGCACCGTGAGCGGATACACCGCGGCGGCACCGAAACCGAGGGTCGCGGCGATGTGGTGCGACGAGAACAGTTGTCCGGACTCGACGATAACGGACACGCGCAGACGCAGCCCCTCGTCGATCAGGCGCTGGTTGACCGCGGCGACGGTGAGCACCATCGGTAGTCCGGCACGGTCGGTGGAGACGTGGCGGTCGGTGAGCACGGCGATGCCACCGGATTCGCGGGCGAAGTCGGCAACGGCCTCGGCCGTACCGTCGATCGCGGCGGCGAGTGCGGCCGCGTTCGCCTTGGCGTCGTCGAAGACGGGGGAGTACAGCATCTCGAAACGCTGCACCGGGGTATCGGACTGCTCGCGGATACGCAGCATGTCGAGGTGCGTGAGGATCGGGGTGGGCACCACGATCTGGGTCGCGGACGACGCGGGAGCACCGCTACCGGGTCGGGCGCCGAGCGCGACGCGCAGGGTCATGCCGTCCGCCTCGCGGATCGAGTCCAGCGACGGGTTGGTGACCTGGGCGAAGCGCTGCGAGAAGTACTTGGCCACACCGCCTTCCTGATCCGACAGCGCATTGATCGCGTTGCCGTAACCCATCGCGGAGATGCGCTCCTGACCCGACGCGAGCATCGGGTCGAGCATGAACCGGAAGGACTCCTGGTTGATGCTGTAGGACACGTAGCGCTGGTAGCGGCCGAGATCGCCGTTGTAGCGCAGCGGGGAACCGGCCTTCTCGGCGGGAACCTCGGGCAGGGCATCGAGTTCGCGACGGGCCTCGTCGACGAGCGATGCGTAATCCTGCTGGGCGGCAAGAAGTTCCAGTGCCTCGACGGTCCCGTAGGAGCGGCGCGTGCGGTGATCGAAGTACAGCATGCCGCCGGCCTCGATGCGGCCGCGACGCAGGACGGTTTCGGGGGCGAAGTCGAACTGACCGGCTTCGGAGGTGACGGCGAGGTAGTTCTCGGTCTCCACGGTGCGCAGCGGGCGCAGGCCGAGGCGGTCGAGGCGCGCGCCGACGACGGTGCCGTTGCCGAAGATCAGCGCGGCGGGACCGTCGTTCTTCTCCTCGTACAGCGAGAAGAACTCGAGCATCGCGCGGACCTGCGGCGACAGTTCGATGTCGTTCTCCCAGGCCGGCGGCATCATCTGCACGACGGCGGTGACGAGGTCGAGGTCGTTGTGGGCGATGCGCGAGGCCAGGGTCTGGTCGAAGCGGCAGCTGTCGGACTGTCCCGGCGGGCGGATGATGTCGCGGCCCATCGCGCGGGCGAGGGCGCCCTCGAACAGCCGGTTCTTGCGATCGGTGTTGAGCTCGCCGTTGTGTGCCATGAGGCGGAACGGCTGCGCCATCGTCGGATGCGGATCGGTGTTCGTCGAGAACCGGGTGTGGAAGAACAGGGTGTGTACCGCGTGCCGCGGGTCGGTGAGATCGCGGAAGTACGGGATGACCTCGTGGGAGTTCAAGCGGTTCTTGAGAACCTGCGTGCGCGCACTGAGCGAGAGCGGGTACAACCCGGCCAGTTCCGGCTCGGTGTAGGCGCGGGCCTCGACCTCGAGGAGCACGCCGTGCAGCAGCCGGTCGAACTCGTCGACGGAGTCGCACGCGTCGGGCCGGGTGAAGATCCACTGGCGGATCGGCAACTGGTATTTCGGTGCGGTGGAACGCAACACGCTGTCGTCGACCGGGACGTCGCGCACCGCGAGCACGGTGACCCCGGCTCCGGCGAGTGCCGACGAGACGAGTTCCTCGGCGTCCGTATGTGCTGTGGGCTCGGTGGGGAGGAAGAAGTTTCCGACTCCGAAGTGCCCTTCCTGCAAGGGCATTCCGGTGATCTCGGAGAAAAATGCGACCGACAGGTCGACGTTGATGCCGGCTCCGTCGCCGACCCCCTCGGCGGACATGCCGCCCCGGTGCGGCACGACGCACAGGGCCTCGTGGCCGCGGGTGAGCACCTCGTGGGTCTGCACGCCGTCCTTGCGGGTGATGAAACCGACACCACAACTGCTCTTGTCCAGCGTGCTGTCGTACAGGCCGGTGTCACTGGCGTGCGTCACGGACGTCCTCCTCGGTGCATCGAAGTCGTCGTCGACCGGCAGTGACGATGCGAAGAAGGGGGAACGCGTGGGAAGGCGCAGCTCCTGATGTGCATAGACGTGTGCCGGAGACGATATGTGTGAATGCAGACGTCTTTGTCCGAATGCGCCGTGCGTTGCGACGGTGGAGCGAGCAGCAATGGCCAGTGTAGCGCACGTGTTAACTCCGGTGACGGCGGGATACATCACAACCCACCGGGCGTAAACGCTGTATTGCGGGAGGGTCTTCGCTACGCTCGCGCCCAACGGCGTCGACAGGCCGGACCATGAGCAGGGAGAGCGATATGACCGACATTCTCGACCGCACGAAGATCTACTTCGACGGGCAGTGGGTGGACTCCGACGGCGCCGGCCGCATCGAGGTCGTGAACCCGACGACCGAAGAGGTCATCGCGGTGGTCGCCGAGGGTGTCGCCTCCGATGTCGATCGGGCCGTCGCCGCGGCGAAGGCCGCCTTCCCGGCCTGGTCCGCGCTCAGTGGTACGTCACGCGCCGCCTACCTGGAGAAGGTCTCCTCGCTGGCGAACGAGCGTGCCGACGAGCTCACGAGCGTCGTCTCCCAGGACATGGGGATGCCCGCCCACTTCGCGCGTGCCATCCAGGTCGGGATGCCGCTGAAGAACATCGCCGCCTATGCGTCGCTGGCAGGAACGTACGACTTCGACGACCAGGAGATCGGCAACGCCCTGGTCGTACGCGAACCCATCGGTGTCGTCGGCGCGATCACCCCGTGGAACTACCCGCTGCACCAGGTGGTGCTCAAGGTGTTCGCCGCGCTCGCCGCCGGATGCACCGTGGTGCTCAAACCCACCGAGGTCGCGCCGCTGGTGACCTACGCGCTCGTCGACATCGTCGACGAGGCCGGCCTGCCGCCGGGCGTGTTCAACCTCGTCAGCGGCTACGGACCGGTCGTCGGCGAGGCCATCGCCGCACACCCCGACGTCGACATGGTGTCGTTCACCGGTTCGACGCGCGCCGGCAAGCGCGTCTCGGTCGTCGCCTCGGAGACGGTGAAGAAGGTCGCGCTCGAACTCGGTGGCAAGTCGGCCAACATCATCCTCGACGACGCCGACCTCACCGCCGCCGTCACCGAGGGTGTCGGCAAGTGCTTCCTCAACTCCGGCCAGACCTGCACCGCCCTGACCCGCATGCTCGTCCCCGCCGACCGTCTGCCGGAAGCCACCGCCATCGCCGAGCAGGTCGCGCGGGCCTACACCGTCGGGCTGCCCGACGATCCGTCGTCGAAGCTCGGTCCGCTCGTCAGCGGCACGCAGCAGGGGCGCGTGAAGGCGTACATCGACAAGGGTGTCGAGGAGGGCGCCGAACTGGTGCTCGACGGCCGCGAAACCGAGTTCACCACCGGCTACTTCGTCGGCCCCACCGTGTTCACGAACGTCGCACCGGAGATGACGATCGCCCGCGAGGAGATCTTCGGACCGGTGCTGTCGATCATCGGATACCAGGACGAGGACGACGCGGTGCGCATCGCCAACGACAGCGAGTACGGCCTGTCCGGCGGGGTCTGGTCGGCCGACCCGGCGCGAGCGGAGGCCGTGGCCCGCCGTATGCGCACCGGTCAGGTCTACATCAACGGCGGCGCCTTCAACACCGACGCACCCTTCGGCGGTTACAAGCAGTCGGGTATCGGACGCGAGGCCGGCGTCTTCGGGCTCGAGGAGTTCCTGGAGATCAAGACGATCCTGCGCTGACGGCGGTGCCGTCCAATTCTGCGCTGACGGCGGTGCCGTCCAATTCTGCGCTGACGGCGGTGCCGTCCAATTCTGCGCTGACGGCGGTGCCGTCCAATTCTGCGCTGACGGCGGTGCCGTCCAATTCTGCGCTGACGGATGAGTGCGCGGCACCGGTCGGAGTCTTTCCGGCCGGTGCCGTGTCGTTTCGTCGGACCCGGTCAGTAGTAGACCGCGCCGGGCACGCCACCGCCCACGGCGATCGCGTCGCCGGTGATGCCGATGCTGCGCGGGCTCGCGAGGAACGCGACGACGTCGGCGACCTCGCTCGCGTCGATGAGGCGGTTCACGGAGTTCTTCGCGATCTGCTGTTCCAGTTCGGCTACCGGCGTGCCGGTCTCGGCCGACTCCTCGGCCAGTCGCGCCGCCAGCCGTTCGGTGCGGGTGCGGCCGGGGTGGACCACGGTGACGTTGATGCCGTGCGGGCCGAGTTCGTCGGCTAGGTTCTTCGTCACGGCTGCGACGCTGACGTTCCGGACCGTCTGGGCGATGGAGTTCGCGCTGCGCGCGCCGAGCCCGCTGATGTTGATGATCCGGCCCCAGCCCTGCTCGATCAGGTAGGGGGCGACGGCGCGTGCGGTGCGCAGACAGCCGAGGACCTTGATCTCGACCTCGTTGCGCACGATGTCGTCGGTGGTCGCGGCGAAATCCGTCGGCTTGTTGGCACTCCAGGGAGTGGCGGCGGAGTTGACGAGGATGTCGACCCCACCGAGTTCGGCGACGGCCCGCGCGACGAGTGCGTCGACCGAGGCCTGGTCGCCGGTGTCGGTGGGCACGGGAACGATTCGGCGCCCGGTCTCCTCCGAGAGGATTTTCGCCGCGGTGTCGAGATCGGCTGCGGTACGGGCTGCGATCACCACGTCGGCGCCCTCGGTGGCCAGTGCCCGCGCGATGGCGTAGCCGATGCCGCGGCTACCGCCGGTGACGATGGCCCTCTTCGCGGTAAGTCCGAGATCCATGCTGCTCCTGTCTGCTCTTCGGGATGTCCCGACGGTATGCCGACAGGGGAGCCGGCGGCCACGTTTGCAACCGGCGTGATGCGAATCGGTGGACGGCTCCGGGTATGGCAACGGCCCCCGCACCGGGTGGTGCGGGGGCCGTCGGTAGTAGGTCTCAGGCCTTGCGGGTGCGGCCGAGGCGCAGCAGCGTCATCGCGAGCGTGCTGCCGTCGGCGCCGAGTTCGGCGAAGCGTCCCAGTACGGCCATCTCCTCGGCCTGTGCTTCGCGGCTCGCGTCGGTGCCCTTCGCGGATGCTCCGGCGCGCTGAACGAGCTCCGAACGCCGCTTGATCACCGCGAGCAGCTGAGCGTCGAGCTCCTTGATCTGCTCGAACAGCTCCCCGAGCTCTGCCTCGGCCGACGAAGCTTCGCCGACGGACGCGATGCCAGGCGAATCAAGCTGGACAGTCATGCAGACTCCTCCGGTCTCGTCTGAATCGTCACAGATTGTGTCGTGCTCACGCCTACAGGTGTTACCGACACGTAGGGAAAAATTCTCGCGAGACTCTCCCATGCGCGTCCTGTCCCTTCAGAAACGGCCGTGACCTGGTTCAACACTCTGATGACCGAGGGGTATGTTAATTGTCACACCGATCGGTGCCAACTCGTGTGCCCGTCGGTGACATCGCCCCCGGAAGGGTCCGCATCCGGTCCGCTGCTCGAGGTAGCGTTCCGGCCGACCGGCACGGCCGAGGACGTCGGGGCTCCTCGGTACACCGGGAGGGGAGACCGATGCGACGACCTGTTGTCCCGTGGGGTGGGCGCGGCACGGAGGCTGCGACTTCCAGGGCCGAACCGACGTCCGACACCGAACCGACGTCCGACACCGAATCGACGTCCGGCACCGAACCGCCGAGCGAATGGCAGCACGGCACGCGCAATCTGCACGTGTACGCAGCGGCCGGCGCGGCGGTGCTCGTGGCGGTGTTCGCCGCGGCCCGCGGAGCGGGCGCGTGGAGCACCGAGTCGGTGGGTGCCGACCGCTTCTATTCGATCCTGGCGTTGTTGATGCTGCTGACGGCGGCCTTCGGTGCCACCTTCTGGTGGCCTGCCGGATCCGGGGGTCGGCGACCGTCGCCGTCGCCTCCGAGCCGCACACCGCGGGTCCGGTACGTCGAGACGGCCGGTCGCGGCGGTACCGAGATCGGGGGCCGCCGTCCCGTCTTCGGTCTGCTGCTCGCGATGGTCCTGTGCGGGACGTTCCTCTCGCTCGGTGCTGCCGTGGAGATCGTGGTCGGGAACGAGGGGCTACCCCTCGTGGCGCTGGTGCTGGCGCTCGTCGCCGCGGTGTGCCTGACCTTCCTCGTGGAGGTGGCACTCGGGCGCATCCGGGCCGGTTCGCTGGTTCTCGGGCCGGACGGGATCAGGCTGCGCGGCTGGTTCGTGGAGTCCTATCTGCCGTGGGTCTCGGTGCGGGGCCTCCGTGCGGTCGACCGGGGGTTCCCGGAGATCTGGATCGAGGGGCACGGGTCGGCGGCGTGGGCGCGTCGGCGCACGGGTCGGGTGTTCCCGTTCGGGCGCCTGCCGTCCGAGCCCCGGATCGAGGTGGACTCACGGCATCTGGCCGTCGATCCGGTGCAGTTGTACCGCTTCCTCGAGTTCTATGTGGAGCACCCTCGGCACCGCCGTGAACTGGGAACACCGGCGGCTGCGGAGCGTCTCGCGGAGGGGCCACCGTTCGACGCCGGCGACGAGTGAAAACAACGTAGTACGTATTGTAGAATGGCGTTTCCGTTCACGTTTCTGCAACGTGTGTCCGGACCGACGCAATTGCGGCACTCGGTGCCGTAGCATCGGTCGGACGCTTCGGGAGGACGCCTTCCCGAAGAGCCGAGCGCTCGGCGGTGCCGGCGCGTGGACCCCAGGTGTTCGACCAGATTGGACGAGAAATGACCGCTCCGGAACGCATCGTCATCGTCGACGGCGCACGCACCCCCGTCGGTAGCTTCGGCGGCGCACTCAAGGACGTACCCGCGCACGAACTCGGCGCCACCGCGGTCCGTGAGGCGCTGCAGCGCGCGGGTGTCGCAGGTGAGGACATCGACGAGGTCGTCATGGGCTGCATCGGCCAGGTCGGTGCCGACGCCTACAACGCCCGTCGCGTCACCCTCGCCGCCGGACTTCCCGTCTCCACCCCGGCCCTGACCGTCAACCGCCTGTGCGGCTCGGGTCTGCAGGCCGTGTGGTCCGCGGCCCAGGAGATCCGTTGGGGTGCCGCGGAGATCACCGTCGCCGGTGGCGACGAGAGCATGTCGCGCATGCCGTTCTACGACTTCGGTGCCCGCAACGGTTACAAGCTCGGCAACCGCGAGCTCGTCGACGGCACCGTCGGCATGCTCACCGATCCGTTCAGCGGACTGCACATGGGCGTCACGGCCGAGAACGTCGCCCGCGAGTACGGCGTCAGCCGCGAGCAGCAGGACGAGTTCGCCCTCGAATCGCAGCGCCGCGCCGCCACCGACGCCGCGAAGGCCGCCTTCGCCGAGGAGATCACCCCGGTCGAGATCGGTGGCCGTAAGCCCGTCACCGTCACCGAGGACGAGCACCCCAAGCCCGACACCACGCTCGAGGTGCTCGGCAAGCTGCGCTCCGCCTTCATCAAGGACGGCACCGTCACCGCCGGTAACGCCTCCGGTATCAACGACGGCGCAGCCGCGCTCGTCCTGGCCCGTGAGTCGGTCGCGCGCGAACGCGGCCTCGGCGCCTCCGTCGTGCTCGAGTCGGTCGTCACCGCGGCGATGGAGCCCGAGCTGATGGGCTACGCCCCGACCCTCGCCCTGGTGAAGCTGTTCGAGCAGAACGGCCTGACCCCGGCCGACATCGACACCGTCGAGCTCAACGAGGCCTTCGCCTCGCAGGCCGTGGCGGTGGCGCGCGACGCCAAGCTCGACCCGGAGAAGACCAACCCCTACGGCGGTGCCATCGCCCTGGGCCACCCGGTCGGCGCGACCGGCGCGATCCTGACGCTGCGCGTCGCCAAGGACCTGATCCGCCGCGATCTCGAACTCGGTGTCGTCACCATGTGCATCGGTGGCGGACAGGCACTCGCCGCGCTGCTGCGCCGCGTGTCCTGATCCGGGCAGGTTTCGAAGGCCCGACAGTGGCGGGAGCGATACGTATCGCTCCCGCCACTGTCATGTCTGCAGCTCGGTGAGCGGTCGGAGTTGCCGGACGCGGCCGTCCCAGTGCACGCGGGTCGTCACGGCCGCGCCGTCGGCGAGGCGCCGGACCTCGTAGACGTCGAGCTCGGGTACCTCGGGCACACAACCCCACAGTGCGTGCCCGGTCATGACGAAGTCGATGTCCTGCCGCACGAGCAGGCCCATGAGTTCACCGATCGTCGGGTCGTCGATCTTGGCGAACGCGTCGTCGAGCAGCACGAGCCGCAGTGCGGTGCCGGTGTCGGGTAGGCCCGAGAGATAGCCGTCCGCCGCCGCGAACAGCGCCACGTACGACACGAACCGGGTCTCGCCCTGGGATATCTTGGCGCGCGCGGAGATCCGCCGCTCGCGGCCCGGTTCGGGACCGAGAATCGTCACCTCGACCTCATGCCAGCGCCGATAGTCCAGTGCCTGCGACAGGTGCTGCGCGTAGCCGGCGGACGGATCGGCGGCGTGAGCGGATTCCACCCGGCGCCGCAGCATCCCGACCAGGTCGGAAGCGTCCCCGGGTGACCGTTCGCTGGCGGTGAGCAGCTGCGTCAACCGCGCCGCGTCGGCGCCCTCGCCGCCGGGTCGCCACTCGATCCGCACGCCGATCCCGTGCGTCGTGCGGCTGTCGGCGAGACTGTCGTTCATCGCGGCGATCACCTGTCGCGCCCGCTCGATCCGCCGACGCAGTTCGTCGGCCACACCGCCGAGCACGAATCCCGTGAACACGTCGTGCTCGCGTTGCGACAGTGCCCGTCGGCCGTCCTCGACCTGCCGGGTCAGGGCGACCGCGACACCCGCAGGCGTGGTGTCGTCGCCCGCCCCGGCGATCCGGACGCGATGGGCGCCGTGCGTCACCGTGTGCTCGATGTCGAACCGGGCCGTGATGTCGCGATCGAACTGCTGCAGCGCGACCAGCATCGCGTTCTCGTCGACTCCCGTGCGCGGCGGCAATGCGGCCAGCAGGGTACGGGCCACCGAGAGCACGTGATCCGGATCCTCGAGGTGGACGGGAGGTAGAAGCGCCGGGGCAGACGCGGCGGAGTCCGGGCCGGGATCCTCCTCGAGCGCAGCGCGCAGTTCGGGCAGCTGCAGGTGAGCGGCGAGCAGTTCGGCGGCCGCGGCGAGTTCGTGACGATCGCGGTCGAGCCGTTCGCGTGCGGCCGCACACCGCTGGAGCACCTCGGCGACGGCACGGCCGAGATGGTCGCGATGGGCGACCGTGCGTCGGTACTGCTCGTCGGCGCGTGCCCGTTCGGCCTCCGAATCGCGCAGTTCCTGCGCCAGATCGGCGGCGTCGACGTCGACGGCCGCCGTCTGCGCCGCGACCACCGCGGCCTTCGCGTGCCACTCGTAGCGGCACGACTCGGCGATCTCCTCCGCGTCGACCCGCTCGGCGGTGGCCTGCGCACACCGCTCGGCGGCATCGGTGAACCTGGCGTGGGCAGCGAGGACGTCACCGAGGTCGCGTGCCAGCTCGGTGCACAGTGTGTCGGCGGACGCACAGCCGGCGACCAGCGCCTCGAGTTCCGGAACGTCGCCGGGCACGCCGAAGTGCTCACACGCTGTGCGGTGGGCGTCGAGTTCGGCGGTCCAGCGAGCACGCAGGGTCGTCGCCCGCTCGCGCAGTTCCACCGCGGTGTTCGCCGCTGACCGCACACGCGCGTGCGCGTACCGACGTCGTTCGAGCGCGGCGCGCATGGCATGCGAGGTCGGCGCGGTCGACAGATGCGCGTCGATCTCCGCCCGCCGGTGCGCCGCGTCCGGATAGTCGACGCGCAACTGGTCCACCGCCAGGTCGATCCGGGCGAGTTCGGCGCGGATCTCGTCGAGACGCACACGACGGGCCGCGATCGCGGCCTCCCGGGCCGGCCTGCCGATGCAACGCGGAGTCTCGGCCGTGTGACGTCCGCGCAGAACACCGTTGTGCCAGCGGCCGTCCCGCGAGACCGAGGCCACCGCTGTGGCGTCCTCGAATCCGATCGTGCTGAGGACCGCCTCGATCGCCGGGCGCGGGACGTCGGCCTCGGGGTCCGGGCGCAGGACCGTCGACAGGGGCTGCGACGGTGGTTCGCCGCGCGGCGAGACGAGGACCTGGCCGCCCAGTGCGCGCAAGCGGCCCTCGCCGTCGACCGTTGCGGTGAGGAAACCCGCGGCGAGCAACGCAGCCTCGATCCCGGCGCGGTCGTCGTCCCCGAGCGTGTCGACGAACTCGACCGCCCGCCACAGGGGAACACCGTCGGTGCGAACGTGCCAGGGCGCCTGCTCCGGTCCCTCGCCGCCAGCTTCGAGGACCGCCTGCTCCCGGACGAGATCTTCACGCGCGGTCCGCGCCTCGCGTTCACGGCGCTCCCGTTCGGCGGGGGCACTGTCGAGGTCGCTCAGGGCGGATCGAGCGGCCGCTGCGGGCAGCGAGTCCAGCTCCGCGAGTGCCGAATCGAGGTCGATGTCCTCGGAGTCCGTGTCTGCGGGGCCGGCGGGGCCGGAAAAGCCGGCAGGATCCGTAGGAGAGGCATCGATCAGTGCGTCGAGCTGCGTGGACAGTCGGCGCATCAGGACGACCCGATCCCGGTCGAGTTCCGGCAGCAGAGCCGTCGTGCGGTCGGCGGTGATCCACTCGCGCCACCGATGCTGCAGACCGGCGGCGGCCGCACCGACACCGGCATCCGTCTCGGCGGCGTCGACGGCACGCTGCTCGGCGTCGCGGGCCGCGCGGTCGGCCGCCGCCTCGGCTTCCTGGACGGCGTGCGCGGCCGCGTCGAGACGACGCGCCTCGAGCAGTCGCCGACCCGCCTGGTCCTGTCGGCGGCGGATCGCCTCGGCGGCACGGAGGACCGCATCCCGGACCTCGTCGACGTGCCCGGCGTCGAGGGAGACCGTCGCGACGACCGGCCGCACCACCTGCTCGGTGGTGTCGTCGATGCCGGTGCGCACCGGTTCGAGCACCGCGGGTGGACGGTCGACGGAGAAATGCAGCGTGGTCGGCACGGTGTCGTGCGGAAGACCCACCGACAGCAGCTCGCGACCTGCCGTCACGAGCCGTCGCGCGGCACGCGTGATCGAGCAGGTCAGGTCGTCGAGAACGCGGACCGCGTGGTCGGCGTCGCGCCGCTCCCGCAGACGGCTGCGATCGGCGGCAGCGGCCGCGTGGTCGGCGGCGCGCCGGAGCGTATCGACGGCGAGCTGGCGCTGCGCGAGATCGTCCGCGGACCGGAACATCGCGTGGGTCTCGAGTCCGCGGATCGCGCGGTCGAGTTCGGCGACCTGGTCGCGGCGCTCCTTCAGGCGGGTGTCCGCCGCGGCGGCCTGCGCGTCGAGGTCGGCCGCCTCGGCTTCCGCGACCGTGAGTGCGCGTCGCGTCTCGACGACCCGTTGTGCGAGGTCGCGGGCGGTCGCGGCGTCGGCGCGCAGCAGATCCGCCGCGTACTGCCGGTACACCTCGTGGAACTGCAGCACGTGTCCATGCGCCGTTTCGAGACGGAGCTGCTCCTGGCGGGTGTCGCCGAGCAGGTCGAGGCGACCTCCCCCTTCGGCGAGCATGTTCTCCGTCAGCGGTGGCAGCGCGTCCGACAGGATCTGGGGGAGGCGCCCCTCGTCGATGCGGTGGCCGACATCGGGTGAGCGAAGGGTGTGCAACAGCTGCAGGAGGCCGTCGTAGCGTTCGCGTCCCGTCTCCCCGTGCAGGCCGAACACCAGCCTCCGCACGGTCTCTCGATGCCGCTCCGGATCACGGGTGAGATTGTCGGCTCCGACGAGGTCGGCGAGTCGCTCCCGTGAGAGTGGGATGCGGGCGTCGTCGACGAGGTGCAACTCGGTGCCGACACGCAAGGATGTCGTGAAGAAGTGCACGTCGCTGCGACGGGCGTCGGCGCGGTACCGGATCTGCGCTCCGACGGTGAGATGTCCGCTGGGACGCGCCAGTTCGAGCCACAGATAGCCGACACGGTCGGTGATGTCCGAGGCCCCGGTGCGCATGAGTTCGTCCAGATCGACCTTCGCGGCGCCCGTCGCGTCCATACGTCTGCGGTCGGCGTCGAGCAGGAAGGGCAGCAACATTTCGAGGGCGCGGGACTTCCCCGATCCGTTGGTGCCGCGCAGGATCATCCGTCCACCGGACAGGACGAACTCGACGTCCAGGTAGTGCCAGACGTTCACGATGCCGGCGCGGTGGAGACGCCAGCGATCCGGGAAACGGGGTGGAGGGTTCTCGTCGAGGGCGGAGGGGTCGGACGAGTGGGTCATCGACACGTGCTTTCGGCGGGGACGGGACGGTAGCGGGCGGAGGGGGCGGTCAGTTCGAGTCCGTTCTCGTGCGGGCGCGCCAGCCCGAGCCGGACGAGCAGAGCGACGACATCCCGGCGCAGGAGCGCGAGATCGCGGACGTAGATGCTCTTCCAGGTGCGGGAACGCGCGGCGGCGAGGTCGGCGAGAACCGAGTCGAGGGTGTGGACGTCGACGTGCAGCGTGGCCGCTGCCGAGTCGCCGAACCGTTCGGTGAGTTCGGCCAGGAGCAGCAGGCAGGCGTGCTTCAGGGTGCCCGACCCCGGGAACGCCTCGTCGGTGAGTACGCCGGCCGGGTCGTACGCGAGCGCGCCCTCGGCACGCACCTCGAGCACGAGGCCGAAGTCGTCCTCCAGCATGCGGGCGAGCTCGTGCCGGTCGCGGGCGAGGATCGTCGCCGACTCGTCGTCCAGTTCGTCGCGCGCGACGAACGGATCCTCGACGAGCCTGCGATACAGGCGGCGGGCGGCGGGTTCGTGTTCGTGACGGGCGAGTGCCGCTGCGGGACCGGGCATCCCGTGCAGCGGAATGTCGAGCAGATGGGGAAGCAGGTCGCGGTGGACGTCGAGATGCGGCCCGTCGCCGGTCGCCTCGTCGACGTGACCGGACTCGGTGATCACGCCCCATTCCTCGAGGACGCGCAGGGCCGCAGCGAAGTTCCGCTCCTCGGACACCGGGTCGCCGAACACGATCCCGATCTCGCGCGCATCGGCGCGGACCTGCTCGAGCAGGTCGTCGACGGACACCCTCGCACCGGTTCCCGGCTCGATCAGTGCCGCGCACACCAGCGCGAGACACGCGTAGGTGGTCGCGCCGAACTCGGTACCGTCGGCGTGCCGGAGCGCGCGGTGCGGTGACGTGGACCCGAGCGGTGCCTTGGTCAGACGGGCGAAGGTCGGTTCGATGACGAGCCGGTATCCGAGGCGATCGGCGAACATGGACTTCAGGGCCGGGGCATGGCGCCGAACGAGGTCGAAGGTCTCCCGATCGCTCGCCGCGGTGACGATCGGTTGCTGCAGCAGTGCCCGCGCGGCGTCCCGCCGACCGGAGACGTCCCCCGACACCGCGCTCGCGTACGAGGTGCTCACGGGGCCACCGCGCTGTGATCGAGCGGTGCCGTGGCCGACGTGCGCAGCGAGAAACCGTGCACGGTGAGATCACCGGCGGGGGAGTGCACCACGGTGTCGGCGCCCGGCTCCGCCGTCAGCGACAACCCGAGATCGGGATCGTCCATGTGCACCGGCCCGTCGGTGGTGCGGTGACCCGCGAGCGCAGCGGCGAGGACGTCGAGCAGGACGTCGAGCGCCTCCGGCGACAGATCGGCTCCGTGCAGGTCGCCGGCGGCACCCAGCTCGGCGACGGCGTCGGAGCGTCGGCGCGACTCGCGCCGGGCGAGTTCATCGGCCCGGACCCGGCCGGGCAGCGAATCGGGGAGGCGGCCGAC
This sequence comes from Rhodococcus rhodochrous, assembly GCF_900187265.1. Taxonomy (NCBI): domain Bacteria; kingdom Bacillati; phylum Actinomycetota; class Actinomycetes; order Mycobacteriales; family Nocardiaceae; genus Rhodococcus; species Rhodococcus rhodochrous. The sequence goes on from NZ_LT906450.1 coordinate 1,753,954, forward strand.
GGCCCCGCGGGACGTGTGGTCGCCGCGTTCGCGCAACGACACGGGCACGACGACGGGATCGGCCCGCCACCACGACGTGCCCGCACCCACCCGCGGGTCGGTCTCGTCGGGGCCGAGCAGCAGGTGCCGGCTGGGGAAGGCGCCGAAGGTCGCGGCGAACAACCGGTGGGCCTGGTCGTCGGACGACTCGGTGAACCACCGGGCCAGGCGCAGGAGGTCCGCGCGGTGTGAGAATCCCGGTGCGGTCGTCGTGATCCGTCGCGTGCGCACGAGCAGCCGGTTCAGGGCCGACGCTGCTGCCTCGCGCATGCGTCGCGGGCCGGCGTCCTCGGCGTACCACTGCGCCAGTTCGTCCCAGTCGGTGCGACGGCGACCGGGGGACCGGTCCGGGACGGTGTTCGGCAGGCCGGACTCGAGCAACGCGGCGAGCAGGAGGTCCAGACGCGGCCCCATCCGGTCGAGCCTGCCGGCGACGAGAGGCGCGAGACGCTCGACGTCCGAACCGACGATATCGACGTAGTCGAGGAGCAGGTTCTTGGTCTCGGCGTAGTCGTCGACCACGTCCGCGCGTTCGCGATCGGGGAAGTGTTCCAGACGACCCAGGATCTCGGCGAGGTGCGAGTAGAAATCGGCGACGCTGTCGGCGAACAACCGGTGGTGCGGAACAGGGCGGTGACATGGGCGGCCAGTTCGTCCCGGTCGGGCACGCTCCCGTCGTCCACCAGCAGCTCGTCGATGCGGGAGAGTTCGTCGGCGACGCAGCGGAGCGACTCGCGTGCCACGCCGCGCACATCGTCGGAGGTGGTGAGGAGCCTGCCGGCCTCGCGGTGCACCCGCAGCCCCGCCGGTGTCGGCCGGTACCGGGCACGGACCTCGGTCGAGGCGGTCTCGGGAGCGCTCCGCCGGTGGGAGCCGCCACCGTCGGTTCCGCCGCTCGTGAGTGCGAGATTGCCCCACCGGACCAGGCCGCGGCACCGGGCATCGACGACCGCGATATCGAGCGCCACCCCGCGCCGCGCACACGAGACCGCGATATCGTCGGCGGACAGATCGGCGAGCAGGAGGTCGGTGAAGCAGTCCATCACCGCGAGGTACTCGTCCGCTTCGTCGGCGACGAGATGACGGAACAGGTCGCGACCGATGTGTTCGCCCATCCGACCTCTTCTCCCGAGTGCTGACGCCGTACGGACAGACAGGCTAGCCCGGTGAACGCCGAGCGGGGCGGACTAGTTCACCGGGTGCGCGCACGGGCTGTGGAGAGGCAGGCCGGAAATCGGCAGGACACCGCGCGGATTCGTGCCCTGCCTCACTCGCGTTTATAGTTGCCCTGTGCAACACAATCGGCAGACCCGGCGGCCGTCCGCGGACGGCGTTGCCCGCGTATACGAGGAGTTCGTGCTTCTCGTGCGCTTCCTGACGTCCGGAGCACGAACGCAGGACAGCGGACTCTCGCTGGTCCAGCATTCGCTTCTCGGCTTCATCTCCCGAAATCCGGGCTGCCGCGCCACCGACATATCCGAGGTCTTCGGCGTCCACCGCTCGACCGTGTCGCGCCAACTGCGTCACGCCGTCGATGCGGGCTGGGTCGAGGCGGGGACGGGTCCGGCACGTGCCGGACATCCGCTCCGGCTCACCGACCACGGAGCGACAGTTCTCGAAGGTGCGGTCGTGCGTCGTCTCGACGACGTCCGCGCCGGCCTCGAGGGCTGGGACGAGAACGAACTCGAACGCTTCGTGGATCTCCTGCGCCGCTTCCGCGCAGGAATCGATTCCGACGACCGGACTCCCGACCAGAACGATGGAGATTGCAGTGCGTGAGTACTCGACCCCGGCCCCGTTCACCATCGGTGACGACGAATCGGTCGTCCACACGGTGTTCACCCATGCGGAGAAGACTCCGCACCGCGTGATGTACTCCCGGCCGCAGGGTGACGACTGGGTCGCGGTCACCGCGCAGCAGTTCGCCGACCAGGTGAAAGCCGTCGCCAAGGGCCTGATCGCCAACGGTGTGCAGCCCGGCGACCGTGTCGCGCTGCTCTCGGCCACCCGCTACGAGTGGTCGCTGTTCGACTACGCGATCTGGACGGCCGGGGCCGTGTCGGTACCGATCTACGACTCCTCGTCCACGGAGCAGATCCGCTGGATCCTCCAGGACTCCGAGGCCGTCCTCGCCGTCGTCGAGACCGCGCGGCACGAGAAGCTCTTCGTCGACATGCCCGACACCCTCCGTCGCATCCTGCAGATCGAGGACGGCGCGGTGAACACGCTCGCGGCCGACGGCGCCGACGTAGACGACGCCGAGATCACCACGCGTCTGGCCGGAATCCGTTCCGGCGGCCTGGCCTCCCTCGTCTACACCTCGGGAACCACCGGGCGTCCCAAGGGCTGCATGCTCACCCACCGCAACTTCCTCGCCGAGGTCCGGTCGATCCTCACCTCGGACGTCGGTATCGTCGCCAAGCCCGGCAACCGCGGCCTGACCTTCCTGCCCCTCGCACACGTGCTGGCACGCGCGGTGTCGCTCGCGCTCTTCGAATCCGGCACGGCGCAGGCGCACTGGGCGGACTTCTCGACCGTCTCCGCGCAGTTCGCCCGGTACTCGCCGAACATCATCCTCGGTGTGCCGCGCGTCTTCGAGAAGGTGCGCGACGCGGCAGCGGGCAAGGCGGCGGCCGGCGGACCGGTCAAGGCGGCGATCTTCGGTTTCGCGGAGCGCACCGCCATCGCCCACAGCGAGTCGCTCGATCACGGCGGCCCCACCTTCACGTTGAAGGCCAAGCGCGCCCTCGCCGACAAGCTGGTCTACTCCAAGCTGCGTGAGGCCATGGGCAACGAGTGCTGGTACGCGATCTCCGGCGGCGGTGCTCTGAGCCCCCGCCTCGGCCACTTCTTCCGCGGCGTCGGCGTGCCGATCTACGAAGGCTACGGCCTCACCGAGACCACGGCCGCACACAGCGTGAACACCCCCGGCGCGCAGAAGATCGGCACCGTCGGACGCCCCATGGGCGGGAACTCGGCGCGCATCGCGGAGGACGGCGAGATCGAGCTGCGCGGCATGGTCGTCTTCGACGGCTACTGGCGCAACGACGAGGCCACCGCGGGTGCCTTCCACGACGGCTGGTTCCGCACCGGCGACCTCGGCGCGCTCGACGAGGACGGCTACCTGTCCATCACCGGACGCAAGAAGGACCTCATCATCACCGCCGGCGGCAAGAACGTCTCGCCCGGGCCGATCGAGGACCGCATGCGGTCGCACACCCTCGTCTCCCAGGCCGTCGTCGTCGGGGACGGTCGTAGCTTCGTCACCGCTCTGGTGACCGTCGATCCGGAGGTCTTCGAGAACTGGAAGACCGAGAACGGCAAGCCGACCGGTGCGACGATCGCGGACCTGCGCCACGATCCCGCGCTGCGCGACGCGGTGCAGACCATCGTCGACGATGCCAACACCCTCGTCTCGCACAGCGAGGCGATCAAGAAGTTCGTCATCCTCGACCGGGATCTCACCGAGGAGTCGGGTGAGCTCACGCCGACGCTGAAGATCAAGCGCAACGTCGTCACCGAGCGTTTCGCCCACGAGATCGACGCCCTGTACGCGAAGTGACGCCCTGAGGCGTGTTACTCGAGCAGCGACCGCCGATCCGGGATCCGGATCGGCGGTCGCAGTGTTCGTGACGCGTCACTCCACCGGTGAGGTGTCTCCGGAGACCGCACGGGCCAATCTCGCGAATCCGTCGTGGTCGACGAGATCCTCGACGAGGACGACCTTGCCGCGGGCATCGGCGAGCGGGACCCGCCAGTTCGGGTACTCGTCGACCGTGCCCGGCTGGTTCTGGCTGCGGCGCTCACCGGTCACATCGGCCAGCGAGATGCCCAGCAGCGCAGACGGACTCGCTGCGATCAGCCGGTGCAACGCCTCGACCTGCCGATCGACGTCGGCTTCGCCCTCGTCGAGCAGTCCCCGCTCCACCGCGAGCGCCAGAACCGAGTCGCGTTCGGCGGCCGCATCGGTGAGTTCGGTGTCGAGATCGCCCTCGAGCAGACCGAGTTCCGATCGCAGCCGGATGTGGTCGCCCGCCAGATATCCCGCCGTGGGCGCGAGGTCGTGCGTGGTCACCGACGTCAGGCACAGGGAGCGGTAGGTCTCCGGCCCGCGCGGGGAGTCCTCGTCGCGTTCGAACCACAGGATCGACGTCCCGGCGATGCCGCGCTCGGCGAGATACTCCTGCACCCACTCCTCGAAGACCCCGAGGTCCTCACCCACGACCACGGCACCGGCGCGGTGCGCCTCGAGCGCCAGGATGCCGACGAGTGCCTCGTGGTCGCTGCGGACGTACGCGCCGTCGGCCGGTGACATCCCCTCCGGCACCCACCAGGTGCGGAACAGTCCCAGGATGTGATCGGCCCGGACACCACCCGCGTGCCGCAACGCCGAGCGCACCAAATCGCGGAAGGGGATGTATCCCAGCTCCGCGAGGCGACCCGGCCGCCACGGCGGCTGATTCCAGTTCTGGCCGTTGCGGTTGAAGTCGTCGGCGGGGGCACCCACCGTGACGCCCGACGCCAACGCATCGCCCAGCGTCCAGGCGTCGGCGCCGTGCGGACCGACGCCCACGGCGAGGTCGTGCACGATGCCGATATCGGAACCTGCTGCGAGCGAAGCGGTTTGGGCGTTGGCGAGCTGTTCGTCGCACAACCACTGCAGCCACCGGTGGAAGTCGATCCGCGAGGCGAGCCGCTCGCGCAACCGGGCGACCTTCGGGTCGTCGGGACTCGGGGCGCGCGACGCCCACCGGTCGGCGCGGTCGCCGAACTTCTCGTACAGCGCGCACCACAGCGCGAAGTCGTCGAGCGCCTGCCCGCCCTCGGCGCAGAACGCCTCGTACCGTGCCCGTCGGGCGGGGCCGAGCGGCACCCGGTACACGCGCTCGAGGACGTCGAGCTTCGCGCGGAAGGTCGCATCCCGGTCGAGACGCCGCGCCTTCCGATTCGCCTTCGCCGCGCGCTGTGCGTGATCGTCGAGTTCCTTGCGGTGCTTGGCGGGCAGATAGGCCGTCTCGGGGATGTCCTCGATCCGCAGATACAGCGGGTCGACGAAGCGCCGCGACGACGGCAGATAGGGCGACGGTTCGTGCGGGGGCACGGGTTCGGCCGCGTGCACGGGGTTGATGAGGACGAAGTCGCCGCCGTAACCGGCCGTGATCGCCGCCAGATCGGCCAGGTCGGCGAAGTCGCCGATGCCCCACGACCGGCGGCTGCGCACCGAATAGATCTGGGCCGCAAGGCCCCAGCGCTTCTTCTCGAGCAGCCGGTCGGCGGTGGACAACCGGCGCGGGGTCACCACGAGGACCGCGGTGGCCTCGATGTCGTTGCTGCGGGCGTGCACGACGTGCCAACCGAGGGGCAGGCGCGGAACGGCGAAGGTCGCGCGGCCCACGAGCCGGCCGTCGACGGTCCGCGGGTCCACCCACACGTCGCGCTGCTCGACGTCGACCTCCTCGCCGTCCTCGGTGACGACCCACACCGCGACCGGGTCGCCGTGCGGCACGTGCACCGGGAACGTCCGGTTCTCGCCCTCGACGACCACGAGCGCGGGCGGGAGCATGCTGCGCCACGGACGGTCGTCGACGTCGGCGAGCGATTCCACGACCTCGTCGTCCGTCCGGGCAGGGACGTCGAGCGCGGCGAGTACACGCCGCAACGTCTCGTCGGAGACATCGTGGTCGCGTCCACCCCACCCCGTGTAGGTGGTGGTGATGCCGTGCTTTCCGGCCAGTTCGCGCAGCTTCGCCGAGGACGTCACGGTCCTGAATCATGCCAGCAAAACGACTCGGGGGCAGCGCGCGGACCATATGGTCGACAGGGTGACCGCTCTCGACATCGCGCACGGCGACATCACCACCATCGCGGTGGATGCGATCGTCAACGCCGCGAACTCCTCCCTGCTCGGAGGCGGGGGAGTGGACGGTGCGATCCACCGGGCCGGCGGCCCGGAGATCCTCGCCGCATGCCGCGAACTCCGCGCGACCTCGCTACCCGACGGACTCGAACCGGGCCGTGCGGTGGCGACGCCCGCCGGTCGCCTCCCGGCGCGGCGGGTGATCCATACCGTGGGCCCGGTGTGGTCGGCGCACGAGGACCGCTCCGGAATTCTGCGCTCGGCCTACCGCAACAGTCTGCTCGTCGCGCAGGACCTCGGCGCCCGGACGGTGTCGTTCCCGCTCGTCTCGGCCGGTATCTACGGCTGGCCCCTCGACGACGCCGCCCTGCAGGCCGTCACGACGATCCGGGAGACGCAGACGGACGTGGAGACCGTCGTACTCGTCGGGTTCGGCGACGCCGCCGTCGACGCTCTCCGGCGCGCCGTCTCCCGGACGTGATCGGTTCAGGAATAGTCGCCGAAGCCGTCGAAGAGGGTCGGTTCGTCGGGGTTGTCGAACAGCGCGGGCTGCTCGGGCGACGCCTCCCGGCCGGCGCTCGAGCGCGACGCGCGTGATCCGGCCGAATCGGTCCCCTCGCCCTGTTCGAGGAACTGGAGGGCCTCCGCGAGCGAACGGCTCGTCGCCTCCCATTCCAGTGCCCGCGCCCGTGCCTCGCGAGCACCGTCGGTGTTGAGCGCCGCCTCGCGGGTCTGCGACTCACCGTCCCACCACACCTGCAGCTCGGTGCTGATGGTGAGGAACCGTCGCAACTGCTCGGGATTGCGATCGCCGATCGCCGCGACGGTGCTGGCGGCGACGTCGGCGGCACCGTCGAGATGGAAGTCGCGCACCGCGAGCAGGGCCACCGGAAGATCGTCCTCGGCGTCGGGCAACTGCGAGACGTCGCCCCAGGGAGGATCGGCCGCCCCGCCCGTCGCACCGTCGAATCCCTGATCGCGCAGCAGCGAGCCACCGATATGGGTGGCGAACGAGCTGTCGACGGTGTCGAGGAACTGGGTGATGGTCTCGAGCGATCCGAGCAGGTGCGCCGGAGCGAACGGCGCGGCCGGAACATGATCGACGATCGCGAGGCGGTCGTCGACCAGCACGAACTTCAGGTGCGGCCACCGGCGGTTGAGATCGACGCAGATCTCGGCGGCCCGCGTACGTCCGGTGATGGAATGGACGATCGGTGCGAACAGGTCGACGGTGCCACCACCGGGGCCGACACCGACGAACACCAGCACCCCGGCGATCCGCAGGACGAGATCGCCGTCCTCGTCCCAGGCGGGAAGATCGTCGATCTGCTCGTGCAGGGTGGATTCGATCAGTTCGCGCACATGGTCGTCGCCGGTGGGGACGACCGCGAGCGGGACCTCCGGGGCCTGGGTGCGGTCCGCCTGGGGTGTCTCGGGCACGAGGAACGAGGTGAGCTCGGCGACCGAGCGCTCCGTTCCGAACGTCTCGGCCCGCAGGAAGAGGGGGTGGGGAACACCCCACACCGAACGAAGTGCACGCACGGCGATGACGGCGAGCTGATCGGCCCAGCTGCCAGGACGATCGATCCAGAACGCCGGGGATCCGCCGTCCTCCGGATCGTCCGGTCCGCGGGAGGGCGCCTGCAGCCCGAGTTCGAGGAGCATCTGCTCGTCGACCGGGGTGAGGTGCCGGTCGGGGGCGAGGTGTGCGTTGGACGGGACCTCGCAGCGGACGAGCCGGTCTCCCCACGCGTAGAACTGCACGCACGGCCCGGCAGGGCCACCGGCCTCGTCGGTGAAGGGTTCGAGGACCAGGCCGTCGCCGTCGCACATGGCCGCGACATGGTCGGCCAGGCGCGTGCGGAACTCGCGCCAGGCCGCGTCGACGTCCTGGTCGAACCGGGTCTGCGCGTCGGCCATGATCGGACCCCCTTCTCTGTGCGGTCGAGCCGAGAGAAAGACTAGTCGCCGGCACCGACAGGCATTCCTCCGCTGGGTCGCACGAGCGACGGCTTGCCCAAGCGCACGGTTCTCGGCCTGCGACGGCCCGCCGAGGTGTTCCGATCCCGGTGAACGAAACCGTGTCGATCCGTCCGGAGGTGCCCGACCATCGACGCATGATCGACGCCATCATCCGTCTCGTCCGGACCCTGCCGGCCCGCATCCCCGCAGGACGGTCGGCCGATCCGTCCGTGTGGCCCGTCGTCGTACCGGCCGGAACACCCGAACGCACCACGGATGCCGTGGCGGACTATGCGATCCGGGTCTCGATATGACCGTGCTCGCCGGGGCGGGCTCGAGGGCAATGGCGTCGGGAGGCGGGTTTCACCGCAGTTCACGCACGAAGCGGCCGATTTCGGCGAGCGCGCGGCCGCTCTCCGGGACGATCCCCGCCGCGGCCTGGAAGACGTGCACCTGTTTCTCCCACACCTGGAGTTCGGTGGAGACGCCGGCGAGTTGCAGCCGCCGGGCCATCAGCTCGGCGTCGACGTAGGTCATCTCCTCGGATCCGGTCTGGATGAGTGCGGGAGGCATCTCGGACAGGTCGAGATCGACGGGGGAGGCGACCGGCTCGGCGCCTTCGCCACCGAGGCGCTCGGCGCGATCGACGAGGGTCGACAGGACGCCGACGGCGCGTCGTGGGAAGACGGCGCACCGGTGCGAATTGGGATGGTCGAGCTTGCCCCGCGGGTCGAGATCGGTGAGGGGCGACAGGGCGACGGTGCCGGCCGGACGGCCGATGCCGAGGCGTACGGCTTCGTGGGCGACGGCGAAGGTGAGGAAGCCACCCGCGGAGTCCCCGGCGATCACGACACGCTCGACCGGGTAGCCGTGTGCCACGAGCCAGCGCAATCCGTCGAGCCCGTCCTCGACCGCGCGCCGGATCGGATGGCGGGGCAGCATGCGGTAACCGACCGCCAGAACCGGCGCGCCGGTTGCGGCGGAGATGCGGGAGACCAGATGGCGGTGCGTGGTGAGCCCGCAGCACAGGAATGCGCCACCGTGCAGGTACAGGACGGCGGTGCTGTCGATATTGGCCCGGACGGCGGTGCCGTCCGTACCGACCTGTGCGGCCGGGGGTGCGGCACCCGGAGCCCACAGCAGTTCCGCCGGGCACGTCGGGAGATCGACCCGCCGGCGGTGTGTGCCGGGTACCGGCACGAGTGGGAACGCGAGGCGGTCGATCACCGACGCCGGCCAGGGGAGGGTCGGCGCGTACGACCACGCCTCGATGAACGGCCGCACGGTACGACGCACGGAGAAGGACAGGGCACGGGACTGAGTGCTCACCCCCGCGAACTCGCGCGTCGTGGCGCGGTGCGCGGGCAGAGGGAGCAACTCGGCGTGGGCGACGCTCACGACCGGCACCTCCTCGGTCTGCCCGGAGTCGTGGTCGGACCCGGTCGGGGTGGCTGCACGGACTTCGGATTTACGAGGATACGCCCGTTCATCCAGGTCGCGAGGGTTCGCGGAGCAATCGTTGTGGTCCTGGTCTCAGGGTGATGATTCCGGGTGAAGGTGGGTTCTCGGCGATGTACCTTCTGTCAGGTACCGGCAGTGCAAAAAGTTTTCCGGACCTTCTACACATTCCGTACTTTTCGGGCCACACTGACTGTATGTTTCGACTGCGGCGCGCGGCCCGGCGTCGCTCCTGGGGGACGAACGAAGGCGAGATGTTGCGTAAATTCGACGTTGCAAGCATGAGTGCCGACGAGATCACCGCGGAGAACCTGCCCCGGATGGTGGCGGACGCCGCGGCATGCGAGCCCGACCGGATCGCCGTGGCGCACGGCGTGGACACCACCACCTACGCCCGGCTGCACGACGAGGTCGTCAAGCTCGATGCGGCCATGGGGATCCTGCTCGGAAAGGCCTCGCTCGTGCCCATCGCGCTCGCGACCGTCTTCCCGGCGCTCGCCGACTCGGCGCGCGGCGACCTGCGCGACGTACTCGACGCACTCGTGATCGATCTCGTCGACTGTGTGGCCCCCGAACCTCTCTCCGCAGCCGGCTGACAACCGACCCGGCATCCACCATCATCGAATCGGTAGGTCGACGAACGAAGTGAACGGTACTGCACGGCGGTACCGACCGGGGTGGGAGGCCACGTGGAGGACGACACGCTCACCGTCGCCTGCAAATACGGCGAGGTCCGCGGATATCGCGACGGCGGGGTCTACGTCTGGAAGGGCATCCCGTACGCGGCCCCGACCGGTTCCCGGCGGTTCCGGTCGCCGTTACCACCGGAACCGTGGGACGGCGTCCTCGACGGCGCACGATTCGGACCGATCGCTCCGCAGAGTCGGCAGAGTCCGATCGGGATCGAACCCGAGATGACGTTGAGCGAGGACTGTCTCTCGCTCAACATCTGGGCGCCGCCGCCCGACGGCCGCCGCCGCCCCGTCATGGTCTGGATCCACGGGGGCGCCTACATCATCGGATACTCGGGTCAGAAGATCTACGACGGCCGAATCCTGTGCGAGAGCGGCGATGTCGTGGTCGTCACGATCAACTACCGGCTCGGTGCGCTCGGTTTCCTCGATCTGTCGTCGTTCTCCACACCCGATGCCACCTTCGAATCCAACGTCGGTCTCCGGGACCAGATCGCCGCCCTCGAGTGGGTGCGCGACTGCATCGCCGACTTCGGGGGCGATCCGGACTGCGTCACGCTCTTCGGGGAATCGTCCGGTGCGGGGTCGGTCACCACACTCATGACGGTCCCGAAGGCCGAAGGCTTCTTCCATCGCGCGATCGCCCAGTCGCCGCCCGCCACCTCGGTGTACGGCAGCGAACGTGCCGCGACGGTCGCGCAGCGCTTCCTCGAGATCCTCGACCTACCGCCGTCCCGAGCCGCCGAACTGCTCACGATGTCGACCGACACACTGGTCGAGGCGTCGGAAGTGCTCGTCGCCGAGACCCCCACGAAGGTGCCGGGAACGCTCGCCATGACCCCGGTCGTCGATCGCGACCTGGTGCCGAAGTATCCGGTCGCTGCCTTCCAGAAGGGGCTGTCGCACCGGATCCCGCTGATCATCGGCTCGAACAAGGACGAGCCGTCGATCTTCCGCTTCATGAAGTCGCCGTTGATGCCCGTGAACGATACGGCCGTGCAAGCGATGTTCAAGGCGCTGGCCGACGACCGGACGGATCTGCCTCCCGAGCGTCTCGCCGAGATCGTCGCGGCGTATCCCGACCTGCCCAAACCCGCCGGAGCGATGGCACTCTCGCGCGATGCCGGTTTCCGGATGCCGGTGCTGTGGGTCGCCGAAGCGCACAGCGCGCATTCGCCGACCTGGGTGTACCGCTTCGACCACGCCACCCCGATGCTCAAGGCTGCGCGGATCGGTGCCGGGCACGCAACCGAATTACCTTACGTATTCGGTAATTTCGGCACCCTCGGTCGGGATCCGACCTTCTGGCTCGGCGGCCGCAGGTCCGCCGGGGAGGTCTCCGGGCGTGTGCAGCGGCGCTGGCTCGCGTTCGCGCACCACGGCGTGCCGGCGGCGCTGGACGGCTCGAAGCACTGGCCGCAGTACGAGGTGGAGGAACGTTCGACCCTGCTCATCGACTCCACGGACAGGGTCGAGTCGGATCCGGACGGCGAGATGCGCCGGGTCTGGGGCAGTCAGGTCATGGCCTTCACCTGAGCGCACCCCGAAGCGCCGAGCACATCTGCAAGTACCGGCGGTACACCCTTCGATGACACATTCCGTGCGTTGATCCGGTTGAACACGTGTGCAACGCTTGAAACGTGCGTTCAACCGTCGCCGGTGAAGACCTCACCACCCGTGCACGGATCCGCGACGCCGCGATCCGGTGCATCGCCGCGTACGGCGTCGGCGTGCCACTACGCACCATCGCCGCAGAGTGCGGCGTCAGCGCTTCGCTGATCGTGCATCACTTCGGATCCCGCGCCGGATTGAAGGAACACTGCGACCGGTACGTGCTCGACGGGATCCGGCAGGCGAAGAGTGCCGTCCTCGACCCGCAGGCCGGGCCGGCCGCGCTGAACGACCAGATGGAGCACATCGAGAACTACGCGACCACGGTCGCCTATCTCTTCCGCACCCTCCGGGCCGGCGGTGCACCCGCCGCCGACTTCCTCGACCGACTCGTCGCCGACACCGAGGCATATCTCGAAGAGGCGGTGGCTGCCGGAACCGTGCGGCCCAGCCGGTTCCCCTCCGAACGAGCACGCGCCCTCATCTCGTTCAGCGTCGGCGCCGTGCTCATGGACCTTCCGGGTCCGGACGAGTATCTCGATCTCGAGACGTTTCCTGCCAGGCTGCGTTCCTACACCGAGCGCCTCATGCTGCCGATGCTCGAGCTCTACACCGAGCCGTTGCTGACGGACTCGACGCTCCTCGAGGCATTTCTGGCAGCACGGAAGGCACCCCCCGACTCCTGACGGAGGAAAGATGGACACCCAGATCATCGAAATCCGCGACGTCGTCAAGACATTCGGAACCACGAGAGCCCTCGACGGCTTCTCGATGACCGTCGAACGCGGTACCGTCGCCGGATTCCTCGGACCGAACGGCGCCGGCAAGTCCACAGCGATCCGCGTGCTGCTCGGAATGCTTCGTGCCGATTCCGGCACCGTCCGCGTCCTCGGACTCGACCCGTGGACCGACGCCGTCGCGATCCACCGCCGGCTCGCGTACGTGCCCGGCGACACGAACCTGTGGCCCACCCTCACCGGTGGCGAGATCATCGACGTCCTCACCCGCATCCGCGGGGGCGAGGTCCGCACGCGTCGTCGCGCCGAACTCCTCGAGCGGTTCGAACTCGATCCGACGAAGAAGGCCCGCACCTATTCGAAGGGCAACCGGCAGAAGGTCGCACTCGTCGCCGCACTCGCATCGGACGCCGAGCTCTACCTGCTCGACGAACCCACCTCGGGTCTCGACCCGCTCATGGAGGCGGTGTTCACCGACGAGGTGCGAGGGCTCCGCGACCGCGGCGCGACCGTCCTGTTGTCCAGCCACATCCTCGCCGAGGTCGAGAAGCTCTGCGACACGGTGACGATCATCCGGGCCGGGCGCGACGTCGAGACCGGCACCCTCGCGCAGTTGCGGCACCTGACGCGCTCGTCCGTGCGGGCCACCACGAGTGCCCCTGCCGAGCGACTGGGCGGGCTCTCCGGGGTCCACGACCTCTACGCCGACGACGGCCGGCTCGCGTTCGACGTCGACAACACCGCCCTCGCCCCGGTCCTGCAGGAACTCGCCGGACTCGGCGTCGAGAACCTCACCATCACGCCCCCGTCGCTCGAAGAGCTGTTCATGCGGCACTACGGCGACACCTTCGACACCGGTGACGGGAACGGCGCCGGTGCGGTGGAGGAGGTGTCCTCACGATGACCACGACGACACCGACAGCTGTACCGACCCCGAGCGGTACCTCCGCGACGTCCGCGGCACCGTTCACCGGGCTCGGCACCCTGCTGCGGCTCTACCTGCGGCTGGACCGCGTGCGCATCACCGTCTGGACCCTCGCGCTCGCCTTCACGGTGTGGTCGACCGTCCTCAGCCTGGCCGCGGTCTATCCCGACGAGGCCTCCCGTCAGGCCCGTGCTGCCCTGCTGGAGAATCCGGCTGCCGTACTCATGACGGGCCCGGCCTACGGGATCGACAACTACACGCTCGGGGCGATGACCGCGAACGAACTGAGCCTGACCGTCTTCGTCGCGACCGCGATCATGAGCATCCTGCTCGTCGTGCGGCACACCCGGGCGCAGGAGGAATCCGGCCGGCTCGAACTTCTGCGGGCGCTGCCCGTCGGGGCCTATGCTCCGCCGGCGGCCGCCCTGATGCTGGTCTCGGTCGCGAACCTCATCGTGGGCACCGGTATCACCGTCGCGCTCATCGCAGGCGGGCTCGATGTCGTCGGCTCGGTCGCCTTCGGTGTGGCCTCCGCCGTCACCGGGGTGCTCTTCGGTGCGGTCGCGGCAGTGACCGCCCAGTTCGGCGAACACTCCCGCTCGGCCACGGGTACCGCGCTCGCAGTGCTCGCTGCGGCCTTCTTCGTCCGCGGCGCCGGCGACATCATCGAGTCGACCGGCTCGTGGCTGTCGTGGCTCTCGCCGATCGCCTGGGCCCAGCAGACCCGGCTCTACGTCGACGAGCGGTGGTGGCCGCTGTTGTTGTCCGTCGCCACGACGGTCGTGCTGCTCACCGTCGCCGTCGCACTGTCGCGGCGCCGCGACCTCGGAGCCGGACTGCGGGCACCGAAACCCGGACCCGCCGAGGCAAATTCCGCGTTGCTCGGTCCGGTCGGTCTGATCCGCCGCCTGCTGCGCGGAGCCTTCGTGGGCTGGCTGACGGGACTGGTCCTGTTCGGCGTCGCGATGGGCGCTCTCGCCAGCTCCGTCGAGGACCTCATCGACGAGATGCCGCAGGTGCTGGACATGGTCGGCGTGGACCCCGACGCCCTCACCGCCTCATTCTCCGGGATGATGCTGATGTTCCTCGCTCTCGGCGCCACCGCCTTCGGTGTGTCCGGCGTGATGCGGATGCGCAGCGAGGAGGACGGTGGACGTTCCGGTCTCGTGATCGTCACCGGAACGGCGCGCAGCGCATGGCTGTTCGCGGCACTCGGCGTGATCGTCGTCCAGTTGGTCGTGGCGCTGCTCGTCTCCGGTGCTGCGACCGGACTGGGGGTCGCGCTCGCGGTGGGCGACTGGGGGTGGATGCCGCGGATGATCGCGGCGTCCCTGGCCTACGCGCCGGCTGCGATCCTCGTGGTCGCCGTGGCGTTCGCGCTGCTGGGCTGCGTGCCGCGTGCCACCGGGCTCGTGTGGGTGCTCGTGGTGTGGATGGTGTTCGTCGCGTGGCTCGGCGAGATGCTGAACCTCCCCGACGAACTCGTCGCACTGTCGCCGTTCTCGCATGTCCCGCTGGTGCCCGCAGAGGGGGTGACGGTGATGCCGCTGATCGTCCCGGCGGTTGCGGCGGTGCTGCTCGTCGCAGCGGCGATCGTCGGTTTCCGCCGCCGCGACGTGCAGGTGTGACGGATCAGTTGCGGTATTCGGGATGTTCGGAGACGAACTTCTCGACGTACGAGCAGGACGTACCGATCTTCAGTCCCTGCTTCCTGGTCTCGTCGAGGGCGTGCTTCACCACGATCCCGGCGAGGCCCTTGCCGCGGAACTGCGGGTCGGTGACGGTGTGGTCGAAGTCCCGCAGGTCGCCGTGCTGCGTGTAGTCGGCGTAGGCCGCGAGGTCGTCGCCGAGATAGAGCGCGAAACGGGCCTTGTCGGCGTCGTGCTCGATCCGGGGTTCGGTGCCGTCGATGTTCTGCGTCATGATCTCACCGTACTCGGGGCGTGACCGGGAGGAGTGTCGACGACGATCGCGTCGTCGTCGGTCAACGCCACGTGTTCGACGTCGTGCTCGCGCAGGTAGCGCAGGGTCTGCCGTATCCCGTCGTCGGCCAGCATCGAGTCACCGGCGTGCGGCACGATCGCGTGTTCGACCCAGCCGAGTCCGTCCCACACCACCGGGACACCGCAGGTCGCGGCGACCTCGTCGGGGTCGTCGGAGAACTCGATGCCGCGCAGCGACGGTGTGGCGACACAGGCCCCGGCGCTGTAGCCCCCGTACACGAGACGGTTGTCGCTCACCAGATCCGTGAGCACGGTATCGCCTCCGCTGCGGGCCAATTGCGCTCGCAGGACGAAAGTGTTGCCGCCGCGCACCCACACGGACGTGAAGTCCGACAGGCGCCGCCGGAGCGAGTCGGGATCGTCGAGGTGATCACGTAGATCCACCTCCTCCGGTTCGAAGCCGAGCGACCGCAGCGGGCCCATCTCGCTCGTGACCGCCGCCGTGCGGGCCGAGGCGGGCCACGCGTCGGCGGCGTTCGCGATCACCGCGATCCGGCCCGGCGTCGTCAACCGGACGAAGGCGTCCGGATCGGTGCCGAACCGGTAGGAGGACAGGAACAGCCGCACGACGTCAGATCGTGAACGCGAGGTTGTCGACGATGCGGCGTCCGACCTCGGTGTCGCCGCCGAGGGAGATCTCCTCGATCCGGTCCTCGGCGCGCACGCGTCCACCGGCGAGCCGAACGAACAACCCGGAGTCCATCGCGATCGTGGTCGTGACCGGTTCGGACAGGGCCGGCACCTCGGTGGCCCGTCCGTGCACCTCGATGTGGATGGTGCGCGCGAGGGGACCGGTGAGTTCGAGCGTGATGCGCGCTCCCTCGGGGGCCTTGCCGCGCTTGCCGACGATGAACGGAACCGCACCGAAGACCTCCGCGGATCCGAGTTCGGCACGCGGGCCGCCCTCGCTGCCCGTCCTGCCGAGCGCGTCGCAGATGTCGAGTTCGTGGAGCCAGCAGTCGAACACGCGGATCCGCATGAAGCGCCCGTACGGTGCCGGCCCGACGGGAGTGTTCGACTGTTTCCCGAAGTCCTCCTGGGTCATCGCGCCGAGTTGCTCCGTGCGCAGGGCGACGATCTCGCGGTACCGCTCGAGCACGACCGCGCCGGGGACGGGACGCAACGACTCCACCCACAACTCGTTGAAGGCCGCGATGTCGTTGCGCACGTGGTCGAACGAGCGCACGTCGCGTTCGACGCGCGGAGCCTCGATGCCCGCGAGCATCGACTCGGTGCCGATGAGATGCGCAGTGATGTCCTTGACGGTCCATCCCGGCAGGCAGGTGGCGGTCGTCCACTCGTCCTCGGTCAGTCCCGCCAGCAGGTCGTCGAGCACGGCGAACTGCTCGAGCAGCAGCGGCCGGATCGTGTCGATCGGGAACTCGGCAGCGGAGGTGTCGGGGGTGGTGTCGGGCTGTGATGTCACTGGTGCTCCTCGGCGGTGAGACGTTCGAGACCGGCGCGGATGATCGCCGCGGTGGTCTCGGGGTCGTGGGGGCGACGGCGGACCAGACCGATACCCATCCGGACACGATCGCCGTTCCAGCGGGGCAGGAGGTGCAGATGGGTGTGGAAGACGGTCTGGAAGGCTGCTCGTCCGTCGTTCAGGACGAGATTGGTTCCGTCGGTGGCGAGTTCGGAACGGGCCATCGCCCGGGCGATCCGTTGTCCGGCACGGAAGACTGCCGCACCCGACGCCGGATCGAGCTCCTCGAGGCGTGCGGTGTGCACGCGGGGGATCACGAGGGTGTGCCCGCGCGCGATCGGTCGGATGTCGAGGAAGGCCACGACCTCGTCGTCCTCGTACACCCGTGTCGCCGGACCGCTGCCGTCGGCTATGGCGCAGAACACACAGGAACTCACCGGGTCACCTTAACGCGGTGTGTCGGCCCCGATCTCCAGTGTGTCGACGAGGGCGGGGAGACCGACGGCAGCAGTGGTGCGCCAGGCATGGTCGGCCTGATCGCTCAGATCGGTCTCGCGTGGATCGATCTGCACCACCGGTACGCCGTGACTGCGTGCGAGCGACGGCAGGCCGGCCGCCGGGTAGACGACACCCGAGGTGCCGACGACGAGCAGCAGGTCGGCATCACGCAGGGACTCGGTCGCGGTCTCCCACGGTTCCTGCGGCAGCATCTCGCCGAACCACACGACGCCCGGCCGCCCGTCGCCTCCGCATGCGGGGCACGACGGCGGATCGAGACGAGCGACGGGATCCTCCGGCGGATCGGGAAGGTCGACGGCGCGCTCGCACCTGCTGCAGCGTGGGGCGAACAGGCTTCCGTGCAGATGGGTGACCTCGGAGCTTCCGGCCCGCTCGTGGAGGTCGTCGACGTTCTGCGTCACGATCTGCACGTGGGCCGCCCGTGCCCAGTCGGCGAGCGCCAGGTGTCCGGCATTGGGCTGCACCCGGCGGACGAGCGCGACCCGCCACTGGTACCAGGCCCAGACCGTAGCCGGATCGTCCGCCCACGCCTCCGGTGTGGCGAGCGCGGTGGCGTCGAAGTTCTCCCACAACCCGGTCTGCGCGTCGCGGAAGGTGGGGACACCGCTCTCGGCGGACATCCCGGCACCGGTGAGGACGGCGACGCGGCGGGCCGAGCGGGCGAGGTCGAGGACGGGGGCCGGCACGTTCATGTGGCCAGGTTAGGTGCTCGGGTCAGGAGGGATCCGGGATCGGGTGCTCCCTGCCGCATCGCGGGCACGGCTCCTCCTCGGAGGTGAGCATCGCTCCGCAGTCGGGGCAGAGGAGATGGAGCCAGCAGACCGGGTCGCCGCCGAGGTCGTCGTCGTGGTCCTTCTCGCGGTCGTGACTCATGAGAGCCCCTTACGCCGCCTGCCGGACGAGCGCAAAGATGTCGTTCGGCGACGCGGTATCTGAATCGATTCCGAAGTGTTCTGAATCGGTACACACCGTCGATCGGTACACGCGGAACGAATCTGTTTGCACACCGCCTGCTTTCGCTTCGGAGGCCGTTTCCCGGCCCGTTCCCGGGACCGTTTCCGATCGTCCTCCACGCTCTTGCTCACCGGAGGAAAATGGCATTTGTGAGGTGAGCTGCCTCACAAACTTGCGCCATCTTGCTGTTCGGACTCGATTCAGATGATTTCACCAGGTTGCGAGGTCACGGGAGGGCACGGTAGGTCTGCTTAAGCCTTTCAGTGCATGACGGGCCGTCACATGGCCTTCGATAACGCATCTTTCGCCGCCGATCGCGGCACGACGCGCACTTTCATCGACGCAGGAGTCAAGAATTGAGTACCGAAGGATCGAACACGGGGAGCGGAGCGCACCGCCGTCCGACCGTCGGCGTGGTTCGTGAGACGAACGACGGGGAACGGCGGGTCGCGCTCGTACCGAAGATCGTGCCCTCCTTGATCGGCAAGGGGCTCGACGTCGTCGTCGAGTCCGGTGCCGGCCAGGGCGCGCTCATTCCGGATGCGGCTTACAAGGAAGCCGGCGCGACCGTCGGCGACGCCTGGTCCGCCGACATCGTCGTCAAGGTCGCTCCGCCGAGCGACGCCGAGATCGCACGCCTGAAGTCCGGTCAGCGCCTGATCGGCTTCCTCGCCCCGCGCAACGCCGACAACCAGATCGGCTCCCTGACGCAGGCCGGTGTCGAGGCGTACGCCGTCGAGGCCATTCCTCGTATCTCCCGCGCGCAGGTCATGGATGCCCTGTCGTCGCAGGCGAACGTCGCCGGTTACAAGGCCGTGCTGGTCGCGGCGAGCGAATCCACGCGCTTCTTCCCGATGCTCACCACCGCCGCAGGCACCGTGAAGCCGGCGACCGTGCTGGTGCTCGGTGTGGGTGTCGCGGGTCTGCAGGCGCTCGCCACGGCGAAGCGTCTCGGTGGCCGCACCACCGGATACGACGTGCGTCCCGAGGTCGCCGACCAGGTCCGGTCGGTCGGTGCCCAGTGGCTCGACCTCGGCATCGACGCCGCCGGTGAGGGTGGCTACGCACGCGAGCTCACCGAGGCCGAGCGGGCCCAGCAGCAGCAGGCGCTCGAAGACGCCATCAAGGGCTTCGACGTCGTCATCACCACCGCGCTCGTGCCGGGCCGCCCGGCGCCGCGCCTGGTGACCGCCGCCGCGGTCGAAGGGATGAAGCCGGGTTCGGTGATCGTCGACCTCGCCGGCGAGACCGGTGGCAACTGCGAACTCACCGAGCCGGGGCAGACCGTCGTCAAGCACGACGTCACCATCTGCTCGCCGCTCAACCTGCCCGCGACGATGCCGGAGCATGCCTCCGAGCTCTACTCGAAGAACGTGTACGCGCTGATCGAGCTGCTGCTCGACGAGTCCGGTGCCCTGGCCCCGGACTTCTCGGACGAGATCCTCGCGGCTGCCTGCGTGACGCGTTCGAAGGAGAACTCCTAGATGTACAACGAACTACTCGCGAACATCGCGATTCTGGTCCTGGCCGGATTCGTCGGTTTCGCCGTCATCTCCAAGGTGCCGAACACGCTGCACACGCCGCTGATGTCGGGCACCAACGCGATCCACGGCATCGTCGTGCTCGGCGCACTCGTCGTGCTCGGTCATCTCCCCGGTGATGCCCACTGGGGCATCAAGATCATCCTGTTCGTCGCTCTGGTCTTCGGCACCCTGAACGTCGTCGGTGGCTTCGTCGTCACCGACCGCATGCTCGGGATGTTCAAGCAGCGCAAGGACTCCCCGGCTGCACAGAAGAAGGGGGCTGACGCCTGATGGGCTACCTCGTCTCGGTCCTGTACATCATCGCCTTCGCGATGTTCATCTACGGTCTGTCGGGTCTGACGGGCCCGAAGACCGCCGTCCGCGGCAACTACATCGCCGCCGTCGGTATGTTCATCGCGGTCGTCGCGGTGCTCATCGACATCCGCCACACGGAGAACTGGGGTCTGATCATCGGCGGTCTGGCCGTCGGCATCATCCTCGGCGTCCCGCCGGCACTGAAGACCAAGATGACGGCCATGCCGCAGCTGGTCGCACTGTTCAACGGCGTCGGTGGTGGCACCGTCGCGCTCATCGCGTGGGCCGAATATCTCGAGTCCACCAGCTTCACGACGCTGGACGACGACCCGACCGTGGTCATGATCGTCGGTTCGCTGTTCGCCGCGATCATCGGCTCGATCTCGTTCTGGGGTTCGCTCGTCGCCTTCGCGAAGCTGCAGGAACTGCTGAACAAGAACCTCGAGAAGAAGCTCGTCGCGTCGGCGAAGCTGTTCCAGCTGGCCAACATCGTGCTCGTCCTCGCGTCGATCGCCATCGCCGTCTACATCGGCATCAGCGCCGACGGTGAGCCGCTCGCCTCGTGGTGGATCCTGGCACTGCTCGTCGCCGCCGGCCTGATGGGTCTGTTCGTCGTGCTGCCGATCGGCGGCGCGGACATGCCCGTCGTGATCTCGCTGCTCAACGCCCTGACGGGTCTGTCGGCAGCAGCCGCCGGTCTCGCGCTGAACAACCAGGCCATGATCGTCGCGGGCATGATCGTCGGCGCCTCGGGCACCATCCTGACCAACCTCATGGCCAAGGCAATGAACCGGTCGATCCCCGCGATCGTCTTCGGCGCCTTCGGTGGTGGCGAGGCGGCCGCAGGTGTGGCCTCGGCGTCGGGTGGCACGGTCAAGGCCACCTCGGCCTCGGACGCCGCCATCCAGATGGCGTACGCCAACCAGGTCATCGTCGTCCCCGGCTACGGTCTGGCCGTCGCCCAGGCGCAGCACGCCGTCAAGGAGATGGCAGCGCTGCTCGAGGACCGCGGTGTCGAGGTCAAGTACGCGATCCACCCGGTCGCCGGTCGTATGCCCGGCCACATGAACGTCCTGCTCGCCGAGGCCGACGTCGAATACGACGCGATGAAGGAGATGGACGACATCAACGGCGAGTTCAGCCGCACCGATGTCACCATCGTCATCGGCGCGAACGACGTCACCAACCCGGCTGCCCGACTGGACTCGTCGAGCCCGATCTACGGCATGCCGATCCTCAACGTCGACCAGTCGAAGTCGGTCATCGTGCTCAAGCGCTCGATGAGCTCCGGTTACGCCGGTATCGACAACCCGCTGTTCACCGCCGACAACACGTCGATGCTGTTCGGTGACGCGAAGAAGATGGTCTCGGAGGTCACCGAGGAACTGAAGGCCCTGTAGGCCTTCCGGACCTGTCGCTGCTCCCTTACGGCGCCCACGCGGATCACCGCGTGGGCGCCGTCGGCGTCAGGGCGGCCACGCTCACCTAGTTGTCGGCAACGAGCATGGGCACGGGATCGCCGAGGAAAGCGCCGATCGTCGCGAGTGCCCGTCCCGCCTGCTCCCCGTCGACGAGCCGATGATCGAACGACAGCGACAACGTGACCACTTTGCGGATCGCAAGAGCACCGTCCACCACCCACGGGCGATCGGAGATCGCACCGACGGCGAGGATCGCCGACTCGCCGGGATTGAGGATCGGTGTTCCCCCGTCCACCCCGAACACCCCGACGTTCGTCACCGAGACCGTCGAACCCGTCAGCTCGGACGGCGTGGAGCGACCCGTCCGCGCGCGGTCGGCGACCTCGGCGATCGACCGGGCCAGGTGCGGCAACGACAGGCGCTGGGCCTCCCGGACCACCGGGACCTTCAGGCCGTCGGAGGTCGCGGTGGCGATCCCGAGATGCACGTCGTGATGGAGCACGATCTCACCTGCGTCGTCGTCCCAGTGCGCGTTGAGCGACGGTTCGGCCGCGATCGCGTGCAACAGCGCGCGGGAGACGATGCTCAGCGCCGTCGGACGGACGCCTTCGAAGGCCGGCGACGCGCGCAGGGTCGACACCAGATCGACGGTGGCAGTCGCGTCGCACGTGAGGAAGACACTCGCGTGCGGGGCGGTGAAGGCGCTGCGGGAGACGGCCTCGGCGGTCCTCTTGCGCACCCCTCCTACGGGTATCCGCGTGGTCCTCTCGGGGGAGGGCGCACGGGCGGGTGGGCGTGATTGTCCGGCGGTGGTTTCCTCGCCGTGCCCGGCGGTGGGTTCTTCGCCGTGCCCGGCGGTGGGTTCTTCGCCGTGCCCGGCGGTGCGCCGCACGTCGTCGCGTGTGATCACCCCACCTCGGCCGGTGCCCGTCACCGTGTCAAGATCCACCTCGAGGAGGGCTGCGAGTTTGCGTGCGCCGGGCTTCGCGTCGGGTCGTGCAGGTGGGGTGTCGCCGTCGCTGTCCCGCCCGGTGTCCGCCGAGGTACGGCGGGTCGCGCGCCTGCTCTGCGGGGCGTCGCCGGGGCCGTAACCGACGAGCACCGACGGTCGGGACGGGACGCCGCTGTCACCGGTCGGTTCGGCGGGTCCGTCCTCGGTGACGATCCGCAGCAGAGGTGCCCCGACCGGCACCGTCTGCCCTGGTTCGACCAGCAGTTCCTCGACCGTGCCGGCATAGGGCGACGGCAGTTCCACCGTGGCCTTGGCGGTTTCGACCTCCCCGATGACCTGGTTGAGTTCGACGCGATCGCCGACCGCGACGGCCCACTGCACCCAGTCCGCTTCGGTGAGTCCCTCACCGAGATCCGGGAGACGGAATTCCTGTACTGCACGTGTGGGATTCGTCATCGCTGCGCCTCACGCTGCGAGTGCGCGGTCGACCGCATCGAGGATGCGATCCGGGTCGGGACGGTGATGGGATTCGAGTTTGGCCGGAGGATAGGGGATGTCGAATCCGCCGACCCGCAGGACCGGTGCCTCGAGCTGGTAGAAGCACCGCTCGGTCGTGCGGGCGGCGATCTCGGCGCCGATGCCGCAGAAGACCGGCGCCTCCTGCACGACGACGAGTCGGCCGGTCCGTCGCACCGAGGCCTCGATCGTGTCGAAGTCGATGGGGGACAGCGACCTCAGATCGACGACCTCGAGCGAATGCCCTTCCGTCTCGGCGATCTCGGCTGCGCGCAACGCCGTGCCGACCAGCGCACCGAAGGTCACGACCGTCGCGTCGGAACCGGACCGGACGACCCGCGCGGATGTGAGCGGGAGGTCGGGGGCGGTGTCCGTGTCGACCTCACCGCGTTCCCAGTAGCGGTGCTTCGGCTCGAGGAAGATCACCGGATCGTCGAGTGCGACGGCCTGCTGGATCATCCAGTACGCGTCGGACGGAGTGCTCGGGCTCACGACCCGCAGACCCGCGGTGTGGATGAAGTACACCTCCGGTGATTCCGAATGGTGTTCGACCGCACCGATGCCGCCGCCGTAGGGGATCCGGACGGTCAACGGGGCCACCACGGCACCGGCGGTGCGGTAGTGGATCTTCGCGACCTGCGAGACGATCTGGTCGAAGGCCGGGTAGACGAAGCCGTCGAACTGGATCTCGCACACGGGCCGATAGCCGCGCAGCGCCATTCCGAAGGCCGTTCCCACGATCCCGGATTCGGCGAGGGGAGTGTCGATCACGCGGCCCTCACCGAAGTCCTTCTGCAGGGTGTCGGTGATGCGGAAGACGCCGCCGAGTGTGCCGACGTCCTCGCCCATGATGACGACCTTGGGGTCGTGTTCGAGTGCGCGGCGGAGTCCGGCGTTGAGGGCGCCGCCGAGGGTCATCGTCGTGGTGGTCATCGTCGCGCCTCCTCCTCTGCGGGGCCGAAACTCGCCAGATACTCGGCGTAGTCCGCACGTTCCTGTTCGACGAGCGGATGCTCGGTGGCGTAGACGTGGTCGAACAGGGCATCGGGTTCGGGGTCGGGCATCTCGAGCGTGCCGCGCCGGAGCCGCATCGCGGCCTCGTCGGCGGCCGACCGGACCTCGTCGAAGAAGTCCTCGTCGGCGTGCCCCTCGCGTTCGAGCAGTCGGCGCAGCCGATCGATGGGATCGCGTGCCTTCCACTCCTCGAGATCGGCGGGTGTGCGGTAGCGGGTGGGGTCGTCGGAGGTCGTGTGCGGACCCATACGGTAGGTGAGGGCCTCGATGAAGAACGGGCCGGCACCCTCGCGGGCATGCCGGACGGCACGCCGGGTCACCGCCAGGACCGCGAGGACGTCGTTGCCGTCGACCTGCACGGCCGGCATCCCGAATCCGGCAGCGCGCCCTGCGAGGGGGACAGGGCTCTGCACGTGGGTGGGCGCGCTGATCGCCCAGTGGTTGTTCTGGCAGATGAACACCACGCCGACGCCCCAGCTGACGGAGAAGACCATCGCCTCCGAGATGTCGCCCTGGCTCGTGGCGCCGTCTCCGAAGTACACGACGGTGGCGATCTCGGCTCCGTCGAGCTTCGCGCCCATCGCGTAACCGGTGGCGTGCAGGCCCTGGGCTCCGACGACGATCGCGGGGTTGGTGGTGGCGACCGTCTTCGGATCCCATCCGGACAGTCCGCACCCACGCCACAGGCGTGTCATGTCGGCGGGATCGACACCGCGGCACAACGCGACGGCGTGCTCACGGTAGCTGGTGAAGACGTAGTCGTCGGGCGCGAGTGCCCGGGCGGAGCCGACCTGCGCGGCCTCCTGGCCCTGGAGCGGCGCCCAGAGGCCGAGTTCACCCTGCCGTTGGAGGGCCGTCGCCTCTGCGTCGATGCGTCGCGCGACGACCATGTCGCGGTAGAGCCCGCGCAGTTCGTCGGGGCCGACGTCGGCGACGAGTGGGCCGTACTCGGTGTCGAGGACGCGTCGCCCGTCGGGTTGGATCAACTGGACCGGATAGGCGGTCGGTACAACCATCGGATCACCTCGTCGGTGCGGATCCGGCGTGCCCTCGTGAGGCCCGACCGGATGATGTGTGCCGTACATCACATCATCCGGGCGAATCGCGCGTGCGCAATCGGTCCGCCTCCGACTGTGCAGAAAGCACGGTTTCGGGGTGCCCCGAGCTGGCAGACTGCGAAGAATGACCAGTCTGGATGCCACCGATGCGCGTCTGCTCCTCGAGCTCACACGCACACCGCGCGCCACGGGAGTCGAGCTGGCGCAGCGTCTCGGGTTGTCCCGCAACACCGTCCAGGCGCGCCTGGCCCGATGGGAGGCCGAGGGCGTGCTCGCCTCGTTCGACCGGCGCGTGGATCCCGTCAGCCTGGGCTATCCGCTCGCCGCCTACGTGGCCACCCGGGTCGATCAGCACCGTCTCGACGAGGTCGTCGACGAACTCGCGCAGATCCCCGAGGTCACCGAGGTCTACGGGCTGACCGGGCAGATCGACCTGTCGGTGAAGGTGGTCGCCCGCGACGCCGACGACCTCTACCGGCTCGCGGGCCGCATCCTGAAGATCCGCGGCGTCGAACGCACCGACATGTCGTTGGTCATGCAGGACCTCGTCCCGCAGCGCACGTCTCCGCTGCTGGCCCGGGCGGCCGGGCGCAGCGGAGACGAGACGGCGTAGAGCGTCAGCGGCCCGCGTTCGGGGTGGCCAGCTGTGCGGCGGCCTTGCGGATCTGATCGGGGATCGGGACGGGGCGGCGCGTCTGCGGGTCGACGTAGACGTGGACGAACCGGCCGGTCGCGGCGGGGATCAGGGTGTCGTCGGCCTCCCGGAAGATTGCGAGCGAATAGGTGATCGACTGTGTGCCCAGGCGTTCGACCGCCAGTCCGACCTGCAGGCGGTCGGGGAAGGACAGTTCGGCGAGATAACGGCAGGAGGTCTCGGCCACGACCCCGATCGCGTCGAGTTCGCGGATGTCGACACCGGTGGTGGAGATGAGCCACCCGTTGACCGCCGAGTCGAAGTACGAGTAGTACGTGACGTTGTTGACGTGGCCGTAATGGTCGTTGTCGGCCCAGCGCGTCTGCATGGGCCACAACACCGGGAACTGCTCCGGCTCAGGCGGGGCGGCTGGGCTCGTCGGTTGGCGGTTGCTCACGTCTCGACGATAGTGCTCTCGGCACGGCAAATCAGACCAACCCCCACGCCAATCCCGAACCGAGACGCAAAACCCTCGAATCGGACGTGTACAGGGCGTGTTCGCCGCTGGGTCGTCCCAGCGCGCGCGGCGTGTCGCCGCAAAGCCGGAACGGCATGTGCCGTTCGTGTCAGGATCGGGTCATGTCCGATACCCCCGTTCTCCTCTCCACCGTCGAACTCGCCGAGATGATCGAGCAGGGCCGGTCGCCGGTGATACTCGACGTCCGCTGGGCGCTCGGCGACAGACACGGACGGGACCGGTTCCACGAAGGGCACATCAGCGGCGCGGTCTACGTCGACCTGGACGAGGATCTCGCCGATCCGCCCGCCCCGGGGCTCGGCCGTCATCCGCTGCCCGACATCGACCGATTCCAGGCCACCGCACGCCGGTGGGGGATCGACGACGGTGCTCTGGTCGTCGCATACGACGACAGTGGTGATCTCGCCGCGGCCCGCGCCTGGTGGCTGTTGCGCTGGGCCGGGCACTCCGAGGTGCGGCTGCTCGACGGCGGACTGCAGGCGTGGATCGCCGGCGGGCACCCTCTCGCCGCAGGTCCGGGCGGCGAGAAGAAACCGGGCAACGTGACGTTGAGTCCCGGCCACATGCCCACGATCGGTCCCGACGAGGCCGCGGCCTTCGCGACCCACGGAGTCCTGCTCGATGCGCGGGCCCACGCGCGGTACTGCGGCGACGAGGAGCCGGTGGACCGCCGGGCGGGGCACATTCCCGGGGCGGTCAGCGCGCCGACCACCGAGAACCTCCGCCAGGACGGTTCGTTCCTGCCCGCGGATCAGATCGCGCACCGCTTCTCGAAGCTGGGTGTGAAGCGCACCGACGTCGCCGTGTACTGCGGATCGGGAATCAACGCCGCACACGAGATCGCCGCGCTGGAGATCGCGGGCATCGACGCCGCCCTGTATCCGGGCTCGTGGTCGCAATGGTCGGCGGATCCGAAGCGGGAGGTCGCCACCGGCAGTTGAGCGATCCGCCGGCCGATGCGCAGTTCTCGTCGACGATTCGCGAGATCGCCGACGAGAACTGCACGCCGGAGCCGGCCGCGAATGGGACACCCCGGAGTATCCCGGAGAAACGCCCGGTAAATTAACGCAAATGAAGCATTTCGCCCGAGGCCGTACGACGATCACCGTAGGTGCTGCAGTCCTGGCGACCCTGCTCGCCGCACCGACCGTATCGGCCGCGCCGGTGCCGGCCGATACGGCACCGTCCCACTGCGTATCCGCCACTCCCCAGGCCGAGATCGCCGCACTGACCGATCCCGCGGGAATCGACACCTTCGACGACGCCCGCACCCGGATCGCCGAGCTGCGCGACCTCCTCACCCGCAGCGACGACTACCGTGGCACGTTCGTCCTCGCCTTCGACGAGATCCTCGAACTCACCGGCCCGACCCTCGACTCCGGGATCTACGACGATCCCGAATGGGCGTCCGCGCTCGCCGTCGAAGTGGTGCGTCTCTACCTGGCGAATCTGCACGAGTACGTGACCGGCGGGTCGCCGGCGCCGCACTGGGCGGACGCGCTCGCGCTCACCGAACAGTGCGACCGCAGCCCCGGTCGCGTGTTGCTCGGCGCGATCGTCGCCCACCTGGTGGTCGACTTCCCGGAAGCGCTCGTGACCATCGGATCGACGCCCGAGCACACCCGCGATTTCTACACCTTCGGTGAAGCGCTCGTCGATGCTGCACCCGTGATCGCCGAGGAGTTCGAGGCGGTCTACGGCGTCGACCTCGGCCCGTTCTTCACCGGCTGGTTCGTCGGCGACCTGGTGGGCGACACCGAGACCACCACGTTCATGTTCCAGTCGGCACGAACAGCCGCGTGGGTCAACAACTTCGGTCTGCAGAACCCCGCCACGCACGACATCACCCGCCTCGAGATGAACGTCGCGGTCGACGCTGCCACCGTGGTGCTCGACGGTCTCGAGCAGGCCGGAATCGTCTGACGACGGGGTCGTCCTCGGTTCCCGCCGTTCAGGAACGGGAGTACTCCGACGCGCGGCGCACCTGCTCGCGCGTCGGAGCCACCCCCGTGTAGAGCTCGAACTGCAGCGCCGCCTGCAGCGCGATGACCTCGTCGCCCGTGATCGCCGGGATGTCGTGCTCGCGGGCGAACCGGACGAGCGGGGTGTCCGGCGGGACGGCCACGACGTCGAAGACCGTCGCCGCTGCGGCGACGAAGTCGTGGGGGAGCGGCAGGTCGCCCGATTCGGCGCCGCCCGCCATCCCGATCGGAGTGGCGTTGACGATCAGCCCAGGGGTGACCTCGCTCGTGTCGGCGCGCCATTCGTAGCCGTACTTGCGCGCGAGCGGCCGTCCGGTGTCCTCGTTGCGCGCGACGATCGTTCCGTCGGTGAATCCGTTGTGGCGCAGCGCCGCCGTCACCGCCTTCGCCATGCCCCCGCTGCCCACCACCGTGACCGGTAGGGCGGAGTCGACGCCGTGCTCGACGAGCAGATCGCTCACCGCCTGATAGTCGGTGTTGTAGGCGTGCAGGACGCCGTCGTCGTTGACGATCGTGTTCACGGACTCGATGGCCCGCGCCGAATCGTGCAGCACGTCGACGAGCGGCAGCACGGCTTCCTTGAACGGCATGGACACCCCGGCTCCGCGGATGCCCAGGCCGCGTATCCCCGCCACGGCGTCCTCGATGTTCACGGGCGCGAACGCCTTGTAGACGAAGTCGAGACCGAGTTCCTCGTAGAGGTAGTTGTGGAACCGGGTGCCGATGTTGCTGGGGCGGCCGGACATCGAGATGCACAGCCGGGTGTCCTTGGAGATGCGCTCGAGCATTTCCTCACCGTAGACCGGATGCACTCGGAAACATCGATGTTCTTGCTTGAGCATGCTGTTCTCATGATTAAGAATGAGATACTGTCCGATACATGGGAGACGATCTGGGCGCAGGCGGACTGAGATTCGAACGGGAAGGCGCGATCGGCTGGTGCATCATCGATCGGCCCGCAGCACGCAACGCATTCACCCCGGCGATGTACTACGGGATCAAACGTGCGGTGCGACTGGTCAATTCCGATCCCGACCTCGCTGCCCTCGTCATCACCGGTGTCGACGACGTCTTCGCGCCCGGCGGTGACCTCGGCGGTCGCGCCGAACCCGGCGACGATCTGCCCGAGGGCCTCTCGGGAGTGGACGTCGTCCCGTTCCTGACCATCCGCGACAGTCGCGCCCCCGTCATCTCCGCCGTCAACGGCATCTGCCAGGCCGGGGGACTGCTGGTCGCGATGATGTCCGACATCGCCGTCGCCAGCGAACGCGCGACCTTCCGTGTCCCCGAACTCCTCCGGGGCATCCCCGACGCGACCTTCGCCGCAGCACTACCCGCGCACGTCGGTCTCGCCGCCGCCCGCGACCTGCTGTTGTCGGCGCGGGTCTTCGACGCCCACGAGGCGCAGCGCCTGGGAGTCATCTCCCGCGTCGTCCCGCACGAGCAACTGCGCGAGGCCGCCCTCGAAGCCGCGCGGCAGGTCCTGCGGACCGCGCCGATCGCGCGTGCCCAGGTCAAGCGCATGCTCAACGAGCGCTACGGGCAGTTCGACTACCAGACGATGTTCGGGGCACTCGAGACCTCGCCCGAACCCCGCGAGGGGATGCGGGCCTTCATGGAGAAGCGCGAGCCCGACTGGATCCCGCGCAACCTTCCCGCCTGAGCGGCAACACGGGCACGCTCCCCGCGACGGCATCACGGGCACGACTCCGCCGCGCCCAGCAGGGCACGGTGGTCGTCGACCGTGATCGGCAACGCGTAACGCACCGCCACGGTCAGGTACCGGCCGGCGAACCAGCAGCGGTAACCCGGAGCCGGGGGCAACCACTGCGCCGGCGTGCCGTCGCGCTTGTCGAGGTTCGCCTGCCCGTCGACGGCGACGAGGTTGTAGATGATGTCGTTCGCGAACCGGCGCCGCCGTTCGGCAGGCCATGCGGAGGCACCGAGATCCCAGGCCGCGGCGAGTGGATAGATGTGATCGATGTGCACGGCGTTCGCCGCGGCGCGCCGGAACTCCACGCGCGCCCCGGTATACGGATCGTTGAGGACCCCGCTCGTCACGACGCAGTCGTCGGTGCCGGCCCGGAAGGTGGGGGAGGAGAGGTCGCGCGCGAGGACGTTGTTGCGGGTGTCGCACCCGTCGTGCCCACCGGCGCCGGGGTGGTCGTCGGACCAGGCCGGACCGAACACACATCGCTCGCCCGCGCCGCAGCCCCGCTGATAGCCGGGCACCTTCCGGCGCTCCTCGACCACCGTCACCTGCTCGAGCAGGGCATGCACCTCGGCTCGGGCGGGGCTGCCCGGCACCGTCCCGGATCCCGGCGCGGTGCGGTCCCACAACCACGACACCGCCACCGCGACCAGCACTGCCGCCACCCACCATGTCGCGTTCCCCCCACGCACGCGGCGATCCTGACATGCCCGGCCGACACGATGCTGCCGACAGGACCCTCGGGGCGGAGCGATCCGGAGTGAGGCGATTCGGAGTGAGGCGATTCAGGGGAGCGTGACGACGATCTTCCCGCCGGCGTGCCCGGACTCGACGAGTTCCAGGGCGGCCCCGGCTTCGGCGAGCGGGAAGGTCCGCTCGATGCGCGGCGCGAGGACACCCCGCTCGACGAACGCCGCGACCCGCTCGAACACCTCCCGGGTCCGTCGCCGCGTGATGCCCGAACCGCCCAGCTTCTCCGCGCGGGCCGGATCGGCGACACTCACGACCCGTTCCGGCGCCCGCGTCAGCGCGAC
Organism: Rhodococcus rhodochrous; assembly: GCF_900187265.1. Classification (NCBI taxonomy): domain Bacteria; kingdom Bacillati; phylum Actinomycetota; class Actinomycetes; order Mycobacteriales; family Nocardiaceae; genus Rhodococcus; species Rhodococcus rhodochrous. The sequence goes on from NZ_LT906450.1 coordinate 1,784,835, forward strand.
CGCCCGTTCGAGCACGTCGCCACCCACGAGGTCGACGACCGCGGTCACCGCCCCGCACCGCTCGGTGATGGCCGCGACCCGCGCGTCGAATCCGTCACCGGACTCGATCCACAGTCCGCCGCACGATTCGACGAGTTCCCGTTTGCCCGCGCTCGCCACGCCGAGCACGGCGGCACCCGCGGCGTGCGCGAGTTGCGTCGTTGCCGACCCGACACCACCACCGGCCCCCAGGACAAGGACGGTGTCCGCATCGACGATCTCGAGGTGCTCGACGATGTCGAAGGCCGTTCCGGACGCGACCGGGAGGGTGGCCGCAACCTCGAACGGCACGGAGTCGGGCTTGTGCGCGGCAGCCCGCGCGTCGACGAGGGTGTACTCGGCGTAGCCGCCGTAGCCCTCCGCGGTGGCTCCGAAGACGGCATCGCCCGGCCGGAAGCGGGTGTCCGGACCGACGGCCTCCACCACACCCGAGACCTCCCGGCCGAGCACCGCCGGGAAGTGCACCGTGACGCTGCCCGTGCGCCGTCCGGACCGCACCTTCCAGTCGGCGGGATTCACGCCCGCGGCCCGGACCGCCACGAGGAGCTGCCCCGGACCGGGTGAGGGGACGGGGGTGTCGAACAGCTGCTGTGTCTCCGGACCGCCGTACTCCACGAAGCCGTATGCGCGTGCCATGGGACCCAGCCTGCCATCGGGGTCGGGTGCAGCTGGCACGATAGTGGGCATGTTGCACGGGCTGTGGTCACCGGGATCCGGCCTGATGCTGTGGTGGGACCCCGCCGCAGAGCCCGATCCCGACGCGCTGCCGTCTGCGCTGCGCCGGTGGATCGACCGCCCGTTCCGCCATCGCGTCACCCTCACCCTCCCCACGGACACCGAGCCGAGCACGCTGCCCGCCGTCGCGGTCGCACCGGCGGACGCAGCCGAGCTCCTGCTCGACATGCCGCGCCGTCCCGGGGGCGTCGGCGGCGACCTGCGATATCTCGCGCACGTCGCCCGCGGCATCGAGAGGTGGGCGCAGGCCGGCCGCGTCGCACCGGAACTCGTGCGTGTCGAGAAGCAGTGGTGGGCGCGGTGGCGCCTGCTCGGTGGTGAGAAGACGCGGGCGTGGTCCGCCGAACTCGCGGCGGCGATGTCGCCTGCGCAGCGACAGCTCGGACGACCCGTCGAGCTCCTCGACGATCTGTGCCGCGAACTGACCGATCCGATCGTGCGCACCCTCCACGGCTCGTCGACCTCGCTGCACCCGCTCGTCGCCGCACTGGCCGAGTGCAGCCCCCACCCCCGCGGGACCCAGCGCATGGCCGACGCGCTCGAGGAATGGCGTGCCAGCCTCGCCGGATACGAACCCGACCTCGTGCTGCGCCTCGTCGAGCCGGACGACGCCGACGACGCGGTCGGAGCCGACTCCGTCTGGCGGCTCGAGGTGTGCCTGCGTCCGGAGGGACAGTCCCCGACGCCGCTGCCCGTCGAGGACACCGACCCTCATCTGCTCCAGATCGGCGTGCGCAAGCTCGGGATCGCACTCCAGGCCTATCCCCGTCTGCAGGACGTGCCCCGCGACCCCGACAGTCTCGACCTGCTGCTGCCCACCCCGGTCGTCGTCGACCTCGTCGAGCACGGCGCCCGCGAACTCGAGGCCGCGGGCATCGCCGTGTTGCTGCCGCGTGCTTGGACCCGGGTCGATCCGTCCCTGCGTCTGCAGGTCGACTCGCCCGTCGCCCCCGTGAGCGCCGACGACAGCGTCGTCGGGATGAGCGCGATCGTCTCGTACGAATGGCAGCTCGCCGTCGGCGACATGCTGCTCACCCAGTCGGAGATGGAAGAGCTCGTCGCGGCCAACAGCGACCTGGTCAAGCTGCGCGGCAAGTGGGTCCGGGCCGACTCCGAGGCGCTGGCCCGCGCGGCCCGGTACGTCACGGCGCATTCCGCCGAGGATGCGACCCTCGGGTCGTTGTTCGCCCAGTTCACCGGCGACGATGCGCCGCCCGCGGAGGTCACCGAGATCTCCGCGTCCGGCTGGGTCGAGATGCTGCTCGACGGGCAGGCCCACCCCGAGTCCGTCCCCGTGCCGGCGGGACTGAACGCCGAACTGCGTCCCTACCAGCAGCGCGGCCTCGACTGGCTCGCGTTCATGAGCCGGCTCGGCCTCGGCGCCGTGCTCGCCGACGACATGGGCCTGGGCAAGACCATCCAGGTCCTCGCGCTGCTCGCCCACGAACGCGAGTCGGGGCTGCGGAAGGCGCCGACACTGCTCGTCTGCCCGATGTCCGTGGTGGGCAACTGGCAGCGCGAGGCCGAACGGTTCGTGCCCGACCTGCGGGTGCACGTCCACCACGGTGCCCAGCGGCTGAGCGGGCCGGCACTCGCCGCCGCTGCGGCCGACCACGATCTCGTGGTGACGACCTACGCCATCGCCGCCCGGGACGTCGCGCAGCTTGCGACCCTGACCTGGCAACGCGTGGTCCTCGACGAGGCCCAGCACGTGAAGAACACCGCGACGGCGCAGTCCCGTGCCACGCGCGCCGTGCCCGCCGCGCACCGGATCGCGCTCACCGGTACACCGGTGGAGAACCGTCTCGAGGAACTGCGCGCGATCCTGGACTTCGCGAATCCGTCCCTGCTCGGCAGTGCGGCATCCTTCCGTGCCCGGTTCGCGGTGCCGATCGAGCGCGACCACGACGCCGTCGCCGCGGCGCGGTTGCGGGCACTGTCCGCACCGTTCGTGATGCGCCGCGTCAAGACCGATCCCGACGTGATCTCCGATCTGCCCGAGAAGTTCGAGCAGACCGTGCGCGCCAACCTCACGGCCGAGCAGGCCGCCCTCTACCGGGCCGTGGTGGACGACATGATGCGCCGGATCCGCGACAAGGAGGGCATGGCCCGCAAGGGTGCGGTGCTCGCGGCGCTGACCCGGCTCAAGCAGGTGTGCAACCATCCGGCGCACTATCTGAGCGACGGCTCGCCCGTCCTGCGTCGCGGACGGCACCGCTCGGGCAAGCTCGGTCTGGTCGAGGACATCGTCGAGTCGGTACTGGCCGACGGCGAGAAGGTGTTGCTGTTCACGCAGTTCCGCGAGTTCGGTGAGCTCGTCGTCCCCTATCTCGAGGAGCGGTTCGCGACGACGGTGCCCTTCCTGCACGGGGGAGTGTCCAAGAGCCGTCGCGACGCGATGGTCGCCGGCTTCCAGGGAGAGGGCGGCCCGCCGATCATGGTGCTCTCGCTCAAGGCGGGCGGTACCGGACTGAACCTCACCGCCGCCAACCACGTCGTGCATCTCGACCGATGGTGGAATCCGGCGGTGGAGAACCAGGCCACCGACCGCGCGTTCCGGATCGGGCAGCGTCGCGACGTCCAGGTCCGAAAGCTCGTCTGTGTCGGAACGGTGGAGGAGCGTATCGACGAGATGCTCACCGGTAAGCAGGAACTGGCCGAGATCGTGGTCGGGGCGGGGGAGAACTGGATCACCGAGTTGTCCACCGACCAGCTGCAGAGCCTGCTCACGCTCGGCGACGACGCGGTGGGGGACTAGATGGCACGGGGCAACGTACGCCGCTACGGCACGGCCCGCCGGATCGACGGTGGCATCGAGGCGCGCACCAAGCGGGGCGCGATCGGCCGAAGCTGGTGGTCGAAGGAACTGATCTCGGCGATGGAGGAGGTCGCCGAGAAGGGGCGACTGACGCGGGGCCGTGCCTACGCGCGCGCCGGTCAGGTGATCTCCATGCGACTCGAACCCGGTGCGGCCGTCGGCGAGGTGCAGGGCAGCCAGCTCACACCGTTCACCTCGGCGGTGCGGGTGCGGACGCTCGACGAGGACGCGGTGGGTGAACTCGTGTCGCTGGTCCGCTCGTCGCCGGGCATGCTGGCGCGACTCGCGGCGGGCATCCTCCCCGAAGAGCTGGGATCCTCCCTGCTGCCGCGACGCGCGGGTGAACTCGATTTCGACTGCACGTGCCCCGACGACTCGTGGCCCTGCAAGCACGCTGCGGCCGTTGCCTACCTGCTCGCAGAACACGTCGACGACCAGCCGCTCGCGGTCCTGACCCTGCGCGGACTGGACCTCGCGACGCTGATCGGGGGTGTCGACGAAGCGGATGCCGACGACGACGCGGCCGCGTCGCAGGACTTCTACGGTGACGACACCGAGTTGCCCGAGTTGCCCGCGGAGCGGTTCCGCCCGGCCCTCGATGACCTCGATCCGATGCTGCTGCGCCGCGCCTTGCGGGCCGGTGGAACCGACGAAGCCGTGGTGATCCGCGGGATCACCGACCTCGAGGATCTCTACCGCCGCATGCGCTGACCGCGATCGGACGCCGGTGGTTGTGCCGTCCGCACCCGGGGTATGCCGCCCGATGAAGGTGACGGCTCCGGTCGCGCCGCCGACAGCACATGCCACGAGTGGAGGATTCATGCGGACACCGGAAGCACCGTCGACAGCGCGAGAGAACGCCGAACGTGCGGTCGATGCGGTCCAGGACGAGGCCGACACCTATCGGAACGGGGAGGATCGCCCCCTCGGCGGATATGCGGTGCTCATGTCCGTCTACCTCACCACCGTCGGCACGCTCGGTGCCGTCGCGGCCAGGCGCGGGCGGGCGATGCCGAGGCCCGATGCCGGGGATCTCGTGGTCACCGCGCTCGCGAGCCACAAGATCTCCCGGATCGTGAGCAAGGCGGCGGTGACCAGCCCGGTGCGGGCACCGTTCACGAAGTTCGACGGCCCCGGTGGTCCGGCCGAGGTGATGGAGCAGCCGCGCAAGTCGTCGCGGGTCCGTCACGCGGTCGGGGAACTGCTTGCGTGCCCCTTCTGCCTCGACCTGTGGACGGTGACGGCGCTGGTCTTCGGCCGTGTCTACGCTCCGAATCTCACACGTCTGGTGGCGGGTTCGTTCGCGGCGCTGACCGGAGCCGACTTCCTGCACCTTGCGTACGCGAAGGCGCAGCAGATGGCCGAGGGCTGATCTCGACCCTCGGGTATCGACCCGGGTGCACGGACCCCTCACGCGACGATCGTTCGTGAGGGGTGCCGGCCGATCCGGTCCGGTGTGACGGTAGACATACGTGGACTTCCAACTATAGGATGAGCGAAGACTTCGGGCCTTCGCCCGTTCGCGCCGAAAATCGCACATCCCACGTCATCGCACACCAGTAAAGGACGGGATCGGACATGAGCGTTCGAGAATTGACCCACTTCGTCGGCGGACAGCACGTCGCCGGCACCTCCGGCCGCTTCGCCGACGTCTTCGCCCCCAACACCGGAGAGGTCCAGGCCCGCGTGCCGCTCGCGGCCGACTCCGAGGTCGACGCCGTCATCGCCAACGCCGCCGAGGCGCAGAAGGTGTGGGCGTCCTGGAATCCTCAGAAGCGCGTGCGCGTCCTCATGAAGTTCGTGCACCTCGTGCAGGAGAACATGGACGAACTCGCCCACCTGCTGTCGAGCGAGCACGGCAAGACCGTCCCCGACGCGAAGGGCGACATCCAGCGCGGCCTCGAGGTGATCGAGGTCGCCATCGGCGCCCCGCACCTCCTCAAGGGTGAGTACACCGAGTCCGCAGGCGGCGGCATCGACGTCTACTCGATGCGTCAGCCCCTCGGTGTCGTCGCCGGGATCACCCCGTTCAACTTCCCGGCCATGATCCCGCTGTGGAAGGCCGGTCCTGCCCTCGCCGCCGGAAATGCATTCGTGCTCAAGCCTTCCGAGCGCGACCCCTCCGTGCCGCTCCGCCTGGCCGAGCTCTTCCTCGAGGCCGGCCTGCCCGCCGGTGTGTTCAACGTCGTCAACGGCGACAAGAGCGCCGTCGATTACCTGCTGAACGACCCGCGCATCAAGGCGATCGGCTTCGTCGGCTCGACCCCCATCGCGCAGTACATCTACGAGACGGCCGCGAAGAACGGCAAGCGCGCACAGTGCTTCGGTGGTGCGAAGAACCACGCGATCATCATGCCCGATGCCGACCTCGACCAGGTCGCGGACGCACTCGTCGGCGCCGCCTACGGCTCGGCCGGTGAGCGCTGCATGGCGCTGTCCGTCGCCGTCCCCGTCGGCGAGGAGACCGCGGACCGGCTCGTCGCCAAGCTCACCGAGCGCATCGCCGAACTGCGTATCGGCACCAGCTTCGACGAGAAGGCCGACTTCGGTCCGCTCGTGACCGCCGCCGCCCGCGACCGCGTGCACGGCTACATCGCCCAGGGCGTCGAGGAAGGCGCCGAGCTGGTCGTCGACGGCCGCGACTTCGTCCTCGAAGGACACGAGAACGGCTTCTTCTCCGGCGCCACCCTGTTCGACAAGGTCACCCCCGAGATGTCCATCTACAAGGAGGAGATCTTCGGCCCCGTGCTCACCGTGGTGCGTGCGCGCGACTACGAGGATGCCCTGCGCCTGCCGACCGAGCACGAGTACGGCAACGGCGTCGCGATCTTCACCCGCGACGGCGACACCGCCCGCGACTTCGCCGCCCGCGTCGAGGTCGGCATGGTCGGCATCAACGTCCCGATCCCCGTCCCGATCGCGTACTACACCTTCGGCGGCTGGAAGGCCTCCGGCTTCGGCGACCTCAACCAGCACGGCCCCGACGCCTTCCGCTTCTACACCAAGACCAAGACGGTCACGCAGCGCTGGCCGTCCGGTGTCAAGGAAGGCGACATCGAGGGTGCGCACGTGACCGACACCGACCACTTCGTCATCCCGACGATGAACTAGGCGGTCCATCGATGTTCGTTCTCTCCGACGACGACCGGGCGATCCGCGACACCGCCCGCGACTTCGCCACCGAGTATCTGGCCCCGAACGCGGTCGAATGGGACCAGAGCAAGCACTTCCCCGTGGACGTGCTGCGCAAGGCCGCCGAACTGGGCATGGGCGGGATCTACGTCCGCGAGGACGTGGGCGGATCGGGGCTGCGACGCCTCGACTCCGTCCGCATCTTCGAGGAACTCGCCAAGGGCTGCCCGTCCATCGCCGCGTACATCTCCATCCACAACATGGTCACGTGGATGATCGACAAGTTCGGCAACGACGATCAGCGCAAGCAGTGGATCCCGAAGCTCTGCACGATGGAGCACCTCGCGAGCTACTGCCTCACCGAGCCCGGAGCCGGATCCGACGCAGCGGCCCTGAGCACCAAGGCCGTTCGTGACGGTGACGAGTTCGTGCTCACCGGGGTCAAGCAGTTCATCTCCGGGGCCGGCACGTCCGACGTCTACGTGGTCATGGCCCGCACCGGCGACACCGGCGCCCGCGGCATCTCGGCGTTCATCGTCCCGAAGGACACCCCCGGGCTGTCCTTCGGTGCCAACGAGAAGAAGATGGGCTGGAACGCGCAGCCCACCCGCCAGGTCATCCTCGACGGTGCACGCGTGCCCGCCGAGAACCTCCTCGGCACCGAGGGCGGCGGCTTCCGGATCGCCATGCACGGCCTGAACGGCGGCCGCATCAACATCGCCGCGTGCTCGGTGGGTGGCGGCCAGACCGCTCTCGACCGGGCGGTCGCCTACCTCGCCGAGCGCAAGGCCTTCGGCGAGCGGCTGCTCGACTCGCAGGCGCTGCAGTTCCGCCTCGCCGACATGCGGATCGAACTCGAGGCCGCGCGCACGATGCTGTGGCGTGCCGCCGACGCGCTCGACCGCGGCGCCGACGACGTCGTGGAGCTGTGCGCGATGGCCAAGCGCTTCGCCACCGACACCGGTTTCGAGGTCGCGAACGAGGCGCTGCAGTTGCACGGCGGATACGGTTACCTTGCCGAGTACGGGATCGAGAAGATCGTGCGCGACCTGCGCGTGCATCAGATCCTGGAAGGAACCAACGAGATCATGCGGGTGGTCGTCGCGCGGAGCGTGGTGGCCGCAGCGCAGAACGGAGCGGCATGACCGGGCAGGAACCCGAGATCCTCATCGACGTGAAGGACGGCATCGGCCGTATCACGCTCAACCGGCCCAAGGCCATCAACGCCCTCAACCACGCCATGGTCCTCGAGATGTCGAAGGCCCTGAGCGCGTGGGAGAACGACGATTCGGTGCGTGCCGTGCTGGTGCGCGGTGCCGGTGAGCGCGGCCTGTGCGCCGGCGGCGACATCGTCTCGATCTACCACGACGCCAAGGATGGCGGCACGGGTTCGCAGGACTTCTGGCGCGACGAGTACATCCTCAACGCCGCCATCGGTCGCTACCCGAAGCCGTACATCGCGATCATGGACGGCATCGTCATGGGTGGCGGCGTCGGGATCTCGGCGCACGGCAACGTCCGGATCGTCACCGAACGCTCGAGCATCGCGATGCCCGAGACCGGAATCGGATTCGTTCCCGACGTCGGCGGCACCTACCTGCTCTCGCGCACGCCCGGTGAGATCGGCACGCACATCGCGCTGACCACCGGACGGATGAAGGCCGGCGACGCCATCGCTCTGGGCTTCGCCGACCACTACCTGCCGTCCGAGTCGCTCGACAAGTTCGTCGCCGCACTCGAATCCGGCTCGCTCGAGGACGCACTCGCCGAATACTCGCAGCCCGCACCGGAATCGGCACTGCTCGCGCAGCGCGAATGGATCGACGCGGCGTACTCCGCCGACACCGTCGAGGAGATCGTCGAACGCCTCCGGGCGTCCGATGTTCCGGAGGCGCGTGAGACCGCCGATCAGGTGCTCGCGAAATCGCCTGTCGCGCTGAAGGTGACCCTCCGGTCGCTGCGTCACGCCCGGCAGCTCGGCAGCCTCGAAGAGGTGCTGAACGAGGAATTCCGGGTCTCGACCGCCTCGCTGAAGTCGCACGACCTCGTCGAGGGCATCCGCGCACAGGTCGTCGACAAGGACCGCAACCCGCAGTGGTCGCCGGCGACCCTCGCCGATGTCACCGAGGCCGACGTCGACGCCTACTTCCAGCCGCTCGGCGATCTCGAACTCGGGCTCGCCGCTCCCAAGGAGAACGACCGATGAGTGAACTTCCCACCGTCGCCTTCCTCGGCCTCGGACACATGGGCGGGCCGATGGCCGCGAACCTCGTCCGCGCCGGGTACACCGTCAACGGCTACGACCCCGTTCCCGCTGCGCAGGAAGAAGCCACGAAGAACGGCATCACCGTCGCCGAGGCCGCGACCGACGCGGTGCGCGGCGCCCAGGTCGTGATCACCATGCTGCCCAACGGCAAGCTCGTCCTCGACCTGTACGACGAGATCCTGCCCGCGGCCGAGCCGAACACGCTGTTCGTCGACAGCTCGACCATCGACGTCGCCGACGCCCGCGCGGCGGCGGAGAAGGCACGCACGGCCGGTCACCGTGCCGTCGACGCCCCGGTCTCCGGTGGTGTCGCCGGTGCCGCCGCAGGCACTCTCGCGTTCATGGTCGGCGGCAGCGAGGACGACTTCGCCACCGCGAAGCCGCTGCTCGAGGCCATGGGACGCAAGATCGTCCACTGCGGCGGGTCGGGCAACGGCCAGGCCGCGAAGATCTGCAACAACATGATCCTGGGCATCTCGATGATCGCGATCAGCGAGGCGTTCGTCCTCGGCGAGAAGCTGGGCCTCGACAACCAGGCACTGTTCGACGTCGCGTCCAACGCGTCCGGCCAGTGCTGGGCGCTGACGAGCAACTGCCCGGTCCCGGGCCCCGTCCCGACCACCCCCGCGAACAACGACTATCAGCCGGGCTTCGCGGCCGCGCTCATGGACAAGGATCTCGGACTGGCCGCGAACGCGGTGCGGGCCAACGGTGTCGAGGCCGAACTCGGACTGCGTGCAGCCGAGCTCTACCATCGTTTCAACACCGAGGGTGGTGGAGGACTCGACTTCTCCGCCATCATCACCGACATCCGAGACCGCTCGACCGCGAAGGACAGCCAGTGACCGATTTCGAGACCATTCTGCTCGACCGCAAGGGCCGCGTCGGCATCGTCACCCTCAACCGGCCGAAGGCGCTCAACGCCCTCAACAGCCAGTTGATGCGTGAGGTCGTCGCCGCCGTCGAGGAACTCGACGCGGACGGCGAGATCGGTGCGATCCTGCTCACGGGCTCGGAGAAGGCGTTCGCCGCCGGCGCCGACATCAAGGAGATGGCGCCGAAGACCTTCGCCGAGGTCTACGCGGAAGACCTGTTCTCGCAGTGGGATCGGCTCTCGTCCGTGCGCAAGCCGATCGTCGCCGCGGTGTCGGGCTACGCGCTCGGTGGCGGTTGCGAGCTGGCGATGCTGTGTGACTTCATCATCGCGTCCGACACCGCCAAGTTCGGTCAGCCCGAGATCAAGCTCGGCGTCATCCCCGGCATCGGTGGATCGCAGCGCCTGACCCGCGCCGTGGGCAAGGCCAAGGCCATGGACATGTGCCTGACCGGCCGCAACATGGACGCCGAGGAGGCCGAGCGCGCCGGACTCGTCTCGCGCATCGTCCCCGCAGCGGAACTGTTCGACGTGGCGCTCGAGACGGCGACCGCCATCGCGTCGATGTCGCTGCCGGTCGCGATCATGGCGAAGGAAGCCGTCAACCGGTCCTTCGAGACGACGCTGGCCGAGGGCGTGAAGTTCGAGCGCCGCGTGTTCCATTCGACGTTCGCCACCGCCGACCAGAAGGAAGGCATGGCGGCCTTCGTCGAGAAGCGCACGCCGGAGTTCAAGCACGCCTGACCCGCACTACCCGTACACGACGAAGGGCCGCCCCGAACGGGGCGGCCCTTCGTCGTATGTCGGCCGTCTCTCGTGCCTCACCACTTGGAAGGCGCACCGCCGGTGTCGAAGTCGCCGGCGTCGTGCCGCATCGTCGCGATGATGCGCAGCAGTGTGTCGATGTGCTCCTCGGGGATACCCGGCCGGGCGAAGACCTCCGTGTTGAGCTTCTCGGTCGCCTGGATCGCCAATGCCCGTCCCTCGTCGGTGAGTTCGATGAGAGTGGCCCGTCGATCGCTCGGATGCGGGGTACGCCGGACCAGTCCGGCTTTCTCGAGCCGGTCGACGGCGTTGGTGACACTGGTGGGGTGCACCTGCAGGCGCGCACTGGCCTTCGCCATCGGCAACGCTCCCGACCTGGTGAAATGCAGCAGCGTGAGGAGTTCGTAGCGGGCGAAGGTCAGGCCGAAGGGCTTGAGCACCTCCTCGACCCGCGCCATCATGATCTGCTGTGCCCGCATCACCGAGGTGACCGCGGCCATGCCGTCGGCGACTTCGCCCCAGCCGTGGGCGGTCCACTGGCGGTGGGCTTCGGCGATGGGGTCGAGGGGGAGTGGTGCGGGCATGCCTCCATCATCCCACGGACGAACGCGCAGGTAGCCAGGGCACACCGGTTTCCGGTGCCTTTCCTGCCGGGTTCAGCGGTACGCGTAGTCGCGGAAACGCTCGTCGACCTCGCCCACACTCAACCCGAACTCCTCGAGCGTGTACCGGTGCGCGGGTTTCCTTGCCCCGCTGCGGCTTTCTTCGTGCAGGTCGGCCATTGCGCGTTCGGCCTCCGCGGTGAACGGCAGACCGAACCGGTCGTACAGGCCGCCGACGGTGCCGAGCGGATCGGCGACGAAATCCCGGTAGTCCACGTCGACGAATCGGGCGGGATCGTGCCGGCGGCGCACCTCGGTGAAATGATCGAAACCTCGTGCCCAGAGGTCGAGCTGGCTGCGCCCGATCGTCTCACCGACGAACGCGTCGGACCATCCCTCGGTGGCCTGTGCCGCGAGGCTGCACACCGACGGGATCACGGTGCGCGGATCTCGATGGGTGACGACGACGAGCGCGTCCGGATACACCGTGAGCAGTTCGTCCAGTGCGAACAGATGACTGGGATTCTTGAGCACCCACCGCTTGTCGGCGTCCGGCAGTCCGATGAGCTGCAGGTTCCTCCGGTGCCGGGCATAGGCCGCGGTCCAGTCCTGCTCCGCGAGCCACTGCGAATAGGTGGGCAGGTGGGCCAGGCACTCGTAGGAGATCGAGCGGAACGACTGGCGCAGCAACTGCCAGCATTCCTCGACCTCGGCGGCCGACATGTAGTGCACACCCATGAATTCGGGATGCTCGACGTGGTGCTGTGCGAATCCGGCCTCGATCCCGGCGAAGACGGGGTTCTCCGCCCAGGTCTCGCGAGGAGGTCGCGGTTGCGGCATCTCGGTCAGCCACATCTCGAGCCCCTGATGGGCGGGATCCGCGGCGAGCAGGCGGTGCAGTGCCGTCGTGCCGGTGCGGGGCAGGCCGGTGACGAAGATCGGCCGGGTGATCGGGACGTCGGCGTGCTCGGGATGGGCGGCCCAGGCCGATTCCGAGAGCAACCGCGCGACGAGGGCGCCGCGCAGGAAGACCCGTGACATCTTGCTGCCGAGCGGGGTGAGTTTCTCGTCCCGTGCATACGATTCGAGTAGGACCTCGAGCCCGTCACGGTAGTCGTCGTCGCCGAAATCGGTCAGGCCCGTCAGGCGGGTCGCGGAGGCGTGCAGATCCTCGACGGTGCCGACGGTGGTGCGTTCGCTCATGTGCTGTCCCGTTCAGTGGTGGTATTCGCCGCAGTTGACGTCGAGGCACTGGCCGGTGATCGCCGACGCCATCGGCGAGGCCAGGAAGATCACCGCATCCGCGATCTCCTCGGTGGTCGGGAGACGCTTCAGATCGGAGGCGGCGGCGGTGTGCTCGTAGATCTGTTCGACGGTGGTGCCGTACTTTCCGGCCTGGTGTTCGAAGTAGCCCTGCAGGATCGGACCCCAGATGTAGCCCGGCGCAACGGAGTTCACGCGGACTCCCTGCGGTCCGAGTTCGGTCGCCAGGGACTGCGACATCGCCAGCAACGCCGACTTCGCGAGTTTGTAACTGCCGTAACGTTCCTGGGAGTGACGCAGCACCATCGAATTGATGTTGACCACCGCGCCGGCCGACTCGGCGAGGGCGGGGGTGAACAACTGTGTGAGCCGCAGCGCGCCGAGGACGGTGAGTTCCACGCTATCGCGAATCTGCTGGAAGTCGGTGCGCGCCAACGGCTTCATCGACGGAACGGAGAAGGCGTTGTTGACGAGCACGTCGACACGCCCGAACTCCGAGACCGCCGCCTCGACGAGTGCGGCGGCGGACTCGTCGTCGGTGATGTCGGTGGGCACGACCAGGGCCCGGCGGCCCGTGCTCTCGACTTCCGCTGCAACCTTCTCGAGCCGCTCCCGGGTCCGGGCGGCAAGCACCACGTCGGCGCCGTGTTCGGCGCACCGCAGCGCGAGCGTGCGCCCCAGTCCCGGACCGACACCGGAGACCACGACGACGCGGTCGCGGAGCAGTCCCGCTGCCGCGCTCATGCGAGCATCCGATCGGCGACGCCCCGCTGGCGCTCCGCGATGCGCTGCGCCCACGCCTCGGGTGTGATGCGATTCGAATCGTGGAAGGGCAGGACCTCGGGGAGCCGATCGAACGGCACCACCTCGGCGGTCGGGCCGTCGGCCGCGGTCAGTTCGCGATCGAGGCGCTGCCAGCGGAACTGCAGGATCCCGCGGCTGCGGCCGAGGGTCTCGACCCAGTTCGTCAGCCCCGGATCGCGAGCCGAGACCACGATCCGGACCATGCCGTCGGGATCGACCTGCGCCTGGCTGTTGTTCAGGGAGGTCTGGTGGTGGATGTAGTCCAGGGAGATGTACCAGAGACTGCCGATCTGGAAGCCCAGATAGGGCGCGTCGCTCGCCGGGAGGGTCAGGACCATCGCCTCGTCGTCGGCGAGTTCGTAGTGCCCGACGGACGAGTACTGCGTGTCCAGGCCGCCGGGGGTGCGGCGCGGCTCGGTCACCGTGTTCACCGGCAGCTTCAGGTAGAACCACTCGGGGAACTGCAGCCAGGTCTTCACCCGCGAGACCAGCGCGCGACCGGCACGTTCGTAACGGGTGACCACGTCCTGGTGGGTGGGTTCGGGAGCCGGGGTGCCGAGGCTGTCGAGCCGGTGGATGCTCAGTGTGCCGCGGCGTTGCGTCCAGTCGCTGTAGACCTCGCGGACCACGAGCTGCGACGAGCCGGGCGCGAGCGGGAAGTAGTTCCGTTCCGGATCGCGCGGGCCGGGTCCGAACCGCACCTCGAAGGTGCCGTCGTCGGCGATGTTCAGTGCGCGGTCGTCGAAGGCCGTGACGTTGCCGGGTACCTCCGCATCGGTGTAGTTGCCGGCCAGCACCTGGAAGCTGAGATCGCAGGTCGTGCCGCGGCGCCCGGTGACGACGTACTCGGCGTCGTCGCGGATCGACGCGCCCCAGTACAGGGTGTCGGGATTGTCGAGGCCCATCTTCGCGTAGGGACCGGTGCCGGTGACGAAGGCCGGATGGGAGCGGCTGTACGCGAAGGTGGCGTGCACGCACGCCGAGATCCCGCCGGCCAGATATCCGTATCCCTCGACGAGGTCCTGTTCGGTGCGGATGTGCGGGGCGGTGGCGACGAGTTTCTCGGCCTCGGCTATCGCCGCGGTGAGCGGATCGGTGAGCACTGCGATCTCCTGTGGTCCAAATATGTACCGCTGCGGTAGTCTTCCGTTGCGCCGAGAGTAGAACGCGTTCCAGGGAGGGTCAATGGCTCGTCGTGAGACCGGGACGCTCGGAGAGTTCACCGCCGGGGCGGGAGCAGCCCGCCGGTCGCCACCCACGGAACGCGTCGTGCAGGTCCTCGACCACCTCGTCGCGCGACCCGGCGTCCGGTTCGGACTGTCGGAACTGGCACGCGAACTCGACCTGAGCAAGCCCACCTGCCTGGGCATCCTCACCGTCCTCGCCGACGCCGGCTATCTGATCCGCGACCCCGTCGACAAGACCTACGGGCTCGGTCCGGCGCTGATCGTCGCGGGACGCGCCGCCCAGCGCGGCTTCGCGTCCGGGCCGGTCGCGCACCGTCATCTCGCCGCACTCGCCGAGGAGTTCGGCGTGATGTGCTCCGCGTCGGCGGTCGTCGGCGACCGGATCGCGGTGCTCGACGTCGTCGGTGGCCACGGCACGGCCGCGGCGGCGCGTGTGGGGGAGGTCTATCCCTTCGCACCCCCGGTGGGGCTGATGTACGTGCTGTGGGACACCGACGAGCGCATCGAACAGTGGCTGCGGCGAGAGCCGACCCTGCCCGTCACCGTCGACCGCGACGACCTGTGGCGGATCGTCACCGAATGTCGCCGGACGGGTTATCTGGCCGAGTCCCTCACGCCCGGCGGCCGCCGCCTCTACGCGCTCATGGCCGGGGTGGTCTCGCACGATCTCGCGCCCGAGATGCGGGAGATGCTGGCGGAACTCGTGGCGAGCCCCGGTGAGCGCGTGCTGCTGCCCGACGCCTTCGCCGCGGGGGAAGAGCGGGCGGTCAACCTCGTGGCCGCCCCGGCCTACGATCCCGACGGCCACCAGTCGCTCGTGCTCACGCTGCACCTCGAGCGGGAGGTAGACGCGGCCGGGATCGAGCGGTGCGGCGCGGCGCTCGTGGCGGTTGCGGAGGCGATCACCGCGGATCTCGGCGGGCGTCGGCCGCCGCGCTGATGGAGGCCGCGAGGACCGCCCGTTGACCTGGAATTGAAACTCGTTCTACTGTTGCGGAGTAATCTTCGACCGCGTCGGTACACATGTGTACCGCGCCGGGTGAGAGGGGCACGAGTGACCACGGTGCCACCGCAACGACCACCGATCTACGAACTGCCGCTGCTCGGTGCGCTCGAGGCCGAGTCCGTCCACATCTTCCGTGAGGTCGCCGCGACCTTCTCCCGTCCCGTCCTGCTGTTCTCGGGTGGCAAGGACTCCGCGGTGATGCTCCATCTCGCGGTCAAGGCGTTCTGGCCCGCGCCATTGCCGTTCCCCGTGCTGCACATCGACACCGGGCACAATTTCGACGAGGTGATCGACTTCCGCGACCGCACCGTCGAGCGGCTGGGGCTCCGGTCGATCGTCGCCTCGGTGCAGGACGACATCGACGCCGGGCGTGCCGTCGAGGACGACGGACCGCACGCGACCCGCAACCGGCTGCAGACCGGAACCCTCCTGCGCGCGTTGCGGGAAGGGGGATTCGACGCCGTCTTCGGGGGCGCGCGCCGCGACGAGGAGAAGGCCCGCGCGAAGGAACGCATCTTCAGCCTTCGCGACGAATTCGGACAGTGGGACCCGAAGGCGCAACGACCCGAACTGTGGCAGCTGTACAACGGCCGGCACCGCCGCGGCGAACACATGCGGGTGTTCCCGTTGTCCAACTGGACCGAACTCGACATCTGGCGCTACATCCGCGACGAGGGTGTCGACCTGCCGTCCCTGTACTACGCCCACCGGCGTCCGGTGATCGAGCGCGACGGAATGCTGCTCGCGCACAACCGTTTTCTCACTCTTCTCCCCGGAGATGCCCCGCGCGAGAGCCTCGTCCGGTTCCGCACCGTCGGCGACGCGACGTGCACCGGCTGCGTCGAATCCGCCGCCGCCACCGCGGACGAGGTGATCACCGAGATCGCCGCCAGCCGAATCACCGAACGCGGCGCGACGCGGGCAGACGACCGGATCTCCGACGCCGGGATGGAAGACCGCAAGAGGGAAGGGTATTTCTGATGTCCCGCCTGCTGCGCATCGCCACCGCCGGCAGCGTCGACGACGGCAAGTCCACGCTGATCGGCCGATTGCTGTTCGATTCCAAGGCCGTCTTCGAGGACCAACTCGAGGCGGTCACCCGCACGAGCCTCGACCGCGGCGCCGACCGCGCCGATCTCGCCCTGCTCACCGACGGCCTGCGCGCCGAACGCGAGCAGGGCATCACGATCGACGTCGCCTATCGCTATTTCGCCACGGCGCAGAGAACATTCGTCATCGCCGATACTCCCGGCCACGAGCAGTACACGCGCAACATGGTCACCGGTGCGTCCACCGCCGACCTGGCGCTCGTCCTCGTCGACGCCCGCAACGGCATCGTCGAGCAGACCCGCCGGCACGCCTTCCTCGCGTCGCTGCTCGGGGTGCGGCACGTGGTGCTGTGCATCAACAAGATGGACCTGGTGGACTGGTCGCAGAGCCGATTCGACGAGATCTGCGACGAGTTCCGGAACTTCGCGGCGAAGCTCGACATGCCCGACCTCGCGTTCGTCCCCGTCTCCGCGCTGCACGGCGACAACGTCGTCTCCCGCACCGCGAACATGCCGTGGTACGAGGGCGCTTCGCTGCTGCACCATCTCGAGCAGGTCCACATCGCCTCGGACACCAACCTCATCGACGCGCGCCTGCCCGTGCAGTACGTGATCCGCCCGGGCGAGGGCGAACACCGCGACTTCCGCGGCTACGCCGGAACGGTCGCCGCCGGCGGATTCGCGCCCGGCGACGACGTGGTCGTTCTCCCATCCGGTTTCGGAACACGGGTACGGACGCTGTGGGGGCCGGGAGGAACGGAACTCGAGCACGCCTTCGCCGGTGCTGCGGTGTGCGTCGAACTCGAGGACGACCTCGACGTCGGGCGCGGCGACATGCTGTGCCGCCCCAACAACCGTCCGCTCGTCGGGCACGAGATCGACGCCATGGTGTGCTGGTTCGACGAACGCTCCGCCCTCGACCCGGACGCCCGCTACGCCTTGCTGCACACCACGCGTTCGACCACCGCGCGGGTCGGGCGACTGGACTACCGGCTCGACGTCAACAGCCTGCACCGCGACGAGGCCGCGACGACGCTCGGTCTCAACGAGATCGGCCGCGTGCAACTGCGAACGCAGCAGCCGCTGCTGTTCGACCCCTACCGGCGCAACCGCACCACCGGAAGCTTCGTGCTCGTCGACGAACGCACCGGCAACACCGTCGCGGCCGGGATGATCACCGGCCCGACACTCGCCGACACGGCGGTGGTCTGGCACTCGGCGGCGGTCTCACGGACCGAACGGGGGAGGGCCGGGGCGACGGTGTGGCTCACCGGGCTGTCCGCCTCCGGCAAGTCCACCCTCGCCGTCGAACTCGAACGACGACTGCTCGCCGAGGGCATCCCCGCCTACCGCCTCGACGGCGACAACCTCCGGCACGGCCTCAACGCCGACCTCGGGTTCGGTCCGGAGGACCGCGCGGAGAACGTCCGCCGCGTCGGTGCGGTCGCCCAGATGATGGCCGACGCCGGACTCGTCGCGATCTGCGCGCTCATCAGTCCCTACCGTCAGGACCGCGACCGCATCCGCCGGCAGCACGAGGAGGCCGGAATCCGCTTCGTCGAGGTCTTCGTCGACACCCCGCTCGCCGACTGCGAGGCCCGCGACCCGAAGGGCATGTACGCGCGGGCACGTGCCGGTGAGATCACCGGTTTCACCGGCGTCGACGATCCCTACGAACCACCGTCGGATCCCGAGCTGGTCGTGCGCCCCCACGACGGCACGCCTGCCGTGCAGGCGGGCCTCGTCGTGGAATTGTTGAGGACATGACGCACGACTACAGCGACGACGCTCGACCAGCAGCCGAGGGCGACGACGCTCGACCAGCAGCCGAGGGCGACGACGCTCGACCAGCAGCCGAGGGCGACGACGCTCGACTCGCAGCCGAGACGGCCTCCGGCGCAGGTGAACTGCTGCTCACGGTCCGCGCCATCGAATCGGATGCCCTCACCGGGCGCGAGTTGGGCCGCCGGGGCGACCACGCCGCCAACACGTACATCCTCGAACAGCTGGCGTCCGCGCGACCCGGCGACGCGGTGCTCTCGGAGGAATCCGCGGACGATCCGGCGCGGGTCGGCGCAGACCGCGTCTGGATCATCGACCCCCTCGACGGGTCGAAGGAGTACGGGATGCCCGACCACGTCGACTGGGCGGTCCACATCGCGCTGTGGGAGGCAGGCCGAGGGCTCACCGCAGCCGCGGTCGCGCAACCGGCGATCGGCGTCGTCCACAGCACCGCCGACCCGCTTCCGGCGCAGCGGCCTGCCCGTCGCCGCCCCCGCATCGTCATCAGCGGGAGCAGGCCGCCCGCTTTCGTCTTCGATCTGGCCCGCGATCTCGGCGCCGACCTGATCCGGATGGGCTCGGCCGGCGCCAAAGCGATGGCGGTGGTCCGCGGGGAGGCCGACGCCTACATCCACGCCGGTGGTCAGTGGGAGTGGGATTCGGCGGCGCCGGTCGCGGTCGCGCGCGCCGCAGGTCTGCACTGCGCCCGGATCGACGGCAGCGAACTCGAGTACAACCGGCCGCACCCCTATCTGCCCGACCTGGTGATCTGCCGCGCCGACTGGGCGCCGGAGGTGATGTCCGCGCTGGCCGTGTACGCCACCGGACCGACCGACAGTCCCCGCGTCGCGATGGCCCGCGCGTACATCCGATCCCTGGTCAGCCACGATGCGTCCCACGTCCGGCTCGCCGAGGACGCCTGGCGGGTCGAGAACGGGGAGCGCACCGGCGACAGTGGCATCGAGATCCGCGACCGCCTCGAGAACGGACCGGAATACCGGCCCATCCGCCGTATCCGCGACCTGCAGTTCCGCGAATGGCACCACAGCGTCGTCGCGCGGTTCGTCCTGGACATCGCGGCAGGCCCGAACGCCGAGACGTCGGTCGCGGTGACGGAGCACTTCGACATCCCGGCCGGGGAGATCAGGTCGATCGTCGCGATCATCGAGCCCGTGCAGGGTAATAGTTGAATTCATTGTTGTAGCTTTCGAACGAAAGTCACCATGACCGAGAGGCATCACCATGGCCGAAGCGCGTGATATCGGGGACGGCATCCACGTCGTTCCCGTCCCGGTGGCGGACCTGCCCGTCGGCGACACCCAGGTCTACGTGATGGAATCCCCGCGCGGCGCCGTCCTCGTCGACGGCGGCTGGAACGACGACCGGTCGTGGGCGGCACTGCAGGACGGCCTGGCCACTGCCGGCCTGTCGGTCACCGACGTCGAGGGCGTGGTGGTCACCCACTTCCACCCCGACCACGTCGGGCTCACCGGACGCATCCGGGAGGCCTCCGGCTGCTGGGTCGCGATGAACGAGGCCGACTTCGCTCACCTCGAGGTCATGCTCTCCGACGACGACCGCCGTCCTCAGGAAGCCGAACTGCTGCGCCGCGCCGGAGCACCCGAGGACGCGATCGAGGAATCGCTCGCCACCCTCGTACCGGCGATCGGCCGTCCCGACGCGCTGCCCGACCGCAAACTCGGTGCCGACGAGGAGATCCCGCTGACGGGCCGGACCCTGCGCACCGTGCTGACCCCCGGCCACACGGCGGGCCACGCGTGTTTCCTGCTCGAGGAACACGGTGTGCTGTTCAGCGGCGACCACGTCCTCGCGACCACGACCCCGCACGTCGGCGAGTTCGATTTCCCTCTGCCGCAACGCGACGCGCTGGGGGAGTACCTCGACTCGCTGCGCGCGGTCGCCGGCCTGCCCGTGCGACGCGCACTGCCCGCGCACCGGCAGCAGATCGACGACCTGCCGCACCGCGTCGGCGAACTGATCGCCCACCACGACCAGCGCCTCGACGATCTCTACGACGCCTTCGGCGACGAGGAGCTCACGCTGTGGGAGGCCACCGCCCGCATGCGCTGGTACCGGCCGTGGGACGAGACCCCCTTGCACGGCAAGAGGATGGCGCTCGCGGAGGGATCGGCGCACGTCCGGCAGCTCATCGAACGCGGACGGGTCCGTCGCGTGCCCGGTACCGAACCCGCCCGCTTCGCGCGAGTGCAGAACCGATGAGCCCCGACGAACTGGTCACCGAGTTCTGCCGGCGCTGGGCCGATCCCGATCCTGCCGAGCTCGCGGCCTTCTTCGCCGACGACGCCGTCTTCCACAACATCCCGATGGAACCGATCCGCGGCCGCGCGGCGATCGAGGAATACATCGCGGGTTTCGTGACGTCCTTCGGTGCCATCGACTACCGCATCCACCACCAGGCGGTGTCCGGCAACGTCGTGCTCAACGAACGGACCGATGTGTTCACGATGAACGGCCGGACGATCGAACTGCCCGTCACGGGCGTCTTCGAGATCGTCGACGGGAAGATCGCGGCCTGCCGCGACTACTTCGATCCCACACCCTTCACCGGCAACTGACGGGCACCCGCCACCGAGCCCGGGAACGCCGAAGGCCCCGCTTCGTGAGAAGCGGGGCCTTCGTGGTGCCCTCGGCAGGATTCGAACCTGCGACTTCTTGCTCCGGAGGCAAGCGCTCTATCCCCTGAGCTACGAGGGCATCCGGACCACCGGATGACCGGAGGTGCGGGAGTTAGCCTAGCGCATCGAGCGCTCAACTCCACATCGCCAGGTCAGAGCCGGTTTTCGGCCCGAAGTTGCGTTTCGCCCGATCGGTGGCTCAGTTGAGGGGCAGAGGTTCGGCGCCGCGCTCGGCGAGCAGCGACCTCATCAGATCCGACTCGCCCTGCTGCGTCGCGACCATCGTGCCCGCCAGATTGCGCACCGCCGAAGTGCTCGCGTACTGCTCGCCGTATTCCATCATCGGCAGACCACCCTCGTGGTGGCGCAGCATCAGCTGGAGGAAGAGCACGTCCAGTTCGGGCCCGCGCGCGGCCCGGAGATTCGCGAGATCCTCGGAGGTCGCCATCCCCGGCATCAGGTGCGAGCCGTCCGAATCCTCGGACTCGGCGGTCGCGCCGTGATCACCGTGGCCGTGACCCGTCCCGGTCTCGGTCATCCACTCCATGTACTCGCCCGTCGGCAGCGCCGGCTGTCCCCACAGCGACAACCAGCCCTGCATCTGACCGATCTGGTTCTGCTGGGTGGTGAGGATGTCGTACGCGATGTTGCGGATCCGATCGTCCTCCGAATTGGAGACCACCACGGCGGCCATCTCGACGCCCTGGTCGTGGTGCACGATCATGTCCTGCGCGAATCCGACGTCCACCGATCCGGCCTCCGGCGTCGCCTGCGCGGAGTCCTCGAAGGGGATCCGGGACAGGAACCCCGCGAGGAAGCCCACGGCGACCGCGGCGACGGTGAGCAGTACCAGCAGCAGCCGGTTGTGCCCACCGCGCTCGGGGGAGATGTCCGAGGAGGTCTCGCTCATCGTCAGCTCCCGGCCGGTGCCTGCTGCATGTCGCCGGCGGTCTCCGCGTTCATCGGCACGGCGTCGGGGCCGGGCTCGGAGGCGTCGAAGGCCGGCGGGTTCGCCGGATCGAACGAACCGGGGATCGTCGAGCAGCTCGCACCCACCTCGGGGTAGGTGTACTGGTTCAGGCGCAGCGCGCTGATGAACTGGTCGATGCGCTCGTCGTCGACGCTGTCGACCTTGAGCTGGTGACCCCACGACTGCAGCGCGATCGGGGTGTCGAGGTCCGGGTAGGGCGACATCAGCGTGTAGGTGCGGCCGTCGACCTTCTGGCGCAGCGTGTCGACCGCGGCGTCGTCGAGCAGATCAGGGTTGTACGCCACCCACACGGCGCCGTGCTCGAGGGAGTGGACCATGTTCTCGGTCCGGACCGGCTGCTCGTAGACGGTTCCGGTGCAGGTCGCCCACACGGAGTCGTGGGGGCCACCGAAGGGCGGCGACTGGTCGTAGGCGACGCGCTGGCCCGGCGCGACGTGCACACCGGCCGGGTACTCGATCTTCAGCACGCCCTCGATGTCGTCCGACGGGTCCTGGTTGGACTCCGACGGCGTCCACGCCGACATCTCCTGCTGGTTCTGGTACTTCGGGATCAGGCTCACAGCGATCACAGCGACGAGTACGACGACCAGGGCCACGCCGCCGATCGTCAACCACGGGATCTGACGCTGCGCGGGGACCCCGCGAGCGCCGCCGCTCTTCTTCTTGGCGGCCTGAATGGCCTTCGACGACTTGGCTCCGGTCTTCTTGTTACCGGAGCCGCCACTAACCGAACCGCTGGGCATCGCTGTGTGCTCTTTCGACGGGTGGACAGGCGGACGCGCGCCCATCGGGCGCACAAACACCCACAACTCTACGGGCGTGCTCCCGAGCGGTGCCCGGAGCTGCCGTAGGGGGAGCGTCGGCGCCGCGATCGACCAGCCAATAGGATGGACACCTGTGACTCCCTCCGACCTTGCTCAGCTGCTCCGCGGAACCGCCGCCGGTGTCCTCACCGACCGTGGTCTCGACGCGTCCGTTCTTCCCGAGACCCTCACCGTCGAGCGCCCGCGCAATCCGGAGCACGGCGACTATGCGACCAACGTCGCGATGCAGGTCGCGAAGAAGGTCGGCGTCAATCCCCGCGAACTCGCCACCTGGCTCGCCGAGGCCCTGACCGCCGCCGACGGCATCGATTCCGCCGAGGTCGCGGGCCCCGGCTTCCTCAACATCCGGCTCGCCGCCGACGCTCAGGGAGCGATCGTGGCGAAGGTGCTCGCCGAGGGCGACGCCTACGGCAACGGCAGCGACCTCACGAACACGAAGATCAACCTCGAGTTCGTCTCCGCCAACCCCACCGGCCCGATCCACCTCGGTGGCACCCGCTGGGCTGCGGTCGGCGACGCGCTCGGACGCATCCTCACCGCCCAGGGCGGCGAGGTCACCCGCGAGTACTACTTCAACGACCACGGCGCACAGATCGACCGCTTCACCCGGTCGCTCATCGCCTCCGCGCTCGGACAGCCCGCCCCCGAGGACGGTTACGCCGGCGCCTACATCGTCGACATCGCCTCCTCCGTGCTCGAGCAGCGTCCCGACGCCCTCGAACTCCCCGAGGACGAGCGGCACGAGACGTTCCGCTCGATCGGTGTGGACCTGATGTTCGCGCACATCAAGCGCACCCTCCACGAGTTCGGTGTCGACTTCGACGTGTACTTCCACGAGAACTCCCTCTTCGAGAGCGGAGCGGTCGACAAGGCCGTCGAGACCCTCAAGGCGTCGGGCAACCTGTACTTCGAAGACGGCGCCTGGTGGCTCAAGAGCACCGACTACGGCGACGACAAGGACCGCGTCGTCATCAAGTCCGACGGCAACGCCGCCTACATCGCCGGCGACATCGCCTACTTCCAGGACAAGCGCTCGCGCGGCTTCGACCTGTGCATCTACATGCTCGGGGCCGACCACCACGGTTACATCGCGCGCCTCAAGGCCGCCGCGGCGGCCTTCGGCGACGACCCCGACACCGTCGAGGTGATGATCGGCCAGATGGTCAACCTCGTCCGCGGTGGCGAGGCCGTGAAGATGAGCAAGCGGGCCGGCACCGTGATCACCCTCGACGACCTCGTCGAAGCGATCGGCGTCGACGCCGCGCGCTACTCGCTCGTGCGGTCGTCGGTCGACCAGAGCATCGACATCGACCTCGAACTGTGGGCGAGCACCACGAACGAGAACCCGGTCTACTACGTGCAGTACGCCCACGCGCGGCTCTCGTCGATCGCGCGCAACGCCGCCGATCTCGGCCTGACCGCCGAGGGCGCCGACTTCGCACTGCTCACGCACGAGCGCGAGGGCGACCTGATCCGCACCCTCGGCGAGTACCCCCGGGTCCTCGCGAAGGCAGCCGAACTGCGCGAGCCGCACCGCGTCGCCCGGTACCTCGAGGAACTCGCGGGCACCTACCACCGCTTCTACGACGCCTGCCGGATCCTGCCGCAGGGCGACGAGGAGGCCGGCCCGCTGCACACCGCGCGCCTCGCGTTGTGCGCGGCCGCACGTCAGGTTCTTGCCAACGGCCTCGGCCTGCTCGGCGTCAACGCCCCGGAGCGGATGTGAACGCGCATCCGGCGGGACCGCGCCACGCCCAGATCCCGCACGCCCCGAACCTGCCCGAGCGCCCCGCCGACGCCGCGGCGCTCAACGCGCTCGCCCCGCACGTGTGGCCGCGCAACGCCGAGCGCGGCGAGGACGGCGTCATGCGCATCGCCGGCATCCCGGTGACCGAGCTCGCCGAGAAGTACGGCACCCCGCTGTTCGTCGTCGACGAGGACGACTTCCGCTCCCGCTGCCGGGAGATCTCGGAGGCCTTCGGTCCGTCGGCGAAGGTGCACTACGCGTCGAAGGCGTTCCTGTGCAGCGAGATCGCGCGATGGGTCCACCAGGAAGGGCTCTCGCTCGACGTCGCGTCCGGCGGTGAGCTCGCCGTGGCCCTGCACGCCGGCTTCCCCGCCGAGAAGATCGCGATGCACGGCAACAACAAGTCCGTCCGCGAACTGCAGGCCGCCGTGACCGCCGGGGTCGGGCACATCGTGCTCGACTCGCTCGCCGAGATCGAGCGGCTCGACGCGGTCGCCGGTGAGGCCGGTGTCGTCCAGGACGTGCTCATCCGCGTGACCGTGGGCGTCGAGGCCCACACCCACGAGTTCATCTCCACCGCGCACGAGGACCAGAAGTTCGGGCTCTCGCTCGCCGGCGGCAACGCCATGCAGGCCGTGCGGCGCGTCTTCGCGGCCGACAATCTCCGCCTCGTCGGCCTGCACAGCCACATCGGCTCGCAGATCTTCGACGTCGACGGCTTCGAACTGGCCGCCCACCGCGTCATCGGTCTGCTGCGCGACATCGTCGCCGAGTTCGGCGTCGACAAGACCTCGCAGATGAACATCGTCGACCTCGGCGGCGGCCTCGGCATCTCGTACGTGCCGAGCGACGACCCGCCGCCGGTCGCCGATCTCGCGGCGAAGCTCAACGACATCGTCCGCAACGAGTCCGCGCTCGCGGGCCTGCCGGCCCCGACCCTCGCGGTCGAACCCGGCCGCGCCATCGCCGGGCCGGGCACGGTGACGCTCTACGAGGTGGGAACCCTCAAGGACGTCGAGGTCGGCTCCGGGCACGTCCGCCGCTACATCAGCGTCGACGGTGGCATGAGCGACAACATCCGCACATCGCTGTACCAGGCGGAGTACGACTCGCGCCTCGTCTCCCGCGTGAGCGAGGCCGCACCGGTGGTCTCGCGCGTCGTCGGCAAGCACTGCGAGAGCGGCGACATCGTCATCCGCGACGCCTGGATGCCCGCCGACGTCGCACCCGGTGATTTACTGGCGGTCGCGGCGACGGGTGCATACTGCTACTCGATGTCGAGCAGGTACAACCTGCTGCCTCGCCCCGCCGTCGTGGCGGTCAAGGACGGTGTCTCGCGGGTTCTGCTGCGCCGTGAGACCGTCGAAGATCTGCTCAACTTGGAGGTTTCGGAGTGACCAGTGCAACGGCGACCGATGCTTCGGGCCGGCGTCCTGTGGGTGTGGCGGTTCTCGGGCACGGCACCGTCGGTGCCGAGGTCGCGCGGATCATCCGCGAGGACGCCGCGGATCTCGAGGCGCGCATCGGTGCACCCCTCGAGTTGAGAGGGGTCGCCGTGCGCGACGCCTCCCGCGACCGGGGTCTTCCCGCGGAACTGGTCACCACGAACGCCGAGGCCTTGATCCGCCGCGACGACGTCGACATCGTCGTCGAACTCATCGGCGGCATCGAACTGCCCCGCAAACTCGTGCGCACGGCACTCGACTCCGGCAAGTCCGTCGTCACCGCCAACAAGGCGCTGCTCGCCGCCTACACCGGCGAACTGGCCGAGGTGGCCGAGGCCCGCAACGTCGACCTGTACTTCGAGGCGTCGGTGGCCGGCGCGATCCCGGTGATCCGTCCGCTGACCCAGTCGCTCGCAGGCGACAAGGTCAACCGGGTCGTCGGCATCGTCAACGGCACCACCAACTACATCCTCTCGGCCATGGACGAGACGGGCGCCGACTACGACGAGACGCTCGCCGAGGCGAGCCGCCTCGGATACGCCGAGGCCGATCCCACCGCCGACGTCGAAGGCTTCGACGCGGCCTCGAAGGCGGCGATCCTCGCGTCGATCGCCTTCCACACCCGCGTGACGGCAGCCGACGTCTACCGCGAGGGCATCTCGTCGATCACCGCCGCCGACCTCACCTCGGCCCGTGCGCTCAACTGCACGATCAAGCTGCTCGCGCTGTGCGAGCGCGTCCCGTCCGCCGACGGCAAGGACCGCGTGTCCGCCAGGGTCTACCCGGCGCTCGTGCCCCGCGAGCATCCGCTGGCCTCGGTCAACGGCGCGTTCAACGCCGTCGTCGTCGAAGCGGAGTCCTCGGGCCGGCTCATGTTCTACGGCCAGGGTGCCGGTGGCGCCCCCACCGCCTCCGCCGTGATGGGCGACCTCGTGATGGCCGCCCGCAACCGGGTTCAGGGTGGTCGTGGTCCGCGTGAGTCGAAGTACGCGCAGCTGGAGATCGCGCCCATGAGCGACATCCTCACCCGCTACTACGTCAATCTGAAGGTCGCCGACCGCGCCGGTGTGCTCTCCGCGGTCGCCGCCGAGTTCGCCACGCGGGGCGTGAGCATCGCAGCGGTCCGCCAGGAAGGCGCCGGCGACGCTGCCCGTCTGGTGGTACTCACCCATCAGGCCACCGACCGTGCGCTGGCGGATACCGTCGCAGCGCTCGACAAACTCGAATCCGTGATCGCTGTGACCAGCGTCCTGAGACTGGAGGGATCCGCCGAATGAGCGCGGCCGAGAAGAACACCACCCCCGTGCACACGCCGTGGCCGGGCCTGATCGAGGCGTACCGTTCGCGCCTGCCGATCGGTGACGACTGGAAGACGGTCACGCTGCGCGAGGGTGGCACGCCGCTGCTCCCGGCTCCGCGCCTGTCGGAGATCACCGGTTGCGAGGTCCACGTGAAGGTCGAGGGGCTCAACCCCACCGGCTCCTTCAAGGACCGCGGTATGACCATGGCGGTCACCGAAGCCCTCGCGACCGGCAAGCAGGCCGTGCTGTGCGCCTCCACCGGCAACACCTCCGCGTCGGCCGCCGCCTATGCCGCCCGCGCCGGTATCGGCTGCGCGGTGCTCGTGCCGCAGGGCAAGATCGCGATGGGCAAGCTCGCCCAGGCCGTCATGCACGGCGCGAAGATCGTCCAGGTCGAGGGCAACTTCGACGACTGCCTCGAGCTCGCCCGCAAGACCACCGCCGAGTTCTCCACCATCGGTCTGGTCAACTCGGTCAACCCGGTGCGCATCGAGGGCCAGAAGACCGCGGCCTTCGAGATCGTCGACGCGCTCGGCGACGCTCCCGACGTGCACATCCTGCCCGTCGGCAACGCCGGCAACATCACGGCCTACTGGAAGGGCTACAGCGAGTACGCGGCCGACGGCCTCAGCACGCGCCGCCCGCGCATGCTCGGCGTCCAGGCGGCCGGTGCCGCACCGCTCGTCCTCGGCCATCCCGTGAAGGATCCCGAGACCATCGCGACCGCCATCCGCATCGGTGCCCCCGCATCGTGGAACGGCGCGGTGGCCGCCAAGGAGGAGTCGAACGGCGCGTTCCGCGCGGCGACCGACGAGGAGATCCTCGAGGCGTACCGGCTGCTCGCGAAGTCCGAGTCGATCTTCGTCGAGCCGGCCTCGGCCGCGTCCATCGCCGGCCTGCTCGCGGCGAGCAAGGAAGGCTGGCTCGAGCGCGGCCTCAAGGTCGTGTGCACCGTGACCGGCAACGGTCTCAAGGATCCCGATACAGCCCTGCGCGACGTGCCCGTGGTCGAGCCCATCCCGGTCGACCCGGTCGCGGTCGCCTCCGCGCTCGAGTTGGCCTGAGTTGACCGCCACGCCTTCCTCCGTTGGGAATCAGGACATGACGCAGACGTTGCCCGTGGGGCTTTCGGTGACGGCACGGGTTCCCGCCTCGAGCGCGAATCTCGGTCCCGGCTTCGACTGCCTGGGTCTCGCCCTCGGTCTGTACGACGAGATCACCGTCACGACAACGGCTTCCGGGCTCGACGTGAAGGTGGAGGGGGAAGGTGCCCAGGAGGTCCCGTGGGGACCCTCGCACCTCGTGGTCCGTGCCGTCGAGCGTGGGCTCGAGGCCGCCGGTGTGTGGGCGGACGGACTGGACGTCGTGTGCCACAACGTCATCCCGCACTCGCGTGGTCTGGGATCCTCCGCCTCGGCGGCCGTGGGAGGGCTGGCGGCGGCCAACGGGCTCGTCCGCAAGATCGCTCCCGAGCGCGTGCTCGACGACGAGCAGCTCGTGCAGCTCGCCTCCGAGTTCGAGGGCCATCCCGACAACGCCTCCGCGAGCGTCCTCGGTGGGGCAGTGGTGTCGTGGACCGAGGCCGAGGTCGACTCCGAGCAGCGGACCTACCGCGCGGTGAACCTGCGGGTGCACCCGGACATCAAGGCGTACGCCTTCGTCCCGTCGGTCCGTTCGTCGACGGCCCACACCCGGGGCCTGCTGCCCGAACTCGTCCCGCACCGGGACGCGGCGTTCAACGTCAGCCGGGCGGCCCTCGCGGTCGTCGCGCTCACCGAGCGGCCCGAGCTCCTGATGCCGGCGACACAGGATCTGCTCCACCAGGCCCAGCGGGCACCCGCACTGCCGGTCACCACCAAATGGGTGGCCGCACTGCGCGAGGCGGGCATCCCCGCCGTCGTCTCGGGTGCCGGGCCGACAGTGCTCGCGCTCACGACCTCCGCGCTGCCCGACGAACTGCGGGCCGCCGCCGAGGCCGACGAACTGACGGTGCTCGACCTCGAGATCGCCGAGGGCGTCCAGGTCGACTGAGCAGACGCGCGGTGCCGGATGGGAGTCGACGGGTGGTGCAACACACACGTCCCATCCGGCACGGCGATTCTTGCTCTACGTACAGATCGTCGCTATTCTGTGGGGTGTCCGCACGTCGTGCGTATCAGTCGCCGGATTCTCCAGGGCAATCACTCCAGCTCCATCGGGGCGTCGAGCCTGGATCGATCCTCACCTGCTCCCGGATCCGGGAGGGGGACAGACCGCACCTACCGGATTTCGGTGTGGTGGCGGACGTGCCGACCGTTCGTTTTCCCTGAACTCGTACGGCAAATCCCAGCTCAGTGGACGAACTGATCTGCGGGACGAACCCTCTGCTGCGCATGAGCGAGCGAGGGAAGGAAGGATCTCCGTGACAGATACGGACCTGATCACTACACCTGCTCTCGACATTCCCGAGGCCGGTAGCCGGACGACCACGCGCGGTCGCCGCGGAGCAGGCCTTTCGGGCATGGTGCTTGCCGAGTTGCGGACTCTTGCCGCCGAGCTCGGAATCAAGGGCACCTCCGGGATGCGCAAGGGTGATCTCATCGCTGCGATCAAGGAGAAGCAGGGCGGCGGCGCCGCCGCACCTGCCGAGCAGCCTGCAGCCGCGCAGAACACCGGTGCCGAGAAGACCACTGCCCCCGAGAAGACCGACGCGGCAGTGAAGACCGAGACGGCGGGGAAGCCCGAGACGGCCGACAAGTCCGAGGGAGCGCCCTCGCGTGGCACCCGCGGTCGCCGTGGCCGTGCCGCCGCCGACGAGACCGCCACACCCGAGCAGAAGGCCGACGCCAAGCCGGCCGAGCAGAAGGCCGACGCGAAGTCCGGCGAAGAGGGTTCGCAGGAGAAGTCGCAGGGCGGCCAGACCTCCAGCGGCGACAACGAATCCGACGGAAACCGTCGTGGCCGTGGCCGCCGCGGACGCCGCGGTGGCGACAACGCCGACCAGAACCAGCAGAACGAGAGCGCCGACGCGTCCGATGACGGCCGCCAGGATCGCGACTCGCAGCGTGAGCGTGGCCAGGACCGCAACTCCGGAGACGGCTCCTCGCGCCGCGATCGCAACCAGGGCGACCGCAACCAGGGCGACCGCAACCAGGGCGACCGCAACCAGGGCGACCGCAACCAGGACGGTGGCGATCGCGACGGCGGGAACCAGGGTCCGCGCCAGGGCCAGGACAATCGTGGGGGAGACGACGAGGAAGGCGGCCGCGGCCGCCGGGGCCGTCGTTTCCGCGAGCGTCGTCGTGGACGCGACCGCGGCGAGAGCGGTTCGGACTCGCGCGAGCCCGAGATCCGCGAGGACGACGTCCTGCAGCCGGTCGCCGGCATCCTCGACGTCCTCGACAACTACGCGTTCGTCCGCACGTCCGGCTACCTCGCCGGCCCGAACGACGTGTACGTCTCGATGAACATGGTGCGCAAGAACGGCCTGCGCCGCGGCGACGCCATCACCGGTGCCGTGCGGGTTCCCCGCGAGGGCGAGCAGAGCAACCAGCGCCAGAAGTTCAACCCGCTGGTCCGCCTCGACACGGTCAACGGCCGCGACGTGGATTCGGCCAAGCGCCGCCCCGAGTTCAACAAGCTCACGCCGCTGTACCCCAATCAGCGCCTGCGGCTCGAGACCCAGCCGAACATCCTCACCACGCGCGTGATCGACCTGGTCATGCCGATCGGTAAGGGTCAGCGCGCACTCATCGTGTCGCCGCCGAAGGCCGGTAAGACCACCGTCCTCCAGGACATCGCGAACGCGATCGCCGTCAACAACCCCGAGTGCTACCTGATGGTCGTGCTCGTCGACGAGCGCCCCGAAGAGGTCACCGACATGCAGCGTTCGGTGAAGGGCGAGGTCATCGCCTCGACCTTCGACCGCCCGCCGTCAGATCACACCTCGGTCGCCGAGCTCGCCATCGAGCGCGCGAAGCGTCTCGTGGAGATGGGCCAGGACGTCGTGGTGCTCCTCGACTCCATCACCCGTCTCGGCCGCGCGTACAACAACTCGTCGCCGGCATCCGGACGCATCCTCTCCGGTGGTGTCGACTCGACCGCGCTGTACCCGCCGAAGCGTTTCCTCGGTGCTGCCCGCAACATCGAGAACGGCGGATCGCTCACGATCATCGCCACCGCGATGGTCGAGACCGGTTCCACCGGCGACACCGTGATCTTCGAGGAGTTCAAGGGCACGGGTAACGCCGAGCTCAAGCTCGACCGGAAGATCGCCGAGCGGCGTGTGTTCCCGGCGGTCGACGTCAACCCATCCGGTACGCGCAAGGACGAGCTGCTCATGAGCCCCGACGAGTTCGCCGTGGTGCACAAGCTGCGCCGCGTGCTCTCGGGCCTCGATTCGCACCAGGCGATCGATCTGCTCATCGACCGGCTCAAGAAGTCCAAGACGAACATCGAGTTCCTCATGAATGTGGCGAAGACCGCACCGGGGGCACTCGACGACTGACGTCGGCGCCCCGGGGAATTTCTTCCCGGGGCCCTACGTTTGGCATAATCGACAGGCTCAGTCCGGCTCCGGTTCACGTCTTCGACCCGCGAAGGCGACCCGGCGGCCACGAAAGGGACACCATGAAGGCAGGAATCCACCCCAACTACGTGACGACGACCGTCGTCTGCGGTTGCGGTAACACGTTCGAGACGCGCAGCACCAAGGAGTCGGGACGTATCAACGTCGAAGTCTGCTCCAACTGCCACCCGTTCTACACCGGCAAGCAGAAGATCCTCGACACCGGTGGACGCGTCGCGCGCTTCGAGGCTCGCTACGGCAAGCGTGCGCCGAAGAACGCCGCTTCCGACAGCTAGCTGTCACGCCGACGCCCGGTACTGCCCTCGTGCAGGCCGGGCGTCGGCTTTTTCATCGCAAGGATCGAAATCAGAGCGGAGCACACTCATGGCGGGGCAGACCAAGCCGTCGGCCATCGACGACATCCTGGCCGAACACACGGGTCTGGAGCAGCAGCTGTCCGACCCGTCGCTGCACGACGATCCTGCGGCAGCGCGTCGGGTGGGTAAGCGGTTCGCCGAACTCGCCCCCGTGATGTCGACCTACAACGCTCTGAAGCAGGCCCGTGAGGATCTCGAGGCGGCGCGCGAACTCGCCGCCGACGATTCGTCGTTCGCGTCCGAGGTCGAGGACCTCGAGGCGCAGGTCGCCGAACTCGACCGTTCGCTGACCGATCTGCTCGCCCCGCGCGACCCGCACGACGGTGACGACGTCGTCCTCGAGGTCAAGTCCGGTGAGGGCGGCGAGGAGTCGGCCCTGTTCGCCGGCGATCTCGCCCGGATGTACACGCGCTACGCCGAACGTGCCGGTTGGCGCGTCGAGATCCTCGGTGCCACCTACTCCGATCTCGGCGGCTACAAGGACGTCACGTTGTCGATCAAGTCGCGGACCGACGTGCGCGACGGCGTGTGGTCCCGCCTGAAGTTCGAGGGCGGCGTGCACCGCGTCCAACGTGTGCCCGTCACCGAGTCGCAGGGACGCGTGCACACCTCCGCGGCCGGCGTCTTCGTATATCCCGAGCCCGACGAGGTCGAGCAGGTACAGATCGACGAGGGCGACCTGCGCATCGACGTCTACCGGTCGTCCGGCAAGGGCGGTCAGGGAGTCAACACCACCGACTCGGCCGTGCGCATCACGCACCTTCCCACCGGCATCGTGGTGACCTGCCAGAACGAACGCTCGCAGCTGCAGAACAAGGCCCGCGCGATGCAGGTCCTCGCGGCGCGCCTACAGGCGGCGGCCGAAGAAGCGGCCGAGGCGGAGGCATCGGCGGGTCGCGCCAGCCAGGTCCGGACAGTCGACCGGTCGGAGCGCATCCGCACCTACAACTTCCCGGAGAACCGGATCACCGATCACCGCATCGGCTTCAAGTCCCACAACCTCGACGCGGTGCTCGACGGCGAACTCGACGCGCTGCTCGACGCCCTGGGCGCTGCGGACAGAGAAGCCCGGCTCGCGGCGGAGTAACCGAGAACCGGGCTCGTCGGCAGGGGATCAGGCAGGAACGTCGTCGCCTTCGCCGTCCCCGTTGTCGTCGGGTGCCGGTGCCGCCGGCACATTCGTGAGATCGACGCCCGGCAGCAGGAAGCAACCCTGGCCGTCGGAGTTCTGATGAGCACCCCAGACTGCGCTGACCACGAGTCCGTCACCCGTCTGGAGGGCGATCGCGGGCTCGTCCCCCTCGGCCGCGTCCGGAAGAACGCCGCCACCGAGCTGCAGCGTCCTCAGGTTCACCCAGTTGATCTGGCCTCCGCCGCTGCCCTCCTGCTCGATCTCGTATTCGATCCCGGCGGGCGCCGCGTCCTCCTCGGCGACGGCGGTCTCCGTGTCGACCACGCCGACGCCCGCCGGGCATCCGATGGGGATCGGCTGGAAGTCGATGGGCTCGGCGCTCGCGAGAGCAGGGGCCGCGAATGCGGTTGCACCCGCAGCGGCAAGAACGGTGATTCCACGCACAGTCCGCGTCTTCATGGAGCAATCCCTTTCTGTCGATGAAACCGACCGGAAGGTATCGGTCCTCGTTCGGGTGCCCACCCTGCCGTGTCGTCAATCACGTTGCCGGAAACACACTCGATGTCCGGTCCGTGCGTTCTGCCTGCAATGCGAGGGCTACCTCCCCGTAGTGCAGGGCCGAGGTCGTGGCACGCTGTAAGGCGTGAGCCGTCAACCTCTGCGCCTGGCCATCATCGAAGCGGCATCGGTCCTCGAGGAAGCAGGAGTCCCGAGTCCCCGGGTCGACGCCGAACTTCTCGCAGCGCACCTCCTCGGCATCGAGCGCGGGCGACTCGGGCTGGTGCCGCTCGTCGACGCCGCGATCATCGACGCCTACCGGTCCATGGTCGAACAGCGGGCGAAGCGGATACCCCTGCAATACATCACCGGCACCTCACCGATGGGAGAGATCGACCTGGCGGTGGGGCCGGGTGTCTTCGTTCCGCGTCCCGAGACGGAACTGCTGCTCGGGTGGGCGCTGGCCTTCCTCGAACGCCACGGCAGCCGCAATCCGGTCGTGCTCGACCTGTGCACCGGATCCGGCGCGCTGGCCCTGGCGATCGCGCACGCGCGTCCCGACGCCGAGGTCCACGCCGTCGAACTCGAAGCGAAGGCCCTCGGGTGGGCGCGACGGAACGCCGAGGCCCGTGTGCAGGAGGGGGACACCCCTATCCGGCTGTACCAGGGGGACGTCACCGACCGCACTCTGCTCACCAACCTCGAAGGCAGTGTCGACCTCGTGGTCGCCAACCCGCCCTACATCCCCGAGGGGGCCGACCTCGAACCCGAGGTGATCGAACACGATCCGCACTCGGCGCTCTTCGGGGGAGCCGACGGCCTGTCCGTCATCCGGCCGATGGTCTCCAACATCGCGCGGTGGCTGCGGATCGGGGGAGCGGCAGCGGTCGAGCACGACGACACGCACAGCCTGCTGGTCGCCGAACTGTTCGAGCAGCGCCGGGTGTTCGGGGACGTCGTACGGCACCCCGACCTCGCCGGGAAGGCCCGCTTCGTGACCGCACACCGTGTGCCCACCGCAGTGGAGGCCGACCGCATGAAGTCGGTACGGTCTGCGGCGGACGGCTGACGGGCAGGACCCGTCCGGTGCCGATTGCGGCCGAAGTGGAAGGATGAGCGCGTGAGCACCGTGTACGACTGCAACAACGAAGCTTCGCGCGCCGCCGGACTCAACGCGGCGCGCGGTGCACTCAAGGCCGGACGACTCGTCGTCGTACCCACCGACACGGTGTACGGCATCGCTGCCGACGCGTTCGACTCGGACGCCGTGACCGCGCTCCTGCGCGCGAAGGGACGCGGCCGCGACATGCCGGTGCCGGTCCTCGTCGGATCGTGGACGACCATCGACGGCCTCGTCGCCTCCGTGCGTCCCGAGGCGCGGGAGTTGATCCGCGCGTTCTGGCCGGGCGGGCTCAGCCTCGTGGTGCACCAGGCGCCGTCTCTGGCCTGGGATCTCGGCGACACCCGCGGCACGGTCATGCTCCGCATGCCGCTGCACCCGGTCATCCTGGAACTGCTGCGCGAGGTCGGTCCGCTCGCGGTCTCCAGCGCCAACGTCTCCGGCCGGCCCCCCGCCACGAACGTCACCGAGGCGCGCGAGCAACTCGGAGCGTCGGCGAGTGTCTATCTCGACGGTGGCCCCGCCGAGCACGGTGTCGCATCGACGATCGTCGACCTCACGGGTGACCGCCCGCGCATCCTGCGCGAAGGCGCGGTGACGGCCGAGGCACTCGCGGAGGTTCTCGGCGACGATCCCGAGCGTCTCCGGTCCGGCGGGGAGTAGCGGCGGAGGAACGGAGCACGTGACTGCAGCCGACACCACCGCCGTACTGCTCGCCCAGGCCGGGCGAGGCGCCGGCGTCCCCATCCGGGAACTTCTCCTCGTCCTGCTCACCGCCGCGGTGGTGACCTTTCTCGCGACCGGTGTGGTGAGGATCCTCGCGCTGAAGTTCGGGGCGGTTGCCGTTCCCCGCGACCGCGACGTGCACGTGACCCCGACCCCGCGGATGGGTGGGGTCGGCATGTACATCGGCCTCGTCGCGGGAATCGTGTTCGCTCAGCAATTGCCTGCTCTGACAAGGGGTTTCGAATTCACCCCGGATATGGGGGCGGCGCTCGTCGCGGCCTCGATCATCGTCGTCGTCGGCATCGTCGACGACCGGTGGGGACTCGACGCGCTCACCAAGTTCGTCGGCCAGGTCACCGCGGCCGGCGTGCTCGTGATCATGGGCGTGAGCTGGATCGTCATCTACGACCCGTTCAGTGCCTCGACGCTCGTGCTCGACCAGCTCCAGGGCGGCCTCATCACCGTCGCCGTCGCCGCGGTGACGATCAACGCGATGAACTTCGTCGACGGACTCGACGGACTGGCGGCCGGACTGGGGCTCATCGCCGCACTCGCGATCTGCGCGTTCTCCGTCGGTCTGCTGCTCGATCAGGGCGGCGACGTCTCCGCCTACCCGCCGGCCCTCATGGCCGCGGCCCTCGCCGGCGCCTGCCTCGGCTTCCTGCCGCACAACTTCCAGCCCGCCAAGATCTTCATGGGCGACTCCGGGTCGATGCTCATCGGTCTCATGCTCGCCGCGATCTCCACGAGCGCCTCGGGCCTCATCCCGCTCAGTGCCTACGGTTCGCGCGACCTGCTCGGTCTGCTCTCGCCGCTGATCCTGGTCGGTGCCGTGATGTTCATCCCGATCCTCGACCTGCTCCTCGCGATCGTGCGGCGCACCCGGGCCGGCGTCAGCCCCTTCAGCCCCGACAAGATGCACCTCCACCACCGCCTGCTGCAGATCGGGCACTCGCACCGTCGCGTGGTGCTGCTGCTCTACCTGTGGGTCGGCATCCTGGCCTTCGGGGCCGTCGGTTCCTCGCTGCTCGACCGGCGGGCGGTGGTGTTGATCCTCGCGGGCGGTCTCGTGTTCGCCCTCGTCGTGACCGCCGTGCCGTCGCTGCGGCGGCACGACGAGTCGGGGGAGACGCCGCCGGAGCACTCGCGAGAGGTCGGTTAGGCTCGGATATCGTGACGAACCCGGATCATCCCGAACCCGACCACGGTCCGCCCTCGCTGCCCGACCCGATCGCGCCGATGCGTGCGGCCGTGCGGTACGGCGCCCTCGGACTTCTCGCACTCGCCGTCGTGGCGTCGGTGATCTCGGTGCTCGTCGCCGGGATGCCCGGCCTGTGGGGTGCACTCATCGGAGCGGCCGTCGGCGGAGGGTTCATCCTCTTCACCGCACTCGGCGTTCTCCTGACGTCGAAGATGCCGGCGATGACCGCCGGAGCCGTACTTCTCGGCACCTGGCTGCTGAAGCTGATCCTCGCCATCGTCGTGATGGGCTCGCTCGACTCGCTCGACTTCTACAACCGCAACGCGCTCGTCCTCACCATCGTGTTCGCCCTGGTCATCGTTCTGGGAGCCGAGACCTACGGGGTGCTCTCGCAACGCGCCCTGTATGTCGATCCCCAGGCGTCGTCCGGATCCGACAACGACGATCGGTAGTAGCACCGCTTGTCCATAACCCCCCACGTAGGAACCCACCTACGCACTGTCGTAGAGCAGTTGGTAGGGTGAGTTCTACGAGAGTGACGCTGCCCGCATCGGGTTCGAAGAGGGTGCGCAGTTGTGACTTCGTAGGCGGTCGTGTTCAAATGGCCGCCGAGTCGACGAGAGTCGCCGACACCGGCAGGAAGCGGGACCGTTCACGCGGTTCGGACCACTGGCGAATACGCGAGCCGACCTGGTCGACTTCTGGATCGTCAATGTCCGATCGAACCGCAGACGGCATGCCTGCGGCCGACTACGGGAGAGAGCGCTGAGCGTCACCACCTTGGCAGCCGGAGAATTCCACGCGCCGTCACTAGCTGATTTTTTCCCACCGGCAGTCCTGTTCGAAGGCACCCCCTTCGAGATGGACCGGCTGATGCTCATCCGCGTCGCCGTCGCCCTGATCGTCGCGCTGTTCTTCTTCTTCGCGCTGCGGAGTCCGAAGATCGTGCCGCGGGGCGTGCAGAACGTCGCCGAGATCATGCTCGACTTCGTCCGGATCCATATCGCCGAGGACATCCTCGGTAAGGAACAGGGACGCCGGTTCCTCCCGGTGATCGTCACCATCTTCTTCTTGGTGGTCGGTCTGAACCTGACATCGGTCATCCCGTTCCTCAACATCTCGTCCAACGCACGAATCGGTATGCCGATCGTGCTCGCGGCACTCGCCTACATCGTCTTCAACTATGTGGGCATCAAGAAGTACGGATTCTTCCGCTACGTCAAGAGCAGCATCGTCATCCCGAACCTGCCGCCCGCTCTCCACGTGCTGGTGATCCCGATCGAGTTCGTCTCGACGTTCATTCTGCGGCCGTTCACGCTGACCATTCGTCTCATGGCCAACATGCTGGCCGGTCACATCATGCTCGTGCTGTTCTTCAGTGCCACGCAGTTCTTCTTCTTCGATTCCGACGGCTTCATGAAGGTGTTCGGCATCGGTTCTCTCATCGGCGGAATCGCGTTCACCTTCTTCGAGCTCCTGGTGATCGTCCTGCAGGCCTACATCTTCGCGCTGCTCACCGCGGTGTACATCGACCTGGCCCTGCACGCCGAAGAGCACTAGCTCGACGAACGGCACGACCCACATCTACACAAAGACTGACTCGGTTGCCGACTCCCGGGGCCGAGCCACAAGAAAGGGAATGGAACACCAATGAGCGTTGCGCTTCAGGCAGCAGACGTCCTCGCCCAGGAGACCACGATCTCGGGTGCAGGCGCCATCGGCTACGGCCTCGCCGCCATCGGCCCCGGCATCGGCATCGGCATCGTCGTCGGCAAGGCGATCGAGGGCATGGCTCGTCAGCCCGAGATGGCCGGCCAGCTGCGCACCACGATGTTCCTCGGTATCGCATTCACCGAGGCCCTCGCGCTGATCGGCATCGTCGCCGGCTTCATCTTCTGATCCGACGATCACAATGGCTGACAGCATCCTGATCCTCGCGGCAGAGGAAGGGGAGACTCCCAATCCCCTTCTCCCCGCGACATACGACATCGTCTGGTCGCTGGTCGCCCTGATCCTCGTCGGATTCGTCTTCTGGAAGTTCGTGCTTCCGATGTTCCAGAAGGTGCTCGACGAGCGTTCGGAGCTGATCGAAGGCGGCATCAAGAAGGCAGAGGAAGCTCAGGCGGAGGCTGCGGCCGCGCTCGAGCAGTACCGTAGCCAGCTCGCCGAGGCCCGCACCGAGGCGGCGCAGATCCGTGAAGAGGCCCGTGCACAGGGCCAGCAGATCATCGCCGACATGAAGGCGCAGGCCCAGGAGGAGAGCGACCGTATCGTCGCCGCCGGTCACAACCAGCTGCAGGCCCAGCGCCAGCAGATCGTGGCCGAGCTGCGTAGCGATCTCGGACGCAGCTCCGTGGATCTCGCCGAGAAGATCCTCGGCGAAGCGCTCGCGGACGACGTGAAGCGTGCCGGCTCGATCGATCGGTTCCTCGACGAACTCGACTCCCTCAGCGCTGACTCTGCATCCGGAAAGTGAGCACCATGTACGCAGCAAGCCGTGAGGCACTCGCTCATACGCGTTCCGCGTTGCAGTCCGCCCTGGGCTCGGGTGCCGCGACTGCCGCTGCGGCTCAGGCCGGTTCCGAACTCTTCTCGGTGGTCGAGGCGCTCGACAGCCAGCGGGCTCTCCGGACCGCGCTGGCCGACGCCTCGGCCCCGGCTGCCGTTCGCGAGCGGCTGGCCGAGCAGGTCTTCGGCGGCAAGGTTTCGGCCCAGACCCTCGCGACCGTCAAGGCCGCAGCGGGGCAGGACTGGTCGGCGCAGTCCGACCTGACCGGCTCGCTCGTCCAGCTCGGCCGTGAGGCACTGCTGAAGGCGGCGGCGGACCAGGACCAGCTCGACACCGTCGAGGACGAACTGTTCCGCCTCGGTCGCATCGTGGCCGGCGACCCCGAACTCGAGCAGACGCTCTCGGATCGCAGCACCCCGGCTTCGGCCAAGCGTGATCTGCTGACGCGCCTGCTGTACGGCAAGGTCACCGCGGTCACCGAGGCCCTGGCGGTCCACGCGGTCGGTCGGCTGAGCACGTCGCCGGCCGAGACGTTCGACGAGTTGTCGGCGCTCGCCGCGGCCCAGCGGGACCGTGCCGTCGCGCACGTCCGCAGCGCGGCACCGCTCGATGCGAAGCAGGAGGAGCGGCTCACCGCGACCCTGACCCGCATCTACGGGAAGCCTGTGACGGTGCACGTCGAGGTCGATCCCGAGCTTCTCAGTGGATTGGTCGTCCGGGTGGGCGACGAGGTCATCGACGGTAGTGCCGCGGGTCGACTCGCTGCAGTGCGCAAGAGCCTCACGTAGTCCACTACCGAACACACACATAGATCTTTTCGAAGACCAGATACCGAGAGCAGGAAGAACATGGCGGAGCTGACGATCTCCTCCGACGAGATCCGTAGCGCGATTGACAATTACACCGCGAGCTACTCCCCGGAGGCCTCCCGCGAGGAGGTCGGCGTGGTCGTCGACACCAGTGACGGCATCGCGCACATCAGCGGTCTGCCGTCGGCGATGGCGAACGAGCTGCTGGAGTTCCCCGGTGGCGTCCTCGGCGTGGCCCTCAACCTCGAGGCCACCGAGATCGGTGCCGTTATCCTGGGCGACTTCCAGACCATCGAGGAAGGCCAGGAAGTCAAGCGGACCGGCGACGTTCTGTCGGTGCCGGTGAGCGACAACTTCCTCGGTCGCGTCGTGAACCCGCTCGGTCAGCCGATCGACGGCCTCGGCGACATCGAAGCCGATGAGACCCGCGCCCTCGAGCTGCAGGCCGCGACCGTGCTGGAGCGCCAGCCGGTCGAGGAGCCGCTGCAGACCGGCATCAAGGCCATCGACGCGATGACCCCGATCGGCCGCGGCCAGCGTCAGCTCGTGATCGGCGACCGCAAGACGGGCAAGACCGCGGTCTGCATCGACGCGATCCTGAACCAGAAGGCGAACTGGGAGACCGGCGACCCGAAGCAGCAGGTCCGCTGCATCTACGTCGCGATCGGCCAGAAGGGCTCGACCATCGCGGGTGTCAAGCAGGCACTCGAGGAGAACGGCGCGATGGAGTACACCACCATCGTCGCGGCTCCGGCCTCCGACTCCGCCGGCTTCAAGTGGCTCGCCCCCTACACCGGTTCGGCCCTCGGCCAGCACTGGATGTACCAGGGCAAGCACGTCCTCATCGTGTTCGACGACCTGACCAAGCAGGCCGAGGCCTACCGCGCCATCTCGCTGCTGCTGCGTCGTCCGCCGGGCCGCGAGGCATACCCCGGCGACGTCTTCTACCTGCACTCGCGTCTGCTGGAGCGCTCCGCCAAGCTCTCCGACGAACTCGGTGGCGGCTCGCTGACGGCCCTGCCGATCATCGAGACCAAGGCGAACGACGTGTCGGCCTACATCCCGACCAACGTCATCTCCATCACCGACGGCCAGGTCTTCCTCGAGTCCGACCTGTTCAACAAGGGTGTCCGCCCCGCCATCAACGTCGGTATCTCGGTTTCCCGAGTCGGTGGCGCCGCCCAGACCAAGGGCATGAAGAAGGTCTCCGGTTCGCTGCGTCTCGAGCTCGCGCAGTTCCGTGAGCTCGAAGGCTTCGCCGCCTTCGCATCCGACCTCGACGCCGCGTCGAAGGCTCAGCTCGAGCGCGGTCAGCGTCTCGTCGAGCTCCTCAAGCAGGACCAGTACGCTCCCATCGCGGTCGAGGACCAGATCGTGTCGATCTACCTCGCCGGCGAAGGTGTCTTCGACTCGGTTCCGGTCGAGGACGTGCGTCGCTTCGAGACCGAGCTCCTCGAGGATCTGCACCGCAACGCCGCAGGCGTCTACGAGCAGATCGCCGGTGGCAAGGCCCTGTCCGACGAGTCGATCGAGGCTCTCCGCGCCGCGACCGCCAAGTTCAAGGAGGGCTTCATCGCCTCCGACGGCAGCCGTGTCGTGAACGAGGCAGAGGCCGAGGCCCTCGGTGCCGACGAGGTCCAGCAGGAGCAGGTCTCCGTCAAGCGCACCACCGTTCGCAAGTGAGCGGGGAGTCCATGACCCAGCGTCCAGTGAAGGGAGTGTGATCGACGAATGGCGAACTTGCGCGAACTGCGCTCGCGGATCAAGTCGGTCAACTCGACCAAGAAGATCACCAAGGCGCAGGAACTGATCGCGACGTCGCGTATCACGAAGGCCCAGGCCCGAGTGGCAGCGTCCAAGCCGTACGCCGAGGAGATCACCAAGGTGCTCTCCGAGCTGGCGAGTGCGTCGGCCTCGTTGGATCACCCCCTGCTCAACGAGCGCGAGAACCCCAAGCGTGCCGCAGTGCTGGTCGTGACCAGCGACCGCGGTATGGCCGGCGGTTACAACTCCAACGTCCTCAAGGAAGCCGAGGAGCTGCGGCAGCTGCTCCTCAGCGAGGGCAAGGAGCCTGTGCTGTACGTGATGGGCGGCAAGGGCCTCGGCTACTACACGTTCCGTGAGCGTGAAGTGGCCGCTGCCTGGACGGGCTTCTCGCAGGACCCCCGTTACACGGACGCCGCGAAGGCGAGCCGTCACCTGGTCGAGCTGTTCATGGCGGGTTCG
The DNA here is from genome assembly GCF_900187265.1 of Rhodococcus rhodochrous. Classification (NCBI taxonomy): domain Bacteria; kingdom Bacillati; phylum Actinomycetota; class Actinomycetes; order Mycobacteriales; family Nocardiaceae; genus Rhodococcus; species Rhodococcus rhodochrous. Next base: position 1,827,266 of record NZ_LT906450.1, read on the forward strand.
GGCACCGAGGTGCCCGCCCCGAACGGCGAGGGCACCATCGAGGGCGTCGACGAACTGCACATCGTCTACACCCGCTTCGTGTCGATGCTGACCCAGACCCCCCAGGTTCGCAGGATGGCTCCGCTCGAGGTGAGCATCACCGAGGACGAGATCGACCTCGGCGAGGACATGCTCACCGACGGACGCCGCGCCACGGACACCGAGGGACCGCAGGCCGTGTACAACTTCGAGCCGGAGGCCGGAGTTCTGCTCGAGGCTCTCCTGCCGAAGTACATCAGCACGCGGATCTACGCGTCGCTGCTGGACGCGGCGGCCTCCGAGTCGGCAGCCCGTCGTACCGCCATGAAGGCCGCGACGGACAACGCCACGGAACTGGTGAACACCCTCAGCCGTCAGGCGAACCAGGCCCGCCAGGCCCAGATCACCCAGGAAATCAGCGAGATCGTCGGCGGTGCCGGTGCGCTCGCCTCGAGTGCAGGAAGTGACTGAACCACAATGACCGCAGCAGTAACCGACAACAACGCCGGTGCGGCGTCGGCCCTTGCCGGGCGCGTCGTCCGCGTCATCGGCGCCGTCGTCGACGTGGAATTCCCGCGTGGCGCCGTGCCCGAGCTGTTCAACGCCCTGCACGCAGAGGTCACTCTGCCGTCCGTGGCGAAGACCCTGACCCTCGAGGTCGCGCAGCACCTGGGTGACAACCTGGTCCGCACGATCTCGATGCAGCCCACCGACGGCCTGGTGCGTGGCGCCCCCGTCAGCGACACCGGCAAGCCGATCTCGGTTCCCGTCGGCGACGTCGTCAAGGGCCACGTGTTCAACGCGCTGGGCGACTGCCTCGACGCGCCGGGCACCGGCCGCGACGGCGAGCAGTGGGGCATCCACCGCAAGCCCCCGGCCTTCGACCAGCTCGAGGGCAAGACCGAGATTCTCGAGACCGGCATCAAGGTCATCGACCTGCTGACCCCGTACGTGAAGGGCGGCAAGATCGGTCTGTTCGGTGGTGCCGGTGTCGGCAAGACCGTTCTGATCCAGGAGATGATCACCCGTATCGCGCGTGAGTTCTCCGGTACGTCGGTGTTCGCCGGCGTCGGTGAGCGCACCCGTGAGGGCACCGACCTCCACCTCGAGATGGAAGAGATGGGCGTCCTCCAGGACACCGCCCTCGTCTTCGGCCAGATGGACGAGCCGCCGGGCACGCGTATGCGCGTCGCTCTGTCGGCCCTGACGATGGCGGAGTACTTCCGCGACGTCCAGGGACAGGACGTGCTCCTGTTCATCGACAACATCTTCCGCTTCACGCAGGCCGGCTCGGAGGTTTCGACCCTCCTCGGCCGTATGCCGTCGGCCGTGGGTTACCAGCCCACGCTGGCAGACGAGATGGGTGAGCTCCAGGAGCGCATCACCTCGACGCGTGGCCGCTCGATCACCTCGCTGCAGGCGATCTACGTGCCTGCCGACGACTACACCGACCCCGCGCCGGCCACGACGTTCGCTCACCTCGATGCGACCACCGAGCTCTCGCGTCCGATCTCGCAGATGGGTATCTACCCCGCTGTGGACCCGCTGACGTCGACCTCGCGAATCCTCGAGCCGGGCATCGTCGGTGCCGACCACTTCCGGGTGGCCAACGAGGTCAAGCGCATCCTGCAGAAGTACAAGGAACTGCAGGACATCATCGCCATCCTCGGTATGGACGAGCTCTCCGAAGAGGACAAGGTCACGGTCGCCCGTGCCCGTCGTCTCCAGAAGTTCCTCGGCCAGAACTTCATCGTCGCCGAGAAGTTCACGGGTCAGCCGGGTTCGGTCGTGCCGCTCGCCGACACCATCGAGGCCTTCGACCGCGTGTGCAAGGGCGAGTTCGACCACCTGCCCGAGCAGGCGTTCAACAGCTGCGGTGGACTCGACGACGTCGAGGCTGCAGCCAAGAAGATCGCCGGAAAGTAGGCCACCGTGGCTGAGATGAGCGTGGACATCGTTGCCGTCGAGGAGCGTGTGTGGTCCGGATCGGCGACTCTCGTCACCGCCCAGACCACCGAGGGCGAGATCGGCATCATGCCCGGTCACGAGCCCGTGCTCGGCCAGCTCGTCGAGGGTGGCGTCGTGTCCGTCAGGACCGCGGACGGTGAGCGGATCGTCATGGCCGTCCATGGCGGATTCCTCTCGGTGACCGCGACGACGGTGACGGTGCTCGCCGAAGCCGCCGACCGCGTGGAGGACATCGACGTCGAGGCAGCGAAGTCGACTCTGAACGATGCGGATCGTGACGAGTCGGAGATCGCAGCGGCCCGCGGCCGCCTGCGGGCTGTCGAACGAGCCTGATCGTCGAACAACGAGAGCCGCGACGGAGCCGACGAGCAGTGTCACTTGGATTTCTGATTCTTACTATCCTTGTGGTGCTGCTCGCGGTCTCCGTCGCGGCTTTGTTGTACCGCCTCTTCACCCTGCGCGGCGGGGGTACCGCCGCCATTCTGCGAGTTATGCCTCAGAACGAAGGTTCCGGCTGGAGGCACGGAATCGTTCGGTACGGCGACGAGACACTCGCGTTCTACAAGCTTTCGAGCCTTCGGCCCGGACCCGACGTACGACTGACCCGTCAGGGCATCGATGTGCGTTCGCGGCGCAAGCCGGAAGGCAGTGAGTTCGACATCATGACCGAGGACATCGTGATCCTCGATGTGATCGACCGCGACGACTCGTACGAGATCGCGCTCGACAGCGGCGCTTTGATGGCCTTCATGTCCTGGGTCGAGTCCAGGCCCGATGGCCGGTCGCAGCGCCGCCGCCCCCTCTAGAGGGACTTCCTCACGCGCCCGCTCCCGGCTTCCACAGCACGTCGCCGTCCGGGTTCGCGATCCGGCACAGGATGAAGAGCAGATCCGAGAGCCGGTTCAGATACTTCGCCGGCAGGACGTTCGTGTCGTCCGGAGCCGCGTCCACCGCCGCCCACGCCGACCGTTCCGCACGTCGTGCGACGGTCCTGGCGGTGTGCAGCAGGGCAGCCCCCGGCGTGCCGCCCGGAAGAATGAACGAGTTGAGCGGTTCCAGCTCCTCGTTGAATTCGTCGCACCAGCCCTCGAGCCGATCGATGTACTGCTGGGTGATCCGCAGCGGCGGGTACTTCGGGTTCTCGACCACGGGCGTCGACAGATCGGCGCCGGCATCGAAGAGATCGTTCTGGATCTGCCGGAGTACCGCGACGAGCCGTTCCGGGAGCGCTCCCAGTGCGAGCGCCACACCGATCGCCGCATTGGTCTCGTCGCAATCGGCGTAGGCGACCAGACGAGGGTCGTTCTTCGAGACGCGCGAGAAGTCGCTGAGCCCCGTCGTTCCGTCGTCTCCGGTGCGCGTATAGATCCGTGTCAGGTGGACTGCCATGAGCGTCACGGTACCGGCTCTGCTCTTCCCTCGGACACGCCCGTTACGCTGTGTCGTTGTGAGTGAACGCTTTCTTGTCACAGGTGGGAACCGCCTTTCCGGCGACGTCGTCGTCGGGGGTGCCAAGAACAGCGTCCTCAAGCTGATGGCTGCGGCACTCCTCGCCGAGGGCACCACCACGATCACGAACTGCCCCGACATCCTCGACGTGCCCCTGATGGCCGATGTCCTGCGCGGACTCGGATGCGAAGTCGAACTCGAAGGCGACGCCGTACGCATCACGACGCCTGCCGAACCCGAGTACCGCGCCGATTTCGCGGCCGTGCGGCAGTTCCGAGCGTCGGTCTGCGTGCTCGGCCCGCTGGTCGCACGCTGCCGCAAGGCGATCGTGGCGCTGCCGGGTGGCGACGCCATCGGCTCCCGTCCGCTCGACATGCACCAGGCGGGTCTGCGACTGCTCGGCGCCCATTCGTCGATCGAGCACGGGTGTGTCGTCGCGGAAGCGGACGATCTGCACGGTGCCACCATCCGCCTGGCGTTCCCCTCGGTGGGGGCGACGGAGAACATCCTCATGGCCGCGGTTCTCGCCAAGGGGGACACGACCATCGACAATGCAGCCCGTGAACCGGAGATCGTCGACCTGTGCAACATGCTGGTCCGCATGGGGGCACGGATCACCGGTGCGGGCAGTACGACGCTGCGGGTCTCGGGAGTCTCGTCCCTCCGCCCCACCGAGCACCGGTGCATCGGCGACCGGATCGTCGCGGCGACATGGGGGATCGCAGCGGTGATGACGCGGGGCGATATCGCCGTCCACGGCGTCAATCCGAAGCACCTCGCGTTGGTGCTGGACAAGTTGCGCAGTGCCGGCGCCGAAGTCACGCCGTTGGCCGACGGATTCCACGTCGTGCAGAAGGAACGGCCCCGTGCCGTCAACTTCGCGACGCTGCCGTATCCGGGATTCCCGACCGACCTGCAGCCCATGGCCATCGGTCTCGCGGCCATCGCCGACGGGACGTCGATGATCACCGAGAACGTCTTCGAAGCACGGTTCCGGTTCGTCGAGGAGATGGTGCGTCTCGGAGCGGACGCCCGTACCGACGGACATCACGCGGTCGTGCGGGGAGTGGAGCAGTTGTCGAGCGCACCTGTGTGGGCATCGGACATCCGTGCGGGCGCAGGCCTGGTGCTCGCCGGGCTGTGCGCGGACGGGGTCACGGAAGTGCACGACGTCTACCACATCGACCGCGGTTATCCGCGGTTCGTGGAGATCCTGCAGGAGCTCGGCGGAACCATCGAGCGAGTGGGTGTCGAGGAAGGCCGGCTCCTGTCGCACTAGGGAGAAATCCCTGGTCGGGAGCTGTGTCCGGCGTCACCGGTGGCGATCTCGGTCCGGCCGGCGACTTTCGTGGGTAGCCACCTGGGCTTTCTCGGAGGTCCACCCACTCTGACCAGGCGATTTGGCAGGCAGTTGATCCTCGCGTAACTTATTCCAGGTCAGAGCGACACGGACACCGACCCGGGCCGAGAGGAACGGGACAACGAGGTTGGACGAAGGCGCCTGAACTTGGTTACGAGCCCCTGATTCTTCTGGTAAGGTCAGTGGCCCGGGAGGTCGAAGAGACCTCCTGATGAACAGTCACCCCGGAGTGAACGAACCGGAAGGTTCGGGATCGATGGTGTGTGCGTGTTCTTTGAGAACTCAACAGTGTGCCGATGAATGTCAGTGCCAATATTATTTGGTACTCCGCTCCGTCGTTTCGATGGGGTGGGTATTTGCTGATCGTCTCATTCTTCCGTCTGGGATGGTCAGTGTTTTTGAGCTAGTTTGAGTTTTTTGCTAGTGATTTGACTCGATGTCTTTGACTGATTGCCCCTTCGGGGTGATTGTGAGTCTTCAACGGAGAGTTTGATCCTGGCTCAGGACGAACGCTGGCGGCGTGCTTAACACATGCAAGTCGAACGATGAAGCCCAGCTTGCTGGGTGGATTAGTGGCGAACGGGTGAGTAACACGTGGGTGATCTGCCCTGCACTCTGGGATAAGCCTGGGAAACTGGGTCTAATACCGGATATGACCTCTTGCTGCATGGTGAGGGGTGGAAAGTTTTTCGGTGCAGGATGAGCCCGCGGCCTATCAGCTTGTTGGTGGGGTAATGGCCTACCAAGGCGACGACGGGTAGCCGGCCTGAGAGGGCGACCGGCCACACTGGGACTGAGACACGGCCCAGACTCCTACGGGAGGCAGCAGTGGGGAATATTGCACAATGGGCGAAAGCCTGATGCAGCGACGCCGCGTGAGGGATGACGGCCTTCGGGTTGTAAACCTCTTTCAGCAGGGACGAAGCGAAAGTGACGGTACCTGCAGAAGAAGCACCGGCCAACTACGTGCCAGCAGCCGCGGTAATACGTAGGGTGCGAGCGTTGTCCGGAATTACTGGGCGTAAAGAGCTCGTAGGCGGTTTGTCGCGTCGTCTGTGAAATCCCGCAGCTCAACTGCGGGCTTGCAGGCGATACGGGCAGACTCGAGTACTGCAGGGGAGACTGGAATTCCTGGTGTAGCGGTGAAATGCGCAGATATCAGGAGGAACACCGGTGGCGAAGGCGGGTCTCTGGGCAGTAACTGACGCTGAGGAGCGAAAGCGTGGGTAGCGAACAGGATTAGATACCCTGGTAGTCCACGCCGTAAACGGTGGGCGCTAGGTGTGGGTTTCCTTCCACGGGATCCGTGCCGTAGCCAACGCATTAAGCGCCCCGCCTGGGGAGTACGGCCGCAAGGCTAAAACTCAAAGGAATTGACGGGGGCCCGCACAAGCGGCGGAGCATGTGGATTAATTCGATGCAACGCGAAGAACCTTACCTGGGTTTGACATGTACCGGACGACTGCAGAGATGTGGTTTCCCTTGTGGCCGGTAGACAGGTGGTGCATGGCTGTCGTCAGCTCGTGTCGTGAGATGTTGGGTTAAGTCCCGCAACGAGCGCAACCCTTGTCCTGTGTTGCCAGCACGTGATGGTGGGGACTCGCAGGAGACTGCCGGGGTCAACTCGGAGGAAGGTGGGGACGACGTCAAGTCATCATGCCCCTTATGTCCAGGGCTTCACACATGCTACAATGGTCGGTACAGAGGGCTGCGATACCGTGAGGTGGAGCGAATCCCTTAAAGCCGGTCTCAGTTCGGATCGGGGTCTGCAACTCGACCCCGTGAAGTCGGAGTCGCTAGTAATCGCAGATCAGCAACGCTGCGGTGAATACGTTCCCGGGCCTTGTACACACCGCCCGTCACGTCATGAAAGTCGGTAACACCCGAAGCCGGTGGCCTAACCCCTTGTGGGAGGGAGCCGTCGAAGGTGGGATCGGCGATTGGGACGAAGTCGTAACAAGGTAGCCGTACCGGAAGGTGCGGCTGGATCACCTCCTTTCTAAGGAGCATCTGCCCACACACCCCGAATTGTCGGGTGTCGTGTGCGGCCAGAGACCGATTGTCCCCGATCGTGGGACACGGTTGCTCATGGGTGGAACGCTGACAATCGCTCTCCAACACGAATTCTTCACAGGAAGAATTCGGGGAGCTATATCGGTGCACTGTTGGGTCCTGAGAGAACACGCGAGTGTTTGATCAGCGACGATGACTTACGAAGACGGTTGGCCGTGTGGTCGGCGTTGGTAGGGGTTGTTGTGTGTTGTTTGAGAACTGCACAGTGGACGCGAGCATCTTTGTTGTAAGTGTTTATGAGCGTACGGTGGATGTCTTGGCACCAGGAGCCGATGAAGGACGTGGGAGGCTGCGATATGCCTCGGGGAGCTGTCAACCGAGCTGTGATCCGAGGATTTCCGAATGGGGAAACCCAGCACGAGTGATGTCGTGTTACCCGCACCTGAATATATAGGGTGTGTGGAGGGAACGTGGGGAAGTGAAACATCTCAGTACCCACAGGAAGAGAAAACAACATGTGATTCCGTGAGTAGTGGCGAGCGAAAGCGGATGAGGCTAAACCGAGTACATGTGATACCTGGCAGGGGTTGTGTATTCGGGGTTGTGGGGTTCGTTGTGTCGGCGCTGCCATGCCGGCCGACAGTAAGAAATCGTCGTGTTAGTCGAAGTGGTCTGGAACGGCCTGTCGTAGAGGGTGAGAATCCCGTAGACGAAAACACGGCGACTGTCGATTCGAATACCCGAGTAGCACCGGGCCCGTGAAATCCGGTGTGAATCTGTCGGGACCACCCGATAAGCCTGAATACTCCCTGGTGACCGATAGCGGACTAGTACCGTGAGGGAAAGATGAAAAGTACCCCGGGAGGGGAGTGAAATAGTACCTGAAACCGTGCGCTTACAATCCGTCAGAGCCTTCGAACACTTCGGTGTTGGGGGTGATGGCGTGCCTTTTGAAGAATGAGCCTGCGAGTTAGTGGCATGTCGCGAGGTTAACCCGTGTGGGGTAGCCGTAGCGAAAGCGAGTCCGAATAGGGCGCATCTAGTGGCATGTTCTAGACCCGAAGCGGAGTGATCTACCCATGGCCAGGGTGAAGCGATGGTAAGACGTCGTGGAGGCCCGAACCCACTTAGGTTGAAAACTGAGGGGATGAGTTGTGGGTAGGGGTGAAAGGCCAATCAAACTCCGTGATAGCTGGTTCTCCCCGAAATGCATTTAGGTGCAGCGTCGCGTGTTTCTCACCGGAGGTAGAGCTACTGGATGGTCTAGGGGGCCCACAAGCTTACCGAAATCAGCCAAACTCCGAATGCCGGTGAGTGAGAGCGCGGCAGTGAGACTGCGGGGGATAAGCTTCGTAGTCGAGAGGGAAACAGCCCAGATCGCCGGCTAAGGCCCCTAAGCGTGTACTAAGTGGAAAAGGATGTGGGATCGCTGAGACAACCAGGAGGTTGGCTTAGAAGCAGCCACCCTTGAAAGAGTGCGTAATAGCTCACTGGTCAAGTGGTCCTGCGCCGACAATGTAGCGGGGCTCAAGTACACCGCCGAAGCCGCGGCATTCACATAACACCCCGGAAGGGTTACGGCTTTTCCGGCAGTGGTGTGGATGGGTAGGGGAGCGTCGTGTGGCCGTGGAAGCGCCGGAGTGATCCAGGTGTGGAGGCCACGCGAGTGAGAATGCAGGCATGAGTAGCGAAAGACGAGTGAGAAACTCGTCCGCCGGATGACCAAGGGTTCCTGGGCCAGGTTAATCCGCCCAGGGTGAGTCGGGACCTAAGGCGAGGCCGACAGGCGTAGTCGATGGACAACGGGTTGATATTCCCGTACCCGTGTATCCGCGCCCAATGGCGAATCAGTTGTGCTAACCGTCCAAAAGGTCGGTCGTCTCCTTCGGGAGTCGGCGGGCTGGCTGCACGGGACCCTGATTGTAGTAGTCAAGCGATGGGGTGACGCAGGAAGGTAGCTGGGCCAGGTGATGGAATACCTGGTGTAAGCCGGTAGGGCGAATGGTAGGCAAATCCGCCATTCATCAAGCCTGAGAGGTGATGCGTACCCGTTGAGGGGAATTCAGTGATCCTATGCTGCCGAGAAAAGCCTCTAGTGAGTTGGTACACGGCCCGTACCCCAAACCGACACAGGTGGTCAGGTAGAGAATACCGAGGCGATCGAGAGAACTGTGGTTAAGGAACTCGGCAAAATGCCCCCGTAACTTCGGGAGAAGGGGGACCACGCTCGGTGACGAGTCTTGCACTCTGAGCTGGGGGTGGTCGCAGAGACCAGAGAGAAGCGACTGTTTACTAAAAACACAGGTCCGTGCGAAGTCGTAAGACGATGTATACGGACTGACGCCTGCCCGGTGCTGGAAGGTTAAGAGGACCGGTTAGTCACTTCGGTGGCGAAGCTGAGAATTTAAGCCCCAGTAAACGGCGGTGGTAACTATAACCATCCTAAGGTAGCGAAATTCCTTGTCGGGTAAGTTCCGACCTGCACGAATGGCGTAACGACTTCTCTGCTGTCTCGACCACAGACTCGGCGAAATTGCATTACGAGTAAAGATGCTCGTTACGCGCGGCAGGACGAAAAGACCCCGGGACCTTCACTATAGCTTGGTATTGGTGTTCGGTTCGGTTTGTGTAGGATAGGTGGGAGACTGTGAAGCGGCCACGCCAGTGGTTGTGGAGTCGTTGTTGAAATACCACTCTGATCGTATTGGACCTCTAACCTCGGACCATGATCTGGTTCAGGGACAGTGCCTGGTGGGTAGTTTAACTGGGGCGGTTGCCTCCCAAAATGTAACGGAGGCGCCCAAAGGTTCCCTCAGCCTGGTTGGCAATCAGGTGTCGAGTGCAAGTGCACAAGGGAGCTTGACTGTGAGACTGACAGGTCGAGCAGGGACGAAAGTCGGGACTAGTGATCCGGCACCGGCATGTGGAAGCGGTGTCGCTCAACGGATAAAAGGTACCCCGGGGATAACAGGCTGATCTTCCCCAAGAGTCCATATCGACGGGATGGTTTGGCACCTCGATGTCGGCTCGTCGCATCCTGGGGCTGGAGTAGGTCCCAAGGGTTGGGCTGTTCGCCCATTAAAGCGGCACGCGAGCTGGGTTTAGAACGTCGTGAGACAGTTCGGTCTCTATCCGCCGCGCGCGTTAGAAACTTGAGGAAGGCTGTCCCTAGTACGAGAGGACCGGGACGGACGAACCTCTGGTGTGCCAGTTGTCCCGCCAGGGGCATGGCTGGTTGGCTACGTTCGGAAGGGATAACCGCTGAAAGCATCTAAGCGGGAAGCCTGTTCCAAGATGAGGTTTCTCACCCCCTCGAGGGGGTAAGGCCCCCGGCAGACCACCGGGTTGATAGGCCGGAACTGGAAGCACAGCAATGTGTGGAGGTGACCGGTACTAATAGGCCGAGGACTTACCACGAAGATGTTACGCGTCCACTGTGCGGTATCTGAAACAACACACACAGATATCCGATCGAGTTCTGCTGCGGCGGAACGCTATCGAGAGGTCTGCGTGGTTACTGTTTCATAGAGTTACGGCGGCCATAGCGACAGGGAAACGCCCGGTCCCATTCCGAACCCGGAAGCTAAGCCTGTCTGCGCCGATGGTACTGCACTCGACAGGGTGTGGGAGAGTAGGACACCGCCGAACACCCGTTCCGAAAGGGGACCCACATTGTGGGTCCCCTTTCGTGTTTTCCGGGCTCTCTCCGGACCGTCGGAGGATCCCATCCCACGGGAAAGTCCTTACGCTCCGAACGGATTTCGGGTACGGTGCGCCCTTTTCCATCGCCGGCGCCCGGCGGATCACGACCTCGTAACAAACACGCTCTGTTCCAGGCTATGCCCACTTATGTCGGTAACGTCCGCTCATGCACGATCGCACGGTTCGTGTGGGTTCGGCGTGTGAGCGCCTGTCGGGGGCGTTCTCGTCGACGACGAGGAGGGGCGAGACGATGACGAATCGATCGACTACGGGTACCGCCGGCAAGTTCACGGCGGTGATCGCGGGACTGGGACTCATCGGCGCGGCCGTCACAGGATGTACGAGCGTCGACACCGACAGCGAGGGCTCGACCCTCGAACGGCTCCAGCAGGAAGGCACCGTCACCGTCGGGTTCGCCGGCGAGGCGCCCTACAGCTTCATGCAGGACGGCGAACTCACCGGTGCCACCGTCGCTCTGCACCGCGAGATCTTCAAGAACCTCGGCATCGACAACGTCGAAGGTGTGGCCACCGACTTCGGTGCACTCATCCCCGGACTGCAGGCCGGCCGGTTCGACGTCGTCAGTGCCGGCATGTCGATCCTGCCACAGCGTTGCGAACAGGCACTGTTCAGCGAGCCGGAGTTCAACTACACCACCGCGCTCATGGTCCCGCAGGGCAATCCGGAACAGCTCGCCGACATGCAGTCGATCGCCGATAGCGGCGTCCGGATGGCCGTCATGACCGGCGCGATCGAAGCCGACTACGCGTCCGCCCTCGGCATCGACGCGATGCAGGTCGCGTCTCCCCAGGACGGAATGGATGCCGTCGTCAACGGACGCGCCGACGTCTTCGCCCTGACGGGTATCTCCTTGAACTGGATGAAGCAGAACAACGAGGGTGCACCCGTCGACGTCACCGAGTCGTTCGTCGCGGAGATCGACGGGGTGCCTCAGGTGGGCGCCGGCGGAACGGTCTTCCGTAAGGAGGACACCGAACTGCGCGACGCCTACAACGAGGAACTCGCGAAGATCACGTCCGACCCGCAGAAGTACCTGTCGATCGTCGGCGACTTCGGGTTCACGGAGGCCGAGATGCCCGATCCGGGGCTGACGACCGAGATGCTCTGCGAGGGCGTTTCCTGATCTCGGCTGCGTCGTAATGGATTTCGGTTCCAAGATCGAACTGCTGTGGAACTCCTTCCCCCAACTGTTCGACGGTCTGCTCGTCACCGTCGAATTGACCGTGGGGAGTGCGGTCTTCGCGTTCCTGCTCGCCGTGGCCCTCGGGCTGGCGGCAGGCGCGAAGAACCTCGTCCTGCGTGGCAGCGCGAGGGTGTTCATCGAGTTCTTCCGTGGCACGTCACTTCTCGTGCAGCTGTTCTGGTTCTTCTATGTCCTTCCGTTGTTCGGGTTCCGGCTCGAATCCATCGTGTGCGGGATCCTCGCCCTGTCGCTCAATTACGGCGCCTACGGCGCGGAGGTGGTGCGCGGTGCGATCGCGTCGGTGCCCAAGCCGCAACTCGAGGCGGCGACGGCGCTGAACTTCGGTTACTGGCAGCGCATGCGGCGGGTGATCTTCCCGCAGGCCTGGGCCGAGATGATCCCGCCGCTGACGAATCTGCTCATCCAGTTGCTCAAGGGAACGGCACTGGCGAGCTATATCCTCCTGCAGGACCTCACGTTCCAGATCGAGCAGCTCCGTAGAGGAAGCGGCGACACCATCTTCGCGTTCGGCGTGGGGTTGGTGCTGTACTTCGTGCTCGGCTATCTGCTGACGCTGCTGATGAATGCGCTCGAGGTGCGTGCGAAGAGCCGACTCGGGACCGGTCCGACGCTCCGTGAGATCTTCGGGCTCGCCCCGGTCTTCGATCAGCCGGTGGGGGCACGCTCATGACCGTCGACTGGAGTTGGCAACGCGCGGCCGACGCGCTTCCGGTGCTGCTCGAAGGATTTCGGATCACCCTGCTGGCCACGGTCCTCGGATTCGTGGTCGCCGCGGTGCTGGGGCTGGTCGTGGCCGTCGCCCGCCGCTCGTTGCCGAAGGTGCTCGCGACGGCGCTGTCCGCCGTCGTCCAGTTCATCCGGCTCACACCACTCGTGGTGCAGCTGCTGTTCGTCTACTACCTGCTCCCGCAGTTCAGTGCGCTGCAGATCGGCATCGCGGTACTGGGGATCCACTACTCGACCTACATGGCCGAGGTGTACCGGGCGGGCATCGACGCCGTGCCGAAGGGACAATGGGAGGCGTGCCGCGCCCTGTCGTTGTCGCCGATGCGTACGTGGCGTGCGGTGATCCTGCCGCAGGCCGTGCGCCGTGTCGTGCCCGCGCTGGGCAACTACGCGGTGTCGCTGTTCAAGGACACCCCGTTCCTGTTCACGATCTCCGTCGTGGAGATGGTGACCGCAGCCCAGCAGTTCGGTGCGCGCAACTTTCAGTACCTCGAGCCGCTCACGCTGGCCGGCCTGATCTTCCTCATCGCCAGCTACCCGACGTCGTTGCTCGTCCGCCGATTGGAGCGTCGCCTTGCCTATTGAGATGCACAAGGAAGCCGGTGCCGACGGCGACTCGCTTCCCGCCGCCAGCTCCGACGGATCCATGATCCGTTTCGACTCCGTGGTCAAGAGATTCGGCGACCACGTAGTACTCGACCACTTGGATTTCACCGTCGCCCCGGGGGAACGGGTCACGTTGATCGGTCCGAGCGGTTCGGGCAAGACGACCATCCTGCGCCTGCTCATGACCCTCGAGAAAATCGACGACGGTGTGGTGTGGGTCAAGGGCGAACCACTCAGCCACGAACGCAAGGGGACGCGTCTCGTTCCGGCCTCCGAGCGCTACCTGAGGACGATGCGCCGCAGCATCGGCATGGTCTTCCAGCAGTTCAACCTCTTCCCCAACATGAACGTGATGGAGAACCTCACCGAGGCTCCGGTCCACGTCCTCGGTCGCAGCAAGGCCGAGGCACGCGACCGTGCGCGGGAGCTGCTCGCGATGGTCGGTCTGTCCGACAAGGAGACCGCCCACCCCACGCAACTGTCGGGTGGTCAGCAGCAGCGGGTCGCGATCGCCCGTGCCCTCGCCATGGATCCGGAGATCCTGCTGCTCGACGAGGTGACCTCGGCCCTCGACCCCGAACTCGTCGCCGATGTGCTGGACGTGCTGCGGAGGATCGCCGAGACGACCGACATCACGATGCTGATCGTGACGCACGAGATGCACTTCGCCCGCGACGTCTCCGATCGTGTGCTGATGTTCGATCGGGGTCGCATCGTGGAGGAGGGGCCGCCCGAGCGCATCTTCACCAGCCCCCGGGAGGAACGCACCCGCAAGTTCCTCGACGCGGTGCTGGCGGGGGAGTGAGGCCGGCCGTCAGTCCGCGCGCGGAATCGCCAGGCGCGTCGGCTCGGAACGACCGCGCAGGGTGATCTCCTCACCCAGTTCCCACCGTGCGCGTTCGTCCTCGGGGGCGAGCTGCACGGTGCGGGCCGACGCCGCGACGTAACCCGGAACGGTCTTCGCGAGATCGGACAGCCTCGCTGCTTCGTTGACCGGATCGCCGATCACGGTGTACTCGAAGCGTTCCTGCGCGCCGATGTTCCCAGCGACCGCGCGACCTGCCGTGACCCCGATACCCGCGCGACACTCCGGTACTTCCTCGGCGAGACGTCGCGCCATCCTCCTCGCGGCGCCGAGCGCGGAACCGGCGGCGTTGTCGAGGGCGACCGGCGCCCCGAAGATCGCGAGCGCCGCATCACCCTCGAACTTGTTGACGAATCCTTCGGCCGCGTGCACCTCTTCGACGACGACCGCGAAGAAGCGGTTGAGCAGCGCCACCACCTCTGTCGGTGGGCGACTCGCGGCCAACGCGGTGGACCCGACGATGTCGACGAACAACACCGCGACATCCCGTTCTTCACCGCCGAGGACACCGGGATTGGCCAGCGCCGCAGCCGCGACCTCCCGTCCGACATGGCGGCCGAACACGTCGCGCAGTTTCTCGCGTTCGCGCAGGCCTTCGGCCATCCGGTTGAACCCCGTCTGCAGCTGCCCCAATTCGGTTCCGTCGTAGACGACGACCGCGGTATCGAAATCGCCCGACGCGATGCGCTGCATCCCGGCGCGCACCGACTCGATCGGCGCGATCGTCGACCGGATCGTGAGGAACATCAGCAGCGAGCCGGTGAGCAGACCGAGTCCACCGATGGCGAGGATCGTGATCGCCAGGCGCGTCGATGTGACGGGACGGATGAAGCTGAACACCGCGATGAACAGCAGACCGACGACGGGCACCGCGCTGCCCAGGGCCCACGCGAGCATCACGCGTCCGGTGGTGCCGGCCAGGCGCGGGCGACGAGGCGTTCCGACCTCGAGCGCGCGCGCCGCGATGGGGCGCAGCGCGAAATCGGTGAACATGTACGCGAATCCGCACACCGTGACACCGGCCAGGGTGATGGTCAGCGCGACCTTCGGGATCGTCTGCGGGTCGATGACCCCGAAACCGACGGTGAACAGGATCAACCCGATGAACCACAGTGCTCCCTGCTGGAGGGTGGTACGCCAGGGCATCCGCAACGCGATCCGCTGTTCCTGCGGGGTGGGCGGCCGGTTCTCCAGCGCCCACCGCAGCCTGCGGAGCGTCGCCCGGGTACCGAGCACCGAGCCGACCACGACGGCCGAGACCACGTAGACAGGAGCGAGGATCGCGGTGATGACGAGGAAGTCGGAGGTCAGCACGGACGGGCCCGGGATCACGACGTTGATGAGAGCGGCCACGATCAGGGCACCGACGAGATGCGTACCGATCAGGGAGAACGTCAACAGGGTCTGGATCCTGATGCGTTGCCGTCGGATCGGTTCGGCAGGCTCTCCCAGGATGGCCGATCCGAGCGGGGCCGTGCGGTGACTGCGTGCGGGCATGGTCGTTCGAGACTAGTCGAGTGGATCCTCTAGGGTGGCTGTGTGCGTCTTGTGATTGCCCGTTGCCGTGTGGACTACATCGGACGCCTGACGGCTCATCTGCCGACGGCCCGACGTCTCCTCCTCGTCAAATCCGACGGTTCGGTGAGTGTCCACGCCGACGACCGTGCCTACAAGCCCCTGAACTGGATGAGCCCACCCTGCTGGCTCGAGGAGGAGTCCGTCGAGGACGCCGAGGCCCTGTGGGTGGTCACCAACAAGGCAGGCGAGCAGCTGCGCATCACTCTCGAAGAGATCGACCACGATTCGAGCCACGAACTCGGTGTCGACCCCGGTCTGATCAAGGACGGTGTCGAGGCGCACCTGCAGGAACTTCTCGCCGAGCACGTCGAAACCCTCGGGACGGGCTTCACCCTGATCCGGCGCGAGTACCCCACGGCGATCGGACCCGTGGACCTGTTGTGCCGCGACGCCGACGGGGCGACCGTCGCCGTGGAGGTGAAGCGCCGCGGCGAGATCGACGGCGTGGAGCAGCTCACCCGGTATCTCGAACTGCTCAACCGGGATCCGCTGCTTGCTCCCGTCAGCGGCGTGTTCGCGGCCCAGCAGATCAAGCCGCAGGCACGGACGCTGGCCACGGACCGCGGCATCCGCTGCCTCGTACTCGACTACGAGGCGTTGCGGGGTACCGAGAGCACCGAGTTCAGATTGTTCTGATCGTGCCGCGCCGCAACCGATCCCGCACCGGCCGCAAGCGCGGTGGGGCGACCGACGAATCCCCGACCTATTTCGGGGCGACGGTGCGCACCGAGAACGGTCCCGCGGGGGCCGAAGGTGAGCGTTTCACCGTGCGCACGGTGCCGGGTTCGCGTGCCACCAAGCCGTACCGGTGCCCGGGATGCGATCACGAGATCGCGCCGGGAACACCCCATGTCGTCGCGTGGCCGACCGATGCGCTCGGCGGTGCGGAGGACCGGCGGCACTGGCACAGCGGATGCTGGGCAGGACGCGGGACCCGTCGGCCCACGCGACGCTGGTCCTAGGCCACGACGGATCGCTGTGGGACCGGTCGTAATAGACCTGTCAGCGGGCAGTACCCGGTGCGGACACTCGCGGCGCGGTGTCGCGGTCGGCGGTCGCCTGCCGCACCTCGTGCACGGCTGTGCGGATGGTGTCGCCGTAGGGATCGTCGGGGAGCGCGGAGAGGTGGTCCTGCGCGCGGTCGAGATGTTCCGTGGCTGCCCGGAACGACCCGAGACGACGGAGGTCGTCGGCCAGGTTCAGGTGCAGGCTCGGATAGAAGCCCGCGACGCGGAGAGATTCGTGGTGTTCCCGGGCACGCTCGTCGGTGAGGGCATCGGCAGCGTCGAGGGCGCGGACATCCCAGACCAGGGACTCGGCGGGATCGTCGTACAGGGCGGCAAGGTAGTGCGCGAGCGTGCAGCGGTGGAATGCGTCGCCCGCCGCACCGATCCGCTCCCAGAGGGACAGCAGGTCGCGCCGGGCCGACTCGGTGTCGCCGTCGCGGCCGCGGAGGACCGCTGCGCCGATCGCGTCCATCGTGGGATCGGGTGTCGAGGGTGAGGTGGACATGGTGGGGCTCCTGTCGAGGAATTCGGCAGATCGGGGACGCTGCGTCAGGGGCACTGCTTCAGGGGGCACTGCGCGGCATGACGATCGTGGTGAGATCCCCGTCGTCGGCCGACCGGACGGTGACCGGCAGATCGGTACCGCGCACGTCGAGCATCAGGTCGTCGCCGAGCGCATGACTCCAAGCGGGATACACGGTGACCAGGTCGAACCAGATCGTCAGTTCCGGTCCGGTGGCCGTGCCGTCGAGCGGTGCCTCGTCCCCGTCGGGGAACACCAGGACCGGCCTGTCGGGGGAGGTCCGTAGGCCGACCGTCTCCGGTGCTCGCTGTTCGAGCACCGTCACCACGCGGCGTTTGCCGAGGGTCACCCGCTGCGTCACCGCGGGGAGAGATTTCAGGAGGAGGCGGTGGTCGGGGAACGGCTCGGGAAGCAGACGGCAATGGAGGACGTCACCGCCGGACGTGCGGAAGGTGACCGCCCGCTCGTCCGCTTCGACGGTCACCGACGGACTGCGCCGGAGCCGGGAGGTCGCGATCCGCAGGTCGTCGCCGGAGAGCGTGCCGGCCCAGGACGGGCAGGTCGGATCGGTGGGCACCAGCGTCCGCGTGGCGAGCCGGTACCGGTCGGTGGCGGTCAACCTCACGCAGCCGGATCCGGTTTCCATGTGCACGCCGTTCAGCACCGGGATGTCGGGGTCGTGACCGGTGGAGGCCGAGACCTGGTCGACGGCGCCGGCGAGGACGGGTCCCGGCACCGTGCAGACCACGCGGCGTGATTCGGCCCGCAGGGACGCGCCGAGTGTCTCGGCGGCCCGTCGGAGCCTCTCGGCCTCCGTGGTCATCCCGGCGACGTGGTCGTCGAGCAACCGCGCTGCCTCGTCCGCGTCGGCGGCGAAGAACTCGCCGATGGCGGGCAGCGGCATCCCGATCTCCCGCAACTGCCGCAGCCGGCAGGCGCGAGGGACCTGGGATCGGCTGTAGAACCGGTATCCCGTCGACGGATCGACCTGCGCGGGGCGCAGCAGGCCGGCGTCGTCGTAGAACCGCAATGCGCTCGCGGTCAGTCCGACGAGTTCGGCGAACACGCCGATCGACATCATCTCCGGGTCGGTCACCGGCCCATCATGGAGCTTCGACCGACTCGAAGGTCAAGCCCGAGGGGCCGGCGACCGTCAGTTGCGGACCTTGCTGGCCACGGCGGGGGAGCGACCCTGCACACCGGAACCGACCGAGGGCGAGCGATGCGGCGCCGAGGCGTTCGGCGTACGCGGAGTGGACGAGGAGCCCTGCGCGCCGCTGTTCGGCTGCGCGGCCGAGTTCGCGCCGGAAGCAGAGCCGGGGGCATCGCTCTTCGAGATCCGCACCGTCCGGTCGGCCTGCGGCATGGGTGTGGTCTTGTCGGTCTGCGGCAGCGGTGTGGTCTTGTCCGCCTTCGCGTCGGCCTCGGTGGATGTCGGCTCCGTCGGGCTCTCGTCGTCCGAGCCCTTCTCGTCGCCGCCCTGCTTGTCGCCGCCTTGCTTGTCGCTGCCCTGCTTGTCGCGCGCCGTGCCGAGGACGGTCGTGCGGGGCTCGTCGAGGGAGATCTCCCGGTCGAGCAGTTCGCCCTCGCGGTTGATGCCCGCGAGCAGCGTGGGGACGTCGTCGAGCTGCTCGCGAACGGCGTCGAGCTGGCCGAGGATGCGTCCGCGCAGCACGCGGAGTTCCTCGGTGAGGTCGCGCGCGTTGGCGACCTTCCGCTCGGACTGTTCGGTGGCGCGGGCGAGCCGTCGTTCGGCTTCCTGCGTGGCTTCCTCGATGCGGCGCTCGGCTTCGGCCTTACTCGTCCGTTCGAGTTCGTCGAGCGCTCCGAGCAGCTTCGTGCGGCGCTCGGACATCGTGATCTCGAAGTCCTGCTGTACCTGCTCGCGCTTGGCCTCGGCCTCGGCGGCGAGTCGCTCGGCCTCCGCGCGGGCCGCCGCCACGATCCGCTCGGCCTCTGCGCGGGCCGCGGTCATCGTCCGCTCGTGCTCGGCCGCGAAGGCGACGCGGGTGTCCTCGAGTTCGGCGAGCTTCTTCTCGTAGTCGCCCCGGAGTCGGATGCCCTCCTGCTCCGCCAGCGAGATCATCTCGGCGGCGTCGGCCTCGGCGCGGGCGCGCAACTCGGAGGCCTCGTCGGAGGCGAGACGCAGCATCCGGGAGATGCGGTCGCTCATGCCCTCGGCGGTGGTGGGCGGCACCGACAGACGGTCGACGTCCTTGCGGAGTTCGTCGATCTCGTTGCGGGCGTTCTCGAGCTGTCGGGCCAGATCGCGGGCCTGCGCGGCGGCGGCGTCGCGGTCGGTGGCGGTCACGCGCAGCTCGGCCTCGAACCGTGCGAAGTAGTTGGTCACCTCGTCGCGGTCGAAGCCCTTCCGCACGATGGAGAACGGCAGGTGGCTGGGTGCGCGATCACGATCGAAGACCATGGAGACAATCTACCCGGTCCCTGCGGGTACGACCCGGGTGCGCTCCCGCCCCATCCGTCTTCGGGAGCGCACCGGAACGGCCGTCAGTGAGCGGGATGTGCTGCCGGCTCGACGAGCTCGACGAGGACGCCGCCCGCGTCCTTCGGATGCAGGAAGTTGATGCGCGAATCGGCGGTGCCGCGACGGGGTGCGTCGTACAGCAGGCGGACGCCGCGCTCACGAAGCGCAGTGGAGACGGCATCGATGTCGGAGACGCGGTAGGCGAGCTGCTGCAGACCCGCACCGTTGCGGTCGATGAACTTCGCGATCGTGGAGTTCTCGTTCAGCGGGGCGAGCAGCTGGATCATGGTGGACCCTTCGGGGGTCCCCGGAACGGCCAGCATCGCCTCGCGCACGCCCTGCTCCTCGTTGACTTCCTCGTGGGTGGACACGAGGCCGAGGTTCTCGGCGTACCAGGTGAGGGCGGCATCGAGGTCGGGCACGGCGATGCCGACGTGATCGATGGCGGTGACGAGTCCGGAGGCGAGAACGGACGTCGCCGGAGTGGATGTGGGAGAGGTCTCGGTCATGCTCTAGACGGTAGCGGTACCGTTGAGTGCACTCCTATCGGGATTCAGGTGAATATCCGAGGGGAGTTTTCCGATCACATGCCGATCTTTCGGAGGAATGTCCCGTGAGCAGTTCTGTCATCGTCGCCGGAGCCCGTACGCCCATGGGGCGTCTTCAGGGCTCGCTCAAGGATTTCTCCGGATCGGATCTCGGTGGCGTGGCGATCTCCGGTGCGCTCGAGCGCGCCGGTGTGGCTCCTGAGCAGGTCGAATACGTCATCATGGGCCAGGTGCTCACCGCCGGCGCCGGCCAGATCCCGGCCCGTCAGGCGGCCGTCGCCGCCGGCATCCCGATGGACGTCCCGGCGCTGACCATCAACAAGGTGTGTCTGTCGGGCATCAACGCGATCGCGATGGCCGACCAGCTGATCCGCGCGGGCGAGTTCGACGTCGTCGTCGCCGGCGGCCAGGAGTCGATGAGCCAGGCCCCGCACATGCTCGAGAAGTCCCGCGCCGGCTTCAAGTACGGCGACGTGACCCTGCGCGACCACATGGCCTACGACGGCCTGCACGACATCTTCACCGACCAGGCGATGGGCAACCTCACCGAGTCGGCCAACTCCGGCGACCGCTTCGTCTCCCGCGAGGAGCAGGACGCCTTCGCCGCTGCCTCGCACCAGAGGGCTGCCCGTGCCTGGAAGGACGGGCTGTTCGAGGACGAGGTCGTCCCGGTGTCGATCAAGCAGCGCAAGGGCGACCCGATCGTCTTCGCCGCCGACGAGGGCATCCGCCCGGAGACCACCGCCGAGTCGCTCGGTTCGCTGCGTCCGGCCTTCTCGAAGGACGGGACCGTCACCGCCGGTTCGGCCTCACAGATCTCCGACGGCGCCGCCGCGGTCGTCGTGATGAGCAAGGCCAAGGCCGAGGAGCTCGGCCTGAGCTGGATCGCCGAGATCGGTCGCCACGGTGTCGTCGCCGGGCCGGATTCGACCCTGCAGTCGCAGCCGGCACGGGCGATCGCCAAGGCTTGCGAGCGCGAGGGTGTCGACCCGAAGGACCTCGACCTCGTCGAGATCAACGAGGCGTTCGCCGCCGTCGGCATCGTCTCGGCCCGCGAACTGGGCATCGATCCCGCGAAGGTGAACGTCAACGGCGGTGCGATCGCGCTCGGCCACCCGCTCGGCATGTCGGGTGCGCGCATCGTGCTGCACCTGGCGCTGGAGCTGAAGCGCCGCGGCGGTGGCGTCGGTGCCGCCGCACTGTGTGGTGGTGGCGGCCAGGGCGACGCGCTCATCGTGCGGGTGCCCAAGAGCTGACCCTCTTTCCTAGAGCATGATCACGGCCCCGGCGCAAGCATGCCGGGGCCGTGATGTCTCTCACTGAACTACGGCTTGTCGTAGGCCTTTCGGCACAATGGCCGCATGACCAACATCCTCGACGTGTCCACGCCCGCGAAACGATTCCGGCTGATCGCGATCTGGGAGGCGGTGACCTGGCTCGCCCTCCTGATCGCCATGTTCTTCAAGTGGGTGCTCGGCTACGAAGAGGCCATCGCGATCCCGGGCATGGTGCACGGCGTGGCCGGTTTCATCCCGTTCGTGCTCATCGCGCTCCTCACTGCGCTGTCGCTGAAGTGGGATCTCAAGACGACCTTCCTCGCCCTCGTGTCGAGCGTGCCCCCGTTCGGCACGATCGTCTTCGAGCGCTGGGCCGTGCGCACCGGCCGCCTCGGAGAGCTGTCCGCTCCGGCGACCCGCGAGGACGTCACCGCGACCGTCTGACCTCACGGCGACGTCTCCCGGTCCGCGCAGCACGATTCGGACCACTCGTGACAAACTGGTGGACGTGACTCGACCCGGTTCCCGTCCAGCACGTTCAGCCGCCGTCGCCGCGGCGATGTCCGGCGCGGTGGATCTCTCACCGCTCAAGGAGAGGGCCTCCGCGCCGCCGCCTCCGCCTCCGTCCGGTGGCGACGGCGCCGCACCCGCTGCCATCGCCCCGATCGTGGACGTCACCGAAGCGACGTTCGAGACCGAGGTGCTGCAGCGGTCGACGCAGGTGCCCGTGATCGTCGACCTGTGGGCGACCTGGTGCGAGCCGTGCAAGCAGCTCTCACCCGTTCTCGAGAAGCTCGCGAACGAAGCGAACGGTGCATGGGTCCTCGCGAAGGTCGACGTCGACGCGAACCCGCGGATCGCCCAGGCGTTCGGCGTCCAGTCGGTGCCCACGGTGGTCGCGATCGCGGCCGGCCAGCCGCTCGCCGACTTCCAGGGCGTGCAGCCCGAGCCCGCGCTGCGTCAGTGGCTCGACGCCATCCAGAACGCGGTCGCAGGCAAGCTGTCCGGCCCTCCCGGGGCCGAACCGGAGGAACAGCCCGCCGACCCGCGCTTCGAGGCCGCCGAGCAGGCACTCGAGAACGGCGACTTCGAGGGCGCGGAGGCGGCCTACCAGCTCGTACTGAACTCCGAGCCGAACAACACCGAGGCGCAGGCCGCGCTGCGGCAGGTGCGTTTCCTCGCCCGCGCGAGCAAGGTTCCCAAGGATGCGATCGAGCGCGCCGATGCCGCTCCGAACGACCTCGAAGCCCAGTTCACGGCGGCCGACGCCGAACTGTTCGCGCAGCAGCCGGAGGCGGCCTTCGGTCGTCTCATCGAGTTCGTGCGTCGAAGCGCCGGGGACGAACGCACCGCCGCACGCACCCGGCTCCTCGAACTGTTCGAACTGTTCGACGCCGCGGATCCGGTGGTGGTGTCGTCGCGCCGCAAGCTCGCGATGGCCCTCTACTGATCCCTACCGATCGATTCCCTACCGATCTATCGGCCCGGCCGCTCACCATTCGTGGTGGGCGGCCGGTGTCGTCTCAGCGGTAACGCCCGGTGCAGGCCGCTTCGCCGCCGAGGACGCCGGTGCGGAAGGCGTCCACCCGCGCGAATCCGCTCGGCACCGTGTTGCCGTTGACGTCGCTCGCGGCCAGGCCGTCGGTGAGCAGACCCGAGACTGCTTCGTCGAGGTCGCCGGGGGACAGCCACACCAGCACCTGGCTCGGGTCGACGTTCGAGGCGAGGGTGCTGTCGGGGCTCAGCGCGGCACTGATCACCCCGGACAGGCAGGCCGCCCGCAGGGCGGTGCGCGGCTCGGTGAGCGACTGCCCGGCCTCCTTCTGCACTGCGAGTGCGTAGCGCGAGGCGACGAGCACGTAGGCGTTGTAGTCGCCGCGGACACCGGGGTCGAAGCCGCTCCCCGGCGGGGCGGCCGTACCGCGCTCGCTCAGTGCGTCCATGTCGACGCCCACGGTGTTGGTTGCGGGGCAGTACGACACCGGCGAGGTGGCCCGTGCGTCCGAACACCCGAGGTCGGCGCCCGACAGATCGAGTTGCGGCAGCGCCGCGAGGTCGAAGACCTGGTGGAACGACTCGAAGATGGCCTCGACCGACTCGTCGGTGACCGGCAGTTCGCCGTCGTCGGCGGCGTCCTGGTACTGCGGCAGATCGGCGCGGCGCGACTCGATTTCGGCGGCATCGATGCCCGCACACGAGCCCGCCCCGTCGGTGAATCCGATCTGTACGGCCGTCACCCGTTCGAAGGCCGAACCGTGGATCGAGTCGGGATCGTTCGGATCGGCGTCGCGGAAGAGCACCATCGATGCGAGCACGTTGTTCAGCCCGTCGGAGGTGTCGAGCTGGAAGTGCGTCGACCGGCCCTCCGCGACGTGCCGCATGAACGCACCGGCGAAGCAATCGGCCTGCTGCTCGAACACGATGCCCGGATCGTCCTCGGCGACCAGCCCCGCCGAATGCTGGACGGCGTGCCCGTATTCGTGGGCGAGGACCGTCACCGCGGCCATCGGCCCGAAGCTGTCGATGAGCTGCGGCATGAGGTAGGTGCGGTCCCATCCGATCTCGTCACCACCGCTGCAGTAGGCCGCGTTGATGAAGTCGTAGGTGGGTTTGCCGCAGAAACGCGGTCCCCGCCGCTCGGACGGATCCCACGACACGATCGTCCCGACCGGACGGAAGGTGCCCCTGGCGACGGAAGCGAACTCCTGACGCCAGTACTCCTCGATGTCGGCGATGGCGTTGCCGGCCAGGACGTCGACGGGACCGCCGTCGGTGTTCTCGATCTCGATGTCCGCATCGGGCACCCCGTTGCGCGGGCCCGACGCCCCGGAGGTGACGGGCAGCCCCGCCACGGTGAAGGGGTTGTCGTAGATCGACACCGCCGTCCCTTCGATCCGCTGGGCGCATCCCGCCAGCAGGAGGACGGTCAGTGCGGGCACCACCAGTCGCGCGAACCGGTGCGTCCGTCGCATGTCGTTGTGCTCCTGTCGTCGGGCAGCGTCACCTCCGCAACGACAACCAGATGGCGCCGTGCGCAGGCAAGGTCACCCGAGCCGAGGCGGGACGCCCGTGCCACGAATGTTCGTCCGCCTCCACGGCGCCGAAGTTGCCCGCTCCGTTGCCCTGGTAGGCGGTCGCGTCCGTGTTGAGGACTTCCTCCCACGTGCCCGGTTCGGGCAATCCGACACGATAGTCGGCGTAGGTCGTGCCCGAAAAGTTGTGCAGGCACGCGACCACCGAGCCGTCGCTGCCGTAGCGCAGGAACGACAGGACGTTGTTGTGCGCGTCGTTGGCGTCGATCCACGAATATCCGCCGGGCGTGGTGTCGAGCGTGTAGAGCGCCGGGTGCGAGCGGTAGATGCCGTTGAGATCGCACACCAGCCGGTGGATGCCGGCGTGGAGCGGTTCGTCGAGCTGCCACCAGTCGAGGCCGCGTTCCTCGGACCACTCGGCGACCTGCCCGAACTCCTGGCCCATGAACAGCAACTGCTTGCCGGGATGCGCCCACATGTAGGCGAGCATCGACCGCAGGCCGGCCGCACGTGTGGCATCGTCGCCCGGTAGTCGCGTCCACAGCGTGCCCTTGCCGTGGACGACCTCGTCGTGGCTGATGGGGAGCACGAAGTTCTCGCTCCACGCGTACACGAGCGAGAACGTGATCTCGTGGTGGTGGTAGGTGCGGTGCACGGGATCTCGGCCGAGATAGCCGAGAGTGTCGTGCATCCAGCCCATGTTCCACTTCATGCTGAACCCGAGCCCGCCGACGTTCGTCGAGCGGGTCACGCCCGGCCAGGAGGTCGATTCTTCCGCGACCGTCACGATCCCCGGATAGTGCTTGTGGACGGTGGCGTTGAGTTCCTGCAGGAACGCGACGGCCTCGAGGTTCTCGCGTCCGCCGTAGATGTTCGGCGTCCAGCCGCCCTCGGGACGCGAGTAGTCGAGATACAACATCGAGGCCACGGCGTCGACGCGCAGACCGTCGATGTGGAACTCCTCGATCCAGTACAGGGCGTTGGCGACGAGGAAGTTCCGCACCTCGGGCCGGCCGTAGTCGAAAACGTAGGTGCCCCAGTCCAGCTGCTCACCGCGGCGCGGATCGGGATGCTCGTACTGGGGGCTGCCGTCGAAGCGCGCGAGCGCCCACTCGTCCTTCGGGAAGTGGGCGGGCACCCAGTCCACGATCACGCCGATCCCGGCGGCGTGGAGACGGTCGACGAACGCGCGGAACTCGTCGGGTGTGCCGAACCGGGAGGTGGGGGCGTAGTAGGAGGTGACCTGGTAGCCCCACGACCCGCCGAAGGGATGCTCCGCGACCGGCAGAAGCTCGACGTGCGTGAACCCGGTCTCGAGGATGTACTCGGCCAGCTGGTCGGCGAGTTCTGTGTAGTTCAGGCCCGGACGCCACGATCCGAGGTGCACCTCGTAGACCGCCATCGGTTCCTGCCAGGGCTGCGACTTCTCGCGGGTCGCGACCCACTCGTCGTCGTTCCAGGTGTAGTGACTCTCGGTGACCTTCGACGCGGTCGCGGGCGGCACCTCGGTGGCGAACGCCATCGGGTCGGCCTTGTCGCGGACGGATCCGTCGCGGCCGTGCACCCGGTACTTGTACAGCGCGCCCGGTTCGACGCCGGGGACGAAGACCTCCCAGACACCGCTCGAGCCGAGCACCCGCATCGGGGCGGTGCGCCCACCCCAGCCGTCGAAGTCGCCGGTGACGGTGACTCCGCGCGCGCCCGGTGCCCACACGGCGAAGGACGTGCCCGTCACCGGGCCGTCCGGGGTCTCGTAGGTTCGTGGGTGGGCGCCGAGCACCTCCCACAGCCGTTCGTGCCGGCCCTCGCTCAGCAGGTGACGGTCGAGTTCGCCCAGCGTCGGCATGAAGCGGTATCCGTCCGCGACGAGCTCGACGTGATCGAACGGGTAGGTCACCACGAGCCGGTAGTCGGCGAGATCGAAGACCGGGATCAGGGCGCTGAAGACGTCCCCGCCCACGGGTTCGAGCGGATGGTCGCGACCACTGATCCGGGCGGCGACCTTCTCTGCACCGGGGCGCAGCGCCCGGATGACCGTCCCCTCCGGATGCGGATGGGCCCCGAGCACCGCGTGCGGATCGTGGTGCTCGCCGGCGGCGAGCAGCTCGAGGTCCTCCGGTCGCGGGCTGTGGCGCCGGCGCGGAACATCGGCGCCCGGCGTCTGGGGCGGCACGGTCACGACTGCCTCCTGTAGGCGAGCGTTGTGCGGGTGGGGATGCCGATCGGGGGCAGGACCAGGATGTGTGCCACCGCCCGCCACGGCTCGAGGCGCACGTAGTTGGCCTGTCCCCACGAGTACTGTTCCCCACTCACCTCGTCGTAAACGGGGAAGTGGTCGTGCCAGTCGTGTCCGATCGCCGGCATGTCGAGCCAGACCGTGCCCTGTTCGGCCCCGTAGGGGTTGAGGTTGATCACCGTGAGCACACAGTCTCCGGTGGACGGATCGAACTTCGAATAGGCGATGAGTGCGTCGTTGTCGACGTGGTGGAAGGTGATGTTGCGCAGCTGCTGCAAGGCCGGATGCGCGCGCCGGATGCGGTTGAGGGTGGTCAGCCACGGTTCGAGCGACTCGCCGCGCCGGCGGGCCTCGTCGTATCGTCGCGGCCGCAATTGGTACTTCTCCGAGTCGAGGTACTCCTCGCTGCCCGGCCGCACCGCAAGGTGCTCGAACAGTTCGTAACCCGAGTACACCCCCCACGACGGGGCCATGGTGGCGGCGAGCGCCGCGCGCAGCGCGAACATGCCCGGCCCGCCGTGCTGCAGCGTCTCGTGCAGGATGTCGGGGGTGTTGACGAACAGGTTCGGCCGGGCTTCGTCGGCCTTCGCAGCGATCTCGGTACCGAACTCCGTGAGCTCCCATTTCGCGACCCGCCACGTGAAATACGTGTAGGACTGCGTGAATCCGCGTCGCGCGAGCCCGTACATGCGGGCGGGGCGGGTGAACGCCTCGGACAGGAACAGCACGTCGGCATCGGTGCGCTTGATCTCGGCGATGAGCTGCTCCCAGAAGTTCGGGGGCTTGGTGTGCGGATTGTCGACGCGGAAAATGTCGACGCCCAACCGGATCCAGTGCCGGACCACGCGCAGGACCTCGGCGTAGATGCCCTCGGGGTCGTCGTCGAAGTTGATCGGGTAGATGTCCTGGTACTTCTTGGGCGGGTTCTCCGCGTAGGCGATCGTGCCGTCGGGCAGCACGGTGAACCACTCCGGATGCTCCCGCGCCCACGGATGATCGGGGGCGCACTGCAACGCGAGATCGAGTGCGACCTCGAGGTCGAGTTCCTTCGCCCGGGCGACGAAATCGCGGAAGTCCTGCTCGGTGCCCAGTTCGGGGTGGATGGCGTCGTGACCGCCCTCGTCGGAACCGATCGCCCAGGGCGACCCGACGTCGTTCGGGCCGGCGACGAGCGTGTTGTTCGGTCCCTTGCGGTTGACCTTGCCGATCGGATGGATCGGGGGGAGGTAGACGACGTCGAAGCCCATCGCCGCGATGCGCGGCAGGTCGCCGGCGGCCGTGGCGAAGGTGCCGTGCCGCGGGGTGCCGTCCTCGTGCCAGCCGCCGGTGGACCGGGGGAAGAACTCGTACCAGGAGCCGAACAGTGCGCGGCGACGATCCGCGAAGGCCGTGAACGCCTTTCCGCGCGTGACCAGCTCGCGAAGGGGATGAGCGCGGAGGATCTCGGTGACGTCGGGGGAGAAGGCCGGAGCGATGCGTTCGGCCAGCGGCCGGTCGGAGCGCAGGGACACCGCGACCGCGAGCAGGGCGGGCCGGTTGCCGCGCGGTGCGCCCTTCGCGGCCTTCTCGAAGATCCGTGCACCGACCTCGAGATCGTTCGCGAGTTCGGCGGCGTCCTGCCCGGCATCGGCCTTCGCGGTGACCGCGTGCCGCCAGGTCGCCACCGGGTCGCTCCACGCCTCGACCCGGTAGGTCCACGCGCCGACGCTCGTGGGGGAGAAGGTGGCGTGGAAGGTGTCGGGTTCGGTGCCCGGAACCATCGGGATCCGCACCAGCCTGCCGGCGGATTCGGGATCGTCGGCCGGTCCTCGGACGGCGAGTGTCGCGGCGATGGCGTCGTGGCCCTCGCGCCACACGACGGCGGAGACCGGCACCACCTCCCCGACGACCGCCTTCGTCGGATAACGCCCTCCGTCGATGGAGGGTTGTACGTCGTCGATGGCGAGCCGACCTGTCACGCTAGCTCCGTTCCGTGCGGGTCCGGGTGGACGAGCAGGGCCGATGGGGGCAACGACCGTGTCTCGAACCACCGTAATGGAGGTCGCGCCGCGCGGCTGTGCATGCGGCGGGGACCCGCGAAGGATCCCCTCTGCGGCACCGAAAGTATCTGTAACTCAGCGTTCACTTCAATTGACCGGACGGCAACACCCTGCTCCCTACTGTTTGTTCTGCAAGACAACAACAGCCTCCTCGGAGGCACGACGAAGGGAAGAACACATGGGTCTGGTTGCCGGTCTGATCGGAGTCGTCGGAGACTTGCTGCACCTGCTCCTCGGCGGACTCTGAGTCCACCGGCCGACGGGGGGTCGGTCACAGGAGAGAAGGCCCCGCGGTGTGCACGCCGCGGGGCCTCTCCGTGTGCCGGGTGATCCCGTCCGCGACCGGCACGGATACGGGCACGTGAGATCCGACGCCCGGCCGTCACGAAGCGCCCGCGGTCGGTAGTGTGCTCCCCGTGAAAGCACTGCGCCGGTTCACCGTACGAGCCCATCTTCCCGAGCGGCTGGCTGCGCTGGGAGCCCTGACCGCCAACCTCAGATGGTCGTGGCACCCGCAGACCCAGGACCTGTTCGAATCGGTCGACCCGGACCTGTGGCGCCGGTGCAGCAACGACCCCGTCCGGCTGCTCGGCGAGGTGCCGCCCGCCCGCCTCGACGCGCTCGCCGAGGACGGCGACTTCCTCGCCCGCCTCGATGCCGCTGCCGCCGACCTCGAGCACTACCTCGCCCGTCCCCGCTGGTTCCAGGAACAGCAGGAACGCGGCGCGGCACTGCCCGCCGGCATCGCCTACTTCTCGATGGAATTCGGTGTCACCGAGGTGCTGCCGAACTACTCCGGCGGCCTCGGCATCCTCGCCGGCGACCACCTCAAGGCCGCCTCCGATCTCGGCCTGCCGCTCATCGGTGTCGGCCTGCTCTACCGCTCCGGCTACTTCCGGCAGTCGCTCAGCGCCGACGGCTGGCAGATGGAGCACTACCCCTCCTACGACCCGCAGGGCCTGCCGCTGCGACTGCTCACCGAGGCCGACGGCACCGCCGCGCTCGTGCAGGTCGCCGTGCCGGGTGGGCGCACACTCGACGCGCGGATCTGGATCGCCCAGGTCGGGCGCGTCCCGCTGCTGCTGCTCGACTCCGACATCCCGTCCAACGACGAGGAGCTGTGCGGGGTCACCGACCGCCTCTACGGCGGCGACCAGGACCACCGCATCAAGCAGGAGATCCTCGCCGGCGTCGGCGGTGTCCGCGCGGTGCGCGCCTACACACGCATCCACGGCCTGCCCGACCCCGACGTCTTCCACATGAACGAGGGACACGCGGGTTTCCTGGGCGCAGAACGCATCCGCGAACTCGTCACCGGCTCCGGACTCGACTTCGACGAAGCGCTCGCCGCCGTGCGGGCCGGCACGGTCTTCACCACCCACACCCCCGTGCCCGCGGGTATCGACCGCTTCCCGATCGATCTCGTCCGTCACTACTTCTCGGGCACCAACGGCGAGAACGAGTCGGCGCTGCTGCCCGGCCTCACGGTCGACCGCATCCTCGCGCTCGGACGCGAGAGCAACCCGAACGTGTTCAACATGGCCCATCTCGGTCTGCGACTCGGCCAGCGCTGCAACGGTGTGTCCAAGCTGCACGGCGAGGTCAGCCGCGGCATGTTCGAAGGACTGTGGCCCGGATTCGACGCCGCCGAGGTGCCCATCGGATCGGTCACCAACGGTGTGCACGCCCCCACCTGGGCCGCGCGCGAGTGGATCGCGCTGGCCAACCGGCTCGCCGGACCCGACCGGGTCGAGGAGGCCCGCGGCTGGGAATTGCTCCAGTCCATCGACCGCAAGGAACTGTGGTCGACCCGCAACACGCTGCGCGCCCAGCTCGTCGCCGAGGTGCGCCGCCGGCTGCGCGAGTCGTGGCTCGAACGCGGCGCCACCGAGGCCGAACTGGGCTGGATCGAGTCGGTCTTCGACCCGAACGTGCTCACCGTCGGGTTCGCACGGCGCGTGCCCACCTACAAGCGCCTCACCCTGATGCTGCGCGATCCCGAGCGGCTGCGCGCGTTGCTGCTCGACGACGAACGGCCCGTGCAGCTCGTCGTCGCCGGTAAGAGCCACCCCGCCGACGACGGCGGCAAGGCCCTCATCCAGCAGGTCGTGCGGTTCGCCGACGAGTACGACGTGCGGCACCGCATCGTCTTCCTGCCCAACTACGACATGTCGATGGCCCGCTATCTGTACTGGGGTTGCGATGTGTGGCTGAACAACCCGCTGCGCCCGCTCGAGGCGTGCGGCACGTCGGGCATGAAGTCGGCCCTCAACGGCGGTCTCAACCTGTCCATCCGCGACGGATGGTGGGACGAGATGTTCGACGGTGAGAACGGCTGGGCCATCCCCACCGCCGACGGTGTCGACGACACCCGCCGCGACGATCTCGAGGCCGCCGCCCTGTACGAATTGCTCGAACGTTCGGTGCTGCCGCGCTTCTACGACCGCGACTCCGACGGTGTGCCGGCCCGCTGGATCGAGATGGTGCGTCACACGCTCGAGAATCTCGGCCCGAAGGTGCTCGCCTCGCGCATGGTGCGCGACTACGCCGTCGACTACTACATCCCCGCGGCCGCGGCGGCCGCGAAGGTGACCGCCGACGACTACGCGGGTGCGCGGGCGCTGGCCGACTACCGGCACCGCATCGAGGCGGCGTGGCCCGGAGTACGTGTCGCGCAGGTCGATTCGACGCCGATTCCGGACGTGCCGCAGATCGGCCTGCCGCTGGGGCTGACCGCACACGTCCAGCTCGGCGACCTGACCCCGGAGGACGTCGAGGTGCAGGCAGTGGTCGGGCGCGTGGGCTCCGACGACACGATCGGCGACCCCGTCACCGTGCCGATGGAACACATCGGCACCGATTCGCTGGGGGAGGAGTTCACCGCGACGGTGCCGTTGCCGCTCGCCGGCGCCGTCGGCTACACGGTGCGGGTGCTGCCCAGACACGGCCTGCTCGCCTCGCCCGCCGAACTCGGCATGGTCGCGCTCCCGTAGGAGCCGGGGCCCGCCGGGTGCTCAGCCGCGCAGACGCGTGAGTGCCCGGCGGACCACCGCCGGATCGGCCGTTTCCCAGAACGGCGGCAGCGACGCGCGCAGATAGCCGCCGTACCGCGCGGTCGCCAGACGCGAATCGAGCACCGCCACCACACCCCGGTCGTCGGTGCTGCGCAGCAGTCGCCCCACACCCTGCGCCAACAGCAGGGCGGCATGATTGGCGGCGACCGCCATGAATCCGTTGCCGCCGCGCGCCTCGACGGCGCGCTGCCGGGCGACCAGCAGCGGATCGTCGGGGCGGGGGAACGGAATGCGGTCGATGAGCACCAGCGACAGCGACGGGCCCGGAACGTCGACACCCTGCCACAGCGACAGGGTCCCGAACAGGCTCGTCGCCTCGTCGGCTGCGAACTTCTCGACCAGCGCGCCCGTCGCGTCGTCGCCCTGGCACAGGACCGGCGTGTCGAGACGGTCGCGCAGCGCCTCGGTGGCGGCCTTCGCGGCGCGCATCGAGGAGAACAATCCGAGGGTGCGCCCTTCGGCTGCGGTGACGAGTTCGGCGATCTCGTCGAGATGCGAGGGCGGCAGACCGTCGCGGCCGGGTGGCGTCAGGTGCTTCGCGATGTAGAGGATGCCCGCCTTCGCATGATCGAAAGGCGACCCCACGTCGATCCCGTTCCACGCGAGATCGCCCTTGTCGGAAGGCGGTTCGGCGCCGGAGGCGGAGGTGGTGTCGCTACGGGCGGGGGACTGCGGCGGCAGACCCCAGTTGACGGCGAGGCCGTCGAACGACCCGCCGACCGTGAGGGTCGCGGAGGTGAGGACGACGGTGGACTCGCCGAACAACCGGCTGCGCAACAACCCGCCGACCGAGAGCGGCGCGACCCGCACGGTGCGGCGGACGTTGCCGCGGAACTCGTCGGCGGCGAGCCACACGACGTCGGGCCGCTGAGAGGGATCGCGCTGCTCGAAGGTCGTGAGCACCCGGACCGCGCAGTCGTGCACCTCGTCGATCTCCGCGAGCGCCTGACTGCGGGCCGCGGCGACCTCGGGGTCGGTGCCGGGCTTGGCCGGTCCGATCGCCGTGTGCACGGCCCAGGCGGCATCGCGGATCGAGGCCAGCGCGGCCGCGGCGCCCTCGGGCAGCTCGTCCCAGCGACCCGCCGGTAGTGCTTCGAGAAACGACTCCCAGTTCTCGGCGGCACCGTCGAGCCGATCGATCTCCTCGTCCTCGACGAGCTTGACGCAGCGCCGCGCGGCCGCCGACACCGTGCCCGGAGACAACTCGGCCGTGGCGACGTTCGTGATCCGATCGACGAGTTCGTGCGCCTCGTCGACGACCACGACGTCGTGCTCGGGCAGGATCGAGATGCCGGTGATGGCATCGATCGCGAGCAGCGCGTGGTTGGTGACGACTACGTCGACCTGCGCGGCCTCGGCTCGCGCGATCTCGGCGAAGCAGTCTTCTCCCACCGGGCACCGCGACTTGCCGAGGCACTCGCGCGCCGTGACGGAGAGCTGACGCCACGCCTGATCGGAGACGCCGGGAGACAGATCGTCGCGGTCGCCGGTCTCGGTGGTGGACGACCACTCCGTCACCCGCCGCACCTCGCGGCCGATGCGCGAGAGGGCGAACGCGTCGAACAGCTCGGCGTCGGGCGTCTCCTCGGCGAGGCCGGTATGGATCTTGTTCAGGCACAGGTAGTTTCCGCGACCCTTGAGGATCGCGAAACGCGGGCGCCGGCCGAGCGAACCGGCGAGGGCGTCGGCGAGTCGCGGCAGGTCGCGCTCGACGAGCTGCCGCTGCAACGCGATGGTCGCGGTGGAGACCACCACGGTGCGGCCCGTCTTCACCGCGTACCGGATACTCGGCACGAGATAGGCCAGCGACTTACCGGTACCCGTGCCGGCCTGTACGGCGAGGTGTTCGCCGGTGTCGATGCTGTGCGCGACGGCCGAGGCCATCGTCAGCTGGTTGCGCCGCTCCTTACCGCCCAGTGCGTGCACCGCGGTTCGCAGCAATTCTGGGACTTCGGGGAGATCCGGCACCGGCACAGGGTATCGGTCCCCACCGTCACCTTCGGCCTGCGGCCCCGCTACCTGTGACTTCGGCGATATCTGTGACTCCGGAGATGTCGGTGACCAGTTCGACGCCGGCCTCGCGCATCCGTTCGAGTGCCGGGCGGATCGTCGTCTCCGACACCCCCGCGGTGTAGGGCAGCAGCACCCGCGCGCCGAAACCCTCCTCGATCGCGTCGAGCGCGGTGGCCCGCACGCAGTGGTCGGTGGCGATCCCGACGATGTCGACGTCCGTCACGCCGCGGTCGCGCAACCACGACGCCAGCATCGTGCCCTCGTCGTCGGTTCCCTCGAAGCCCGAATAGGCCGCGTCGTCGGCCCCCTTCGAGAAGACGGCCTCGAACCGGTCCGTGGCCAGCTCCGGATGGAAGTCCGCGCCCGGCGTCCCGGCCCGGCAGTGCGGCGGCCACGAGTCGACGAAATCGGGTTCGGGAGAGAAATGATCCCCGGGATCGACGTGGTGGTCGCGGGTCGCGACGATGTGTGCGTAGTCGTCACCGCGCGCCTGCAGGAACCGGGTGATGTCGGACGCCACCCGCGAGCCACCCTCCACGGCGAGCGAACCGCCCTCGCAGAAGTCGTTCTGGACGTCGACCACCAACAATGCGCGCATGGCACTCACCCCTCACGGACGAAGCGGGTGGGGATGGCGGGATCCCCGGCCGAGAGCGTCAGGCCCTCCCACGGCAGACGCACCATGCCCTGCCGGAGGTACTCCCGGCTCTCCTCCAGGGTAGGCAGATCGCCGACCGCCTCGCCGCCGCGGACCAACGGGATCATCAGTTCGTGGACCTGCGAACCCTCGCCCGGCGGGACCTGCTCGGCGCGGGCCGGGTACACGACCTCCTCGACGAGCGTGCCCGTCCTCCGCGCATACCGGACGGCCCGCTTCGCGCCTCCTCGGGACTCCTTCGCCGCACTGCGCTTCTCGACCGCGATGCCGTCGACCTCCACGAGCTTGAAGACCATGCCCGCGGTCGGAGCCCCCGACCCCGTGACCAGCGACGTGCCGACACCGTAGGCGTCGACCGGCTCGGCCCGCAGGCCCGCGATCCCGTATTCGTCGAGATCACCCGACATCACGATCTTCGTGCGGGTCGCGCCGAGCCCGTCCAGCTGTGCGCGCACCTGGCGGGCGAGCACACCGAGATCACCCGAATCGATCCGCACGCCACCGAGTTCGGGGCCGGCCACCGCGATCGCCGTGTTCACGCCCTCGGTGATGTCGTAGGTGTCCACCAGCAGGGTCGTGCCCACACCGAGGCTCTCGACCTGGCTGCGGAAGGCGGACGCCTCGTCGCGACCGGCCGTCGTGGTGTGCAGCAGGGTGAACGCGTGCGCGGCGGTACCTGCGGCGGGAATGCCGTACCGCTGCGCGGCCTGCAGATTGGACGTCGAGTCGAATCCTGCGAGATAGGCCGCGCGCGCCGCGGCGACCGCCGCTTCCTCGTGGGTGCGCCGCGACCCCATCTCGATGAGCGCGCGGCCGTCGGCCACACTCGCCATCCGTGCCGCCGCCGCCGCGATCGCACTGTCGTGGTTGAAGATCGACAGCGTCAACGTCTCGAGCAGGACGCACTCGGCGAAGGTGCCGCTCACCGACAGGATCGGTGAGCCCGGGAAGTAGAAGTCGCCCTCGCGGTAGCCGTCGATGTCGCCGGAGAACCGGAAGTCGCGCAGCCACTCGACGGTCCGCGGAGCCAGGAAACCGGCGGCGAGTTCGAGCTCGGCCTCGTCGAACCGGAACGATTCGAGTGCCTCCACCAACCGTGCGGTGCCCGCGACGACGCCGTACCGCCGGCCCGGGGGAAGACGCCGGGCGAAGACCTCGAAGACGCACGGGCGGTCGCCCGTGCCGTCCGCCAGGGCAGCCTCGAGCATGGTCAACTCGTACTTGTCCGTGAACAGTGCGGTGCCGGGACAACCGGCACGGTGAATGGCTTCGGGCACCCGATCACTGTAGAGCCACGGCCTCCGAGGCGGGTTTTTCGCCGTGCTCCGAAGTCGTACCCTGGGAACATGGCGCCGTGTAGTACGACCACTCCGCTCGACGTCCGATTCATGGCCGGCCAGGCCGTTCAGGCCATGGCGGGACAGGCCGTTCCTGCCGAGGCCGAAATCGTCGAGGAGATCGAAGCGGTCGACAGGCCATGGGTGACCGTGGTCTGGGACGACCCCGTCAACCTCATGCACTACGTGACGTTCATCTTCCAGAAGCTGTTCGGGTACAGCAAGGCCAAGGCCACCGAGCTCATGCTCAAGGTCCACAACGAGGGCAAGGCCGTCGTGTCGAGTGGTTCGCGTGACAAGATGGAACACGACGTGCAGCGTCTGCACGCCGCCGGGCTGTGGGCGACGATGCAACGCGACGAATGATCCCCACAGGAGGGCCCGACCGACGTGCGGCAGTGGACCAGGAAGAACTCGCTCAGCGGCCCCAAGCTCCGGTCGGAGATGGACGCCCACGAAGCGTCGGTGCTGCGGTCGCTCGTGTCCTCCGTGCTGGGCATGCTCGAGGAACGCGCCGGACAGGCCCCGCAGGACGACCTCGCGGCGCTGACCGGCCTGCGCACCGGTAACGCCACCCCGCCCGAGATCCCGGCGCTGCGACGACTCCTTCCCGACTTCCACCGCCCCGACGCCGATGCCGTCGCCGAGGTCGGCGACGACGCCGCCGACCTCAACGGTGCGATGCGGAGCCTGCACGAACCGAGCATCATCGACGCCAAGCTCGCCGCCGGCGCGGTCATCCTGCGCACCGTGCCCGAAGGCGGCGGCAAGGTGGTGCTCAATCCCGAACAGGCCGAAGCCTGGCTGTACGGGCTCAACGACGTGCGGCTCGCGCTCGGCACCACCCTCGGCATCGACGCCGACACCCCCGATGTTCTCGACGACGACGATCCGCGTGCCCCGCATCTCGACGTCTACCACTGGCTGACATGGATGCAGGACTCCCTCGTCCAGGCGCTTCAGCCGTGATCGTGCCGGGGCCGACCGATTCGCTGCTCGACGTGGCGGGTCTGAGTGTCGGTCACTGGCAGCGCCTCGATCCCGAGGTCACCGTAGGCACCCCCGAGATTCCCGGTACGGGCGCCGCCACGGGATGCACCGTCGTGCTCGCCGACCCGTCCGCCGTCGCATCGGTGGACGTGCGAGGCGGGGGACCGGGCACGCGGGAGACCGACCTGCTCGATCCGAGTCACTCCGTGCAGCGCGTCGACGCGGTCCTCCTCACCGGTGGCAGCGCGTACGGGCTGGCCGCCGCCGACGGCGTGATGCGTTATCTCGAGAAGAACGGCAAGGGGATCCCGATGGGCGCGCCCGGCGCGGTCGTCCCGATCGTCCCCGGCGCCGTCATCTTCGACCTGCCGGTGGGCCAGTGGTCCGCGCGCCCGACCGCCGATTCCGGATGCACCGCCGCGGCCACCGCCTGCTCCACGCACCTCGAGCGCGGCAGCGCCGGCGCCGGCACCGGTGCCCGCGCCGGGGCGCTCAAGGGCGGCATCGGCTCGGCGAGCGTGCGGATCACGGACGGTCCAGCAGCCGGGGTGACCGTGGCGGCGCTGATGGTCGCCAACCCCGTCGGCTCGGTGTTCGACCCCGTGACCGGCCTGCCCTGGGGCGTCGACGCCGCGCGAGCCGAGGAACTCGGACTGTCGTCGCCCTCCGCGTCGGATCTGGCCGCGGCCCGCGCGCTCGGCGACAAGGGCACCGTCCTGAACACCACGATCGGTGTGGTCGCTACCGACGCACCGCTGTCGAAGGCGGCGTGCCGTCGCGTCGCGGTCACCGGGCACGACGGGCTCGGCCGCGCGATCCGTCCCGCGCATTCCCCGCTCGACGGCGACACGATCTTCGCCCTCTCGACCGGCACCGCCGACGTCACCGACGCACTCCGCGACTCCCCGTCGATCCCGGCCTTCGCCGCCGAACTGCCGATCCTCGCCGCCGTGTGTGAGGCCGCGGCGGTGGTGGTCGAACGCGCGATCGTCGACGCGATCCTGTCCGCGACCTCCGTGGCCGACATCCCCGCCTATCACGACGTGCTGCCCTCGGTCTTCGGCCGCTGACCGGTACGTGACGGCAGAATGGTGCCATGACCATTCCCAGCGGTACCGGCGCCGACACCCGCATCCGGCCGATCTGGCAGCGTGCCGGTCTGTGGATCGGTGGGTTCGTCGCGATGCTCTACGGCGTCGAGGCCGTCGATGCGGTGCTCCCCGCCGATCTCGACGCGGCCGGTGTCGAACCCCGCACCGCCGACGGACTGTGGGGCGTGTTGTTCGCGCCGATCCTGCACGCCGACTGGGCCCATCTCACCGCCAACACCGTGCCCGCGCTCGTCCTCGGCTTCCTGGTGCTGCTCTCCGGTATCGGGCGCGGACTGGCCGCGACCGCGATCATCTGGGTGGTCGCAGGGGTGGGGACGTGGTTGATCGCAGGCTCGGGCGAAACCCACATCGGAGCGTCGAGCCTGATCTTCGGGTGGCTCACCTATCTGATCGTGCGAGGTGTGTTCACCCGCAAGGCCGGGCAGATCCTGCTGGGAGTCGTAGTGCTGTTCCTCTACGGCGGCATGCTGTGGGGCGTGCTGCCGAGCGAACCGTGGATCTCCTGGGAAGGGCACTTCTTCGGTGCGGTCGGCGGCGTCCTCGCGGCGTGGGCGCTGTCCGCGGACGCGCGTCGCGCCCGCCGCACCACCACCTCCGTCATGCCGCGCTGACCACCCGCGCCGAGAGCCACCGTTCGGCCTCGCGAAGTGGCCGAACGATCCGCGCGTCACACCTTCCCGGCCACTGTGAGTCTGCGCCGCAATACGCGCGTTGGCTTCATCGAGGGACCCTCGGCATGGCAGCATGGCTGATATGCGCATGACCGTTCTGGGGTGCTCGGGCAGTGTGGCCGGGCCGGATTCCGCAGCCTCCGGCTACCTGCTGACGGCACCGGACACCCCACCCCTGGTCATCGACTTCGGTCCCGGTGTCCTCGGTGCGCTCCAGCGCCACGCCGACCCCGGTGAAGTGTCGATCCTGCTGTCCCATCTGCACGCCGACCACTGCCTCGACCTGCCCGGACTGCTGGTCTGGCGCCGCTACTCGCCGTCCCCGCCGCAGGGGCGCGTCCTCACCTACGGTCCCGCCGGCACCGCCCACCGCATCGGCGTGGCGTCCGCGGAGATCCCCGGCGAGGTCGACGACGTCAGCGACACCCTCGACGTCCGGATGCTCGGCGACGGCGAGACGATCCGGTTCGGAAGCCTGACCATCTGCCCCGGCCGCGTCCACCACCCGCCGGAGGCCTACGGCTTCCGCATCACCAGCGACTCCGGCCGCACCCTCGTCTACACCGGCGACACCGGCATGTGCGATTCGGTCGTCGAACTCGCCCGCGGCGCCGACGTGCTGCTCGCCGAGGCCTCGTGGACCCACGCCCCGGGGGAACGCCCCGAAGGCGTGCACCTCTCGGGCACCGAAGCCGGTCGCGTCGCGGCCCTCGCCGGTGTCGGCGAACTCCTCCTGACCCACATCCCGCCGTGGACCTCCCGCGAGGACGTCATCGCCGAGGCCAAGGCCGAGTACTCCGGACCGGTCCACGCGGTCACCGCCGGAGACGTGTACCGCATCTGAAGGGCCCGCCCCCGGATCGCCTAGGCTCGGACGAGTGACGACACGAGAAGACGGCAGAGCGGACGACGAACTCCGGAACATTCGCATCACCCGGGGATTCACCAACCACCCGGCGGGCTCCGTGCTCGTCGAATTCGGACAGACCCGCGTGATGTGCACCGCCAGCGTCGAGGAAGGCGTCCCGCGGTGGCGTAGGGGCTCCGGCCTCGGCTGGCTGACCGCCGAGTACGCGATGCTTCCCGCCGCCACCCACACCCGCAGCGGACGCGAATCGGTCAAGGGCAAGCTCGGCGGCCGCACCCAGGAGATCAGCCGGCTCGTCGGCCGGTCGCTGCGCGCGTGCATCGACCTCGCCGCGCTCGGCGAGAACACCATCGCGATCGACTGCGACGTGCTGCAGGCCGACGGAGGCACCCGCACCGCCGCCATCACCGGCGCCTACGTCGCACTGTGCGACGCGGTGACCTACCTTCGTGCCGCGGGCAGCCTCGCCGACCCGCAGCCCATCTCGTGCCAGATCGCCGCCGTCAGCGTCGGCGTGGTCGACGGACGTGTCCGCCTCGACCTGCCCTACGAGGAGGACGTGCGCGCCGAGGTCGACATGAACGTCGTCGCCACCGAGGCGGGCACCCTCGTCGAGGTCCAGGGCACCGGCGAAGGCGCGACCTTCCCGCGTTCCACGCTCGACGCGATGCTCGACTCCTCGCTCGCCGGGATCGAGGAACTGTGCCGGATCCAGCGCGAAGTGCTCGCCGAGCCGTACCCGGGCGCCCTGCCCGAGCCGGTCGAGGCGGAGGCCGGCAAGAAGAAGTTCGGAGCCTGACGTGCGGGTGCTGGTCGCAAGTCGCAACGCGAAGAAGCTGCGCGAACTGCAGCGCGTGCTCGACCGTGCCGGGATCGAGGGCATCGAACTCGTAGGCCTCGACACCGTCCCGCCGTACCCGGAGGCGCCCGAGACGGGGGAGACCTTCGAAGCGAACGCCGGGGCCAAGGCTCGCGACGGCGCCGCAGCCACGGGTATGCCCTGCGTCGCCGACGACTCCGGTCTCGAGGTCGACGCCCTGCGCGGCATGCCCGGCGTGCTCTCGGCGCGCTGGAGCGGACGCCACGGCGACGACGAGGCGAACACCGCACTGCTGCTCGGCCAGATGCAGGACGTGCCGGACGAGCGTCGCGGCGCGGCCTTCGTGTCGGCCTGCGCACTCGTGGTGCCGTCGGACGACGGATTCGTCACGACCGTCGTGCGCGGCGAATGGCGCGGCAGCATCGTGCGCGAGCCGCGCGGCGAGAACGGTTTCGGTTACGACCCGGTCTTCCGGCCCGAAGGTGAAGAACGCACCGCGGCGGAACTGTCCGCGGAGGAGAAGGACGCACAGTCGCATCGAGGACGGGCACTCGCTCAGCTCGTGCCCGCCCTCGCTGCACTCGCCGCGAGTGCCTGACCCGCGGCTCGCCGCGGTCGGTTGATTCGCGGCTCGCCGCGGTCGGCTAGCGGGCGCCTGCCTGCGTCCCCCGCTCCTCGCGAACCGGCTCCGCGGCGCCGGTATCCGATGCAACGCCGGCGTCGGGTGCCGGCGCCGCAGCCGTCTCGGTCGTCGGTTGCGTATCCGCCTCGGCGGGTTCGGTCGGCTCGTCGCCGCGGGAGAGTTCACCGCCCACGACGGGCCAGCCCGCAGCGACCAACTGTTCGCGAACCCGCTCGACGTCCTGCGGGTCCGGTTCCTCGTGGATCACTCCCGCCACGATCTTCCGCAATGTGTCGTGGTCGACCTGCCGCTCCGGATGTTCCGACGCGGTCGCCGCTGCCGTCTCGATCGCCTCGAGAAGTTCCTCTTCGGTGAGCCGGCGCTTGAGCACGGCAAGCAACGCGAAGTGATCCTTGGCCGGGATCCCCTCGGGATATCCCGCCCGCAACCAGTCCAGTACCACGCGTGGATTCCAACGCGCCATCGTCGCCTCCTCACTCACCGTCCCGCACGGACCCTTCGAACCCGAAATGTCCGCCGGAAACCCCCTGTCAGGGTCACAGGGTTCCCGCCACGATAGCGAGGAACACCTGATTCGCCCCGTCAGGGCAGTGAAATGTCCCGCAGATACGCGGTGGGCGTCGTCTTCGCCGTCGTCGACCGGGTGAACCGGGATCTGCTCGAGCAAGGGTGCGCGGGCGTTCCGTCGCAGGGGCCGCACCCGCAACGACAGGTATGACGAAAGCAGCCGTGGGAGGAGCATCGTGCTCCTCCCACGGCCGCTTCGTATCCGAGAACTCGCGACGCGCGCC
This sequence comes from Rhodococcus rhodochrous, assembly GCF_900187265.1. Lineage (NCBI taxonomy): Bacteria > Bacillati > Actinomycetota > Actinomycetes > Mycobacteriales > Nocardiaceae > Rhodococcus > Rhodococcus rhodochrous. The sequence continues at coordinate 1,868,900 of NZ_LT906450.1, forward strand.
TACCGCGCAGATCAGCTCGCGTCGTGGGACGAGAGTTCGTTGTTCGCCCTGTCCGTCTCTTCGAGGACCCATCGCATCTCGACGACCGTGCCCTTCGGGCCGGCCGAGACCTGCAGATCGCTGGCCAGATTGCGGATCAGCGTCAACCCGTGACCGCGTGAACGTCGGGCGTCGCTGTCGACGGCGTCGTGCCAGGAGCCGTGGTCGACGACCCGCACGACCACCTCACCCTCGTCGGGCAGATACGCCGCCTCGTAGTCGAGCGTCCCGTGCGCATCGTCCGGCGCATAGGCGTGCTCGACGGCATTCGCGAGCGCTTCGTAGCTCGCGAGCAGTATGTCCTGTCGTTGGTCCTCGCTGAGGGGGAGCTTCGCCAGCCACCGCCTCGTGACGACCCGCAGGCCTGCAATCTCGGTCGGGTCGGCTCGCACACCCGACGAACTGATCTCGTCGGGAAAGAGCAAAGCTGACTCCTCGGGCGCAGACGACATGGCTCCTCGGTTCGTCGGGTACGGCGGTCTACTCGGAGACGCCTTCCGGCGAGGTACCGAGGCCGACGAGCGCGTCGTCGAGCTTCGGATGGATCGCCAAGACCTCTCCGAGGCCGAGGAGTTCGAGCGGGCGTGCCGTTGCACTGCCGTGTGCCACGACGGCGAAACCGGTGTTGTCGGCAGCTCGCTTGGACAACTCGACCAACAGAGCGATACCCATCGAAGCGAGGAAATCAACCCCGCTGAGGTCGACAATCAGTCCGGAGATGTCGGTGTCGAGAAGTGCGAGGGCTTCCTGCTCCAGGAGCGGGGCGCTCGTCATGTCGACTTCGCCGTTGACGGACAACACGGCCACGGAGCCGTTGCGGGTCGTGGAAATAGTCATATGCGGATGCGCGGTCATGGGATCGTTCACCTTGTCATCATGCAAGATCGTGCCGATAGACGCACACATCGGTCCGTCGGCCGTAGCCGCGACCCTCCGTGACCACCCTGTGACCATGCCGTCGTGGAGTCTGTAATGTTCCCTTTCGAGCAGGGAGGGAGGGGCGCCGAGTGGACATGCACCGAGCGCAGAGCGAGTCGGTCGAACCACCGTCGTTGCTCCTCATCGAGGACGATCCGGGTGACGCGCTCATCGTGGAGGAACTCGTCGTCGACAGCGCCCCCGAGATGACCGTCGTGTGGGTACAGACACTTGCGCAGGCCCGCGACGAACTCGCCACATCGGCTCCCGACTGCGTACTTCTCGACCTCCACCTGCCCGATGCGAGCGGGCTCGAAGCCGTTGCCCGCATCCAGGAGATCACAGATTCCGTCCCCATCGTCGTCCTCACCGGCCTCGCGGAGGAACAGACCGGCCTCGCCGCGTTGTCCGTGGGCGCCCAGGACTATCTCGTCAAGGGACGTGTCGAACCCGATCTGTTCGGCCGCGCCGTCCGCTACGCCATCCAGCGAAAGCAGACCGAGATCGCGGCGGCCGAACTCCAGGCGAGCCAGCTGCACGCACAGGAGAACGCCCGACTCGAACGCGGACTGCTCCCGTCCCCGCTCCTGCGCAACGGTCAGGAGTTCGACGTCGTCTCCCGCTACCGCCCCGGCCGGTCGTCCGCTCTTCTCGGCGGCGACTTCTACGACGTCGTGCAGACCGACGACGGCACCGTCCACGTTCTCATCGGCGACGTCTCCGGCCACGGCCCCGACGAGGCAGCCCTCGGCGTCGGGTTGCGCATCGCGTGGCGCACGCTCGTGCTCAGCGGGGTCGACGGCCCCCGCCGTTTGCACCAACTCGAGGAGATCCTCGTCGCGGAGCGCACGGAGAGTCGCTTCTTCGCCTCGATGACGAACCTCACGATGTGTGCCGACCGCAGCACCGTCGAGGTCATGCGGGCCGGTCATCCCGGTCTGCTGCTCCGACATGGCGGAACCATCGACTGGGTCGAAGCGCCCGGTGGTCCGGCTCTCGGCCTGCTGCCGGGTGTGGCCACCTGGCCCGTCCACACGATGGAGTTGCCCGAGGACGGCGCGATCGTGCTGTTCACCGACGGATTGTTCGAGGGGCATCGCGGCGACGGCCCGGAACGACTCGGTGAGGAAGGACTCCTCGAGCTCGCGCGCGAACGCGCTCATCTGCCGGCCGCCGAGTTCACCGACTCGCTGATCGACGGTGCCGAGAAACTCGCGGACAGTAGGGGAGGACTGTCCGACGACGTCGCAGTCGTCCACGTGCAATGGAACAGGAAGTGATCACCACCGCATGACGAACAACGACGCAACGGGGGAGGCGGGAGACGTGCGTCGTTCGCCGTCCCGCGGGCTGACGGTCCAGGGCTGGTTCCTCCTCGTACTGGGCGTGATGGGGCTGCTGGTCGTCGTCGGCACTGTGGTCGGCAGCCACTTCCTCCGTGAGACGACGGAGTACTCCAACTACGTGCGCGACCGAATCCAGCCCGCCCGCGTCGAGGCGTACCGGTTGCAGTCGGCGCTGATCAACCAGGAGACGGGCGCGCGGGGTTACATCCTCGCCGCCGACCCCGAGTTCCTCCGCCCCTACGAGGACGGACGACGCGACGAGGAGGCCGCGGCCGCCGAGTTGCGTGCCCTCGTCGGCGACGAGGAGGACCTGATGGCGGATCTCGAAGCGATCGAAAGGCACGCAGCGGAATGGCGGCGCGTGTACGCCGAACCCCTCATCTCCACTGTTGTGCCGGGAGAGCCCCGGTTCGTCGACCCCGCCGCCGTCGCAGCGGGGCGTGATGCCTTCGACAGGATCCGGGCCGCATTCGCCGTCCAGAACGCCGACCTCACGCAGGCCCGAGAAGACGGCATCGCCACCCTCGAGGACACCCGGACCACGCGGGATCGCATCCTCGCCGGCATGGTCGTGGTCTTCCTCCTCACCGGCGTCGGTCTGGCCGTTCTGCTCCAGATGATCGTGGTCCGACCGATCCAGCGGCTGCGGCAGGCCTCGCGCAAGGTGGTCGCGGGGGAGAACTTCGACGTCGAGATCGAACCGCAGGGTCCCGCCGACATCCGGGCACTCGGCCGGGATGTCGAGGACATGCGTGAGCGGATCGTGCGCGAACTGCAGGTCGCGCACGAACGCGAGGAGCAACTCGAGAACCAGACGACGGAACTGCGACGCTCGAACTCCGAACTCGAACAGTTCGCCTACGTCGCCTCCCACGACCTGCAGGAGCCGCTCCGCAAGGTCGCGTCCTTCTGTCAGCTGCTCGAGAAGCGCTACGGCGACCAGCTCGACGAACGCGGCAGCCACTACATCGCCTTCGCGGTCGACGGCGCGAAGCGTATGCAGGTGCTCATCAACGACCTGTTGACCTTCTCGCGGGTCGGACGAGTCAGCGACGCGCACGTCCGCACCGAACTGGACGTGACCCTCGACGCGGCCCTGACGAACATCTCCCAGGCGGTCGAGGAATCCGGGGCGAAGATCTCCCGGCCCGAGTCCCTGCCGACGATCGTGGGCGATCCCACACTGATGATCATGTTGTGGCAGAACCTGATCGGAAACGCGATCAAGTTCCGCCACGAGGACCGGCCCGTGGAGATCCGGATCGACTGTGAGGAGATCGTCGACGAGGGTGACGAGTTCTGGCGATTCTCCGTGCAGGACAACGGAATCGGTATCGCCGAGGAGTTCGCCGACAAGGTCTTCGTGATCTTCCAGAGGCTGCACGGCCGGGACGTCTACACCGGCACCGGCATCGGCCTGGCGATCTGCCGCAAGATCGTCGAATACCACGGTGGAGAGATCTGGCTCGACCCGCAGTATCGGGACGGCAGTCGCTTCTGCTTTACGATGCCCAAGGCAGACGACAGCATGTCTGCAACCGAAGTCGCTCTGAAAGGGGCATCTGCATGAGCGTTTCCGGGCGGCCGATCGACGTCCTCCTCGTCGAGGACGACCCCGGCGACGAATTGATGACGCGCGAAGCGTTCGAGGACAACAAGATCGGAAACACCCTCCACGTGGTCCGCGACGGCGAGGAGGCACTCGACTTCCTCTACCGGCGCGGTCAGTACGAGAATGCCCCTCGGCCCGACCTGATCCTCCTCGACCTGAACCTGCCCAAGTACGACGGACGGCAGGTCCTCGAGCAGGTCAAGTCCGACTCCGACCTCACCGACATCCCCGTCGTGGTCCTCACCACCTCGGCAGCGGAAGAGGACATCCTCCGCAGCTACAAGCTGCACGCCAACGCGTACGTGACGAAGCCGGTCGACCTCGACCAGTTCATCCGCGCGGTGCGCCAGATCGACGAGTTCTTCGTCCAGGTGGTGCGCCTGCCGCGACGCTGAGCGCGCACGGTCACAGACGAAAATCGGGCGGATCCTTTCGAAGGATCCGCCCGATTCGTGTCCGTGGAGGTTGCCGGTCAGACTCCGAAGTCGGCCTTCACCTGCTGGGTGCGCTTGTGCTCGACGAAGAAGGACAGGAACGGGATGGTGCCCGCCAGGAGCGTCCACACCGTCCGGGCGATCGGCCAGCGCACCTTGATGGACAGGTCGAAGGTGAGGACCAGGTACACCGCGTACACCCAGCCGTGCACGATCGCGATCCAGGCCGGCACGTTCTCGACACCGATGATGTACTTGGCGACCATCTCACCGGTGAGGATGAGCAGCCAGATACCGGTCGCGTAGGCGAGCACGCGGTAACGCAGAAGAGCGGACCGGATCTTCTTCCGGTCGGCCTCACTGACGACGCGCGGCGTGGTGGCCTGGCCGGACGCCTGCTCGGGGGTCGTGCTCACTGAGCGCTCCTATCGGACCTGCGCGCCAGTTGCGCGAGGTACTCGTTGTACTCGTTGATCTGTTGTGCGTCGGGATCCGCGGCCTCCTGCTCGCGTGCCTCGGCGAGCGTGCGCGGTCGGGTGGGAAGAAGATCCTCGGGGATCTCGGTGGGCTCGTCCGAATCGGACGGGCGTCGTCCGCCGGTGCTCTCGGCTTCCTGCTCCTCCGCCTCGAGGCGGACGAAGCGCCGGTAGGCGTAGACGCAGAAGAAGGCGAACGCGGGCCACTGGAGGGCGTAGCCGAGATTCTGGTAGGTGCCGCCGACCGCTTCGAAACGGACCCACTGCCAGTAACCGAGGCCGAGGCATCCGGCCGCGGCCACCAGGACCAGGATGATCAGGGCCAACCGGCGGGGAGGGCGATGCTCGGACACGCCCTCGACGGTACCCGAACGGTGCACCGACCTGCCAAGACCGGTCGGTGCACCGTGGGTGAGGTCACGTGGTGCGCGAGGGGGGACTCGAACCCCCACGTCCTATGGACACTGCGTCCTAAGCGCAGCGCGTCTGCCGTTCCGCCACTCGCGCGTCACGGACACAATACGTCACGAGGACGGCTCTTCCCTACGGAAGGTGAAGCGGCGCCGCCCGGCCCAGGTCGGTGTCTGGGTGTGGCAGTTGGGGCACAGAAACCGGACGTTGTCGGGTCTCGAATCGTTGGGATTTCCGTCGATGTGGTCGACGTGGAAGACCAACGGCCGGCCGTACCAATATGGCTCCGTGCCGCAACCTTCGCATTCGTGTGGGCGACCGGACTCGATGAGAGCCCGACGCAGTAGATGAGGTTTGGTTCGTGGCGAGCCTGCCGGTGTCTCGACCAGGATCGTGGTCCAGTGCCGCTTCACCACAGGTCCACCCTGAACGGGAGGGCGGCCGGTGAAGTGGGACGTATCGATACCGAGTGCCCTGATCCTGCGGGTCAGATGCGTGTGATGTCCTCCGTTGGGTTTGAGACCGAAGTACCGCATGACGTCGGCGAAGTTGACGCAGCTGCGAACTGCCTCTTCGAGCATCTCCTTCGTGTACTTGACCGGTCGCGTCACCGTGTCCCCGCTTCCACCTCGATGCTCGACTCGGCTGGAGCCGCGTCGAGGGCTCGGATCGGTCGGTTGTGTCGGATCCTCCTGCCCCAGGTGGGTGTCTGGCTGTGGCAGTTGGGGCACAGGAAGCGGAGGTTCTCCGGACGGGAATCGTTCGGATTGCCGTCGATGTGGTCGACGTGCAGTGCGAGCGGCGATTTCCGCCATTCCGGACCGGTGCCGCAGTTCTCGCACCTGTGCGACCGCCCGGATTCGATGAGCGCTCGTCTGAGGCGGGCAGCTTCTCTGCGGTTGGAGCCGGCCGGTGAGACCGTGAGCACCTCCGACCAGTGCAGGCGGTTCCGAGGCGGTATCCCCTTCTGGTGGGCCATACCCCGGAAGTGGGACGTGTCGATTCCGTAGAGCTTGATTCGTCGGCTGATGTTGGCATGGTTGCCGCCGTCTTCGCGTAATCCGAATTGCCTCAACACGCCCGCGACGCTGGTCGCCTTCGCGACCGCCTCCTCGAGGACCTCCCGCGTGTACTTCACCCTTCTCCCCACCGTGCCCCCTGTCGAATATTTGTTCGATTCGCCCGAAAGCTATCGCAGGGCGCCGACACGTTTTCGATCTTGCGATGCACGATCCGCGACGGCCGTCAATGGGTAACGATTTGATAACGAAAAACGTGAGGGATTCCTCGGGTTCATGGACGTCCACGCATCGACGCAGCCAGGAGTGATTCCGGTTACCGACCAGTTACTTTCAAGCAGTCGTGTGAGGGAAATCACTGGTGGGGGAGGTGTCGAGCAAACTGCGCGAAACAAAACATGAGGAACCCCTCATGATTTTGTGCGAACCTTGGCGTGCCCGAACAGCGGACCACTAGTCCAGCAGCACACCGGCGCGCAGCGCTGACACACGAAGCCTCGACGCCGGGGTGTTCAGGAGAGGAACCACACGCGTGACGATCGACGAGACCACACCAGGCGACAACGGACGGAACTCGAAGGCATCACGACGCACCACCGATCGGTCCACGGCAGCCGCTCCGGCCCGTGCCCTGGTCGACAAGCTCCTCGCGGGTGAGCCCTACGCGCTCGCATTCGGCGGCCAGGGAGCCCCCTGGCTGACCTCGCTCGAGGAGCTCAGCCGCGACAACGGACTCGAACCGGTCCTCACCGACCTGGTCAACCGCGCCACCGCGCACCTCGCCCCGGTCGCGAGCGACCTCGTCGTGGTCCGTCCGACGGGCTTCGACCCCGTCGCGTGGATCCTCGAGGCCGAACTCGCCGACGAGGACGACGCGCCCACCGGCCCCTCCGAAGCCGCTCTCACCTCCGCCGCCGTGTCGCTTCCCGGCGTCTTCCTCACTCAGGTCGCCGCACTGCGTGCGCTCGCGAACCAGGGCCTCGACGTCGACTCCGTCGCGCCGAGTGCGGTCATCGGCCACTCGCAGGGCGTCCTCGCCGTCGAGTCCGTCGCCGCCGCCGGCCGCAAGGACGCCGAGATCCTCGCGATCGCCCAGCTCATCGGTGCCGCCGCGACCCTCGTCGGACGTCGTCGCGGCCTGATCTCCGGCGCCGGCAAGTACCCGATGCTCGCCGTCGCCAACGTCGACCCCGAGCGCCTGCGCGCGATCGTCGCCGAGGTCTTCGAGGGCCAGGATGCCGAGCGCAGCGCCGTCGTCGCGATCCGCAACGCCCGGCGTCGTGTCGTGCTGTCGGGCCCGCCCGCCGCCCTCGAGCGCGTGCAGCAGCGCTGTGAGCAGATCTCCGCCGCGGAGACCCGCGAGCGTGAGGCCAAGAAGCGCGGTGGCGCCGTGTTCTCCCCGACCTTCGAGCCCGTCGCGGCCGAGGTCGGCTTCCATCACCCCGCATTCGCGGATGCCGTGGAGCAGGTCGCCGACTGGGCCGCCCGCTGCGAGCTCGACGCCGAGCTCGCGCGCAGCCTGGCGCAGGCCATCCTCGTCGCCCCGATCGACTGGGTCGAGCAGGTCGACTCCGCCGTCGCGTCCGGTGCCTCGTGGATCCTCGACCTCGGCCCGGGGGAGCTCCTCACCCGCATGACCAGCTCGGGCCTGCGCGGTCAGGGCGTCGGCATCATCGCCGCCGCGACCCGCGGCGGTCAGCGCAACCTCCTCACCCCGGGCGCCGAGCCCGAGGTTCCGCGTGCCTGGTCGGAGTTCGCTCCGAAGCCGGCCGCGCTGCCCGACGGCCGCATCGCCGTCGAGACGGCCTTCACCCGCCTGACGGGCCGTTCGCCGATCCTGCTCGCGGGCATGACCCCCACGACCGTCGATCCGAAGATCGTCGCCGCGGCCGCGAATGCCGGCCACTGGGCCGAGCTCGCCGGTGGCGGTCAGGTCACCGAGCAGATCTTCGCCGACCACGTCGCCGAGCTCACCGAGCTGCTCGAGCCGGGTCGCGCCGTCCAGTTCAACTCGATGTTCCTGGACCCCTACCTGTGGAAGCTGCACGTCGGCGGCAAGCGCCTCGTGCCCAAGGCCCGTGCGGCCGGTGCGCCCTTCGACGGCGTCGTCGTCACCGCCGGTATCCCGGAGCTCGACGAGGCCGTGCAGATCATCTCCGACCTGCGTGAGGCCGGCATCGAGCACGTTGCCTTCAAGCCGGGCACGGTCGCGCAGATCCGTTCGGTGATCCGCATCGCCAACGAGGTCCCGGACTACCCGGTCATCGCCCACATCGAGGGCGGCCGCGCCGGTGGTCACCACTCGTGGGAGGACCTCGACGACCTGCTCCTCGACACCTACGCCGAGCTGCGCACGCGCCCGAACCTGGTGCTGTGCGTCGGCGGTGGCATCGGTACGCCGGAGAAGGCCGCCGACTACCTGACCGGTCGCTGGTCGACCGTCTACGGTTTCCCCGCGATGCCGCTCGACGGAATCCTCGTCGGCACCGCCGCGATGGCGACCCTCGAGGCCACCACGGCTCCCGAGGTCAAGCAGCTGCTCGTCGACACCCCCGGCACCCCCGACTGGGTCGCCGCCGGCACCGCGACCGGCGGTATGGCCTCCGGCCGCAGCCAGCTCGGCGCCGACATCCACGAGATCGACAATGCTGCGTCGCGCACGGGTCGCCTCCTCGACGAGGTCGCCGGTGACGCCGATGCCGTGGCCGCCCGCCGCGACGAGATCATCGAGGCCCTGAACGGAACGGCGAAGCCGTACTTCGGTGACCTCGACACCATGACCTACCTGCAGTGGCTCGAGCGTTACCTCGAGCTGGCCGTCGGTGCGGACAACGGCGCCGAGTTCGATTGCGGCACCGACCTCGCGGACGTCCTCGCCGAGGCGCACACCAGCCCGTGGCTGGACGTGTCCTGGCGTGAGCGTTTCCGCGACATGCTGCAGCGCGCCGAGGCACGCCTGCATCCCGTCTGCCGGGGCCCGATCCCGACCCTGTTCGACGACGACGCGGTGCTCGAGCGTCCGTACGCCGCGATCAAGTCGCTGCTCGCGCAGTACCCCGACGCGGGCGAGGTCGTGCTGCATCCCGCCGACGTACCGTTCTTCGTGTCGCTGTGCCGCACGCCCGGCAAGCCCGTGAACTTCGTTCCGGTCGTCGACCAGGACGTGCGTCGCTGGTGGCGTTCGGATTCGCTGTGGCAGGCCCACGATCCGCGGTACTCCGCAGACCAGGTCTGCGTCATCCCCGGCACCGTCGCCGTCGCCGGTATCACCCGCGTCGACGAGCCGGTCGGTGAACTCCTCGACCGCTTCGAGAAGGCCACGGCCGACGAGCTCGTCGCCGAGGGCGTGGAGCCGGTCGAGCTCGCCGCGCGTCGCCACCGCGACATCGCGCCGGGTCTGCTCGACGCCGTGCTGTCCTCGCCCGACGTCTCGTGGGCGGGTCGCCAGACCCGCAACCCGATCCACCGTCTCGGTGATCTGGACGAGTGGACCGTCGAGTCGGAGACCGCTGCCTCGCACGCCCCGACGGGTGCGACCCTGACGATCCTCGACGACGAGCACGTCGGCCTGCGGGTTCCGCTGGTGCGCGACAAGGCTGTCGAGATCCGCCTGACCGTGCCCTCCTCGGTCGTCTCCGGTGGCGCGCCCGTCGTCACCGAGGCCGACGCCGATGCGGCGATGTCCGCGCTGCTCGGTGTCGCCGCCGGTCAGGAACTGCCCGAGGTCAAGAAGGGCGCTGCCCGCATCACCCTCGGCTGGCTGCCGGAGAAGATCGCCGACCACGCCGGTGTCACCGGTTCGGGCCTGCCCGCGAACCTGACGCCGAGCGGCAACGGTGTGCCCGATGTGCTCGTGGGTGCCTGCTGGCCGGCCGTCTTCGCTGCGTTGGGCGCCGCCCGCACCGAGACCGATCTCTCGGTCATCGAGGGCATGCTCGACCTGGTCCACCTGGATCACGCGATCGACGTCAAGAACGGTCTGCCCACCGATCCCGCCTTCCTGGGCGTCAAGGCCGAGGTCACCGGTGTCTCCGACACCGACCTGGGTCGCGTCGTCGAGGTCGACGTGGTCATCACCGCCGACAGCGGTGACGGATCCGGCGACCGCGTGGTCGCCACCCTGGCCGAGCGGTTCGCGATCCGCGGCCGCACCGGCACCGCCGATCTCGCCGATCCGGTCCGCGCCGGTGGTGCTCTCACCGAAGCCGTCGCCGAGACGCCGCGCCGCCGCCGCCGCGACGCCGTGATCGTGGCGCCGACCGACATGAGCGCTTTCGCGAAGGTCTCCGGCGACCACAACCCGATCCATACCTCCGACAACGCCGCGCTGCTCGCCGGTCTCGGAAGCCCGATCGTCCACGGCATGTGGCTGTCGGCCGCTGCGCAGCAGGTCGTCACCGCGATCGAGCAGGACGCGAAGCTGCCGGTCCGTCGCCTGACGGCATGGACCACCCGCTTCCTGGGCATGGTCCGTCCGGGCGCGAAGATCGACGTGCGCGTCGACCGCATCGCCACGGACGGTGGAGCCGAGGTCGTCGAGGTCGGTTGCCGCGTCGACGGTGACCTTGTGATGGTCGCGACCGGCCGTATCGCCGCGCCGAAGACCGTCTACGCCTTCCCGGGCCAGGGCATCCAGCGTCCCGGCATGGGCCTCGACGCCCGTGCCCGCTCGAAGGCCGCCCGCGAGATCTGGGAGCGCGCCGACAAGCACACCCGCGAGGCTCTCGGCTTCTCGATCCTGGCCGTGGTCCGCGACAACCCGACGGTCCTCAAGGCCCGCGGCGTCACCCACAAGCACCCCGACGGCGTGCTGCACCTGACCCAGTTCACGCAGGTCGCGATGGCGACCCTCGGTGTCGCGCAGATCGCCGAGCTCAAGGAGGCCGGTGCGTTCGTCGACGACGCCTTCCTGGCCGGTCACTCGGTGGGTGAGTACAACGCGCTCGCCGCGGTCGCCGGTGTGCTGCCGCTCGAGGCCGTCCTCGAGGTCGTCTTCCAGCGCGGCTCCGCGATGCACGCCCTCGTGCCGCGCGACGAGCACGGCCGCTCGAACTACCGCATGGCCGCGATCCGGCCGTCGCAGTTCGGTGTGGACGACGCGGACCTGCAGGCCTTCGTCGCCGGTGTCGCCGAGGAGACCGGGGAATTCCTGGAGATCGTCAACCTCAACCTGCGCGGATCGCAGTATGCGATCGCCGGTACGGTCGCCGGCCTCGAAGCCCTCGAGTCCGTGATCGAGCGCAAGGTCGCCGAGTTCGGTGGCAAGCGCGCGTTCATCCTCGTCCCGGGCATCGACGTGCCGTTCCACTCGACCGTGCTGCGCGGCGGTGTCGACGACTTCCGTGAGCGCCTGCTCGCCCTGCTGCCGCAGGAGATCGACCCGGACATCCTCATCGGCCGGTACATCCCGAACCTCGTGCCCAAGCCGTTCGATCTGGGCCGCGAGTTCATCCAGGAGATCGCCGACCTGGTGCCGTCGCAGCCGCTCGCCGACGTCCTCGCGGACTTCGACAGCTGGTCGGCCAAGCCGGTCGAGCTCACCCGCGTGGTGCTCGCCGAGCTGCTGGCCTGGCAGTTCGCGTCGCCGGTGCGCTGGATCGAGACGCAGGACCTGCTGTTCGCCGACGAGGCCGACGGTGGTCTCGGTGTCGAGCGGTTCGTCGAGGTCGGTCTCGGTGGCGCGCCCACCGTCGCGAACCTCGCATCGCAGACGCTGAAGCTGCCCGGTCGTTTCGGTCAGCCCGTCGAGGTGCTCAACATCGAGCGCGAGGCGTCGGTCGTCTACTCGACCGACACCGATCCCGCCCCGGTCGAGGACGACGATCCCGCCGCACCGGCCACCGAGTCCGCTCCCGCCGCCGCTGCGGCCCCGGCACCCGCCGCGGCTCCCGCTGCGCCGGCCGGTGGCCCGACGCCGGACGACATCGCCTTCAAGGCCGCAGACGCCACCAAGGTGCTCATCGCACTGTGGACGAAGCTGCGCCCGGATCAGATCGGCCCCGCCGACACGATCGAGGCGTTGTGCGACGGCGTGTCCTCGCGCCGCAACCAGCTGCTCGTCGACCTCGGTTCCGAGCTCTCGCTCGGCGCGATCGACGGTGCCGCCGACGCCGACATGGGTGCCCTCGCCGGCACGGTCGACCGTCTCGCCCGCACCTACCGTCCCTTCGGCCCGGTGCTGTCGGACTCGATCAACGACCACCTGCGCAAGGTGTTCGGTCCGTCGGGCAAGCGTCCCGCCTACATCGCCGACCGCGTCACCAAGGTGTGGGGTCTGGGCGAGGGCTGGGCGTCGCACGTCACCGCCGAAGCTGCGCTCGGCAGCCGCGACGGTTCGTCCGTCCGCGGTGGTGACCTGGGCGGCCTGACCGACGGCGCCCTCGCGGATGCCGCTTCGGTCGACAAGCTGATCGACGCCGCCGTGCAGTCGGTGGCCTCGCGTCGCGGAATCGCCGTGTCGATGCCGTCCGCCGGTGGCGGCGGGGGAGCGACGGTCGACGCCGCTGCCCTCGGCGAGTTCGCCGAGCAGATCACCGGTCGCGACGGAGTGCTCGCCGGCGCTGCCCGCTTCGTGCTCGAGCAGCTCGGCCACACCGAGCAGGTCTCGGGTCTGGCAGACAAGGCCGACGACGAACTCGTCGACCTGGTCTCGGCGGAGCTCGGCTCCGATTGGCCGCGTCTGGTCGCTCCGGCCTTCGACGAGCGCAAGGCCGTCCTGATCGACGACCGCTGGGCCACCGCCCGTGAGGACCTGGCCCGTGTCTGGCTCGGCGAGCAGCTCGAGGTCGAGCGGTTCACCGGCGCCGGCCGGACCGTGGCCGCGCACGCCGAGTTCTGGGGCCGCAAGGCCACCGAGGCCGGTCGTACCGAGCTCGCGCAGACCTACGCCGCGATCGCCGGAACCGCCGTCGTCACCGAGGGTGCCGAGTACGCGGACGAGGTCGCCGTGGTCACCGGCGCCAGCAAGGGCGGTATCGGCGCAGCCGTCGCCGCGAAGCTGCTGGCCGGTGGTGCGACGGTCGTCGTGACCACGTCCTCGCTGAACGACAGCCGCCTGGGCTTCTACAAGGAGCTGTACGCACGTAACGCCCGCGCCGGCGCCGCTCTGTGGGTGGTTCCCGCGAACATGGCGTCCTACAGCGACGTCGATGCCCTGATCGAGTGGATCGGCACCGAGACCGTCGAGGTCGCCGGTGGCGCCAAGAAGCTCATCAAGGACGCGCTCACCCCGACGCTGCTCTTCCCGTTCGCCGCGCCGCGCGTGGCGGGCTCGCTCGCCGACGCCGGTGCGCGCGCCGAGATGGAGATGCGGGTGCTGCTGTGGTCGGTCGAGCGACTGATCGCCGGACTGTCGCAGATCGGGTACGACCGCGACGTCGACACCCACCTGCACGTCGTGCTGCCCGGTTCGCCGAACCGCGGCAAGTTCGGTGGCGACGGTGCCTACGGTGAGGCCAAGGCCGCACTCGACGCGATCATCAACCGCTGGAGCGCCGAGCGCACCTGGGCCGAGCGCGTCACCCTGGCCCACGCCCTCATCGGCTGGGTGCGTGGCACGGGCCTGATGGGCGGCAACGACCCGCTGGTCGAGGCCGTCGAGGCCGCCGGTGTCCGCACCTGGTCGACCGACGAGATGGCCGGCGAGCTGCTGAAGCTGGTCGGGCCGGAGGCCACGCGTCTCGCCGCCGAGGCTCCGCTCGTCGCGGACCTGACCGGTGGACTGTCCGAGGTGGACGTCGACCTGCCGGCGCTCGCGAAGCAGGCGCAGGACGCGGCCGACGCCGTCGAGGAGGACGAGGACGACACCGCGACCATCGCGGCGCTGCCCGAGCCTCCGCGCGCCGAGGCGCTGCCGACCCCCGAGTGGGGCACGGTCACCGCCGACCTCGCCGACACGGTCGTCATCGTCGGCGCCGGCGAGCTCGGCCCCTACGGTTCCGCTCGCACCCGCTTCGAGATGGAGGTCGACGAGGAACTGTCGGCCGCCGGTGTGCTCGAGCTGGCGTGGGTCACGGGGCTGATCGGCTGGGAGAACGATCCCAAGCCGGGCTTCTACGACACCGAGACCGGTGAGCTGGTGCCCGAGGCGGAGATCGCCGACCGCTACCACGACGCGGTGGTCGAGCGTTGCGGCATCCGCCGCTACGCCGACGACGGCGCGATGATCGACAACACGGCTCCGCTGCTCACCTCGGTCTTCCTCGACAAGGACCTGTCGTTCGTCGTCGGTTCCGAGGCCGAGGCTCGCGCGTTCGTCGACTCCGATCCGGAGAACACGGTCGCGTCGGTCGACGCCGAGTCGGGCGACTGGACGGTCACCCGCAAGGCCGGCACCGAGATCCGGGTGCCGCGCAAGGCGAAGCTGACCCGCACGGTCGGCGGCCAGATCCCGACCGGCTTCGACGTCACGAAGTGGGGCATCCCCGCCGACATGGCGGACTCGGTGGACCGGGTGGGTCTGTGGAACATCGTCAGCACGGTCGACGCCTTCCTCACCGGTGGCTTCACCCCGTCCGAGCTGCTCCGCTGGGTGCACCCGTCGATGGTCGCCAACACGCAGGGCACCGGCATGGGTGGCATGTCCTCGATGCGGTCGCTGTACATCGACACGCTGCTCGGCGAGTCGCGGGCGAACGACATCCTGCAGGAGGCCCTGCCGAACGTCATCGCCGCACACGTCGTCCAGTCGTACGTCGGTGGCTACGGCGCGATGGTGCACCCGGTCGCGGCGTGCGCCACGGCTGCGGTCTCCGTCGAGGAGGGCGTGGACAAGATCAAGCTCGGCAAGGCCGATCTGGTCGTCGCCGGTGGCTTCGACGATCTCGGTATCGAGGGCATCGTCGGCTTCGGTGACATGTCCGCGACCGCCAAGTCGGAGGACATGCAGGCCAAGGGCATCAGCGATCGTCGCTTCTCCCGCGCCAACGACCGTCGTCGCGGTGGCTTCGTCGAGTCGGCCGGTGGCGGCACCATCCTGCTCGCCCGCGGCGATGTCGCGCTCGAGATGGGCCTGCCGGTGCTCGGTGTGGTCGCCTGGGCCGGATCGTTCGCCGACGGTGTGCACACCTCGATTCCGGCGCCCGGCATCGGTGCGCTCGGTGCGGGTCGCGGTGGACGCGAGTCGGGTCTGGCGAAGGAACTGCGCAAGCTCGGTCTCACGGCCGACGACATCGCGGTGATCTCCAAGCACGACACCTCGACCGCCGCGAACGACCCGAACGAGGCCGAGCTGCACGAGCGTCTGGCCGCTGCGCTGGGCCGCAGCGAGGGCAACCCGATGTTCGTGGTCTCGCAGAAGTCGCTGACCGGTCACGCCAAGGGCGGCGCCGCTGCCTTCCAGCTGATCGGCCTGTGCCAGGTCCTCGCGCAGGGTGTGGTTCCGCCGAACCGCAGCCTCGACTGTGTCGACGAGAAGATGGCGGAATTCGAGCACCTCGTGTGGCCGCGCACGCCGATCCGGTTCGGCGAGCAGCTTCCGCTCAAGGCGGGTCTGCTCACGAGCCTCGGTTTCGGGCACGTGTCGGGTCTGATCGCGGTGGTCCACCCGCAGGCGTTCGTCGAGGCGATCCCGGCCGAGCGCCGGGAGGCCTACCTGGCCAAGGCTGCCGAGCGCACCGTCGCCGGCAAGCGTCGCCTGGTGGACGCGATGACCGGTGGGGCCTCGCTCTACCAGCGGCCCGCGGATCGTCGCCTCGGCGGCGACAGCGTGCCGGCACCGGCCTCGCGTCAGCTCGAGGCGGACGTGCTGCTCTCGCCGGAGGCCCGCCTCGGTGAGGACGACGTGTACCGCTCCGGTCTGCCCGGCTGCAAGTAGTCGGCCGAGCAGGACGGACGAGTACCGGAATGGGAGTTGCGGGTGTCGGGTTCGACCTCGTGTCGGTGCCGGAGTTCGCGGAACAGCTGAGTCGTACGGGAACGACGATGCTGGCGAACTTCACGCCGGGCGAGCGTCGCGACGCGAACACCCGCAGCTCCGATCCCGCCCGTCACTTCGCCGCCCGGTGGGCGGCGAAGGAGGCGGTGATCAAGGCGTGGTCGGCGTCGCTGTTCGGGAGCCCCCCGGTCCTACCGGAGACGATCCATCAGCAGATCGAAGTGGTCTCGGACGCGTGGGGTCGCCCGAGCATCCGGCTGCACCGGCAGGTCGCCGAGAAGCTGACCGGCGTCCGGATCCATGTGTCGCTGACCCATGACGGTGACATGGCCGGCGCATTCGTCGTCCTCGACGAGGTCGACGACCGAAGTACGTAGTAGATGTGGGGACTCAGGCCGAGGGAGCGGGAGCTTCCTCGGCCTGATCCGTGTCGGCCTCCTGCAGATCGGCTCGCGCCGATTCCTCGCGGCGCTTGCGTCGCTTGGCCTGGGCACGTGAGTCCTGTTCGGCGATCTGCAGATAGGCGACCATGATGCGCTTGAGCTCCACGACGGCGTCGGCGTGGGTCTGGTCGTCCTGCACCGAGAAGTTGAGCATCGAGTACACGATGTGGACGAGCACCTCGGCCATGAGCTTGCGGCGCGGCCGCGGGGTGTCCGGGGTGAGCGGTGCCAGCATCCGCGCGACCTGCTCGGCGAACTCGCGTTCGTGGATGGCGCCGGTGGCCCGGGTGGACGGGGTGGACTGCATCGCGAGCCACACCTCGCGGCGGGACGGATCGGTGGTCCACAGTCCGGCGAGGTGGTCGACGAAGCTGTTGAGGAAGCGCAACCAGTCGACGGACGGGATCTTGCCGTTGAACTGGGCGAGTTCGCTCTGGACGCCGACGAGGTCCTGCCGGTTGAGCTCGCACACGATCACGTACTTGTTGGCGAAGAACTGGTAGAGCGTGCCGATGGGGACGTCGGCGCGGGACGCGACCTCCTCACAGGTGAACGACTCGAAGCCGACCTCGGTGAGCAGTTCACGCGAGGCGGCCAACAGGGCGTCGAACTTGCGGCGGCTCCGCTCCTGGGTGGGCCGCCGACGCGGCACGAGCTCCTGGGGCTCGGCCTGAACCTCGAGCGCCGGATCGATCCGGCGCGGGGCGCGGCGGCCGTTCGTTGCTGACTCCACGCGCCCAGGCTAGCCGGACGTCCGTGCTTTCCCGAATACTTGTTGTGAGTCAGAGTGTCACAAACCGGGCAGCCACAGGTCAGCGCGCGGTCCGCTGTCGGAACAGTGCTGTGGCGGCGACCAGGCCGATCGCGGTGAACGCCGCGCACCACCCGATCGCGACGATCGCGGACGACCCGATCCCGGTGCCGGTGAGCAGTCCCCGGACGGTCTCGATCACCGGGGTGACCGGCTGGTGTTCGGCGAAACCGCGCAGCCATCCGGGCATCGTCTCGGGCGGGACGAACGCGCTGCTCACGTAGGGGAGGAAGAGCAGGAGGAAGGTGAACCCGCTCGCGGCCTCGTCATTGCCCGCGAGCATCCCGAGCGCGGCCGAGACGGCGGAGACCGCCAGGACGAACAACGCGATGACACCCGTGGCGGCCACCCATTCGACGAGGTGGGCGTCGGGCCGGAATCCCATGAGTGCGGCCACCACGAACACCACGACGGTGCTGGCGAGATTGCGGACCAGGCTCGCGACGACGTGCGCGGTGAGCACGGCCGACCGGGCGATGGGCATGGACCTGAACCGGTCGACGATGCCGCGGTGCATGTCGGAGGCGACCGCGACGGCCGTCTGTGCCGCCCCGAAGGAGGCCGACAGCAGCACGATGCCGGGCACGACGTAGTTGAGATAGTCGGTGCCGGTGTCGATCGCGCCGCCGAAGACGTAGACGAACAACACGAGCAGCAGGACCGGCAGTGCGAGGCCCATGAGCAGTGCGTCGGGGCTGCGGAGCATCCGCCGCAGGTTCCGGCCGGTCACGGCGGCGTGGTCGCGCGCGGCGAAGCGGAGCGGGGTGGGGTGCGCGAGGAGTGTCATCGGACGACCTTCGTTTCGTCGGTGGAGCCGGTGAGGGTGAGGAAGACGTCGTCGAGGGTGGGGGAGTGCAGCCCGAACTTCTCGACGGGGACCGCCTCGGCGGCGAGGCGTTCGAGCAGGGTGGCGACGTGGGGCAGATCGCCGTCGGTGTGGACCTGCAGTGTCAGTGCTGCCCGGTCGATCTCGCCGTCGAGCACCGACGCGGCACGGGTGAGGTCGGCGTCGGTGGCGAAGCGCAGTTCGAGATAGCCGCCGCGCACCAGCGACTTGAGTTCGTCGGGTGTGCCCTCGGCGACGATCCGCCCGCCGTCGAGGACGGCGATGCGGTCGGCGAGCCGGTCGGCCTCCTCGAGGTACTGGGTGGTCAGGAAGATGGTGACGCCGTCGTCGGCGAGTTCGCGGATCGCCTCCCACATCACGAGGCGGCTGCGCGGGTCGAGCCCGGTCGTGGGTTCGTCGAGGAACAACACCTGCGGGGACGCGACGAGACTCATGGCGATGTCGAGGCGTCGCATCGTGCCGCCGGAGTACGTGCCGGCGCGACGGTCGGCGACGTGCGCGAGGTCGAAACGTTCGATCAGGTCACGGACGCGACCGGGAATCGCGGCCGACGGCAGGTGCGCGAGGCGCGCTGCGAGACGGAGGTTCTCCGTGCCGGTGAGGACGTCGTCGATCGCGGCGTACTGGCCGGTGAGTGCGATGTTCTCGCGCACGGCGTGGGCGCGGGCGGGGAGGGGCAGGCCGGCCACGGTGACGGTGCCCGCGTCGGGGCGCAACAGGGTGGTCAGGATGCGGACGGTCGTGGACTTGCCGGCGCCGTTCGCGCCGAGCAGTGCGAAGACGGATCCGGTGTCGACCCGGAGGTCGACGCCGTCGAGAACGGTGGTCGGGCCGAACGACTTGCGTAGGCCCCGGACGTCGATGGCGGGAACGGGACGAGTCATGACATCTCCCTAACTGTGTATGCCATATACCGATGTGTATAGCGTACACAGTTTTAGGATGGCGGCAAGACCCGAAATCTGGAGGAGCATGAGCAGTCCCGAGCCCGGCGATCCGCTGCCGCAGAGTGTGCAGCTGGCATGGGGATTGAGCGATACCGGCACCCGGGGTCCGCGACGGGGACTCACGCTCGAGCAGGTCCTCGATGCGGCGATCGAGGTGGCGGGCGCCGAAGGGCTCGAAGCGCTCTCGATGAGCCGGGTGGCCAAGCAACTGGGTTTCACCACCATGTCGCTGTACCGCTACGTGAGCAACAAGGACCAGCTCGTCGAACTCGCGTGGGACCGCGCCATCGGGTCGCCCCCCGAGCTACCGACCGGAGGCGACTGGCGGGAACGGCTCGAGGCATGGGCGATGGCCGAGTACCGGAGTCTGCGCGCGCACAAGTGGCTGACGCAGTACCCGATCCGCACGGCGCCGTACTATCCCAACAACCTGCTCTGGCTCGACGCGGGACTCGGCGCGCTGTCCGCCACCCCACTCGACGAGCCTGCGAAGGTGCAGGTGGTGACCATGATCTCGCTCTACGCCATCGGTCGCGCACGCTTCTCGTGGGAACTCGGAACCGATGTCGCGGACGACCCGTCCGACACCCCGGCGATGCTGCGGCGCATCCTCGATCCCGAGAAGTACCCCTCGGTGCTGGCGGCGGTCGAGGGCGGCGCGTTCGACCCCGACGGGAGCGATGCCGACGACGAGGCAGTATGGCACGAACAGGACTTCCGTTTCGGTCTCGAACGATTGCTGGACGGAATCGACGTACTCATCCGACGTGCGGAGGACGGATCATGACAGCGACAGACACCGACGCGACGCAGCGCATCCGCGAGCGGATCCGGGAGGCGATGCCGGCCGCGCGCGACGATCTCGCGCGGCTCGTCGCGTTCCGTTCCGTCGCGGATCCGCGCCAGTTCCCGGTGGAGGAATGCGTCGGTGCGGCGAACTGGGTGCGAGATGCCTTCACCGAGGCGGGAATCGAGAACGTCGAGACGATCGAGACGGTCGACGGCTCACTCGCCGTACTCGGACACACGCCCGCACCCGAGGGCGCCCCGACGGTTCTGCTCTACAGCCACTACGACGTTCAGCCGCCCGGCGACGAATCGCTCTGGCACAGCGAGCCCTTCACGCTCACCGAACGGGACGGCCGCTGGTACGGCCGCGGCGCCGCCGACTGCAAGGGCAACGTCGTCATGCACCTGCTGGCGCTGCGGGCGCTGTGTGCGGACGGCCCACTGCCCGTCGGTGTCCGCATCGTCATCGAGGGCTCGGAGGAGATGGGCGGCGCCGGACTCGACCACCTCGTCGCCGAACGACCCGAACTGTTCGACGCCGATCTCATCGTCATCGGCGACAGCGGCAACGCCGAGGTGGGCCGGCCCACCCTCACCACGACGCTGCGGGGAATCGCGAACGTCGACGTCCACATCGAGACACTGAAGGGCGAGATCCACTCCGGGATGTACGGGGGAGCGGCACCCGACGCGCTGGCCGCGCTGATCCATCTGCTCGGCACCCTGCGCGACGAGCGCGGCAACACCGTTGTCGACGGACTCGACTGCACCGCGACCTGGGACGGTGTGCCCTATCCCGAAGACCGTTTCCGCGCCGACGCGGGCGTGCTCGACGGTGTTTCGCTCCCCACCTCCGGAACCGTCGCCGACGCGGTGTGGGCGCGACCGGCACTGACCGTCCTCGGGATCGACGCCCCGCCCGTGGTCGGATCGGCCGCCGCGGTCGTGCCACGCGCGTCCGCACGCCTGAACCTGCGCGTGCCGCCCGGCATCGACGCCCGCACCGCCCAGGACGCGCTCGTCGCCCATCTCGAGGCCCACGTGCCGTGGGGAGCGCACCTGCGCATCGACCGCGACGTCCTCGGCGAACCCTTCCGGGCGGCGACGGACGGTCCGGGTTACGCCGCACTGCGCGCGGCGCTCGAGGCCGCCTACGGCCGGGAGGTCGGGACCGCCGGTCAGGGCGGATCGATCCCGCTGTGCACCGCGCTGCAACGCGCCGTGCCGCGGGCCGAGATCGCCCTGATCGGCGTCGAGGAACCGCGCTGCGTCATCCACGCGCCGAACGAGAGCGTCGACCCCACCGAGATCGAGAATCTCGCCGTGGCCGAGGCGCTGCTGCTGACCTCGCTGGCGCCGCGGTAACGCTGCCGGACGGGGCGCCGGGCGTCAGACGGACAGGTCGCGGCGCAGCTTCGCCACGTGCCCGGTCGCGCGGACGTTGTACTGCGCGACCTCGATCCTGCCGTCCTCGTCGACGAGGAAGGTCGAGCGGATGACGCCGGTGACGGTCTTGCCGTACATCTTCTTCTCACCGAAGGCGCCCCACGCCTGGAGGGTGGTCTTCTCGGGATCCGACAGCAGCGGGAAGGTCAGCTGTTCGGCGTCGCGGAACTTCGCGAGCTTGGCCGGCTTGTCGGGCGAGATGCCGATCACCTCGAGGCCTGCCTCGTTCAGCTCGGCGAGACTGTCGCGGAAGTCGCACGCCTGCTTCGTGCATCCCGGGGTGCTCGCGGCGGGGTAGAAGTACACGATGACCTTGCGTCCGCGATAGTCCGACAGCGACACCTCGTTGCCGTCGGCATCGGGAAGGGTGAAATCGGGTGCGGGATCACCGGGGGCGAGTCTGCTGTTCTCGGTCATGGAGGCGACAGTAGTGGACCGTGCAGCCATTCCCGGCGCGCGTCCATTACCGTGGTCGCAGCACACTGCAGCGACCTTCTGGAGGACACGTGGCTAGGGACACCGAGGACATCGAGCGGGAGATCGAGAAGGCCCGCAATCAGCTCGCGAGCACACTCGACGAACTGAGCGTCCGCGCCAACCCGAAGAATCTGGTGGCGAGCACGAAGCAGACCATCCTCGCGAAGGTGAACCAGCCGCAGGTGAAGAAGTACGCGGCGATCGCGGCCGGCACGGTCGTCGGATTGCTGGTACTGCGCAGGATCATGCGCTGATCCCCGGCTGCACACAGGGCACCCACGCCGACCCGGCGTGGGTGTTCCTCGTTCCGGGGGGGTGGAACCGCCGCGAACGACGAAGGCCGGACACCGTTTCCGGTGTCCGGCCTTCGTGTTGTGCGCCATCAGGGACTCGAACCCCGAACCCGCTGATTAAGAGTCAGCTGCTCTGCCAATTGAGCTAATGGCGCGTGGCGATGGGTCTCCCGGTCGTCGCCGGGCGACGCGGAGGACGGTGTCACCGCCAGAACGAAGGCCGGACACTGGGTGTCCGGCCTTCGTGTTGTGCGCCATCAGGGACTCGAACCCCGAACCCGCTGATTAAGAGTCAGCTGCTCTGCCAATTGAGCTAATGGCGCTTGACGATCTGTTCCCGGGATGCCGTCCCAGCAACGAGAAGAACATTACACACCGTCGCGCGACGCGCCAAATCGGCTGGTCAGAATGTTTTCTGTAAGGTTGTGGATGTAACGGATCGGACGGTCGGAGCGATTGTCATTCGAACGTTACCGACGTACGGGGGAGTCGCGTCGGGTCGGCCGCAAGAGAGGCTGGCATCATCGTGTTCGGTGTTATGACGTGCGTTTTCGGTGCCTTGGGGGAGGCGGGATCGGAGTATGGAAGTGACGGAGTCGAGTGCGGGGAACCCCCGGGGTCGTCGGGTACGGGGAATCCTCGGAGTGATCGTCGTCGGCGTTGTTGCGTTCGTCACGGGATGCGCCGGCGGTTCGGGAACGGGCGCCGAAGAAGTGCCCATCGATTCCAATCCCGTGGCGGCGCTGATCAAGCCGACGGTGTCGTCGAGTGTCACCGACGGATCGGTCGGCTTCTCGCCGATCGACCCGGTGACGGTCTCGGTGGTCAACGGCAAGCTCGACTCGGTGACCCTACTCAACCCTGCAGGGGAGCCGGTGCAGGGCGAACTCGCCGACGACGGACTCACCTGGGTGAACACCGAACCGCTCGGCTACAACCGCTCCTACACGCTCGAGACCGTCGCGTACGGGCTCGGCGGCGCGACCACGTCGACGGCGGCCTTCACCACCTCGTCGCCGGCCAATCTCACCCAGCCCTACGTGTTGCCCGGTGAGGGTTCGATCGTGGGTATCGGCCAGCCGATCGCCGTGCAGTTCGACGAGAACATCCCGGATCGGCTCGCGGCCGAGGCGGCCATCACCGTCACCACGAACCCGCCCGTCGAGGGCGCCTTCTACTGGGTCAACAACCGCGAGGTGCGGTGGCGGCCGGAGAACTACTGGGTGCCCGGCACCGCCATCACGGTCGACGTGAACGTCTACGGCAAGGATCTCGGCGACGGTCTCTTCGGCCAGTCCGACGTCCACTCCTCCTTCACCATCGGCGATGCGGTGGTCATCACTGCGGACGATGCGACCAAGCAGGTCACCGTCAACCGCAACGGCGTCGACGTCATCACGATGCCGACCTCCTTCGGCAAGGATTCCTCGCCCACCCCGAACGGCGTCTACATCATCGGCGACCGGTTCGCGGACATGATCATGGACTCGTCCACCTACGGGGTCCCCGCCGACTCGGCGCAGGGCTACCGTACGCCGGTCGAGTGGGCCACGCGGATGTCCTACAGCGGCATCTTCTTCCACTCCGCGCCGTGGTCGCTCGGCGACCAGGGCGTGCGCAACGTCAGCCACGGTTGCCTGAACCTCAGCCCCGCCAACGCCAAGTGGATCTTCGACAACACCAAGCGCGGCGACATCGTCGTGGTCCGCAACACCGTGGGCGGCACCCTCTCCGGAACGGACGGACTCGGTGACTGGAACATCCCGTGGTCGACATGGAAGGCCGGCAACGCTGCGGCATGACGGGTGAAGGGGGATCGATGGCCGTTCGGGGGAGATGGTTGCGTGCTGCCTGCTGCGGTGCCGTGCTGCTCGCGGCGCTGACACCGGCAGGGGCTGCGGCCTCGCCGGTCGCATCGTCGACCCCACCGGCACCGGGTTCGGTGATCTCGCAACAGCCGCTGCCCGACGAACTGTCGCTGCCCGGTGCCGCCACCGCCACCAAGCTCGAGTACGCCACCGAGTGGCGGTCGGGGGAGCCGACCGTCGCCACGGGCGCGTTGTTCCTGCCCGAGGGTGATGCCCCCGAGGGTGGCTGGCCCGTCATCGCGTGGGCGCACGGCACGACCGGCGTGGGCGACGACTGCGCGCTCACGACCCGCACGCCGCGTTCCGATCTCGAGCGGACCTATCTGCAGCACTGGCTCGATTCCGGGTACGCGGTCGTCTCCGCCGACTTCCCGGGTCTGGGCTCCGAGGGTCTCCACCGCTATCTCGACGGCCCCAGCGCCGCGAACAGCATCGTCGACATCGTCCGGGCCGCCCGCGACGGTGGGGCGCCGCTGTCGGAGCGCTGGATCGTGATGGGGCAGTCGCAGGGAGGACACGCGGCGCTGCACACCGCCGCGATCGCGACCTCCCGCGCTCCCGAACTCGACTTCCGCGGAACGGTCGCGACGGGTGCCCCGGCGAACCTCGAACGGGCCTTCACGATCGGCGTCCCGGGCTTCCCCGATCCGGGACTGTGGGGCCTCGTCAGCTTCAGCGGGTACATCTTCGCAGGGTTGCGCGACGCCTACCCCGAGGTCGACGTCGAGGGCTACCTGACCCCGACCGGCCGTGAGGTCGTCGATCGGGCCGAGGAGCTCTGCTACGACGATCTCGAGGAATCGGTGCGCGACATCCCCGTCGGGGAGCTGCTCGCGCGCCCGCTGGCCGAGGGGCCGATGCCGGCGCTGCTGGCCGACTATCTCGCCGCCCCGGCGGACGGCTACGACCGGCCGGTCTTCCTCGCGCACGGCATCCACGACGTGATGGTTCCGCTGCCGTTGTCCGCAGCGCTCGCCGCCGACATGAAGGCCGCAGGGGCAGACGTCGACTACCGCGTCTACGTGGCCGGGCACTACACAACGGTCGAGCGCTCCCGGGCCGACGTCGACGCCTTCGTGACGCGCTCGTTCGAATAGACCGGCCTTCGCGCCCCGAACCGGGCCTTGCGCGCGCTGCAGCGGCGGCGAACCCCGGTTCAGCGCGCGAGGAGCCTTGCGCGTGAGGAGCCCTGCGTGTGAGGAACCGCTGTGCGTGAGAATTCTTCCGGGAACGAGAAAACCCCCGATCGGAAATCCGATCGGGGGCTCTCTTCGGGGTGAGTGACGGGACTCGAACCCGCGACAGCCAGGATCACAACCTGGTGCTCTACCAACTGAACTACACTCACCATCGCATTCGCCGGCAACCTCTCGGTCGCTTGCGCCTGCGGTACAGATACTAGCCTGACGAAGACGAAAAAGACGAATCGGCTGGTCAGGCCGGTCCCAGGTCCTTCACGACGGCTGCAAGATCGGCCGGAGTGGGGCCGGGAGGTGCCACGAAGGCCGTGCGCCGGTAGTAACGCAGTTCGCGGATCGACTCCTTGATGTCCGCGAGTGCCCGGTGCGACAGGCCCTTCTCCGGCTGACCGAAGTAGATGCGCGGATACCAGCGCCGGCACAGCTCCTTGATCGAGCTGACGTCCACCATGCGGTAGTGCAGGTAGTTGTCGAGCTCGGGCATGTCGCGGGTGATGAACGCGCGGTCGGTCGCGATGGAGTTGCCGGCCAGCGGCGCCGTGCCCGCCTCGGTGACGTGCTCGCGGATGTACGCGAGGACCTGTTTCTCCGCTTCGGCGAGGCTGACCGTCGAGCGGCGCACCTCTTCGGTGAGGCCGGACCGCTCGTGCATCTGCTGCACGACCTCCGGCATGTCGGCGAGGGCGTCGTCATCGGCGTGGATCACGATGTCCACGCCCTCGCCGAGCACGTTGAGATCACTGTCGGTGACCAGAGCCGCGATCTCGATCAGTTTGTCGCTGCCGAGACGCAGCCCCGTCATCTCACAGTCGATCCATACCAGTTTGTCCTGCACGACAGACAGACTATCCATCGACGCCGCACCCACGAGGCGCGGCGTCGACGGTCCGGGACGAAATGTGCACCGTCATGCCTTCACGGCGACGGTGCGCGGCGCGGCCGGGCGGGTGGGACGACGTGCCGCCGGGGTGTGCTGCCGGTCGAGGGTCCGGCCCTCTGTGCTCACTTCGGTGGCGGTGGACCCGCGCTCCGCGGCCGCGTCCGGAGCGGTGAAGTCGTGCCGCAGGAAGGACTCGGGGGAGTCGTCGAGGATCTCCATCCACGGTGCCGGCAGCGGCGGAGCGACGGTTCCGGTGAGCGTCGAGGGGTAACTGTTGTTGCGGTAGCCCATGATGTCGCGCTTCTTGTCCTGTTTCCACTGCTTGAACACCTCCCCCTGGCGTTCGACGTGGAACTCGGGGTAATCGGTGCGGTCGACGAGATCGCGGATGTACGCGGCCTGGAAGTCGATTTCCTCCACCGGCGACGACAGCTTCTCCTCACGTGCCCGCCAGTGGTCGATGTCCTGCTCGCGGGTGTCGCAGTCGGGCAGGTCGACACGGCCGAGCATGAAGTCGCGTGCGTACCAGGCCTGGGCGTCGAACATGTTGAACGTGAAGTACTGGTCCTGCGCACCGAGGTACATCAGCTTCGGGTTGCGCTGGAAGAAGATGCCCTTGTAGATGTCGCGCGGGTAGAGCCGGTTGTTGGTGCGCAGTGCGAGTTCGTCGGGCAGGAACGGGTAGTGGTGCTTGTACCCCGTGCACAGCACGATGGCGTCGACCTCGCGGGTGCTGCCGTCACGGAAGTGGGCGACCTTGCCGTCGACATGGGTGAGCAACGGCACCTCGGAGAACTGCTCGGGCCAGTCGTGACCCATCGGTGCGCTGCGGTAGCTGAAGGTGACCTGTTCGGCGCCGTACTTGATGCACTGCGTTCCGATGTCCTCGGCCGAGTAGCTGCTGCCGACGAGCAGCAGTCGCTTGCCGGTGAACTCGCGGGCGTCACGGAAGTCGTGGGCGTGCAACACACGTCCGGGGAACCGGTCGAGACCGTCGAAGTGGGGGACCTGCGGGGTGGAGAAGTGTCCGGTGGCGACGACGACGTGGTCGAACTCGTCGGACTCCAGCGCGCCCCGGTCGTGGTTCATCACCGTCACGGTGAACTTCTGCGTCTCGTCGGACCACTCGACCCACCGCACTGCAGTGTTGAACCGGATGTACTTGCGCACGTCGCTCTTCTCGACGCGACCCATGATGTAGTCGAGCAGGACGGCGCGCGGCGGGTACGACGGGATGGGGCGTCCGAAGTGCTCCTCGAAGGAGTAGTCGGCGAATTCGAGGCATTCCTTCGGGCCGTTGGACCACAGGTAGCGGTACATGCTCCCGTGGACGGGCTCACCGTGCTCGTCGAGTCCCGTGCGCCAGGTGTAGTTCCACATTCCTCCCCAATCGGGCTGCTTCTCGTAGCAGACGATGTCGGGGATCTGCTCCAGACCGGCCTTTCGGGCTGCTTCGAAAGCACGCAGCTGTGCGAGTCCACTGGGACCTGCTCCGAGAATGGCGATCTTGGGCGTCAATGTGTTTCTCCTGTGTTCGTGGAATATGTCGCGTAGTTCGTTGCTAGCACACGTCGTTGTTTTTGCGAACGATCCTCACGTCGTCGACGGCACAGATTCTCGTAGGGAACGTGCAGGTCAATGCGGTGTACCAGCCGGGAAACCTTGCCGCTGCTGTTGTGAGCGGAATCACTGTAATGCGACAATTCTGGCATCCGATAAGAATGGTTCTTCCGTGGGTTCGACGGCCCGGTACCGTCGCGGTGGGCGAGGTCGAGGCCGGAGGGGGCGAGCATGACCGACAAGCCGGAGATCACCGCCGCGACCATCGCGGCCGGGTACGAAGTGATCGGCGAGGCGCTGGAACTGGGCGCCGTCGTGCTCGACGGCGTCGCCGATCCCGACGCGCCGGTGCGCATCCCGCTCGCCACTCTGAATCGTCACGCGCTGGTCGCCGGTGCGACCGGCACGGGCAAGACCAAGACGCTGCAGGTCATGGCGGAACAACTGTCGGCGGCGGGGGTGCCGGTGGTGATGGCCGACGTGAAGTCCGACCTGTCGGGCCTGTCGGCCGCCGGCGAGCCCGACGATGCGGTGCTCAACCGCGCGGCCGACACCGGCGACGAGGACTGGACGCCCACGGGGCATCCCGTGGCCTTCTACTCGCTCGGTACCGACGGGGTCGGTATCCCCGTCCGCGCCACCGTCACCTCGTTCGGGCCGATCCTGCTCTCGAAGGTGCTGGGGCTCAACGCCACTCAGGAGTCCACTCTCGCGTTGATCTTCCACTGGGCCGACCGCCACGGCCTGCCGCTGCTCGATCTCGCCGACCTGCGGCAGGTGATCCGGCACCTGACGAGCGACGAAGGGCGCGACGCACTCGCCGATCTCGGCGCCGTGTCGCCCGCGACCGCCGGCGTCATCCTCCGCGCGGTCGTCAACCTCGAGAACGCGGGTGGGGACGGATTCTTCGGCGAACCCGAACTGGAGGTCGAGGACCTACTGCGGGTGATCGACGGTCAGGGCACGATCAACCTGTTCGAGTTCGGCGACGAGGCCACCCGACCAGCGCTGTTCTCGACATTCCTGATGTGGTTGCTCGCCGACCTGTTCCAGTCGCTACCGGAGGTCGGCGACGTCGACACACCGCGGCTCGTGTTCTTCTTCGACGAGGCGCACCTGCTCTTCACCGATGCGTCGAAGGCGTTCCTGCAACAGATCGAACAGACCGTGAAGCTCATCCGGTCCACGGGCGTCGGTGTGGTCTTCTGTACGCAGTCGCCCACCGACATCCCCCGGAGCGTGCTCTCACAACTGGGAGCGCGGATCCAGCACGCATTGCGCGCCTTCACCCCCGAGGACGAGGCGGCGCTCGCGAAGGTCGTGCGTACCTTCCCGAAGACCGACGCCTACGACCTCGCCGACGCTCTGACCGGTTTGGGGACCGGGGAAGCGATCGTGACGGTCCTGTCCGAGCTGGGCGCCCCCACACCGGTCGCCTGGACGCGTCTGCGACCGCCGCGCTCGCTGATGGGCACAGTGGGGGAGAGCGCGATGCGTGCGTCGGCGCAAGCGAACCCGCTCTACGGGAAGTACGGCCGCACCATCGACCGGGAATCGGCCTACGAGAAGCTCACCGCGTCGGTGGTCGGGGCCACCGACGTCGAACCGATCCCGGACATGCCGTCGCAGGCGCCGGACGATGCCGGGGCGTCGGTCGTGGAGCAGGTGCTCGGCAGCGAAGCCGTGCGCAGCTTCATCCGCTCGGCGGCGTCCGCGGCCGGCCGGGAGATCGGCCGGAGCCTCTTCGGCACAGGACGCCGCCGAAGGCGGTGAAGGAACGATTCGTTGGGCGGTCGCCCGTCAGCTGCCGCCGAGCTTCTTGTAGAACGCGCCGGCGATCGGGGCCGAGATGGACCGCGGCGAGAACTGACCGGCAGCCGACATGGCCTTGCTGATCACACCGGGCACGATGCGCATCCGGTTCGCAGCGAGCGCGTCGAGCGACACCTTCGCGGTGTGTTCGCTCGAGATCCACAGGAAGTCCGGGACCAGCTTGTCGACGATCGACGCCTCGGCCGGGTCGGGTTCCTCGGTGCGCACCGGGCCGGGGGCGAGCAGCGTGATGTGCACGCCGGTGCCCTTGAGCTCACCGCGCAGGGACTCGGAGAAGGTGTTGACGAACGCCTTCGTCGCGGCGTAGGTGGCGTTGTTCGGGATCGGCATGTTGCCTGCGGCCGAACCCACCATGAGGATCGCGCCGGAGTTCCGCTCGACCATCTGCGGCAGCACCGCGAGGGTGAGGTCGTGGACGGCGACGGCGTTGAGCTCGACCTGTGCCCGCTCGTAGGCCGCGTCGAGCTCGGCGACCGCGCCGAAGGTGGCGATACCGGCGTTGTTGCACAGGATGCTGATGCGCCGACGTCCGAGTTCGTCGACGAGCGGCGTCCGTGCGTCGCGGTCGGACAGATCGCAGGCGCGCACCTCGACGGTCACGCCGTGCTTCGCGCGCAGGGTCTCGGCGAGGGCCTCCATCACCTCTCCGCGACGGGCGACCAGGATCAGCGAGTGGCCGCGGGCGGCGAGTTCGGTTGCGAGGGCCTCGCCGATGCCGGAGGACGCTCCGGTGACGACGGCACGGGCATCGGGATGGGGATTCGGCAGAGTCACAGTGGGTCAGCGTAGCGGCAGGCTCGGGAGCGGCGACCGGGCCCGCCCCGGCCATGGGGCCGAGTCGTTCGGTGCCGCGCGACGGAGTCGTTCCATGCCACCGCAGCTCCGGAAGCCTAGGCTCCGGGGCATGAATGCGTTCACGGACACGGCGAGCGGGGCCGGGGAGGCCACGACACGTCGTCAGGTCGTCTCGTGGGGTCTGTGGGACTGGGGTTCCGCGGCGTTCAACGCCGTGATCCTGACGTTCGTGTTCTCCGTCTATCTCACCGACGCGGTCGGCGACGACCTGCCGGGTGGGATCTCGGCGAGCACCTGGCTCGGATGGTCGCTCGGCATCGCCGGGTTCGTCATTGCCGTGACCGCGCCGGTGTCGGGCCAGCGGTACGACGCAGTCGGGCGACGGAAATGGTCGCTGGGCATCCTCACCACGGTCACCGTCGCGGCGATGGCGGCGATGTACTTCGTGCGCGACGACTACCACTATCTGTGGCTCGGGCTGGTCCTGCTCGGCGTGGCATCCGTGATGTCCGAGCTCGCGCAGGTCCCGTACAACTCGATGCTGCGCCAGGTGTCGACGCCGGACGACATCGGACGGGTGTCGGGCTTCGGTTGGGCGATGGGCTATTTCGGTGGCATCGTGCTCCTGCTGCTGTGCTACACCGGGTTCATCGCCGGCGACGGCGACACCCGCGGATTCCTCGGTGTGCCCACCGAGGACGGCACCAACATCCGGCTCGTCGCGCTGTTCGCGGCCGTGTGGTTCGCCGTGTTCGCCGTGCCCGTGCTGCTCGCCGTCCCGGAGAAGCCGGTCGCGCGTGGCGACGTCGCCCGCCGCGCCGGTTTCGTCGAGTCCTACCGCGTGCTGTGGCGCGACCTGACGGAGTTGTGGCGGGCGGACCGTCGCACCATCTGGTACCTCGGGGCGTCGGCGTTGTTCCGGGACGGTCTCGCCGGCGTCTTCACCTTCGGGGCGGTCCTCGCCGTCACGGTCTACGGGATCGGAGCGGGCGACGTGCTGATCTTCGGTGTCGCCGCGAACGTCGTCTCCGCGGTGGGCGCACTGGTGGCCGGACGCGTCGACGACCGGGTCGGGCCCAAGGCGGTCATCGTGGGCTCGCTGGTCGCGATGATCGCGACCGGCATCGTCCTGCTCGTGGTGTCGGGTCCGACGATGTTCTGGATCTTCGGCCTGGTGCTGTGTCTGTTCGTCGGTCCCGCCCAGTCGTCGGCGCGGACCTTCCTGGCGCGCCTGACCCCGCCGGGACGGGAGGGGCAGATGTTCGGTCTCTACGCGACGACGGGACGTGCGGTCTCGTTCCTGGCACCGACGCTGTTCGGGTTCTTCGCGTGGTGGTTCGGCACCGACCGAGCGGGGATCGTGGGGTTGCTGATCGTGCTCGGCGCGGGCCTGGTGTCGTTGCTCGCCGTGCGGGCTCCCGAGACGTCGGCGCAGGCGTGAACCGGCTCAGTCGGTGATCGTGGCGAGCACCTGATCGGCGGCGTTGCGGTGCCCGGCCGCGTTCGGATGCAGCGGGATCGATCCGGCGGCCGGCTGCAGGCCGGCCATCCACCGGGTCTCCGGATCTGCGCACGCGTCGTGGTCGCGGCTCGAATCGCGCAGATCGACGTAGTCCACGTCCGCGGCCTCGGCCTGCTCGCGCATGACGGTGTTCAACCGGTCGATCTTCTCCTGCAGGTAGGTCGCATCGTCGGGCCAGATCCGCTGCTCGGGGAAGCACCCGCCGTCGCGGATCCCGGTGGGATAGCCGACGAGCACGATGCGTGCCTCCGGGGAACGCCGGCGGATCTCGTCGATCACCGTGGTGTAGACGGGCGCGAAGGCTTCGATGGCGGCGTCGACACGGTCGGTGCCGTCCGGGGTGTTCGTGATCGCGCACGACGCACCATCGGGTGGCGCCGAGAGATTGACGCATCCCAGCGCCAGCTGGACGAGACCGATGTCGTTGCCGCCGATACCCACGGTGACGAGTTCGGTGTCGGGGCGCAGCGCGTCGTACTGCGGTGGCACCGTCGCG
Organism: Rhodococcus rhodochrous; assembly: GCF_900187265.1. Taxonomy (NCBI): domain Bacteria; kingdom Bacillati; phylum Actinomycetota; class Actinomycetes; order Mycobacteriales; family Nocardiaceae; genus Rhodococcus; species Rhodococcus rhodochrous. The sequence continues at coordinate 1,901,235 of NZ_LT906450.1, forward strand.
CCGCGGAAGGTGGTCTGCGGCATCGCGAAGTCGAGGGAGGTGGCGGCGCCGCACGAGGCGTCGACGAAGTCCTCGATGCCGAGATCGGTCGCAACGAGGGTGGGGTAGTTGCTCGCCGACCGCCCGCACGGATCGCCTTCGGTCTGCGGGGGGATTCCGGGTCCGGAGGTGAACGAATCTCCCAGGGCGACGTACGACGCGTAGTCTGCGGCCGCTTCCGGCTCCTGTGTGTCGGCGCAGGCGACCGTGCCCACGGTCGCGAACGCGATTGCGGCGCAGGCGATGACACCCGACCGTCGGAGGAGTCTCGGCATCGTCACAGTGGACCTCGCAATTCGGGGAGAAGATGTTTCCGAGGCTACAGGTGTGCCGGTGACGCGGGCGGGCGCCGAACACGGACCGCTCGGGTCGGCCGGGCACCGACCGCTGCGATCATGCCTTGAAATAGACGATCTGGTGCGAGGTCGCGAGCAGGATGCCGTCGCGTCCCCACAGATGTGCGCTCTGGTCGAAGAAGCCCTGTTCGAAACGATTCGCACGTGCGGTCGCGAGCACGGGACTGTCGGATTGCGCGGCAACGGTCTCCGGGTCCGCGTGGAAGTAGACGGTCATCGAGACCGTGCCGGCAGGCAGCACTCGACCCAGCCGTAGGAAGGCGCGGGGATAGAAGATGTCGCACATCGCGGTGAGCGAGGCGAAGTCGAGCGGACGCGACGGGACGTCGCGGACCCACAGTGTCGACGTGGAGTCGGCGACCTCCGCGCTGCCCTCCTCGGGAACGGCTCCCGCGGCGTACCTCATCTCGTAGTTGCGTGCCCACGCGATGTAGTCGGGCAGAGGTGTCGGCTCGAGCGAGTCGGGTGCCGGGGCGGTCGGTGCCTGCAGTTCGGTCGACGACCAGGTGGGGCGACGAAGACCGAAGACGGCTGTCGCCGTGGTGGTGACCTCACCGCCCTGCGACAGCTCGATCGACCAGTGCTGGGTGGTCCGATTCGTGCGCACCGGGCGCACCGCGATGTCGAACGGGCCGTCGGCGATGGGGCCGGCGTAGTTGACGGTCAGGGACAGCGGCATGCCGAGGACATCCGGGTGTCGTTCGACCGCGCGGAGGAGGGTCGCGGCGGTGATACCGCCGAACGGGCCGACCATGTTCGCGTAGGCGGGGTGCGTGTGCCCTTCGGTGTGATCGTCCCGGACCTCGAACAGGTCGACGGCAGCGTCGAAGACGTGAGTGGTCACCGAGACGTCGGTCATGGCAGGGTCTCCTCGGAAAATGGTGTCGCGCAAGATCGGATCCGTACGACAACATACATAGAATATGGGGGACAACCACCACTGCCGGAGGAACGGGTGAGCGCTGCAGAACGACGGGACGGACCGCGCGCGGCGATGATCGCCAGCGCGATCGCGCTGATGAGCGAACGAGGGGTCGCGGCCACGTCGTTCCGGGACGTCCTCGAACACAGCGGTGCGCCGCGCGGTTCCATCTACCACCACTTTCCCGGCGGCAAGGCGCAACTCGTCGAAGAGGCCACGGACCAGGCCGCGAGCCGGATCGAGCGGTCGCTGACGGCGAAGGTCGACGGTCTCGGTGTGGTGGACACGGTGCGCGCCGTCGTCGACCTGTGGCGTGAGGGTCTCGTGGCCACCGACTATGTCGCGGGATGCCCGGTGGTGGCCGCCGGTCTCGGGACCGAACCGCGGGCGCGCGCACGGGCCGGGGAGGCCTTCGACACCTTCGTCGACGTCGTCGCGCGGTCCCTGGTGGCCGACGGCGTCGGCGCGGAGCGTGCGCGGTCGTTGGCGAACCTGGTCATCGCCGCACTGGAGGGCGCACTGGTCGTGGCCCAGGCGCAGCGCAGCCCGGCTCCGCTCGATGCGGTCGTCGCCGAACTCGAAGTGCTGCTCGCCCCGGTCGTGGGCTGACGGAAGCCGCGGTGGGCGGGCTCTCAGCCGTTCCGCCGCCGCGTGACGGCGTTCGCGATCTCGTCCGGCGCCTCCTCCGGGATCCAGTGCGAGACGTCGGGCAGGACCACGAAGTCGTACTCGGCGTCGACGAATTCGCCACACCGTTCGGCGCCGGCGCGGCCGATCGCCATGTCGGCGGTGCTCCAGATGTAGGTCGTCGGGACGCGGACCGGGGGAGTCGAATCGAGATCCCGTGTCATGGCGCGATACCAGTTCAGGGCAGCGGTCAGAGCGCCCGGCGCGGACATGGCGGCGACGTAGTGGTCGACCGAGTCGTGGTCGACGGCAGAGGTGAACATCGCCCGCAGGCGCCGCGCGTCGTCGGCGAGGAGGAGCTCCTCCGCCTTGCCCTCCTGGCGGAACAGGCCGATGTAGGAGGAGCGCTCGCGCTGGTCGGCGTCCTCCCGCAACGCCCAGCCGTAGGCAGCAAGGTGGGGGACCGAGACCGCGGTCAACGCCGAGACGCGGTCGGGATTGTGCGCGGCGAAGTACCACGCCACAGCGGCGCCCCAGTCGTGCCCGACGAGGTGGACGCGATCGAGCCCGAACTCGTCGAGCAGGCCGAGGACATCACCGGCGAGCGCCGGCACCCCGTAGTGCTCGACACCGGTCGGCCGGGCACCGGGGGAGTATCCGCGCTGGTCGGGGGCGATCACGCGGAAACCGCGCTCGACGAGCAGTCGCGCCACCGGCGTCCAGCTGCGTGATGTCTCGGGGAAGCCGTGCAGGAGCACGACGGGCGTGCCGTCCCTCGGACCCGCCACGCGCACGTCGAAGGTCAGGTCGTCGTAGGTGGCGGGTTCGGTCGATGCCATGGGAACCACGTTACGGAAGGGGAGTGTCTGCGACAGGATTTCCCGTCCACCTCGGCGAACCGGCGTCGCGCCGGCCTGTCACCGGTCGCCGGACGTCCGTCGCGGCCGCCATGCCGCCGCACCCAGCAGGATCAGACGCATCTGTTTCTCCGCGCGGGTGACGACCTCCGCCTCCTGCGCGCTGCCGGGACGTTCGACGGCGAGCAGGTCGAGGACGAAATCGAGCATCGCGGTCACCAGCAGGTCGGCGGCCATCTCGAGATCGTCGAAATCCCAGTCCTCGAGGCCCGGGGAGCGACCCAGGTCGGCGGCGAGCTCGCTGGTCAGCAGGCGCAGCTCGACGGAGATCGCGGCGGCCACCTCGGGAACGCCGCCGTGGCGTTCGCGTGCCAGGAACCGGAAGGCAGCCTTGTGAGCCCGTACCTGCTGGACCAGCACGTCGAGCGATTGCCGCGCCCCTGCCGGGCCGGGTGTTCGACGCGCGTCGCGCAGCAGGCGCCGCAGCACCCGCATCGTGTCGGCGGCGAGAGTGACACCGAGCTCGTCCATGGACGAGAAGTGCCGGTAGAACGCGGTGGGCACGATGCCCGCGCTGCGGGCCACCTCCCGCAGGCTCACCCCGCCGAGTCCCCGGTCGGCGGACAGTTCGAGGGCGGCGTCGAGAAGCGCCTGACGTGTGCGTTCCTTGCGTTCGGCGCGGGTGGTCGGCGGGGGTACGGAAGCGGTGGACACCCCCCGAGTCTAGGCACGACGTTCCGGGCGGTGTCCGGTCATCTGTGTCTGCGGTCACATCGGGGTTGACAGACAGGTGTGTCCGACTGTCACACTGATTTCAGTGCACATTCGTTCACTGAGCACGCAGAGGTCTACCGAAAGGCGGACAGACATGATCGTGCGCGACCGTCCGACACCCGTCCCGCGCTCGGGTTCGTTGCGGAAACTCCTGGTAGGAGCACTCGGGATGCTGTCCTATCCGCATCACCCGGACCGCTACCTGGAACTCGCCGACCCACTTCTCGTCACGTCGGCGAACTACGCCCGGATTACAGATGTGGACCGAAGTGCCACCGACTCGCTCACGGTCACGGTGCGGCCCGCGCAGCCGTGCCGACCCCTTCCCGGACAGTACGTGACCGTGTCGGTCCGCGTCGACGGCGTGCGGCACACGCGCTGCTACTCGCCGACGCTCGTCGACGCGGGGTCGAAGCGCAGGCCCGACCTGCGGTTCACCATCGGCAGGCATTCCGAGGGCACCGTCTCGCGCCACCTCCACGACCGTGCGCAGCTCGGAGATGTCGTCGAACTCGGTTCTCCCGCAGGCGAGTTCGTGCTGCCGAGCCCACGCCCTCGACGCCTGCTGTTCGTCGCCGCGGGCTCCGGGCTGACGCCCGTGCTGTCGATGCTGTCCGGTCTCGTCGCCGAGGGGTACGACGGGTCCGCGGTCCTGCTCTACTACACCCGCACCCCGGGTCACGTTCCGCGCCGCGCCGAACTCGAGGCGCTCGCCGACCGCCCCAACATCGAGATCGTCCACGCCCACACCCGCTCCGACGACGGGTTGCTGCAGGGGCGGTTCGACCGCAGCCACCTCGCGGCCGTCGCGCCCTGGTACGCCGACACGCCCACCTTCGTGTGCGGTCCGGCCGAGATGGTCGCGAGCATCCGCGAGGTCTACGCCGAACGGGGCGCCGAGACGATGGTGAACACCGAGGAATTCGTCCTCGCACCACCGGTCGTGTCGACGGACGATGCCGGCGGCGAGATCTCCTTCGCCGAATCCGGCGTCGTTGCCGAGAACACCGGGTCGACGCTGCTCGAACAGGCCGAAGCGGCCGGTCTCACGCCCGAACACGGATGCCGCATGGGCATCTGCCACAGCTGCACCGCCGTCCGGCTGTCGGGGTGCACGCGCGACGTGCGTACCGGCGACGTCGATTCGGAGCCGGGCCGCCGCATCCAGATCTGTGTCAACGCCCCGGTCGGCGACGTCGCCGTCGAACTCTGAACCGGCCGTCCGGCGACACCACCGAAACCATTGGAGGACATCATGTTCGGATTGTCCCTACCCACCGTTCCCTTTCTGCCCTTCCTGTCCGGCCGCAGTTCTTCGGCCGAGAACGAACCGCTCGTCCTCGACTGCGACAGTGTCGAGGAGATCGGCCGTGAACTCGACGCACTGCGGGAGCAGACGCTCGCATCCCTCGGTGACGAGGACCGCGAGTATCTCTACCGGATCATCAAGGCACAGCGCGGATTCGAGATCGCCGGCCGCGGTCTGCTCTTCGTCGGATTCCTCCCGCCCGCATGGGTCGCCGGTGTGGCGGCGCTGAGTGTGTCGAAGATCCTCGACAACATGGAGATCGGGCACAACGTGATGCACGGTCAGTACGACTGGATGCGCGAACCGTCGCTGAATTCCCGTGTCTTCGAATGGGACACGGTGTGCCCGTCGGACCAGTGGCGGCACTCGCACAACTACGTGCACCACACCTATACCAACATCCTCGGTCAGGATCGTGACATCGGATACGGGATCCTGCGCATGGACCCTGCCCAGAAGTGGCATCCCTACTATCTCGGCAACCCGGTCTACGCGACTGCACTCATGTTCCTGTTCGAGTGGGGCGTGATGATGCACGACGCCGAGGTCGACCGGATCGTCGCAGGCAAGCGGTCGTGGCGCGACGTGATCCCGATCTCGAAGGGCTGGTGGCACAAGGCCGGCCGTCAGGTGGTCAAGGACTACATCGCGTTCCCGCTATTGAGCGGTCCGATGTTCGTTCCGACCCTGCTCGGCAACGTCACCGCCAACCTGGTGCGCAACGTGTGGGCGTATTCGATCATCTTCTGTGGTCACTTCCCGTCCGGCGTGCAGTCCTTCACCGAGGAGGAGACCGCCGAGGAGACCCGTGGTGAGTGGTACGTCCGGCAGATGCTGGGCAGCGCGAATATCACCGGCTCACCGTTGTTCCACATCATGTCCGGCAACCTGTCGCACCAGATCGAGCACCACCTGTTCCCCGACCTGCCGGCACACCGCTATCCGGAGCTCGCTCCGAAGGTCAGGGAACTGTGCGAGAAGCACGGACTTCCGTACAACACCGGTGGCCTCACAGCCCAGGTGACGTCGGTCTGGAAGAAGATCTTCAAGTTCGCCCTCCCGCCCGGTTGGCTCGCGCCCGAACCCGAGTCGCAGGTGATCATCCAACGTCACCGCTCCACCGATCGCCGGCTCGACGATGCGGGTACCCTCGCGGACGACACGATCGAGGGGGTCGAACATGGTGGGAAGATTCGAGCGTAACAAGGACACGATCCAGGAGGTCACCGAGTCGGCGGCCACCCACGTCGGCGCGATCGCGGGGATCATCACCGGAGCGGTCCGGGACGTCACCCGCGAGATCGGCGAACTGATCACCGACGCGATCGAGATGCGCGAGGCCGCCCGCGCGGCGCGCGACGACGACGAGCGTGCGGCGCGCGACGGCGAGGAAAGCGGAGAAGGGCCGGCGACGTCGGATCGTCGCTCGGCCCCTCCCGCGGAATAGCGGATCGAGTTCCTACCGGGTGGGGACGCCCGAGATGGTGCGGGTGACGAACTTCGCCACCTCGTCGCGCATCTCGCCGCTGCGCGGCACCGCGCCCGACATCCAGAACGCGCCGTGCACGAGCCCGTCGAACCGGCGGATCGTCACGTCCACGCCGGCTTCGCGCAGCCGCCGTCCGTAGAACTCACCTTCGTCGCGGAGCACCTCGTTCTCGGTGGTGAGCACCAGGGTCGGTGGCAGGGCGTCCACATCGGCTGCGCGTGCGGGCAGCGCATAGGGCGTCTCCGCGTCCCCGGGTGAGGTGAAGTACCGGTCGAGGAACCAGTCCATGTCGGCGGCGGTGACGATGTACCCCTCGGCGAACTCGCGGCGCGAGGGCAGGTCGGCAGCGCGGTCGAGCGCCGGATAGATCAGCACCTGTCCGCGCAGCACCGGTGCGCCTTCGTCACGAGCCCGCAACGCGACTCCGGCTGCGAGGTTGCCCCCGGCGCTGTCGCCCATCACCACCAGGTTGTGCGGGTCGCCGCCGTACTCGGCGATGTGGGCGGTGACCCACTGCAACGCAGCCCACGCGTCGTCGGCCGCTGCGGGGAACGGATGTTCCGGCGCCAGCCGGTATCCCGCGGTCACCACGGTGGCTCCGGTCGCCAGGGCGACCGCCCGGGCCGGTTCGTCCACGACGGTGAGGTCGCCCGCGACGAACCCGCCGCCGTGGAAGTAGAGCACCACCGGCTGCGGTCCGGTGTCCGCCCCGGGGGTATAGATCCGCAGGGGGAGATCGACGCCGTCGCTCTCGTAGTGGGTCTCGTCGACGCGAGCGACGTCCTGCGGTGGGAGTTGGAGGTCGGTGAAGGTCGCGATCGTCGCGCGGACCTGATCGACCGTCATCTGCGAGAACGAGGTGAATCCCTGCTGCCGAAGTCCTGTGATGAGGCCTGCGGCGTGCTCGTCGAGTGCCATGGGTGCTGTCCTTCCGAGTGATGGGGAGTTCGGTGCCCTACGAGGCGGCCGGGACGGTGGCTCGCGCCGGGGCCAGGTCGAAGCCGACGTAACCGCCGTCGACGACCTCGGCGCAGACCTGCCGGTAGGTCGGGGCGCCGCCGAGGTAGACCATGCAGGCACGCGGTTTACCGGGGATGTTCGCGCCCATGTACCACGAGTCGGTCTGCGGCAGCAGCGTCTGCTCGGCGATCTCGGTGGTGGTGCGCACCCAGTCGGCTTCGGCCTCGGCGGTGGGTTCGATGACGTCGAGATCGTGTGCGCGCAGATACGCGATCGCGTCGGTCGCGAAGTCGACGTGGTCCTCGATCGCCAGCGGCATGTTGTAGAGCACCGAGGGTGACTGAGGTCCGGTGATCGTGAACAGATTGGGGAACTCGTTGCTCATGATGCCGAGATAGGTGCGCGGTCCGTGCGCCCACCTGTCGGCCAGGCGCACACCGTTGCGTCCGCGGATGTCCATGGCCATGAGCGGTCCGGTCATGGCGTCGAAGCCGGTCGCGAGCACGATGGTGTCGACCTCGTAGGTGCGGTCGCCGACGCGCACACCGGTCTCGGTGATCTCGCTGATCGGGGTGCTCTTCACATCGACGAGGTGCACGTTGTCGCGGTTGTAGGCCTCGTAGTAGTTCGTCTCGAGCGGCGGACGTTTCGTGGCGTAGGCGTATCCCCGGGGTGCGAGCTTGTCGGCCTTGGCCGGGTCCTGCACCCGTTCACGGATCCGCTCGCGGATGTACTCGGCGGCGGTGTCGTTGGCCTTCCGGTCGAAGAGGATGTCCTGGAAACTGTCGATGAACAGGCGGAACCCACCCGCGTTCCAGCGTTCGTCGAACACCCGCCGACGCTCCTCGGCATCGACGGCGAGCGCCGACGGCCGGACCTGGTCGAACGGAACACCCAGGAAGTGGTTGCGTGCGGCCTCTCTCAGTTCGGGGTAGACCTGCTTGGCCTCGTCCAGCACCTGCGGGTCGAGCGGACCGTTCCCGAGCGGGGTGGCGAACTGGGGTGTGCGCTGGAATACCACCAGTTCCGCGGCCTGCTGCGCGATCAGTGGGATCGCCTGGATCCCACTGGCACCGGTGCCGATGATCGCGACGCGCCTGCCGGTGAAGTCGACGGGCTCGTGCGGCCAGTTCCCGGTCAGCAGCACCTGCCCGCGGAAGTTGTCGATGCCTCCGAACTCGGGCTTCTTGGGAACCGAGAGGTTGCCGGCGCCGGAGATGAACCACCGGGCCGTCACGGTCTCGCCGGTGTCGGTGCGGACCGTCCACCACGAGTTCTCGTCGTCCCAGTGCACACCGATCACCCGAGTGCCGAATGTGATTCCCTTCCGCAGGTCGAAGCGGTCGGCCACATGGTTCAGGTAGCGGAGGATCTCCGGCTGCCCGGCGAACTTCTCGCTCCACTGCCACTCCTGCTGCAGGTCCTCGTCGAACGAGTACGAGTAGTGGATCGACTCGATGTCGCAGCGGGCGCCGGGATAGCGGTTCCAGTACCAGGTGCCACCCACATCGTCGCCGGCCTCGAAGACCCGCACGGACATGTTCATCCGGTCGCGCAGTCTGTGCAGCGCGTACAGGCCGGCGAATCCGGCTCCTACGACGACGACGTCGGTGTCGGGGGTGGTGGAGGAAGTGGTCATCTGTCCTGGCTCCTCGGTATCGGGGATGTCGCTCCGGCGTCGAACCGGAGGTCTGCATCGACGATGACGTGGATCACACACGAGGACGCGGGGTGAATTACCCCATTGGTTACCTGTGTTGGCCGTCACACGACCACCCGGGTATGTTGGGCCCACTATCTCTGAGAAGCGTGACGATGGAATCTGCCCTGCCGGAATCTGCACCACCCCGCACCCCGGGGCCCACCCGTTCGGTGACGACCTTCATCGGTCGCCGTCGCGAGATCGACGAGGCCCGGTCGTGTCTCCAGCGGACCCGGTTGCTGACGATCCTCGGTCCGGGTGGTGTGGGAAAGACCCGGGTGGCGGAGGAACTGGCGGTGCGCACCTCGCGTGCGTTCCGCGATTCGTTCCGCTGGATCGATCTGGCGGTGGTGCGGGATCCGGAGTCCGTTCCCTCGGCTGCAGCGGCCGCTCTGGGGGTGACCGACCAGTCCACCAGGCCTGTGATGGACAAGATCATCGACCGTCTCCGCGACGAGCACATGCTGATCGTGGTCGACAACTGCGAACACCTGATCGCGACCGTGGCCGATTTCGTCGCTGCCGTCCTCGGTGGCGCGCCAGAGGTGCGGATCCTCGCGACCAGTCGTGAGCCGCTCGCGGTGGCGGGGGGAGGCGGAGTACGTGCTTCCCCCGCTGACGACACCGGACGGATCGACGGGGAACCGGGCGGCCGATCTCGGGCGGTTCGAAGCGGTGGGTCTTCTCGTGGAACGGGCCCGGCAGGTGGTCCCGGGCTTCGAGGTGACCGACGGCAATGCCGATGCCGTTGCGCAACTGTGCATCGCGCTCGACGGCGTGCCGCTCGCTCTCGAACTCGCGGCCACCCGGCTGCGTTCGTTGTCTCCGGCGCAACTCGTCGACCGACTCGATCGTCGTTTCGCGCTGCTCACCGGAGGCAGTCGCGTGGCGGTGCCGCGGCAGCAGACGTTGCGTGCGCTGATCGACTGGAGCTACGAACTGTGCTCCGATGCCGAGCGGACGCTGTGGGCGCGATTGTCGGTGTTCACCGGCAGTTTCGACCTCGAAGCCGCGGAGACCGTCTGCGCCGACGACGATCTCCCGAGCGAGCAGGTCATCGACCTGCTCGACAGGTTGATCGCGAAATCACTTGTGGGAGTCGATCGTTCGTCTGCCGTGTTGAGGTACTCGCAACTGGTGACCGTGCGCGAGTACGGTCACGAACTGCTCGACGCCCGCGGGGAGCGCGAGCAGTTGTACCGGCGGCATTGCGAGCACTATCTCGACCGCGCCCGTCGCTGCGCCGAGAGTTGGTACGGGCCGAAGCAATCCGCCCTCCTGTCCTCCATGCGCGCCGACCATGCGGATTTCATGGCAGCGCTCGACCGGCCGATCCGGGACGACGACGAACTCGCCTCGGGGGCGGCGCTCGCCGTCGCGCTGCGCTATCACTGGATCGCGGGCGGCTACCTGTCCACCGGACGGGCCCGGCTCGAACGACTCCTGCAGCGACTTCCGCGCTCGAACAGCGAGCGCGGGAACGTGCTGTGGGTGACCGCGTGGACGGCCCTCATCCAGGGAGACCGCGACGGGGCGGCGGTCCACCTCGACGAGTGTCGTTCGATCGCAGACGAATGCGACGACGTACGGTTGCGGGCCCACTGCGATCACTGGAGTGCCCTGCACGCACTGTTCTGCGGGGCGACGGCCGAGGCGATCGACCTCTACCTCCGTGCGGCCCGGGTCCATCGTGCGCACGGCGACCACGCCGCCCACCTGACCTGCCTGTTCCAGCTGGCCATGGCGCAGACCTACGACGGACGACTCGACGACGCGCTGGAGACGTGCGCTCGTGTCGTCGAGATGGCGGACCAGCACGGTGAGCGGTGGAACAAGGCCTACGCGCTGTGGGTTTCGGGACTCGCGCATTTCCATCTCGGACGCCTCGACTCTGCGGTCGGAGCGGCGAACGGCGCGCTCGTCGTCCAGCGCGATTTCGAGGACAAGATCTGCACGGCGCTGTCGCTCGAACTGCTGGCCTGGTCGGCGGGCGCCGAAGGCGATACGGAGAAGGCAACAAGCCTGTTCGGGGCTGCACGGACGGTGTGGCAACGTCTCGGTACGACGATCGCAGCATTCGGGCCGCACATCGAGCAGGACTCGATCGCAGAGGAGCGTCGTCTCCGGGAAAGGGTGGGGGAGACGGACACCGTCGGCTCTCCTCACCCGCAGTCCGGCATGAGCATCGTCGATCTCGTGGACAGCGCACTGGAGCCGAGGGAGTCCTCGGGAAGGCACGTCTCGCGTGCTCAGGCCTCCGACCGTCGGCACCGCGGTGCGGACGAGCCCGCCTCCCGGACCTCCCCGCTGACGAAGAGGGAACAGGAGATCGCGGGACTCGTCGCCGGAGGCCTGAGCAATCGCGCGATCGCCGACCGGCTCGTGATCTCACGCCGGACCGTCGACGGTCACGTCGAACGGATCCTCGACAAACTCGGCGTGCACTCCCGCACGCAGGTCGTCTCGTGGTTGCATGCCCACGGGGCGCCCGGAGCGTGACCGTGCGGGACGACGCTCCGGCTCAGGACCGGGCCGGGACCGATTCCCGGCGTGCCGCGGGCACCTTCGTGATCACCGTGAGCGCGACGGACACCAGCGCGATGATGCCGATGGTGGTGTAGGCGAGGGTGTAGGCCTTGTCGTCGCCGAGGAGCGTGGACGCGATGATCGGGCCGATGATGCCGCCGATGCTCCACCCGATGAGCATCAGGCCGTAGATGGCGCCGGCGTTGCGGACCCCGAAGAAGTCGCCGGCGGTGGCGGGCATGGTGCCGAATGCGCCGCCGTAGCAGAGGTAGATGATCGCGGCCAGGATCGAGAACAACACCACGCCGGTGGCATGCGGCAGCACGATCAGGCACACGCCCTGCAGCACGAGCAGTGCGGTGAAGGTCTTCATCCGGCCGATACGGTCGGAGATCGCCGCCCACACGATCCGGCCGGCGCCGTTGAAGATCGCGAGCACGCCCACGAGTGCCGCCGCGCCGGAGGCGCTGAAACCGGCGATGTCGGACGCACTCGGCTTCGCCTGCGAGATCAGGGAGATGCCGGCGGTCACGCACAGGGTGAGGATGGCGGTCAGGAGATACCACTGGGGCGTGCGGAGGGCCTCGCCCTGGGTGTACTCCTTGCCGCGGTCCGCTCCGCCGCCGTTGCGGCCGACGGGGTCGAAACCCGGCACGGTGTACCCCTCGGGCGGGTTGCGGAAGAGTGCCGCACCGGCCAGCGACATCACGAGGTAGGCGATACCCAAGGGCAGGAAGGCGCTCGTGGGGTCGTCCGGATTCCGGTCGATGAGCCACTGCGCGACCGGCGAGGTGAGCACGGCGCCGAACCCGAAACCGCCCACGGCGAGTCCGGTGATGAGACCGGTCTTGTCGGGGAACCACTTCTGCAGCATGGCGATCGGGACGATGTACGCGAAGCCCAGCCCGAAGCCACTGATGATGCCGTATCCGAGGATGAGCAGCCAGTAGTCGTCGGCTCCGTCGGTGAACGAGGCGAGGAGGATGCCGAGCGCGTAGATGATGCCGCCGATCAACGCGACGACCCGGGGACCTTTCAGGTCCTGCAGTCGGCCACCGAGATAGGTGCCGATGAAGATCATGCCGATGGTGACGGTGAACGGCAGTGAGGCCCGGACCGTGCTCAGTTGCCAGGAGTCGGCGCTCTCGAGGGCTCCGCCGAAGACCGACCACGCATAGACCGCGCCGATCGAGAACTGCAGCAACAGACCCCCGGCGACGAGGAGCCAGCGGAAGCTGCCCGGAGGCTGTGCCGTCGGGGCGTCGCCGTGTGGTTCGCGCGTGGGCTTGCCGGAGTCCATGCGTTCTCCTTCGTCCTGCCCGCGAGCCGGATCTCAGCTGCGGTAACGAACGGGTTCCCCGCGATCGACTCGTTCACGCTGGGGAACGACGGTGTACTTGGGATCCTTCGCCGACGCGATGCCGGCCTCGTAGACTCCGACTCGCGTACACAGCGAACCGACCATGAGTGCGGCACCGGACACTGCCGACACCACCCGATTGCGGCGACCGACGAGTGCGCCGAGCGCGCCGGCCACCGTCAATGCCTTACTGGCCTTCATCAGTCGCCCGGGGCGGCCCTGGTGGAGCGTCTCGGCCGACAGGCCCATCGACTTCTCCATCTGCTGCTCGGTCGCGAGTTCGACGAGCGCGCCGCCGACGGCGAAGGCGCGCGCCGGCCCGGCCTCGGCGACCGGTGCGCCCAACAGTCCGAGACCTCCCGATGCGGCGGCCGCGGACCCGCAGAACACGAAGGGAATCTCCTTGTAGGCGGAGTGCCATGCCGGAGTTGCGGTGTCGGACAACAGGACCCCGGTGTAGGCGGCGACCGGCGGTGCCGTCAGCGCACCCACGATCCCGGCGGGCCGTCCGAGGGCGAGCAGCAGGCGCACCGGTCCGCGCTTCCATCGGGCGGGGAGCATCTCGGCAATCTCCGCGACCGCAGCGAGGCCCGCGAACGGACCGTGCAGCGACAGGATCCACGTACCGACCGACATCGGGGAGGTCGGTTTGGCGACCCGCAGCATGTTGAGGAATCGGCTCGGTTTGCCGAGATCGTGGACCAGCGCACCGACACTGACGAGCAGCGATGTGAGCGAGCCGAATCGGGCGACGCGACGGAGGGCGGGCCGCCCCGTGAGATCGGCACCCGCAGCGAGCAGCGAACTGCCCGCGGCCACGCCACCGGTGAACAGATAGATCGCGATGTCGTGTTCCCACGGAGCCGGTTTCACGATCTGGCGCCCGTAATAGGATTCGAAGTCGGCCTCCGGCACCATCACCCGGTCGCCGCCGCGACCACCTCCGGACCGGCGGGAGTTGCCCGGGCTGCCGCCGTGCTGCACCTGTGTCATCAGCGCCTCCTCAGGAACGACGCGGCGGCGCCCGCCAGCATCGCGACCGCTGCCACGGCGGCGCGGGTCCACATCTCCGGCAGATCCTTGGTCGTCACCACCGGATCCGGCGGCAAGCCGTAGACCTCCGGTTCGTCGAGGAGCAGGAAGAAGGCGCCGGTCCCGCCGACCCCGTCCTCGGGATCGTTGCCGTAGAGCCGTGCCTCGCTCACGCCGCGCTCGTGCAGGGCTGCCAGTCGTTCCTCGGCGCGGGCGCGCAGTTCCTCGACGTCGCCGTACTGGATCGACTCCGTGGGGCACGCCTGCGCGCAGGACGGGGTCTGGCCGTCGGTGAGCCGGTCGTAGCAGAGCGTGCACTTCTGGGCGATACCGACCTTCGGGTCGCCCTCCGGACCCTTGCGGCGGTCGATGACGCCGTACGGGCACGCGGCCACGCAGTATCCGCAGCCGTTGCAGATGTCGTCCTGCACGACCACCGTGCCGAACTCGCTGCGGAACAGCGACCCGGTCGGGCACACGTCGAGGCACGCCGCGTGGGTGCAGTGCTTGCACACGTCCGAGGACATCAACCAGCGGAAGTCCGGCTTCTCCTCCTCCGGAAGTTCCGTCGGGGTCGCGCCGACGGTCGGCATCCCCAGCGAGACCGGGGGTTTCGACTCCGCGGGGCGCTCGATGAAGGCGACGTGCCGCCACTGGTTGGCGTTGAGCGAATGACTGTTGTCGTACGAGGTGCCGAGCATCGCGAAGAGGTTCTCGGGGACGTCGTTCCACTCCTTGCAGGCCACCTCGCAGGCCTTGCATCCGATGCACACGCTGGTGTCGGTGAAGAAGCCCTTGCGAGCCGGCGGATCCTCGTACCCGGCATCGGGTGCCGGGTCGATCGGTCCGAAGAAGCTGTTGGGGCCGGTCACTCGTCCTCCTCCGGGGGATGTCGGTCGTCCGAAGCCTCCGGGGCACGTGGGTCGTCCGAGGCCGTATCGCCGTCCGGGACCGTCACGATGGGTGGGTACACGTGATCGGTTACCCCGGCCCGCCGCGCATATCCCTCGACGTACTCCCGCAGTGCCGCTCCGGACGGTCGGCGTCCGGCCCGGACGTCGCACGTACCGACCTTGGTCTCCTGGATGAGCACGTTGGGGTCCAACGTGATTCCGAACAGATCGTTGGTCGAGTCGCCGGTCACCATGCCGCCGCTGCCCCAGTGATAGGGCATCCACACCTGGTGGACGGTCCGTCCCTCCACCTTCAGCGGGCGCAACCGCTCGGTCACCAGCACCCGGCCCTCGATCGCGGAGCGGGCGGTGACGACGTGGCACCAACCCATGTGCTCGAGTCCGCGTTCGGCCGCCAGGGCGGGGGAGACCTCCACGAACATCTCCGGTTGCAGTTCGGCGAGATGTTCGAGATAGCGGCTCATGCCGCCGGCGGTGTGGTGCTCGGTGAGACGGCTCGTCGTGAACACGAAGGGGAACACGTCGATGTGGTCCTCCGGCGGCGCCGGATTCATCGGGTTGTCGTCGCGGCGGTACTCCTTGCGCGTCGGGTTGGCCTGCTGCGCGTAGAGCGGGTTGCGGAAGGGCGACTCCACCGGTTCGTAGTGCGTCGGCATCGGACCGTCGACGAGCCCCTGCGGCACGTAGAGGGCACCCTTGCCGTCGCCCTGCATGATGAACGGGTCGATCCCCTCGAGCGCCTCGACACCGTCGGCGCCTTCGGGGGAGCGATAGCTCGGCGGCTTCGTCTTCTCGAAGTCCGGAACGTCCGCACCCGTCCACTGCTGCGCGTCGTCGTCCCACCACACGTAGGCCTTGCGTTCGCTCCACGGCCGGCCCTCGGGGTCGGCGGAGGCCCGGTTGTAGAGAATGCGGCGGTTCATCGGCCACGCCCAGCCCCACTCGGGAGCCACGAACGACTGCTCGTGCCGGGACTTGCGCCGGTTGGCCTGGTTGACGCCGTCGGCGTAGACCCCGGTGTAGATCCAGCAGCCACCGAGGGTGGAGCCGTCGTTCTTCATCTCGGTGAACGACGAGAGCGGCCGGCGGGTTGCGACGTCGTAGCCGTTGATCTCCATGAGCACCGCGTCGGCACTCGGCTCGTCGTACTCGCCGTGCACGGGGTAGTCCCACGCCAGGTCGAGCAGCGGACGGTCGCGCTCGTCGGTCGACTCGGCCAGACGCTCCCGCATCATGCGGCCGAGGTGGTAGAAGAACCACAGTTCCGAGCGACAGTCCTCCGGCGGCTCGACGGCCTTCTCCCGCCACTGCAGCATCCGCTGGGTCTGCGTGAAGGTGCCTTCCTTCTCGGCGTAGGAGGCCGCCGGGAAGAGGAACACCTCGGTGGCGCACTCCTCGGTCACGATCTCGCCGGTCTCGATCTCCGGTGAGTCCTTCCAGAAGTTGGCGCTCTCGATCTCGAACAGGTCGCGCACCACGAGCCAGTCGAGGTTCGCCATCCCGAGCCGCTGGGCGCGCCCGTGGGCGGAGCCGACGGCCGGGTTCTGCCCGAGGAGGAAGTAGCCCTTGACCTTTCCGTCGATCATGTCGAGCACCGAACGGTAGGTGCCGTGGTCGCCGGTGATCTTCGGCATGTAGTCGAAGCAGTAGTCGTTGTCGGCGGTCGCTGCGTCGCCCCAGTAGGCCTTGAGCAGGTTCACGGCGTAGGCGTCGGCCTTCGACCAGAAACCCTTGCTTCCGGGGTTGCGGACACTGTCGACCCAGTCCGTGAACGAGTGGTGCTTGTTCGCGTCGGGCATCGGCAGGTAGCCGGGCAACAGGTTGAACAGCGTCGGGATGTCGGTCGAGCCCTGGATACTGGCGTGACCGCGCAGCGCCATGATGCCTCCGCCGGGGCGGCCCATGTTGCCGAGCAGCAGCTGCAGGATCGCGCCGGTACGGATGTACTGCACACCGACACTGTGCTGGGTCCAGCCCACGCTGTAGACGAGCGCCGTCGTCCGCTCCCGGCCGGAGTTCTCGGTCCACGCGCGGCAGACGTCGAGGAAGTCCTCCTGCGAGACGCCGCACACCTGCTCGACCATCTCGGGGGTGTAGCGGGCGAAGTGCCGCTTGAGCACCTGGTAGACGCACCGCGGGTGCTGCAGCGTCTCGTCGCGCCTCGGGTGGCTCGCCGTCTGCATGCCGTGCGCCTCGTTCTGCAGGCCCGCGGCCGTCTCCCGATGCTCGGCGTGCTCTTCGGAGCCGTTGGCCTGCGACTTGTGCAGGTCGCCGGATTCGTCCTCCACGTCGTACTGCCAGCTCGTCGGATCGTAGGTCCGCTTCTCGGGGTCGAAGCCCGAGAAGAGCCCGTCGAGATCGTCGGTGTCCTCGAACTTGTCGCTGACGAGCACCGCGGCGTTCGTGTAGTTGACGACGTACTCGCGGAAGTCCAGCTCGTTGCTCAGGATGTAGTTGACGATGCCGCCGAGGAAGGCGATGTCGCTGCCGACCCGGATCGGGACGTGCTTGTCCGCCACCGCGCTGGTACGGGTGAAGCGCGGGTCGATGTGGATGACGCGGGCACCACGCTTCTGGGCCTCCACGACCCACTGGAAGCCCACCGGGTGGGCCTCGGCCATGTTGGAACCCTGGATGATGATGCAGTCAGCGTTCGCCAGGTCGGCTGTGTAGCCGGTGGCACCGCCGCGCCCGAAGCTGGTCCCCAGACCGGGGACGGTGGCGGAGTGTCATATGCGGGCCTGATTCTCGATCTGGACCGCCCCCATCGCTGTGAACAGCTTCTTGATGAGGTAGTTCTCCTCGTTGTCCAGCGTGGCACCGCCGAGACTGGCGATACCCATCGTGCGCCGGACACGGTGGCCCTTGTCGTCGAATTCCTGCCAGGTCTCGCGGCGGGTCTTCAGCACGCGGTCGACGACCATCTCCATGGCCGTGTCGAGATCGAGGTCTTCCCATTCGGTGCCGTAGGGCCGGCGGTAGCGGACCCGGGTCTCGCGTAGCTCGCTGGTGACGAGGTTCTTGCTCGCCGAACCCTTGGGACACAGGCGCCCGCGGTTCACCGGACTGTCGGGATCGCCCTCGATCTGGACGACCTTGTCGTCCTTGACGAAGATCTTCTGTCCGCATCCGACAGCGCAGTAGGGGCACACGCTGCGGGCGACACGATCGGCGGTGGAGGTGCGCGGTTCGATCTCCTCGGTACGACGGGACCGTGCGGCCTTGCCGCGTCCGAGCAGATCCTTCCCGAGGAACTGGCGCAGGACGGGCCAGGGGAGGGACGTGTCCTTCTCCGCCATCTGTGCTCCTTTCCTGCGCTCTCGTTCCGAAGCTACCGTCTACCCCCGCTTCGTGCCGGTTAATCCGGTGCAGGTGTGTCGGCATGTCCGACGATGAACGGGGTCAGCGCACCCGGATCGCGTGTTCGCCCGCGGGAACCACCTCGCCGACGACCGGATGACCGGGCAGCTCACCGACGACCAGCAGACCGCCGGACGTCTGGGCGTCGGCGAGCAGGAGCAGTTCGTCGTCGTCCACCTCGGAGTCGACCGCGTCGCGTACCCAGTCGAGATTGCGCCGGCTCCCGCCGGGGACGAATCCCTCCGCGAGCGACTCCCGCGCCCCGGCGACGTACGGCACGGCCGCGGAGTCGATCACGGCGGTCGTGCCGCTGGCCCGCATCATCTTCATCAGGTGCCCGAGCAGACCGAAACCGGTGACGTCGGTTGCGGCGCGGACACCGGCCTCGTGCGCGAGCTGCGCCGCCTCGCGGTTGAGTGTCGTCATCACCGCGACCGCTTCCTCGAAACGCTCGCCGGTGGCCTTGTGACGGTTGTTCAGGATGCCGAGACCGAGCGGCTTGGTGAGGGTGAGCGGCAGGCCGGGCGTGGCAGCGTCGTTGCGCAGCAGGCGATCCGGATCGCCCAGACCGGTGACCGCCAGCCCGTACTTCGGCTCGCGGTCGTCGATGCTGTGCCCGCCGGCGAGATGGGCACCCGCCTCGGCGCACGCGTCGGCACCGCCGCGCATGACCTCGGCGGCGAGTTCGAACGGGATGAGCTCGCGCGGCCAGCCCAGGAGGTTGACCGCGATGATCGGCGTGCCACCCATCGCGTAGACGTCGGACATGGCGTTGGTGGCGGCGATCCGTCCCCAGTCGTAGGCGTCGTCGACGACCGGCGTGAAGAAGTCGGCCGTCACGATGACGGCCCGGCCGCTCCCGTCGGGCGCCGGTTCGATCCGGACCGCGGCACCGTCGTCGCCGTTCTCCACACCCACCAACAGTTCGCCGGCGGCCCGTCCACCCTGCAGACCGCCGAGCACCCGTTCGAGTTCACCCGGCGGAACCTTGCATGCGCAGCCGCCGCCGGCGGCGTACTGGGTGAGTCGGATGGCGCCCTCGGGAAGGTCGACGTGTGCGGTCATGAACCCAAACATACGGGCGAGTCGTAACCGAGGGCCCGACTTCGGTTAGGGTGAGCGCGGAGGTGGTTCTCGTCTGGTGACGGTCGCGGTCTTCAAAACCGTTGTGGCCCAGTATCTGGGCTGGGCGGGTTCGATTCCCGTCCGCCTCCGCCAAATGTTTTCGTCGACCGTGGGATGAGGAGCGCGTGCCGGATCCGAGACGGGACGTTCCCCGCACCGACCAGGTCCTGGCCGATCCGCGCCTGCGCGAGGCCGTCGACCGGCTCGGCGCCCGACTGGTCAAGCAGACCGTCGTCGCGGCCCAGCAACGGTGCCGCGACGGCGAGATCGGGCCCGACGCCGTCGCCGACGTCGCGGTCGCGTCGCTGCCGCAGCAGGCGACCACCCTGCGTCGCGTCGTCAACGCGACCGGCGTGGTGGTGCACACCAATCTCGGTCGCGCCCCGCTGTCCCGAGCGGCGGTCGAGGCGGTGTCCACCGCGGCGGGTGCCACCGACGTCGAACTCGACCTGGCCACCGGCCGGCGCGGACGGCGAGGACGCGGCGCCCTCGAGGCGCTCGCCGAACAGGTACCCGACGCCGGCGGCGTCCACGTCGTCAACAACGGTGCCGCGGCTCTCGCCCTGGTCACCCGGGTGCTCACACGCGGTGGTCGCTCGATCGTGATCGCACGGGGCGAACTGGTCGAGATCGGCGACGGCTTCCGGATCCCGGAACTGCTGGAATCCGTGGGCGCGACGCTGCGTGAGGTCGGCACCACCAACCGCGTGCGCCTGAGCGACTATGCCGCGGCCGTCGACGACGACACCGCCTTCGTCCTCAAGGTGCATCCCTCGAACTTCACCGTCAGCGGCTTCACGTCGTCGGTGTCGGTCCGGGAACTCACCGGACTCGGACCGCCCGTCGTGGTCGACATCGGATCGGGTCTGCTCGCCCCGCATCCGCGGCTGCCGAACGAACCCGACGCCACCACCGCGCTGCGTGCCGGCGCCGACCTGGTGACCGCCTCGGGCGACAAGCTCCTCGGCGGTCCGCAGGCCGGCCTGCTGCTCGGGCGGGCCGAACTCGTGGAACGCCTGCGGCGCGACCCGTTCGCGCGGGCGCTGCGCGTCGACAAGCTCACCCTGGCCGCTCTCGAAGCGACCCTGACGGGACCGATGCCACCCGTGGCGTCGGCGCTGGCCTCCCGCCCGGAGGATCTCCGCGCCCGCGCACAGGCGATCTGCGTGGCGTTGCCCTCGGAGTGCCACCCCGAGGTGGTCGACTCCGACGGCGTCGTCGGGGGCGGCGGCGCCCCGGACGTCGTCCTGCCGAGCGTCGCGATCGCCCTGCCCGAACATCTCGCACTCCCGTTGCGGCTCGGTGAGCACCCCGTGGTCGGCCGCGTCGAACGCGGCCGGTTGCTGCTCGACCTGCTCGCGGTCGACCCCGCCGAGGACGGCGAGCTGATCGACGCCGTGACGCGCGTGGCTACTCGCGAAGGATCCTGATGTACGTCGTCGCGACCGCCGGTCACGTCGATCACGGGAAGTCGACGCTGGTCGAGGCGCTCACCGGTGCGAATCCGGATCGGCTCGCCGAGGAACGGCGACGAGGACTGACCATCGAGCTCGGCTACTGCTGGACGTCCTGGCCCGAGGTGGGGGAGGTCGCCTTCGTCGACGTCCCCGGACACGAGCGATTCCTGACGACGATGCTCTCCGGAGTGGGATCGGTCCCGGCCGCGCTGTTCGTGGTGGCCGCCGACGATCCGTGGATGCCGCAGGCGGCCGAACACCTCGCAGCGCTCGACGCGCTCGGCGTGCGTCACGCGGTCGTCGCCGTCACCCGCGCCGATCTCGCCGATCCGGGACCCGCGGCCGCGCGGGCCGCGGCGGAGGTCGCCCGTACGAGTCTGGCGGGGGCACCCGTCGTCGCCGTGAGCGGGCGCACCGGGATGGGCCTCGACGATCTCCGGGGCGCCCTGACGACGATGGTCGCCTCGCTCCCGGACCCCGATCCGCAGGCCGACGTCCGGCTCTGGGTGGACCGCCGGTTCACCGTGCGTGGATCCGGAACCGTCGTCACCGGAACGCTTCCCGCAGGCACGGTGCGCGTCGGGGACACCCTCGCGCTCGGGGACACACCGCTGCGCGTCCGCAGCGTGCAGGCACTCGGTCGCGACCGGACCGCGGTGAGCGGCGTGGCCAGGGTCGCCCTCAATCTCACCGGGCGGGTCGACGATCTGGGACGGGGCAGTGTGCTCGTCACGCCCGGCGCGTGGCACCACACCTCCGTCGTCGACGTGCGGATCAGCGGCGACGACCGGCCGCCCGTCGCTCCGGTGCTGCACATCGGAGCCGCGGACGTCGGTGTCCGGTGCCGTCCGCTGGCAGACGGTCTCGTCCGGCTCACCCTCGACCGCCCGCTGCCCCTGCGGATCGGCGACCGCGCGTTGCTGCGCGACCCGGGCCACCGGATGATCTGGCGGGCCGACGTTCTCGACCCCGATCCACCCCGATTCCGGCGTCGCGGCGCGGCGGCACGCCGTGCGCTGCAACTGGCGGGGGCCGACGGGACGCCGCGCCTGGCCGACGAGCTCGCCCGCCGCGGACTCCTGCACCGGCAACGGTTGCGACAGTTGGGCATCCCACTCGAACGGGGAGAGCACCTGACGGTCGGGCCGTGGCTCGTCGCATCCGGTCTCGCGAAGGCCGTCGCCGACCGGCTGCCCACACTCGTGCAGGCCCATGCCCGCGCCCATCCACTGGATCCGGCGGCGCCGTTGACGGTGCTGGCGTCGCAGCTGCGTCTTCCCACGCCCGACCTCGTCCGGGCGCTGGTGCGACCTCCGCTCGAAGTGGTCGGGGGACGGGTGATCGCTCCCGGCGCCGACGGTCTACCGCCGAAGATCCGCAAGGCCGTCGAGCAGGTGCGCCGCGATCTGTCGGCCGCCCCGTTCGCGGCCCCGACCGCCGATCGCCTACGTGAGCTCGGCCTCGACGACCGGGCCCTCGGCGCGGCCGAACGCAGCGGACGGTTGTGGCGGGCGGGTCCGGGCATCGTCCTGCTCCCCGACGCCGCCGACACGGCCGTGGAGCTGCTGGGCGAATTGGACCAGCCCTTCACGACCAGTGCCGCGCGCGAGCGGCTGGGAACGACACGGCGGGTGGTCCTGCCGCTGCTCGACCGGCTCGACAAGGCGGGCCGCACACGCCGGCTCCCCGACGACCGCCGCGAGATCGTCCGCTAGAACAACCGCCCGTCTCCCCGGTCGGACAACTCCTCACCCGAAACACGAAGTGCGGGTACCGAACTCGTCGGTACCCGCACTTCGCATGAAGAATCGGTCGTCAGATGACGCCCGGTGCGAACACAGCGTCAGATGACGCCCAGTGCGAACATGGCGTCGGCGACCTTCACGAAGCCGGCGATGTTGGCGCCGTGGACGTAGTCGCCCGGCTTGCCGTACTCGGCGGCGGTCTCGACGCACCGGCCGTGGATGTCGGCCATGATGCCGGCGAGACGCTCGTCGGTGTAGTCGAAGTGCCACGAGTCGCGCGAGGCGTTCTGCTGCATCTCCAGTGCGGAGGTCGCCACGCCACCGGCGTTGGCGGCCTTACCGGGCGCGAAGGCGACTCCGGCGTCGCGGAAGACGCTGATGCCGCCCGGGGTGGTGGGCATGTTGGCACCCTCGGCGACGATCTTCACGCCGTTGTTGACGAGGGTCTTGGCCGACTCCTCGTCGAGCTCGTTCTGCGTGGCGCACGGCAGTGCGACGTCGCAGGCCACGTTCCAGATGTTGCCGCCGGGGAAGAACTCGGCGTCGCCGCGCTCGTCGACGTACTCGGAGATGCGTCCGCGGCGGACCTCCTTGATCTCCTTGAGGAGAGCGACGTCGAGGCCCTTGCGGTCGACGATGTAGCCGGAGGAGTCGGAGCACGCGATCGCGGTGCCGCCGAGCTGGTGGATCTTCTCGATGGCGTAGATCGCGACGTTGCCCGAACCCGAGACGACGGCAGTGCGGCCCTCGAGCGAGGTGCCGGCGGTCTTGGTCATCTCGTTGACGAAGTAGGCCGCGCCGTAACCGGTGGCCTCCTTGCGCACCTGCGAACCACCCCAGGTGAGGCCCTTGCCGGTGAGGACGCCGGACTCGTAGGAGTTGGTGAGGCGCTTGTACTGGCCGAACAGGTAGCCGATCTCGCGGCCGCCGACGCCGATGTCACCGGCCGGGACGTCGGTGTACTCACCGATGTGGCGGTGCAGCTCGGTCATGAACGACTGACAGAAACGCATGATCTCCTGCTCGGAGCGACCCTTGGGGTCGAAGTCCGAGCCGCCCTTGCCGCCGCCGATGGGCAGGCCGGTGAGCGCGTTCTTGAAGATCTGCTCGAAGCCGAGGAACTTGACGATGCCGAGGTTGACGCTCGGGTGGAAGCGCAGGCCGCCCTTGTAGGGGCCGAGAACGCTGTTGTACTGCACGCGGAAGCCACGGTTGACGTGGACGTTGCCCTGATCATCGATCCACGGCACGCGGAAGATGATCTGCCGCTCCGGCTCGCACAGGCGCTCGATCAGGCCGGATTCGAAGTATCCGGGGTGCCGCTCGAGCACGACATGCAGAGACTCGAACACTTCGGCCGCAGCCTGGTGGAATTCGGGCTCACCTGCGTTGCGGGCCTTGACCTGCTCGTAGATCTCTTCGATGCGGTCCGATGTCGACACGCCCACCTACCTGACTCTGTGAGGATTCTGTAACAAGGGTTTTACGACGAAAACTATAGGGCGTGGCCCTTAGCATGTGTTAGCCCGCCTCCAAGGTGGGATGAGAAACACACGGTCCGAACGGCCTGTCCGTCGGGCGGATTGCCCGGTTCATCGGTACGATGTGCGACCCCGCGGCGGGCGCTGCGCCGACGGTCGGAGGTGCCCCCGGCAGGACTCGAACCTGCGACCTAGAGATTAGAAGGCTCTTGCTCTATCCAGCTGAGCTACGGAGGCGCGGCCAGAATCTTAGCGGGTGCTTCCTGTGGTCGCCGCACACACCCTCGCGCCCGCCGGGATCAGCGCTCGAGCGTGCTGCCGCGTTCGTCGTCGGGGCTCGATTCGCCCCGGGGAACGTCCACTCGACCGGCCTTGAACCGCTGGATGAGATGGTCGATTCCGACACCCAGGACCACCGCGACGCAGATGGCCACCGCGGCGCCGAACAGCGGCTGCGATTCGAACCAGCCGCCGACGAGACGCCCCACGAACGCCGAGTACAGCGCCCAGGTCGTACCGCCGAGGATCGTGAGCGGCACGAACTTCTGCCGCGGGTAGCGGGTCGCTCCGGCCGTCATGTTCACGGCGATCCGACCGATCGGGATGTAGCGGGCCGTGAGGATCACTGCGGCGCCGCGCTTGTCGAGTCCGCGCCGCGCCCACGCGAAGGCGGCCTGCGCCTTCGGGCGGCGCATCCACCGGAACCGTTCGGTGCCGACCTTCCGTCCGATCGCGTAGGCGATGTTGTCGCCGATGATCGCGCCGAGCGCCGCGAGCACGATGACGATCCACAGATAGGGACGGCCGGTCGAACCCGAGAGGGACGACAGGGTGACCAGGACGGTCTCGCTGGGCACGGGCGGGAAGAAGCCGTCGAGCATGCACACGGCGAAGAGCAACGGGTAGACCCACAGGGCTGCGGCCTGGCCGATGATGAATTCGTTGATCACGTCCATGGATTTGCGTGGTGCTCCCGTCGCGTCCGCCGGATCGGCCTGCTTCCACGCTATCCGCTCGCGCCGCCGAGGGCTCCTGACGAGGACGGTTCGACCCTCCACCCGCCGTCCCGGACACGGGGGGTCGGTCCAGATCGTCCGTTTCGCCGCGCGGATCGGGGCTCGGGGCTAACCTGGGCGCCGAAGGGGGAAGTGCGGACGGATCGGCGGGGGAAACCCGATGCGACCGCCCGAGGGTGGGAGTTGTTCATGCAGGTTCCTGGCCCGTTCGAATACGCGCGCGCAACCGGAGTGGAGCACGCCGTCGAGTTGCTCGACCGGCACGGAGAAGATGCCCGCGTCGTCGCCGGCGGACACAGTCTTCTCCCGATGATGAAGCTGCGGCTCGCGAATCCGGAATTCCTGATCGACATCAACGACCTCGGGGACGAACTCGACCACATCACGGTCGAACCCGAGGTCGTTCGCATCGGTGCCCTCGTGCGCCACCGCCGGCTGCTCGAATCCGACGAACTCGCCGAGATCTTCCCGATCTTCCGGGACGCGGAGAAGGTCATCGCCGATCCGGTCGTCCGCAACCGCGGGACGCTCGGAGGGTCGATCTGCCAGGCCGACCCCGCCGAGGACCTGTCCACCGTGTGCGCGGTGCTCGGCGCGACGTGCGTCGTCCGCGGTCCGACAGGGGTGCGCGAGCTCCCCTTCGACGAGTTCCATCTCGGTGCCTACGAGACGGTGGTCGCCCCGAACGAGTTGCTCGTCGAGGTGCGACTGCCGCGGAAGGGCACCTCCTCCAGCGCGTACGAGAAGGTCGAGCGTCGCGCGGGGGACTGGGCGGTGGCCGCGGCGGGCGCCGCGCTGTGGATGTCGGAGGACGGACGCATCACCGACGCGCGTGTCGGGCTGACGGCCGTGCGCCCCGACGAGACGGCGTTGTCGAGGGTGCCCGAACTGTTGCGCGGCTCCCCACCTTCGGAGGACCTGTTCCGTGAGGCGGGCGCCGCGGCCGCGACGGCATGCGATCCGGAGACCGATCAGCGCGGCACCGCCGCCTACAAACGTCACCTCGCATCGGAGCTGACGGTGCGGGCCCTGCGCCGATCCGCCGAACGTCTCGGCGTCACCGAAAGGGTGTGAACCGATGCAGATCTCGATGACGGTCAACGGCGAGAGCGTCACCGCCGACGTCGAGCCCCGGACACTGCTCGTGCACTTCCTGCGCGACCACCTCGGTCTGACCGGAACACACTGGGGATGCGACACGAGCAACTGCGGAACGTGTGTCGTCGCCGTGGACGGCGAACCGGTGAAGTCGTGCACCACGCTGGCGGTCATGGCTGTCGGCCACGAGGTGCTCACCGTCGAGGGACTCGAACGCGACGGTGTCCTCGACCCCGTGCAGGAAGGCTTCATGCGCTGCCACGGGCTGCAATGCGGCTTCTGCACGCCGGGAATGATGATCACCGCCCGGGCCCTGCTCGATCGCGATCCGGATCCCGACGACGCGACGATCCGCGAGGCGATCTCCGGGCAGATCTGTCGCTGCACCGGCTACACCACCATCGTCCGGTCGGTCCGGTGGGCCGCCGAACACTCCTCGAACGTGCAACCCACGGAGGTGTCGTGATGACCGCGGTCGAACCGGACACGCGCCCGGAGGAACAGGACAACGATCGCAAGCCGTGCGGACACGGCCGGATGCTGCGCAAGGAGGACCCGCGGTTCGTGCGCGGCCGCGGCAACTACGTCGACGACGTCCGGCTACCCGGCATGCTGCATCTCGCGGTGCTCCGATCGCCGGTCGCGCATGCCCGCATCAACGGCATCGACACGTCCGCAGCCCTCGCACACCCGAAGGTGCGAGCGGTGATCACGGGCGCCGACCTGTCCGAGAAGGGCCTGGCCTGGATGCCGACGCTGTCGAACGACGTGCAGGCCGTGCTGGCTACCGACAAGGTGCGCTTCCACGGCCAGGAGGTCGCCTTCGTCGTCGCCGACGACCACTACTCGGCGCGCGACGCCCTCGAACTGATCGACGTCGACTACGAGATGCTCGACCCGGTCGTCGACGTGCGCACGGCCCTGTCACCCGAGGCGCCGGTGATCCGGACCGATCTCGACGGCAAGTCCGACAACCACTGCTTCGACTGGGAAGCCGGCGATGCCGCGGCGACCGACGCGGTCTTCGCGAAGGCCGACGTCGTCACCCGGCAGGAGATCGTCTATCCGCGGGTGCATCCCGCGCCGATGGAGACCTGCGGTGCGGTCGCCGACTACGACCGGATCTCCGGCAAGCTGACGCTCTGGTCCACCACGCAGGCCCCGCACGCCCACCGCACGCTGTACGCGCTGGTGGCGGGTCTGCCCGAGCATAAGATCCGCGTCATCTCACCCGACATCGGTGGGGGATTCGGCAACAAGGTCCCCATCTACCCGGGTTATGTCGGAGCGATCGTGGCGTCCCTGGTCACCGGGCATCCGGTGAAGTGGATGGAGGACCGCAGCGAGAACCTCATGAGCACCGGCTTCGCGCGCGACTACATCATGGTCGGCGAGATCGCGGCGACGAAGGAAGGCCGCATCCTCGCCATCCGGTCGCGGGTCCTGGCCGACCACGGCGCCTTCAACGCCACCGCCGCCCCGGTGAAGTATCCCGCCGGTTTCTTCGGTGTGTTCACCGGCAGCTACGACATCGAAGCCGCCTACTGCCACATGACGGCCGTCTACACGAACAAGGCGCCCGGCGGCGTCGCCTACGCCTGCTCGTTCCGCATCACCGAGGCCGTGTACTTCGTCGAACGACTCGTCGACTGCCTCGCCTACGACCTCGACATGGACCCGGCGGAACTGCGCCTGAAGAACCTCCTGCGTCCCGAGCAGTTCCCCTACACGAGCAAGACCGGCTGGAAGTACGACTCGGGCGACTACGAGACCACCATGCGCAAGGCCATGGACATCGTCGGCTACGACGAACTGCGCCGCGAGCAGGCAGAACGCCGCGCGCGGGGCGAGCTCATGGGCATCGGCATGTCGTTCTTCACCGAGGCCGTGGGAGCCGGTCCGCGCAAGGACATGGACATCCTCGGTCTCGGCATGGCCGACGGGTGCGAACTGCGTGTCCATCCCACCGGCAAGGCCGTCGTGAGGTTGTCGGTGCAGTCGCAGGGACAGGGGCACGAGACGACCTTCGCGCAGATCGTCGCGGAGGAGATCGGCATTCCACCCGACGACATCGACGTCGTGCACGGCGACACCGACAACACCCCGTTCGGGCTCGGCACCTACGGGAGTCGCTCGACACCGGTGTCCGGGGCGGCCGCCGCGCTCGTCGCGCGGAAGGTGCGCGACAAGGCGAAGATCATCGCCGCGGGAATGCTCGAGGTCTCCGTCGCCGACCTCGAATGGGAGAAGGGCCGCTTCCACGTGAAGGGCGACCCGGGAGCGTCGGTGACCATCCAGGACATCGCGATGCGCGCCCACGGTGCCGGCGACCTGCCGGAGGGTCTCGAAGGTGGTCTCGAGGCGCAGATCTGCTACAACCCCGAGAACCTCACCTATCCGTACGGTGCCTACTTCTGCGTCGTCGACGTCGATCCCGGCACCGCGCAGGTGAAGATCCGCCGGTTCCTGGCCGTGGACGACTGCGGCACCCGCATCAACCCGATGATCATCGAGGGCCAGGTGCACGGCGGCATCGTCGACGGGATCGGCATGGCCCTGATGGAGATGATCGCGTTCGACGAGAACGGCACCTGCCTGGGCGGTTCGTTCATGGACTACCTCATCCCCACGGCACTCGAGGTCCCGACGCTCGAGACCGCGTTCACCGTCACCCCGTCGCCGCACCATCCGATCGGCGCGAAGGGCATCGGCGAATCCGCCACCGTCGGTTCGCCGCCCGCGATCGTCAACGCGGTCGTCGACGCGTTGAAGCCGTTCGGTGTCCGGCACGCCGACATGCCGCTGACGCCGTCGCGGGTATGGGAGGCGATGCAGGGCCGCGCGACCCCGCCGATCTGAGCGACACGACCGGAGGGTGCCAGTGGAGCGATCGGAGGACGGGAACATGGATCTCGCGGTGCGGGCGGAGCAGTT
The DNA here is from genome assembly GCF_900187265.1 of Rhodococcus rhodochrous. NCBI lineage: Bacteria > Bacillati > Actinomycetota > Actinomycetes > Mycobacteriales > Nocardiaceae > Rhodococcus > Rhodococcus rhodochrous. The sequence goes on from NZ_LT906450.1 coordinate 1,930,318, forward strand.
GCGCAGCGAACGACAGCCGTTCGTCGAAGCGACGGTCGTGCGGGCGCAGCCACCGACGTCCGCACACTCGGGCGACCGGGCGCTCGTCCTCGCCGACGGCACGATCGAGGGGTTCGTCGGCGGGCAGTGCACCGAGAGCTCCGTGCGCGAGGCATCCCGCACGGTGCTCGAACAAGGGGAGAGCATGCTTCTGCGGGTGCTGCCCGCCGGGTCCGGCGAGTTCCCCGACACCCCGGGAGCGACGATCGCGGTCAACCCGTGCATGTCCGGTGGGGCCACCGAGATCTTCCTCGAACCGCGGATGCCCCCGATCGTGGTGGCCGTCTTCGGGGACTCGCCCGTCGCCGAGGCCATGGGCGAGTTCGCGCGGCGCGTCGACTACTCGGTGGAACAGATCCTCGGGACGAGCGTGCCCGCCGAGGCGTCGGTGGTGATCGTCGCGAGCCACGGGGGTGACGAGGCGGGAGTGATCCGTGCGGCCCTGGACGCCGGGAGCCGATATGTGGGCCTGGTCGCGAGTCGCACCCGGGGCGCCGCGGTGCTCGACGATGTGGAACCGACCGACGAGGAGCGTGCCCGCCTCCGCACCCCGGTCGGCCTCGACATCGGCGCCCGCACCCCGGCGGAGATCGGATTGTCGATCGTCGCCGATATCGTGCGTGTCGCGCGCAGCGGCGGACTCGCACGGTCGTCCGGGGAGAGCGGGCGCCGTGTCGAGGTTCCGCGGGGGACGGGCCCGAAGCCGCGCACGGCGGTCGACCCGGTGTGCGGGATGACCGTCACGATCACCGAGTCGACACCGCATCTCGTCCTCGCCGGGCGGACGGTGTGGTTCTGCTGCCCGGGCTGCCGCCGTCGCTACGAGAAGGACGACGTGGCGTGACCGATCCGTCGTCCCCGGGCATCTTCGACGACGTCGACGACGTCGTCGCCAGGTTCGACGACCACGACCATCTGCTCGATCAGGGCACCGCCGCCGCGATCCACCTCGCGGTCGCGCTGGGCCGGCCGTTATTGCTCGAGGGCGAACCCGGGGTCGGTAAGACCACCGCCGCCAAGGTGCTCGCGCAGATCCTCGGCAGCCCGCTGATCCGATTGCAGTGCTACGAGGGACTGTCGGTCGCCGAGGCCCTCTACGACTGGAACTACCAGCGTCAACTACTCGCGATCCGGCTCGCCGAAGCGCGCGGCGAGGTTCCCGCCGAGGCCGACCTGTACTCCGAGGACTATCTCCTCGAACGCCCCGTCCTGCGCTGCGTCCGCCATCGCGGCGACAGACCCGCCGTCTTGCTCGTCGACGAGATCGACCGCGCCGACGACGAATTCGAGGCCCTGTTGCTCGAATTCCTGGGAGAGTTCGCCGTCACCGTCCCCGAGCTCGGCACCCTCACCGCGGCCCGCCCGCCCGTCGTGGTGCTCACCTCCAACCGGAGCCGCGACCTGCACGACGCACTGCGAAGGCGCTGCCTGTACCACTGGATCGACTTTCCCGATCGTGCCCGAGCGGTGGCGATCCTGCGGCGCACGGTGCCCTCGGCGAACGTCGCGCTCGTCGAACGTGCCACGGATTTCGTCGCGGTGGCCCGCGGACTCGATCTCGACAAGGCACCGGGGATCGCGGAGACCATCGACTGGGTGTCGGCGCTGGCGGCGCTCGGCGTCGCCGACCTCGTCCGGCCCGAAGCGGTGATGTCGCTCGCCGCACTGGCGAAGACCCCCGACGACGTCGATGCGCTGGGGGAGGCTCTGGCCACCTTCGTCTCCACCGAGGTGTCGTGAGCGCCCGGTTGCTCCCGGGGGTCGATCACGCGGCCTTCGCGGTCGGACTGGTCGACCGGCTCAGATCCGCCGGGATCGTGGTCCCGGCGGACGGAGCCGCGACCTTCACGCGTGCTCTGCGCGTGTGCGCTCCGACCACACGGAGCCGGTTGTACTGGACGGCGCGGCTCACCCTCGTCGACCGGCACGAGAGCCTCGCCACCTTCGACGCGGTGTTCGACCGGGTCTTCGGCGACGCTCCGCTCCCGCTCGACCCGCATGCCCGCCGCACCGGACCCGAGGACGACGGCACACGCGCGACGCCCACCTCGGACACACCTGGTCGCGTGCAGGATGCTCCGGCCGGCCAGGACGTCCCATGGGTCACGAGGACCGTCGTCGAATCGGCGGAGGGGGAGCGGGCCGCCGACCGGCCCGGCCGCGAAGTGGCGAGTGCGCTGGCGGAGATCGCCGACCAACGATTCGACGACCTCGACCCCGCACGACTCGCACTGCTCGAATCATGGATCGAGGAGGCCGGGGTCCGATGGGCGACCCGCCGCACCCGCCGCCGGGTCGAACGCCACACCGGTCGCGTCGACGTGCGGGCGAGCATCGCCGCCTCGCGTAGCACCGGGTTCGAGCCGCTCCGGTTGATCCGTACCCGTCCCGGTCGACGACGGCGGCAGATCGTCGTCTTCTGCGATGTCAGCCGGTCGATGCGGCCCTACGTCGGGGTGTATCTGCATCTCGTCCGTGCTCTGGCACACACCGGAACGGCCGAGGTCTTCGTGTTCTCCACCACAGCGACGCGTGTGACGCCGGTCCTGCGGCACCGGTCGGTCGAGCAGGCGATCGACGTCGCCAACGACCGTGTGCGGACCCGGTTCGGGGGCACGCGCATCGCCGGATCCCTCGCCCAGGTGGTCACCTCCCATCACGGACACCTGCTGCGCGGAGCGATCGTCGTCGTCGCCTCGGATGGTTGGGACAGCGACGATCCCACCGCACTCGCCCACGTCCTGGCCAGGATCCGGCGTCGCGCGCACCGGGTGGTGTGGCTCAACCCGCGGGCGGGGCAGTCCGGATTCACGCCCTCCACCGGGTCGATGTCCGCGGCGCTCCCGCACTGCGACGCGATGGTGGCGGCCGACACGCTCCTCGCGCTGCAGCATGCCGTCGACGTCGTCACAGGCACCGATACCGGCCCCGGAGGGCTCCGACGGCGTGTCGTAGGTCATGGCGTGGACGTCCTACCCTGGTAGGCATGGCAACATCCGAGCTCGCGTCTCCCGCGCAGCCTCCGGCGCCCGCCCCTACGAGGGGAAACCCGCCGGCACTGCTGATCCTTTTCGGCCTCCTCGCCGCCGTCGTCGCGGCGTTCGCGGTCGGGCTGTCCGCTGCGCAGGCGCTGGTGTTGCTCGGCATCCCCGATCCCGGTCCGCTCACCACCTACGGTCTGCCCGCGGTCCGCGCGATCTCCGAGATCGCGACCGTCATCACGATCGGATCGCTGTTCTTCGCCGCCTTCCTCGTGCCCCCGCAACAAGGGGGTGTGCTCGACGTCGGCGGCTATCGCGCCGTCCGGACCGCGGGCGTCGCGGCGACGGTGTGGGCGATCACCGCGGCGCTGATGGTGCCGCTGACCCTGTCAGACACCTCCGGCAGCCCGCTGGGCGAGGCCATCCGTCCGCAGAACCTCTTCTCGGCGCTCGGCCAGGTGGAAGTGTCGCTGGCCTGGGCCTGGACGACGGTGCTCGCCCTGATCACCGCCCTGCTGATCCGGCTCACGGTGCGCTGGTCGTGGACGCCCTATCTGCTGCTGCTGTCGGTCGTCGCACTCATGCCGATCGCCCTGACCGGGCACTCCTCGTCGGGTGGTTCGCACGACATGGCGACCAACAGCCTCGTGCTGCACCTCGTCGCGGCGTCCGTCTGGGCGGGCGGGCTGTTCGCCCTGCTCGCGCACTCCATGCGAGGCGGCGAGCACACCGACATCGCGGCCCGGCGGTTCTCCTTCGTTGCCGGACTCGCCTTCGTCGTCATGGCCGTCAGCGGCGTCATCAACGCCGCGGTCCGCATGTCGTTCGACGACCTGACCACGACCACTTACGGCAGGCTGTTGCTCGCGAAGATCGTCGCGCTGGTCCTGCTCGGCATCTTCGGCTGGGCACAACGCCGCCGGGCACTGCCGGCACTCGAAGCCGACCCCACCAGCCGGTCCGCGCTCGTGCGGTTCACCCTCGTCGAGGCGTTCGTCCTCGCCGCGACGATCGGTCTGGCCGTGGGACTCGGTCGCACGCCCCCGCCGCCGCCGGCTACGGTGCCGACGATCCAGGAGGTCGAGCTCGGCTACCAGCTCGACGTACCGCCGTCGTTCGTGAGCCTGTTCTTCGGCCAATGGCGCTTCGACTTGATCTTCGGCACGGCTGCTCTCGTGCTCGCCGCCGCCTACGCGGTCGGACTGTGGACGCTGCGCAAGCGCGGCGACTCGTGGCCGATCGGCCGGTCGATCGCCTGGTTCTCGGGCTGCTTCGTGCTGTTCGTCGCCACCAGTTCGGGCGTCGGGATGTACTCGCCGGCGATGTTCAGCGTGCACATGGGCGCGCACATGGCCCTGTCGATGCTCGCCCCGGTGCTCCTCGCACTCGGCGGGGCGATGACCCTCGCCCTGCGTGCGTTCAAGCCGGCCGGACGCAACGCCCCTCCCGGACCGCGCGAATGGATCCTCGAGTTCCTGCACAGCCCGCCGTCGCGGTTCTTCACGCATCCGATCGTCGCGTCGGTCATGTTCGTGGGCGGCTTCTACGCCCTGTATCTCGGCGGGATCTTCACCGCGTTCATCGACAGCCACACCGCGCACGTCCTGATGAACCTGCACTTCCTGCTGAGCGGCTACCTCTTCTACTGGGTGGTGATCGGCGTCGACCCGTCGCCGCGCGACCTGCAGCCCGTGACGAAGCTGGCCATGGTCTTCGGCTCGCTCCCGTTCCACGCCTTCTTCGGCGTGACTCTCATGAGCATGGGCACGGTGATGGCCGAGAGCTACTACCGCGGCCTGGCACTGCCGTGGAACTACGACCTGTTCTCCGATCAGAAGGTCGGCGGCAGCATCGCGTGGTCGGCCGGCGAGATCCCGCTCGTGCTCGTGATGCTCGCCCTGCTCGTCCAGTGGTCGCGCAGCGATCGGCGCACGGCGCGACGTGTCGACCGGGCCGCCGAACGTGACGACGACGCCGATCTCGCGGCACACAACGCGATGTTCGCCGAGCTGGCGCGCCGCGACCGCGAGGGTCGCTGACCGCACCCGCCCGACGTGCACATCTCGTCGCGCCACGCCGAAGCGGACCGACGAGATGTGCACGTCCGAGGGAATCAGGCGGCTGCTGTCGTGCGGGTGGGGGAGCGCTCGGCGCCGATGCGGGCCACCACGGTGGCCACGACCGCGATGACCGCGGCCGTCATGGCGGCGACCGCTGCGGGAGTGGACACCAGACCGCCGTCACCCGTGCGGGCGACCGCGATCCATGCCAAACCCCACACGAGCGCACCCGTCACGGCCAGCCGGCCCCGACCTGCCGTCGCGAGGACCACGGAGACGGCGGCGACGACGGCCAGCACGATGATCGCCCACACGTCGGCTCCCCAGCCGAACGGATCGATGTCCTCGTAACGCAGCGCCGCGGCGGTGTTGGCGACGGTCGCCACCGACACCCAACCCAGGTAGACGAACATCGTGCCGTCGACGACCACCGCTTCGAGCCTGTTCGACGGCAGCACGCGCGTGAAGATCAGGAACACCCGGACGAGCACCGCGAGCAACGCGACGATCACCACGACACTCAGCCAGACCTGATCGAACTGGATCGCCGTGATCCACGCGGCGTTGAGCAGCATCGACGCGACGATCCACCAGCCCGCGGCGCGCTGACGCGCATCGGCGTGGTTCGCCGGCAGTGCCTGCCACACCGCGAGCGCGAGCAGACCGGCGTAGATGAGGGTCCAGATCGAGAACGCCGGGCCGCCGGGCGCGACCGCCGTGGCATCCGCCGACAACGCACCACCCGCGGCCTCCGCGACCGGCGTCCCACCGGCCGCGCCCGAACCGAAGAACGACACCACGACGGCAAGCGGAGCGCTCACCGCCACGGCCACGACGCGGGCGATGTCGCGACCGGTGCGGGTCGCGGGGGACGTGGCGGGCGCGGATCCGGGTGAGTGGGATGTCATGCCGGGAGGGTGCCCGTCCTACGGATCACTCAATCCCGATCCGACGAATCGGACGAATGCGGACGTAGCGGCCTTTGTTCCTCCCCCCGGGGCCTGCGCGACACGACGGTGCCCGCGCCGCTCGCGTTCGAGCTGATCGCGGATCTGTGGGCCGGTGGCGCGAACGCCCAGTTCAGGACGTACCCCACGGGGCATTCGGAGACGATGTTCGCGTCGCTGCCCGACACGACAGGCTTCGTCGCGGAGCTGCTGCGACCCTGACAGCGGCTCCGGCACCTGCGGGACTCCGGCGCCGGCCCCACCTGTCGGGTTCGCACGATGTGGGTTATCGACCGTCGACCGATACGCTGGTGGTCATGGCGGAGTTCATTTACACGATGAAGAAGGTGCGCAAGGCGCACGGTGACAAGGTCATCCTCGATGACGTCACCATGAGCTTCTACCACGGCGCGAAGATCGGCGTCGTCGGACCCAACGGCGCGGGCAAGTCGTCGATTCTCAAGATCATGGCCGGGCTCGATCAGCCCAGCAACGGCGAGGCCTTCCTCGATCCGGAGGCCACCGTCGGCATCCTCCAGCAGGAGCCGCCCCTCAACGAGGAGAAGACGGTCCGGGAGAACGTCGAGGAGGGCCTCGGCGAGATCAAGGTCAAGCTCGACCGGTTCAACGAGATCGCCGAGCTCATGGCCACCGACTACTCCGACGAGCTGATGGAGGAGATGGGCAAGCTCCAGGAGGAGCTCGACCACGCCAACGCGTGGGATCTCGACTCGCAGCTCGAGCAGGCCATGGACGCACTGCGCTGCCCTCCGCCGGACGAGCCCGTCACCCACCTCTCCGGTGGTGAGCGCCGCCGTGTCGCGCTGTGCAAGCTGCTGCTGAGCAAGCCCGACCTGCTGCTCCTCGACGAGCCCACCAACCACCTCGACGCCGAGTCGGTGCTGTGGCTCGAGCAGTTCCTCGCGTCCTACCCGGGCGCAGTGCTGGCCGTCACCCACGACCGGTACTTCCTCGACCACGTCGCGCAGTGGATCTGCGAGGTCGACCGCGGCAAGCTGCACCCCTACGAGGGCAACTACTCCACCTACCTGGAGAAGAAGGCCGAGCGTCTCGAGGTCCAGGGCAAGAAGGACCAGAAGCTGCAGAAGCGGCTCCGCGAGGAACTCGAGTGGGTCCGCTCCGGTGCCAAGGCACGGCAGACGAAGAACAAGGCGCGTCTGGCCCGCTACGAGGAGATGGCAGCCGAGGCCGAGAAGCACCGCAAGCTCGACTTCGAGGAGATCCAGATCCCGACGCCGCCGCGTCTGGGCAACGTCGTCGTCGAGGTCGAGCACCTCGACAAGGGCTTCGACGGCCGTGTCCTGATCAAGGACCTGTCGTTCACGCTGCCGCGCAACGGCATCGTCGGTGTCATCGGCCCCAACGGCGTCGGCAAGACCACGCTGTTCAAGACCATCGTCGGTCTCGAGGAGCCCGACAGCGGCACCGTCAAGGTGGGCGACACGGTCAAGCTGAGCTACGTCGACCAGAACCGCGCGAACATCGACCCGAAGAAGACGGTCTTCGAGGTGGTCTCCGACGGTCTCGACTTCATCGAGGTCGGGCAGAACGAGATGCCGTCGCGCGCGTACGTGAGCGCGTTCGGGTTCAAGGGTCCCGACCAGCAGAAGCCGGCCGGTGTGCTCTCCGGTGGTGAGCGCAACCGCCTGAACCTGGCGCTCACGCTCAAGGAGGGCGGCAACCTGATCCTCCTCGACGAGCCGACCAACGACCTCGACGTCGAGACCCTGTCGTCGCTCGAGAACGCGCTGCAGCAGTTCCCGGGTTGCGCCGTCGTGATCTCCCACGACCGCTGGTTCCTCGACCGCACCTGTACCCACATCCTGGCGTGGGAGGGCAACGTCGAAGAGGGCAAGTGGTTCTGGTTCGAGGGCAACTTCGAGGCCTACGAGGCGAACAAGGTCGAGCGTCTCGGAGCCGATGCGGCACGTCCGCACCGCGTCACGCACCGGAAGCTCACGCGTGACTGAGCGCAACGGCCACCGGCCCTACCGGTGCCCGGTCGAGGTGCGCTGGGGCGACTCCGATCGGCTCGGGCACGTCAACAACGCCAAGGTCGTGGAATACCTGCAGGAAGGGCGCATCAAGTTCTTCCGGAGCGAGCTGCCGGCACGCGATGCCGTCGTGCTCCGGAAGATGGACGTCGAGTTCCTGCGTCCGATCAAGGATTCCTCGGCGCCGATCGAGGTCGAGACGACGGTGCTGCGTCTCGGCACGAGCTCGTTCACGGTGCGTCAGACGATCCTCGACCGGGAAGGCGTGGTGTGCGCGGTCGCCGACACCGTGCTCGTCGGCTTCGATCCCGAGACCGACACGTCGCGGCCGCTGACAGACGAGGTACGGGCGGTGCTCGACCGGCACCGCGCCGTCACGCCCACCGGCTGAGCGGGTACATCCTGTCGACCGGCCCGGCTGTTACCCGACCCGCCGGTTCCGACCCCCCGACTGCGCGCCGCGGATAGGCTCGATCACGAGTCCGTCCGCGGCGCGCGGTGTATCCGCCCGATAGAGCAGGAGGGGTGTCGATGGCCGATCCGGCTGTGGCGCAGACAAATTCAACAGGCAGCGATGCCTCTCCCGAGGCGGTCCTCGAGCGGATCTATCAGAGCTCCGGAGAGTTCACCACCGACCACGGCGCGGCCGCGCTCGAGCACGTCCGTCTCGGTCGTCGGCGCGCACCGGACACCGCTGTCGTCGGTGTGCGCCGCACCGACGGCATGGGTGTCGCCGTACAGATCGTCACCGACGACATGCCGCTGCTCGTCGAATCGGTGCTGGCACTGCTGTCCCGGCTGGGTGTCTCGGTGGCGACGGTCATCCACCCCGTCCTGTCTGCGCGCCGCACCGCCGAGGGCGACCTCGAGCGCCTGACCGACGAAGGCGGACGGACCTCGGGTGGAGTCGCCGAATCATGGATGCACATCGAGTTGCGCGGGCCCGTCGACGACGAATCGGTCGAGGAGATCGATCACGGCCTGCGGCGCGTACTGTCCGATGTGCGGCAGGTGGCGTCGGACTCCGGGGAGATGCACGCCCTGCAGCGCGACCTGGCGGACGCGCTCGACGGCCTGGCCGCCGATCCGCCGGCGCACTACACGGCCGACGAGCTCACCGAGACCGCCGAACTGCTGCGCTGGTTGAGCGGCGGGAACTTCACCCTCCTCGGCTACCGGCGCTACGACTTCGTGCCCGACGGCGGCGACGACAACGTGCGCGCGACGCCCGTGCCCGGCAGCGGCAGGGGAGTGCTGCGCACCGATGCCTCGGTCGCGGACCCGCTCGACCTGCCCGGTGAGGTCGGCACGGGTCGCCGTCCGCTCCTCGTGCTCACTCAGGGCGCGCTTCCCGCCACCGTGCACCGTTCCGTCTATCCGTACTTCGTCGGCGTCGCCCGGCTTGACGCCGACGGCGCGGTCGTCGGGGAGGATCGTTTCCTCGGTGTCCTCACGGTGACCGCTCTGCACGAGAACATCCTCGACATCCCCGTGGTCTCGCGCCGGGTGCGGGAGGTCGTCGCGCGGGCGCGGGTCGAGCTGTCGTCCTACAGCGGCCAGGCGATGCTCGAGATCATGCAGACGGTGCCCCGCGCGGAACTGTTCTCCATGGACACCGACACCCTCTACGAGACCGTCACGGCGGTGGTCGACATCCGCCGGCAGGTGCGGTTGTTCGTCCGCGTCGACACCTACGGGCGGTACATCTCGTGCCTGGTCTACCTGCCGCGCGACCGCTATACGACGAAGGTGCGCGTGGCGATCCAGGACATCCTGTTGCGCGAGTTCGGTGGCGGCGTACTCGACTACACCGCGCGGGTCTCCGAACGCGACCTCGCGTTGCTGCACGTGACGATCCGGTTCTCCGGGCGCGCACGTCGCGAGGTGGACACCTCCGAGGAGAACCGCCTGCGGATCCAGGCGATGCTCGCGGAAGTGACCCGCAACTGGGCCGATCGGCTCGGTGAGGCGGCGGCCGCGACCGGCGATCTCGATCCGTTGCTGGTGCAGCGGTACGCCGAGGTCGTGCCCGAGGCGTACAAGGAGGACTTCGGTTCCGAACGTGCCCTGGACGACCTGCGGCGTCTGGAAGCGCTCGACTCCGGCGATCTCGACACGCACCTGTACCGTCCGGGTTCCGACGATCCGTTGTCGTTGCGTTTCACCCTGTACATCGCCGACGAGACGGTCACCCTCGGCCGGATCCTCCCGGTGTTGCAGAGCCTCGGCGTCGAGGTCGTCGACGAGCGACCCTACCGGCTGCCGCGATCGGACGGAATCGATTGCTGGATATACGATTTCGGACTCTGCCTGCCCGAGGACATCGAGCACGGCATCGTCGAGACCGATCCGACCCTGGCGGATCGTCTCACCGACACCTTCACCGTGGCCTGGCGGGGCGCGGTCGAGACCGACCGGTTCAACCAGCTCGTGCTGCGCGCCGGGCTCACCTGGAAGCAGGTCGTGCTTCTCCGCGCCTACGCGAAGTACCTGCGCCAGACCGAATTCCCCTACAGCCAGTACAACATCGAAGGTGTGCTGCTCGGCGCCCCCCACACCGCGGCGCTGCTCGTCGGGCTGTTCGAGTCCCGGTTCGATCCGGAGGACGCCTCCGCCGAACGCGAACAGCAGATCGCCGAGGAACTCACGACGACGATCGCGGAGGTGACCGCCCTGGCCACCGACCGCATCCTCCGGGGGCTGTTCTCGTTGATCCGTGCGACCCTGCGCACCAACTTCTACGTGGCCGGCGGGATCGGGCACGAGCGCCCGGACGGTCGGGCGTTGTCGCTCAAGTTCGATCCGCGACGGATCGCCGAACTACCCCAGCCGCGACCGGCTTTCGAGGTGTTCGTCTACGCCCCGGACGTCGAGGGCGTCCACATGCGGTTCGGTCCCGTCGCCCGCGGTGGGCTGCGCTGGTCCGACCGTCGGGAGGACTTCCGCACGGAGGTGCTCGGCCTGGTCAAGGCGCAGGCCGTGAAGAACGCGGTGATCGTGCCCGTGGGTGCGAAGGGCGGCTTCGTCGTCAAGCGCGCCCCGCGTCCGACCGGTGACGCCGAGGCGGACCGGCGCGCCGTCCGCGAGCGCGGCGAACGGTGCTACCGGTGCTTCATCGCCGGTCTGCTCGACATCACGGACAACCTCGACGCCGCCCGCAACGACACGGTCCCGCCGCAGCGGGTCGTGCGTCACGACAACGACGACCCGTATCTCGTGGTGGCCGCGGACAAGGGCACCGCGTCGTTCTCCGACCTCGCGAATTCCGTTGCGGCGGAATACGGCTACTGGCTCGGTGACGCGTTCGCGTCAGGTGGCTCCGCCGGTTACGACCACAAGGAGATGGGCATCACCGCGCGCGGTGCATGGGAGAGCGTCCGGCGTCACTTCCGCGAACTCGGATCCGACCCGCAGACGGACGATTTCACCGTCGTCGGAATCGGTGACATGAGCGGCGACGTCTTCGGCAACGGCATGCTGCTCAGCCGGCACATCCGGCTCGTCGCCGCGTTCGATCATCGGCACATCTTCCTCGATCCCGACCCCGATCCGGAGCGGTCGTTCGAGGAGCGGCGCCGGTTGTTCGAACTGCCGCGGTCGTCGTGGAAGGACTACTCGACAGAACTCGTCTCGGCCGGGGGCGGGGTGTGGGACCGGACGGCCAAATCGGTGCCCGTCGGTCCCGAGGTGCGTGCGGTGCTCGACCTGCCCGACGACGTCACCGCACTCCCACCGCCCGAACTGATCCGCGCGATCCTGCGCGCACCCGTCGACCTGTTGTGGAACGGCGGTGTCGGCACCTACGTGAAGGCGTCGACGGAAACCCATGCGGACGTGGGGGACAAGAGCAACGACGGCGTGCGCGTCGACGGGCGGGAACTGCGTGCCCGGGTCGTGGGCGAGGGCGGCAATCTCGGCGTCACGCAACGCGGCCGCATCGAGTTCGCGCGCGCCGGTGGGAAGATCAACACCGACGCGATCGACAACTCGGCCGGCGTCGACAGCTCCGACCACGAGGTCAACATCAAAATCCTCCTCGACGCCATGGTGACTGCCGGCGAGCTCGCGGCGGAGGACCGCAATCCGCTGCTCGCGTCGATGACCGGTGACGTCGCCGAACTCGTTCTCGCCGACAACATCTCGCAGAACGCCGTGCTCGGACTAGAGCGGGCCGTAGCGCCGTCCCTGTTGGGGGTGCACCGTCGGATGCTCGCAGCCCTGGAACTCGATCGCGGACTCGACCGCGGCCTCGAGGCCCTGCCCGACGAGGCCGAGTTCGATCGTCGTGAAGCGGCGGGGGAGGGATTGACGTCGCCGGAGCTGGCGCAGCTCCTCGCCCACGTCAAGCTCGCCCTCGTCGACGACCTGCTGGCCACGGACCTGCCCGACAACGAGACCTTCGCGTCGATCCTGCCCGCCTACTTCCCGCCCGCTCTGCGCGAGCGGTTCCGGGCCGGGATCCGGGCGCATCCGCTGCGTCGGCAGATCGTTGCGACCATGCTGGCCAACACCACGGTCGACAACGGCGGCCCCACCTACGTCTACCGGCTCGCCGAGGAGGCCGGGGCGACGGCGACCGACGCCATCCGCGCCTACACCGCCGTCACTACCATCTTCGGGCTACCGGCCCTGTGGGACGAGATCCGGGCCGCCGGGCTGCCTGTCGATATCGAGGACGACCTGCTGCTCGAATCCCGCCGCGTGCTCGACCGGGCGTCGCGCCGGCTCCTCGCCACGCGACCGCAGCCCCTCGCAGTCGGTGCCGAGATCAGCCGTTACCGCGACGCCTTCGCGCGTCTCGCACCGCGGGTCGCGGACTGGATGCGCGGGCACCACGCCGAGGACTTCCTGCGTCGTACCCGCCCGCTCCTCGAACGAGGAGCACCGGAGGAGCTCACGGGCGTCGTCTTCCGGCTCCTCGACCAGTTCCCGCTGCTCGACGTCGTCGACATCGCCGACATAGAGCAGCGCGACGAGGCGGAGGTCGCCGACCTCTACTACGCCCTCGACGCGCGTCTCGGCGTCGACCGCCTGCTCACGGCGGTCTCCGGTCTCGAGCGGGGCGACCGCTGGCATTCGCTGGCACGCCTCGCGCTGCGCGACGACCTGTACGGCTCGTTGCGGTCGCTCGTCCTCGACGTGCTCGCCGGCGCCGAACCCGGGGAGTCGACCGAGGAGATGATCGAGGACTGGGAGTCGTCCAACGGCTCCAAGCTCGTCCGCGCGAGGGCGGCGCTCGACGAGATCTTCGCGTCTGGAAGTCTGGACCTCGCCACCCTTTCGGTGGCGGCACGACAGATCAGGGGCATGGTGCGCACGGGCGCATCCGATCGGAGGTAACGAGTGAGCGGTGCGGGCGAACAGTTCGGTTTCCACACCGAGGTGATGGTGCGGTGGTCCGACATGGACGTCTTCCAGCACATCAACCACGCGCGGATGGTCACGCTCCTCGAGGAAGCACGGATCCCGTGGTTGTTCGCCGACGGTCGCCCCACCCGCAACCTGCGCGAAGGTGCCGTCATCGCCGATCTCCACGTCCGTTATCGCGGGCAGTTGCGCCACGACGACGGTCCGCTCGACGTGCTGATGTGGACCGAGAAGGTGCGGGCCGTCGACTTCACGATCGGTTACGAGGTGCGGCCGGGCGGTGCCCCGGTCGACTCGGCGCCGGCGGTGGTCGCGTCCACCCAGATCGCGGCGTTCGACATCGAGACCCAGCGTCTGCGCCGGCTCACCGACGAAGAACGTGTCTTCCTGCGGCAGTGGCAACGCGACTGACGGTGGCAGTGGCAGTGGCAGTGGCAGTGGCAGTGGCAGTGGCAACGCGACAGCGACAGCAACAACGCAACCGATGAGGGCGATGTGAGCGACGATCGGATCCGACACGCAGAGCGCCTCCTGACGCTCGCAGGCCCCGACGACAGCGTCGATCTCGCCGCCTTCCTGGCCCGGGCCGCGCGTCTCGACGAGGCCGCCGTGGTGCGGTTGCGCCGGCGCGGTGACGGACTGCTCGGCATCTGGACGCGTACCGGTTTCGAGGTGCTCGCAGGACGTGTCGTCCGTGGAACCGTGGCACCGGCCGACACCTGCGTCGCCGCAGAATCGCTGCGGGCCGCGCTCCTCGCCGGGTCCGGGCCGCGCACCGAGGTCGACCCGGGCTGGGCGATGGATTCCGCCTGGCGCGGGGCACTCCCGCCCGACGACGGCTACGTCCACGTCGACGACGTGCCGGCACGGATCCTCGTCGAACTCGCGCAACGCGGCGTCGCGCTCACCCGCGAGCACGGCGCGCAAGGGCCGCCGGCGTCGCTGCTCGCCCAGGAGGTTCTCGAGGTGAGCGGCGCCGGGACCACCGTGGGCGTGCCGATGCGCATGGTGTTCGCGCTCGGTGCGATGGGCTTCGTGCCCGGTGCCGGTCGCGACACCGTCGACTCGGCGGGCATCGATCCCACCGAGGTGGTCCGGGTCCGGGCGTCCGCTACCTGGATGCGCCTCGACGCCCGCTTCGGGTCGGTCTACCTGCGCCGCGGCGGCGGGCTCGGTCTGAGCGTCCTCTGAGGGTGCCTCACGCCAACCAGGCGGCGGTGTCCGGTGGCAGTACGTGTCCGGTGAGCGGCGCACTCGCGAGCAGCACCTCGCCCGGAGGCAGATCGACCGCGACGTCGCCGGCGTTGAGCACGCAGGTCAGGCCGTCGGAACGGCGGAACGCCAGGCACCCGGCCGGGCTTCCGTACCAGCCGATCTCACCGCCCTCGGATCGCCTTCGCTCCGTGTCGATGGGGCGCCTTCGCTCCGTGCGGATCTCGATCGCCCTGCGGTACAGCGAGAGCGTCGAGTCCGCGTCCTCGAGTTGCTTCTCGACGGTGAGCGCCGACCACTCCGGCGGCTGGGGCAGCCACGCGGACCCGGCTGAGGTGAACCCGAAGGGCGGTGCTCCGCCCTCCCACGGCAGCGGCACGCGGCAACCGTCGCGTCCGCGTTCGGTGTGGCCGGATCGTTCCCAGACCGGATCCTGCAGTACCTCGTCGGGCAGATCGACGTTCGGCAACCCGAGTTCGGCGCCGTTGTAGACGAACACCGTTCCCGGGAGCGCGAGGGCGACGAGGATCATCGCGCGTGCCCGTGCGAGCCCGACCTCGTCGCCTCCGTATCGCGTGACCTCGCGGTCGACGTCGTGGTTCGACAGTGTCCACGTCGGTGAGGCCTGCACCGACGTCACCGCGGCCAGGCCCTTCTCGATCGCGTCCCGGACGGCATCGGCGTCCCAGTCCGACAGCGTCAGGTGGAAGTCGAAGGCGAGATGCAGTTCGTCCGGGCGCAGGTACTCGGCGAACCGCTCGTGATCGTCGACCCAGATCTCACCGATCGCCACCGAGTCCGGATACTCGTCGAAGACCCGCCGGATGCGGCGGTGGATGTCGTGCACCTCGGGATTGTTGAACCGAGGGTCGGCGCGGGAGTGCCCGAGCAGTTCGTTGGTCTCCCACCCCTCGTGGTCGGGAAGATCTGCGGGCTTGGCCATGCCGTGGGCCACGTCGATCCGGAAACCGTCCACGCCCCGGTCCAGCCAGAACCGCAGGGTCTTGTCGAGGTCCTCGACGACCTCCTCGTCGCCCCAGTTCAGATCGGGCTGCCCGGGAGCGAAGACGTGCAGATACCACTGGCCCGGCGTGCCGTCGGGTTCGGTGACGCGGGTCCAGGCCGGTCCGCCGAAGACGCTCGGCCAGTTGTTCGGTGGTGCGCTGCCGTCCGGTCCGCGTCCGTCCCGGAAGTGGAAGCGTCGGCGTTCGCGGCTGCCCGGTCCGGCTTCGAGCGCGGCCCGGAACCAGCGGTGCTCGACGCTGACATGGTTCGGTACGAGGTCCATCACAACCCGGATTCCGCGGGCGTGGGCGTCGGCGATCAGCGCTTCGAGATCGGCGATGTCCCCGAACAGCGGGTCGATGTCGCGGGGATCGGAGACGTCGTAGCCGTGATCCGCCATCGGCGACCGCATCACCGGGTTGAGCCAGATCGCGTCGACACCGAGCAGTTCGAGATAGCCGAGGCGGCTGCGCACACCCGCGAGGTCGCCGATGCCGTCGCCGTTCGCGTCGACGAACGAGCGGGGATAGACCTGGTAGAAGACCGCGTCTCGCCACCACGGCGATGCCGGGTCGCCTCGTCCGGAGGTCGGTGCTGCGGGGTGGGCCACGGGAGTCATCGTGTCAGACGGCAGGGCGAAAGGCAGGGCGAACGGTGCCCGCGGCCGTTCCGTCAGGGCTTGCCCGCATGATAGGACGAACGGCATGAATACGACATCGATCGTCGCGGTCCGGTTGGACGACGTGGAGTTGCGCGACGACCCGATCGACCCTGCGTGGATCCGCGAGGGTGCGCCCGTGGCGCGCAGCGGTCAGTGGGCGACCAGCGCCGACCGCACCACCACCACACACGTGTGGGACTGCACGGCCGGTCGCTTCGACTGGCATTTCGGCGTCGACGAGATCGTCCACATCGTGGAGGGCTCGGTCATCGTCTCGTCCGCCGACTCCGAACCCCGGACGTTGCGTGCCGGTGACGCGGCGCTCTTCCGCGCCGGGACCACCGCGCTGTGGGAGGTCCCCGAATACGTGCGCAAGCATGCCGTCCTGCGTCGTCACCTGTCGCCGGTCGCTCGGTTCACCCAGAAGGTGGAGGACCGCCTGCGCCTGATCCTGGGGCGCTGACCCTCAGGAGACGCCGACCCCTAGATCGGGGAATTCATCATCGAGTCGGCCGCCATGTTCATGTAGTCGACGAGTTGCCGGCGGTGCTCGTCGTCGAGCGTCTTCTCGTCGATCGACGCGATCGCGGTGTGCATGCATCGCAACCAGGCGTCGCGCTCGAGCGGCCCGATCCGGAAGGGATGATGACGCATGCGCAGCCGCGGGTGGCCCCGCTCCTCGGAGTAGGTGCGCGGGCCGCCCCAGTACTGCTCGAGGAACATCCGCATGCGTCGTTCGGCCGGACCGAGATCCTCCTCGGGATACAGGGGCCGGACGATCTCGTCCCGTGCGATCTCCTCGTAGAACCGTGCAGTGAGCCGGCGGAACGTCTCGGCGCCACCGACCGCCTCGTAGAAGGTCTGCTCGTCACTCATCTGTATTCGTTCACCGTCCCTCTCGACCGTCCATTGTGCCTGCTCCCGACCGCACACCGCCCGACGAGCCGTGCCGGGCGGGACCGACACCGGATGTTCACCGGCCCGACCTGGACCGGTCCGCTGATTTCGGGTGCGATTCGGGAGCATCCGTGGTCCACTGTTCCCAGTCTTTTCGGAGGTCGTATGAAGCACAGCAACAGCTCGCATCGACAACTCCCGCCCGCGGACGCCCCTGCAGGGGTGCCGGGGGCTACCACACTGCGCGTGGTGCACGACAGCACCGCGACGGTACCCGACTGGTTGAAACGTCGAGTGTTGCTGCTCAACGCCACCTACGAGCCGCTCACCGCCCTGCCCGCCCGCAGGGCCGTGGTCCTGATGGCCGGGGGCAAGGCCGATACCGTGCACGACGATCCGCTCGCCCCGCTCGTGCGGTCGGCAGAATGGTCCGTGCAGCTGCCGTCGGTGATCCGTCTGCGCAACTATGTGCGCGTTCCGTATCACGCGCGGGTGCCGCTCACCCGGGCCGCGCTCATGCACCGCGACCGGAACCGGTGCGCCTACTGCGGGGGCAAGGCCGAGACGATCGACCACGTCGTGCCGCGCAGCCGCGGCGGCGAGCACACCTGGGAGAACTGCGTCGCATGCTGCGCGCCGTGCAACCATCGCAAGGCCGACAAGCTGCTCACCGAACTCGGGTGGACCCTGCGTGTGGTGCCGAATCCGCCCAAGGGCCGGCACTGGCGCCTGCTCGCCACCCTGCCCGAGTTGCACCCCACCTGGCTGCCCTATCTGGGGGAGGGCGCGGCCTGATCGGGCCGTTCTGCGGGGCATATGAGGCCTTTCGGGCCCGGCTGGGCTAACGTTTGGCTGTGAGCATTCTCGAGACAACCCTGATCTTCGTCGGCATCCCGCTGCTGATCGTCTTGGTCTTCGGTGGGCTGTCCTTCGTCATGAGCAAGTACCCGGGCTCCACGCCGTCGGACGACCCGTACACGCTCGACCGGAAATGGGAGCACGGACCGCTCCTGTGGACCGCGACCGACGAATCGACCCATCCCTGGAAATACCCGCATCATGGTCACGGTCATGCCGCTCTGACCTCGGCGGAGCTGATCGGAGGTACCGCAAGTGGCAAGTGGTGACGTGATCCAGCGTCCGGCCGTAGCGCCGGAGAACCTGCCGCACGGTGCGGCACTCACCGCGAGCGGACGCATCTCCGCCGTGCGCGGTCTCGGTCAGGCCTTCACGGGTGCGCCCTTCAAGGACCGCGACCTCATCACCCTCGACGACACGCTCACGCACGCGACGCGGATCACCAACGTGCGGTTCACCGTCTACATCGGTGACGACGTGAATCCGGCTGCGGCGACCGACGCCCTGCTGCCGACGACGCCGGACGCCGACAACTCGGTCCTCGTCGCCGTCTTCCCGAACCAGCGGAGCATCGAGATCCGCTCGGGTCGCACCGCCGCCGACCGCGCCACCGACCGGGTGCTGCAGCTCGGCGTGACCGCGGCCGTGTCGTCCTTCGGTCAGGGGAATCTGCTCGACGGCATCACCAGTGCCGTCCGCGTCATCGCGAACGCCATGGTCGCTCCCTAGTCCGGAGCCCACGACCATCTGTGGCCCGCTGCCACTCCGTGAAGGAGAGGCAGCGGGCCACAGTCGTTCGGTGAGGTCGGCGCGTCAGGACGCGTCGAACGCGCGTGCCTTCAACGAGCGCACGACCCCGGCACGGCCTTCGACGACGAGCCGGCGCAGCGCCGGCGGATGGTCGCCGGCGAGGAACTCGTCCGCCGCCGCCACCGACTGCTCACTGATCGACCACGACGGGTAGAGCCCGATCACGACGGTCTGCGCGACCTCGCTCGAACGGCGCTCCCACACCCCGGGCACCTCCGCGAAGTACCGCGCGACGTACGGCTCGAGCAGTTCGCCCTGACCTGCGGGGGCGAAACCGCCGATCACGGCGCGCGCCGTGATGTTCGGGACACTGTCGTCGTGCACGACCGTCTGCCACACCTGTTCCTTGACGGCTTCCTGCGGACGTGCCGCGCGGGCGGCCGCCGCCTGGCGGGCACCCGCAGCGGTCGGGTCGCGTTCGGCCTCCGCATCGATGAAGGGCGACTCCACGCCCTCGGCATCGACCTCACCCGCTGCGGCGAGCGCTTGGACGATCCGCCAGCGCAGATCGGTGTCGACCGTCAGCCCGGGCAGGCCGACCGTCGCCGGATCCGCGCCCAGCAGCTCCTCGAGCACCTCGGTGTGCCAGGGCGACAGGTACGCGGTGGTGAGCGCGTTGACGAACGCGAGCTGATGGTCGGAGCCTGCCTCGGACTCGCGGGCGAGCTCGAGCAGACGGTTGGCGAAGTCCGCCCGGCCCTGCTCCGCGGCCCAGGACGGGTCGGCGTAGCTCTCCAGCGCGGTGTGCGCCTGCATGAGCAGACGCTGGACGACACCGACCTCGGTCTCGGCGGCGATACCGCGCTGCACGAGGGCGACGAAGTCGCGCGCCTTCATCTCGGCCTGGCGGGTCATCTCCCACGCCGCCGACCACACCAGGGTGCGCGGCAGCGACTCGGCGATGTCGCCGACCCGGTCGATGACGGTCGCGAGCGACTCCTCGTCGAGACGCACCGAGCAGTACGTCAGGTCGTCGTCGTTGACGAGGACGAACGCGCCGCGCGGCACACCCACCAGATCGGGGACCTCGGTGCGCTCGGCGGCGTCGACGTCGATCTCCACGCGGTGCGTGCGGACGAGCTTGCCGGAGCCGTCGTCGTCGTACACACCGATCGCGAGGCGGTGCACGCGGAACTCACCGGCGCCGGGCTGGGCACCTTCCTGCACCACCGCGAAACGCGTGAAGCGTCCCTGGTCGTCGACCTCGAAGTCCGGTCGCAGGATGTTCAGGCCGGTGGTCTTGAGCCACTGGGCACCCCAGTCCGACAGGTCGCGGCCGGAGGCCTTCTCCAGCGCGGCGAGCAGGTCGTCGAAGGTGGCGTTGCCGTAGGCGTGGTCGCGGAAGTACTCGCGCAGACCGGCGAGGAAGGGCTCCTGCCCCACATAGGCGACGAGCTGCTTGAGCACCGACGCGCCCTTGGCGTAGGTGATGCCGTCGAAGTTGACCTCGACCGCGGCGAGGTCGGGGATGTCGGCGGCGATGGGGTGCGTCGACGGCAGCTGGTCCTGCCGGTAGGCCCACGACTTCTCCACGTTCGCGAAGGTCGTCCACGCGTTGGTGTACTCGGTGGCCGAGGCCTGGCACAGCACCGACGCGAACGTCGCGAACGACTCGTTGAGCCACAGGTCGTCCCACCAGCGCATGGTGACGAGGTCGCCGAACCACATGTGCGCCATCTCGTGCAGGACGGTCTCGGCGCGGCGCTCGTAGGAGTAGCGGGTGACCTTGGAGCGGAAGACGTAGTCCTCCAGGAAGGTCACCGCGCCGGCGTTCTCCATCGCCCCGGCGTTGAATTCGGGCACGAACAGCTGGTCGTACTTGCCGAAGGCGTAGGGGATCCCGAAGTTGGCGTGGTAGAAGCCGAAGCCCTGCTTGGTCTCGGTGAACAGCCGGTCGGCGTCCATGTACTCCGCGAGCGACGCGCGGCAGAAGATGCGCAGCGGGATGGTGCCGTGCTCGTCGGTGTACTCGTCGGACCACACCGCGTACGGACCGGCGATGAGCGCGACGAGATAGGTGCTCATCCGCGGGGTGGTGCGGAAGATGTGCAGACCCGGCTGCGCGGCGGCGGTCTGCACGGTGTCGGCGTTGGAGATCACGGCCCAGTCCTGCGGCGCGGTGACCTTCAGGTCGAAGGTGGCCTTGAGATCGGGCTGGTCGAAGCACGCGAACATCCGCTTGGCGTCGGCCGTTTCGAACTGCGAGTACAGGTACACCGCGTCGTCGGTGGGGTCGACGAACCGGTGCAGGCCCTCGCCGGTGTTCGTGTACAGGCAGTCGGCGTCGACGACGAGTTCGTTGTGGGCGGCGAGCCCGGTGAGGGCGATGCCGGTCTCCTCGGAGTATCCGGACACGTCGACGGGTTCGCCGTTGAGGGTCGCCGAGTGCACGGTCTTCGCGATGAGGTCGACGAACGTCGAGGCGCCCGCGGTCGCGTCGAATCGGACAGTGGTCACCGACCGGAAGGTCGTGGTGCCCGGCGCGCCGGCACCGTCGGTGAGATCCAGTTCGATGCTGTAGTTGTCGACGGACAGGATCGCGGCCCGTTCGGCGGCCTGCTCGCGGGTCAGATTCGGTGGTGCCACGGGAGAACTCCTTCTCACGACGGAATGTCGGTCGGCGTCCATCCCATCATGATCGGCGAACCCTCACGGAGCGACGTCGGACAACGGCACCGTGGTGTCCGTCAACCGGCCGACGTCGACGGGCCGCCCCGAGGCGATGAGAGCGCGGATGTCGTCCCCGGCATCCCAGATGTTGACGTTCATCCCCGCCCGGACCCGCTGCTCGTCGTCGAGCCAGAACGCGAGGAACTGCCGTCCCGGCACGTCGCCGCGGGTGACCACCCGCGCGTCGCGGGGAGCGAGCCCGACGTACTCCATGCCGAGGTCGTACTGGTCGGTGAAGAAATAGGGGAGCCGGTCGTAGGTCGCCTCGCGCCCGAGCATCGTCGCGGCCGCGACGGCCGGCTGGTTCAGTGCGTTCGCCCAGTGTTCGACGCGCACCCGGGTGCCGAGCAGCGGATGCTCCGCCGACGCGATGTCGCCGACGGCCACGATGTCCGGGTCGCTCGTCCGCAGCGATGCGTCGACGAGCACGCCGTCGTCGACCGCGAGTCCGGCATCGCGGGCCAGGTCGACGTTCGGGCGCGCCCCGACCGCGACGAGCACGGCGTCGGCGGGCACCACACTGTCGTCGCCGAACCGGATGCCGCTCGCGCGACCGTCGTAGGCGACGATCTCGCGCACCGAGGTGTTCGTCCGCAGATCGACCCCGTTCGCGCGGTGCAGGTCGGCGAACACCGCACCCATCTCCTCGCCGAGGGCGCCGAGCAGGGGTTGCTTCGCGGTCTCCGCGACCACCACCCCCGCGCCCCGGCCGCGGGCGTTCGCGGCGATCTCCATGCCGATCCATCCCGCGCCGATGACGGCCAGCCATCCCGCGTGGTCGGTCTCGCCCTGGATCGCGGTGAGCAGCGCATCGGAGTCCTCGACGGTGCGCATGACGTACACGCGTTCGGCGTCGGCGCCGGGAATCGGGACCGTGCGGGGCGTCGAGCCCGTGGCGAGCGCGAGCTTGTCGTAGTGCAGCGTCGACCCGTCGGGCAGCGTCACGGTGTGGGCGGCCGGATCGATCGCGGTGACCGTCGTGCCGAGCAGTAGTTCGACGCGGTGGTCGCGGTACCAGTCGCCGTCGTGCACCGTGAAGTCGGCGAGCTGCTTGCGTCCGGCGAAGTAGTCCTTCGACAACGGCGGTCGCTCGTAGGGCAGGTGCTCCTCCGCGCCGATGAGCAGGATGCGCCCGGGAAAGTCGCGGGCACGCAGTTCCTCTGCCAGCTTGGCGCCGGCCAGACCCGCGCCGACGATCAGAAACGTTTCCTCACCCGACATCGTGGTGCCTCCACTGTGATGCGTGCCGGACCTGCTTCCCGGCTCCGACGTTACGGCTACCGCCCGCACTGCGGCCCGGTTCAGGAAGAATCGTCGACGGGGCCGTGTTGAACATGCTCGTAGTTGTCCGGCCCGTACGAACTCTTGTGAGGAGATCTCTTGAGCGACCTGACCGCCGCGTCCACGACCGGCAAGGACACCGCCGACTTCTGGTTCGATCCGTTGTGCCCGTGGTGCTGGATCACCTCGCGCTGGATCCTCGAGGTCACGAAGGTGCGCGACATCGAGGCGCGTTTCCACGTCATGAGCCTGGCCGTGCTGAACGAGGGGCGCGACCTGCCGGAAGAGTACGCCGAGCTGATGACGAAGGCGTGGGGCCCGGTGCGCGTCGCGATCGCCGGGGCGCAGAAGTACGGCGACGACATCCTCTCCCCGCTGTACACGGCGATGGGCACCCGCATCCACAACGAGGGCAACAAGGACTTCGCGGACGTGATCGCCGCGTCGCTCGCCGAACTCGACCTCGACGCCTCACTGGCCGAGGCCGCCGACAGTGACGCCTACGACGAGGCTCTGCGCAAGAGCCACCACGCCGGCATGGACAAGGTGGGCCAGGACGTCGGCACCCCCACCATCCACGTCAACGGCATCGCCTTCTTCGGTCCCGTCCTGTCGAAGATCCCGCGCGGCGAAGAGGCCGGGAAGGTGTGGGACGGCGTGGTCGCCCTCGCGTCCTACCCGCACTTCTTCGAACTCAAGCGCAGCCGCGACGAGGAGCCCGACTTCTCCTGACCGGGTGTGGCCGTGGCGCTCGGTAGAGTGCCACGGCGTGTCGAACGAACATGTGGTCCGGCCGGCGACGGTGCACGATGTCGAGAAGGCGACGGCAACGCTCGGACGAGCGTTCCGCGACTATCCGTTCACCCGCTACACCGTCGACGGCCGGGACCACGAGACCCGCGTCCGCGACCTGCAGGGGCTCTTCCTCGCCGAGATCGGCATGCGGTGCGGCGAGGTGTGGGTCTCCGACGACGTCGACGCGGTGGCCGTGTGGACGACGCCCGGTTCCACCGGGCTCGGGGAGGCGTTCGCATCCGTCGCCGCTCGGGTGACGGAACTGCGCGGTGACCGTGCCCGCGCTGCCGAACTGGCCGAGCAGGCCACCGCGGAGTTGCAGCCGAGCGAGCCCGTGTGGTTCCTGGCCACGGTGGGCGTCGATCCCGCCTCGCAGGGTCGCGGCCTGGGACGGGCCGTCCTCGAACCGGGACTCCGCGCGGCCGAACAGCAGGGGGTCGCGGCGTGCCTGGAGACCTCCTCGGAGGCGAACGTCGCCCTCTACGAACGTCTCGGATTCGTGGTCACCGGTGTAGTGGAGTTGCCGGACGGCGGCCCGAAGGTCTGGGCGATGCGCCGCTGACCTGCCGGGGCGAAGGTCGCAACATCGGGGCTCGAAGGTCGCAACGCTCGGCCCGTACAGACTTGTGCTCACCCCGAATTCAATTCTCGGATTCGGGTCGGGCGCGGACTACCGTGATGCATCATGGCTGTTCCCTGTCCCCGTACCCTGCTCGCCACGACCAGCGCATCGCTCGCGCCGGAGGTGACGCGATGACCACCTCACGCACCGCGACCCGCCTCGCCGACACCGACGAGGCGCTGCGCGTCGCCTCCGCGCTCGCCGACGAATTCGCAGCCGGCGCGTCACGTCGTGATGCCGAACGGGAACTGCCGCGCGACGAGATCCGCGCGCTCGCGGCCTCCGGACTGCTCGCGGTGACCGTGCCCACCGAATACGGCGGCATCGCCGCTCCGTACGAAGTGGTCGCCGAGATCTTCCGGATCCTCGCCTCCGCGGATCCGAGCATCTCCCAGATCCCGCATTCGCACTTCACCTTCCTCGAAGCGATCCGGTCCCAGGGAAGCGACGAGCAGAAGCGTTTCTTCTACGGCGAGGTGCTCCGCGGGGCGCTGTTCGCCAACGCTCAGAGCGAACGCGGATCGCGTGCGGTGAACATCGACAGCACGGTGCTGCGCCGACAGGGCGACGGCTACGTCCTCACCGGACGGAAGTTCTACAGCACCGGTGCGCTGTTCGCCGACTGGATCGCGGTGCGCGCCAGTCTCGCCGACGACCCGGACGCGACCGACGCGTCGACCCCGAAGGCCGTCGCCTTCGTCCGGCGCGACACCGCCGGACTCACCGTCGTCGACGACTGGGACGGCATGGGCCAGCGCACCACCGCCAGCGGCACCGTCACCCTCGACGACATCGAGGTCCCCGACACGGCGGTCGTGCCGTACACGCCGATCTTCGAAGCGCCCACCACCTACGGCGCCCAGGCACAGCTGCTGCACTCGGCGATCGACGTGGGTATCGCGACCGGCGCGCTCGCCGAAGCCGTCGTCCAGGCAGGTCGTGCGCGTCCGCACTTCGAGGCGGATTCGGAACGCGCAGTGGACGATCCGCTGCTCGTCCAGATCGCAGGGGAGGCGACCGTCACCGTCCGCGCCGCCCAGGCATTGCTCGCGGAGGCAGGACGGGCCGTCGACCGCGCACGCGCGAACCCGACCGCGGAGACCACCGCCGCGGCCTCCATCGAGGTCGCGACCGCGAAGGTCGCCGCGACCCGCGCCGCCGTCGAGACGGCGAACATCCTGTTCGAACTCGGCGGCACCCGCAGCGCATCGGGAGCCGCGAATCTGTCGCGCTACTGGCGCGACGCCCGCACCCACACCCTGCACGACGCGACCCGGTGGAAGCTCCAGCACATCGGCCGGTGGACGCTCAGCGGCACCCACCCGCCGCGCTACGGCGTGCTCTGACCCGCCTCCGGCGGGGTGTGCTCTGACCCGCCTCCGGCGGGGTGTGCTCCGACTCGCCCCCTCGCACGGCGAACGGCGCGTGCGGGGAAGCGAACGGGCCTCGTTAGACTCGGCCCATGCGCGTTTACCTGGGAGCCGACCACGCGGGCTTCGAACGGAAGAATGAGATCATCGAGCACCTGAAGAAGAACGGCCACGAGCCGATCGACTGCGGTGCGTTCGAGTACGACGCCCTCGACGACTACCCGGCCTTCTGCATCGAGGCCGCGCGGCGCACCGTCGCCGACAAGGGCAGCCTCGGCATCGTGCTCGGTGGCAGCGGCAACGGCGAGCAGATCGCCGCCAACAAGGTGCCGGGTGCGCGCTGCGCCCTCGCCTGGAGCGTCGACACCGCCAAGCTCGCGCGCGAGCACAACAACGCGCAGCTCATCGGCATCGGTGGCCGCATGCACAGCCTCGAGGAGACCCTCGCGATCGTCGACGCCTTCCTGTCGACCGAGTGGTCGAACGAGGAGCGTCACCAGCGCCGCATCGACATCCTCGCCGAGTACGAGAAGACCGGCGAGGCCCCGGCAGTTCCCGGCGCGCCTGCCTGATCCGTGCCCGAAGGACACATCCTGCACCGGCTCGCCCGGCTGCACCACGAGTGGTACTCGGGTGCGCCGGTGCGGGTGTCCAGTCCGCAGGGGCGGTTCGCCGACGGTGCCGCCGCCGTGAACGGGCGCGTCCTGACCCACGCGGACGCGTGGGGCAAGCATCTCTTCCACCACTACGAGGGCGGTCTCGCCGTCCACGTGCATCTCGGTATCTACGGTGAGTTCACCGACCGCGCGTTGCCGCTCGGCGAACCGGTCGGACAGGTACGGATGCGGATGATCGGCGCGCGCCACGGCAGCGACCTGCGAGGTCCGGCGGCGTGCGAGGTGCTCACCCCCGGCGAGGTCGAGGCGATCGAGGCCCGACTGGGTCCCGACCCACTACGTCCCGACGCCGATCCCGAGCGGGCGTGGCGTCGCATCGGCAGATCACGCACCGCGATCGGGGCGCTGCTCATGAACCAGGCGGTGATCGCCGGGGTCGGCAACGTGTACCGGGCCGAAGTGCTCTTCCGTCACGGCATCCACCCCGAACGTCCGGGAAACAAGCTGTCCCGCAGCGAATTCGACGCGATCTGGGTCGACCTCGTCGAACTGATGAACGTCGGTGTGGAGCACGGGCGCATGCACGTCGTGCGACCCGAACACGACCACGGCTCACCGGCCTACGCCAAGAACAGGCCCCGGACGTACGTCTATCGCCGTGCCGGCGAACCCTGCCGGATCTGCGGGACTCCCGTTCTGCACTCGGTCATGCAGGCGCGAAACCTGTTCTGGTGCCCGGTCTGTCAGCCCAGCTGACCCGACTCACAAGACCCGACTCGGAAGACCCGGATCAGAAATCGAAGCCCCCGAAATCGAATCCGCCGCCGTCTCCGCCACCGAAGTCGCCGCCACCGAAGTCGTCACCGCCTCCGTACTCGTCGCCCCCGCCGTACTCGTCGCCCCCGCCGAAGTCGTCGCCCGTACCTGTCTCCGCCGACGGATCACCGACACCGGATTCGAATGCCTGCGCGTCGTAGGGGACACCGGCCATCCCGGCGAACATCGTCGAGAAGAGCAGCATCGAGCCGACGCCCCACGCGCCCGCCACCAGCGCGGGCTTCCACCACGGCTCCGAATACCAGCCCGCAGGGACGGGCCGGCCCGCGACGCGGCCACCGGGGTAGTAGTTCGGCGTCGCGGAGGACGGTGACGGCGACGCGGCGATGGTGCGGCCCTCGAAATCGACGGTGCGCTTCTCGGTGACCTCGCCGGCGGACTTCTGCCCGTCGAGCGTCGGGATCTCCGGCCCCGGGTCCATGCCCATCGCCAGGCGCGCGGCGCGGATGTAGTACAGACCTTCGAGCGCGGTCTGTTTCGCGAGACGCGCCTGCATCGGCGAGTTCGCCTGCTCGATCTGGGAGCCGGCGGCGGTGAAGCGCTCGGAGGCGTCCGCCAGCGCCTGACGCGAGGCGTCGTCGGTGCCGGTCAGGTTGTAGATCTGGCCGCCGAGACGCTCGATCGCCTGCCGTGCGTCGGCCTTGGCGTCGTCGAGGTTGACGGTGCGGTGACGGGTGGTGCTCTTCTGGGAGCGGGAGACGAAGTACACCACGGCACCGACGGCGGCGAGGATGAGCAGAAGTTCCACGGCCCGATCCTTCCGGTGGGGGAGGGTCCTGTCCTCCAGCGTACCGACGCGGGGAGTCACTCCCCGAGGACGGCGCGCATCCCTTCGTGCAGGCACGAATCGAACGAATCGCGGTTGGGGACGACCGTGGGGTCCACCGCCAGGCCCATGCAGCAGGTGTCGCGGTAGGACATTGCCGACGCGGTCATCATCGCGCAGTCGGCCGCGCCGAAGCCGTAGTACCGCTCGATCTTCGCGCCGCCGACGTAGAGCGGCGCGTGGGAACCGGGGAGCGTGGACACCACCACGTCCCGCGGACCGACGGCGATGTCGGCCTGTGCCCCGGCGGAGGATGGGAACGAGATGTCGATGCGCCGCATCAGATCGACCGGGTCCATCGCCTGGAGGTCGGCCGCATCCTCGGGTGCCATGGGCACCGCCCCGCCGTCCGGTCCGGGGACGACGACGCGCAGGCCGTCGATCGAGCGACCGTGTCGCCGTCGGTACTCGCTGCACGCGAGGAGCATCGCAGCGGAGAACCCGCTTGTCACGCGACAGCCCGCGCGTTCACAGGCGTGACGCAGGGCGCCGAGATCCGCGTCGAGCACGTGCAGTCGCGGGGCGCGGGGTGCGGGTTCCTCGCGGTCGCCGGTACGTCCGAGCAGGGCGTTGATCAGTCCGGTGCCCAGCGAGGTGAACACGTGCGCGGCGGTGCGGAACGACTCGGCGCTCTGCTCGGATACCGATTTCGCCCACGACAACATGGAATCGGACTGCCCGGGAGCCGGCACGGAGTCGAGATAGCGCAGGCGGATCACCAGTGCCGACTGGCCGCCGTCGAGGCCGTCGAGCAGGGTCAGTTCCCAGCGTGGGTGCCGGAGACCGGCGGGGTCGGGTGCGGTCCGGGCGTAGGTGAGTACCTCCTCGAAGCTCGCCGGGGCGGGTAGCTCGACCCGCTCGAGATGCCAGGGCGGATCCGAGTCCGGATGCCCGGTGCGGCGCGGCGGGTCGAGACCGAACGGCAGTTCCACCACGCGGTGCCGGAAGCTGGGCGATTCGTGGTTGCCCGGCGCGAGCACCGCCGCGACCCGATCCCAGTCGGGGGTGGCGTCGAGAAGGACGGCGGCGACGACCGAGGAGCCGGGGGAGCAGTCCCGGGCGAGGTCGTCGGAGGTGTCCTTCACAACAGGGACGGTCTCATATCGTGAACGACCCACACCCGCGCTTGACTCTCGTTTTGCACTATCGAGTCGAAAAGGTGACACGTCGTTGCTGGATTCGGGATGTCCCCACGTGCCGGTCCTCACCTCCGCGGTCGCCCTCTCCAACGTCCGACGGCCACCGCGCCCAGACCCGCCGCGGCGATCCACGGTGCACCGGAGACGAGCGGATCGAGCCACTGGTGATTGACGTCGGCACGCGAACTCCGACGTCGCGACGCCCCACCGTGCGCGGTGATCTCCGCCCGGAGGCCGCTCTCGGTCACCGGATTGTCGGGACGGCCCTGAAGCAGCGCCCGCACCCGGCTCTCGGCGACGTCGATACGGTCGGCGCCGATCAGGAGCAACCAGTGCGCGGCGCGACCCTCGCTGTACCGACGGTAGGCGTGCCTGCGCACGACACCGGACAGTCCCTTCAGCGGCGCCGTGGTGCCGAAGACCGGCGTGACGAAGGCGTGCTCGATCGAACGTTCGCGGGTCTCGTGTCCCGGCTGGCGTTCGGGGAAGTCCCAGTGCGCACCGGTCGCCTCGGGCGCGAAGCGTTCCTTCGGCACCGACGGACGGTCGCGCGGATCCAGATCGACTCCCCACCCGGGGATGCGGGCCCGCAGCTGGTCGGGGGTCTCGGGCGGTTCGGGCTTGTCTGCCGTGTAGGCCATGGTGGTCCTCCTCAGCTCCCATCGGCGACGATGATCGGCTTGATGCACCCGTCGAGCTTCGACGAGAACATGTGGTAGGCCTCCGCGATGTGTTCGAGCGGGACGCGGTGCGTGACGATGTCGTTCGGTTTCAGGTAGCCGTTGCGGACGTGTTCGAACAGTCGCGGCCACTGGCGTTTGACGGGGCACTGGTTCATCCGCAGCGTCAGGCCCTTGTTGAGTGCGTCGCCGAACTTCACGGCACTGAAGATCGGGCCGTAGGCGCCCATCACCGAGATGGTGCCGCCCTTGCGGACACCGTCGATGGCCCAGTTCAGCGCGACCGGCGAGCCCCCCTGCATCTTCAGCTTCGCGGCCGTGACGTGTTGCAGGAAGTTCCCGTCGGCCTCCGCGCCGACGGCGTCGATGGCGACGTCCGCCCCGAGATGACCGGTGATCTTCTTCAGGTGGACGATGATGTCGTCGTACTCCGCGAAGTTGTAGGTCTCGGCGTGCGCGAAGGTGCGGGCCTTCTCCAGCCGGTACTCGAGATGGTCGATCACGATCACCCGGCCGGCGCCCATGAACCAGGCGGACTTCGCCGCGTACAGGCCCACCGGTCCGGCGCCGAAGACCACGACCGTGTCGCCCTCGACGATGTCACCCAGCTGTGCACCGAAGTAGCCGGTCGCGAGGGCGTCGGTGAGCATCAGGGCGTCCTCGCCGTCCATCCAGTCGGGCACGATCGTGGGGCCGACGTCGGCGAACGGCACCCGCACGAACTCGGCCTGGCCGCCGTCGTAGCCGCCGCAGGTGTGCGAGTAGCCGTAGATGCCGCCTACCGCAGTGGCGTTGGGGTTGACGTTGTGGCAGTTGGAGTAGAGGCCGCGCGCGCAGAAGAAGCACGACCCGCAGAAGACGTTGAACGGGACCATGACCCGGTCGCCGGGTTTCAGGCTCTGCACCGACGGACCGACCTCGTGGACCACCCCGACGAACTCGTGGCCGAAGGTCGTACCGACGCGGGTGTCGGGCATCATCCCGTGGTAGAGGTGCAGGTCGGAACCGCAGATCGCCGCCAACTCGACGCGCACGATGGCGTCGTTGGGATGCTCGATCCGGGGAATGTCCTTCTCTTCGACGCGGACCCGATACGGGCCGCGATAGACCATCGCGCGCATACGTGCTCCCTCGTCGTGGCTCGTGTGGTCGCGAATACCCGAGGAAAGGACCTCCAAACGGCAGGTCGCGGGATCAGAGCGCAGGGACGTCCGGGGCGGGGTGGGCGCCGCCGGACAGGGGAGGAGTCTGCGGTCCGTCGACGAACGCCCGGCGCAGGGCACCGACGACGTCGGCGACGGCGTGACGGCGGGCGAACGCGCGTCGCTGCAGCATCGCCCCGGTGCCGCGGGCGAGGATCGCCTCCCACATCGCCACCGCGCACCGGCGGTCGCCGGTCTCCTCGAGTTGTGGGCCGAGGTACCGGAGGAACGCGCGGAAGGACTGCTGCGCGGTGGTGGGCCGCCCGGTGAACACGTCGACGGCACGTCCGGTCGACCCCTCGCGCGCGGCACACAGATAGGCGGCGTGGACGATCTCGTCGGCGACCGGGGGAGCAGCGATGCCCTCCCGGACCTCCCGTTCGGCGGTAGCGACGAGCGCGCGGACGAGCATCGCCAGGAGAACCGTTTCGTCGACCGTCGCCGGGACGTCGCTCACCCGCACCTCGACGGTGGGCAGACGCGCCGAGGGACGCACGTCCCAATAGACCATGCCCGGATCGAGGATATTGCCGCTGTCGATCATCATGGCGACGATCGCGTCGTAGTGCTCCGCCGACGTGAACCGTGGGGGAGGGCCCGCGCACGGCCACCGGGAGGCCATGATCGCCCGCCAACTGGCGTACCCGGTGTCGCGGCCCCGATGGAGGGGCGAGTTGGCCGTCGCGGCCAGCAGGGTGGGCAACCACACCCTGACGTGGTTGCACACCAGAACGGCGGTCTCGTGGTCCGCGACACCGACATGGACGTGGCAGCCGCAGACCTCCTGCTCCTCGACGAGACGTCCGTACCGCCCGGCCATCGTCCGGTAGCGCGGCACATCCGTCACGGACGCGAGCTGTTGGTGCGTGGGCGAGACACCCGAGGCGAGCAGACCCACGTGCGCCTCCCGCGCGGCCGCGGCTGCGATGGTCCGGCCTTCGACGACACGCGCGCGCAGTTCGGTCGAGTTGTGGCAGACCGGCGTGTTCACCTCGACCTGGGTGCGTTTGAGTTCGTAGTCCATGTCGAGTCCGAGTCGGGCAGCGGCGGCCACGACGAGGTCGTTGCTCGCGGTGAGCCGTTCGGAGGTGGGGTCGACGAGGAAGAACTCCTCCTCGACGCCGACGGTCGGAGCGGATGTCGGGAGGCCGTGTCCGGCGCCCGCGGCGGCCGCAGGCGATTCGGGATTCGGTCTGTGCCACCGAGGCATCGTTGCCTCCCTGCATAGCGAGGCGCCGTCGGTACAGCCGGCGCCGTCCGAGACGCCGGCGCTTTCTCGACCGACCGCTGACCTACGGGGGTGAGACGACGATACTCGGATTTCACACCGGAGAACGGCGTTCGGTGGGGGACAGGGGACCGGCCGGAGTCGTTCCCGACTCCGGCCGGAGGTGGGGCGAGGCCGGTCCCTCGACACCCCCTGCGGTGTCATCCGACGACGCCCCACCGGTTCGCGGTCGCGTCCGCTCGAGGGACACGACGGGGATGGGCGACGCGGTGGTACGTGCGGTCGTCGGAATGCGGGTGGGCGGGTCGGGCCGAGACGGGGCCGGACGAGAAGGGCCGAGGGCCGAGGCCGATGCGAGTCGAACCGGAGTGGACTGCAGCCGAGGTCGCATTCGGACGACCTGTGGCGGGGCTGCTTCTCAACCTCGACGGCATGATGACACCCCTCGGGACGATGTGTCCAGAAATGTGCATGTCACCTGCCGGAAACCGGACGTCGGGCGACGCTCCGGAACGACGAAGCCCGCCGGTGCTGTGCGCACCCGGCGGGCTTCCTCCGTGGAGGGGATGACGGGAATCGAACCCGCGTAGCCAGTTTGGAAGACTGGGGCTCTACCATTGAGCTACATCCCCGTTGCGGCTGCGGCGCCGGTGTCGACCGGTGCTGCGGCTTGCGAGATGAGACTGTACCGGACCTCGCTTTGGATTTCATAATCGGGGGGCCGTAGGATTCTGCGATGGGTCCCGCGGTCGGATGCGGTGCCTTCACGACCGGGATGTGGCGCAGCTTGGTAGCGCATCCGCTTTGGGAGCGGAGGGTCGCAGGTTCGAATCCTGTCATCCCGACCAGATCGAACAGCGTCAGCGCGCTCAGTAGTGACACGAACGACCGACAAGAGAGCACGACAGAAGGAGCATGTCCGTGAAGAGCACCGTCGAGCAGCTGAGCCCGACGCGAGTCCGTATCAATGTTGAGGTGCCCTTCGAGGAGCTCCAGCCTGATTTCGACCGCGCTTTCAAGGCCCTCGCCGGCCAGGTCCGCATCCCGGGCTTCCGCCCCGGTAAGGCTCCTCGCAAGATCCTCGAGGCTCGCGTCGGCCGCGGCGCCGTTCTGGACCAGGTCATCAACGAGGCCATCCAGAGCCGCTACAGCGAGGCCGTGACCGCGAACGACGTCAAGGTCATCAGCCAGCCCGAGATCGACGTCACCAAGCTCGAGGACAACGTCGAGCTGGCGTTCACCGCCGAGGTCGACGTCCGTCCCGAGATCACCCTCCCCGATTTCTCCGAGATCGCCGTCACCGTCGATCCCGTCGAGATCACCGACGAGGACATCGCCGAGCAGCTGCTGTCGCTGCGTCAGCGCTTCGGCACCCTGACGGGCGTCGAGCGTCCGGTGCAGGACGGCGACTTCGTCTCCATCGACCTGTCCGCGACGGTCGACGGCAACGAGGTTCCCGAGGCCGCCACCGAGGGCCTGTCGCACGAGGTCGGCTCCGGCCAGCTCATCGACGGACTCGACGAGGCGATCATCGGCCTGTCCGCCGGCGAGTCGAAGGAGTTCACCTCCACGCTGGTCGCCGGCGAGTACGCCGGTAAGGAAGCCGTCGTCACCGTCAAGGTCAACACCGTCAAGCAGCGTGAGCTGCCCGAGGCCGACGACGAGTTCGCGCAGCTCGCGAGCGAGTTCGACACCATCGGCGAGCTCGAGGCCGACCTCCGCGAGCGCGTCCAGCGCGTCAAGCAGGTCGAGCAGGCCGGCCAGATCCGCGACAAGGTCCTCGAGGTTCTCCTCGAGACCGTCGAGATCCCGGTCCCCGAGGCCGCCGTCCAGGCCGAGGTCGACAGCGCGCTGCACGACGCGATCCACGAGCTCGATCACGACGAGACCAAGCTGAACGAGCTGCTCGAGGCCCAGGGTACGAGCCGCGAGGAGTTCGACAAGGAAGCACGCGAGTCCGCCGAGCGTTCGGTGAAGACCCAGCTGCTCCTCGATGCGATCGCCGAGGCGGAGAACACCACGGTCGAGCAGCAGGAGCTGACCGAGCGCATCTTCTTCCAGGCGCAGCGCTACGGCATCCCGCCGGAGCAGTTCATCCAGCAGATCAGCCAGGCCAACCAGCTCGGTGCCGTCTTCGCCGACGTCCGCCGCGGCAAGGCACTCGGCACCGTCGTCGATCGCGCCAACGTGACCGACACCACGGGTGCGACCGTCGACACCGCCGAGCTGTTCGGCACCAAGAAGGACGACGACGCCGAGGGCGAGAACGCCGAGGCGGAGACCACCGAGGACTCGGCCTCCGAGTAGTCGGACGACCCACGGAGATTCGAAACCCCAGGGGCACGAATTTCCGCTTTCAGCGAAGAGGGGCGGCACCGGGCATCCGGTGCCGCCCCGTTTCGTTAGTGTCAGTGTCAGCAACCCACGATCGACGAGAAGGCAGGTACCCGTGACTCCTCAGAATCCGGCGACATCCATCGGTCCCGCGATGACCTCGGCCACCGCTGGGCTGAACCTCAGCGACTCGGTGTACGAACGCCTGCTCCGCGAGCGCATCATCTTCCTGGGCACCCAGGTCGACGACGACATCGCGAACAAGCTGTGCGCGCAGATCCTTCTGCTGTCGGCCGAGGACCCCACCCGCGACATCTCCCTGTACATCAACTCGCCGGGCGGTTCGGTCACCGCCGGTATGGCGATCTACGACACGATGAAGTTCGTCGAGTGCGATGTCGCGACCTTCGCGATGGGCCTCGCCGCCTCGATGGGTCAGTTCCTGCTCTCCGCCGGCACCAAGGGCAAGCGTTACGCGCTCCCGCACGCGCGGATCATGATGCACCAGCCGTCCGCAGGCATCGGTGGTACGGCGAGCGACATCGCGATCATGGCGGAGCAGTTCGCACACACCAAGCGCGAGATGGCCGAGCTCATCGCGGAGCACACGGGCCAGTCGGTGGAGCAGATCACCAAGGACTCCGACCGCGACCGCTGGTTCACGGCGCAGCAGGCGCTCGAATACGGCTTCGTCGACCACGTCGTCTCCCGGGCGCAGCAGGCCGGCGGCACCGCCAACTAGGTCCCGGCCCGATCTGCCCTTACCCCACCGAATTCTTGGAGAAGCGATGACCAACATGTTCGATCCGCGCCAGCTCGGCGGCGCCGCTCCTGCCTCGCCCGCGAACCGCTACATCCTCCCGTCGTTCATCGAGCACTCGAGCTACGGCGTCAAGGAATCCAACCCGTACAACAAGCTGTTCGAAGAGCGCATCATCTTCCTCGGCGTCCAGGTCGACGACGCGTCCGCCAACGACGTGATGGCTCAGCTGCTGGTGCTCGAGTCGCTCGATCCCGACCGCGACATCACCATGTACATCAACTCGCCCGGTGGTTCGTTCACCTCGCTCATGGCGATCTACGACACCATGCAGTACGTCCGCGCCGACATCACCACGGTGTGCCTCGGTCAGGCAGCGTCCGCCGCGGCCGTCCTGCTCGCCGCCGGCACCCCCGGCAAGCGTCTGGCGCTGCCCAACGCCCGCGTGCTCATCCACCAGCCCGCGACGGGTGGCATCCAGGGTCAGGTCTCCGACCTCGAGATCCAGGCCGCCGAGATCGAGCGCATGCGTACCCTCATGGAGAACACGCTCTCGAAGCACACCGGCAAGGATCCCGAGCAGATCCGCAAGGACACCGATCGGGACAAGATCCTCACGGCGGAGCAGGCCGTCGAATACGGTCTGATCGACCGGGTTCTCGAGTACCGGAAGCTCTCGGCCCAGAAGTAGAACGTCGCAGGCGGTTCCGGGAGACACGGTGTCTTCCGGAGCCGCCGACGCCGGGACTGTGATCGTCGACACATGTTGTGCTGTACAAATATGACCGGAAACGCGCAGAACCGGTCGACCTGCGCGCCGACATCCGGGTACGGTCGATCAAAGGGCCCGCTCCCCGGGACCGCCCCGTGTGGTGGTTGCGGGACCGGTTGCACGCACACGAGGAAGTAGGGACCTGACTGATGGCACGTATCGGTGACGGCGGAGATCTGCTCAAGTGCTCCTTCTGCGGAAAGAGCCAGAAGCAGGTCAAGAAGCTCATTGCGGGCCCCGGTGTCTACATCTGCGACGAGTGCATCGATCTCTGCAACGAGATCATCGAGGAGGAGCTGGCCGAGACCAGCGAGGTCAAGCTCGACGAGCTGCCCAAGCCGGCCGAGATCCGCGACTTCCTCGACAACTACGTGATCGGCCAGGACGCCGCCAAGCGCACGCTGGCCGTGGCGGTCTACAACCATTACAAGCGCATCCAGGCCGGCGACAAGGGCCGCGACTCCCGCGGTGAGACGGTCGAACTCGCGAAGTCCAACATCCTGCTTCTCGGCCCCACCGGTTGTGGCAAGACCTACCTCGCGCAGACGCTCGCGAAGATGCTCAACGTGCCCTTCGCCATCGCCGACGCCACCGCACTGACGGAGGCCGGCTACGTGGGTGAGGACGTCGAGAACATCCTCCTCAAGCTCATCCAGGCCGCCGACTACGACGTCAAGCGCGCCGAGACCGGCATCATCTACATCGACGAGGTCGACAAGATCGCCCGCAAGAGCGAGAACCCGTCGATCACTCGCGACGTGTCGGGCGAGGGCGTGCAGCAGGCGCTGCTGAAGATCCTCGAAGGCACCCAGGCATCCGTCCCGCCGCAGGGTGGCCGCAAGCATCCGCACCAGGAATTCATCCAGATCGACACCACGAACGTGCTGTTCATCGTGGCGGGCGCGTTCGCCGGCCTCGAGAAGATCGTCTCCGACCGCGTCGGCAAGCGCGGCATCGGATTCGGCGCCGAGGTGCGGTCCAAGGCCGAGATCGACACCACCGACCACTTCGCCGACGTCATGCCCGAGGACCTCATCAAGTTCGGTCTGATCCCCGAGTTCATCGGTCGTCTGCCGATCCTCGCGTCGGTGACCAATCTCGACAAGGAATCCCTCGTCCAGATCCTGTCGGAGCCGAAGAACGCTCTGGTCAAGCAGTACGTGCGCCTGTTCGAGATGGACGGCGTCGAACTCGAGTTCTCCCAGGACGGACTCGAAGCGGTCGCCGACCAGGCGATCCTCCGTGGCACCGGCGCCCGCGGGCTCCGCGCCATCATGGAGGAAGTGCTGCTTCCGGTGATGTACGACATCCCCAGCCGCGACGACGTCGCGAAGGTCGTGGTCACCGCCGAGACCGTCAACGACAACGTCCTTCCGACGATCGTTCCGCGCAAGGCCGATCGGGAGCGTCGCGACAAGAGCGCCTGATCCGGAGAACCTCCAGGCATGCACGAGCGCCTCGGCACGAAAGTGCCGAGGCGCTCGTCGTCGTTCCGGTCGAATCCGGCCCTTGCTGAATCAGCGTAGTTTGATGGTCCCGCCGTCGACCATGAGTGTCTGGCCCGTCATGTAGGACGCATCCTCACTGGCCAGGAAGACCGCAACACGGCCGATATCGGCCTGTGGGTCGCCGAACCGGTGCATCGGGGTCTTCGCCAGTAGCGCCTCCTCGACGCCGGGGTTGGCCGCGATGTACGCCTCGACGCCCTCGGTCAGTGCCAGAGGCGAGATGACGTTGACATTGATGTCCTCCGCGGCCCATTCGTTCGCCGCGACCCGGCTGATCGCCCTGATCGCTTCCTTGGCAGCGGCATACGAACTCTGCGTGGCGCTCCCGTCGATCCCTGCCCCGGACGCGAAGTTGATCACGGACCCCTTGTTCGCGGCGAGTTGGGGGTGTGCTGCCTTCATCAACCGGAACGTCGGGTAGAAGCCCGTGCCGAACGACAGGTCGAGCATCTCCTGAGTGGTCTCGAGCAGTGGCGCCTGCCGGGACGCGTGCGCGTTGTTGACGAGCACGTCGAGCTTTCCGAAATGCTCGACGGCGGACGCGACGATCGTCTCGGCGCTCGACTCGTCGGAGATGTCCGCGTACAGGAATTTCCCGGCTTCGCCGACCTCGGCTTCGAGGGCTTCACCCGCGGGCCGGTCGATGTCGACGAACAGGACGCGGGCACCCTCGTCCACGAATGCTCTGACGATGCCGCGCCCGATTCCTCCGGCGCCACCGGTGACGATCGCGACCTTGTCTGCAAGCCTCATGGCGTGCTCCCTTCGTGGGTGTGGTGTCAAGCGATCAGTCGACGGCCAGCGCGACCTTCTCGAGTTCCGCGATGCTGTAGGCGGCGTAGGTCTCGTACGGGCCGCGGCCGGTGAAGTACGACGAGAGCTGCTCGTCGAGTTCCTCGACCGTGAATGCCGAACCGGCTGCGTCGAAGCGGTTCTCGACGGTCGGCGCTGCCATGAGCGCGACCATCTTGCCGTACACCACGAACACCTGTCCGGTGATCTCCGAGGACGCCGGTGAGGCGAGGTAACGCACGAGGGTGGCCACGCGCTCCGGCGCCAGGGGATCGAGTCCGGTCGTGGCGCCGGCCTCGCCGAAGGCCTCCGCGGTCATCGCGGTGCGTGCACGGGGGCAGATCGCATTCGCGGTGACGCCGTAGCGCGCCAGGCCCTGCGCCGTGGACAGTGTCAGTGCCGTGATGCCTGCCTTCGCGGCGGAATAGTTCGGCTGTCCGGCGGAACCGAAGAGGAAGGCCTCCGACGAGGTGTTGACGACGCGGCCGTAGACCGGTCCACCCGCAGCCTTGCTCGCCTGACGCCAGTGCACCGCCGCCGCGTGGGAGGTGGCGGCGTGGCCCTTGAGATGGACCCGGATCACGTCGTCCCAGTCGGACTCGGTGAGGTTGAAGATCATCTTGTCGCGGATGATGCCCGCGTTGTTGACGAGGATGTCGAAGGACCCGAACGACTTGACGGATTCCTCGACGAGGCGTCCGCCGAGAGCCCAGTCGGACACGTCGCCGGTAACGGCGATGGCCTGGCCTCCCGACGCGACGATTTCCTCTGCCACCTCGTGCGCCGCGTCGCCCATGTCGTTGACGACGACGGCGGCACCTGCCTCGGCGAGGGCGAGGGCTTCGGCGCGGCCCAGGCCGGCCCCGGCGCCGGTCACGACCGCCGCGCGCCCGGCCAGACTTACGGATTCACCCATGGAACGTCTCCTGTTCGATTGCGGCGGTTCGTCAGTGCACCGCGCCGGAATTAGTATTCATTCTAGTCTCGGGTGGTGGTCGGTCCACCCACGGGACAGGTCCCACTGGCCGGGATCAGGCGGGATACGAGACGTGCCCACCTGGAACGTTCGTCGCCGGCAGTGGTCGATGCGCCACCGGTCGTGAAGGGGAGGAACCGAGCATGCCCAGACTTGCGGAGGCCCGGGACGCCGCAGAACCGAGTTCGGCGGAACAGCATGCGCGATACGGCAGGATCATCGATGCTGCTGCGCACCTGGGCGCGATGAAGGATCTCGAGCGCGTCCGGATGCAGGAGGTCGCCGAACTCGCCGGTGTCGCCATCGGGACCCTCTACCGCTACTTTCCGTCCAAGACCCATCTGTTCGTCGCGGTCATGGTGGATCAGATCGATCGGATGGGAATCCACCTCTCCAGGCGATCGCAGTCGTCCTCGTCGCCTGCCGACGTCGTATACGACGCGTTGCTGCAGGCCACCCGGGCGCTCGTGCGCACTCCGTTGCTGGCGAACGCGATGATCCAATCCGCCGCGTCGTCGAACGCCGCCACCATTCCCGACGTGGCGAAGATCGACCAGCACTTCGACAGACTGCTCCTGGCCGCCGCGGGTATCGCGGAACCCACGGTGCGGGACGCGACCGTCGTGCGGTTGGTCGTGGCGCTGTGGTTCGGTCTCGTCCAGTCCGCGCTCAACGGGCGGATATCGATCCCCGAGGTCGAGTCCGATCTGCGCGTCGCGTGCGACCTTCTGCTGGTCGATCTGCCCGCCGGTACGCGCTGACGGGCAATTCCCGAAGACCGCATTCCGCAAGGCCCGTCCCGCTCGGTGGGACCGTGCAGGAAACTGCGGTCACCGTCACTAGAATAAATTTCAATATCTTCGAGAGCTGGGAGTAGGCATGAGCAATGTCGTCATCGTGGAGGCCGCGCGGACACCGATCGGTCGTCGCCGCGGACAGCTGGCCGGGGTCCACCCCGCGGTGTTGCTCGGTGCCGCCCAGAAGGCCGTTCTCGACCGCACCGGGCTGCCTGCCGACCAGGTCGGTCAGCTCGTCGGGGGCGCCGTCACCCAAGCGGGGGAGCAGTCCAACAACGTGACCCGCCAGGCCTGGCTCCACGCAGGTCTCCCGTACACGACCGCCGCGACGACCATCGACTGCGCATGCAGTTCGTCGCAGCAGGCGGTCCACATGGTGGCCGGACTGATCGCCTCCGGACAGATCGACGCGGGAATCGGATGCGGCGTCGAGGTGATGAGCCGGGTGTTCCTCGGTCAGGCCAACGCACCGGGCACCGGCAACCCCTATCCGGACGACTGGTCGATCGACATGGGTGACCAGTTCACCTCCGCCGAACGGATCGCCCACAAGCGCGGCATCAAGCGTGACGACGTCGACGCCTTGGGGCTCCAGTCGCAGCGGCGCGCCGCGGCCGCGTGGGCCGAAGGCCGGTTCGATCGCGAGATCGTCCCGGTACAGGCGCCGGTGGTGACCAAGGAGGGCGAGCCCACCGGTGAGATCGCGACCGTGACGCGTGACGGAGGTCTCCGCGAAACCACCGCGGAAGGACTCGCCGGCCTCCGGCCGGTCATCGAGAACGGAATCCACACCGCCGGAAACTCCTCCCAGGTCAGCGACGGCGCGGCCGCCGTACTGCTGATGAGTGAGGCCAAGGCGCGCGAGGCCGGTCTGCGGCCACGTGCCCGTATCCTCGCGTCGACGCTCGTCGGTTCGGACCCGTACTACCACCTCGACGGACCCATCGACGCGACCCGAGCCGTGCTCGAGCGCACCGGAATGTCGTTGTCCGACATCGACATCGTCGAGATCAACGAAGCCTTCGCCTCCGTCGTGCTGTCCTGGGCGCAGGTCCACGAGGCGGACATGAGCAAGGTCAACGTCAACGGCGGTGCCATCGCGCTCGGTCATCCCGTCGGTTCCACCGGTTCGCGACTGATCACCAGTGCCCTGCACGAACTCGAACGCTCGGACCGTTCGACTGCACTGGTCACGATGTGTGCGGGTGGCGCGCTGGCCACCGCCACCATCATCGAGCGCATCTGACGCCGGACACCTTCTACCCAAAGGACCCATCATGACTCTGGGATTGAGCGACGAGGACCGCGAACTCCGCGACTCCGTGCGCGGCTGGGCGGCACGACACGCCACACCCGACGTGATCCGCACGGCCGTCGAAGCGAAGACGGAAGCCCGCCCGACGTACTGGAGCTCGTTCGCCGAACTCGGCATGCTGGGATTGCACCTGCCCGAAGAGGTCGGAGGCGCCGGTTTCGGTCTGCTCGAAACAGCAATCGTCGCAGAGGAACTCGGACGGGCCATGGTGCCCGGCCCGTTCCTTCCGACCGTGATCGTGTCCGCGGTCCTCGACGAGGCCGGCCGTCGCAGCGAACTCGACGGGCTCGCGGACGGTTTGCTGTTCGGTGCGGTTGCCCTGCAGCCGGGGGACCTGCGCGTGGAGCGCGACGGCGATTCCGTCACGCTCTCGGGAACCTCCGGTG
Source organism: Rhodococcus rhodochrous (assembly GCF_900187265.1). Lineage (NCBI taxonomy): Bacteria > Bacillati > Actinomycetota > Actinomycetes > Mycobacteriales > Nocardiaceae > Rhodococcus > Rhodococcus rhodochrous. Next base: position 1,972,077 of record NZ_LT906450.1, read on the forward strand.
TCGCCCTCGGCGGCCAGGTCGCGGATGTGTTCCTGCTCGCGGCCGACGACGGTGGTGAGCGGGTCTTCGTCGTCGTGACCCGTGACCGGGTCGAGGTCACGAACCTGCCCAGCTACGACGTGATCCGCCGCAACGCCGAGATCACCGCGAGCGCCCTGACCTTGTCCGACGGGGACGTGCTGAGGTCGGACCCGCATCGGATCGTCGATATCGCCGCGACCTTGTTCGCCGCCGAAGCCGCCGGTCTCGCGGACTGGGCGACCACCACCGCCGCGGACTATGCGCGGGTCCGCAAGCAGTTCGGCCGCGTCATCGGACAGTTCCAGGGTGTCAAGCACACCGTCGCCCGGATGCTCTGCCTCACCGAACAGGCGCGGGTCGTGGCCTGGGACGCCGCGCGAGCGCGGCGCGAGGACGTGCCGGACGACGAGGCGTCGCTGGCCGTGGCGGTCGCCGCGTCCATCGCCCCCGAGGCCGCCTTCCAGGTCACCAAGAACTGCATCCAGGTGCTCGGCGGTATCGGCTACACCTGGGAGCACGACGCCCACCTGTACATGCGCCGCGCCCAGTCGCTCCGAATCCTGCTCGGCTCCACGGCGTCCTGGCGGCGCCGGGTCGCCCACCTCACGCTCGGCGGTGCCCGCCGCGTGCTGAGCGTCGATCTGCCGCCCGAGGCGGAACGGATCCGCGCCGACGTCCGTGCCGAACTCGAGCCGGCGAAGTCGCTGGAGAACGCAGCGCGGAAGGCGTATCTGGCGGAGAAGGGTTACACCGCTCCCCATCTGCCCGAACCGTGGGGCAAGGCCGCCGACGCCGTCACGCAACTCGTCGTCGCCGAGGAACTGCGCGCCGCCGAACTCGAACCGCACGACATGATCATCGGCAACTGGGTGGTGCCGACCCTCATCGCGCACGGCAGTACCGAGCAGATCGAGCGATTCGTCCCGCAGTCGCTGCGCGGGGATCTCGTGTGGTGTCAGCTCTTCTCCGAACCCGGCGCCGGATCCGACCTCGCGGGCCTGTCCACCAAGGCCGTCAAGGTGGACGGCGGATGGAGGCTCGACGGGCAGAAGGTGTGGACGTCGATGGCACGGGTCGCGGATTGGGGCATCTGCCTCGCCCGCACCGACGCGGAAGCGCCCAAACACAAAGGCCTGTCCTACTTCCTGATCGACATCAGGAACACCGAGGGTCTCGACATCCGGCCGCTGCGAGAGATCACCGGCGAAGCCCTGTTCAACGAGGTGTTCCTCGACGGCGTGTTCGTGCCCGACGAGTGCCTCGTCGGCGAGCCCGGGGACGGATGGAAGCTCGCCCGTACCACCCTCGCGAACGAACGCGTCTCCCTCTCGCACGATTCGACTTTCGGTGCCGGCTGCGAGACTCTCATAGCGCTCGCGAACGGTATGCCCGGTGGGCCGGACGACGAACAACTCACCGTCCTCGGCAAGGTTCTCGGCGATGCCGCGTCCGGTGGCCTCATGGGTCTGCGTACCGCTCTACGGTCCCTGGCCGGCGCACAGCCGGGTGCCGAGTCCTCCGTCGCCAAGCTCCTCGGCGTCGAGCACCTCCAGCAGGTCTGGGAGACCGCGATGGACTGGGCCGGTACTGCGTCGTTGCTCGACGACCAGGACCGAACTTCGGCGACCCACATGTTCCTCAACGTGCAGTGCATGTCCATCGCCGGTGGGACGACCAACGTCCAGCTGAACATCATCGGTGAGCGGCTTCTCGGCCTGCCCCGCGATCCCGAACCCGGAAAGTGACGCCCATGCCCATCGATACCGATGTCGCGCTCTCCGCTGCGCCCACCGTCCGCGACGCCTCGTGGACCGAACGCGATGTGATCCTCTACCACCTCGGTCTGGGCGCGGGCGTCGACTCGCTCGATCCCGCCGAACTGCGGTGGGTGTACGAGAAGGACCTGCGGGTCCTGCCGACCTTCGCGATGGTCGCCGGTCAGGGCGTCTCTGCCGGTGCGGTGACACCGGCCGGACTGAGCTTGCCGGGAATCGACATCGACCTGCGCAGAATCCTGCACGGTGGTCAGTCCGTCACCGTGCACGCCCCGATCCCGGTCTCCGGCTCCGCGACCATCTCGTCGCGTATCGCCGACGTATGGGACAAGGGCAAGGCCGCGGTGATCGTGCTCGAGCAGTCCGCAGTGGACGCCGACGGAAACCCGTTGTGGACCAGTGCGATGCAGATCTGGGCGCGCGGTGAGGGCGGCTTCGGCGGAGACGCCGGGCCCGATGTGTCGAACGCAGTGCCGGAACGGGACGCCGACAAGACCCTGGTGTCACCTACGAGCACGCAACAGGCACTGGTGTACCGGCTCAGCGCAGACATGAACCCGCTGCACGCCGACCCCGGGTTCGCGAAGGCGGCCGGCTTCGATCGGCCGATCCTGCACGGACTCGCCTCGTACGGTGTCGTGTGCAAGGCCGTCGTCGACGGTGTGCTCGACGGAGACCCGACCCGGGTCCGGTCGTTCTCGGTCCGCTTCGCCGGCACGCTGTACCCCGGGGAGACGATCGAGACGGCAGTCTGGCGCGACGACGACACCCTCACCCTGCTCGCCACCTGTCCCGAGCGCGACGGGCAACCGGTGCTCACCCACGCCACGATGGAGATTCGATGAGAGTCGACCCGGACACCCACCCCGTCGTCGGACACGCGCCCGACGGCACGGTTCTGACCTCGGCACCGCAGGACACCGCCGTCGACCGCGCCACCGCCGCCGCGCGGCGCGTGGTGGACGCGTTGCTGCGCACCGACCGAGGCAACGCGAACCTCGAGCGGGTCGCCGAAGAACTCGACAATATCGCCGAGCACCTCGAGGAACACGCTCCCGAAGTGCAGGAGCGCTTGGTCGACATGTGGCACGGGGAGGGCGTCACCCGGCACGATCCGGTCACCGGGCCGGAGAACGCGCTCGCTCCGCCGCTGGTGCTCGCCGGTCGCGAGGACGGATCGGTGGAAGGCGTCGTCGAACTGACCTTCCCGTACCAGGGGCCGCCCGGGCACGTGCACGGCGGAGTGTCCGCCCTGCTGCTCGACCACACGCTGGGTGTGGCGAACGCCTGGGCCGGGCGCAGCGGCGCCACCGCACAGCTCAACGTGCGGTACCACCGGCCGACCCCGCTGTTCGAGCCGCTGACGATCACCGGTCGTCTGATCGAGCAGGACGGTCGCAAGATCAACACGGTCGGCGAGATCAGGACCGCGGACGGCACGGTGTGCGTGTCCGTCGAGGCGCTGTTCATCGACAGGACGGTTCCCCGTCCGCGCTGACGGCCTGCACCGCACACGCCGTCGTATCGGAAAGGAACGGCATGGGGAAATTGGACGGGCGGGTGGCAATCGTCACCGGCGCCGGGATGGGAATCGGCCGCGGCGTTGCCGGCGCGCTGGCCCGTGAGGGGGCGAGCGTCGTCGTCGCCGAGGTGGATGAGCAGGCAGGAGCCGATACCGCGCGGTGGATCACCGACAGTTGGGGCGTGGCCGCGCATTTCGTACCGACGGATGTCACCGACCGCGAACAGGTGCACGCCATGGTGGATGCCGCGGTGCGCGAATTCGGGCGTCTCGACATCCTGGTCAACAACGCTTGGCGTTCATTGGGTTTCGCGCGGCTGGAGAACATGCCCGAGGAGAGCATGCAGTCGGGTTTCGACATGGCCGTGATGGCCGCCTTCTGGGCGATGCAACGTGCGTACCCGGAACTGGCCCGACACGGCACCGGTCGGGTCATCAACATGTGCAGTCTCAACGGCGTCAATGCGCACATGTACTCGGTGTCGTACAACGCTGCGAAAGAGGCACTGCGCAGCATGACGCGCACTGCGGCTCGGGAATGGGCACCGAAGCAGTTGTGCTGCAACGTGATCTGTCCCGGCGCGCAGAGCGCGGCATATCAGCGGGTCGCGGAGGCGGACCCGCAGATGGCAGCGACGCAGGCCGCAGCGAACCCGATGGGCCGTATCGGTGACCCGCTCGAGGACATCGGCACGGTCGCAGCCTTTCTCGCGAGCGACGACTCCCGCTATCTCACAGGCAACACGCTGTTCGTCGACGGCGGTAGCCACATCAACGGCGTGCAGTGGGCGCCGAACGTGGACTGAAATCCCAACGGAGGATTCATGCTCTCTCGTACTTCCCGGCGCCTGGTGGCAGCACTCACCGCAACGGCGATGCTCGGTATCACATCCTGCGCGGACTCCGGTGACGACACCGAGGAGACTTCCGGCGGGCCGGGCTCTCTCGTCACCGAACGTACCCTCACCGGTGCGGCGGCGATTCCCAGCGCATCGCGCACGCATCTGATCACCTATCTGTCCGAGGGGGCCGACCGGCGCCCCACGCTCGTGTCGGGCACCGTCGCGATCCCCGACGGTGAGGCCCCCGACGGGGGCTGGCCCGTGATCAGCTGGGCACACGGCACCACCGGGGTCGGTGACGCCTGCGCACCCTCCGCCGACACCCCCGGCGGTCCGGCCCATTCCTACGTCGGCAGGACCACCGCCATGCTCGACCGGTGGGTCGCCGACGGCTACGCCGTGGTCCAGACCGACTACGAGGGCCTCGGCACACCGGGCGGACATCCCTACATGAACGGAGACAGCGCAGCCGACAGTGTCGTCGACATCGTGCGTGCCGCGCGGCAACTCGACCCGGGTGTCGGCACCCGGTGGATCGCGATGGGGCACAGTCAGGGCGGGCACGCCGCGCTGTATGCGGCGGCACGTGGCGAGGACCGCGCCCCCGAACTCGAACTGCAGGGTGCGGTCGCCTTCGCCCCCGGCAGCCGCACGAGTGAAACGGCCGAGTACTACGCGACCGCCGGCCCCGCGATCGGTCCGGCGCTCGGGTTCCTGCCGGTGCTGCTGCTCGGAGCGCAGGCGGCGGACCCGAGCATCGATGCCGACGCGATGCTCACCGACGCCTCGCGCCCCTTGCTCGACGCCGCGCGCACCGGGTGCATGGACGACATCCGCGAGGTGGCGAGCACGGTACCGGTGGATCAGGTGTTCGCCCCGGATGCGGACCTCGAGTCGCTCCGCGAGTACTACGCCGGCCAGGAGGTCGAACCGCTCACCCTGGCGGTGCCGACGCTCGTCGTGCAGGGAAGCGACGACGCGCTGGTACTGCGTCCGGTCACCGACGAGGTGACCGCTGCACTGTGCGACAACGGAGCCGACCTGACCTATCGAGTGTACGAGGGGGCCGACCACCGCGCGGTACTCGAGGAGTCCTTCGGCGACGTGCGGGCGTTCGTCGACGGAGTACGCGCGGGCGAGGCGCAGGACGGCACGTGCGATTGATGCCGTCGATCAGTCGGTCTTGATGCGTTCGGGGACGGTGTAGATGTTCATCGTGTCGCCGCGGAGGAAGCCCACGAGGGTGAGGTCGGACTCCGCGGCGAGATCGACGGCCAGCGACGACGGCGCCGAGACCGCCGCGAGCACGGGGATCCCGGCCATGACCGCCTTCTGCACGAGTTCGAACGAGGCGCGTCCGCTCACCATGAGCACGCTGTGCGAGAGCGGAACCCGGTTGTCGGTCAGGGCCCAGCCGATCACCTTGTCGACGGCGTTGTGCCGGCCGACGTCCTCGCGCAGGGCCAGCAGCGCCCCGTCGGGGGTGAACAGTGCGGCCGCGTGCAGACCGCCGGTCGACTCGAAGACCTGCTGGTGCCGACGCAGGGTGTCGGGCAGTTCGGTGAGGGTGTGCGTGCCGATCGAGGTGGTGCCGGCATCCTTCAACGGATAGCGGGTGCGCGTGCGCACCTCGTCGAGCGAGTTCTTCCCGCACACCCCGCACGCGGAGGTCGTCGTGAACGCGCGTCGCCCCGTCCCTTCGGGGACGGTGACGCCGGGGGCGAGGGCGACGTCGAGGACGTTGTAGGTGTTGGCGCCGCTCTCGTCCACGCCGTCGCAGTAGCGGACGGCGGCGATGTCCTCGCGACTGCCGATCATCCCTTCGGCCAGCAGGAAGCCGTGGACGAGGTCGACGTCGTGCCCGGGGGTGCGCATCGTGATGGTGAGCGACTCACCGCCGACCCTGATCTCGAGTGGTTCCTCGACGGCGAGGGTGTCGGGACGTCGCGTCGCCCTGTCCGCAGTGATGCGCAGTACCGGTCGACGTGTCGTGACCCGTCCCATCGTCTACCTCCCAGATGCGTACAGCGGTTCGAGCCGTCGTTCCCACGGAACCCCGGCAGGGCCGGGGTACCCCGGTGGCACAGGTTGTGCACACCGCGGGACGCGGCGTCTCGTCCTCCATACTGCCTGCCCGGACGCAACGGCATCCCTGTCCGGTGAACTGCGGTGGCGTTACACGAAGTTCACCCGCGCCTCGCAGGGACATTACAGAGTGGGTCCACTCTCAGGGGACGGTGATGAATGCGGGTCACCGACTGACGTAGGGGTCGTGACCCCCGGGATCGAACAGGGTGGACTTATATGGAACAGGCACTCGCGGCCGCCGATACCGCCTGGGTTTTGGCGGCGTTCACAGCAGTCGTACTGATGGTTCCGGGCCTGGCGCTGTTCTACAGCGGCATGCTCGGAGTCAAGAGCGCGCTCAACATGATCATGATGGTCTTCGGCGGATTCGCCGTCACGGCCGTCCTGTGGGTGCTGTTCGGTCCGGCCGCCGTGCTCGGTGACAGCGTCGGGGGCCTCGGCCTCATCGGCGATCCCTTCACCGACATCGGTCTGGGGTCGCTGCTCGAGGAGGACCCGGACGGAGGGATGCCCGCCGCACTGACCGCGGCCTTCCACCTCCTCTTCGCGGGCATCACAGTGGCGATCATCGCCGGTGGTGTCGCGGACCGGATGAAGTTCTCGGCGTGGCTGGTGTTCTCGGGCATCTGGGTCGTCCTCGTCTACTTCCCGGTCGCGCACTGGGTCTTCGCCTTCGACGACGAGGAGGCGGGCACGAAGGGCGGATGGATCGCCAACACGCTCGCCGCCCACGACTTCGCCGGCGGCACCGCCGTGCACATGAACTCGGGTGTCGCGGCGCTGGCACTCGCCATCGCACTCGGTCGCCGCCGTGGATTCCCGCACGTGGCCCGTCCCCACAACCTGCCCCTCGTCGTGCTCGGTGGCGGAATCCTGCTGTTCGGCTGGTTCGGCTTCAACGGCGGTTCGGCGGGCGGCGCCAACCACATGGCCGGTGTCGTCGTCCTCAACACGCTCGTCGCTGCGATGGCCGGCCTGCTCGGCTGGCTGATAGTCGAACGCATCAAGGAGAAGCACGCGACGACGCTCGGTGCCATCTCGGGCGTGATCGCCGCACTCGTGGGCATCACGCCCGCAGCGAGCCTCGTGTCCCCGCTCGGCGCCCTGCTGATCGGCGTGGTCTCCGGTGCCGTCGGCTGCTTCGCCGTGAGCTGGAAGTTCCGCATGGGCTACGACGACTCGCTCGACGTCGTCGCCATCCACCTCATGGGCGGCGTCGTGGGCACCACCCTCATCGCCTTCGTCGCGACGGCCGCCGCGCCGGCCGGTGTCGACGGTCTGTTCTTCGGTGGTGGGATCGACTTCCTCGGACGCCAGGTCGTCGCGATGGCCGCGGTCTTCGCCTACTCGTTCGCGGTGACCTTCCTGATCGCGAAGGCGCTCGACAAGATCATGGGCATCCGGGTCGACACCGAGACGGAGATGCGAGGCATCGACGTCCCGGTCCACGGGGAGACGGCCTACGTGATGGATTCGTTCTCACCGACCGGTCCGTCGACGCTGCGCCCCGAGGTGTTCGCCGAGGATCGCGACGTGATCGTGCCCAAGTCCTGATCGACGGGCTTCGTTGATCGAACGGCAGGAGCCCTCACCGCACGCGAGGTGAGGGCTCCGTTGTGTTCACGGTTTCCGGTCGTTCACGGCTGGTGGTTGTCGGGATACGCCGTGACGGCGAGGAACCGGATGGGCAGCTTCAGCAGCTCGTTCGGTCCGTGCAACCCCTCGCCGTCGAGGAGCAGTGCGTCGCCCGGCTGCAGGTGGTACTCGGAATCGCCGTGGCCGTAGAGCATCTCGCCCTCGAGCATGTACAGCAGCTCCGTGCCGGGATGCTGGAAGAGCGGGAAGACGTCGCTCGCGTCGGTGAGGGTCACCAGCACCGGTTCGAGTCTCTTGTGCTGGCCGCGCAGCGCACCGAGCAGTTCGTAGTGATGGCCCACCCGCGTACCACGACCGACGATCTCGGCGCCGTGCCCGTTCTTGGTGAACACCGCGTCGCGGTGCGCGTCCGCGCCCCGGAAGAGCGAGGTGACGGGGACGTCGAGGCCGGCGGCGAGCCGGGCGAGCGTCGACAGGCTGCACGAGGTCTGGGCGTTCTCGATCTTCGAGAGCATCGCCTTGGAGATCCCCACCTTGGCAGCCATGTCGCCGACGGACAGGCCGCTGGCCAAACGCAACGACCGTACCTGGTGGGCGATCGCGCGCTCGAGATCCACACCCGTCGGGGTGCCGCGCGGGACTTCGCGTCCGGAATCGTCGTACAGGACGGGACGATCTGGGCTGGCCATATCGTCAGCGTAGCGTGTGTCCACCGGTGGTGAACGCCGCAATGCGGACACGGCGGCGCCCTCCACGGATCCGGACGACAGGGATCCGGCCGGGTCCGTGGAGGGCACGAGTGCTGAGCGGGTGGGGATCAGCGCATCTCGCCGGCGCCTTCGTAGGGGTTGAGGCTCAGGAGCAGATCACCCTCCTCGAAGCGGGAGAAACGGAAGTCGTCCGGGTTCACGTTCGGAAGGTCGGTCTTCCCGTCGATCAGCAGGTCGGCGACCAGCTTGCCCACGGCGGGGGAGATCTTGAATCCGTGCCCGGAGAATCCCGTCGCCAGGAACAGACCCTCGACCGGTGCCGGACCGATGACGGGGTTGTAGTCCTCGGTGACGTCGTAGGCACCGACGTAAGAACTGGTGATCCGCGGGTCCGGCATGTCGGGAAGGCGGTTGCCGAGCTTCGTGATGTTCTTCTCGATCGTCGAGTCGTCGGCGCGGTTGACGTACTTGTCGGGATCGATGTACTGCGGCGTCTGGTGATCGGAATTGCCCACCAGGAGTTCACCGTTCGGCTCACGGCAGATGTACTGCAGACCCGCCAGATCGGACAGCACCGGCACCTCCGGGGTCGGGACGCCCTGGTCGACGAGAACCAACTGCGCGCGCTGCGCCCGGACGTCGATGTCGACGCCGACCCCGGCGACGAGTGCCGGCGTCCAGGGTCCCGCCGCGACGATGACCTGCTCGGCGTGCACTTCGGAGCCGTCGGCGAGGGTGACGCCGTAGACGCGGCCGGCGGCGTTCTGCAGCAGCGACACCACCGGGGTGCTCTGCCGGATCTTCACGCCCATCCGGCGGGCTGTCGCTCCGAACGCCATGCCCGCCATGTAGGCCTCGCCGCGACCGCCGAGCGGTTCGTAGGCGAACAGGGCGAAGTCGTCGAGGTGCAGGCCCGGCCACAGTTCGGCCATCTTGTCGTGGGTAATGAGTTCGGTGGCGATACCCAGGCCCTGCATCATCTCGATGTTCGCTTCGAGCGGCTTGACGTTGTTCTCCGCCACACCGACGACGTAACCGCACTGGCGGAACGCCATGTCGTCGCCGAAGATCTCGGTCGCCTTGGTGAAGATGTCGACGCCGTACCAGGACATCGCAGCCAACGACGGGGTGCCGTAGTGACAGCGCACGACACCGCTGGACTTGCCGGTCATGCCGGAGCAGAGGGTGTCGCGCTCGAGGACGAGGACGTCGGTCTCGCCGCGGTCGGCGAGGGAGTAGGCGATGGCCAGGCCTTCGAGGCCGCCGCCGACGATCAGAAACTTGGTCGTGTCCGTCACCTGAGGATCCTTTGTTCGGTCGGCCTCCGAATCGGGGAGGTCGGTGGGGGAGTCGATGTCAGAGGGAGGAAGTCGGTTCGATGCGGACCAGCAGTCCGGTGGCCGACGAGACTCGTAGCGTGATCGCCTCGCCGAGGATCAGGACGCAGTCCCCGGGTGCGGCTCGTTTTATGCCCGCCTGCAGAGACCCCGATCGCACGTAGAAGGCGGTGATTCCGTCTGCGGCGGTGTCGAAGGCCGTGTCGAGCGTGAGATACCCGACGGCCGCGGTGGCAGCCCCACGCGCGGTCATGACATTGAATGCGCGGGTCGCGCCTCGGGGGATGCAGCGGGGTGCGTCCTCACCGGCGAACGGGTGCGGATGCCACGGATCCAGCGAACGAAGTCCGTGGCCCGAGTGGAGGTCGACACCGTGCTCACCGACGACGGTGAAGATGCGGTCCCTGCCGGGGAAGGCCGAGAACTCGCTGGGATCGGATCCCAGATCGGCCACGCTGATCCGCCACAGCGGGCGTCCGGCGGGGCCGCGAGGTCCGGTCGCGACCTCCTCCGTGGTCCCGGCGCCGTTGCGCCAGAGCGTCCGCCGTCGGTCGTCCGAGCGGATCACCTGCACGGCCACCTAACTGCCCGTCGTCCAGTCGGCCATGATGTCGGCCAGCGCCTGCGCTCCGATATTGCAGTCGTCGGCCTCGGCGAACTCGTGCGGTGAATGCGAGACGCCGGTGGGGTTGCGCACGAACAACATTGCGGTGGGCACTTTTTCCGAGAGGATGCCGGCGTCGTGCCCCGCCTGGGTGGGGAGCACCGGGATGTCCCCGAGATGCGACAGCGCGCGGCGCAACCGTTCGCGCGGCCCGGCCGGGAACTCGACGATCGGGGTGATCGATTCGGCGAAGACGTCGAATCCGATCTCGTCCGGCAGGCAGTGCTTGCGGGCCTCGGCCTCGATCTCGGCGACCAGCGTCGTCAGGGTCTCCTCGTCCGCGGCGCGAGCGTCGAGCCAGGCCTTGATCTCGGAGGGAATCGCGTTGGCCCCGTTGGGCAACACCTCGAGCTTGCCGAAGGTGGCGACCGCGCCGGCCGCCGCGGCACACGAGCGGGCGCTGTGCACCGACGAGGCGTAGGCGAGCATCGGATCGCGCCGGTCCACCAGGCGCGTAGCGCCGGCGTGGTTGGCCTCACCGGTGAAGGTGAACTGCCATCGTCCGTGCGGCCAGATCGACGACGCGACCGCGACCGGCGCGTCGACGAGGTCGAGTGCCCGGCCCTGTTCGACGTGAAGTTCGACGTATACCCCGACCCTGTCGACGAGTGTGGGATCGGCACCGATGTGTTCGGGTACGCGACCGGCACGGGTCATGGCCTCGGCCAACGTGATTCCGTCACGATCACGCAGGCCGAGCGCGCGCTGGGGAGTCAGCGCCCCGGTGGTGAGCTGACTTCCCACGCACGCCACACCGAAGCGGGCACCCTCCTCGTCGGAGAACGCGGTGATCGCGATCGGCACGGTCGGGACGATGCCGCGTTCCCTTACCAGGTCCACGGCGGAGAAGGCGGAGACCACGCCCAAGGGGCCGTCGAACGCACCGCCGTCGGGCACCGAGTCCAGGTGCGAACCGGTGACGAACGCGCCGGTCGGATCGCCCGTCCACCCTTCGGGAAGCCACCAGGCCCACAGGTTGCCGTTACGGTCCTCTTCGACGTCCATGCCGCGCTCGGCGGCGCAGCCGCGGAACCACTCGCGGAGAGTGAGATCGGCATCGCTCCAGGCGAATCGGCGATAGCCCCCGGTCATCGGATGTTTACCGACCTCCAGGATCGATGCCCAGAGCGTGTCGAAGGCGGTCATGTGTTGTGTCCTCTCGGGAAGTACGGTGGCAGGCCTGTTGCCACGGTCAGAAGGTGCTGCGGCCGGGGATCCAGTCGGTTCCGGCCAGGGGCACCCGTGCCATCGCGGCGGCTTCCATCGTGACGGCGACGAGGTCCTGCGGTTCGAGATTGCGCAGGTGCGACTTGCCGCACGCCCGGGCGATGGTCTGGGCTTCCATGGTGAGCACGCGCAGGTAGTTCGCGAGGCGACGGCCACCCTCGATCGGATCGAAACGCGCCTGCAGGTCGGGATCCTGCGTGGTGATGCCGGCGGGGTCCTTGCCGTCCTGGAAGTCGTCGTAGAATCCGGCCGCGGAGCCCAGCTTCTCGTACTCCGCCTGGTACTTCGGATCGTTGTCGCCGAGGGCGATCAGCGCGGCCGTGCCGATGGCGACGGCGTCGGCGCCGAGGGCCATCGCCTTGGCGACGTCGGCGCCCGAGCGGATGCCGCCCGAGACGATCAGCTGCACGCCGCCGGGGGTGCGGTGCACACCCATCTCCTGCAGGGCCTGCACGGCCTGGGGGAGCGCGGCGAGGGTGGGGATGCCGACGTGCTCGATGAAGACGTCCTGGGTGGCTGCGGTGCCACCCTGCATCCCGTCGACCACTACGACGTCGGCGCCGGACTTCACGGCGAGCTTGACGTCGTAGTAGGTGCGGGTCGCGCCGACCTTGACGTAGATCGGCTTCTCCCAGCCGGTGATCTCGCGCAGTTCGAGGATCTTGATGGCGAGGTCGTCGGGCCCGGTCCAGTCGGGGTGCCGGCAGGCGCTGCGCTGGTCGATGCCCACCGGCAGGGTGCGCATCCCCGCGACCCGCTCGGTGATCTTCTGCCCGAGGAGCATGCCGCCGCCACCGGGTTTGGCGCCCTGGCCGAGCACGACCTCGATGGCGTCGGCCTTGCGCAGGTCGTCGGGGTTCATGCCGTAGCGCGACGGGAGGTACTGGTAGACGAGGTGCTTGGACTGCCCGCGTTCCTCCGGGGTCATGCCACCGTCACCGGTGGTGGTGGACGTGCCGACCTCGCTGGCGCCACGTCCGAGGGCCTCCTTCGCGCGACCGGACAGCGCACCGAAGCTCATTCCGGCGATCGTGACCGGGATGTCGAGGTGCAGCGGGTACGTCGCGTTGCGGTCGCCGAGGACGACGTCGGTCTCGCACTTCTCGCGGTAGCCCTCGAGCGGGTAACGCGACATGGACGCGCCGAGGAAGAGTAGGTCGTCGAAGTGGGGAACCTTGCGCTTGGCACCCCAGCCGCGGATGTCGTAGATGCCGGTCGCGGCGGCACGCTGGATCTCGTGGATGACGTTGCGGTCGAAGGTGGCCGACTCACGCAGTCCGGGCTGGAAGGTCATGGAAGTCTCCTCGGGGGTCGAGCGGGCGGAAGGACGTCGGGGGCTCTCAGTAGGCCGAAGCGTTGTCGACGTGGAAGTGGTAGAGCTGCCGGGCCGAGCCGTAGCGGGTGAACTCGGCCGGGTCGGCGTCGAAACCGCCCGCGTCGAGCAGTTCCTGCAGTTCGGCGATGTGCTCGGGGCGCATCTCCTTCTTGACGCAGTCCGCACCGAGTGAGGCGACGGTGCCTCGCACGTAGATCCGCACCTCGTACAGCGAATCGCCCAGGGCCTCGCCGGCATCGCCAAGGACGACGAGTCGGCCGGCCTGGCCCATGAAGGCGCTCATGTGCCCGATGTCGCCGCCGACGACGATGTCGATGCCCTTCATCGAGATGCCGCAGCGTGCGGCGGCGTTGCCTTCGATCACCAGCAGCCCGCCGTGGGCGGTGGCGCCTGCGGACTGCGAGGCGTCGCCGGTGACGCGCACGCTGCCCGACATCATGTTCTCGGCGACACCGACGCCGGCGTTGCCGTCGATGGTCACGTGGGCGTGCTGGTTCATCCCGGCGGCGTAGTAACCGACGTGGCCGTCGATGCGGACGTCGATCGGCCGGTTCAGGCCGCAGGCGAGTGCGTGGGCGCCCTGCGGGTTCGCCACCTCGACCGAGGCCGGGGCCTCCGTCGCGTGTAGTGCCGCATTGAGTTCGCGGGTGGTGGTCGTCGCCAGGTCGTAGGTGGCGGTCTGGAGCAGGGTGTCGGTGGTCATGATTGCCTCCGGGGATGAGATCGGGACGGCGGGTTCGGGATTCGCGTGGCCGGTCAGCGTCGCCACACGTAGACCCGGTCCGGTTCGGGTTCGAAGATGCGGGCGTCGGCGATGCCGGGAAGTCCTGCCAGGGCGCGGAATTCCGAGGCCATGGCGACGTAGGCGTCGCACTCGGCGACGATCGCGGGCTTGCAGGCGATCGGATCGCGGACCACGGCGAAGGAATCGGAGGTGGACACCAGCAGGGTGTAGAAACCGTCGAAGCGTTCGCCGAGAAGGCGCAACGCCTTCTCGAGATCTGCGCCCTCCGCCAGGTGCTTGGCCACGAAGCGTGCGCCGACCTCGGTGTCGTTCTCGCTGTCGAACACCACGCCCTCGTCCTCGAGTTCGCGCTTGATCGACAGGTGATTGGAGAACGAGCCGTTGTGGACGAGACACTGGTCCGGGCCGACGGCGAAGGGATGTGATCCGGCTGCGGTGACGGCGGATTCGGTGGCCATGCGGGTGTGGCCCACACCCTGCCATCCGGATGCGGCCGGCAGGCCGAAGTCCTCGGCGAGGACGCGCGGGTCACCGGTGCCCTTGAGGACCGTGACATCGTCACCGAAACCGATGACGGTCGCCGTGGGTGCCAGTGTGCGGACGGTGTCGGCGAGCAGGGTCGCGGGGACGGGGGCGTGCAGCACGGTGGTGGGTGCGAGGTCGAGCGACCCGATGGTCACGCCCAGTGCGTCGCCGACGATCGTAGCGAGGTCCGAGGGTGCGTCGAGTACCGAGACCGACGACTCCCCGGCGGGGGAGAAGACCGGGTTGCCGTAGACGGCGACGCCCGCCGAATCCGGTCCGCGGTCCACCATCTGCCCGAGCATTCCGGTGAGCAGGCTGCCCAGCCGGGGTTCGAGCGAGGTGTCCCGCAGATGAAGTCCGACGATTCCGCACATGGTCGTCTCTCCTGTTCGATGGGGTGGGGAAGTAGGCGAAGATTTCTCAGAAGGCGGTCAGGTAGCTGTCGATCTCCCACGGCGTCACGGTGTTGTGCCAGTGGAAGAACTCCTCGCGCTTGAGGGAGGCGAAGTAGTCGGCGACACTCGCACCCGCTGCGTCGAGGGCGCCGGAGACGACAGGATCGGCCTGGAGGGCGTCCATCGCGTGCAACAGCGTCATCGGCAGGGTCTCCGTGGAACCGCCCGTACCGGGAGCGCCGGGGTCGAGATTGCGCTCGATGCCGTCGAGGCCTGCACCGACGGTCGCGGCGGTAGCGAGATAGGGGTTCGCGGAACCGTCGCCGCCGCGCAGTTCGACGCGGTTGGAATCGGGGACCCGCAGGTAGTGGGTGCGGTCGTTGCCGCCGTAGGTCGCGTAGCGCGGCGACCAGGTGGCGCCGGAGGACGTGCTGGTCGCGCCGGTGCGCTTGTAGGAGTTGACCGTCGGCGCGATGACGCCCTGCAGAGCACAGGCGTGCTCGAGGATGCCGGCGATGAACGAGTAGGCGGTCTTCGACAGGCCCAGGCCGCGCGGGTCCGATGCGTCGGGGAACGCCGAGGCACCGTCGCTCCACAGCGACAGGTGCATGTGCATGCCCGAGCCCGTGCGGTCGGCGAACGGCTTGGGCATGAAGGTCGCGGTCATGCCACGCTGCTCGGCGAGCACGGAGATGAGGTAGCGCAGGGTCACGACCCGGTCGGCGGTGGTCAGGGCGTCGGCGTACTTGAAGTTCTGCTCGAACTGACCGTTGCCGTCCTCGTGGTCGTTGGCGTAGTTGCCCCATCCGAGGGTGTTCATCGCCGACGAGATCGACGTCAGGTGCTCGTACATGCGGGTGACGTCGCGGGCGTCGTAACAGGGCTGACGGGAGGTGTCGAGGGCGTCGGCCGTGCGCAGCGTTCCGTTCTCGTCCTTGTTGACGAGGAAGTACTCGATCTCGGCGCCCACGTTGACCTCGAGGCCGAGTTCGGCGGCCTGTGCCAGCACGGACTTGAGGATCACACGCGGTGCGTACGGCCAGGGCTTGCCTTCGACGTGCGGGTCGCAGTGGACGAGAGCGAGGCCTTCGCGCACGAACGGGATGGGCGTGAACGACGCGGCATCGGGGATGGCGACGAGGTCGGGATCCTTCGGGACCTGGCCCATCGACCCGGCGGCGTAGCCGGCGAACCCGACTCCCTCGGTCCCGAGCTCACCGACGGATTCGACGGGAACGAGTTTGGCGCAGGGTTTTCCGGACAGGGTGGTGAAGACGGCGAGGATGTAGCGGGTGCCGGCGGCATGGGCGAGCTCGGTCAGGGAAGGGGATCCGGAGATCTCGGGGGACCGGCCGTTCGCGGACGGGAGGCGCAGCACGGACGTGTCGGTGGCTTCCAGCGTCATAGGGGCTCCTCGGATTCGACTGGTCGGATTCGACCGGGGGTTTCACTTTATGAATCGGTGTCGAATAGAAGGAAACACTGTACCCATGACAGGAGTGTTACGCGAGGGTGAGATTGCCGTGACGGTTCGCCGGAAACAGCCTGCATGCGAACGGAAAACAGCGGCGGGACGGTCTAAGGACCGTCCCGCCGCTGCAGTGTGGTGGAGAGGGTGTTCTACCGAAGCCCGAACGAGTTCCCGATGATGTCCCGCTGGATCTCGTTGGTGCCGCCGTAGATGGTGGCGCCCAGTGCTGCACGTACGTGCTGGGCCATGTCGAACTCTGTGGAGTAGCCGTAGCCACCCATCATCTGCATGCCCTCGAGGGCAGTGTTCTTCGCGACCTCGGTTGCCTTGAGCTTCGCCATCGACGACGCGCGAGCCAACCCCTGTGGGTCGTCGCCGGCATCCGCGCGGTGCGCGACGCTGTAGACCAGCAGGCGGGTGCACTCGATCTCCGTCGCGAGATCGGCGATGCGGTGCTTGATCGCCTGGTACGAGCCGACCCGGTTGCCGAACTGGGTGCGCTCGGAGACGAACGCCAGCACGTCGTCGAAGGCGCGTTCGGCGGTGCCGAGCATCTGCGCGGCGAGGATCAGCCGCTCGGTGGCCAGGCCGGGCATGAGCTGGGCCCAGCCCTGCCCGACCTCACCGACCACCGAGTCGGCGGGCAGCACGCAGTCGGCGAAGTAGAGGTCGTTGACCTCGGTTCCGTTGAGTGTGTCGATGCCCTTGATCGTCAGTCCCGGCGTGTCGGCCGGCACGTGGAACATGGTGAGCCCGTGGTGCTTCTTCTCGCCACGCTCGGTACGGGCGACCAGGAGGATGCTGTCCGCCTGATGGGCGTTGGTGATCCACGTCTTCTGACCGTTGATCATCCAGCCGTCCGCAGTGTGCTCGGCGCGGCAGGTCAGCGCCGCGACGTCGGAACCGGCTTCCGGTTCGGACATCGCGATCGCCAGCGCGGCACCCTCGGCGAGCCGGCCGAGCACCGATCGCTTGAGTTCCTCGCTCGCGAACTTGGTGTAGATCCCGGCGGTGATCAGGGTCGTGCCGTGCCACGGGACCGGGGCGAGACCGCGGTGAAGTTCCTCGAGCAGGACACACAGGTCGACATGGTTGCCGCCGGCCCCGCCGTACTCCTCGGGGACGTTGATGGCGGCCCATCCGAGTTCGGCGATCCGCCGGTTCAGTTCGAGGCTGTGCCCTTCGCGACCGCAGTCGGTGAGCTTGTCGCGCTGTTCACGCGTGCCCACCTCGCGGCGGCAGAATTCGCGGACTGCCGCCCCGAACTCGCGCTGCTCCTCGCTGAGCATCACAGTCATGAGAATCTCCTGGTCGTTCGGATGGGTGGTGCTCAGGCGGGGTCGCCGACGCGGACCCGCAGGTCGCGGGACTGGTCGTCACGATCGTCGCTCGCCGCCCCGGTGGTGAAATGGCTCCGCATGGAGGCCGCGGCGACGAACGAGACGACAGCGGTGCCGACGAGGATCGCGGCGAGCGGCCACCAGTGCTGCGAGCCGTCGGTCGGCACGAGAGCGGCGGCGACGAGCGGGGTCGGAGCCGCCCACGCGACACCGGAGAACGCGCTGCACAGGGCGACGCCGCTGTAGCGGACCTCGGTCGGGAACAGGTTGGCCGTCATGCTCGAGACCACCGCGTAGGTCGTGGCGTGACCGAGCACGAGGGCCGCGGAGAACGCGACGATCATCAGCCCCATGTTGCCGGTGTTGAACAGGGCGAACAGTGGGAATGCGAAGGCGCCGGTGAAGACCACCCCGCCCACGAAGACCGTCCAGGCGGACAACCGGTCGCAGAGGATGCCGACGCCGACCATCGCGAAGAGGTCGATCGTCGCAGCGATGAGCAGGATCATCAGGGTGTCGCTCTTGGTGAACCCGTGAATGTTGGTCGCCATCGTGAGCATGTATGTGGTGATCAGGTAGAACAGCACGATCACGCTGGCCTGCAGGCCGATACCGGCGAGCACGCGGCTCGGCATCGTGCGCAGGACGGTGGCGATCGGGTTCTTCGTGACGGTGCCCGTCTCCTTCACCTCGGTGAATTCACTCGATTCCTCGACGCCGAGCCGGATGACGAGACCGATCAGGACGAGGACGAAGCCGGCGAGGAACGGGATCCGCCATCCCCACGACATCAGCTGGTCGTTGGGCATGCGGGCCACGAAGTACATGACGACCGTGGCGAGCACGAGCGCGAGCGGACTCGCGATCTGGGGTGCGGAGCCGTAGAAGCGTTCGCGGGTCTTCGGCGCGTTCTCGACACTCATGAGGACGGCGCCGCCCCACTCGCCGCCGACTGCGACGCCCTGCAGGAAGCGGAGGGCGGTGAGCATGATCGGTGCCCAGATACCGACCTGATCCCAAGTGGGGAGCAGACCGATGAGGCCGGTGGCGGCTCCCATCACGGTCAGCGTGGTGATCAGCGTCGTGCGGCGCCCGAGGCGGTCCCCGAGATGACCGAAGACGAACGCGCCGACCGGACGGGCCAGGAAGGCGACACCGAGGGTCGCGAAGGACGCGAGGATGCCGACGTTCGACCCCAGTTCGGGGAAGAAGATCGTCGAGAAGACGAGCGTCGCGGCGGTCGCGTAGATGAAGAAGTCGAACCATTCGACGGTGGTGCCCACGAGGCTGGCGAGAAACGCTCGTTTTTGTTGCTTGGTTCCGAAGCTGGAAGCGGCGTGTGCGGTCATCGGAGTCCCTTTCGGCGGGAACTGCTTGTGGGGCGGAGGATTTCCTTGGGGGTAGAACCGGACATCTGGCAGTACGCGATCAGAAGCTCGCGTGACCGCCGGAGAGCACACCCGTCGTATCGATCCGGGCGTCGAAGTCGACCTCGGTGCCGGACGCCTGCGCGCGGACGGTGAGCGTGGCGTCGGGCAGGACGGGGGCTGCGAAGCGGGCGCGGAGTTCGCGGAGTTCCCACGGCTGGGCTCCGGCGGCCTCGGCGACCGTGCGGGCGGCGATACCCAGCGTGCACAGGCCGTGCAGGATGGGGCGCTCGAAACCGTACCCCGAGGAGACCTCCGGGTCGATATGAACGGGGTGTAGATCACCGGTCAGGCGGTACAGGGCAGGAAGATTCGCCGCGATGTATGTGTCCGCCCGGAACGGGGCGTCCTCGAGATCGACCCGAGGCGTGGAGGGGGCACGTTCCCCGCCCCAACCACCCGAGCCGGGCAGGTGGATCGCGTAGGTCGCGGTGAACTGCTCGCACTCGACAGCGATGTCGACGGTCGCAGCGGATCCCTTGTCCCAGACATCGGTGACGTGGGCGCGCATCTCGATCTTGCCCGAGCGGGGGAACGGTGCGTGGACCGTCAACTGCTGCGCGGCATGGAGCGACTTCAAGCGGTCGTAGGCACCGAGCTCCCCGGCCTCCTCGACCGCCCACAGACCGAGACCCAGCCCGAAGGTCGGCAGCACGTGCAGGTCCCGTTCGTAGACCAGCGGCAACTGACCGGGCTGCGCCCCGACGCACAGTGCGTAGAGGATCGCATCGGACTCGTCGTACGACACGACACGGCTACCGAGGTCGTAGCCCTTCAGGGAGGCAACTGCGTTCATGAACTTTCCTTCGGGTGGAGAGAGGGTCAGGAGGCGGGGGTGCCGTGCCGCTCGGAGGCGGCCGCGACGGCGGCGTTCCGATCGGGGCTGTCCATCAATCGGATCCGGGTTCCCTGCCATTCGACGTCGTCGTAACGACCCTCGTCGAGGTGGTGGAGCAGTGAGTGGGTCGCGGCGAGAGCGTCGCGGGGGAGGCCGGAGAGGCGCTCTGCGAGCGTCAGCCCCTGTTCGCGGGGATCTCCGTCGGCCGTGTGGGTGACCAGTTCGCTGCGGAGTGCGTCGTCGGCGTCGAAGCGTTCGGCGAGCACCAGTAACCGGGTGATCGTCGTGCGGGGGAGCACCGCGTGGATCCGGCGGATCGACGCCGGGTTGTAGAGCAGGCCGAGCTCGACCGCCGGGACACGGAACCACGCCTTCGGACCCGCGATCCGGACGTCGCACGAGGTCGCC
This sequence comes from Rhodococcus rhodochrous, assembly GCF_900187265.1. Lineage (NCBI taxonomy): Bacteria > Bacillati > Actinomycetota > Actinomycetes > Mycobacteriales > Nocardiaceae > Rhodococcus > Rhodococcus rhodochrous. The sequence goes on from NZ_LT906450.1 coordinate 1,992,344, forward strand.
AGCTCGACGCCGGCGCCAACGCACGCTCCGTCCACGACCGCGACCACCGGCACCGCGCTGCTCCGGATCGCCGAGCACGCGTCCTCGAGGTCCCGGTCGTAGTCGAGATCCGCGGACGTCCCGGTCAGGTCTGCGAAATCCGCACCGGCACAGAACACCCGGTCCGAACTCGTCAGCACCACTGCGCGGACGTCCTCCGGAAGATGGGCGAAGACCTGCCGGATCTCGGTCAGCAGAGCGCGCGAGAGCGCATTCCGTCGTTCCGCGCGGTCGAGTACGACCTCGAGCACGGATCCGTGCCGCCGGCGGTCGAGCCCGGCGCTCACGGTACGGGCTCCGGTTCGCGGGATTCCACGTCGGCCCAGCGCTCGCGCACCGGCGCGTAGTCGAACGCGAGTGCGGCCTCCAGAGACTCGGCGAGGTTCAGCAGATCCGCGTCGCGTCCCTGCGCCGCCACGAGCTGAGCACCGATCGGGAGACCGTCGTGGACGCCGGCCGGCAGCGAGATCGCCGGAGTGGCGGCCACATTGAATGGGGACGTGAACGGGAAGGCGCCCCACAGCCAGTCCACCTTCTCACCGTCGATGGTCTTCGGCCGCTGGTCGTGTGGGAACGCGACCGTTGCCACCGTCGGGGTGAGAATCGCATCGAAGCGATGGAGGAAGGTATCGATGCGCCGGCGGAAGTCGAGCAGTGCCTGGCGGGCCACGGCGACATCCGCACTGCTCAACCGCATCGCGGCGCGCAGGCTCGCCTGCTCGTACGGGGTGAGCAACTCCGGCCGGTCGAGCAGGTGGGCCCGCTCGCGAAGTTCGTCGTCGAGCACGAGGGGGCCGAAGATCTCGTTCCATCCCTGGATCGGGATGTCGGTCTCGACGACCTCGTGCCCGAGATCGGACAGGGTGGCCGCGATCGACTCCAGGGTGCGGACGATCGCCGGATCGACGGGCCGGCCATCCGGGCGGGGACAGAAGGCGATCCGCCGGTTCGGCGCCGAGGCGCGGGCGAAGCTCGTCTCGGCGAGGACCTCGGTCATGATGCGGGCATCGTCCACCGACCAGGCGAGGGGCCCGGCGGTGACGAAATCCGTCATCGCCCGGAAACCGCGCTCGTCGGCACACAGGCCGGTGGTGGGCTTGTATCCCACGAGACCGCTGAAGGCCGCGGGGATCCGGATGGATCCGCCGCCGTCCGAACCGAGAGCGATCGTCGCGAGGCCGGCGCCGACCGAGGCCGCCGCGCCGCCGCTCGAACCGCCCGGGGTGCGCGTCGGGTCCCACGGATTGCCGGTCTCGGGTCCGAGCAGGTTGTCGCTGGTGGCGGACTGGCAGAACTCGGGCACGCTCGTCTTGCCGGGCATCACCGATCCTGCCGCGCGCAGCCGAGCGACGGCACCGGAATCCGATCGGGCGACGCGCCCACGCTGGGTGAGCGACCCGAGTCCGGTCTCCGTGTCGGCCAGGTGGAAGGCGTCCTTGATGGACACCGGCACCCCGAGCAGGGGTGCACGCTCACCGCGGCGGTAGCGTTCGGCCGCCTCGGCGGCCTGCAACCGTGCCAGATCGGATGTGACGGTCACATATGCGCGCGCCTCCGGATCGAACCGGTCGATCCGGTCGAGGACCTGCTCGGTCACGTCGATCGGGTTCAGGTCGCCGCGCGCGTAGGCGTCGGTGAGCTCCCGGACGGGAAGGTGCAACGGGTTGTCAGCCATGCGGATGCACCCCACCACTGATGCCGTAGACCTCACCGGTGACGTAACCGGCGTCGGGTCCGACGAGGAACGAGACGAGACCGGCGACGTCCTCGGGGCGGCCGACACGACCGACGCGGGAGCGGTTCTCCGCGTAGCCGGAGAAGAACTCGTCCGGGTAGATCTTGCGGAGGAAGTCGTTGTAGATCAGGCCCGGAGTGATGGCGTTGACGCGGATGCCGTGCTTACCGTTCTCGGCGGCGGCGACGCGGGTGAGCGCGAGGACACCGGCCTTGGCGGCGGAGTAGGCGGCGCCGTGCTCGGTGCTGGTCTCGTAGGCGGCGATCGAGCTGATGTTGACGATGGCGCCGGAGTTGTTCTTCTGCATTACCGGAAGCGCGTAGCGCATCGTGTAGAAGGTGCCGTTGAGGTCGACGTCGAGGCAACGCTTCCAGGTCTCCGAGGACATCTCGGCGACCGGCTCGATCTTGCTCCAGCCCGCGTTGTTGACGAGGACGTCGAGACGGCCCTTCTTCGAGGCGATCTCGGACACGACGGCCTCGACCCGGGACTCGTCGGTGACATCGAGTACGTAGTGGTCGAACTCGCGTCCGTGTTCGGCGGCCAGCTTCTCCGCGAGCTCCTGGGTGCGGCGCTCGTGGATGTCGGTGACGACGACATCGAAACCGTCTGCAGCGAGGCGGGTGGCGATCGCGGCGCCGATCCCGGCGCCCGCGGCAGCAGTGACGAGGGCGGTGGGGCGTTCTTGCATCATGGAGCCTTTCGGAAGAGCGGTGTGTCGGAAGTATTCGGTCGCAGTGCTTCTCAGGGGAGAAGGCCGCGGAGGATCTCGATCGACCGTTCCGGCTGATCGACGAGCATCAGGTGCCCGGCGCCGGTGATCTCGTGATAGGTGGCGTGCTCGATCGCGCCGAGGATGATGTCCGCGGCCTTCTTCGGGCAGAAGGTGTCGTGGTCGGCGCCGACGACCGCGACCTCGGTGTCGGGCGCGATGCGGGAGAGCTCGGGCGTCAGCGGCGCGTCGACGAGTGCGGCCATCGCGGTGGATGCGTTGATGTAACCCTGCGCTGCACCGACCGCCTCGAGGCGGAAGTCCGTGACGGCGTCGAGGTCGGAGTCCGGGTTGTGCAGGGCGGCGGCGGTGTCGTCGCGGAGGGCGGAGCGCTGCGCCTCGCCGTCGTCACCGCGGAACAGCTCGATGCGCCCGGCGTAGAAGCCGGCAGCACCGCGGCCGACGACGCTCGAGGTGCCCAGTGCGACGACCTTCGTCACGAGATCGGGGCGCTCGGCCGCGGCCGAGAGGACGACGGTGCCGCCGAGGGAGAAGCCGACGCAGATCGCGGGACCGGTGACCTCCTCGAGGAAGGCGATCAGATCGTCGCGCAGCTGGGCGAGCGTGCCCTCGGGCGAACCGACGGTGGTGCGTCCGTGCCCGCGGAGGTCGTAGGCGTAGGTGGTGACCGGCAGGCCGGCCTCCTGAACGGCGCGCCAGCTGCGGTGATCCTCGGCGAGGCCGTGGATCAGCACGACCGCAGGGCCCTCACCGGCGCGGGTGTAGGTCACGTCGATGTCGCGGAGCGTGACGGTCTGCGTCGTGAGCTCGACGGTGCTGCTGGTCATATCTTCTCCTGACGAGATCAGTTCTCTGAGAACGTTCTTGCGGATCTTCCCGGCGGGGGTCTCCGGCATGCTGGGCAGGACGCGGATCGATTCCGGCCACAGCCGCCGGGGCACGTCGCGCTCCGCGAGCCACCCGACGAGTTCGTCGAGGGTCGGGGCGGTGCCGAGCGGCTGGATCACCGCGCAGATGCGTTCGCCGAGTCGTTCGTCGGGGCTGCCGACGACGGCCACGCGTGCGATCTGCGGGTGTCCGGAGATGGCGTTCTCGATCTCGACGGGGGAGATGTTCACGCCACCGCGGATGATGAGGTCCTTGAGGCGTCCGGTCAGGCGCAGATAGCCGTTGTCGTCGACGATGCCGGTGTCGCCGGTGCGGAACCAGCCGTCGGTCGTGAACGAGTCACGGTAGAGCTGCTCCTGGCCGATGTATCCGAGGAAGAGCGACGGGGTGCGCATGACGATCTCGCCGTCGGTCCCGCGCGGTGCGAGCGTGCCGTCCTCACGGACGACCTCGAGGGTGACACCGGGCATCACCTTGCCGCAGGTGTACGCGACGAGCTCGGTGGAGTCGTCGGGGAGGCTCGAAGTCGCTCCACCCTCGCTCATCGCCCAGATCGCCGCGATACGGGTGTCGGGCATCTGCTCCTGCGCCAGTTCGATGAGGCTCGGGGCGACGGGGGCACCGCCGCACAGGAAGATCCGCATCCCGGCCAGCTTCGGGGTGGTGGAATCCCATGCGGTGTCGACAATGTCCTTGAGGAAAGGAGTTGCGGCGACAGTGATCTCGCAGCCGTGCTGTTCGACGAGTTCGAGGGCGCGGCGCGGGTCCCAGGCGTCCTGGAGGATCAGTGCCGCACCGGTCATCAGCGACATCCGGGCGCCGTGCCAGAAACCCGTGCTGTGGCCGAGCGGAGAGGGCATGAAGATCGGACGCTCACCGGAGACCTCGTAGCGGTCGATGACCATCCGGTTGTAGGCACTCAGACTCGCCTCGGAATGCGCGATCGCCTTCGACTTCCCGGTGGTGCTCGACGAGAACAGGACGTGCACGAGATCGTCCGGGTAGGCGGGGATCGTCGCGTGCGGACCGTCGAAGCTGCGCCAGGTGCGGGTTCCATCCTGGCCGTCGACCAGGAGGATCTGCACCTCACGTCCGAGTTCTGCTGCCAGGACCTCGGATTCGGCGACGAAGTCGCGGCCGCGGTGCGAGCGGGGGAGGACGACGGCCTTCGCGCCGACGAGATTCGCGGTGTAGGCGATGGATCGGGGATCGGTGGTCACCGGCAGGGTCCCGGCGACCATCTCGCCGCGGACCACTCCGAGATAGGCACCCATCCATTCGGTCCAGTTGGGCATGCAGACGATCACCATGTCGCCCCGGCCCAGACCGTGGGCGACGAGTTCGTGCTCGATGTCCGCGGCGAGCTCCCACAGTTCGGCGCGGGTCAGGGAGTGGCCCCGGTCGTCGCGAACGGCGAGGGCGTGGGGGTCGCTGTCGAGGTGCCCGAGGAACAGATCGAGAGGAGTCCGGGCGCCGGCGACGTGGCCGGCCGGCGCTGCGGTGGCGAGTGTGGTTGCACGGGAATTCACAGGGACTCCGTTCGAGGAAACGATGAAGAAGAAGGGCGCTGAGGGTCTGCGCGGTGTTGTTGAGACGATTCTGGGGGAGTAACGTGGCTCACGTCAAGAGAGTGACGTCGCTTTTTTGTTAACTCCGATGACGATCGTGTTGACCGGTTACGATTCCCGCAACGAAAGGAGGGACATGCCGCACCTACCGAACACCACCAAGGGGCGTCGCACCCGGACGAAACTGCTGGAAGCGGCCCGCGCGGTCTTCGCCCGCGACGGCTACGTCGGTGCCACCATGAGTGGTGTGGCGACGGAAGCGGGAATGTCGCTCGGGGGGCTGTACAGGTACTTCGGCGACAAGGAGGATCTGTTCTCTGCGCTGATCGCCGACACGCACGACGACCTGTTCCGTGCCAGTGGGGCAACCGAGCATCGCATCGAGGACGATCCCTACCAGGCGCTGCTCGAAGCGAACACCGGTTATCTGACGCACTACTACGACAACCGCGACATCATGCGCACGCTGGTCGAGGCGGCGAACGTCGATCCGCAGTTCCGGCAGTTCTGGTGGCAGATGCGCAACCGGCACATCGACCGCTTCACCACCGTCCTGCGGGTCAAGTGCGGGATGGACGAGGTCGACGGCGTCGACATCAGGGGCATGGTCGAAGCCGTGGCGTGCATGGTGGAGCAGTCGGCCTATGTCTGGTACGCCCAGGAGGAGATGCAGGCCGTGCCCATGCCTCTCGAACATGCCGCGCAGATCGTGACGCGGATCTGGCACTGCGCGTTCTTCGCTCCGGAGAGCTGACGAATACCTCGTTCGGGCCGTGGACCTCGATGTCCGCGGCCCGAACGTCGTGCCCCGAGAGGAATCGGTTACACGCGTTAACCGAGTGGCAACCCATCGCTGTGTTTCTTCCCATTATCGTCTGTTTCACGTCAGCGATCGGTATCAACCACACCCGGCGTGTCCACGCCGGTCCTCCCGAGGAGTTCTCATGCCCGAGATCGACACCACTGCAACCGCTTTCCTGCCGTTTCGGACTGGCGGAAGGCGCAGGTGATCGCGTGAGCGTCTGTATGGGCACCACCAGCGTCCCGAGGTGGGACGAGGAACGACGCATCGCCGGCGGGGGTCGCTACGTGACCGTCCTGTCCTTCGGTGACGCCGCCCTGGACCGGGCGCGCAGTCTCGTGTCGTCCTTCGGGGGTCGTCGTGTCGACTGGATCCGCCTTCCGGAGGAGTGGGGTGACACCGCCGCACAGATCCTGGAGCGGCAGGCGAGCGCAGCTCGTGTGGGATGGCGCCTCATGCTGGTCGGACCGGAAGCGACAGTGCTCGCGGCACGATCGGCGGCCGTGGCCGCAGGACTCCTCGACGACGAGATCCTTCCCCTCCCCGTGGATTCGGGGACGCGCACCGTCTACTGCGCGCACTGCCATTCGACGCACGTCGCCGACGTCGCGGTCGGACAGTCCAGCACCTGCCCGACCTGCGCCTCGGGACTCGTCGTCCACCACCATGTCTCCCGCCTGCACGCCGCCTATCTCGGCTTCGCCGTCGACGCGGAGGAACGCCCATGACGCTGACATCCGACGTCCCGGTGCGGAACTCGGCCGGCGGAACGGAACTGCAGTTGACGGTCGCGGAGACGATCGCGCTGACGCCCACCGTGCGACACGTCCGCCTCGTGGACCCTGCCGGCCGCACGCTTCCCTCCTTCACGCCCGGTAGTCACGTCGTCCTCACCTGCGGCACCGGACCCGGCGGGCGACCGCGGCGCAACTCGTATTCCCTGACCGGTCCCGCTTTCGAACCCGACCACTACGCGATCTCGGTGCGGCTGGAGGAATCCGGTCGCGGCGGGTCGCAGTGGGTCCACGATCTTCAGGTCGGTGACCGAGTCCCGGTCGGCACACCGCGCAGCGCATTCGCTCCGATCCTCACGGCCCGGCACCATCTGCTGGTCGCGGGTGGAATCGGGATCACGCCGATCCTGTCCCATGTCCGCGCGGCCGTGCAGTGGGGTCGATCGTTCGAGGTGCATTACGCCTTCCGCGACGGCGACGGTGCCCACCTCGACGAACTGCATGACCTGTGCGGACCGCGTCTGTACATCTACACGGCGCGCGAGGTCTTCCGGAAGCGGATGGGGCAGGCGCTGCTGGAGCAGCCCATCGGCACCCACCTCTACATGTGCGGTCCGACCGGTCTCGTCGACGACCTCTGTGAACGTGCGGGTCGCGCGGGGTGGCCCGACGCGCGTGTGCACTACGAGCACTTCCGGGTCGGCGACCTCGACCCGGGAGAACCGTTCACCGCACATCTGACCCGCCGCGTCATCGACGTCACCGTCGACTCGGGCGTCAGCCTGCTCGACGCACTCGAAAGTCGTGGCGTCGCAGTGCCCAATCTGTGCAGGCAGGGCGTGTGCGGTGAGTGCCGGCTGCCCGTCATGAGCGGAGGGATCGACCACCGTGATCTGTACCTGAGCGCTGCGGAGAAGGAAGCGGGAGACTGCGTGATGCCGTGCGTCTCCCGAGCGAACGGCCCACGATTGGAGCTGGATCTGTGAGTACGACAATCGATCTCGCCGTCCGCGACGACGACCTCGGGCTTCCCGATCGGATCGCGCGCTTCCCGTTTCCGTTCACTCGTGACACCTATCGCTACAGCACCAACGTCGAACCCGCCGGGAGTCCCGTTGCGACCGCCGCGGGCGGATGGGGCCGGCATCCCGTCGACATCGACGGCCACTATCTCGACGACCTCACCGAACGAGAGCGCATCCTCGGTGCCGACCCGACCCGGTTCCAGTCCCTGCCGCACATGGAGATCGCGCAGTGGGACGCGATGGTCACGCTCATGCGGATGCTCGCCGACGCGTACCCGGAGACCTTCGCACTCGAACGCGACGGTGAGGCGCGACTGTTCGTCAATCGCGCGCTCGGCGTCGAACAGTCCTTCGTCTTCGGTGATCGGTCGACGCTGCCCGACCCACCGCTGCGGTTCATCGGCAGGCACCTCCAGGAGGACGTCGTCCTGCTCGACCAGCGCGAAGGTGCCCTCTGGGGTGATGCCGGCCTGGTCACTTTCGCGGCCGACTGGTCGCTGCGATTCGACGTCGGCATGAGTTTCCGCCAGATCCACGGGCCGGTCCCGCGCGTCCACACCGAAGGAGTGATCCCGCGCGCCGAGCAGTTCCTCATGGGACTGCAGGCGGGACAGTGCTACCGACGCACGAACTGGTCGCTCAGCGTCGACCGGCGACTCGACCAGTCCACCGAGACCTATCCCGAATGGGGCCGCGACCGCCGACTGCTCGCCGAGGGGCCGCTCGAGGACGTCGGACGACGCCTGCACCTCCGCGTCGAGATCCAGCACCTCGTGCGTCTCGGCGTCTCCGGCGCGATCATGTTCCTCATCCGCACGCACCTGTTGTCGTTCGAGGACATAGCCCGGGTGCCCGAGTGGGCCGCGCGTCTCCACTCGGTTCTCGACGAACTTCCCGACGACATGGCCGATTACAAGGGCATCATGCGTACCCGCGGGCCGGGTCTGCGTTGGCTGCGTACCTACGGCGGCGTCCGATCCTGAACGCAGAACGAGGGGGAGGTTGTGTGCGGAATTTTTGATGGACACGCACCCAACCTCCCCGCAGTTCTCGATTCGGCTCGTCGGTAGCCCTCCTGCGTCGGACACCACCTCTACGATGTCGGCCATGGCTGTGCGCAGGATCGACGCAACCGAACGGCGAGCACGACTTGCCGCCAGGCACCGTCTGCACCCGAAGCACCGCGCGTCCGACGCGGTCGATGCGGCGAGGAGCCTGGTGTGCCTGCACGGCACCGACCCGGCGACCGTCTACCTGTCGGCGTGGGCGCGGGTGGGCGACTTCACTGTGGCCGACCTCGACAGGGCGCTCTACGACGACCGCGCCCTGGTCAAGCACACGGCCATGCGGCGCACCGTTTTCGTTGTCCCGCGCGACACCCTCTCGGTGGTGCAGGCCGGGGCGAGCGCCCGGGTTGCCGCCGCACAACGGCGCACAGTCGTCAAGGACGTCGTGAAGGCCGGATTGCACGACGACGGCGAGAGCTGGCTCGACGAGGTGAGCCGCCACATCCTCGCCGCTCTGGCCGACGGGCGGGAGGCGACATCGAGCGAGCTCAAGGCCGAGATCCCGCTCCTCGACGGCGCGCTGGAGTTCGGTGCCGGCAAATCCTGGGGTGGGCTGGTCACCTTCGCGCCTCGCGTGCTCACGGTGCTCTCCGCCGAGGGGAAAGTGGTCCGGGCGTCGAACAAGGGGTCGTGGCGGGTCTCGCGCCCCACCTGGACGACCACCGAGTCGTGGCTGGGCTCGGCCATCGACCCCGTCGACGAGGCGACGGGTGTGCGTGAACTCGTGCGGATGTGGCTGCGCGCATTCGGTCCCGGCACCGAGGCGGATCTGAAGTGGTGGCTCGGCTCCACCCTCACCGCCGTCCGCGCCGCCCTCGCCGAACTCGACGTGGTGGAGGTCGATCTCGACGGCCGCACCGGTTACCTGCTGTTCGACGACCTCGAACCGCAGGTCGAGGTCGAACCGTGGGGTGCGCTGCTGCCCGGTCTGGACCCCACGGTCATGGGGTGGACCGAACGCGAGTGGTATCTCGGGCCGTACAAGGAGGCGCTGTTCGACTCCAACGGCAACGCCGGTCCCACCGCCTGGTGGGACGGACGGATCGTCGGCACGTGGTGGCAGACCGACACGGGTGGGGTGAGCCTGCACCTGCTCGAGGACATCGGCGCCGAAGGCACCGCGGTGCTGCGCGAGGAAGCCGCCCGCCTCGACGACTGGCTGGGCGGGGTGCGGGTGATGCCGCGTTTCCCCACACCCCTCGCGAAGGAACTGGCCGCAGAAGGCAGGTCGTCGGGCGGATCTTCGTCGTAGGCTGCGGATATGGCCGTCGAACCGAGAACCGCCACGCGCAGCGACATTCCGGTCTTTGCTCGGGTGATCGCCGAGGCATTCTTCGACGATCCGGTCTTCACGTGGATGTTCCCGGACGAGGAGCACCGGATGCGCCGGATGACCCGATTCTTCGCCGCCGACGCCCGGCATCACATGGTGCCGTTGGAAGCCACCGACATCGCCGAGTCCGGCGGGACGGTCGGAGGTGCGGCGATGTGGGCGCCGCCCGGACGATGGCGCACCGATGTGTGGACCTCGCTCCGTCTCCTACCCGGCCTCTACGCCGCGCTCGGTCGCTACATGAAGCGGGGCGCACAGGTCAACGGAACCCTCGACGCGGCGCATCCGGACGAACCGCACTGGTACCTGTCGACGATCGGCACCTCACCCGCCGCGCGGGGGACCGGCCTCGGCAAAGCCCTCATGAAGGCCGGCCTCGACCGCGCCGACGCCGAACACGCTCCCGCCTACCTCGAATCGAGCAAGGAGTCGAACATCCGCTACTACGAGCGGTTCGGCTTCGAGGTCACCCGCGAGATCGTCATCCCCGGCGGCGGGCCGACGCTGTGGGGGATGTGGCGGCAGTCGCGCTGACGGGTATCGATCCGCGATCGAATTCGTCATTCGCTACAGCGATTCGTTGGTTGTCAGGATGGTCGTGAGACATCCTGACAACCAACGCGGGGATCGGAGCGACACAGATGTCCGACCTCATGACCATCCCCGTAGGACGAACCCAACAAGGCCACCGCGCGTTCTCCATGGCCTACAAAATCGAGTTCTTGCGCCGATGGGACACCTGCGTCGAACGCGGCGCCAAGACCCGACTGCTGCGCGAGAACAATCTCGCCCAAGGCACCGTCCGCCGCTGGCTGCAGGCCCGCGATGAGGGACACTTGCAGAAGTCGATGGTCGAAGCAGCAGACAAAGCGAGGGACCGATTGGACAGTCGAGACCGCGCGGAGCTCGCCGAACTCCGCCGCGAAAACGAACGCCTCCGCGACAAAGTCGCCCAGAGCGACGCCGCCGTGGAGATCCTGGGAAAAGCATTCGAGCTCTTGCAGGGGATCCACAAGACCTCGACCGACGAGACCACCGAGATCCCGCCGGCATTGATGAGCGCACGCGAGTACGCGCTGTGGCTCGAGCGCAAAGCGTTGTCCTGACCGACATCGTCACCGAACTGACCGAGGCGGGAATGTCGGTCACCCGGGGATGTGCGCTCGTGGGGATCGCCCGGTCGAGCTATTACCGGCGGGCCCACCACTACCGGCACTATCGGCCGGTCACCGATCCGATCCCGCAGCGACAGCGGCAGCAACCAGCGGCACTGTCGCCGGCCGAGAAGGCCACCATCGTCGCGTTGATCCTCGCCGAGGAGAACGCGGATCAGTCTGTGTGTCAAATCTATTGGCGTTCGTTCGATGACGGATTGGTGGACTGCTCGGAGGTCACGTTCTATCGGGTGGCCCGGGCCGAGAAGCTCACCGGGGACCGGCGTCGCAGCCGCACCGGAGGACCGTCGACGCCCCGCTGCGCACCGGTCGTCGAGGCCATCGACGTCGGGGACCTGTGGTCGTGGGACATCACGACACTCAAGGGGCCCCGCACGCAGGACCAGTTTCGGTTGTATCTGGCAATCGATGTGTACTCACGGTTTCCGGTGGCGTGGCGCATCGAATACCACGAGGACAAGGCCAAGGCGGTAGAGATGTTCACCGAAGCGTTCACCGCGTTCGGGGCGCCGGGGGTGTTGCATGCCGACAACGGGGCATCGATGCGGTCGGGGTTGTTGCTCGATGCCCTCGCCGCGGCGGGGGTCGTGTCGTCGTTCTCCCGTCCGCGGGTCAGTGACGACAATCCCTTCTCGGAGTCATTGTTCAAGACCATCAAGTACGACCTGACATGTCCGGATCGGTTCGATGATATCGATCATGCTCGGCGGTGGACCGAAGACTTCATGAACCGGTATGCGCTCGAGCACCGGCACGCAGGGCTGGGGCGGTACACGCCGGTGTCGGTGTTCCTCGGCAGTGCCGCCGAGGAACACCGACGTCGGCAGGAGCGTCTCAACCGGATCCACGAAAAGTATCCGCATCGGTTCCGGCGTCGACCGGCAGCGCCGGCGTTACCGCAACCGACGGGAATCAACACACCTGATCTGTCTCAGACAGGTTGACAACTTCCGGATTGCGGCAGCGGATGACGAATCGGATCGCGGATGCTTCCGCCTTCGGATCAGGCGCCCTGCCAGACCGTGTCGAACGGGGTGTTGGCGGACACACGTCCCTTGATCCCGGCGGTGACGAAATCCTTCGCGCGGGCCGCGGCGTCGGCGACCGACGCGCCCTTCGCGAGTTCGGCGGTGATCGCGGCGGCGAGGGTGCAGCCGGCGCCGGAGACGCGCTCGTTGCCGACCTTCGGTGCCGTCAGGAGGGTGACCTCGGAGCCGTCGAACAGCACGTCCACGGCGTCCTCGCCGTCGAGTTCGACGCCGCCCTTCGCGACGACGTACTGCGGGCCGAGGTCGTGGATGCGACGCGCGGCCTCGATGAGTTGGTCGACCGAGGTGATCTCGTCCATGCCGGACAGCGTGCGCGCCTCGAACAGGTTCGGGGTGACGACCGTGGCGTGGGGGAGCACCTGGGCGCGCAGTGCGTTGTCGGTGTCGAGCGCGGCGCCGGCCTCCTGGCCCTTGCAGATCAGGACCGGGTCGAGCACGACGTGCCGCCAGTCCTGCTTCTCGAGACCCTCGGCGACGACGTCGATCGTGGCGGGCGTGCCCAGCATGCCGATCTTCACCACGTCGAGGTTGTGGGCGGCGGTGGCGGCTTCGATCTGGTCGGCGATCACGTCGGCCGGGACGGGGAAGAAGCGGTGGCCCCAGTCGTTCTTCGGGTCGAACGAGACGATGCACGTCGTGGTGCCCACCCCGTACACCCCAAGCTGCTGGAACGTCTTGAGGTCGACCTGCAGACCGGCGCCACCGGTCGCTTCCGAGCCGGCGATGACGTATGCGAGGTCGACCATGTGAGTGCTCCGTTCGGACTGGGAGACGGCGTTTCCACGGGATGTACCCGCCGAACGACCAGGTTACAGACGTACCCGGTGCCACCTGCGGACCGCCCACCCTCGATCCCGATATCGTCCAGGCATGACGGCCTTCGACGAACTCGACGATTACCTGGCGCTTCCCCGTGTCACCTCCCTCACGATGTCTCCGGACGGGAAACGCCTGGTGATCACGCAGTCGATGCTCGACGAGAAAGCCACCTCGTACACCGGCGCGCTGTGGGAGGTGGATCCCGAAGGAACCGTCCCGGCGCGACGACTCACCCACGGCACCACGGGCGAATCGAACCCGACCTTCACCGCGACCGGCGACCTGCTGTTCACCGCCGCGCGGGGCAAGGACGACCCGCCGGTGTCGCTGTGGCGACTGCCCGTGGCGGGCGGCGAGGCCGAGCGCGTCCGGTCCCGCAAGGGTGGATTCGCCTCGGTGTATGCGGCGTCCGAGGCCGACCGGATCGTCCTCGTCGCGTCCGTCCTCGGCCACAGCGAGTCCGACGACGAACGGATCCGGGACGCCCGCAAGGACGGGGCCGTCACCGCAGTGCTGCACACGGGCTATCCGGTGCGCTACTGGGATCACGATCTCGGACCCGACCAGCCGCACCTGCTCGTCCCGGACAAGAGCGGCGACGGGTTCACCGATCTCACGCCGGGTATCCGGGGGTCGCTGCGTGATGCGTCGGTCGACATCGCCGCGGACGGTTCGTTCGCCGCGGCGACGTGGGTGGTCCCCGGTCCGCTCGCCTCGCGGCGCGTCACTCTCGTGCGCGTCGATCTGGGTACCGGACTGCGCACCCCGCTCGTCGACGACGAGACCGGCGACGTGACGCACCCGTCGATCTCGCGCGACGGGACGAAGCTCGCCTACCTGCACGAATCGATGAGCGACGCGGAGAACCCTCCGCAGATCACCGTCCGCGTCCTGGACATCGCGAGCGGAACCACGACCGTCGAGGCCCCCGAATGGGACAGGCGTCCCACTTCCGTCACCTGGCTGCCCGACGGTTCCGGTCTCGTGCTCGCCGCCGACGATCACGGACGCGCGCCGGTGTTCGTGCAGCGACTCGGGTCAGCACAGCCCGACCGCCTCACGACGGACGACGCCGCCTACACGGACGTCCACATCGCACCCGACGGCAGCACGGCATACGCGCTGCGGGCCTCCTACGAAGCACCGCCGCATCCCGTGCGCATCGACCTCACCGGACCCGACGCCGGCACCGTCACGCCGCTACGTGCTCCCGCTGCGCTCCCGGAACTTCCGGGACGTCTCGTGGAACTGACCACCGAGGCCTCCGACGGCACGCCGGTGCGGGCGTGGTTCGCGCTTCCGCACACAGCGTCCCCCGCCGACCCCGCTCCGATGCTGCTGTGGGTGCACGGTGGTCCGCTGAGCAGCTGGAACACGTGGTCGTGGCGCTGGAATCCGTGGCTTCTCGTCGCCCGCGGTTATGCGGTGCTGCTGCCCGATCCCGCACTGTCCACGGGATACGGCGACGACTTCGTCCGGCGCGGCTGGGGCCGGTGGGGGAGCGAACCGTACACCGATCTGATGTCGATCACCGACGCTGCGGTCGCGCGCGAGGACATCGATGAGGAACGGACCGCGGTGATGGGCGGATCCTTCGGTGGATATCTCGCCAACTGGATCGCCGGGCACACCGACCGGTTCCGCGCGATCGTCACCCACGCGGGTCTGTGGGCGCTGGACCAGTTCACCCCGACCACCGATGTGGCCTGGTACTGGCAGCGGGAGTTGACCCCGGAGATGGCGGTCGAGAACTCACCGCACCTGTTCGTCGCAGACATCGTCACGCCCATGCTCGTGATCCACGGCGACAAGGACTATCGCGTCCCGATCGGCGAGGCCCTGCGCCTGTGGTACGAGCTGCTCGACGAGTCGGGGCTGCCCGCGGAGGACGACGGCACCACCGTCCACCGCTTCCTGTACTTCCCGTCCGAGAACCACTGGGTGTTGAAGCCGCAGCACTCGAAGATCTGGTACCGAACCGTCGAGGCGTTCCTGTCCGAGCACGTGCTCGGCCGCCCGCTCGACCTGCCGGACGAGCTGGGCTGACCGAGGACGTCCTCCCGTGTGGTCGACCGTCCGCTATGCGGGTGGTCGCGGCTGGTCGCCGGGCGAGACCGGCGACCGGGTGAGTTCGTCGGTGGCCGGTGTCGACTCGCTCGCGGAGTCGGAGCCGGCCGACGAGTGCTGACCCGATCCGCCGCGATGGGTGACCTTCTCGGCGAGGCCACCGACCGTCTCCTGGAGGTGGGGTGCCTTCTCCTTCACGACGGTGGCCGCTTCCGTCACCTTGTCCTGAACCGCAGGAATGACCTTTTCCTGTACCGCCGGGTTGTGCCACAGCTCGTTCGAGCGTCCCCGCAATTTGTCGTACGTCTCGCGTCCCGCTCTGGTCCCCGCGACGAATCCCGCGGCTGCACCTGCAGCGAAGATCAATGCCCGCATCATGACGGTGTCCTCCGTCCTGTTCGTTCGGCGTCCGCGCATTCGGCCGCCCGGCACTGCCATACCCGGTCGGAGATAAGGCCACACTCTTCTGTCGCGACCCCTGCCCGGCACTGTCGTGGCCCGTGTCCAGGAGGTTCTCCGCGACGCTTACGATTGACGGGTGACCAGTGCGCCAGAGAACTCCCAGAACCCCGCCGACGCCCTTCCCAAGAGCTGGGACCCCAGCGCCGTCGAAGCGGAGCTCTACCAGCAGTGGGTCGACGCCGGCTACTTCGAGGCCGACCCCACGAGCGACAAGCCCGGGTACTCGATCGTTCTGCCGCCGCCGAACGTCACCGGCAGCCTGCACATGGGTCACGCCCTCGACCACACCCTCATGGACGTGCTCTCCCGCCGTAAGCGGATGCAGGGCTACGAGGTGCTGTGGCTGCCCGGCATGGACCACGCCGGCATCGCCACCCAGACCGTCGTCGAGAAGCAGCTCGCCGCCGACGGCAAGAAGAAGGAGGACCTCGGTCGCGAGGCCTTCATCGAGAAGGTCTGGCAGTGGAAGGCCGAGTCCGGCGGCATGATCCAGGGCCAGATGCGTCGCATCGGCGACGGTGTGGACTGGTCGCGCGACCGCTTCACCATGGACGAGGGCCTGTCCCGCGCCGTGCAGACGATGTTCAAGCGCCTCTACGACGAGGGTCTGATCTACCGCGCCGAGCGTCTGGTCAACTGGTCGCCCGTGCTGCAGACCGCGATCTCCGACATCGAGGTGAAGTT
This sequence comes from Rhodococcus rhodochrous, assembly GCF_900187265.1. Taxonomy (NCBI): domain Bacteria; kingdom Bacillati; phylum Actinomycetota; class Actinomycetes; order Mycobacteriales; family Nocardiaceae; genus Rhodococcus; species Rhodococcus rhodochrous. Next base: position 2,008,524 of record NZ_LT906450.1, read on the forward strand.
CGAGGAGGTCGAGGGCGAACTCGTCTCCCTGCGTTACGGCTCCCTGAACGACGACGAGCCGCACGTCGTCGTCGCCACGACTCGTGTGGAGACGATGCTCGGCGACACCGCCGTCGCGGTGCACCCCGAGGACGAGCGCTACAAGGACATCATCGGCACCACGCTCGAGCACCCGATCACCGGGCGGCAGATCCCGATCATCGCCGACGAATATGTCGACCCCGAATTCGGTACGGGCGCAGTGAAGATCACGCCTGCGCACGACCCCAACGACTTCGAGATGGGCCTGCGGCACGATCTGCCGATGCCCACGATCATGGACAAGGCCGGCCGTATCGCCGACTCCGGCACCCGTTTCGACGGCATGGACCGGTTCGAGGCGCGTGTCGCGATCCGCGAGGAACTCGCCGCGCAGGGCCGCGTCGTCGCCGAGAAGCGTCCCTATCTGCACAGCGTCGGCCACTCCGAGCGGTCCGGCGAGACCATCGAGCCGCGCCTGTCGATGCAGTGGTGGGTCAAGGTCGACAAGCTCGCCAAGGCCGCCGGCGACGCGGTGCGCAACGGCCACACCGTCATCCACCCGGCGAGCCAGGAACCGCGCTGGTTCGACTGGGTCGACAACATGCACGACTGGTGCATCTCGCGTCAGCTGTGGTGGGGCCACCGCATCCCGATCTGGTACGGCCCGAACGGCGAGGTCGAATGCTTCGGCCCCGACGAGACCGCACCCGAGGGCTGGGAGCAGGACCCGGACGTGCTCGACACGTGGTTCTCGTCCGGTCTGTGGCCGTTCTCCACGATGGGCTGGCCGGAGAAGACTCCCGAGCTCGACAAGTTCTATCCCACCAGTGTTCTCGTCACCGGCTACGACATCCTGTTCTTCTGGGTCGCCCGCATGATGATGTTCGGCACCTACGTGTCGGGCGACGACGCGGTGCACCAGGCGCAGGTTCCGTTCCGGGATCTGTTCCTGCACGGCCTCGTCCGCGACCAGTTCGGCAAGAAGATGTCGAAGTCTCGCGGCAACGGCATCGACCCCCTGGACTGGGTCGAGCGTTTCGGCGCCGACGCCCTGCGCTTCACGCTGGCGCGCGGCGCGAACCCGGGTGGCGACCTCGCCGTCGGTGAGGACCACGCCCAGTCGTCGCGCAACTTCGCGAACAAGCTGTTCAACGCGACCAAGTTCGCGCTGATGAACGGCGCGGTGATCGGCGAACTCCCGGTCCGCGAGCAGCTCACCGACGCCGACCGGTGGATCCTCGACCGCCTCGAGCAGGTGCGCACCGAGGTCGACGCGGCCTTCGACCACTACGAGTTCTCGAAGGCATGCGAGGCGCTCTACCACTTCGCGTGGGACGAGGTCTGCGACTGGTATCTCGAGCTCGCCAAGGTCCAGCTCGCCGAGGGCAGTGCCCACGCCGACGGCACCAAGGTCGTGCTCGGCACCGTCCTCGACCAGTTGCTGCGCCTGCTGCACCCGGTCATCCCGTTCGTCACCGAGACCCTCTGGAAGGTGCTCACCGGCGGCGAGTCCGTCGTGATCGCGTCCTGGCCCGAGGCGTCCGGCGTGGCCACCGACGAGACCGCGGCGCAGCGTGTCGCCGACCTGCAGAAGCTCGTCACCGAGGTCCGCCGGTTCCGCAGCGATCAGGGCCTCAAGCCGTCGCAGAAGGTTGCGGCCCGGCTCGTCGGTGTCGAGGACGCCGATCTCGTCGCGCAGGTGCCGGCGGCGCAGTCGCTCGCGCGTCTGACCGCGCCGGAGGACTCGTTCTCGGCCACCGCGTCGATCGAGGTCCGGCTGAGCCGCGCGACGGTCACCGTCGAGCTCGACACCTCCGGCAGCATCGACGTGGGCGCCGAGATCGCCCGCCTGCGCAAGGATCTCGCCGCCGCGGAGAAGGAGCTGACGGGTACCTCCGCGAAGCTGTCCAACGAGGCCTTCCTCGCGAAGGCACCCGACCAGGTGGTCGAGAAGATCCGCGGTCGCAAGCAGATCGCGGAAGAAGAGATCGCACGGATCACCGCACGACTGAAGGAGCTGGGCGCGGCGTGAGCACCGACACCCCGGGGGCGCCGTCCCCGGTGGACCTGGCCGAACTGACGCTCGTCGAAGCCGAGCTCGACAAGCGCTGGCCGGAGACGAAGATCGAACCGTCCCTGGCGCGGATCGCTGCGCTCATGGACATCCTCGGGTCGCCGCAGAACAGCTACCCGTCGATCCACGTGGCCGGCACGAACGGCAAGACCTCGACGGCCCGGATGATCGACGCGCTGCTCACCCGCATGCATCACCGGGTCGGCCGGACGACGAGCCCGCACCTGCAGCTCGCCACCGAGCGGATCAGCATCGACGGCGCACCGGTCTCGCCGCGCACCTACGTCGACACCTACCGCGACGTCGAACCGTACGTCCGGATGATCGACGACCAATCCGAGGCGGCCGGTGGCCCGAGGATGAGCAAGTTCGAGGTCACCACCGCCATGGCGTTCGCGGCGTTCGCCGACGCGCCCGTCGACGTGGCGGTCGTCGAGGTGGGTCTCGGTGGCCGGTGGGACGCCACCAACGTCGTCACCGGGCAGGTCGCCGTGATCACGCCGGTCGGCATCGACCACACCGGCTATCTCGGCGACACCCTCACGGAGATCGCGGGGGAGAAGGCCGGGATCATCAAGAAGGCACCCGACGACGGTCTCGTGCCCCGCGACACCGTGGCGATCATCGCGCAGCAGGAGCCCGAGGCGATGGACGTGCTGCTGCGGCAGGCCGTCGAGGCCGACGCGGCCGTGGCCCGTCAGGGTTCCGAGTTCGCGGTGGTGCGGCGTGCGGTCGCCGTCGGTGGACAGCAGATCGACCTGCAGGGTCTCGGCGGTCTCTACACCGACATCTTCCTGCCGCTCCACGGCGAGCACCAGGCCCACAACGCGTCTCTCGCGCTTGCCGCCGTCGAGGCGTTCTTCGGAGCGGGTCCCGACAAGCAACTCGACGTCGAGGCGGTGCGCGACGCGTTCGCGTCGGTGACCACCCCGGGCCGGCTCGAACGGGTGCGCAATGCGCCCACCGTCTTCCTCGACGCCGCGCACAACCCGCACGGTGCGAAGGCCCTCGCGGCCGCGCTCGCGCAGGAATTCGACTTCCGCAAGCTCGTGGGCGTCGTGAGCGTGATGGCCGACAAGGACGTCGCGGGTCTGATCGAGGCGCTCGAACCGGTCTTCGACGAGATCGTCGTCACCCACAACGGGTCGCCGCGGGCGATGGACGTCGACGATCTCGCGAACATCGCCGTCGCCCGATTCGGCGACGAACGGGTCGTCACGGCGTCGACGCTCCCGGATGCGATCGAGACCGCGATCGCGATCGCGGAGGAGGTCGGCGAGCCCGGCGAAGCGGTGTCGGGCGCCGGGGTCGTGGTCACCGGTTCGGTGGTGACCGCAGGTGCGGCCCGCAGTCTGTTCGGAAAGGATCCCGCGTGAGCAACGACAAGCCGGAGGAACAGAAGTTCCGGCCGCCGACGACGGACCCCTGGAAGGGCTTCCGCGGCGTGATGGCGGGAACGCTCGTGCTCGAGGCGATCGTGGTGCTGCTGGTGTTGCCGGTGATCGCGACCGTCGGCGGGGGATTGAGCGCGTGGTCGACGACCTATGTCGTGGGCCTCGCCGTTCTCATGTTCCTCGGAGCCGGGGTGCAGAAGAAGTCGTGGGCGATCCCCTTCAACATCACGCTGCAGGTGCTCGCCGTGCTGGGCTTCTTCGTCGACCTCGCATTCGGTGCGGTGGGTGTGCTCTTCGCCGTGGTGTGGGCGTACATCTTCTACCTGCGCAAGGACATCAGGGATCGCGAATCCAGGGGGCTGCTCCCGGGCCAGCGGGACTGACCTCTAGGCTTGTCGCGTGACTGAGCGGACCCTGGTACTGATCAAGCCCGACGGCGTCGCACGCCGTCACGTCGGAGAAATCCTCTCGCGCATCGAGCGCAAGGGGCTGGACATCGTGGCTCTCGAGCTGCGCACCGCGACCGAGGAGGTCGCCGGAGCGCACTACGCAGAGCACGAGGGCAAGCCCTTCTACCCCTCGCTGATCGAGTTCATCACCGGCGGCCCCCTCGTGGCCGCGGTCCTCGAGGGCCCCCGCGCGATCGCGGCGTTCCGGCAGCTCGCCGGTGGCACCGATCCGGTCGAGAAGGCCGTCCCCGGCTCGATCCGCGGCGACCTCGGCCTGGATCCGGGAGAGAACCTGGTCCACGGTTCCGACTCGGTGGAGTCCGCCGAGCGCGAGATCGCCCTCTGGTTCCCCGCCCTGGCTGCGAAGTAACAACCCCGCACCGAGCGGCGCCTGGCGTGTCGCTCGAGATACCTCTCGGGCGTCGCGCTTCGCGCCTCCCGACACCGCCGACGGCGCCCTCCGGGGCGCCGTTGGCGTATCCGTGCATCTCCGTGTGGGATACTGGCAGAGGTTGCCCCGCACACACCGCGTGCGGAGCGGCCGAACGACATCACGGATCGATGCCCGACATCGCTGTGGCCGAGGACGAAGGAGACACCTCGCTCGGCGGCACGCTGGATGTTCCGGCGCTCGACCCGCGATCAAGCCAGGCATTGCTCGGCCGTGCAGTGAAAACGGGCACCGGACGACCGCGCGATGCGAGACCGGAAGGACTCGCGCCCACCCGGCGCGAGTACACAAGCTGCGCCCCCGCGTGGCCGCTCACATCGCTGTTGTCGGTGGTGGACGCGCCCGGGGGCCTTAGGAGACCTACGTGGCCGATCAAGAGCCGCCGGAGAACAACTCGATCGAAGCGTCGGACGCAGGGGGACGGAACCTCCTCGGTCTGCCTGCCAAGATCCGCGTCCATGCCCTCGCCAAGTTGCTGGGGCTGACCAGTAAGCAGGTGATTGCGAAGGCCGCCGAGCGCGGCACCGAGCTGCGCAGTGCGCACTCGACCCTTCCGCGCGACGTCGCGGAGGACCTGCACGCCGCGTTGAGCGACGACACGGGCACGCCCGAGCCTGCCGTGCAGCAAGCCGGAACTGCGCCCGAAACTGCAGAGCAGACGGCTCCCGAGGTCGAGACCGCCCCCGAGCCTGTCGCGGAGAAGGCTGCGGAGAGCACCGAGGCCCTGCCGGTCGAGAGCGACGACTTGCGACCCGCAGAGAAGACTGCGGACGAGACTGCACCGCAGGCACTCGACATCCCCTCCGTCGGAGGACCCACCGGGCTGTTCACGTCGGTGGAGCAGAGCACGCCGCTGTTCGAGATGCCCGAGCCGTCCACCACGGCCGAGCCGATCGTCGCCGCACCGCTGTTCCTCCAGCCCGAGGTACCCTCGCCGGCCGAGGAGGAGGAGACCCGCCCGCGTCGACGTCGCGCACGCCGCGGCAAGGACACCGAGCAGACTCCGGTCGAGGACGAGCAGCAGACCGCCGAGCCGGCCGCCGCCGAGTCCACCGAGGAAGCGCCGTCGCAGCAGGCGGACGAGGACCAGGACGACCAGCCGCGTCGCCGCCGCCGCGGACGTCGCGGTCGTGGACGTGGCCGCGGGGACGGCACGGACACCGATCAGCAGGACGAGACCACCGCGAGCGGCGAGGACTCCGAGTCCTCCGACGCGGAGACGGACAAGTCCGCTGCAGCGGAGTCCACCGCCGCGGAGACTCCTGCGGAGGAGACCGCCGGCGCCGAGGAGAGCACCTCCGACGAGGCCGCCTCGGGCGACGATCAGAGCAGCGACGAGCACGATTCCGACGACGAGCAGGGCGGCGGGACCTCCCGTCGCCGTCGCCGTCGCCGTCGCCGTCGCCGTCGCGGTTCCTCCGACACCGACACCGCGAGCACCGACGACGACTCGGTTCCCACGGTCGTCCACGAGCGGGAGCCGCGTCCCAAGAGCCGCGCCAAGGACGAGGTCCAGGGCATCAGCGGTTCGACGCGTCTCGAGGCGAAGCGTCAGCGTCGGCGCGACGGCCGCGAGGCCGGTCGCCGGCGGCCCCCGATCCTCACCGAATCCGAGTTCCTCGCCCGTCGCGAGGCCGTCGACCGGGTCATGGTCGTGCGCGAACGCACGGGCGGTTCCCACGCGGGCATGACGCAGGTTGCGGTGCTCGAGGACGGCATCCTCGTCGAGCACTTCGTCACGACCTCCGGTTCGGCGTCGATGGTCGGCAACATCTATCTCGGCCGCGTGCAGAACGTCCTTCCGTCCATGGAGGCCGCGTTCATCGACATCGGCCGTGGCCGCAACGGCGTGCTCTACGCCGGTGAGGTGAACTGGGAGGCCGCTGGCCTCGGAGGCAACTCCCGCAAGATCGAGCAGGCCCTCAAGCCCGGCGACCAGGTGGTCGTGCAGGTCAGCAAGGACCCGGTCGGTCACAAGGGTGCGCGTCTGACCACCCAGATCAGCCTTGCCGGACGCTTCCTGGTGTACGTGCCGGGCGGCTCGTCCACGGGCATCAGCCGCAAGCTGCCCGACACCGAGCGCAAACGCCTCAAGGACATCCTCCGCGAGATCGTCCCCTCCGAGGCGGGCGTGATCATCCGTACCGCCGCCGAGGGCGTGAGCGAGGAGGAACTCTCGCGCGACGTCACCCGCCTGCAGACGCAGTGGGAGGCGATCCGCGAGCAGTCCGAGAAGCTGCAGGCCGACGCATCGGGACAGCCGAAGACGCTCTACGAGGAGCCGGATCTGCTCGTGAAGGTCGTGCGCGACCTGTTCAACGAGGACTTCTCCAAGCTCGTCATCGAGGGCGACTCGGCGTGGAACACCGTCGAGAGCTACATCCGGACGGTCGCACCCGACCTGCTGCCGCGCGTCGAGCGCTACCGCTCGGAGAACTCGGTGGACGTCTTCGGTGCGCACCGCATCGACGAGCAGCTCGCGAAGGCTCTCGACCGCAAGGTGTGGCTGCCGTCCGGTGGCACGCTCGTCATCGACCGCACCGAGGCGATGACTGTCATCGACGTCAACACCGGCAAGTTCACCGGGTCCGGCGGCAACCTCGAGGAGACGGTCACCCGTAACAACCTCGAGGCGGCCGAGGAGATCGTCCGCCAGATGCGCCTGCGCGACATCGGCGGCATGATCGTCGTCGACTTCATCGACATGGTGCTCGAATCCAACCGCGACCTCGTGCTGCGTCGCCTGACCGAGGCTCTCGGCCGGGACCGCACCCGCCACCAGGTCTCGGAGGTCACCTCGCTCGGCCTCGTCCAGATGACGCGCAAGCGGCTCGGGACCGGTCTCGTCGAGGCGTTCTCCACCACCTGTGAGCACTGCAACGGCCGCGGCCTCATCGTGCACTCGGAGCCGATCGAGTCGAAGTCCTCGGACGACTCCGGTCGTTCGTCCGGCGGCGGTTCGCGGCGCAAGCGTGGACGCGACAAGAGCTCGCAGGAGCCCGCCGCCGAGACGCACACGACGCCGTCGCCCGAAGAGGTCGTCAAGCGTGCCGCGCACCCCGTCGCGCTCGCGATGGCCGCGCACCACTCGACACCGGCCGCGGACGCTCCGGCCGCAGAGCCGACAGCGACCGAGACCGCATCCGAGGCGGCGTCCGCACCTGCGGGCGACGTCGACCCGGTCAAGGTCACCGAGCCGCTGCGGGCCGTCGAGCCCGAGAAGGTCGCCGCGCCGACGAAGGAGCCCGTCGCGGGGGAGGACGCCACCACGGTGACGACCGCCTCCGACGAGCCCGCCGAGATCGAGGCAGAGGTCGCAGCGGCGGAATCCGCGGTCGCCGACACGGCCGTGTCCGAGGCTCCTGTGGCCGAGACGGCCGTCTCCGGAGCAGGGGAGAGCGCCGACGGTGCGGCTTCCGTCGAGGCCGCAGAACCGGCTCCGCGTCGTCGTCGGGCACGCAGGGTCGCCCGGGCGGCGGCAGCGCCCGCCGGGGACGGTGGGCCTGCAGCCAAGGTGTTCGTCGTCCCCGCGACGACCGGCACCTCGACCGGAACCGAGCCGGACTCCCGGCCGAGCCCACCGGTCGAGACGCCGGTGGAGATCGTGCGGCGGCCGCGTTCGCGGCGTGCCGCAGGGCGCCCCGCCGGACCTCCGGTGGACGCCGAGGCGTGATCCTCCGCTTCCGGGCCGGTCACCACCGGCCCGGAAGCAGGCACTACCGTGCCACCCGGTTTGACCCTGGGAGTCACCTTCCCGTAATCTTGTTCAGTCGCTACTCGGCGATAGTGCCCAGCCGCGTCCGGATTCAGGATGCCGGCGGGACCCGAGTCAGCAACCACACCAGACCAGTCGCGTCCGCAGCACTGTGGCGCGAGCACGTTCGAAGAAGCAAGGGGTAGCCGTCCGATGGCAACGTACGCGATCGTCAAGACCGGCGGTAAGCAGTACAAGGTCGCTGAAGGCGACCTCGTCAAGGTCGAGAAGATCGAGGGTGAGCCCGGCGCTGCTGTCTCGCTTGCCCCGATCCTCGTCGTCGACGGATCCGAACTGACCACCGACGCCGACAAGCTGGCCAAGGTCTCGGTCACCGGCGAGATCGTCGAGCACACCAAGGGCCCGAAGATCCGCATCCACAAGTTCAAGAACAAGACCGGGTACCACAAGCGCCAGGGCCACCGTCAGAAGCTGACGGTCGTCAAGGTCACCGGCATCAAGTAAACCGAGCTTCGAGCTTCAACCCCAGGAGGGTTCGTCATGGCACACAAGAAGGGTGCATCCAGCTCCCGCAACGGTCGCGATTCGAACGCGCAGCGACTCGGCGTCAAGCGCTTCGGTGGCCAGGCCGTCAACGCCGGCGAGATCATCGTGCGCCAGCGCGGCACCCACTTCCACCCCGGCGTGAACGTGGGACGCGGCGGCGACGACACGCTGTTCGCCCTCGCGGCCGGTGCCGTCGAGTTCGGTACCAAGCGCGGTCGCAAGACCGTCAACATCGTTCCGGCTGCGGCAGACGCCTGATCTGCCGTCCGGTAACGGACACCGCGGGAGCACCTCCCGCGACATACTCCCAATAGGGGCGGGCCAGGGTCGCACACCCTGACCCGCCCTTGTTGCGTTGATCACCATGTTTTTTTCGGACGAGAGAAGGTCCACCCATGTCCCGCTTCATCGACCGGGTGGTGCTGCACGTCAGCGCCGGCAAGGGCGGCAACGGCTGCGCCTCCGTCCACCGCGAGAAGTTCAAGCCGCTCGGCGGCCCCGACGGCGGTAACGGAGGCAACGGTGGCGACGTCGTCCTCGAAGTCGACCGCAACGTCCATACCCTGCTCGACTTCCACTTCCACCAGCACGCCAAGGCGACCAACGGTGCCCAGGGCGCCGGCGGCCACCGCAACGGTGCCAACGGCGGCGACCTCGTCCTGAAGGTCCCCGACGGCACCGTCGTGCTCGACCGCGACGGCCGGATCCTCGCCGACCTCGTGGGCACCGGCACCCGCTTCGTGGCCGCGCACGGCGGTCGCGGTGGCCTGGGCAACGCCGCACTCGCGTCCAAGGCACGCAAGGCCCCCGGCTTCGCGCTTCTCGGTGAGGAAGGCGAGGAACTCGAACTCGTCCTCGAACTGAAGTCCGTCGCCGACGTCGGCCTGGTGGGCTTCCCGTCGGCCGGCAAGTCGTCGCTCGTGTCGGTGCTCTCGGCCGCGAAGCCGAAGATCGCCGACTACCCGTTCACCACCCTCGTGCCGAATCTCGGTGTGGTGCAGTCGGGCGACACGACCTTCACCGTCGCCGACGTGCCCGGCCTGATCCCCGGGGCCAGTGAGGGACGCGGTCTCGGTCTCGACTTCCTCCGTCATCTCGAGCGCTGCGCCGTGCTCGCGCACGTCGTCGACTGCGCGACCCTCGAACCCGGCCGCGACCCGATCTCCGACATCGACGCGCTCGAGGCCGAACTCGCCGCCTACCAGCCCGCCCTGTCGGGCGACAGCGGACTCGGCGATCTCGCCGAGCGCCCCCGCATCGTGATCCTGAACAAGGCCGACGTGCCCGACGCGAAGGAACTCGCCGAGTTCGTCACCCCCGAACTCGAGGCCCGTGGCTGGCCGGTCTTCACGATCTCGGCCGTGAGCCGCGACGGGCTGCGCCCGCTGACGTTCGCCCTCGCGAAGATGGTCGACGAGTACCGGGCGGCGCATCCGCCGGCCGCACCGACCCGCCCGGTGATCCGCCCCGTCGCCCGCGACGAGGAAGCCTTCACCGTGGTCCGCGATCCCGAGGTGCCCGGCGGATTCATCGTGCGGGGCACCCGTCCCGAGCGGTGGGTGCGTCAGACGGCCTTCGACAACGACGAGGCCGTCGGTTATCTCGCCGACCGTCTCGCACGTCTCGGCGTCGAGGACAAGCTCGTCAAGCTCGGCGCGGAACCCGGATGCTGGGTCACCATCGGCGAGGTCGCCTTCGAGTGGGAACCGCAGACGCAGGCCGGCGTGGACGTCGTGCCCACCGGTCGCGGCACGGACGCCCGTCTCGACCAGGTCGACCGCATCGGCGCCGCCGAGCGTCGCCACGCGAAGAAGGTGCGCCGCGGTCTGGCCACCGACGACGAGTTCGAGTAACCGGCCCCGCGTACCCACCGTTCAGGAAGCCCGAAGCGTACCGAGGAGAACATGAGCGACACCCGGGAGGTCGTCTCCCACGCCCGCAGCGTAGTGGTCAAGATCGGCTCGTCGGCGATCACGAGCCTGGTGGGCGGGCTCGACCGTGGCCGGCTCGATCGTCTCGTCGACGCCATCGAGTCCCGGATCCGCACGGGCTCGAGTGTCGTCGTGGTCTCCTCGGGTGCGGTCGGTGCCGGGCTCGCACCGCTCGGCCTCACGAGCCGGCCGCGTGATCTCGCGACGAAGCAGGCCGCGGCCAGCGTCGGGCAGCTCACCCTCGCCCACGCCTGGGGCACCTCCTTCGCCCGCTACGACCGCACCGTGGGCCAGGTGCTCCTCACCGCCGACGACATCGGCCGGCGCACCCAGCACCGCAACGCGCAACGCACCCTCGACCGGCTGCGCTCGCTCGGGGCGGTGCCGGTGGTCAACGAGAACGACACCGTCGCGACCGTCGAACTGCGCTTCGGCGACAACGACCGACTCGCGGCACTCGTCGCGCACCTCATCGGCGCCGACGCGCTGATCCTGCTGTCCGACGTCGACGGTCTGTACGACGGGGATCCTCGCAAGGGCTCCGCGAACCTCATACCGGAGGTCCGCACGCCCGAGGATCTCGACGGTGTGGTCGCCGGGTCGGGTGGCGCGCTGGGTACCGGTGGCATGGCGTCGAAACTGTCCGCTGCCCGTCTCGCGGCGGACTCCGGGGTGCCGGTGCTGCTCGCCGCGGCCTCCCAGGCCGATCGTGCGCTGGGCGCCGCCGACGTCGGCACGGCCTTCGCGGCCCGCCCGCAGCGCCTGTCGGCGCGGCGCTTCTGGGTGCGGCACGCCGCTGACGTCCACGGTTCGCTGTATCTCGACGAGGGCGCCGTGCGGGCCGTGATGGAGCGGCGACGCTCACTGCTCGCCGCCGGAATCACCGGCACCAGTGGCGGTTTCCACGCCGGCGACGTGGTGGGCATCGTCGCACCCGACGGCCGCACGGTCGCGCGCGGTGTGGTGGCCTACGACGCGTCCGAACTCGATTTCATGATCGGCTTCTCGACCGGTCAGTTGCCGCCGGATCTCCAGCGACCCGTCGTGCACGCCGACGACCTCGTCCGGGTGGTCTGAGAGTCGTCACCTGCTCGGTGTCCGGCCGCCGTCACCGGCTCGGTGCGGTCACCGCGTCGGCCAGGAAGGTGAGGGTTTCCGAGGTACCCGCCTCGAGCTTGAGGGTCGCCAGCACATCTCCGCGCGTGGGACCACGGTTGATCACCACCACCGGGATGTTCCGCTGCGCGGCGCGCCGTACGAACCGCAGCCCCGACTGCACCGTCAGTGAACTCCCGGCCACCAGCAGTGCGTCGGCCCCGTCGACCACCGAGTAGGCGAGATCGACGCGCGGGCGCGGCACCGTCTCCCCGAAGTACACGATGTCGGGTTTGAGCATCCCGCCGCAGCGGTCGCAGCCGACGACGACGAAGTCCTCGGTGTCGGTGACTACCGCGTCCGCGTCCGGGGCGACCTCGAGACCGGTTGTCGCGCGCATCCGGTCGTCGAATCCCGGATTGGCCGCGCACAGCCGCTCGTGCAGCGTGAACCGCGAGATGCGATGTTCGCACGACAGGCATCGGACCTGCGCGTAGGTGCCGTGCAGGTCGACGACCCGTCGGCTGCCGGCCTTCGTGTGCAGCAGGTCGACGTTCTGGGTGATCACGCCGACGACGGAGCCAACGTGTTCGAGGGCCGCGAGTGCCCGGTGCCCGGCATTGGGGCGGGCGGCGTCCATGTGCTTCCAGCCGACATGGTTGCGCGCCCAGTAGCGTTGCCGGAACTCCGCGTCGCCGACGAACTGCTGGTAGGTCATCGGGTTGCGGGGCGGCGAGTCGGGGCCGCGATAGTCGGGGATACCGGAGTCCGTCGACAGTCCGGCACCGGTGAGAACAGCGATCCGACGGCCGTGCAGGAGCGTGGGCAGGTCGTCGGAACGGAGTGGAACGTCGATCACCCCATCTACGGTAGGCCGGTTCCGGGAACCGGCGCTGCGGGCAGCAGTGCGCGGACCGCATCGATCGTGTCGGCGTCGGCGGCCGATTTGTCGGGCCGGTACCGCAGCACCCGTGCGAAGCGCAGGGCCACGCCGCCCGGATATCGGGTGCTGGTCTGTACTCCGTCGAGTTCGATCTCGACGACGATCGCGGGTCGCAGGTGAACGGTGTGCTCGTCGCGGTGGGTCTCGTAGCGTGGGAATTCCTCTGTCTGCCACTGCAGCAGAGCGTCGGTGAGTCCTTTGAACGTCTTCCCGACCATGATCGGCGGACCACCGTCCGGGTCGCGGGCACCGAGGTGCAAGTTGGACAGGAAGCCGGTGCGGCGCCCGTAACCCCACTCGGCGGCGAGCACCACGAGATCCAGGGTGTGCTCGGGTTTGACCTTCTGCCACGCCCGGCCTCGGCGTCCGGCGGTGTAGGTCGACGTGAGCGACTTCACCATCACACCCTCGTGACCGTTGCCGAGCGAGTCACCGAGATGTGTCTCGGCGCTGTCGGCGTCCGGAGCGACCAGCGTCGGGATCCGGTGTTCACCCGCGACGCGGGCGAGATGGTCGAGACGCACCGACAGCGGTTCGTCGAGCAGGTCGTCGCCGTCGAGGTGCAGGCAGTCGAAGAAGTACGGGTGGAGGAGCAGTTCGCGTTCGGAGCGGGCACCGAACCGGCTCATGGTCTCCTGGAACGGGCGGGGACGGCCGGAATCGGTGAGCGCGAGCGTCTCGCCATCGAGCACGACACTGCGGCACGGCAGCGCCCGGACGAGTTCGACCAGTTCGGGGACCGACGCGGTGATGTCGCGCAGCGTGCGGGTGAAGATCCACACGGCGTCCTCGTGGCGGTGCACCTGGATGCGTGCGCCGTCGAGTTTGTACTCCACGCTCACCGCCCCGTCGAACTCGGTGAGTGCCGCCCCGAGCGACTCGGCGGGCGAGGCGAGCATCGGCCGGACAGGCCGGCCGAGTTCCAGACCGAACTCCGCCAGCGCATCGACACCACCGGCGAAGGCCGCCGCCGCGGCCTGTGCGAGTCGGCCCGACAGCATCACCGCCCGGCGGACCGGCTCGACGGGGAGACCGGCTGCCGCTGCGACCGCATCGGTCATCACTCCTTCGAGCGCTCCCTGCCGCAGCTCACCGCCGAGGAGCGCGACGAGGAAACGCTGCTCGGCGTCGGTGGCCCGGCCGAACAGGTCCAGGAGCAGTTGCTGTCGCGCGGCGGTGGATCCGGGGCCGGAGATGCCGGCGAGCCGGTCGAGGAAGTCGGACACGTCGTCGACGGAGAGCGTCGGCTCGTCGGCGACCGGTGCGGAGAGACCGGCGAGGGTGCGGAAGCCGACTCCCAGACGGCCCTGGGTCATCTCTCCGGACAACCACGAGACCACCGCTTCGACCTCGTGGGGTTCGGCGCGGTCGAGCAGTTCCCGCAGCAGATCGATCTTGGTGCGTCGAGACCGGGTGGCGGCGACGGCGACGGAGGTGTCGACAACCGTGTGCAGCAGCATCGTTTCGACGTTAGCGGCCGGTCGTGCCACGCGGAGGAATTCGTGCGCCGGAGTGTATTTCCGCGCGCGGACGGGAATCGAGAGGCCAGGATGGTGCACAGGACGGGGCGCGAGGGGGAGGACGGGAGACGCGGATGAGCAAGGACTCCGAGGCGGTCGAGCTCGACGTGGACGGTCGCACGGTGCGCATCACGCACCCCGACCGCGTGTACTTCCCCGAGATCGGGGCGACCAAGCTCGACCTCGCGAACTACTACCTGAGTGTGGGGGAGGGGATCGTCCGGGCACTCCGTGAGCGGCCCTGCATGCTGCACCGCTTCCCCGACGGCCTCGAAGGGCAGAAGGTGCACCAGAAGCGGCTGCCCCGCGGGGCACCGGACTGGGTCGAAACGGTGCGGGTGCATTTCCCGCGCTACGACCGCGATGCGGACGAACTGTGCGTCACCCACCTCGCCGACGTTGTGTGGGCCGTGCAGATGTCCACCGTGGAGTTCCATCCGTGGAACTCGCGTCGCAGCGATGTGGAGCGGCCCGACGAGTGGCGGATCGATCTCGACCCGATGCCCGACTGCGATTTCGACCGGGTGCGGCGCGTGGCGACGGTGGCGCACGAGGTGCTCGACGAGCTCGGTGCCGTGGGTTGGCCGAAGACCTCCGGCGGCGACGGTCTGCACGTCTACGTCCGGATCGCACCCGAGTGGGAATTCGACGACGTCCGAAGGGCCGCATGGGCTTTCGCGCGGGAGGTGGAGCGACGCGCGCCCGGCTACGTGACGACGGCTTGGTGGCGCAAGGAGCGTGATCCGTCGGCGGTCTTCGTCGACTACAACCAGAACTCGCGCGATCACACGATAGCCAGTTCCTATTCGGTCCGCGGTGTGCCGGAGGCGACGGTCTCCACCCCGGTGCGGTGGGACGAGATCGACGACCTCGATCCGCGGGACTTCACGATCCGGACCGTGCCGAAGCGATTCGAGGAACTCGGCGATCTGCACGCGGGTATCGACGACGCGGTCTTCGCCCTCGATCCGCTCCTGGAATGGGCGGAACGCGACGAGAAACAGGAGGAGGGGTCCCGGTGAGCGCTGTGGCCCGGCAACCGGGCCCGGTAAGCATGGACTAGTAGCCGGCGCTGGGGTCGACGACCCCGATCGGGACGAGACCGGACGCGAAGCGCGTGACGTTCTCGGTCACGTGCTCGAGATAGGCCGGGATGCGCAACGGGGGCGGATTCGCGTCGTGGGGTGTGATCACCGCGTTGGGAAGCGTCCACAGCGGATGGTCGTCGGGAAGCGGTTCGGGATCGGTGACGTCGAGCCCCGCACCGCCGATCGCGCCGGATCGGAGAGCGGCGACGAGAGCGTCGGTGTCGACGAGATCGCCCCGGGCGACATTGACGATCCACGCGGTGGATTTCATCGCTGCGAGCTCGGTTGCGCCGACAAGCCGCTCGACGTCGAGGGTGGCAGTCGCGGAGATGACGAAATGATCGGCCAGAGTCCATATCTCGTCGATACGTTCGACGGGGAACGTCTCGACCGCCCCGGGTACGGGACGGCCGCTGCGGGTGACGGCGAGAGCGTGCGCGCCCAGTGCGGCGAGCATCGGGATCAGTGCTCGGCCGACACCTCCGGCGCCGATGATCCCGACCGTTGCGCCGCGGAGGGTCCCGATGGCCGGCGCGAGACTCTCGGGTGTCCACGAGGTGGCCGCCAGATGGGCCGGCAGGGCTCGGACGCCGGCGAGCAGGAGCAGGAGCGCGTGCTCGGCGACCGTCGTGGAGTAGGCGGCGGCCGCCGATGTCCAGGTGACGCGGGGGTGGGCCTTGACGACGCCCTGCGACAGCCAGTACTCGACACCGGCGGACGGAAGCTGCACCCAGCGGACGGAGGCGGGAAGGACCTCGGGGAAGTCCTGCGGTCCGGCCGTCCAGACGAGCGCGTCGGGGGTGTCCTCGAGTCCGCAGGACACGCCACCCCCGCCCGAGACCGCCCGGTCGAAGCGGGGGTCGCGCTCGGGGCCGACAGCGATGCGGGGCGCACGCTCGGGAGTCATGGTCTCGACTCTAAGCGTCCGCCCCGCATCGGTCACGTGGTTACCGCACTCAGGCGGGTTCCTCGATCAACGGGTACACACCGTTCTCGTCGTGCACCTCACGGCCGGTGACCGGGGGATTGAAGACGCACAGCATGCGCATGCGCGTCTCGGGGAGCACGCGGTGACGCTCGTGTCCGTTGAGCAGGTACATCGTGCCCGGAGCGAGGTCGTACTCCACATCGTTGTCGAGGTCCTGGAGCTTGCCGGTGCCCTCGACGAGCCACACGGCCTCGACGTGGTTGGCGTAGTGGAACTCGTTGACGGTGCCGGGCTCGATGGTGGTCTCGTGGAACGAGAAGCCCACCTTGTCGCCGGCGAGGACGATGCGCTTGCTGCGCCACTGGCCGTCCTCCGAGACGACGTCGCGCTCGGTGCCGGTGATCTCTTCTGTCGTACGAACGATCATGGGTGTCGAAAGTCCTTCTTCTGCAAGTGAGTTCGGAACGGGCGGAGCGGGGGACCGCTCAGGAACGGACCTTGGCGGTCGCTTCCGCCAGGATGTTCAGCCCGAACTCGAGTTCGTCGTCGGTGATGGTCAGCGGCGGCAGCAGCTTGACGACCTCGTCCGACGGACCGGAGGTCTCGGCGAGCAGACCCTCTTCGAAGGCCAGGGCGCAGACCTTGTCGGCGTCCTCCGGCTTGTCGAAGACCAGGCCCTGGACCAGGCCGCGACCGCGGGTCGAGACGCCGTCGAACATGTCCGACAGGTTCATGAAGGTCTGGCGGATGCGCTCACCCTTGCGCAGGGTGTCGCGCTCGAGTTTGTCGTCGGCCCAGTAGTGCTCGAGGGCGGCAGCCGCCGTCACGAAGGCCGGGTTGTTGCCGCGGAAGGTGCCGTTGTGCTCGCCCGGGCCCCACACGTCGAGCTCACGCTTGAACAGGGTGAGCGCCAGCGGCATTCCGTATCCGCCGATCGACTTCGACAGGGTCACGATGTCGGGCGTGATGCCGGCGATCTCGAACGAGAAGAACGGGCCGGTGCGGCCGCAGCCCATCTGCACGTCGTCGACGATCAGCAGGATGTCGCGTTCCTTGCACAGGTCGGCCAGAGCGCGAAGCCACTCGGGGCGAGCAACATTCACGCCGCCTTCACCCTGCACGGTCTCGACGATGACCGCGGCCGGACGGTTCAGGCCGCTGCCCGCGTCGTCGAGGACGCGCGAGAACCACTGGAAGTCCTCGGTGACGCCGTTGAAGTAGTTGTCGAACGGCATCGGCGTCGCGTGGACGAGGGGGACACCCGCGCCGGCGCGCTTCATCGAGTTGCCGGTCACCGACAGCGCACCCAGGGTCATGCCGTGGAAAGCGTTGGTGAAGTTGATGATCGACTCGCGACCGGTCACCTTACGGGCGAGCTTCAGTGCCGCCTCCACGGCGTTCGTGCCGGTCGGGCCGGGGAACTGGACCTTGTAGTCCAGGCCACGCGGCGCGAGCACGTGCGACTCGAAAGTCTCGAGCAGCTTGCGCTTGGCGACGGTGTACATGTCGAGGCCGTGGGTGACGCCGTCGCTCATGATGTAGTCGACCAGGGCCGACTTGAGCACCGGGTTGTTGTGGCCGTAGTTCAGGGCTCCGGCGCCGGCGAAGAAGTCGAGGTAGTCCTTGCCGTCCTCGCTGCGCAGCCAGGATCCCGATGCCTTGTCGAAAACGGCGGGCCAGCCGCGGCTGTAACTCCGGACCTCGGATTCGAGGTGCGAGAAAATCGAGGTATCGGGCTTACGAGTGGTCTCGGGCTTGTTGTCCAGGATGGTCATGTCGTGGTCCTCCTGTGATTATTCGAGAATTATGAGATGTCGCGCGCACATGCGCTGCGATCATTCGCCGATGGTGTAGAGATCCTCGGCCAGATGTGAATCGGGGAAATCGTCGGGCGCGAACAACTCGGTGCGAGTGATATGCGTTCCGCGGCGACGCGCGAGAGCGGTGAACATTGCGATCGACGCTTCGTTGTCGGGGCTCACCGTCGTTTCCAGACGGGTCACGCCGAGCGGCTCGAGTCGGTCGAGCAGAGCGTCGAGCATACGGCCGGCCACTCCACGTCCACGCTGGTCTGCGTCGACTGCCACCTGCCAGACGAACAGGGTGTTCGGGGAGTCGGGGCGGCGGTAGCCGGTCACGAATCCCACGGGGCGATCGGTGTCGTCCGTTGCGACGACCGATGTGTCGGCGAAATCGCGACACCACAGCACATATGCGTAACCGGAATTGACGTCGAGAACCTGCGAATCACGCGCGATCTGCCAGAGTCGTCTACCGTCGGCGATACGCGGACGCCGGAATTCGATTGCAGCCGGCTCACTACCGGACTCGGTTGCGGCCACGTCCGGAGATGTGGTCGCGGTATTCGATTCAGCCGAGTCGGGGGTCGGGGTACTTCTTTCCTTGACGGGCCTCATATGTCCTTTCAACCTAACAACTTCCGGTGTCGAGATCACGCCCGTGTCCGGAATCGGGATCGGAACCCTGTGGTCCGTGCAGGTCGAGCGCATGTTGTGATGCCGGTCACAAACATGTTACGTCGGTCCTCCTCGTGGCGATTACTTCGGGCTCGCGAGTGCGTACGGCAACACCGCGTCGGCTCCCGCGGCGACGAGAGTTCTCGCCGCCATCGTGAACGTCCAGCCGGTGTCGGTCACCGCATCGACGAGAAGGATCGGACCACTCGACCCGAGGTTGTCGGGTCGCTCCCACGCGTCGATCAGTGCGGCGACCCGATATGCCGAGTTCGCTGCCGTCGGCTCCGTATTCCCGCTTCGGCGTCGCAATACACCTAGATCTCGTAATCGTCCGATTTGTGCCAATCGGGACGCAAGTGACTTGACGAGCAGGGGGTGTGTGGGGGAGTCCATGGCCATGACGGCGGTGGGCCGGTCCTCCCAGTCCCACGCCGCGAGCACCGCGATCGACGCGTCGACCACCGCCTTCGGCGCTTCGCGGTCCGGTCCGTCGAGCAGTTCGCGCAGTCGCGGTCCCCATCCCAGATCCGACAGCCGGCCCAGCACGCGCCCGGGGCGCGGACCGTCCGTGATCCGGCCGGACAGCGGGATCCCGAGGGTCGACATCCCCGTGGGCCACTGCCGGCGCGGCGGCAGATCCACACCGGGGCGTTCGAGCCGGGCGCGGGTCCGGGCGACCTCGTCGTCGCCGACGGACGTCTCCCACCGGGAACCGATGCAGTTGTCACACCGGCCGCAACCGGGGCTCCGGGTGTCGAGATCGGGATCGTCGAGCTGACGGCGGAGGAAGACCATGCGGCATTCGGTGGTGCGCTCGTATTCGAGCATCGCCTCCTGTTCCGCGGCGCGGGCCTCCTCGAGGCGCCCGTAGCGCTCCTCGTCGTACGTCCAGGGCTGCCCGGTGGCGATCCAGCCGCCCTTGACCCTCTTCACCGCTCCGTCCACGTCGAGGACCTTGAGGACCATCTCCAGGCGGGAGCGCGTGAGGTCGACCCGCGGTTCGAGGGCGGGTGTCGATACCGGCCGTTCGGTATCGAGCGCTGCGATCACGCGTCGTACGAGCGCCTCGTCCGGGAAGGCGACCGAGGCGAACCACTGCCAGATCCGGCGGTCCTCCGGGCCGGGGAGCAGAACCACCTCGGCGCGCTCGGTGGAGCGACCCGCACGCCCGACCTGCTGGTAGTAGGAGATCGGGGACGAGGGGGCGCCGAGGTGCACCACGAAGCCGAGATCGGGCTTGTCGAAGCCCATGCCGAGCGCCGAGGTCGCGACGAGCGCCTTGACCTTGTTGTCGAGGAGATCCGCCTCGAGCTGTTCACGCTCGGTCGGTTCGGTCTGACCGGTGTATGCCGCCACTGCATAGCCGTGGTCGGTGAGCAGCGCCGCGAGGTCGCGGGCGGCGGAGACCGTCAGCGCGTACACGATGCCCGAGCCCGGCAGATCCTTCAGATGCTGCGCGAGCCACGCCGCGCGTCGTGCCGGTTCGTCGATCCGCACCACCGATAGGTGCAGCGACGGACGGTCGAGACCGCCGCGCAGTACGAGCGTGCCGCCGGAACCGGCACTGCTGCTTCCACCGAGGTCGCTGCTCCCGCCGACACCGAGCTGGGCGGCGATGTCGGCGACCACCCGGTCGTTGGCGGTCGCGGTCGTCGCCAGCACCGGGATGTCGTCGCCGAGCTCGGCGACGAGGGTGCGGATGCGGCGGTAGTCGGGCCGGAAGTCGTGTCCCCAGTCCGACACACAGTGCGCCTCGTCGACGACCACCAGTCCGGCGTCGCGGGCGAGGGACGGCAGCACCTGGTCGCGGAAGTCGGGGTTGTTCAGGCGCTCGGGGCTGACGAGGAGGACGTCGACCTCTCCCGCCGCGATCCGCTCGTGGATCGCCGACCATTCCGTGACGTTGCCGGAGTTGATCGTGGCGGCGTGGACCCCGGCCCGCTCGGCGGCCGCGACCTGGTTGCGCATCAGGGCGAGCAGCGGCGAGACGATCACCGTGGGGCCCCTGCCCTGGCGGCGCAGCAGCTTCGCGGAGATGAAGTAGACGGCCGACTTCCCCCAGCCCGTGCGCTGGACGACGAGGGCGCGGCGGCGATGCACCACGAGCGCTTCGATGGCGACCCATTGGTCGTCGCGGAGCCGGGCATCGGGGCCTGCCAGCTCGCGGAGAAGGTGCTCGGCATCGTCGCGCAACAGGTCGGTCGAGTTCGTCATGCTGCAATCGTGCCCGACGGCGTTCCGTCACGGTGGCGGTGAACGGTTCTCCGGGGGCGGCGAACGGTACTGATGCGGCGGCGAACGGGGATACCGTAGAGATGGCGGCGGAGCGGCTCGCACGAAAGGTGGTGGCACCCAGTGTCAGTCCGCGTGGCGGAAATCATCGTGTAAAATCTTGCGGAACAACAACTTCCGATTACATCGATCTTGGAGTGCGACTCGTGACACTCTGTGTCCAAATTGGTGACGGCGATCGCCGGTCCGGCCCGAGTGTGACGAGCGGATCATCCGCGCCGCTATGGTCGTCGTCATGTACGCAGCCCTTTCATCCCCCGCAGCACCGTCTGTGGAGTCGGTCGTCGTGACCCCGGCCGAGGCTCGGGTACGTCATGAGACCTACCGCAAGAAGATCGTGTCGGCGCAGGACGCCGTCCAGTGGATCCGCCCCGGCGACACGGTCGCCATCAGCGGCTTCGCGAGCGCAGGCACCCCGAAGGCCGTGACCCCGGCCCTCGCCGAACACATCCGGCGCACGCGGGCGACCGGCGGCGACTTCCGGATCAACCTGCTCACCGGGGCGTCGGTCGCCTCCGACACCGAACGCATGCTCGCCGACGTCGACGGAATCGCGCTGCGTATGCCGTACCAGGCGGAGCCCACCGCCCGCGGACGGATCAACGAAGGCCGCATGGACTACGTCGACATCCACCTGTCGCACGTCGCCCAGCAGGTCTGGGAGGGCTACTACGGACACGTCGACGTCGCAGTCGTCGAGATCTCCGGCATCACCGAGACGGGTGAGCTGATCCCCGCCACCTCCATCGGCAACAACAAGACCTGGCTCGACGTCGCCGAGAAGGTGATCCTCGAGGTCAACTCGTGGATCCCCGCCGCCATGGACGGCGTGCACGACGTCTACTACGGCACCGCACTTCCCCCCAACCGTCGCCCGATCGACCTCACCGACGTCGAGGACCGCATCGGACAGCCCTACTTCCGGATCGATCCGGAACGCGTCGTCGCGGTCGTCGAGACCGACCGTCCCGACAGCGCGACCCCGCTCACGGCTCCGGACGCCACCAGCCGGGCCATCGCCGACCACGTCCTCGACTTCTTCGCGCACGAGGTCGCCGCGGGACGGTTGCCCGCCGACACGCTGCTCCCGCTGCAGTCGGGTGTCGGCAACGTCGCCAACGCCGTGCTCGCCGGTCTCGACAGCGGACCGTACCGGGGACTGACCTGCTACTCGGAGGTCATCCAGGACGGCATGCTCGACCTCGTCAAGCACGGCACCGTCCGGTTCGCCTCCGCGACCGCCCTCGCGCTGTCCGAAGCGGGACTGAACGACTTCGTCGAGAACATCGACTTCTACCGCGAGCACATCATGTTGCGGCCGCAGGAGATCAGCAACCATCCCGAGATCGTGCGCCGACTCGGCATCATCGCCATGAACGGCATGCTCGAGGCCGACGTCTACGGCAACGTCAACTCCACCCACGTGATGGGCACCCGCATCATGAACGGCATCGGCGGCTCCGGCGACTTCGCGCGCAACGGCTACCTGTCGATGTTCCTGAGCCCGTCGACGGCCCGCGACGGTGCGATCTCGTCGATCGTCCCCATGGTGCCGCACGTCGACCATACCGAGCACGACGTGCAGGTCATCGTGACCGAACAGGGTCTCGCCGATCTGCGTGCCCTGTCTCCCCGCCGTCGGTCGCGGGTCGTCGTGGAGCGCTGCGCGCATCCCGACTACCGCGCCGAACTGCTCGACTACATCGAGCGCGCCGAAGCGACTCCCGGAGCAGGTCACACCCCGCACCTGCTCGGTGAGGCGTTCTCCTTCCACGAGCGCTACCAGCGCACGGGGACCATGCACGCGTCCTGATCGACGCGGCGACGAACACGGTCGGCCCCGGCACCACACCACGGTGCCGGGGCCGACCTTCGTTCGTGGGTCGTAGTGAAGACGGCGGGGTCGATCCCGCTCAGCGGATCGGCGCCGGATCGATCTCCTGCTGCGGGAGTGTGGCCGAGATCGTCGCCGTGATGTCCTGCAGCGGGGTGGGCCCGGATCCGTCGGGCACGGTCAGCGCCACGTAGACCGGACGGTCGACGGCGAACCACGTGCTCGCCGGGATACCCTGCTCGGCTCCCGACACCTCGAACCACTGCACGTCGTCGATCACCTGCAGCGCCGCCGCCTGGTCGAACTGCTCGGGCCGGTCGAGACCACAGCGCAGGACGACCTCCTCGCCGTCGCCCGACTGCCAGGCCGCCGCACCCACCGGTGCCGGATCGGCCAGTTCGGCGCGTGTGTAGTCGCCGAGCTCCTCCGGCAGCGCGTCGAGCAACTGCGAGCAGGATTCGGATTCTGCTTCCGGAGCGGGCACGGGACCGAGGCCGACCGGCGTGTTCACCGGTGACTGCGACACGATCACGGCCGCGACCACCACGCCGACCAGCAGAGCGACGGGCAGTGCGATCGCCGTGGCGATCAGAGCGGGACTGCGTCGCGTCCCGTCCGATCCGGGTGCCTCGACGGGGGCGTCGTCGGACGGTTCGCGATCGGAAGCAGAGGTGTCGTTCATCGTGTCCAGCATCCGGGCTCGGGGACAGGGGGCGGTAGCGTGATCGAACGTAGCAGGGCACGTGCCGGCTCTCTCCCACCGCCGACCGAGAAAGAGGCGACCGTCACCGTGGCGAACCCGACCGGACCCACCGTCGCCGACATCGGCGAATTTCCCGTGATCGAACGGGCAGTGAGAGCACGGCGGCAACCCGACAGCACACTCGTCGGGCCGGGCCACGACGCAGCGGTCGTGACAGCCGCCGACGGGCGCATCGCGATCTCGACCGACATGCTCGTCGAAGGACGGCACTTCCGGTTCGACTGGTCCGCCCCGCAGGAGGTCGGACGCAAGGCCGTCGCCCAGAACGGAGCCGATGTCGCCGCGGTCGGCGCACGCCCCACCGCCTTCGTCGTCGGCCTCGGATGCCCACCCCACACACCCGTCGCCGTGCTCGACGGCATCTCGGCCGGCATCGGCGAAGCCGCCGAGGAGATCGGCGCCGGAGTCGTGGGAGGCGACCTCGTGCAGGCCGATCAGGTGATCGTCTCGGTCACCGTGCTCGGCGAACTCGACGGACGGCCACCACTGCTCCGCTCCACCGCCCGCCCCGGTGACGTCGTCGCCCTCGCGGGCCGCACCGGTCGGTCCGCGGCCGGCCTGGCGCTGTTGCTGGCCGGCAACCGGGACTTCCCCGACCTCGTCGCGGCGCACCGCGTGCCGACTCCGCCCTATGCGGCAGGTCCTGCAGCGGCCGCGGCCGGCGCCCACGCGTGCACCGACATCTCCGACGGTCTCGTCGCCGATCTCGGGCACATCTGCACCGCATCGGAGGTCGCGATCGACCTGGACTCCGGCGCGCTCGCTCCCGACGCGCTGCTCCGGGAGGCCGGGGAAGCGCTCGCGGCCGACCCGTGGGAATGGATCCTCACCGGCGGCGAGGACCACGCCCTCGCGGCGTGCTTTCCCCGCGAGGTCGCCCTGCCGGACGGATGGCGGTCGATCGGCGTCGTCCTGGAAGGCTCGGGCGTCACCGTCGACGGGCAGCGCCACGACGGATCCGGTGGCTGGGAGAGCTTCGTGGCAGGCGCCGGTCACTAGGGCGACCACCACGGGTGTGGTTCGCTCGAGATAGGTTCTGCAGTCATGGCTGTCTACGCACTCGGCGAGCGTGTCCCCGATATCCATCCCGACGCGTGGGTTCATCCCGACGCGGTCGTGATCGGCAACGTCACCCTCGGTGCCGGTGCCTCCGTGTGGCCCTCGGCGGTGCTGCGCGGGGACTACGGCAGGATCTCCGTGGGGGAGAAGACCAACATCCAGGACGGCACGATCATCCACTGCACCGCGATCGAGGCCACCGTCATCGGCGCGCGGTGCGTCGTCGGGCACAACGCGCACATCGAGGGCTCCACGATCGGTGACGGCGCGCTGATCGGCTCGGGTTCGCTCGTCCTCAACGGATCGGTCATCGGTGCCGGCGCGCAGGTCGCCGCCGGCGCCCTGATCCCGCCGCGCTTCGAACTGCCGCCCCGCCGCATGGCGATGGGCATCCCCGCGAACGTCCGCGAGGGCTACGAGGTGCCCGAGAACAACTTCGACGCCAACGCCGAGATGTATGCGGCGAACGCCGCCTACTACCGGACCGCCCTCCGCCGCATCGACCAGGAGTGACAGGTGGCCGACACCGTCGACACACAGGCCTCGGCCGGGGGAGCGGACGAGCCCCGTTCCGGTCGGCCCCTGTCCGAACTCGTCGATCCGGGCTGGGCACGAGCGCTCGAACCCGTCGCCGACGACATCACCGCGATGGGGCAGTTCCTCCGCGCCGAACTCGCCGCGGGCCGCAATTATCTGCCGTCCGGTCCGAACGTGCTGCGTGCCTTCACACAGCCCTTCGAATCCGTCCGCGTCCTGATCGTCGGGCAGGATCCCTATCCCACTCCGGGTCACGCTGTGGGACTGAGCTTCTCGGTGGCCCCGGACGTCCGGCCCATCCCGCGCAGTCTCGCCAACATCTATCGCGAGTACACCGACGACCTCGGTCTGCCGCAGCCCTCCACGGGTGACCTGTCGCCGTGGACCGAGCACGGCGTCCTGTTGCTCAACCGGGTCCTCACCGTCGCACCGGGCCAGCCGGCCTCGCACCGCGGCAAGGGCTGGGAGGCGGTCACCGGGCAGGCGATCCGCGCGCTGGTCGCGCGCGGTACCCCGCTCGTCGCGATCCTCTGGGGCCGCGACGCGGCGACCCTCGAACCCATGCTCGGCGATGTGCCCACCGTGAAGTCGGCGCACCCGTCCCCGCTGTCGGCCTCACGCGGATTCTTCGGGTCGCGTCCGTTCAGCCGCGCGAACGAGCTGCTCGTCGAGCAGGGCGGCGAACCGGTGGACTGGCGACTGTCCTGACCACCGATCCGCCGCCCGGATATCAGGCGCGGACCGAATCCCAGTCGGGGCGTCGCTTGGCGACGAAGGCGTCGACACCCTCGATGCCCGTGGGCGTCGTCGCGGCCGCGGAGATGGAAGCGGCTTCCGCGTCGAGGTGCTCGGACAGCGATCGTCCCGCCGAGCCCGCCACGAGCGAGCGGATGGCGGCGTAGGACTGCGTGGGGCCGTGTGCGAGGGTCCGTGCGAGTCGCAACCCCTCGCTCTGGATCTCGCCGTCGGCGACGAGCCGGCTCAACAGACCCAGACGCACTGCTTCGTCGGCGCCGATCACGGCGTCGGTCATGATGATCTCCCGTGCCCGCGACGGACCGACGATCCGCGGCAGGGTCCACGACATGCCGCCGTCGGGGGAGAAGCCGATCGACGGGTACGCGGCGCGCATCTTCGTGCCGGGGCCGGCGAGCGCGATGTCGGCGAGCAGCGCCAGGCTCATGCCGGCACCGGCGGCCCAGCCGTGCACGGCGGCGACGACCGGCACGGCCGCCTTGTCGAGCTCGCGCACGAAATCGTGGAAGAGGTTCGCGATGTCGAGCAGATGGGCGCCGCGGTCCTCGGCCGCGGCGAACCCGTGGACGTTGCCACCCGCGCAGAAGTTCGCACCCTCACCGACGAGCAGCACGGCACCGATCTCGGGGCCTGCCGCGCGCAGGGCTGCGATGCCCTGCTCCATCCCTGCGGGGGACAGGGAGGTGCCGTGCTCGGAGGTCGCCACGGCGATCCGCAGGACACGGTCCTCCACGCTCACCAGTGAACGGAGAGAGTCGCTGTCCGGGAAGGAAACTTGGTTCTCGGTCATTCCCGCACGATATCCGGCCGGGGGATCGAACGGCGAAGGCCCCCTGCGCAATCAGCGCAGGGGGCCTTCGCTACGACTCGACCGGGAATCAGCCGCGGACGACCTTGCCGGCCTTGAGGCAGGAGGTGCACACGTTCATCTTGCGGGTGTTGCCCGGTGCAACCTGAGCGCGCACGCTCTGGATGTTCGGGTTCCAGCGACGGTTGGTACGCCGGTGCGAGTGCGAGACCGACTTCCCGAAGCCGGGGCCCTTGGCGCATACGTCGCAGACGGCAGCCATGTCGCGAACTCCTTGTGTCTAGTGGATAGATCTTCTGTCTGTTGTTTCGCCTTGCGAACACGGGGAACGAGCCGCCCGTGCGAGGCAACCCGGCAAGCTTAGCGAACTCGAGGGCGGTTGGCCAAACCGGACGGTGCGGCGGCTCGCGGCTAACCTGTTCGCCAGGGCTCGGCACCGTGCTCGACAGTACCGATCGTAGAGGTCGCCGAAGCCCGTGGGACGAGGCGAAGGGGGTGGAATCGTTGCTCGAAGCCGAGGACACGGTGGACGGGCGGGCGCTGCGCCGGTGGGTCGAGTTCGGTGTGGAAGCGCTCGAACAGCGCCGAGCGGAGATCAACTCGCTCAACGTCTTCCCGGTGCCCGACGGGGACACCGGGAACAATCTGCTGATCACCCTGCAGGCCGCGGCGGCACGGATCGGCGGGCCCGTGGACGGCGCACTCACCGCATCCGACGTCGCCGAAGGGCTCGCGCGCGGCGCCTTCGCCGGGGCGCGGGGCAACTCGGGGATCATCCTGGCGCAGGCACTGCGCGGTGTCGCCGACGCGGTCGCCGGACTGACGACGGTCGGCGCACGTGATCTCGCCGCTGCCCTCTCCAATGCCGCGACGCTCGTGACCGGAGCGCTCAGCGCACCCGCGAAGGGCACCATCGTCAGTGTCCTCGAAGCTGCGGCCGACGGCGCGACCCGCGTCGCCTCGGAGACGGATGCGACCGTGTGCGATGTCGCCGTCGCGAGTGCCGACGCCGCCGCCGACGCGCTCCAGCGCACCACCACCCAGCTCGACGTCCTGGCCGAGGCCGGGGTGGTCGACGCCGGTGGTCTCGGTCTGCTCGTGCTGCTCGACTGCCTGGTGGAGGTCACCACGGGAACCCGTCCGGACCGCCGGATGGTGCTCGCCGGGGCCTCGCGTCCCGTGGTCGAACCCGAGATCGTCGACGAGCGTTCCGACAGCGACCAGCAGGAGTACGAGGTGATGTACCTCGTCGGGAACTCAGACGACGCGCGCATCGACGCCCTGCGGTCCTCCCTCGACGCGCTCGGCGACTCGGTCGCGATCGTCGCCGGGGAGTCGGGGTGCTGGTCCGTGCACGTGCACTGCTGCGATCCCGGAGCCGCTGTGGAGGCAGGTCTCGCGGCGGGCTCGCTGAGCCGCATCGACATCACGTGCTTCGCGCTCGAGTCCGCGCGTCGCGGGTGCGGCGACGGCCCCGTGGTATCCGCTCCGGTCCGCGCCGAGCCGGCGGGGGAGCAGTCCCGGGCGGTCCTCGCGGTGGTGGGTGGCGAGGGCGCCGCAGAACTGTTCGAGGCGGAGGGCGCCCGGGTGCTGCGGGCCGAGGAGATCTCCGTCCACGAACTGCTCGAGGCGATCCGGGCGCTGCCGAGCCGGGACGTCCTCGTGCTGCCCAACGGTGCGCTGTCCGCGCAGGACGTCGTCGCCGTGGGTGCGCGGGCGCGGCGGGACGACCGCGACGTGATGTTCCTGCCGTCCTCCTCCGTGGTCCAGGGGCTGGCCTCGTTGGCCGTGCACGATCCGATGCGCGCCACCGTCGACGATGCCTTCGCGATGTCGGAGGCGGCGGCGTGCGTGCGGTGGGGATCTCTGCGATACGCGAACGAACGTGCGTTGACCTGGGTCGGAACGTGCGAGCCCGGCGACAGTCTCGGACTGGCCGGTCATGATGTCGTAGTGATCGAGCATGATCTGGTGACAGCGGGAGCGTCGCTGCTCGACCGGATTCTCGCCGCGGGCGGTGAGCTCGTGACGATGCTGGTCGGCGCCGACGCCCCCGACGGACTCGTCGAGCAACTGGCCGCTCACCTCGATCGCCGTCACCCGGAGATCGACGTGGTGGTCTACCAGGGCGGTCAGGGCAGCGACCTGCTGCAGCTCGGCGTCGAGTAGCCGGTGCGCCGCGAGGCCACCGCAGGAGTAGCGGAAGGGACGGCAGTGGCGACACTCGCGGACCGGCTCGATCATGTCCTCGGCCGCAAGACCGCGGACGCCCTGCACGACGCGTTCGGGATGACCACCGTCGAGGATCTGCTGAGGCACTATCCGCACCGCTACGCCACCCAGGGTGCCGAGCTCGGCGAGAGTCAGCCCGTGGAGGGCCAGCACATCACGATCATCGCGCGGGTCGAGTCGGCACAGGAGGTGCCCATGAAGTCCCGCGCCGGCAAACGCCTCGCGGTACGGCTGCGCTCCGATCGTCACAGCATCGACGTCACCTTCTTCAACCCGCACCGGGTCAAGCACAACATCAAGCCCGGCGTGCGCGCGATGTTCTCCGGCACCGTGAAGTACTTCCGCGACAAGTGGAGCCTGACCCACCCGAGCTATCTCGTGCTGCCCGAACCGCGCGACGCCGAGGACCTCGTCTCGGCGACACCGGCGCGGGTTCGGGGCGCCGGGGCCCTGGCGGGTCTCGCGCGTACCGCACAGGACGGATCGGGGGTGGACATGTCGGTCTTCGACCGCACGCTGATCCCGATGTACCGCGCGACCCGCGAGGTCGAGTCGTGGACCGTCATGCGCTGCGTACGGCAGGTGCTCGACCAGCTCGACCACGTCGACGACCCGCTGCCCGAGTGGGTGCGCGACGAGCACGGCTTCGTGGGCCTCGACGAGGCGCTCCGCTCGATCCACCTACCCGACACGAAGCAGGAGATCGACCGGGCGCGCGACCGCCTGCGGTTCGACGAGGCCGCCGCGGTGCAGCTCGTGCTCGCCGGACGCCGGCACGACGTCGAGGTGCGCTCGGCGCCGTCCTGCCCGCACCGCGAGGGTGGGATCGCCGACGAGTTCGACCGGCGGCTGCCCTTCGAGCTGACGGCCGGGCAGCTCTCGGTGGCCGACGAGATCGCGGCCGATCTCGCACGCGAGCACCCCATGAACCGGCTGCTCCAGGGTGAGGTGGGTTCGGGCAAGACGATCGTGGCGCTGCGGGCGATGCTGCAGGTGATCGACTCCGGTCGGCAGTGCGCGCTGCTCGCACCCACCGAGGTGCTCGCGGCCCAGCACGCGCGCTCGCTCACGAAGATGCTCGGCGACCTCGCCGCGGCGGGCGAACTCGGCGCCCATGAACTCGCGACCCGCGTGACCCTGCTGACCGGCTCGATGGGTGTCGCCCGCAAACGGGCCGCACTCAACGAGGCGGTGACGGGCGATGCCGGGATCGTCATCGGCACGCACGCGCTGATCGAGGACAAGGTGCAGTTCTTCGACCTCGGTCTCGTCGTGATCGACGAGCAGCACCGCTTCGGTGTCGAACAGCGCGACGCTCTGCGCTCGCGAGGGCGCGACGGGGCGTCCCCGCACGTGCTGGTGATGACCGCGACGCCGATCCCGCGCACCATCGCGATGACGGTGCTCGGCGACCTCGAGGTCTCGACCCTGCGCGAGCTGCCCCGCGGGCGGTCGCCGATCGTCAGCCGCGTGGTGCCGGCGAAGGTGCACCCGAAATGGGTCGACCGCGCCTGGGAACGCATCCGCGAGGAGGTCGCCGACGGGCGGCAGGCCTACGTGGTGTGTTCCCGCATCGGCGACGGCGATTCCGACGACGACGCGCTCTTCGATCCGGACGGGCCCGAGCCGTCGGGATCGGGGAAGGGCAAACAGGCCCCGCCCGAGACCGTCTCGGTTCTCGAGCAGTTCGAGTTCCTCACCTCCGGTCCGCTCCGCGACCTGAGGGTGGGGCTGCTGCACGGCCGCCTCCCCGCCGACGAGAAGGACGCGGTGATGCAGGCCTTCAACGCCGCGGAGATCGACGTGCTCGTGTGCACGACCGTCGTCGAGGTCGGTGTCGACGTGCCGAACGCGACAGTGATGGTGATCGTCGACGCCGACCGGTTCGGTGTCAGCCAGCTGCACCAGCTGCGCGGTCGCGTCGGTCGTGGTGGCCACCAGGGTCTGTGCCTGCTCGTGACCGACGCGAAGCCCGCGACCCCGACGATGATGCGGCTCGAGGCCGTCGCCGGCACCACCGACGGTTTCGAACTCGCCCAGCTCGACCTGCAACTGCGCCGGGAGGGCGACGTCCTCGGTGTCGCGCAGTCCGGCACCGTGTCGACGCTGCGGCTGCTCTCGCTCGTCGACGACGCCGACGTCATCGAGGCGGCCCGCGACTTCTCCCGGACGGTGACGGAGAAGGATCCCGGCCTCGAACACCATCCGGGACTCGCGAACATGGTGCGGGCCGCGCTCGACGCCGAGCGCGTGGCCTATCTCGACAAGTCCTGAGTTACGTTCCGTACACCGTGTCGCAGAACCCGCGGTGAGGTTTCGGTGACCGTGCCCGGCATGTTGACGACGTGTTACGGCGGGGTCGACTGCATCGTTCCAGTCGTGCCATCCGGACACCTTGTCCCACGATGTGGAACGCGCGTCGAAGTCGGCATGTTACGGCGCGGTACCGTCGACCAATGTTCTCGAAAGTGCTTGTCGCCAACCGTGGCGAGATCGCGATCCGCGCGTTCCGTGCCGCCTACGAACTGGGTGCCGGGACGGTCGCGGTGTTCCCGTACGAAGACCGGAACTCCCTGCACCGGTTGAAGGCCGACGAGGCCTATCAGATCGGTGAGGAGGGACACCCGGTCCGCGCCTACCTGTCGGTCGAGAAGATCGTCGAAGCGGCCGTGTCGGCCGGCGCCGACGCGATCTACCCCGGCTACGGCTTCCTCTCCGAGAACCCGGACCTCGCCGCGGCGTGCGCCGAAGCGGGCATCACCTTCGTCGGTCCGTCGGCGGAGATCCTCGAGCTGACGGGCAACAAGGCCCGCGCGATCGCCTCGGCGAAGGCCGCCGGCCTCCCGGTGCTGGCGTCGTCGGAGCCGTCGTCGGACGTCGAGGAGCTGGTCGCCGCCTCGGAAACGATGAACTTCCCGGTCTTCGTCAAGGCTGTCGCCGGTGGTGGCGGACGCGGCATGCGCCGGGTCGCCGAACCCTCCCAGCTGCGCGAGGCCATCGAAGCCGCCTCCCGCGAGGCAGACGCCGCCTTCGGTGATCCCACCGTCTTCCTGGAACAGGCCGTGGTCAACCCGCGGCACATCGAGGTGCAGATCCTCGCCGACAAGCACGGCAACGTCATCCACCTGTACGAGCGCGACTGCTCCGTGCAGCGCCGCCACCAGAAGGTCATCGAGCTCGCCCCCGCCCCGAATCTCGATCCTGAGCTGCGCGACCGTATCTGCGCCGACGCCGTCGCCTTCGCCAAGGAGATCGGCTACCAGTGCGCAGGAACCGTCGAGTTCCTCGTCGACGAACGCGGCAACCACGTGTTCATCGAGATGAACCCGCGTATCCAGGTCGAGCACACGGTCACCGAGGAGATCACCGACGTCGACCTCGTGCAGTCCCAGCTGCGCATCGCTGCGGGCGAGTCGCTCGAGGAACTGGGCCTGTCGCAGGACGGCATCACCATCCGCGGCGCGGCGCTGCAGTGCCGCATCACGACCGAGGACCCGGCCAACGGGTTCCGTCCGGACACCGGTCGCATCACCGGTTACCGCACCCCGGGCGGTGCCGGTATCCGTCTCGACGGCGGCACGTCGGTGGGCGCGGAGATCTCCGCCCACTTCGACTCGATGCTCGTCAAGCTCACCTGCCGCGGCCGCAACTTCGAGACCGCGGTCGCCCGCGCGCGCCGCGCGGTCGCCGAGTTCCGTATCCGCGGTGTCGCCACGAACATCCCGTTCCTGCAGGCGGTGCTCGACGACGAGGACTTCCGCGGCGGCAACGTCAACACCTCGTTCATCGAGGAGCGCCCGCACCTGCTGACGCTGCGCTCGTCCGCCGACCGTGGCACCAAGATCCTGCGGTACCTCGCCGACGTGACGGTGAACAAGCCGCACGGCGAGCGCACCACGACGGTCTACCCGCACGACAAGCTGCCTGCGATCGACCTGAACGCCGAGCCGCCGGCCGGTTCGCGTCAGCGTCTGCTCGAACTCGGCCCCGAGGGCTTCGCCCGTGCGCTGCGCGAGCAGAAGGCGATCGGCGTCACCGACACCACCTTCCGCGACGCCCACCAGTCGCTGCTCGCGACCCGCGTGCGCAGCAAGGACCTGCTGACGGTGGCCGGGCACGTGGCCCGGATGACGCCGCAGCTGCTGTCGATCGAGGCGTGGGGCGGCGCGACCTACGACGTCGCACTGCGCTTCCTGCACGAGGATCCGTGGGAGCGGCTCGCGGCGCTGCGCGAGGCGATCCCGAACATCAACCTGCAGATGCTGCTGCGCGGACGCAACACCGTCGGCTACACCCCCTACCCGGAGGCCGTCACCCGTGCCTTCGTGCAGGAGGCCGCCGACACCGGCATCGACATCTTCCGCATCTTCGACGCGCTGAACAACGTCGACCAGATGCGTCCGGCGATCGACGCGGTGCGCGAGACCGGCACCACCCTCGCCGAGGTCGCGATGTCCTACACCGGCGACCTGTCGAATCCGAACGAGTCGATCTACACGCTCGACTACTACCTGCGTCTGGCCGAGGAGATCGTCGAGGCCGGTGCGCACGTCCTGGCCATCAAGGACATGGCGGGTCTGCTGCGCGCCCCGGCTGCCGCGACGCTCGTGTCGGCGCTGCGCAGCAACTTCGATCTGCCGGTGCACGTGCACACGCACGACACCCCGGGCGGTCAGCTCGCCACCTACCTCGCGGCCTGGCACGCCGGTGCCGACGCCGTCGACGGTGCGTCCGCGGCGCTGGCCGGTACGACGAGCCAGCCCGCCCTGTCGGCGATCGTCGCCGCCGCGGCGAACAGCGAGTTCGACACCGGTCTCGACCTGCAGGCCGTGTGCGATCTCGAGCCGTACTGGGAGGCGCTGCGCAAGGTGTACGCACCGTTCGAGTCGGGGCTGCCCGCACCGACCGGCCGCGTCTACACCCACGAGATCCCCGGCGGTCAGCTGTCGAACCTGCGCCAGCAGGCCATCGCGCTGGGCCTCGGCGATCGCTTCGAGGAGGTCGAGGCCGCCTACGCCGGCGCCGACCGCCTCCTGGGCCGCCTGATCAAGGTCACGCCGTCGAGCAAGGTCGTCGGCGACCTCGCGCTGCACCTCGTGGGCGCGGGCGTCTCGGTCGACGACTTCGCCGCCGAGCCCGGCAAGTACGACATCCCCGATTCGGTGATCGGCTTCCTGCGCGGCGATCTCGGGACCCCGGCCGGCGGCTGGCCCGAGCCCTTCCGCAGCAAGGCGCTGTCGGGCCGCGCCGAGCCCAAGCCGATCACCCCGCTCGCGCCGGAGGAGGAGAAGGCCCTCGGCGGTTCGTCCGACGAGCGTCGCCGCATGCTCAACCGCCTGCTCTTCCCGGGCCCCGCGAAGGAGTTCGAGCAGCACCGCGAGACCTACGGTGACACCACCGAGCTGTCGGCCAACCAGTTCTTCTACGGTCTGCGGCACGGCGACGAGCACCGGGTGCGCCTGGACAAGGGTGTCGAACTGCTCATCGGCCTCGAGGCGATCTCCGATGCCGACGAGAAGGGCTACCGCACGGTCATGTGCATCCTCAACGGGCAGCTGCGCCCGGTGTCGGTGCGCGACCGCTCGGTGGCCGCGGAGACCCCTGCCGCGGAGAAGGCCGACCGCAACCATCCCGGTCACGTCGCGGCGCCGTTCGCCGGCATGGTCACCCTCGTCGTGTCCGAGGGCGACAGCGTCTCGGCGGGCGACACCGTCGCCACGATCGAGGCCATGAAGATGGAGGCCGCGATCACCGCGCCGCGCGGCGGACGCATCACGCGGGTCGCGATCGGACCGGTGCAACAGGTCGAAGGTGGCGACCTGCTCGTCGAGGTGTCCACGGGAGACAGCGCCGAGTGACACGGATCGTCGCCGGCCGGGCCGGGGGGCGGCGCCTGAAGGTGCCGCCCCGCGGAACCCGGCCCACCTCCGAACGGGTGCGCGAAGCCCTGTTCAGTTCGCTCGACGCACGCATGGACATCGACGGGGCCGCCGTCCTCGACCTCTACGCGGGGTCGGGGGCGCTCGGCCTCGAGGCGCTCTCCCGCGGCGCCGAGCACGCGATGCTCGTCGAGTCCGACGCGAAGGCGGCGGGTGTGATCCGCGAGAACATCGCAGCGGTCGGACTGTCCGGTGCGGTGCTGCGCACCGCACCGGTGTCCGCCGTGCTCGCGGGCACCCCCGACCGCGTCTACGACCTCGTCCTGGCCGACCCGCCCTATGCGGTGACCGAGGAGGCCGTCACCGGCGTGCTCGGGACGCTGGTGTCCGGAGGCTGGGTCGAGGACGGCTCGATCGTCGTGGTCGAACGGTCGTCGCGATCACCGGAAACGGTGTGGCCGCAGGGATTCGAGGTCGGCAGGTCGAAGCGCTACGGCGAGACCAGAGTGGAGATCGCCACCTGCTACGGTGCTGGGTCATGAGCCGCGCGGTCTGCCCAGGATCCTTCGACCCGGTCACCAACGGACACCTCGACGTCATCGGCAGGGTCTCGGCCCAGTTCGACGAGGTCGTCGTGACCGTCACGATCAATCCCAACAAGCAGGGGATGTTCACGATCGACGAACGCCTCGAGATGCTCACCGAGGCCACGGCGCACTTGCCGAACGTCACGGTCGACGCCTGGCAGGGCCTGCTCGTCGACTACGCCCGCGAGCGCGGGATCACCGCGATCGTCAAGGGCCTGCGCGGCGCCAACGACTTCGACTACGAGTTGCAGATGGCGCAGATGAACCACAAGCTCACCGGCGTCGACACCCTGTTCGTCGCCACCAATCCGGTCTACAGCTACCTGTCGAGTTCGCTCGTCAAGGAGGTCGCGACCTACGGCGGCGACGTCTCCGAGATGCTGCCGGGTTCCGTGCACGATCGTCTGCTCGCGCGCCTCGCCGAGCGGGCCGCCGCGAAGTAGACGGACCCGTCCCGCACGGCCTGTGACGGCCGTATCCCGACACACCGAGCGCAGGGCACACGAGCGTGCCCTGCGCTGCGGCAGACTGGACGTCGGCGCGACCGCACCGGTCGTGTCGAGCGAGTGATTGGGGTTGGGCGTGTACCGGGTATTCGAGGCACTCGACGAGCTGGTCGCAATCGTCGAAGAGGCACGTAGCGTTCCGATGACGGCGAGCTGCGTGGTACCGCGCGGCGATGTCCTCGAACTGCTCGACGACGTGCGCGACGCGCTGCCGCCCGAACTCGACGACGCGCAGGACGTCCTCGATCACCGCGACAAGCTGATCAACGATGCGCGGGCCCAGGCCGACAAGACCGTCGGGGACGCCGACGAGGAGGCGCGAACCCTCCTCGAGGACGCGCGCGCCGACGCCGATCGCATGCTTGCGGACGCGAAGGCCCAGGCGGACCGCATGGTCAAGGAGGCCCGCGCCCACGCCGAGGAACTCGTGCGCGATGCGCAGGCCGAGGCCGACGAACTCGTCGCCGAGGGCAACAAGCAGTACGAGAGCGTGACCGGGCGTGCCCGTGTCGAGGCCGATCGCCTGGTCGAGTCCGGGCAGGCGTCCTACGAGCGTTCCGTGGCCGAGGGCGAGGCCGAGAAGGCGCGTCTGGTGTCGCAGACCGAGGTCGTGCAGGCCGCGCACGCGGAGTCGGCGCGTGTCATCGATTCGGCCCACGCCGAGTCCGACCGCCTCCGGACCGAGTGCGACGAGTACATCGACGGCAAGCTGTCGGAGTTCGAGGAACTGCTCGGAACCACGCTGCGGTCGGTCGGCCGAGGCCGGCAGCAGCTGCGGCTGTCGGGTGCTCCCGACTTCGCGGAGGCCGACCACCGGGCGAGTCGCCGCCGCTGACCCGCGGGATTTTTGCTCTTGCCGCCCATCGCGTATCATGGAGCGGTTGCCCTATCACGACCGAGTCGTGTCCTGCGTCATCCGAAGAAGGTGAGTTCCTCCGTGTCCACCCGTGATTCCAGCACGTCCCGTCCCGGCCGGGACTCCGGGCTGGTGTTCGACACGCTCTCCCTGGGTCGCCGGCCCGGATCGATGCGTACGGTCGAGCGGAAGGTGCCGTCACCCTCGCGCATCGGACTCGATCTGATCGCGATCGAGGAGAACTCCGAGATCGATCTCGATCTCCGCCTGGAGTCGGTGTCCGAGGGCGTCCTGGTCACCGGTAGTGTTCGTGCCGACGCCGTCGGTGAGTGCTCTCGGTGCCTCGAGTCGTTCACCGAGTCGGTGGACGTGTACCTCACCGAACTGTTCGCCTACCCGAACAGCGTCACGGAGCAGACCACCGAGGACGACGAGGTGTACCGCGTCGAGAACGATCTGATCGATCTCGAACCGGTCCTCGTGAACGCGGTGGGTCTGGAACTTCCGCTGCAGCCGTTGTGTAGTGACGACTGTGCGGGATTGTGCCCCGAATGCGGCATTCGCCTGGCGATTGCAGAATCCGGGCACCGTCATGAGACAATGGATCCTCGCTGGGCTGGGTTGGCAGCCAAGTTCGGCGCGGGCTCCGAAGAACCCAGCAGTCAAATCGACAGCTCGAACAACGAGGAGAAGTAGACGTGGCCGTCCCCAAGCGCAGAATGTCGCGTTCCAACACCCGGTCGCGGCGCAGCCAGTGGAACACCACTGCGCCGACGCTCGTCACCTGCCCGAACCGGGGTTGCGGAGAGAAGAAGCTGCCCCACGTGGCGTGCCCGTCGTGCGGCACCTACAACGGCCGTCAGGTGACCGCGCCCGTCTAATCGGTATTCACGTGACGAGCAAGTCCTCCGAAACAGCTACCGAGGGCGGCGAAGAGAGCCACGAGTCTCTCCTCGCCGCCCTCGGCGTGCCTCTGGACGCAGAACTGCTGTCCTTGGCGCTCACCCACCGCTCGTACGCCTACGAGAACGGCGGGTTGCCCACCAACGAACGTCTCGAGTTCCTCGGCGATGCCGTCCTCGGGCTCGCGGTGACCGAAAAGCTCTACCTCGCCCACCCGGACAAGTCCGAGGGCGAACTCGCCAAGATCCGCGCGAGCGTCGTCAACATGCACGCGCTCGCCGAGGTGGCGCGCGGCCTCGGAGAGGGCGGGCTCGGAGTGCACCTCCTGCTCGGCAAGGGCGAGGAGTTGACGGGCGGACGCGACAAGGCCAGCATCCTGGCCGACGGAATGGAATCGCTTCTCGGCGCCGTCCATCTCGCCCACGGCATCGACGTCGCGCGCGAAGTGGTTCTGCGCCTGTTCGCCGCACTGCTCGAACGCGGCCCGCGCCTCGGTGCCGGTCTGGACTGGAAGACGAGTCTGCAGGAACTCACCGCCGAACGCGGTCTCGGTGTTCCCGCCTACGAGATCACCGCCACCGGTCCGGATCACGACAAGGAATTCACCGCCACCGCCCTCATCGGTGGCAATCCCTACGGCACCGGTGTCGGACGTACCAAGAAGGAAGCCGAGCAGAAGGCCGCGTCGGCCGCGTGGAACGCGCTGACCGAGGGCACTGCTGCCGACGCCGGTGATGCCGGGGCTTCCGATCAGCAGTCCGGATCCGCCGACACGCCCACCGAGGGCAACTGACCGCAGGTGCCCGAACTTCCCGAGGTCGAGGTGGTCCGTCGCGGACTCGCCGCGCACGTCGTCGGCGCGACGGTGGACTCGGTGCAGGTGCTGCATCCGCGTGCCGTCCGCCGGCACGAGCCCGGTCCGCGCGATCTCGCACTGCAGGTGACCGGTCAGAAGGTCGCTTCGGTCGAGCGCCGCGGCAAGTACATGTGGCTCGTGCTCGAACCGGCCGATCTGGCTCTCGTGGTGCACCTGGGGATGAGCGGGCAGATGCTCGTGCAGCCTCCGACCGTTCCGGACGAGAAGCATCTGCGTATCCGCGCCGTCCTCGACAACGGTGCCGATCTGCGTTTCGTCGACCAGCGCACCTTCGGAGGCTGGGCCCTGGCCCCGCTCGTGGAGGTGGACGGTGATCGTCTGCCGCTGCCGGTCGCGCACATCGCCCGCGACCCGATGGATCCCCGGTTCGACCCGGATGCGGTCGTGGCCGTGCTGCGCACCAAGCACACCGAGATCAAGCGTGCGCTGCTCGACCAGACCGTCGTCTCCGGCATCGGCAACATCTACGCCGACGAAGCGCTGTGGCGCGCAAGGATTCACGGCAACCGGCCGACCGACGCGCTGTCGCGTCCGAAGCTCCGGTCGGCTCTCGATGCGGCCACCGAGGTGATGGCGGAGGCTCTCGGGCAGGGCGGTACGTCGTTCGACGCCCTCTACGTCAACGTCAACGGGGAGTCCGGCTACTTCGAACGCTCCCTGAACGTCTACGGGCGCGAGAACGAGCCGTGCCGACGCTGCGGCGCGCCGATCCGCCGCGAGAAGTTCATGAACCGTTCGTCGTACAGCTGCCCGAAGTGTCAGCCACGACCGCGAACGGCCCGGTAGCGCACGCGCATACCGGGCCGTTCGGAACGTGGTGGTTCAGATGTCGAAGAAGACCGTCTCGGCGCCACCGTCCGGGGTGTCCTGCAGCCGGATGTCGATCGTGTAGACGGTGCGTCCGTCGCGCTCGGAACGCGACGCGATCAGGGTGTTGCGCCGCACCTCCCATTCGATGCCCTTCAGGACGGGATCCTCGGCGTTGAGTTCGGCCTCGTCCTCGAAGTAGACCCGCGTGTGCAGCCCGAGGTTGATGCCGCGCGCGAAGATCACCAGCAGGATGTGGGGTGCCGAGACGGAACCGTCGGGATTGGTGACGGCGCCGGGCTTGATCGTCTCGATCGTGAACACGCCGGTCTCGAAGTCGCCGCCGGTGCGTCCCCAGCCGCGGAAGTTCGGATCGAGATCCTTGTCCTGTGCGTCGTCCGGATGGGCGTACCGGCCGTGCGCGTTCGCCTGCCAGCTCTCGAGCAGGGCGTCGCGCACCGGGGTGCCGGTGCCGTCGATGACGCGGCCCTCCAACACGATTCGCTCGCCCTCGGTCTCGTCGGTGACGAGGACGTTGCCGAAGTTGTTGTCGAAGATGTCGAAGCCGGCCTGCTGCGGCGCGAGCCCGATGTGGACGTACGGGCCGCCGGTCTGCGAGGGCGTCTCCGGGAAACGCGTGACCATCGCGCGGGGGAGCAGCGGGGGCACGGGCCGGTAGGGATCGGTGGGCAGGCTCATCGCGGGGCTCCCGGAAGGTCGTTGCTCTCGAAGAAGGTGGCGCGGCGACCGCGCAGGGTGATGTCCCAGCGGTAGGCGCGGGCGTCGAACGGTGCGTTGGAGGCGGGATCCTCCTGGGCGATCAGGCTGCGGAGCTGATCCACGGTCGGGATCGTCCGCGCGATCGGGCACTTCTCGATGAGCGGGTCGCCCTCGAAGTACAGCTGGGTGATCAGGCGCTGCGCCCACCCGCGGCCGAGGATCGACACGTGGATGTGCGCCGGGCGCCAGGCGTTGCGGCTGTTGCCCCACGGATATGCGCCGGGTTTGATCGTCCGGAACCGGTAGTAGCCGTTCGCGTCCGTGAGCATCCGTCCGCAACCGCCGAAGTTCGGATCGATGGGGGCGAGATAGGTGTCCTTCTTGTGGCGGTACCGGCCACCGGCGTTGGCCTGCCACACCTCGACGAGTGCGCCCTCGACCGGATTGCCGAACTCGTCCTTGACGAAGCCGTGGACGATGATGCGCTCACCGATGGGCAGGCCGTCCTTCGAGAAGTTCAGGATCAGGTCGTTGTCGAGGGCGCCGAGCTCGTCGCTGCGGAAGACGGGTCCGGTGATCTCCGACAGGGTCGGCTTCGGCGTGATGAGCGCGTTCCGCGGTGCGCGCAGCACCGACGTGCGGTAGCCGGGGGTGAGCGAGGGTGGGTGCAGTGCGTGGTCGCGCTCGACGTATTCGCCGGTGGACATGCGGTCTCCGATCTCTGAGCTGTGGACACAACCATAAGGTGAAGTAAAACTCATGTAAATTGACAAAACGGCAGTTGATTCATAACTTTCGGTGATGGAATCCGAGTTCGGCCCGTCATCGTCCGTTCCGGACCGGGCGCGACGCATCCGCCTCCGGCATCTGACATGTTTCGTCACGGTCGCGCGCGAGGGTCAGGTCGGCCGGGCCGCCGAACTGTTGCACCTGAGTCAGCCGGCCGTCACGAAGACTCTCAACGAGCTCGAGGTGCTCTCCGGAGCGAAACTCCTCGACCGCGGCCGGCACGGTGCCCGTCTCACCGCGGCGGGGCACCGCTTCCTGCGCTACGCCCAGGACGTCACGACCTCCTTGGACGCGGCGGTGGCCGCACTGGCGGGAGCGGCCGAACCCGCCCGCGAGCCGCTGCGGATCGGAGCCCTGCCCACCGTGGCCGGGTCCGTGCTCCCCGAAGCGCTGGCGGAACTGCGCCGTGTGCGCGCCGATCTCGACATCCGGATCCGCACCGACCCCAATGCCGTCCTGTTGTCGGCGCTCGCCGCCGGCACACTCGACGTTGTCCTCGGCCGCATGGCCGAGCCGTCCCGGATGGTCGGGTTGTCGTTCGAACTCCTGTACGCCGAGACGTTGATCCTCGTCGTCCGGCCCGGACACCCCCTCGCCGAGCGGTCCGTCTCCGTCGCCGACACGCTCGAATACCCCCTGGTGGTCGCGATCAGCGGCACCGTGCCACGCCACGCGACCGAGGCATTGTTCGAACGTCACGGTCTGCGACTGCCGGTCGGGCTGATCGAGACACTCGACCTCGCCGTGGCACGCGGGGTGGTCCGGCGCAGCGACGCCGTGTGGATCACCACCGAACGCGCGGCCCGGGACGACCTCGCCGACGGCGTGGTCCGGCGCCTGGACGTGCCCACTGCGGGCACCGTCGAACCGGTCGGAGTGCTGCGACGCAGTGCCGACGCGTCGTCCGCCGCGGTCGAGGACTTCGTGACCATCCTGCGCGACATCCCCGTCGACGGGACATGGCAGGATTTCCCCCATGGCTGACCAGACTTCCGACCTTCCCGCCACCGAGCTGTGGGTCGAGCGCACCGGCACGCGCCGCTACACCGGACGCAGCTCCCGCGGCGCCGAGGTGCTCATCGGCTCGGAGAGCGTCGAGGGCGTCTTCACCCCGGGCGAGCTGCTCAAGATCGCGCTCGCCGCGTGCTCCGGCATGGCTTCGGACTTCCCGCTGTCCCGCCGGCTCGGCGACGACTACGACGCGACGATCCGCGTCTCCGGTGCCGCCGACCGCGAGAACGAGGTCTACCCGCACCTCGAGGAGGAGATGGTCCTCGACCTGTCGGAGCTCGACGCCGACGCACGGGACCGCCTCATCGCCCTCGTCGAACGGTCCGTCGACAAGGTGTGCACGGTGGGCCGCACCCTCAAGGCGGGCACCAAGGTCTCGCTGACGATCACCCCCGAGGACTGATCGATGAGCGCCCCCGCAGACGTCGAACGGCTCACGGCGTGGGTGCACGGCCGCGTCCAGGGGGTCGGTTTCCGCTGGTTCACGCGTGCCCGCGCACTCGAACTCGGGCTCGTCGGGCACGCGACGAATCATCCCGACGGTCGCGTGATGGTCGTGGCCGAAGGCCCCCGGCCCGCGCTCGAACAGCTCCTCGCGTGGCTGCGATCCGGCGACACCCCCGGTGAGGTGCGGCTCGTCGTCGAATCCTGGGATCCCGCGCGCGGCGACCTCACCGGTTTCGTCGAACGCTGACATCCGTCCTGTTTGTCCGTTCGGCTTGGTATCCTGCCGCGATCGGGTGCAAGCGGCCGGGGGGTCGCGGTCGGCGAGGGGGAGACATATGGGCAGGCGTGCACGTTCGACGATGGTGGCGGTAGTACTCGCCGCTGTGGGAGTGGCGCCCCTGGCCACAGCACCGGTGGCGGCCGGTCCGGCTGCCACAGCACCGGCGGCGGCCGGTCCGGCTGCCTGCGCCCCGCGGTCCGTCACGACGGTCGCGTCGGGACTCGGTGTCCTCGAGAACCTGGCGTTCGACGAGCGGGGCGGTCTGCTCGTCTCGGACACCTCCTTCGTCGGCCCCGGAGCGCTGCGCCGGATCACTCCCGACGGCAGCGTGACCACCGTGCCGGCCGAGGTGACCGGTCCGGGCGGCATCGTCGTCGACGGTCCCACCGTGTACCTGAACGTGGGCAACACGACCGTCTCGGGACTCGCCGGGATCGCCGACGGCACGATCGACACGCTCGACCTCGACACGGGTGAACGCGGCACCCACGGCACCGGGCTGGTCATGCCGAACGGCCTCGGCCGGCTGTCGGACGGATCGATGCTCGCCTCGCGCGATCTCGGCGAGGTCGGACTCACGCTCGTGCCCGCCGGCGGGGGCGAGGCCCGCGTCGTCCGCACCGATCTCGGATCCGTCAACGGCATCGCCGTCGACGGCGACACCGTCTACACGGTGACGACCTTCGAGAACGTCAACCGGCTCCACATCCTCGACGCACGCGACCTCGAAGGACCCGTGCGCAGCATCGACCTGCCCGGGCCGGGGCTGCTCTCGATGCCCGACGATCTCACGATCGGTCCCGACGGCGCGCTGTACATCGCGCTCAACCTCGGCGGCGCGGTCCTGCGGGTCGATCCGGCGACCGGGCACAGCTGCCGCATCGCCGAGGGCATCCCGCTGATGTCCTCGCTCGCCTTCGGTTCGGGACCGGGCTGGGACCCGAACGTCCTGTACACGACCGGTTTCGACGGGACGGTCCGCGCGGTGCACCCGGCCTAGGATAGCGGTCACAACCCGCCGGTAGAGTTCTCACCCATGTACCTCAAGAGTCTGACGTTGAAGGGCTTCAAGTCCTTCGCCTCGTCGACGACTCTGCGTTTCGAACCGGGCATCACCTGTGTGGTCGGCCCCAACGGGTCCGGCAAGTCGAACGTCGTCGACGCACTCACCTGGGTGATGGGGGAGCAGGGCGCCAAGGCCCTGCGCGGCGGCAAGATGCAGGACGTCATCTTCGCCGGAACTGCAGGCCGCCCACCGCTCGGACGCGCCGAGGTCACGCTCACCATCGACAACTCCGACGGCGCGCTGCCCATCGAGTACTCCGAGGTCTCCGTCACCCGCCGCATGTTCCGCGACGGTGCAGGCGAATACGAGATCAACGGCAGTTCCTGCCGCCTCATGGACGTGCAGGAACTGCTGTCCGACTCCGGTATCGGCCGCGAGATGCATGTCATCGTCGGTCAGGGCCGCCTCGCCGCGATCCTCGAATCGCGCCCGGAGGACCGGCGCGCCTTCATCGAGGAGGCCGCCGGCGTCCTCAAGCACCGCAAGCGCAAGGAAAAGGCGCTGCGCAAGCTCGACTCGATGCAGGCCAACCTCGCCCGCCTCACCGACCTCACCGCCGAACTGCGCCGCCAGCTCAAACCGCTCGGCCGGCAGGCCGAGGTCGCACGTCGCGCCCAGACCATCCAGGCCGACCTGCGCGACGCGCGGTTGCGACTGGCTGCCGACGACCTCGTCACCCGCCGCGCCGAACTCGCCGGGCACGACGAGCAGGAAAAGATGGTCCGGGAGCGGCTCGACACCGTGCTCGCGGCGTTCGACGACGCGAACGCCG
Source organism: Rhodococcus rhodochrous (assembly GCF_900187265.1). Lineage (NCBI taxonomy): Bacteria > Bacillati > Actinomycetota > Actinomycetes > Mycobacteriales > Nocardiaceae > Rhodococcus > Rhodococcus rhodochrous. The sequence goes on from NZ_LT906450.1 coordinate 2,052,937, forward strand.
AACTCGCCCGTCACGAACAGGCCCTCGCACAGCTCACGCCGGGTGCCGAAGCGGCGTCGCAGACCTGGTTCCGCCTGTCCGCGCTCGCCGAGCGCGTGTCGGCGACCGTGCGGGTCGCGCAGGAACGCGCCCGGCACCTGCACGCCGAACCCGAGGACCGCTCCGGTCAGGATCCCGACGAGATGGAGGCCCGCGCCGACCGGATCGCCGCCGAGGAAGCGGAACTGATCGAGGCCGTCGAGATCGCGCACGGAGCCCTCGAAGCGGCTCGCGAGCAGCTCGCCGCGCAGGAGGAGGCCGCAGCGGCCGCCGAACGCGCACATCTGGCCGCGGTGCGTGCCGTCGCCGACCGGCGCGAGGGCCTCGCGCGTCTCGCGGGCCAGGTCGAGACGATGCGCACCCGCGCCGAGTCGATCGACGCGGAGATCGCGCGCCTGACCGTCGCCATCGAGGAGGCCCGCCTCCGCGGCGTCGCCGCACAGGCCGAGTTCGAGACCGCTCAGGCACGCATCGACGATCTCGACGCCGGTGAGATCGACGCCGACGCGCAGCACGAACGAGCCCTGGAAGCGCAGCGACTCGCCGACGAGCGGGTCACCGAACTCCAGGAGGCAGAACGCGCCGCGGGCAAGGAGGTCGCCTCCCTCGGAGCCCGCATCGAGGCCCTGTCGATGGGCCTCGAACGCACCGACGGTGCGGCCTGGCTGATCGACACGCGGTCCGGCGACGGACTCGTGGGGCGCCTCGCCGACCGGCTCCGGGTGTCCCCGGGATACGAGGCCGCCGTCGCAGCCGCCTTCGGCGCCGCGGCCGACGCCCTCGAGGTGGAGTCGGCCGACGCCGCGATCTCGGCGGTCGCAGCGCTCGCCGACGCCGACCAGGGCCGGGTGGCATTCGTCCTGCCCGGCGCGGCCGGCCCCACCGACACCGGCGACCTGCCGTCCGGTGCCCGATGGCTCCGCGAGGTCGTCGAGTGCCCCGCCGACCTGTGCGGAGGCGTCGACGGCCTGCTGGCCCGCACCGTCGTGGTCGACGACCTGCCCACCGCCCTCGGGGTCTGCGCCGCCCGCCCCGACCTGCGCGCCGTGACGCGCGGGGGAGACCTCGCCGGTGCGGGCTGGGTGGTCGGCGGCTCGCACCGCGCCCCGAGCACCCTCGAGATCCAGGCGGCGATCGACACTTCCCGTGCCGGTCTCGAACAGGCCGAACGCCGCTCCGAGGAACTGGCCGCGGCTCTCGCGGGCGCACTCGCGGAGCAGGCCGAACGCGCCGAACACGTCGAACAGACCCTCGCTGCGCTCAACGAGTCCGACGCGGCGATGTCGGCCGTCTACGAACAACTCGGCCGGCTCGGCCAGGCGGCACGCACCGCCCACGCCGAATCCGGACGGCTCGCCGCCCAGCGCACCGAAGCGGAGAAGGAACGCGACGCGGCGCGGGAGAAGCTGGTCGAACTCGAGGAGCGACTGCGCCTGGCCGAGGACGACTCGGCCGGAAGTAGCGACGGTGCCGGCACCGATCACACCGCCGCCGAACGGGAGATGGCCGCGGCCGCCCTCGCCGAGGTCCGGGCCGTCGAGGTCGAGGCGCGACTCGCGGCGCGCACGGCCGAGGAACGCGCCGAAGCGCTTCGGGGCAAAGCAGATTCGCTTCGTCGTGCCGCGCAGGCCGAGCGCGAGGCCCGTGCTCGTGCCGAACGTGCCCGCGTCGCGCGTCGTCAGGCGGCGGCCGTCGCCGCGGCGGTGGCCGAATCAGGGCAGCGACTCGCCGAACAACTCGAGGTGGCCGTGGCGATGGCACTCGCACAGCGCGACGACCTGAACCGGCGCCGCGCCGAATGCGCCGAGCAGCTCGAACGGGCCCGCGAACTCGTTCGCGAACTGTCGGCGCAGCGCGACCAGCTCACCGACGCGGTGCATCGCGACGAGGTGGCCCGGGCGCAGGCCTCGCTCCGGATCGAGCAGCTCGAGCAGACCATCCTCGAGCAGCACGGCATCGCCCTCGACGACCTCGTGGCCGAGTACGGCCCCGACGTGCCGCTGCCGCCCACGCCGCTGGAGATGGCCGAGTACGAGCAGGCACGCGAACGCGGCGAACAGGTGGTCGCTCCGCAACCGATGCCCTACGACCGGGCCACCCAGGAGCGGCGGGCCAAGCGCGCGGAGAAGGATCTCGCGACGCTCGGGCGCGTCAACCCGCTTGCATTGGAGGAGTTCGCGGCGCTCGAGGAGCGGTACAACTTCCTGTCGACCCAGCTCGAGGACGTCAAGAGCGCCCGCAAGGACCTTCTCGCCGTCGTCGAGGAGGTCGACGCGCGAATCCTGCAGGTGTTCACCGAGGCCTACGCCGACGTCGAGCGCGAGTTCGAACAGGTCTTCGCGAAGCTGTTCCCCGGTGGGGAGGGACGGCTCGTGCTCACCGACCCCAGCGACATGCTCACTACCGGCATCGAGGTCGAGGCCCGCCCGCCGGGCAAGAAGGTCAAGCGCCTGTCGCTGCTGTCGGGCGGCGAGAAGTCCCTGACTGCGGTGGCGATGCTGGTCGCGATCTTCCGGGCCCGTCCCTCACCCTTCTACGTGATGGACGAGGTCGAAGCCGCGCTCGACGACACCAACCTGCGACGGTTGATCGGGCTGTTCGAGCAGCTGCGCGAGAAGTCCCAACTCATCGTCATCACCCACCAGAAGCCGACGATGGAGGTCGCCGACGCGCTGTACGGCGTGAGCATGCGGGGCGACGGCATCACCCGGGTCATCTCGCAGCGACTGCGCGGACGCGAGATCGCGACACCGGTCCCCGAACCGGAGGAAGAGCTCCAAGCCTGACAGTATGGGTGCGTGAGTACCGGAGCCTGGATAGTCATCGCCGCCGCGCTGGCGGTCGTTCTCGTCGCGCTCGTCGTCGGTCTGACCCTCTACCGGCGGCGGCAGGTGTCGCTGAAGGCGCCCGAGACCCCGCAGCTCGATTCCGCCGAGACCAAGGACCGCTCGGGCGGTTACAAGGCGCAGAGCGGATTCAGTTTCTCGCAGGGCACGGCCGCGCCACCGGCGCCGGCCCCCCGGCCTGCGCCGAAACCGGCACCGAAGCCTGCGGCGAAGCCGGAGCCCGCGCCCCGCACGGTGCCGTTGCCGGAGGAGATCACCGAAGCTCCGCCGAGCGCACCTGCACCCGCGGAGCCGAAGGCGGAACCGGCGCCTGCGCCGAAGGTCGAGCCCAAGCCTGCGGAGCCGAAGCCGGCCGAACCGAAGCCGGCCGAACCCGAGCCGGTCGAACCCGAGGTCGCCCCGGAGCCGGAGCGTCCCGCTCCCGAGCCCGTCGAGCCCGAGGTCGCCCCCGAACCGGAAGTCGCACCGACACCGGAACCCGAGGTCGAGCCCGCCCCGGCGACGGAGACCGTCGCCGAACCTGAGGTCACCGAACCCGAGGTCGTCGAACCGGAAATCGTCGAACCGGCCGGACCGGCCGCTGTTCCGCCGGCAGCCCCGATCGAGGAGATCGAACCCACCGCGGGTCGCCTCGTCCGCCTGCGCGGCCGTCTGGCCCGCTCGCAGTCGGCGGTCGGCAAGAGCCTGCTCGGTCTGCTCGGTGGCGGCGACCTCGACGAGGACTCCTGGGAGGAGATCGAGGACACGCTGCTCGTCGCCGACCTCGGCGCCGCGACGACCACCAAGATCGTCGACCGTCTGCGTGAGGAGATGGTCGTGAACAACGTGCGCAGTGAGGCCGACGCCCGCGCCGTGCTGCGCAGCGTGCTCGTCGACGAGCTCCGTCCCGAACTCGACCGTTCGATCCGGGCCCTCCCGCACGAGGACCATCCCGCCGTGCTGCTCGTCGTCGGTGTCAACGGCACCGGCAAGACCACGACGACCGGCAAGCTCGCCCGCGTGCTCGTCGCGGACGGACGCCGGGTGCTGCTCGGTGCCGCCGACACCTTCCGTGCCGCGGCCGCCGACCAGCTGCAGACCTGGGCCGAACGTGTCGGCGCCGAGGTCGTCCGCGGCAAGGAGGCCGCCGATCCGGCCGCGGTGGCGTTCGATGCCGTCGCGAGGGGCATCGACAACGGTGTCGACGCGGTCCTCGTCGACACTGCCGGCCGCCTGCACACCAAGACCGGCCTGATGGACGAGCTCGGCAAGGTCAAGCGCGTCGTGGAGAAGAAGGCCGCCGTCGACGAGGTGCTGCTCGTCCTCGACGCGACGATCGGCCAGAACGGTCTGATGCAGGCCCGCGTGTTCGCCGAGGTCGTCGACATCACCGGTGTGGTGCTCACCAAGCTCGACGGAACCGCCAAGGGCGGCATCGTCTTCCAGGTGCAGCACGAACTCGGCGTGCCGGTGAAGCTGGTGGGTCTCGGTGAGGGCGCCGACGATCTCGCTCCCTTCGAACCGGAAGCCTTCGTGGACGCCCTGTTGGGCTGATCGACGCTGCCCTGTTGGGCTGATCCGCACCGCGTCCGTCGTTCCGGCCGCTGTCCGCTCGTGCGGGCAGCGGCCGGTTCCGTCGGTGGGGATGCGGTGTCCGAAAAGTGTGAAACAAGGATGAAACAAGGTCGGTTCCTGCGTTCACGCCCACGAAACAGCGCAGCGCCTCCACGGAAACATCCGGGCAGCAAGCTTTCCCTCGACAACGCGCCGATCGGCGCGGCCTACAGGGAGGTTGCAAGTGGAGGAAGTGGTGAACACCGGCGACGCAGCGTGGATGCTGATAGCAGCGTCGCTCGTGCTTCTGATGACCCCGGGCCTGGCGTTCTTCTACGGCGGGATGTCCCGCTCCAAGTCCGTGCTCAACATGATGATGATGTCCTTCGGCGCGATGGCCGTGATCGGGGTCATCTACGTCCTGTGGGGCTGGTCGATGTCCTACGGCAACGAGAGCGTGCTCGGGATCTTCGCGAACCCGTTCGAGCAGTTCGGTCTGCAGGGAGCCATGTACGGCGAGGACGGTGAGTTCCTTGCAAGTGGTTCGGGCAACTACCCGCAGATCATCGACATCGGTTTCCAGGTGACCTTCGCGATCATCACCACCGCCCTGATCAGCGGTGCGCTGGCCGAGCGCGTGAAGTTCGGTACGTGGATGGCGTTCGCGGCCATCTGGGTCACCTGCGCCTACTTCCCGCTCGCCCACATGGTGTGGGGTGGCGGCCTGCTCTCGGGCTCCGAGGACAGCATCGCAGCGGCCATGTTCGGCACCGTCGAGGACGGCGGAGAGGTCAGCGCCGCGGTGGAGCCGATCGACTTCGCCGGTGGCACGGTCGTCCACATCAACGCCGGTATCGCCGCTCTCGTCCTCGCCGTCGTCATCGGCAAGCGCGCCGGTTTCGGTCGTACCGCCTTCCGTCCGCACAACCTGCCGTTCGTCATGCTCGGTGCCGCGCTGCTGTGGTTCGGATGGTTCGGCTTCAACGCCGGTTCCGCCTTCGCCGCTGACGGTACTGCCGGCCTGGCCTGGGTCAACACCACCACCGCCACCGCCGCCGCCATCCTCGGCTGGCTCCTCACCGAGCGGATCCGCGACGGCAAGGCCACCAGCCTCGGTGCCGCGTCGGGTGCCGTCGCCGGCCTGGTCGCCATCACCCCCGCTGCCGGCTCGCTGAGCCCGGTCGGATCGATCGCCCTCGGCGTCATCGCCGGCATCCTGTCCGCCCTCGCCGTGGGTCTGAAGTACAAGTTCGGTTACGACGACTCGCTCGACGTTGTGGGTGTCCACCTCGTGTCGGGCCTGTGGGGCACGGTCGCCATCGGCTTCCTCGGCACCGAGACCGGATTGTTCTACGGTGGCGATTACAAGCAGCTCGTCATCCAGATCGTCATCGCAGTCGTCGCCCTGGTGTTCACCGCCGTCGTCACCACAGTGATCGCCTTCGCACTCAAGCCCATGGGCTGGCGTGTGAGCGACGAGGAAGAGGCCCGCGGTATCGACGAAGCCGAACATGCGGAATCCGCATACGACTTCGCGCCGGCTCTCAAGTGATAAGAAGACCACGACAGCGAGCAGGGATGACAGCGGCCAGCGGGCTCTGGGAAGGATGAGGATATGAAGCTGATCACGGCGATCATCAAGCCGTTCACGCTCGAGGACGTCAAGGCAGGCCTGGAGCAGGCCGGTGTGCTCGGAATGACAGTCAGCGAGGTGCAGGGGTACGGCCGCCAGAAGGGCCACACCGAGGTCTACCGCGGAGCCGAGTACTCCGTCGACTTCGTGCCGAAGGTCCGCGTCGAGGTCGTCGTCGACGACTCCGCTGTCGACAAGGTCGTCGAGACCATCGTCGAGGCCTCCCGTACCGGCAAGATCGGCGACGGCAAGGTGTGGGTCACGCCCGTGGAAGCCGTGGTCCGGGTCCGCACCGGAGAACGAGGTTCGGATGCGCTCTGACCCCCAGGGGTCCGGCACTCGAGGCCCTGATCCCGCTGCTTCGGCAGCGGGGTCGGGGCCTTCGGTGTCCTCGGCCCGCAAAACCGCACCGGCGGGCGCCGCCGATCTCGCGGCCGCCCGCGACACCCTGCTTTCCGGCGGCCCCCGCAGCCGCCGCCTCGATACCGTGGCTCTGCGTCACGCCCTCGTGGATCTGCACGAATTCTGGTTGACGACGAAGGGCTCCGAACTCGGCATCAAGCGCGAGGGAGGCTTCGCCATCGTCGCCGTCGGGGGTCTCGGACGCCGCGAGATGCTCCCGTACTCCGATCTCGATCTCATCCTCCTCCACGACGACATGGCGCCGTCCGTCGTGTCGAAGGTCGCCGACGAGCTCTGGTACCCGCTGTGGGACGCGCACATCAAACTCGACCACAGTGTCCGGACGGTGCCCCAGGCCCTCCAGGTGTTCTCCTCCGATCTGACGGCCGCACTGGGAATGCTCGAGGCGCGGCACATCGCGGGCGACGCCCAGCTGAGCAATCTGCTCATCGGCGGTGTGCGACGTCAGTGGCGCACCGGCATCCGGTCCCGCTTCGACGAACTCATCGAGATGACCGAGGTGCGGTGGCAGCGCAGCGGGCAGATCGCCCACCGGGCCGAACCCGACCTCAAGAGCGGTCGCGGCGGGTTGCGGGACGTGCAGTTGCTCAATGCCCTGTCCGTTGCGCAGCTCACCGACGGCATGCCGGGACTCGGACCCGACGTCCCGGGTGGCGGTCTCGCGGCCGCCCACCGGCGACTGCTCGACGTACGCACCGAGCTGCACCGCGTCGCCGGCCGCTCCCGCGACCAGCTGCGCGCGCAGGACGCCGACGAGATCGCCGCGGCGCTGCGGATCGGCGACCGTTTCGATCTCGCGCGGGTGCTCACCGAATCGGCCCGCACGATCAGCTACTCCGTCGACGTCGGCCTGCGCACCGCGGCCAATTCGCTGCCGCGCAAAGGTCTGTCGCGGCTGCGTCGCGGACCGGTGCGGCGTCCCCTCGACGAAGGGGTCGTCGAGCACGGGGGAGAGGTCGCCCTCGCACGCGACGCGCATCCGCGTCGCGACCCGGGCCTGATCACGCGGGTCGCGGCGGCCGCCGCGCAGGCCGGACTGCCCGTCTCGGCGGCCACGCTCACCCGGCTCGCCGATCATGCCCCGGAACTGCGCGAACCCTGGCCCCGCGAAGCTCTCGACGACTTCCTGGTGCTGCTCGGTTCGGGACGTCGCGCGGTCGACGTCATCGAGTCGCTGGACCGCACAGGACTGTGGGGGCGGTTGCTCCCCGAATGGGGTGCGGTGCGCGACCTGCCGCCGCGCGACGCCGTCCACACATGGACCGTGGACAGGCACCTCGTCGAGACCGCCGTCTACGCGAGCGAACTGACGACGCGGGTCGCCCGGCCGGACCTGCTCGTCCTCGGCGCGTTGCTGCACGACATCGGCAAGGGACGCGGCGGCGACCACAGCGTGGTCGGTGCCGAACTGGCCCTGCAGATCGGGCGGCGGATGGGCCTGTGGCCCTCGGACCTGGCGCTGCTCACCTCGATGGTGCGGCACCACCTGCTCCTGCCGCACACCGCGACCCGCCGCGATCTCGACGATCCGGAGACCGTGGCCGCGGTCGTCGACGCCCTCGACGGCGATCCGGTGCTGCTCGACCTGCTCCACGCCTTGGCCGAGGCGGATTCGCAGGCCACCGGCCCGGGGGTCTGGGGGGACTGGAAGGCGTCGCTGATCCGGGAACTCGTGCGCCGCTGCCGCATGATGATGGCGGGGGACGAGTTGCCGGCGCCGGATCCGATCGATCCCGCACTCGCGAGCCTCGCCGAGGACGGTGCCCTGCACGTCGCGCTCGAACCGCGCGAGGACGGCCGCAGCTTCACCGCAACCTTCGTCGCGCCCGACGAGCGGGGTGTGCTCTCCGACGAGGCCGGCGTGCTCTCGCTGCACGGTCTGCGGGTGTTGTCGGCGTCCATCGGCAGCCACGCCGGCAGCACGGTCAACACATTCGTGGTGGCCCCGAGATTCGGTTCACCGCCCGAAGCGGCCCTGCTCCGGCAGGAACTCGTGCGGGCGCGCTCCGGCGACCTGGACCTCCTCGATGCCCTCGAGGCCAAGGATCGCGCCGAACGTGAGAGCAGGCTCCCCGAGCGCACGGCCCGGGCGGTACCCGTCAGCGCCGCTCTCGCCCCGCCGCGCATCATCTGGTTCGAAGGATCCGAAGCGGACCAGGTCGTGCTCGAGATCCGGTCGGAGGACCGGATCGGTCTGCTGTGCCGCCTCGCGGACGTCTTCGAGCGTGTCGGAGCCGACGTGCGGTGGGCACGGGTGAGCACGCTGGGTTCGACGGTGATCGACTCGTTCTGCGTCGATCTCGCCGGTGCCCACACCCGTGTCTCCCGGGAACATCTCGAGAAGGAACTGCTGTCGGTCCTGCCTGCGCCCGAGCCGCCCGCGCCCGCCGACAGATCGTGACCGACGGGTCCTGACCGCGCGGGTGGCCCGCCCTGTGGCGTGGCCACCCGCGGTCGCGACGGATCGGGAGCGGTTACCCTGGTTCGCAGCATTGTCCGCATCTTCGTCAGAGCTCAGGAGCGCATTCGGTGTTCGAATCCCTTTCCGACAGGTTGACAGGGGTCCTGAAGGACCTGCGCGGCAAGGGGCGGCTGTCCGACGCGGACATCGACGCGACCTGCCGTGAGATCCGCCTCGCCCTGCTCGAGGCCGACGTCGCGCTGCCCGTGGTGCGCGAGTTCATCAAGAAGATCAAGGTGCGCGCCAAGGGCGCCGAGGTGCACGGCGCGCTGAACCCGGCCCAGCAGGTCGTCAAGATCGTCAACGAGGAACTCGTCGGGATCCTCGGCGGCGAGACCCGTCGTCTGCAGTTCGCGAAGACCCCGCCGACGGTCATCATGCTCGCCGGTCTGCAGGGTGCCGGTAAGACCACCCTCGCGGGCAAGCTCGCGAAGTGGCTCAAGGCGCAGGGGCACACCCCGATGCTGGTCGCCTGCGACCTCCAGCGCCCCGGCGCTGTCACGCAGCTGCAGGTGGTCGGTGAGCGTGCCGGCGTGTCGGTCTTCGCTCCGCATCCCGGCACCTCCATCGGCGGTGGCGAGAACGAACTCGGAGTCACCGCCGCCGACCCGATCGCCGTGGCGGAGCAGGGCATCGCCGAGGCGCGCAACAAGCAGTACGACGTGGTCATCGTCGACACCGCCGGTCGCCTCGGTATCGACCAGGAACTCATGGCGCAGGCCGCGGGCATCCGCGACGCGGTGCAGCCCGACGAGGTGCTGTTCGTCCTCGACGCGATGATCGGTCAGGACGCCGTGAGCACCGCCGAGGCGTTCCGCGAGGGCGTCGGCTTCACCGGCGTGGTGCTCACCAAGCTCGACGGCGACGCCCGCGGTGGTGCCGCGCTCAGCGTCCGCGAGCTCACCGGCCAGCCGATCATGTTCGCCTCCACCGGTGAGAAGCTCGAGGACTTCGACGTCTTCCACCCCGAGCGCATGGCCAGCCGCATCCTCGGCATGGGCGACGTGCTCACCCTGATCGAGCAGGCCGAGCAGGTCTTCGACGCCGAGCAGGCCGAGGCCACCGCCAGCAAGATCGGTTCCGGTGAGCTCACCCTCGAGGACTTTCTCGAGCAGATGATGGCCGTGCGGAAGATGGGCCCCATCGCCAATCTCCTGGGCATGCTGCCCGGAGCCGGGCAGATGAAGGACGCCCTCGCCAACGTCGACGAGAAGCAGCTCGACCGCATCCAGGCGATCATCCGCGGCATGACGCCGGAGGAGCGCGCCAACCCGAAGATCATCAACGGCTCGCGGCGACTGCGCATCGCCAACGGTTCCGGTGTGAAGGTCTCCGACGTCAACCAGCTCGTCGACCGGTTCTTCGAGGCCCGGAAGATGATGACGGCGATGGCCGGCCAGATGGGCATGCCGGGCGCACGCAAGAACCAGCGCAAGAAGGGCAAGAAGGGGAAGAAGGGCGGTCGCGGACCGACGCCGCCGAAGGTGCGGGGCGGTATGCCCGGTGGCTTCCCCGGTCTTCCGGGTGGCATGCCGGCCGGGATGCCCGACCTGTCGAAGATGCCGAAGGGCCTCGACGAGCTGCCTCCGGGTCTCGAGAACTTCGACCTGTCGAAGCTGAAGTTCCCCAAGAACTGAGCCGAGCCGGGTGATGACCGTGACCGAGGGTGATGCGCGTTCCTTCGTCGTGCGGGGCCGGTCGTTGGCCGACGGCGAACCCGTCGAGCTGTACGTCGGGGCCGACGGATCGTTCACGGCCGAGCCCGACCCCGACGCGGAGGTGCTCTGCGCCGACGGCTGGATCCTGCCGGGTCTCGTCGACGCGCACTGCCACGTCGGCATCCGGTTCGGCGGGGGAGCGGAGGACGTGGACGGTCTGCTCGCGCAGGCCGTCACCGAACGCGACGCGGGTGTCCTGTTGCTCCGTGACGCCGGGTCGCCCGTCGACACCCGGGCTCTCGACCAGCGGGCGGACCTGCCTCGGATCATCCGGGCCGGTCGGCACATCGCGTTGCCCAAGCGCTACATCCGCGGGCTGCCCGTCGACCTCGAGGACGAGTCGCAGCTGCCCGAGGAAGTGGCACGTCAGGCCCGGGCCGGTGACGGCTGGGTCAAGCTCATCGGCGACTGGATCGACCGCGAGGCCGGCGACCTCGCTCCGCTGTGGAGCGACGAGATCCTCGTCGAGGCGATCGCCGCCGCCCACCGCGAAGGCGCGCGGGTGACGGCGCACGTCTTCGGCGAGGAGGCCCTGCCCGGACTGCTCGCGGCGGGGATCGACTGCATCGAGCACGGCACGGGTCTGACCGACGAGACCATCGCGATGATGGCTGCCGCCGGCACCGCGCTCGTGCCGACCCTGGTCAACATCGAGAACTTCCCGGACATCGCCGATTCGGCGACGCGATTTCCGGTGTACGCGGCGCACATGCGCGCTCTGTACGCGCGCCTCGACGAGACCATCGGCGCCGCCCACGAGGCCGGCATCCCGATCTACGCGGGCACCGATGCCGGAGGTCAGGTGCAGCACGGGCGCATCGCCGACGAGATCGCGTCGCTCGTGCGCGTGGGTCTCCACCCCACCGAGGCGTACGCGGCGGCGAGCTGGAAGGCCCGCGCGTGGCTCGGGCATCCGAGTCTCGAACCGGGCACGTCGGCCGATTTCGTCGTGTACCGGGAGGATCCGCGCAGCGACCCGGCCGCGGCGCGTCCCGATCTCGTGGTTCTCCGCGGCCGGGTGGTCTCGGGTAGTCCCGCGCGCCTGTAGAGCGGGTGCGCGGGGTCACCGGGTGCCGGTTTCGTCCTGGCTCGCGCGTCTGGCAGAATGGTTCGCTGTCGTCGCATCCGGTTACGTACCGCGCGGCGGTCACAGGCTAGAGGCAAAACCGGGCGTGCCAGAAGGGCGCGTCGTCCGAATTGCACGTGACACGCGCCTCGGCGCACCCCGAAGGAGAACACAGCAGTGGCTGTCAAGATCAAGCTCACCCGTCTCGGCAAGATCCGCAACCCGCAGTACCGCATCGTCGTCGCGGACTCGCGCACCCGCCGCAACGGCCGGGCCATCGAGACCATCGGCAAGTACCACCCGAAGGAAGAGCCTTCGCTGATCGAGGTCGATTCGGAGCGTGCGCAGTACTGGCTGAACGTCGGCGCGCAGCCGACCGAGCCGGTCCTCAACCTCCTCAAGATCACCGGCGACTGGCAGAAGTTCAAGGGCCTGCCGGGTGCTGAGGGCACGCTGAAGAAGGCGGAGGCGAAGCCGTCCAAGCTCGAGCTGTTCCAGGCCGCCCTCGCGCAGGCCGAGAACGAGCCGGCTGCCGAGGCTGTCACGCCCAAGAAGAAGAAGGCTGCCAAGGAAGAGTCCGCCGAGGCGTCCACCGAGGCCGAGTCCACCGAGGCCGCCGAGTAATGAGCGCCGTGGTCGCCGATGCCGTCGAGCATCTCGTTCGTGGAATCGTCGCCCATCCCGACGACGTCCGCGTCGACCTGATCGCGGGCCGTCGGGGCCGCACCGTCGAGGTGCATGTCAATCCCGACGACCTCGGCAAGGTCATCGGCCGCGGCGGTCGCACCGCGACCGCACTGCGGACCCTCGTCACCGGAATCGGTGGCCGGGGTATCCGTGTCGACGTCGTTGACACCGACCGCTAGGCGAGCGTCGATGGAGCTCGTCGTGGGCCGTGTGGCCAAGTCGCACGGCATCCGAGGCGAAGTCGTCGTCGAGGTTCGCACCGACGAACCCGAGGAGCGCTTCGCCGTCGGCGCGGTTCTGCGTGGACGCAAGCCTCGCGACAAGCACCTGCACGAGTACACAGTGGAAGCCGCCCGGGAACACTCCGGGCGGCTTCTGCTGCGCCTGCAGGGCATCGACGGTCGCGACGCCGCAGACGCGCTGCGCGGGGTGCTGTTCGTCGTCGACAGTGCCGACCTTCCGCCGTCCGACGATCCGGACGAGTTCTACGACCACGAACTCGAAGGGCTGACGGTGCGGATCGTCGCAGGTCGCCCCGACGGCGGAAACGAGGTCGGCACCGTCCGCGAGGTCCTGCACACGGCCGCCGGCGAACTGCTGTCGATCCGGCCGACAGGCCAGGAACGTGGAGAGCTGCTCGTCCCGTTCGTCACCGAGATCGTTCCGACGGTGTCGGTGCGGGACGGCGTGATCGAGATCGATCCGCCCGACGGGCTCCTCGACCCCGATTTCGGGGAACCGCCGTCCAAGAAGAAGAAGTCGACCGAGGGGAAGCAGTAGTCCGTGCGGCTCGACGTCGTCACTATCTTCCCCGAATATCTCGAACCCCTGCGGGTCGCCCTGCTCGGCAAAGCAATCGACAAGGGGCTCATCTCCGTCGGTGTGCACAACCTGCGCGACTGGACGCACGACGTGCACAAGGCCGTCGACGATGCGCCCTACGGTGGCGGGCCGGGCATGGTCATGAAACCCACCGTGTGGGGACCGGCGCTCGACGACGTGCTCGCCGGACCCGATGGTGGAACCGACCCCGACGTGCTGCTCGTCGTCCCGACGCCCGCTGGTCGCCGCTTCGATCAGGCCACCGCACAACGCTGGTCGAAGGAGAAGCGGATCGTCTTCGCGTGCGGTCGCTACGAAGGAATCGACCAGCGCGTCTTCGACGATGCCGCGAGGCGCGTGCGCGTCGAGGAGGTGAGCATCGGCGACTACGTCCTCATCGGTGGGGAGGTCGCCGTTCTCGTCATGGTCGAGGCCGTCGTCCGGCTGCTACCCGGTGTGCTCGGCAATCAGCAGTCGCACCAGGAGGATTCGTTCTCCGACGGACTGCTCGAGGGCCCGAGCTACACCCGGCCTGCGGTGTGGCGCGACCTCGAGGTGCCGCCGGTGCTGTTGTCCGGCGACCACGGCAAGGTTGCTCGCTGGCGCCACGAGCAGTCGCTCGAACGCACCCGGGACCGACGACCCGATCTGCTGCCGTCCGACGACTGACGCCGCGCCGGACGGCCCTCAGGGCCGGTGCGCGCTTCCGAGCGTCGTCTCGACCGCCAGCGTGACGGTCTCGCGCGCGTGCTGCGCGCTCCCGTCGTCCGTCGCGTCGTACATCGCCGTGTCGGGCAGGAAACCGGTGTCGTAGAAGGGATCCGACTCGTCGTAGGTGACGGTCTCCCGTGCCGTGACCACGGCCACGTACCGGTGGTCGTCGCCGAAGAATCCGGTGGACAGGTGCAACCATTCACCGGCCAGGCAGCACATCCACCCCTGCTTGACACCCAGATCCGTGGAGTCGCCGAGACCCTCGGGAAGCCCGAAACGCTGGTCGTATCCGTCGACGCCGTCGTCGGTGAACTCCACCAGGTGGCCGACGATCCGGGCCGCACTCTCGTCACCGGAGGCGCTGTCGCCGAGCAGATCGTCGTACCAGGTCAGCAGGTCCGATGCCGTCGTGGTCGTGTTCCACCACCAGGACCCCGGATCCGGGGGAGTCGTGCCGGTCAGGTTGTGCCGCTCCACGACGTGCTCGACGATCTCGGGACCGCCGTAGGTCTCCCACAGCAGCGTGGCAGCGTTGTCGTCGGAGGAGCGCAGCATCGACCGGATCAGTTCGTGGTCCTCGTCGGCGAGCGTCGCCTCGCCCGTCACCTCGCGGTACAGGACTTCCTCGGCGATGAACAGCTTGACGGTCGAGGCGGTCTCGAAGGGTTCGTCCGTGCCGCCGAGCACGCGGGTCCCGGATTCGCGGTCGAGCACGGCGACGGTCAGGCGCGCTCCGCGGCTGTCGGCGAGTGCGACGGCCGCGTCGATCTGCCGGGGGAGCTCGGCCGTCGACAGCGTCACGGTCGGCTCGTCGGAATCGGTGTCCGCCACCGAGGCGAGACCGAGGGCTTCGTGCGGGAGCGGGTGGGTGTCCATCGAATCGCAGCCGGATACGGCCAGTGCGGTGGTCACGCACAGCATCATCGCGCCCGATCGTGCGCGTCCGCGCCCGTGCTTCATTTCCGGTTCCTGCATTCCATTGTGCTGTGGACGATAGCGCCGGTCCACCCGACAGCCTGCACGGACCCCGCGCGTGAGCGCGCACGGTCACAGGCGCGGGCGCCTACGCGGTCACAGGTGCGGGCGCCTACGCAGGCACAGGTGCGGGCGCCTACGCAGGCACAGGCGCGTGGCGAGGGCGGCAACTGTAGGGTCGTTCGACGTGACGACCGAACTCGACACCGTGAACCGGCGGATCGCCCAGGAACTCGACGTCCGCGAAGACCAGGTGGCCGCGGCCGTGGGACTGCTCGACGGCGGCGCGACCGTGCCGTTCGTCGCGCGTTACCGTAAGGAGGCGACCGGCGGTCTCGACGACGCCCAGCTGCGCACTCTCGAGGAACGTCTCCGCTACCTGCGCGAACTCGACGAGCGCCGCGTCGCGATCCTCGAATCGATCGAGGCGCAGGGCAAGCTCGACGACACGCTGCGCGGCCAGATCATGCTCGCCGACACCAAGGCGCGGCTCGAGGACATCTACCTGCCGTTCAAGCCGAAGCGGCGCACCAAGGCGCAGATCGCCCGCGAGGCCGGTCACGAGCCCGTCGCCGACGCGCTCATCGGCGACCCCACCACCGATCCTGCCGGGTACACCTCCGAGCAGCTCGATGGTGCGCGCGCCATCCTCGTCGAACGCTTCGCCGAGGATGCGGACCTCGTCGGCGAGCTCCGGGAGGCGATGTGGACGCGCGGCAAGGTGACCTCCACCGTGCGGTCCGGCAAGGAGAACGACGGCGCGAAGTTCTCCGACTACTTCGAGTTCTCGGAACCGTTCACCCAGCTGCCCTCGCACCGCATCCTCGCCCTCCTGCGCGGCGAGAAGGAGGAGGTGCTGTCGCTGTCGTTCGATCCCGAGATCGACGAGCCGGTGCCCGGCGAGCGCAGCTACTACGAGGGCCGGATCGCGACGCGCTTCGGCATCGCCGACCAGGGTCGCCCCGCCGACAAGTGGCTGCTCGACACCGTGCGGTGGGCGTGGCGTACCAAGCTGCAGATGTCGCTGTCGCTGGACATCAGGATGCGGCTGCGGCAGTCCGCCGAGAAGGATGCGGTCGACGTCTTCGCCGCCAATCTCAAGGACCTGCTGCTCGCCGCACCGGCCGGCACTCGCCCGACGATGGGTCTCGACCCCGGCTACCGCACCGGCACGAAGGTCGCGGTCGTCGACGCGACCGGCAAGGTCGTCGACCACACCACGATCTATCCGCATCAGCCCCACAACAAGCGTGACGAGGCCCTCGCGGTGCTCGCCGCCCTGGTCGCGCGGCACGGTGTCGAATTGATCGCCATCGGCAACGGCACGGCGTCGCGTGAGACCGACGCTCTCGCAGCCGATCTCGTGTCGCTGGCGAAGGTGCCCGGGCTGACGAAGATCGTGGTGTCCGAGGCGGGTGCCTCGGTCTACTCGGCCTCCGAGTACGCCACCAAGGAACTCCCGGACCTCGACGTGTCCATCCGCGGTGCGGTCTCCATCGCGCGCCGTCTGCAGGATCCGCTCGCCGAACTGGTGAAGATCGACCCGAAGTCGATCGGCGTCGGCCAGTACCAGCACGACGTGTCCGAGACGATGCTCGCGCGGTCGCTGGGCGCGGTCGTCGAGGACGCGGTGAACGCCGTCGGTGTCGATGTCAACACGGCGTCGGTCCCGCTGCTGTCGCGCGTCTCGGGTATCACCGGCTCGCTTGCGGAGAGCATCGTCGCCCACCGCGACCAGAACGGTCCGTTCCGGGCGCGCACCGCGCTCAAGGACGTCCCGCGACTCGGCCCGAAGGCCTTCGAGCAGTGCGCGGGCTTCCTACGGATCCCCAACGGTGACGACCCGCTCGACGCGTCCGCGGTGCACCCCGAGGCGTATCCGGTGGTGCGGCGTATCGTCGACCGGACGGGCAGCAGCGTCCGCGAACTGCTCGGCAACACCACGACCCTGCGGAAGCTGCGCGCGGACGAGTTCGCTGACGACCGTTTCGGTGTCCCCACCGTCACCGACATCATTTCCGAGCTCGAGAAGCCCGGCCGCGACCCGCGTCCCGAGTTCAGGACCGCGACCTTCGCCGCCGGTGTCGAGAAGGTCGCCGACCTGAAGCCCGGCATGGTCCTCGAGGGAGTGGTCACCAACGTCGCGGCGTTCGGTGCATTCGTCGACGTGGGCGTGCACCAGGACGGCCTCGTGCACGTCTCCGCCATGTCGCGCAGCTTCGTGAAGGATCCCCACGACGTCGTCCGGTCCGGCGAGGTCGTCAAGGTGAAGGTCCTCGAGGTCGACGTCGCGCGCCGGCGCATCGGTCTGACACTGCGACTCGACGACGAGATCCCCACCCCGGGCGCCGAGAAGTCCGGAGGTCATCCGCGCGGAGGTGCTCGTCGTCCCGGAGGCCAGGGCGGCGGTAACCAGGGCGGCGGTCGGGGCCGGAACGGCCAGGGCAATCGCGGACAGCAGGGCAATCGGGGGCAACAGGGCCGTGGCGGCGACCGTCGTTCGGCGCCGGCCGCCTCCGGATCGATGGCCGACGCTCTGCGACGCGCCGGTTTCGGTAACAACTGACGCGAATCACCGGGTCACTCCTGCAATGCTGTGGACATGAGATCCACGGTGGCCGGAGTGAGCCGGTGATGCTCGACTGGATGCGGCGCGAGATCGTCGATCAGGGGCGCCTCCCGCTGCTGTTCTTCCTGCTCGGTTTCGTGGCCGCGTTCGTCTTCATCCGGATCAGCGTGCGGTTGATCCGCGCGCAGGTGCGCTGGTGGCCCGGCAACATCACCCCCGGTGGTCAGCACGTGCACCACGTGGTGTTCGGTGTCGTGACGATGGTGATCGCCGGTGGGGGACTGATCGCGATCTCCGAGGACGCGAACCGCCTCGCCGCCTGCATCCTCGCAGCGGTCTTCGGCATCGGTGCCGCGCTGACCCTCGACGAGTTCGCGCTGATCTTCTACCTGAACGACGTGTACTGGGAAGAACAGGGACGGGTGTCCGTCGACGCCGTCTTCGTGGCGATCGCCGTGACCGGGATGTGGTTGCTCGGCCTGCGACCGTTCGAACTCGGGGACGCCACGAACTTCGAGGACAGCGGCGACTGGGCCGGACGAGCCGCGCTCGTCGTGGCCGTGCTCGTGAACCTTCTGCTCGCCGCGATCGTCCTGGCGAAAGGCAAGATCTGGACCGGCCTGGTGGGGTTGTTCATCATCCCGCTGCTGTGGGTCGGAGCGATCCGGCTCTCGCGGCCCGGTGCGCCCTGGGCTCGCTGGCGGTACGGCAAGCGGCCACGTCGTATGGCGCGCGCGCTCGAACGCGAACGTCGACTGCGACGTCCGGTGATCCGCGCCAAGATCTTCGTGCAGGATCTCGTCGCGGGCGCCCCGACGCTCGAGACCGTGCGGGGCAGTGTCGAGCACTCGCGCACCGCGACCGAGGCGGAACTGGACCGCCGCGTCAAACCGGCGCCACCGCCGATTTCATCGATCGATGCTCCGTCTGGCACAATGGACGGGTTGCCCCGTTCGGGCACGCCTACCTGACCTGGGCACGAACCGGTCGAGCCCGCCATACGGCGGTCGCCGCCAGGTTCCTCTGCTCGAGCGAACAAGAGGATGTAAAACCGATGAACACCCTGGACTTTCTGGACGCCAAGTCGCTGCGCGACGACATCCCGGACTTCCGTCCCGGCGACACTCTCGACGTGCACGTCAAGGTCATCGAGGGCAGCAAGGAGCGTGTGCAGGTCTTCAAGGGCGTCGTGATCCGGCGTCAGGGCGGCGGCATCCGCGAGACCTTCACCGTCCGCAAGGTTTCCTTCGGAGTGGGCGTGGAGCGCACCTTCCCGGTGCACAGCCCCAACCTCGCCAAGATCGACGTGCTGACCCGTGGCGACGTCCGTCGCGCGAAGCTCTACTACCTGCGTGAGCTGCGCGGCAAGGCTGCCAAGATCAAGGAGAAGCGCTGATCTTCGGCCGCTGACCAGCCCCTCGGGCTGCTCGGCACGGCTCTCGAGCCACCCGATACAGCATCCGACGACCCGGCCCGGACATACGTCCCGGCCGGGTCGTCGTCGTTCTGGATGGCGGTCTGTCTCTCGCCCGGCCGGTCGACGGTCGTCCTCGGCGGACCGCTGTACCGCAGACGCTAGTCTGTCGAGGTGGCAGATTCCCCGCACGATCCGGCTCGACCGGATGTGAACCGCAACGATGTTCGAGGTTCGGCTCGGAGCGATCGAGCCGACGGTGCACACCACCGGCGCGAGGACCCCGCGGCGAACGACACCGCCCCGGAGGCGAAGAAGCAGAAGTCGTTCTGGCGTGAACTGCCGATCCTGGTCGTCGTCGCACTGGCCCTGAGCTTCCTGCTGCAGACCTTCGTGGCGCGGGTCTACCTCATTCCCTCGGAGTCGATGGAGCCGACACTGCACGGCTGCCCGGGCTGCACCGGCGACCGCATCGTCGTCGAGAAGGTGGGTTACCGCTTCACCGACCCCCGCCCCGGTGACGTCATCGTCTTCGAGGGCCCCGACTCGTGGTCGGCCGGGTACGTCTCGACACGTTCCGACAACGTCGTCGTGCGGGGACTGCAGGAGATCGGTTCGCTCGTCGGCGTCGTGCCGCCCGACGAGAACGACCTCGTCAAGCGCGTGATCGCGACCGGCGGGCAGACGGTCGAATGCTGCGACGACCAGGGCCGTGTCCTCGTCGACGGTGTCCCGCTCGACGAGCCGTACGTGACCATGGACTTCCCGTTCACCCCGGGTGTCGTCACCTGCGAGACCGAGGTGCCCTCCGGGCGCTGCTTCGGGCCCGTCACCGTGCCCGAGGGCCACGTCTGGGTGATGGGTGACAACCGCAGCAACTCCGCCGACTCGCGTTACCACGTCGGGGACGAGCATCAGGGCTCGATCCCGCTGGACAATGTCATCGGTAAAGCCCGCTTCATCGTGCTGCCTCCCGGCCGATGGGGCCTGATCGATTCACCGGAGATCCTTCCCTCGTGACTGCTTGGCCACCTCGACCCGTGATCCGTCGCTCCTCGGGACTGCGCACCATGGAGTCCGCGCTCGCGCGGTGCGGTCTCGGTCCGGTCGCGGGGGTCGACGAAGCCGGCCGCGGTGCCTGCGCCGGGCCGCTGGTCGTCGCGGCCTGTGTGCTCGGCGACCGGCCGCACGCGTCGCTCGACCGGCTCGACGACTCGAAGAAGCTCACCGAACGAACCCGCGAGGAGCTGTACTCGGTGATCGTGAAACGCGCCCGGGCGTGGAGCGTGGTGGTGATCCCCGCGGAGGAGGTCGACGCGATCGGCGTCCACGTCGCCAACATCGAAGGCATGCGACGCGCGGTGGCGGGTCTGTCGACTCCGCCCGGTTACGTGCTCACCGACGGTTTCCGGGTCCCCGGACTGCCCGCACCGTCCCTGCCCGTGATCGGCGGCGACGCGGCCGCCGCATGCATCGCGGCGGCCAGCGTGCTCGCGAAGGTCACACGCGATCGGATGATGGTCGACCTCGACGGCGAGCTACCGGAGTACGGTTTCGCAGTACACAAGGGCTACAGCACTCCGACGCACATGGCGGCGTTGGCCGAGCACGGCCCGTCACCGCAGCACCGGCGGTCGTGGGCCAATGTGCGCTCCGTGTGCGGAGTGCCCGCAGTGCGACGTCGGTTGTTCGCCGACGACCCGGTTCGTCGCTCGTATGCAGACGACCCGGGGCGTCGATTGTTCACCGACGAGGCGGATGCGGGATGATTGCAGGACACACCAGACTGGGAGGACACCGAGACCGATGAGTGCCGAGGATCTCGAGAAGTACGAAACCGAGATGGAACTCTCGCTGTACAGGGAGTACCGGGACATCGTCGGTCAGTTCGCGTACGTCGTGGAGACCGAGCGCCGGTTCTACCTGGCGAACGCGGTCGAGTTGCTGCCGCACAACGCCAACGGCGAGGTGTACTTCGAGGTGCGCATGTCCGACGCCTGGGTGTGGGACATGTACCGTCCCGCACGCTTCGTCAAGCATGTCCGTGTCATCACGTTCAAGGACGTCAACATCGAAGAGCTCGACAAGCCCGAACTGAGACTGCCCGACAAGCTGGGCTGACGTCCTCGGGGACGATCCTGCGCGCAGCGGCCGCATCCTAACCGGGGCGCCGAGACCGAGCCCTTCGCCGCGGCTCGTCGCCCTCGGTTGTGCACAGGCACCGCACTCATCCACAGATCCCCCGATCTCCGTGCTCGGACCCCGATTCCACGTGCCTCGGTCCTCCACAGTGGGCGCATGCAGGGGACGAATCGGACATCACACAATCGGGATCTGGGCGCGCTAGGCGAAGACCTCGCCGCGGACTACCTCGAGTCGACCGGCATGGTCGTGCTCGCCCGGAACTGGCGCAGTCGATACGGCGAACTCGATCTCATCGCACAGGACGGCGCGGCCGTCGTCTTCGTCGAGGTCAAGACCCGCACAGGCACCGGATACGGCACCCCCGCCGAAGCGGTGACGCCCGCGAAGGCCGAACGCATCCGTCGCCTCGCCGGGCAGTGGTTGTCCGAACAGACGCGCCGCTGGTCGCACATCCGCGTCGATGTGGTCACCGTCCTGCTCGCGCGGGGGCACGCTCCGGAGATCACCCACCGCAAGCAGGTCCTCTGATGGCGCTCGGACGCGCGTGGTCGGTCGCGGTCTCCGGGATCGACGGGCAGGTCGTCGAGATCGAAGCCGACATCGGGCGAGGTCTGCCGGGTGTGACGATGGTCGGGCTGCCCGACACCGCGCTCCAGGAGTCGCGCGATCGGGTGCGCGCCGCCGTGTCGAATTCCGGTGCCAAGTGGCCGGATTCGAAGGTCGTGCTCGCACTGTCTCCGGCCACGCTGCCGAAGGTCGGCAGTGTCTACGACCTCGGGTTGGCGTGCGCGGTCCTCGACGCGGCGGATGTCGTGCCGACCGAGGCAGTCTCCCGGACGGTGCTGCTCGGCGAACTCGCGCTCGACGGGCGCGTCCGTCCGGTGCGCGGTGTGCTGCCCGCCGTGCTCACGGCGAAGAAGCACGGCTGGTCGCGCGTGGTGGTGCCCACCGCGACGATGACCGAGGCGGCGCTCGTCGACGGCATCGACGTCTACGGCGCCGAAACGCTGCGCGAGTTGGTGATCTGGCTGCAGGGCGACGGTCCGCTCGAACGGCCCGATCCGCGTGCGCTGCCACCACGGGCGGTGCGGGGTGATCTCAGCGAAGTGGTCGGTCAGCACGAAGCGCGTCGCGCGATCGAGGTCGCTGCGGCCGGCGCGCACCACCTGATGCTGACCGGTCCGCCGGGGATCGGGAAAACGATGCTTGCACAGCGACTTCCGGGGATTCTGCCGGACCTGAGCGAGAATCATGCCCTCGAGGTGACGGCCATCCACTCGGTGGCGGGCACCCTCACCAGCGACCGGCCGCTCGTGACGGAACCACCTTTCATCGCGCCCCATCACACGGCGTCGGTGAGTTCGCTGATCGGAGGCGGCACCGGCATGGCGAAACCCGGCGCGGTGAGCCGGGCGCACCGCGGCGTGCTGTTCCTCGACGAGGTCGCCGAGATGGGGACGAAGACACTCGAAGCGCTGCGTACACCGCTCGAGGACGGGGAGGTACGCATCGCCCGGCGCGACGGTGTCGCGCGATATCCGGCTCGGTTCCAGCTGATCCTCGCCGCCAACCCCTGCCCGTGCGCACCGCCACGCGACGCCGACTGCGTGTGCGCGCCGACCGCACGTCGCCGTTATCTGGGGCGACTGTCGGGCCCGCTCCTCGATCGCGTCGACCTGCGGGTCCGGATGCAGGCCGTCGCGACGAGCGCATTGATGGGGGAGACGGGCGAGAGCACCGACGACGTGCGGGCGCGTGTCGCCCGGGCGAGAGCCGCGGCACGCGAGCGGTGGGCCGATCACGGCTGGGCTACCAACGCCGAGGTGCCCGGACCGGCCCTCCGGCAGAAGTTCCGGCTTCCGCGGGCCGCGCTCGAACCCGTCGAATGGGCGCTGCGTAAGGGCGCTATCACCGCGCGAGGAGCGGATCGCGCACTTCGGGTCGCGTGGACGCTGAGCGACCTCGACGGTTCCGATTCGCCGTCGGCGACGCACGTCGCTGCCGCCCTCGACTTCCGGGATCGGGGTGTCGCATGAGCGGACACGACGATGAACGGCGCCTGGCCTGGGCCTATCTGTCGACCGTCACGCAGGGCGCGTCGCGATCGTTGTCGGCGGCGGTCGAGGCCGCGGGTGTGCTCGAGGTGGCGGCCGCCATCCGGTCGGGCTCGGGCCTCGGCGAACTCTCGTCGCGGTACTCGGTGCGGGCGCACCTCGACACCGCGGCACGGGATCTCGACCGTCTGGGTCGGGCCGGAGGTCGACTGGTGACGCCCGACGACGACGAATGGCCCGCATGGCAGATGCTCGGCTTCGGCACCCTCGACACCGCGACCGACGCCGAGGGGCCGCCCCTCGCACTGTGGGTGTGGGGGAGCCGGCGGATCGACGACCTCGCCGAACGCGCGATCGGCATCGTCGGGACCCGTGCCGCGAGCGGTTACGGAGAGCACGTCACCGCCGAGATCGCCGGGGACCTCGCCGCCGACGGGTGGACGGTCGTGTCCGGTGCGGCCTTCGGCGTCGACGCTGCCGCACACCGCGCGGCGCTCGGGGTGGGCGGCACCACGGTCGCGATCCTGGCCTGTGGGGTCGATCGGGCGTACCCGGCGGCGCACACGACCATGCTGCGCCGGATCTCCGAGTCGGGCCTGGTGGTCAGCGAACATCCGCCGGGTACGACCCCTGCGCGGTACCGGTTCCTCGCCCGCAATCGGCTGATCGCGGCGTTGTCCGCCGGCACGGTCGTCGTCGAGGCGGGTTGGCGCAGCGGGGCGCGCAACACCGCGGCTTGGGCGCGACGACTCGGCCGGCCGGTCATGGCGGTCCCCGGACCGGTGACCTCGGCGGCATCGCAGGGCTGTCACCGCATGATCAGGGAAGGCGAGGCCCGTCTGGTGGGTGCGGCGCGCGACATCGTCGAGGAGTGCGGTCCGCTCCTGGCCTGCGGGGACGACGACCGTGACGGCCTGTTCCGCCGCGACCTGGACGGACTGTCGGGTGACATGGCTCTGGTCTACGAGGCACTTCCGGCATCGGAGGTCTGCGATCCGGCGACGGTGGCCGAGTCGGCGGGACTGCCGATCGAGCGGGTGCGGGCTGCGCTTCCCCTGCTCGAACTCGACGGCCTGGTGGTAGCGACGGACGGAGGGTGGCAGCGGACATGACCCTGGATCGATGCCAGGGTCTACGCGCGGTCGGGAGGGGCGCCGAACATGCGGTTGCGCAGGCTGTCGTAGATGGGCGGGACCCGCGTGGAGGATGCCACGACGACGGCGCAGATCGTCGCGGCGAGCATCGGGACCGTCACCCCCGTCACCGCGGTCATCTCCACGACGAGGACGACTCCGGTGATCGGCGCCCGCACCGACGCGCCGAAGAGGGCGGCCATCCCTGCGATCGCCATCGGTACGGCGAGGGACGACCCGATCCCGGGGACGATCACGGCGCAGATCCCGGCGCACAACAGTCCCCAGAGAGCACCCAGTGCCAGGAGGGGCGCGAACAATCCGCCCGGTGTCCCGGCCGCATACGACAGCGGTCCCGCGACGAACCGCAGCAGGACGTACCAGGCGACCACCGGCAGTGCGAGGGCGCCACCGCCCACCACGTGCTGGACGAGGGAGTCGCCGCCACCGCCGGCCCACGGTGCGACCACCGACAACAACCCGACGAGTCCGCCGATGATCGCGGCCTTCGTCACCGGCGAGAGCGAGCGGATCGACTCCACCACGCTCAGCGATCCCAGGACCATCCGGTTGTAGGCCGCGCCGAGCAATCCGGTGAGCAGACCGAACACCACGAAGACGGGCAGCAGGACGATGGACGGGGGAGCGATGGGGTCCACGGTGAAGTCTGGGGTGTCGCCGACGATCGTCCGCGAACACGCCACCGCGGCGGCCACCGACAGGACGACGGGCACGACGGTGCGGAAACGGAAGCTGCCGGTGACCTCCTCGAAGACGAACAGCGCACCACCGATCGGGGCGTTGAACGCGACCGCAAGTCCGGCACCGGAGACCGAGGTCTGCAGCAGACGTTCGTGTTCGGGGTGCCGGGAGCGGCGTGCGGTCTCGGCGCCCACCGCGGCACCCATGTGCACGATCGGACCCTCCCGCCCCAGGACGAGGCCCGACCCGATCGACAGGAGTGCCCCGACGAATCTGGAGGGCAGCACCGACAGGGGTGGTGGCGCGGCCTGCCCGCGGTCGACGGCCTCGACGTGCTGGATCCCGCTACCCGAGGCGAGGGGGACCACCCGGACGATCAGCGCCGCGAGCAGTGCGCCGAGGATCGTGATCCCCACCGGCACGAGCCATCCCGGACCGGGGAGTTCGTGCGCCCACTCCACGGTGTGGATCCGCCATCGTTCGAGCCGTTCCAGGCACCAGCGGAAGGCTCCGCCGACGACACCGATGACGGTGCCGGCCACGATCGCCAGCACACAGATCGTCGCGAGTTCGCGGGCGGGTACGGAAGGTTCCCGCTCGTTCTCGATGTCCACCCGGCGCCCTCCGACCTGCTGCCGACGCGCCGATCGGCTCGGCAGTGCCGGAGACGGTCGCGCGAAGGAGTCGTGACCGTATGCTCACAGACTTCGCGCCGTTCCGCCGGACACGCGAGGGGTGAATTCGGAGGATTACCGTGCTCGCCTGCGAAATCGGTGTCTTGCGAAGGGGCCCGAGTGTCGACTACTCGTCGGAGGGCTCGGCCGTCGGCGCGTCCTCGACGTACCAGGCGCGGTCCTCGCGGTCCCACTTCACGGCACCGCGGTGGGCCTTGCGGAACTCCTTGAGGACAGCGCGGTCGATGGACGGGTGGCCGTTGTCGTTCACGTAGATCCACTCGGAGCCGAACTTGGCCTCGATCGCGTCGACCATGTCGGTCTGGGTGACCCTGCGTTCGGTGGTGATGATGTCGGTCATCCAGGTGGCGATGTCGGCCGCGGTGGTGCTCATGTTCTCGAGCCTAGAGCCTCGCCGATCGTGACCTCCCCGCCGCACCCCGCGACAGAGTACGGTGACGCGATAATAGGTAACCCTAATAGGAGGTTCGGTGGCACGGAAAGCGCCCATGGGGACGACACTCACGGTCCTGCGGACCGAGACGATCGGCGAGCACTTCGTCCGCGTCGTACTCGGCGGAGACGGCTTCGGCGGGTTCCAGGCCCGCGCGGAGACCGACAGCTACGTGAAAATCGAGCTGCCTGCGGGGAACGACACGGTCGTCCGCACCTATACGGTCCGGCGCGTGGACGCGGACGCCCGGGAGATCTGGATCGACTTCGTCGTGCACGGCGACGAGGGTGTCGCGGGGCCGTGGGCTCGCTCGGTACAGCCGGGCACGCAGGTCGTGGTGCGGGGACCCGGGGCGGGATACCGGCCCGATCGCTCCGCCGACTTCCATCTGCTCGCCGGCGACGAGACCGCGATCCCCGCAATCGCGGCCGCGCTCGAGGACTTGCCCGCCGACGCGCGGGGCGCGGTCTTCCTGGAGGTCATCGGGCCCGGCGACGAGCTGAAGCTCGACGCCCCGGCGGGTGTGGACGTCACCTGGCTCCATCGCGGTGTCGCGGCCGGAGACGCCGGTGCCGACCTGATCGACGGCAACTCACCCCTCGTCGCTGCGGTGAAGGCCCTGCCCTGGCCGGACGGTGACGTGCAAGTCTTCGTGCACGGAGAGGCCGAGGCCGTCATGAAGCACATCCGGCCGTACCTGCGGAAGGAGCGGGCCGTACCGCCGGCGCGCGCGTCGATCTCGGGTTACTGGCGTCGTGGACGCACCGAGGAGGGCTTCCGCGTGTGGAAGAGCGAACTGGCGGCCGTCGCGAGCAGTTGACGGCCGGTCGTTCACGTCAGCTCGCGGACTCGCGCGCCGGCACCGCGGCGGAGTCACGTGCCAGCACCGCGGCGGAGGTGAGCGCCAGTCCCGAGCAGACCACGATGGCGACGGCCATCGGGATACCGGTGCCTTCGCCGCCGAGCCCGACGAGCGGGGAGACCACGGCAGCGAGACCGAACTGGGAGGCGCCGATCACGGCGGAGCCCGTACCGGCCGCCTTCGGGACCTGCGACTGGGCCAACGCGGTGGCGTTGCCCAATGTCAGACCCATCATGCTGATCGCGACGAACAGCAGCGGCAGGATCAGCGCCGCGACGTAGCCGACGACGACCATCGTCAGCAACAGCAGCGCACCTGCCGTGAACATGGTGGTCACACCGAAGAGCAGCAGTGTCCGCACCTCGAACCGGCCGATGAGGCGGGTGTTGACGGCGTTTGCCAGCACGAGACCGGCCGAGTTCACGGCGAAGACCAGAGAGAACTGTCCGGGGCTCAGGCCGAGGATGTTCTGGGTGACGAAGGGTGAGGCCGAGATGTACGAGAACATTGCGCCGAATCCCAGGGCCATGGCGGCGGCGTAACCGACGAAGCGTCGTTGCCGGAGGACGTATCCGAAGTTGCCGGCCATCGTCTTCAGACCGCCGGCGTGTCGCTTCTCCGGCGGCAGGGTCTCTGGGACGAACGCGAAGGCGCCGACGGCCATCAGGACGGCCAGGCCGGTGAGCACCCAGAAGATGCCGCGCCATCCGATCGGTCCCAGCAGCACGCCACCGAGCAGAGGAGCGGCGACGGGCGCGATGCCACCGATGATCATCATCAGGCTGAACAGCTTGGCGGCCTGATTGCCTCGCGCCCGGTCGGCGATGACCGCCCGGGCGAGGACGATGCCGGTGCCGCCGCTGAAGCCCTGGATCAGACGCGCAGCGATCAGGATCTCGACGGTGGGCGCCATCGCGCAGATCGCGCTGCTCACCGCCAGGACGATCGTGCCGGCGAGGATCAGCCGTCGCCGGCCCCAGCCGTCCGACAGGGGACCCACGAGCAGCTGGCCGAGCCCGAGACCCGCCATGAACGTCGTGAGCGTGAGCTGGACGCCGACGGTCGAACTGTCCAGGCTCTCCGCCATGACGGGAAGTCCCGGGAGGTACATGTCCGTGGCGAGCGGCGCGATCGCCGACAGCAACGCCAGTGCGCACAACATCGGTACCGGGATCGTTTTGTTCACGAAAGCACCTTAGTCGGCGCGGGTCGTTGCACCCGAGCCGGTCGTGCCGCACGGTAGACCCATGCGAGGCAACGAATCCGACATGCTTCCGGCGACGCTGGACGTACACCTGGGGGACTTCGTCGATCACCTCCGCCTCGAAGACAACCGCTCGGAGCACACGATCCGCGCGTATCGCACCGACATCCGCTCGCTGTTGCAGCACCTCGCCGACCGGAATCCCGATGCGCGCATCACCGACCTCGATCTCGATGTGCTGAGGTCCTGGCTCGCCGGGATGGTGGCGGCGGGGGCGGCCCGCACCACGCTCGCGCGGCGTACCTCGTCGGCACGCGTCTTCACGGCATGGCTCGTGCGCACCCGGCGACTCGACGCCGATCCGGCGACGCGTCTCGTCTCACCGCGTCCGCACCGCTCACTGCCCGCGGTGCTCCGCGACGACCAGGCGCTGGAGATCATGGAGGCCGCGAAATCCGGTGCGCGCGAACTCGATCCCATCGCCCTCCGTGATCGGGTGATCGTCGAGCTGCTGTATGCGACCGGAATTCGGGTCGGGGAGCTGTGCGCGGTCGACATCGACGACGTCGACGCCGAGCGGCGGGTCGTCCGGGTCCTCGGCAAGGGCGACAAAGAACGGATCGTCCCCTACGGGACCCCCGCGGCCGAGGCGCTCGACGCGTGGTTGCGTCACGGACGCCCGCATCTCGCACGCCCGTCGTCGGGTGCGGCGTTGCTGCTGGGCAAGCGCGGTGGTCGGATCGACCAGCGGCAGGTCCGGTCGGTGGTGCACGAGGCGGTCTCGTCGGTGCCGGGCGCACCCGACCTCGCGCCGCACGGTCTGCGGCACAGTGCGGCGACGCACCTGCTCGAAGGGGGAGCGGACCTGCGCGTGGTCCAGGAGGTGCTGGGCCATACGAGTCTGGCCACCACGCAGCTCTACACCCACGTCTCGGTGGCGCGCCTGCGTGCCGCGCACGATCAGGCCCATCCTCGCGCCTGATCGGCCTGCCCGAGAAGCCGTCCCGGTTTGATAGCGTGCGCCGGCACCATCGAATCGGGGGAACAGATGAGACGCAACGACCCGGGTCCTGCCGTGCCCGCCTGGCTGCAGGATCCACCGGAATCCGGAACCGACCACGCGCGACGCGGTCTCCGCCGCGCGGCCAGGGGTACCGAGACGCCCGGCCCATCCACTTCGTCCGGCGACGGTGCGACTCCACCCGCCCCCTCCGCTCCGCTCGGGATGACGGCCTCCGTGCCTCTCGGCATGGCGTTGCGGCCCCGGATGAGTACGGACGACGACCCGGAGCCGCAGGCGACCGTGCCGGTAGTGCCGGAGGCGACGGTGCCGGTAGTGCCGCAGGCGACGGTGCCGGAAGTGCCGCCCGAGCCCGAGCCTGCCTCCGCCACCGCGGATCCGGTGCCCGCAGTCGCGGAGGCGAAGCCCGACACGGTGGCACCTGCACCCGAGCCGGAGGTGGCGAGCCCGGAGGTTTCGGAGGTCGCGCCCGGTCCGGGCGATCCCGAGTCCGCAGCGGTCCCGGCCCCGCTGCCGGCGCGAACGGACGCTGTGGTCGACGATCTGCCGGTCGACGACCTGCAGCACGAGGCACAGCGGTTCGACGATCGGCCGTCCAACGTCGACCTCGCGTCGGGAGTGCTCGTCCGCAGGTCACGACGTTCGACGCGGCGATGGCGAGAACGGGTCGACCGGCTGACCGGTGGCAGGCTCGAGGGCGGAGGCAGTGAACGCCGCGAGGATCTCGTCGCCCGGATCCGCCAGCCGATCCCGGGCGACTACCGCATCGCGGTGCTGTCCCTGAAGGGCGGGGTGGGCAAGACCACCACGACCGTCGGACTGGGGTCGACGTTCGCGTCGCTGCGCGGCGACTGCGTCATCGCCGTCGACGCGAATCCGGACTTCGGCACCCTCGGGCAGAGGATCCCGCAGCAGACCACCTCGACCGTGCGGGACCTGCTCGCGAAGGCGTCGGGCATCCGCCGGTACTCGGACGTGCGCGCCCACACCTCGCAGGCGCCGAGCCGACTCGAAGTGCTTGCGAGCGAACGCGATCCCGCTGCCTCGGAAGCGTTCAGCGAGGAGGACTACCGGCGCGTCGTCGACATCCTGCAGGTCTACTACAACGTGATCCTCACCGACTGCGGGACCGGGATCATGCACTCGGTCATGCGTGGCGTACTGGACCTGGCGAACACCCTCGTGCTCGTCGCGTCGCCGGCGGTCGATGCGGCGCGCAGTGCGGCGGCGACCCTCGACTGGCTGCAGGCTCACGGTTACTCCGACCTGGTCGAACGTACGGTCGTGGTGATCAGCTCGCCGCGCCCGGGTGCGGCGAGTATCGACATGGACGCGCTGACCGCGCACTTCCTGGCGCGGTGCCGCGCGGTGAAGGTGCTGCCCTTCGACGAGCATCTCGCCGAGGGAGCCGAGATCGATCTCGAACGGCTCCGCCCCGCGACCCGCACGGCGTTCGTCGAACTCGCCGCGATGGTCGCCGACGACTTCCCCGCACTGTCGGGTCGGCACGCGGTGCACTAGCCGGGGCGCCGGGCGTCACACCGGTAGCAGGCGGATCACCGGGCGCTCCACGAGGGGGAGGGGATCGAGATAGTCGTCGCGGCCGCGGCGCAGTCCCCAGTGCAGACATGCGGAGGACGCGCAGCCTTCGTGGCCCGCGACGACGGTGCCGATGGGATCACCTCTCGTCACCCGGCGGCCCGCGGCGACCGACGCCTCGACCGGTTCGTAGGTGGTGCGCAGCCCGCCCTCGTGATCGACGGAGACCACGGGTTTCCCGGCCACGACACCGGCGAACGCGATGACGCCGTCACCGGCGGCCACGACGGTCTGTCCTGCTCGTGCGTCGAGATCGACTCCGCGGTGACCGGGGAGCCAGTTCTGCTCGGGTGGGTCGAACTGCCGGCTCACGGCCGGCCGGGGATCGAGTGGCCACACGAACCGTCCGGTGTCGGCCGATCCGGTTCCCGGGACGACGGCGAGCACGACGAACGCGGCGATCACAACGGCGATCGTCCGGAAGGGCGCGGCGAGAAGCATGCCCGTCAGCCTCGTGAATCGGACTCCCGCGCACCAGGCGTCGACGCGATCTGTGGACTAGCCCGGATCCATCCACAGGACCGGTGACTCCCGGTTAGGGATCCGCGCCCGCTCCGCGTACACTTGTCGGGCGGTCTGTATACGCAGATCGACTTCGCGCGTCCGCGCATCGATGCCGACCCGTTTCTCCGGGCCGCATCGGAAATGGCCGTCGGCCGGTCCCGCAAGGGTTCGACGGACATGTGGACGCCAGGGCGGGGATCGGAAGATCCACCGCGGAAACCGACACGAAAGAGAGAAACAGGCATGCCTGTTGTGACTATGCGGCAGCTGCTCGACAGCGGCGCCCACTTCGGACACCAGACCCGTCGCTGGAATCCGAAGATGAAGCGGTTCATCTTCACCGACCGCAACGGCATCTACATCATCGACCTGCAGCAGACCCTGACGTACATCGACAAGGCGTACGAGTTCGTCAAGGAGACCGTCGCTCACGGTGGAACCGTGCTGTTCGTCGGCACCAAGAAGCAGGCTCAGGAATCCATCGCCGAAGAGGCCACCCGCGTGGGCATGCCCTACGTGAACCAGCGCTGGCTCGGCGGCATGCTCACCAACTTCTCGACCGTCCACAAGCGCCTGCAGCGCCTGAAGGAGCTCGAGTCGATGGAGCAGACCGGCGGCTTCGAGGGACGCACCAAGAAGGAAATCCTCATGCTCACGCGTGAGAAGAACAAGCTGGAGCGCACCCTCGGCGGCATCCGCGACATGGCGAAGGTTCCGTCGGCGATCTGGGTCGTCGACACCAACAAGGAGCACATCGCCGTCGGTGAGGCCCGCAAGCTGAACATCCCGGTCATCGCGATCCTCGACACCAACTGCGATCCGGACCTCGTCGACTACCCGATCCCGGGTAACGACGACGCGATCCGTTCCGCGGCGCTGCTGACCAAGGTCGTCGCTTCCGCCGTCGCCGAGGGCCTGCAGGCCCGCGCCGGCAAGAGCAGCGACGCCGAGGCCAAGCCCGAGGCCGGTGCCGAGCCTCTCGCCGAGTGGGAGCAGGAGCTGCTCTCGCAGGCCACCCCCGCCGCCGACGCCGAGGCGCCCGCAGCGGACGCAGCCCCCGCAGCAGACGCGGCCCCCGAGGCCTGATTCGTTGCCCGGCCCCGACCTTCCGATCGAGAGATCCTGGTCGGGGCCGTCGCATCGCGGCCCGAGCCCATCCGCGCGGTAGGGCCGCCCCCAGAGACTTTTCCACCACAGACACAGGAGGCTCGCTTCCATGGCGAACTACACCGCCGCCGACGTCAAGCGTCTTCGTGAGCTCACCGGCTCCGGAATGCTGGACTGCAAGAACGCGCTCGCCGACAACGACGGCGACTTCGACAAGGCCGTCGAGCAGCTGCGCATCAAGGGTGCCAAGGACGTGGGCAAGCGCGCCGAGCGCTCCACCGCCGAGGGCCTCGTCGTGGCCAAGGACGGCGTGCTCGTCGAGCTGAACTCCGAGACCGACTTCGTCGCCAAGAACGACGAGTTCCAGGCTCTCGCCGACAAGGTCGTCACCGCTGCCGCGCAGGCCCGCGCGAACGACGTCGAGGCGCTCAAGGCCGTCGAGATCGACGGTAAGACCGTCGACGCCCTCGTCCAGGAGCTGTCTGCGAAGATCGGCGAGAAGCTCGAGCTGCGTCGCGTCGCTGCTTTCGACGGCCAGACCGCCGTCTACCTGCACAAGCGTGCTTCCGACCTGCCGCCGTCGGTCGGCGTGCTCGTCGAGTACACCGGTGAGGGCGACGCCGCTGCCGAGGCCGCTCGCGGTGCCGCGATGCAGATCGCCGCTCTGAAGGCCAAGTACGTCAGCCGTGACGAGGTGCCCGAGGACATCGTCGCCAACGAGCGGCGTATCGCCGAGGAGACCGCCAAGGCCGAGGGCAAGCCGGAGCAGGCTCTGCCGAAGATCGTCGAAGGCCGCGTCAACGGCTACTTCAAGGACGTCGTCCTGCTCGAGCAGGCGTCCGTGACGGACTCGAAGAAGACCGTCAAGGCGATCCTCGACGAGGCCGGCGCGACCGTCGCCCGCTTCGTGCGTTTCGAGGTCGGCGCCAGCTAGTTCTTCCACTCCACGACCCCGTCGGTTCACAACCGGCGGGGTCGAGGTGTGTCGGGCCACGCCGCCTCGGGGCCCGGAGGCATCCGCGCGTGCTGCGCGGTGACAGGTGTGGCGTGTCGATCCGCCCGATCTCGGTTCCCTCGAGCGGATGAGGCAGGATGATAAGGGCCGATTCATGCGCAACCAGAGGAGAGTCATGTCCGACCACGCCCACGATCGGCCCGGATTCCGCCGGGTACTGCTCAAGCTCGGTGGCGAGATGTTCGGCGGCGGCAAGGTCGGACTCGACCCGGACGTGGTGACCACGGTGGCCCAGCAGATCGCGGAGGTCGTGCGCGGTGGCGCCGAGGTCGCGGTCGTGATCGGTGGCGGCAACTTCTTCCGCGGCGCCGAACTCCAGCAGCGCGGTCTCGAACGCGCACGGTCCGATTACATGGGCATGCTCGGAACGGTCATGAACTCCCTTGCGCTGCAGGACTTCCTGGAGAAGGAAGGCATCGACACCCGCGTGCAGACCGCCATCACGATGGGACAGGTCGCCGAGCCCTACCTGCCGCTGCGTGCGCGCCGCCACCTCGAGAAGGGGCGCGTGGTCATCTTCGGTGCGGGCATGGGTATGCCGTACTTTTCCACCGACACCACCGCTGCGCAGCGCGCCCTCGAGATCGGCGCCGAGGTCGTCCTCATGGCGAAGGCCGTCGACGGGGTCTACTCCGACGACCCCCGCACGAACCCGGATGCGGAGCTGTTCGAGGAGATCACCCACCGCGAGGTCATCGAGCAGGGCCTCAAGGTCGCCGACGCGACCGCCTTCAGCCTGTGCATGGACAACGCCATGCCGATCATGGTCTTCAATCTGCTGACCAAGGGCAATATCGCCCGAGCCATCGCCGGTGAGAAGATCGGAACACTCGTACGGTCATGAACGGACAACGGAACATGGAGGAACTGCCGTGATCGATGAAGCCCTCTTCGAAGCCGAAGAGAAGATGGAGAAGGCCGTCACGGTGGCCCGGGACGATCTGGGTGGCATTCGGACCGGTCGCGCGAACCCGGGCATGTTCAACCGCATCGTCGTCGACTACTACGGGGCTCCCACGCCGATCACGCAGATCGCCAGCATCAACGTTCCCGAGGCGCGCATGGTCATCGTCAAGCCGTACGAGGCCTCGCAGCTGAACGCGATCGAGACCGCGATCCGCAACTCCGATCTCGGCGTCAACCCCACCAACGACGGCAACATCATCCGCATCTCGGTCCCGCAGCTCACCGAGGAGCGTCGTCGCGAACTCGTCAAGCAGGCCAAGGCCAAGGGTGAGGACGCGAAGGTCGCGGTGCGCAACGTCCGCCGCAAGGCGATGGAGGAACTCGGCCGTATCCAGAAGGACGGCGAGGCCGGCGAGGACGATGTGAACCGCGCCGAGAAGGAACTCGACAAGACGACCGCGAAGTACGTCGGTCAGATCGACGAGTTGATCAAGCACAAGGAAGCCGAACTGATGGAGGTCTGACGGTGGGTCGAGCCGACGGGTCCTCCGACCCGCAGCTTCCAATCGGTGCCGGAGCCGACTCCGGTGCCACCCCTGCAGACCCGACGCCGGCCCCCGACCCCGCGTCGGAGCCGGTGAAGAAACCGTCACGGGCCGGACGCGACCTGCCGGCCGCCTTCGCGGTCGGCGGTGGTCTGGGCGCGCTCGTCATCGGGATCCTGCTGTTCGCCCCGAAGGCGTGGCTCGCCGTGGTCGCAATCGCCATCGGTATCGCGACCTGGGAGGTCACCAAGCGTCTGCGCGAAGCCGACGTGCTCGTCCCCAGAGTGCCGTTGCTGGTCGGTGGCCAGGCGATGATCTGGCTCGGGTGGCCGTACGGCACGACGGGTGTGCTCGGCGCGTTCGCGGGCACGGTCGTCGTGACGATGCTGTGGCGTCTGTTCGACCACGGTCTCGTCGCGCAACCGCGCAACTACCTGCGCGATACCGCGGTCGCGGTCTTCGTCGCGGCCTGGCTGCCGCTGCTGGCCTCGTTCGCGACCCTCATGGTCCTCGAGGATCAGGGCCCGCAGCGCGTGTTCTGCCTGATGCTCGTGTGCGTGGCATCGGACATCGGGGGTTACGCCTCGGGTGTCCTGTTCGGCAAGCACCCGATGGTGCCGGCGATCAGCCCGAAGAAGTCGTGGGAAGGCTTCGCCGGGTCGGCGGTGGCGTGCATCGCTGCCGGTGTGCTCACCGTGATGTTCCTGCTCGACGGTCCGTGGTGGGCAGGTGCGTTGCTCGGCGCGGTGCTCGTGGTGACGGCGACGGCCGGCGATCTCATCGAGTCGCAGGTCAAGCGCGACCTCGGCATCAAGGACATGGGCACCTTGTTGCCCGGACACGGCGGCATCATGGACCGGCTCGACTCGATCCTGCCGTCGGCCTTCGTCACCTGGCTGATCCTCACGGCCTTCGTGTAGTCGCCCGATGGTGCGTTCGTCGAAGCTCCGTACACCGAAGCCCGGTACACCGAAATCGGGGAGCGGTGTGATCGCCAGCCCCAACATCTGGCACTGGCCCGAGGTGTACGAGGAGGAGAACCGCGCGCAGGACCCCCGCGGCGCCGTGTACGCGGCGCTGCGGGAGGCCGCGGACTGGACCGGCCGCGACGTCGTCGACGTCGGGTGCGGTTCGGGCTTCCACCTTCCGATGTTCGCGGCCGACGCTCGCACGGTGACCGGGATCGAACCGCATCCACCGCTGGTCGCCGCGGCCCGCATCCGCGTGGACGGTCTTCCGTCGGTCACCGTGACGGAAGGCTCCGCTGCGGACATACCGCTTCCCGACGCCTCGGTCGATCTCGTCCACGCCCGCACCGCCTACTTCTTCGGTCCCGGATGCGGCGCCGGGATCCTCGAGGCGATGCGGGTGCTGCGTCCCGGCGGGGCGCTCGCCGTCGTCGATCTCGACGCCACCGCCCATCCCTACGGCGATTGGATGTGCGACGACCTGCCGCATTACGACCCGGCGACGGTCGAGGCGTTCTTCGAGGCGCAGGGATTCGATCTGCGCCGCATCGACACGCTGTGGGAGTTCCCCGACCGCGCGACCCTCGAACGGGTGCTCGGCATCGAGTTCGCACCGCGCGTCGCGGCCCGAGCGATCCGGGAGACACCCGGCACGACGCTCACCGTGCGCTACCGGCTGCACGTGCGCCGCAGACCCGCCGGCCTTGAACTGAGCTGAGACCGGTCAGCGCGACCGGCCGATACCGAACATCCGCGCCAGCTCGGTGATCTTCTTCGCCTTCGCGAGATTCGGCAGGTCGCTGCCGTCGCGGACGTTCCGCCCGTCCTCGCCGAGCCGGTCGATGACACCTTCCGCCCAGTCCACATCGGTGCTGTTCGGACTCAACGCCACATTCGCGTACGAGGCGCGCTCACCGGTCATGCACAACTTGCCGGTCATCCCCATCGAGCGGGTCAGCTCGGCCTCACGCTTCAGTACCTCGGGGTCGTCGCTGAGCGTGGGGCCGTCGATGGGGCCCGGCAGGCGCGCGGCGCGGCTCGTGATGACCAGACGCGACCGTGCGTACGCCATCGCCATCGGACTGTCGCTCATGCCGGTGTCGCGCCGGAAGTCGCCGCTGCCGAACACCAGGCGGAAGGTGCCCTCCGCGCGGGCGATCTCGGGGGCCGCCTCGAGCCCCATCGCCGACTCGATGAGCACGAGGATGTGCGTGCCCTCCGGCAGCAGGCCGGCGGTGGCCTCGACCTGGTGACCGCTCTCCGCCTTCGCGAGCATGACGCCCTGCAGGCCGGGAAGCCCGGCGAGCGCGGCGAGGTCGTCGGCCCAGAACGACGTGGTGGCGTCGTTGACCCGCACCCAGGCCTTCCCGCCCCCGCGCAACCACGACACGATGCCGTCGCGAGCAGCGGGTTTGGCCGCGGCGGGCACGGCGTCCTCGAGGTCGAGCACCACCGCATCCGCCGGCGAGTCGGCGGCGGCGTCGAAGAGATCGGGGGAGCGGCCCGGAACGAGCAACCACGAGCGTGCGACTTCGGGAGCGACGAGACCGGTCATGATGTCCATGCTCCCGTATTCCCACTCCACGCTCGGGCAACTCGGCGTGAGGGAGACCGACCGGTGACACCTGCCCGGGAAGGGGGGCGAGTATCACAGCGACGCTCGGACCCATCCGTCCCGGATCATGGGACAATAGGTGATTATGGCTTCTTCCCTGCCCCTGGTCTTCGATGCACCCAAGCGCGGACTTCCGCCGCGCCATCTCGCCGACCTCGACGCAGATCAGCGTCGTGATGCGGTGCGCGACCTGGGGCTTCCGGCCTTCCGCGCCGACCAGCTCGCCCGCCAGTACTACGGGCGGCTCGAGGCGGATCCGGCGAAGATGACCGATCTGCCCGCCGCCGTCCGCGACAAGGTGGGGGAGGCGTTGTTCCCGCCTCTGCTCGACGCGGTCCGGCACATCGCGTGCGACGGCGGTGAGACCCGCAAGACCCTGTGGCGCGCCCACGACGGCACCCTGCTCGAGAGCGTCCTCATGCGCTATCCCGACCGCGCCACGCTGTGCATCTCGAGCCAGGCCGGTTGCGGTATGGCGTGCCCGTTCTGCGCGACCGGCCAGGGCGGTCTCGACCGCAACCTGTCCACGGCCGAGATCGTCGACCAGGTGCGTGCGGCCGCCGCGGCCCTGCGCGACGGCGACGTCGCCGGCGGACCGGGACGGCTGTCGAACGTCGTGTTCATGGGCATGGGTGAGCCGCTCGCGAACTACAAGCGCGTGGTCGCGGCGGTGCGGCGCATCACCTCACCCGCACCCGAAGGTCTCGGTCTGTCACAGCGCTCGGTCACCGTTTCCACCGTCGGGCTCGCACCGGCCATCCGCCGCCTCGCCGACGAAGGACTCAGCGTCACCCTCGCGGTGTCACTGCACACCCCGGACGACGAACTGCGCGACACCCTCGTTCCGGTCAACAACCGGTGGTCGGTCGCCGAGGTCCTCGAGGCCGCGCGGTACTACGCCGACAAGACCGGCCGTCGCGTCTCGATCGAGTACGCCCTCATCCGCGACGTCAACGACCAGCCGTGGCGCGCCGACATGCTCGGCAAGAAGCTCCACAAGGCTCTCGGGTCGCTCGTGCACGTGAACCTGATCCCGCTCAACCCCACGCCGGGCAGCGAGTGGGACGCCAGCCCGAAGGACGTCGAGCGCGAGTTCGTGCGGCGCGTGCAGGCCCAGGGGGTGTCGTGCACCGTGCGCGACACCCGCGGCCAGGAGATCGCCGCGGCCTGCGGTCAGCTCGCCGCCGAAGGCTGAGCGGACAGACGCGACAGCCGAGCTGAGCCGACCCCCGACAGACACGGAGGGCCCGTCCGGAATTCTCCGGACGGGCCCTCCGTGTCTGTGGACCCAGCGCAGTCGATGGACCTAGCGCAACCGGCGGCGACGCACCGCGTCGCGCGCGACGATGAAGATCAGCAGAGCCGCCGAACCGATGAGGTACAGGCTCTCGACGTGGCCTTCGTGGTTGCCGATCAGCATCAGCAGCAGGAACACCGCCGCGATCACGGCCATGACGCGGAAGAACTTGGGGGCTTCCCCGCTCCAACCCCACTCGGCGGACGGCACTTCCGCCGCCACATCACCACGAGTGGACTGCAACTCGGTACCGGCCACGGTTTCCTCCTGCTCACCAGATGCTGCTGTTGCTGCTTATCGTGACATACGACCCCGCGTCGTACGAAGCGGGGCATGCGTGTGGCGCCTGTCGAGGGGTGGACACCGGCCGGTTCAGGAACTGTTCAGGTGCGTGGGGAACAATGCTCGCGTGGCCGACACTCGATCTTCTTCCCGCACCCGGGTGCTCCTGCTGGGCAGTACCGGTTCCATCGGTACCCAGGCACTCGACGTGATCGCCGCCAATCCCGACGACTTCGAAGTCGTCGGTCTCGCCGCGGGCGGAGGCAAGACGGATCTGCTCGCCGAGCAGATCCGTGCGACCGGCGTCCGCGAGGTCGCCGTCGCCGACCCCGATGCCGCCGCACGTCTCGACCTGCCGGTCCGGAGCGGATCGACCGCCGTCACCGAACTCGTCCGCGACGTCGAGGCGGACGTCGTGCTCAACGCCCTCGTCGGATCCCTCGGTCTCGAACCGACCCTCGCAGCGCTCGGCACCGGCGCGCGACTCGCGTTGGCGAACAAGGAGTCGCTGGTCGCGGGTGGGTCGCTCGTCACGAAGGCGGCGGCGCCGGGCCAGATCGTGCCCGTCGATTCGGAGCATTCCGCGCTCGCGCAGTGCCTGCGCGGTGGCACCGGTGACGAGGTGGCGCGTCTCGTGCTCACCGCCTCGGGCGGCCCGTTCCGGGGCTGGACCGCCGACCGCCTCGAATCGGTGACACCCGAGCAGGCCGGCGCCCACCCCACCTGGTCGATGGGGCCGATGAACACCCTCAACTCGGCGACCCTCGTCAACAAGGGACTCGAACTCATCGAGACCCACCTGCTCTTCGGTGTGGACTACGACCGGATCGATGTGACGGTGCACCCGCAGTCGATCGTGCACTCGATGGTCACCTTCGTCGACGGGTCGACCCTGGCCCAGGCGTCGCCGCCGTCGATGAAGCTGCCGATCGCACTGGCTCTCGGCTGGCCGCACCGCGTTCCGCACGCCGCCCCGGCACTCGACTTCTCGACCGCGTCCACCTGGGAGTTCGAACCCCTCGACGACGACGTCTTCCCCGCGGTGCGGCTCGCACGCCAAGCGGGCGTGGGCGGCGGATGCCTCACCGCCGTCTACAACGCGGCCAACGAGGTCGCCGCCGAGGCGTTCCTCGCTGGGACGCTGTCGTTCCCGCGGATCGTTCGGACGGTCGAGGCCGTGCTGAACGACGCACACGAGTGGTCCGCCGAACCCAGTACCGTGGACGACGTGCTCGCCGCCGACGGCTGGGCCCGCGACCGGGCGCGCACACTCGTATAGGAGGATCGGCCACTCATGATGTTCGCACTGGGCGTGGTGGTGTTCGCCCTCGGCATCGCCATCTCCATCGCCCTGCACGAGGCCGGCCACATGTGGACCGCGCAGAAACTGGGCATGAAGGTCCGGCGCTACTACATCGGGTTCGGTCCCCGTGTGTTCGCCTTCCGTCGCGGTGAGACCGAATACGGCCTCAAAGCGGTTCCGGCCGGCGGGTTCTGCGATATCGCCGGCATGACGGCCCTGGACGAACTCGCGCCCGACGAGGTCGAGCGCGCGATGTACAAGCAGAAGACGTGGAAGCGCCTCGTCGTGATGTCGGGCGGCATCGCGATGAACTTCCTGCTCGGCATCGTGCTCATCTACGGCCTCGCCGCCAGTGCGGGGCTGCCCAACACCGACAACCGCGCGGTGGTCGGCACCGTCGGCTGTGCTGCGCCGACCCAGGACGGTCCGCCCGACTACACCCCGGCCGACTGCTCGGGCCCCGGTCCGGCCGAGCAGGCCGGTATCGAACCCGGCGATGTGATCGTCGCCGTGGACGGGCAGTCCGTCGAGACCTTCGGCGACCTCGTCCGGGCCACGCAGCCGCTGTCCGGCACCGTGCCGTTCACCGTCGAGCGCGGCGACGAGACCCTCACCGTGCCGGTCACGGTGCAGCAGGTCCAGCGCTGGGTCTACGAGAGCGAATCGCCCGACGCCGAACCCGTCTCCCGCACCGTCGGTGCGATCGGTGTCGGTGGAGAGCCGGGAATCATCGAGTACACGCCGCTCTCGGCGATCCCCGCGACCTTCGAGTTCACCGGCTACCTCGCGGTCCGCACGGCCGAGGCGCTGGTGAGCCTGCCGAGCAAGGTCGCCGACCTGTGGACGGCCGTCACCGGGGGAGAGCGCGCGGTCGACACCCCGGTCAGCGTCGTCGGCGCCAGCGTCATCGGCGGTCAGTTCGCCGAGCGCGGCATCTGGGAATCGTTCGTGTTGTTGCTCGCACAGCTGAACTTCTTCCTCGGTGCGTTCAACCTCCTCCCGCTGCTGCCGCTCGACGGCGGCCACATGGCCGTCGCGATCTACGAGAAGGCCCGCAACTGGCTGCGCGGCCTGCGCGGACTGCCCGTCGGCCCGCCCGTGGACTACATGAAACTGCTGCCGTTGACCTATGTGGCGGTGGTCATCGGTGGCGCCTACATGGTGCTCACCCTCACAGCAGACATCGTCAACCCCATCAAGCTGTTCTGATCTGCGCCGGTAGACTTGCCGAGTAGCGACGAAAGAAGGCGAACTGTGACCAGCCCCGTCGGATTGGGCATGCCCGAAATTCCTGCGGTCCTCGCACCCCGACGCAAGACCCGCCAACTCATGGTCGGAAATGTCGGCGTCGGCAGCGATCACCCGGTGTCCGTGCAGTCGATGACCACCACGAAGACGCACGACGTGAACGCCACCCTCCAGCAGATCGCGGAGCTCACAGCGTCCGGCTGCGACATCGTGCGTGTCGCGTGCCCGCGTCAGGAGGACGCCGACGCGCTCCCGATCATCGCGAAGAAGAGCAAGATCCCGGTGATCGCCGACATCCACTTCCAGCCGCGGTACATCTTCGCCGCGATCGACGCCGGCTGCGCGGCCGTGCGCGTCAACCCCGGCAACATCAAGGAATTCGACGGTCGCGTCAAGGAGGTCGCCAAGGCGGCCGGAGACGCCGGGATTCCCATCCGCATCGGCGTCAACGCCGGCTCGCTCGATCCCCGCCTCCTCGCCAAGTACGGCAAGGCCACCCCGGAGGCGCTCGTCGAGTCCGCGCTGTGGGAAGCAAGCCTGTTCGAGGAACACGGCTTCGGCGACATCAAGATCTCCGTCAAGCACAACGACCCCGTCGTGATGGTCGAGGCCTACCGCCAGCTCGCCGCGCAGTGCGACTACCCGCTGCACCTCGGCGTGACCGAGGCCGGCCCCGCCTTCCAGGGCACCATCAAGTCGGCTGTCGCCTTCGGTGCGCTGCTCAGCGAGGGCATCGGAGACACCATTCGCGTGTCGCTGTCGGCGCCGCCCGCCGAGGAGATCAAGGTCGGCACCCAGATCCTGCAGTCGCTGAACCTGCGTCCCCGCAAGCTCGAGATCGTCTCCTGCCCGTCCTGCGGCCGCGCCCAGGTGGACGTCTACTCTCTCGCCAACGAGGTCACCGCGGGCCTCGAGGGCATGGAGGTGCCGCTGCGGGTCGCGGTGATGGGTTGCGTCGTCAACGGACCCGGTGAGGCCCGCGAGGCGGACCTCGGTGTGGCCTCCGGAAACGGCAAGGGTCAGATCTTCGTCAAGGGCAAGGTCATCAAGACCGTGCCCGAGGCACAGATCGTCGAGACCCTCATCGAGGAAGCGATGCGCATCGCCGACGAGATGGAAGGCAACGCCTCGGGCGGTGGCCCCGTGGTGTCGGTCGGCTGATACCGGTGGGGCGCACGGGACGGCGTTCTCTCACTTTCGGGGACTCAGGTTTCCACGTCGCCGTCCGGCATGGCACTCTGATCTCGTATCGGCTTGTCGACGGGTGGTGAGCGAGTGCTCAAGCTTCTGGGTGTCCGGTCGTTGGGCGGACGTGACACCGCCGCGGTGCTCCGGGTGCTCTCCCGCGACCCCGTGGCCGCGTGCATGGTGGCCGGCCGCGTCGAGGAATACGGACTTGACGGGCGTGCCGTCGGCGGCGAGATGTGGAGTCGCGGTGGCCCCGAGACGTCGCTGTGCTTCTCGGGCGCGAACCTCATTCCGCTGCTGGGCAGTCCGGACGACATCCAGGCGTTCGCCGAGCGCGCGAGTCGCGGGCCGCGACTGTGTTCGTCCATCGTCGGCCGCGCCGAGTACGCGCTGCCGATGTGGGAGCGACTCGAATCGGCGTGGGGTGCGCCCCGCGAGGTGAGGGCCGAACAACCCCTCCTCGTTCTCGACCGCGAGCCCCTCGTCGAACCCGACCCGCAGGTCCGTCCCGTGCGGCCCGACGAACTCGACATCTACCTGCCGGCCGCGATCTCGATGTTCATCGAGGAGGTCGGCATCGACCCGCGCACCGGCGACGGCGGTGCGGGTTACCGGCGCCGCGTCGCGAGCCTGATCGCGGCGGGACGCGCCTGGGCGCGTTTCGAGGACGGACAGGTCGTGTTCAAGGCGGAGGTGGGTTCGCAGTCGTCCACCGTGGGCCAGATCCAGGGCGTGTGGGTCGATCCCGCGCATCGCGGCTCGGGCCTCGGCACGATCGGTACGGCCGCCGTGGCCTGCGCGGTCGCTCGCAGCGGCCGCCTGCCCAGCCTCTACGTCAACAGCTTCAACGCCCCGGCCCGCGGAGCCTACGCCCGCGCGGGTTTCCGTCAGGTCGCGACGTTCTCCACGGTGCTGCTCGACTGATTTCCCGTCGGCTCTGCCTACGATGACGGGCGATGAGACCTCGAAGTTCCACCCCGGCATCCCCGTACGCACGCGCACTCCGGATCGG
Organism: Rhodococcus rhodochrous; assembly: GCF_900187265.1. Lineage (NCBI taxonomy): Bacteria > Bacillati > Actinomycetota > Actinomycetes > Mycobacteriales > Nocardiaceae > Rhodococcus > Rhodococcus rhodochrous. The sequence continues at coordinate 2,096,675 of NZ_LT906450.1, forward strand.
CGCTGTGTTGTCGGCGGCCGTCGTGCTCCTCGGCCTGGCGGTCGCGTGCACGCCGCGTCCGGCCGGGCCGGAGGCCGCGGCACAGGCGTTCCTCGACGCGTTCGCGGCGCAGGACGTCGGGTCGGCGGCGGACCGCACCGACCGTCCCGACGACGCGGCCGTCGCGATACAGGAGGTCCTGGACGGACTTCAGGCCGAATCCCTCACCGCCACCACGACATCCACCCGGATCAGCGGCGACTCCGCGACCGTCGGATACAACTACGAGTGGCACCTGCCGAAGGACCGGGTGTGGCAGTACACCGGTGAGCTCAACATGGGGCGCAGCGGGAACGACTGGGTCGTGCGGTGGGCGAAGTCCGCGCTGCACCCGCAGCTCGGTGAACGGCAGACCGTACAGCTCCGCAGCAGCCCGGCGCCGCGCGCCCGGGTCAACGAGCACGCGGGCAGCGACATCCTCGTCCCCGGCACGGTCTACGGCATCGCCTTCGACGCCTCGCAGACCACGGACGTCGCCGGTGCGGCACGACAGCTCGCGTCGACGTTGTCGGAGTTCGATTCCTCGCTCACGGCGCAGGCGATCGCCGAATCGGTGACGGCCTCGTCCGGGCCGCGGTCGGTGCTGCGCCTGCGCGAGGACGACTACGAGCGTGTCGCCCCGCGCCTCGCCGGGATCGACGGTGTCGTGGTGACCGAGCAGGCCGACCTCGTCGCGACCGACCGCAACTTCGCGCCCGATCTCGTGGGACAGATCAAGAAGACCGTCATCGACGAGGTCGACGGCACGGCCGGGTGGAGCGTCGTCGTGGTGAACCAGTACGGCGTGGACACCGGGGTGCTCACCGAGACTCCGCCCCAGCCGGTGCCGTCGTTCTCGGTCAGCCTCGACCGTCCCCTCCAGCTCGCAGCCCAGGCGGCCGTCGAGGCGCGCACCGAGCAGGCGATGACGGTCGTGATCGAGGCGTCGACGGGTGCGGTGCTGGCGGTGGCCCAGAACAAGGCCGCCGACCGGGACGGGCCGGTCGCGCTGGCCGGGCAGTACCCGCCGGGTTCGACGTTCAAGATCGTCACTTCGGGCGCGGCGATCGCCGAGGGCCGCGCGACCCCGAACACGATGGTCCCGTGCCCGGGCCGTATCACGATCGGCGAGCGCAGCGTGCCGAACTACAACGAGTTCGAGCTCGGGACGGTCTCTCTCGCCACTGCTTTCGCTAGATCCTGCAACACCTCGTTCGCCAAGCTCGCCTCCGAGATGGCCCCGGACGCGCTGACCGTCGCCGCTTCGCAGTTCGGTATCGGCGTGGACTACGAGGTGGTCGGGATGCCGACCTTCACCGGATCGGTTCCGCCCGCGGAGGATCTCGTCGAACGGACCGAGGACGGCTTCGGCCAGGGCAAGGTGGTCGTGAGCCCGTTCGGGATGGCGCTCGCCGCGGCGACCGTCGCGGCCGGTCGTACCCCGGTGCCCTACCTCATCGCGGGTCGCGAGACGGTCGTGGAGGATTCGCCGCCGCCGGTGACGCCGGAGATGGTGGAGGGTCTGCGCGAGATGATGCGCCTGGTGATCACCAGCGGTACCGCCGACCGCATCCGGGACCAGGGCGACGTCTACGGCAAGACCGGTGAGGCCGAGGTCGAGGGTGGGTCGCACTCGTGGTTCGTCGGCTACCGCGGTGATCTTGCGTTCGCGACGCTCGTCGTGCGCGGCGGCAGTTCCGACAACGCGGTCGCGGTCACCCGCGACATGTTCGCCGCCCTGCCGCCGGAATACGACGAGGGGGCCTGAGCTCAGGCCCGAACGGGATCCGCTCGTCGGCACGGCCGTGACCCACGCTCGTCACCGCCGTCCTCGGCCTCGGCTCGATGGCGCTGGTCCGCAACCTCGGACCGTCTTCCATCCCTCCTCGCGGTTCAGCTCTCCTCGCGATCCGTCGTACTCGCGGGCCGGCCGTCGCGCCGGCCCGCGAATCGCGTCACCAGCCACAGCACCACGCCGATCCCGAGCAGCACCCCGGCCGTCCGGTACTGGGTCGCCGGCCGGTCGACCCACGGCAGGACGAGGAACAGGCAACTGGCCGCCCCGAGGACCGGAAGGATCGTCGGCGCGCGGAAGTGCCGGTGCTCCACGTGGTCCCGGCGCAGAACCAGGGCTGCGACGTTCACGATCGCGAACACCCCGAGCAGGAGCAGGGCCGTCGTCCCCCCGAGTTCGGGCACCCCGCCCACGAAGACGACGAGACCGACCGCGAGCAGCGTCGTGAACACGATCGCGACGTAGGGCGTGCGGCGCGTCGGGTGCACCCGCCCCAGGACGGTGGGCAGGACGTCCTCGCGGGCGATGCCGTAGACCAGCCGGCTCGCCATCAGCATGTTGATCAGCGCGGTGTTGGCGACGGCGAACATCGTGACGAACGCGAAGATCCCGACCGGGAACGCCGGGGCACCGACCTCGACCACCCGCAGCAGGGGCGTCTCGCCCGCACCGAGTTCGTCGGGCGGGACGAGCGCGATCGCGGTGATCGACACGAGCACGTACACGAGCGCCGCGAGACCCAGGCCGAGCAGGAGCATCCGGGGGAAGATCCGGGTGGGTTCCTTGCACTCCTCGGCCATGTTCACCGAGTCCTCGAACCCCACCATCGCGAAGAAGGCCAGGGCCGTCCCCGCGACCACCGCGGAGAAGACGGACCGGTCGCCGGGATCGATCTCGACCACACGCGAGAAGTCGCCGCCGCCGAAACCCAACGCCCACATGCCGATCGCGACGATGATCAGCAGGCCGCCCAGCTCGACCATCGTGAGCACCACGTTGGTCTTCACGCTCTCGCCGACCCCGCGGAAGTTGATCACCGCCAGGACGAGGACGAAGACCAGCGCGATCGCGGTGATCCCGACCGTGCCGGCCAGGTCGAGTCCGAATGCCTCGGCGAAGTTCGCGGCGAAAGCCCGCGCGGCAGTGGCGGCAGAGGTGATGCCGGAGGACATCACGGCGAAGGCCACCAGGAAGGTCAGGAAGTGCACGCCGAACGCCTTGTGCGTGTAGAGCGCCGCTCCGGCCGCCCGGGGGTACTTCGTCACGAGCTCCAGATAGCTGAACGCCGTCACCGTCGCGACGCCGAACGCGAGGAGGAACGGCAGCCACACCACGCCGCCGACCTCGTTCGCGACCTCGCCGGTGAGGGCATATATGCCCGTGCCCAGGATGTCGCCGATGACGAACAGCAGGAGCAGTCCCGGCCCGAGGACGCGGACGAGCTGGGGTGAGTCGGTCGTCTCGGCCACCGCAGGCCCCCTTCCGCGCACCCCTGTCCGCCGGCGGGGGCCGGTCGGATGTCAGGGCAGCAGACCCGATTTTCGCGCGGCGACGACGGCCTCGTGACGGGAATGGACGTCGAGCTTGCTCATGGCGCTGCGCAGGTAGCTCTTCACCGTCTCGGCGCCGACCGACAGTCGCTGGGCGATCTCGGCGTTACTGCACCCCAGCGCCACGTGCGAGAGCACGTCGGTCTCGCGCGGCGACAACACGACGTCCGTCGGCTCCGGCTGCGTGCCGTCGAGCACGCCGGCGAGGCGGTCGGACAGCGAGCGGAGCTTCTCCTGCAGTGCCGCATCGGTCGCACCCTGCGCGAGCACCCTCAACTCGGCATGGACCTCACGGACCTGCGCGGTCGTGACGGGATCGCGGTCGTCCGACGACCGTTCGAGCATCGCGAGTCGCCGGTCCACCTCGTCGCGTACCGCGATCTCGTGCGCAAGACGAGCCGCTGCCTGCGCGAACGCCGTCACCGCCCGATCGCCGACCGGCGCGCACTCGCGCGCGGCGCCGTACAGCACCGCGCGTGCCTTGCCCTCGACGAGTACCGGCACGGCGAGGATCGACCGCAACCCCTCGTACAGCACCGGACGGTCGAAGTGGTGGGTGATCGACGCGGAGCGGCCGTAGTCCGACACCGTCACCACACGGGACTCGGCGAGAACGCGACCGCCGAGCCCGGCGCGCGGCGGCACCACGACCCCGGCCAGGCTGTTGGTGCGGGTGCCGAAGAATTCGCTGAGCTGAAGCGATCCCTGCTGGACCTCGCCGGCGAAGACCACCGGCAGCTGGGCATGCGCCGCGGTGCGGCGGAGTTCTCCGCGCAGGGCATCACCGTCGCGGGGACGCAGCAGCGCCGACGAGGAGGACGACACGAACGCCACCCCTTTCCGGGGGTATCGGGGAACATGGTGTGACTCGAATCATAGACGTCGAACGGGTGTGCTCCACAGATCACGAACACCCTGGCCGGTACGGACGAAAGGACCACAATGGGCGACACAGCGAGCCGCGTGCGGACACTGCTCGAGCGGTACGACACGGCAGACGCCTGCGCAGCCCGACTGCTGTGCGACGACCATCCCGCCGACGCGGTGGCGTTCACCGTCGTCGACGCCGACCTGAGCTCCACCGATCTCACCTACGGTGAGCTCAGCGAACGGTCGTCCCGCTTCGCCGCGGCCCTGGCGGATCTCGGTGTCGAGCCCGGCGACCACGTCGCGACGCTCATGGGCAAGTCGGCGGACCTGGTGGTCGCGGTTCTCGGCATCTGGCGTCGCGGCGCCGTGCACGTGCCGCTGTTCACCGCCTTCGCGCCGCCGGCGATCGCCTTCCGGCTCGACGCGAGCGGCACCAAGGTGGTCGTGGCCGACCGGGACCAGGCCGGCAAGCTCGCCGCCGGAGCGGATCTTCCCGCCGAGGTGTCGTGGCAGGTCGTCGTGGCCGGTGAGGGCAACGCCGACGCGTCCGGTCGCGGAGCCCGCGACTTCCGCGAACTGGTCGACGCGCACTCGGCCGACGACCCGCGTGGCGAGGCCGTCGCCGTCGGTGCCGACGGACGCCTGGTCCAGCTGTTCACCTCCGGCACGACCGGCACCCCCAAGGGTGTTCCCGTCCCCGTGAAGGCACTGGCGTCCTTCCACGCCTACCTGGAGTTCGGCCTCGACGTGCGCGAGGACGACGTCTTCTGGAACGCAGCCGATCCGGGATGGGCGTACGGGCTCTACTACGCGCTGCTCGGCCCGCTCGCAGCCGGTCGGCGCAGCCTCCTGCTGCACGCCGGTTTCTCGCCCGCGCTCACCTGGAAGATCCTCGACACCTTCGGGGCCACCAACTTCGCCGCGGCCCCGACGGTCTATCGCAGCCTCAAGGCCGACACCGCCGAGCACCCGCCGGTCCGGCTGCGTCGTGCCTCCTCGGCCGGTGAGCCGCTGACCCCGGACGTCCTCGAGTGGTCGCAGGAGACGCTCGGTGTCGTGGTGCGCGACCAGTACGGGCAGACCGAGCACGGCATGTTCGTCGTCGACGCGTGGGCGGACGAGCTGCGCGAGAACACCCCGGCGCGTTCGATGGGCAAGCCCCTGCCGGGCTGGAACTGCGCGGTGCTGCGCGAGGACAGCGACGAGATCGCCGAGCCCGGTGAGGTCGGGCGCGTCGCGATCGACGTCCACGCGAGCCCGCTCGTGTGGTTCACCGGCTACGTCGACGCACCCGAGAAGACCGCCGACCGGTTCAGCGAGGACGGCCGCTGGTACCTGACCGGCGACGCCGGCAAGGTCGACGAGAACGGATTCTTCTTCTTCTCGTCCCGCGACGACGACGTGATCATCATGGCGGGCTACCGCATCGGCCCGTTCGACGTCGAATCGGTGCTCGTGATGCATCCCGACGTGATCGAGGCCGCCGTGGTGGGTCTGCCGGACGAACTGAGGGGCGAGGTCCTCGAGGCATTCGTGGTGCTGCGGGAGGGAGTCGAGGGTGACGACGCGCTCGAGGCGGAACTCCAGAAGCTCGTGAAGCAGAAGTACGCCGCCCACGCCTATCCGCGCGCGGTTCACTTCGTTCCGCATCTGCCCAAGACGCCGAGCGGCAAGGTCCAGCGCTTCAAGTTGCGCCAGGCGGGCGCCGTCGGCTGATCGGTGCACGGCGACCCGATCGGTGGATGACAGGGGAGCGGGGCGCGGCAGCTAATCTGGAAGTCATGGCTACCCGCGCTCCGCTCGTCCCCGGCACTCCGACTCCCATCCGGGAGGTGCCCGCGTCGATCGAACGGCCGGAGTACGTGTGGAAGCCCACGGCGAAGGAAGGCAACGAGCCGTGGGTGCAGACACCCGAGACGATCGAGAAGATGCGACTCGCATCGAAGATCGCCGCGCAGGCCCTCGTGGAGGCCGGTAAGGCCGTCGCGCCGGGCGTGACCACCGACGAGATCGACCGCGTCGCGCACGAGTACATGTGCGACCACGGCGCCTACCCGTCGACCCTCGGCTACCGCGGCTTCACCAAGTCGTGCTGCACCTCGCTCAACGAGGTCATCTGCCACGGCATCCCCGACTCGACCGTCGTCCAGGACGGCGACATCGTCAACATCGACGTGACCGCCTACATCGACGGCGTCCACGGCGACACCAACGCGACCTTCCTGGCCGGCGACGTCTCCGAGGAGGTCCGCCTGCTCGTCGATCGCACCCGCGAGGCGACGATGCGCGGCATCAAGGCGGTCAAGCCGGGCCGGGCCCTCAACGTCATCGGGCGGGTCATCGAGTCCTACGCCAACCGCTTCGGTTACGGCGTCGTCCGCGACTTCACCGGCCACGGCATCGGCGAGACCTTCCACAACGGCCTGGTGATCCTGCACTACGACCGGCCCGACATCGACACGATCATCGAACCCGGCATGGTGTTCACCATCGAACCGATGATCAACCTCGGTACGCCCGACTACGAGATCTGGGAGGACGGCTGGACGGTCGTCACCAAGGACCGCAAGTGGACCGCGCAGTTCGAGCACACCATCGTCGTCACCGACACCGGCGCCGAGATCCTCACCCTGCCGTGACGTCCGGTCGCTGAGCGAGCACGGAGTTCGGCCCCGACCCGGAAGGGGTCGGGGCCGAACGTGTTCCGGAAGGGGACCGATCTAGGGTGCCGCGTTGCGGGCGACCTGCCAGGTCGCAACCGTGCACACCGCGGCCACCAGCAGGGGGAGGACCACCAGGGTCGTCGTCGGCGACGCATCGACGATCCACGACCACAGCGACGACCACGACCGGGTCCACGTGACGAGGATCGCGGCGAGACCGCCGATCACCACGACGGACGCGGCGGCCGTCAGCAGACCCGTTGTGCGCCAACGGTGCTGGATGGCCCCGATGAGCATCGACAGCGCGACGATCAGGAGCATCGTGGCGAGGAAGCCCAGGAACTGCACCACGGAACTGTCGGTGACGAACCGCAGGATCCCGAACATCCGCATGTTCACCCCCCAGCCCCCGGTTGCGGCCTCGAGCACCGAGAGGATCTGGAAACCGAGCGCGAACACCGTGGACTGGACCACCGCGATCGCCACGATCGACTGCATGTAGTGCGATCGCGTGGAACCGAGACGTAGTGCGAACGAGAACATCTGGGTCATCGCCAGCAGATAGAACGCGACGACGAAGCCGTAGACCGACAATATGCTGCCGGTCACGTTGTACTCCGCACCCGTGTCGACGAGCGAGAAGATCACCCACGGGATCAGCGCCGAGGTGATCAGCAGTCCGACGGGCCACGCGACGAGCAGCGGCCACGAGACGAGTTGCAGGCGGGCGACGGACAGGACGCGTGCCGCCCCGGTGACGACCGGGGCGGGGAGCGGGATCGCGGTGGTCACAGCGATGCCTCCTCGTTCGTCGTGACGGTCTCGGGTGTCCGGTGGAGGTGGACCACGAGCTCCTGGAGCGAGATCGGTTGCACGTCCACACGTCCGGAGGGGTGGGGGAGCTCGTCCGGGTCGTTGCGGAGGAAGGTCGTGCGGGCGATACCGCCGAGGCTTTCCGTGTGCAGGACGGTGCTGTCGCCGACGATCCGCGCCACTTCGTCCGCCGGCCCGGTCGCCCGGGCGGCGCGGGTGCGCAGCGTGTCGGCGTCCTCGTCGACGACGAGATGCCCGCGGTCGAGCACGAGGATGTGTTCGAGCAGGTCGGCGGCCTCGTCGATCAGGTGGGTCGACAGCACGATCGTGCGCGGCCGCTCCGCGTAGTCGAGCAGCAGTTCGTCGTAGAACATCTGCCGGGCCACGGCGTCGAGGCCCAGATACGGCTCGTCGAAGACCGTCACCGGTGCGCGCGACGCGAGACCCACCACGATGCCCAGTGCGGAACTCATGCCGCGGGAGAGCTTCTTGACCTTGCGACCGCAGGGCAGCGCGAACTTGTCGGCCAGCCGCTCGGCGTACTCCCGATCCCACAGCGGCAGAAGCAGTTCCGCCGAGGCGAGTACGTGCCCGACGCGCATGTCGTCGGGATAGCGCTGGGTGTCGGCGACGAAGCACAACTGCTGGAGCACCGCGGTGTTCTCGTACGGGTCGGCCCCGAACACCTCGACGCTGCCGGTCGTGGGACGCATGTGGCCTGCGAGCAACTGCATCAGGGTGGTCTTGCCGGCGCCGTTGCGGCCGAGCAGGCCGTAGATCGTGTTCCGGTGGAGTGTGAAGTCGGCGTCGGTGAGGGCGGCGACGTCGCCGAACCGCATGCCGAGGTGACGTGCGCGGGCGACGGGTGGAGTGAGGGTCATACGTGCTCCCGTGTGTCGAGCATGGACTTGAGCTCGTCGATGCCGATTCCGAGTTTCTCGGCCTCGAGGACGAGCGGGACGACGTACTGCTGGGCGAACCGATCCCGTCGGCGGGCGATCAGCTTGTCGCGAGCGCCGGTGGTGACGAACATGCCGATTCCTCGCTTCTTGTAGAGGATTCCGTCGGCTACCAGGGCGTTGAGGCCCTTCGCGGCCGTGGCCGGGTTGATGCGGTGGAAGGCGGCGAGCTCGTTCGTCGAGGGAACCTGCGATTCCTCCGCGAGGCTGCCGTCGACGATCGAGTTCTCGATGAGCTCGGCGATCTGTTGGAAGAGGGGCTTGCCCTCGTCGTTCAGCACGACGCCCCGGGACCCGAGGGCGGGTGCATCGGTTCATTACTCATATAATGAACCATAGAACCTTGTCGTCGATACGGCAAGAGGCCGGGCACACACTGCGGCCATGTAGCGTTTGCCCATGGAATCGAGGACGGTGACCACGCCCGGTGGGGACGTGCAGGTTCGGATCGGCGGCCCCGAAAGTCGTTACACGGTGCTGCTCTTCCCCGACGCGGGGGAGGACGCGGGCGTGTACGACGTCGTGTGCGAGCGCCTGTACACGTCCGACCTGCGGACGATCGTGGTCGAGAAGATCGACGGACTCGCGCCCGCCGACGTGTTCGCCCTACTGGACGCCCTCGCCCTGCCCTGGGTTCATCTGGCGGGCAGCGGTGCGGGAGCCGAGCTGGCGTGGGCCGTCGCCGCAGGGCGCTTCGGACGGTTCGCGAGCCTGGTGGTCGCCGACCGCGGCCATCCCGCGGTCCCGGATCGCGACGGCACCGTGCGCGACGCGTCGGCGCCGCCCGCGGAGGTGCCCACCACGATCGTCGTGGGCGATGTCTCGCGCCGCCCCGAAGCGGACGCATCGATGCGCTACGTGACGGGGGAGTTCCGGGTGGTCGAACTCGCCGGCGTGGCCAATGTGCCCGCCGAGGCGCCCACCGACTTCGCGTCCGCGATCGCGCTGCGCACCGGAAGCTGGTGAGACGCGTGTGGCCTGCGGCCCGGAGAAGGCGGCAGGCCACACGGCGCTGATGAGTCGGTCCGAGAACCGGAAGTTCGTCGGATCCAGGGGATCAGAGGCCCAGCAGGGCGTTCTCGACGAGTTCGGGCAGCGCCGGGTGGATCCAGTACTGGCCGGTCGCCATCTCCCGCGCGGGCAGACCGAACGACATCGCCTGGATGAGCGGCTGGATGACCGTGGACGCCTGGGCCCCGATGATGTGGGCGCCGAGCAGCAGACCCGTCGACCGGTCGGCGATCAACTTGCAGAAGCCTTCGGTGTCCTCCATGGCCCAGCCGTAGGCGACGTTCCCGTAGTCCTGGATCTTGACGGAGATGTCGTATCCCGCCTCCCGTGCCTCGGCCTCGGTGAGCCCGACCGACGCGATCTGCGGATCGGTGAACACCGCGGAGGGGACGTAGCGGTGGTCCGTCCGCTGCAGCCCCGCGGTGTCGCCGCTCCACGCGTCGTGCAGCAGGTTGTGCTGGACGACCCGCGCCTCGTGGTTGGCCACGTGCTTGAGTTGGTAGGGCGACGACACGTCGCCGAGCGCGAACACGCCCGCAGCGGACGTGCGCTGGAACTCGTCGACCACGATCCGGCCCTTCGTATCGAGTTCGATGCCGGCCGCCGCGGCGTCGAGCAGGTCTCCGTTGGGCTGCCGGCCCGTCGCGACGAGCAGCGTATCGCCGCTGACGACGGTGCCGTCGGCGAGTTCGACCTCCACACCGTCACCGACCGGACGGAACTCCCGGGCGGGGTTGGCGAGGTGCACGTCCCACTTGGCCGCGGCGAGCGCCGTGAACCGCTCGGAGACGTCGGCGTCGAGATGCCGCAGCAGACGGTCGGTCCGCGCGATCACCGACACCCGCGTGCCGAGCGCCGAGAAGACGTGGGCGAACTCCATCGCGATGAAGCCCGTCCCGAGGATCACGAGGGACTCGGGCAGTTTCGGTAGCCGCATGACGTCGTCGCTCGTGTGATATCTCACACCGGAATCGAGTACGTCCCGCGGGATCGCGGGCCGCGAACCGGCGGCGACGACCACCTGATCCGCGGTGATGACCTCTCCGGTTCCGGTATCGATGCGGCGTTCGCCGACGAACCTCGCGTGACCGTCGTAGACGATGACGTTCGCGCAGTCCTCGCGGCGGTAGCGCTCACCGCCCGCAGCGATGGGATCGATGCGGCCGAAGACCCGGTCGACGATGTCGTTCCACCGCACCCCGTCGATCGACGCGTCGATGCCGTACTTCGAAGCGGTGCGGACCGTGTGGGCGACCTCCGCGGCGTAGACGTACATCTTCGTGGGGATGCAGCCCACGTTGAGGCAGGTGCCCCCGAAGGTGCCTTCTTCGAGGAGGGCGACGCGCTTCCCGTCGTACCGCTCGTCGAGGATCGAGTTCCCCGATCCTGTGCCGATGATCGCGAGGTCGTAGTGGGTCACGCGTGCTCTCCCATGGGTCGGTGCAGTACGGAAACGGTGGCGGAGCCGGCGGAGTCGTCCGCGGGATCGGGTGCGGAGGTGTCCGCCTTGCCCGCTCCGTCCAACCATTCCAGCCACAGGTCCAATTCCCGGAAGGCCTCCGCCAGGGGACCGGGTGTGGACAGGAACACGTCGTGCCGGGCACCGTCGATCGGCACGATCGTCGTGCGGTTGCCCAGGCATCCCGCCCATCGGGCTATCTGGCGGACGTCGAGAACCGCGTCGACGGTGTCGACGCTCGCGTCGTACTTCGGAGCGGAACGCGAGGCACCGGACCGCAGGATCAGCGACGGCACCCCGATGTCGAGCCCGCGGTGCAGGACGGCCTGGCCCCGCCGCACGGCACGCAACCAGCCGAACCGGACGGGGAAGCCGGTCAGGGGCTTCCAGTCGAGGTCGTAGCGCCAGCCGTCGGTCTGCAGGCTGCGGCCGTAGGCCTCGGTCTTCGGCAGCGGGATGAGCGCGCGGGGCCGGAGGCGGCCGACGACGTCGATGGCCGACGTGCCGACATTGCGCAGGTAGGACGGCCCCTGCAGGTCGAACCACGGACTGTTCAGGACGAGACCCACGATGCCCGTCGCGGCCACCCCGCCGGGCCGGCGACGGAGCCGGTCGAGCCACAACGGCAGAACCAGCCCGCCCGTCGAGTGGGCCGCCAGCAGCACGCCTCCACCGACCTCCTCGCGCACCACGCGCAGCGCCTCGTCGAGCTCGGCGTCGTAGTGGGAGAGGTCGGTGACGAAGTGAGGGGTGTGCCCGGGTGCCCGAGAGCGGCCGCATTTGCGCAGGTCCAGCGCGAAGAAGCGGTAGCCGCGCGCCGCGAAGTGCTCCGCGAGGTGCTGTTGGAAGAAGTAGTCGGTGAAGCCGTGGACGTAGAGCACCGCACGGTCGGGAAGGTCGGTGGTCGTCGGCTGGTAGCGCACCAGGGTCGCCGAGATCTCGCCTTCGCCGTCGGGGTCGGTGCCCAGCGGTAGTTCGAGCTGCTCGTAGCCGTCTCCGAGGACGTCAGGACGCCAAGTAGTCACTATCACACCCTAGGTGTGTTCGCCGACCACCGCTCATGGGTACACAATGAGGTGAAATGAAACGCCGGACCACGCGCGGGTAACCTGTCGGTCGCATTCGCGCGCCGCGTTGACGGGACACTCACGCGAGACGGTACCTCCGTACTTCGGCGGCGCGTGCGAACCAGACAAGGAAGTCGATTTCCCAGTGTCAGAGAACGTAGTAGCGAAAACCGACGTAGTGCTCGTGGGCGCGGGCATCATGAGCGCAACCCTCGGTGCGTTGTTGCGTCAGGTGCAGCCCGACTGGTCGATCACCGCGTTCGAGCGCCTCGACGCCGCGGCCGCCGAGAGCAGCGACCCCTGGAACAACGCCGGTACGGGCCACTCCGCGCTGTGTGAGCTCAACTACACCCCCGCGAAGCCGGACGGTTCGGTCGAGATCGCGAAGGCCGTCAACGTCAACGAGCAGTTCCAGGTCTCGCGTCAGTTCTGGTCGTACGCCGTGGACAACGGCATCCTGTCCGACCCGAAGAACTTCATCAACCCGGTTCCGCACGTCAGCTTCGTGCACGGCGCCGAGAACGTGAAGTACCTGCGTGCCCGCTACGACGCTCTCGCCGGCCATCCCCTCTTCGAAGGCATGGAGTACACCGAGAGCCCCGAGGTCTTCACCGAGCGCCTGCCGCTCATGGGCAAGGGCCGCGACTTCTCCGATCCGGTGGCGTTGAACTGGACGCAGACCGGCACCGACGTCGACTTCGGTGCCCTCACCAAGCAGCTCATCAACCATGTCGCGGCCTCCGGCGGCACCGTCTTCTTCGGCCACGAGGTCACCGACGTGTCCAAGCAGTCCGACGGCAGCTGGATCGTGAAGGTCCGCAACCGCCGCACCGCCGAGTCGCGCAAGGTCCAGGCGAAGTTCGTCTTCGTCGGCGCCGGTGGTGGCGCGCTGCACCTGCTGCAGAAGTCGGGCATCAAGGAGATCAAGGGCTTCGGTGGCTTCCCGGTCTCCGGCGCCTTCCTGCGCTGCACCAACCCCGAGGTCATCGCGCAGCACAGCGCCAAGGTCTACGGCAAGGCCGCGGTCGGTGCCCCTCCGATGTCGGTGCCGCACCTCGACACCCGCGTCATCGGTGGCAAGCAGGGTCTGCTCTTCGGTCCCTACGCCGGTTGGTCGCCCAAGTTCCTCAAGCAGGGCGGCATCATGGACCTGCCGAAGTCGGTCAAGCCCGGCAACCTGATGTCGATGCTCGGCGTCGGTGTCACCGAGCTCGGCCTGGTCAAGTACCTCGTCGGTGAGCTCATGCAGTCGCCCGCCGACCGCATCGGCACCCTCGCCGAGTTCGTGCCCGAGGCCCGCCTCGAGGACTGGGAGCTCATCGTCGCCGGTCAGCGCGTGCAGGTCATCCGCCGCAAGGGTGCGGGCGGTGTCCTCGAGTTCGGTACCGCCGTGGTCAACGCCGGCGACGGTTCGATCGCCGGTCTGCTCGGTGCGTCGCCGGGTGCCTCGACGGCTGTTCCGGCCATGCTCGACGTCCTCGAGCGCTGCTTCCCGCAGCAGTGGGCGGGCTGGCAGTCCAAGCTCCGCGAGATGGTCCCGTCGCTCGGCCTGAAGCTGTCCGACAACCCCGACCTGTTCCGCCAGGTCTGGGACCACAGCACGAAGTCGCTGCAGCTCGACGTCGTCTCCGACACCGTGGCCGAGGCGCCCGCCGAGGCCGCCGCGGTCTGATCCGATCACTGCACCTGTGGCCCGGCGCGATGCCCGGGCCACAGGTGTCCTGAAGGTGGGTCCGATCGGATTCGCCCCGACACGAGAGATGGGGAGATGCCCGTGTCCGCTGCTGCTGAGGACGAGACCAGTTACCTGGTCGGACTCGATCTCCGTGGGCGCCGCGTCGTGATCGTCGGAGGAGGCAGCGTCGCGCAGCGGCGTCTCGGCCTGCTCGTCGCGTCCGGTGCCGACGTCCACGTCGTCGCCCGGGCCGCGACCCCCGTGGTCGAGAGCATGGCGACGAAGGGCCGCATCTCCCTCGACCTGCGCGACTACCGCGACGGTGACCTCGACGGTGCGTGGTACGCCATGGCGTGCACCGACGAACCCGAGACCAACGCCGCGGTCGTCGCCGAGGCCGAACGCAACAGGATCTTCTGCGTCCGCGCCGACAACGCCCGTCACGGCAGCGCTGTCACCCCGGCCACGGCCCGCTACGAGGGCCTGACCGTCGGCGTGCTCGCCGGTGGCGACCACCGCCGCTCCGCCGCCGTGCGCACCTCGATCCGCGACGCTCTCGCCGGAGCGGCCGTCACCGAGTTCGCCGAGACCGGGCCGAAGCCGGTCGGCGTCGCCCTCGTCGGCGGAGGACCGGGCGATCCGGATCTGATCACCGTGCGTGGCCGCCGCCTTCTCGCCCGCGCCGATGTGGTCGTCGCCGACCATCTCGCCCCGCAGGAGCTGCTCGCGGAACTCGACTCGCACGTCGAGGTGATCGACGCGGCGAAACTCCCGTACGGGCGTGCCATGGCCCAGCAGGTCATCAACGAGACCCTCATCGACCGCGCGAAGGCCGGGAAGTTCGTCGTCCGGCTCAAGGGTGGCGACCCGTACGTCTTCGGACGCGGCTACGAGGAGCTCGAGGCCTGCACCGCGGCCGGGGTCCCGGTGACCGTCGTCCCCGGCATCACCAGCGCCATCTCCGTACCGTCTGCGGCCGGGATCCCCGTCACCCACCGCGGGGTCACCCACGAGTTCGTCGTGGTCAGTGGCCACGTCGCACCCGGGCACCCCGACTCGCTCACCGACTGGGACGCGCTCGCGAAGCTGCGCGGCACCCTGGTCCTGCTCATGGCCGTCGAACGCATCGAACAGTTCGCCGACGCCCTGATCGCCGGCGGGCGCCCCACCGACACCCCCGTGGTCGTCGTGCAGGAGGGGACGCTGAGCAGCCAGCGAGTGGTGCGTGCCGACCTCTCGACCGTCGCGCAGCGCGTCCGGGACGAGGCCGTGCGCCCGCCCGCCATCGTCGTGATCGGGCCGGTGGCCGGATTCGGGCTCGATCCGCAGACCGGCTCCGACTCGGACGGTGGGTAACGTTGGGTCACGTGTCAGCCACCTCGCATCCGTCGGCCACCCGCGCGGTCGCTCTGGCCATGCTGGTCCTCAGCGGCCTCCAGTTGATGGTCGTGCTCGACGGAACGGTCGCGAATCTCGCGCTCGCGCCGCTGCAGAGCGATCTGGGACTCTCGGACGCGGGTCGCAACTGGGTCCTCACCTCCTACGCCCTCGCCTTCGGTGGGTTGATGCTCCTCGGCGGCCGTCTCGGCGACAGCTACGGACGCAAACGCATGTTCATGGGTGGCGTCGGACTGTTCACCCTGGCGTCCCTGCTGTGCGGTCTGGCGACCGGCGAGGCGATGCTCATCGGTGCCCGAGCGCTGCAGGGTGTCGGCGCCGCAATCGCCTCACCGACCGCCCTCGCGCTCGTCGCGACGACTTTCGCCGCAGGTCCGGCACGCAACCGCGCCATCGCGGTGTTCGCGGCCATGACCGGCGTCGGGTCCATCGCCGGACTGATCCTCGGCGGGGCGCTCACCCAGGTGTCGTGGCGCTGGATCTTCCTCATCAACGTCCCCATCGGCGTCCTCATCGTCGTGCTCGCCGCGATCGCGCTGCGTGAGACCGCCTCCGAACGCCTCGCGCTCGACGTGCCCGGCGCGATCCTCGCGACGCTCGGCTGCACCGGCCTGGTCTTCGGTCTCACCGAGGGTCCCGAACTCGGCTGGGCGAGCCCCTCGGTGATCGGCGCGATCGTCGCCGGCTTCGTGCTGCTGGGAGTGTTCCTGCTCGTCGAGCGGCGGGCCGAGAACCCGCTGCTGCCGTTCGTGCTGTTCCGCAACAAGGACCGCGTCGCGACCTTCGTGGCGATCTTCTTCGCGGGCGCCGTGATGTTCAGCCTCGCGGCCTTCGTCGCCCTGTTCGTCCAGGACATCCTCGGTTACAGCCCGCTCGCCGCGGGTCTGGCCTTCGTCCCGTTCGCTTTCGGCCTCGGTGCCGCCGCCGCGGTGTCGTCGAAGATGGTCGCCCGGATCGAACCGCGCTGGCTCGTGGTCACCGGCTCGGCGATCATGACCGTCAGCCTGCTCTACGGATCGACCATGGACGGCAGCGTCCGCTACTTCCCGACCCTGTTCGTACTGGTGCTCGTCGTCGGCTTCGGTGTCGGCCTGGCCGTGGTCCCGCTGCCGCTGTGCGCGATCTCCGGGGTGGGACCGCACGAGATCGGACCGCTTTCGGCGATCGCGCAGGTCGCGCAGACCCTCGGAGGTCCGGTCGGCCTCGGCGTGATCGGTGCGATGGCCACCTCGCGGACGATGTCGCTCGGCGGTGTCTCCGGAGCCGTCGCCGACATGTCCGAGGCGCAGCTCGTCGCCCAGGGCGAGGGATACATGTTCGCGCTCGTCGGCTGCGCCGTCTGTGCGGTGATCGCCGGCGTCGCGGCGCTGTTCATCCGCTTCACGCCCGAAGAGGTCGCGCAGGCGCAGGAAGCCGAGAAGGCCGCGCAGACCTCCTGACCGCCGGACCCCTACCGCGGCGGCCGCCGAGCGACCGCTGCGGCGGATGAGTTTGCTCACGCCTGCCGCACCCGAACCGCGGGTACCCGGCACCCATGCAGGTCGGTGTTCTCGAACGGGGCAGATTCGTCGGATCGTGGATCGTCCGGGCCGTACGCGAGGCCGGACACGAGCGATACGTCGCCCTCCAGGCGTTCCGGTCCACACTCGCCGCGGTCGTCGCGTGGCTCGTCGTGACCGAGGTCTTCCACTTCCAGCAGGCATTCCTCGCGCCCTACGTCGCGGTCTTCCTCGTCGAAGCGACGCTCGTCCGCTCGCTTCAACAGGCGGTGGTGCAGGTCGGGGCGGTCGTCACGGGTCTGCTGGTCGCGGTCGTGGTGACCCGGCTGGTGGAATCCACGACCGCTGCGATCGGGATGGCCGTCGCGGTCGGCTACTTCGCGGGTCGCTGGCGGCGATTCGGGGCCAGCGGTATCTGGGTGGCGATCACGGCGTTGCTGGTGATCGCGACGGGCGCTTCGGACAGCCCGATCCTGCTCGGTGAACGGCTAGCGGAGACGATGATCGGCGCCGCGATCGGCGTGGCCGTGACGGCGCTGGTCTTCCCGCCGGTCTACTCGGCGGGCAAGGAGGCCGGCGAACTCACCGGTGAGCTGCGCGACCTGCTGCGGGACATGGCGTCCGGATGCCGCGAGGGATCGTCGGGAGTGCGGGACTGGGTGCAGCGCGCGCGGGGCATCGACAGCCTCGTGCAGCGGGCCTTCGACGAATCGCGGTGGGCGCACGAGAGTGCCCGGATGAATCCACGTCCCGCCGCGGCGCGGGCGGGGGAATGGGCACGGCGCTGGGACCGCACACTCGACGACCTCTCCTCGGTGTCCAGCGCCGTCGAGGAACTCGCGCATGCGCTGGACCCGGTGCTCGGCGACGAGATCGCCGAATCCGACCGCGTACGGACGACGATCGCAGCGACGCTCGATGCCCTCGCCGAGCTGATCGACGCCGTGGGGGCTGGCCGGGAGGTCGACCCCGACGGGGCGTGCCGCAGCAATCTCACCGAGCTCGAGCGGTTCGCCACCGAATCGGACGACCTGGCCCTGACCGCGCGACTCGGCGCCGTCCTGCACACGGCCCGCCGGATCGTCGCGGCGATGGGACTCGAGGTCAGGTGAGCACGACCAGCTCGGTCGGCGACTCCACCTCGACTCGCAGTCCCGCCTTCGAGGCCACCCGGGCGAGTGCGCCGATGTCGCTCGGCTCCGCGAGGGTGAGGACCAGCGCGCGGGCCAGCAGGCCCTTGTGGTGCTTGTTGAAGTGACTGACGACCTTCCGGGTGCCGTCGGGCTGCTCGGTGAGCACGGTCGCGGTCACCGCACCGGGCACGGGACCGAGCTGCTGATAGACACCGGAGCGGAGATCGACCACGAGGTCGCCGTCGGCCTCGGTCACCAGCGCGTCGGTGAGTTCGTTCCGCCACACGGACTTCAACGTGCCGAAGCCGGGCAGTTTCGACCCCCCGGAGAGGCGGTAGGCGGGGATCGGATCCGCGGCCCGCACCGCGCCGAACAGCGCCGACCCGATGCCCAGGCGCCGGTAGGCCTTGTCGCGTTGCGCCTTCGTGAACGCTCCCGCGTCGAGCGCGTCGTACAGCACCCCGGTGTACCGCTCGAGCGCCGGGCGGGTGGGGGAGACCCACAGCTTGGCGTTGCGCTCGATCTCGTCGGCGCCCTTCGTACCCAGTCCGAGTGCGCGGCTCGACTCCTCGGGGTCGGCGGAGAGGTCGACGAGGGCCTGCACGAGCATCTCCCGCGTCTCCGTCAACTGCGGCATCGACAGATCGGCGAGATCGAGCGGCCCGTCGTCGCCGCCGTCGGACTTGGTTTCGGATGGAGGGAGAAGCACCAGCACAAGCGGTAACCGTACCGACCCCGCCACCGGGCGCGGACGTCACGGCCCGGGGCGGCCACGGTAGGCTGCAGGGTCGTGATCACCCGCATGTCGCACCTGTTCCTCCGCACCCTCCGAGACGACCCGGCCGACGCCGAGGTCGCGAGCCACAAGTTGCTGGTCCGAGCCGGATACGTGCGACGAATCGCGCCGGGTGTGTACTCGTGGCTGCCTCTGGGCCTGCGGGTGCTGCGGCAGATCGAGCGGGTGGTGCGCGAGGAGATGAACTCCATCGGAGCGCAGGAGATCGCTCTGCCCGCGCTGCTGCCGCGCGAGCCCTACGAGGCCACCAACCGGTGGACGGAATACGGCGACAGCCTGTTCCGGCTGAAGGACCGCAAGGGCGGCGACTACCTCCTCGGACCCACCCACGAGGAGCTCTTCGCGCTCACCGTCAAGGGTGAGTACAACTCCTACAAGGACTTCCCGGTCACGCTCTACCAGATCCAGACGAAGTACCGCGACGAGGAGCGCCCCCGCGCCGGCATCCTCCGCGGTCGCGAGTTCGTCATGAAGGACTCCTACAGCTTCGACCTCACCGACGAGGGCCTGGCCGACTCGTACAAGGCTCACCGCGACGCCTACGAGCGCATCTTCGCGCGTCTCGGCGTGAAGTACGTGATCGTCTCGGCCACCTCCGGTGCGATGGGTGGCAGCGCCTCCGAGGAGTTCCTGGCCGACTCGCCTGCGGGTGAGGACACCTACGTGCGGTGCCTCGAATCCGGTTACGCGGCGAACGTCGAAGCGGTGAAGACGCTCGCGCCGGAACCGCTGCCGATCGACGGACAGCCCGAGGCGGTCGTGCACAATACCCCCGACACCCCGACGATCGCCTCGCTCGTCGCGGTGGCGTCGGAGGTCCTCGGCCGGGAGGTCACCGCGGCCGAGACACTCAAGAACGTCATGGTCAAGGTCCGGCAGCCCGGTGGCGAGTGGGAACTGCTCGGCATCGGCATCCCCGGCGACCGCGAGGTCGACGACAAGCGCCTCGAGGCCTCGCTCGAGCCCGCCGAGGTGGAGCTGCTCACCGACGCCGACTTCGAGGCCAATCCCTTCCTCGTCAAGGGCTACATCGGCCCGAAGGCGCTGCTCGCCAACGGTGTCCGCTACCTCGTCGACCCCCGCGTGGTCGACGGCACCAGCTGGATCACGGGCGCCGACGAGCAGGGCAAGCACGTCTTCGGGCTGGTCGCCGGTCGCGACTTCACCCCGGACGGCACGATCGAGGCCGCGGAGGTGCGCGACGGCGATCCGTCGCCCGACGGAGCCGGACCGCTCGTCGCCGCCCGCGGCATCGAGATCGGTCACGTCTTCCAGCTCGGCCGCAAGTACACCGACGCCTTCGCGGTGGACGTCCTGGGCGAGAACGGCAAACCCGTCCGCCCCACGATGGGCTCCTACGGTGTCGGCGTGTCGCGTCTCGTCGCGGTGGTCGCCGAACAGCAGCACGACGAGAAGGGCCTGCGCTGGCCGTCGGAGATCGCGCCGTTCGACGTGCACCTGGTGATCGCCAACAAGGACGAGCAGGCCCGCGAAGGCGCCGAGAACCTCGCCGAGGAACTCTCGAACGCCGGCCTCGAGGTGCTCCTCGACGACCGCAAGGCGTCGCCCGGCGTGAAGTTCAAGGACTCCGAGTTGCTCGGTATGCCGCTGGTCGTGGTGGTTGGCCGCGGCTTCGCCGACGGCAAGGTCGAGGTCCGCGACCGCTTCTCCGGCGAGGCCGACGAACTGCCGATCGGTGAGGTCGTCCAGCGCATCGTCTCGCGCTGATCCCCTTGTCTGCCGGTGCCCTCGCACTCGCTGTGCGGGGGCACCGCTGTATCTGCGCGAAGGCGGCAATACCGACGTCGGATAGGTAATGCTAACCTCATTCCGTTCTTGTGGTCTGTCACGACAGAAACGGATGGTGGAAATGAGATCGACGGTGCGGCGGGAGAAGCGGCGGGGCGTGGCGTCGTCGTCCCGGTGGGTCGCGGCGGGACTCATCGGTGCCCTCGCCTTCACGGCCGGATGCTCGAGCCGCGACACCCAGGAGGCCGACGCATCGACCACCGGTGACGCCGTCACGATCGTCGACCAGCGAGGCGAGACGATCACACTCGACGGTCCGGCCGAGAAGGTGGCCTTCACCGTCATGCCCGCCCCCTCGATCTTCGCGGCGGTCGACCGGACCTACGACCGCATCGTCGGCATCAACCAGTCCACCCTCGTCGCGAACCAGGGCGGCATGTTCGCCACCATGTTCCCGGCGTCGGCCGAGTCGACCACCGTGGCCGGAAGCGACTTCGTGCCCAATATCGAGACGCTGCTCGAACTCGACCCCGATGTCGTCGTGCAGTGGGGCGATCGTGGTCCCGACGTCGTCGAGCCCATCGAGTCCGCCGGTTTCCCCGTGGTCGGACTCGAGTACGGCACGCAGGAGGACCTGGAGACGTGGATCACCCTGTTCGCGCAGATCGCAGGTAAGCCCGAGCGCGGTGAGGAACTCGTCGCCTGGCAGCGCGCCGAGATCGAGGAGATGCGCGAGAAGGTCGCCGAACAGGACGCCCTGCGACCGCGCGCGATGATCCTTTCGCGCAACGGCGACGCCTACAGCACGACGAGCGCCACCGGATACGACGGTTTCCAGTTCGATCTCGTCGGGGCCGATCTCGTCACCGAAGGATTCGTCTCGGATTCCGGCCAGGTCAGCCCCGAGCAGATCCTCGCCTGGAACCCCGAGGTCATCATGCTCAGCGGTTTCGACCAGAGCACCCCGGCCGACATCTACGCCGACCCGCGCCTCGCCGGTGTGAGCGCGGTGCAGAACGGCCGCGTCTACAAGACCCCGCTAGGCGGTTACCGCTGGCAGGTCCCGAGTGCCGAGTCGCCCCTGATGTGGGAGTGGATGTTCCGCATCCTCTACCCGCAGGAGCAGACCGGTGAGTTCCGCGACGACATCCGCGCCGCCTTCGACGACCTGTTCGCCTACGAGATCTCCGAGGACGAGATCGACCAGGTGCTGCGCTTCGATCTGAACCGGGACGCCGCGAGCTATGACCAGTTCGCCCGTTGACGCGACGGCCCGCTCGACCTCCCCGGCGTCGGTCTCGACGCCGCGGCAGGCGAGGTGGGGCCGTAATCCGCTGATCATCGCGGGTTTCACCGCACTGGTCGTGGTGGTCGCTCTCGTCGCGCTGGCAGTGGGACGCTATTTCGTTCCTCCGAACGAGATCGTCCGCCTGCTCGCCGGCCAGATCCTTCCCCTCCGCGAGACGTGGACGCAGCAGGAGAGCACGGTCGTCCTCGACGTCCGCCTGCCTCGCGTGCTGCTGTCCATCCTGATCGGCGCCGGACTGGCGCTCACCGGCGCCGTGATGCAGGGGGTCTTCCGCAATCCCCTCGCGAGCGCACAGATCCTGGGAGTGTCCTCCGGTGCCTCCTTCGGAGGCGTGCTGGTGCTGCTCGTCGGACTCGGCGGAGTCGCCCTCGTCGGAGGCGCTTTCATCGGCGGGGTGATCGCCCTGCTGCTGGTCCTCACGATCGCGCGGGCCGTCCCGGGGGCACCACTGCTCATGATCATCCTCGGCGGGACCGTCGTGGGCGCGATGTTCCAGGCGATGGTCTCGTTCATCACCTATATCGCCGATCCCTACAGTGAACTGCCGTCGATCGTCTTCTGGCTCATGGGATCTCTTGCCACTGCCAGTTACGGGAAACTCGCGATCGCCGCGGTGCCGATCCTCCTGCCCGCCCTCGTGGTACTCGCGCTGCGCTGGCGTTTGAACATCCTGTCGATGGGGGGCGAGGACGCCGTTGCGCTCGGCCTGCGCCCGCAACGCCTGCGGCTGCTGCTGCTCGGTTGCGTCGCGATGATCACCGCCGCTGCGGTGGCGGTCTCGGGTGTCATCGGATGGGTGGGCCTGGTCGTGCCGCACCTGGTGCGCATGATGATCGGCACCGACAACCGGATGGTGCTGCCCGTCAGCGCGCTGCTCGGCGCCGCCTATCTCACCGCCATCGACACCCTGTCGCGCGTGCTCAGTACGGCCGAGATCCCGATCGGCATCCTCACCGCGATCATCGGTGCGCCATTCTTCGTGGCCCTGCTGATCCGTAATAGAACTCGTCTGTGGGGTAGCGATGCTTGACGCGAAATCCATCTCGTTCCGGTACTCGGCCAAGGGGCCGTGGATCTTCGAGGACGTCACGGTCACCGCGTGCGCCGGTGAGGTTCTCGCTGTGCTCGGGCCGAACGCGCGCGGCAAGACGACGATGCTCAAGTGTCTGTCCGGCCTGCTCACACCGGTCACCGGGACCGTCACGTCCTCGGGCACCATCGGATACGTGCCGCAGAGTCATGCGGTGGCGTTCTCGTTCACCGTGCTCGACATCGTGCTCATGGGACGCGCCCGCAAGGTGCGCATCTACAGCAGCCCCACGAATGCCGACCGTGACGCCGCTCTCGACGCACTCGGTCGCGTCGGCATCCTGCATCTGGCCACTCGCGATTACGGCGGTCTGAGCGGGGGCGAACGGCAGCTCGTCCTCATCGCCCGGGCCCTGGTGTCCGGCTGCGACACGATCGTGCTCGACGAGCCGGCCTCCGCCCTCGACCTGCGGAACCAGGCACGTGTGCTCACGGTTCTGCGCGGCCTGGCCGACGACGGGATGGCCGTGGTCATGACGACCCATCATCCCGATCACGCCCTGCACATCGCCGAGCGTTCGATGCTCATGGTCTCCGCTGACGACCAGCGGGTCGGTGCCACCCGGGAGCTGCTCGGCGACGAGTTGCTCAGTGAGATGTACGGCGTGCCGATCGTCACCGCCGACGTCGCGACACCGAGTGCACTCCGGCGGTTGACGGTTCCGGATTTCGGACGGGGGATCGCATGAGCGTCCTGAAAGTGATGATGGCGCCGCGCGGCGGTGCGCTGGTCGACGGCTTCCGTGAGATCGACGTCTACGACCTGCCGTCCGTGTGCGGGCCCGAGGTCACCGGTATCTACTTCACCGGCGACGTCGATCAGGAGTATCTGTTCGACAACCGCGATGTGCTCGACGCGTTCGTCGCGCGAGGCGGCAGAGTTCTGATCAACGGTCACGTCCAGCGGATCTTCCTCACCGGCCTCACACGGTGGCGCAAGCTCGAATTCCGCAACCCCTCGGATCTCGCCCTGCGCCGGGTGAACGAGCATCCGGTGTGGGCCGGGATCGATCCGAAGGCCTTGCTGTACAACAGCGGTCGCCGGGGGCCGGTGCCCTTCGAGGAACTCGAACGTATCGGCGTGGCCGGTTTCTACGGCCGGGGGTGCTATCTCGACATGCCCGACGGCGCACAGGTGGTGCACGCCCTCGGACGTACCCGCGCACCGATCGACTACGAGTACCGGCTCGGACAAGGACGGGTGCTCGTGCACGGTGGCAACGACCTGCTGCAGTTCGCCGGCGAGCACAGGGGCACCGCGCATCTTCGTACGCAGATCCTCGACTGGCTGGAGGGCCGATGAGCCGAGCGACCCGAACGAATCCGGCGCCGGCGGTCGCCTTCCTGCACGGCGGCAGCCACAGTCACCTGGCGACACTGGCCGACCCCGCCCTCGCGCCCTACCGGATGCGCGCGGTGCACGTCCGTACCGGCGTACCCGAGGACATCGCAGGCTCCGATGTCGTGGTCGTCGCCGACCGGCTGCGGCCGGACCTGCTGTCCGGATGGGCAGCGGAGGTGAAGGATGCCCTGGAACGAGGTGCAACGGTCGTCGTCTTCGGCGAGAACCACGTCCAGGACTGGCTGGGAGTGCCCGAACAGCCGCGGCCGACCATCTTCTGGTGGTGGCGTACCGGTGAGGACCACCGGGTGCGACTGCAGGCACCGGACCATCCGGCCTGGGGATTCTTCTCCGACCGCTCGGTGATCTGGCACTACCACGGGGTGCTCGAGCCCCCGCCCGGCGCCGTGAGTCTGGCGGATCTGCACACCGTCGACGGGGAACGGGACGGTTCGATCCTGTTCGTCGACGAGACCAACCACCGCGGCCGCCTGCTGGTGACCACGATGGATCCGGTCTACCACCACGGGTCGGGCTTCATGCCCGGTGCCACCCAATTGCTGTACTCGGCCCTGCACTGGGCCACGAGAGGATAGGACGCGCGTGCTCACCGTCTACGAGTCGGGTCACCCGATCGAATTCACCTTCGCCGACCTGATGAAATATCACGGTCCCGAGTTTCCCGGGGGAGTGGCTCACGGTTTCACGGTGATGCGGCACGCCTTCTCGATCCTCGGCGACGTCGAGCGGCGGGAAGTTCGGGTGCGCACCGCTTTCCCCGGTCCCGGCGGACGCGACGCGGTGGAGATGGTGCTGCGTGCCGTCACCGACGGGCGTTATGTCGTCGACCCGGAACTGGCCGCGACCGAACGCGGAGCCACCCTCGCCCGCTACGTCTGGCAGTTCACCTGGCGCGAACGCAGCGTGACGCTGCAGATCCGCGACGACGGACTCGTCACCGACGAGTTCATCGCGCTCGGCGCCAAGCCCGGCCGTACCGACGCCGAGAACGCGCGGCTCACCGTGTTGAAGCAGGAGATGACCGATCGCCTGCTCGCCCGCGAGGTGGGCGCCGCTTACGAAGTGGTGGAGTGACCCACCCCGGGACACAATGAGGTGCATGGCCGACAACTGGAGTGCGACCGACAACTACCTCACCGACGTGCTGATCGGCGACGACCCTGCGCTGAGCTCGGCCCTGGAGGCGAACGCCGCAGCGGAACTGCCGCCCATCGACGTCTCCGCACCACAGGGCAAGTTCCTGCACCTGCTCGCACGGATCCGGGGTGCCCGCCGTGTCCTGGAGATCGGCACCCTCGGCGGGTACTCGACCATCTGGCTCGCCCGGGCGGTCGGGGAGTCCGGCCGGGTGGTCACCCTCGAATACGAGCCGAAGCACGCCGAGGTCGCCCGCGCCAACCTCGACCGCGCCGGCGTCGGTGACCGCGTGGACATCCGGGTCGGTCCCGCTCTGGACTCGCTTCCGGGCCTGGTCGACGAGGATCCCTTCGACCTGGTGTTCATCGACGCCGACAAGGAGAACAACAGCAACTACGTGCGCGCGGCCCTCGGACTGTCACAGCCCGGCACGGTCATCGTCGTCGACAACGTGGTGCGGGCAGGGGCCGTCGTCGACCCGGACAGCGACGACGAACGGGTCCGCGCGTCACGGGACGTACTCGAACTGCTCGCCCGCGAGCCGCGCCTCGACGCGACGGCGCTGCAGACCGTGGGGACGAAGGGCTGGGACGGCTTCGCACTCGCGGTGGTGACCGGGTGACCCGGATTTCAGGGTTGGCCGGGGAAGGGCACCGACGGCACGACTCCGCGGCTCTGCCGCCACCACGCCGCCCGCAGCGCCGCCTCGGTGAGTGCGCCCACGGCCGTGGCCCGGGTGGCCTCGCTGCGCGCGCGTTCGACGACCGATCGCCACGCCACGGCCGTGTCGCTCTCGATCTGCTCGGCGAGCTGCGCGGCGGACGCGGCGTCGACCACCGGGAACGGCACGGTGTAACCGGGGGCCGCCACCGGCGGCTCGACGCTCGCGGCGCGCAACGCCTCGACCGTCGAATCACGTCGTGCGCGGTGCGCGGCGGTGTCCTCCGCCACGGCGTCCGCGCGGGCGGGATCCGCGAAGGCTGCGATCACGCCGTATCCGTACACCGCCGCGTGCTCGGCCTCGAGCGCGTCGACGAGGGCTTGCTGTTCGGAACCGAGTTCGGGTGAGCTCACGGCAACATCACCGCCGTCTGCACTGCGCAGGAGGCGCTGATCGAGGCGAGCAGACCCGCGCGGTAGCCCGACAGCGTGCGTGCGAGGTCGGCGGCTTCGCGCTGCGACCGGTTCAACCGCTCACGGAGCTCCCCGACGGTCGGCAGCTCCCCGGCGGGTGTGGTCACCGTGGTCGACGGGGGAGTGAAACTCGTGGTGGCGCCCTCCATCCGGGCGATCTCCGCCTCGAGCGCGTCGGCGTGGGAGGTCCGCTCTGCCGCGATCGTGGTGAGCGGCGCGGACAGCTCCGGCGTCCGCGCGACCAGCACGGTCGCGATCGCGGCGTCGGTGCGGGCGCGGCTCGCCTGACCCTCCAGCGGATCCGGTTCGGCGGCGTCCTCGTCGGAGGCGCCGCACGCGGTGATCGTCGTGATTCCGAACCCACCGACGGCGACCGACGACCATCGCAGGAGGGTTCGTCGGGAGAGGGTGGGACGGTCGAGTGGCATCGGCACCGGACCATCCTGCCAGTCGCGTCGTCCGGCGAAGGACGCCGCCCTGGTCACGGCAGCACGAAACGCGGGTTAGGCTTGATGTCTGCCGGTACGCATCCGTTCCGGCCCGCTGTCCGCTGCGACCACAACTGAACGAGGAGCCTGCCCGCCATGCCTGTGCCGCCCCCGGAGAGGATCGTCGAGCTCGTCTCCGATCTGCTCGCCAGAGAGGGATACGACCTCGAGGACGTGGTGGTCACGGCCGCCGGAAAGCACAGTACGGTGCGCCTCCTCGTCGACAGCGACGCAGGTCTCGGTCTCGACGAGGCGGCCCGTCTGAGCAGGACCGTCTCCGAGGCATTCGACGGCGTCTCGGACTTCGGTGAGTCGCCCTATGTCCTGGAGGTCACCAGCCCCGGGATCGGCCGGCCCCTGACCGAGCCCCGCCACTGGCGGCGTGCCCAGGGCCGCAAGGCGAAGGTGGAACTGGCCGACGAGACCGTCGTCGCACGCATCGGCGAGCTCGTCGGCGACGAGATCAGGCTCGTGCTGCCCGCTCGGTCCGGGCCGGTCGTGCGTTCGGTCCCGCTCTCGGAGGTGCGCAGAGCGGTGGTGGAGGTGGAGTTCTCCCCGCCGCCGCCGAGGGAACTCGAGCTCGCGGGCGGGGTTCCGGACGGTCGGGTCGCGGCCGGGGAACTCACCGAAGGACCCGAGGACGAGACCGGCAGCGACGACCACGACGAGACGAACGAAACGAAGGTGGACAAGTGAATATCGAGATCGCCGCCCTGCGCATGCTCGAGGCGGAGAAGAACATCCCGTTCGACGAGCTGATCGCAACGCTCGAGACGGCCCTGCTCACGGCGTACCGGCACGTCGACGGACACCAGCCGCACGCGCGGGTCGTGGTCGACACCAAGACCGGCGCCATCCAGGTCCTCGCCGAGGAACGCGACGCCGACGGCAACCTGATCGCCGAGTGGGACGACACCCCCGAGGACTTCGGCCGGATCGCGGCGACCACCGCCCGTCAGGTCATCATGCAGCGCATCCGCGACGCCGAGCACGAGCAGCGCTTCGGCGAGTTCGCGACCCACGAGGGCGAGATCGTCAGCGGCGTCGTGCAGCGCGACTCGCGTGCCAACGCCCGCGGCATGGTCGTCGTGAAGATCGGTGGCGAGACCAACAACGCCGAGGGACTGATCCCGCCGGCCGAGCAGGTGCCGGGGGAGACCTACGAGCACGGCGACCGCATCAAGTGCTACGTCGTGGGCGTCTCCCGCGGACAGCGCGGCCCCCAGATCACCCTTTCGCGGACGCACCCCAACCTGGTGCGCAAGCTGTTCGCCCTCGAGGTCCCCGAGATCGCCGACGAGTCGGTGGAGATCGTCGCGGTCGCCCGGGAGGCAGGCCACCGCTCGAAGATCGCCGTGCACTCGACCGTCCCGGGCCTCAACGCCAAGGGTGCGTGCATCGGCCCGATGGGGCAGCGGGTGCGCAACGTCATGCGTGAGCTCGGCGAGGAGAAGATCGACATCATCGACTACGACGAGGATCCCGCCAAGTTCGTGGGCAATGCACTCTCGCCGTCGAAGGTGGTTTCGGTCACGGTCGTCGACCCCGACGCGCGTGCCGCCCGGGTGGTTGTCCCCGACTTCCAATTGTCCCTCGCGATCGGCAAGGAAGGGCAGAACGCCCGGCTCGCGGCCCGGCTGACCGGCTGGCGGATCGACATCCGCAGCGACGCGGCACCGGCTGCGAACGACGATTCGCGCGGCGGCTCGACAGGCGCGTAGGAGTGGGATGCGGGATTCCGGGCAAATCAGCGGTACAGTGGTCGATGGTTCAGCATGACCTGTCCTCGACCGGCGGGGAACGCACCACTCCGGTGCGGACCTGTGTCGGATGTCGGCAGCGAACGCTGGCTGCCGAACTGCTCCGGGTGGTGGCGCGCGAGAAGGAACCGTCAGGTTTCGCCGTGATTCCCGATCCCCGACGCAGGCTTCCCGGGCGAGGTGCTTGGTTGCATCCCACTCCGGAATGTCTGGGCCTGGCGGTTCGGCGTCGAGCATTCGGCAGGGCACTGCGCGTGACCGGACAACCGGACACCGCAGCGCTGGATCAGCTGGTCGGGTCCACGGAACAGTGATCACGGACGCATCGAATCGGCCTCGGCCGGGTAGACGTACGTGGGAACGACGACGAGGAACACCAACAGTGACATCGCACTCTGAGAAGAACAGGCACGAACACTCATGAGCACACCGTGAAGCACCAGCGATGAACGTCCATCGGAGATAACCCGAGGTCGTGCGGGCAGTCGGCCGCTCGACCTCATCAGTGAGGAGAGCAGTGGCAGGCAAGGCCCGCGTGCACGAGTTGGCGAAAGAACTCGGTGTCACCAGCAAGGAACTACTCGCACGCCTGAAGGAACAGGGCGAGTTCGTCAAGTCCGCGTCGTCGACGGTCGAACCGCCGGTCGCGCGTCGACTCCGCGAATCGTTCGGTAAGACCGAAGGCGATGCAGCCGCGAAGGCTGCATCCACCCCCGCACCGAAGCCCGGTGCCCCCCGGCCGGGTCCCCGGCCCACCCCTGCGAGCCCGGCCCCCGCGGCCGAGACCGCACGTCCGAAGCCCGGCGCACCGAAGCCGGCCGCTCCCAAGCCGGCTCCGGCACCGGAGAAGCCCGCGGCTCCCGCGCCGCAGGCCCCCGCTGCCCAGGCGGCACCGCAGTCCCCGGCTGCTCAGGCTCCCGGCGCGACGCCGCAGGCCCCCGCAGCGAAGCCCGGCCCCAAGCCGGCCGGTCCGCGTCCGGGTCCGAAGACCCCGCGCGTCGGTAACAACCCCTACTCCTCGGCTCCGGCCGAGCGTCCCGCTCCGCGTCCGGGTGCCCCGCGCCCCGGCCCGGGCGGACCGCGTCCGGCTCCCGGACAGGGCGGTCCCCGCCCCACGCCCGGACAGGGACGTCCCGCAGCAGGCCCCGGTGGCCCGCGTCCCGGACCCGGCCAGGCCGGTCCGCGTCCGGCTCCCGGACAGGGCGGTCCCCGCCCCGCTCCCGGTCAGGGCGGACCCCGTCCGTCCCCGGGTTCGATGCCCCCGCGTCCCAACCCGGGTGCGATGCCGCAGCGTGCTGCGCGTCCGGCCGCGTCCGGTCGTCCGGGTCGTCCGGGCGGAGCTCCCGGTGGTCGTCCCGGTGGTGGCGGCGGCGGTTACCGCGGTGGCGGTGCCGGTGGCGGCGCACCTGCAGGTGCAGGCGCTCCCGGTGGTTTCCGCGGTCGCCCCGGTGGTGGCGGTGGACGCGGTCGCGGCGGCGCAGCCGGCGCGTTCGGTCGTCCCGGTGGCGCTCCGCGTCGTGGTCGCAAGTCGAAGCGGCAGAAGCGCCAGGAATACGATTCGATGCAGGCGCCGTCGGTCGGCGGCGTGCGGTTGCCGCGTGGCAACGGCGAGACCATCCGTCTCGCTCGTGGCGCATCGCTGTCCGACTTCGCCGAGAAGATCGACGCGAACCCGTCGGCCCTGGTGCAGGCGCTGTTCAACCTTGGTGAGATGGTCACGGCCACTCAGTCGGTGAACGACGACATCCTCGAGCTGCTCGGCTCGGAGATGAACTACGTCGTGCAGGTCGTCTCGCCCGAGGACGAGGACCGCGAGCTGCTCGAGTCGTTCGACATCCAGTACGGCGAGGACGAGGGCACGGAGGAAGACCTCCAGCAGCGCCCGCCGGTCGTCACCGTCATGGGTCACGTCGACCACGGCAAGACCCGCTTGCTCGACACGATCCGTAAGGCGAACGTCGGTGAGGGCGAGGCCGGTGGCATCACCCAGCACATCGGTGCCTACCAGGTCATGACGCACCTCAACGGTGAAGATCGCCTGATCACCTTCATCGACACCCCGGGTCACGAGGCGTTCACCGCCATGCGTGCCCGCGGTGCGAAGTCGACGGACATCGCGATCCTCGTGGTCGCCGCCGACGACGGTGTCATGCCGCAGACGGTGGAGGCGATCAACCACGCGCAGGCCGCCGATGTCCCCATCGTGGTCGCGGTGAACAAGATCGACAAGGAGGGTGCGAACCCTCAGAAGATCCGTCAGCAGCTCACCGAGTACGGGCTGGTCGCGGAGGAGTACGGCGGCGACACCATGTTCGTCGACATCTCCGCGAAGCAGAACCTCAACATCGAGCAGCTGCTCGAAGCGGTGCTGCTCACCGCCGACGCAGCGCTCGATCTGCGGGCCAACCCGGACATGGAGGCGCAGGGCGTCGCCATCGAGGCGCACCTCGACCGCGGTCGTGGTCCGGTGGCCACGGTGCTCGTCCAGCGCGGCACGCTGCGGGTCGGCGATTCCATCGTCGCCGGCGACGCCTACGGTCGTGTCCGTCGCATGGTCGACGAGCACGGCGAGGATGTCCTCGAGGCGCTCCCGTCCCGGCCCGTGCAGGTCGTCGGCTTCACGTCGGTGCCCGGCGCCGGCGACAACCTGGTCGTCGTCGACGAGGACCGGATCGCTCGGCAGATCGCCGACCGACGCAACGCCCGCAAGCGCAACGCGCTGGCAGCGAAGAGTCGCAAGCGGATCAGCCTGGAAGATCTCGATGCCGCTCTCAAGGAGCACAACGAGCTCAACCTCATCCTCAAGGGCGACAACTCCGGTACCGTCGAGGCCCTCGAAGAGGCCCTCATGGGTATCGAGATCGACGACGAGGTTCGGCTGCGGGTCATCGACCGCGGTGTCGGTGGCGTCACCGAGACCAACGTCAACCTGGCAGCGGCTTCGAACGCTGTGATCATCGGCTTCAACGTTCGCGCCGAAGGCAAGGCGACGGAGCTGGCGAACCGCGAGGGTGTCGACATCCGCTACTACTCGGTCATCTACCAGGCGATCGACGAGGTGGAGAAGGCTCTCAAGGGCATGCTCAAGCCGATCTACGAGGAGGTCGAGCTCGGCCGCGCCGAGATCCGCGCGATCTTCAAGTCGTCGAAGATCGGCAACATCGCGGGTTGCCTCGTGCAGTCCGGCATCGTCAAGCGCAACGCGAAGGCCCGTCTGCTCCGCGACAACAACGTTGTCGCCGAGACGGTCACCATCTCGTCGCTGCGACGCGAGAAGGACGACGTCACCGAGGTCCGCGAGGGCTTCGAGTGCGGTATGACGATCACCTACTCCGACATCAAGGTCGGCGACGTGATCGAGGCGTACGAGTTGCGCGAGAAGCCGCGCGACTGATCCACCCGCACCCGTGGCGGTGAACGATTCGTCGTTCGCCGCCACGGGTGTGTCGGGACGCCCGACCGGTCGGTACAGAGCCGACCGGACGGCCGACCGGACGCCCTCGAGGGGAGAAGCGGATGTATCTGGGAGCGCTCGAACTCGACCTGCTGCTCGGCGACGTGCATTCGCTCAAACAGAAGAGATCGGCGATCCGTCCGGTGATCGCGGAACTGCGCCGGTTCGGGGTGTCCGCCGCCGAAACCGGGGAACACGATCTGTACCGCCGGGCGCAGGTGGGTGTGGCGGTCGTCGCCCCCGATCTCGCGCACGTCGGAGAGATACTGGACAAGTGTGAGCGGCTGGTCGCCCAGCGGCCCGAACTCGACCTGCTGTCGGTCAGACGCAGGCTGTACGGGCCCGAGGACTGATCCCGGCCGCACGACGGGCCGCCTGCCGGCGGCCACAGAAGGGAACGAACGACATGGCCGATCCAGCACGGGCTCGCCGACTCGCGAAGCGCATCGCCACCATCGTGGCGACCGCCATCGACCTCGAGATCAAGGATCCGCGGCTCGAGTTCGTGACGATCACCGACGCGAAGGTCACCGCGGATCTGCACGACGCCACCGTCTACTACACGGTCCGCGGCGCGGATCTGAACACCGAACCCGATCACGAAGCCGCTGCTGCCGGCCTCGAGAAGGCCAAGGGCGTGCTCCGCTCGAAGGTCGGCGCCGGCACCGGTGTGCGGTTCACCCCGACGCTGACGTTCGTCACCGACACCGTGCCCGACACGGCGCGGCACATGGAGGAACTCCTCGCACGCGCTCGCGCGGCCGACGACGAAGTCGCACGCGCCCGTGAGGGTGCCGTTCCGGCCGGCGACGCCGATCCCTACAAGGAACCCCGTGAGCGCGACGCCGGTGACGACGACGAATAACGCACCGGTGCCCGACCCGACCCCTCCGGTCGTCCCGTCGCACCGGGACGACGCCGCTCTCGCGTCCGCCCCGGCAGGATCCGTCGACCTGCCGGGTGCCGCCGCACTGCTCGACGCGGCGGCCACCGTGACGGTGCTGTGCCACATCAATCCCGACGCCGACACCCTCGGCAGCGGGCTGGCACTCGGCCTCGCGCTCGAGCGGCGCGGTGTCGCCGTACAGGTGGCGTTCGGTTCGCCCGCGAACATGCCGGACTCGATGCGGTCGCTGCCGGGCACACACCTGGTCACGCCGGTCTCGGAGGTGCGCCGCGAGGCCGATCTCGTGGTGACCGTCGACTGCGGTACCGCAGGTCGCCTCGGTGTCCTGCGCGACCGTTTGAAGACCGCGCCGAACGTCCTGGTGATCGACCACCACCTGTCCAACACGCGGTTCGGTACCCACAACCTCATCGACCCGGAGTCCGAGGCCACCGCGATGGTGCTCGCCGACCTCTTCGACGTGTGGGGCGTCGAGATCGATGCCGCACTCGCGCACTGCCTGTACGCGGGACTGGTGACCGACACCGGATCGTTCCGGTGGGGTCGCCCGCAGGCCCACGGCCTCGCCGAACGCCTGCTCGCCACCGGGATCGACGGCACGTCGATCACACGTGCCCTGCTCGACACCCACCCCTTCGGATGGCTGCCGATGCTGTCGTCGGTGCTGGCCACCGCCACGCTCGAACGCGACGCCGCGCAGGGCAGGGGACTGGTCTACGCCTTCGTCCGGCGCGCCGACTCCGCGCATCTCGGGCCGGAGGAGGTCGAGAGCGTCATCGACATCGTGCGCACGACCGCCGAGGCCGAGGTCGCCGCCGTGTTCAAGGAGGTCGCTGCCGAGGAGTGGACCGTCTCGCTGCGCGCGAAGACCTCGGTGGACGTGTCCGCCGTCGCCACCGCACTCGGCGGCGGAGGACACCGCCTGGCGGCGGGATACACCGCCCACGGCGACGCCGATCGGATCGTCGCCGCCCTGCGCGGCGTGCTCGGTTGACGGCGCCCGGCGGGTCGCCCGCCTCTGAGACGCCCGGCGACTTACGCGCCTCTGAGACGCCCGGCGACTCACGCGCCTCTGAGACGCCCGGCGGCGCCCATGCCTCGGACGTCTCCGGACGGCGCATCCTCGGGCTCGCTCTCCCCGCTCTCGGGGTGCTCGCGGCCGAACCGCTCTACCTGTTGTTCGACATCGCCGTCGTCGGCCGGCTCGGGGCGCTGCCCCTCGCCGGTCTCGCGATCGGCGGGTTGATCCTCGCGCAGGTGAGCACCCAGCTCACCTTCCTGTCGTACGGGACCACCTCACGCGCGGCGCGTCTCCACGGCGCGGACCGGCACGACGACGCCGTCGGTGAGGGCGTGCAGGCGACCTGGCTCGCGATGATCGTCGGACTGACGATCCTCCTGGTCGGCCAGGCGCTGGCCGGGCCGGTCGCTCGGCTGCTCGCCGGTGACGCCGAGATCGCCGACGCCGCCGTCTCGTGGCTGCGTGTCGCGCTGTTCGGGGCACCCCTGATCCTCGTCGGTTTGGCCGGGAACGGCTGGATGCGCGGCGTCCAGGACACGATCCGGCCGCTGCGATTCGTCATCGCCGGCCTCGCCCTGTCGGCGGTGCTGTGCCCGGTACTGGTCCACGGACTGCTGGGCGCTCCCCGGTGGGAGCTCGTCGGTTCCGCCGTCGCCAACGTGATCGGGCAGTCCGTGACGGCCGTCCTGTTCGTCGTGGCACTGCTGCGGGCCGGGGTTCCGCTGCGACCACGACCCGCCGTGATCGGAGCCCAGTTGCGGCTCGGACGCGACCTGATCGCCCGCAGCCTCGCGTTCCAGGCGTGCTTCCTGTCCGCGGCGGCGGTCGCGTCGCGCTTCGGTGCGGCCGCGGTCGCCGGTCATCAGGTCGTGCTCCAACTGTGGAACTTCGTGACCCTGACCCTGGACTCGCTGGCGATCGCCGCGCAGGCCCTCGTCGGCGCCGCGCTCGGTGCGGCCGACCGTCGGGGTGCGACGCGCCTGGCGTGGCGGTTGTCGGCCTGGTCGGCGGTCTTCGCCGTCGTCCTTGCAGTGGTCTTCGTGGCGGGGAAGGACGTGATCCCCGGTCTGTTCACCACCGACACCGAGGTACTCGACCAGATCGGCGTCGCGTGGTGGTTCTTCGCCGCGATCATGCCGCTCGCGGGAATCGTCTTCGCACTCGACGGTGTTCTCCTCGGTGCGGGGGACGCCGCTTTCCTGCGCACCGCGACGCTGGCCTCGGCGTTGTTCGGCTTCCTGCCGTTGATCTGGTTGTCGCTCGCGTACGACTGGGGTCTGGCGGGTATCTGGACGGGGCTTACGGTGTTCATCGTGTTCCGGATGATCGCCGTCGTATGGCGCACGCTCTCGGGACGATGGGCGGTGACGGGCGCGGACCGGCAGGTGCGTGTCCAGGACGAGTCTGGAGGTTAGTGCGTGGCAGCGAAGCTGTGGGCGATCAGCGACATCCATGTGGGCCATCGGGGCAACCGGCCGGTCACCGAGGATCTGTATCCGGAGTCGCCCGACGACTGGTTGATCGTCGCGGGCGATGTGTCGGAGAAGACCGACGACATCCGGTGGGCGCTGTCGCTGCTCCGCAGCCGGTTCGCGAAGGTGATCTGGGTGCCCGGCAACCACGAACTGTGGACGACCGCCAAGGACCCGGTGCAGATGTTCGGCGTCGCGCGCTACGACTATCTCGTCACGATGTGCCGCGAACTCGACGTGCTCACCCCCGAGGATCCCTATCCGATCTGGGAGGGCGAGGACGGGCCCGTGGTGCTCGTGCCGATGTTCCTGCTCTACGACTACTCGTTCCTGCCGGAGGGCACCACGACGAAGGCGGACGGGCTCACGCTCGCGCGCGAACGCAACGTCGTCGCGACCGACGAGTTCCTGCTGAAGCCGGATCCGTACATCACGCGCGACACCTGGTGCCGGGTACGCGTGGAGCAGACCCGCGCCCGTCTCGACGCGCTCGACCCCACCCTGCCCACCGTGCTGATCAACCACTTCCCGCTGGTGCGCGAACCCACGCGGATGCTGTTCTACCCCGAGTTCGCCCTGTGGTGCGGTACCACCGAGACGGCCGACTGGCACCTGCGCTACCGGGCGCTGTGCAGCGTGTACGGCCACCTGCACATCCCGCGGACCACCTACTACGACGGGGTGCGCTTCGAGGAGGTCTCGGTCGGCTACCCGCGCGAATGGCAGCGACGCGGCATGCCGGAGAAGCCCCTGCGGCAGATCCTCCCCGTCCCGGAGTATCCGCCGGGCAGCCTGAACAAGTGGGGCGGTCATTTCACCGTGACCCCCGAGATGGAAGCCGAGGCCGAGAAGATGCGGGCTCAACGAGAGAAGGAGTTGCGGTGACCGAACCGGACACCGGGCAGAGGACGGACACGCGCGGCGCGCTGATCGGGCGTATCGTGCCGGACGGCGTCGCTGCAGCCGAGTTGTTCGAGGACCCACCGGGACTGCGGCCGCATCCCCAGGAGGAACCGCTCGTGGCGCGGGCCGTGGAGAAGCGGCGCCGCGAGTTCGCCGGTGCCCGTCACTGCGCCCGGCAGGCCATGCGCACCCTCGGCGTCGACCCCGCACCGGTGCTGCGCGGGGAGAAGGGCGATCCGATCTGGCCGCGCGGCGTCGTCGGCAGCCTCACCCACTGCGACGGCTATCGCGGTGCCGTGCTGGGCTATTCGCTGCAGATCCGTTCGCTCGGCATCGACGCCGAACCGCACGACGTGCTCCCCGACGGAGTGCTGCCCGCGGTGAGCCTCGAACCCGAGCGCGAGTGGCTCGCCTCGGCCGGCGACGACCTGCACTGGGACCGGCTGTTGTTCTGCGCCAAGGAGGCCACCTACAAGGCGTGGTTCCCGCTGACGAAGAGGTGGCTGGGCTTCGAGGACGCCCACATCACGTTCGAGCGCGACACCACCTCGGACGCGGTCACCGGCACCTTCCATTCGCGACTGCTCGTCCCCGGCGACACCCTCGACGGGCAGCAGCTGACAGGATTCGACGGACGGTGGCTCGTCGCCGACGGTCTCGTCCTCACCGCGATCACGGTGCGCTGATGAACGACACCGCACCCTCGCAGGAACATCCGGCCCTCGCCCGCGCAGGCCTGCTCGTCGTCGACAAGCCCGCCGGCATGACGAGCCACGACGTGGTGGCGCGCTGCCGCCGACTGCTCGGCACCCGCAAGGTCGGGCACGCGGGCACCCTCGACCCCATGGCAACGGGTGTACTCGTCCTCGGCGTCGAGCGCGCCACGAAGCTGCTCGGGCTGCTCGCACTGACGACCAAGTCGTACACCGCGACGATCCGTCTCGGGCAGAGCACCGTCACGGACGACGCGGAGGGCGAGACCGTCGCGACCACCGATGCGACGCACGTGACAGACGAACAGATCGGCGAGGGCGTGGCCGCGCTGACCGGCGACATCCAGCAGGTGCCCGCCAGTGTCAGTGCCATCAAGATCGACGGCAAGCGCGCCTACGCCCGCATGCGTGAGGGGGAGGAGGTCGAGCTGAAGGCCCGGCCGGTCACGGTCTCGCGGTTCGACGTCCTCGCCCGCCGCGATGTGCCCGAAGGCGGCTTCGTGGATCTCGATGTCGACGTGGACTGCTCGTCCGGCACCTACATCCGGGCGCTCGCGCGCGATCTCGGCGCGGCTCTCGGAGTGGGTGGCCACCTCACGGCGCTGCGTCGCACGAAGGTCGGCCCGTTCGGTCTCGAACACGCCCGCACGCTCGAACAGCTCGCCGACGACCCCACGCCGAGCCTCGACATCGATGCGGCGGTGCGTACCGCCTTCGAGTGCCGCACCATCAGCGACGAGGAGGCGGGGCAGCTCGCGAACGGCCGCTGGCTCGAGCCCGTCGGTCTGCGCGGTGTCTACGCGGCCGTGGATTCCCGCGGACGGGCCGCTGCTCTGCTGCAGGAGAAGGGCAGTCGCGCGTCGGCCGTGTTCGTGGTGCGGCCCTCCAACATGTGAAGCGCCGGGGCCGACGCCCCGGATCGACCCCGGCTCAGACCAGCCAGATCGCTTCCGCCGCCGGGTGACCGAGATCGAGCGTGCGGCCCTCGGTCCGGCCCAGCCGGACCGAGATGGTCCCGGCGAAGTCGCGACGTTCGAGCACGGTGATGTCGGTGTCGAGCGCGATCCCCACCTCGTCGAAGTAGCGCAGCATCGCGGGGTCGGAGTCGGAGATGCGGGCCACCCGGCCGTGGTCGCCGTCGTTGAACTCGCTCAGGGCACGGGCCGGCGGTGACGGGATCGTCCCGTCGGGCGATGGGATGGGGTCGCCGTGCGGGTCGCGTTCGGGATGACCGAGTTTGGCGTCGATCGCCGCGACCATCCGTTCGGAGACGGCGTGCTCGAGGATCTCGGCCTCGTCGTGCACCTCGTCCCACCCGTAGCCGAGTTCGCGGACCAGGAAGGTCTCGATGAGGCGGTGGCGGCGGACCATCGCCACCGCGGCCTGCCGGCCCTCGTCGGTGAGGGAGATCGCGCCGTAGCGTTCGTGGTCGACGAGACCCTGGTCGGCGAGGCGGCGCACCGCTTCGGACACGGTGGACGCCGACACACCCAGCTTCTCGGCGAGCAGCTTGGTGGAGATCTTCTCCCCGGACCACTCCTGGACCGTCCACATGATCTTGAGATAGTCCTGTGCGACCGAGGACAGCATCTCGGTCGCGGTGGTCTCGTTACTCTCAGGCACGCGTCCAGCTTAGGTAACCGTCACCCGGGAATCACGCTCTCCGTCGGCTCACCGGCCGTTTCGCACTCCGGGGCGCGGCGACGCGTCACGAGCCGGGTGACGACGCCCTGTCGCGGCGCGAACAGGT
Source organism: Rhodococcus rhodochrous (assembly GCF_900187265.1). Lineage (NCBI taxonomy): Bacteria > Bacillati > Actinomycetota > Actinomycetes > Mycobacteriales > Nocardiaceae > Rhodococcus > Rhodococcus rhodochrous. The sequence continues at coordinate 2,135,630 of NZ_LT906450.1, forward strand.
ACGCGAGGGTGAAGACCACGGCCTGGGCGAGCACCACCACGCCGCCGGTCGCGGCATCGGTGTAGTAACTCGTGTACACACCGATCACCGACGCGATCACCGCGAGTACCGGTGCGATGACGAGCATCCGGGCCATCCGGTCGGTGAGCAGGTAGGCCGTCGCGCCCGGGATGATGAGCATCGCGACGACCAGGATCACGCCGACCGCCTGCAGTGCGCTGACGATCGTCACCGCGAGCAGCGACAGCAACAGCGCCGACAGTGCGGCGGGGGACAGGCCGAGCGTGTGCGCCTGGACGCGGTCGAAGGCGAACAGTGTCAGATCGCGGCGTTTCGCGACGAGGACGGCCAGCACCACGGCCGCCAGGATCGACACCTGCCAGACGTCGCCCGAGGCGAGGCCGAGCAGGTTCCCGAACAGCACGTGGTGCAGGTCGATCTGGCTCGGGTTCTTCGAGATCAGCACCACGCCCAGGGCGAACAGCGTCGTGAAGACGATACCGATGGTCGCGTCCTCCTTGACGCGGCTCGTGCCGCGGACGAGCCAGATCAACGCGACGGCGATGCCGGCGAAGACGAGGGCTCCGAGCGCGAACGGCACCCCCAGCAGATAGGCGAGGACGACACCGGGCAGCACGGCGTGCGAGACCGCGTCGCCCATCAGCGACCAGCCGATGAGCACGAGCCAGCAACTGAGCAGCGCGCACACGATCGTCGCAGCGACCGCGACGAGCAGCGCGCGCTGCATGAAGCCGTACTGCAGGGGTTCGATCAACGTGTCGATCATCGTCCGGCCTCCTGTGCGTACGTCTCCTGTGCGAGGTCCTCGGTCCGTCCACCGTTGACCGGTGGGGGAGCGCCGAAGGCACGGGCGAGGTTCTCCGGGAGCAGGACCTCCTCGGGGGAACCGTGCACGAGCACGCGCCGCTGCAGCAGCAACGCCTCGTCGCAGAGTTGCGCCAGACCCGCGAGATCGTGGGTGGCGACGAGGATCGCGTGACCGCTCGCCGCCAGTTCGCGGATGACGGCGGTCAACGCGTGCTCGGTGGTGGTGTCGACCCCCGCGAACGGCTCGTCGAGCAGCAGCAACGGCGAACCCTGCGCGATCGCCCGTGCCACGAAGACACGCTTGCGCTGGCCGCCCGAGAGCTGCCCGATCTGCCGGCCGGAGAGTGCGGTCATGCCGACGCGCTCGAGTGCGGCGTCGACGGCGTCGTGGTCGGCGGGGCGCGGTCGGCGCAGGAAGCCCTGGTGGCCGTAGCGTCCCGTCATGACGACGTCGCGCACGCCGATCGGGAAGTTCCAGTCGACGGCCTCGGACTGCGGCACGTAGGCGACCTGCGTGCGGCGCCGCGCCACGGCGGTGGTCGTCCCGCCGATGGTGACGCGACCCGAGGTGGGACGCACGAGGCCCATGATCGTCTTGAACAGCGTCGACTTGCCCGAGCCGTTCGTTCCCACGAGTCCGCAGACGCGGCCGGGTGCGAGCTTCAGGGTGACGTTCTGCAGGGCCAGGACGGTGTCGTAGCGCACCGTCACGTCGTCGACGAACAGTGCGGGTGTGTCGAGTGTCGAAGTCATGGCCTCAGTCCCGTCGTGATGACGTCGATGTCGTGTCGGAGCAGATCGAGGTAGGTGGGGACGGGGCCGTCCGCCTCGGAGAGCGAGTCGACGTAGAGGATTCCGCCGAATTCCGTTCCGGTATCGGCCGCGACCTGCCGTTGCGCCTTGTCCGAGACGGTCGATTCGCAGAACACCGCCGGCACCTCGTTGGTGCGCACGAAGTCGACGGTCCGGGCGATCTGCTGGGGGGTGCCCTGCTGGTCGGAGTTCACCGGCCACAGATAGGCCTCCTGCAGCCCGGCATCCCGAGCGAGATAGCTGAACGCGCCTTCACAGGTGACGAGTGCGCGCCGGTTGGCAGGGATGCCGTCGAGGGCGGTGACGAGTTCGGTGTGGAGAGCGTCGAGTTCGGCCTTGTACGCCTCGGCGCGGGCCGCGAAGTCGTCCGCGTGCTCGGGGGCGAGGTCGGCCAGTGCCGCGGTGATGTTGTCGACGTAGACGCGGGCGGCGAGTGGGGACATCCAGGCGTGGGGGTTGTAGGGGCCCGTCATCGCGCCCTCACCGATCGGCAGTGGGTCCACACCGTCGCTCACGACCACGTGCTCGGCGTCGACGTCGGCGACGAACTGTTCGAACCACCGTTCGAGACCGAGTCCGTTGTCGAGGACGAGGTCGGCCTCGGTCGCGAACCGCAGGTCGCCCGGGGTGGGCTCGTAGCCGTGGACCTCGGCGCCGGGCTTGGTGATGGACTCGACCCGCACGTGATCGCCGCCGACGTTGCGTGCCATGTCGGCGAGAACGGTGAAGGTGGTCAGGACCAGGGGCCGATCGTCGGCGGAACCGGTGGTCGAACACGCCGCGAGGGCGGCGGCGCAGGCCGTGGCCGCGAGGGCGGCGATCATGCGACCGGCACGGGAACGTACGGACTGTGTTCTGCGGGCTCTCGGCGAAAAGTTCGGCACACCGAAATTATGCATTCGCCGAGCCGTCACCGTCATGTGGGGCGCGCCGGGAGCCATCCGGGCGTGCCCGACCCGCTCACGGGCCGTAGGCTGCCGATGTGCAGAGATGGCGAGGTCTGGACGAAATTCCTGCGGACTGGGGTCGGTGTGTACTCACGATCGGCGTGTTCGACGGTGTACACCGCGGCCATCAGCAGCTCATAGCGCGTGCCGTCGAGGCCGCGCGGGCACGCGGTGTGGCCGCCGTGCTCATGACCTTCGATCCCCACCCCATGGAAGTGGTCCGTCCGGGCAGCCACCCGGCGCAGCTGACCACCCTCGCGCGACGCGCCGAGCTCGCCGAGGAACTCGGTATCGACGTCTTCTGCGTCATGCCGTTCACCCCGGAATTCATGAAGCTCTCACCGGAGCGGTACGCCCACGAGATCCTCGTCGAGCGACTGCACGTGGCCGAGGTGGTCGTGGGGGAGAACTTCACCTTCGGGAAGAAGGCGGCCGGCACCGTCGACATGTTGCGCTCGATCGGTGAGCGCTTCGGGTTCGCGGTGCAGGGGCTCACGCTGGTCGCCGAGCACGCCGTGACGTTCTCGTCGACCTACATCCGTTCGTGCGTCGACGCCGGGGACGTCGTCGCTGCCGCGGACGCACTCGGGCGCCCGCACCGGGTCGAGGGCGTGGTCGTGCACGGCGACGGCCGCGGTCGCGGACTCGGATTCCCGACCGCCAACGTCGCACCGCCGATCTACGCGGCGATCCCCGCCGACGGCGTGTACGCGGCCTGGTTCACGGTGCTCGACTCCGGTTCGCCCGTCGAGGGACTCACGGCCGGTCAGCGTTACCTTGCGGCCGTGTCGGTGGGCACCAATCCGACCTTCTCCGGACGCAAGCGCACGGTCGAGGCGTTCGTCCTCGACGAGAAGGCCGATCTCTACGGCCAGCACGTGGCGGTCGACTTCGTCGAGCGGCTGCGGGGCATGGAGAAGTTCGATTCGGTCGAGGCGCTCATCTCCGCGATGCACCGCGACGCCGACCGAGCGCGAGAGGTTCTCACGAAGACTCCCCAGTGACACCGACTACCGAGTGACACCGACTACCGAGTGACGTGGGTGTCCGTCGACCGTCCGGTGTCGTCCGAACGAACGAAACTGCGAGTTCGGTACGAAAAAGGTCTTGTCCGCCGTCACAATCGGCTACATGTTTTTTCGAGAGTGGAGGTCCGCGCGCCTTTCGTGGGTCGATGCGGGTAACTACTTTCAGTCGATCCCGGGACGGCCCACCGATTGGTGGTCGTTCGCCGTGTTCTCGGAGGACCGGGGAAATACCCCGGACCGCGGGTCGATTCTGTCGTTCTTCGACTCCCGGATGCACCTGGTCAGCGCTCTGGCACGTCGGATCGCCGACGCGCCGGGCTCACTGGACTATCCCTACTGGGTGAAGGCCGACCTCGCCGTCGACGACGTGGTCACCGTCCACGACGCGCGCAGTTCCACCTTCGAGGACTGGCTCGGGTCGGTGGCGAAACTGTCCGCCGACTGCATCGACGCCGCCCGGTGCCCGTGGCAGGTGCACGTCTTCCCGGGCGTCCCCGATCCGGACGAGCCCGGCGCGACCGTCACCGTCGCGGCGATTCAGGCCAGCCATGCCATGCTCGTCGGTTCCTCCGCCCGCGGGCTCCTCGAGGCCCTGTTCGGCGAGGAGGGCCGACCGCTCGAGGTCGACGGCCTCGCACCGCCCGCAGAAACCACACATCCGGTCGCGGCCACGACGCACGGAATCGCCCGTCTCGCGATCTGGCCGATGGTTGCGCTCGGCGGCCTCGTGCGGGCGAACCTGGAGGCGCGTCGTCGTGCCCGGGATCCGCTGCCCGGAACGGTCGCAGCCGACACCGCACCGGACGACTCGCCCGCCCGGCCGACGAGCCGCCGTGTCATCCGCATCCTGCGCCCCGACCTGTCGGCGCTGGCCGGACGGTCCTGGACGGTGACCGCCCTCGGTCTGACGGCGGTGTCGCTGGCGATGGAGCGCTACTACCGCGAGCGCGGGGAGGATCTGCCCTCGGAGTACGCGGCAGTTCCCGTGGCACTCGGCGAGTCTGCGGCGGGCCTCGGGGTGAACCGTGTCGCGGGCGGCCTGGTACCCCTGCACGTCGAGATCCCCGAACCCGCGCAGCGCGCCGCGACGATCGCCGACTCGCTTGCGCGCGAACGGGCCCGCGTCGACTCGTCGGAGAGCATCGACGCGATGCACCGCACCGGTGCCGCCCCCTATCCGGTCTTCCGGCGTGTCTCCCGCGCCCTGGCACACGCCCTCGCGTCCGGCGCGGTGCCCGGTGTCGCGACGGCGCTCAGCAGCGTCAACTGCGGCGCGGACGTGCGGTGGTCGGTGCCGTGGGGTCACCTGAAGATCGTCGCCGGCGTGCAGGCGCTCGTGCCGCGTGTCGACTTCATGCACACCTTCGCGCGGGCAGGCGATGCCTTCGCGGTCACCGTCCTGGCCCCGGCGAGCGACGACAGTCGTCCCGATCACGACATCGACCGGTACGTCGAGTTGCTCGACCAGGGGTTCGCCGAGGTGTCGGCTGCGGTGGGCCGCGTGGGTGCCGGCCGGGCACTGAACCCGATCGTGGTTCGGCGGTGGAAGCTGTCTCTGATAGGCTGGACCGTCGGTGCGTGCTGCGGTTCGCGGTGGCCGTACCGGGCGGACTCTCGTCCGTCTACCGTCACGCGGACGTCAGTTGTACAGGAGTGACCCAGTGGCTCTGACCACCGAACAGAAGAAGCAGATCCTCGGCGAGTACGGCCTCCACGAGACCGACACCGGTTCCCCCGAGGCGCAGGTGGCACTGCTCACCAAGCGCATCGTGGACCTCACCGAGCACCTCAAGCAGCACAAGCACGACCACCACTCCCGCCGCGGCCTGCTGCTGTTGGTCGGTCGTCGTCGCCGCCTGCTGAAGTACGTCGAGAAGGTCGACGTCGAGCGTTACCGCTCGCTCATCCAGCGTCTGGGCCTGCGTCGCTGACGCGGACAGGACACGACCTGATCTGCATTCGCTGATCTTTTCCGGCAGCCGACGGGGTACCCACTACACTGGGCCTCGTTGGCTGTCGGTGTTTGTGCCGGTTCGGCCGGCGACTTCCATCGCCTCCAGCGGCGATGATCCGTATGCACCGACGGTGTCGGTCCTCGGTAGTGACCTTCCGGTCCCGTCGGGTGTCGTATCCCGAATCCGCCGGAGGGTTTCGATCGACGACCGCCTCCGTGAGTCGGTGCGCAGCCGTGGCCACGGGGGTCGCGGCGCCCGCGCGGGTACGGCGAAGACGAAGAGGGAAGAGAAGACATACAGATGACAAGCACTACCGCAGTCGAGATCGACGAAGGGGTCTACGAGACCACCGCGACGCTCGACAACGGTGCCTACGGCACCCGCACGATCCGTTTCGAGACCGGCCGCCTCGCACGTCAGGCCGCCGGTTCGGTCGTCGCCTATCTCGACGACGAGACCATGCTGCTCTCGGCCACCAGCGCCTCGAAGCAGCCCAAGGACCAGTTCGACTTCTTCCCGCTGACGGTGGACGTCGAGGAGCGCATGTACGCCGCGGGTCGCATCCCCGGCTCGTTCTTCCGTCGCGAGGGACGCCCCTCCACCGACGCGATCCTGACCTGCCGTCTGATCGACCGGCCGCTGCGCCCGTCCTTCGTTGACGGTCTGCGCAACGAGATCCAGGTCGTCGTCACGGTTCTGAGCCTGAACCCGAACGACCTCTACGACGTCGTCGCGATCAACGCCGCGTCGGCCTCCACCCAGCTCGCCGGTCTGCCGTTCTCCGGCCCGGTCGGTGGCGTGCGTGTCGCGCTCATCGTCTCCGACGACAACAAGTCGGGGCAGTGGGTCGCGTTCCCGACCGTCGAGCAGCTCGAGAACGCCGTCTTCGACATGGTCGTCGCCGGCCGCATCGTCGGTGGGGGAGACAACCCCGACACCGCCGACGTCGCGATCATGATGGTCGAGGCCGAGGCGACCGACAACGTCATCGCGCTCGTCGAGGGGGGCGCCCAGGCGCCCACCGAGACCGTCGTGGCCGAGGGCCTCGAGGCAGCGAAGCCGTTCATCGCCCGCCTGTGCATCGCGCAGCAGCAGCTCGCCGCCGCTTCCGCGAAGCCCACCGGCGATTTCCCGCTGTTCCCGCCCTACCAGGACGACGTCTACGCCGCGGTCGAGTCCGCTGCGTCGGAGAAGCTCGCCGACGCGCTCACCATCGCCGGCAAGCAGGAGCGCGACGACCGCACCGACGAGATCAAGGTCGAGGTGCTCGAGCAGGTCGCTCCGAACTTCGAGGGTCGCGAGAAGGAGATCGGCGCGGCCTTCCGCTCGCTGACCAAGAAGCTCGTGCGCCAGCGCATCCTGCGCGACCAGTTCCGCATCGACGGCCGCGGTGTCACCGACATCCGTGCCCTCTCCGCCGAGGTCGCGGTCGTTCCTCGCGCCCACGGTTCGGCGCTGTTCGAGCGCGGCGAGACCCAGATCATGGGTGTCACCACGCTCGACATGGTGAAGATGGCGCAGCAGGTCGACTCGCTCGGTCCCGAGACCAGCAAGCGCTACATGCACCACTACAACTTCCCGCCGTACTCCACCGGTGAGACCGGTCGCGTGGGCTCGCCGAAGCGCCGCGAGATCGGCCACGGTGCCCTCGCGGAGCGCGCGCTCATCCCGGTTCTGCCGAGCCAGGAGGAGTTCCCCTACGCCATCCGTCAGGTCTCCGAGGCTCTGAGCTCGAACGGCTCGACGTCCATGGGCTCGGTCTGTGCCTCGACGCTGTCGATGCTCAACGCCGGTGTGCCCCTGAAGGCCCCGGTCGCCGGTATCGCCATGGGCCTGGTCTCCGACGAGGTCGAGCTCGAGGACGGCACCCGCGAGACCCGCTACGTCGCCCTCACCGACATCCTCGGTGCGGAGGACGCGTTCGGCGACATGGACTTCAAGGTCGCAGGCACGAAGGACTTCGTCACGGCCCTGCAGCTCGACACCAAGCTCGACGGCATCCCGTCGCAGGTCCTCGCCGGTGCGCTGTCGCAGGCCCACGATGCCCGCGCCACGATCCTCGAGGTCATGGCCGAGGCCATCGACGCCCCGGACGAGATGAGCGAGTTCGCTCCGCGCATCACCACCATCAAGGTCCCGGTGGACAAGATCGGCGAGGTCATCGGCCCCAAGGGCAAGATGATCAACTCGATCACCGAGGAGACCGGCGCCAACATCTCCATCGAGGATGACGGCACCGTCTACGTCGGTGCAGCGGACGGCCCGTCCGCGCAGGCCGCGATCGACAAGATCAACGCCATCGCCAACCCGCAGCTGCCGAAGGTCGGCGAGCGCTTCCTCGGCACCGTGGTCAAGACCACGGCGTTCGGTGCGTTCGTCTCCCTGCTCCCCGGCCGCGACGGCCTGGTGCACATCAGCAAGCTCGGCAACGGCAAGCGCATCGCCAAGGTCGAGGACGTCGTGAACGTCGGTTCGAAGATCCGCGTCGAGATCGCCGACATCGACAACCGCGGCAAGATCAGCCTCGTCCCCGTCGAGGACGAGTCGGCCGAGGCCGCTGCGACCGGCGAGAACGCCGAGTCCTGATCACCCCACCCGCCTGCCGGTTCCCGGTGGGCGCGTGAACCCCGCACCCGTGGCGCCCGACATCCGGTCGGGCACCACGGGTGCGTCGTTTCCGGCAGACCATGGTTACCGGGGTGCAACGGCCGGACGTCCTCCGGGTGAGGTTCCGCCGAACCGGGTGCGGACCGCGCCCGGGAATGGTTCCCTGAATATGTGAGAACAGCCACGCCGGCGGATCTCGGGAGGTTGCGCGGAGCGAATCTGGCTCTGGCAACCTGGGTGTCCGCCATCAACTTCTGGGCCTGGAACATGATCGGGCCGCTGTCGACGACCTACGCCACCGACATGTCGCTCAGCAGCACGGAAGCGTCGATGCTGGTGGCCACGCCGATCCTCGTAGGCTCCCTCGGCCGCATCGCGGTCGGGGCGATGACGGACCGGTACGGCGGAAGGGCGATGTTCATCGCCGTCTCGCTGCTGTCGATCGTTCCCGTCGTCGCGGTCGGATTCGCCGCCGAGGCCGGCTCCTACCCGCTGGCCCTGGTCTGCGGGTTCTTCCTCGGCATCGCCGGCACGATCTTCGCGGTCGGGATCCCGTTCGCCAACAACTGGTACGAACCCGCCCGCCGCGGCTTCGCGACCGGCGTGTTCGGGGCGGGCATGGTGGGCACGGCCCTGTCGGCCTTCTTCACCCCGCGTTTCGTGAACTGGTTCGGGCTGGTGCCCACCCACATCGTCGTGGCGGCCGCCCTCGCCGTGACCGCCGTGGTGTGCATCCTGGTGATGCGCAACGCTCCCGATTTCCGTCCCAACACCGACCCGGTGCTGCCCAAACTGACAGCCGCGGCGAAACTCGGTGTGACCTGGGAGATGTCGTTCCTGTACGCGGTCGTGTTCGGCGGATTCGTGGCGTTCAGCAACTATCTGCCCACCTACATCAAGACGATCTACGGCTTCTCCGCGGTCGACGCCGGTACGCGCACGGCGGGTTTCGCGCTCGCCGCGGTCCTCGCCCGGCCCGTGGGCGGAGCGCTGTCGGACCGGGTGCCGCCGAAGTACGTGGTCCTGGCCTCGTTCACCGGCACCGCCGTGATGGCGGTGATCGCGACCTTCCAGCCCCCGCCCGACCTGTGGTCGGCGCTGACGTTCATCACGATGGCGATCTTCCTGGGTATCGGCACCGGTGGGGTCTTCGCATGGGTGGCGCGCCGCGCCCCGGCGCACGCGGTGGGCAGCGTCACGGGCATCGTCGCCGCAGCCGGTGGGCTCGGCGGTTACTTCCCACCCCTGGTGATGGGCGCGACCTACGACGCCGAGGGCAACGACTACACCGTCGGCCTGCTCCTGCTCGCCGCGACGGCACTGGTGTGCCTGCTCTACACCGCCTTCCGGCTGCATGCCCACGAACCGCCGCCGTCGGCCGCAGGATCCGGGAACCGCGACGTACGTGAGGAGAAGCCGTGACGGACACCGCCGGAGTCGGGAACCGGATCGAGGAACTGCTCGTGCGCAGCGGACGGTTCTTCACCTCCGGCGAGCAGTCCGACGACACGCGCACGGTCACGCGGCGCGGTGGCCGCGAAGGCGACATCTTCTACCGGGACCGCTGGAGTCACGACAAGGTCGTCCGCTCCACCCACGGGGTGAACTGCACCGGCTCCTGCTCGTGGAAGATCTATGTCAAGGACGGCATCATCACCTGGGAGACCCAGGAAACCGACTATCCGACAGTCGGTCCCGACCGTCCCGAGTACGAACCGCGCGGGTGCCCGCGCGGCGCGGCCTTCTCCTGGTACACCTACTCACCGACGCGCGTGCGGTACCCGTATGCGCGCGGGCTGCTCGTCGAGATGTACCGGGAGGCACGGCAGCGACTCGGCGATCCGGTGCTCGCCTGGGCCGACATCCAGAACGATCCCGAGCGGCGCCGCCGCTACCAGCGTGCCCGCGGCAAGGGCGGGCTGGTGCGCGTCACGTGGGCCGAGGCCACGGAGATGATCGCCGCCGCGCACGTTCACACCATCAAGGAGTACGGGCCCGACCGGGTGGCGGGTTTCTCGCCGATCCCCGCGATGTCGATGGTCTCCTTCGCCGCCGGTTCCCGGTTCGTCGAACTGCTCGGCGGCGTGATGACGTCGTTCTACGACTGGTACGCGGACCTGCCGGTGGCGTCGCCGCAGGTCTTCGGCGACCAGACCGACGTGCCCGAGTCCGGGGACTGGTGGGACGCGTCCTATCTGATGATGTGGGGCTCGAACGTGCCCGTCACCCGCACCCCGGATGCGCACTGGATGACGGAGGTCCGTTATCGCGGCACGAAGGTCGTCTCGGTGAGCCCGGACTACGCCGACAACACCAAGTTCGCCGACGAATGGATGGCGTGCGCGGCGGGTACCGACGGTGCCCTGGCGATGGCGATGGGCCATGTGCTTCTCACAGAGTTCTATGTGCGGCAGCGTGTTCCGTTCTTCGTCGACTATGTGCGCCGGTACACCGACCTGCCCTTCCTCGTACGGCTCGACCAACGCGACGGGAAGCTCGTGCCGGGCAAGAACCTCACCGCCGCCGACCTCGGGCACAGTGTCGAGAACGCGGCCTTCAAGCCGGTCTTCGTCGACGGTGCGACCGACACCGTCGTCGCACCCCGGGGCTCCCTCGGATTCCGCTACGGCGACGACGGCATCGGCAAGTGGAATCTCGAACTCGGTGACCTCGTCCCCGCACTGACGGTCGCGCCCGGAGGTGGGGGAGCGGGTGAGACCGCGGCGGTGCACCTGCCGAGTTTCGACACCGTCGACGGGCACGGTGAGAGCATCGAACGGGGCGTGCCGGTGCGGCGGATCGGGGATCACCTCGTGTGCACCGTCTTCGACCTGATGCTCGCGCAGTACGGGGTGAACCGCCCGGAGCTCGACCTGCCCGGGCAGTGGCCGAGCGGGTACGACGACCCGGCCTCGCCGTACACCCCGGCCTGGCAGGAGGCCCTCACCGGAGTGCCCGCAGCCCAGGCGATCCGGATCGCGACGGAGTTCGCCCGCAACGCAGAGGAATCGGGCGGGCGTTCGATGATCATCATGGGGGCCGGCATCTGCCAGTGGTTCCACGGCGACGCGACCTATCGCGCTGTACTCGCGCTGCTCATGCTCACCGGTTGCATGGGACGCAACGGAGGCGGATGGGCGCACTACGTCGGCCAGGAGAAGTGCCGGCCCGTCACGGGATGGGCGGCCATGGCGATGGGGACGGACTGGTCTCGCCCGCCCCGCCAGATGGCCGGAACCTCCTACTGGTACGTGCACACCGATCAGTGGCGCTACGACGGTTACCGCGCCGACGCCCTGGCCAGTCCCCTGGGACGAGGACGTTTCCGCGACAAGCACACGATGGACGTCATGGCGTCCGCCGTCGCCATGGGCTGGACGCCCTTCTATCCGCAGTTCGACCGCAACACCCACGAGGTCGCCGAACAGGCGCGGGCCGCGGGAACGGAGATCCCGCAGCACGTTGCGCAGCAACTCGCCTCGGGCGAGTTGAAGCTGTCGGTCACCGACCCCGACGATCCCCGGAACTGGCCGCGTGTGCTCAGCGTGTGGCGGTCGAATCTGCTCGGCTCGTCCAGCAAGGGCAACGAGTACTTCCTGCGGCACCTGCTCGGCACCGACTCCAACGTGCAGGGCGAGCCGACGGCCCCCGGCCTGCGACCCGGCGAGGTCGCGTGGCCCGACGACCTGCCCGAAGGAAAACTCGATCTGCTCATGTCGATCGACTTCCGCATGACCTCGACGACGTTGTTCTCCGACATCGTCCTGCCCGCCGCGACCTGGTACGAGAAGGGCGACCTGTCGAGCACCGACATGCACCCCTACATCCACGCCTTCACCGCGGCGGTCGACCCGCCCTGGGAAACCCGTTCGGACTACGACGCCTTCGGCGCCATCGCGCAGACCTTCAGCGCCCTCGCCCGGACCCATCTGGGAACCCGCACCGACATCGTCATGGGGACACTGCAGCACGACACGCCCGCGGCGATGGCGTATCCGTCCGGCACCGAACGGGACTGGCGCGCGACCGGCGAAATACCGGTTCCGGGGAAGACGATGGGTCCGCTCACCGTCGTCGAACGGGACTACGGTGCGGTCGCGGAGAAGTGGGCGACCCTCGGCCCGCTCGTCGAGACCCTCGGATTGAACACCAAGGGTGTCGTGACCCGGCCGGACCGTGAGGTCGCCGAACTGGCACAGAGATTCGGCGTGATGGATTCCGGTGCCGGGCAGGGGCGTCCGGCGATCACCACCGCCGAGCGCATGGCCGACACGATCCTCGCGCTGTCGGGCACGTCCAACGGCAGGCTCGCCGTCGAGGGTTTCCGCGAGCTGGAGAAACGCACCGGACGGCGACTCGTGCACCTCGCGGAGGGCAGTGAGGAACGGCGGATCACCTACGCCGACACCCAGTCCCGTCCCGTACCGGTCATCACGAGCCCGGAATGGTCGGGGAGCGAAACAGGAGGTCGCCGGTACGCCCCGTTCACCGTGAACATCGAAGAACTGAAGCCCTTCCACACGTTGACGGGCCGGATGCACTTCTACGTCGACCACGACTGGCTCGAAGAGCTCGGGGAGCAGCTCCCGGTCTACCGGCCCCCGCTCGACATGTCGCGGCTGTTCGGCGAGCAGGCGGTCGGCTCCGGCGACGGTATCGGCCTGACGGTGAGGTACCTGACCCCGCACTCGAAGTGGTCGATCCACTCGGAATACCAGGACAACCTGTTCATGCTGTCGCTGTCCCGGGGCGGGCCGACGATGTGGATGTCGCCGGCCGACGCCGCGAAGATCTCGGTGAGCGACAACGACTGGGTCGAGGCCGTCAACCGCAACGGTGTCGTGGTGTGCCGGGCGATCGTCTCGCACCGGATGCCCGAAGGGGTGGTGTTCGTCTACCACGCCCAGGACCGCGTCATCGACGTTCCGCGCAGCGAGACCACCGGACGCCGCGGCGGCATCCACAATTCGCTGACCCGCATCCTCATCAAGCCGAGCCACCTGGCCGGTGGATACGCGCAGACGGCCTACGCGTTCAACTATCTCGGCCCGACGGGCAACCAGCGCGACGAGGTGACGATCGTGCGGCGCCGATCCCAGGAGGTCGTCTACTGATGTGTGAGCAGGAAGCGAGGCGATCGTGAAGGTCATGGCACAGCTCGCGATGGTGATGAACCTCGACAAGTGCATCGGATGCCACACCTGCTCGGTGACCTGCAAGCAGGCGTGGACCAACCGGTCGGGCACCGAGTACGTGTGGTTCAACAACGTCGAAACCCGCCCGGGCCAGGGCTATCCGCGCACCTACGAGGATCAGGAACGCTGGCGCGGTGGCTGGGTCCGGGATACCAAGGGACGGCTGCGTCTCCGCGACGGTGGACGCCTCGCGAAACTCGCGCGCATCTTCTCGAACCCGAAGATGCCGTCGATCGACGACTACTACGAACCGTGGACCTACGACTACGACAACCTGACGAACGCCCCACTCGGCGACCACGTCCCGGTGGCCTCGCCACGCAGCCTCATCTCCGGCGAGCCGATGAAGGTGGAATGGTCGGCGAACTGGGACGACAACCTCGGTGGTTCACCGGCGATCGTGCCCGACGACCCGATCCTGAAGAAGGTCGGCGACCGGGTCAAGCTCGAGTTCGAGCAGACCTTCATGTTCTACCTGCCGCGGATCTGCGAGCACTGCCTCAACCCGTCGTGTGTGGCGTCGTGTCCGTCCGGCGCGATGTACAAGCGGTCGGAGGACGGCATCGTCCTCGTCGACCAGGACCGGTGCCGCGGCTGGCGGATGTGCGTGTCCGGATGCCCGTACAAGAAGGTGTATTTCAACCACAAGACCGGCAAGGCCGAGAAGTGCACCTTCTGCTACCCGCGGGTCGAGGTCGGGTTGCCGACGGTGTGCTCGGAGACGTGCGTGGGCAGGCTCCGGTACATCGGTCTCGTCCTCTACGACGTCGACCGGGTCCTGGAGGCGGCATCGGTGGAGAACGACACCGACCTGTACGAGGCGCAACGCGGGCTGCTGCTCGACCCCCGCGACCCCGAGGTGATCGCCGGCGCCCGCGCCGAGGGCATCTCCGACGAGTGGATCGAGGCCGCGCAACGGTCGCCGGTCTACGACCTGATCAGCACGTACCGGGTCGCGTTGCCGCTGCATCCGGAATACCGGACGATGCCGATGGTCTGGTACGTGCCACCGCTGTCGCCGGTCGTCGACGCCGTCAGCCGGGAGGGACACGACGGCGAGGACATCGGCAACCTGTTCGGCGCCCTCGACGCCCTGCGCATCCCCATCGCGTACCTCGCGGAACTGTTCACCGCCGGGGACACCGCGACGGTCGAGGCGGTGCTGCGACGACTCGCCGCGATGCGCTCCTACATGCGCGACATCAATCTCGGCCGCGAGACCCGCCCCGAGATCCCCGAGGCCGTCGGCATGACCGAGGAACGGATCTACGAGATGTACCGGCTCCTCGCGCTCGCCAAGTACGACGAGCGGTACGTCATCCCGACCGCCTATGCGGCCGAAGGGCATCGGCTCGAGGAGTCGGCGACGGACTGCGCACTGTCCTACGAGGGTGGTCCCGGCATGTACGAGTCGGGTCCGTTCGGTGAGGCCAGCGGCGCCCCGGTCCCGGTGGCGGTCGAGACCTTCCACGCCCTCGCCCAGCGGCAGACCAGTGAGGGGATGGCGGCGAACGCGTCGAACCCGTCGCGGGTGAACCTCCTGAACTGGGACGGCAAGGGCGTGCCGACGGGCATGTTCCCGGGCGGTCACGACAGGGGCGGTCACGGCACGGAAGGGGAGAAGCGATGAGACTGCTGCGTCCACGGCGCGCCGGCGTCGATCGCGCACTGCACCGTCGCCTCGTCCGTCAGGCCGCGTCGCTGCTGCTGGCCTATCCCGACGACGGACACGCCGGACGGCTGGACGTCGCCGGGCAGCTCGTCGACCACATCACCGGTCCCGAGGAGGACATGCTGGGGACGGCGGTCCGCGCACTGGACGAACCGGATCTGCTCGTCCTGGCCCAGCGGTACGTCGAGACCTTCGACCTGCGGCGACGCTCGACGATGTACCTGACCTACTGGACCGCGGGCGACACCCGGAATCGCGGCGCCGAGATGCACGCCTTCGCGAGTGCCTACCGCGCCGCGGGCGTCGAGCCGCCCGCCCACGAATCACCCGACCATCTGCCGGTCGTCCTCGAATTCGCGGCCACCGTGGATCCCGCCGCGGGTGAGGAACTCCTCACCCGGTATCGGGTGGCCCTCGACGTGCTGCACACCTCCCTGCACGAGGCCGGCTCGCCGTACGCGCAGGTCGTCGCGGCCGTGTGCGCGACGCTCCCGCCGGTCACCGCGCGGGACGAGGAACGGGCCCGGCGTCTCGCGCAGGCGGGACCGCCCCGTGAGTCGATCGGCCTGCAACCCTTCACCCTGACGGTGCCGCCCCGGACCGCGCCCTCGTCGCCGTCCGACGGATCTTCCCGGCGAGGAGCCCCGCGATCATGAGTGCAGGAGAGATCTTCTGGGATGTGGTGCCGTACGTGACACTCGCGATCGTCGCGGTGGGGACCTGGTGGCGGTACCGGTACGACAAGTTCGGATGGACGACCCGTTCGTCCCAGCTGTACGAGGCGCGGTTGCTGCGCATCGCCAGCCCGATGTTCCATTTCGGGATCCTGGTCGTGATCGTCGGCCACATCATCGGCCTGGTGATCCCGCAGTCGTGGACCGACGCCGTGGGGTTGAGCCAGCACGCCTACCACGTGCAGGCCATCACGCTGGGCACGATCGCCGGTGTCTCGACGCTCGTGGGCATCTCCCTGCTCGTGTACCGCCGACGCACCCGCGGTCCCGTCTTCAGCGCCACCACCCTCAACGACAAGGTCATGTACCTCGTGCTCGTCGCCGCGATCGTGGCGGGTCTCGCCACCACGCTGATGGGGTCGGGTGTCGTGGGCGAGGAGCACAACTACCGCGAGACCGTCTCGCCGTGGTTCCGGTCGATCTGGGTCCTGCAACCCCGCGGCGACCTGATGGTGGAGGCACCGTTCAGCTTCCGACTGCACGCGCTGATCGGCCTCGTGCTCTTCGCGCTCTGGCCGTTCACACGCCTCGTCCACGCGTTCAGCGCCCCGGTCGGATATCTGTTCCGGCCGTACATCGTCTACCGCAGCCGCGACGAGGCACGTCCCGGACGGCTCGTGGGTTCGCAGCCGCAACGACGGGGATGGTGAGCGCGCGCCCGATGGTGGGGGAGAGTCCCGGTGTACTGTGAAATGTTCCGCGCCCTCCGACCTTGTCAGGACCACCGAAGATCCCCATGGCTTCCAGTTCCCACGTGAAGAACGACGCTTCGACCCCCGCACCCGTCGCGGCCACCGGCGTCCGACGCTCGGTCCTGCCCGGAGGCGTGCGGGTCGTCACCGAGCACGTCCCGGGAGTTCGCTCGGCGGCCGTCGGAGTGTGGGTCGGTGTCGGGTCCCGCGACGAACAACCGTCCGTCGCAGGCGCCGCCCACTTCCTCGAGCACCTGCTGTTCAAGGCGACCCCGACGCGTACCGCTCTCGACATCGCCGAGACGATGGACGGGATCGGGGGAGAGCTCAACGCGTTCACCAGCAAGGAGCACACCTGCTTCTATGCGCACGTGCTCGACGACGACCTGCCGATCGCCGTCGACGTCGTCGCCGACGTCGTCCTGCGCGGCCGGTGCCTGAGCGCGGACGTCGACGTCGAGCGTCAGGTGGTGCTCGAGGAGATCGCGATGCGCGACGACGATCCCGAGGACCTGCTCGGCGACTCGCTGCTCACCGCGCTGTACGGCGATCACCCCATCGGCCGGCCGATCATCGGATCCGTCGAGTCGATCGAGTCCATGACCCGGACCCAGCTGCATTCGTTCCACGTGCGCCGCTACACGCCGCCGCGGATGGTCGTCGCGGTCGCCGGCAACGTCGACCACGCGCACACCGTCGAACTGGTGCGCCGCGCCTTCGCCGGTCATCTGGACGACGCGGCCGCTCCCGCGCCCTGCCGCGACGGACGGCTCGAACTGCGTACCGCGCCGACGATGAGCATCGTCGAGCGCGACAACGAGCAGACGCACCTGACCCTCGGCGTGCGCTCCTTCGGCCGGCACGACGGGCGTCGCTGGGCGCTGTCGGTGCTCAACGCAGCCGTCGGCGGCGGGCTGAGTTCGCGCCTGTTCCAGGAAGTGCGGGAGAAGCGGGGCCTGGCCTACTCGGTGTACTCCGGCACCGACACCTTCGCCGACACCGGCGCCTTCTCCGTCTACGCGGGTTGTCAGCCCGACAACCTCGGGGAGGTCGCCGCGGTGGTCCGGGAAGTGCTCACCGACGTGGCCGAACACGGCATCACCGACGCGGAATGCGCTCGTGCCAAGGGGTCGCTGCGCGGCGGTCTCGTGCTCGGACTCGAGGACGCCGGCGCGCGCATGCACCGGATCGGCCGCAGCGAACTGAGCTACGGACAGCACTGGAGCATCACCGAGACCCTCGAACGCATCTCGTCGGTGTCCACCGAGGAAGTACGCAGCGTGGCAGCCGACCTGCTGCACCGGCCGTTCGCGGTCGCGGTCGCCGGTCCCTACAGGCGCACGCGTGACCTTCCGGCATCGGTGCGCGAACTCGTGTCCTGAATCGTCCTCAGCTGAGCCAGTCGGCTCCGCAGGCGTCCGATGTCGTGCGCGACGGGTCCCGCCGCGGCAGCGAGTTCCGACACCGCGACCTCCGCGACGAAGACGACCCGCGCGTCGCGGTCGTGGAGCACGTCCACCAGATCGGCGAATCGCTGCGCGGGTTCGCGACCGGCGGTCGTCAGGTTCGGGATCTTGTCGACGACCCAGAACAGGTGCTCCGCCGCGAGCGCCAGATAGTCGGCCGGCGCCGTGGTGTGCCCACAGAGGTCGCCGAAGTCGAACCAGAGACAGTCCTTCTCGGCCCGTAGAGCGCGGAGCGGACGTCCTGCCGGGCGCAGGACCCGATGTTCGGCCGGTGCCGGCCGCTCGAGGCCCTGCCGTCGTAGCTGCAGGTCGGACGGGGAGACGGCCCAGATCCCCGACGCGAAACCCCGCGTACGGTCGGAATCGAGCCGATGATCGCGCGGACCATCCAGGGCCACGACGGTCGCGCACCGCTCGACGAGCTCGATCGTCGGGACGAAGCCCTCGTGGAAGAGCGGATCGGGGAGAAGCTCGCGGGGACGGTAATTCGAGGTCAGGACGAGACGCGTGTGCCGCGCGAGCAGTGCGGGGAGCAACCGGGCGACGAACGTGCCGTCCGCCGGATCGTGGACGTGGAATTCGTCGAAGCACAGGAGTTCGGCGCGACCGATCAGATGATCGAGTGCGGCGTCGAGATCGAAGCGGTGCCGTCGGAGCTCGACGTGCAGGTCGCGGAAGAACTCGTGGAAGTGGACGCGCAGCTTGTCCGGTCCGGGATAGGCCGAGAAGTAGACGTCGGCGAGCCAACTCTTGCCACGTCCGGGCGGGCCCCACAGGTAGACGTTCGGGCGCTCGGGATGGCACAGCTGCTCGACGGCGTGGTGTTGCGCGGGATCGAGCACGAACCCCCTGCTACGCGCGGCGTCGTCGAACACCGTGCGGGGAACGGGGTTCGGCAGGGCGGTGTTCGGTGACCTGCGGTTCCTGCGGCGGCGCAACCTCACGCCGAGACTCTATCATCGTAGAGTGACGATTCCGCCTCGACGTCCCTCCCGGCACACGGCCATCAGCGACGCCGCACTCGAACTCGCCGCCCGTGGCGGCAACCACGCGGTGACGCACACGGGCATCGACGTGCATCTCGGTCTGCCGAAGGGCTCGACCTCGTACTACTTCCGCACCCGCCACGCCCTGGTCTCGGCTGCGATCGCCCGTCTCACCGATCGGTCGCGCGCGGATTTCGCCGCGCTGTTCGACGACACGACCGGCACCCCGAGTTCGCCCGCCGACCTGATCGCGCGCTATATCGAACGTCTGCTCACGGTGCGCCGCACCGATGTGCTGGCCCGGTACGCGCTCGCGACCGACGCGCGGCTCGAACCCGAGTCGGCCGAGGCGCTCGCGGGCTGCATGTTCTCGATCACCGCGGCCACCGACCTCGTGCGGGAGCTCGGAGCGCCCGACCCCGGTACGGCCGGCCACGATCTGGTGACCCTGCTCGAAGGAATTCTGTTCGATCGCACCCACGGCCTACGCGCCCACACGTCCTCGGGGCCGGGCACGGCGTGGGTCGACGGGATCCGTTCGTCGGTCGGCCTGTGGCTCGACGCCCTCTGCGCGCAGCAGTAGGTGGCATTCGACCCGCTCGGGACATCCGCGGGTGGTTGCGTAGGATTTCCGGGGGAGACGGCAACGAAAGGGCGTGACGACGCAAGTGGATGCAACAAAGGTTCGGGTGGGTGTACTCGGTGCTGCCGGCAAGGTCGGCCAGGCGATCTGCGCCGCCGTCGACGCCGCGTCCGATCTCGAGCTCGTCGCCACCGTCGACAAGGGTGACGGTCTCGACACCCTGGTGAACTCGCAGGCCCAGGTGGTCGTCGACTTCACGCACCCCGACGTCGTCATGGACAACCTGCACTTCCTCGTCGAGAACGGTATCCACGCCGTGGTCGGAACCACCGGCTTCGACGACGAGCGCCTCGACAGGGTGCGGAGCTGGCTCGCGGATCGTCCCGAGGTGGGGGTACTCATCGCACCGAACTTCGCGATCGGTGCCGTGCTGTCGATGCGCTTCGCCCAGGCCGCCGCCCGGTTCTTCGACTCCGTCGAGGTGATCGAGCTGCACCACCCGAACAAGGCCGACGCACCGTCCGGTACCGCCTACCGCACCGCCCGTCTGATCGCGCAGGCCCGCGCCGAGGCCGGTGTGGCTCCGAGCCCGGACGCCACCACCACCGAACTCGACGGTGCGCGCGGCGCCGACGTCGACGGTGTCCGCGTGCACTCCGTGCGTCTCGCCGGACTCGTCGCCCACCAGGAGGTGCTGCTCGGCACCCAGGGCGAGACCCTCACCATCCGGCACGACTCGATCGACCGCTCCTCCTTCGCCCCCGGCGTGCTGCTCGGCGTGCGGGAGATCGGTAAGCGGCCGGGACTGACCGTCGGAATCGATCCCCTCCTCGACCTGTGAGAACCGGCTCCCTCAAAGTCCTCGTGCCCATCGCGTTCATCGTGGTGGCGCTGGGGTTCTACTTCGTCCTGCTCGGCTCGACCGGCCTGGAGCTGATCCGCTCCGGTGAGGTCGCGGCGATCGGTCTCGGTATCGGCATCCTCATCCTCCCGATCGTGGGAGCCTGGATCGTCTACGCGACCCTCCGCGCAGGCCTGCAGCACCAGCATCTCGCGCGGCGGATCCACGACGAAGGCCTCGAACTCGACGTCGACGATCTGCCCCGCATGCCCTCGGGGCGGATCGACCGGGACGCCGCCGACGAACTGTTCGCGACCGTGAAGCAGGAATGGGAAGCCGACCCCGACAACTGGCGCAACTCCTATCGGCTCGCACGCGCCTACGACTATGCGGGCGACCGCAGTCGCGCGCGGGAGACGATGCGCCGGGCCGTCGCGCTCGAGAAACTCGAACGGGACGGCGACGCGGGTTCCTGAACCGACGAGCGGCTTCGACAAGCGCTGCCGTGAGCGGCTTCGACAAGCGCTGCCGTGAGCGGCTTTGACAAGCTCAGCGCGGTCCAGCAGCCTGCTGATGTGACGGACGAGGCTGTGGAAGACCGGTCAGGGGCGGACGAGACGGGACGCGGGGACGGATCGCGCACGGTGCTGGTGGTGCACCACACCCCGTCGCCGTCGACCCGCGAGATCCTCGAAGCGGTCCTGGCGGGAGCGCGGGACCCGGAGATCACGGGTGTCACCGTCCGGGCGGTTCCTGCGCTGGGTGCCACGGTGCCCGATGTGCTGGCCGCCGATGGTTTCCTGTTCGGCACCACCGCCAATTTCGGCTACATGTCGGGTGCGCTCAAGCACTTCTTCGACACCGTCTACTACCCGTGTCTCGATGCCGTGGCCGGCCGTCCCTACGGTCTGTGGGTGCACGGGAACAACGACACCGCCGGGGCTGTGGCCTCGGTTCGGCGCCTGACCACCGGCTTGGGTCTCGTGCAGGCTGCCGCCGATCTCGAGATCACCGGACCGGTCGACGCGAAGGTGCGCGAGCAGTGCTACGAGCTCGGCGCCATCGTCGCGGCGACCGCGGCCGGTGAGATCTGACGCGAGCGAGAGTTCTTCGCTCCGCGATCAGTGGACATGCTTCGCTCCGCTATCAGCGGAAATGCTTTTCCGTGAACGACTTGAGGCCCTTGCCGGCGGTTTCGAGGGCCATCTTCTCGGCGCGCCGCACGAGGAATCCGGGGATCGGGATCTTCGGATCGATCGTCAGCGAGAATTCGGCCGTCGTGCCGGATCCCTTGGCAGTGAGGGTGTAGGCACCGTCCTGCTGGCGCTGCTGGCTGCTCTCCACGAGGGTCCACGACATGGACTCGTTGCCGTTCCAGTCGTACTCGACGACCTGTTCGTCGGTGATGCCGACGATCGAGACGGTCATCCGCACACGGTGTGGGCGTCCGTCGGGGTGGGTGGATTCGACGGTGACGGACTTGTGGGTCGACGACCACTCGGGCAGGCGTTCGACCGCGGCGAGTGCGGCCATCACCTGCTCCGGGGTTGCGTCGATGTCGAAATTCCTGGTGCTGCTGACCGCCATGCGCCCTCCGCGTCGCCCGATATGTGTGCGTCGGCACTCTATCGTGCGGTGAGGTGCCTCACGCGTCGGTGTGGGGCTCCGTGTCGCCGGGGCCCGCCGCGTCGTCCGGGCCCGCGGTATCGGTCGGGTCGGTCGGCGGTTGCTCGGTGGATGCGGGCGGGGTGGGCTTCGCCCAACCACCTTGACGGCGCCATTCGTCGGCACGGCGCTGGTAGCGCATCTGCTCCCGCAGGGCGCCCTGCACGGCCTGCGCCATCCAGGAGTTGAGCGACAGTCCGCTCTGCTGCGCGGCTTCCTCGGCCTTGGTCTTGATCTGCTCGACGAGGCGCAGGGTCACCCGGCTGATATCGCCGGTCATCTCCTCGAAGGACGGCGTCGGATCCTCGTGCGGGGGAGCGGTTTCGCTGTGGACGGCGAGGACGGCGTCGGTGCCGTCGAGTCGCACCGTGACGGTGCGGTCGCCGAGTTCGTCGCTGATCTCGTTGGCCATGTCGGACAGTGCTGCCAGGACCGCGAGCCGGACGGGTGCGGCGATGGCGGTCGCGAGGGCCGCGGCGGTGCGTCGGGTCTGTTCGTCGCCGAGTTCGGCCGCGGAGATCACGGAGTCGGTGATGGCGGACGTGTACTTGTCGATGTCCATGACGCCAGTGTGACGTCACAAATGATGTCACGCAAGGTGTCATCGTGATGTCATCGATCGTCGCAGGTCGAGGCGCGTTAGTGTGCGGACGGAAGAGACGGCGCGTCCGGAGGATGCGCGACGACCGAGGCGAGGAGGAGACGATGGCGCCCGAACCCGCCGTTCCGAAGGTCCGGCTCATCGCCACGACGGAGTTCCATCTCCCCGACGACGTCGACTGGGACACCGACGCCGAGGGCGGGGAGGCGCTCGTCGAGTTCGCCGGTCGCGCCTGCTACCAGAGCTGGTCCAAGCCCAACCCGCGCACCGCGACGAATGCCGGGTACCTCCGTCACCTGCTCACCGTGGGGCACCTGTCCGTGCTCGAACACGCCACGGCGACCTTCTACATCACCGGTATCTCCCGCTCGTGCACGCACGAGTTGATCCGGCACCGCCACTTCTCGTTCTCTCAGCTGTCCCAGCGTTTCGTCGCCGACGGTGAGGTGCCCGTGGTGGTTCCGCCCGCGATCGCGGGCGACGCCGAGCTCGAGGAGCTGTTCTTCGCGGCCGCGGCGCGCAGCCGCGAGGCGTACGTGGCGCTGCTGGAGGCACTCGACGAGAAGCTCTCGCATCTTCCCGCCGGTCCGTTGCGCGCCAAGCAGGTCCGGGAGGCCGCCCGGGCGGTCCTCCCCAACGCCACGGAGACCCGCATCGTCGTCACCGGCAACTACCGCTCGTGGCGTCACTTCGTCGCCATGCGCGCGACCGAACATGCCGACGTCGAGATCCGGCGTCTCGCCGTCGAATGTGTACGTCAGCTTGCGGATGCCGCACCGAACGCGTTCTCGGACTTCGCGATCACGAAACTGTCCGACGGCAGCGAGATCGCAGCTCCCACGCTCGCGACCGATCTCTGATCGACCTGCACACAGATCTTCGATCCACCTCGACACCGATCTGTGATCCGTCTTCGGGGGGCGGGCGTGTGTCGAGGCGACCCTGCCACGCGGTAGCCTTCTGACCATGACCAACGGTGATTCCGCAACTGCTGTCGAGCTTCCGTTCGGCACCGTCGCCACAGCGATGGTGACCCCGTTCACTGCCGATGGCAAGCTCGACGTGGATGCGGGCGTGCGTCTGGCGAACTATCTCGTCGACGGTGGCTGTGACGCACTGGTTCTCGCCGGTACGACCGGCGAATCGCCCACGACGACCGAGAACGAGAAGATCGAGCTGATGCGGGCCGTGCTCGCATCCGTCGGCGACCGCGCCAAGATCATCGCCGGTGCCGGCAGCAACGACACCGCCCACAGTGTCGAGCTCGCCCGCGACGCCGCGCGTGCCGGGGCGCACGGCCTGCTCGTGGTGACCCCGTACTACTCGCGACCCCCGCAGGCCGGCCTCTACGCCCACTTCGTCGCCGTGGCCGATGCGACCGATCTGCCGGTCATGCTCTACGACATCCCACCTCGATCCGTCGTGCCGATCGAGACCGACACGCTGCGCCTGCTCGCCGAGCACCCGCGGATCGTCGCGGTCAAGGACGCCAAGGGCGACCTGAACGCGGGTGCCGAACTGATCGGCACCACCGACCTGAAGTTCTACTCGGGCGACGACCCGCTGAACCTGCCGTGGCTGTCCGTCGGCGCCGTCGGATTCGTCAGCGTGATCGGTCATCTCGTGCCCGGTCGCCTCCGCGAGCTGCACACCGCCTTCGAGGCCGGCGATCTCGAACTCGCCCGCCGCATCAACCTGTCGATGGTGCCCATCTACCGGGCCGTCGCGCGGCTGGGAGGTGTGAGCGCCTCGAAGGCCGGGCTGCGACTGCTCGGCATCGACGTCGGAGAGCCCCGCCTGCCGCAGGTCGCCCCGGTGACCGCGCAGATCGACGCGCTCGCGGCAGATCTCCAGGCTGCGGGGGTGCTGTGATGAGCCGCCCCGATCGTGGCCGTGGCCGCGCCACCCGCAACGCCGGTCCGCCCTCCCGCGCCCCGCGCCGGGTCGTGCAGAACTCCGCTGCCGCCCAGCGACCCGACGCGCGCGTCGTCGACCCCACCGAACGGTTGGGTACACCGCCCAAGGCTCCCCGCGACGGTCTGCGTGTGGTTGCGCTCGGCGGTATCGGCGAGATCGGCCGCAACATGACGGTCTTCGAACACCAGGGACGGCTCCTGATCGTCGACTGCGGTGTTCTCTTCCCCGAGGACCAGCAGCCGGGCGTCGACCTGATCCTGCCCGACTTCCGGTACATCGAGGACCGGATGGACGACGTCGAGGCGATCGTCCTCACCCACGGCCACGAGGACCACATCGGTGCCGTGCCGTTCCTGCTGCGTCTGCGCCCCGATGTCCCGGTCGTCGGGTCCAAGTTCACCCTGGCGTTGGTCGCGGCCAAGTGCCGCGAACACCGTCAGCGTCCCAAGCTCGTCGAGGTCGTCGAGGGGCAGACCACCTCGCACGGTCCGTTCGAGTGCGAGTACTTCGCGGTCAACCATTCCATCCCCGATGCGATCGCCGTCGCGATCCGCACCGCCGCGGGCGTCGTGCTGCATACCGGCGACATCAAGCTCGACCAGTTGCCGCTCGACAACCGCCTCACCGACCTCGCGGGCTTCTCCCGCCTCGGTGACGAGGGCGTCGACCTGTTCCTCGTCGACTCGACGAACGCCGAGGTCCCGGGCTTCGTCACCCCCGAGCGCGAGATCGGCGGAGTGCTCGACACCGTCATCGGCAAGGCCACCAACCGGGTGATCGTCGCGTCCTTCGCGAGCCACGTGCACCGCATCCAGCAGATCGTCGACGTCGCCGAGCGCTACAACCGGCGCGTGGCGTTCGTTGGCCGGTCGATGGTCCGCAACATGCAGATCGCGCAGGATCTGGGCTACCTGAACGTGCCCGACGGCCTCGAGGTCGACATCGACACCGCGGCGAGCCTGCCCGACGGCCGGGTCGTGCTGGTCTCCACCGGTTCGCAGGGTGAACCGCTCTCGGCGCTGTCCCGGATGGCGCGAGGGGAGCACCGGCAGATCAACATCCGGGCCGACGATCTCGTCGTCCTCGCCTCGTCGCTGATCCCCGGCAACGAGAACTCCGTGTTCGCGGTCGTCAACGGCCTTGCCAAGCGCGGTGCGAAGGTCGTCACCCAGCAGAACGCGAAGGTGCACGTCTCCGGCCACGCGTCGGCCGGCGAGCTGCTGTACCTCTACAACGCGGTGCGTCCGACCAACGCGATGCCCGTCCACGGCGAGTGGCGCCACCTGCGGGCGAACGCCGCTCTGGCCGAGGCCACGGGTGTTCCCCGCGAGCGGATCGTGCTCGCAGAGGACGGCGTGGTCGTCGACATGGTCGACGGACTCGCCGAGATCGTCGGGCGTGTCCCGGTCGGCCACGTCTACGTCGACGGCCTGTCGGTGGGCGACGTGGGCGAGTCCACGCTGTCCGATCGTCTCGTTCTCGGCGAAGGTGGTTTCATCTCGATCTCCGTCGCGGTCGACGCCACCACCGGCCGTGCGGTGAGTACCCCGGAGGTCTCCGGTCGCGGTTTCTCCGACGACCCGGGCGCATTGAACGAAGCGGCACAACTCGTCGACAAGGCGCTCAACGAACTCGCTGCCGAAGGGGTCACGGAGACCCATCGCATCGCCCAGGGCATCCGCCGGGTCGTCGGCCGCTGGGTCGCCGAGACCTATCGTCGTCGTCCGATGATCGTGCCCACGGTGATCCCGGTCTCCTGAGTACGGTCCGCGCGGGCCCGCCGAACACGCGGGCTCGCGCGATGGGCGAGGGCAACCGTGATCGCTAGAGTGGCGGAATGAGCCTCGCCCGAAGCGAACGACATGCCCTCGTCCGCACCATGTCCGAGGTCGGGCCCGACGCGCCGACGCTCTGCGGCGACTGGACGGTCCGGGATCTCGCCGCGCACCTGCTCGTCCGCGAGCGCCGCGTGGACGCGATGCCCGGCATCCTCGTCCCGGCCCTGGCCGACCACACGGAGAAGGTGCGACGCTCCGCCACCGACCGGCAGTGGGCACACCTGCTCGCCGACGTCGATTCCGGCCCGCCGAAGTGGTCGCCGATGTTCCTGTTCGACGCCGTCGCCAACGCGGCGGAGATGTTCGTGCACCACGAGGACGTGCGCCGCGCGCAGCCCGGATGGGAACCGCGGACGCTGTCGGCCGACGACCAGGACCAGCTCTGGCGGATCGCACGGATGATCGGGCGCAACAGTTACGGCGGATGCGACGTCACGGTCGTCTTCGAGAGGTCCGATTCCGGCGAGCGGGTCACCCTCCGCAAGCGCGGCCCCCGCACGGTCGTGTTGCGCGGCGAACCGTCCGAACTCGTGCTCCACGCCTTCGGCCGCGACCAGGTGCGGCTCGAGATCGAGGGCGACGAGTCGGCCGTCACCGAACTGGCGGCGTCGAAACGCGGCCTGTGAGCACTCGCCTGCACGGCATGTGACCAGTGCCGCCGCCCGGTACCCGTGTTGCTGATGGTTCATGAGAGGTCCGTGCGGCTACCCTGGCGGACATGGCAGGAAAGTCGTCGGGCAGCCGCGGAACGTCGTCTACGACCTCTCGGTCGCGGACGGGGGCGCGGGGCTCGGGCGGCAGCACCTCCCGTGCCCGCAGTGCGGGTGCCTCCACCTCGAAGACCCGATCGACCGCGAAGTCGAAGGCGTCCGGTTCGTCCCGGTCCACCGCCGCACGCAAGCCGCGGGCCGCGGCCTCGACCACGAGCCGTCGCAGCGGGGGCACCGCGCGTCGCGCTCCGGCCGCGAGCCGACGTCCCGCGCCCGCCCGTCCCCGGCGCAGTTCCGGGGGGATCCTCACCGCCGTGGGCCGCACCGTCGGCGCCGGCTGGATGATGACGGCCCGCGCCGTCGGAGCCACGACCCGAACGATGGGTCGCGCCACCGAGATCGAGTCCGGACACCGCCGCGACGGCATCGCGCTCGGACTGATCTCCCTCGGCGTGATCATCGCCGGCACGGTGTGGTTCGGTGTCGGTGGCCCGGTGGGCGAGTGGGTCGAGACGGCTGTCCGTGCCGTCACCGGCGGTGCGAGCGCGGTCCTTCCGCTCGTCGCGGTCGGCATCGCGGTGACGCTCATGCGCACCGAACCGCATCCCGAGATCCGTCCGCGGCTCGTCGTCGGCGGACTGCTCGTCGGTCTGCCCGCACTGGGTCTGTGGCACATCGCCTCCGGTTCACCCACCGACGCGGAGGGCCGCGCCGAGGGAGCCGGTTTCGTCGGTGCCGCCGTTGGCGGCCCGCTCACCTCCGGACTCACCGTCTGGCTGTCCGTGCCGCTGATGCTCCTCGCGGCGGGCTTCGGGATCCTGCTGCTCACCGGCACCACGGTGCGGGAGCTGCCCGAACTGTTCCGCGACTACTTCGGTCTCGGCTACCGCGCCGAGGACGAGTACGGCGACTACGACGACCACTACGACGACGGCTACGGCTACGACGAGCCGCCGATGTTCGACGCCGACGGCTACCCGATCGACGAGCCGCCCGCGCCCAAGCGGTCCCGCCGCCGGCGTACCCCGGTGGAGAACTACCCGCCCGACGAGTTCGACGGCGACGCGAAGACCGAGGTGCTCCCGCTGTGGGACGACCGCGCAGCCGAACCGGAGAAGCCCACCTCACCACCGGCCACGCTGGAGATGCCCTCGGTCGCCGAGACCCCGGCTGCAGCACCGGCCCCCGCTCCCACCCGCAAGAAGCCGAAGGCCGCCCCGGTACCCGAGGTCGTCGACCAGACCACCGAACCGGAACCCGCCGAGACGTTCGTCCGCGACCGCGAGGTCGAGGGCGACTACACGCTTCCCTCGCTCGAGTTGCTCACCAAGGGCGACCCGCCCAAGACGCGGTCGGCCGCGAACGACCAGATGATCGAGGCGATCACCGAGGTCCTCGAACAGTTCAAGATCGACGCAGCGGTCACCGGCTTCACCCGCGGCCCGACCGTCACCCGCTACGAGGTCGAACTCGGCCCCGGCGTCAAGGTCGAGAAGATCACCGCGCTCGCCCGCAACATCGCGTACGCCGTGGCGACCGACAACGTGCGGTTGCTCGCGCCGATCCCGGGAAAATCCGCCGTCGGTATCGAGGTTCCCAACACCGACCGCGAACTCGTGCGCCTGTCGGACGTGCTCGCGGCACCGTCGACCCGCCGCGACCACCATCCCCTCGTCATCGGTCTCGGCAAGGACATCGAGGGCGACTTCGTCTCCGCCAACCTCGCGAAGATGCCGCACCTTCTGGTCGCCGGTTCCACCGGGTCCGGTAAGTCGAGCTTCGTCAACTCGATGCTCGTGTCGCTGCTCATCCGCGCGACGCCCGACGAGGTGCGGATGATCCTCATCGACCCGAAGATGGTCGAGCTGACGCCCTACGAGGGCATCCCGCACCTGATCACACCGATCATCACGCAGCCGAAGAAGGCCGCGGCGGCGCTCGCGTGGCTCGTCGAGGAGATGGAGCAGCGCTACCAGGACATGCAGGCCAACCGGGTGCGGCACATCGACGACTTCAACGCGAAGGTGAAGTCGGGGGAGATCACCGCACCGCTGGGCAGCGAGCGTGTGTACCGGCCGTATCCCTACATCCTCGCCATCGTCGACGAGCTCGCCGACCTGATGATGACGGCCCCGCGCGACGTCGAGGACGCCATCGTCCGCATCACTCAGAAGGCCCGCGCCGCCGGCATCCACCTCGTGCTCGCCACCCAGCGACCCTCGGTCGACGTCGTCACCGGTCTCATCAAGACGAACGTGCCCTCGCGGCTCGCGTTCGCGACGAGTTCGCTCACCGACTCGCGCGTCATTCTTGACCAGCCCGGTGCCGAGAAGCTCATCGGTATGGGCGACGGACTGTTCCTGCCGATGGGCGCGGGCAAACCGATCCGTCTGCAGGGCGCGTTCATCACCGACGACGAGATCGCAGGGGTCGTCGACTTCGCCAAGAACCAGGCCGAACCCGAGTACAACGAGGGCGTCACCGCCCCGAAGGCCGGCGACAAGAAGGACGTCGACCCCGACATCGGCGACGACCTCG
Organism: Rhodococcus rhodochrous; assembly: GCF_900187265.1. Taxonomy (NCBI): domain Bacteria; kingdom Bacillati; phylum Actinomycetota; class Actinomycetes; order Mycobacteriales; family Nocardiaceae; genus Rhodococcus; species Rhodococcus rhodochrous. The sequence continues at coordinate 2,165,246 of NZ_LT906450.1, forward strand.
ACGTCTTCCTGCAGGCCGTCGAACTCGTCGTCACGAGCCAGTTCGGTTCGACGTCGATGCTGCAGCGCAAGCTCCGCGTCGGATTCGCCAAGGCCGGTCGCCTGATGGACCTGATGGAGACACGCGGCGTGGTCGGGCCGAGCGAGGGCAGCAAGGCCCGCGACGTGCTCGTCAAGCCGGAGGAGCTCGACGGCCTGCTGTACTCGATCCGTGGCGGCGGAGACCCGGCGGAGGCCCCGGCCGCCGAGCAATGAGACCGGCCCGTTCGACGGACCGTCACTGCTGCCTCCGGCGGGAAGTGACGATGTGTGGCACAATCGGGGGAGCTGTGGAGGGGAGTATCCCCTGATCCGCGGCGGTCTCGTCAACACGTGCGGCGCCGATGCCGTCCCGGGGCCGTCGGTCCGGCGATGGTCCGGGCGGGAGAGACCTCCGGCAGGTACGCATACCTACCGGAAGGCCCTGTGCCCATGCACGTAACCCTGACCACGTGGTTGATCACGATCGCCGTCATCATCGGGTTGTTCGTCTTCGACTTCTTCGCCCACGTCCGCAAGCCGCACGCGCCGACCCTGCGCGAATCCGGCTTCTGGTCGGCCGTCTTCATCGCCATCGCGATCCTCTTCGGCGTGATCGTCTTCGCGATCTGGGGCCCGACCTACGGCGGTGAGTACTTCGCCGGCTACATCACCGAGAAGGCGCTGTCGGTCGACAACCTCTTCGTGTTCGTCATCATCATGGCCACCTTCGCAGTGCCCCGTGAATACCAGCAGAAGGTCCTCACGATCGGCATCGTGCTGGCCCTGGTGATGCGCGGTGCCTTCATCGCGGTCGGTGCCGCGGCGATCAACACCTACAGCTGGGTGTTCTACCTGTTCGGCTTCTTTCTCATCTACACGGCCGTCAAACTCATCCGCGACCACGGCGAGGACCCGCAGGGCATCTCCGAGAACCGGATGGTCAAGCTGGCCCGGAAGTTCCTGCCGGTGCACGACGAGTACGACGGCGACCGGCTCGTCACCCGCATCGACGGCAAGAAGCTCGTCACGCCGATGCTGCTCGCGCTCGTCGCGATCGGGTTCACCGACATCCTCTTCGCGCTCGACTCGATCCCCGCGATCTACGGTCTGACCAATGAGCCGTACCTGGTGTTCACCGCGAACGCCTTCGCGCTGATGGGCCTGCGACAGCTGTTCTTCCTCATCGGCGGTCTGCTCGAGCGGTTGGTCTACCTGTCCTACGGACTGTCGATCATCCTGGCGTTCATCGGCGTGAAGCTCGTGCTCCACGCCCTGCACGAGAACACGCTCGGCTGGATCAACGGCGGCGAGCACGTCGCCGTCCCGGAGATCTCCACCGGCGTGTCCCTGGTCGTGATCGTCGGCGTGCTGGCCGTGACGACGGTGGCCAGCCTGCTGAAGACGCGCGGCGAGAAGGAATCCGTCAGGAGTTGAACACACCCATCACCGGGTTCCACCCGGTGATGCGCACGGCATCGACGAGGTCGCGCTGCGCGAACGGGTCCTGGGCCATCAGTTCGCGCGCCGCGGCCTCGTCGGCCACATCGATGAGGATGAGCGCACCCGAACCGTCCGTCCACGGGCCCGTCGCCCGCACGATTCCCTGTTCGACGAGATCGCCGAGCCATGCGCGGTGCTTCGGGCGGTGCTCGTCGCGCGCCGAGGCGGTCGCGTCCGAATAGGTGTACTCGACGGCGAACAGGGCCATGCGGGCCTCGCTTTCGTGGTCTCGATCAGAGGGTGAGGAGCATCCGGGTGTTCCCGAGCGTGTTCGGTTTCACATAGCTCAGGTCCAGGAACTCCGCGACGCCCGTATCGTACGACCGGCACATCTCCGCGTAGACCTCGGCCGTCACAGGAGTCCCCTGGATCTCCGCGAAACCGTGCCGCGCAAAGAATTCCACCTCGAAGGTGAGCACGAACAATCGTTCCAGCTCGAGCTCGCGGGCGACCTCGATGAGGCGCGCGACGATCAGGTGACCCGCGCCGTGGCCCTTGACCGACGGGTCGACGGCCACGGTGCGTACCTCGCCGAGATCCGACCACAGCACGTGCAGGGCACCGCAACCGACGACCTGCCCTGCGAGTTCGGCCACCCAGAACTCCTGGACGGCCTCGTACAGGGTCACCAGATTCTTCTCGAGCAGGATCTTGCCCGCGTAGATGTCGATGAGCCGCTTGATCTCGGGCACGTCGGAGGTTCGGGCGCGCCGGACGACCATTCGATCGTTCGAGTCGTGGTTCGTCGGCGGTGTCGTCATGCGGTGAACAGTAGCGCGTGCAGCTACCGATATTGTGGGGCACATGAGCACGCCCCGCCAGCATGTCACCGCGTCGGGCGGGAGCGGCGCCGCACCGGGACCGCACGCCGGGAGCCCGCACGATCCGGTGCCGTTGTGGAACATCGCCAACATCCTGACGGTGGGTCGGATCGCGTTGGTACCGGTCTTCCTGGTGCTGCTCTTCGTCGGCGACGGGCACGACACCGTATGGAGGCTCGCGGCGACCGGAGTCTTCGCGATCGCCGCCATCACCGACCGGATCGACGGTCAACTCGCGCGAAAGCACGGCCTCGTCACCGATTTCGGCAAACTCGCCGATCCCATCGCCGACAAGGCACTCATCGGTGCCGCACTCGTCGGACTGTCGCTGCTCGGCGACCTGTCCTGGTGGGTCACCGGGATCATCGCGGCCAGGGAGCTGGGGATCACCGCCCTGCGGTTCGCTGTGCTCCGGCACGCCGTGATCCCGGCGAGTCGCGGCGGAAAGCTCAAGACCCTGGTGCAGACGCTCGCGATCGGCGTCTACCTGCTGCCGCTGCCCGAATCGGTGGCGCCGGTGGCGATCGGCCTGATGATCCTGGCGGTCGCCCTGACAGTGGTGACGGGACTCGACTACGTGGTCCAGGCGATCCGGTTGCGTACCGGGGTGCGCCGGAGCGAGAGCGGCCGTGCAGACGACGTCACGGGGGAGGACGTCACGGGGGAGGGCGCAGCCACTCGGGACACGCCGGACGACGGTCGCACGGTGGGTGAGGACGCCCGGTAACCACGCCCGGTAACCACGGGCGGGATGTGCGGGATCGGGCCCGGCGCGGACGACACCGCTGTGTCGGGACTACTCGGACGTCTGCAACCGCCGTCGGCGTTGTAATGTCTGGACACCGCGGTATCGAGGTCCGATCGGTCTGCGGGAACCTCGCAGCGTCGTCGTGCGTTGACGAGGTGTCGGCACGACGGACGAAGGAGGATGGGATGGCGCTGTTGTTGCGTGAGGCACTCGGTGACAGCCTTCGGCGCACCCGTGTTTCGCAGAGCCGCACCCTGCGCGAAGTCTCCAGCAGCGCCCGGGTCAGCCTCGGTTACCTCTCGGAGATCGAGCGCGGCAGGAAGGAGGCCTCGAGCGAACTGCTCGCGGCCATCTGCGACGCACTGGAGGTCCCGCTGTCCGACGTGCTGTTCGACGTGAGCGGTCTGCTGGCGGACGGCCTCGACCGTCGCACGGACATGGAGACCACCGCAGCCGCCACGGCATCCGCCGAGCGGTCCGACGACGGCGCCACCGCCGAGCCCGGGTTGCTCGCGCAGGAGCCGCGGATGGTGATCCCTGCACCCGCCGCGCAGGCGCTGGCAGCCGCCTAACATGGATCACGAACCGTGCCGGCCTCGCCGGATACGGTCGTAAGCGACATCGACCGGGGCGTGGTGCGTGCACGGACCCGGCCGGGGCAGGTGGGTCGTCGGGGGTAGCAGCGGACCGGCGATCTTCGAACCGGGGCGCGAGGGCCGCGTACCGGGTCGCGTTCGGCGCGGCGTACCAGATGGAGGCAGGATCACACCCATGGCTAATCCTTTCGTCAAGGGCTGGAAGTACCTGATGGCGCTTTTCAACTCGAAGATCGATGAGAAGGCCGATCCGAAGGTCCAGATTCAGCAGGCGATCGAGGACGCGCAGCGTCAGCATCAGGCGCTCTCGCAGCAGGCGGCCTCCGTCATCGGTAACCAGCGTCAGCTCGAGATGAAGCTCAACCGCCAGCTGGACGAGGTCGAGAAGCTCAACGCGAGTGCTCGCCAGGCCGTCATGATGGCCGACCAGGCGACGGCGGCGGGCGACACCGAGAAGGCGATCCAGTACACGAACGCGGCCGAGGCCTTCGCGGCACAGCTCGTCACCGCCGAGCAGTCCGTCGAAGACCTCAAGGTGCTGCACGACCAGTCGCTCCAGGCGGCCGCGCAGGCCAAGAAGGCCGTCGAGCAGAACGCCATGGCGCTGCAGCAGAAGGTCGCCGAGCGCACGAAGCTGCTCAGCCAGCTCGAGCAGGCCAAGATGCAGGAGCGCGTGAGCGAGTCGCTGCGCTCGATGGATTCCACCCTCGCAGCTCCGGGCACCACTCCGAGCCTCGACGCCGTCCGCGAGAAGATCGAGCGTCGCTACGCCAACGCTCTCGGTTCGGCCGAGCTCGCCCAGAACTCGGTGCAGGGCCGCATGCTCGAGGTGCAGCAGGCCACCGTCCAGATGGCCGGCCACAGCCGCCTCGAGCAGATCCGGGCGTCGATGAAGGGCGAGGCGCTTCCGGGTACTCCCGCCAACCCTGCCGTCGACACGCGCAAAGAGCCCCCGAACGCGGCCGGTACCACCGGCCGGTGATCCGTACGCCTCGGAACTGATCCGCCGTGAACGACTCCGGAGACGACCGGACCGGGAACATCCCCGGTTCGGTCGTCTCTGCGTTCCGCGACGCCACCGACACCGCGATGGAGGCCGCGCGCCGTTGGCGCGATCCCGCCGCCCGCTTGCGGCGTAAGAAGCGTCGCGCGCGTCGACGCGCGAGTTTCTTCGGTGCCGGCTCGGGCACCACTGCGATCGGCACCGCGACCCTCGCCGTCGCGTCGGCTCCCGAATGGACGCTCGTCGCGGCCGGGGGAGCGACAGCGGCTCTCGCGGTGCCCGCCGTCCTCGCCGTCCGCACGTTCCGTCGTCTCGATGCGGTGCCGCTGCCCCCACCGCCGCCGCGTCGCCGGTCGCTGCCACCGGCCGGCTCGGTCGCCCGTGCTCCGATGGAACGCCTCGCGGCGAACGAGGAGAGCCTGCGACGTCTGCTCGGTGTGCTCGTGCGGTCGAACTCCGTGGCTCCCGACGACCTCACCGAGATCGACGACGCGGCCCGCGCAGCCGCAGCCGCACTCGATGCCGTCGTCGAGGATGTCGTGGCCCTCGAATCCGCCGCGCGGGGCAGTGCGGCCGCGAAGACCCATCTGTCCGCTGCCATCGTCGACGCGGGCGAGCGTCTCGGGACGGGTGTCGACCAGTTCGAGGAACTCGTCGCCGCCGCCGCACGCCTCGCCGCGACCGCCGAGGGCAACCGGTCGCTGGCGGTGCTCGACCAGCGACGCGCCGAACTGATCGCCACCTCCGACAAGCTCGAGAGCTGGGCGCAGTCCTGGCGCGAGTTGGGGCAGATCGAGCAGCGTTACCGCCCCTGAGGGGTGGAACATTTCCGTCATCGACACCGCGAGCCGAACACGTCGGTCGTCGACACCTGTCAGTCGTCCACACCACGAGCGGCGAGGGCCTCACCCATCGCCTCGGCGGTGCGCAGCGCTCCCACCACCACTGGAACCACGAGGGCCCGCAACGAGAATCCGAGACCGCGCGCCTTGCGTGCCTCTGTCACGCGGGTGATCACGGTGCCGATCAGCGGGATCGCGCGGACGGTCATCACCAGTACGAGTCCGACCCGGTCGGGATCGACCCCGACGCGCGCGAGGGGACGGGCCGCCCGCACGATCGCGTCGAGCATCTCGGTGGTCCGCGTCGTGAGGGTCACGAGGGCGGCCAGAGCGACCGCCACGAGCAGCGACCCGCAGATCACGACCGCCCGTTCCCACCCCGCTACGAGGACCTGAAACGCTGCGATGATCGCCAGCATCCACACCAGCGGCCGCAATTGCACGACGGCGAGACGCGGAGGTATGCGCGCCGCCGCGTACGCGAGCACGGCCAGTGCCAGCGCGGGAAGCACCTGCCAGGGCTGCCGGATCCACAGGGTCAGCGCGAGGATCAGCGCTGCGACCGCGAGCAGTTTCGCTCCCGCCGGAAGCCGGTGCAGGACCGAGTGTCCGGGGTGGTAGAGGCCGAAGGTGTTCACCCGATCAGATTCCGGTAGAACGCGAGCGCGGACGCCGGTTCGTCGTCGGCGACGATCCGCCCGGAGTCCACCACCAGCACACGATCGAAGTCGGCGAGGAGATCGAGATTGTGGGTCACCGCGATCACCTGCTGCGGCAGGCTCGCGAAGGTGCGCGCGATGAGCTTCGTGTTGCGCAGGTCCAGCAGCGTCGTCGGTTCGTCGGCGACGAGCACCGCCGGGTCGGTCACCATGATCGCGGCGAGCGCGAGCAACTGTTTCTGACCGCCCGAGAGCAGGTGACTGGGGTGGTCGTGGTGTCCCGCGAGCCCGAAGTCTGCGAGGACCTGCCGTACCCGGGCCTCGCGTTCCTCCTTGCCGAGTCCGCTGCGCCGCAGCGAGAAGGCGACGTCCTCGGCCACGGTGGGCATGACGATCTGGTGGTCGGGGTCGGTGAAGACGAATCCGACCTTCCTACGGACCTCCCGGCCCTTGCGGGCCGTGTCGAGGCCGTCGACGGTCACCGACCCGGACGACGGGACGAGCAGGCCGTTGATCATCCGTGCCATCGTCGACTTGCCGCTGCCGTTCGCACCGACGATGCCGACGCGTCGTTCGGTGAGGACGACATCGACCCCGTCGAGGACGGTGCGGTCGCCGTAGGCGTGCCGCACCTCCCGGAATCGGATCTCGCTCATCGACGGTCGGTCGGCGGCGTCAGTGCGCGGGATCCGCGGCGGGGCGGGGTGCGATGCGCGGTGCCGCCAGTGCGGGGTAGGCGCGGTGCACCTGGGCGGCGACCGCCGCGGCGACGACCGCCTTGGCCAGGTCGCCCGGCAGGAAGGTGACATTGGCAGCGGCGGCGGCCCACACCGTGAGATCGGTGCGCAGGACCATGCCCGCGATACCGAAGGCGTAGAGCACGACGATGCCGCCGAGGACGTTGACGGCCACACCCGGCAGCGTGCGGTAGCGCGGCAGCATCTTCATGCTCAGCCAGCCGATCACGGCGACGGCGGGGATCCAGCCGATGAGGAAGCCCACCGTGGGACCGGCCAGCGAGGTGAGGGTCGTGCGGCCGCCGGCGAGTACGGGCAGCGCCAGTCCCAGCACGATCACGGTGAGCACCGACAGGACACCCTTGCGTGCGCCGAGCAGTGCACCCGCGAGCATCACGCCCAGGGTCTGCAGCGTGATGGGCACGCCGGACGAACCGATGCTGATCTGACCGGGCAGTCCCAGGGCGATGATCAGGGCGGCGAAGACGGCGATCTGCGCGAGGTCGCGCGCGGGGATACGGCGGGACGAGGACACGATTACTCAGCCTTCCGATCGGACGGTGAACCCGTAGAGCCTAAGCCGTGACGACGTGCCGCGGGTCACCGACCCGTCTGCGGATGCCCCGGGCCACACCGGGGTGCGTCTCCGGGTGTCCCCTGATCTTTCCCTGATATCTGTGCTGACCTGCTGTTTTTCGTCGCCCGAGCTGTCAGGATCGAGGCGTACCGAGCAAACGGAGTCCGGCGCGGAAGCGGCCGGCATCGAGGGTGGGAGTACCCAATGTTCTGGAAGATCGTAGGAATCGTCGCGGTGGTGTGGGTCGGCCTCGCCGTACTCGGCGCCCTGCTCGACAACCTGATCGGCTTTCTCGTACTCGGCGCCGTGATCTTCGGCGGATACCTGCTGTACAAGGCAGTATCGGGAGGTGACAAGCACGACCTGACACGTCTGTAGGACGAAGGGGGCAGCTGTGGAGGCGGTACCGGAGGACTGGCAGGACGGACTCGTGATCGCCGCGCACCCCGACGACATCGAATACGGTGCCGCCGCGGCCGTGGCCCGATGGACCTGGCAGGGCAAGCAGGTGCGCTACGTCCTCGCGACGAGCGGGGAGGCCGGGATCGCCGGGCTCGACCCGAAGGAGTGCGGCCCCCTGCGGGAGGCGGAGGAACGCGAATCCGCGCGGATCGTCGGCGTGGACTCCGTGGAGTTCCTCGGCCACCGCGACGGGCACATCGTCGCCGGTCTCGACCTGCGACGCGACATCGCGGCGAGCATCCGCAGACACCGACCCGAGATGGTGGTGACCGGGAACTTCGGGCTCACCTGGTTCCCCGGCATCCTCAACAGTGCAGACCACCGTGCGGTCGGGCTGGCCGTGCTCGACGCCGTCGCCGACGCCGCGAACGAGTGGATCTTCCCGGAACTCGCGGAGGCCGGTCTCGAAGCCTGGCCCGGGGTGCGGTGGGTGGCGGTCGCCACGACGTCTCCGACGCACGCGGTGGACGTCACCGACACGGTCGAGGTGGCGGTCGAGTCGCTCTCGGCGCACCGCCGCTATCTCGAGGCCCTCGACGACAGGAGCGCCGAGGAGCAGGCCCGCGAGCAGGTGGAGCGGTCGTCCGCACCCCTGCCGGGCTTCCCGGCCGCTCGGGCCGCCGGATTCGAGCTGTACACCTTCGCGGGATAGGGGACGTCCCACGACGGTGCGGTGACATCTCTCCCGCGTGCACGGGATGTGGCAGGCTGTGCGCGTGCGAGTGGCGGTGGTGGCCGGGCCCGATGCGGGTCATGCGATTCCGGCGATCGCGTTGTCGCTGCGGCTCGCGGATGCCGGGCACGACGCGGTCGTCTTCACAGGCGAACGATGGCTCGGCCTCGAACTGCCCGGGGTGACGTTCGCGGAGTTGAAGGGGCTCGCGCCCCGGCTCGGGGACGACGACGGCGATGCGGGGGCGAAGATCCACGCCCGTGCCGCCCACATCGCGAGCGAGATGCTCCCGGATCTCGGAGCCCTGCTACCCGACCTCGTGGTGGCGGACGTGCTCACGGCCGGCGGAGGGATGGCCGCCGAGCGCCTGGGGATCCCGTGGGTCGAGCTCTCGCCGCACCCGTTGTACCTGCCGTCGCGCGGGCTCCCGCCGATCGGCAGCGGTCTCGATGTGGGCACGGGCGTGCGGGGCCGGTTGAGGGACGCCGCGTTGCGGGCGATGACCGCGAGATCGCTGCGGCAGGGGGAGCGCGAGCGTTCGGCCGCACGCGTCGGGATCGGTCTGCCGGCGCGCGATCCCGGGCCCCGGGCCCGGCTGATCGCCACCCTGCCGGCACTCGAGGTGTCCCGCCCCGACTGGCCCGGGCACGCGCACGTCGTCGGTCCGCTGCTGTGGGAACCCACCGCGGAGATCCTCGGTCCGCCGCCGGGTGACGGACCTCTCGTGATGGTCGCGCCGTCGACCGCGGTGACCGGGGTGACCGGGATGGTCGAGACGGTCTGCGACGCACTCGACGGTGCCGGGATGCGGGTCGCCGCGACGATGCTCGATCCCCCGCAGCAGGCGCTTCCGAGCTGGGCCGTCTCGGGTCGTGGCAGGCAGGACGTCCTGCTCCGGCAGGCCGATGTCGTCGTGTGCGGGGGCGGGCACGGGATGCTTGCCAAGACGTTGAGTGCGGGGGTTCCGGCGGTGATCGTGCCCGGGGGCGGTGATCAGTGGGAGCTGGCGAACCGCGCCGCACGGCAGGGGAGTGCGGTGGTGGTCCGTCCGCTCGAGGCGGCTGCGGTCCGCTCCGCGATCGACACCGTGTTGTCGTCACCGGACTTCGCCGCCGCGGCGCGTGCGGCCGCGGACGGCGCCGGTGACGTGGAGGATCCGGTCGCGGTATGCGAGGCCGCGGTGGACTGACTGTCGTGCCGCAGCACGCGCGACTACCGTGGTCGGGGTGCGGTTGACGGAGTTCTACGAGGTGGTCCGGGACGAGTTCGGACAGATGCACGGCGATGCCCTGCTGCGCGATCATGTGCTGCTCTCGCTCGGTGGACGGACGGCGGCCGAGGCGATCGAGGCGGGGCGCGAACCCCGCGAGGTGTGGCGCGCGCTCTGCGACGAGTTCGACGTCCCGCCCGTACGGCGGTAGGCCCGGAACCGGCCGGGGCGTTCCGACCGGAGTCGGTGCCGGTGTCGATTTTCTGTCCGACCGGGATGCGACCATTCCTCACGTACACGAAGCGACCGGATTTCGAACACGTGTTCGGCTATGCTGGGAGCGCCGGATGGGTGTTGTCCACAGGTAGTGATTCCATCCACAGATGCGGCGTTTCCGCGGTCGCGACAGCGAACTTGTCGGTGCCGGGTTCTAACGTCGTCGACAACAAGGACGAGATTCTATTAAGGGGACCAAGATGGCAGCACAGGCTCACGACCGCGAGAAGGCGCTCGAGCTCGCCCTCGCGCAGATCGACAAGAGCTTCGGTAAGGGCTCGGTGATGCGCCTGGGCGAGGACGTCCGTCCGCCCATCGCCGTCATTCCCACCGGGTCGATCGCACTCGACGTGGCTCTCGGTATCGGCGGTCTGCCGCGCGGGCGCGTCATCGAGATCTACGGCCCGGAATCGTCGGGTAAGACGACGGTGGCCCTCCACGCGGTCGCCAACGCGCAGGCCGCCGGCGGCATCGCGGCGTTCATCGACGCCGAGCACGCCCTGGATCCGGACTACGCGCGCAAGCTCGGTGTCGACACCGACGCCCTGCTCGTGTCCCAGCCCGACACCGGTGAGCAGGCCCTCGAGATCGCCGACATGCTCATCCGCTCGGGTGCGCTCGACATCATCGTCATCGACTCGGTGGCGGCGCTCGTGCCCCGCGCCGAGATCGAGGGCGAGATGGGCGACAGCCACGTCGGTCTCCAGGCCCGCCTGATGAGCCAGGCGCTGCGCAAGATGACCGGTGCGCTCAACAACTCCGGCACCACCGCGATCTTCATCAACCAGCTGCGCGAGAAGATCGGCGTGATGTTCGGCTCGCCCGAGACCACCACGGGCGGTAAGGCGCTGAAGTTCTACGCCTCGGTGCGTCTGGACGTGCGCCGGATCGAGACGCTCAAGGACGGCGGCGACGCGGTGGGCAACCGCACCCGTGTGAAGGTCGTCAAGAACAAGGTCTCGCCTCCGTTCAAGCAGGCCGAGTTCGACATCCTGTACGGCCAGGGCATCTCGAAGGAGGGCTCGCTCATCGACATGGGTGTCGACCAGGGCTTCATCCGTAAGTCCGGCTCCTGGTACACCTACGAGGGCGACCAGCTGGGGCAGGGCAAGGAGAATGCCCGCAAGTTCCTGCTCGAGAACACCGATGTGCGTGACGAGATCGAGAAGAAGATCAAGGAGAAGCTCGGCATCGGTGCCGTTCTCACCGATCCGAGCGATGTCGAGGAGCCGGTCGACTTCTAGTCACCGCCCAGAACCCGCGGGGGCACGGACGCACGTTGCGTCCGTGCCCCCGCGGCGTATCCGCACGCGACTGCGCTGTCGGTGGGTCCGGTTACTGTGCGCGTCATGGACGACCCCGAGGAACGACGGCCCCAAGCACGGCGCGAACGACGCGGACGGCGTCGCTCGGCCCGCACCGAGCAGGAACTGCCCGGCGGTGGCACCGAAGCGCAGGCCAAGGACGTCTGCCTCCGTCTGCTGACCGATCGCGCACGCAGCCGATCCGAACTCGCGACGAAGCTCGAGCAGAAGGGTTTCGCGTCCGACGTCGCGGAGCGCGCCCTCGATCGTCTCACCGAGGTCGGATTGATCGACGACGCGGATTTCGCGAACCAGTGGGCACGGTCACGGCATCTGCATGCGGGGAAGGGCAAGCGCGCGATCGCACTCGAACTGCGCCGCAAGGGAATCGACGCCGACGATGCGGCCGCGGCCCTCGAGCAGATCGACACCGCCGACGAACGCGAGCGAGCGATCGAACTGGTCCGCAAGAAGCTCCGTACCCAGCCGCCGCTGCCCACCGAGGGGGACCGGCGCGAGATCGCGGCCGAACGCGACAAGCTGGTACGGCGGCTGGTCGGGATGCTGGCCCGACGCGGCTACGCGCAGGGGATGGCCTTCGACGTCGTGCGGGAGGAACTCGCGACGTTCGGTGCCGACGCGAGCGACCTCCCGCACGACTGAAGCGTTACTTCCGGCCCTCGCCGGTCAGGTCCAGGCCCGGCACCGTCATGGTCGGAACGGTTCCCGGATCCTCGGCCGGCACGGCACCCTTCTTGCGCTTTCCGGATCGCAGACGCTTCTCGAGCCAGACCGCGAACTGCGTCAGCGCGCTGTTGAGGATGATCATGATCGCAGCGACCACCAGCAGCGACGGCAGGTAGTTCTGGAAGAACGCGCCGAGCTGCTGGCCGGAACGCACCACTTCGACATAGCCGATGAGGTAGCCGAGCGCCGAGTCCTTGAGCGCGATCACCATCTGCGACACGATCGCCGGGAGCATGACCGTGACGGCCTGCGGCAGCAGGATCAGCCGCATGAGCTGGTTCTTCCGCATGCCGATCGCGAAGGCCGCCTCGCTCTGACCGCGCGGGAGCGACCTGATGCCTGCGCGCACGATCTCGGCGATGACCGAGCCGTTGTACAGGGTCAGGCCGGTGATGACGGCCGCGAGCGCGAGATACCCCGACTTGAAGACGCGGTACTCGGCGAACACCTGGTAGGCGAAGATCATCAGGATCAGCACCGGGACGGCGCGGAACAACTCGACGATCGCGCCGGCGATCCAGCGGACCCACCGGTGGTCGGACAGGCGCGCGATGCCCAGGACCGTGCCGAGCACGAGTGCCAGCACGATCGATGCGACGGCCGCGATGATCGTGCCGCGGATGCCGGGCAGCAGATAGGTGGTCCAGCTGGACGATTCGACGAACGGCTCCCACTTGGCCGCTGTCAACTGCCCGTTGGCGTCGAGTGCGCGGTAGACGATCCAGCCGGCGACGACGAGGAGCACGGCCACGACCACCGACAGGATCTGGTAGAGCGCCTTGGCGCGGGGTCCCGGTGCGTCGTAGAGAACGGTTCCGTGTGCACTCATCGGGCGACCTCGTATCGCTTGCTGAGCCGACCGAAGAACAGGCCGGTGGGAAGGGTGAGGATGACGAATCCGAGCGCGAAGATGCCACCGACGACGAAGATGGCCGCTTCGTTCTCGATCATCGTCTTCATCAGCAGCGAGGCCTCGGACACGCCGATGACGGAGGCGATCGTCGAGTTCTTGGTCAACGCGATGAGCACCGAACCGAGCGGGGCGATGACCGCGCGGAACGCCTGCGGAAGGACGATCAGGCGCAGATTCTGGCTGAAGGTCAGGCCCAGCGAGCGGCCGGCCTCCGACTGCCCGAGCGAGACCGTGTTGATGCCCGAGCGGAGCGACTCGCACACGAACGCCGCCGTGTAGACGCTCAGGCCGAGCACGGCGAGCCGGAAGTTGTTGTCCACCAGGAATGTCGGCGACGACTCCGAAGCCAGTTTGATACCGAGTGTCTGGGACAGACCGAACAGGCAGAAGATGATGATCAGGGTCAGCGGGGTGTTGCGGAAGATCGTCACGTAGGCGGTGCCGACGGCACGCGCCACGGGGATGGGGGACACACGCATTCCGGCGAGGATCGTTCCGAGGATCAGTGCACCGATCGCCGAGATGACGGTCAACTGGATCGTGGTCCAGAACGCGTCGAGTAGCTGGCTGCTGTACTTGCTCAACAGATCCACAGGTCACTCCGGGATCGAGGGGACGGATGGGAGTCCGGAACGGTCCGGCCGGTCCGTGGACTCACGGACCGGCCGCACCGGCGGACGTGACGGGTGGTGATACCCGTGCGCGGTGACGATCGACACTCAGTAACGATCGACGCTGGGCTGCTCCGGGAGCTCGTAGCCCGAGGCGCCGACGGTCTCCTGGAATGCGGCCTCCCATGCACCGCTGGCGATCATCTCCTCGATCGCGTCGTTGATCGCGTTGCGCGACTCGTCGTCGCCCTTGGCGAGACCGATGCCGTAGCGCTCGGTGGTGAACGGCTCACCGACGACCTTGAAGTCGCCCGGGCTCTGTGCGGCGTAACCGGCGAGGATGATGTCGTCGGTGGTCACCGCGTCGACCGCACCGTTGCGCAGCGCCTCGACACACAGCGAGTAGGTGTCGAACTCCTGGAGCTGGACGTCCTGCGCGTAGTTGTCCTTCACGTTCTGGGCCGGGGTCGAACCCGCCACCGAGCACAGGCGCTTGCCGCCGCTGAGCGTCTCGGGACCGGTGATCTCGGTCTCGTCCGCGCGCACGAGGAGCGACTGTCCGGCGATGAAGTACGGGCCTGCGAAGTCCACTTTTTCCTTGCGGGCATCGGTGATCGAGTAGGTCGCAACGACGTAGTCGACCTCACCGTTCTGGATGAGCGTCTCGCGCTGGGCCGAAGGAGCCTCCTTGAAGGTGATGTTCTCCGGCGGGACACCGAGCTGGCCGGCGACGTACTCGGCGACCTCGACGTCGAACCCGCTGAACGAACCGTCCGGGTTGCGCAGGCCCAGGCCCGGCTGGTCGAACTTGATACCGACCGTCAGGGTGCCGTTCTCCGCGGACTGCGAGACGCTGCGCGTCTCGTCGCCACCGCACGCCGTGGCGACCACTGCCACGGCGACGGCGCCGATGCCCAGGCGGATGGAGCGGGACAATTTCATCGAATACCTCCGGTGCGGTTCGGAACTACGTCCGGCGGGCCGGGCGGCCCGTCGGATGCGGGGAAAGGTCAGTGACTGAGGATCTTGCCGAGGAAGTCCTTGGCGCGATCGGATTTCGGTGCGGTGAAGAAGGTCTCGGGATCGGTGTCCTCGATGATGCGGCCGTCGGCCATGAACAGCACGCGATCGCCGGCCTTGCGGGCGAATCCCATCTCGTGGGTGACCACGACCATCGTCATGCCCTCCTTCGCGAGGGAGGTCATCACGTCGAGGACTTCCTGGACCATCTCGGGGTCGAGGGCGGAGGTGGGCTCGTCGAACAACATGACCTTGGGGTTCATCGCGAGCGCGCGTGCGATTGCGACGCGCTGCTGCTGACCACCCGACAGCTGCGCCGGGTACTTGTCGGCCTGGTTGGCGATCCCGACCCGGTCGAGCAACTGCATCGCCGACTCGCGGGCCTTGTCCTTCTTGATCTTGCGCACCTTGATGGGGCCGAGCATGACGTTCTCGAGGATCGTCTTGTGGGCGAACAGGTTGAACGACTGGAACACCATGCCGACGTCCGAACGCAGGCGGGCGAGTGCCTTGCCCTCCTCCGGCAGCAGGGTGCCGTCCACGTGGATCTCTCCCGAGTCGATCGGTTCGAGCCGGTTGATGGTGCGGCAGAGGGTCGATTTACCCGAACCCGACGGGCCGACGACGATGACGACCTGTCCTCGCGGGATCTCGAGGTTGATGTCCTGCAGTACGTGCAGGGATCCGAAATGCTTGTTCACCCCGTTCATGGAGATCATGGACGAGTTGGTGTCCGACTTCTCGGACGGACGATCCGTTCCGGCTGCCGCTGATGTCATATCTGCAGACCCTATGCCGTCCGACCCCCGAGACTTCGCATTTCGGGACACCTTCGGTGCACGCGTCACGGGATTTTTACTGCACGAGCAGTAACGGATACCTCGACGGAGCCCGCACGGTCGGCGCGAGGGAAGAGGGCCCACCGAGGTGAGATACCCTGAGACGTGTCACTGATCGACGAAGAAGCCCCCCGTACCGGTGCCCGGACCTACGAGGTCCGCACCTACGGCTGTCAGATGAACGTACACGACTCCGAGCGTCTGTCGGGGTTGTTGGAGGACGCCGGCTTCACCAAGGCCGCGCCCGGTGCGTCACCCGATCTGGTGGTTTTCAACACCTGCGCGGTGCGGGAGAACGCCGACAACAAGCTGTACGGCAATCTGAGTCATCTGCGTCCGGTCAAGGACGACAACCCCGACATGCAGATCGCTGTCGGAGGCTGCCTCGCCCAGAAGGACCGCGACACGGTCGTCAAGAAGGCGCCCTGGGTCGACGTGGTCTTCGGCACACACAACATCGGTAATCTCCCCGCCCTGCTCGAACGCGCACGGCACAACCGCCGCGCCGAGGTCGAGATCCTCGACGCCCTCGAGGCGTTCCCGTCGACGCTGCCCGCCAAGCGTGAGTCGTCGTACGCCGGATGGGTGTCGATCTCCGTCGGCTGCAACAACACGTGCACCTTCTGCATCGTGCCGTCGCTGCGCGGCAAGGAGGTCGACCGGCGCCCGGGCGACATCCTCGCCGAGGTGCAGGCGCTCGTCGACGAGGGCGTGCTCGAGGTGACACTGCTCGGCCAGAACGTCAACTCCTACGGCCGGTCCTTCGCCGATCCGGAGCAGCCCCGCGACCGGGGCGCCTTCGCGTCGCTGCTGCGCGCGTGCGGCGACATCGAGGGGCTCGAGCGGGTGCGCTTCACCTCCCCGCACCCGGCGGAGTTCACCGACGACGTCATCGACGCCATGGCGCAGACCCCCAACGTGTGCCCGCAGCTGCACATGCCGCTGCAGTCCGGCAGCGATCGGATCCTGCGCGCCATGCGCCGCTCGTACCGCAAGGAACGCTTCCTGGGCATCATCGAGCGGGTCCGTGCCGCGATGCCGCACGCGGCGATCACCACCGACATCATCGTCGGCTTCCCCGGTGAGACCGAGGAGGACTTCCAGCAGACCCTCGAGGTCGTCGAGAAGGCGCGCTTCACCAGCGCGTTCACCTTCCAGTACTCGAAGCGCCCCGGCACGCCCGCAGCCGACATGGAGGGGCAGGTCCCCAAGGCCGTGGTGCAGGAGCGTTACGACCGTCTGATCGCGCTGCAGGAACGCATCACCCTCGAGGAGAACCGCAAACTCGTCGGCACCGAGGTCGAACTGCTCGTCGCAGCGGGGGAGGGCCGCAAGAACGCCGAGACCGCCCGGATGAGCGGGCGTGCCCGCGACGGCCGCCTCGTCCACTTCCGTCCCGAGGGCGCGATCGACACCTCGGTGCGTCCCGGCGACGTCGTCACGATCGTCGTCAGCGACGCCGCGCCGCACCACCTCGTCGCGGACACCCTGATCCTCACGCACCGCCGCACACGTGCGGGCGACCACTTCGAACAGGGCCGGCTGCCCAAGACACCGCCGATCGGTGTCGGACTCGGACTGCCGAGCATCGGCGTCCCGGACCCGCTGCCGCCTCAGATGGGATGCAACGCATGACCACCGACAAGCCGCACGATCACCACGCGACGGGTGACGTACGCGCCGAACTCGAAGCCGCCGAACGGAAGGTGGCGAGCGACATCGACCCGGGCGCCCGGGCGATGTTCGTCGCGATCGCGGTCCTGATCCTGCTGGCGACCTTCAGCCTGCCCCACGCCGGATCCGCCAACGGGTGGGAGGTACTGTCCTTCGCCCCGGACGCGACCGCCGAGGAGATCGGTCTCCCGTCACGGCTGTTCGTGGGCTTCGCCGTGGTCTTCGCCGGTCTGGGCTCGATCCTCGCGCTCGTCACCCGCAAGTGGGCGCTGGCGTGGGTGTCCCTGGCCGGCTCGGCCGTGACCATCGTCTTCGGCATGCTCGCGATCTGGTCGCGCCAGACGCTGCCTGTCGAATCATCCGCCGCGGGACCGGGATTCGGTCTCGTGATCGGCTGGTTCGCCGTCATGGTCATCGTCTTCCACTGGGCCCGTGTGGTGTGGGCGCGGACCTCGGCCCAGCTCGAGGCCGAGGCCGAGTTGCGGAAGGTGGCGGCCCAGCACGAACGGCCCCGCCTGATGCGCGACGACCCCGAGGACTGACGCCTCCCGAACGAAGACGATCCCCCTCTCCCGACCGGGAGAGGGGGATCGTCCGTTTCGGATGTCGCGGGTCAGCGCTCGCCGACGGCGCCTTCGGCTGCGTCCGCCCACTCACGCCACTGCGCCGCCTGGGCGAGAGCCTTCTCGGCCTCCTTGGCCCGGCCCGCGGCGGTCGCCTTGGCGGCCTGCTCCTCGAACTGGCGCACCCGCTCACGGAACTGGGCCGCGCGCGCGAGTGCCTCGGGATCGGTGCGGCGCCACTCGGAATCCGCGGCCTCGCGCACCTTCTTCTCGATGGCCCGCAGCCGACCTTCGAGATCGTGCATGCGGTCGCGCGGCACCTTGCCGATCGCCTCCCACTGGTCCTGCAACTCGCGCAGGCGCGCCCGGGCACCTTCGAGATCGGCCGACGGGTCGATCGAGGAGGCCGTCTCGAGCAGGGCCTCCTTCGCGCGGGCGTTCTCCTCGAACTCGGCGTCGCGCTCGGCGTTCGCGGCGTTGCGCGCGGCGAAGAAGACGTCCTGGGCGCCCTTGAACCGCTTCCACAGCTGGTCGTCGGCGTCCTTCGGTGCGCGTCCGGCCGCCTTCCACTCGGCGAGCAGGTCGCGGAAGGCCGCGGCGGTGGCACCCCAGTCGGTGGAGTTCTGCAGTTCCTCCGCCCGGGCGACGAGTTCCTCCTTGCGGCTCTTCGCCGCGGCGCGCTCACGATCGAGTTCGGCGAAGTGGGCTCCGCGACGCCGGTTGAACGCCTCGCGTGCCTTCGAGTAGCGACGCCACAACACGTCGTCGACCTTCCGGTCGACCCCGCGGATGGTCTTCCACTCCTCGAGGATCTCGCGCAGCCGGTCGCCGGCGGCCTTCCACTGGGTGGATTCGGCGGCGATCGTCTCGGCCTCGGCCGCGAGGGCCTCCTTGCGGGCCGTGCTCTCGGCGCGCCGACGCTCCTTCTCCTGCTTGGCGAGAGCCGCAGCCTCCTCGGAGTGCTCGATGATCGCGGCGAGCCGGGTGGCGAGCGCATCGAGATCACCGATGACGGCGGCGGTCGGCAGCGACTCGGCCAGTGCCTCGGCGGCCGCGCGGGTCTTCTTCACGTCGGCGGTGCCGGAGGTCAACCGGGTCTCGAGGATCGCCACCTCGGTGGCGAGATCGTCGTAACGGCGTCCGAAGTGCGCGAGGCCCTCGGCGGCGTCGCCTGCCTGCCACGATCCGATGCACCGCTCGCCCTCGCTCGTGCGGACCCATGCGGTGCCGTCCTCGTCGACGCGTCCGAACCGACTCGGATCGCTCGCGGGCACCGCCGGGACGTGGGGGTGCGTCTGGGCCGCGACAGGATGCGGCTTCGGGGGTGCTGCGGTGGAACTGCCGTTCTCTCGGCCCGCAGGGCCGGGCGTCGCAGCATGGGCTCGGGGCGTGGCGGGACCGGGACGCGGGGTCCGCTCCTGCGTCGACTCGCCGGTTCGGTCCTGTGCGTTCGGGTCGCTCATCGATACCTCATCTCTGCCGCGCGGCACGGCTGCCTGGTCGCATGGTCTACCGCCGGTCGATCCCGGGGTTCCGCGATCGTGTCCGCCCACTATTGAAACAGGTCGTGTCGATGCAGGGCGCCGGGTCCGGTGGACTACGGTTGCCGATGTGTTGACCGCCGCGGCGTTCGTGCCGTCCCCACCGCTGCTCGTCCCCGAGCTGACCGGTCTCGCCGCGTCCGAGACCGACGATCTGCGCGAGGCGGTTCTCGAGGTCGGTCGCAGCCTGTCCGATGCCGCGGAATGGGTGGTCGTGGGCGCCGAGTCGGCCGAACAGACCGTTCCCTCCACCGCGCGCGGGACCTTCCTCGGGTTCGGTGTCGACGTCACCGTGCAGCTCGGTCCCGAGGCCGCCGGCGAACCCGATCCCGCGCTCGCATTGACCGCTCTGGTGGCCGGCTGGATCCGCGACCGCACGGCACCCGGCACCCGCGTGACGACCCACGTGGTGGCCGTCGACGCGGACGCCGCGCACTGCGCCGATCTCGGCCGCGACCTGCGCACGGCGCTCGACCGCGACGATCTGCCGCGAGCACTGCTCGTCGTCGCGGACGGAGCGACCACCCTCACGACCAAGGCGCCCGGCGCCTACGATCCGCGCTCGGAGGAGGTCGAGGCTGCCCTGGCGGCGGCGCTCGCCGCCGGCGACCCGGAGGCGCTCGCGGCGCTCGACCCCGACCTGTGTTCGGACATCAAGCTGACCGGACGCGCCGCCTGGCACGTCCTGGCGGCCACCCTCGGCGAGCGCCCGCGCTCGGCGTCCGTGACCTACTCCGCCGCGCCCTACGGCGTGGGCTACCACGTGGGGATCTGGACACCGTGAGCGCAGGAAGCACCGGTCCCGCCGACACGCTCGTCCCGATCGCGGTCGTGGGCCCCACGGCCACGGGCAAGTCCGATCTCGGACTGGACCTTGCCGAGGCGCTCGGCGGCGAGATCGTCAACATCGACGCGATGCAGCAGTACCGCGGCATGGACATCGGGACGGCCAAGCTGCCGGCGGACGAGCGTCGCGGCATCCCGCACCATCAACTCGACGTCCTCGACGTCACCGAGACCGCGACGGTCGCCCGCTACCAGCAGGCCGCCATCGACGACGTCGAGGCGATCCTCGGCCGCGGTCGCCTCCCGATCGTCGTCGGTGGATCGATGATGTACGTGCAGGCACTGCTCGACGAATGGCAGTTCCCAGCGACGGATCCGCAGGTCCGCGCCAAGTGGGAGGCGGTGCTCGAGACCGAGGGACTCGCAGCGGTCCACCGGGCACTGCAGAGCGCCGATCCCGCCGCCGCGGCGACGATCCTGCCCACCGACGGCCGCCGCATGGTCCGCGCGCTCGAGGTCGTGGAGCTGACCGGGCAACCGTTCGCGGCATCGCAGCCGACGATCGGTGAGCCCCGTTGGGGCACCGTGATCCTGGGCGTCGACCGCGACACCGCCGAGCTGGACGACCGCATCGCGCGTCGCACGGACCTGATGTTCGAACGCGGCCTCGTCGACGAGGTGCACGGACTCCTCGAAGTCGGCCTGCGCGAGGGTGTCACGGCGCGTCGCGCGATCGGTTACGCGCAGGTCCTCGCGTACGTCG
The DNA here is from genome assembly GCF_900187265.1 of Rhodococcus rhodochrous. Lineage (NCBI taxonomy): Bacteria > Bacillati > Actinomycetota > Actinomycetes > Mycobacteriales > Nocardiaceae > Rhodococcus > Rhodococcus rhodochrous. Next base: position 2,186,131 of record NZ_LT906450.1, read on the forward strand.
ACGGGGAGTACGACCTCGATCACGCGCGCGAGCGGACGTTCATCGGGACCCGGCGCTACGTGCGACGGCAACGCTCGTGGTTCCGCCGCGACCCGCGCATCCACTGGCTCGACGGCGCCGACCCCCACCTGCTCGACGTCGCCCTGCGGGCCGTCCGGGACGCACGCACATCACCGGCCTCACCAGCCCGATAAGGTAGCGCGCATGGAGTTCAGCAAAGGGCACGGAACCGAGAACGACTTCGTGATCCTTCCCGATCCCGACGCGCGTCTGGACCTCGACGCAGGCCGGATCGCCGCCCTGTGCGACCGGCGTCGCGGGCTCGGTGCCGACGGTGTGCTCCGCGTCGCCCGTGCCGGTGCGCTGGTGTCGGCCGGCGTGCTCGGAGAACTGCCCGAGGGCACCGGGGCCGACGACTGGTTCATGGACTACCGCAACGGCGACGGATCCATCGCCGAGATGTGCGGCAACGGTGTGCGGGTGTTCGCGCACTATCTCACCGCGCACGGGCTCGAGAACCGCCGCGAGTTCGTCGTCGGCAGCCGCGCCGGAGGCAAGCCCGTCACGGTGCACGAGACCGGACCTGTCCTCGGCGAGGTGACGGTGGACATGGGCACGGTGCGCACCCTCGGCGAGTCGGCGGCGACCATCGACGGGCGGGTCTATCCGGGCATCGGCATCGACGTCGGCAACCCGCACCTCGCGTGCGTGGACCCGCACCTGAACGAGACGAGCCTGGCCGGTCTCGACCTCACCTCGCCCGGCTTCGACCCGGGCTTCTTCCCGCACGGCGTCAACATCGAGTTCCTGACCCCCATCGCGGCCGGAACGGTCCACATGCGCGTCCACGAACGCGGCGTGGGGGAGACCCGCTCGTGCGGAACCGGCACGGTGGCCGCGGCCGCTGCGGCCCTGCGCTTCGACGGCGCATCCGACGGTGCGGTGCGGGTGCAGATTCCCGGCGGCTCGGTCGAGGTGCGGATCGAGGACGGTCGCGCCTGGCTGCGCGGACCGTCGGTGCTGGTCGCGACGGGTGAACTGGACGACACCTGGTGGTCGGCGCCGAACTGATCGGCGCTGCTCGGCCCGGCGGAGGGTGCACTCGGGTACCCCCTGCGCGAATGCGGCGGAGAAACTCGAATGCACCGATTCGGGCTTCGTGACACCATGGAGGTGTATGACGAACACACAGCGCACGCGCCGCGCAACCACAGATGACAGCACTTCGACCGCGTACGACGCACCCGGAGGCTGGACCGCCGAGGATCCGTCCGTCGGCGAGATGCAACTCGAAGACCGCAGCGCGTTGCGGCGTGTGGTCGGTCTGTCCACCGAACTCGAGGACATCACCGAGGTCGAATACCGCCAGCTCCGACTGGAGCGTGTCGTGCTCGTCGGTGTCTGGACGGGCGGAACGGCCGCCCAGGCGGAAGCGAGCCTGGCCGAGCTGGCCGCACTCGCCGAGACCGCCGGCTCCGAGGTCCTCGAAGGTCTCGTCCAGCGTCGCGACCGGCCCGATGCCTCCACCTACATCGGTTCCGGCAAGGCCGACGAGCTCCGGCAGATCGTACTGACCACCGGCGCGGACACCGTGATCTGCGACGGCGAACTCACTCCCGCCCAGCTCACGGCGCTGGAGAAGGTCGTCAAGGTCAAGGTCATCGACCGGACCGCGCTGATCCTCGACATCTTCGCCCAGCACGCCACCTCGCGAGAGGGCAAGGCGCAGGTCTCCCTCGCGCAGATGGAGTACATGCTCCCGCGTCTGCGCGGCTGGGGCGAGTCGATGTCGCGGCAGGCCGGTGGTCGTGCCGGCAGCAACGGCGGTGTGGGCCTGCGTGGTCCCGGTGAGACGAAGATCGAGACCGACCGTCGCCGGATCCGCGAGCGGATGGCCAAGCTCCGTCGCGAGATCAAGGCGATGAAGGCCGCGCGCGACACCAAGCGCACCCGGCGTCTGCGCAACAGGATCCCGTCCGTCGCGATCGTGGGCTACACCAACGCCGGCAAGTCGAGCCTGCTCAACAAGCTCACCGGCTCCGGTGTCCTGGTGCAGAACGCACTGTTCGCGACCCTCGACCCGACGACCCGCCGGTCGGCGCTGCCCGACGGCCGCGAGTACGTGCTCACCGACACCGTCGGTTTCGTCCGGCACCTCCCGACCCAGCTGGTCGAGGCGTTCCGGTCGACCCTCGAGGAGGTCGCCGACGCCGATGTGCTGCTCCACGTCGTCGACGGCTCCGACCCGCTGCCCACCGAGCAGATCAAGGCGGTGCGCGAGGTCGTCACCGAGGTGCTTCGCGAATCGGACGCACCGCCGCCGCCGGAGTTGATCGTCGTCAACAAGATCGACGCCGCCGATCCGGTGACCCTGACACAGTTGCGCAGCGCGATCCCCGGCGCGGTCTTCGTCTCCGCGCACACCGGGGAGGGCGTCGAGGAGTTGCAGACCCAGCTCGCGGGTCTGCTCGAGGATCCCGACGTCGAGGTGAAGCTGCTCCTGCCGTACACCCGCGGCGACCTGCTCGCACGCATCCACTCGGACGGTCAGATCCTCTCGTCCGAGCACGAGGTGGACGGCACGCGGGTGCACGCGAAGGTGCCGGCAGCGCTGGCGTCGGCATTGGTCGACTTCGCGGCCTGATGCGGGTCGTGCGCCGGGCGGCGCTGCTCGCTGCCGTCGCGGCGTTCGTGCCGGCCCCGAACGCCGGCGCGCAGGACACCGCGATCCCGGTCGCGGATCTGCCGACCGGGATGCTGTGCACTCCCGACGATCCCGCGCTCGCCGAACTGTCCGGCCTCGCGACGATCGGAGACCGGCTGTTCGCGACCCCCGACGCCGGAGAGGACGAACGCATCGTCGAACTCGACGGGAATTGTGCGGTTCTGCAACGGATCCCGTCGCCCGTCGATCCCTACGACGTCGAGGATCTCGCCGCGGGTCCCGACGGCCGGTTGTGGCTCGGCGATCTCGGCGACAACACCCGCGTCCGCGAGACGATCGCGCTCATCTCCCTCGACCCCGACACCGGGCAGGGAGATCTGCACCGGCTGACCTATCCCGACGGTCCCCGCGACGCCGAGACCGTACTCGTCTCCGCGACAGGCGAACCGATCATCGTGACGAAGGCGCTGTTCGGATCGAGCAATGTCTACCGACCCGCACGTGGACTGACGATCGACGGCCTCCCCGTCCCGGGGCCGGCCCCTCTCGAGAAGGTCGGGTCGCTGGCACTCGGACCGTCGGATACTCCCGGCGGCCCCATTCCCGGTGCGTCGTCCTCGATGATCACCGGTGGGGCGGTGAGCGCCGACGGGACGGTCGCGGCGGTCCGCACCTACACCGACGTCTACCTGTTCCACGTTCCCGACGGCGATCTCGCGGCCGCACTGGTCGCCGGTCCGCGCTTCCGCATCCCGGTCCCGGACGAACCACAGGGCGAAGCCGTCGCCTTCACCGCCGACGGTGACCTGCTCACCGCGTCCGAACGGGGTGCGGCGGGCACGGAGAATCCACCGATCCGGATCCGTCGCGGCGCGACCGATCTCTTCGCGCCCGCGGACGACGCTGCCGCGGACGAGATATCGTCCGCGGCACTGCCGGTCGTGGGTGCGGGCGTGGCGGCCGGGGTCATCGTCCTCGGGGTCCTCGGACTCGTCGTCCGGCGCCGCACCCGCGGCTGAGATCAGACGCCGCGAGCCCGCGGCCGAGATCAGGCGTCGAGGTCTGCGGCGACCAGTTCCGCGACCTGCGCGAGGACCGCGTCGTCGTCGCACGAGATCGTGACCTGCGTGCCCTTTTCCGCGCCGAGCGTCATGATCATCAGGGCCGAACCGGCGTCGACGGGCTCGCCGCCGTCGACCGAGAGGGTCACCGGGACACCGGCCGCGACCACGGCCTCGGCGATGATTCCTGCGGGACGGGCGTGGAGGCCGATGGACGAACCGACGGCAACCGTGGTGCTGGGCATGTGAATCTCCTTCGTGGTGGGGAAGTGCAGGGCGTCGATCAGGAAGATGCCGCTGTGATCAGGAGCGTGCGGCTACGGGCTCGGGGTTCGTCTCGTCGGCGGCTTCCCGGGCGGGACGGGTGATCGACTTGGCGATGCTGACCGCGAGTGCGGCGACCACCGTGCCCGCCGCCAGCGCGATCAGGAACCACACGACGCGGTCCATCGCGAACAGCACGAACAATCCGCCGTGGGGAGCGGTGAGCGTGACACCCGTCGCCATGACGATGCCGCCGGTCACGGCGCCGCCGAGCATCATCGACGGGATCACCCGGAACGGGTCGGCCGCCGCGAACGGAATGGCGCCCTCCGAGATGAACGACGCACCGAGCAGCCAGGCTGCCTTGCCGTTCTCGCGCTCGGCGGTGCTGTAGAGACGCGGACGCACCAGCGACGACAGCGCCATGGCGAGCGGCGGAACCATGCCGGCAGCCATGACCGCCGCCATGATCTCGAGCGAACCGGTGTTGGCGACGTCGAGACCCGCGACCGCGAAGGCGTAGGCGGCCTTGTTGACCGGTCCACCGAGGTCGAAGCACATCATCAGGCCGAGGATCGCACCGAGCAGCACCGCGGAACCGCCGGACAGACCGTTGAGCCAGTCGGTGAGACCGGTCGTGATCGCGGCCAGCGGGCGACCGAGCAGCAGGAACATGAGCCCGCCGACGATCAGGCTTGCGAGCAGCGGAATGATCACCACGGGCATCAGGCCGCGAGCCCACGTGGGCAGCGGGATACGGCCGACCCACAGGGCCGCGAAACCGGCGATGATGCCGCCGACGAGACCACCGATGAAACCGGCGCCGACGAAGACTGCCACCGCACCGGCGGTGAAGCCCGGGGCCAGCCCCGGGCGGTCCGCGATCGCGAAGGCGATGTAACCGGCCAGTGCCGGGACGAGGAACGAGAACGCCAACGAGCCGATCTGGTACAGGACCGCACCGAGATAGGTGCCGAGCCCACCTGCGGGCAGGTTGGTGAGCGTGTTGTCGAGAACGATGTCGGAGGCCGAGTCGGTGATGTCGGGACCGGCGAGCAGGAAGCCCAGGGCGATGAGCAGACCGCCGGCCGCGACGAACGGGATCATGTAGCTCACGCCGGTGAGCAGGATCTGCCGCAGACGGGTACCCCAGCCGAGGTCGCTGCCGCTCTCCGACTCACCCGCCGGGGCGCCGGAGGTTCCTTCGACGGTGCGCGCGGACGGATCGGTGGCGGCCCGCAGAGCCTCGTCGATCATGGTGTCCGGTTCGTTGATCGCGCGCTTGACGCCCGAGGCGATCACGGGCTTGCCGGCGAACCGCTCCCGGCCCTTGACGCCCACGTCGGTGGCGAAGATGACGGCTTCGGCGCCGGCGATCACGTCGGCGGGCAGGGGAGTGCTGCCACTCGATCCCTGCGTCTCCACCCGGACAGTCACACCCGCGCGTTCACCGGCGGCGGACAGCGCGTCGGCGGCCATGTAGGTGTGCGCGATGCCGGTCGGGCACGCGGTGACCGCGACGATCGTGCGGCCTCCGGGCTGTTCCGCGCTCTGAGGCGGCGCGACCGCGGGCTTCGCGGAGGCTGTCGGTGCCGGCTGCTGCGGCGCTGCGGTCGAGGTGGCGGGAGTGCCGCTCGACGGCGCCGGTCGGGGCGGGAGGACGTCCTCGACCAGCGCGATGACCTCCTCCGCGGACGCGGCCGCGCGCAGCGACGCGACGAAGTCGGGGCGCACGAGTGCACGAGCGAGAGCGGTGAGGAGCTTCATGTGGTCGCCGCCCGCCCCTTCGGGCGCGGCGATGAGGAAGACGAGGTCGGCGGGGCCGTCGGGCGCACCGAAGTCGGCCTTCGGGGATAGTCGGGCGAATCCGAGCGACGGTGTGGTCACCGCTTCGCTGCGTGCGTGCGGGATCGCGATCCCGCCGGGAAGACCGGTGGCGGACTTGGCCTCCCGTTCGAGAACGGCTGCGGTGAGTGCGTCGGCGTCGGACGCGCGACCGGTCGCTGCGAGGCGCTCGGCGAGTGCGGCGATGACGGAGTTCTTGTCGGATCCCAGGTCGGCATCGAGCGAGACGAGTTCCGTGCCGATGATCGAGGAACCGCCTGCGGAGCCGGAGGTGGTGTCGGACATGACGTTCCTTAGGAGTGGGAGGGGAGCGGTCGGGGTCGGCGGTGGACGTCGGTGACGTGCACTCGGGATGGATCGACGGAATCGGGTGTGGGCAGGGCTGTTCCGGGGAGCGTGACGGCCGCGGTCCCGTAGGCCACGGCGAGGCGCAGGCACTCGTCGGGTGTGTGACCGGCCTGCTCGGCGAGCAGATATCCGGCGAGCGACGAATCGCCCGCGCCGACCGTGCTGCGGACCGTGACGTCGTCGGTGGTGGCCCGCCACGCTCCGGTGGCGGTGACCAGCACCGCGCCCGCACCACCGAGGGTCGCGAGCACCGCACCGACGCCGCGTTCCACCAGCACCCGGCCCGCGTCGACCACGGCGCCGACGTCTCCTGCGGCGGCGCCGGATTCGAGTTCGTGGGCGTCGGCGCCGGTGAGCTGGGCCAGTTCGTCGGAGTTCGGCTTGATCACGTCGGGGGCCGCCGCGGGGAACCGTTCGGCGAGGGCGAGCAGAGGCCGTTCGGAGGTGTCGACCGCGATGCGGCATCCGAGACCGCGCAGAGCACCCACGAGGTCGGCATACCACGACTCGGGCACACCCGGAGGGAGGGAACCGGACAGGACGGTCCACGCGGCTCCCTGCGCGCATTCGAGCAGGACGGCGTTCAGCTCGCCGAGTGTACTTCCGGTGCAGGGCGTTCCGGGTTCGTTGAGCTTCGTGGTGGTGCCGTCGGGTTCGGCGACGGTGACGTTGTTGCGCGTCGGCCCGGAGGTGGGCACGGCCCGATGGGTGATGCCCTGGTCGTCCAGCGCGGCGAGCAGAGGATCGCCGGCGTTGGCGGGAAGCACGGCGACGACCTCGGTCGTCGCGGCGTGCAGCACGCGAGCGACGTTGATCCCCTTACCACCCGGATCGACGGTGGATCGCTCGGTGCGATGCACCCTCCCGCGCTCGAGAGGGCCCGTCAGCCCGACCGTGCGATCGAGACTGGGGTTGGCCGTGAGCGTGACGATCATGCCGTCACCACCTCGATTCCGTGTTCGATGAGTTGCCGACGGTCGGTGTCGTCGAGGTCGGTGTCGGTGACCAGGACGTCGATCGGATCGAGCGACGCGAAGCTCAGCAGATTGCGCCGACCGACCTTCGAGGAGTCGGCGACCACGACGACGCGGTCGGCGGTGCGCACCATCGCGCGCTTGACCGCGGCCTCGTCGGCGTCGGGGGTGGACAGGCCGTGGTCGATGCTGAGCGCGTTGGTGCCGATGAACGCCACGTCGACGTGCACCGTCGACAAGGTGGCGAGGGCCTCGGCGCCCACCGCCGCCTGCGTGACACCGCGGACGCGACCGCCGAGCAGGTGCAGTTGCACGGTGCTCATCGCGGCGAGGCGCGCGGCGATCGGTACCGAGTTGGTGACGACGGTGAGTTCGACCTCGGGCGGCAGTGCTCCGACGATCCTGCCGGTGGTGGTGCCGGCGTCGAAGAGCACGCTTCCGCCGGACGGTGGGAGAAAGGACGTCGCGGCGGCGGCGATGCGGTCCTTGTGTTCGGCGCGGGTGTGCTCGCGTTCGGAGAGAGCGGGCTCGGAGACCGAGAGCGAGGCGGCCGGGATCGCGCCGCCGTGGACACGACGCACGAGTCCCAGGCGTTCGAGATGCGCGAGGTCGCGGCGCACCGTCTCGGTGGTGACGCCGTACCGGTCGGCGAGCGCCGCAACCGATACGCGGCCGCGAGCCGCCACCAGCGCTGCGATCGCCTGCTGCCGTTCCTCTGCGTACACCGACACTCCTGAGGGTACCCGATTTGTGGGAAAACAATGTTGGTTTATGTTGTTTTACACCCGTCTGTGTTGACATGTCAAGGCTTCTGAGTAATCTGAGTCACAACGAACTACTGCGGTGAGGAGATCTCCATGGAGCAGTCGGCGTCCGTCCTGCACGGCACCCCCGTCGTCCCCGGCATCGGATACGGGCCGGTCATCCGGCCCATCGCGCGTCCTGTGGTCCCGGAGCAGGGCGCCTCGATCCCCGACACGGCGCGCGAGGCCGAGGTGGGCCGATTCGAGGACGCCGCGAAGGTCGTGGCCGAGCGGCTGCGGGCCCGCGCCTCGCGTGCATCGGGAGCCGCGGCAGAAGTGCTCCAGGCCACCGCCGTGCTGGTCGAGGACCGCGCCTGGCGCGGGGCGGCCGCGACGAAGATCCGGTCCGGCACCGACGCGGTCGGCGCCACAGTCGCCGCCACCGACCAGTTCGCGGCCCTGTTCGAGAAGATGGGCGGGCTGCAGGCCGAGCGGGTCACCGACCTGCTCGACATCCGCGACCGCGTGATCGCCGAGCTGCAGGGCGCCCCCGAGCCGGGCCTCGAGATGCCCGACGCGCCGTCCGTGCTTCTCGCCACCGATCTCGCGCCCGCCGACACCGCCGGACTCGACCCGTCCGTCGTCGTCGCGCTGGCCACCTCGCTCGGAGGACCCACGAGCCACACCGCGATCATCGCGCGCCAACTCGGCATCCCGTGTGTCGTCGCGGTGGCAGGTCTCGACGACGTCCCTGCCGGCACCGAGGTGCTGGTCGACGGCGCGACGGGCCGGATCGTGATCTCCCCGGACAGCGCCGAGGCCGCAGCCGAGGTCGAACGCGACCGCGTCGAGCGCGAGCGGGTGGCGGGCTGGTCCGGTCCCGGCGCCACCGCCGACGGTCACCCGGTCGAGATCCTCGCCAACGTGCAGGACGGATCGGGTGCCCGCGCGGCGCACCGGACGCCGGCGCAGGGCGTCGGACTGTTCCGCACCGAGCTGTGTTTCCTCGACCGCGACACCGAACCGACGGAGGACGAGCAGGCCGACATCTACGCGGAGGTCTTCGACGCGTTCGAGGGACGGAAGGTCGTCCTGCGGACCCTCGACGCCGGCTCCGACAAGCCCCTCCGGTTCGCCAACCACCCCGACGAACACAATCCCGCCCTCGGCGTCCGCGGAATCCGCATCACGACCACGGCGCCGGGAGTGCTCGATCGTCAGCTCGACGCGGTGGCCGCCGCGGCCTCGCGCACCGGCGCCACGCCGTGGGTCATGGCACCGATGGTGGCGACCGTCTCGGAAGCAGCCGATTTCGCCGCGCGGGTGCGCGAGCGCGGGCTGTCACCCGGCGTCATGATCGAGGTTCCGTCCGCGGCGCTGCTCGCCGATCGGTTGCTCGAACACCTGGACTTCCTGTCGATCGGCACCAACGACCTCGCCCAGTACACGATGGCGGCCGATCGGATGTCGCCGCAGCTGGCCGCACTCACCGACCCGTGGCAGCCCGCGGTGCTCGCACTCGTGGCCCGCGCGGCGGAGGCCGGGGCGGCCGCGAGCAAGCCGGTGGGGGTGTGCGGCGAGGCGGCGGCCGATCCGCTCCTCGCCTGCGTCCTGGCCGGGATGGGCGTGACCTCCCTGTCGTGCGCGGCGTCGGCGGTGACGGGCGTCGGGGCCCGGCTCTCCTCGGTTCCGATGGACCGTTGTCGCGAGGCGGCCGAGGCGGTCCTCGCGAGCGACGACCCCGTCGCGGCACGTGCTGCGGCCGCGAAACTGCTGGACTGAGCGGCACGGCCGGGACGGCCTGTTCCACCCGGCCGGGACGGCCTGTTCCACGCCGCCGGGCCAACCGGTTCTACGATGTCCTGTCGTGACCGAACGAGCGAACACCACCGGACGCACGACCACACGCCGCGGCTGGACACTGCACGGCGACGGGCGTCGCATCAACCCCGGTGCGGTGGTCGCACCGCACGAGCGACTGTCGTGGCCGCGCACCATCGGCATCGGGATGCAGCATGTCATCGCGATGTTCGGCGCCACGTTGCTCGTGCCGACGATCACGGGCTTCCCGGTCACGACGACGCTGCTGTTCTCCGGTATCGGCACCGCGCTGTTCCTGATCATCACGCGCGGTCGGGTGCCCAGCTATCTCGGTTCGTCGTTCGCGTTCATCGCGCCGCTCAGCGCGTCGGCCGGTTCCGGTCCGGCAGCGCAGCTCGGCGGGATCGTCGCGGTCGGTATCGTGCTCGTGCTCATCGGCCTGGTGGTCAAGGCGGCAGGTTCGCGCATCATCGATGCGGTCATGCCGCCGGTGGTCACCGGGGCGATCGTCGCCCTCATCGGTCTCAACCTTGCGCCGACCGCCACGGGCTCGTTCGAAGCCCAACCGCTCGTCGCCACGATCACGCTCGTGGTCACGCTGCTCGTGACGGTGGTCGGCCCGGGCATGCTCGGCCGCCTCGGCATCCTCGTCGGTGTGATCGTCGGATGGATCTTCGCGGCGTTCACCGGGGCGATCGCGTCCGAACGTATCGACGCCATGCGGGACGCCGCCTGGTTCGGTCTGCCCGACCTGCGCGGCCCCACCTTCGAACTGTCGGTCGTGCTGCTGGCGCTGCCCGTCGTCGTCGTGCTGGTCGCGGAGAACGTCGGCCACGTCAAGGCGGTCGCCGCGATGACCGGCCGCAACCTCGACGACATGGCCGGCAACGCGCTCATCGCCGACGGCCTCGCGACCACCCTCGCAGGTGCGGGCGGTGGCTCGGGCACGACCACCTATGCCGAGAACATCGGCGTCATGGCGGCCACGCGCGTGTACTCGACCGCTGCATACGCCGTCGCGGCGGTCACCGCCGTGGTGCTCGCCTTCTCGCCGAAGTTCGGTGCGCTGGTGTTCACCGTGCCCGACGGTGTCCTCGGTGGCGCGACCCTCGTGCTCTACGGCCTGATCGGCATCCTCGGTGTCCGCATCTGGACGGAGGCGAAGGTCGACTTCACGGATCCGGTCAACCTCACGGTCGCGGCCGCCGCGCTCGTTGCCGGAATCGGCGACCTGACCCTGTCGATCGGCTCGGTCGAACTCGGCGGTATCGCCTGGGGTTCGATCGGCATCCTGGTCGCGTACCCCCTGCTGCGCAGACTCGCGGATCTGCGTCGCTGACCCGAGATCGGCGCGTCATGCGACCCACTCCGCGCCCATGGGGTCGTCCGGGTCACAAAATGCGCTCGCTTGTGTCAGCGTCACCACGCGCTCTCCTGCATACCGTGAGTATGTCGAACGACGTCTCACACAGGAGCGCAGATGGAACGCACCCTTTTCGAGCCCGAGCACGACCTCTTCCGGGAGTCGTACCGGAAGTTCCTCGAACAGGAGGTGGCCCCCTTCCACGAGCAGTGGGAGAAGGACAAGATCGTCGACCGTGAGGTGTGGAAGAAGGCCGGCGCGCAGGGCTTTCTCGGCATGGCGGTGCCGGAGGAATACGGCGGCGGTGGCATGGACGACTTCCGTTACAACGCCATCATGGCCGAGGAGACCACCAAGCTCGGCTTCAGCGGCCTGGGCTTCATGCTGCACAACGATGTCGTCGCTCCCTACCTGCTCGAACTCACCAACGAGGAGCAGAAGAAGCGCTGGCTCCCGGGCTTCTGTTCGGGCGAGCTGATCACGGCCATCGCGATGACCGAGCCCGGCACCGGCAGCGACCTGCAGGGCATCAAGACCCGCGCGGTGCGCGACGGTGACGACTGGGTCCTCAACGGCGCCAAGACGTTCATCACCAACGGTATCCACTCCGACCTGGTGATCGTCGTCGCCTGCACCGATCCGGAGAAGGGCGCCCAGGGCTTCTCGCTGCTCGTCGTCGAGCGCGGCATGCCGGGCTTCGAGCGGGGACGCAACCTCGACAAGATCGGCCTCGACGCCCAGGACACGGCGGAGCTCAGCTTCAACGATGTCCGCGTCCCGGCGTCCAACCTCCTCGGCCAGGAGGGCATGGGCTTCATCTACCTGATGCAGAACCTGCCGCAGGAGCGCCTCGCGATCGCCGTCGTCGCCGCTGCCGCGATGGAGCGCGTGCTCGACGACACGATCCAGTACTGCCGCGACCGCAAGGCGTTCGGCAAGCCGATCGGCAAGTTCCAGAACACCCGCTTCGAGCTCGCCGAGCTCGCCACCGAGACCCAGCTGGCCCGGGTCTTCGTCGACCGGTGCATCGAGCTGCTCAACGAGAAGAAGCTCACCGTCCAGGAGGCCGCGATGGCCAAGTACTGGACCACCGACAAGCAGGTCGAGCTGATCGACCGCTGCCTGCAGCTGCACGGTGGCTACGGCTACATGCGCGAGTACCCGGTCGCCAAGGCGTACCTCGATGCGCGCGTGCAGAAGATCTACGGCGGCACGAACGAGATCATGAAGGAAGTCATCGGGCGCGGCCTCAACGTCTGAGGCACGTACGAGAAGGCCGGGGTGGCTCCGCTGTGCGGAGCCACCCCGGCCTCGTTCGTCTCCGGTGGGCCCGGGGATCAGATCTTGCGGACGACCGTGACGACCTTGCCGAGGATGACGGCGTCGTTGCCCGGGATCGGTTCGAACATCGGGTTGTGCGGCATGAGCCAGACATCGCCATCGACCCGCTTGAAGGTCTTGACGGTGGCCTCGCCGTCGAGCATCGCGGCGACGATGTCGCCGTTCTCGGCGACGTTCTGCTGCCGGACGACCACCCAGTCGCCGTCGCAGATGGCCGCGTCGATCATCGACTGGCCGACGACCTTGAGCAGGAACAACGAGCCCTGACCGACGAGCTCGCGCGGCAGCGGGAAGACGTCCTCGACCGATTCCTCGGCGAGGATCGGACCACCGGCCGCGATGCGGCCGACGACGGGAACCATTGCAGCCGAAGGAATGTCGTCGGTCGACGAGCCGGCGACCACCTCGGGGGAGGACTCCGGTGCGGGGGTGGGCTCGAGGCCGCGGACGTCCACGGCGCGCGGACGGTTCGGATCCCGGCGCAGGAAGCCCTTCCGTTCGAGCGTGCGGAGCTGATGTGCGACGGACGACGTGGAGTTGAGTCCGACGGCGTCGCCGATCTCACGGATGCTCGGTGGGTACCCCCGTTCGCTGACGGAATCGCGGATGACCTCGAGTACACGACGCTGACGCTCGGTGAGGCTCGCGGTGGGATCGTCGGTCGTGGGTCCGCCCCGGCGGGCTGTGGATGTTCCGTCCGCCTTCATCGTGACCTCCGTGCGGCGAGTGTCGGATGGGTTGCAAGTTGCCTTTCGAATCTATCGAGATCCCGCGCGTATATCAAACAGATGTTCGAGATTCACCCTCCGAGGAGCTGTCGCAGGGGCGTGACTCGTGGTAGAACATTCGAACAGACTTTCGTTCGAACACATGATCGAGTGATCGAACAGGGTCGTGAGACCACGCCCGGCGACACGGACGGGGTCGGAAGACCACGCACAGCGACACGGAGGATTTCCGATGAGCAGAGCGGTTCGGATCGACACGGCGGTTCCGGTGGGTACGGCGGGAGAGGGCGCTGTGGCCCGAACCGGTGCCTTCGTCCGGACGAGCACGGCAGGGCGAACCGTCGCGAGCCCGCCCGGAGCAGGTGCCCCCGGGGCTGCGGCGTATCGCATCCGGCCGATCGCGACGTCGACGCTGCATCATCGCACCCGTGTCCCGGCGCGGACGAGACCGCGCGTCGCCGCGCCCACGCGCGAATATCGCGAATATGTCGCCGCACCCTCGCACGAACCCCTGCACCGTCGCTCGGAGATCACGCCGCGCAGTCGCCGGCCTGCGGAGGGGGCGAGTTGGCGGCAGATGGCCGCGACGGTGCTCCTCACCGCGCTCGCGACGACGATGCTCCTCGTGCTCGCCCACGTGCGTACCGATGAGGTGATCTCGCAGGGCGCCGGCACCACGGTCACGGTCGTACGCGAGGGGGAGAGCCTGGAGGCGTTGGCCGCTCGCGTGTGGCCCGATGCTCCGGTCGACGTCACGGTGGCGAGGATCGCCGACCTCAACTCGCTCGACGGTACGGCTGTGCAGGCCGGAAGCCGTCTCCTCGTGCCGGATTCCTCCCGGGGATGAGGGTGTCGTGGCCCTGCCCGACCCGCGATCCGCGCCCGAACCGGACAGGCGGGTATTGTCTAACACTGTCAGTCACACCACTCCGTGTGGTTGCGGCGGTGTCGGCCCACTCGCGGGTGGAGACGGTTCCGGTCGGGAGGCATTGCTTCGGCGCCGACGTCGCGACCCGCACGGGCACGACGAAGGAACCGACATGTACTGCCCGTATTGCCGCCACCCCGATTCCCGGGTGGTCGATTCGCGCGAGGCAGACGAGGGTGCCGCGATCCGTCGTCGGCGGGCGTGTCCCGAATGCGGGCGCCGCTTCACCACAGTCGAGACGGCCGTGCTGTCCGTCGTCAAGCGCAGCGGCGTGACCGAGCCGTTCAGCCGCGAGAAGGTCGTGCGCGGCGTGGCCCGCGCCTGTCAGGGACGCGATGTCGACAACGATGCGCTCAACAAGCTCGCGCAGCAGGTCGAGGACGCGGTGCGGGCGAAGGGATCACCTGAGGTCCCGAGCCACGAGGTGGGACTGGCGATCCTCGGGCCCCTGCGCGATCTCGACGAGGTCGCCTATCTGCGATTCGCCTCGGTCTACCGTTCCTTCAGTTCCGCAGAGGATTTCGAACGCGAGATCCAGGAACTGCGCGAGCACAAGAAGTCCCGCTCGGACGCGACCGACTGACGGTTTCGGTCGCTACCGGATCGTGTCGATCGCCTTCAGGACGCGCTTCTCCGACACCGGGATCCGTGTCCCGAGACCCTGCGCGAACAGGCTCACGCGCAATTCCTCGATCATCCAGTAGATCTCGACCACCTCGGGTGCGGCACGTCGCTCCTCCGGCAGTCGCGCGAGCAGCTTGTCGTAGGCGCCGTAGACGCGATCGAGCACATCCATTCCCGCCGCGTCGCGATGCGCACTTGCCGGCAACGCCTCCAGGCGCTGCGCGGCCGCGGTGAGGTAGCGCGGCAGGTCGGCGATCCGCCGCGATCCGAGGTCGGTGACGAAGCCGGGGAACAGCAACGACTGCAGCTGTTCGCGTACGTCGTCGGCAGCCTCGCCGTTCGACCGATCGAGGAGCACACCCACCTCGTGGGCGCGGGACAGCACGGGCACAACCGCTTTCAACAGACGGGCCACGCGCCCCGGCAGATGTGAGCGCACCGTGGCCGCGAGCGCCTCGAACTCCTCGGGTGTGCGCACGGGAGCTCCGTGTGCGGCGATGAGTTCGTCCACCGCGCAGGCACGGCAGTCCTCGATCAGCGCTTCGAACGATCCGTCCGGGTTCCGCCCGAGCGCGAGTCGCTCCATGTTGGTCAGCCCCGAGGTCACGGCCTTCGCCTTCGTCGGTGCCGACGAGAGCAGCAGGGCGCGCAGCCCTTGCCGTGTCGCGTTCTGCTGGGCCTGCGGTGTGCTGAGCACGCGCACCGCGACGCCGTCCTTCTCCGCGACGAGGGCGGGATAACCGGTGACCTTCCGGCCGCCGACCTCGCGGGTGACGGTCTCCGGCAGGTTCCCGAGGGTCTCGGCCGTCCACACCACCGCCGCGGGACGCTCGGTGCCCGCCGCGGCGCGTGAGACCTCCGCTTCGACCCGCGGAGCCAACTTCTTCCGCAGCGCCGCCAGGCTCTTGCTGCGGCCGAGCACGGTACCGCGCTCGTCGACCGCGGCGAAGGTCATCCGCAGATGGTCGGGCAACGCCCCGGGATCGAAGTCCGAGGGTTCGATCGTGCACCGTCCGAGCCGGGACAGTTCGCGGGCCATCGCGTTGACGAGCGGTTCGGAGCGGGGCGTCACCGACGCGAGCGCGGCCGCCGCGAAATCCGGAGCCGGGACGACCTGTCTCCGAAGATGTTTCGGCAGGGTCTTGATGAGGGCCGTGACCAGCTCGGTCCGCATCCCGGGTACCAGCCAGTCGAAACCGACGGACTTGAGGTTCGCGAGCAGCGCGACGGGGACGCGGGCGGTGACACCGTCCTCCTCCGTGCCCGGCTCGAACTGGTAGGTGAGGGGGAACTGGATCTCACCCTGGCGCCACGCATCCGGGTAGTCGCCTTCGAGCACCGACGCGGCGTCCTGGTTCACCACGGTGTCGGGCGTGAACGTCAGCAGGTCGGGTTGTTGCCTCCGGGTCTTCTTCCACCACGTGTCGAAGTGCCGGGCCGAGATCGCTTCCGGGCCGACCCGCTGGTCGTAGAAGTCGAACAGGGTCTCGTCGTCGACGACGATGTCGCGGCGGCGCGCACGGTGTTCGAGTTCCTCGACGTCCTCGAGCAGCGCCCGGTTGTCGTGGAAGAACTTGTGCTGCGTGCGCCATTCGCCCTGCACGAGGGCATGGCGGATGAACAGTTCGCGCGAGACCTCCGGATCGATCCGTCCGTACGGCACGGGACGCTGGGCGACCAGGGGGATGCCGTAGAGCGTGACGCGTTCGTAGGCCATCGCCGATTCGCGGCGCGTGGACCAGTGCGGCTCCGAGTAGGTGCGCTTGACCAGGTGCGGGGCGAGCTTCTCGACCCACTCGGGTTCGATGCGCGCAGCCGTCCGGGCCCACAGCCGTGAGGTCTCCACGAGTTCGGCCGCCATCACCCAGCGCGGTGGCTTCTTGAACAGCGACGACCCCGGGAAGATCGCGAACCGCGCGCCGCGGGCACCGAGGAAGTCGCGCTTGTCGCCCTCGCGAAGACCGATGTGCGACAGCAGACCTGCGAGCATCGACTTGTGGACGTCGTCGGGGTTCACGTCGCGATGGTGCGTCTGCCAGCCCATGTCGACGGTGATCTGACGCAGCTGCCCCTGTAGGTCCTGCCACTCGCGGATCCGCAGCCAGTGCAGGAACTCGTCGCGGCACAACCTGCGGAACCTGCTCGACGACAGTTCCCGCCGTTGTTCCTTCAGGTAGTCCCACAGCCGCAGGAAGGCCAGGAAGTCCGAGCCCTCGACCGCGAACCGCGCGTGCTTCTCGTCGGCGGCCTGCTGGAACTCGGTCGGGCGCTCGCGCACGTCCTGGATCGACAGGGCCGCGACGATGATGAGGACCTCGCGCAGGCATCCGTTGCGGTGGCCCTCGACGATCATCCGGGCCATGCGCGGATCGACGGGCAGCCGGGCGATCTCGCGGCCCGTCGCGGTCAGGCGCGGCGTCTCGCCCTTCTTCGCGGGTTCGAGCGCGCCGAGTTCCTCGAGCAGAGCGATGCCGTCGCGGATCGCGCGGGGATCCGGTGCCTCCACGAACGGGAACGCCTCGATGTCGCCGAGACCGAGCGCCGTCATCTGCAGCACGACCGACGCAAGGTTGGTGCGCAGGATCTCGGGTTCGGTGAATTCCGGCCGACCGTCGAAGTCGTCCTCCGAGTACAGCCGGATGCAGATACCGTCGGCGACGCGACCGCACCGTCCGGCACGCTGACGCGCCGAGGCCTGCGAGATCGGCTCGATCGGCAGTCGCTGCACCTTCGTCCGCACCGAATACCGCGAAATGCGGGCGGTGCCGGGGTCGACGACGTAGCGGATGCCGGGAACCGTCAGGGACGTCTCGGCGACGTTGGTGGACAACACGACCCGCCGGCCCGTGTGCGGTGCGAAGACCCGGTGCTGTTCGGCCGCCGACAGGCGTCCGTAGAGCGGGAGGATCTCGGTGTTGCGCAGCTTGCGGTCGCGCAGTGCGTCGGCGGTGTCGCGGATCTCGCGCTCGCCGGAGAGGAAGACCAGGATGTCGCCGTCACCCTCGCGCTGGAGTTCCTCGACGGCCTCGCACACCGCGTCGACGGGATCGCGGTCGACGAGCGTGTCGCCTACCTCGACGGTCAGCGGGCGGTAACGCACCTCGACGGGGTAGGTGCGGCCGGAGACCTCGACGATGGGCGCGGGCGTGCCGTTCGCGTCGGCGAAGTGGCGCGCGAAACGTTCGGGGTCGATCGTCGCCGAGGTGATGATCACCTTCAGGTCGGGGCGACGCGGAAGCAGCTGCGCGAGGTAGCCGAGCAGGAAATCGATGTTGAGGCTGCGCTCGTGCGCCTCGTCGATGATGAGCGTGTCGTACTGACGCAGCAGCCGGTCGCGCTGGATCTCGGCGAGGAGGATGCCGTCGGTCATCAGCTTGACGAGTGTCGACTCGGTGACCTGATCGTTGAACCGCACCGTGTATCCGACGGCGTCGCCGAGCTCGGTGTCCAGTTCGTCCGCGAGTCGCTCGGCGACGGCGCGCGCGGCGATACGGCGCGGCTGGGTGTGGCCGATCAGGCCGCGAACTCCACGCCCGAGTTCGAGGCAGATCTTCGGGATCTGCGTCGTCTTGCCCGAACCGGTCTCACCGGCGACCACCACGACCTGGTGGTCGCGGATCGCGGCGGCGATGTCGTCCTTGCGCTGCGAGACCGGCAGATCCTCGGGATAGCGGATCTGCGGGACCGACGACGCGCGGGACGCGAGCCGGGTGCGGGCATTCTCGATCTCGGCGGCGACCTCGGTCAGCGCCTCGCCGCCCCGCGCCCGGTCGAGCCTGCGACGGAGGCGGTTCTCGTCGCGGAGGGAGACCTCGGACAGGGCAGCGCGCAGTTCGCGACGATTCGGGGCGGAGGAGATGGACATGCTGATCACACAGCCTAGCGAAACGGCCCGGTCGGGGCCGGTCGGGGAGGGCAGGCTCCGGTGGTCAGCCCGCCGAGACGCGTACCCGGCCGATCACCTCACCGAAGATCTCCCGGTACGGGGCATGGACCGTGAAGTGGGTGAACCCGTAGCGCTCCCGGCTGCGCAGGATCTGCCCGGCCATCTCGTCGACCGTGCCGATCAGCACGAACGGCGAGTCGAGCAGATCGTCGGCGTCGATCGTGTGCTCGAACCGCTCGGCGAGCGCGGCGGCGGTGCCCGCCCGGTCGTCGGTCTCGACGACCGCCTGGAGCAGGGTGTGCCACTCGATGTCGTCGACCCGGTCGCCGGCCCGCGCCCGCGCGAACGCGACACGGTCGTCGGCCTCGGTCGCGGTGGCGATGCGGAACGTCCCCGGTGGCTTCCCCGGCAGCTGGACGGCGCCCGCGACGCTCACGATGTCGGCGTGGGCGGCGGCGACGGCGAGGATCCGGTCGCCGGTGCCTCCGACGATCAGGGGCGGGCCGTAGCCGCCGAATCCGCGCCGCTGCACCGGACGGAGCACGGGCAGGTCGAACGCTTCGCGCAGCGCCGCCTGCTCGTCGAAACCGGGCCCGGTGAACGATCGCTGCAGTTCCTGCACGATGGATTCGAGTCGCTGGGCTCGTTCGTCGAAGCGTTCCCATTCGATCCCGGCCGCCTCGAACTCCCATCTCATGTGGCCTGCGCCGAGGCCGACCTCGAGCCGCCCGCCGGTGAGCAGATCGGTGGTCGCGATCTCGCGAGCGAGCAGTGCCGGATTCCAGAAACCGGCGTTGAGCACCATCGTGCCGACCCGCATGCGCTCGGTGGCGCCGGCGGCGGCGACCAGGACGGGGAACGGTGCAGGGACACCGAGGTGGTCGGCCGCGTACACCGCGTCGAAGCCGGCGTCCTCCACGGCGCGGCACCAGCGAGCGAACCCGTCGGGGGACCCGACCTCGAAGATGTTGACGGAGAAGCGGAACTCGGTCATGGCTCCCAGGGTGGTGGGTTCGGGCCTCCGGCGCCAGAGTCGTTTCCTCCGCATACGATGACGGGTGTCGTGATCGTCGTGGACGGGAGTTGGTCGTGGGTGCGTTGTGGCACGGATTCGCCGATATGGGCGCGATCGAACGGGACGGCGCATTCGTCGTGTCGCGCGGGGAAGGCGCCTACATCTGGGACGACGCCGGCAACCGTTATCTCGATGCCACCGCCGGACTGTGGTTCACCAATGTCGGTCACGGCCGTACCGAGATCGGCGAGGCGATCGCAGCGCAGGTCGCGAAGCTCGCCCACTATTCGAACTTCGGCGACCTGACCTCCGAGCCCGCGGTCGAACTCGCCGAGCGTCTCGCGGGGATCGCCCCGGTCCCCGGCAGCAAGATCTTCTTCACTTCGGGTGGATCCGACTCCGTAGACTCGGCGGCCAAGCTCGCGCGGCGTTACTGGCAGGAGGTCGGCAAGCCCGGCAAGCGGCTGCTGGTCTCGCGTGAGAAGGCGTACCACGGCATGCACGTCGGTGGCACCTCGCTCGCCGGTATCCCCGTCAACGGGGAGGGCTACGGCCGCCTGTGGGAGGACACCGCGCGGGTTGCCTGGGACGACGCCAAGGCGCTGCTCGAACTCATCGATTCGGTCGGTGCCGACTCCATCGCGGCCTTCTTCTGCGAACCCGTCATCGGTGCGGGCGGGGTGTACCTGCCGCCGGACGGCTATCTCGCCGAGATCCGCGACATCTGCCGCGACCACGACATCCTGTTCGTCGTCGACGAGGTCGTCACCGGTTTCGGTCGTATCGGTGGTTCGTGGTTCGCGTCGTCACGATTCGACCTGGCTCCCGACATGGTCACCACCGCCAAGGGACTCACCTCCGGCTACCTGCCGATGGGCGCCCTGTTCGTCGCTCCGCGCGTCGCCGAACCGTTCTTCGCCGGAGACGTGTGGTGGCGCCACGGTTACACCTACGGTGGGCACGCCGCTGCTGCGGCGGCCGCGCTCGCCAACCTCGACATCATCGAGCGCGAGGATCTGCTCACCGAGGCGGCGCGGATCGAACGGACTCTGCACGACAAGCTCGCTCCGCTGGCGGATCATCCGCGGGTGGCCGAGGTGCGCAGCGGTCTCGGTGCGGTGGCGGCCGTGCAGCTCGCCGATCCGTCCGAAGCTCTCGGTTTCGTCAAAACCCTGCGACAGCACGGGATCTCGGGACGCGCGGCCGGTCAGGGCGCGATGCAGATCTCCCCGTCGTTCGTGATGACCGACGAGCAGATCACCGATCTCGCCGACGGAATCGCCGCAGCACTCGGCTGATCCGTTCCTTCGGCCCGATCGGTACCTCGGCGAGGGGGAGTTCGGCGCTGCCGTCGCGTGCGGCGAGCGAACGGGCATAGCGCTCGTGCAGCACCGAACGCACCTCGTCGGGGCTGTAGTTCCGTCGCTGTCGCTCGTTGCGGGCGGCGACAGCACCGGTCGCCGCGACTCCCACGATCCCGGCGAGTCCGACGAGCTTCCACCACTTGCCACCGCGCAGTGCCATGGGGACGACCCTAGCGGCCGTCGGGGCCATGGGGACGACCCCCAGCGGTCCGTCGGGGTCATGGGGACGACCACAGCGGCCGTCGGGCATGGCAGGCTGACGGCATGGACACTTCGTCGGCAGATCGGTCCGCCGGTGCGCGTTCGCGTCTCACCCTCGACGAGGCCGTGGCGACGACCCGCACGGGGGACCTGTGGATCTTCCGCGGCGCCGCCCCGGCCGACCGAGCGATCCAGACGCTGACCAACGCACCGGTCAACCACGTGGGGATGACGGTCGCGCTCGAGGACCTGCCGCCGCTGATGTGGCACGCCGAGCTCGGACGCAGTCTCCCGGACATGTGGACCGGGCGGCACCAGCGCGGCGTGCAGTTGCACGACCTGCGCAGCGCGGTGCAGGTGTGGGCCGCGCGTTACGGCCAGCGCGGTTGGCTGCGGCAGATCTCGGTGGCGGTCACCCCGGACCAGGAGGACCAGCTGCTGCGCACGATCGCGCGGCTCGACGGCACACCGTTCCCGTCGACGACGAAACTCACGGGGCGATGGTTCGCGGGCCGGCTCCCGCGCCGTCGCCGAGCTGCAGTCCCGTCCGGTGGGCTCGAGAGCGCGTACTGCGCCGAGGTGGTGGGGTTGACGCTGGAGGAGATGGGGTTGCTGCGGCAACGGCACCGGGGGAGCAACTGGTACGACCCCGGCCGGTTCTGGAGCGGCGACCGGCTGCCGCTCGCTCCCGGGGTGGAGTTCGGTGGCGAGATCGAGGTCGTGCTCGACGAGGACGACCTGGCTGCCGGAAGAGCGGCGGGCTCGGCGTCGTAGGACCTGGCAGTCGGCGCAGCGAGCGCCCCGTCTCGTGGTCGACGCACGACCGTCCGATAGTTGCGAAAGGTAAAGGCGATAGGTCGCACTACACTGATAGGCGTGACCGATCAGAGCTACCAGCCCACCCTCTCGCAGCTGCGTGCCTTCGTCGCGGTGGCCACCTACCGCCACTTCGGCACGGCAGCAGCGCGACTCGAGGTCAGCCAGCCCACCCTGTCCCAGGGCCTGGCGGCTCTCGAGAACGGCCTCGGCGTCCAGCTCATCGAGCGGAGCACCCGCCGCGTGCTCGTGACACCGGTGGGAGCGCGCCTGCTTCCCTACGCGGAGGTGGTACTCGACGCCGCCGACGGCTTCGTCGACGCGGCCGCAGGCGTGTCCGACGGACTCTCCGGCCCGCTGCGGGTGGGCCTGATCCCCACCGTCGCGCCCTACGTCCTGCCCGAGATCCTGCCCGCACTCGACCGGGCGATGCCGGCGCTGTCGCTGCAGGTCGTCGAGGACCAGACCGCGCGTCTCCTCGACGCACTGCGCGCCGGAACCCTCGACGTCGCCGTCCTCGCCCTCCCCGCAGACGTCTCGGGTGTCATCGAAGTGCCGCTGTACGACGAGGATTTCGTCCTCGTCCTACCGACCGGACACGAACTCGCCGGGCGCACCGACCTCTCGGTCTCCGCACTCGACGACGCACAGCTGCTCCTGCTCGACGAAGGTCACTGCCTGCGCGACCAGACACTCGACCTGTGCCGGTCCGTCGACGCGCGACCGGCACTCGGCGACACCCGTGCGACCTCCCTGTCCACCGTGGTGCGCTGCGTCGCAGGACGATTGGGCATCACCCTCGTCCCGGCCTCCGCGGTCGCCGTCGAAACTGCCCGGGGAGACCTCGAGGTCGCGCACTTCGCGGACCCGGCACCCGGCCGCCGGATCGGGCTGGTGTTCCGCTCGTCGTCCCCACGCGGAGTCGACTACCGCATCCTCGCCGACACGATCCGCGGCTGCGTCCCGCCGACCTGCCGCCCCGTCTCCTGACGAAGACCCCGATCAGCGCCGACCGCGGCAGTGTCGATCAACGCTTACCGCGGCGGTATCGATCAGCGCTTACCGCGCCGGGGCTTCCCGGGGCGCTTCCGCGCGGACGTCCCCGCCCGGCGGGACGTCTTGGGCTCGGGCGCGCGGCGCTTCGGGGTCGAGCCCTTGCGTTCGCCACGACGCGAGGTGCCGCCCGACTCGGCGTCCGGCTCGGAATCGCTGCGGCGGCCACGGGAACTGTTGGCCGTCCGTCCCCGGACGATGCCCACGAACTCGTCGACGTGATCGGTGGTCCGGTCGGTGACCCACACGAGACCCACCTGGGACGCGGGCGCGTCGACGACGGGACGGTAGGTCAGGTCGCGGCGGTGGTGCAGGCGGGCGAGCGACTGCGGCGTGACGAGCACACCCACCTCCGAGGCGACGTGCGAGATCGCGTCCTCGGTGGTCGCGGGCCGCTCGAAGGCCTCCTCACCGGGGAGGGCGACCCAGTCGAGCACGTCGTCGAGCGGATGCAGCACCGTCTCGTCGGCGAGGTCGGACACCGACACCTCGTCGACCGCCGCGAACACGTGCTCCTTGGGCACCACCACGACGGAGACCTCGGTGTAGAGCGGGATGACCGACAGGCCGTCCCGCTGCAACGGCAGGCGCAGCAGCGCGATGTCGGCGACGTCCTCGCGAAGCGGATCCGCACCGGCCGTGGGATCGACGGGGACCAGTTCGATCGGGACGTCCGGCATCCGCTCGTTCCACACCCGCACCCACTTCGCGGGGGTGACACCCGGGACGTAGGCCAAGCGGAAGGGTTGCACGGTCGGTTCGCTCACCGAGTCAGGCTACCGCTCCCGAGGTCCGCCGCCTACGACGATCAGCCCTCGACGATCTCGAACTCGTCGAACACCACTTCACCGGCCGCATCGGACTCGCCGAGGTTCACCTCGCCGATCAACGCCCAGCCGTGATCGCCCTGCGGATCGTGCAGGGTCTGACGCACCCGCCACAACTCGGGACCCATCTCGACGGTGAACAGCAGCGGTCCACGCGCGTCGGGGCCGGTGCCGATCTCGTCGTACTCGTCGAAGTACAGCTCGAGCAGGTCCTCCCAGTCCTCGGCGTCGAGACCGTCGCCGAGGGCCGCGAGTTCGTCCCAGCGTCGACGCGAGGCCAGTTCGACCCGCTTGAACATCGCGTTGCGGACCATGACCTTGAACGCGCGGACATTCGCGGACAACGGGCGAGGGGAGTCGACGCCGAACGCGATCTGCTGGTCGTCGGATTCCACCCCGGGATGGGTGAGGGACTCCCACTCGTCGAGCAACGACGAGTCGACCTGCCGGATCAGCTCGCCGAGCCACTCGATGATGTCCTCGAGTTCCTCCGTGCGCGCGGCGTCCGGCACCGTCTGCCGCAGCGCGCGGTAGGCGTCGGCGAGATAGCGCAGGACCAGCCCCTCGGAGCGGGCCAGGCCGTAGTGCGAGACCATCTCGGAGAAGGTCATGCTGCGCTCGATCATGTCGCGCACCACCGACTTCGGGGACAGGGGGAACTCCGACACCCAGGGATGCCCACCCCGGTACGTCTCGAAGGCCGGCTCGAGCAACTCCACGAGCGGCTTGGGCCAGGTGATCTCCTCGAGCAGTTCCATCCGCTCGTCGTACTCGATGCCGTCGGCCTTCA
The DNA here is from genome assembly GCF_900187265.1 of Rhodococcus rhodochrous. Lineage (NCBI taxonomy): Bacteria > Bacillati > Actinomycetota > Actinomycetes > Mycobacteriales > Nocardiaceae > Rhodococcus > Rhodococcus rhodochrous. The sequence continues at coordinate 2,210,788 of NZ_LT906450.1, forward strand.
TCTGCGCGACGGCCTCACCGCGTGCGGCATGCTGCTGCGCCATGAGCACCTGACGGGGATCGTCGAGCGTCGACTCGATGACCGACACCACATCGAGTGCGTAGGTGGGGGAGTCGACGTCGAGCAGTTCGATCGCTGCGAGGGCGAACGGCGACAGCGGCTGGTTGAGCGCGAAGTCGCGTTGCAGGTCGACGGTGAGGCGGGCCCGGCGCCCGAACTCGTCGGGCTCGTCGAGTTGCTGCACCACACCCGCCTGGAGCAGGCCCCGGTACAGCGAGATCGCCTTGAGGATGTGCTTGCGCTGCGCCGGACGGGGTTCGTGGTTGTCCTCGAGCAGGTGCCGCATCGCGTCGAAGCAGTTGCCCGGTCGCGCAATGACGTTGAGCAGCATCGAGTTGCTCACCGAGAAGCGTGACTGCAGCGGTTCGGGCGAAGCCGCGATCAGCTTGTCGAAGGTGCCCTCACCCCACGAGACGAACCCTTCGGGAGCCTTCTTGCGCTGCACCTTCCGGCGCTTCTTCGGGTCGTCCCCGGCCTTGGCGAGCGCCCGGACGTTCTCGATCTCGTGCTCGGGGGCCTGCACGACGACCGTGCCCATCGTGTCGTATCCCGCGCGGCCTGCGCGACCGGCGATCTGGTGGAATTCGCGCGCCTTGAGCTGCCGGGTGCGGGTGCCGTCGAACTTCGTCAGGCCCGTGAGCAACACGGTGCGGATCGGCACGTTGATGCCGACGCCGAGCGTGTCGGTGCCGCAGATGACCTTCAGGAGCCCGTCCTGCGCGAGCTTCTCGATCAGGCGCCGGTACTTCGGCAGCATGCCCGCGTGGTGCACACCGATACCGTGCCGGACGAGACGCGAGAGGGTCTTGCCGAAGCCGGTGGAGAACCGGAAGTCGCCCAGCGCGGTGGCGATCGCCTCCTTCTCGGCCTTCGTGCACATGTTCACGCTGGTCAGGGCCTGGGCGCGCTCGAGGGCCGCCGCCTGGGTGAAGTGCACGACGTAGACGGGCGCCTGATGCGTGGTGACGAGTTCTTCGATCGCTTCACCGATGGGTGCCTGCGAGTACGAGAAGGTCAGCGGGACGGGGCGTTCGGAGCCCGAGACCTCCATCGTCGGCCGTCCGGTGCGGCGGGTCAGATCCTTCTGCAGGAAGGTCACGTCGCCGAGCGTCGCGGACATGAGCAGGAACTGCGCGTGCGGCAACTCGATGAGCGGAACCTGCCACGCCCACCCGCGGTCGGGTTCGGAGTAGAAGTGGAACTCGTCCATCACGACCTGGCCGATGTCGGAGTCCGGTCCTTCGCGCAACGCGAGATTCGCGACGATCTCCGCGGTCGCGCAGATGATCGGCGCTCCGGCGTTGACCGATGCGTCGCCGGTCATCATGCCGACCTTGTCGGCACCGAAGACGTCGCACAGGGCGAAGAACTTCTCGCTCACGAGCGCCTTGATCGGGGCGGTGTAGAAGGTGCGCTTCCCGGCAGCGAGCGCGAAGAAGTGCGCGCCGAGCGCCACCATCGACTTTCCCGAGCCGGTGGGCGTGGCGAGGATGACGTTGGAGCCGGCGACGAGCTCCATGAGCGCTTCCTCCTGCGCCGGATACAGCGAGATGCCCCGATCCGTCGTCCAGGTGGTGAACGCGTCGAACAGCGCGTCGTCGTCGACGGGGTCGGGTATCAGATCGGGAAGCAGCACTTCTCCAGGCTAGTCGGAAGGACCCGACCCACCGGAGCGGGTCGCGTGGCCCTGCGTGTAGTGCAGGTCAGGTGGCGCTGCGCTCGTCCGAACCCATCGCGCCGAGCACCGCCATGCGGGTCTCCGGGCCACCGGAGATCTGCGACTCGCTCACACCCGACACGAGGAGCCGACGCCAGCGGTCGAGGTCGAACTCCAGGGGAGCGGTGGTCTCCAGGAAGTTCTCGACCACCCGCAGGAAGCGCATCGGGTCGTCGCGGAACGGGAAGTGGCCGGAGCCCCGGAAGACCTCGAGACGTGAACCGGGCATGGCCGAATGCGCGAGATAGCCGTGGGCGATGGGGATGACACTGTCGTGATCGCCCCAGATGAGCTGGACGGGAAGGTTCTCCGTCAGATAACAGCGGTCGAGCATGGTCACCACCTGACCGCGCCAGTCGACCACCGCACGCAGCGTACGCAGATACGCTTCGTAGGCCGTGGGGTCGGGGAGGTTCCCCAGTACGCGCACCAGATCCGAGGTGTCGTGCAGCAGGGCACCGGGCCGCAGCGGTGATCCGTTGACCCGGTTCAGTACCGCGCCGGCAGCGCGCAGGACGGGCATCGCCCCGGGCAGCCGCAGGACCCGCAGCGCTTCGCTGACGATCGGCACCGAGATCAGGCGCAGGGCGGGATGAACGTCCTTGGTGACCCCGCCGGAGGCGACGAGCACGAGACGCTCGACCATGTGGGGGAACTGGTAGGCGAACTGCATCGCCACCCCGCCGCCGAGGGAATGGCCGATCACCGTGACCGATTCGATCCCGAGGACCGACAGCAGGTCGCGCATGCCGTTCGCGTAGGCGGCCACCGAGTAGTCGGCCCGCGGCTTGTCGGAGCGACCGTGCCCGAGCAGGTCGGGAGCGATCACGGTGTACTTCTCCGCCAGGTGCGGGATCACGTCCTGCCAGGTCGACGAGTCGTCACCGATGCCGTGTACGAGCAGCAGTGCGGGACCGCTGCCGGCCATGCGGAATGCGCGTCGGTAACCGTGGATCGTGCGGAACACGATGCGGGGTTCGTTGTCCGGAACCGGGCGGAGCGTCCGGGCGCGCGGTGGAACCATGAGCGTCTCCTGCGACGTCGGTGATCGCGTGGTGGTAGCCGGGCTGCCCGACCCGTCGCCGGGAATCGGACACGACTACCACTGTGGCATGCCGCCGAAGCGTACCGCCTGTATGTGACGTCGACAACGACGATTGTGACGATCATGAAACATCCGGCGGACCCGTCGTGGCGTCAGCGCGGAGCGGAATCGTCCCCGTCGTCCGGACCGAGCTCGCCGAACCCACCGCCGCCGGTTCCTCCGTCGCCCGGACCGGGGAGATCGTCGCCGGGGTCGGTGCCACGCCGGTCGTATTCGGCGAGGAACCGCTCGAACTCCGCCCCGATCTCCTCACCCGTCGGCAGACTCTCGTCGGTCGGCAGGGGAGAGGTCTGTTGTTCCTGGGCGGCCACGTAGCTGTCGTACTGCCGCTCGAGCGCGTGCACCACCCCGAGGACCTCGGCGTTGTCCTCGATGTGCTCGTCGATCTGTTCCCGCACCCGCGCTGCGGCCTCACCGAGCGCCTGCAGCGGCAGATCGAGACCACCGACCTCGGCGACGTTCGTCAGCAACGTCTCGGCGGCCGCCGGATAGTCGGTCTGGGCGAGATAGTGCGGCACGTGCACCGAGAAGCCCACGGACTCGTGCCCGTGCTGTCCCATCCGGTATTCGAGCAGCGACGACACTCCTGCGGGCACCTGCAGCTCGCCCGACCAACGGTGGTGGCCCGCGATGAGGTCCTTGTTCGTCGAGTGCGCGGTGACCGCCAACGGCCGGGTGTGAGGGATCGCCATGGGGATCGCGTTGAGCCCGATCGTCCGCCGCACCCCGAACTGCTCGGCGAGCAACCGCACTGCGGTGATGAAGCGCTCCCACTTCAGATCCGGCTCGGCACCTGCGAGGAGCAGGAACGGGGTGCCCGCCTCGTCGATGAGTGCGTACAGATTCAACTCCGGCTCGGCGTAGTCCGAGAAGTGGTCGGCCTTGAACGTCATGAGCGGGCGACGCGACCGGTAGTCGATCAGTTCGTCGACGGCGAACGACGCGACGAGTTCGGTCTCGAGACTCTCGCGCAGATGTGTGGTCGCCAGCCGCACCGCGTGTCCCGCGTCGGCGAACCCTTCGAGACCGTGCACGAGGACCGGCCCCTCACCGTCCGGGGAGGTGAGTTGCGGAGCCGGGAATTCCAGCTCGTACATGCGGGACTGCTCGTCCATCTGCGAACCACTCCGATCACACTTCGTCTCGGCTCTCCGTCGGGTCACCCGACGTGGCATGGTGGTGTTCGAGTCTAATTGACGCCACGACGACCGATTCCGGGGCGCACATCCTGCCCGACGTCGACGACCGAGGGAGGTTCGGGTGACCCGACGCGACACTCGTCCGATGCACCGCGCATCGGCCGGTCGGAGCGCGGTGGCGGCCGCCTGCCTGGTGCTCGCATCCGCCTGCTCCCAGACCGTCTCCGGTGATCCCAGGCCCGAGCCGGCGGCCCTGACGGCAACCGCACCTGCGTCCGCACCCGCGATCGTCCGGGCACCCGGCGATCTGGTGCTGCCCCCCGAACGTTTTCCCGAACCGTACGTCGCGGTGGTCCTCCCGCCGGAGGCGGTGGCGCAGGCGGCGCCCGACCTGACCGGGATCCAGCCCGGTTCGAAGGTCGATCCGGGCGGATGTCTGCCGCCCGCGCAGGATTACGGCCCGGAGAGCACCGCCATGGTGGTCGGTACCGACAACGCCGGTCGCGCGACGATCAGTGTCGAGGTCACCCGTGCCGCTCCGGATCTCGGCGAGTACCGCACCTATCTCACCGAGTGCTCGCAGGTGGACGCCACCGTGCGGGGGATCACCTCGACCGTCTCGACCGTCCTCGGCGACGATCCCGCCATAGCCGTCGACGGGGCCGAGACGCTGGCCCTGACCCGCACGGTCGACTCCGGCAGGGGATCGGGTGGCATGACGCAGTCGATGGCCGCGCGGATCGCGCAGATCGAGGACGTGCGTGTGACGGTCACGTACCTGTCCTTCGACGCGGCGCCGCCCGACGCCGACAATCTCGACCTCGTGTTCCGGGAGGCCGTCGACTTCGCCGCCCGCCCCTGACGGGGCCGGGTGCGCACCCTAACAGCGCTCACCGACGGGATCGTCCGTTCGGCACGGGTCGACGATGCCGGTCGCGGAGTTGTCCACAGCCGGCCGGTTCATCCCCAGAAGGCCGCGGAACGGCCCCGGGAGCCGCTTTCCGCTCGGACCGATGGGCCACGGTCCGAGCATGACAACTTCCACGCCTTCGTCGTCGCATCCGCTCCGTCTCACCGATGTCGGTGACGTGATCGCCGCCCTGCCCGCACTGATGGGGTTCCCGCCGACGCGCTCGATCGTCGTGATGTGCCTGACCCCGACCGGTGACGCCCCGACCCGCCCGAACGGGAAGGTGGCGAGTATCGGCGCCGTGATGCGACACGACCTCGTCCTGCCCCGGCCCGGGGAGCCGGTCCCGGAACTCATGCGCGCGGCGTTCCGGCGCTTCTGCGCCGTCTGTGCCCGCGAGGGCGCCGAATCGGTGGTGGCCGTTCTCGTGGACGACGATCTCATCGACCGGCACGATCCGGTGATCGCCGACGTGTGCAGGCTCGTCGACGACTTCGCCGATCGTCTCGACGCCGTCGGCATCGACCTGGCGGGGGTGTATGCGCTACCGGAGATCTCCGGTGGAGCGACCTGGTTCGTGCCCGGCCAGGACATCACCGGCAGCGTGGCCGATCCCGGGTCCTCGGTGGTCGCGGCGGCCCGGGTGTTCGAGGGCAGCCCGATCCGCGGCTCCCGCACCGAACTCGCCGCCCTGCTCGCGCCGTATCCGCCGGCGGTTCGGCAGGAGGTCGCGCGGTGCATCGACGAGGTCGTCGAAACCCGCGACCGCGAGTACGAGCGCTGTGCCCGCGAGGGCGGTGGTGAACGCGCCGACCGTCTCGAACTCGAAACCGTGCTCGCGCACATCGAGACGTACGCCGCCGGAACGGATCCCAGTGCGTCCGACATCGCCGAACTGGCCGTCCTGCTCGCCAACCGCACGGTGCGGGACGCCGCCATGGGGCTCGCGACCGGACCGCTCGCACGGCCGGCGGAGCGCTTGTGGACCGAGCTCGCCCGCGCCCTGCCCGATCCGGAGCGGGCCGATGCCGCCGCGCTCGTCGGCTTCGGTGCCTACGTGCGCGGCGATGGTCCGCTCGCCGGGGTCGCACTCGCAGCGGCCCTCGAATCCGATCCCCGCCACCGGCTTTCGGATCTACTCGACCAGGCCCTGCAGGCGGGACTGCGACCCGAGTCGATCCGCGGCCTCGCGGAGACCGGTCACGAGATCGCGGCGCGGTTGGGACTCGAACTGCCGCGCGGCGACGAACCGTCCTGACCGGAGCCGTGTGCGCGGTCGGGTCGTGCGCTCGATCAGCGTCGAGCGGCGTGCAACCGGTCGCCGAGGGCGCGGGTGAACTCCCACGCATCGGAGACGATCTCGTCGAGATCGGTGTGCTGGGGGTTCCACCCGAGTTCGGAGATCGCGCGACCGCTCGAGGCGATGAGCACGGCCGGATCACCGGCGCGGCGCGGCGCGTCGACCGCTGCGATCGGCAGGCCCGTGACCCGCTCGCATGCCGAGATGACCTCGCGGACGGTGAAACCCTCGCCGCTGCCGAGGTTGTAGATGCCGTGGCGGCCGGGCTCGGACTTCGTCAGAGCCAGCACGTGGGCGTCGGCGAGGTCCTTCACGTGGATGTAGTCGCGCACCGCGGTGCCGTCCTTGGTCGGCCAGTCGGTGCCGAAGACCGAGATGTGATCGCGCACACCGAGAGCGACCTGCAGTACCAGCGGGATCAGATGCGTCTCGACGACCCGGTTCTCCCCGGCACCGCCGTAGGCGCCGGCAACGTTGAAGTACCGCAGGCTCGTCGCCGCGAGACCGTGGGCGTGCGCATACGAGGAGATCGCATGATCGATGGCGAGCTTCGACGCACCGTACGGGTTGGTCGGCCGGGTGGGCGCGTCCTCGGTGATCGGCACGCTGTCGGGTTCGCCGTAGGTCGCGGCGGTGGAGGAGAACACCAACCGCGGGGTACCCGAGCGACGGATGGCCTCGAGCAGGGCGAGAGTGGTCACCACGTTGCCCTGCCAGTACTTCTCGGGGAACTCCACCGACTCGCCGACGAGGGACTGTGCACCGAAGTGGAGGACGCCGTCGAAACGGGATCCGGAGAGCAGTTCGTCGGCGACGGCCGCGATGTCGCCCTCGACGAACTCGGCACCGGTGGGCACCGCCTCGGCGTTCCCGGTGGACAGGTCGTCGACGACCACGACATCGTGGCCCTGCTCGAGCAGCACGGTCGTGCACACGCTGCCCACATAGCCGGCGCCGCCGGTCACCAGAAGTCTCACGCTGGACATCCCCTTTTCGCATGCCCGTACCGGACATGCGAAAAGGGGTCTGTGTCAGACCTGCTTCACCTGCACGGCGTGGGCCATCTCGTCGGAAAGCTCGAAGCTGTCGTGACCGGCCACGGTGATGGACACCGAGCCCGGTCGCGTCTCGACTGTAACCCGCGCGTCCGGGACCACACCGGCCTCACGCAGTCGCGCGATGACCTCGGGGTCGGACTGGACGTACTCCGCGAGCCGGCGCACCACGACCGCGGTCGGCTTGCCGTGCGGGATCTCCGTCAGCCGCACCAGTTTCTCGTCGAGGACCGCCGTGCGGTCGAGACCGAGCTGCGCCAGTCCCGGGATCGGATTGCCGTAGGGGGAGGTGGTCGGGTTGTTGAGCACCTCCACGAGGCGGCGCTCGACCTCCTCGCTCATCACGTGCTCCCAGCGACACGCCTCGGCGTGCACGTTCTCCCAGTCGAGACCGATCACGTCCACGAGAAGCCGTTCGGCGAGCCGGTGCTTGCGCATGACCGAGACCGCGAGATCGCGGCCCTTCTCGGTGAGCTGCAGGTGGCGGTCGCCGGCGACCCGGAGCAGGCCGTCGCGTTCCATACGGGCCACGGTCTGGCTGACCGTCGGTCCGCTCTGTTCGAGGCGCTCGGCGATACGCGCGCGCAGCGGCACCACGCCTTCCTCTTCCAAGTCGTAGATGGTCCGGAGATACATCTCCGTTGTATCGACCAGGTCCTTCACTCTCACACCCCTTCGTCTGGGCCGATTCTAACCGTGCGAACAGGACGGTGGGGGCGCCCTCCGAGGCTCGCATGTCGGTGGGTGGACCAGTAGCGTCTGTGTCCATGACCACGAGCTCCACCGCGGCGGGCGGTACGACACAGCTGAGCGGCGATCGGATAGTGGTGTGGAGCCCCGACTACCTCGATTACCGGTGGGGTCCGACACATCCGATGAATCCCACGCGCCTCGATCTCACGATGGCGCTGTCCCGCAGTCTCGGTCTCCTCGAGGGCGTCGAGACGGTCCGCCCGTCCCCTGCGGACGACACCGATCTGCTGCGCATCCACACCGCTTCCTACGTCGACGCGGTCAAGCGCGCGGGCTCCGCTCCGGAGGGAGCGGCACCCCCGGCCGACGCACCCCACGGTCTCGGCACCGAGGACAACCCGATCTTCCCCCGTATGCACGAGGCCAGCGCGACGCTCGCCGGGGGAACCCTCGCGGCCGCACGCGAGATCGCGAGCGGCCGGGCCCGCCGCGCGGTGAGCATCGGGGGCGGCATGCACCACGCGATGGCCGACTGGGCCGCCGGGTTCTGCGTCTACAACGACGCCGCCATCGCGATCTCGTGGCTGCTCGACCACGGCTACGACCGCATCGCCTACATCGACGTCGACGCTCACCACGGCGACGGTGTGCAGCACGCCTTCCTCGGCGATCCCCGCGTCCTGACCATCTCCCTGCACCAGCATCCCGCGACGCTGTGGCCCAACACCGGGTGGTCCAGCGAGGTCGGTTCGGGTCCGGCCGAGGGCACCGCCATCAATCTGCCGGTGCTGCCGGGCACCGTGGACGCGTTGTGGTTGCGCGCCTTCCATGCCGTCGTGCCGGGCGCGGTCGCGGCGTTCCGCCCCCAGATCCTCATCAGTCAGTGCGGTGCCGACAGCCACCGCGAGGACCCTCTGGCCGATCTCTCCCTGACCGTCGACGGCCAGCGCGCGTCGTATCTCGCGATGCGCGATCTCGCCGACCGCTACTGCGAGGGTCGCTGGCTCGCCGTGGGCGGCGGCGGTTACGGCCTCGTGCGGGTGGTGCCGCGCGCGTGGACCCACCTGATCGCCGCGGCGCTGGACCGCGAGATCGACCTGAGCACCCCGGTCCCGGCGGACTGGAGCGAGCGCGTCGGCGCTCTCGCCCCGAGCGTCGAACTGCCCACGGTCATGGGGGAGGGCTCCGACGTCTCGTACCTGCCGTGGGACGGTCCCGGTGGCACACCGGAAACGGGGATCGCGTCCCTGGACCGCGCACTGACCCGCATCGATTCGGCGATCATCGCCACGAGGCGGGCGGCCTTCCCGCTGCTCGGCCTGGACCCGGAGGACCCCCGTGACTGACCGGCAGAATCCCTCGGCGGCACCGGACTCCGCGTCTGCGACGGGCGCGGCCCCCGCGCAGGGTGCCGGGACGGCGGGGGAGACCGACCCCGCGCGCGAGGCGGCGCTGGCGCGCGCCCGCGACTATCCGCGGCACTGGGTCGCAGACGTGCTGGCCTCGGACGGCGGTGTCGTACACCTGCGGCCGATCGTCCCCGAGGACGCCGACGCGATCGTCGCCTTCCACAGCAAACTGTCCGAACGCACCCGCTATCTGCGGTACTTCGGTCCGTACCCGACGATCTCGAAGAAGGACCTGTTCAACTTCACGGTCGTCGACCACAAGTCCCGCGTGGCGTTCGTCGCGGTGCTCGGCGACGAGATCATCGCCGTCGGTCGGTACGAGGGACTCACGAACGAGGGCGACGGTCTCTCCGCCGAGGTGGCCTTCACCGTCGCCGATGCCCACCAGGGCCGCGGCCTCGGTCCGATCCTGCTCGAACACCTCGCCGGCGCGGCCGCCGAGAACGGACTGCACACCTTCGTCGCCGAGGTGCTCGCCGAGAACCGGCACATGATCACGGTCTTCCGGGAAGCCGGCTACCAGGTCAGCCGCAGCTTCGAAGGAGGAGTCGTCCGGCTCGAATTCGCGATCGATCCCACCGAGGCCCTCGTCTCCGTCCGCAACGCGCGCGAACGCGCCGCCGAGGCGCGCAGCGTGCGAAACATCCTCGGCCCCGGCAGTGTCGCCGTCATCGGTGCGTCCACCGACAGCCGCAAGGTGGGCAACGCCGTGCTGGTGAACATGCTGCGCAGCGGGTTCACCGGGCCGGTCTACCCGGTCAACGCCGAACACCGGTCCGTCCGGGGGGTCCGCGCCTACCCGACGGTCCGCGACATCCCCGACGAGATCGACCTCGCCGTCGCCGCCGTACCCGCCGAATCGATCGACTCGGTGCTCGACGACTGTCTCGCGAAGGGCGTCAAGGCGCTGCTCGTCGTCTCGTCGGGTTTCGGCGAGACCGGACCGGAAGGCCGCGACGCCGAGCGGCGGCTCACCCTGGCCGCGCGGTCGCACGGTATGCGCCTCATCGGGCCGAATGCTCTCGGTGTCGCCAACAACGATCCCGCGGTCCGGCTCAACGCGACCCTCGCACCCGTGCTCCCGGCAGCCGGCAACGTCGGCTTCTTCTGCCAGTCCGGTGCCCTCGGCATCGCCATCCTCGACGAGGCCGCCAAGACGGGGGTCGGGCTGTCGTCCTTCGTCTCGGCCGGTAACCGCGCCGACCTGTCCGGCAACGACCTGCTGCAGTACTGGGACACCGATCCCGCCACCGAAGTGGTGCTGCTGTATCTGGAGAGCTTCGGCAACCCGCGCAAGTTCTCGCGCATCGCGCGGCGGGTGGCGCGTAGCAAACCGATCGTCGCCGTCAAGAGCGGCCGCCACGCGGTGCCGCCGGCGCTCGCCGCGCGGACGGGGGAGATGGACGACACCATCGTGCGATACCTGTTCGAGCAGGCCGGTGTCGTCCAGGTCGAGTCCATCGGCCAGCTCTTCGACTCGGCGCTGCTGTTCGGTTACCAGCCGCTGCCCGCGGGTCCCCGCGTCGCCGTGGTCGGCAACTCCACCGCCCTGGGTCTGCTCGCCGTCGACGCCGCCCGCGGCCAGGGTCTGCAGGCACCGGACGCGGTGGATCTCGGCGCGCAGGCGTCGCCCGAGGAATTCGCCGAAGCCGTCGCCCGGGCGCTCGACTCACCCGATGTCGACTCGGTGATCGCGGTCTTCGTCCCACCGGTCGCCGTCGACGTCCAGCCCTACGCGCAGGCCCTGCGCGACGCCGTCGCCGGATCGGAGAAGCCGGTGGTCACGACCTTCCTGGCGACCGAGGGCATCCCCGACGTCCTGGCCGTGCGCGGACCGGACGGCAACCCGACCCGCGGATCCGTGCCGTCCTATCCCGGTCCGGAACGAGCCGCGCTCGCCCTGGGACGGGCCTGGCGGTACGCGAAGTGGCGCAGTCGTCCGCCCTCGCAGGTCGTGCGACCGGCGGGCATCGATCCCGAGCGTGCCCGCGCGCTCGTGGACGGCTGGCTCGAGACGACTCCGGAGGGTCGCTACCTGTCGGACACCGAGGCGGCGCTGCTGCTGTCCTGCTACGGGGTCGAGGTCGCGGACTTCCGCGCGGTCACCACCGAGGAGGAGGCGGTCGAGGCGGCGGAGGAGATCGGTTTCCCCGTGGCGGTCAAGGCCACCGGTGCCCAGTGGCGGCACCGGCCCGACCTGAGCGGGGTCCGGCTCGATCTCGTCGACGCGGATTCGGTGCGGATCGCCTATCGCGACCTGGCCGCGGTCTCCGGGGAGCCGTTGATGCACGTGCAGCGGATGGCCCACAAGGGCATCGGGTGCGCGATCCGTGTGCAGGACGACCCGTCGTTCGGTTCGCTCATCTCGTTCGGTCTCGCCGGTGTGATCTCCGACCTGCTCGGCGACCGGGCCTACCGGGTCCTACCGCTCACGGAGGACGAGGCGGTCGAGCTGATCGATGCTCCGAAGGCGGCGCCGCTGCTGTCGGGCTACCGCAACGCCGCGCCCGTGAACAAGCCGGCGCTCGTCGACTTCGTCCAGCGGATCTCGGCGCTCGCCGACGACCTTCCCGAGGTACGCGAGCTGGTGTGCGAGCCGGTGCTGGCCTCGGTGGTGGGAGCCGAACTCACCGACGCGCACGTGCGGATCGGGCCCGAACCGCACCCGCTGGACCTCGGACCGCGCCGTCTGCGCTGACGTGAGGCCGGGGCGACGACTCCCGGCGGGACACCCCGGACAGCAACGATCCCCGAGAACCCAGCCCGGTTCTCGGGGATCGGATACCGCTGACGCGCCCGGTCAGCTGGCGTAGGCGCGAAGACGCTCGGCGCGGTCTCCTTCGCGGAGCTTGGCCATCACTTCGCGTTCGATCTGGCGGACACGCTCACGGGAGAGCCCGAAGAGCTTGCCGATCTGATCGAGGGTGCGGGGCTGACCGTCGTCGAGGCCGTAGCGCAGCCGGATGACCTGCTGTTCGCGCTCGTCGAGCGTTGCGAGGACGCTGCGGACGTCGCTGTGCAGCAGGCCGGCGATGACGGCGGTCTCGGCGGACGTCGCCTCGGCGTCCTCGATGAAGTCGCCCAGCGGGGCCTCCTCGTCGTTGCCGACGGGCATGTCGAGGCTCACCGGGTCGCGGCTGTGGTCGAGCAGGTCGGCGATCTTCTCGACGGGGATACCCGACTCGTTGGCGAGTTCCTCGTCGGTCGCCTCACGGCCGAGCTGCTGGTGCAGCTCACGCTTGATGCGGGCGAGCTTGTTGACCTGTTCGACGAGGTGGACGGGGAGCCGGATCGTGCGGCTCTGGTCGGCCATGCCGCGGGTGATGGCCTGACGGATCCACCACGTCGCGTAGGTCGAGAACTTGAAGCCCTTCGCGTAGTCGAACTTCTCCATCGCGCGGATCAGACCGAGGTTGCCCTCCTGGATGAGGTCCAGCAGGGGCATACCGCGTCCGGTGTAACGCTTCGCCAGCGAGACGACGAGGCGCAGGTTGGCCTCGAGCAGGTGGCTGCGAGCGGCCTGTCCTTCACGAACGATGATCGCGAGGTCGCGCTTCTTCGCGGCCGACAGGCGCTTCTTCGTCTCGAGCAGGTGCTTGGCATACAGGCCGGCCTCGATCCGCTTGGCCAGTTCCACCTCGTCGGCTGCGGTGAGCAGAGCAGTCCGTCCGATACCGTTCAGGTAGACGCGAACGAGATCGGCTGCGGGGCTCTGACCGTCGAGGTCGGAATCGAAGCGAGCGGTGGTTTCGGGGCGTGCCATGACGTGCCTCCTCATCGGTGGTGTCTCACAGGGTTCAACGACCGGCGAAGCGGTGGAGTTCCCGTCGGTCTCCGAGTACCACCGCGCTGACCTGCACTAACCCGATGAGCTCCTGAGAAGTTGCTGAGAGAACCGAATCGTGGAACCTCAGGAACGCCCCGAAGGGGGTCAGACGGGCTCGATCAACCCGTGCCGGACCAAGCCGTGCACGAGGCCCACCGATTGCGTGAGGAGGTCGTCCTCGTCCTCGCCGTGCGCGGCCGCGAGCAGCGACACGAGATCCCCGAGCGGAAGACCGTCGGCGCGCATGCCGCCGAGCAGGGCGGCCGCGAGATCGTCCACCTCGTGCTGCCAGGCCGGACCGCCACCACGGTGCACCCGCACGACCACCTGGTCCCACCCGTCCTCACCGGGCAGGTGCACCCGCTCGAGGGCCGTATCGGGCCGCACCGCGAAACGGGCGTCGAGCACCTCGTGCGTACGCAGCCAGTCGAGGCGACGGAAGTAGTCGACCGCCTCGTCACCCAGCGCATCGGTGAACGCGTGCCGCAGATCCTCGGCCATCACGTCGGACGGCAGGTCGGTGCGGCGCAGGTAGACGAACCCGAACCCGACGCCCTCGACGCCGTGCTCCTCGAAGTGGTCGAGCCACTGCTCGGCGCGCACCGCGACCTCCGGCTCCCGCTGATCGGCGTCGCCGTCGCGCAGCCACGTCCCGACGTACAGGGCGGGATCGGCCACATCACGCTGCACGATCCAGGCGTCGACGCCGTGTGACGGCAACCACGATGCGACCCGCGCCCGCCAGTCCTCACCCTCGACGTGCACCCAGGACGCGAGCATCGCGGCGGTGCCGCCGGGATTCAGGTGCTCGGCGGCCTGCGAGATCATGAGCCGACTGGCGCCGTCGAGGTCGAGACCGGAGTCGCGGTAGCTGTGCTCGACGCGTCCCGCGCTCACCACGAACGGCGGGTTCGCGACGATGCGGTCGAAGGTCCGGCCGGCGACCGGCTCGAACCACGACCCTTCGAGAAGATCGATGTCGATCTCGTTCAGCGCGGCGCTCGCGGCGGCCAGGGTCAGGCAACGGGGATTGATGTCGGTCGCGGTGACCTCGTCCGCGTGGTCCGCGGCGCGGATGGCCTGCACCCCGCAACCGGTGCCGAGGTCGAGCACCGAACCCACCCGATCGGTGGGGGTGGCCTGCAGCAGCGACAGGGAGGCCTGACCGACGCCGAGGACGTGATCGGGCCGGGTCGGGGCGGGCCGGATCGAGCCGTCGAGATCGGACAGCACCCAGCGGCTACCGGTCCCGGCGTCGAGGGGTCGCAGGTCGAGAGCGGCCCGCACGCCGTCGCCGTCGCGTTCGACGAGCCCCGCCTGCACGGCCTGCTCCGTCGTCACCGGAGCGAGAGCCTGCGCGACCTCGTCCTCGGGGCAGGTGTCCTGGAGGAGGAACAGTCGCACGAGCACGCCGAGATCGCCCGCGCCACGCGCGATGCGCCGGGCGGGGACGGGTTCACTGCGTCCGAGGGCGGCGTGCGCCTCGGGTCCGAGCAGTTCCCGCACGGTGTCGAGGTCGTAGCGGCACCGGATCAGTGCGGTGCGCAGAGCCGGGCAGAGAGACAGGAGAAGGTCGCGGTCCACCACGACATTCTCGCAAGCGCCCCGTCGGGGGTCCCTCTCAGCCGTCGATCACATGGTGTCGGGACGACTCGATCGCCGGGGCGTCGTCGAAGCGGCCGTCCCAGCGGCTCGGTTCGTCCTTGCGGCGCGGCGGCCGGTCGTTGGCGATGAGGACGGCGATCCACGGCAGCGGGATCGACACCCCGATGATCGCCATCGAGATCCAGGGATTGGCCCATACGCCGTACGCGATCGCCGCCAGCAGCAGGGCGGGGATGCGGACCGACATGATGGTGAGGTACTTGCGAACCCGTGCTCGGTGCTGATCCTCGAGCGACGTCTCCGCCGCGGTGATCAGAACCGGGTTGTCGGGCGATCCGTTCTCGGGGGATCCGCCGAAACCGTGAGTTCTCGCCATGTCTTCCACCTTCCCACGCCGGGCCGTCGCACGCACATACGCATCCGGCCCTTCCGTGCGGCATCATGGACACGTGAGCACGGATATCAAGGAACGGCCGGATACCACCACCGACGAAACGACCGACGACGACACCCCGAAGTTCTTCCACTACGTGAAGAAGAACAAGATCGCCGAGAGTGCGGTCATGGGTACCCATGTGGTCGCGCTGTGCGGTGAGGTCTTTCCGGTGACCCGGTCGCCGAAGCCCGGCTCGCCGGTGTGCCCCGAATGCAAGAAAGTCTACGACGGTTTGCGCAAGGGCGACTGAGACACCTGGTGGAACACCCCGTCGTCCGCCGCGGCGTCGGGTGATTCCGGCGGAAGCGTCTCCACCGGCGGAAGTTCGGTCTCGGCCGGGGGAACTTCGGATCCCCCGGCCTTGTCGTCGTGCCCGGCCTTGTCGTCGTGCCCGGCCTTGTCGTCGTGCCCGGCCTTCTCGTCGCACGAGGCCGTGTCGTCGGGTGGTGTCGTGTCGTCGTGGGATGCCGCCTCCGACTCGGCGGGCTTCCCGTCGATGGGCCACGACTCGGGTTGGCGATCGCCGGGCCGGATCAGGTCGGACAGACGGATGGTCGTGGAGCCCGTCAACCGGCGGGTGAGGTTCGTCACCGGCCCGCTGTCGGGCGACGGATCACGTGCCGACTGCTCGGCGAGCCAGATCCGCCACTGCTCCAGACGTGTGGCGCGCGCCGGCCAGAACTCCTGCACCGTGGCGTTGAACTCGGCTCCGAGGACCACGGCGAAACCCAGGAAGAACGTGAACAGCAGGAACGCGATCGGTGCGGCGAGTGCGCCGTAGGTGTAGCCCGTGGCGGCGACCCACGTCAGGTACCACCTCAGGATCACGCTCGACGCGAGGAAGAACACCCCGGCCAGGACCGCGCCACCGAGCAGTCGGTGCCACGGCAGCGACTTGGGCAGCGCCACCTTGTAGAGGGTCGTCAGCCCGATCAGCAGGAGCAGGCCCACCGCGGGGAAGTAGAAGGTGTCGATGATCCGTGAGCCGACATCGAACCAGGCGTCGGGCAGCAACCTGCCGATCAGGGTGGGTCCGAGCGCGACGAGGGGCATCGTGAACACCGCCAGGATCAGGAAGACCACGTAGAGGAGCAGCCCGAAGATCCGCTGCCACACGGGGTGACGATGGTCCTGCTGGTGGTGCGCTTCGACGATGGAGTCCACGAACGTCGAGATCGCCGACGATCCTGCCCACAGCGACAACACGAAGCCCAACGACATCACGTCGGCGCGCCCCCGCCGGAGGACGTCCTCGACGGTGGGCTCGATGATCTGGTCGACCACGCTGTCGCTGAAGACCGAGCGGAGGAAGGTGACGGTCTTCGACGTGATGATCTCCACCGTGTCGGGACCGAACCAGCCACCGACGTACCCGAGGCTGCCGAGCAGACCGAGCACCAACGGCGGTAGCGAGAGGGTCTGCCAGAAGGCCGCGGTCGCCGCCTTGCTGAAGATCGAGTGGTCCCAGGCGGACGACAGGGTGTGGGTGACGACCTTCCAGCCCTTTCCGACCGCGCGGCGAACGCGGCCGGAGGATGCCTGGGCGGGGGATCGTGGTGTGTCGTTCATCTACTTCCAGAATTCCTGATGACACGCTCGCGTGCGCGCACAGGCAGGTGAGGGCCTCTCGAATTCTGCCACGCAGTCCTCGGAGAACCCGCCGACGCCGCGGCTTCGGCGGGTTCGCGGGCTCCGAGACGATAGGCTGCATGACGGTCGGCGCCCGGACGAGTGCGGTGGGACCGACCCGAGCGAAGCGGACAAGGAGCACGAGAAACCGGTGAGCACCGAAACCGTCGGACAAGCTACGACCTCCGCCCCTGTGGCCCAGCTGCGTGCCTGGCAGCGCCGCGCCCTCACCAAGTACCTCGCGACGAAGCCGCGCGACTTCCTCGCCGTCGCGACCCCCGGCGCCGGTAAGACGACCTTCGCCCTCCGGGTGGCGTCGGAGCTGCTGCGCGACCGGACGGTCGACCAGATCACCGTCGTCGCCCCCACCGAGCACCTCAAGCACCAGTGGGCGGGTGCCGCTGCCCGCATCGGCATCGCGCTCGACTCGAACTTCACGAACTCCACCGGGCAGACGTCGAGCGACTACCAGGGCGTCGTGGTCACCTACGCGCAGGTCGCCTCGCATCCGTTCAAACACCGCGTGCGCACGGAGGCGCGTCGCACCCTGGTGATCCTCGACGAGATCCACCACGGTGGCGACGCGAAGAGCTGGGGTGAGGGCATTCTCGAAGCGTTCGGGGACGCGACCCGTCGTCTGGCGCTGACCGGTACGCCCTTCCGCAGCGACGACAGTGCGATCCCGTTCGTGAGCTACGAGCCGAACGAGGACGGTCTGTTGCAGTCCAAGGCCGACCACGCCTACGGCTACGCCGACGCGCTCGCCGACGGCGTCGTGCGCCCCGTCGTGTTCCTCGCGTACTCGGGCGAGGCGCGCTGGCGCACGAGTGCGGGGGAGGAGTTCACCGCCCGGCTGGGAGAGCCTCTCAGCGCCGAGCAGACGGCTCGGGCGTGGCGGACTGCCCTCGACCCCCAGGGCGACTGGATTCCCGCGGTGCTGGGGGCGGCGAACACCAGACTGCAGCAGCTGCGTGCCGGCGGCATGCCGGACGCCGGTGGACTCGTCATCGCCACAGACCAGACCACCGCCCGGGCGTACGCGAAGATCCTCGAGGCGATCACCGGCGAGATGCCGACCGTCGTGCTCTCGGACGATCCCACCGCGTCCGACCGCATCTCGCAGTTCAGCGAGGGCAACCAGAGGTGGATGGTCGCCGTGCGCATGGTGTCCGAGGGCGTCGACGTCCCGCGACTGGCGGTGGGCGTGTACGCGACCAGCGCCTCGACCCCGTTGTTCTTCGCGCAGGCGATCGGCCGCTTCGTGCGGTCGCGGCGCAAGGGGGAGACCGCCAGCGTCTTCCTGCCGTCCGTGCCGGTGCTGCTCGAACTCGCCAGCCAGCTCGAGGCCCAGCGCGACC
Source organism: Rhodococcus rhodochrous (assembly GCF_900187265.1). Lineage (NCBI taxonomy): Bacteria > Bacillati > Actinomycetota > Actinomycetes > Mycobacteriales > Nocardiaceae > Rhodococcus > Rhodococcus rhodochrous. Next base: position 2,229,030 of record NZ_LT906450.1, read on the forward strand.
ACATCCTCGGCAAGCCGCACCGGGTCAAGGAGGGCTTCGACGACGAGTTGCTCGCCGACGCGAACCGGCGCAAGGACGAGCCCGGCGAGGACGAGAAGGCCTACCACTCGCTCGGGGCGGACGCCGAACTCGATCAGGTCATCTACGACGGATCCTCGTTCGGCACCGCGACATTCGCCGGTTCCGACGAAGAGGCCGACTATCTGGGGCTCCCCGGTCTGCTCGACGCGGAACAGATGCGGGCGCTGCTGCGTCAGCGTCAGGAACAGCAGCTGAACAAGCCCAAGGCCGAACCGGCACCCACGCCGCCGCCCCAGGTGACCGAGCGGGTCGAGACCGCCGACACCCTCGCCCAGCTCCGTCGCGAACTCAACTCGCTCGTCGCGGTCGTCCACCACCGGACCAGGAAGCCGCACGGGGTGATCCACGGCGAACTGCGTCGCCAGTGCGGTGGTCCGCCGACGGCGATGGCGACCGCCGAGCAACTGCGCGATCGGATCGCGATCCTGCGCAGCTGGTGACGACGAGAACGGGCGACCACCGCGAAGGTGGTCGCCCGTTCGGTCGGGTCTCGGAACCGGGGTTCCGGACGGCGGATCACACGGTGGCGTCGGACTCGTTCACGATCGTCGCTCCGAGTTCACGGAGGCGGTCGGTGTGCTCGTTCGCGTGGTGCCCGCAGAACAACAGTTCTCCGCCGGTCGGAAGGACGGCGCGGACACGAGCGGCGGCATTGCACCGATCGCAGCGATCTGCAGCGGTCAACTTCGGGCTGGTCAACGTACCGGGCATGACTCCTCCAAACTGGCCACCGCTCATATCGGGTGCCGGGGTCTGGTCCGCCGCACCGGCCGGCGCGGTGGATCTACTCTGACAGACGATTCGTATTCACGTGTTGTTCCCTTGGATGCCCAATGGTGGCGTGTTTCACGCATCCAACAGCGAAAACGCTGCGACATGGCCGTTTTCCGCACCGTGTGTTCGCTCACAGCGCAGAGCCCGAGGGTGCCCGGAACGCCTCGGACGGGCTGTCCTACGCACAATGACGCCATGACCGAGACCCTGCTGCACATCATCACCCGTGACGATTGGAACCGCTTCCGGCCCCTCGGGGCGGTCGCGCCGGACTCCCTGGGAACCCAGGGTTTCGTCCACCTGTCCACGCCGCACCAGGTGCACCTGCCTGCCGACCGGTTGTACTCGGGGCGCACGGATCTCCTCCTGCTGCACGTCGACGCGACGCGCCTCGTCGACCCGCTCCGTTTCGAACCAGGCGTGCCGGAGGACCCGGAGTCCATGCGCTTCCCCCATCTCTACGGGCCGCTGCCCGTCGACGCCGTGGTGGAGGTGACGCCCTACCTGCCGGGGCCGGACGGTCGGTTCGCACCCCTCGACCGGGAGCGACCGGACGCGGTCGGGCCGGAGGACTAGTCTTTCGGCATGATCGTCGACGTGACGCCGCTGCCCGGGATCGGTGTACGCAAGGACTTCGAACTGGCCTCCGGGCGCCGCATCGGGGTGATCACCCACCGGGACGGTCACAGCGACCTCATCATCTCGAAGGCGGACGACCCCGACGCGTGTGCGGCCTCCCTCCCTCTCACCGTCGAGGAGGCGGCGACGCTCAGCAATCTGCTCGGCGCCCCACAGCTCGTCGCCCAGTTACGTGAGGACCACCGCGACCTGCCCGGGATCCTCACCCGCCAACTCCACATCCACGAGGACTCCCGCTTCGACGGAGCGGTCCTGGGCGACACCGCACTGCGCACCCGCACCGGCGTATCAGTCGTGGCGGTGATGCGTGCCGGCCAGGTCATGCCGTCCCCGACACCCGACTTCGTTCTCACAGGCGGGGACATCCTGGTGGCGGTCGGCACGGCGGACGGCCTCGACGCTGCCGCCAGGATCCTGCGCAACGGCTGATCCGGCGGTATGGACACCACGACACTCGCACTCATCGAACTGGGTGCGGTGTTCTTCGGACTCGGCGTCCTCGGCCGGCTCGCGGCGCGGATCGGCATGTCGCCGATCCCGTTCTATCTGATCGGCGGCCTGTGCTTCGGCAACGGTGGCTTCATCCAGCTCGGCGACATCGGGGCGTTCAGTCACATCGCCAGCGAGATCGGCGTGGTCCTGCTGCTGTTGCTGCTCGGTCTCGAGTACACGGCGAACGAGTTGATCAGCGGTCTGCGGCGCTCCCGGATCGGAGGCCTGATCGACCTCGCTCTGAACGCGGTGCCGGGAGCCGCCGTCGCGTTGATCCTGGGTCTCGGACCCATCGGAGCCTTCGTGCTCGCGGGTGTGACCTACATCTCGTCGTCCGGGATCGTGGCGAAGGTCCTCGCCGATCTGGGGCGCCTCGGCAACCGCGAGACACCGGTCGTCCTGTCGATCCTCGTCTTCGAGGATCTCGCGATGGCCGTCTACCTCCCGGTCCTCACGGCGATCCTGGCGGGCGTGAGTCTGCTCGGCGGCCTCGAAGCCGTCGCGATCTCGCTCGGTGTCGTCACCGTGGTGCTGGTGCTGGTGGTGCGATACGGGCGCTACGTCTCGGTCGTACTCGACAGTCCCGACCGGGAAACCCTGTTGCTCAAGCTGCTCGGCGCGGCGCTGTTGGTGGCGGGGATCGCGTCGGCCCTGCAGGTGTCCGCGGCCGTGGGCGCGTTCCTGCTGGGCATCGCCATCTCCGGTTCGACGGCACACAACGCGGTCCGGGTCCTCGAACCGCTCCGCGATCTGTTCGCCGCCATCTTCTTCGTCTTCTTCGGACTGAACACCGATCCGACGGCGATACCGCCGGTGCTCGGCTGGGCGATCCTGCTGGCTGTACTGACGGCGCTGACGAAGCTCGTCACCGGATGGATCGCGGCGGCCCAGCACGGTATCGCCGTGATGGGGCGGGCGCGCGCCGGCGCGGCACTCATCGCCCGGGGCGAGTTCTCCATCGTGATCGCCGGGCTGGCCGTCGCCTCCGGCCACGTCGACAGTCGCCTCGCGGCGATCGCGTCGGCATACGTGATGATCACCGCGGTGCTCGGTCCGGTAGCCGCGCGGGTCGTCGAACCGGTGATGCGGTTCGCGTCCGCCCGGCTCCCCGGACGCGAGGGACGACAACGTCTTCCAGGAGACGAACCGGAACTTCTCTAGCGCCCCCCGTGCCCGGAACCCCCGGGCCCGGAACGAGGAACGAGGGCCACCCGATCGGATGGCCCTCGTTCGTCCGTGAAGGATGTCAGTCGAGGTAGTCGCGCAGTACCTGCGACCGCGAGGGGTGGCGCAGCTTCGACATGGTCTTCGACTCGATCTGGCGGATGCGCTCGCGCGTCACGCCGTAGACCTGACCGATCTCGTCGAGGGTGCGCGGCTGGCCGTCGGTGAGGCCGAAGCGCAGACGCACGACGCCCGCTTCGCGCTCGGACAGGGTCTCGAGCACCGACTGCAACTGATCCTGCAGCAGGGTGAAGGAGACGGCGTCGACGGCCACGACGGCCTCGGAGTCCTCGATGAAGTCGCCGAGCTGGCTGTCGCCCTCGTCGCCGATCGTCTGGTCGAGCGAGATGGGTTCACGCGCGTACTGCTGGATCTCCAGCACCTTCTCCGGCGTGATGTCCATTTCCTTGGCGAGCTCCTCGGGCGTGGGCTCGCGGCCCAGATCCTGGAGCAGCTCGCGCTGGATACGGCCGAGCTTGTTGATGACCTCGACCATGTGCACCGGGATACGGATGGTGCGGGCCTGGTCGGCCATGGCGCGGGTGATGGCCTGACGGATCCACCAGGTCGCGTAGGTGGAGAACTTGTAACCCTTGGTGTAGTCGAACTTCTCGACCGCGCGGATCAGACCGAGGTTGCCTTCCTGGATCAGGTCCAGGAACGCCATACCGCGGCCGGTGTAGCGCTTGGCGAGCGAGACGACGAGGCGGAGGTTCGCCTCGAGCAGGTGGTTCTTGGCCCGGTTGCCGTCGCGGCAGATCCAGTTCAGATCGCGGCGCTGGGCGACGGGGAGCTTCTCGCCCTTCTCCGCCAGCTGCTGCAGCATGTGGGTCGCGTACAGACCGGCCTCGATGCGCTTGGCGAGCTCGACCTCCTCCTCGGCGTTGAGGAGGGCGACCTTGCCGATCTGCTTGAGGTAGGCGCGCACGGAGTCGGCCGAGGCGGTGAGCTCGGCGTCCTTGCGTGCCTGACGCAACGCTTCGGACTCCTCCTCGTCCCAGACGAAGTCGCCCGAGGCCTTGTCCTTCTCGCTGGGCTCGTCCTCGACCGCGACATCCTCGGCGCCGGCGAGATCACCCTCCGAGACCTCGAGGTCTGCGAGGTCCGCTTCCTCGGTGGCGTCGAAGTCCTCGTCGCCCGAACCTGCAGCCTTCGTGGCCTTCTTTGCTGCCTTCTTCGCGGTGGTCTTCTTGGCTGCCTTCTTCGCAGGAGCCTTCTTGGCGGCTGCCTTCTTCGCGGGGGCCTTCTTCGCAGCGGTCTTCTTCGCCGGCGGCTTGGCACCGGGAGCGGTGCCCTCCGCGGAGTCCGCAGCGCCTGCGACGCTCGAAGCGCCCGCAGCGGGTGCCGATTCGTTGGCGGAATCAGCGGTGTGGATGTCGGTGGCTGCCACGTACGCCCTTTCGTGACGAGGTAGTGCGGCGTCGCGCCAGAGTGATTCCGGCGGAGAGGTCTGTCGGGATGAGGGCCGGTTCCGGCCTGCTGGGGACCATTGTAACGATCCCTCGGGCGGCCGATGCGCCGGACTCAGGGAGTGACACCTGTTTTCGCAGCATATGCAGCCCCTACGATTCCCGCCGCGTTGCGCAGTTCGGCGGGGACCACCGGGGTGCGGTTGGTCAGGTGCGGGATCCACTTCTCGTGCTTGCGGCTGATGCCGCCGCCGGCGATGAACAGGTCGGGCCAGAGCAGAGCCTCGAAGCGGGTGAGGACACGGGAGACCTCCTTTGCCCACTGCTTGTACGACAGGTCGTTGCGTTCCTTGACCGACGAGGCGGCGCGGTGTTCGGCTTCCTTGCCGTCGACCTCCATGTGCCCGAACTCGGTGTTGGGCAGCAGTACACCGTTGTGCAGCACGGCCGAACCGATCCCGGTGCCGAAGGTCAGGAGGATGACCACGCCGTCGGTGTCCTTGGCGGCACCGAAGCGGTCCTCGGCGATCCCCGCGGCGTCCGCGTCGTTGAGCACCGAGACGTCCCGACCGCCGAGCACCCGCGAGAAGAGGGACCCGGCGTCGGTGCCGATCCACGACTTGTCGATGTTGGCGGCGGTGCGGGCGACGCCTCCGGTGACCACGCTCGGCAACGTCACGCCGACGGGACCCGTCCAGCCGGCCTGCTCGACGATCTGCGCCACCGTCGTCGCCACGGCCTCGGGAGTGGACGGTTGCGGAGTGAGGATCTTGATCCGGTCGCCGACCAGACGACCCGTGTCGAGATCCACCACGGCACCCTTGACGCCACTTCCCCCGATGTCGACTCCGAATCCGTGGTTGGCGGGAGTCGATCGGTCCGTGGGGACGTCCTGTGCCATTGCGTACTTCCTCTCGCTGGGTGGGGCCGGCTGCTCCGCTCGTGTGGAAACGATAATGCCCGGTGTCGCCGGGTGCGGGGTCGGTGGCGAAACCGTCGGCACTGTGTTCGGATCGGTTCGTGCACGCACAGAGAACACTCCCCGAATCCGAGTTGTCCGAACTGAGGGACGTGGCGGTGACCGTCGCACGTGAGGCCGCGTCCTACGTCCGTGCACGCCGGGTCGAACTGTTCGGTCCTCCGGGCTCGGGGGAGGCCGCCCGTGTCGGGACGAAATCGACGGCGACCGATCCCGTCACCGCCGCCGACACCGAGAGCGAGGAACTCATCCGGCGCCGGCTCGCGGAACTGCGGCCGGGCGACGCCTTCCTCGGTGAGGAGACTGGGAGCGACCACGGGACGTCGGCGGCCGCGGGCGGCGTCGTCTGGGTGGTCGATCCCATCGACGGCACGGTCAACTTCGTCTACGGACTCCCTGCCTCGGCGGTCTCGGTGGCCGCACGGGTCGACGGGCGCTCGGTGGCCGGTGCCGTCGTCGACATCGCATCGGGGGAGACGTTCTCGGCGGCAGAGGGCCTCGGTGCCCATCTGGACCTCGACGGCACGCGGGTGCCGTTGAGATGCAATCCCGTGACGGATCCGCGACTGGCGCTCGTGGCGACCGGCTTCTCGTACTCACCGGCACGGCGCGCGCGTCAGGGGCAGCTGGTGGCGGCGTTGCTACCGAGGGTGCGTGACATCCGGCGGGTAGGAGCGGCCGCCCTGGACCTGTGCATGGTCGCGGCCGGCAGGGTCGACGCCCACTACGAACACGGACTCGGTCCCTGGGACTGGGCGGCGGGGGCACTCGTCGCCGCGGAAGCCGGTGCGGTGGTGCGTGTCCCGAGCGGCACCGGGGACGACGGGGAGCTCACGGTCGCGGCCGCGCCGGGGATCGCCGCCGATTTCGAAACTCTGCTCGCCGAAATCGGAGCGCTCGACGCAATTCCGAATTGACCGATTCGTCGCATCGGGGAATTGCCGTTCGTCACCTTTTACCGCAATAGTGACGAAAAACAGGATGCACGGTCTGTGAATACGGATTCAGCAGCGGGCATTGCGTGCGGCCGTGAGCAGATCGAGGTCGAGCGGAGCCGTCTGCTCGCCCACCGGGACCTCGCGCAGCGCCCGCAGGACCTCCTCGGCGTCGGCCCCGGGAGAGATGTCCCGGAAGTAGGTCCCCAGCGCGAGATCGACCGTGTCGTCCTCGCGTGTGTCCTGCACCAGTTCGGCGCACGGGGCGAGCAACCACACCGAGGATGCGGCCGCGCGCCCGGCCTCGCCGAAGCGGATCTGCCCCTGGCACTGCATGTTCTGGTCGACGTAGACCGGATCGTTGCCGGCCTGCACGTCGGGCGGGCTCGAGAAACCGTAATCGCTCAGTTGCGCGGCCACATGCGTCGCCTGGCCGCGTTCGCCGTTGGCGTTGTAGACCCGGACCCGGGTGGCCGCCAGGGGAGCGGGTTCGACCTCGAGCAGCGTCGATCGGTCCACGACCTCGCCGAGTGGCGCCGGCTGCGGGCCTTCGGGATCGGTGGCCTCGGTCGGGGGAGCGTTGCATGCCACGGTGGTCGTGACGGGCTCGGACGAGGTGAACACGGAGGTCCACACGACGATGGTGGCGGCGGCGAGGACGGCACCCGCCACGGCGGCCGGAACCATCCGGCGCCGACGGAACGGGCGGCCGCGGTCATCGGTTGCGCTTCCTTCGGTGATCAGGGAAACCACGCGGCCCTGCCTCTCGTGTCATGCCGTGTTCGTCGCACTCACTGTAGAGGTCGCGGACGTGGTCGGTGGAACCGCCGACCCGAGGAAATGTCACGAGTCGTTGTGTTGTTGATGACGATTGCCAGACAATTTCCGGCGTTTCCGCGCATCGATTGCATATTCGTGCGTGCGGTCGGCTATTGTTCGGCGGCCGAACCGTCCAAGAAGGGACGGTGCGGCGCGAAAACAGAGTGAATTCGGGTATGCCACAGCAGTGACACACCCGTCGGGAACTCCAACGGACGGCCGTGCGTTGCCCTGGCCGGGAGCACCGTCCGTGTCCCGGCCGGCTACCGGTACGAGTACTAGAAGGTAAGAGGAAATGGCGACTGACTACGACGCACCCCGGCGGACCGACAGCGACGATGTGTCGGAGGATTCACTCGAGGAACTGAAGGCCCGGCGCAACGAGGCCCAGTCCGCGGTGGTGGACGTCGACGAATCGGATACCGCCGAGTCCTTCGAGTTGCCCGGGGCGGATCTGTCCGGAGAAGAACTGTCGGTGCGTGTCGTCCCGAAGCAGGCCGACGAGTTCACCTGCTCGAGCTGTTTCCTGGTGCATCACCGGAGCAGGCTCGCGAGCGAGGAGAACGGAGTCATGATCTGCAGGGACTGCGCCGCGTAGGCATAGGGCAGCGTGAGGACCCACGTGCGAAACGAGGCGGGGTGACGACGGTGCGCCGTGGTCACCCGCGTCTCCCTCGTGCGTGCCCCGGCGCCGCGGCAGCCTGTGCTGTCCCGGCACCCGGGGCACGGTTGTATCCGGGGTCCTACCTACCTGTCGGTCCGGCCGTCCTTGCGGCCCGACTCGTCGCAACCCAGCGCCGCGAGCAGTTCGGCAGGCCGCCGCGTGCTCACCAGCCAGTAGGGAGTCGGATCCTCCGGGTCGTCGAGCACGACGAGTGCCATGGTCCGCACCCAGGGACGGTGCTGGACGAACGCTGCCGGATCGAGCTGGCGTCCCATCGCGGCGCTCTTGGCCGATGCCGGAACCACCACACCCCGCGAGATCACGTCGACGGGCAGATGTGCGCGACCGACGACGAGTTCGCCGCCGACCACCTCGACCCGGCTGCGTGAGAGCCAGGTCAGGACCCAGATCGGGACGGGGAGCAGAAGGACGTAGGGCAGCCACGCGTACATCCCCGGGGCGCCCATGTGCAGCTCGGCCGCGAGCAGAGCGGCCACACCGAGCCCGATCGGCCACCACCACCACGGCACCCACATCCGCTCCGAGAAGGTCGGAGCGTCGGCCGTCGGAGGGGTAGTCGGTGAGGTGCGCGAGGAACGGGACACACCGTAAGGATAGTCGCCTCGGTGGGGCGGCCCGGCACGCGAGTAGTCTCGGACGACGTGACCGATCTTCCCCCGATACCGCTGCGCCGGCTCGATCCGGAGCTCCCCGTGCCCACTCGTGCCCACCCCGGTGATGCCGGTGTGGACCTGTGCACGTCGGTCGACGTGACCCTTGCCCCGGGGGAGCGGGCGCTCGTCGGCACCGGCATCGCTGTCGCGCTGCCCGTGGGCACGGTCGGCCTGATCCACCCCCGTTCGGGCCTCGCCGCCAAGTTCGGCCTGTCCGTCGTGAACACTCCCGGGACGGTCGACGCGGGCTACCGTGGAGAGATCAAGGTGTGCCTGATCAACCACGACACCGAGCGCGCCGTCGAACTCCGCCGAGGCGACCGCATCGCGCAGCTGCTCGTCCAGCGTGTCGAACTCGTCGACTTCGTCGAAGTGGACGAGCTCGACGACACCGCGCGGGGCAGCGGCGGATACGGATCGAGCGGCGGGCACGCCGGCCTCGTGAAGGAGGGTTCCTGACATGTTCGGACGACGCCGCAAGGACCGCGGGTCGAACGTCGAGACGACCGACGCGGCATCCGCCGGCGACCTCGGCGCGTACGACGGGCCCTCCGACGAGGACTACGACGAATACGCCACCGGAAGTGCGGCCGATTCCGGCCCGTACGACATCGACGAGGTCGACGAGGAGACGGTGACCGATTCCCGTCTGGACCTGGGGTCCGTGCTCGTCCCGCTGCCGGCCGGTGGCCAGATCCAGGTCGAGATGGCACCGAACGGGACGCCGCAGAACGTCCACCTTGTGACCCAGTTCGGGCGCATCACGGTCTCCGCATACGCCGCACCGAAGTCGCCGGGACAGTGGCGCGAGGTCGCGGCCGAGCTCGCAGAGACGCTGCGCAACGACAACGCCGAGGTCAGCATCGAATCGGGGCCCTGGGGGCGTGAACTCCACGGCAGGACTCCGAACGCCGATCTCCGGTTCATCGGTGTCGACGGCTTCCGCTGGATGATCCGCTGTGTCGTCGCGGCGCCATCCGGGAACGCCGGAGCCGACTCCGAACTCGTCCGGATCGCGCGGTCGGTGATCTCCGGTACCGTCGTCCGCCGCGGATCCGAGCCCCATCCGGTCCGTACGCCGCTGCCGATCGTGCTGCCCGAGGCACTCACCCGCCAGCTCGTCGCGGCGCAGCAGCAACAGGCCGCCGCTCAGCAGCAGGGCGCGGTTCCGGCGCAACCCGCTCCGCGGACGGCTCCGCCGGCGCAGCCCGCCCAACCGACGCAGCAGCAGGTCCCGCCCACCCAGCCGAGCCCGCCGCCGCGCCGGGGCGAATCCGGTTCGGCGATGCAGCAACTCGGCTTCTGAGGCCGATTCCGATCATCGTTTCGGGACGGGGGCGATCCTGTCGAGCGCGGTGAGGCACAGCCTCCCGAGCACGGAGGGATCGTCCCCGACCTGTCCGAGCGTCACCGTCGCGAGTTCCGCGTGCGGGATCTCCCGCGCCCATTGCTGCCCCACCTCGAGCGGATGGACCGCGTCGTCCACCGCGGCCGCGATACCGACCGGCACGGTCACCGATCGCAGTTCTTCGACGTCGAGTGCTCGGTACTGTGCGGCCTCGTCCAGCGCGGACGGGAGATCGGGCCACTGTGCGCTCCACGAGCGCGTCAACTCCCGTGCGAGCCAGGGCGGACTCGATGCCGTCATCGCAGCGGTGACCGCGGCGAGCCCGTGTTCGCGCAGCTCGGAGGCCGTCCACCGCGCGCTCGCGGCGGCCGGCGCCTCTCGCGGATCGCCGGTCCACGCAGGTAGGGCCGCGAGGACGCCGACGACCCGATCCGGATTGTCGAATGCCCACCTCAGGGCGACGGCCGCTCCGATCGACACCCCTCCCACGAGGATCGGTCCGTTTCCGGCCGCGTCGTCGAGTGCGGCGAGATAGCTCGCCACCACACCTCGCGGATCCGGATCGACGGCGATCGGGGTGATGCCCCGCCGTCGGAGTTCGGCGCCGAACGCCTTGTCGGCGAAGCATGCGTCCGAACCCGTGCCGGGAAGCACGACCGCGGTGCCGGCGGTCGGAGTGACCGGGGATGCGCTGTGGGACATGCGGACGATCCTGCCCCATCGGGCCCCGGAGACCGCGCTCACCTGCCCGCACAGCAGGACGAACGACAGCTGCACGCCTGTGTGCATCGTGCAACTTGTATCCGGCGAGAATGCGTCTACAGTGGCGGTCGAAGAAGAGTCCGGTGGCACGTGATCCGTGCCCCTTCCGTACAGGAGCGTGTTATGGCTTCCCCGGCCGGCTACCTGCGTCGGCTCACACGGCGGCTCACCGAGGACATCGAAGAACTCGATGCCGAGGAGATGGCCGAATCCTCGCACTCCACGGGCGCCCTACCCGTCGTCGAATGCGCCCGCGGTCAGGAAGTGACCATGTACGGACGTCTTCGCAGTGTCGAGTCGTGTTCGCGTGCTGCTGCCGCCGTCGTCGAGGCGGAGTTCTTCGACGGCACCGATTCGATCCAGCTCGTGTGGATCGGTCGTCGGCGCATCCCGGGGATCGAACCCGGGCGTACGTTGACGGTCCGCGGTCGTGTCGGCGAGCGCGGCGGACGCAAGGTGATCTACAACCCCTACTACGAGTTGCGCGAGCCCGCCTGACCCTGGCGAGCGCGAGGGGTACCCCTGGTGCATGCAGGGTCTCGTACCCCTGTGCCGGATGTGGCAGGCTCGTAGGAGTGAGCGACACCAACCAGCAGACGATGCTCGAACAACTCGGTGGGATCAGCGGGTTGATCTATTCGACGCTGCCGGTGCTGGTGTTCGTCCCCGTCAACAGCCTGTGGGGTCTCACCGTCGCCATCTGGTCCGCGCTGGGCGTCGCCCTCGCGGTCCTCGTATGGCGTCTGATCCAGCGCACCCCGATCCAGCCCGCGATCTCGGGCTTCTTCGGTGTCGCCCTGTGTGCCTTCATCGCTCATCGCACCGGCGACGCGAAGGGATACTTCCTCTTCGGGATCTACGCGAGCCTGGTCTACGGGGGCGCTTTCCTGGTGTCCGTGCTCGTCCGCAGACCGCTCGTGGGTGTGATCTGGGGGATGCTCAACGGCCAGGGATCGCGGTGGCGCTCGCATCCCACCGCGGTACGCGCATACGACGTCGCGACCCTCGCGTGGACCCTGGTCTTCCTCGGCCGCTATCTCGTGCAGAACCACCTCTACGACGAGGACCGCACCGGCTGGCTCGCGGTGGCGCGGATCGGTATGGGCTGGCCGCTGACCGCGCTTGCCCTGCTCGTGACACTCTGGGCGGTCCGGCGCGCCGACCGCATCGTCGAACCCCCGCCTGCGGCGACGGCCGACGACGCATCGGTCGACGACGCACCTACCGATGATCCTGGGGCGGACGAGGCGCGGTCCGAAAAACCCCGCGACGAACACGGCGCGCACGACGAGCAGCGATTCCCCGGTCGGCACAGACTCCACGACTAGTCGGTACAAGCTCTGCGACCAGTAGGTACTGCCTCCGCGACTAGCGGTTCACCGCCTGCCGGAGATCGTCCTCGACGTCCTCCGCCGTGACGAACAGCAGTTCGTCCCCGCCCTCGAGCGGATCGTCCGGCTGCGGGACGATCACACGCCCGCCGCGCAGGATCGCCACCAGCGTCGTATCGCGCGGCAGTTCCAGTTTCCGAACCGGTTTCCCGGCGAGAGCGGTGGTGTCGCGCAGAGTGATCTCCACCAGGTTCGCACCCTTGCGGAGCGTCATCAGCCGCACCAGATCGCCCACGGTGACGGCCTCCTCGACGAGCGCTGCGAGCATGCGCGGCGTGGACACCGCGACGTCCACACCCCACGATTCGTCGAACAACCACTCGTTGCGGGGATCGTTGACGCGGGCCACGACCCGCGGGACACCGAACTCGGTGGTCGCCAGCAGACTGAGGACCAGATTGGCCTTGTCGTCGCCCGTCGCCGCGATCACGACGTCGTACTGCTCGAGTCCGGTGGATTCGAGCGAGCTGAGTTCGCAGGCGTCGGCGTGGACCCACGTCGCGTCCGGCACGGACTCGGGTTCGACGTGGTCGAGCTTGCGTTCGATGAGCATCACCTCGTGGGCGTTGCGCAGCAGTTCCCGCGCTATCGAGCGCCCCACCGCGCCGGCGCCGGCGATCGCCACCTTCATGTGGGCTTCCTCTCGGGTGGACGGGTCAGTTCTCGTCGACCGGCGGGTTCTCGGCGCGCGTGATCGCCTCCGAGACCGAACCGGACACGGCCGCGATGTAGACGGAATCGTCGGCCTGCAGCACGGTCCTGCGGTCGGGCAGCAGCCCGGTGCCGAACCGGATCAGGAACGCGACGCGCGAACCCGTGGCCTCCTCGAGGTCGGTGACGCGTCGTCCGACCCATCCCTCGTGCACGTTCACCTCGGCGATGGCGACGGATCCGGTGGGGTCGCGCCAGCGGGCGGTCTCGCTGTCGTGCGTGAGCGCATGCAGGAAACGGTCGGTGGTCCACGGCACGGTCGCCACGGTGGGGATGCCGAGCCGCTCGTACGCCGCGGCCCGCTTGGCGTCGTAGATCCTCGCGACGACGCGTTCGACGCCGAAGGTCTCGCGGGCCACGCGCGTCGAGATGATGTTCGAGTTGTCGCCGGACGAGACCGCCGCGAAGGCGTCGGCTCGTTCGATGCCGGCGGAGATCAGAACTTCGCGGTCGAAGCCCATGCCGAGCACGGTGTGCCCGGGGAAATCGGGACCGAGTCGTCCGAACGCGCTCTCGTCGCGGTCGATGACCGCGACCTCGTGACCGAGCCGGACGAGAGCGGTGGCCACCGCCGAACCGACCCGACCGCACCCCATCACCACCACGTACACCCGTGGACTCCGTTCCGGTCGATCTTTCCGAGACGGACCGCAGCGGACCGCCGATCCGAACGGTACCGCGTGACGATCTTCGACAGGTCGTGACCCGGCCGAGGGGTACTTCGGGGCCGGAACCGCATAGGCTTTGCGCGTGTCCAAGCTTTCCACCGCGGCTAAGCGGCTCGTGCTGGGTCGTCCCTTCCGCAGCGACACTCTCGGGCACGAGTTGCTGCCCAAGCGCACCGCACTGCCCGTCTTCGCCTCCGACGCGCTGTCGTCGGTCGCCTACGCACCCGAGGAGATCTTCCTCGTCCTCTCCGTTGCGGGGCTGTCCGCTTATGCCTTCTCCCCGTGGATCGGTCTCGCGGTCGCCTTCGTGCTCGTGATCGTGATCGCCGGTTACCGCCAGACCGTGCGCGCCTATCCGTCCGGCGGTGGCGACTACGAGGTGGCCACGAAGAATCTCGGCCCCACTGCAGGACTGACCGTGGGCAGTGCGCTGCTCGTCGACTACGTCCTGACGGTCGCGGTGTCGCTGTCGTCCGCGGCGGCGACGGTCGGATCGGCCGTCCCGTTCGTCGCCCGGCACAAGGTGCTCTTCGTCGTCGTCGCGATCGCGTTGCTGACCGCGGTGAACCTGCGCGGGCTCCGGCGCGCCGGCCGGGCGTTCGCCGTCCTCACCTACACATTCGTGGGCTGCATGCTGGTGATGCTCGGGGCCGGACTGTTCCGGATCTTCGTCCTGGGCGACGATCTGCGTGCGGAGTCGGCGGACTTCGAACTCGTCGCCGAGCAGACGGATCTGACCGCGCTCGCTTTCGTCCTCCTGCTCGCGCGCGCCTTCTCGTCCGGTTGCGCGGCGCTGACGGGTGTCGAGGCGATCAGTACGGGTGTGCCGGCCTTCCGGAAGCCGAAGGCGCGCAATGCCGCGACGACCCTGCTGGTGCTCGGCGGTATCGCCGTCACGTTGTTCCTCGGGGTGGTCTTCCTCGCCGAGCGGCTCGGTGTGGTGGTGGCCGAGCATCCCGCCACCCAGCTGCGGGGTGCACCCGAGGGCTACGAGCAGAAGACGCTGCTCTCCCAGTTGGCGCACACCGTCTTCGACGGGGTGCCGGTCGCGTTCGTGCTGATCACGATCGTCACCGCCGTGATCCTCGTGCTCGCCGCCAACACGGCCTTCAACGGATTCCCGGTGCTCGGTTCGGTTCTCGCGCAGAACCGCTACCTGCCGCGTCAGTTCCACACCCGCGGCGACCGGCTCGCCTTCAGCAACGGCATCCTCTTCCTCGCCGGGATCGCCATCGTCTTCGTGTGGGTCTTCGAGGCCGAGGTCACCCGGCTCATCCAGTTGTACATCGTGGGTGTGTTCGTCGCGTTCAGCCTGGGGCAGGCCGGCATGGTGCGTCACTGGACGCGGGAACTGGGCACGGAGACGGATCCGTCGGCGCGGGGCCGCATGGTGCGGTCGCGGTGGATCAACGGCGTCGGATGCGTCTCCACGTCGGTGGTGCTGCTGGTCGTGCTGACGGGCAAGTTCGCCGCCGGGGCGTGGATCGCGGTGGTGACCATGATCGTCGCGTTCGTGCTCATGAAGGCGATCCGGCACCACTACGACACGGTCGCTGCGGAACTCGAGAGGGCGGACTGGGACGGTGTGCTGCCCAGCCGCACCCATTCGATCGTGCTCGTCTCGACCCTGCACCTGCCCACGATGCGCGCCCTCGCCTACGCCCGGGCGACCCGCCCCGACACCCTCGAGGCGATCACCGTGAACGTCGACGACGAGAGCACGCGGCGTCTCGTACTCGAGTGGGAGAAGAGTGATCTGACCGTGCCGTTGAAGGTCGTCGAGTCGCCCTACCGGGAGATCACGCGGCCCGTCCTCGACTACGTCCGTCGCGTGCGGCGCGATTCTCCCCGCGACGTCGTGACCGTCTTCATCCCCGAATACGTGGTGGGGCACTGGTGGGAGCAACTGCTCCACAACCAGAGTGCCCTGCGGCTCAAGAGCCGGCTCCTCTTCCAGCCGGGGGTGATGGTGACGAGCGTGCCCTGGCAGCTGCGCTCGTCCGCGGACGCCGGCGCGGTGGGGCGGGCCACCCCGAACGGACAGGATCGACAGTTCGACAACGAGGAGGAACCGCGGTGAATCGTCAGGCACACCCGCGCACGGATTGGTCCGGCCGGAGGATCGAGGTGGTCCTCGGCAACCCCGCCCACGGTGGTGCGTGTGTCGCGCGGTTCGAGGGACGCGTCGTGTTCGTGCGGCACGGACTGCCGGGGGAGCGGGTCTTCGCTCGCGTGACCGAGGACCGGGGCGGGTCGTTCTGCTTCGCCGACGTGGAGGACGTGCTCGAGGCGTCCGAGGACCGCGTCGATCGGGTGTGCCCGATCTCCGGTCCGGGAGGAGCGGGTTGCTGCGACCTCTCGCACATGACCGTCGAGGCGCAACGCCGGTTCACGGGTGCGGTGGTGGCCGAGCAACTGCGCCGGCTCGGTGGGGTGGACCG
The DNA here is from genome assembly GCF_900187265.1 of Rhodococcus rhodochrous. Lineage (NCBI taxonomy): Bacteria > Bacillati > Actinomycetota > Actinomycetes > Mycobacteriales > Nocardiaceae > Rhodococcus > Rhodococcus rhodochrous. The sequence continues at coordinate 2,245,041 of NZ_LT906450.1, forward strand.
GGAGGTGACCGTCGAGGAGGTGCCGGGTGGTGCGTCCAACGGCACCCTGTGGCGCACCCGGGTCCGGCTCGCGGTGGACGTGGTGGGGAACCCGGGATACCGCCGGTATCGCAGCAACGAGGTCGTCCCGGAACTGGCGTGCCCGCAGATCGATCCGCACGCCTACGTCGGTCTCGCCGATCGTGTGTGGCAGCCCGGAGCGGAGCTGCAGGTCGTGCTCGACGCGGACGGCCGCCGGCACGTGGTGGAGATCGCACCTCCCGTTCTCTCGGGTGGTGCCCGACGGCAGGGCCGGCGTGGCGCTGCGTCGCGTCGGGCGGCGGTGAACGCGCCCCGGCCGGAGAAGGTGATCGAAGGCCCGGGACGTGTGGTCGAGCGGGTCGGCGAGCGCGAATGGCGGTTGGCGCCGACCGGTTTCTGGCAGGCCCATCGCGGCGCTGCGTCGACCTATTCGGCGGCGGTGGCCGACTGGGCGCAGGCATCGGAAGGCGCGACGGCGTGGGATCTGTACGGCGGAGTGGGGGTCTTCGCGGCCGTGCTCGCCGAGCAGGTCGGTCCGTCCGGTCGGGTGGTGTCGGTGGAGTCGTCGAAGACCGCCGTCGACGACGGGATCGAGGCGCTCGCCGACCTCGGTCAGGTGTCCTTCCGTCACGGGCGCGTGGAGCGGGTGATCCCCGATCTGCCGGCTCCCGAGGTGGTCGTCCTCGACCCGCCCCGCGCGGGGGCGGGCAGGGACGTGGTGGCCGCCGTGGCCGCAGCGGGACCGCGCCGGATCGTCCATGTGGGCTGCGATCCCGCGTCCTTCGGCCGTGATGTGGGTCTGTACCGGGATCACGGATTCGAGTTGGCGGACGTCCGGGCCTTCGCGGCGTTCCCCTCCACCCATCACGTGGAATGCATCGGTCTGTTCACCCGTTGAACCGGTTCCCGTCGCACCTCTCGGGGGGTGTGACGGGGATCGCATCCGGGTGGTCGGTGTGACATGAGAAAGAGATTGCTTGTAGTACGCAACTAATCTGTATAGTTGCATGACGTAATCAATTAGTTCATTCCGACGGAGGTTCGCTGTGCCGGAAAAGGCTCAGGCCCACGAACTCGCCGACGCCATCTTCATGTTCGGTCGCACGCTGCGTGGTGCACTCGTGCACCACGACACCGATGTGCTTCCTTCCGCGCTCGTCGCGGTGCTGTTCGTGCTCGCGCGGATGGGGGAGTGCCGCCCCAGCGAGCTCGCCGTCGAAATGTGCGTCAGCCAGTCGTCGTTGAGCAGACAGATCGCCGAACTCGTCGAGCGCGGCCTCGTGGATCGACATCCCGATCCCGACGATCGTCGCGCTCACCGGGTGAGTTGTTCGGTCGCGGGTATCGAGATCCTCGAACTCGTGAAGAAGCGCCGGACCGAACGGCTCTCCGCAGAACTCGCGGACTGGCACGAGGACGAGATCGCGGGCGCCATCACGACGCTCGAACGTCTCACCTCGTCCCTGGCTCCGCTCGTCATCGATACTCGAAGGACCAATTCATGACCACAGTCTCCGGATCGGGAGCGCAGCCGGATGCTCCGGCAGCCGAGGAGCAGATGACGCACCGCGAGATCCTCGTCGTGCTGTCGGGCCTCCTCGCGGCTCTCTTCACGGCGCTGCTGAGCAGCACCATCGTCTCGACCGCTCTGCCGACGATCATCGCGGATCTGAACGGCACCCAGACCCAGTACGCCTGGGTCATCACCACGGCGCTGCTCGCGAACGCCGCGTCGACGCCCATCTGGGGCAAGTTCGCCGACCTGTTCAACAAGAAGCTGCTCGTCCAGCTCGGGATCCTGGTCTTCGTGATCGGCTCGGTGCTGGCCGGTATCGCGCACAACGTGCCGGTCCTGCTCGCCGCCCGCGTGATCCAGGGCATCGGCATGGGCGGTCTGACCGCTCTCGTCGTCGCGATCATCGGCAGCATCATCCCGCCCCGTCAGCGTGGCCGGTACTCCGGTTACATGGGCGCCGTCATGGCCGTCGCGATGTCGGGCGGACCCGTGCTCGGTGGTGTCATCGTCGACCTCCTCGGCTGGCGCTGGTGCTTCTACGTCTGCGTGCCGATCGCGGTCGTCGCGCTGATCCTGCTGCAGCGCACGCTGCACGTCGCGACCGTCCGCAAGGAGAACGTGAGCATCGACTGGTTCGGTGCCACGCTCATCACCGCTGCCGTGAGTGTCCTGCTCGTCTGGGTCTCCTTCGCCGGTAAGGCCGACTACTACGAGTGGTTCTCGGTCGAGTCCGCCCTCTACGTCGGTGCCGGCATCGTCCTGCTCGTCGCGACGCTGATCGTCGAGTCCAAGGTCGCCGATCCGATCATCCCGCTGAAGATCGTCACCGAACGCACCACCGGCCTCGCGATCATCGCGTCCGTGGCAGTCGGTATCGGCCTGTTCGGTGCCACCACCTTCCTCGGTCAGTACTTCCAGACCTCGCGGGCCTACAGCCCGACGGTCGCCGGTCTGCTCACCATCCCGATGGTCGCCGGCACGCTCGTCTCGTCGATGCTCTCCGGTCAGCTCATCACGCGCTTCGGCAAGTGGAAGGGCTTCCTGATCGGCGGCGCGATCCTGCAGATGGTCGGCTTCGGCCTGCTCGGCACCGTCGACCACCTCACCTCGCTCACGCTGATCAGCGTGTACATCGCGATCGTGGGGCTGGGCACCGGCATGCTGATGCAGAACCTCGTCCTCGCCGTGCAGAACACCGTCAGCGTGCGCAACATCGGCGCCGCGAGCAGCTCGGTCGCCTTCTTCCGTACCTTCGGCGGCGCGATCGGTGTGTCGGTGCTCGGTTCGATCCTCGCGTCCCGTGTCGCGACGATCTCCGCCGACGGCCTCGCGAAGCTCGGTGTCGACACCTCCGGCGGTGGATCGGGCGGAACCCTCGACTTCTCCCAGCTTCCCGAACCGGTGGCGGAAGTCATCCGTGCCGCCTACGGCGACGCGACGGCGACGCTCTTCCTCGTAGCGGCGGCGTTCGCGGTCGTTACCCTGGTGGCAGTGGTGCTGATTCCGAACCAGGCGTTGCGCACCACCATCGACCTCGTCGAGGAGAAGTCGCCGGCCGATCGCGCCGACATCTCCTCGTGAGGGTGACCTCGCTCACCGGCGGACGATCCGTCCGCCGGTGACCAGGAGATCACGCGGAAGCGAGTCGGTGGCGGGAGACGCTCCGTTCCTGCGCTCCGTAGACTGAGGAAATCACTCGCGCGACGAGCGTGAGCCACGAGCCGGAGGGAGCTGTTCCAGTTGGGTGTTCTGTCCCGCATCCAGTCGCCCGACGATCTACGTCGACTCTCCCCTGTGGAGCTCACCGAGCTCGCGGGGGAGATTCGGGAATTCCTGGTCGAGAAGGTCGCGGCGACCGGCGGTCACCTCGGGCCCAATCTCGGCGTCGTCGAGCTGACCATTGCTCTGCACCGAGTGTTCGATTCGCCACGCGATCCGATCCTCTTCGACACCGGTCACCAGGCCTACGTCCACAAGATCCTCACCGGTCGTCGCGACGAGTTCGACAGCCTCCGGCAGAAGGGTGGGTTGTCCGGCTACCCGTGCCGCGCGGAGAGCGAACACGACTGGATCGAGTCGTCGCACGCCTCGGCCGCCCTGTCGTACGCCGACGGGCTCGCCAAGGCCTATTCGCTGTCCGGGCAGTCCGATCGGACCGTGGTGGCCGTGGTGGGCGACGGCGCGCTGACCGGCGGTATGTGCTGGGAGGCGCTCAACAACATCGCCGCCGGGCAGAACCGCTCGATGGTGATCGTGGTCAACGACAACGGCCGCTCCTACGCGCCCACGATCGGTGGTCTCGCCGAGCACCTCGCGGCGCTGCGTCTCAAGCCCGGCTACGAGAAGGTGCTCGACAACAGTCGGCGCATCGTCAAGCGGATCCCCTGGATCGGCTCGGCGGCCTACTCGGTGCTGCACGGCATGAAGGCCGGCGTGAAGGATGCGGTGAGCCCCCAGGTGCTCTTCACCGATCTGGGCATCAAGTACCTCGGACCGGTCGACGGGCACGACGAGCAGGCGATGGAATCGGCTCTGCGTCGCGCGAAGGCGTACGGCGGCCCCGTCCTGGTCCACGCCGTCACCCGCAAGGGAGCCGGCTACGCGCCCGCCGAGAACCACCTCGCCGATCAGATGCACGCCACGGGCGTGATGGATCCGCGCACGGGTCGCGCGAAGTCCGCCTCCGCCCCCGACTGGACGTCGGTCTTCTCCGACGAACTCATCGCGCTGGGGGAGAAACGGGAGGACGTCGTGGCCATCACCGCCGCGATGCCCGGACCGACCGGCCTCGCCAAGTTCGGCGAACGGTTCCCCGACCGCACCTTCGACGTCGGCATCGCCGAACAGCACGCGGTGACCTCGGCGGCAGGTCTCGCGCTCGGCGGGATGCATCCCGTCGTCGCCGTCTACTCGACCTTCCTCAACCGGGCGTTCGACCAGCTGCTCATGGACGTCGCGCTGCTGAAGCAGCCGGTCACCGTGGTGCTCGACCGTGCGGGTGTGACGGGCTCCGACGGCGCCAGCCACAACGGCATGTGGGATCTGTCCTTGCTGGGCATCGTCCCCGGCATCCGGGTCGCCGCTCCACGCGACGGGGCGACGCTGCGCGAGGAACTCGGTGAGGCGCTCGACGTCTCCGACGGACCGACCGTCCTCCGCTTCCCCAAAGGCTCGGTGGGAGAAGACATCCCGGCGATCGAGCGTCTCGACGGCACCGTCGACGTGCTGCGGATGCCGCCATCGCGGCGCGGCGACGCACTGATCGTCGCGGTCGGCGCCTTCGCCGGTCTCGCGCTCGACGTCGCCGATCGTCTCTCCAAGCAGGGCATCGACGCTGCCGTCGTCGACCCGCGGTGGGTGTTCCCGGTGCCCGACGCGGTGGTCGACCTCGCCCGTGGCTTCCGGATCGTCGTCACGATCGAGGACAGCGGCCTCCACGGTGGTGTCGGCTCGGCGGTCTCCGCCGCGTTGCGCCGCAACGACGTCGACGTGCCCACGCGCGATCTCGGGGTGCCGCAGAAGTTCCTCGATCACGCCTCCCGCAACGAGATCCACGCCGAACTCGGTCTGACGGCCCAGGACGTGGCGCGTCAGGTCACCGGTTGGGTCGCCGGCCTGGACAGCGAACCCGAGGAACGGTCGCGCCCCTCGGCGGTCGAGCAGTCCGACCGCGAAGCGGGCTGAGTCCGGCCGGACCCAGGTACACACAGACACGAGGGGCGGTATCCGGTGATCCGGATACCGCCCCTCGCGTCTGTATCGACTAGCTCTGCATCTCCTCGAGTTCCATGCCCTTGGTCTCGGGAATCCTCGACTTGACGAAGAAGAACGACAGCAGGGCGAAGAACGCGAACAGTCCGTACAGGAACCACAGTCCGACCGCGGAGGTGAGCGGCGGGAACGCCAGCGTCACCGTGAAATTCGCGACCCAGTTGGCGGCGGTGCTGATGCCGAGGGCCACTGCGCGCATGCGGTTCGGGAACATCTCGCCGAGCATCACCCACATGATCGGGCCCCAGGTGGCAGCGAAGAAGATCACGAAGGCGTTCGCGCCGACGAGCGCGAGCGCCCCCCACGGTGCCGGCAGTTCGACGTCCTCACCGCTGCCGACCGCCTGCGAGAAGGCGATCGCGGCGAGCAACAGGCTGACGAACATGCCGATCGAACCGGTCATCAACAGCGGACGGCGGCCGATCTTGTCGACGAACAGGATCGCGACGAACGTCATGAGCACGTTGATCACGGCCGTGATCACCGACGTCGTGAACGACTGGTTCTCGGTGAAGCCCACCGACTTCCACAGGGTCGTCGAGTAGTAGAAGATCGCGTTGATACCGACGAACTGCTGGAAGACGGCCATCGTGATGCCGACCCACACCAGCGGCTGCAGACCGAAGACCGGGCCGCGGATGTCGCCGAAGGACGCCTTCGACTCCCGCCGCAGCGTCAGCCGGATCTCGCGGACACGCTCGTCGGGCCGGAGTTCGCCCGTGACGTTGGCCAGCACGGCCGCGGCCTCTTCGTCCAAGTCCTTGCCGACGAGATAGCGGGGCGACTCCGGGATCGTCAGCGCCAGTACGCCGTAGAGGACGGCGGGCGCGACGCCGACGAGGAACATCCACCGCCAGGCCTCGAGATTCCACCACAGCTCGTTCGACGCTCCACCGGCGGCGTTCTGCAGGACCGCGTCGGACAGCAGGGCCGCGAAGATGCCGAGGGTGATGGCGAGCTGCTGCAGCGATGCGAGCGCACCGCGGTAGCGGGCGGGTGCGATCTCGGAGATGTAGGTGGGTGCGATGACCGAGGCGATACCGATGCCGAGGCCGCCGAGCACGCGCCACAGCATGAGATCTGGAACGCTGAAGGCCAGACCGGACCCGATCGACGAGATGACGAACAGGGCGGAGCCGAGGAGCATCACGCGCTTGCGGCCCCAACTGTCGGCGAGGCGTCCGGCGAACCATGCGCCGACGGCACAGCCGAGCAGGGCGATGGCGACGGCGAAACCGGTCACGAACGAACTGAGCGCGAAGTTGTCCTGGATGGAGTCGACGGCGCCGTTGATGACCGAGCTGTCGAAGCCGAACAGGAAACCGCCCACGGCTGCCGCGACGGTCACGGCGATGACTTTCGCGGCGTGTGCGGTCGATGGTTGGGTCACCGAGAAACTCCTGGATGAGAACTGGCCGCGAGGGCGGGAAAAGGGCTGGACACACTGCGTTCTCTTCAGGGGAACATTACGCCGCAGCGAACGGCCGACTCGACGTTTCCGGCGAGAACTCGCCCACAGGACGGACCCCGGACAACGCATCCACGGCGTGCGACGACGGCCCGGAGCGGGCAGTAAGTTAAGAAGTATTCTCTCCGCACCGTCGTTCGGACTGCGACATTCCCGTCCGGTGATGACTCCCACTTGACACGGTGTGATCTGGGAATACAGTCTCGTTCCATGACTCGGCGACGACCGGACGCGACGGTACGGGGTGTGGTGAGTGAAGCAGCGTTCCTGCTGACCTCGCCCCGGAGGTTCCTCATGGAGATCGCTCTGCCTCCGGTAGGGCACGGTGTGGTGGAACACAGCAGGGCGCTCATCGATCCCGTCACACGTTTCCGGAACACGAGCGCGTACATCTTCCTGACGGCGTTCGGCGACGACGAGGAGCGACGCAGGATCGTGCGCTTCGTCAACCGCGCACACGCACCGGTTCGCGCCGAGGGATACAACGCCTTCGATCCGAAGCTCCAGTTGTGGATCGCCGCAGTGATGTTCCACGGCGGCCGCGACGTGTACGAGCGGTTCTTCGGCCGCCTCGATCGGGCCGAGGCCGAACGGCTGTACCGCGAGTTCGCGGTCTACGGCACATCGCTGCAGGTACCTGAGGAGATGTGGCCCGCCGACCTCGACGCGTTCGATGCCTACTGGCACAGCGTCGTCGACGATCTCGAGATCGACGAGACCGTTCGTTCCTGCGCGCGCGCCCTGCTCTCCGGGGGCGAGTTGCCGATCGTCGTCCGGCCGACGATGGCGCTCACCAGGTTCTTCACCCTGGGTATGCTCGATCCCCGTATCCGGGAGGCCTACGGCTTCACGTGGACCGATAGCCACCAGCGGTGGTTCGATCGCCTCATGCGGATCGCGGTGCCCGTCTACCGGGCACTGCCCATGGCGGCACGGCACCTGCCCATGAAGCTCGTCCTGCGCGATGCGCGCACGAGGTTCTCTGGTGTGTCCGCGCACGCTGCTGCCTAGGACGCGGCAGCGCCGGAATCCGGCAACGCGCAGGAGGGACGGGGATCAGTTCTCCGCCGTGAGGGCCTTCGCCAGTCGCGGCACGGTCAGCGCGCGCTGCCACGGCCGTGCCCCGCCCTCGGCGAAGCGGCCTTCGATGTACTCCTCGACGTCGACCCCGTCGGAGACGTCCCAGTCCCAGCACAGGCGCCGAACGAGCTCGGGACTCACCAGGTTCTCCACGGGAACGGCGACTTCCTCGCTCAGAGCGGCAAGTTCGCCGCGCGCGAGGGCGAGACGTGCGGCCTCCTCGGGGTGGTGACGCGACCATCGACCGGCAGGGGGAGGCCCGGTCAGCGGCGGCGTGAGGGGTGGGAGCCGGTCCTCCGGCAGTGCACGGGCCCGCTCGATCGCGTTGAGCCACGCGCGCGAGGAACGCCGCTGCCGCGGACCACCGAAGACCGGAAGCTTCTGCAACTGTTCGATGGTGGTGGGATTCGCCTCCGCGGCGGCGATGATCGCGGAGTCGGGAAGGATGCGCCCCGGCGCGATGTCGCGTCGGGCGGCGATCTCGTCGCGCGTGGTCCACAGTTCCCGGACGATCGCGAGGCGACGCCGGTCCTTGATCGCGTGGATCTTGGACGTCCGCCGCCACCGGTCGGGCTTCGGAGCGGGCGGCCCCGCGAGCCGGATGTGCTCGAATTCCTGGGCGGCCCACTCGGTCTTGTTCTGCTGCTCGAGTTCGCGCGCCATCGCGTCGCGGAGTTCCACGAGCGGTTCGACGTCCAGCGCGGCGTAGTTGAGCCACGAGTCGGGGAGCGGTCGCGTCGACCAGTCCGCCGCACCGTGGCCCTTGCGCAGCTCGAGGCCGAGGGTCTCGGCCACGATCGCGGCGAGACCGACGCGGGGGAATCCGGCGAGACGACCGGCGAGTTCGGTGTCGTACAACTTCGCCGGGCGGAGCCCGAGTTCGGCCAGGCCGGGGAGATCCTGGTCGGCGGAATGCAGGACCCATTCGAGGTCGTTGATCACCTCGGCCAGGGGAGCGAGGTCGTCCCGCGTGGGAATGGGATCGAGCAGCACCGTGCCGGCGCCGTCACGACGGAGCTGTACGAGATAGGCGCGCGCGGAGTAGCGGTAGCCCGATGCGCGTTCGGCGTCGACGGCGAGCGGGCCGTGTCCCTGCGCGAGCATCGCTGCCGCGTCGGCGACCCCGCGCGCCGTGGTGACGACCTCCGGGACGCCGTCGCGGGGTTCGAGGAGCGGCACCGTGGTCACGCTCGTGCTCTTCTGCTCGTCCTCGTCGTTCTGTGCCGGCATGGGCGTGACTCTAGCGGTGTCGTCCCCGTGTGCAATTCCGTTCCTGTCCGGAACGTCCGATCGGTGGACACGCACGGACCCGCTCGACGTCTCGCGAACTCCCCTCGGGACGCCGTCACCTCTCCTGCGAGACGACATCGTCGCGCTCCGCATCCGATGCGAGGATGTCGTCGTTCTCCGCGCCGGCCGCGAGGATGAGGTCCTCGAGGGCGGAGGAGAAGTCGTCGACGAGTTCCCACAGGTCGGGAACGAGATCGGGACACGAGATCAGACCGATGTCGAGCCTGCCGTCGAGGGAGAGCACCGTGATGTTGAGCGCCGCGCCGTGGAAGATCGGTCCGAAGGGGTACATCGCCGTCATGCGGGCGCCCAGGAAGTACAGCGGCACGGCAGGTCCGGGCACGTTGGAGATCACGAGGTTGTGGATCACCGGATGCCGGTCGGCGAGCCGCAGTCCGGCGTAGGCGCGCATCGCGGGGGCGAACACGGCCGCGCCGAGGAACTGGGACCAGTCCTGCAGCAGGTTCGCGCCGAGGTCGGCGTTGTGTTCCTTGGCCACCGCGTTCGCTTCCGAGAGTGCCCGCAGCCGCTCTGCGGGGTCGGCGATGTGGGTGTGGAGGTCGGCGAACATCGCCGAGACCTGGTTGCGTCCCGGCCGATCCGACCTGCCGTGGACCGAGACCGGGATCATCCCGATGAGCGGGGAGTCGGGCAGCTCGCCGCGCCGCTCCAGATATCGGCGTAGCGCGCCGGCGCACACCGCCATCACCACGTCGTTGACGGTGACGCCGAAGACGTTCTTCACCAGCTTCACGTCGTCGAGGTTCAGCTCGGCGAAGCCGACGTTGCGGTGTCCGGTGATGGTGGAGTTGAACGGGGTGCGCGGCGCCGTGAACGGCGCGGGCATGGCGTCACCGCGTCGGGCGCGGGCGATCCACGAGGTCAGCGATGTGACCGCGCCGGGAAGGATCCGCAGCAGGTGGAGGGGCCGGCGGGCGACGTTGAGGGCTCCGGCGATCGCGATGGCGAGATCGTTCGCGTCGCCGGCACCCCACTGCACCGGTTCGGGCCGGGGATCGGCCGGGTCGAGGCTGCACAGCTGCGCGATGAGTGCGGCACCGGAGACCCCGTCCACCCCGGCGTGGTGCATCTTCGCGATGACGGCGATCCTGCCGTCGTCGAGACCGTCGACGAACCACATCTCCCACAGTGGCCGGGAGCGATCCAGGGGTTGCGCGGCGATGTGTCCGCACAGCTCCGCGAGCTCGGTCCGGCCGCCCGGGGCGGGTACGCCGACGTGGTGGACGTGCCGGTCGAGGTCGAAGTCGTGGTCGTCGACCCAGACCGGATGGTCGAGGTTGAACCTGCTGTCGGCGAGCTTCATCCGGAACTGGGGTACGGCGGTGAGGCGCGCTTCGAGTTCGTTGCGCAGGCTCACGTAGTCGTAGCCGCCCGGGACGGTGGACGGATCCAGCACGATCAGCCCGCAGATGTGGAGGAGCTGACTTGGGGTCTCGAGATAGAGGAAACCGGCATCGAGCCCGCTGAGACGCTGCATGGAACCAAGAGTAGAACAGGTTCTAGAAATCCGGCGGATTGCAGCGGTTTTCACCGCTGGAGTCGCGCAACCCCCGCCGGAGGCAGACCCGCGGCATATGCGAGGACGTCACAGAACGCCTCCACGTGTGGGGTCAGCATGTCGGACTGCGGGGTCCACGACGCGCGCAGTTCCAGTTGGTGGGCGCGTCCCGGGCCCGCGATGTCCCCGAACCGCACGGAGGTCGTCGCCGTCACCGTGCCGCCCAGCGCCGTGAGCGGTTCACCGTGCGCGGCAAGGGCGTCGACGAGCCAACTCCACGCGACCTCCGGCAGCAGCGAGTCCGCTGCCAGGCTCTCGTCGACGTCGGCCTGGATGTACGAGACGAGCCGGGTGGTTCCGTGCCACGCCTCGTCGCCGTCGGGGTCGTAGAGAAGGATGAGGCGGCCGAACGCGTCGCCCTCGGACTGCTCGGGCACACGGTCGGTCTCGTCGTGCAGGACCTCGGCGCCCAGCGCGTAGCTGTAGGGCGCGAGCCGTTGCGGGGGCCGGATCGGCCCGACCTCGATCTCCGGGCGCACGGTGGCCGCGTTCATCGCATCGACTGCGGAACGGAAGCGGGCCGGCTCGGCGGGCGAGGTGGTCACCGAGCGGAGGTTAGTGCCGGTGACGCACCGCACGCGGGAGGCGCGCCGATTCCGGCGAACGGCGCGGGCGTGGCAGCATGGGCAGCGGGTCCGGACCACACGTCCTGTGTGCGACCGGCAGACGCTGCCCTGCGCGACGGCGCGCAGTGCCCGAAGAACGAGGATCGATGACCGGCTTGGAGAACACGAACGTCGGATCTGCGGTGCCCGCGGAGTACCCCGCGCGGAGGATCCTGCCTCATGCGCCCCTGCTGGCGGCCGCGCGCGGCGAGAAGCCTGCCCACCGCCCCGTGTGGTTCATGCGCCAGGCCGGCCGCTCCCTGCCCGAGTACCGCGAGATCCGGGCCGGCATCGGCATGCTCGAATCCTGCTTCGACCCCGAACTGGTCTGCGAGATCACGATGCAGCCGGTGCGGCGGCACAAGGTCGACGCCGCCATCCTGTTCTCCGACATCGTCGTCCCGCTCAAAGCCGCCGGGATCGACCTCGACATCGTCGCCGGCACGGGCCCGGTCGTCGCGAACCCCGTCCGCACCGCCGCCGACGTCACCGCGCTGCCGACCCTCGAGGCCGAGGAGGTCGGAGCGGTCGCCCGCGCGGTCGGTCTGCTGACCCGCGAGCTCGGCGACACCCCGCTCATCGGGTTCGCGGGCGCGCCCTTCACCTTGGCGTCCTATCTCGTCGAAGGCGGCCCGAGCCGCAACCACGAGCGCACCAAGGCGCTCATGCACGCCGACCCGAAGACCTGGCACGCCCTCCTCGGCAAGCTCACCGATGTCGCCATCGCCTTCCTCCGCGCGCAGATCGGTGCCGGTGTCGACGCCGTCCAACTCTTCGACTCGTGGGCCGGTGCCCTCTCTCTCGCGGACTACCGCGAGTACGTCCTGCCGCACTCCGAGCGTGTCTTCGCCGAGATCGCCGGTGCGGGGGTGCCGCGCATCCACTTCGGTGTCGGCACCGGTGAGCTCCTCGGCGCCATGGGTGAGGCGGGCGCCGACGTGGTGGGCGTCGACTGGCGCATCCCGCTCGACGTCGCCGCGACCCGCGTCGGCCCGGGCAAGGCCCTGCAGGGCAACCTCGACCCCGCGATCCTGTTCGCGGGCCGGGAGGTCGTCGAACGCGAGGTGCGCCGCATCGTCGCCGAGGCCGACCGTGCTCTCGAGGCCGGCGCTGTAGGACACATCTTCAACCTCGGTCACGGTGTCCTGCCCGACACCGATCCCGACGTCATCACCCGAGTGGTCGAGCTGGTGCATTCGCTGTGACCCCGCCGACGGTCGCGGTCGTCGGCGGTGGGATCAGCGGGCTCGTCGCCGCGTACCGGCTGCGTCGTTCGCTCGGCGCCGCCGCGCGGATCGTCGTGCTCGAACGGTCGACGCGGCTCGGCGGCAAGCTCCGCACGGTCCCGCTCGCGGGCGACCCGGTCGACGTCGGTGCCGAGGCGTTCATCGCACGCCGACCCGAGGTGCTCGCGCTCGTCGAGGAACTCGGCCTGAGCGACCACATCGTCCACCCCTCGGCGGCCCGTCCCCTCCTGTACGCCGACGCGCGACTGCATCCGCTGCCGGCGGGCACGCTGATGGGCATCCCCGCATCCGCGCAGTCCGTCGAAGGACTCGTCGACGACGAGACCCTGGCACGCATCGCCGCCGAACCCACCGTGCCGTTCCACTGGGACCGGGACTCCGACGTCTCCGTCGCGGATCTCGTCCGAGCACGCTTCGGTGAGCAGGTGGTGCGGCGCAGCGTCGACCCGCTGCTCGGCGGGGTGTACTCGGGGCTGTCCGACACCGCGGGTGTCCGCGCCACCGTCCCGACGCTCGCGGCGGCGCTCGACGCCGGCGCGACGAGCCTGAGCGAGGCCGTCGCCCGCGCCCTGCCCCCGAAGACGGACGCCCCGGTCTTCGGGACGCTGCGCGAGGGCTACGGCGTGCTGATCGAGGCCCTCGTCCGCGAGGCCGACGCCGAGTTCCTGTACGGCACGGCGGCATCCGGACTGAAGCGCAGCGCCGGCCGGTGGTCTGTCGACCCGCTCGGCGAGGTCGACGGTGTGGTGCTCGCCGTGCCCGCCCCGGACGCCGCCCGGCTGCTCGCCGACAGCGTGAGATCCGCCGCGCAGTGCGCCGCGCAGATCCCGCTCGCCTCGTCGGTGGTGGTCGCGCTCGCGTTGCCGCACGACGCCGGTCTGCCGCAGAACTCCGGGATCCTCGTCGCGACGGGGGAGGATCTGTCGGCGAAGGCCTTCACGCTGTCGAGCCGCAAGTGGCCGCACCTCGCCGAACGACCCGTCGCGCTCGCCCGCGCGTCGTTCGGACGGTTCGGCGACGACGCGCTCGTCGACGCGTCCGAAGCCGATCTGATCGCGCTGGCCCGCGCGGATCTCGCGACCGTCACCGGAGTCGACGCCGAACCGGTGGCCGCCTTCGTGCAGCGGTGGCACGGCGGGCTGCCGCAGTACCGCGAACACCACGGCGAGATCGTCGCCGCCTTCGAGGCCGAGATCGCAGGGATCGACGGACTCGAGGTCGCCGGCGCGATGCTGCACGGTGTGGGCGTACCCGCATGTGTCGCAACAGGCACGGCCGCGGCCGCACGCCTGGCTGCACGAATGGAAGGATGAACGTCATGGCACGTCTCGACTACGACAAGCTCAATTCCACACTCCGTTACGCGATGTGGTCGGTCTTCCAGGTCCGGCCCGGCGTCCTCGGCGACGACCGCACCGCGGCGATCGAGGACGCGAAGGCGTTCTTCGCCCGCTTCGACGACACCGACGTGATCGTGCGCGGTATCTACGACGTGGCCGGCACCCGCGCCGACGCCGACTTCATGATCTGGACGCACGCCGAGCACATCGAGGATCTGCAGAAGCTGTACGCCGACTTCCGGCGCACCACGATCCTCGGCCGCGCGAGCACCCCGGTCTGGTCGAACACCGCACTGCACCGGCCCGCGGAGTTCAACAAGAGCCACCTCCCCGCCTTCATCGCGGGGGAGGAACCGGGCAACTACGTCTGCGTGTACCCCTTCGTGCGGTCCTACGAGTGGTACCTGCTGCCCGACGAGCAGCGTCGCAAGATGCTCGCCGACCACGGCATGGCGGCCCGCGGCTACCCCGACGTCCGCGCCAACACCGTTCCGGCCTTCGCGCTCGGCGACTACGAGTGGATCCTCGCCTTCGAGGCGCCGGAGCTGCACCGCATCGTCGACCTCATGCGCGACCTGCGGGCCACCGACGCGCGCCTGCACGTCCGCGAGGAGACCCCGTTCTTCACCGGACCGCGGGTCGACGTCGAAGCCCTCGTCGCGTCGCTGCCCTGACGTGACCTCGACGAGCGCGGTGCCACCCGAGGGGGAAGGTCGTCTGTTCTCCCAGATGGCGCACTGGGGGATGTTCTCGGCGCAGGCACGCGACGGCGAGGTCGTCGCCGTGCGCCCCTACGCCGGGGACCGCGACCCCTCACCGATCCTGGGGAACATCCCCGGATCGGTGCGGCACCGTGCTCGCGTCGCCGGCCCGGCCGTGCGCCGCGGCTGGCTCGAGAACGGACCGGGACCGAGCTCACGACGCGGCGACGACGAGTTCGTCGCCGTCTCGTGGGACGAACTCACCGAGATCCTCGCGGGCGAACTGCAGCGTGTGAAGGACCGGCACGGCAACCGGGCGATCTTCGGTGGCTCCTACGGCTGGTCGGCACCCGGCCGGTTCCACCACGCACAGAGCCAGGTGCACCGCTTTCTGAAGATGTTCGGCGGCTACACCCGCTCGGTGCACTCCTACTCGCTCGGCGCGACCGGCGTGATCATGCCGCACGTCGTGGGGACCCACTGGAAACTGTTCGCGCGCTCGACCTCCTGGGAGGTCATCGCCCGCGAGACCGATCTGATGGTGTGCTTCGGCGGGATCCCGCTCAAGAACACCGCCGTCAACGACGGCGGCACGAGCGACCACCCCACCCGCGACGCCCTCGACCGGATGCGGGCCCGCGGCGGCCGGATCGTCTCGTTCAGCCCGATCCGCAGCGACGTGCACGGTGAGCACGAGTGGCTGGCACCCCGGCCGGGCACCGACGTCGCGATCATACTCGCCCTCGGCTACGTCCTGGCCACCGAAGGCCTCGCCGACCGCGAGTTCCTCGACCGCTACTGCACCGGTTACGACCGCTTCGAGGAATACCTGCTCGGCCGCACCGACGGCGTCCCCAAGACCCCCGAGTGGGCCGCCGGACTGTCGGGCATCCCGGCCGGTACCCTCGTCGACCTCGCGCGGCGCATGGCCCGAGGCCGCACCCTGGTGTCGGTCACGTGGTCGCTGCAACGCGTGCGGCACGGCGAGCAGGCGCCCTGGGCAGGCGTGACCCTCGCCGCGATGCTCGGCCAACTCGGCGTTCCCGGAGGCGGTTTCGGCCACGGCTACGGTTCGATGAACGAACCCGGTCTCGCTCCCGTCCCGTATCCGCTGCCCACCCTCTTCCAGGGCAACAACGACGTCGAGGACTTCATCCCCGTCGCCGCGATCTCCGACCTGCTGCTGCGGCCGGGGGAGCAGTTCGACTACGACGGGCAACGCCTGACCTTCCCCGACATCCGGCTCGTGTACTGGGCGGGCGGCAACCCCTTCCACCACCACCAGGACATCGGCCGGCTGCGGCGTGCCCTGCAGCGACCCGACACGATCGTCGTCCACGACCCGTACTGGACGCCGATGGCCAAGCATGCCGACATCGTCGTGCCGTCGACGACGGCGCTCGAACGCGACGATCTGACGTGCACGCGCAACGATCCGCTGCTCGTCGCGATGCAGGCCGCCGTCCCGCGGTTCGCCGACGCCCGCGACGACTACGACACCTTCACCGATCTCGCCCACCGTCTCGGTTTCGGCGAGAAGTTCACCGAGGGCCGGACCTCGCGGCAGTGGCTCGAGCACCTCTACGAGCAGTGGCGCGGTTTCGTCCTCGCCGACGACCGCCGGATCGAGGACCCACCGCCCTTCGACGACTTCTGGTTCGGCGGACCGGTCCGGATGCGGACCGAGGACGATCTGACGCTGTTCGAGGACTTCCGGTCCGACCCCGAGGCTAATCCGCTGCGGACCCCCAGCGGACGGCTCGAGATCTTCTCCGCCGACATCGACTCGTTCGGATACGACGACTGCGCCGGGCATCCCACCTGGTACGAACCCGACGAATGGCTCGGCTCCTCGCGGGTCGAGCGGTTCCCGCTGCACCTGATCGCCAACCAGCCGGCCACCCGCCTGCACGGGCAGCTCGATCACGGTTCGGTGAGCCAGGCATCGAAGATCCGTGGACGCGAACCGATCCGGATGCATCCCGAGGACGCGGCCGCGCGAGGTCTGGAGGCCGGTGACATCGTGCGCGTCTTCAACGAACGGGGTTCCTGCCTCGCCGGGGTGGTCCTCGACGACGGCCTGCTGCCGAACGTCGTCCAGCTCGCGACCGGAGCCTGGTACGACCCGCTGGATCCGTCCGATCCCGGGTCGATGTGTGTGCACGGGAACGCGAACGTGCTCACCCCCGATGTCGGCACGTCGTCGCTGTCCCACGGGTGCACGGGGCAGCACGTGCTCGTCGACGTCGAGCGGTTCGACGGCGAGTTGCCGCCCATCCGGGCCTACGATCCGCCGGTCGTCCGGCAGCGCTGAGCGGTCACAGGCCGAGGGACGCCTGGACCTCGCGCAGAGTGGCCGAGGAGGCGGCCAGCCCCGCCTCCTCCTCCGGCGACAGCGGCACGTCGAGCACGGTGTGCGCGCCGCGCGCGTCGACGACGGTGGGCAGCGAGAGGCAGACGTCCTGCAGGCCGTGCCGCCCGGTCTGCAGCGTCGAGACCGCGAGCACGCGGCGCTGGTTCCGCAGCACGGCCTCCACGATGCGGGCGCTCGACAGGCCGATCGCGAGATTCGTGGCGCCCTTGCCGCGGATGATCTCGTAGGCGCTGCGCACGACCTCGTCGAAGAGTTCGGCGCGGGTCTCCGGATCGAAGACCGGCCGGCCGTCGACGGAGAAGGACTTCACCGGCACACCCCCGATCGTCGCGCCCGACCACAGTGCGACCTCCGAATCGCCGTGCTCCCCGACGACGAACGCGTGGACGTTCTCGATCGCGACGTCGGCGCGGTGGGCGAGCAGATATCGCAGCCGGCCGGAATCGAGCACCGTGCCCGACCCGAAGATCCGGCCGTCCGCGATGCCGCTCGCCGCGATCGCGGCGCGGGTGACGATGTCGACCGGATTGCTGACGAAGACGACCACCGCCTCGGGGGAGACGGACAGGAGGCCGGGAGTCAGGTCCCGTGCCAGGGCGACGTTCGCGGCCGCGAGATCGAGGCGGGACTGGCCGGGATGCTGTTTGGCACCGGCGGTCACGACGATCAGATCGGAACCGGCGGTGACGGCGATGTCGTCGCTGCCCTCGATGCGGCACGACGGCGCGAACTGGGTGCCGTGGTTCAGGTCGAGGACCTCCGCGCGCACCTTCGCGGCATTCGTGTCGTACAGCGCGATCGCGTCCGCCGATCCCCGGAGCAGGCACGCGTACGCCACTGCGGTACCGACGCTCCCGGCGCCGACGACGGACAGCTTCGTGTGTCGCCGGATTCTCGTACCCGTCTCACCCATGCGAGGAATTGTGGCTCATACGGGCGGCTCGCTCGCTACCGTTGGGATTCATGAACCGGTCCGCATCGGCACGTTCCCTGCGCGCGGCCGGTGCCGCGGTCGCAGTTGCGATGATCGTCGGAGCCTGCTCGGGGTCCGACGACGACAGTTCGCCGACCGAGGGGACCTCCCCGCCCGGTACGGCTGCGGGGGTCTCCGCGACGGACACCGCCGTGAACCCGGTCGACCAGGCGCGGCTCGAACAGGTACTCGAGCAGACGGCGCAGGAGTTCCTGGTGCCCGGTGCCGCGGCCCTGCTGCGGACACCGTCCGGCACCGTCACCGCCACCTACGGGACCACCGAGCGCGACGGTGGGGACCCGGTCTCCCTCGACGACCATGTCCGGGTCGGTTCCAACACCAAGACCTGGACGGCGACCGTGATCCTGCAGCAGGTGCAGGACGGGAACCTCGCACTGTCGGATCCGGTGTCGAAGCATCGACCCGACGTCCCGAACGGCGACGCCATCACGATCGAACAACTGCTGAACATGCGGTCCGGTCTCTACAACTACACCGAGACACCGGAGTTCAACCAGGCGATGGACGACGATCCCGAACGGGTCTGGCAGCCCGAGGAACTGCTCGACCTCGCGTTCGCCAACCCGCCGTACTTCCCGCCGGGGGAGGGCTACCACTACTCCAACACCAACTACGTGCTGCTCGGCCTGATCGCCGAACAACTCGACGGCAGACCGCTCGCGCAGATCTTCGACGAGCGCCTCTTCCGTTCGACCGGTCTGACCAGGACATCGCTCCCGGGGCCCTCCGACACGTCGCTGCCGTCGCCCTACGCCCACGGTTACTTCTACGGCACCAACATGCTCACCCTCACCGACCCGGCGCTTCCGCCCGAGATGCA
Organism: Rhodococcus rhodochrous; assembly: GCF_900187265.1. Taxonomy (NCBI): domain Bacteria; kingdom Bacillati; phylum Actinomycetota; class Actinomycetes; order Mycobacteriales; family Nocardiaceae; genus Rhodococcus; species Rhodococcus rhodochrous. The sequence goes on from NZ_LT906450.1 coordinate 2,263,847, forward strand.
GGCCGAGGCCCGGGACGGCACGCTCGAACCGACCGATGTGACCAGGATGAACCCGTCGTGGGCATGGGCGGCGGGCGGGGGTATCTCGACCGCCGAGGACCTCGCCACGTGGGTGGAGGCGCTGACCGGCGGCGACCTCCTCGACGCGGACCTGCAGCAGCAGCGGATGACGACCATGCAGTCGACCGATCCGGCGAACCCGGACGCCCCGAGCTACGGCTGGGGCATCGCGAAGAGGGGTCCCATGTACGGGCACACCGGTGAACTGCCCGGGTACAACTCGTTCATGGGCTCCGATCCCGACAACGGCGTCACGCTGATCGTATGGACCGATCTCGCGCCCGGGGTCGACGGCCGTGATCCCGCGTCGACCGCGGCCAAGAGTCTCATGGAGGAGATGTACCCGAGCTGACCTGCCGATGTCGCGCAGCCGTTAGCCTCGGGGCATGGCCGAGACCCCCTTCGATGCCGTCCTGTTCGACTTCTCCGGCACCCTCTTCCGGCTCGAGGAGGACGAGAGCTGGCTCGCGGACGTCACCGACCACGAGGGCAGACCCTTCGACGTGCACCGGCAGGCCGAACTCATGCGGCGGCTGACGCAACCCGTCGGGCAGCCCGTCGAGATGGACGCCGACGAGCACCACGCGTGGACCAACCGCGACCGAGAGCCGCGCTGGCACCGCGAGGCCTACCTGACGGTGCTGCGCAAGTCCGGCGTGGCCGATCCCGAGCAGGCACAGGCGCTCTACGAGAAGGTGACCGACCCCGACTGCTGGACCGTCTATCCGGACACCGTCCCCGTCGTCGAGGCACTCGCCGGCGACGGCATCGCGGTCGGCGTGGTGAGCAACATCGCCTTCGACCTGCGACCGGCCTTCGCGCGCCTCGGTATCGACGACCTCGTGTCGGTGTTCGCGCTCTCCTTCGAGGTGGGCGCCGTCAAGCCCGAGCCGGAGATCTTCCGCTACGCAGTCGACGCACTGGGCGTCGACCCGCAGCGCACGTTGATGATCGGCGACAGCGAGAAAGCGGACGGTGCCGCCCGGTCGATCGGATGCGCCTTCGAACTCGTCGAACCGGCACCGACCGCCGAACGGCACGACGCGCTGTGGACCGCGCTGGCCGCGGCCGGGATCACTCCGACGGAACCAGGCGCAGGGAGATCGAGTTGATGCAGTACCGCTGGTCGGTGGGCGTCGGGTAACCCTCGCCCTCGAAGACGTGCCCGAGATGGCTGTGGCACGTCGCGCACACCACCTCGATGCGCCGCATGCCGAGCGAGTTGTCCTCGCGCAGGATCACGGCGTCGGAGTCGGCGGGGTCGAAGAACGACGGCCACCCGCAGTGGGAGTGGAACTTCTCGGTGCTGCGGAACAGTTCGGCACCGCACGCGCGGCATTCGTAGATGCCCTCGGTCTCGGTGTCGGTGTACTCGCCGACGAAGGGGCGCTCGGTGCCGGCCTGCCGCAACACGGCGAATTCGGCGGGAGTGAGCTTCGCGCGCCATTCCTCGTCGGTGTGGACGACCTTGGGCGCGGGTTCGGATCGAGGAGCAGACGTCATGATCTCCACGCTAACCGCGGTCGGCGCACGCGTCACGTCTGCACCGGAAGCAGCGGGTCACGTCCGTGCCGGCTGCTTCTCCTCGAGCAGGTGCGACGGCTCGATACCGTCCGCCAGGCGTCCTTCCCGCTTCGCGGCGAGGTAGCGGTCGAGCAGGACGGCGAAGACGACGATGAGCAGCAGCGACCAGCCGAAGGTGGTCTTCATGTACTCCGCCGCGCGACCGGCCTCCACCCACCGGCTCGACAGCCACGAGTCGTAGCTCAGGAAGCCGTAGACGGCGAGCCAGGCGGGCCAGTTCCGCATCACGGAATTCGGCAGCAGCACCGTCATCAGCAGCGGGAACAGCATCATCGAGTAGTACATCTGGCCGAGCGATCCGAGCAGGAACGAGGCCGCGAGCAACACACCGCCGGCGGTGCACACGAAGAACACCTCGTCGTGGCGGCAGTAACGGTAGAGCAGCCACACCGAGACCGCGACCATCACCGCGAGCACCGCCCGCAGGCCGAAGACCAGCCAGGCCGGGAGCCCGTAGTACATGCCGTTGCCGACGATCGCGCTGTTGAAGTAGTCGCGGGACTCGAGCAGGTACGGCACGGTGTGTTCGACGAACTGCCACGCGTCGACCGACAGGGGCCACGCGATGATCGTCAGCGCGATCGGGACGCCCGCGGCGGTGATGAAGACCTTCCACTGTCCGCGCACGAGTGGCAGGAACAGCAGGGGAGCAAGGATCGGTTTGACGGCGAAGGTCAGGCCGAGCGCAGCTCCCGCCCACAGATCACGGCGTTTGAGCAGCAGCGTCAGGAAGGCGATCTCGCCGAGCAGGACGAGACCGTTGATGTTCGTGAAGACGAGCGTGTTCGTCACCGTCTCGGACGCGAACGCGGCGAAGACCAGCACCGGCGCGATCGGCGAGTCGAGTCGCAGACCGAACATGCGCAGCAGCAGGTACAGCGCGACGAGGATCGCGATCGCATTGGCGAGGATGAACAACCACCGCGACCGTTCGGGGTCGATCACCGCGATCGGGGCGATCAGCAGCGTGCCGGAAGGTGGGTAGAGATAGTGGGGATCGACCCACTGGAACTCGGCGGTGTACACCGGCCGGCGGTTGAGGAAGGCCAGCGCCGCGTTGTAGACCGGGGTGAAGTCGTCCGTCCGGAACCCGTTGACCGCTTTGATCACGACCCGGTGCAGAACCGTCAGTACGGCAAGGGGCCACACCACAGCCTTGACCACCTCGGCGGTCGTGCGTGCGGTCCGGGGTTCGAGACTTCTGAGGAACACTACGGCACGGTACACCGCGGGCCTGCGGACCCGTGCACACGCCCTGACCCCGTGCCGGGAAGGTTCACGCGGGGCACAGGCTCCCGTTGGGCGGAAGTTCCCCCTCGGACAGATAGGCCTCCACCCGGGCCTGCACGCAACCCGAGTGCAGGACTGCCGAGTAACCGGCGCCCTGCCACGACAGTGACGCCCAGGCGATACCGCCCGCGGTGAGCACACCTGTCACCGACTCCACGCCGGCATTGCCCACGACCGGGTCCGCGGCCCCCGAGGAGACGAGCACGGGCACGTCGAGCGCAGCCGGCAGCGGCGGGGGAGGCAGGCTCGGCCACGCCGCACATGCCGTCAGGCCCGTCGCAAGGTCCGCGCCGTAGAGCGGATACAGGGTCGACCAGCTCCGGGCGAGATCGCCCGCATGGGTCGGGGTCGGCCACCGCTGTCCGTCGCTGCACCGGGCGACGAACTGACCGTCCGTCGAGAGCCTCTCCTCGGCCGCGCCGACCAGTTCGATGAGCGGCATGACATCGCCGTCCCGTGCCGCCGCGAGGACGTCCGCCACCTCACGGACGCGACCCTGCAGATCGCCGCGCGGCGTGCCGAGGACACCCGTCAGCGCCGTGAGGAACGAGTTGGCCGAGACCGGCGCGAGGTCACCCTCGGTGGCCTGCTCGTGCAGATCCTCGATCGCCGCGCGGGGATCGTCGCCCAGGGCGCAGTCGAGGGCGATGCACTGCCGCGTGAAGGCATCGACGGCGGCCTCTGCCCCGCGGGCCTGCGACTCGGCCATGAGCTCGGCGTCGGCGGTGGCCGTGGCGGGGGAGTCGAGGACCAGGCGGCCGACCGCGCCCGGATAGGCGGCGGCGTAGGCGAGCGCGACCGTCGCACCGTTCCCCACGCCGAGGAGGCCGATCCGGTCCACTCCCCATGCCTGGCGGAGGCGTTCGATGTCGTCGGCGGCGTGCGACGCGCCGAACATCAGCTGCTGCGGCTGCAGGTAGTCGGTGCACGAGACGGTCGCCTGACGGCCCAGATCGGCGACACGTTCGGGTGCATCGCCGGTGCGGCCGAATTGCCCGAGATCGCCGAGGCCGCGACGATCCGCGGGAAAGATGCAGTCGATCGCGAGCGAGTTGCCGATTCCGCGCCGATCCACCGCGACGATCGGACGCATCGCCAGTGCACCGGACATCGGACCGGTCGCCATCCCGGTCAGTGCACGCGTCGATGCGATGTCGGCGCCGGTCGTGAGAACCAGCGGCGCCACGTCGGTGGGGGTGTCGGGTAGTCGTGCGCGCATGACGGCCAGGGGGAAGGTGCCGGTGACGGTGCCGGCCGCATCGATCGGGGCGACGACCTCCGCGCACTCGAGAACGAGGCCCTGGGGACCGGGAGGTGCGTCGAACGAGGAGAGCGTCTCGTCCGTGCAGTTCCGCCACGTCGGTTCGGCCGACGGCACCGGAAGTTCGGGTACCGCGGTCTCGTCCTGCGGGGTCCTGTCGACGGCGACACCGGGATCGTCGCGCACCACGGCGACGTCGGGACGTATCGACGGTCCTGCTCCGCACGCGGTCGACGCCGCGGCAACCGTGATCAACATCGCGGCGATCACTCCCGATCTGCGCATGCGCACAGCCTGCCAGGTTCACCGACGGAGGCGTGCAACCGGTGGTGGAGCAGCCGATCGGAAGTGTCCTCCCGGAGCGTGACGCCGAGGTGAACGCCGTGTGAAGTAGGTCGCATTCCGGATTCGAGTGCGGATCCGAGCATGGTGCGGTCGTACCCTGGGCTAATGCACGAACGTCTCGTCGACCGCAATCCGGTGGTGCCTGCTGACCAGTTGGTGGCGCAGATGGTGCCCCCCGCGATGTTCGACGAGGTGAGCTTCGAGTCGTACATCCCGGATCCGAACGAGCCGAGCCAGGCGGCCGCGGTGAAGACCGCTGCGGAGTTCGTCAGCAAGATCGGGAAGATCCGCGGTGGCAAGCGCGGCCTGTTCGGCCGCCGCTCCCAGCCGCAGGGTGCCGGCCTCTACCTCGACGGCGGCTTCGGCGTGGGCAAGACCCACCTGCTCGCCTCGATCTTCCACAGCGCACCCTCTCCCAAGGCCTTCGGCACGTTCGTCGAGCTCACCCACGTCGTCGGCGCCCTCGGGTTCAACAAGGCCGTCGAGGAGCTGTCTAGCCACAGCGTGCTGTGCATCGACGAGTTCGAACTCGACGATCCGGGCGACACCATGCTCGTCTCGCGCCTGCTGACCGAACTGTCGGCCCGCGGTGTCTCGATCGTCGCGACCTCCAACACGCTCCCCGGCCAGCTGGGGGAGGGACGGTTCGCGGCACAGGACTTCCTGCGCGAGATCAAGAAACTCGCGTCGATCTTCGAGACCATCCGCGTCGACGGCCCCGACTACCGTCACCGCGACCTGCCGCCCGCACCCGATCCGGTCGACTCGGCCGAGCTCACCGAGCGCGCCGAGGCGATCCCGGGTGCCACGCTCGACGACTTCGACGAGCTGTGCGCGCACCTGAGCACGTTGCACCCCTCGCGGTACGGCAAGCTCGTCGAAGGTGTGCCCGCCGTCTTCCTCGAGGGTGTGCATCCGGCGAAGGACCAGTCGGTGGCCCTGCGTCTGGTGGTCCTCGCCGACCGCATGTACGACGCGAGCATTCCCGTGACGGTCTCCGGCGCCAAGCTCGACGAGATCTTCACGCCCGAGATGCTCGCCGGCGGTTACCGCAAGAAGTACCTGCGTGCGACCTCCCGCCTCCTGGCGTTGTCCCGCTTCGAGGTCGCCGCGGGCTGAGCGGATACCCGGCGCTCATCCGCGCCGGGTCGTTCACACCGCATCACCGGATCACTGCCGGCATTCCGTTCAGAGGGTGCGCTGCATGACGAAATCGTCGTGTGTCTGCGCGCCCACGACGAACGTGCGCGTGCCCACCACCTCGAAGCCCTGCTTCTCGTAGAAGCGCCGGGCGCGGGTGTTCTCCTGATTGACGCCGAGCCACAGGCCCGCCCGCCCGAGCGCGCGGGCCCGCGCGACGATCGCGTCCATGAGCGCTGCGGACACCCCCGACCCGTGATGGCCCGGCATCACGTACAGCTTGCTGATCTCGATCGCCGGCCGCGCCGTGATCATCGCGTCGATCGCCGGATCCTCGGGCGCGGCGTCCACTGCCATCAGGTAACCGACGATCTCCTCACCTGCGCGTGCCTCGAGAACGATGCGTTCGGGGGAGGACAGGTATTCGGCGAACTTCTCCGCGCTGAGGGTGCGCTCGATGAAGTCGGCGATGTCGTCCTCGGCGGCGTCCGGAGGGCAGGCGAGCGGGAAGGTCGCGGCGGCGACCTGGGCGATCGCCTCGGCATCCCAGATGCCCGCCTCGTCGACGGAGACCGCTTCTTCGAGTGGTGGCATGGACATGCACACCAGTGAAGCACTCGGACGGGATGATCCGGCAGGAGCCCCGGCGTGTCGATGCGAGACGGAGACACGAGCCCGGACACGAGGCGAAGAAGGGCCGGATATGGCTGAACCCCAGCCTTGGATGGGGGGTCATGGCTGGGGTTCGACACCATCGGGGGGATGGCAACATCCACGCTACATGAGGGATACCTCAGGTTCCAGCCGCAGTGGTCACGGTTCCGTCACACGGTCCCGTGCATACGACTTGCACGAAATGTCGGTGCGTTGTACCGTCGCGGCTATGAAGCGCGTACTCGTAGTTCACCGCCGTAGCGGGGTCTGATTCGGACCGACCCCTCGCTGCGGGTCGTTGAGCTACGCGTCGGTCCTTCCTTCTCGTGGAAGACCACTACGAACGATGAACGCCTTCACCTCCTTCTCCGGTTTCGCTCCGATGTTCCCCTTCGGCACCCCTGATGCCGATCCGTTCTTCGCCCGCTACGGGCGCGCACTTCCTCGGGGATTGCGCGAGGAAGCCTCCGGCATGAGCTGGACGGAATTCGAATCCACCTACGGTGCCCAGCACGGTCCGGTCCGCCTCGGCGGCTGGACTGCGACGACCCTCGGTGCGGGACGCAGCGCCTTCGAGGCGACGATCGCGATCGGCGACACCATCCATACCGCATCCGCCACGACCTGCGGGCCGATCGCCGCGATGACCGCGATGCTGTACGACCTCGGACTGAACATCGAGATCCTGTCGTTCCATCGCCACGACCTCGGTGGGATGTCCGCGACCTTCCTGCTGTGCCGCTCCGGCGAGCGCACGGCCTGGGTCATGGGCACCGGCGAGACCGGCACCGAGTCGTCGCTGCGGGCGATGATCGCGGGGATCAACAAGCTCGGCGCGTGACGCGCCGGTCCGGTGCGGGGGAGTACCTCTGCACCGGATCGCTGTCGGATTCCTCACCGGATGGCTCGGACGTCGACCCACTCCACGAACGAATGAAGGCCCCCTTCGAAATTCGAAGGGGGCCTTCATCTTCTGTGCGCGATACTGGGATTGAACCAGTGACCTCTTCCGTGTCAGGGAAGCGCTCTCCCGCTGAGCTAATCGCGCCGGCATGGTGATCGCCGGAGTGGAGCGGATGACGGGATTCGAACCCGCGACCCTCACCTTGGCAAGGTGATGCGCTACCAGCTGCGCTACATCCGCATGTGCACGTTGTTTCGGTGAACCGGTCCGACCCACGTGCTGGTCGAACCTGGTGCGCGATACTGGGATTGAACCAGTGACCTCTTCCGTGTCAGGGAAGCGCTCTCCCGCTGAGCTAATCGCGCGAGGTGGAGACGGGAATCGAACCCGTGTGCACGGCTTTGCAGGCCGTTGCCTCACCACTCGGCCACTCCACCGTAAAAGGTCGAGTCCAACCTCTCGAGCGGATGACGGGATTCGAACCCGCGACCCTCACCTTGGCAAGGTGATGCGCTACCAGCTGCGCTACATCCGCATTCGCACCGTTCGGCGTCTTGCTCTCCGTGGTGCGGTTCAAAACAGTAGCCGAGCATCTACGGAACACACAAATCCGCAGGTCAACGGAAGAAAACCGGCAGATTTCGCGAAGGTGACGGGTCGATGACCCCCGCGGGAGGCGCCGAATCGGGTTGCCGAATCGGGCTTCGGGGGTCGATCTCGTGTCGCTCCCGCCGGCGGTTGCACCTTCCGGGGCCTCCGGGACGAAGAGATCGTCCGAGGCTCCGGCTTCGAGGTGCCGGCTCCGGATGCCGAGTCCTGGGTCCGACTCCTGTCCCTCGCGTACGCGCGCGTGCAGCGCGGGGACGCGCCGCACGGAACAGCGCATCGAAACGCTGTCACCAGGCGATTCGTGTTCATGGCGGGAGCGTGTTAGTGTTCCATCTCGTTCGAGCCGCTGTGAAGCGGCCCGGTCCCGTGGCTCAGTGGAAGAGCGTCCCGTTCACACCGGGGAGGTCGCTGGTTCGATCCCAGCCGGGACCACCGAGATCGACAGTGACGAAAGGCACCCCCGCAGGGGTGCCTTTTTTCGTACCTTGATGAAATCGTTGAGCATGCGTGGCGCCCGGTCGGGCGGGTCGCCCGCGAGCGCTTGTTTCCTTCGAACCGCAACGGCCCCATCGGGCTCGACCACGCGTGTCGTGTGGGCACAGCTGTGGTGCTTGTGGCCGAAGTGCGCATAGTGATGGCAGGATCGTGGTCGTCGAGGAGGACACGTCCGGATGAGCGTTGCGGACAGCGAATGGCCGGTCGTGGGGGCGACCGGAGCGAGATTCGGATCCGGTCGGTCCCGTCGACGTCGGCGGCCGGCGGATCACGCCGTGCCGGTACGGAATCACCGCGAGCCGGGCCCCGTCGTGGACGAGGTCACGGCAGCCGAGGTGTACCGGCCCGCAGCGCAACCGGTCGACACAGCGCAACCGGTCGACAGAGCGCAGTCGGTCGGAGCAGCGCAGGCGGCCGGCCGGAATGCGGGCACCGGGACCAGTGTGGGAATCGAGGACATGAACCAGCCAGAGACGTCGTCGTTCGTGCGCCCGTTCGTACGGAGCGGGGGACGCACCCGAGCCGAGGTGGAGTTGCCTCTCGAAGTGCTCGTGTCGGCCGTCCCCTCCGCGATGGGCAGTGAGTCCGGTCCGGCGATGGACGAGCATCGCCTCGTGCTGGCGTTGTGCGCCCAGCCGAGATCGATCATGGAGATCGCGGCCCTCGCGCAGATCCCGCTCGGTGTCGCCCGCGTGCTCGTCGGCGATCTCGCGGCGACCGGCGAGATCACCGTGCACCGCACCGCCGACAAGGTGGGACCGAACGTCGAACTGCTCGAACGGGTACTGACGGGTCTCAACCACCTCTGAGGACTTCACGGCTCCCTGTGTTCGCGGTCCGCGCGGATGTCGATAGCATGAGGAAGTTGCCGTGTGCTCGCGGTCGTCGACCGCAGCACGTGCCCGGCGACGACCACGTATCAGGCATCGAGCCGAGGAGTCCGTCACAGTGACCACGCCCGCATCCGTGAAACCAGCCACGATCGTCCGGGTGCCCGCGGGGACCACTGCGGGCGCGGCGGTCCGTGACGCGGGTCTGCCCACCAAGGGACCCGAGACGATCGTGGTCGTCCGCGACTCCGAAGGCGCGCTGCGCGACCTGTCCTGGACGCCCGAAGCGGACGTCGAGGTCGAGGCCGTCGGCGCCGACACCGACGACGGCCGCAGCGTCATCCGCCACTCGGCCGCCCACGTGCTCGCGCAGGCCGTGCAGCAGGAGTTCCCGGAGGCCAAGCTCGGCATCGGCCCGCCGATCCGCGACGGCTTCTACTACGACTTCCAGGTCGAGCGTCCCTTCACGCCCGAGGATCTCGCGAAGCTCGAGAAGCGGATGAAGAAGATCGTCAAGGACGCCCAGCGCTTCTCGCGTCGCGTCGTCGACAGCCTCGAGGACGCCCGCGAGGAACTGAAGGACGAGCCGTTCAAGCTCGAACTCATCGACGACAAGTCCGGCATCGACGACCCCGAGGTGATGGAGGTCGGCGGCAAGGAACTGACCATCTACGACAACCTCAACCCGCGCACGGGTGAGCTCGTCTGGAAGGACCTGTGCCGCGGCCCGCACGTGCCCACCACCAAGTTCATCCCGGCCTTCAAGCTCACGCGCAGCTCCGCGGCCTATTGGCGCGGCGACCAGGACAACGCCGGCCTGCAGCGCATCTACGGCACGGCCTGGGAGTCCACCGAGGCGCTCGACGCGCACCTCGAACTCCTCGCCGAGGCCGAACGCCGCGACCACCGCAAGCTCGGCAACGAGCTCGACCTGTTCTCGTTCCCCGACGAGCTCGGTTCGGGTCTGCCCGTCTTCCATCCCAAGGGCGGCATCATCCGCCAGGAGATGGAGAACTACTCGCGCCAGCGGCACGTCGAGGCCGGCTACGAGTTCGTGTACTCGCCGCACATCACCAAGGGTCAGCTGTACGAGGTCTCCGGTCACCTCGACTGGTACCGCGACGGCATGTTCCCCGCGATGCACATCGACGAGGAGCTCAACGAGGACGGCACCGTCCGCAAGCCGGGCCAGGACTACTACCTCAAGCCCATGAACTGCCCGATGCACGACCTGATCTTCCGGTCGCGCGGGCGCTCCTACCGCGAACTGCCGCTGCGCATGTTCGAGTTCGGTTCGGTCTACCGCTACGAGAAGTCCGGTGTCGTCCACGGCCTGACCCGCGTGCGCGGCATGACGCAGGACGACGCACACATCTTCTGCACCCCGGAGCAGATGCGCGACGAGCTCACCAGCGTCCTGAACTTCATCCTCGACCTGCTCAAGGATTACGGGCTCGACGACTACTACCTCGAACTGTCGACGAAGAACCCCAAGAAGTTCGTCGGCAGCGACGAACTGTGGGACGTCGCGACCGAGACGCTGCGCGAGGTCGGTGAGGCCTCCGGCCTGAACCTCGTGCCCGACCCGGGCGGAGCCGCCTTCTACGGCCCGAAGATCTCCGTGCAGGTCAAGGACGCGCTCGGCCGCAGCTGGCAGATGTCGACGATCCAGCTCGACTTCAACCTGCCCGAACGCTTCGAGCTCGAGTACACCGGCGCCGACGGTGCCAAGCACCGCCCCGTCATGATCCACCGCGCACTGTTCGGTTCCATCGAGCGGTTCTTCGGTGTGCTCACCGAGCACTACGCCGGTGCCTTCCCCGCGTGGCTCTCGCCCGTTCAGGTCGTGGGCATCCCCGTGGCCGCCGACTTCGAGGGTCACCTGTTCGACGTCGTCGGAAAGCTGAAGGCGCAGGGGATCCGCGCCGAGGTCGACGTCTCCGACGACCGCATGCAGAAGAAGATCCGCACACACACCACGCAGAAGGTGCCGTTCATGCTGCTCGCCGGAGAGCGCGACGTCGCGGCCGGCGCGGTCAGCTTCCGCTTCCGCGACGGCACGCAGGTCAACGGCGTGCCCGTCGACGAGGCCGTGCGGATCGTCACCGAATGGGTCCGCCGCCGCGAGAACGCCTCGCCCACCGCCGAACTCGTCGGCTCCGGTGGGGAAGGCAGCCCGTCGTGACGGGCGACCGCACCCCGGGGCCCGCCGACATCCCAGCGACGGAGGACAGTCCCGCCTCGATGGTCGATCGCGGCGTGGGAGAGTCCGACCACCTGCAGCGCCTGTGGTCGCCCCACCGGATGTCGTACATCACCGAGTCCCCGCGGGGTCGCGACGAGCCGTACGAGCCCTTCACCGACATCCCGAAGATGTCCGACGAGGAGGGCCTGGTCGTCGCACGCGGCGAACTGGTGTACGCGGTGCTCAACCTGTACCCGTACAACCCGGGACATCTGATGATCGTGCCGTATCGCCGGGTGGCGAACCTCGAGGATCTGACGCCCGAGGAGAGCGCGGAGCTCATGCAGTTCGCGCAGCGCGCGCTCCGCGTCATCAAGCGCGTCTCGCGGCCGCACGGCTTCAACGTCGGCCTCAACCTCGGTGCCGCGGCGGGAGGCTCGCTGGCCGAGCATCTCCACCTGCACGTCGTCCCGCGCTGGGGCGGCGACGCCAACTTCATCACCGTCCTCGGTGGGTCGAAGGTGATGGTGCAGCTGCTGCGCGACACCCGTGCACTGCTCGCCTCGGCATGGGACGAGTGACAGCCCTCCCCGAGTCGTCGCGATCGCAGCGCACGGCCGTGGTGCCGTTCGCATGCCGATCCACCGCGGGCCGACCGCGCATTTCCGGCTCCACTCGTGGCAGGATCGGATTCCGGACACAACGGTCGGACAGGAAGACAGGGGTCGCGGGATGCTGAGCTTCTTCGGGCGTGCGTCGGTGTCGAAGGTCACCGCGCCGCTCGGCAAGGCGCTGATCCGTACCGGCCTGACTCCGGACGCCGTCACGCTCATCGGCACCGTCGCCACGATCGCCGCCGCCGTGACCCTGTTCCCCATGGGACACCTGTTCTGGGGAACGATGGTCATCTGGCTGTTCGTCATGTTCGACATGCTGGACGGCGCCATGGCCCGGGCCCGTGGGGGCGGAACGCGCTTCGGAGCGGTACTCGACGCGACCTGCGACCGGGTCGCCGACGGTGCGATCTTCGGTGGTCTCGCGTGGTGGGCCGTCTACCACGAGCAGAGCCGCCCGTTGTTCGTCGCCACCCTCGTCTGCCTCGTGACGTCGCAGGTCATCTCGTATGCGAAGGCGCGGGCCGAGGCGAGCGGTCTGTCCGCCGATGGCGGCCTGATCGAGCGACCCGACCGGCTCGTGATCGTGCTCGTGGGCGCCGGTCTCACCGGCCTCGGGCTCGACTGGGCGATCCACATCGCGATGTGGCTGCTCGTCGTCGGATCGGTGATCACGGTCTTCCAGCGGGTTCTCGCCGTCCGCAACTCCGCGGGTGCGCGCGAACTGCTTCCCATCACGCCCCCGGCCGGTGGGACGACGGAGACCCGGGACGACGGGGGAGCGCAGTGAGTGTCGGCGAGAAGGCGTCCGATCTCGCGTACGCGGGTGGCTGGCGCCTGGTCCGGGCACTGCCCGACGGCGTCGCGCGACGGTTGTTCGACGCCGGCGCCGACTATGCGGCGCGCCGTGGCGGCGGACCGCAGCAACTGCGCCGCAACCTCGCGCGGGTGCTCGGGGTGCAGCCGGACGAGGTGCCCGACGATCTGATCCGCCGGTCGGTCCGGTCCTACGCGCGCTACTGGCGCGAGGCGTTCCGCCTGCCGTCGATGGATCTCGACGCGACCGCGAAGTCGATCGATTCGTCCATCGAGGGCCGTGAGCACATCGAGGCGGCGCTCGCCGCCGGTCGCGGCGCGATCCTGGCGCTGCCCCACAGTGGGAACTGGGATCTCGCCGGCGTGTGGTGCGTCCGCTACTTCGGCGGATTGACCACGGTCGCCGAGCGCCTGCGTCCCGAGTCCCTCTACCGCCGTTTCGTGGACTACCGCGAGGGTCTCGGTTTCGAGATCTTCCCCTCGAGCGGCGGGGAGACGCCTCCGTTCGGGGAGCTGGCCGCGCGGTTGCGCGACAACCGGATCGTGTGCCTGCTCGGCGAACGCGACCTCGCTCGCAAGGGAGTCCCGGTCACCTTCTTCGGCGAACCGACCCGCATGCCCGCCGGACCGGCGAAACTGGCCATCGACACCGGTGCGGCACTGTTGCCGGTGCACTGCTGGTTCACCGAGGACGGCTGGGGGTTCCGTGTGGATCCGGAGCTCGACGTGAGCGTCGGGATCGACGCTGCCACACAGGCCCTCGCCGACCGGTTCGCCGCCAACATCGCCGCCCACCCCGAGGACTGGCACATGCTGCAACCGTTGTGGCTCGACGACCTGTCGGAGGCCCGCCGCGCCCGGATGGAGGCGTAGGTGAGGATCGGGATGGTCTGCCCGTACTCCTTCGACGTTCCCGGTGGGGTACAGGCACACGTCGTGGATCTCGCGGAGGTCCTCATCGGCCGCGGGCACGAGGTGAGCGTGCTCGCTCCCGCGTCGGAGACGACGCCCCTGCCGGACTTCGTCGTCTCCGCAGGTCGCGCCGTCGCCATTCCGTACAACGGATCGGTCGCGCGCCTGAGTTTCGGTCCCGTCTCCTACGCGCGGGTCCGCCGCTGGATCAACGACAACGATTTCGACGTCCTCCACATCCACGAACCGAACGCGCCGAGCCTGTCGATGCTCGCGCTCAAGGTGGCGGAAGGGCCGATCGTTGCGACCTTCCACACGTCGACGACGAAATCGCTGGTGCTCAGCACCTTCCAGGGCGTCCTGCAGCCCTATCTCGAGAAGATCAGCGGCCGGATCGCGGTGTCCGAGCTGGCCCGGCGCTGGCAGGTCACCTCTCTCGGCGCCGACGCGGTCGAGATCCCCAACGGCGTCGACGTGTCGTTCTTCCGGCACGCCCCGCTGCTGCCGGGCTACCCGCGACCGGGCCGCACGGTGCTCTTCCTCGGCCGGTACGACGAATCCCGCAAGGGCATGGATGTCCTGCTCGGAGCGTTGCCGGCTCTCGTCGCCCGGCATCCCGACATCGAGATCCTCGTGGTGGGGCGCGGCGACGAGGAGCGGTTGCGGAAGGAGGCGGGGCGCTACTTCCGGCACCTGCGCCTGCTCGGGCAGGTCGACGACGACGAGAAGGCGTCCGCGATGCGCAGCGCCGACGTGTACTGCGCGCCGAACCTCGGTGGTGAGAGTTTCGGCATCGTGCTCGTCGAGGCCATGGCGGCGGGGACGGCGGTCGTCGCCTCCCAACTCGACGCCTTCCGCCGTGTGTTGCGCGACGGACAGGCCGGTGTCCTCGTCCCGGTCGGCGATGCCGACGCGCTCGCACGCGGCATCCTCGAGGTCCTCGACGACGACGACCGCCGGCAGGCGCTGGTCGACTTCGGATCCACGGTGGTCGAGGCGTACGACTGGCCGGTGGTCGCTGATCAGATCCTGCGGGTCTACGAGACCGTCACCGTCGGTGCCGGCCCGGTGCGGGAGGTCCGGTCGTGACCGTCAGCGCGGTGACGATCCTCGTCCTGTCGCTGGTCGCCGCCGTGGTCGTGGCGATCGGTGTGTGGGCCTATTCCACCGCCAACCGGCTCGACCGTCTCCACGTGCGCTCGGATCTGTCCTGGCAGGCACTCGATGCGGCCCTGGCGCGCCGCGCGGTGGTCGTGCGGAGCATCGCCGCGTCGATCCCCGTCCCGGAGGGACGCGCACTCGCCCAGCTCGCCGACACCGCGGAGCGGGCCGACCGCGACCGGCGCGAGGAGGCCGAGAACGCGTTGTCGGCTGCCCTGGCACGGCTCGAGACCGGCCGGCTGCGGCCCCAGCTCGTGGCCGAACTCGCCGATGCGGAGGCACGCGTGCTCATCGCCCGCCGCTTCCACAACGACGCGGTACGCGACACCCTGGCGCTGCGCACCCGACGACCGGTCCGCTGGCTGCACCTCGGGGGAACCGCGCCGCTGCCCACCTACTTCGAGATCGCCGAGCGGGCGGGTGCAGTCGCCACCGCGTCTCCGGCCGTTCCCGGCACGGCTCCTTCTCCGAGCGCGACCCCTGCCTCCGGCACTGCCACTGCTCCCGCTGCGCGCACCACCCCCGTGCCGGATCGGGCACGCACGTCGGCCCGCGTCGTGCTGCTCGACGAGGACGGCCGGGTCCTGCTGCTGCGCGGACACGACCCGGCGGTGCCCGAGCGGCACTTCTGGTTCACGATCGGCGGCGCCGTCGAACCCGGCGAGGACCTCGCGTCGGCCGCGCTCCGCGAGCTCGCCGAGGAGACCGGCCTGCGGGTCGAGCGCGACATCCTGTGTGGGCCGATGTGGCGGCGCGTGGCCGTCTTCCCGTTCAACGGCGAGGTCCTGCACTCGGAGGAGCTGTTCTTCGCGGTGCGGGTGCCGTCCTTCGAACCCGCAGCGGACGGCTTCACCGATCTCGAGCGGAGCATGCGCCTCGAACACCGCTGGTTCGACGACGACGAACTGCAGACGCTCGTGCAGTCCGGGAACCCGGTCTACCCGCACGATCTGCCCGAGCTGCTCGACGAGGCGCGGCAGGTCGCGATGCGGCGGCTCGAGCCGGAGATCCGCGCGATCCACTGAGCCCGAGCCGCTCCTCACACGAGCGTCGACCGGAACGACCAGGCGTCCTGCAGCCGGGCGTAGAGCCTGCCCGTGGCGACCAGCTCGTCGTGCGTGCCGTCCTCGACGATCCGGCCCCGGTCGAACACCAGGATTCGATCGGTGACCCGCGCACTGTGCAGGCGGTGGGCGATCGTCACCGTGGTGCGTCCCCGTCCGATCGATGTCAGCGCCCTTTGCAGGCGCACGTCGGTTCCGGCATCGACACCGCTGGTGGCCTCGTCGAGGACCAGCAGGTCGGGGTCGACGAGCGCGGTGCGTGCCAGCGCGACGAGCTGGCGTTCGCCGACCGACAGCGCCTCACCGCGCTGGCCGGTGCGGGTGTCGAGGCCGTGCGGCAGGTCGCGGGCCCAGTCGTCGAGCCCCAGCTCGGCAAGGATCGCTTCGACGTCGTGCCGGTCGGCTCCCGGACGGGCGACGGCGATGTTCTCGAGGACGCTGCGATCGAACAGGAAGGGATCCTGGGGGACCACGGCGACACGCCGGGCGAGCGACTCGTCGCCGATGCTCGCGACGTCGACACCGGCGAAGCGGACGGTACCGGTCGTGGGGTGCAGTTGCCGGGTGAGCAGCTTGGCGAAGGTGCTCTTGCCCGAACCGGTCTCGCCCACCACCGCGACCTGCTGCCCGGCACCGATCCGCAGGTCCAGCCCGCTCAGGACCGGGCGTCCGGGGACGTAGCCCACCTCGACGGTGTCGATGTCGACGTCGAACATCCCGGGTCGCAGCGGCGTCGCGATCTCCTGTGCGACCGCGTCGGTCTCCAGGTCGAGGATCGCGAGCACCCGGCGCAGTCCCGCCTCCGAGTTCTTGGCGTCGGCGAGCGTGTTGACGGCGAACTGCAGGGGACGGACGAAGAACGTCACGAGGAAGACGAAGGCGACCACCGTCCCCACGGTGATCGACGAACCCACACCGGAGGTGCCGAGGCCGAGCACGACCCCGCCGCACATCACCGCGATCGTGATGAGTGTGTCGATGCTCTGGCCGACGGAGAACGAGGCGCTCATCGGCAGCAGCGTGCGGACCTGTGCGTCCGCCGTCGCATCGATCCGCGAATGCAACCGGGTCCGGACCCGCTCGACGGCGCCGGCGGCCCGGATCGTGTCGATCCCGGTGAGGGTCTCCGCGAACGCCGCGTACAGCTGCCCGATCCGCGAGCGCACCACGTCGAACCGGCCCGCGATGATCCGCTGCACGTAGCGGCCGACGAGCGGCACGACGCACGCGACCAGCGCCGCCAGGATCGCCAGCGGCCACGAGTACACCGCCATGACGACGAACGCGATCGTCATCTGGGTCAGGTTCTGGACGAGGGTCATGCCGCCACCCTGGGCGAACACCGTCACCGCATCGAGGTCGTCGGTGCTCCGCGCGACGAAGCCGCCCTGCGCGCCGGATTCCAGACGGGTGGGAGGCAGCCGCAGGGTGTGGTCGAGCACCCGGATCCGCAGGGCGGACACGACGTCCTCGACGGTCGAGATCAGACGACGGTTCATCAGCGACGAGCCGACGCCCGCGACCAGCACGGCCGCCATTCCCAGGAGCGCGCACCGGACGACGATCCGGGTGCGCTCCTCGGAGGTGACCGCGGTGAGCAGACCGTGATCGATCGTGTACTGCACCACGACGGGAACGACGATGCGTCCCACCGCCGCGAACGCGGCGAACGCCAGGGTGGCGGCCAGGCCGGTCCGCACCGACGGGACGAGTCGGGCGACGCGGCGGAGCAACGCGACGGTGCCGAGTCGTTCGGTGTCGGTCCTTTCGGCGTCCGGTTGTGGGGATGCGGTGGGGGACACGGTCATCGGGTCGCCCCCTCGAGTTCGGCCGTGCGTGCATTGTCGTCGTAGGCCGTCACCAGATCGCGGTAGGCGGGCACCGATGCCGCGAGACCGGCGTGAGTGCCGGTCGCGACCACCCGGCCCTGATCGACGAAGACCACCTCGTCGGCGAGTGAGATCATCGCCGGACGGTGTGCGACGACGAGGATCGTGGTCTCCGATCGTCCCTGCGAGAACTCCGCCCGCAGGTTGTCGACGACGGCACGCTCCACGGCGGGATCGAGCGCGGACGTGGCGTCGTCGAGGACGAGCACACGGGGTCGCCGCACGAGTGCCCGAGCGAGGGCGATGCGCTGACGCTGGCCGCCGGACAACCGCGCGTGACCGTCGCCGATCACGGTGTCGAGACCGTCCGGCAGTTCGTCGACGAAGCCGGCCTCGGCGAGCGCGAGCGCGCGACGGACCGCTGCCTCGTCGATCCCGTCGTCCCACAGGGTGAGGTTGTCGCGCACGGATCCGGCGAAGACGAACGGGGTCTGGGTGACGAGAGCGACGTGTCGTGCCGTGTGACCGGGTGGTGTCGTGGCCAGGTCGACGTCGTCGAGGGTCACGGTGCCCGAGGTGGGCGGGAACAGACGAGTGAGCAGCGCGACGAGGGTGGACTTGCCGGAACCGTTGCGCCCGACGAGCGCCACGATGCGTCCCGGGCGCAGATCCAGGTCGACCGAGTCGACAGCGGGCCGGTCGGCGTCGGCGAAGCGGTAGGAGACGGCATCGGCGCGCAGACGGGCCGGAGCTACCGAGTGGGGGACGGAGGCCGAGCCGGACGGCTCCGATTCGGACTCGGCCAGGACCGCCTCGACGCGGCGGCGACCGACCACACCGGCCGGCAGGACGGCGAGGAAGCGGCCGATGACACCGAGCGGCATCGCCATGGTGAGCAGCAGGTAGACGACCGAGACCAGAGCGCCGATGGTCACCGCACCGGCCTCGATCCGCACCACGCCCACGAGCAGGACCACGAGGACCGCGAACGACGGGGTCAGTTCGATGAGCGGGTCGAAGATCGCCCCGACACGACCCGCGGACCGATTGGCCCTCGCGAGTTCGTGTGCGGCGCCGGCGAATCGCCGCGTCTCGTCGTCGGTCGCTCCGAGCGTGCGGATGACCTGGGCGCCGGCGATCGCCTCGTGCGCGAGCGCGGCGACCTCGGCGCGGCGCGACTGCACCTGCCGGGCGCGCGGCGACAGGACCCGTTGGTAGACCACGTTCGTCGCGATGAGCGCGGGGATGAGCACGGCCGCGATCACACCGAGCCGGGTGTCCGTGCGGAAGACCTGGACGAGCACCGCCAGGAGCATGCCGGTCATGCCGACCGCGAACGGGAAGTGCTGCATCGGGGCGTGGGCGGAGTCGGCGTCGGAGACGGCATGGGCGAGCAGGCGACCGGTGGGATGACCTCGGTGCCAGCGCGATCCGGAATCGAGATAGTGATCGGCCAGGCGCGTGCGCGTGCGGGCCAGTCCGCGGAACTGGACGGTGCCTCCCGCGAACGTGCGGGTCACGATGCTCAGGACGCGCAACAGGGCGACGCCGATCAACGCGAGGGCCGTTGCCACAGCGACGCCGGTGGACAGCTCGCCGCGTTCGAAGCTCCCGAGGACGAGATCGTCGGTGGCCGAGCCGATCACGTCGGCGAACAGCACCGTGCACAGGCCGTTGGCGATGCTCGCGCCGATCGCGACCGCCGCGGGGACGGGGAATCGGCGACAGTCCTCGACCATCATCGCGATCCCTGCCCGGAAGGTGGCTCCGCGGAGCGGTTCACGGGCAACAGGGCGGTTCGGTGCCACGGGCATCCCAGCCTTTCGTCGGTTCCCGGACATCCGCGTGAACCCTCGAGGTGAAACGGCGGAGTGCGCCCACGGCCGTGGGCGCACATCCCTCCCATCATGAGCATCGGCAACGATCCGGGCGACGGTTCGAGTCGGCGTGATCGAAACCTCCGGAGCCCGGCCGGGGGGAGTGGACCGGCAGTGTGCAGTCCAGTTGTTGTCAACTGGCTATGGGGGTGGCTCGGATACGGCCCTAGGCTGGGGTCCGCTGCCCGTCGCCCGTGCGCCGGCAGTATTCGCCGATCCGTCCACCGAGGAGGAATCCCCATCGTGACCAGCCCCGATACCGCCCCCGTCACCGGCACCGCCCGCGTCAAGCGCGGCATGGCCGAGATGCTCAAGGGCGGGGTGATCATGGACGTGGTGACCCCCGAGCAGGCGAAGATCGCCGAGGACGCCGGCGCGGTGGCGGTCATGGCCCTCGAACGCGTGCCCGCCGACATCCGCGCGCAGGGCGGCGTGTCGCGCATGAGCGATCCCGACATGATCGACGGCATCATCGAGGCCGTCTCGATCCCCGTCATGGCCAAGGCGCGCATCGGCCACTTCGTCGAGGCGCAGATCCTGCAGGCCCTCGGGGTCGACTACATCGACGAGTCGGAGGTGCTCACCCCCGCCGACTACGAGAACCACATCGACAAGTTCGCGTTCACCGTGCCGTTCGTGTGCGGCGCCACGAATCTCGGTGAGGCACTGCGCCGTATCAACGAGGGTGCGGCGATGATCCGCTCGAAGGGCGAGGCCGGCACCGGCGACGTCTCGAACGCCACGACCCACATGCGCCGGATCCGCCAGGAGATCCGGCGCCTGACCTCGCTTCCCGAGGACGAGCTCTACGTCGCCGCCAAGGAATTGCAGGCCCCCTACGACCTCGTCGTCGAGGTCGCCCGCGCCGGCAAGCTGCCCGTCACCCTCTTCACCGCCGGTGGCATCGCCACCCCCGCCGACGCCGCGATGATGATGCAGCTCGGGGCCGAGGGCGTGTTCGTCGGATCCGGAATCTTCAAGTCGGGCAACCCTGCCCAGCGTGCGGCCGCGATCGTCAAGGCCACCACCTTCCACGACGATCCCGACGTGCTCGCGAAGGTCTCGCGGGGTCTCGGCGAGGCGATGGTCGGTATCAACGTCGACGAGATCCCGCAGCCGCACCGGCTCGCCGAACGCGGCTGGTGACCGCTCTACCGGGGTGCGCTCTACCGGGGTGCGTGCATGGCGAGCAGGGCGACGTCGTCCTGCACGCCCGCTCCGAGCGTCGCGAGCGCCTCGCGGACGGCCCCGACCGATTCCGCCGCGCTCGTCGGCTTCGACGCGCGGACGTGGTCGAGGAGCCGATCCTCCCCGTAGCGTTCACGGGTCTCGCCGGAGACGAGCGCCTCGGTCACCCCGTCGGTGTACAGCAGCAGCGTGTCGCCGGGGCGCAGCGCGAAGGTATGCTCGACGAGTCGCGGCGTGGGCAGCATCCCGATCAGCTGTCCGCCGATCGTGGGGAGATAGTCGACGTTGCCGTTGGCGCGCACGAGGAGCGGCGGCGGATGCCCACCCGAGGCGAGACGGATGTCGACCCGTCCCGTATCCGGATCGGGAGCGACCGTACCGAAGGTGAGCGTGCAGAAGGGGGCTCGCGTCTCGCTGTCGCGTTCGTCGAGCAGGGTGGTGTTGAGCGTCCTGAGCGCCGCGGACGGGAACGTCTCGTAGACCGCCGCGGCGCGCAGCGTGTAGCGGACGATCGACGTCACCGCCGCTGCGCGAGCGCCCTTTCCGCACACATCGCCGAGGAACAGCCCCCACGTGCCGGCGCGCGCGGGGAACAGGTCGTAGAAGTCGCCGCCGACCTCGTCGGGGGACGCGATGTGGTAGTACGCGTCGACCTCGAGTCCCGGTACCGCGGGCAGGCTCGGTGGAAGCAGGGTCGCCTGGAGCGTGGCGTTGATCTTGCGGAGCCGCTCACGCTCGAGTTCCGCCTCGCGACGGGCACGGAGCAGTTCTGTCTCGTAGGCGCGGCGCTCGCGCGCATCGAACAGCATCGTGCGGATCAGCGCGGGCCTGCCCTCGGCGTCCGGCTCGACCACCGAGGCGGCCAGGACCGGAAGCCGGGTCCGGTCGGCACGGACGAGTTCGAGAGCGATCCCGTTGATCTGCCCGTGCATGAGCAGGAGCGGCGCGTAATGGGTCTCGTGGTAGATACGGCCGCCCACGCTGAGCAGGTCCGAGAAGTACCGCTTGCCGACCAGTTCGTCGCTCGGGAACCCGAGCCAGTCCGTCAACGTCCGGTTCACCTCCGTGATCCGTCCGTCCGGGAGCGTCGTCAGGAATCCGCACGGCGCGTTGTCGTACAGCGCATCGCCGTGTCGGATACGGGGATCGAGGGTCCGATCGGTCGTCGCCGTCACCCCGATCGGCGCGCGAACGCCGCGATCGCGGCTGCTGTCTCTTCGGGTGCGCTGAGCTGCGGGCAGTGGCCGGTCGCGTTCAGAGTCACGAGTTCGCTCCCGGGGATCTGCTCGTGAACGAAGGCACCGACCTCGCGCGGAGCGATCGCATCGTGGGCGCACTGGGCGACGAGCGTGGGCACCGACACCGCGGCCAGATCGGAGCGATTGTCGGCGAGGAAGGTCACCCGGGCGAAGACGCGCGCCACCTCGGGATCCGTGCGGCAGAAGATCTCGGCGAGTTCGTCGCCGAGCTCCGGCCGCTCGGGATTGCCCATGATGACCGGCGCCATCGACTCGGTCCAGCCCAGATAGTTCGCTTCGAGGGATTCGAGCAGCTCGTCGATGTCGTCGGCGCTGAACCCACCTCGGTAACCGGTGGCCGGATCGTCGATGAAGCACGGGGACGGCGCGAGCAGCACGAGACCGGAGAAGACCTCCGGGGCAGCGGCCGCCGCGAGGACACCGATCGACGCGCTCACCGAGTGACCGACGAAGAGCACCGGCCCGAGATCCAGGCTCCGGCACAGGTCCACGACGTCCTCGGCGTAGGTCTCCATCCGCGAGTAGCGCTGGGAGTCCCAGGCGGTCGCATCGGAACGCCCGGAGCCGACGTGGTCGAACCGCACCACGGTGAAGTCGGGTTCGAGCAGCGGGATCACCAGTCGCCACAGGTGCTGGTCGCAGCCGAAACCGTGCGCGAGGACGACCACCGGGCCCTCTCGGTTGCCCGTGATCGTCACGCTGTTCCTGTGCACCACATCGGTGACTTGTCGCATTGCACCCCCTCCGTTCTCCCGAGGGTGTCATATTCGCTACTCGATAGCGATCCCGGTTCTCTCGCCACTTCCCGGGGACACGGCGTTCGGCACACGTCCGTGCAGCTAGCCTTCTTGCGTACGGTGCACAGAAGGAGTTCCCATGGCGAAGATCGAGCAGATCCTGGCGCTCGAACAGATCGAGAACGACATCTTCCGGGGCATAGCGACGGAGACGTTGCTGCCGCGGACGTTCGGTGGTCAGGTGGCCGGTCAGGCGCTCGTGTCGGCGGTCCGCACCGTCGATCCCGCATTCGGGGTCCACTCGCTGCACGGCTACTTCCTCCGCCCGGGGAACCCGACGATGCAGATCGTCTACCTCGTCGACCGGATCCGCGACGGCCGCTCCTTCTGCACCCGGCGCGTGACGGCCGTCCAGGACGGCAAGGCGATCTTCACCATGTCGGCGTCGTTCCACGTGCGCGACGAGGGGATCGAGCATCAGGACACGATGCCGCGGGTGCCGGCGCCGGAGGAACTGCCCGATCCGGAGACCGTGGTCGACGACGCGACCCTGCTGTGGGCGAAGAAGGAATGGGCCGAATGGGACTTCCGATTCGTTCCCCGCGACCGGATGGACTCGTCGAGCAGGATGGCCGCCCAGCAGCAGCTGTGGTTCAAGTCCCGCGAGATCCTCCCCGACGACCCGGTCTTCCACGTGTGCACGCTCGCGTACATGAGCGACATGACGTTGCTCGGCTCGGCGAGCGTCGGCCACGACGACGAACGGACGCAGGGCGCATCCCTGGACCACGCGATGTGGTTCCTGCGACCGTTCCGCGCCGACGACTGGCTGCTCTACGACCAGACGTCACCCTCCGCCGGGCTGGGGCGCGCACTGACCCAGGGGCGGATCTTCGATCGCAACGGCAACATGGTCGCGGCGGTGGTGCAGGAAGGACTCACGCGGTACCTGCGCGAGTCCTGAACGAGGGCGTCCCCGACGAGGACGTCCCCACAGAGTGCCTGCGCATCGGCGACCCCGAACGGACAGGCAGGCAACGATGACCATTTCCTCTCCCACGATCGGCGTCCTGGCACTGCAGGGCGACGTCCGCGAACACCGCAGTGCTCTCGAGGCGGCGGGTGCGCGGACGATCGCGGTGCGGCGCGAGCGCGAACTCGACGAGGTCGACGGCATCGTCCTCCCCGGCGGCGAGTCCACGACCGTCAGCCGTCTGTTGCGCGTGTTCGATCTGCTCGAGCCGTTGCGGAGCCGGTTGAAGGCGGGCCTGCCCGCCTACGGTTCGTGCGCCGGCATGATCCTGCTCGCCTCCCGGGTGCTCGACACCACCGAGGACGCCGAACACCTCGACGCCCTCGACATCGTGGTGCGCCGCAACGCGTTCGGCCGTCAGGTCGACTCGTTCGAGACCGACCTGCCGCTGACCGGCCTCGACGACGGGCCCGTGCGTGCGGTGTTCATCCGCGCACCGTGGGTGGAGGAGGTCGGGCCCGACGTCGAGGTCCTGGCCACGGTGCCGGACGGGCCGGCGGCGGGCCGGGTGGTCGCGGTGCGTCAGGGTGCCGTGATCGCGACCTCCTTCCATCCCGAGATCACCGGCGACCATCGCGTGCACCGGTTCTTCGTGGAGACCGTGCGCTCGGCCACCTGACCGCGGAGCGCGCCCGACGACCTCGACGACATGACGACACGGCCACCGTGCCGGTGGCCCACACCGGGAGCGAGTAGAATCGACGCTCCGACCTGTCGGTTGACGCCGACCACACTTCGCCGGAAGGGGCTCGAAGCGAATGAGCGGCCACTCCAAATGGGCCACCACCAAGCACAAGAAGGCGGTCATCGATGCCAAGCGCGGCAAGATGTTCGCGAAGCTCATCAAGAACATCGAGGTGGCGGCTCGGACCGGCGGTGGCGACCCGGCGGGTAACCCGACCCTGTTCGACGCCATCCAGAAGGCGAAGAAGAACTCGGTCCCGAACGACAACATCGAGCGTGCCCGCAAGCGTGGCGGCGGTGAGGAAGCCGGCGGTGCCGACTGGCAGACCATCACCTACGAGGGCTACGGCCCCAACGGTGTCGCGCTGCTCATCGAGTGTCTGACCGACAACCGCAACCGCGCCGCCGGCGAGGTCCGCACGGCGATGACCCGCAACGGCGGCAACATGGCCGATCCGGGTTCGGTCGCCTACCTGTTCACCCGCAAGGGAGTCGTCGTGCTCGAGAAGAACGGCCGCTCCGAGGACGAGATCCTCGAGGTCGTCCTCGAAGCGGGTGCCGAGGAGATCAACGATCTCGGCGACTCCTTCGAGATCGTCTCCGAGGCGTCCGACCTGATCGCCGTGCGTACGGCTCTCGTCGACGCCGGCATCGACTACGACTCGGCCGACCCCGATTTCCGGGCGTCCGTCGAGGTGCCGGTCGACGCCGAGGGTGCACGCAAGGTCATGAAGCTGGTCGACGCGCTCGAGGACTGCGACGACGTGCAGAACGTCTACACGAACGTCGACATCTCCGACGACGTCCTCGCCGAACTCGACGCCTGAGCGACGCTCTCGTCGTACTCGTCCACGAGCGACGCTCGTCGTACTTGTCACAGCGGCCGGGGTCGCGTGTCGGTCTCCCGGCACCCGATCCCGGCCGCTATGCTCTCGAACAGGCGTTCGCAATCGTGCGAAGCGAGGTCGGGTCCGTCGAAGGCGTCGGAAACCGGCCGTATTCGGGTGTCGAGAGGTGAGTCGGG
The DNA here is from genome assembly GCF_900187265.1 of Rhodococcus rhodochrous. Classification (NCBI taxonomy): domain Bacteria; kingdom Bacillati; phylum Actinomycetota; class Actinomycetes; order Mycobacteriales; family Nocardiaceae; genus Rhodococcus; species Rhodococcus rhodochrous. The sequence goes on from NZ_LT906450.1 coordinate 2,289,402, forward strand.
TGCGCGTGATGGGTGTCGACCCCGGTCTGACCCGCTGTGGTCTGGGGATGGTCGACACGGGACGCGGACGCGACGTGATCCCCGTCGCCGTCGGTGTCATCCGCACCTCGCCCGAACTCGACCTCGAGCACCGGCTCCTCAAGGTCTCCGACTCGGTCGAGGAGTGGATGGACCGCTACAAGCCCGACGTCGTGGCGATCGAGCGCGTGTTCTCCCAGCACAACGTACGTACCGCGATGGGCACCGCGCAGGCCGGCGGCGTCGTCGCCCTCGCCGCCGCGCGGCGCTCGATCCCGGTCATGTTCCACACGCCGAGCGAGGTGAAGGCCGCGGTCACCGGCAGTGGCACGGCCGACAAGAAGCAGGTGACCACGATGATCACCCGCATCCTCAAGCTCGACGCCGCGCCGAAGCCCGCCGACGCCGCAGACGCACTCGCACTCGCCGTCGCACACTGTTGGCGGGCCCCGCTGCTCGCCAGACTCGCGGCCGCCGAAGCTGCGGCCGCCCAGCAGAAGAAACGCTACGAGGAGCGGCTGCGCGAACAGTCGGCCGCACGGAAGGCAGGTAGCCGGTGATCGCCTCGGTACACGGCGAGGTACTCGACATAGCCCTCGACCACGTGGTGATCGAGGCGGGTGGGATCGGCTATCGGATCAACACCACACCCGCCACCCTCGCGGGTCTCCGGCGCGGCGAGCAGGCCAGGCTCGCCACCGCGATGATCGTCCGCGAGGACTCCATGACGCTGTACGGCTTCGTCGACGCGGAGGCGCGCGAACTGTTCGGCCTGCTGCAGACGGTCAGCGGCGTCGGTCCCCGGCTCGCCATGGCCACGCTCGCCGTCCTCGAACCCGATGCTCTGCGTGCGGCTCTCGCCGACGGCAACACCTCGGCCCTGACGCGGGTGCCCGGGATCGGCAAGCGTGGGGCCGAACGCATGATCGTCGAACTGCGCGACAAGGTCGCGGCCTTCGGCGCCACGGGTTCGTCGCCCGTCGCGGCCGGTGCTTCGCCGCTGCGCGACCAGATCGTCGAGGCGCTGGTGGGTCTCGGATTCACGCCGCGTCAGGCCGAGCCGGCCGCCGACAAGGTCCTCACCGAGGACCCGGGCGCCGACGTCTCGACGGCACTGCGCTCGGCGCTCAAGCTGCTGGGCAGGTCGCGGTGACCGACGAGTACCGCGAGTTCGACGCGGCAGGAGCGGACCGCGAGCGGTCGCCGGTCACGGCGGAGCATCTGCCCTCCGACAGCGACATCGAGACCAGCCTGCGCCCGACCAGCCTCGACGACTTCATCGGGCAACCGCGGGTCCGCGAGCAGCTGCAGCTCGTCCTGCGAGGAGCGAAGCTGCGCGGCGGCACTCCCGACCACATCCTCCTGTCCGGTCCGCCCGGTCTCGGCAAGACGTCGATGGCGATGATCATCGCCGCCGAACTCGGCACGTCGCTGAGACTGACCTCCGGTCCCGCGCTCGAACGCGCCGGCGATCTCGCCGCGATGCTGTCGAATCTCGCCGAGGGCGACGTGCTGTTCATCGACGAGATCCACCGCATCGCCCGACCGGCCGAGGAGATGCTGTACCTCGCGATGGAGGACTTCCGCGTCGACGTCGTGGTGGGCAAGGGCCCCGGCGCGACGTCCATCCCGCTCGAGGTCGCACCCTTCACCCTCGTCGGCGCGACCACGCGTTCCGGCGCCCTCACCGGCCCGCTCCGCGACCGGTTCGGTTTCACCGCGCACATGGACTTCTACGAGCCTCCCGAACTGCAGCGGATCCTGCACCGTTCCGCGTCGATCCTCGGGATCGATCTGCGCGACGACGCCGCCACGGAGATCGCCGGTCGTTCCCGCGGCACGCCGCGTATCGCCAACCGGTTGCTGCGCCGCGTCCGCGACTACGCCGACGTGCGCGCCGACGGTGTCGTGACCCGGGCCGTCGCACAGGCCGCCCTCGAGGTGTACGACGTCGATCCCATCGGTCTCGATCGTCTCGACCGCGCCGTCCTCGGCGCACTCGTCCGCAGTTTCGGTGGCGGCCCGGTCGGCGTGTCGACACTCGCCGTGGCCGTGGGGGAGGAGCCCGCCACCGTCGAGGAGGTGTGCGAGCCGTTCCTGGTCCGCGCCGGCATGGTCGCCCGAACCCCGCGCGGACGTGTGGCCACGCAGGCCGCCTGGTTGCAGCTCGGCCTCACCCCGCCGCCGGAGGCCGCCACCGGGGGCATCGAGGTGCGTGCGCGCGAACCCCAGCTCGAGCTGTTCGAGGACGACCCCGACACGACCCTCGAGGGCGGTGTCGATCCGTCCGACCCGGACGATCCGGACGTACGGCGGTAGGACGCTCGCCCGGGGAATGGCACACTGGTCTACTGCGTCGGTCCGTGGAGGCCGATCCCGACGTCGTGGTGCCGCATGCGCCACCACGACCCGCTGGTGTCGCCCGCGTCACCACCCACCGACAACGAACGAGGACTGACTTCAACGATGGAACTGCTCTTCCCTCTCCTGATCCTGGCACTGCTCGTCCCGACCTTCCTGGGCGTGCGGCGTCAGAAGAAGGAGATGCAGAAGGTGACGGCGCTGCAGGACTCCCTGCGCATCGGCGACCGCGTGATGACCACCGCGGGTCTGCACGCCACGGTGGCCGCCCTCGCCGACGACACCGTCGATCTCGAGATCGCGCCGGGTGTCGTCACGACCTGGTCGCGTCTGGTCATCCGGGAGCGCGTCGAGACCGAGACCCCGCAGGATCCGGATCTGCTCCGCAAGGACGACGATGCGACCCCGCCGGAGGGACGTCCGACCGAGTACTGACAGCCGATTCGCGACGCACGGTTTCGGCACCGGAGTCTCCGGTGCCGGTGCCGAGCGCCGCGCGACTGCACCCGACCACCACTCACTCGCATCGAGGAGACTGACAGACCGTGGCACCTTCCAACGGATCGGTGCATCCCGTGCGCGCTCTCGCCCTGTTCGGGGTGATTCTCGCCGCGTTGTATGCACTGGTCTTCTTCACCGGGGACAAGTCGCCCACCCCGAAGCTGGGCATCGACCTGCAGGGTGGCACCCGCGTCACCCTCACCGCGCGAACCCCCGACGGGAGCAGCCCGAGTCCGGACAGCCTCCGCCAGGCCCAGCAGATCATCGAGACCCGCGTCAACGGCCTCGGTGTGTCGGGTTCGGAAGTGATCGTCGAGGGCGACAACCTCGTGATCACCGTCCCGGGTGAGGACAGCTCCCAGGCCAGGACGCTGGGCCAGACCGCCCGTCTGTACATCAGGCCGGTGATCGGGGGACCGATCGACGCGAACATGACCGCCGAGGATCTCGCCGAGCAGCCCGGCGCCGGTACGCCCGAGGGTGGGCTGCCCGCAGAACCGGCCCCTGCCGAACCGGCACCCGGCGAACCCGCACCGGCCGATCAGGCTCCGCCCGCCGATGCGCCCGAACCGCAGGGACGTCCGTTCCCGGCGCAGGATCCCACCGCGCCCACCGATGCCCCGGAACCGGCCGAGACGCCCGAGGCTCCGACCGAGCCCACCGGAGTACCCGAGGTTCCCGAGAACGACGGCTCGCTCACCCCGCAGGAACAGGCGGCCGCCGACATCGCCGCGGCCAAGGCCACTCGCCAGAGCGAGGACCCCGCGGTGCAGCAGGCCGCGGCTCTCGCGCTCGACTGCTCCGCGGCCGACCCGCTCGCAGGCAACGACGACCCGGCGCTTCCGCTCGTCGCGTGCTCCACGGACGGCACCGCGATCTACCTGCTCGGCCCGAGCATCATCGACGGCCAGCAGATCGACGACGCCACCTCCGGCTTCAACCAGCAGCAGTCGCGCTACGAGGTCAGCCTGACCTTCGACAGCGAGGGCAGCAACACCTGGGCACAGTTCACCGCCGCGAACATCGGTCAGCAGGCCGCCTTCGTGCTCGACTCGAAGGTCGTCAGCGCCCCGGTGATCCAGGGCGCCACCCCCGCCGGCAGCGCCACCTCGATCACCGGCCAGTTCACGAACACGCAGGCCGCCGAGCTCGCGAACACCCTCAAGTACGGCTCGCTCCCGCTGTCGTTCGTCGCGTCCGAAGCCGAGACCGTCTCCGCGACACTGGGTCTGGCCTCGCTCGAGGCCGGCCTGATCGCCGGTGCGGTGGGCCTGGCCCTCGTGCTGATCTTCTGCCTCGCCTACTACCGGATGCTCGGACTGCTCACCGCACTGTCGCTCGTCCTGTCGGGTCTGGCGGTCTACGCGGTCATGGTGCTGCTCGGCCGATACATCGGGTTCACGCTCGACCTCGCCGGCGTCGCCGGTCTCATCATCGGTATCGGCATGACCGCCGACTCGTTCGTCGTCTTCTTCGAACGGATCAAGGACGAGATCCGCGAGGGACGAAGTTTCCGTTCCGCCGTGCCGCGCGGTTGGGCCCGTGCCCGCCGGACCATCCTTTCCGGTAACGCGGTCAGCTTCATCGCCGCCGCCGTGCTCTACGTCCTGGCCGTCGGTCAGGTCCGTGGCTTCGCGTTCACCCTCGGCCTCACCACGATCCTCGACGTCGTCGTGGTGTTCCTCGTGACCTGGCCGCTGGTGTTCCTGGCCTCGAAGTCGAAGTTCTGGTCCAAGCCGAGTGTGAACGGTCTGGGCGCGATCCAGCAGGTGGCCGACGAGCGTCGCCTCGTTGCCGCGACCGCTGCGAAGGAGGCGTGACGATGACCGACACGACCACGACGACGGCCATACCGCAGCACGGTCTGCTGTCCCGCCTGTACACCGGCACGGGTGCCTTCGAGATCGTCGGCCGCCGCAAGCGGTGGTACATCGTCACCGCGGTGATCGTGCTGATCGCCCTGCTCAGCATGCTGCTGCGCGGATTCAGCTGGGGTATCGACTTCGAGGGCGGCACCCGCATCCAGATGCCGGCAGTGGCCGGTGTCTCCGTCGACGATGTCGAAACCGTTTTCAGCGACACGATCGGCTTCGAACCCGAAGCGGTGCAGACCGTCGGCGCCGGAGACGGTGCGACCGTGCAGATCCGGTCGGAGACCCTCGACATCGAGCAGGTCGCCGAGCTGCAGACCGCGCTGTTCGAGGAGTTCCAGCCCGCCGGGCCGGACGGTGAGCCGTCCCGCAACGCGATCAGCGTCGCCGATGTCAGCGAGACGTGGGGAAGCCAGATCACCAACAAGGCGCTGATCGCGCTGGTGGTCTTCCTGGTCATCGTGAGCATCTACATCACGATCCGATACCAGCGGAACATGGCGGCCGCAGCGATCGCGGCCCTGTTCTTCGACATCATCGTGACAGCGGGTGTCTACGCCCTCGTCGGTTTCGAGGTCACCCCGGCGACCGTCATCGGTCTGCTCACGATCCTCGGTTTCTCGCTCTACGACACGGTCGTGGTCTTCGACAAGGTCGAGGAGAACACCCGCGGCATCCTGCACCTGCACCGCCGCACCTACGCCGAGCAGGCCAATCTCGCCGTCAACCAGACGCTCATGCGCTCGATCAACACCACGATCATCTCGGTGTTGCCGGTGCTGGCGCTGATGGTCATCGCGGTGTGGCTCCTCGGTGTGGGCACGCTCAAGGACCTCGCCCTCGTCCAGTTGGTCGGCATCGTCGTCGGTACCTTCTCGTCGATCTTCTTCGCGACCCCGTTGCTGGTTACGCTCGAGGAATGGCGTGGTCCGGTCGCGAAGCACACCCGCAAGGTGCTCGCCAAGCGGGAGGAGGCCGCCGCCCGCGCAGCGAAGGCCGGGACGACGGCCGGATCGCAGTCGGCCGACGCGGTCGACGCGAAGGTGGTGCCGACGGTGCAGGGTGCCGGATCCCTGCCCGACCGGGCGACGGTCCGTCGCGGCCCCGCCCCCGGGGCACGACCCACGGGAAAGCGCGGCAAGAGAAGGTCCTGACATGGCGGTGAGCGAGCGGAACGACCCGACGACGAGGCGGTCGCCGAGGCGCCGCGGCACGCTCCTCGCGTGCGCGGCGGTGGCCTCGACACTCGCGTTCTCCACCGTCGCGTGCGGCACGGACGAGGAACCGGTGCACTCGATCGGGTACGCGATCGACAACACGGTGACGACCTACAACGCGAACACCGTCGACGGTGCGGCCTCGGGCGCGCGCCAGGCGTTCGCCCGGGTGCTGCCGGGCTTCGGCTACGTCGGCCCGTCGGGCCGGGTGATCGCGGACACCGACATCGGCACCGCCTCGGTCGTGCCCGGTGAGGGGCTCACCGTGCAGTACCGCCTGTCGCCGGACGCGGTCTACTCCGACGGTGTGCCCATGTCCTGCGACGACCTCGTCCTGGCCTGGGCCGCGTCGAGCGGACGCTTCACCGCTCCCGACGAGTCCGGCGAGCAGGTCCCGCTGTTCGACGCCGCCCATCGTGGTGGTTACGCCGACATCGACCGGGTCGACTGTCAGCCCGGGTCGAAGGAGGCCACCGTCGTCTTCCGGCCCGGCCGCGAGGACACGAACTGGAAGGCGCTGTTCGGGGCCACCGAGCTGATGCCGGCCCACGTGGCGGCAGGAAGGTCGGGTGTGTCCGACCTGGTCGGCGCGATCACGGCGAACGACACCGAGGCCGTCCGGCGCATCGCGGAGTTCTGGAACACCGGCTGGACCCTCACCCCGGGTGAGATCGATCCGGCGCTGTTCCCGTCCGCGGGCCCGTACCGCATCGAGTCGTACACCGCCGAGGACGGCCTGACGCTCGTCGCGAACGAGCGGTGGTGGGGAAACGCTCCGGGCACCGACCGCATCGTCGTCTGGCCGCGCGGCACCGACACGTCCGCGGCCGCGGAGGACGGCCGCATCCACGTCGTCGACGTGGCCGAGGGATCCGTCGGTCACAGCAACCTCGGCGACGGCGCCGACGTCTCCACCGTCGTCTCACGCAACCTCGAACAACTGGTGTTCGCCACGAGCGGTGTCTTCCAGGACCCGGCGGCGCGCCGCGCAGTCGCCCTGTGCACACCTCGCACACAGCTGTTCGACGAACTCGGCGCATCCGACGAGTCGAACGGCGTCACGGGCCCGATCACCTCGCGGCTCCTGGCGCCCGACTCACCGCTGTACCCGCAGACCGTGCCGACCGCCGAACGCTACGCCGAGGTCGACATCGACGCCGCGCGTTCCGAACGTGAGGCCTCCGGTCAGGACCGCATGCAGGTCCGCATCGGCTATCTCGGACCGGACGAGCGCCGCGCGCGCACCGTCGAGCTGATCGGCGAGTCCTGCCGCGAGGCGGGCATCGAGATCGTCGACGCCGGCTCCGACAGCTTCACGCCGTCGCAACTGACGGCGAGGGACGTCGACGCGATCCTCGTCGGGACGGCCACGGCGGCCGGTGCCGGTGGCGCCGCCGACATGGAGCACGCCCGCGACGCACTGCACTCCGGCGCCGGCAGCAATGTCGGCGGCTATTCGATCGGCCGCGTCGACGAACTGCTCGACGGTCTGCTCGTGGCGAAGGACAACGCGGCCATCGCCGGACTCGCGACCGAGGCCGAACGCATCCTGTGGGGCGACGTCCCCACCCTGCCCCTGTTCGCGCAGCCCCGCACGATCGGGTTCGCGGCGGGAATGCATGCCGGGGTGCCGAACCCGACGACCGCGGGTGCGGGCTGGAACATGGACCGGTGGATACTCGGAGGATGAACGCTCAACGGATCGGCGACCCGCGGCTCGTCGAGGAAGCTGCCGGGGCCGTGGCCGAACACACCCGATGGGTCGACGACTTCCCGACCGCAGGTGTCCGTTTCGCCGACCTGACGCCCGTCTTCGCCGACGGACCGTCCTTCTCGGCCGTGATCGCGGCGCTGGCCTCCGCTGCGCCCGACGCCGAACTCGTCGCCGGTATCGATGCGCGCGGCTTTCTCCTCGGCGGCGGCATCGCCCGCACCCTCGGGGTGGGCGTGCTCGCCGTCCGCAAGGCGGGCAAACTCCCGCCGCCCGTCCAGACTTGTGAATACAGCCTCGAATACGGCACCGCCGCGATCGAGATCCCGGGCGACTGGATGGCCCTCCAGGGCCGCAAGGTGCTCGTCGTCGACGACGTCCTCGCGACCGGCGGAACCCTCGCCGCGACCGTCGAACTGCTCGAACGCGTCGGCGCCGAGGTCGTCGGGATCACCGTCGTCACCGAGATCGAAGCTCTCGGAGGCCGGGCGCGACTGCAGAAGTACCCGCTCACGTCTCTCGTGCGGATCTGAGAGATAGAGTTGCCACAGGTGCCGGTGAACCCGCCGGGCCCGTACGGTCCGGACATGCGCATCGGTGACGAACCGGGTTCGCAGCCGCGACGGGAGGTGGAGGCATGACCCAGAATCTCGATCGGTCCCACAATTCCGGTCAGAACCCGACCCCCACACCGGCATCGACCTCCGCGTCGAGGCGGGTACGCGCCCGCCTGGCGCGACGCATCACCGGTCAGCGGGGCACGAGCCTCAAGCCGGTCCTCGAGCCGCTGGTCACCATCCACCGCGAGCTGTATCCGAAGGCCGACCTCTCGCAGCTGCAGCGCGCGTACGACGTCGCCGAGGAACGGCACGCCAGCCAGAAGCGCAAGTCCGGTGATCCGTACATCACCCACCCGCTGGCGGTCGCCACGATCCTTGCCGAACTCGGCATGGACACCACGACCCTCGTCGCGGCACTGCTCCACGACACAGTCGAGGACACCGGGTACACGCTCGAGCAGCTCACCGCCGAGTTCGGCGAAGAGGTCGCGCATCTCGTCGACGGCGTCACCAAACTCGACAAGGTCGTGCTCGGCTCGGCCGCCGAGGGCGAGACCATCCGCAAGATGATCATCGCGATGGCACGCGACCCCCGGGTGCTCGTCATCAAGGTCGCCGACCGCCTGCACAACATGCGGACCATGCGTTTCCTGCCTCCCGAGAAGCAGGCCCGCAAGGCACGCGAGACCCTCGAGGTCATCGCCCCGCTGGCCCACCGTCTCGGGATGGCGACGGTCAAGTGGGAGCTCGAGGACCTCGCGTTCGCGATCCTCCACCCGAAGAAGTACGAGGAGATCGTCCGGCTCGTCGCGACCCGCGCGCCGTCCCGCGACACCTACCTGGCCACCGTCCGCGACGAGATCGGGCGGACGCTCGCCGCGTCGCGGATCGACGCGGTCGTCGAGGGTCGGCCCAAGCACTACTGGTCGATCTACCAGAAGATGATCGTCAAGGGCCGCGACTTCGACGACATCCACGACCTGGTCGGCGTGCGCATCCTGTGCAACGAGATCCGCGACTGTTACGCGGCCGTCGGCGTCGTGCACTCGCTGTGGCAGCCCATGGCGGGACGGTTCAAGGACTACATCGCGCAGCCCCGTTACGGCGTCTACCAGTCGCTGCACACCACCGTCATCGGTCCCGAGGGCAAGCCGCTCGAGGTGCAGATCCGCACGCACGAGATGCACCGCACCGCCGAGTTCGGCATCGCCGCGCACTGGCGGTACAAGGAGACCAAGGGACGCCACTCGGGTGATGTCGCCGAGCTCGACGACATGGCCTGGATGCGGCAGCTCCTCGACTGGCAGCGGGAAGCGGCCGACCCGGGGGAGTTCCTCGAGTCGCTCCGCTACGACCTGGCGGTCAAGGAGATCTTCGTCTTCACACCCAAGGGCGACGTGATCACCCTGCCCTCCGGGTCGACCCCCGTGGACTTCGCGTACGCCGTGCACACCGAGGTCGGGCATCGCTGCATCGGAGCCCGCGTCAACGGTCGGCTCGTGGCCCTCGAACGCAAGCTCGAGAACGGCGAGGTCGTGGAGGTCTTCACCTCCAAGGACCCCAACGCCGGGCCGAGCCGCGACTGGCAGTCGTTCGTCGTCTCCCCTCGCGCCAAGGCGAAGATCCGGCAGTGGTTCGCCAAGGAGCGTCGCGAGGAGGCCCTCGAATCGGGCAAGGACGCCATCGCGAAGGAGGTCCGTCGCGTCGGTCTGCCGCTGCAGCGCCTGATGAACGCCGACCTGATGGTCGCGGTCGCCAAGGAGCTGCGCTACGCCGACGTCTCGGCGCTGTACACCGCCGTCGGCGAGCACCACGTCTCGGCGCACCACGTCGTGCAACGGCTGGTCGCGCTGCTCGGCGGGGTCGGTGGCGTCGAGGAGGAGCTGGCCGAACGGTCCACCCCGTCGACCATCCCCACCCGCTCGCGGCACAGCGGCGACTCCGGTGTCCTCGTACCGGGCGCGCCGGGCACGGTCTCGAAGCTCGCCAAGTGCTGCACGCCTGTCCCCGGTGACGAGATCATGGGCTTCGTGACCCGCACCGGAGCGGTGAGCGTGCACCGCACCGACTGCACCAATGCGGGGTCGTTGCGGGAGCAGTCGGAGCGCATCATCGAGGTGCAGTGGGCGCCCTCGCCGTCGTCGGTCTTCCTCGTCGCGATCCAGATCGAGGCGCTCGACCGGCATCGCCTGCTGTCGGACGTCACCAAGGCCCTCGCCGACGAGAAGGTCAACATCCTGTCGGCCTCGGTGACCACCACGGGCGACCGGGTCGCGGTAAGCCGGTTCACCTTCGAGATGGGCGATCCGAAGCATCTCGGACACGTGCTCAACGTCGTCCGCAACGTCGAGGGTGTCTACGACGTCTACCGGGTGACCTCCGCCGCCTGATCACCCCGGTCACGTCATTCCGTCACCGCACGGCCCCGATCACGACCGGTGTCGTGGGTACGCCGCCCCCGAGCGGGCTGGAACCGTCGTGTCCGTCCGCGGCGGCCGCGTCGAGCACCGGCATCCCGGCATCGGCGATGCGGCCGAAGGCCGTGAAGTCCGGGCGCAACAGTGAATCTCCGAGCAGCAGGAAGAACTGGCTGCCGTTGCTGTCCTCCACGCCGGCATTGGCCATCGCGATCGTGCCGCGCGGATACAGCACCGCCGGCGGGAGATAGGACGTCGCGGCCTCCGCCGCGAACTGCGGCACCGGGTACTCGTCGGCGAACGTGTACCCGGGCCCGCCGGATCCCGTCCCGGTGGGGTCGCCGCACTGGTAGAGCTCGCCGCCCGGATCGGTCGCCAGACGGTGGCAGGACGTGCCGTCGTAGAACCCGCGACGCGCGAGATCGACGAAGCTGTTGACCGTGCACGGCGCCTGGGTCCGGTCGAGCACGAGCGGGATCGCGCCGATCGACGTCTCGAGGGTCAGATCGACGATGCCCACGGTCGATGCGGTGGACGGGGGACGAGCACCACCCTTGTCGACGTACTCGCACGTCACGGTCGGTGCCGGTTGGGCCGGGACCTCGGGGAGTCCGCGGTAGATGGACAGATCGCGTGGGGGAGCCGACCGCGGTTGTGCGACCTCGGTGACCTTCGTGGTGGCGGAACCGGCGTCCTGCGCACAGCCGCCGAGCAGCGCTGCGACGGCGACGAGACAGAGCGGAACAACGGTGCGGAGCCGGGACGCGAACCGCCGCTCGGTGGTGTGGATCACAGCATCGGGACGCTATCGGAACCCTGCACGAACCGATAGGGGCCGAGAGCGGATCGATGAACAATCACCCCCGAGATCACCCCGTGAGGTGGTGCGCTCCAGTGGATCTCGTACCGGGCGGCAGAGTCCGCCCTCTCCGGAGTCCCGAAGACGCGCCGTCCCCGCCCCGGGATCCGGGGCGGGGACGGCGCGTGCTGTGGCGCGAGCGGGTGTCAGGACCCGACGGTCACCGACTCGATCTGCACCGCGCGGTTGGGGGCACCGCCGCCGGCCGCCATCGATCCGTCGTCGCCCTCTGCCGCGACCTCCTCGATCACGGCGAGTCCGGCCTCGTCGACCGTCCCGAAGACCGTGTAGGTGGGGGGAAGCTGCGAATCCTCGTAGACCAGGAAGAACTGGCTGCCGTTGCTGCCGGGCCGGCCGGTGTTGGCCATCGCGACCGTACCGCGCGGGTAGATCACCGGCTGCCGCAGCTGGGCGTCGCCGGGCGCGTACACGTTCTCCGGGTACTCGGTGTCGAAGCCGTAACCCGGCCCGCCCGTGCCGGTGCCCGTCGGATCGCCGCACTGCAGAACCTGCAGACCCGGCGAGGTCACCAGACGGTGGCAGGGCGTGTCGTCGAAGTAGCCCTGCTCCGCGAGGGACACGAAGCTGTTCACCGTGCACGGTGCCGCGGCCCGGTCGAGTTCCACGCCGATCACGCCGACGCTGGTGGTGATCTGCGCGGCGGTGGTGCCGGAGGCGGAGACGTCGTCCGCGGACGGGGCGGTCACGTCGCGCGCGGCTTCACCCGAGGCGTTGTAGGTGCACGAGACGGAATCGCCACCGGCGGGCCGTTCCGGCAGTTCGCCCGTGTAGGCGGGGGACTGACGGTCGGCGACGGACGCCGGTGCCGAGGAGGTCGCGGCGCTGTCGGTGGACGTGTCGTCGGAACATCCCGTGAGCAGGAGTGCCAGCCCGGCGCCGGCGGCGAGGGTGGTGCGCAATCGGATCATCAGTCCATCCTGACCGACGTGAGCGTGGTCTCCAGCGCGGGGGCACCGTCGGCGGCTCCACCTGCGACACCGGCCGCGGCGATCGTGTCGAGGGTCGCGAGTCCGGTCTCGTCGATCGTGCCGAAGACGGTGTACTGCGGCGGCAGCACCGAATCGCCGTACACCAGGAAGAACTGGCTGCCGTTGGTGTCCGGACCGGCGTTGGCCATCGCGAGCGTGCCGCGCGGATAGGTCATCGGTTCCTGCGCCGCGGGATCGTCGGCGGCGAACTGGTCGGTCGGGAACTCGTTCGCGAACTGGTAACCCGGTCCGCCCGATCCGCTACCCGACGGGTCGCCGCACTGCAGGACCTGCAGGGACGGCGAGGTGGTGAGCCGATGGCAGGCCGTCTCGTCGAAGAAGTTCTGCGAGGCGAGCGACAGGAAGCTGTTGACGGTGCACGGCGAATCGTCGTTGTGCAGGATCAGGCCGATGTTCCCCTGGCTCGTCTCCACGCTGACGCTGATGTCCGTGTTGCCCTCGCCGGTGGTGCGGATGCCCTCGGTGCGCGGCGGCTCTGCCGGCTTCGACGGTTCGCGGCCGTCCGCGGGGTAGGAGCAGCTCACCGTCTCGGGCAACGGTTCGGACCGGCCCTCGGGGAGGGCGGCGTACTCGAGTTCGGAATCCGAGGTGTCGTTCGACGCCGCCTCGGTGGCCGTGTCGTCGCCCCGGTTGACCGCCCACAGAGCAACACCCGCGCCGACGACCACGATCACTCCGAGCGCGGACAGCGCGATCATCGTGCGGCGCCGCTTGCGCTCGCGTTCGGCTCGACGCTCGAGCTGCCGTTCGAGTTTGCGTTTCGCGGCCTGGCGCCGTTGTGCGTTGCTCGGCACTGCAGTAGTCCTCCCGTGAACGATCGATGTGGTCCAACCGACTTCGAAGCAGACCCGAGTCTGCCACTCGGGACCGGCAACCCGTGGGCAGGGCGCAACGCATAGTCTGTAGGAGACCTCGAAGGCTTCCACCCGTAGGAGCGATGCTCGTGCTCGTGACCGGATTCCCTGCCGGGATGTTCCAGACCAACTGCTACATCCTCGCGCAGGACAACGCGAAGGAGTGCGTCGTCGTCGATCCAGGCCAGGACGCCGCCGAGCCGCTCGTGGAGTTCCTCACCGGATCCGATCTCACGCCCCGGGCGGTGCTGCTCACGCACGGTCACCTCGACCACATGTGGTCGGCGCAGCCGGTGGCCGACCGGTACGGGATCCCCGTCTACATCCACCCGGACGACCGGATGATGCTCACCGATCCGCTGCAGGGCATGGGATCGAGCCTTGCGCCCTTCCTGGACGGTGTCGAGTTCGTCGAACCGCAGCAGGTCGTGGAGTTCGCCGACGGGGACGAGATCGAACACGCCGGAATCGAGTTCGTCGTCGACCACACGCCCGGACACACCCGCGGCTCGGTCGTCCTGCGCACCCGCACCACCACGCCCGATGGCGCCGTCCTGAACGTCGCACTGACCGGCGACACCCTGTTCCAGGGATCGATCGGCCGCACCGACCTGCCCGGCGGCGACCACGCGCAACTCCTCGACTCGATCGCGCGCAAGCTGCTCGTGCTCGACGACGGCACCAACATCCTCCCCGGACACGGCGGGGCGAGCACGATCGGCCAGGAGCGGGTGTCGAACCCCTTCCTCACCGGCCTGGCAGAATCCCGCTGACGGCACGAACACCGACGCACGAACGCCGGCGCATCGATACCGACGCACGAACACCGCGATCCGTCCGGTGACCAACCGAGAGAATCCCGAGAGAAGGCAGTACCAGTGAGCAAGGCCTCCACGTTTTCGGCGCCGAAGGGTGTGCCCGATTACGTTCCCCCGCAGTCGGCGGAGTTCGTGGCGGTACGGGACGGTCTGACCCGTGCCGCACGCCTGGCGGGGTACGGGCACGTCGAGCTGCCCATCTTCGAGGACACCGGCTTGTTCGCTCGCGGCGTCGGCGAGTCCACCGATGTCGTCACGAAGGAGATGTACACCTTCGCCGATCGCGGTGAACGCTCGGTCACGCTGCGTCCCGAGGGCACCGCAGGCGTGATGCGCGCGGTGATCGAGCACGGCCTCGACCGTGGTCAGCTCCCCGTGAAGCTGTCCTATTCCGGACCGTTCTTCCGCTACGAGCGCCCCCAGGCGGGTCGCTACCGTCAGCTGCAGCAGGTCGGCGTCGAGGCGATCGGCGTCGACGATCCCGCGCTCGACGCCGAGGTCATCGCGGTCGCCGACGCAGGATTCCGGTCGCTCGGACTCGACGGTTTCCGCCTCGAGATCACGTCCCTCGGCGACGAGACCTGCCGCCCGCAGTACCGGGAGAAGCTGCAGCAGTTCCTGTTCGCGCTCCCGCTCGACGAGGAGACGCGCCGCCGCGCCGAGATCAACCCGCTGCGCGTGCTCGACGACAAGCGCCCGGAGGTCCGCGAGATGACCGCCGACGCGCCGTTGATGCTCGACCACCTCTCGGACACCGCTCGCGCGCACTTCGACGAGGTGCTCGCGCACCTCGATGCGATCGGCGTTCCGTACGTCGTCAATCCGCGCATGGTGCGCGGTCTCGACTACTACACGAAGACCACCTTCGAGTTCGTCCACGACGGGCTCGGCGCCCAGTCCGGCATCGGTGGTGGTGGTCGCTACGACGGACTCATGGAACAGCTCGGCGGCCAGCCGCTCTCGGGCATCGGATTCGGGATCGGCGTCGATCGCACGGTTCTCGCGCTCGCCGCCGAGGGCAAGACCGCCGGCAGCCCCGCGCGGTGCGAGGTGTACGGGGTGCCGATGGGCGACGCCGCGAAGGCCGCGCTCGTGCCCATCGCGCACAAGCTGCGCGCCGCGGGTGTCCGCGTCGACCTCGCCTACGGTGGGCGCGGCCTCAAGGGCGCGATGAAGGCGGCCGACAAGTCCGGTGCCGTCGTCGCGCTCGTGCTCGGCGATCGCGAACTCGAGGCGGGCGAGATCGTCGTCAAGGATCTGCGCAACGGCGAGCAGCACAGCGTTGCACTCACGGACGTCGTAGCCCGTGTGGGTGAGGTCGTTGCCGGCGCATGACGACCGGGACGGTGCCACCGTCCCGCTCGATCTGATCCCGTCCCGGCTGCTCAGGCCACGCGCCCGCAGGATCGCGCTGCTCGCGCTCGTCGTCGGCGTCGTCCTCGGCTTTCTCGTCTGGATCGTCGCGCCCGGCTGGGTCGCCCTGCTCGTCGGGGCCGTCTTCACGGTGCCGCCGGCCGTCGGTGCGTTCCTGGCCACGCGCCGGCACCTGCTGCTGCGTGGCACCGTCGTCACCCTGTCGGGGGCGTTCCGGTCGCGCAGTGTCGATCTCGCGCGACTCGCCGGGGTCGAACTGATCGTTCGGGTGGGTGGCGTGTCGCAGGCCGTCGTGCGCGTCAACGACGGTGAGCACAATCTGGTGTCGGTCCCGCTCGCCCTGTATGCGAACGGCGGCGGTCGCGAACTCGATGTCCTGTCTCTGCGAAAGCTCGCCAATGCGCTCGCCACCAGCGAGATCGCTCCGGCGGCGGCGATCTCGTCGGTGCTCGTCGAACAGCTGCGGGCGGAGGCCCGCGACGCCGCGCTCGGCGAACGCCCGCTCTACCGGGCGATCGAACTCGCGCGCGGCGCCGGCCGCGTGCCGCAGACGACGCTGACCGATCACGAGGTGGCCTCCCTCGTCGACTGACGGGCTCGCCCGATGGACGAGGTGCTCAGCGGTCGTCGTGCGATCCGATCACCGCGGGAACGACCAACGGCAGTTCTCCGACGACCTCGCTTCCCTCCGCGGCGGCGCTCAGCAGACGGGTGGCGGAGCGATGCTCCTCGTCGTCGGATCCGCGGGCCGAGGTCGCGGGGACCATCCCGCCGGTCGACGGCGCCCGTCCCATCGCGCTTGCGCCGGTCGTGGCCGGCGAACCCCCATTCGAACCCGGTGCGGTCGGAATCGGAGCGGCGGCAGGCACGGCCGCAGTTCCGAACGCAGCCCCCGCGGGGCCGTGACCTGCGATCACTCCGGCCGACACGGTTCCGGCCGATCCCGCGACCGCCGCGCCGACGGTCGGAACCGCCGTGTGTGCGGTGGGCACGGTCGCCGCGTAGGCAGTGGGAGTGGTCGCGGCGTGCGCGGCGGCCGTGAACGGGGCTGCGACACCCGACGCGACATCGGTTGCGGCAGTGGCGGCCGTGCGCATCTCGTGCACTCCGGCCACGGCGACCGGCGCGGGTACGGGAACCGGTGTGGTCAGCGCGGTCATCGCGGCGGTGTGGATCGTCAGCTCGCCTCGGGTGCGCGCGACGACGGCCAGTGCCGCCTGGAGATGCTGCGCGGCGGACGCCAACAGGGCGGCCTGGCCCGGCGGCGTCGCGAGAGCAGGCGCGGCCGCTGTCGCCGTGGCCACGAACGACTGTGCGATGCCGGTCAATTCGATGTTGCCGCGTTCGACGGTCGCCGTGGCGGCGCGGGTGACATCGCCGATCCGGTCGCCGCGGTCGGCCAGTTCGAGGGCGGACTGCTGCGCGCGCACCCCGTGCCCTGCGGCCTCGTCGGCCGTGACTCCCTCCCATGACTCCGGAAGTGCGTGCAGTGCACTGCGTCCGAGCATCGTGGCGGTCTCGAGCAGACGCGACCCCTGCTGCAGGATCGCCGAGGGATCGAGCGAGTCGAGGATGCCGGTGCCGAACATCGAGCAGAGTTCGGTGAGCGGCTGCACGATCGTCTCGAGGTCGGGCAGGACCGGTACCGGGATCGTCCCGAGCAGTTCGGCGATCGAATTCACCTCGGGGACGGGCAGACCCGGCTCGGGGAGGACGGCTTCCGGCAGTACCGGCAGCGGTGCGTCGAGGACCGGTCCGATCGGGGACGCGCGGAGAGCGTCGAGAACGGTCGGTGACGCGGCGGGTGTCGCGGTGTCGGCGACCGATCCCTGCATCACAGTCCTCCCGCCGCATCGGCCAGCGCCGAAGCCGTTCCGGTGTCGGCTGTTTCGTAGCCGGTGGCCGCCTCGTGTGCTGCGATGCCGTTGGACGCGTAGGCCCATGACAGTTGCGCGACGGCGCGGGTGTGCTCGGACTGGGCTGCGGCGAACACTGCGAGGAACTCTCCGCCGATGAGTCCCATGGCCGGGCTCAGCGCGGAGATGTTGGCCTGCAGATCGAACGTCCCCGCCTGCGCCACCTGCTCGGCCGCACGAAGATTCGTGGTCCCGAACGCTCGAATTCCGTCGGGCACCACCCGGATTCCGGCACCGGGAAACAGACCGCTCATCGAACCCCCCATCGAAGATCAGTGTGGCGAGCACTGTAACTCGAGCGCACCGGGCGAGCCACCGGTCCCTCGGGCGCCTGTGGATGGAGCGCGCGGAAAGCCGATGTATTCGTTGCACAACGAATGCGCCTCATCCGATCGAACACGATGTCGAACGATCTGTTGACACCGAATAGCACACATGTTCGACTGGAGGCATGAGGTGGGCGGGTCAGACTGTGGACGCGGACGACGGAGCTCTGCCGGGTCTCGAGCGGGCAGGCCTCGTCCGTAGTGTCCGCACACCGGAGTTCGAGGGCGTCACCTTCCACGAGGTGCTGTGCAAGAGCGCGCTGAACAGGACGCCGGAGGCATCCCGGTTACCGTTCCGGTACACCGTCAACACCTTCCGCGGGTGCACCCACGCGTGCCGGTACTGCTTCGCCCGTCCCACGCACGAGTATCTCGATCTCGACGCCGGGCACGACTTCGACTCGCAACTGGTCGTCAAGACCAACGTCGCCGCCGTCCTGCGCCGCGAACTCGCGCGCCGATCCTGGACCCGGGAACACGTGGCGCTCGGTACCAACACCGATCCCTACCAGCGTGCAGAGGGGCGTTACCGGCTGATGCCCGGAGTCATCCGGGCCTTCGCCGAATCCGGCACCCCCTTCTCCATTCTCACGAAGGGCACGCTTCTGCGCCGCGATCTCCCGTTGCTGTCGCTGGCGGCCGGTCGGGTCGATGTGTCGGTCGCGGTGTCGCTCCCCATCGGCGATCCCGAACTCGCCGCGCAGATCGAACCGGGCACGCCGTCACCGAAGGCCCGTCTCGATCTCGTGAAGGCGATCGTCGACGCCGGGTTGTCGTGCCACGTCATGGTCGCTCCGGTGCTGCCCTTCCTCACCGATTCGCGTCAGCACCTCGACACGCTGTTCGACTCCCTGGCCACGGCCGGCGCGTCGGGGGTGACGGTGATACCGCTGCACCTGCGCGGCTCGACCCGCGGGTGGTTCCTGTCGTGGCTCGCCCAGGAGCATCCTGCCCTCATGCGACGCTATCGCCGCCTCTACGGACGGGGTGCCTACGTCGCGCCCGAGTACTCGCAGTGGTTGGACGAGCGGGTCGCGCCCCTGCTCGAACGCCATCACCTCGGGACCCGGGCGTCCGCTCGGCGCGAGGAGACGGGCGCGTTGCGGACCGACGAACGCGCTCCCGAACCCGAGGCGGCGCTCACCCTGTTCTGAGGCGGTTCGTGGACGTCGCGTCAGTCGCCGTATGCGAGCCGGAACTTCTCGAACGCCAGGCGTGAGGCTTCGGGGACCGGACGTGATCCGCCTTCGGCGGCGGTGCCGACGTCCACCGAATCGGCGAGCGCGACGCACCGGCCGTGCTGGAACAGGGCCGAGCCGATCACGACCGACGACGTTCCTGTGCGGTGGACGCCGGTGGCGATGACGATGTCGTGCGGATAGAACACCTCGGCCAGGAAGTTGATCTCGATCTTCGCGAGTACCGCACGCTCGAAGGGATGCGTGCCGCCCAGGGTTGACGACACTGCCTCCATGACGAGGACGCGGGCCTGTTCGAAGTAGCGGGCGATCGAGACGTTGTTGATGTGCCCGAGCGCGTCGGTGTCGCCGAACAGGGGCGTGATCGTGCGCTGCAACGGATACAGGTCGAGCGAGGTGCGCCGCGGGTCGTACCGCATGGGAGGTACCGCCTTCGAGATGGTGACTGTGACCCGGTCAACATATCCGTGAGCGGGTGGGCGCCCCCGCCCCGGAGGTGCGGGCGGCGTTCGGCCGCGGGCGGGAGGCCTACCGCCTACCGTCGATCATGCGATCGCGCATGCGGGTGAAGGCCTCGGTCATGGAGGTGATGTCGTCGGGGGAGAGCAGGTCGAACATGTTCTCGCGGACCGCCTCGACGTGGCCCGGACCCGCCTCGGCGAGTCTCGCGTAGCCGACGTCCGTCAGTTCGGCCCACGCACCACGTCGGTCGGATTCGCACTCCACGCGCCGCACCCACCCGGCGTTCTCCATGCGGGAGACGGCGCGGGTGATGCCGCTGCGGGTCGTGGTGCTGGCGTCCGCGAGGTCGCGCATGCGCATCCGGCGATCGGGTGCCTCGGACAGCAGGACCAGGATCTCGAAGTCGGTGAAGGAGATGTCGGAGTCCCGCAGCAGCTGCTTGTCGAGATTCTGGAACAGCAGTCGCGTCGCATCCAGATAGGCGCGCCACAGGCGCTGTTCGTCGTCGCCGAGCCACTTCGCTTCTCCCATGACCTCCAGTGTACCCGTGTTAGTTGACTGCGCAATCAAATGTGACACACTGGAAGCGTCGACCGACGGACCACCGAGAGGAGTCGAGCGGCATGAGCAACACCGACACCCGTCCCGAGGAGATCCGCTGCCGGACGGAGGACCTCCCGATTCGCGACCCGCTCCGCCCCCGCGTGGAGATCATCACCTCGCGTGAGGTCCCGCTCGGCGGCCCCCGGGCCATGCCCGTCCGCCGCACGCTCCCGCAACGGCAACGTTCGCTGATCGGTGCGTGGTGCTTCGTCGACCACTACGGTCCCGACGACGTCTCCCGCACCGGCGGCATGGACGTCGCACCGCACCCCCACACCGGGCTCCAGACGGTGTCGTGGCTGTTCACCGGGGAGATCGAACACCGCGACAGTCACGGCGTGCACGCGATGGTCCGGCCGGGGGAGTTGAACCTCATGACCGGAGGCCACGGGATCTGCCACTCCGAGGTCTCCACCGCCGCGACCACGACGCTGCACGGTGTCCAGCTGTGGGTGGCCCTGCCCGACGCGCATCGCGATGCGCCCCGCGACTTCCAGCACCACGTGCCGCCGGTCGTCCGGGTGCCCGGCGCCGACGTCAAGGTCTTCCTCGGTTCGCTCGCCGGCCAGGAGTCGCCCGTGACGACGTACACCCCGCTGCTCGGCGCGGAGATCGTCCTGGACCCCGCAGCGAGTATCACCCTCGACGTCGACCCGTCGTTCGAACACGGGGTGCTCGTCGACACCGGTACGGTCGCACTGTTCGGCACCGTGCTCACCCGTGCCGCGCTCGGCTACACCGGAACCGGCGTGCCGGCCCTCGAACTGGCCAACACCACCGACGAACCCGCACGTATCGTCCTCCTCGGCGGAACACCCTTCGGCGAGGAGATCGTCATGTGGTGGAACTTCGTCGGGCGCGACCACGACGAGATCGTCGCCTACCGGGACGCCTGGGAACGCGGCTCCGATCGGTTCGGCAGCGTCTCCGGCTACACCGGCAGGGTCGAGCGTCTCCCGGCGCCACCCCTGCCCCAGGCACGTATCCGCCCCCGCCGCAATCCGCCCACCGCAGATCCGAACTGCCCGACACAGGACCCCGCATGAGCACCGCACCGATTCTCGACGTCCGCCGCGCGGACGACCGCCTCCACACGAAGATCGACTGGCTCGACTCGAGGCACTCCTTCTCGTTCGGCCACCACTACGATCCCGACAACACGCATTTCGGGATGCTGATGGTCAACAACGACGACATCGTCCGTCCGGGAAGCGGTTTCGACACCCACCCGCATCGCGACATGGAAATCGTCACCTGGGTGCTGCGCGGATCGCTCGTGCACCAGGACTCCACGGGGCATTCCGGGGTGATCTACCCGGGTCTCGCGCAGCGCATGAGCGCGGGCTCCGGGATCCTCCACTCCGAGAAGAACGACTCGTGGCGTCATCCCGGCGCCACCGCGTCGTATGCCGCCGAGCACGACGAACCGGTGCGGTTCGTGCAGATGTGGGTGCTGCCGGACGAAGCCGGGATCGAGCCGGGATACGAACAACTCGAGATCGACGACGAACTGCTCTCCGGCGGTCTCGTGCCGGTCGCATCCGGAATGGACGCCTACGCCGACCATTCCGCCATCCGCATCCGCAACAGATATGCCGCCATGCACGTCGCGCGGATGCGTCCGGATCGCCCCGTGACGCTGCCGGACGCACCCTTCGTGCACCTCTTCGTCGCCCGGGGCGAAGCCGCACTCGAGGGAGCCGGACCTCTCGCCGAAGGAGACGCGGTGCGGATCGCCGGAGGTGGCGGTCGAGCGCTCACCACGGCGACCGGCGCCGAGATCATCGTCTGGGAGATGCACGCCGCACTCGGACATTCCTGAACACCGGCACTGCCGACCGCTCCGGCGGACCGGAAACGGCAACAGGCCCGCCCCGCAGATCCGGGACGGGCCTGTCGCCGTCGTGGGTCAGTTCGCGGCGCCGCTCATCGGCAGCAACCGGGCCAGGACGTCCGACAGGGTGATCAACCCGACGATCCGTCCGTTCTCGGTGACGGTGACCAGATGGTTCCTGGTCTCCCGCATCGTCGTGAGCGCCTCGTAGACCGGCGTCGCGGCGTCGATCGTCAGCGCGGGGCGCATCAGTTCGACCGCCGTGGTTCCGGGTGCGGCCTGGAGACTGTCACGTACGTGCACGACACCGTCCACGTGCCCGTTGGCGCGTACGAGCAGCCGGAGATGCCCCGTGCGATGAGCCGTCTCACGGATCTCGTCGGCCGTCGAGGTCGGCTTCACACTGCTCGGCTCCGCCTGCGGCGTGACGATCTCGCCGAGCGTGAGCGTCTCGAGCTCCAGCGCGCTGCTCAGGTGCCCGTGATAGCGCTCGTCGAGCGTGCCGACGGTGGCCGAGTGCTCGACCAGATGGCGGAGTGCATCGGGATCCTGACCTTCGGCGACCTGATCCACGGGATCCACGCCGACCTTCCGCAGGCACCAGTTCGCCATGTGGTTCAACCGGACGAGCAACGGCCGGGTCACCCACATGAACGCCCGCATCGGCAGCGCCAGCATCGTGGCGGACTTCTCCGGGTGGGCGATCGCCCACGACTTCGGTGCCATCTCGCCGACGACGAGGTGCAGGAACGTCACGATGATCAGCGCAAGGACGAAGCCGGCGACATCCGCGAGCCACAGCGGCGCGCCCCAGTTCTCGAACAAGGGCGTGAGCCAGTGGTGCACTGCGGGTTTCGTCGTCGCACCGAGTGCGAGCGTGCACACCGTGATACCGAGCTGGGATCCTGCGAGCAGCACCGACAGTTCGGACGCGCTGCGCAGGGCGGCGCGCGCCGACCGGCTCGACGGCGCTGCGTCCTCGAGCCGGTGTCGTCGCGCCGCGATGAGCGCGAACTCGACCGCGACGAAGAACGCGCTGGCGGCGATCAGGCCGATCGTCACCACCGCGACGACCACAGGACTACTCATTGCCGGTCACCTCGTCCGTCAGAACCGTCACGCGCACGGACGACGGCACGTGCTTGTCGATGTCGCGGACCTCGGCCACCAGGGTCCTGTGGAGCGGGCCGTCCTCGTTCAGCAGTTCGGCCGGATCCGGATCCAGCGTGATCCGGACGGTGTCACCCACCTCGGGCAGGCCGCCGAACTCGGTGATGACCAGACCCGCGAGCGTCTCGTAGTCGCCCTCGGGCAGTTCGTGGTCGAGGGTGCGGGCCACCTCGTCGATATGTGCATCGCCTCGGACGATCCAGCCGTCACCCTCGGGGCGGATGACCTCGACGGCCATCGCGGGATCGTGCTCGTCGGCGATCTCGCCGACCAGTTCCTCCGCGATGTCCTCGAGCGTGACGACGCCGGCGAAACCGCCGTACTCGTCGATCACCAGCGCCATCTCGTCCTCGGCCCGGGCCAGCTCGGTGAGAACCTCCGGCAGGGCCAGCGTGGCCGGCACGATCACGGGCGGACGGCAGACCGTCGCGGCCGTGCCCGTCGGTGTGTCGAGGCCGAGGAGGTCGTGCAGATGCACGACACCGCGCAGATCGTCGGACGAGGTGCCCACCACCGGGTAGCGGGTGTGCCCCTCGCTCATCTTGTCGAGGATCGTGGCGACCGGCTCGTCCAGCTCGACGACGTCGACCCGCGACCGCGGGATCATCGCGTGTTCGGCGGTCCGGGTCGGGAACTCGAGGATCCGGTCGAGGAGGGTGGACAACTCCGGCGGAAGTTCACCGGTCTCGCGGGACGCGGCCACGATGTGTTCGAGGTCGCGCGGTGTCGCGGAGTGCTCGACGTCGTGCACCGGCTCGATGCGCAATGCCCGCAGCAGGAGATTCGACGAGGCGTCGAACAGTTTGATCAGCCATCCGAAGACGGCGAGATAGGCGCTCGTCGACAGGGCGAGGCGGCGTGCGACCGGTTCGGGACGGGCGATGGCGAGGTTCTTGGGTACCAGCTCACCGAAGACCATCTGGACGACGGTCGAGAAGAGCACGGCCAGCACGGTGCCGACGGCGACTCCCACGGCGGTGGGGATGCCCACACCGCCCAGCAGTTCGCCGAGGCCGCTACCGATCAGTGGTTCCGCGACGTAACCGACGAGCAGGCCGGTGACGGTGATGCCGAGCTGAGCGCCCGAGAGCATGAAGGAGGTGCGGCGGGTGACCGCCAGTGCGCGGGCCGCAGCCGAGTCACCGCCTTCGGCGCGGGCCTTCAGGCGGGAACGGTCGACGGCCATGTACGCGAATTCCTGCGCGACGAAGTAGCCGGTCAGGGCAGTGATGGCGAGAACGACAAGAATGCCGGCCGCGATTCCGAGGGCGGTCAGCACTTCGGGGACCGGGCTCGGGTGACGAGCAGAGCGTCACGTCTGGGCGGGACGGGTCTTCGAGGTTTTCGCTTGGGGCGTTTCATGACTCCCTCGGGGTCGGGTCGGTCGGACGGATGCATTCACAGGATAGGACGAACGGATGGGGGTGGAAGTTCCCGCCGTCCGGGTGGAGGTATGGTCACAGGGCGATCTTGTAATCTTCGGATTTTCATCCGAATGGACCGTATTGTCCGTCCCGGGTATTTCCGAACGATTACGACATATCTGACCGATTTTTTCGAGAAGATCTTCGTTTTCGCTGGTGGAAGCGCTTTGTGGCCTGTATTACAAATTTAAGTGCTGCGCGGACGTGGAATGCAGGTAACAATTGGATCGCGTGTCGACGCGCGTCGTCACAACTTCGTTGTTGTTCCATTGATGGGAGAAGCCCGTGCCTGCACTCGAGTTCCTTGTCGACCTCTTCGGTAACCTTTCCGACCTGTTCGACGTGCTGAACTTCTTCACCGGTTCCGCTGATGCGGCCGGCGATGCGTTCGGCAGCAGCCAGGCCTGAGCCTCGCAGACTCGAAGGCCCGTGGGTTGATCCCGCGGGCCTTCGTCGTGTCCGGAGATGGTCGTCTCCATCCGGACCGGGGGAGCGGAGTACCGCCCCGCTCCACACCCCGCTCGGCCCCGGTCTCGACGCCGGAAACCGACGTTTGGGTTCGTTTCATCACGGCTAACCCGTGAATGTAATTCGGACCACTCAACCGAAACGGACGTTCGGTGAGAGGACACGAAAGATGACATCTCGATCACCAAGCCCGGGCCGCGGCTCGATGACGGCAACGCCGGTGCAGACCGCGGCGCTCGTGGTGGGCGCCGTCTTCCTACTGGTGGGCATCCTCGGGTTCATCCCGGGTGTCACGTCGGACTACGACCAGCTCTCGGGCGCAGGCCACCATTCCGAGGCTCTGCTGTTGGGGATCTTCCAGGTCTCCATCCTCCACAACATCGTGCACCTGCTCTTCGGTGTCCTGGGCCTCGCAGCGGCCCGGGCTGCAGCCACGGCCCGCAGTTTCCTCATCATCGGTGGTGCGATCTATCTGGTGCTCTGGATCTACGGCCTGATCATCGACAAGGACAGCAGCGCCAACTTCGTGCCCGTGAACTCCGCAGACGACTGGCTGCACTTCGTTCTGGGGCTGGGCATGATCGCTCTCGGCGTGCTCCTGACGCGTGCGCGAACGGCCCCGGGCACGGCTCGTCCCTGACCCGAGCCCGCACCTCCCGACATCGGGATCCGGAAGAACCCGTGGTTCACGCCACGGGTTCTTCCATGTGGGCAGGCAGGGCCGCGGTGGAGGCCTCGTCGGGAAGGTGGTCGTCGTCGACCGTCAGCACTCCCGACTCGGCGACCGCGGCGAGCGACAGGGTCCGATAGCCCTCGCTGTCGAACAGGACGGTGACCCGATCGTGCTCGCAGGTCATCACCACTCCCGGTCCCCACTCGGTGTGCACCACACGAGTGTTCGGGATGAATTCCGTCGTCTCGCAGTCCGGTTGCGCAGCCCCGGTGCCCGGAAGCACGGATACCGTTGCGACCTCGTCGGACGCGCCGTCCCGGCAGGTGTCGCACCGGCCGCAGGGGTCGGCCGATGTCTCGCCGAAGTATCCGAGCAGGAACCGGCGGCGGCACCCACGGGTCTCGGCGTAGCCGCGCATCATCTCGACCCGCGATCGGTCGAGTCGCTCGCCCGACGCGGCCGTCTCGCGTGCCTGCTCGATCGCCTGACGTCGCGGGATGTCGGTTGCGGAGAGTCCACGCCGGCCGGAGACGAGAGCCCCGCACCGTTCGAGCAGGTTCACCGCATTGGACAGCCGCCGCCCCCGCACGTCGAGTTCGGTGCGCAGCCGTCCGAGCTTCATCGGCGATGCGGAGCGGACCGCCGAGAACACCCGACCGATCAACTCCTCGTCGGGGTTGTGGGTGGTGAAGAAGGTCGCGAGCGACAGATCCTCGGGACGGTAGAACATCAGGACGGTGGCCGGTTCCCCGTCGCGCCCGGCACGCCCGATCTGCTGGTAGTAGGAATCGACCGAGTCGGGCACCGAGGCGTGCACGACGAAACGCACGTCAGGCTTGTCGATGCCCATGCCGAAGGCGGAGGTCGCGACCACGACGTCGCAGCGACCGTCGAGGAATCCGAGGTGGACGTCCTCGCGCTCGGCCGCCCGCATCCCGGCGTGATAGGGGCACGCGTCGATCCCGCGTTCACGCAGGGCGTCGGCGTACCGCTCGGTGTCCTTGCGGGTCGCGGCGTAGAGGATGCCCGGACCCGGCAGGGACGCCACGGCCTCGACGACGGCGCGTCGCTTCTCACCGTCGTCGGTGTGCCTGCGCACCTCGATGTCGAGATTCGGCCGGTCGAAACCTCCGGCGACGACGAGCGGATCCCGCATGCGCAACGCCTCGACGATGTCCTCGCGGACCGGCGGTGAGGCGGTCGCGGTGAGCGCGACGACGGGTGGTCGGCCCAGGGCCTCGGCCACGTCTCCCAGGCGTAGATATTCCGGCCTGAAGTCGTGGCCCCACATGGCGACGCAGTGCGCTTCGTCGACGACGAGGAGCGAGACCTCCACGCTCCTCAGGCGCTCCAGGACCTCGTCCTTGGCGAGTTGTTCGGGAGCGAGGAAGACGTAGTCGGCGTCGTGTTCGAGCACGGCGCGCCAGTTCGCCTCGTTCTCCGACTCGCGCTGGCGCGAATTGATCGCGACCGCCTCGGGCGCCTCCGAGTGGTCCAGGCCGGCGATCTGATCGTTCTGCAGCGCGATCAAGGGGGAGACGACGACCGTCACCCCCGGTAACAGGAGTGAGGGCACCTGATAGATCGCGGATTTCCCGGAGCCGGTGGCCATCACGGCCAGGACGTCGCGTCCGTCGAGCAGCGGAACCATCGCGTCCAGCTGCTCGGGGCGAAGCGTGTCCCAGCCGAACACCTTCTGCGCGGCGGTGCAGAGTTCCTCGCGTGCATCGTCCGATGCTCGGGCGGACGACGGCCGATACGTGTTGTGCTGCAAGTGGACTCCAGAATTCGGAAGGGACTGCCCGTGACGGGGCGAGCGCAGGGTGTCTCTCGCATACCCGAGGACGTGCCCGACCCAAACGGTTGCGACGTCCCCGGCGCCGTGTCGACCCGACGGGATGTGGGTACCCGCGAGCCATACGTGCCGAGGAGGAGATATGGACGACGCTCGACCTCTCGCTCTGGTGACCGGAGCATCGCGAGGCATAGGCCGGGAGCTGGCGGCCCTGTTCGCGGCCGACGGATACGACCTCGTGCTCGCGGCGAGGTCGGACGCGCTGGACGACGTTGCCGCCGACCTGCGGACGTCCGGTGTGGAGGTGGTGTCGGTCCACGCGGATCTGCGGACTCCCGAAGGGGTCCGGGCGGTCCACGAGGCCGCCACGGCCGGAGGTCGCGTCCCGGCAGCGGTTGCGCTCAACGCCGGTGTCGGGATCGGTGGGGCGTTCGTCGACGCAGAACTCGAGGACGTTCTCTCCGTCATCGACGTCAACGTACGTTCGACGGTGCATCTGGCACACCTGTTGCTGAACGACATGTTGCGGGTCGGCTCGGGCCGGATGCTCATCACGTCGTCGGTCGTGTCGAAGATGCCCGGCCCGTACCAGGCCGTGTACAACGCGTCCAAGGCGTTCGTGCAGTCCTTCACCGACGGCGTCCGGAAGGAACTCGACGGCAGCGGGGTCACGCTCACGGCGATGCTGCCCGGGGCCACCGATACCCACTTCTTCGCACGGGCCGGGATGCTCGACACGATCCTGGGGAAGGCGCCCAAGGACGATCCGGCCCACGTCGCGCGCGACGGTTATGCCGCTCTCATGCGCGGCGAGGGGAACGTGGTGCCGGGTTCCGTGCTCGCGAAGTCGATGGCGGTCTTCGGTACGGTCGCGCCCGACGCGGTGACCTCGGCCGTCCACCGGGTCCTGGCCAAGCCTCGATCGGGGAGATGATCCGCTTCGGCAGGCGCCGCCCGCGTATCCGACGCATCGTCCGAGGCTGTTGCGACGCGGATGCGATCCGACCTGTGGCTCAGGCGGATCGCGTCCGTACTGCCGGGCGGGTGGGGTGGTCGTAGCGCACCAGGATGTCCCCGTCCGTCCCCGACTGCTCGAGCACCGAATGCTCCAGCAGCGCATCGATCGTCCAGAAATCCTCGGGGCGCGTGCGTCTTTCGAGCGCGCCCCGAGACATCGTCAGGACGACGGTGACGTCGAAGTCGAGACCACGTCCGAGGAGCATGGGGCCGGCGACGACCAGGATCTGGTCCTCCGCCGCCCGCCGCGGGCGTTCGCGCGCCGAACGGTCGGTGTCCTCGTCCCACAGACGCGGAAGCCACCGCTGATGTTCACGTACCGCGCGCAATACCTCCCTGTCGACCGCGGCGTAGTCGAACCAGTCGTGGCGGTAGCTGTACGGATCGGTGCGTCCGTGCTCGAGCCTCAGCGATGCGGGCCGGACGAAATCGTGGAGGTCGACGACGTCCGCGGCGCGGCCCCGCGTTCTCAGTTCCGTCGCGACACGCTGTGCGAACTCCACCGGGTCCGCCGCGTCGGCTGCGCTCACGGCGACGCACACGTTTCCGCTGAGGGCCTCGGCGCGATCGGCGACGGAGACCGCGAGCATCTCGGGAGTCAGGGGAGTGAAGGCGGGCATCGCTCGCCGTTCACGCCCTTCCACATGTGGGGGTCACCAGGGCGGTGTGTCGTTCCCGTCCGGTACCGGTGTGTCGAGAAGTCGGTCGAGCCAGAGCACTGCCTCGACCAGTGCTTCCATCTGCGACGCCCAGTCCATCGCGAAGACCACTTCGTCGAGGTCGCTGCGGGCCGCGATCGAGTCGCCGGCGAGCGCATCGACGACCGCTTTCATCACGGTGCTCTCCGGCTGCGGGAGTTCCTCCGGTCGGACGTGACGGCCGCTCTCGGTCCGGATGGTCAGTTCGAAGTTCTTGTCGCCACGGACCTGTGGGCCGATCTTGTCGACGACGACGTCGGCGATCGTCGAGACCGTCCACCTCAGCACACCCCCGTAGAGCGGGGGAGTGATCTGTGACGGCGAGTCCGAACCGGCGCTCGACACCAGCGCCGCGACCTCTTCGGTCAGTTCGCTGTAGCCGTTCTCGTGTGCCAGAGCGAGAAGGCGTCCTCCCATCACCGCGTCGCTGCGTGTGATTCCGGCTCGTTCCTCGTGCATGGAGAACGAATGCCCCGTTTTGTGTCCCATCACACATCGACGCCGTGACCGCCGCGCGAGCATCCTCGTCACGAGAGTGAGGAAAATCACATTCGCGGGCTATCCTGAGGTCATGAAGCACATCGCCACTGGTCCGAAGGATGTCACGGTCGGTGTCGGGGACATGATCGAGCTGCATCTTCCCGAGAACACCTCCCGGGACTACTGCTGGTCGACGTCGAGGGTCGGAGAGGGGCTCGTCCTCCGCGACATCCGATTCGTGCCGTCGAAGAACCCGTTGCCGGGAGGGACCGGTGAGCGGGTCTTCTGTTTCAAGGCGCGCCGCCCCGGTGCCTGGCCCATCTCCCTGCGCATGCGGAAGCACGCCGACCTGGTCGCCGACCGCGCGAACATGACCGTCACAGTCGCGTGACGGCGTCCGGAGGCGCACGGACTCAGCGCAGTGCCGGAGGCGCACGGACTCAGCGCAGTGCCGGCGGGTTGTCGAGATCGCGTGCCGAGTAGGTGTCGCACGCGTCGACCCGACCGGTGCGGTAGCCGGCCAGGAACCAGGCCTGACGCTGCTCGGACGATCCGTGCGTCCAGCCCTCCGGGTTCACCCGGCCGGTGGCGGCCCGCTGGATCCGGTCGTCGCCTACGGCCGATGCTGCCGACAGTGCGTCGCGGATGTCGTTGTCGGTGAGCGGCACGAGGAAGGGCTCTCCGGTGGTCGGCTCGGGAAGCTTGTCGGCGTGGTAGGCCCACACCCCGGCGTAGCAGTCGGCCTGCAGTTCCGTACGGACGGCGCCGGATTCGGGACCGCGCGGGTCGGCCTGCGCGCGGCCGAGGTCGCCGAGCTGATTCTGCAGGTGATGCCCGAACTCGTGGGCCACGACGTATTCCTGCGCGAGCGGACCGCCGCTGGCGCCGAACCGTGTCTCGAGTTCGTCGAAGAAGCTGGTGTCGAAGTAGGCCGTCCGGTCCGCCGGGCAGTAGAACGGCCCGATGTCGCTGGTGGCGTTGCCGCAACCGGTGGACGTGGCAGACGTGAAGATCTCGACCTCCGGCTGCACGTAGGCCACACCGGTCTGCGTCCCGAACTGCTGTTCCCACACCGAGTCGAGTGACCCGACGGTGTAGAGCACCCGGCAGTCGACGTTCTCGTTTGCGGCACTGCCGCCGACCTCGCACTGCTCGAGCGCGCTCTCGGCCTGCGGATCGCCGGAGGTGTCGGGTACTCCCGAGCCGAGCAGGGAGGACGGATCGCCGCCGAACAGCAACGCCAGGATGATGACGATCAGGCCACCGGCCCCGCCGCCGAGAGCGAGCTTTCCACCGCGTCCACCGCCGCCGGTACGGACACGGCCCGCATCCATGCGTGCACCTTCTCTGAACGTCATCGCCGCCGCTTTCTGCTGTGTTCGTCGGATTCGGACAAGCTTGGCACGAACTATTCGGTACGGGTGCGCTCGGGCCGATCGTGTCTTTCGTAGGATTACAGCCGACGAACCCGTCGCTGATCGTTTCGAAAGGAATTCCGTGCTGCGCACCCATCTCGCCGGCTCGTTGCGAGCCGAGCACGCCGAGCAGACAGTCACCCTCACCGGTTGGGTTGCCCGGCGACGCGATCACGGCGGGGTCATCTTCATCGACCTGCGTGACGCCTCGGGTGTCTCGCAGGTGGTCTTCCGCAGCGCCGGCGTCCTCGAGCAGGCGCACCGGCTCCGCGCGGAGTACTGCGTCCGGATCACCGGCAAGGTGGATATCCGCCCCGAGGGCAACCAGAACTTCGAGATCCCCACCGGGGCGATCGAGGTCGACGCCTCCGAGCTCGTGGTTCTCAACGAGTCCGCCCCGCTGCCGTTCCAGCTCGACGATCAGGTGGGCGAGGAAGCCCGCCTGAAGTACCGCTACCTGGACCTGCGTCGCGAGAAGCCCGGCAAGACCATCCGCCTGCGCAGCAAGGTCAACGCTGCGGCTCGCGCGGTGCTCGCCCACCACGAGTTCGTGGAGGTCGAGACGCCGACCCTCACCCGTTCCACGCCGGAGGGCGCCCGCGACTTCCTGGTGCCCGCCCGCCTGCAGCCCGGCAACTTCTACGCCCTGCCGCAGTCCCCGCAGCTGTTCAAGCAGCTGCTGATGGTCGGAGGCATCGAGCGCTACTACCAGATCGCCCGCTGCTACCGCGACGAGGACTTCCGCGCCGACCGCCAGCCCGAGTTCACTCAGCTCGACATCGAGATGGCGTTCGTCAACCAGGACGACGTAATCCTCCTCGCGGAGGAGGTGCTGCACGCGCTGTGGCGTCTGGTGGGCTACGAACTCGAGACCCCGATCCCGCGGATGACCTACGCCGAGGCCATGCGCCGCTTCGGCACCGACAAGCCGGATCTGCGTTTCGGCATCGAACTCGTGGAGTGCAAGGAGTTCTTCAAGGACACTACCTTCCGCGTCTTCCAGGCCGAGTACGTCGGTGCCGTCGTCATGCCCGGTGGTGCGAGCCAGCCGCGTCGTCAGCTCGACGCGTGGCAGGAATGGGCCAAGCAGCGTGGCGCCAAGGGTCTCGCCTACGTGCTCGTCGGCGAGGACGGCACGCTGAGCGGTCCGGTCGCCAAGAACCTCACCGACGCGGAGCGCGAGGGTCTCGCCGCACACGTGGGCGCGAACCCCGGCGACTGCATCTTCTTCGCCGCCGGTCCGACCAAGCAGATGCGTGCGCTGCTCGGCGCCGCCCGCGACGAGATCGCCCGCAAGCTCGATCTGATCGATCCGAACGCCTGGGCGTTCGTGTGGGTGGTCGACGCCCCGCTGTTCGAGCCGGCGGCCGACGCGACCGCGAGCGGTGATGTGGCCCTCGGTCACTCGGCGTGGACCGCGGTGCACCATGCGTTCACCTCGCCCAAGCCCGAGTACATCGACACCTTCGACACCGATCCGGGTTCTGCGCTGGCGTACGCCTACGACATCGTCTGCAACGGCAACGAGATCGGTGGCGGCTCGATCCGTATCCACCGTCCCGACATCCAGGAGCGGGTGTTCAAGGTGATGGGCATCTCGGAGGAGGAGGCGAACGAGAAGTTCGGCTTCCTGCTCGAGGCGTTCAAGTACGGCGCGCCCCCGCACGGAGGCATCGCCTTCGGCTGGGACCGCATCACCGCACTGCTCGCCGGGGTGGACTCGATCCGCGAGGTCATCGCGTTCCCCAAGTCCGGTGGCGGTGTCGATCCGCTGACCGATGCTCCCGGCCCGATCACGCCGGAACAGCGCAAGGAGACGGGCATCGACTTCGTGCCCGAACCCGAGACCGAGGGCGCCGACAAGGCCTGATCTCCCGCACTGCCGATGGCGCGGTGTCGCCCGTCTCCGGACGGGAGGCACCGCGCCGTCGTGTGTGCCGTCCGGCGGTGTTCCCGGGTGAGGTTCGTGGGTCCGATGAGGTTTGTGAGGATCGTGTCCGGGTATTCCGTCGGTCCGGCGCCAACGGGGGCGACGGGTCGAGGAGGTATCGATGGCCGACGCACGCGTGATCTTCTACAAGCCGCTCGCTCTCGCAGCCAGTGTGGGAGGCGGCATCCTCGCCGGAGCCGTCTTCAACCAGGTGTGGAAGAAGGTCGGCGGCAGTGACGAACGGCCCGAACCTCAGGATCTGTCGCAGCGCACCCGAGACGTGCTGATCGCGGCCGCTCTCCAGGGTCTGATCTTCGGTGTCGTGAAGGCAGCCGTGGACCGCGGCACCGCCCGCGGTTTTCAGAAGGTGACACACGTTTCACCCGAATGATCGTGACGTGTCCCGATCGTGATCGGCGTCCGGCGAGCGGAGCCGCCGGGGCGCGAACGGGGACACGCCCGGATGAGCAGCGATTTTCCCTCACAAAGTAGACAAAAGCGACCTGGTGGGCTGGGCACGGGTGAAGAAGGTCCTGCTCGATCCGAGCATTGTGGACGACCTCGTCGTGACCGAGAACCTGTAGATTGGGCAGTGATGACCGCAACATTGGCAGACCCCGTGTCCGAGGTGGTTCACGCCGCCGAAGCGCTGCTCACCCGCCGTACCGGCGCCACGGTGACCCTGACCGATCCCGTGGATCTCGGGGGCAGTGGACGTTCGGTGGTCGTACGGGTACGAGTGGCCGCCAATCCGTTCTCGCTCCCGCGCACCCTCGTCCTCAAGCAGGTACCGCCCTCGCGTGGTACCGGCCACGTCGACTTCCGCGGGTCCGAGACGGACGAGCAGATCGCCTTCCTCCGCGAGGCGGTCTCCTACCAGTTCACGACGGCCCTCGCGAAGGATCACCGTCCGGGCGCCGAACTGCTCGCCTACGACTTCGAGGCCCGCCTGCTGGTGCTCAGCGACCTCGGCGACGCCACCACCCTGTCGGAGGTGCTGCGCAACAGTTCCGAGGCCGCCGGCAACACCCTGATGGCCCTGGCCCAGGCGCTCGGACGCATGCATGCCGCGACCGTCGGCCGCGAGGAGGACTTCGCGGCGCTGCTGCGGCGCGCCGATGTCGCGCGCGTCGCCGATGCCGTGTCCCAGCAGGCCCTCGATGCTGTGCGGGGCGTGCCCGAACTCCTCGAGGCCGACTTCGGCCTGTCGGTGCCCGAGTCGGTACGCGAGCGCGCCGAGCGGGCGTCCAAGCTGTTCACCGGCGGGCGTTTCCGGGCCTTCAGCCCGTCCGACCTGTGCCCCGACAACATCGTGGTCGGCGACGCGGGTGTGCAGTTCCTCGACTACGAATGGGGCGGCTTCCGTGACGCGACCCTCGACATCGCGTATGCCCTCAGCTCGTTCCCGCTGTGCCTGTGCTCGGTGCCGCTGTCCGTCGACCGCATCCGCGCGATGGCCGACGCGTGGCGCGCCGAGGTCGTCGCCATGTGGCCGCAGCTGGCCTACGACGAGGTACTCGAGGAGCGGCTGCTCGACGCCCTGCTCGCATGCATCTGGCTGAGCACGCACCTGTTCCTGCCCGAGGATCATGCGCGGATCGCCTCGGTCCGCGAACACGGACTGTCGGTGCCGCGCATCCCGGCGCTCCGCGCCCGCTGGTCGCTGCTCGCCGAGTTCGCCACGGCGACAGGCCACGACGACGTCGCCGCACACGCCCGCGACGTGCTCGCCCACCTCGAGGACCGCGCCGCCGGTTAGAGCGGTCGGTCCGGCAGGCGCCGCTCGCCGTCTACACCAGGGGAGCGGCGGGTTCGATCCTCGTCGCGCCGTCGGCCACCCGGTATCCCGCGACGCGGCGCGCACCGGTGTTCGGATCCGTGCGGTCGCCGATGAAGAACCACTCCATCTGCGTCGCCTCGGGAGTCACCTCGAGCACCCCGTAACCGTGCGAATCCAGTTCGACGAACCGCACGTGCCGGTTGGCCGCGGTCGCCGTCGCCTCCAGCGCGGGCGACAGGCTCCGCGGGGGCACACCGAGCAACTCGTCGATGTTCGCCGACGTCACCGACGGAACCACGAACTCCGTGGCGACGGTGCCCGCACCCGGATAGTCGGCGGCGTCCACCGGGACGTCCATCGCCCACGAGGTGTGGATGTCGCCGGTGAGGAAGACGACGTTGCGCAGACCCGCCGCCGTGATGGTGTCCATCAACCGCCGACGGTCGGCGGTGTAGCCGTCCCACTGGTCGGTGTTGAAGGGCACACCTCCGGCCGGCACTCCCACGAGTTCGGTCAGCGCTCCGGTGGTCCGTGGATCGAGGGGCGGTAGGACGATCGGCGAGAACATCACCGAATTGCCGATCAACTGCCATCGGGTGGGGGAGGTCGCCAGGCCGGCGGTGAGCCATTCCATCTGGTCCTGTCCGGTCATCGTGCGACCCGGATCGTCGACCTGTCTCCCGCCTCCGAGAACCTGCTGGGAGCGGTAGCTCCGCAGATCCAGCATCGACAGTTCGGCGAGCCGTCCGTACCGCAGGCGCCGGTAGAGCCGACCACCGTTCGGGCGCACCGGCATCCACTCGTCGTAGGCCTGCATCGATGCGGCCTTGCGGGAGGCCCAGTCGCCCTCGAGGAGCGGATCGTGGTTCTCCGCGCCACCCGCCCACGCGTCGTTCGCAGCCTCGTGGTCGTCCCGGATCACGATCCACGGCACTTTTGAGTGCAGCGCCTGCAGGTTCGGGTCGGTCTTGTACTGCGCGTGCCGGATGCGGTAGTCGGCGAGACTCACGATCTCGTGAGTGGGCTCGTGCGTCCGGACGCCCCTGCCACCGGCGACGGGGAACTTCCCGGCCGCGTACTCGTACAGATAGTCGCCGAGGTGCATCACGGCGTCGAGATCGTCGCGTGCGGCGAGGTGGCGGTAGGAGGAGAAGAAGCCGCCTTCCCAGTCGGCGCACGAGACGACACCGAAGCGCAGGCGTCCGACCGCAGCGTCGTGCGAGGGCGCGGTGGACGTCCTGCCGGTCGGGGAGACGGTTCCGCCGACGCGGAATCGATAGAAGTAGGTCGTGTCCGGTGCGAGCCCGCGGGCGTCGACCTTGACCGTGTGGTCGGAGACGGAACTCGCCGTCACGGTCCCGCTCGCGACCACCGTGTCGAAGCTGCTGCTGCGGGCGACCTCCCAGGTGACCGGGAGGTCCGGTCCCGCACCCGAGCCGGGTGTCGCCTCCGGCGAGGGTGTCACCCGGGTCCACAGGATCACCGCGTCGGGCAAGGGATCTCCCGAGGCCACGCCGTGCGCGAAGACCGCGGGGGATGCCTGCGCGTGCTGTGTGGTCGAGGCGAAGGCCGCAGCACCCGCGGCGAGGATCGACAACCGGAGCACGGCGCGGCGGGAGACATGATCGGCGGACGGTGTCGTGGCCACGATCAAGATCCGACCACACGGTCGGTCGTCCGTCCATGTGAACGACGAACACCGCCGTCGTCCGGGCGTCGGCGCGAGCTTGTAGCGTCGGATGCGTGAGTGATCTTTTCGGGGCGAACGACCCGTCTGCCGAACCGGACGCCCTGTTCGAGGCGCCACGCGAACCGGAACCCGAGGACGAACCGCAGATCCGCCGGCAACCCGTCGCGGCCGGCGGCGCCGACGCGCCGCTCGCTGCGCGCATGCGACCGGCGAGTCTCGACGAGGTGGTCGGGCAACAGCACCTGCTCGAACCGGGGGCGCCGCTGCGGCGGCTCGTCGAGGGATCGGGTGCCGCGTCCGTGGTGCTCTACGGCCCGCCCGGTACCGGGAAGACGACCCTGGCCTCACTGATCTCCGGCGCCACCGGACGCCGGTTCGAAGCGCTGTCCGCCCTCTCGGCGGGCGTCAAGGACGTGCGTGCCGTCATCGATCTGGCACGCCGCCGCCTCACCCACGGTGAACAGACCGTGCTGTTCATCGACGAGGTCCACCGCTTCTCGAAGACCCAGCAGGACGCGTTGCTCGCCGCGGTCGAGAACCGCATCGTGCTGCTCGTCGCCGCGACGACCGAGAACCCGTCGTTCTCCGTGGTCGCCCCGCTGCTGTCGCGCTCGCTGGTGCTGCAACTGCAGCCGCTCGGGCCCGACGACATCCGGGCACTGCTCGAACGTGCGCGTACCGACGCCCGTGGACTCGCGGGGACGGTCGACATCGACGACGACGCCCTCGACCATCTCGTCCGGCTCGCCGGCGGCGACGCCCGCCGTGCTCTGACGGCGCTCGAGGCCTCCGCCGACACCGCGCTCGCCGTCTCCGGTGGCGACGCGGCCGTCATCGACCTCGCGACCGTGGAGTCGAGCATCGACGAGGCCGCCGTCCGCTACGACCGCGACGGCGACCAGCACTTCGACGTCGCGAGCGCCTTCATCAAGTCGCTGCGCGGCTCCGACGTCGACGCGGCCCTGCACTATCTGGCACGGATGATCGTCGCGGGGGAGGATCCGCGCTTCATCGCCCGGCGCCTGATGATCCAGGCGAGCGAGGAGGTGGGCATGGCCGACCCGACGGCCCTGCAGACGGCGGTCGCCGCATCGCAGGTCGTGCAGCAGGTCGGCATGCCCGAAGCCCAGCTCGCGCTCGCCCAGGCCACCATCCACATCGCCACCGCCCCCAAGTCGGGGTCCGTCACCGCCGCCCTCGGCGCCGCGATCGCCGACGTGAAGGCCGGCAAGGCCGGCCCGGTACCCGCTCACCTGCGCGACGGCCATTACCAAGGCGCGCAGAAGCTCGGCAACGCGATCGGCTACAAGTTCCCGCACGCGCACCCGGACGGCGTGCTCGCGCAGCAGTACGCCCCGGACGAGCTGGTCGGTGTCGACTACTACGAGCCGACCGGCCGTGGCGTGGAACGGGAGCTGTCGGCCCGCCTGCCCAAGCTGCGCCGCATCGTGCGCGGGGAGCGATGACGGTCCATCGAAGACCCCGCACGGCGCCACCGCACGGAAGACTCGATCGGTGCTGCCGTCCAGAAACCACTTTCGGCGGCGCGATAAGCTGAAGAACGGCCGATCGACAGGATCGACCGCCCGTCCCGGGTAGTTCACACCATCGCCAGACCACAAAAGGACCATCGACGTGCAGACCCACGAGATCCGCAGGCGCTTTCTCGATCACTTCGTGAAGGCGGGACACACCGAGGTGCCCAGCGCGTCGCTGATCCTCGCCGATCCCAACCTGCTGTTCGTCAACGCCGGCATGGTCCCCTTCGTGCCCTACTTCCTCGGCCAGCAGACCCCGCCCTACACCCGCGCCACGTCGGTGCAGAAGTGTGTGCGCACCCTCGACATCGAGGAGGTCGGCAAGACCACCCGCCACAACACCTTCTTCCAGATGGCCGGCAACTTCTCGTTCGGCGACTACTTCAAGGAAGAAGCCATCACCTTCGCGTGGTCGCTGCTCACCGGGTCCGTCGAGGACGGCGGCTACGGCATCGATCCCGAGAAGCTGTGGGCGACGGTGTATCTCGACGACGACGAGGCATTCGGGATCTGGCGCGACAAGGTCGGCGTGCCCGAGGAGCGCATCCAGCGCCGCGGCATGAAGGACAACTACTGGTCGATGGGCATCCCCGGCCCGTGCGGGCCCTGCTCCGAGATCTTCTACGACCGCGGCCCCGACTACGGCGTCGAAGGCGGCCCCGAGGCCGACGAGGACCGCTACATCGAGATCTGGAATCTCGTCTTCATGCAGAACGAGCGCGGTGAGGGCGGGGCCAAGGACGACTACCCGATCCTCGGCCCGCTGCCGAAGAAGAACATCGACACCGGCATGGGTGTCGAGCGCGTCGCCTTCCTGCTCCAGGGCGTCGAGAACGTCTACGAGACCGACCTGCTGCGCCCCGTGATCGACAAGGCCGCCGAACTCACCGGCGCCGTCTACGGCGCGAAGCACGACGACGACGTGCGTTTCCGCGTCATCGCCGACCACGCCCGCACCGCGGCGATGCTCATCGTCGACGGCGTCAACCCCGGCAACGACGGCCGCGGCTACGTGCTGCGCCGCCTGCTCCGCCGCATCGTGCGCTCGGCACGTCTGCTCGGCGCCGACAAGCCGACCATGCGCGAGTTCATGGCGGTCGTGCGCGACACCATGGCTCCGTCCTACCCCGAACTCGACACCGACTTCTCGCGCATCGAGACCGTCGCGGTGGGCGAGGAGACGGCCTTCCTCAAGACCCTCGGCACCGGCAGCAAGCTGTTCGAAGGCGCCGTCGAGACCGTGAAGTCGCAGGGGAAGAACGTGCTCGGTGGCACCGAGGCGTTCACCCTCCACGACACCTACGGGTTCCCGATCGACCTCACCCTCGAGATGGCGGCCGAGGCAGGCCTGACCGTCGACGAGGAGGGCTTTCGGTCGCTGATGGCCGAGCAGCGCCAGCGCGCCAAGGACGACGCCCGCGCCCGCAAGCACGCCCACGCCGACCTGACCGTCTACAAGGAACTCCTCGACCGCGGTCCCACCGAGTTCACCGGCTTCAGCGAGCTGGTGACCGAGGCACACGTGCTCGCCGTCATCACCGGTGGCGAGCGTCTGCACGCGGCGAGCGCGGGCCAGCAGGTCGAGCTGATCCTCGACCGCAGCCCCCTCTACGCGGAGTCCGGCGGTCAGATCGCCGACATCGGCACCATCACCGGCCCGGGCCTGAAGATCAAGGTCGACGACGTCCAGAAGATCGCCAAGCAGTTGTGGACGCACAAGGTCACGGTGCTCGAGGGTCAGGTCGTCGAAGGCGACGCCGTCCTCGTGCAGGTCGATCCCGGGTGGCGCAAGGGCGCCACCCAGGGTCACTCCGGCACCCACCTGGTCCATGCCGCGCTGCGCGAGGTGCTCGGCCCCAACGCCGTGCAGGCCGGTTCGCTCAACAAGCCCGGCTACCTGCGCTTCGACTTCTCGTGGCCGGGCGCGTTGTCCGAGCAGCAGAAGCAGGACATCGAGGCCGTCACCAACGAGGCCGTCGCGGCGAACTATCCCGTCAACACCTTCGTCACCGACCTCGACAAGGCCAAGAAGATGGGTGCGATGGCCCTGTTCGGCGAGAACTACGGCGACGAGGTCCGCGTCGTCGAGATCGGTGGCCCGTTCTCGATGGAGCTGTGCGGCGGTACGCACGTGCAGCACTCCTCGCACGTCGGCACCGTCACGCTCCTCGGTGAGCAGTCCGTCGGTTCCGGTATCCGCCGCGTCGAGGCGTACGTCGGTCTCGACTCCTACCGCCACCTGGCGAAGGAACGCGCGCTGCTCGCAGGCCTGTCCTCGACCCTGAGGGTTCCCTCCGAGGAGGTGCCCGGACGTGTCGAGGCCCTGCTCGACCGACTCAAGGCCGCCGAGAAGGAACTCGAGAAGACCCGCGCCGCGAACGTCGCCGCCGCAGCCGGAACGTACGCGGGCAAGGCGCAGCGCGTCGGTGATGTGCTCGTCGTGGCCGAGGCCGCCCCGGAGGGTGTCGTCGGCAACGACCTGCGCACGCTCGCGTCCGACGTCCGTGGCCGGCTCGGCACGGAGCCCGCCGTGGTGCTGCTTCTCGGCAACGCCGACGGCAAGGTGCCCTTCGTCGTCGCCACCAGCAAGGCCGCGCAGGAGAAGGGCATCAAGGCCGGCGACCTCGTCGCGAGCTTCGGTCCCGCGATCGGTGGTCGCGGTGGCGGCAAGCCCGACATGGCGCAGGGCGCAGGGTCGGATCCGGCCGGTATCCCGGCAGCACTCGACGCCTTCCGTGCCCGACTGAGCGAGCTGGCCGGCTGAGCGTGGCCGAAACGCCGCGCCCCGATCGTCCCGGAGAGGACGATCCCGGCCGTGGTCGCCGCATCGCAGTCGACGTCGGCAGCGTCCGGATCGGGGTCGCCTCCAGCGACCCCGACGGCATCCTCGCCACCCCCGTCGAGACGGTGCCGCGTTCGAAGGTACGCGGACCCGACGCACCCGATATCCGGCGCATCGTCGACATCGTTAGGGAATACGAGGCTGTTGAGGTTATCGTCGGGCTGCCGCAGACACTGCGCGGTGAGCCCGGCAAGGCTGCGAAACTGGCGAGCGACTTCGCGCGTCGACTTCGCCGTGCCCTACCCGACGTTCCCGTGCGCCTGGCCGACGAACGCTTCACGACGGTCACTGCGGCGCGTGCCCTCCGCGAGAGCGGGGTGAGTGCGCGAGGTGCGCGGCCGGTCATCGACCAGGCTGCCGCCGTGGCCATCTTGCAGGGTTGGTTGGACGAGCGGAGTTCGGTAGTGAACGAGTCGGGGCGTGACGCGGGGGGCAGCCGGTGAGCCGGCACGGACGACACGACGACCATTCGGAGAACGCACGGGAGGATCTGTTCGCGGATCCCTATGCCGGTGGGTACACGCAACCTCCGGTCGATCGCACCGGATCCGAGGATCCGTATCGCACGCGATCCGAGGATCCGTATCGATCCGAACCGGGTTACCGGTACGACGATCCGTACGCATCCGACCCCCACGGTCACGATGCGTACGGGCACGACCCGTACGGCGGTGGTGCGTACGAGGGCGCCCCGGGTGAGACCCCGGAGGCCCGTCGACCCGATCCGGACGATCACGAGACCACGGTCCTGAACTTCGAGCCGGGTGTGTTCGACGGCCCGCCGCCCGGCCACCCCGAACAGGGTTATCCCGAACAGGGTTATGCCGACCCGGCTTACGGCGAGCAGGGTTACGCCGAGGAGCATCAGGGGTATGTCGAGCAGGGCTACGCCGAGCAGGGCTACGGCGAGAGTTACGCAGCATCCGGGTACGAACACGCCGGACCCACCGACGCCGACGCCGGATACGCTCCGGCCGGTCACTCCGACGGGGCACCTCTCGACGGGGGGCACCTCGACGGGGGGCACCTCGACGACGAGTACCCGGGCGGGTACTCGTACGCCGCACGCGACGCGAACCGGGATGCCTACCGGGACGACGACCCCGCCGACGACGCGGTCGCAGCGGAGGAAATCACCGCCGAGCAGCGTGCGGTTCCCGCCGCAGTCGGTGGTTCGGAACGCGCCGCACGCCGCGATCCGAAGGCGCGCGGACGCAAGAAGCGCGGTCGTGTCGTGGGCGCGCTCGCCGCCGCGGTGCTCCTGCTCGTCGTCGTGGGCGGCGGTTATCTCGCCTACGACCGCTTCCTCGGCACGAACCTTCCGCCGGACTTCACCGGGCCTCCCGGGCCCGCCGTGGTCGTCCAGGTCAACCCGGGCGAAACCGCCGGGGAGATCGGCAGCGAGTTCGTCGACAAGGGGGTCGTCGCGAGTTCCGCCGCCTTCTACGAAGCGGCCGTGCAGAACCCGGGGATGAACTCGCTGCAGCCCGGCTTCTATCAGGTGGCCACCAACATCCCGGCCGTCGACGCCGTCGCCGCCCTCGTCGACCCGGCCAGCCGGGTCGGTGCGCTCGTGATCTCCGAAGGGCGGCAGCTGCACGACATCCGCGACGTCAACACCGGTGCCGTCCGCAAGGGCATCTACACACTCATCGCCGAGGCGAGCTGCCACGGCGATCCGGCCGCCGAGAACTGCGTCACCTACGAGGAACTCGACGCGGCCGGCGCCACCCCGGACCTGCAGGCGCTCGGCGTCCCGGAATGGGCGCGCGACGCGGTGGCGAACGTGCCCGACCGCAGGCGGCAACTCGAAGGCCTCATCGCCGCGGGCAGCTGGGATTTCGATCCGACGGCCGAACCCGTCGAGATCCTCGCCCGTCTCGTATCGGAGAGTGCGTCGAGCTACGACGCGACAGGGATCACCGAGGCGGCCGCACGCGTAGGCCTGACCCCGTACGAGATGCTCATCTCCGCATCGCTCGTCGAACGTGAGGCCCTGCCACAGGATTTCGCGAAGGTCGCGCGCGTGATCCTCAACCGCCTCGACATCGACCAGATGCTCCAGTTCGACTCGACCGTCAACTACGAGCTCGACGAGACCGAACTCGCGACCACCGACGCCGACCGCGCGCGGGTGACCCCCTGGAACACCTACGCCATGGTCGGTCTGCCGGCGACGCCCATCTCCTCACCGAGCATCGGCGCTCTGCAGGCGATGGAGAACCCGGAACCGGGCGAATGGATCTACTTCGTGACGATCGACGACCAGGGCACCACGCTTTTCGCGAACTCCTACGAGGAGCACCTGCAGAACACCGAACTGGCACTCGCGAGCGGGATCCTCGACAGTGGCCGCTGATCCGAAGTCGGGTGTCCGGAGGGCGGCGGTCCTCGGGAAACCCATCGCGCACTCGAAGTCGCCCCTGCTGCATCTCGCGGCGTACCGGGCACTCGGGCTGACCGAGTGGACCTACGAACGCATCGAATGCACCGGTGAACAACTGCCGGGACTCGTGTCCTCGCTCGGTGAGGAATGGGTCGGCCTGTCCGTCACGATGCCCGGCAAGTTCGCGGCACTCGAATTCGCCACCGAACGCACCGAGCGGGCGGTGAGGATCGGTTCGGCGAACACCCTCGTCCGCCTCGACGACGGATGGCGTGCCGATTGCACCGACGTCGACGGTGTGTCCGGCGCACTGCGCTCGGCCGGCGTCGGCGATCTGTCCGACGCGTCGGCGGTCGTCGTGGGCTCGGGGGGTACCGCGAGACCGGCGCTCGTCGGTCTGACCGACCTCGGTATCCGCTCGGTGACCGTGGTCGCCCGGTCCGAGGAGAAGGCTCGCGCGACGTTCGATTGTCTCGACGACGACATCGAGGCTCGGTGGTTGTCGTTCGACGCACCCGAACTCGCCCGGGTCTGCGCCGAGGCCGGTGCGCTCGTGAGCACCGTGCCCGCACCCGCGGCAGCGCCGTACGCAGAAACCCTCGCGCACGCCCCCTGCATCCTCGACGCGATCTACGACCCCTGGCCCACACCGCTGGCGACAGCGGCCGAGGCACGCGGTGTCCGCGTCGTCAGTGGTCTGCACATGCTCCTGAACCAGGCATTCGGGCAGGTCGAGCAGTTCACGGGGCTGCCCGCGCCGCGCGCGGAGATGGCGCGCGCCGTCGGGCTCGACCTGAATTCTCCGCACCCGGCCTGAGAACCCGCACGCTCCTCGATCCATAGATACGGGTGAGGGGTCCGATACCGAACAAGAATGGTCCGCAAGCACTTTCCGGCCCGTTCGCGAAGTAGTGTCGGACCCGTCCGACGGCCGTGACGGCCGTCACCGCTGTCGCCTGCGGGCCGAGAAGGAGCAACTATGAGTGCAGTGATCGTCCAGGCCGTGCGTACGCCTGTCGGCAGGAGGAACGGCGGACTGTCCGGCGTGCACCCGGCACAGCTGTCCGCCGTGGTGCTGAACGCGCTGGTCGAGCGCGCCGGCATCGATCCGTCGGTCGTCGAGGACGTCATCTGGGGTTGCGTGCAGCAGGCCGGTGAGCAGGCTATCGACATCGCCCGCACCGCGGTGCTCACGGCGGGCTGGCCGGAGTCGGTGCCCGGCGTGACCATCGACCGGCAGTGCGGCTCGAGCCAGCAGGCGCTGAACTTCGCGATCGCGAGCGTCGAAGCGGGGCACTACGACGTCGTCGTCGCCGGTGGCGTCGAGGTGATGTCGCGGGTGCCCATGGGCACCTCGACCTCCGTGGGCGGGTCGCCCTACCCCGAGGCCTTCCTCGAGCGGTACGACGGGGTGCGGCCCAACCAGGGCATCGGTGCCGAGATGATCGCCGAGAAGTGGGGCCTGAGCCGGACCGACGTGGACGCCTTCTCCGCGCGCTCGCACGAACGCGCCGCGGCCGCACAGGACGCCGGACTGTTCGCCGACCAGATCGTGCCGGTCACCACGCCGGACGGAACCGTCGTCTCGCAGGACGAGGGCATCCGC
Organism: Rhodococcus rhodochrous; assembly: GCF_900187265.1. Taxonomy (NCBI): domain Bacteria; kingdom Bacillati; phylum Actinomycetota; class Actinomycetes; order Mycobacteriales; family Nocardiaceae; genus Rhodococcus; species Rhodococcus rhodochrous. The sequence continues at coordinate 2,334,225 of NZ_LT906450.1, forward strand.
CGCGGCACCACCGTGGAGAAGCTCGCCGGCCTGAAGACCGTCTTCAAGGAGGACGGTGTCATCCACGCCGGAAACTCCTCGCAGATCTCCGACGGCTCCGCGGCGCTGCTGATCATGAGCGAAGAGGCCGCCGCGAAGTACGGTCTCACCCCGCTCGCGAAGATCCACACCGCCGTCGTGACCGGCTCCGACCCGGTCATCATGCTCACCGCACCCATCCCGGCGACGGAGAAGGCGCTCGCGAAGTCCGGTCTCACCGTCGACGAGATCGGCGTCTTCGAGGTCAACGAGGCGTTCGCTCCGGTGCCCATGGCGTGGCAGAAGGAGATCGGCGCGCCGGAGGACAAGCTCAACCCCAACGGTGGTGCGATCGCCCTCGGTCACCCGCTCGGTGGCTCCGGTGCCCGCATCCTCACCGACATGATCTTCCACATGCGCCGCAACAACCTCCGCTACGGCCTGCAGACCATGTGCGAGGGCGGCGGACAGGCCAACGCCACCATCCTCGAGCTCGTCGCGCAGTAGCCGCACCCGACGTCGTCCGCTGCCCACCCGCTGCGCCTGCGCGGGTGGGCAGCGGCTTTCTCCGCGCAGGTGTCGAATCGGCGCCCTACCGTTCGTATAGAGGGTGAGAGGCCGGAACCGCCGGCCGCCGAGGGGAAGGACCCCGACATGGCGCAGTACCTGCTGAGCATCTACCAGCCGGACGGCGAACCGCCGTCACCGGAGTTCCTCGAACCGATCATGAAGAGGGTCGAGGCGTGGCAGAACGAGATCCGGGAGGCCGGGGTCTGGGTGTTCTCCGGCGGCCTGCACCCACCGGACACGGCGACGGTCGTGCGCACGGACGAGGGGCGCACGGTGACCACCGACGGTCCGTACATCGAGGGCAAGGAGCATCTCGGCGGTTTCGACGTCATCGACGTGCCCGACCTGGACGAGGCGCTGAAGTGGGCGCGCGGTCTCGCCGACGCCACCACACTGCCCATCGAGGTGCGGCCCCTGGCGTTCGGATCCTGCGCCGGATGACGTGCACACCTCGATGACCGGGCCGTCCACCGCCGACATCGCACGTGTCTTCCGTGAGGAATACGGCCGGGCGGTCGCTGTGCTCACCCGCGTCCTCGGTGACATCGACGCCGCCGAAGACGCGGTGCAGGACGCCTTCTCGATCGCCGTCGAACGGTGGCCCGGGGAGGGGATCCCGCCGAGCCCGGCCGGGTGGATCATCACCACCGCCCGTCGCCGGGCGATCGACAGGGCGAGGCGGGAGGCCGCACGCTCGGTCAAGCACGCCGAGGCGGACCTGCTCCACCCGGCATCCGGCGTCGCGTTCGACCCCGAGGCGGTCGACTCGCCCGAAATCCCCGACGATCGCCTCCGTCTGATCTTCACCTGTTGTCACCCGGCGCTCGCGCCTGCGTCGCGAGTCGCGTTGACATTGCGGCTGCTCGGCGGGCTCACCACCGCGCAGATCGCCCGGGCCTTTCTCGTTCCCGAAACAACGATGGGGCAACGGATCTCCCGCGCCAAGCGGAAGATCCGCGACGCGCGCATCCCGTTTCGTATCCCGTCTCCGGACGAGTTTCCCGAACGCCTCGACGCGGTGCGGTCCGTGCTCTATCTCGTGTACACCGAGGGCCACACGGCGAGCACCGGACCCGAACTCGCCGACACGGACCTGTGTGCCGAGGCGGTGCGGCTGGCCCGCGTGCTGACCGGGCTCGTTCCCGGCGATCCCGAGACCACGGGACTGCTCGCCCTGATGTTGCTCGGTGAATCCCGACGCCCGGCGCGGACAGGACGCGGGGGCGAACTCGTCCTGCTCGCAGACCAGGACCGCTCGCGATGGGACCGCGCGTTGATCGACGAAGGGCAGGCGCTCGTGCGGCACACCCTGCGCTGGAACAGACCGGGGCCCTATCAGATCCAGGCCGCGATCGCCGCAGTGCACGCGGAGGCGCCCGCTTTCGAGGACACCGATTGGGCGCAGATCGTCGCGCTCTACGATCTGCTGATGGCCGCGGACCCCACCCCGGTCGTCGCGTTGCATCGGGCCGTTGCACTCGCCGAAGTGGAAGGTCCCGCAGTGGCTCTCGGGATCGTCGACCGCGTCGACCTCGAGCCGCACCACGTCTTCCATGCCGTCCGGGCCGACCTGCTCGCCCGCCTCGGCCGGATCACCGAGGCGTGTGAGACATACGCCACCGCCACGGCCCGGACGGCGAACACGATCGAACGCGCACATCTCCTGCGCCGGCGCGACGAGCTCCGGGGCTCGCTCAGGTAGCCGGTGTCGTTCCGGCCGTCGTCTCGGTCTCGGGAACCGAACGCTGCCACGGCCAACGGCCATCGATCTCCAACTGCAGCGACCAGCTCAGGAAGGTACGGATGAGCACGATGATCGCCAGTACACCCACCGACGTGAAGGTCGGAGTGACGGCGACGGTCTTGATGATGTCGGCGGCGACCAGGAATTCGAGGCCGAGCAGGATCGATCGGCCGAGATTGCGCCGGTACGGCTCGTAGATCCCCGAACCCGGTGCGCGCCGCCGCGCGGTCGCCGCGAGCCAGGTCGCCGCCAATGCGCCGATCACCATGACGCCGACTCCGACGACGTCGATGGCCGTGCCCACGTGTTCGAGCAGCGACGAAATCTCCATTCGACCAGAACCTTCCGACCGGAACCGACAGACTCCGGCAATCCTCGCAGGACGATCGCCGCGCCGTGCGGCTTTGTCCACAGGACCTGGGCCTGTCCACAGAACCGGGTCGGACACCGCGCGAACGCCCTGCCGGAGCGTGCGGGTGGGAGATGCTCCGGGTCGTGACAGGGGAGACGGGTGTGCTCGCGATGATGGTCCTCGGCGCGGGCGTGGGAGCGATCGTCCGCATGGTGGTGGGACGGACGGCCGGTCGTCGGCCGCCGCCGGGTCTGTGCAAGGCGGCATGCGCGGCAGTCGCACTCGTTGCGGTCTCGGTGACCACGGGCACCGCGGCGGCCGTCGGAGCAGCGATGTTCGGATGGTGGTGCGTGTGCCTGAGCGCCGTGGACCTGCTCGTGCGGCGTCTGCCGAACGTGCTGACCCTCGGGGGAGCGACCACGATCCTCGGCGTGGCCGCGGCGACCGGGCACGGCCGGGCGGCGTTCGCCGGTGCGTTCCTGCTCGCGGCACCGTTGTTGGTCACGCACCTCGCGGTGCCGCGGTCGATGGGTGCGGGTGACGTCAAACTCGCCCTCGGTCTCGGTGCCGTCACCGGACTCGCCGGTCCCTCGGCAGTGCTCGTCGGAGCACTGCTTCCACCTGTACTCACCGCAGGTGCGGCCCTGTTTCTGCGGCTCCGGGAGGCCGGCCGAGGGGGAGCGTGTGCCGCTCCGCGCGCGCTTCCGCACGGACCGTCGATGTGTGCCGCCGCGGCACTGGCGGTGATCTCGACGGGTTGACCAGGGGCGGCATGTCGAGGTGGCGGACGAACATGGAAGGATGGACGTGTGCTGCGTTGGATAACTGCTGGAGAATCCCATGGTCCCGCCCTCGTCGCGATGCTCGAGGGGATGGTTGCCGGAGTCGAGGTGACGTCGAACGACATCTCGGAGCAACTCGCGCGACGGCGACTGGGCTACGGCCGCGGCGCACGCATGAAGTTCGAGGCCGACAAGGTCACCGTGATCGGTGGCGTCCGGCACGGACGCACAATGGGCGGCCCGATCGCGATCGAGATCGGCAACACCGAATGGCCCAAGTGGGAGACCATCATGGCCGCCGACCCGGTCGATGCCGAACTGCTCGAAGGCCAGGCGCGCAACGCGCCGCTGACCCGTCCCCGTCCCGGCCACGCCGACTTCGCGGGCATGCTCAAGTACGGCTTCGACGATGCGCGTCCCGTCCTCGAGCGCGCGAGCGCCCGGGAGACCGCAGCACGCGTGGCGGCCGGCACCGTCGCCCGGAACTTCCTGCGCCAGGCGTTCGGCGCCGAAGTCGTCTCGCACGTCATCTCCATCGGTGCATCCGACCCCTATGTCGGCCCCGAACCCGGTGTCGACGATCTCACCGCGATCGACGCGAGCCCCGTGCGCGCCTACGACAAGGCCGCCGAGGAATCGATGATCGCCGAGATCGAGGCCGCGAAGCGCGACGGCGACACCCTCGGTGGAATCGTCGAGGTCGTGGTGCACGGGCTGCCCGTGGGCCTCGGTTCGTACGTCAGCGGTGCCGATCGCCTCGACGCGCGACTGGCCGCGGCCCTCATGGGGATCCAGGCCATCAAGGGCGTCGAGGTCGGCGACGGCTTCGAGACCGCGCGCCGCCGCGGCAGCGCCGCCCACGACGAGATGAAGCCCGGCCCCGACGGTGTGCTCCGCTCGAGCAATCGCGCCGGCGGCATCGAAGGCGGCATGACCAACGGTGAGGCCCTGCGTGTGCGGGCGGCGATGAAGCCGATCTCCACCGTGCCCCGTGCCCTGTCGACGGTCGACATGACCACCGGCGACGAGGCCGTCGCGATCCACCAGCGTTCCGATGTGTGCGCGGTGCCCGCGGCGGGTGTCGTCGCCGAGGCGATGGTCGCCCTCGTCGTCGCGCAGGCCGCTCTCGAGAAGTTCGGCGGCGACTCGCTCGCCGAGACCGTGAGCAATATCGACCACTACCTGAAGGGCATCGCGGCGCGGCCGCCGCGGTGATCTCATGTCGCCTCGCCTGGTACTCATCGGCCCGCCGGGAGCGGGCAAGTCGACGATCGGTCGTCGGGTTGCGAACGCACTCGAGCTGCCCTTGCTCGACACCGACGCCGAGATCGAGCGTGTGACCGGCCGGACCATCCCCGAGATCTTCTCCCAGGACGGCGAACCGGCCTTCCGGGAGATCGAGGAGGAGGTCGTCGCGCGGGCCCTCGACACCCACGACGGTGTGGTGTCCCTGGGAGGGGGAGCGATCCTCTCGGAGCGCACCCGCGCGCGACTGGCCGGACACACCGTCGTGTACCTCGAGATCAGCGTGGCGGAAGGACTGCGTCGCACCGGTGCGGTCGGCGCAGCAGGTACCAGGCCGTTGCTGGCCGGCGGTGATCCGGCCCAGAAGTACCGCGACCTCATGCGTCGCCGCCGCCCGCTGTACCGGCAGGCGGCGACCATCCGGGTGCGCACCGACGGCCGCAGCCCCGGGCGGGTCGTCCAGCAGGTGCTCGCCAAACTCGAAGCGGCGGACGCCGCGACCAGCCAGACCATCAGCGAGGATCGGAGCCCCACACCGTGACCGAACCGGTACGCATCGACGTCGAGACCGCCCAGCCCTATCCGGTGATCATCGGCCGGGGACTGCTCGGCGACGTCGTCGAAGAACTGTCCGGCACGCGGACCGTCGCGATCTTCCACCAGCCGACGCTCACCGCGACGGCCGAGGCCGTGCGGGAGGCGCTCGCCGAGACGGGCATCGACGCCCACCGCATCGAGATCCCCGACGCCGAGGACGGTAAGGAACTCGCCGTCGCCGGATTCTGCTGGGAGGTGCTCGGCCGCATCGGCCTGACCCGCTCGGATGCCGTCATCAGCCTCGGCGGCGGTGCCGCCACCGATCTCGCGGGCTTCGTGGCCGCGACGTGGATGCGTGGTGTGCGGGTCTACCACATCCCCACCACGCTGCTGGCGATGGTCGACGCCGCCGTGGGCGGCAAGACCGGCATCAATACCGAGGCGGGCAAGAACCTCGTCGGTTCCTTCCACGAGCCCTCCGCGGTCTTCGTCGACCTCGCGACCCTCGAGACGGTGCCGCGCAACGAGATCGTGGCCGGCCTCGCCGAGGTGATCAAGACCGGCTTCATCGCCGATCCGGTGATCCTCGACCTGATCGAAAAGAACCCCGAGGCCGCGCTCGATCCCGCCGGGTCGGTGCTGCCCGAGCTGATCCGGCGATCGGTAGAGGTCAAGGCGAAGGTGGTCGCGGCCGACCTCAAGGAGTCGAGTCTGCGCGAGATCCTCAACTACGGTCACACCCTCGGCCACGCCATCGAGCGTCGTGAGCGGTACCGCTGGCGCCATGGCGCCGCCGTGTCGGTGGGCCTGGTCTTCGCCGCCGAGCTCGGCCGGCTCGCCGGGCGTCTCGACGACGTCACTGCCGACCGGCACCGCGCGATCCTCGAATCCGTGGGCCTGCCCACGACCTACGATCCCGACGCCTTCTCCGATCTGCTCAAGGGCATGCAGACCGACAAGAAGAACCGCGCCGGCATGCTCCGGTTCGTCGTCCTCGACGGGCTCGCGAAGCCCGGCAGGCTCGAAGGACCCGACCCGACCCTGCTCGCGGCCGCCTACTCCGAGGTCGCGCGTCAAGGCAAGGCCGACGCGGGAACCGTCCTGCTCTGACCGTCGCCCGGCTCGACCGCTAGTTCGATGCGGGCGGTCTCCAGGACGGGTCGCGTCCGGTGAGCCCGATCAGGCGTTCCAGCGGCGGGGCGTCGTCGCCCACTCGGACGGCCGGACCGAACAGACCACCCCCGTCGGCGACGCGCTCCCCCTCGGTGATGCTCTCCGCGAAGGCGGTACACGCGGCGATCTCGTCGGGTTCGCAGGAATATTGCTGTCCCGTGGCCACGGCGAGGTCCCAGCCGTGGACGACGAGTTCGTCGAGCGTGACGAGTCCGGCGACCGGCGCGGGCAGGTCGAGGCCACCCGCGCGCGTCATGCCTTCCCAGGCCGAGGGATCGCTCCACGCCCGGCGGAGGTCGCCGAGTCGGTCGGGCACGAGCTGCCGCCAGTCCGGCGGCAGTTCGCTCGTGAGCTGCGGGGGAGTGTCGGTGTACGGGCCGATGTCCTTGTGCGCCGCGGCCGTGAACGCGAGCGACAGGCCGAGCACATGGTCGACGAGCGCACCGACGGAGGTCTCGGAACACGGCGTGGGGCCCGACAACTGTGCGTCGTCGATCCCCGCCAGGATGCGCTCCATGCGGCGGGTCGCGGGAGTCAGGTCGAGCGTCTCGGTGGTGTCGGTCATGGGTAGCTCCTCGATGTCGGCTATCTGTACCGACCGTCACCGTCCCGAAAACTGAGCACCCGCCCCCGACGTATCGGGGGCGGGTGGTCTCACTGCTGTGGTGTCACTGCTGTGGTGTCACGGCTTCGGGTCGATTTTCGGGAACACCTCGGTGGGCGAGTCGTCGCTGCGCCAGGCGGGATCGGCCTGCTGCGCGGAGTTCGCGGGCGCCGAACCTTCGGGTGCCGCCGCTCCGACGCCTACGGGTGCGTGGTGCTCGCGGTGGACGGACCAGTCGTCGTCGCGGGTGGTCTTGCGCTCGTTCCGGCGCGCGAAGAACCGGCCCAGCGTCACTGCGGCCATCGCCGGCAGGAACACCAGGAGCACGGTGAACGCGGCACCGGAGGTGATCTCGAAGAACAGGGACGTCACACCCACCGGAATCGGGGTGATCGCGTCGACGAGCCAGGTGAGGACCCCTCCGACGAGGCCGGTGACCGCACCGGCGGCGAGCCAGCGCATCGTCAGGTCGTCGCCCTCGTCGGGGTCGGGATGGGCGCGGTGGTCGCGGATGCCGTCGAGGCCGGCCCAGACGAACGCTGCGACGACCACGACGGCGAAGCCCAGCCAGCGCAGTACCGATCCCTGCAACGGCCACTGGATGAGAGCGGCACCGAGCAGGACGCGCACGACCACGTGGACCAGGGCGAGCCCGAGTCCGCGGAGCAACCAGGGTTTCATGTACCTCAGCGTAACGGGTGGCGAAGCCGACAGTGTGTCCCGTCCCACAGGCGCGATCGCGGTAGGTTGAGCGATATGTCTGCCGACCACGCCTCCCGCCGTCGCGCGCTGCGTGCGCTGCTCGCCGAACGCGAACTCGACGCGCTGCTGGTGACCGATCTGACCGGTATCCGCTACCTCACGGGCTTCACCGGATCCAACGCGGCGCTGATCGTCTCCACCGAGGACGACGAGAACGAGACGCGCACCGTCGTCTGCACCGACGGCCGCTACGTCACACAGGTGGGGGAGCAGGTCCCCGACCTGCGGGCGGTGATCGCCCGGGCGTCGGCCGCGCACCTCATTACCGAGTTCGGAACCGGCTCCGCGCGTTGGGGATTCGAGAGTCACGTCGTCACGGTCGACGAGCGGGCCCGGTGGGACGAACTCGGCGTCTCCGTCCGTTTCGTTCCCGCTCCCGGTCTCGTCGAGCAGTTGCGGGCCGTGAAGGACGAACACGAAATCGGCCTGTTGCGCGACGCGTGCGGTGCGGCCGATCGCGCACTGGCGGACCTGATCGCGGCGGGCGGTCTGCGCCCGGGACGAACCGAGAAGGAGGTCGCGCGCGACCTCGAATGGCGCATGTTCGAGCACGGCGCCGACGGCATCTCCTTCGAGACGATCGTCGCCGCCGGCGCCAATTCGGCGATCCCGCACCACCGCCCCACCGGCGCGGTCCTCGCCGAGGGCGACTTCGTGAAACTCGACTTCGGGGCGCAGATCGGCGGCTACCACTCCGACATGACGCGCACCTACGTGCTGGGCCGGGTCGCGGACTGGCAGCGCGAGCTGTACGAACTGGTCCTGCGCGCGCAGCAGGCCGGACGCGAGGCGCTCGCCCCCGGTGTCGACTGTGCCGCGGTGGACGCCGCCGCGCGCACCGTGATCGCCGAGGCCGGCTACGCCGACCTGTTCCTGCACGGGCTCGGCCACGGAGTCGGGCTCGAGATCCACGAAGCGCCCGGAATCGGTGCCGCGGCGACCGGTACACTTGTCGCCGGTGCGGCGGTGACCGTCGAGCCGGGTGTGTACTTCTCGGGGCGCGGAGGCGTGCGGATCGAAGACACGCTCGTGGTGCGGGAGCATACTCCGGAGTTGCTCACGCTCACCGACAAGACATTGACCGTCGTTTGAGGGCGGTTCCTCGACCCTAGGAGACACGAACCAAGTGGCTGATACCAGTGACTTCAAGAACGGCCTCGTTCTGAAAATCGACGGACAGCTCTGGCAGATCATCGAGTTCCAGCACGTCAAGCCGGGCAAGGGCCCCGCTTTCGTGCGCACGAAGCTCAAGAATGTGACGTCGGGCAAGACCGTCGACAAGACCTGGAATGCCGGTGTCAAGGTCGAGACCGCCACCGTCGATCGCCGCGACATGACCTACCTCTACAACGACGGTACCGACTACGTCTTCATGGACGGCGAGACCTACGACCAGATCACCATCTCGCCCGAGCTGCTCGGCGACAGCGCCAAGTTCCTGCTCGAGAACATGCCCGTGCAGGTCGCCACGCACGAGGACGTCCCGCTGTTCGTCGAGCTCCCGGTCACGGTCGAGCTCGTCGTCCAGCACACCGATCCGGGCCTGCAGGGCGACCGCTCCACCGGCGGCACCAAGCCCGCGACCCTCGAGACCGGCGCCGAGATCCAGGTCCCGCTGTTCATCAACACCGGCGACAAGCTCAAGGTCGATTCCCGCGACGGCAGCTACCTCGGGCGAGTGAATTCCTGAGTGTCCGGTAACCAGAAGAAGCTCGGGGCCCGCCACAAGGCCCGCAAGCGGGCCGTGGATCTGCTCTTCGAGGCGGAGGCCCGCGACGTGCATCCCGTCGACCTCGCCGCCGATCGCGTCGAACTCGCGATCGACGACGACCAGGTCGCGCCGGTGCCGGCATACGCGCAGACCATCATCCGCGGTGTCGCCGACAATCTCGACGAGACCGATCGGGTGATCGCCGATCACCTGCACGAATGGACGTTGGACCGTCTTCCCGCCGTCGACCGCGCGATCCTGCGCATCGCGGTGTGGGAGCTGTTCCATGCCACCGACGTGCCGCCCGTGGTGGCCGTCGACGAGGCGGTCGAGCTGGCGAAGCAGCTGTCCACCGACGATTCGCCGGCCTTCGTCAACGGGGTGCTCGGTCAGATCGTCACCGTCGCCGACCAGGTGCGCGCAGCTGCCGCTGCCACCCTCGTCCGGCCGGCGCAGGAGTCGCAGGATCAGGATTCCGACGAGTCCTGAATTCGTCACCCTTTCGGGTGAGCGACGACACGAGGCACCGTGAGCGGGCCCGGCGGGAACACTTCCGCCGGGCCCGCTCACGTTCTCGGGCCTGTGTTGCGCTTCACCCGCCATCCGTGCCGGGGCGGACGTCGACGCTGATAGGCTCGACAATCGTCAGGCATCCTTTAACGATCCGTCCAGTGAGGCGGAGAAGGAGGTCGCTGCATGGCCGTGTCCGAGGACGGGTCCACAGCTTCTACCCCCACTACGTCTTCCGGTACCGGCGTGCCGGCGCGTGAGCTGCTCTCCGCTGCCGACGTCCACCGGACGATCTCGCGCATCGCGCACCAGATCATCGAGAAGACCGCGCTCGACACCCCCGAGGACGCACCACGTGTCGTGCTCCTGGGCATCCCCACCCGCGGGATCACCCTCGCCCAGCGCCTCGCCGACCGCATCGAGGAATTCGCCGGTGTCCGCGTCCCGGTCGGCTCGCTCGACATCACGCTCTATCGCGACGACCTCCGCACGAAGCCGCACCGCCCGCTGGAGCGCACCTCGGTGCCCGAGGGCGGCGTCGACAACACCCTCGTCGTCCTCGTCGACGACGTCCTGTTCTCGGGACGCTCCGTCCGCGCCGCGCTCGACGCCCTGCGCGATCTCGGACGACCCCGCGCGGTGCAACTCGCGGTCCTCGTCGACCGCGGCCACCGCGAACTGCCGCTGCGGGCCGACTACGTCGGCAAGAACGTGCCCACCGCGCGCAGCGAGGACGTCCGCGTACTGCTGACCGAACACGACGGGCGCGACGCCGTCGAGATCTCCGGAGGCAAGTCCCAGTGAAACACCTGCTCACCATCGCGGATCTGACGAAGGACTCCGCGACGGGGCTTCTCGACGAGGCCGAGCGGTTCGAGCAGGCACTGCTCGGGCGTGAGGTGCGCAAACTCCCCACGCTGCGCGGCCGCACCATCATGACCGTCTTCTACGAGAACTCCACCCGTACCCGTGTGTCCTTCGAGGTCGCCGGCAAGTGGATGAGCGCCGACGTCATCAACGTCTCGGCGTCCAGTTCGTCGGTGAAGAAGGGCGAATCGCTGCGCGACACCGCGCTGACCCTGCACGCCGCCGGTGCCGACGCACTGGTGGTCCGTCACTCCGCTTCCGGTGCCGCACACCGGATCGCCCAGTGGACCAACGAATCCGGCTCCGGACCGGCTGTGGTCAACGCCGGTGACGGCACCCACGAACATCCCACCCAGGCGTTGCTCGACGCGCTCACCCTGCGCCAGCGTCTCGGTTCGATCGAAGGCCGCCGGATCGGCATCGTCGGCGACGTGCTGCACAGCCGCGTCGCGCGATCGAACGCGCTGCTGCTGAGCATGCTCGGCGCCGAGGTCGTGCTCGTCGCTCCCCGCACCCTGCTGCCGGTGGGGGTGGAGACCTGGCCGGTGACGGTCGCCGATTCGCTCGAAGCCGAACTTCCCACTCTCGACGCGGTCATGATGCTGCGCGTGCAGGCCGAGCGCATGAACGGCGGGTTCTTCCCGTCCGCCCGCGAGTACTCGATCCGATACGGACTCAACGCCAAGCGCGCGGCGTTGCTGCCGGAGCACGCGGTGATCCTGCATCCCGGCCCGATGCTCCGCGGCATGGAGATCGGCTTCCCCGTCGCCGACGCCCCGCAGAGCGCTGTGCTGCAGCAGGTGAGCAACGGTGTCCACGTGCGGATGGCGGTGCTCTTCCGCCTGCTCGTCGGCACGGAAGGGAACCTGTCGTGACCCACACTTCCCACCCGGGAGACACAGGAACAGGAGTGACACAGGTGACGCCGCAGGTGCTCATCCGCAACGTCCGCCTCTACGGCGAAGGCGACCCGGTCGACGTGCTGCTCGGCGACGAGCAGATCCTCGCGATCGGCACCGACCTCGAGGCCGACACCGACGCAGAGATCGTCGACGGCACCGGGCAGATCGTGCTCCCGGGCTTCGTCGACCTGCACACGCACCTGCGCGAACCGGGCCGCGAGGACACCGAGACCGTCGACTCGGGCTCGGCCGCTGCGGCGCGCGGCGGATACACCGCGGTCTTCGCGATGGCCAACACCGATCCGGTCGCCGACTCGGTGGTCGTCACCGATCACGTGTGGCGCCGCGGCCGCGAGGTCGGGCTCGTCGACGTTCACCCCGTGGGCGCCGTCACCGTCGGACTCGAAGGCAAGCAGCTCGCCGAGATGGGCACGATGGCCGCCGGTGTCGGTGGCGTGCGGATGTTCTCCGACGACGGCAAGTGCGTCTACGACCCGTTGCTCATGCGCCGCGCGCTCGAGTACTCCGCCTCGCTCGGGGTGCTCATCGCCCAGCACGCCGAGGAACCGCGGCTGACCGTCGGTGCCGTCGCGCACGAGGGTCCGAACGCGGCACGTCTCGGCCTCACCGGCTGGCCCCGCGCCGCCGAGGAGTCCATCGTCGCCCGCGACGCGTTGCTCGCCCGCGACGCCGGAGCCCGTGTGCACATCTGCCACGCGTCGACGGCCGGCACCGTCGAGCTCGTCCGGTGGGCACGCTCGCAGGGCATCTCGATCAGCGCCGAGGTCACGCCGCACCACCTGCTCCTCGACGACTCGCGTCTCGAGAGTTACGACGGCATCAACCGGGTCAATCCGCCGCTGCGCGAGCGATCCGACGTCGAAGCGCTGCGCCGCGGCCTCGCGGACGGGACCATCGACTGTGTGGCCACCGACCACGCCCCGCACGCCGAACAGGACAAGTGCTGCGAGTTCTCGCAGGCACGTCCGGGAATGCTCGGGCTCGAGACGGCGTTGTCCGTCGTGATCGAGACGATGGTCCGGCCGGGCCTGCTGGACTGGCGCGGCGTCGCGAAGGTCATGAGCGAGCGTCCCGCGGAGATCGTGGGCCTCGACGATCAGGGCCGGCCCCTCGAGGTGGGCGAACCCGCGAACATCGTGCTCGTCGACCCGGATACCGAGTGGACGGTGCACGGCCCCGACCTCGCAAGCATCTCCCACAACACGCCCTACGAGGACATGACCCTGCCGGGCCGGGTCACCACCACCGTGTTGCGTGGGCGGATCACCGCCCGCGACGGTGCGGTGTTCCCGCGCTCGACCGAAAGGTAGGAACCGACATGGATCGCTTCTTCATCACCGTCGGTTTCCTCGCGCTCTGGGTCGTGCTCGTGCTGCTGATGTGGAAGGGCTGGAAGGGACGTGCCCGACGTCAGCAGGACGCGGTCGGCGAACTGCCGACCGTGCCGGCTGAGCTGGGGGAGCGGCTCGTCGAACCGACCACCGGTCTGTACGTCGGCAGCACGCTCGCGCCGAGTTGGCAGGACCGCATCGCGGTCGGCGATCTCGGGCACCGCGCCAACGCGGAACTGACCCGATACCGATCCGGTGCCCTGCTCGAACGCGACGGTGCGTCCCCGATCTGGATCCCGCAGGACTCGATCCGCGCGATCCGCACCGAACGCGGTCTGGCGGGCAAGGTCATGTCCAAGGACGGGGTGCTGGTCATCCGCTGGCAGCTGCCCTCGGGAACGGAGGTCGACACCGGCTTCCGCGGGGACGACAAGTCGATCTACCCGCTCTGGACGAACGGGTCGGACGAAAAATCTTGAGACGGTGACGATCACAACGACGATGACGATCACGACGAACAACACGACGATCACGACACGCGAGATCTCAGCCCGTGCGGCCGGCTCTGGTGCGGTCGATAAGAACGGAGACAACGCATGAGCGGCAGAACATTCGGCGGCGGCACGGCTGTGCTGGTCCTCGAGGACGGACGGGTCTTCCGCGGCATCCCCTTCGGAGCGGTCGGACAAACTCTCGGCGAGGCCGTCTTCAGCACGGGCATGACCGGCTACCAGGAGACCCTCACCGACCCCAGCTACCACCGGCAGATCGTGGTGGCCACGGCCCCGCAGATCGGCAACACCGGCTGGAACCACGAGGACAACGAGTCCGTCGGCCCCACCGGCGACCACACCGAGTCCAAGATCTGGGTGGCCGGCTTCATCGTCCGCGACCCCTCGCGTCGCGTGTCGAGCTGGCGCGCCACCGGCTCGCTGCAGGACGAACTCGAGCGGCAGAACATCGTGGGTCTCGCGGGTATCGACACCCGCGCACTCGTGCGGCACCTGCGCACCCGCGGTTCGATGCGCGCCGGCATCTTCTCCGGCGACGCCCTCGCCTGGAAGGGTGACGACCTCGACATCGACGTCCTGCTCGACCGGGTGAAGAGCCAGCCCTCGATGCTCGGCGCCGACCTCGCCGGCGAGGTGAGCACCACCTCCGGTTACGTCGTCGAACCGACCGACGGGGACGCGCGCTTCACCGTCGCGGCCATCGACCTCGGCATCAAGACCAACACCCCGCGCATGTTCGCCCAGCGCGGCATCCGGGTGCACGTGCTGCCGTCCACCGCGACGCTGCACGACATCCTCGACCTGAAGGCCGACGGCGTCTTCCTGTCCAACGGCCCGGGCGACCCGGCGACCGCCGACGGCGCAGTGCACCTGACCAAGGAGGTGCTCGGCCAGGGACTGCCCCTGTTCGGCATCTGCTTCGGCAACCAGATCCTCGGCCGCGCGCTCGGCCTGGGCACCTACAAGATGAAGTTCGGTCACCGCGGCATCAACATCCCGGTGGTCGAGCACGAGACCGGCCGCATCGCGATCACCGCGCAGAACCACGGGTTCGCGCTCGAAGGGGAGGCCGGCCAGGAGTTCGACACCCCGTTCGGTCGCGCGGTCGTCAGCCACACCTGCGCCAACGACGGTGCGGTCGAGGGCGTCAAGCTCCTCGACGGCCGTGCCTTCTCCGTGCAGTACCACCCCGAAGCGGCGGCCGGACCGCACGACGCCGCCTACCTGTTCGATCGTTTCACCCGCATGCTCGAGGGAGAGAAGAACTGATGCCACGCCGTACCGACCTCTCCCACGTCCTGGTCATCGGGTCCGGCCCGATCGTCATCGGACAGGCCTGCGAGTTCGACTACTCGGGCACCCAGGCGTGCCGGGTGCTCCGCGAGGAGGGCCTGCGCGTCTCCCTGGTCAACTCGAACCCGGCCACGATCATGACCGACCCCGAGTTCGCCGACTCGACCTACATCGAGCCGATCACCGCCGACTACGTCGAGAAGGTCATCGCGACCGAGCAGGCCAACGGCACCCCGATCGACGCGGTGCTCGCGACCCTCGGCGGCCAGACCGCCCTCAACACCGCCGTCGCCCTGTCCGAGCGCGGCATCCTCGACAAGTACGACGTCGAACTCATCGGCGCCGACTTCGACGCGATCCAGCGCGGCGAGGATCGGCAGAAGTTCAAGGACATCGTCGCCAAGTGCGGCGGCGAGTCCGCCCGCTCGGCCGTCTGCTACACGATGGACGAGGTCCGCGCGACCGTCGCCGAACTCGGCTTCCCGGTCGTCGTGCGCCCCTCCTTCACGATGGGTGGCCTCGGCTCCGGCATGGCCTACGACGATGCCGACCTCGAGCGCATCGCCGGTGGCGGCCTCGCGGCCTCGCCCACCGCGAACGTGCTCATCGAGGAGTCCATCCTCGGCTGGAAGGAATACGAGCTCGAGCTCATGCGCGACGGCGCCGACAACGTCGTCATCGTCTGCTCGATCGAGAACGTCGACCCGGTCGGTGTGCACACCGGCGACTCGGTGACTGTCGCTCCCGCGATGACGCTCACCGACCGCGAGTACCAGAAGATGCGCGACCTCTCGATCGCCATCCTGCGCGAGGTCGGTGTCGACACCGGCGGCTGCAACATCCAGTTCGCGATGGATCCGCGCGACGGCCGGCTCGTCGTCATCGAGATGAACCCGCGCGTGTCGCGGTCGTCGGCCCTCGCGTCGAAGGCCACCGGCTACCCGATCGCGAAGATGGCCGCCAAGCTCGCCATCGGCTACACGCTCGACGAGATCGTCAACGACATCACCAAGGAGACCCCGGCCTGCTTCGAACCGAGCCTCGACTACGTCGTGGTCAAGGCCCCACGGTTCGCCTTCGAGAAGTTCCCCGGCGCCGACGGCACCCTCACCACCACCATGAAGTCGGTCGGTGAGGCCATGTCGATCGGCCGCAACTTCTCCGAGGCCTTCGGCAAGGTGCTGCGCTCGCTCGAGACGAAGTCCGCCGGCTTCTGGACGGGCCCCGAGGTCGAGGGCACCCTCGACGAGATCCTCGAGGAGATCCGCACCCCCACGGACGGCCGGTTCTACCGGATCGCCCGGGCCTTGGAGCTCGGTGCGACCGTCGAGCAGCTCTTCGACGCCACGAAGATCGACCCGTGGTTCCTCGAGCAGTTCGCGCACATCGTCGAGCTGGGCCAGGACGTCCGCAACGCAGAGCAGTTCGGTGCCACCGAGCTGCGCTACGCGAAGCACCACGGCTTCTCCGACCGGCAGATCGCGGCCCTGCGCCCGGCACAGTTCGCCTCCGAGGACGAGGTGCGCGCCCTGCGTCAGGAGCTGGGGATCCACCCGGTCTACAAGACCGTGGACACCTGCGCCGCCGAGTTCGAGGCCAAGACGCCGTACCACTACTCGACCTACGAACTCGATCCCGCGGCCGAGACCGAGGTCGCGGAGCAGCGTGACAAGCCGAAGGTGCTCATCCTCGGCTCCGGCCCGAACCGCATCGGCCAGGGCATCGAGTTCGACTACTCGTGCGTGCACGCCGCGCTGACGCTGTCCGAGGCCGGCTACGAGACCGTGATGGTCAACTGCAACCCCGAGACGGTCTCGACCGACTACGACACCGCCGATCGCCTGTACTTCGAGCCGCTGACCTTCGAGGACGTCCTCGAGGTCTACCGCGCCGAGTGCGAGTCCGGCACCGTCGCCGGCGTCATCGTCCAGCTGGGCGGCCAGACCCCGCTCGGCCTGGCGCGTCGCCTGAAGGCCGCCGGGGTGCCGATCGTCGGTACCTCGCCCGAGGCCATCGACCTCGCGGAGGACCGCGGCGAGTTCGGTCGCGTGCTCGACGAGGCCGACCTGCCGGCCGCGAAGTACGGTACGGCCACCACCTTCGAGGGTGCGCGCGAGATCGCCGCCGGCATCGGATACCCGGTGCTGGTGCGCCCGTCGTACGTGCTCGGTGGTCGCGGCATGGAGATCGTCTACGACGAGAAGGCGCTCGAGACCTACATCTCCAACGCGACCGAGATCTCCGACGACCGCCCCGTGCTCGTCGACCGCTTCCTCGACGACGCCGTCGAGATCGACGTCGACGCGCTGTGCGACGGCACCGACGTGTACATCGGCGGGATCATGGAGCACATCGAGGAGGCGGGTATCCACTCCGGCGACTCGGCCTGTGCGCTGCCGCCGATCACCCTGGGCCGCTCCGACATCGAGAACGTGCGCCGCTCGACGGCGGCGCTCGCGAAGGGCATCGGCGTCAAGGGCCTGCTCAACGTCCAGTACGCGCTCAAGGACGACATCCTGTACGTCCTCGAGGCGAACCCCCGTGCCTCCCGCACGGTGCCGTTCGTGTCCAAGGCCACCGCGGTGCAGCTCGCCAAGGCCTGCGCCCGGGTGATGCTCGGCGAGTCCATCGCCGAACTGCGTGCCGTCGGCATCCTCCCCGCCGAGGGCGACGGCAGCGACATCCCGCTCGATGCACCGGTCGCGGTGAAGGAAGCGGTGCTGCCCTTCAACCGGTTCCGGCGTGCCGACGGCACGGGTATCGACACCCTGCTCAGCCCGGAGATGAAGTCCACCGGTGAGGTCATGGGCCTCGATGACGACTTCGGAACCGCGTTCGCGAAGAGCCAGACCGCCGCCTACGGCTCCCTGCCGACCTCGGGCACGGTCTTCGTCTCGCTCGCGAACAAGGACAAGCGGTCGATGATCTTCCCGGTCAAGCACCTCGCCGACCTGGGATTCCACATCATGGCCACCGTGGGAACCGCAGAGGTGCTGCGCCGCAACGGTGTTCCGTGCGAGCAGGTCCACAAGGTCTCCGGTGAGGACAAGCCGGAAGGCGCGCTCGACGTCGTCGACCGCATCCGCGCCGGCGACGTGGACATGGTCATCAACACCCCCTGGGGCAACGCCGGTCCGCGCGTGGATGGTTACGAGATCCGCAGCGCGGCGGTCGCCGCGAACATCCCGTGCATCACCACGGTGCAGGGTGCCTCCGCGGCCGTGCAGGGTATCGAGGCGGCGCTGCGCGGTGAGATCGGAGTCAGCTCGATCCAGCGGATGCACGCGCGGCTGCGCGGCGTGCCCGCCGAACAGGCGTGACGCCCTTCGGGCAGCGACTCGCGGACGCCCTCGGGCGCCGCGGGCCGCTGTGCGTGGGCATCGACCCGCACCCGGGGCTCCTCACCGCGTGGGGGCTCGACGACGACGCCGACGGCCTGGCCCGGTTCAGCGAACTGTGCGTCGAGGCCTTCGGCGACACCGTCGCGGTCGTCAAGCCGCAGGTGGCGTTCTTCGAGGCGTACGGTTCCGCCGGTCTCGCCGTGCTCGAACGCACCATCGCCGACCTGGGGGAGGCGGGGGCGCTCGTCCTCGCCGACGCCAAGCGCGGCGACATCGGCTCCACGATGGACGCCTACGCGCGCACCTGGCTGTCGGACGGCTCTGCGCTGCGTTCGGACGCGGTGACCGTCTCCCCGTACCTGGGGTTCGGTTCGCTCGCCCCGGCGCTCGATCTGGCTGCCGGAACGGGCCGCGGGGTGTTCGTGCTCGCGGCGACCTCCAATCCCGAGGGCGCCCAGTTCCAGCGCGCACGGCTCGACGACGGGCGCACCGTCGCGCAGGTCGTGGTGGACGAGTGCGCTGCCCGCAACAGCGCTGCCCGCACGGTCGGGGCCGCAGAACTCGGCTCCGTGGGTGTGGTGGTCGGTGCGACCCTCACCGAGGCACCCGACCTCTCCGACCTCCACGGGCCCATCCTGATGCCCGGAGTGGGGGCCCAGGGCGGTACTGCCGACGACGTGCGACGACTCGCAGGTGACCACCTGCGGGCGGTCGTGCCCAACGTCTCACGTGACGTGCTGCGCGCCGGCCCGTCCGTCGCCGACCTGCGGGCCGCCGTCGCCCGCACCCTGGACGGCTTCGCCTTCCTGATGAACTGAGACGTTCGACTCTCGTGCCCGGATCGCCACGTGCGGTCCGGGCACGAGTCGTACATCCCGCTCGTATGCACTCTGACCTGCGCTCGGAGTGACGCGACACGCGGAATGGGAAGAAAAATTTCTCGACCCGCCCGGGTGCCGGAACAGCGGGTCGGCCAGATGGGGAGCCGCCCCATCCGATGCAACCTCCTCCGCCGCGGCAGATGCCCGGTGACCTGCGGGTTCTCGCTGTTCCGGCAGTTCGTGGCGGTGTCCGGACGCGTGGTGGAGGGCACGAGATCCACTGCGGAAACGGCGTGCACTACCGCACGGATTTTCGAGCGGATCGCCGGGGGTGGGTTCGCATTCGTCGGTAGTCGTGAGTACGGTCGCTATCGCCGCTGGTTACAGCGGTGAAGACTCGAAAGCCAACGATGAGACGGAGGAACCGTGGCCCTTCCCCAGCTGACCGATGAGCAGCGCGCCGCTGCTCTGGAGAAGGCGGCTGCTGCCCGTCGTGCCCGGGCTGAGCTCAAGGAGCGCCTCAAGCGCGGCGGCACCGACCTCAAGCAGGTGCTCAAGGACGCCGAGAACGACGAGATCCTCGGCAAGATGAAGGTCTCGGCTCTGCTCGAGGCCCTGCCGAAGGTCGGCAAGGTCAAGGCGCAGGAAATCATGACCGAGCTGGAGATCGCCCCGACCCGCCGTCTGCGCGGCCTCGGCGACCGTCAGCGCAAGGCCCTGCTCGCCAGGTTCGATTTCGACGCCTGAGCACCGTGGTAGCTGACGCACGACCTGTGACGGACAGCGCACCCGCAACGCGGAGGGGCCGGCTGGTGGTACTGGCCGGACCCTCCGCGGTGGGTAAGTCGACCGTCGTACGCCTTCTGCGGAGCCGGATCCCGGATCTGCACTTCAGTGTCTCGGCCACCACCCGGGACCCGCGACCGGGCGAGGTGGACGGGGTGGACTACCACTTCGTCGGCCGCGCCGAGTTCGACCGGATGATCGAAGCCGGTGAACTGCTCGAATGGGCCGACATCCACGGCGGCCTGCAACGATCGGGCACTCCGGCCAAGCCGGTGCTCGACGCACTCGCCGAGGGGCATCCGGTGCTCGTGGAGGTCGACCTCGCGGGAGCGCGGGCCGTCCGTGCCGCGATGCAGGACGCAGTCCTCGCCTTTCTCGCCCCGCCCAGTTGGGAGGTGCTCGTCGAGCGCCTCACCGGCCGAGGCACCGAAACCGACGAGGTCGTCGCTCGCAGGCTCGATACCGCCCGCAGCGAACTGGCCGCGCAGGACGAGTTCGACGTCGTGATCGTCAACGACGATGTCGACCGGGCCTGCGATGAATTGGTATCCTTGTTGGTTGGACCCGGAGCCGACTGACCGTCCGCGCCTCGAGCGCGTCCGGCTGCCGGTTCCGGCGCCCTCCCATCCCGCGACATCTCAGGAGAACACCGAGTGAGCAGCATCCAGGCAGCCGCGACCGACCTCGAGGGCAACACCCTTCCGGTCTACGACACCCCCACGGGTATCACCAACCCGCCTATCGACGAGCTGCTCGAGCGCGCCTCCTCGAAGTACGCGCTGGTGATCTACGCCGCCAAGCGGGCACGCCAGATCAACGACTACTACAACCAGCTCGGCGACGGCATCCTCGAATACGTCGGCCCCCTCGTGGAGCCGGGTCTGCAGGAGAAGCCGCTGTCGATCGCCATGCGCGAGATCCACTCGGATCTGCTCGAGCACACCGAAGGCGAGTGAGCAACCCCGCTTCGAGCGGCGAGGCCGGATCCGTGCAGCGCCGCCGCATCGTCGTCGGTGTCGCCGGTGGCATCGCCGCCTACAAGTCCTGCGCACTGATCCGTGCCTTCACCGAGAGCGGGCACCACGTGCGGGTCGTCCCGACGGAGTCCGCCCTCGAATTCGTCGGGCGCGCCACCTTCGAGGCGCTCTCCGGCAATCCCGTGCAGACCGGTGTGTTCGCCGAGGTGCCGCAGGTGCAGCACGTCCGGCTCGGGCAGGAGGCCGACCTCGTCGTCATCGCTCCGGCCACCGCCGACCTCATGGCGCGGGCGGTCGCGGGTCGCGCCGACGACCTGCTCACGGCCACCCTGC
This sequence comes from Rhodococcus rhodochrous, assembly GCF_900187265.1. NCBI lineage: Bacteria > Bacillati > Actinomycetota > Actinomycetes > Mycobacteriales > Nocardiaceae > Rhodococcus > Rhodococcus rhodochrous. The sequence continues at coordinate 2,355,417 of NZ_LT906450.1, forward strand.
TCACCGCGCGGTGCCCCGTGATGTTCGTGCCCGCGATGCACACCGAGATGTGGGAGCATCCCGCGACCGTCGACAACGTCGCGACGCTGCGCCGCCGCGGTGCCGTGGTCGTCGAACCGGCCTCCGGTCGGCTGACGGGCAAGGACACCGGTGCCGGGCGCATGCCCGAACCCGACGAGATCTTCAATCTGGCCTCGCTGCTGCTCGAGCGGGCCGACGCGCTGCCCCGCGACCTCGCCGGTCGCCGCATCGTCGTCTCCGCCGGCGGTACCCGTGAGCCCCTCGACCCGGTGCGCTTCCTCGGCAACCGGTCGTCCGGCAAGCAGGGTTACGCGCTCGCCCGTCTCGCCGCGCAGCGCGGCGCCGACGTCACGCTCGTCGCCGGCAGCATCGCGGGTCTCGACGACCCGGCCGCGGTCGACGTCGTGCGGGTCCAGACGGCCGCGCAGATGCAGGACGCCGTCGCCAAGCACGCCTCGGGGGCCGACGCGGTCATCATGTCCGCGGCCGTCGCCGATTTCCGGCCCTCCACCTTCGCGACCAGCAAGATCAAGAAGGGCGAGGGTGAACCCGACTCCATCGCGCTGACGAAGAACGACGACATCCTCGCCGGTCTCGTCCGGGCACGTGCCGAAGGCGGCCTGTCCGCCGAGACGGTCATCGTCGGGTTCGCAGCGGAGACCGGCGACGAACACGGCGACGTGCTCACCTACGCCCGCGAGAAGCTCGCCCGCAAGGGATGCGATCTGCTCGTCGTCAACGCCGTCGGTGAAGGCAAGGCGTTCGAGGTCGACGACAACAACGGCTGGTTGCTGTCCGCGGACGGTTCGGAAACCGCCCTCGCCCACGGGTCGAAGGCCCTCATGGCCAGCCGCGTGCTCGACGCGCTGGGACCTCTGCTGGCGGAACGCAGCAGAATCGGGTGATTTCAATACTCGCGCCGACGCCTGCGGAGCAGTAGCGTCGGCACTGCGATCGGGTCCTTCCGGCCCGATCGGGGAGCGCATGCTCCATACGGTTTGTCCGTCCAGCGCCTGGCGCACAGTCGAGAGGGAGTTTCGTGAGCAAGACCGGCGGTCGTCTTTTCACCAGTGAGTCCGTGACCGAAGGGCATCCGGACAAGATCTGTGACGCGATCAGCGACTCGGTTCTCGACGCGCTCCTCACCGAGGATCCTCGTGCCCGGGTAGCAGTGGAAACCCTCGTCACCACGGGCCAGGTGCACGTGGTCGGTGAGGTCACCACCTCGGCGTACGCCGACATCCCCAAGATCGTCCGCGATCGGGTGCTCGAGATCGGCTACGACTCGTCGTCGAAGGGCTTCGACGGCAACTCCTGCGGTGTCAACATCGCGATCGGCGCGCAGTCGCCCGAGATCGCCGGCGGCGTCGACGTCTCCCACGAGGCGCGCAGCGGTGTGCTCACCGACGACGAGGTCGCCCGCCAGGGCGCCGGCGACCAGGGTCTGATGTTCGGCTACGCGTGCTCCGACACGCCCGAACTCATGCCGCTGCCGATCTCCCTCGCGCATCGCCTCTCGCGCCGGCTCACCGAGGTTCGCAAGTCGGGCGTCCTGCCGTACCTGCGTCCCGACGGCAAGACCCAGGTCACCATCGAGTACGACGGCGACAAGCCCGTCCGCCTCGACACGATCGTCATCTCCACGCAGCACGCTGCCGACATCGATCTGAACAACCTGCTCACGCCGGACCTGCGCACCCACGTCGTCGACGCGGTGCTCGCCGACCCGAATCTGGCCGATCTCGACACGGCCGACGTGCGTCTGCTGGTCAACCCGTCCGGATCGTTCGTCCTCGGCGGCCCGATGGGCGATGCCGGCCTCACCGGCCGCAAGATCATCGTCGACACCTACGGCGGCATGGCCCGTCACGGTGGTGGCGCGTTCTCCGGCAAGGATCCGTCGAAGGTCGACCGTTCGGCCGCCTACGCGATGCGCTGGGTCGCCAAGACCGCCGTGGCCGCCGGTCTCGCCGACCGCATCGAGGTGCAGGTCGCCTACGCGATCGGCAAGGCGGCTCCGGTGGGTCTGTTCGTGGAGACCTTCGGCACCGAGAAGACCGACCCGGCCCGCATCCAGCAGGCCATCGGCGAGGTCTTCGACCTGCGTCCGGGCGCGATCATCCGCGACCTCGACCTGCTGCGCCCGATCTACGCGCAGACCGCTGCGTACGGCCACTTCGGCCGTACCGACATCGACCTGCCGTGGGAGAACACCGACCGCGCCGACAAGCTGCGCGCGGCCGCCGGTCTGTAGATTCCGATCGGGCCCGGGTGGCTGCTGATTTCGACGCCGCCGAGGTCGATCCGGTCGCGCGGGTTCTCCCGCTGCTACCGGTTCCGCACCTCGACCGGGAGTTCGACTACCTGATCCCGCGCGACCTGGACGCGGACGCCCGCCCGGGCGTCCGCGTCCGCGTCCGCTTCGCCGGACGTCTCGTCGACGGTTTCCTGCTCGCGCGCGCCGCGACGAGCGATCACACCGGCAAGCTCGGCCGGCTCGACCGGGTCGTCTCGTCCGAGCAGGTCCTCACCCCCGAGATCGCTGCTCTGGCAGAGGAAGTCGCGACCCGCTATGCCGGGACCCGGGCCGACGTGCTGCGTCTGGCGGTACCTCCGCGACACGCACGCGTCGAAGCCGAGGCGCCGCGTACACCGGAAACTCCGCCTGTCCCGGAGATCGAGCACGCGGCATGGAGTCGGTACCGGCACGGCGAGAACTTCCTCGAAGCGCTCGGCGGCGGCCGCGCCCCGCGCGCGGCCTGGCAGGCGCTGCCCGGTGAGGACTGGCCCCGACGGCTCGCCGAACTCGCCGCGCTGACCCTCGCCTCGGGGAAGGCGGCCGTGCTGGTCGTTCCCGACCAGCGCGACCTCGACCGTCTCGTGACGGCGTGCGCCGACGTCGCCGGCGCCGATCACGTCGTCGGCCTCGCCGCCGGCCTCGGACCGGCCGAACGTTATCGACGTTGGCTCGCGGCGCTGCGTGGATCCGCCCGCATCGTCGTCGGAACGCGGGCTGCGGTCTTCGCCCCGACGCCCGAGCTCGGGCTCCTCGTGGTGTGGGACGACGGCGACGACCTGCACTGCGAACCTCGGTCGCCGTATCCGCACGCCCGCGAAGTGGCTGCTCTGCGCGCCCACGCCGTGGGCGCCGCCATCGTCATCGCCGGGCACGCCCGCACCGCCGAGACCCAGGCACTCGTCGACGCCGGCTGGGCACACGATCTCGTGGCACCCCGCGACGTCGTACGGGCGTGCGCGCCGAAGGTCACGGCCCTCGCCGACAGCGACCACGCACTCGCACGGGATCCGGCCGCGCGTGCCGCGCGACTGCCTGCCATCGCGTTCGCCGCTGCCCGCTCCGCCCTCGCCGCCGACCGCCCGGTGCTCGTGCAGGTACCGCGACGCGGATATGTGCCCGCGCTGGCATGTGGAAAGTGCCGGGCACCCGCCCGCTGCCGGCACTGCAATGGACCGCTCGCACTGCCCACGGCGGCCGGCCCCGACGGTGCCGCGATCCCCGCCTGCCGGTGGTGCGGTGTCGCCGATGCGCGTCACCGTTGCCACGCGTGCGGCGCGCGTTCGTTGCGGGCCGTGGTGGTGGGGGCGACCCGCACCGCCGAGGAGCTGGGCCGCGCCTTCCCCGGTGTGTCCGTCGTGACCTCCGGCGGCAACGACGTCAAGCACACCGTGCCCGGCTCGGCGTCGCTCGTCGTCTCCACCGTGGGGGCCGAACCCGTCGCCGACGGCGGTTACGGAGCGGCGCTGCTCCTGGACGGGTGGGCGTTGCTCGGCCGGGCCGACTTGCGTGCCACCGAGGAGACGATGCGACGTTGGCTCACGGCGTCGGCGCTCGTACGGTCGTTCGCCGACGGGGGACAGGTCGTGGTCGTCGCCGATTCCGGTATCCCCACCGTGCAGGCACTCGTGCGCTGGGATCCCGTGGGGCACGCGCAGTCCGAGGTCTCCGAACGCGCCGAGGTCGGTTTCCCGCCCGCGGTCCACATGGCCGCGATCGACGGGTCGTCCGCGGCCGTCGCCGAACTGCTCGAGGCCACACACCTGCCCGAGGGAGCAGAGGTGCTCGGCCCCGTGCCACTACCACCGGGGCAACGGCTGCCGTTCGGGTCCGAGGGGCCCGAACCGGAGGACGTGCACCGGATGATCGTGCGGGTCGCACGCGAGCGCGGTCGCGCACTCGGTCGAGCCCTGCGCGACGCGCAGGCCACCCGCACGGCGCGCCGTGCGGACGGGCCGCTGCGGGTCCAGGTCGATCCGCCGCGTATCGGCTGAACCGGCTGCGACGAGCGGTCGCGGATTGCCGCCGCCCGACTAGGCCGCTTTCGGAATCGGTTGCGACGGAATCGATGCCGCGTCCGTGCCCTTCCACAGCGCCGCGAAGTCGTGGCGGTGTCGTATGCCGAGGACGTGCAGCAGGACGAAGCGCGGTACGGGCGGCACGAGATGCACGACGTGATCGCGCGAGGAGTCGTCGAGACCGTCGATCAACCAGTTCCCTTCCTTGCCGAGCTGCTGCATGCTCTTCGGCTCGATGTTGAACTCCTCGTCCCACGCACGCCACTGCGCATCGGTGATGCTCCTCGAGACCAGCGGCATCATCTCCCGCTCCTCGCGCTCGAGATGGGGGAGCAGGACCTCGGACAGGCGGGACAGCGCCGCGCGGAGTGCCTCCCCGGAACCGGGACGGTCGGCGCGGAAATCGCGGGCGGCCTCCTCGACGGTGGCGATCGCAGGTTCGATGGTGCGGTGGTCGGCGTTCATCCTCTCCACGAGCGGCGCCGTGTCGGGATTGCACTGCACGACGCGCGGATAGAGCCAGCGGTCCTCGGACTCGTGGTGATGGTGGAGGAAATCCATCATCCACAGCACGTGGTCGGCGAGCGCCACTCGGTGGGTCTCCTGCCATGTCTTCGTCGAGGTGGCGACCTCGATGCGGAGGAGGTCGCGGCGTAGGGCGGAGTGCACGATTCCCATGATGCGGGTATCGGCGGGCCCGTCGGGATCGGTGATCATGACGACTCCGGTGGATCGATGAGCAACGAGACCTGCGAAGCGCAGGTCGGGATCTGCGAGGACGATGGGGGACACCGTGTTCGCACCGTGGAGTTTCCGTCGACGGAGGCTGTTCCCAGTGTCGATCCGGCGTGGACCGAGCGCAAGGGTCGACGGACGCTGTCCTGTGCACGGACGACAGCGACACGCGTTGCCGGAGATATTATTTGTCACAGTAACGGGGCTGCTGATTGTGACCGATCTCTTCCGTAGGTGCCGGGGAGGCACAGGAGGAGAGGACGGACGAATGGGTGCCGGGCGAAGTGTCGGTAGGGTCGTCGGCGCGTGTGTCGTCGCGATGCTGACTGCGGGTGCAGCGGTACTGACTGCGGGTGCAGCGGCGGCACAGCCGCTCCCGACCGACGACGGACCGATCCTCGGTCTCGGGGAGGGGTCGTTCAGCAGAGTGCCCGTCCCGGCGGGACCGGTGGCCACCGGGCACGCCGAGGCGGCCGAATACGCCGAGAACAACCCCGATGTCGCGCCCGCAGGCAGCAACGACTTCGCGTGTGTGCCGTCCGAGGAACACCCCCGCCCGGTGGTGCTCGCGCACGGTACCGATTCCAATGCCTATTCCGACTTCGCTGCTCTCTCACCGTTGCTCGCGGCGTCCGGCTGGTGTGTGTTCGCCCTGAACTACGGGTTCGCCGACGGCGCCGAGGACTACGGCACGGGCGACATCCGGGTCTCCGCAGCACAGTTCGGTGCGTTCGTCACCGAGGTTCTCGACGTCACCGGTGCGGAGCAGGTCGACGTCGTCGGCTACTCGCAGGGGGCCACCGTGGCCCGCTACTACATCAACGAGCTCGGGGGTTCCGAGGTCGTCGACCGGTGGGTGGGAATCGCGTCGCCGAGCTACGGAGGCACCTTCTACGGCATCGGGGCCGCCTTCGCCGCGCTGCCAGGAGCGACCGACATCGTCGAGGGCGAGTTCTCCGTCGCCCTCGTACAACAGCTTCAGGGGTCGGAACTGCTCACCGAACTCAACACCCCGACCGACACCGTGCCCGGTGTGCGCTACACGACCATCGGTAGCGAGGTCGACGAGGTCATCCAGCCTGCCGGCAACGTAGCTCTCCACGGCGAGGGCGCCGTCAACCACGTGATCCAGGAGCTGTGCCCCCAGGATCTGACAGGCCACTTCAACATGGTCTACGACCCGTTCTCGCTGCAGCTCGCGCGGCACGCGCTCGATCCCGACGGGTACGCGATCGGTGAGTGCACCTCCGTCGCGCTCGGCACCGGCATCCCGGAACTGATCCTGCAGTCCAACACCTGAGCTCCCCGCTGCTCGGGTACCGACCTCCGTGAGGTGACCGCTCGGCGCGGTGATGCAGGTCGCACGACGTCGACTCCCTAGACTGTGAGAGGTCATCGCCGTCGAAAACTGGAGCAGCATCCGTGACATCCCCGCACAGTCCACACGCAGCGCACCCCACTTCCTGCCCGGCGGTGCTCTGACATGCGCGTGGTCTTCGCGGGAACGCCGGAACCCGCCGTCCCGTCGCTGCTCCGCCTCATCGAGTCGTCGCGCCACGAGGTCGTCGCGGTGGTCACCCGCCCCGACACCACCGCCGGTCGCGGCCGGAAGGTCGTGCGATCGGCCGTGGGGCAGATCGCCGACGAACACGGCATCGAGGTCCTCACGCCGCGCTCGCCGCGCGACCCCGAGTTCGTCGCGCGGCTGACCGAACTCGCACCCGACTGCTGCCCCGTGGTGGCCTACGGCGCCCTGATCCCGCAGGACGTCCTGGACATCCCCACGCACGGATGGGTGAACCTCCACTTCTCGCTGCTGCCCGCCTGGCGCGGCGCGGCGCCTGTCCAAGCGGCGATCGCCGCCGGTGACGAGATCAGCGGAGCGAGCACCTTCCGGCTCGAGGCCGGACTCGACACCGGTCCGGTCTACGGCGTCGTCACCGAGACGATCCGTCCCACCGACACCGCCGGCGACCTGCTCGGCCGCCTCGCCGAGGCCGGTGCGACACTGCTCGAATCCACCCTCGACGGCCTCGAGGACGGCATCCTCACACCCGCACCGCAGCCGGCCGACGGTGTCTCGCACGCGCCCAAGGTCACCGTCGAGGCCGCCCAGGTGCAGTGGACCCTCCCCGCACACGTCATCGACCGCCGGATCCGCGCCGTCACCCCCGCTCCGGGGGCGTGGACGATGATCGGCGACCTGCGCGTGAAGATCGGCCCCGTGACAGTGACCGACGAGACCCTCGAACCCGGTGAGCTCGACATCCGCAAGGACGGTGTGCTCGTCGGTACCGCCACGACTGCCGTCCGGCTCGGGACGGTGCAACCACCCGGGAAGAAGGCGATGGCAGCCACGGACTGGGCGCGCGGCGCCCGTCTCGACCCGAAGGTGCGTGCGCGATGAGCGAATCCGGCAGGCCCCCGCGGGGCAAGCGCAATCCCGGGGGACGGAACCCGGCAGGCCGCGGTGGACGCAACGGCGGAGGGAAGCCGAACCGCAACCCGGCGTCCGAGCACACCCGACGGCCGTCGAAGCCATCCGCCGACCCCGCACGCGTCGCCGCGCGGGACGTGCTGCGCGCGGTGCGCGAACGGGACGCCTACGCCAATCTCGTTCTCCCGTCGCTGCTCCGGGAGCGGCATCTCGACGCGCGCGACGCTGCCCTGGCCACCGAACTCACCTACGGCGCGGCCCGTGCACGGGGTCTGTTGGACGCCGTGATCGCCGACGCCGCGAACCGTCCCGTCGACGAGATCGACGGTGCGCTGCTCGACGTGCTGCGTCTGGGTGCCTACCAGTTGCTGCGCACGCGCGTCGCCCCGCACGCCGCCGTCGCCACGAGCGTCGACCTCGTCCGGGCCGAATTCGGAGCGGGCCGAGCAGGTTTCGTCAACGCGGTGCTCCGTCGTGTGGGGGAGCGTTCGGAGGAGGAGTGGATCACGCTGCTCGCCCCCGACGCGGACCGCGATCCGGTGGGTCACCTGGCCTTCCGGTACGCCCACCCTCTGTGGATCGCGCAGGCGTTCGCGCACGCGCTCGGATCGGATGCCTCCGAACTCGCCGACGTCCTCGCGGCCGACGACGCGCGCCCGATCGTCCACCTCGTCGCCCGCCCCGGGGTCATCACCGCGGAGGAACTCGCGCTCGTCACCGGCGGCGAGATCGGACCGTGGTCGCCCTATGCAGTGCATCTCGAGCACGGCGACCCCGGCCGCCTCGAACCCGTCCGGGAAGGCATGGCCGCAGTGCAGGACGAAGGCAGCCAGCTCGTCGCACGGGCCCTCACGCTCGCACCCCTCGTCGGCGAGGACCGGGGCCGCTGGCTCGACCTGTGCGCGGGACCGGGTGGAAAGGCGGCACTGCTCGGCGCCATCGCCGCGATCGACGGGTTCGCCGTCGACGCGGTCGAACCGGTCGAACATCGCGCGGAGCTGGTCCGAAAGACCGCTCGCGACCTACCGGTGACCGTGCACGTCGCCGATGGACGCGAGCCCGGACTCGAACCGGGCTACGACCGGATCCTCGTGGACGCGCCCTGCACGGGACTCGGCGCATTGCGTCGGCGTCCCGAGGCGCGGTGGCGCCGGCAACCCGGCGACGTCGCCGAACTCGTGCGCTTGCAGAAGGAACTGCTCGCATCGGCGATCGGACTGCTGCGTCCCGGTGGTGTGGTGCTCTACTCGACGTGCTCACCGCACGTCTCGGAGACGGTCGCCGTGGTGTCCGACGCGGTGCGCCGCCACGGTGTCGAACAGCTCGACACCCGCGAACTCGTCCCCGGCGTGCCGCGGGTCGGGGAGGGGCCGGGAGTCCAGCTCTGGCCGCACCGCCACGGCACCGACGCCATGTTCATGGCCGCGCTGCGTAAACCGGAGCGCTGACCGCGAGGTGCCGCGCTCCGGACCGGTCGGGCGAAAGCAGCACGCGTACGTCGATCGGTCCGAATAGGGTTTCGGGCATGCCCGAGATCGTCACCCTGACCATGAACCCGGCACTCGACGTCACGACCTTCACCGACGCGGTGGTGCCCACCCGCAAACTCCGCTGCGACGAGCCGTTCTACGACGCCGGTGGGGGAGGGGTGAACGTCGCGAAGGTCGCGCGTGTGCTCGGTGCCTCGGCCGCCGCCGTCTACCCCGCGGGTGGTGCGCGGGGTGAGCAGATGAGCGGTCTCCTCGACGACGACGACGTCGAGGAGCACATCGTCCCCATCGCCGGGTCCACCCGCGAGTGCTTCACGGCCATCGACCGCCGCAGCGGTCAGGAATACCGGTTCGTCACACCCGGTCCCGAGTTGACGGACGAGGAGCAGGAACGCTGCCTCACGACGCTCGAGAAGGTCGCCGAAGGGGCGAAGTACGTGGTGGCCAGCGGCAGCTTCCCGCCCGGTGTACCCGGCACCTTCGTCCGACGCATCGCCGCCGCGGCGCACGAAGCCGGCGCACGGTTCGTCCTCGACTCGTCGGGCGATGCGCTGACCAGCATCGATTCAGGGGTCTACCTCGTCAAACCGAGCCTGGACGAGTTGTGCGAGTGGACCGGACGGGAGCTGGTCACCGACGACGAGCAGATCGCGGCCGCGCGGGAACTCGTCACCTCCGGTGTCACGGAGATCGTCGTCGTCTCGCTCGGGGCGGACGGGGCGATCATGGTGACCGCCGACGAGGCCGTGCGGGTGCCGGCCCTGGCGGCCAAGGTGCGCAGCGCCGTCGGCGCCGGCGACAGCATGGTCGCCGGACTCGTCGTCGGACTGCTGCAGGAACGGTCGTTGCGGGACGCGCTCGCTCTCGGGATCGCCTGCGGCACCGCGGCACTGCTCACCGCCGGAAGCCACGTCTGCCGCCGCGAGGACATCGACCGCTTCGACGCCCTCGCACGCGTGGTCTGACGACCCGCCGTTCACACCGCGCGGGACCGTGGATCCCGCAGGGTGCGAACAGCTTCGGTGAGTGTCGAGTGGATGTACCCGAGCACCGGACTCGCAACGTCCGACCAGTCCGCCGACTCGTCCGTCGCTGCGTCGTCCGTCCACGCGGATGTGTCGGCGCCGGGATCGTGCCGCTGGATCCACCAGAGATTGCCGGACGGATCCGAGAACCGGGCGAGGACATCGCCGAAGAAATCCGTCGGCCGTGTGACGATCTCCGCGCCGTGCTGCGTGGCACGTTCGAGGACGGCATCGACGTCGTGCACGTGGACCCGCACGAAGGCGGGTGTGAAGGGCCAGTCCGGTTTCCGGTCGGCGACCACGAGCACGGAATCGCCGACCCGCACCTCGGAGTGGAGGAGGAGCCCGTCGTGGTCGAGGGTGCGCGCCTCGGGCACCTCCTCGGCCTCGAGGACGGCGACGAGGAAGTCGACGAGTTCGGCTGCGCGGTCGGAGATCAGGAAGGTGTCGACGGTGTTCGATCCGTCCGGTCGGGGAGGGAGGAATTCGCGGTGATGGAGAGCGGTCACGATGATCCTTTCGATCGGGTGACTGCCAGCCTTCCGGGCATAACGGCCACCTGATGGCACCAATGCGCCCGAGAGCGGAAATTCCCGGCGGTTCGGCTGTGGACCGCCGGTCCGACGCAGGTCCGACCCGGTGGAGGGCGCCGACTAGACTCGTCGGTTGTGGCCCACCCGATGATCGCTCCGTCCATCCTGTCCGCGGATTTCGCTCGTCTCGCCGACGAGGCGCAGGCCGTCGCCGGTGCCGACTGGCTCCACGTCGACGTGATGGACGCCCATTTCGTTCCGAACCTGACGCTCGGTCTTCCGGTCGTCGAGTCGCTGCTGAAGGCGACCGACATCCCACTCGACTGTCACCTGATGATCGAGAACCCCGGCCGGTGGGCTCCGCCCTACGCCGAAGCCGGTGCCCACAACGTCACCTTCCACGCCGAGGCGACCGACGACCCGGTCGCCGTGGCCCGCGACATCCGCGCGGCCGGCGGCAAGGCCGGACTGTCCGTCAAGCCGGGCACCCCCATCGAGCCCTATCTCGAGATCCTGAAGGAATTCGACACGCTGCTCGTGATGAGCGTCGAGCCGGGCTTCGGTGGTCAGTGCTTCATCCCGGACGTCCTCGACAAGGCCCGCCAGGTGCGTCGCCTCGTCGACTCGGGTGAACTCCGTCTGCTCGTCGAGATCGACGGCGGCATCAACACCGACACCATCGAAGCGGCCGCGGAAGCAGGTGTGGACTGCTTCGTCGCCGGGTCCGCCGTCTACGGCGCCGCCGATCCCGGTGAGGCGGTCCGCAAGCTGCGGGCGCAGGCCGGGGCTGCGTCCCCGCACCTGACGCTCGCGCCGTGACCGCACCCGAAATCGCCGAAGCCCTCCAGTTCGCGCTCGACGCCTCGGAGGCCGTGCGGGGCACGACCAGCCCCAACCCGCCTGTCGGAGCGGTGATCCTCGACGCGGACGGCGCGGTTGCGGGCGTCGGTGCCACCGCACCACCCGGCGGTCCGCACGCGGAGGTCCGGGCACTCGAGGCCGCGGGCGAACGCGCGCGCGGCGGCACCGCCGTCGTCACCCTCGAACCGTGCAACCACACCGGCCGCACCGGTCCGTGCGCGCAGGCCCTCATCGAAGCGGGGATCGCGACGGTGTACTACTCGGTCGCCGACCCGAATCCCGTCGCGGGGGGAGGTGCCGACACCCTCCGGGTCGCGGGCATCACCGTGCATCCCGGCCTCGGTGCCGAGGCCGTCGCCCGCGGCCCACTGCGGGCATGGCTGCACCGGCAGCACACCGGCAGGCCGCACGTGACCTGGAAGTACGCCGCGTCGATGGACGGTCGCAGCGCGGCCGCCGACGGCACGAGCAAGTGGATCTCCGGTCCCGAATCGCGTGCGCGCGTGCACGACCAGCGCAGCCGGCTCGACGCCATCATCGTCGGAACCGGCACCGTCCTCGCCGACGACCCGTGGCTGACCGCCCGCCTGCCCGACGGTGAACTCGCGCCGCACCAGCCGCTGCGGGTCGTCGTCGGTATGCGTGAGATCCCCACCTCGGCAAGGGTTCTCGACGACTCGGCGCCGACACTGGTGTTGCGCACCCACGATATCGGGGAGGTGCTCGACGCGCTCGGCGACCGACCCGACGTGCTGCTCGAAGGCGGCCCCCGGCTCGCGGGCGCGTTCCTCGCAGCGGGCTGCGTCGACCGCATCCAGGCCTATCTGGCGCCCGTCGTGCTCGGAGCCGGCGAGGCCGCCGTCGAGGACGCCGGCGTGGGCACGATCTCCGACGCGCTACGGTTCCGCCGGGAACGAGTCGAGACCGTCGGCTCGGACATTCTGTTGACACTCGTCCCGGACCGGGACAACTGAATCGGACCCGGTCGCGGATCGGGAGCTAAGGAGCGGAACATGTTCACCGGCATCGTCGAGGAACTCGGTGAGATCGTCGCGAAGGAGGACCTCGCCGACGCGGCACGCTTCACCGTGCGCGGACCGCTGGTCACCTCCGACGCCAAGCACGGCGATTCGATCGCGGTCAACGGGGTGTGCCTGACGGTCGTCGACGTGCTCGACGGCGGGTCCTTCACCGCCGATGTGATGCAGGAGACGCTGAACCGGTCGTCGCTCGGCCAACTCACTCTCGGCAGCTCCGTCAACCTCGAACGCGCCGCAGCACTGAACAGCCGCCTCGGTGGCCACCTCGTGCAGGGCCACGTCGACGCCACGGGCGCCGTCGTCTCCCGCACGCCCTCGGAGAACTGGACCGTGGTGCGCATCTCGCTGCCGGCCGAAATCTCCCGCTACGTCGTCGAAAAGGGCTCGATCACCGTCGACGGTGTCTCGCTGACGGTGTCGGGTCTCGGAGGGGAACGCGGACAGGAGTGGTTCGAGATCTCGCTCATCCCGACCACCCTCTCGCTGACGACCCTCGGCACCGCCGAGCCGGGCACCCTCGTCAACCTCGAGGTCGACGTGATCGCCAAGTACGTGGAGCGCCTGCAGAACGCGCGCTGACGCGTCGTACTGTGGAGATCGACAGTGGACGCGGAGCACGAGTCGTCCGGATACGAGAGTTGGAGTCCAGGGAAGTGACGAGGTTCGACACCATCGAGCGCGCGGTCGCCGACATCGCCGCCGGTAAGGCGGTCGTCGTGGTCGACGACGAAGACCGTGAAAACGAGGGCGACCTCATCTTCGCCGCGGAGAAGGCAACGCCGGAACTCGTGGCATTCATGGTCCGCTACACATCCGGGTACCTGTGCGTGCCGCTGGACGGCGAGGACTGCGACCGTCTCGGTCTGCCTCCCATGTACAGCGTCAACCAGGACAAGCACGGCACCGCCTACACGGTCACCGTCGACGCGAAGGAAGGCATCGGCACGGGTATCTCCGCGTCCGACCGCGCCGCCACCATGCGGCTGCTCGCCGACCCGAACTCCACCGCCCAGGACTTCACGCGTCCCGGTCACGTGGTGCCGCTGCGCGCCAAGGAGGGCGGCGTCCTGCGCCGGCCCGGGCACACCGAGGCCGCCGTCGACCTCGCCCGCATGGCCGACCTGCGGCCGGCCGGCGTCATCTGCGAGATCGTCTCGCAGAAGGACGAAGGCGAGATGGCCCGCACCGACGAACTGCGGGTCTTCGCCGACGAGCACGAGCTCGCCCTGATCTCGATCGCGGATCTCATCGCGTGGCGCCGCAAGCACGAGAAGCACGTCGTGCGCGTCGCCGAGGCCCGCATCCCCACCCGGCACGGCGACTTCACGGCCGTCGGCTACCAGAGCATCTACGACGAGGTCGAACACGTCGCGCTCGTCCGCGGCGACATCGCCGGCCCGGACGGCGACGGCTCCGACGTGCTCGTGCGCGTGCACTCCGAATGCCTGACCGGCGACGTCTTCGGGTCGCTGCGCTGCGACTGCGGTCCGCAGCTCGACGCCGCCCTCGAGATGGTGGCCGAGGAAGGCCGCGGCGTCGTGCTGTACATGCGCGGCCACGAGGGACGCGGCATCGGCCTGATGCACAAGCTGCAGGCCTACCAGCTGCAGGACTCGGGTTCCGACACCGTCGACGCCAACCTGCAGCTCGGCCTGCCCGCCGACGCCCGCGACTACGGCATCGGCGCCCAGATCCTCGTCGACCTCGGCATCTCGTCGATGCGGCTGCTGACCAACAACCCGGCCAAGCGCGTCGGTCTCGACGGCTACGGCCTGCAGATCACCGAACGCGTCCCGATGCCGTTGCGCGCGAACCGCGAGAACATCTCGTACCTGCGCACCAAGCGCGATCGCATGGGCCACGACCTGATCGGTCTCGACGAGTTCGACGAGGGAGACGCCTGATGAGCGGCGAAGGCCTGCCCGACCTGCAGCTCGCCGACGCCGCGGGACTGAGCCTCGCGATCGTCGCCGGTCGCTGGCACACCGAGATCTCCGACGCCCTCATCGCCGGCGCACAGCGCGTCGCCGAACAGGCGGGCGTCACCGACGTCACCCTCGAGCGCGTCGCCGGAGCGATCGAGCTTCCCGTCGTCGCGCAGCAGCTCGCCCGCACCCACGACGCGGTCGTCGCGCTCGGCGTGGTGATCCGCGGCGGCACGCCGCACTTCGAGTACGTGTGCGACGCCGTGACCTACGGCCTCACCCGGATCGCGCTCGACGAGGGCACCCCGGTGGGCAACGGCGTCCTCACCACCGACACCGAACAGCAGGCCCGCGACCGCGCCGGTCTGCCCGGCTCCGCAGAGGACAAGGGCGGCCAGGCCTGCGCGGCGGCACTCGACACCGCCGTGACCCTGCGGCGGCTGCGGAAGGCGGCGCGTTGACCCACGACGAGACCGGCTGGGATCTCGAGGTACGCCCGGAGAAGATGCGGCGCTGGGTCGTCGTGGCGGCGGTCGTCGTGATGGCCATCCACATCTTCGCGGCGCTCGTGCTCCGCGGGGGCGGCGACACCGGTGTGAACCTGCGGGTCGTCGACCAGATCGCGATCCTCGCCATCGGTGTCGTGCTCACCGGAGGCGTCCTGCTGTTCACCCGGCCGCGGCTGCGGGCGGGTGCCGACGGCGTCTCCGTCCGCAACGTGGTCGCCGAACGACACATCCCGTGGACCGACGTGCGCGGGCTGTTCTTCGACCACGGCGCGCCCTGGGCCCGTCTCGAGCTGCCGTTCGACGAGTACGTGCCCGTCGTCGCCATCCAGGCGCGCGACGGGGAACGCGCCGTGGACGCGCTCGAGCGTTTCCGCGAACTCGAATCCCGCTACACCGTCCGCGACACCAACGACGGCGGAGCCGTCAGGCGCAACGACGACGGCGGAGCCGTCAGTGACAAGGACGGCGGAGCCGTCAGGGGCGACGACTAGCCTGGACCTGTGCCCGACCCCTCGACATATCGCCCAGCCCCCGGTTCCATTCCCACGGAGCCGGGGGTCTACAAGTTCCGCGACCCGCACGGCCGGGTCGTCTACGTCGGCAAGGCGAAGAACCTCCGGTCCCGCCTGAACTCGTACTTCGCCGACATCGCGTCGCTGCATCCGCGCACCCGGCAGATGGTGACCACCGCGGGCCGGGTCGAGTGGACGGTGGTGCGCACCGAGGTCGAGGCACTCCAGCTCGAGTACAACTGGATCAAGGAGTTCGACCCTCGGTTCAACGTCCGCTACCGCGACGACAAGACGTACCCGATGCTCGCGGTCACGTTGAACGAGGAATATCCCCGCCTGTTCGTCTATCGTGGGCCGCGCCGCAAGGGTGTGCGCTATTTCGGTCCCTACTCGCACGCCTGGGCGATCCGCGAGACCCTCGACCTGCTGCTGCGGGTGTTCCCGTCGCGCACGTGCTCGGCCGGGGTCTTCAAGCGGCACGCGCAGATCGGCCGCCCGTGCCTGCTCGGCTACATCGACAAGTGCTCCGCGCCGTGCGTCGGACGCGTCTCCGCCGACGAACATCGCCGCATCGTCGAGGACTTCTGCGACTTCCTCGCCGGTCGCACCGACAAGCTCGTCCGCGATGTCGAGAAGCGGATGCAGGCCGCCGCGGAGGAACTCGACTTCGAGACCGCAGCCCGCCTGCGCGACGATCTGGGGGCGCTGCGCAAGGCACTCGAGAAGCAGGCCGTCGTGCTCGGCGACGGCACCGACGCCGACCTCGTGGCGTTCGCCGGCGACGACCTCGAGGTGGCCGTCCAGGTCTTCCATGTGCGCGGCGGTCGCGTGCGGGGTCAACGCGGCTGGGTCGTCGAGAAGTCCGGTGACGTGCTCGACCGTCCCGAGGACCGCGACGTCGAAGGCGTCGAGGCCGCCGAGGGGACCGACGACGCCGAAGAACTCTCGCTGCTCGTCGAACAGTTCCTCACCCAGTTCTACGGCGAGGAGGCCGCGCTCGGCACCGACGACGCGGACGCCACCAGCGCTGTGCCGCGCGAGGTGCTCGTTCCCGCCCTGCCGCCCGACCCGGACGAGATGAGCCGCTGGCTCGGGCGCCTGCGCGGCGGTCCCGTGCGTCTGCGCATCCCGCAGCGCGGCGACAAGAAGGCACTGGCCGACACGGTCGAGCGCAATGCCAAGGAAGCACTCGCGCAGCACAAGCTGCGGCGCGCGGGCGACTTCAACGCCCGATCGGCGGCGTTGCAGGGCATCCAGGACGCCCTCGACCTCGACTCGGCGCCGCTGCGCATCGAGTGCGTCGATATCAGCCACGTGCAGGGCACCGACGTCGTCGCATCGCTGGTCGTCTTCGAGGACGGGTTGCCCCGTAAGTCCGACTACCGGCACTACGCCATCAAGCACGCCGCCGGCGACGGGCACTCCGACGACGTCGCTTCGATCGCCGAGGTCACGCGCCGGCGTTTCCTCCGCCACAACCGCGACCTCGCCCGGCAGGCAGATCCGGACGGATCCGCCCCAGAGGGCGGCGACGGCGGGGATCTGGCGCCCGAAGCGGCACTGGACCCGGCGACGGGCCGTCCGCGGCGGTTCGCCTATCCGCCGAACCTGTTCGTCGTCGACGGTGGTGCACCGCAGGTCGCGGCTGCGGCCGAGGTCCTCGACGAACTCGGCATCACCGATGTCGCGGTCGTCGGGCTCGCGAAGCGTCTCGAGGAGGTGTGGGTGCCGGGGGAGGAGGACCCGGTGATCCTTCCGCGCACCAGCGAGTCGCTGTTCCTGCTGCAGCGCATCCGCGACGAGGCACACCGTTTCGCGATCACCTACCACCGCAGCAAGCGGTCCAAGCGCATGACCGCCTCCGCTCTCGACGGGGTCCGTGGTCTCGGCGACACCCGGCGCAAGGCGCTCGTCACCCACTTCGGGTCGGTCGCGCGGCTACGGGAGGCGAGCGTCGAGGAGATCACCGCGGTGCCCGGGATCGGGCAGGCCACTGCGAAAGCCGTCCTCGAGGCGCTGCGGGGCGACGCACCCGCTCCCGCCGAGTCGCCGCAGGACACCGACGCCCCGACCGTCGCGGATGCGAGCGATCCGGCTGCGGCACCTGCGGGCGACCCGACTGCCGCGGATGCGGGCGACACGCCGGTAGGCGATGATGGCTCCGTCGGCGTGTCGGGAGTACGAGCGGAGTCGGAACAGTGACCGAAGTGGGTCGGATCCCGGGAATGGCGGACGGTTCGGAACAGGGTGTCGACGGTGAACGGCCGGCGCAGGCCGAGGTCATCGTCGTCACCGGCCTGTCCGGAGCCGGACTGAGTACGGCGGCGACGGCCCTCGAGGATCTCGGGTGGTACGTGGCGGAGAACCTCCCGCCCCAACTGATGCTGTCGATGATCGATCTCGCGGTGCAGGCCGAACCTCCGCTGCAACGCCTCGCCGTGGTGATGGACGTGCGCAGCCGGTTGTTCACCGGCGACCTCGAACGTGTCGTCACCGATCTGGCGGCCCGCCCGGTCAACACCCGGGTGCTGTTCCTCGAAGCGGCCGACTCGGTGCTCGTCCGGCGGTTCGAGCAGGTGCGCCGCAGCCATCCGCTGCAGTCCGACACGGCCGATCGCACGCTCACCGACGGCATCGCCGTCGAACGTGAGCAGCTCGCTCCCGTCAAGGCCGCCGCCGACCTCGTCATCGACACGTCGGCGCTGTCCGGACCCGACCTGCGTCGCAAGATCGAGGCGGCCTTCGGCGACGCCGCGTCCGACACCATCCGGGTGACCGTGGAGTCGTTCGGCTTCAAGTACGGCCTGCCCATGGACTCCGACGTCGTGTGCGACGTGCGGTTCCTGCCGAACCCCCACTGGATCGCCGAACTGCGTCCGCACACCGGGCAGGACGCGGCGGTGCGCGACTATGTACTCTCCCGCGACGGTGCCGAGGACTATCTCGCCACCTATCACCGGCTGCTCGATCTGACGACCGCCGGTTACCGTCGGGAGGGGAAGCGCTACATGACGATTGCAGTGGGCTGCACCGGAGGGAAACACCGGAGCGTGGCGATGGCCGAGGCCCTCGCCGCACGCCTCGAGCAGGCACCGGATCTGACGGTGAACGTGGTGCACCGGGATCTGGGGCGCGAGTGAACGCCGCCGAGACTCCCGACTCCGACAGCACGCCGAACTCCGAGAGCGCTCCGGGCTCCGGGACGGTGCCCGGTCCTGCGATCACCGCGCTCGGCGGCGGACACGGCCTGTACGCGACGCTCAGCGCCGTCCGGCGCCTCACCGACCGGGTCACCGCCGTCGTGACCGTCGCCGACGACGGAGGATCCTCGGGACGGCTGCGCGCCGAACTCGGCGTCGTCCCACCCGGCGACCTGCGCATGGCGCTCGCCGCACTCGCCGGCCGCGACGACGAGGTCCGGGTGTGGACCGAGACCGTGCAACACCGCTTCGGCGGCACAGGCGCCCTCGCCGGGCACTCCGTCGGCAACCTGATCCTCGCCGGCCTCGCCGAAGTGGCGGGCGACACCGTCACCGCCCTCGACATGCTCGCCCGCGTCCTCGACGTGCGCGGCCGTGTGCTGCCGATGTCGCCGATCCCGCTCGACATCGAGGCCGACGTGTCGGGACTCGAATCCGACCCGCGGGTGAGCCGCTGCATCCGGGGACAGGTCGCGGTGGCGACCACCCCGGGCAAGGTGCGCCGCGTCCGCCTGATCCCCGCCGATCCGCCGGCCTGCCCACCGGCGCTCGACGCAGTGTGCGAGGCCGATCTCGTGGTGCTCGGCCCGGGATCCTGGTTCTCGAGCGTCATCCCGCACGTGCTCGTCCCGGACCTGCACGAGGCGCTGGTCCACACGACGGCGCTCAAGGTCCTCGTGCTCAACCTCGCGGCGGAACCGGGGGAGACTGCAGGCTTCTCCGCGGAACGTCACCTGCACGTTCTCGCCCAGCACGCCCCCGATTTCCGTGTCGACCACGTCGTCGTGGATGCTGCCTCGGTACCGGAAGGACGCGAGCGCGAGCACCTGAGCCGGTCCGCGGCCCGATTCGGAGCGGACGTCTCGTTCGTCGACGTCGCCGAGACCGGTACGCATCGACACGACCCCGCCAAGTTGGCGGGGGCACTGGAAACATGTCTGTCCTCGCGCGGTGGAGTCCGTGCCGCGCGCGGGGACGGGAGGGAGAGCGTCTCGTGGCAATGACAGCGGAGGTCAAGGACGAGCTGAGCAGGTTGTCGGTCACCAGGATCAGCAATCGCAAGGCCGAGGTGTCCGCCCTCCTGCGCTTCGCCGGGGGATTGCACATCGTCGCCGGACGGGTGGTCGTCGAGGCCGAGGTCGACCTCGGATCGATCGCACGTCGCCTCCGCCGCGAGATCTTCGAGCTCTACAGCTATCCCGCCGAGATCCAGGTGCTCGGCGCGGGCGGTCTGCGCAAGAGCTCCCGGTACATCGTCCGCGTCGGCAAGGACGGTGAGGCACTGGCCCGTCGCACCGGCCTGCTCGACGGGCGCGGACGACCCGTGCGCGGACTGCCTGCGCAGGTGGTCGGTGGCAGCGTCTCCGACTCCGCCGCGGCGTGGCGCGGAGCGTTCCTCGCCCACGGTTCGCTCACCGAACCGGGCCGTTCCTCGGCCCTCGAGGTCAGCTGCCCCGGCCCGGAGGCCGCCCTCGCGCTCGTCGGCGCCGCCCGCCGGCTCGGCGTCACCGCCAAGGCACGTGAGGTGCGCGGCGCCGACCGCGTGGTGATCCGCGACGGCGAGGCCATCGGCGCGCTGCTCACCCACATGGGCGCGCAGGACACCCGGCTGGTCTGGGAGGAACGTCGCATGCGCCGCGAGGTGCGGGCGACCGCGAACCGTCTCGCCAACTTCGACGACGCCAATCTGCGCCGGTCCGCACGCGCCGCCGTCGCTGCCGCTGCGCGGGTCGAGCGGGCGTTGGCGATCCTGGGCGCCGACGTTCCCGATCACCTCGCCGCCGCCGGCGCGCTGCGCGTGCAGCACCGTCAGGCGTCCCTCGAGGAACTCGGTCAGCTCGCCGATCCGCCGATGACCAAGGATGCCGTCGCGGGACGGATCCGCCGTCTGCTGTCGATGGCGGATCGTCGAGCGAAGGAACTCGGGATCCCCGACACGGAGTCGGCCGTCACCGCTGAGTTGCTGGACGAGGCATAGCGGGGCAGGCTTGCAAAGGAGTTCGCGCCACGACCGGGCGGCTCCCCGCAGTACGGCCACATCCCACTAGGGTGGAGGTCACACGAGCACGAGCACCACCACGACCATCGAATACTGGGCAAAGGAGCTTCATTGTGACTGTCCGCGTAGGCGTGAACGGATTCGGACGCATCGGGCGCAACTTCTTCCGGGCGGTCGAGGCACAGAAGGCACTCGGTACCACCGACATCGAGATCGTTGCCGTCAACGACCTCACCGACAACGACACCCTCGCGACGCTCCTGAAGTACGACTCGATCCTGGGGCGCCTCGACAAGGACGTGCATGTCGAGGGCGACGACATCGTCGTCGGCGACCAGAAGATCAAGGCCCTCTCGATCAAGGAAGGCCCCTCCGCTCTACCGTGGGGCGACCTCGGTGTCGACGTCGTCGTCGAGTCCACCGGCATCTTCACCAACGCCGCCAAGGCGAAGGGTCACATCGACGCCGGTGCCAAGAAGGTCATCATCTCGGCGCCCGCCACCGACGAGGACATCACCATCGTCATGGGTGTCAACCACGACAAGTACGACGGCACGCAGAACATCATCTCCAACGCCTCGTGCACCACGAACTGCCTCGGCCCCCTCGCAAAGGTGCTGAACGACGAGTTCGGCATCGAGAAGGGCCTGATGACCACGATCCACGCGTACACCCAGGACCAGAACCTGCAGGATGGACCGCACAAGGATCTGCGTCGCGCGCGCGCCGCCGCCCTGAACATCGTCCCCACCGGCACCGGCGCCGCCAAGGCCATCGGCCTCGTGCTCCCCGAGCTGCTCGGCAAGCTCGACGGCTACGCGCTGCGCGTCCCGGTCCCGACGGGCTCGGTCACCGACCTCACCGCGACCCTCACCAAGAAGGCCACCGCCGACGAGGTCAACGCCGCACTGAAGGCTGCCGCGGAAGGTCCGCTGAAAGGCATCCTGAAGTACAACACCGATCCGATCGTGTCCTCGGACATCGTCACCGACCCGCACTCGTCGATCTTCGACGCGCCTCTGACCAAGGTCATCGACGAGCAGGTCAAGGTCGTCTCCTGGTACGACAACGAGTGGGGCTACTCGAATCGTCTTGCCGACCTCACCGGTCTCGTCGGCAAGTCTCTCTGAAACTCGTAGAACAGGACATTTGAACAGTGGCAGTTCAGACCCTCGAGGATCTGCTCGACGCAGGTGTGGAGGGTCGGGGCGTACTCGTGCGCTCCGACCTCAACGTCCCGCTCGACGGCGACACGATCACCGATGCCGGCCGCATCCTCGCGTCCGCGCCCACCATCCGCACGCTCGCGGAGGCCGGCGCCAAGGTCGTCGTGACCGCGCATCTCGGCCGCCCCAAGGGCGAGCCGGATCCGAAGTACTCGCTCGCGCCCGTCGCAGCGAAGCTCGGTGAGGTGCTCGGCCGCAACGTCCAGCTCGCCTCCGACGTCGTCGGGCAGGATGCGCTCGCGCGTTCCGAAGGGCTGACCGACGGCGACATCCTCCTGCTCGAGAACGTCCGCTTCGACGCTCGCGAGACCAGCAAGGACGACGCCGCGCGGCTCGCCTTCGCCCGTGAGCTCGTCGAGCTCGTCGGCGACGACGGCGCATTCGTCTCCGACGGCTTCGGTGTCGTGCACCGCAAGCAGGCGTCGGTCTACGACGTCGCGACGCTGCTCCCGCACTACGCGGGTGGTCTCGTCGCGGCCGAGGTCGACGTGCTCGCCAAGCTCACCACCGACACCGAGCGTCCGTACGCCGTGGTGCTCGGCGGCTCGAAGGTCTCCGACAAGCTCGGGGTCATCGAGGCGCTCGCGCCCAAGGTCGACACGCTCGTCATCGGTGGCGGTATGTGCTTCACCTTCCTTGCGGCACAGGGCTACTCGGTCGGCACCTCGCTGCTCGAGGAGTCGATGATCGACACCTGCAAGCAGCTGCTCGAACGCTTCGGCGACGTCATCCACATCCCGCAGGACGTGGTGGTGGCCGACAAGTTCGCGGCCGACGCACAGTCGCAGACCGTCGCGGCCGACTCCATCCCCGACGGATGGATGGGCCTCGACATCGGACCGGAATCCGTGCAGCGCTTCGCCTCGCTCCTCGGCTCGGCGAAGACGGTGTTCTGGAACGGCCCCATGGGCGTGTTCGAGTTCGAGAACTTCGCAGCCGGAACGAAGGGTGTCGCGGAAGCGATCATCGAGGCCACCGGCAAGGGAGCGTTCAGCGTCGTCGGCGGTGGCGACTCCGCTGCGGCCGTGCGGTCGCTCGGACTCGGTGAGGACCGCTTCTCGCACATCTCCACCGGTGGTGGCGCCTCCCTCGAGTACCTCGAGGGCAAGGAACTGCCCGGCATCGCAGTTCTGGAGGGCTGACGGTCATGGCACGGACACCGCTCATCGCGGGCAACTGGAAGATGAACCTCAACCACCTCGAGGCCATCGCCCTGGTGCAGAAGATCGCGTTCACCCTTCCCGAGAAGTACCTCGAGAAGGTCGACGTGACGGTCATCCCGCCGTTCACCGACATCCGCTCGGTGCAGACCCTCGTCGAGGGCGACAGGCTCGGCATCACCTACGGAGCCCAGGACCTGTCGGTCCACGACTCCGGCGCCTACACCGGTGAGATCTCCGGCGCGATGCTCGCGAAGCTCGGCTGCACCTACGTGGTGGTCGGGCACTCGGAGCGTCGCACCCTGCACGGTGAGACCGACGAGATCGTCCGCGACAAGACCAAGGCCGCGCTGCGGCACGGTCTCACGCCGATCGTGTGCATCGGCGAAGGACTCGACGTCCGCGAAGCCGGCAACCACGTCGAGTACAACGTCGAGCAGTTGAAGAACTCGCTCGCCGGCCTGTCCGCCGAGGAGATCGCTAAGATCGTCGTCGCGTACGAGCCGGTCTGGGCCATCGGCACGGGCAAGGTCGCCTCGGCGGCCGACGCGCAGGAGGTGTGCGCGGCGGTGCGCAACACCCTCGCCGAGCTGGCCTCGCCCGAGGTCGCGGCGTCGGTCCGCGTCCTGTACGGCGGATCGGTCAACGCCAAGAACGTCGGTGAGCTCATCGCTCAGACCGACGTCGACGGCGGCCTCGTGGGAGGCGCCTCCCTCAAGGCCGACGAATTCGCCCAGCTGTCGGCGATCGCCGCAGGCGGTCCGCTCCTCTAGAGCGACCGGCATCACGGTGGGGTGCAGGATCTCGACGAGATCCTGCACCCCACCCGCGTTTCGCCTCACCGCGGTGTTGCTGGCCCGACCCGCGCAGCCACGACGACCGTCCCCGGCACACCCGCAGCATCCCCGTATGACGAGCGGGTAAGCTGACGCCGACGTCGCCCACCATCCGAAGGACATCGAACACCGACATGGAACTGTTCCTGGACATCCTCCTGATCGTCACGAGCCTGTTGCTCATCCTGCTGGTGCTGCTGCACCGCGGTAAGGGCGGTGGTCTGTCCAGCCTGTTCGGTGGCGGAGTCCAGTCCAATCTCTCGGGCTCGACCGTGGCAGAGAAGAACCTCGACCGTCTCACCGTCTTCACCGGCATCATCTGGGTGATCTCGATCCTCGGCATCGGACTGCAGATCAAGTTCAGCTGATCCCCGCGGGTGCACGGCCGCTGCCGCGGTCGCGCCCCGGCCGCCAGGCACAGATACTGGCTGTATGACGGACACTGTGCCTGCCTCTGCGACCGAACCACTCCGCGAGGACATCCGCCTGCTCGGCGGCATCCTCGGCAACGTCATCCGTGAGCAGGCGGGACCCGAGACCTTCGACCTGGTCGAATCCGCTCGGGTGGAGAGTTTCCGGATCCGGCGCTCCGAGATCGACCGCACCGAACTCGCCGAACGCTTCGCCGGCGTCGCCACCGACGACCTGATTCCCGTCGCCCGGGCGTTCAGCCATTTCGGTCTGCTCGCCAATCTCGCCGAGGACCTGCACCGCGAACGACGTCGGGCCCTGCACGTGCGCGCAGGCGACCCACCGCAGGACAGCAGCCTCGCCGCCACCTACGCCAAACTCGACGCCGCCGGCCCGAGTCTCGACGCCGACACCGTGACCGACGCGCTCGCATCGGCTCTCGTCGCCCCCGTCATCACCGCTCATCCCACCGAGACCCGCCGACGCACCGTCTTCGACGTCCAGACCGCCGTCACCGAGCTCATGCGGCGCCGGGAGAGGACCGACGATCCCGCCGCGCTCGAGGAGATCGACCGCGCCCTGTACCGGCACATCCTGACCCTGTGGGACACCGCGCTCATCAGGCTCGCGCGTCTGAGGATCAGCGACGAGGTCGACAACGGTCTGCGCTACTACGACCTCGCGCTGTTCGACGTCGTTCCCGCCCTCAATGCCGAAGTGCGACGCGAACTCCGGCGACGCTGGCCCGATGCGGCGGTGCTCACCGAACCGCTGGTCCGGCCCGGAACCTGGATCGGCGGCGACCGCGACGGCAACCCCAATGTCGACGGCGAGGTCGTCACCACCGCAGCGAACCGCGCCTGTGAGACCGCGCTGCGACACCACCTCGCCGAACTCGCTGCGCTCGAACGCGCACTGTCGATGTCCGAACGCACCGCGACCATCAGCAGCGCTCTGAAGAAGCTCGCCGACGACTCGGGCGACGACAATCCCGCCCACAGCGACGAGCCGTACCGACGCGCAGTGCACGGCATCCGCGCTCGCCTCACCGCGACCGCGGACAGGCTGCTGCCCGGCGTCGATCTGCCCCACACGGTGCGTATCCCGTGCGAGCCCTACGCCACCCCGGCCCGCCTGCACACCGACCTGAACATCGTCGACGCCTCGCTGCGTGCCGGCGGCGCGGCCGTGATCGCCGACGATCGGCTCGCGCACCTGCGCAGCGCCGTCGAGGTCTTCGGCTTCCATCTCGCCCCGCTCGATCTGCGGCAGAACTCCGAGGTCCACGAGAACGTCGTCGCCGAACTGCTCTCCTGGGCGGGGGTGACCGACCGCTACCGCGACCTGGCGGAGGACGACAAGGTCGCGCTGCTCACCGCGGAGTTGCGGATCCGGCGCCCGCTCACTGCTCCTGACGCCCACCTGTCGGACGAGACCGCCAAGGAACTCGGCATCCTGCGTGCCGCGGCCGAAGTAGTCCGTCGCATCGGACCGGCCGCCATCGAGCACTACATCATCAGCATGTGCACCTCGGTGTCCGACCTGCTCGAGGTCGAGGTCCTGCTCAAGGAGGTCGGGCTGCTCGATCTCGACCGCGGTTATCCGCGCAGCACGGTGCAGGTCATCCCGCTGTTCGAGACGATCGACGACCTGCGCGGCGGTGCCGCCACGTTGACCGCCGCCCTCGCAGTGCCCGAGTTCCGCAGCCTCGTCGACGGACACGACGGACTGCAGGAGATCATGCTCGGCTACTCCGATTCCAACAAGGACGGCGGCTATCTCACCGCCAACTGGGCGCTCTACCGTGCAGAACTCGACCTCGTCGAGGCGGCGCGCACCGCCGGGATCCGGCTGCGCCTGTTCCATGGTCGCGGCGGCACCGTCGGCCGCGGTGGTGGACCGAGCTACGACGCCATCCTCGCCCAGCCGCCCGGCGCGGTACAGGGCTCGCTGCGCCTGACCGAACAGGGCGAGGTCATCGCCGCGAAGTACCGCGAACCGGTGCTCGCCCGCCGCAACCTGGAGGCGCTCGTCTCGGCGACCCTCGAGTCGAGCCTGCTCGACGTCGAAGGCCTCGGCAAGGACGCCCCGGAGGCCTACCGGATCCTCGACGAACTCGCCGACCTCGCTCGCGCCGCGTACAGCCGCCTCGTGCACGAGACACCGGGCTTCGTCGAGTACTTCACCACCGCGACACCGGTCTCTGAGATCGGGGCCCTCAACATCGGCAGCCGTCCCGCCTCCCGCAAGCAGACGAAGGCCATCAGCGACCTGCGGGCCATCCCGTGGGTGCTCTCGTGGACCCAGAGCCGCGTGATGCTCCCCGGCTGGTACGGCACGGGAACAGCCGTGCAGGACTGGGTGGCCGGAGATCCGGACCGGTTGGCGACCCTGCAGGATCTCTACCGTCGCTGGCCGTTCTTCCGCTCGGTGCTGTCGAACATGGCGCAGGTGCTCGCCAAGTCCGATCTCGGCCTGGCCGCCCGGTACTCCGAACTCGTCGAAGACACCGAACTGCGCGAGCGGGTGTTCGACAGCATCGTCGACGAACACGCCCGCACGGTCGACGCCTACCGGCAGATCACGGGATACGACTCGCTCGTCGCGGACAATCCGGCGCTCGAGCGGTCGCTGCACAACCGCTTCCCGTATCTCGAACCGCTCAACCACCTGCAGGTCGAGTTGCTGCGCCGGTTCCGCGCCGGTGAGGACACCGACCGGGTCCGGCGCGGTATCCAGATCACGATGAACGGTCTCGCCACGGCGTTGCGCAACAGCGGCTAGAAAAAACTTCTCGTCGGGTTGTCGATACGGCAGGCGTCCGTTCGTCGTGATGGTGTAGGACGAACACCACACAGACGGGAGCGACCGCTATGAAGTACATGCTGCTGATCTACGCATCCAT
This sequence comes from Rhodococcus rhodochrous, assembly GCF_900187265.1. Classification (NCBI taxonomy): domain Bacteria; kingdom Bacillati; phylum Actinomycetota; class Actinomycetes; order Mycobacteriales; family Nocardiaceae; genus Rhodococcus; species Rhodococcus rhodochrous. The sequence continues at coordinate 2,382,556 of NZ_LT906450.1, forward strand.
GACCGACGAGCCCACCTGCACCTTCGAGGGCTGGCAGGACTACGAGAAGGCGATGCGCGATGCGGGTGTCCTCGTGTCCGGGCACGCCCTGCAGGATCTCGTCACCGCGACCACCGTGCAGGTCGACGCGGACGGGCGACGCACGGTGACCGACGGGCCGTTCGGCGAGAGCCGTGAGGTTCTCGGCGGATACGACGTCATCGACGTCGGCAGCCTCGACGAGGCACTCGACTGGGCGGCGCGCTGCCCCGGATCGCGGGACGGCGGCAAGGTCGTCGTGCGGCCGATCGCCGACTTCGGGGACTGAGCGATGGTGGAGCCGGCCGCGACCGTCGAGTCGGTGTTCCGCGAGGAGCACGGCCGGCTCCTCGCCGCACTCGTTCATCGCTTCGGCGACCTCGACCTCGCCGAGGAGGTCGCGTCGGAGGCGCTCGAGGCGGCGCTCGTGCACTGGCCGGTCGACGGTGTGCCCGAACGGCCGGGCGCCTGGCTGCTCACCACGGCCAGGCGCCGAGCGCTGGACCGGGTGCGCCGCGACCGCGTATATGCGACGCGGCTGGCCGAACTCGCCGTCGACACCGAACGTCACGCGTCGTACGAGCCGCCCGGGACGGGAGAACTGCCGGACGACCGCCTCGAACTGTTCTTCACGTGCGCCCATCCCGCGCTCGCCGCGGACGACCGTGTCGCGCTGATCCTGCGTTGCCTCGGTGGTCTGACGACGAACGAGGTCGCGCGGGCCTTCCTCGTCCCGTCGTCGACGATGGCCCAGCGGATCGTGCGGGCCAAGAAGAAGATCCGCGGTGCCCGCATCCCGTTCCGGGTGCCCGGACCGGACGAACTGCCCGAACGCCTGCCGGTGGTGCTCGCGGCGCTGTACTCGATCTTCACCGAGGGATACACCGCGAGCAGCGGCGAGCATCTGCAACGTCCCGACCTCGCCGAGGAGGCGATCCGCCTCACGCGCATCCTGCATCGCCTGATGCCGGCGGAACGTGAGGTGAGCGGGTTGCTTGCACTGATGCTGCTCGTCCACGCCCGCCGGGACGCGCGCACCGACCCGTCCGGCGCCGTGATGCTGCTCGACGCGCAGGACCGCACCCTATGGGACCGCGCGATGATCGACGAGGGCAGCGCACTGGTGGTCGCCGCACTCACCGGAGGACCACCCGGACCGTACGGGGTGCAGGCCGCCATAGCCGCGCTGCACGACGAGGCGAGCGACGTCGACAGCACCGACTGGCCGCAGATCGTCGCCCTCTACGACGTACTGACCGCCCTGAGTCCGTCACCGGTCGTCGCACTGAACCGCGCCGTGGCGGTCGCGATGCGTGACGGGCCCGCCGCCGGACTCGAACTCCTCGACGGACTCGCCGAGGAGCCGAGTCTGCGCGATTACGGGCCGTACGTGGTGGCGCGCGCCGGGTTGCTGGGCCGGGTCGGGCGGAAAGGCGAAGCGGCCGAAGCGTATCGGCGGGCACTCGAGCTCGCCGGTACCGAACCCGAGCGGCGCCACCTCGAGGCGAGGTCGGCGGAGTTGTCGCGTTCACGGGAATTGTGACCGACCCCGGTGCGCCGAGACCTCCGATCCGGGCGGAGCGGCGCAGTCCGGCGGTTCGTGTAGCCGGAGACCTCGAGGTCGTAGCGCTTCGGTGTGTACCACTCCGGATCGACCCAGTGCGGATCCCGTAGCCGGGTCGCCAGATCGTCCTCGCGGAGCCTGACGCTCTCGTGGACCCTCAGTCCTCTGGGAGGCCGCGTTCCGCCGACGATCTCACGAGTTCCTCGACCGATGAGCCCCCAGATGCGGCTCATCCGGGTCGGCTTCGCCGTCGCGTTCGTCCGCTCCGGTTTCGGAAGCTGCCGCAGGCTCACCGTCCGGCGCAGGAGCACGCCGTGGTCGAGGGCGCCTTCGAGGACCCAGCGGAGCGAGATGTCGGCGAGTCGGCAGTCCTCGAATCCGCCTCCGACGTCGGAATGGACGCCCGTGAACCAGACCTCCTCGACCCGGTCGTTCGCGACCTTGTCCACCCTGTACGGCCTGCGGTACTCGTCGATGGAGATCGCGTGCCGGCCGGATTCCACGTTCGGCAACTCGGCCGTCTTCTCGAAGTGGTAGTCCTTCTCGAAGATTCCGGGTGCGCTGACGCTGTCCCATATCCCGAGGTAGTGCACGGGGACGGAGAACGTCCCGTTCGACGCCCGGCACACGGTCGTCGCGAACTGTTCGGCGCACGCGAAGTCGTCGGGGCCCCAGGACCTGCGACGGGCATACGCGGCGATCGCGTACTGCACGAGATTCTCGGCCGACGCCCGTGGAAGCCCGACGAGATGCAACATCGCCGCGAAGGCACGTGCCGTGTGGGCGCCCCGGCTGAACCCGAAGAGATAGATCCGATCACCGGGTTCCCACTGCTTCATCAAGAACGTGTAGGCCTCTGCGAGGTTCGTCTTGATTCCGACGCCGAATGCGAGCGTGCGGGAGATCCTCTGTCCCACGCGCGTCGAGGCGCCGGCGGAGGAGAAGGTGCCGACGCCGGGGTCGTAGTAGGTGACCTGCTCGCCCGTGGTGTTCTCGAGTGCTCGGAACAGGCGGACGACGTTGGTGTTCCCCTTCGCCCGAATTTCGTTTCCCGTGCCGTCGAAGCACAGGACGATGTTCTTCGATCCCTTCCTTCCGGCGACCTTCTGCGTGATCTCTGTCGACTGTGCGTACGTTCCGGGCTGCGGCATCGTAGTGCTCCCTGAATGCGACCTACTGGTGGATTCGACGCTAGGAGGCGGATCGGGAGGTCTCACGGGTAGTGCGCTACTCGAATCCGATCGTGCTCGTCGCGAAGATCACTGCAGCGAGGGCACCGGCCGACGGTCAGCGGTATTCGTCGACCAGGTCGAGGTAGTCGTCCCACACCGGCGGGCGGGTGCCGGCCAGTGCCGCGTCGAGACGGTCGAGGTAGTACTGCCACCCCGGCCCGATCTCTCCGGCCTCCGATCGCGGGACGTGGCGATGTGTGAACTCGAGGGTGGTGACCTTCCCGACCTGGCGCAGCGCCACCTCGAGCTGCCACCCGTCCACGTCGACGGCGAATCCCTCCGGAGGAGAACACCGGAGGATGTCCACGTAGGTGGTGGCCGAGTCGAGGTCGTCGGTCATCGTCAAGCGCACACGGCCCGTGGTCGGGTCGCCGGTGTACGTGCCGTACCAGCGACCCAGCTTCTCCGAGTCGGTGAGCGCTGCCCAGACCTCGCCGATCGGGAGCAGGAAATTGCGGTGGTAGATCAGCCGCACCAGCGACGAGTCTCTCGGGCAGTCACGCTCCGGGCTCACTTCGCCTGTGATCGTCGTCGGCGTGCTCATCACGGCTCCTCTCGATGGGCGCTCGCCTTATCGAAATTGTCCTGCATCCGGCTGCCGGTGCGGTCCGTTTCACCGCGATGGGTCCTCCCGCTGTGGAGTGCGCTACTCGAATCCGTTCACAGGATCGTCCCGATCCGGCACGGCGGGGTGAACCGTCGGTACAGGGACGAGAGCCTCGAACTCGGATGGCGGCAGTCGTGGAGGTCGTTGTCCGGCACTTCGGTCCTCACGGATACCGGTTCACCGTCCCGGTCGAGCCGGATGTACCGGTTCGCGACCAGGCTGCGGTCCCGCCACGTGCGTATGTAGGTGATCCACTCGTCGTCGCACAGGCCGGTGACGAGAAGTTCCAGACGGTCCTCGGCGTCTGCGGGCGGTTCGCCACGACGGGCGACCGCCTCGACCAACGCCTTACGGTGAGCGCATCTCTGCCGGGCTGCCAGGAGGTCGGTCGCGCTACGGATGCCCAGTGCGCGCAGGTCGGACAGCACCGTCGTGCCCTCGGGGTCCTTCTCGGCGGTCGAATCCACGATGTGGAGGCGCAGAATCGCCTGATCGACCCAGTCGACGAGGCGGCCGACCGGAATCCGTGTCTCGAGCAGCAGATCGACGAGATCATGATGCGCGAGGGCCTCGACATTGGGTACACCTTCGTCGATCAGTCGTGCCCGGTCGTAGAGGTCGAGTCCCTCGATGTCGGTGAGCGGTAGCTGCTCTTCGAGCATGCGGTGTTTCCTGGTGAGGGCGAAGCGCCGCACGGTGTCGCGCAAGAGCACCATCGCGGTTTCGGGGAGCACGCCGATCACGAACGCCAGTGGCAGCACGGTGGCGTCGTAGACCTGCGACTCGGGCGCCCCGACGATGGCCTGCAGCAGACAGGCCAGCACCGCAACGGTGATCACGCGTACCGTGATCGCGCCGTATGCCTTGGGGCGCAGGTCGTTCCGCGAGTACCTGCGCAGGCAGGTGTTCAACGAGAAGAAGTATGCGCCCAGGAACGCGAACGCGAGCGGGTCGGAGAGCGCAGTGAAGAGACTCGTGTCGGGCGCGCCGGACGACGCGGCGGGGGAGTACAGCGCCATGGTCCAGCCCAACGCGATGGTGACCGTGGAAACGAGGATGGGCCACAGTCGCTGGGTGGCGTTCACCGTCGTGGTCTGCTCGCTCGGCGCATAGAAGACCTCGTCCATCTGGCCGCCGTACTTCGCCTGCACGTCCGCCAACGTGCGGACGTTCGGGTCCAGCCGGAAGATCTGCCATTCGAAGCGGTCGCGGAGCGTACTCAGACGTTGACGGTCGAACAGGAAGAACAACAGGCCCGGCAACATGGTCGCCACTGCGACGAACGCGACGGCGACGACGGGAGCCTCCGTGATCCTCGCCAGCCCGGTGCCGAATGCCGCCACCGGCACAGCCACGCTGATCTCGAGCATGCACCACAACGTGACCGTGTGCAGACGGCGGCGGGAACGAGCCTTGGTGCCGTCGAGACGTGTCTCCGATGTGGCGTGCAGGGGGACGACATATCCGTGGCGGATCAGCCCCTCCCAGGGCCACTGCCGCTCCGGGTCGGTCGGTACGCGACGTTCGAGCGGTGCGAACACGAGCGTCCGACCGTCCGCGTCGGTGATGTGCAATCGCGAAGGCGTCGCATTGCGCAGTTCGGCAGGTGCCGTGTCCGAGGCCGGCGCGGGAGCGCCGGCGCGACGCTCGTCGCCGGGACGAGCAGCAGGAGCATCGTCCCGGCCTCGGAGTGTCTTCAGGACGGACGCGAACCGGTTGCTCTCCCTCTTCTGCAACATGATTCCCACCCCGTCGCACCGATCGGCCGTGTTCGAATCCTGCACGCCCCGGGCACGAACGGCACGGGTAGCGAGCTACCCGATTTCCGTGTATCGCTCCACCGGTCCGTGCGACCCGCCGGACGATCCGGACGAAGTTCCGCAACCGTTCCACGACATCTCGTACGCTGCACCACGGCAACGACGAGGGGGCGACGTGGACGACCCGCAGCACGGGTACTGGAACAGGCGGCGTTTTCTCGCCGGGACAGCCGCGACGATGGCGGCGTTGATCGGCACCGCAGGGGTGTTCGCGAGGGAGGCGGACGCGAGTCCGCTGAGTGAGACGCCGCCCGTACGCGACACGATCAACGGGGTGCTCGCGTTCGTCGTGCCCGGCAACGACCCGTACTCGCACCAACAGGGCGTGTGGACCGACCGGCCCGGCGGCGTCACCGCCGGTACCGCGGAATCCCTCGAGCGAACCCTGGACCAGGCCTCGCCGATGCCGCTGCTCGGACCCGAGGCGGGCAACCTGCCCGGCGCCGCGGCGATCGCGGTGCTGCTCAACACCTTCGGTGTCACCACCGACCCGCGTTCGGTGAGCGGGCCGTTCGCAGCACCGTTCGCGAACCTGAGTCATGCCGCGAAGGCACAGGTCTTCGAATGGCTCGACACCGACCAGCGTTTCGAAGGTCTGGTGCTGAAATTCGTGGTCAACGCGATTCCCACGTTGGCGGCCTTCGCGGCGTTCTCGGAGGTCTCCGCGTACGACCGCACCCGGCGCGAGCTCACAGGGCGCCCTGTCGGCTGGGAGTTGAGCCGCTATGCCGGGCCGAGCGACGGGTGGGACGAGTTCCTGGGCTACTACGGCGGAATCGACCAGGTGGAGGGATAGATGACCGACGTCATCGTCATCGGGGCCGGGGGTGGCGGACCCGTCGTGGCCAAGGAACTCGCGGCGCGCGGGCTCGACGTGCTCGTTCTCGAAGCAGGTCCCCGCTTCGCCGACCCGGAGAACGAGTGGACCCATCTCGAGGACGACATCAACAATCCGATCACCGGGCTGTTCCGCCACGGACCGGGAGACCGCTCGGGCACGCCGTGGCTCCGTGATCTGCCTCAGAATTCGTTCGTGTGGCAGGTATCCGGCGTCGGTGGCACCACGCTCCACTTCTTCGGCAACTCGCCGCGGGCGGCACCCGGCGTGTTCTCCGGATACGACGGCGCCGACCGCGACATGTACGACACGGCGCACCTGTTCCCCTTCGGATACGACGAACTGCGTCCCTACTACGAGTGGGTGGAGGCCACGCTGCCGGTGCAGACTGCCCCGATGGGCGCCAAGGAGCAGTTGTTCCTGCGGGGAGCAGCGGCCATGGGTCTGCCACACCAGACCTCGCTCGACACCACCGTGGCCGCCCACCGCGCACAGCAGAATGCGATCCTCCAACCCGGTGGTACCGCCGGCCGCACCCGCGACCGTGCGCGTCTGCACCATCCCGAAGCGCGGGGCTGCACGATGTGCGGGCACTGCTATCAGGGCTGTTACCTGCCGCTGGGGGCACCGCGGAATCTCAAGGCCAGACGCTCCACCGACAATTCGTACGTCCCGATGATGCTCACCGCGGACGCGTGGTCACCCCAGGGGCGTGCCGTTACCCTGATCGCCGATGCAGTGGTCTCCGAGATCCTCGTCGAGGAGGTGAACGGGGAGACCGTGGCGCGCGGCGTGCGGTTCACGACGGGAGAGGACGAGCACGAAGCGACCGCCCCGGTGGTGGTGCTGGCGGCCGGGTGCATCGAGAGCCCACGATTGTGGCTGAACTCGGCGCTGCCGAATCCGAACGGCTGGGTCGGCCGCGGCCTCACCGACCACCACATGGACGCGGTCTTCGGCGTCTTCGACGAGTACACCGGGCAGACGCGCGGCCCGGGTTCCAACGCGCGCGTCGATCTGCCCGGCTACGGCGGGATCGAGCAGGTCGGCCTGCCCCCGGCATTGATCGCGTACGCGCTGAACTTCAGCGACTCCGGCATCCACGGGTACGGACGTGCCGGCGGTGTCGTCGATTCGGTGGGGGCCGACAGTGTGGGACGGCTCGTCGGACGCGACCTGCTCGACACGATGGCCGATACTGACCGCGTCCTCGCGGCGCTCGTCATCTCGGACGACGACGTCGAACCGGACAACCGCGTGACGCTCTCACCGATCCTGTATCCGGACGAAGGGGGTCTGGCGCCGCGGGTGACCGTGCAGCATCGTCGGCGCTCGGCTCGTACCCGCCGCAATCGTGACCACGCGACCCGCAAGGCCGTCGAGTTGATGAGGGCGGCGGGCGCGAAGAGGGTGCATCGCTGCGACTGGCCACCGCTGATCCTGCACTCGCAGTCGAGCATGAGGATGGGGGTGAGCGACCGGGATTCGGTGCTCGACGCCGACGCGGAGGCCCGGTGGGTGAAAAGGTTGTTCGTCGCAGACAACTCGGCGCTCGCCAACAGTCTCGGAGGCCCGAACCCGACGTTGACGACACAGGCGATCGCCACCCGCACGGCCGAGAAGATCTTCGCGAAGTACTTCGGTTGCGATCCCTGGGTGGCACATGAGAATCCCGTGTCGTCGATCGACGACCGCGTCACCGCCGCGGTGATCGAACGGGGTATCTGACCGCTCGATCCCGGATCGGAACCATCGATTTCGTCCCGAGTGGAACCGTCGGGCGTCCCGGCGCGTCGAACGAGACAGAGGGCCGTGACGACAACGGTCCACGACGGGAGGAGTTCACCGGCATGGACCCACGAACGGTGCGATGTGTCCCGGGCCGATCACCACTGCGCGCGCTGCGCTCGACGGCAGGCCCGCGTTCGATGAATCGGATGCGGTGCGTGCGAAGCGGTGTCGACGACGGCGACACCGCCGGTACTTCGGAGGGGCGCCGTGTGGAGACGGACGACGCCGACGATCCCGACTTCGACGGCGCCGGCGCGTGACGTCCGGATCGCCGATCACGGCGTCGGGCTCCCGGCGCTCCGCTCGGTTACTACGCCGGGAGTTGCGCTGCGGCAGCCGGATCGAGGAACCACACGGTGCCTTCGGTGCCGCGGGCGCCGGCGGAGGGGAAGTCCTCCGGTGCGGCACCACCCACGGCCGCTGCGACGGCCTCCGCCTTGGCGTCACCGGTGACCAGCAACCAGACCTGCCGCGCCCGCTGCACGGCGGGCAGCGTCAGCGTCACCCGGGCCGGCGGCGGCTTCGGGGAGTCGTCGACACCCACCACGAAACGCTCCGACTCGCGCACCGCGTCGGTGTGGGGGAACAGCGAATTGATGTGTCCCTCACCGCCCATGCCGAGCAGGTGCACGTCGAAGACCGGCACGGTGCCGTCGGGGGAGTGCGTCGCGAGGAGTTCGGCGTACCGCTGGGCCGAGTCCTCCGGTGTGCTGCACCCGTCCTCGCCGAGCGCCGGCATGGTGTGGATACGGGCCGGGTCGATCGGCACGTGGTCGAGCAGAGCCTCACGGGCCTGCACCTCGTTGCGATCCGGATCGCCGGGCGGCAGGAAACGCTCGTCGCCGAAGTAGACGTTCACCGCCGACCAGTCGATGGCGCCCTGGTCACGACGGACGTGCTCGAGCATCGCGATACCGGTACCGCCGCCGGTGAGCACGACGTGGGCCTGCACCCGCTCGCGCTGCGCGGCGACGACGGCATCGACGAAGGCGGACGCCGCCGCGCGGGCGACCTCGTCGGCGTCGGCGAAACGCCGGATCTCGGACGGAGTGCGGACCGTGTCAGACATAATCCACCTTCGGCAAGGCCGACAACGCGGCTTCGTAGACTTTGTCGGGATCGAGGCGACGCAGTTCCTCGGCGAGGCATTCGGCCGAGTTCCGGCGCGCCAGGCTGATCAGCGAATCGGGCTTGTGGGTGCGTTCGAGGGTCGCCACACGACCTTCCTGCGGGCGTTCCAGGGCGATCGTCTGCGACGCCGTGCGCAGTTCCACCCTCAGCTCGCCGACGGACCGTTCGACGGGACAGTCGAGGCGGCTCGCGAGCCACCCCGCGATCAGATCGACGGCCGGCTCGGTCCGCAGCCCGGACACGCGCGCCGAGAGCACCGGCTCGTATGGCGGCTGATCGAGCGCCGAGACCAGCAGGGCCCGCCAGTAGGTGATGCGGGCCCAGGCCAGATCCGTGTCGCCCGGGCGGTAACCGGACAGGCGGGTCGCGAGATCGGCACGCGGGTCGTCGGAGTTGGTCACGTCGGTGATGCGGCGGACGGCGAGGCGTCCCACCGGGTCCTCGGCCGGCACCGCGGGGGCCTGGTTGGGCCACCACGCGACGACGGGGGTGTCCGGCAGCAGGAACGGCACCACGACCGATTCCTGATGCTCGCCGAGTTCGCCGTGCAGGGCGAGGATCAACGCCTCGGAGGCACCCGCCTCACCGGCGACCCGGATCTCCGCGTCGAGCCGCGACGGACCGTCCTGCCGACCGCGACCGACGACGATGACGCGGCAGGGATGTTCCTTCGACGCCTCGGTGGCGGCGGTGATCGCGGCGTCGAGGCCCCGCGCGTCGCCGGCGCACACGATGAACGTGAGGACACGTCCCTGCGTGACCATTCCGCTCGATCGTCGCAGCTCCACCAGCTTGCGACTGATGGCGTTGGCGGAGGTGTTGCGCAGCTGGATCCTCACGGACGCCTCCATTCCCGGCCGGTGCGTCGCAGCATCTCGTCGGCCGATTGCGGACCCCAGGTGCCGGACTCGTAGGGTTCCGGTCGCCCGTTCGCCGCCCAGTGCTCGAGCACCGGATCGAGGATCTTCCAGGACAATTCGACTTCCTCGTCCACCGGGAACAGCGACGGGACGCCGAGGAGCACGTCGAGGATCAGGCGCTCGTAGGCCTCGGGGGAGGAGACCGTGAACGCCTGGCCGTAACTGAAGTCCATGTTCACGTCCCGGACCTCCATCTCGGAGCCGGGCACCTTCGACCCGAAGCGCATCGTGATGCCCTCGTCGGGTTGTACGCGGATCACCAGTGCGTTCTGACCGAGCTCCTCGGTCATGGTCTTGTCGAACGGCAGGTGCGGGGCCCGCTTGAAGACCACCGCGATCTCGGTGACGCGGCGGCCGAGGCGCTTGCCGGTGCGCAGGTAGAAGGGCACACCCGCCCAGCGGCGGGTGTCGACCTCGAAGGTGATGGCCGCGTACGTCTCGGTGGTCGAATCCGCCGCGAAACCCTTCTCCTCGAGCAGGCCGACGACCTTCTCGCCGCCCTGCCAGCCGGATGCGTACTGGCCGCGCGCGGTGGTCTCGTCGAACGGCTCCGCCGGCCGGGTCGCCGACAGCACCTTGATCTTCTCCGCGTGCAGCTCCGACGCCGCGAAGCTCACCGGCTCCTCCATCGCGGTGAAGGCGAGCAGCTGCAGGAGGTGGTTCTGGATGACGTCGCGCGCCGCGCCGATGCCGTCGTAGTAGCCGGCGCGACCACCGAGACCGATGTCCTCGGCCATCGTGATCTGCACGTGGTCGACGTAGTGCGCGTTCCACACCGGCTCGAACATCTGGTTCGCGAAACGCAACGCGAGGATGTTCTGGACCGTCTCCTTGCCGAGATAATGATCGATGCGGAAGACGGATTCCTCGGAGAACACCTCACCGACAACGGAATTGAGCTCGCGTGCGCTCTCGAGGTCGTGCCCGAAGGGCTTCTCGATCACCACGCGGCTCCACGAGCCGTCGCGTTCCGCGGCCAGACCCGAACGCGACAGCTGCCCGCACACCACGGGGAAGGCGTCCGGGGGGACCGACAGGTAGAACGCGTGGTTGCCGCCCGTACCGCGTTCGCGGTCGAGCTTCTCGAGGGTCGTCGCGAGTTCCGCGAACGCCGCATCGTCGTCGAAGGTGCCCTGCACGAAGCGGATCCCCTCCGCGAGGCGCTGCCAGACCTCCTCGCGGAAGGGGGTACGCGAGTGCTCACGCACCGCGTCGTGGACCACCTGACCGAAATCCTCGTCGGCCCAGTCCCTCCGGGCGAAACCGACGAGCGCGAATCCGGGCGGCAGGAGGCCGCGGTTGGCGAGGTCGTAGACGGCGGGCATCAACTTGCGCCGGGCCAGATCGCCGGTCACGCCGAAGATCACCAGCGCGCACGGGCCGGCGATACGGGGCAGTCTGCGATCTCTGTTGTCCCGGAGCGGGTTCACCCACTCCGCCGCACCGGATTCGGGCACGTTCAGCCCTCCGCGCCGGGCGCGTGAGCCGCGAGCTGTTCCGCCGTCGCCGCGAGCAGGTCCTTCCACGCCACGACGAACTTCTCCACACCCTCGTCCTCGAGCTTGCGGAAGACGTCGGGAAGATCCACACCGACCGATGCCAGCGCGTCGAAGACCTGCTGGGAGGAGGCGATGTTGCGGGTGACGGTGTCGCCCGTGACCTCACCGTGGTCGGCGACGGCCTCGAGGGTCTTCTCCGGCATCGTGTTGACGGTGTTCGGCGCGACGAGCTCGGTGACGTAGAGGGTGTCGGGGTAGTCGGGGTTCTTCACACCCGTCGACGCCCACAACGCACGCTGGGGAACGGCACCCGCCTCGGCGAGCTGCTCGAACCGCGTTCCGCCCTCGAACGCGCGCTGGTACGCGCCGTACGCGAGCCGCGCGTTGGCGAGACCGGCCTTGCCGCGCAGCGCCAGCGCCTGATCGGTGCCGATCTCCTCGAGGCGCGGATCGATCTCGGTGTCGACACGCGAGACGAAGAACGACGCGACCGAGCGGATCTTCGACAGGTCGTGACCGGAGGCCTTCGCCGCGGTGAGGCCGTCGAGGTAGGCCTCGATGACCCGCTCGTAGCGCTCGACCGAGAAAATGAGCGTGACGTTGACGCTGACACCCTCACCGATCACCCGGGCGATGGCCGGCAGCCCCGCCACCGTCGCCGGGATCTTGATGAACAGGTTCGGGCGGTCGACGATGCGCCACAGCTCGAGGGCCTGCTGGACGGTGTCGTCCGTCTTGTGCGCCAGACGCGGGTCGACCTCGATCGACACCCGTCCGTCGAGGCCGTCCGTCGCCTCGAACACCGGCGCGAGGACGTCGCAGGCCGCGCGCACGTCGTCGGTGGTGACGGTGCGGATCGCCTCGGTGGCGTCGGCACCGGCGGCGGCGAGATCGCGGATCTGCGCGTCGTAGGCGTGGCCCTTCGACAGGGCGGCCTGGAAGATCGACGGGTTGGTCGTCACACCCACGACACTGCGGGTCGCGACGAGCTCGGCGAGCTTGCCGGAGTCGATGAGGTCGCGGGACAGGTCGTCCAGCCACACCGAGACACCCTGGGCGGACAGTTCGGCCAGCGCAGCGTTCTGCGTGGAGGTCTGCTGGGTCATCGGATCATCCCTTCACTCGGGTCAGCGAGCGACGCGCGGCGTCGACGACGGCCTCGGCAGTGATGCCGAACTCGCGGTACAGGGTCTTGTAGTCGGCGGAGGCGCCGTAGTGCTCGAGCGAGACCGGCTCACCGGCGTCGCCGATGAGGCGGTACCACGGCATCGCGAGACCGGCCTCCACGGACACACGGGCGCGCACCGACGGGGGCAGCACCTCGTCGCGGTAGGCCTGGTCCTGCTCGAGGAACCGGTCGAGCACCGGCACCGAGACGACGCGGGTGGGAACACCGTCGGCCTCGAGGGTCTCGCGGGCGGCAACGGCGAGCTGGACCTCGGAACCGGTCGCGAGGATCACGACCTCCGGGGTGCCCGACGAGGCCTCGGCCAGGATGTAGGCGCCGCGGGCGACACCCTCGGCGGCCTTCTCACGCGTGCCCTCGAGCACCGGCACGTTCTGACGGGTCAGCGCCAGCGCGGTCGGGCCGGTGCGGTTCTCCAGAGCGGCCTTCCACGCGAACGAGGTCTCGTTGGCATCGGCCGGGCGGATCACCGCGAGATTCGGGATCGCGCGCAGCGCCGCGAGGTGCTCGATCGGCTGGTGCGTCGGGCCGTCCTCACCGAGACCGATCGAGTCGTGCGTCCACACGTAGATCGCCGGGGTCTGCATGAGGGCCGCGAGACGCACCGCGGGCCGCATGTAATCGGAGAAGACGAGGAAGGTGCCGCCGTAGGGGCGGGTCGGGCCGTGCAGAGCGATGCCGTTGAGGATCGATCCCATCGCGTGCTCGCGGACACCGAAGTGCAGGGTGCGTCCGTAGGGCTGCGCGTTCCAGTCCTTCGTGGAGATCGCCTCGGGTCCGAAGGAGTCGGAACCGGGGATCGTCGTGTTGTTGCTGCCGGCGAGGTCGGCGGAGCCACCCCACAGCTCGGGCAGCACCGGCCCGAGCGCGGCGAGGGCCTTACCGGACGCCGAGCGGGTCGCGGGACCGCTCTCGGTGGGCTCGTAGGTCGGCAGTGCGTCGACCCAGCCCTCCGGGAACTCGCCGGCGTGCAGGCGGTCGAAGAGCTCCTTGCGCTGCGGCTCGCGGGCGGCCCACGCGTCGAAGTCGGCCTGCCATGCGGCACGGGCCTCGGCGCCGCGCGTCACGACCTGTCGGGCGTGCTCGATCACGGCCGGGTCGACGTCGAAGTTCTTCTCGGGGTCGAAGCCGAGGATCTTCTTGATCTCGGCGACCTCGTCGGCACCGAGCGCGGCACCGTGCGCGTCGCCGCTGTTCATCTTCGTCGGGGCCGGGTAGCCGATGATCGTGCGGACGGAGATGAAGGACGGACGGTCGGTGACCGCCTTCGCGGCCTCGACGGCCTCGAGGAGCGCGGTGACGTTCTCGCCGCCCTCGACGGTCTGCACGTGCCAGCCGTAGGCCTCGTAGCGCTTGGCGACGTCCTCACCGAGAGCGATCGCGGTGTCGTGCTCGATGGAGATCTTGTTGTCGTCGTAGAAGACGATCAGGTTGCCGAGCTGCTGGACACCGGCGAGCGAGGACGCCTCGGAGGTCACGCCCTCCTCGATGTCGCCGTCGGAGGCGATCACGTAGACGTAGTGGTCGAACGGGCTCGAGCCGGCGGGCGCCTCGGGATCGAACAGACCGCGCTCGCGGCGGGCGGCCATCGCCATGCCCACGGCGGAGGCGAGACCCTGACCCAGCGGGCCGGTGGTCATCTCGACGCCGGCGGTGTGGCCGTACTCGGGATGACCCGGGGTGAGCGAACCCCACGTGCGCAGCGCCTCGAGGTCGGCGAGCTCGAGTCCGTAGCCGGACAGGTACAGCTGGGTGTACAGCGTCAGGCTCGAATGCCCGCACGAGAGCACGAAGCGGTCGCGGCCCACCCACTCGGGGTCGGTCGGATCGTGGCGCATCACACGCTGGTAGAGGGTGTACGCGAGGGGAGCGAGGCTCATCGCGGTACCGGGATGCCCGTTTCCGACCTTCTGCACGGCGTCGGCGGCGAGCACGCGCGCGGTGTCGACGGCCTTGGTGTCCAGGTCGGTCCAGTCGGCAGGATGCGCAGGCTGGGTGAGGGTGCGGATCTCGTCTGTGATCGACACGAGCTTGAAGTCTCCTGACATGGGTGAACGGGGTCCCGGCGGGTGGAAGTCGGCCCGCGCGCTACTTCAGACTAGTGCGCTGCTCCGAACGGGTCGATTCGGTCCGGGCAACGGTCCGGTCTACCATCGTTCGTAGTAGAGGAGCGTCCGGAACCGGGCGACCGTGAACGGGCGAAACGAAGGTGCGGATCCGCGTGGGACAAGGAGACAGTGTGCGGGCAGGGCGACGGCCGGGAGGACACGGCTTCGGCGCCCCCGAAGCGCCGAGCGCCCCGCGCCCCGACACCGCGTGGGGCCGGATCTCCGGCACCGTCCTCGCCTACATCGCGTTGACCAAGCCGCGGGTGATCGAACTCCTGCTGGTCGCGACCATTCCCGCGATGCTGTTCGCAGACCGCGGCAAGGTCGACATCGTGCTCATCCTGAGCACCCTGTTCGGCGGTTGGATGGGTGCGGCGAGCGCCAACTCGCTCAACTGCGTCGTCGACGCCGACATCGACAAGGTGATGAAACGCACGGCGTTGCGTCCGCTCGCTCGGCAGACGGTGCCGACACGCAACGCCTTCGTCTTCGGCATGGTGCTCGGTATCGCGTCGTTCGCGTGGTTGTGGTGGCGCGCGAATCTGCTGGCCGGACTGCTGGTCGTGGCGACGATCGCGTTCTACGTGCTCGTGTACACGATGGTGCTCAAACGCCGGACCTGGCAGAACGTGGTCTGGGGCGGGGCTGCCGGTTGTATGCCCGTGATGGTGGGCTGGGCCGCGGTGACGGGTTCGCTGAGCTGGGAACCGATCGTGTTGTTCCTGGTCATCTTCTTCTGGACGCCGCCGCACACCTGGGCGCTCGCGATGCGCTACAAGGAGGACTACAAGGCCGCGGGTGTGCCCATGCTCCCGGTCATCGCCACCGAGCAGCACGTCACGAAGCAGATCCTGCTGTACACCTGGGCGACCGTGATCGCGACGCTGGTGATCGTCCCGGCCGCCGGTGTGATCTACGCGGCCGTCGCGCTGCTCGCGGGCGCCTGGTTCCTGCTCGTCGCGCACCAGCTGTACAACAGCGTGCGCGGTGGGGCATCGGTCAAACCGCTCAAGCTGTTCCTGCAGTCCAACAACTACCTCGCGGTGGTGTGCCTGGGACTGGCGATCGACTCCGTGCTCGCACTGCCGACGATCGGCTCGTACTTCTGACCCACGCTTCACCACGAACGCCCCGGCCGGTCGGCCGGGGCGTTCGCCGTATCGGGTCAGGAGATCACGGGATCAGGACGATCGATCCGGTGGTCCGGCGTCCCTCGAGATCGGCATGGGCGCGGGCGGCCTCGGCGAGGGGATAGCTCGCTCCGACCCGGAGCTTCAACGACCCGTCGGCGAGCGCCGCGAGCACGTCGCCCGCACGCCACAGCAGCTCCTCGCGGTCGCGGGTGTAGTGCACGAGGGTCGGCCGGGTGACGAACAGCGAACCTGCCGGGTTCAGGCGCTGCAGGTCGAAGGGCGGGACTGGTCCGCTCGCGGCACCGAACAGCGCGATCGTGCCGCGCACACGGACGGACGCCAGCGACGCCTCGAAGGTTGCGGCACCGACACCGTCGTAGGCCGCGGCCACCCCCTCGCCGCCGGTGAGCTCGCGCACCTTCTCGGCGAGGTCGTCGCTGTAGCGGAGCACCTCCGCGGCGCCGGCCTCCCGCGACAGCGCCTCCTTCTCGTCGGAGGACACGGTGGTGATCACCCGCACGCCCTTCGCGACGGCGAGCTGCGTCAGGATCAGCCCCACGCCACCTGCACCGGCGTGGACGAGCACCGTCTCACCGGGCTGCGCGGGGTAGACGGACTCGAGCAGGTAGTGCGCCGTCATGCCCTGGAGGAGGACCGAGGCGGCCTGCTCCGCCGGCACCGAGTCCGGGACCGGTACGGCGACCTGTTCGCGGACGCGGACCAGTTCGGCGTACGAGCCGGGTGCCTCGCACCACGACACCCGGTCGCCGACCGCAGTGTCCCGGACCCCCTCGCCGACGGCGACGACCGTGCCCGTGCCCTCCGAGCCCGGGATGTACGGCAGTTCCGTGCCGTACAGGCCGGTGCGGAAGTAGGTGTCGATGAAGTTGACGCCGATCGCGTCGGTGCGGACCAGCAGCTCACCCGGTCCGGGCGAGGGGTCGGGTCGTTCGACGGGGACGAGGACGTCGGGGCCTCCGTGCTGTGCCACTTCGATTGCGTGCATAGCGCTCACAGTATTCTGCAGACATGAGCGTCGAAACACAGGTCGTGGCCGCACCGGCCGACATCGTCTCGTCCATCCGCAGCTTCGTCGCCGAGCACGGAGGTTCCGGGAAGGCCGTGCTGCAGCCGATCGGTCTGTCGGGCGTCCGGATCACCGTGGTCGCCGCCGACGGCACCCTCGGCGATCGCGTCGCGAAGGACCTCCCGACGGCGCGCGCCATCGTCGAGGAGATCCCCGACGTCACCGTCTCCGAGTGGGACCGCGAGGTCACCAGCATCGCCACCCCGCAGAAGGGTCACTGGGCGAAGATGGCCGGCTGGGTGGCACGCCAGACGAAGTTCCCGAAGGCCCGCAACGAGCGCTGACAGGCCCGATACCCGTACGACGGCACGCGGCCCCTTCCCGGAATCCGGGGAGGGGCCGCGTCGTCGATCGGTCAGGCCGGAACAGGCTCGCGGTCCGGTGTGGTCGTGCGGGTCCGTCCGGCCGCCCAGACCGCGGCGGTCGCCGCCGTGCACAGTCCGGCGCCGGCGACGTGGAAGACGACCAGCACGGCGGGCACGTCCGTCCAGAACTGGACGAGGCCGATGCAGGCCTGCGCGACGACCAGTGCGAGGACGACCTTCAGCCGCAGCGTGACGGCCCGCGGTGCGTGAACGGCATACACCGCGAAGGTGAGGCCGATCAGCAACGCGAGATAACCGACGAGCGCTTCGGCGTGCAGGTGGACGAGATTGGTGATGTCGAGCGCGAGGCGCGGGACGGACCTCTCGATGCTCTTGTCTCCGGCGTGCGGGCCGGCTCCGGTGACCATCGTGCCGAGCACGAGGACCACGGCGAGCGCGACACCCGACAACGCGGTGAGCCAGCGCAGCGGCTGGGGCAGGACCTGCACCACCGTCCCGTCGTCCGGCTCGCTCACCTTGGCGTAGAGCACCGTCGCCAGCCACACCATGAGCATCGACGCGAGCAGGTGGATCGCGACCGTCCACCAGACCAGACCGGCCAGGACGGTGATGCCGCCGATGATCGCCTGCAGCACGGTGCCCGCGGGCATCACCCAGGCCCAGGCGATGACCTCCTTGCGGCGCCGTGCTCGGGTGACTGCCAGGACGATCGCGGCTGCGACGGCCACGACCACGAAGGTCAGCAGCCGGTTACCGAACTCGACCACCTGGTGCAGCGTGTTCACCCCGCTCGACACACCCACCGGGACCAACGACCCGGGGAAGCACTGCGGCCAGGTCGGGCAACCCAGTCCGGAGGCGGTGACGCGGACGACCGAGCCGGTCACGGCGATGCCGCCCTGGGTGAGAATCGTGAGGAACGCGATGATCTTCTGCGTCCGCAGCGACGGCAGGGGGAGACGGTCGACAAGGCTCAGGTAGCCGCGATACAACACGGTTCGATGGTACGGCGTGAACCACTACACGCTGTAGTTGGGTCGTGCCCGATCGGGCCGCCCACGACTCAGGTGAAGCGGAACCAGCGCGCCGCGGCGGTGCCGCCGATCACCGTCCAGACGATCAGCGAGACGATCGACAGCCAGTCGATCACACCGGAGGTGGCGTTCTCGAGCGCGAGCGTCAGCGCCCCTGACGGCACGATCCGCAGCAGGTGGGCCACCGCTTCGGGGATCACGTCGCCGAGCACCACGACGCTGCCGATGCCGAGCAGCACGAACCACACGATGTTTGCGAGGGCGAGCACGATCTCGGCGCGCAGGGTTCCCCCGAGCAGCAATCCCAGTGTCGCGAACATCACCGTGCCCAGGGCGATGACGACCGCCCCGATGAGCAGGTCGACGGGGGAGGGGCGCCAGCCCAGTGCCGATCCGATGGCGCCGAGCAGCACTGCCTGCAGGACGACGACGATGCCCACCGCCGCGCTCTTGCCCGCGATGATCCCCCATTTGGGCAGCGCGGTCGCGCCGATCCGCTTGAGGGCGCCGTAGCGGCGGTCGAAGCCCACGGCGATCGCCTGGCCGGTGAATGCCGTAGACATCACGGCCACCATCATCACCGCAGGCAGCACACTGTCGACTCGTGAGTCGCCGAGATCGCCGATGGGCAACAGTGACAGGCCGATCAGCAGCGTGATCGGGATGAACATGGTCAGCAGGAGCTGCTCGCCGTTGCGCAGCAGCAGCTTGAGTTCCATGGCGGTCTGCGCCGCGAGCATCTTCGACGGCGAGTTCGGCTGCGGTCGCGGGGTGAAGGTCCCCTCCGCGAACCGGTTGTTCGCCAGACGATCGTGGGTCACGCTCACCCTCTCAACTCCCGACCGGTCAACTCGAGGAAGACGTCCTCGAGGCTGCGCTGATCCACCCGGATCTCGGTTGCCAGTGCGCCCAGGTTCGCGCACCAGGTCGCCGCCGCCGCGACGACCGACGGTTCGATCGTGCCCTCGACCAGATACCGCCCGGGATTGTCCTCCCGGACCCGGTGGGTGCCGGCCAGAGCGGACTGCAGGGCGCTCAGATCGAGTCCCGGAGGCGCGGTCAGCCACAGCTGCCCCTCGGCGCCGTCACGGGTGACCTCGTCGGGTGTCCCTGCGGCGACCACCCGGCCGTGATCGATGATGACGATCTCGTCGGCGAGTTCTTCGGCCTCGTCCATGAGGTGGGTGGTGAGCAGCACACTCACGCCGTCGCGACGCAGTGCGTCGATCAGTTCCCAGACCAGCAGCCGGGCCTGCGCGTCGAGGCCCGCCGTCGGTTCGTCGAGGAACACCAGTTCGGGGCGCCCGACCAGCGCGCACGCAAGCGCGAGGCGTTGCTGTTGTCCACCCGACAACCGGCGGTAGGGGGTGCGGCGGGCGTCGGTGAGCCCGAGGCGCTGGAGCAGCCAGTCGGGGTCGAGGGGGTCGGCCGAGTACGCCGCCACCAGGTCGAGCATCTCGCCGGCCCGCGAACCCGGATAGGCGCCGCCACCCTGCAGCATCACGCCGATCCGGGGACGGAGGGCGTCGGAGTCGGCGACGGGATCGAGACCCAGGACGCGGACCGTGCCCGCGTCGGGAGTGACGAACCCCTCGCACATTTCCACGGTGGTGGTCTTACCGGCACCGTTCGGGCCGAGGAGGGCGAGCACCTGGGCGCGTTCGACGGTCAGGTCGAGACCGTTCACGGCGGTGACGCCCCCGTAGGTCTTGACGACGCCGTCCAGGCGCACGGCCGGTACCGCACCGGCGGGAGAACTCGGGGTCACAGGGTTCCAGCCTAGGCGTCCGCGGTTTCCGTCGGACGCGGTGGTGTGCGCTCCTGCAGCCGCCACGGCAGCCGGGAACGTGTGGCGACGATGATCAGCCCGACCACGACGATGGTTGCGATCGACGCCTGGACGATGATGAACGGTTGATATTCGCTGCCGTTGGGCATGAGGATCATGCCGACCACCGACGAGAACGCGATGGTGGGGATCCGGAAGACGGGGCGGGTCGCCCAGGCCGCGAGCGGGATGACCGCCCACAGCAGGTACCACGGCTGCACGACCGGGAAGAGCAGCACGATCGCGCCCAGCGACACCCCCAGCGCACCGACGGGATGGATCCGTCCCGTGAGTACGGCGAGCAGCATGCGCACCGTGACGAAGGCGGCCACCAGCGCGGCGATGGGCCGTGTGATGGACAGCACGGCCGTCGTGTGGTCGCCGAGGCCGAGCAGCACACCCCCGAGACCGGTGCCCATACCGAGCAGGGTCGGGATCGACATCCAGCTGCGCACTTCCGTGGCGGTCCCGAGGGTCTGCGTCCAGCCGAGACCGAGGCCGCTTCCCCAGCTCACCGCCGCGATCACGACGGCTGCGCCCAACCCCAGGACGGCGGCGGCCGCGACCACCGAGCGGAAGGACGCACCCCACTTGCGGGCCAGCGCCATACCGACGAACCCGAGGGCGAGCAGCGAGGGCACCTTGATCATCGACGACAGCGCGATCAGGGCCGTTCCGGCGGCGAGCCATCCCGCGAGACGCAGACGCGACGCCGCCTCGTCGTCCGGGTGGACCGCCCGCAGCGCGAGCTCGACACCGGCGAGCATGAGCCCGAGCATCAGAGCCTCGTTGTGGATGCCCGCGACCAGGTGGAAGAGCAGCAGCGGGTTCGCGGCGCCCAGCCACAACGCACTCACCGGCGCGACACCGCAGCGGCGGGCCAGTCGCGGCAGCGCCCACACGATCAGGGCCACGCCCACGAGCGCGAGCAGTCGGTGGACGAAGATGCCGGCCACGATGTTCTCGCCCGTGACGTAGGTGATCTTCTCGCCGATCCACAGGAAGGCGGGGCCGTAGGGGGCCGGGGTGTCGCGCCAGATGTTCGGCACCGTCCGGGTCAGGACGTGGTCGACCCCCAGAGCGCCGGCCGGACCGATCGCGTAGGGGTCGAGCCCGCGCGCCGCGATCTCGCTCTGCGCGAGATAGGAGTAGACGTCCTTGCTGAACATCGGCGGCGCGACGACCAGCGGCAGGATCCACAGCAGCAGGGTGCGGTCGAGCTGTGACCGGGACAGTCGGCGCACGGGACCGTCCGGTGCGCTCCGGCCGATCGCGAACCGGCCGAGCAGCAGCCAGGCGAGGATCACCAGCGCCGTGCCGATCATGGTGGTCGTGAGGGCGGCGCTCGGCATACGTGCCGCCAGTCCGAGGGCGCGGACGCCCTGCACGGGGTTCTGCAGGACCGGTTGGGCGCCGGCGCCGAGCGCTCCGACCGCCATGAGGACGGCGCCGGTCGCGCCGAGCAGCCGGATGCGGTGGAGATAGATGTTCTCGATCGCGTCGAGTCCGCGACCTTCGGTCTCGTCGCCGTGCAGGACGACCGAGACATCGGCGTGTGGGCCCGGGGCGTCGAGGCCCAGGGCGCGTCGGATCCACACGTGCAGCCGTTCGCGGACCCCGGATCGGCCCGGCGACGGAGACGTCGTGCGCGGGGCGGACAGGGGAGGAGTCGACGGCACGTCAGAAGCGTAACGGGACGGCGAGGGTGGTCTCCGACGGCTCCGTCATGAGGTGTAACAAAGGGCACCCTTGGTGGACCGTGCTTCCGAATTCCGTCACACTGGTGTTGTGAAATACCCGTCCGACACCATCGACACCGCAGAACGCGCAGGTCACGCACCTGCCGCGACGGCGTCGCGCGTCGAGGACACCCGCAAGAATCCTGCTTCGGCAGGTCGCGAGATCCCGGAGGGGCAGACCCGCGCCGCCGTCGTGCAGCTGCTGCTCGAAGAAGGTCCCATCACCGCGCCGGAGATCGGCGAGCGTCTGGGGCTCAGCGCCGCGGGCGTGCGACGCCATCTCGACGCGCTCATCGAGTCCGGCGAGGCGCAGGCCGCCGCGCCGCCGCGCCGGCAGGGACGCGGTCGTGGCCGTCCCGCCCGCCGCTTCCAGCTCACCGCTGTCGGGCGCGCCCGCCTCGGACATTCCTACGACGATCTTGCCACCGCCGCCATGCGGCACCTCCGCGAACTCGGCGGCGACGCCGCCGTGGAGGACTTTGCGCGACGCCGCGTGGACTCGATCCTCGGCACCGTCGCACCCGCCGACGAGAACGTCGACGACGTCGAGAGTGTCGCCGAGGAGATCGCCGGGGCGTTCACCGCCTCCGGTTTCGCGGCCTCGACCCGCCGCGTCGGCACCGGCGTGCAGATCTGCCAGCACCACTGCCCGGTCTCGCACGTCGCGGAGCAGTTCCCCGAACTGTGCGAGGCGGAGCAGGAGGCCTTCGTGCGGATCCTCGGAACCCACGTCCAACGCCTCGCGACGATCGCGAACGGCGACGCCTTCTGCACGACACACGTGCCCGTTCTCCCCAGAGCGGATGTGCCCCGTCCGGAGCCGCCCACGTGACGATCCCACCGCGAGTGCTCCGCGAATCAGGGCACACCAGGAAGACATCCACCCACCCGTCGACCGTCGACGCACAGCCCGCGCCGACGCCCACCAGACTCCGGAAGGAGCTCGCATGACCGTCGCATCGGATCAGACGTCCGGAACCGCGCCGCTGACGCAGGAAGAGACGATCGATTCTCTCGGCCACTACGAATACGGCTGGGCGGACCCCGACACCGCCGGCGCCACGGCGCAGCGCGGCCTGTCCGAAGAGGTCGTGCGGGACATCTCCGCCAAGAAGAACGAGCCCGAGTGGATGCTCGACATCCGCCTCAAGGCGCTGCGCACCTTCGACAAGAAGCCGATGCCGGTGTGGGGCTCGAACCTCGACGGGATCGACTTCGACAACATCAAGTACTTCGTGCGCTCGACGGAGAAGCAGGCCGCGAGCTGGGACGAGCTCCCCGAGGACATCAAGAACACCTACGACAAGCTGGGCATCCCGGAGGCCGAGAAGCAGCGCCTCATCGCCGGTGTCGCCGCCCAGTACGAATCCGAGGTGGTCTACCACCAGATCCGCGAGGACCTCGAGAGCCAGGGCGTGATCTTCCTCGACACCGACTCGGGTCTGCGTGAGCACCCCGAGCTGTTCAAGGAGTACTTCGGCACGGTCATCCCCGCCGGCGACAACAAGTTCTCCGCTCTGAACACCGCGGTGTGGTCGGGTGGCTCGTTCATCTACGTCCCGCCGGGTGTGCACGTCGACATCCCGCTGCAGGCCTACTTCCGCATCAACACGGAGAACATGGGCCAGTTCGAGCGGACCCTGATCATTGTCGACGAGGGCGCCTCGGTGCACTACGTCGAGGGCTGCACCGCGCCGATCTACAAGTCCGATTCGCTGCACTCCGCGGTCGTCGAGATCATCGTCAAGAAGGGCGGCCACTGCCGCTACACGACCATCCAGAACTGGTCGAACAACGTCTACAACCTGGTGACCAAGCGCACCAAGGTCGAGGCCGGCGGCTCGATGGAATGGATCGACGGCAACATCGGTTCCAAGGTGACGATGAAGTACCCGGCCGTGTGGATGATGGGCGAGCACGCTCGCGGTGAGGTGCTCTCCGTCGCCTTCGCCGGCGAGGGCCAGCACCAGGACACCGGCGCGAAGATGCTGCACCTGGCTCCGCACACCTCCTCGACCATCGTGTCGAAGTCGGTGGCGCGCGGCGGTGGACGTGCCTCCTACCGCGGCCTCGTGCAGGTCAACAAGGGCGCTCACGGCTCGAAGTCGACCGTCAAGTGCGACGCGCTGCTCGTCGACCAGATCAGCCGATCCGACACCTACCCGTACGTGGACATCCGTGAGGACGACGTCACGATGGGTCACGAGGCGACCGTCTCGAAGGTGAGCGACGACCAGCTGTTCTACCTCATGAGCCGCGGACTCGACGAGGACGAGGCCATGGCGATGGTGGTGCGCGGGTTCGTCGAGCCCATCGCCAAGGAACTGCCGATGGAGTACGCCCTCGAACTCAACCGCCTGATCGAACTGCAGATGGAAGGGGCAGTCGGCTAAATGACTGCGGAAGCGAAGAACACTCCTGCTACCGGAGTGCAGGATGCCGTGCGCGCCGAGAACCGTGCCCCGGCGATCAATAAGGGTGAGGTCTTCACGTCGTTCGACGTGAACGCCTTCGAGGTTCCCTCGGGACGCGACGAGGTCTGGCGGTTCACCCCGCTGCGCCGTCTGCGCGGTCTGCACGACGGCACCGCTCCCGCGACCGGCACCGCGACCGTCGAGGTCACCCCGGTCGACGGCGTGCAGGTCGAGACCGTGGCACGCGACGACGCGCGACTCGGGAAGGCCGGCGTGCCGTTCGACCGGATCGCAGCTCAGGCGTACTCGTCGTTCGAGACCGCGACCGTCCTCACCGTCGGCCGCGAGGTCGAGGTCGCCGAGCCCGTCACCGTTACGATCACGGGCCCGGGCGAGGGCGCCGTCGCCTACGGGCACGTGCAGATCCGGCTCGAGGCGTTCGCCAAGCTCACGCTCGTCATCGACCAGCGTGGCAGCGGCACCTACGCCGAGAACATCGAGTTCGTGCTCGGCGACAGCGCACAGCTGAAGGTCGTCGCGGTGCAGGACTGGGCCGACGACGCCGTCCACGTCGCCGCGCACCACGCCCGCCTCGGCCGCGACGCCGTGCTGCGCCACTTCACCGTGGCGCTCGGCGGCGATCTCGTGCGTGTGTCGGCTACCACCAAGTACGACGGCCCCGGCGGCGACGCCGAATTGCTCGGCCTGTACTTCGCCGACGCCGGTCAGCACTTCGAGCAGCGCCTGCTCGTCGACCACTCGCAGCCCAACTGCAAGTCGAACGTCGTGTACAAGGGTGCGTTGCAGGGCGATCCGGCCTCCGGCAAGCCCGACGCGCACACCGTGTGGATCGGCGACGTGCTCATCCGCGCAGAGGCCGAGGGCACCGACACCTTCGAGCTCAACCGCAACCTGGTGCTCACCGACGGTGCGCGTGCCGACTCGGTGCCGAACCTCGAGATCGAGACCGGTGAGATCGTCGGTGCCGGACACGCGTCGGCGACCGGCCGCTTCGACGACGAGCAGCTGTTCTACCTGCGTGCTCGCGGCATCCCCGAAAAGGAAGCGCGTCGCCTCGTCGTCCGCGGTTTCTTCCACGAACTGCTCGAGCGCATCACGGTCACCGAGGTCCGCGAACGGCTCGAGGCCGCCATCGAGGCGGAACTCGCCGCCGTCGGCGCCTGACCGGCCCTGCCTCCCGTACTCCCGATACTTCACTAAGGAAACGCATTTCGATGTCCACACCTTCGAACGTCCTCGAGATCAAGGACCTGCACGTCCGCGTCGCACAGACCGACGAGAACGCCGAGCCGATCGACATCCTCAAGGGCGTGAACCTCACGGTCCGCTCGGGTGAGACGCACGCCATCATGGGCCCCAACGGCTCCGGCAAGTCCACCCTGTCGTACGCGATCGCCGGCCACCCCAAGTACGAGGTCACCTCGGGCACCATCACCCTCAACGGTGAGGACGTGCTCGAGATGAGCGTCGACGAGCGCGCCCGCGCCGGCCTGTTCCTCGCCATGCAGTACCCGGTCGAGGTTCCCGGCGTGTCGATGTCGAACTTCCTCCGCACCGCCGCGACCGCCGTGCGCGGCGAAGCCCCCAAGCTGCGCCACTGGGTCAAGGAGGTCAAGCAGGCGATGTCCGAGCTGGACATCGATCCCGCCTTCGGCGAGCGCAGCGTCAACGAGGGCTTCTCCGGCGGCGAGAAGAAGCGCCACGAGATCCTTCAGCTGGGTCTGCTCAAGCCGAAGATCGCCATCCTCGACGAGACCGACTCCGGCCTCGACGTGGACGCGCTGCGCGTCGTCTCCGAGGGCGTGAACCGCTACCAGGAGAACGAGAACGGCGGCGTCCTGCTCATCACCCACTACACCCGCATCCTGCGCTACATCAAGCCGCAGTTCGTGCACGTCTTCGTGGGTGGCCGCGTCGTCGAGTCCGGTGGCCCGGAGCTCGCCGACGAGCTCGAGACCAACGGCTACGTTCGTTTCACCCAGGCAGCAACGCAAGGAGCGTGATCGGATGACGGTGCCGGTGCGGACCTTGGACATCGCCCGGATCAGGGCCGATTTCCCGATCCTCGCGCGCACGGTGCGCGACGGCAAACCCCTGGTCTACCTCGACTCGGGGGCCACCTCCCAGCGCCCGGTGCAGGTGCTCGACGCCGAGCGTGAGTTCCTCGCGACGCGGAACGCGGCCGTGCACCGCGGTGCGCACGCGTTGTCGGAGGAGGCGACCGACTCGTACGAGGACGCCCGCGCCGTCATCGCGGCCTTCGTCGGGGTCGACATCGACGAGGTGGTGTTCACCAAGAACGCCACCGAGTCGCTCAACCTCGTCGCGTACGCCTTCGCCGACGAACGGTTCCCGCACCGGCTCGGACCCGGTGACGAGATCGTCGTCACCGAGCTCGAGCACCACGCGAATCTCGTTCCGTGGCAGGAACTCGCGCGGCGTACGGGTGCCACCCTGCGCTGGTACGGCGTCACCGACGACGGCCGCATCGACCTCGATTCGCTGACGCTGACCGAGGCTGTGAAGGTCGTGGCGTTCACGCACCAGTCGAACGTGACCGGTGCGGTCGCTCCCGTCGAGGAGATCGTGCGGCGTGCGAAGGAGGTCGGCGCGGTCGTCGTGCTCGACGCATGCCAGTCGGTACCGCACATGGCCGTCGACTTCCGTGCTCTCGGTGTGGATTTCGCGGCGTTCTCCGGGCACAAGATGTTCGGTCCGTCCGGCGTCGGTGTCCTCTACGGTCGCCGCGACCTGCTCGCCGACGTGCCCCCGTTCATCACCGGTGGCTCGATGATCGAGACGGTGACGATGGAGGCCACGACCTTCGCCGCACCGCCGCAGCGATTCGAAGCCGGATCGCCCATGGTCTCGCAGGCCGTCGGCCTCGGTGCCGCCGTGCGCTACCTGCAGGACATCGGGATGGACGCCGTCGCCGCGCACGAACACGAGCTGACCGCTGCCGCGCTCGCCGAGCTCGGCGGCATCGACGGCGTACGCATCATCGGACCCACGACTGCCGAACAGCGGGGCGGGGCGGTGTCGTTCGTCGTGGACGGCATCCACGCCCATGATCTCGGCCAGATCCTGGACGACGAGGGCGTCGAGATCCGGGTCGGACACCACTGCGCCTGGCCGCTGCACCGTCGCTTCGGAGTGGCCGCGACCGCCCGCGCATCGTTCGCCGTGTACAACACGCCGGACGAGGTGCAGGCGCTCGGCGCGGCGATCCGGCGCGCCCAGAAGTTCTTCGGGGAGGCGTGATCCGATGCGGATGGAGCAGATGTACCAGGAAGTGATCCTGGACCACTACAAGCACCCGCACAATCGCGGACTGCGCGAGCCGTTCGGCGCCGAAGTGCACCACGTCAACCCGACCTGCGGCGACGAGGTGACCCTGCGCGTGCACATCGACGGCGACACCGTCGCCGACGTCTCCTACGACGGGCAGGGCTGCTCGATCAGCCAGGCGTCGACGTCCGTGCTCACCGACCAGGTGATCGGTGTTCCGCTCGGCGACGCGCTGAAGATCGTCGAGGGGTTCGTCGAGATGGTCGGCAGCCGCGGCACCGTCGAGGGCGACGAGGACCTGATCGGCGACGGCATCGCGTTCGCCGGCGTCGCGAAGTACCCGGCGCGCGTGAAGTGCGCGTTGCTGGGCTGGATGGCCTTCAAGGACGCGGTCGCGCAGACCGTGGACGCCGCCCCCGCCGACCTGGCAGGTGGCGCGCACACCCTTTCGAGCGGAGGACAGAACTGATGACCGAACCCGCACCGGGCACCGTGAACACCGACGAGAATCCGACGGCCGAGTCCGGCGAGGACGAGACCTCGACGCTGGTCGCGGCCACGGCTCCGCCGCTGGATCCGGGCCGCCTCGACGAACTCGAGGAAGCGCTGCGCGACGTCGTCGACCCCGAGCTCGGCATCAACGTCGTCGATCTCGGTCTCGTCTACGGGATCTCCGAGGTCGACGAGACCGTGACCGTGGACATGACGCTGACCTCGGCGGCGTGCCCCCTCACCGATGTCATCGAGGAGCAGGCCAAGGGCGCACTCGTGCGCAGCGGCCTGTGCGACGAGCTGCGTATCAACTGGGTGTGGATGCCGCCGTGGGGTCCCGACAAGATCACCGACGACGGACGCGAGCAACTGCGCGCACTCGGGTTCACCGTCTGATCCGGCTGTCTCCGGCTCCGAGCCTCGGCGCCTGATCTCCGACTTCTCGTCGGAGCTCAGGCGCCTTTGCGTTCGCCGGAGGTCTTCTTGGCGGCCGTCTTCTTCGCAGGACTCTTCTTGGCCGCCGCACTCTTGGACGCGGTCTTCTTCGCTGTGCTCTTCTTCGCGGGACTCTTCTTCGCCGTGCTCTTCGACGCCGTGCTCTTCGATGCGGTCTTCTTCGCGGGGGCCTTCTTCTTCGCGCCCTCGTCCTCGTCTTCGTCGTCGTCCTTCGAGGACTTCTTCCCGCCGGAGGACGAACCGGAGGGGACCTTCTTGTCCGCCGCGTCGACGCTGCGCTGCAGGGCCGCAACGAGGTCGAGGACCTCGGCGTCCTCTTCGTCGGTGTCGGGTTCGGCGACCTGGAAGACCTTCTCGCCGCCGCGGGCGAGGGCCTCGTCGATCAGGGTGCGCAGTTCCACCTGGTACTCGTCGGTGAACTCGGTGGGATCGAAATCGTCGGACATCGACTCGACGAGGGTCTCGGCCATCGCGAGTTCGCGTTGCTTCGGCTTCTCGATGTCGTCCAGCGACTCGAACTCGGCCGCGCGGACCTCGTCGGGCCACAACAGGGTCTGCAGGATGAGCAGTCCGTCGCGGGTGCGCAGCGCCGCCAACCGGGTGCGCTGACGAAGGGTGAAGTGCACCAGCGCCGTCCGGTCGCTCTGTTCGAGGGTCGCGGCGAGCAGGCCGTAGGCCTTCGGCGACGACGAATCGGGTTCGAGATAGTAGGACTTCTCGAACAGGATCGGATCGATCTGCTCGGTGGGCACGAACTGCAGCACCGGGATCTCGTGCTTCTCGGCGGCGGGGAGCTTGTCGAAATCCTCGTCGGTGAGCACCACCCGCTCGCCGTCCTCGGAGTCGTACGCCTTGTCGATGTCCTGGTAGGGGACGACCTCACCGCACTCGGTGCACACGCGCTGATATTTGATCCGCCCGCCGTCCTTCGCGTGCACCTGGTGGAAGGAGATGTCGTGCGACTCGGTGGCCGAATACACCTTCACCGGGACGTTGACGAGGCCGAACGCGAGTGAGCCTTTCCAGATCGACCGCATGTGTCCATCATGATCGACACCTCGGGAGCACGCTGGAAAGCTGCGAAACTCACCGGCGGGTTCGTCGAGACGTTCGCCACACCGCCGCATCCGTCGGATCAGCGGAGCGAACGCAGAATCGTCATGCGTGCGTCCATCGGCAGCACCCGGAACAACCGCCACATCGTGGCCGCCACGCCGGTCGCATCGTCGCGACCGGACAGGTAGGCGCGTTGCTGCTCGACCGGCAGAGCGAAGAACGCGTCGAAGAACTCGATCGCTCCGCGTGCGTCGAGTCGCAGCAGGACCCGCAGTCCCATCTGCCGGAGGGTCGCCACGGAGCGGGCGCGGACAGGCCACAGGACGCGGTCCGGATCCTCGCCGCGACGCATCGCATCGACCACCGCATCCGCCGTGGACAGGGCGGTCGCCACCGCGTATCCCGTTGCGGGATGCATGAGGCCACCGCGAGCGCCGAAGCCGACCACCCCGGGTGCCGTCGGTGCGCCCTCGACGGCGAAGCGCACCCGTTCGACCACCTCGTCGCCGGTCGTACGCACGCCGCGCGCTTCGAGGCGGACGTGCAGGCGCCGTTCGAGTTCGCCGAGACCGAGTGCCGGGCGACCGACGAGGCAGGTCTCCTCGACGATCGTGCGTCCGTCACCGGCGGGCACCGCGTACAGGAAGGACGGCACGTCGTCGGGGCCGGTGCCGTTGTCGCGACGCCAGTCCATGAACCAGGCGGCGTGACCGTCGAGCGCCGGAGAAGCGATCGCATCGTCCACGATCAGCCCGAACGCCGTCTGCTGAGCGTGTCCCGGATCGGCGGGAACCCCGCGGGCATCGACGACGTAGCGCGCAGGCATCCTGCGACCGTCCCCGAGGACCACACCGTCCGCATCGACGTCGCGTACCCGGCCCGTCACCACCGTGACCTCATCGAGGGCGAGGAACTCCTGCAGGCGCGTCGTGTCCAGCACCCGGTAGGCGCGATCGACGGTGTGGGGTCCGGTCGTCCATGCTGCGGGGCTGTCGATGTGCGCTGCCACCACCTCGTCGGGCAGCCAGGCGGGTAGTTCGTCGGCCCACGCCGCGTAGGTCGCGGTCCACCGGCGCTGCGGGCGCACGTCGACGGCCGTCACCGACAGTCCGGCCGCGGCCGCCCGGAACGCCAGCGCACGGCCGGCGGGACCGAGTCCGGCCACGACGAGGTCGGTGGGGGGAAGGTGGGTCACGGGCGCCAGCCTAGGTCGCGTGCGGAGAGCTCCCTGGCTGCGCGTGGTCAGGGGTAGCGCATCTCACCGTGGGGGAGGGGCGCTGTCACGGTAAAATGAGTGGTTCGTGTGCCCGGCTGTTTGCCACCATGGCACCCAACCATCGTCTTTCTTCCTAGGAGCCCGTGCGTGATCACCGCTACCGACCTCGAAGTCCGCGCCGGCGTGCGGACGCTGCTCACCGCCCCCGGCTCGGGGCTGCGGGTGCAGGCCGGGGACCGGATCGGCCTCGTGGGGCGCAACGGTGCCGGCAAGACCACGACCCTGCGGATCCTCGCGGGTGAAGGCGAACCCTACGCCGGCACCGTGATCCGTTCCGGAGACATCGGGTACCTGCCGCAGGATCCCAAGGAGGGCAATCTCGACGTCCTCGCCAAGGAGCGCGTGCTCTCGGCGCGGGGTCTCGACGAGATCATGCGCAGCATGGAGAAGCAGCAGGCACTCATGGCGGAGGCCGTGGACGAGAAGATCCGCGACCGTGCCGTCCGTAAGTACGGTTCGCTCGAGGAACGTTTCGCGACGCTCGGCGGTTACGTCGCCGAATCCGAGGCCGCGAGCATCTGCCACAGCCTCGGTCTGCCCGACCGGGTCCTCGGCCAGCCCCTCCACACGTTGTCGGGTGGTCAGCGCCGTCGTGTCGAACTCGCCCGCATCCTGTTCGCGGCCTCGGACGGTTCCGGTGGGAAGTCCGACACCACGCTGCTGCTCGACGAGCCGACCAACCACCTCGACGCCGACTCGATCACCTGGCTGCGCGGTTTCCTGCAGAACCACGACGGTGGGCTCATCGTCATCAGTCACGACGTCGACCTGCTGGCCGATGTGGTGAACAAGGTGTGGTTCCTCGACGCGGTGCGCGGCGAGGCCGACGTCTACAACATGGGCTGGAAGAAGTACCTCGACGCGCGCGCCACCGACGAGCAGCGTCGTCGCCGCGAGCGCGCGAACGCCGAGAAGAAGGCGTCGGCTCTGCAGAAGCAGGCCGCGAAGCTCGGAGCGAAGGCCACCAAGGCCACGGCCGCCCAGAACATGGCCAAGCGCGCCGAGAAGCTGCTCTCCGACCTCGACGACGTGCGCGTCGCCGACAAGGTGGCCAAGATCCGGTTCCCCACGCCGGCCGCCTGCGGCAAGACCCCGCTGATGGCCAAGGAGTTGACCAAGGTCTACGGCTCCCTGGAGATCTTCACCGGCGTCGACCTCGCGATCGACCGGGGCAGCCGGGTCGTCGTCCTCGGACTCAACGGTGCCGGCAAGACGACGCTGCTGCGACTGCTCGCGGGTGTGGAGCAGCCTGATCTCGGCGAGCTCGTGCCCGGTCACGGTCTGAAGATCGGTTACTTCGCGCAGGAGCACGACACCATCGACGACTCGGCGACGGTGTGGGAGAACATCCGGCACGCCGCTCCGGACGCCGGCGAACAGGACCTGCGAGGCCTGCTCGGCGCGTTCATGTTCACCGGTCCGCAGCTCGAGCAGCCGGCGGGAACGCTCTCCGGTGGTGAGAAGACGCGACTCGCCCTGGCGGGACTCGTGTCGTCCGCGGCGAACGTGCTGCTCCTCGACGAACCGACCAACAACCTCGATCCCGTCTCGCGCGAGCAGGTGCTCGATGCGCTGCGCAGCTACGAGGGTGCCGTCGTTCTGGTCACCCACGATCCGGGTGCGGCCGAGGCCCTCGACCCGGAACGGGTGATTCTGCTTCCCGACGGAACCGAGGACCACTGGTCCCAGGAATACCTCGAGCTCATCCAGCTCGCCTGATCGGGCTGCCGGTCGGATCCGCCCCCTGATCCGCTCCCGCTGGTCCGATCTGCGTCCGCGCAACCTGACAGTCCTCTAGCCTGGGAAAGGGACCTTTGGCGAGGGCGCAGGGAGGATCCGATGGCGCGAAATTCCGGTGGTGGAGAGACGACCTACGCGAAGGGAGCCCGAGTTACAGGCGAATCGCGGGACCGCTTGCAGGAGGATCTGAAGCGCCGCTACGAGGAAGGCGCGAGCATTCGGAGGCTCGCGCAGGAAACCGGTCGATCCTACGGTTTCGTGCACAACGTTCTCGTGGAGTCGCAGGTGCGGCTGCGGGGCCGCGGCGGCCCGAACCGTCGTCGGGCGGCAGCGAGCGACGAGAAGGCGTGAGGAACGGATCCGGCGCGTCAGTCGCGGCGACGCACGGATTCCTCGACGAGGTCGAGAACCGCGACGAGGTCCTGTTCGGTGTGCCCTGAAGCGAGGCGGGCGACGAGCCCGTCGAGCACGAGGTCGAGATAACCCAGAACGACTTCGGTCGGCACGTCGTCGCGTAGCCGGCCCGCTTCGCGCTGCCGTTCGAGGCGCCCGACGGTGGCCTCGGTGAGTTCGGCCGAATGCTGCATCCACGCCTTCGCGAACTCGGGGTCGGTGCGGAGGCGGCGCGTGATCTCGAGCCGAGTCCCGAGCCAGTCGAACTGGTCGGGGGAGGACAGCATGTCGCGCATGACCTGCACGAGACCCTCGTTGGCCGCGACGTCGGCCATCCGTCTCGCATCCTCCTGGGCGAGGGCGAGGAACAGTCCGTCCTTGTCCTTGAAATGGTGGAAGATCGCGCCACGGGACAGACCCGTGGCGTCTTCGAGCAGTCGCACGGTCGCGCCGTCGTAACCGTATTCGGCGAAGCAGCGACGGGCACCGTCGAGGATCTGCCTGCGCCGCGCGGCGAGATGGTCCTCACTGACCTTGGGCACGCGCCACTTCCTTTCGGCTCGATGGAGACGGCGGGCCCGAGACGAGTCTCGTCCCGGGCCCGCCGCTTCACACGGATGTGACCGATCGGGTCACGAGCACTGCTCTCAGCCGCGGATCATGTTCCGCAGCACGTACTGCAGGATGCCGCCGTTGCGGTAGTAGTCGGCCTCACCGGGGGTGTCGATGCGGACGACAGCGTCGAAGGTGACCTTCTCGCCGTTGTCCTTGGTCGCCGTGACCTTGACGGTCTTCGGCGTGACGCCCTCGTTGAGCTTCTCGATGCCCTCGATGTCGAAGACCTCGGTGCCGGTCAGGCCGAGCGACTTGGCCGACTCGCCCGCCGGGAACTGCAGCGGGATGACGCCCATGCCGATGAGGTTCGAGCGGTGGATGCGCTCGAAGGACTCGGTGATGACGGCCTTGACGCCGAGCAGGCGGGTGCCCTTGGCGGCCCAGTCACGCGAGGAGCCGGAACCGTACTCCTTGCCACCGAGGACGACCAGCGGGATGCCGGCCTTCTGATAGTTCTGCGAGGCGTCGTAGATGAACGCCTGCGGAGCACCGTCCTGGGTGAAGTCGCGGGTGTAGCCACCGGAGACACCGTCGAGCAGCTGGTTCTGCAGACGGATGTTCGCGAAGGTGCCGCGGACCATGACCTCGTGGTTGCCACGACGCGAACCGAGCGAGTTGTAGTCCTTGCGCTCGACACCGTGGGCGTCGAGGTACTGCGCGGCCGGGGTACCCGGCTTGATCGGACCGGCCGGGCTGATGTGGTCGGTGGTGACCGAATCGCCGAGCAGCGCAAGGACGCGAGCGCCCTTGATGTCGCTGACCGCGTCCGGCTCCATCGTCATGCCCTCGAAGTACGGAGCCTTGCGGACGTACGTCGAGTCCTCGTCCCACGCGAAGGTGTCGCCCTCGGGGGTCTCGAGGTTCTGCCAGCGCTCGTCGCCCTTGAAGACGTCGGCGTAGGACTTGCGGAACATGTCCTGGTTGATCGCCGACTTGATGGTGTCGTCGATCTCCTGGGCGGAAGGCCAGATGTCCTTCAGGAAGACGTCGTTGCCGTCCTTGTCCTTGCCCAGCGCGTCGGTCTCGAAGTCGAAGTCCATCGTGCCCGCGAGCGCGTACGCGATGACCAGCGGCGGCGAGGCCAGGTAGTTCATCTTCACGTCGGGGGAGATACGACCCTCGAAGTTGCGGTTGCCGGAGAGCACCGCGGTGACCGAGAGGTCGTTGTCGTTGACGGCCTTCGAGATCTCCTCGGGCAGCGGGCCGGTGTTACCGATGCACGTGGTGCAACCGAAGCCACCGAGGTAGAAGCCGAGCTTCTCGAGGTACGGCCACAGGCCGGCCTTCTCGTAGTAGTCGTTGACGACCTGCGAACCCGGAGCCATGTTGGTCTTGACCCACGGCTTGGTGGACAGGCCCTTCTCGACGGCGTTGCGGGCGAGCAGTGCAGCGCCGAGCATGACCGACGGGTTGGAGGTGTTGGTGCAGGAGGTGATGCCCGCGACCACGACGGCGCCGTGGTCGAGGACGAACTCGCCGCGCTCCTCCGAGACGACCTTGACCGGCTTGGTGGGGCGACCGTGCGAACCGTTGGCGGCCGAGTGGACGTCGACTGCACCGTCGTCCGCGAAGGACAGCACGGCCGGGTCGGACGCCGGGAAGGACTCCTCGACGGCCTCGTCGAGCTTGCTGTGCTCGGCCGGGAGGTTCTCCTCCACGTAGTTGTGGATGTCCTTGCGGAAGGCGACCTTCGACTCCGACAGCAGGATGCGGTCCTGCGGACGCTTCGGGCCGGCGATCGACGGGACGACCGTCGACAGGTCGAGCTCGAGGTATTCGGAGAACTCGGGCTCGCGGCTCGGATCGTGCCACAGGCCCTGCTCCTTGGCGTACGCCTCGACGAGAGCGAGCTGCTCGTCGCTGCGGCCGGTCAGGCGCAGGTAGTTGATGGTCTCGCCGTCGATCGGGAAGATCGCTGCGGTGGAACCGAACTCGGGGCTCATGTTGCCGAGGGTCGCGCGGTTGGCGAGGGGGACCTCGGCCACGCCGGCGCCGTAGAACTCGACGAACTTGCCGACGACGCCGTGCTTGCGCAGCATGTCGGTGACGGTGAGCACGACGTCGGTCGCGGTCACGCCGGGCTGGATCTCACCGGTGAGCTTGAAGCCGACCACGCGCGGGATGAGCATGGAGACCGGCTGGCCGAGCATCGCGGCCTCGGCCTCGATGCCGCCGACGCCCCAGCCGAGCACGCCGAGGCCGTTGACCATCGTCGTGTGCGAGTCGGTGCCGACGCAGGTGTCGGGGTAGGCCTGGCCGTTACGGACCATGACGGTCGGGGCGAGGTACTCGATGTTGACCTGGTGGACGATGCCCATGCCCGGGGGCACGACGCGGAAGTCGTCGAAGGCGCCCTGGCCCCAGCGCAGGAACTGGTAGCGCTCACCGTTGCGCTCGTACTCGAGGTCGACGTTGCGCTCGAGAGCGTCGGCGCGACCGAAGTAGTCGAGGATCACCGAGTGGTCGATGACCATGTCGGCGGGGGAGAGGGGGTTGACCTTGTTGGGGTCGCCGCCCAGGGCCGTGACGGCCTCACGCATGGTGGCGAGGTCGACGACACAGGGGACACCCGTGAAGTCCTGCATGATCACGCGGGCGGGCGTGAACTGGATCTCGATGCTCGGGTCGGCGGAGGGATCCCAGTTGGCGATGGCCCGGATGTGATCGGCCGTGATGTTCGCACCGTCCTCGGTGCGCAGCAGGTTCTCGGCCAGGACCTTCAAAGAATAAGGAAGTTTCTCGGTGCCGGGGACGGCCGACAGGCGGAAGATCTCGTAGGAGTTGTCTCCGACCTGCAGCGAACCCTTGGCGCCGAACGAATCACTACTGGTGCTCACGTCAGCTCCACTCGTCGTTTCGGCTGGCCGCCGACGGGGCTGTGTCGACGGCTGAAGCGAGGCACACGACGTCCACCCGCGGCCCGTGGCCCGGATGCAGAAGTCGTGGCGTCTCGCACTCGATTCTAACAGTACGCTTGTCCTGTAATGAACCGAAGTCGGGTCCGTCGTCCCGACGAGGCGTCGCGCCGGCATCGGTCCTGCTCGAGGCGAGTGCTTGGAGCCGCCGTCGCGCGATCGCGTAGTGTTCTCCCTTGCCGCACGGGTGTGGCGCTTCGTGTCGTCTCCGCGCGGCCGGATCACCGTATCGCCCGGCTTCTGCCCCAGCACCACCGGAGAGAGATGTCTGCGCCACTGCTTCGCATACCGGGCCCTGCGCTCACGGATCTTCCTGCCGGGGTCTCGGTCGAAAAAGTGCTCGCCGATCTCGCCGACGACCAGGTGGCCGCACCCTCCCAGTACGTGGACGATCTCGTCGCCGAGGTGCAGCGCGCGCAGGAGAACGGCATCGACCTCAGCGTGGTCGTGCTCGATCGGGATCCCCGTATGGATTCGCAGCTGCGCGACCTCGCGACGGAGGTCGGCGCCGAGGACGGCGGAACTGTCCTGGTCCTCAGCCCCGGATGGGTCGGAACGTTCAGCGCGGATCTCGACCGCGTCACTCTCGAGGCAGCGCAGGATCGCACCTATACCGGCGATCCGGTGGTCTCCACTCGCAACTTCGTCGATTCGGTGCTCGAACCGTCACCGCCCTGGACTCTGATGACGTTGCTGATCGTCGCGGTGGTCGCCCTCGCGGCCGGCGCGACCTATCTCGCCAAACGCCGCCGCGCAGCCGGTGATGCGACCGTTGCCGGAGGTAACGGATCGTCATCGTCCACGGACGTCTGAGGTCTCTTTCGCGTCACCGCGGGCGTGATTTCGGGGCTGTCCGCGCCTCTTTCGCGACGGAACCCGGCAGGGAGGATCGTTCGGCATCCTCACGGTCTTCCTCGGTGTCCTCGCCGTGTTCGTTCGGCGTTCTTTCCGCCGATCTTCGTGACTGTCATGCGACATACCCCTGTGGTGTCGTACGGTTCTCATGACGCTCTTGGGGAAGGTGTGTCACAACCCGGCTCGTGGGGACGCTGCCCACGACCGGTGTACGACTGCAGCGTGTGAGCCGTGGGGCACCCACGGCCGGCGGATGCTGCCTGCCTTCCTCGGGTCGTCTGGCCGGATGTCTCGGCCACCAGGTGCGACCGAGGGAGACGCAAGTGAGACGGTTCGGTATCCACGGAGGGATTCCGCGACGGTCGGGGCCGGACGGCACCGCCACGACGCTCACTGCAGGCCGTCGACCCGACGGACCGGCACCCGGTCGCGCCCCGCGGACGCGTACCGGCACGCTCCTTGCCGGTTTGGGGTTGGTCACAGCCGTGCTCCTCACCGTGACCACCACGGCGTCCGCCGCACCGCCCCCGCCGCCGAACCCCTCCGACGCCGAGATCGACCGCGCGGGTGCAGCGGTCGCGGCCAACATCGATCGGGTCGGGCAGCTGATCGTCCGGATCGCCGACGCGGATCAGCAGCTCGCCGAGCTCGATGCGCAGGTCGCCATCCGCCGCGAGGACGTCAACCGGGCGCTCGTCGACCTCCAGAGCGCGCGCGACGCGGCGGACCTCGCCGAGCGGGTGGTCGTGGACTCCCGCCGCGCACTCGACGACGCCGCCGACCGGATCGCCGCTGCCCAGAAGAACTTCGACGCGTTCGTCCGCGACAGCTACACCCGCGGCGCCAACTCGGTCTCCCTCGCGGCCTTCCTCGATGTCGACGGGCCCGACGATCTGCTCGACCGCGCCCAGGTCATGCGACTGCTGTCGGCCGGGCGCACCGCAGTGCTCGATGCGCTCCAGCGCGCCCGGGCCCAGGAGGCCAACTCCCATTCGCGGGCACGCGCAGCCAAGCTCGAGGCCGATGCGGCAGCGGAGGCCGCCGAGCAGCGCAGGGCAGAGGCAGAGGCCGCGATCGCCGTCGCGCGAGCCGAACTCGGTCGGCAGGCCGTCGAGAAGTCACGTATCGAGCAGGAACGTGCGAGCGCGCAGAGCGAACTCGACCGGGCCCGCGTCAACGTCGCGGGCCTCGAAGGGCAACGCGCGCAGTACCAGGACTGGGAGCGTCGCCGCGCGGCCGAGGAAGCAGCTGCCGCAGCGGCCGCAGAGGCGGCACGGGTCGCGGCGGCGGAGGCGGCCGAGCGGGTCGCCGCCGACGCCGCAGCCCGAGCGCGCGCGGCGGAACTCGCCAACGGCCGGCGCCCCCACACCCTGATCGAGGAATCTCCGTCGACCGGCGGCAGCGACGTCACCTCACCGGGTGAGGTCACCACCGAATCCGGAGCGTCGGACGGCAGTGACACCGATGCGAGTGGCCCCGATAGGAGTGACACCGACGCGAGTACGCCGGATTACACCGAGGACGTCACCGTCCCCGATTACGGCGACCGGGGAAGCGTCCTGGACGACGTTCTGGACGACACGGACAGTGGAACGGTCCCGGATTACGACGACGGTGGAACCGTCCCCGATGACACCGACGACACCGTCCCGGACGATACCGACAGCGGCACGATCCCGGACGAGGACGACGACGAGGGCACCGGTAGCGACGGTGGGATCGACTGGGACAACCCGGATCCGGGCGACCCCGTCTTCGAATCCCCGGGATCGGGCACCGGAGGATCGGGTTCCCGTCCCTCCACACCGAATTCGACGCCCAGCACCCCGTCGCGTCCGTCCGTCACCGGTCCCGCTGCGGTGGAGATCGTCATCGACCGCGCGATGTCCCAGATCGGCGTCCCGTACGCCTGGGGTGGTGGAAACGAGAACGGCCCGACCCGCGGTATCCGCGACGGCGGCGTCGCCGACGTCCACGGCGACTACGCCAAGGTCGGCTTCGACTGTTCCGGGCTGATGATCTACGCATTCGCGGGCATCGGCATCTCGCTCCCGCACTACACCGGCTACCAGTACACGGCAGGCACGCAGGTCCCGTCGTCGCAGATGAGGCGGGGCGACATGATCTTCTACGGGCCCAACGCCAGCCAGCACGTCGCGTTGTATCTCGGTGACGGACAGATGCTCGAGGCGCCGCAGTCGGGATCGTTCGTGAAGATCTCGCCGGTACGCTGGGGCGGCATGACACCGTACGTGGTGCGCATGGTGTCGTGAGGGCGAGGTTTGCCGCGGCCCTCGCACCACCGAGGAGGGGCTTCATCCGGTCGTTTCCGGGTGCCGTCTCCCGGTCGGTGCAGGGGCGACGACACACCGAGCCGGCACCTGCAATAGTGGTGCAGCAGGTGTTTCCAGCGGAGCGACGTAGGCGAAAGCGGTGGATTGTTGGTGACCTCACGCGAGGGTGGGACGTCCGGTTCGGCAACGCCGGGCAACGAGGGCGGTAACGACGGACGCAAGAACAACCAGGCTGCGGCGGGCGCCGCGCCGGCGCCGAAGGCGGCCGGCGTGAACGGTCCGGCCCCGCAGGGGTCCGGTGCGAACGCCCAACCGGCTCCGCAGGGGCCCGGTGCGAACGCCCAGCAGGGACCTGGTGCGACCGCTCAGCCGGCAGCCGGCGTGAACACTTCGCCTGCTCCGCAGACAGCCGGCGCGAATATGCGGAAACCCGGCGACGCTCCCGCGAAGGCGTACGACCCGGCCGACGACGTCCGTCTCCTCGAACGGGCCATCTACGAGGTCAAGCGTGTGATCGTCGGCCAGGATCTGCTGGTCGAGCGGATGCTCGTCGGTGTGCTCGCGCGCGGGCACGTGTTGCTCGAAGGCGTTCCCGGCGTCGCGAAGACGCTGGCCGTCGAGACCTTCGCGAAGGTCGTCGGTGGATCGTTCTCGCGCGTGCAGTTCACTCCCGACCTCGTGCCGACCGACCTCGTCGGTACCCGCATCTACCGGCAGGGACGCGAGGAGTTCGACACCGAACTCGGACCCGTCGTCGCGAACTTCGTGCTCGCCGACGAGATCAACCGCGCCCCGGCGAAGGTGCAGTCGGCGCTGCTCGAGGTGATGGCCGAACGCCACGTCACCATCGGCGGCAAGACCTTCCCGATGCCCGAGCCGTTCCTCGTGATGGCGACGCAGAACCCCATCGAGAACGAGGGCGTCTACCCGTTGCCGGAAGCGCAGCGCGACCGCTTCCTCTTCAAGGTCCTCGTCGATTACCCGACGGTGGAGGAGGAACGCGAGATCGTCTACCGGATGGGTGTCGCCGCTCCCGAACCGAAGCAGGTGCTCGACAACGAGCAGCTCCTGCGCCTGCAGAAGATCGCCGGACGTGTGTTCGTGCACCACGCGCTCGTCGACTACGTCGTGCGGGTCATCTTCGCGACGCGTCGGCCCGCCGAGCTCGGCCTGCACGACGTGCAGGGCTGGATCGCCTACGGTGCCTCGCCTCGCGCGACGCTCGGCATCATCTCCTCGGCGCGTGCCCTGGCGCTCGTGCGCGGCCGCGACTACGTGGTGCCGCAGGACATCGTCGACGTCATTCCCGATGTGCTCCGTCACCGCCTGGTGCTGTCCTACGACGCGCTCGCGGACGATGTCTCCCCGGACCAGATCATCACGCGCATCCTGCAGACCGTGGGTCTTCCGCAGGTCGCCCCGCAGGCCAACGCACCCGTACCGACCGCGACTCCCGGCCCGGCGCCCGCGGATCCGCGGGCCGTTGCCGGTCAGCAGGCGCCCGTCGGTGCACCCGGTCCGCAGGGAGGTGCGGGCGCGCGGTGAGCACACGTCCTCACGACGGGTCGCCACCGCGGTTCCGCTCCGGTGAACTGCGCGATCCCGCGCTCACCGCCGCGCTCCGCACCCTCGAGCTCACCGTGCGGCGCCGTCTCGACGGCGTCCTGCACGGCGACCACCTCGGTCTGATCCCGGGCCCGGGTTCCGAACCGGGGGACGCCCGCGAGTACCAACCGGGCGACGACGTGCGGCAGATGGACTGGTCGGTCACCGCGCGCACGACGCACCCGCACGTGCGGCAGACGGTCGCCGACCGGGAACTCGAGACGTGGCTCGCGGTCGACCTGTCGGCCAGCCTGGACTTCGGTACCGGCATGTGCGAGAAGCGCGACCTGGCGATCGCAGCGGTGGCCGCGCTCGCACATCTGACCACCGGCGGTGGAAACCGGATCGGCGCGGTGATCTCCACCGGCAGCGAGACGATCCGCGTCCCCGCGCGCGGCGGACGGCTGCACGCCCAATCGTTGCTGCGTACCGTCGCGACCACCCCGCACGCACCCGACGGGACCCGTGGCGATCTCCAGGGGCTCGTCGAGTCGCTGCGACGTCCTCAGCGCCGCCGCGGTCTGGCTGTCGTGGTGAGTGATTTCCTCGGTCCGCTCGACTGGGAGCGATCCCTGCGGGCGCTGTCCGGCCGGCACGAACTGCTCGCCGTCGAGATCATCGACCGCCGCGACCTCGAACTGCCCGATCTGGGCGACGTGGTGCTGCACGACCCGGAGACGGGCCGCACCCGCGAATTCACGACCACTCCCGAACTGCGGGCCGATTACGCGCAGGCCGCCGCCGAACATCGCGCGGCCGTGCACCAGGCGCTGCGCAGTTCCGGTGCACCCGTGCTGACGTTGCGCACCGACCGCGACTGGATCGGCGACGTCGTCCGGTTCGTCGCGGCCCGGCGACACAGCTTCGGCGCACCCGCACGGCAGGGGGGACGATGAGCCTGTCCGGTTTCACCTCACCGTGGTGGTTGCTGCTGCTGTTCGTCGTCGCTGCCCTCGGCGGCGCCTACGTGCTGGTCCAACGCCGGCGCCAGACGAACACGCTGCGCTTCACCAATCTCGAGCTGCTCGAGAAGGTCGCACCCGCCCGCCCGGGACGCGCCCGGCACATCCCCGTCGCGTTGTTGCTCGTCGGCCTCGTCTTCCTCACCGTGGCGCTCGCCGGCCCGACCGCCGAACAGCGGGTGCCGCGCAACCGGGCCACGGTCGTGCTCGTCATCGACGTGTCGTTGTCGATGGAGGCCACGGACGTCGCACCCACGCGACTCGCGGCCGCGCAGGAGGCGGCCAAACAGTTCGCCGACGACCTGACGCCCGGCATCAACCTCGGTCTCGTCGCATTTTCGGGGACCGCCTCGGTCCTGGTCTCGCCGACCACCAATCGGGAGGCGACCAAGTCCGCGATCGACAACCTGCAGTTGAGCGAGCGCACCGCGACCGGTGAGGCGATCTTCACGGCGATGCAGTCGATCGACACGCTCGCCGCCGTGCTCGGCGGCAGCGACCAGGCGCCGCCCGCGCGGATCGTGCTGCTGTCCGACGGCAAGCAGACCGTCCCCGAGAGTCCCGACGATCCCCGCGGTGGGTTCACCGCGGCGCGACAGGCGGCGGAGAAGGGGATTCCGGTCTCGACCATCTCCTTCGGCACCCAGACGGGCACCGTCACCATCGAGGACGATCGGATCCCCGTGCCCGTCGACGATCCGTCGCTCAAGGAGATCGCGAACCTCTCGGGTGGGAGTTTCTTCACGGCCGCCAGCCTCGAGGAACTCGAGGACGCCTACAACACGCTCGAGGAACAGATCGGTTTCGAGACGACCCGTGGCGATGCCAGCCGTCCGTGGCTCATGCTCGGAGCGCTGTCGGTGATCGCGGGGCTCGGCGCGGCCATGGTGTTGCGCCAGCGGCTGCCCTGATCCACCTTGTGCACGCTCACTGAGCGTTTTCCGTACCGGACCGGCCACCAGATAGGTTGGAATGCATGACTGACGCAGAAAGTGCCGCAGCGTCCACGCGCGCGGGTGTCACCCCCCGATCCGTCCTCGTCACCGGCGGAAACCGCGGAATCGGCCTCGCCGTCGCCCGTCGCCTGCAGGCGGACGGCCACAAGGTCGCCGTCACCCACCGCGGTTCGGGCGCGCCCGACGGCCTGTTCGGTGTGCGGTGCGACGTCACCGACGCCGACTCGGTCGACGCCGCGTTCAAGGAGGTCGAGGAGCATCAGGGCCCCGTCGAGGTGCTCGTCGCGAACGCGGGCATCACCGACGACACCCTGCTGATGCGCATGACCGAGGACCAGTTCAGCTCGGTGATCGACGCGAACCTCACCGGCGCCTTCCGGTGCGCCAAGCGCGCCAACCGCGCGATGCTCCGCGCCCGCTGGGGTCGCATGATCTTCCTCGGCTCCGTCGTCGGCCTCGCCGGCCAGGCCGGCCAGATCAACTACGCGTCCTCGAAGGCCGGCATCATCGGTCTCGCCCGCTCGGTCACCCGCGAACTCGGTTCGCGATCGATCACGGCCAACGTCGTCGCTCCCGGCTTCATCGAGACCGACATGACCGCGGATCTGTCCGACGACCTGCGCGACACCGCGAAGAAGTTCATCCCGCTGCAGCGACTCGGCAAGCCCGAGGACGTCGCAGCCGTCGTCAGCTTCCTGGCCTCCGACGACTCCGCCTACGTCTCCGGCGCCGTGATCCCGGTCGACGGCGGCATGGGCATGGGCCACTGACGGTCTCGCGACCACATCCGAATCTCACTGGAGGACCGACACACTCATGGGCGGACTGCTCGAGGGCAAGACCATTCTCGTCACCGGCATCATCACCGATGCCTCGATCGCCTTCCACACCGCGAAGGCCGCGCAGGAACAGGGCGCGAAGGTGATCATCACCGGCTTCGAGCGACTCCGGTTGATCGACCGGATCGCACAGCGTCTCCCGCAGCCGGTGCCGCCGGCGATCAGCCTCGACGTGCAGAACCAGGAGGATCTCGACGGTCTCGCCGACAAGATCCGCGAACTCGCACCGGAGGGGATCGACGGTGTCGTCCACTCCATCGGCTTCGCACCCCGGTCGTGCCTGGGCAGCCCGTTCCTCGACGCGCCGTGGACGGACGTCGCGGTGGCGCTCGAAGTGTCGGCCTACTCCTACGGCGCGCTCGCCAAGGCCGTCCTGCCCGTCATGAACGAGGGCGGTTCGATCGTCGGAATGGACTTCGACCCGTCCCGGGCCGTTCCGTTCTACAACTGGATGGGTGTCTCCAAGGCGACGCTCGAGTCGGTCAACCGCTACGTGGCCAAGGAGGTCGGCCCGCGCGGTATCCGTTCGAACCTCGTCGCCGCCGGCCCGATCAAGACGCTCGCCGCCAAGGCCATCGCGGGCGACGCGACCGGCCCGGGCGCGGAGATGAACCGACTGAACGAGGGTTGGTCGGCCGCGTCCCCGATCGGCTGGGACGTCGACGATCCGACGCCTGTGGCGAAGACCGTGTGTGCGGTGCTGTCCGACTGGCTACCCGGGACCACGGGATCCATCGTCTACGTCGACGGTGGCTTCCACTCCCAGGTCGGCTTCGGTAGCTGACCGCACCACGGAAGGCACTTCCATGACGAACACCCCCGGGGCGTACGACGCGCTGCTGCTGCTGTCGTTCGGCGGACCGGAAGGACCCGACGACGTGCGGCCGTTCCTCGAGAACGTCACCCGCGGACGTGGGATCCCGCCGGAACGACTCGACGAGGTCGCGCAGCACTATC
Source organism: Rhodococcus rhodochrous (assembly GCF_900187265.1). Classification (NCBI taxonomy): domain Bacteria; kingdom Bacillati; phylum Actinomycetota; class Actinomycetes; order Mycobacteriales; family Nocardiaceae; genus Rhodococcus; species Rhodococcus rhodochrous. Next base: position 2,427,551 of record NZ_LT906450.1, read on the forward strand.
TGCACTTCGGGGGTGTCTCGCCGATCAACGCCCTGAACCGGGCGATCATCGACGACGTCCGCGCCGAGTTCGACACGCACGGTATCGATCTGCCGATCTACTTCGGCAACCGCAACTGGCATCCCATGGTCGAGGACACCGTCGCGCGGATGCGCGACGACGGGATCCGTAACGCCCTGGTGTTCGCGACCTCCGCATGGGGCGGCTACTCGGGATGCCGGCAGTACCACGAGGACATCGCCCGGGCGCGGGATGCCGTCGAGAACGCGCCCCGGCTGACGAAGCTCCGGCACTTCTACGACCACCCGTTGTTCCTCGACGCCGTCACCGACGCCGTGCGCGCCGCCCGCGTCGAGCTCGCCGACGAGGTGCGCGATTCCGCGCGTGTGGTGTTCACCGCCCACTCCGTGCCGACCTCCTTCGACGCGACCGGTGGTCCGCCGGAGGAGGGTGGCCGTCTCTACAGTCGGCAGGTCGCCGAAGCGGCGCGGTTGGTGGCCGAGGCTCTCGGCGAGGACGACTACGACCTGGTGTGGCAGTCGCGATCCGGTCCGCCGCAGGTGCCGTGGCTCGAGCCCGACATCGTCGACCACATCGACGCCCTGCACGAACGGGGGGTCCGCGCCGTCGTGGTCGTGCCGGTCGGATTCGTCTCCGATCACCTCGAGGTCGTGTGGGATCTCGACACCGAGGCCCGCGACCGTGCGGCCGAACTGGGCATGGGCTTCTCGCGTGCGGCGACGGCCGGAACCGACCCGCGCTTCGCGCAGCTGGTCCGCGAACTCGTCGAGGAACAGCGCGAGGGGGTCACCGCTCGCCGCTGCGGCACCGAACCGCTGCTCGGGTCCGCGTGCAACGGGAGCCTGTGCGCCGTGGGATGCTGCGAGCCGCCGAAACGCCCGTCCCGGCCGGCCGCGAACCGATAGATCCCCCCGCCTCACCGGGTGGCGTGCCCGGCCGGTGAGGCCAGAGGAGAGTCGAACCAGCGCGGCAGAGACCGGCGCAGAGCGCTCGGACCGTCGACGACCACGGCGCCCGAACGTAGTGCGTCCGGCCAGGTGGCTTCGCCACGCCAGATCTCGGTCAGCTCCCGCATCCCCGCCGTCACCCGGATCGAGACCTCGAATCCCGGATCCTCGTCGCACACGTCGACGTCGTGCGGCGTGATGACCATCCACCACCGGCGCGACGCGTGGGTGACCGCGGGGAAGACGAACTCCACGACCACCCTGGAGTCCGGCAGCGCCGCGTGGTCGACGTGCCGGTGCATGTCCCACATCAGCAGCCGCGGATCGAGGTCGACGTCGCCGAGCTTCCCGGTCCACCGCGTACCCCAGGCACCGAGTGCGTCGACGACGGCCTCGAGATCGCGTCCCGCGGGTGTGAGCACGTATCGGACGTCGGCCCCGTCCTCGAGACGCCGCACGATGCCCGCTGCCGTGAGCTGGTGCAGTCGCTTCGACAGCAAGGTCGGCGACATACGGGGCAGGCCGCGTCGGAGATCGTTGAACCGTTCGCTGCCGAGCACGAGTTCGCGCACCACGAGCAGCGTCCACCTCTCGTCGAACAGTTCCATCGCCTTGGCGACGGGACAGAACTGGTGGTAGGGCGGGCCCATGATCGGATCGTAGGCCGGTCGGACCGCGGTGACCAGCACGAATGTGCGGCCGTGCAGTACAGATTGTGTACTGGAGGACACTGCGCCCGCGTTCCTACAGTCGATCTGTGACCCGGACCGCCTCTCCGACGGCGCCGACGCCGGGTCCCTCGACAGGAGGAATCCTCTGATGACCGACATCTCGACGACACACGACGCCGATCTCGCCCTGAAGGCCAAGCACCGGGCGATGTGGGCCCTCGGCAACTATCCGGCGGTGGCGACCGAGGTCATCGCCGAACTCGGCCCCACTCTCGTGGCCGCCACCGGAATCGGTCCGGACGACCGCGTCCTGGACATCGCCGCCGGATCGGGCAATGCATCGATCCCCGCCGCGCTCACCGGTGCGACGGTGCTCGCGACCGACCTGACCCCGGAACTGTTCGAGGTCGGCCGCCGTGACGCCGAAGCGGCAGGTGCGACGCTCGACTGGCAGGAAGCCGACGCCGAAGCGCTCCCGTTCGACGATGCGAGCTTCGATGCCGTGATCTCCTGTGTGGGAGTGATGTTCGCGCCCCATCATCGGGCCGCCGCCGACGAACTGCTTCGGGTGACCCGGCGGGGCGGACGCATCGGCCTACTGAGCTGGACCCCCCGCGGCTTCATCGGGCAGATGTTCGCGACGATGAAACCGTATGCGCCACCGCCTCCGCCGGGTGCACAGCCGCCGCCACTGTGGGGCGACGAGGTGCACGTGCGCGAGCTGATCGGCGACCGTGTCACCGACCTGCAGGTACGCACCGACAATCTGCGCGTCGAACGCTTCGCGACCGGAGAGGACTTCCGCGAGTTCTTCAAGTCCGCCTACGGTCCCACGATCGCGGTGTACCGCAACATCGCGGACGACCACGAACGGGTCGCTGCTCTCGATCTCGACCTGCTCGAGCTCGCTCAACGTCACGATCTCGGTGGAGGAGCTATGGATTGGGAGTATCTGCTCGTCACCGCGCAACGGAGTTGATGCGCACTGCCGCCGCGGTCAGTGATGGTGCTCGGCCCGCAGAGCCGCCGCGACCGCACCGGTGCGGGCCTCGCGCACCGCGGCCCACAGGGGCTGCAGCGCACCATCGCGACCGGTGGTGGCGGACGCCGAACCGGCCCGCAGACCCCCTCCGCGGCCGGCCACGGTGAGGATTGCCGCGACCTGGTCGGCGGTGTCCAGCACGCGCACGGCACGTGGGGGCAGTGACGGGGGGTAGCGGTGCCGGGCGAGCTCGGCGGCCTCCTCGGCGATCTCCGCCCGCGGATCGGCGCGGCGACCGTCCGTTCCCACCGTCGGGATCCCGCTCAACGCGGAGGCGGCCTCACGCACCGCCTCTCGGATCGCGAACTCGGCCGCACCGAGACCACCGTCGACGGCGATCTCGGGGACCGCCGGCAGCGTGAAGACGTTCCACCGCAGGACGTCCGGGCCTTCGATCACGGGCACCAGACCCAGTCCGGGGGCGCCGGGCGCTCCCACCACGACGCCCTCACCGGCCGCGAGCGCCGCGGAGGCGAAGGCTGTACCGGCGGGCAGTGCGCGGACGTCGCCCGGGGCGGGAAGGACGAGATGCAGACCGGCGCCGGCGGCGGAGTCGACGCGGCGGATCAGGGTGAGCAGCAGGGCGGCACCGTCGGCCACACCCCGGTCGGGCAGACCCGCCGCGGAGGCCGTCGCCGCGTCGTGGGCACCCACGAGATGCATCGGCGCCCACTCGTGCAGCGCATCGATCACATCGTCGGGTGAGGCGTGACCGGACAGCCAGGACCCCGCCCACACGGTCAGCGTCAGGCTCGGAGAACTCACCCCGAAAGCATACGGCGACCCGGTGCAGCGGTCCGGCGTGGCAGCGTGAGCGGTCCCGCGCGATGTCCTAGGGTCGACTGGCGTGAGCCCACGCGATATCTACGGCGGCGACATCTATGCCGGTCACGCCCGCACCAAGAAGAAGGCCGTCCCCGAACTCGCGGCGGAGCGCGGTGTCGTCGTCGAGGACGCCGCATCCGGTTGGTGCGGCGCGATCGTGGGGATCGAGAAGACCTACGACGGCGACTTCGTGCGGCTCGAGGACGCACAGGGGCGCACCCGGTTGTTCGCGATGCGCCCTGCGGCCTTCCTGGTCGACGGAGCACCCGTCACCCTCGTCAAACCGAAGATCCGTCCCGCCTCCGTACCGACGAGATCCGCCTCGGGGTCCACCCGGGTGGACGGTCTGCGCGCACGCGTGGCGCGGGGGAGCCGGATCTGGGTGGAGGGCGTGCACGACGCCGCCCTCGTCGAACGGGTGTGGGGGCACGACCTGCGGGTCGAGGGCGTAGTCGTCGAACAACTCGAAGGCCTGGACAATCTCGGTGTCCGGCTCGCCGAGTTCGAACCCGGCCCGGGTCGGCGGGTCGGTGTCCTCGCCGACCACCTCGTCACCGGGTCCAAGGAAGAGCGCCTCACCGCGAATCTCGGTCCGCATGTGATGGTCACCGGCCATCCCTACATCGACGTGTGGCAGGCGGTGAAGCCGAAGGCCGTCGGCATCGACGCCTGGCCCACCATTCCCCGAGGCCAGGACTGGAAGACCGGTGTCTGCCGAGAACTCGGCTGGGGCACCCCGCAGGACGGCTGGCGGCGCGTCTACAACGCCGTGAACTCGTTCCGCGATCTCGAATCGCACCTCATCGGCGCCGTCGAGCGCCTCGTCGACTTCGTCACCGAACCCGACGAGGGCTGACCGACCGGAAACTCAGCGGCCCCCGTCCGCCGGCGCCGGCGCAGGTTCCGGCTCCCCGGTGCCGCCCGGCAGGCCGGTGCCCACCCCGCCGACGTCGGTGATGGTCCAGTCGGACGCGCGGTCCATCGTCACCGTGTAGGTCGCGGTGGCGGCGACACCGTCGGGTGTCTGCTTGCTCGTCGAGATCATGTCGACGAAGACCTGCACGACGAAGGTGTCGCCGTCGTTGCTCGCCACCTCGGCGGCGAGCAGACGGGCATCGGCGGTGTACTCCATCTGCGTCAGCCACGGAGCCACGACGTCCACGGCTCCTTCGAGTTTCGGTGCGAGTTGCTCGCTGACGCCGTCGGTGAGCGCCGCCCGCCAGGCGTCGAGGTCACGGAAGTCGACCTCGGAGACGCTCAGCGCGTAGTCGGAGGCGACGGCTTCGGCCTCGGCCTCGGTGTCGAGCCGGCTCTGCAGGGCCTGCAGCTGCTCGGACGAGTCGTCGGTCGCCCACAACACCCCGAAGGTCACCGCGGCGACGACGGCGAGCACCGTGACGACCGCGAGGGCACGCACCGACGACCACCACGGACCGCGGCTTCCCGCCTCGGTGGCAGTGGAGGTGGAGGTGGAGGTGGACGTGGAGGTGGCCTGATCCTGTTCGGTGAAACCGGTGTTCGAGGGGCCGGTGTTCGACATGACGCTGTCTTCCTTCTTCATCGGGGTACGTTCACGGTGAATCGGACACTGTCGCCCGGCATGGTCGCGATGGCCTGTTCGAGCAGGGTACCGAGATCCATCCGGCCCACCACGGAACCGGTGGCCTGGGTGACCGGGCGGAGCGCGACGCCGATCGCACCGAGTTCGGGCGCGAACCGCCGGAGGAAGTCGGCGAGTTCGATCTCCTCCTCGCGCCACGAGCCGAGGATCTCCTCACCCTTCAGGACCGAGGACCCCTCGAAGAGGTACTCGTACGAGACACCGAGCGTCTCGCCGAACCGATCCAGCATGGGAGGTGCCGCGACCATCGCGGGCCGGACCCAGTCGACATCGCCCATCATCCACATCAGGTCGCTCAATACCGTTTCCAGCGATCCCTCGTGCCGGGTCAGGGTCGACAGCAGCAGCTCGGCCCCACGTCCCGCCGCAGGCATCGTCTCCTCGAGACCCGCAACCGATTCGGTGAACGTCGCGACGAGCTCGTTCAGCGATTCGGCGTCGGTCTGTTCGAGCAGTTCCGAGGTGGTCGCGAGCAGATCGGGGACCGAGATGGGCAGCTCGACGATCTCGGTCAGGTGGGCGCCGTCCTCGAGATAGGGCCCCTCGGCCGAGGCCGGTAGGAACGAGAACACCGGTTCGCCCAGCGACGACAGGTTCTCGACGCGCATCGTGCTGTCGACGGGGATGCGGTGTTCGGCCTCGTAGGAGATGTTCATGCGGACGAAACCGTCGAGGTTCTCCATACCGTCGACCCGCCCGATGTTCACCCCGCGGTAGACGACGCTCGATCCGGTGCGCAGTCCTGCCGCGTCGCGCATGTCCACCACGGCGTGCGCGCGGGGCCGGGTCGGATCGATCTGCAGCACACCGACGACGAGATACCAGGTGCCCAGGATCATCACGAGGACCAGGGCGAGTGCGGACATCCAGGCCGGGATTCGGGTCACGGGATCGCTCCGATCATGCGCAGGAGAACCAGTCCGTCGGCCGCCGGACTCCCCTCGTTACCGGCGATGGTCACCTCACGGATGTCGATGCCGGGTTCGAGCAGGAAGGGGACGAGCTTCTCGTCGACGAGTTCGACGAGTTCTGCTGCGTTGCCGCGCAGTTCGGCGGCGCTCGGCGACGGTTCGCGCAGCAGCGGTGTGAGGATCTCGAGGTTGTCGTTGATGTGCGGGAGGCGGGGGATCAGCCATTCCAGGCCTGTGACCATGGTGTTCACGTCGATGACGATGTTGAGCACGGCCTCCATGAAGTACGGCACCCGGTCGAGACGTCGTCGCGCGGTGTCGGAGAACAGGAACCCCACGTCGTCGCGAGCGGCATCGAGCCGTTGGGACAGGTCCTCCGTCGCGACGACGATGCGATCGATCTGGTCCAGGTTGGCCGCTGCGTCGCTCAGATCATCGGAGACGACCGCCGACAACTCGCGGGTCTCCTCCGTGTCCTCGGGCAGCACGTCGTTCAGTCGCGCGAGCGAATCCTGCAGGCGGGTCAGGCTTCCGCCGTTGACGAACATCGCGATCCGTTCGAGCATGTCCTCGATCTGCGGACCCGGGTCCGTGTCCCGCAGTGGGATCGTGTCGCCGTCCTGCAAGGGCGCACCGCTGCCGTCCTTCGGCGGGAGCAGAGCGATGTAGATGTCGCCCAGCACTGTGTTCTGCCGCAGTTCGGCGCGGGTGCCCGCCGGCACGACCACCGACTCGCGTACGTCGATCCGGGCGACGGCGCTGTGCGGTTCGAGATCGATCGCCCGCAAGGTGCCGACGGAGATGCCTTCGGAGCGGACGTCCGCCCCGGCCGGCAGGCTCAGCAGCGATTCGAATTCGAGGTTCAGCCGGTAGGTCGGGCCGCGCACCCCGGACCCGGGCAGCGCGTGGTCGCTGGGATCGAAACTGCATCCGCACAACGTCACCAGAGCGGTGAGGACCGCACCGATGAGAAGGCGGGACGGGAAGAACGAACGGGTCACGGCGTTGCTCCGATCGTCGACAGGACCAGCTGGGGCAGCGGCACCGACACCGAGCGGGAGGACACCACGGTGCAGCTGTCGGGTGCGATCTGCTCGAGCGCCGTGCAGGTCAGCGCGGCGTCGGGAGCCGGCACTTCGGCACGGGCTGGGTCGAGTTCGAGGGCGATCGAGCCGGGACGGGTCTGCACCATGGTCTCGAGCATGGTGATCGTGCCCGGAATGGTGGCGAGCAGTTCGCTCGAGCTTTCCGCCTGCGTGCGCAGCATCGTCAGCGTGGGCAACGTCGAGTTCAGGGCGTTCATCAGGTACGGGAAGTGCTCGTTGAACAGCCGGTCGAGCGGTCCGACGGCCAGTGACAGCTTCTCGACGAGGATCTTCGCCACGACGAGCATCTGCTCGATGCCGGCCAGGCCCGGAGCGAACGTCCGGATCGTGGACTCGACGTTCTCCCAGTCGCCGGTGAGCAGGGTCGTCATCTCGGCCGAGTTGTCGAGGACCTGTCCCAACTGGTCCATGAAGTTGTCGGGGGAGGACAGCAGGTCTGCGAGGTCGCGCAGTTCGCGGTTGAGCGTCGGCCCCAGGTCTTCGAACTCGCGGCCCGCGTCCTTCAGCGCGGATTCGAGCGGCGCGGTCCCGTCGGGCCCGCGCTCGGTCATCTGACGCACGAGCTCGGAAAACGAGCCGAGCGCATCCGACACGCTCACGGGGGTACGGGTGTGCGCCGTGTCGATGCACGTCTCCGGAGACAGGGTCGGTCCGGGCCGGGGATCGGCGTCGACGAGTTCGAGCCTGCGGTCGGTGAGGATGGACGCGTTGGTGATCACCGCACCGGTCTCGGCGGGAAGTTCGCGGTCGCCGACGGTCATGTCGACGCGCACGCGCGCACCGTCGGGTTCGATCCGGTGCACGGTCCCGACCGAGATGCCGCGGATGGTCACCGGGGAACCGGGGTAGAGGCCGTAGGAATCCTCGAAGTACGCGCAGATCGAGGTGTCGTCCCCCGAGGTCGCGGCGAAGGCGGTCGCGCCGGCCACGGCCAGCGCCACGACCGTCACCGCGGGAACGAGTCGTCGTGTATTCGTTGTCGGTGTTCGCACGTCAGCACCGTGTTCCCGGCATCGGGAGACAGACGTCGGGTCGCTGGACCGTCAGTCCGCTCTGGTCGACAAGGGCCTGGCCTTCGGGACCGGCGACGGCCGCCAGTCCTGTGAGGGTGGAACGGAGGGATTCCGTCATCGACTCGACGGAGGCCGACAGTTCCGCGCTGCTGTCGGCGGCTTCGACGAGGTGCGGGATGATCGGTTCGACCTTCTCCTGGTACGGGCCGCTGAGGAAGTCGAACAGCAGCCCGGCGAGCCCGGAGAGTCCGTCGGCGAAGATCTTCACGTCCTGATGTGCCTCGACGATCTTCGGGCCGAGGATCGCGTAGCCCCGGATGATCTCGAGCGCGAGCTCCTTGTTGTCGTTGGCGGTGCGGAGATACTCGTTGGACAGCTCGAGCAGGCTCTCGATCTGGTCCTTCTGATTCGCGATGACGTCCATGACCGCTTCGAGATCGGTGACCGTGATCCGCACCGAATCCGGGGATTCGCCGAGCAGCGCCGCGGTCTTGTCCAGGGCGGTGCGCAGCGCCTCGGTGTCGAGTTCCTCCACCACCTCCGTGGCCTCCTCGAACATGTCGTTCACCAGGAACGGTAGTGCTGCGCGGTTCTCGGGGATCGGCTCTGTGAGCGGCTGCCGGCCGGCCGGGTGCACCGCGAGATACAGGCCCCCGATGGGGGTGAGCATCCGCACCGACACGGAGGACTGATCACCGACGAAATGCTCGGAGTCCACGGTGAACTCGACGTCGACGTGGTCGTCTGCCAGCTGCAGGCCGGTGACCGACCCGACCGGCACACCCGCGATGCGCACGTCGTCGCCCGCAGCGAGCCCCGCCGATTCCGGCAGTTCGAGTCGGTAGGTCGTCGAACCGACCGGTCGCAGATAGAGCACGAGGACGATGCCTGCGACGAGGGCGAGAACGATCAGACCCGACAGTGCCCACCACATCTGGGTGCGGGGATCGGCGTCCTCGGCGCCGAAGTCGAGTCGTCCGAACAGGCGGGTGCGCATCAGGCACCTCCGTTGCAGATGGTCAGGGGACGGCCCCGGAGCAGCACGTCGGCCTCGATCGGCAACTGCACCGCGCCGTTGCTGCACTGGCGGGACTCGTCCACCTGCGGCACCAGTGAGTTGATGCCCTCGAAGATCCCCGGCAGCACCGACAGGGTGTCGATGGCCGTCTGCGGGTCCGGGATCACCTGGTCCACCCGGACGATGAAATCGTCGTTGCGTTCGAGGAATCCGTCGTGCTCGGCGGGCGCACCGAGGCCGAGCCGGGAGAGCAGGTTCACCGTGCGGTCGACCTCCGCCATCTCGAGAGCACCGAGCTTGGTCAGGGACAGGAACTCGGTCATGCGCGTCACCAGCGGTGTGAAGATCGAATGGAAGACTTCGAGGATGTTCTCGAGGTTCTCGGACCGGCCTTCGAGTTGCTCGTTGAGGGCCGTGAAGTTGTCGAGCAGGGTGCTCATCAGGGCGCTGCGGTCCTCGGCGTAACTCGCGAGCTCGGCGATGTCACGCATCACCGGCGTCGGACTGGACTCGCTGCCTTCGATCAACGCGGCCACATTGGTCGCAAGCCGGTTGTAGACGGCCGGATCGGCTTCGCGCAGAAGTGGTTTGAGGCCGTTGAAGACCGTGGTGATGTCGAACGAGTCGACGGTGTTCACGACCAGCTCCGACGGGTCCACCTCCTGACCGCCCTCCTCACTGCGATCGAGTTCGAGATAGCGCTGACCCGTGAGGTTCTGGAACTTGACGAGCAGCCGGTCCGACTCGCGCAGGCGGTACTCCTCGAGCACCGTGAAGTCGACGAGCGCACGGTTGCCGTCGGACACCGAGATGTCGGTGACCTTGCCGATCTGTACGCCCCGCAGGCGCACGTCGGCGTTCTCCTTGAGGCCGAAGACATCACCGAACTGGGCCTTGTAGGCGACGGTCGATCCTCCGACGGGGCGTTCGATCGCCTGCACGATCAACACGACGATCAGGACGACGACGCCGGCGAGCAGGGCGAGCCGGACGGCTGCCTGGCGTGGAGTTCTCATCGGGTACCCCCGGTGGTCTCGAGCGGGACCCGGAAGGCCGGGAAGGTGTCGACGAGCACGTCCACCCCCAGGACCACCCGGTCGCCCTGGTGCTGCAGTGCGCCGTCGGCGCCGTCGACGAGCCGGTCGACCTGGTCGGGGGTGACCCCGCCCAGACTCTGGTTCAGCGGGATCAGGATGTCGAGGAGCATGTCGACGGCAGACGAAGTGGGGCCGAGCGCGCCGACGATCTCACCCGAGAGTGCGAGCACCAGATGCGAGACCTCGGTGATCGTCTCGCTCGCCTGCTGCGTGCGGAAGTCGTCCTCGAGTTCCTCGACGGACGCGATGGCCGACAGAGTGTTCAGTGCCGACGGAGTGAACGCCGCGACACCTTCGGAGACATCCGCGAATTTCGGCAGCAACTCACTGAGCGGCTCGTTCTGGGTGCGGGCGATGTTGCGCATGACGAGCAGCGACGAGGCGAGCAGCGGCGCCATCTGCTGGGTCAGTTCGGCGGCGCTGTCGATCGAGTCCGACAGCTGTGGCGTCACCACGTCGAGCAGGAGACGACCGGAATCGCGCAGCACCGTGGTGACGGTGTAGTCCCCGACATCGCCGAGGGCGAGGGTGCTGCCGGCTCGGATCGGCTCGCCGCCCGGCATCGGGATGAGCTCGAGTGCGGTGGAACCGAAGATGTTCGACGAGACGAAACGGGTGTGCATGGCCGTCGACAACTCGTCGACGCGGTTCTCGTCGACACTGAGCGTGACGATCTGTTGCTGCGGGCCCTGCGGTTCTACCTCGATCACCGATCCGATCGAGATGCCCCGCAGACGCACGGCGGTGTCGGTGGAGACCCCGTCGCCGAGATTCGATGCGGTGACGGCGAACTGCACCTCTCCGGAACGGTCGGGCTGCGAGGCCCACCAGGCCGCGGTGACGACGAGTGCGGCGGCGACCACGACGGCGAGCCCGCGGATCCGGAGTCCGCGGCGGCTGGGGCCGAAGCCCGAATACTGTGCTGCGCTCACTGGTTCCTCACCCCGAGAAGCTGATCGTCGCGTCGAGGCCCCACATGATGAGCGTGAGCACCATGTCGGTGGTCACGATCAGCACGAGGCTCGCCCGGATGGCGCGGCCCGAGGCGATCCCGACCCCCTCGGGACCACCGCTCGCGTGGTAGCCCTGATAGGCGTGCACGAGCGTCACGACCAGGACGAATACGACCACCTTGATCAGCGAGTAGAGCAGATCGATCGGCTCGGTGAACATATGGAAGTAGTGGTCGTAGGCACCCGCTCCCTGGCCCTGCACCACGGTGACGGTCGCGCCGGTGGCGGCGAATCCGAGGGCGAGCGCGATCAGGTAGGACGGGACGACGGCGCCGACGGCGGCGATGAGGCGGGTGGAGACGACGTACGGGATCGAGTCGATGGCCTGCGCTTCGAGCGCGTCGATCTCCTCCGAGATCCGCATGGCGCCGACCTCGGCTGTGATGCGGCAACCGGCCTGGGCTGCGAACCCGATCGCCGCGATGAGGGGAGCGAGTTCGCGGGGATTCGCCAGGGCCGACATGGCTCCGGTCAGCGGTCCCATGCCGAGCATGTCGAGTGCGGAGAAGCCGACGAGGCCGACCATCGCCCCGGCGACGATGCCGAGGATGGCCAGCACCGGTGCGACGCCTCCGCCGACGATGACTGCGCGGCCGTTGCCCCATGTCAGGTCGGTGAAGATGGCGACGGTCTGGCGGCGGTTGCGGCGCAGGGCGTGGCCGATGCCTCGGAACGAGACGACGACGAAGTGCAGGTGGAGCCCGAGGGCTTCGATCGGGTTCCACGCCCGGCCGGCGTGGCGGGTCCACCGCAGACCGCGGGGGCGATAGGGCGACGGCGTCGCAACGGGTCCGCTGCGCGTGGTGCTCATCAGAGGAACCTCATGGGGACGAACATCAGGACCACCTGGGTGATGAAGAGGTTGACGACCATGCAGGCGATGATGCTGAGCACCACGGCCGCATTGACGCTGTCCGCCACGCCCTTCGGGCCGCCTTTGGCCTCGAGACCGCGCTGGCTGGAGATGACCGCCACCACGTACCCGAAGACAGCGGCCTTGAACAGGCAGACGATCAGGTCGGTGGTCGAGGCGAAGCTGCCGAACGACAACCAGTACGAGCCGGGGGCGACCCCCTGACCGAGCGAGGCCACCGCGAAGCTCGCCAGAATGCTCATGAGGATGATCAGCACCGACAACATCGGGGCGACGACGACCATCGCCAGGATGCGGGGCGAGACCAGCCTGCGCTGGGGGTCGATGCCCAGGGTGCGCAACGCGTCGATCTCCTCCCGGATGGTTCGCGAGGCGAGGTCGGCGGAGATGGCCGAACCACCGGCACCACCGATGAGCAGTGCCGCGGCCAGGGGCGCGATCTGCTGCATCACTCCCATTCCGCCCACCGCGCCGGCCATCGAGTTGGCGCCGACGTTGTCGGTCATGCTGCCGACCTGCACGGCGATGACCACGCCGAGCGGTAGCGCCACCAGAACGGCGGGCACGGCCGAGACGGAGACGAAGAACCATCCCTGGACGATCGCCTCCCGCATCGGGAAACGACCGCGTGCGATGTCGACGATCAGGTATGCGGTGGCGCGGAACGCCAGACGGAGCGTGCGTCCGAATGTGCGTGTGGAGTCGGCGGTGCGTGTGACCACGGCACCCCCGAACGTCCGCTCGCCCCGGACGTCTGCGTCCGTGGGTTGCGAGGTCTTCATCGGGCCCCCTGATGAACTGCACCGAATCGATCGGTACTGGTCGGAACCGGCGCCGAAGCAACCGGATCTCCGGGTCGGGTATGTGCAGAACGGCCGACGACTGCACCATCGGCTCGCGTCCGCAGCGAGCGGACGCGTGTACGGGGATGACGACCGGTGGGTCAGACCCCCAGTGCGGCGCGGGCTTCCGGGATCGAGCGGAGGCGCTCGGGAACCAACCGGGAACCGACGTGCGCGAGTGCGAGGATTGCGCGGAACTCACGTTCGCGGGCCGCGCTCCACGGCACTCCCCAGATCCGGCGGACGGACTCGGGGAATGCGCCGAACATCAGCGTCTCCACCGGCCGCCCCGTCATCTTCCTCAGGATGGCGGGAAGGGGCCGGGGGAGTGCGGCGAGTTTCGGCTCGAGGGTTGCGATCACGTCCTGTTCGTCGACGAGTTGCTGCATCCGCCGGGTGCCGGGCGACATCGCGAGCTTGTCGGCGACCCCTCGGTCGACGTAGGCGCGAAGACCTGCCACATCGTCCGGCATGTCCTGCTCACGGACGCCGAACAGCATGCCGAGCCGGCAGCTCTCCCGGTGGAAGGCCTCCACCTCCGGTGCGGGTTGCGCACCGAAGCAGACCTCGATCGCGTAGATGAGCGATTCGATGGTGGTGAGGTGGACCCAGGTCCACACGTCGCGGTTCCAGGCGTGGTATCTCCGGCCGTCGTAGTCGAGTCCGGTGACAGGTCGGTGCATCTCCCGCAGTTCCCGTGCCGAATCGGCGACGTTCTCGCCGAAGTAGATGCGGTAGGTGTACGCGAGCGTGTTCTCTGCGCGTACCGACGGTTCGGTGAACGATTTCGAATGCTGTTCGAGCGCAACCATGACGGTGGGGTGGGTGCCCTGGAGCGACAGTGCCCGGAACAGGAACATGGGCCAGATGCGGCGGTCTGCCAGCAACCGGACGAAGGTGCGGTCGGCGACGGGTGCATCGCTTTCGATGTCGGTGCGAACACGTTGTGCGGGAGTGACTTCCATTGCCGGACTCCTCGGGTTCGATGGCGGGGAACGGATGCGGAGATCAGCTGTCGGTGGAGGGGTTCGAGGGCACGATCAGGAAGGACAGCATGGTCCGGGCCACCCGTCGTACCCCGTCGTCGGTCGCGGTGGCGTCACCCAGATCGGGTGCGAGCCACACACTTGCGAAGAACCGCGCGACGATCTCTGCGGCGGTGGCCGTGTCGAACGTGATCCCCGCCCGTTGTGCGGTGAGGTCGAGTTCGTGGCGGACCGAGGTGAGCAGTGCGGCGGTGATCTGGGGGTCGTGCAGAAGCGGGAGAGCGGCTCCGTCGACGACGAATCGTCGTGCGACCGGGTGGTTGCGAACGGTACGGACCGCTTCGACGATCCATTCGACTGCGCGCTCGTACGGGTCCTCGATGTCGTCGATGGCCGCGTGGAACCGCGTGACGAGCTGATCGAGCTCCCACGCGAATGCGCGACCCAGCAGTTCTTCCTTGGTGTCGAACCGCCGGAAGACCGTGGCGCGACCGACTCCGGCCTCCGCCGCGACGTCGGCCACCGTCGTCCGTTCGAGTCCGTGGTGGCTCAGGCAGCGGATGGTGGCCGCAAGGATTGCGGTGTCGGTCGGATCGGCGTCGGCGCTCTGGCCGATCAACGCGCCCACGAGGAGCGAACGCACGGGGGTGATACCCATAGTTCGGGGACGGTATCACCGATCTCACATCGGCAAAAGGATGTGTTTCGGCCAACTTCACTTATGAGCCCGTGGGAGTCCGAGCGGGACGGAAAACGGAAAAATATAGAACTTTCGGCCCGTGAATCTCCCCTCCGGAACCAGCATCGAGGTCGAGGAGTCCACAGGGCTTCCTCGACCAGGGCATCTGCCAGGATGTCCGATTTGTGGTTCGATGGTGACCGTGGCCGCATTGATTTGGTTGATCGCCGGAGTGGCGTTGGCGGCCGGCGAAGCGCTCACGGGCGATTTCGCGCTGCTGATGCTCGGCGGTGCAGCGCTCGTCACCGGGGGTGTCTCCGCGGTGACCGATCTGCCCGTCTGGATCGACGCGGTGATCTTCGCCGTGACCTCGCTGGTTCTGCTGGCCGGTGTCCGGCCGATCCTGAGGCGGCGGTACTCCCAGCCGCCCGCTCTGCCCACCGGGATCGACGCTCTTCCGGGAAAGCATGCGCTGGTCCTCGAGCAGGTGGGGGAGCATTCCGGGCGTGTGAAGATCGACGGTGAGGTGTGGACCGCCAGGCCGCTGGACGCCACCGAGGTGTACGAGCCGGGAACGACAGTGACAGTGATGCAGATAGACGGCGCGACAGCCGTCGTATGGAGGGGTGTCTGAGGATGGAAGCTCTGATCGTGCTCGCCGTGGTGGTGGCACTGGTCGTGGTGGTCGTGGCCAAATCGGTATCGCTGGTACCGCAAGCGGAGGCCGCGGTCATCGAACGTCTCGGCCGGTACTACCGGACGGCGTCGGGTCAGCTCACCTTCCTGGTGCCCTTCGTCGACCGCATCCGGGCGAAGGTCGATCTGCGCGAACGCGTCGTCTCGTTCCCGCCGCAGCCGGTCATCACCCAGGACAACCTGACGCTGAGCATCGATACGGTCGTGTACTTCCAGGTCACGAACCCGCAGGCGGCCGTCTACGAGATCAGCAACTACATCGCCGCGGTCGAGCAACTCACCGTCACCACGCTCCGCAACGTCGTCGGCGGAATGACCCTCGAGGAGACGCTCACCTCGCGCGACTCCATCAACGGTCAGCTCCGCGGTGTGCTCGACGAAGCCACCGGCCGATGGGGACTGCGTGTCGCGCGAGTCGAACTCAAGAGCATCGATCCGCCGCCGTCGATCCAGGAATCGATGGAGAAGCAGATGAAGGCCGACCGCGAGAAGCGCGCGATGATCCTCACGGCCGAGGGTCACCGCGAATCCGCGATCAAGACCGCCGAGGGCGACAAGCAGTCGCGCATCCTCTCCGCCGAAGGCGCGAAGCAGGCCGCGATCCTCGAGGCCGAGGCCGACCGGCAGTCGCGGATCCTGCGTGCGCAGGGTGATCGCGCGGCGCGGTACCTCGAGGCCCAGGGTGAAGCCAAGTCCATCGAGAAGGTCTTCGCCGCGATCAAGGCCGGCAAGCCCACTCCGGAGCTGCTCGCCTACCAGTACCTGCAGACCCTGCCGCAGATGGCCCAGGGTGACGCGAACAAGATGTGGGTGGTGCCGAGCGACTTCGGCAAGGCGCTCGAAGGCTTCGCGCGGACGCTCGGCGCACCCGGCGATGACGGCGTCTTCCGGTTCGAGCCGAGTCCTGTCGACGAAGAGCTGCAACGCCCCGAGGACGACAGCGCCGAGGTCGAGGACTGGTTCGCGACCAAGCGCGACCCCGAGGTGGCCCAGGCAGTCGCCGAAGCCGAGGCGGTCGCGCGCAAGCCGGTCGATCCCGCGGTCCGGACGGGTCTCGCCACGGAGGGTGCGCAGGGTGGTGCCGGTGAAGGACAGTCGGCGCTGCCCACCCCGCCGCCGGCCCAGCGCTGGATGGCAAACGACGCATCCGAGCAGCCGGCCGAGCCGCCGCAGCAGCAGTAACAGAACGGATTCGAGAGGGAGGGCGCGCCGGTCGGCCGCCCTCCCTCTCGTCATCTGCGGCCGGATGTCGGCCGTGTCATCGACGACCGAGCATCGGCAGGGCCATCGCTACCACGATGAGACCGGCGCCCGCGGCGGCGAGCACGGTCACGGACTCTCCGAAGGCGACCACGCCGATCATCAACGCGACCACGACTTCGAGGTAGGACAGGCCGGACAGTTCTGCAGCGCGAAGGTGCTTTCCCGCGACGACGAGCAGCCCCAGTGCGAACAGGCCGCAGACGACGAAGAATCCACCGGCCCACAGCCAGTTCGTCGCAGTCATCCCCGACATGTCGGGTCGGGTCACCGCGACCATCCCACCTGCCGCGACGGCACCGAAGACGAAGTTCCACAAGGACCGGACGTCGGACGGCATGTCGGTGCGATAGCGGTAACACAGCAGGGCCGCGCCGTAGAAGACTCCCGAGGCCGCGCCCAATACGGTGCCCAGCGTTTCGTGCTCACCCCCGGACGACTCACCGCCCACCAGACCGGCGGCGAGCAGCATCCCGGCGAACGCCGTGCCGATCGACAAGGCGTCGAGACGACCGACCCTCTCCTTCAGGAACACCCGGGCGAGAGCCGTCGCGACGACGGGACCGAGGTAGTGGAGAACCACGGCACGGGACAGGTCGGTCAACACCGTGGCGGACAGATAGGTCGCGAGGGACAATCCGAGAAGGACGCCTCCGCCGACAACCGACCAGGACAGGCGGGTCCGGCGCAACTGTCCGAGACGGCGGGACAACGCGATCAGGACGAGCATGCCGATCGCTCCGACTGCCATCCGGCCGAGTGTCAGTGCTTCACCGAGGACCGCGCCTTCAGGAGTGGCCTTGCGGCCGAACAACCCTGCGGCGCCCATCGCGGTCGCGGACAGCACGATCGCGGCGATCCCGAGTCGCCGATTCGTGCGTGGCGGCGACTTCGGAGCGGGGGAGGGAGGGAGAGCGGGGCCCCGCGACTCGGTCGGCGCAATGTCGGTGCGCTTCTGCTCGAGCAGCGCATCATCGGCGCGCAGGGGCACGGACAGCGCATCATCGGCGCGCAGGGGCGCGCCCAGGGAAACGGTCACACGTCTACCTCGGGTCCAGGGTGCACGAAACGAGCACCAGCGGGTGTTGTCGTTCCCCGCTCTGTCATCGGACCTGAGAGCTTTCGCGGACGGAGCCGCTTACACCTTCGGTGAACCCGGAAGAGTTGCTTTCCAGAGGAGCCTCGCCGTGGCGGTCTGGGGGCCTGAGAGATTCCCGGGGAGGTTGCTCCTTCGGCGCCCGCTGTGTGCGGGACTCTCCCGCCGCGGTTCGGTGGCTGTTCAGTTGTGGCGTCAAGTATGCCATGTGGTTCGACGCCGGTTCATCAGGACGCGCACGGGGTGGCGTGTCGCACATTTCGCCTGGTGAGAAGGCTGTCAGAAAATTCCGAGCGATACCTTCACAAATATTGGCATAATTGCTATGGTGTGCATCACACGGTCTCGCGACCGAGGGTTCGGTGCCCGGTGATCGCGAGCGCCGGTCGATTCGTCTCTTCTCTCGTACGGCAAGGCTTCTGAAGACAGGTGGTCATATGGGTATCGGGATGGTCCTCGACATGGCGTCCGCCGCCACCCCCGATCGGATCGCGATGGGTCCTCGCGCGAACGGCGTCACCTACCGCCGGCTCGACGAACTCGCTTCGCGCGGTGCGGGATTGCTCGGTGAGCTCGGAGCCCGACACGTCGTCTTCGTCGGAGTGAACGGTCCAGTCCTTCCCACGCTCATGTTCGCTGCCGGTCGTGCCGGTGTTCCACTGGCGCCCTTGAACTACCGGCTTCCGGCCGCGCAACTGCTCGAACTGATCGACAGGCTGGACGAACCGATCGTCGTTGCGGATGCCGACTTTGTCGGCAAGCTCGACGGGTGCGCGCACCGAATCGTCTCGACCGACGAATTCCTCGGTCTCGCGGAGGGTACGGACCTTCTGGAGGGCGACCGATCGGACGACGAGGGAACCGCGATCGTGCTGTTCACCTCCGGGACCACCTCGGCTCCGAAAGGAGTGCTGCTCCGGCACCGGCACCTGCTGTCCTACCTCATCAACACCGTCGAATTCGGCTCCGCAGCAGAGGAACAGGCCACTCTGGTCAGCACGCCGCCCTATCACATCGCAGGTCTCGGTGCCGTCCTGAGCAACGTCTACTCGGGTCGCCGCATGGTGTACCTGCCCGACTTCACGCCGCAGGGTTGGCTCGATCTCGTCCGCACCGAGGGCGTCACCAGCGCGATGGTGGTGCCCACGATGCTCGCTCGCATCGTCGACCACCTCGACGGTGCGCCGGCCGAGGTTCCGACTCTCGAGTCGCTCGCCTACGGAGGGGCGAGGATGCCCCAGCCGGTCCTCGAACGTGCTCTCGCGGCGTTCGGTGACACCGGATTCGTCAACGCCTACGGCCTGACGGAGACCAGTTCGACGATCGCGGTGCTCGGACCCGAAGAGCATCGGGAGGCCTTCGCGAAACCCGAACTGCGAGGGCGTCTCTCCTCGACCGGGCGGATCGTGCCCGGCATCGAAGCGCAGATCCGATCCGAGGACGGCGAACGCGTGCTGTCCGACGGGCAGACGGGTCTGCTGTGGGTGCGCGGGGCCCAGGTCAGCGGCGAGTACATGGGCAACGGTTCGGTTCTGGACGCGGAGGGTTGGTTCCCGACCAGGGATCGCGCCCGGATCGAGGACGGCTATCTCTACATCGGTGGCCGCGCGGACGACACGATCATCCGAGGTGGGGAGAACATCGCACCGGCCGAGATCGAGGACGTGCTGGCGCACCACCCGCAGGTGCGCGAGGTGGCCGTGATCGGTACTCCCGACGACGAATGGGGCGAACGGATCTGCGCGGTGATCGTGCCGGCCGTCGACAACCACGACGACGCCGATTCGATCCGCACGTGGTGCCGTGAACGTCTGCGCGGTTCGAGGACCCCCGACGACGTCGTGTTCGTCGACGACCTGCCCCGTACCCCCACCGGCAAGCTCGTGCGCCGCGATCTCGTCGAGCAGGTCACGGCCGGACTCGCGGGATGATCGCGCTGCCGTCCGCATCACGAAGAGAACGGGCATCCTTGTGACCGACACCGTGGACACCGAACTCGTCCGACGCGAATGGATCCTCCGGGCGCGCCCGAGCGGCCGTCCCCGTGACACCGACGTCGAGTTGGTCGGAACCGCTCTCGGCGTACCCGCCCCGGGGCAGGTCCGCGTGCGGAACCTCGTCATGTCCGTCGAGCCGTACATGCGGGGCAGGATGGGCGGTGAGGCGACCTACGCGGAGCCCTATGCACTGGGGGAGCCGATGCTGGCTCCGACGGTCGGGGTCGTGTCCTGGTCCGATCGACCCGAGTTGCCGATCGGATCGCTGGTTCTCCACGAGTACGGCTGGCGGACGGAAAGTTTCGTCGACCCGTCCGACTGCCGCAGGCTCCGGCACGACGATCTCCCCGCAGCCCTGCACCTGAGTGTCCTCGGCATCCCGGGTATGACCGCCTGGGTGGGAATCGAGCGGATCGCGCAGGTGCGCAGCGGCGACGTGGTGTTCGTGTCGTCCGCGGCCGGTGCGGTCGGATCCACTGCGGTCCAGCTGGCGAAACAGCGTGGTGCCGTGGTGATCGCGAGCGCCGGATCTCCTGAGAAGGTCTCTCTTGTCAGGGAACTCGGTGCCGACGCGGCGTTCGATCATCACGAGGGGCCGGCGAAGGACCTGCTGCGCAGCGCTATGGCCGAGGTCGGTGCCACCGCGCTCGACGTGTATTTCGACAATGTCGGGGGCGAACAGCTCGAAGCGGCCATCCGCGTGCTCGCCGACCACGCCCGAATCGCTCTGTGCGGGATGATCAGCGTCTACAACTCCGCGACACCCGTGCCCGGACCGAACAACCTGCTCAAACTGATCTGGCGTCGCGCCCGGATGGAAGGCTTCCTGCTGGCCGACCATCTCGATGCGCGCGATGCCTTCGAGGACGAGATGGCCGCGCTCGTCCGGAGCGGCCGGATCCGGCCCGTCCACACCGAGTTCGCCGGTGGTATCGGCGGTGCATGGGATGCCTTCGTCGGGATGCTCGACGGCGCCGCAACCGGTAAGGCCCTCGTCCCTCTCGTTCCCTCGACCTGACTCCGTCGGGACCGTCCCGACGTCGCTGCGGCGGCGCCGGTGTCCCGCCGCACCTTCTCACTCTTTCGGCGCCTTCGACGCCGACCTCATCGACAGGAGCCCGCATGACCACGCATCCCCGTCCGCTCGAAGGAAAGGTAGCGCTCGTCACCGGTGGCAGCCGCGGCCTGGGCCGCGAGATGGTTCTCGCCTTTGCGAACGCCGGTGCCGACGTCGTCATCGTCAGCCGCAAGGTCGACAGCTGCGAGAAACTCGCCGCGGAGGTCGCCGAGACCACCGGGCGCAAGGCCCTGCCTCTCGCACTGCACGTCGGTGACTGGGACGCCCACGAGCCGGTCGTCGACCGGGTCTACGACGAGTTCGGCCACCTGGACGTCCTGGTGAACAACGCCGGCATGGCGCCTCTGTACCCCAGCCTCGACCAGGTGACCGAGGAACTGTTCGACAAGGTGATCGGTGTCAATCTCAAGGGTGCCTTCCGTCTGACCGCCCTCGTCGGTCCCCGGATGGCGGCGGGTTCCGGGGGGTCGATCATCAACATCAGCTCCATCGCCTCCCAGCGGCCGATGACCACCGATCTTCCGTACGCGGCGGCCAAGGCGGGACTGAACACCCTGACCAAGGGCTTCGCGCAGGCATACGGTCCCAGCGTGCGGGTCAACACGATCATGGCCGGTGCCTTCCTCACCGACATCAGCAAGGCCTGGGACATGGACTCGGCCAACGAACTGTTCGGGGCGATGCCGCTCCGGCGTGCCGGAAATCCGGACGAGATCGTCGGCGCCGCACTGTATCTCGCGGGGCCCGGTTCCACCTACACCACCGGTGCTGTGATCCCCGTCGACGGCGGCCGCACCTCCACCCCCTGACCCGATCCGCGGCCCACGGGCCGACGACCAGGAGCCTCTCATGGACTTCATCCGAGCACCGCGCCGTACCCGGCGCACCTTCCTGTCGACCCTGACCGCCGCCGCGCTCGCCGCGACCCTCGCGGCCTGCGGTGGAAACGGTGGGGACGACCGCATCACCTCGGAATCGATCGGATCGACCGGCCCGGCCGGCGACGATGCCTGGCAGCAGGTGGTCGAGGCGGCCAAGGCGGAGGGCGAGGTCACGATCTACTCGTCGAACGCCGCGGACGCTCTCGCCGAACTGGGCCGCCGCTTCGAGGCCGACTACGGCATCCGCCTGAACGTCGTGCGTGACGTCGATGCGAATCTGCACCAGAAGATCGGTGCGGAGGCCGAGACCGGCAACCGGGTCGCCGACGTGGTCACGCAGGCGAGTGTGCCGTGGGCCGTGAGCCTCGGCGCGGAGGGGGAGTTCGCCGAGCCCGTCGGCCCGGCCTTCACCGACTCTGCCAGTGAGTACGACGTCACGACCCTGAAGGACGACACGGGTTACTTCGTCTCCAATGCGTCCGTCCTGACCTTCGGCTGGAACACCCAGCGCTACCCGGACGGCGTCGACAGCTACGGCGATCTCCTGGATCCGGCGCTCGGCGACGGCAGGATCGGCATCGTCCTTCCCACGTCGACCGCGCACGTGGATTTCTACGACAACTATCTCGAGCAGGTCGGAGGGGAGGGCTATCTCGAGAAGCTGGCGCAGCAGCGTCCGCGGATCTACCCCAGCGCGCTGCCGTTGGCGCAGGCCCTCGCCTCCGGTGAGATCGCCGCCGCCGCCTTCGTGCAGGACCAGAAGAGCGAGCAGGAGACCGGCGCCCCCGTCGACTCGGCCTTCGGAGACGTCGTGTGGGGCGCGCCCATGTACACCGCGATCCTCGCCGATGCCGTTCATCCCAATGCAGCCCAGGTCCTGGCCAACTACATGATCACCCCGGCGGGTCAGGAAGCGGTCTCGTTCCGCAATGCCTCCGTTCTGCCCGGCATCGGCTCGGCGGTCACCACCGTCGACAAGGTCGCCCCTCAGAACACGGACGCCATGACGCCGGAAGCACTCGAAGAACTCAAGGCCCGCTTCGGCCGTCTGTTCAACCAGTAGTTCCGGGTTCGCCGGAGAAGGAGTCACCCCCATGGGAAGAGTTGAAGGAAAGGTCGCACTGATCACCGGCGCGGCCCGTGGCCAAGGACGCGCGCACGCCGTGCGTCTCGCCGAGGAAGGGGCGGACGTCGTCCTCCTCGACGTGTGCAGGTCGATCGACTCGGTGCCGTACCCGCTTGCCACCGGGGACGACCTCAAGGAGACCGAGGCGCTCGTCGCCGCGACCGGCCGCCGGGTCCTGTCCCGCATCGCCGACGTCCGGGACCAGGCACAACTCGACGCTGCGGTCGCGGATGCGATCGGAACGTTCGGGCACATCGACATCGTCTGTGCCAACGCGGGCATCGTGGGCTTCCGGCCCACCTGGGAGTTGAGCGACGCAGAGTGGCAGGACATGCTCGACGTCAACCTCACCGGGGTGTTCCACACCGTCCGAGCCGTCGTCCCGGAGATGATCCGCGCCGGCCGCGGTGGATCGATCGTCATGACCAGCTCGATCCAGGCGATGCTCGGCTCGGCCAACATCGGTCACTACAACGCGTCGAAGAGCGGTGTCGTCGGCCTCATGCGGACTCTGGCCACCGAACTCGGCCCCCACGGCATCCGCGTCAACACGGTCAATCCGAGCGCCGTGGAAACCCCGATGCTGCACAACGAGGCGACCTTCCGGATCTTCGGGCCCGATCTCGAGAATCCGGGACCGGACGACCTGTGGGAGCGCTCGAAGGACCGCAATCCGATGGGCATCGGCTGGGTGGCGCCCGAGGACATGAGCAACGCCGTGTTGTTCCTCGCCTCGGACGAAGCACGATTCATCACCGGCGTGGCGCTGCCGGTCGACGCGGGGGTGCGACTGTGACCGCTCTGGACAACGAAACCCGGCCCGAGACCGCCCGGGTGCCGCGCAGACTCGAAGGTCGCCGGATCTTCGTGACCGGCGGTGGAAGCGGCATCGGTGAGGCCGTGGCGAAGCGACTCGCCGCCGAGGGTGCAGCGGTCGCGGTGACCGACGCCCGGGGCGAGGCCGCGGAGACCGTGTCCGCCTCGGTCGCGGAGACCGGCGCACCGACGCTGGGGCTGCGGTGCGACGTCGGCGACGAGACCTCGGTCGCGGACGCCGTGGCTGCCGCGGCCGACGAGTTCGGAGGCCTCGACG
This sequence comes from Rhodococcus rhodochrous, assembly GCF_900187265.1. Lineage (NCBI taxonomy): Bacteria > Bacillati > Actinomycetota > Actinomycetes > Mycobacteriales > Nocardiaceae > Rhodococcus > Rhodococcus rhodochrous. The sequence goes on from NZ_LT906450.1 coordinate 2,451,444, forward strand.
GCGTGGTGACCTGTGCGGGCATCAACGGGACGGCGATGCTCCACGAGATGGAACTCGCCCATTGGGAACGCATCCTGCGCGTAAACCTCACCGGCACCTTCCTGCCGTTGCGGGCCACCCTGCCCCACCTTCTCCAGGCCGGCGGGGGCTCGATCGTGACCGTCGGCTCGGTCGCGTCGCTGGTGGCGACCAACCTGAACACCCCCGGTTACGACGCGTCCAAGGGCGGTGTCCTGCAGCTGACCCGGTCGGTTGCCATGGGGTACGCCGACCGGAACATCCGGGCGAACTGCCTGTGCCCCGGCCTGGTGCGAACGGGCCTGCGCGTGAACTCGCAGGCGTTGCAGGGCCCCGAGCCCGAGGCGACCCGCAGCCGCGTGGTGGAGAACACCGCGCTCGGACGCTCGGCGGACCCGGCAGAGATGGCATCGGTGGTGGCCTTCCTGCTGTCCGACGACGCCTCCTTCGTGACCGGCGCGGCGATCGCCGCCGACGGCGGACTGACCGCGAACTGACTCCCCGCCCGCTGCGGCGGGCACGACACAGAGGTGACCCACACATGTCCACCGACCCGACCTGGCGCAGGGATGCCTGCGCCATTGCAGGAATCGGAACCACCGCGTTCTCCAAGGACTCCGGTGTCTCCGTGACAGCGCTCGCCGTCGAGGCCGCCGCGGCGGCCCTCGAGGACGCCGGACTGACCCCGGCCGACGTCGACGGCGTCGTCCGCAACGATATGGATCTCGTCTCGTGCGCGGCGCTCGCCGACGGCCTCGGCGTCCCGCACCTGACCTACTGGGGTGAAGCCGGCCCGGGTGGATCGGGACCGGCCGCGATGGTCGCCCAGGCCGTCGCCGCCATCATGAGCGGACAGGCGACCACCGTCGTCGTGTTCCGTTCGCTCAACGGCCGATCGGGCCGTCGGTTCGGCCTGTCTCCGGTCGTCACCCCCGAGGTGGGCGGCAACGAGACCTTCGAGGAGTTCTTCGGCCCGTACGGGCTGCTGTCGTCCGGCCAGTACTTCGCGCTCATGGCTCAGCGCTACATGACCGAAACCGGCCTGACCTCCGAACAACTCGCGCAGATCGCGCTGGTGACCCGCAAGCGCGCCAATGCGAATCCGGCCGCCCAGATGTACGACCGGACGATGACGCTCGACGACTACTTCGATTCGCGCATGCTGTCGTCGCCCCTGCGACTGTTCGACTACTGTCTCGAAACCGACGGTGCCGCAGCGGTCGTCGTCACCACCGCCGAACGCGCCAACGACCTGCGGCAGACGCCGGCACTCATCCGGTCGGTCGCGATGTCGACCTGCCGTCACCCCCAGCCGGGCCTGATGTACCCGACTCTCATGCGTGAGGACATCACCGCCCTGCCGTCGCGGGAATGCCAGGACACGCTCTACAGCCGTGCCGGTCTCGGTCCCGCGGACGTCGACGTCGCGCAGATCTACGACTGCTACTCGATCACGGCCCTCATCCAGCTCGAGGACTACGGGTTCTGCAAGCGCGGCGACACCGGCGACTTCCTCGCCGAGGGTCAGATCGACCTCGGTGGAGCGATACCGATCAACACCAGCGGAGGACACATGTCCGAGGGATACATCCACGGAATGAACCACGTCGTCGAAGGGGTGCGGCAGATCCGCGGTACCTCCACGAGTCAGGTCGAGGGTGCGCAGGTCTCCCTGGTCACCTCGGCCCCGCCCCCGGCGGCGTCCGCGCTGATCCTGGTGGCGGCATGAGCGCCGCAGCAGCCGCGAGCGCGGCGACCACCGACCGTCTTCGTCCCCTCGTCACCGAACGGGGCAGCGCCGGCTTCTTCTCCGCCGCCGCCGAGCGCCGCATCGAGATCCTCACCTGCGAGGACTGCGGGCGACGCATCCACCTGCCGCGCCCGCGATGCGTGTATTGCGCGAGCACCGAGGTGTCGTGGAAGCCGGCGCCCCACACCGGCACGGTGTACAGCCACACGATCGTCGAGCATCAGGTGCATCCGCTGTTCCCGGTCCCGTACACCGTGATCGTCGTCGACCTCGACGGAGAGCAGGCCGGCGTGCGCCTGATCGGCAATCTGCCCGGTCGTGCGGACGTCACCGCCGGAACCCCGGTCCGCTGCACCTTCGAGGACCTCGGCGAGGACGCGGCCGGAAACCCTGTGGTGCTGCCGGTCTGGGAGATCGACACCGAGCGCGCGAGCGCCGGAACCGGGGAGGACGAATGACCACGGCACCCACCCGACCGATCGACCCGCTCCTGTTCGTCGACGACGACCCGAACGTCGCCCTGCGCGGCGCCCGTTGCTCCCGCTGTTCGACCGTCACCTTCCCGATCCAGCACAGCTGCCCGCGCTGCGGGGCCGCGGAGATGAACCCCGAGGCACTGCCCACCGAGGGGGTGCTCTGGTCCTACACCGTGCAGTCGTTCGCCCCGAAGAAGCCCTTCCTGCACACCGAACCGTTCACCCCCTTCGGGGTCGGCTACATCGATCTCGGTGACGTGATCGTCGAGTCCCGCCTCACCGTGAACGACCCGGAATCGCTGGAGATCGGTATGCCGATGCGGTTGTGCAGCATCGTCAACCACGTCGACGACGACGGCACCGAGGTCGTCACCTTCGCATTCGCACCGAGCAAGGAGGAGGCGGCATGAAGGTCGCGATCGTCGGTATCGGTATCCACAGGTTCGGTCGCACCGAGGGCGTGAGCGGCCTGGACCAGGGCGCCTACGCGGCCCGGCAGGCGATGGCCGACGCCGGGGTCGAGTTCGAGGACATCCAGTTCGCCTACGGCGGCAGCGATTCCGCCGGCAACGCCGACACCCTCGTGTCGACCCTGGGCCTGACCGGACTGCCCTTCGTCAATGTCTCCAACGGCTGCGCCACCGGTGGCAGCGCCCTGACCTCGGCGGTCAGCCGGATCCGGTCCGGCGAGTCCGATCTCGGTCTCGTCGTCGGCTTCGACAAGCATCCGCGCGGAGCATTCAACCCTCGTCCCGAGGACAACGGGTTGGGCCGCTGGTACGGCGAGACCGGGATGATGGTCACCACCCAGTTCTTCGCCATGAAGATCCAGCGGTACCTCGTCGAGCACGGACTGCCGAAATCGCTGCTGGCCACGGTGGCGGCCAAGGCGTTCCGCAACGGCTCGCTCGCCCCCCATGCCTGGCGGCGAACTCCGCTCGGCGAGGAGGAGATCGCCGGGTCGACGATGGTCAACGATCCGCTCACCCAGTACATGTTCTGCTCCCCGGCAGAGGGCGGGGTCGCGCTCGTGCTCGCCCGCGCCGACCGGGCCCACCGCTACACCGACACGCCGGTCTTCCTCGAGGCCGCGGAACTGCGCTCGCGGTTGTTCGGTTCGTTCGAGGTGTTCAGTCCGTGGACCTCACCCGAACGTGCCGACGGGCCGACGGTGACCGCCTCCCGCGCGGCCTTCGAAGCGGCGGGGATCGACCCGAGCGACATCGACGTGGCGCAGATCCAGGACACCGAGGCAGGTGCGGAGATCATGCACCTGGCGGAGACGGGACTGTGCAAGCACGGCGAGCAGGAGACACTCATCCGCTCCGGCGCCACCGAGATCGGCGGATCGATCCCGGTCAACACCGACGGTGGATGCCTCGCGAACGGGGAACCGATCGGCGCGACCGGTCTGCGTCAGGTCTACGAGAACGTCGTCCAGCTGCGCGGTGCAGCGGGGGACAGGCAGGTGCCGGGCGACCCCAAGGTCGGATTCACCCATGTGTACGGGGCGCCGGGCATCAGCGCGTGCACCGTCCTCACACGCTGAATCGGCGACCGGATCGCCGACGAGAACTTTTCATCACACGGTAGGAGACGATCGACATGGCATGGGATTTCGAAACGGACCCGGAGTTCCAGGAGAAGCTGGACTGGGTGCAGACCTTCGTGAACGAAGAAGTCGCCCCCGTCGACCGCGTGATCGAACACGCCTGGGACGTGACCGATCCGACGCGCAACAAACTCATCCGTCCGCTGCAGCAGATCGTGCGGGAGAAGGGCCTGTGGGCCTGCCATCTCGGCCCGAAGCTCGGCGGTCCGGGCTACGGGCAGCTCAAACTCGCACTGCTCAACGAGATCCTGGGTGCCACCCACAGCGGTCCGGTGGTGTTCGGCTGCCAGGCGCCGGATTCCGGTAATGCCGAGATCCTCGCGCACTACGGCACACCGGAGCTGAAGGAACGCTACCTGCAGCCGCTCATCGACGGTGAGATCGCATCGTGCTACTCGATGACCGAACCCCAGGGCGGGTCCGATCCGACCAGCTTCGTCACCCGCGCGGTGCGCGACGGCGACCACTACGTCATCAACGGTGAGAAGTGGTTCTCCTCGCACGCACGGTTCTCGTCCTTCCTCATCGTGATGGCCGTGACCGATCCCGAGGCTCCCCGGACGAAGCGGGCGTCGATGTTCGTCGTCCCGATGGACACGCCGGGCATCGAGATCGTCCGGAACGTCGGTGTCTGGGGTCATCAGGAGTCCGAGGGCACGCACGCCTACATCCGGTACACCGATGTGCGGGTCCCGGCCGATCACCTCCTGGGGGAGGAGGGTGAGGGCTTCGCGGTCGCACAGACGCGTCTGGGCGGCGGACGGATCCACCATGCGATGCGCACGGTCGGCCTGGTCAAGGCGTCGCTGGACATGATGCTCGAACGTGCCGTGTCGCGGCAGACGCGCGGTCGTTCGCTCGCCGACATGCAGTTGGTGCAGGACATGATCGCCGAGTCGTGGGTCGAACTCGAGCAGTTCCGCCTGCTCGTGCTGCGGACGGCGTGGAAGATCGATCGGCTCGACGACTACAAGAAGGTCATCGCCGACATCTCCGCCGTGAAGATGGTGATGCCGAAGGTCCTCAACAACGTCGTCTCCCGCGCGATCCAGCTGCACGGTTCGCTCGGTATCTCCACCGAGATGCCGTTCGGCAAGTGGCTTCTCGAGAGCTACCACATGGGCTTGGCGGACGGCGCGACCGAGCTGCACAAGCAGCAGATCGCCAAGCAGTTGCTGAAGACGGCGACGCCGGCCGAGGGGCTGTTCCCGACGACCCATCTGCTCGCACTGGATGCTGCGGCAGAGGCCAAGTTCGGGTTGCCGGCGCTGGGGGTGCAGTGATGACGGGCGTCGCCGAAGAGTCGCGCGTCGAGGGCGTGGAGGAACCGCGGGTCGAGATAGCGCCGGTCCGTCCCGGGGAGGAACTCGACTGGGACGCGCTCGAGGCCTACCTGCGGTCGAACCTCGACGGTCTCGACGGAGAGTTCTCGGTGCTGCAGTTCCCGCGTGGTTCGGCGAACCTGACCTACCGGGTCGCCTTCGGTGATCGACTGCTGGTCGTGCGCCGTCCTCCCTTCGGGCAGATCGCACGCGGCGCGCACGATATGGCGCGCGAGCATCGGGTGCTCGCCCGCCTGTACCGCGCGTACGACCGGGCTCCGCGTGCGCTGCTGCACTGTGCCGACACCTCTGTCGTGGGCGCCGAGTTCTTCGTCTCCGAGTACCGCGACGGGATCGTGGTGTGGGACGAGATCCCGGAGTCGATGTCGCATCGTGCCGATGCGGGCAGGCGGATCGGTTTCGCCGTGGTCGACGGGCTCGCCGACCTGCATGCCGTCGATCCGGCATCGTGCGATCTCGCGGATCTCGGTCGTCCGGAGGGATACCTGGAACGGCAGGTCTCCGGATGGTCGGCCCGGTGGGACGCCGTCGCCGAGTACGTCTCCGACCGTGAGGTCGCCGATCTCGTCGAGGAGGTCGGCCTTCGGATCCGGGCCGACGTTCCCGCGAGTCAGCGGGCCGGCATCGTGCACAACGACTACAAGGTCGACAACTGCCAGTTCCCGCACGGCGACCCCGACCGGGTGAAGTCGGTGTTCGACTGGGACATGGCCACGACCGGTGATGTGCTCGTGGACCTGGGCACCCTGCTCAACTACTGGCCGGACCGGACCGTGGCTCCCGACTCGGACGCGGCGTTCATCGTCGTTCCCGGTATGCACGCGCTCGATCTGCCGTCGCGGGCGGAGATCGTCGAGCGCTACGCATCGGGCAGCGATCTCGATCTCTCGCGCATCGACTGGTACGAGGCCTTCGGTTGCTGGAAGACCGTGGTCATCCTGCAGCAGCTCTATGCGCGGTTCGTCCGTGGAGAGACCACCGATCCGCGGATGGGACAGCGAGGGGAGCTCGTCGCGCCGCTCGCGCGCCGAGCGCTCGGCCTGCTTCCTGCATGAGCGGAGATCCTCTCCGCACGGGGCACGTCCGGCGGTGCGAACCGCCCGGGCATGCCCTGTCTCCGTACCAGACCACGAGGAGAAGACGTGCCCACCATCGGATTGTGCACCTACGGAATCACGCCGCTCGAGGCGCTCGAATTGGCCCGCGCGGCCGACGAACTCGGGTTCGACGCGCTGTGGCTGGGGGAGCACGTGTTGCACCCGGCCGCGTACACGAGCGATCACCCGTCGACGGGAACCCGCCAGCATCATTCGGGACCGATCGTCGACGACACCACCGAACTCACCGATCCGCTCGCGCTGCACGCGTCGATCGCGGCGGTCACCGAGCGGTTGAAACTCGGCACGGCCGTGTACGTCACGGCGCTGCGTCACCCCTTGCACACCGCGCGTACCACGATCACCCTCCAGGAACTGAGCGGTGGGCGGCTGTTGTTCGGTGTCGGCGCAGGGTGGCTCGCAGAAGAGTTCGCCGCGCTCGACGTGCCCTTCGCCGGGAGGTTCTCGCGCACCGACGAATGCGTGGAGATCCTGCGCAAGGCGTGGGGCGGTGAGTCGTTCTCGCACGAGGGCGCCCACTACCGGTTCGACGAGGTGCGATCGCATCCTCGACCCGTGGCCGTGCCGGTCGTCTACGGAGGCAACGGACCTCGTGCGCTTGCGCGTGCGGCGCGTCTCGGCGATGCCTGGATCTCCTCGGGCACGCCGACCTTCGAGGAGGCCGTCGAGTTGGTGGACGTGCTGCGTCGGCACCGCGTGGAAGCGGGCGGGAATGCGGAGTTCCCGTGTTACGTGCGGGTCGAGGTCACCGAGGCGACGACGGCGGCCGATCTCGAATGCTACCGGGATCGTGGACTGGACGATCTGGTCGTGTGGGCGGATGCGGGTTGGAAGGGCGCCACCGTCGCGGAGCGACGCGAGAATCTCGCGGCCCTCGCGGGCCGGCTCGGTGTGCGATCTCCCGCGTATCTCCGGTGAACCGGATGCAAGAGGACCCCGCGGATTCGACCGCGGGGTCCTCTTGCGTCGGGGACCGGGATCAGTGATCGGATGTGGTTCCGGTGACGGGGATCAGCGCGCCGGTCACCGAGCGGGACGCGTCGCTCAACAGGAAGGTGATGACGTCGGCGATGTCGGCCGGGCGGGCCCACGACGAGGTGTCGGCGTTCGGCATCGCGCTGCGGTTGGCAGGGGTATCGATCATCGATGGCACGAGACCGTTGACGCGGATGGCGTCGGGTGCGTACTCGACCGCCATGCTCTGGACCAGCGCCGCGACAGCGGCTTTGGAGGCGATGTAGCCGGCGGCTCCGGGGAACGGGCGGGTTGCGGCGGCCGACCCGATGCACACGACCGATCCGCCACCGCGTCGGATGAGTTCGGGCAGTGCGGCCTGGGTGACGAGATAGGCGATCCGCAGGTTGAGGGAGAGCTGGGCGTCGAGCACCTCCACGGGTGTCTCGTGGACGCGGCTACCGGAGTGGAAGCCCCCGACGAGGTTGACCAGGCCTGTCAGGGGGCGGGACTCGTCGGCGGTGGCGAGGCCGAGCACCCGCTCGACATCGTTCTCGTCGGACAGGTCGGCCTTGACGAGGACGAGATCGGGGTGGGGTGTCAACCGGTCGGCTTCGGCCTCGTCGTACCAGGGGACGACCACCCGTGCGCCGGATGTGAGGAGGCGTTCGGTGACTGCGGTGCCGAGACCACCGGTTCCGCCGGTGACGACGACGGAACCGGATCCGAGGGAAAGTTCGCTCATGACGAGGCCTTTCGTGCCGTAGGCAGAAGAGGGAATCGACGATCAAAACATCGTCATATTTGGGATATTAGAGAGCATAGCGCGTGGAGTGGCCCACGTCACCCCCGGATCGTAGAGGGACTCCCGACAGTCGCTCGATCAGGGTCGCCCTCCCCGGACACAGCACGTCGAGGTCGCGGAGGCAGGCTCTTCCGGCCGAAGGCGAGGGCGCCCAGGCCGAGTGCGGTCGCGCCCGCCGCCGCGGCGAAGGGCACGGACGGAGCGGTGGCCTCCCCGAGCCATCCGGCGAGCCACGGCGCGCAGGCGCCCCCGCCGAAGCGGACGAAACTGTAGCTCGCCGCAGCTGTGGCGCCGTCCACAGGGGAGACGTGCATGCCGATCTCGGTCACCAGTGCGTTGAGCACACCGACGAACAGCCCGGAAACGACGATGCAGACCGTCACGACAGCTCTGTTCTCGGTGAAGACCGCGATGAGCGCGATCGTCGTCGCGAACAGGGCCAGTGCCGCTGCAACGGTCGGCACGGCACCGACGGAACCCCGCAGACGGGGTGCGGCCACGACCGACGCGAAGACCAGACAGACACCCCAGCCGGAGAACACGAAACCCGTTTGCGCGGGCGAGAACCCGAGCACGAACGGTGCGTAGGAGAACACCGTGAAGAGACCGAGATGGTAGAGCAGCGACACCGCCGCGACCGAGAACAGACCCCGGTGGGTGAGGGCTCGGAACGGCGCGACGAGCGAAGTCGGTTCGGCGGCACGCGGGGTACGGGGAAGTACGACCGCCAGAAGGGCGAAGGACAGTGTGACCAGAAGTGCGGATCCGAGAAAGGCGGCCCGCCACGAGATCTGCCCGAGGAGACCGCCGACGAGCGGACCGGTGGCGATGCCGGCCCCTACCGCGGCCTCGTAGTAGGTGATCGCACGTGACCGCCGTCCCGGCATCGCGGCCACGATCGCGGCCAGGGCCGTCGCGACGAACAGCGCGTTGCCGAGTCCCCAGCCCGCGCGGAAACCGATGATCGGTCCCAGCGCCCACGATGCACTCGACCCCACCGCGGCCACCGCGATCAGTGCCAGGCCGATCAGGAGAGTGGCGCGCACCCCCGTGCGGCTCGAGATCCAGCCGGTGACCACCATCGCCAGACCCATCACCGCCATGTAGCTGGTGAACAGCAGGGAGACCTGAGCGGGGGATCCTCCCAGTTCGTCGGCCAGGGACGGAAGGATCGGACTCACGACACCGATGCCCATGAAGACACCGACGGTGGCGAACGAGATCGCCCACGCCGCGCGGGGGAGCGCGATGCGTGGGCGTGTACGTTTCGGATCGGACGCAGCTTTCGGCGACACACGGACTCCGGTTCGATACGGCGACCTGCGTCGACGATCCGTCGGGCACGCAGGCACGCCGGGCCGTGGTTGATCGATGTTCAGGTCGCGGGCGGATGCCCGGATGCAGGTCGTCGCCGAGAGGGAGGGCTCAGCGCCAGTCCACGCGTTCGTCCAGCATCCGGGGGTTGAGGGCGGAGAGGCGATCGATGACCTCACGCATGTGTTCGCGGGCCAGGCGGCGGGCGCGTTCCGGTTCGCCGGCGGCGATGGCATTGTGGATCGCCTGGTGCGGCCCTTCGAATCCCTCGCGTTCCTCGTCGTCCCAGACGTCGGGGTGCGCCTCGAGCATGCGGAAGGTGTAGATGTGCGCGAGCGCCGATCCGGTGAGGGTGAGCACGTAGTTGCCGGACATCTCCCGCAGTGTCTGGTGGAACCCGACCGCGGTGTCGACGACCTCGTCGTCGGTCATCTCCGGCACGATCTGTTTCCCGGCCAGGGCATCGAGATCGACGTCCTCGCCGGCAGCGACCCGGTCGGCGAGCATCGCGGCTGCGAGCCCCTCCATCTCCAGTGCGGCCTCGGCGACCTCCCGGAATCGAACGCCTTTGGCCTGCAGGTACATCGACAGTGTGTCGCCGAATTCGCTCCCCGTGGGTTCGGAGACGATGGGGCCACCGCCGAGGCCTTGCCGGACCGTCACCAGGCCCTGGGCCTCGAGCAGTCGCAGCCCTTCGCGGACGGAGGCGCGGCCGACGCCGAAGCGGCGAGCCATCTCGGACTCGGCTTCGAGGGCCGAACCGGGAGCGAGCTGCCGGTCGGCGATCTCCTTGGCGACCATGCGTGCCACTGTGCGCGAAACCTTCTCGGTGCGAGTCATGGCTACCGCGCGTCGTCGCGCGGCGGTGTCCGACTGCGAGCTCGTGAAGTTGCGGGTCATGGTGTCCTCGTCGTCTCTGCAGGGGCCCGCACTCGTCCGAGCGGGGGTGAGCGTGCGGCCGAGTATAGGGAGGAAGCCCGGTGCTGAGGGCTACCCGGAAATATATGTATGTTTCGGTTAGTTGATGTTATACCACTCTCTATGACCCAGAACACACGTATACCCCGAGATTCTGCGAACTACACCGGCGCGGGCTCTCTCGCCGGGCAACACGTCCTCGTGACCGGAGGGAGCGAGGGCATCGGCTACGGCATCGCCGAGCGCCTGCTCGATGCCGGAGCGACGGTCTCCCTCGCGGCACGTCGGCTCGAAGTGCTCGACGCGGCGGTCGAGAGACTGCAGATGCGGTGCAAGGCTGCGGACCGGGTCTCCGGCGTCGTCGCGGACATCAGCGACGCGGACTCCATCGCCGCGATGTTCGAGACCGCGGAGGACCGGAACGGGCCGCTCAACGTACTCGTCGCCAATGCCGGGAGCGGGAGTGTGGTGCCCTTCCTCGAACTGACGCCGCGGCAATGGCAGGACTGCATCGATCTGAACCTGACGGGGACGTTCCTCTGTGTGCAGGCGGCGGCGCGATCCATGGTCGAGCGCACGGACGAGAACCGGTCCATCGTCGTCGTCTCCTCGATCCGCGCACTCGGTGCCCGGCCCTCGCTCGTTCCCTACGGCACCTCGAAGGCGGGCCTGAACCAGCTGGTCCGCCTCGCGGCCTACGAGCTCGCGCCCACGGGGGTGCGCGTCAATGCGCTGTCTCCCGGCATCACTGCGACCCCGCTCGCCCAGGACCGCAACAACCTGTTCGACGAGCGCGCCGCGACGGTCCCCATGGGTCGGGCCGGCACCCCGGCGGACATGGCCGCTGCCGCACTGTATCTCGCGAGTCCGGATTCGGCGTTCGTCACCGGCACGAACCTCGTGGTGGACGGGGGTGAGTCGCTCTACTGACCCGCCCTGCGTGGCGTCGCCTCGCGACCTCCCGAAAAATTGTGATGTACAACGCACAAAACATTGCTATAGTTACGGTGTTTTCAGCTCGCGTTCGAGCTTCCGCCGAATCCCCCGACCCGCATCTCACGGAGTCGCTCGGCGCTCACTTCCCATGCTGTGCGCGGCCTCTCGTGGCCGTGAGACGACGAAGGAGAACACTCGATGACCACGGTGATGAACGGGATCAAGGTCGTAGAGGTGGCGCTGTACGCGTTCGTCCCCTCGGCGGCCGCGATCCTCTCCGACTGGGGAGCCGACGTCGTCAAGATCGAGCACTCGGATTTCGGCGACCCCACTCGATCCACCGCAGCCTGGGGTGTCCCCGCCCAGGTCGACGGCCTCGCGAGCCTGTTCGAGATCAACAACCGCGGAAAGCGCGCTGTCGCACTGGACATCGCCCACCCCGAGGGGCGTGAGGTGCTCATGAAGCTCGTCGAATCCGCCGACGTCTTCATGACGAACTTCCTGCCCGACGCGCGCGCCAAGCTGGGTATCGACGTAGACGACATCTTCGCGCGCAATCCGCGGATCGTGTACGCCCGCGGCACCGCTCAAGGTGTGGCCGGCCCGGACAGCGACAAGGGCGGTTTCGACGGCATCACCTACTGGGCGCGCTCGGGTGCGGCCGGATCCATCGCCCCGGACGATCTGGACTGGCCTGCCAACATGCCCGGTCCGGCCTTCGGCGACTCCCAGAGCGGCATGGCCCTGGCCGGCGGCATCGCGGCGGGTCTGCTCCACCGCGAACGCACCGGTGAGGGCATCGTCGTCGACACGTCGCTGTTCTCGGTCGGCGCCTGGGCGATGCAGGCGACCATCGCGGGTTGCCAGATGATCGGTGCCGACGAACTGCCGTACCCCGACCGCTACAACCCGGTCAATCCCGTCTCGAACATCTACCGCACCAGCGACGGGCGCTACATCCATCTCGCGCTGCTGCAGAGTCAGAAGTTCTGGCCCGGCCTCTGCGAGGCGATCGGCCTGTCCCACCTGATCGACGACCCGCGGTTCGCGACGTTCGAGGACCGCGCCCGCAATTCCCGTGAGTGTACGGCGATCCTGACGGAGATCTTCGAGCAGCGCACCCTTGCGGAGTGGACCGACATCCTGGGCAAGCAGGAAGGGCAATGGGACGTCTTCCGCAAGCCGATCGACGTGCTGTCCGATCCGCAGGCCCTGGCCAACGGCTTCGTCCGCACCGTCGAATACGAGGACGGGCGGACCCTGGACATGGTGACGGCACCGACCTCCTTCGGCGGGGAGGCCCCGACACTGACGCGAGCCCCGCACCACGGCGAGCATACCGACGAGGTGCTGCTCGAGCACGGTCTGGATTGGGACCGCATCGTCGAACTCAAGATCTCCGGCGCGATCAAGTAACCCCTTCCGGGCGATCACAGAATCTTTCCCGGCTGCGACCGGACGTCGCCGCCCTTCCAGCGCACGTGCGCACCCGAATTTCCACTTCCCGATCTCCACAAGGAGGAGTTCTCGTGTACGACCTTCGCGATATCAAGATCATCGATACCGACACCCATGTCGTCGAACCGCCGGACCTGTGGACGTCCCGGATGTCGAAGAAGTGGGGCGATCTCGTTCCCCACGTGCGGTGGGACGAACAGCGTGGCGACGAGGCGTGGTTCGTCTCCGGTACCCGCATGAGCGCCGTCGGTGCGCCCGCGATGGCCGGCTGGCACGAGTACCCGCCGAGCTGCCCGCCGCGCTTCGCCGACACCGATCCGCGTTCGTGGGATCCCGCCAAGCGTCTGGCGCTGATGGACGATTACGGCATCCACGCACAGATCCTGTACCCGAACGTCGCGGTCTTCAGTCAGAAGACGCTGCAGTCCAACGGATCCAACGATCTGCAGCTCGAGTGTGTCCGTGCCTACAACGACTACCTCACCGAGTGGGCCCAGTTCGCACCCGGCCGCTACGTCCCGGTGGGCATCCTGCCCTTCTGGGACATGGAGGCGACCATCGCCGAGGTCGAGCGGGTCGCGGCTGCCGGGCACAAGGGCCTGGTGTTCACGCAGAACCCGGCCGCATTCGGATTGCCGGTACTGACCGACCCGTACTGGGACCGGCTGTGGGCGTCCGCGCAGGAGAAGAAGCTGCCGATCAACTTCCACATCGCCTCCGGCGAGGTCGATCTGAGCGGCTTCGGGCACGAGAGCAACGGTGTGGCGGCCAACTACGGCATGATGGGCATCTCGTTCTTCATGGACAACGCCCGCACGATCTCGCAGCTCATCTTCGGCGGCATCTGCGACCGGTTCCCCGAATTGAAGTTCGTCTCCGTGGAGTCGGGCATCGGCTGGATGCCGTTCGCGCTCGAGGGCATGGACTGGCAGTGGCGGAACAGCGGCGTGCACAAGGAGCACCCGAACTACGAGCTTCTGCCCAGCGAGTACTTCAAGCGGCAGATCTACGGCTGCTTCTGGTTCGAGCAGGATTCGGCGCGCAGCGCGATCGAGCAGCTCGGTGCCGACAACGTGCTCTACGAGACGGACTACCCGCACCCGACCTCGATGTCCCCGGGGCCGGCGAGCGATGCCGTGCGGCCGGACGACTACCTGCGTCGCAACTTCGCGCATCTCTCCGAGGCGGACGCGCGAAAGATCCTGCACGACAACGCTGCGGCGCTCTACAACCTGGACTGACGTCCTCGAGTCCCAGGTGCCGGCCCGTGCCCTCCAGGGGCGGGCCGGCACCGGCGGTTCGCAGCCGGTTCCCGGTCCTCGGCGGGGTGACACGCATCTCTCGCATCACTGGACTGTGACTTAAATCTCCGTTAATATGCGTATGTTCCTAATGGATGCCGAGCGGGTAGCTTCTGCCACCGGCCGCGGACCGACCAACAGCCCGATCGCCCCACACGGGACGATCTCAGCCAGTGGAGTATTCATGTCCCTCTCGGAATTCGAGACCCGCGCCCGCACCTGGGTGACCGACACCCTGGCCCGACTGGCGTTCACCGTCCGCGACGACGAGTACGACGTCTCGGTCTTCCACGATCTCCCCGAAGACGAGGAGCGGGCGCTCCTCGACCGCCACCGCACCTGGCAGCGCGAGAAGTTCGACGCCGGCTACGGTGCGCTCGGATGGCCGATCGAATACGGCGGCACGGAGACCGGAACCGAGGTTGCGGAAGCCTTCGCGCGCATCGAGAACGAACTGTGCCCGCTCCCGCCGCACGAGCTCGTCTCGGTCACCCTGCACCTCATCGCCCCCACCATCAGGCTCCTCGGTACCGACGAACAGAAGCAGCAGTTCCTGCCGAAGATGCTTCGTGGTGAACTTCTTGCGTGCCAACTGTTCTCCGAGCCCGACGCCGGCTCCGACCTCGCGAATCTCGGAACACGCGCGGTGCGGGACGGCGACGACTGGATCGTCTCGGGGCAGAAGGTCTGGACGTCGGGCGCGCAGTTCGCCGAATGGGGCGAACTCATCGCCCGCACCGATCCCGACCAGCCCAAGCACCAGGGCATGACCGCCTTCCTGATTCCTCTCGACGCTCCCGGTGTCGAGATCCGCCCGATCCGGCAGATGTCCGGGGGCAGCAGCTTCAACGAGGTCTTCCTCGACCGGGTCCGCATCCCCGACAGCCTCCGTCTCGGGGAGGTGGGCAAGGGGTGGTCCGTCGCCCTGACCACACTTGCCTTCGAACGCGAAGGCGGGTCCAACACCGCCAATGTCGGCGGGCAGTTCGATCAGCTCGTGGCCACGGCCCGGCGCCTCGGGCGCGACGAGGACCCGCGTGTGCGTGAGCAACTGGCCCGGGTGTACCTGCGCCAGCAACTCGCCGCGGTGGACCTGCTGCGGGACCGCCAGGCTCGCGACGGCGGAGCGGCGCCCTCGGCGATCGGATCCGTCCGCAAGATCCAATGGGTCGACAAGCTCGCCGCGGTCTCCGCTGCGGCACGAACCGTGCTGGGGCGTAACCTCATCGCGGACACCGGCATTCCCGGTACCTACGAATGGAATGCGCACGTTCTCGGCGCCCCCGGTTACAGCATCGCCGGCGGGTCGGATCAGATCCAGCGCAACATCGTCGCGGAACGACTTCTCGGGCTCCCCGCGGAGGCTCGTGCGGACCGTGGCCTGACCTGGCGCGAAGCGCGTAATCGCGTCCACGGTCGGGTCGTCTCCGGAAGCTGAGCATCCCGGCCGTCCCACCGCATCGCCCTTGTGCCTCCCGGCGCACGGTCGCTCGACTCTTCAGAAAATCGAAAGGTCTGCCATGAGATTTCCGTCGCTTCGTCGCTCGATTGCCGGAATCGGCATCGCCGCAGTGACGTTCGCTGCTGCTGCGTGCGGGTCCGGTACCACGGAGGTGTCCGCGGAGGATCTCGGTCCGGCCGGCGACAGCGCCTGGGAGGAGCTGGTCGAGGCCGCGAAGCAGGAAGGCTCGGTCACCTATTTCACCGGGCAACCGACGGACAACCTCCAGGAAGTCGCGGCCCGATTCGAGTCGGTGTACGGCATCGGGGTGGAGATCGTCCGCGACAACGACGCCAACCTCCAGACCAAGCTGGCGGCGGAGGCGGAAACCGGTCGCCACACGGCCGATGTCATCGCCACCGCTTCCCAGCCCTGGGTGGACACACGGCTGACCGAGGACTACTTCGTCCCGGTCACCGGCCCCGCCTTCGACGCCTCCGAGTTCGACCGCGAGAAGTTCCTGCGGGACGACGACCGGATCTTCCTCTCGTCGGCTGCGGTGCTCACCTACGGCTGGAACACCGGCCGGGTCCCGGACGGCATCGACGGATACGAGGACCTGCTCGATCCCTCCCTCGCGGACGGGAAGATCGGTGTGATGCTTCCGGTGTCCTCGGCCATCGTGGACTTCTACGACTTCCTGGGAGACACGGTCTCACCCGACTACGTCGAGAAGCTCGCCGGGCAGAAGCCCCGCACCTACCCGGGCGCCCAGGCGATGGCCCAGGCACTGACCTCCGGTGAGATCGCCGCGGCCCTCTACACCATGCCGCTCACCGCGGAGAAGGAAGCCGGTGCTCCGGTCGACTCCGGTCTGCCCTCGCCGGTCTTCGGTGCCCCCTTCCTCACAGGGGTCCCGGCGACCGCACCGCACCCCAACGCCGCACAGTTGTTCGCAAACTTCCTGGTGACCAAGGCCGGCCAGGAGGCCGTCGCCGACCGCGCCGGCTCCGTGCTGCCCGACATCTCCACGGCGGCGACATCCGCGGACGACATCTGGGTCAACAGCCGGATCGTCACCGCCGACGACACCGAGGCCTTCCGCGCCGAGTTCGCCCAGCTGTTCGGCTCCAGCCAGTAGAACCCACCGCCGCCGGCAGTGCCGCGTCCGGCACCCGGCGAGCCCTCCGGAGACCCGGATCGGTCCCGGACACGAGAGGAAAGAAACATGAAGGTCGGAGAACGTCTCAAGAGCCCCGTGTGCGGTGCCGAAGTCGTGGTCGTCCGAGTCGACGATGCGGTGACCGGACCTCTGTTGTGCGGGGGAGAGCCGATGTCCGCCGATGCCGCACCGGCTTCCGACGCGGCCGCAGGCCAGGGTCTTCTCATCGGCAAGCGATACGAGGGTGGGGGAGTCGAGGTGCTGTGCGTACGTCCCGGCACCGGACCCCTCGCGATCGGCGACGCGGTTCTCGCCGAGAAGCAGGCCCGGCCCCTTCCGTCCTCGGATTGAGCAGATCCAGACGCCGGCAGCAGCTCCCACGGCCGGCATCCCCAGGAAAGGCGACACCATGATTCTCTCGAGCGCGACCGGCGCGGAGGATACGGCGCTCCTCGTCGACACCGTCCGAGCCGCCGTCGGCCGGGCCGACCCGGCCGACGGGCGGACCGATCGGGTCTACCGCGACGGTGCCCTCGACCGCGAACTGTGGTCCGTGCTCGGCCGCGAGATCGGAATCGGCGCTCTCGCCGTCCCCGAGAACCTCGGCGGTCTCGGCACCTCTTTCGCAACCGTGGCAGCCGTTCTCGAAACCCTCGGTGCGGAACTGACCCGGGTCCCCGTCCTCGGCGGTGTCGTCGCCGCCGCGGCTCTCACCCGCTGCACCGAGCACCCCCTCGCCGGGGACCTCCTCGAAGGGATCGCCTCGGGCGCACGAATCGTCGCCACGGTGGTCCCCGGGGACGAGTGCGACGCTCACTCCACCGAGAGCGCCTTCCGCGCGGTCGAGGGAGGATCAGGCGTGACCCTCACGGGCCGAGCCGATTTCGTGCTCGACGGAACTGTGGCGGATACGCTTCTGATCCATGCCGTCGATCGGTACGGAGCCCTGGGTCTCTACGCAGTCGACCGCGTCCATCTGACGGTCGAACCGATGGAGGCCACCGACGCCACCCGAGACCTGGCCCGTGTCCACGCCGAGAACGCCCCGGCCACCCTGCTCACCGACCGGCCCGAACCGGGCCGCGTACGCGATCGGGCTCTCGTCGCGCTGGCCTGCGACAGTCTCGGCGTCGCCCGGGCGTGCCTCGACGCCGCGGTGGCCTACGCGAAGGAACGTGTGCAGTTCGGCCGCCTCATCGGCGAGTTCCAGGCCGTGAAGCACATGCTCGCCGAGGTGGCCGTGGCCGTGGAACTGGCCGACTCCGCTGTGGCACACGCGGTGTGGGCAGTCGAGGAGGGCACCGACGACGAGCTCGCCGAGGCAGCGGCCATCGCGGCGATCGCGTGCGGAGACGCAGCCGGCCTTGCCACGGCGACGAATGTCCAGGTGCACGGAGGCATCGGTTTCACCTGGGAACACACCGCCCATTTGTACTACCGCCGGGCCCTGAGCTCGAGCGTGCTGTGGGGCACCGCCGACGAACACGCACAGCGGCTGTATCGGCTCGCGACCGGCCGCGCAGACCGGGACGGCGGCACCCCGTCCCCTGAACCCGTCCGCGAACCGGCACCCGCCCTGTTCGCCACCGAGCACTGATCTCCGATGGTCGGAAAGTGAGTACACGATGTCCCATGTCTCGATACGCCAGCTGCTGAAGAACTTCGACGGCAAGCCCCCGACGGTGGCCGTGGATCATCTCGACCTCGAGATCGAGGACGGCGAATTCCTGGTACTGCTGGGCCCGTCCGGGTGCGGTAAGACGACGACGCTTCGATGCCTGGCCGGCCTCGAACAGCCTGCGAGCGGCTCCATCACCCTCGGCGACGAGGTGGTCTTCGACGGTGCCCGCCGTGTGAACCTGCCGCCCGACAAGCGCTTCATCGGCATGGTCTTCCAGTCCTACGCGCTGTGGCCGCACATGACCGTCCGCAAGAACATCGCCTACCCGCTCAAGTCCCGCAAGCTCACCGACGCGCTCGCCGACGGCCGGGTCGAGGAGACCGCGGCACTGGTGGACTGCGAACGTCTGCTCGACCGGCTCCCGGCGGAACTGTCCGGTGGGCAGCAGCAGCGCGTCGCTCTGGCACGCGGCCTGGTCTCCCACCCCGATCTCGTCCTGTTCGACGAGCCGCTCAGCAACCTCGATGCGCGCCTGCGCGATCAGGTCCGGGCGGAACTGCACGACCTGCACCAGCGCAAGCCGTTCACGGCGGTGTTCGTGACGCACGACCAGAGCGAAGCCCTCGCGCTGGGCACCCGCATGGCCATCATGCGCGCCGGCCGGATCGTCCAGATCGGGCCGCCGCGCGAGGTCTTCGAGGAGCCGGTCGACGAGTACGTCGCAGGCTTCACCGGTATGTCGAACCGGGTGCCCTGCGAGTACGTCGACGGACGCTGGTACGCGCTGGGCACCGAGATCCACGGCATGCAGCCGCGGGCGGAGGCTTCGGTGGGTTCGTTCGTCCTGCGCCTGCGACCGGAGAAGGTCCGGCTGGTGACCGACGTCGCGGACCTGCTGCCCGGTGAAGCCGGGATGGCCGTGCACATCGACGATGTCGAGTACGGTGGCCTGCACTTCGACGTCATGTGCTCGGTGGTGGGCGACGGATCGGTGCGCCGCCAGCTGCATGCCCGCATCCAGACATTCGACACGGCGCGCATGCCGCGCACGGTGAATCGCGGCGCGACGATGATCTTCGCGTTCGATCCGCTCGACGCGCGCACCTTCGACACCGACGGCACGGCACTGGCAATGCCCCGACAGGCGCTGACCGGCGCTCTGGTGGGGTGAGGCGGACATGGCTGTCATGACGTTGCCGACCGCCGAGGTCGGTGAAGCCCCTCCGAGCGTCCCCCGCGGGCCCGGGAACGACGCGGTGCGGGTCGTCGCGCGCCGCCTCGGCGTCGTCGCCTTCGTGGCGCTGCTCTGCTACCTGGTCGTGCTTCCGGTGGTGCGATTGCAGGCGACGGCCTTCGAGGACGGAGCCGCCGGCTACGACCGTGCCTTCGGTCTGCCCCGTATCGGTCAAATACTCTGGAACACGGTCGGTCTGGCGTTCGGGTCGTTGGTGATCGCGATGGTTCTCGGTACGGCACTGGCGTGGGCGGCGAACCGGCTTCCCCGACGCCTGGCGGTGTTGCAGATCCTGCCGATCCTGCCGATCGTGATTCCGGCCGTCGCCGCGATCGTCGGCTGGGCGTTCCTGCTCTCACCCCGTCCCGGCTACCTCAACGCGATGCTGCGGAACCTGCCGTGGTGGTCGCATCTCGAAGAGGGCCCGATCGACATCTACTCGATCCAGTGGATCGTGATCATCACCGGGTTCTCGCTGAGTTCGTTCGTGTACATGTTCGTCCGCTCGGGTTTCGAGAACATCAACTCGGAGATGATCGAGGCCGCCCAGGTCTCCGGGATGCCGGAATGGAAGGTGTTCTTCAAGATCACCCTGCCCTTGTTGCGTCCCACGCTCATCTACGGCGCGGGCGTCGCGCTCCTGCTCGGGCTCGGGCAGTTCACCGGCCCGCTGTTGCTGGGCACGAACACCGGGGTCAGCGTGCTGACCACGGAGATGTACTTCCAGATCAGCGACTCGCCGGCGCAGTTCGCCACCGCCGCGGCCCTCGGCTCGCCGCTGCTGATCGTGGGGATCGTGGTGGTCTTCGCGCAGAAGGCGATGCTGGGCAATCAGCGTCGCTTCGTCACCCACGGCGGCAAGGCGTTCCGTTCCCAGGGGCGCCCGTCGAAGACCGGTGTGGCGATCATCCTGCTCTTCTCGCTGCTGTCGACGGTACTGCCGCTGCTGGCACTGGTGTTCGTGGCCCTGTCGCGTTACTGGAGTGGCACCGTCAACTTCTCCGCGCTGACCTTCGAGAACTTCCGGACGATCTTCTCCGGCACGGCGGTGCCCGCTGCGGTGGGCAACAGCGTGATGTTCTCCCTGATCGCGATGGCGATCGTCCTGCCGCTCGGCTTCGTCGCCGCGAACCTCATCGTGCGTGGCACGAAGTACCCGGTGCTGCGAGTGGTCACCGACGTGCTCGTGTCCATGCCGTTGGGAGTGCCGGCGGTCATCTTCGGTGCCGCCTTCCTGCTGACCTACACGCAGGGGCCGATCGTCCTCTACGGCACGTCGTGGGTGGTGATCCTGGTGTACGTGACGCTGATGCTGCCGTTCGCGACCCGCATGCAGCTGTCCTCGATGCTCGCCCTCGGCGAGACCTACCTCGAGGCGTCCCGGGTGAGCGGTGCCGGTTTCGTGGCCACCAACGTGAAGATCCTGTTGCCGCTCATGCGCGGCAGCCTCGGCGGGACCGCGGCCCTGTTGTTCGTCCTGCTCACCCACGAGTTCACTGCGTCGCTGCTGGTGCGGGCCTCGCAGACGCAGGTGATGGGCACCATCCTGTTCGAGTACTGGTCCAACGGCGGTTACCCGCTCGTCGCCGCCGTCGCCCTGGTCATGACCGGGGTCACCGCGGTCGGTGTCGCCGCGGCGATGCTGGTGGGCGGAACCGACGCGCTCAGCAAGATGTGACCACACGGATCGAGATGTCATCACCGGGCCCGGCAGCGAGTCGCTCGTTGCCGGGCCCGGTCTCGCCTGCCGCCTCGGCAAGGCCGGGGCCGGCACGAACGGAAGGACGCCAGTTGACGTACAGGACGGCTCCGGATCATCTCCGGGACGCGGGTGTCGTCGTCACGGGAGCCGGTAACGGTATCGGCCGGGCTCTGGCCCACCGCCTCGCGCAGGCCGGCGCCCGTGTCGTGGTCAACGATCTCGACGCCGACGCGTGCGCCCGCGTCGCCGAGGAGATCGGTGGCATCGCAGTACCGGGGGACGCGGCAGGGGAGCAGGGCGTCGCCGAGTTGGTCGCCCGCTCGCTCGCCGCTCTCGGATCCGTGGACGTGTGGTTCGCCAACGCCGGGGTCGAGACGGGAGCGGCCGAGAGCGAGGCGGCATGGCAGCTGTCCTGGGAGGTCAACGTCATGGGGCACGTCCGCGCCGCCCGGGCACTGCTGCCGGAGTGGCTCGAGCGGGGTGCCGGACGGTTCGTGGTGACGGCCTCGGCGGCGGGACTGCTGACCATGCTCGGTTCCCCGGCGTACTCGGTGAGCAAGCACGCTGCCGTCGCCCATGCGGAGTGGCTCTCGGCGACCTACGGGGACAAGGGCGTGATCGTCCAGTGTGTGTGCCCGCAGGGCGTCGCGACGGATCTGCTGCCGACCGACGCTGCGGGCCGGGTGATCTTCGAGAGTGGGGTGCTCACCCCGGACGAGGTCGCCGACCATATCGTCGGAGCGCTCGGCGACGACCGGTTCCTGAT
Source organism: Rhodococcus rhodochrous (assembly GCF_900187265.1). NCBI lineage: Bacteria > Bacillati > Actinomycetota > Actinomycetes > Mycobacteriales > Nocardiaceae > Rhodococcus > Rhodococcus rhodochrous. The sequence continues at coordinate 2,473,373 of NZ_LT906450.1, forward strand.
CCTTCCGCACCCCGAGGTGGCGGAGTACTACCTGCGGCGAGCATCGGATCCGGATCGGTGGCTGCGTGCGATGCGGCGAGTGCAGGATCGCATCGAGGTCGTCGCGGAAGAGGAGGAGAAGCGTCCGCTCCGGACGACCGGGTGAGCGGATGACACCTCCGGCGCGGTGACCGCTCCTGGTCGAGGTGTTCTGCGGAAGTCGGGTTGCCGGAACCGTGCGCGTCGATAGCGTGGTCGGCATGAGTGCTCTGCCGAGATCGTGGATGCAGTTGCGGCTCGCCGCGGGTGAGTACCGATTCCGGGAGAGCCTGTTCGCGCTGCCCGCGCTGGTCGTCGTCGCCGGAGCTGTGCTCGCCGAGGTGAGCGGCTACATCGATCGGACCTTCGGCCCCTTCCCGTGGGGCATGAAGATGAACAGCAACGCGGCGATCTGGCTGCTGAGCACCGTGGCGGGCGCCACGATCACCACCGCCGGCGTCGTCTTCTCGTTGACCGTCGTGAGCCTGCAGTTGGCGAGCAGCCAGTTCTCACCGCGGGTGATGCGGTCCTTCATCCGGGATCGGGTCAGCCAGACGGTGATCGGGATGCTGGTGGCGACCTTCGTCTACTGCGTGCTGACGCTGCGTCACATCGGCGCGGACGACGCCGCACCTGCCCCGACACTGTCGACGACCCTCGCGCTGGTCCTCGCGGTGTCGACCGTGGTGCTCATCATCGCCTATCTCAACCGGCTGGCCCACGGTCTGCAGGTCGGGGAGGTGGTGCGCAGCATCGCCTCGGAGGCCGAGAAGGTCATCTCGAACACGAGTCGGAGTGCGCACCGTGAGATCCACGTCGACCGGGCGCCGGAGCCGGATTTCGATGAGGGGGCGACGGTGCACGCCCCGCGCGACGGCTGGGTGACCCAGGCACCGGCCGAACTCGTTCTCGCCGTGGTACCGCCGGGCGCGGTGGTGCGGATGGAGACACGTCCCGGCGCGTACATCCACCGCGGGGAACCGTTGCTGCGGATCCATCCGAAGCCGGAGCGGACCGTGATCCTGCGGCGGCTCGAGGCGGCCGTGGAGATCTCGAACGTGCGCACCATGCAGCAGGACGTGGACTTCGCATTGCGGCAGCTCGTCGACATCGCGTTGCGCGCGCTGAGCCAGGCGATCAACGACCCGACGACCGCGACCGAAGTGGTGCTCCGGCTCGGCAGTCTGCTGCGCACCCTGCTGGTCACCGACAGTCCGGCGCCGGCGATCGAGGGTGCGGAGGGTCGGATCCTGCTGCGTCCGTGGATCCTGTCGCCCGACGAGTACATCGAGCACGCCTTCGAGCAGATCCGGCAGGCCGGTTCGGCGCAGTTGCACGTGGCGACGGCACTGGCCCGGGTGTTGCGCATGCTCATGGATCACCTTTCGACGGAGGGGCGCACCGAGTCGGTGCCGGCCTTGCAACACCAGTTGCGTCTGCTCGTCGACGCGGTGGTCGACCGGCCCGAGTTCCGTCCGGAGGACCTGGAACGGTTCCGCGCCGTCGCGGAGGGGTCCGCGGATCCTGCGGAGCATCGAACGGTCCGACCGACCGGGGTGTAGGACCGACGGGAGACGGCTATCCGACTGTCACAGGAAGCGGGCCGATCGGGAGGACGACGACATGGCGACCCACTTCTCCATCGGTGACCACGTCCGATGGAACTCCGAAGCCGGATACGTCGAGGGCGTGATCATCGCGAAACACACGAAGGACGTGGAGTTCAAGGGACGTACTCGGCGGTGCAGCGAGGACGAGCCGCAGTACGAGATCCGGAGCGACAAGACCGATCACGTCGCGATGCACAAGGGCAGTGCACTGAAGAAGATCTGACAGCGGTATTCGGGATCAGGTGATCAGCGCCTGTCCGACGCCGCACACCGCGACCGCCCACAGCACCGAGGTGGACGTGCCGATGATGAACTGTTCGGAGGCGTTCGGTTCGCGCAGTTCGGGATAGCGGGCGAGACCCTTCACCGCCATGATGACCGCGATCCCTTCGGGCCATCCGGCGAGGATGGAGGCGGTGACCGCTCCGCGTTCGAGCACGCCGATGACCCGTCCGCCGCGGAGCGGACCCGGGGGAGGGGTGGGCTCGGGACCGGCGTCGGGTTGCCTGCGCGCGATCCGGAACGCCACGAGAACCGCGGGTCCGCCTCCGGTGATCGCCGCCGTGGCGGTGAGGATGAGCGTGGCCGCGAGCGCGATGCCCTGAACCGGGGTGGTCGCGGTGGCGGCGAGCGCGGCCCCGGCGAGACCCGCGATGCTCAGCGACGCGGCCGGCCACAGCGGCAGGCTCGGACCCAGGGCGAGCGCGGGTGCGAGGGCGGCCACTGCCAGGCACACCAGTGAGAGGACGGTCAACGATCGGCCCTTTCCAGGAGTCGGCGTACGAGTTCACGTCCGGCGAGTTCGGCCTGCCATCCGGCGGTGGCGAGACGCTGGGACACCGCTTGCTTGCTGATGCCGAGACGCTCCGCTATCCGCGCCTGCGACAGACCCTGACGCGCGAGGTCGACCGCCTCGTGTCCCTGTTCGGTCCGGCGTAGGACGACGGTGGCGAGCAGGGTGAGCGCGGCGTCGACGTCGGCAGTGGCCTCGGTGTCGTCGCCTTCGGCCGCGACCTGCCCGGGTGCGTTCTTGGCGCGTTCGACGGCGATACGGGCGTGTTCGAAGGCGGGTCCACGACCGGCGCGTGTCTGTTCGGGGAGCGGGGTCTCCACCGGCCCGACCCCCACCCCGATGCTCCAGCGTTCACGCCGGAGGAGGTCGAGGACGAGATCGACGACGAGGGCGGGATCGTCCGCGACGGCCTGGACTTCGTCGCCCGCGGTGCGATCGAAGGGACGTACCAGCGGAACGTCCTGCAGGTCGGTGAGAAGGTCCGCCACACGGTCGATGTCTCGGCGGCTGCTCCGCTGGTCGACCGTCAATACGAACATGTGTCAAGTGTGAGGGCTTGATTTCCGATAATCAAGACCCTGAGCTTGACGATGATGTGCGGTGGGGGTCGCGTACAGGCTATCTGGCCGGTTCGTTCCCCGTCAGCTCGTGATGTGTGGTGATCGCGTCCACCGCATCGCCGTCGTATCTCATCCGTTTCGCGATGGTGAGGCGGAGTGTCGAGGGCAGGGCCGGGGCGAACTTCTTGAAGTAGGCGCAGAGCCATTCCTGGCGTCCGACGAGAAACGGGAAATCGGTCGTCATCATGTTGCGGGCGACCAGCATCGGTAAGGGGGCGTCGAGGGGATGGAAGTCGTGATTCCACAGTCCCGGCTGGGTGCAGCCCGGGTAGAACTGGCCGAGCATGAAACCGTGTTCGACGAACTGCGATTTGAATTCCGCGTGGACGACGTCGATCACCTCGAAGCCGGTGAGGTCGGGCAGTACGGTCACGAGCGTCTTCAGGCTTCGATCGCGATCGTCTTCGCGTGAGAGCGTCGTGTACAGGTCGAACTGGTCCTCGACGATCGTGCCGAGGGCTCGGGCATCGATTCCGGATCCGTGGACGAAGGCGGCTCCGAAGAGTTGCTTACCGATGGAGGGGCGAACGAACGGGCAGACGGGTCCACTGCGGCCGAGTTCGGGGTTGGGTTCGGTGAGATACCCGCTCGCCCATCCTCTCAGCAGATCGGCGCTCGCTTCGCCTGTGTATTCGGAGGTTTCACCGAACAGGTCCACCCAGACCGTGCCCGAGCGGGGTCCGACTCGTCTCTGGATCGGCATCTGCGCTTCCTCCCTCCCGGGGACGGATATCGCGGCTGAGACGGGAGCGGCCGGGTCGGGAGCTGCGGAGGTCTCCCGGAAGGATTTGTAGCGAGGCCGTTTCGGACAACAGGAGTACGAACGACGGAAAACGTTGCAGCGCAACATTGTCGAATGTCTCGGTCCGGTCGCGTGCATCGTCCGCTCGCGCGGCTCCGGTGCCCGTGCGACCGTCGGGCCGACGTGAAGTCTCCTTCGTGCGGAGTTTACCGAAAGTGTTGCATTCTAAGTTTGTAAAACGAGCATAGCGCGAACGGGGGGTTTCTATCCATCCCTCAAACAAACCTTGGGTTTATGGAGTGAATATTCCGAATGTCGGAATGCGCGAATGCGGCCGTCTACGGAATGTCCCGGTCGCATCTCGATCTCGTTCTCCCGCAGAGCATTGCAGCAACCCCACCCTCGTCCTACGCTGACGCATACGTTTCGAAGCGACGTGCCGACTCGGTCGTCCCTACTCGCGAGCTACGCACGGTACTCGATGGCATCCGGCTCATCGAGACGTCCCCGTTCGACACTGCCGCTGCACGCACATGCAGCTACTGCATACACATCCTCGTGAAGGGGGCGCTGTGGCCACTCCCGTCGTAGGCGCCGCGCAGAACTCCGACGACGAGCGCGCGGGTGCGTTTCCGCTGACTCCGGCGCAGTACGGTATCTGGCTCGCTCAACAGCTCGTACCCGACGTCCCTTTCGTCATCGCCCAATATGTGGAATTCCGTGGGGAACTCGACCTCGATCTGCTGAAGTGGGCGTCGACGACCGCCGGGCGGGAATTCGGGACCGCCTTCCTGCGCCTCGTCGACGTGGACGGCCGTCCGTGCCAGGTCGTCGACCGGGACCTCGACGTCCCCACCGAGGTCATCGATCTCCGTGACGAACACGATCCGGAGAAGGTGGCCGAGGAGTGGCTCCGGCGGGATGCGGAAGCACCGATCGACCTCATGGCGGACCGGTTGTGCCGCATCGTCGTTCTGCGAACAGGTGATGCCGGTTATCTCGTGTACGTCAAGGCCCATCACATCGCGCTCGACGGGTTCGGAGCGATGATCATCGTGCGCAGGGGAGCCGAACTCTATTCCCGGGCACTCGCCTCCCGGAGTTCCGGCCGGGACGAGATACCGACCCCGGACAAACCGCCGGCCGATCTTCGGACGCTGTACGAGAAGGACCGGCAGTATCGTGCGTCGAAGCGGTTCGTCGCGGACCGTGAGTACTGGAGCGAGCGGGTCCGCGACCTGCCCGAGGCCGACACCACGGAGGTTCCACCGGCGGTCCGGACCCTCACGGCGGAGACGGATCTGTCGGCCGCTGCGGACGCCTGCCTGGCGGGGTCTCCGGCGATGCGGGATGCCTCCTCGGCCGCTGTGGTACTCGCGGCCGCCGCCTGTTTCTTCTCGCGGCGGTCGGGACGGTACGACGTGCTCGTCAATATTCCGGTGTCGGCGCGGACGACAGCCGAGCTGCGACGGTCCGCCGGAATGCTCGTCAACGTGGTTCCCCTGCGGATCCGGGTGGATCCGAACGAACCCGTGGAGGATCTCGTCCGGCGGATGCAGGTCGAGCTGGTCGGAGCCCTCCGACACCAGGCGTGTGGACTCGACGACATCCGCCGAGCGACATCCGAACGGGTGTCCCGATTCTCGGTACCCCTGGTCAACGTCATGCTGTTCGATCAGCAACCCGTACTGGGTGACATCGTGGGAACGCCGCACGTCCTGTCGCGCGGGCCCGTCGGGGACCGGCTGATCACCGTCCACCGCCGCAGCGCGCCGGCCGGCACCGTCATCGAGTTCCGGGCGAATCCGAACCGCTACGAGGAAAACGAGATACAGGCGCAGTGCATCTGTTTCACGGAGATCCTCGAGCAGTTCGTCGCAGCCGACCCTCGAACGCCGGTCGGTTCGATCCACCCGCCGAGTGCCGGGGCGGCCGCACCTCGTTACCGACGGAACACCGTGCTCGATCACTGGCGGCGCATTCTGGCGGGCGCACCCACACCCCCCGCCCTGACCCCGGCCGGTGGACGGACGGGCGGCGTGGGATCTGCTCCGGTGTGGGAGCAGTTCGTTCATCCCCTCGGGAGTGCACTGCGTCGAGCGAGTGCCGGATGTGCCGACGATTGTTTCCCGATGCTGCAGGCTGCGACCGCGATTCTCCTCGCCAGGTCGACCGGTACCGACGATGTCGTCCTCGGCTTCCCGGTCCCGGCCGGTACCACTCCCGTTCGCACGGTGCTGCCCCTGCGTATTCGAGTGCGCCCCGACGCGTCGTTCCGAGATCTCCTCGAGGGCATCTCCCGTGGGACTCGGGACGCTCTCGCACACGCCGACGTCCCTGCGGTGGCGCTGCTCGAGGCGCTGGCTCCGACACGGAACGGATCGCACGCCCCGCTCTTCCGCATCACCGTCGAAGGTCGAGGCGATGTGGACAAGGAGGTGGAGCGCGCCGTCCTCGGCGACGTCGACCTACGTATCGATCTGGAGCGTCCGCAATCCGGCGACGGTGCCGGGCGCGAGGTGACGTCCGCGGACGTGCTCCGCATCCGGTACGTCACCGACGCATACACCGCGCCGATCGTCGAGCGCATCGCTCGCCGATTGGAGCGGATCCTCCTGGCTGCCGAAGACGATCCGACGATGTGGGTCGGCGACATCGATCTGCTCGACGCAACCGAACGGACCACGCTCGTCCCCGTGACGGGTCCGCCGTCCCTGCCCGAACGTCTGCTCCCGGAGATCCTTGTCGACGCTGCCCGCCGTGTCCCCGAGGCGACCGCACTGTCGTGCGGCGACACCCGATTCACCTACCGAGCACTCGATGAGCGGTCGAATCGGCTGGCCCGCATGCTCATCGAGCGGGGTGCAGGCCCGGAACGTTTCGTCGCGGTCGGCATGGCCCGGTCCGTCGACTCGATCGTCTCGATCTGGGCGGCGGCGAAGGCGGGTGCGGCCTTCGTTCCGGTGGACCCCTCTTATCCGCCCGCCCGGATCGAGTACATGCTGCGCGACTGCGGCGCCGTGCTCGGACTCACCACCACCGGCGAGCGGTCCCTGCTTCCCGCCACCGTGCCGTGGACGGCGGTCGACGATCCGGACATGGTCGCGGAGACGAAGCGATACAGCGCGGCGCCGGTGGCCGACGCGGACCGGTGCGCGTCCGCGCGTGCGGATCAACCCGCCTACCTCATCTACACCTCCGGATCGACGGGACACCCGAAGGGCGTGGTCGTCACCCACCGCGGTCTGGCGAACCTCGTCGCGCACACCCGCACGCTCGCCGACGCCGACGCGCGGGTCCGGCACGGAACCTCGCCGAGCTTCGACCTGGCGGTGCTGGAGCTGCTCGTGGCGTTCGGCTCCGCTGCGCACCTGGTGATCGGCCCGCCCGACGCGTCCGCCGGTGACGACCTCGCACGTGCCTTGCGCGCCGACCGGATCACCCACTTCTGCACCACGCCCGCGGTCCTCGCGACGATCGATCCGGTGGACGCCGAGAAGCTCTCGTTCGTGAGCGTCGGTGGTGAGGACTGCCCGGCCTGGCTCGTGGAGCGGTGGGCGCCGGGCCGTCGCATGGTCAACGGGTACGGGCCGAGCGAGATCACCGTGCAGATGTCATCGGACGAGCTCGTGCCCGGTAGACCGGTCACGGCAGGCACTCTCGGACCCGGATTCCGGGCCGTCGTGCTCGACGCACGTCTGAATCCGGTGCCGACCGGAGTGATCGGAGAGCTGTATCCGGCAGGGCCTGCTCTGGCACGGGGATACCACCGGCGACCGGGGACGACGGCGACGCGGTTCGTCGCCGACCCGTTCGGGCCACCGGGGTCGAGGATGTACCGCACCGGTGATCTCGTGCGGTGGTCGACGGGTGGCGGCGACAGCCCGGACGACGACAACACAGCGGCCGCCCCGGATCTGCGGCTGATCTACGCAGGTCGCGCCGACCTCCAGGTCAAGGTGCGGGGGCGGCGTATCGAACTCGGCGAAGTGGAAGCAGCACTGCTCCGCCACCCCGACGTCGAGCGGGCCGCGGCGGTGGTTCGGCGCGAGACCGGATCCGACCGGGTGGTGGCGTACGTGGTGCCGCGCACCGGAACGGTCCCGGATGCCGAAGCGATTCGTGATGCGCTCGCGGCGGAGCTCCCGGATTTCATGGTCCCGGCCGTGGTGGTGCCGCTGGCAGCGATGCCGATCACGGCCAACGGCAAACTCGACCGTGCCGCGCTGCCGGCCCCGGAGCGCCGTGGCGTGCTCCATCGCCCTCCTCGCACGGGGCCGGAACGAACTCTCGTGGGGGTCTTCGCGGACGTTCTGCATCTGTCCCCGGATCGTGTCGGCGTCGACGACAATTTCTTCGAACTCGGGGGTGATTCGCTGTCGGCGACCGGTGTCGTGGCGGGGATCCGATCCGCGCTGCACGTCGAGACACCCATCAGGATGCTCTTCGAAGCACCGACGATCGCCGAGTTGGTACCGCGGCTCGCGGACTGTGGTGTCGCCCGGGCACCGTTGATGCCCCGGCGTCGACCGGACCGGATCCCGTTGTCCTACGCGCAGTCCCGGTTGTGGTTCATCCACCGCTACGAAGGTCCGTCGCCGACCTACAACATCCCCATGGCGGCGCGGCTGACCGGACGGGTGGACGTCGACGCGATGAGGGCCGCGTTCGCCGATGTCGTGGTGCGCCACGAGTCCCTGCGCACGGTGTTCGAGGAATCCGACGGAATTGCCTTCCAGCGCATCCTGCCGATCGAGCAGACCTCGTTGTTGCTGCCCGTGCGGGCGGTGCCTGCCGACGAGGAGCAGCCGGCCGTGAGCGCCGAGGCGCGGCGGACCTTCGACCTGTCCACCGACATCCCCGTGCGCGCCACCCTGCTGCGGACCGGGTCCGACGACCACGTGCTGGTGCTCGTGCTGCACCACATCGCCGGCGACAGTGCATCGATGGTGCCGCTGGTGCGCGACATGCTGCTCGCATACGCGGCCCGATCGGCGGGGACCGAACCGCGATGGGATCCGCTGCCGGTGCAGTACGCCGACTACGCACTGTGGCAGCGGGACGTGCTGGGCGACGAGGGCGAGCCGGGAAGCATCCTGCACAGGCAGTTCTCCTACTGGCGGGAGGAACTGGCCGGGGTCCCGGAATGCCTCCCGCTTCCGCTCGACCGCCCCCGCCCAGCGGTGCAGTCCTTCCGCGGCGGCCGGGTGGAGTTCACGATCCCCGCACAGTTACGCCTCGCGGCCGACGAACTGGCCGCCGAGCACGGAGCCACCGCGTCGATGGTCTTCCAGTCGGCACTTGTGGTGCTCCTGCACGAATTCGGTGCGGGAGACGACATCACGATCGGAGGCCCGGTGGCCGGGCGGACCGACGAGGCTCTGACGGATCTCGTCGGATTCTTCGTCAACACCTGGGTGCTGCGCGTGAACGACATCACCGGACGATGGACACTCGCCGATGTCCTCGACCGCGTGCGGACCAAGGCGCTGGCCGCCTACGAGAACCAGGACGCGCCCTTCGAGCGGTTGGTGGAACTGCTCGCCCCGGCGCGCTCGACCGCCCACCACCCGCTGTTCCAGGTCGCATTCGCGTTGCAGAACAATCCGTTGCCGAACCTGGACCACCCCGACATCCACGTCGAGATGCTGCCCGTCGCGACCGAGGTCGCGCGGTTCGACCTGTACATCAGCGTGTCGGAACGTGCGTCCACCGACGACGACGGGATGCTCGGGAGCATCGAGTACGCGAGCGATCTGTTCGAGCACGACACGGTCGAACGGTTCGCCGATCGGTATCTCCGCGTCCTCGATGCCTTCGTGAGGTCGCCGCACCGGCGGGTCGACGGTGTCGAACTTCTCGATCGCTCGGAGCGCGATCTGCTCCTCGTCGCGTGGAGCGGCCCGGCTGCCACCACTGCCGATCTGACGGTTCCGGCGATGCTCGCCGAGCGGGTCGCGGCGACACCGGACGCACCGGCGCTCACCGGCGTCGTCGGCCGATGGACGTACCGCGACCTCGACGCCCGGGCCAACCGACTGGCTCGCCTGCTCGTCGACCTGGGCGTGGGGCCCGAGTCCGTGGTGGTCGTCGCCCTCGACCGATCCCCGGCACTGGTCGTCGCCCTTCTCGCGGTGTCGGCGGCGGGTGGCGCCTATCTGCCGTTGGACCCCGCCTATCCGAGCGAACGCACCGCTTTCGTCCTCGCCGACGCCGCGCCCCGCGTGCTGATCACCGACAGTCGTTTCACCTCGCGCGCGGACCCGGCCGTCGCGGTGATCCTCGACGAGACGGGCCGCCCGACGTCCCACGACCTGCCGGACGACGCGCGACCGCTCACCGACGTCGACAGGAACGCGCCCCTGCGCCCGTCGAACACCGCGTACACGATCTACACCTCCGGTTCCACGGGCGTCCCGAAGGGCGTGGCCGTCACGCATCGGAACCTCGTGCACCTGATCGAGCACGGCTGGACCGAGTCGCGACCGCGACACCGGATGTCGCTGGTGTCCTCACCGGGCTTCGACGCGTCGGTGTACGAGATCTGGCCCGCCCTGATCGGCGGTACCGAACTCGTGCTCGCCCCTTCCGGTCTGCTCGATCCGTCGACCGTCGCGCACATGATCTCCGAACACGGTGTGACGACGATGTTCGTCCCGACACCGCTGTTCCATGCCCTAGCCGACCCCGCCGTCGTCCCGGCTCGGGTGTGGGACGGAGTCGACCAGGTGGTCACGGCCGGGGACGTGCTGTCGCCGGATGTCGCACGCCGTTTCCACGAATCACATCCCTCGACGCTGCTCGTCAACGCGTACGGACCGACGGAGACCACGGTGTGCGCGACGATGTATCTCGTCGGGGACGCGTTCGCTCGGGGGGATCGTGTGTCGGTCCCGATCGGCACGCCGATCCCGGGCATCACGGTCTTCGTCCTCGACGCCGGACTGTTGCCGGTGCCTCCCGGCGTCCCGGCGTCCCGGGCGAGTTGTACATCGCCGGCGACGGGGTCTCCCGCGGATATCCCGGTCGTCCGGCCACGACCGCGGCACGATTCGTGGCCTCTCCGTTCGGTGGGCCGGGGGAGCGGATGTACCGCACCGGCGACATCGTGCGGTGGATCCTTTCGAAGATCGGCGCCGACCCCGAGTGCGCAGGAGGGCACCTGGAATTCGTGGGCCGTTGCGACGACCAGGTGAAGGTCCGCGGTTTCCGGGTCGAGCCCGGTGAGATCGAAGCGGTCCTGGGTGCGCATCCGGCGGTGGCCCGCGCCGCCGTGGTCGTCCGGGACACTCCGGGCCCTCACGAGACCGGACGACTGGTCGCGTATGTGGTGCTGGACCGGGAGCAGACACTGCTCGCCGATCCGACTCGCGCGATCGGCACCGTCGAGCGGTGGAGAGCCGTGTACGACGACGTGTACTCCGCGCCACCGTCCGAGGACACCGGCGCCTTCGCGGGCTGGAACGCCACCGACACCGGGAAGCCCATTCCGCTCGAGCAGATGCAGGACTGGCGCGACGCTGCCGTGCGGGCCGTTCGGCGGCTCCGGCCCCGGCGTCTCCTCGAGATCGGGGTGGGCTCGGGTCTCCTGCTCCGCGAACTGGCTCCCGACTGCGCCGAGTACTGGGGCACGGACTTCTCGGCTCCGACGATCGAGACGCTGCACTCCGCCGTGCGATCGCAGCCGTGGGCCGACCGGGTGACGCTGAGGACGCAACCGGCGCACGCGACCGAGGGATTGCCGCAGCGGTACTTCGACACCGTCGTGCTCAATTCGGTGATCCAGTACTTCCCGGATGCGGCGTACCTGCTCGAGGTGCTCCGGAAGGTCCTGCCGCTGCTCGCACCCGGCGGATCGATCCATCTCGGCGATGTCCGGAACCAGGCGCTGCTGCCGTACTTCGCCGCCGCTGTGGAACTCGCCCGTGCCGACGGAACCGAGAGCGCGGACACGATCCGCGAACGCGTCCGCCGTGCCACGCTCTCCGAGCGGGAACTGCTGCTCGCCCCCGAGTTCTTCGCCGGCCTGGCCGGTCGTCTGCCCGGTGTCACCGGGGTCGACATCGAACTCGGCCGGATGCGGACGGCCAACGAACTCGGCCTGTACCGCTACAGCGTGGTGCTGCAGACCGGTACCGGACCCAGGTCGCTCGCCGATATTCCGTTCCGGTCCTGGTCGGGATTCGGAACCCTCGCCGCGTTCGCCGACCACCTGCGGACCGCCCGTCCCGCTGCCCTGCGCGTGACCGGTGTACCGCACACCGCCCTGCGGTCGGTGATCGCCGCGGCGACCGCCCTCGATGCGATGCCCGGACACGCACTCGTGCCGGAACCGGACCTCCGACCACGATCGGACCGCATCGGTCCCGCGGACTTCGATCTGCTCGGCGCCGAACTCGGCTACCGGGTCGCCGTGACCTGGTCGCAGGAACCGGGATCGATGGAGGTGGTCGTCCTCCGCGACGACCCGGACGACAGGGTCGATACGGCGCTGACCGACGTCTTCCGTCCGGCCGACGACGTGGGCAGCCTCGCGCGCTACGTCAACGACCCCGCCGCGGAGGAGCGACTCGACGACGTCCGACGCTTCGTGCGGGAACGGTTGCCCGACTACATGGTTCCGGCCGCGTTCGTCCACATGGCCGATCTGCCGGTGACGGTGCACGGCAAACTCGACCGCCGCGCACTGCCGGTCCCGGAGGTCGCGACGCGCAGCGACAGCTACATCGCACCGACCACCGACACCGAACGGTCCCTGGCCCGGGTCTTCGCGGACGTGCTCGGCGTCGACCGGGTGGGAACACAGGATTCGTTCTTCGCCCTCGGCGGCGATTCGATCATGTCGATCCAGTTGGTCGCACGGGCGAAGGCCGCAGGTCTGGTGTTCTCGCCCCGAGATGTGTTCGAACACAGGACCGTTGCAGCGCTCGCCATGGCAGTCACCCCGGCCGGCCCGACCGCGTCGATGCTCGAGGAACTGCCCGGCGACGGCGTCGGCGACGTTCCGCTCACCCCGATACTGCGCTGGCTGGTCGAGCGCGGCCGAACGTATCCGGGTTTCTGCCAATCGGTATCGGTTCCGCTGCCGGACCGACTCCGCGAGGCCGACCTTCTCGCGGCGCTGCAGGCTGTCGTGGATCGGCACGACATGCTGCGGGCGCGCCTGCACGCAGTGCCCGGAGTCGCCGACGACCTGCGCCTCGAGACACGGCCGATCGGATCCGTCTCCGCATCGTCGATCCTGCGCTGCGTCCGGGTCGATGATCCGACAGGGCCCGAATTCTTTGCGATCGCCGCCGCCGAACATGCCGCCGCGACCGGACGACTGGATCCCGGCAGGGGAGTGATGCTGCAGGCGGTCCGGTTCGACGCCGGATCCGCCTCGCGGTTGTTGCTCGTGGCACACCATGCCGTGATCGACGGTGTCTCCTGGCGCATCCTGCTGGGCGACCTCGCTGCTGCGGCGGCTCGCCTCGAACACGGACTCGCTCCGGATCCCGCACCGACGGGCACCTCGATGCGCCGCTGGGCGCACGGTCTCGTCGAGGTGGCCCGCCGCGGCACGCGCACTCACGAACTGCCGTTCTGGGTGTCGACGCTGTCGGGTCCGGATCCGCTGCTCGGCACCCGAGAGGTGGACCCCGCGGTCGACGTCGGGGCCACCGTCGACACCGTCACCGTCGAGGTACCCGCCCCGACGACCGCCGCGTTGCTGACCGTCCTTCCGGCGTCCTTCCACGGGAACGTGATGGACGGTCTTCTCGCAGCACTGGCCGGAGCCGTCGTCGCGCAGCGCGCCGACCGGGGGATCGACCTCGCCCAGGTGCTGGTCGGGCTGGAAGGGCACGGCCGGGAGGAGCAGGCCGTGCCGGGAGCCGATCTGTCCCGGACGATCGGATGGTTCACCACCGCCTATCCGGTGCGACTGGACCTGACCGGTATCGACGTGGAGGCCGTGGCATGCGGCGGCACTGCAGCGGGGACCGCGATCAAGACCGTCAAGGAACAACTGCGTGCCGTTCCCGACCACGGGATCGGATACGGAATGCTGCGGTACCTCGATGACGAGGGGCGCGCCGCGCTCGAGCCTCTGCCGACGCCCGAACTCACCTTCAACTTCCACGGCCGGAGCACGACGCCGGACGCCGTCACGGACATCGAGTTCGGCGGTGGTCTAGATCCCGCCCAGCCGGTACCGGCGGTGATCTCCGTCAACGCCATGGTCGTCCACACTGCCGACGGTCCGGTGCTGCGCGCGGATCTCGCCTATCCGACCGGGGTCATCGCCCGCCCGGAGGTGTCCGACCTTGCCGAGCGGTGGCGCCGCATGCTGAGCGGACTCGCCCGGCACGTCGCGGAGCCGGGAACGGGCGGGCGCACGCCGTCGGATCTGCCACTGGTCCCGATGACCCAGGAACGCCTCGACGAACTCGAGCGCCGCTACCCCGGCTTCGAGGACGTGTGGCCCCTCACCCCCTTGCAGCACGGCTTCCTGTTCCATGCCCTCCGGAACGATTCGATCGACGCGTACACGGTGCAACTGACCCTGCACCTGGGCGGTGTCGTCGATCCGCGACGTCTCCGGCGGGCGGTGGCCGCCATGTCGGCACGGCATCCGAACCTGCGGGTGAACTTCGTCTTCGACGGGGAGTGGCCACCCGTGCAGGTCGTGCAGGCGTCGGTCGAACTGCCGCTGCGGGAGCGGGATCTGACCGATCCGGACCCCGACGCCCGTGCGGCGGAACTGGCCCGTCTGCAGGCGGAGGACCGGACGCAGCGTTTCGACACAGCTGCCGGACCGCTGGTGCGCCTGAGCCTGATCAGGATGGGACCGGACGATCACCGGTTGGTGTTCACCAATCACCACATCCTGCTCGACGGCTGGTCGGCGCCGTTGCTACTGAAGGAACTCCTCGTGCTGTACGGAACCGATGCGGACACCGGTGCTCTCCCGCCGGTACGTCCCTACCGGGACTATGTGCGGTGGCTCGTGCAGCAGGACCCGGCTCCCGCCCGCGATGCCTGGTCGCGGTACCTGGCCGGTCCGGATCGCCCCACGCTGGTCGCTCCGGAGGCGGAGCAGGCCTCCGTGCAGGCCCTGTCCGAGGAGACCGCACGGGCACTCGATCCGGTGGACACCCGGCGCCTGGAAGGCTTCGTCCGGGACCACGGGCTCACCGTCGGCACGGTGGTGCAGGTCGCGTGGGGCATCGTGTTGGCGAAGCTCACCTCGCAGTGCGACGTCGTGTTCGGATCGACCGTCTCCGGGCGGCCCGCAGACGTCGATGGGGTCGAGGAGATGATCGGCCTGTTCGTCAATACGGTTCCCGTGCGGGTCCGGCTCGACCCGTACGAGACGCTCGCCGCGCTCGTCGAGCGGATCCGCGCCGAGCAGACCGCACTGCTCGACCGGCACCATCTCGGCCTCACGGAGATCCAGCAGGTCGCCGGACCTGCTGCCGGATTCGACACCCTGACGGTGTTCGAGTCGTATCCGATCGACCGTGCGGCTCTGTCCGATGCGGTCGACATCGCCGGCATGCAGGTGCGCGATGTGACCGGACACGACGCCGGTCATTATCCGCTGACCCTGATCGCTCACGTCGACGACTCACTGCGGCTGCGATTGAGCTACCGTCCCGACCTGTTCGATCGGGTGGCAGCGGAGACGATACTGTCGCAGGTCGCCCGGGTTCTCGAGGTCGTCGTCGGCCGGCCGCAGGTGCCGCTCGGCCGCCTCCGCCTGTTCGGGGACGAGGTGCCGGTCGTGTCCGCTCCCGGCTCCGCCCGTACGCGGACGTGGAGGGAGATCCTCGACGACTGGATGTCGGGTTCCCCGGAGGCCGTCGCCGTCGTCGACGCGGGCCGGCAGTGGACCTACGCGGAACTGGACGCGCGAGTGGAGCGGCTCGCGCAACTGCTCGTCGTCCGCGGCGCGGTACCGGAGACCACCGTCGTCGTGGCGATGCGGCGTTCGTTCCTGCGGGTCGCCGCGATGCTCGCCGTCGTCCGCGCCGGTGCCGTCTACGTACCGGTCGACCCCGACCAGCCCCGTGACCGTGTCACCGCGATGATCCGGACGGTCGCGCCCTTGTGCGTGCTTGTGGACGGCCCGGAACCGGCGGTGCCCGACGAGATGTCCGTCGTGCCCGTTCGGGATGTCGACCTCGACGGTGGGCCGGCAACACCGGTGTCGGATGTTCATCGCCGCGCGCCGGTGCGCGCCGGCAACCGTGCACCGGTGCGCGCCGACAACGCCGCGTACGTGATCTTCACGTCCGGATCGACGGGCACGCCGAAGGGGGTGACGGTGACGCATCGCGGTATCGCCGAGCTGGTCGATCGGATCTCGACGATCGCCGACGGCGATTCGCGTGTCGCACAGTCGATGCTGCCGGTGTTCGATGCCTCGCTGCTGGAGACGATCGTTGCGTTCTCGGCCGGGGCGCGGCTCGTCGTCGTGCCGCCCGGCATCGCCGCCGGCGACGACCTCGAGCGTGTCCTCGCAGACGAGGAGGTCACGCACCTCTACACCACACCCGCGGTGCTGGCGACGCTGAATCGGGACGCGCTGCCGGCCCTGACCTTCGTGAGTGTCGGCGGTGAGGCGTGCCCGCCGTCCCTGGCGGAGACGTGGGCCCACGGTCGTCACATGGTCAACGGCTACGGTCCGAGCGAAGCGACGGTGATGTCGAACCTGCTCGATCCGCTCGTCCCCGGTGGGAATCTCACCGTCGGGCCGCCGATGCCCGGCTTCGACGAGTACCTCCTGGACTCGTACCTGCAGCCCGTGGCCGGCCGCGCGGTGGGGGAGTTGTACCTCACCGGACCGGGTCTGGCGCGAGGGTATGCCGGACAACCCGGCCTGACCGCGACGCGTTTCGTCGCCGACCCCCTCGGCGTACCGGGACGCCGGATGTACCGCACCGGGGATCTGATGCGCTGGGTGCGTACCGCGGCGGGCCCCGAGCCCGTTTACGTGGGGCGCAGTGATTTCCAGATCCAGCTACGCGGTCTGCGCATCGAACTCGAGGAGGTCGAAGCGGTCCTGCTCCGGCATCGGGCCGTCGCTCAGGCGGTGGTCGTGGTGCGTGACGACGGCAGCGGTGACCGGCTCGTCGGATATGTGGTGCCCACGGGGGTCGTTCCCGTCGAGGCGCCCGAGATCCTGCACTTCGCGGCCACCCGATTGCCGCGGTACATGGTTCCGGCGGTGATCGTCGTGCTGCCCGGACTGCCGGTCACTCCGAGCGGGAAGGTGGACAGGTCGGCGTTGCCGGCGGCCGCGCCCGTCGGGGCCGCCTACCGGGCGCCGCGCACACCGAGCGAAGGGGTCGTCGCCCGCGCGTTCGCCTCCGTCCTCGAACGCGATCGGGTCGGGATCGACGACAACTTCTTCGACCTCGGCGGCAATTCGCTCGCCGCGACTGCCGTGGCGTCGAAGCTGCGCAGCGAGCTGGGCAGGGAGGTTCCGTTGTCCCTGGTCTTCCTCGACCCCACCCCGGCCGGATTCGCGGATCGCCTCGACGAACCGCCGGCGACCGCTACTCCGACGACCGGGATGTTCGATGTGCTGATTCCTCTGCGCGGGCACGGTCACCGCCCACCGGTGTTCTGTGTGCATCCCGCGATCGGCCTGTCCTGGGTCTATGCGGGACTACTGCGCTACCTGCCGGACCGGCCGGTATACGGGCTGCAACTGCCGTACCTCTCGGGCGGATCCCTCGACGCGACGCCTGCCGAACTGGCGCACCGCTACGTCGAGGAGCTACGGGTCGTGCAACCGGAGGGCCCCTACACCGTGCTCGGCTGGTCCCAGGGCGGGCTGATCGCCCACCACATGGGTGTCGAACTGCGCGCCGCGGGGGAGACCGTCGACCTGGTCGTTCTCGACTACTACCCGCTCGAACGCGAACGGCGTGCCCACGCCCACGCGGAACTGCTGGCGGGGCTGGGCATCGAACTGCCCGGTGCCGAACCGGACGAGGTGACCTCCGATCAGCTGCTCGACGCGGTGAACCGCGGTCTCGGGCACGAGACCGGACTGTCCGCCGCGGACCTGGAACGGATTCTCACGGCCTACGCGCAGGTCCACCGGGCGGCGCCGGCGCTCGACCTCCGACGTTTCGACGGCGACCTGCTGTTCGTCGCCGCGGCGCGATCGCTCGGCACAGGCGACGGTGCGTCACCGGCCCTGTGGCGCCCGTGGGTGTCCGGCACGATCACCGATCACACGATCGATTGCGATCACCTGGAGATGATGACCCCGGCCGTGCTCGCGGTCCTCGGCCCGATCCTGGCCGGCTATCTCGCCGCCGGGTCCTGATGCGGATCGACGACGGCGTCGAGCGCCGAGCCGGCGGGTTCGGGGAGCCGGGCCTCGAGCAGCAGTCCGGCGAGACCGAGCGCGATGCACACCCCGGTGATCACCATCAACCGCGGATCGGTCTGACCGGTCAGGGCATCGCCGAGGAGCACGACGGCCACGGTGCCCGGCAGGATGCCCACGATCGTCGCGAGCGTGTAGGGGACGAGACGGACCGCCGAGACCGCGCAGCAGCAGTTCACGACGAAGAACGGGGCGGCGGCGATCAACCGCAACGAGCCGACCGCGAGCCATCCGCGGCGTGCCAGCCGCAGATCGATCGCTTTCGCCGCCGGGTGCGTGAGACGCGATTCCACGGCCTTGCGTCCGACGGCCCGCACGAGCAGGAACGCGAGGACGGCACTGACCGTGGAGGCGGCGACCGTCACGCCGATGCCGACGGCACTGCCGAACAGCACGCCGGCGCTGAGCGTGAACACCGTGCGCGGAATCGGGGCGATCGTGGCCAGGGCGTGGACGGCGAAGAACACCAGGACCAGTGCCGGACCGTGCACCGATTCGGACCATTCCCGGATCTGAGCGATCGTCGGATGCGGCACCACGAGAGCTACGACGACGAGCGCCGCCACCAGGCCCAGGATGCCGAGCACTCTGCGGTCTGCGGCAAGCCTCGTCACGAGCGTCCACACTACCGGCCGAGCAGTGACTGCTTCCCCGCGAGCACAGTGAGGAAGACGGCACGATACCGTTCCGATCGAGGACGTCGTTATCGAACGCTAGAAAAACTGTGGTGATCCCCACAACGACCGCACGGTGTGTGGGGATAGCATCACACCGAAGGCAACCTACCCTTTTCGAGGTTGTCCACCTCCGGCCGACAACGCCGTCCGTACAAAGCCTGCAAACCCGCAGTAGGAGGAATCGCCCGTGTCATTAGCTGCAGAAGCCGAGAATGCCGCGCGCGCATATGCGCAGTGGCAGGACGCGGTGGCGGGGGTGCTGGCCAAGTCCCGACGCGTTGACCCGGCCGAACTCGGACCCGAGCCGCAGCGTCTGCTCGAGACCACGACCTACGACGACGTCACCGTCGCGCCGCTGTACGGCGTCCGCGACGAGCGCGACGAAGCGCCGCTGCCCGGTGAGTTCCCGTTCGTCCGCGGTGGCTCGTCCACGCGCGACGTCAACACCGGCTGGCTCGTGGACGTCCGGTTCACCGGCACCGACGCGGCCTCGGTCAACGAGCGCATCCTCGACGCCCTGAACAACGGCGTCAGTTCGGTGTGGCTCGGTCTCGGCGCCGGCGCGGTCCCCGTGGACGCCCTCGACACCGCGCTCAACGGCGTGCTCCTCGATCTCGCGCCGGTCCGTCTCGACGCCGGTGCCGACGCGGTCGCAGCGACCACCGCCGTGTACTCCGTGCTCGACAACCGCACCGATGTCGAGGACCGCGCCGCCGTGCGCATCTTCCTCGGTGCAGCGCCGCTCACCAGCGAGTTCTCCGAGCGTCCCGACGTGTCTCTCGCCGAGGCCGTCGAGCTGGCCCGCGCCGCCGCGGACCGCACCGAAGCGGTGCGGGCCCTCACCGTGGACGGCACCGCCTTCCACAACGCCGGTTCGTCCGACGCCGAGGAACTCGGTGCCGCGATCGCCGCCGGCCTCGACTACGTGCGAGCACTCGTCGACGCCGGGGTTCCCGTCGCTGCCGCGCTCGGTCAGCTCGAGTTCCGTCTCGCCGCGACCGACGACCAGTTCCAGACCATCGCCAAGTTCCGCGCGGGTCGTCAGGTGTGGGCGCGCGTCGCCCAGGTCGCCGGTGCCCCCGAGGCCGGCAACGCTCCGCAGCACGCCGTGACCTCCGCGGCGATGATGGCCCAGCGCGATCCGTGGGTGAACATGCTGCGCACGACCCTCGCCGCCTTCGGTGCGGGTGTCGGTGGCGCCGACGCCGTCACGGTCCTGCCGTTCGACTCCGCACTGCCGGCCGGTGTGCTCGAGGTGTCCGAGGCGTTCTCCGCGCGGATCGCCCGCAACACCCAGCTGCTGCTGCTCGAGGAGTCCAACCTCGGTCGCGTTCTCGATCCCGCCGCCGGTTCCTGGTACGTCGAGGAACTGACCGCGCAGATCGCGGAGAAGGCGTGGGGCTTCTTCCAGGAGATCGAGGCGGCCGGTGGCTACCGCGCCGCTCTCGAGTCGGGGCTGATCGCCGAGCGTGTCGCGCAGACGCGTGCCCGCCGCGAGTCCGACATCGCGCATCGCAAGTTCTCGGTGACCGGTGTCAACGAGTTCCCGAACCTGGCCGAGAAGCCGCTGCCGGTCGGTGTCGCCGAGGCCGGCGCCTCCGCCGCGCGGTACGCCGCGCCGTTCGAGGCGCTGCGCGACCGCTCCGACACCTACCTGGCCTCGCACGGTGCCCGCCCGCGGGTGCTGCTCGCCCCGCTCGGACCGATCGCCGAACACAACGTGCGTGCGACCTTCGCCGCGAACCTGCTCGCCGCCGGTGGCATCGAAGCGGTCAATCCCGGACCGCTCGATCTCGACGCCGACCTGTCGTCCCTGGTGGGCGACACCGGAACGTCCGTGGCCGTGCTGTGCGGCACCGACACCCGCTACGGCGAGCAGGCCGGTACGGCCACCGCTGCGCTGCGTGCGGCGGGGATCACGACGGTGCTGCTGGCCGGACCCGAGAAGGCCGTGAAGGACGCGCAGGGCGACGATCGTCCGGACGGCTTCCTCACCGCGCGCATCGACGCCGTCGCCGCCCTCACCGACCTGCTGAACACTTTGGGAGCGTAAGTGAGCATCGAACACGAAATCGGCAGCTTCGCCGACGTCCCGTTGACGGACCCGGCCGTGCCGGCGCCCACCGCTCCCACCGCGGAGCAGGCCGCCGCGCTCATCGAGTCCGTCGCCGAGGCGAACAACTACGGCACCGAGGACGTCGTGTGGTCGACGCCCGAGGGAATCGACGTCAAGCCGGTCTACACCAAGGCCGACCGCGACGCCGTCGTCGCCGAGGGTTACCCGCTCGGCAGCTACCCGGGTATCGCCCCGTTCGTGCGTGGGCCGTACCCGACGATGTACGTGAACCAGCCGTGGACCATCCGGCAGTACGCCGGCTTCTCCACCGCCGCCGAGTCCAACGCCTTCTACCGGCGCAACCTCGCCGCCGGTCAGAAGGGTCTGTCGGTGGCCTTCGACCTGGCCACGCACCGCGGCTACGACTCCGATCACCCGCGCGTGCAGGGTGACGTCGGTATGGCCGGTGTGGCGATCGACTCGATCCTCGACATGCGTCAGCTGTTCGACGGCATCGATCTGTCGCAGGTGTCGGTGTCGATGACCATGAACGGCGCGGTGCTGCCGATCCTGGCGCTGTACGTCGTGGCGGCGGAGGAGCAGGGCGTCAAGCCCGAGCAGCTGGCCGGAACCATTCAGAACGACATTCTGAAGGAGTTCATGGTCCGCAACACCTACATCTACCCGCCGAAGCCGTCGATGCGGATCATCTCCGACATCTTCGCGTACACCTCGGCGAAGATGCCGCGCTTCAACTCGATCTCGATCTCCGGCTACCACATCCAGGAAGCCGGTGCGACGGCCGACCTCGAGCTCGCCTACACCCTCGCCGACGGCATGGAGTACATCCGCGCCGGACTCGACGCGGGCATGGACGTCGACAAGTTCGCGCCGCGCCTGTCGTTCTTCTGGGCGATCGGCATGAACTTCTTCATGGAGGTCGCGAAGCTTCGCGCAGGTCGCCTGCTGTGGAGCGAGCTCGTCGAGAAGTTCGGGGCGAAGAACCCGAAGTCGAAGTCGCTGCGTACCCACTCGCAGACCTCCGGCTGGTCGCTCACCGCGCAGGACGTCTTCAACAACGTCGCGCGTACGTGCGTCGAGGCGATGGCCGCGACGCAGGGCCACACCCAGTCGCTGCACACCAACGCGCTCGACGAGGCGCTGGCGCTGCCCACCGATTTCTCGGCGCGCATCGCCCGCAACACCCAGCTGCTGCTGCAGCAGGAGTCGGGCACCACGCGGCCCATCGACCCGTGGGGCGGCTCGCACTACGTCGAGTGGCTCACCCACGAGCTCGCCAACAAGGCCCGCGCCCACATCGCCGAGGTCGAGGCCGCCGGCGGTATGGCGCAGGCCATCTCGGAGGGCATCCCGAAGCTGCGTATCGAGGAGGCGGCCGCCCGCACCCAGGCGCGCATCGATTCGGGTCGCCAGCCGGTCATCGGCGTCAACAAGTACCAGGTGACCGAGGACCACGAGATCGAGGTCCTCAAGGTCGAGAACTCGCGTGTGCGGGCCGAGCAGCTGGCCAAGCTCGAGCAGCTGCGCGCCGACCGTGACGAGGAGGCCACCCGCGCCGCCCTCGACGCACTCACCCGCGCCGCCGGTGCGCAGAGCCAGGGTCTCGACAACAACCTGCTCGCGCTGGCCATCGACGCGGCCCGGGCGAAGGCCACCGTCGGTGAGATCTCGGACGCGCTGGAGAAGGTCTACGGCCGCCACCAAGCCGAGATCCGTACGATCAGCGGCGTGTACCGCGACGAGGCCGGTAAGGCCACCAACATCACCGCCGCGACCGAGCTGGTCGAGAAGTTCGCCGAGGAGGAGGGCCGTCGCCCCCGCATCCTCGTCGCGAAGATGGGCCAGGACGGTCACGACCGAGGCCAGAAGGTGATCGCCACGGCCTTCGCCGACCTCGGATTCGACGTCGACGTGGG
This sequence comes from Rhodococcus rhodochrous, assembly GCF_900187265.1. Lineage (NCBI taxonomy): Bacteria > Bacillati > Actinomycetota > Actinomycetes > Mycobacteriales > Nocardiaceae > Rhodococcus > Rhodococcus rhodochrous. Next base: position 2,496,215 of record NZ_LT906450.1, read on the forward strand.
ACCGCTGTTCCAGACCCCCGAAGAGGTCGCCCAGCAGGCGGCCGACAACGACGTGCACGTCATCGGCGTGTCGTCGTTGGCTGCGGGTCACCTGACGTTGGTTCCTGCCCTCAAGCAGGCACTGGCCGAGGTGGGCCGCGAGGACATCATGATCGTCGTCGGTGGTGTCATCCCGCCGGGTGACTTCGACGAGCTCTACGCGGCGGGTGCGGCGGCGATCTTCCCGCCCGGCACCGTGATCGCGGATGCGGCGACCGGTCTGCTGACCAAGCTCGCCGCGCAGCTCGGCCACCACCTCGGAGGCTGACGTCGGCATGAGCGACACCTCGGTCGGCGCCGCGCAGACCCGCCGACGGCAGATCGACGTCGACGCCCTCGCCGAGGCCGTGCTCGCCAACGAGCGGGCCGGCCTCGCGCGGGCGATAACGCTGATCGAGTCGACCCGCGACGACCATCGGGAGCAGGCGCAGCAGTTGCTGTTGCGCTTGCTCCCGAAGGCGGGCAACGCGATTCGTGTCGGTATCACGGGTGTGCCCGGTGTCGGCAAGTCGACCTTCATCGACGCGCTCGGCATGTATCTGCTCGAGCAGGGGCATCGGGTCGCGGTGCTGGCCGTCGACCCGTCGTCCACCCGCACGGGTGGGTCGATCCTCGGCGACAAGACGCGGATGGCGCGTCTCGCGGTACAGCGGGACGCCTACATCCGCCCGTCGCCCTCGGCCGGCACGCTCGGCGGGGTCGCGAAGGCCACCCGCGAGACCATGGTGCTGCTCGAGGCCGCCGGATTCGACGTGATCCTCGTCGAGACCGTCGGTGTCGGGCAGTCCGAGGTGACCGTGGCCAACATGGTCGACACCTTCTGCTTCCTGACCCTGGCCCGCACCGGCGACCAGCTGCAGGGCATCAAGAAGGGCGTGCTCGAACTCGCCGATCTGGTGGCGGTCAACAAGGCCGACGGAGAGTTCGAACGCGACGCGCGGGTCGCCGCCCGCGAACTCGCCGGCGCGATGCGCATGGTGCATCCGCACGACGCGATCTGGAAGCCGCCGGTGATCACCATGAGCGGCATGACCGGCAACGGTCTGGACACCTTCTGGAACACCGTGCTCGAGCACAAGAAGGTGCTCACCGAGGCGGGTCTGTTCGACGAGAACCGGCGCCGCCAGCAGGTGGACTGGACGTGGACGATGGTGCACGACCAGCTGTTGCGTCGTCTCGAGACCTCCCCGCGTGTGCGGGCGATCCGCAAGGACGTCGAGGCCGGGGTGCGCGATGGTTCGTTGACCGCCGCGCTCGCCGCGCAACGTCTGCTCGATGCCTTCGACGGGGTGAACGACCCCGGAACATCCGGCGAGGATTCCTGAGCCCATGAGCCGCCGCACGATCGCCGTCACCGTTCTCGGTGCGTTCGCGATCGTCGCGGCGGCTCATCTCGTCTCCCAGGTGATCGCGCCGGATTCGGCGTTCACCGACGTCTCGCAGTGGTTCCTCATGCCGCTGCTCGCGCTCGGACCCGTCCTCGTCACCTCCGCGCCGCGCGACCGGTTGGTCGTGGGTACGCTTGTGGCACTGGGGTTCTCGTGGCTGGGGGACACCGCGCCCGATCTCGTCGACGGGGATGCCTCGTTCCTGGTGCTGGTGGGCTTCTTCCTGTGCGCCCAGCTCACCTACATCGTCGCGTTCCTGCCGTACCGGCGGTCGAGCGTGGCGCGGACCCGCCCGTGGGTGGTCGGTCTCTACGCCCTCGCGGTGATCGCCATGGTCGCCGTGTGCGCTTCGGCGGCAGGGATTCTCGTGGTCCCGATGGCGATCTACGCGTCGTGTCTCGCGGCGATGGCGGTGCTCGCCACCGGTGTGAACCGGACGGCGGCGGTCGGCGCGATGCTGTTCGTCGTCTCCGATGCGCTCATCGCCGTGCGTGCCTTCGTCGACGCGGATCTTCCTGCCATGGGGCTGTGGATCATGGCCACCTACATCGCGGCCCAGGCCCTGATCGTGCGCGGTGTGCTCACCGCGCACGATCGGAGCGGGCGGGCCTACAGGTCGAGCAGTTCCTTGGCGACGGTCACCGATGTCGCGGCGTCGAGCGACGGATAGTCGCCCCACTGCCCGCCGGTGATGGACACCTCCACGTCGGGCAGCTGGATCTGGGTGACGGAGACGGCGGCGACCGAAACGGCCTCTCCCATGGTGTAGGCGACGCCGCCGGCGGCCTCGATGTCGGCGTCGGGAAGCAGTTCGAGACCGCCGGTTTCGAGGTCGCTCGCCGACGGAACGTTCCCGGATCCCGGCGCCAGCACGATCTCCACCGACCGGATCTCGTCGAGGTTCGTCGCGGTCTCCGGGGTCTCCCACGCGCAGTAGACGCTGTACTCGTCCACCCCGCTCGACGAACGCAGGCTCAGTCCTTCGATGTAGGGGGCGACGGCGGGCGCGACATCGTCGCACGAGTCGAAGCGGGCGAGGATGTCGCTGCCGAGGCCGGTCGGTTCGCCGAGGGCGTCGGCGTCGAAGGTGGTGGTGTCGAAGGCCGCGGAGTCGGCGTCCGAGGCGGTGGTGGAGGACGAGGCGTCGTCGCCGGAGGAGCACGCTCCGAGGAGCAGGGCGCCGGCGAGGGCCGCGGATGCGGCCGCGTATCGGGTCGGATTCACACGGCGCATCGTAGCGTCCGTACGAGTTGTATGTGATCTTGGTTCCGCCCGGGCGGTCGAGGGCCGCGACACCGCGCGTTACAGCCCGAGAAGTTGCTTGGCGACCGCCACGCCGCCCGCCGGATCGAGGACCGTCGCGGCGTCGCGGCCGCCGACGGTGATCGACACGGAGGCCTGGGGGAGTTCGACGCCGGTCGCGGTGAAAGCGGTGCCGGCCATATTGATCGGCATGCTGTGCGCGAAACCGCCGGCCGCTTCGATGGCGGAATCGGGAAGCACCACCAGGCCGGTCTTCGCCGCGGTGGCGGACGTGACGGTCTCGGGTTCGACGACGACCTCGACGGAACGGAGTCCGGAGGGCGGCTCACCGGCTGCGGCCTCCCACACGCAGTTCACGCGCTGGGAGCTCACGATGCCGCCGGGAGCGGGCGTCAGCCCGTCGATGTAGCGCTCGAGGGTCGCGCCGATGGCCTCGCAGCTGGGGAAGTTCTGCGCGATCTTCACCAGATACGGCGATTCGGCGGAGGCGGAGGTCGGGGAGTTGATGTCGGCTGCGTTGCGGATGCCGACCGTGGAATCGTCCGAGGAACAGGCCGTCAGGGCGACGCCGGCGGTGAGAAAGACGAAGGCACCAGTATGTATTTGCTTTTGTCGCACGCGGGCATAATAGCGATTATCGAGCGCCGTCGGGGAAGCGTGGTGACGGGGTGGAATCGAGGCGAGTTTCGTTGTGTCCGGGCACCTCCCGACGCTCCGGACGGGCACCTGCGAGAGGCGCCGCGTCGGCGCCTTCGAGCAGCGCCACCGGCGTCGGCTGCGCCAGCGGTTCGAGCGAACCGCTCTTCTCCGCCGGGGTGAGGCGCGAACGCTTCCAGGACACGATCAGCAGGGTGAGCCAGGCGGCGACGATGGCGAGGTAGAGCACCGCCAGTGCCGTCCCGGAGAGATCGAAGGTCTTGGCGAGCTTGTGCGCGTTGGTCAGCACGATGACACCGCCGACACCGGTACCGAGCAGGGTCGCGGGGACCCGGCTGACCAGCCACGCCGCGACGGGCGCCGCGAGAGCACCGCCGAGGGCGAGACCGGCGACGATGACCAGATTGCCGAGCGAGTCGTGGCCGAGCCCGAACAGGAAACCGATGCTCGCCGCGACCGCGACGAGGAACTCCGAGGCGCTCACCGATCCGATCACGGTGCGCGGCGCCGTCTTTCCGCGGGAGAGCAGAGTGCTGGTGGTGATCGGTCCCCATCCGCCACCGCCGCTCGCATCGATGAACCCACCGAAGAATCCGAGCGGGGACAGGAATTTCGCGGTGTGCGGGGAGGTGCGGGCATGCGCGACCGCAGGAGGCCGCACCGAGAAGCGCAACGCGACGTACACGCCGATGGCCAGCAGGATCCCGGCGGTCACCGGTTCGGCGGCCTCGGTCGACAGCCCCGACAGCACGGTCGCGCCGAGGAAGGCGCCGATGGCACCGGGCACGCCGAGCCGCAGCACGACCTTCCAGTCGATATTGCGGAAACGCCAGTGCGAAGCACCCGAGACGAGGGTGGTTCCCACCTCGGCGAGGTGCACCGCGGCGCTCGCGTGCGCCGGACCGACACCGCTGAACAGCAGCAGGGTGGTCGCGGTGACACCGAAGGCCATGCCGAGTGCGCCGTCGACGAGCTGTGCGCCGACACCGACGAGCGTGAAGATGAGCAGATTGAACATGCGTTGGCTCCGAAAGCTGGAAGAACCCGAAAAGCTGGACGAGCGCCGAAGCGCTCAGCAACACTCCCGGGTGCAACACAGACAATCGAAGCAGGCGCCGCGACGGGTCGGCCAGAACGGCATGAGCGCGAGGCGAGCGGCCGGAGCCATCTCGGTACTCGTCGCAGCCATGGTCACGTCCTCAGGTCTCGTTCCGCGCGCGGATCGTTCGGTCCGGTCGAGCATAGCCCGTTCCCGCGGCGGAGCCACACTCGGCGGGCCCGGCGCGCCCCGGTCGGCGCGCCGGACGCGAGGTCATCCGAGGCGGCGGGCGGAGATCTCGAAACCGGCCGCGCGGAGCCGTTCGCTGAGCACGTCCCCGAACGCCACCGCAGGGGTGAGGACACCGCCACCGGCGTGCAGGGCCGCGCCGCCGAGGGCGAGCGAGAGGGCGGACTCGGCGAGCATCACGGCCGTGGCCTTGTAACCCGGGTCGCCCTGCGCGGAGAACCGCGCGGTGTAGCGGGCGCCCGACTCGGTCGAGGCGTACAGGTCCACCGTGAAGTGACCGTTCTCGCGGGTCTTCTCCGACGGTCCCTCGCCGGGGGCGGGCAGGAGCTTGTCGAGGACGAACCGCGTGGGCGGGAACGACAGGCCGGCGGCGAGGGCGCCCGTCCCGAGTCCGACGAGCCCCGCGAGGACGGGGGAGAACGGCGAGGAGCCGACGCTCATCACTTCCCGGTAGCGGAAGCGGCGTCCGTAGGCCCAGTCGCGCAGCGCGTTGCTGCGTCGCACGATGCGGGTGTTGTAGGAGGCCATCACGAACGGGGCGAGCCGGCCCGAGACCTCCGGCGCGACGGACTTGCCGTCGACGAACGCGAAGTCGTTCTGGCGACCGAGATCGGGTTCCCGAGCCGGGGCGGGGGACAGCGAGTACGGGCGCGCGGCGATCTTCCGGGCGGTGGAATCCTTGCGGATCGCGTCGAGTTGTTGCCGGAGCGAATCGATGGTGCCGCCGCTCACGCCGCCGCGGAAGGATCGGAGCACGAAGGTCGTGTCGGTGAGCGGCAGGTTGCCGTCGGCCTCCGCGGCGCGGTAGAGCACGTGGACGCCGAGATCGGACGGGACCGAGTCGAATCCACACGAGTGGACGATGCGGGCGCCGGTGCGCCGGGCCACGTCGTCGAAGCGGTCGATGCTCTCGCGGTGGAAGAGCACCTCGCCGGTGAGGTCGACGTAGTCGGTGCCGGCCTCGGCGCACGCCTGCACGAGTGGCAGTCCGTACGCGGCGTAGGGACCGACCGTCGTGATCACGACGCGGGTGGATTCGGCGAGCGCGGCCAGCGAGGCGGGATCGTCGGCGTTCGCCTCGATCAGCCGCCAGTCGGTTCCGAGGTCGGCGGCGAGCTTCTCGAGTTTGGTGCGTGAACGTCCTGCGAGTCCGACGGCGACGCCGTCGGGGAGGTTCTCGGCGAGATAGGCGGCGGTGAGGCGCCCGACGAAGCCGGTGGCGCCATAGACGACGATGTCGAGATCCCGGGAGACAGTCATGTCCCCACCCTACTCAGGAGTAAGTCTCGGGGGCGACCTTCGTCACACGGACGCGGCGCCACAGCACCACCCACGAGACCAGCACGGCGAGGGCGGCGAGGACGCGGACCGCACCGAGTGCGGACTCCGGGTAGATCACTCCGGTGAGGTAGTGGTCGATGAATCCGCTCGGCGGCAGACCCTCCTGACCGGCCTCGTGGCGTGCCCAGTTCTCCACCGCGGTCAGTGGGCAGTCGAACCCCACGGCCACCGAGGCCGCTCCCCACACCACCGCGGCGACGTGAGCGACGATCGTGCGGGGCCACCGCCACGCGAGGAAACCACCGAACGCGACGTAGAGCACGAACAGCAGATGCACGAAGGCCGTGAGGTCGGCGACCACCCGGAACGCCATGTGCCCAGGGTAGAACGAACGGCCGCGGAACGGACAGGGTTGCCGGAGGGCAGGCGGCGTCTCAGCCGGCCTTGATGACGAGCACCGGTACCGACGACTCGGTGATCAGCCGCTGTACCGCTCGCTCGACGAGGAACTTGCCGGTCGCGGTGCGCCCGCGGCTGCCGATGACCACGCGTTCGGCGCCGCTGCGCGCGAGCAGTTCGACGGTCGTGCCGACCGGATCGCCGTCGTGGACGGCAGAGAGCAACTCCCAGCCGTCGGTGCCGGCCACCTGGCTCACCTGTGCCCGCACGCCCTCCACCTCGTCGGGCTCGTCGAGCGGGTGGAGCACCACCAGCGACTGCTGCCGGTCGGCGGCCTCCCGCACCGCGGCCTGCAGAGCGACCCGGCCTTCGGGGGTATCGGCGTGAACGACAGCGACAGTCATGACTCTCCTCGTGCGGGCCTGCGGGGACGTCCTCCATTATCGCCGTGACCGGGAGGGCGGGCCACGATCGACGGTGTGGAACCGGTCTCCCCTGGACCACGGCGCCCCCGGACCACGGCGCCCCCGGACCACGGCCACCCGGATCACGGCGTCCGGATCACCAGGGTGCCGGGCGGAAGTCCTTGAGGAAGCATCCGTACACGTCCGTGCCGGCCTCGCCCTGGACGATCGGGTCGTAGACGCGGGCGGCGCCGTCCACGAGATCGAGCGGGGCGTGGAATCCCTCCTCGGCCAGCCGCATCTTGGTGTGGTGCGGCCGTTCGTCGGTGATCCACCCGGTGTCGACGGCGGTCATGAGGATACCGTCGGTGAGCATCTCCTCGGCGCTGGTGCGGGTGAGCATGTTCAACGCGGCCTTGGCCATATTGGTGTGCGGATGCCCGGCGCCCTTGTAGCGGCGGCCTCCGAACTGCCCTTCCATCGCCGAGACGTTCACGACGTACTTGCGGCGGGCCGGGGACGCGGCGAGCGCGGGACGCAGGCGGTTGACGAGGATGAACGGCGCCACCGAGTTGCACAGCTGCACCTCGAGCAGTTCCAGCGGCTCGACCTCGCCGACGGTCTGCACCCAGCTGTTGGTGTGCACGAGATCCGGCAGCAGGCCGCCGGCGTCGACGGCGACCCCGGCGGCGACGCGCTCGGGTGTCGCCGACCCGGCCACCAGTGCCAGGGAGGTCAGCGAGTGTGCCGACAGTTCGGCCGGCAGCGATCCGGCGAGGGCGGCGGGGTGAGCGTCCGAGGGCTTGCCGAAGGTCAGGACCTCGGGGCGCGGACCGGCGGGCAACGGATCGGCTTCCGCCTCGGCCAGCGCCGAGTAGGCGCCGGGGGAGCGGCGCACCGTCTGCGCGGCGTTGTTGATGAGGATGTCCAGCGGACCCTGCGCGGCGACGTCGTCGGCGAGGGCGACCACCTGGGCGGGGTCACGCAGGTCGATGCCGACGATGCGCAGCCGGTGCAACCAGTCGCCGCTGTCCTCCATGGCGCTGAAGCGGCGGATCGCGTCGTTGGGGAACCGCGTGGTGACGGTGGTGTGCGCGCCGTCGCGCAGCAACCGCAGCGCGATGTACATGCCGATCTTGGCGCGACCACCGGTGAGCAGGGCGCGACGGCCCCGCAGGTCGGTGCGCGCATCGCGCTTGGCGTGGTTCTCCTCGGCGCAGGTCGGGCACAACTGGTGGTAGAAGGCGTCCACCTGCGTGTACTTGTCCTTGCAGATGTAGCAGTGCCGCGGCCTCAGCAGCGTTCCCGCGCTCGCACCGCGGGTCGCCGAGGCCAGCGGGAGTCCGGCGGTCTCGTCGTCGATGCGGGTGGGGGAGGCGGTGGCGGTCGCGGACAACACCTGACGATCGGCGTCGACGCGCTGCTTGCGGGCCTCGTTGCGGCGCAACCGCTTGAACTTCTTGAACATGTGCCCCACGGCGCGCTGCACGGTGATCGCGTCGGGATGTTCGGCGTCGAGACCCGCGGCCTGGTCGAGCACCCGCAAACAGGTGGCCAGATCGTCGGGGTCGATGCGGGTGAAGCCGTCGGTGGCGGGCTCGGCGGTGGTGTCGCTGTGGGGGTTCATCTGCCTTTTTCCGTGTGCTGCTGTGGTCCCGATCGTATCGGGCAGGATGATCGTGTCCGAATCACCACGGAAGTACCGGAGGAACGATGAGCCCGAGCTCACCCCTGTCCAAGAAGAAGTTCGCCGAACTGAGCCGCCCCCAGCAGGTTCTGGTGGTCCTGCTCGCAGCGGTGCAGTTGTCGCTCGCCGTCGCGGCGTGGGCCGATCTGGCGAGGCGACCGGCCGACAAGGTCAACGGCAGCAAGCTGCGCTGGGCGCTGACCATCGCGGTGAACTTCTTCGGCCCGATCCGTTACTTCCGCAAGGGCCGCCGGGACTGAGCGGTCCGCTCGCGCCGACCCCCGGACGAACCGAAGGCCCCGAACCGATATCGGTTCGGGGCCTTCGGGTTTCGGTGTGTCCGAGGGGGGACTTGAACCCCCACGTCCGTTAATAGGACACTAGCACCTCAAGCTAGCGCGTCTGCCATTCCGCCACTCGGACCGACGCCCACACGGGGCATGTCGGTAGAACCCGCTCCCGCGGGCGCTGAAGAAACAGTAGCGCATGGGGCGCCCGATCCCCAAAACGGCACTTCAGGCGCGCTCGTGACGTTCGGCGGGTCGGGCCTCACCCGGATCCGCTCGCTTCTTCGTCATCTGCTGCAGCAATTCGTTGGTTGTCAGGATGGTCGTGAGACATCCTGACAACCAACGCGGGGATCGGAGCGACACAGATGTCCGACCTCATGACCATCCCCGTAGGACGAACCCAACAAGGCCACCGCGCGTTCTCCATGGCCTACAAAATCGAGTTCTTGCGCCGATGGGACACCTGCGTCGAACGCGGCGCCAAGACCCGACTGCTGCGCGAGAACAATCTCGCCCAAGGCACCGTCCGCCGCTGGCTGCAGGCCCGCGATGAGGGACACTTGCAGAAGTCGATGGTCGAAGCAGCAGACAAAGCGAGGGACCGATTGGACAGTCGAGACCGCGCGGAGCTCGCCGAACTCCGCCGCGAAAACGAACGCCTCCGCGACAAAGTCGCCCAGAGCGACGCCGCCGTGGAGATCCTGGGAAAAGCATTCGAGCTCTTGCAGGGGATCCACAAGACCTCGACCGACGAGACCACCGAGATCCCGCCGGCATTGATGAGCGCACGCGAGTACGCGCTGTGGCTCGAGCGCAAAGCGTTGTCCTGACCGACATCGTCACCGAACTGACCGAGGCGGGAATGTCGGTCACCCGGGGATGTGCGCTCGTGGGGATCGCCCGGTCGAGCTATTACCGGCGGGCCCACCACTACCGGCACTATCGGCCGGTCACCGATCCGATCCCGCAGCGACAGCGGCAGCAACCAGCGGCACTGTCGCCGGCCGAGAAGGCCACCATCGTCGCGTTGATCCTCGCCGAGGAGAACGCGGATCAGTCTGTGTGTCAAATCTATTGGCGTTCGTTCGATGACGGATTGGTGGACTGCTCGGAGGTCACGTTCTATCGGGTGGCCCGGGCCGAGAAGCTCACCGGGGACCGGCGTCGCAGCCGCACCGGAGGACCGTCGACGCCCCGCTGCGCACCGGTCGTCGAGGCCATCGACGTCGGGGACCTGTGGTCGTGGGACATCACGACACTCAAGGGGCCCCGCACGCAGGACCAGTTTCGGTTGTATCTGGCAATCGATGTGTACTCACGGTTTCCGGTGGCGTGGCGCATCGAATACCACGAGGACAAGGCCAAGGCGGTAGAGATGTTCACCGAAGCGTTCACCGCGTTCGGGGCGCCGGGGGTGTTGCATGCCGACAACGGGGCATCGATGCGGTCGGGGTTGTTGCTCGATGCCCTCGCCGCGGCGGGGGTCGTGTCGTCGTTCTCCCGTCCGCGGGTCAGTGACGACAATCCCTTCTCGGAGTCATTGTTCAAGACCATCAAGTACGACCTGACATGTCCGGATCGGTTCGATGATATCGATCATGCTCGGCGGTGGACCGAAGACTTCATGAACCGGTATGCGCTCGAGCACCGGCACGCAGGGCTGGGGCGGTACACGCCGGTGTCGGTGTTCCTCGGCAGTGCCGCCGAGGAACACCGACGTCGGCAGGAGCGTCTCAACCGGATCCACGAAAAGTATCCGCATCGGTTCCGGCGTCGACCGGCAGCGCCGGCGTTACCGCAACCGACGGGAATCAACACACCTGATCTGTCTCAGACAGGTTGACAACTTCCGAATTGCCGCAGCGGATGACGAAAGTGGTAGCGGCTGTCGCCGGTTCGATCTTCTTCCGACAACGACGAAGGCCCCGAACATGATGTTCGGGGCCTTCGTCGTCTGTCTCGACTCAGAGTGTCCGAGGGGGGACTTGAACCCCCACGTCCGTTAATAGGACACTAGCACCTCAAGCTAGCGCGTCTGCCATTCCGCCACTCGGACCTGATGCTCACGCCCACTCGTCGTGGGCGCTGTGAAAGAGTAACCCACCGCGCCCACGGTCCCAAATCGCCACCTCCACCTGCGGTGATCCGAACTGTCGTGATGGCGGACCGGCGGTGGTAGACATACGGCCATGGCCATTGACACGCGCGCCCACCAGCCGTCCCGGGCGGAAGAGGAGGTCGTCGACCTCGTCTCCCGCCTCATCCGGTTCGACACCTCGAACACCGGCGAACCAACCACCACCCGCGGCGAACGCGAGTGCGCCGAATGGGTGGCCTCCGTGCTCGAAGAGGTCGGCTACGAGACGACCTACGTCGAATCCGGAGCGCCGGGCCGCGGCAACGTCTTCGCGCGTCTGCCCGGCTCCGACCCGAGCCGCGGTGCCCTCATGCTCCACGGCCACCTCGACGTCGTGCCGGCCGAAGCCGCGGACTGGAGCGTGCACCCGTTCTCCGGGGCCGTCGAGAACGGCTACGTGTGGGGGCGCGGCGCGGTCGACATGAAGGACATGGTCGGCATGATGATCGCCGTCGCCCGCTACTTCAAGGTCGAGGACATCGTGCCCCCGCGCGATCTGGTGTTCGCGTTCGTCGCCGACGAGGAGGCCGGAGGCAAGTTCGGTTCGCAGTGGCTGGTCGAACACCGGCCCGAGCTGTTCGAGGGCGTCACCGAGGCCGTGGGGGAGGTCGGCGGGTTCTCTCTGACCGTGCCGCGCCCCGACGGCACCGAACGTCGCCTGTACATGGTCGAGACGGCGGAGAAGGGCATGCGCTGGATGCGCCTGACCGCCATGGGCGTCGCCGGGCACGGCTCGTTCCTGCACGAGGACAACGCCGTCACCGTCCTCTCCCGCGCGGTGGCACGGCTCGGCTCCCACACCTTCCCGCTGGTCGTCAACGATTCCGTCGCGGAGTTCCTCTCCGTCGTGAGCGAGGAGACCGGCCTGGACTTCGACCCGGCCTCACCCGATCTCGAGGGGACGCTCGCCAAACTCGGGTCGATCGCCCGCATCGTGGGCGCGACCCTGCGCGACACCGCGAACCCTACGATGCTCGACGCCGGGTACAAGGCCAACGTCATCCCGCGCACCGCGCATGCCGTCGTCGACTGCCGCATCCTGCCGGGCCGGCTCGCCGAGTTCGAACGCACCGTCGACGAGCTGATCGGCCCGAACGTCACCCGCGAGTGGATCACCGGACTCGAGCCGTACGAGACCACCTTCGACGGCGACCTCGTCGACGCGATGAATGCCGCGATCCTCGCGCACGACCCGATCGGCCGGACCGTGCCGTACATGCTCTCGGCCGGCACCGACGCCAAGGCGTTCGCCAAGCTCGGCATCCGCTGCTTCGGTTTCGCGCCGCTGCAGTTGCCGCCCGACCTGGACTTCGCCGCGCTGTTCCACGGGGTCGACGAGCGTGTCCCCGTCGACGCACTGCGCTTCGGCACGCGGGTCATGGAACACTTCCTCATGCACGCCTAGAACACTCGAAACGTCACGAAAGGACCGGAATGGCTTTCGATTACGACCCGTACAAGTTCCTGCCCGAGCTGCCCACCTTCGAGGTGACCAGTGCGGACTTCGCCGAGGGCGAGGAATGGAAACTCCCGCAGGCCAGCGGTGCGTTCGGGATCCCCGGGGGCGGCGACGTCTCCCCGCAGCTGTCCTGGTCGGGTTTCCCTGCCGAGACGAAGAGCTTCGTCGTCACGGTGTTCGATCCGGACGCTCCGACGGCGTCGGGTTTCTGGCACTGGGCCGTCGCGAACATCCCGGCCTCGGTCACGGAACTGCCGGCGGGCGCGGGTAGCGCCGACTCGGACGCTCTTCCGGAGCAGGCCGTGACGCTGCGCCACGACGGCGGCGCCCACGGGTTCATCGGTGCCGCTCCGCCGGCCGGACACGGCTACCACCGCTACATCGTGGCAGTGCACGCACTCGACGTCGAGGTGCTCGAGGGTGTCACGCCCGAATCGAGCCCGGCCTTCCTCGGTTTCAACGTCTTCGGGCACGCCATCGCCCGCGGTCTGCTGACCGGCACCTACGAGGTGCGCTGACGGATCGTGACGGACGGGGCCCGGGTCGCATTCGACCCGGGCCCCGTCCGTTGCAGATCAGACCTGTGCCGTGGCGCCGACCGCGTCGGCGATGGAGCGGTAGCCGTGTGCGCGCAGCTTGCGGGCGATGCCCTTGTTGATGCGCCGCGCCCAGAACGGACCGCCGTAGATGAACCCGGTGTAGCCCTGGACCAGCGACGCGCCGGCGAGGATGCGCTCGAACGCCTGCTCCGGCGTCTCGATGCCACCCACCGAGACCAGGGTGAGTCGATCGCCGACCCGCGCGCGCAGTCGGCGCAGCACCCCGAGGGATCGCTCGGCGACCGGGGCGCCCGACAGGCCGCCCGCGCCGATCTCCTCGATGCGGCTCTGCGGGGTGTTCAACCCGTCGCGGCGGATGGTGGTGTTGGTGGCGACGATGCCGGCGAGGCCGAGTTCGAGCGCCAGGTCGGCCACCGCGTCGACGTCCTCGTCGGACAGATCCGGGGCGATCTTCACAAGCACGGGCACGGTGACGGTGTCCAGCACCGCGGCGAGGATCGGGCGCAGCGACTCGACGGCCTGCAGATCCCGCAGGCCCGGGGTGTTGGGGGAGGAGACGTTGACGACCACGAAATCGGCGAGCGGGCCGAGGAGGCGCGCGCTCTCGGTGTAGTCCTCGGCGGCCTGCTCGGCCGGCACGACCTTCGTCTTGCCGATGTTGGCGCCGATGGGAACGGTGCGGCGGCGCTGCCGGAGCCGGTTGGCGGCCTCCCCGGCGCCGTGGTTGTTGAAGCCCATCCGGTTCACGATCGCGCGGTCCTCGGGGAGGCGGAACAGTCGCGGCTGCGGATTGCCCGGCTGTGCCTGGGCGGTGACGGTGCCGATCTCGGCGAACCCGAAACCGAGCGGCCCCCACACGTCGACACCCGTCGCGTCCTTGTCGAAGCCGGCCGCCAGACCCACCGGGGTGGGGAACTGCACGCCGAAGACGGTGTTGCGGAGAATGGGGTCGTCGGTGACGAGCACCTTCGCGACCAGGGCGCGCAGCGGCCCGAAGCGTGTCGACCAGCGCATCGCGAGGAAGGCGAGATGGTGGGCTCGTTCCGGCGGCAACAGGAACATGAGCCGAAGAAGATAGCGGTACACGAACTACTCCCTGCAAGCCCGGTCCACGACGGTCCGGGATCTGTTAACAACCAACGGTGGGTTCGGGGACGTGATGAGCGGTCTTGCGGCGGCGCAGCAGCACCCGCCGGCTCCCGTCCGGATACAGACGCACCCGGGTGAGTTCCCAGCCGTGGAATTCGGCGGAGATCGCCAGACGCATCGACGCGCTCACCCGGGACACGTCCCGGGGCAGCTTGAGCGGCACGTATTCGTATTCGTCGTTGCTGGTGTCCCAACCGACAGGCATCCGGGTGAGCCGGCCGAGTCGCTCGTTCGCCATCACTGTCCTTCGATCGGGATCCGTTGCAGTCCGTCACCGGTTGCCGACGCGATCACCAGTGCCGCATCGGCCGGATCGACGGCGATCGAATTCGGTTGCCGCACCGTTGCGAAGCGGTGGCGTTCTCGCGGGATCCCGGTCGAAAGATCGTAGCCCACGACCTCGTTGCTGCCGGTCAGAGTCACCCAGATCAGGTCCCGCGTCTCGTCGTAGGTCACAGCGTACGGGGCGGGGCCGACGGGATAGCGCTGCCGCAGGACGATCGCGTCGAGGGTGTAGACGAGCAGTTCGTCGCCGGTGGTGTCGGTGACCACGACGCGCCCGAACGGGTCGGTGGTCAGCTGTGTCGCGCCTTCGCCGGCGCGCAGTGCGGGACCGAGATGGGCGTCGGCGAGGTCGAGTTCGGTGAGGGAGGTCTGCCGACGGTCGAGCGCCGCGACGGCGTCACCGGTGACGGCGAGGGCGTCGACGGAGGCGAGGCCCCCGATGGTGGTGGCCACCTCACCGGATCCGGGATCGACGACGAGCACGCGGCCGTTGTCGGTACCGACCGCCCAGCGGCCATCGGACAACACGGCCGCCGACGCGGCGTTGCCGTCGACCGGGACCTCGGTGATGGTGCCGTCGGCGACGTCGATGCGCAGCACGGCCCCGGACACGGGCGCGAGCACACTGCCCTCGGGTCCGGTCACCACGGTCGCGGCGGACGAGGGCAGGTCCACGAGGTGCGGTTCCGTCCCGGGACCGTCGAACGTCGTGTCGTCGAACAACGCGAGCCGTGCTCCGTCGTCGACGAGGGCGGCGAAGGTACCCGTGGACGGTTCGACGACCAGCGCGTCGACCTGCAGGTCGAGCGGACGGACGTCGCCGGCGGGGGACGGGCCGACCTCGGGGGCGGCCGCGGGGGCGGCGGGTTCGATGGTCTGCAGCACGTCCGGGGTGCTCTCCGACGAGCAGCCGGCCAGCACGACCATCGCGATCGCGCCCACCATCGTGACCGCTCGGATCCCCGCTCTGCCCATCGTTGCTCCTCGTCCTCGGATTCGATTCGCACCTGCCGGACGCGTCCCGGCGCCCGGCGCGCCGACCTTCAGTGTTCCTGATGCCGGTCGCGGGGAAGAAATCAGTGGGTCGTCCCACGGGCCGGATGTGACCTGCTGCTCAGGTCTGTGCCGACGCGGACCGGTCGCGGTCCGGACGTCGCGGCACCACGAGCGGGGTGCCGGTCTCGGGGTGACGGCCGATCGCCACCGGGTACTGGTAGACGCGGCCGAGGAGCTCTTCGGTGAGGACGTCGTCGGGGGCGCCGTCGGCGACGATGCGGCCCTGTTCGAGCACGCAGACGCGATCGGCGTAGGCGGCGGCGAGGCCGAGATCGTGCAGCACGACCACCACGGCGTGCCCGTGGTCGGCGCGGGCCCGCACGACCTGCATGACCGCCTCCTGGTGGCCGATGTCCAGTGCCGCGGTGGGTTCGTCGAGCAGCAACGTCTCGGTATCCTGGGCCAGCACCCGCGCGAGCGCCACCCGGGCGCGTTCGCCACCGGACAGCGCGGGGAACGGCCGGTCGGCCAGATGGGCGACGTCGCAGGTCGCGAACGCCTCGGCGACGATGCGATCGTCGTCGTCCTGCCGAGGGGTGCGCGCCCACGCGGCCCGTCCCATCCGCACGACCTGCCGGGCGGTGAACGGGAACCCCACGGCGTGCTGCTGCGGCAGCACCGCGCGACGGCGGGCCAGGGCGATCGACGACCACCGCTCGAGGGGACGGCCCTCGACCTCGACGGTGCCACCGCTGATCGGATGGTCGCCGGACAACGCTGCGAGCAGGGTGGACTTGCCGGCCCCGTTGGGGCCGACGAGCGCGACGACCTCGCCGGTGCACACCTCGAAGTCGACACCGTGCAGGATTTCCCGCTCTCCGCGCCGCAGCCGCACACCCACCGCGCGCATCGTCGCGGTGCCGGGCGCCGAGCGGGCCGGGACGGCCGTCGCCGGGGATCCGAGGGAACGGGGGAGCAGCCTCATGCCCATCCACCCTGCTTCGCGCGGGTGCGGCGCAGCATGAGGAAGAAGACCGGGCCGCCGATGAGTGCGGTGATCATGCCGAGCGGTAGGTCGGCGTTCTCGACCAGCGTGCGCGCCGCGAGGTCGGCGGCGAGCAGGACGACCGCGCCGGCGAGCACACTCGCCACGACGAGTACCCGGTGGGCGGGGCCGAGCGCCAGGCGCATCAGGTGCGGCACGACCAGTCCGACGAACATGATGATGCCGGTGAAGGCGGTGGCGCCGCTGACCAGCACGGCGACCGCCAGGATCGACAACTGACGGACGCGTTCGACGTCCACACCCAGATGCCGGGCGACGCTCTCGCCGAGCGCGAGCAGGTCGAGTTTCGGGGCGAGCAGCACCGCGACGAGCACCCCGGCGAGGGTCAGCGGGGCGACCACCGCGACGATGTCCCAGGTGGCGCCGCCGAGACTACCGAGCTGCCAGAACACGATCTGGTCGCGGGCGGCCGGACTGGCGACGAAGGTGAAGAACGCGATGAGTCCACCGGCGACGGCGTTGACGGCGACACCGGTGAGGATGACCGTGACCACCTCCGTGCGTCCGTTGGACCGGGACAGCACGTAGACCAGCACGGTGGTGATCAGGCCGGAGACGAGTGCGGCGCCGGCCAGTGCCCAGCCGGCGGTGAAGGCGCCGCCGAGCACGATCACGGCGGACGCGCCGACGGCGGCGCCGGAGGACACGCCGATCACGCCGGGTTCGGCGAGGGGATTGGCGAAGATGCCCTGCAGCAGCGCCCCGGAACAACCGAGGGCGGCACCGACGAGCATCGCGAGCACCACGCGCGGGAAACGTACCTCCCACAGGGTGACCTCCCCGGCGGGGTGCGCGGGCACCGGCCCGAGGTCCAGTCCCGTGCGGTGCAGCAGACTGCCGACCACCTCGGCCGGGCTCGTGGGCACCTGGCCGAGGCACGCCGACGCGACGGCCAGGGCGAGCAGGGCGACGACGAGACCGACGAGGACGACGGTGGTGCGTCCCCGTCCGGCCTTCCGCAGTGCCCGTTCGGGCAGGCCGGTGGATTCGGTGACTTCTTCGCTCACGGACATCCGGCGATCA
Organism: Rhodococcus rhodochrous; assembly: GCF_900187265.1. NCBI lineage: Bacteria > Bacillati > Actinomycetota > Actinomycetes > Mycobacteriales > Nocardiaceae > Rhodococcus > Rhodococcus rhodochrous. The sequence goes on from NZ_LT906450.1 coordinate 2,513,586, forward strand.
CGACCGGTCCGACGGGTAGAACGCCTCCACCAGAGCGGCCAGGACCTTGCCGGTCTGCGGGCCGAAGCTGAGCAGGGTCGAATCGTCCATGTCCACGATGGTGCCCGTCTTCCCGGCCGGGGTCTGCGCGACGCCCGGGAGCTGTGCGAGTCCGTCCGGTCCGCCCACCGAGTCGAGGCTGTGCGTCATCACCAGGATGATGTCGGGTGCCGAGGCGATCATCGCCTCGCTGGTGATCGGCACGAACTGCGAGTCGAGGCCGGCGAGGATGCCGGCGTCGCGACCACCGGCGGCCGCGACGAGCGCGTCGGCCCCCGAACCGGGACCGCCGAGCATCTTGATCGCCGCACCGCGCAGGTAGAGGAACGCGACGGTGGGTTCGGGATGGTCGGCGGGGATCGAGTCCTTCGCCGCGGCGATCTCGTCGAGCGTCCGCTGCGCGAGCGCGGCGCCGGCCTCGGGCACACCGAGCGCGGCCGCGACCGCCTCGATGTCGTCGGCGACGGTGTCGAGGGAGCGTTCCGGGTCGACGAACACCACCGGCACGCCGGTCGCGCGGATCTGTTCCTGCACCGCGAGCGGACCGATGGAGGTGTCGGTGAGCACGACGGTCGGGTTCAACGCGAGGATCGCCTCGGCGTTGAGACCGTGCCCGCCGGGGGTGACGTTGGGGACGTCCTGGATCGCGGGGAAGGACGCGGTGGAGCGGCCGACGAGCTTGTCGCCGAGTCCGAGGGCGTACACGGTCTGCGCCAGGGTGCCGGAGCGGTCGGCCACCACGATCCGGGAGATGTCGGTGATCGTGGTCTCGACGCCGTCCACGCCGCGCACCGTGGCCGGCAGCGCGGGTGCCGGGTCGGTGGTGATCGGCTCGGGTTCGGCATCGACGACGGCGGTGCGCGGACCGGTCGCGACGTCGGTGACGGTCGTGCCGTCGGTGGTGGGGGCGCTGCATGCGGCGACGAGGAGGACACCCAGCACTGCGATCAGCGCGACCGGGAGGCGGAGGAGGGAACGGAACATCGGTCAGGCACGCACCCGATACCGGTCGATATCGCGCGCGAGGTCGGCGAACAGGGCACCGTTGAGCCCGTACACGAGGTTCGCCTCGTCGATGACGGTCTGTTGCTGGTCGCCGTCGAGCGGTGCGGCGTCGAGCTTCGCGCGGTAGGCGTCCTTGAACGGCTTGGTCTTCGGGATCCCGTCGAAGATGTAGAAGCGCAACCCGTCGCGCTCGTAGCCGTAGGCGCGTTCGAGCATGCGGCGGATGATCTGGCCGCCGGACAGGTCGCCGAGATAGCGCAGATAGTGATGTGCGAGGAAGGCTTCCGGGGACACCGCCGCGACCTGCTCGAGCCGGTCGACGTAGGCGACGGTCGCGGGCAGCGCCGCGATGCGGTCGCGCCAGTCGGAGCCGACGAGGAAGTCGAGGTCGGCTTCGAGCGCGGCGGTGCGGAGCAACGCGTCGCTGAGGAAGGGACCGGCGATCGGATCGTCGGTGTAGCCACGACCGATCCGCTCGAGGCTGTCGTAGACGAACCAGGTCTGCGCGATGAGCGCGGCGTGAGCTTCGGTCGACAACTTGCCCCCGAGCAGTTCCGAGACGAACACCGAGTTCTCGGTGTCGCTGTGGGCCTGCTGGGTCTCGAGCCGGATGCGCTCGGCGAATCCGACGACTTCGGTCGCGGCCATCGACCGACCTCCCTCACATTGCCTGTACCGAACGTACTCGGGAGGCTAGCCTAACCTTCGTGAAAAGGGCAGGGGGCAGTCGGTGTGGTCGGGATCACGCGCTCACGTCGTCGAGCGCCGCGGCGATCGCCGGCGGCAATGCCAATTCCTCCGCGACGAGCACTCCGGTGAGCTGCGCCAGATCCCGGGCACCCACGAGCGTCGAGGCGACGTGCGGACGGTCGCGCACCCACGCCAGTGCCACGGCAAGCGGCGAGGTGCCCAGACCGTCGGCGGCCGTGGCGACCGCATCGACCACGCGCACCGCGGATTCGGTGAGATAGCGGCGCACCTCCTCGGTGTGCACGTCGTCGGCGCCCCGCGAATCCGCCGGCACCCCCGACCGGTACTTACCGGTGAGGACACCGCCGGCGAGAGGAACCGCCGCGAACACACCCACTCCGTGGTGGGCGGCTGCGGGGATCAACTCCTCCTCGACCCCGCGGGCGAGCAGGGAGTACTCGACCTGCGTGCTGATCAGCGGCGCGGGGCGCCGGGCCGCCGCGGCGGCGGTGGCGAGCTGCCAGCCGAGATAGCCGCGCACCCCGACGTATCGCACGCGCCCGCTGGTGACGGCGAACTCGAGAGCGTCCATCACCTCGTCGACGGGGGTGTGCGGATCCCACGTCGCCACCTGCCACACGTCGAGGTGATCGGTGCCGAGTTCACGCAGCGTCGCGTCGAGTTGGTTGAGCAGACCCGAGCGGGAGCAGTCCACCCGGCCGGAACCGAGTGTGGTGGTGTCGATGCCGGAACTGCCCGACAGCACCAGTTGGTCGCGGGGCACCACGTCGTCGAGCAGTTCGGCGAGGATCCGTTGCGCGACCCCGTCCCCGTAAGCGGGGGAGGTGTCGACGAGCGTGCCGCCCACATCCACGAAGGCCGACAACTGCGCTGCGGCCTCGTCGCCGTCCGTTCCGCGACCCCACGTCAAGGTGCCCAGGCCGAGCCGTGAAACCCGCAGGCCGCTCGCACCGACTGTCCTGTATTCCATAACCGTCCGCGTTTCCTCCCGACACGACGGGACGTCGCCGCGCTCGGCCACGACCCCGGTACTGCACCCTAATGCGCGACAGGCGCGCGACAGCGTCCGGCGCGCCGACCGGACGGCTTCCACGTACCCTTCGGCGAGTGAGAACTGCTCCCTGCATCCGCGACCGTCGACCCGTCCCCACCGCAGGCTCCGTGCCGGGAGTCGCCGCATGATCGGCGAATCGATGACCTGGCTGCAGACGATCGTGCTCGGCATCGTGCAGGGGCTCACCGAATTCCTGCCGATCTCGTCGTCCGGCCACCTGCGGATCGTCTCGGAGATCTTCTTCGGAGAGGACGCGGGCGCGTCGTTCACCGCGGTCACCCAGCTGGGCACCGAGGCCGCCGTGCTGGTGTTCTTCGCCGGCGACATCTGGCGGATCCTGCGGGCCTGGTTCCGCGGCCTGTTCCACAAGGAGCACCGCGCCGATCACGATTACAAGATGGGCTGGTACGTCATTCTCGGCACCATCCCGATCGGCATCCTCGGCGTGCTGTTCAAGGACGACATCCGCACCGTCGCCCGCAACCTGTGGCTCGTCGCCACCATGCTCATCCTGTTCTCGATCGTCATCGCGGCCGCCGAGTACTTCGGCAAACAGCGGCGCGACGTGAGTCAGCTCACCCTCAAGGACGGCCTGATCATGGGTTCGGCGCAGGCGCTGGCCCTGATCCCCGGCGTGTCCCGCTCCGGCGGCACCATTTCGGCCGGTCTGTTCCTCGGACTCACCCGCGAGGCCGCCGCCCGGTACTCGTTCCTGCTCGCCATTCCCGCCGTCGTCGCCTCCGGTCTGTTCAGCCTGCCCGACGCCTTCGAACCGGCCGGTGAAGGGCTGAACGCGTCCGGGGCGCAGCTGCTCGTCGCGACCGTGATCGCCTTCGCGGTCGGCTACGCCGCGATCGCCTGGCTGCTGCGCTTCGTCGTCAACCACTCGATGTACTGGTTCGTCGGCTACCGCGTGATCCTCGGCGTGATCGTGCTCGGACTGCTCGCAACCGGCGTGGTCTCCGCCACCTGACCGGCTGCCGGCAGGCGGTACCTCTAGGCTGGGCGCATGACGGTCATCCTGCTGCGGCACGGGCGGTCGACGGCGAACACCTCGCACGTGTTGGCCGGTCGTTCCCCCGGTGTCGAACTCGACGAGGTAGGCCACGTCCAGGCGAAGAATCTCGTCACCCGGTTCGCCGGGCTCGAGATCACCGAGATCGTGCGGTCGCCGCTGCTGCGGTGCCGGCAGACGGTGCAGCCGCTGGCGACCGATCGCGGACTCGAACCGGTCGTCGACGAGCGGCTCGCCGAGGTCGACTACGGGCAGTGGACCGGCCGTGAACTGAAGGAACTGGTCAAGGAACCGCTGTGGGCGGTCGTGCAGCAACACGCCTCCGCAGCGGTCTTCCCGGACGGTGAAGGGCTCGCACAGGTGCAGTCCCGCGCGGTCGCCGCGATCCGCGAACACGACCGGCGCCTGCGCGACGCGCACGGCAAGGACGTCGTGTGGATCGCGTGCAGTCACGGCGATGTGATCAAGTCGATCCTCGCCGACGCGTTCGCGACGCACCTCGACAGCTTCCAACGGATCGTCGCCGAACCGGCGTCGATCAGCATCGTCCGCTACACCGACACGCGGCCGTTCGTGCTGCGCGTGAACGACACCGGTTCGGACCTGTCCGGGCTTGCTGGGCCGTCCGAACCCAAGTCCGTGCCCGGCGGCGAAGTGCCCGGCGCGGTCGAGGAACCCGGCGACCCACCGCAGGGGCACCGACAGGAGACGGCACGCGGATAATGACAGTGTCCGTCATGGCAGAGTGTGGGGACTCGAGGAGGTGCGATGGCCCGCGCGATACACGTGTTTCGAACACCTGATCGGTTCATCGCCGGCACTGTCGGTGAACCGGGCGACCGGGTGTTCTACCTGCAGGCCGTGCACGAGTCCCGTGTAGTGAGCGTGCTTCTGGAGAAGCAGCAGGTGCAGATCCTGGCCGACCGGATGGGGCTGTTGCTCGAAGAGGTACAGCGCCGCTTCGGCACCGTGATCCCAGACGACCCCCAGGTCGACGTCAGCCCGTTGGTGACACCGATCGAGGCCGAGTTCCGGGTCGGCACCATGGGGCTGGGCTGGGACGCCGACGCCGGATCGGTGGTGGTGGAGCTGCTCGCGGTCACCGACACCGAACTCGACGAATCGGTGGTACTCGACGACACCGAGGAAGGCCCCGACGCGGTGCGGGTGTTCCTCACCCCGGTGCAGGCCCGCGAATTCGCGGCCCGCTCCGAACTCGTCGTCTCGGCCGGGCGCGCGCCCTGCCCGCTGTGCGGCGAACCGATCGGCGCCGACGGACACATCTGCGTCCGCACCAACGGTTACCTGCGTACGCCCGGATTCGATCCGGCCGCGTGGTTCGGCGAGGAAGAAAGCTGACCGCGTGACGGCGCCGGACGTGCGGAGCGTGCTGACCGACGGCGATCTCGACGTCGTCGGGCAGATCGCGCACGCGAGCAACGCGACCCTCGTGTGCGACGCGCAGCTCGACGACACCGAGGTGCGGTGCGTCTACAAACCCGTCCGCGGGGAGCGGCCGCTGTGGGACTTCCCTGACGGCACCCTCGCCGGACGCGAGGTCGCCTCGTACCTGATCTCCGAGGCACTCGGCTGGGACGTCATCCCGCTCACCGTGCTGCGCGACGGCCCGTACGGCCCCGGCATGGTGCAGCGCTGGATCGACACCGTCGACACCGCGCAGGGCGGAACGGAACGGCTCGACCTGGTGGACCTGTGCCCGGCCGGCGCGGTCGCGCACGGGTGGCTGCCGATCCTGCGTGCCCGCGATCTGGACGGCGCCGAGGTGGTGCTCGTGCACGCCGACGATCCGCGCCTGCAGCGCATGGCGGTGCTCGACGTCGTCCTCAACAACGCCGACCGCAAGGGCGGGCACGTCCTCGAAGGTCTCGACGGGCACGTCTACGGCGTCGATCACGGCATCTGCTTGCACCAGGACGACAAGTTGCGCACCGTGCTGTGGGGGTGGAGCGGCGACCCGGTCGAGCCGATCCTCCTCGCCGACCTCGACAAGCTGCTGCGCCGGTTCGACGGCGGCTTCGCCGAGGAGCTGTGCGAGCACATCACCGCCACCGAGGTGCGTGCCCTGCAGCAAAGGATCATCCGCTTGCTCGAGCATCCCGTGATGCCGCATCCGCGCGGCGACCGGCGCATTCCCTGGCCCGCCTTCTGACGTCCCAGCCGTTCGCCTGCCGCACGCCCGGGTGCCCGCGCGGAGCACTCCCGCGACTCCATTAGGCTCGTAGTCATGCAATCTTGGTCCGACGTCGCGATCCCGTCCGTCCCCGGTCAGGGGCCTCCGTTGCGGTTGTTCGACACCGCGGACCGAGCGGTGCGTCCGGTCACCCCGGGCGACACCGCGACGATGTACGTGTGCGGCATCACCCCCTACGACGCCACGCACCTCGGCCACGCCGCCACCTACCTGACCTTCGATCTGGTCAACCGCATCTGGCGCGACGCCGGCCACGACGTCCACTACGTGCAGAACGTCACCGACGTCGACGACCCGCTGTTCGAACGCGCCGAGCGCGACGGTGAGGACTGGGTCGTCCTCGGTATGCGCGAGACGGCCCTGTTCCGCGAGGACATGGAGGCGCTGCGCGTGCTGCCGCCGCGCGACTACATCGGTGCCGTCGAATCGGTGAACGAGGTCGTCGAACTCGTCGAGAAGCTCGTCGCCTCCGGTGCCGCCTACATCGTCGACGACGCCGAGTACCCGGATGTCTACTTCCGGACCGACGCCACCGAGCAGTTCGGTTACGAGTCCGGCTACGACCACGACACGATGATGCGGTTCTTCGCCGAGCGCGGCGGCGACCCGGAGCGCCCCGGCAAGCGCGACCCGCTCGACGCCCTGCTGTGGCGCGCGGAGCGTCCCGGCGAACCGGCCTGGCCGTCGCCGTTCGGTGCCGGACGCCCCGGCTGGCACATCGAGTGCGCGGCCATCGCCCTCAACCGCATCGGCTCCGGCTTCGACGTGCAGGGCGGCGGCAGCGACCTGATCTTCCCGCACCACGAGTATTCCGCCGCGCACGCCGAAGCCGTCACCGGCGACCGGCGTTTCGCCCGGCACTACGTGCACACCGGCATGATCGGCCTCGACGGCGAGAAGATGTCGAAGTCGCGCGGCAACCTGGTGTTCGTCTCCAAGATGCGCGGTGAGGGCATCGACTCCGCTGCCATCCGTCTGGGTCTGCTGTCCGGTCACTACCGCGTCGACCGGCCGTGGACGAACGAGGTGCTCGAGGCTGCGCAGGCGCGACTCGCGCTGTGGCGTCAGGCGGCCGCGCTGCCGTCGGCAGCCTCCGCCGAGGACACGATCGCGCGCCTGCGCCAGCACCTCGCCGACGACCTCGACACCCCGAAGGCCCTCGACGCCCTCGACGGGTGGGCGACCTTCGCCGTCGAGCGTGGCGGCGACGACGCTGCCGCACCGGGCCTGTTCGCCGACGCCGTCGACGCGCTGCTCGGTGTGAACCTGCGCTGACGCGTCGGTGCGTGGTGTTGGTAGCAGGCATTACCAGGACCACGCACCGTAGCTACGCCAGCAGGGCGCGGATGTCGTCGGCGGTCAATGCCGACGAGAACATTTCTCCGTCGTCGACGACCGACGAGAACAGCTCCGCCTTGCGTAATTGCAGCGCCCGCACCTTCGCTTCGATGGTGTCGCGGGCGATCAGCCGGTACACCATGACGTTGCGGGTCTGCCCGATGCGGTGGGTACGGTCGACGGCCTGCGCCTCCGTCGCGGGATTCCACCATGGGTCGAGCAGGAAACAGTAGTCCGCTTCCACCAGATTCAGGCCGAATCCGCCGGCCTTGAGGCTGATGAGAAACACCGGTGCCGCTCCGGACTTGAATTCCTCGAGTACTTTTCCGCGTTTGCGGGTCTTGCCGTCCAGATACAGGTAGTCGATTCCGGCGGCGTCGAGCCGTGCCCGGACGCGGTCGAGGAACCCGGTGAACTGGCTGAACACCAATGCTCGGTGCCCGCCGACGATCACGTCGTCGAGCTGTTCGAGCAGCGCATCGATCTTTGCGGAGCCGACCTTGTTATGCGCGTCGTCGACGAGGGCCGGATCGAGGCTCATCTGCCGCAGCAGGGTCAGCGACCGCAGGATCGTGAAGCGGTTGTTGTCGAGGTCGTCGACGAGCCCGAGAATTTTCTGCCTCTCGCGCTGCAACTGCCGGTCGTAGACGGCACGGTGTTTCGGTGTGAGTTCCACCTCGAGTACCTGCTCCTGTTTCTCCGGCAGGTCGGTGGCGACCTGTTCCTTGGTGCGACGCAACATCAGCGGTTTGATGCGCTGCCGCAGCTGCACCAGCAGTTCGGGGTGGCTGCCGCTTTCGATGGGTTTGCGGTAGTAGTCCTGGAACTTCGTCGGATGGGGGAACAGGCCGGGTGCGGTGATCGATAGCAGCGACCACAACTCCATCAGGTTGTTTTCCATCGGAGTTCCGGTGATCGCGACCTTCAGCGGTGCCTCGATCTGCCGCACGCACTGATATGCCTTCGCCCGGTGGTTCTTGACGAACTGTGCCTCGTCGAGCAGCAGCATCGACCAAGCCCGTTCGAGATACTCGTCGATATCCAGGCGCAGCAGCGTGTACGACGTGACGACGACGTCGATCCCGTCGAGCAGATCACCCAGCGACACACCGCGTTTGGCGGATGTCTCGGTGATCGCCACGACGTTCAGGTCCGGTGCGAATCGCCGGGCTTCGGTGGCCCAGTTCGGAACCACCGATGTCGGCGCGACGATGAGTACCGGAGCATCCGCGGGTCGCTTCGCGCGAGCGTGGCAGATCAGTGCAAGCGACTGCAGGGTCTTGCCGAGGCCCATGTCGTCGGCGAGGATTCCGCCGAGTCCGTGCGTCCACAGGAACGTCAACCACCGGAATCCGTCGAGCTGGTACGGCCGCAGCGTCGCCTGTACCGCCTTCGGCACCCGGGTCTTCGCTGTCGCCTTCATGTCGAGAAGGCCTTGTACCTGTTTCTTCCAGGCTGCGGCCTGCTTGTCGACGACACCGAGCGCCGCCAGTTCCTCCCAGATCCCGGCTTGGAATCGGCTCAGCTGCAATCGATCCGGATCGTTGTTTTCGTGCAGTGCGCGGGCTTCGTCGACGAGTCGGCGCAGTTGTTGCAGTTCGGGTTTGTCCAGGGGCAGGTAGGCCCCGTCGGGCAGCATCAGAGTTGCCGCGCCCTCGCTGAGTGCGGTGAACACCTCCCGGAAAGGGAGGGTGGCCCCGTCGAGTTCGATGGTGATGTTCAGGTCGAACCAGTCGGAGTCGGCGGTGGCCTCGGTGGACAGTCCGATGCGCAGGCTGTCGCCGACGTCGCGGTAGTCGGCGGGGGTGCCGTCGACGCGCACCTGCACGTCGTCACGGCCGGTCAGCAGGGGCAGCAGTTCGGACACCAGTCGTGCGGTGTCGAGGTCGGTGATGGCGACGCGGGGGAACAGCCGCCGGTCGACGGAGTTGTCCAGGCCGAACGGGGCGACCACCGGCCGGATCTCGGTGAGCAGCGCGTCCTCGGCGTCGCGGTCGCGGACGGTGTCGCCGAGACGTTCGTACAACTCGACCGTGTACTCGCCGTCGCCGACGGTGTAGCCGAACTGCCAGTGCAGATCGGCGCGATGTTCGGGACGGAAGGCGACGTGTAGGAGCAGCGTCGGCCCGCTGACGGTCGGTGCTGTGAACGATCCGTCGGTGGAGGTGACGGTCGCTGCTCGGTGCAGGCGCGGGTAGTAGGTGGTCGCGAACCGCGGCACCTGATCTGCCGGCACGGTGAGCGCACCGCCGCTCTGCAGCAGTTGCTGCATGCCGGCGGCAACGGGGTTGCGGAGTTGCGCGAGACGGAACGGTAGATCTGCCGGCGCGCTGCCGTCGTGATCCCCGGACGGGAGGTAGACGACGCCGTGGGCGGGGGCGCCGATAAACGCGACCGCGGTCCCGGTCGAATCGTCGCCGATGTGCAGGGCTGGGGTGACGGTCAGGCCGTCACCCGAATCGGCGACGTCGACATGCACATCTGCGGTGCCCGGCGGCGGCACCGCACCGTGCTTCTTCTTCGCGTAGCGTAGTTCGATCCCGAGACGGTGGGCATCGTCGAGCAGTGACCACAGTCGCGATGACACTGCGGACAGGTCGAGGGCGGTCGAGGCGGAACTGTAGTAACTCCGTGTCGAGGCGTGTACCAGTGCCGCGAACTCGAGCAGCAACTGCCGGTGTTGCTCGTTCACGTCGTAGGCGTAGGCCACGTTCTGCCACGAAATGTTGCCGGACACCCACCCGGTGCGTCCGGGCCGCAGCACCCGCGCGGTGAGTGCCGGTATGGGAGTGTGGGCTCGTTGGGTCAACGCCAGTTGCAGTGCGAGGGGCACACCGCTACCGGTCTCGTGGTCCTCGAAGAGAGCTTCGAACGGTGCTTCCCACGAGGGTGTGTCCGGGGGCATGTCCTCCTGTGGGGCAAGCAGCGCAAGCAGAAGCGCCACGGTGTGCTTGCAGTCGTAGCCGACCGGGCACGAGCATTCGCCGTGCTCGTACTCGAGTCCCCGTGGCCCGGGGTGCAGTTGAACGACGGCCTGATACATCCGTGTGCCGGCGATTCTTCCGAAACCGACGAGATCGTCCTCGTCGAATCCGCAATCGACGACCGCGCCCCGCTCGGCGTAACGGCTGCCGCGGTCGAATGTGGGCCCGCCGACCGCGGCGATCAAGGACCGGATGAGGTGGTCGAAGGCGGGATTCCCGGACATGGGTGAGCAGTCTATGTCCAGCACCTCGTGCGCGAATGCGACCCCCAGCGCAACCGGAAGCACGCCCGAGGCGGCAACCGGCCGCGCGTACTGGCCGCACGTGCCACGACACGCTACGATTGCGCCGATGACAACTTTCTCTGATCAAAGATTGGGGGCCCAGTTCGCACACGGTGAGTGCTGATGCACCCTCCGACCGCGAACGGGATCGACCCCCGACTGTCCTTCTGGCTGCGTGTGCGCGAGTTTGCCGTGCCGCCGACCATGATCGAGGCCGCGACCGACCGACGTCGTGCCGGTGACTGGCGCGGTTCCTGTGCCGCAGCGGGTTTCGACGTCGACCTCGACCTACGCGTACTGCGCAACAGGCACGGCGTCGACGTTGCGTCGCAGGTCCTCGACGATCTACGTCACCTGGCTCCCGACCTGCTGCGCTGGCACCTACCGCGCGTAGCTCCCGACGGACTACTGCGTCCGGGGCTGACCATCTCGCTGGCCCGGTACGGGCCGCATGAGCACAGAAAACGCTGCGGTGCGAACAGTTCCATGCATCTGATCGTTCGGACCGCTCCGGCCTGGGCGGATGCGGGGCAGCGGATCGCGCTGACGTTGTGGGACGGCTCGGATTTGACGAACCATCCCCATCCACGCCCCAACAGACGGTTCCGCCTCGACCTCTACCGGCACCTGTGGGATGTCCGCAGGTCCGCTGAACTGCGATTACGCGGTGGCACAGGGCAGGTGCCGGCCACCACCGCGTTCGCCCCCAGTCTGGCCGCGATGATCCCGGAGAACTGCGCCGTCGACCGCTGGGCTGCAGAATCCGGCATCCTGCTCCGCACGGACGGGCACCGTGACGGTCCCGTGCGGGTGCGATGCGGGGGTCGACTCGACGTAGTGGTGGAACCGGTCGGCGGTACGGATCCCGTGGCATTGCGTGTTGTGGACGACTACCCGCGCGGTCGGCTCGCTGCGCTGCCGGTGCTGCCCGAGGCCGCGATCTGGGTGCCGCCCGACCTGACGTTGCTCCGGTCGGGAGCAATCACCGCCGACGGTCTGCACCCGCTGGTCGCGGCAGCGCTGGATCCGGGTCGGCCACCGCCGCAAGCACCCCGGATACCGAAGCGGGGGAATCGAACTCACCTGATCGATTGCCGTGGTGAACGGCACCGGCTCGGGCTGGTCGACGGCGTCCTGACCGCGCTCGACCATGATCCCGCCGAGATCCGGCGCGAAGAACTGCTCGCCCGACTGGGCGGCACTCCATTGCCGTGTCTTCACGCCATCGACCAGGCGCATCGCCGTCCCGACTGCCTGCCGGGCGTTCGTGAACGCCTGGATCACGGAGATGCCGCCGGGGCGCTGGCAATCGTCGAAGGGCTGCTCGGTCCCGACGCGATCCTCCGTGACGGACCTCTGCTGGACGAACTCCGGACCTCCGCGGACCGCCGCAACATCTACGACCGGTACGTCTCCGAGCCGGTGGAACCACCGCCCGCATCGCGACCCCGCAGACTCGGACGGTCGCGCCGCACCCGATCACACTGAATCTCCTTCCTTCTCGAAGCGCACTGTTCCGCAGGGCGTCCTACGGGTCGTGTCCTGCTGTCCCTTCCGACATCACAGGTGATGCACATGTCTTCCACACTCCTTCCTGCCCGGTCCCCGAACAACGAACTCGACAGTGCTGCAGCGTTGTCGGCGATGCTCGACGCGGTCACCACCGAGCCTCGCCCCAACGACCAACTCGAAGCCCTCGCCGTGGCGGTCGCCGCGGATCTACCGGTACTGCTGTGGGGTGAACCGGGAATCGGCAAGACCGCCGCCCTGACCCAGCTCGCCGAGACCGTCGACCTGCCGCTGACCACTGTCATCGCGAGTGTGCACGAGCCGTCGGACTTTTCGGGTCTGCCCGTTCTCGGCGACGATCCCGCAACTCACGGAGTCCCCATGGCACCCCCGGACTGGGCGGTCCGGCTCGTGCAGGCCGGGCGGGGACTGTTGTTCCTGGACGAATTGTCGACGGCACCACCCGCCGTGCAGGCGGCCCTGCTCCGTATCGTCCTCGAAAGACGAATCGGGGCACTGCAACTCCCGACCGGTATCCGCATCGTCGCCGCCGCCAACCCACCGTCCTCGGCAGCGGACGGCTGGGAGCTGAGCCCACCGTTGGCGAACCGATTCGTGCATCTGAACTGGACCTACGACCACGACGTGGTCGTCCGAGGTCTCGGCGGAACCTGGCCACGCGCGACGCTGCCGCGCCTCGATCCGGAGAAGTTCTCCGACGCCGTGACGTTCGCCCGCCGCGCGGTCTGTGAGCTCCTCGCGGCCCGGCCCGCCCTCGTACATCAACTCCCCAGCAGCCAGGCCCGTCGTGGCAGTGCCTGGCCGTCGCCGCGGAGCTGGGACACGACCGTGCGGCTGATCGCGTTCGCCACCGCCACCTCGTCGTCGAAGGACGTGCTGTCCCTCCTGGTTCGGGGGAGTGTCGGTGACGGACCCGGTTTCGAGCTACTGGCCGCCATCGAGCGTATGGACCTTCCGGATCCGGAGGCGCTGCTCGCCGATCCGGCGGCTGCCGATCTTCCCGAGCGCGGCGATCTGCGCCAGGCCGTGCTCGATGCGGTGGTCGCCGCGGTCCGCCGACGGCCGGACAAATCCCGCTGGGACGCGGCGTGGGCACTGCTGGCCACTGCGGTGGAATCCGGGCCGCCCGATCTCGTGGTCGTGCCGGCGACCACACTGGCCACCTTGCGCCGCGACGACTGGGAGGTGCCGGCATCGATCGACGAGCTTGCCGGTGTCGTCTCGGTCGCGCGATCAGCGGACGACGCTGCCGAGCAGGTCGGTCGATGACGACGTCACCGGCATTCGACGCGAACAGGATCTACGCCGCACGGTTGTATGCCGTTCGCGCCCGGCCGTATCTCGCGACCGCCTTGTACGCGCTGCACATCGTCGCATCGCCTCGCGTACCGACCATCGGTGTGGACCGGCACTGGCGCTGCTACATCTCACCCGTCTTCGTCGCTCAGCGGCCGGTCGAGGAACTGGCGTCAGTCCTTGTTCACGAGGTCTCGCATCTGCTGCGCGATCACCACGGCCGCAGCGACCGTTACGCCCGCACACACGACCTGGACGGTCGCGCCGATCGACTTCGCATGAACATCGCCGCCGACGCGGAGATCAACGACGATGCGTTCGGTGACGGATTGCCACTACCCGACGACGCCGTTCTGCCGTCGACCCTGCAGTTGTCCGCCGGTCAGCTCATGGAGGACTATCTGCAGCAGTTCGGCCTCGGTCCGTGCACCGACAGGCTGGCCTGGCTCGACTGCGGCAGCGGTGCCGACGGACTGAGCCGAGAGTGGGAGTGGGGGCCGGAAGGGGCGAACGCGCTCAGTGACGAGCAACGGGACGCTGTGCGCTTCCGGGTGGCGCACAGCATCATCGGGCAGCCGGGCAGTGCACCCCGCGGGTGGCAGCGGTGGGCGGAGGAGGCTCTGCACCCGCCGCAGCCGTGGCGAACTCTGTTGGGGGCGGCGATCCGCTCGGCCACCTCCGCGTCCGGCGCCGGTGACGACTACACCTACCGCCGGCCAGCGCGGCGCTCTGCTGCCGTGCCCGGAGCGGTGCTGCCGAGCCTGCGGCGAACCCCGCCGCGGGTCGGTGTCATCGTCGACACCTCCGGGTCGGTGAGCGACGCGGATCTGGGCAGTGCACTGCTCGAGGTCGCCGCTATCGCGCGGGCCGTGGGAGGGCGTCGTGACCTGGTCACGGTGCTGTCCTGTGACGCGGCCGCGCGGATCGTGCACCCGCTGTGTCAGGCCGAGGACATTCCGCTGGTCGGAGGCGGTGGCACGGATCTGCGCGCCGGATTCGCCCGGATGCTGCGTCTTCGGCCCCGGCCGGATGTAATGGTGGTGCTCACCGACGGGGAAACCCCCTGGCCCAGCAGCCGTCCGGGGTGCCGGACGATCGTCGGCCTGTTCCCCCGCATTGCGACCCGCAGCGAATCGAACCCCGACTTCGTTCCGGACAGTCCGCCGGAATGGGCGCATGTGGTGGAGATCGGCACACCTGCGATCTGAAGGGCACCGGAACGAAGCCATGAGGAAGGAGACGTGGGGCGCTCGCCGGTGCTCTTGGGCGGGAAGGCCATCGAGGCCGCGTGGTTGTCGGATGGTTGGGCCGCGGAATTTACCCGGGCGCAGCGCGCTGCGTTGAAGCAGTGTCAGCGATCAGATCGATTCTACGAGCGGATTCAGCGGATCCTCCGGTACCGATGCGAGCTACTGCCCGGCCCAGGTCGCTCCCTTCGTGTGGGCCGGATCAGTCATTCCGACTACTTTGGTGTTGTCCTGCCGGTTCTGGAAGCAGAGGTGATCTGATGTCCAACTTCAGTGGTCGCCTGTGGGACGATAGAGGCTTTCATCCGCCTGAGACTCAGCGTCCGGAGCCGCAGGCAGTCGGCCGGTTGATCAACAACCTCGGTCTGAGTCGATCCTCGAAGTCGGATCAAGAGAAGGCGATCAAGCGCTGGCTCGCGTCGAATCGTCCGAGTCCACGCTTGAAGAAGTCGCTGGTCCGTGCCGGTTACGAGGCTTTGCTTGCCGAATCCGTCTGACTTCTCCAGCTTCGAATGCTTCTGGTGCTCGGGGCAGTCATTTCCACTTACGTCGGACCCGCCAACGGTTACTGCCCGTGCGAGCCAGTGGAGCCGGAGATCGACGAAGTGTTCGAGATGAGCGAGCGGCAACTGAAGGACGCCATTCGGTGGGCAACGTCGATCTACCGTCCGTGGAGATGATGTTGCACGGCACGCGCTCGCGCTGACTCGCCACCAGGCGTGCAGGGTGGATCAGCTCGGCGGCGCGAAGAATTCGAGCGCGATGTTGTCGGGATCGCGGAACGACAGCCCGGAACCGTACGAGGCGTTCTTGATGTCCCCGTGTCGGATACCCAGACTGTCGAGCCGGTCGCGCCACTTCCCGAGCTCGTCGGCGGTGCAACCGAACGCGATGTGGTCGAGCCCGGTGTTCCGTTCGTCGAAGGACGTCTGCGCCGGCGAACCGGGGTGGGTGTGCAGCCCGAACAACGTGCCACCGTCGAGTGCGAAGACCGCGTGGTGGAAGGTGCCCGATTCGTCGTCCTCGTCGAGGACGGGCATGGCGTCGAAGAGGTTCGAGTACCAGGCCGTGCTTGCAGCCAGATCCGAGATGGTGACGACGACGTGGGTGAGTGCGGGAAAAACCATGACAGTCTCCTCCGTTCGAGGCCCCTCCTCATCGTAGACCTCGAGGCGGTGCTGCCGACCCTTGTCGGCGTATCCCCAAATGTTTCCGAGTGTTCTTCCTACGTTCGGTAACGTAGTCCGTGCGAAGGAGATTCGGCCACTACCTTCCGTGGCCATGCCTTTGTCACGTAGATCGTTCCTTTCGGCCGGACTCGGAATCACTGTCGTCACCGCAGCCACCTCCGTCGGTGTCACCGGATACGCGCGCGCCGACGCGCCGGGAGCGAAGGGCGACCCCTTCCTGCTGGGTGTTGCCTCGGGCGACCCGGTGCCGGACGGATTCGTGATCTGGACCCGCCTTGCCCTCGACCCGCTCGCCGAGGACGGACTCGGCGGCATGCCCAACCGGAATGTTCCGGTGCAATGGGAGGTCGCGGAGGACGAGAAGATGACCCGCGTCGTCGCACGCGGCACCGAACACGCCGTCCCCGACAGCGCCCACTCCGTGCACGTCGAACTGTTCGGGCTGCGTCCCGGTCGCGAGTACTTCTACCGGTTCCGTACCGGCGACCACATGAGTGCGGTGGGGCGGGCACTGACGACACCGTCGCCCACCGAGACCGCGGCGGCTCTCACGATGGCGTTCGCGAGCTGTGCGCAGTACGAACACGGCTGGTTCACCGCCTACCGGCACATGGCGGAGGACAACCCGGATCTCGTTCTGCACCTGGGGGATTACCAATACGAGTACACCAGCGGCGGTTACACCAGCGACACCGGTCTCGTCCGCTCGCTCGACGGACCCGAGACGGTCACCCTGGCGAACTACCGGCAACGTCACGCCCAGTACAAAGCCGATACCGATCTGCAGGCCGCGCACGCGATCGCACCGTGGCTGGTGGTGTGGGACGACCACGAGGTCGACAACAACTGGGCCGGAACGATTCCGGAGAACACCGACGCCACTCAGGGCAACGACACCACCGAGAACTTCCTCGCCCGCCGCGCCGCCGCCTTCCAGGCCTACTACGAGAACATGCCGCTGCGACCCTCGTCGGCACCGGCGGGGCACGACATGAAGATCTTCCGGCGGATCCGGTGGGGGACTCTCGCGAACTTCCACATGCTCGACACCCGTCAGTACCGCGACGACCAGGCCGCCGGCGATGGGTGGAAGAAGAACGTCGCCGAACGTCACGACGAGGCACGAACACTCACCGGAACCGAACAGGAACAGTGGCTGCTCGACGGTTTCCGCACCTCCACCGCACAGTGGGACTTCCTCGGCCAGCAGGTGTTCTTCGCCGAACAGGACAAGGACCCGAGCCCCGACACCGATGAGGTGAGAATGGACGGCTGGGGCGGGTACGCGGCCTCGCGGCGGCGGATCACACAGGGCTGGGTGGATTCGCCGGTACGCAACGCCGTCGTGCTCACCGGCGACGTGCACCGGCACTGGGCCAACGACATCAAGGTCGACTTCACCGATCCCGACGCGCCGGTAGTGGGTTCGGAACTGGTGTGCACGTCGATCACGTCGAACGGCAACGGAACCGGCGCGACGCAGGTCGACCACATGCCGGCGAACCCGCACCTGAAGTTCCACAACGACCGGCGCGGTTACGTGCGTACCACGATCACCCCGGACGCCGTGCACGCCGACTTCCGGGTGCTCGACACGGTCACCGAACCGGACGCGCCGGTGTCGACGGTGGCGTCGTTCGTCATCGTGTCCGGTCAGCCGGGTCTGCAGCCGCGTTCGTAACATCCTGGACGGTCGGTACTCGGTGACCGTCGCCGGTGGCCGCACCAGCACGATCATCAATCCCGGTGCGGGTGTGAGCCTGCTCGTCTCCGTCCCGAACACCGGCGCCATGAGAGTTCCGAGCTGGGGCACCAGCGGCTACATGTGGCTGCAGCCGTAGCCACCGGGCGGATGACTCAGGGGCGGGGGACGCGCGAGACGGACCGGTGTTGCGCACGGTGCAGTGCGCGCCGCAGTTCGTCCCGGTCGTCGAACACCTGCACCGTGTCCCCGGAGACCAGGCGTGGCTCGCATCCGCGTCCGGCCACGACGACGACGTCTCCGGGGCCGGTGTGGGCGACGGCGATATCGAACGCGCGACGTCGGTCGGCCTCGACGACGACGCGGGCGCTGCGCGCTGCGAAGGCACCTTCGGCGACCGCATCCCTGAGCACACGCGGGTCCTCCGAGAGGGGACTGTCGTCGGTCACGACCACCACGTCGGCGTAGGTCGCGGCGGTGTGCCCGAGCGGAAATCGCTTGCCGGGATCGCGTTCTCCGGTCGCGCTGATCACGAGGACCAGTCGCCGCTCGGGGGCGAGCGACCGGAGGAAGGGCAACAGTTCGCGTTGCCCGGACGTGTTGTGCATGTAGTCCACGAGCGCGAGAACACCCTCACCGGCGTCGACGCGTTCGAGCCGGCCGGGCACACCCGCGAGGGTCTCCAGACCCGCTGCGGCCTGCAGGACGTCGCCGTCGACGGCGGCCACCGAGGTGAGCGCCGTCAGCGCATTGGCCACCTGGTGTGGTCCGAGCAGCGACAGTCGCACCGGCGCACTCCCGGCCGGCGTGTGCACGGTGAAGCAGGTGCCGTGGAGATCGCACCGGATCGAGTCCGCGTACACGTCGGCGCGGGCATCGCAGGTCGAGTGCGTCCACAGCGGCACGTCGACGGAGGCCGCCAGACGTCGCCCGTACTCGTCGTCGATGTTCACCACGGCCGTCTGCGTGCGGTCGGCGGTGAACAGTGCCGCCTTGGCAGCGAAGTACTGCTCCATCGTGTGGTGGAAGTCGAGGTGGTCGGGCCCGAGATTGGTGAAGGCGACGGTACGGAACCGCACACCGTCGACGCGGCCCTGACTGATGCCGTGCGAGGACACCTCGAGCGTCACCGCCTGCACGCCCTGGTCACGGAACTCGGCAAGCGTGCGGTGCACGACCGAGGCCTCGGGAGTGGTACGGGTCGCGGGTCGTGTGCCGGCCGGACCGCGCACGACGACCCCGCCGATCATGCCGGTCACCACGCCGGTGGCCGCGAGTGCGGTGTCGAGGAGATAGGTCGCGCTCGTCTTGCCGTTGGTGCCGGTGATGCCGTGGACCTGCAGGTCGTGGGAGGGATGCCCGAGGATCCACGACGCCAACGGGCCGACCACGTCGCGCGGTCGATCGACCACGAAGGCGGGCAGCAGGCGCGACGGCCGGTCGCTGAGCACCGCGACCGCGCCATGGGTGGCGGCTTCGGCTTCGAAGTCCAGGCCGTGGGCGTGGTGTCCGGGTAGCGCTACGTACAGATCGCCGGGGCGCACCGTCCGGGAATCGTCGCTGATGCCGGTGATCACATGGTCGTGCCGGTCCGCTGGTCCGGATCGCAGGACATCGCGGAGGTGCTCGGCGACGTCGCGGACCTGGATCCGCCGGATGGGACGGCGAGGATCGTCCGGGTCGGTGTGCACGGGGGCGGATACCCGGTCCGGGACGGAATGATGCGCCGCCGGTGACCGGGCTCCACCGGCGTGCTCCTCGCCCGCGACATGCGTCGGTCTCACACGGTGACCCTCGAAGGATGACTGCGATTCCGGATTTCCCCGTCGGCACGAACACCACGATATCCGGTCTCGGCAGTTCCTTCGCCGACGAATTGAGCGGATTGTCGGTGCCGTGGCAGGGCGCCGAGGCCCCCGACCCGGAACTGCTCGCGCTCAACGAGGACCTCGCGGTGTCGCTGGGACTGGACGTGGCGGCGTTGCGCAGCGCCGACGGCGTCGCCGTCCTGGCCGGCGCGGAGGTGCCGGCGGGTGCCAAGCCGGTCGCGATGGCCTATGCCGGACATCAGTTCGGCGGATACGCTCCGCTGCTCGGCGACGGTCGGGCGTTGTTGCTCGGTGAACTCGTCGACGCGGACGGTGGCCGCGTCGATCTGCATCTCAAGGGTTCGGGTCCCACTCCCTTCTCCCGGGGTGGGGACGGCTTCGCGGTCGTCGGGCCGATGCTGCGCGAGTATCTGGTGAGCGAGGCCATGCACGCGCTCGGCATTCCGACCACCCGTTCGTTGTCGGTGGTGGCGACCGGTCGGCCGGTCTACCGCGAGGGCGCCGAACCCGGCGCGGTGCTGGCGCGTGTCGCAGCCAGCCACCTCCGGGTAGGGACCTTCGAGTTCGCGGCGCGGCAGGGCGAGGTCGTGCGCGCACTGGCGGACCACGCGATCGCCCGGCACTATCCGGATCTGCTCGACCTGCCGGAGACCGGTGAGAACAACCGCTACCTCGGCTTGTTCACCGCCGTGGTCGAGGCGCAGGCGTCGCTGGTGGCGCAGTGGATGCTCGTCGGTTTCGTCCACGGGGTGATGAACACCGACAACACCACGATCTCGGGGCAGACCATCGACTATGGTCCGTGCGCCTTCGTCGACGCCTTCGATCCGGCGGCGGTGTTCAGTTCCATCGACCACAGCGGGCGCTATGCGTTCGGCAACCAGCCCGCCGTCCTGAAGTGGAATCTGGCGCGTTTCGCCGAAACCCTGCTCAGACTCGTCGATTCGACTCCGGATGCGGCGATCGCCGCGGTCACCGCTGTTCTGGACAGTTTCGACACCCGCTACGAGCGTCACTACCGGTCCGGTCTGGCCGCCAAACTCGGTCTCCCGGAGGACTCTCTCGATCAGGAACTGGTCGACGATCTGTTGACGCTGCTGGAAGAGCACCGCGCCGACTGGACGGTGACCTTCCGTGCCCTCGCCGACGAACTGCGCGGCAATCCGGCACCCCTCGACGGACTCGTGCCGCGTGAGCGCTCGGCGCCGTGGCTCGAACGCTGGCACGCGGCTGCCGCGAGCGACGCCCGTGGAGCGGGGGAGCGGGCGGATGCGATGGACCGCGTCAACCCGCTGTACATCCCGCGCAATCATCATGTCGACGCCGCGCTGAAGGCGGCGACCGGCGGCGACCTCGAGCCGTTCGCGAAGCTGCTCGAGGTCGTCACACATCCCTTCGAGGCGCGTGCCGAGTGGAACGAATACGTCTCGCCCGCACCGCGTTCGTTCGCCGAGTCCTTCCGGACCTTCTGCGGCACCTGACCGCCCGATACTGACGAATCGAGACCGGTGTTGTTCGCGAGTTCCCAACGGATTTCGCGAACAATACCGGTCTCGGTCGATTCTGGACCAGTCGGGTGCGGGTCGGATCGCGCGGCCGGTTACGCACGAACTCGACTCCGGTCGGGTACTTACAGGTGGCGAGTTCGCGTCGGAGGCGGCCGCGGGATCGGCGAGCTGGACGACCGCTTTCACCGCCTCGCGGCGAGACTTCCGGCATCTGCACCGCCCGGCCGCAGTGCTCGGCGGCGGTGTGCAGATGTACGGGATGGAGACGGTCAACGGGCGCGACGCCGTTTCTTGCGCTTCTTCTTGTTCTTCGCGCGCCGGCGAGCAGCCAGCGGCTGCCGCCGGCCCGTCGACGCGGCGGCCTCGAGCGAACGTTGCATCTCCCGGCGCAGGCTGTCCATTAGTTCGGGGGAGCGGAGCAGGAAGGTTGCCTCCTGCAGCGCCGCATAGCGGTCCTTGGAGATCAGGACGCCCGTGCCGCGTTTGCCGACGATCTCGACGGCGACGGTCTCGTCGTTGACCTCCCGGACCAGCTCACCGAGCCGCTTGCGTGCGGCTTTCACGGACACGGACGTTGATGGCACTCGCGGCGACTCCGATCTGTTCCTTCGACGCGGGCATCCTTTCATCACCGATGTCGGATTCGGGGGCGGACACGACGGAAAGCCCCTTCGATGTCACAACGGACAGCCCGTTCGATGTCACAGAAATGCGCGCACGGAGCGTGGCAACGCGGTCGAGGACCCGGTGATCGGTGACGGGATCGGATCGTCGGCGACGGTCCGCAACGGCACCACTCCCGCCCACAACGGAGTGGTCTTCACCGTCCCCGGCGTCCTCTCCCGGTCCGGCCGCCCGGACCTTTACGCTCACCTCGGTGAGCGGCACTTCCAGGACCGTGGTGGCGGCCAGTTCCTTCGGTGTCGGCGACCGGACCTCGTCCCACCGACCGGGAATCAGATGCTCCGTCACCACCTTCAATGCGTGTTCCTTCTCGCCCGGCGCGACCGGTGTGGCCACACCGAACAACACCGCACTGCGGTAGTTCATGCTGTGGTCGGAGGCCGACCGGGCGAAGACGAGCCCGTCGAGATGCGTCACCGCGACCGACACCTCGATCCCGGACCGCGCGTCGAGAAACATGCCGGCGCCGGTCGAGCCGTGCAGCAGTAACCGGTCCCCGTCGCGGCCCATCGCCATCGGCAGCACCACAGGCGATCCTTCGCGGACGAAACCCACGTGCGCGATGCGGGCCTCGTCGAGAAGCCGGTGCAGCACCGCCGGATCGTCGGTGCCGCGTTCGGGTTTGCGGGTCAGGCGCGTGCGGTCGCTCATGGCACCGATCGAAGCAGTGCCGCCGCGGCCGGTCAACCGGATTCCGAATCGAGTAGTGCGCTACTCGCGACCCTCGGCGATCGCCACCACAGACTTCGTGTACAGGCACGGAGTGCGACAGTCGACCGGACGACGGAGATGACGAGATGGACAAGATCGGGGACCATGCAATCGTTCTGGGCGCGAGCGTCGGTGGTCTGCTCGCGGCCCGTGCGCCGGCAGAGTCCTACGACGCGGTGACGGTCGTCGAACGCGACGTCCTCCCGTCCGGTGCAGAGAACCGTCGCTTCCGCGACCGTCGAGCCACCTACGTGCCGAGTCGGCCGCTGCTCGAACACCATGTCCGGCGACGCGTGCGCGCCATCCCGAACATCACCCTCCTCGACGGACACAACGTCGGCGCCCTGACGACGACACCCGACCGCCGCCGGGGCACCGGGGTCCAGGTGGGCAGCCGCGACGGTGTTCGGATCATGACGGCGGATCTGGTGGTCGACGCGATGGGACGGGGCGCCCGCACCCCGGCGGGTCTAGAGAAACTCGGCTACCGACGACCGGTCGAAGAGCACGTCGTCGTCCACGTCGTGTACCGCAGCCGGCTGCTACGACTCGCGCCGGGCACACCGATGGAGAAGATGGTGTTGATCGGTGTTGTGTCGGGACGTCCGGCGGGCATGGCGCTGTTCGGCTACAAGAACGATATGTGGCTGTTCACGGTCGCTGCGAGGGCCGGTCGCGAACCGCCACCGAGCCTGGGCGGCATGATCTTCGCCGTGGAGGCGTACGCACCCGACCACGTGGTGGCCGCGCTCCGGACCGCCGAACCCCTCGACGAGGACGACCTGTCCCGCAGGTTCTTCCGGGCCGCGAAGAAACTGATCGGTGTTGCGTGGCAGCTCGCGATCGGCTCCGACCTCGCGCTGCCCGAAGTCGAAGGACCCCGCAGCGTGCAGACGCGACTCGGCAACGCGTACGTGGCGCGGGTCCTGGCCGCGGCCGAGAACGATCCCGTGGTCGTCGACCGTTTCCTTCGGGTCAGCAGCCTGATGGATCCGCCCGGACATCTGATGCATCCCGCGCTCGTGGGCCGGGTGTGCGTGGGCAACCTGCGGCGACACCGGAGAATCGCCGGCATGCCTGCTGGGGCCGCCGATCGTCGGACGACATTCGTGCCCGCACACCGATGTCGCGGACGACGACCTCGACGATCACATGGCCCACGTCCTCGCCGGCATCGACGGCATGTTCTTCGGCCGTGTGGCCTACGAACTGCTCGCCCAGCACTGGCCCGCCACGGAACACTCGATCAGAGCGGTCGAGGCACGGCAGGCACGGCTGATGAACGCATTGCCGAACTACGTGCGCTCCCGATCCGCGACGGCGACCGATTGGGGACCGGCGCGGCGGATCGGTGACGACCTGCCCCACGAGGTTGCACAGGGGTTCTCCGACGGGTAGAAGTGTCGGATGCCCAGCACGCTCATCGAGGTTCGCACCCGCCACGACCGCGAGGTCGAGACCGGCATGATCGACGCCGTCCACGACGCGCTCGTCGCCGCCTTCCGGATTCCGGAGGCCGACAAGCACATCCGGCTCGTGGTTCATGAACCCGAACGCTTCGCGGTGCCGCCGACCCTGACATCGCCCGAGCTCTACACCCTCGTGATCGTCGACTGCTTCGCCGGGCGCAGCGTGGACGCCAAGCGGCGCCTCTACCGCGAGATCACCGAGCAGCTCGGCGCGTTCGCGATTCCTGCCGACCACGTGACCGTGATCGTGCGCGACATCCCGACCGAGAGCTGGGGGATCCGCGCCGGGCAGGCCGCGTGCGATGTGGATCTCGGATTCACCGTCGATGTGTGAGGACTGCTCTTACGGAGAGAACTGCGCGTTCGGGAGGGTGGAGGGTTCGAGGGATCCGAGGTTCTCGACCATATCCCACAACGGGTCGTCGAAGCCGATGTCGTAGGTACAGTCGGCTTCCCGCGGGTCGGGCACGAACGCCCACAACAGTGCACCTGCGGTGCCGGCGGCGCGTTGGCCCTCGATCTTTGTGGTGATGTGGTCGGCGCGGTCACCGAGCGACCCGCAGGACCCGGCGAGCTCACCGATCTCCGCCACGAGCAACGGCTTTCCGACGGCTGCGGCTTGCGCGACCCGCCGGGCGAGACCGTTCCACTGATCGCCGGGCAACAGCAGGCCGTCGGCGCCGTAGTCGTGGTACTGCACGGCATCGACATAGGGGGAGGCGCTGACGAACTGGTACTCGTCACCTTGGGTGCCGCACTGACCGCCCCCGGTGTAACCGGCCGTGATCAGGGTGTGTGGGTCGACGGCGCGCAGTTCGGCTCCGGCCGTGTCGAAGAAGGCGCGCAGCACCTGCGCGGCGCCGGGCTCGCACGACCGGGTCCACCACTGGCACGCGGCGTCGATGCACGAACTGGTCTCCGGCTCCCCGACCAGCTCCCACGCTGCGAGGGACGGGGAGTTCCGGTAACGGGCGACGGCGGTGTGCATCCAGTCCCGGTAGCTCATCACCACCCGCTCGTGACCCGGGGTGAATTCGGTCCACCCGTCGACGTACCACTGCCGGCTCTTGAAGACCTCGTCCTCGCACGCGCCGTCCTGGGGTGCCAGAACCGGCAGCAGCATCTGATCATGCGCTTCGGCTGCCGCGAAGACCGCGTCCATCGGTCCGAAGTCGAGTTGCCCGGTGAACCGGTTGACGGCCAGCGCCTGGAAGAGGTTGAAGCGGGTGAGCGAATTCGGCGGCAGCGCACCGAAATAGGCGTCGAGGTCGACCATTGCTCCGCATCCCCAGTTCGCCGACCAGTCGGTGGCGAGCTGGTAGGCGTTGAACCCGGTCGGCCACCAGGCCCGACCGTCGAGCGCGAAACCGTCCGGCGACGCGGTCACCCGTGCACCGGGCGCCGGTGCCGCCGCCGCGAGGCTCGTGCCCAGCAGCAACCCGACCACGGTCGCGGCGCCGACGATGAGTCTGGATACCCGAAGCCTCGTCATCTTCCGGATCGTAGGACCGCGACGCAGATGAGAGCCCCGATCGGGGCGGAACACGCCGCAGTGACCGTCGTCACGATCAGACGAACTCGAGCGCTCCCTCCACCGGGTGCGTGACCCGCCGGGTCCGCGGAGATCCGAGCGCGCTCTCCAGATCCGACCCGTCGTGCTCGGCGAGCAGTTCGCCACCCGACCACACCAGCAGCGTGGTGGCGACGGTGTGCTCGGCCACCGAATGTGACAGATCGTAGTGCGCACAACCCGGCACGCCGGCGTAGGTGATCCACAGGTCGAAACCGGTCATGAACAGATCGAGGTCGAATTGCACGGACAGACCGAGCAATTCGCTGCGGCCGGTGTCGTCGACGCCGGCGAAGGCCTCGTCCAGGGCGAGCAGACGCGGCGCGTGCGGGTCGGCCGAGTCGAGCATCACGTGCGCGGCAGCGAACAACGGCAGGTGCAGAGAGACGGACTGCTCGCCACCGGACAGCGCCGAATGTCGCGCCGGGGTGAGCCGGTCCTCGCTGCCGTCCGCACCGACGAGACTGAACGAGAACACCCGCCACCGGCGATAATCCAGCGTCGCGGCGAGGATCTCCGGGTACGACCGTTCCGGATGCGCGGCCCGCTCCGCGCGGATCCGCGACGCGAAATGCGCACGGATCCCCGCCAGATCCTCCGGCGCCAGCATCGACGCGTCGCGGTCGAGGAGCTTGCACACCGCGCGGGCCGGCTCGTCGAGATGGTCGGCGAGCACCCAGTGCACCCCGATGGTGTTGCCCGAGGACATGTGCCGTTGCCGCATCTCGGTGCCCATCCGGGCGATGAGGTCGCGGGCGTCGACGGTGCGCTCGTGGATCTGCTGCGCGAGACCGGTGAGCAGGGCGTCCTCGAGGATGCGCCGTTCGGAGTCGGTGAGCAGGGTTTCCTGTTCCTGCCGCGCCCGGGCGATGCGCTGCGCGAACGCCGCGACGGACGTGTAGCCCTGTTCGTCCTGAACCTGCACGACGGTGATGCCGTCGGCGGCGTCCCAGTGCAGCCGGTAGTCGCGGCCCCGGGCGAGTTCGGCGTCGAACTCCTGCAGCGCGGAGGTCAGTGCCGAGGCCGTGGACTTGCGGGTCGACTCGGAGGCCGTGACCGATTCCGTGGCGGCGTCGAGGGCCCGGAACAGTGCGAGCACCTCGGCGGGCAGCACGTCGACCGCGTCGTCGGGGGACTGCCGGATCCGATAGGCCAGCTGATCGGCGTCGAGCCACGCGGCCGCGCTGGACGGCCACACGTGCTCGCTCTCCACCCCGAGCAGGGTCAGCAGGTCGCGGCGGGCGAAGGGTGCCAGGGCGTCGGCGTCGGCGCGGGCCTCGGTGAGCGCCGACCGCAGCGTCTGCTCGGCGCCCGTGTGGGCGGCCTCGGCCTTGCCGATCCGTTCCAGCGCCGACTCGTGGGCCTTGCGTGCGGTCCGCTCGGCGGCCTTCGCCGCCTCGATCCGGCGCCGGGCCTCGTCGAGCTGGGCATCGATCCGGTCGGCGCTCGCCCCGATCGACTCGCGCAGCGTCTCGAGCTTCTGCTGCTCGTTGGCCAACGTCTCGGAGTTCTCCGCCGCGAGTTCGGCCGCGTTCTCGGCAGAAACCCGCGCCTCGTCGAGCCGAACATCGGTGTCGCGGAGTCGATCACTGCAGGTGACCTGCTCGCGCAGGGCGCGCTGCAGAGCCTGGCCCTGCGAACGGAAGTGCCGCACGGCTGCG
This sequence comes from Rhodococcus rhodochrous, assembly GCF_900187265.1. Taxonomy (NCBI): domain Bacteria; kingdom Bacillati; phylum Actinomycetota; class Actinomycetes; order Mycobacteriales; family Nocardiaceae; genus Rhodococcus; species Rhodococcus rhodochrous. Next base: position 2,540,625 of record NZ_LT906450.1, read on the forward strand.
TCGAGACTGTCGAGTTCCGTCGCGGTGAGCGGCGCCCGGTGCCGGCCGCCGGTCGACCGCAGATGCTGTTCCTTGGTGGCGACCGCAGCGATCGCCTGATCCAGGTCGCGGTCGGCGGCGGCCGCGGATTCGGATGCGGTCCGCAACGCGCCGGCGCATTCGGTGACCTTGCGCAACGCCGCGAGAACGGATCCGGTGCGCGGCAACGACTTCACGGCGTCGTCGAGAGCGGTGAGCCGGTCGCCGATCTCACGATTCTGTTCGCGCAGCGACTCCACGTCGGCGCGGCACTCGGCGATGGTGGTCTCGAGTTCGACGATGCGACGCTGCCGACGCCGGGCACGAGCGGTGGCCCCGATGAACTCGGCCTGTTCCTTGACGTGGCGACCGAACTGCACTCCCTGCCGGAACCGGCCGTGCGCATCGACCGACACCCGCGCGTCCGGACCGGGATCGGTGGCCCACGCGATCGACGACAGCACCGCGGCGACCCGTTCCTCGGGCACGGCCGTGTCGGGTTCGGGAACGAGTACATCCGCGAGCGTGGGGCCGCTCGGCCGGTGTTCGGGCGCCAACGGCACCAGCAATTGCTCCGACTCGATGTCCGGCAGGTCGCCGTCGGTGATCCATCCGTCGAGCAGGTTCGCGGCCTGCAATGCCGCTTCGATACCGGCGGCGTCCTGTGCCGACACGTCGTCGCGGAACCGGACGAGCTGCCACAGCGGGGCGCCGGCGAGATCGTCACGGTTGCCGGTGCGGGCCGGGAACACCGGGGGAGCGTCGTCGCGTTCGGCGGCGACGGCGGCGCGTTCGGTCTCGAGTTCGGTGATGCGGTTGCCGAGCGACTCGATCTCCGAGCCGCACACGCGACGCCGGAACCGCAGGTCGTCGAGCACCGGACCGGTGTGCTCGGCGAACACCGCCGCCGGGGACGGCGCATCGTCCTGACCGACGGTGCCGAAGGCGGTGTCGAGCGCTTCGAAGACCGGAGAGGACAGACCCACGGCCGCGAAGGTCTCGGCGCGATCGGACCACCACCGGCCCAGCTCGGCGGCGACCTCGCTGCGGGACAGCTCGACCATGGTCTCGGCGGCCTCCACCGCGGCCGAGGCGGTGTCGCGTTGCGCGCGGGCACGCACCGCGGCGGCCTCGGCCCGCGACCGCGCGGCGGCCGCACCGTCGAGCTGGGACAGTGCGCTGCGCACCGCGCGCACGTCGGCGTCACGTTCCTCGGCGAGCGCGTCGATCGCGGCGTTGAGCTGCTCGGTCCGTTCGATGCCATCGAGACCGGTCCACGTGATGCCGGCGTCCTCGGCGGCCGCACTCAGCCCGTCCTCGGTGCGACGACGCGCCGCCGTCGCCGTCTCCAGCGCGTCGCGGGCACTGTCGTGATCGCGGAGCCGGTCGGCCACGACGGCCTGGGCGCGGTTCGCCTGCTCGGCCTGCGCGGCGGTGGTGCGCTCGAGGTTCTTCACCGCCGAGGCGAGGTCGTCGAGTTGCTGTTTGCCCTCGTAGGCGCTGGAGCGGTGCAGTGCCTCGAGGGTGGTGCGTGCTTGTTCGTGGTCGCGTTCGGCGACCAGGAGCTGTTCCTCGGAGGCCGTGCGTGCGGCGGCGGCTTCGGTGCGGGCCTCGGCCGCCGCACGCAGCGACCGGACCGCGGTGTCCACCACACCGAGACGGGTGGCGACCTTGTCGACGGCGGTGCGGGCCTGCTGGCGGATGTACTTCGAATACACCTTGACGAACTGTTGTGCCGCGTCGTCGGCGGCCGCGAGGGATTCGAGGGTGCGCTCGACCTCCTCGATCGCGGAGAACGAGCGGGCGGCCTCGACGATGAGATCGTCGTCGAGGGGGCGAAGTCCGTCGGTCAGCGCCTGCGACAGGCCCTTCGGATCGAGGTTCTTGGCGAGCTGGGGGCGGCGCAGCGTGAGGATCAGGTTGATCAGCTGGTCGTAGCGTTGCGCGCCCAGCCCGAACATGCGCGCGTCGATCGCCGCCCGGTAGTCGACCGGACGATCGGTGATCGCGTCGGCCCCGATCTGGTCGACCAGTTGCTTGCGGGTGAGCGGCCGGTCCTCGTCGTCGAGCAGCGAGAAGTCCACTCCCACACGGCCGTCGACGACGAAATGCCAACGGGTGACCTTGTCGTTGCCGCGGGTGGCACGCATCCCGATACCGACGGTGACGGCCTCCGGGTCATCGGCGCGGCCGCGGCAGAACTCCATCCACACGTACGAGTGGGCGCTGTCCTGCCCGCGGTACAGCAGGTTCGAGCGCATGGTGCGCTCCTCGCCGGCGAACGGATTCAGGCGTCGCGGTTCGATCCGGCCGTCGAGCACGAACGGGAACAGCACCTCGAGCGCCTTGGTCTTGCCCGACCCATTCGGTCCGCGCAGCACCAGTCGTCCGTCGGCGAACGAGAACTCCTGGTCGCGGTAGTCCCACAGGTTGATGATCCCGGCACGCGTGGGGCGGAATCGGGCGCTGCTCATGAGATCTCCGTCGGGGTCGTATCGGGGGCGGGGGCTGTCGGTGGGGTGGTCTCGGGGAACAGGTCGATCTCCGGATCCCGTTCGCGCACACTGACCGTCACGCCGCGGAAGCGGGCGATGGCGGGCAGGACCAACACTCCGCCCGGTACGCGGGCCACCAGGCGCAGCCTGTCGAGCATGTCCACCGCGGCCTCGGCCAGTCCCGCGGGGTCGGCCTGCCACTGCGCGGCGAAGGTCCGGCCGTAGATGTCGACGAGACGACCGACCGTGCCCGCCAGCCACGAATCCTCGAGCAAGGGATGCTCGAGCGGGGCACGAGCGTCGTCGTCCTGCTCCTGCTCGTCGGGGATCGTAATGTCGGACGTCGCGAGAGGGGTGAACACCGTCGATCGCGGGATCGCGGAATCGACCGCCGCGACGAGGACGTCCTGCGTTTCTGCGGGCACCGGCATCCGTGGCGGGACAGGGGCGTCGGGATCGAGGACGCGATCGCACATCTCCCCGGCCAGCAGCAGCGCGACCTGCGCGACCGTCCCCGTGTTCGGGAACCGCATATCCGACAACCGTCCCGAGGTGTCCACCAGCGCAACGCCTTCGGCGCGACGCTCACAGACCAGGCCGGTGAGCAGCTCCACCTCGTCGGTGGTGCGCGGCAACGCCAACTGCAGCGCTTCGTCGTTGTCGAGATCGTCCGCGTACACCACGGGACGCTGCACCAGTGCGCGTCGAACCCGCCTCCGGACCTCCGCCGTATCCGAGTGCGGGGCACCGGCATTGCCGAGCAGACCGCGCACCGATTCGAGGTGCTGCAACGCCCGCGGTGGCCGGAACAGGGCGTGCACGACCGCGCGGTCGACGTCGTAGAGCGCCTCACCGCTGTCGGGATCGCTCGCCCACCTGCCGGCGTCACCGTCAGCGAGGGTGATCGCGCCGCGCACGCCGAGCCAGGTCACGGCATCGACGAAGGCATCGCGGTCGGCGGCACGTTCGGTGTCGAGCTCGACACCGTCCACCCGGCTCGCCTCGGAGGCGACGTGCTCGGCGAGTTCGGACAGCGTGATCTGCCCGGCGCCGCGACCGAGCGCCGCGATCGCCAACGCGAGATAGGCATAGCGGCGCCGGTCGAACGGCCGGCCGGTGTGCGTCGACGTGCCCGCCCCCGCGTCGAGGCGATCGGCGACGGTGAACAGCCGCGCGGTGGTCTCGGTGACCTCGAGCCGGTACCCGAAGGTGGCGAGCAGATCCTCGCGCAGCTCGGTGGTCCAGCGGCGCACCGTCGCCAGCGCCGACCGGTCGGGAAAGGTCGCGGTGACGAGATGGTGGGCGAGCACCAGTCGCGCGGCGCGCTGATACGAATCCAGCTCGATGGACGGAATCGAACGCGCCCTCATCGAACCTCCACCGACAGACCGTCGAGATACAGGCGCCCGCGCGCGGTGTGCACCACCGTCGACTCGCCGCTCGGTCGGAGGGTGAGCTTGACGCCGTTCTGCGTACCGGAGGAGGCATCGTCGCTGCGCACCCGCCCGCTCACGGGCACCCGGGCCGACAGTGCGGCGTCGAGCAGGCTCAACAGCACCTCCGCTTCCGGTTCGCTCAGCTTCCGTTCGCGCACACCTCCGGCGGCGAGGGAGCGCGCCGCTTCGGCCCGGCGACGCTGCTTCTCGAGCTGCGCCTCGCGCAGCCGCCGTACCCCGGCGTCGTTGCGCTGGATCCGCCCCGGCGCTCCCGCTGCGGGGCGCCGGCCGGTCTCGGCGAGGGTGCGGGCGATCTCCACGGGAGGCGCTTCCCACCACGACCGGGTGACCGGCACGATGTCGGCATCGGGATGGGCGACGGAGAAGTGTCGGGGCCGGCCCAGGTCGAACACCGCATCGAACAGCGCGTGCGCGGCCTCCTCGGACGGCGCGGCAGCGAACCAGCCCGCGAGATGCCGCAACTGCGACTCGCGGCTGACACCCCCACGACGCTGCTCGGTGAGCCGGCGCAGCAGCCCGAGCACCGCGGAGATCGCGTTGATGGTCGCGCCGCGCAGGCGTTCGGATTCGCTCGGTTCGGAACCCACACCGACGAACCAATGTTCGATGCCCCACCAGCGCTGCGCCCAGTCCGCTTCGCGTTCCTCGAACGAGAGCAGCACCCGCTCGTCGTGCCGGGCCGCCGCCGCGGTGAGCTTCTGGACTCCGGTGGCCTGCACCCGGTCGAGCGCCGCGGAGAGCTTCGGGGCGTAACGGGCCAGGTCGGTGCTGAACTCGCGCATGTGGGTGAGCAGCGCGTCCTTGTGGGCGAGAAAGGTCTCCGGGGTGACCTCGGTGGTGCGCACCAGCTCGCCGAGGACGAGATAGAAACGGGCGGCGCGCTCGGCCATGTCCGACAACGTCGCGTCGAGGCGGCTCAACTTCCGGTAGACCAGCTCGCCGTCGCCGGCGGCGTTCGCGTCGGCGAGATCGTTCAGGTCGGCGAGCAGATCGGGAAGGGCCAGACGCGACAGCGAGACGTCCTCCCCGCGGGAGGACAGCACGTCCTCCACGGCGCGGAACACCCGGTAGCCCGCCTGCCCGAACTGATAGACGTAGTGACGGTTGCGGTACTCGGCGAGCGTCGCCGCCCGGGACCCGTCGTAGCTGCGTTCGAGCACACCCCACGCGTGCAGCTGCTCGAGCAGCGCCGGGATCTCGGAGGAATCGGGCACGTCGTCGCCGCTCGCCCCGGGCAGCCGGGTGAGGACGTTCTCGACGTCGCCGGCGTGCAACAGCACCGAGTAGTTGCCGCGCGCATGATCGAATGCGCGCAGAACCCACAGGTAGTGCACCCTTTTCTCGGCCGTCGCGAACGAGAACAGGCGCAGGCGGTCGTCCCGCACCAACGCGTCCTCCATCGCGCCGAACCGTGCTCGGCCTGATTCACTCACCGTGACAGGTTAGGCGGCGCAACCGACGGGTCCGGACAACACCCGGCGTGAGTGTCGGCACGATCGTTGCCCGATGGACGCCCCGATCCGCGGTGGCGGCCCGCCCCGAGCCGTTACGGTCGAGGCGGTGCGCTCGGCAAGGGCAGTGCACCCGCACAGACGCCGTAGCCTCCGGAATCGGACACGATGAATCCTCACGAGATCGGACAGGACACCCACAGAGTGGGCGATCCCGGACCCGCCACGCGTGCACTGATCGAGGCGGTCGCCGACCTGTCGACGACGCGGCACGCCGAGATCACGCAGTACATGACCGAGCGGATCTCGTCCGAGATCGAGGCGATGTCCACCGACCGCCACACCCGCCGCTCGCTCGCCCAGGCCGCGGAGGAGGGCGTCGCAGCCATCACCCGGTTCCTGCGGGACGACCTTGCCGAGATCGAGATCCCCGCGGCGTCCTATTCACTGGTGCGCATGCTGGCCCGGCAGGGATTCCCGGTCTCGGTGGTCGACCGCAGCAACCGGCTCGCGCAGGACAGCATCATGCGCTGGTGCCTCGAGGTGCTGGCGGGACTCAGCGACGACGCCGCGGCAGTGATGCAGGCGGGCGTGGAGATCCTGATGAAACTCTCCGCCGGGATCGACGGGGTGTCGCAGAAGTTGCTCGGGGTCTACGAGGCCGAGCGCGACACCTGGCTGCTCAACCGCAACGCCTCCCGGACCGCCCGCATCCAGGACATCCTGGCCGGACGACCGATCGAGGTGGGGGACGCCGAGCGCACCCTCGGCTACCGGCTGGGCCAGCACCACCTCGGGGTGATCGTCTGGACGGACGACATCGAAGTGGTCGGCGGGGACCGGTCCGGCACCGAATGGAACGGCCTCGAGCAGGCAGTGACGGCCTTGGCCGAACATCTCGGGCGGGGAGGTCGGGTGCTGTTCGAGCAGTTCGACGAGTACACCGCCTGGGCATGGATCCCGCTCGGCACGGTCGATCGCATCGACCCGAGCGGACTGTCCGGGATCGTCGCGGCATGGCAGCGACCCGTCGGTGTCGCCGTCGGCGCGCCGCAGGAGGGGATCGACGGTTTCGTCCGCACCCATCGGCAGGCGGCGCAGGCGCGGGAGGTGGCTCTGACATCGGCTCTGCCGGGTCCGCGTCTCGTCTCGATCGACGAGGTCGGCGCGGTCGCGTTGATGTGCACGAATCTCGAGTGGGCCCGCGGCTGGGTGGGGGATGTGCTCGGCCGGCTCGCCGCCGACGATCCCGCTGCCGCGCAACTGCGGCACACGCTGCGGGAATTCCTTTCCAGCGGAGGGAGTTTCGTCGCCACCGCGGAAAAGCTCCATCTGCACCGGAATTCGGTCGCCTACCGGATCAGCAAGGCGGAGGAGCAGATCGGGCACAGTGTCCGCGAGTGTCGGCTCGACCTCGAGAACGCGCTGGCGCTGTGCCACTGGCTCGGCGCCGCCGTGCTCGCGCCCGATTCGGCAGGTCCACCTTCGCCCGGGTGACGGCCCGTTATCGGGAGCCGGGCACGGCGCTGCGAACGAACCGTCCGATCTCGCCGATCGCGCGGACTCCTTCGGGTAGCAGATCCGCGGCGGCCTGGAAGACGTGCACCTGCCGGTCCCAGACCTGCAGCTCGCACGCGATACCGGCGTCGGCGAGGCGGTCGGCCATCGACTCCGCGTCCACCAGGAACAATTCGTGCGAGCCGACCTGGATGAGCGTGGGCGGCATGCCCGACAGATCCGCGTCGGCGGGGCAGATCCGTCCCGACTCCTGGCGATGTCCTGCAAGGCCGGCCAGCGCCTCGAGTGCGTTGCCGGGCAGCAGCGCGCAGTGTGCGGCGTTGGAGTGGCCGAGTTTGCGGGCCGGATCCAGTTCGGTGAGCGGGGACAGGGCAACGATCGCTCCCGGCACCGGGATGCCCCGGTCGCGCAACGCCAACGACACCATGAAGGCCAGATAGCCGCCGGCGGAATCACCGGCGATCACGACCTGCTCGGGTCGGTAACCGGCGGCGAGCAGGAAGAGGTAGCCCTCGACACCGTCGTCTACGGCGTCGTCGATCGAGTGCTCGGGCAGCATCCGGTAGTCGACCATGAGCACGGGGGTGCGGCCGGCATCGGAGATCCGCGAGACGAGGCGGAGGTGGCTGCGCATCCCGCCGCACAGGAAGCCGCCGCCGTGCAGGTAGAGCATCACGCGATCGAATCCCGTCCGCGGGCCTTCCACCCAGGAACCTGTGCAGTTCGGCAACCGGACGGGAGCGCACACCGTCCCGTCGATCGCCGGAAGCAGCGCCCCGGCGGCGTCCAGCAGACCCGTCGGCCAGGGCAGCGCCGTCGAGCGGCTCCACAGCCCGAGCAGCGGACGCACCGACATCCGCATCGCCTGCGCCAGTACTCTGGACTGACGGCTCGAACCCGGGAAGTCGCGCCTTCGGACCGGAGTCGAGCGATCGGGGGAGTGCGGCGGCCGAGGCGTCGGCAGATCGCGCAGAACGAGGGGTGCGCGCGCGTCGCGTGCGGTCGTCACGGGGAAGAGCTCCTCACAACCGGTGGGGTGTCTGCGACCGGTCGATCCGCGAAGGGGAGACGGTCGAACAGCGGCGAGTCGACCCGGCGAAGCGGGTGCCGCTGTCTTCCACGTTAAGGACGAACGTCCCTCGATTCACCGGTGCGTCTGCACACTGTTTCGGTTGTGGTTCGGGCTGAGCGCACAGTGTCCGAGGGTGGCACCGGGTGCCGGTGCGAGCTGGATCACGTCTGATCGGGGCAGATCTGCAGGTCAGGAGCTTGTTTCGGGCACTTGTCCAAGTGGCATTCGGTGGCCCGCACGGCCCGAACGGCCCGGTCGACCGACCCGGCATTGTGCGCTGCGACCAGCGAACCCCCACGATCTGTGTGCTCGCGTACCGATGGAAAAGGTCCCGGGTCGACCTACCTTCGAATAGGGGGCCGATGATCGGAGCCACGTCATCGGCCCGTCGGGGGTCCGCCCCCTTCTACGACGGATCGCTTCGTGGCTCGGACATTCTCCGTTGACGGAAGGACCGCGATGGCGCCCCACGCGACGCAGAACTGCATGACGATCCTGCGCTGCGGAAGCTGCACGACACTTCACGCTCCCGAGACAGCGCGCTGCTCCTCCTGCGGCGGCGCGAACCTCGAGTCCGCCCACTGCTCCGGCACCGGCTCGATCGTGTCCTGGAAGGTCGTCGAACCGCTCGACGTCGGCGCGCAGGACGACAGCGCGGTCACCCTCGCGATCGTCGAACTCGACGACGGGCCGTGGCTCTACTCGAAGATCGAAGGATCGTTCCCGGACTGCGCCGAGGCTCGGGTACGGGTCGCGTTCCGGTCCACTGCGTGCGACGACGGATTTCCCGTCTTCGGGGTCTGCGCGGCCTGATCTACGACGCTCATCCCTCGAGAACTGCGGTGGCTTCGATCTCCACGAGCACGGCGGGTTCATAGAGCGCCGCGACACCGATCAGCGATGCCGGTGGCATCGGATCGGGCAGATCGATCTCCTGCGCGACGGCCTGCACACCGGCCGTGAACTGTCCGATCTTCCCGGGATGCCAGTCGGTGACGTAGAACGTCAGGCGCACGACATCGCGGAAGGTCGCACCGGCTCCGTCCAAGCCTCGTGCGATGTTGCGCAGCGCTTGGGTCACCTGACCGGCCAGCTCGGTAGGAATCGGTGAGCCGTCCGGCATGTGTGCGACCTGTCCGGCGAGATGGACCTGTCGCGTGCCGGTGGAGACTGCGACGTGGTGGTAGGGAGCGTTCGGCAGCGTGCCTTCGGGGCTGAACAGGGTGACGGACACGGAATTCTCCTGGGGTCGGAACCAAGTGGTATCCGATTTATACTTGGTGTCCGAAAGTCACTTCAACGAAACCAGGTTTCATGTCGGATACCGCTGACCACGATCTGCTCGCCGTCGCCGCCCACCGGGAACTGTTGGGGCAGATCCTCGACAAGTGGTCCCTGAGCGTGCTCACCGAACTGTGCGAGGCTCCGCGCCGCTTCAACGAGCTGCGGCGCGCCGTTCCCGAGGTCACGCAGAAATCCCTGACTACCACGCTGCGCAGACTCGAACGCAATGGAATCGTCGAACGCCGGGTGGTGAACACCCGTCCTGTCGCGGTCGAATACCGCATCACGCCACTGGGGAAGACGGTGCGCGAACCGATCGACGCCCTGCTGCTGTGGGCGTCGACGAATCTTCCTCGCATCGAGGAAGCGCGACGCAGATTCGACGAGGAGCCCGACGAATGAGCGTGTCAGCCCTCGGGCCACGGAACGACGATCGATCGAGGCCGTTCTGCCTGCCACCGGCGGGCTTTCGCTTCGTACACCTCGCGAGGCGCCAGCACCGGATTCGGGCGGAGCACCATCCCGAACAAGTCGTCGAAACCGTGCGGAGCGAAGACCCGTAGCCCTGATCCGGGATCGCGGGCGATGCCGAAACAACACGTTGTGGATGCGAAATGGTCGATGGCCGCGTAGCTCAGGTCGGCGTCGTCGAAGTAGAAGAGGTCGTCTACGCCTGACGCGACCGCGACTTCCAGGCCGACCACGCGGCGGTCACGATGATCGCGCCGGCGAGGGAACCGATGATCCCGCTGGGGCGCAGTTCGAGTCCGTCACCTGCGAGAAGGCTGATGAGCAGACCGCCGATGAACGAACCCCCGACGCCCGCGACGAACGCGAGAGTCCAGTCGATCCCGGTCCCGGACCTGCCCACGATGAGCTGTGCCGCCGCGCCGACGAGCAGCCCGAACAGAATGATTCCGATGATCAACATTGAGCGAGTATAAGCCGAGATCGACACGGCGACAGTCTTTCCGCGATATGAATGGAGCGGCGAACACTGCATTTCGCCAGGGGAACGGCACTCGGCGGGAATTCACCCTACAGATTCATCCCGAGGACGTGAGTCGTCCGATCACGGTCTCCGGTCGGTCTTCTCCCGCGGCGATCCGATTCGGAGGTGCCGCCCCAGATCCCGTGACGTTCGCGGGTTTCCAGAGCGTAGTCGCGGCAGGGGATGCGGACGGGACACGATGTGCAGATCTGTTTCGCCGTCCGCTCACGGCGCTGCCGCACCCCGCGCGATTCGTCGTCCGACGGGAAGAAGATCGAGGATCGACGAGACGGCAGTCGGCGCGCGACTGCCACGGCTGCAGTTCCGCGTCCGGGCTGCCGAATGGGGCGAAGAAAGGCGTTGTTGTCATGGTTCTCGTCCGGCGACCGAAGTGAAAACGGTGCCGTCCGGTGTCCGACCACGACGGTGCATGAGCGGACACCGGACGGGGTGGTCAGTGCATGTGGCTGCCGCCGTTGATGTCGACGGTCGTGCCGGTCAGGTAGGCCGCGTCCTCCGACGACAGGAACGTGATGACCGAGGCCACCTCACGGGTGGTGGCGGTGCGTCCGAGCGGAACGTCGCGGCAGATGGCGGCCTCCTGCTCCGGAGTGCTGCCGACGCGGATGCTGGTGTCGACCGCGCCGGGGGTGACGGCGTTGACGGTGACGCCGCTGTCGCCGAGCTCCCGGGCGAGCGACTTGGTGAACCCGAGGACGGCGGCCTTCGCCGACGAGTAGGGGACCTTGCCGAAGACACCGCCGCCACGCTGGGCGGAGACCGACGACATGTTCACGATGCGTCCCCATCCGTTCTCGATCATGCCCGGCAGGAATGCCCGGGTGACGAGGTAGGTGCCGGTGGCGTTGACGGCCATCACCTTGTTCCACAGTTCGAGGCTCGTCTCGAGGAACGGCACCGGCGAGGTGATGCCGGCGATGTTCGCGACAGCTCCGACGGGCGGGAGGTTGTCCGCGGCGACTTCCGCGGCGACGGCATCGTGCGCTGCCTGCACCGACGCCTCGTCGGCCACGTCGATCTCGTGTCCGAAGGACGGGACGGAGTATTCGCTGCCGATCTCGGCGGCGACCTTGGCGGATTTCTCACCGTCCAGATCGAGGACGACGACGGCCCAGCCGTCCTCCGCGTAGCGGCGGGCGGTGGCGAGGCCGATGCCGCGCTCGGAGGTGGCTCCGGTGACGACTGCGGTGCGTCGGATCGAGGACATCGGTTTCTCCTTGAGGTTGGTTCAGGGGATGAGAGTGGTGACGAATCGAGCTGCCCGAGAGGCGCTTTCGGGTCGCTCGGGGTCGGTGATGTCGCGGGTCTCGAGTTCGAGGGCGAAGTGCCCGGTGTACCCGCGGGCGTCGAGGGCGGCGAGGCCGCCGGCGAAGTCGGCGTGCCCGTTGCCGATGCTGAGGTTGATGTTTCCGGGCACTGCGTCCCGGAGGTGGACGTGCGTGATGCGCGAGGCGAACAGGTCGACGAAATCGACGGGATCTCCGCCCGACGCGACGATGTGGCTGAAGTCCATCACCACGCCGATTCCGGGGGGCAGTCGTGCTGTCAGCCGGGCAGCGCGAGCGATGTCGCAGCACAGTCGGTGGACGTGGAGGGATTCGGTCCACAGGCCCACCCCGAAGTCCCGGGCTCGGACGTGTGCGCGCTCGAGTTGTGCCGCGACGGTGTCGAGGTCTTCGTCGAGGGACCGTATCGGCCGGTCGTCGAGGTGCCCGCACGGCAGCACCAGGGAGCGCGCCCCGATGCGGGAGGTGAGGGTCAGCAACCGGTCGAGATGGTGCTCCCGCCGTTTCTGTTCTTCGGAGGTCAACGGCGCGTCGAGGTCGCCGATGTCGCCGTTGACGCTACGGACGCGCAGGCCCGAGATTGCCACCTCGTCGACGACACGGTCGACGGCGTCCGCGTCGAGCACGAACGGAACGTGATCGCAGACTCCGGGTAGGGCGCCGAGATCGATCTCGGTGAAGCCCAGGCCGGCGATGGTTCGTAGCGCTGTGGGCAGGTCTAGGTGGCGGAAGCTGATCGTCGAGCAGCCGAGCCGATCGGGGAACACGAGAACCTCCTGGAAGGTGATGGGGACCACGCTAACCGTGCCGACTGTCAACAGTCAACCGTTGCCTACTGACAGTTGACAGGGTGGGGTGTCCGCGCTCACACTGAGTTCACTGTTGACAGTCGACATCTTCTTTCCCCGTCGCACCAGCGGCCGTATCCTCGGTCCGCAAGGAGAAATTCATGAGCACAGAAGCGCTCGAGATGCGAGGTCCCGTCGAGGGCACCAAGGACGCCAAACGCGTCGCGATCGGTTCCTCTGTCGGCGCCGTCATCGAGACCTACGACTTCATCGGCTTCGGCACCGCTGCAGCGTTGTATTTCGGGACAGCCTTCTTCCCCAGCGGTGATCCCGTCATCGGCACTCTCGCCGCCTTCGCCACCCTCGGCGTCGGATTCGCTGCACGACCTCTCGGGGGGATCCTCGGTGGTCACCTCGGAGACAAGGTGGGGCGCAAGCCGGTCCTCGTCGCCTCACTGATCGTCATGGGGCTGGCCACCTTCGCCATCGGCCTGCTTCCGACCTACGGCCAGGTCGGTCTCGTCGCACCGGCGCTGCTGGTGACCGTCCGCATCATCCAGGGACTCGCCTTCGGCGCAGAGTGGGGCGGAGCGATCCTGATGAGTTACGAACACGCGCCGTGGAAATCGAAGGGCCGCTATACCGGCATCGTCCAAGCGGGATTCCCCGTCGGGCTGCTGTTGGCCAACCTCGTATTCCTGTTCAGCGTCCACCTCGGTGGCGACTGGGCGTGGCGGGTGCCGTTCCTCGCGAGCATCGTCCTCGTCGTCGTCGGGCTGATCATCCGGTCCAAGGTGCCCGAGTCCCCGGTCTTCGAGGACGTCAAGGACAGTGGCGAAATCGCTGCCTCCCCGATCCTGGACTCCGTCAAGAAGGACTGGCGCGACATCCTCCGCGGCATCGGCCTGCGCGTGGCCGAAACCGCCGGCTACGCCGTCTCGATCACCTACATGATCTCCTACCTGCACGAGAACGACCTCGCCGGGAAATCGGAAACCCTGTTGGCGCTGTGTGTGGCCTCGGCGATCGGCATCTTCGCCACGATCGGCTGGGCGAGTCTGACCGACCGTATCGGCCGTCGCCCGGTGTATCTCGGAGTCTGCGCGTTCGCCGCCCTCTTCGGGGTCCCGATGTTCCTCCTGGTCAACACCGGCACGTTCGTGCTGATCCTCGCCACCGTCGTGATCGCCTACGCCGTCTGCCAGAACGCCCTTGCCGGAGCGCAGGGTGCCTGGTTCCCCGAACTGTTCCAAGCAGCGCGCCGCGCCTCGGGCGCATCGCTGGCCTACCAGATCTCGGCGATGGTCTCCGGGTTCACCCCGTTCATCACCGCGCTGCTCTACTTCGCCTTCGGCTGGATCGGCCCGGCCCTGCTCTTCAGCTTCTACGGCCTCGTCGGTCTCGTCTGCGCCCTCGTCACCCGTGAGACCTGGGGACGGACCGAGCGTCGTCTCGCCGATCAGGCCGGCCGGTCGAACTCACACCCTTCCGATAGCCCCGGCGGCCCCCTGTCCGGTGGGACCGCCGCGGCATCGAGCACCAAGGAAAAGGAACTTCTGTGACCACCACAGCGCATCCCCGTCCCGACGTCGCTCTGCCTCGGAACGAGCGACTCGCCGCCATCGACGAATTCGCCTATCGCCTCCGGCACAACGTGATCGACATGGGCCAGGAACAAGGTCAGGGCTACGTCGGCCAGGCGCTCGGCGCCGCGGACATCCTCGCCACCGTCTACGGAGACCATCTGCGCTTCCGCGCCGACGACCCGCACTGGGACGGCCGCGACCGGTTCCTCCTGTCGACCGGCCACTATGCCATCGGCCTGTACGCGGCGCTCGCGGAAGCGGGGATCATCTCCCGCGACGAGTTGCTCACCTACGGCTCGGACGACTCGCGCCTGCCGATGTCGGGCATGTCGACCTATACCCCCGGTATGGAGATCTCCGGCGGCTCGCTCGGCCACGGCCTTCCGATCGCCGTCGGCATGGCACTGGGTCTGCGTCACCAGGGTTCGCCGGCACGGATCTTCAACTTCCTGTCCGATGGCGAACTCGACGAAGGGTCGACCTGGGAAGCGGCCATGAGCGCGCACCACCACCGACTCGGCAACCTCATCGCGATGGTCGACATCAACGCACTGCAGGCCGACGGTGCCACCAGCGGAGTGCTGAGCACGGAACCGGTCCACGACAAGTGGACGGCCTGCGGGTGGCGCACCTACCGGGTCGACGGCAACGACACCGGTGCGCTGCTCGACGCCTTCGATGCGGCCATCGCCGAGGCCGCCCCGGCCGGATCCCCGGCGATCGTCCTGTGCGACACCCGTGTAGGCAAGGGCGTTCCGTTGCTCGAAACCCGCGAGAAGGCGCACTTCATGCGCATCGACGAAGACGAATGGCAGATCTGCCGCGACCAGCTGACCGCCGGCCACAACCGCGAGGACGTCCGATGACCACCACCGCCCCCAAGCTCAAGACCTCGGCGATGATCGCCTCCTTCGTCGATCCGGGTCAGCGGACCACCGCCGCACCGTTCGGCCACGCGCTGGTCGCGGCTGCCCAGGAGGACGACCGGATCGTCGGCCTGTCCGCGGATCTCGCGAAGTACACCGACATGCACGTCTTCGCCGAGGCGTTCCCGGACCGGTTCTTCCAGATGGGCATGGCCGAACAGCTGCTCCTCGGTGCCGCGGCGGGCATGGCCGAGACCGGCCTGATCCCGTTCGCGTCGACCTACTCGGTGTTCGCCGCGCGCCGCGCGTACGACTTCCTGTGCCTGGACATCGCCGAGCCGAATCTCAACGTCAACATCGTCGGCGGGCTTCCCGGCCTGACCACCGGATACGGCCCCAGTCACCAGGCCACCGAGGACATCGCCATCTTCCGCGGCATGCCCAACCTGACGATCGTCGATCCGTGCGACTCGATCGACATCGAACAGGCCGTGCCGCAGCTCGCCGCGAGTGACGGCCCCACCTATCTCCGCTTGCTGCGCGGCAAGGTCGCCACGGTCCTCGACGAGTACGACTACCGCTTCGAACTCGGCAAGGCGAAGGTGCTGCGCGGCGGGAACGACGTCGTCTTCGTCACCAGCGGCCTGATGACCATACGCGCGTTGCAGGCGGCGGACGTGCTGGCAACCCACCACGTGGATGTCGGGGTGGTGCACACGCCCACGATCAAACCGTTCGACGCAGCCACGGTCCTGGCGGAGATCGACACCGACCGACTGGCGGTCACCCTCGAGAACCACACCGTCGTAGGTGGGCTCTTCGAGACCGTCGCTGCCGCAGTCGTCGGGGCGGGACTGGGGAAGAGGGTCGTCCCCATCGGCCTGCCCGACCGGTTCCTCGATGCCGGCGCGCTACCCACCCTGCACGACCGGTACGGCTTGAGCACCGACCGGGTGGTCGCGCGGGTGCTCGACGAGCTCGGCTGACCGACACGCTGTACGGGTCCCGCACCGGAGCCGGTGCGGGACCCGTATCATTGTCGACAGACTGTTGTCGACAGTCGGCCGCTGACACCTGGAGGCAACTCATGGCTGCTCAACCCGCTGCGCTGCTGGGGCTCGAGAGGACCAGCCTGCGTCAGCAGGCCGTCACCGCCCTGCGCACCGCGATCACGAGCGGCGCGCTCGCCCCGAGCAGCCCCCTCGTCGAAACCGAGCTGTCCGAGATGCTCCAGATCAGCCGGGGAACCCTGCGCGAGGCGATGCGGCAGCTGCAGCAGGAAGGTCTGATCTCTGCCGGTGCCCGCGGTCGCCTCTACGTTCGGCACCTCGACGCCAAGGAGATCCGCGACATCTTCGCCGTGCGCGCGGCCCTGGAAGCGTTGGCCGTCCGCGACCTCGCGGAGCGGGACGACCGGGCCTCGGTGATCCCGGCCCTGCGCGAAGCTCTCGAGGCCATGGCGCATGCCGAGAACGACCTCGAGGCACGCATCGAGTCCGACCTGAACTTCCACCGACTGCTCTGCCGTCTGACCGGCAACGAAACGCTCATGCACTCGTGGCAGTCGCTCGAGGGATCGATCCGCATGTCCATCATGTTCGCCGGTCTGGAGAAGGCGGTCGGAAACATGGACGTCGGGCGCCACAGTGCCATCGTCGACGCCATCGAAACCGGTGACTCCGACAAGGCTGCGTCCACGGTGCGTTCGCACATGGCGTGGGCCGCAAGCAATCTCGTGTCCTGATCCGTACTCGTCAGGGTGTCGCTGCCGGTTCCGGAGGTCTCGTCGGGCAGGATGGTGGCCATGCAGACCACACCTCTGACCTTCGAGTCCTCCGTCGTCGTTTCCGCCACCCCCGACGAGGTGTACGCCCTCGTCTCCGATGTCACCCGCACCGGTGAATGGTCACCCGTCTGCGCGGAATGCTGGTGGGACGAAGGGCAGGGCCCCGAGGTCGGTTCCTTCTTCACCGGCCGGAACGTCACCCCCGAACGCACCTGGGAGACCCGCTCGGAGGTCGTCGTCGCCTCTCCGGGCCGTGAATTCGCGTGGTCGGTCGGTCCCGGCCTCGTGCGCTGGAGCTACGTCATCAAGCCCGCGGACGCCGGCACGGAACTGACGGAGACCTGGGAGTTCACCGAAGCAGGGCAGAAGTTCTTCCACGAGAAGTTCGGGGCGGAGGCACCTGCCCAGATCGCCGCGCGGGAGCAGGCCGCCCGCAGCGGAATTCCGGCGACCCTGGACGCGATCAAGCGCATCATCGAGGGCTGACCCGGGCGCTCGTCGTCCCGTCCCGTTTCCACGTTATCGCGCAGGTGGGGGCTTGTCGCAAGCCCCCACCCGGGGCTCATACTGCCCGTCCGGTGTCGTGGAGAGGGGCGGACATGCACGAGGTCGTAGTGGTCGGCTGCGGGCCGACGGGAATGATGCTGGCGGGGGAGTTGCGCCTGGCCGGCGCGGGCGTCGTCGTACTCGAACGTCGCGAATCGCAGGAACTCGCAGGGTCGCGGGGTGGCGGTATCCATGCCCGCACCATCGAACTGCTCGATCAACGAGGAATCGCCGAGCGATTCCTCGCCGAGGGGCGGACGGTGAACACCGCGACCTTCGGGGGCACCAGGCTCGACGTGGGCCGTCTGCCCACCCGCCATCCGTACACGCTCGCGTTGTTCCAGAACCACATCGAACGGCTGCTGCTGCAGTGGATCGAGGAACTCGGCGTGCCGATCCGGCGGAACATCGAGGTCGTCGGTGCCCATGCGGACGAGGACAGCGTCCGACTTCGGCTCGCATCGGGGGAGTCGGTGCAGGCTCGATACGTGGTGGGCGCCGACGGCGGTCGCAGTGTCGTGCGCCGCGAGGCCGGGATCGGATTCGAAGGGCCGGATGCGACACGCAGCAGCCTGATCGCCGAAGTGCGGGTCACCGAGGAACTCCCCACCGACGCCAAGATCGACGAACGCGGCGTCCACGGTCTGTACCCGATGGGGGAGGGCCGAGTGCGGGTCGTGGTGACCGAAGCCGAACTGGGACCTTCCACGCCGCCGACGCTCGACGACCTGCGACGAGAACTGGTCCACGTGTTCGGCACCGATTTCGGTGTGCACGATCCCACCTGGCTCTCACGGTTCACCGACGCGACCAGACAGGCGACGACCTATCGTGCGGGCCGGATCCTGCTCGCGGGCGACGCCGCACACGTGCATTCACCCACCGGCGGACTGGGTATCGGCCTAGGCATCCAGGATGCCGTCAATCTCGGCTGGAAACTCGGGCAGGTCGTGCGAGGGGACTCGGGGGAGGGCCTGCTCGACACCTACCACGCCGAACGGCACCCGGCCGGCGCGCGGGCGCTGAAATTCACGATGGCCCAATCTCTTTTCCAGAAGGCCGATCCGCGCCAGGAGGCCCTGCGCGATCTGATCGACGAGGTCCTCCGCGTCGACGACGCCGGAGCGCCGATCGCGGCGTTGATCTCCGGTCTCGACGTCGCCTATGACCTCGGTGAGGGGCACCCGCTGCTGGGACGACGTATGCCGGATCTCGACGTCATTGCCGAGGAGAAGTCGGTGCGCGTGTTCGGACTCATGCACCGGGCTCGTCCGCTTCTGTTGCAATTCGACGGCCCGCCACTCGATTCCAGGAATATTCCCGACTGCGTCGACCTCGTGCGGGTGCGCTACGACGGCGTCTGGGAGTTGCCGTTGCTCGGTGAGGTGGACGCGCCGTCGGCCGTGCTCGTGCGCCCGGACGGGCACGTGGCCTGGGTGGGGGAGGGCTCGACGGACGGTCTCGACGACGCGCTCGCGAAGTGGTGCGGCACTGCGGCCGTCCGAACAGGAACCGTTGCGTGAGCAGGGAATTCCTGACCTACACGGGTAGGCCGTATAGACCTTGCGCGCCGAACCGGGCTTCGCGCGCGTTGCAGCGGCGGCAAGACACGGTTCGGCGCGCAAGGATCGGCGGCACAGCGCGTTCGATGCGTCACCTACGGGGGACCGCGACGTACTTGACCTCGAGGAACTCGTCGATGCCGATGGTGCTTCCCTCACGTCCGAGACCCGACGCCTTGATACCGCCGAACGGTGCCGCGGGGTTGGACACGATGCCGGTGTTCAGCCCGACCATGCCGACCTCGAGCGCTTCGCTGACACGAAAACTGCGGTCGACGTCCTGGGTGAAGATGTATCCGGCCAGTCCCCAGGGCGTGTTGTTGGCGATCTCGACGACCTCGTCCTCGGTATCGAAGACGACGATGGGCGCGACCGGCCCGAAGATCTCCTCGCTCATCAACGCGGCGTCCTTCGACACGTCGGCGAGGACGGTGGGTGGGTAGAAGTAGCCGGGTCCCTCGGGCCGGCTGCCGCCACACACGACGCGTGCTCCACGTTCGACGGCATCGGCGACGAGACGCTCCACCTTCGTCAGAGCCTTCTCCTCGACCAGCGGACCGACCTGGGTGCCCTCGACCAGGCCGTCCCCGACGGCCAGGGCATCCATACGGGCAGCAAGCTTCTCCGCGAACCGATCGGCGACCGCGCGCTGCGCGAAGATGCGGTTCGCGGCGGTGCACGCCTCACCCATGTTGCGCATCTTCGCGGCGAGCGCGCCGTCGACGGCCCGGTCGAGATCCGCGTCCTCGAACACGATGAACGGGGCATTTCCTCCCAGTTCCATCGAACTCCGCATCACGTGCTGGGATGCCTGTTCGAGCAATCGGATGCCCACCGCGGTCGACCCGGTGAAACTGACCTTGCGTGCGATACCGCTGGACATCCAGGCCGAGACGACCTCCCCGGGCGCGGTGGTGGGCACGACGTTCAGCACACCCTTCGGCACACCGGCCTCGACGAGCACGTCGACCAGGGCCAGCGAGGTCAACGGCGTCAGCTCCGAGGGTTTGAAGACGATGGTGCACCCGGCCGCGATGGCGGGTCCGATCTTGCGGGTACCCATGGCCAGCGGGAAGTTCCACGGTGTGACGAGGACGCAGGGTCCCACCGGCTCCTTGGACACCAGGATGCGGGTCGCGCCGTCGCCGGTGCTGGTCACATCGCCGCCGATGCGGACGGCTTCCTCGGAGAACCACCGGAAGAACTCCGCAGCGTAGTCCACCTCGCCCTTCGCCTCGGCGAAGGGTTTGCCCATCTCGGTGGTCATGATGGTCGCGAACTCGTCCTGCCGCTCCATGATGAGCTCGTAGGCCCGGCGAAGGATCACGCTGCGTTCGCGCGGAGCGGTCTTCGCCCAGTGCTTCTGCACGCGGGCGCAGGTTTCGATGGCACGCCGGGCGTCGTCGGCGTTGCCGTTCGCGACGGTCGCGACGACCTCCTCGGTCGCCGGGGCGACGACCTCGAATCGTTCACCGGAGCTCGATTCGACCCACTCACCGTCGATGAACAATCCTGTGCTGACGCGGGACACTGCGTCGGAGACGCCCACCCGTGTTCCGACAATCGTTGCATCGGTCATGCGCTTTCCTCCTCGGAGATGGTGTTGTTCATCGACATTCGCGGCCCGGGATCGAGCAGTTCTGCGAGATGTTGCCCCGGGGCGGAGACATCGATCTGCGCGACCTGCATCGCGCACGAGAAGCCGTCGGTGACCACCGCGGAGTCGTCGCCGGCCGCGCGCAGTGCCGGGGCGAGGGAGGTCTCGGCGACCCTCATGCTGATGTCGTGGTGTTGTTTCTCGAATCCGAAGTTTCCTGCCACGCCGCAGCATCCGACTGCGTCGCGGACGTCGTCGACTCCCGCTGCGGTCAGGATCCGGCGATGGCTTCCGGCGCCGAACACGGAGTACTCGTGGCAATGGGTCTGCAGCACCATCTCGTTCGGTAGCGGCTGTGCAGGGGTGGGTGTCCAGCCGTTGCGCACCATGGTGTCCAGGTAGGACGCGAAGCTGTGGACCCGTGCGGCGACGCGACGCGCAGCCTCGGTGGGCACCAGCTCGGGCAGGTCCTTGCGCAGGGCGGCGGCGCAACTCGGCTCGACGACGACGATCGGCCGGTCGGTGCCGTCGTCGAGTGTGCGGGCGGCGTGGGAGAGTTTCTTCTTCGCGGTGTCGAGCTGGCCGGTGGAGATCCACGTCAGTCCGCAGCACGCGTCCGCGGAGCAGCTCACCTGCTTATCCGCCGAGGCGAGCACGCGGGCGGCGGCACCGGCGACCTCAGGCCGCAACCCGCGAGTGAAGGTGTCGACGAACAGCACCACCGGCGTCGAACCGGACCGGCCGCTCAGCGCGTCGCTCACGGCCTTCTTCCAGGCCCGCCGGGAGACGAAGGGCGGAAGTACCCGGTCGGGGGAGATGCCGCCGAGAGCGGCGGCGCGCTTCGCGAGAGAAGTGCGCAGGACCGCGTTGACCAGCGGTGCTGCCAACCCCGTGATGCGGAGCCAGCGTGGCAGCCACCCCAGCGAATAGTGCGATACCGGTCGTCGTGTGCCGTCGTAGTAGTGCGAGAAGAACTCGGACTTGTAGGTGGCCATGTCGACGCCGGCCGGGCAGTCGGTCGAGCAGGCCTTGCACGACAGGCACAGATCGAGTGCCTCACGCACCTGTTCGGACTTCCACCCTTGTTCGATCGTGCGGGCGCCGCGCACCATCTCCTGCAGGACCCGGGCCCGGCCGCGAGTGGAGTCCTTCTCGTCGCGGGTCGCGCGGTAGCTCGGGCACATCACGCCACCGGCGTCGGCCCGGCACCGTCCGACGCCGATGCAGCCCTGGACGGCGTGCACCCACGGGTCGGGGGTGTGTTGCGGCCGCGCGCCGTCGGGACGGACCGCCTCGATCGGGTGCAGGTCGTAGTGGGTACGCCAGGTGCGTTCGGGAACGCCCGCCAACGCCAGATCGTCATCGATCCGTGCCGGGTCGGTCAGCGATCCCGGGTTCAGGATGCCTTGCGGGTCCCAGATCGTGCGGAAGGCGCGGAATGCGCTCATCATCCGCGCGGAGTACATCACCGGCAGCAGTTCCGAGCGGGCACGGCCGTCGCCGTGTTCTCCGGAGAGCGATCCGCCGTGACGGACCACCAGCCGCGCGGCCTCGTGCGTGAACTCGCGGAAGACCTTCCGGCCCTCCTCGGTGCGCAGGTCGTAGGTGATGCGGATGTGCATGCAGCCGGCGCCGAAGTGCCCGTACATCACCCCCTGCAGACCGTGCCGGTCGAGCAGTGCGCGGAAGTCCTGCAGGTAATCGGCGAGGTTCTCCGGCGCGACGGCGGAATCCTCCCAGCCCGGCCAGGATTCGCCGCCGGATGCCAGGCGGGACGAGAGTCCGGCGCCGTCCTCACGCACCCGCCACAGGGAAGCGCGCTCGGTGGTGTCGGCCGCGATGCGGCCGTCGACGAGACGGCCGTTGCGGCGAAGTTTGTCGAGCAGTGCGTCGGCGGCCGCGGCCACGGAGTCCGGGTCGTCACCGTCCAGGTCGACGTAGAGCCACGCGTTTCCGGCGGGGAGACCGAGGACGGAATTCTCGCCCCGACGGAACCGCATGGTCTCGACGATCGCCGCGTCGACACCCTCGACCGCCGCAGGAGAAAATTCCAGGATGGTTCCGATGTCGCGGGCCGCGTCGACGACGTCGTCGTAGCCGAGGCAGACCAGCAACGCGCTGGACGGGCGGGGAACCAACTCGACGCGGGCCCCGACGATCACCGCGCACGTTCCCTCGGATCCGACGAGCGCACGGGCGACATCGAACCGCTTCTCCGGCAACAGATTGTCCAGGTGATACCCCGAGACCTGCCGTTGGATCCTCCCGAGCTCGGTGCGGAACTCGAACAGGTGCTCGCCCGCCAACGCGGTGAGCTCGGCGTCGAGCTGCTGCGCGCGAGCCGCAGCGGCCGCGTCGTCGGGATCGGTGGCACGCAGGCCTCGCTGCGCCGCGGTGAGCCGGAACCCGTCGGCGGTGACGAGGTCGATCTCGTGGACGTGATCGGACATGCGGCCGTAGCGCACCGAGTGATTGCCGCAGGCGTCGTTGCCCAGCGCGCCACCGACCGTGGCCCGGTTCTTCGACGAGGGATCGGGGGCGAAGGTCATCCGACCCGAGGACGCGTCCTCGACTGCCCGCGAAAGGGTCGCGAGCACGACGCCCGGTTCGACGTCGGCGACACCGGACGTCTCGTCGATGTCGAGGATGCGGTTCATGTGCCGGGAGAAGTCGAGGATCACACCGGAGCCGACGGCATTGCCCGCCATCGACGTCCCGCCCCCTCGGCTGACCAACGGAATCCCGGTGTCGCCGCAGGCGGTCACCACCGCCACGACGTCGTCCACCGACCGAGGAAAGACCACGGCCGACGGCCGCACCCGGTAGTTGGAGGCGTCGTAGGAGTACTCGGCCAGTCGACGCGTCGAGGTGTCGATCGGGACGCCCAGTGCGTGGAGTCTGTCGGTGAGGAGTCGAACTCGGACGTTCTCGTCGGTCGAGGAAGCTCCGCCGTCCTGTCCTATGGTGAGCTGGTCGTCGTTCATCGCGTGCGCCGCGTCAGGAACGGGGACCGCAGAGAATGTGGGCGCGTCGGATCAAGGAACACTATCGGCCGCCTCCCAGTTTGTAGGATTGTCGACAATCCTGTATGCACGGAGCGTACAAAGCGGCGACGCCGAACGCAACGCACACCGCCTGCGCATCCTCATCCGCAATCGTGCTTCTTCGGGCCCTTAGCTGGTCGGTGCGTCGGCGATGAGCACCGCGAGCAGCAATTCCGCCCGTACCCGCGCGTCCCCGAGGTCGACGTCGAGCAACTGCTCGATCTTCGCGATGCGCCCGCGCAGCGTGTGCCTGTGGACGTCGAGTGCCGCCGCTGCCGATTCCCAATGTCCGTTGGCTTCGAGAAACGCGCGTAGTGACGGGACGAGTTGCGCGCCGCGCTCACGGTCGTACGCGGCGAGGACGGTCACGGTCGACGCGGCGACGGATTCGAGCACGGACCGTACCTGGGGAGAGGCGAGGAGGGCGGTGCCGTGGGTGGCATCGAACTCCGCGATACGACAGGTGGCGTCGGTGGTGCGCAGTGCATGCTCGGCCTGCTCGAGTCCTTGTCGGACCTCGGCGATCCGATGGGCGGGGCTGAGGCCGGTGCGCAGGGGGCGGGCGTGCTTCGTCGGTAGGTCGGCGAGCATCGCCGTGACGTCGGAGATGCTGTCGTCGCCGCGCAACAGCACGGTGAGTTCGTCCCCCTCCTCGCGGCTGTAGAGCGGCCGCCGGCGGGCATCGAGAACGACGTCGAGATGCCGACGCACCTCGGACGAATGCGGTGTGCTCAGCCGCAGGACGCGGACGCGGTTGCGTCGACCGACAGCGTCGGCTAGGTACTCCAGTGCATCGCCCGCGTCCAGGAGACCCGCGGCGAGTAGGTCGAAGACCTTGGACCCGAGGTCGTTTCGTTCGTTCCGCAGACGCCGGGGCTTGTCGAGTTCGAGGGTCACCAGGGAGACAGCGTGACCGATCAGTACGAGTTCGACGTTCTGGAGGGGTCGGTCCGCTTGGACCGCCAGGTATCCGTTCACGATGCCGCCGTGGACGACCGGCTGAACCGTCACCGTCCTCCCCGGGCGAATCAAGGTGACCGACCCGGTGCCGTCCCGCCGCGCCTCGGCGATCGGCTCGGTGAGGTCCGGCGCCGGCATCGGATGAGCGATCACGGCATCGTCGCGCTCGGCCACGTACACGACCGAGGCGGAGGTCGAGACGGCCAGTTCGCGCACGATGGCGGTCACGCCCCCGCGCAGTGCGGCCCGTGTGATGCGGACCTGGGTGTCGGCTGCTCGGCGAACCAGCTCGTACTCCTGCTCGGCGAGTCGCGTCGTCACCGCACGGCTGACCGCCGCGAACGGGGTCGTGTAGGGCACTTCGAGCAGCGCCAATCCTGCCGCATCGGCGGCCTCGAGTACCGACGGAGGGATTTGTTCGTGCGACAGGCCGGTTCCGAAGCCGAGTGCGGCAATCCCGGCCTCTGCGAGTCGCCGGACGTAGTCGCCACCCTCCTCGTCGCGCAGGCCGAGGCCGGTGGTCAGGACCAGTTCGCCTCCGGACAACCATGGTCGCGGGTCGACGAGTTCGGTGGGCTGGACGAAATCGATCAGTCGCTCCTGCCCGGACCGTCCGGCCCGCAGTGCCAGCCCGAGTCCTGGTTGTCGTAGTAACCAGGCGATGCCCACGCTCATGACCGTCATCCTATGGCGGTGGACGAATCGGCGTATTTCCTCGGAGCAGGTTGTACGAAATGGATATGGAGCCGTTCCGTCCCCGCTTCGATACTCGAAGCACCACCTGCTCCGCACCGCACCGTCGACGGCGACGCTGCGATCCCGCGCCGAGCGAATGATCGAGAAAGGACTCTCAATGATCCTGTCAAGCCGCCACCGCGGTAACCGGCACAGTCGGTTGCCAGGTGCGGTGGTCGCGGAGCAGCGCGTAGAGAACATCCACGCGCCGCCGAGCCAGGCAGATCGTGGCCTGGACGGGACGCTTACCTTCGGCACGTTTGCGCTGATAGTAGACGCCAGAGGCGGGATCGCAACGGACCGCGGTCAACGCCGACATGTACATCACCCGGCGCAGGCGCCTGCTGTAGCGCTGAGGGGTGTGCAGACGCCCGGTGCGTTTACCCGAATCCCTGGGTCGCGGCGCCAACCCGGTCCAGGCAGCGAGCTGATCGGCCGACCCGATCAGGGCGGGGTCACCTACTGCGGCAAGGAATTCGGCGCCGAGCCGGAATCCCATACCCGGCAAGCTCAGGATCACCTCGGCCAGAGGGTGCCGGCGAAATCGGGCCTCGATCTCCGCGTCCACGGCCCTGATACGTGCGTCGAGATCGATCACCGCCTGCGCCAATTCGGCGACCAGCTCGGCAGCGACATCCTCCCCCGGCAACCGCACGGTCTGCGCCTTCGCAGCGGTGACCGCGGCCCGGGCGATCGATTCGGCGTGGCGCACCCCGGCCCCGGTGAGCATCGCGGCCAGCCGGGCCGCACCGACGCGGCGGATCGCTTTCGGTCTCTGGTAGCGAGCCAGCAGCACCACCCAGCCCCGGTCCGAGGAGATCTGCGCGACGCGTTCGAGCCCGGGGCAGATCGCGACGAGTTGTTGACGCAGCCGGTTGATGGTCCGGGTACGGTCGGCGACCAGATCGGTGCGGTGGCCGGTGAGCATCTGCAGCTCACGGATCAACTCGTCGTCGGGACGCAGAACGGGCAGGTCCGAACGCATCCGGGACTGATCGGCGATCACCCGGGCGTCGCGGGCATCGGTCTTGGCTTCGCCGCCGCGGTAGACCGACGATGCCTGCCACACCGAACGTCCGGACAGGTAGCGCACCGGTTTCCCGGCGTCGGCCAGCACAGTCAGCAACAAGGTGACGTAGGCGGTGGTCAGATCCACCGTCCACGACACCGTCTCGCCGAGTGCGTCGATCTCGGTGATCACCGCACGGATCGTTGCTTCGTCGTTGTCGCATCGCCGCGACAGCACCACCGTCCCGGAAGCGTCGAGCACGCATATCCAGTGGTGTTCTTTGCCGACGTCGACTCCTGCCCACAGTTGCGAACCGGTCATCGGATTTCCTCGTTTTCGCTTGTGTTCCGGCCTGGCCCCGATGGACGCCTCCGCCGGCATTTCCTTAAACAAGCGATCATTCGCAGATCTCAATCAGCGGTCCGAGGTGTCCAAGCGGGTCGGGTGGCCAGTCCTTTCAAGCCCCCCTCGAGAGTGGGCAAACCTTATGCAGCCTCGCCCGGCCCGCCCGGGTTACAGCTCAACGTAACTCTCACGAAGTAACTGCACCTACGAACTTAAGGACCCTCATGTCCGAGATGGAGTACCGACTTCCCCAGCAGCGTCGCCTCGTGACCGAGTTACCCGGCCCGCGCTCGGTCGCTCTGACCGAACGCCGCCGCAACGCAGTCGGCGCGGGCGTCGCCTCGTCCGTGCCCGTCTACGCCGCCGACGTCGACGGCGGTGTCGTCGTCGACGTCGACGGCAACTCGCTGATCGACCTCGGTTCCGGTATCGCCGTCACCAGCGTCGGCGGTTCGGATCCCGCCGTGGTGGCCGCGGTGAGCGAGCAGGTCGCGCACTTCACGCACACCTGCTTCATGGTCACCCCTTACGAGGGCTACATCGCCGTCGCCGAGAAGCTCGCCGAGCTCACCCCGGGTGATCACTCGAAGCGCACGGTGCTGTTCAACAGCGGCGCCGAGGCGGTGGAGAACGCCGTGAAGATCGCGCGGGTCGCGACCGGTCGCAGCGCCGTGGTGGTGTTCGACCACGCCTACCACGGCCGCACCAACCTGACCATGGCGCTGACCGCGAAGAACCAGCCCTACAAGGAGGGCTTCGGGCCGTTCGCACCCGACATCTACCGGGTCGCGGCGTCCTATCCGTTCCGCGAGGGCCTGAACCACGACGGCACCGAGGTCAGCGGTGAGCAGGCCGCCCGCCGCGCCATCTCGCAGATCGACAAGCAGATCGGCGCGCACAACGTCGCCGCGATCGTCATCGAGCCGATTCAGGGCGAGGGCGGATTCATCGTGCCCGCCAAGGGTTTCCTGCCCACCCTCGTGGACTGGGCGAAGGCCAACGGCATCGTGTTCGTCGCCGACGAGGTGCAGACCGGCTTCGCGCGCACCGGCGACTGGTTCGCCAGCAACGACGAGAACATCGTCCCCGACCTGATGACCCTGGCCAAGGGCATCGCCGGTGGCATGCCGCTGGCAGCGGTGACCGGTCGCGCCGATCTCATCGACGCCGTGCACGGCGGCGGCCTCGGCGGCACCTACGGCGGCAACCCCGTCGCCTGTGCCGCGGCGCTGGCCACCCTGGACCGGATGGCCGAGCTGGACCTGTGCGGCCGGGCCCGCCGCATCGAGCAGATCGCCACCGAGCGACTGCGTGCGCTGGCGGCCGACGTCGAGATCATCGGTGAGGTCCGTGGCCGCGGCGCGATGCTGGCCGTCGAATTCGTGCAGCCCGGCACCCGTGAACCCGACCCCGAGGCGACCAAGGCCATCGCCGCCAAGGCACTCGAGCAGGGCGTCATCATCCTGACCTGCGGCACCTACGGCAACGTCATCCGCCTGCTGCCGCCGCTGGTGATCTCCGACGAACTGCTCGAAGACGGTCTCGACGTCCTCACCGCCGCCGTCCGCGAGGTCGCCGGCGCCACGTCCCTTGCAGGAGCAACCCGATGAACCACACCCTTCCCGCCGGTGCTCCGACCCGGCTCTGGCTCGGTGGCAAGCTCGCCGATGCCTCGACCGGCGCGACGTTCCCGGTGACCGATCCGGCCACCGGTGCGGTGCTCGCCGAGGTCGCCGACGCCTCGCCGGCCGACGGCCTGCAGGCTCTCCAGCTCGCGGCCGCGGCACAGGCCGAGTGGGCCGCCACCGCCCCGCGCACGCGTGGTGAGATCCTGCGCACCGCATTCGAACTCGTGCAGGCCCGCGCCGACGACTTCGCCCGCGTGATCACCCTCGAGATGGGCAAGACCCTGGCCGAGGCGCGGGGGGAGGTGAACTACGGGGCCGAGTTCCTGCGCTGGTTCGCCGAGGAGGCCGTGCGGATCGGTGGTCGAACCGCCACCGCCCCGGCCGGCAACGGACGCATCCTCGTCACCAAGGAAGCGGTCGGTCCCGTGCTGGCCATCACCCCGTGGAACTTCCCGCTGGCCATGGCCACCCGCAAGATCGGTCCCGCCCTTGCGGCGGGCTGCCCGATCATCGTCAAGCCCGCGGCGGAAACCCCGCTGACGATGCTGTTGCTCGGCCAGGTCTTCGCCGACGCCGGTCTGCCGGCCGGCGTGCTGTCCATCCTGCCGACCTCCGATGCTGCGGCGCTGACCGAGCCGTTGATCACCGATTCGCGGACGCGCAAGATCACCTTCACCGGCTCGACGGGGGTCGGCAAGCACCTGGTCCGGCAGTCCGCCGACCGGCTGCTGCGCACCTCGATGGAACTCGGCGGCAACGCCCCGTTCCTGGTGTTCGACGGCGCCGATATCGACGCGGCCGTCGACGGGGCGATGGCGGCGAAGATGCGCAACGGGGGAGAGGCCTGCACCGCAGCCAACCGATTCCATGTCGCGCGTTCGGTGGCCGAGGAGTTCACCGACAAGCTCACCGCACGCATCGCTGCACTGCAGACCGGCCACGGTCTCGACGAGGGCACCGACCTCGGGCCGCTGATCACCGACCGGCAACGCGCCACGGTCGACGAACTCGTCCGCGACGCGGTCGAGCGAGGAGCCCGCGTCCGCACCGGCGGGCAGATCCCCGACGGGACGGGCAGTTTCTATCCGCCGACAGTGCTCGACCGGGTGCCGGCCGACGCCCGGCTGTTGAAGGAGGAGATCTTCGGTCCGGTCGCGGCGGTCACGATCTTCGACACCGAGGACGAGGCGATCGCCGCCGCGAACGACACCGAATACGGTCTGGCCGCCTACTTCTACACCCGCGACCTCGATCGGGCGATGCGCGTCGCGTCGGCGCTGAAGACCGGGATGGTCGGCGTGAACCGGGGTGTCATCTCCGACGTTGCCGCACCGTTCGGCGGTGTCAAGGAATCGGGCTTCGGCCGGGAGGGCGCCGCCGAAGGTATCGAGGAGTATCTCGACACCAAGTACATCGCCCTGTGATCGTCTGCCGTCTGCACCCTGAGTCTGCGCAGGGTGCAGACGGCAGCGTGTTGTATCGGAGGCGCTGTTGCGTGCCTACACCAGCCGCGTCACGCCGATGGTGTGATCGGTGGTGAACTCCTCGATCGCCCACTCGCCGTTGAATCGTCCGAGACCGGAGTTGCGTTCGCCACCGAATGCCACGTGCGCCTCGTCCTGAACGGTCATCTCGTTGATGAACGTCATGCCTGCCTCGACCCGATGCGCGAATTGCAGTCCGCGGTCGAGGTTCTGCGTGAAGACCGCGCTGGACAGACCGAATTCGTGGTCGTTGGCCAGTTCGAGGGCGTGTGCTTCGTCATCGGCGCGTAGGACCGCGACCATCGGGCCGAAGATCTCCTCGCGGGCGATCTCCATGTCGGGTGTGACGTCGACGAACACGTGCGGAGGCACGACCCGGCCGTCGATCTTCCCGCCGAGTGCAACGCGTGCTCCGGCGTGCCGGGCCTGCTCGATCTTCTCCTCGAGGCCCTTCAACTGCGAATCGTTGACGACGGGCCCGACCAAAGTGCCGTCTGCGGAGGGATCGCCGTAGGGCACGGTCTGCGCGGCTCGGGTGAACCGTTCGACGAAATCGTCGTACACCGGCGCCTGCACGATGATGCGGTTCACGGCCATGCAGATCTGTCCGGAATGCAGGAACGACCCGGTCACCGCTGCCTCGACGGCCGCGTCGAGATCGGCGTCGTCGAGGACCACCAGGGGTGCGTTGCCGCCCAATTCGAGTGCCACCTTCTTGAGGTGCTCACCGCCGGTGGCGACCGCACCGACCTGCTTGCCGACCGGTGTCGAGCCGGTGAAGGAGATCAACCGCGGGACGGGATGCTCGACGAAAGCGTCGCCGATCTCCGAACCGGAGCCGATCACCACCGACAACACTCCCGCCGGTAGGCCTGCTTCCTCGAAGATCCGGGCGATCAACAGGCCGCCCGTCACCGGAGTGTCCGAGGCCGGCTTGATCACCACGGCATTGCCCAACGCCAATGCCGGTGCCACCGATCGCTGCGACAGGTGCAGCGGGAAATTCCACGGGCTGATCACCCCGACCACTCCGATGGGCTTGCGGTACACCCGCATCTCACGGTTCGGGGTGTTCGAATCGAAGATCGATCCGTGGACCCGGGACGGGAACGACGCCGCCTCCTGAGTGATGCCGATGGCCAGGGAGACTTCGGTATCGGCCTTGATCCGCGTCGAGCCGGACTCGGCGACCAGCCAGTCGATGATCTCGGCTCGGCGTTGTTCGAGGATCTGCGCGGCGCGACGCAGGACCGCGGCGCGGTCGGCGGGACCAGTCGCGGCCCACTCGGCCTGTGCTGCCCGGGCGGAGGTGTAGGCGGCGTCGACGTCCTCGGCGGAGGCGAGGCGGATCGTGGCAACCACGCTGTCGTCGAACGGGTTGGTGTCGGTCAGGACGCGGTCGGAGCGTCCCTCGCGCCACTGCCCATCGATGAACTGGGAAGCGACCGGCTGCCCGGCGAACGTGGCGGTGGAACCGAGATCTGTTGCTGTCATGGAGAACTCCTCGACGGTAGGTAGGTCAGAGAAAAGCGACGTCGGGCTCGCAGGTCGATGCGTTTACCGAATCGCCGAATGTGGTGTTGATCTGTTCGAACAAATAGGCTCCACCGGCCGGTCTGGATGCCGGAGTCAGCACGATGTCCTCGTATCCGAGAACTGCCGACAGCGGCGTCGGGTAACACTCGTTGCAGACGATCGCATCTGTGTGGCATACCCGGCCGGCGACCATTCGAACCCGGAGCTTGCGCCTGGTCGGGACCGGCGACGCAGGAGATGGCGCACGGCTCGCGAAGCTGTGCGCCACGTCTGGCGTTCGATGGACGATGCCTACGAATCGAGCCGGCGATCGTCGAATCTGTCGGCGTGTCCGGCGATGTGAGCGTGCAGTCGCGCGACCGCCGGTGAAGGCGTCCTCGTCCCCGTCGTCAATCCGATGGTGCGATTCGCGATGCCGACGACCGGGACGGTGACGATTCCGGGGACCGGAGTTTCCGAGCGAGGCAACAGTGCAACCCCGAGGCCCTGGGCGACCAGTGCCCGGATCGTTTCGAACTCGCTGATCTCGAACGCGATGTACGGTTCGAATCCTGCTTCAGCGCAAACAGATTCGAGTTCTCTCCGGATGTGGTAGTCGGGAGGGTTGGCGATGAAGTGATCGTCCGCGAGGTCGCGCAGGTCGAGGCGGGCGCGGCCGGCGAGTCGATGGCTGCTCGGGAGGTGGAGCAACAGCCGCTGCTGGGCGAGCACGGTGACCGGCAGATCCTCCGGTGGAGGAATGATGACGGCGAGGTCGAGTCGTCCGTCGCGAACCATGTCGGCGAGCGCTTCGCCGTGCGCCTGGACCAGGTGCAACCGGACACCGGGGGCGAGACGGTGGAATTCGGCCAGCAGTGACGGGATGCTCACCGGCCCGAGGGTGAGCGGGAACCCGAAGCGGACGACGCCGTGATCGGGATCGGCGTGCTCACGCACCGTGGTGATCGCACCGTCGAGTTCCCGGACCAGATGCCGGGTGCGTTCGTGCAACTCCCGCCCGGCCGACGTCAACACGACCCCTCGTCCGGATTGCTGGAACAACGCCACACCCACTGCTTTCTCGAGTGCCCGGATGCGGCGACTGACCGAGGACTGGGGCACGTCGAGCAGATCCGCCGCGCGCGTGATGTGGCCTTCGCGCGCTGCGGCGTCGAAGGCGACGAGCAGTGGGGCGATCGTTGCGGTCTCGGGCGTCACATACCAATCCACATATGCATGGTAATGCCTGCAAGATCTCATTGGACGGATGAATCGGGAAGAGGCACGCTGAAGATCGACAACGGCGAAAGCAGGTGAATGATGGTGAATCGGAAGCACTCTGCCGACGGACCACGGCACGGCGACCACGAGTACGACACCGTCCTGATCGGCGGCGGCATCATGTCGGCAACACTGGGTGCACTGCTGACTCGGCTCGAACCCGATCGGTCGATCCTCGTCCTGGAACGACTCGACGAGGTCGCGGCCGAGAGCAGCGCCCCGTGGAACAACGCCGGCACCGGCCACGCCGGCCTCTGCGAACTGAACTACATGCCCGATCCTGAGGATTCGACCCGGGCCGAGGAGATCGGCCGACAGTTCCGGATCTCACGGCAGTTCTGGGAGTCCCTCGACGAGCCGGACGAGACGACGTTCGTGAACGCGACACCGCACATGAACGTCGTCTTCGGCGAACGCGATGTGGACTATCTACGTCGGCGGCGTGCCACCCTGCAACGCTCGCCGCTGTTCTCCGCCATGGAGTACAGCGAGAACCCCGACACGATCGCCCGATGGGCACCGCTGGTGATGGCAGGTCGCTCGGGGTCCGAACCGGTCGCCGCCACGCGCTACGAGGCAGGCACCGACGTCGACTTCGGTGCCCTGACCCACCGACTGCTGTCGGACGCGCGTCGTCGTGGCGTCGAGCTTCGTACCGGGCACGAGGTCACACGACTGCGCCGCACCACCGACGGGAGGTGGACGGTCTCGGGACGCACGACGACGGGACGGTTTTCGGTCCGATCCCGGTTCGTGTTCGTCGGCGCCGGCGGGTACGCCCTGAAACTCTTGCAGAAGGCCCGGATCCCGGAGGTGCGAGGTTTTGCCGTCTTTCCCATCGGCGCGCAGTTCCTCCGCACCGGTAATCCCGACGTGGTGTCCCAGCATGCGGCGAAGGTCTACAGCCAGGCCGACGTGGGCGCACCACCGATGTCCGTGCCGCATCTCGACAAGCGGGTCGTCGATGGCCGTGAGTGGTTGATGTTCGGCCCGTACGCCACGTTCAGCACCAGGTTGCTCAAACACGGCCGGCTCACCGATCTGTTCACCACCCTGCGCCTGCACAACATCGCCCCGTTGGTGGCGGTGGGCCTGCATAATCTGTCGCTGGTGCGCTATCTCCTCGGCCAGCTGCTCGCGTCCCGTGTCCGGAAATTCCGGCAGCTGCAGCGATTCTGTCCCGAGGCACGGGAGTGCGACTGGGAGTTGATCGACGCGGGGCAACGAGCCCAGCTCGTCAAACTCGATCGTCGCAGGATCGGGGTCCTGACCTTCGGCACCGAGGTCGTGGCGAGCGCGGACGGCAGCATCGCCGGGTTGCTCGGGGCGTCGCCCGGCGCCTCGATCGCTCCATCGGCGATGGTCGAGCTGCTGAGCACGTGTTTCCCGGATGACGTGGCGCGGTGGCGACCGGTGCTCGAACGGATGATGCCCGACCTGTCTCGGGAGACCGAAACGACCTCGCGCGCCGAACCGGTCCTCGCCCGCGCTACAGCAGCGGCGAGAAACGGTTCGGCGCGCGAGGATCCGAGCGCCTCGTAGGATTTACGCTCAGGCGGTCTGCAGGAACGGGTAGTCGGTGTAGCCCTCGGCTCCGGACGCGTAGAACAGCTCCGGACGCGGTGCGTTCTCCGGCTGCCCGTCCCGCCAGCGCTCGGCCAGGTCGGGATTGGCGATCAGCGCGCGGCCGACGGCCACGGCGTCGGCGTGCGAATCGTCGATCAGCTGCACGGCCTCGTCGCGGGTGGTCGGCGAGCCGAAGCCGCTGTTGGCGATCACCTTGCCGCCGAAACGCTTCCGGAGTTCCTGGACCAGATCGCCGGTCGGCTCCTTGTGCAGGACCGACAGATATGCCAGGCCCAGGGGCTGCAGGGCGTCGACCAGAGCGCCGTAGACGGCACGCACATCGTCGCGATCGGTCTCGACGGCGTCCTGGATGTTGTGTTCGGGGGAGATCCGCAGCCCGACACGTCCGGCGCCGACCGCCTCCGACACGGCCTTCACGACCTCGACGACGAGGCGGATCCGGTTCTCCACCGAACCGCCGTACTGGTCGTCCCGCACGTTCGATGCGGGGGAGAGGAATTCGTGCAGCAGGTAGCCGTTGGCGCTGTGGACCTCGACGCCGTCGAGTCCGGCATCGATCGCGCGGCGGGCCGAGGCGACGAAGTCGTCGACGACGGAGGGGATCTCGTCGATGGTCAGCGCGTGGGGCACGGGGTAGGGCTGCTTACCCTGCTCGGTGTGCACCTGGCCGTCGATCGCGATCGCGCTCGGCCCGACGACACGCCGGCCACCGTTGACGTCAGGATGCGTGACGCGGCCGCCGTGCATCAACTGCAGCACGATGCGTCCGTCGCGCTCGTGCACGGCATCCGCGACGCGACGCCAGCCGGCGACCTGCTCGTCGGTGACGATGCCGGGCTGACCGACGAAGGCCTGCGATTCGAAGTTCACATAGGTTCCCTCGGCGATGATGAGTCCGGCGCTCGCCCGCTGACGGTAGTGCTCGACGATCAGATCTCCGGGTACACCGGCCGAACCACCACGCAGGCGGGTCAGCGGGGCCATGACGATACGGTTCGCGAGTTCGAGGTCTCCGAGGGCGACAGGTGTGAACAGATCCATGGGTGGCGCAACCACGCCCACCCCCGACGGCATTCCGGTGCCCGGCCGATTGTGGGATGGGTCATAGCGCCGGGTGGATGGTCACTCCGAGTGTTCGACGGCGGTGACCAGCCGATTCGACCAGTTCTCCAGGTGCTCGACGAACTCCGGTGGCGACGCACCGAGCAGCCGTCCTCCGGACATGCCCACGGCGAAGACCGCCCAGTCCATGCTGTCGGCGTCCACCTCGATCCGGCACCGTTCGGAGTCGATCGCGATCACCTCGGCCCACTGACCGATCCGGCGCCGCACCTCGTGCTCCGGCGCCTCGAGTTCCGCACTGACCTTCACCTGGGAGCGGCTGCGGATGCCGCGTTCGACGAAGGCCGCGGCATTGCCGCCGGGCAGCTCGCGCTGCCGGAATCGCATCCCGGTGGCGGTGGTCTCGGCCATGCGGTCGAGCCGGAAGCTGCGCCAGTCACCACGGTCGAGGTCGTAGCCGACGAGATACCAGCGTCGCCCGAGGGAGACGAGCTGCCGAGGTTCGACGCGCCGGCTCGTCGTGGTGCCGTCGGCCGCGGTGTACTCGAAGACGATGCGTTCATCGTCGCGGCACGCGCGCGCGACGGTGACGAGTTGCTGTGAATCGGTCGCGCGGGTCGCCCAGGGGATGTCGGCGGAGACCGTCGCTGCATCGAGCGCCTCCACCTGGCGTCGCAGCCGCGGTGGCATCACCTGGATGACCTTGGCCAGCGCCCGCACGGAGATCTCGGCGATCCCGGTGATCGAGGTCTGGGCCGCGGTGAGTAGGCCGACGGCGAGCGCGACCGCTTCGTCGTCGTCGAGAGCCAGTGGTGGCAACGATGCGCCCGGCGCGAGCTGGTACCCGCCGCCGACCCCACGATCGGACCGCACCGGATATCCGAGATCGCGGAGCCGTTCGATGTCGCGGCGGAGGGTGCGCAGCGAGACGCCCATCCGGTCGGCGAGTTCGGCGCCGAGCCAGTAGCGGTGGGTCTGCAACAGCGACAGAAGCCGCAGGGTGCGGGAGCTCGTGTCGGACATGACCTCATTCTTCCGCACCTGCGGACCTATAAGTGACAGGAACTGGCACCAATGGCTCGTAGCGTAGTTCTTGCCGGATCACGACGACGAGGAGCACCCGATGACCGAGACCACCACCACCCGGAACGCCACCCCGACCCTCGACCAGGAACGCCGCGATCTGCTGTCGAGCCTCGCCCACGCGCGGCACTTCCTGCGGTTCACGGCCCGCGATCTCACCACCGAACAGGCGTCGCAACGAACGACGGTGAGCGCCTTGACGATCGGCGGTCTCATCAAGCACGTCACCGAGGTCGAGCGGGGATGGGCGGATTTCCTCGTGGTCGGAGCCGACTACATGGAGAAGGATTTCACCGAGTGGACCGAAGAGGATTTCGCCGAACACGACAAGGTCTTCCAGCTGCAGCCCGGTGAGACCCTCGAAGGAGCGCTGCGCGCCTACGACGAGGTCGCCGCCCGGACCGACGAGCTGGTACGCACGCTGCCGTCGTTGGACGTCGTCCACGAACTTCCCAAGGCACCGTGGAACACCGAGGACGCCTGGTCGGTGCGTCGCGCGCTGCTGCACATCGTCGCCGAGACGACGCAGCACGCCGGCCACGCCGACATCATCCGCGAGTCCCTCGACGGATCGAAGTCGATGGGGTGAACCGGAGGTCGCGCTAGCGCCGGCCGGTGTCGCGCATCAACTCGGCGAGCTCCGTGCGGTCGGAGACGTCGAGTTTGGTGCACGCCCGGTAGATGTGCCCCTCGACGGTGCGGACCGACACCACGAGCCGGTCGGCGATCTGCCGGTTGGACAGCCCGGCGGTGACCATGGCGGCGATCTCCCGTTCCCGGCTGGTCAGGGGGAGCGGGCGAGCCGCCTCGTCCAGCGCCGGCGACGAGGCGTGATCGCATCGCACAGCCAGGGCCGCGGCCGCGGCGGCGGCTTCGACGGATCGTCGGGTGTCGCCGTGGTCGCGGTAGGCGATGGCGGCGAGGGCGTGGGCATCGGCCGCGTCGGCGAGGGCCCCGAGCGCCTCGAAGGTTTCCGCGGTCGCGGTCAGTCCCCGGCCGTCCGCCTCCGCGGAAGCAGTGGCGTGGGCGGCCATGGCGGCGACGAGACGTCCGTCGCACTGCTCGGTCAGTGCCGAGAGTCGTTCCGCGGTGGTGCGATCCCCGAACCGGGTGGCGGTGTGCAAGGCGATCGCCTCGACGGCGAACTGATCGTGTCGTGCCGAGATCTGCGCCGCCTCCCGGGCCGAGGTGATCGCGTTCGTGGTCTCGCCGCGCGCCGCGGCGAGCCATGCCTCTGCGATCCGGAGTTGCGGCTCGAAGACGGCGACGTGCCGGCCGCTGCGCGAGGTCGCCTGGGCCAGAGCGGCATCCGCGTCGTTGACACGCCCGAGTACGGCGTAGCCGTGTGTGAGGGCGAGGTACGCCGGCACGTTCCAGGAGACGGTGGCAGCCCGGTCGTCCACCTGGAGCGCGGCGACGGCCTGTTCGAGGCGGTGCACGGCGTGCACGAACCGCCCGCGCGCGGTGTCGACGACGCCGAGCAGGATGTTCGCCAGGCCCCACGCGAGATACTGGCCTATGGACGTGACGGTCCCGTGGACGTCGGCGGGACCGCGCACTGCGCTTTCCCGATAGGTCTCGGCCCGACGCTCGGCCTCGTCGAGGCTCCCGGTGAGGAGCAGGGCGAGGACCTCGCCCAGTCCGGCGGGATAACGCAGCAGGCCGTCGACCTGATCGGCGACCGCTGCGCAGCGCGCCGCCATGGCTGGGACCTCGTGACCACGTCCCATCACCGCGAGGGCCAGTCCGCCGCCGAAGAACGCCCACTCGACGGCCCAGGGAAGCGCGGTTTCGGTGGCGAGGACGCGATGGGCGAGGGTGAGTGCATCGCGGGGACGCCCTTCGTACACCGCGCATCCGCAGTCGATCGCGTCGACCACCGACCCCAGATGGGGCCGCGTCACCAATTCGCGGAGGGTCGCGAGCACCTGCTGGGCCTCGGCGGCGTTACCCATCCCCCAGAACAGATTGGAGATGCGGGTCGCGCCCCATCGCACGAGCTCGCTCTCGTCGAGGGTGCGGGGATCGAACGAGGCGAGCACGGACTCCACCTCACTGATTCCACCCAGCCACACCAGTGCGCGGGCGAGGAGATCCGCGGCCGAGAACGTCCCCGTGGCATCGAACGCCGCGCGTGCGAAACGTTCGGCGAGCGGTGCGTCGCCCAGGGCGATCGCATCGTGGGCCGCGGTCTCGAGCAATTCGGGGTCGACGGACCGGCTGCGGGGCGAACTGTGCCGTCTCGGTGAGCTCGAGCGGCGCCGCGAACTCCGCCGTCTCGGCGACCTTCGCGGTGTCCGGGCGGGCGAGGAGCGCCGCGCCTTCCGCTGCGACGAGTTCGGGCTGCGGGGGCACGATCACCGGAATATCGAGCCACGATTCCATCACGGCGGTGACCAGCGGAATGTTCGCTCCGCCCCCGATGAGCACCGCGGCGTCGGGAGTGCGGCCCGAACGGCGGATCACGTCGAGGGTGAGGCGGGCCGAGGCCTTCACGGGTCCGTCGATGAGCGAATCGAAGCTGTCCTGCGAGAGCAGCAGCAGACCGCCCTCGCCGGGCATGCACACCGCATCCTTCGAGGACAGCTGTTCCTTCGCGTCGCGGCACCGGGCGGTGAGTGCCCGCTGTGCCGCCATGTCGGCCGGTTCGGTGAAGCGCTGCAGTTCGACGTGGTGGTCGTAGATCAGGCGGTCGACGAGGTCGCCGCTGATCCCCTCCGAGCGTGCCGTGCTCAACGCGATGCGGGTGCCCCGGTCGACAACCGTGACGGTGAGGCCCGAGCTGCCGAGGTCGTAGAACACGAGCGTCTCGTGGTCGCCGAGATCTCCTGTGGTTTCCAGCATTTCGAGCGCCGCGGTCACTTCCGGGACGAGCCGGAAGTTGTCGATGTCCAGGCGGCTCATCGCACCCTGGACGAAATCGGCCTGCGTCTCGTTCTGGTAGGCGACGCCGATGGCGCGCACCTGCTCGATCTCGTCGGTCTCGGCGAGCATCGTCTCGATGGACTCCGCGGCCAGCTCGGCCGGCCGGTCGAGCAGGGCGGGCATCGAGCGGGATCCGAAGACGGGGCTGTCGAGGCTCCCGGTGTCACGTCGCGCAAAGCGCACCGCGCTGGCACCGACCGAGACGCCGAGAACTGTAGTCATGACGCCGACTATAACGGTTCGGTCACGGTCTGCACGCCGGAGGCGGGCGGTGCCCGGATGGCGGCGCGTCTCCGGACGGCAGCCGAGGACGTTCGTCGCGGCCTCTCGCATGTTCACCGTCGGCGGCGAAATCCTTGCTGTACAGTCGGCTTCGCGATCGCGGGCAGGATTTTCCGGACGTCCCGATCCCCACTGATATCGAGGAGGTTCGGGCGGATGAGCGAGCAGAGAGTGCGGATCGAGATCGACGAGTTCGGTGTCGCAACCGTGACCTTGGACCGCGCCGAGAAGCACAACGCGCTCGACCCGGCGATGTTCGATGCGATCGTCGATGCCACCGAGCAGCTCGCGACCGACCGCACGGTACGCGCCGTCGTGCTCCACGGCGCCGGCAAGAGCTTCTGCTCCGGCCTCGACATCACCGGTCTCGGTAACCGCGACGGCAGTGGCCCGCGGGATCTGCTCGCCCGCGCGGACGGGCACATCGCCAATCAGGCCCAACGTGTGGCCTACGGTTGGTCCCGCGTCCCGGCCCCGGTGATCGCCGCGATCACCGGCAACTGCTTCGGCGGCGGCCTGCAGATCGCGCTCGGCGCCGACATCCGCTTCGCGACGCCCGACGCGCGGCTGTCGATCATGGAGGTCAAGTGGGGCCTCGTCCCCGACATGGGCATCACCCAGAGCCTGCCGCGACTCGTGGGCCTCGATGTGGCGAAGGAACTCACCTTCACGGGGCGCATCCTCACGGGCACCGAGGCCGACGCACTCGGTCTCGTCACCCATGTCTCGGACGACCCGCTCGCCGCGGCGCAGGAACTGGCCCACGAGATCGCCGGCAAGTCGCCGCACGCCGTGCAGGCGGCCAAGCGCCTGTACGAGGAGACGTGGACCGGCTCCGATCCGGAGTCCGCGCTGATGCTCGAGAGCACGCTGCAGGTCGAGCTGATGGGGTCGCCCAATCAGATCGAGGCGGTCACGGCGGGGATGACCGAGCGTGCTCCTGCCTTCGCCGATCCCGACTGACCGGACTCAGATCTCCACGGCGGTCCCGCAGATCCCGCACTGCTCCAACTGTCGGCGGCCCCACCGCGCGACCGGCACGAAGAACAGCGTGAACTGCTTGGACTCCCGGATCCGGAGCCACTGCGTCGTGTTGTGGCAGCGCGGACACGTCCGGTTCTGCCCCGGACCGAGGTTCTGTCGCTTGGTGCCGAAGCCGAAGAGAAGGAACATCGTCCGAGCATAGAGCGACGACGCGTGGTCCTTCAGTGCATGACGGGAAGGATCGTCGGGTCGGCGCGACCCGACGCCGCCTCGACGAAGGTGAGCGGATCGGGCACCGCGGCGAGGACGTCCCGTGTCCGTTCGAGGGCCATCGACTCGGGCCGTGGTCCGCCGACCGCGTCGATCACGTCGAGCCAGTGGATGGTGGTCTCCAGGATTGCCATGTCGAGGAACGCGCCGAGCGCGACCGACTCCAGGAACGGGTGTGCGATCACGGACGCACGGCTCAATCCGGTGATCCGGTCGAAGGCGGCGGGGAAGTCGGATTCGAAGTGGGTCGCGACTGCCGTGCGCTCGACATCGGCCGCCAGTCGGCGCACCGTCTCGGCCATCCGCTCGTGCCTCGGTTCGGCCTCGGCCGGATCGGTGTTGAGCATCCGGAGCATCTCCGCGGCGCTGGTCACCTTCGCCTCACCGTCCTCCGACGGCGCGGCGAGCATCTCGATCATCACGTCCGGCGTGATGTGCACGTAGACGTCCCGGACCGTCCACCCCGGTAGCCGAGTTTCGGTCGTCCACTGCTCGTCGGACAGTTCGGCGGCGCGAGAACCCCACATGCGCCACAGCCGGATCATCAGCGCTCGGTCCTGTTCGAAGTCCGCCACAACACCTCCCCAGTTCGGATATTCATCGCTGCTTCCTCTTGCGTCGCGGAGCTTCCTGTCGCTTCTCCGCCACGTCGTCGAAGAACCCGAGCACCTTCTCGGCCGCGGAGTCGAGGGCGCTGTGGGTCTTGTACTTGGCAGCGCTCTCCACGGCCTTGCCGCTGACGTCGCCGACGATCTCGGGCACACCTTTCGGCTGGGTCTGCGAGATCTCGAGTCTGTCGACGGCCTGGGCGAACCGCAGGTAGGTATCGACGCTTGCGACCACGATGCGGGCGTCGATGGTCACGATCTCGATGCCGACGAGAGAGACGCGTACGAACGCGTCGATGACGAGACCCTTGTCCAGGATGGTGTCGATGACGTCCGCCAATCCGGACGAATTCGGTCGGGCCATCGTTCCGCCGCCACTCCGGCCGCCGGCGGGTTCGGTCGATGTCATGGTGCTGCTCCTCGTGCGTGAACGGAATTGGCGCACAGCGATTCCGGATCACACGAGTGGATCCGGGCGAGGAGGACGAAGTCTCCGGGCGACGCGGGCGTCACTTCTCCATCATGACGCCTTCCCGGCGGCGCGACCAGGACCGCGAAGGCATCATGGTTGCAGGAGAAGGGACTGCCGGTGGGAGCTCTGCTGGTCGCGGTGACCGTGATCGCCGTCTTCGTCGTGATCGACCGGGTAGGACTGTGGGCCGAACGGCGAGGGTGGGTGTACTGGCGCAAGCGCCGGAACGGTCGGGGAGGTGACGCCGGAGGCAGCGTCCTCGGGGTGATGGACGAACTCTTCTCGCCCGGTCGGAGACACACGATCGAGGAGATCGCGAGCAAGAAGAACGGCCGGATCGACATCGCCGTCGGGGACGACGAATGGGTCGATCTCGACAGCGGCCGGGTGCGTCTGTCGACGACCCGGCCACCGTCCGCCGTGCGCGAGGAGCGACGCGACGATTCAGAGGCGGGAGAGCCTCACGCGTAGGCCACGAGGCTTCAACGTGATTGCCTCGTGGACGTCGAGTTCGTAGCCGGGTTCCGGAGCGAAGTCGTACCGCCGGATCAGCGACGCGAGCGTGAGCACCGCTTCGTGCAGCGCGAACTGCCGACCGATGCACGCGCGGATGCCGGTGCCCCACGGTTTGAAGATGTGCGCCGGACGCTTCCGCACGGCCTCGGGTTCGAACCGGTCCGGGTCGAACCGCTCGGGGTCGTCGCCCCACAGCGGGTCGCGGTGCAGCTGCGGCAGCAGCACGAACACCCACGAACCTTTCGGCAGGACACGACCCCCGAGGGTGGTCTCACCGCGCACCTTGCGGAAATAGCCCGGGGCGGCCGGCCACAATCGCAGCGTCTCGTCCACCACTCGCCGCACATACCGCAGCTTGGCGACCTGCTCATACCCGATCCGGCCGTCGGCACCGACGACCTGGGCGATCTCGGCCCGCGCCTTCGCCACCACCTCGGGATGTCGGCTCAGGAAGTGGACCGCGAACCCCAGAGTGGCCGCGGTGGTCTCGTTGCCCGCGACCAGGAAGGTCAGCACCTGATTGCGGATCGATTCGCGATCGAGCTGCTCACCGGTGTCGGGATCGGCGGTGTGCATCATCAGGTCCAGCAGATCGCCGTGCTGCTCACCGGAGCGCATCCGCTCCTCTACGATGCGATCGACCGTCTCCTGCATCAGCGCGATGTCGCGTTCGTGCTGCTCACGGGCGCTGCGGCCGAACAGGGCGCGCAGGATCGGGATGTCGTTCGACGAGCGGTTGATGTACTCGAGCGCCCGGCTCATCGCCGCGATGAACGGATCCGGTTCGGTGCGGCCGAACGAGTCGAAGTCGTAGCTGAAGCCGCACCGGCCGATGACGTCGAAGGTGAGCGACGTCATGCTCTTCGGCACGTCCACATACTCGCCGCCGGCCGCGGCGGCGTCCCAGCTGTCGACCAGCCGGTCGACGACCGTGAGCATCGAGTCGTGATAGCCGCGCATCGCGGCCTGGCCGAATCCCGGGCCGAGGATGTTGTGGGCTTTGCTCCAGTTCGGTTCGGAGTTGAACGCGGTGAACAGCCCGTCGCCGGCGATGACACGAAGCTTGCGCAGCGGCTTGCCGAGGAACTTCGCCCACTTCTCCTCGTCGTTGACCTCGCGCACCAGCTCGGCGCCGGAGACCACGATCAATCGGTGCCGGAGGATCTTGCGTTCGAAGATTCCACCTAGTTCCTGAGCCATCTGCATCTCACGCTGAACCGGTTTGGCCACATCGATACTGAGCAGATCACCCACCAGCGGAAGTCTCCATCGCGGCTGTGGAATCGGCTGTGCGCCGGTCGTCCTGGTGATGCTCGTCGTAGTCGGTGACCCCATCCTGCGAGTGTGCATCAGCCCCGACGGGACGATTCGGGCGGCCTCATCGCGACGCCCGGGTCGATCAGAACAATCGCGGAGTCGCGTGCGACCCGTCCCGGACTTCACAGATACGGGCGTGCCAACGGTCGACGAGCCACATCTCGACCATCTCCGGACGCGTGGCAATCAACGACGCCCACATGTTTAGGAGTTCGACGTACCGGTGATAGCGCCGCAGCGTGAAGTCGGCGACCGACGGATCCTCGAGCCACCCTTCGTGGATGAGCGTCGACACCGCGTGCTGATCGAGAAGCTGCGCCGGGCCCGCCTCGGTCCGCACCTCGACCGCCCACAGATAGGTCGCCAGCAGCGGTACGCCGACGCCGGGAGTGTCCGGCCATCCGGACCAGGTCTGCCGCGCGGTGTCGGGTAGAGACTTGGTCTTCGCGCAGTAGTCGAGGACTCCCTTGATCTTGGTGAACCGGTCCCGGTCCTTCGGGGCGTGTGTGTCGCGGACGTCCGGAAAACGTCGGGCGCCGCGTCGTCGCGGATGCGCGCTGCGCCAGGCTGCGCACAGGAACAACAGCCCCAGGCCGGCGTGGTCGGCTTCGATCAGTTCACTGTCCGATCGGAGGTCGTTGCGTTGGACGATCGCGTCGCCGTCGTCGATGATCCGTCCGTCGAGATTCCGTCCCCGGAGGCGGATCTCGTGCCCGGCGCGTTCGAGGTGGCTGTTCCACCATTTCAGGTCGACGGTGACGCCCTCGTCGAGCACCTGCAGGTCGAACGAGCGCGCCCGACACCACTCGGAGCATGCTTGCGGAG
Source organism: Rhodococcus rhodochrous (assembly GCF_900187265.1). Taxonomy (NCBI): domain Bacteria; kingdom Bacillati; phylum Actinomycetota; class Actinomycetes; order Mycobacteriales; family Nocardiaceae; genus Rhodococcus; species Rhodococcus rhodochrous. The sequence continues at coordinate 2,584,881 of NZ_LT906450.1, forward strand.
GCTCGAACCCCTGGTCGTACGGATGCATTCTGTGGACATTGCCACGAGTGACCGGCGATTCCGGGGCAGGACACGCGCTGACTGTCGACATGTTGCCGTGTCGTCACACGAGGTGAGCGCTGGTCGGATCCGGTGCTGACGGATCACCCGAGCCGAAACGGGAGGAGGGCATGGCGACGGGCAACGAGGGTCATTTCAGGTCGATCCCCACCCTCTCGGACATCACCCTGATCATGTGCTGCACGCCTATCTCGTTGCGCCCGATGAGCATGTGCTCATGTTGGCCGCGGCGCACTCCTTCGCCGCACTGGGGGAGCATCGCGAAGTCCTCATCCCTTACGGCAGCATGAACCTGCGCGAAAATGCCGGAGTACAGCTCCACCTGCTCCGGACTCTCCGCGGGGTACTTCGCCATCCAACTGTGCCGCACGACGCAGGTGGTGGCCGACCTGCCGGGCAAGATGTCGATGACCTCCACCCCCACAGGACTGTTGGCCAGAATCAGGTTGGGATAGACCCAATAGATGATGCCCATGTGCGCGATCGGGTCATCCCAGGTGTCGTCCTGCTCCTTGCCCTCGAGGTCCCGAACCCAATTGAACGGGAAGCCGATCCGGTGATGCGGACCGAACTCGTCGTACACATGGGTATTCGCGATGGTGTTCTGTCCGATGACGCTGTCCCCGTGAACGAACGGAAAATGATAGCCCTCGGCGAATGCTTCGAGTGCACCCTTCCAGCTGACGTCCGCTTCCAGGTATCGCTCGTCGTGATACTGAAAATTCCGGTAGTCCCACCGTGCAAGCTCGTTGCCGAATTCACCCAGATGAGAGTCCAGATCCAGTGGTACATCAGCGTCGAGGACACCCCAGACGAACCCGTGACGCTCCTCGCTGGGTAGTTCCACGAGGCCGTAGTCGTTCCGATCGATGTCGTCGAACCCCGCCTTGCCGGGGACTCCCCGAAGTCTTCCCTTGTTGTCGTAGACCCATGCGTGGTACGGACACGTGAACCGGCGACTGTTCCCGGCCCCGCACGCCGGCATTGCTCCGCGATGGCGGCAGTAGTTCAAGAAGACATGAGCCTGCCCGTCATGGTCACGGGTGATCAGCAACGAGTCGTCGAGCACCGTGCGTACCACGTAGTCGTCGTTGTTCGGGATCTGCGCCGACGCCGACAACGGCAGAGGTGTCTCCCTCAGGAGTCGAGTGCGTTCGAACTCCGCAAACTTGTCGTCTCGGTAGTACGCCAGCGGCACACGGAGTGTCGACTCGGCCATGTCCGTGGTGTCGGACAGCGCCAGATTCAGGGCCCTTCGGGTGAGTTCGGCCCCGTAGGGGCTGGTGGTCGGTGCTGGGGTCGCATTCTCGACGGTGGCCATGCCAGGTCCTTTCGCTACCGATGTCAGCAAGGGTGACAGTACATGAAACGTGTTCTATGTCCAGCCGTATTGTCCGGTACGTCCCGGTCGAACGAGCACTGTCGCATTCGGCACGGGACAATGAGTGAGTGCGTACCCATGGATGGGCCGGTTTGATGCCCCCTGCCGATGACAACGAAGCGTCGAAACGCATCATCATCGCTGCCGGAGAGCTCATGGATTCGGGCGCGACCGACGTGAACATCCGTCAGGTTGCGCAGAAACTCGGCATCGCTCGCCAGACCGTCTACAGGTACTTTCCGAACAGTCAGGCCCTCTTGGCCGCGACTGCGCAACACGCCACCGACGAGTTCCTCGGCGACCTGGCGCGTTCTCTGAAGGTCTCACCGAGCCGTCACACGCGATCGTCGAAGCGATCGCTCTGACCTTCGAACGTCTACGCAAGCATCGCCGCTTCGGTCTGCTGTTCGCCCGGCCCGAGAACGCGAAGTTCACCGCCGAAGTGACCGCCGCCCGGTCCATCGCCATAGGACGCGTGATCGTGGATCACCTCGCCATCGATTGGGCAGCACACGGATGGACGGACGCCGACATGAACGAACTGGTCGAGATCATGCTCCGGTTCGTTCAATCGCTCCTCGTCGACCCTGGTGATCCTCTCCGTTCCCCGGCCGAGCTGCGCGCGTTTCTGCATCGTTGGGTCGGAACCGCCATCGAGGCGAAGGCCTTGCCGTCTGGAACGCGGCCCCCGTCGGGTACGCATTGTTCGCGCTGATCACCGAGAAGGAATCCGACCTTGCCACGGCAGCAGCGATGCTCGATCCACAGCACTGACCATGCTTACGGTGATTGCGCCGCGCGAGCCAGAGCGACTGTTGCTGCGCGCAATTCGTCGGCGGAGTCGAGCGGCGACAGATAGCCGGCGCGCGTCATGGCTCGCCCACGCGGCGTGGTGACATCGAGGTCGAGGCCGTATCGGTCGGCTCCGACACAGGTTGCCGCTGTCGCATCCGGGAACCCGCCGAGCTTCCGGGCCATCGCCAGCAGCGCGTCGGCGTGATCGTCGTTGAGATGCGCGATCGCACGAGCCGCCGACGGGGTCACAGGATCCGGCAACGCTTCGGCATAGTCCTCGGCGGTGGCCGAATCCATCCGTCCGTACCCACCGACCCAGCGCACGCGCTGAACCCGAAGAACCCAGAGCGTGAAGTCGCTGAAATCGATGTACACGCGGGCCGCAGGGACAGCTGCCAGGTGTGCTTCGCGCGCGGCGGCCAGTTCCTCACCTTCGGGACGCTCGACGTACCCGGCGAGAGTGATGCGGGTGCCGGCGAGCGGGTCGGACTGCGGGTCGGGCGCGACGATCGCGATGCTCGCGCGTGGGTCGCGCGCAAGATTGCGGCCGTGCTCTGCCATGTGCGACACGCACAACACCGGTGAGCCGCCGACCAGTCCGTACGTCACGAAGGAGGCCCAGGGGTCTCCTTCCTTCGTGAGGGTCGCGAGAGTGCCGGTGTTCGTCGACGCCGCGACCGTCCGCGCTTCCTCGGCGGCAGTGGGTCGGGTCGCGTTGACGATCTCCGCCAACGGCGGCGGCACGGTGGGAGCGTCGCCGGGGTCTCCGTGATCCGAGTTCGTCATTCACGAGACGCTACCGACACGCCGGCTTCCGAGCGAGCCGTCATGGATGGGCATGATGGGCCGCGGCGGAGCGGCAAGCAGAGGACGGGTTCATCGAGTGCACGAGTTGTCCTGCAGCAGTGTCGTGTAGGCGGTAGCGTCCGTGCGCATGAAGCGCTCCGTGCAGGGTGTACTCGCGGCGACGGCATGTGCAGCAACGATGGCGGTGCCCGGGTGGGCGCACGCCACCCCGAGCGAGGGCATCTCAGGAGTCACTCGGGTGGACATCGAGGTGCCACCGCGACTGCTGCCGTTCGTACCGGACGGTGTGCACGCCGTGGCCCGGGAGATCACCATCGAACCGGGCGGTAGCACCGGTTGGCACTATCACGATGGTCCCGTGCTCGGCATCGTGCGGGCCGGCACGTTGACGCATCCCGAAGGAGACTGCGAGCCTGTCGTGTTCGAGACCGGTGATTTCATCAACGAACCCTCGGGTCGGGACCACCTGCACGTGGGCCGGAATCTCGGCGCGGAGCCGGTGATCCTCGACGTGGTGTACCTCGTGCCGATCGGGTCGCCGCTGTTCGAGGATGTTCCGGCGCCCGCCTGCGATTGATGTCGGAGCAGTGGCGGGCTCCTGCCGGTAACAGCTCGAGTCGAGTCGTCGGCGAGAAATGTGAAGTTTTTCATCGGGACGCAGGCGTGCGGCTCCCTCTAGGGTCCGCGGTCGTCTCCCCGCAGAGCGACGATCGACGAATCTCGACGGAACGATCGTCCCTGACGACAGCATCTGCAGGCGTCGGCGTTCGACCGCGATCGGACGGCCGAGGGATCGAATTCCGGTTCGACATCGGGATCGCTTGTGACAGCAGTCTTCCCACTGCTTGCGAAGACTTCTTTCCTGACGGCGATGCTGTGCGCTGATCGCACCCGCGTCACGACAGGTCGAGGGGCCATCGAATCGGTGGCGCGCCGGACTGCGGCGTTGTCGGTCGCGAGCGGACATGGGGTCGACGGTCGGGCGCCCGTCGGGCCGTCGAAGCCTGTCGGCGGAGTTCGAGTTACCGGCGAGTAAATATCGTTCTCGAGTTCTCGCACGTAGCCTGATACCCGATGCAATCCCGCACGCGGAGCATTTCGTGAGGCGGACCGAACCGACGTAGGGAGTCGAGACAAGAATGAGCGCCGACAAGCAGTCGACCATTATCTATACGTTGACCGACGAGGCGCCGTTGCTTGCGACCTACGCCTTCCTGCCGATCGTGCGTACCTTCGCTGGGGCCGCGGGCATCGAGGTCGAGACCAGCGACATCTCGGTGCCTGCGCGGATCCTGGCCGAGTTCCCCGAGCACCTCACGGAAGAGCAGCGCGTCCCGGACAACCTGGCCGAGCTGGGTCGTCTGACGCAACTGCCCGAGACCAACATCATCAAACTGCCCAACATCAGTGCGTCCGTACCGCAGCTCCTGGCTGCCATCAAGGAACTGCAGAGCAAGGGCTACCAGGTCCCGGATTTCCCGGACGCCCCGAAGACGGACGAAGAGCGTGCCATCCGGGAGCGCTACGGCAAGATTCTCGGCAGTGCGGTCAACCCTGTCCTGCGTGAGGGCAACTCCGATCGGCGCGCACCCCGGGCGGTGAAGGAGTACGCCCGTAAGCACCCGCACAGCATGGGCGAGTGGTCGATGGCCTCGCGCAGCCACGTCGCGCACATGCGGCACGGCGACTTCTACCACGGCGAGAAGTCGATGACGCTGGACCGGGCGCGCAAGGTCCGGATGGAGCTGGTGACCGAGGGTGGCGAGACGATCGTCCTCAAGCCCGAGGTGGAGCTCGGTGAGGGCGACATCATGGACAGCATGTTCATGAGCAAGAAGGCGTTGCTCGAGTTCTACGAGGAGCAGATGGAGGATGCGCGCAAGACGGGCGTGATGTTCTCCCTCCACGTCAAGGCGACGATGATGAAGGTCTCGCACCCCATCGTCTTCGGCCATGCGGTGAAGACCTTCTACAAGGACGCCTTCGCCAAGCATCAGAAGCTGTTCGACGAGCTGGGCGTCAACGTCAACAACGGTCTCGGCGACCTGTACGACAAGATCGAGACGCTGCCCAGCACGCAGCGCGACGAAATCAAGCAGGACCTGCACAACTGCCATGAGCACCGTCCCGAATTGGCCATGGTCGATTCCGCACGCGGCATCTCCAACTTCCATTCCCCCAGCGATGTCATCGTGGATGCCTCGATGCCCGCAATGATTCGCTCGGGCGGCAAGATGTACGGCGCCGACGGACGGCCCAAGGACGTCAAGGCGGTCATGCCGGAGTCCACTTTCGCGCGCATCTACCAGGAGATCATCAACTTCTGTAAGACCAACGGCGCGTTCGACCCGACGACCATGGGTACCGTTCCCAACGTCGGTCTCATGGCGCAGAAGGCCGAGGAGTACGGCTCGCACGACAAGACCTTCGAAGTTCCGGAGGAGGGCGAGGCCAACTTCGTCGATGTCGAGACCGGTGAGGTGCTGCTCACCCAGCACGTCGAGGCGGGTGACATCTGGCGCATGTGCACCGTCAAGGACGCGCCGATCCGCGACTGGGTCAAGCTCGCGGTCACCCGGGCACGCAACTCCGGTATGCCGGTCCTGTTCTGGCTCGACCCGTACCGCCCCCACGAGAACGAGTTGATCAAGAAGGTCGAGCTGTACCTGCAGGATCATGACACCGAGGGCCTCGACATCCACATCATGTCGCAGGTGCGCTCGATGCGGTACACGCTGGAGCGACTGATCCGCGGAATGGACACCATTGCCGCGACCGGCAACATCCTGCGTGACTACCTCACCGACCTGTTCCCCATCCTCGAACTCGGTACGAGCGCCAAGATGCTGTCGATCGTGCCGCTGATGGCGGGCGGCGGCCTCTACGAGACGGGTGCCGGCGGGTCGGCGCCCAAGCACGTCAAGCAGTTGGTGGAGGAGAACCACCTGCGCTGGGATTCGCTCGGTGAGTTCCTGGCGTTGGCCGTAAGCCTGGAGGACCTCGGCATCAAGACCGGCAACGAGCGCGCCAAGATCGTGGCGAACGCGCTCGATGCAGCGACCGGCAAGCTGCTGGAGACGAACAAGAGCCCGTCTCGCAAGGTCGGCGAGCTCGACAACCGGGGCAGCCAGTTCTACCTCGCGATGTACTGGGCACAGGAACTTGCCGGGCAGACCGAGGATCCGGAACTCGCAGAACAGTTCGCCCCGCTGGCCGAAGCGCTGGCCAGGGACGAGGAGACGATCGTGCGGGAGCTGAACGAGGTGCAGGGCGCGCCGGTCGACATCGGTGGCTACTACCGGCCGGACAAGGACAAGACCGTGGCCGTGATGCGGCCGAGCCGGACCCTGACCACCGCGCTGACGGCAGTCGACCCTGAGGCCGGAAACGCCCCGTGACGGGTAGGCCTGCGTCCTTGTAGGTAAGTCCGCTGCTCCACGGCCGGTGTAACCGCGGGTCGTCGAGCGGCCCCAGAATGCACGGGCAGAGGGAGGTCGACCGGCTCCGAATGAAGGGCCGGTCGACCTCCTCGCGTAGTGCGCCTCGGCGCGGTTCTCGTGTTCCGGCCTACGTGACCGTTCCGCTGCGGTCAGCGGTGGAATCCGGCGTCGCGTCGAGCCGGTCGATCGTGTCGAGCGCCTCGTCCAGCCAGGTCAGCCAGGTCTCCTCGAGGAGGATGCCGAGGCGGAGCACGAGGTGCTGCAGGGTGCTCCGCGCGTCGCCCCGAGCCTCGGCGAAGTCGCGTTGCTCGATGGCGCGATACTGCTCGAGCATCGCCGCGCGATACGCCCGTTGATGTTCCAGCGCGGGACGCGCGGCGTCGGGATCGTCGAGCGCCGCGGCCGCGCGCAGGCGCACGGAGACACCGGAGCGCACCACGTCCGGATCCTCGATCTCGGAGATCCAGCCGCGCAGCAGTCGGCGACCATCGGGTGTGATGGTGAAACGTCGAGGCTGACCGCGGCCGGGTTTTCCGTCCGTCGGGACTTCGCGGATCAGGTCGCCCGCCCGCATCCGATCCAGTTCGCGGTAGATCTGCTGGTGGGTCGCGGGCCAGAAGTACCCGATCGACCGGTCGAAGCGCCGCGCCAGTTCCAGTCCGGTGCTGTCGCGCTCGACCAGCGCGGTGAGGATGGCGAACCTGAGAGACACCGCGTCAGCCTAGGTCACACTATCCGGCGTCGATCATGGCGACTCGGCGTCGTTCGAGGGACGTCCACGCCTGCTCGTAATCGTCGCGGAGTCGTTGGACGAGCTCGCGGGCGGGGACGACGGACTCGATCGCGCCGAGGCCCTGGCCGGCGCCCCAGATGTCGCGCCAGGCCTTGGCGTCGGTGTTGCCACCGGACCCGAAGTTCATGGCGGACGGATCGGACTCGGGGAGGTCGTCGGGGTCGAGTCCGGCGGCGACGATGCTTCCCCGCAGGTAGTTGCCGTGCACGCCGGTGAACAGGTTGCTGTAGACGATGTCCTTGGCGGTGCTGTCGACGATCATGTTCTTGTAGTCGTCGGCGCTGCGGGCCTCCTCGGTGGCGAGGAAGGCCGTGCCGGCGTATGCGAGGTCGGCGCCGGCGGCCTGGGCAGCGAGGATCGAGCGGCCGTGGGCGATGGATCCCGACAGCAGCAGGGGGCCGTCGAACCACCGGCGGATCTCTTGGAGCAATGCGAACGGTGACTGCGTGCCGGCGTGGCCGCCTGCGCCCGCGGCGACGGCGACGATGCCGTCCGCGCCCTTGTCGATCGCCTTGTGCGCGAACTCGTTCGAGATCACGTCGTGGAGGACGATGCCGCCGTAGGAGTGAACAGCCTCGTTGACCTCCTCGCGGGCACCGAGCGAGGTGATCACAATGGGGACCCGATGCTCGACGATCACCTCGAGGTCCTGCTCGAGCCGCTCGTTGGAGCGGTGCACGATCTGGTTGACGGCGAACGGCGCGACGTACTCCTCGGGGTGGCGTGCCGCGTAGTCGGCGTTGCTCTCGGTGATCTGCTGCAGCCAGTCGACGAGCATCGACTGAGGACGCGCGTTGAGTGCCGGGAACGACCCGACGACTCCGGCCTGGCACTGGGCGGACACCAGTTCCGGCCCTGACGCGATGAACATCGGGGAAGCGACCAGGGGCACGCTCAGCGGGCCGGACAGGATCGGTGGCAGCGTCATGATGTGTTCCTTCTTCGTCTCCGGAGGGTCCCTCTGCCGCCAGACTATGTGCAACAAGGTGCAAAAAACAATGGGTCGACGTCACCTAGCTTGGAACAGAGGGTTTTCGGGGATCACAGCTGTGTGCACCCAGTGGCACTACGGGCGTCAGCGGGTGATCTCGCGCAGTGTGCAACGAGCGGCACCACTCAGTGCGTATTGAGCGTGATCGCTCAGTGCGCGGACCCGATCGTCGGCGTGCACGGGGCGTCCTCGCCGTGGCCGAGGCGCTGACCGGACCGGCTCAGCAGCACCGCGAGCATGCACCGGTGGATGTTCTCCGCTTGCTGCTGTGCCGCGGACGTGCCCAGCAGGACCCCGAGATCCGGCACCAGGTTGATCGCGGCGTACATGAGGAAGCGGGCATCCGCGGCGGACAGACCGTCGCAGATCGCCTGTAGGTAGGACGACCACTGCTCCACATTGGCGCGCTGACGCAACCGCAGATCGGCGCGCGAGGCGTCCGGAACGTTGACGAGCTCGGCGAAGTACACCGACATCAGTTCCCGCTGGGAGAACGACAGGTCGACGTAGATCGAGACCAGCGATCGCAACGCGTCCTCCGGATCGGACGCTGCGGCCGTCCCGGCGGCCACGGCTGTCTCGAGTCGGTCGGCCGCTCGGTGGAAGGCCGCAGCGAGGATGTCGGACTTCGACACGAAATAACGGTAGATCCCGGAGGCGGGGAGGCCGACCGTGGCAGCGATGTCCTCGACCGCGACCTCGTTGTAGCCCCGTTGGTGGAACAGCCCGACCGCCGAACGCAGCAGGTTTTCCCGCATGTTGTCCTGGCCCGGGCGATCCGCGGCGGCGACTCGCTCGGGCGCGGCGGGAGCGGGGGAGAAGCGGGTCTCGGCGAGCGCGGTGCACGCATCGAGCACTAGTTGTTCCATGTACCGCGGAGGCAGCGTCAGATTGTGCACGGTGATGCTGCCGATGGTGCTGAGCATGGCCGCGACGAGCACGAACGCGTCCTCGTCGGACAGATCCGGCCGGATCTGGTGCAGTGGGCGACGGATGCGGGCATTGACCGCCCAGGAGCGTTCGCGGATGGCGGGGCGGTCCTCCTTCCGGAGATATCTGCGCTCCCATCGGTAGATCCCGGCCGACCGACGCTGCTCGACCGTCACCGCGATGATCGCGGACATCTGGGCACGGAGGGTCTCCCGTGGATCGCGCGCGGGGTCGTCGGGCACGGAATCGAGGGCGCCCTCGAGCGAATCGATCAGCATGAGCGCCGAATTCAGGAACAGGGCGTACTTGCCCGGAAAGTGCCGGTAGAGCGCGGACTTCGTGACACCGACCTCCGTCGCGATGTCCTCGACGCTCACACCGTGGTAGCCGCGCTCGGCGAAGGCGACGGCAGCTGCGGCGGCGATTCGCGCACGACGATCCTTCGGGCGGGTTCGTCGTCCGGTGTCGGGGGACGTCTTGCCGACCACGCGTGTTCGCCTCACTGATTCTGGATGTCGTTCGCGGAGGATCGGTGTCGCTCCGTCGGGGAAATTCTCGACCCGTTCTGCGAGCAGCGTACACACCGGCGGGGCATCGATCCATCCGAGCGGCCGGTTCCTTGTTGCCATCGGGGCCGTCCGAACGATGTCCGCGCGACGTCGATCGGGTCTTCGGAGACCTTCGGAATGACCGTTCACAAATTTCGGATGTTCCTGATAACCTCCCCGGCGGTCGTGCCGGCGGACCGGTTCGATCGATCCTGATCCGGCCCGGGCCGGGACCGTCGTTCTCCACTCGTTCTTCCATCCATCGAGGAGGGCTCTGCCATGCTTGCCATCGCCCGCAGGATCCTGTCCTACGAGATGACCGTCGCCGAGTTCATCGGACTCGTCATCCTCGTCGCAATCCCGTACGGCCTGGTCGGGGTGATCTGGACCCTCACCCACACCTCACATCTCGGTGCCATGGACGGGGTGGATCTGGTGATCTCGTTCCTCGGATCGATCGTGTGCTGGCCGGTCCTCATCTTCTCCGACGTGTGCATGACGTGAACGTCGGAATGGTTGTTCACTTAGCTCTTGTCCGGCACAGGACGGGTGTGGCACACTTCACGCGCTCGGACCGTGACGCGCTCCGCCACCGGCCGGACAGTTCCACTCGGCGCCGACGGGCGGTTTCCGGCGCCGACATCCAGGGGGGTTCGATGAAGGGAACCGGTAGATGACCTACGAGTTGCCGAACTCGCGTGGTCCCATCAGGGACGTCGCGACGGAAGGTGGCTATCTCATCGGCTTCGCCGTCCAATCGCTCGTGGTCCTCGCGGCCGCGGTGCTCAGACGGCGACTTTCGTTGCACGAGACGGTCACTCAGACACTCTTCATCGGGAGGGTATGTACCGGGCCGTCCCTGCTGCTCATGGTCCCGGTGGGGGTGTTCATCGCGGTGTCCGTCGGCGAACTCGCCGGCCGCATCGGAGCCGGCGGCTACTCGGGTGCCGTCGTCGCGTTCATCATCGTCGGACAGGCCTCGGCCCTGGTCTGCGCGCTCATGCTCGCCGGCGTCGCCGGCTCCGCCATCTGCACCGATCTCGGGTCCCGCAAGATCCGCGAGGAGATCGACGCGATGGAGGTGATGGGTCTCGACATCCTCGAGCGCCTCGTCGCCCCCCGGCTCGTCGGAGCGGTCATCGTCTCGTTGGCGCTGTGCTCGATGGTCACGGTCGGTGGTGTCGCCGCATGCTGGCTCTACCACATCTACGTGCAGCATCTGCCCGCCGGCACGTTCATGGCGACCTTCGCCGAGTACGGCCGACCGGCCGATTTCGTCATGGCCCTCGTGAAGTCCGCGGTGTTCGGCCTGCTCGCGGCGCTGGTCGCCACGTTCAAGGGGTTGCACACCAAGGGCGGCCCGCGCGGGGTGGCCGACGCGGTGAACGAAGCCGTCGTCATCGCCTTCGCGCTCGTCTTCATCGTCAACACCGCTCTGTCGGCGCTGTACACGGTGATCGTCCCGGCAGTGGGTGAGTTCCGATGAGCACCGATGTCCGATTGCAGGCCACCCGGCTGGCGCAGCCGATCCGGCAGACCGGCGACAATCTCGCGACGCTCGGGATGCACGTCACCTTCTACTGCCGCACCATTGCGTCGATCCCTTACGCGCTCACCCGATTCCGCAAGCACGTCATCGCGCAGATCAGCGAGGTCAGCTTCGGTACCCAGTCACTGCTCTCCGGTGGTGGCACGATCGGCATCGTCTTCGCGATGTCGCTCGCCGCGGCCATGATGCTCGGCGTCGAGACCCAGCGCGGCCTCGAACTCGTCGGGATGACCACGATGTCGGGCATGCTCTCCGCGGTGGCCAACACCCGCGAGCTGGCACCGGTCGTCGTCGCCATCGCCCTGTCGGCGAAGGTGGGCGTCGGCTTCACCGCCCAGATCGGGGCAATGCGCATCTCCGACGAGATCGACGCGCTCGACTCGATGGCCATCAAGTCGATCCCGTTCCTGGCCGCCACCCGCACCATCGCCGCGATGGTGTGTGTCATCCCGATCTACATGATCGGACTGCTGGCCAGCTACCTGTCCACCCGACTGGTCGTGGTGGTGTTCAACGGCGCGTCCGCCGGCACCTACGACTACTTCTTCCACCTCGTGCTCACCCCGCAGGACCTGCTGTATTCGGGCATCAAGGCCATGGCCTTCGCGATGGTGGTCAGCCTGGTGCACTGCGCCTACGGCTACTACGCCTCGGGTGGTCCCGCAGGCGTCGGTGCCGCCGCGGGCCGGGCGCTGCGCACGGCGATCCTGTCCATCGGTGTGCTCGACGTGCTGCTGACCTTCGCGCTGTGGGGACTGGTTCCCGAAATTCCTGGTATGGGGGTGTGATTCGTGGACCGTCCCAGTTCACGCGAACGACTGAATTATCTGGTCCGGGGTGCTGTGGCCTTCGCCGTGGCCCTCGGCGTCGCGGCGGTGATGGTGCTGCGCGGTACCGGCGCGCTCGATCGGACCGAGGACGTCTTCGTCGAGGTGCCCTCCGCAGTCGGCCTGGTCAACGCCGGAGCACCGGTCCGGTATCTCGGCGTCGACATCGGCCGGATCGCCTCGATCGAGGCCGGCGCCACCGAATCGCGGGTGCGACTGGCCGTCGACATCGATGCCTCCCGCACGATCCCGTCCGACGTCCTGGCGCGCGTGGTGCCCCGCACCTTCTTCGGCGACATCTACGTCGAGTTGGTGACCGATCCGACCGAAGAGAATGCCGCGCGCGGCAGTTCCGCGCGTACCGAGGCGGTCGCCCTCGCCGACGTCGACTCGATCGCCGTCGACACCGGCCCCGAGGCCGTCGCGATGTACGACGTGTTCACCCGGATGTCGAGTGTGCTCGAGCAGATGCAGCCGCAGGAGATGGCCAAGGCCCTCGACGCGCTCGGGCGCGCCCTGGACGGCAACGGTGAGACCATCGGACGCACCATCGACCGGCTCGCCGCGACCACCGACCAGCTCACTCCGTCGCTGAACGAGTTCATCGACGCGACACCGCAATTCGTCACGGTCATGGAATCGCTCCAGACCGCGACCCCGGACATGGTGGGCATGCTGTCCGCCGCGACCGAGGTCTCCCGTGCCATCGTCGAACACCGCGGCGACCTGGCAGACACGATGGGAGCGGCGACTCTGCTCGCCGCCTCCGTCGACGGATTCACCGGCCCCCGACTGGACACGATGATCACGGTCACCGACTCGATCGGCACGATCCTCGCGACCACCGGCGCCGACCCGGACGGCCTCTACGCCACCCTCGCGAACGCGGAGACCTTCGGCGCCGCCGGTGCCCGGGTCTTCGGCAGCGGCCGGTTCGACATCACCGCCGTCCCGACCTTCGCCGGCCCGCTGCCCTACACCGCTGCGGACTGCCCCAGTTACGGGTCCCTCACCGGCGCGAACTGCAACAGTCCCGGCAACGGCTCCTACAGTGCCGCCGAGCCGGTGATCAACGCGGCCGCCGAGGCCGGCCCCCTGCAACTTCTCGAACAGCAATTGCGCGGCGAGCCCGCCGCGGCGCCGGCGGAACAGGACACGGCGGAGCCGACCGGACCGCACGCCGCGGTGACGGCACTGCTCGCCCCCCTCTTCCGCGGAAGCGAGGTACGGATTCCGTGAAACTGACACGACTCCAGGTCTCGACCCTGGTCGGCTACTGCACCATCGGCGTCGTCTGCAGCACCCTCGTCTACAACGCGCTGGCCGTGCCGGTGCGGGGTGCCAGCGACAACTACGTCCTCGAGTTCACCGATGTCGAAGGGCTCAACCCCGGCAACCCCGTGACCCTGTCCGGCGTGCGGGTGGGCCGGGTCGACGCGGTCGACGTCGCCGACACCGACGACGGTCGCGCGCTCGCCCGCGTCACCGTGGAGGTCGAACGCGGACGCACCCTCCCGAAGGACGTCGAGGCGTCCGTCCGGTACGGCGACATGCTCGGCGCCCGCTATGTGGCGCTCACCCTGCCCGAGTCGGGAGTCGCCGCCGGATCCGACGGCACCGAGGCGGGGGTGCCCGCCGAATCCGACGGCGCCGAGGTGCTCGAACCGGGAGGCGTGGTGCCCGTCTCGCAGACCACCCCACCCATCGACCTCACCGCGCTGATGAACGGCTTCCGGCCCCTGTTCGAGTCGTTGCCCCCGCAGGAGGTGAATGTCCTCGCCCGGAACGTGGTCGACACCTTCAACGGCCGAGGCGACGCGGTCGCCCGGTTCCTCGACCGGGTGGCGGTGCTGTCGACGCAGCTCGGCGACCGCGAACACATCCTCGGCGAGGTCGCGACGAACATGAACCGCATCCTCGGTTCGCTCGACAACCGGCACGACGAACTGCGCGACCTCACCGACGGGCTGGCCGCGCTCGGCGCCTCGGTGGTGGGGGACGGGCAGCAACTGGCCGCCTTCCTCGACACCGGTGCGCAGAGCGTGTCCGCACTGGCGGACACCATCGCCGACTCGCAGGGCGCCTTCACCCGCAGCCTGCAGCAGTTCGGCGCCGTCACCGACCAGTGGATCGCGTCGACACCCGAGTTCGAGCGCATGCTCGCCGGCCTGCCCGCCTTCGCCGACAACATCAACCACACGGGGCAGTACGGCAGCTTCATCAGTCTCTATCTCTGCAATTTCAGCCTGAAAGCAGGCGACGCGGAAGTGAACATCTTCGGCCCGACCCATTCGCCGGTGTGCTCATGATGACCCTCACCCGATTCATCGATCTGCTCGTGCGTTTCGTCACCGCACTCGGTGGCCGCATCGGCCGGGTGCCCCGGTTCGCGGCCTGGACGGTCGTCGTCGTGGTGGCGGTCGCCGGTGTCTCGCTCGTCGCGGTGGGCATCGCCTACATCGACGATCTCGTCCACGTCCTCCGAGGCGACGCAGCCTCGGCAGCCGGGGGAGGGGCACTCACCCGATGATGTTCCTCGTCAAGCTCATCGACGTCTTCGTCGGCGCCCTCGAGTTCCTGTTCGGTGGTGGCCGACGGCAGAACACCACCCACATGCCGCTCGTGCTCGGCACCATCGGAATCTTCGTCCTCGTCGTCGGACTCGGTGCGGCCGTGGGACTTCCGCGGGTGTGGTACCAGGTGCGCACCGAGCCGTACACGGCCGAGTTCGCCAACGCCGCCGGACTCGCCACCGGCGATCCGGTCTACGTCGCGGGCGTGCCGGCCGGGCGCGTGGAGGGCATCCGGCTCGCCGGTACCCACGTCGACGTCGACTTCCGCCTCGACAAGCAGCGCGCCGTGGGCAACACCTCCACCGCATCGGTCCGGCTCGAAACCGTCCTCGGCAAGCGGTATCTCGATCTCCGTCCCGTCGGGGTCGACGACGGAGCGAACCGGATCCCGCTGGCCCGCACCACCGTTCCCTACTCGCTCGACGAGATCGGAGCCGGCGCCGACGCGGTCGCCGAGGACCTCGACCTCGACGCGATGACCGAGATGATGAGCACCCTGTCGCAGGTGCTGCCGCGGGAGAGCGACGAGCTCGACCGTGCCCTCACCGGTATCAGCGCCGCCTCGACCGCGTTCTCCCGGCACGGCGAACAGTTCGACCAGCTCCTCGACACCGCCCGGAAGCTGTCGGAGATGGCGGTCGACCAGCAGGACACCCTGGTGCAGAACGCGGTCGACGCCCGCACCCTCGTGCAGACCCTCGTCGTCCGCAAGGACACACTCACCCGGCTCGTCGAGAACCTGCGGGTCGTCATCGCGACCATGTCGGAGACGCTCACCGCCAACCGCGGCGACGCCGACCGCCTCGTCGCCAACCTGGTGGAGGTCTCCGGGACCCTCCAGCGCAACGCCGACCGGATCGGCATGCTCATGGACCGCCTACCCCCGGCCCTGCGCACCGTCACCGATGCCACGGGCAACGGCTCGTGGGCGGACGTCGTCACCCCCGCCACGGTCCTTCCCGACAATCTTCTCTGCGCGATCGGAGTGATGCAGGAATGCCGGTGACCTCGACACCGACGAGAACCTCGCGACGGAAGAAGATCGTCGCGGCGACCCTTGTCCTACTCCTTCTGATCGCGTTGCCCGCGTGGTACGTCTTCGGCCGCACCGACCGCAGTCACACCGTCCACGCCGACTTCGAATACGTCAACGGCATCTACGTGGGCAGTACCGTCGCCGTGCTCGGCGTGGAGGTCGGCACCGTCACCGACATCGAACCGCAGGGAACGTCCGTGCGAGTGACGATGACCGTCCCCGACGAGGTGACCCTCCCCGAGGACGTCTCCGCCTACGTGATGAGCCCCGCGATCATCAGCGAACGCTACGTCGAACTGGGGCCCGCCTACGACGGCGGTCCCACCTTCGCCGACGGCGGGGTGATCCCGAAGGACCGCAGCCACTCGCCGATCGACATCGACAACATGCTCGACAGCCTGTCCACGATCATCGAGACGATGGGACCGGACAACGCCGACCTCGGCGCCGTCCTCACCAGCGGAGCCGATGTGTGGGAGGGGCGCGGCGCGGCCTTCCACGACGCCATCGCCGATCTCGCCGCCGCCACGGGCGTCGTCGGGGCATCCAGTGAGGACTTCGCACTGCTCGTCGAGAACCTCTCGGCACTGCTGCGCGCCCTCGACGAACGGTCGGTGGGTCTCGACAGCATGGTCACCGATCTCAGCGCGCTCGCCGCGGTCTGGGAGGAGAGCGATCTCGACGTCACCGAGCCGTTGCAGCAACTGCAGGTCGTGTTCGACGAGGTCGACATCTTCGTCGCGCAGCACCAGGAGAGCTTCGGTGCGATCTCCGACAACCTGAAGGTCATCGGCGACACCCTCGGGGAGAACCCTCAGGGTCTGGCCGAGTTCATGGACCTCGTCCCGCTGATGATGGAGAACCTGACCGACACGATCGGCCCCGACGGTCGCGGCCGCATCCGTCTGAACATCTCCACCGCGCTGACGCAGTTCGCGGTCGCGGCCCCGCTGTGCGCGGAACATCCGCTCCCGCTCTGCACGGGAGCCGGCTTCACCAACCCGATCTCCTTCCCGATCAGCGCCTCGGATCCGCTCGGCATCGTCAGCGCGGTCACCGGTGGACAACCAGGAGGCAACCCGTGAGCTCAGCTTCTGCAGCATCGCCGCGTCGCTCCGTGACGTGGGGCCTGGCCCTCGTCGGTGCCGCTCTCACCTGCGCGACGGTGGTGTCCGGATGCGGCTACGGTATCCAGGATCTTCCCGTCGGACGCTCCATCGGCGGTGGCGACTTCGAGGTCACCGTGCAACTGCCGTCCGCGGACGGCCTGGTCCTCGGCGCCGACGTGCGCTACGGCCAGCAGATCGTCGGCCGCGTCGCCGGACTCGACACCGCACCCGGTGGCGCCGACGTGCGGGTCTCGCTCGAGGAAGACCTCGAGGTCCCGTCCGATGTCCTCGTCTCCGTCGAGATCCCGTCCGCGTTGGGCAGCCCGTACCTGCGGCTCGTCCCGCCACCGAACCCGAGTTCGTCGTTGCTCGCCGACGGTGACGTCGTATCGGAGCAGAACGTCGACCTCGGTCCCCGGGTGGAGACGATGCTCGCCGCGCTCGGCAATGTCGTCAGCGGCAGCGGACTGACCCAACTCGAGACCGTCGTGCGCGAACTCAACGTCGCATTCACCGGCCGATCCGGGAGCGTCCAGGCCCTCGCCGACACCGCGACCGAGATGATGACCCGCGCGATCGACGAACAGACCTCCTTCGACCAGGCCATGACGCTCGCCGCCGACGTCACCCGACGGATGGTCGAGGAGGAGGAGATGTTCGACCGCTATCTCGTCGAAACCGCCGGCGCCGTCGATGTCCTGGTGGCCCAACGCGAGAGTATGGCTTCCCTGCTCGACGCCACCACGCGCCTGGCGGCGAACGTCAACGAGTTGACTGCCGCGACCCCCGACGGGGCCGGGGGGCTGCTGCGCGACGCCGACACGATCACCGCCACGCTCGCGTCGTTCAACGACCGCATCGGCACCACCCTCGCCAACATGAACGCCTTCATGGCCGCCTTCGACAGTTCCGTCCGCGGCGACTACCTGGTATTCGACGGTGCCCTGGAGATCCCGGAGAGCCTCGACACGATCTTCACCCGCGGGTATTTCACCGGTGACTTCACCGGATTCGACGACGCGTCCGCACCGGCCTCGCTGGAAGAACTGCTCGGAGGGGAGCGATGAAGAAGATCGTCGTCGTTCAGCTGGTCCTGTTCGTCATCACCGCGCTGACCGTGGTGCCCTACGGCATCTACTACATCGTCGGACCCACCGGTGTCGGCGACCGCATCAACCTCCACGCCACGGTCGACAACGCCCTCGGTGTCGGCGAGGGCACCGTCGTGACCTATCGCGGTGTCCAGGCGGGCATGGTCACCGGTATCGGATTCGACCCCGAGACCCGGCGTGCCCGCCTCGATTTCGCACTCGACGGTGACACCCGTATCCCCGTCGACTCCTACGCCAAGATCACCCAGGGCACCATGGCCGGCATGCTCAACGTCGACATCTTCCCGCGTGTCGACCACGGCCCCTATCTCACCGACGGCGACGAGATCACGATGCCCGCCGAGGAGCAGCCCACCCAGATCTCCGAAACCCTCGCCCACACCGCCGATCTGCTCGAAACCATCGACCCCGCGGTGATCTCGACAGTCGGTCAGGAGCTCGGCAGCGCGTTCGAAGGACTCGGACCCGACCTGGCCCGTCTCGTCACCGACGCCGACCGGATCTCCGCGCAGCTCGCCGAGGACGCGCCCGCCCTCGCCGAACTGCTCGATCGCGCAGCCGGATTGACGGGCACCATGGCCGAGAACTCCACCGAGTTCGTCGACGGGATGGCGTCGGCGCGGACCGTCGCCGAATCATTGCAGGCCAACGAGGATCGCATCGCCTCGATGATGGCCACCGGCCCCGACGCGATGCGCCGTGCCGACGAGGCCATCGGCGCGAACCAGGAGTCGTTCTCCGCGGTGCTCGCCAACCTCGGCGCGGTCGGTCCGGTGATCTCCGACCGGTCCGCGGCGCTGCGCACCGGTCTGGACGCGATTCCCCGCGGCCTAGCGGCACTCGAATCGATCGTGCACGGCGACCGCGCGGACTTCGCCCTGATCGCCACGCAGGGACCGGCCTGCTACTACGACAATCCCCGTCGCGCGCTCGGCGACACGTCCCCGATCGAACCGAACCTCGACTACTACTGCCCACCGGGGCAGGACCTCGAGCAACGCGGCTCCCGCAACGCACCCCGCCCCAACGATCTCGGGCTCGGAGGCACCACCCCGGGCACGGTGATCGGACCGCCTGTCGTCGCCGATCCGATCCTCATCCCGAGCGGCACCGAACTGCTCTATTTCTGGAAGAGCCTGCTGGAAGGCAACACTCATGGCACACGATGACACCGGTACGGCAGTCCTCGACAAGACTCCGGTCGCAGAGTCCGCGACCGTCGAACGACGCTCGTCGAAGCCCCGCGGGCTGGTGGTCGCGCTGGTCCTCTCGATCAACGCTCTGCTCGTGATGCTGGCAGCGCTCGTCGTGGTCCTCGTCGATTACCGCACCGACGAGCAGGCAGAGCAGGAGGCGGTGGCACTGGCGCGCGAGTACGCCGTGGTGATGTCGACCTTCGACTACCAGAACCTCGATGCCAACCGTGAACGGATCGCGGAGATGTCCACGCCGGCCTTTGCCGAACGCTACGGATCGATGGTCGACGCGCTGCGTGAACTCGTCACCGAGGGGCAGGGCAGCGCTGAAGCGCAGGCGCTGCACGCGGCCACCGAGCACACCGACGGCGACACCGCCACGGTGCTCGTCTTCGCCGACCAGAACGCCACGAACGTCTCGACACCCGACGGGGGCACCTCGCGTTTCCGAATGGTGTTCTCCCTGGTCCGCATCGACGACCGCTGGCTCGTCGACAACGTCGAAACACTCTGACCCACACCACGAGGAGACACGCGATGCCCACTCCCTATCTCGACGACCTGGACCGGGAACCGGTACTGAGCTCGCGCCGGACCCGCATCACCATCACCAGCGGCCCCAACCGATGGAGTCGCAAGCAGCACAAGGTGTCCGACGCCGTCGACTTCTGGTCCTTTGCCGGGGCCGCCGCGAACGTCATCATGCAGCTCGGCTGGCCCGAGGTGGCGTACGGCGTCATGGAGAGCAAGGTCGAATCCGGTTCGCTGGTCAAGCACCCGTGGAAGCG
This sequence comes from Rhodococcus rhodochrous, assembly GCF_900187265.1. NCBI lineage: Bacteria > Bacillati > Actinomycetota > Actinomycetes > Mycobacteriales > Nocardiaceae > Rhodococcus > Rhodococcus rhodochrous. The sequence goes on from NZ_LT906450.1 coordinate 2,604,816, forward strand.
GGCCCGCACCACCGCCACCTACCTGGCTGTGGCGATCCTCGGCAACGACGAGGACCGCAAGGCCTACCGCGAGGCCGTCAACGGTGCCCATCGGTTCGTGCGATCCGACGAGAACAGCCCGGTCAAGTACAACGCGTTCAACCGCGAACTGCAGCTGTGGGTCGCTGCCTGCCTGTACATCGGCATCGAGGACATGTACCAGTTGCTGCGCGGCAAGCTCGACGACGAGCAGCTCGAGGAGTTCTACTGCACCGGTTCCACCCTCGGCACAACCCTGCAGGTCACCGAGGACATGTGGCCCGCGACGCGGGCCGATTTCGACAGGTACTGGAACATCGCCTGCGAGCGGGTCGTCTTCGACGAGACCACCAAGGCGTATTTGATGGACCTGGTCGATCTGAAGATGATCAACTGGCCGATGCGCCTGATGTTCCGGAATCTCCTGCGTTTCCTCACCATCGGGAGCCTGCCCCCGATCTTCCGGGAAGCGCTCGACCTGGAATGGAGCGAAGCCGACCGCCGACGCTACGAGCACTTGTTCGTGTTCGTCTCGTTCGTCAATCGGTTTATCCCGCGTTTCCTGCGGCACGGCGGAAGCGAAGCGCTCGTCGCCGATCTGCGTCGCCGCGTCAAGTCCGGTCGCAATCTGATCTGACAGGCGCATGACCGTTCCAGACACCGACATCGACCCGGATGGGTTGTTGCGGCGCTACCTGCACGACCGGCGTTTCCTGCTCGCCCTGCCGCGGGCGGTGGCGCTGCAGATGCTGCATCCGGCGATCGCGGCGGGCATGGACCACTCGCGGACGCCGCGCCGGCTCTGGTTGCACAAACGCCGGACGGTGCCGGTGCTCGTCCGTGCCGCCTACGACGACCGTCACATCCGCCCGATCGTCCGGTTCGCGCACGAGGACGTGAAGGGAACGGACGACCTCGGCCGCCGGTACCACGCGCTCGACCCGGATGTCTTCTTCTTCCAGCACGCCACCTACGTCGACACGCTCGTGACGATGATCGACGTCTTCGTCCGTCGCCTCGAGGTGGGGGAGAAGGAGGCGCTCTACCTGGACAGTTGCGCGTGGTACCGGCGTTACGGCATCTCCGATCGGCGGATGCCGCAGGACTGGGCGGAGTTCACGGACTATTTCGACGACACCTGCGCCTCGGTCCTGGCCCGCACACCCAGCGGCGACCGCTACCGCGACCAGATCTTGCAGCCCCGCGACTGGGTGCAGCGTGGGATCCCGGCCCGGGTCGTCCGCGCGCTGCTGCACCCGGCCGCGCGCACGCTGTGGGAGGTCGACGTCGGCGCCGCCCATCGACGCGCACTCACGGCGTATGCGACGTACCGGCGCCTGCGTCGAGGACCGATCACGCGGTAACCGCACCGCGGATCGACAGAACGGATCATCACCCGGCACCGCGTCGGGTCCATCAGGAGGTAAGTGTGGGAGTCGAGGTTTCCGTCGAGGGGCTGACCAAGTCCTTCGGCTCGCAACGTATCTGGCAGGACGTGACGTTGACGTTGCCGGCCGGTGAGGTCAGTGCGCTGCTCGGTCCGTCGGGTACCGGTAAGTCGGTGTTCCTCAAGTCGTTGATCGGTCTGTTGCGCCCGGAGGAGGGCTCGATCGTCATCGACGGCACCGATATCCTGCAGTGCTCGAGCAAGGAGCTCTACGAGATCCGCAAGCTGTTCGGGGTGTTGTTCCAGGACGGGGCGTTGTTCGGGTCGATGAACCTCTACGACAATGTCGCCTTCCCGCTGCGCGAGCACACCAAGAAGACCGAATCGGAGATCCGGCAGATCGTGATGAGCAAGCTCGAGCTCGTCGGTCTGCTCGGCGCCGAGGACAAGCTGCCCGGTGAGATCTCCGGGGGGATGCGCAAGCGTGCCGGCCTGGCCCGCGCGTTGGTGCTCGATCCGGAGATCATCCTGGTCGACGAGCCGGATTCGGGTCTCGATCCGGTGCGCACCACCTACATTTCGCAGACGTTGATCGACATCAACGCCGAGATCGATGCGACGATCCTGATCGTGTCGCACAACATCAATCTGGCGCGCACGGTGCCGGACAACATCGGCATGTTGTTCCGTCGGCAGTTGGTGATGTTCGGTCCGCGTGAGGTGTTGTTGACCTCGGACGAGCCGGTGGTCAAGCAGTTCCTCAACGGCACGATGATCGGTCCGATCGGGATGTCGGAGGAGAAGGACGAGGCGACGATGGCGCACGAGCAGGCGCTCGTCGATGCCGGTCATCATGCCGGTGGTGTGGACGATATCGAGGGGATCGTGCCGCAGATGCAGGCCACGCCAGGGATGCCGGAGCGGCAGGCGGTGGCGCGTCGGCAGGAGCGGGTGCGCTCGATCCTGCACACCCTGCCCCCGGCCGCCCGGAGCGCCATCCTCGAGGACATGGATTCTCAGCGTCGAACCACGGCGTTCACGGGGTCCGACGCGCCCACCGAACTGATTCCGGTGGTGCTGCGTTAGATAGGGGACGACAGCGACGGCCGGGGCATCTGCCGGCCGGCCAACCGAGCGACGAGTTCCGCGCGACTACCCGCTCCCGTCTTCGCATAGACGGATTTGAGGTGGTCGTGCACCGTGTTCGGCGTGATGCCCCGGTGCCGAGCGATCTCGGCCGTCGACAGTCCGCTCAGCACGTCGGTGCACACCTCGCACTCGCGTGCGGTCAGCGCGTACGCGGCGAACAGCACCTCTGTGAGCTCACTGTCGGCCGCGGGTTCGATGGTGACCGCCGTGCGGGATTCGTCGCCGTCGGTGCTCAACGGCGCTGCACGGACGACGATCCAGCCTCCACCCTCGTTGCGGATACGCGCCCGGAACACTCCGGTCGAACTCGCCCGAGCCCCGAACGTTGCCGCCCGCAACAGCAGTGCCAACCGCACGGGACCGGCGAGCCGTTCCTCCCATGCCCGCGCCGCGACCGTCGATGCGACCGGCTCACCCGCTGGATCCGTCACGATCACGGCCGGTCCCGGATCGGCTCCGGGGCGTGCACGCAGGGTGTGGACGGCGGCCGCCCGGGTCGCGGCCGCCAGCGCCGGCGCGACCATCGTCAGGATCTCCAGCTCCCGATCCGTGAAGTCCGGTCCCGATCGGACGAAACCGGCCGATCCCCAACACAACCCGTCCACCGTGAAGACGACCCGCACCTCACGGTCGAGTCCGAGTGGGCGCCACACCGCAGCGTGCCGGAGGCTGTGGGCGAGTTCGGTCGACGGTAGATCCGAGGCCCGCACCACCGTTCGTCCACTGCGGGCGATGTCTGCGAACGTCGCGGGATCGTGTCCACCGCATTCCGATTCGGCGAGTAGTGGCTCGTACTCACCGGGAATGCGGTTGCGCCCACTCGTCATCGAACCGAACGCCAGGGTCAGGGGATCGAACAGCGCCCAGCACGTCAGCTCGCTGCGTACGGTGCGATCGACCAGTTCGATGGCACGCTGGTGCAGTGCGGTGACGCCGGCGCCGGTGCCCGCGAACTCCAGGATCTCGCGGCGTAGCCGCTCCGCCCGCACTTCGAGCATGAGCCCAGTATGCGCCGGATCCGGGAGACGGGAGCATCCCCGATTCAGGGGATGGTTCGGCTGCTTCTGAGTCCCTAGCGTCGCAGTTGTGTCCACGATTCATCTCGAACGGGCCGGTACCGGCAGGCGATTGTCGATGCCGGACGCCGTCGTCACCGTCCTGTCGTCCGGTGAACACACCGGCGACGCCTACGAGCTCATGCTGGTCGAGGCCCCCTGCGGCAGCCCACCGCCCCTGCACTCCGAGCCTTGGCCCAAGACCTTCCACCTGCTGCGCGGCCGGATCCTCGTTCTGCTCGACGGTGAGGGCTGCGAACTCGCCACCGGTGACACGCTCACCATCGAGGCGGGAACGATGAACAGCTTCTCGGTCCTCACCGACGATGCGGTCTTTCTCCTCGTCTGTCCCGGGACCGGGATGAGCGGCTTCTTCACCGATGTCGACGCCTTGGGGAAGCAGTACCTGCCCGAGGACGCGCTGATGAGCAGGTTCGGGCAGATCGCCACCCGTTACGGCATCCGATTCGCCGAGGAGGTCTTGCCATGATCGTCGTTGCGCAACTCGCGGCCCTCGCCGCCGCCGCGGTGCACCTGCTGGCCTTCGTGTGGGAGACGATCCTCTTCCGCCGTCCGAGCATCCACCGGGACGTGTTCCGCATCCCGACCGAGGACGTCCGGCCGGTGCGGATGTGGGCGTTCAACGTCGGCTTCTACAACCTCTTTCTCGGCTCCGGAGCGCTCGCCGGGGTGATCCTGTGGTGGACCGGCCACGAGGCGCCGGGCCGCACGCTCGTCGTCTACACGTGCACATTCATGTTCCTGGCCGGGATCGCACTGTTCGCCTCGGATCGGATGGCGATGAGCCGTCCGCGGGGAGCCGGGGTGGTGGGGTCGCTCTGTCAGAGCGTGCCGTCGCTGGTCGCGCTCGTGGCGCTGGCGCTGGCGTAGAAGCGGCGCGGCCGACGATTTGGTGTTCTCGACCTCGCTCAGCGCGGTCGGGAACACCGGATTCGTGGCATGTGTGAGGGTAGGGGCGTGAACCCCGCGCACCAGCAGTCGCATGCTTCTGTTCGCTTCGAGTGGGGCCTGTCCGGAGCGGTTGCTCTCGGGGCCTCCGACATCTCGGTCGTGGTGGACGTGCTGTCGTTCACTACGACGCTGTCGGTCGCCGCGGATCGTGGAATCGAGGTGTTGCCGTACTGGGCGAGAGACGATTCGGCCGCCGAGTACGCCGCGCGACATGATGCCGTCCTGGCGGTCGGGCGTAGCCGAGCGGAGGCGGGGGAGGTGAGCCTGTCTCCGCGCACCGTTCGCGACGCCGACAACCTGCATCGCCTCGTTCTGCCCTCGCCGAACGGGTCGTCGATCGCATACTTGCCGGCTACGTCGTCGACTGTCGTCGTCGGAGCGTGCCTGCGCAATGCCACTGCGGTGGCAGCATGGATCGCGGAAGTGCTGTCGGAGGGTGCGACCGTGGCAGTGATCGCCGCCGGCGAGAAGTGGCCCGACGGGTCTCTGCGACCGTGCGTCGAAGATCTGTGGGGTGCGGGCGCGGTGCTTGCCGACGTGTTGGTTCGGCGTCCGGAACTGACCGCGTCGACCGAGGCCGAGATGGCAGTGGCCGCCTGGCATGCAGTTTCGAGGCAATGTGAACTCGTCATTGGAAGCATGCGCATCCGGTCGGGAGCTGATCGACATGGGATACGAATCCGATGTCGCCGTGGCAGCGGAGGTCGATCGGAGTGCGACCGTGCCCGTGCTCGTCGGCGATCGCTTCGTGGACCACAGGGGATAGACGATTCGGGTGGCTTCGACCTCGCTTTCCGGGGTCGAAACCACCCGAATCGCAACTATCGGTCCAGGTCTTTCTCGTCCGAGCCGCGCACGGCGGGAATGGAACCGAATCGCCCGGCCTGGAAGTCCTCCATCGCCTCGATGATCTCGGCCCGGGTGTTCATGACGAACGGACCGGCCATGACGACGCGTTCACGAATCGGCTTGCCGCCGAGCACGAACACCTCGAGGGCGTCGGTGCGCGAATCCTGCGTCGCGGCAGCAGAGATCGTCAGGCTCTCGCCCCTGCCGAAGACGGCCGTCTGTCCGGTGCGGATCGGACGGTGTTCCGGTCCGACCGCGCCATCGCCCGCGAGCACGTATGCCAGCGCGTTGAATTCGGGGTTCCACGGCAGGGTGACGCTCGCTCCCGGTGCCACGGTGGCGTGCAGCAGGGTGATCGGCGTGTGCGTCGAACCGGGGCCGCGGTGCCCGTCGAGCTCTCCGGCGATCACCCGGATGAGCGCGCCGCCGTCGGCCGAGGACAGCAGGGCGACCTCGCCGCCGCCGATGTCCTGGTACCGCGGTGCGACGAACTTCTCGGCCTTGGGCAGGTTCACCCACAACTGCACGCCGTGGAACAGTCCACCGCTGACCACGAGGTGTTCCGGTGGTGCTTCGATGTGCAGGATGCCGCTGCCGGCGGTCATCCACTGGGTGTCGCCGCCGCCGATGGTGCCGCCGCCTCCGTGGGAGTCGCGGTGCTGCATGATGCCGTCGATCATGTAGGTGACGGTCTCGAAGCCGCGGTGCGGATGCCAGGGCGTGCCTTTCGGTTCGCCGGGTGCGTAGTTCACTTCGCCCATCTGATCCATGTGGATGAACGGGTCGAGGTACTTCGTCTCGATGCCCGCGAACGCACGGCGGACGGGGAAGCCTTCGCCTTCGAAGCCACGCGGAGCGGTGGTCACCGACAGGACAGGACGCGAGAGCGCGTCGGGTGCGGGCTCTTCGACGCGGGGAAGAGCGAGAATGTTGTCGATGGTTACGGCGGGCACGGTAACCCCTCTCGGTCATGTAGTTGATTTGTCAACTACCTTACTGCACTCAACCGCCGTCCTCCCCGGGTTGTTCCCACCCGAGGTGCGCCGCATCCACGACTTGACCCTGACGCAGCGTCAGGGTCGATGCTGAAACCATGAGGATCAGCGACTTGGCCCAGGCCGCAGGAACCACCGTTCGCGCCGTCCGGCATTACCACCGGCTCGGGCTCATGCCCGAACCCCCACGGACACCCAACGGATACCGGGACTACGAACTGGCCGACCTGGTGCGGCTGCTGCGTATCCGCTGGCTCGCCCAGTCGGGTGTTCCACTGGGTTCGGTGGCGACCGTCCTCGGTGGCCACGTCACCGACAGCGACGACCACGACGCCGAGTCCGACCTCACCGCAGATCTCGAGTCGCTGCTCGAGGCGGCAGATACTCAGATCCGGACGCTGCAGGTCAAACGTGAGGCACTCGCCGCGATTCTCGAGCGTCACCGCGCCGGCGACCGGCTCTCGCCCTTGCCGGCACCGATCGTCGACGCGTTCGATGAACTCATCGACGGCGAGGACGACCCGCACACCCGGACGTTGTTCGTGCGCGAACGCGACAGCTGGGAGATGCTCGCCCTCACCGGGCAGGCATCACCGGAGTATCTCGACGCCATGCGAACCCTGCTCGACGACCCCGAACAACGGCACGCCATGGTCGCCGTCTACCGACGCTTCGGTGCGCTCGCCGGGCAGGATTCCACCGCGGCGGCCGACGAGATCACCGCCGTCATCGACGGCATGACCGCGCTGCTCGACGACATCCCGATCATGGTGGAGGTGCTCGGTTCGTGGGCGGCCGAGGCGGCAACGGCTCTCGACTCGAACACCGAAGTGCTCGCCGAGTTCCTTCCGGACCCGGCACAGCAGGCCGTTGCAATCGGGTTCGTCCGGCGCGTCGCTGCACAGTCGGGACCGCAACAGGACGGAGTGCGGGCATGACCGAGCGCACCGTCCGGCTCGCCCACCGAACCGCCCTCGTCCTCACCGTGGTGGTGGCCTGTACCAACGCGGTCCTCGCCGCGTTCGGTGTCCTCACCCCGACGACCGCGCTGAAGTTCTGGCTCGGATTCGAGCTACCTCTCGGGATCCTGGTGCTGATCGTCGGAGCATTGCGCGTCCGAGTTCTGCGCCGATCCGGAACACCGCGGGCGGGGGTGCTCGACGAACTCGTCGGCCGCGTGCCCGCGACCCTGATCCGCGCAGAGTTGAGAAGCTACCGCGCACTGTGGTTCCTGATACGACGGCGTCGCGTCGGCGCCGGACCTGAGGTGACGACGATCGGCTACACCCGCGGCACGATGAGCGTGCCGATCGCGTGGCTCGTGGCATCGGGCATCGAGATCGCGGTGGTCCACATACTCGTGCCCTGGGAATGGCTGCGCTGGACGTTGCTGATCGTGTCGGTGTACTCGCTTCTTCCCCTCGTGGGGTGGCTCGCGGATCGTGTCGTCAACCCGCATCTTCTGACGCGGGACGGCCTGGTTCTGCGCTCCGGACATCAGGTCGTGGCCCATATCGACGCCGACAACCTGCAGCAATGCATCCCGTGCCATCGCTTCCAGCCGACGGAGACGGGCGTGGACGGCGAGGTGCTGTTCCTGCCCGGACCCGACGGCACCAACCTCGACCTCATCCTCGCGGAACCCGTCGAGGCCCTGCTGCCGGCCTTCTTCGAACACCGCCGCCGTCCGGCACTCGTGAGTCGGTTCGCGCTCCACGTCGACGATCCCACAGCGGCGCGCCGAGTGCTCGACGCCGCCCTCCTCGCCTGACGCGAGGGTGAAATCGACGATTTCGTCCACCGAATCCGTTCCACAGGTGGTGACCTGCGTTTATCGTGTATGCGACGAACGGAGTCCCCGTGTCCCGCAATTCATCCCGAGCCCTCCGCGCTCGCCTCGTCGCCGCGATCGCGTTCCTGTGCGCGAGCATCACGGTCACCGTGCCCCCGGCCGCCGGCGCCGAACCGGCCTTGTGCGCGTGGCGGTTCATGTCGAACGAGACGGTGCTCAACGTGGCGTTCCCCGACGTCAACGCCACCTACTGGGTGCTGCCCTATGCGCTGGGCCCGGGCGACTCGATCGAGGTGTCCGGCACCTATCCGGCCGCGCGGTACTTCTCGCTCAACACCTACGGCACGAACTTCGACACCGTCGACACGCTGCGTGACGACATGATCGTGCCGGATCCGGGCAGCGGGAACCCGTTCGCGGATGCAACGGCGCGGAATCTTCCTCCGGCGCAGCAGAAGTGGCACGCCACCGTGGTACCCGGTCCCTCGGATCACGCGCGCAACGAGATCCGCGGGATTCCGGAGGGACAGAGCACCCCGGTGGGCTTCCTGATCATCCGTGTGTACGTGCCCGACGACGCCGCATCCGTCAGCGGCGGCGTGCCGTTGCCCGAGGTGACCATGCACCTCGGTGGGGCGACGATGCTCAGGCAACCGTGCGAGCAGCCGTTCGACCCGAGTTCCTACACCGGCCCCGTCGCACAGCTCGCGCAGGCAGGATTCGACCAGGTCATCGCCGGTGCGGCGAGCGGTGCGTTCCCCGGTGGCACACCCGAGACGGTATTCGTGAACCCGGCGAGTTCGTCGGGTCTGTTCCCCAACGGCGACAACAAGTATCTCGGGACGGCGTTGACCTATCAGCCGGGGCGGATCGTCGTGGTGCGGGGCAAGGCGCCGCTGTTCCCCGACACCCGTGCGGGAGTACCGGTCACGGATCCCGATCAGCAGGTGCGTTACTGGTCGATGTGCCAGAACGATCTGGTTTCGCCGTATCCGGTGGTGGCGTGTGCCGGCGACTTCGAGACGGCGCTCGACGCGTCGGGCTACTACACCTATGCGGTCGCTGCGCCGTCCGACCTTCCCTCGGTCGCAGATCCGACCGTCACCGTGCTGCCGTGGGGCGACACCACGGTGCCGAAGAAGGTGCTGTTCCTGCGCTACATGCTGCCGTCGCCGGCCTTCTACCCGCAGTCGATCCAGGCGTCGCAGGCGACCGGTGCCGATCCCGCTACGGTGATGGGTCCGTACTATCCCGAGGCCGTGTACTGCTCCGCGGCGACATTCGTCGCCGGAGGCTATGCGGCATGCCAGGACGAAGCAGTGGGCTGACTCTCCCGTTTTTCTGTTTCTCTGAATCGACCCCTCGACAGTGGTGTGGTGACCGCACACTGCGCGAAAGTTTTCTGGTAGACGGATGCAATGAGTGATGACGCCCGACGCAGGACTCCGTCGAAGGCCGCGCGTGCCGCCGACGTGCAGGAACTCGTGGTGGTGGTCGGCGAGCGGTTGCAACGGCGGTCCGACGAGATCGTCGCGAGTATGGACGCGGCTATCGAGTCGGCCGTCGAGAATCTCGGCGAGTCCGAACTGACCGACATGTTGCGGGCGAGCGTAGAAGGCAACGTCGCCACCATCCTGCACATGATCAGCAACGACATCCCGCTCGATCGCATCCAGCCGATCACCGCTGCGACGGAGTATGCGGTGAGGCTCGCGCGGCACGGCGTTCCTGCGGCGGCGCTGCGCCGGGCCTACCACATCGGCTCCGACGACCTGTTCAACCAGATGTTCGCGGAGATCCAGCAGCTCGATTGTGCCCCCGACCTGAAACTCGAACTGCTCCACCATTTCGCCGGGTGGATGCACAAGTACGTGGACTGGATGACGCGCGTCGTGCTCGACGTACACGAAGAAGAACAGCGGGTGCTGGTCCAGCAGTCCGAGAACGTGACGTCGGCGCTGGTGGAGCAGGTGTTGAGCGGCGGCGCCTTCGATACCGAGGACTTCGCGACGAAGACGGGCTACCGGCTCGACGGAACCCACCTCGGTGCGATCGCGTGGATCGAAGGTCCTGCCCAGGGCGCAGACCAGACGCCCACCCTCGCGGCGGCAGCGGAGCCACTCACCGCCGCGGCCGGTGGGGGAGGGTCACCCTTGTTCGTTCCGGTGGATCGGCGCACGGCCTGGTTGTGGACGGCGACGGCGGGTGGTGCGGTCGTCGACGTGCCACGCCTTCGGGCGGCTGTGCAGGCCGTCCCCGGGCTGCGTGTGGCATTCGGGAAGCCGGGGGTCGAGGTCGCGGGGTTCCGGCGGAGCCATGAGCAGGCCGAGGCTGTGCGGATCGTCGCGAGCACTGCGACCGTTCCGCACAGCCGAGCGGTGTACTACGGCGAGGATGGCATGTCCGCGACTGCGGTGTTGGCACGTGACCTCGCGACGACCAGGCGATTCGTCGCCGATACGCTGGGCCGACTCGCGATCGACAGCCCTACCGCGGAGCGTCTGCGGGACACGACGCGGGTGTTCCTGCGGACGGGCGGAAGCTATGTGCAGACCTCCGAGGAACTCGTCCTCCACCGGAACACCGTGAAGTACCGACTGCAGAAGGCGGAGGACGAACGGGGACGGCCGATCTCCGAGAACCGATTGGATCTCGAGCTGGCTCTGCACGTCTGTCATGTGCTCGGACGACCCGTTCTGCTGCCCAAGGAGAAGCGCTCGTCCGGTCGCTGAGCCGATTTTTTGTGCAGAATCGACAACGGCAGCGTGGAAGTTGGTTTTGCGGGGACGTGTCCTGGTTCGGTCCGACCGCATAGTGTCGTGCATCACAACCGATACGTGCTCGTCGGACCGAGGAGCTGTAGATGCCCGTCTCCCGCTTTCCCTTTCTCCCCTGGAACGTCCCCACCGAGGATCGCTCTCGCACTGCGGTCCGGGACGACAGGTTCGAACTCACCTACGCCCAGCTCGACGACCGAACCCGCGCTGTCGCAGCGCAGTTCGCGCGACACGGCGTCGGCGCGGGAGACATCGTCGCGATCATGCTGCCGAACCGCGTCGAACTGCTCGTCGCGATGCTCGCGGCGTGGCGTCTCGGTGCTGCCGCGACACCCGTCAATCCGGCGTTCACGGAATCGGAAGCGTCCTATCAGATCTCGGACTCCGGCGCTGTTCTCGTGGTCAACGCCTCGGTCGACGCACCCGACGGAGGTCGACCCAGCATCGCGGCGGACGATCTCGCCGGTGAGGGCGACGGACCCGAACCCGTGGCCCTGCGCGGCGACGAACTGGGCCTGGTCATCTACACCAGCGGGTCCACCGGCCGACCGAAGGGCGTGATGCTCGATCACGACAACGCCGAGGCCATGTCGTCGACGATGGCGCAGCACTTCCGTCTCACCGCCGAAGACCACTGCATGCTCGTCCTGCCGCTGTTCCACGTCAACGCGATCATGGTGAGCGCACTGGCGGTCTGGCGCTCGCACGGACAGCTCAGTGTGATCGGATCGTTCTCCGCGAGTCGATTCTTCGACCACGTGGAAAAGGTCCGCCCCACATACTTTTCCGCTGTACCCGCAATCTACGCGATGCTCGCCGCGCTGCCCGACACCGTCCGCCCCGACACCTCGTCGCTGCGGTTCGTGGTGTGCGGCGCGGCTCCGGTCTCGAAGGAACTGCTGCAGCGGTGCCACGACCGTTTCGGGTTCGTCATGGTCGAGGGATACGGACTCACCGAGGCGACCTGCGCATCCGCCTGCAATCCCGTCGACGGCGTCCGCAAGCTCGGAACCGTTGGGCCGGCCCTACCCGGGCAGCGGATCGCGATCATGTCGCCGGACGGTGAACTGTTGGCGCCCGGCGAGACAGGGGAAGTGGTCATCGCGGGACCCACCGTCATGCGCGGCTACCTGGATCGCCCCGACGCGACCGCCGAGACCGTCCGTGACGGCTGGCTCCACACCGGAGACATCGGGATCCTGGACGAGGACGGCTATCTGCGCATCGTCGACCGCGTCAAGGACATGATCATCCGCGGCGGCGAGAACATCTACCCCAAGGAGATAGAAACCGTCCTGACCTCGATCGACGACGTCCTCGAAGCCGCGGTCGTCGGGCGGCCCGACCCGGTCCTCGGTGAAGTTCCCGTCGCCTACGTGGTGCTGTACCCGGATGCGGCGACGACCGCCGAGGATCTCCTCGAACACTGCCGACGGCACTTGATGCGCGCGAAGGTGCCCGAGCGGATCGACATCCTCGAGGCACTACCGAAGAACCCAGTCGGCAAGATCGACAAACCCTCGCTCAGGCGAACGCTGCAACACGCCTGACCCCATCCCTCGTCCTACCTCGACGCGAGCGCCCCTCGCGGTGATGAACCCTGCCCACCTTCAGGAGTCGCAATGGGATTCAAAACGGCAGACATGCCACCGGTCGACCCGGCCACCTACGACGACATGCCCTTCATGGAGCGCATGCGGGTGCTGGCGACCCACTGGGCCGAATACGGTTTCGGCAGCCCCAAGCAGATGCACATGCTCTACGTCTACAAGTTGATCTTCTACGTTCTCGGCGGGATGGCGGTCGTCGGACTCACCACCCCCGGACTGGGCTTCACCGACCTCGCAGGCTGGTGGGGCGAGCCGATCGTCTACCAGAAGCTGATGGTGTGGACCATCCTGTTCGAGATCACCGGCTACGCCTCGTCCTCCGGCCCGCTGGCGTTCAAGTTCAAGCCTTTCACCGGTGGCTGGCGCTACTGGACCCGCCGCGGCACCCTGCGGCTCCCACCCTGGCCCAAGGTGGTGCCGTTCACCCGCGGTGACCACCGCACCGTCGTCGACGTCGCGATCTACTTCGCGCTCTTGGCCACCCTGCTGTTCCTGTTGCTCGGGCCCGGCGTGACGACCTCCGCCCTTCCGGGAAGCGAGGTCGGGTTGCTCCCGCAGTGGGCGCTGCTGACCTACGTTGGCCTCATCGTCGTCATGGGCCTGCGCGACCGGGTGGTCTTTCTGGCCGCACGCTCGGAACAGTACGTCGCCGTCATGTTCTTCTTCGGCATCTTCAGCAACCACGTCGACATGATCCTGGCCGCCAAGATCGCGCTGGTCACCGTGTGGTTCGGCGCGGGCGTATCCAAGTTCGGCCACCACTTCACCAACGTGATCCCGCCGATGCTCAGCAACACTCCGTGGATCACCTCGAAGCGGTTCAAGCGCTCGCTCTACCGCAACTTCCCCCAGGACCTGCGTCCGTCGAAGGTCAGCTGGTTCCTCGCCCACGTCTGCGGCACCGTCGTCGAACTCGTCGTCCCACTGGTGCTGCTGTTCTCCACGAATACGACGATCACCTGGCTCGCCATCATCGGCATGGTCATGTTCCACATCTTCATCACCTCGACCTTCCCGCTGGCGGTCCCGCTCGAATGGAACGTCTTCTACATGTTCGCGGCGGTCTGGCTCTTCGGTGGATTCCCCGCCGGCGCCGGCTACGGAGTGGGCGACGTGAGCTCTGTCTGGATCCTCGCGCCGATCCTCGTCGCCTTCCTGCTGTTCCCGATCCTCGGCAACCTGCGCCCCGACCTCGTCTCCTTCCTGCCGTCGATGCGTCAGTACGCCGGCAACTGGGCGTCGGCCCTGTGGGCCTTCCGTGGTGACGAGGCGGAGAACAAGCTCAACGAGAACCTGACCAAGTTCAACGAGAACCAGATCGACCAGTTGAGCGGGGCGTTCGGCAAGGAGGTCGTCGAGATCTTCATGCAGAAGGCCGTCGCATGGCGCACCATGCACAGCCAGGGCCGCGGATTGATGTCGCTGATGATGCGGCACCTCGACAAGCTCGAGAACTACCGCATCCGCGAAGGCGAGTTCACCTGCACGACCCTGGTGGGCTGGCAGTTCGGTGACGGTCACCTGCACAACGAGCAGACCATCAGCGCGGTGCAGGAACGGTGCCGGTTCGAACCGGGAGAATGTGTCATCGTGTGGATCGAATCCCAACCGATCCATCGGAAGACGCTGGATTACAAGGTGATCGACGCGGCGCTCGGTGTCGTCGAACGCGGTCACTATCACATCGAGGACGCGGTCTCGGCGCAGCCGTGGCTGCCCGACGGTCCGATCCCGCATACTGTCACCTGGCGGATGGCCGGTTACGAACCGGCCGGGACGGCCTACCTCCACCCGCAGGTCCGGTCCGATCGTGTCAAGGTTGGAGCATGACCGACGCGGTGATAGTCGGCAGCGGGCCCAACGGGCTCGCTGCCGCCGTCGTCCTCTCCTCCGAGGGCGTACGGGTACGAGTGCTCGAGGCAGCCGAGACGATCGGTGGCGGCACGCGCAGCAGCGAACTGACCCTGCCGGGCCTGCTCCACGACGAATGCAGCGGCTTCCACCCGCTGGCCGTGGACACACCCTTCAGCCGGAAGTACGACCTCGCGGAACACGGACTGACCTGGTCGTGGCCCGAGGTGCAGTACACCCACCCGCTCGACGGCGGACGTGGTGGCGCGGCCTACCGATCCGTGGACGACACCGCCACGGAACTCGGGACCGACGGGACCAGGTGGCGCCGGATCTTCGGCGCACTGACCGAACGATTCGGCGGCATCACCGAGGACTTCCTGCGCCCGATGCTGCACGTACCCGTCCATCCGGTGCTGCTCGCCGGATTCGGGATGTTCGCCGCGATGCCCGCCGACGTGCTCGCACGCGCCTGGTCCACACCCGAGGCGCGCGCCCTCTTCGGTGGCGTGGCGGCCCACGCCCTGCGGCCCTTCGGCTCGCCGATGTCGTCGGCCATCGGCATCGCGCTGGGCACGGCCGCGCATGCCTACGGGTGGCCGGTCGCGCAAGGAGGATCGCGCGCCATCGCTGCAGCGATGGCCTCGCTGATCGAGAAGAACGGCGGCACCGTCGAAACCGGGGTGCGCGTGGAGTCCCTCGACGAACTCGGCAACCCCGATCTGGTGCTCCTCGACACCTCACCCGCCGACGCCGTGCGGATTGTCGGCGACAGGCTGCCTCGCCGCACCGCCCGCGCCTACCGTCGGTACAAGCACGGGCCCGGGGCGTTCAAGGTCGAGTACGCCGTCGAGGGCACCGTGCCCTGGCAGCACGAACCGTCCCGTCGCGCCGGCACCGTCCACGTCTGTGGTTCGTACGCCGAGACGGCGGCGGCCGAACGTCAGGTCAACCGGGGGATCATGCCCGATCGCCCCTACGTGCTGGTCGGCCAGCAGTTCCTCGCGGACCCGTCGCGCTCCGCGGGGAATCTGAACCCGCTCTACGCCTACGCGCACGTCCCGCACGGGTACACCGGCGACGCGACCGAACCGATCACCGCCCAGATCGAACGGTTCGCCCCGGGCTTCCGCGACACGATCCGTGCCGTGCACGTGCGGACGACGACCGAGATGTCCGCCCACAACGCGAACTACGTGGGCGGCGACATCGTCACCGGAGCCAACAGTGCGGTGCAGCTCGTGCTCCGGCCCCGCCCGGCCCTGGACCCGTATGCGACCGGCGTTCCCGGCGTGTACCTGTGCTCGGCGGCGACTCCGCCGGGTGCCGGGGCACACGGCATGTGCGGGTACCACGCCGCCCGGTCGGCGTTGGCGTACCTGAAGACATGAGGTGATCTTCCGGGGTGAATGTGGGGTGAAGGGCCTGAGCGGCGCCGCGAAACTTTGCACACGGAAATAACATTCTCCCGATATGCACTTCCCTCGGTGCTGAAGGAGCCCCACCCGTGACCGCAACCACCCCTCACCCTGCCCAGAACGCGCCGCGAGAAGACGACGGCTACTTCGGCCCCGGCTCCGTCTCGTGGAAGGTGTACGCCGACCCGTCCTCTCGCGTCGCCGGCATGGCGGGTCTGCTGCTGCAGGCGCTCAACCCCGGCATGATGCGGCTGTTCGAGCACGCGTCGGCCGCGTACGTCGATCCGAAGGGCCGGGACGAGCGCACCGGACGCTATCTCGACACGGTCATGTTCGGCGACAAGGCCCACGCCGATGCCGCCGCAGCCTCGGTGCGCCGCATGCACGCGCACGCGGTCTGGGACGACCCGCACACCGGCACCACGCTGCGCGCCGACGAGCCCGCATGGATCGACTGGACGCACAATGCCCTCGCGTTCGCGCTGCTGCGCGGTGCGGAGGCCTTCGGCCTCGACCTGACCCCGGCGGAGCAGGACAAGTTCGTCGTCGAACAGCACATCGCCGCAGAACTCGTCGGCGCGGACCCGGCCCGCCTACCCGCGACCCGTGCCGACCTCGAGGCCTACGTCGACGAGCAGCGCCACTGGCTGTCGCTGTCGCTCGCCGCAGCCGAGGTGACGCACGCGCTCCGCAAGCCGAACCTGTGGGGGAATCCGGTGAAGGTGTTCACCTTCGTCGTCGTGCAGGACGGCATGCTGTCGCTCCTGCCGGAGTGGGCGCGTCTGATGTACGGCATCGAGGGGCGCCCGATGAACCTCCGCGCCGCGGCGCGCACCACCAAGCGGCTCATCGGCATCGCTCGTAAGAACGAGTCGTACGACAAGATGGTCGCCGAGATCACCACGCGCATCGACGAGACTCCCTACCGCAAGGTGCGTGCGCGCAAGGCCTGACCCTGTCTCAGAAGGAGGGATTCGGCCGGACGAACCGTTCGTCGATATCGGCGATCGATCGGGCGCCGGTCAACGCCATGGTGAGGTCGAACTCGGCGATCACGTTGCGGACCACCTCCTCGACGCCCTGCTGACCCGCGATCGCCAATCCGTACATGTAGGGCCGGCCGAGCAGCACGGCGTCCGCGCCGAGCGCGAGCGCGACGAAGACGTCGGCACCGCTTCGGATCCCGCTGTCCAGCAGCACGGTCGGCTCCCGGCCGATCGCGGCACGGATGTCGAGCAGGGCATCGAGCGAGGCGATCGATCCGTCGACCTGGCGTCCACCGTGGTTCGACACGACGATCGCGTCGACGCCGAGATCCACGGCGCGACGCGCATCGTCGGGATGCAGAATTCCCTTGAGCACAATGGGAAGTCGCGTCCGATCCCGCAACGTCGCCAGATGCTCCCAGCTCAGTCCCGGATTGGAGTAGATGTCGAGGAAGGTCTCCGCGGCGGCGCGCGGCACGGGGGAGCGGAGGTTGTCGAGGAATCGGCCCGGATGGTTGCGGGTCATCGACAGCAGTGTGCGGAGCGCGCCGAGCGTGACGTCGGGTCGCTCCGTCACCATCTCGCGGGCGGCGTCGATCCGCTGCCGGACGATGTCGAGGAAGCGGGGATCCGAGGTGTACTGGGCGATGCCCTCGCCGCGTGCGAACGGCAGCGACCCGAGATTCAGGTCTTGCGGACGCCATCCCAGCATCGTCGTGTCGAGGGTGACGACGACGGCCTCGGCGCCGGCTGCTTCGGCGCGTCGCAGCAGGCTGTCGACGAGATCCTCGTCGGAACTCCAGTACAGCTGGAACCAGCGGGACGCAGAGCTCATTGCGGCAGCGCAGTCCTCCATGGAATTGCAGCCCTGATTGGAGAAGATGTACGGCACGCCGGTCGCGGCGGCTGCCCGCGCGATCGCCAGGTCGCTGTCGGCGGCCATCAACGCTCCCGCCCCGATCGGGGCCAGCAGCAGCGGCGAGGAGAGCGACGTGCCCGCCACGGTCGTATGCAGGTCGCGTTCGGTGACACCGTGGGCCATGCGCGGGACGATCGCCCATCGATCGAACGCGCGCCGATTGTTGCGCATCGTGCGTCCCTCGCCGGCACCGCCCGCGACATACGCCCAGGCCCGCTTCGAACTCGCACGCCGCGCGGCACGTTCGAGGTCGCCGAAGGACGTCGGAACGGCCGGGCGCCGGCCCAGCGCTCCGTTGCGGTACACGACCCCCTGACGTTCCCGGCCGGGACCGGCGGGTGCAGATGCAGCAGTTTCGGTCACGAGTGAGTTCCCCTCTCGAGCGGTGGCGCTTGTCGATCCTTCCTCACGAACCCGGTCGAGTGAACCGGTTACGGGTGTCGAATTCGGAATCGGTGCGGCGGATCCGGCGGCGGGCGTACCGTCGGATCCATGACCGAGGACGGCCAGGTTGCACCGTGGGACGACATCTACCGGGGCGTCGCCGAAGGGCTTTCGGGACCCGTACCGTGGAACATCGGCGAACCCCAACCCGAGATCGCCCGATTGATCGACGAGGGCGGATTCCGCAGCGACGTGCTCGACGCAGGCTGCGGACATGCCGAGACCTCCCTCCACCTGGCGGCACAGGGGTACACGGTGGTGGGTCTCGATCTGTCGCCCACAGCCATCGAGGCCGCTCGAGCCGCGGCGTCGGAGCGGGGTCTGACGACCGCGACCTTCCAGGTCGCCGATATCACTTCGTTCACGGGTTTCGACGGCCGGTTCGCGACGATCGTCGACAGCACCCTGTTCCATTCGCTGCCCGTGGACCGGCGCCGCGCCTACCTGAGCGCGGTCACCCGTGCCGCTGCACCGAGTGCGTCCTTCTTCGTCCTTGCCTTCTCGAAGGGCGCCTTCCCCGAAGAGGGGCAGGGTCCCAATCCGGTGACGGACGACGAGTTGCGCGACGCGGTCGCCGAGTTCTGGACCGTCGACGACGTGCGGCCGGCGTTCATCCACGCGTTTCTCGGCGACGAGGATGCTGCCGCGTGGCAGCGTGACGACAAAGGCCGCTCGATGCTCCCGGCCTGGTTGCTGTCGGCTCACCGCGGTTGAGGGTGCACGCGGAAATTCGATCGCATTGTCGGAGTTCGAAGTTCACCATCGGATCTGTCGGAGCGGACCACCCGCGCCTCGTCATGATCCAGGAGTCACCGTGCACCCCGATGTCCCACCCGGAATCGATCCGCCGGTCGAGTACGGCTGGTCCGAACAGATCGCGGAACGGTTCGCGGACAATGACATCCAGGGAACTCCCGGCCGGATCGTGCGGGTCGGTCGCGGTCACGGTGACGCCGTGACCTCCGCCGGTCCGCTGCGGGTGCGGACGGCGGGCCACCATGTCTGCACCGGCGACTGGGTGATCGTGCGCGAACCGGCCACGGAAGGCGACACGATCGGCACCGTCTGTGCGGTGCTGCCGCGTACCGGCGCGATTCGTCGTGCCGACGCGTCGGGACGTTCGGAAGAGCAGGTTCTCGCCGCCAACGTCGACACCGTCGTGGTGACGGTCGCATCCGACACCCTCGATCTCGGTCGCATGGAACGTCTGCTGGCGCTGGCCTGGGACAGCGGCGCGCAACCGGTAGTCGCCCTGACGAAGGTCGACCTCGCCACCGAAGCGGTATTCGAGCAGGTCGCCGTGCTCGCACCCGGAGCGAGCGTGGTCGAGGTCTGCGCGCCGGACCGATCCGGGTTGAGCGAACTGCGCGCGCTGCTCCACGGCACCGTCGTGTTCGTCGGAGCGTCCTGCGCCGGGAAATCGACGCTGGTCAACGCGCTGTGCGGTCGCGACGTCCAGGCGACGGCACCGGTGCGGCAGGGGGACGGCAAGGGTCGCCACACCACGACCGATCGGGAGATGTTCCCTCTGGGTGGCGGCGTGACCCTCATCGATACGCCGGGCCTGCGGGGCGTCGGGATGTGGGACGCCGGCGCCGGCATCGCTTCCGCCTTTCCCGAGATCGACGATCTTGCGCAGTACTGCCGCTTCACGGACTGTGCGCACGAGTCCGAACCGGGATGCGCGGTGCGTGCCGCTGTCGACTGCGGCGACCTCGATGCCCGGCGAGTGGAGAGTCATCGCAAGCTGCGGCGTGAGAACGAGTGGATCGCGGCCCGGTCCGATGCCCGATTGCGGCACGAGCGGACCCGCGAGATCAAGGTGATGAGCCGGGCGATCCGGGCGTACTACCGCGACCGCTGAGGGTTCTCGACGCGGCATACAGGGCGGTCGGTGCCCCTCAGTGCAGTTCGCGCGATGAACCGGGGCTCGCTACCGCAACACGCCGCGTCGCCCCCGTTTCGGTGCGCTGATCATGGAAGACCCCGACCGAATGGTCGGGGTCTTCCACCTGCGTGAACATACCGGTCGGTACTTCCGGTTCGGGTCCGTTGCACCGTGAACGCGGATGGACTCCTCGGCTCGCGGCAGCGCGTTATCGAGGTGTGTCGTCGGACACGAAATGATTACGACCCGGCTCGGGGGTGTACACCTTCTCGGTCGAATCGAACCGGTCTGTTCTCGAGGGGGCGACCCATCGCGGCCTCGATTCGATCATCTGTGGGGCGAACCTTCGGCGCGTGCGGTCGTGTCATCGAAGGTGTTGCTACGCAGGGGATTCGGTGAGAGCACGTCGATCCTCCGTGGACGAGGGGCAGGATCGGCCAGGTGCCGTTGCGGAAGGTTCTCGCTGGGCCGGCTGAATGCGAGGGCCGCAATGATCGACTTTCGAGTATGGCGTGGCTCACTTGCTTCGGTTCAGATGGCGTCGGCCACTATCGCTTGAAAACCTCTCGACCTGCGACGTTACCTGGTTGTGACCTAATGGTCGCGTGTTGGCCCTCCGTGGGGTGGTAACGATCCCGCCGGTGATGCCCGCGGCCCCGTTCAAAGGCCGAACCCAGCTTCGGCGAATCTTGGAGCACGACCCTTGTCCGTTTCATCATCGCGCCGTTTCCGTGCCGCGGTCGCCACCGCGGCCGTCCTCACCGCCGCGCTCGGCGTCGGCACCTCCGCCGCCCACGCCGACACCGCACCCACCACCCCCACCCAGACCCGTTTGCAGGAGCCCCGCGACCTGCTCCGGGCGCTCGACTTCGACTCCCTGGCCGCCGACGGTTGGACCGTCACGGACGATGAAGAGGAGACCGACTCGGCAAAGGAGACCGAGGTGGTCGAGCTTGTCGCTGAGACGACCCCTGCGCCGCCCGCCGTCACACCCGAGGAGCTGGCTCGCATCGTGCCGGGTATCCCGGCCGAGAAGGTCGAGCAGTTCATTGCGCCGCTGAACGAGGCGATGACGCGCAATGGCATCGACAACCCGGTCCGTCAGGCGGCGTTCATCGCCCAGCTGGCCGTCGAATCGGACTCCTTCCGTACCTTCGAGGAGTACGCGTCCGGACGCGCCTACGAGGGTCGGGCCGACCTCGGCAACACCCATCCCGGCGACGGTGAGCGCTACAAGGGTCGCGGCGCGATCCAGATCACAGGCCGCCACAACTACGAGAAGGTCAGCGAGCACACCGGCGTCGACTTCGTCGCGCACCCCGAGCTGCTCGCTGCGCCGGAGAACGCCTTCACCACCGCGGCCTGGTACTGGACGTCGCGCAACCTCAACGAGGTCGCGGACACCGCCGGGATCGTTCGTGTGTCCGAGCTCGTCAACGGCGGTCACCACGCCCTCGGTCGCCGCATCGACGACTTCAAGCGTGGCCTGGACGTGCTGCTCCAGCCGTAGTTCCACACGGTCGCACTCGGCTCGATGAGTTCGGGTCGTGCCGGCGGTCTATCGGATCATGAGAACACTGATCTACGACTTCGGCGTGTCCCTCGACGGCTACATCAACGACCGCGACGGCAATATCGACTGGACCGACCCCGACGACGATCTGCACCGGTTCCACAACG
Organism: Rhodococcus rhodochrous; assembly: GCF_900187265.1. NCBI lineage: Bacteria > Bacillati > Actinomycetota > Actinomycetes > Mycobacteriales > Nocardiaceae > Rhodococcus > Rhodococcus rhodochrous. The sequence goes on from NZ_LT906450.1 coordinate 2,626,606, forward strand.
ACCGGTTCCGTCAGCTCGAGCTTTCGCTGCACGGCCGGCGGATGTACGTGCTGATGGCCGAGTACTGGCCTCACCTGCCCGAGGACGCCTCGCCCATCGAACGCGACTTCGCCGAACTGTGGACAACCACGCCCAAGGTCGTCTTCTCCCGCACCCTCACCGAGGTCCACTGGAACAGTCGCCTCGTCAGCGACGACGCCGTGGAGGAGGTGCGCAGGCTCAAGGCCGAGGGAGACGGCGTCATGGAGGTCGGTGGGGCGAACCTCGCCGCGTCGCTGATCCCGCACGGTCTCATCGACGAGTACCAGGTGTTCGTCTCACCCGTCCTGCTCGGTGGAGGGACACCGATGTTCCCGCCCCTCGAGAAGCGCGTGGATCTGCGCCTGGTCGAGACACGACAGTTCACGACCGCCGTGATGCTCCGCTATCTCGCCGACTGAAAGTCCGCCGGCCGCCGCTCAGAAGAGCTCCGGCGTCACCGGCGGGACGTCGTCGAGGAACGCCGTCACCATCGGCACCAGCACGTCCGCTTCTCCCGAGATGCCGAGGTGTGACATCGCGGGGAGGATCACCAGGCGTGCCCGGGGAACCTTCTGGAGCGTCCCCGTCGCGGCCGCCTCCTCGTCCCCGCCACCGAGCAACCGGAACATCGCCACCGCATGTTCGGGTTCCACGCCGTCCGCGTCACCGACGATCACCATCGCGTTCGCGATGATCGACCGCATCTGCTCGTCGGTGATCTGCTGGTCCTCGATGTTGAGGACCTTCATCTTGTCGATGTAGGCGGAGAACGCCGCGAGATCGGGCGTGTGCTCCGTGAACACCTTCTCGATCGAGGAACCGGCGAGCACCTCGGCATCGAGATGTCCGATGCCCTCGAGCGCCGACGGATACCAACCGTCCTGCCGGTAGGTGGCCGACAGTGTGACGAGCTTTCCGACGAGGTCCGGATGCCGGAGCACCAACTGCAACGCCACCCCGCCGCCCTGCGAATAACCCATCACGTCCGCGCGCTCGACCTCGAGAGCCCGCAGCAACTCCGCCGCATCGTCGCCGAACTGTTCGTAGGACATCGGACGATCGGTGTCCGGGGTGTGACCGTGCCCCTGCTGATCGAAGACGATCACCGGGCGTCGTCGGGCGAAGGCGGTCACCCAGGACGGCATCGACTCGGTGCTCATGAACGCGCCGGGAATCAACAGCAGGGGCAGCGGAGCGGACCCGTCGAGTTCGCCGTGCACCTCGAAGTACAGGCTCAGACCGTTGATGGGCAGATGTCCGCTGCGCGAGGGTGTCGAGTCCGCCATGTCACCCGGCCCTCACTGCGCGCCGGTGCCGGGACCGTAGAGCCGCGCCACATCGGGGGAATCGAGCCACCCCGAATAGGTCGGCGACTGCGGCCAGCCCTCGGGCGAATCCTGCCATTCCTCCTGACGACCCCACGGAAGAAGGTCGATCAGGGCGAAGGTGTAGCTGAGCTGTTCGGTGCCGCGGCCGGTGGTGTGCCAGGTGCGGTAGACCTTGTCGCCGTTGCGCAGGAAGACATTGACCGCGAACCCTCCGCCGGGAGGCGCGTCGACATCGGCGCCGAACGAACTCTCCGATGATGAGTACCACTCCATCGTGTTGCCCACTTTCGCCTTGTAGGCGAGGGCTTCGTCGATCGGTCCGTTGGTGACGACGACCATGCGCGCGTCGTAGTTGTCGAGGATGCCGAGCCGGGTCCACTGCGTCGTGAGACTCGTGCATCCACCGCACTGCCATTCGGCGCCGTCGGACCACATGTGGTGATAGGCGATGAGCTGAGACCTGCCCTGGAACACATCGGCGAGCCGGACTGGGCCGTCGGCGCCGATCAGCATGTAGTCGGGCAGTTCGATCATCGGCAGCCTGCGGCGCTGCGCTGCGATCGCGTCGAGTTCGCGCGTGGCGGCTTTCTCTCGTCGACGGAGGTCATCGAGTGCCGAACGCCATGTCTGCTCGTCGACGATCGGGGGAAGGGCGCGGGCGGTCTGCTGGGTCATGACGTCTCCCGGAGTCGGACGGATCCGTTCACGAATGTTGACCGGGGCAGGAACCGGAAATCATCGTGGACGCGGCCACGAGTCCGAACGGCGGAGCGGAACGTGGCCCCGTACCACCCGGTATGTAGTGTCGTCGCGTGTCTGCTGATCCGTCTGTGGCCGAACTGATCGACGGTGCGTGCAAGGTGCTGCGCGCTTACAAGCACGACGAGGTCGCCGATCGCGCCGAACGCAAACTCGCCGCCACCGGCCGGTCCTCGTCGATCGTGGTGGTGGGGGAGATCAAGCGCGGTAAGAGTCTGCTGGTCAGCGCTCTCATCGACCGCGACGGCGCCGCTCTCGACGATGTCGAGCACTCGACCGCCGTCGCAACCCGATTCGTCACCGCCACCGACGACTTCCCGGAGGGCACTGCCGAATTGGTGTTCCCCGACGGGAGTCGCCGCGTCGACCGCGCCGAGCTGGGGGAGTGGATCACCACCGGCGGCCGCCATGTCCAGGACCCGACCGTCGAGACGTTGCCGGTCGCAGCGATCGTGCCGATCGCCTCCGAGAAGCTCACGAACGCGTCGGTCGTCGACACTCCCGGCATCGGCGGCCTCGACCCCCGGCATGCCGCGATGGCGGCCCGCTCCGCAGACCGGGCCGCCGTGCTCGTGCTGGTGTGCGAGGCGTCGACCCCGCTGACCGAACCGGAGATGCGGTTCCTGCGCGAGAGCGCCGCCGGTGTGGAGAACGTGCTGGTAGTGGTCACCAAGACCGACAAGAACCTCACTCGCTGGGAACAGATCGTCGCGGAGAATCGCCGCGCCATCGCAGAACATGTCGGCCGAGACATCCCCGTCGTGGCGGTGTCGAGTGTTCGCTCCCTGGCCGCGACCGCCCTGCCGCCCTCCCCGGTGCGCGAGCGCAGCCTCGCCTGCTCCGGGGTCCCCGGGCTGTGGGCGATGCTCGACGAGCGGGTCGCCGCCGCCCGGCACCGCCCCGAAGCCGACGCGCTGCGCGTCGCCCTCGACGGGCTGCGCCGCATCGAAACGCACATCGCCGACGAACTCTCCGTCGTGCGTGACGGCGAATCCGCCATCCCGGACCTGACCGCCGAGATGGAACGCCTGAAAGGTCTCAAGGACGAGGCGCAGCAGTGGGAGCAGCACCTGCAGCGCGACCTCACCCTCGCACGGCAACGGGCCGTCACCCGCCTCGACGAGGAGATCACCCGCGTGCGGGAGGACTGGACGACGCGCATCAACAAGTCGTCGATGCAGGTGCTGCGGCGGTCCCCACAGGTGTTCACCGCGCAGATCCAGGCCGACCTGCTCGACGCAATGGCCACCACCGCCCAGGTGTTCCTCGACGACCTCGAGAAGATCGTCGCCGACCTGTTCGACGACCCGCAACAATGGGAGCACATCCGCGAGATCACCCTCGAGGCGCTGCAGACCGATCCCTTGGTGACGGGGGAAGTGGGCTCGAAACGCCAAGGGCTGCTGGATCCGAGCGTGCTGACGATGGGCATGATCGGCACCACCATGCTCGGTGCGGTCATCGGGGCCGGAGCCATCGCCGGCGTCGCCTGGGTGGCGATCAATCTCGGGTTCAAGGCGATGCGCACCGGCAAGACGAACCTGCTGACCTGGCTGCGCGAAACCCTCGCGACCGTGCGGACGGTCACCACCCGCATGCTCGAGGCCGCGATGGCCACCACCCGCCCGGAGATCGTGCTGCGTCGTCGCAAGCACCTGCAGGACCGGATCACCGAGTTGCAGAAGCGCATCGACGAAGCCAAGCGCGCCGCGCAGGCGGACGCTGCGACCCGCACCGCGAACATCGAACGACTGGAGAAGAACCTGCGCATCACCCGCGCCCGCATCACCCCGATCGAGACGACGCTGACGGGGGATGCCGCATGAGCGCCCCGCACACTCCACCGCAGACCGGGGCCCCCGATCCGGTGCACCAGCGCATCGACGCGGCACTGCACCAGCTCGCCGCGCTCGGCGGTGATCTCGTATCGCATGCCAACCGCATCGGTGCGATTCTGTGGTCGCCGCCGCGCATCGTGGTCGTCGGACGCCTCAAGGCCGGCAAATCCACCCTGGTCAACGCGCTGATCGGCGCTCCGGTCGCCGAGACGGCAGCGCTCGAGGCCACCAATGTCGTCACCGTCTACGAGAACGGTGCGCCCTCCCGCGCCGACGTGGTGTTCACCGACGGCGCGCGCCGACCCGTGCCGCTGGCGCTCGGTACCACCGTCGAGGTCGGGGTCCCGCCGGAGCAGGTCGCGTACGTTCACCGCTGTCTGCCTTCTCACGCGCTGAGCACGATCACTCTCGTCGACACCCCCGGGCTGGCGACGCTCACGGTCGCCAACGCCACCGCGACCGAGCGGGCGTTGATCGACGGGTTCGAGCAGACCCGCTCGGCGTCCGTCGATGCCGACGCGGCGGTCTTCCTGTTCGACTCGATGCCGCGCACCGACGAGGTCGAATTTCTGCAGCGCCTCGGCTTCACTCCGCTGAACACCCTCGGAGTGCTTTCGCGCGCAGACGGTTTCGGTCGTGGAGTGTTGGGCAATCGGGATCCGCTCGGACACGCCGCCGAACACGCGAACGTCCTTGCGCGGCGGCTGGCGGGACAGGTCGGCACGGTGGTTCCTGTCGCCGGGTTGCTTGCACAGACCTCCCATACCGGCGCGTTCACCGACTCCGACGCCCGCGCTCTGGCCGACCTCGCCCCGCTGGCGCCGCTGGAGTTGTTCGATCTGCTCGACGCCGACTCCGCCGCACTGCCGGTCCCGCGCGAGCAGGTGTGGCGCCTGCTCGAATTGATCGGTGAGTACGGGCTCGTGCACGCCCGCGCGCATGCCACCGGTGGTGCGCACCAGGTCAACCAGTGGCTGTCCGGAGTCTCCGGCATCCATCCGCTGCGCGCGGTGCTCGAGCAGTCGCTGCGCCGGTTCGCAGTGCTGCACCGCGCCGGGCGGATCCTCGCCGAACTCGACTCCCTCGTCTATTCACATCCGGCGCGCGACGCCATCCGGCAGATCGTCTCGGCGCTGCGCACGGATCCGGCGCTGGTACCGGTGGAGTTGTTGCGGGCGTTGCGGTCTCTGCTGCAGGCCGACCCGACCGCGCCCGTGGTCGACGAACTGGTCCAGGTGTTGCGCGGCGGTACGATCGCCGAGGCGTCGGGGCTGGAGCCGACGGCGTCACCCGAGCAGATCCGGGCGGCGGCGCAACAGAGACTCGTCGCGGTGCAGGCACAGACGGTGTCGACGCGGTCGGCTGCGGAGGACACTGCGTTGACGGCGCTGACACACGCCTACACGGTGATCGCCCGCGGATACTGACCCGGTCGGCGGGTCACATGCCGGGATCGGGCTCGTCGAAGGTGTCGGTGAAGCCGGTCGGGGCGGCCTCGTCGTCGGGGGAAGGCTCGTCGTCGTCGACGAGGACGGGGTCGGTTCCACCTGCGCTGACGAGGTCGGCGTAGGCATCGGGGTCGAGGTCGAGAGAGTCGGCGGTGACCACTTCGGGGTCGATCTCGTCGTCGTCCGGGATCAGTGAGATATCGACCGCGGCAGTGCCGGGGTCGGTGGCGATGTCGAGCGCGCGCTCCCAGACCTGATCGGGCAGTTCCGGTAGGTCGGCGAGCACATCGATACCGAGCAGCTCACCCAGTGAGGGCAGCGGATCGGTCTCATCGCTTGTCATGGGCTCTTCCTTCTTCCCCCGTTGTCCATCGTCGTCAGGTTGGAGTCGTGCGGGCCCCGGAATGTTCCTGCCACGTCCCAATCTACCGGTCAGGGCTCGAGACCGACGGCATCGAGGCGGGCCGGGTCGAGGAGTTCGACGAGTTGCGCTCGTCCCCGGTTGATGCGGGTCTTGACCGTCGCGACAGGCACGTTCTGGTGCTCGGCGATCTCGGCGTAGCTCATCTGGGCGTATTCGCGGAGCACCACCGCGACCCGGAACTGTTCCGGGAGCTGAGCGAGGGCGTGACGCACCGCGTCGGTGTCGACGACGCGCTCGGCCGGTCCCGGCACCGTGGAGGTCCGGCCGAGGTCGATCTCGTCGTCGGGGATCTCGCGGCGCTTGCGCACGATCGCCAGCGCGGCGTTGCTCGCGATGCGGTAGAGCCAGGAGCCGAAGCGGGCGGTGCCCCGGAATTTGTCGAGGTTCTGCCAGGCGGCGATCAACGCGTCCTGCAGGGCGTCCTCGGCGTCGTGGCGGTTGCCGGTGATCTGCACGCATACCGCCCACACCTGGGTGCGGGACGGTTCCACCAGTGCGGCGAAAGCGGCCCGGTCGCCGGACCGGCACCGCTCGATCAACTCGGTCTCGTTCATGGCACCCCCATCTGTACGCGGAGTAACCTACCCGGCCGCGTCGCACAGCGGTCCGGTGACCGTCATCGATGTCGTGCACCGACGGTCACCGGACCGCGAGGGAGGTCAGTTCTCGCCCAGACCCATCTCCTCGGCGCGGACGAACTTCACGTACTGCGTCGCGACGCGCTGCGGCACGGTGCGCAGAGTGTCGGAATCGGGGTTCTCGTTGCCGATCGAACGGAATCCGGACAGCTCGGCCATGTAGCGGCCGTAGGTCATCAGGCACGCGGCAGCTCGACCTTCGGCGACATCCCCCGACCAGCAGGTGGTGTTCGGAAGACCCTGCGTCAGCGACGGATCCTCGACGAGATCCGGATAGGTCGCTGCAGTGTGGGCCGCGAACGCGTCCTTCAGGACCTCGGCCTCGTCCGGGCCGGCGGTGCGATAGACGTTGCTGTTGACCTTCGCGACACGGTCGGTGCCGGTCTGCTCGAACACCACCTCGGTGTCGGCCGGCGCGGAGTCGTAGTGCAACCAGCCGTCGGGTCCGTAGACCGCCATGTCGGAGTTACGCGAGTACTCGCTGTCGACGAACCCCACGGCTCGGGCCATGACCTTGTCCAGATCGACCGGCAACGAGGCGATCTCGTCGGTCGGGGTGGCCGGGAACCGGTCGAGCAGTTCGATCTGCTGCTGCACACCGCGGGTCGCGGAATCGGTGAGCCAGTCGGTTCCACCGCTGTCGTCGCCGCTGTAGGTGTAGACGACGAACATGCCGCGTGTGGTGAGCGTGCTCAGGGAGACGGTGTCCAGTTCCGGCCAGGAATACGTGGTGGCCAGTGTGTCGGGCAGGTCCGGCAACGTCGTCGGGGTCTCCGGACCGGTGGCGAACGGGCCGTCCGCGGGCGCGAGCTTGTACTCGTACAGGGCCTGTGCCGCGCCGCCGGCATCCTCGGGGGTGGGGAATCGCCAGACACTGACACCGAACTCGCGACTGTCGTCGTCGGTGCTCCGGAAGCTGGTGAAGGCGTTGATGATCGAGAATTCCTTCAGGATCTCGTTCTCGCTGCCGGAGAAGATGTTGCCCGTGCCGCCGAGGAAGACCCCGTTGGTGGACCCGCCGACGGTGAGCGTCGGGTCGACGGTGTGCGGGTGGACGACGAACTCGGCGAGTCGCTGGCCTTCCACTGCAGGACCGAAGTCCTCGGCCGCCATGCCCAGCGCGACGAAATCGCGCGGCTGGGTGTTGTAGTCGCCGGTATCGAGCGAGTCGAGATCCACGCCGGCAGAAGCCCGTTCGGTCGTGGTGGTCTCGTCGACGACGGTGGCGTCGCTGTCGGACGCGCAACCGGCCACAGTGACGACGGCGGCAGCGGCCATGGCCAGGGCGAGGCGCCCGGTTCGAGAGTTGTGCATGGGAAGAGAACTCCTGAGGAGGAAGGTACGGGAGAAGGGCAGGTCAGGCGTTCCAACCGAGTTCGGTGAGCAGTGCTTCGCCGCGCTCGGTCGTCGTGGAGAACTCGGCGACGAGTCCGGTGGACTTGTCGATGACGGTGAAGTACGAGTTCCCGCCCGGTTGGTGGTCGTAGTCGGCGATCCGCGTACCGTCCGACGAGACGACCCGGGTGTTGTCGTTCTTGGCGTCGCGGAGCCGGATGAAGTTCGAGCGTGCGTACTGATCGTCCCGGTATGCCGACACCGATTCGTAGTCGGTGGGCTTCATACCCAGCGCCTTGCCGAGATTGGAGTTGGGGCTGATCTGGCACCGCACCCGCAGGGCGCCCTCCAAGGAGAAGCCGGACTTCTCGCACGAACTCGACCCGGTGAGCAACTTGGTCGGCAACAGTTCCACCACCTCGTCGGTGCTCTCGCTGCGATAGACCGAATCCGACGTCGCCGCAGGTGGTGCGCCGGTGTCCGACCTGTCGTCGGCCACAGCGGGGGCGACCGCGGCGCCGGCCGATGTTCCGTCGTCGGCTCCGCCACGGGTCAGACCGAAGACCGCCCCGGCGGCGACGAGTACCGCCAGCACGGCACCCCCGGCGATGAGCAGGAGCCGAGACGGTCGTGACCGCTCCACGTCGCGCGCCGGTGCCGGGTTCGGTTGTGCCGCCGGGGTACCCGGGCGCGGAACACCGGCTCGCGGTGCTGCGGGGCGGGGAGTGTCCGGTCGCAGCACCTCGGTGTCGAGGTCGGCGGCGGGTTCGGTGGTGCGTCCGCCGGCGACGAACCCGGCCGCGCCCTTGGCCACGACGGTCTTCGGGTCGTCGAGGGTGGCGATGGACCCGAGTTCGGACAGCCGCCGATGCACGTACGGGATCCGCGAGGAACCGCCGGTCAGATACAGCGCCTGCAGACTCGACCGGTCCACCCCGGCATCGCGCAGCACCTGGGCGGCGAGCTGCACGCCGCGGGTGATCTGCGGTTCGATGAGCTGCTCGAACTCGTCGCGGGTGATGGTGAAGGTCAGATCCGCGCCGTTGCCGGTGACCCGGATCGTCGCGGAGGGATGCTCGGAGAGCAGTTCCTTGGCGCGGCGGATCTGATCGTCGAGGGTGCGGCGGGCATCGAGCCCGTCCGGGGTGCGCAACCACGCCGCGAGATCCGGGTCGTCGTCGCGCAGGCGTTCGTCGACCCAGCGGGCGACGGTGGCGTCGAGGTTCTTGCCGCCGAGGGTGTTGTCGCCGCCGGCCCGGATGACCTCGAAGGTCCACTCGCTCGTCGCGGTGAGTACGGCGATGTCGAGGGTACCGCCACCGAAGTCGAACACTGCGATCGTCGAGCCCTTGACGATCTTCGCGTCGTGCTGACGCGAGTAGTAGAACGCCGCGGCTCGGGGTTCGGAGATCAGCGAGACGCTGCCGCCGAGTCCGGCCAGGGATGCGGCGTGCCGCAGCACATCGAGTTCGCGCTGGGACCAGGCCTCGGGGTGGGTGAGCACGACCTCCGCCGGCGGATGGTTGTTGTGCCGGGGTAGCGCCTGGTTGTAGACGGTGCGCAGGACCGAAGCGATGGTGTGGGCGACGGGGACGTCCTGGCCGCGGACCATCACCGATCCGACCGCGACGTGGGTCTTGGGGTAGGCGACGAACCCGGCCGGGTCCACGGTGGCCTGGTTGATGGCCACGTCGCCGGTGGTGATCGCCCCGGTGTGGTCGACGTACACCGAGGACGGCATGAGGTTGGAGGTGTGGGTCAGCGGCAGTGATTCGACCCGGTCCGGGCCGATCCGGTGCGCCGCCGACGTGTTGGACGTGCCGAAATCGACCGCCAGAACCCAGCTCATCTCGATCGTGCCTCTCGAATGCGAACCCACAAAACCTGCATGGACGGTGCGATGACCGTCGCGGACTCTATAGCGGCGAACGGCCGTCGCCCGTCGGCGGGTGTCACGACGCCCCCGGAGCGGGGCACTGCGCCGGCGGAACCTCCACCCGCACCTCGACGTAGCGCAGGATCTGCCCTTCGTGACACCAGCCGGGCCGGATCATCGCGGCGACCCGGTTCGCCTCCGCCGGTGCTACTGCCGGCGTCACCGCCACCGCACGGTGACGGCTCGGATCGAACCGCGTACCGGGCTCGACGGTCAGACGTTCGACCCCCAGATCGGCGAGTCGTGCGGTCGCGGCGGCGCGCTCCGGCCCCTCCGCTGCGACATCCGCTGCCGCGATCATTTCGTCGATCCGTTCACGGATCTGCGGTGACATCACCTGCTTGCCCTTCGTCTCGGATCGGTCGGAGGTGGGGCTCAGACCAGATCGGAACCGGTGTCGGTCGACTCGGACCCGGTGTCGAAGGCCGAGACGTCGACGTAGTCGTCGGCGATGCCGTCACCGTCGAAGTCGACCGCACCGGTGTGCAGGTCCACCACCACGTCGACCTCGCCGTCGCCGTCCTCGTCGAAGACGGCCAGATCGAGCCGGCCGTCGCCGTCGAGATCACCGGCGGCGGCGTCGATGTAACCGTCACCGTCGCGATCGAACTCGATCAGGTCGGCATTGCCGTCGCCGTCGGAGTCGCTGATCTGCGCATCGGTCCTGCCGTCGCCGTCGTAGTCCACCAGCGACAGGTCGACCCGGCCGTCTCCGTCCGTATCGACGTCGGCGACGCGGGTGCCGTCACCGAGGGTGTACTCGTCGAGCACGACCGGCTCGGTGGAGGCGGAGCCGGAGGTCACGCGCGAGGTGGACTCGGTGTTCTCCGCAGCGGCGCGATCGGAGGCCGAGGAGGCCGACCCGGCGGAGCTCGACGCACCCGAGTTGCTCGCCGAGCCGTAGGACGAGTCCGAGCTCGAGGAGCCGGAGCTGTCGTACCGCTCGTAACGCTCGTAGGACTCATAGCTCGTCGATCCCGACTGGTCGGCCGAGGACGAGCCGTAGGAGGAGTTGCCGTCGTAGGAGGACTGCGAGCCGTACGACGAGTCGGCGCGGTCGCTGGCGGTGGACTGCGACGCGGCACGGTCGGCGTTCGAGGAGCTGCTGCCGGGGAAGGAGTTGGTAGCCATGGTCGGTGCCTCTTTCGGTGTCTCGGTGACTGACACAGGTAAGAGGGACCGGGAGGTGGAAAGGTTCCCGTCGAATCGAAAAAATTTCCGAGTTTTCTGATCGGCGGTGGAAACCCGAGGTCACGGGGCTGCGACAGAGCGGAAGTCGGGCCGGTCGTGGAACGCGGAACGGTGCGGCCGCATCAGCGACCGCACCGCTCGAAGGGTTCCGAGAGGACCGTTACACGCCCTGACGGACCGGCGTGCGGCGGCCCATCGCGGCGAGGGCGGCGCCGAGCACCGCGGTGGCGGCGAGGCCGGCCAGTGCCGCGAGGAATTCGGTTCCGCTGAGCGTGCCGTAGTCGGCCAGGCCGGGAAGACCGGCGAAGGCAGCGTCACCGACCGGCAGCGAATAGGCGCCGACGATGTGCTCGAGACCGTCGGGGTTGCCGGACGCGACGAGCGCCAGCGCGCAGGCGCTGACCACGCCCAGACCGCCGATCGCCGCGAAACCACGTCGGACGGCAACGGGGGTGACGGAGGGCCGTGTGTCCCACGCGGCGACGCCGGGCGCGAACGCCGTCACGGCGCTCAGCACGGCGGCGGTGATGAGGGCTTCACCGAGACCGATGGCCAGGTGGACCGCGGTCAGTTCGCCGATGAACGCTGCTGCGGCACCGGTTCCGACGGTAGCCGTGTACGCGACGCCGAGCACCGCGGCACTCACCGGCACGGACAGACCGGCGCTGATGGCGGCGGTGGTCCGCGTCAGCTTCCCGAGGCCGAGTCGCTCGGCGCCGATGCGGACGGCGGCGGTGACGAGCACAGGCAGCACCGCCATCAGCAGCACGTTCACCCCGAGGGCGTTGATGCCGCCGTCTCCGAACAGCAATGCCTGCACGCCGACCACGGCGGTCATCGCGAGAAGGGCGAGCCGGGGCCCGAGGAGCGCGGTCGCGAGCGCGCCGCCGATGAGATGGCCGCTGACGCCACCGGCGATGGGGTAGTTGACCATCTGGGCGCCGAAGATCATCGCTGCGGTCGTGCCCGCGAGAAGGGTGTCCCGGGTCGTGATGCGCGGGCGCCCGGCGGTGGCGGCCAGGACGACCGCACCGGTGGCGATCGCCGCGGCCGGCGCGGTGGCGCCCATGGGGAGGAAATGGTCAGGGACGTGCATGGGTGAGACTCCCTTCGAGGATGGACGGGTGAACGTGTGTGGAGCGCCAGGAGCGCCAGGTCGACTCGAGCGGCGAGGAGTGGGCGTCGGCGCCGAGGAACCGCAGCAGGCTGCCGGGTCCTTCGAGTTGGACGACACCGTCGCCCTCGGCGCGTCGTCCGTAGGTTGCGATGACGTCGTGCACCCGCGCGGAACCGAGGATCCCGGGTTCGGGGAACGCACCGTGCGCGTACAACTCCTCGACGAAGAGGGGACGACGATCGAGGACCACCGAGGTACGGCTGCGGAGCGCACCTCCGGTTTCTCCGTGGCGCCCGAGGACGAGCGTCTCCCGCATGCTCGTGGCCGCGCCGGAGGCGAGTTCGATCCGAGTGGCGCGGTGCACGCGGGCGCCGGTGGCGATCACGAACGGGTAGGTGTCCCATACGAGGGTGCCGCCCTCGGCGACGGTGATCCGCACGTCCCACCGGGACAGCCGGTTGTCGGCGTCGTAGGCGACGGTGCCACCGATGTCCTGCAGTTCGAGCGTGCATCCGGCGTCGACGTGGACGTCGACGGTCACCGAGTCACCACCGAGCAACAACGCGCCGGCGGCGACGAGGGCGACCCGCGCGTGGTCCGGACCGACCTCGACCGTGCGGGGGACGAGCATGCCCGCCCGCAGGGTCAGGCGTGCGCGGCCCGGTGCGCGGTCGATACGGATCGTGGTGCGGGACATGATCAGTCGTGCGAGTGTGCGACGGCGTGATCGTGGCTGTGCCCGTGCCCGTGCCCGTGCCCGTGCCCGTGCCCGTGCCCATGGCCGTGATCGTGGTCGTCGTCCTCGTCGGCGTGGAAGTGCGGAGCCATCGGACCGGGATCGACAGGGGTGTGCGACCCGGCGCGGTGGGCTGCCAGCATCTCGCGCACCCAGTCACCGAGCGCCTGCACCGATGCGGCGTCGGTCCGGGACAGCGCCAGCACCGGTCCGCCCTCGCGGGCCTTCTCGGCGTCGGCGACCATCTGGGGCACGTCGACACCCACATACGGGGAGAGATCGGTCTTGTTCACCACGAGCAGGTCGGCGCGGCTGATGCCGGGACCACCCTTGCGGGCGACGTCGCCACCACCGGCGACGTCGAGCACGAAGATCTGCGCGTCGACGAGCGCGGGGGAGAAGGTCGCGGTGAGGTTGTCGCCGCCGCTCTCCACCAGCACCACGTCGAGCGGCGCGAAGTCGCGTTCGAGATCCTCGACGGCCAGCAGGTTCATGGTCACGTCGTCGCGGATTGCGGTGTGCGGGCACGCACCGGTCTCCACCGCGCGGATGCGCTCGGGATCGAGCACGCCGGCCGAGCGGAGGAAGCGGGCGTCCTCGTCGGTGTAGATGTCGTTGGTGATCACGCCGAGCTGCAGCTCGGACGCGAGGGTGCGGCAGATGGTCGCGATGAGCGAGCTCTTGCCCGTGCCGACGGGACCGGCGACGCCGAGACGGAGCGAACGGGTGGTGGTGTGTTCAGGCACGGAACAGCCTTTCTGGAGCGGATGCGTGGGCTTCGGCCCACAGTTCGGTCTGGGGGCCACCGGTGGCCGGGATGTCCGCCGGATCGGTGAGGGCGGACAGCTCGGCGATGAGAGGTTCGAGATGAGCGCAGGCCTCGAGTGCCCATCGCGAACCGATGGCCGGGTCGGTGGGGTGCAGTTTGAGGAAGGCCGCGACGATCGCCTGCGCCTCCTCGTACAGCACCAGTCGCGCGGTGTCGATCGCCGGGATGCGCGCGAGCGCCGCGATGGCCCCGACGACCAGTCCCCGCGACGGTCGCGGGGTCCGGGCGTCGAGGTCGTCGAGAACGGTGGAGGGCCACAGGTTCCGGGCCAGTCGCAGGTAACCGCGGGCCAGCAACCGGGACGCGTCGCGTTGGGCCGGGCCCGGAGTGCGCGCCGCCCAGTGGTCCTCGATCTCGTCGATCCGGAGCGCTGGGGCGGTTCCGGCATCGGAGTCCACGGCGTGCCGGGTGACCACGGCGACGCCGGCCTCGACTGCCGCCGAGGTGCGCAACCGTGCGACGAGGAAGCGGCGCACCTCGGTCGGCGACATCCCACCCTGGAGCGCGGGTTCGAGCCCACCCGAGTTGACGTTCCCGCCGACCGGCGCGCGCCCGTCCGCGAGAAGGAGCAGCACCGTGGTGGGGGATAGAGTGTCGGGCAACATCAGAACATCGAATACAGCTGCGCGAGCGGCAGTTCGGTGGCTGGCGCCGGAACGACCCGCTCGCCGTCGATGTCGATGTCGAAGGTGTCGGGGCGGATCTCGATGCACGGCAACACGTCGTTCTGCTTCATGTCGGCCTTGCCGATGTGCCGGGTCGGCCGCAGCGGCAACAGTCTGCGGCGCAACCCGAGTCGTTCTACCAGGCCGTCGTCGAGGGCGGCGGGGGAGACGAACGACACCGACGTGTGCGGAGCGAGCGCATCGCCGAACGCCGGTCGCTGCAGCACCGGTTGCGGCGTCGGGATCGAGGCGTTGGGGTCGCCGAGCGCGGCCCAGGCGATCGATCCGCCCTTGATGACCAGCGACGGCCGGATGCCGAAGAACTTCGGATCCCACAGGACCAGATCGGCCATCTTGTCGACCTCGATCGAACCGAGTTCGTGGTCGACGCCGTGCGCGATCGCAGGGTTGATCGTGTACTTCGCGACGTAGCGGCGGGCCCGTTCGTTGTCGGCGGGCATGCCGCCGTCGAGCTCCCCGCGCCGGTTCTTCATCACGTGCGCGACCTGCCACGTGCGGGTGATGACCTCACCGATGCGGCCCATCGCCTGGGCGTCGGACGAGGTGATCGACAGGGCACCCATGTCGTGCAGGATGTCCTCGGCCGCGATGGTGGTGGCCCGGATCCGGGACTCGGCGAACGCGAGGTCCTCCGGGACGGCGGGGTTCAGGTGATGGCAGACCATCAGCATGTCGAGGTGCTCGTCGACGGTGTTGATCGTGTGCGGCAACGTCGGGTTGGTCGAGCCCGGGATGATGTGCGGCAATCCGGCGATGCTCAGGATGTCCGGGGCGTGCCCGCCGCCGGCGCCTTCGACGTGGAAGGCGTGGATCGAGCGTCCGTCGATCGCGGCGAGCGTGCTCTCCACGAAGCCCGCCTCGTTGAGCGAGTCCGAGTGCAGCGCGACCTGCAGTCCGTGCTCGTCGGCCGCGCGCAATGCCGCATCGATCGCGGCCGGTGTGGAGCCCCAGTCCTCGTGCACCTTGTATCCGGCGGCCCCGGCGAGGGCCTGTTCGCGCAGTCCTTCGGCGGAGACGGTGTTGCCCTTGCCGAGCAACAGCACGTTCACCGGCAGCGCGTCGAGCGCGCGGTGCATCTGCATCAGATGCCACGGGCCCGGCGTGACGGTGGTGGCCTTCGATCCTTCGGACGGACCGGTTCCACCGCCGGCGATCGTGGTGATGCCGGTGGCGAGTGCCTCGACGATCTGCGACGGCGACAGCAGGTGCACGTGCGAGTCGAAGGCACCCGCGGTGAGGATGCGCCCCTCACCGGAGATGACGTCGGTGGACGGGCCGATCTGCAGCCTCGGGTGCACGCCGTCGGCGATGTCCGGGTTACCGGCGCGGCCGAGGGCGACGATGCGACCGTCGCGGATACCGACGTCGGCACGCACGATGCCCCACCAGTCCAGAACGATCACGTTCGTGATGACGGTGTCGGGAGCACCTTCGGCCCGGGTCGTCACGCCCTGGGCCATCGATTCGCGGATGGACTTGCCGCCACCGAAGACGGCTTCCTCGCCGCCGAAGGTGCGGTCCTCCTCGATCTGGATCCACAGGTCGGTGTCACCCAGGCGTACCTGGTCGCCGACTGTCGGTCCGTACAGTGCCGCGTACTCGGCGCGTGTGATCTCCACGTTCTCAGTCCTCCTGCTTCCGCACCTGGATGCCGGGTACGACGCGTCGTCCGCGCAGGGCGACGGCGCCCAGTTCGCGGCTGCTGCCGGGTTCGAAGCGCTGCGAGGTCCCCGACGGGATGTCCAGGCGGAAGCCCTGCGCGCGTTCGCGGTCGAATTCGAGGGCCGCGTTCGCGTCCGGCAGGTGGATGTGCGAGCCGATCTGGATGGGACGATCACCGGTGTTGAGGAAGACGAGGGTGATGCGCTCGTCGTCGGAGCGGTCCGCGTTGAGGGTGAGGGAGCCCTCGGCGACGCGAATCGCTCCGGGTCCCGAAGTCGGTCCGGATGCCATGTCGGGGCTCCTTTCAGGAAATCGGGTGGTGGATCGTGACGAGCTTGCGTCCGTCCGGGAAAGTGGCCTCGACCTGCACGTCGGTCAGCATCTCGGCGACGCCGTCCATGACCTCGTCGCGGGCGAGGACCTCGCGTCCCTTCACCATGAGGTCGGCGACGTCGGCGCCTTCGCGTGCCCGTTCGATCACCCAGGTGGACAACAGGGCAACGGCTTCGGGATAGTTCAGTCGGACGCCGCGGTCCCGCCGGTCGCGCGCCACCATGCCGGCGACGGCCAGAAGGAGTTTCTCGGTGTCGGCGGGAGTCAGCTGCATATGTCGTTCTTTCGTGCGAGTCGGCGGTCGTGCAATCGATGCCGATCATGCGCGGCTCTTGTTTCGCGGACGTTACCCCCGCGTATCGCGGAGAAATCCGGACGCGTCGACCTCAGAAGTGCTGCCGCACTGCGTGACCCCGGCAACACCGCAGTGGGATGCCGCCATCGCCGTCCCTGGGCGAACAGGCCTACGGCCGTTCCCGATCGATCGGAAACGGCCGTAGGTCAGCGATATTCGAGACGTTCGTCGCTAGGACGGAAGGGGGACCTCCTGATATCCCGCGAGGATCTCGTCGGTGTGTTCCCCGTGCAGCGGCGGCGCCGACCGCAGCGGCGGTCGTACTCCTCCGAAATTGACCGGGAACGCGATCTGTTCGAGAGGTCCGGACGCATGGTCGACGGTGCCGACCATGCCGATCGCGGCGGTGTGCGGGTCGTTGTAGATCTCGTCGAGGTGCCGGATGGGGGAGACCGGCACGCCGTGCTCTTCCAGGACGCGGCACCAGTGCTGCACGGTCCCGGTGGCGAACGCCGCGGTGAGCACCTCGTCGAGTTCGCTGCGATGTGCGATGCGATCACGGTTGCGGAGGAACCGCGGATCGGTCGCGAGTTCCGGCCTTTCCAGTGCCACACACAGCTTCTCCCACAATCCGTCGTTCCCGACCGCGACGACGAAGTAGCCATCACTCGCCGGATATGCCTGGTAGGGAGCGAGATTCGGGTGTGCAGAGCCCAGAGCGTGCGGTCGCTCCTGGGTGGCGAAATAGTTCGTGGCCCAGTTGACGTGCATCGCCAGCTGGCATTCGAACAGCGACGTGGTGACGTACTGGCCGCGACCGGTGCGAGCGCGTTCGACCAGCGCGGCGAGCACCCCGATCACCCCGAACAGTGCCGCACCGAGATCCCCCATCGCGTAGCCGGCCTTCATCGGCGCGCCACCGGGTTCCCCGGTCAGCGACATCAGACCGCCTGCGGCCTGGGCGACCATGTCGTAACCGGCCTGGTCGGCGAGCGGGCCCTCGTCACCGAAGGCCGAGATGTGCAGCACGATCAGGTGCGGGTGCTGTTCGGACAGGGCGCGGTGGTCGAAGATCTTCTGCAGGCCGCTGCCGGGCTTGAAGTTCTCGACCACGACGTCGGTGTCGGCGAGCATCCGGTGCACGATCCGCTGCCCTTCCTCCGACTTCAGGTCGATCGTCACCGACTTCTTGCCGCGGTTGACCGCGAGGTAGTAGGTGGCGTCGTCGCCGACGAAGGGTGGCCCCCACACTCGGGTGGGGTCACCGCCGTCGGGGTGCTCGACTTTGGTGACATCGGCGCCGAGATCGGCGAACGACATGGTCGCGTACGGTCCGGCGAGGATCTTCGACAGGTCGAGGACCTTGATGCCGGCGAGCGGGGCCGGGCCGGTGGGATGCGTGCTCATGAGGGGGCTCCTGTCAGTGCAGTCGGTACCGCATCGGCGGCGGTGCTCGGCGCCGCCGCGGCCGCGACGGAGGGGTCGACGTCGGTGCCGTCGGCGATCGCGGCGAGGTGGTCGAGAGCGACGGCATTCGGCTCACCGGCCAGCCCGTCGAGGTAGGCATGGGCGACGAGCAGCGACCGGTGGCCGAGACCGTGCTCGATGCGGTGCGACGCCAGGTCCACGAGCAGGGTCGCCATCACCGTCCGTGCGAGATCATCGGTGTAGATCGCGCTGCGGGTCTGCGCGTGCGTGTCGTCGCCGGCGAGCAGGTCTTCGCCGCGCGCCTCGAGCGCATCCCATCGATCCCGCAGTGCCGCGGTGATCGGGGCGCACTCCGGATGCGCCGCGTCGAGCAGTGTGCGCTGCGCGTCGGCCAGGACCCGGTGCGCGCCGTTCTTGCGCATCGACCGCAGCACGTCGAGCGCGATGACATTGCTCGAACCCTCCCAGATCGATCCGAGGTGTGAGTCGCGGACGAGGCGGGCGAAAGCCCGGTCCTCGATGTAGCCGCTGCCACCCCGGATCTCCATCGCCTCACCGGTGACGGTACGAGCGCGCTTGCAGATGTAGTGCTTGGCGACGGGCGTGAGGATCCGGACGACACTGCGTGCCTGCTCGTCGCCGTGGTCGGCGCGATCGAGGGTCGCACCGCTGTAGGCGACGAGCGCGAGAGCGGCCTCGGCGTCGAGCAGCAGCGGCAGCAGGGTGGCGCGCATGAGCGGCTGATCGAACAGGGACTTTCCGAAGACCACCCTATCCCTCGTGTGAGCGACGGCGTCGCGCACAGCGCGCCGGATCAGGGCACTCGAGCGCATCGCGTTCGACAGGCGGGAGGTGTTCAGCATCTCCGTCATCTGCCGGAATCCACGGTCGAGGTCGCCGACCTGCAGCGCGTACGCCCCGTGCAGGGTGACCTCGCCGCTGGGCATCGATCGTGTGCCGAGCTTGTCCTTGAGGCGGTCGATCGTGTACGAGTTCCGGCTCCCGTCGGGAAGCCGCTTGGGCAGCATGAACATTCCGACGCCGCGGGTCGAGTTCTCGTCCCCGCCGGGGAACCGGGCGAGGGTGATCACGACGTCGGCGTCCGGGTTGGAGGCGAACCACTTGCGGCCGGTCAATCGCCATGCGGTGCCGTCGAATTCGGCGCGGGTCCCGGTCTTCGCGATATCGGTGCCCGCCTGGGTCTCGGTCATGAACATCGCCCCTGTCAGGGCGGTGGCCGGATCGGTGGAGGTCAGGCCGTCGATCCACGGACCGAACACCTCGGGGTCGCCGAACATCCGCAGGGTGCGTGCGGCGGCATCGGTCATCGACACCGGGCAGGCGAGGCCGAACTCGGCCTGTACGAACAGATACGACGTGAGGTACTTGACGAGATGCGGGGGTGTGTTCGTCCAACCGTGGATCGGACGGTGGGACAGTGCCGAGAGGCCGTATTCGCTGTAGGCGGCACGGCACAGTTCGAGATAGGCGGGGTGGTATTCGATGCGGTCGATCCGTTCGCCGTCGGGGTCGTACTGGTGCAGCACCGGCGGATGGGCGTTCGCGGTGGCCGCGAGCGCGTCGAGACGGCCGGCGGCATCGGCACCCAGATGATCGAGGAGGCGGTCGGTCAGCGGCCGGTCGGAGTCGGAGATCCATCGGTCGAGTACCGCATGCAGGGCCGGGTCGGTGTGGGCGTAGTTCATGGTCGTCCGTTCGTGTCAGGAGGCGTCGGCCGTCGTCCGGGCGGGTGCGGAGCGTGGTTCGTCGGGTTCGGTAATGGCCGGTGAGCGTTTGAGCAGGGCGGTCATGCAGACGAGGGAGAGCAGCACTTACCCGATCCCGAGACCGACGACCGGCCGGATCGAGTCGGTGCGCTCGAGGAGGAACTGGCTCGCCATCGGGATCACTATCACCGGCGCAACCGTGTAAAGTCCAAGACCTAATCGAGCACGATTGTGTAGATCAACCGACAAAATCAAGGTCGGCATGGAACTTCGGCAACTGCAGGCCTTCCTGGCGGTGGCCGAGGAGTTGCATTTCGGACGCGCGGCGGAGCGACTGCACATCGCCCAGTCGCCGCTCAGCCAGACGATCCGCGCCCTCGAACGCGACCTCGGCGCCGAGCTGTTCGCCCGCACCACCCGTTCGGTGCAGCTCACCGCGGCCGGTGAATCGCTGCTCGGGCCCGCACGCGTGATCGCCGCCCAGATCGAGATCGCCCGGACGGTCGTGCGGTCGACGGCCTCGGGTGTCACCGGCGTGGTGAGCGTCGGATTCGGCGGCGCGAGCGGCTACACGGTGATCTCACAGCTGACCCGGCGCCTCGAGGAACGCTGCCCGGGGATCGAGCTGGATCTGCGTCCGCAGACCTACACAGGAGAGGTGCTCGATCTCGTCTCGCAGGGACTGCTCGACATGGGGATCGTCGGCCTTCCGGTGCCCCGGGACGTCGCCACCGTGACGGTGCGCCACGAAGCGCTCATGGTCGCGCTGCCGGCCGATCATCGATTGGCGACGCGGGAGGAACTCGACGCCGCCGACCTGACCGGCGAGCGGTTCGTCGTCTATCCCGCCGCCCACGGGTCGAGCGTGCGGGAGATGACCTTCACGGTGTGCCACTCCGCCGGATTCACCCCCGTGATCGCCCGGGAAGCACCGGACCCCTACAGTCTGCTGGCTCTCGTGGGCGCCGGGGTGGGGGTTGCGGTCGTCGTCGCGTCGACCACCGACATCACCGTGACGGGCGTGCGGTACGTCCCGCTGCGGAACAGTCCGGTGCTGCCGATCGCGCTCGCGTGGCGCCGCGACAACCCGGCCCCGGCGGTCCGGCGGGTGGTGGATGTGCTGCGCGCACACGTGAACTGACCGCTGTCGCAACCTGGTATGTGCCCTCCGGGTCGGTCGGGCGTGTCAAGGTGGGAGGCATCCTCGAAGGGTCCGATGCTCGAACGGAGGAGGTGACCCGACGGTGTCTGCGCCCGCATAGGTCATGCGGGCCGGAAAGTCAACGGTTGACGGATGTCGAGTGCTGCAGGTTACATCTTAGCGGTAAGCCATTGAGGGCTTAAGTAACTGGAACACGAAACCGAGGACCCTATGACACCGGTATCGACCACCATGTCCAGTAGTGCGGAAATGATCAGTGCACGCCTCGAACGACTGCCGATGAGCCGGTGGCACATCAAGGCGCGGGTCGCCGTCGGCGCCGTGACCTTCTTCGACGGCTTCGACCAGCTGATGATCGCGTACTCGCTCCCCGTCCTGATCCCCAAATGGAATCTCACCCCCGCCTCGGTCGCGTGGGTGATCGCCATCGGTGGCATCGGCATGCTCGTCGGCGCCCTCGGCGGCGGTTGGCTCGCCGACCGCATGGGCCGCCTCAACGTCATCATCGTCTCACTCGCGCTCTATGCCGTGATGAGCCTGGGCATGGCATTCACCGACTCGCTGATGCTCTTCCTGGTCTTCCGCTTCGTCCAGGGCATCGGACTCGGAGCCGAGGTCCCCGTCGCCGCGACCTATATCGGCGAGATCACCAAGGCCCACAAACGCGGACGCTTCGTGTTGCTCTACGAGGTGATCTTCCCCATCGGACTCGTCGCCTCCGCGATCGTCTCTGCCTGGGTGGTCCCGCGCTTCGGCTACCAGATCCTGTTCGCCCTCGGCGCCATCCCGATCCTGCTGCTGCCGGCCCTGTTCCGGCTGCCCGAGTCACCCCGCTGGCTCGCAGCCCGCGGCCGCCTCGACGACGCGGACGCCGCGATGCGACGGATCGAGACCGAGATCTCCGGTCGCCACGGTGAACTGCCCGAACCCCGCCCGATCGTCTCCGCCGTCGCCGTCGACACCTCCCGCGGCCGCTTCATCGAGGCGTTCCAAGGTGTGTACCTGCGCCGCACCCTCATGCTCGCCGCGATCTGGGGCAGCGCCTACTTCGTCAACTACGGCATCGCCTCCTGGCTGCCCACCCTCTACCGCACCGTCTTCGAGGTCAGCGTCGACACCGCGCTGCACTACTCGATCTTCACGACCGTCGCCGGTCTCGTCGGCTGCCTGGCCGTCGCGTTCCTCATCGACAATCTCGGCCGTCGCATCTGCATCACGTCGTCGATGGTTCTGTGCGCGGCGCTGCTGTTCCTGCTCGCCGGTACCGGCACCGGTTCGGCCGTGACGGTGCTGCTGTGGTCGGCCGGCGCGGCACTGTTCGTCTTCGCCGTGAACATGGCCCTGTACGTCTACACCGCCGAGCTGTACCCGACCCGGATGCGCGCCATCGGTTGCGCGATCGGCGGCGCCGCTGGCCGCCTCGGCATCATCGTCGGCCCGCTCGTCCTGGGCGGCATCCTCGACGCCGGCGGCACCCTGACCCTGGTCTTCGGGCTGTTCGGACTCGTCGCCCTCATCGGCGCGATCGTCGTGGGCCTGTTCGCGACCGAAACCCGTGAGAAGACCCTCGAGGAGATCTCCCAGTGACCACCGCACTCCACCCCGCCCTCACGGACACCGATCTCGACTTCGTGCCCGTCCCCGACGAGATGCTCGTCGCCGGTACCTGGCGCCGTGCTACCGGCCCGGCCTTCGAGGTCACCGACCCCGCCACCGGCCGCGTCCTGCAGACCGTGCACCAGGCCGTCGCCGCCGACGTCGACGACGCCGTCGCGGCCGGGAAGGCCGCCTCCGAGGGTCCGGCCTGGCGCGGACTGCTTCCGCACCAGCGCGCCCGCTACCTGCACCGCATCGCCGACGGCATCGAGGAGAACTCCGCGCGACTGGCACTGTTGCAGAGCTACAACACCGGCAAGACGCTCGCCGAGACCACCGCCCTCGTCGGCAGTGCGGCGGGAACCTTCCGGTACTTCGCGGCGGTCCTCGAATCCGGCGATGACGACCTGACCGTGCCGCGCGGCAATTACCTGTCGATGAGCGTGCACGAACCGATCGGCGTGATCGGCGCGATCGCGCCCTGGAACTCACCGGTCGCGAGCGACGCGCAGAAGATCGCACCCGCTCTCGCCGCAGGTAACGCCGTCGTCCTCAAACCGGCCGAGTGGACGCCGCTCGTGTCGCTTGCGCTGGGACGGATCATCGACGACAGCGGTCTGCCCGCCGGATTGTTGTCGGTGCTGCCCGGCAAGGGCTCGATCGTCGGCGATGCGATCGTGCAGCATCCGGGCATCGGCAAGGTCACCTTCACCGGTGGCACGCGCACCGGTCGCACGATCGCCCATGCCGCGGCCGAGAAGCTCATGCCCGTATCGCTCGAACTCGGGGGCAAGTCGCCGACGATCGTGCTGGACGACGCCGACATCGAGCAGGCCGTCGCGGGTGTGATGTACGGGATCTTCTCGTCGAGCGGGCAGAGTTGCATCGCCGGTTCGCGCCTGTTCGTCGACCGGTCGCTGTACGAACCGTTCGTCGCGCGGCTCGTCGAACGAACCCGCGCCCTGCGCATCGGCAACGGCCGCGATCCGCGCACTCAGGTCGGCCCGCTCGTGCACCACGCCCATCGCGACTCGGTCGCCTCGTACGTCGACCTGGCCCGCCGCGAAGGCGGACGCGTCCTGTGCGGGGGAGCAGCACCCGACGATCCCACCCTGGCGGACGGTGCCTACTACCTCCCGACGATCGTGGACGGGTTGAGCAACGACGCCCGCGTGTGCCGCGAGGAGATCTTCGGCCCGGTGCTCGTGGTCCTGCCGTTCGACGGGGTGGACGATCTCGTCGCGCAGGCCAACGATTCGGTGTTCGGTCTGGCCGCCGGGATCTGGACCCGCGACTACCGCCGTGCGTGGCGGCTCGCGCGGCGCCTCGACACCGGCACGGTCTGGATCAACACCTACAAGCGGTTCAGCATCTCCACCCCCTTCGGTGGGGTGAAGGAGAGCGGTCTCGGTGTCGAGAAGGGCCGCGACGGCATCGCCGCTTATTCGCGGTGCAAGAGCGTGTATTTCGGTCTCGACGACGGCCCCGACGCCTGGGCGGACTGATCCCCGGCCACCCGGCCGGAATCGCCTCTGTACACCCAAATATCTTAGCGCTAAGATAGTGACTTGTAAGACATTGGAGGGATCGTCATGAACGAACCGATCGCCCGACTGCGGCGTCTACGCTCCGTCGAGCTCCGCACTCACGCCGCCGCCGAATCCACCGACTTCTACTCCCAGGTCTGGGGTTTGCGCGTCGTCGAACAGGGCCGCGAAGGAGCCTGGTTGCGCGGTACCGGCGACCAGCACCACGCCCTGCAGCTCACCCAGGCCGAACGGAACGGGCTGGGCCGCATCAGCTTCGCCGTCTCCACTCCCGCCGAGGTCGATGAGGCCGCACGACGCGTCGCCGCCCGCGGAATCCCCGTCGTCTTCGGCCCCGGACCTCTGGACGACGTCGGTGGGGGATACGGACTGCGGATCGTCGACCCCGAGGGCCGCGTCCTCGAGCTCGTCGCCGACACCCTCGCCGTCCCCGCCCTCGGCCGCGAGGATGCCGTTCCGGTCGGGGTCACCCACGTCGTGCTCAACACCGTCGGCATCGACGCTGCCGTCCGCTTCTACTGCGACGTGCTCGGTATGCGGGTCTCCGACTGGTCCGAACACCAGATGGCGTTCCTGCGCTGCAACTCCGATCACCACAGCATCGCCTTCAACCAGGCGCAGTGGACCTCGGTCAACCACGTCGCCTACGAGATGCCGACCGTGGATCACTTCATGCGCGGCATCGGCCGGCTGCGCCACCACGGCCAGCTGCCCCTGTGGGGGCCGGGCAAGCACGGTCCCGGTGACAACACCTTCTCCTATTTCGCCGATCCCGCCGGCCTGGTGTGCGAGTACACTTCCGGCATCGCGCAGGTCGACGAGGATCGCTGGCTGTGCCGGGTGTGGCGCCGGGTCCCGGAACTGTCCGACCTCTGGGGCACCGCCGGACCGCCGTCCCGTCAGGTGCGTGAGCACATGGCCGGCATTCCCGACCCCGGAGCCTTCGAACGCTACGACCTCGAGCGGGCGTCATGATCCACGTCGCCGACTACGGCACCGGACCGGCCGTGCTGATGCTGCACGGCATCGGCGGCAGCTCCGACAGCTTCGCCCCGCAGTTCTCCGGACTCGGTGACTCCCTGCGCATCCTGGCCTGGGACGCGCCCGGTTACGCCCGCAGCGACGATCCCGACCGCCCGTTCGACCTCGACGACTACGCCGACGCCGCGGCCGACGTCATCCGCGCACACTGCGGCGACGACGGCGCCCACGTCCTCGGCATGTCGTGGGGAGGCGTCGTCGCGACCCGCCTGGCCCTGCGCCACCCGGGCCTCGTGCGCAGCCTGATCCTCGGAGACTCCACCGTAGGCTCGGGTACCGACGCCGACACCGCCTCGGCGATGCGGTCACGGGCCGCCGACCTCGCAGCGAACGGCCCCGCCGACTTCGCTGCCCGGCGCGCACCGCGACTGCTCTCACGCGAGGCACCCGCCGACCTCGTCGACCGCACGACGGACATCATGGCCGGCTCGATCCGGCTACCCGGCTACGGCCACGCCGCCGAGTCGATGGCCGCGACAGACCACACCGGCGCCCTCGCCAACATCGACGTCCCCACTCTCGTGTTGTGTGGGGACGCCGACACCGTCACGGGTGTCCCCGCGAGTCAGGTACTCGCCGGCGGCATCCCCGGCGCGGTCTTCGTGACCCTCCGCGGCGCCGGGCACCTCGCCAACCAGGAACGTCCCGACGCCTTCAACGCGTGGACCGAATCCTTCGTCCACATCACCGAACGCCTGCGCGAACACACTCCCGCGCACGTCTGACCCACTCGCATCTACTCCGGAACGGAGCATCACCATGGCACTCGACTACACCACCTCGGACCTGAAGGAATTCACCGACTCGCTCATCCTCACCCGCGGCACCCGCCACGAGGACTGGGACACCCTCGGATTCCAGGCCAAGGCCGGCGACCGGTTCCGCCGCGCCCAGATCCGCTACGTCGGTTCCGGCGCCACCGGCAACCACGAGAACGACAACCGCACCATCCCGTCGCGCGGCTTCACCTTCTCCAACATGCTGCTGCCCGCCGGTGCCGAAGGCCCCGAGCACACCCACCACGACGCCGAGGAAGCGTTCTTCGTCCTCGAAGGCGAGGTCGAGGTCGGCATCCACCGCGACGGCGCCGTCGAGAAGCGCACACTCGGGTACCGCGACATGATCGTCGTTCCTGCCGGTGTGCCGCGCAGCCTCAAGAACACCGGCACCACCGACGCCCTGTTCTGCGTCATCATCGGCACGCAGAAGCCGCAGGTCCCGACCTACCCGGAGACCTCCGCCGTCTTCGGCATCTCCCGGGACTGAGCGTGGGCACCCTCGACGACCGCACGATCGTCGTCACCGGAGCGGCGCGCGGCCTCGGACTGGCCATCGCGCGCCGCCTCGGCGACGCCGGCGCCGCGGTCTGGATTGCCGACATCAACCCGCACGGTGAGGACGCCGCCGCGAAACTGCGCGCCGACGGCATCGCCGCGCGGTTCGTACACGTCGACCTCGCCGACGCCGACTCCGTCGATGCCTTCGCCGCGCAGGTCACCGCCGACGGACCGATCTACGGACTGGTCAACAACGCCGCGCTCGCCGACGGCGTCGGCGGCAAGGCCGTGCACGAGCTGGCTGTCGAGGACTGGGACCGGGTGCTCAACGTGAACCTGCGGGGCACCTTCCTCGTCAGCCGCGCCCTCGTCCCGTCGATCCTCGATTACGCCGAGCAGCACGGCACCGGCCGGGTCGTCGCCATCGGTTCCGACGCCGCGCTGTACGGATCGCCGCGCCTGACGCACTACATCGCCTCCAAGGGCGGAGTGTCGGCGCTGACCCGCACGATGGCCCGCGACCTCGGCCCGTATGGGGTCACCGTCAACACCGTCTCGCCCGGCCTGACGGAAAGTGAATCGGCACAGTTCGTTCCGCAACACCGGCACGATCTGTACCGGCTGAACCGGGCGTTGACCCGGCCGCAGCAACCCGCCGATCTCGTCGGCGCCGTCGCCTTCCTCATGGGTGACGAGGCGTCGTACATCACCGGGCAGGAACTGGTCGTCGACGGCGGCTTCGTCCTGCACTGACTCTTCGAGTCCTGCACTGATCTCACGGAAGGACCGGGTCGTGGACCTGCTTCTGAACAACCGCACCTGTCTCGTCACCGGCGGCAGCTCCGGCATCGGCCTTGCGACCGTCGCCATGTTGCTCGCGGAAGGTGCCAACGTCGTCACCTGCGCCCGCGACCTCGATCGACTGAACACTGCGCTGGACGCGTTGCCCGGCCGCGACCGGGCGCACGCCGCAGCCTGCGACGTCCGCGACCCCGCCGCGGTGGCTGCTCTCGTCCAGGGCGGATACGAGCGGTTCGGCGGACTCGACGGCCTGGTCAACAACGCCGGCAACTCGCGGATGAAGGCCCGCGCCGAGACCACCCTCGACGACTGGCGCGACGAGTTCGACCTGAAGTTCTCGAGCGTGCTCAACACCGTCGACGCAGCGCTCCCGCTGCTGCGGAAATCGGATGCGGCGTCGATCGTCAACATCTCCGCGGTGCTCGCGCGTCAGCCCGAGACCAAGCTGGTCACTACCAGCGCCGCACGGGCCGGACTGCTCAATCTGAGCAAGTCGCTGTCGCTGGAACTGGCCCGCGACGGGATCCGCGTCAACTCGGTCGCCCTCGGTCTCGTCGACACCGGCCAGTGGCGTCACCGCTACGAGAACTCCGGCTACACCGGAGGTTTCGACGAGTGGGAGGCCGAGATCGCCGCCGACCGCGGTATCGGGCTCGGACGCTTCGGCACCGCCGACGAGGTGGCCTTCCACATCGTCGGCCTGCTCTCACCCCGCTCGTCGTACGTGACGGGCACCAGCATCGACGTGTGCGGCGGTGTCGCGCGCTATGTCTGAAAGGAATGTCATGACCGCACGCTCGGGTAACGGTGGGGATCTGCTGGTCCAGGTGCTGCGCGAGGCCGGTGTCGACACCGTCTTCGGCATCGTCAGCGTGCACAACCAGCCGCTGGTGGAAGCGGTGAGCCGGCAACTGCGGTTCGTGCCCGTGCGACACGAGGCGACCGCCGTCAACGCCGCCGACGGATACGCCCGTGCCACCGGAGGACTCGGCTGTGCCCTCACGAGCACCGGCACGGGGGCCGGCAACGCCGCCGGATCCCTCATCGAATCCCTCAGTGCCGGAACGCCGGTGCTCCATGTGACGGGACAGATCGAGTCGCGCTTCCTCGGCTCGGGACGCGGGTTCATCCACGAGACGAAGGACCAGCTCGGCATGCTCGAGGCGGTCTCGGCGCACGCCGCGACGATCCTCGACACCGGCAGCGCCGGAAAAGTACTGCGCGAAGCCGTCGCCCACGCGTTGTCGACACCGGGCGGACCGGCCAGCATCGAATGGCCGATCGACCTGCAGTACGCCGACGACTACACCCTCGAACCGGCACCGGTCACGCTCGGGACGCCGCGCAACGCGGACCGCACCCAGGTGGAGGCGGCGCTCGCTGCGATCGCGCAGGCCCGGCGACCGGTGATCTGGGCGGGTGGCGGGTCAGCGCGGGCAGGGGACGCGCTGACCGCCCTCGTCGACCGCTGGGGTGTGCCGCTGCTGACCAGTAACTCCGGTCGCGGCGCCGTGCCGGAGAGCCACCCGCTGTGCATCGGCAATTACGGCTCGTCGCCGCTCGGCCGGGCGCTGCTCGCCGACGCCGACCTCGTGGTCTCGCTGGGCACCCACTTCCGTTCCAACGAGACCGGCGACTATTCGATCCCGATGCCCCCGCGGCACGTGCAGGTGGACCTGGATCCGGCCGCGCCCGGCCGTGTGTTCGCCGCGGATCTGCCGGTCGTCGGCGAGGTCGGTGAATTCCTCTCGGCGGTACTGGGACTCGATGGACTCGGCGATGCCGTCGAGGCAGCGTGGACGGAACGCGCCTGCGAGACCCGGCAGCGTGTACGGGAGAACCAGCGCCACGGACTCGGTGACCACGCGGTCTTGTGCGATGCGGTGCGCGCCGTGCTGCCCGACGATGCCGTCATCGCCCGGGACGTGACGATCGCGTCGAGTTCGTGGGGCAACCGACTCCTGCCCGT
This sequence comes from Rhodococcus rhodochrous, assembly GCF_900187265.1. NCBI lineage: Bacteria > Bacillati > Actinomycetota > Actinomycetes > Mycobacteriales > Nocardiaceae > Rhodococcus > Rhodococcus rhodochrous. The sequence goes on from NZ_LT906450.1 coordinate 2,655,730, forward strand.
CTACGACCCGCGCAGCAACATCTTCCCGCGCGGCGGCGGCATCGGGCAGGGCCTCGGCATGGCGATCGGCGCGGCCCTGGCCGACGAGACCCGGCCGACCCTGGCGCTCGTCGGGGACGGGGGACTGGCGGTGCACCTCGGTGAGGTCCTGACGATGGCGCAGGAGAAGCCGTGGCTGGTGCTCCTCGTGTGCAATGACGGCGGTTACGGCGTACTGCGCAACATGCAGACCGGCTCGGGGCAACGGCCCTACGCCGTCGACCTGACCACCCCGGACTTCGCGCTGCTCGCGCGGGCGATCGGGGTCGAGTACCGGCGCATCGGATCGGCGGGGGAGGCGCACCCGGTGCTCGAGGGTGCGGTGTCGCTGCAGGCCCCGGCGATCGTCGAGGTCGACCTGGCCTCGTACGGGGAGATGCCGGCGCCGTTCACGCCACCGGTGACGGTCCCGGGCACGTAGACGAGCTGAAAAAAAGAAATCTCGCTCGACTGTGGCGCGCGTAACATATTAGCGCTAAGATACTAAGCACTGAATCAATTACTCGGAGGGTGATCATGGCTGCTGAGACCGTCGACCTCATGGTCCGTCAGATGCGGGTCGAATCCACCGGAGTCCTCTCGCTCCGACTGGAGCGACCCGACGGAGCGGCCGTGGACCACTGGACCCCCGGCGCCCACCTCGACCTGCACCTCGGCGGTGGTCACATCCGGCAGTACTCCCTGTGCGGCGACCCCGACGACAAGACCGGCTACCGCGTCGCCGTACTGCACGAGAAGGCCGGCCGCGGCGGATCCCGTCGTGTCCACGAAATCATCCGCCCGGGCGACGTCGTCACCGTCAGCGCCCCGCGCAACAACTTCGAGCTGCTGCCCTCGCCGCGCTACGTCTTCCTCGCCGGCGGCATCGGCATCACCCCCATCCTCGCGATGGTCCGCGAAGCCGACCGCGCCGGTGTCGACTGGGAGCTGCACTACGGCGGCCGCTCGAAGGAGACGATGGCCTTCCTCGACGAACTCGCGCCCTACGGCGACCGGGTGCACCTCGTCGCCGAGGACGCCGACGGAATGCTCGACCTGCCATCGATCCTCGGCGATTCCCGGCCCGACACCCTCGTCTACGCCTGCGGGCCCGAAGGGTTGCTCACCGCCGTCGAGTCTTTCGCCGACCGCTGGCCGGCCGAGGCCATCCGGCTCGAACGGTTCAAGGCCAGGGAACGCGAGGCCGACGCTGCTGCCGACGCGTCGTTCACGGTGGTGTGCGAACGCTCCGGAATCTCCGCCACCGTCGCACCCGAGAAGACCGTCCTCGACACCCTCGAGGAAGCCGGTGTGGACGTACCGAACTCGTGCCGCGAAGGAATCTGCGGCACGTGCGAGACCCGCGTCCTGTGTGGGACTCCCGACCACCGCGACTCCCTGCTCTCGGCCGCCGAACAGGAGTCCGGCGCCACCATGATGATCTGTGTCTCCCGCGCCCGCTCCACCGAGCTGGTGCTGGATCTGTAGAAAGGACCTCCCGATGGATCGGTACCTGGTGATCAATCAGGCCCGCACGGCCGACCCCACCCCCTACGAGATCAAACTCGCCAAGGCCATCGAAGCCGTCTTCGGATCCGGCGTCCACGACCTCGACGGACTCGTCCGCGGACTCAACGCCTCCGGTATCCACGCGCCCGACGCGCAGGAATGGACCGCCCAATCGTTCACCGCCGAGATGCGCCGGATCGGAGCCTGACCATGGTCAATCGACTGCACCGCAACCTGACCGCCGACGAGATCTTCGCGACCGGCATGCGCAACCAGTGGCACGCCGTGTGCCCTTCGGACTTCGTGGAACGCGGCAGCATCCGCAAGCTGCGCCGGCTGGGGGAGGACTGGGTCCTCTACCGTGGCTCCGACGACACCGTCCGCATGCTCGCAGACCGCTGCCCGCACCGCGGCGCACCGCTCTCGCAGGGTGTGCACCTCGGCGACCGCATCGCCTGCAAATACCACGGCGTCGAGGTCGACGGCACCGGCACCGTCGCGAAGGTTCCGGGTATGCCCGGCTGCAACCTCGAAGGCAAGAAGCTGGTGACTTCCCTGCCCGTGCGCGAGGTGGGCGGCGCGATCCTCGCGTGGTTCGGCACCGACCCCGACGTCGAACCCGCACCGCTGGATCTTCCGGACCCGCTTGTGGACGAGGATGTCTCGGCCTTCCTCTGCTACGCCGAATGGGAAGCACCGTGGCGGTTCGCCCTCGAGAACCTCCTCGACCCCATGCACGGTGCGTTCCTGCACCACGAATCGCACTCGATGTTCGGCGGCGAGACCTCCGCGCGGTTCCGTATCCGCGAGACCGATCGCGGATTCTTCTTCGAGAAGACCGATCAGCGCGGCGTCAACTTCGACTGGGTCGAGTACTGCCGCACCGGCGTCGACTGGGTGGACCTCGAGATCCCGTATCCGCCCACGGCCGGCCCGGGCGGACCGTTCGGGATCGTCGGCATGGGCACCCCCATCGACGCCGAGACCACAGCGGTGTTCTTCTGGCGTTACCGCCGGGTGCAGGGCTGGGAACGCGACGTGTGGCGGTTCCTGTACCGCACGGTGCTCGAGGAACGTCACTGGGAGGTCCTCGAACAGGACCGCATCATGCTCGAGGGCATGGCCCCCGACGCAGATCAGGCCGAGAACCTCTACCAGCACGACCTCGGGGTGATGCGCCTGCGTCGCCTGTACCGTTCCCGCGCCGACGAACTCGCCAAGGAGATGGCCGGCTGACGAACGGAAGAGCGGCGGAGACTTCGGTCTCCGCCGCTCTCGCGTATGTGGGGTGTGTGATCCGTCGGCATGCAACGGTATCGACGATCAGTGGTCAGCCACCCTGGTGCCGGACGAGCGAGTGCTCGAGCTTGCGCAGCAACTGCACGAGTTCGGCCTGATCGTTCTTCGGCAGCTCGGCGAGCATGCGCGTCTCGTTCTCGAAGTGTGCGACGGCGATCTCGTCGATGAGTTTCTTTCCGGCAGGTGTGAGTTCGGCGTAGACGATGCGCCGATCCTCTGCGTCGCGTTCACGCCGCACCAGTCCGGCCTTCTCGAGGCGGTCGATGCGCAGTGTGATCCCACCTGTGGTGACCAGTGAACTCTCCGCGAGCTGACCCGAGGTCATGCGGTACGGCTTTCCGGCGCGGCGCAGTGCGGCCAGGACGTCGAACGAGGCCATGTTGATGCCGTACTCGTCGAAGACTCGGCCGATCGCACTCTGATACCGCAGATACGTGCGGTGAAGGCGTCCCAGCACCTCGAGGGGAGTGACGTCCAGTCCGGGCCACTCGCGGGCCCACTGGTCGACGATGTCGTCGACGGCGTCACGGTCGGGAACCCTGTCGCGCCCCACGTGCCCCTCCTCGTGCTGTCGGAAATATCCGGGCTCAGTGGTTGAGTGCCAAGACATCCTTCACGATACGGGCAACGCGGGGGCGTGGGGAGTTCGGGTCTCAGCGCGTCGCCGTGGCGATCGCGTCGATCTCGACGGTCGCACCGTAGGGCAGGGCGCTGACCTCGACGAAGGTGCGGGCCGGTCGCGGCTCGGCGAACAGTCGCTCGAACTGGCGGTTCGCCTCCTCGCGCAGCGACAGGTCGGTGACGTAGTAGGTGAGCTTGGCGACGTCCTCCAGTTTGCCGCCGACCACGGCGAGCCGGTCGGTCATGCGGTCGATCGCGGCGTCGAGGGCTTCGTCGCGTCCGTCGACCGCCACGCCTTCGGAGTCGACGGACAGGGCGCCGGAGACGAAGACGAGATCGCCGGCGACGAAGGCGGGGCTGTAGGGATGGTGGGCGCTGACGGTGGTCAAGGACATCGTGATCACTCCTGGTTTCGGGACACGGTGCCACTTATCTTAGCGCTAAGGTAAGTGTGGTGCCAGGGTCGAATCATCCCTCGAAGGATGCGGTATCGGAATCCGTCGCGGACGTCAGCCCAGTGCGCGGACACCCTTACCGATCAGCATCACGCGACCGCCAGTACAGATGCACCGGCAACTACCGAGTCGCGAGGACCGATCGGGCGCGGTCGAGCACGGTGTTCAGTGCGCGTTCGGCGGCGGCGCGATCGGACGGGTCGACGGCATCCCAGATACCGGACGTCAGCTCCTCGATGCGATGTTCGATCCGCGCCACGGCATCTCGTCCGGATGCGCTGAGCCGGTCGTCGCGGACCAGACCGCGAGCGATCAGGGAATCGACGACCTCCGCAGTGTCCGGTGCGTAGGTGGTGTCGTGGAGCAGCGCGGCGAGAGCCCGCGAACCGTCGGATCGTTCGGCGAGGCGCAGTGCGACCCACTGTGTCTCGACCAGGTCCTCGTCGGCAAGGGCTACGGCCAGCAGAGCGTTGAGGGCCTTCTCGGTGCGGCCGATGAGCTGTGGCCCGAAAGCGATCACGGTTCCTCCAGGAGTGTCGGTGTGCGGACAGCACAGCACCTCGAGTCGACTCGAGGTCAACAGTCGGGACCGATGAGATCGGGGAACTGCTCCGGTCTGTCCGAGTAACGCCCGATCCGCGCCCCCGACGCGGACGGGACCGAATCGCGATCGCGAAGGAGCCGATCATGGGACAGGCACACTACATCACAAGGACCACCGAGGACGTGATCGACCGGTTCGACCGGGCGTTCCGCTGTTCGAAGACCGCACCGACCGTCGCCGCACTGGAAGGTTGAGCGGGCCATGACCACCGTCAGTGCCAACGGGGTCGATCTGGGCGTCGAGTCCTTCGGTGACGCGAACGCACCACTCGTCCTGCTCGTCGGGGGGACGACGATGCTCTCGTGGCCCGACGAACTGTGCGAGCGGCTCGCGGCGGGTGGGCGTCGTGTCGTGCGGTACGACCTGCGGGATTGCGGGGAGTCGACGACGAAGGACCCGGACGTGCCCGGCTACACCCTGCGCGACCTCGCCGACGATGCGGCAGCCCTCGTCGACGCGCTCGGCGGCAGGCCGGCGCATCTCGCGGGCATCGGTGTCGGCGGGATGGTCGCCCAGGTCGCTGCGCTCGACCATCCAGCCGCGTTCCGAGCCCTGACCCTGGTGGGGACGCGTTCGGTCGCACCGGGCCCGTGCGACCGCGACCTTCCCGATCACGACGCAGCGACGATGAAGCGCATGTTCGCACTTCCGATGCCCGAGTGGGCCGATCGCACGGCCGTGGCAGAGTTCGCCGCTGCCCGCGCAGCAGTCCTCGGCGACGATCCGGACGCCGCGCGCGCGGTCGCCGAGCGCATCTGGGACCGCACACCGAACGATCAACCGTCGGCCCACTCCGCTGATCAACTCGGAATGGTCTTCTCCAGGCTCGATTGCACGCCCCGCTGGCGGGAACGCTTGCCCGAGGTCGGCATCCCGGCCCTCGTCGTGCACGGTCGCCGGGATCCGTTCTTCCCCGTCGGCAACGGAGAAGCCATCGCACGCGAGATCCCGGGAGCGCGGTTGCTCGTCCTGGACGATGCCGGCACCGCGGTCCCTGTTGCGGCAGTCGACGTGATCGCCGAGGCGATGCTCGCGCTGGATCGTTAGCTGCTCACGCGGACCAGGACCGCCAGCGCAGCCTGTCGATGGTGATCACCGGTCCCGGTGGTCGTTTCGCCTGGTACTGCGGGTATTTGCGGACGAGTGCGTCGATGCCCGCAATTCCCTCGGCAGTGTCCGCGTCGTGGACCGTGGCGATGCCGTCGATGCGGACCCACCACAGCTGCGACCAGTCGTCGCTGTAGTGGTCGACGAGCACGCACACCCGCGGGTTCTCTGCGATGTCGGCGAGGCGACGTAGGCGCCGGGTGGATTTCGGCTTGTCGTCGACGCAGGTGTGGATCACGTCGCCGTCGAGGGCGAACATGATCGGGACGAGATGCGGCTCGCCGGACCCGTCGGCGGTGGCGAGGCGGGCCACTCGGGCATCGGCGACACTGCGACGGACATCCATGTGCCTCACGGTAACCGGACGGTCAGTGGCGGCCGGGCAGATCGACCTCCGGCACCGTCTTGTCGGTGCGTAGTCCTCGCCAGCTCGGATGCCGGAGGCTTCCGCCTGCGTACTCCCGGTACTCGACCTCTCCGACGAGGATGGGTTCCACCCAGTGGGCTCCGTGGGTCTCCCGAGCCGGCGGCGCAACTGCCAACGGGGTCGTCGGTCGCTCCAAGGGACGCAGCTGCGATCGCAACTCACGTCTGGTCGCAGCGGTGAACCCCGTCCCGACCCGGCCGATGAACACCAACCGTTCCTCGTCGTCGTGGGCGCCGAGCAGCAGTGAACCGATGCCGCCGGCAGCCTTGCCGGATCCGGGGAGCCACCCGACGACGACCACCTCGGTGTTCCGACGCAGCGGCGTCTTGATCCAGCCGTCGCTGCGGGTCCCGGGTAGATACGGTGCGTCCGGGTCCTTGGCGACGATCCCTTCGAGGCCGTGTTCGCGCGCGACCGTGAGCATGGTCGGTGCGTCGACATCGGTCCAGTAGGGCGACAGCTGAACCCGCGGTCCGGGGACGACCAGATCGTCGAGGACGGCCCGGCGCTCCAGATAGGACAACTCCGTCGTGGACTGTCCGTCGAGAGCGAGGACGTCGAACAGGTAGATCAGGACCGGTAGCTCGGCACGTAGCTCCTCGGTGGGGCGGTGGACGTGCATGCGGCGCTGCAACCGGGCGAAGGACGGCCGCCCCTCGGCGTCGAGCGTGACGATCTCGCCGTCGACGATGCAGTCCCGGCCGTCCGTCGCAGTGGTGAGCGGGTGGGGGAGTTCGGGGAAGCTCCGGGTGATGTCGTTGCCGGTGCGGCTGGTCAGCCGGCACTGTCCGTCGGTCACCGTGGCGAGGGTGCGCTGGCCGTCCCATTTCATCTCGAACGCCCAGTTCCCGGTCGGCGGCGGACCGAGGGTCGCCAGCATCGGGGACAGTTCCGTCGTTGTGGAGGGCATGTCCCGAGTCTGCGGTACGGGGCCGGGACGGGACCGGAGAATGCGCGGTCTCGTCCGTCGGTGCGTCCCTCGCGTCCCGACCCGGGCCGTGCGAGGCTGACGTCATGACGCGTGCCGCGACGCAGAACATGACCCTCGTCCCCGGAGGCACGTTCTGGATGGGGTCCGAGGACTTCTATCCGGAGGAGCGACCGGTCCACCAGGTGACGGTCGACGGGTTCTGGATGGACACGCACCCGGTGACCGTCGCCGAGTTCCGGCGCTTCGTGAAGGACACCGGATACGTCACCACCGCGGAAGTCGCGCCGGACCCCGCCGATTATCCGGGCGCCGATCCGTCCCTGCTCGTGCCCGGATCGCTCGTGTTCACGCCTCCGCCAGGGCCGGTACCGCTCGACGATTACACGCGCTGGTGGTCGTTCGTCCCGGGTGCCGACTGGCGCCATCCCGAGGGGCCGGGCAGCACCGTCGGCGGGCGGGAACGGCATCCCGTCACCCACGTCTCGTGGTTCGATGCCCGCGCCTACGCCGAGTGGGCCGGCAAGGAGCTGCCGACGGAGGCGGAATGGGAGTTCGCCGCCCGCGGCGGACTCGACCGCACGGCCTTCACATGGGGGGACGAACACGAACCGAAAGGCCGACCCGGCGGGAACGTCTGGCAGGGCGAGTTCCCGTGGCAGAACCTCGAAACGGACGGATTCGCCGGAACCTCACCTGTCGGACACTTCCGGCCGAACGGATACGGGCTCCACGACATGGCGGGCAACGTGTGGGAGTGGACCGCCGACTACTTCACCGCGAACCATGCTTCGAGCGGTAAGAACGTCGCGCCGGCGTCGTCGTGCTGCATCCCGACGAATCCCCGTGTCGACAAGGCCGAACACGATCCGCGCGAAGCGTATCCGCGCCGCGTCATCAAGGGCGGATCGCACCTGTGCGCCCCGAACTACTGTCTGCGTTACCGACCCGCCGCCCGCCAGGGCGACACCGAGGAGACCGCGACGTGCCATATCGGATTCCGCTGCATCATTCGCCCGTGAGAGGGCAGGTTTCACCCTGGTCAGGGGTGTATGCGGCCCGATACCGGTGGTGTACTGGGAACGGATGGGGTGAAAAGAGGCTTCCACCATGAGCCAGGATCTGCGTCCGAATCCGATCCCGGGCGGAGAAACTCTGCCGTTCCCACCGGTGCCGTCAGGAAGCATCGCAGGACGGACCATGCAGGAATCGGTCTACAGCCCACGCGCACAACACCGTCGCCTTCCCGACGACGCCCCGAACATCCTGGTCGTCCTCATCGACGACGCGGGCCCCGGTCTGCCGAGCGCATTCGGCGGCGAGGTGAGCACACCCACGCTCGACCGCCTGCTCGACGAAGGCATCAGCTACAACCGCTTCCACACCACGGCGATGTGCTCGCCCACCCGCGCATCGTTGTTGACCGGACGCAATCATCACCGCGTCGGAAACGGGCAGATCGCCGAACTCGCCAACGACTGGGACGGATATTCCGGGCACATCCCGAAATCGAGCGCCACCGGGGCCGAGGTGCTGCGCCACTACGGTTACACCACAGCGGCTTTCGGCAAGTGGCACAACACTCCTGCGGAGGAGACCACCGCAGCGGGTCCCTTCGACAACTGGCCCACCGGAGTCGGTTTCGACTACTTCTACGGTTTCCTCGCCGGCGAGGCGTCGCAGTACGAGCCGAATCTCGTCCGCAACACCACCGTCGTCCTGCCCCCGAAGACTCCCGAAGAGGGCTACCACCTCAGTGAGGACCTCGCCGACGACGCGATCGGCTGGTTGCGCCGCCACAAGGCGCTCGATCCGTCCCGGCCGTTCTTCATGTACTGGGCCAGCGGATGCCTGCACGGGCCACACCACATCATGAAGCCGTGGGCCGACCGGTATGCGGGCAAGTTCGACGACGGATGGGACGCCTACCGCGAGCGCGTGTTCGAGCGGGCCAAGGAGAAGGGCTGGATCCCACCGGAGGCCGAACTCACCGAGCGGCACCCCACCATGACGGCCTGGGACGACATCCCCGACGACGAGAAGCCCTTCCAACGACGCCTCATGGAGGTCGCGGCAGGATACGCCGAACACTGCGACGTCCAGGTGGGGCGGCTGTTCGACGAACTCGACCGGCTGGGCTACCGCGACAACACCCTGGTCTTCTACATCTGGGGCGACAACGGGTCGTCCGGTGAAGGCCAGAACGGCACCATCAGCGAACTGCTCGCGCAGAACGGGATCCCCACGACCACCGCCCAACACATCGCGGCCCTCGACGAACTGGGCGGACTCGATGTTCTCGGCTCCCCGAAGACCGACAACATGTACCACGCGGGTTGGGCCTGGGCGGGCAGCACGCCCTACAAGGGCATGAAGCTCCTCGCCTCCCATCTCGGGGGAACCCGCAATCCCATGGTGGTGCGCTGGCCCGTGCGCGTCACGCCCGATCTCACCCCACGGACGCAGTTCCTGCACTGCAACGACCTGGTGCCTACCTTCTACGAGCTGCTGGGCATCGCACCGCCGCGGACCGTCGACGGGATTCCGCAGGATCCGATCGACGGCGCCGGTTTCGCCCGGACCTTCGTGGACCGTGACGCGCCGGCGGGCAAACTCACCCAGTACTTCGAGGTCATGGGCAGCCGAGCGATCTACCACGACGGATGGATGGCGTCGGCCTTCGGTCCCCGCGCACCGTGGCTGCCCGGTCTGCCCGGCGGGATCCGCGATTGGAGCCCGGACGACGACACCTGGGAGCTCTACAACCTCGACGAGGACTGGACGCAGAACCACGACCTCGCCGAGCAGTACCCCGAGAAGTTGGCCCAGATGCGGGAGATCTTCGCGATCGAAGCAGCCAGGAACAACGCTCTTCCCATCGGTGGGGGGCTCTGGGTCGCGGCGATCCATCCGGAACAACGCATCACCACGCCGTACACGAGTTGGGATTTCACCGGCGACGTCACCCGCATGCCCGAATTCTGCGCTCCCGCACTGGGAAACAAGAACAACCGGGTCTGCATCGACGTGACCTTCCCGGAGCGGGCGCACGGCGTCCTCTACGCGCTGGGGGCCAACGGTGGTGGCCTGACGTGCTTCGCGGACGACGGTTACCTCTGCTACGAATACAACCTGTTCATCCTGATGCGGACGAAGATGCGCTCGGAGAGCCGCGTCGCGCCCGGACACCACCTCGTCGAGGTGGTCACCAAGTACGCCGAAGCGCGCCCCGGCGGTCCGTTGAACGTCCGGATCTCCGTCGACGGGCAGTCGGTGGGGGAGACCGTCGTACCGGTCAGTGCGCCGTTGCTGTTCACGGCGAACGACTGCCTGGACATCGGCACCTGCCTGGGTTCACCGGTCTCGCTCGACTACTTCGACCGCGCACCGTTCCCGTTCGACGGGAGCATCGACAGGATGACCGTCGAATACACCTGAACGCAGCTCTTCGAGCGCCTTACCGACTCCGGGCGGTGGATCCGCCCGGAGCCGCGAGGTCTGTCAGTTGAACTCGTCCGGATGAGGTCCGGTGCGCAGATCGCGATCGGCACCGGCGATGGTCGACATGTCCTCGTCGGTCAGCTCGAAGTCGAAGACCTCGAAGTTCTCCCGGATCCGGGACGGCGTGACCGACTTCGGGATGACGACGTTGCCGAGCTGCAGATGCCAGCGCAGCACCACCTGGGCCGGCGACTTGCCGGTGCGTCCGGCGATCGACGTGATCGCCTCGTCGTCCAGCACGGCGCCCTGGGCGAGCGGGCTCCACGCCTCGGTGGCGATGCCGTGCTCGGCGTGGAAGGCGCGCAGTTCGCTCTGCTGCAGACCGGGGTGCAGTTCGATCTGGTTGATCGTCGGGACGAGCGAGCTGCCGTCCAGCAGGCGCTGGAGATGGGCGGGCTGGAAGTTCGACACGCCCGCGGCGCGGAGGCGTCCTTCCTCGACGAGGCGTTCGAGCGCACGCCAGGTGTCGGCATAGAGATCGCGGGCCGGAGTCGGCCAGTGGATGAGGTAGAGGTCGAGACGATCGAGGCCGAGCGCGGCAAGACTGGTGTCGAAGGCGCGGAGGGTGGCGTCGTAACCCTGATCGGAGTTCCACACCTTCGTCGTGATGAACAGCTCGTCGCGGGACAGTCCGGAGTCCGCCAGCGCGCGGCCGACGCCGGCCTCGTTGCCGTAGGCCGCGGCGGTGTCGATGTGGCGGTAGCCGGTCTCGAGTGCGGCGCTGACGGCCGCGGTGGTCTCGTCCTCGGGGATCTGGAAGACGCCGAAGCCGAGCTGGGGGATCTCGACGCCGTTGTTCAGGGTGACGGTGGGGATCGTGGACGATGTCACGGGATGGTGCTCCTTCGGGGGTGTTCGCGTAGTTCGGGGTCAGAGTCGGACGGGGTCGACGGCAGCACGGGAGGTGCTGTGGAGGTCGGGTTCTGTGAATGTGTGAGTTGCGTTGGCGTAATCGTCCTTTCGCTGTAGTCGGTGGGACAGGACCGCCGGGATCAGAGCGGACGCGGCCAGGACGGCCCCGACGGCGTTGGGTGCCGTGTACCCGAATCCGGCGGATATCACCATGCCGCCGAGCCAGGCGGCCAGGGCGTTGCCGAGATTGAAGGCACCGATGTTGGCAGCGGACGCCAGGGCCGGGGCGCCGTGCGCATGGTCGAGGACGTGCTTCTGCAGGGACCGCGGGTTGCTGTCGCGCTATCTGTGTCCCACCGATCGCCGCAGCATCTACACTGACGTCACCGACGCCATCCGGCAGTTGCAGGACGATGATCGGACGGATGCCGCCGGGGGCCCGGCACGACGCTGAACGGGGGGGCGATCTCGCGCGACGTCCTCCGCGCGCAGACCTGTCGGAGCAACAGGTGAGATCCCGCGGCCGGGTCGGGTATCGTCTCCCCTGGTGTGCCGGGAAGTCTGGTCGGCGGGAGCAGCTTTCTTCGACGACCCCGGAGGGGACATGAACGCAGCGGTACACCTCTTCTCGGCCCACGCACCTGGGGGTACGCCATGAACTGGGCCGTCTTCGTCGCCTTCCTCGTCGTATGGGTGCTGTCAGGACTCGTGACCGGTCTGTGGATGGCACGTCGAGGCCACGACCCTCGCTGGACGATCATCGCCGTCATCCTCGGACCGCTGTTCGTCCCCATCGCCTTCGAGCGCATCGAGCGTGTTCCCCGGCCCGTCGAAGTGACGACGGTGGCCCGGCAGCACGCCGGAGAGGCCGATGAAGGCGGACTCCGCGTGATGGTCGGCTACGACGGATCCACCGAGGCCAAGCATGCGCTGGACGCGGCGCGACGATTGTTCGGCCCGGCCGGAGGAGTGCTCGAACTCGTTGTCGTGATCTCCTACGACGACGCCGGCGATCCCGACTCCGAGCTCCTCGCCACGGTGCGACGACGACTCGAGCAGGCCGTCGAATCGATGGGTGATATTTCGGTGGGATATGCCGTCCTCGCCGGCCCGGCCGGTCGATGCCTGGGTTGGTTCGCCGAGGAACACCACGCCGACGTTCTCGTCGTGGGACGCCGCGGACGAGGCATGTCCTCCCGAATGCTCGGTAGCGTCGCCGAATACCTCATCGGACACTCTCATGTGCCTGTGCTCGTCGTCGATCCCACCGTCGTCTCGCCGGACGCGGGTGCGAACGAACCCACGGTCGCAGTTCGGGTCGCTCCCGAGGAGAATGTGACGGGCACCGCGTCGACCTGACCCGATACGGTATGGTCGATCTCGGTGCGCCGGGAAGTCTGGTCGGCAGAAGTAATTACGTCGTCGAACCGGAGGACCCGTGTCTGTACCCATCTGTCCCGTCGCCACCCGTCCCGCCCGAGCCCTGCAGCCGGCGCAGTGACCGGCACCCTCGCGGAGCACGTCCACCGCAGCGCCGAAGGTCGCATCGGCCTCCCGGCTGCGTGTCGGCGTCCGACACCGAAATCGCAGGGATGCCCTAGTTTTCGGTATCCGATCCCACTATCGGATTCGGAACATATTGCCGCTCATGCCGATCGTGCGCATCCGGCCCGGCCGGCCGCCGTTCGCGCACCGCGTGCCGTCGAGAATTCCGAGGACCTGTGATGCCGAACATCTTCTCCGGAGTCCCCTTCCTCTCGCGCGGAACATGGCAGGACACACGCCGCGTGACGGAGATCCTCCGCAAGGAGACCGTCGGCGGTGTCCTGCTGCTCATCGGCGCCGTCATCGCATTGATATGGGCGAACACAGGATGGTCGGATTCCTACGATGCCCTGCGGGAGACCCGGATCGGTCCGGCATCGTGGCACCTGGACCTGACCCTGGGCACCTGGGCGGCCGACGGCCTGCTCGCCGTGTTCTTCTTCGTCGTCGGCGTCGAACTCAAACGGGAATTCGTCGAAGGCAGTCTGCGGGATCTGCGGCGTGCCGCCATGCCGGTGACCGCCGCCCTGGGCGGCATGATCGTCCCGGCCGTGATCTTCGCCGTCATCAATCTTCGTGGTGGCGCCGACGCGTTGAACGGATGGGCGGTCCCGACGGCGACCGACATCGCGTTCGCCGTAGCGATTCTCGCCGTCATCGGTAGTCATCTCCCGTCGGCGCTGCGAACGTTCCTGCTCACCCTCGCCGTGGTCGACGACCTGCTCGCCGTGACCGTGATCGCGGTCTTCTACACCGACGAGGTGAACCTGCTCTACCTGGGCGGGGCGCTGATCCCGTTGGCGCTGTTCGGCATCGCGCTCCGACGCGGCTTCGGTTCCTGGTGGCTCCTGGTGCCGTTGGCTGCAGTGACCTGGTGGCTGGTCCACGAATCCGGTGTGCACGCAACCATCGCCGGTGTACTGCTCGGCTTCGCGGTTCCCGTCGCCCGGCAGGTGGGGGACCGCACGATTCCGGTCGCCGAGCACGTCGAACACCGGATCCGGCCGCTGTCCGCCGGTATTGCCGTGCCGGTCTTCGCCTTCTTCGCCGCCGGCGTCACCGTCGGAGGATTCACCGGCCTGGCGAACGCCCTCACCGATCCCATCTCCGCCGGGGTGATCGCCGGTCTGGTCGTCGGCAAGGTCGTCGGGATCTTCGGGGTCAGCTACCTGGTGGCGCGCTTCACCCGAGCACATCTCGACGACGAGCTGAGTTGGGTGGACGTGCTGGGTGTGTCCCTGCTCGGTGGAATCGGCTTCACGGTGTCCCTGCTCATCGGCGACCTCGCCTACGGTGCAGGTACCGTCGCGGCCGATCACGTGAAGGTCGCCGTGCTGTGCGGATCGTTGCTCAGCGCCGCTCTGGCCTCGACTGTTCTCGTCGCCCGTAACCGTGCCTACCGCAGGATCACGGCGGCCGAGCAGGTCGACGAGGACGGCGACGGGATTCCCGACGTCTATCAGCGATGATCGAGAACTCGAATCACGGCCGGGACGGTCGGCCGTGGTGGGTCCAGCCGACCGTGCGGTCACCGCAGGCCCTGCTGAAGTGTGTCTTCTGGCCGATCGCCGTGATGCTCGTCGTCCATCGCACGGCGATCCTCGCCGTCGACGGTGCGCGCACGGACGACTTCACCGGTGTCTACCGCGCAGCCGTCGCCTTCTGGAACCGTGAACCGGTCTACACAGCGACGTACGAACACGTCGACCCGCACTACCTCTACCCGCCGTCGGGTTCGCTGCTGATCGCACCGTTCGCGGCCCTCGAACACGAACTCTCACGATGGGCGTTCATCGGGGTCAACGCGGCGGCCGTCCTCGTCGCCGTGTACCTCGTCGTGCGGATGCTCGGGTACACGGCGCGATCGGCGGCGTTCCCGATCGCGGTGACGGTCGCCTTCGCTTCCGAATCGGTGATCAACACCCTGGTGTTCACCAACATCAACGGTGTGGTCCTACTCGGTCAGATGGCGTTCCTGACATTGTTGCTGGCGCGGCGGGACCTCTGGGCCGGCACGGCAATCGGGGTGACCTTCGCGATCAAGCCGATTCTCGCGCCGTTGCTGTTGCTTCCCGTGCTGCGCCGCCAGAGCAAGGCTCTCCTGACCGCCGCAGCGGTGCCGGTCGGGCTCACCGCATTGGCGTGGCGGTGGGCTGCGGATCCGTGGCAGTTCGTCGAACGCACCGTCCCGTATCTGCTGCAGTCCCGCGACTACTTCAACAGTTCGATCACCGGCAACGGCACCTATTACGGTCTGCCCGAGCCCCTGATCCTCGGGTTGCGCATCGGTTTCGCGGTGCTCGCCGCGGCCACGATGTATCTGCTCCACCGTTACCACCGGCACGACGAGGTGTTCTTCGTCGTCACCGGTGCCGGCGTGCTGATGACCGCGTCGTTCCTGCTCGGTTCGCTCGGGCAGATGTACTACTCGATGCTTCTGTTCCCGTTGCTCATGAGCGTGGTCCTCCCACAGTCCGTGATGCGGAACTGGCCGGCATGGCTGGCGGTGTACGGCTTCCTCAGCGCCGACGAATGGTATTCGGGCAGATGGGTGGAGGCGGGCCGGTACGCCGAGTACATGCGCCCGACACTGGGCTGGTCGCTGCTGCTCATCGTGATATTCGCGGTGCTGGTCGATCGCCGACGATCCGCACGCGTCCCCGAACCGGTCACAGACCCTTCGGTGGACATCGCTCGGACAGGGCGTCAGAACGCGTCGGCGCCGAAACTCTGAGCATAGTAACCGCGGATGTGCTCGACGATGCGCTTGCGGGCGAGCGTGGCATCGCCGGCGCGGACCGCGTCGACGAGACCGCGGTGCTCGTGACGCAGCCGCACGCAGGTCGCGGGCCAATCGGTGTGCGGTGCGCCCGCGAGGACGTAGCTCTCGATGGAGTCGCGCAGACCGGCCACCATCGCCGCGACGACGAGGTTGCCGGCCGCGTCGGCCATCGCGACATGGAACTGGGCGTCGAGAACCAGGAACTCGGGTGCCGCCAACTCCGGATCGTCCATCGCGTCCAGCAGTTCCTCGGCCGGGGTGAGTTCCGGCGCCGGGGTCCGGTTGGCGAGGGTGTCCATCACCTCGGTCTCGAGCACCAGGCGGGTGCGCACGATGTGGGAGACGGGAAAGTTCTGCGCGGCCACCTGCAGGCGCATGAGCATCGACATCCCGCCGGTGGGTCGCGAGACGATCATCGCGCCGACGTTCGGCCCGGAGCCGGTGTGGGTGCTGAGCAGCCCGAGGGCCTCCATCACCCGCAGTGCCTCACGAACCGAAGACCGGCCGACGCCGAGTTGTGCGGCGAGCGTGCGCTCCGGGGGCAGACGCTGGCCCGGGCCGAGTTCTCCCGAGACCAGCATCTGCTCCAGGTGGTTGAGCACCTGCTCCCACGCACGACCCTCGGACGACGACATGACTTCAGAGCCTAGTCGATTCCGGATCAGGGGAGCATCCAGGACAACACCGGCGTGGACTGCAGGTAGACCAGCACACAGAGGATGACGAGCATCGCGACGCTGTAGCCGATCACCTTGCGCAACAA
The DNA here is from genome assembly GCF_900187265.1 of Rhodococcus rhodochrous. Taxonomy (NCBI): domain Bacteria; kingdom Bacillati; phylum Actinomycetota; class Actinomycetes; order Mycobacteriales; family Nocardiaceae; genus Rhodococcus; species Rhodococcus rhodochrous. The sequence continues at coordinate 2,672,141 of NZ_LT906450.1, forward strand.
CACCGATTCGCTGCCCGGCTGATCGACCGCGGTGGCGGCGATGGTGAGGTTCTGCGGGCTGATCAGCTTGCCGACCACACCACCGGAGGTGTTCGCCGCGACCAGCAGGGTCGGGTCGATGCCGGCGGTCTGCCCGGCGGCCTGCTGCAGGCGGGCGAACAGGGCGTTGGCGGATGTGTCCGAGCCGGTGACGGCGGTGCCGAGCCAGCCGAGGATCGGGGAGAACAGGGCGAAGATCGCGCCGGTGCCGGCGAGCCACGTGCCGATCGCGACGGTCTGGCCGGACTGGTTCATCACGTAGCTCAGGCCCAGGACGGTGGCCACCGTGGCGATGGCGAGCTTCATCCGCACGACGGTGGTGCCGAAGGTGGCCACGGCCTGGCGGACGGTCAGCGGGAACATGCCGCCGCTGTCCCACCGCGCGTAGACGAGGGTGACGATCGCGCCGCTGAGCAGCAGCAGTGTTCCCGGCGACGACAACCACGAGAAGGTGTAGACCGCGCTGCTCGACGCGTCGCCGTTGCTTGTGAGCAGATTGCCGTACAGGCCGGGCCACTCGATCTTGACATCGGTGGCGGCGAGACGCTCCGGCAGATCGACACCGACGGTCCACAGCTTCGCAACACCGAACACGGTGATGACCAGCAGGTACGGGAACAGGGCCATGACGACGCGCGAGGTGGTCAGCGACTCGTCGGCGACGGGACGCTGCGGAGCACGAGCGGCTCCGGGTCCCTCCGTGCCGGCCTGGACCGCGATGGTATCGGTGCGGGTGCGCGAGAGCTGGTCCTCGGGGGTCCGCGGCTTCCAGACCTGCAGCATCAGTACGGCGGCGGTGAGACCGGCGAGCGAGGCGACGACATCGGTGAGTTCGTACGAGAAGTGGCTCGAGCACCAGAACTGGGCGAGCGCGAAGGTCGTGCCGGTGACCAGTGCGATCGGCCAGGCCTGCCGGACACCGCGACGACCGTCGACGAGGAAGAGCAGCAACAACGGCACGAAGAGAGCCAGGATCGGTGTCTGACGGCCGACGACGGCGGCGATCTCGGTGGCGGGGATGTCGGTCAGGGCGCCGGCGGTGGTGATCGGGATGGCCATGGCGCCGAAGGCGACCGGTGCGGTGTTGGCGATCAGGACCGTGACCGCGGCCCGCAGGGCGGGCATGCCGAGGGTGACGAGCATGGCGCCGGTGATAGCGACGGGCGCGCCGAATCCGGCGAGTGCTTCGAGCATGCCGCCGAAGCAGAAGGCGATGAGCATCGCCTGGATCCGCATGTCGCCGTGACCGATCGAGTTGAAGATGCGCCGCAGATCCTCGAACCGGCCGCTGACGACGGTGAGTTCGTAGAACCAGATCGCAGTGATCACGATCCACATCACCGGGAAGAGCCCGAAGGTAATACCCTGCAGGGCGGACAGGCCGGCCAGCGGCGCGGGCATGTCGAAGCCGATGATCGCGACGACGAGCGCGACGACGAGGGCGCCGAGTCCGGAGTACCAGGCCTTGAGTTTGAAGCCGGCGAGCAGGACGAAGAAGGTCAGCAGCGGCGCAAGGCCCACGAGAGCCGATGCGGTGAGGCTGCCTGCGATGGCGTCAGTGGCGGGTGTGAATGTCACCGCCGATATCCGGGTTGCCACACGAAACTCCTGTGGTTGCGCCGCTGTTGGCGGCGGATCTGATTTCGACCGATGTGGTCAGACCACGTGAAAGTACACCATGGTCCGCGTCACAGTCGACCCGTGACGGAATTTGCGGTCACTGTCCGAAAATGTGCGGCGGATCTCCGGAACGTGTGGTTCAATGTGGTCAGACCACACCCCCGATGCGGAGATCTCCATGCGAATCGCCCTGTTCGCGACGTGCCTCGGCGACACGATGTTCCCGAAGGCCGTTTCGGCCACCGCCCTGCTCCTCACCCGGCTCGGGCACGACGTCGTCTTCCCCGAACGCCAGACCTGCTGCGGCCAGATGCACGTCAACACCGGCTACCAACCCGACGCGCTGCCGCTCGTCGAGAACTACGTCGTCGCCTTCGACGACAGCAGCATCGACGCCGTCGTCGCCCCTTCCGGATCGTGCGTCGGATCCGTCCGTCACCAGCACGAAATCGTCGCCTCCCGTTACGGTTCCGCGTCGTTGTGCGGGCGGGTCGACACCGTCAAGGCCAAGACGTACGAGTTGTCCGAATTCCTCGTCGACGTCCTCGGCGTCACCGACGTCGGCGCCTACTTCCCCCACCGGGTGACCTATCACCCCACCTGCCACTCGTTGCGGATGCTGCGGGTGGGGGAGAAACCGCTCCAGCTGTTGCGTGCTGTGCGCGAGATCGACCTCGTCGAACTGCCCGAGGCCGACTCGTGCTGCGGATTCGGAGGCACCTTCGCGATCAAGAACGCCGAGACCTCCACTGCGATGCTCGCCGACAAGCTGAGCAATGTCGCCGCCACCGGCGCCGAATACTGCAGCGCCGGCGACTCGTCGTGCCTGATGCACATCGGCGGCGGTCTCACGCGCCTGCGCACCGGCACCCGCACCATCCACCTCGCCGAGATCCTCGCCTCCGTGGAACCGGCCGTCGCCCCCAAGGGAGTGCCCGCGTGACCGCACTCGGTATGCCCGTCGTCCCGCCACGAGGATCCGGAAATCTGCGCGGTCTCGAGAAGTTTCCCGACGCAGCGCGCCAGGAACTCGCGAACCCGCAGTTGCGGCGCAACATCGGCAAGGCCACTCACACCATCCGTGCCAAGCGACTGAACGTCACCGGGGAACTGCCCGACTGGGAGCAGCTGCGCGACGCCGGAGCTGCCGTCAAGACCGACGTGCTCAACCGCCTCCCGGAGTTGCTCGTCCAACTCGAGGAGGCGGTGACAGCGCGCGGCGGCGTGGTGCACTGGGCGGCAGACGCCGCCGAGGCCAACGCCATCGTCACCGACCTGATCCGGAAGACGGGATCCGACGAGGTCATCAAGGTCAAATCGATGGCCACCCAGGAGATCGGACTCAACGAGCACCTCGAGGAACAAGGGATCGCCGCCTACGAGACCGACCTCGCCGAGCTCATCGTCCAACTCGGCCACGACAAGCCCTCGCACATCCTCGTGCCCGCCATCCACCGCAACCGCGCCGAGATCCGCGAGATCTTCCTGCGTGAGATGCCGGACGTCGACCCCGACCTCGACGACAATCCCCGCCACCTCGCCGCCGCGGCACGAAAGTTCCTGCGTCACAAGTTCATGACGGTGCCGGTTGCGGTGTCGGGCGCGAACTTCGGCATCGCCGAGACCGGCACCCTCGCCGTCGTCGAATCCGAGGGCAACGGCCGCATGTGCCTGACGCTGCCGCAGACACTCATCACCGTCATGGGCATCGAGAAGCTGTTGCCCACCTTCCGCGACCTCGAGGTGTTCCTGCAGCTGCTGCCGCGCTCGTCGACGGGGGAGCGCATGAATCCCTACACGTCGATGTGGACCGGTGTCACCCCCGGCGACGGTCCGCAGGAATTCCACCTCGTACTGCTGGACAACGGCCGCACCGCCGCGCTCGCCGACGAGATCGGACGTGAAGCACTGCACTGCATCCGGTGTTCGGCCTGCCTGAACGTGTGCCCGGTCTACGAGCGCACCGGAGGCCACGCCTACGGCTCGACCTATCCGGGCCCGATCGGCGCCGTCCTCAGCCCGCAGTTGGCCGGGATGGACCAACCCGACGACCCCAACGCCAGCCTGCCGTTCGCATCGAGCCTGTGCGGTGCCTGCTACGACGCCTGCCCCGTCAAGATCGACATCCCCTCGTTGCTGGTGGAACTGCGCCACCAGAAGGTCGAACACGCCCGCTTCGGACCCGAGGCCGCGGCGATGAAGGCCGCGTCGCTGGCCATGTCGTCCTCTCGACGCTGGACGGCCGCGCAGAAGGCCGCCGGACTCGGCCGTGTCCTCGCCGGCAAGAAGGGGAGAATCACCAATCTGCCCGGTCCGCTCGCCGGCTGGACCGACGCTCGCGACATGCCGGCCCCGCCGAAACAGACCTTCCGGCAATGGTGGGCCTCCGACGAAGGACGTGCCGCACTCGCGAAGGCACGCGAGGAAGGACAGCAGCGATGAGCAGCCGCGACGCGATTCTCGGCCGGATCCGTTCGGCGCAGACTCTGGCACCGCCGACACCGGTCGAGGTACCGCGCGACTACCGTCTCGGACGCACCCTGCCGGACGCCGAACGCCGTGAGCTGCTGGTCGACCGGCTGGTCGACTACAAGGCCCACGTGCACGAAAGCACACCGGAGGATCTGCATGTTGTGCTGGCGAAGATCCTCACGGCTCGTGGGGTGCGCCGCGTCGGGATCCCGGAGGGCCTGGATCGGTCGTGGCTGGCGGAATTCGGTGGCGAGGTGGTGGTCGACTCCATCGACCGGCCCGCAGCCGACCTCGGTGATCTCGACGGGGTCGTCACCGCTTCGGCCGTCACCTGCGCCGAGACGGGCACGATCTTCCTCGACGGCAGCCCCGACCAGGGGCGACGCGCGCTCACGCTGGTGCCCGACCTGCACGTGTGCGTCGTGGCGATGAGCGACGTCGAGGTGGGAGTGCCCGAAGCGCTGGCCCGGCTCGTCCCGGAACGGCCTATCACCATGATCAGTGGACCGTCCGCGACGTCGGACATCGAACTCGAACGCGTCGAGGGCGTGCACGGCCCCCGCACCCTGGAGGTGGTGATGATCGGATGACCCTGCTGACCGAGCGTGTCCGGCCGCGACTCGGATGGCAACAGCATGCCAACTGCCGGACCTCCGACGAGTACTTCTTCTTCGCCCCGGAGGGCGAACCACCGAACATCCGCAGGCGGCGCGAGGTCGTCGCGAAACGCATTTGCGCGAGCTGCCGAGTGCTGGCCGAGTGTCGCACCCACGCGATGCTCAGCGGCGAACTGCACGGAGTGTGGGGTGGACTGTCGGAACACGAACGGCTGCAACATCTCAACCACTGACCGCACACGATCTTCGGTGTTTCCGACCTCGCTCGGCTCGGTCCGAGTCACCGAATTCGAGAACGAGTACGCACCGGGGGCGTGACCCGTCCCGTCGAAATGAGGTAGTCCTCTACGCAGGCGCCGGTATCGGCCGGTTCACATACTGATCCCGCGGGGTCCTCCCGCATCTCTTGTCACCCTTCGGATCAGAGGAACTCATCATGATGACGGACGATGCCGACGGCCCCGTCGAGGCCGAGACCACGGGCCGGCAGATCATCACTTTCACCGAGGACAGCACCCACGAGGAACGGGTCGCCGCACTCGAATCGATCAGCGGCGTGACCTCGATCGCGTCCAGCGACGAGACGGGACCGGAAGCGGTCCCCGCCGACGAACTCGAATCCGCCGACGCGACCATCTTCGAACGACTCGGGGTGGCTGTCGCCGCGGTCGACGCGTCGCAGGTCGAATCGCTCGAGGAGGTCGCACGGCAGGATCCGGCGATCGTGGCCGTGGAACCCGAACATGTCGTCCATACCCTGGCGGCACCGCTGGCCATGGAGACACATCTGGCGGACGGCCGCAGGCACACCTGGGGTCCGCAGGCCACCCGTGCGCTCACGTCGCAGTTCGATGGCTCCGGCGTTCGGGTGGCCGTGCTCGACACCGGATTCGACCTGAACCATCCCGACTTCGCGGGCCGGACGATCATCAGCAAATCGTTCATCGCAGGCCAGGCGGTCCAGGACGGGAACGGACACGGCACCCACTGTGTCGGCACGTCCTGCGGACCGAGGAATCTACCGAACGCGCGAGGCTACGGCGTCGCACCGAAGGCGGCGATCTTCGTCGGGAAGGTGCTGAGCAATCAGGGCAGTGGGTCCGACTCCACAATCCTTGCCGGGATCGAGTGGGCGTTGGCCAACGGGTGCCAGGTCGTCTCGATGTCTCTGGGCGCCGACGTTCCTCAACCGGTGATGGCCTACGAGGCCGTCGGACAGCGCGCACTGGCTGCCGGGACGCTGATCATCGCTGCTGCGGGGAACAACGCTCGTCGGCCGGCGGACCCCGGATTCGTCGGAAGTCCCGCGAACTCGCCGTCGATCATGGCGGTCGCGGCACTGGCGTCCGACCTGAGGATGGCGGCGTTCTCGGCCAGGGCCACCGTGGTTCCGGGCGGTGCGATCGACATCGCCGCACCCGGTGTCGACGTGTACTCGTCGTGGCCGATGCCGGACCGCTACAACACGATCAGCGGGACATCCATGGCCACACCGCACGTGGCCGGATTGGCGGCGCTCATCGTGCAGAGCACGGCAAAGACCGGAAAGGAACTCTGGAAGACGCTGGTCGACGGGGCCGAGGTGCTGCCGTTGCCGCAGGTCGATGCGGGCGCGGGGTTGGCCATCGCGCCGTGAGCCGGCGTCCGATGCGCAGGACCTCCGTCGTCCTGGCGGTGTTGTCGGCCGTAGTCCTGGTGTCGGCGGCGGCCTGCTCGCACGACGCCACGAATCCGCAACGAGGGAGCACCTCGGAGGACGGGGAGACATCCATGGTCGAACCACCGCGAGAGCACCTGGTCGTCCTTGTTCCCGAGCGAGCCGACGCGACCCTTGCCGACGTCGAGGCCATGGCTCCGGTGACCCAGTTGCTCCGGCCCAGCCTGCTCCTCGTCCTCGCGGATCCCGATGTGAGGGAGGGCATTCGAAGAATCCCCGGCGTCCTCGGCGTCTACGACACCGCCCCCGACGACGAGTCGTTCGGTCTGTCGCCCGAGGAGCAGTTGTTCGTGGACGCCTGGGTGGCCCGACACGCGCCGAAGACGCGCCCCGGCGAGGGCTCGAACTGGGACACTCCCGGATTCGAACCGCCGGACATCCCCGGCCGGTGACTCGCACCGGACCGGTTTGCACACATTTTCGACATCAGGAGCATGACATGACCGGCGACCTGAACATCACGGAACGCGTCGTACGTGCAGACGACGTACGCGCAGCCGATCCGAGCGACGAGGCACAGGAACGAACGATCCACCGCTACGGGCGGATCTCCATCCTTGCCGCTCCGGGGGAGTCCGCGGAGGAATCCGTCTCGGAGATCGGAGACATGCGGGACCTCGTCGACGACCCCACCGAGGTCGAGACACTGGGCCTCGCGGCGCAACGGTTGCGGCAATCCGCCGTCTACCGGCGGGCGAAGGAGAACCGGCCCCGCGACGGTCGAGAGTGGGACATGGGGGACTGCACGTCGGTCGTGCCCGTCCCGCCCCAGGTGGCAGAGCGCGACAGTCAGCAGGAAGCGGGACCGACGAGTTCCTATCTCGAGGGGTCGGTGGCGGTCGGCATCGTCATCGTCCAGGGACCGACTGCGGCATTGAGCTTCACCGAGGCCGAGGTGGTGAAGGTGGTCGCCGAGGTCCAGAACGGTCTGGGATGGCTCGCCACCGCAAACCCCTTGGCGGGCATCTCCTTCTCGTACGACATCCAGAACGTGAACCTGAGTGTGCAGGCGGACCCGTCCGCTGCCGACCTCGAGGCGCTCTGGCGTGATCCGGCGATGGGCGCGCTGGGCTACAGTGCCGACTGGAACGGCGTGGGTGCCTACGTCGAGGACATCCGCAGCCGTTACGGAACCCGCTGGACGTACTGCGCCTTCTTCACGAAGTATCCGCTCGGTCACTTCGCGTACGCGGGTGCGCCACGGGTCGTCATGGACTACAACAACGACGGCTGGGGCCCGGACAACATCGACCGGGTGTTCGCGCACGAGACCGGACACATCTTCGGCTGCCCGGACGAGTACGCGGACAGCAGGTGCACGTGCGGCGGTGCCTTCGGACGATACGGACTCGCCAACGGCAACTGCGAGAACTGCGCGGCCGAAGGTGGCGTCCCGTGCCTGATGAAGGGCAACACGTTCACCGTCTGCGGCTTCACTCCCGGACACCTCGGATGGGCGCCGCAGCTCGTCGTCAACAACTTCGGGTACAACGCCGGATCGTGGCGCACCGATCGGCATCCGCGGTTCCTCGCCGACACCACGGGCAACCGCCGCGCCGACATCGTCGGATTCGGTGATGCCGGTGTCTACGTGTCGCGCTCCCAGCCCAACGGACGCTTCGAGACACCACGTCTCGTCGTCAAGGACTTCGCCTACCAGGCCGGTGGATGGCGGGTGGAGCGGCATCCGCGGTTCCTGGCGGATACGACTGGGGACCGTCGGGCCGATATCGTCGGTTTCGGTGATGCAGGGGTGTACGTGTCTCGGGCGCAGGCCGATGGGTCGTTCGGTCCGGTGACGAGGGTGGTCGCCGATTTCGGCTACGTTGCCGGTGGATGGCGGGTGGAGCGGCATCCGCGGTTCCTGGCCGACACTACGGGTGACGGCCGGGCGGACATCGTCGGATTCGGTGATGCCGGGGTGTACGTGTCCCGAGCGCAGGCGGACGGGACGTTCGGACCGGTCACGCGCGTCGTCGACGACTTCGGGTACAACGCGGGTGGTTGGCGCGTGGAGCGGCATCTACGGTTCCTAGCGGACACCACCGGGGACGGCCGGGCTGACATCGTCGGATTCGGCGAGGCGGGTGTGTATGTCTCTCTGGCTCGAGCCGATGGGACGTACGGGCCGGTCACGCGCGTCGTCGACAACTTCGCCTACAGCGCCGGAGGATGGCGGATCGAGCGGCATCCGCGGTTCCTGGCGGACACCACCGGTGACGGTCGTGCTGACATCGTCGGATTCGGCAATGCCGGCGTCTACGTGTCGCGGGCACTGGGCAACGGCGGGTTCGACGCGCCCGGATTGATCGTCACCAACTTCGGTTACGACGCCGGTGGGTGGCGGGTCGACCAGCATCCGCGGTTCCTGGCGGACACCACCGGTGACGGTCGCGCCGACATCATCGGGTTCGGCAGCGCCGGCGTGTGGTTGCACAGATCGTGACCGTACTCGAACGAGGGGTTCCGGCCGGTGCGTCGCATCGGCCGGAAACCCTCATCTCAGGTTCATGGTTGCCCCGATTCGAACGTGAGGACCTCGTCGTCGACGGAGAGAACCGTGCGCACCTGGGGATGCGGTGCGCAGCCATCGTTCTGCAGACCTTGCGGGTCGACGGGGAGTCCAGGTCGGTCATGACGGATCCTTTCCTGCGCCGAAAAGTGCTTCGAACGAAGCTTCACGCTCGGGTGCTGCGAAATCATGCGTAGCGGACTACTCGAAGAGCCTCCTTTCGGACGTGACGATCACGTGCGGGTTGTCGAATCGACCTCCACCGCCGGCTGCGGGAGCGCACGACTGTCGACGAGTTCCTGCCTGTTCAGCACACCCGGCAGACCGCGACCGTTGCGGGTGAACAGAGCCGTCACCACCGCGACACCCGCGAAGATCGTGACCAGGATGCTCCACTCCTCGGGGAGAAGATCGAGCAGACCGTATCCGCCGATGCCGGCGAGGAACCGCAGGAGCCGCGAGACCGCCACGGGCATCGAGCCTCCCACGTACCGCAGTCGCACGACGTGATCACCGGGAGACCTGCCCGTGGTGAGGATGACGAGCAACCACACCGCGAGGGTGACGCTGCCGCCGATGATCGTCGACACCGGACCTTCGACGGCGGTCGCGCGATCGTCGGCGAGGTAGATCAGGTAGGCCCGCACCGCGACCGCCACGGCGAAGGTCGTCAACGTGTAGCCGAGCCAGTCGCACAACATCGCGAGCAACCGGCGTGGGACGGTGACCGGGCGCGATGCTCCCGGGTCGACGTCAGCGGAAGGATCCGACAATCCGCGCGGAACCACAAGTGCCAACAGCGAACCCAGCGCCGCGCCGACCGTGTTGGTGAGCAGATCGTCGACGTCGAACACCCGATACGCGCAGTCGTACGCACCCCACATCCCGGTCAGTTGGGCGAGTTCGACGAACAGCGACGTCGCGAACCCGGCCGCGATCGCCACGAGGATTCCGCGGCCCCCGAGCGCGCGGACGAAGAATCCGAGCGGAACGAACAGCAGCACGTTCAGCGCCAGTTGCAGGACCGCCGTGTCGCGGAGGAATGCGGTGGGACTGCCGGTGTTCGACCACGCACCCCACAGGTCGTCGACGAAGGCGAGCGGATCGGTGTTGGTCCCGGCGCACACCAGCGTCTGTGGATCGGGGAGTGGCAGCAGGGTGTAGGCCCACAGTGCCCAGAAGTAGACGAGGGCTGCGACGAACAGCGCCAGCCGTCCGAGCGAGAGGCGGCCGCGGCGTCGATAGCTCAACGCGACGAACGGCACGAACAACACCGCCCCGACGAGTAGGCCGGCGAAGACTGCGATGACTCCGAGTTCGACGCGACTGTCCACGAGGGGAGTCTGCCACCCGGACGGTCCGATTCCGGGGACGCTCGAGCGTGCCGATGTCGACCGACCCGACCTGCTTGTCCGTCCGCTATTCCACGCCGTATATTCGGCGCCGACTATTCGAAGCGAACGAGTCGCAGAATCGCAACGCCTCCCGACGATCGAAGGAAATCGAGACCGGTGTCCGATCAGCCCCGCAGCCCCGTCCTGACGCCTATGGCCGTCGCGGTACTCGGGCTGCTCGAGGAACGGCCGATGCATCCCTACGAGATGCACCAGCTTCTGCTCAAGCGGCGCGAGGACAACCTGATCAAGCTCCGGCCGAGCTCGCTGTACCACACTGTTTCCCGCCTCGCGGAAAGCGGACTGATCCGGCAGGAAGGCACAGAACGCGCAGGCAACAGGCCCGAGCGCACCACTTACAGCATCACCGAGGCCGGCGCCGCGGCCGTGCGGGCCCGCCTCGCCGAGATCATCCGACGGCCCGTCCGTGAATATCCGATCTTTCCCCTCGGTCTCGCCGAATCGCACAACCTTCCGGCCGACGAGGTCGTCGTTCTCCTCGGCGAGCGCATCGACCGGCTCGAGGAAGAACTTGTCGAATTCGACGCGATCCGCATGTGGGCCGCGGACAACGGCGTGCCGCGTCGCTACTGGGTGGCCGTCGACTTTCTCCGGGACAGGACCGCCCACGAAGCGGACTGGCTTCGCGGGCTGATCGAGGAGATCCGCGACGGCTCCCTCGCGTGGCAGAGCTTCGATGCCGCCGATCTACAACTTCCGGACCCGCCCCATGATCTCGGCCGCGACTGGGGTGCGGCGCTGACGGACGAGACTCTCGCCGAACTGCGGAGGAGCGGTGCGGGAAGTAGTGGTCCCGGTCGGCCGTAGTACATCGACCGAACCTGGACACCTTGACCCAATAGATCGCCGGTCGTGCTCGACCGGTGCGAACAGGAACGAAATCGATGAAAACCGAACGTAATCCGTGGTGGGGCCTGTCGGCCCTGGTGGTCGGGTTCTTCATGATCCTGCTGGACTTGACCATCGTCGCGGTGGCCAACCCGGCGATCATGGCCGACCTGCAGGCCGACATCAATCAGGTCGTCTGGGTGACCAGCGCCTATCTGCTCACCTATGCGGTGCCTCTGCTGTTCACCGGTCGTCTCGGCGACCGGTTCGGCCCCAAGCACATCTACCTTGCGGGCCTGGTGGTGTTCACCGCAGCGTCGCTGTGGTGCGCGACCTCCGGCACCATCGAGATGCTCATCGCCGCCCGCGCCGTCCAGGGACTCGGCGCGGCGCTGATGACGCCGCAGACGATGGCGATCATCACCCGCACCTTCGCGCCCGACAAGCGCGGCGCGGCCATGGGTCTGTGGGGCGCGGTCGCCGGTCTGGCCTCGCTGCTCGGGCCCCTCGTCGGTGGTGTGCTGGTCGATTGGCAGGGCTGGAACTGGATCTTCTACATCAACGTCCCGGTCGGCATCATTGCGTTCGTGCTGGCGGCGTGCCTGGTGCCCAGCCTCGAGACCCAACCGCACAAGTTCGACGTCGTCGGCGTGATCCTCAGTGGCGTCGGACTGTTCCTGCTCGTTTTCGGAATCCAGGAAGGTTCCAGCCGCGACTGGGACGTATGGACCTGGACGATGATCGTCGCAGGTATCGCGGTGATGGTGCTGTTCGTCTTCAACCAGGCGCGCAACAAGGGTGAACCCCTCGTGCCGCTGGCCCTGTTCCGCGACCGGAACTTCTCGATGTCGAACATCGCGATCTCGTCGATGGGCGCAGCCATGACCGCCCTGATGGTTCCGGCGTACTTCTATCTCGAGACGGTCCGCGGATTCTCACCCACGCGCGCCGCCCTGATCTTCGCCCCGATGGCGATCGTCACCGGTCTGACGGCACCGCTCGTCGGCAAGTTCTCCGACCGGATGCCGCCGCGGGTGTTGCCCACCGTCGGCTTCACGCTCTTCTCCGCGTCGATCTTCGGGTTTGCGGTGCTCATGACGCCGGACAGCCCCATCGTGCTGTTCCTGCTCATCGCCGGTATCGCCGGCGTGTCCAATTCGTGCATCTGGGCACCGCTGGCCTCCACCGCCACGCACAACCTGCCCATTCACCAGGCGGGTGCTGGTGCCGGCATCTACAACACCACCCGTCAGGTCGGTTCGGTGCTGGGCAGCGCTGCGATCGGTGCCTTGATCTCGTCTTTGATGGCCGCGCAGGGACTCGGTGAGGTGCAGGCCGGTGAAGGCGGCGGAGCCGCGATGGGAACCGCTCTCCCGGAGCAGATCGCCGAGAAGTTCAGCACCGCGCTGAGCCAGTCGATGCTCCTGCCCGCGTCGGTCCTGATCATCGGGATCGTGGCGTCGGCGATGTTCGTCGGCCACGCCTCGTCGCAGCGGAAGGCGCAGGCCGGCACTTCGGCTGATCGGGCAGAGGTCACCGGCTGAGCCGGGTTCGCGTGTAGGGCCCGGTCGCCACGAACGGAAGAACGCTCCCACCGAGCAGGACTCGGTGGGAGCGTTCTCGTTCGCTCGGGAGTGTGGTCAGCCGTAATGGCAGACGTAGCTGACGGCCTCGGTCACCTCGATGTCGAAGGACGAGTCGCCGGGCACCGAGAAGGAGTCGCCTGCACCGTAGGAGGTCCAGTCCTCGCTGCCGGCCAACCGGACGCGGCACGCGCCGCTGTGCAGCTCCATGACCTCGGGAGCAGCAGTGCCGAAGTTCAGGGTCGCGGGCAGGATCACGCCGGCCGACTTGCGGGTTCCATCCGCCAGATGGAAGTTGTGGCTGACGCACTTGCCGTCGAAGTAGACGTTGGCACGCGGGTCGAGCGTCACGTTGGCGTAGGTCGAAGTCGGCTCACTCATGAGCTGGAGCGTAGCGAGGCGGGTGCAGGTCGCCGGTCGCCGGGGTCGGTGTGCTCCCGTCCGTCGCGAGGTGCATCTCAGGCGCCCTTCACCGAGTCGACGATGTCGAGATAGTGCTGGTTGTACATCACCGCGAGCACGTTGCCGAACGGGTCGACGACCGAGGCGGTGACGAACCCGGGACCGCGTTCGGTGATGCCCTCGTGCGTGGTGGCTCCGAGCGACAGGAGCCGCTCGTAGGTGGCCTCGACGTCGTCGACCGCCCAGTAGGTGAGCGTCGCGCCGGTGTCCGAACCGGTCCGGTGCGGCGGCGCGAACCGGCGCTCGATGAATCCGAGCTCGTGCTGGAAGTCGCCGATCCGGAACTCGACGTACGCCGGAGCTCCGTCGACCTCCCGTACGAAATACGGCTCGACACCGAGCAGTTCGGTGTACCAGTCGATGGCGGCACGCAGGTCGTCGACGATGTAGTTGGTGGTGGTGAGTCCTCGCAACATGACGGTCGTTCCTCTCGTTGGTCTTCTGGGAACAACTCTCGCAGTCAAAGTGCTCATCGACTGAGCACTTTCTTCGGGATACTCGAGGCATGCGCGCAGACCGGCTCGTCGCGGCCCTGTTGTTCCTCCAACAGCGTGGGCGGGTGACCGCTGCAGACCTTGCGGAGGAGCTCGAGGTGTCGGTGGCGACGGCGCGCCGCGACCTCGAAGCGTTGTCGGCGGCAGGCATCCCCGTCTATCCGCAGCCGGGACGCGGAGGCGGGTGGTCGCTCGTCGGCGGTGCCCGGACCGACCTCAGCGGACTGTCGGCCACCGAGACCCGGGCGTTGTTCCTCCTCGTCGGGCCGGCGGCGTCCGTGTCGGCGGAGGCCAAGATCGCGCTTCGCAAGCTCGTCCGCGCCCTGCCGCAGACCTTCCGGGCCGACGCCGAAGCGGCCGCCGGTGCGGTGATGAACGACCGGACGGGGTGGAGCGGGCTCGACCGCCCGCGACCCGAGATCGTCGACCTTCTGCAGACGGCGGTGGTGCGTCGACGGAAGGTCCGGTTCACCTACACGAACGCCATGCGGGAGCGATCGGAGCGCGTCGTCGATCCGTGGGGACTCGTCGACAAGGACGGCACCTGGTATCTGATCGCCGGCACCGAGCGAGGGCAGCGCACCTTCCGCGTCGACCGGATCAGCGGGGCCGAACCGACCGATGACGCCGCAGAACGACCCGACGACTTCGCGCTCGAGCAGGCGTGGGACGAGGTGGTCGGCCAGGTCGAGCAGAAGCGCTCGCGCACGTGGGCGACGGTTCTCATCGGAAGCCGATACGTCCCGATCCTGCGGAACCATTTCGGTCGGCACTGCCACGTCGACGACGAACTCGACGACGGACACAGTCGGGTGCGGATCGCCGCGCCGACGCTGCTCGACATCGCCCGGAATCTCGCCGGATGGGGCGCGCTGGTCGAGGTGCTCGATCCGGTCTCGGTGCGGGAAGAACTGGCGCGTATCGGAACCGAGCTCGCCGACCGTTACGCCCGCTGAGCGCAGAGTGCGTTCGGCGGGAAGCTCACAACGCTGAAGTGAGGCTCACAACCCGGAGGGTCGACCACCAGGGTTGTGAGCCTCACTTTTCGGTTGTGAGCCTTCTGCGGGATAGGTCTTGCAACCGGAAACGGGGCCTGCTGGACTCACCTGAGTCAGTCCGGGCCGCGCACAGTGCTGTCCGTCCCCATGCGTCCTATGGGGTGCGTATGCGAGGCCGTAGTGGTACGTGAGCGTGCCAAGCGCTCGGTCCGAGCGGGTGACCGACCGCAGTGACGGGGTCGGGGGTCCGAAAGATCCGACGCTGTCGGACGGCGGGAAGGAATGCGGCGTCGGCCCCGAGGCGCTCGCGAAGGTAGGAGCGGCGCAGGGGGCTGTGCATCGATCAGTCGGCGGCGCGCTTACGTGGCCGACCACGCCGCGCCGTCTTCTTGACCGGGGCTCTCCGTCGCGGCTCGGCCTGCTGTGGCTCGTCCTCGACCTCGCCCTCGTCTTCATCCGGGTCCTCGTCCGAACCTTCGGCGGTGTCCGCTTCCTCGTCCGGCTCCTCGTCTTCGTCCTCGTCCGCATCGGCTTGTGGACTGTCGGATGGGGCGTCCCGCCAACTGAATTCGACCTCGATCTCGACCTGGTCGCCGTCCACCTCGATCTCGAGTTCCCATTCGAGCCGGTCGGCGACGACGAGCGAAATGGAATCACCGCCCGAGTCCAGTTCCACCTCGGATCCCGTCGCCAAGGCACGACCGAGTGCAATCAGCCGGTCGGACGCCTGCTTGCGGGTAAGTTGGGCCTTCTGCTTGATCTCCAGCTTGGGCACGGCAACTCCTGACCTCGATGAAGTATGCATCCACGGTATCCGTCGCGGGGTAGACCGGAGTCGTGAACGAGGAGCCGTGACGAGTTCGACGTTCGTCGTCCGGGCGAGTTACATGCGCGCAACCGATCGCGGCGAAAAGTTGCTCCGGGCGGGATTAGACTCACCGGTGTCGCAGGCCTGCCGATGATGTCGGGCCCGGTGCCTTGCCGGTGCCGGTTCGTGTGGCGGTGGTTCTGTTCGTGTTGCGACGGTCGACGGCGTGGTCGGTGGTTCTTCTGTCAGGAGTTGTCATGGCCCGTTCCGTTCGAGATGAAGAAGGCCGTTCGTCGGTAGATGAGGTGACCCTGCGCGACCTCGAGATGGTGGTTCAGGCACTGACCGGCCGAGGTGCGGACGCAGAGGCCGTCGAGTTCGGGAGCAGTCGAGGAGCTGCAGAGCCGGCCGGGCGGTCCGATGTGCCGGATGGGAGGCGTCGTCGCCGCACGCAGCGGTGATGCCACTCTCGGCCCGCCGGAGTACGGCTGGATGCTGCGCAGAACAGTCATGAGTGCTTGCTCCGAGAGCATCGACATGTGACGCTGACCACATGGTGGAGTCGCCCGAGGTTCTCGACGATCTACGCGCCGGAGGTCATGCCCTCGACGCTCTCTGCCGGCTCGAAGCTCGGCGGACAGGTTGCCCGGTGCGGGAGCGGATCGCGTGAACCGCGTCGTGCGAGTCGGCAACTGCTCCGGCTTCTACGGCGACCGTCTGTCGGCGATGCGCGAGATGCTCGAAAGCGGGGAACTCGACTACCTGACCGGCGACTACCTCGCGGAACTGACGATGCTCATCCTCGGTCGTGACCGTCTGAAGAATCCGGATCTCGGTTACGCCAAGACCTTCCTGCGGCAGGCCGAGGACTGCATGGGGCTCGCCCTCGACAAGGGCGTGCGGATCGTCGCGAACGCGGGAGGTCTCAACCCTGCGGGTCTGGCCGCGGCGCTGCGCACGGTTGCAGATCGGCTGGGTCTGTCGCCGCGCATCGCCCACGTCGAAGGTGACGATCTCCTCACTCGCATCGACGAGTTCGGTTTCGCCGCCGACCCGCGCCCGCTCACCGCGAACGCATATCTTGGTGCGTGGGGCATCGCGCGGTGCCTCGATGCCGGAGCCGACATCGTCGTGACCGGACGCGTTACCGACGCATCGGTGATCGTCGGTCCCGCCGCCGCCCATTTCGGTTGGGCTCCCGACGACTTCGATGCGCTCGCCGGTGCTGTTGTCGCAGGGCACGTCATCGAATGCGGCACCCAGGCGACCGGCGGAAACTATGCGTTCTTCACCGAACTCGATGACCTCGTCCGCCCCGGATTCCCCGTCGCCGAGATCGAGGCCGACGGCGCGGCGACGATCACCAAGCAGCCGGGCAGCGGAGGAGCCGTCACCGTCGGCACGGTCACCGCACAACTGCTGTACGAGGTGACGGGCGGACGCTACGCGAACCCCGACGTCACCGCGCGCATCGACACCGTCATGCTGAGCCGGGAAGCACCCGATCGTGTCCGCATCACCGGGGTGAAGGGCGAACCACCCCCACCGACCCTGAAGGTGTGCCTCAACGCGCTCGCCGGGTTCTACAACGAGGTCGTCTTCGTCCTGACCGGACTGGACATCGATGCGAAGGCCCAGTTGGTGCGAGCTCAGATGGAATCGAACCTGCCGAGACGACCTGCCGAACTCGAGTGGACCCTCGCGCGCACCGACCATGCCGATGCCGACACCGAGGAAACCGCGAGCGCTCTGCTGCGCTGCACTGCGCGCGATCCCGACCCCGACGTCGTCGGACGCGCATTCACCTCCACGGCAGTCGAGTTCGCCCTTGCCGGCTATCCCGGGTTCTTCGTCACCGCCCCGCCCGGCTCGGGCACCGCCTACGGGGTCTACACGGCCGAGTACGTCGCAGCGACGCGCGTGCCGCACATCGCAGTGCTGGCCGACGGCACACGCGTCGACATCCCCACCGCGCCGATCACCCGGGCCCTCGAACCGTTGCCGGACCCGGGCGGGCCCGCGCCTCTGCCGCCCGGGCAGACTCGTCGCGTTCCGCTCGGCACGATCGCCGGTGCCCGAAGCGGTGACAAGGGCGGTGACGCCAACATCGGAGTGTGGGTCCGATCCGACGACGAATGGCAGTGGCTTGCAAACACTCTCACCGTCGAGACGCTGAAGGATCTGCTTCCCGAGGTCGAACCCTTGTCCGTCACGCGTCATCTGCTTCCGAATCTGCGGGCGGTGAACTTCGTGATCGAGGGAATCCTCGGTCGCGGCGTCGCCTCCCGCGCTCGCTTCGACCCGCAGGCCAAGGGGCTCGGTGAATGGTTGCGAGCCCGATACATCGACATCCCCACCGTCCTGCTGGAGAAACACACGTGAGCACCTTGATCTCGACCCTCGATCCCGGCTCCACCGAATACGGCGCGGCCGCCGAGACGATGCGTGCTCGCCTGGCCGAACTCGACATCGAACACGGCAGGGCCCTTGCCGGCGGAGGAGAGAAATACGTTCGGCGACACCACGACCGCGGCAAGTTGCTTGCGCGGGAGAGGATCGAACTGCTCCTCGACCCCGACTCGCCGTTCCTCGAGCTCTCACCGCTCGCGGCCTGGGGCACCGAGTTTCCCGTCGGAGGCAGCGTCGTCACCGGCATCGGTGTGATCGAAGGCGTCGAATGTGTCATCGCGGCTCACGACCCCACCGTCCGCGGCGGCACCAGCAATCCGTGGACACTGCGCAAGACGCTGCGTGCCGACGACATCGCTCTGCAGAACCGGATGCCGCTGATCACCCTCGTCGAATCCGGTGGCGCGGATCTGCCCACGCAGAAGGAAGTGTTCATCCCCGGCGGCCGACTCTTCCGTGATCTGACCCGGTTGTCGGCGGCAGGTATCCCGACGATCGCGTTGGTGTTCGGCAATTCGACCGCCGGAGGCGCGTACATCCCTGGAATGTCCGACCACGTGGTGATGATCGAGAAGCGGTCGAAGGTGTTCCTCGCCGGTCCGCCGCTGGTGAAGATGGCCACCGGTGAGGAATCGGACGACGAGTCACTCGGCGGCGCCGAGATGCACGCCCGTATCTCGGGTCTGGCCGACCACTTCGCGGTCGACGAACAGGACGCGGTGCGCATCGGTCGCAGCATCGTGCGGCGTCTCAACCACCGCAAGGCCGGCCCGGCACCCTGGACGGAGGTACGCGACCCCCGGTACGACGCCGAGGAGCTGCTCGGGATCGTCCCCG
The DNA here is from genome assembly GCF_900187265.1 of Rhodococcus rhodochrous. Taxonomy (NCBI): domain Bacteria; kingdom Bacillati; phylum Actinomycetota; class Actinomycetes; order Mycobacteriales; family Nocardiaceae; genus Rhodococcus; species Rhodococcus rhodochrous. The sequence continues at coordinate 2,690,952 of NZ_LT906450.1, forward strand.
AGGATCTTCGGCGGCCCTTCGATCCGCGGGAAGTCATCGCCCGCGTGGTCGACGATTCCGACTTCGACGAGTTCAAACCGCTCTACGGGTCGTCGCTCGTGACCGGATGGGCACAGGTGCACGGCTATCCGATCGGGATTCTCGCCAACGCGCGCGGCGTGCTGTTCAACGAGGAATCGCAGAAGGCAGCGCAGTTCATCCAACTCGCCAACCGTGCCGATACGCCGCTGTTGTTCCTGCACAACACCACCGGATACATGGTGGGACGGGAATACGAGGAACGCGGCATGATCAAACACGGGGCGATGATGATCAACGCGGTCGCCAACTCCACGGTGCCGCACATCTCCATCCTCATCGGCGCGTCCTACGGCGCCGGCCACTACGGCATGTGCGGACGTGCCTTCGATCCGCGGTTCCTGTTCGCGTGGCCCAGCGCCAAGTCTGCGGTCATGGGAGGCGCCCAACTGGCCGGGGTCATCTCTCTCGTGGGCCGTGCGGCCGCGCAGGCACGCGGCCAGGACTTCGACGAGGCCGCCGACGAGGCGATGCGCGCGGCGGTCGAGAACCAGATCGAAGCCGAATCGCTGCCGATGTTCCTGTCCGGTCGTCTCTACGACGACGGCATCATCGACCCCCGCGATACCCGCACCGTGCTGGGACTGTGCCTGTCGGCCGTTGCCACCGCCCCGATCAGAGGCGCCGAATCCTTCGGCGTCTTCCGGATGTGAGGTTCCCGTGACCGAATCGACCATCACCTCGGTGCTCGTGGCGAATCGTGGGGAGATCGCCCGCCGCGTGTTCGCTTCGTGCCGTCGGGCCGGACTCGGCGCGATCGCGGTGTTCTCCGATGCCGACGCGGACAGTCCGCACGTCGACGACGCCGATGCCGCCGTGCGACTTGCGGGAGTCACCCCTGCCGAGACCTACCTCGACGGGAAGAAGATCGTCGCCGCTGCGCTGGCGGCCGGTGCCGACGCGGTCCATCCGGGTTACGGGTTCCTGTCCGAGAACGCCGGATTCGCGCGTACTGTGCTCGACGCGGGGTTGAACTGGATCGGACCGCGCCCGGACTCGATCGAACGGATGGGTTCGAAGGTCGCAGCCAAGAAGATGATGGCCGACGCCGGTGTCCCGGTTCTCGCCGAACTCGACCCCGCCGACATCACCGACGCCGACCTCCCGGTGCTCGTCAAGGCATCCGCAGGCGGCGGAGGACGCGGAATGCGGGTGGTGCGAACGTTGGCCGACCTGCCTGGGCAACTCGATGCTGCCCGCCGGGAGGCCGCGTCGGCGTTCGGCGACCCGACGGTGTTCTGCGAGCGGTACCTCGAGAACGGACGGCACGTCGAGGTCCAGATCCTCGCGGACCGACACGGCACGGTATGGGCAGTGGGCGAACGTGAATGCTCGATCCAACGGCGCCACCAGAAGGTGATCGAGGAGGCACCCTCACCACTCGTCGATGCGATCGAGGGGATGCGCCCGCGCCTGTTCGACGCCGCCAGGCGTGCCGCACAGGCCATCGGATACGAAGGCGCCGGCACCGTCGAGTTCCTCGCGGACGGCTCGGGGCAGTTCCACTTCCTGGAGATGAACACGCGGCTGCAGGTCGAGCACCCCGTCACCGAATGCACGACCGGGCTCGATCTCGTCGATCTCCAGTTCCGCATCGCCGACGGTGACCCCCTCGACCCCGAACCACCCCCGGTACACGGCCATTCCGTGGAGGCCAGGCTCTACGCCGAGGACCCGGCCCGGGACTGGCAACCGCAGTCCGGCACCGTGCACCGGTTCGCGCTGCCGCAAGAGGCACGCGAGTTCGACGTGCTCCGGCACACCGGTGTGCGTGTCGACTCCGGTGTCGTCGCGGGAACGGAGGTCGGCGTCCACTACGACGCGATGCTCGCCAAGGTCATCTCGTACGCGCCGACCCGCGACCGCGCGGTGCGTCTACTGGCGTCGACGCTGACGCGCACCGAGATCCACGGCATCGTCACCAACCGCGATCTCCTCGTCGCGGTGCTGCGACATTCCGCCTTCCGTGCGGGGGAGACCGACACGGCCTTCTTCGACACCCATGGACTTGCGGAACTGTCGGCGCCGATCGCCTCCGCGCAGGCGGAAGCGATCTCCGCAATCGCCGCCGCTCTGGCGGAGTCGGCCGCCAACCGTGCCGCTGCCACGGTGAATGCGGGTCTGCCCTCGGGATGGCGGAATCTGCCGTCGCAGCCGCAGGTCAAACGATTCACAGGCGTTCACGACGACCACGAGGTGCACTACCGGATCACGCGCGACGGTGTCCGCATCGACGGCCGGGATGACCTCGGCGTCGTGGGGTTCACCCCGGATCGCGTCGTTCTGGATGTCGACGGTGTCCGCCGAGTTTTCGCAGTTGCGCGGTACGGCGACGCGGTGCACGTCGACTCGTCGCTAGGACCGGTGCGATTGACCGCAGTACCGCGCTTCGTCGACCCCACCGCCCGGATCGCTACAGGATCACTGCTCGCACCCATGCCGGGATCGGTGACCAGGCTCGGTGCTGCCGTCGGCGACGTGGTGGACGCGGGCAGGCCGCTCGTGTGGATCGAAGCGATGAAGATGGAGCACACCGTCACCGCACCCACCGCCGGCACCCTCACGACACTCGCCGTCGAGGTCGGCGATCAGGTCGCCGTCGGCGCCGTCCTCGCTGTCGTCACGCCACACGACGAGGCCGCACCGGACGAGAGCCCCGACAACGAAGGGGGCCACCACCTCGAGGAGTTGTCATGACCGAACCCGATCCGGTGGTGGTGCGTCACGCCGTCGACCACGGCACTGCGACACTGACCCTCGACTCACCGCACAACCGCAACGCCCTGTCCGTCCCGCTGCTGACGCAACTGAGCCGCGGACTCGACGACGCGGCTTCCGACCCCGACGTCCGCGCGGTCGTCCTCACTCATATCGGTGGAACATTCTGTGCTGGAGCGGATCTGAGTAATTCATCCGGGTCCGCGCAGGAGACGGTTGCCGCACGCACCCGTGACATGGCTGCCTTGCTCCGGCAGATCCTGGAACTCCCCAAACCGGTCCTGGCCCGCATCGACGGGCACGTCCGCGCCGGCGGCATGGGTCTGATCGGGGCCTGCGACATCGTCGTCGCCGGGCCCGCCTCTACATTCGCGCTCACCGAGGCACGGCTCGGTCTGGCCGCCTCCATCATCTCCTTGACCGTGCTCCCGCGGTTGTCGTCGCGCGCGGCTGCACGCTATTTCCTGACCGGCGAACGGTTCGGCCCCGAGGAGGCGTGCTCCGAGGGGCTCGTCACCCTGTCGGTAGCCGATACCGGAGCGGTGCTAGTGGAGTTGCTCGCGGAGATCCGTGCATGCTCACCGCAAGGCCTGGCCGAATCGAAACGTCTCGTCACGCAGCGCATCCTCGAGGACTTCGATCGCTACGGAGACGACCTGGCAGCACGTTCGGCACAGATGTTCGGTTCCGAGGAAGCCACGGAAGGGATGACGGCGTTTCTGCAGAAGCGGCGCCCGTGGTGGGATATTCGGTGACGGCGTGTCACTCGAGGATCCCGTGTTCCGTCCATCGGAACCAGGGTGCGAGTCGGTAGTCGAGGCACGATGGGAGACGGTGTGGACCAGGTGACGTTCGCCGATGTGCAGGAAGCGGACGATCGAATCGGCAACAGTGTCCGCCGCGCTACGGTGGCGCGTATCGGCATGGACACGAATGTCGAAGGTGCCTCCTACGATCTGTATTTCGCACTGGAGTTCATGCAGCACACCGGATCGTTCAAGGCCCGCGGCGCACAGAACTTCCTGCGGGCGCATCGGGAGCAGGGATCCCTGCCCGACGCCGGCGTCACGATCGCGTCCGGCGGTAATGCGGGACTGGCGTGTGCATGGGCAGCGCAGGAACACCGGGTTCCCGCTACCGTGTTCCTCCCCGAGACGGCCCCGCAGATCAAGGTGGATCGGTTGCGCAGTTACGGGGCGGATGTGCGACTCGTCGGAGTGGAATACGCCGAGGCACAGTTCGCCTGTAGCGAGTTCGCCGCGAGCAGCGGAGCTCTCATCTCCCATGCCTACGACCACCCGCTGATCGCCGCCGGTGCCGGAACGGTGATGACGGACATCCTCTCCCAGGTTCCCGACCTGAACACAGTGGTGGTCGCGGTCGGTGGTGGGGGACTGTTCTCAGGGGTCGCTGCAGTTGCACACCACCACGGTGTGCAGACCGTTGCTGTCGAACCGGAGAACTGTCGAGCGCTCAACGCCGCACTCGGGACGGGAAGTCCGGTCGATGTTCCCGTCGACTCGGTGGCGGCGGATTCACTCGGTGCCCGCCGCGTGTCCGCTATGGCGCTCGCAACCGCGCAGAACGCCCTGGTGCGGTCGGTTACCGTGTCCGATCAGGCGATCGTGCAGGCACGGCAATCACTGTGGGACGAGTACCGCCTGGTTGTCGAGCATGCAGCCTCGACTGCCCTGGCCGGCGCCCGCGGTGCAGGAGACCATCTCCCTGCGCCCGGGGAGAAGGTCTGCGTCATTCTGTGCGGAGCGAACACCGATCCTGCCGACCTCGTACCGGGCAGATGAGCGCTCTTCGTGGGGAATCGCTTGCTGTCAGGAGTACCGACGCTGTCACGGTTGTAGGCCCAAGCGGATCGCGAACACGACCAGCTGTGCCCGGTCACGAGCGCCGAGTTTGAGCATCGCGCGCGAGACGTGCGTGCGCACGGTGTCGGGGCTGACGACCAGCTCGTCGGCGATCTCCTTGTTCGAGCGTCCCGTCGCGACCCAGGCGACGACCTCGCGTTCCCGCGCCGTGAGGTCCCCGATACGAGGGTGCGGTTGCGCGGTGTCCTGCGTGTGGACGAAGTGCTCGATCACGCGCCGGGTGACCGACGGCGCGAGCAGCGATCCGCCGTCGGCGACGACGCGCACAGCATCGAGCAGAGCCGTCGGCTCCGCGTCCTTGAGCAGGAATCCGCTCGCGCCGGCATGCAATGCCTCGAAGACGTATTCGTCCAGTTCGAAGGTCGTGAGCATCACGACGCGGACATCTCGCAGCGCAGGGTCGGCGGTGATCCGGCGCAAGACCTCGAGGCCGTCGGGTGCCGGCATGCGGATGTCGCACAGAACGACGTCGGGGCGGGTGTGCGCCACGACTGCGAGCGCCTCGATGCCGCCGGCCGCCTCACCGACGACCTCGATATCCGGTTCGGAGGCGAACAACGTCCGCAGTCCTACCCGGACGAGGGCCTGATCGTCGACGAGCACCACCCGCACGGTCACAGCGAGTCCTCCACACGCTCGGACGCACCGACGGGGAGCACTGCCCGCACGACGAATCCGCGTTCGGGTCCGGGCTCGGCGATGAGCGTTCCACCGAGGGCCGCCGCCCGATCCTCCATCGCGCGAAGCCCGAGTCCGCCGGTGGAGGCGCTCGTGGTGCGGCCACGTCCGTCGTCGGCGACCCGCACGGTCACGGCCCGTCCTTCGTCAGCTATTTCGACGATCACCGTGTCTGCCTGCGCATGCCGCAGAACGTTGGTCATCGCCTCCGCCACGATCGAATACGCGACATGATCGACGTCGGTGGGCAGCGGGTGTGCCGGCACCTGCACGTCGACGACGAGTCCGGCAGCCCGGATCCGGTCGACGAGGACCGGAAGGTCGGCGAGACCGCGCTGCGGCCGGCGTTCGGCGGTGTCTCCGGTGAGGGTCGTGAGTTCTGCACGCAGTTCACCGAGCGCATCGCGACTCGTGTCGCGGATGGCGACCAGCGCGTCCCGCACCGCGTCGGGATCGCGGTCGAGCACGTGCAGTGCGACGCCGGCCTGCATCGCGATCACCGCAAGTCCGTGCCCGACCCCGTCGTGCAGGTCGCGGGCGATCCGTAGTTGTTCCTCGGTCGCAGCGCGGCGGACCCGTTCGGCGTTCGCATCCCGCCGTGCCGACCGCCAGAGACCCACCGCAGCGGCAGCGACGGCGATGGCCGCGGTGCCGAGCGTCTGCCACATCGCGACCCACGCGGGATACCCGGTGACGACGACCCGTGCCGTCATCCCGACGGCCAGCACGAGACCTGCAACAAGGCCCGGGACAGCGAGCTCGCGGACCGGCCTCGCACTCGACGCACCGAACGCCGCCAGGGCGGGTAGGAGGTAGATCGGCCCGTCGGCGCCGCCGGTCGCGAAGTACACCCCCAGGAGTGCAGGTACCGCGACCAGGGCTGTTCGCGGCCATCGCGTTGCGGTCAGCGCGACTCCGACGCACGCCGCTGCGAGTACACCCGCGCCGATCATCGCGGGCAGCGGTCGCATGCTGTTCGCCCCGAGCGTCGCCACCGTGGCCAGGGCAGCGAGAGTGACCGCGAACCCCACGCGGAGCATCACCGGCTCGGCGACCGCACGGCTGTGATCGATTTCCACATCATCCGACGCTAGCCGCGCCGGCCTGTCGACTCGGCACGCATTCCGTACGCAATTCTGCGTAGCTCGATCACGCCCGTCGGCGGACGACCACGGTGCCTTTCCGGACCACGATCGGAGCATGACCGAAGACACCCGAATCACCACCACCGACCCACCCGGCCGAGTGCCCTCCACCGGGACCGACACCGTCGTGGAGACCTCGGCCCTGACCAAACGCTACGGCGATCGCGCAGCCGTCGATGCCGTCGATGCCGTCGACATGACGGTCCGACGCGGCGAGATCTACGGATTCCTCGGCCCCAACGGTGCGGGGAAGACCACGACGCTCCGCATGATCCTCGGCCTGATCCGCCCGACCTCCGGAACCGTCCGCGTCCTCGGCAGGCCGGCCGGATCCCGCGAAGCATCAGCGTCCACGGGCGCACTCATCGAAGGACCCGGTTTCTTCCCGTACCTGTCGGGACGCGCGAACCTCCGCACCCTCGCACGCCATCGCGGGCTGAGCGACCGATCCGTCGAGGAGGTGCTGGCTCGGGTCGGCCTCGTCGATCGAGGCGGTGACGCGTACAAGTCGTACTCGCTCGGGATGAAGCAACGTCTCGGAGTTGCTGCGGCCCTGCTCGGCGACCCGGAGCTGATCGTGCTCGACGAACCCACCAACGGACTCGACCCGAGCGGCATGGCCGATATGCGAGCCCTCATCGTCGAACTCGCCCGGTCCGGGCACACAGTGATTCTGTCGAGTCACCTGCTCGGCGAGGTCCAGGAGATCTGCGACCGTGTCGGCGTGATCGCGAACGGGCGCCTGGTTCGCGAATCGACCGTCTCCACCCTCCTCGGCGATGCGGTGCTGAAGGTTCGAGGCACGCCCGTGCACCGGGTGGTCTCGATCGCGTCGGATCTCGCCGGTGAGAATGGGTTCGAGATCGACGGTGACTCGGTGCTGCTGGATCTGCCGCCCGATCGCGCCCCCGAGGTCGTTCGCGCGCTCGTCGCCGAGGACGTGGACGTGTCGTCGATCGGACCGGCCGAACGCACCCTCGAGGATGTGTTCTTCGAAATGACCACTGCTTCCACACCCATGAAGGGGGCGTGACATGTCCGCCTCGACACTCCGTTCGCATTCCGACTCCGACTCACTTGTCCTGCGACACAACACCGTTGCTCGGAGCTTGCGTGCCGAGCTGTACCGGTTGCGTGCATGGCCGGCGATGTGGGCGACCGTCGGCACGTGGTTCCTGCTCGCGATGGTTTTCGGCTACGTGTTCCCGTACGTCTCCTACACGACCGGGACGGCCGGGTTCTCCACGGAAGGGGAGCCGACCGAGGCGTTGCTGCGCAGCGTCCTGCCCGAATCGATCCCCGACGTCCTGGTCCAGGGCACACCGTTGTTCGGTGGCGCGCTCGTGCTCGTCCTGGGTGCCCTCATCGCCGGGAACGGATACAGCTGGGGGACGTGGAAGACCGTGTTCACCCATGGCCGTCTGCGCCCGACGATCGGCGCCCTGCTCGCTCTTGCGGTGATCGTTGCCGCGATGGTGGTCGTCACCGCTGTGCTGTGCACGATCGTGTCCGTCTCGCTCGCCGCGATCGAATCGCAACCGCTCACGATGCCGTCGGCCGACGCACTTCTTCGCTCCGCGGGTACGGCGTACCTCGTGTTCATGATGTGGGGAACGATCGGCTTCGCGCTCTGCACCTACGCCCGCAGCGCGGCGCTGTCGGTCGGCCTGGGCCTGGTGTGGACTCTCGTCGTCGAGAATCTGCTGCGAGGGGTCGGCTCCGCGCTGCAGCTCGTCGAGGACGTCACCGCCTTCCTCCCAGGAACCGCCGCCGGATCGCTCGTCGGCGCGGTGACCGGAGGAGGGGACGGCACACCCGGGGTGGTGGACGTGATCTCGGGACCGAGGGCACTCATCACCGTCACCGCCTACATCGTCGTCGCGGTGGTGACCACGGGAGTCCTGGTCCGGAGCAGGGATGTGAACTGACCGCAGGGATTCTCGAAGGGATAACCGGAACAGGAGAGGGGTACTCCGTCGAGCATGACGACCAGCTCGCGGGGCCCCGGTGATCCGAACCCCGACTACTCGCCGCCCGCGCGGCGTAGCGATACTCCGGTCCCACCATCCGGCGCGACACCGGATCCGGACGCTCCCAGCAGGTTGCATCCCGATGTCGCCCGGGGCAAAGGCATCAAGGGCACCCGCACCGGGGCGTTGTGGACCGCACTGCTGGTCGGTGTATTGATCCTGTTGTTGCTGTTGGTGTTCATCCTTCAGAACCTGGACAGCGTCACCCTCGAATTGTTCGCGTGGGACTTCTCGCTGCCGTTGGGCGTGGCATTGCTGTTCGCTGCGATCGCCGGAGCGGTGATCGTCGGACTCGCCGGGGGTCTGCGGATCCTGCAGCTCCGCCTCGCTGCCAACCGGCAGCGCGCACGCACCGTCCGGTAAGACGGATCCCGACTGCGGTACACCCCCGCCGGCCGCTCTTCCTTCGTAGAGTGAAAGATCTCGAGTGGGGAGAACGCCATGGCCGCCACAGGACCGATCGACACCTCTCCTGTGCGCGGTGGGACGGCGGCCACGATCGGCGTCGAAGAGGAATTCGTCCTGGTCGATCCCCGCACCGGCGATCCCATCCTGCGCAGTCTCGATGTGGTCGAGGCCGGACGCGCACTCGGCATCGAGCTCGAGGTCGAGCTTTCCCCGTGTCAGGTCGAGACCGCCACTGCGGTGTGCACTCACCCGCAGGACCTACGCGAACAGCTGCGCCGCTCCCGCGCGACGGCGGTGGAGGCCGCGGCGCGCGCAGGATGCCGGCTCGTCGCGGTCGGAACACCGATCTTCGAACCTCCGAGCGGTGCGGTCACCGGCACGCCTCGTTACCAACGCATGGCACAGCACTATCGTGGTGTCGCCGACGGCGTGATCTGCGGATGCCACGTGCATATCGGTGTCGACGACCGTGATCGTGCTGCTCGGATCATCAACTACCTACGACCGTGGCTTCCCACCCTGCTGGCATTGACCGCGAACTCCCCGATCGCCGACGGTCGGGACACCGGCCATGCCAGCTGGCGCTATCTACGATGGGGGCGCTGGCCGAGCGCGGGGGTGCCTCCGCAGTGCGCTTCGGCCGCGGACTACGACGCGGCGGTCGAATCACTACTTACCACCGGAACGATCCTGGATCCCCGAATGATCTATTGGGATGTGCGCATTTCCGCGCATCATCCGACCCTCGAGATCCGCATCGCGGATGTCCCTGCGACCGTCGAGGAGACCGTCACGCTGGCCACCTTGGTGTATGCATTGGTCGCCGATGCGACAGCGTCGATCGAACGCGGTGAGGCGGCGCCGTCGGTCGACCAGGAGCTGCTGCGCGCGGCGTGCTGGAGAGCCGCGCGGGACGGTTTGGCCGGGCACGGCGTCGATCTCGGCTCTGCGCAGTTGGTTCCGGCTGTCGACCTGATCCGCCGACTGCTCGTGCAGGTCCGGCCGGTCCTGGAGGAACTCGACGCCTATCGTCCCGTGCACGACTCTCTCTCAGTGACCCTGGACCGAGGCAACGGGGCGATCAGTCAACGTCGCATCATCGAGAGTGGAGGGTCCTTCACCGATGTGGTGACCGACGCAGCTCGGCGCACCGTGGAGGGCTGCGGGCCCGATCTGCGTCCGTCGTGACCGCCACGACGGCCGGAGCGCACTGCTTGCGCGCCGACAGGCCCATCGAGGAGCAGACCGTCCTAAGAGCATGTCTCTTATGGCCTAGATCGTTTGTGCGGCATAATGCACTGCCGTGGTCGATGCGTTGTCTTCCCGGCTGGTACCGGATGCGTTGTGGGAGATCGTCGAACCGTTGCTGCCCGGATTCCGGGCGCGGCCCCAAGGCGGCGGCCGGGCGGCGATCGATGATCGGGCGGTGTTCACCGCGATCGTCTACGTGCTCACCAGCGGCTGTGCCTGGCGGCACCTGCCACCGTCGTTCGGGGTCAGCGTTCCGACCGCACACCGCCGCTTCACCACCTGGGTTCGGGCCGGGGTGTTCGACGAGCTGCACCGCCGGGTCCTCGATCGGCTCGGTGCCGGTGGGGACCTGGACTGGTCCGCCGCGATCCTGGACGCAGCGCACGTGCGGGCGAAAAGGGGGGCTCTCTGACCGGTCCCAGCCCGGTCGATCGAGGCAAGAACGGCTCGAAGATCCACATCCTCTCCGATGCCGACGGCATTCCCCTCGTCACGGCGGTGACCTCGGCGAACACCCACGACAGTGTCATGCTGCAACCCATGGTCGCTGCGATTCCGGCGGTGCGTTCGCGTCGCGGTCCGTGGCGCCGCCGACCCGGCCGGTTGCGGGCGGACAAGGGTTACGACTATCCCGTGCACCGCCGGTGGCTGCGGGCCCGGGGCATCGTTCCGCGGATCGCCCGCCGCGGCGTCGACAGCAGCGAACGCCTCGGCCGTTACCGGTGGAAGATCGAACGCACCCTGGCTTGGCTGAGCGGCTATCGCCGGCTGACGATGCGCTACGAACGTCACGGTGAGAACTTTGCTTCCTTTCTCCAACTCGCCGCTGCGCTGACCTGCTTCAAGAAACTCACCAAATGAGACATGCTCTTAGCCTCGAAAGAGGAAGATTCCGTGCAGTAACACCACCGTGCATGGGAGCAGAGATGCCCGATCACACCGTTTCCTCGACCCCGGTCGCACCGCCGAACGATGCCTCCCGGACGCAACTCGTGCAGTGGGCGATCGGGCGCAGCAGCGCCCAGGATCTCGACAGTCTGCGCAACTTCTGGACCGCCGACACCACCGTGCATTTCCCTACCGGGACATGTCACGGCCGCGCCGAGGTCGTGGCCTACTTCGAAGAGGTCTTCGCCGCTCTCGCCGACTTCACCCTCGAGATCGTCTCGGCCGCCGAGTCCGGACATGATGTCCTCGTCCACTGGCATCTGACCGGGCAGCACGTCGGTACCTTCATGGGCATCGCCGGCACAGGGCGACATATCGACCTCGAGGGATTCGACCACTTCGTCATCGAGAACGGACACGTCGTCACCAACACCGTGCGCTACGACCAAATGGAGTTCGCCCGACAGATCACGTTGCTACCGGCCGACGGATCGATTGCCGATCGCGCATTGAAGGCGGCCTTCAATGCCACGACTCGTGTCAGGCACCTCGCCCGCAAGCGGTAGACGCACCGACGGTTTCCACGGCGTCACGACCGCTACCTGCGTGTGCGATCCACTGCGTCGATCACGAGAGCAATCCCGATGCCGAACATCCACACGTCCTTGGCGACGGCGGTGCCGTCCTGGGTGGGTCGGATCGAGCCGCGCTCGTGCATACCGGGGGTTTTCCAGTACATGGTCAACAACCCGCCACTGAAGGCGGCGAGTGCGGTTCCGGCAAGCGCTGAGGGTACGAAGGGTGCGAGGAGTGCTGCGCCGAGGGCGGTTTCGGCTGCAGAGATCGTCTTTCCGAAAGTTTCGGGACGCATCGTCCGTACAGCGGGAACAGCGTTGGCGGCCATGCCCTGTAACCCGGCGGCAGCCTCGGACGGCAGTGCTCGCTTACCGAGTCCCGAATTGAGAATGAACGCGCCGGTGGTCAGGCGCAGGGGAAGATGACTCACTCTCATAGCTTTCTCCTCTGTGCGTGAGGTCGAACGTCGGCTGAAGCATCGGAGCACTTCGATCATCTCGCGCTCGACCGGCAGCCGCCACCCTGTCGGTACCAGGACGTCGACGGCGGGTCGGGCTCCGGCCGCGCGACGAATACATTGGCGTCCACGTCGGTCTCGGCCACGATATCGACCCCGTCCACGTGGGGAACACTCCCCGGAACCAACGAACAGAGGATCGAGAATTGAACGCGAAGTTCGACAGCGAGATCCGTCAGCGCTACCTCGCTGTGGATACAGCCAACGTCGCCGACGTGCTCGACACACTGGGACTGACGAACCAGGGACTCGCCGCAGAATTCGCTGCCGTGTCGGGCACACGTCTGGCGGGCTGGGCCTACACCATCGCCGGCCGGATGCAGTACTACGAAGGCGGCGGTGACCCGATGAAGATGGAAGCCTGCAATGGCATCGGGCCTGACGAGATCTCGGTGTGGAGTGGAAACGGTGAGGGAATCTGCTACTTCGGTGAACTCATCGCGGTTGGTATGAAGGAGCAGGGATCTGTGGGGGCACTCGTCGACGGCGGTGTGCGCGATGTCCGGTGGTTGAACGAACATGAGATCCCCGTGTTCGCCCGGTATCACACGTCGGTGCAGTCGATCGGACGCTGGAAGGTCACTTCATATCAGGAATCCGTTTCGTTGAGGGGCGCGACCTCGACCTGGGTCACGGTCGATCCCGGTGACTTCGTCGTTGCAGACGAGGACGGAGCTGTGGTGATTCCGCAGCAATACATCGGACGGGTCCTCGAGGAGGCCGAGCGTTTGACGGCGACCGAAGTGAAGATCCGGGAGGCGTTGGCGGCAGGCGACTCGCTGAGCGAATGCCTGGCGAAGTTCGGCCGCGTCTGATTCCCTGGCTCCTCTTTACCTGCTACTACCGTTGGTCAGGAGCCGAGCATTTCCTCGAGGTCATCGAGCACGAGCATCGCGCCTGTCGGACCCAGTGCGAGGAACCATGTTTCGTCGCTCACGCGCGTCGCCCGCCCGTCTTCGACCGCTGCGAGTTCATTCCAGAGTGGGCCTGCGATGACCGCCGCTTCGCCGGTGTCCTCAGGTCGGCCGTAACTGGTGTAGAAGATGCGGTCGCCCTCTGCCTGGGTGATGGTCTCGGGGCTGACCTCGACGGCCAGCTCGTCGACATCCTGCAGAGGCGGCCTGGGCAACCCCACGTCCTGAAGGATGACGCCGATGAACGAGAGGTTTCCGTACAGCCGGATCTTCCCGGACATGAACCGGACGAGGGAGATTGTCGGCGGCGTCCCGTCGAGCGAGGCACGGATGTCGTCGGCGCGTCGTTGGTAGTTGTTGAGCACCTCGACGGCTTCGTTCTCCTCGCCGACCGCGTCGGCGACGAGCAGGAAGTTCTCCTTCCACGGAAACCCGGGTCGGATGGCGAAGACGGTCGGTGCGATCTGCGAAAGTTGGGGGTAGAGCTGGTCCGCTCGGAGCTTCGAACCCAGGATCAGATCCGGCTCGAGCGCCGCGATGGCTTCGAGATCGAGGTTGTTGATCGTGCCGACATCGGCAACGCCATCGAGCTTGTCGGCCAGGTACGACGGTTGTCCGGCCGCGCTTTCGGGGTTCGCAAGACCGACCGGGGTGATACCGAGCGACAGAACATCGTCGAGTTCGCCACCATCGAGCACGACCACCCGGGTGGGTTTGCTTTCGAGAACCGTCTCGCCGAGCGCGTGGGTGACGGTGCGGGGGAAGACACCCGGATCGGCGTCGCTGCCGAGCTTTGCTGTTTCGGTGTCGGCCGTAGCGAAGAGCGCACCTCCCGTGGCCACGTCTGCGTTTCCGGCAGGTTGATTCTGGGGCTCCGACGTGCCGCAGGAGGCGAGAAACGTGATCGCTAGAGCTGCGGCACTCACACGGCGCCAGATCTTGTGCATGAGGGGAGGCTACCCTGTGTGCTTCGGCGGAGATAGCTCTCCACGGTCCCGTGATAGTGAACCCGTGCCTCTGGTAGAAGGCCAGCTCTGAGGGATTCTGCTCGTTGACATCCAAGGTGAGATCCGGTCATTCGCCGAGGCTGGGCTCAACATATGCGACAAGCAGGGCATCAGCACTCCGCTTCACGAGGCCGCAGGTACTGTCACGAGGTGACCGATCGCCGAAAGATCCTCTACGTCGACCTCGACAACACGCTGGTCCACTTCAAGTCCGGAATCGATCGGCTCGGCGCTGACGACTTCCAGGAGTACCAGGACCGCTACGACGAGGCGCCCGGGATCTTCGCGCTGATGGATCCCATCGACGGTGCCGTCGAAGCATTCACACTCCTGGCCGAACACTTCGATGCGTACATACTCTCGACTGCTCCGTGGAAGAACCCGTCGGCGTGGTCGGACAAGCTGCTGTGGGTGCAGAAGCATTTCGGCATCGAGCCCACCTCCGTCGCCTACAAGCGGTTGATCCTGTCGCACCACAAGAACCTCAATCACGGAGACTTCCTGGTCGACGACCGCGACCACAATGGCGCGAAGGACTTCACCGGTGAACTGGTCAAATTCGGCAGCGCCGAGTTCCCCGACTGGGGAGTGTCCGATAAACGGTGGATCCGGCCTGGCATCGGTTAGTTGATGCGTCCTTCGAAAGTGATCGCGAAGGCATTGAGGGCAGGCTTCCACCTCATCGCCCATCGTGCCCTACCCCGACCGGTGGGGTCCAGCGCCCGCGTCGCAAGATAGAGACACTTCAGCGCGGCCTGCTCGGTCGGGAAATGCCCACGGGCGCGGATCGCACGCCGGTAGCGGGCATTGATCGACTCGATCGCGTTCGTCGAGCAGATCACCCGCCGGATCTCGACGTCGTAGTCGAGGAACGGCACGAACTCGCTCCACGCGTTCTCCCAGAGCCGGACGATCGCCGGATACTTCGGTCCCCACTTGGTGGCGAACTCGACGAACCGTTCCTTGGCCGCGGCCTCGGTCGGAGCGGTATAGATCGGTTTGAGATCGCGGGACATCTCGTCCCAATGCTGGCGTGGTGCGAATCGAAAAGTGTTGCGGATCAAGTGGATAACGCAAGTTTGCACCACTGCGAGTTCCCACACGGTGTTGATCGCCTCCGGCAAGCCTTTCAACCCGTCGCAGACGACGATGCACACATCGGCCACTCCGCGGTTTTTGATCTCGGTGAGCACCGCCAGCCAGAACTTCGCGCCTTCCCCGCCGTCGCCGGCCCACAACCCCAGGATGTCGCGTTCACCGTTGACGGTCACCCCGATCGCGACGTAGATCGGTCGGTTGGTGACCTGACCGTCGCGGATCTTGACGTGGATGGCGTCGATGAACACCACCGGATACACCCGATCGAGGGGCCGGTTCTGCCACTCGGTCATCTCCTCGAGCACCTTGTCGGTGATCCGGGAGATGGTGTCCTTCGACACCGACGCTCCGTAGATATCCTGAAAGTGTGCCGAGATCTCGCCGGTGGTCAATCCTTTGGCGCTGAGCGAGAGCACGATCTCGTCGATGCCGGTCAGCCGCCGTTGCCGTTTGCGCACGATCTTCGGTTCGAAGCTCGAGTCGGTGTCCCGCGGGACGTCGATCTCGACCGGGCCGATCTCGGTGAGCACCGTCTTCGATCTGGTGCCGTTGCGGGAGTTGCCGCTGCCGCGACCGGCCGGGTCGTTCTTCTCGTAGCCGAGGTGCTCGGTCATCTCCGCATCCAGTGCGGTTTCGAGCACGTTCTTCGTCAACTGCCCGAGCAGTCCGTTCGGGCCCATCAGCTCGATGCCCTGCTCTTTGGCCTGGGCCAGCAGCTGCTGCGCCAACTCCAGCTGGTTCACCTCGTCCGCCATGGGCTCCAGTGTTTCCGTCACGGTCGATCCTTCCCGCCAAGCTCGCTGCTCGGCGTGTCAGGCCAACCCGGATCCACCGTTATTCAGACAGTCCCCCCGACTGGGATGCGGTAACCGCCCATCTGCTGGCTGCAGTCGGAAGCTAGCACGGTGAAAGTCACGGATGCGACCTCGGGGACGGCCAAGTGTCAGCTGTCCGTTCATGACGTGTCCGAGGCGGGCAGGCTCGAGCTGCGGGCGGCCGCGGTCAGTGCACTCCTCGCCATCGGTAGCGCGTCGAATGAGCTCGGCAACGCTCGCGCCGAGGCAGCCGAGGGTGGATCGAAGATCCTGTGGACCGACTACTCGATCGACAGGGACGGCTCGGTTCGGCTGTCAACGGCCGTGCACAGGTGTACACGGTGATCGGCTCGGGCAAGGGGCCCACCATGCTTGACCCCTCGGGTCCGAGCGTCGGCAGCGTCGAGAGTCTGTTGGGCCGCCTTGGGAATCTGCAGGGCGGTTCGTTCTCGAGCTGACGCCCGGTGTCGCCGAGACCCACCTCTCCGGGAGGCCCGTTCGATCACTCGGCGGACGTGAACCTCGTGAATCGCCGGCCGGGGAGAGTCCTGCCGGAAGTGGCATTGTCTCTGTCGGGAGTAAGCCGCGGGCGCGTATCGCCTACCGGGCGTCGACCCGTGAGAGCTCTTTCATATGCTTGGCGGTACGCACGCCGTAATCGGCGTCGGTCGCGTACGGTTCCACCGATCCGGACACCGACCGGCGAGTGACGTGCGTCTCGTCTGGGCTGCACCCAACAGCCTGCGACGTGTCAGACGAGCCGGAAAGGCAGAGGAGCGCAGTGAGCACCCCGGAATTGGCACAGTGGAACTCGCAAGAGGCTATTGCGGAAGCAATGATCCCGATCATCGGCGGTCTGCACCGTCGGCATTCGGTCACGATCTTGCTTCACAGCCGCTCCCTCGTGAACAAGTCGGTGATCGGCATTCTGCGGACGCATCGTTTCGCACGTCAGATCCGCGGCGACGAGCTGTCGGTCGAGGCAACCTTCCCGTTCCTCGAGGCGCTGACCGATCTCGACCTGCAGCCGTCGAAGATCGATCTCGGTCTACTGGTGACGGCTTATCAGGCCGAGGGCGCCGGACGGTCCATCCCGGAGTTCGTCGCCGAGACCCTCTCGGACCTGGTCGGTGGCGCTCAGACGAGCCCCGCGAAGCCGCAGGACGTCGTCCTCTACGGCTTCGGTCGGATCGGCCGCCTCGTCGCCCGTTTGCTCATCGAGAAGGCCGGCTCGGGCAACGGCCTGAACCTGCGCGCTGTGGTGGTGCGGAAGGGCAGTGGTGACGACCTGACCAAGCGTGCGTCTCTGCTGCGTCGCGACTCGGTCCACGGGCAGTTCAACGGCACGATCAAGGTCGACGCCGAGAACAATGCCCTGATCGCCAACGGCAACGTCATCAAGTTCATCTACAGCAACGATCCGGCGAGCGTCGACTACACCGAGTACGGCATCGACAACGCCATCCTGATCGACAACACCGGCATCTGGCGCGACCGCGACGGGCTGTCGAACCACCTTCGCCCCGGTATCGCCAAGGTGGTGCTCACCGCACCGGGTAAGGGCGACCTTCCGAACATCGTGCACGGCGTCAACCACCGCGCCATCGACCCGGACGAGAAGATCGTCTCGTGCGCGTCCTGCACCACCAATGCCATCGTGCCGCCGCTGAAGACCATGGACGACAAGTTCGGTGTGCTGCGTGGCCACGTCGAGACGGTGCACTCGTTCACCAACGACCAGAACCTGCTGGACAACTACCACAAGGCCGACCGTCGCGGTCGTTCCGCGCCGTTCAACCTGGTGCTCACCGAGACCGGCGCAGCTTCGGCGGTCGCGAAGGCGCTTCCCGATCTGAAGGCGAAGATCACCGGCAACTCGATCCGCGTTCCTACGCCGGATGTGTCCGTCGCGATCCTGCACCTGCAGCTGACTCGTGAGACCACCAAGGAAGAGGTGCTCGAGCACCTGCACCAGGAGTCGCTGACCGGTGCGCTGCGCCGCAACCTCGACTACACCTCGGCCACCGACGCAGTGTCGAGCGACTTCATCGGATCGCGCGCGGCGTGCATCATCGACGCCAACGCAGCGATCGTCGACGGCGACACCGCCATCCTCTACGTCTGGTACGACAACGAGTTCGGCTACTCGTGCCAGGTGGTGCGTACCGTCCAGTACCTGTCGGGTGTGGAGTACCCCGTCTATCCCATCACGGAAGCCGGCCCCGTGGAGCATGTCGAGGCGCCTGCCGCTGCACAGGCATAGCAGTCCTGTACGGATCGGACCAACGACAGTCCTCCAGCGACTCGTCGACGAGAGAACCCATCCTCACCTGAGGGTGGGTTCTCTCGTGCGTAGGGCCATTGGTGGCGTCGAGGAGGAGTAGCGGCCGTCGAAATCAGGGGAGGTTGTGTGCGGTTCCGGTGAAGAACTCGCACACAACCTCCCCTGGGTTCGCCACTCCGGCCCTGCTGTGCACCGACCCTCGCGGTCGGGGAACCGTCCGGCCCGACTCGGTCAGGGCTGGTAGTCGGGGTACTTCGTGTGCAGCTGGAAATACCCGGTCACGTTCTCCCGAAGCCAGTCCTTGCCGTCCTCGGGCGTACGACCGTCGCAGATCGCGTCGCCTTCGATGCAGACTCGTTCGACGTGGATCTCGCCGAAGTCGTTGCGGCCGCCGCCGAGCGTCACGCCGGGAACCACGGGACCCGGGAACAGGGTCTCGACGCCGCGGTCGTCGCGGGGGTCGGAGTAGAGAATGCCCGAGATCCGCTCGGGGGGAACGGATCCGTCGGCGGCGACCTCGGCGAGAACGTCGCCGGCGATCGAGGCGCCCTGCGAGTAGCCGAGAACCAGCAGGTCCGAGTCGGGGCAGGTGCTGTGTCGGACGGTGATGGTCTGGCGGAGTCGCTGATGCCCGATCTGCTTCGACCTGTCGTATGCGATGGTGCCGTCGTCGTCGATGCCGTCGAAATCGTCGTGCGAGCCGGTCCCCGGCAGCGGCACGACCACTGCGGGGTAGCGGATGTGTTCGACCACGGTGCCGGGAGCCTCGAACCGAGCGGAGATCTTCGCCAAGGGGGACTCGGGATCGATCGAGTCGAGGGTCTCGAAGCCTCGGGTTCCGTCGACGGCGAGGACATACCGTTCGGGGCAGTTGCGAACCGGGTCGGCGGACGCGGAACCGACGGGACCCGCGACGCTCAGTCCTGCAGTGAGCAGACCTGCGACGAGCAGGCCGACGGTACGTGTGCGTCTGCGATCGATCCGGGACATGCGCGATTCTCCTCGTGTGCCCCCGACAGACAACAATTGAGGTCGATGATATCGACGTCTCGTTTGTTCGGCATGTTAAAGATGCGCGCTTTCCGGTGATCATGCTCACCCCCGGTGGGGGAGTTCGGTGGCCATTCCGTCAGGCCTGCACAGCTGGGGTACGGGCGGCCAATTCGGTGATGAAGGCGGCAATCTCCCCGGGGTTCTCTTCGGCCATGAAGTGGCCGCTGGTAGTGGCCTGATAGGTGAAGTCGGGTGCCCACGCTTGCCAGAGGGCCGAGGCGTCGAAGCCCAGTTGCGAGCCCCAGTCCTGGGAGATTACCGCGACGGGCATGGTGAGCCGAGCGCCGCGTTCGCGGTCGGCGAGGTCCATGTCGAGGTCGATGCCGGCGGTGGCGCGGTAGTCGGCCACGATCGAGTCGATGGAGTTGATCGAGCGGGTGACGTAGAGCATGTCTCTTATGGCCTAGATCGTTTGTGCGGCATAATGCACTGCCGTGGTCGATGCGTTGTCTTCCCGGCTGGTACCGGATGCGTTGTGGGAGATCGTCGAACCGTTGCTGCCCGGATTCCGGGCGCGGCCCCAAGGCGGCGGCCGGGCGGCGATCGATGATCGGGCGGTGTTCACCGCGATCGTCTACGTGCTCACCAGCGGCTGTGCCTGGCGGCACCTGCCACCGTCGTTCGGGGTCAGCGTTCCGACCGCACACCGCCGCTTCACCACCTGGGTTCGGGCCGGGGTGTTCGACGAGCTGCACCGCCGGGTCCTCGATCGGCTCGGTGCCGGTGGGGACCTGGACTGGTCCGCCGCGATCCTGGACGCAGCGCACGTGCGGGCGAAAAGGGGGGCTCTCTGACCGGTCCCAGCCCGGTCGATCGACGCAAGAACGGCTCGAAGATCCACATCCTCTCCGATGCCGACGGCATTCCCCTCGTCACGGCGGTGACCTCGGCGAACACCCACGACAGTGTCATGCTGCAACCCATGGTCGCTGCGATTCCGGCGGTGCGTTCGCGTCGCGGTCCGCGGCGCCGCCGACCCGGCCGGTTGCGGGCGGACAAGGGTTACGACTACCCCGTACACCGCCGGTGGCTGCGGGCCCGGGGCATCGTTCCGCGGATCGCCCGCCGCGGCGTCGACAGCAGCGAACGCCTCGGCCGCTACCGATGGAAGATCGAACGCACCCTGGCTTGGCTGAGCGGCTATCGCCGGCTGACGATGCGCTACGAACGTCACGGTGAGAACTTTGCTTCCTTTCTCCAACTCGCCGCTGCGCTGACCTGCTTCAAGAAACTCACCAAATGAGACATGCTCTCAATCCAGCGCAGGGCCTCGTCGGCGGCCGCCGCCTGATCGACATGCTCCGCGAGCACCAGCTCGACAACGTCCTCGATGCCTTCGAGGCAATCCTCGAGAGCCACGAGCACGCCATCTACGAGATTCGCCGCATCCTGCGGCCCCGCAAGACCGACCCGACCAAGCTCGGCAATGCCGCACGCTCGGTTCGCATCCGCGGCCGCGGCCCCCGGGCCAGCATGCACAACATCCTCGGTCGCCTCGCGGTCGACGGAGCCGCACAGAACAAGGTTCGCCCGGACATCGGGGACGATGGAATCTTGCGTGTCTACCAGCACGAACGCGGCCCGGTGTTCCCGACCGTCGAGCGGTACTTCGTCGTCGCCCCGGCCCTGGCGTTACCGAAAGAGCACGCCAACTTCGACCGGTGGTGGACAGAAACCTTCGCCGCCGAGGCGATGCAGCCGGCAGTGTAAGGCACGGGGGACGTGCCATCTACGCACGTCAGTGGGTGAACCGGGTAGGCCGCCGGTCCACGGTCCAGAGATGGTCACTGTCGCGTACCGGGTCTGTTGGAGGGTCTCATCACACGGAAGGATGAGATCCATGGGAGCACCGCGAAAGTACCCGGAGGAGCTGAAGGAACGAGCGACGCGGCTGGCAGTCGAGGCACGCCGCGATCCAGGATCGAAAACAGGAGCGATCAAGCGGATCGCCGAGCAGTTGGGCATCCATCCCGAGGCCCTGCGCACCTGGGTTCGTCAGGCCGAGATCGACGGTGGTGTCCGCCCCGGCACCACGACGGACGAGGCGAAACGAATCGCCGAACTCGAACGCGAGAACCGAGAACTGCGCCGTGCCAACGAGATCCTGAAGACGGCGTCGGCGTTTTTCGCGGCAGCGGAGCTCGACCGCAAACTCAAGTGATCGTCGACTACATCGACGCCCACAAGGCCGATCACGGGGTCGAGCCGATCTGCAGAGTCCTCACTCGGACCGGTGTGCAGATCGCCCCGTCAACGTACTACGCAGCAAAGACCCGTCCACCCTCAGCGCGGGCGGTCCGCGACGCGGAACTGATCGAAGAAATCCACCGGGTCCACGCCGAGAACTACGCCGTCTACGGTGCCCGCAAGGTCCATGCGGAGCTGCAGCGGCAAGGGATCCGGGTGGCCCGGTGCACCGTCGAGCGCCTGATGCGCGCCGAAGGGTTACGCGGCATCGCCCGGTCGAAGAACCCCCGGACCACGATCGCCGCAGCGGACACCGACAAGCCTGCTGACCTGGTCAACCGCGGATTCACCGCCTCAGCACCGGACCAGCTGTGGGTCGCCGATATAACTTATGTCCGCACGTTCGCCGGATGGACGTATGCCGCGTTCGTCATCGACGTCTTCTCACGCCGCATCGTGGGATGGCAGTTGTCGACGAGTCTGCGCACCGATCTCGCACTCGATGCATTGGAGATGGGCATCTGGACCCGCGAACATGCAGGTCAGGGCCTGTCCCAGTTGATACATCACTCCGACCGCGGAGCTCAATATCGAGCTATCCGCTACACCCAGCGCCTTGCCGAGGCCGGCGCGGTCGCTTCGGTGGGCAGCCGCGGCGATTCGTATGACAACGCCCTCGCCGAGGCGTTCAACTCGCTGTTCAAGGCCGAGCTGGTCCGTAACAAGGGACCGTGGCGCTCTATCGATGACCTCGAAATTGCGGTGGCCGAGTACATCGATTGGTTCAATCACCGGAGGTTGCACGGTGAGATCGGGATGATCTCGCCCGTCGAAGCCGAACAGTCCTACTACGATTCACATAGTCCCGCCGGAACAACCGAGCGGGTCGTCGAGAGCCTCTACTGAAGCCGGGGCGCAACACACAGTCTCCACAGAGCCAGCACCGCGGCGCGCAGGCTCGCGGAGATGATGCGGTGGTCGCGGTGCAGGCGTGGGTTCGAGTGACCGCGGTCGGTGAGGATGCGCGCGGCGTCGGATATGGCGATGGGGTCGAGGTCGGTGCGGGCGCGTAACCGGTAGGCCAGGGCGTGGCGGGTGTGGGGGATGCGGTGCGGGCCGGTGTCGACGACGGCCGGCGGGTCCAGCCGGGTGTTGTCGTCGCTGATCCGGATCACGACGTCGCCGGGCTCGAGGCGGGTGCGACGGTCGGGGCCTGGGCTGTCCTCGCGGACCCATTCGGTGCGGTAGCGCGGGTCCGGCCCGCCCCTGCCGGGCGCAGGGGAGACCTGGCTGGTCTCGTCGTCGGTGGGGGTGTAGTCGTGAAGGTGTCGCAGGAACATCCGGCGTACGGGGGTGGGCAGGAAGTCGTGCTCGAGACGCGCGCGGCTGCCGATCCCGGCCAACGGCACGACGCGGCCGATCTGCCAGATGGCGGTGGCGCTGTCGAGGAACACCTCATCGACCACGGCGGTGTCTTCGAGACGGTCGAGGAAGGCATGTGCTGCGGCGACGGCGGCGGGGTCGTCGGTGATCAGCGCGGTTTCGTCGGCGACGGTGGAGGCATGGGAGGCGCTGGCCGGGCCGACGATCACCTTCTCTGCGGTGACGATCAGACCGGTGTGCAGGTTCGCAGTCGACAGCACCTGCACCCCGACGTCGAGGAAGTGGGCGAGGGCGGTGGGGGAGGTGGCGTGTGCGCGCACCGCGGGGCGGGCGGCGTTGACGACCAGCTGGTCCCCGGCCCGCAGCGGCAAAAGGTCGGGCGCGGTGTGGTCGAGGTAGGCGATGGCCACGCGGCGCGGCCCTCGGCTGCGGAGGGCCGCGGTGATGGCCGGCCAGGGGTGCGGTGCGTGCAGGACGGTGGCCACAATCGGTCACCCTATCGGCCGGCACGTTCCGGGTGGCCGGATGACAGCCGCGCCGAGGGTGTGCGTTTTCCGGCGCCCGGCGGCGTGTCTGCCCAGGGCGGGGGACGTGTCATCACACGAGGTCATATCCGGTTTCTGTGCGATTGCTCCGATAGTCCGCCGGAGTCCGGAGGGGGCGGCGACATGGGCACGCTCGTCGGGTGCGACGAGTGTCGCGGGGCGGTGCCGGGTCCGGCACGTACGCGGTGTGGTGGGACTGTGGTCGATATTGGAGCTCTGGTGCGCCTCGGACAATGCGTCGGCGGCCGGTAGCGTGCGTGCCGGCCGTGTTCTGGTCCGTGGCAGGGGTACGTGGGCGCAGGGCGCGCACAGCGGGAGTGGGTGGCCGACCGCAGTGACGCTGCGGTCGACGGCCGGAAGAGTGGGGGCAATGGAGATTGTTGTGGTCGGGGCGATCGCGGTGGCGATCGTGGTGGGGTTCGATCAGTTGGCGTTGTGGGCCGAACGCAAAGGCTGGATCTATTGGCGACGGCACACATCCGGCGGCGGATCGGCGGATGCGGGGGCGGGCATGCTGGGGGTGATGGACGAACTCTTCTCTCCGGCAACCCGACACACGGCGGAGGAGATCGTCGGCAAGCAGAACGGCCGGATGGACCTGTCTGTCGGCGGGGACGGGTGGATCGATCTGGACAGCGGCCGGG
Source organism: Rhodococcus rhodochrous (assembly GCF_900187265.1). Lineage (NCBI taxonomy): Bacteria > Bacillati > Actinomycetota > Actinomycetes > Mycobacteriales > Nocardiaceae > Rhodococcus > Rhodococcus rhodochrous. Next base: position 2,715,054 of record NZ_LT906450.1, read on the forward strand.
TGCATCTCCCGACCGTCGGGGAGCGGGTGCAGGACCACACCTTCGGTGGCGGGCCCGATGGACGGCCGCAGTAGCTGGTGGCAGCGCAGTGTTGCGCCCCGGCTTCAGTAGAGGCTCTCGACGACCCGCTCGGTTGTTCCGGCGGGACTATGTGAATCGTAGTAGGACTGTTCGGCTTCGACGGGCGAGATCATCCCGATCTCACCGTGCAACCTCCGGTGATTGAACCAATCGATGTACTCGGCCACCGCAATTTCGAGGTCATCGATAGAGCGCCACGGTCCCTTGTTACGGACCAGCTCGGCCTTGAACAGCGAGTTGAACGCCTCGGCGAGGGCGTTGTCATACGAATCGCCGCGGCTGCCCACCGAAGCGACCGCGCCGGCCTCGGCAAGGCGCTGGGTGTAGCGGATAGCTCGATATTGAGCTCCGCGGTCGGAGTGATGTATCAACTGGGACAGGCCCTGACCTGCATGTTCGCGGGTCCAGATGCCCATCTCCAATGCATCGAGTGCGAGATCGGTGCGCAGACTCGTCGACAACTGCCATCCCACGATGCGGCGTGAGAAGACGTCGATGACGAACGCGGCATACGTCCATCCGGCGAACGTGCGGACATAAGTTATATCGGCGACCCACAGCTGGTCCGGTGCTGAGGCGGTGAATCCGCGGTTGACCAGGTCAGCAGGCTTGTCGGTGTCCGCTGCGGCGATCGTGGTCCGGGGGTTCTTCGACCGGGCGATGCCGCGTAACCCTTCGGCGCGCATCAGGCGCTCGACGGTGCACCGGGCCACCCGGATCCCTTGCCGCTGCAGCTCCGCATGGACCTTGCGGGCACCGTAGACGGCGTAGTTCTCGGCGTGGACCCGGTGGATTTCTTCGATCAGTTCCGCGTCGCGGACCGCCCGCGCTGAGGGTGGACGGGTCTTTGCTGCGTAGTACGTTGACGGGGCGATCTGCACACCGGTCCGAGTGAGGACTCTGCAGATCGGCTCGACCCCGTGATCGGCCTTGTGGGCGTCGATGTAGTCGACGATCACTTGAGTTTGCGGTCGAGCTCCGCTGCCGCGAAAAACGCCGACGCCGTCTTCAGGATCTCGTTGGCACGGCGCAGTTCTCGGTTCTCGCGTTCGAGTTCGGCGATTCGTTTCGCCTCGTCCGTCGTGGTGCCGGGGCGGACACCACCGTCGATCTCGGCCTGACGAACCCAGGTGCGCAGGGCCTCGGGATGGATGCCCAACTGCTCGGCGATCCGCTTGATCGCTCCTGTTTTCGATCCTGGATCGCGGCGTGCCTCGACTGCCAGCCGCGTCGCTCGTTCCTTCAGCTCCTCCGGGTACTTTCGCGGTGCTCCCATGGATCTCATCCTTCCGTGTGATGAGACCCTCCAACAGACCCGGTACGCGACACAGTGCCCGGGTGCCCCAGGCGATGGCCGCAACCCGGCAGGCCACGGTCTCATCTCGCCTCTCGGATGTGGCGTGAACCAGAGTGTCTAGCGAGGCGCTTCGGGTGCTCCACCGTCTACCCTGTGTCGGTGACCTGCCGTAACCATTTGGTGTTCGATGACCCGTCGTGTGTTTACTGCAATTCGGCCCGTACGCGGGTAGCGGCGGAGAGAGCCGCTCGATCGGCCAAGAATATGGAGCGCATCGCCCAGGCGGAGTACAAGCGAGGCGAAGCCGAGCGACGACAGTTGAAGCAGGAAGAAAAAGCCGCGCAACGAGCAGAAGCGAAGCGTGCGTTTCGGCAGTCCCAGCAAGCCAAGCGCCAGGCGCAGCTTCACGCTACCGAGGCAGCTCGTGCTGCTCAGGGTGGAGGTCTGCTCCTCGGGGAAAAGCTCGTGAGGTGGCTGGTTATCGCCTTCGTATGGCTGGTCCTTCTTGGGTTTACTGCACAGATTCCCGTCGTCGGATGGATCGTCCTGATCGCGCCGATAGTCGCCGCGGTGCTGTGGTGGCGAAAACGCCGCCAAACTGCCTCGACCGGTTTTAAACAGCAGTAGTCGACGCCGAAGATGTAGTTCCTGCCGCCGCTTACGCGCGGGTGGGGTAGATGCGGACGTCGTAGGTGTGGGCGTCGGCGGCGGTGTAGCCGGCGAGAGTGACCGCGTGGCCGGCGGCGTCGTGGACCGATGCCGGGGGACGTGTCATCAGTGCAGCTCAGAGCGCAGTGTCGCAGCGGCCCACATGATCTGACCGATCTCCGTGCTCCACACAGGCAGGCTGTTCGGATATCGCCGAAGTGCGGCCGGTGGTCAGGTTCCTGCGGGTTCGATGGCCCTGTGCCGGTGTCGGTGTCGGCTCTGCGTTGCGGTGTTGGGTAGCGTCGACGCGTCCGGAACATGAGGGGTCGGGACTATCTGGCCGTTCGGGCCGGGGGTGAGGGTGAGGGGAGTCGACGTGCGAAGTCGAGCATCGATGGGGACGAGACGGGCGAGGATGCTCGCCGCGGCGGTGGCGGCGATGATGCTCGTGCCTCTGGGCGGTGGGGTGGCGTCGGCGCAGGACCGTGACGACGATCCGATCGTGGCCTCGCAGGGCTTGCTCGCCGATCCGGTCGCCCCGAACGGCTCGCGCATCGTCTCGAGTGAGATCGACGGCCAGTACCTGACGGTGCAGGTGTACTCGGCGGCGATGGACACGACCATCCCGGTGCGGGTGCAACGCCCCCACGATGCGTCCGAGCCGCGTCCGGTGCTGTATCTGGTCAACGGGGCGGGCGGTGGCACCGATTCGGCGACGTGGTGGGCCAACACCGATGTCGGGGAGTTCCTGACCGGTCAGAACGTCAATGTGGTCATGCCCCTCGGTGGGGCGTTCTCCTACTACACCGACTGGAAACGCGAAGACCCGAACCTCGGGATGAACAAGTGGCAGACGTTCTTCCTCGACGAACTCCCCCCACTGATCGACGCCGCCTTGGACACCAACGGCGTGCAGGCCATCGCGGCGAACTCGATGACCGCCACGGCGGTGTTGCAGTACGCGATCGCCAAACCCGGCTTCTATTCGGCGGTGGCCGGGTACAGCGGATGCGCCCAGACCTCGGATCCGGTCGGCCGCGAGTTCGTCAAGTTGGTCGTCGAGACCTGGGGCGGCGGCGATGTGCGCAATATGTACGGCGAGGACGATGATCCGGCGTGGGTGGCCAATGATCCGGTGGTCAACGCCGAAGGGCTGCGCGGCACGCGTCTGTTCATCTCGGATGCGACGGGTTTGCCCGGCCCGCACGACACCCTCGGCAACGAGTTCACCATCGGGGAGCAGGACGCGGCGCTTGATCAGCAAGGGCTGGCGTTGGCCAATCAGGTCGTCGTCGGCGGGGTGATCGAAGCGGCCGTGCACTGGTGCACCACCAATTTGCAGACCCGTCTGCGTGAGCTCGACATTCCCGCGACGTTCGATCTGCAGCCGGCCGGGACGCATTCGTGGGGTTACTGGCAGGACGCATTCCACCGGTCCTGGCCGCTGCTGGCCGAGGAACTGGGGTTGCCGCAGCCGCAATGACCCAACATTGCCGGTGACCGCTCACCGGGATCGTCAGGTACCCGGCACGACTGCATCCGCATGCGCCCGTCTGTGTCGTGATCGCGCGTGTACTGAAGTGCCCGGAACCGGGTCCCCACCCACGCGGGGTGGGGACATGCCGTCCGGCCAGTTCAGCGCCTGTTTATCTGGCGGGTTGTCGCGTACCGGGTCTGTTGGAGGGTCTCATCACACGGAAGGATGAGATCCATGGGAGCACCGCGAAAGTACCCGGAGGAGCTGAAGGAACGAGCGACGCGGCTGGCAGTCGAGGCACGCCGCGATCCAGGATCGAAAACAGGAGCGATCAAGCGGATCGCCGAGCAGTTGGGCATCCATCCCGAGGCCCTGCGCACCTGGGTTCGTCAGGCCGAGATCGACGGTGGTGTCCGCCCCGGCACCACGACGGACGAGGCGAAACGAATCGCCGAACTCGAACGCGAGAACCGAGAACTGCGCCGTGCCAACGAGATCCTGAAGACGGCGTCGGCGTTTTTCGCGGCAGCGGAGCTCGACCGCAAACTCAAGTGATCGTCGACTACATCGACGCCCACAAGGCCGATCACGGGGTCGAGCCGATCTGCAGAGTCCTCACTCGGACCGGTGTGCAGATCGCCCCGTCAACGTACTACGCAGCAAAGACCCGTCCACCCTCAGCGCGGGCGGTCCGCGACGCGGAACTGATCGAAGAAATCCACCGGGTCCACGCCGAGAACTACGCCGTCTACGGTGCCCGCAAGGTCCATGCGGAGCTGCAGCGGCAAGGGATCCGGGTGGCCCGGTGCACCGTCGAGCGCCTGATGCGCGCCGAAGGGTTACGCGGCATCGCCCGGTCGAAGAACCCCCGGACCACGATCGCCGCAGCGGACACCGACAAGCCTGCTGACCTGGTCAACCGCGGATTCACCGCCTCAGCACCGGACCAGCTGTGGGTCGCCGATATAACTTATGTCCGCACGTTCGCCGGATGGACGTATGCCGCGTTCGTCATCGACGTCTTCTCACGCCGCATCGTGGGATGGCAGTTGTCGACGAGTCTGCGCACCGATCTCGCACTCGATGCATTGGAGATGGGCATCTGGACCCGCGAACATGCAGGTCAGGGCCTGTCCCAGTTGATACATCACTCCGACCGCGGAGCTCAATATCGAGCTATCCGCTACACCCAGCGCCTTGCCGAGGCCGGCGCGGTCGCTTCGGTGGGCAGCCGCGGCGATTCGTATGACAACGCCCTCGCCGAGGCGTTCAACTCGCTGTTCAAGGCCGAGCTGGTCCGTAACAAGGGACCGTGGCGCTCTATCGATGACCTCGAAATTGCGGTGGCCGAGTACATCGATTGGTTCAATCACCGGAGGTTGCACGGTGAGATCGGGATGATCTCGCCCGTCGAAGCCGAACAGTCCTACTACGATTCACATAGTCCCGCCGGAACAACCGAGCGGGTCGTCGAGAGCCTCTACTGAAGCCGGGGCGCAACAGAAAGCCTGTGTGCTGTGAGCTGGGGTGATGGCATGTCCCGGTGTGCCCTGCGTGTCAGCATGAGCTGAGTCCACTGGTTCACAGCAACCCCGCCTGCAGGGCGAGATACGGATCAACCCAACGATGACGATGTCCACCCAACGATGACGATGTCCACCCCTACAGCGGTCGAGGACAATGACCGCATGGCCTCCACTCACCCCCGCGCCGACGGACCCCGCCGGCGCGTGTTCAGCCCCGCCGACAAGCTCTCCCACCTGGCCGCGTACGAACAGGCCTGCGAGACGAACGAGGGCGGGGCATACCTACGCCGTGAAGGCCTGTACTCGTCGCTGATCAGCGAGTGGCGCAAACAACGCGACGCCGGGGTCCTCGACGGCAAGCAGCCCGGCGCGAAGATCGGCAAGCTCACCGCCGAGCAGGCCGAGATCGCCCGCCTCAAGCAAGAGCTCGCCCGGGCGAACAAGCGGTTGACCACCACCGAGGCCGCCTTGGACATCATGGGAAAAGCGCACGCTCTCTTGGACTCTCTCTCCGAGAGAGCGGATTTCGGCGACAAGCCCAACAAGCGCTGACCGTAGCGTGGACCGAACTGACCGAAGCCGGGGTGTCGACGAGGACGGCTGGCAGGTCCCCGATAGTCGGTCCGGTCGTTTCTAGAGCCGGTTCCTCTGTGCAGTCGATCAGTCGATCTCGCACGCCACGGGCTGGTGCCGGTGGGTGCATCCGGCAGCGTACTCGGCGGGGGTCTTGTACCCCAATGCCGAATGACGGTGTCGGTGATTGTGGTCGTCCTTGAAGTCCTCGATCACCACCCGGGCCTCGAGCAGAGTGGGCCAGTAGTTGCGGTTCAGACACTCATCGCGCAACCGGTTGTTGAACGATTCGATGAACCCGTTGTTCCACGGCGTACCCGGCGGAATGTAGGACACCCCCACCGACCCAGCACAGAAGTCCCGCAGCGCTTCCGAGATGAACTCCGGCCCGTTGTCCATGCGCAACACCAGCGGCGGCCCACCCCACATCGCGAACTGTTGCGCCCCGGCTTCAGTAGAGGCTCTCGACGACCCGCTCGGTTGTTCCGGCGGGACTATGTGAATCGTAGTAGGACTGTTCGGCTTCGACGGGCGAGATCATCCCGATCTCACCGTGCAACCTCCGGTGATTGAACCAATCGATGTACTCGGCCACCGCAATTTCGAGGTCATCGATAGAGCGCCACGGTCCCTTGTTACGGACCAGCTCGGCCTTGAACAGCGAGTTGAACGCCTCGGCGAGGGCGTTGTCATACGAATCGCCGCGGCTGCCCACCGAAGCGACCGCGCCGGCCTCGGCAAGGCGCTGGGTGTAGCGGATAGCTCGATATTGAGCTCCGCGGTCGGAGTGATGTATCAACTGGGACAGGCCCTGACCTGCATGTTCGCGGGTCCAGATGCCCATCTCCAATGCATCGAGTGCGAGATCGGTGCGCAGACTCGTCGACAACTGCCATCCCACGATGCGGCGTGAGAAGACGTCGATGACGAACGCGGCATACGTCCATCCGGCGAACGTGCGGACATAAGTTATATCGGCGACCCACAGCTGGTCCGGTGCTGAGGCGGTGAATCCGCGGTTGACCAGGTCAGCAGGCTTGTCGGTGTCCGCTGCGGCGATCGTGGTCCGGGGGTTCTTCGACCGGGCGATGCCGCGTAACCCTTCGGCGCGCATCAGGCGCTCGACGGTGCACCGGGCCACCCGGATCCCTTGCCGCTGCAGCTCCGCATGGACCTTGCGGGCACCGTAGACGGCGTAGTTCTCGGCGTGGACCCGGTGGATTTCTTCGATCAGTTCCGCGTCGCGGACCGCCCGCGCTGAGGGTGGACGGGTCTTTGCTGCGTAGTACGTTGACGGGGCGATCTGCACACCGGTCCGAGTGAGGACTCTGCAGATCGGCTCGACCCCGTGATCGGCCTTGTGGGCGTCGATGTAGTCGACGATCACTTGAGTTTGCGGTCGAGCTCCGCTGCCGCGAAAAACGCCGACGCCGTCTTCAGGATCTCGTTGGCACGGCGCAGTTCTCGGTTCTCGCGTTCGAGTTCGGCGATTCGTTTCGCCTCGTCCGTCGTGGTGCCGGGGCGGACACCACCGTCGATCTCGGCCTGACGAACCCAGGTGCGCAGGGCCTCGGGATGGATGCCCAACTGCTCGGCGATCCGCTTGATCGCTCCTGTTTTCGATCCTGGATCGCGGCGTGCCTCGACTGCCAGCCGCGTCGCTCGTTCCTTCAGCTCCTCCGGGTACTTTCGCGGTGCTCCCATGGATCTCATCCTTCCGTGTGATGAGACCCTCCAACAGACCCGGTACGCGACAAACGCCTTCTCCAAGCCTTCGATCAACCGCCCGGCGGTGATCGAGCGGTCCACGATGTTCAACAACGACATCCGGGTATGTTCATCGACCATCGACGCGATCTTCACCGTCTTGCCGTCGACGGTCGAATCGAACTGGAAGTCTAATGCCCACACCACATTCGGAGCATCCGCGTCGACGATCGGAACCGAGGATTGGCCGGCACGTTTGCGGCGTGGGGCACGCCGGACCTGCAATCCTTCTTCTTTCCACAGGCGGTGCACCTTCTTCTTGTTCACCTCGATGCCCTGGTCGTAGCGCAGCCATGCCCACGCCCGACGAAACCCGTGCCGCGGATGCTTGCGGGAATACCTGCGCAACTCTGCGCGCAGATCGGCGTCCGGGTCGCCTGGTGTCTGCGCCAACGGCAACCGCCGGTAAACCGATCGGGAGAGCCCAACGACCTTGCACGCGAACCGCTCCGACATCTGTAGGGTGTCGGTGAGCATGGTGATCGCGGCGCGTTTGGCGGTCGGGCTTAGAATTTTCCCTTCGCGATCTCCCGCAACGCGTCCTTCTCCAACTCGGCATCTGCGAGCAATCGCTTGAGCCGGCTGTTCTGCTCCCGCAGTTCCTTGAGCTCCTTCGCCGCATCGGCATCCATGCCGCCGTATTGACGACGCCAGTTGTACAGCGTCGCCGCCGACACCTCGAGCGCGGCGGCGATCTCCTCGCCGTTCTTGCCTTCCGCGGCCAACTCGTCGGCCCGGCGCAGCTTGCGCACGATGTCCTCGGCCGAGTGACGTTTGCGTCCCGCCATGATTCCTATCGTCCCTTCTTCGCCCTTACCAGGGCAATCAGGACTCTAGAACAACCCGGACCTACTCACAGGGGACACGCCACGGCCAGCACGCTGACCGGTGTGGTCCGCTCGACCGCGGTCCGGCGGCGCACCGCAGCCACCACACCGACCCCGCCGGTGATGTCGGCTCCGCCGGTCGAGCCGGCGAACAAGCTCACGCCGATCGAACGCCGCCGCATCCTCGAGGTGCTCGATAGTGATCGGTTTGTCGATCAGGCGCCGCTCGAGGTGTATGCGCAGCTGCTCGACGAGGGCATCTACCTGTGCTCGGTGTCCACGATGTACCGGGTGTTGCGGGAGAACGCGCAGGTCAGCGAGCGTCGCCGGCTTGCGCGGCATCCGGCGAGGACCTGCCCGGAGTTGGTCGCGACCGCGCCGCGGCAGGTGTACTCGTGGGACATCACGAAGCTTGCCGGGCCGGAGAAGGGCCGCTACTTCGATGCGTACGTGATGATCGACATCTACTCGCGGTACATCGTCGGAGTCCATGTTCACGCGCACGAATCGGGTGTGCTGGCGCGGGAGTTGATGGAGCAGATCTTTGCCGTACACGGCATTCCGCAGGTCGTGCACGCTGACCGTGGTACGTCGATGACCAGCAAGTCCGTCGCCACGTTGCTGGCCGATCTCGAGGTCACCCGTTCGCATTCGCGGCCGCGGGTTTCGAACGACAATCCGTATTCCGAATCGGTGTTCAAGACCCTCAAGTACGGGCCAGGGTTTCCTGATCGGTTCGGATCACTCAGTCAGGCAAGGGAATTCATGATCAGCTTCACCGAATGGTACAACCACGAACATCGCCACACCGGAATCGGGTTGCACACGCCCGCCGATGTCCACTTCGGTCTGGCCGCCGGCAAGGCCGCCGAACGCCGGCAGGTACTCGATGCCGCCCGTGCCCGGCATCCGCACCGCTTCGGCACCACCACCGCGCCGAAGATCCTCGACCTGTCCGACACCGTCTATATCAACCGGCCAGCCGACGATCCCGAGACCACAGTGGAGGACGACACGATAGCCGCCTGACACCCACTGGACTCAAACCGCTTGACACATTCCGAACGGCTGGACCGGCGACGCGGATCATTCGCTGCTCAGTTATCGATGTCCAGGTCCGTGGTTACTGCAACCGAAGCAACCCACTTCCCTTCGGCCTCGACAATTGAATGCGAGATCGAGATCACTACCGCCCCCTCACTCACGCACACTTCATTTGCGAAGGTGGCTGCTTGGTTGGACAACTCGCGGTGTAGCTCAGTAAGGGTGCTGTACGGACCAAGTTCGAGGGTGTAGACCTCATACGCGTGGTTCGTGCTCATTGCCTGAATGATACGGCTTGTGCATACACGGACATGCCGTGAAGTGTCAGTGTCGATTGATTTCGCCATTACGCCTCTGCCGCCGCGCCGAACTATCTACTTACCCGGCCGGGTGGTAGATGTACTGGATTCTTCATCTACCACCCGGCTGAGATCACTCATTGAGTGAGGACCTGGAGTCCCCACGATGTGGTTGGCGCGTCCGCAATTTCTAGGTCTTGCTGATCGGGGTCTACCCAGTTCACTGCAACAACCACATACGGAAAGTCATCGGCGTCGACACGTATGCGCACTCCTCCTTCGCCTTTGGCATACGTGCAACTGTGTTCCGAGTGGGCCATCGCCGGTGGCCCCTCGGAACACTGTAGGAAGTTGGCCTCCATTTCGTTCGGCGCACCGTCAGGACCTACGGAGCTGAACCGCTGAACGATCACTGCCCACGGTGCAAGATCGGTGTGGACATGGGACTGTCTGAATAACGGTGGATCCGGGTTGGCCTGACACGCCGAGCAGCGAGCTTGGCGGGAAGGATCGACCGTGACGGAAACACTGGAGCCCATGGCGGACGAGGTGAACCAGCTGGAGTTGGCGCAGCAGCTGCTGGCCCAGGCCAAAGAGCAGGGCATCGAGCTGATGGGCCCGAACGGACTGCTCGGGCAGTTGACGAAGAACGTGCTCGAAACCGCACTGGATGCGGAGATGACCGAGCACCTCGGCTACGAGAAGAACGACCCGGCCGGTCGCGGCAGCGGCAACTCCCGCAACGGCACCAGATCGAAGACGGTGCTCACCGAGATCGGCCCGGTCGAGATCGACGTCCCGCGGGACACCGACTCGAGCTTCGAACCGAAGATCGTGCGCAAACGGCAACGGCGGCTGACCGGCATCGACGAGATCGTGCTCTCGCTCAGCGCCAAAGGATTGACCACCGGCGAGATCTCGGCACACTTTCAGGATATCTACGGAGCGTCGGTGTCGAAGGACACCATCTCCCGGATCACCGACAAGGTGCTCGAGGAGATGACCGAGTGGCAGAACCGGCCCCTCGATCGGGTGTATCCGGTGGTGTTCATCGACGCCATCCACGTCAAGATCCGCGACGGTCAGGTCACCAACCGACCGATCTACGTCGCGATCGGGGTGACCGTCAACGGTGAACGCGACATCCTGGGGTTGTGGGCCGGCGACGGCGGGGAAGGCGCGAAGTTCTGGCTGGCGGTGCTCACCGAGATCAAAAACCGCGGAGTGGCCGATGTGTGCATCGTCGTCTGCGACGGGTTGAAAGGCTTGCCGGAGGCGATCAACACCGTGTGGGAACTCGCAGTGGTGCAAACTTGCGTTATCCACTTGATCCGCAACACTTTTCGATTCGCACCACGCCAGCATTGGGACGAGATGTCCCGCGATCTCAAACCGATCTATACCGCTCCGACCGAGGCCGCGGCCAAGGAACGGTTCGTCGAGTTCGCCACCAAGTGGGGACCGAAGTATCCGGCGATCGTCCGGCTCTGGGAGAACGCGTGGAGCGAGTTCGTGCCGTTCCTCGACTACGACGTCGAGATCCGGCGGGTGATCTGCTCGACGAACGCGATCGAGTCGATCAATGCCCGCTACCGGCGTGCGATCCGCGCCCGTGGGCATTTCCCGACCGAGCAGGCCGCGCTGAAGTGTCTCTATCTTGCGACGCGGGCGCTGGACCCCACCGGTCGGGGTAGGGCACGATGGGCGATGAGGTGGAAGCCTGCCCTCAATGCCTTCGCGATCACTTTCGAAGGACGCATCAACTAACCGATGCCAGGCCGGATCCACCGTTTATCGGACACTCCCGTGGACATCGAGATCGAACACGCCGGCATCGACTTGGTTCCACTGAACAGGCAAATCCGGTTCGAAGCTGCCGCCGCCGAGTCGGTCCGGCCAGGACGCGGCCGTAGTGGTCGCGCTCCTCGGGAGCGAAGGTGGATCCGGTGGGGTCCCACGCGTCGAGGAACGAGCCGAAGAATTCCGGGGCGACGGCGGCGATCATCTTCTCGGGCATCCCTGCGGGCTGGGCCATGAGGTAGAGATGCCAGGCCACCTTCGCGTTCACGCCCTGGAGCACGGCCCAGGTGTCCATCGTGGGAAGGACATCGAGGATGCCGAGGTAGTCGACGGCGTCGGGGTGGTCGAGTCCTGCGCGGACGGCGACGAGCGCACCGCGGTCGTGACCGACGAGCCCGAAGTGGTCGAAACCGATCTCGCGGGCGACCGCGACGATGTCGTTCGCCATGGTGCGCTTGGAATACGTCCCGGGGTTGTCGGCTGGGGGTTGGTCGCTGGCACCGTAGCCGCGCAGGTCGGGGACGATCACAGTGTGGTCGTCGGCGAGTGTGCGGGCGACGTGGCGCCACATGTAGTGGGTCTGCGGGAAACCGTGCAGCAGGACGACAGCCGGCCCCTGGCCACTGATGGCGACGTTGAGCTTCACGCCGCCGTCCCCGGCGATCGTGCGGTAGGTGAAGTCCTCGATGGTGCAGCGGGTCATGGGGTCTCCGTAGTCGTAGTCGTGGTGGAGGTTTCGGGCTGGCCGGAGAAGATGCCGGCGGGCAGGTCCGTTCGGCCGGCGGACGCGGTGAGCGCGGGAATGATGACGGTGTCGACGAGGGCTTCGAGGTAGGTGTCGTCGACGGTGAGACCGTTCGCTCGTCGCAGGAGCAGGACTGTGCCCACGACCTCCTCGTATGCGAATGGTTGAGCGCCCGAAGGGAGTTCGCCTCGTGCAACGGCATCGTCGAGGACCGCCTGGGGGAGGCGTGCGCCTGTCGGGCCGACGGTCTCCTCGATGGCGTCGCACAACTCCGGGTCTTCGAGTCCCGCGTGGAGCAGCATGAAGGCGGCGTTGCTGTCGGTTGCGGACATGGTGAGGCTGAGGCGTTGCGCAAGCATCAGCAGATCGTCGCGGAGTGTGTCGCCGCGCCGGAGTGGGACCGCCGAGGGATGCGCAGGGGCGTCCTTCACTGCTGCGAGCACCATGTCGCGCTTGGACGGCCATCGTCGATACAGCGTTGCCTTCGACGCCTGGCAACGTCGAGCGACCGCTTCGAACGTCACGCCCTCGTAGCCTTCCTCGGCCAGTAGTTCGAGAACGGTGGTAGTGATCCGACGCTCGAGTTCGGCATCGCGTGGACGTCCGCGTTGCGCAGGCGGCTCATTCAGATACGACACGTTCCGTATCGTAAACCAGACGGCCGCTGTTCGGCGAACTGCAGGGTCGACACCCGCGTCTTTCCGGTCACGGTCGATTGTGATGCACTGTCTCGTTGTCGGCATAACGGACATCGGCGAGGAGATCGGTATGGGGTTGAGGTATCACCATCTGGCGTTCGGTCCGGAGGCGGTCGTTCGTCAGGAAGCTGCGGGCAGCATCGTTGCCTACGGTGCCGACCTCGACGAACCCGACCGAGGACCTCAGCCGTTGGGCGACCGGGAACTCGCTCTCGTACGCGAAAGCTTCCAGTTCCACATGGCGACGGTGACCCCGAGCGGATGGCCCTATGTCCAGTACCGCAGCGGACCCGTCGGGTTCCTGCACCACCTCGGTGGGCAGACGATCGGGTTCGCGGACCACCGAGGCAATCAACAATTCGTCTCGGTCGGGAACATCGCGGACAACGGAAGGGTCGCGCTGTTCCTCGCGGACCTTCCGCTGAAGAGGCGGTTGAAGGTCTTCGGTACCGCGCGGGTGGTCGATGCGGACGACGACCCGCAGCTTCTCGACCGGCTGCGCGATCTCGGTGACGGTCGGAGAATCTCGGCGCGATGCGAGCGAAGCATCGTCATCGAGGTCGAGGCCTTCGACTGGAACTGCTCGCGGAGCTTGATCCCGCAGTACACCGACGAAGCGGTCCGCGCCCGGATCAGTCCCTACATCGACGAGATCAACGACCTCCGAGCCGAAGTGGATTCTCTTCGGGCACAGCTGAAGGCGGCGGGGGAGAACTGACGGCCGCCGAGGTGCGCGCGTGCAGGCTCAATCCCGACGGAGCTGTGCGACAACCAGATGCAGTGCCGCCGTGGTGGTGAGAGTCCGGACCCTTTCGCGGTCTCCGGGGAAGCGGCGGGTGACCGTGTACGTCGGCCGTCCCTCGATCGCGACGCCGAAGCACACCGTGCCCACCGGCTTGGCCTCGGTTCCACCGTCGGGGCCGGCGATCCCGGTGGTGGAGACCGCGACGTCGACCTTCAGGCGACGTCGGGCACCCTCGGCCATAGCTGCGGCGACCTGCTCGCTCACCGCGCCGTGCTCCGCGATCATCTCGGCCGGTACGTCGATCAGATCGGACTTCGCGTCGTTGGAGTACGAGACGACGCCACCCATGACATAGGCCGACGACCCGGGACGGTCGGTGAGCCGCGCAGCGACGAGTCCGCCGGTGCACGACTCCGCAGTCGCGATCGTGCGGCCGTCGAGGGCGGCGATCAGCTGGTCGTCGATGGTGGAACCGTCGGTCGAGAAGATCTGGCGTCCATGGTGTTCGGTGAGGATGTCGAGAAGGCGGTGGTAGATGTCCGCGTCACCGGAGGCGACTCGCGTCACCATGTCGAGTTCGCCGTGTCGGAGGCAGGTGGTGATCTCGAGGCGTTCGAGGCCGGCGATCTCTGCTTCGGCCCGGCGCAGCGTCTCGGCGAGTTGGGCCTCGTGCAATCCGTAGGCGCGCACGGTGTGCTGCTGCAGGTCGTCGGCTCGCGCCAACACGTCGGCGACCGCGGGGGAGGCGACCGCGCTCGGCCACATCGCCTGCAGCTCACCGGGCGGGCCGGGCAGGATGACGATGGTCGGTACCGGCCGATCGCCGGCGACCGCGGGGATGACCACGCCCGGCGCTGTACCGGTGGGCGGCAGGGCGGTGGCACCGGCGGGCACGTGCGCCTGCTTCCGGATCCCGATACGCGTCGGCCCGGCGTCGAGATCGGGGGTGTCCGGGCGGAACCGGCGGATGACACCTGCGATGTGTTCTTCGAGTTCGGGGTCGAGCAGCAGTTCGCGATCGCAGTACTCGGCGACGGTGGGGACGGTGAGGTCGTCGGCGGTGGGACCGAGACCCCCGCTGGTGACGATGAGATCGACGCCCTGCTCGGTGAGGAAACGCAACTGTGCGGTCAGGTCGGCGGGCCGGTCACCGCAGATCGTGATGTGGGCGACGTCGACGCCGAGTTTCAGGAGTTGGTCGGACAACCACGGTCCGTTCAGGTCGGAGATCCTCCCGGTCAGCACTTCGGTCCCGGTCACGATGATTCCTGCACGCACGCTCACGGAGCCGAGCCTAGTCGGCGACGATCATCGTGGACGCCTCGCTGCTCTGTTGCGACGGTCTGCGGGGCGGGCGAGCTCACGAAGCATGCCGGGAGCCCGGCGCGCCATGGTCAATACTGCCCGGTCCGAGACGGTCGGGCGTGGCGGCAGCGGAGGCTGTGCAGGACGGGCCCCGACCGTCGCCCTGAACACCTGCACCTGACCGGGCACACCTTTGAGCCGATGCCTGCCCAGGTCGGTGAAATCGAAATCTCCGCCGACCGCAAGCTCGCGCACCGCCTGTGAGCATCGCACCTCCCCAGGCCCGGAGGACGCAGCGATCCGCGCTCCGACGTGGACCGTCATTCCGGTCAACCCGGGACCGGCGCGGGTGACCGCCCCGACATGCACACCGGACCGCACGGAAAATCCGAGAGTCGATGTGGCTCGGATGATCCGGTGTGCGCACTGCAGCGCGGCCACGGGACCGTCGAACACACTGAGGGTCCCATCACCCGCGATGCCCACGAGTGTGCCTCCGCCGGCCTCGACCTCCACACGCACGAGTCTGTCGTGGGCGCCCAGCAACCGCGCGAACCGGCTGTCACCGACCTCTGCGAGCAGATCGGTGGAGCGGACGACATCGGTGAACAGAACCGCGCCCAGAAACCGATCGGCCTCGACCGGATGGTCCGTGCCGCTGACGAGCTCCTCCACGTGGTCGAGAACAGGGATCAGCACTTCACCCAGCGTTGCGCCGACCGGGATCGGTGGCAGCTCGTAGAAGTGGCCGTTCGGAATATGCTCGGCAACCCTGCGGCCGGCCTCTCGGGCGAACAGAGTCTCCGGCTGGTGCAGGACCTTCGTCGGGCATTGGATCGCCGGCAGAATCGAGGAGTAGTTCGCGCGGAGGGCCCACTCGAGATGTTTCTGGGCTGTTCTCGGTGTGGCGGAGCAACGTTCGAGCAGCGCCATGATGCGTCGATTGTGCGGGACATCGAGGGTCGGGTGCGTCAGAGGTGTGAGTTTCCCGTGACCCCAGCATGCGTACGCATCCCGATACGACTCGACGAACCGGTCTCGCTCGTCAGCAGTCCATCCCGGTGGCAGATCGCCGTCCTCGGGCAACAGGGTGTCGGACCAGGCTTGGGCGAGGACCAGTCCGGAAACACGGTCGGGATACCGAGCGGCCACCAAGGCGAGGGGCCCGCAGGTGCTGGCCACGCCGACGAGCGCGGCGTGAGCGACCTCGGCGTCGTCGAGCACCGCGACGACGTCGTCGGCCTGCTCCTCGAGCGTGGGGACGTGGTCGACGGGATCGGAGAGTCCGAATCCGCGGCGCTGGAAGAACAGCGAACGCGCGAAGCCGGCGCAACGTTCGAAGTTGTAGTGGAAATGCGGATCGGTCCACATCAGGTCCGGATGCATCATGTCTTCGCAGAACCATGCGATCGGATGAGGCCCCTCGCCCACGGCCTGATACGCCAGTGCGTTGCCGTCGCGCTGGATGTACCGCGTCACGGGCGGATCCATGGGAACAACGATAGGCGCCGGGTCGACAGCGCGACGAGTGTCGACACTGTCGAAACCGACCGGCGACGGAAACCGGCCTCTATCGTGAGGTTGGTGAGGAACGCGTGGTCTTCACGGCGCGTCTCGCGGGAGACGGGTGGACGCCGGAGCAGGGGTGTGCTGCTTTCTGTGGTCGCTGCAGCGCTGCTCCTGGGTGTCTTCGCATCCGGGTGCGCCTCGATGCGCGGCGGGGTGGAAGGCGATTTCGGTCGGGCAGCGCAGCAGATCGGTTCGGCGGCGGTCTCGGCTCAGCTGAGCCTGCAGGTTTTCGCCGACGGTCGCAACACCACCGCCGCCACGGACATCGCCCTGTCGGACATGCTCGAAGAGGTCGACCAGGCCGTCTCGGCAACCGCGGATCGAGAGGTGGACACCCCCGACCAGGGAACCCTGCGCGCCGAGGTCCTGCAGGCGGCGAACACGGTTACCGGACAGATCATCCGGGGACGAGACATCGTTGCGGGAGTCGGCGAGCAGACCGAGCTGACTGCGGTTGCGGCCGAGCTCGGACGTGCAGGTACGGAGTTGCTCGATCTCGGAGACCGCCTCGAGGCGGCCGGATGAAGAGTCTCTTCGCCGTCGCTCTCGGAATCCTCACCGCGATCGGGGGATTCCTCGACATCGGTGATCTGGTCACCAATGCAGTGGTGGGCGCGCGTTTCGGGTTGTCCCTGGCCTGGGTGGTGCCGGTAGGCGTGCTGGGAATCTGTGTCTTCGCGCAGATGTCCGGTCGCGTCGCTGCGGTCAGCGGCCGAGCCACTTTCGAGATCATTCGCGAACGTCTCGGGCCGCGCATGGCAGTGGCGAATCTGAGCGCGTCGTTTCTGATCAACCTGTTGACGTTGACCGCCGAGGTCGGTGGTATTGCGCTGGCGTTGCAGTTGGCGAGCAGTGTGAACCCGAAGTTGTGGATTCCGGTAGCCGCCCTGGCGGTGTGGCTGGTGATCTGGCGGGTGAGGTTCTCGGTGATGGAGAACGTCACCGGGGTCGTCGGACTGTGCCTGGTCATGTTCGCAGTGGCGGTGTTCCTTCTCGGCTCGGATTGGGGGCAGCTCGCGGACCAGGTGTTCACTCCATCCCTGTCGGACGGCGAAAACCTGGCGGCATATTGGTATTACGCGATCGCGTTGTTCGGTGCGGCGATGACTCCGTACGAGGTGTTCTTCTTCTCCTCCGGGGCGGTGGAAGAGAAGTGGACGGTGCGAGATCTCGCGAAGTCCCGGCTCAACGTCCTCGTGGGATTTCCCCTCGGCGGCATCCTCTCGGTGGCCATCGCCGCCCTGTCGGCGATCGTGCTGATGCCCGGTGGGGTAGAAGTGTCCAGCCTGTCGCAGGTGCTGATTCCGGTGGCGGAAGCGGGAGGAAAACTGGCGGTCGCAGTGATCATCCTCGGGATCGTGGCGGCCACCTTCGGCGCGGCGCTCGAAACCGCGCTGTCCGGTGGCTACACCCTGGCGCAGTTCCTGGGATGGTCGTGGGGCAAGTTCCGACGGCCGGTGGAGGCGGCACGATTCCACCTGACCATGCTGGTGTTGCTGATCGTCGCCGTCGGTGTGCTGATGACGGGAGTGGACCCGATCCTGGTCACCGAGTACTCGGTGGTGTTCTCCGCAATCGCCCTGCCCTTGACGTATCTACCGGTCCTGATCATCTCCAACGACCCGCAGTACATGGGCGAGCATGTCAACGGCCCGGTCGTCAACGCGATCGGTACCGTCTACCTGGTCATCATTGTCGCTGCCTCGGCGGCGGCGATACCGTTGATGATCGTCACCGGAGCAGGCCAATGAGCACATCCGAGCACCCATCCACCGGCACCGACCGAGGCGGTCGGCTGATCGATGCCCGCCTGCACCTGTTGGACCGGCAGATCCTCGATTGCGACGGCGTACCGGTTGCCACGGTCGACGACATCGAACTGAGCGGCATCGAATCCGACGGGGGCGGTACCTCGTCGGCGCCGCGTATCGAGGCGATCCTCACCGGCTCCACATTGATGACCCGGATCTTCGGGGGTCGTCTGCCCCGAAGCCGCTTGCATCGGATCACGTGGGACGACGTCGCCGACATCGGCATCACTCTCCGACTACGGGTGCGGTCCGAATCGTTGGATGCGACGTGGCCCGAGCGATGGGTGCGGGATCAGATCATCAGTCGTATTCCCGGGGGCCGTCATGCTCCTGACTGATCTGCTCGACCTTCCCGTCCACGATCACAACGGCGACCGCGTCGGGTGGGTGTGCGATATACGTTTCCGCATCCCTGCTCGTCCCGCCGCATCGGACAGCGGCGGAGTGGCGTCGCCGGAGGTCGTCGGCATTCTCCTCTCGCCTCGCCGGCGCGGATCGTACCTCGGATTCGAACGCACCGATGTGCACGCACCGGTGTTGCTCGCGTGGTGGATCCGGTGGCGGCACCGCGGGACCTGTCTGGTTCCGTGGTCCGATGTCGATCACGTCGAGGACGGGGCTGTCGTCCTGGACGCGCAGTATCGTCGGGAATCCCCGCTACTGAGTCGCTGACCGATCACGCCGCAGCCTCGACGATGCGGGGCGGAGTCACCACGCTCCGACGGAAGCACGCCGCTGCTGCCGACGCCCACCTTTTCCCTCGTGACGTCGCCGCCCCGGTATCCGCTGCGCGCGCCGACGCAGCGCGAGCTCGTGCTGCAAGCGCTCCGCAGAAAGCTTGCCCGGACCGTGAATGCTCGTACCGTCCGGTCGTTCGATCGTGGTGGCCATCGCCGTGTTTCTCCCTCGAAGATCTCGAAATGCGCCGGCGATCAGTAGTACTCCTCGGCGAGTATCGGGGCAACGGAATTTTCGCCTCACCGTTCGAGGACGCACGAACACCGAGCCGACGATCGCCGGATCATCACGAGTGCCGGCGCACCACATCGTCGACGATCGCAGCCAGCTCCGCAGGATGAGTCATCGGCACGTTGTGGTTGGCTGAAATCTCCACCAGTTCTCGGTTCGCAGCGGCGTCGACCAGCGTCTGCACCTCGTCGCGGCGCTGTGCGTAGAACCCTCTGTCGGGCAGGACGAACGTGATCGGGCACCGAAGGTGCGTATACAAGTCCACACTCGGATAGATGGCTGCGTGTGAGTCGGGAGCACTGACGACGGCGATCTCGTCGAGGCTCGGCCGTCGCTCGTAGAGCGTATCGCTACAGCGGAGGAAGGTCCGTCGCATCACCGCACGGACGAGCTCCGGGCGGGATCCGGCGTTGAGCCAGTCGGTTTCCGCCTCGCGCACACACTGCTCGATGTACGAGAGCAACTGCTGTTCGGTCGCCCGCCAGCCGTAGCGGAACGTCTCACGGTGAACCGTCTCGGGTTTGATGCCGCCTCCTTTCTTGAGGAGGATGCACATCATGTCCAAGCGTTACCCCGCCGAGCAGCGTGAACGAGCGGTGAAGATGGTCCTCGACCACCTCGACGAATATTCTTCGCCGTTCGCGGCGTGCAAAGCCATCGCCCCGAAGCTCGGCGTCGGTGTCGAGTCGCTGCGCACCTGGACCCGCCAGGCTCTGATCGATGCCGACAAGACACCCGGCGTGACCACCGCTGAACAGCAACGAATCAAAGAGCTCGAACGCGAAGTCCGAGACCTCCGTGAGGCCAACGAAATCTTGAAATCGGCCTCGATTTTCTTCGCGAGGGAGCTCGACCCTCGCCGCCGCTGATCTGCCAGTTCATCGACCAGATGCGTGCACAAGGACACCGGGTCGAGTCGATCTGCGCCGTGCTCACCGAGCGTGGCGTCAAGGTCGCCCCACGCACGTATCGGAACTGGAAAACTGCTTCTCCATCCCGCCGGACCGTCGCCGATGCACATCTGACGAACGCTCTGCGTGAGACCGTCGGCACCGCCGAAGGTCTCTATGGTCGCCGGAAGATGACCGTGCACCTGCGCAGACACGGCCACGACGTCGCGGCATGCACCGTCGACCGGTTGATGCGCGATGAAGGGCTGTCCGGAGCGGTCCGGGGCCGTCGGCACCGCACCACCATGCCCGGCGGCTCGGACAGCCGCCGCGCCCCTGACCTGGTCGATCGTGATTTCACCGCCGAGGTTCCGAATCGGAAGTGGGTCACCGACTTCACCTATTGCCGCACCTGGGCGGGGTTCGTCTATGTCGCGTTCGTGATCGACTGCTTCTCGCGGGCGATCGTCGGCTGGCATGCCGCCACCGTCAAGGACACCGCGATGGTCACCACCGCCTTGAAGATGGCATTGTGGCGACGTGACCACACGGGCCACCCGGTCGGCTCAGGGTTGATCCACCATAGCGATGCCGGCAGTCAGGGTGGATTCAATCGGTCGTCGCAACACCTCGATGACGGAGGTGTGCGATGGGACGCAGCAACAAGCAGACACGCCAGGCGCCGGTGGGTGCCCGACGGCAGTGGGCGGCGGATCGGGCGTTGCGCCCGTCGATGCGGTCACCGGGGAGACCGGAACCCTCGCGTGCGGTGCAGCGCGATTTCTGGCGGCGGATCGCCTCAGGAGCGACGACTGCCGACGCCGCGGAGGCCGTCGGCGTGTCGTGGCCGGTCGGGTCCCGGTGGTTCCGTCACGCTGGCGGCATGCCGCCGATCAGCCTGGACGAGCCCACGGGCCGCTACCTGTCGTTCACCGAGCGTGAGGAGATCGCACTGTTGCGCGCCCAGGATGTCGGCGTGCGGGAGATCGCCCGTCGGATCGGACGCGACCCGGGGACGATCTCACGCGAGCTGCGCCGCAACGCGGCGACCCGCAGCGGCACGCAGGTCTACCGAGCCGGAGTGGCGCAGTGGAAAGCGCAACAAGCCGCGAAACGCCCGAAAACGGCGAAGCTGTTAGACAACGACAGGTTGCGTGAGTATGTGCAGGAGCGGCTCTCCGCGGCCGTCCGCCGGCCCGACGGCACCGCCGTCGCAGGCCCCGACACGCCCGCGTGGAAAGGACTGAACAAGCCGCATCGGCAGGACCGACGGTGGGCGACGGCATGGAGCCCGGAACAGATCTCGCACCGGCTGAAAGTTGATTTCCCGGAGGATGAGTCCATGCGCATCAGTCACGAGGCGATCTACCAATCGTTGTACATCGAAGGTCGAGGCGCCCTGACACGGGAGTTGGTCACATGCCTGCGCACCGGCCGGGCACTGCGGGTGCCCCGTAGCCGATCGCAGAACAAGCCGCAGGGACATGTCACCGCGGACGTGGTGATCAGCGAACGCCCCGCCGAAGCCGAAGACCGTGCTGTCCCAGGGCATTGGGAAGGCGACTTGATCATCGGGACCGGCCGGTCCGCGATCGGCACGCTCGTCGAGCGCAGCAGCCGCTCCACGATCCTGGTGCACCTGCCTCGATTGGAGGGGTGGGGCGAGAGGCCGCCTGTGAAGAACGGTCCGTCCCTCGGTGGCTACGGCGCCGCCGCGATGAACGCCGCGCTGACGACATCGATGACCACGCTTCCCGAGCAGCTCCGCAAGACCTTGACCTGGGACCGCGGAAAGGAGCTGTCCGGTCATGCCCGGTTCGCTCTCAAGACCGGCACGAGAGTGTTCTTCGCCGACCCGCACTCGCCCTGGCAACGACCGACGAACGAGAACACGAACGGCCTGCTGCGCCAGTATTTCCCGAAGGGTACCGATCTGTCCCGGTGGTCCGCCGAGGACCTCGACGCCGTCGCTCTGGCGATCAACAACAGGCCACGCAAGGTCCTCGGCTGGCGAACCCCGGCCGAGGTCTTCGCCGAGCAGCTACGCTCCCTGCAGTAGCCCGGTGTTGCATCGACCGGTTGAACTCGCCCAGTACACTTCCATCTCTTTCGCGGAAACCCTTGTGCTGGAGGGTATTGCCGCGTCGATTGGCAGCGTCGGAGACGCATACGACAACGCTCTGGCCGAGAGCACGATCGGGTTGTTCAAGACCGAAGTGATCACCAAGGGAAACCCGTTCCATCCGGGTCCCTACAAGTCCGTCGAGGACGTCGAGTACGCCACGATGGAGTGGGTCGACTGGTTCAATCGCAGTCGCCTGCACAGCCGTCTCGGATACGTCCCGCCGGATGAATTCGAGGCGGCGTACTACGCTCACCTGTCGACTCCACAACCGGAGCCGTCACCGATATAGGAGCGGCAAGAAACCCGAGACGGTTCACGGAGCTCTTCGGCGGCCTGAGGGTTCTGCCACCGTGCTGGGGCAGCTGTTGCTGCCGCTCGCTCGTCCAGCACCATGCCGTCGACCACGCACAATGCCGCCCCATCCACCAGACCGGCCGCAACCGCTGCAGTGACTGCGTACCCACCCGTGGAATGCCCCACCAGTACTGGCCGGTCCAAGCGGAGTGCCTCGACAACAGTGCCGAGATCACGCCAATACTGTTCGGGGGTGCTCGAAGCAAGCATGCTCTGCCCGTGCCCGCGCAGATCCACCGCCACCGGATGGCAGTGCTCCACCAGATGCGCCGCTACGTCGGTCCACACCGCGGCGTTGTGCCCACTGCCGTGGACCAACAGCACATCCGGCCCTCGGCCACCGAAATCGAGACCCGACAGCACGCCGTCGTCGACAGGCACTTCGGTACGGGTTCCCGACACCATCACCACCCTCGCCGTCGGTACCTCGGCGAGCCCGCCTACTGCAGAACGTCACCTACCCCTCATGAGACAACCGATCCATCCGATCGGTCAACGGAATTCGGCCGAGTGCCGTCGCATCGGATCTCAGGCCGCAGCCGGCGCGCGACACCCGCACCGCACGGCACGCCCCTGCTCGTCGTCGGGAAGCCACCCGTATTCGTCGCAGTCGCCGCACTTCGGTCGGAGAACACGGGGCGTCGGCAGCGACCGCCACAACGGCAACCATCCGTGCGCCAGTCGCATCGGATTGCCCGGTCTGTGCACGGATTTCGCCGCCGCGACCAGAGCCGGCACGCCGTGTGTGGCGACGAGTGCTTCGATCGCCGCTGCCGCGTCGGGTTTGAGGTAGACGAAAGTTGCGGTGAGTCCGGCCCGCCTGCAGGCTGCCGCGAGCTCGACCACCGCCGGACTCAGCGGCGCCTTCGCGACGCGCGGTGTGCGGTTGGTTTCCGTCCTTGGTCTATCGGTACTTGAAAGGGCGCCTGGGTCTCCGATGTCCGCGCTGCCGCGGGTCGGATTCTCAGACGCCGGGTCGGTGACGGGACGTTCGTAGATGGTCTGGATGGTGATCCACTGGCCGAGCTCGTTCTGGATCTTCTCGCGTACCAGGTAGCCGAGGTCGGCGAGCTCGCGTAAAGCCGATCGGATGGCGTCGCGACCTTCTTTTGGTGACTGCGCCGCGATCGAGTCGGCGCGGGTGCGCCAGTCGTCGGGCTTGGACAGCAACCAGGCGAGCACGCCCCGTGCGCGGAAGGACAAACGCTCGTCGGTGATGACGGCATTGCTCAGGACGGTGAAGTTGGCGGCAAGGCGCGGTCCACGACGCACGCCGCCGGCCAGGGTATTCTGACCCACGTTCGACTCCTGTTCAGTCGGACATCCGGCCCGTCGGGAGTTGCAGCTCCTGGCGGGCCTTATTCGATTGTGGCCGCGCGGATCGGCGGCGTGCTGGCATCGTGCCACCGTCTGTACAAGGCGCGCAAGGAATCGAGCGGGGGTCCTCGAAGTTCGGTGTTCCGGACCTCGCTGAGCGGGGTCCGGAACACCGAAGTTTCACAGGCGTATGAGGGCAGGACGTCGGTAACGCGTTCGCGCAGGACGTAACGCCGACGGGTGACTGCCGTCAGGTCTCGATCTCTTCGATGAGCGATGTGTGCGTCGCGGTCGGGCTCGGGTGAGTCATGCGATGCGTTCGGCGGTGCGGTCGCCCGTGTCGGCCCGCATGCTCACGAAGACTCGGGCGAAGCCTTCGGAGCCGTGACCAGCGGCAATCTCCCGAGTGATAAGTCCCTGCAGGGCAACGAGTGTCGCCGGATCGACGCACTGTTCCTCGCTGGCGCTCACAATGTGACCGAGATCGGAGAACTCCAAGCTCTGTTGCCCCGGAGCGGTGTAGTCGCCGGCATCGATGACTGCCGCATATTCTCTGAAACCGCTGGTCATTGCGCGGAGGAATGGGGTTGCGCGGCGCGCGAATTCCTCGGCGGTCATGCCTTCGGATCCCACCATGGCAGCGCCGTGGAAGAATCCCGCGAACATCTGGTACATGCCCGAAAGCATCGCCAAGTCGACCAGCGATGCCATCCCCGGGTCCGCGCCGTCGTACGTGCTGGTCGCCCATGTGTCGAGGAGTTCGTGGTGCTGCTCGTAAATGGGTTGCGGGCCGCTGTAGAAGATCTGTGCTGCGGGAGTGCCGATCATGTCCGGGACCGCCAGGATTGCGCCGGTCAGGTAGGCGATGCCGTGCCGATCGGCCCAATCGGCGAGCGCGCGAGCCTCGTTCGGGGTGGTGGTCGTGAGATTGATCAAGGTGCGCCCCCGCAACTGCTCGACCACCGGGGTGAGGGTCTCGTAAACCGACGTCGCCCGGAGCAGACAGGCGACGATGAGTGGGTTCGCCCCAGCCGCAGCGGCAACGGTCTCAGCGGGGTGAGCGCCGCTCTCAACCAGAACGGTGTCGCGACCAGGGCTCCGATTCCAGACCGTCACGTGGTAGCCGATGTCGAGGAGTCGTGAGGCGAGGGCACTGCCCATGGCGCCCAGACCGAGGACCGTGACGCCTGTACGTGGGTACGGGGTTGCGGAATTCGTTGTCATACATCCATGCTGGACAACGACCTACGGACATGAAAGTACCCACTATCTACTGCGGTACTTACCGAGATGTAAGTGAGGAGTCCGAGATGGCGAAGAGACCGCGCTCCGGACCGTACATCTGCGGGATCGACGCCGCACTGGATGTCGTCAGCGGTAAGTGGAAGGGCCTGATCCTGTGGGAGCTCCACGATCATGGCAAATGTCGATTCGCTGAGCTTCGCAGGGCACTCTCTGGTGTCAGCGAGAAGATGCTCACCCAACATCTGCGGCAGATGGAAGAAGACGGTCTCATCTATCGCAAGGTCTACGCGGAGGTGCCCCCGAGGGTCGAGTACTCCCTCACTGACGAAGGTATCTCCCTCAACGCGGCACTGGAGCCACTCGGCCAGTGGGGACGACACCGACTCGAGCGCGAGGGCCTGGCGATCAACGCGACCCCACCGCACGCGTCGACAATCTCCTGACCTGCGACAACCAGGGCATGTCCGACAATCTCGTCGAGCCGTGTCGAGGACCTGCCGGAGGTTCACACCCAGGAGTTGTCGGCCGGCCGCGTACGCGGTGTGCCGACCGGGTTTGGATCCCCATCTCCGAGTTTTCCGGTCTGCGCAGATCATCGTTGGTCGACATCGGTCTTGCCCTCGCGCACGAACTTCCGTCGACCGGCCACGTGGCTCCTGTCCCGGTCAAGGGCCTTGTCCAGCACCGAAGTCCCTCGTGTCGGACAGTTTCGGAGTCTGAGTCGCCTCGATACCCGAAGTGCGCTCGGCATCTGTCGGACATGCCCTAGAGGGACGCTTCGAACCGCGCCTCGACGTCGGCGGTGAGGGTGACCCGATCCGGTTCGAAGACCAGCTCGGGTTCGGCCGATTCGGGGGCACTCATCGCATCCGAACGCAGCATCGCTGTGCGCATCATGGGCGCGCCGCCCGCGTGGACGGGTGAGGGCTGGGAGCCGAGCATGCCCGGATCGGCGATGGCCACCGCACGAATAGTGTCGAGACCCAGCGACGTCGTGTACGCCTTCGCCTTGTCCAGGGCGTCGCGGACGGCGAGGTCGCGGACCTGTGCGAGTCGCTTCTTCCGGGCCTTGCGGGTGATCCACCACTGGAGATCGGCGACGGTGACCACCTCGAGTTCGGCGACCCGTTCGACGAACGCACCCACAGCGTCGAACTCGTGGAAGGCGACGGTGATCGACGCCGACGAGTTGTACACCCACGGGCGGTTCTTGCCCTCGCGGTTGAACGGGCGCCGCCGGCTGTGGCGCACCCGATCGAAGGTCCACCGCTTCACGGGGCTCGGGGTGCGCTTGCGCAGTTCGGTGATGAGATCGGTGATGGTGGCGACGGCCGCGGTCACCGGTTCGGCGGACTGCTTGCGCGAGGAGCCGTCGGCGTGCACCCGCAACACCACTGTGCACCGGTTGGGTGCGACGGTGCGCTCGGCGTGCCCGGTGACGGTGATCGTGACGGGAGGCTGGGTCATGCGCACGAGTGTGCCAGCGCGAGCCGTCCCCGTCGGGCAGACGGCACGTGCCACGGTCGGAACCGCCGAATCCGACCTTCCGGGCGTCGCATTCGTGCCACTCTGAAGTTGTCAGAAGTGAGAGGTGTGACTGGTGGGACGACTGGGTATCTGAGTTGTGTCGAACTAGCCAGTGTTCATGAAAGGACTGCACATGCTCGGACTCGGAATCCTCGGTTGGATCATCATCGGTGGTCTCGCCGGTTGGATCGGCAGCAAGATCATGGGCACCGACGCCCAGCAGGGCATTCTCCTCAACATCGTCGTCGGCGTCATCGGCGGCTTGATCGGTGGTTTCCTGCTGAAGGTCTTCGGCGTGGATGTCGAAGGCGGCGGACTGATCTTCAGCTTCCTGACCTGCCTCCTCGGCGCGGTCATCCTGCTGTTCCTCGTCAAGGCCGTCACCGGTCGAGGCGTGCGCCGCTGACCGCTCTGCGTCAACGAGGTCCCGGATCCACACGGATCCGGGACCTCGTTCATGTCGGGGGTCGTCTCGTCAGACCAGTTGATCGCGAAACCAACGTGGGTCGGGATTGGTATGCGACACGTCGCCGACGAACACCGTCGGCACCGTCTCGTTCCCGCCGTTGACTTCCCGGACCCGAGCGGCCGCAGCGGGATCCCGCCAGATGTTCACCCAGATCGCGCGACGCGCGCGAGTGCGCAGGGTGGCGCGCAACCGGATGCAGAACGTACACCCCGGACGCCAGTACACCACCGGAACGCCGCGGGTTGCGGCGTCGCGACGGGCGGTCGCGTCGTCGACGTGATGGGGGAAGAACAGGGGAGAGGTGACCCACGCAAAGACGAGGAGCAGTACTCCCGTCACCACCGAGGTCACGTCGAATGCGCCGGTGAGCAGAACGACCGCCGCGACGGCCACCATCGCTGCGGAGAGGATCCAGGTTCGCCACACGCGTGCGAGCCTATCGCCCGGGCGGGAGGCAGAAGCCACTTCGTCCGCCGGCCTGCAGTCGTCTCGGAACGGGACGCGTCGCAGGCGCGAAGCTCCCCGTCACCCCGCCCGACCAGCCGGTCTGCAGCCGGGCAAGGTGGCGCGATAGCGTATTCGGTCATGGTCGTCACCGAGAGTTCACCTCCTGTATCCCCGCGGTTGGTCCGCTCGATGTTCATCCCTGCCGTAGGGGTGGCGCTCGTGCTGACTCTTCTCGCGGCGGCGACGGTGCCGATGCGCGACCGCCTGTATCTGTCCGTCGCCCAGACCGTCGAGGAATCCTTCCTCGGACCGCTCGCCGGTCTCGTCGCCGACAAGGGGCTGCTCGTCCTGGTCGCCTTCACCGGTGTGCTCGCGGCGTGGCTGTGGCGGAACGATCGACGCAGCTTCGGCACTCTCGCCGTGGGTGGTATCGGTGTCGTGGGTGCCTACCTGTCGAGCGAACTCGTCAAGCTCGTGGTGACGGAGCCGCGACCGTGCCGCGCGCTCGGCATCGAGACGGTGCTGGAATGCCCCGAGGTGGGGGACTGGTCCTGGCCGTCGAACCACTCGGTCATCGCGGCGTCGTTCGCCACGGCGTGTGTCCTCGCGGCTCCGCGTCTGATCTGGCTGGTCGCTCCGCTCGCCGCAGTGCTCGCCTTCTCACGGGTGACGGTGGGTGTGCACTACGTCCACGACGTGCTGTCGGGCATGGCGCTCGGCGTGTTGGTGGTCGCGCTGGTCGTCGTGGTGCTTCTGCCGTTCGCGTCGCGGCTTCCGATCCTGTCGCGTGAGGCGCGGGCCGTCCCACCCACGGGGTAGGCGCACCGAATACAGCACACCGAATCCGGCTGTCGGCAGAGTGAATCTGCAGGCAGCCGGATTTTTGTTGGCAAGTCGGACGGGGCGCGACCGCCTCGAAGCTGTCGCGGTCGTGCTCATGGTGGGCTTCATGCTGCTGTTGAGCCCTGTCGCCGACGTCGTCGTCGTTGTCGACCTCCGCGTTCGGGGTACTCGATGCACATGAAGGATCGGGCCTGGGATCTCGCATACGCCGCCGGCTGGTGGGCGGTATGCGCGCTACCGGAAAAGCCGGCGAGTCGCCTGTTCGAAATGGCCGCGGATCGAGCGGCCCGAAACGGCGGGCCGCTCCAACTACGCCGCAACCTCGCTCGGGTCTTGTCCACCACTCCCGATCAGGTGCCCGACGAACTCGTGCGCGCGAGTCTGCGTTCCTACGCGCGATATTGGTGCGAAGCGTTCCGGTTGCCGTCGATGGATCCGGTACGGCTGGCCGAGACCATCGACTCCGCAGCCACCGGTCTCGAACACATCCACGAGGCCGTCGCACGTGGGAGCGGCGCAGTGTTGGCGCTTCCGCACAGCGGGAACTGGGACCTGGCGGGAGTGTGGATCGTACAGCGGATCGGCACACCGACCGTCGTCGCCGAGCGGCTCCAACCGGAATCGTTGTTCCGCCGCTTCGTCCGGTTCCGTGAAGGTCTGGGTTTCGAGATCATCCCGCTCACCGGCGGCACTGTCCCACCATTCGAACAGCTGGCCGTCCGGATCCGGGAGGGACGGTTCGTCGGACTCCTCGGTGAACGGGATCTGACAGGAACGGGCGTGCCGGTCACCTTCTTCGGCGAACCGGCCTGCATGCCGGCCGGCCCGGCCAAACTCGCGATCGATACCGGCGCACCGCTGCTACCGGTGCACTGCTGGTTCACTCCGGGCGGCTGGGGATTCCACGTCGACGCACCGATCGATACCGCAGGCGGCGTACAAGCCACGACCCAGAGGCTGGCCGACCGGTTCGCTGCCGGTATCGCCGCGCATCCCGCCGACTGGCACATGCTGCAATCGGTGTGGACGGCCGACCGGCGGGACCACACGCAGACACCCGGCAGGGAGTGACGCTGCGGGTTTCTCGCGGCCTGCGTCGTGGACGGTCAGAAGAAGTCGGCAGAGGTGATCTCGGCGCGGAAGAATTCCCCGTCCCCGCCGGTGCCCGTGTCCCAACTCGCGCGGATCCGCGAGGCGATGGTCATGCCGCCGAACCGGCGTTCGGCCTCGACTGCGACGATGAACGGATACCGGCCGAACTCGTGATTGTCGGGGTTGCCCCACCGCAGCATCCGCACCCCGCACAATGCCCCGTCATCGGCGACATCCAGACGCACGGTCTCCTTGCGTCCATCCACCGTCCAGGTCGCCGAGGCGACGAATTCGTCGCCCCGCCATCGTGCGAGGGGAAATGTTGTAGGCACGAAGATGCTCTCCCCGGCCAGGCGACCGGCCGCACTGTCGCTGACATCCGGGCCGTCGGCGGACATCACCGGGATGATTCCTCCGATCCGCCAACGCATCTCGCCACACCCGTCGGTGAAACGGTCGTACCCCGACACGGACAGCGGGCCGAGCCGAGTGGTTGCAGCCCAGATGAAGCCCGTCGTCGGAGCGAGGAGTTGCACGGCGGTGAACGGTCTCCAGGAGCCGAGTCTGATCTCCCCGGACATCTCCAACCGTGCAGCTGCGGCCATCGGCGTGCCCTCAGCGACGGCATGATTGATCCAGCGCCGCGCAGCAGGTGGCAGGGATGCGGTCATGGCCGGCGCGAACCGCTCACCGGTGCCCTTGACCTCGGAGAGAGCACGCCAGTGGGTGCCGACATGATGAGCGGCGCGCGGAACAGCTGGTGCACGACCCATGCGCACGAATCCTCCACCGGTCGACTCGGCCCTTCACGATGCTTCGCTCGGACTCGGTGCTTCATCGGTGGGGTGGGCCGATACTCGCTGATCCCAGCACATTATGCCCGGCCACCGTGTCCTTGCCGATAGAATCGTCGATCGTCGCGTTGGTGGAAGCCTCGTCCGGTCGGTCACTACTTCGGGCGACGTGCACTTCGCAGTAGGTAGCCGACGAAGGGTTCGATCGATGGTTGCTCAGACATGCCCTAGTAGTACGGTCCCCAGGCCCCTCCTGTAGGTCTCGGACCAGGTAGTCGGGGACCTCCAGCGATGGTGATCGCGGACGGCACGTCGACTCGAAGCTCGGGGAGGACTGTACCTCGTCACACCGTGGCAAGGACGTAGGAGAGAACGAATCCAGCGGCGGTGCTCAACGCGACCGTCGGGCCTCCTTTTTCGTAGGCCTCGGGCATGAGAGTGTCTGCCAACGATGCGAGCACCGCGCCGGCAGCGAAGGCAAGCGGCAACGAGATCGTCTCGGGCGCACTCGAAGCGAGGGGGCCGGCGCCGACGACGACGGCCAGGGTGAGCAGCAGGGCGCAGATCAACCACGTGCCGAGGATGAAGGTTTGGGATCGGCCCTGCGCACGCATGGACGCGCTCCCGACCAGCGCTTCGGGAAAGTTGGAGACGAAGATCGCCACGAGCAGTGTTATCCCGCCTGTCCCTTCGCCGAGGGACACGCCGAGGGCAACGTTCTCCGGCACTCCGTCGAGGGTGACCGCGGCCAGTAGTGCCAGTCCGGCGGATCCGCTGACGGAGGCGGTGGAGGGTGGTTTTTCCGTTGCGGCGGCGTCGAGGTCGAGTTTCTCGCTGCCTTGCGGCTGTGGGTGTTTGCCCTCGGCCAACCGGTCCATTTGCTGGCTGAGGAGGGTGAAGACGACCGCGCCGGCCGCGAGTCCGAGCGCTGCGCGCCGGATGCCGCCTTGTTGATATGACTCTTCGAACAGCTCGAAGGTCAGTGCTGTGATCAGTGCGCCTGCTGCGAAGGCCAGCATGGCGGCGAGTGCGCGCTTGGGGATGGTGAATCGTCCGCCGACCAGCGCGCCTATGACCAGGGCGCTGGAAGCGATCACTCCGAAGATCAGCGACTCCATGATGACGCCACCTCTTCCCTCGCTCCCGCAGTAGCCGAGGAGATCGTCCGACGAGTCCCGAGTACCCCGTTTTCGCTGAATCAGCCGGGCAGCTGATCGAGGCGGACGTGCTGAGCAGGATCGGACGAGTGCGGGTCGAGCAGACCGGGTAGCGGCTACCTAGGAGGGGCAATCTTGCGGTCAGAACGGATCTGCCGTGGAGCCAACCAGATCCGCAACCGAGTTGATGACGCGGGTCGGACGGTAGGGGAATCGCTCGACGGACTCGCGGGTGGAAATGCCGGTCAGGACCAACAGCGTCTGCAAGCCTGCCTCGAGACCGCAGACGATGTCGGTGTCCATGCGGTCGCCGATGATCAGCGTGTGTGCGGAGTGCGCCCCGATCGCGCGCAAGGCCGACCGCATCATCAAAGCATTCGGCTTGCCCACGAAGTACGGTTCGCGACCCGTCGCGCGGGTGATCAGCGCCGCGACGGCTCCGGTGGCAGGGAGCGAACCTTCTCGTGACGGGCCGGTCGGATCCGGATTGGTCGCGATGAACCGGGCGCCGCGTTCGACCAGGCGGATCGCGGTGGTGATCGCCTCGAAGGAGTAAGTGCGTGTCTCTCCGAGGACGACGTAGTCCGGGTCGCTGTCGGTGAGGACGTAACCGATGTCGTGCAGCGCGGTGGTCAATCCGGATTCGCCCACCACGTAGGCGCTGCCGCCGGGACGCTGATTCGCGAGGAACGTCGCCGTCGCCAACGCCGAGGTCCAGATCGCCTTCTCCGGAACGTCGAGGCCGGAGCGCAGGAGGCGAGCCCGTAGGTCTCGGGGCGTGCGGATGGAATTGTTGGTGAGCACCATGAACGGCGTACCGGTATCGCGGAGTTCGGTCAGAAACGCGTCGGCACCGGGTATCAGGTGATCCTCGTGCACGAGAACACCATCCATGTCCATCAGGTAATTCCAGACCGGCGCGGATGTGGGTTCTTCGCTCATTCTTCGAGTGTGTCACCAACTGTTCCGATAGGCGGCCGATACAAAGTGATCATCCGACGACCGGTGTCGGCTCCGTGCTCACCCGCCGAGGTTCGCGACGGTCGAGTCGAGCACGCCCGCCTGCAGCTCGAGGTCGCTTTCTTCGTAGTTCCGATCCTGCGGTAGCTGCTTCCGGAGGTCTTCTCTGGTGACCACGAGAAACGGTCGGTTCTGATCGGTCAGCTCCTGGCCTCCGACAACGCGGAACCGGCCCTCCTCCAGAACGAGTGCGGGGTCATCGAGCGTCGAATCGAGGAGTTCTCGAAGGTCGGTAGCGGTCAACTTGGTGGGCACATGTCCTCCTGCACTTGCTCGTCTCTCGAACCGTTGTGTCCTCTCGGAGGTACCCGGTCGAGTGCCGGCTGAACCTGATGGTGTTCGGTCGACGCGGCGGGTCGGCAATCTCCTCGGGGAGTACATCGGCAGCGCATACCCATGTGGCGGTATGCGTCGCCTCGACGTACGAAATGTCAAGGGACCGGGTGCGTTCGGTCGCCTCTCGGCGAAAGGCGCAACACGGCTCCAGCCGAACGGAACTTCCGTGAAGGCAAAGGGTTGAGCCCGGGGGACACGAATACGCACCCGATCCGCCCAGCACAACGCGACCCGATAGCCATCTATTCCCGGTGGGGACAAGCGTGCGGAAGCCGAACGCGTGCGCGATGGACTGTGACCGCGAACATCTTCGTTGATGCTTCAACCGGCGTACGATCGAGACCACTCATGTACACAGACTTCGCCACACTCGGCGGAACTCTCATCTGGTTCGCCGCTCTCATCGCCCTTACCCACATCCTCGGCCACACCCTCTGACCTCTGACCCACGGTCGGCCACCCCATTCCTGAGGCGTCCGCCGAACGCCCCGCAGATGCTCTTCACACACCCGTGCAGGGAATCGCGAGTAGCGTGGTACGGGCACCTTGCCCGCCACTTTCTCGCCTTGACACGCGGCATCGTGAAACAGGCGGAAGAGGCTTCCCAACATGGCCGAATCGATCGAGATCTTGATCAAGGCCCTTGGGGATCTACGAAGACCGCCGAGCGGACGGAAGGATCTCGGCGAAGCGCTGCGCGCAGTGACCGCGGCTGCGGCCGCCACGATTGCGGGGGTCGAGTGCGCCGACATCGTCCTCATCGGCAAGGACACATTCGAATCCCACGGAGCGACCTCGTCGTTGTCCCGGGAACTCGGTCGGATCCAACTGTTGCGCCCCGGCTTCAGTAGAGGCTCTCGACGACCCGCTCGGTTGTTCCGGCGGGACTATGTGAATCGTAGTAGGACTGTTCGGCTTCGACGGGCGAGATCATCCCGATCTCACCGTGCAACCTCCGGTGATTGAACCAATCGATGTACTCGGCCACCGCAATTTCGAGGTCATCGATAGAGCGCCACGGTCCCTTGTTACGGACCAGCTCGGCCTTGAACAGCGAGTTGAACGCCTCGGCGAGGGCGTTGTCATACGAATCGCCGCGGCTGCCCACCGAAGCGACCGCGCCGGCCTCGGCAAGGCGCTGGGTGTAGCGGATAGCTCGATATTGAGCTCCGCGGTCGGAGTGATGTATCAACTGGGACAGGCCCTGACCTGCATGTTCGCGGGTCCAGATGCCCATCTCCAATGCATCGAGTGCGAGATCGGTGCGCAGACTCGTCGACAACTGCCATCCCACGATGCGGCGTGAGAAGACGTCGATGACGAACGCGGCATACGTCCATCCGGCGAACGTGCGGACATAAGTTATATCGGCGACCCACAGCTGGTCCGGTGCTGAGGCGGTGAATCCGCGGTTGACCAGGTCAGCAGGCTTGTCGGTGTCCGCTGCGGCGATCGTGGTCCGGGGGTTCTTCGACCGGGCGATGCCGCGTAACCCTTCGGCGCGCATCAGGCGCTCGACGGTGCACCGGGCCACCCGGATCCCTTGCCGCTGCAGCTCCGCATGGACCTTGCGGGCACCGTAGACGGCGTAGTTCTCGGCGTGGACCCGGTGGATTTCTTCGATCAGTTCCGCGTCGCGGACCGCCCGCGCTGAGGGTGGACGGGTCTTTGCTGCGTAGTACGTTGACGGGGCGATCTGCACACCGGTCCGAGTGAGGACTCTGCAGATCGGCTCGACCCCGTGATCGGCCTTGTGGGCGTCGATGTAGTCGACGATCACTTGAGTTTGCGGTCGAGCTCCGCTGCCGCGAAAAACGCCGACGCCGTCTTCAGGATCTCGTTGGCACGGCGCAGTTCTCGGTTCTCGCGTTCGAGTTCGGCGATTCGTTTCGCCTCGTCCGTCGTGGTGCCGGGGCGGACACCACCGTCGATCTCGGCCTGACGAACCCAGGTGCGCAGGGCCTCGGGATGGATGCCCAACTGCTCGGCGATCCGCTTGATCGCTCCTGTTTTCGATCCTGGATCGCGGCGTGCCTCGACTGCCAGCCGCGTCGCTCGTTCCTTCAGCTCCTCCGGGTACTTTCGCGGTGCTCCCATGGATCTCATCCTTCCGTGTGATGAGACCCTCCAACAGACCCGGTACGCGACAAACGCGACGCCGGCGGCCCATGTATCGACGCGGCCGGAGTTACGAGCGTGGTCTACAGCAGCGACCTCCGATCCGAGATGCGCTGGCCGCAGTTCACGGAAGAAGCCCTGATGGTCGGGGTCGGCAGTGTGTTGTCCTTCCAACTCCACACCCGCACCGACATCGCCGGTTCGCTGAACCTGTTCGCATCGAAACCGCAGGCCTTCGACGGTGCCGCAGTGGCGCTGGGCATCGCACTGGCGGCGCAGGCGGCCGCCGAGCTCACGGCTGCACGTGCTGAGCTGCATCTGCGCTCGGCGTTGGCCAGCCGAGACACCATCGGCCAGGCCAAAGGTCTTCTGATGCAGCGCTGCGGTGTCGATGCCGCCCACGCCTTCGTGATGCTGCGGACACTGTCGCAGGATCTCAATGTCGCACTGTCCCGAGTTGCCGAGCGAATCGTCGAGGACCACACCGCTTCTCTGTGATCGGTTGTCGGATCACGGAACACCAAGGCATACGAGCTCAGTCCAGGCAGAACTCGTTGCCTTCGATGTCCTGCATGACGATGCAGGACTCGTCGACGCCATCGGCGTGCAGAACCTTCACCTGCGCAGCGCCGAGCGCCACCAGTCGGTCGGACTCCGCTTGTAGAGCAGACAGTCGCTCGTCACCCTCCAAGTCTGTGCCGACGCGCACATCGAGATGCACCCGGTTCTTCACTACCTTTTCTTCGGGTACTCGCTGGAAGTGCAACCGCGGACCGGCGCCGGTCGGATCGGCGCACACGAACGCGCGTCCTTGCGACTCTGCGGGCAGGCTTGCGTCGTAGTCGGTCCATGGCGCGAACCCGTCGGGTGGCGTGGGCACCTCGTAGCCGAGAACAGCGCACCAGAAGTGCGCGAGTCGCTCGGGTTCGGTGGAATCGAACGTGACCTGTACCTGCCTGACCGATGCCATGCGGGCCACCCTAGGGAGCAGTGCCGGACCGAGCAACCGCATCTTCGGACGCGATATCGCACTCGGTCGTCGAACCGAAGGTCGATGGCGGGCATCGATTCTCGCTACCACGGACGTGGACACCGACAGCTGACGGTCGTATCCGCAGTCTCAGCGCTCGTTCACCGGGTAGGCGAGGGTCTCGCGAGTCAGATGGAACAAGCCGGGCAGCAAGAGCGCAACAACTACTACCACGACCACCTTGTCCATGGTCGGCAGGAGCATGATCGCCAGACTCGGAGCTCCGACGACCAGCCCGACGACCGCAACATTTCGGCCGGTTTTCAACCGGGTACGCCCCGTGGCCGAGAGCGGGCCCTCGGATCGGCGCACGACACTTCGATGAGCCCGGTACACCACCGAGGCGCCCCATCCGAACGCGGCCGCAGCCACGATCGACACCGCCAGCAGCAGCGCAGTCACTTCGAATCCTCCACGTGTCGTCGGTTGGTAGGGAACCGCCCGCAGGCTACCCACTGCAGTTCGGGTATTCGCGGTTGGACCGTCCGAGGCGCTGACGACACGGCCGGGATCCGTGCGAGCGGATCGACCCATTCCATTACAGGCCCGCAACGGAGCTGCAACAGTCCTTTCCGATACTCGAGAAACGAACAGACACCCTGTTCGCCCGGGAGGATGCTGGATCATCCGAGTTACACGGCTGCACTACATCTCGTTGCGCGATCCTCCATGAGCCCCCGGGGGGGAGCTCATGAACACCGGCAGCGGCTCGCGTGACGTTCCACCACCTCGGCAGCGTGACGCCGCCGTACGAACCGATCGCCTCAGGGAGACGGAATGTCAGTCGTAGAACCATCGAAGAGTTCGAGGACCCGTAAGCACCATGACGGCGCCGACTTCCACGCTGAGAAGAGCGAATACCTCGAAAAACGTTCACTTCGTAGAGGAACCGCAGGGTGGGTGCTCCTTGCGGGACTCGGTGTCAGTTACGTCATCTCCGGTGACTACGCGGGATGGAACAACGGACTCGCCGAAGGTGGATTCGGCGGCCTGCTGATCGCAGGCGTGGTCATCGCGGGCATGTACTTCGCGATGGTGCTCGGAATGGCGGAATTGTCGTCGGCCCTTCCGGCCGCAGGGGGCGGATACACCTTCGCTCGCCGGGCGCTCGGACCATGGGGTGGATTCGCGACCGGCACGGCCATTCTCATCGAGTACGCTATCGCACCTGCGGCCATCGCGACGTTCATCGGCAGTTATGTCGAATCGTTGAACATCTTCGGGATCACCGACGGATGGTGGATCTACCTCGCTGTCTATGCCATTTTCATCGGCATCCACCTCACCGGTGCGGGCGAAGCGCTCAAGGCGATGTTCGTCATCACCGCCATCGCACTCGTCGGAGTCGTGATCTTCGCAATCTCCGCGGTGGGACTGTTCGAGTCCGACAATCTCACGGACATCACGCCGACCGATGCCGTCGGTGCCTCGGGCTTCCTGCCGTTCGGCTACTTCGGTATCTGGGCCGCAGTTCCGTTCGCGATCTGGTTCTTCCTGGCGATCGAGGGCGTTCCTCTCGCTGCGGAGGAAGCGCGCGAGCCGGAGAAGAACGTGCCCCGCGGCATCATCTCCAGCATGCTGGTGCTCCTGGTGACCGGAGCGACCGTGCTGTTCCTGGCGACCGGTGCGTTGGGTGCCGAGGGATTGTCGACCTCGGGCAACCCCCTCGTCGAGGCGCTGGGCGACGGGACCTCGGCCAAGGTCGTCAACTACATCGGGCTCGCCGGGCTGATCGCCAGCTTCTTCTCCATCATGTACGCGTATTCGCGGCAGACCTTCGCGTTGTCCCGCGCCGGCTACCTGCCGACGAGCCTGTCGGTGACGAATTCGCGCAAGGCCCCCATACTCGCGTTGATCGTGCCCGGCGTGATCGGCTTCGTCCTGTCGCTGACCGGTGAGGGCGCGATGCTCCTCAACATGGCGGTCTTCGGTGCCGCCGTCAGCTACGTGCTCATGATGGTCAGCCACATCGTGCTGCGCGTGCGTGAGCCCGAGATGCCGCGTCCGTACCGCACGCCCGGTGGTGTCGTCACGACATCGTTCGCGTTGGTGATCGCTGCCGCCGCTGTGGTGGCGACCTTCCTCGTCGATCCCGTCGCGGCTCTGTGGACGTTCGCCGCGTTTGCGGCATTCATGGCCTACTTCGGTCTCTACAGCCGTCACCACCTCGTCGCGAACTCCCCGGACGAGGAGTTCGCGGCCCTCGCGAAGGCAGAGGAAGAGCTGGGGTGACGATCTGAAGCCGTCCGCGCGGCCGTGTGCTCACAGCGTGCGGACCGAGGTGGGCTCATAGACCATGACCGAAGCCGTCGGCGCTCCACGGCAGGTCAATCGGCACGGGGGAGTGCGATGGGCCCGCAGTTCGACGTCGACACGCTCCGGGTGTGGTGCACGACCGGCGAGCCGGATCCGCCAGAGATCACCCTCGCGGACACTCTCGGCGACCGTGTAATCACTGCGCCCGGCCGGACCGAAGCGTCGGAGCGTGGCAGCGAGCGCGGCCTGCTGAGGCGGAGACATGTCGGTGTAGCCGCGTAGATGGTGGTGGTGGATCCGGTCGAAGAAGTGTTCTTCGATCGTGAGGACGGACGATGCGGCGTCGAGACCGCCGTAGTAGACACCGTCGGGTACGACGACGACGTTGGCGGCGAACCGGTCTCCGCCTACGTGCGAGCATTCCCACACCTGGTCGGGCCAGCGCTCGGCCAGGGCGCGCGCGACCGGCCGTCCACGCACGGCGCAGCACGGATCGTGGTGACCGTGAGCGCAGACCAGGAGGATGGAGGGGCCGCCGAGGTCGCCGGGAGTCTCGAGGGCGGTGACGATCTGTGTCAGATCCTCCTCGCGATCCCACGTTCCCCATTGCTGACGCACCGTGCCCGAGGTCTCGCGGCGGAGCACCGCCCAATGGTCGTGTCCTCCGCGGCGACGACGGCCCGGGCGCTTGACCAGCAGTATGCGTGCGCGGGCCGCCTGCGCGGCGGAGAACACGGCCGTCTTGGTCGCGGCGTCGAGATCGAGCCCCTCGAACCCGTTCACCGGCCATCTGCCCCGGTATTCGACGAGGACCCAGACGAATCCGCGCGGGGCCGTGCCGGCCATCGGATCACCCCGCAGGCGGGCACTGTCTGCGCAGAAGAAGCGTTCGGCTGAGGCCACAGTGCACCGTCACGGTTCCGCGGGGACGAGGATCCCTGCGCGCAACAGCCGTTCGACCAGGTCGGTCCCGAGAGTTTTCGTCGGGTGGGATCCGCCGTCGAGCAGGCGCGTGACAGACGGCAGTTCCTCGTCCGCCACGGCGACACGGCCGACACGCGTGACCAGGTGTGAACCTTCCAGGCGCGCATACAGTGCGCTGCGGAGTTTCACCGTGGTGTCGGGGCCGAGATAGTGGACGGCGGCGAATTGGGCGAGCGGCCCCAGCGGTGCCGGACGGGCCTGCTCCCGCCGGGCACGACGGAACATGGAGGTGACGTCCGCCTCGGCCAGTGCGGCGATGAGATGCTCACGGACAGAAGCGATCTCGGCTTCCGGGTCATCGATTCCCATGGGCAGCGCGCCGCGCATCTCGGGATCGTCGCCGAGCGCAGCGAGCGCTGCTCGGGTCAGATGCTCGGCAAGTGCATGGCGCGTCCACGTATGGATGCCGACGGTGAGGTGGATGGAGATTTCCCCTCGGGCCTCGGCGGCATGGATCCAACCGCGCGGCAGATAGAGGCAGTCGCCGGGTTCGAGCACCGTGTCGATGCACGCCGGCTCCGCCGCGGCTCGGGCGACAGCGGCGCGGTGATCGGTCCAGGGTTGATTGCGCAGCGGCGCCGGGTGGACGGGCTCGTGGATCACCCACCTCTTGGTTCCCTCGATCTGCACGACGAAGACGTCGTGGACGTCGTAGTGGTGGCGGAACCCTTGGTTCCGAGGTGGTGTGATGTACGCGTTGACCTGGACGGGATGTCCGAGTTCGTCGCTCAGAGCGGTGCCGAACTGCGAGATCGGTTCCCATGTGCGGTGCAGTGCCTGCAGGACGAGGGTGGCGCCGTCGGCGAGGTTGCGCCAGAGCATCGTGTCGTCGAGTTGGTCGGAGATGGTCGCTCCGACCCCGCCGGGGGAGGTGAACGACGAGTCCGGCAGTGTCGTCCCGTCCTTGGCGACGCGAAGGAAGGGCGTGCGGAGTCCTCGGCGCGAGATGAGTTCGTCGACCGCCTCGGCGGAGAACAGGTCGGTGAATGTGCCGGCGCGACGCGTCAGCAGTGGTGCACGTCCCCAGATTTCGGACGCGAACTTCTCCCGACCGATGTCGATCAGGCGTGTTTCCAGGACTCCGGCGTCCGCTTCGACGCCGGAGTCCTGGATGCGATATGAGGAGTCCTCACCCTCAACTGCCTCCGTCGGCTCCGCCATCGGCACCTCCATCAGCCCCGCCGTCGGCTCCACCATCGGCGCCGCCGTCGCCACCGCTGTCGGCACCTCCGTCGGCACCTCCGTCGGCGCCGCCATCGTGAACGCCCGGGACGCCGACTGCACCGCCGTCCGCCGGGCCTTCCTGGCCTTCGTCCTTGTTCGGATCCTGCTGTGGGTCGGTCATGATTCCTCCCGAGGTCAAAAGGCTTGGGAGCAGCGGTGTTACCGGCTCCCGGAGCCTGCAGCGGTGTATTGTTCGGCCGTTGTCAGCTTATCCCGGCGTATCGGCGGCCACGTCGATTCCGGGATCATCGAACCGTTGTCCCAGTCGTTGTACCCCGCGCACTCGCAGGTGCGGCGCTGCGAAGAAGAAAAGTCGAGGCGTTGCTCGTCGATAATCGGGTACAGGAGAGTATGGCTGACGAGAATCCCGACGCGTCCAAGTTCGACCCGCAGAACCCTGATCCCGCGAACACTCCTGGTCTCGAACCCGGAGGCGGGGTGGCGCCCGGAGATACTCCGCCCGCCGAGACTGCTGTGGGCGGTCCGCAACACGAACCGCCGCAGCGCCGCAGTGCCGGGGCCCTCATCGCCATCGCGATCGTGGTGATCGTGGTCCTGGTGGTGGCTGTCGGTCTGATCATCCGAGCAGTCGGGCTGTTCTGAGCGCGCGACGAAATGAAGGTGAAGAGGTAACGGAAAAGCGAACTGCCTCGCGGTAGTAGAGAGGGGCGTGGACCGGTCGCACCACGCCACGAAGGCGATATGACGCCGCCGTATCAGTCGCCTCGATGCGACGGCGGGTTCGGCGCAACCCATGTTCCGAGCCAGACCGTCTTCACGTTGGCCAGCATCCGTCTCGACTCGGCTTCGGACGGCCTGAGTGATCGGTCCTTGAAGAAGGCCATGACGATCATGTCGGTCAGGGTCGTGACGAGGCCTTCGTGGTCGTCCGACAGCGGAGTGATCTCCCCGGCGTCGGCGTCCCTACTCATCTGCGCGGCCAGTCGGCCGTTGAGATCGGTGACCAGCGCTGTCCACCGCGCGCTGAGCTTGTCGTCGTAGTTGACCGCCTGCAGGCCGGCGACCATCACGCGGTCGCGCTCGACCCAGGCGCGATAGGACGTGCCGAAGAGCCGGTCGAAATAGTCGGCGTGGGACTCGCCGGCGCTGGATCGTCACAGCCGCACGCGCAGCGGGACTGTCGTCGCCGATCCAGAGTGTCTGGACCGCCGTGAGCGACCTGGACGGGCTCGCGGAATCGTCCCGAGCCGGCCGCATCCAAGGATTCTTCGGACGCTCCGTCGTCCACCCGAAGCAGATCGACATTGTCAACGAGGCCTACACGCCCTCGGCCGAGGAACGAGAGCGCGCGCAGCGCATCGTCGACGACGCGTCCGCGTCCTCGGCAGCGGGGGAGTCCGCGGTTCTCGACGAGAACGGCAGATTCATCGACCCGGCGGTCGTTGCGAATGCTCGCGTCGTACTCGACCGGGCCCAGGCCATCACAGTACGAGGAGCCACATCATGACCGAACAAACCATCGCCGGTCCCGACGCACTGCTGAATGCGGTCGTCGACACCGACGTCGACATCGTCGAGCTGGGACATCCCCACACGACCGGTATGCCTTGCTCACCGAACCACCCCGGATTCCGGATGACGCTCATCCGCCGGCACGGCGACATGGTGCGACCCGACGGCGGATCGGCATCGAACGAGATCATCGTGACCGGCGGACACGTCGGCACCCACGTCGACGCGCTCTCCCACGTCAGCCACGAGGGCAAGCTGCACGGCGGCATCGACGCCGAGGAAGCCCAGCGCGGTGGAAAATTCTCCCAGCTCGGCGCGGAGTCCATTCCCTTCATGCTTCGCCGTGGACTGCTCCTCGATGTCGCACGGGTCCGCGGCGTCGACTCCCTCGACGCGGGGCAGGCGGTCACCGAACAGGACCTGCGCGACGCGGCCGACGCCGCCGGTGTGACACCGCGCCGCGGTGATGTCGTGCTGATCCGTACGGGATGGGCCCGGTACTTCGACGATCCGCAATGCTATCTCGGCCAGCAGGACGGTGTTCCGGGCGCCGATGTCGGTGCGGGCCGGTGGCTCGCGGCCAGCGGCATCGCGGCCGCCGGCGCAGACACGACCGCCTTCGAACACATCCCGGCGGGCAAGGGGCACAGTGTTCTTCCGGTTCACCGAGTGCTGCTGGTGGAGAACGGAATCCACATCATCGAGCACCTCGACCTCGAGGATGCAAGCGCCCGCGGCCTGACCGAATTCACGTTCGTCATGGCACCGCTGCGCATCACCGGCGGCACCGGTTCGCCCGTGCGCCCCGTCGCGGTGGTGGCTTCGTGACCAGCACCGAGACCCGACATGACCTGACCGGAACGGTCGTCGGCCGGCTCGCCGCCCTCGCCGCCGAGATCCGCACCACGGGACTGCCCGCAGAACTGCGCAAGGACGTCGCGCGCCGGGTGCTCGACCTGCTCGGAAACTCCCTCGCGGCGCACGACCAGCCGTCCGCTCGCGCCGTCACGGAGGTGGCACGCAACTGGTCGGGCGCAGCCGCGGCCACCGGCATCGGCACCGGAGAGCGGTTCCCGGCGGCCACCGCCGCGCTCGTCAACGGAACACTCGCCCATTCGATGGATTCCGACGACACCCATCTGCCGTCGGTGCTGCACCCGTCCGCTTCGGTGATCCCGGCGGCGCTCGCCGTCGGTGAAGCAGTGGGAGCCTCCGGTGCAGCCGTTCTCGACGCTGCGGGTGTGGGTATCGAGATCGTGGTCCGCCTGGGAATGGGCGGCTACGACGAGGAACTCGGCAACTCCGAATTCTTCGAACGTGGCCAGCACGCAACTTCCATCTGCGGTGCCGTCGGTTCGGCTGCCGCCGCAGCGGTGCTCTACGGACTCGAGGCCGAAGGCATCGCGGACGCCATGGGCATCGCCGCGAGCTTCGGTGCCGGATTGCTCGAAGCCAACCGCACCGGCGGCACGGTCAAGCGGACGCACTGCGGATGGGCCGCACATTCCGGTGTCACCTCGGCAGAATTCGCTCGCGCCGGGCTCACCGGACCGCCGACCGTGATCGAAGGACGCTTCGGATTCCTGCACGCGTTCTGCGGCGATCGGGCCGACACCGCGAAGGTGCTGGACGGACTGGGCGAGCACTGGGAACTGCCGGGCATCTTCTTCAAGCCCTACCCGTGCAACCACTTCACCCACGCCGGCATCGACGCCGCGCGGGCGCTCGTCCGCGACGGTCTGGACCCGGCCGACATCGTGGAGATCCAACTCGGCGTACCGAAGCCGGTACTGCGCACGATCGCCGAGCCCCCGGCGTCGAAGGCTGCTCCCGAATCCGGTTACCACGCGGCCTTCTCGGGCCCGTTCACCGTCGCACGGGCACTGCTCGGTGGCTCGGGACTCGGTGTGGGGCATGCCGATTTCA
Source organism: Rhodococcus rhodochrous (assembly GCF_900187265.1). Lineage (NCBI taxonomy): Bacteria > Bacillati > Actinomycetota > Actinomycetes > Mycobacteriales > Nocardiaceae > Rhodococcus > Rhodococcus rhodochrous. The sequence goes on from NZ_LT906450.1 coordinate 2,758,862, forward strand.
CCGACGCTGCCGCGAAGGATCCGCGCACACTCGAACTCGCGCGGCTGGTCACGAGTTACAGCGACGACCGCTGCGACGAGATCTACCCCCACCAGTTCCCGGCGGTCCTCCGGGTACGTACCCGGGACGGTTCCTGGCACGAAGCTCGCGTCGACCACAACCGAGGTGGTCCGGCGAACCCGCTCTCCGACGACGAGCTCACGATGAAGTTCGATCTCAACGTCGAAGGACGGTTGTCACCGGAGAGTGCCGCAGAGGTCGCGGGAACCGCGCTCGCACTTCCTGCCGCCGAGTCACTCGATGCCCTGATGGCGACCGTGCGCGGTTGATCCGCGCACTGTGCGGGTCGTGATGGTGTGCCGTCCGGTCGCACGCGAGAAGGCGGGTCTTCTCCGGTAGCTCTGTACCGAAGAAGACCCGCCTTCGTCGCAGCGCCTACGGAGTGCGCATGCGGGCGAGAAACTCTGCGACCATCGTCAGGACTGGGTCGCCGTTCGTAGCTCGCGGCGCAGCAGTTTGCCCGTCGCCGTCTGGGGGATGTCGGAGATGATCTCGACGAAGCGTGGGCACTTGTAGGCCGCCAGTCGCTTCTTCGTGAACGCGATCAGCTCATCGGGCGTGACCGTGGCTCCGGGGCGGAGGCTGACGAAAGCTTTGACAGTCTCCCCTCGGTACTCGTCGGGTACACCCACCACCGCTGCTTCGCGAACGGCGTCGTGTTCGTAGAGCACGTCCTCGACCTCGCGAGGCCAGACCTTGTAGCCACTGGCGTTGATCTGGTCCTTCTTGCGGTCGATGATGTAGAACCAGCCGTCGCTGTCCATGTAGCCGACATCGCCGGTGTGCAGCACGCCGTTCGGGATCGAGTTCGCCGTGGCCTCGGGGTTGTTCCAGTACCCCGCCACCACCTGCGGTCCCGCCGTCACGAGCTCCCCGACCTCGCCCGGGGGAAGATCGTTGCCGTTGTCGTCGACGATCCGCACGACGGTGTCGTAGACCGGCACGCCCACGGAGGTCGCTCCGGTCAGCTCGTCGACCGGAGCCCGCCTGCCGAGCGGCACCCCGTGTGACGGGGAGGTCGTCTCGGTGAGGCCGTAGATGTTGTGGATGTAGTGACCGAATCGCTCCTCGAACGCCGCGATGGTGCTCGGTGGAATCGGCGCTCCACCCGAGTAGATCTTGGTCAGGCTCGCCAGGGCCTCCTTGCTCGCGTTCGGGGCGTTCATCAACGCGATGAACACCGTGATCGATCCGACGGTGAACGTGGCGCGTTGCTTCTCGATGGTGTCGATGGTGTCGGCCGGATCCATGCGGTACATCAGCACCAGCGGTGCACCGGTCAGCAGCGACAGGGCGATGTGGCCGACGAGCCCGGTGATGTGGAACAGCGGTGCGACGCCGAGGACGACGTCGTCTGGACCGATGTCGATCCAGTCCCGGTAGGTCTGCGCGTTGAACGCCACGTTGCGGTGGGTTGTCATCGCGCCCTTCGGTGGGCCGGTGGTCCCGGAGGTGTACGTCAGGAAAGCGACCGTTTCGGGGCCGATCTCGGCAGGCGGCACGGTTCGGCCACGGAAGGCCGTGAGCATCTCCGCCATGTCCGTGGTGCCCGCGCACTCGATGCGTTCGACACCGGCGAGGGTGCCGCTGTTCGCACTCTGGTACTCGAGTTCCGACGTCGTGATCACGGTGCGCACGTCGGTCGACTCGACGACCTTCGCTGCTACGTCGGTGTAGAGGGATTGCAGCGCGACCAGGACCGTGGCACCGGAGTCGCGCAGGATCTCCTCGAGTTCGCGTTCGCGGTACATCGGATTGGCAGACACGGCGATGCCGCCGGCCTTCCACGTTCCGAGTTGGGCGATGACGAACTGGGGCACGTTCTGTGCATAGATCGCGACCCGTTCACCCGGCCGGAACCCTGCGTCGAGGATTCCGGCGGCGAATGCGTCGCTCAGTTCGTCGAGTTCACCTGCCGTGATCCGGCCGTCGAAGTAGCGGATGATGTCGGCGTCCGGATCGCGTTCGACGGTCGCCCGGAACATCGCCAGGGCGTCGTCGAATTCGATCGTGCGTGGTTGCCGCTGCGCAGCGTCGTACTGCGACAACCACACCTTGTCGTCATAGATGGTCATGGTTCGCCTCAGCGGATGACGATGGGATTCACCGGGGCGCCGGTGCCGTTGACGATCTTCAGCGGGGCGGCGGTGTAGAGGAAACTCCAGCGGCCGTCCGCGGCGCAGGCGTCGGCGAGGTCGTCGAGCCAGGCGATCTCCGTCAGCGTGACACCGAGATTGCGCATCAGGGCGCAGTGCAACGGCAGCGCGACGCCGCTCTGCGGGTCGTAGGTCACCTCGTTGGCGATCGTGTCGGTCACCAGGTTCGGAATCTCCTTGTCCTGGAACCACTCGACGAGCTCGGGCGAATAGGTGAGGCCGGGCTCGCAGAATCCGTCGTAGAACTGTTCGGGGTTGTTCAACTCGTACCAGTACTTGAGCCACCCGGTGCGGATGATCAGGATGTCGTGCGGCTCGATGGTCACGCCCTGGGCGGTCGCAGCTTCCTCGAGATCGCGGTGGTCGAACGTTTCACCCTTGTCGAGATAGGGCTTCCCGCGATGGCGGGCCATGTCGATGAGGACGCCGCGGCCGACGATGCCCTTCTCTGCGATCGGGAGGACGGAGGCCTTGTCCATTCCTCCGACGGTGCTGCGGGCGTCGTACCCGTTCCAGAGTTTGCCGTCGTACCAGACGTGTCCGAGTGCGTCGTACTGGGTCGATCCCTGGAGAAAGACCAAGGCGGTGTCGTCGGCGTAGTGCAGGCCGCCCGGGAAGGCCGGAGCCCCGTCGCCGTCCCAGGAACTCTCATCGAGCACGTTCTGCCGCTTGATCCCCTCACGACCCGGCCACAGCGGGTCGCCGGGGCTCTCGGCGCGTCCCATGTGGATCTGGAGCGTGAAGGTCTCGCCCGACTTGACGTGCTGGACGCCGCGCAGAACCTCCGCTGCGTCGAGGTAGTTCAGTGCACCCAGCTCGTCGTCGGGTCCCCACTTGCCCCAATTGCTCGGCGCGTTCTCTCCGAGCAGTTCGCGCATTGCGGGAGCGTCGACCTCGGTCATGTTGTCCTCCATCGGGTAAACAGCGGAAGCGAGCACACGCTCGGTGTCAACTATGGTGCACGTCACACCTGTCGACGTCAACGGTTCGATATTTTCGCGAAAATCCCTGCGAGACAGCCGTGCAAGTGGATACGCTGCCCGGAACGGTCGAGGGCCGGATGGTCAGTGTTCAGCTATTTCAAACACAGGAGTTGTCGGTGAGTGCGGTTTCGGTCGACAGGTCGGCGTCGGTCGGGGCCGGTTTGCGCCAGGTACGGATCGCGCGCGGCATGACGCTGCGAGGCCTGGCCCGGTGCATCGACGTCAGCCCGGCCACCCTGAGCCAGATCGAGAACGACAAGACCGGACTGACCGTCGATCGCTTGAACCGCATCGCCGATGCACTCGGGGTGAGGCCGGCGGAGATCCTCGAAGCCGGTCGGGCGGCGCTCACGGCACCCGCAGAGGAACCGGAAACCCTCGTTGCGACCCGGTCCGACCCACCCGGGCAGGTCGAAGCGTGTCGGCAGTGGCGGGTGTACGAACCGTTGTCGCTGGTACCCGTGCTCCAGGCCGCGCTCGAGGAGATCCTCGCCGTGGGGTATCACGGCACGAGCATGCGCGAGATCTCCAAGCGATGCGGCCTGTCGGTTCCCGGGATATACAACTACTTCACCAGCAAGCAGGACATCCTGATGACGATCTATCAGGCGACGATGGACGATCTGGAGCAGCGCACACGCGGCGCACTCGCCGAAGGGGCCGGCCGGGATCCCGTCACGGTCTTCACGTTGCTGATCGAGAACCTGGCGCTGTACCACACGCACCGCCGCGAACTCGGGTTCATCGGTGCCAGTGAGATGCGTTCTCTCACAACGGAGAACCGGCGGATCATCGCCAACAAGAGGAACTGGCAGCAGGCGGTCGTCGACGAGAAGGTGCTGGCCGCCGTGCGCGCCGGATCGTTCCGGGTCCGAAACCCCGAAGACGCCGCTCGCGCCGTGGTCTCGATGTGTACCGCTCTCCCCACCTGGTGGCGACCGGGCGGGCGGATGAGCCCGGAAGAAGTCGCGAACCTCTACGTGGAGTACGCCCTCGATCTCATGCAGTACCGAGGCACAGACCTCGACCGCGGTCCCTGACCGAACCTCGACCCCATGTCACGACGTCCCCGACCGAACCTTCGAGGGAGAAACCGTATGACCGACGTAGCCAACAGCATGCTCACCGCGCAGACGAACACCGGATCACTGGATCTTCGACCGTCTCCCAGGGCGCTCGAACTCGAACAGGCGCTCGTGGAGTTCATGCACAGCCACGTGTTCCCCGCCGAACACGAATACGAGGCCTACCGGCGCAACGTCGGTCCCGACGACCACACCGTCCCACCCGTCATCGAGACCCTCAAGCAGGAGGCCCGCAAGCGCGGTCTGTGGAATCTGTTCCTCCCCTCCGAATCCGGTATCGGGCAGCTCGACTACGCCGGGCTCGCCGAGATCACCGGCTGGAGCCTGCATCTCGCCCCGGAAGCCACCAATGGGCAGGCTCCCGATACCGGCAACATGGAACTGCTCCACCTGTTCGGCACCGATGATCAGAAGAAGCAGTGGCTCGACCCACTGTTGAACGGCGAGATCCGGTCCGCTTTCTCCATGACCGAGATCGCCGTGGCCAGCTCCGATGCCACCAACATCGAGACCAGAATCGAGCGCGACGGCGACAGCTACATCATCAACGGTCGCAAGTGGTGGACCAGCGGCGCCGCGGATCCCCGCTGCAAGGTGCTGATCGTCATGGGCAAGACCGATCCGAGCGCCGACACCCATCGTCAGCAGTCCATGATCCTGGTGCCGATCGACACTCCCGGTGTCACGATCGTCCGCGACCTGCCGGTGTTCGGACGACACGACCAGCACGGTCACTGTGAAGTCGTCTACGACAACGTCCGCGTTCCCGCCGAGAACCTCCTCGGGGAGGAGGGCGGCGGCTTCGCCATGGCGCAGGCACGTCTCGGACCCGGCCGCATCCACCACTGCATGCGCGCACTCGGTGCTGCCGAACGGGCCCTGGCGCTGATGACCACGCGCGCGCAGGGACGTGTCGCCTTCGGCAAGACACTGGCCGAGCAGGGGGTGGTGCAGCATCAGATCGCCGAATCGCGCGTCGCGATCGAACAGGCCCGGCTGCTGTGTCGTCTCGCGGCCAAGACCATCGACGAACACGGCAACAAGGCCGCCGCTCCCTACGTGTCCGCCGCGAAGGTCGCGGTACCGCGCATGACCCTCGAGGTCATCGACCGGGCGATCCAGGTACACGGCGGAGCGGGCATGAGCGACGACGTGCCCCTCGCCGCGATGTACGGCTGGCACCGCGCCATGCGCATCTACGACGGGCCCGACGAAGTGCACCTGCGCACGATCGCCAAGAACGAACTGCGCAAGTACCCGAGGTGACCGCGCTCCTCGTACGGGTGGGGACGCGGCCGATCGTAGGGCCGGCACCGTAGGCCGATCACGACCGTGCGTCGGACTCTCGTTCCACTCGACATACTGTTTGCCTATGGCCGCCGGTTTCGATTTCTCCTGGGCTCAATTCTTGTGGATCGTGCTCATCTTCGTGGGTGTGCCGACCCTGATCGGCGTGAGCATGGTGTGGGTTGCCTGGCAGCGGGAGCGTGCCGGTGTCCGGAGTCCGTCGAGCGACCACGAGCAGACCGGTGATCGACCCGTGGGTCTCGGCCTGCGCGGCCTGTGGGCGACCGGTGCAACCGCATTCGCACTCGGATTCTTGTCCTGCGCGGGATGGTTGAGTTGGTCGGCCGAGCACGACGGCGAGTTCCGAGGTCCCGGCCTGCCCGCACCGAACGAGTTCCCCACCTGGCAGGTGATCGCCTGTGGAGTGACCGTCGTGCTGGCATGCTTCCTTTGCGCTCGTCGATCCCGCTGGGTGGTGAGCGGTGGACTGGCCGCCGCAATCGGCACGGCGGCAGGGTTCACCACCGCATTCAGCGTGGTTGCCAGTACCGACGACACCGGCCAGGCGGGAGTGGGTGTGATGCTCTCGGAGATCGGATGGGGTATCGGGCTGTGCCTGCTGATGCTTGTCAGGGCTGCTCGGATCAGAGGGGCGCGTCGCAGAGCGGTGGGCGCGTCGTAGCTCATCGATGCGGTGGTGGGGAACGATCCGTGTCCCCGCCGAGCCCGCGGAATGTCGAGATCCGAGCACCGGCTCCGTCCCAGCAGCAAACGGACGAGACAACATCGAAGGATGGATCCCATGGCACACGTACGACGTTTCGACCATGTCGGCCTCACCGTCTCCGACCTCGACGTCGCGACGGCGTTCTTCGTCGGCCTCGGCTTCGAGGTCGAAGGCACCGGCTCTGTGCAGGGCGACTTTCCCGCGACCGTCTGCGGACTCCCCGGCACGCACTGCGAGATCGTGATGCTCCGACCTCCGGACGGAGGGACCCGGCTCGAGCTTTCGCGCTTCATCGCGCCCGATCACCTCCCCGGTTCGCCGACCGCGATGCCGAACGAGCTCGGGATCCGCAATGTGTCGTTCGAGGTCGGCGACCTCCAAGTTGCCGTCGACGCTGTAGCCGAGCAGGGTTACGGGCTCGTCGGGGGTATCGGTGAGTACGAGAACAGCGTGCGAATGGCGTACGTGCGGGGACCTGACGGCATCATCGTGTCGTTGTTCGAACAGCTCGGATGACGCTCGCCCCCGCCGGCGGAGATCGGCACCGAACCTCTCGATGATCGGGCGACCGGCTCAGCTCGTCCCGGCGGCCCTCGCTGCATCCAGTTCGGCGCGGAGAGAGGCCGATTCGGTTCTCAGCGTCAGATTTTCCGACTGAAGCGTCTTCGTCTCGTCGCGCAAGGCGATGATCTCCTCGCGCAGTGCCGACAGTTCGGCCCGGAGTTCGTCGCCGCGTGCTCGCGCCGCGGTCTCGGCTGCCTGGGCCGTCGCGGCGGTGATGCGGGATTCCTCGAGTCGGCTCCGTAGCTCGGAGGTGCGGTCGCGCTCGGTGGTGAGCTCGGTGTCGAGGCGCTCGCGGGTTGCGACCTCCCGGTCGAGTGCGGCCTGCAGGCGCGCGATCTCGGCTCGCAGGTCGGTGATCTCGACGGTCGCGCGCTCACGCTGGGTTGCTGCGTCGTCGAGTTCGCGTCGCTGTGCGGTGAGGGACTCGTCCTGCTGGACGATCGTCGCACGCAGGTCGCCGACTACCCGTGTGTGCTCGGCGGTCGCGGCCTCGAACTCGTCCTTCCACCGCTGCAGTGTTGCGGCGTGCTCGTCCTTCAGGCGCGTCAACTCGGCGTGATGCGCCTCGTCGAGTCGGCGCACCTGTTCGGTGTGTGCGGTGCGAGCGTCGGCGAGTTCGGCGTCGACGGCGGCCACTGCCGCGTCGGCGTTGTCGCGGTCCTCGAGTGCCTGGGCGAGCTGTTCGCGTAGCCGGACGATCTTCGCGTCGGCGTCGGCTTTGACCTTCGCGAGTTCGGCGGCGGACCGCGTCATCTGCGCCTCGAGAGCCTCGGCGTCGGTGAGCTTGTCGACCGCGGTGGTGATCCGTTCGGCGATCGCCGAGTACTGCTCGACGCTGTTGGTGGCGAGGGCACGTAGGGCAGTGGTGGCGGCCGTGAGCGCGGAGACCGCATCGTCCGGGCTCTCGACGACCGCCGGGGCCGTGCCGGCGGCTTCTTTCTTGGCGCGTTCGCGTTCGCGATAGGCGCGCACACGGTCGGCTGCCGTGGCGTACTTCCGAGGGCGTCCCACCCGGGGTTTGCTCGCGTCGTCCTCGTCGGTGGTCGCTTCGGGGGTGGGGGAGTGTGCGTCGGTCATGGAGGTCCTCGTCGTGGCGCGTCGAAATCCCGGGTCGCAGGTATCGTACCGCATTCAGTTACGTAATTAAGCAACAGTAATGTGATGAAACGAAACGATATGAAACGCTGTGAACTGGGTAAAAACCGCACGATGGGGCGTTTCGTAACGAAGGTCGCAGTAGAAACAACTCGATCTCATCCGTGATCGAGTGTGCGTACTGATCGTCATAATCCCCACTTATGACGATCAAGTGCCGACACGGGTCGAAAACTGTGCATCCCTCCGATCCGGGGATCGGGGAGCCGGCAGAAAAGTGGGACCCTCGGCTCCGGCGCCGGTCGTCAGGTGCGCGGAACGCGAGTCGTCAACTGTGTGCCCGGGCCGGCGGAGGCGATGAAAGGCATTGCAGCGCTGGAATTCTGCGCTCGGTCGAGCGTGCATGTCGATGAAGGAGGGATAGTCGAACGGGCTCTGCATACGAAGGGTGATCTCAGGTGCAGGACAAAGGGGGTACAGGGATGAGACATGTCGGAATCCTGGGCCACAGCTGGGAAGGTGCCTCGCTGTGCTGGCGCGAGGTGTGTCAGCACAGCACCCGTGTCGGGCATCCGGCACATCCGGACGTCACCATGGACTGCATCTCCTTCGAGCGCTGCATGCCCGCGTGGGAGCGCGGGGACCACGAGGCGGTGCGCGCCGTACTTGCGACCAGCGTCGATCGTCTGGCCAGGGTCGGATGCGACTTCTTCGTGTGTCCGGACAACACCGCCCATCTTGCGCTCGAAACGCCCGGCGATCCCCTCGCGATTCCCGGGCTGCACCTGATCGACGTTGTCGCCGACGCGGCGCAGTGCGCCGGGCACCGACGCGTCGGCATCCTGGGAACGCGGTTCACCATGCAGGGCCCTCTGTACCCCCGCGAACTGGCGGCACGAGGAATCGAGGCCGTCATCCCGACGGACGACGATCAGGCCCTGGTGCACGCGGCGATCTTCGACGAATTGGTGCACGGCGTCTTCCGGGACGAGACCCGGGCGTCCTTCATGGACCTCATCGGCAGACTCGCGGACTCCGGGTGCGACGCGGTCGCGCTGGTGTGCACCGAGATCCCGCTGCTGGTCTCCCCGGACGACTCGCCGTTACCGGTACTGGATTCGACACGGCTGTCCGGACGAGCGGCCCTCGAGGTGGCACTGGGAACGCGCGACCTGCCGACCTGGCGCGGCGGACAGTTCCGGTGATAACAGGCAGGTAGCCACAGCGGGTCGTAGCATCGAGCACATGGTCCTCTTCTACGAGATCGCCCTCGTGATCGCGTCGGTGCTCATCGCGTGGTTCGCGGTATACGTGCTGTATCGCCTCGTCACCGACGAGTCCGCCGACCGGCGCTGACAGGTCGCCGCCCGACCGGCCACATGCGGACATGTCGGCCACACTGCCCCGGCTCAGCGAGCCCGGGGTACGTCGGCTGTCGGCGTCCCGGCTTGTCGAGCACGGGCCGCGGGCCTTCGGGGTTGCGTGGCCGGGGTGGGGGCGGACGATGACCGACAGTTCGTTCCGCCCCGAGCGCACCTACCGACCGAGCCGGTGGCGGCACCTCGAGAACGCCGTGATGAGCGCTCTCACCCGCGCGGGGTTGGTGCCGCACTCCAATCTGTTGACCACGCGCGGCAGGCGCACCGGGAAGATCCGCCGCAACCCCGTGCTGATCGTCGATCTGCACGGAAAACGTTGGCTCGTGGCCCCGTACGGATCGGTGGGGTGGGTGCACAACGCGCGTGCTGCCGGTGAGGTCGAGCTCAGCAGGCGGCGGGACACGCACCGCTACTCGATCCGTGAGGTGTCGGCGGAGGAGGCCGGGCCGGTCCTGCAGCGGTACGTCGAGTTGGCGTCCGCCACCCGACGGTATTTCGAGGCGAGCAGGAACGACCCGGTGGAGCGGTTCGTCGCGGAGGCCGATCATCATCCGGTCTTCGAACTGCTGCCACCGACGTAGTCGACGGACATCTCTCGTACGAGATTCGGGTAGCGCACTACGCGTGTGCATGGTGCCGACGGTGAGCACCATGATCCTCGTCGATTCGATTCGAATCGACGACCCTCCACACCACCGAGGCACGGTCATGGTTACGAAATACGAAGTCGTCGCAGGCGACACCCTCTCGAAGCTGGCACAGTGGTTCTACGGTGACGCGACGTTGTACCCCGTGATCGCTGTTCCGAACGGCATCGTCGACCCGGACGACATCACCGTCGGACAGGAACTGCTCATCCCGTACATCACCGACCGGCACACCGTTGCGCCCGGCGAGACACTGTCGGGATTGGCGCAACACTTCTACGGCGACGGGACCCTGTTCCCGGTGCTCGCGGCGGCCAACCACATCACCGACCCGAACGTCGTCCGGGTCGGCCGGTCACTGCTGGTTCCCGAACTCGGGGACGTGGGGCACCACACCGTGGTCACCGGTGAGACCCTCTCGGGGCTCGCACGTCGCTGGTACGGCGAGGCGCAACTGTATCCGGTGATCTCGTTTCCGAACCACATCACCGACCCCGACCACGTCGAGGTCGGACGGGTGCTGATCCGTCCCGGGCTCAACTACCGGCACACCGTCGTCGCAGGCGATACCCTGCGGGCTCTGGCGGAGGACCACTACGGGAACGCGGAGATGTTCGCCATGATCGCGGCTGCCAACCACATCGCCGATCCGGACAGGATCACCGTCGGGCAGGTGTTGTTCTTCCCGAACCTCACCGACTTCTGAGGAGGGATGCCGTGGGGCCGGTGCGGGTCAGGGGCCGACGGGGTAGTGGCTCCGGACGGCGATGCGGTTCCACGCGTTCATGACGATCGCAAGCCACGTGACGGCGGAAACCTGCTCGTCGCTGAGCGAACCGTTGTCCCACTCGTGCCGACCGGGTTCCATGGGGTGCGTGACCTCTTCCGCCAGGGCGAGCGCGGCCCGCTCCTGGTCGGAGAAGTACTGCGACTCCCGCCAGGCCGCGAGGACCGCGAGACGATCGGTGGTCTCGCCCTTCTCCAGGGCGTCCCGCGTGTGCATGCGCAGGCAGAACGCGCACCCGTTGAGCTGCGACGTGCGGATCTTCACCAGTTCGGCGAGCTTCGCATCGAGACCGGCCTGCGCGACGGCCTCCTCGACCTCCTTGTTCAATGCCAGCACGCTCTTGTAGGCGGCCGGGTGCTGCTTACCGAGATTGACGTGCGCCATCGTGGATGTCCTTCCGGCGAGCGACACCGGCCGGAACGACCGGCCGCTCCATTCTGTCAGCCGCATCCGGGCCGGTGGGGGCGGTTCGCGCTGCCGGATCAGTGGCCGCGGTCGTACTCGTTCTGCGCGGCGGCGATCTCGGGCATCGACTCCTCCACGACGTCGATGAGCGTCAGCAGTGGCGCGGTGATGCGGCGTCCGAGGTCGGTGAGCGAGTACTCGACGTGCGGAGGGATCGTCCCCAGGACGGCTCGGTGGATCAGGCCGTCGCGTTCGAGGGTCTGCAAGGTCTGCGACAGCATGCGTTCGCTCACGCCGTCGACCCGGCGACGCAGTTCCGAGAACCGACGCGTGTCGTCGACGAGGGCCGCCAGCACCAGCACACCCCAACGCCCGGTGATGCTCTGCAGCACCGGACGCGACGGGCACTCGCGCGCGAAGACATCGGCTTCGGGGAGGCGATCGGTGCTCATGAATGCCGAGTATACGGCGGCTATGCGAGCGATGGGTACTGACTCGAACGGTTGCACTTACTAAAAGTAAGTGATGAGATGGTGGGGTTCCCGAGCCCGCTCGACCACTTCGAGGAGTCCCATGACCATCGCTGTCACCGGCGCCGCCGGCCACCTCGGCCGCCTGACCATCACCGCCCTCCGCGCCCGCGGAATCGCCGCAGGCGACATCGTCGCCATCGTGCGCGACGCGGCGAAGGCCGCAGACCTGGCCGCCGACGGGGTGCAGGTCCGTGTCGCGGACTACGCCGATGCGGCGGCCCTGCGCGAGGCGCTGGCCGGTGTCGACAAGCTGCTCCTCATCTCCGGCAGCGAAGTGGGACAGCGACTGCCCCAGCACACCAACATCATCGACGCCGCCAAGGCCGGCGGCGTCGCGTTCATCGCCTACACCTCGATCCTGCGCGCGGCCACGAGCCCGCTGATCCTCGCCGGCGAACACAAGGCCACCGAGGAACTGCTCGCCGCCTCCGGCATCGAGCACACCCTCCTGCGCAACGGCTGGTACTGGGAGAACTACGACAACTCGGTCACCGCAGCCGCTGCCACCGGGGCGCTGTTCGGTTCGGCCGGCACAGGCCGCGTCGCCGGAGCGGCCCGCAAGGACTTCGCCGAAGCCGCCGCCGCGGTCCTCACGACCGAGGGACACGCCGGTGCCGTCTACGAACTCGGCGGTCAGCGACTGACCTACGCCGACCTGGCGGAGGTCCTCTCCGGCATCGTCGGCGTACCCGTGACCTACAAGGATCTGCCGAAGGAGGAGTACGCGACGATCCTCGAGAACGCCGGTGTGCCCGCACAGTTCGCGGCAGTGCTCGCCGACTCCGACGCGGGCATCGCCGTCGGCGCGCTCGACACCGACAGTGGAGATCTCGAACGCCTCATCGGACGCCCCGCCACGCCGGCAGCCGAAGCGATCGGTGCCTGACACCCGCTAATCCCGTCGAGTCCGGGCGCGTGATGGCAGGATCGGGACTCGTGAGCTCCGCGAATCTGACCCGTGCCGAAACCGCCGCGCGCGCCCGCGCACTCGACGTGCACTCCTACCGCGTCGAACTAGACCTTCGGGGTGCCGTCGACGCCCGACGCACCGGATTCCCCACGGTCACGACGCTCGAATTCACCGCCTCCACCGACGAGGCCTGGCTCGATTTCATCGGCGACTCCGTCGAGTCGGTGACGATCAACGGCGAGCTCGTGCCCGTCGTCTACGACGGCGCGCGGATCACCATCGGTGGTCTGAAGGAGATCAACGTCGTCACCGTCGTCGCGACCGGCCGGTACAGCCGGTCGGGGGAGGGGCTGCATCGCTTCGTCGACCCCGTCGACGGCGAAACCTACCTCTACACCCAGTACGAACCGGCCGATGCCCGACGCGTGTTCGCGTGCTTCGAACAGCCGGATCTCAAGGCGCCGTTCACCTTCGTGGTCACCGCCCCGCGGCGCTGGCAGGTGCTCTCGAACGAGGCCGCCGAGCGCACGGTGCAGCGCGACGACACCCAGACCGTGACGTTCGCGCCGACCCAGCCGATCTCCACCTACATCACCGCGATCGTCGCCGGCCCGTACCACCGGGTCGACGCGTCGTGGAGCCGCGACGAGCTGACGGTGCCGCTGGGGGTGCTGTGCCGCGCCTCGCTCGCCGAGCATCTCGACGCCGACGAGATCGTCGAGGTGACCCGGCAGGGCATGGACTTCTACGCCGAACACTTCGACTATCCGTATCCGTTCGGCAAGTACGACCAGGTGTTCGTGCCCGAATACAACCTCGGCGCCATGGAGAACCCCGGCTGCGTCACCTTCACCGAGGCGTACGTCTTCCGCGGTGCCGCGACCGCCGCCCAGCATCAGGGTCGCGCAAACACGATCCTCCACGAGATGGCCCACATGTGGTTCGGCGATCTGGTGACCATGAAGTGGTGGGACGACCTGTGGCTGAAGGAGTCGTTCGCCGACTTCATGGGTGCCTTCACCAGCGCCGAGGCCACCAAGTTCACCGACGCGTGGGTGGCCTTCGCGAACCGCCGCAAGGCCTGGGCGTATCTGCAGGACCAGCTGCCGACGACGCATCCGATCGTCGCCGATATCGTCGACCTCGAGGCCGCGAAGCTGAACTTCGACGGCATCACCTACGCCAAGGGCGCGAGCGTGCTCAAGCAGCTCGGCGCCTATGTCGGCCGCGACGCCTTCTTCGAAGGTGCCCGCCGGTACTTCCGCAAGCACGCCTTCGGCAACACCACCCTCGACGATCTGCTCGTCGAACTGTCGAGCACCTCCGGCCGCGACCTGTCGTCCTGGGCGCAGGCCTGGCTGCAGACCACCGGCGTGTCCACCCTGCATCTCGACGAGAGCGAGGACGGGTACGAAATCGTCCAGAGCGATCCGCGCCCGCACCGCCTCGCTGTCGGCTGTTACGACCCCGACGACTCCGGCGACCTCGTCCGTGCTCACCGCGTCGAGGTCGACCTCGCCGACGAACGCACCCCCGTCGACCTGCCCGAGGCGGCGCTGGTGCTGCTCAACGACGACGACCTCACCTACGCGAAGATCCGCCTCGACGCGCGGTCGCTCGCCACGGTCGAGTCGTCGCTGGACCGGGTCCGCGAACCGCTCGCGCGCGGCCTGCTGTGGTCGGCGCTGTGGAACGCGACCCGCGACGGGGAACTCGCCGTCGACCGCTATCTGTCGATGGCCGCCCGATTCGCCCCGCACGAGGCGGACATCGCGCTGCTCACCGCGGTGCTCGCCAACGCCGCCCAGGCCGTCGAACACTATGTGCCCGACTCGGCGCGCACCGATGCGCGGCGTCGCTGGCTCGACGCGGTCTGGGACGGGATGCACGGTGCCGCACCCGGCAGCGACGCCCAGTTGGCGTTCGCCCGCGCCGTCGGTGTCGCGGCGGGCGTCGACGACCGGCACGCCGCCGACCTCCGGTCGATCCTGTGCGGCACCGTCGCACCGCCGGAGGGCCTGCGTCTCGACCCAGACCTGCGGTGGAGCTGGTGGGCGGCGTTGACGACCACCGGCGACGCCGACGAGGCCGACCTCGACGAGGAACTGCGCAACGACGACACCGCCTCGGGACGCACCGCTCATCTGCGCGCGCTCGCCTCTCGTCCTCGCGCGGAGGTCAAGGCGCATGCGTGGGCGACGATCCTCGCCGACCACACCCTCACCAACGACCATCTCGACGCGACCATCGCCGGGTTCCGCGCCGGGGCGCGCCGCGACCTGATCTCCGCCTACGACGCCGACTACTTCGCGGTACTCCACGAGACCTGGACGAGCCGCAGCATCGAGATCGCCCGCCGCATCGTCGTCGGGTTGTTCCCCGCGGCCGACAGCCTCGAACCCGTCGACACCTGGCTCGAGGCCCACGCCGACGCCCCGGCCGCGCTGCGACGGCTGGTGATCGAACAACGCGACCATCTCGCCCGCGACCTGCGTGTCCAGAGGATCAACACGCCGTGACCAGCCCGGATCTGCCCCGTCCCGAGGTGCCCGCGGTACCGGACACGGTCGCCACCGCGATGCGGCGGCTGCGGGAGAAGGCGACCTCGGAGAACACCCGCGCCGCCCAGATCGGCGACTGGACGATCTTCACCCGCTGGTGCGAACGCACCGGGCACAGTCCGATGCCGGCCACCGCCGAGCAACTGAGCTGGTTCCTCACCGAGAAGGCCGCCGAAGTGCGCCCCGACGGACGCTGGGCGTACGCGCCGTCGACGCTGTCGCGGTGGGTGTCGACCATCAACAAGATGCACGCCCTGGCGGGCCTACCGAAACCCGGTGGGCACGAATCGGTCCGGGACCTGCTGCGGGGCATCCGACGCGATCGGGCCACCCCGCCGGCGCGCCGGACCCCGCTGCTCACCGACGACATCCGCACCATCCTCACCGCGATGCGCGCCGAGGCGGCCGACGGCGGGTGGGCCGAACGCGTCGCCGAACGTCGCGACGCGGCGCTGCTGCTCATGGGATTGGCCGGGGCGCTGCGCCGCTCGGAGCTCACCGGTCTCGTCGTCTCCGACGTCGTCCCGCACCGCGCCGACGGGCTCTACGTGACGGTCCGCCGGTCCAAGACCGACCGCAGTGCGCGCGGCCGCACGGTCACCCTGCCGTACGGATCCGATCCGCACACCTGCCCGGTGTGCGCCTATCGACGCTGGCGGGAGGTGCTCGACGCCTGGGACGAATCCGGACGCGAGGCCGTCGTCGACCTGCTCGGTACCAGCACCGCCGACCCGGCCGAGCACTGCTGCCGTGGTCTGGCGGCCGGGCGCACACAGGACGGCGACCGGCCCCTGTTCCGGCCGGTGCACCACAGCGGCACGGTGGGGACGACCGCGCTGTCGGGGCAGTCCGTGCACTCGATGATCCAGCGCCGCGCCCGCCGCGCCGGATTCAGCGACGACCTCGTCGCCACCCTGGGCGGGCACAGCCTGCGGGCCGGGTTCGTCACCCAGGCGGTGCGCGGCGGCGCGACCACGCAGACGATCATGACGCAGACCGGGCACGCGGACGAACGGATGGTCGCGCTGTACAGCCGCCACCATGCCGGTCTCGTCGGCAACGCGGTCACCCGACTCGGCCTGTGAACGGCCCAGGCCGTCGCCCGACGCTCGTAGGCTGAGGCGCGACCGACACACGGACAGGAGATCGCGGTGGCACAGACGAAAACGGACGCTCCGACCGTCGACGAGTTGCTCACCGAACTCGCCGCACTCGACGACCCGAAGATCCGCGCGGTGAACGAGAAACACGGCGACGACCACGGCGTGAACCTCAGCGCCCTGCGCGCCGTCGCCAAGCGGGTGAAGACGCAGCACGAACTCGCGCTGCAACTGTGGGCCATCGGCGACACCGCCGCCCGGCTGCTCGCGCTGCTGATCTGCCGCCCCAAGGCGTTCACCGCCGACGAACTCGACACGATGGTCCGGGAGACCGGCACCCCGAAGGTGCACGACTGGTTCGTGAACTACGTCGTGAAGAAGAACCCGCACGCGGAGGAGCTGCGCGGGCGATGGATGACCGATCCCGATCCGATCGTCGCGAGCGCGGGATGGGCGCTCACCGCCGAGCGCGTCGTCAAGAACGCCGACGGACTCGACCTGTCCGGACTGCTCGACACCATCGACGCGCAGATGCGCGATGCCCCCGAGCGTCTGCAGTGGGCGATGAACACCTGCCTGGCGCAGATCGGCATCGAACACCCCGACCACCGCGCCCGGACGCTCGACATCGGCGAACGCCTCGAAGTGCTGAAGGACTATCCGACGTCCCCGGGCTGCACGTCACCGTACGCACCGGCATGGATCGGCGAGATGGTGCGACGGAAGAACGAGGCGACGGCCACCCGCTCGTAGCTCACGCCACGTCGAGTGTGCGGATCTCCTGCCAGATCTCGTTCCACCCGGTGGTCCGTCCCGTCAGCAGCCACACGCGGGCGTCGATGTCGTCGCCCACAGGTCCGCGCACCTCACGGACGTCGGTGAAATACGGTTCGAGGTCGGACGGATCGGTACCGGTGAACAGCACATCGGTGCTCGACTCGTCGGGAAGTGGGAAATAGCCGTACGCGCGGTTGGGGCTGTGCGCGGGCGGAAGATCGAAGCGCTCGGAGTAGCCGTCGAGATAGGCCGCGAGAATGTACGACTTGCCGAACAGCACCGTGCGGCGCTGCTCGCCCGCCGACAGATCCCCGTACGCGCCCGCGGTGCTCGCGGCGATGCGTTCCCCGACGTCGCTGTTGGATATCGGCACCGAGACGGACAGCACGAGCGCGGTGAGCACCACACCCAGCGCGAGGCCGGGCCACACCGCGGCACCCCACCGCCCGACGCCGCCTTCGCGCCGGAGCTGGAATCCCACGGTGCCGGCCGCGACGAGCGCACCGTGGAAACCCGCCAGATAGTAGGGCCGGCTCCCGGTGAGCACGAACACCATCAGCACGACCAGGAACGCAACCGCCACGAACCGATACGGCCGAAGCTCCTCGGCGCGCAGCAGACACCACAGTCCGTATGCCATCAGCAGCGTGCCCAGCACCCCCGCCCACAGGAGCATCTGCAGCGACGCCCCGAGACGACCGCCGTAGAGCACCTCCATCTCCGCGACCACCACCTCCGACATCGCCCACTGGGGCCAGCCGTGCGCCGCCTGCCAGATCAGCGTCGGCACCGCGAGCAACGCGGCGACCACCGCACCCACCCACAACAGGGGACGACCGAAGATCTGCCGCGGACCGCACATCACGAGACCGATCACCACCCCGGCGCACAGCAGCGCCACCTGGAACTTCGTCTCGGCCGCAATCCCCACGACCAGGCCGGCGAGCAGCAGCAACCGGTCGTCGCGCACCCGCACCCACCGCACCAGCAACCACAGCAGCACGAGCCACTGCACGGGCTCGAGCGCGTACGGCGTGAGCCAGTGCCCGAACAGCGCCGCCGACACCGAGGTGGCCTGCGCAGCCGCGGCGATCCACTGGGCGCGCCCATCACCGCCCAGCTCGCGGGCGATCAGCGCGACCACCACGACCGCAGCCACCGTCGCCACGATCGCCGGTAGCCGCAGCGCGACGATCGATCCGGGCGCGACCGCGTCGGCCGTCCACGCGATCAGCGGCGCGACCGGCGGCTGGTCGGCCGATCCCCAATCGAGGTGATTGCGGCCGACGGCCAGCATGTACATCTCGTCGAACCAGTAGCCGCGGCCACCGGCCACGGCCGCGACCAGGTGCGCGACCGCCACGAGCGCCGCGATCACCCCCACCGCGCGGCCCGCGAACGGATGGATCACCCGCCGCTGCGGTGCTTCGTGAGCGACTGTGCGTTCCTGTGCGGTCCTGGCCCAGGCCATACGCATTCGACTTCCGATGTCGGATCGTTCCGGTCGGTACCGGGAGTGGGTACCTCCCCGAATGGGTACCGTTCCGAGCGAGGGTACGCGGCAGGCCGGGCCCCGCGTGCGCATTCGCGGGAAAGCCCTGGCCGGCGCCGGATATCAGCGACGACGAGGAGAACGATGCAGCTCCCCACCACCGACACCGACTTCGACACCCTCGACGCGTGGTGGCGGGCCGCGAACTATCTGTCCGTCGGCCAGATCTATCTCATGGACAATCCGCTGCTTCGCGAACCGCTGCGGCCCGAACACATCAAACCGCGGCTGCTCGGACACTGGGGCACCACACCGGGATTGAACTTCGTCTACGCGCACCTCAACCGCGCCATCACCACCCGCGACCTGGACATGATGTACGTCATGGGTCCCGGTCACGGCGGACCCGGACCGGTGGGCGCGGCGTGGCTCGAAGGCACCTACAGCGAGGTCTACCCGGACATCTCCCGCGATGAGGACGGCATGCGGCGCCTGTTCCGCCAGTTCTCGTTCCCCGGCGGCATTCCCAGCCACGTCGCCCCCGAGACCCCGGGATCGATCCACGAGGGTGGTGAACTCGGCTACTCCCTCTCGCACGCCTACGGCGCCGCCTTCGACAATCCCGATCTGATCGTCGCCGCGGTCGTCGGCGACGGCGAAGCCGAGACGGCGCCGTTGGCCGCGAGCTGGCATTCGACGAAATTCGTCGACCCGCGCCGCGACGGTGCGGTACTGCCGATCCTGCACCTCAACGGCTTCAAGATCGCGAACCCGACGGTGCTCGCCCGCATCGACGAGGACGAACTGATCTCGCTGCTGCGCGGCTACGGGCACGAACCGATCGTCGTCGCCGGTGAGGATCCCGCCGACATGCACCGGCGCTTCGCCGCCGCCCTCGACGCGGCGCTCGACCGCATCTCCGAGATCCAGCAGACCGCCCGCAGCACCGGAAACGCGACCCGCCCGGCCTGGCCGACGATCGTGCTGCGCTCCCCGAAGGGCTGGACCGGCCCGGTCGAGGTCGACGATATCCCGGTCGAGGGCACCTGGCGCGCCCACCAGGTGCCGATCGGCGATCCGCGCGGCGACGACGAGCACCGCCGACTCCTCGAGGAGTGGCTGCGCAGCTACCGGCCCGAGGAACTGTTCGACGACGACGGCGTTCCCGTCGCCGCCCTGCGCGATCTCGCGCCCCGCGGCACCCGGCGGATGAGCGCCAACCCGCACGCCAACGGGGGAGCAGTACTGCGCGACCTGATCCTGCCGGATTTCCGCGACTACGCCGTCGACGTACCCGAACCGGCCACCACCACCGGCGAGGCCACCCGCATCCTCGGCACCTTCCTACGTGACGTCATGCGGAACAACGCCACGAACTTCCGGGTGTTCGCGCCCGACGAGAACAACTCCAACCGTCTCGACGCGATCCTCGACGCCACCGACCGCACCTGGAACGCGCGCATCGACCCGGGCGACGACCGGGTCGCCCCCGACGGGCGGGTCATGGAGATCCTGTCCGAACACACCTGCCAGGGCTGGCTCGAGGGCTACCTGCTCACCGGCCGGCACGGATTGTTCTCCAGCTACGAGGCTTTCGCGCACCTCGTCGACTCGATGGTCAACCAGCACGCCAAATGGCTGCTCACCACGAACCGGATCCGCTGGCGCCGCCCCGTCCCGTCGCTGAACTACCTGCTCACCTCCCACGTGTGGCGGCAGGACCACAACGGGTTCTCGCACCAGGACCCCGGATTCATCGACCACGTCGTCAACAAGAAACCCGAGGTCGTGCGCGTCTACCTGCCGCCGGACGCCAACACCCTGCTCTCGGTGGCCGACCACTGCCTGCGCACCCGCCAGTACATCAACGTGATCGTCGCCGGAAAGCAACCCGCCGTGCAGTTCCTGGACATCGACGACGCAATGACACACTGCCGCAAGGGTATCGGGATCTGGCAATGGGCCTCGACCGACCGCGACACCGAACCGGATGTGGTGCTCGCCTGCGCCGGCGACATCCCCACGATGGAGACCCTCGCGGCCGTCGACATCCTGCACCGCCGCTTCCCCGACCTGCGGATCCGGGTGGTCAACGTCGTCGACCTCATGCGACTGCAGGACGACCGGGTGCATCCACACGGGCTGCCGGACGCGCACTTCGACGCGCTGTTCACCACCGATACGCCGGTGGTCTTCGCCTACCACGGCTATCCGTGGCTGATCCACCGTCTCGTCTACCGGCGCACCAACCACGAGAACTTCCACGTCCACGGCTACATCGAGGAGGGCACGACCACCACACCGTTCGACATGTGCGTGCTCAACCGCATCGACCGCTACCACCTCGCGCTCGACGTCCTCGACCGCGTCGAGCGGATCCGGCCGATCGCCGGGCACGCCCGCGAGGAACTCGAGAACATCCTCGCCGAACACACCCGCTACGTGCGCACCCACGGCGAGGACATGCCGGTGATCACCGACTGGCACTGGCAGGGTGTCGGAATCGACTGAGCGTCACACCGATCCGCGGCGGGCCAGGCGCCCGGCGGTGAAGGCGTCGACGTCCACCTCGTCGAGGGAGGTCACCACCAGATCGGCGCCCGCGTCCTCGAGGTCGGCGGCGTCGTCGAACCGGGCGACACCGAGCGCCCACATGCCGCCGGCCTTCGCCGCCCGGATCCCGCTGATCGCGTCCTCGACGACCACGCACGCCTGCGCGGGCACCCCGAGTTCGTCGGCGGCGGTGAGGAACAGTTCCGGGTCGGGTTTGCCGTGGGCGACCGGGCGGCCGGACAGATCCGCGTCGAACCGGTCGAGCAGCGTCTCGCCGGGACGATCATGGGCGGGGATCGCCCGCAGGAACAGGCCGGCGTTCTTCGACGAGGACGCCGCGGCCACCGCGATCCCCGCCGCCTGCACGGCCGCGACGAAGCGCACCCCGTCGTCGTAGGCGCGGAACCGGCGCTCGTCGATCAACCGCAGCAACCGGGCCTGCTTGCGCTCGGCGTAGTCGACCGCGCGACGCTCGGCGTCGGGCACCGCGAAGTATTCGAGGGCGGCGCGGGCACCGTCCATCCGCTGCCGGCCCGACAGCACCTGCCGATACACCTCCGCGGTGAACGCGTCCTCCTGCCAGGAGGTCTCGGGCTGCAGGTCGCGCCAGTCACCGGTCATCAACTCCGCCAGCGCCTCCCGCCACGCCGTCTCGTGCGGTGAATCGACGAGCACCCCGTCGACGTCGAAGATCACCGCCCGGAACCGCGACTGCGTTTCGGCCACGATGTCCTCCTCGCGGTCAGGCCGGGACGGCGGCGAGCCGGAACTCGTGCGAGTCGCCGGCACCGAGTTCGACGAGTTCGCCGTCGACCGCGACCTGCACCGGCACCCGGAAGCCTTCGGTCTCGGCGCGCACCGACAGCTTGTCGCCGTCGATCCGCACCCGCAGGGGAGTGCCGCGGTACCGCATGGAGAACGACACCCCGTCGAGGTGCGAGACCAGCTTGGGCCGGAAGACGAGCACGTCGCCGTACGCGCGGGCACCGACGTAGTAGCGCTGCAGCAGATCGAGGGTGCCGCCCATGACCCCCATGTGGATGCCTTCCTTGGTGGTGCCGCGCTGCAGGTCGCTGACATCGCTCTCGATCGCGAGCTTGAACCGCAGCCACGACGATTGCGGGTCGAAGGTGGCGAGCACACCGGCGAACGTCACGTGACTGAGCGTCGACCCGTGCGAGGTGCGCTGGTCGTAGTAGTCGACGGTGCGGCGCACGAGGTCGCGATCGTAGGGATAACCGAGCTGTTCGAATACCTGGCGCAACTCGGCATCGTCGAACAGGAAGAACAACATCACCGTGTCGGCCTGCTTGGCGACCTTGTAGGCGTCCGGGTCGCGGCCCTCGGCACGCAGGATGCGGTCCATCCGACCGATGTTGCCGTACTTCGTGCGGTAGTGCTCCCAGTCGAGTTCTTCGAGATCCTCGTAGCCCTCGAACTGGCTGATCACCCCGTCGTGGTAGGGCACGAACATCTTCCGGCTCATCTCCGACCAGGTCCGCAGTTCCTCGTCGGTGACGCGCAACCGGGCCCGCAGGGCCGTCCGCCGGCTCTTCGACAGCACCTCGAAGACGTCCAGGGCGCGCGCGGAGATCCACGCGACCATCACGTTCGTGTACGCGTTGTTGCGCAGCCCGGCCTCGGTGGCCCCTGGATACCGTTCGTGGAACTCGTCCGGACCCATCACCCCGTGGATCTCGTAGCGGTCCCGCTCGGGGTTGTAGTGCGCAATCGACGCCCAGAACCGCGCGATCTCGAGCATCATCTCGGCTCCGTAGTCGGCCAGGAAGTCGACGTCGTCGGTGGCCTGGTAGTAGTGCCACACGTTGTAGAAGATCGCGGCGCTGACGTGGCGCTGGTTCCGGCTCAGGTCCGGATCCCATTGCCCCGACATCGGGTTGAGGTGGACCGTCTGGGTCTCCTCGGTGCCGTCGCTGCCGCTCTGCCAGGGGAACATCGCGCCGCGGTAACCGGCCTCGCTCGCCGCGGCCTGCGCCTCGCCCAACCGGCGGTAGCGGTAGAGGATCAGTCCCTTGGTGATCTCGGGGACCCGCATGTTCAGGAAGGGATAGACGAACAACTCGTCCCAGAACACGTGCCCGCGATAGGCCTCGCCGTTGAGTCCGCGTGCCGGCACGCCGGCGTCGAGGCGCGCGGTGTGCCGGGAACAGACCTGCAGCACATGCGAGACGTGCAGACGCAACAGCAACTGCGCGCGCGGCTCCCGCGGCAGCCGGATGTCGCAGATGTCCCACAACTCGTCCCACGCCGCGACGTGCTCGTCGTACGTCTCGGCGAAATCCGGATAGCGCAACACGTGCCGGCCCGCCGACGCGAGGGGCTCGGTGATCGCATCGTCGCGGGAGGTGAACATCGCCACCATCTTCTCGATGCGCACCGTCGAGCCTTCGGCGATGTCGAAGGAGAGGACCTGCTGGATGTAGTCCTCCATCTGGTACAGATCGCGGTCGACGAGCATCGCCCCGTCCGAGCCCTCCCGGAACACCCGGGTGCGGGCGGCCTGGGCGATGTAGGTGTCGGACTGACGGATCTGCACCTTCAGCGCGATCGCCTCGGGACCGTAGGTGCGCGGCGAGACCGGATCGAGGTGCCGCGCCTCGAGATCGCGGTAGCGGGCCACGGCGCGGTTGGAGACCCGGCCGTCGAGGGCGGTGACGATCTCGACCCGTCCCGACCAGTTCTCCGGGGTCAGCGACCATTCGAGCGCCCCCTGGTTCGGATGCTCCATGCTCACGAACCGTCTGCTGCGCAGCGACGTCTCGCGGCCGTGCCGATCCCGGAACCGCAGTTCGCGGACCACCGTGGCGGTGCGGATGTCGTAGACGTGCCGGTAGTCGAGGATCTCCACGTGCGCCAGGCGGATCGCCTCACCGCCGTCGATGCGCAATTTCAGCACGAGCCAGTTCGGGAGATTGACCAGATCCTCGTTCAGGACCGGGCTGCCGCCCATGATGGTGGTCTCGCGGTTGTAGCAGCGATGCGCGTAGGTCCCCGGATAGTGGACCTCGCCCATGTCCTCCCACTCGGCGGTGCCCCGCGAACAGAAGTAGCCGTTGCCCGTCGACGTCAGGGCCTCGCGCAGGGGTTCGTCGTCGGGGTCGAAACCGTCGTAGTCGAGGGTGAACTCCGGGTCGTACACGCGAACCTCCTGGCGGGTCGTAGGCGACACGAACTGTCCGGCAGCGCTGTCATCTCCCCAGAGTCGACAGGAAACGTTCGACGTCGTCGACCGACGCGAGGACGAACTCGGCGTCGGTGCGGCGCCCGGCCATCTCCGGGTCGTCGGGACTGCCGACCAGGATCCCGATGCCACGACCCCGCAACGCCCGGAAGGCATCCTCGTCGGTGATGTCGTCGCCGAGATAGAGCGGCACGACGTCGTCGGAGGCGAGACCGAGGACATCGATCAGGTGCAGGACCGCCTTGCCCTTGTTCCAGTCCACGGCCGGTTTGAGTTCGTAGACCATCTTTCCCGGCACCACAGCGAGCCGGTCGGCGTTCTCCTGCAGCAGGGTCTCGACGATCGCGCCCACCCGGTCGTGCACCTCGGGGGAGGCCTGCCGGTAGTGCACGGCGACCGACGCGCGCTTCGGTTCGATGCCGACGCCGTCGAGACCGTCCAGGCGGGTGCGCAAGGTCTCGGTGGTCTCGGCGATCAGATCGGTGAAGTCGGCGAGGACGTCGTGGGCGATCTGCCCGTCGGTGGGGCTCCAGATGTCGAAACCGTGGCTGCCGGCGACGACGAGATCGTCGACCCCCATGAGCTGTTGGACGACGTCGCGGTCGCGTCCGGTGACGATGCACACCGACACGCGGTCGGCGAGTTCACGGACGGTGCGGCGCATGGAATCCGACCACACCGCGTCCTCGGGGCGGGCGACGATCGGGGTGAGCACACCGTCGTAGTCGAGGAAGACCGCGGGCCGGCGACCGGCGAGACGGTCGGACAGGGCGGCGCCGTCGAGTGCCGACGGTAGGTCCTCCACGATGCGCGGCGCGGTCATCTGATCGGTACTCCTGTCGTCGCGGCGACCCGTCATGGTTCGCACCGTACACAAAGATCGAAAGGCTCGGCCGAGGATCCGGGGAGGGGGATCGGCCGGATCCGGTGGTCAGCGGACCGGGCGCCGCCAATGTTCGTCCGCGGTGAGCCGGGAGCGGACGTGTTCGGCGGCATCGTCGTTGCGGAACGGGCCCGCCAGCAGGTCGGCGTAGACGTGCGAGGCGGCGGCATGGCGCAGTCCGCCGCGACGGTCCATCCGTTCGAAGACCACCGGTGACCAGGGAATCGCCACCACGACGTCGCCGCCGTGCTCGACCGGGCGCAGACCGAGACTGTCGGCGAAGTCGTCGGGGTCGTCGGCGTAGACCTCGAGCAGAGCCGGCGCCGCGTAGTCGGTGGCGCCGACCCCGGTGAGTGCGTAGGGAATGTCGATGCGCTCGGCCAGTCGCGCGCGGGTCGCGGTGACGCCCTCGGGGGCGGTGAACCGCCGGACCGCGCACACCTTCCGCTCTGCGGCCCAGGCCCGCAGCATCGGTTCCCAGCGCACCTCGACGATCGGGCCGCGCGGGACCCGGCGCACGAGCTCGCGTTCGACGAGCACCTCCACGACGCGGTAGGTCGCGCCGGTGGACGCGCCGGACAGCTTGATCAGTTCCGGGACGGAGATCTCCCCGACGTGATCGGCGAGCGCACGCACCACTCGGTCGGACGGTTCGCCGGTGAGCACTCCCGACGGGCGGCCCGGGCCGCGCCACGGGTCGGCGTCGGCGCCGCGGTCGCGTACCCACACCGCCGGGCGGTTCGCGACGAGCGAGAGGTTGCCGGTCGCGTCGGCGTAGGAGATGCCGTGCCGGTCGAGCTGGCGCCGCACCGGATCGGACAGATAGTGGGCGCACACGAAGCCGCGGTCGGAGTCGGACAGGTCGGCGGCGATGCGCGCGACGTCGCCGGAGAGTACGCCGCGGGAGGCGACCACGGAGAAGGACACGGTGTCGCCGTCGGGGGCGGTGACGAGCATCCGGGTGGGTGCCTCGGGGGAGCGAGGACGGTCGCTCGACAGCGACCAGCCGAGCGGCAGGCACGCCTCGAGTCGGGCGGTGGCGCGGCGGTAGATGTCGATGTACCGCTCGGGGCGGGGACCGACGGTGTTCTCGGGGACGGGAGCCGGTTGTGTCACATCCACCACCGTAGTCACTCTGTGCCTGACGGAAAAGAGAAATAAACGAAATCTCATAGGTCGGAACAACGCCCCTCCCGCACCGCAAAATATGACGGGGCATGCGCTAGTTTCGTGACCATGACCGACATCACCGGGCGCATCGCGTTCGTTCAGGCGACCTGGCACCGCAACATCGTCGACCAGGCACGCACAGGCTTCACCGACGAGATCACCCGCCTCGGCGTCTCGCAGGACGCGCTGGACTTCTTCGAGGTCCCCGGCGCCTTCGAGATCCCGCTGCACGCGAAGCGGCTGGCGAAGACCGGACGCTACGACGCGATCGTGGCGGCGGGGCTGGTCGTCGACGGCGGCATCTACCGGCACGACTTCGTCGCCACCGCGGTGATCGACGGCCTCATGCGGGTCCAGCTCGACACCGATGTGCCGGTCTTCTCCGTCGTGCTCACCCCGCACAACTTCCACGAGCACGACGAGCACGTCGAGTACTTCACGCGGCACTTCGTCAAGAAGGGCGCCGAGGCGGCTCGTGCCGTCGACGCCACGGTGCGCTCGCTGCGCGCGCTGCCGACCGGAGACTGAGCCCCGACCGGCAGCGCGTGTCGGATCAGCGTGCGCTGCCGGAGGGATCCTTCGCCACCGAGTTCTCGCCGGCCACCACCGGGTTCGGAGCCTCGGTGCGCCGACGGTAGGCAGCCCGTGCGGTCTCGTCGGTGTTCAGTGCGAGCGACTGCAGACCGAACGCCGCGGAGATGCGGTGACGGGTCGCCTCCGGCACCGCCTTCAGCGCTCCGAGGATCGCTCCCGCCGTGCGCGGCACGTACCGCAGGCCGGGACGGGCTGTCGCGATCACCTGCACGATCGCGGCAGCGACCTCCTCGGGGCCGACCATCGCGAGCTTCTCGATGAGTGCGTTCGGCTTCATACCCGCGATCAGTTCGGTGCGCACGAAGCCCGGGGCGATCGTGGAGACCACGATGTTCGAGCCGGCGAGCTCCTGGCGCAGCACCGATCCGAGGCCGATCACCGCGTGCTTGGTCGCGGAGTACACCGCGAGGCCGGGGGCGCCTTCGATGCCCACGACGGAGCCGAGATTGACGATGTGCCCGTAGCCCTGGTCGGTGAAGCGCGCGGCGGCCAGCTTCGACCCCAGGATCACGCCGCGGACATTGACGTCGATCTGCCGGTCGGTGACCGCGTCGGTCTCCTCGAGGAACGCCCCGGTGGGCATGATGCCGGCGTTGTTGACGAGCACGTCGATCCCGCCGAACTCCATGTTGGCCAGGCTGAGGAACTCGTCGAAGGATCCCCGGTCGGTGACGTCGAGGGGCAGTCCGAGCACCGTGGTGCCGAAGCGCGCACCGATCCGGGCGGCGGTGTCCTGCACGAGATCCTTGTCGATGTCGCCGATGGCCACGCGCGCGCCGGCCGCGACGAGGGCTTCGGCCGTCGCCTGTCCGATGCCGCGTGCTCCGCCGGTGATGACAACCCTCTTGCCGTGCACGTTCGGGCTCATGTCGTGTCGTCCTTTCCTCGCTGGGCTTGTGGGAACGACGCTACGAACGGAGAGCTCCGTGATCCATGCCACTATCGGCAGGTTCTTGAGAATTTCGGCCACGCTGCCGAGGATGGAGCCTCGTGAACCCCTGGACCTCCCGCCGTGCGGCGACGAGCGCGGCCCTGATGGTGGCGTTCGGACGTGAGCGCGGGATCGACGCTGCCACGCTGCTCGCGGGTACCGGACTGGGGGAGGAGCAGATCACCGATCCGGGCGGGGAGATCACCGACGACCAGGAATTGGCCGTCATCGCGAATCTCGTGGCCGCGCTGGACGACCGGCCCGGGGAGGGGTTCGCCCTCGGCCTGCGGTACCAGGCGGCGGTGCACGGGATCTTCGGTTACGCCCTGATGAGCTGTGCGACGGTGCGCGACGGCATCGAGGTGGGTACCCGCTTCTTCGACCTCACCTTCGCCTTCTCGCGCGCCGCCCTGGAATATGCGGGCGACGAGGTCCGCTTCTGCCTCGACGACCGGCACGTGCCGGCACAGCTCCGGGGCTTCCTGCTGGAACGGGACGTCTCGGGGATCCTCGCCCACTGGAGTGCGCTGTGGGGGCAACGGTCGGAGGTGCGTCGCATCGAGGTGGCCGAATCGCTCGGTGAGCGGGTTGCGCCGGTGTTCCGCGACCGGGGTCTGCGGGTGGAGACGACGGCGTCGACGCATGCGGTGGTGGTGGACGCGCGGGCGTTGGATAGGCCCATGCCGACCGCGAGCCCCGAGGCGGCCGCCGTGCTGCTGCGGGAGTGCGCGGATCTGCTGCAGCGCAGACAGAATCACGGCGAGCTCGGTGCCCGCGTGCGTGAGGTGTTGTTGCGCCGGGCCGCCGAGGGCCCCACCCAGGACCAGGTGGCGGCGGAGCTGGGGTCGAGCGTGCGTACCCTCCGGCGGCAGCTGGGGGAGGAGGGGACCTCGTACCGGGCGATCGTGGCCGAGACACTGGGGACGATGGCGGGGGAGCTGCTGGATGCGGGCCTGCCGGTGGAGAGGGTGGCGCACCGTCTGGGCTACGCCGACGCCTCGAGTTTCTCGGTGGCGTTCAAGCGGTGGACCGGCCGCACGCCGGGTGGGCGACGACGGGAGAGACGCTCGGTCTGATGTCACGACGCGACCGCTTCGAGAGCCTCTTGGAATTATTCTGAACAATACGGAAACCCTGGAAAAAACGAACTCATCCTCCTCCCAATGTGGTCACCACTCATCAAGGCATCAGCGATCGACAACATCCACCGCCAAGAAGGCCGGGGATCGGATCAGCCGCTCGATGGCTCCGGACGTCGAGTCATGGCCAGGGGAACGAGCACACCGAGCAGCGCAGCTGGCAGCAGGAACGCGAGAATCGGATCGGCGCCGTACACCGGTGTCAGCAGGAGAGGGGAGAAGGCCGCACCGCCGAAGCGGAAGGCCTGCACCACGGACACCGCGCCACCGCGGTTGCCGCCCGGCCCGCCGAGTACTGCGGCGTTGACCCCGACGAGGATGAACTGCGAAGCGATACCCGCCACGAACCACGCGACGCCGAGCACGACGAGCCACGGGACGGTACCGACGACCACGACCAGCGCTGCGCCGCTCACCGCACCGATGAGCACGATCGCCCGGGCACCGACGCGGTCGATGAGCATCCCGACCGGCCGGGAACTGAGGATGCCGGCGAGACCGAACACGGTGAGTACCACGCCGCGTTCGGACGGGGACAACCCGAAGTCGTCCTCGACCCGGAAGGCGAGGAGGAATCCGAGCCCACCGAGAGCACCCCAACCGAGCAACGCGACCAGCCCGATACGCAGGACACGCGGGGTCAGCGCGTCACGCAGACGGGCCCGGGTGGTACCGGACGGGTCGTCGCGCACCGATTCGGGTAGGCCGGCGAGCGCCAGGAGCAGCGCGGCGCCGGCGAGCACGACGAACGCCCATCGCCAGCTCACCTCGGCGGCGAGACCGCCGATCAGTGGGGCGACGGTCTGACCGGCGGCCTGCATCGCCCCGAACAATCCGAGCGCGCGGCCGAGCCTGTCCTTCGGCGTGATGACGGCCAGCGCCGCGAGCAGCAGTGGTGTGGTGAACGCATTGGCGGCGCCCTGCAGCATGCGGGTGCCGATGAGCACCGAGAAGGTCGGCGCCAGCGCCGCGGCGATCGAGACCGCCGCGTAGACGAGATAGGCGGTGCGCACGGTGCGGACGCGCCCCCACCTCGCACCGAGGGTGCCGGAGAACAGCATTGCGGCCGCGAACACACCGAGATAGGCGGTGACCGTCGTCGCGGCCGTGCCGGTGGACACACCGGTGTCGGCGCCGATCTCCGGCAGCATCGACACGACGACACTGCCGCCGAAGGGCCCGAGGAATCCTCCCGCGTACAGCGCCGTGCGCTGCAGCGGTTCGCGCAGATCCCTCACTTGTTGAAGCCGCCGGGGCCCCGTCGCCGCAGATAGCGTTCGAACTCGGCGGCGAGGGCGTCGCCGTCGATCTTGGCGATGACCTCGGAGATGTCCTCCTCGGCCTCGGCGTCGCCGCGCTCCTCGAGGGTGCGCACGTACTCGGCGATCTCCTCGTCGTCCTCGATCATGTCGGTGACGGTCTGTTCCCACTCCTCGGCGAGGAGGGGGAGTTCGCCGAGGGGTACCTCGAGGTCGAGGACGTCCTCGACCCGGCGCAGCAGCGCGACGGTGGCCTTGGGGTTCGGTGGGTTCGACACGTAGTGGGGGATCGCCGCCCAGAACGACACCGCGGGGATGCCCGCGCGCACGAAGGCGTCCTGCAGCACACCGGTGATGCCGGTGGGTCCTTCGTAGCGGGAGGTCTGCAGCTTGAACCGTTCGGCAGCCTCGGAGCTGTAGGCGGTGCCGGTCACCGGGACCGGGCGGGTGTGCGGGGTGTCGGCGAGCAGCGCGCCGAGGAGGACGACGGTGTGGACCTCGAACTCGTCGACGAGTTCGATGATGGCGTCGCAGAAGCTGCGCCAGCGCATGCTCGGCTCGATGCCGTGCAGCAGGACGACGTCGCGGTCGCTACCGGGCGGGGAGCACAGCGACAGTCTGGTGGTGGGCCAGTCGATCTCGCGGGTGACGCCGTCCACGAGTCGGACCTGTGGCCGGTTGACCTGGTAGTCGTAGTACTCCTCGGAGTCCAGCTCGGCGAAGGGCTCGGCGTCCCAGATCAGCTCGAGGTGCTCGACGGCGCCGCTGGCGGCGTCGCCGGCGTCGTTCCACCCCTCGAAGGCGGCGACGAGCACCGGATCTCGCAGGACGGGGACGTCCTGGTCCGGGGTCTCGGGATACTCGGGTGTACTCACTCGTCCAGCCTACGACCCGGGCCGATCCGGGCGCCCACTAGTCTGAAGGGCATGTCCACCCCACTTCATTCTGTCCTGCTCGATGCGCTGACCCAGCGCGTTGTCATCGGAGACGGGGCGATGGGCACCATGTTGCAGGCCGCGGATCTGTCGCTCGACGACTTCCGCGGTTTGGAGGGGTGCAACGAGATCCTCAACGAATCTCGTCCCGATGTGATCCGGGGGATCCACCGGGCGTACTTCGAGGCCGGCTCCGACGTCGTCTCGACGAACACCTTCGGCTGCAACCTGCCCAACCTCGCCGACTACGACATCGCCGACCGCATCCGTGAGCTGTCCGAGCTCGGTACCCGCCTCGCCCGCGAGGTCGCCGACGAGATGGGTCCCGGCGCCGACGGCATGGCCCGCATGGTGATCGGGTCGATGGGTCCAGGCACGAAGCTGCCCACCCTCGGGCACGCGCCGTTCGCTGCGCTGCGCGACGCCTACGGTGAGGCGGCGCTGGGCATGCTCGACGGGGGCGCCGACGCGATCCTCGTGGAGACCTGCCAGGACCTGCTACAGGCGAAGGCCGCGATCATCGGCAGCAAGCGGGCGATGGAGCAGGCCGGTCGCCGGATCCCGATCGTCACCCACGTGACGGTGGAGACCACCGGCACGATGCTGCTCGGCTCCGAGATCGGTGCCGCGCTGACCGCCCTCGAACCGCTCGGCATCGACCTGATCGGGTTGAACTGCGCGACCGGTCCGGCGGAGATGAGCGAGCACCTGCGGTACCTGTCGCAGCACGCCACGATCCCGGTGTCGGTGATGCCGAACGCCGGTCTGCCGGTGCTGGGCGCGAACGGCGCCGAGTACCCGCTGCAGCCGGAGGAACTCGCCGAGGCGCTGGCCGGCTTCGTCTCCGACTATGGACTGACTTTCGTCGGTGGCTGCTGCGGCACCACCCCCGAGCACATCCGGCAGGTCGCCGAGGCGGTGCGCGGGCTGCAGCCGGCGCCGCGCGCCGCGCATCCGGAGCCGGGTGTGTCGTCGCTGTACACCGCGGTGCCGTTCGAGCAGGATGCGTCGATCCTGATGATCGGTGAGCGCACCAACACGAACGGGTCCAAGGCGTTCCGCGAGGCGATGCTGGCCGCGGACTGGCAGAAGTGCCTGGACATCGCGAAGGATCAGATCCGCGACGGCGCACACATGCTGGACCTGAACGTCGACTATGTCGGGCGTGACGGGGCGGCGGACATGGCGGAGTTGGCATCGCGGTTCGCGACATCGTCGACGCTGCCGATCATGATCGACTCGACGGAGCCGGATGTGATCAAGGCCGGCCTCGAGCATCTCGGTGGCCGTTGCGCGGTGAACTCGGTGAACTACGAGGACGGTGACGGCCCGGGTTCGCGGTTCGAGCGGATCATGGAGCACGTCGTCGAGCACGGCGCGGCGGTGGTCGCGCTGACCATCGACGAGGAGGGCCAGGCCCGCACCGCCGAGCACAAGGTGCGCATCGCCGAGCGGCTGATCACCGATCTGACCGGCAAGTGGGGGCTGTCGCCGCAGGACATCATCGTCGATGCGTTGACCTTCCCGATCTCCACGGGCCAGGAGGAGGTGCGGCGCGATGCGATCGAGACGATCGAGGCGATCCGCCGCATCCACGAGGCGCACCCGGAGGTGCACTTCACCCTCGGTATCTCGAATGTGTCGTTCGGTCTGAATCCGGCGGCGCGGCAGGTGCTGAACTCGGTGTTCCTGCACGAGTGCACCGAGGCGGGGCTGGACACGGCGATCGTGCACGCGTCGAAGATCCTGCCGATGGCGCGGATCCCGGAGGAGCAGCGGCAGGTCGCGCTGGATCTGGTGTACGACCGGCGCCGCGAGGGGTACGACCCGCTGCAGAAGCTGATGGAGCTGTTCGAGGGTGTGTCGGCGGCGTCGGCACGCGAGTCGCGCGCGCAGGAACTGGCCGCGTTGCCGCTGTTCGAGCGGCTCGAGCGGCGCATCGTCGACGGGGAGCGCAACGGTCTCGAGGACGATCTGACCGAGGCGATGAAGACCACGCCGCCGCTGGCGATCATCAACGACACGCTGCTGTCGGGCATGAAGACGGTCGGTGAGCTGTTCGGGTCGGGACAGATGCAGTTGCCGTTCGTGCTGCAGTCCGCCGAGGTGATGAAGACCGCGGTGGCGTTCCTGGAGCCGCACATGGAGTCGACCGGCGACGAGGGCAAGGGCCGGATCGTGCTGGCGACGGTCAAGGGCGATGTGCACGACATCGGCAAGAATCTCGTGGACATCATCCTGTCGAACAACGGCTACGAGGTGGTCAACCTCGGTATCAAGCAGCCGATCGCGACGATCCTCGACGCGGCGGTGGACAAGCGCGCCGATGTGATCGGCATGTCGGGTCTGCTGGTGAAGTCGACCGTGGTGATGAAGGAGAACCTCGAGGAGCTCAACGCTCGCGGGGTCGCCGAGCAGTTCCCGGTGTTGCTCGGTGGTGCGGCGCTGACCCGCAGCTACGTCGAGAACGATCTGGCGGAGGTCTACGAGGGCAAGGTCTCCTACGCACGCGATGCGTTCGAGGGTCTGTCGTTGATGGACCGGGTCATGGCGGAGAAGCGTGGTGAGGGTCCGGCGCCGGACAGCCCGGAGGCGATCGAGGCTGCCCGCAAGGCCGCCGAGCGCAAGGAGCGGCACGAGCGCAGCAAGCGGATCGCGGAGAAGCGCAAGGCCGCGGAGACGCCGGTGGAGATCCCCGAGCGCAGTGATGTCGCGAAGGATCTGCCGGTGCCGACGCCGCCGTTCTGGGGCACCCGGGTGATCAAGGGCATCCCGCTGGCCGACTATGCGGCGCTGATCGACGAGCGTGCGCTGTTCCTGGGGCAGTGGGGGTTGCGTGGGCAGCGCGGCGGCGACGGCCCGACCTACGAGGAACTCGTGGAGACCGAGGGCCGGCCACGGTTGCGGTACTGGCTGGACCGGTTGGCTACCGAGGGCATCCTGCAGCACGCGGCGGTGGTGTACGGCTACTTCCCGGCGGTGTCCGAGGGTGACGACGTGGTGGTGCTGACCGAGCCGCGTCCGGATGCGCCCGAGCGCTACCGGTTCACCTTCCCGCGGCAGCAGCGTTCGCGGTTCCTGTGCATCGCCGATTTCGTGCGGTCGCGGGAGGATGCGATCGCGTCGGGTCAGGTGGATGTGTGGCCGTTCCAGCTGGTGACGATGGGGCAGCCGATCGCGGACTTCGCGAACGAGCTGTTCGCGTCGAATTCGTACCGCGACTATCTCGAAGTGCACGGCATCGGTGTGCAGCTGACCGAGGCGCTGGCCGAGTACTGGCATCGGCGGGTGCGGCAGGAGCTGGCGTTCGCCGAGGGCGGCACGGCGGCGGACGAGGATCCGGAGGAGGTCGCGGAGTACTTCAAGCTCGCCTATCGCGGCGCCCGGTTCGCGTTCGGTTACGGCGCGTGTCCGAATCTCGAGGACCGCATCAAGCTGGTCGAGTTGCTCGAACCCGAGCGGATCGGGGTGGAGTTGTCCGAGGAGTTGCAGTTGCATCCCGAGCAGTCCACCGATGCGTTCGTGCTGCACCACCCGGAGGCGAAGTACTTCAATGTCTGATCGGGTGGAGGCGCCGCTCGCGGTGCAGACCGGTGCGCTGCGGGCGGTGCTGTGGGACATGGACGGCACCCTGCTCGAATCGGAACGCTTGTGGGACATCGGGATGCACGAGTTGTCGTTGCATCTCGGTGGGCCGATGAGCGACGAGACCCGCATCTCCACGATCGGTGGGCCGATGGATCTGGCGGTGCTGCGTACCTTCGCCGGGCTGGGTCTGGAACCGACCCCGGACGAGGCGGCGGCTGCGGCGGCGTGGTTGACCGGCTACATGGGCCGGTTGTTCGCCGACGGACTCACGTGGCGGCCCGGCGCGCAGGCTGCGCTGCGCACCGTCCGTGAGGCCGGGTTGGGGTCGGTGCTGGTGACCAATACCGAGCGGGCGTTGTGCGAGGTGGCCCTCGAGACCTTGGGCCGCGAGCATTTCGATCATTCGGTGTGCGGGGACGAGGTGCCGGCCGGCAAGCCGGATCCGGCGCCCTACCGTCGGGCTGCGGAGTTGCTCGGGCTGGATCCGGCGCAGTGCCTGGCGGTGGAGGATTCCCCGACCGGGGCGGCCGCGGCGGATGCGGCCGGGTGCACGGTGCTGGTGGTGCCGTCGCTGGTGGAGGTGCCCGGCTCGGAGCGGCGGGTGTTCCGGTCCACCCTCGAGGGGTTGAGCGCCGAGGATCTGCACGAGCTGCACGGGGCGGGGGTGTCCTGAGGTGGCGGTCCCGAAGATCGTGTTGTTCTACAAGTTCGTCCCGCTGCCCGACCCGGAGGCGATCCGGTTGTGGCAGCACACCCTCGCGTCGTCGCTGGGGTTGACCGGGCGGATCCTGATCTCGGAGCACGGCATCAACGGCACCGTCGGCGGCGACATCGCCGATGTGAAGAAGTATGTGCGCGGGTTGCGCAGTTATGCGGCGTTCAAGGACACCGACATCAAGTGGTCCGACGGTACCGGTGACGACTTCCCGCGGTTGTCGGTGAAGGTGCGCCCGGAGATCGTGACCTTCGGGGTGCCCGACGAGGTGAAGGTCGACGAGCACGGCATCGTCGACGGCGGCACCCATCTGTCGCCGCACGGTGTGCACGAGCTGGTCGCCGAGCGCGGCGACGAGGTGGTGTTCTTCGACGGCCGCAACCGGTTCGAGGCGCAGATCGGCCGGTTCCGGGACGCGATCGTGCCGGATGTCGCCACGACCCGCGATTTCGTCGCCGAGCTCGACAGCGGACGCTACGACCATCTCAAGGGCCGTCCGGTGGTCACCTACTGCACCGGTGGGGTGCGCTGTGAGGTGCTGTCGGCGCTGATGCGCAACCGCGGGTTCGAGGAGGTCTACCAGCTCGACGGTGGCATCGTCCGCTATGGCGAGACCTTCGGCGACGAGGGTCTGTGGGAGGGGTCGCTGTACGTCTTCGACGGGCGGATGAACGTCGAGTTCAGCGACGCCGCGACGGTGATCGGCCGCTGCACCCTGTGCGGGTCTCACACCTCGCGGTATCGGAACCATCCGGACATCCACGGCCGGGAGCTGACTCTGGTGTGTGAGGGCTGCGTCCCGGACCCCGTGGAGGCGTAGACCGGTGCGTGCTGCACCGCTGCCGGTGCGCGACGGGCTCGGTCCCGATCGGGTCCGGATGCCCGCCGACGTCGACGCGGCCACGATCGTCGAGTTCCTGCAGGCCGGCCATCCCGAGGAGGACTGGGCGGCGCACATGGCCGCGGGCGAGCTGGTCGACGAGCACGGCCGCCGCATCGACGCGCGCACGCCGTATCAGCCGACGCGGTTCGTGTACTTCTACCGCGATCCGGCGCCGGAGGTGCCGGTGCCGTTCCCGGTGCACGTGCTGCACCGGGAGGACGGTTTCGTCGTCGTCGACAAGCCGCATTTCCTGGCGACGATCCCGCGCGGCGCGCACATCCGCGAGTCGGTGGTGGTGCGGTTGCGGCGCGAGCTGGAGTTACCGCATCTGGTGCCGGTGCACCGGCTCGACCGGATGACCGCCGGGGTGCTGCTGTGCACGTCGGATCCGGCGTGGCGGCGGCCCTATCAGGAGCTGTTCGAACGGCAGCGGGTGCGCAAGGTGTATGAGGCCGTCGCCGGCTACCGCCCGGACTTGTCGTTCCCGCAGGTGGTGCGCACCCGGATCGTCAAGCGGCACGGGGAGCTGACGGCCGAGCAGTTCGCCGACGAGCCGAATTCGGAGACGCGCATCGAGTTGGTCGAGCGGCGGGGGGAGCTGGCCCGCTACCGGTTGTTCCCGCGTACCGGTCGTACCCATCAGTTGCGGCTGCATCTGGCGTGGTTGGGGGTGCCGATCGTGGGGGACAACTTCTATCCGCGGTTCCGGCGGCGCTGCGCGGACGATTTCACCGATCCGTTGCGGTTGCTGGCGCGGTCGCTGGAGTTCACCGATCCGATCAGTGGGGTGGCGCAGCGGTTCGTCAGCGGGCGCGAACTCGAGTTCTGAGCGGGTGTCGGTGCCTTCTGGGCGTGTGTCGGTGTCCTGGCTGCGGGGCCGG
This sequence comes from Rhodococcus rhodochrous, assembly GCF_900187265.1. Lineage (NCBI taxonomy): Bacteria > Bacillati > Actinomycetota > Actinomycetes > Mycobacteriales > Nocardiaceae > Rhodococcus > Rhodococcus rhodochrous. The sequence goes on from NZ_LT906450.1 coordinate 2,796,143, forward strand.
TGGCGCGGCATGAAACAATCGACTCCTGTGAAGACCTTCGATTCCCTGTTCGCCGAGCTGTCCGAACGCGCCGCGACCCGCCCCGAGGGCTCCGGCACCGTCGCCGCCCTGGACGCCGGCGTGCATTTCCAGGGCAAGAAGGTACTCGAAGAGGCCGGTGAGGTGTGGATCGCCGCCGAGTACCAGTCCGACGAGGAACTGTCCGAGGAGATTTCGCAGCTGCTGTACTGGGTGCAGGTGCTGATGGTGGGGCGGGGTCTGAAGCTCGAGGACGTCTACAAGCATCTGTGACGGCCGGTGGCCCGCTCGCCGGTGCCGCCGTCCGTGCCCTGTAGATCCCTATCCTCGCTTCTGCTCGTCGTTCGAAAGGACCCAATTCCGTCATGCTGCGCGTCGCAGTCCCCAACAAAGGTTCGCTGTCCGAGTCCGCCGCCGAGATCCTGCAGGAGGCCGGCTACCGTCGGCGCACCGACTCGCGGGATCTGACGGTCATCGACCCGGTCAACGAGGTCGAGTTCTTCTTCCTGCGGCCGAAGGACATCGCGATCTACGTCGGGTCCGGCGAGCTGGATCTGGGGATCACCGGCCGCGACCTGGCGATGGATTCGGGGGCTCCGGTCACCGAGCGGTTGTCGCTGGGCTTCGGGTCGTCGCGCTTCCGGTACGCCGCGCCGAAGGGCCGCGACTGGTCGGTCGAGGATCTGCGGGGCCTGCGCATCGCCACCTCGTACGCGAATCTGGTGCGTCGTGATCTCGCCGCCCGCGGCATCGAGGCCGAGGTGATCCGGCTCGACGGTGCGGTGGAGATCTCCATCCAGCTCGGCGTCGCCGACGCGATCGCCGATGTGGTCGGCTCGGGCCGGACGTTGCGGCAGCACGATCTCGTCGCCTTCGGGGAGTCGCTGTGCGATTCGGAGGGTGTGCTGATCGAGCGGGAGGGTTCGGATCACTCGGATCGGGCCCGGAACCAGCTGATCGCCCGTCTCGAGGGTGTGGTCTTCGCGCAGCAGTACGTGATGATCGATTACGACTGCCCGAAGCACCTGCTCGAGCAGGCCGTCGAGGTCACGCCCGGTCTCGAGTCGCCGACGATCTCGCCGCTGGCGAACGAGAACTCGGTGGCGGTGCGGGCGATGGTGCCGCGCAAGGGCCACAACGCGGTGATGGACCGGCTCGCCGAGATCGGTGCCCGCGCGATCCTCGCGTCGAACATCCGCTCGTGCCGGGCGATGCGCGCCCCCGAATAGACGCGCACCTTCCCGTCGTCTTCCGGTGCGGCCCCGCTGATCAGCGGGGCCGCACCTGTACGTTCTGGGCGATGCGGCCGAGCGCGCCGGTCTCGTCGTAGAGCAGACCGGCGGTCATTCCGATCCCGTCGGGTCCGACGGACATCTCGGCGGCGATCCCCACCCAGTCCTGTTCACCGAACTCGGGGGCGCGGAACAGGTGCACGGTCAGTTCGGTGTTGAGGAAGGTGTACTCGCGGGCGTCGAGTTTGGATCCGACACCGTTCGCGACGTCGGCGACGCTCATCAACCGGTCGAGGCCGCTGGGGGTTTCGCCTTCGACGAGGGCGATCTCGCTGCGCACCCACGCCGACGACAGGCCGGGCACGCCGAAGGGGACGATGATGCGCCAGTCGACGGTGTCGATGTAGCCGCCCTTCCAGGAGGCGTGCGGGGCGGCGGCTTCGAAGTTGCCGGGGGCGGGCATCGGGGTTTCGGAGGTGCGCGCGACCTGCGGCAGGTCGATGGTTTCGAGGCGCCAGCCGGTGCCGCGCGCGACCGCGCGGTGGGTGCCGTCGGGGGCGGTGGCCCACAGTTCGGCGACGACGAGTTCGATGCGGCGGCCGGGTCGTTCGATGTGGGTGCGCACCTCGAGGTCGGTGAGCGGGACGGGGCCGAGCAGTTCGACGGTCAGTCGGCTCAGGCGGGTGTCGGGGCGGGGCCGGTGCCGTTCGATGGCGCGGGCGAGCAGCGCCGAGGGCGGGGCGCCGTGCTGCAGGTGCGGTCCCCAGGTGCTGACGGTGCGGTCGGTGGGGCGGAACACCGCGATCTCGACGTCCTCGACCGGACCGGTGGGGGTGGCCGGCTGGGGGACCGGCACGTAGTAGGCGGCGTCGCTCACTCGGGATTCTCCTGCTGCTCGATGCGGTGGGGCGCACCCGACGTCGACTGGATCGACGGTGTCGATCGGGTCGACTGGATCGACTGCGTCGCAACGCCGTCGAGGGGATACGGCGGTGGGGTACCGCCGAACGCCGGGCACAGTGCCCGATGATCGCACCACCGGCAGCCGGGGCCGGGACGGGGGCGGAAGTCGCCGCTGCTGCGCAACTGCCGGATCGTCGCCCACATCGCCCGCACGATCCGTGCGAAGCGATCCAGCTCGTCGGGATCGGGCCGGTAGTGCAGCACCTGACCGTCGCCGAGATACAGCAGCCGCAGCGAGGCCGGGACGATGCCGCGCTGCCGCCACAGGATCAGCGCGTAGAACTTCAGTTGGAACAGCGCCGCCCGCTCCCCGCGCAGGGACGGGGCGCGACCGGTCTTGTAGTCGACGACGTGCACCGCACCGGCGGCGTCGACGTCGAGACGGTCGATGATGCCGCGCAGCGGGACGTCGCCGTCGAGGGTGGTCTCCACCCGCAGCTCGCAGCCGTCTGCGGTGACGGCGGTGGGGTCCTCGACGGTGAAGTAGGTGCCCAGCAGCGCCGCGGCCTCGGCGAGGAACGCTGCGTCGTCGGTGTCGACGCCGAGATCGGGGGTGGCGGCGAGGACCCGGGCCAGGGCGTCGGGCAGCAGGGCCTGCGCGGCGGTGGGGGTGCGGGCCGGTCCGTCGAGGGCGAACAGCGCTTCGAGAGCGGCGTGGACGACGGTGCCGCGCGCCTGGGCGCGGGTCGGGGGTGCGGTGAGCCGGTCGACGGCCTTGAAGCGGTAGAGCAGCGGGCAGCGGGTGAAGTCGGCGGCGCGGGAGGGGGACAGGGCGACCGGCCGCACCGTGTCGGTGGGGGGTGTGGGCGCAGCTGTGGTCACACCTGGCAGGCTAGGACGCGGGTCCGACACGGTGCCGGACCCGCGTGCCCGATCCCGGGTGCGGGGCTGGAACGAAGGTGGACACGGCGATGGCAGTAGGCGGACTCGGGCGCAGCGGACCCTTCCAGGTGGGGGACCGGGTGCAGTTGACCGACGCCAAGGGCCGCAAGTACACCGTGGTGCTCGAACCGGGCAAGGAGTTCCACACCCACCGCGGCGGGATCCTGCACGACGATCTGATCGGCACCGATGAGGGTGTGGTGGTCACCTCCACCAACGGCACCCCCTATCTGGCGTTGCGTCCGCTGCTCGTCGACTACGTGATGTCGATGCCGCGCGGTGCGCAGGTGATCTACCCGAAGGACGCCGCGCAGATCGTGCAGGAGGGTGACGTCTTCCCCGGCGCGACGGTGCTCGAGGCCGGCGCCGGCTCCGGTGCCCTGACGTGCTCGCTGCTGCGCGCCGTCGGGGAGAACGGCCGGGTGATCTCCTACGAGGTGCGCGAGGACCATCTCGAGTACGCCGAGCGCAATGTCGACACCTTCTTCGGGGAGCGCCCGGCGAACTGGACGACGGTGCTCGGGGATCTGGCGGACTACGACGTCGAGAAGTACGGCCGTGTGGACCGGGTGGTGCTGGACATGCTCGCGCCCTGGGATGTGCTCGAGACGGTGAAGAAGGCGCTGGTGCCCGGCGGGGTGCTCATCGTCTACGTGGCGACGACGACGCAGCTGTCGCGGGTGGTCGAGGCGATGCGGGAGCAGACCTGCTGGACCGAGCCGCGGTCGTGGGAGTCGATGGTGCGCGGGTGGCACGTGGTGGGTCTGGCGGTGCGCCCGGAGCATCGGATGCAGGGGCACACGGCGTTCCTGGTCAGTGCCCGGCGGCTGCAGGACGGGGTGGAGACCCCGAAGCCGCAGCGTCGGCCCAGCAAGGGCTGAGCCGACGCCGGTCTCCGCGAACCGGTGGAGGTCATTCGCAGCCGAGCGATCCCATGGTCAGGATCGAGCAGGCGCTCTCGTCGGCGATGACCCAGGTGCCGTCGATCTGTTCGAAGGTCAGCGGCATCGGGGCGCCGCCGTGCGGGCCGGCGACCTCTGTCGTGGCGGTGACGGTGTCGGCGTCGACGGTGGTGATCTCGCCGACGGTACCGGTGAGGGGGTAGCCGGCGAGCACGCCGGTGAACCGGTCGAGCACGGCGGTGCGCTCGGTGCCGTTCTCCACGACGGCGGCGCGGTCCTCGGTGGTGGCGGCCGGGTCGAAGAACACGTCGATCTGTTCCTGCAGCTGCTCGACGGTGACCGCGGCGGTGACGGGGGTGCTGGTGGTGGTCGTCGCGCTGGTCGTGGCAGCGGTGTCGTCGCCGGCGTCGTCGGAGCTGCAGCCGGTCACGGCGGTGAGGGCGGCGAGCGCGGTGGCGGCGCAGAGTGTGCGAACTGGACGTGGGGTCACGGAGGAGTACCTTTCGAGAGAAACGGTCGACGCATGATATTAGGGGAGCCTAACAGCGTGTCGGGGGCGTGGCGCCATGGCGCGTCCCACACGCGACACATGTTCGGAACACGACTGTTTCGTGTCCTCCCCCATGTGGGGCGATGTCCCGGTAGCGTGGAATGACCGACAGTGGAGGGAGTCGCTATGAGCTCGTCAGAGAAGCCGGATGCGGTTGCGGCGGCACGCGAAATCGAAGAGTTGCGCGCAGAGGTGGCGACCTTGCGTCGTCGGCTCGGCGAACCGTCCGATCAGGTACGCGACCTCGAAGCCCGGCTCGAGTCCCTCACGGTCCGCAACGGCAAACTGCTCGAGACCCTCAAGGATGCGCGCCAGCAGTTGATCACGCTGCGCGAGGAGGTCGATCGGCTGGCCCAGCCGCCGAGCGGCTACGGGGTGCTGCTCGAGACGTTCGACGATCAGACCGTCGACGTGTTCACCTCGGGCCGCAAGATGCGGGTCGCGGTGTCCCCGAATCTCGAACTCGACACCTTCCGGCCAGGTCAGACGGTGCGTCTGAACGAGGCGTTGACCGTCGTGGAGGTCGGTGGTTTCGAACGCGTCGGCGAGATCACCACCCTGCGGGAGGTGCTCGACGACGGCACCCGCGCGCTGGTGGTCGGGCACGCCGACGAGGAGCGCATCGTGTGGCTGGCGGCCCCGCTCGCCGCGGCCGCCGCCGACAACCGGACCGATGTGCTCGTCGACGACGAGAACTCGTTCACGCTGCGCCCGGGCGATTCGCTGCTGGTCGACAGCAAGGCCGGTTACGCCTTCGAACGGATCCCCAAGGCCGAGGTCGAGGATCTCGTGCTCGAGGAGGTCCCGGACGTCGACTACAGCGACATCGGTGGCCTGGGCCGGCAGATCGAGCAGATCCGCGACGCGGTGGAGCTGCCGTTCCTGCACAAGGATCTGTTCCGCGAGTATTCGCTGCGCCCGCCGAAGGGTGTGCTGCTGTACGGCCCGCCCGGTTGCGGTAAGACCCTGATCGCGAAGGCGGTCGCGAATTCGCTGGCGAAGAAGATCGCCGAGGCCCGCGGTGATGATTCGAAGGAAGCGAAGTCGTTCTTCCTCAACATCAAGGGCCCGGAGCTGCTGAACAAGTTCGTCGGCGAGACCGAACGGCACATCCGGTTGATCTTCCAGCGGGCCCGGGAGAAGGCGTCCGAGGGCACCCCGGTGATCGTGTACTTCGACGAGATGGACTCGATCTTCCGCACCCGCGGCTCCGGTGTGTCCTCCGATGTGGAGACCACGGTGGTGCCGCAGCTGCTCGCCGAGATCGACGGTGTCGAAGGACTCGAGAACGTCATCGTCATCGGCGCCTCGAACCGTGAGGACATGATCGACCCGGCGATCCTGCGGCCCGGCCGCCTCGACGTGAAGATCAAGATCGAGCGTCCGGACGCGGAGGCCGCGCAGGACATCTTCTCGAAGTACCTGACCGAGAGTCTGCCGGTGCACGCCGACGATCTCGCCGAGTTCGGCGGCGATCGGGCCGCGTGCGTGCGGGCGATGATCGAGCGGGTCGTCGAGCGGATGTACGCCGAATCCGAGGACAACCGGTTCCTCGAGGTCACCTACGCCAACGGCGACAAGGAGGTCCTGTACTTCAAGGACTTCAACTCCGGCGCGATGATCCAGAACATCGTCGACCGGGCGAAGAAGTACGCGATCAAGTCGGTGCTCGAGACCGGGGCGCCCGGTCTGCGGGTCCAGCACCTGCTCGATTCGATCGTCGACGAGTTCGCCGAGAACGAGGATCTGCCCAACACCACGAATCCGGACGACTGGGCCCGGATCTCGGGGAAGAAGGGCGAGCGGATCGTGTACATCCGCACCCTGGTCACCGGCAAGAACGCCAGCGCGAGCCGCGCGATCGACACCGAGTCGAACACCGGCCAGTACCTGTAGGAATCGACCCTCGACGGCCGGGCCTTCCCTCCTCCGGAAGGTCCGGCCGTCGCGGCCTGTCGGGGAGGACCGTCCATGCCGTTGCCGCGCACCATGGCCCGGTTCAACAAGATCGTCACCAACCGGGTCGCCACCCCCTTCGCGCAGCTGCTGCCGGGCCTCGCGGTGGTCGAACATCGCGGGCGCCGCTCGGGCCGGGTGTTCCGCACCCCGGTGCTGTTGTTCACCGCCGGCGACGATCTGCGGATCGCGTTGACCTACGGCGCCGACACCGACTGGGTGCGCAATGTGTGCGCCGCCGGTGAGGCGGTGGTGCACACCCGGGGCCGGGCGATCCCGGTGCGCGACCCGCGGCTCGGGACCGACCGGCAGGCGAGCTGGGCGCCGCTGCCGGTGCGGGTGGCGCTGCAGACGATCGGGGCGTACGGCTATCTGGACTGCACCCCGCAGCCGCACCGTTGACCGGTCGCGGGGCTGTTCACGACCGTGAGCGTCCGGATCGCCTAGGCTCGACGGCATGCAGCGGATCATCGGTATCGAGGTCGAGTACGGGATCTCCTCACCCAACGAGCCATCGGCGAACCCGATCCTGACCTCCACGCAGGCGGTGCTGGCCTACGCGGCCGCCGAGGGGGTGCCGCGTGCCCGGCGCACCCGCTGGGACTACGAGGTCGAATCGCCCCTGCGCGACGCGCGGGGCTTCGATCTGGGCCGGTTCAACGGCCCGGCCCCGGTCATCGACGCCGACGAGGTCGGTGCCGCGAACATGATCCTCACCAACGGGGCGCGCCTGTACGTCGACCACGCCCACCCCGAATACTCCGCCCCGGAGGTCGCCGACCCCCTCGACGCGGTGATCTGGGACAAGGCCGGGGAGCGGGTGATGGAGGCCGCCGCCCGGCACGCCTCGAGTGTGCCCGGCGCACCGCGACTGCAGCTGTACAAGAACAACGTCGACGGCAAGGGCGCCTCCTACGGCACCCACGAGAACTACCTGATGGACCGCGAGACCCCGTTCTCCGCGGTGGTCGCGGGCCTGACCCCGTTCTTCGTCTCCCGGCAGGTCATCACCGGCTCCGGGCGGGTGGGGATCGGCCAGTCCGGTGACGAGCCCGGTTTCCAGTTGTCGCAGCGCGCCGACTACATCGAGGTCGAGGTCGGTCTCGAGACCACCCTCAAGCGCGGCATCATCAACACCCGCGACGAGCCGCACGCCGACGCCGACAAGTACCGGCGGCTGCACGTGATCATCGGCGACGCGAATCTGGCGGAGATGTCCACCTACCTCAAGGTCGGCACCACCGCGCTCGTGCTCGACCTGATCGAGGCCGGCATCGACCTGTCGGATCTGCAGCTCGCCCGCCCGGTCACCGCGGTGCACCACATCAGCCACGACCCGTCGCTGCGCAAGACCGTCGCGCTCGCCGACGGCCGCGAGCTGACGGGCCTGGCATTGCAGCGGATCTACCACGAACGGGTCGCGAAGTTCCACGACGGCACCGAGGACAAGCGGATCCTCGACATCCTCGACAAGTGGGCGATGGTGCTCGACCTGCTCGAACGCGACCCGATGGAATGCGCCGACCTGCTGGACTGGCCCGCGAAGCTGCGGCTGCTCGAGGGTTTCCGCAACCGTGAGGGGCTCTCGTGGTCGGCGCCGCGCCTGCACATGGTCGACCTGCAGTACTCGGATGTGCGCCTGGACAAGGGCCTGTACAACCGGCTCGTCGCCCGCGGATCGATGCAGCGGCTGGTGTCCGAGCAGCAGGTGCTCGACGCGGTGCACACCCCGCCGTCGGACACCCGCGCCTACTTCCGCGGCGAGTGCCTGCGCCGCTTCGGTGCCGATATCGCGGCGGCGAGCTGGGATTCGGTGATCTTCGATCTCGGTCGCGAGTCGCTGGTGCGCATCCCGACGCTCGAGCCGCTGCGCGGCAGCCGCGCGCATGTCGGGGAGCTGCTCGAGACGGCGCAGTCGGCGGCGGAACTGGTCGATCAGCTCACCCACTGACCGCCCGCCCGGCAGGGGGCGGTCGCCGGAACACAGGTCGCGAGTACGCGTGTCGCCACCGGTGGACCGGTTCGCTGGGTAGGGTAGGAGTTCGAAGCAGCGGTGACCACACCGATCGTCGACCGGTGACGGTTCCGCGCCGAGTACAGGAGGAGGTCGGCGGCTATGGCACAGGAGCAGACCACACGCGGTGGCGGCGGAGACGACGACGAGGTCGTCGGTGACGGCGGTGCCGGTCAGGAGCGTCGCGAGAAGCTCGCCTCGGAGACCGACGATCTTCTCGACGAGATCGACGACGTGCTCGAGGAGAACGCGGAGGACTTCGTGCGGGCATATGTGCAGAAAGGTGGCCAGTGACAGCCGAACGGTCCTCTCTTCCCTACCGCGAGGTGCAGCCGAAGCTGCACCTCGCGTCGCCCTTGTCGTCGTTCTCCGACCACCTGCGGATGCACGCCCCGGAGATGTTGCCGGAGAACCGGTTCCGGTTCGAACGAGGTGACCACGTGGACCTCGCCCCGCACGGCACCACCATCGTGGCGCTGACCTTCGACGGGGGTGTGCTCATCGCCGGCGACCGGCGCGCGACCATGGGCAACCTGATCGCCTCCCGCGATGTCGACAAGGTGTTCATCACCGACAACTACTCGGCGGCCGGTATCGCCGGCACCGCGGGCCTGGCGATCGAGCTCGTACGGCTGTTCGCGGTCGAACTCGAGCACTACGAGAAGATCGAAGGCGTGCCGCTGACCTTCGACGGCAAGGCCAATCGGCTGTCGTCGATGGTGCGCGGCAATCTCGGCGCGGCCATGCAGGGCCTGGCCGTGGTGCCGCTGCTGGTCGGTTTCGACCTCGACGCGCCTGACGCGCACCGCGCCGGGCGGATCGTGTCCTACGACGTGGTCGGTGGCCGTTACGAGGAACGCGCCGGCTACCACGCGGTCGGCTCCGGATCGTTGTTCGCCCGCTCGTCGCTCAAGAAGCTCTACCGCGCCGACGCCGACGAGCAGAGCGCGCTGCGCAGCGCCGTCGAGGCGTTGTACGACGCGGCCGACGACGACACCGCCACCGGTGGTCCCGACACCACCCGCGGGATCTACCCGACGGCGGTGGTGATCACCGCGGCCGGGGCCGTGGCGGTCGCGGAGGAAACCCTGTCCGATCTGGCCCGCACCATCGTGGCCGACCGCACCGCAGGAGATGCCCGGTGACACTTCCGTACTATGCGTCCGCCGAGCAGATCATGCGCGATCGCTCGGAGCTGGCCCGTAAGGGCATCGCCCGGGGCCGGTCGGTGATCGCGTTGACCTACGCCGACGGTGTGCTGCTGGTGGCGGAGAATCCGTCGAAGGCGCTGCACAAGATCAGCGAACTGTACGACCGGGTCGGTTTCGCCGCCGTCGGCAAGTACAACGAGTTCGAGAATCTGCGGCGTGCCGGGATCATGCACGCCGATATGCGCGGTTACTCCTACGACCGGCGGGACGTGACCGGGCGGGCGCTGGCGAACGCCTACGCGCAGACCCTCGGCACCATCTTCACCGAGCAGCCCAAGCCGTACGAGGTGGAGATCTGCGTCGCCGAGGTCGGGCGCGCCGACACCGAGGACGGCCCGCAGCTGTACCGCATCACCTACGACGGGTCGATCGTCGACGAACCGCAGTTCGTGGTGATGGGCGGCAACACCGAACCGATCGTCACGGCGTTGCGCTCGTCGTACAAGCCGGGTCTGCCGCTCGACGAGGCCGTCGCCGTGGCGGTGACCGCGCTGCAGCAGCCCGCCACCGCCGATGCGGCGCCGCGGGTTCTCGGCCGCGGGGAACTCGAGGTCGCGGTGCTCGAGAAGCAGCGGCCGCGCCGCGCCTTCCGGCGCATCTCGGGGGCGGCGCTCGACGCGCTGCTGCCCAGCACCGGTGGTTCTGCTCAGGCGGCGCCGTCGGAGGCGCCCGCCGATCCGGCTCCCGAGTCGGGGTCCGAGACCGCGACCGGTTCGGATACCGGGTCCGGTCCCGAGGCGGGCTGATCCGCCGCGAGCCGATAGACCGTCAACGCCGACGGCACCACCTCGAACGTGAAACCGGTGCCGTCGGCGAGGACCTCCCCGTCGGTGGCCAACGCCACCGGATCCCCGATGACCTCCACCGACAGGGTCGGGCTGTGCCGCTGCCGGTACATCGGTGACGCGCCGAGGGTGCCGGTCGCCGCAGCGACCAGCAGCCGCAGCCGCGAGAACCGGCTCTCGGCGGGTAGATACCGCACGTCGAGGGTGCCCGGATCCAGATGTGCGCGGGACATCGGCACCTGATCTGCCGGGGTGTAGCGGCCGTTGCCGACGAACAGCAACCACACCGCCCGCCCCGCCCCGTCGATGCGGACCGGCATCGGGCTCGCCGTGCGCAGCACCGCGAGCATCGCCAGGCCCGCCGCCGGCCACTTGCCGATCCGCGGTTCCCAGTGTTGCCGCAACCGCACCGTATCCGGGTAGCCGCCGAGGCTGGCGGTGTTGACGAACCGCCGCACCGTGCGTCCGTCCGGTCCGGTGACCGTGACCTGCCCGAGCCCGACGGCCACAGCCTGCCCGGCGGTGACCGCCCGCACCGTCTCGTCCAGGTCCACCACCCCGAGATCGAGTGCGAAATGGTTGAGGGTGCCGCCGGGGAAGACCGCCACCGGCAGTCGCGCGTCGACGGCGACGTCGAGCACCGCCGCGACGGTGCCGTCCCCGCCGCACACCCCCACCGCCTGCGGTCGGTCCTCGGTCAGCAGCCGCCCCAGTTGCTCCGCCGGATCGCGGTCGGGATCCAGGTCGACGCGCCGCACCCCCGGCAGCGCGGCGGTGACGGCCGCGGCGATCTCCTCGGCGGTCCCGGCGTCGCGGTTGACGACCAGCAGCATCCCCTCGCCGCTCGGGAGGGCGGGTGCGGCCGCCGCGACCTGCACGTCGGCCGGTTCGCGGTTGCGCACCGCCCACCAGCGGCGCGTCGACCACGCCACCGTCGCCCCGACCGCGGCACCGACGACCACATCGCCGGGCCAGTGCACACCGGTGTGCACCCGCGAATAGGCCACCGCCGCGGCCAACGGCGCCAGAACCGCCCCGGCCGCAGGGGATTCGAGCGCCATCCCGGTCGCGAACGCCGCCGCGGAGGCCGCGTGCCCGGACGGGAACGACGACGAACGGGGGATCGGCACCGTGCGGCGCGCGAACTTCGGGTCGGTGCGCGCCGGGGGGCGGCGGCGCGGCAGCAGCGGTTTGAGCAGCCCGTTGGTCAGGGCGCTGGCCCCGGCCACCGACAACAGTCCCCGCACCGCGCCGCGGCGGGCGTGACCCCCGGCGGCGGCGCACACCGCGGCGCACGCGACCCACAGCACACTGTGGTCGGCGGCCCGCCCGAGATCGCGCAGCAGCGGGTCGGCGGGGGACGGGCGCAGCGCCCCGGAGCGCTCGAACAGGGCCCGGTCGGCGGTGCGGTAACGCTCGGGAACGATCACACCTCGACCGTAGATGTCGTTGCGACCCATGGGGGTCGGGTTCGCGCGGTACTGTCGAGGTGTGCAGCGACGAATCATGGGTATCGAGACGGAGTTCGGCGTCACGTGTACCTTCCACGGGCATCGTCGGTTGAGCCCCGACGAGGTGGCCCGCTATCTGTTCCGCCGGGTGGTGTCCTGGGGGCGCAGTTCGAACGTCTTCCTGCGGAACGGGGCGCGACTGTATCTCGATGTCGGCTCGCACCCCGAGTACGCCACCGCCGAGTGCGACGACCTGCTCCAGCTCGTCGAGCACGACCATGCCGGCGAGCGGGTCCTCGAGGAACTGCTCATCGACGCCGAGCAGCGTCTCGCCGAGGAAGGCATCGGCGGCGACATCTTCCTGTTCAAGAACAACACCGATTCGGCGGGCAACTCCTACGGCTGCCACGAGAACTATCTCGTCGCCCGCGTCGGCGAGTTCTCCCGCATCTCCGATGTGCTGCTGCCCTTCCTGGTGACCCGCCAGCTGATCTGCGGCGCCGGGAAGGTGCTGCAGACCCCCAAGGCCGCCACCTTCTGCCTGTCGCAACGCGCCGAGCACATCTGGGAGGGCGTCTCGTCGGCGACCACCCGGTCGCGGCCGATCATCAACACCCGCGACGAGCCGCACGCCGACGCCGAGAAGTACCGGCGCCTGCACGTGATCGTCGGGGACTCGAACATGTCCGAGACCACCACCATGCTCAAGGTGGGGTCGGCGGCGCTGGTGCTCGAGATGATCGAGGCCGGGGTGCCGTTCCGCGACTTCGCGCTCGACAACCCGATCCGTGCCATCCGCGAGGTCTCCCACGACCTGACCGGCCGGCGCCCGGTGCGCCTGGCCGGGGGCCGGCAGGCCAGCGCGCTGGACATCCAGCGCGAATACCACGCGCGGGCGGTGGAGTATCTGCACCAGCGCGAACCCGATCCGCACGTCGCGCAGGTGGTGGACCTGTGGGGCCGTGTCCTCGACGCCGTCGAATCGCAGGACTTCGCGAAGGTCGACACCGAGATCGACTGGGTGATCAAGCGCAAGCTGTTCCAGCGCTACCAGGACCGCTACAGCATGGAGCTGTCCGACCCGAAGATCGCCCAGCTCGACCTGGCCTATCACGACATCAAGCGCGGTCGCGGCGTGTTCGACCTGCTGCAGCGCAAGGGGCTGGCGGCGCGGGCCACCGACGACGAGTCCGTCGACGCGGCGGTGAACACCCCACCGCAGACCACCCGCGCGAAGCTGCGCGGTGATTTCATCGCCGCCGCGCAGGCCGCGGGCCGCGATTTCACCGTCGACTGGGTGCACCTGAAGCTCAACGATCAGGCGCAGCGCACCGTGTTGTGCAAGGACCCGTTCCGGTCGGTGGACGAACGCGTCGAACGGCTCATCGCCTCCATGTGAGTACCGCCGTCCATCGGATCGGACCATCCGGTCCGATCCGATGGACGGTGATGCGGTGCCGGCGGCGTGCGGGCACTAGGGTTGGCGCGTGGCGATCTCGAAAGTCGAACGGCTGGTGAACCTGGTCATCGCGCTGCTGTCCACCCGACAGTTCGTGACCGCGGAGAAGATCCGTGCCTCGGTGGCCGGCTACTCCGAATGCGCGAGCGACGAGGCGTTCAGCCGCATGTTCGAGCGGGACAAGAACGAACTGCGCGATCTCGGGGTGCCCCTCGAGACGGGCCGGCCGTCGCGGTCGTCGACGGTGGAGGGCTACCGCATCAACCGCGACGCCTACGAACTTCCCGAGATCGACCTCACCCGCGAGGAGACCGCCGCCGTGGCCGTCGCCGCCGCGCTGTGGGAATCGCCGGAGTTGACCGCCGCCGCGCAGGGCGCGGTGCTCAAGTTGCGCGCCGCCGGGATCCGCGTCGACACCGACGGCGGGGACGTGGTGGCGCCGCTGCCGCCGCGCGCCCGCGGCTCCGAACCCGCGTTGACGGCGTTGCTCGCCGCGATCGACGCGCGCCGCGCGGTGCGGTTCACCCACCGCAGTTCCCCGACCGAGCCGTGGTCGACGCGCACCGTCGAACCGTGGGGTGTGGTCACCGTGCACGGCCGCTGGTATCTCGTCGGCCACGACCGCGATCGCGACGCGGTGCGCACCTTCCGGCTCTCGCGCATCGGCGACGAGATCACCGCGATCGGCCCGGAGGGGGCGGTGCAGATCCCGGAGGGGGTGGATCTGCGGGGGCGGGTGCTCGCCGCGACCTCCCCGGCGGAGGTGAGCGGGTCGGCGCGCCTGTGGGTGGCCGACGGCCGCGCGTGGGAGTTGCGCCGGCTCGGACGGTCCGGCGCGGCCCGGCGGATCGGAGAGCGGGACGGGGTGGAACTCGAGGTGCCGGTGCGCTCGTGGGAGTGGATCGCCCGGATCGTCGCCGGGCAGGGCGCGGACGCGTTGGTGCTCGACCCGCCGGAGTTGCGGGCCGAGGTGCACCGCATTCTCGAACAGGCGGCCACGGATGCGGGGGAGGAGGAGCGATGAGCACACGACTGTCGGCGCGACTGGGACGGCTGCTCAATCTCGTGCCCTACTTCCTGGCCCACCCGGGCATCAGCGCGGCCGAGGCCGCCCGTGATCTCGGGGTCACTCCGAAGCAGGTGATGGACGATCTGAACCAGCTGTGGGTGTGCGGGCTGCCCGGCTACGGACCCGGTGACCTGATCGACCTGTCGTTCTCCGAGGACAGCATCGTGGTGACCTTCACCGCCGGTATCGAACGTCCCCTGCGGTTGACCTCCACCGAGGCCACCGCGCTGCTCGTGGCGCTGCGGTCGCTGCAGGAGATGCCCGGGGTCGTCGACCCGTCCGCGGCGCAGTCGGCGATCGCGAAGATCGAGGCGGCGGCCGGGACCGCCGCGCTGCCCGCCGATGCCGCCACCGCGGCGACTGCCGAACCGGATCCGGAGGCGGCCGCGGACTCGGATGCGGCCGGACAGGTGCGGGCCGCGGTGCGCGACGGTCGCGCCGTGCACCTGACCTACTATTCGGCCTCCCGCGACACCGTCTCCGAACGCGACGTCGACCCGATCCGCATCGTCATCATCGACGAGCACGCCTATCTGCAGGCGTGGTGCCGCAGCGCCGAGGGGGTGCGGCTGTTCCGCTTCGACCGCATCGACGCCGCCACCGTGCTCGACGAGCCGGCGCGGCCCCCGCATCGGGCGATCACCGACGACGAGCACCTCGAACTGTTCGAGGGCGACCCGTCGCTGCCCGCCGCGCGGTTGCGCATCGCCCCGGCCTATACGTGGCTGCTCGACTACTACCCGCTCACCGACGTGCAGGTGCTGCCCGACGGCAGTTGCGAGGCGTCGATGCGGTACGCGTCGCCGGGATGGATGGCGCGGCTGCTCGTCGGTCTCGGCGCCGGGGTGCAGGTGCTCGACCCACCGGAGTTGCGGGCCGCGGTGCGGGCGCGGGCCGAGGCGGCGCTGGCCGCCTACGCCGAACTCGGCCGGGAGGACGCGACCCGCGGTGCGGGTCCGACACCGTGACGGTCGCGTTGTGAAACATCTGTGTGAATCCTCTGCAAATTGTGGGTGGATACACCTGCGCGGGGCCTCAGGGTGTGCTCGAGGTCCGGTAGCATCGATCGGAGCCGATCAGTGGAGGTTGTTGTAAATGGGTGCAATGAGCCCCTGGCACTGGGCCATCGTGGCGCTGGTGGTCGTGATTCTCTTCGGTTCGAAGAAGCTGCCCGACGCCGCGCGCGGTCTCGGTCGTTCGCTCCGGATCTTCAAGAGCGAGGTCAAGGAGATGCAGAACGACGACGCCCGGGCGTCCGCGCCGCAGCAGCCGGCGCCGAATCCGTTGCCGGCCGCGCAGCCGACAGCCGATCCCACCGCGCCGAACACGCACACCGAACCGCGGTCTGCCTGACCGACGTTCATCCTGCCGGGGCGCCCACCACGGGTGTCCCGGCGTTCCGCTGACCCCGGCACGCCCGAACGCCGGTGGTCTCGACAGGAGCTGAGAACCGCACCGTGCGCATCCCGTTCGATCCGCGCCGAAGCCGGCGCAAGACCAATCCCGACGGCACCATGTCGCTGGTCGAGCACCTCTACGAATTGCGCACGCGTCTGCTGATCGCTCTCGCTGCGATCGTGCTCACCACCATCCTCGGATTCGTCTGGTACAGCCGCAGCCTGTTCGGCCTCGAGAGCCTCGGGGAGATCCTGCGCGGCCCCTACTGCGACCTACCCGCCTCGGCCCGCGCCGACCTGAGCAACGACGGGGCGTGCCGCCTGCTCGCCACCGGCCCGTTCGAGCAGTTCATGCTGCGCCTGAAGGTCGCCGCGACCGCCGGCATCGTCATGGCGTGCCCGATCTGGCTGTACCAGATGTGGGCGTTCGTCACCCCCGGCCTGTACCGCAAGGAACGCCGCTACGCGGTCGGCTTCGTCACCTGCGGTGCGGCGCTGTTCGTCACCGGTGCCGTGCTGGCCTATCTGGTGATCTCCCACGCCTTGTCGTTCCTGCTCACCATCGGCAACGACGTGCAGGTGACCGCCCTGTCGGGCGCCGAATACTTCGGGTTCCTCATCAACCTGCTCGTCATCTTCGGGGTGTCCTTCGAGATCCCGCTGGTGATCGTCGCGCTCAACGGCGTCGGGGTGCTGCCCTACGAGAAGCTCAAGGCGTGGCGGCGCGGGCTGATCATGGCGGTGTTCGTCTTCGCCGCGATCGCCACCCCCGGTCAGGATCCGTTCTCCATGCTGGCGCTGGCGTTGGCGTTGACGCTGCTCGTGGAGTTCGCCATCCAGATCGCCCGGCTGACCGACCGGCGCCGCGCCCGCAAGGCCCGCGCCGAAGGCTGGGCAGATCTCGACGACGACGAGGGTTCGACGATCCCGGCCCCGAGCCCGGTGGAGCCGGCAGCCCCCACCGATCCGGCCCGCACCGACTACTCCGACACCCTGTGACCGGCGCTTCCACCCCCGGCGCTGCCGGTGACGACGAGACCGGCACCGCGCCGCTCGTCCCCACCCCGCAACTCGCGGAGTTCGCCACCGGGCTCGGGTTCCCGCTCGACCCGTTCCAGATCGAGGCGTGCCGCGCCCTGGAGAATGGGCATTCGGTGCTGGTGTGCGCCCCCACCGGTGCCGGTAAGACCGTCGTCGGTGAGTTCGCGGTGTATCTGGCGCTGCAGGGCGGGTCCAAGTGCTTCTACACCACCCCGATCAAGGCGCTGAGCAACCAGAAGTACGCCGATCTGTGTGCCCGGCACGGCCGCGAGTCGGTGGGTCTGCTCACCGGCGACCAGTCCGTCAACGCCGATGCGCCGGTGGTCGTGATGACCACCGAGGTGTTGCGCAACATGATCTACGCGTCGTCCACCGCCCTGATCGGGCTCACCCACGTGGTGATGGACGAGGTGCACTTCCTTGCCGACCGGTTCCGCGGCGCGGTGTGGGAGGAGGTGATCCTGCACCTGCCCGAGGACGTGCGGCTGGCGTCGCTGTCGGCGACGGTGTCGAACGCCGAGGAGTTCGGTGACTGGATGACCACGGTGCGCGGCGACACCACCGTCGTCGTCGACGAGGTGCGGCCCATCCCGCTGCACCAGCACATGATGGTCGGCTCCCGCATCTACGACCTGTTCGACCGCCGCGCCGACACCGACACCGCCCCGACCCGGCGGCGCCGCGACATCGTCGTCAACCCGGAACTGGCGTCGGCGGTGCGGCAACGGCAGAGCCTGTCCGGGATGGACCGCTGGGGTGAACGCGGCCCCCGCTTCCGGCCGCCGCCGCGCCCGGAGGTCATCGTCCGCCTCGACCGCGACGGTCTGCTACCGGCCATCACCTTCGTGTTCAGCCGCGCCGGTTGCGACGCCGCAGTGCAGCAGTGCCTGCGTTCGGGCCTGTATCTGACCGACGAGACCGAGGCCGCGGAGATCCGCCGGATCGTCGACGAGCACACCCGGGATCTGCCGCGCGGTGACCTCGAGGTCCTCGGTTACGCGTCGTGGCGTACCGCTCTCGAACGCGGTATCGCCGCCCATCACGCCGGGATGCTGCCGGCCTTCCGGCACACCGTCGAAGAACTGTTCGTGCGGGGGCTGGTGCGGGCGGTGTTCGCCACCGAGACCCTCGCGCTGGGCATCAACATGCCGGCCCGCACCGTGGTGCTCGAGAAGCTCGTCAAGTTCAACGGCGACACCCACGCCGAGCTGACCCCCGGCGAGTACACGCAGCTGACCGGCCGGGCCGGGCGGCGCGGCATCGATGTCGAGGGTCACGCGGTGGTGCTGTGGCAGCCGGGCATCGAACCGGCCTCGGTCGCCGGGCTCGCCTCCACCCGCACCTTCCCGCTGCGCAGCTCGTTCCGCCCGTCCTACAACATGGCGGTCAACCTCATCGACGCCGTCGGCGTGGACCGGTCGCGGGCGCTGCTGGAGATGTCCTTCGCCCAGTTCCAGGCCGACAAGTCGGTGGTCGGTCTCAAACGCGGCATCGACCGCAACGAGGCCACCCTCGCGCAGCTGCGCGAGCAGCTCGGGGGTGAGGGCAGCGAGATCCTCGACTATCTGCGGCTGCGCGCGGAGCTGACCGACGCCGAACGTGCCCACGAGCGGCGCGGCAAGCAGGATCGCCGGGCCGCGGCGGTGGCGTCGCTGGTGACCCTGCGGCGCGGCGACATCATCGCCGTGCCCGCCGGTAGACACACCGGCCTTGCCGTGGTGGTGCTGCCGGACACCGACGCCGGTGATCCCCGGCCGCAGGTCGTCACCGCCGACGCCTGGTCCGGTCGCCTCTCGGCGGGGGATTTCCCGGTACCGGCCACGGTGCTGGGCAAGCTGAGGTTGCCGCGGCACGTCGATCACCGCACCGGCCGTGGCCGCCGTGACATCGCGTCGGCGTTGCGGTCGAAGGGTCTCGTGCCGCCGCGCCGCCCCAAGCGCAGCAGGTCCAAGGGCGACACCCGTGAGATCGACGCGTTGCGCCGCGAGCTCAAGCACCATCCGGCCCGCAAGCATCCCGATCTCGATTCGCTCGCGCGGGTCGGGGAGCGCTATCACCGGTTGCTGCGCGACACCCAGCAGCAGCGCCGCAAGGCCGCCGCGGCGACGGATTCTTTGGCGCGCACCTTCGAGAAGATCGTCGCGTTGCTCACCGAGCGCGGCTATCTCACCGAGGGGGACGATCCGGCGACCACCGAGGCGGGGGAGCGGCTCGCCCGCATCTACACCGAATCGGATCTGCTGGTCGCCGAATGCGTGCGCCGCCGCGCCTGGGCGGGACTGTCCGCCGCCGAACTCGCGGCGGTCGCCTCGGCGGTGATCTACGAGTCGCGCACCGACGAACCGGTCACCGTCGTCGGACCGACCGGCCCGATCCGGCACGCGCTGGCCGAGACCACCCGGATCTGCGACGGGTTGCGGGCCGACGAGATCCGGCACCGGCTGCCGCCGACCCGCGAACCGGATCTGGGTTTCGTCACCGCCGCCTACACCTGGGCGTCCACCGCGTCGCTGACCGAGGCGCTCGTCGCCGCCGAAGCCGCCGGCAAGGAACTCTCGCCCGGGGATTTCGTGCGGTGGTGCCGGCAGCTGATCGATCTGCTCGATCAGATCCGCACCTGCGCGGACGATCCGGAGCTCGCCCGCACCGCCGGCAAGGCGGTCGGGGCGGTGCGCCGCGGGGTCGTCGCCGTCGATCCCACCGCCGAATGATCCGGCCCCCGCGGGGTGTGCGGGGCGCCCGGTAGGCGTGGATGCCCGCGCGGCGGGTGGACGCTACCGTATGGGCACACAACGGGAAGGGTGAGTGGAGACGACGATGACCGGGCCGAACGAACCGCAGGACTCGCCGGGGCAGAGGCCGCCGGAATCGACGGATCCGTGGGCACCGAACCCGACCTCCGGGGGCGGTGAGCAGCCCGGATCGCCCTGGGCGCCGCCCGCCGGCCAGCAGCAGTGGGGGCAGGGCAGCGGCACCGGCTGGGGGCAGTCGCCCACCGGGCAGTCGCCGTGGCAACCCGACAGCGGTGCGGGTGGGAACGCTCCGCAGCCCGGGTGGGCGCCGCCCGCCGGGCAACCGAATCCCGCACAGTCCGGTGCCGGGCACCAGAATCCGTGGGGTGCGCCGACCGGTGCGCCGCAACAGGGGTGGGGTCCGGCCCCGCAGCCGCCCGCGCCCGGCTGGGGGCAACCGGCACCCGGTCAACAGGCGCCGGGTCAACAGGCACCGGGCTGGGGTCAGCAGCCGGGCGCCCAGCCGTGGGGCGCGCCCGGTCAGCAGCCGACGCAGCCCGTCCCCGGGTGGGGTGGGCAGCAGCCCGCCGGGACGCAGCCCTGGGGAGCGCCCGCGAACACCTGGCAGCAGCCCGGCACACCGCAGCAGAACGGCCCGCAGACGGGGAAGTCGAAGCTGCCGTGGATCCTCGGCGGCGTCGGGCTCGTGGTGGTGCTCGCCATCGTCGGGATCGTCGCCGCGACGATGTTCGGCGGGAAGGTGCTCGACACCGAATCCACCCAGGCCGGCATCGCGAAGGTGCTCACCGAGTCCTACGGGGCCGGGCAGGTCGGCGACGTGCAGTGCCCGAGCGATCAGAAGGTCGAGGCCGGGCACAGCTTCACGTGCGCGGTCACCGTCGACGGTCAGTTCCGGGAGGTGACCGTCACCGTCACCGACGACAACGGCACCTACGAGGTCGGCCGCCCCAACTGACCGGGACCGGTCAGCGGTCGGCCAGGGCCGCGACCAGCGCGGACACCGGCCGTTCCAGACCCCACCGCTGCGCCAGCGCGGTGAGCTGCTCCGGATCGGCCGGTTCCGCCGGCAACACGTCCGAGCGGGACAATTCGACGTCCGCGTCGGTGGCGACTCGCACCACCGGCATCGCCGCATCCAGATAGTCCGCCGCGGCGGCGAGTTTGACCCGCATGCCCTTCGCCATCGACGTCGACTCGTCGAGCGCCGCCGCGCGCACCGCGTCGAGGGAGCCGTACTGCTGCAGCAACGACGCCGCGGTCTTCTCCCCGACACCCTTGACGCCGGGCAGCCCGTCCGACGGGTCGCCGCGCAGCGCCGCGAGTTCGGCGTAGGCAGCGCCGGCCCGCTCGGCGGGCACCCCGTAGCGTTCGGCGACCAGCGCCGGATCGAACAACTCGGCCTTGGCCAGGCCGCGCCCGGCGTAGAGCACCCGCACCGGCACCGGGCTGTCGGTGACGACCTGCAACAGGTCGCGGTCGCCGCTGACCACGATCACCCGGTCGCCGGTCTCGCGGGCGGCGAGGGTGCCGAGCACGTCGTCGGCTTCGAAACCGGCCGCGCCGCCGGTGGCGATGCCGGCGGCGGCGAGCACCTCGAGGATCACCGGCACCTGCGGCAGCAACGCGGGCGGGACCTCCTCGACGGTGCCGTCCGACCCGGCGGCGACCCGGTGCGCCTTGTAACTCGGGATCGCCGCGACCCGGAAGGCCGGGCGCCAGTCCAAATCCAGGCACACCACCAGCCGGGTGGGGCGGTGGGTGCGGATCAGCGACGCCACCATGTCCACGAAGCCGCGCACCGCGTTGACCGGGCTGCCGTCCGGGGCGGTGACCTTCTCCGGGATGGCATGGAAGGCGCGGAACCACAGGCTCGCGCCGTCGAGCAGCATCAGCGTGGGGTCCGGTGCGGGCGTGGAGTTCTCCGGTGCGGTCACGGACCACATCCTGCCATCCGGCCGCGGCCACTAGGCTCGAAGACATGACCACTGCCGCCCCCCGATTCCCCGCCGACCGTTACGCGGCCCGCCTGGCCCGGGCCGCCGAACTCGGTGCCGCCGCCGGCTTCGACGCGCTGCTCATCACCCCCGGACCGGATCTGCGGTATCTCACCGGTTCGCGCGCCGAGTCGTTCGAGCGCCTGACCTGCCTGGTGATCCCCACCGACGGCTCCGGCGCCACCGTGGTGGTGCCGCGGCTGGAGTTGGCGTCGCTGAACGACTCCGCCATCGGTGAACTCGGTCTGCCGGTGCGGGACTGGGTGGACGGTCAGGATCCCTACGCGCTCGTGCGCGAACTCGTCGCGACGGTGGGGGCGTTCGCGGTGGCCGAGGCGATGCCGGCGCTGCACCTGGTGCCGCTGACCGCCCGGTTCGGCAGCGTCCCGGCGCTGGCGACGTCGGTGATCCGGCAGCTGCGGATGGTCAAGGACGCCGACGAGGTCGAGGCGTTGCGCCGCGCCGGTGCCGCCATCGACCGGGTGCATGCCCGCATGGGTGAATGGTTGCGCGCGGGACGCACCGAAGCCGAGGTGGCCGCGGACATCACCGCCGCGATCCTCGAAGAGGGGCACACCGCGGCGGCGTTCGTCATCGTCGGTTCCGGCCCGCACGGCGCCGACCCGCACCACGAGGTGTCCGACCGGGTCATCGAGTCCGGCGACATCGTCGTCATCGACATCGGTGGTCCCGTCGAACCGGGCTACTACTCGGATTCGACCCGCACCTACAGCATCGGCGAACCGGACCCGGAGATCGCGACGAAGATCGCGGTGCTCGAGAAGGCGCAGCAGACCGCGGTCGACGCGGTGCGTCCCGGGGTGCGTGCCGAAGACGTCGATGCCGCCGCCCGCAATCTGCTCGCCGCCGCCGGTTACGGGGAGGTGTTCGTGCACCGCACCGGGCACGGCATCGGCCTGTCGGTGCACGAGGAGCCGTACATCGTCTCCGGCAACGACGACACCCTGCAGCCCGGCATGGCGTTCAGCATCGAACCGGGCATCTACTTCCGCGGTGAGTGGGGTGCGCGGATCGAGGACATCGTCGTCGTCACCGAGGACGGCTGCGAGTCGATGAACCTGCGCCCGCACGGATTGACGGTGCTGCCGGGCTGATCCCGTCCCGCCGGGTCAGCGTTCGTCGAGCAGGGCGAGCAGCTTGTCGGCGAGCGGACCGGGATGGTCGGCGGCGGCCTGCCGCAGCGCCTCGTTGCGGGCGCGGATCTTGCGGGCGAACTTCGTCTGCGCGCCGGTGAGAACCTCGTAGGTGAGGATCTCGGTGTCGTAGTCCTCGACGATGCCCAGCAGCCGGTCGAGTTCGGCGACGGTGAGCAGGACGGTGGCCAACTCCGGGAAACCCTCCTCGGCGGCGTGCCCGGTCGCGAGGTCGCGGCGGGACTTCAGATCGGCGAGGAAGACGTCGATGCTCGGGGTGCGGTCACTGTCCATCCCGCAGACAGTAGAACCCCGCCACTGCATCCCGGAGCTCGACCCGGGACACTGGCCGCATGAACCACACCGCGCAGGGAACCGTCGTCATCTTCGGGGGACGCAGCGAGATCGGCGTCGAGACCGCCACCCGCCTCGCGTCGGGCCGCACCGTGATCCTGGCCGCGCGTCGCGCCGACGACCTGGCCGACGAGTGCGCCGCCGTGCGGGCAGCGGGCGCGACGGCGGTGCACCCGGTCGAGTTCGACGCCGACGCCCTCGACACCCACACCGCGGTGCTCGACCGCATCGCTGCCTTCGGGCCGATCGATGTGGCGGTGCTGGCCTTCGGCATCCTCGGCGACCAGGCCCGCGCGGAAACCGATGCGGCGCATGCGGTGTCGATCGTGCACACCGACTACCTCGCGCAGGTCGCGTTGCTCACCGACCTGGCGCAGCGGTTGCGCGCGCAGGGCTCGGGGCGGCTGGTGGTGTTCTCCTCCGTGGCCGGGTGGCGGGTGCGCCGCGCCAACTACGTCTACGGCTCCGCGAAGGCCGGCCTCGACGGTTTCGCGTCCGGTCTGGCGGATGCCCTGCACGGCAGCGGCGTGTCGCTGCTGCTGGTGCGCCCCGGTTTCGTGATCGGCCGGATGACGGAGGGCATGAGCCCGGCGCCGTTGTCGAGCACCCCACCGCAGGTCGCCGACGCGACGGTGCGGGCGCTGCACCGCGGGCGCGGGGAGGTGTGGGTGCCGGCGGTGCTGCGGCCGGTGCTCTTCGGGATGCGGCTGTTGCCGCGCGTGATCTGGCGGCGTCTGCCGCGCTGACGACTGCGGCAGACGGCGAGCGCTTCGCGCAGACCGGGCCGATGTCGATTGTCTCCCGCGTAGCCCTTGTCCGTATAGAGCGCCCTTGTCCGTATAGAGCCGGTCGTCGCGGACTCCGGCCTTTGCGGGCTCCGTGGTGCGGTTGCAGATCTTGGCCCGTGGTGCTGCATCGGGAATAGCCGATCAGGATTCCGTCCATGAGGCGACGAAAGTGCTGTTTGAGTCAGCTATTCGAGACCGACATGCAGGACGGTTAAACAGGACGGTCGGACGGGCGTCTTCCCCAGGACGCGATCGAGTGCCGGGCCCCTTCGGGGTGTGCTGTTTGAGGATCGGTCCGCAGACTTGATCTTGTTCCGAAAACGAACGTATATGAAACATCCACGGCGGAACCGAGCGATGTGATCTTCGGCGATAGGTGGCACGGTTCTGAGCGGTGAGAACGGCATGGTCCTCGGGGCGCAGCGGCGGGCAAATGATCAGATCCATCTCTCGTACCGGTCGGCGGGCATCAGCTTCGGGAAGAACTCCTTTCGGAGGTCGCGGATCAGCGCGATGTAGTTCCCGCCGTCGGTGCGTGCGGCAGTTTGAAGACTCTGGAATGTGCCCCGCAGCGGATCGAATGCAAATGATTCGGAGACATCTCGCACCGCGTACATCGCGATGACCGGCGCCGGAGCCGGACCGTTCTCAGGGATTGTGGTGTCGATGGTGGGGTCGTCCTGGAACGCCTGCCACAGCTGCTCAGGTTCGTCGCGGCCGAACGGGGGCGACAACGTCCGGTTGCCGTCGTCGAGCGCGTCGAGTGCCGGCGCGATCCAATCCCTGTCGGCGATGCCGGCGATGGTGAAGGCTCGTCGGACAGCCCAGACGGTAATGCGCCGAAGTTTCGGCTCGCGAGCCCTCGCAATCGCGTCCGCAAGCGCGCGATCGACACCGGCGAGGTCGATCGCGTGGGGGCACCGGCTCAGTTTCTCGGACGGCGGTCTCCCACCCCATCGGATGGCCTCCTGCTTCGCCGCCTCGGCCATCTTCTCGTAGCCGACCCTCAAGTAGATGGTTGCGTCGGCGGCCGGATCGGGGTCCCACCACTGGCGGGTCGGATGTTCGACGATCTCCTGCTCCCAGGCACTGTCCGTCTTGTGAAGCCGAACCATCCCGTGGGGCCGATTCACCCGCCATACCTGCACCAGGTACTCCTCGGTGGGCTCGTCGACCTCGAGAGCCCAGTGCGTGTCCCGACCGCGACCGGACACCCGGAACCGATACGACCCGCGGCCGATAGGCAGCCGACCGAAGTCGGGTAGCTTCTCCCCACTCAGGGTGATCACGGCGAATGCCTTGGTCACCTTCACCGTGGCTTCCTCGACGACCTCCCACCCGCATCGGTCAGCGTGGAAATCCGGCTCGTTGTCACAGACCTCGACGGTCAACGACACCGGACCGTAGGCGATGCCGGTCAGGACCGTGACGAAGTTCTGCCCGATCTCGATGACGCTGCCGGTCTCCGACGGTTCGTAGGTTTCCGCGGTCACAGATCCCAGGACGAACTGGTGATGATCCGCGACGGCCACGCCGGATTGGTTCATCAAGGCACGGTAGCGCACGAGGACTGCATCCTCTCCGACGCCAAACGGGTGAGCAGCCGCCCTGATCGGTTCCATCTCGGGTAGGAGCGGCAGCTACTGACCGAACGTAGAGCGCAGATGGGCGTTGATGAGCACGTTCACCCGTTTGCGCATCCGCAGGATCGTCTCGTTGTCCGGTATCGGGTCGTCGACCGTCAGGATCCAGCACACGGCGGTGTCGCTGCGCCGGGATCCGGAGAGCTCGAACCGGATCCGTGCGTCGCGGCGCCACGACCAGATCGAGGTCCACACCACCAGATCCGGCTCGACAGCCTCGACGACCTCAGGGCGTTGTTCGTCCTCGTGCAGAATCAACCACGGACGCCTCGGATCACGGTCGGGGTCGATCAAAGCCTGATAGACGATGTGCGGCGGGGGCGGCTGGGTGCGCCGCCGACGCGCGATTTCCGACATAGCGCACCCTAGCGTTTCACTGCCTCGAGACGGGGTCTGCCCTGATAGGCGGCGCGGTAGATTCGTCGGCATGGATACCGCCGAGCGCGTGCTGGCCGCACCACGAGGCCGGCGGTTCGCCGCCCACCTGGGCTATGCGTGCAGCACCGACGAGCGAGCAAGCAACTATCTCGAGCCCCTCACCCAGGCAGATGCCCTCGACGTCCTGGCCGCCGTCGATGCCGAAACCGTCGCGCAGTTGTCCGAGCTCGACGTGCTCGAAGCATTGGGCCGGGCAACGGATTTCGCGCGGTACTGGCAACCCCCGGACGAAGAGGACCTCTGGTTCGCCGATCCGGCTATCGTCGCGGCCCTGCACCCGATCGTCGAGGCGGTGCTGACCTGCGACCATGCCCGGTGGTGGAGCACACCGATGGATCCGACATGCCAACGAGCAGTGCAGAAACGCTACACCTCCACCGACGAATGGTCCGAGACGTTCTGGAACAACCAGGACCACGACGCCGACCTGCCCGCCTGGCGACGGCATGTCCTCGCCGACGAAGAGCGGTTCCGGCGCTTTCTGAACGCCGAACCCGAACGACAGATCAGCGGCGAGTGGTGGTCGACCCCGGTCCCGAGCAGAGTACGGGTCACCAGCCGCGCACGGCAGAATCTGGGTGCGGTGGAATTGCTGCTCGCCGAAGACGACAACTCCGACGGTCGCCACGCCCGGGTGTGGCCGGTGCATGTCGACGACGCGGCGCGGGTCTACGAGATCACCGGCCCCGCCGCCTGGACCCAGCTCGTCGACGCGTATCCCCTGGCAGTGGCGGCGTCGCGGCGCTCCGACTGGTACGAGACCACCGGCAAGTATCTGCAGTGGTACCTGCCGGACTGGGCAGCGGTGAGCGCCGACCACGACGCGGTGCACCTGACCGTGCTCGGGTATCTCACCACCCCCGGGCTGGCGCTCCCGCTGACCACGCACACCGGGGCCAGTGTCCTGGCCGGATGGGATCCCGACGCCACCTTCTGGCTCGACCCGCGCCTGGTTAAAGTCGACGGCCGACCCGTCGAATGGCACCGCACAGGCGACACACCCTGGATGCCGAGATCAGCAACATGAACACCACGCCGGCCCCTGGAATCCGGCGCCATGATGGCCGATTGGCTTCGATCGGCCTGCTCGTTGCCGTGCGTGCTGCTGGGCACTTCGCTCCGCCCCGAAATTCCTCGACCGCTCAATGCTTTTCGAGTCCGTCCCGAGCGGAGAACACGGACTCGGTCGCCCCTCCTTCACCGAGCCTGGTCAGGTTCCCTCGAGCGGACGCGAACCGGCCCGGTGTTGGGCTACTCCCAGTACAGCGGCTCACGTGCAGGATCGTCGAGTACAGCGTCGATTCGCTGGTCGCCACAATGCGGTCGATTGCGTCCGCACTGGCACCGATCGTGGCGAAGTGCGGATCGACATCGTTGGTGATGCACCAGGCACGGTCCGCCGGCCAGATGAAGGCGGGATCAGGCGAGTCGCCATACGGCCACCGCGCAGGGTCGTCGCTATTCCAGTGTGCGTAGTCCGCCAGCGTGCCGCGGAACAACCAGTAGACGCGATTGGGGATCGCAAAGTTGGGCGCCGAGTTGATGGTGGTGGTGCCCCACCCTTCCCACAGGCAGAAGTAGCACTCGTCTGGTGTGGTCGTGTATCGAGACAGAACCTCCAGTGCCACGGCGATCTGATCCTTCTCCGACAATGCGTTCTGATCGAAATCGACGTCACTCGTCTTCTGTCCAGGAAAGCTCGGATCGGGGATGAACCTCACCCGCGCATAGCGCGGATATCCGACTGGGCCGCGACCTGCCAATCGGTACCACGGAAGTCTCTGCTCGACGAGCCAATCGGCGGCCGATGCATCGTGGCACAGTTCGAAGCTCACCCGGCGATTATTCGAAGTTCGACGAGAACACCGACTTCCTGGGTCCATGGCCCCTCCGGTGGTGGAATCAGATTGATGCAACTCCCCGAGCTCTCGATGATCGGCGACTCGGGCACCGTGCCCGTCGCGAAGCCGTTCTGCCCCTCCCGGACAGGCCCGAAGGTATGGATCCCGCCCCCGCTGTAGTGGCCGTTCGCATCCGGCCAGCTCGTATGGCTCACCAGCCGGCGACCGGTCACCGCGGCGCGCACACGGGCCTGTTCCGGCACCAGCGCCGGGAAGTCGGCCGACAACGAGCCGGTCACCTGCACGGTGCCGCGATACAGCGTGCTCGAGTGCAGAGCTGCACCCCAGCCCCGGCCGTGCAGAAGCAGCGAATAGGTCCCCGGATGCGTCCGCCCGGCCGGATCGACCCATTCCCGGGACAGTCGTCCGTCACCGCGCACCTCCACTCGGGCGGTGAGGTCGTTGCACATCTCGGGAAGAATCCCCGGCTCCAGCTCGACGAAGGTCAAGGCGTACTCCACACGGTCGCCGACCTGCGGAAACTTCACCATTCCGTCGAGAATCAGGTCTGCCGGGACAAGCACTCGCAGACTCTCCGTAGTGATCTCGTGTGTCATCGCCACCTCGTCGACGCTCGCAGAAGCCGGTCGTTCCGGCAACGCTCGCCAGGCCTCTTCTGGTTTCAATTCCACAGGACACGGGGAGTGCCGTCCGCATCCGTCCCGACGAAGTTACCGGTCGGATTTCGCCGGAAGCGATGAACTTCGACCGTTCACCACCATGCATATCTCACGACCACATGCACACGCGGCATCCTCCGAAAGCGGATGCCGCGTGGCAGAGCATGGTCTACCTATCGAGGAGGCTCACTTTCGCGTTCAGTGACTGTGATCGATCCGCCACCCGCTACTGGTGGCATGTCGTTCGGATTCTGTCCGGCCGCTGCATCCCGGGCGAACTCTTCGTATGTTTCGGGTTCGCCATCGTCGATGAACGGGTCTTCTACCGATGGATCATAGTCTTCCTCAAGCAAAGGCTCGTCGCTCGGAGCAGGTTCTTCCGAACTGGTCATGGTAGTAGTTCCTTCCTGACTGGCCGAGTCGTTGGTGCCGGTGGCGACACGATTCGCCACCACCGCACCACCTGCGATCGCGGTAACGACGAGTACAGCGCTCACCAGATATGCAGCTTCCCGCCTCACATTCTCTCCCTACACTGACCATCTGCGATCTTACCGTGGTTATGGGGCAGGAGGGAGGGAGCCGCCGGAGACGGAAACCCAGAAGGGATCTTGATTGATCACTCGGTTGACTCCATAGAAGGCACCCAGATAGCTGCCTGCTCGACTGTTCTGAGGCCCGTCAATCATGCAGACACTGAAGCCCGTCGGACCCGTTCCTGCAGACAGGTCCGGTATGTGACATTCAGGGTTGAAGGTTCGACCCGTGCCGCCAGAACTGTATCCACCTTCTGTGGTCGACGCGAAAGGATATTCATCGCATGTGCGACCTGACACGGCTCTGTCCCTGCTGATATCGCCAGACCGAGGACATGCTGCCTGCCGATTGATGTCCCTTGTCGCATTGTTTGCCTGGCGATGCAACGGCTGAGAGGGGGAACCTCCCGGAAGTCCGCTTTCAAGTGCCTTCTGAATGTGTCCGGCCGCCTCCGGTACGGGGTTGGCGTGGGATGTCGGGGAGAGCCAGAACTGCGGAGTGTAGGAGGACCATACACATCCTTGTTTCAACCCTGCGCTGTTACGCATTGTCTTATCGCATCGGAATCCGTGAGTCCCCACGCTGAGATCTGTGGTGCTCGACAAATTGGGGGAATCATTGCCGAAACTGATTTTCAACCCGAAGTTTCGAGCCTCGATTGCGTTGTCGGCGAGGCTCGTCTCATTCCAAGTCACGACTAGCACAATCGTCATGCCGGAGTGAACCACCGTGCCTGGAGCAGGACCTTCAACTGAGAAAGAGCCGCTGTTATAACCGTCGTTGTAACCCTCGTACTGAAGGGTCGGGGTTCCGGCGGTAGTCCAGCCTTTCCCGAATTCGAGTCGGACTTCTTGCTTCATTATTCCAGTTCGGTGACTGGATAGCACTCCCGTTTTGATGGTGACAGCGGCAAAACGATCTGGACCGCCAGAAATATTTTTCCACCACGCAAAGGTATCTTTTACTGCACAAGCGTTCTTTCGGTTACCGCGCCACGTTCCATCCCACGTACCAGTAGTGCACCATGTGGGAATGAAGTATCCCCCGGTATCGGGTCCCTCGATGTTGGGGTCTTCGGGGTCGGGGGTCGCCGGACCCGATCCCGGGTTATTCACCAGAAGTGTTCCACCTCCGCTCGTGACTGGATCGCTGGGATCTATGCCAACGGCGGCATCAGCAGCGAATTCTGCATAGGTGTTCGGAGTTCCATCGGAGATGATGAAGCCGATATCACCTTGGTCATCGCCCGTCATGGTGTCCGCGATATCGGTCAGCCACCCCATCGTGCCCCACTGGAAATCCTGTTCCTCACCGGATCCAGGACGTGACCTGGCATCACTGATCGGGTACCCGTACGCCCCTGACTCGTTACCCGACTGTTCCCATTTAGATAGGAGAGAGCCTGTTACGGGCCATGCGCCTGTGCTCGGGTGCCAGTAGATGACGCCGCGTTCGAAGCGGCTCATCCGGCCCTGACCGTCAGGCAGATCCATGGGGTCTTGGATGGGATAGCCGAGCAGGCTTCCCGGCTCGTGCGCGCCGACGGTGTTCCACTTGTCACGGATCAGACCGTTGCGGATCGCGGAACCGATCGCATTTTGGAACGCCACATAGATCGCGCCACGCTGGAACTCCTGACGCCGCCCCACCCCGTCGGCGTGCACGATCTCATCCGTGGTGGGGTATCCGAGCATGCCGGCAGCCGCCTCGTACTGAAGGATGCCCCAGCGGTTGAGGAAGCTGTTGACCACCGGATGTGCCCCGGTGTCGGGGTGCCAGTAGATCGGGCCGTTGAGGAACGTGACTCGTTGACCGATCCCGTCGGGGTTGGTGATGTTGCCGCTGGTCGGGTACGTCAGGAAGCTCGCCGGTCCGCCGAGGGAGTTGTACTTGTCGCGGATCGCGCCGCACACCTGGAACGGGGACGGCCAGTAGGTTTGGCAGGTCACCGCCGCGATCGACATACGCGAGAGGGTGGAGCGCTCCTGTGCCTCCATCATCTCGGCCTTGTCGGCGTCTTCCTTGGTGAACGGCGCCGGGATCTCTTCTCGATCGGAGCGCATCTGCCCCGGTACGAGGGTGGCGTTCGGGTTCTCGGTCGGCGCCCAGTCCAGGTCCGGTTCGGCGGTCTTGGACGACAATTCCGGATCATCGGGGGCGATGGGCTGATCGGCGGCCGGTGCGGCCGGGATCATCTCCGCCGGCACCGGTGCGAGGGTGTCCTCGGTCGGCGGGGCGGGTTCCGGCTCTTGCGCGGCTGTCACCGGCGGTGAGGCCGGTTCCGGGACCGTTTCCGATGCCGGGGTCGGGGTGACCGGTTCGGGCGCTGCCGGGGTGGTTACGCACTCTGCCGGGGCCACCGGGGGAGTGGTGGTCGTGGTGGTGGGCGGCGGAGTCGTCGTGGTGGCCGGGGGTGTGGTGGTCGGTACCGCGCACGGATCGACCACCGTGGTGGTTTCGGCTGGGGTGTCGAGCGGCACCAGGTCCGGGGACGTTGTTGCCGGTGTGGACTGTGTCGTGGTGGGGACGGCCGGTGTCGTCTCGATCGGCTGGGCCAGGGCTGCCGACCCTCCGACGGCAACCATCAGCACCGTGGTGCTCGCGAGCAGGCACCGGCTCATCCATCTGTGCCGGGACATGACGGAGCCCCGCTGGGGGTGCGAATCCATCTGTGACCTGTTTCTTCTCGGGTGGATAGGTACAGCGGTGGCGCCATCGCTTCTTAGCAACTTAAACGGTTTCTCAATAATCACAAATGCACCAGATAACACTTGCGTAACAAATACCGATCGACCTGTTTTGTTTTCAGAAAGCGTGCGAAAACCGACATTCGGTGTTAGGCGGTCAAGATCATCTTCGGCTCGAGCGGTGGTTCCCCGGGGAACAGCGACCCCCGAAAAGAGGTGAAGGAGCGGGTATATACACGTGCGCGACAAGGTGAGGTGGACGAGGCCACGAGGGCGGATGGCGACCGCAGTGGCCGCGGCGGGGCTGGTGGTCCTGGCCTTGACCGGTGGCGCAGTGGCCACCGCTGCGCCGGCCGAGGTGACAGCTGACTGCCAGATCTATTGGCCGTCGCCGTTCCAGGTGTGCGATCAGATCAAGGACCTGTACAACAGCCTCGGCGGAGCGGCGAGTCCGCTCGGCTTCCCGTCCTCGGCCGCGCAGGCGTACGGCACCGACGGACTCCGCCAGAGCTTCACCGGCGGGGCGATCGTCTGGACACCGTCGACCGGCGCCTACATCGAATAAACCGTCCTGCCGGCGGGTGAGCGACCGAAGATCAGAAACGGAATCTTCCGGACCTGAACGATCCGGGTCGGCTCACCCGCGGCGGCGTCGGGGTCACTGGCAACCGGCAGCAGCGCGGTCTGCGCCGTGTCGGCGAGCCGGAACCACGCAGGCCCACAGGAACTGTCAGGTCGAGGTCTGTGGACGATTCCAGCGGGCGTGCCGGATGCGCTCGCATTTACGGCGACGGGCAGGAACCATGATGCCCGGAAGCAGGAACCGCCACATCTGATCGATCCGCAGTTCGAGATCGACCCGTCGATCGAGCACGTTCGAGACCATCTGCACCCCGGTGAACGCCGAAATCACGAACCGGGCCAGTTCCGGCGCATCGACCGTGCCGGGCAGATCGCCTTCGGCGATGGCGGTCTCGGCGAGCTGCCGGCACGCCTCGATCCAGTCCCGGTAGGGACCGGCCGGATCCAGCGGTCCTCCTCCGCCGCTGAATTCGAGGGTCAGCCGGATCCCGGCCCGGACGATCGGGTCCTGCACGATCTGTCGGCCCATCTCGTGGCAGAGCATCACGATCTGCTCGAGTGCCGAGGCACCGGTTGCGGCGATCGCCTCGACCGCGGCGAGGGAGATCTCGTGTTGTCGCTGCACGACAGCGTCGGCGAGTTCCTCCTTCGATTTGAAGTGGAAGTACAAGGCACCTTTGCTCAGGCCCGTGCCCGCCTCGATGATGTCGCCGAGGGAGGCGCCCTCGAAGCCCCGCTGGTCGAAGGCGGCCGCGGCCGCTGCCACGAGCTGGTGCCGCGTCGCCACTGCCCGAGCCTGCTTGACCAATCCCGTGCCCTTCTCCCGAACTCTCGAAGCCCCGGCGTGAGGGCCCGCCCTGACGAATCCCGACCTGCGCCCGTGCCGGGGAAGACCGTAGCAGTCGGCCGGAATCCGGCCTGGTCGCCAGCAGTGTGACCGGTTCCCGCCGTGCGGGGGATGGGGGCACCATCGGGAACCGACACTCGGCAGGGATTCGGTCGACCGACTCGGTGACGACCGGGTTGTCGTCGTCGACGTCGGCACTCGCCGAACACCGACACCCCCGCCGGACCGGCCTGGAGGGCAGGTCCTCGCCAGCGGAGACGATCTGTCCTTTTGGTCGATCACCCGGCTCACCGCGCAGTGGCAGCCGCCCATGCAATCGCGTCCGGGGAGCGGGACCCGACCCTCCCCTGGAACGGACCCTCAAACCCGACACGCGGTGACCGGCACCCTCGTCGATTCCTCGGGCGCACACGTGCAGTTCCACAGCGCCGACGACCTCGACCTCGAGGTGCACGACGAGGGCCGGCAGGTGGTGTTCGCGCTGACCGCGACCGGCTCCAGAGGCGATATCGATCCGGCGCCGCTGACCGTGCGCGGGGTGATCACCTGCGAGGCGGTCACCGAGCACTGAGCGGCACCGGACCATGTGTGTCCTGAAGGTGGCATAGCAGCAGCCCCACCCCGACCGCTGTAGCGCACACGCCGACGAGCGCGGTGACCAAAGCCGGGACCAGATGGTAGGTGCCGGTCTCGACCAGCGGCAGCCAAACCTTCCTGTCTCGTTGATGGATCGGTCCGCGAAATTGATCTTGTTTTGAAAACGACCCTTACATCGACAACCACGTATGTGGGGTGAGCGTGCACACGGTCGCGGTCTCGAATAGTCTGTGCGGTGCCCCCATGCTCCCTACGTGAGGGCACAGTTCGCGCGCTTTCCCCCCGGCGCGCGGACGAAGGTCCGTCGGCGCCGTATGCCGACGGAACCTCGCAGGCCAGTGATGGTGAGTACCCCTCGTAAATCTCGCCGTCACTGGCCTGTCGGCAACTCCCGACACAACACCCGCCGATGCGTCCGGACACTCCCGATATCCACACGTATCGGCGCCATCCCAGACAAACAATACCATTCGACCGGTATTGCCCGTTGCGCTCGAGGGTACCGCAGGTGCAACGCACAGGGAACGCCTCACCCACACATACCCGCTGCACGGTCGATGCGACCGGAAAACTCGCGGAACACGATCTACTACGTGACTCCAGGAGCTCCCTCACGGCGAGGTGGGACTCGCCGGAAGGGCATTCGGTGAGGGCTCCACCGCAGTCTCGGCCCAGATTCGGTCGCTGACGTAGTGATGATCGTGCCCGATCAGATCGACGTGACGTGCGGACAGTCCCCGCTCTCGGCCTATCCGCAGTGCCTGCTCGTAGTCGACGGAGTCGGACGGTGGTGTGAGCAGACCATGTGCGGTGGCGGTGTGGACGAGTTCGCGGACGGTCACCGCAGTCGGATGGGCGAGATGACGCATGCCCCCACGCAACGCCGCGGGCAGGGCGCGCGCCGCGAGTGCGGCGGTGAGCCGGCCGACGTCGCCGCGTGAAATCACCGATTGACGTGCGGCGCCGTCGTCGATCCACACCCCGAGAGTCGAGACGATGTGCGCCAACCCGGGCAGGAACCACCGGTCGCCGGGCCCGTGCACGAATCCGGGTCGCAGCACCAGACCGCCGTGCCTGCGCACATGGTTTTCGGCAGTCAGACGACTCGCGCTCAGCGCAGTGACCGGAGCCGGAGCAAGCTCACCCTCGACGACGTTGCGATGCGGTCCGGGGCCGTAGACGCCGATCGTGCTCAGGTACACGATGTGCTCGATACCGTGGTCGGCAGCGGCCGTCACCAGATTCTCGGTACCGAGAGCGTTGACCTCCTCACATCGGGCTGCGTCGGAGCCCGTATAAGACGCTGCATGCACAATCGCGTCGACACCGGCCAGCGCGTCGGTCAGAGCCTTCACATCGAGTAGATCTGCCGCCGCGACCAGCATTGGCGGTCTCGAGGATGTGAGCGGACGGCGCGCTATCGACGTGCATGCCACCCCCATGTTCAGCAGGGCGTCGAGCACCGCCCCACCGAGGAAACCGCTCGAACCCACGACCGCGACGCGCCATGCAGGTGTCGACGGCGCCGATCCGTGGTCCGCGATGTCGTTCCGGTCCGGTGGTACGGTTCGCCTCGGGGGAGGCAGAGGGTCGAGGTTCTCCACGACTCGCCTTTCGGTAGATCATCGAGTAAAAGGACACGGGGTGTGGCCAAACAAGCTCGGGCAGTAGCGACCCGGCAGCAGATCGTGGCAGCAGCGGCCGCCACCTTCGATCGGCTGGGATTCGACGGTGCCAGCCTCGGGGCGATCGTCGAGGCGAGCAGCGGGCTCACCAAAGGTGCCCTGTACTTCCACTTCAAATCGAAGGACGAACTCGCACACGCCGTCGTCGAACAGCAACACGCCATCTCCATCGCCGCGGTCGCCGCGATCGCCGCCACACAGGCCTCGGCGCTCGAGCAGATCGTGATGCTCTGCCACGAAATGGGGCGACAGATCGTCGAGGATCCGATCGTCCGGGCCGGCATCCGGTTGACCCTCGAATTCAGTGCGGGCGCCGAACCGGACCAGCCGGGACCGTACCAGGACTGGATCGAAGCCTGCCGGCACCTCGTCGAGACCGCGATCGCCGAGGGCGACCTGCTCCCTACGATCGATCCCTCCGAGCTGGCGCGGTTTGTGATCTCGGCGTTCACCGGGGTTCAGATGGTCTCGAATGTCCTCGATCGACGCATCGATCTCGAACACCGCATCGACCAGATGCTGCAGTTCCTGCTCAACGGCATCCTGACCTCCGACTGCCGCCCCGACAGCGACAAGATCCGTCGGGCTCGCTGGAGCGAGACACACCAGCCGGCCTGACACGCCGCTATCCGCCGGACCCGGGCCCCGGCGCACGAGATGCGCCGGCGGGCCACCTCAGCGTCGCCGTAGCCATCGCCATTCCACGCTGCTCGAGCACGACATGCGCACCCGCAGGCTCTTTCTCGACACCCGAGACCACCATCTCCGCCGGAACGTCGAGTTCGACGAATCGATGAAATTGCGCGCTTATCGACACCGGATCCGCCTCCGGGGCCCCGCATTCCGCTCGTACCGCCTGCCGGGCAGCCTCGAGAACGAGCATGCCCGGCAGGTGATCGGACGGATGGTCGAACAACACCGGATGCGACAGATCCGGCAACACCCGCCAGCGACCCGGCCGCGCCGTGGCACCGACCACCACATCCCCGACCACCGGCACCCCCACCGCGGTCGGATCGACCGGCGTTCGCCCTGGTACAGGGCCCAGCGTCCGCGGCCCACCGGCACCCCAACGAACGGTGTCGTACTCCTCGGCCGTCAGAACGGCAGTTCGGCCTCTGCCGGACCCCACACGGCGGCCGGCGATGGTGAATTCGAGTGCCGCGCTCAAAGCGGTGACCTGCGAGCCACGACGTCGCACATCCGATACCACCGCGGTGATGGTGACCTCCGCGGCGCCGGCACCGATCACCAGACGTTCCAGCTCTGCGGTGATCTCGATCGTCTGCATCACGAACCGCTGACCGAGCGAGACCCGATACCGGGTGTGCGCCAGATAGATCACGCATTGGCGCAGCGTCTCTGCGAGCAGCATCGGGTCGTAGCGACCGGCCCGGCTGCGATAGAAACCGTGCAGACGCGGCCATTGCGCGCCCAGGACGAATCGGTCCGGTCCGGGACCGCGAACGCAATCGGTGAGGAAGACTTCGGATATCGCCTGGCGGTGGACATGCCTGCGCGGCACCGTCGACTCGAACGACAACACCGCGAGATCATCCTCCAAACCGGACGAACCGTTCACTACCTCCATACCGCAAGTATCACCTTGCGGGTGGGACGTGATCGCACCCCGGTCATCGAACGACCGGATGTCGATTGCAGGGCATATGTACAGCATTTTGCGCGCCCCACAGAGATCCCGAACGGGACTGATGTCGGAGCAGGTGACATCGAACTGTGGTGCATCAGTGACCGGATGAAGTCCAGGCTCACCGTGGCAGAACATCCCGGAATAGTGCCGCTGACGGGGATGGCTACGGACTTTCCGTACAAGTAGTCCCTGGATCATCCGACACGGATTCGCCGGAGTGAGGGGCCATTGCGACAGGAGCACCTGGTTCCTACACGTACCTGACCTCAACCTCACTGGTCCGGGGCACTTTCGAGTGTCCATCCAGCACGGTGCCGACCGACATGAAACGTGGAAACCGACACCAAATCGTGGAACCTACACAAACTGTAGGTTCCCGCCGGAGGTGTCAGTAGTGCGGCGCACGGGCCTGCGGCTTTCCAATTTCGTGTCAGTCAGGGATTCTCACGATCTTGTCGGAATCCTCAGGCATCCCGGACGATGTTTCGGTCCTGTGCCCAAGCCGCGAGAACCGAATCGAAGAGTCTGCTGCCTCGAAGCCTGAGTTCTGGGCTCTTCCGACTTGGCGGGGGTCTGGTGTGACCGATCGGAATCGTGTCGGTGATTGATCGAGGGCTCGCGCCCTTGTGAACTGGGTGTTCTCTACGCATCCAGCAACAACAAAGGCGCGAGCATGTCCCAGAGTAGTTCAGTGCTGTTCGGCCTCGACGGCGTCATCGTCGAGGCCGTGCAGATCCACCCCGACGGCACCCGCACGGTCCGGGTGGTCACCGCCCCACAGTGGGTGGGTGTGTGCCCGGTGTGCACGACGACCTCGACCCACTCGAAGGGCTGGGTAACCACCCGCCCGCGCGACATCAAGATCGGCCGAGACCGCCCCTCGGTCGAATGGACGAAACGGAAATGGTTGTGCAGTAATAATTCCTGTGACCGCAGGTCATTCACGGAGTCGGTACCGCAGATCCCGCCTCGGGCCCGGATGACGACGCGGGCGAGGACGGAGATGGCATTGGCGGTCCTCGACGACGACCGCTCGGTGAAGGCGGTCGCCGCGGCGTACGGCTGCACGTGGAACACCTGCCACAAGGCCGTGGTGGCGACCGCAGACGAGGTGCTCGACCCCGAACCCGAGCCGGTGCGCGTCCTGGGTATCGACGAAACCCGGCGCGGGAAGGCGAAATGGGAGACCTGCACCGACACCGGACGACGGTCGTGGGTGGACCGGTGGGACACCGGCCTGGTCGACCTCACGGGCGTTCAGGGCCTGTTGGCGCAGGTCAATGGGCGCACCTCCGCGGTGGTGACCGACTGGTTCGCCGAGCGCGACCCCGACTGGAAGGCGCAGATCACCCACGTTGCGATCGATATGTCCTCGGTGTACGCGAAGGCGGTCCGCGAAGCACTGCCGCAGGCGCTGCTGGTCGTGGACCGATTCCACCTGGTCAAAAAGGCCAACGAGATGGTCGACACGGTCCGTCGCCGCGTCACCCAAGCCGAGCGAGGACGACGGGGCCGCAAGAGCGACGTCGAGTGGATCAATCGGCGCCGGCTGTTGCGGGCCGCGGAGCGGCTCACCGACGAGCAGCGAGCGACGTTGTTCGAGAAGCTGACCTCCGCCGACCCCCACGGCGACATCGCCGCGGCATGGATCGCGAAAGAGCTGCTGCGAGATGTATTGTCCTGCACCGACCGTGGTGGTCTCCGATACGAAATCCGAGCTGCGCTGCACCGGTTCTACACGTTCTGCGCGGCGTGCCGGGTTCCGGAGATCGGGAAGTTGGCGGCGACGATCTCGGCGTGGCAGGAACCGATGATCCTCGCTATCACCACCGGCCTGTCCAACGCGCGTAGCGAGGGCTACAACAGGATCGTCAAACACGTCGGCCGGATCGCGTTCGGGTTCAGGACTCCGGAGAACCAGCGCCGGCGGGTACGGTGGGCCTGCACCCGCCAATCACGGCGGGCATCATCCAGTGCCAGGCAGTTACGCCCCTGCTAACTCGGAAGAGCCGAGTTCTGACTCAATGCGGACGATCGAGAGTGAGCTGTCGTTCGTGGAAATCGAAATGTCTGACGGGATATCGGTACAGCTCACCAATGGTCATGTAATCGGTGAAGAACGGGTCCCAGCGCACCGGGAAGAACATTCCCCGTCCCAACGCCTGCTCCGATTCGCGTTGCAGTCGGCGGCTCAGCGCACCGATGACCCGGTCGGCTTTCGTGCCCATCCGGTTCCGGTCAAACACCAGGGCTGCAGCGCATGAACCGTAGTAATTCACCACGTCAAAAGGCCGCGTACCGGCATCGAGGACCTGGGCGAATCGACGCTCCACTCCGGCGGGCAGCCGGCTGACCATCCGCACCAAGGGCAGCAGCGCCGCCACCACCATGTACCCGAAGACCATGTGGAACAACAGTTGCTCGTTGGTCCACCGCGTCCCCGCCGATCGACTCCGCAACGAGGTGTCGGAAGCGTCGGCGAGGAGCCGGTGCAGATGCACACGGGTGCGTTCGAGCTCGCCGGCGATAGCGGCCCTGTCCACCCGCTCGGAATGGCCCATGATCCACCACCTGTCCAGGGAGCCGACGGCACTCGATGGCCGTCGATACCAGACTTCCCCCTCCCGGGCGGCCTCCACAACTGCCGGCCGAATTCAGTCTCATGTCGCGAATCGATATAGCGCCCCCGTCGACCCTCGGATGCCACGTCGGACGTACCTGCCGCAGTGGCGCGGCGCGGATCGCCGTGTCGTGACCGCCGGACGGCTGGCGTAACAGCAGCAGCGCGGGATGACGTGCGCCGCTCAGAGATCGAACAGCGAGAATTGGTCCTTCTGTGCTCGAGTCTCGGAGTCGGCGAGGTATCGGTCGGCCATGGCCCGGGCGACGGTTTCGTCGCAGCCGAGCTCGGCGGCGACTTCACTCCAGTCGTGTCCGTTGTGCTGGAGTTGCCACGCAAGCTGGTGCAACTGTTCGTCCATGTCCATCAGCGCCGCTCCCGCGGTCGTGTCGGCCGGAACCCGTTCGACGACGCGGGTTCTCATTGAGACAGATGGTAAACGCGGATGCGGGCATGCGGCGGCAGACATGCCGCCCACCGTCTCGAATCGGCGACGGATCGCACGAGAGATAGGTAAACCCGCCCCCGAGGGGACGGGCGGTGTGCCGTCCATGGTGTCACCGTTTCCGTGAACATCTATGGACGCAGCGCCGGTCAGGGACGGATAGGCAGTGCGCGGCGGGACCGGGCGGCGGCGACCACACGATCGGCGACCCGGCCGGCGTCGCGGCCGACCCCGCGCAACGACGCCGACGACAGGCTGCGCTGCCATTCGAGACCGACATACCCCAGCCCCAGATGAGTGGTGGAGAGACCCTGCCGGTGCCGGGGCCGGCCCGTCTCGTCGAGAGCGCCGAGACCGGTCAGATAGGGCAGGTGCGGGCGATAACCGGTACCCAACAGCACGGTGTCGGCGGTGGTGGCGGCGCCGTCGGGCCAGAACACCCGGCGGTCGTCGAGGCCGGTGAACAGCGGCCGCGGCTGCGGGTTGCCGCTGGCCAGGGCACGCCGGTAGCGGCCGGTATCGAGGACCTGCTGGGTCGGCGACGCAGGCAGCCACGGCCCCAAGGGGGCGCGGTCGACTCCGGTGACCGTGAGCCAGAAGTGCACATCACGGCCGAAGATCCGCTGCGGCAGGAACTTCGGCGGTCGGCGGCTGGCCAGAGTCACAGTAGCGACCTCGGCGAGTTCGGTGGCGATCTGCACCGCCGAGTTACCGGCACCGACCACCACCACGTTCTGGCCCGTGAGTGCAGCGGGGTCGCGGTAGTCGCCGGTGTGCAGCACCGTGCCGCCGAACGTGTCCAGCCCCGGCAGCGGTGGGATATTCGGGGACCCGAGATAGCCGGTGGCCGCGATCAGAATCGGCGCGGTGACACTGCCGCCGACAGCGGTGTGGGCGGTGTAGACGCCCCGCTCGCAGGTGACGGTCTCGACGCGGGAGCCGGTCACAATGTCGACGTCGAGTCCGGCGGCGTAGCGGCGCAGATACTCGATCACCTCGTCGCGCCGCGGATAGCGGTCCGGGGCGCCCGGAAACGCCAGGCCGGGCAGGGCACTGTATTTCGCCGGGGAGAACAGGGTCAGGCTGTCGTAGTAGTGCGGCCAGGCCCCGACCGGCTCGTCGCCGGCTTCGAGCAGCCCGGTGCGCAGGCCGCGAGCAGACAGAGCGTAGGCGGCGGCGAGGCCGGACTGGCCACCGCCGACGACGAGAGCGTCATAGTCGGTCATGGTGTTCCTTCGACAGTGTCGGTGGGGGTCAGCCGCGGCACGGACGCGATCGCCAGGAGTGCGGCGAGCGCGGCGACGACCGCGAGCACGAGGTAGGCGGTGGCGTAGCTGCCGGTCGCGCCGGCCAGGGCGGTTCCCGCCCACGGCGCCAACGCCATGACCAGGACGATCGGGGCGGACATCAGCCCGCCGAGGCGCCCGTAGTGGGTCGAGCCCCACCGGTCGGTGATGGCGGTGGCCTGGATCAAGGTGAACAATCCGCGCACCAGTCCCGCGCCGATCGCCGCGCCGATCAACGCCGCGGCCGTGGTCACCGCCCCGAGCAGCGCGGTGGTTGCCGCGGTGCCGGCCAGGATCACCACGATGCGGCTGCGGACGCTGGTACGGGCGACCAGGGTCAGATAGCCGAGGCGGCCGAGGACCTGTCCGGCGCCGCCGAGCCCGAGCGTCACCGCCGCCACCGACGGGGAGAAGCCCTGTTCGAGCAGCAACGGCACCAGATTGAAGACCCCGGCGAAGGCGGTGAACGCACCGAGAGCCAACGCGCCCACCAGTGCGAGGAACGCGGGGCTGCGGGCGATCTCCCGGTGCCCCAGGGCCGCGCCGTTCGCCGGTGGGGTCGCGGCGGGCCAGGATCCGCATAGTCCCCACCAGTGTCCGGGGATGGTGATCGCGGCGAGGATCGCCGCGAGGATCAGGTAGGTGGTGCGCCAGTCCGACTGCTGATCCACTGCGGAGGTCAACGGGGCGAAGATGGTGCTGGCCAGGCCCGCGGCGAGGGTCAGGATCATCAGGGCGTGCACGGAGCGGTCGCCGTACCAGCGGGTCAGCGCGGCGAACGCCGGTGGGTAGAGCACCGCGCCCATCGCGGTGCCGGCCAGCAGCCACCCGGCGTAGAACACCGGCAGCGTGGGGGCGAGCGCGATCAGGACCAGCGCGGGGACGGCGAGGACCGAGCCGGCGGTCATGATCGTGCGCGGTCCGACCCGGTCGAGGATGCGCCCGACCGGGATACCCGCGAGCGCGGTGGCGAGCTGACCGAGCGAGAACGCCGCGGTGATCGCCGTGGGCGACCAGCCGGTCTCGGCGGAGATCGAGACCGACAGGACCGGGAACGCGTAGTACAGGATGCCCCAGCTGGTGATCTCGGTCAGGCACAGCACCGCCAGCACCCGCCGCAGCCCGGCCCCGGTGAGGGCACCGGGCTGCGGGCGGATCGAGGTGTCGGTCACCGGCGTTATCCGCCGGCGCGGGCGGAGAGGGTGACCAACGCCGGCTCCGCGGGGCCGCAGCACCCACCCGCGTCGGCGGTGTCGGCGGCGGGGTCGTCGAACACTCCGGCGCCGCCGCACACTCCGGTCTCGGGCAGGGTCAGCTCGACGCGGGCGGCGGCATCATGATCACCGGCGAGGGCGGCGGCGATGCTGCGGACCTGCTCGTAGCCGGTCATCGCCAGGAACGTCGGGGCCCGACCGTAGCTCTTCATCCCGACCACATAGAAGCCGGGTTCGGGGTGGGTGAGCTCGGCGACGCCGTGCGGGTAGACGGTCCCGCACGAGTGCACGTTCGGGTCGATCAGCGGGGCGAGCGCGGTCGGGGCCTGCAGCACCGGGTCGAGGTCGAGACGGATTTCCGAGAGCCACGACAGGTCCGGCCGGAAGCCGGTGGAGGCGATGATCTCGTCCACCGCCTCGAGGCGGGCTCCGGTATCGGAGACCACCGCGACCTGACCGTCGGTGGCGGGTTCGACGGCGGCGGTGCGGAACCCGGTGACCACGGTGAGCAGCCCGTCGTCGACGGCCTTTTTCGCGCGCAGTCCCAGGGCGCCGCGGGCAGGCAGTTGGTCGTCCTGGCCGCCGCCGAACGCGGCGCCGACCTCGCCGCGGCGCACCGCCCAGGTCAGGCGGGTGCCGGAGGCGGTGCGGGCGAGCTCGGCCAGCGCCACGATTGCGTTGAGTGCCGAGTGGCCGCTGCCGGCGATGACGGTGTGGCGGCCGGCGTAGCGGGTGCGCACCGCATCGTCGCCCAGGTCGGGGACGCGGTAGGTGATGGTCTCGGCTGCGGCGCGTTCACCGAGGGCGGGCAGGCCTTCGCCGCCGAGGGGGTTGGGAGTGCTCCAGGTGCCGGAGGCATCGATGACGGCGCGGGCGAGCAGGCGGGTGTCGGTGCCGTCGCGGTGGCGGATGTGCACCGACAGTGGTTCGGTGTCGCGGCCGGCGTCGACGATGCGGTCGCGGCCGCGGCGGGCGATGCCGACGACCTCGTGATCGAGGCGGACCGCGTCGCCGAGGGCGGTGGCCA
The DNA here is from genome assembly GCF_900187265.1 of Rhodococcus rhodochrous. Taxonomy (NCBI): domain Bacteria; kingdom Bacillati; phylum Actinomycetota; class Actinomycetes; order Mycobacteriales; family Nocardiaceae; genus Rhodococcus; species Rhodococcus rhodochrous. The sequence goes on from NZ_LT906450.1 coordinate 2,839,896, forward strand.
GCGGGCTCAGGTACTGCCCGGTCCAGTCCTGGCCGGTGGGGTAGGCGTCGTCGTCGGGGGCCTTCCAGCCGGTGGTGTCGAGGAGGCGGCGGGCGGCGGGGTCGATCAGTTCGGCCCAGCGGGAGAAGGTGCGGACGCTGTGCCATTGCGTGATGGCGGCTCCGACGACGTCGCCGCGTTCGAGTACCAGCGGTTCGAGGCCGCGTTCGCGCAGGTGGGCGGCGGCGGCCAGGCCGATCGGTCCGGCTCCGACGACGACGATGGGCAACTCGCTCATGACAGATCCTTTCATCGATGGGTATCGATCTAAGCTGCTGTCAGAGTATCGATGGTCGTCGATGTATGCAACCATCGATGCTGATCGATACAGTGGGGGTATGACAGCACTCGGCTTACCGATCACCGCTCCTGGCGCGGAGGTGGACTTCGACGCCCTGAGCCCGCAGGATGCGGCCACCTACGCCGGATGGTTCGCCTGCCTGGCCGAACCCACGCGGGTGCGGCTGCTGCACCACGTCGCCGCCCATCCGTCCGGCATCACCGTCGGCGAGCTCGCCGACAGGCTCGGGATCGGCCAGCCCACCATCTCCCATCACGTCCGCAAACTCGCCGACGTCGGCTTCGTCATCACCGGCAAACAGGGCACCAGCACCGTGGTGCGGGTCAACCCGAGCTGCTGCAGCGACCTGCCCAGTGCTGCCGACGCGGTCATGGGGGTGCTCACCGCCCGCCCGTGCTGCCCCGAGGATGTCCCGGCCGATGTGGCCGTGCGCCCACTTGCGGGCGGTGACTGGGAGGCGGTGCGCCGCATCTACGCCGACGGCATCGCCACCGGCGCCGCGACGTTCACCACCGAAGTCCCCAGCCGCGACCACCTCGACAGCCAGTGGTTGCCCGAGCATCGCTGGGTCGCCGAGATCGACGGACAGGTCGTCGGCTGGGCAGCCTTGAGCCCGGTATCGAACCGCGAGTGCTATCGGGGGGTGGCCGAAAATTCGGTGTATGTCGGCGACGGCATGCGCGGGCGCGGCGTCGGCAAGGCCCTGCTGCGCACCCAGGTCATCGCCGCCGATCAGGGCGGATTGTGGACGCTGCAGACCTCGATTTTCCCGGAGAACCGGGCCAGCCTGGCGCTGCACCATTCGGCGGGTTTCCGCACCGTGGGTGTGCGCGAGCGCATCGGCCGGCTCGACGGCATCTGGCGCGACACCGTGCTGCTCGAACGCCGCTCCGAGGCCGTTCCCGCCACCGAGAACCAGTGAGAGTGACTCGGGTGGAGATGGACATCGAACTGCTGTACTTCGACGGCTGCCCGAACTGGGAGAAGGCCCGAGACCGCCTCGCCGAGGCGCTGGCAGCGACCGGCAACGCCGGTACCCCGATCCGGCTGCGCCGTATCGAGACCCCGGAGGCCGCCGAGCGCGTCGCCTTCCCCGGATCCCCGACCATCCGCATCGACGGGACCGATCCGTTCGGCCCCACCGAGGGCGTCGGATTGACCTGCCGCGTCTACCGCACCGCCGACGGGCTCGAGGGTGCCCCGAGCACCGCCGATCTGATCACCGTGCTGCGGCAGGCCGAACACCGGTAGACCTGGCATCGGCTTGACCTTCGAGTCGACTCGAAGGTTTACCGTCGAGGAGTGAGCACGATGCTGATCTCCCAGTTCGCCGAACACACCGGTGTCCCGGCCACCACCTTGCGGTACTACGAATCCGCAGGACTGGTACCCGCGGAGCGAACCGACAGCGGATATCGCATCTACGGCGAGCGCGATGTCGACCGCGTCGCCTTCATTCAGGCGGCCAAGCACGTGGGACTCCCCTTGGGCGAGATCCGCGAACTGCTCGCGGTGTGGGAGCACGATCCCTGCGCCGAGGTCCGTGCGCAGCTACGCCCGAAAATGGCCGCACGCCTGGACGAGGCCACCACGCGGACCGCGGAGCTCACCGCGTTCACCGACACCCTTCGAGCGGCGCTGGCCCAACTCGACGATCTGCCTGATCGCGCCGAGCCATGCGATGCCGGCTGCGGATTCCTCGCGCCGCAGCCCCGCTCCGAGCTGGTCGACCTGCCTTTCGCTCCCTCCCGCGCCGCGATCACCGTGCAGACCGGCCCACCGATCGCCTGTTCCCTCGGCGCCGCCGACCACGAGGAACGCGTGCACCGGTGGCAGCAGGTTCTCGCCGGTGGCGTCCGCGAACCGGGGCCGGGGGATGTTCGACTGCGACTGCCCCTCGACCGAGTCGGTGCGCTGGCCGAACTCGCCGCCGCAGAACAGCAGTGCTGCCCGTTCTACGACTTCCACCTGCATCTGCGTGGGAGCGAGGTGGTGTTCGACGTGGCAGCACCGCCGGAAGCGGCCGCGATGGTGCGCGAGTTGTTCGGCGACACCACGAGCACGAGCGCTGCGCCGGCTCGCTGACCACCGGACCCGCAACCCGGGGTACCACACCCCGGTCCTGATGCCCCCGCTGTGCTTGACCCCGCCTCGAAAGGGCTCTACCTGCGCATGTCCGCGATTCAGTGGCTCGAACGCCACCAAATCCTCGTGTACCTCGGCGCCCTGGCGTTCGGCGCGGCCGTGGGGCTGACCCTGCCGGGCTCCTCGTCGGTGTTCGAAGCCAGCATCTACCCGCTGCTCGGGGCGCTGCTCTACGCGACCTTCCTGCAGGTGCCGTTCACGAAACTGGCCGAGGCCTTCCGCGACCGCCGGTTCCTCATCGCGGCCCTGGTGCTCAATTTCGTTGTCGTCCCGGTCGTCGTCGCCGCGCTGACCGTGGTGGTCACGTTCCCGCAGGCCGTGCTGCTCGGGGTCCTGCTGACCTTGCTCACCCCCTGCATCGACTACGTGATCGTGTTCTCGGGTCTCGCCGGAGGGGACAGCAGGCGCCTGCTCGCCGCCTCACCGCTGCTCATGCTCGCTCAAATGGCGGCACTGCCGCTGCTGTTGTGGCTGTTCATGGGCCCAGAACTCACCGACATCGTCGACATCGGGCCGTTCCTCGAAGCGTTCGTCATCTTGATCGTCGTCCCGCTCGGGCTGGCGTGGGCGACGCAGGCCCTGGCCGCACGACGCCGGGCCGGTGTCGTGCTCACCACCGCATTCACTGCCGCGATGGTTCCGCTGATGGCCGGGACCTTGTTCGTCGTCGTGGCCGGCCAGATCCCGAAGATCCGCGATGAACTCCACCAGGTCGGCACGGTCATCCCCGTCTACGCCGCCTTCCTGGTCATCATGGCCGGACTCGGATGCGCCGCGGCACGGATGTTCCGGCTCGACGTCGGCCGCTCACGCGCGTTGATCTTCAGTGGTGCCACCCGCAACTCGCTGGTGGTCCTTCCGCTCGCGCTCGCACTACCGGCCGGCTACGCGCTGACTCCCGTCATCGTCGTCACCCAAACCCTCGTCGAACTCGTCGGCATGGTCCTCTACGTCCAGCTCGTCCCCCGCATGGTGCGAGACACGCGGACCGCACCTCGGCCATGAGGCCACCGTTCGCACCGACAATGATCCGATCATCGCGGTGCGGGGGCGCTCAGGCGCGGGCGACGTCGGGAACGAGCTCGGCGATCAGCGCCTCGACCTTGACTTTGATCTCGTCGCGGATCGGACGCACCGCCTCGACCCCTTGCCCGGCCGGATCCTCGAGCACCCAATCCCGATACGACGTGCCCGGAAACACCGGGCACGTGTCGCCGCACCCCATGGTGATCACCACATCCGAGGCCTGCACCGCATCGACAGTGAGGATCTTCGGGTTCTGCGCGGAAATGTCGATACCCACCTCGGCCATCGCCGCGACCGCGGCCGGGTTGACCTCCTCGGCCGGGGCCGAGCCCGCCGAGCGGACCTCGACCCGGTCGCCAGCCAGCGCAGTGAGGAACCCCGCAGCCATCTGAGAACGGCCGGCATTGTGCACACACACGAACAACACCGAGGGTGTGCGATCGGTCGAGGAATCAGTTGTCATGAAAACAGACGTCCTTTCGAAGAGAATTCAGGCAGAAACGGTGTCGAGTTCGGCCAGCAAAGCCCGCACGCGAGTGTCGATATCGTCGCGGACGGCGCGCACCGTGCCCAGCGACTCGTCGTCCGGATCGATCAACGACCAATCGAGGTAGCGCTTACCCGGATACACCGCGCACGCATCACCGCACCCCATGGTGATCACCACATCGGCGGCTGCCACCACATCGTCGGTCAGGGGTTTGGGATATTCGCCGCCGAGATCGAGCCCGATCTCGGCCATCGCCTCGACCACGACAGGATGAATCGCCGCTGCAGGAGCCGATCCGGCGGAGCGCACGTGCACCCGTCCCGCGCCGTGATGAGCCAGCAGTGCCGCGGCCATCTGCGAACGTCCGCTGTTACGCACGCACACGAACAGCACTTCCGGCACATCCTTCGGTATAGCGCCCTCGGCCTGCGCCAGAGCAGTGAGGCGTTCGCCCGCGAAGCGGGTGGCCAGCGAGGGCAAATGGGTATGGATCTTGGCGGTGCGCCGCAGCGCCGCATACGACTCGAAGACCATCCGCTCGACGGTCTGCGCCGAGAACACCCCGGCGTACTTCTCGGCGAGATGTTCGGCACTGCGGTGCAGCACCGCCTGAGGCATCAGTAATTCTGGCTGAGCAGCGTGCTGGGACATCGATATCTCCTGACGTGGCCGATCCTTACGGCGCGGCGGGGGCAGATGAACGGGTGAAACGCTTCCGCAGAGCGAGCGAGACGTAGATCAGAGCAACCAGGACAGGGACCTCGATGAGCGGACCCACCACCCCGGCCAAAGCCTGACCGGAGGTGACACCGAAGGTGCCGATCGCCACCGCGATGGCCAGCTCGAAGTTGTTTCCGGCGGCGGTGAACGCCAGTGTGGTGGTGCGCTCGTAACCGAGCCCCACTGCCGCACCGAACAGGAACCCGCCGCCCCACATCAGGACGAAGTACGCGAGCAGCGGCAACGCAATGCGCACCACGTCCCAGGGCTGCGAGGTGATCTGCTCACCCTGCAGCGCGAACAGGATCACGATCGTGAACAAGAGTCCGTAGAGCGCCCAGGGACCGATCTTCGGCAAGAAGGTCTCTTCGTACCACTCGCGGCCTTTGGCTTTTTCGCCGAAGTGGCGGGTCAAGAAACCGGCGACGAGGGGGATACCGAGGAAGATCAGCACCGATTTGGCGATCTGCCACGGCGAGACATCGAGGGTGGTCTGCTCCAAGCCGAGCCAGCCGGGCAAGATCGACAGGTAGAACCAGCCGAGCACAGCGAACATGATCACCTGGAACACCGAGTTGATCGCAACCAGCACGGCGGCGGCCTCACGGTCGCCGCAGGCGAGGTCGTTCCAGATGATGACCATCGCGATGCATCGGGCAAGGCCGACGATGATCAGGCCGGTGCGGTATTCGGGCAGGTCGGGCAGCAGCAGCCAGGCGAGGGCGAACATCAGCGCCGGGCCGAGCACCCAGTTGAGGAGCAGCGAGGAGATCAGCAGCTTGCGATCGCCCGTGACAGTGTCGAGACGGTCGTAGCGCACCTTCGCAAGCACCGGATACATCATGATCAACAGACCCAGCGCGATCGGCAGGGAGATGTTGTCGATCTCGATGACACTCAACGCATCCCCGAGGCCGGGAATGAGTCGGCCGAGCAGCAGGCCGACGACCATGGCGATGCCGATCCACACGGCCAGGAACCGGTCGAGGACCGACATCTTGCCGGCGACGGACCGGTGTTCAGTGGTGGTCACGAGACGGCCCCCTCGAAAGGTTCGGCCGGTGCGCAGGCGCAGGCCGATCCGGGCAGCACACCGGATTCGGTGGCGAGCACCGCGGAGAGTTGTTCCAGCGCTGCGGGGAGCACTCGGTAGTAGACCCAGGTGCCGCGGCGCTCGCAGTCGAGCAGTCCGGCTTCGCGCAGCACCTTGAGGTGATGCGAGATGGTCGGTTGCGACAGGTCGAAGGCGGGGCTGATGTCGCACACGCAGCTCTCGCCGCCCTGGTGGCTGGCGATCATGCTGAGCATGCGCAGGCGCACCGGGTCACCGAGGGCTTTGAACATGCGGGCCAGGTCGGTGGCCCAATCGGAGGTGAGGGGCTCACGAGACAGGGGCGGGCAGCAGGGCCCGTCCCCATTCGACAGCTGATTCGACATACGTCTATATTGACTGGTATCTATTCACCCGTCAATTCGTGTACTTCGGGAAGGGACTACTGTCGTGCCCACTGCGTCGGTGCTGTTCGTGTGTGTCAAGAACGGCGGCAAATCCCAGATGGCGGCCGCCCTCATGCGCAAGACGGCAGGCGACCGGATCGCCGTCCATTCCGCGGGCACCGCACCCGGATCGTCCCTGAACGCCCTGTCGATGCAGGTCCTCGGCGAGGTCGGCGCCCCCATCGCAGGTGAGTATCCCAAGCCGATCGACCCGCAGCTCCTCACCGAGGTCGACCTGGTGGTCACCCTCGGCGGTGAAGCCCGCGTCGATGCGCCCGCCGGGGTGGTTGTGGAGAACTGGGACACCGATGAGCCGTCCGAGCGTGGCATCGACGGCATCGAGCGGATGCGCCTGGTGCGCGACGACATCGCCGCCCGGGTCGGCGAGCTGACCGCCCGACTGCTTGCCGCTACCGACGCCCGATAACTTTCTTCGCCTCGATCACTCAGGAGTACAGACACCTATGAGCACCATCGCAGTCTTCGAACCGGCCCTGTGCTGCAACACCGGCGTGTGCGGCGAGGACCTCGACCAGAACCTGGTCACCTTCACCGCCGACATGGCCGCGCTGACCGAGCAGGGCGCCGCCATCACCCGCCACAACCTGGCCAACGACCCACTCTCGTTCGCCCACAACGAGACGGTCAAGAAATTCCTCGAACTCGCCGGATCGGACGGGCTGCCGCTCGTGCTCGTCGACGACGTCACCGTCGCTACCGGGCGCTACCCGACCCGCACCGAGCTCGCCACCTGGGCCGGCCTTGAGGTACCCGCGCCGCCGTCCGGGGTGACCATGCTCGGGCTCGCGGACGACAGCGACTCCTGCTGCACCCCGGGCGAGTCCACCTGCTGCTGACCAGACAGGTCTGCACCTTTCCGTTGACCCGTCCGACGAGGAGTACCTGCTTTCATGGCTGCCGCCGACCCGACGTTTCTGACCGACCCGCCCCGGTTTGTGTTCTTCACCGGTAAAGGTGGGGTCGGTAAGACCTCCATCGCGTGCGCGTCGGCGGTGCGCCTGGCCCGGGCCGGCAAGAAGGTGCTGCTCGTCTCGACCGACCCCGCCTCCAATGTCGGGCAGGTCTTCGGTCTGAGTATCGGCAACACGATCACCGAGGTCCCCGCGGCGGCGGGGCTCTGCGCGCTCGAGATCGACCCCGAGGAGGCCGCCGCCGCCTACCGCGAACGCATCGTCGGTCCCGTCCGCGGGTTGTTGCCCGCAGCGGAGATCGCGTCGATCACCGAGCAGTTGTCCGGCTCGTGCACCACCGAAGTCGCGTCGTTCGACGAATTCACTTCTCTGCTCACCGATCCCGACGACCGGGTCGCCGGGTTCGATCACGTGCTGTTCGACACCGCCCCCACCGGCCATACCATCCGGCTGCTGCAACTGCCCGGTAACTGGACCGAATTCCTCGACCACGGCAAGGGCGACGCGTCCTGCCTCGGTCCGCTGGCCGGGCTCGACAAGCAGAAAGCCATGTACGCCGGCGCGGTCGAGGCGTTGTCGGATCCCGGCCGTACCCGCCTGGTGCTCGTGGCACGCGCGAACCGTGCCGCTCTGGCCGAGATCGCCCGCACCCACAGCGAACTCGCCGCGATCGGCATGACGAGACAGCATGTGGTCGTCAACGGCGTGCTGCCCGACCCGGCCGATGACACCGACCCGCTGGCTACCGCCGTGTACCAGCGTGAGCAGGCAGCATTGGCGGGTCGCGGCGCCGCGATCGTCGCGCTGCCCACCGATCTGGTGGAGCTCAAGCCGGTCAACATGGTCGGTCTCGATGCTTTGAGCACCCTGTTCGACACCACCACCACCACCGCTGTGAGTGTCGACGACACCGAACCGGGTGTCGCCGCGGTCGCCGATGCTTTGTCGCGTACCGGGTCTGTTGGAGGGTCTCATCACACGGAAGGATGAGATCCATGGGAGCACCGCGAAAGTACCCGGAGGAGCTGAAGGAACGAGCGACGCGGCTGGCAGTCGAGGCACGCCGCGATCCAGGATCGAAAACAGGAGCGATCAAGCGGATCGCCGAGCAGTTGGGCATCCATCCCGAGGCCCTGCGCACCTGGGTTCGTCAGGCCGAGATCGACGGTGGTGTCCGCCCCGGCACCACGACGGACGAGGCGAAACGAATCGCCGAACTCGAACGCGAGAACCGAGAACTGCGCCGTGCCAACGAGATCCTGAAGACGGCGTCGGCGTTTTTCGCGGCAGCGGAGCTCGACCGCAAACTCAAGTGATCGTCGACTACATCGACGCCCACAAGGCCGATCACGGGGTCGAGCCGATCTGCAGAGTCCTCACTCGGACCGGTGTGCAGATCGCCCCGTCAACGTACTACGCAGCAAAGACCCGTCCACCCTCAGCGCGGGCGGTCCGCGACGCGGAACTGATCGAAGAAATCCACCGGGTCCACGCCGAGAACTACGCCGTCTACGGTGCCCGCAAGGTCCATGCGGAGCTGCAGCGGCAAGGGATCCGGGTGGCCCGGTGCACCGTCGAGCGCCTGATGCGCGCCGAAGGGTTACGCGGCATCGCCCGGTCGAAGAACCCCCGGACCACGATCGCCGCAGCGGACACCGACAAGCCTGCTGACCTGGTCAACCGCGGATTCACCGCCTCAGCACCGGACCAGCTGTGGGTCGCCGATATAACTTATGTCCGCACGTTCGCCGGATGGACGTATGCCGCGTTCGTCATCGACGTCTTCTCACGCCGCATCGTGGGATGGCAGTTGTCGACGAGTCTGCGCACCGATCTCGCACTCGATGCATTGGAGATGGGCATCTGGACCCGCGAACATGCAGGTCAGGGCCTGTCCCAGTTGATACATCACTCCGACCGCGGAGCTCAATATCGAGCTATCCGCTACACCCAGCGCCTTGCCGAGGCCGGCGCGGTCGCTTCGGTGGGCAGCCGCGGCGATTCGTATGACAACGCCCTCGCCGAGGCGTTCAACTCGCTGTTCAAGGCCGAGCTGGTCCGTAACAAGGGACCGTGGCGCTCTATCGATGACCTCGAAATTGCGGTGGCCGAGTACATCGATTGGTTCAATCACCGGAGGTTGCACGGTGAGATCGGGATGATCTCGCCCGTCGAAGCCGAACAGTCCTACTACGATTCACATAGTCCCGCCGGAACAACCGAGCGGGTCGTCGAGAGCCTCTACTGAAGCCGGGGCGCAACACTTCACTGGCGGATCTGGTCGATGCGATCGAGGCTGATGGCCACGGGCTGGTGATGTGCATGGGCAAAGGTGGAGTCGGCAAGACCACCATTGCCGCCGCGATCGCGGTGGCGCTGGCCCGCCGTGGTCATGACGTGCACCTGACCACCACCGACCCCGCCGCACATCTGACCGACACTCTCGCCGGGGAACTCGATCACCTCGAGGTCTCCCGCATCGATCCGCACGAGGCGAGCGAGACCTACCGCAACCGGGTCCTGGCCACCAAGGGCGCCGAACTCGACGACGCCGGCCGCGCCACCCTCGCCGAAGATCTGCAGTCCCCGTGCACCGAGGAAGTCGCGGTGTTCCAGGCCTTTTCGAAGGTCATCCACGAATCACGCCGCAAGTTCGTCGTCGTCGATACCGCCCCGACCGGGCATACTCTGCTGTTGCTCGATGCGACCGGCTCGTATCACCGGGAGATCGCCCGGCAGATGGGCGATGGCGGGCGCTTCATCACCCCGCTGATGCGGCTGCAGGACCCGGCGCAGACCAAGATTGTGCTGGTCACTCTTGCCGAGACCACCCCGGTGCTCGAGGCGGCCGGCTTGCAGGATGATCTGCGGCGCGCTGGTATCGAGCCGTGGGGGTGGGTGGTCAACAATTCCCTGGCCGCGGCGGCGCCCACCGCGCCGCTGCTGCGGCAGCGAGCGGTTGCCGAACTCGAGCAGATCGACACGGTCCGGGACGAACTCGCCAATCGGTGCGCGGTGATTCCGCTGGCCGTCAGCGAACCGGTCGGAATCACCGCGTTGGGACAGCTGGCCGAACGGCATCCGGCACCGGTGCGTTGATCCGCCAGCACCGGGCCGGGTCGTCCACTCATGTCGTTCGTGTGAGACATGCCTGAAGCCAGGGAGTGTCCGATAAACGGTGGATCCGGCCTGGCATCGGTTAGTTGATGCGTCCTTCGAAAGTGATCGCGAAGGCATTGAGGGCAGGCTTCCACCTCATCGCCCATCGTGCCCTACCCCGACCGGTGGGGTCCAGCGCCCGCGTCGCAAGATAGAGACACTTCAGCGCGGCCTGCTCGGTCGGGAAATGCCCACGGGCGCGGATCGCACGCCGGTAGCGGGCATTGATCGACTCGATCGCGTTCGTCGAGCAGATCACCCGCCGGATCTCGACGTCGTAGTCGAGGAACGGCACGAACTCGCTCCACGCGTTCTCCCAGAGCCGGACGATCGCCGGATACTTCGGTCCCCACTTGGTGGCGAACTCGACGAACCGTTCCTTGGCCGCGGCCTCGGTCGGAGCGGTATAGATCGGTTTGAGATCGCGGGACATCTCGTCCCAATGCTGGCGTGGTGCGAATCGAAAAGTGTTGCGGATCAAGTGGATAACGCAAGTTTGCACCACTGCGAGTTCCCACACGGTGTTGATCGCCTCCGGCAAGCCTTTCAACCCGTCGCAGACGACGATGCACACATCGGCCACTCCGCGGTTTTTGATCTCGGTGAGCACCGCCAGCCAGAACTTCGCGCCTTCCCCGCCGTCGCCGGCCCACAACCCCAGGATGTCGCGTTCACCGTTGACGGTCACCCCGATCGCGACGTAGATCGGTCGGTTGGTGACCTGACCGTCGCGGATCTTGACGTGGATGGCGTCGATGAACACCACCGGATACACCCGATCGAGGGGCCGGTTCTGCCACTCGGTCATCTCCTCGAGCACCTTGTCGGTGATCCGGGAGATGGTGTCCTTCGACACCGACGCTCCGTAGATATCCTGAAAGTGTGCCGAGATCTCGCCGGTGGTCAATCCTTTGGCGCTGAGCGAGAGCACGATCTCGTCGATGCCGGTCAGCCGCCGTTGCCGTTTGCGCACGATCTTCGGTTCGAAGCTCGAGTCGGTGTCCCGCGGGACGTCGATCTCGACCGGGCCGATCTCGGTGAGCACCGTCTTCGATCTGGTGCCGTTGCGGGAGTTGCCGCTGCCGCGACCGGCCGGGTCGTTCTTCTCGTAGCCGAGGTGCTCGGTCATCTCCGCATCCAGTGCGGTTTCGAGCACGTTCTTCGTCAACTGCCCGAGCAGTCCGTTCGGGCCCATCAGCTCGATGCCCTGCTCTTTGGCCTGGGCCAGCAGCTGCTGCGCCAACTCCAGCTGGTTCACCTCGTCCGCCATGGGCTCCAGTGTTTCCGTCACGGTCGATCCTTCCCGCCAAGCTCGCTGCTCGGCGTGTCAGGCCAACCCGGATCCACCGTTATTCAGACAGTCCCTGAAGCCACGATTCGGATCACGCTGTGCCAGTGAGGACGTCGGTCAGATCGGCGGGAATCGGCATGGGGGTCATCAACCCTGCAGCGACGCGGCCGGTGTTGCCTTCGGGGTAACCCCCGAGCGCGGAACCGGGGGCAGCAACCATGATCCGGATGATCTGCCCAAGGGCTTCGCGACGGTCGCGTTGACGCACCGCGAGACCGAGCATGGCGAGGTGATTGCGAGTGTGCGGCCACGGGTAGGGCTGCGACAGGATGTGCGCGCGTTCGAGATGGGTCCACCGCTCGGCTGCAGTGTGAGTGTGTCGAGCGGCGGTCATCTCCGCGGCATACCAGGCTCGGACAGTTGCAGGCATTGGACTCATGGAAGGCCCTTCAGGAAGAAAAGGATTCTCGTACCCCAGGATTCGACGCAGGTGCCGCCGATCCGGAGATTGTCAGGGGGCGAGCGCGTCCGGCGCGGACCCCGTTGGCGATCACGATGATCTCGGCGACCTCGTGAACCAGGACAACCGCCGCCAGGCCGAGTACCCCGAACAGGGCCAGGGGCATCAGGACGGTGATGATCGCGAGCGAGAGGCCGACGTTCTGCAACATGATCGTTCGTGATCGGCGGGCATGCTGCAGGGCTTGAGGTAGATGCCGTAGGTCCTCACCCATCAGGGCGACGTCGGCGGTTTCGATGGCCACGTCGGTGCCCATCGCGCCCATCGCGATCCCCAGATCGGCGGTGGCCAGGGCCGGGGCGTCGTTGACACCGTCGCCGACCATCGCCGTCGGCCGTGTACCGCGGAGGGTGTCGATGATGTGGGCCTTGTCCTCCGGACGCAGATCGGCGTGCACCTCGTCGATACCGACATCGGTGGCCAACGCTCGTGCGGTGCGCTCGTTGTCGCCGGTGAGCATCGCCACGGTGTAACCGTCGCGGCGCAGCCCCGCGACGACGTCGCGGGCTTCGGGACGCAGTTCGTCGCGCACCGCGATCGCCCCGATCAGGGTGCCGTCGCGTTCGATGAGCACCGCAGTGGCTCCGGCGTGCTGCATCCGCTCGATATCGGCAGCCAGAGAGCCCGGGTCGATCCACCCGGGCCGGCCCAGACGGGCAGGAATGCCGCCGACGTGACCGGTCAGTCCGGCACCGGGGACCGCGTCGACGTCCTCGGCGGGGGTGTAGTCGTCGACGGCGGCGAGGATCGCTGCAGCGAGGGGGTGCTCACTGCGTGCCTCGAGCGCAGCGGCGACATTCAGAACGTCGGCGCGGGTGGCGCCGCCGGTGGTGGCAACGTCGATGACCTCGGGGCGGTTCCGGGTCAGGGTGCCCGTCTTGTCCAACGCGACGGTGCGGATCCGGCCCAACGCTTCGAGGGCGGCACCGCCCTTGACCAGGACGCCGAGCTTGGAGGCGGCGCCGATCGCGGCGACCACGGTCACCGGGATCGCGATGGCCAGCGCACACGGGGACGCGGCGACCAGCACGACGAGGGCGCGTTCGATCCACACCAGCGGATCACCGAATACGCTGCCGATCGCGGCGATCAACGCCGCGGCAACCATCACTCCCGGCACCAGGGGCTTGGCGATCTTGTCGGCCAGACGCTGGGCCTCGCCCTTGCGGGATTGCTCGGCCTCCACGATTTTCACGATCTTGGCCAGCGAGTTGTCCTGCGCGCCGGCGGTGACCTCGACCTCGAGCACGCCGGTGCCGTTGATCGACCCGGCGAACACCTCGGAGCCCGGTCCGGCCTCGACCGGCACCGATTCCCCGGTGATCGCGGAGGTGTCCAGGGCGGTGCGCCCGGTGCGGATGGTGCCGTCGGTGGCGAGCCGCTCCCCGGGTTTGACGATCATGATCTCCCCGAGCCCCAACTCCGCGGGGGCGACGGTCTGTTCACGGCCGCCGCGCAGGACGGTGGCAGTGTCCGGCACCAGATTCAGCAGGGCGCGCAGGCCCCGTCGGGTGCGAGTGACCGCGTACTCTTCGAGACCCTCACTGATGGCGAACAGGAACGCGAGCATCGCGGCTTCGCCGACCTCGCCGAGCAGCACGGCGCCGACGGCAGCGATCGTCATCAGGGTCCCGACCCCGATCTTGCCGCGGGCCAGCCGCTTGAGGGTCGAGGGGACGAAGGTGTAGCCGGCGACGACCAGCGCCACCGCCTCGAAGCCCGTCCCGAGAGCGTCGGGCCCACCGGTGACGCGGACGATCAGGGCCGCAATCAGCAGGACACCCGCGGCGGCGGCCGCCCGGATCTCGGTGACCTGCCACCACTTGTCGGGCTCCTGGTCGTCTTCGCCCTCGACGCGGGGTTCGTCGGGGCCGCATCCGCAGGCGTCGCTCATGCCGTCACTCCCGTGTCGGTGTCGGTGCCGTAGTTCGGGCACAGCGCGACGGCGTTGCCCGTGGCGGCCAGGAGGGTTTCGGCCGAGGCCAGCAGGTCGAGCAGTTCCAGTCGGGCCAGCGAGTAGAACACCTGCCGGCCCTGCGGGCGGCCTTGCACCAGGCCGCAGTCCCGCAGGCATGCCACGTGCGCCGACACTGTCGATTGCGCCAATCCCAGCTCGCCGACCAGGTCCGCTACTCGGGATTCCCCGGCGGCGAGGCGGCGCACGATGGCCAGGCGGGTGCCGTCGGAGAGACTGTGGAACAACGCTGCTGCAGAGTCGAGACTTTCACCGAAGCAGGTCGTCGCTCGCTCATTCATCGTCATAAAACGATGATATTGAGGAAACATGATTAATCAAGCGGAGGGAGCGGGACAACGCGCGTTCTACTCCGCCAGTGCGGACTCCGACAACGGTCGCGAATGATGACGGCTGGCGGATTCTCGGACCGGCTCGTCACGACTCAAGGGACGTTCACAGACTGGCCGGCTGGCTCCCAGCCTGGAACGGCCAACGGGTCGCATGCCAGTTCTGCCTCGCGGGAGGATCGCCTTGCTCAGACTGTCCAGGCCGGTCGCCAGGTCCTCGCACGGGAGAGCCGATCGTGTCGACGAATCGACGGCACAGCTCGTCGAGCACCTCGGTGATGGGCATGTCGGTGGTGCCGTAGCGCAACTGTCGGCTCGGCTGAAGGTCGGCGAGGGCAGCGAACTCGATCAGATTCTGCTGGGCATGACACAGCTTCGCCGGTGCAGCGAGGACAGCAGCGTCACGCAGGTCGTATCGGCAGAACGGTCTCACACGCCCCGGGCGTTGCGGTTCGCGAGCATGGCGCTGCGGGCACTGCCACGGCGGGGCCAGAGCGCTCATCCACGCCGTTCCTGTCCACGGCACCTGACCGCAGCCTTCGCATGTCGACTGCAGATACACCTGGTGGCGTACACAGAGCGGCAGCAGCGGATTGGCCCAGCCTGCATGCCACCACGGATCGGGTTCGGCCAGGCATCGGGCACAGAAACGCGATCCTCCCCGGTCGGGCCGAATGTGGCGGTGGTGCACCAGGTACCGTGCCGCGGCGGCATCGATCGGCCGGCCCCACAGGGCGGCGCGCAGGTCACCGGCAGGGACACCGAGGTGAGCGGCGATCCACCGAGCGTGCAGGCTCAGGTGCTCGAGAACGAGGTGATATCCGGTCGGGCTCCGCGGCACACGGAGCTCGCGCAAAATCTGGATCGGGGTCAGTTGGTAGCGACAGCCGACGCGCATCAGCCAGCCCGGCAGATACTCGGCGGGATGTAGTTGCACGGTGATCGGCCACCGGTCGACTCTTATCGTGGCCATAGTGGTTCCCCAACCACTGAGCCGGCCAGGGCGGGACCAGCCGGTATCAGCCGGTGCGGGCGGCGGATTCGCTGGCATTGTCGACGGTCGCGGTCGTAATCAACTCAGCAGTGACGGCTTCGACGCCGGTGACGATCGCGAGATACGAGATCCGGTCGAGCAGATTCGTCAACGACGCGATCCGCCCCTGGGTGCGGCGGTGCAGCAGCCGAGCATGCTCGCACAGCATCCCGTCATGGCTGCCGGCGAGGGTGAGGTGTTCTTCGGCGGTGCGCAGCAGCGCGAGCCAGCCGCGCATCCCGGTGTCGGTGTCGATGCTGAACGGGGCAACCGGGCAGCGGGTGGCGCGGCGGCTGGTCTGGGCGTAGACGGTGTGCTCGCCGAGCAGGCCTTCGTCGAAGAAGCGTTTGGCGGTCAGATTCACCCCGACGTAAATGAAGGTAGCGGCCATGTCGTTGGCCAAACCCTTGAGATGGTTCGATACCTCCAGGCCGTTGCGGTGCCGGAAGTCGACGAAGTGCAGATCGTCGAGCACGATCAACCGGGTACCGCAGGAGGTGACACAGTCCACCGCCAAGGCCCCGAGTTTCGAGGTGGAGGCACGGTCCACGGCCGGATGGCCGTAGAACCGCAGGATCTGCTGATTGAGGCCTTTGAGGGTGACCCCGGCGCTGAGCGGGATGAACGCCACCGGCCACCGTTGATGCCCCTCCACGGTGAGGGGTCCGTCGCGGCGCAGAACTCGCCGGTGGACGTCGCGGGCATAGCGGGTGGCGATGGTGGTCTTGCCGAGGCCGGGTTCGGCGTCGATGACCACCGAGCCGCGCAGCTTGTCGCCGTCCCGATACGCCGAGGCCATCACCTGATCGCAGATCCCGTAGGCGGCGGCGAGTTGGCTGGTCTTGATCGTCGGCAGGTTCGCGTTCCACACCATCCGGGCTTCGTTGTAGTCCTCGAGCTCCTCCTGCGACAGTCGGGACATCGCGGTGCGGGAGAGGACCTCGAACGGTTCACGCGGTGGGGCGGTGACGAAGGCGTGCCAGCCCTGTTTGCGGGAGAGCTGGTAGCGGACAGTGCCATACGTTGCCAGCCAGGTGGCCCAGGGGTTCATTCGTCGAACACCTCGAACACGTCTTCGTCGGGATGCTCCGCGTAGTACCGGTCGAATACGTCGACGTCGTCGACCACCTCCAACCGTTGAGTTCGACTGGTGGCGAGTTCGTCGAGCAGCTCGGCGACGCCCGGCACGGACGCAGTGTCGCGTTCGTCGTCGATACCGGACTGCTGTCCTTCGGTTTCCGGATGCGGGCGGTGGGCACTGAGTCGGCGGGCCAGGGCGCGGTCGCGGCGTGTCGCGACGTCGTCTCGGCTCCACGCGAGCAGCAGATCCCGTACCGCGGCGGCGGGATCGAAGTGGCGATGCTCGCGCACGGCGATGCGTTTGGCGTAGTCGGCGGCGTCCCTGCTGAACGGCTGGTTCAGGCAAGCGCCGTGCTCCCACACCAACTGATGCCAACGGTGGCTGTCCGGGTCCTGGAACCAGGCGTGCCGGATGTCGTGATTGTCGACGAAGATCGGCCACTTGCCGGCGTGCACACCGCCATACGGCGAACGGGTGGTGCGATACAAGGTGAGCCCGGATCCGTCGTAACGCAGTCCGTCGACCTCGACGCCGTAGTGCTGGATCGTACGCCAACGCACATCGAGGAACTCATACGCCAGATCCGGATTCGCCGGCAACAGCAGACCACCCGATTTGGCGACCCCGATCTCGAACATCTCGCTCGGCGAAAACCCCACCCGCGGCAGTTCCGGCACGCACAGCCCGTCATGTCGGGTGTGGTGATAGACCCGGCCCACCCATTCCCGGATGATCTGCTCGAGTTCGCTGGCGTAGTAGAACGCGGCGTCTTCGACGTCTTTGCCCCGTGAGTACACGTCCGGGCCCTTGTAGGCGGGCAGGTGCTGTAGCAGTGATTCGCGCAGGGTGCGGAAGAAGCGTTCGACGGTGGGTTTGTCGGTGGGCTTGTGCGGGATCGCCGGCTGAACGGTGATACCCAGTCGGGCGCAGACTCCGATCACATGAGAGGACAGGTACTGCTTGCCGTGATCGACGACGATCGCCTCGGGCAGACATGCCGGTAGATCCCCGACGCGTCGCTGGGAGATCCCGTCCGGGGACTCGGTGCCGACGAGCAGGTTTCGCGGCACCCCGTGATACGGCCAGAGTTGATCCGCAGTCGGGTCGGTGTCGCGGGCGGGAGTGATGCACTGGTACAGCACATTCGCCACGTCCTGGGACCGCGTCGATAGCGGTGTCAGGCGCAGTCCGAGGATGCAGCGGGTGAACAGGTCCATCGCCACGGTCAACTCCACCCCAACCCAGCGCATGGTGACCGGTTCCATCGCGAACATATCCAGCGCGGTGGTATCGAGCACCACGTACTCCCCCGGACGGGTCGCGCGCAGTCGGCCGAGGACACCGCGGGGCCGGTCCGCCACCGACCGCCGGCCTTTCGCGCTACCGAACGCGTGCCGCCCCTTCGACAATGTCTTCACCCGCCGGTATGCCGTGCTCAGGGAGGGCAACGGCACCATGCCCGGCCCGAATTCTGCTTCCAGGTCCTTGGCAACGGCATCGATGACCGCGCCGATCGTCGGGGTCGAGACGGTGACGTACCTATCGAGCACCCGCACACATGCTGCGTCCCACCGGTGATCGACACTGGTGGCGTAGCGGCTACGGATCCGACTGTCCGTGAGTCCGGCAACTCCTGCCGCGCGGTATCCGGCGATCCAGCGGTACAGGGTGCGCACAGAGACGTGAAGTTCCGCCGCTCTGGTGGCCAACACCGATTCGAGTTCGGCGCCGGAGGTCGCAACCTCGGTCAGGATGCCGCGGACGTGTTCGGCTCGTGTTTCCAGTTCCTGAATCTGGGTTGCGGTCAGCGAGGAGAGCACTACGGCAGCAGGGTCAGCGGAGGCGGTGTCGTCCGGCGGTGAGATCGCTGTTCCCCGTGCCGCGATCTCGGTGACCGCGACACGCTGCATCCGCTCTCCGGACCGGAGGGTGACATCGTGTCCCTGCAGCGCCACGACTTCCCATGAGCAGCCGTCGAGCCAGACCTTGATTCCTGCACGTAGTTCGACGATGTTGGTCACGGCGTGCTCCTTACACCGGACACCTGCGACTGTCCGGACAGCGGCACCGTCAGGTCCACCGACCACAGACCGGACCACAGCTTCGCCAGCACCGCGATTCGCGAGCCGGGCCTGTTCACCGATGCGGCGAGGTCGTCGAGGGTCATCCCGGGCACTGCGACGCTGTCGAGTGCCCTCATCACCGCGGGGTCGATCCACTCGCTACGACGAGCGCCCCCGAGGATTCGGAGGTTCGCCAGCACTACTGGGTTTGCACCGGTCCACACTTCATACGACCAGCCCCGACTCGAACACAGTCGTTCGGTCCAGGCGAACACCTGCGCAACTGCGTCGCGACGGGCGAACTCGGCGGGTTTGACGTCGACGACCGTGAATCCGCCGTCTGTGCGTTGGAGCAGCAGATCGGGCGCATGCCGACGCATGGTCTTCCCGTCCGGGCCGCACAGCCACATCGGCTGTGCGGCGATCCGCACCACTTCCGGTGCGTAGTCCGCCAGCCACAACCGGTCCAGTTCGAGTCGGCTCTCGTAGAGGACGTGGCCACGGTTGGTGGCCGACCAGAACATCCCGGAATAGTGGCGCTGATGGGGGTGACTGCGGACTTTCCGTACCGGCAGGCCCAGGATCATCCGATAGGGATCTGCCGCAGCGAGGGTCGTCGCGACAGGATCACCTGATTCCTGCACGTACCTGACCTCAACCTCGCTGGTCCGGGGCACTTTTTCAGGGTCCCGCTACTGACACGAATTTGAGAAACCGACACGCCGCTGACAGGCGACTGACATGAAATTGAGAAACTGACACCGAATCCGAGAACCTACACAAACCGAATAAATCGGGCGAATTCTCGACCTGGTGTTATGTCAGTCGTGGTTTACAGGGGATCGATGCTGCTAATTGACATTAGCGCACCATCACCGTCGAAACCCCAGCTGAGCGCGTTTTCCTACCCGAAAGCATCGGTGCGGACCGGTAGGCTCTCGTTCCGTGCCCGACGACCTGCTGATGCGCCGCCCGGACCCCTCCGACGCCTCTGTATCGCCCGCTTCGGACCCGTCTGCGCCGTCCGTGCCGGCTCTGCCGGCCGAGACCCTCACGCAGGTGGCCGGGACGGCGGCGCGGTCGCGCTCCGAGTCGACGCGCCGCAACTATGCCGCCAACTAGGCCCGGTTCACCGCCTGGTGCCAGCGCGAAGGGCACAGCCCATTGCCGGCGCATCCGCTCACTGTTGCCGCCTATCTCTTGGGCGCCGCCGCGACGGTGACGGAGGCGGGGGAGCGGGCCTACTCGCCCGCCACGTTGGCCCGCTGGGTGGCGGGCATCGGCTTCCACCACCGCCGCGCCGGGCATACGGCTCCCGGCAGCAACGAGTTGGTCGCCGCGACCTGTCCGGGATCCGGCGGGACTATGCAGCGGCGGGGGAGCGGCCCCGCACCCCGCGGGCGCCACTGCTGACCGCCGACGTCGTCACCATCGTCGACAAGGCGCGGGCAGACTGTACGAGTTGGGCGGATGAGGTCCTCGAACGCCGCGACTCCGCCATCTTCTTGGTGGGGTTCGCCGGCGCGTTCCGCCGCAGCGAACTCGTCGCGCTCATGTGCAGCGATGTCTCGCTGCACCGGCTCGACGGCCTGCACATCGGCCTCCGGAAATCGAAGACCGATCAGGAGGGGCGGGGGAGTATCCGGGCGCTGCCGTTCACCCGCAGTCATGCGAGTTGCCCGCCGTGTGCGTGGCTGCGGTGGGCGCAGGTCGTCGCCGCCTTCGACGCCGGTGGCCGGTCCGCCGTCATTCGCCTGCTCCGCAACGCCGAGCCGTTCGCGGCACATGTGTGCCGCGGAACCAGGCCGCGCATGGTGCGTTCGCCGGCAAGTGGGGTCCGCGCTATTCGGCGATCGTCCGGATGTGGGAAAACAGCTGGTCGGAGTTCGTGCCCTTCCTCGACTACGACATCGAGATCCGTCGGGTGATCTGTTCGACGAACGCGATCGAGTCGCTCAACGCCCGGTACCGGCGGGCGATCCGGGCCCGGGGGCATTTCCCCAACGAGCAGGCCGCGCTCAAGTGTCTGTATCTGGCCACTCGTGCGCTGGACCCGACCGGCAAGCTACGCGCACGATGGACATCACGGTGGAAAGGAGCTTTGAACGCTTTCGCGATCACCTTCGAAGGACGCATCACCCCGAACACCAATTAATCCCATGTGTCAGAACCGGATCCACCGATTACCTGACAGTCCCCGCTCCATCTCACTCGGGTTGGATGGGGCCATTTCAAGCCGTCACACCCGCCATCGAGCAAGGTCGGTGGGTCCAACTCGAGCCGCCCGGGTGGGGCCGGATCGGGTTGACAGAACCACGTTGGGCGTGGCTGATGCGGGAGCGCACCTGGTGGGTGCGGGCGATGTCGTCGGCGGTGATCATCTCGCCGGATCCGGATCCGGATCCGGGTCCGGGCAGGTCGTAGCGGGTCACGGTCACTGTCGGATAGGAATGAGCCTTGGCGACCGCGGTGTCGATATCGATGCTGCGGCCGGCGATCACCAACACGGTGGCCCCGGCCTCCCCACCGGCGTGGTTCATGGCTCCTTCTGCCCGGCCGGGTCCAGGTCGGTGTCGTCGATGCCTCCCAGATCGGCATGTGGAGTCGCGGACGTGCCTGCGTTCGTCGCAATGGAGAATTGTGTCGAGTCCGGTCGGCAGCTCGCCCCTTCGGAGTACGGGGTGATGACCTCGAAGCAGCGAGCGCCGGGGATGCCGGGCGGGCCGGCGGCGCTGACGACGGAGATGTCGTCGTTCTTGTCGCGGATCTGCGCGACGACCCGGTCGAAGAGGGTTTCGGCGCGGTCGGTGGCGTCGGTGCGGTAGACGAACGTCGCGTCGCGGGCCATGTGGGTGGCGGCGGTGTCGGCGAACATGTCGAGGGTGCCCAGCTGGGTGAGTAGGTGGGCGGCACCGCGGGCCGTAGACCGCGGGGACCTGCGCGCCGTCGGCGCCGTTGGGATAGCGCAGGGTGCGGCGCAGCATGTCGTCGGTGTTCTTCGGGATGCGACTGCTGCCGCGGGCGGTGTGGCGGCGTCTGCCGCGCTGACTGTCGGCGTGCAGTTCTCGTCGTCGCCACCCGGCGTGTCGCGACGACAACTGCACGTTCGAGAGGCGGTCAGCTGCGGCGGGATTCGAGCAGCCGCAACCAGATCTCGCTGATGGTGGGGTAGGACGGCACCGCATGCCACAGCGTGTCCAACGGCACCTTCCCGACCAGGGCGACGGTCGCGGCGTGGACGAGTTCGGCGACCTCCTGGCCGACGAAGGTCGCGCCGACGAGGGTGTCGGTGGCCCGGTCGACGACGAGCGCGGCGTGCCCGGCGTAGTCGTCGCGGGCCAGCGAGGCCCCGGCGACGTCGATGTCGGCCTCGAGGACCTCGACGTCGAGTCCGTCGGCGCGGGCCTGCTCGGCGGTGCGGCCGACCGCGGCGATCTCCGGGACGGTGAAGATCACCTGCGGGACCTGGCCGTGGTCGGCGCTCGTCCGGAATCGTGACCCGTCGGTGGGGCGGTTCTCGGCGCGGGCGGCGATGACGTCCCCGCACACCCGCGCCTGGTATTTGCCCATGTGGGTCAGTGCGGCGCGACCGGCGATGTCCCCGACCGCATACAGCCACTGGCCGTCGACCCCGTCGACGGTGAGATCGTCGGCGACGGTCACCTTCCCGTCGGTCAGGCCGACAGTGTCGAGACCGAGCCCGTCCACGGCGGGGCAGCGGCCGGCGGCGACGACGATCTCGTCGACCTCGACAGTGCTGCCGTCGGACAACTCCACGGTGGCGGGACCGCCGTGGATGCGGCCGACGCCGGTGTCCTTGACGTCGGGGCGCTGCACCGAGCGGATCTCGGTGCCGTAGCGCACATTCAGGCCCTTGTGGGCCATGCGGGTGGCGACGCGTTCGGCGGCGAACGGCTCCACGCGCGGCAGCAACCGGTCGCCGCGCACCGCGAGGGTGAGCTCCTCGACGCCGAGTTGCCGCAGCCAGGTGGCGGTTTCGCAGGCGACGACACCGCCGCCGACGACGAGCACGCGGCGGGGGACCTCGAGCAGGTTCGTCGCATCGCGGGAGGTCCACGGCAGCGCGTCGCGCAGCCCGGGCAGGTCCGGGATCGACGGGACGGTGCCGGTGGCCAGGACCACGGCGTGCCGGGCCTGCAGGCGACGCTCCCCGTCGCTGCCGGTGACGGTGACGGTGCGTTCGCCGGCGAGGCGGCCGTGGCCGCGGACGACGTCGATACCCGCGCCCTCGGCCCAGTCCACCTGGGAACTGTCGTCGCGGTTGTGGGTGAAGCTGTCGCGGCGGGCGAGCACGGCCGGCACCTCGACGCCGTGGGCGCTGATCTTGTCGGCGACGCCGGGCATGTTGCGGGCAGTGGCGAGCACCTGGGTGGGACGCAGCAGGGCTTTGCTGGGCATGCATGCCCAGTAGGAACATTCGCCGCCGACGAGTTCGTGTTCGACGAGCACCGCGGTGCGGTCGCTGCCGGCGATGGCGTACTGGGCGGCGTTCTCCCCGGCCGGGCCCGCGCCGAGGACGATCACGTCATAGCTGTCGGATTCCGCTGTCGGACCGCTCATCCGTCCACGATAGGCGCGGCCGAACCGTCGGCGGGCCGGATCGGCGGCGACGGTCCGGTTCGCGAAGTCCGCCCGTTCGTGCAGGTCAGCGGCGGCTCAGCGCAGATGCGGGGAGTCGGCGTCGAAGATCAACCCCATCGGGGCGAGCACCCGCACCACCTGCTCGGCGGTCCACTCGTCGAGATCGCACAGCAGCACCGACCGCCACGGGGTGACGATCACCGGACGTTCGACGGCGGCCAGGAATTCCGCCAGTCGTGCGGGAAGGATCCCGTCGGGCAGACCACCGGCGAGGGTGACGGCCCCGTCGGGCTGGTCGAGCCAGCCGATCGGCGGCCGCGGCCGCTCCGGCACCGGTTCCGGATCCGAGGTCGGGTCGGCCGGTGGGGTGAGCAGCGCCTCGGCGGCGTCGGGCGGGTCGACGCGCACCCCGGTGTCGGCGCCGTCGCGGATCACCGCGAAGCGGCCGTCGGGACGGGCGAGGGCCGCGACGGTGGGGGCGAGGGCGACGATGTCGCCGGTGCCGTCGTCGAGCCCGAGGACGGTGCCGGCCGCCACCGGCCGGTCGTCCAGGCGCGCGAGCACCGCGGCGGTGAGCTCGCGCAGGTCGTGGTGTCCGCCGATGCGGCCGCTGAGCGGGGAGACGAGAAGCCGTGCGCGGGTGGGCACGTCGACGGTGAGCCCGGCGGCGGTGACGGCCGCGCTGATCGCGGCGTGGTCGCCGCGCACCCGCAGCTGGGCGTGGGCGGTCAGGTGCAGTTCGCCGCCGCCGTGGGTGTGGGCGAGTTCGGCGAGCGCCTGCACCTGCGCGGAGGTCAGGTGCCCGGCGGGCAGGTGCACGTCGACAGCGGTATCGGCCATGACCGCCAGCGTAGAACGCGGCGCGGGCGGGACGAGCGCTGCCGTCGGACCGTGCGGTTTGTAGGGTGGTGGCCATGCCCGAGTCGACGACCCCCACCTTCGCGGACCTCGCCGCCGCCAAGTTCGTGCTGCTGACCACCTACCGCAAGGACGGCAGCGCGGTGGGCACCCCGGTGTGGGCGGCGCCCGACGGGAACCGGCTGCTGGTGTGGACGGTCGCCGATGCCTACAAGGTGCGACGGCTGCGCCGCGATCCGCGGGTGTCCCTGGCGATCTGCGACGCGCGCGGCAACCCGAAGTCGGCGGCGGTGCCCGGCACGGGGGAGGTGCTCGACGCCGACGGCTCGGCGCACGCCCGGTCGGTGATCGCCCGCAAGTACGGGCTGCTCGGCCGGATCATCGTGGGCGCGAGCGTGGTGCGCCGTGGCCGCACCGGCACCGTCGGGTTGGCGTGCGTGCTCGATCCCGCCGACGACACGGTAGGCCGGTAGACGTCGTGGCGCGCTCCCACACCTACCGGTCCCAGGCGATCGCGGTGGCGCTCGCGAGCAACCCGCTGATCTCCGGTGCGAGTCGCTGGAAGTGGTTGCGCCGCGCCGGTGTCGACGCCGCACCGCCGAGCCTGATCCACACCGGCGTGGTGGTGCAGGGCCTCGGCCGGCTCACCCTCGGCGCGGGCTCGTTCGTCAACCACGGCTGCTATTTCGACACGGTCGCCGACATCACCCTCGGGCAGCGGGTGTTCCTCGGCGACCACGTGCGGGTGCTCACCAGCAGCCACCGCATGGGCACCGCCGAACAGCGCGCGTCGACGCTGACGGGGGAGCCGGTGACCATCGGCGACGGCGCGTGGATCGGCTCCGGTGCGGTGATCATGCCGGGCGTGACCATCGGCGCCGGCGCGGTGATCGGCGCGAACTCGCTGGTGACGAAGGACTGCGCCCCGCACACGCTGCATCTGGGCAGCCCCGCCCGGCACGTCCGCGACCTGGACTGACCCCACACCGCGAGCACGTCCGGATCGTCCCGGTTCGTCCGATCCCGTAGGGTCCGTGGTGATCTCGGCCTCACCTGCGGGGCCGAGCCGATCGACCCAGTTCAGGAGAGCGCATGTCCGTGCACGAGTACACCGTGGCCACCGCCGACGGCGGCAGCGAGGATCTCGCCCGCTTCGCCGGCCGGTACCTGCTGATCGTCAATGTCGCCAGCAAGTGCGGCCTGACCCCGCAGTACGAGGCGCTCGAAGCGCTGCACCGCGAACTGGGTGAGCGCGGCCTGCAGATCCTCGCGTTCCCGTGCAACCAGTTCGGTGGTCAGGAACCGGGCAGCGACAGTGAGATCCAGGAGTTCTGCCGGGTGAACTTCGACGTCACCTTCCCGGTGTTCGCGAAGCTCGACGTAAACGGCGACGACGCACACCCGCTCTACCGGTACCTGCGCGCCGAGGCTCCCGGCGATTTCGGGCCGCAGCACGGTTTCCTGTTCGAGCACGTGAGCAAGACCCGCCCGGAGGCGCTCGGCACCGACGAGGTGAAATGGAACTTCACCAAGTTCCTCGTCGACCCGCAGGGCGCGGTGGTGCGCCGCTTCGAGCCGACGGTCACCCCCGAGGAGATCGGCAAGGAACTCGCCGACCTGCTCTGAGCCACTGCCGGTCCGGTCGGTGCTCGCCGACCGGACCGGAGGTCAGTGCGCGGCGCTGACCGAGGACATGTGGAAGTCGGGGATGCGCACCGGCGGCATCGCGGTGCGGGTGAACCAGTCCTTCCACTCCCGCGGCAGGGTGCGTTCGGTGGCGCCGATCTCGGTGGCGCGGCCGAGCAGATCCACCGGGGACTCGTTGAACCGGAAGTTGTTCACCGCCGCCCGCACCTGCCCGTCCTCGACGAGATACACCCCGTCGCGGGTCAGGCCGGTCAGCAACAGCACCGCCGGGTCGACCTCCCGCAGGTACCACACGGTGGTCAGCAGCAGACCGCGTTCGGTGCGGGCGACCATGTCGTCCACATCGGCGGTGCCGCCGCCGGTGAGCAGCAGGTTCTCACCCGGCGCCGTGGGGGTGGCGCCGAATTCGGCGGCCGCGGCCCGCGGATACGCCAACGCGTGCAGTGCGCCGTCGCGCAGCCAATCGACCCGCGAGGCGCTCATGCCGGTGTCGAACACCGAGACGCTGTCGGTGGAGGCGGTGGCGACCACGAACGGCGCATAACCGAGCCCCGGGGCGGCCGGATCGGACGCCAACGTCACCGGCAGCGCCGCGATCTGCTCGCCGAGGCGAGTACCGCCGGGCCCCGCCCACACCGACCGGCCCTCCTCGGCGCCGCGCCCGTCGAGGGACCACAACAGCGGGATCATCAGATCGGCGACCACCGACGGCGGCAGCAGTGTCTCGTACCGCCCGGCGGGCAGGTCGACGCGGGTGCCGGCCCAGTCCAGCCGCCGCGCCAGCTCGGCGCGCAGCGGATCCATCGCGAGGTCGGTGAGGTCGACGGTGCCGGCGCCGACCCAGGCGCTCGCCCCGGTCAGGCCGCCGCGTTTGCCGTTGATCTCGAGCGAGCCGTCGCGCTGCACCCAGCGGCGCCGCACCCCGGTGGAGGTGCCCAGCCACATCGTCGTCGACCGGTGGTGCGCGAACCCGTAGAGGGCGTCGGTGTTGTCGAAGCCGGCGGCGAGCCCGTCGAGGAGCGGGGCGAAGACCTCGATGTCGGTGCCGACAGCCTCTTCGCCCCACTGCGGGTCGGTGGCGTCGCCGTCGATCAGCGGCATCGTGTCCGGGGCCGCCGGGGCCTGCTGCGCGGCCTCCCACGCCGCGCCGACCACCCCGCCGATGTCGTCGGCGTCGACGATCGCGGCGCTGACCACCCCGCAGTGCGCCCCGTCGGGGGTGCGGCGGATCGCGAGGATCGTGGCGCCGCGGGCACGGGCGGAACCGTTGGTGGTCATCGAGTTGCCGGCCCACCGCAGCGACGCCTCGGCGTTGTCGGTGACGATCACGATGGTCTCGTCGGCGGGGGAGGCCGCCAGCGCGGTTTCGACGAGTCGGTCTCCGGGGATCATCGGCCACCCTCCTGCACCGTGTTGAGCACGTTCACGCCGCGCACCAGCACCGACGGGCACCCGTGCGAGACGGACGCGACCTGCCCGGGTTGCGCCTTGCCGCAGTTCATCGCGCCGCCGAGCTGCCAGGTCGACGCTCCACCGAGGGTTTCGAGCGCACCCCAGAACTCGGTGGTCGACGCCTGATAGGCCACATCGCGGACCTGCCCGGCGAGTCGGCCGCCGCGGATCCGGTAGAACCGCTGCCCGGTGAACTGGAAGTTGTGCCGCTGCATGTCGATCGACCAGCTGCGGTCGCCGACGATGTACAGCCCGTCGTCGACCCCGGCGATCAGATCGGCGGTGCTGCGATCGACGACCGGATCGGGTTGCAGCGACACGTTCGCCATCCGCTGGATCGGCACGTGATGCGCGGAATCGGCGTAGGCGCAGCCGTTCGAGCGGGCCACCCCGAGCCTGGGGGCGAACGCCCGGTCGAGTTGGTAGCCGACGAGCACCCCGTCCTTCACCAGATCCCAGGACTGGGCGGCGACCCCGTCGTCGTCGTAGCCGACAGTGGCCATGCCGTGCGGTTCGGTGCGGTCGGCGGTGACGTGCATGACGTCGCTGCCGTAGCGCAGGCTGCCCAGCAGGTCGGGGGTGGCGAAGGAGGTGCCGGCGTAGGCGGCCTCGTAGCCGATGGCGCGGTCGTATTCGGTGGCGTGCCCGACCGATTCGTGGATCGTCAGCCACAGATTCGTCGGATCGATCACCAGATCGGTGCGGCCCGGGGTCACCGACGGGGCCTGCGCCTTCTCGGCGAGCTGCTCGGGCAGCGCGGCGAGCTCGCTGCTCCAGTCCCACCACCGATCCGAGGCCACCTGTTCCCAGCCGCGGCCGGTCGGTGGGGCCAGGGTGCGCATCGACTCGAAGGTGCCGGCCTCACGGTCGACGCGGGTCGCCTCGAGATCGGAGTGGATCCGCACCCGCTGCTGGGTGATCGTCGACCCGGCGAGATCGGCGTAGAAGGTCTGCTCCTTGACCAGGGTCAGATTCGCGGCGACGTGGTCGACGCCGGCGGCGTCCTGCAGTCGCCGCGAACGGTCCTCGAGCACCGCGATGCGCTCGGCCGCGGGGACGGTGAACGGATCGATCTCGTACGGCGAGACCCACACCGCGTCCCGGTGGACCGGCTCGTCGGCCCACTGCACCGGATCACGGTTCAACGCGCGCAGAGTGCGGGCGACCGCGACGGCACGGGCCGCGGCGTCGGCGGCGCCGTCCGGGCCGGGCACCGGATGCGACGCGAACCCCCAGGTACCGTCGAGCAGCACCCTCACCGCCACCCCGCAGTCGCTGTCGTCCACCGCGGCCTGCAGGGCACCGTCGCGCAGGGTGCTCGTCCAGGTCCGCATCCGATGTATCCGCACATCGGCGTGACTCGCGCCCGCCGCCCGCGCCACCGTCAGGCCCGCGTCGGCGGCGGCGTGCAACGGCAGGGCCAGGAAATCGTCGTCCACCGCATTCACCCGCCCACGGTAACGCCGGGCCGGGCGGCGCCGGGGTTGCCGCACCGAGCGCCGCGGGCGGCTCAGCCGAACTGTTCGATGCCCAGCCGGATCACCATGGCGATCACCACGACCAGCAACACCACCCGCACGAATCCGGCGCCGCGCGCGAGCGCCATCCGGGAACCGAGCACCGATCCGGCGACGTTGCACACCGCCAGCGCCGCCCCGAGCGTCCACCACACGTGCCCGCCGACGGCGAAGAGCACCAGCGCGCCGAGATTCGAGCCGAAGTTGAGCACCTTCGCCATCGCCGCGGAGGTGACGAACTCGCTGCCGAGCATCGCCGCGAACACGATGATGAAGAAGGTGCCGGTGCCGGGTCCGAGGATCCCGTCGTAGAAGCCGATCACCGCCGCGGCCGTGATCACCACGGTAATCAGCCGCAGGGTGGAGGGGCGGCGGGTGCCGCCGGCGCCGAGTTTCGGGCGGGTGGTGACGAACACCGCCACCGCGACGAGCACCACCATCACGATCGGGATGAACACCTCCCGGTCGATGAGCGAGACCGCCGCCGCCCCCGCCGCCGCGGCCACGGCCGCGACCAAGGCGGCGGGGCCGAGCAGCGACCAGCGCAGCGGGATGCGCCGCGCGAAGGTCAGCACCGCCGCGCCGGTCCCGCAGATGGCGGTGAGCTTGTTCGTCGCCAGCGCCACCTGCGGCGTCAACTGCGGGGCGACGAGGAACAGGGCGGGCAGCAGAATCAGCCCGCCGCCGCCGACCACCGCGTCCACCCATCCGGCGGCCGTCGCGGCGGTCATCAGCAACGCCCAGTCACCTGCAGTCATGGCGGTCATTCGATCACGCGGCGCATCCGTGGCCGGGTGCGGGAGCAAAACCGGCGGCCCGTTCGTTGACCGGACAGAAACCGCCGACGGAAGGAAGTCCCGCCGTGTACCCGTTGTTGTTCGTGCTCTACGTCGTGGCGGAGATCGCGGTGCTGGCCTGGCTCGGCTCCACCCTCGGCGCCCTGGCCACCGTGCTGATCTTCCTCGGTGTCAGCGCCGCCGGTTATCTCGTGCTCGCCGCGCTGGGCCGCCGCGCACTGCGCAATCTCGGCGAACTGCGCAATGGGCGGGCGCCGCGCGCCAATTCCCCGGAGCGGGTGCTCACCGACGGTGCGCTCATCGGCGCCGGCGCGGCCCTGGTGCTGATTCCCGGCATCGTCAGCACCGTGCTCGGGGTGGTGCTGTTGCTGCCGACCCGTGCCGCGCTGCGTCCGGCGGTGCGCACGCTGGTCGCGCGGCGGGCCCGCACCACCGGGTTCTCCGCGCAGCGGCTGGTGGTGGTCGACGGGCAGGTCGTCGATCACAGTGTCGTCGGGGGCGCCCCGCACCTGACCGGTGGTCCGGCCGTGACCGAGCAGGTCGACGACCGCGGCACCGTGTTCGAAGGGGAGATCGTGGAGACCCCGCGCCGCCACGAGGAGCGGTAACCGGGCAGACTGGGCACTCGTGAGCCCTGCACCGCACACCCAGCTTCTCGTCGGCGGCCGCATCTACAGCGCCAGTGCCCCCGATGCCACCGCTATGGCCGTCACCGACGGCACGATCGTGTGGGTCGGGCAGGACCGGCCCGGCCGCGCCCTGCACCCGGACGCCGAGATCGTCGACCTGCACGGCGCGTTCGTCGCCCCCGGTTTCGTCGACACCCACGTGCACACCACCAGCCACGGCCTGGCGCTGACCGGGCTGGATCTGACCGATGCCGTCGACCGCGAGGACGCGTTGCGCCGGGTGCGCGCGCACGCCGAGGCGCACGACGACGCGGTGATCTGGGGGCACGGCTGGGACGAGACCCGCTGGCCCGACCCGACGCCGCCGACCACCGCCGACCTCGATGCCGCCGCCCCGGCCCGGCTCGTCTATCTCGGCCGGATCGATGCGCATTCGGCGGCGGCGTCGAGCGCGTTGCGGGCCGCCGCCGAACCCCTCGACGAGCTGGCCGGGTTCGATCCGCAGCAGCCGCTGACCGCCGCGGCGCACCACGCGGTGCGCGGCGCCGCACGCCGCGGGCTGACCGCCGCGCAGCGTGCCCGCGCCCGGCTGGCGGCCCTCGATGATTTCGCCGCGCACGGGTACGTCGCGGTGCACGAATGCGCCGGCCCCGACATCTCCGGGCTCGACGACTTCACCGAACTGCTCGGCACCGACCATCCGGTGCAGGTGCGCGGCTACTGGGGCCAAGCGGTGCGCACCGGCGAAGACGCCGCGGAGCTGCTCGCGAAAACCGGCGCCGATGCCCTGGGCGGGGATCTGTTCGTCGACGGGTCGATCGGTTCGCACACCGCCGCGCTGGCCCGCCCCTACGACGATCTGCCGGACTGCTGCGGCACCACCTATCTGACCGAGGACGAGCTGACCGCGCACGTGCGGGCGTGCACCTCGGCGGGCATCCAGGCCGGTTTCCACGTCATCGGTGACGCCGCGACCACCGCTGCGGTCGCGGCCTTCGAGGCGGTCGCCGCGGAGGTCGGGGGACCGGCGCTCGCCGCGCGGGGGCATCGGCTCGAGCACGTCGAGTCGCTGACGGTCGCGCAGGCGGAGGTGTTGTCGCGGTACGGGGTGATCGCGAGCATGCAGCCGAGCTTCGACGCCCTGTGGGGCGGGCCGGACGGGATGTACGCGCAGCGGCTCGGTGTCGAACGCGCCGCGGCGTTGAATGCGTTCGCGCCGCTGGCGGCGACCGGTCTGGCGTTGGCGTTCGGCTCCGATGCGCCGGTGACGGCGCCGCGGCCGTGGCCGATGTTGCGGGCGGCGGTGCACCACCGCACCGAGGGCAGCGGGATCTCGCCGCGGGCGGCGTTCGCCGCCGCGACCCGCGGTGCGTGGCGCGCCGGTGGGGTGCGCGACGGGATGGCCGGCACCCTCGATCCGGGGGCGCCGGCGTCGTATGCGATCTGGGAGGTCGGGGAGCTGGTGGTCAGCGCCCCGAAGGATTCGGTGCAGCGGTGGTCGACGGATCCGCGGTCGCGGGTGGCGCCGCTGCCGGATCTCACCCCGGGCACCGCCGATCCGGTGCTGGTGCGCAGTGTGCACCGCGGCCGGGTCGTGTACGCGCGGTGACCGGCCGACCCTTCGCCGCGGTCACCGCGCGGGCGGTGCGTGTCGTCGCGCTGCGGGCGCTGCTGGCCGTCGTCGCGGGACTGTTGCTGTTCGCGTCGTTCCCGCCGCGGCCGTTGTGGTTCCTCGCCCCGGTCGGAATCGCGCTCCTGGTCGGTGTATCGACTGCAGTGCCGATGCGGCGACGCGCCGGGTTCGGTTACGGCTATCTCGCCGGCCTCGGTTTCCTGGTGCCGCTGCTGCCCTGGATCGGCGTCTATGTCGGTCCGTTGCCGTGGTTGGCGCTCGCCGCCGCCGAGGCGGTCTTCGTCGGCCTGTTCGGGGCGCTGGTGGTGCACCTGCGGTCGCTGCCGGTCGCGCCGTTGTGGATCGCGGCGGCGTGGAGCCTGACCGAATGGTTGCGTTCGAGTGTCCCGTTCGGCGGATTCCCGTGGGGTCGGCTGGCGTTCGGGCAACCCGACGGCGGGTTCGTCTCCCTCGCCGTCGTCGGCGGTGCCCCGCTGGTGTCGTTCGCCGTCGCCGCGACCGGCGCCGGGCTCGCCGCCCTCGCCCTGACCGCCTCCCGCCGTGCCCGCCCGGCGCGGGCCTGGACGGCGCCGGTCGCGGTGACGCTGCTCGGTCCGCTGCTCGCCGCGGCGGCGTGGCCGCTGGTGCGCACCACCACCGACGAGTCGTCGACGGTGACGGTCGCGGCGATCCAGGGCAGCGTGCCGCGCCTGGGCCTGGACTTCAACGCCCAGCGCAAGGCGGTGCTCGACAACCACGTCGTCCGCACCCTCACGCTCGCCGAGGACGTCGCCGCCGGACGGGCCCCGGCCCCCGATGTGGTGATCTGGCCGGAGAACGCCTCGGACATCGACCCGCTGCGCAACGCCGATGCCGCCCGCGACATCTCCGCCGCGTCCGCCGCGATCGACGCGCCGATCCTCGTCGGGGCGGTGCTCGCCAACGGCGACCGGACCACCACCAATTCGGTGATCGTGTGGGACGCGCAGACTGGTCCGGGGGAGCGGCACGACAAGAAGATCATCCAGCCGTTCGGCGAGTACCTGCCGTGGCGGTCGTTCTTCCGACTGTTCTCCGAGTACGCGGACCGCGCCGGTTATTTCGTGCCCGGCGACGGGGACGGCATGGTGACCGCCGGCGGCATCGACATCGGGGTGGCGACCTGTTACGAGGTGGCCTTCGATCGGGCGTTCCGCGATTCGATCGACGCCGGCGCGCAGCTGCTGGCGGTGCCGACGAACAACGCCACCTTCGGCGACACCGAGATGACCTACCAGCAGCTGGCGATGTCGCGGGTGCGGGCCGTCGAGCACGGCCGGGCCGTGATCGTCGCGGCGACCAGCGGGGTCAGCGCGATCGTCGAACCGGACGGTCGGGTGCAGCAGAGCACACCGTTGTTCGTGCCCGATGCCCTGGTGGCGCAGGTGCCCTTGCGCGCAGACGTTACGCTGGCTAGTCGGCTCGGAGTGGCGCCGGAGCTTGTGCTCTGCGCCGCGGCCGTGGCCGCCGCCGGTTTCGCCCTGGTGCGAGGACGGCGGGAGAAGGCCGGTGCGGCAGCTCGCACCAGCACCGGCGCAGCAGGAGCACCGGCCGGTGGCCGGTTCGACAAGGAGGACCTCTGATGGCAGCGGCGACGCCGGCCGGGAACGACAGCGCACCCAGCGCCCGCACCCTGGTGATCATTCCGACCTACAACGAGCGGGAGAACCTCGGTCGGATCATCACGCGGCTGCACGCTGCGCTGCCGCACACCCACGTCCTCGTCGTCGACGACGGCAGCCCCGACGGCACCGGTGACCTCGCCGACGAACTCGCCGCCGCCGACGAGCGCATCGCGGTGCTGCACCGCACCGAGAAGAACGGTCTCGGTGCCGCCTACATCGCCGGTTTCCGGTGGGGGCTCGAGCACGGCTACACGGTGCTCGTGGAGATGGACGCCGACGGCAGCCACGCCCCCGAGCAGCTGCACCTGCTGCTCGAGAAGGTCGACGCCGGCGCCGATCTGGTGCTCGGTTCCCGGTACGTGCCCGGCGGCACGGTGGTGAACTGGCCGTGGCACCGCGAGGTGCTCTCCCGCGGTGGCAACATCTACTCGCGTCTCGCGCTGGGGGTGTCGATCCAGGACATCACCGGCGGCTACCGTGCCTACCGTCGTGAGGTGCTCGAGAAGCTCGACCTCGACGCGATCGCCTCGCACGGCTACTGCTTCCAGGTCGATCTCGCGTGGCGCACCCTGCAGGCCGGGTTCACCGTCGCCGAGGTGCCCATCACGTTCACCGAACGGGAGATCGGTGAGTCGAAGATGAACGGCAACATCGTGCAGGAGGCCCTCGTCCGGGTCACCGTGTGGGGGCTGCGCAGCCGCCTCGCGCGCCTGCGGGCACTGCTCGGCCGCTGAACCGGCCACACCTGATGCATCAGGCGCTGCGCGGCTGATGAGCTAGCCGCTGCGCGGCCACGGCCAGCGGGCGTCGAGTTCCTCCCCGAGCCCCAGGCCCGCGCACAGCCGGCGGATGGCGCTGCAGTCCTGCACCACCGGCCGGCCCTCGGTCACGGCGATGGTGTCGGCGACCAGCTCGTCGCCGCCGGGGATGTTCTCGTGCGCGATGATCGCCGCCCAGGTGGAGGTGTCGGAGCCGGTGAACGCCGCGACCGCGGTGCCGAGCGCGTCGAGCAGCCGCACCCGATCGGTGTCGTCGAGTTCGGTGAGCACCGCGGTGAGCAGCCCACCGGCCAGCGAGGCGTGGCACAGCTCGTCGCGGCGGTGCACCGCAACCGTCGCGCGGTTGACCGGTTGCAGCTCCGGGTCGGTGGTGAGCAACGCCAGATAGGCGCTGATCGAGGTCTCCGCGACGGTGGTGAACGCCAGCTGCACCAGCGCCGCATCCCGCGGGGTCTCGGCGCGCGCGACCGCGGCGCGATGCTCCCGCACGGTCGGGCAGGGTGGCAGCACCGACTCCGGGAGCGCCCAGCCGCGGCGACGGCGGGTGAGCACGTTGGCCTGCTGGTGCATGAGGGTGTGGTACTGCTCGTCGACCATCGCCTGCAGCACCCCGGTGACCACCGTGTCGGACGGGCCGATGCCGAACGCGTCCTCGGTGATCAACGCGAAGCCGGGGTTGACGACGTGCTGTTCGATGTCGACGACGCTCTTGTTGTAGGCGATCCACGCCCAGGCCCGCAGCCGCGCCTGCCGTTGCTCGTCGAGCGCGAGATAACGCGGATGCTCGGCGAAGGGCAGCATCTGCTCGGGATAGTCGGCGCGGTCCGCCTCGAACAGCGCATCGAGATCGACCTCGGGTTTCTTCACGGCGGCGCGGCGCGGCCACGAGCGGGTCAGCCCGGCGATCACCGCGCTCTCCGCCGGATCGGACGGGTCGTATTGCGGGAGTTCCGGCGCGCGCAGCTGCGGGCCGGGGATGTCGGACTCGTTCATGTCCGGCTCCTTTCCTCGCTCGGACCGCCGACCGCACCCGGATCGCGGGGCAGTGCCGCGAACAGCTGCGCGCACAGCTGCGCGGCGGCGGGTTGCCCGTCGCCGAGCGCGGCGCGGGCCCGGTCGAGCAGCGCCGCGAAATCGGGCAGGGCGTCGGTGGCGGCGTCGAGATCGGCGACCGCGTCGGCGAGGGCGCGGCGGGCGGTGGCGGCGTACGGGTTGGTGAGCTGGATGTCGTGGTAGACCTCGGCGGTGCCCCCGGACACGCGGGCGAGCAGCGCCCGCAGCACGGTGTGCGGCGGCGCGGCGACCCGGGCGGCGGCATCCGGCACGTCGAGCCGGTCGAGGGCGATGCCGAACGCGAGGATCGCGGCGTGGGTGAGCACCTGCACGGCGGCGGTGATGCGGTCGTGTTCGTCGGCGGTGGTCTCGACCACTGCCGCACCCCAGTCGCGCAGGGCCGCAACGAACTCGGCCACGACCGGAGCGTCGTGGTGACGCACCGCCACCACGGGCCGGCCGGGCAACCCGAGGTCGGGGGCGAACATCGGGTTGATGCCG
Organism: Rhodococcus rhodochrous; assembly: GCF_900187265.1. NCBI lineage: Bacteria > Bacillati > Actinomycetota > Actinomycetes > Mycobacteriales > Nocardiaceae > Rhodococcus > Rhodococcus rhodochrous. The sequence goes on from NZ_LT906450.1 coordinate 2,875,608, forward strand.
AGCGCGGGGGCGCCGGGCCGGTAGGTGTGCAGCGCCGCGGCGATCGGGGTCTTCACCGACAGGGTCTCCACCAGCAGGGTGTGCGGGGGCAGCAGCCGCGCGAGTACCGGCAGGGCGGCACCGGCGACGACGTCGGGGACGGCGAGGACCACGATGTCGGCGCCGTCGAGAGCCGCGGCGAGGCGGGTGTCGGGGGCGGTCAGATCGGCGCGCAGCATGTCGGGGGTGGCCGGGTCGGCGGCCGGGTCGACGACGAGCACCTGACGGCCGGCCTCGCGCAACGCGGCGGTGAGCAGGGCGCCGACGGCGCCGCATCCGCCGGCGACGATCACCCGGCCGGGCGTGGTCACGGCCCGGCCCGCCCCGGCAGCACCGGTGGCCCGTCGACGAGATCATCCGGGTCCGCGGAGCCGATCGCATCGGTCCCGTCGGTCGGGGTGGTGTCGCGGGCCGCGGCGAGGCAGCGGCGCATCACCACGGACTTGACGAGGGTCTCCTCGAGTTCGTCGTCCGGATCGGACAGCGCCACGATCGCCCCGCCGATCCCGAAGGTGACCTCGTGGGCGGTGGCGACGAGGGTGCGGATGACCACCGACAGGTCGGCGGCACCGGTCGGCGACAGATATCCGATGGCCCCGGAGTACACCCCGCGGGGGCCGTCCTCGAGCTTGTCGATGATCTCCATGGTGCGCAGCTTCGGGGCACCGGTCATCGATCCGCCGGGGAAGGCGGCGCGCACACAGTCCACCGCCGAGACGTCCGGGCGCAGCGTGCCGCGCACCGTGGACACCAGCTGATGCACCGCCGCATAGGTTTCCACCGCGAACAGTGCCGGCACGTGCACCGAGCCGGGCACGCACACCCTTGATAGGTCGTTGCGCACCAGATCGACGATCATCAGGTTCTCGGAGCGGTCCTTCTCGCTGGCCCACAGTCCGTCCCGCAACGCGGCGTCCTCGCCGGGGGTGCGGCCGCGTGGGCGGGTGCCCTTGATCGGTTTCGATTCGACGGTGCCGTCGGCGTCGATGCGCAGGAACCGTTCCGGGGAGGCGCTGAGCACCGCGACCTCGGGGAAGTCGAGCAGCGCACTGTAGGGGGTGGGGCTGATGCGGCGCAACGCCCGGTAGGTGCTCAGCGGGTCGATGCCACCGTCGACGGTGACGGTGTTCGTCAGACACACCTCGTAGGTCTCGCCGCTGCGGATCTCGTTCTGGCACTGGGCGATCAGATCGAGATAACGCTGCGGGGAGTGCCGCAGCCGCAATTGCGGGCCACCGTCCGCGCCGATCAGCGGCACCGGGATCTGCTCGTCGGTCACCGGTTCGGGCAGCGCCGACAGGATCGCGGCGGTCGCGTCGAACCAGGCGAGGGTCTCGGGATCGTCGGTGTCCTCGGTCAGGGCGAGCAGATAGCAGCAGCGGTCGTCGTGGTCGACGACCACCGCCCGGTCGGCGAAGACCAGCGCGGCGTCGGCGTAGGGGGAGGTGTGCACGAGTTGCGCGCCGGCGTCGGCCTTGAGTTCGTAGCCGAGATAGCCGACATAGCCGAGCGCGAACCCGAACGGCAGGTCGTCGCGGGCGGCGACGCGGCGCTCCGCGAGGCGGGCGGTGAGATGGTCGAAGACGGGGCGGCGGTGTTCCTCGACGGTGCCGTCGGCGCGGTGTTCGCGCACGATGCCCTCCCCGACCCGGTAGGTCAGGTAGTCGGCGCGGGGTCCGGCGCCGTTGCCGAGGACGGTGAACCGCGACTGCGGCTCCAGCGCGGCGCTGCCGTCGAGCCAGAAGCCGTGCGGGCCGGCGGCGAAGAGCGCCTCGTAGACGGCGGACGGGTCGGGGTGCAGCGGCAGCCGGCGGCTGGCCAGCAGATAGCGCGGGGCCGGTTCGGGTGCCGGTTCCGGATCGGCGGGGGCGGTGACGGTGATCGGGCTGCGCGGCGGGGTGGCGTCGCGGAAGTTGGCGAGCAGTTGCGCGCCGTGGGCGGTGCCGATCGATTCGGGATGGAACTGCACCCCCCACAGCGGGCGGTGCCGGTGCGCGACGGCCATGAGCAACCCGTCCGGGGTGTGGGCGGTGGCGACGAGCTCGTCGGGGACGGGGTCGGCGATCAGCGAGTGGTAACGCACCGCCTCGAAGGGCGACGGCAGCCCGGCGAACAGGCCGGTGCCGTCGTGCAGGATCGGGCTGGTGCGGCCGTGCACCGGTTCGGGGGCGGTGATCACGGCGCTGCCGAACAGCTGGCACAGCCCTTGATGGCCCAGGCACACCCCGAGCAGCGGCACCCCGGCGTCGGTGAGGGCGCGGGCGCTGATCCCGAAGTCCCGGGCCCGGTCGGGTCGACCCGGGCCGGGGGAGATGACGATGTTGTCGAACGGTTCGGCGACGAGCTCGTCCCAGCTGCGATCGTTGGTGAGCACCCGCGGCGGGATGCCGTTGACGCGGGTGATCAGGTCGTAGAGGTTGTAGGTGAACGAGTCGTAGTTGTCGATCAACACCGTGCGGATCGGTCGGGGCGCGGACACGACGGGCCTCAGTTCGTGCCGTCGCCGCGGCGACCGGAGCCGACCCGGTCCGCGGTGGCGCCGCCGGAGACGATGCGGTCCTCGACCCGGCACGCCTCGTCGATGAGCAGGGTGTACAGCGAGCGCACGAAGTCGCCGGACAGGCCGTGCCGGTACGCGTAGTCCTGGGCGCGGCGGTGCACGACCTCCATGCGGCCGGGTTGCAGCACGTCGAGGCCGTGGCGTTGCTTGAGTTCGGCGACGCGTCCGCACACCTCGAGGCGGGCGCGGATCCCGTCGAGCAGGGTCCGGTCGATGTCGTCGAGTTCGGCACGCAGGTCGGCCAATTCGGCGGCGGCCTGTGTCGACGGCGCGTCCGCCGCAGTGTGGTGACGGTCGGTCACGGACACTCACCCCCTTGCAAGCGACCCGCCGGAGCACCGGCGCGAAGGTCGTGGATCGGGCGTGCCGATCATGATCGATCGGCGTGCGATCATGATTGCACGCACCGTCCGGCCGATATCGACGATTGATCGATTCGTGGCGGGGCCGCAACCGAATTCGCGGAACCACCGTCCCGTCGGGCTGCGCTTGCGGGGTCCGTAACGACGTGTGCCGCCCTGGACGATCGTCCGGGGCGGCACACGTACGTGTTCGGCGGCGCAGGTGTCAGGCGCCGCGGCGCTTGGCCTTGAGCAGGTCCAGGCGCTCCTTGAGCAGGTCCTCGAGTTCCTCGATGGAGCGACGCTCGAGCAGCATGTCCCAGTGCGTGCGCGGCGGCTTGACCTTCTTCGGCTCCGGTGCGGCGCCCTCGACCAGGGTGCCCTCGAGGCCGTTCTTGCAGATCCAGGTGCCGGGGATCTCCGCGTCGTCCGCGAACGGCACGTCGTATTCCTCGCCGTTGTCGCAGCGGTAGCGCGCGATTCGCCGCGGCGCCAGATCGTGGTCGCGGTCGGTTTCGTAGCTCACCGCCCCGAGTCGGCTGCCTCGCAGTACACGATCTGCCATGGTGGTGTCCTTCCTTGTGTGCTCCGCCCGGGTGACGATGCCGTGCGGCATCGACGCCGAGCTCGACGTCCACTGTGCTCAACGTCTGCGGAGCCGATTCCGTTCCCGCGGCCCACCGAGGAGCCGAGGGGCCAGTCTACCGACCCGCCGCACCGCCGCGCGCACGGTGCCCGCACCGGCCCGTGCGTCCGGGATTCCCGCCGCCCCGCCGGGGGTGCGGGCGGGCAGTACAGTGACGCTCGTGACCGGACGTGACACCCGAGCGAGCACGTGCCTGTGGTGCGGGCGCCCGGTACCGGAGATCGGCACCGGCCGGCGACGCCGCTACTGCCGCCAGTCGTGCCGGCAACGCGCCTACGAGCAGCGCAGCAGCGCCCGCCGCGCCGGACTGCCCGAGGATTCGGTGGTGCTCACCGCCGGCGAGGTCGAGGCCCTCGCCGACCGCGCGTTCCGGGTGCGCTGCGCCGCCGAGGACGTCGCCACCGCGGTCGCCGAGGGCGCCGCGGCCGACGAGCTGACCGCCCTGTGCGCGGAGCTGCTCGATCTGGCCCGCGACGCCGAACGACTGCGCTGACCGCCCCGATCCGGGGGCGCCGGCTCAGGCGAAGAAGCCACCCATGGTGTAGATCACCTGGCAGAACGCGCCGTTGGCGTACTGCAGCGAGCCGAACAGGGCGCCGAGCACCGCGCCGGGACCGCTGTCGATCACCGCGGACTGCAGCCCGCCGCCGTTGTTGTCGAGGGTGGCGACCCCGGCCCGGATGTTCTCCATGTTGATCCACACGAACTTCAGGTCCGAGGCGGTCACCGGCGCACCGGCGGTGGGTTCGACGAACACCTCGATCGACCCGAACGGCACCTGACCGTGCGGGCCGGGATGCACCCACGCGGTGGTCATCGCGAACGGCACGAAACCGCCGCCGCAGCCCGGACCGACGGTGGGTGCGGGCGACGAGAACGGCTGCGGGATGTTCTTCGGCGGCGGCGCGAACGGATCCGCCGAGCCGGAGTCGGCGACGAGCCGCTCGAGCGCGGCGAGGGTCTCGGGGGAGTCGGCGACCTCCGCGCGCAGCTGATCGAGCGGCACCCCCGGCGGGGCGGTGTCGGCGGCGGCCTGGGCGGGGGCCGCGAGCAGGGCCGCGGCGAGCAGGGCGGTGACGAGCGGGGCGGATCGGCGACGCAACATCTCGGGCTCCTTCGAATCGGGTCGAGCGGGCGGGACGAGGCGATCCGGTCGCGATCCGATCACGCACGGGTCGCGGCACGGGGGCACGAAGGTGACGGCCGCTTCGAGAATAAGGAGAGCTGTCCGGTTTCGGGGCGTTTCCGGCGAGCCCGATCCGGCTTCGGAGGCGACCTCATTCGTCACGCCGGTCACGAACAGGACATTCCTCCCGACGGTCGGGAAAACGTTATCGAAACGCGATTGATCGCCTGCGGGGGAACGATTTCCGAGGTCACCCGCGGTTCCGCACCGCTGCCGCGACGGTAGAGGGGCGACCTGTGGGGCGCAGCGGCGGGCGGTGCTGCGGTCGTCGCCGCAATCCGGTCGTACCGGTCGTACAGGTGGTCTAGCTTGTTGTGTGGCCCCGGTCACACGGGGTCACACGATCGAACGGGGGTCCGATCGCGGCGCCGCACGCCCAGCGCGGCACCGGGATCGGCTCCTGCACGCGATGTCGGGGGACACACGCCGATCACGGCCAACAACATCGCTTTCGGAGGGGATATGTCGCTGCGACACCGTCGTCCGCAGATACCGGCCGGCGCTTTCCCGCTGTCGTCTGCGCAACGGGCCATCTGGTTCGCGCAGCAGCTCGCGCCCGAGGTACCCGTGTGCATCGCGCAGTATGTGGATCTGCGCGGCGCCCCGGATCTGGATCTGCTGCGACGCTGCGGATATCGCGCCGGCGCCGAGTTCCAGTCCGCCTATCTGCGGGTCGTCGACATCGACGGTGAACCCGTCCAGTACGTCGACCCCACCGTCGAGGACCGCAACGAGATCCCGCTGCTCGACTTCCGCGGCGAACCCGACCCGATGGCCGCGGCGCACGAGTGGATGACCGCCGACTACGCCACCCCGGTGGACCTGGCGAACGACCTGCTGGTGAACATGACGATCCTGCAGGTCGCCGACGACCGGTTCCTCTGGTACGCCCGCATCCACCACGTCGCCCTCGACGGATTCGCGGCGATGACCATGGTCAACCGCATCGCCGCCCTCTACACCGCGGAGATCGAAGGCCGCGAGCCGGAACCGTCGAAAGCCGCCGACCTGCGCGCCCTGTACGACTGGGACCGCGAGTACCGCACCTCCGAGCGCTACCGCACCGACCGCGACTACTGGATCGAGCGGGTCGCCGGACTCGAGGACGGCTCGACCCTGGCGCAACGCGACGCCCCCACCGCGGCGGTGTCGCTGCTGTCGAGCCACACCCTCCCCGACGACCTCGTCGACGCGCTGACCGCGGTCGACGACGAACCGGGACTGTCGTCGACGGCGGCGGTCATCGCGGCGTTCGCGTGCTATCTGGCGCGGATGACCGGCCGCGACGACGTGATGATCAACCTGCCGGTCTTCGCCCGCACCACCGCCATGGCCCGCCGCTCCGGCGGCATGCTCGTCAACACCGCGCCGCTGCACATCTCCGTCGACCCGGACGACACCCGCACCGACCTGGTGCGGCGGGTGCAGCTCGAACTCACCGGGGCGCTGCGCCACCAGCGATTCAGCCTCGAGGACATCCGCCGCGAGACCGGCGCCGCCGGCGCCCCGTACCGCTATGCCGGGCCGATGGTCAACGTCATGCTGTTCCGGCAGGAGATCGTGCTCGGCGACATCCGCGGCGAGTTCCACATCATGACCTCCGGTCCCGTCGAGGACCTGCTGGTCAACATCTATCAGAGCGGCGACCCGGCCCGGACCTTCCTCGACTTCCGCGGCAACCCCCACCGCTACGACGAGGACGAACTGCGCGCCCACCACGACCGGTTCGTCGACCTGCTCGACGATTTCCTGCGCAGCGCCCCCGACCGCGCGGTCGCCGCGATCCATCCGGCCAGCGTGACCCTGGGCGAGCAGCGCCGCCGCGCCGCCGCCGACGCCGGTTTCTGGCGGCAGCAGCTCGCCGACGCCCCCGAACGACTCGAACTGCCCCGCCCCGTCACCGCCCCCGCCGACGACACCCCCATCGACGTCGAGGACCGCCTGGCGGTCACGGCCGCGGCGCTCGCCGCGCGTTTCGCCACCACCGAGGGCGGCGCCCCGGACACCACCGTCGCCGCCGTGCTGCACGCCGCCACGGCGGCGCTCACCGCCCGGCTGACCGGTCACGACGACGTCCTCGTCGGCGTGGCCCGCGACGGGCGGGTGCTGCCGCTGCGCGTCGAGGTGGACCCGGCCGAGCCCTTCGCCGAGCTGGTGCGGCGCGTGCGCACCCTCGGCGCCGATCTCGCCGACCACGCCGAGGTCGACCCGGCCGTGCTCGCCGGCCTCGCCCCCGCCTGCCCGGTGGTGCTCGCCCTCGACGACCCGACCCCCGCCCCCGCGGACGCGGTGCTGCGCGTGACGATCGACACCACCGGCACCGCCCTGCAGGTCCGCACCGGCTACCGGCCCGACCGGGTGGACGCGCACACCGCCACCACCACCGGCCGGCGACTCGGCCGCGCCCTGACCGCGGTGCTCACCGACCCGCACCTGCCCATCGGGGATCTGCCGTTCGTCGGCAGCGACGAGGTCGCCGGGCTGGTCCCGGCGCACGGCGACCCGGCCCGCTCCGCGCAGACCCTGCCGGAGATCCTGTGCGCGGTCGCCGCGGTGGTGCCGGACACCGAGGCGGTGGTGTGCGAGGACCGGCGTATGACCTACGGCGAACTCGACGCCTGGTCCAGTCGGCTCGCCCGCGTCCTCATCGACGCCGGCGCCGGACCGGAGACGTTCGTCGCCGTCGGCATCGCCCGTTCCCTCGAATCGGTGGCGGTGATCTGGGCGGTCGCCAAGTCCGGGGCCGCCTTCGTGCCCGTCGACCCGAAGTATCCGGCCGAACGCATCGAGTACATGCTCACCGACTCCGGGGCGATCCTGGGCCTGACCACCGCCGCGCACCGCGACGAGCTGCCCGACACGGTGCCCTGGCTCGTCCTCGACGATCCCGAGCTCGACGCGCGGATCGCGCAGGCCGGTGATGAGCCGGTCACCGACGACGACCGGCCGGGCACGCTGCTGTTCGACCATCCCGCCTACCTGATCTACACCTCCGGCTCCACCGGCCGCCCCAAGGGCGTGGTGGTGCCGCACCGCGGCCTGGCGAACCTGTCGGCGACCCTGCACACCCGCCTGGCCCCACCCCCGGCGGCGCGGGTGTCGCACTTCTCCTCGCCGAGCTTCGACGCGTCGATCTTCGAGTACATGACCGCCTTCGGCATCGGTGCGACCCTCGTGGTGGTGCCCGCCCACATCTACGGCGGCGACGAACTGGCGGCGCTGCTGCGCCGCGAACGGGTCACCCACCTGTTCTCCACCCCGGCGGCGCTGGCGTCGGTGGACCCGACCGGCGTCGAATGCGAGGCGGTCACCGTCGCGGGCGAGGCGTGCCCGCCGGAACTGGTGGCGCGCTGGGCACCCGGGCGGCGGATGTACAACGCGTACGGGCCGACCGAGACCACCATCGTCTGCAACATCACCGACATGCTGGTGCCGGGGGAGACCGTCACCATCGGCCACCCGGTGTGCGGCATCGACGAGCTGATCCTCGACGGGCGGCTGCATCCGGTGCCGGTCGGGGTCGCCGGGGAGCTGTACATCGCCGGGCCGGGCGTCACCCGCGGCTATCACGACCGGCCCGGCCTGACCGCGACCCGTTTCGTCGCCGACCCCTTCGGCCCGCCCGGCTCGCGCATGTACCGCACCGGCGACGTCACCCGCTGGCGGGTCCGCGACCCGCACCGTCCCGCCCGCTCGGTGAGCGTCGAGTATCTCGGTCGCTCCGACTTCCAGGTCAAGATCCGCGGGTTCCGCATCGAACTCGGCGAGATCGACGCCGCCCTGAGCGACCGCCCGGAGGTCGCCTTCGCCGTCACCCTGGGCCGCGCCGCGCCCTCCGGGGAACAGATGCTCGTGTCCTACGTGCTGCCCGACGCCGGTTGCACCCTCGACCCGGAGCAGCTGTCCGCGGCGCTGGCGGCGCGGCTGCCCGCCCACATGGTGCCCGCCGCGATCATGGTGCTCGACGAGATCCCGCTGACCGCCGTCGGCAAACTCGACCGCAAGGCACTGCCCGAACCGGTCTTCGCCGGCGCCGGTGGGGCCGCGGCGATGTCGCCCACCGAGACCGCGCTGGCCGCGATCTTCGCCGACCAGCTCGGCGTCGCCGAGGTCGGCGCCGACGACAGCTTCTTCGAGCTCGGCGGCAACTCGCTGGTCGCCACCCGGGTGATCTCCCGCATCAACGACGCCTTCGGCACCGATCTGGGGGTGCGGTCACTGTTCGAGGCCCCCACCGTGCGGGCGCTGGCGGCGAACCTGCCCGCCGGCGACGACATCGACCGGCCCGCCCCGGCGCCGGTGCTGCCACGCCCGGACCGCATCCCGGTCTCCGCCGCCCAGCAGCGGCTGTGGTTCGTCGACCAGCTCGACCCGTCCTCGGCCGCCTACAACATCCCGATCGCGCTGCGGCTGCGCGGCGCCCTCGACCACGCGGCACTGGTCGCGGCGACACGCGATGTGCTCGACCGGCACGAGGCGCTGCGCACCGTCTACCCGGCCACCCCGGCCGGGCCGATCCAGCAGGTGCTGCCCGTCGACGCCCTCGCCCTGGATCCGACCCCCACCGCCACCGCCGATCTCGACGCGGACGTCGCCGCGGTCGTCGCGGCCGGTTTCGACGTCACCGTCGACCCGCCGCTGCGGATGCGGCTGTTCCGCGTCGCCGTCGACGAGCACGTGCTCGCCGTGGTGGTGCACCACATCGCCGCCGACGGCGCGTCGCTGGCGCCGCTGTCCCGGGATCTGGTCACCGCCTACGCCGCCCGCGCCGCGGGCACCGCCCCGGACTGGGCGCCGCTGCCGCTGCAGTACGCCGACTACACCCTGTGGTTCGCGGAGCTGCTCGGCGACGTCGACGACCCGACCTCCCGCGCCGCCCGGCAACTCGACTACTGGCGCGAGATCCTCACCGGCGCCCCCGACCTGCTGGCGCTGCCCACCGACCGGCCGCGCCCACCGCAGCAGTCCTTCCGCGGCGCGAGCGTCGACGTCGAGATCACCCCGGAGCTGTACGGGCGGATCCGGCAGCTCGCCCACGCCCACACCGCCACCGAGTTCATGGTCGTGCACGCCGCCCTGGCGGTGCTGCTCGCCCGCCTGTCCGGCGGCGACGACATCGTCGTCGGCACCCCCGTCGCCGGGCGCAGCCACCGCCACCTCGACGACCTGGTCGGCATGTTCGTCAACACCGTCGCGCTGCGCACCGCCGTACCCGCCGACCTGTCCTTCGCCGACTTCCTCGCCGCGGTGCGCGACACCGACCTGGCGGCCTTCGCGCACACCGACCTGCCGTTCGACCGGCTCGTCGACGCCGTGGTGCCCGCCCGCTCGGCGGCCTACTCGCCGCTGTTCCAGGTGATGCTCGCCTTCGCCGACACCACCGGCGCGCACCTGACCCTGCCCGGCCTGGACGTCGACATCGCCGAAATCGACACGCACACCACCAAATTCGACCTGCATCTGCAGCTCGGCGCGGTCGCCGACGCCGACGGCCGCACCCACGCCCTGCGCGGCGCGTTGTCCTACGCCACCGACCTGTTCGATCCCGCCACCGCCGCCGCGATCGGGCAGCGCCTCGTGCGGCTGCTCGAGACGGTCACCGCGGATCCGGCGGTGCCGGTCGGCGACGTGGAGCTGCTCACCGCCGACGAACGCCGCACCGTCCTCGACACGTGGAACGCCACCACCGCCGACACCGGCCCCGCCACCACCCTCGGGGAACTGTTCGCCGCGCAGGTCGCCGCGACCCCGCACGCCCCGGCCGTCACCGTCGACGGCCGCACCCTCGGCTACGCCGAATTCGACGCGGTCACCAACCGGCTCGCGCGGCGGCTGCTGCGCGCCGGCGCCGGACCGGACCGGGTGATCGCCCTCGCCGCGCCGCGGTCGCTGGATCTGCTCGTCGGCATGTACGCGATCGTCAAGAGCGGTGCCGCCTACCTGCCGCTGGATCCGGAGCATCCCGCCGAGCGGCTGCGCTACGTCCTCGACACCGCCGCCCCGCGCGCGGTGCTCACCACCAGCGACGTCGCCGACGCCCTGCCCGACACCGGCGCCGAGGTGCTGCGCATCGACCGGCTCGACCTCGACGACGAATCCCCCGCGGCGCTCACCTCGGCGGATCGGCCGGAGCCGACCGGCGCGCATCTCGCCTACGTGATCTTCACCTCCGGCTCCACCGGCCGCCCCAAGGGCGTGGCGGTGCCGCACGCCGCGATCGTCAACCGGTTGCGCTGGATGCAGCACACCTATCCGCTGACCGCCGACGACACGGTGGTGCAGAAGACCCCCGCCACCTTCGACGTGTCGGTGTGGGAGTTCTTCTGGCCGCTGCAGGTCGGGGCACGCCTCGCCGTCGCCGCCCCCGGCGGGCACCGCGATCCCGGTTATCTGCTGCGGCTGTTCGCCGAGGAGCGGGTCACCGTGGCGCATTTCGTGCCGTCGATGCTCGCGGTGTTCGTCGACGCCCTGCACGGCCGCGACCGGGAACCGCTCGCGCTGCGGCACGTGTTCGCGTCGGGGGAGGCGCTGCCCGCCGAGACCGCCGCCGCGCTGCGCGAGGCCCTGCCGCGCACCGCCCTGCACAATCTGTACGGGCCCACCGAGGCCGCGGTGGACGTCACCGCCTGGACCACCACCGACACCGACCACGGATCGGTGCCCATCGGGCGCCCGGTGTGGAACACCCGCACCTACGTGCTCGACGCGCGGCTGCATCCGGTGCCCGCCGGCGCCGCCGGCGAACTGTATCTGGCCGGGATCCAGCTCGCCCGCGGCTATCTCGACCGCCCGGGCCTGAGCGCCGACCGGTTCGTCGCCGACCCGTTCGGGGCGCCGGGGGAGCGGATGTACCGCACCGGGGACCTGGCCACCCGCCGCGCCGACGGCGCCCTGATGTACCTGGGGCGCACCGACTTCCAGGTCAAGATCCGTGGTCTGCGCATCGAGCTCGGGGAGATCGAGCAGGTGCTGCGCGGCCGCGACGAGATCGGGCAGGCGGTGGTGCTCGTCCACCACGGCGCCGACGACCGGCTCACCGGCTATCTCGTGCCCACCCCGGGCCGCAGCATCGACACCGCCGCGGTCACCGCCGATCTCGCCGCGCAGCTGCCGGACTACATGGTGCCCACCGCCCTCGTCGTCCTCGACGCGCTGCCGGTCGGCCCCAACGGCAAACTCGACCGCAAGGCGCTGCCCGCCCCACCGGCGCCGACCGCCGCCGCCGGCTATCGGGCGCCGCGCACCCCCACCGAACAGCTCGTCGCCACCGTCTTCGCCGACCTGCTCGGCGTCGACCGGGTCGGCGCCGACGATCACTTCCTCGACCTCGGCGGCACCTCCCTGCTCGCGATGCGCGCCGCCGCCCGGCTCGCCGCGGACACCGGCGGGGAGCTCGGCATCCGGGAGATCTTCGACCATCCGGTCGTCGCCGATCTCGCCGCGCACCTCGACCAGCCCGACCGTGCCGGCGCCGGGCGCGGCACCCCGGTGGCCGGGCCGCGCCCCGACCCGGTCCCGCTGTCCCCGGCGCAGCAGCGGATGTGGTTCATCAACCAGTTCGACACCACCTCCCCGGCCTACAACATCGCCGTCGCCCTGCGCCTGACCGGCCGGCTCGACCAGGCGGCGCTGCAACACGCCATCGGCGACGTCGTCGCCCGGCACGAATCGCTGCGCACCCGCTATCCGCTCACCGACGACGGGCCCGTTCAGGTCGTGGTGCCCGCCGGCGCCGCCGTCCCCGACCTGGCGGTGCTCACCGTCGACGACGGCACCGACCTCGACACCGAACTCAGCCCGATCCTCACGGCCGGATTCGATGTGGCCACCGAGATCCCCATCCGCATCCGGGTGCTCGCCCTGACCGAGGACGAGCACGTGCTCGTCCTCGTCGCCCACCACATCGCCGCCGACGGCTTCTCCATGGGGCCGCTGGCCCGCGACGTCATCACCGCCTACAGCGCCCGCCACGCCGGGCAGGCCCCGCAGTGGACGCCGCTGCCGGTGCAGTACGTCGACTACACCCTCTGGCAGCACCGGGTGCTCGGCGACGACACCGACCCCGATTCCCTGGCCGCCGAACAGCTCCGGTTCTGGCGCGAGGCCCTCGCCGGCGCCCCGGAACTGCTCGAACTGCCCTTGGATCGGCCCCGCCCGGTGCAGCCGTCGCGGCGCGGCGCCCGCATCCCGTTCACCCTCGACGCCGCCGCGCACCGCCGGCTGCTCGACATCGCCCGCGCCCACGACGCCTCGGTGTTCATGCTGGTGCACGCCGCGCTGACGGTGCTGCTCGCCCGCCTGTCCGGCAGCGACGACATCGTCGTCGGCACCCCCGTCGCCGGTCGCGGCCACCGCGCCCTCGACGACCTGGTCGGCATGTTCGTCAACACCGTGGTGCTGCGCGCCCGGGTCGACGACGACGAACCGTTCACCGCGCTGCTCGACCGCATCCGCACCGGCGACCTGACCGCCTTCGGGCACACCGATGTGCCCTTCGAACGGCTCGTCGAGGTCCTCGACCCGCCCCGCTCGACCGCCTACACCCCACTGTTCCAGGTGCTGCTCGAATTCCAGGACACCGAACGCCCCGAGATCGAGCTGCCCGACCTGTCGGTGCGGGTGATCGACCTCGACCCGATGCTGGCGCTGTTCGACCTGCAGCTGTCCATCGCCGAGACCACCGACGCCGACGGCCCCGCCGGCATCCGCGCGTCGTTCACCTACGCCACCGACCTGTTCGACGCCGCCACCGTCGCCTCGTTCGCCGACCGGTTCGTGCGCATCGTCGAGGCGATCACCGACACCCCCGACATCGCGGTCGGCAACATCGACATCGTCACCGACCGGGAACTGGCCGACCTGACCCCGGCGCGGGGCCTGCCACCGGTCTCACCGCAACTGTGGCCGGAACTGCTCACCTCGATCGCCGCGATCCTGCCCGACGCCGTCGCCCTGCGCTTCGCCGACCGGCAGGTCACCTACGCCGAACTCGACGCCTGGTCCACCCGCGTGGCGCGACTGCTCATCGACGAATACCGCCTCGGCCCGGAAACCGTCGTCGCGCTCGCGCTGACCCGCTCGCTCGAATCGGTCGCGGTGGTGTGGGCGGTCACCAAGACCGGCGCGGCGTTCGTGCCCGTCGACCCCGCCTACCCACCGGAGCGGGTGAGCTACATGCTCACCGACAGCGCCGCCGCCCTCGGCATCACCACCGCCGCGCACCGCGACACGCTGCCCGCCGAGGTGCCGTGGCTGGTGCTCGACGATGCTGCCGTCGCCGCCCGGATCGCCGCGACGAGCGACGCGCCGATCACCGACGCCGACCGCACCGCCCCGCTGCACTTCGACCACCCGGCCTACCTGATCTACACCTCCGGCTCCACCGGCCGCCCCAAGGGCGTGGTGGTCACCCACCGCGGCATGACCAACCTCAACGCCGAGGTGCGCAGCCACTTCACCATCACCCACCAGGCCCGCGTCTCGCACCTGGCGTCGCCGAGCTTCGACGCGTCGATCTTCGAGTTCACCAAGGCGTTCTGCGCCGGCGCCACCCTGGTGATCGTGCCGCCGGACATCTACGGCGGCGACGAACTCGCCCGGCTGCTGCGCGAGGAGAAGGTCACCCACGCCTTCATCACCCCCACCGCGCTCGCCTCCCTCGACCCCACCGGACTCGACGACCTCGAGGTCCTCGTCGTCGCCGGTGAAGCCTGCCCACCGGAACTGGTGGCGCGCTGGGCGCCGGGACGCCGCATGTTCAACGGCTACGGCCCGTCCGAGGCCACCATCGAGACCAGCGTCAGCCCGCAACTGCTGCCCGGGCACACCGTCACCATCGGCGGCCCCGCCGTCGGCTTCCACCAGACCGTCCTCGACGACCGGCTGCGGCCCGTCCCCGTCGGGGTGGCCGGCGAGCTGTACATCGCCGGGCCGGGCGTGGCCCGCGGCTACCATCGCCGCCCCGACCTGACCGCCGCCCGGTTCGTCGCGGACCCCTACGGCACCCCCGGCGAACGCATGTACCGCACCGGAGACGTGGTGCGCTGGCGGCACGACGGCACCGTCGAATATCTCGGCCGCTCCGACTTCCAGGTCAAGGTGCGCGGCTTCCGCATCGAACTCGGCGAGATCGACGCCGCCCTCACCGCCCACGACGCGGTCGCCTTCGCCCACACCATCGGGCACACCGCACCCAGCGGCGACACCGTGCTCGTGTCCTACGTGCTGCCCGACACCACCGACACCACCGCCACGCAGATCGATCCGCGGGCACTGCGCGCCTGGGCCGCGGCCCGGCTGCCCGGCCACATGGTGCCCGCCGCGGTGGTGGTGCTCGACGAGCTGCCGCTGACCCCGGTCGGCAAACTCGACCGCCGCGCCCTGCCGGTACCGGACCTGACCCGGCTCGGCGGCGACTACCGTCCCCCGAGCACCGACCTCGAGGCCACCGTCGCCGAGATCGTCGCCGAGGTCCTCGGCCACCCGCAGGTCTCCGTCGACGACAACTTCTTCGACCTCGGCGGCAACTCGCTGATCGCCACCCGCGTCGTCGCTCGCCTCAACGCCGCGCTCGGCACCGACGCCGGGGTCCGCGCCCTGTTCGAAGCCCCCACGGTGCGGGCGCTCGCCGCGCGCATCCTCGACGACCACGGTGGGCACGGACGAGTGCCGCTGGTCGCCGCCGACCGGCCCGAACGGTTGCCGCTGTCCCCGGCGCAGCAACGCATGTGGTTCGTCAACCAGTTCGACACCACCTCCGCCGCCTACAACATTCCGCTCGCCATCCGCCTGTCCGGCCGCCTCGACGTCGCGGCACTGACCGGAGCGGTGCGCGACGTACTCGACCGGCACGAGAGCCTGCGCACCTGGTATCCCGGCGACGAACAGGGCCCGCGCCAGGTCGTCGTCGACACCGACCGGGTGCTGCCGGCGCTCACGGCGCAGCCGGTCACCGCCGACGACCTGCCCACCGAACTCGCCGACTTCGTCGGTGCCGGTTTCGACGTGGCCGCGGCGGTGCCGGTGCGGCTACGACTGTGGCACCTGGACGACCACACCCATGTCCTGGCGGTGGTGGTGCACCACATCGCCGCGGACGGCTCGTCGATGGCGCCGCTGGCCCGCGACCTGATGCTCGCCTACACCGCCCGCACCGGCGGGACCGACCCGGACTGGGCGCCGCTGCCGGTGCAGTACGCCGACTACGCACTGTGGCAGCGCCGGCTGCTCGGCGACCCGGACGACCCGACCTCCCTCGCCGCCGCGCAGCTGCGGTTCTGGCGCGACACCCTCGCCGACGCCCCCGAACTGCTGCCGCTGCCCACCGACCGGCCGCGCCCCACCCAGCGCAGCTTCCACGGCGCCCTGCACCGCTTCACCGTGCCCGCCGATGTGCAGCGGCGCCTCGAGGCGCTGGCCGCCGAGCACGACACCACCATGTTCATGGCGGTGCACGCGGCGTTCGCGGCGCTGCTGGCCCGCCTGACCGGCACATCCGACATCGTCATCGGCTCCCCGGTCGCCGGTCGCGGCCACCGCGCCCTCGACGACCTGGTCGGCATGTTCGTCAACACCGTGGTGCTGCGCACCCCCGTCGACGGGGCCCTGTCGTTCACCGACCACCTGCACCGCACCCGCGAGATCGACCTCGCGGCCTTCGGGCACACCGAGCTGCCCTTCGAAACCCTCGTCGACGTGCTCGCCCCGACCCGCGAGACCGACCGGTCCCCGCTGTTCCAGGTGGTCCTCGAATACGGCAACACCGAACGGGCCCACCTGCAGCTGCCCGAACTCGAGGTCGACGCCCTCGACCCCGAACTGCCCGTCGCCAAGTTCGACCTGCAACTGACCCTGCAGGACCCCGACCCGGCCGGGGCGGGGGAGAGCGGCGGAATGCCCGCGGCGTTCACCTACGCCACCGACCTGTTCGATCCCGACACCGTCGCCTCCTTCGCGCAACGGCTGGTGCGGCTGCTCGACGCGGTCACCGCCGACCCGCACCGCCCCATCGGCGACGTCGACCTGCTCACCGACGACGAACGCCCCGCCACCCCGGCACCGCTGCGCCCGGCCACGGCGAGCGTGCTCGGCTCCGCCTCGGCATCGCTGCTCGATCTGTACGCCCGCGGCGCCGGACTCGACCCGTCGGCGATCGCGGTCACCGCCCCCGACGGGACGCTGCGCTACGACGAACTCACCGACCGGGTGCAGCGCCTGGCCCGGCTGCTCGTCGAGCACGGCGCCGGACCCGAGCGGCTCGTCGCCGTCGCCCTGCCGCGCGGCACCGACCTGATCGTCGCGCTGCTCGCCGTGCTGCACAGCGGCGCCGCCTATCTGCCCATCGACGTGGCGTTCCCCCCGGACCGGCTCGCGTACATGTTCGACGACGCGGCCCCGGTGTGCCTGCTCACCACCGCCGACCACGCCACCGCCCTGCCCCCGCACACCCCACCGATCGTGGACCTGCACGACCCGGCCGTACGCACCCGCCTCGACGAGATGCCCAGCGGCAGTGACGGATTGCCACACGTGCACCCGGAGGCAGCGGCATACGTCATCTACACCTCCGGCTCCACCGGCCGCCCCAAGGGCGTGATGGTGCCGCACCGCACCGTCGTCACCCTGCTCACCGACACCACCGACATGTTCGGCTTCGACGCCTCCGACGTGTGGACACTGTTCCACTCCTACGCCTTCGACTTCTCGGTGTGGGAACTGTGGGGCGCCCTCGCCCACGGCGGCCGGCTCGTCGTCGTCGACTACCACACCGCCCGCAACCCGCAGGAATTCCTGGCCCTGCTGCGCCGCGAACGGGTCACCGTGCTCAACCAGACCCCGACGGCCTTCTACCAGCTCATCGACGCCGACCGCGCCGCCGGCACCGACCTGCCGGCGCTGCGCCGGGTGATCTTCGGTGGGGAAGCCCTCGACTTCGGGCAGCTCGACCGCTGGTACCGGCGCCACGACGACACCGCCCCGACGCTGGTGAACATGTACGGCATCACCGAGACCACCGTGCACGTCACCGCCCGCACCATCACCCGCGAACTCGCCGCCACCGCCGCGGCGAGCCTGATCGGCCCGCCGTTGCCGTCGCTGCGCCTGCACATCCTCGACAGCCGGCTGCATCCGGTGCCCACCGGGGTGATCGGCGAACTGTACGTCTCCGGCGCCCAACTCTCCCGCGGCTACCTGCACCGCCCCGATCTGACCGCCACCCGATTCGTCGCCGACCCGCACGGCGCCCCCGGCGACCGGCTCTACCGCACCGGGGACCTGGCACGACGCACCCGCGACGGCGAGATCGAATATCTCGGCCGCGCCGACTTCCAGGTGCAGCTGCGCGGTTTCCGCATCGAACTCGGCGAGATCGAAGCGGCACTGCTGCGCGCCCCCGGTGTCGGCCGCGCCGTGGTCGTCGTCCACACCGACGACGCTTCGGAGACCGAACGTCTCGTCGGCTACGTGGTGCCCGAGACCGGCCACGATCTCGACGTCGACGTGGTGCTCGACCATGCCGCCGGGGAACTCGCCGCGTACATGCTGCCGTCCACCCTCATGGTGCTCGACACGCTGCCGGTCACCGCCACCGGCAAACTCGACCGGCGCGCGCTGCCCACCCCCGACTTCGCCGCCCGCACCACCGTCTCCCGCGCCCCCGCGCGCGGCCCCGAAGCGGTGCTGGTGGAACTGTTCGCGCAGGTCCTCGGCCTGCCGACGGTGGGGGTGGACGATTCGTTCTTCGCCCTCGGCGGCGATTCGATCATGTCCATCCAGCTCGTCTCCCGCGCCAAGGCCGCCGGCCTGGACCTGACCCCGCGCGAGGTGTTCGAACACAAGACCCCCGCCGCGCTCGCCGCCGTCGTCGGCACCGCCACCCCCGCCGAAACCCTCACCGAACTGCCCGGCGGCGGCGTCGGGGACATGCCGCTACCGCCGATCGCGCACTGGATGCTCGACCGCGGCGGCAGCATCGGCCGCTACTCGCAGGCACTGCTGCTGCGCCTGCCCACCGGACTGGACGCGACCACACTGCGAGCGATCGTCAACGCCGTCCTCGACCGGCACGACATGCTGCGCGTGCACCTGCTCGCGGCGCCGGACGCCCCCGGCGGCCACGTGCTGCACGTACCCGCCCCGGGCAGCGTCGACGTCGATACCGTCATCCACCGGGTGCCGGTCACCAGCGCCGCCGACAGCGACGACTTCTTCGCCCTGGCCGCCACCGAACTCGACGCCGCCGCCGACCGACTCGACCCGCACAGCGGGCGGGTGGTGCAGCTGGTGTGGTTCGACGCCACCAGCGGCGCCGGCCGGTTGCTCATCGTCATCCACCATCTCGCCGTCGACGGAGTGTCCTGGCGCATCCTCGTCCCCGACCTGGCCGCCGCGTGGGCCGCCGCCACGGCCGGCAGTGCTGCCGGCAGGGGTGCGTTGCTGCCCCCGCACACCGGCACCAGCGTGCGCCGCTGGGCCCACGCCCTGCGCGACGCCGCCCCCGAGCGCCGCACCGAACTCGACTTCTGGCGCAGCGTGCTCGACGGACCGAACCCGCCCCTCGGGCACCGCCCCTTCGACCCGGTCCGCGACACCAACGCCACCATCACCACCGTCGCCACCGAACTGCCCACCTCCGTCACCGAGGCGCTGCTCACCGCCGTGCCCAACGCCTTCCACGGCGCCGTCGACCACGGCCTGCTCACCGCACTCGCCCTCGCGGTGGCGGCGTGGCGCCGCGACCGCGGCCACCACCCGGCCCCGCTGCTGCTCAACCTCGAAGGGCACGGCCGCGACAGCACCGCCGCCGCCGGCGCCGACCTGTCCGGCACCGTCGGCTGGTTCACCACCATCCACCCGCTGCGCCTGGACCTGACCGACATCGACCTCGACGACGCGCTCGCCGCCGGCCCGGCCGCCGGTCGCGCCGTCAAGACCGTCAAGGAACACCTCGCCGCCGTCCCCGACCACGGCACCGGCTACGGGCTGCTGCGCTATCTCGACCCCGACACCGCCACCGAACTCGCGAACGCACCGACGCCGCAGGTCAGCTTCAACTATCTCGGCCGCCCCACCGCCGGGGTCACCGACACCGACACCCCCTGGCTGCCCATCGACGGCTTCCCCCGCGGCGGGGCACAGAGCCCGGACATGCCCGCCGCCGCGGTGCTCGACATCAACGCCGTCACCGCCGACACCCCCACCGGGCCGGTACTCAAGGTGCACTGGTCGTATCCGGCCGGGCTGCTCGACGACACCGACGTCACCGCCCTGGCGAACCACTTCGCCACCGCCGCCACCGCACTGACCCGGCACACCCGCAGCCCGCACGCCGGTGGCCTGACCCCCTCGGATCTGCCGCTGGTGCGACTGCACCAGGACGTCATCGAACGCCTCGAGCAACGCTACGGGCGCCTGGACACCGTGTGGCCGACCGCGCCGCTGCAGACCGGGCTGCTCTTCCACGCCCTGCTCGCCGGGGACCGCCCCGACGCCTACATCGTGCAACTCGTCCTCGACCTGCGCGGCGAGGTCGACGCGAGCCGGATGCGCCGCTCCCTGCAACTGCTGCTCGACCGGCATCCCGCGCTGCGCGCGGCGTTCCCCGCCGCCGGCGACGGACACGTCCAGGTCATCCCCACCCACGTGGAGGTGCCGTTCACCGTCGCCGACACCAGCGACGACCCCGACCCGGACGACGCCGCCGCGCAACTGCTCGCCCTCGATCGACGCACCCGCTTCGACACCGAGACCGCGCCGCTGCTGCGCGCGACCGTCGTGCACACCGGCCCGGGCCGGCACCTGCTGGCGTTGACGAACCATCACCTGCTGCTCGACGGCTGGTCCACCCCGGTGCTGATCCGGGAACTGCTGATGCTCTACGCCACCGACGCGGACCAGCGGGCACTGCCCCCGGCGCCGCACTACGGCAGCTACCTCACCTGGCTCGCCGACCGCGACCCGCAGGCCTCCCTCGACGCCTACCGCCGCGCCCTCGCCGGGGTGGACGAACCGACCCTGCTCGCCCCGCAGCACCGCCCCGGCACCACCGCCGGGATCTCCGAGGACCTCGACCTCGACCTCGACACCACCCTGTCGGTACGGCTGCACGACACCGCCACCGCCCGCGGCGTCACCGTCAACACCCTCGTGCAGACCGCCTGGGGTGTGGTGCTCGGCGCCCTCACCGGCCGCACCGACGTGGTGTTCGGGGCGACCGTCTCCGGGCGGCCACCGCAGATCCCCGGCATCGAGGCAATGGTCGGGTTGTTCATCAACACCGTCCCGGTGCGCATCACCGTGCGGCCCGACGACACCGTCGGTGCGCTCGTCGACCGGGTGCAGGCCGAACAGGTCGCCCTGCTCGATCACCACCATCTCGACCTGGGCACCCTCGACCGGCACCTCGGGGCCGCCGTGCGATTCGACACCCTCACCGTCTTCGAGTCGTATCCGGTCGAACGCGCCGGTCTCGACCGCGACACCGACCTCGGCGGCATGCGCGTCGCCGACATCACCGGCCGCGACGCCGCGCACTACCCGCTGTCGGTGGTCGTGCACACCGACACCGCGGTGCACCTGCGCATGAAATACCTGCCGGAGGTCTTCGACCGCGACGCCGTCGCCGCGATCGCCGCGCGCATCACCGCCGTACTCGACGCACTCACCGGCGACCCGGCCGCCCCGATCACCGCACTGCCGGCACTCACCGCCACCGAGCAGGACGCCCTGCTGCCGGTGCACGGCCCGGCCGGGGGCAGCGAGAGCACCCTGCCGCAACTGCTCGCCGCGACCGCCGCCGCACACCCGGATCGGCCGGCCCTGCGCGAGGGGGAGCGAGTGCTCACCTACCGCGAACTCGACGAACGCTCCACCCGGCTGGCGCGGGTGCTGCTGCGCCGCGGCGCCGGACCGGAGACCTTCGTCGCCCTCGGCATCGCCCGCTCCGTCGAGTCGGTGACCGCGATGTGGGCGATCACCAAGACCGGGGCGGCGTTCGTGCCCGTCGACCCGCGCTATCCCGCCGAACGCGTCGCATTCATGCTCGACGACTGCGGCGCCACCGTCGGCCTGACCACCACCGCACACCGCGACCGGCTCCCGGACACGGTGCCGTGGCTGCTGCTCGACGACCTCGACCGCGACGCCGCGGGCGAGGACACCACCACGATCGAGGACACCGACCGCCCCGTCGCGCTGCGGCTCGATCACCCCGCCTACCTGATCTACACCTCCGGCTCGACCGGCCGCCCCAAGGGTGTGATCACCACCCACCGCAGCCTGGAGAACTTCGCCCGCGATCAGCGCGGCCGCTTCCGTGCCGGTCCCGGCGCGCGGGTCATGCACGTCTCGTCGCCCAGCTTCGACGCGTCGATCTTCGAATACCTCCTGGCGTTCGGGTCCGGCGCCGAACTGGTGATCGTGCCCCCGCACATCGTCGGCGGCGCCGAACTCGGCGCGCTGCTGCGCGAGCAGCGGGTCACCCACGGGTTCATCACCCCCGCCGCGCTCGCCTCCCTCGACCCGGCGGATCTGACCGACCTCACCGATCTCGCGGTCGGTGGGGAGGCGTGGCCGGCGGACCTGCAGGCCACCTGGGCGCCCGGCCGGCGTCTCGTCGACGCGTACGGGCCCACCGAGACCACCATCATGGCCGCGATCAGCGACCCCCTGGGCGTCGACGACCCACTCACCCTCGGCGGTCCGCTGCGCGGGGTGCACGCCGTCGTCCTCGACACCGCGCTGCGACCCGTGCCGTTCGGTGCCGTCGGTGAGCTGTACCTGGCCGGCTGGGGTCTGGCCCGCGGCTACCACGCCCGTCCCGCGCTGACCGCCGCCCGGTTCGTCGCCGACCCCTACGGCGCCCCCGGCGAACGCATGTACCGCACCGGGGATCTGGTGCGCTGGGTCGGTGACCTCGACCGGCGGGATCTGCGCATCGAATACGTCGGCCGCAGCGACTTCCAGATCAAGATCCGCGGTTTCCGCGTCGAACTCGGCGAGATCGACGCCGTGCTCGCCGCCCACCCGGCCGTCGGGTTCGCCGCCACCGTCGCGCACCGCGCCCCGAGCGGGGAGACGGTCCTCGTCGCCCACCTGCACCCGGCGCCCGGCGCCGACATCGACCCCGTCGCGGTGAAAACGCATGTGGCCGAGCGTCTTCCGGCGCACATGGTGCCCACGGTGATCAATGTGCTCGACGAGATCCCGCTGACCCCGGTCGGCAAACTCGACCGCGCCGCTCTGCCGGCCCCGGAGCTGACCTCCGGCACCGGCGACCGGCCGGCACCCACCGACCCGCTCGAGTCCCTCGTCGCCGACGAACTCGCCGAGATCCTCGGCCTCGACCGGCTCGGCGTCGACGACAACTTCTTCGACCTCGGCGGCAACTCGCTGCTCGCCACCCGCGCCGTCGCCCGCCTCGGCGACCGGCTCGGCCGACCCGTGCCGGTACGCGCCCTGTTCGAAGCCCCCACCGTCGCCGCGCTCGCCGCGCACCTCGACGACCGGCCCACCACCGAGATCGAGGAACCCGCCGCCGACACCACCTCCGGCCCGGTCGCCGCACCGCGCCCCGAGCACATCCCGCTCTCCCCGGCGCAGCAGCGACTGTGGTTCATCAACCAGTTCGACCCGACCTCCGCCGCCTACAACATCCCCCTGGCGATCCGGTTGTCCGGGCATCTGTCCCCGGCCGCGCTCGGCGCCGCCCTGCACGACGTGCTGGCCCGGCACGAGAGCCTGCGCACCGTCTACCCGGCCTCGGCGGCCGGACCGCACCAGCGGATCCTCGCCGCCGCCGACGCCCCGCTGCCGCTGGACGTGGTACCCGCCGGGGAGGACACCGTGCACACCGCCATCGCCGACTTCCTCGGCGCCGGATTCGACGTCACCGTCGACATCCCGGTGCGGGCACGGGTGTTCTCCTTCGGCCGCGACGACCATCTCGCCGTGCTGGTCGTGCACCACATCGCCGCCGACGGCGGCTCCACCGGCCCGCTCGCCCGCGACCTGATGATCGCCTACGCCGCCCGCAGCCGCGGGGAGACCCCGGCGTTCGGGCCGCTGCCGGTGCAGTACGCCGACTACACCCTGTGGCAACTCGACCGGCTCGGCGACCCGGACGACCCCGGCACCCTCGCCGCCGACCAGACCGCCTACTGGCAGCAGCGCCTCGCGGGGCTGCCGGAGGTGCTGCCGCTGCCCACCGACCGGCCGCGACCGCCGCAGCAGTCCTTCCGCGGCGACATCACCCGCTTCACCGTCGACGCCGATCTGCTCGCCCGGCTGCAGCAACTCGCCGCCGCACGGCGCAGCACCGTGTTCATGACCGTGCACGCGGCGTTCGCGGTGCTCCTCGCCCGCCTGTCGGGCAGCGACGACATCGCCGTCGGCTCCCCGATCGCCGGTCGCGGACACCGCGCCCTCGACGATCTGGTGGGCATGTTCGTCAACACCGTCGTGCTGCGCACCGCGGTGCCCGCCGAGCAGTCGTTCACCGACCTGCTCGCCGCCGTCACCGACAACGACCTCGACGCCTTCGCCCACGCCGACCTGCCCTTCGACCGGGTCGTCGACGCACTCGCCCCGACCCGCTCGACCGCGCACTCGCCGCTGTTCCAGGTCTCGATCGAATTCCACACCGCCGAGCTGCCCGCGGTGGAGCTGCCGCACCTGAGTGTGCAGGGCGTCGCCCTCGACCCGACGGTGTGCAACTTCGACCTCGAACTGCTCGTCGGGGAGAACGCCGAGGGTGGTCTCGACGCCGCCTTCGTCTACGCCACCGACCTGTTCGACGCCGAGACGGTGCGTGGCTTCGCCGACCGGTTCGCCCGGCTGCTGCACGCGATCGCCGCCGACCCGCACCGCCCCGTCGGTGACCTCGACCTGCTCACCGCCGCCGAACACACCGCGCTGGTGCCCGCGATCGGACCGGAGGCCGAACCGGCGGTGCTGTGGCCGCAGCTGCTCGACACCGCTGTTGCCGCCGCCCCGGATGCCGTCGCGGTCGTCGACGGCGACCGGCAGCTCACCTACCGCGAGCTCGACGCCCGCGCGCACCGGCTCGCGCGTCACCTGCTCGACCGCGGCGCCGGACCCGAACAGGTGATCGCCCTGGCGATCCCGCGCTCGCTCGAGTCGGTCACCACGGTGTGGGCGACGGTGCGCAGCGGCGCGGCGTTCGTCCCGGTCGACCCCACCTATCCGGCCGACCGCATCGCGTTCATGCTCGACGACAGCGCCGCGCGCATCGGCATCACCGTCGCCGCGCACCGCGCCGCGCTGCCCGACGAGGTGGACTGGCTCGTCCTCGACGAGATCGACCTCACCGACGGGCCGGTCGCAGCGATCGACGACACGGACCGGCCGACGGTGCTGCGCCCGGATCATCCGGCCTACCTGATCTACACCTCCGGCTCCACCGGCCGCCCCAAGGGTGTGGCGGTCACCCACCGCGGCCTGGCCTCCCTCGCCCGCGAGGAACGCGAGCGGCTGCAGGTCACCGCCGCAGCCCGGGTGTCGCATCTGGCGTCACCGAGCTTCGACGCGTCGATCTTCGAGCAGATGATGGCCCTGTGCGCGGCGGCGACGCTGGTGATCGTGCCGCCGCACGTCTACGGCGGCGACGAGCTCGCCGCGGTGCTGCGCGCGCAGCGCGTCAGCCACGCCTTCATCACCCCCACCGCGCTGGCCTCGCTCGACCCGGACACCGTCCCCGAGCTGCACACCCTGCTCGTCGCCGGCGAAGCGCTGCCACCGGAGCTGGTGGCGCGCTGGGCGCCGTCGCGGCGGGTGATCGACGCCTACGGTCCCACCGAGGCGACGATCATGACCTCCCTCGGCGACCCGCTCACCGTCGGCGAACCCGTCACCATCGGCACCCCCAGCCGCGGTTTCCGCGCCCTGGTCCTCGACGGGCGGCTCCAGCCCGTGCCCGTGGGGGTGGCCGGGGAACTGTATGTCGCCGGGCCGGGTCTGGCCCGCGGCTACCACGACCGGCCCGCGCTGACCGCCGCCCGGTTCGTGCCCGACCCCACCGGCACGGGGGAGCGGATGTACCGCACCGGTGATCTGGTGCGCTGGACCGCCGATCATCGCCTCGACTACGTCGGCCGCACCGACTTCCAGGTCAAGATCCGCGGCTTCCGCGTCGAACTCGGCGAGATCGACGCCGCACTGACCGCCCACCCGCAGGTGGTCTTCGCCCACACCCTCGGCCACACCGCCCCGTCCGGGCAGGCGGTGCCGGTGTCCTACATCCGTCTCGCCCCCGATACCGACATCACCGCCGCCGAGGTGAAAACGTTCGTCGCGCAGCATCTTCCGCCGCACATGGTGCCGGCGGTGATCACCGTGCTCGACGACATCCCGCTCACCCCGGCCGGCAAACTCGACCGCGCCGCGCTGCCCGCCCCGGACTTCACCGCCCCGGCCGGGGACTACCGGGCGCCGCGCACCGACCTCGAAAAGCTCGTCACCGACCTGTTCGCCGAGCATCTCGGCCTCGACCGGGTCGGCGTCGACGACGACTTCTTCGACCTCGGCGGCACCTCGCTGCTGGCGACCCGGTTGCTACCGGCGCTCGGGGAACGACTCGGGCGGCGCGTGCCGATCGCGTCGATCTTCACCCACCCCACCCCGGCAGACCTCGCCGCACACCTGAGCAGCGGCGACCCCGAGGCGGACAACGGCATCGACGAGGCGTTCCGGGTGCTCGTGCCGCTGCGCCCCGGTACCGGCACCGCACTGTTCTGCATCCATCCCGCCGCCGGGCTGGCCTGGCCGTACAGCACCCTCGCGCACCGCCTCGACGACGACCGGCCGGTCTACGGCCTGCAGTTGCCGGCGCTGTCCGGTGGTCCGCGGCACGACACCATCACCGCGCTGGCCCGCCACTACGTGCGGGAGATCCGCCGGGTGCAGCCGCACGGCCCGTATCACCTGCTGGGCTGGTCGCTCGGCGGGGTGGTCGCGCACGCCGTCGCCGTCGAACTGCGCCGCGCCGGGGAGATCGTCGACACCCTCGCCCTGCTCGACAGCCACCTCGTGGTCGGGGCGTCCCCGGCCGTCGGCACCCGCGACATGCTGCGCGATCTCGGTCTCCCTGTCGACGACGGCGAGCCGAGCTTCGAACACGCCGCCGCGGTGCTCGACGAGGCGTTCGGCGGCGGCACCGGATTGACCGCCGCCCACCTCGAACGGCTGCACGCCGGCTCGACCGACACCGCCCGCGCCGCGCGGCGGCACGAACCGGACACCTTCGACGGGGACGCGTTGTTCTTCACCGCGGCCCGCTCGGAGGCCCCGGTCCCGGCGGTGGCGGCCTGGCACAACGTGATCGCCGGCGAGATCCACCAGTACCGGCTCGACTGCGATCACCACGAGATGGTGAGCGCCCGGGCGGTGGAGACGATCGTCGCGGTGCTCTCGGCGCGGCTGACCGAGAGCGACGCGGCGCTGCGCCGGTGGGGACGGGTCGCGGTGCAGGTCGCCGGGCGTAACGGGGACCGCCGGAACTGACCTCGGCGCATCCGTTCACCGGGCCCGGATCTCTCAGCCGAGCCCGGTGAGCGCCGCCGGCGCCCATCCCGGCCAGCGCACCGCACCGACCGGCACCCCGCCGGCGAACCGCGCCACCACCACCGGGGTCCCGGACGCCGTGTCGTACACCGACGCCTGATCGGCGCGGCCGATCGCCTCGGCCACCAGCGGCCACAACCGTCGATAGCGCGCCCGGATCTTGTCCTCCGGCACCGCATGCCCACCTGCGGCCACCCGATGCTGCACGCGCAGCACCGACATCGTCTCGGGCACCAGCATCACGTGCAGCACCACCGTGAATCCCGCCTCGTGCGCGCGGTCGATCAACTCCAGCTTCGACGGATGCGAGAACACCGTCTCCGCGATGAACGACCGGCCCTGCCGCAGCAGCCGGTCCCGCGCCGCCGCGGCGAGCTGCGCCGCCTCGTACGACATCTCCTCCGCCCGGTCGGGCCAGCGCTGCCGCGCGATCACATCCGCGTTGACGAACACGCTGCACGGCAGCAGGGGAGCGAGGGACAACTCGACGAACGTCGACTTGCCGGAACCGTTGGGACCGACGATCAGATCCAGACGTCTCATGCGTCGTCGAGCACCCGGCGACTACCGTCGGGATGCTGCTCGACCAGCCGGCCCTCGTCGTCGAGCACCACCGTGGTGACCCCACGTGCGGCGAGAATCTCGGCGTAGTCGGTGCGGGCCAGCCCGTCCGCCAGGCGCGCGTCGATCTCGGCGTCGAACAGGCGCCCCTCCGCGGCGGTGAGCTCACTCAGCTCCCGCGTCCCGGCCAGCGCCTCGTGCACCCGATGCAGGGAGGCGGTCTCGTGGGCGGTCATCGCGCGGCCGATGCGGGCCCAGTATTCGAGTTGCTGGCGTCCGGTGCGGTTCTGGCGGCCGCCCTCGGCGATGGCGCTGTCGACGAGCTCGGCGTCGAAGCGGGTGACCTTGTCGGTGGACGACGTCATGACGGCCTCCTGATGTTGCAGTCTGCTACAAGCGTAGCTGTCTGCAACACGCCACGCACCCCCGAATCCTCCCACCATCACCCGGTTCGTGACCTCCCGCTACGCACCACCACCCGGATCGACACCCGATCGAACCCGAGCCGTCGCCGAGGAACCGGCCACGCGACCTACCGTGAGCGAGTACTCCCATCGCCAGGAGGTGCGTGATGACCACGGAGATACACGAACCCGACCAAGCACGACTCGAGCAGACCCTCGGACAACTCGTCGTCGACATGGGTGCGGCCATGAACGGCGCACTGGTACTCATCGGCGCCGAACTCGGACTGTGGCGCGCGCTCGACGAAGCCGGCCCGGTCACCAGCGAACAACTCGCCGACCGCACCGGCATCCGCGAACGCTATCTGCGCGAATGGCTCTCCGCCGAGACCGCCAGCGGCTATCTCACCTACGACCCCGACGCCGGAACGTTCAGCCTGGCACCGGAACACGCCATGGCCCTCGCCCGCGAGGACAGCCCCGTCTACCTGGCCGGCGGCTTCCACCTGATCGGCTCCGTGTACAAGGACCGCAGCCGCATCGCCGAACGCATCCGCAACGGCGAAGGATTCGGCTGGCACGAACACGATCCCGAACTGTTCGTCGGCACCGAACAGTTCTTCCGCCCCGGTTACCGCGCCAACCTCGTCGACATGTGGCTGCCCGCCCTCGACGGGGTCGTCGACAAACTGCGCGCCGGCGCCACCGTCGCGGACATCGGCTGCGGCCACGGTGTCTCCACGACCCTGCTCGCGCAGGCCTTCCCGCAGTCCACCATCCGCGGCTTCGACTACCACGACGCGTCCATCGCGCGGGCGACGGAACTGGCCGCCGAACAGGGCGTCGACAACGCCACCTTCACCGTCGCCTCGGCGACCGACTTCCCCGGATCCGACTACGACCTGATCTGCTACTTCGACTGCCTGCACGACATGGGTGATCCCGTCGGCGCGCTGCGGTACGCGCGCGGCGCGCTCACCGACGACGGCACGGTGATGCTCGTCGAACCGTTCGCCCGCGACAGCCTGCCCGAGAATCTCAACCCGGTCGGCCGGATGTACTACGCCGCATCGACGGTGCTGTGCACTCCGTCGTCGCTCGACCAGCCGGTCGCGCTCGGGCTCGGCGCCCAGGCAGGGGAGCGGCGGCTCGCCGACGTCGCCGCCGAAGCCGGCTTCGGCACCTTCCGGCGCGCCACCGAGACGCCCTTCAATCTCGTCCTCGAAGCACGTCCCTGAACCATCCGCGGGACACCGATCGGCCCCATCGGCGACCCCGGTGACGCCGATGCGCCACGATCGGAGGATGGACCGCGTCACCCGACTCTCGCTCGCCCTCGACCGTCAGGACGGACGGTGCCTGTGGTGCGGACGGGAGTTCGGACGGTTGATCACCCCGACCACCGATCATCTCGTGCCGCGCCTGAAGGGTGGGCCGAGTATCACCGCCAACGAGGTCGCCGCCTGCCGACGCTGCAACGCCGACCGTGGACACGTCGCGCCGGTCGAATGGCTCGACCGGTGCCGGCAGCGCGACGGCTGGACGCCCGACGAGGAGCTGCTGACGCGACTGCTCGAGGAGCTCGCCGACGAACTCGTCCGGGTCGGGGGTCATCGCCGTGCCCGGGATTATCTGTCCGCGCAGTTGCGACGGTTGCGACGACCGTCGTGACACCGGTCGCCCCGGACCCCGGTCCCATTACGTCACTGTGACGTTTCAGGGTCGGTTGTCCGGGATGGAGGAGGGGAGTCCACCTTCTCGCCCCGGCGGGACGCGGCCCGCAGACAGGTCAGGACGATCACGGCGAACCCGACGGCCACCGCGGACGCGACAGGCGAGTAGATCCCACTCGCAGCCAGGAGCGTCCACGCCACATTGGACGAGGCGTGACCGACCACCGCGATGATCGGCGCGCCGCCGCCGGCGACCGTCATCTGCACCAGCAGCATCCGGAAGACGACCGTGAACGCGAGCTGGCCGAGCAGCATCGCCGACCCGTAACCGGCCTGCACGTACGGAATCAGGTGCCACAGCGCCCAGATCATCCCGATCACCGCGCCGGTGGACAGGACACCGTGGGTGCGCAACAGCGCCGGCATCAACACTGCCGTCCACCCGAGTTCCTCGCACACCGCCGCGACGAGATACGCACCGGCGACCACCACAAGAGAGACGGAGATGCCGGACGGAGCGGTTCCGGCGACCGCGACGGACGCGATCATCAGCAGCGCCGCTGGTACAACGAGTGCGACGATCAGCCACCGTGCGCGCGGCGGCGTACGCATGCGACGCCACGCCGACTCACGCCCACCACCGACGGCGAGGGCCGCGAGCGCCGGGCAGACGAACATCAACGCACTGATCGGCAGACGCGCACCGGCGATGTCGAGTTCACCGTCGGTGAGTGCGCCCCAGAGATAGAACGGGACGGTGGTGATCACGAAGACCACCCAGAAGCGCAGGAGCCGTGGTTGCGTCACGGTCGACCTTCCCGGATCGCGTTGTCACTGCCGCGCCGATGATATCGACGCAGATACGTGTCCACAGCGGGACTCGCGGGACCACGCGAAAACGTCACTGTGACGTTTTTATGGTGACTGGGCGGACGAGCAGGGGACGAGGGCGGCGGGCCCGGACGGTCGCATCGGGCGTCCGAGACAGAGAACCGACCCCAGGCGGCGGTCTGGGCCGGCCCGAACCGGGTCGGTGCGGATCGGGCACGGCGGATGCGCGGCAGATCGAATGCCGGGAGCGCGTCGTACGGCGCGGTTCGCGCGCCGCACGACGCGGAGTGCACAACGTGCGCCGGACGACCCGGCGCACGACGCGATGCAGTGCGTGCAACGCTGTCGTGAATCGGCGAATCGGGTCGCCGGTCGAGTTGCAGGGTCATCAGTGCCGAACCCCAGGTCACGACGTATATCATTATTGCCGATAATCTACATTATGTTAACTCGACCGGAATCGGGCCTCCTCCGGGCAGGCGTGGCAGGGCCCCGGGGTGTCCGGAGACCCTGTGGGTCGACCTGGGATCGATGCGATGTCGCCCCACATGTCATCCGGCCTCGGTTCGCCCCCGGCTCGTCTCCGGCCTGGCTTCGGATCCCATGCGGCCCGACTCGACCCGGCGGCGCCTGTACCGGATCGAGCCGCCGGCCCGATCGGCACGCGTTCCGCCGGACATTCATCGGCGTCGACCACCGCGACATGCACACTGCAGTTGTTCGCAGTGCGCTGATGCAGCGCGTTGCGGCGACACCGTGTCGTCGTCGCGTGCACATCGCGCAGTAGATCACCCGAACGATGCGCATGCGGCGGCGCGAACTCATCCCGTCCCCCGGGGTGCTGCGACCACCGATCGCCCCTTCTCGCCTCTTCCGCATTTGATGGATAATCACCGTTATCCATGAATCGTGTTGGTGTACAACAGAATTCACACACTCAGGGGCGAAGAACGGTTCCATTGTGCCCCGCGCACGCCTCGTGCACAGCCGATCCGGTCTCGATCTCCTCGCGCCCCTCGAGGTCCGGTCCGATCTCCGCCCCGCATCTCGACGACACCACATGCCCTCTGCCCCACTGTGTCCCCGGGGTCGGCACCATTTCGGGGTGCGTCTCCCCTGCCTGCCAGTCTCGTCAGCCGTGATGGCGCCGGTACGCGGCCACCGCTCCCGGATGCAGCGGGACACCGGCGGTGACGATCAGCGACTGCCGGTCGAGGAACTGACTGCCGGTGGCCTGAGCCGGCACGAGTTCGGAGGCGTGGTCGACGAGCAGATCCACCAGTGCGGCGGCCGCCTCGTCCGACACCGATGCCCCGGCGAGCAGCAGGTTGCCCAATCCGATGGTGGCGACGGCGTCCGGCTGCCCGTAGGTGCCGGGCTGGATGAGCACCGGTTCGTATCGCGGACCGAATCGGGCTCGCAGCGGTTCGAGGAGGACGGACAGATCGATCAGCCGCAGCGGCACTCCCAGGTTCGCGAACGACGGGGTGGGCACCCCACCCGCCCACAGCACCGCGTCGATCTTGCCGTCCACCAACGCGCGGCCGGCGTCGGCCATCGACAGGTGCACGCGGATGACGGCTCCCGGATCGGCGAGCCCGGCGACGTCGAGAATACGTTCGCCGGTGAACTCGGCCCCCGATCCGGGGGCTCCGAGGCTGATCCGTGCGCCCCGCAACTGGGCGATCTCACGGATCGGCGAGTCCGCACGCACAGCCAGCTGCATGTAGTTCTCGTAGACCCGCCCGATCGCCGTGAACCGGGCGCCCTCGTCGTAAGCGCGCACCGCGACATCGGTGAGGGTCAACGCCAGCTCCGCATTCCCCGCCACCAATGCGGCCAGATTGGTGACCGACCCCGGGGTGCGTTCCGGCACGATGGCGACGGGAAGACCGGCCCGGTCCGCGGCGGCCGCAGTGAGCTCCGCGAACTCCCAGAAGAAGCCGCCCTCCTCCCCTGCCGCCAGGATCAGTTCCTCACGCTGCCCGGTCGGTGCGCAGCCGGCGACGACTCCGCCGACCGCGAGCAGCGCGACGGACCGCAGAAGATCACGGCGGGTGATCATGATGCCTCCGATCGGGGGTCGGCGGGCACGGTCACGGTGACGGCGAGTCCGTGCGGATCGGCTGCGGCGAGGTCGAGGGTGCCGCCGCCGCTCTCGACGAGCGCGACCGCGATGGACAACCCGAGACCGGTGCCGGGCCCGGCGGCGCCCGATCCGCGGAAGAACCGGGAGGTGAGGTCGCCGAGTTCCTCGGGTGCGACTCCGGCACCGTCGTCCTCGACGCGGATCCGGATGGTCCCGCCACTGCGCCGGGTGGTGATGCGGACCCCGGTGGCCGAGCGCGCGTACTTGCTCGCGTTGCTGAGCAGCACGTCGAGGACCTGGGCGAGATGGTCGGCGGAGAAGCAGGCGCGCAGGCGCTGCCCGGACGGTTCGTCCACCCTGACGGTCATACCGGCCTCGGCCAGGGCCTCGGACCAGGCATCCACGCGGTCGGCGACGACGGCGCCGACATCGCACCCGTCGTGCCCGTCCGTCTCGGTGACGTCGGTGGGTGATTCGGCGGTCGCGAGGGCGAGCAGGCCGTCGAGGATGCCGCCGAGCCGGTCGACTTCGACGGCCGTGCGCCGGTAGGTCTCCACGCCGGTAGCGGCGACGTGCGGTTCGAGGGAGTCGAGTCGGATGTGCAGGGCGGCGAGCGGGTTCCGGAGTTGGTGCGCGGTGTCGGCGATGAGCTGTCTCTGGGCGCGGGTGGACGTGCGGACGGCCTCGGACATGGTGTCGAAGGCCTGCGTGAGTTCCCGGACCTCCGGGGGGCCGTGATACCGGACCGAGGCGGTGGTGTCACCGGGGCGGGAGCGTGGATGCAGCGCCGGGACGCTGGCTGTGAGCGCCGCGACCCGCGCGGTGAGCGCGGTGAGCGGGCGGACCGTCCACCGTGACAGGACGGTCGCGAGGATGGTGACGAGCACGAGCGCCGCCGCTGCGCCGGTGACGATGAGCAGCCACGAGGTGCGGATGTCGCGGCGGGCGGCGTCGGTGGACACGTCGACGACGACGGCTCCTTCGACCTGGGCGCCGGTGCCCACCGGCACGGCGAGCAGGGCCCGGTGCGGGGACCACGGGGTCAACGGGCCGCCGATGCCCTGTTTCTGGTTGCGCAGACCGGCGGTGATCGCCTCCGGCACACCGGGGTCGGTCGGGGTCAGGCCCGCGCTCGCGCGGGGTGCGCCGCGCGCGTCGACGATCAGCACGCCTTCGTCGTAGAGCCGGTGGTAGCGGGTGACCTCCTCGTCGAGCAGGGCGGTGCTGCCGGGGGCGCGCATCTGCACGGCGAGGGTGGCGAAGTGGTGGGCGTCGGCTTCCCGGTTCGCTCCCAGGACGGCGGTGCGGCCGGCGCTGGTGGCGAGGGCGAGCGGGACGGCGAAGGCGACGACGGCGACGGTCGCGAAGACGAGCAGCACCGCCAGGACCCGTCGCTGCATGTCAGCCGCCCCACCGGTAGCCGTAGCCGCGGATGGTGGAGATGAGTCCGGGGCGGGCGAGTTTGGCGCGCAGCCCGGTCATGTGCACGTCGAGCGACCGGGAGATCGCCACATAGGCGTCGCCCCACACGGCGTCCATGAGTTGTTGGCGGCTGACCGCGGCGCCGGGTCGGGCGACGAGGACGGCGAGCAGGTCGAATTCCTTCGGGGTGAGGGTGACCGGTTCGCCGCCCACCTCCACTTCGCGGGCGTCGAGGTCGACGACCACGTCGCCGGCCCGGACGATGCGGGAGGTCTCGGACAGCGCGCGGCGCCGTTGGGTGACGACGTCCACGCGGGCGAGCAGTTCGGCCAGGCGGGCCGGTTTGACGAGGTAGTCGTCGGCGCCGCCGCGCAGGCCGCGTACCACCGAGCGTTCGTCGCCGCGCGCGGTGAGGATCACGACGGGGACGTCGCTGACGGCCCGCAGTTGCCGGAGCACGTGCAGGCCGTCCGCGTCGGGGAGCCCGAGATCGAGGATGACGGCGTCGAGGTCGCGGTGGCCAAGGAGCAGGTCGGCGCCGCGCCGCATGCGGATCGGCCGGTGGCCGTGGGAGGTGAGGGCTTCGACGAGGGCGTCGCCGACTCCGTCGTCGTCCTCGACCACCGCGATCTGCACGTGGTTCCCTTTCGATCAGTGCCGCGAGGTGGCCAGGTCGGCGTGCTCGTCGGGGGTGTCCGTCCGGGTGCTCGTGCGGTCCAGGAGTGAGCCGTCGGAGGTTTCCCGCATGAAGAAGTACACGACGAGCGAGACGGCGATGCAGCCGGTCACGTAGTAGAAGAATAGCGATTCGTGGCCGGCGCGCTTGAGGGCGAGCGCGACGGTTTCGACGGTGCCGCCGAAGATCGCGAGGGTCAGCGCGTAGGGCAGGCCGACGCCGAGTGCGCGGACCTTGGTGGGGAACAGTTCGGTCTTGACGATGGCGTTGACGGAGGTGTAGCCGGTGACGACGGTCAGGCCGAGCATCATCAACCCGAAGGCGACCAGCGGGTTCGTGGTGCTGCCGAGGATCGTCATCAGTGGCACGGTCAGCACGGTGCCGCCGACACCGAAGAAGATGAGCAGTTTGCGGCGTCCGATGCGGTCCGAGAGGGCGCCGCCGATGGGTTGCAGGACGATGAACACCAGCAGGGCGGCGAAGTTGATCCAGGCGACGGTGTCCTTGGAGATGCCGGAGGTGTTGATCATGTATTTCTGCATGTAGGTGGTGTAGGTGTAGAACGCCACGCAGCCGCCGAGGGTCAGCGCGCACACCAGCAGGCATTCGCGGGGGTACTGCAGCAGCATCCGGATGCCGCCCTGTTCGGGCTTGCCGTTCGGGAGGTCGGCGGTGCTCTTGGTTGCGACTTCTGCGGTGAAGGCTTCGGATTCGTCCATGGTGCGGCGCAGCCACATCACGGCGACGGCAGCGACGGCGCCGATGACGAACGGGATGCGCCAGCCCCACGCCTGCATGGCCTCGGCGGAGAGGGTGAGCTGCAGGACGATCTGGACGCCGAGGGCGATGAGTTGTCCGGCGACGAGGGTGACGTACTGGAAGCTGGAGTAGAAGCCGCGGCGTCCGGGTGAGGCGACCTCGGCGAGATAGGTGGCGCTGGTGGCGTATTCGCCGCCGACGGACAGTCCCTGCATCATGCGGGCGAGGACAAGGAGCAGTGGGGCGGCGAGTCCGATGGTCGCGTAGGACGGGGTGACGGCGATGATGAGGGAACCGACGGCCATGACGGTGACCGACAGGGTCAGCGCCGAGCGTCGTCCGTGCCGGTCGGCGTAGCGGCCCATGATCCAGCCGCCGATCGGTCGCATGAGGAATCCGACGGCGAAGATGGCTGCGGTGGACAGCAGTTGGGCGGTGGGGTCGCCTTCGGGGAAGAATTCTTTCGCGAAGTACACGCTGAACGCGGCGTAGACGTACCAGTCGTACCACTCGATCAGGTTGCCGACCGAGCCTTTCAACACGTTGCCGATGACTCGGCGTTCGCCCGTCGAGGTGGTGCTCACCGGGGACTCCTTTCGCTGCCTGGATCTGTGCGCTCCCCACAGTGGTTCGGGTCACAGTGGTTGCGGAAGGGGCTGTGGCGGTTCCTAACACTCCCTTAGGAATGTGGTCGGGACGGGCGGCAGCGGCGGGGCGCGCGGGGTGCCGCTCCCCCGCTGGGCCGGTCGGAGGTTCTACGGTGGTCGGCGTGACGATCCCCGCATCGAGTTATCTGTTCCAGGCCCGGACGTTCGTGAGCGGTTCCCGTAAGTGGCGGTTCGAGGCGGCGTTGGCGACGGCGCGGGTCTGCGAACGGTTCGAGCGGCCGTACCCGAAGTCGGTGCGGACGTGGGCGCACACCGCGTACGACATGTTGCGGATGGATGCGCCGGAGGTCGCTGCCGAGTTCGGGCCGCCGTCGTTCTGACCCGGGGATGCTCGGCTCGGCCCGGGTGCCCGGTGTCTTCGGGGGCCGGTACTGTGCAGCACAACTCGATCACGATGTGTGCGGGGCGAGGAGGGGGCCCGATGAACCCTGCGATATGGCTGACACCCGGGCAGTTGGCGGACCGTTCCGGGGTGGCGGTCTCGGCGCTGCACTACTACGAGTCGCGTGGTCTGATCACCAGTCGCCGCACGTCGGGCAATCAGCGGCGTTATCGTCGCGACACGCTGCGCAAGGTGGCGTTCATCAAGGTCGCGCAGGGTGTGGGGGTGTCCCTGGAGGAGATCAAGGATGCCTTCGATTCGTTGCCGGACAGTCGTGTGCCGACGACGGAGGACTGGGCGCGGCTGTCGCGGGCGTGGCACGACCGGCTGACCCGCCGCATCGAGGATCTCACCGCGTTGCGCGACAGTTTCACCGATTGCATCGGTTGCGGGTGCCTGAGTCTGGCGTCGTGTCCGCTCGCGAATCCCGGTGACGTGCTCGGGCAGCAGGGTCCGGGTCCGCGGCGGCTACCGGTGCACGACGACGATGCGCCGGTGGAGTCGGCGCCGCGCGCGGAGTCGTCCGGCTGAGGTCGGGTGGTCAGGGGCGCGCCGCGTCGATCTGCTGCACGAATCGGGCGGTGGCGGCGGCGATGTCGCGGGGATGGGAGCGCGGCGACCAGTGCCCGGCGTCGAGCGGGTGGATGCGCAGGTCGGTGACCCAGCGGGAGGTGTCCTCGTAGCCGACGGGGCGTACGGCTCGGTCGCGCAGGTTCTGGATCAGCTGGACCGGGACGTCGGTGCGCCGCTCGCGGGGTCGGGCGAGCCGCGCGCGGATGTTCGCCCGGTACAGGGACAGTCCGTGCACCATGTCGTCGGCGAGGGTCGGGGCGACGGGGGCGATCGCGGCGGGGTCGGTGCGGTCGAAGAATCCGACGAAGGCCGGCCAGTGGCGGGCGAGCGGGCCGCGCAGCACCGGATTCGGCAGGCCGGGGATCTGGAAGGCGAGGGTGTAGGCGGAGGCGAGGGCCTGTTCGGCGGGGCCGAGTGGGCGTTTGTGCCGGAGGCGGCGGCGCATCCACAGGCCGAGGTGGTCGAGGTTGGGACCGGAGATCGAGGTGTAGGAGGCGATGCGCTCGCCGGCGTCGGGTTCGCATACCGCTTCCCAGCACAGCACGGCGCCCCAGTCGTGGCCGAGCAGGTGGACGGGGTCGTTCGGGGCGAGGGCGTCGATGACGGCGTGCAGGTCGGCGGCGAGGTGTTCGAGCCGGTAGTGCGCCACCTCGCGGGGGACGGTGGAGGCGCCGGCGCCGCGGTTGTCGTAGCGCAGGATGCGGAAGTCGTCGGCGAGCAGGGGTGCGACGCGGTCCCACAGGGCGTGGGTGTCGGGCCAGCCGTGGACGAGGACGAGGGTCGGTCCGTGCGGGTTGCCTTCTTCGACGACGTGGAGTCGGACGGGCCCGTTGGTGACGGTGTGGGTGGTCATGGTCGTCCTGTGGTCATGGTTGTCCTGGCGTCTCGGGGGCCGGTGGGTGGTCGCCGGTGGGCCGGGTGAACAGTGTGCGGCGGCGCAGGCTGCTGGCGATGGCGAAGAGGGATTCGGAGACGGAGGTGGGCCGGCCGTGGCGGCGCTGGACGAGATGTCCGAGGGCGGACAGCAGTCCGGCGCCGAGGGGGACGGCGAGGACGAACAGGATCCGATGTCGGAGTGGGCTGTCGCGCAGCATCGACATGGGAGGCCTCCTTCGATACCGGCCACTGTATTTGTGACCAACGGTAACACTATTTTTGTGGCGGGAACCGGTCCCGATGTTTCACCGCCGTCCTACACGGTGCATCCTCCCGAAGGCGACAAGGGACGGGACAGCGGATGAGGGTTCTCGTGATCGGTGCATCCGGCTACGTCGGCAGCCGGGTCGTTCCCGCCTTTCTCGCCGCCGGCTGCCCCGTGCGCGCCGCCGCCCGGAACCCCGCGTCCCTGCGACGCTTCTGGTGGCACGACCGGGTCGAGACCACGCGGGTGGACGTCACCGACGCGCACACTCTCCCATCCGCGCTCGACGATGTCGACGTCGTGGTCTATCTCGTGCACGGGATGCGCTCGGCGCACTTCCGGGACCTCGACCTGGCAGCGGCCCGCACGGTGCGACGCGCGGTCGATGCCTCGCAGGTGACGCGCGTGGTCTACGTCTCCGGGTTCGTCCCCGACTGTGCGCCGGACGAATTGTCCGAGCATCTGCTCTCCCGCTGGGAGGTCGAGCAGGAACTGTCCCGCTCCCACCGGACGGTCATCACGTTGCGGGCCGGGGTGGTGCTCGGCTCCGGGTCGACGAGCTTCGAAGTGCTCGGCCAGCTCGGCGGGCGCCTGCCCGTGACCGTGGTACCCGACTGGATGGACTCGCGGGTCGAGCCGATCGCGGTCGTCGACCTGGTCGCCGCGGTGCTCGGGGCGGCCGTCGCCGACACCCCCACGGACTCGTTCGACGTGGGGTGCGGGCAGTCGCTGCGCTATCCCGAGTTGCTCCGCCTCTACGGGCAGATCACGGGCATGCCGCGCGCCCAGGTCACCGTCGCCGGATTGCCGGGCGCGGTGATCGGCCGGATCGGCTCGTGGCTGACGGAGGTGCCGTCGGGAACCGTGGCGGCGCTGATGGAGAGCCTGCGACACGACATGACGGCGCGGGACCGCCGGTGGATCGGCCGCCTGGTCCCGGCCGCTCATCGGCCGGTGGGGGTCGCGCGGGCGGTGCCACGCGCGGTGCTGCCGGTCGATACGAGTGTGCCGTGCGCGCAGCGGGACCCGATGGGTGCGCTGCCCGGGGATCCGGAATGGGCGGTCGCCGCCGCGGAGGCGCGCCGGTTCTCCGCCGTGGGTATCCCACCGCGCCGCCGACCGCCGGTGTAGCTTCACGACATGTCACGTCCGGATCCGTCGTCCCCGAACGATTCCCGCAGGCCGCAGGAGGACCGCGAACCGCACACCGCCGGGTTGGCGAGCAAACTCAACTGGCTGCGGGCGGGTGTGCTCGGCGCGAACGACGGCATCGTCTCGACCGCGGGACTGGTCGTCGGTGTCGCGGCCGCGACGGCGAACGAGTCGGCGATCCTCACCGCCGGTGCGGCCGGGCTGGCCGCGGGGGCGGTGTCGATGGCGCTGGGCGAATACGTGTCGGTGAGCGCCCAACGCGACACCGAGCGCGCGGCGCTGTACACGGAACGTCGCGAACTCGCCGCCATGCCGGAGGCCGAACTCGCCGAACTGGCCGCGCTGCTCGAGGGGAAGGGCTTGTCGGCGGTCACGGCGCGTGCCGCGGCGGAGGAGTTGACGGCGCGGGACCCGCTGGCCGCGCACGCCGAAGTGGAGTTGGGGATCGACCCGACCGAACTCGCGAATCCGTGGGTGGCGGCGTTGTCGTCGGCCGTGTCGTTCACCCTGGGGGCGCTGGTGCCGCTGCTGATGGTGGTCGCGGCGCCCGACACGGTGCGTATCCCGGTGACGTTCGTGGCGGTGTTGTGTGCGCTGGCGGCGACGGGATCGATCAGTGCGTGGCTCGGCCGCGCCCGGCGGGGCCGGGCGGTGGTGCGGGTGGTGTTCGGTGGTGCGCTCGCGATGGTGGTGACCTACGGGGTCGGCCAGTTGTTCGACACCGTCGTGTAGCGGTGCGCAAGCCCGGCGTCCCCGCTCCGCGGCCCGTGCCGGTCCGCGGGGCGGGGTGTACCGAGCGGTGCGTCAGTCGACCGGGCCGAGCGCGGGAGCGGTCACGAAGCTCAGCGCGTCGTGGCCGGCGAGATGGTTGTCGATGATGCGCTCGATGGCCTGCCGCCATTCCTCCCGCACCGTCCCGGCGTCGTCGCCGGCATCGAGTCTCTGCAGGATGTTGTGCTGCGCAACGTGATAGGCCATGGGCGTGTCGATGTCGAAGGTCGGTAGTGCCATGGCCCAGCACCCTACGTCCGAAGCAGCCACGGCCCAAACTCCGGGTTCCGGGCGTGCGCACCGACCCGAACCGAATCCACAACCCGCCCATACCATCGGATAATCGACTATCCGATGGTATGGTCCGGGGATGGCATCGGTCGACGTCGCGTCCGGCTGGCCCGCGGTCACCTACGAACAGCACCCGTGGGTGAGCCGCGATGCCTACGGCTCGCGGCGGGAGAAGCGCCTGACCACCGGCCCCTACCGCGCCGCGGTCCCCCCGCTCATCGCACCCCGGCCGATCCCGCTCGACGGCGAACTGCAGGCCCTCACCGAGGAAGCCGCGACGGAACTGACCCGTTTCGATGTCGAGGTCGGGCACATCACCGCCCCGTTCGCCTCGATCCTGCTGCGCACCGAGAGCGCATCGAGTTCGGAGATCGAGAACCTCTCGAGCGGCGCCCGGCAGATCGCACTCGCCGAACTCGGCGAACACGCCTCCCGCAATGCCCGCCTGATCGTCGGCAACGTGCGGGCGATGCGCGCGGCACTCGAATTGTCCGATGCGATCGACGCCGACGCGATCCTGCGGATGCACCACGCGCTGCTCGACCACGACGACCCGGCGATCGCCGGACGCTGGCGGACCCAGCAGGTGTGGATCGGCGGGGGCAGCCTGGGCCCGCACACCGCGCAGTTCGTGCCCCCGCACCACGAGCGGGTACCCGAACTGATCGACGACCTGGTGGTCTTCGCCAACCGGGTGGATCTGCCGGTGGTCGCGCAGATCGCGGTCGCGCACGCCCAGTTCGAGACCATCCACCCGTTCCCGGACGGCAACGGCCGGGTGGGCCGCGCGCTGATCCAGGCGATGCTGCGCGGCGGGCAGCTCACCCGCAGTGTCGCCGTGCCGGTCTCGGCGGGTCTGCTGCACAACACCGGGGAGTACTTCGATGCGCTCGGCGCCTACCGCGCCGGGGATGCCGGGCCGATCGTGCGGTCGATCGTCGACGCATCGTTCGCGGCGGTCGCCAACGGCCGCACCCTCGTCGCCGATCTCGAAACGGTGCGCGAACGGTGGCGGTCCCGGGTGACGGCGCGGCGGGATTCGGCGGTGCACCGACTGGTGGACGTGCTGTTGCGCCAGCCGGTGATCGACAACCGCTCGGCCGCCGCGGCCCTGTCGGTGACCGGCCCCAACGCGCAGATCGCCATCGACCGGTTGGTGGACGCGGGGATCCTCACGCAGATCACCGAGGGGCGCCGCAATCGCATCTGGCAGGCCAAGGACGTGGTGCGGGTGCTCGACGAGTTCGCCGCGCGCGCCAAACGCCGCCGCGGCTGACCTTCTCGGTCTCGGCGAGCCCGGCGGCGATCAGCCCGGGATGTCGCGCGGGTCGTGACCGTAGGTGTTGCGTTCGCCGATGGTCCCGTCGAGGTTGTGGACGAGGTGTTCGACCTTGCGGCGGCGCGCCTCGTCACGGCCGGCGGCGACGGCCTCCTCGCGGGTGGCGTAGGTGCCGAGCAGGTCGCTCGCACCCTCGATGCGGTTGTGCCAGGAGCCGTCCTGATGGAACGTCTCGACATCACCTGCGGGCATGGGGTGCTCCTCTCCCCGAAGGGTCGGTCCTCCACCGCGTACCCGGCGCCGGTCTCCCCGAACCCGGACGCGGTCCCTGCCGTCCCGTCGGTCCCTGCTGTCACACTGGACTCGCACATCTGTACGAGCGGATCTTCACGGGAGGGGCATCGTGGCGGGCAGCGCGACCGAGCCGGGATTGTCGGACTGGATCGGGTCGTATCTGGAGACCTTGCAGACCGCGAAACGGTCCCCGCACACCATCAAGGCCTACCGGCTCGACCTGCACGCGGTGCGCGCGCATCTCGCGGCGACCGCCGCCGTGCCGGAGGACGCGCTGACACTCGGGGACGTGACGGTACGCGGGCTGCGGTCGGCATTCGCGGCGTTCGCCGCCGAACGGCAACCGGCGTCGGTGCGCCGCGCCTGGTCGGTGTGGAACAACTTCTGCAACTTCCTCGTCTCCGAAGGGGTGTCGGAAGGCAACCCGATGGCCTCGATCGCGCAGCCGAAGAAACCACAGCACACCCCGAAGGCGTTCTCCCCCACCGCGATCAACCAACTCGTCGACACCGTCACCGTGGAGGCGCAACGCCCCGCGGAGTCGGCGCGGGACTGGCCGCAACGCGATCTCGCGCTCATCGCGACCCTGCTGCTCACCGGGATCCGCTCCGACGAGTTGATCCGGCTCGATGTGGGCAGCATCCTCGGTGGCCGCCGGGCACCGGTGCTGCGGGTGCTCGGCAAGGGCGCGATCGAACGGGAGATCCCCCTCGAGGACAGCTGGACGGCGATCGTCACCACCTATCTCGAGGAACGCTACGCCCGCTTCCCCGCCGCGCGGCGCCGCACCCGCGACCGCGACGAGTTGCCCGTGTGGGAGCGGCACGACCCGGCCGACCCGCTGTTCGTCGGCGCGGACGGCAAACGCATCACCCGCGGCACCCTGCAGTACCGGGTGCGGCGCATCTACCGCCGCGCGGGTATCGAGTCCGAACGCAAACGCGGTGCGCTCGCCCACGCGCTGCGGCACACCTTCGCGACGAGCCTGGCCGACAGCGGCGCGACGATGGTCGAGTTGCAGCAGCTGCTCGGGCACCGGTCGTTGCAGACCGTGCAGGT
Organism: Rhodococcus rhodochrous; assembly: GCF_900187265.1. Classification (NCBI taxonomy): domain Bacteria; kingdom Bacillati; phylum Actinomycetota; class Actinomycetes; order Mycobacteriales; family Nocardiaceae; genus Rhodococcus; species Rhodococcus rhodochrous. Next base: position 2,918,983 of record NZ_LT906450.1, read on the forward strand.
GTACACCTCGGCGACGAACGACGCGGTGCGGCACGCCGCGCGGCACAACCCCGTCTACGGGCTGCTCGGGTCGGGCCGCGAGCCGCTCGGCGACGGGCCGGGCTAGCTCGTCGGTTGCGCTGTGGGCGGGCGCGGCAACTGCAAGACTGGGGATCGATCCATCCGGCAACGTGAAGGAGCATCCATGAGCGTCGAGCAGACCGAACCCCGCCGTCATCGTGTGGTCGTGATCGGATCCGGTTTCGGTGGGCTGTTCGGGACCCAGGCCCTGGCTCGTGCCGATGTGGACGTCACGCTCGTGGCGCGCACCACCCATCACTTGTTCCAGCCGTTGCTGTACCAGGTGGCCACGGGCATCCTGTCGGTCGGCGACATCGCCCCCGCGACCCGCATGGTGCTGCGCAAGCAGAAGAACGCGCAGGTACTGCTCGGGGACGTCGAGACGATCGACCTGGAGAACCGGACGGTGACCTCCCGGTTTCTCGAGCGCTACACCACCACGCCCTTCGACAGTCTCATCGTCGCCGCCGGCGCCGGCCAGTCCTATTTCGGCAACGACCAGTTCGCCGAGTTCGCGCCGGGAATGAAGACCATCGACGACGCCCTCGAGTTGCGCGGCCGGATCCTCGGGGCGTTCGAGCAGGCCGAACTGTCCCACGATCACGACGAACGCGCCCGGTTGCTGACCTTCGTGGTGGTCGGTGCCGGCCCGACCGGGGTGGAGTTGGCCGGGCAGATCGCCGAGCTCTCGCGCCGCACCCTCAAGGGCACCTTCCGCAACATCGATCCGACCGAGGCGCGGGTGGTGCTGCTCGACGGCGCCTCCGATGTGCTGCCGGTCTACGGCGGCAAACTCAGCCGCAAGGCCCGCAACACCCTCGAGCGGCTCGGGGTGGAGATCCAGCTCGGCGCGATGGTCACCGACGTCGACGCCGACGGTCTCGTCGTCAAGGAGAAGGACGGGCCGCAGCGGCGCATCGAGTCGCAGTGCAAGGTGTGGTCGGCGGGTGTGGCGGCGAGCCCGCTCGGCAAGCAGCTCGCCGAACAGTCCGGGGCGCAGGTCGACCGGGCGGGGCGGGTGGAGGTGCTGCCGGATCTGACGTTGCCGGGGCATCCGAACGTGTTCGTCATCGGCGACATGATGTCGCTGAACAAGCTGCCCGGTCTGGCGCAGGTGGCGATGCAGGGCGGCAAGTACGCGGCCCGGCAGATCATCGCCTCCCTCGACGGCGCCGACCCGAGCCATCGGGAACCGTTCAAGTATTTCGACAAGGGCAGCATGGCGACCATCTCGCGGTTCAGCGCGGTCGCCAAGGTCGGCAAACTCGAGATCAGCGGGTTCCTCGGCTGGGTGGCGTGGCTGTTCATCCACCTGCTGTATCTGGTGGGGTTCTCGTCGAAGCTGTCGACGCTGTTGTCCTGGGCGCAGGCGTTCTTCTCCACCGGCCGCAACGAGATGGCGGCGACCGAGCAGCAGGTGTTCGCGCGGATCGCGCTCGAGCACATGCGCTCGGACGAACCCGGCGGCGACGCGCAGAACGGCGAGACCGCAACCAACGGCGACACACAGTCCGCGCAGGCCCCGGCCGGGCAGGGCCGCGGCGGGACGCAGGCCGCGGGCTGACCGTCGACGCTCCGGTCGGGCGCGTTGTCCCGGCCGGAGCCGACCGTCGGCGGGTCAGTGCCCGATGCGGTCCGCGTCGGTGATGTTCGCCAGGCGCACCTGTCCCTGCGCTACGAGCCGATCATGCTCGTCGACGATCTCGACCCGCCACAGCTGCTGGGTGCGGCCGCGGTGCACCGGGGTGCCGGTCGCGGTGAGGACCCCTTCGCGGGTCGCGCGGAGGAAGTCGGTGTTGTTGTTGACCCCGACGACGTTGCCCCTGTCCCCCAGCCAGTTGGCGCCGGCGACGCTGGCGACGGACTCGATCACCGCGCAGTACACCCCGCCGTGCACGATGCCGTAGGGCTGGTGCTGGTCGGGGGTGATCGTCCACCGGGCGCGCGCGAGGTCGGGTCCGAGTTCGACGAACTCGAGGCCGAGGGCGGTGTTGAAGCCTCGGTCGTTGACGGCGTTGATCGCCTGCACGTCGTGCTGGGCCGGGGCGGAGGTGGACTGGTCGCTCATACGGGGCTTCCCTTGTTCGTGCGTGGGTCGACCGGCCGCCGGGACAGGTGGCCGTCGAACGATGGTAGGACATGGCGGTTTTCGGACGTCCGACGTCCGCGCGTGGCGCGCGGGGTGGTCACTGCAGCGTCACCAGCAGCGCGTGCGCGACGATCGAGTAGCCGTCGGGGATCGGCCCGACTCGGTGCACGGTCCGCGCGCCCTCGTACTCGACGCCGTACCAGCCCGTGACCGCTGTCGGGATCCTGATGGTCCGCTGGATCACCGGGTGCCGTTCGGCGACCCGGGCGCGCCCGTACGGGCGGGTGCGGTACAGCGTCCCCAGAAAGCGGTCCCACACCAGATGCCCGGTGAGCACGACATCGCCGAGCGTGTCGAGTTGCGGGGGGAGCACGGTGGTGAAGCCGTGACCGAGATGGGCGAGCAGTTCGACGCGATCGTCGACGGCGATCCGCTCGACGCGGGCGGGCACGTGGCGGACGAGTTCGCGGATGCAGTCGGTCGCTCCGGGGGTGGTCCAGGAGGTGGCCGGTTCACACACCTGCCCGGCGGTGGGCCCGTCGGGCCACGGTTCGAGGTCTTCGATCATCCACAGGGTGGTCATCTCGCGGTGCTTCCGGGACGCGACGGGGATTTCCTCCAGCATCCCCTGCGGTTCGCACCGCCGCACCGCCGCACCGCCGACGGGGCGGTGCACTGTGCGGCGACGGTGGGGGCGTGGGGACACACGACGGCGGGCCCCACACGGATGTGGGGCCCGCCGCGGGAAGGGACCGGGAGTCACTGCAGCCCTCAGGACTCCGCTGCGGTCCGGCAGTCGGAACGGATTCGATTATAGGGAAGGCTGCCCTAATCCGGCAAGGCCTCGGACGGGATAACCGGCGGCGACGAAGGCGTCGAGCAACGCCTGACCGCGGCGCGCGGCGGTGCGGCGGGAGGCACCGCCGAGCACGGGCAGCTGGGCGGCGCCGGTGACGACGGTGCGCCCGACGATCGCCCAGAACCGTTTCCGGTCGAGCGGGGCGAGGGACCGCAACGCGAGATGGACGGCATTGAGCGCGGTCGCGGCGCGGTGCGCGGTCCACACCGCCATCGCCTGCTCGCACGGCAGCACCACGACGTCGCGTTGCCCGACGGCGCGATCCTCGGGCAGCACCCGCAGGGTGTCGTCGGCGAGACCCGCCCAGTCGATGCAGCCGTCGCTGTCCTGGTGCAGCCACAGATTGTCCAGACCCGGATCCCAGACGCGGCCCTCGAGGGCGTAGGGGGCGAGGACGCGGCCGACCACGGCGTGGATGAGAGCGCCGGCGACCTGTTCGACGGCGATGCGCGGGTCCTCGGTGTCGAGCAGGGCGCGGTCGTAGAGCGCCTCGATGCGCTGCTGCCGTTCACCGCCGCCGAGGAACCACCAGCGGCGGCGGGGTTCTTCGTCGATACAGGCCACGGCATACACGCGCGGGGCTCCCGCGGCGAGTGCGCGCAGCCGGGCGCGCGTGTCCTCGAACGGGCGGACGGGTGCCGCCGTGGGCGGCAGCAGCAGCGTCGTCATCCGACACCTCCTGATCGACGGTGAATCCTGATTAGGTAAGCCTAACCATTGCATCCGGGGGTGGTGCGCGCAACCCCATCCCCTACTCCCGTCGACACATAGGATTCCGTAACCTAACTCCGAAGGCCTTCGCGTTCCCCACGATCCGCGACGACCCGAACCGCACCACCGCCTTCCCGAGGAGCACCCCGCGCCCGTGACCGTCACCCCCCACGCCCCACCGGACGCCGACCCGACCGCCCCGCCCCGCGCGGGCCGCCGGATCGCCGCCGTCCTGTGCGACCTCGCGCTCCTCGCCATCCCCCTGCTCGTCGGTGCCCTCGTCGTCGACACCCTCGCCGACGCCAGGGGCGGCGGCCAGACCGACCGCATCGTCTTCGGCGGCGCCGCCCTGGCCGCCGCCGCCGGGCTGCTGTGGTGGAACCACGGCTACCGCGCCGGCCGCACCGGCCAAAGCCTGGGCCTGCAGTGGACCGGGCTCGTGCTGCGCGACCGCGCCACCACCGGACCGGCCGGCACCCGCCGCGCCCTGCTGCGCCGCGGCACCGAGATCGTCACCGAACGCCACGCCCGCCACGACGACTTCACCCCGCGCCCCACCGACGGCAGCGTCGCCGCCCTGCGCCGCCGGCGCCTGCTCGGCCTGGCCGCGCTGCTGGTGTTGCTGGTGCTCGGCGCGCTCGCCAGCATCGCTGTCGGCGCCCGCCCGATGACCTTCGCGGAGGTCTTCCACGCCCTGATCGTCAACGACGGCTCCGAAACCGACGTGATCGTGCACTCGCTGCGCATCCCCCGCACCCTGCTCGCACTGCTGGTCGGCACCGCGCTCGGCATCGCCGGTGCCCTGATCCAGGGCCACACCCGCAACCCGCTCGCCGACGCCGGCCTGCTCGGCATCAACGCCGGCGCCGCCTTCCTGGTGGTGCTGTCGATCTACCTGTTCGGACTGTCCACCCCGGCGCAGTACCTGTGGTTCGCCTTCGCCGGATCCGCCCTCGCCAGCATCGTGGTGTTCGGATTCGCCTCCATCGGCAACGGCGGCTCGAGCCCTCTCAGCCTCGCATTGGCGGGCGCAGCGGTCGCGTTCTTCCTGCAGGCGATGATCCAGACCATCGTGCTGCTCGACCAGACCAGCCTCGACGGCTACCGCTTCTGGGTGGTCGGCTCCGTCGCCGGCCGCGGCATGGACGTCTTCTGGCAGGTGTTGCCGTTCATCGTCGTCGGACTGCTCGTCGCGCTCGCCTCCACCCCGGCACTGAACCTGCTCAGCCTCGGCGAGGACGTCGCCCGCTCGCTCGGCACCAACGTCGTCACCACCCGGGTGATCGGCATCGCCGCGATCACCGTGCTCACCGGCGCCGCCACCGCGGCGTGCGGGCCGATCGCGTTCGTCGGGTTGATCGTCCCGCATATCGCCCGCGCGGTCACCGGCCCCGACTACCGCTGGCTCGTGCCCTACGCCGGGCTGCTCGGCGGGGCGCTGCTCGTCCTCGCCGATGTCGTCGGCCGCATCGTGGTGCGCCCCGGCGAACTGCAGGTCGGGATCGTGCTCGCCCTCATCGGCGCCCCCTTCTTCATCGCCCTCGTCCGTCGCCGGAAGCTGGTGGCCCTGTGAACGACACCCCCACCCCCTCCCTCGACAAGGACGAACCGACGACGGGCAAGCGCCGCTCACCCGTGCAGGTCTCCACCCGCGTGCCGGGCCGGCCCGCTTTCCGGCTCGGCTCCGTCTCCGTCGTCTGGCGCGCCCGCATGGTCATCGTGTGCGCGCTGATCGTCGCCGCCACCGCGGTGCTGCTGTCGATCTCCCTCGGCCGCGGCGACTACCCGCTCAGCCCCCTGCAGGTCGTCGAGGTGCTCCTCGGCGGCGGGGAACGCCTCGACCGGTTCATCGTCTTCGACCTGCGCCTCCCGCGCGGCATCGCCGCCGTGGTCGTCGGCGCCGCCCTCGCGGTCTCCGGCGCCATCACCCAATCGGTCTCCCGCAACGCCCTGGCCAGCCCCGACATCCTCGGCATCACCGCCGGCGCCTCCTCCGCCGCCGTGGCCCTGATCGTCGTCACCAGCGGCGGCTCCATCGTCGGACTGCTTGCCACCCTCGGGTTGCCGCTGTCGGCGCTGCTCGGCGCGCTGCTCACCGCCACGGTCATCTACCTGCTGGCGTGGCGGCGCGGCGCCGACGGCTTCCGGCTCGTGCTCATCGGCATCGGCGTCAACGCCATGCTCATCGCCCTGACCCAGTGGATGCTCGTCTCCGCCGACATCAACGACGTCAGCCGCGCCCAGGTGTGGCTGACCGGCTCGCTCAACGGCGTCTCCTGGAGCCAGGTGGTGCCCGCCGCGATCGCCCTGCTGCTCGTCGGCGGCTGGGCCGCGACCGCCTCCTTCACCGTCGGGGCGCTGCGCCTCGGCGACGACACCGCCCGCTCCCTCGGCGTGAAGCTGCAGACCCAGCAGGCGCTGCTGCTCATCGCGGCGTGCGCGCTCGCCGCCGTCGCCACCGCCGCCGCCGGCCCCATCGGCTTCGTCGCCCTCGCCGCCCCGCAGATCGCCCTGCGCCTCGTCGGCTCGGCGGGCAGCCCGATCGTCGCCTCCGCCCTGACCGGGGCGCTGTTCGTCGTCGCCGCCGACCTGATCGCCCGCACCATCCTGCCGGTGCCGCTGCCGGTCGGCCTGGTCACCTCCGCGCTCGGCGGCCCCTTCCTGCTGTACCTGCTGGTGCGTTCCAACCGAAAGGTCTCCCGATGACCGACACCCATCTGCCTCCCGCCCCGGCCCCCGGCCACGTCGAGCACGCGGCGCCGCGACTGGTCGCCGAGCACATCAGCCTCGGCTACGGCGAACGGCTCATCGTCGACGACCTGAACCTGTCCATCCCCACCGGGGTCGTCACCACCGTCATCGGCCCCAACGGCTGCGGCAAATCCACCCTGCTGCGCGCCCTGAGCCGGCTGCTCAAACCCCGCACCGGCACCGTGCTGCTCGACGGCCACGACATCACCACCATGCGCACCCGCGAGGTCGCCCGGGTGCTCGGCATGCTGCCGCAGGCCCCCGTCGCCCCCGAAGGGCTCACCGTCGCCGATCTGGTCTCCCGCGGCCGGCACCCGCACCAGTCCTGGTTCCGGCAATGGTCCTCCGACGACGAGGACGAGGTCGCCATCGCCCTCGAACGCACCGGCATCGCCGACCTCGCCGACCGACCCATCGACGAACTGTCCGGCGGACAACGGCAACGCGCCTGGATCTCCATGGCGCTCGCGCAGGGCACCGACATCCTGCTGCTCGACGAACCCACCACCTACCTCGACCTGGCGCACTCGGTGGAGGTCCTCGACCTCGTCGACCGGCTGCACAGCGAACTCGGCCGCACCGTGGTGATGGTGCTGCACGACCTGAACCTCGCCGTGCGCTACAGCGACCACCTCGTGGTGATGAAGGACGGCCGCGTCGTCGCCTCCGGGGTGCCCTCGGAGGTGATCTCCGTGGAACTGCTGCGCGAGGTGTTCGACCTCGACGCCTCCGTCATCGACGATCCGGTGTCCGACCGGCCGCTGATCGTGCCCATCGGCACCCGCCACGTCTACGGCGCCGCCGGAGGTCCCCACCGGAGGTGACGATGGTCCCACCGCAGGTCAGACCCTACGACTAGGGGTAGTACGCACATTCGTCGGAGAAATCCGTAGAATCGACCCATGGCAGCACTCGGCGAACTCGAACGCGCAGTGATGGACCACCTGTGGTCCACCCCCGAACCACAGACCGTCCGGCAGGTCCACGAAGCCCTCTCGGCTCGACGCAACCTCGCGTACACCACCGTCATGACGGTCCTGCAGCGCCTCGCCAAGAAGAACCTCGTCATCCAGCAACGCGACGACCGCGCCCACCGCTACCTGCCGGTGCACGGCCGCGACGAACTCGTCGCCAGCCTCATGGTCGACGCCCTCGACCAGGCCGACGAGACCGCCGGCCGCGCCGCCGCCCTCGTCCACTTCGTCGGCCGCGTCGGCGCCGACGAAGCCGCCGCCCTACGCGCGGCGCTGGCGAAACTCGAAGCGCAACACGGCGACGACAACACCGGCCACGACACCGAGCGGGCCGGCTGACACACTCGATGTCATGAACGCGACCACGGCGCTGTTCTTCGGAACCACAGCGCTTCTCCTCGCCGGTCCGGTGCCGGGGCTGCTCGCCCGCGCCACCTGGCCGCACCGCAACCCCCGGGCCGCCCTCGTGCTGTGGCAGTCCGTGGCCCTGGCAGCGGTGCTCTCCGCGTTCTCCTGCGGCCTGGCCATCGCCGCCCGCCTCCTCGCGCCCGGCGCCGACGGCCGACCCACCACCGGCCCCCTCGAAGAGATCGACGCCCTCGGCCTGCCCCTGTGGCTGACCTACGTCATCGTCTTCGCCCTCACCGTGTTCATCGGTGCCCGCCTGACCTTCTCCATGCTGCGCGTCGCGGTACGCACCCGCCGCCGCCGTTCCCGCCACCGCATGCTCGTCGACCTGCTCGACCGCCGCGAGAGCGGCGCCGCCGTCCGCCACCACCCACACGTGCGGATCCTCGACACCGCCGACCCCATCGCCTACTGCCTGCCCGGGCTGCGGCACCGGGTGGTGCTCAGCGAAGGCACCCTCGACAACCTCGGCGACGACGAACTACGCGCGATCCTGCGCCACGAACACTCCCACCTGCGCGCCCGCCACGACCTCATCCTCGAGGCGTTCACCGCCGTCTACGAAGCGTTCCCCCGCGTCGTGCGCTCCGGATCGGCGCTCGGCTCGGTCAAACTGCTCGTCGAGCTGCTCGCCGACGACTCCGCCGTCCGCAAGACCGGCCCCGCACCGCTGGCCCGCGCCCTCGTCGCCTGCGCCGGCGCCCACACCCCCACCGGCGCCCTCGCCGTCGGCGGACCGAGCACCGTGCTGCGCGTGCAGCGCCTCACCGGACCGGGCCCCAGCCTCGGCATTTCCGCCGCCGCCTACACCGCCGCCGCCGCCATCCTCGTCGTACCCACCATCGCCGTGGCGGTGCCCTGGCTCACCGAACTGTCCCTGCTGCTCGGCCTCTGAGCCGCGACACGCCGCACCGTTCGGCCCGCCCCGATTTCGATCGGCCCCCGTTTCGGGGGAAGCTGTAGACCATGACCGTCGAACGCACCGAAACACCGCAGGCCCAGATCGGCGTGACCGGATTGGCCGTGATGGGCTCGAACATCGCCCGCAACTTCGCCCGCAACGGCTACACCGTCGCCCTCCACAACCGCAGCATCGCCAAGACCGACGCGCTGCTCGCCGAGCACGGCAGCGACGGCACCTTCGTCCGCACCGAAACCATCGACGAATTCGTCGCCGCCCTAGAGAAGCCGCGCCGCGTCCTGATCATGGTCAAGGCCGGCGACGCCACCGACGCGGTCATCAACGAGCTCGCCGACGCGATGGAACCCGGCGACATCATCATCGACGGCGGCAACGCCCTCTACACCGACACCATCCGCCGCGAAGCCGCCCTGCGCGCCCGCGGCCTGCACTTCGTCGGCGCCGGCATCTCCGGCGGCGAGGAAGGCGCCCTCAACGGCCCGTCCATCATGCCCGGCGGCCCCGCCGAATCGTACGAGGCGCTCGGCCCGCTGCTCGAAACCATCGCCGCCCAGGTCGACGGCACCCCCTGCTGCACCCACATCGGCCCCGACGGCGCCGGCCACTTCGTGAAGATGGTGCACAACGGCATCGAATACGCCGACATGCAGCTCATCGGCGAGGCCTACCACCTGCTGCGCGACGCCCTCGGCTACGACGCCGGGCAGATCGCCGACGTCTTCGCCGACTGGAACACCGGCACCCTCGAGTCCTACCTCATCGAGATCACCGCCGAGGTGCTGCGCCAGACCGACGCCGCCACCGGCAAACCCCTCGTCGACGTCATCGTCGACGCCGCCGAACAGAAGGGCACCGGCCGCTGGACCGTCAAGGCCGCCCTCGACCTCGGCGTGCCCGTCACCGGCATCGCCGAAGCCGTCTTCGCCCGCGCCCTGTCCGGCTCCCGCGACCAGCGCGCCGCCGCCCGCGGCCTCGCCGCCGGCAACCTCGGCGCCGCCCCCACCGACGCCGCGCAGTTCACCGAGGACATCCGCGCCGCCCTATACGCGTCGAAGATCGTCGCCTACGCGCAGGGCTTCGACCAGATCGCCGCCGGCAGCGCCGAATACGGCTGGAACGTCGACCGCGCCGCGCTCGCGACGATCTGGCGCGGCGGCTGCATCATCCGCGCCCAGTTCCTCAACCGCATCAAGGAGGCCTACGACGCCGACCCGGCCCTGCCCAGTCTGATCCTCGCGCCGTACTTCCGCGACGCCATCGAGATCGGCATCGACAGCTGGCGACGCGTCGTGGTCACCGCCACCCAGCTCGGCATCCCCGTCCCGGCCTTCGCGTCGTCGCTGTCCTACTACGACGGGCTGCGCGCCGACCGGCTGCCCGCCGCCCTCACCCAGGGCCAGCGCGACTTCTTCGGTGCCCACACCTACGAACGCACCGACCGCCCCGGCAAGTTCCACACCCTGTGGAGCGGGGACCGCTCCGAAGTGCAGGCCTGACCCGATGACGGGCACGGCAGTCGCCGTCCTGTGCGCGCTCGCCGCCGCCGCGCTCATCGCGGTCGGCAGTGTCGCGCAACAGAGCTCGGCCGCTGCCGTGCCCGACACCGACTCCTTCGTCGGCTCGCTGCTGCGCAGCCCCCGCTGGTGGGCGGGCATCCTCGGCGACGGCGGCAGCTACGTGCTGCAGGTCATCGCGCTCGTCTTCGGATCGGTGCTGCTCGTCCAGCCCCTGCTCGTCGCGTCACTGCTGTTCGCGTTGCCGCTCGCCGCCGCCACTACCGGCCGCCGCGTCACCCGCACCACCTGGCTGCTCGCCGGCGCACTGTGCGCGGCGCTGGCGATCTTCCTGCTCGTCGGCAACCCCAGCGAAGGCACCGGAGATGCCGCCGCCGTCCGCTGGGCGCTGCCGCTCGGAGCGGTGCTCGCCGTCACCGCCGCCGCCGTCGTCGTCGCCGTGCTCTCCCCGCGACTGCGGGCACTGTCGTTCGGGATCGCCGCAGGCATCCTCTACGGCGTGACCAGCGCGTTCACCAAACACGTCACCGACCTCGCCGAACACGGCATCCCGCAACTGCTCGGCTCGTGGCAGACCTGGACACTCGTCGCCGCCGGCGCCGCCGCGATCTACCTGCAGCAACGCGCCTTCCAGGCCGGATCGCTCACCGCATCGCTGCCCGCCCTGACCGTCGGCGAACCGCTCGCCGCGATCGTGCTCGGCATGACCGTGCTCGGCGAACACCTGCGCACCGACGGCCCCGGACGGATCCTCGTCGGCGCCGCCGTCGTCGTGATGCTCGTGACCACCGTGGCGCTCTCCCGCGCCCAGGCCGCCGACACCCCCGCCGACGCCGCGGCTACGCCCGCCCCAGCACCGCCACCAGAAACTCCGCGTCGTCGCTGAACGGCCGCAGATCCCAGGTCGACAACCGCACCTGCACCGCCAGACCCGCCTGCTGCACGTCGGCGAAGAACTCCTCGAACGGATACTCACGGCCCGCCCCGAAACCGATCACCACCCGGCCCTGCGACGCCAGATGCGCCGCGAAATTGCGCAGCACCGCCACCCGGGTCGACGGCGCCACGAAGGTCATCACATTCCCCGCGCACACGATCACATCGAAATCGGCGTCGACACCGCGGGCCGGCAGATCCAGCTCGGCCAGATCCCCCACCAGCCACCTCGGCCCCGGATGATCCTCCTCCGCCGCCGCGATCAGCACCGGATCGACATCCACCCCGACCACACTGTGCCCGGCCCGATGCAGATAACCGCCGAGCCGGCCCGGCCCGCACCCGGCGTCGAGGATCCGCGCCCCACGCGGCACCATCGCATCGATCAACCGGGCCTCCCCGACGGTGTCCTGCCCCCGGGCGACCATCGCACGGAACCGTTCGACGTACCACGACGAATGCGCCGGATTCTCCGCCACGATCTCCTCCCACCGGCTCGGCACCCGCTCGCCGCCACCGTGTTCCGGACCCTCGCCGCCGCTCATCCACGCTCCTTCGTTCCACCGGGACACCTGCTCGATCCCCACCGTAGGCGCCGCGTCGTCACCGGCACCGCGACACACGGCAACCACCCTCAGTAGAATCGGTACCCGTCGAAACCACTTCCGGCAGGCGGACACCGTCCGCGACCGGACCCGACGAGAGGACACCGGTGCCCGCGGCACCCACAGCCACCCCACCGCCCGACACCTCCTCCCCCTGCACGGAGTGCGACTCCGGGCCGGAAGGATCCTCTATCGGGCCGGGTCACCACCCCGGCCTCCACCCCGCCCGGCAGGACCGCCCCTGATGTCCGTCCTGCTCGATATCGTCGCCCTCCTCGGCTTCGTGGCGCTCACCGCAGGCACCGCCCTGTTCGTCGCCGCCGAGTTCTCCCTGACCGCCCTCGAACGCAGCGCCGTCGACGCGCACGCCCACGACGGCGACCGTCGCGCCCGGCAGGTCCAGCACGCACACCGCACCCTGTCGTTCCAGCTGTCCGGCGCCCAGCTCGGCATCACCATCACCACACTGATCACCGGCTATCTCGCCGAACCGATCCTCGCGCAGTTCTTCACCCCGCTGTTCGACGCGATCGGATTGAGCACCTCCGTCGCCTCGACCACCTCGCTGGTCCTCGCGCTGCTCATCGCCACGTCCTTCTCCATGGTCTTCGGCGAACTGGTCCCCAAGAACATCGCCATCGCCCGGCCCATGGGCACCGCCCGCGCCACCGCCGGTCTCCAACTGGCCTTCTCCCTGCTGTTCCGCTGGGCGATCCTCGGACTCAACGGCGCCGCCAATCACATCGTGCGGCGCTTCGGCATCGAACCGGCCGAGGAACTGCGCTCGGCGCGCTCCCCGCAGGAACTCGGTTCGCTGGTGCGCGCCTCGGCCCGCAGCGGCACCCTCGACGAGCACACCGCCCGCCTCGTCTACCGCTCCCTGCAGTTCGGGGACCGCACCGCCGAGGACCTCATGACCCCGCGCAGCACCGTCGAGAGCCTCGACCGCAACGCCACCGTCCTCGACCTCATCGAACTGTCCGCCCGCACCGGCTACTCCCGCTTCCCGATCGTCGACGGCGACCTCGACGCCCCGCTCGGCGTCGTGCACGTCAAGCACGCGTTCACCGTGCCCGGCCCGGCGCGCGGCACCACCGCCGTCGGCGCCCTCGCCCGCCGCGTACCCACCGTGCCGTCCAGCCTCGACGGCGACACCGTCATGGAACGGGTGCGTTCGGACGGCATGCAGGTCGCGCTCGTCGTCGACGAATACGGCGGCACCGCCGGACTGATCACCATGGAGGACCTCGTCGAGGAGATCGTCGGCGACGTCCGCGACGAACACGACGAGACCGAACTCGACGCCCACCGCGAAGGAGAGGGCTGGTCGTGCACGGGTCTGCTGCGCACCGACGAGCTCGCCCAGCTCACCGGCTACCGCGCCCCCGACGGCGACTACGAGACCCTCGCCGGGCTGATCCTCACCGAACTCGGCCGCATCCCCGAGGTCGACGACGAGATCCAGCTGCCGCTGCGCCGCGGCGAACGCGACCTCACCTGGTACGCGCGCATCCTCGAGATGGACGGGCACCGCATCGACCGGGTGCTGCTCGTACCCGGCGCCGCCCCCGACCCCGAGAACCCCGACGGCGACGGCAGGGACGACAGTCACGGCATGGACGACAGTGACGACACCGCGGCCACCGACGAGGGTGGTGAGCAGCGATGAGCGACTGGTTCGGGATCGTCCTCGCCGTGCTGCTGCTCGCCGGCAACGCCTTCTTCGTCGGCGCCGAGTTCTCCCTCATCACCGTCCGCCGCGACCGGCTCGAGACGCTGCTCGCCCAGGGCAAGACCCGCGCCCGCACCGTCATCCACGCCGGCGAACACCTCTCGCTCATGCTCGCCGGCTCCCAGCTCGGCATCACGATCTGCTCGATCCTGCTCGGCCGCGTCGCCGAACCGGCCATCGCACACCTGATCGAGGTGCCGTTGCACGCGGCCCGGGTGCCCGACGCGTTGCTGCACCCCATCGCGTTCACCATCGGCCTGACCATCGTGGTGGTGCTGCACATCCTGCTCGGCGAGATGGTGCCGAAGAACATCGCCATCGCCGGCCCGGAACGCGCCGCGATGCTGCTCGTGCCGATCCACCTGTGGTTCATGCGACCCGCCCGGCCGGTCATCGCCTTCTACAACCTGTGTGCCAACGCCACCCTCCGCGCGGCGCACATCGACCCGAAGGACGAACTCGACACCTCCGTCTCCGCTGTGGAGCTGACCGAGATGATCGGCGAATCCCGCTCCGAAGGACTGCTCGACGAGGAGGAGCACAAGCGCCTCACCCGCGCCCTGGCCACCGGCAACCGCACCGTCGCCGACGTGATGATCCCGCTCGCTCGGGTGCGCACCGTCCCGCACACCGATGCGGGCCCGACGCTCGGCGACGTCGAGCACGCGGTCACCACCACCGGTTTCTCCCGGTATCCCACCCGTCGACCCGACGGCACGATCACCGGCTACATCCACATCAAGGACGTGCTCGACCTCGTGCGGGAGCAGTCCACCGGTCCCGAGACCCTCATCCCCGCCGCGGCGATCCGGGCGCTGCCGACCATCGGGATCGCCGACGGTCTCGACGAGGCGCTGGCCGCGCTGCGCCGCAGCAACGCGCATCTGGCCGGAGTGATCGACACCACCGGAACACTGCGGGGAATCGTCGCGCTCGAGGACCTCGTGGAAGAGTTCGTCGGGACGGTCCGCGACGCCACCCACCGGGTCGCGGATCCGCTGGGCAACCGCCCCCGCACGACCGCACCCCGATCGACCGAACGAGAACCATGACCCGCTCCCCGTCCGTGACCGACCGCGCGGTGGTCCTCCCCGAGACCGAGTGGACCGCGCGGCGCGACGCGCACCACGCCGTCGTGGACGAGCTGCTCGCCGGGCATCTCGAGCGACGCGCCGCCGGCCGCGCCCATCCGGTGCACGACTTCCTGTTCACCTACTACAGCCTGCGGCCGAGTCAGCTGCGGCGCTGGCATCCCGGCTACGGCACCGTGCTGCTCGGCGCGGCCGCGGCACGTGACTACCGCGACCATCCCGGCTACGAGCGGGTCACCGTCGACGGGCAGCCGGGGATGCGGGTGGCCCGGGAGGTGCTCGACCGGCGCGCCGACACCGTCGACTTCGTGGCCGGGCTGCTCACCGCGACCGCCTCCCGGCCGCCGCAGCTCGGCTGCTTCGGGTTGCACGAGTGGGCGATGGTGTACCGGGCGGGAGCCGGCGGGGTGCGGCATTCGTCGGTGCCGTTGCGGCTCGGTCACGCCGGGACCGACGCGGTGGTGGAATCAATGCAGCTCCGATGCACCCATTATGATGCGTTCCGGTTCTTCACCCCCGACGCCGTTCCACGCAACGCCACCGAACTGACCCGCGACCAGCAGGTACACAGCGAGCAACCCGGCTGCCTGCACGCCGGCATGGATCTGTACAAGTGGGCGTACAAGCTGCTGCCGTTGACCGATTCGGAGCTGACGGTGCGGTGCCTGCGACACGCGTCCGCAGCCCGTGAATTGGACATGCGGGCGAGCCCGTATGATCTCGAGGACTACGGCTACTCGCCCATCAGGATCGAGACTGCCGCCGGACGCGCACAGTACGTCCGCGAGCAGTCGGCGCTCACCCGTCGCGCCGCAGCTCTGAGAGAAGAGCTGGTGAATCGATGTACCGCCCTGCAGACGCACAGAACCACTGCGTCCGTTACTACTGGCGGGTAACATAATCGACGATTCCGTGCGGCCGGGACGTTTCCGGCCGCACAGCAACCGGAAAGAGTGAGGGTGATGACAGAACGCGTGCAGGTCGGCGGACTCCAGATCGCGCAGGTTCTCTACGACTTCGTCAACAACGAGGCCATCCCCGGCAGTGGGGTCGACGCGGATACCTTCTGGGCGGGTGCCGACAAGATCGTCCACGACCTCGCCCCCAAGAACCGGGCACTGCTCGCCAAGCGTGACGATCTCCAGGCCAAGATCGACGGCTGGCACCGCGACCGCGCCGGACAGCCCCACGACCCGGTCGCCTACAAGGCCTTCCTCGAAGAGATCGGCTACCTCGTCCCCGCCCCCGAACCGTTCACCATCGGCACCGAGAACGTCGACACCGAGATCGCCGAGACCGCCGGTCCGCAGCTCGTCGTGCCCGTCCTCAACGCCCGCTTCGCGCTCAACGCCTCCAACGCGCGCTGGGGATCGCTCTACGACGCGCTCTACGGCACCGACGTCATCCCCGAAGAGGGCGGCGCCGAGAAGGGCACCGGCTACAACAAGGTCCGCGGCGACAAGGTCATCGCCTGGGCCCGCGACTTCCTCGACAAGGCCGCACCCCTCGCGCAGGGCTCGCACGCCGACTCCACCGGCTACAGCATCGACGGCACCGAACTGAAGGTCACCCTCGAGGGCGGCACCGTCACCGGACTCGCCCAGCCCGACAAGCTCGTCGGCTATCTCGGCGACAAGGCCACCCCCTCCTCGGTGCTGCTGCGCAACCACGGTCTGCACATCGAGATCCAGATCGACCCCGAGTCCCCCATCGGCAGCACCGACGCCGCCGGCGTCAAGGACGTCGTCCTCGAATCCGCCGTCACCACCATCATGGACTTCGAGGACTCCGTCGCCGCCGTCGACGCCGACGACAAGGTCGTCGGCTACCGCAACTGGCTCGGCCTCAACCGCGGCGACCTGTCCGAATCCTTCGACAAGGGCGGCAAGACCCTCACCCGCAAGCTGAACCCGAACCGCGTCTACACCGCCCTCGACGGCAGCGACCTCGAACTGCACGGCCGCTCCCTGCTGTTCGTCCGCAACGTCGGGCACCTCATGACCAACCCCGCCATCCTCGACCGCGACGGCAACGAGGTCCCCGAAGGCATCCTCGACGCGCTCATCACCAGCCTGTGCGCCATCCACGGCCTGCACATCGACGAGGACCACGGCCCGCTCGCCAACAGCCGCACCGGCTCGATCTACATCGTCAAGCCCAAGCAGCACGGCCCCGAGGAATCCGCCTTCACCACCGAACTGTTCGGCCGCGTCGAAGAGGTCCTCTCCCTGCCCACCAACACCCTCAAGGTCGGCATCATGGACGAGGAGCGACGCACCACCGTCAACCTCGCCGCCTGCATCCAGGCCGCCTCCGACCGCGTGGTGTTCATCAATACCGGCTTCCTCGACCGCACCGGCGACGAGATCCACACCTCCATGGAGGCCGGACCCGTCGTCCGCAAGGCCGCCATGAAGCAGCAGCGCTGGATCGCCGCCTACGAGGACTGGAACGTCGACACCGGCCTCGCCTGCGGCCTGCAGGGCAAGGCCCAGATCGGCAAGGGCATGTGGGCCATGACCGACCTCATGCGCGACATGGTCGAGCAGAAGATCGGCCAGCCCAAGGCCGGCGCCAACACCGCCTGGGTGCCCTCACCCACCGGCGCCACCCTGCACGCCACCCACTACCACGAGGTCGACGTCTTCGCGGTCCAGAACGAGCTCAAGGGCAAGAGCCGCGCCACCGTCGACGACATTCTCACCATCCCCCTCGCCGAGAACCCCAACTGGTCCGACGAGGAGAAGCGCGAGGAACTCGACAACAACTGCCAGTCCATCCTCGGCTACGTCGTGCGCTGGATCGACCAGGGCGTCGGTTGCTCCAAGGTCCCCGACATCCACGACGTCGCGCTCATGGAGGACCGCGCCACCCTGCGCATCTCCAGCCAGCTCCTCGCCAACTGGATCCGCCACGACGTCGTCACCGCCGACGACGTCGTCGCCTCCCTCGAGCGCATGGCCCCCGTCGTCGACCGGCAGAACGAAGGCGACCCCGGCTACCGGCCGCTCGCCCCGAACTTCGACGACAGCATCGCCTTCCAGGCCGCCAAGGAACTCATCCTCGAAGGCACCACGCAGCCCAGCGGCTACACCGAGCCGATCCTGCACCGCCGTCGCCGCGAGTACAAGGCCAAGTACGCCTGACCCGCACACCGACACCACAGGGCCCCGATCCACACCGGATCGGGGCCCTGCCCGTCCCCGCACCGCGCGGCGGAGCCGGATCACATCCGGCCCCTCACTAGACTCGACCATCGGATCGACGAACGAAACGAGGCGGACACGACGTGAGCGGGCGACATCGCGGCAGCGGACGACGAGGAATCAGCACCAGCGTCATCGTGGTCGCCGTAGGCGTAGTACTCGCCCTGCTCGCCGTCCTCGGCTGGTTCCGCCTCCGCGACAACATCGACAACCAGGCCACCGCCGCCGCCGAAACCTGCGTCGAAGGCGACACCGTCCTGCACATCGCCGCCGACCCCCTCATCACCCCCGCCCTCACCGAACTCGCCGAACAATGGACCGACGGCGGCGTCCGCGTCATCCGCGACCACTGCGTCACGGCCGAGATCACCGCCGTCGACAGCCTCGCCGCCGCCGACACCCTCGGCACCGACACCTGGGACCCGGCGCTCGGCCCCGAACCCGCCCTGTGGGTACCCCTCGACACCCGCATGAGCGCCCGCGCCGCCGACGCCATCGACGGCACCCCCCGATCCCTCGCCACCTCCCCGGTCGTGCTCGCCGTCCCCACCGACCTCGGCCGCGCCCTCACCACCGCCACCGTCCGCTGGCAGGACCTGCCCCGACTCCAGAACGACCCCGCCGCCATGCGCGAGAGCGGACTCGACATCTGGGGCACCCTCGGCCTCGCCCTGCCCACCGGCACCGAGACCCACGCCACCACCCTCGCCCTCGAAGCCGTCACCGCCGCCACCACCGGCATCGGCGCCGGACCGGTCACCCTCGAACAGGCCGCCACCCCCGCCGCCATCACCGCCGTGAGCACCCTCGCCCTCGGCGCCGACACCCTCGGCGCGGTCGGTACCACCGCCGACACCCTCGCGGCGCTCGGCGCCCACCCCGACACCGCGGCCCCGATCCACGCCGTGCCGGTCATCGAACAGCAACTGCACCGCGCCCTCACAGACGGGCAGGTCCGCGGCCTCACCGGCCACCTGCCGATCGGCGTCGCGCCCGTCGTCGACTTCCCCACGGCCGTCGTCGACGCCCCCTGGGTCGACGAGACGCTCGCCCGCGCCGCCGCGGAGTTCACCGACTACGCGCGGCGCCCCGAGCAGGCCGGCATCCTCACCGCCCACGGTTTCCGCACCGCCGACGCCGTCCCCGAACCCGCCGGGGAACTTCCGCTGCCCCGCGTCGACACCGTCCTCGCCCCCGCCGACCCCACCGTCGACGACGTCCTCGTCGCACTGCGTCTCGCCCCGGTGTCCCCGCGCAAGGTCACGATGGTCGTCGACACCTCCACCTCCATGGGCACCTCCGCCGGCGACGGCACCCGCCTCACCGCGACCGCAGGCGCCCTGCGCGAGGCCATGCGTCGCGCCTCCATCAACTCGGTGATGGGCATGTACGTCTTCGCCGACACTCCCGAGGGACACCGCGTCGCCGTCATCCGCGACGGGCTCACCGCAGCCAAGCGCGCGGCGATGTCCTCGATCCTCGACGACATCGATCTCGTCGACCGCGAACCCGTCTATGCCACTCTCACCGCCGCCTACCGCGACGCCGTCGACAACTACGACCCGGGCCGACCGAACTCCGTACTCGTCGTCGTCGACAGCGACGACCCCGACGAAGCAGCCGCCCGCGACCTGCGCGCCGCGATCGATGAACTCTCGTCCCCCGAGACCCCCGTGCGGATCGACGTCGTCGTCCTCGGCGACCGCACCGACCCCGTCCTCGAGCAGGCCGCCGAAGCCACCGACGGCAGCCTCACCGTCGTCGACACCACCGACCCGGCCGATCTCACCGACCTCCTCCGAAAGCTGACGTCCTGACGTGCTCCGACTTCTCGTCGTGGGGGTCTTCCTTGCCCTCCTCACCTATCTGCTGCATCGACGACTCGTCCGGGCACCCGGCCTGCCGCGACCGGCCGCACTCGCCGCCGACCTCGTCCTCGTCGTCCTGTTCGTGCTCACGCTCGGCGCCTCCGGGGTGGGCACGGTGCTCGATCCTGCCTGGGCCCGCCCCATCGGGTTCCTCGGCTGGAGTTGGTTGGCGGTGGTGCTGTACCTGATGCTCGGGCTCCTGCTCATCGGAGTCGGGTTGCTCGTCGCCCGCCTCACCCGACGCGGGCAACCCCGGCCGACCACCGACGACGGCACCGTCGAGACCCCGCGACAGAGGCTGCGTATCGCGACCGCCGTGCTCGTCGTGGCCGCGGTCGCCGCCGTCGGATACGGCACGATCGAGGCCGACCGGCCGCGGATCGTCACTGTGCCCGTCGCCCTGCAGGACCTGCCCGCCGGCTTCGACGGCACCCGCATCGCGCTCGTCACCGACCTGCACGTCGGACCCGCCCGCGGAGCCGACTTCGTGCAACGTGTCGTCGACCTCGTCGCCGAGGAGCAACCCGACCTGATCGTGCTCGGCGGCGACCTCGCCGACGGCACCGTCGAACTCGTCGGCTCCGATCTCGAACCGCTCCGGCAGCTGCAGGCCCCGCTCGGGGTGTACGGCGTCAGCGGCAACCACGAGTACTACTCCGACGACGCCGAATCGTGGCTGAACCACTGGGAGACGCTCGGTGTACGCACCCTGCGCAACGAACATGTCGTCCTCGAGCGCGACGGCGACGTCGTCGCGCTCGCCGGCGTCCACGACTACACCGCCACCGAACCCCACCACCCCGACATGCCCGCCGCCCTCGACGGTATCGCGGACGGTACCCCGGTGATCCTCGCCGCCCACCAGCCGCGGCACATCGACGAGGCCCGCGAGCTCGGAGTCGACCTGCAACTCTCCGGGCACACCCACGGCGGACAGATGTGGCCGCTGCGACCGTTCGTCTCCCTCGCCAACCCCACTGTCACCGGACTGGACCGCTTCGGCGACACGCAGATCTACACGTCCCAGGGCACCGGCGCGTGGGGACCGCCCGTGCGGGTGGGCACCCCACCGGAGGTCTCCATCCTCGAGCTGACCGCCGCGAACTGACGTCCCGTTCTCCTGGGCTTAGTGAGATTGGTGCTGAAGCGGGGGGGTAATTCGGTATTTCTATGGTTTCCGTCTGGTCCGGAGTTATGCCACTGATGAAGATGGCCGACGGACCCGTCCGTCGGCCATCCCCGGCATCAGCCGCTGTACGCCTCCAACGGCGGGCACGAGCACACCAGATTCCGGTCGCCGTGAGCGCCGTCGATACGCCGCACCGCCGGCCAGACCTTGGCCCGGCTCTTCCCCATCGGGAACACCGCGATCTCCCGCGAGTACGGGTGGTTCCACTCACCCACCAGGCATTCCGCGGTGTGCGGAGCCCCGCGCAGCGGGTTGTCCTCCACCGGCCACTCCCCTGCCCCGACGCGGTCGATCTCCTCACGGATCGAGATCATCGCGTCGATGAACGCGTCGAGTTCGGCGATGTCCTCGCTCTCGGTGGGTTCGACCATGAGGGTGCCGGCCACCGGGAAGCTCATCGTCGGCGCGTGGAAACCGTAGTCGGCCAGACGCTTCGCGACGTCGTCGACCGTCACCCCCGTCGCCTTCGTCAGCGGCCGCAGATCGAGGATGCACTCGTGGGCGACCATGCCGGTCTCCCCCGTGTACAGCACCGGGAAATACTCGTCGAGACGACGCGCGATGTAGTTCGCCGACGCGATCGCCGTCAGCGACGCGCGACGCAGTCCCTCGGCACCCATCATCTTGATGTACGCCCAGGTGATCGGCAGGATCGACGCCGACCCGTAGGGTGCCGCCGAGACCGGTCCCGCTCCCCCGAGTCCCGGCTCCGCCGGGTGACCCGGCAGATACGGGGCCAGATGCGAGCGGACACCGATCGGGCCGACACCCGGACCGCCGCCACCGTGCGGGATGCAGAACGTCTTGTGCAGGTTCAGGTGGCTCACATCGCCACCGAACTTGCCCGGCCGCGCCAGACCCACGAGAGCGTTGAGGTTGGCGCCGTCGATGTACACCTGACCGCCGGCGTCGTGCACCGCACCGCAGATGTCGGCGATGTCGTGCTCGTAGACACCGTGCGTCGACGGATAGGTGATCATGATCGCGGCCAGACGCGCACCGTGGTCGGTGATCTTGGCACGCAGGTCGTCGAGATCGACGTCGCCGTTCGGGCGGCACGCGACGACCTCGACACGCATGCCCGCCATCACGGCGGACGCGGCGTTGGTGCCGTGCGCGCTCGACGGGATCAGGCAGATGTCCCGATCGGTGTCGCCACGGTCGAGGTGGTAGTGGCGGATCGCGAGCAGGCCCGCGTACTCGCCCTGGCTGCCCGCGTTGGGCTGCAGGCTCACGGCGTCGTAACCCGTCACCGCGGCGAGCCAGCCCTCCAGGTCGGCGATGAGACGGCGGATGCCGGCCGTCTGGTCCGCCGGAGCGAAGGGATGCAGACCCGCGAACTCGGGCCAGGTGATGGCCTCCATCTCGGCGGCAGCGTTGAGCTTCATCGTGCACGAGCCCAGGGGGATCATCGTCCGGTCGAGGGCGAGATCCTTGTCGGACAGACGCCGCAGATACCGCATCATCGCGGTCTCGGTGCGGTAGCGAGTGAACGCCTCGTGCTGCAGGAACTCGCTCGTGCGAGCAAGGGCCTGCGGCAGCGCCGTTCCCTCGGCGGCCTCACCGGCGGTGACACCGAGGGCACCCAGGACCGCGTCGACATGCGCCGCGGTGGTCGCCTCGTCGCACGAGATCGACACGTGATCGTCGTCGACCCGGTACAGGTTGATGCCGGCCTCGAGGGCGGCGGCGAGCACGGCATCGACCCGCCCCGGGACGCGCACCAGGACGGTGTCGAAGAACTCGTCGTGCACCACCTCGACGCCGCCGGCGCGTAGACCGTCGGCGAGACGACGGGCGTGCCCGGCGACGCGGCGGGCGATGCCGGTGAGGCCTTCGGCTCCGTGGTACGAGGCGTACATGGCCGCGAGCACGGCGAGGAGCACCTGGGCGGTGCAGATGTTGCTGGTGGCCTTCTCGCGGCGGATATGCTGCTCACGGGTCTGCAACGCGAGGCGGTAGGCCGGGCTGCCGTCCGCGTCCACCGAGACACCGACGAGACGGCCGGGCAGGGTGCGGGTATGAGCGCTGCCGACGGCGAGGTAGCCGGCATGCGGCCCACCGAAGCCCATCGGCACACCGAACCGCTGGGTGGTGCCGAAGCACGCGTCGGCGCCCTGCTCCCCGGGCGGGGTGATCAGGGTCATGGCCAGCAGGTCGGCGCCGACGGCGACGAGCGCCCCGCGGTCGTGGGCCGCCGCGATGATCGGAGCAGCGTCGATGATGCGGCCCGAGGCGCCGGGCACCTGCAGGATCACACCGAAGAACTCGCCCTCGGGCAGTCCGTCGGTGGCGAGGTCGACGGTGACGATCTCGATGTTGAGCGGTTCGGCGCGGGTCGCCAGCACCGCGGCGGTCTGCGTGAACAGGTCGGCGTCGACGACCACGCGCGGGCTCTTGGACTTGCGGTTCGCGCGGCGCAGCAGGGTCATCGCCTCGGCGGCGGCGGTGGCCTCGTCGAGCATCGACGAGTTCGCGATCTCCATGCCGGTCAGGTCGGCGACCATGGTCTGGAAGTTCAGCAGCGCCTCGAGGCGTCCCTGGCTGATCTCCGGCTGGTAGGGGGTGTAGGCCGTGTACCAGGCGGGGTTCTCGATGATGTTGCGCAGCAGCACGGGCGGCGTGAGCGTGTCGTAGTAGCCGTGACCGATCATCGACGTCGCCACGGTGTTCTGCGACGCCAGTGCCTTCAGTTCGGCGAGTACGTCGTGCTCGGAGCGGGGCGCGTCGAGGACGTCGAGGCCGGTCGGCACGTTGTCCGCACGGTCGTCGAGGATGGCGGCCGGCACCGCGGCGGTGGCGAGGGCGTCGAGGGAATCGACTCCGACGACGTCGAGGATCCGGTTCAGGCCGGCGGTGTCGGGGCCGATGTGGCGATCGGCGAAGTTCGAGGTGACGGCATCTGTCATCGCAGCTCCCGGGCTGGTCGGCGAGGTCCACGTGCGCGCGGTCGCGCGAGGTGGTTCCTCCCCCTCTGTCGTGAGCTCGCGGAGCGAGCGCCTGAGAGATTCGGCCGGCCAGAGCCTTTCCCCGTGGGCGGGCGGGTGCTCCCGCCGCTTTCCAGAGACGTCGGAGCTCACGCGGTCCCGGTTGCCTGAGAGATTGACGGGGAGGTGCTGCTCCTTCGGCGCCCGGCTCGGTGTCCGGGTCTCTCCCGCGTGATGGCGACGCGTCTTCGAGTCTAGAACACGTCGCGGGGGTCGAAATACCGCAGGTGCGGAAAGTGCCGCAGGCGGTAGAGCTGAATCAGCAGAGATGATCGGTGGTGTGGTCAGCCGATGCGGCGGTTGATGCGTTCGCGGCGACGCGACGCCAGTTCGTCCTCGGGGCGTTCCTCGACGCCGCCACCGTCGGCGCGTTCGGCGGGGAAATCGGCGATGCTGCCGGTGAGCTCGCGCATCGCGCCGCTCACCGCGATCCCGAAGACGCCCTGCCCGCCCTGCAGCAGGTCGACGACCTCTTCGGGCGACGTACATTCGTAGACGGTGGTGCCGTCGGAGAAGAGAGTGATCTTCGCGAGGTCGCCCACCCCACGGCTGCGGAGATGGTCGACGGCGACGCGGATGTTCTGCAGCGAAACGCCGGTGTCGAGCAGGCGCTTGACGATCTTGAGGACGAGGATGTCCTTGAACGAGTACAGCCGTTGGCTACCGGAACCGGCAGCCCCGCGGATGGACGGTACGACCAGATTCGTGCGGGCCCAGTAGTCGAGCTGGCGGTAGCTGATACCCGCGATCTGGCAGGCGATGGGCACCCGGTAGCCGACGAGCTCGTCGGGCACCGAGTTGTCCGGAAACAGGCCCGGTTGGATCTCGTCGGTCTCGTTCGTCCGCGGCGCCGGATTCGAGCGATCGCCGGAATCGACGCCGAGTGGCTGTCCCTTCGTCCGATCTCGCACTACTGACTCCCTCTCGCGCGCCCAGTTCTGCCTCGCAACGATCGATTGGCGGATCCCCCCGACCACATCCGATCATCGAGCGCTCCCAGGCTCACCGAGTCATCCCTGGCGGATCAACTCAGCGTACGCTCCGGTGTTGGGCGCTGGGCTGCAACACGCCGACCGGAAGGCAACGTTCGACATTACTACTGTTACGGCCGACGCGCGCGTCAACGCTCGCCGCCGTGCGAACGGACGGCGTTTCAGCCGTCCGTCGCCTTGAAATCGTCGGGCGAGACGGAATCGAGGAACTCCTTGAACTTCTCGACCTCGTCCTCCCGCTCGTCGGGCATGACCAGTCCCGCCTCGGTGAGTACCGGTTCCTCGACGTGGACCGGTGCGCCGATGCGCAAGGCCACCGCCACCCCGTCGGAGGGCCGGCAGGACACGCGCATCCCTCCGTCGAAGACCAGATCCGCGTAGAACGTCCCCTCGCGCAGGTCGACGATGCGCACCTCGCGCAGGTTGTGACCGAACGCCTCGAGGAGGTTCTTGATCAGGTCGTGGGTCAGCGGCCGCGCCGGTTCGACCCCCTGCTGTTCGAGGGCGATGGCGGTCGCTTCGTTCTGCCCGATCCAGATCGGCAGATACCGATCGCCGTCGACCTCCCGCAGCAGGAGGACAGGCTGGTTCTGCGGCTGTTCGATACGAATCCCTACTATCCGCATCTCGCTCATCGCGATGCCTCCGTCCTGCTGCTCGTCGGTGGTGGGACCACCCGACAGGTACTGCCTGGAATTCTAGTGTCCTCCAGCGCATCCGTCAGGTGCCGTAGGTCACCACCCGACGGAGGGTCCGTGGTCGCGATCGGCGACGAATGCGTCACGTCAGCGGTCGAGTGCCCCCTGCACCGCCGCCTTCACCAGGCACGTGTGCAACGTCAACGACAGTGCCGCCAATTCGCGCACCATCTCCTCGGCGCGCTGCCGCGCCCCCGCGTCGCGGCCCTTCGCGATCGGGCCGGCGATCTGCGCGACGAGCGCGGCCTCGCGGTCGGCGGCGAGCTTGAATGCCCGCAGATGCCGAACCTCGAGACCGAACTCCGCCATCGCCTTCGCCGTACGGGCGAGCAGCACCGCGTCCTCGTCGAAGAAACCGGCCGGACCCGGCTTGACCAGGCCCGCCCCCACCAACTCGGTGAGGAAGGCCGCGTCGATCCCTGCACGTGTGCACAGATCGTCGCGGCTCACCCGGATCTCGCGGTCGGTGCGCAGATCCTCCGGCGACACTTCGCCACGGGCGACCGCCAGCGGGCGCGGCCGGGTGATCCGGGTCTCGACCGATCCCACCGTGGCGGCGCCGCGGTCGATGGCCTCGAGCTGCTCCTTGATCACCTTGAGCGGAAGGTACTGATCGCGCTGCGCGGTGAGCACGTACCGCAGACGCTCGCAGTCGGCGATCGAGAAGCGTCGGTAGCCCGAGGGGGTGCGTTCCGGGCTGATCAGTCCCTCGGCCTCGAGGAACCGGATCTTCGAGATCGTCACGTCCGGGAACTCCGGACGCAGGCGGTCGAGCACCGACCCGATCGACATTCCGGCCGGCGCCGGCTGGCGGGCCGCGGTCATCAGCTACCTGCGCCCTGGTTACCTCGCGGACCGGTCAGGAACACCAGCCGGAACTTGCCGATCTGCACCTCGTCGCCGTTCGCGAGGACGGCGGAGTCGACCGGCTCGCGGTTGACGTAGGTGCCGTTGAGGCTTCCCACGTCGACGACCTGGAATTCGCCCTCGTCCTGGCGGAACTCGGCGTGCCGACGGCTGACGGTCACGTCGTCGAGGAAGATGTCGCTGTCGGGATGCCGGCCCGCCGAGGTGGTGGGCTGGTCGAGCAGGAAGCGCGATCCTGCGTTGGGCCCCCGCTTGACCACCAGCAGCGCCGATCCGGCGGGCAGGCCCTCGACACCCGAGACGGGCGCTTCGGTGGTGGCCGAGCCTGCGCCTTCCACTTCGTTCAGGAAGTCGGCGCGAAATACCGAAGTGGTCTCTGCAGGAGTCTCCTCGTAGCCCGCGTTGCCGTTCTCGCTCACCGTTTCTCCTTATCCGTTCGACCACCCGGGTGATCCCGGGCGGTCGCTGATTCGTTCGCCCCGTTCAGGTCCGACACGGCACACGCCATATCCGACCGTACCCCGCGCGGGGGTACTGACGCAGACAGTCGCGGTCACGTTACCTGTCGGGTTCGTCAGCCTTCCGTGATCCCGCGGTAACCTTCTGCGTCGAGCGTCTGCGCGAGGGCCTCGTCGAGGTCGCTCTCGCTGCCGACCTCCACGTCGACGAGCCAGCCGTCCTCGTACGGGCTGCTGTTCACCAGTTCGGGATTCGCGTCGAGTTCCGTGTTGACGGCGGTCACCTTCGCGGTCAGGGGCGCGAACACGTCCGACACGCTCTTGGTGGACTCGACCTCTCCGAAGGACTCTCCGGCGGCGATCTCGGCGCCCGACTCGGGCAGCTGCACGAAGACCACGTCGCCGAGTTGGGACTGTGCGTAGTCGGTGATCCCGATGCGCACGGTCGTCGCGCCCGTCCTGCGCACCCACTCGTGCTCGGGGGTGTACCGCAGATCCTCGGGTGTCGCGAAATCGGTCAAGACTGGTCCTTTCGGAGACGACGTTCGACCGGAACGTCGGATTCAGTTACCGGGCTGAGAGTATTGGCGTGGCTCGATCTCCCGCAAGGCGGACACCTCCACCTGCGGAGACTGTTCCACGGACAATGATCCGCCCGCACGGGCGACCGTGTCGACCACTCCGCCGGGAATGTTCAACGCGGCGGCGAGCGTCGGTCCGTCGCCGATGGCGGTGACGGCGTACGGAGCGTCGAGTCGGCGGTCGTCGACGACGATGTCGCCGCCCGGTCCGGTGACCCAGGAATCGACCCCGATGCGCACGGTCTCCCCGTTCGCCCCGGCGATCTGCATCGTGTCGGCACCCGCCGCGCGCAGCTCCTGGATCATGTCGAGCAGCACCTCCGATCCGACGCCTTCGCGCGGATCGTCGACGGTGAGAACCACTCCGGGTCCGGTGGCGGGTTCGGTGCCGAGCTGCACCGACAGCGTGTACAGGCGCGCCCGGGCCTCCTCGAGTGCCGCTTCCGAGCCTTCCTGTTCGAGACTCGAGAGCGTGCGCTCGAGTTCGGTGATCTCCTGGCGGAGAGCGGCTTCGCGGCGGTTGAGACTGTCGAGCAGTACGAGCAGGTCCGCGGGGCGCGCCGAGTCGAGGGCGTCACCGGTGTCGGTGGTGCGCACCTGGGTGGCGATGCCGGCGCCGAGGAGGACGACGAGAATCGCCGCCAGGACGAGGAAGACGCGTTGCGAGCGGGTGGCGTGGCGTGCCGCGGATCCGGCGGTGGTGTCCGTGTCGGGCGCTGGGTCGGGCTGTTGCGGTTCGGTCACGGTCAGGCTCCGAACAGGCGACGACGCAGGGCGGCAGCGTTTCCGAAGATGCGGATGCCGAGGACGACGATGACCGCGGTCGACAGCTGGGTGCCCACGCCGAGCTGGTCGCCGAGCCACACGATCAGTGCGGCGACGAGGACGTTGAAGACGAACGACACCACGAACACCTTCGCGTCGAAGATGTCGTCGAGATAGGCGCGCAGCCCGCCGAAGACCGTGTCGAGTGCGGCGACCACCGCGATGGGCAGGTAGGGCTGCACGACGTCGGGTACCTGTGGGCTGAACACGATTCCGGCGCCGATCCCGATCGCCAGTGCGAGCACCGCGTAGAGCGCGTGACCGTGTTCGAGTCGCTTCACCTGTACCCCGTTTCTCCGCTGCTGCCGAGCTTCCGGACCGTGGCGGCCGGAAGCTCGAGATCGTCCTCCTCGGTGAGGGCGAATCCCACCCCGTAGAGCTGTCGGATCCCCGCAATGCGCAGGTAGGCGTCGCTGACGACGAAGGACGTCTGCAGCCGGGACGGAGATCCCACCGCCGAGACCGTGTACGGGGAGAATACGGGCCGGTTGTCGACGAGCATCGCTCCCCCGGCCTGCCGGATGGTGACGCCGGGACCGACCCGTACGCCACCGACCTCGATGGCCTCCGCCCCGGCCGCCCACAGCGCGTTGACAACCGATTGCAGGTCGCGGTCGAGGACGAGCGCGGTGGGCCGGTCCTCGAGTCGCGTCGCATCCGACAGGTTCGGGCGTGCGGCGGGTTCGGTGAGGGTGACCGTGACCCCCGGACCGCGCACGGGTGTCGCCGCGGCCGCGGTCTCGGCATCGCGGAGTTCGTCGAGGACGCTCGCGCCGTCACCTCCGTCGGAGAACAGGGCGGTGCGTCGTTCGTCGATCGCGGCGCCGAGTTCATCGCGCCGAGCGGTGAGCGCGGCGATGCGTTCGTCCCCTGCGCGGAGGGAATCGAGGATCTCGGCGCGGGTGCTGTCGGTGCCTGCCTGCACGTCGGCGTTCTGCGCGTACGCGACGCCGATCACGAGGCCGGCGAGGAGAACTCCGGCGCCGAGCCACGCGCGCGAAGCCCGCGGTGAGGTGCTCGGCCGCCCTGCGGCCCGGTCCGCGGCGGACGCGGCGTAGCCGGGGTCGAGATGGTCCTCGAGGAGTGACTTCAGGAGCGAGGGCACCGGATTGCGCCGGATGCGTTCCCACGCGCGGCTCATCGGATCACCGTCCGGCCGGCACGATCCGTGCCGTCACGACGGCCTGCCCGAGGTACAGCAGTCCGGTCCACACGTACAGCACGGTCCCCCAGATCAGGGCAGCCCAACCGAGCGGGCCGGTGATCGGCTCCGAGGCGGGCACGGCGACGGCCCCGAGCATCAGCGGCAGCGCGCACATGAGCAGGAAGGTCGCGCCCTTGCCGAGGTAGAGCACGTCCGGCGGGGGCAGTTCCCGGCGCCGGTAGACGGCCAGGGTCGGGGCCAGGACGAGTTCGCGGCCGACGAGGATCACCGCGATCCACCAGGGCACGATGTCGCGCGCCACGAGGGCGACGAGGGTGGCCACGATGTAGAGGCGGTCGACGGCGGGATCGAGGAGGGCGCCCAGGCGGGAGGTCTGATCGAGCAGGCGGGCGAGTTTGCCGTCGGCCCAGTCGGTGATGCTGCTCGCGGCCAGCAGGATGAGCGCCCAGACGTCGGCGTGGGCGACGAGGACGAGATAGAGGAAGACTGGCACACCCAGAAGCCGTACGAAGCTGAGGACGTTCGGCACGGTGAGGATGCGGTCCGATCCGCGCGCGTCGGCGGTTCCGGTCGCATCGGTCATGGTGGGCCGCTCCGTGTTCTCGTGAGGTCGTTCTCGTCGTGCCCTCGCGGAGTTCCGTTCGGGCGCGGAGTCCAGCCTTCCACAGCCGCGCGACCGGAGATTCCGGGGTGTCAGCGCCAGGCGAAGACCGGCTGCTCGAGACCGTCGATGCGGGTGGCCCGCCGGCGCAGCACGACCTCGCGGAACTGGTAGACCACCGCAGCGGTCGGTGCGTGCACCAGGTGACCGCGGAAGGGCCACTGGATCACCGGCTTGTCGGATTCGGGGATGGAGACGAAGCGCGGATCGACATCGAGTTCGTCGGTGGTGACGGCGAAGAGCACGTCGACCTCGTCGGGGCTGGGCTTCAGATCGGTCACGGCGGTGTCCGACCACACGACGAACGGCGACATGACGTAACCGGAGCGGGTGACGTAGTCGTCGAGCCGGCCGAGGACGGTGTCGGACCCGAGGTCGAGACCGAGTTCCTCGTGCAGTTCACGCAGCGCGGCCTCCTCGGGCTGCTCCCCCTCGTCCAGACGCCCGCCCGGCAGCGCGAACTGGCCGGGATGTGCCCGTAGCCGCGTCGGTCGCCGCGTGAGGGGCATGACGGGATTGCCGTTCCCGTCGTCGAGCACCGCCACGACGACGGCTGCGTGCCGGCGGCCGTCGAGCGGCAGTCGACGCGAATCGAACGCGTCCAACGCGTCGCGGACGTTGTCTCGGTCGAGAGGATGAGCATCGGGCATGGGTCGACAGTAGTTCGTCACAACCGCACCGGCGGGTAGGCGCACGTCGTGGCCGGTGCCGGTGATGTGACTGCCCGGCTGGAGATATTCTGAATATTCATAGTTTCCGTTCCGTCCGGATTACCTCTGCGAGGGTGGGAGTTCTCCGGACACGGATCCCCGCCCGCCGTCATAGTGGGAGCCGACGGAAAGGAGCTCGATGAACGACGTGCCCGCCGGCCTCGACCTCGATGCGCTCGATGCCTATCTGCAGAACTCCGCCCCCGACCTGTTCTCCGGTCCCCTCCGCGCCCGCCTGATCAGTGGCGGGCGCTCGAATCTCACCTACGAGGTGACCGACGGCGACCGGCGGCTGGTGCTGCGCCGTCCCCCACTCGGGCACGTCCTCGCCACCGCCCACGACATGGCCCGCGAGTACCGCGTCATCTCCGCACTCGCAGGCACCGCAGTACCGGTCCCCCGCTCGTACCTGCTGTGCGAGGACGATTCGGTCCTCGGCGCGCCCTTCTACCTCATGGATCTGGTCGTGGGCACGCCGTATCGCACCGCGGAGCAACTCGAACCGCTCGGCGCCGAGCGCACGCGCGTGATCTCCGAGCGGATGGTCGACACCCTGGCAGCGCTGCACGCGGTGGACCCGGCCACCGTAGGACTCGAGGACTTCGGCCGCCCCCAGGGCTTCCTCGAGCGGCAGGTGCGGCGCTGGACCACCCAACTCGAGAACTCGCACAGCCGGGACCTCGACGGCGCCGACGAGCTGCACCGGCTGCTCGCCGACAATCTGCCGGGCGACGGCGAGGTCGGCATCGTGCACGGCGACTACCGCCTCGACAACGTCCTCGTCGACGACGACGACAAGGTGGTCGCGGTGCTGGACTGGGAGATGGCCACGCTCGGCGATCCCCTCACCGATGTGGCGTTGCTGCTGGTCTACCAGCGGCTGGCACGGGAGGACACGGGGTTCCCCGTCTCGACGGTGTCCCGCGCTCCGGGTTTCCTCGGCGACGACGAACTGCTCGCGCGATACGAGGCCGCCGGTGGACGCGACCTGTCGGACATGGCGTTCCATCTCGCCCTCGCCTACTACAAGCTCGCGGTGATCCTCGAGGGCATCTACTTCCGGTTCCGTCAGGGCAAGACGGTCGGCGAAGGGTTCGAGAAACTCGGCCACGGTGTCGAACCGCTGTTGCACGGCGGTATCGATGCGCTGAAGAGCCGGAAGAGTTGATCCCGAGGAGTTGATCCCGCGGCTGATGTCGGAGGCGCTCGGTACGCTCCGCTCATGCCGCATCCGGTGATGTTCGACGAGGCGGATCCCCTGCTCGCCCGTGTGCGCTCGCTCGCGCTGGCCCTGCCCGGCGCCTCCGAGAGGATCTCGCACGGCCGTCCGTTCTTCTCCACCCGGACGGCCTTCGCGGTCTACGGAGGCGGCGAGAAGGGCACCCGCGCACCGTTTCCCCGCTCCCTCATCGTCAAGCCCGACGAGGAGGAGCGCCGCGCGCTGCTCGAGGAACCGCACACCTACGTGCCGATGTATTTCGGACCGTCCGGGTGGGTCGGATACGACCTCGCCCGTCCGGAGGTGGACTGGGACGAGGTCGCCGAGCTGCTCGACATGTCCTATCGGCAGACCGCGCCCCCGAAGCTGGTGCGCGAACTCGACGCCCGCCTCGGCTGACGGGCGCCGAACGGCGCGGGTTCAGCCCTGCTGGTCGCCGATGCTGACCATCCACGACACGCCGAAGCGATCGGTGCACATGCCGAACAGATCGCCCCACGGGGCACGCTCGAGCGGCATGTCGACGCGACCGTCCGCGGTCAGTGCGTCCCACCAACCCCGGAGCACGCTCTCGTCGTCCCCACTGAGCGAGAGCGAGAAGTTCGTGCCGGGCGTGTAGCCCGTTCCCTGCGGGGTGTCCGAGGCCATGAGCACGAAACCGCGGTCGGTGGTGAGCATCGAGTGCATCACCTTCGCGTTCTCGCTCGGATCGTCCCAGTCGTGCATGTCGCCGAATGTGCTCACCGTCAGCTCACCACCTAACACCGACCTGTAGAACTCCATGGCCTCGCGTGCGGAATCGCGGAATGCGAGATAGGGATTGAATCGTGTGGTCATCGTGGTCCTTTCGCGGGTGCCGTAGGGCACGGATGGTGCCGCACGAAGAATGACCGTCCGCCGACGCATTTCTCATCGTGGACGGTGCGCACCCCGCTCCGGGAGCGTTCGGCGCGATCCGTGTCAGGAGACCGCCACTGTGGCGCGGGCGTACTCGGGTCGGTCGACCAGATCGGCCAGCACGCGCCCGACCGCACGTCGCGGGATCGCCCACGACGAGACGTCGCCGTCGGACACCGTTGCCTCGGCGTCGTCGCCGTCGGTGAGGTTCACCGGCTGCACGATGGTCCAGTCGAGATCGCTGGAGCGCACGAGGGCGTCCTGACGTTCGGTATCGGCGATCTGCGGGCCCAGCAGCGCCCGGAACATCAGGCGGTACCGGGCGGGAAGCCGGTCGCGGGTCGGGCCCGTGCCGTACGACGTCTGGACGATCAGGCGCCGCACGCCGTGCCGTCGCATGGCGTCGACGACGGTGCGGGTGCCGCGCGAGCGCACGTCGAGAGGTGTGCGGGCGGGCCCGCGCAGACGTACCCGCACCGGGTTCTCGCGGATGCCGAGTGTGACCACTACGGCTTCCTGCCCGTGCACGGCGCGTTCGACGTCGGAGTCGCGGACGGCGTCGCCGGTCACGACCGTGACGCGATCCCCGGACGACCCGGCGGTGTCGGAGGTGCCGAACAATTCGGCGGTGTCGGGATTGCGGACGAGTGCGGTGACGTCGTGTCCGCGGTCGAGCAGGGCGGAGACCGCGGCGCGTCCCGAACCTCCGGTCGCCCCGATGACCAGAACCTTCATGGTGTCCTCACAATCTCTGTGGTGCAGCGGATTTCGTCTACGAGTCCACGCTAGGGAGCCGGTGGCGGACGTTCCATGCCCGTCCGTCCCGGTTTCCTGCCCGTTCGTCCCGCTCCCCTGGACGTACGGGCGTGCGGGCGCGATCGTGGGAGCGTGACCGACCAGGATCGTGGAACGACCTATCCCTGGACACCCGGAGAACCGCTCGCGGAGGTTCTGCACCTGCTGCGGATGCGCGGAGTGTTCTACTGCCGGTCGGAGGTGAGCGCTCCGTGGGCCCTGGAGATGCCGGCTTTCGAGGACTGCGCCAGTTTCCACGTGGTGGTCTCCGGGGAGGCGGTGCTCGATGTGCCGCGCGCCGACGAGAATGCGGTGCGACTCGTGCCCGGTGATCTCGCGGTGGTGCCGCACGGAGCCGGGCACGTGATCCGCAGCGAACCGGCGCCGCTGCATGCGGGACGGGTGGATCTGTTGCCGCAGGAGATGATCGGCGAGCACTGCTCGGTGCTGCGGTACGGCGGCGGCGGTGACCGCACCGTGCTGGTGTGCGGGATCGTGGAGTTCGGGCATCCGACGGCCCGGCGCCTGATGCGGTCGCTGCCGCCGGTGCTGCGCTCCGGCACCGCCGCGGCCTCCCGCGGGGGCGCTGTGCGCTTCCTGCTCGATCTGATGGCCGAGGAGGCCGCGCGGATGCGGCCGGGTGGTGAGGCGGTTCTGACGCGACTGGCGGATGTTCTGGTGATCCTCGCGATGCGCGAATGGATGGACTCCGGGGCGGCGGATCGCAGCGGTTGGCTTCTCGCACTGCGCGACCCGCACATCGGTCGCGCGCTGGCGGCGGTGCACCGTGCCCCGGAGCATCCGTGGACGGTGGCGTCGCTGGCGCACGAGGCCGCGATGTCCCGGTCGGCGTTCGCGGCGCACTTCACGGACCTCGTGGGTGAACCCGCGATGCAGTACGTGACGCGGTGGCGGATGGAGTCCGCGCTGACGGCACTGCGTGAGGGCGCCTCGGTGGCGGAACTGGCGGCACGATCCGGTTACGAGTCGGAGGCGGCGTTCGCGCGGGCGTTCAAGAGGATGACGGGGCTGACGCCTGGGTCGGCGCGCCGAGCCGTCCCGAATGCGACGACACCCCGGTGAGGTGGGTCCGGGTGTCGATCGTGTCGGGTTCGGGGCGCCGGGCTCAGAAGGACCAGATCTCGTTCCGTCATCGCCTTCACGGGCGGAGATGGGCGCATCTGCCCACAGGAACCAGCGCCGACACGTCCCTACAACCGACACGGCTCCACAGACGAAAAAATCCCTTCCGACCGGAGTCGGAAGGGATTTTCACTGTCGGGCTGACAGGATTTGAACCTGCGACCACTTGACCCCCAGTCAAGTGCGCTACCAAGCTGCGCCACAGCCCGTCCGCGCTCTCTCCGAGCGCTCTCAGAGATTACAACAGGAACGGACCGAAACACTAATCGGCTGGTCAGCGCGTTTTCACGACCGGGCGCCGGGAGCTCACTTGCGACGGTCGCGCTTCTCCCGCACACGCACCGAGATCCGAACGGGGCTGCCGTCGAAGTTGAACTCCTCACGCAGACGACGCTCGAGGAAGCGGCGGTAGCCGGCCTCGAGGAAGCCTGTCGTGAACAGCACGAAGGTCGGCGGGCGGGTGGCCGCCTGGGTGGCGAACAGCACCCGGGGCAGGCGACCGCCACGCATCGGCGGCGGAGTCGCGGCCACGACCTCCTTGAGCCACGAGTTCAGGCGTCCGGTCGAGATGCGCTTGTCCCACGACTCGAGCGCGGTCTCCATGGCCGGGACGAGCTTCTGCACGGCGCGACCGGTCTTGGCGGAGATGTTCACCCGCGACGCCCACGGCACCCGCAACAGGTCCCGGTCGATCTCGCGGCCGAGTTCGTAGCGGCGGTCCTCGTCGACGAGATCCCACTTGTTGAACGCGATCACCAGGGCGCGACCGGACTCGACGACCATCGTGATGACCCGCTGGTCCTGCTCGGTGATGGGCTGAGAGGCGTCGATGAGCAACACCGCCACCTCGGCCGCATCGATCGCACCCCGCGTGCGCAGGGAGGCGTAGAACTCGGCGCCGGACGCACTGTTGACGCGCTTGCGCAGACCGGCGGTGTCGACGAACCGCCACGGCTTGCCGCCGAGCTCGACGATCGAGTCCACCGGGTCGACGGTGGTGCCGGCGATGTCGTGCACCACCGATCGCTCGTCACCGGCGAGCTTGTTGAGCAGGCTCGACTTGCCGACGTTCGGCTTGCCCACCAGCGCGACGCGGCGAGGTCCTTCCCCGCCGGTGCCCTCACGGGGCGTGGCCGGCAGCTTGGCGAGAAGCTCGTCGAGCAGGTCGCCGGTGCCGCGGCCGTGAGTGGCCGATACCGAGTAGGGCTGGCCGAGTCCGAGGGACCACAGGGCTGCGGCTTCGGACTCGACGCGGTCGTCGTCGACCTTGTTCGCCACGAGCAGCACCGGTGTCTTGGACCGGCGCAGCACCTTCGCGACGGCCTCGTCGACGCTGGTGGCGCCCACGGTGGCGTCGACGACGACGAGGATCGCGTCGGCGGTGCGCATCGCGACCTCCGCCTGGCGGGCCACGGACTGCTGCATGCCCTTCGCGTCAGGCTCCCATCCGCCGGTGTCCTGCACCATGAATCGGCGGCCGTTCCACGACGCCTCGTACGAGACGCGGTCGCGGGTGACGCCCGGGACGTCCTCGACGACCGCTTCGCGTCGGCCGATGATGCGGTTGACCAGGGTGGACTTGCCGACGTTCGGTCGGCCGACCACGGCGACGGTCGGGACCGGGACGAACTCCTCGAGGTCGCCACCCTCGGCGAACTCGATGTCCCAGTCGCCTTCTTCCGACCAGGTGCCGTCGCCGTCGAACCCGGTGTAATCGGTGCTCAGGTCGTCGCTCACAGCTTCGCTCCAGTCTGCTCGGCGACCACCGCGAGCAGCGCGGCGATCACCTCGTCGATGTTCATGTCGCTGGTGTCCACGACGACCGCGTCGTCCGCCGCGCGCAGCGGGGACACCGCGCGGGTGGAGTCGAGGTGGTCGCGGCGCTGCACCGCAGCGAGGACCGCCTCGTAGTCGTCGCCGCGACCCTCGGCAATGTTCTGGTTGTTGCGCCGGTGCGCGCGGGCCTCCGCCGAGGCGGTGAGGAAGATCTTCACGTCCGCGTCGGGGAAGACGACCGTGCCGATGTCGCGTCCTTCGATCACGACGCGGTGCTCGGCGCGGCCGAGCCGCTGCTGCGCCTCGACGAGCAGGGTGCGCACCTCGGGCACGGCGGAGACCGCGGAGACCGCGGCCGTGACCTCGGCGCCGCGGATGATCTCGCGCACGTCGTCCCCGTCGAGACGGATGTCCTCGACGGTGGGGTCGGTGCCGATCGACCACGGCAGGTCGGCGGTGACCGCGGCGATCGCCGCCGGATCGGTCAGATCGGTGCCGCGGCGCAGGGCGTGCAGGGTCGCGATGCGGTACATCGCGCCGGTGTCGAGATAGGCGGCCCCGAGATGCTGCGCGAGCCGCTTGGAGACGGTGGACTTGCCCGTGCCCGACGGGCCGTCCATCGCGACGACCAGCGCGTCGGCCGGTGCGGCGGTCACAGCTTCACCGCCTGGTACAGGCCACCGACCTCGTTGCGGCCGAGGACACGGAGGGTGCCGGGACGCTGGTCGCCGAGCGCCACGGGACCGATGTTGGTGCGCACGAGCCGGATCACGGGGAAACCGACCGCATCGAGCAGGCGCCGCACGATGTGCTTGCGGCCCTCGTGCAGCACGAGGCGCACGAGCGACTGGCCCTCGTGGACCTCGAGCAGCGAGAACTCGTCGACGGAGGCGGGTCCGTCCTCGAGTTCGATGCCGGCCTTGAGCTGCTTGCCGACACCACGGGCGAGCACACCCTTGACGGTCGCCAGGTAGGTCTTGGGCACCTCGAAGGACGGGTGCATCAACCGGTGCGCGAGTTCACCGTCGTTGGTGAGCAGCAGCAGACCTTCGGTGTCGGCGTCGAGACGACCGACATGGAACAGGCGCTGTCCGGCGGCGACGCGTTCGGAGACGATGTCACCGACGCAGGGACGGCCGAGGTCGTCGGACATCGTGGACTGCCAGCCGCGGGGCTTGTTCAGCACGAGGTGCACGAGATCCTTGTTGATGACGACGCGCACGCCGTCGACCCGGATCACCGCGTTCTCCGGGTCCACACGCAGACCCTGCTCGACGACGATACTGCCGTCGACCTCGACGCGACCTGCGGCGATGAGTTCCTCGGCGGCGCGGCGCGAGGCGACGCCGGCCTGGGCGAGCACCTTCTGCAGCCGCACGCCTTCACCGGCGGGCAGCTGGGCGGGGCCGGCTTCACGGTGCTGGTGCCGCGCGGGACGGGCGTTGCTCACGGTCGGAACGACGCGCTGCGCCGCGCGCTTGGCGGCAGGCTTGGCGCCGGGACGACCGGGCTTGCCGGTCGAGGTGCCCTTGCGGTGCGGCTTGCGGCCGGCGGCCGGCTGGGCCGGTTTGCGGCCACCTGCCGACTGGGCCGGCTTGCGGCCCGCGGCCGACTGGCCGGGAGTGGCCCGGCGATCGGAGCGGGATGAGTCGGTGCGCTCCCCCGAACGGGGAGCCCCTGCGCGCCCCGAACGGGGAGCTTCGGTACGTCCGCTGGAACGCGGTGCTTCGGTGCGTCCTCCGGAACGCGGTGCTTCGGTGCGCCCTCCGGAACGCGGTGCCTCCGCGCGTCCCGAGCGGGATCCCCCGGCGTTGCGCGCATTCGCGCTGCGGGGATTGTTTCTTCTACGGTCCGGTGTGCCATCACGGCGAGCGGGTGTATTCACTTGGTTCCTGTCAGTTCTCTGGATCGAACTCCGCGGGCGAGAGAGTCTCGGGACGCGCGTTCCTACCCATTCTCTCAAATCGTGGGTCCGACTCGAGACTGTCGGCGATGTCGTCGATCACATCGACATCGGGCAGAAGCGGCGCAACGGGCGGAAGATCCTGCAGAGACGCCAGGCCGAGGCGTTCGAGGAACAGCTCCGTGGTGACGTAGAGCGTGCCGCCGGTCTCCGGATCGGTGCCCGCCTCGGCGATCAGATCCCGCGCCAGCAGGGTGCGCATCACCCCGTCGACGTTGACGCCACGCACGGCACCGACGCGACTGCGCGTCACCGGTTGCCGGTAGGCGATCACCGCGAGCGTCTCGAGTGCGGCGCGGGTGAGCTTCGTGCGCGCGCCGCCCTGCAGCAGCTTCTCGACGTAGGGCGCGAAATCGCGGCGGGTGTAGAAACGCCAACCGTCGCCGGCGAACCGCAGGTCGATGCCGGAGCCGCGCGCGGTGAGGTCCTGCGCGAGACGCCGCAGCGCGGCCTCCGCACGGTCGGCGGTGACCCCGATGGCGGTCGCGAGCTGCTCGGTCGGCGCCGGGGTGTCGACGACGAGCAACAGCGCCTCGAGTGCTGCGGTGAGTTCGTCGTCGGCGATCTCGAGAAGTTCCCCGTCCCACGCGCGCTCCGGCGCGGCAGTATCGTCCGCGCGCTCCGGCGCAGCACTGTCGTCCCCGCGCTCCCGAGCGGTGTCGTCCGTGTTCTGGGGTGCAGTGTCGTCCGCGTGCCCCCGCGCGACGGTGTCGTCGCTCACCCGTAGTCCTCCTCGAAATCGATGGCCTCCCCGTCGGTCTCCCCCGTCCACGCGACCTGCAGGTGTCCGAGGGGGTCGGGTTGTTCGAAGGTGACGGCGCGTTCGCGGTAGAGCTCGAGCAGCGCGAGGAACCGGGCGACGACGAGCAGCCCGAGATCACAGTCGGCGACGAGCTCGTCGAATCCGACCCAGACACCGGCGCCGCGGGCGCGCAGCAGACCGAGGATGTGGGCGGCCTGTTCGGGAACCGACACCTTCGGGGTGTGCAGGTGGTCGAGGCCGACGGTCGGGGGCGGCTTGGGCCGGAACGCCGCGGCCGCGATCTCGGCGAAGCGGTGCGCGTCGACGCCGAGCACGACCTCGGGAACGAGATTCTCGTAACGCTCCTCGAGCGACACAGCGCGCGGATAGCGGCGCAGGGCCGCGGCCTCGAGTGCGGCGAACTGTTCGGCGATCTGCTTGTAGGCCCGGTACTGCAGCAGACGCGCGAACAGCAGGTCGCGGGCCTCGAGCAGGGCGAGGTCCTCGGGGTCGTCGACCTCGCCGGCGGGCAGCAGCCGGGCGGCCTTGAGGTCGAGCAGGGTCGCGGCGACGACCAGGAACTCGGTGGTCTGGTCGAGGCCGAGTTCGGGGCCGAGTTTGCGGGTGTAGGCGATGAAGTCGTCGGTGACCTCGTGGAGAGCCACCTCGGTGACGTCGAGGCGACGCTGCGAGATGAGGGTGAGCAGCAGGTCGAACGGGCCCTCGAAGTTGCGCAGGCGCACGTGGAAGCCCGAGGTGGTCTCCTCGACCTGCGGATCGGCCGGTTCGGTGGGTTCCTCGAGGACCACCGCGTCGACCTCCGCGTCGGGTGCCGTGCCGGTGTCCGCCGAGTCCTGGACGGGAGCGTGCACGGGGCTCAGCGACCGCTCCGGTGGATCACTTCCCGCGCGAGGGCGCGGTACGACTCGGCGCCGGCGGAGGTGGGCGCCCAGCGGGTGATGGGTTCGCCGGCGACGCTGGTCTCGGGGAACTTGACGGTGCGGTTGATGACGGCGTCGTAGACGAGATCGCCGAAGACCTCCACGACCCGCGACATCACCTCACGTCCGTGCAGGGTGCGCTGGTCGAACATGGTGACGAGGATGCCGGCGACGGCGAGCTTCGGGTTGAGCCGGTCGCGGACCTTGGCGACGGTGTCGTTGAGCAGCGCCAGGCCGCGCAGGCTGAAGAACTCGCATTCCATGGGGATGAGCACCGAGTCGGCGCACGCGAGCGCGTTGACGGTGAGCAGTCCGAGCGACGGTTGGCAGTCGACGAGGATGTAGTCGTAGCGGTCGAGCATCGGGTACAGGGCGCGGCCCAGGGCCTGTTCGCGGCCGACCTCGGAGACGAGCTGGATCTCGGCCGCCGACAGGTCGATGTTGCTCGGCAGCAGGTCGAGGCCCTCGACGTGGGTGCGCACGAGCACGTCGTCGGTGGACACCCGTGGTTCGACGAGCAGGTTGTGGACGGTGAGATCGAGATCGTGGTGGGCGACACCGAGTCCGGCGGACAGTGCGCCCTGCGGATCGAGGTCGACGAGCAGGACGCGGCGCCCGTACTCGGCGAGGGACGCCCCGAGGTTGATGGTCGAGGTGGTCTTGCCGACCCCGCCCTTCTGGTTGCACATCGCGATGATGCGGGCCGGTCCGTGGGTGGACAGCGGAACCGGTTCCGGGACGGGACGTCGTGGCCGGCCGGTCGGTCCGAGATCGGGCTCGGCGGCGGGTCCCGCGCTGGTGGTCGGCTCGGTGGTGGACGTTCTGTCGGTGTCCTCGCGGCCGTGTGCGTCGACCGGGACGGTGTTCGGCCGGAGGTGCTCCGGCTCCATGTACGTGGCGGGTGGCCGAGGTGTGCCCACGTTCGGTACTCCCCCTGTCTTGCGACCCAGATGTCTTCTCGTCGACCCGTCGGGTGGCCCGGCGGCTCGTCCCCAGAACGCTACCGCTTCGTCGGCAGGATCACCGCACGGACACGCGTCGGTCGCGGAGTCGGTCATCGTGCGCGCGGATGCGCCTGTGCCCACACTTCACGGAGGGCACCGGCGGTGACCAGGGTGTATATCTGCGTGGTCGTCACAGAAGCATGCCCCAGTAACTCCTGTACCACGCGTACGTCGGCGCCTCCGTCGAGGAGGTGGGTTGCGAACGAGTGCCGCAGCGTGTGCGGGGACACCCCGACGTCGACTCCGGCGCGTTCGGCGGCGGTCTGCAGCACCTTCCACGCGCTCTGCCGGGACAGGCGGCCGCCGCGCGCGTTGAGGAAGACCGCGGCGGTGCGGCCGGTTGCCAGGGCGGGTCGTCCCCGCACGAGATAGGCGTCGAGCGCGCCGAGCGCCGGGCGTCCGACCGGCACGAGGCGTTGTTTGCCGCCCTTGCCGCGCAGCAGCACGGTGCGCGATTCGGTGTCGATGTCGTCGACGTCGAGTCCGACGGCCTCGGAGATGCGGGCGCCGGTGGAGTACAGCAGCTCGAGCAGTGCGCGGTCGCGCAGGCTGCGGGGTCCGTCGGCATCGGGGGCGGCGGCGTCGAGGATCGCGGTGACCTGGTCGACGGTCAGTGCCTTGGGCAGGCGACGTCCGGGCGCCGGGGGTTTGACGGTGCGGGCGACGTCGACCGGGGTCTGTCCTTCGGCGGCGGCGAAGCGGTGCAGGCCGCGCACGGCGATCAGGGCGCGGGCGGCCGAGCTCGCTGCCAGCGCCGGGCGGTTGCGTTCCGGGTCTCCGCGGCGCAGGCTCGCGGCGAAGTCGCTGATGTGGTGTTCGTGCACGTCGGCGAGGTCGCCGATGTGGATGTCGGTGAGGTGTTCGACGTAGCGCAGCAGGTCGCGGCGGTAGGAGGCGAGGGTGTTCGCCGCGACCCCCCGTTCGACGGTCAGGTGCGCGAGATAGGCGTCGAGTTGCCCGGTGAGTGTCGGGGACGGCTGCGGAGCGACCTGCGTGGCGGGACGCTCCTCACCGGGCAGCACCGCTCACCCCTCCGCGCGCGTGCGGGCGAAGGTGGTGGGCCGGTCCGGCCACGGTGCGTCCGGGGCGCGGGTCCCGGTGCCCGTCGCGCGGGCGGTCGCGAACGCGAGGAGACCGGACACCGCGGTGGCGTTGACGATCTCCCCGCGCAGCACCATCGCCACGGCCTCGTCGACGGGCACGCGGCGGACCTCGAGATCGGCCTCCTCGTGCTCGGGTTCGGGCCGGTCGACCTCGCTCAGGCCGCGGGCGGCGAAGACGCGCACGGCTTCGTCGGTGAATCCGGGTGAGAGCGCGATGTCGACGAGCAGTTCCCAGTCGGCGGCGGCCAGGCCGGTCTCCTCGGCGAGTTCGCGGCGGGCGGTGTCGAGGGGGTCCTCGCCGGGTGCGTCGAGCAGTCCGGCGGGCAGTTCCCACAGTCGCCGGCCGAGCGGGTGCCGGTACTGGTGCACGAGTACCACCCGGTCCTGTTCGTCGACGGCCACCACCGCGACCGCGCCGTGGTGTTCGACCACTTCGCGTTCGGCGGTGTGCCCGTCGGGCATCGCCACGTCGTCGACGCGCAGCGACACGATGGCGCCCGTGTAGATCCGCCGGCTCGCCAGGGTGCGGAAGTCGTGTCGCTGCGTCATGTCGACTACTCGGCGTCGCCGGCGGTGGACGTCGACGCGGTCGAGCCGACCGATTCCTCGGAGGTGCCGTTCTCGCCGTGGATGTCGACCGGGAGTCGTTCGGCCGCCTTGTACTGCAGTGCCGCGGCGACGAGGCCGGAGAACAGCGGGTGCGGGCGGGTGGGCCGGCTCTTGAGCTCCGGGTGCGCCTGGGTGGCGACGAAGAACGGATGCGTCTCGGCCGGGTACTCGACGAACTCGACGAGCCGCCCGTCCGGGGAGGTGCCGGAGAACACCAGACCGGACTTGGCGATCTTGTCGCGGTAGGCGTTGTTGACCTCGTAGCGGTGCCGGTGCCGTTCGGAGACCTGCTCGCTGCCGTAGGCCTTGGCCACGACCGAGCCCTTCTTCAGCACGGCCGGGTAGGCGCCCAGTCGCATGGTGCCGCCGAGATCGGCCTCACCGGCGACAGCCTGTTCCTGGTCCGCCATCGTGGAGATCACCGGGGCGGTGGTGTCGGGATCGAACTCGGTGGACGAGGCGTCCTCGATGCCGACCGAGCGGGCGGCCTCGATGACGACGCACTGCAGGCCCAGGCACAGGCCGAGCA
Source organism: Rhodococcus rhodochrous (assembly GCF_900187265.1). Lineage (NCBI taxonomy): Bacteria > Bacillati > Actinomycetota > Actinomycetes > Mycobacteriales > Nocardiaceae > Rhodococcus > Rhodococcus rhodochrous. The sequence continues at coordinate 2,962,563 of NZ_LT906450.1, forward strand.
GCGGGATCCGGCGGGTGCGGGCGAACCGGATGGCGCCGAGCTTGCCCTCGATGCCGCGGATGCCGAAGCCGCCGGGGATCAGGACGGCGTCGACGTCGCCGAGGTGCTTCTCGGCACCGGCCTCGGTCTCGCACTCGTCGGAGGCGACCCAGCGGATCCTGACCTTCGCGCGGTGCGCGAAACCGCCGGCGCGCAGCGCCTCGGTGACCGACAGGTAGGCATCGGGCAGGTCGATGTACTTGCCGACGAGCGCGACCTCGACGGTCTCTCGGGGGTTGTGGACCCGCTCGAGCAGGTTGCCCCACACGGTCCAGTCGACGTCCCGGAAGGGCAGACCGAGCTGGCGCACGACGTAGGCGTCGAGGCCTTCGCTGTGCAGCACCTTCGGGATGTCGTAGATGCTCGGCGCGTCGGGGCAGGAGATGCAGCCGGCGACGTCGACGTCGCACATCAGCGAGATCTTCGCCTTGAGCGAGGCCGGCACGTCGCGGTCGCAGCGCAGCACGAGCGCGTCGGGCTGGATACCGATGTTGCGCAGTGCGGCCACGGAGTGCTGGGTCGGCTTGGTCTTCAGCTCACCGGACGGCCCGAGATAGGGCACGAGCGAGACGTGCAGGAAGAAGCAGTTGTCGCGGCCGACCTCGTGGCGCACCTGGCGGGCGGCCTCGAGGAAGGGCTGCGACTCGATGTCGCCGACGGTGCCGCCGATCTCGGTGATCACCACGTCGGGGGTCTGCCCCTCGGCGTCGGGTGCGGCCATCGCGAGGATGCGGCGCTTGATCTCGTCGGTGATGTGCGGGATGACCTGCACGGTGTCGCCGAGATACTCGCCGCGGCGTTCCTTGGCGATGACCGTGGAGTACACCTGGCCGGTGGTGACGTTCGCGTCGGCGGACAGGTCGCGGTCGAGGAAGCGCTCGTAGTGGCCGACGTCGAGGTCGGTCTCTGCGCCGTCCTCGGTGACGAAGACCTCACCGTGCTGGAACGGATTCATCGTGCCGGGGTCGACATTGAGGTACGGGTCGAGCTTCTGCATCGTCACGCGCATGCCGCGTGCGGTGAGCAGGGTGCCCAGGCTCGACGCTGTGAGCCCCTTGCCGAGAGAGGACGCGACGCCCCCGCTGACGAAGATGTGCTTGGTAGGGGTACGCGAGTGGCGTGACTGTGGCAAAGAGGCTCCCGTGACGTCAGGTGCAGGACTTTTGGACTGATGCGATACAGCTGGGGCCTGCCGACCCACGGAACTTCACGGTAACACCTCCGTGGGCGGGTGCGTACCCGACTCGCGATTGCGGACCCCCGGTGCAATCGACGTCACAGGCGGCGACGCTCAGCGGGCCGGGGAACCGACGGTGACGGCGGTGGCGCTCGGCCCCGTCCCGTACCGGCCGCTGCCCCCGTCGTACTGCTCTCGCAGCGCCAGGACCGTCGTCAGGCGCCCCGATTCGCGGTCGAGGTTGTCGACCGTGGACAGACCCGCGGCGAGTGCCGCGTCGGCCCGTACGACGGCGATCGGTCCGTTGCCCTCCGCCGCCCCGGTGCGGCCGGCGAGCACCGCGCCGGCCCCGCGACCGTCGACGACCCCGGCGAAGCGCGCGACGAGCGACCCGCGGTTGCCGGCGCGTTCGGCGTTGCCGCTGTGGTCGCCGGTGACGACGAGGGCGCTCTGGGCCGGTTCGACCTGACTGTCCTCGTAGGTGATGAAACCGCCGCTGCGCAGCGTGGTCAGGGCGAGGGCGCGTTCCTCGGGGGTACTGCGCGGTTGTCCGGTGCCCGGGTCGACGAGCAGCACCGCGCCGAGCAGATCCCCGGCGAGGCTGCCGGGGTCGACGGCGCCGGTCTGCAGTTCCACCCCGGCGGGCACGACGTTGGTGACGGTCGTGCGGAGCTGGTCGGTGCCGGAGGCGTCGACGAACGAGTCGGTCAGCGCGATCCGGGCGGTGACCCGGCCGCCGGCGTCACCGACGGACCGCACGACGGCGTCGACGTCCTCGGGGGCGGCGTCCGGGGTGGTCACGAGAAGGACGGTGCGGTCGCGTAGTTCGTCACGCACGATCCGCGGGCCGATGGTCGAGTCGAACCCGTCGGCGGCGAGCAGTTGGGCTTCGAGCCGGCTGCCGTGGTCCTCGGCCTCCTGGACCTCGCGGCGCAGCTCGGCCTTGTCGTCGCGTAGACCGGAGACGACGCTGTCGGCCAGCAACCCGGAGCCGAGCACGATCCCGACCGCCAGGCCGAGGAACACCGCCACCAGGGAGACGACGTGATGGCGCATCGAGATCACGCGCGCAGACCCCGGATCCACTCCACTGCGGACTCCCACCACTGACGGGCGAGTTCGACGACGTCGCCACCGAGATTGGACACGGCGAGTGCGGCGATCACGGCGATGAGCGCCGCGAAGACGAGCAGGGCGATCACGCCGCCCGAGACGCGGCTGCGGTAGAGGGTGGCCACCGCCTTCGCGTCGACGAGTTTCGGTCCGACCTTCAGGCGGGTCATCACCGCCGACGGGTTGGTGTCGCGGCGGCCGTGGTCGAAGAACTCGTCGAGCGAGACAGTGCTGCCGACGGTCACCACCAGCGCCGCGCCGTGATGCTCGACGAGCAGCAGCGCCAGGTCGGTGGGGGTGCCGACGGCGGGGAAGGTCATCGCGCCGATGCCGAGATCCTGGATCCGCTCGAGACCCGGGGCGTGGCCGTCCGGGTCGGCGGGCAGCACCACTTCGGCGCCGGACTTGAGGGTGGAGGTGCCGATCTCGTCGGGGTCGCCGACGATGAGGTCGGGGCGGTAACCCGCTTTGCTCAGGGCGTCCGCGCCGGGGCCGACCCCCACCAGGATCGGCGAGTACTCCTTGATGAACGGCTTGAGGTCCTTGAGGTCCTGCACGTGCCCGGGGCCGTCGGAGACGACGACGACGTGCCGGTCGCGCAGGTCCAGGTCGATGTCGGGGATGCCGACGCCGTCGATGAGCAGCGGGCTCTCCGAGCGGATGAACTCGATGGTGTTGCCCGAGAACGCCTCGAGGTGGTCGACGAGCCCGGTCCGCGCCTCGATCATGCGGTCGGAGATCTCGATGTCGGTCTGCTCGTCACCCTCGATGAGCAGCTTCTCCCCCGCGTACACGCCACCCTCGTGCACCCGGACCTTCGCGCCGTCCTTGATCTTCTTGAAGACCTCGGTGCCGACGTTGTCGACGAGCACGATGTCGTGCGCGACGATCACCTCGGGACCGAGATTCGGGTATCGGCCCGAGATCGACGGAGAGGCGTTGATCACCGCGGTGACGCCCGCTTCCACGAGCGCGTCGGCGGTGACGCGATCGAGGTCGATGGCGTCGAGGACGACCACGTCGCCGGGACCGATCCGGCGCAGCAGTTTCGCGGTGTTCCTGTCGACCCGGGCAATGCCACTCACTCCGGGCAACGTTTCGTTGTTACGGGACAGCAGCGCCGGCATCTTCATGGAAGAGATGATGCGCCGGTGAACGAGTGAGGTTGTGGAGGCGCGCCGGTAGTCGTGTGAACATCACCCCGGCGCGCCGGGCACGTCAGCCGGTGCGCTCCGCGTGGGCGACGGCCAGCAGTTCCTCGGCGTGGGCACGCCCGGTCTCGGTGTCGTCGAGCCCGGCGAGCATGCGGGCCAATTCGGTGACCCGCTCCTCCTCGCTGAGGGTGCGCACCCCGCTGCTGATCACCCCGGCCCGGTCGTCGACCTTGTCGACGACGAGATGGGTGTCGGCGAACGCAGCGACCTGCGGCAGGTGCGTGACCACGATGACCTGGTGGGTGCGCGACAGGCGCGCGAGACGACGGCCGATCTCGACGGCGGCGCGGCCGCCGACTCCGGCGTCGACCTCGTCGAAGACCATCGTCGCGCCGCGTTCGGAACCGGCGAGCACCACTTCGAGGGCGAGCATGACGCGGGAGAGCTCACCGCCGGACGCGCTGCGGGCGAGGGGGCGGGCCGGGGCGTCGCTGTGCGGGGCGAGCCGGAACTCCACCTCGTCGATCCCGGATTCGCCGGCGTGCAGGAGCCGGTCGCCGACCTGCAGCGGCGCGGTGTCGCTCGCGGTTGCCGCCCGGTCGGCGATGTGCACGTCGAGTACGGCGCGTCCCATCGCGAGGCCGGACAGTTCCTTGCTCACGGCCTTGGCGAGTTTGCCGGCGACCTTGTGCCGCGCCGTCGACAGGGCGGTGGCGGCTTCCGCGGTCGCGGCGGCCTCCGCGTCGACCTCGGCGGCGAGCTTGTCGATCGCCTCGGCGGAGACGTCGAGTCCGGACAGGCGTTCGCGGGCCTCGCGTGCCCATTCGAGGACGCCGTCGATGTCGGCGGCGTACTTGCGGGTGAGGTTCTTCAGTTCCGCCTGCCGGTTGAGCAGCGTCTCGAGGGCGCTGGGGTCGGACGGCAGGTCGGACAGGTAGGCGGAGATGTCGCCGGTGACGTCGGTGACCACCGCGATGGCCTCGCCGAGGCGGGGACCGAGCTCGCGCAGGGCGGGATCGTCGCAACCCTCGAGGCGGGCGCGGGCCTCGCCGAGCAGGTCGAGCGCCGCCGAGTACGCATCGGCGTCGCCGCTGTCGTCGCCGGCAAGGGCGTTGTGCGCGACGGTGGCCGCCTCGCGCAGCGAGTCGAGGTCGGACAGGCGCCGCACCTCGTCGACGATGCGGGTGTCCTCCCCCGGTTCGGGTGCGACGCGGTCGATCTCGTCGAGTCCGAAGTGCAGGCGGTCGGCCTCCTGTGCGAGCTCACGTGACCGTTCGGTGCGTTCCTGCAGTTCGGCGCGGGCATCGAGCCAGCGGCGCCGCCGGGTTCGGTAGCGGTCGAGCAGGCCGGCGACGGTCTTGCCGCCGAACCGGTCGAGCGCGGCGCGCTGCTCGTCGGGACGCAGCAGCCGCAATTGGTCGTTCTGGCCGTGCACGGTCAGCAACGGGCCGGTGAACTCGGACAGCACCCCCACCGGCACGCTGCGTCCGCCGAGGTGCGCGCGGGAGCGGCCGTCGCTGCCGACGGTGCGCACGGCGATGATGCTGCCGTCCTCGTCGCGCTGGGCGCCGGTGGACTCGAGCAGTTCGGCGATCTGCTGTTCGATGTGGCTGGGCGCCGGTTCGATCTCGAAGCGTCCCTCGACCACGGCGCGGTTGGCGCCGACCCGCACCCGGGTGGGGTCGGCGCGCACCCCGGAGAGCAGGTGCAGGCTCGTGACCACCATCGTCTTGCCGGCACCGGTCTCGCCGGTGAGTACCGTCAGTCCCCCGTGGAAGCGCGCGTACGCCTCGGAGATCACACCCAGGTTGTCGATCCGGATCTCTGCGAGCATCTCAGAGCTTCCTTCCCCGCCAGCCCTTCACCGGAAGTTCGAACTTGCGCACCATCCGATCCGCGAAGGGTGCCGAATCCAGCCGCACCCAGCGGACCGGATCGCATCCTCGCACCACCTCGAGCCTGGCACCGGCCGGGACGTCGATGATGCGGCGCCCGTCGCAGAAGACCACCCCGTCGTGGCCGCCGGCGAGGGTTTCGACCGCGATGATCGACTGGGGGCTGGTCACCAGCGGGCGCGCGAACAGTGCGTGGGCGTTGCTCGGGATCACCAGTAGCGCTTCGAGTTCGGGCCACACGATCGGTCCGCCGGCCGAGAAGGCGTAGGCCGTCGATCCTGTCGGGGTGGCGACGAGGACACCGTCGCAGCCGAACGAGGAGACGGGGCGGCCGTCGACCTCGAGCACCACTTCGAGCACGCCGAGGCGCGACTTGTTCTCGAGGCTCGCCTCGTTGAGCGCCCACCCGCGGTCGAGGATCTCGTCGTCCATCCGCACGGTCACGTCGAGGGTCATGCGCTGTTCGACGCGGTATTCGCGGCGCACCACCTGCATGAGCGCTTCCTCGAGGTGCTCGGCCTCGGACTCGGCGAGGAAACCGATGCGGCCGAGGTTGATACCGAGGACGGGCACCGCCGAGTACTGCGCGAATTCGGCGGCCCGGAGGAAACTGCCGTCGCCGCCGAGGACGATCACCATCTCGCATCCGGCGGCCGCTTCCGGTCCCGGTTCGACGACGCTGATGAAGCTGCCCGGCAGGGCGAGGACGCCGAGTCCGTTGCTCACCGCCTCGTCGTCGAGGGTGCGCAGACCGATACCGGCCTCGCCGAGGATCTTGGCGACCCGCAATGCGGTGCCTGCGATCTCGTCGCGCCCCGAATGGGAGACCAGCAGGATCTCCCGGCCCGATCGCGCCGCGTCGTCCGCGGCGGTCTCTTCGCTCACTGTGGTCCTTCCTGCACCGCACGCTCGATCAGTTCGATCACGGCTGGGTCGAGTTCCTCCGGCCCAGACTCCCCGGCCCGCAGCCACAGGAAGTACTCGACGTTCCCGGACGGCCCGGGCAGTGGGCTCGCCACTGCTCCGAGGGTGCGCAGGCCCTGACGCTGTGCTTCGCGCGCGACGTCGAGCACCGCCTCGGTGCGCAGCGCCGGGTCGCGCACCACGCCACCGCTGCCGACCCGGTCCTTGCCCACCTCGAACTGCGGTTTGACCATCGGTAGCAGGTCGCCGCCGGGGGCGACGCAGGCGACGAACGCCGGCAACACCAACTTCAGCGAGATGAACGACAGGTCTGCGACCACCAGGTCGACGCGCCCGCCGATCGTCTCCGCGTCGATGCTACGCACATTTGTTCGATCGATCACGTGGACACGCTCGTCGGACTGCAGGCGCCAGATCAGCTGGCCGTAGCCGACGTCCACGGCGACGACCTCCGCGGCACCCTCGTGCAACAGGACATCGGTGAATCCGCCGGTCGACGCGCCGGCGTCGAGGCAGCGACGCCCCGACACCTGCAAACCCTGCGGTGTGAACGCCTCGAGTGCGCCGAGGAGTTTGTGGGCGCCGCGGGACGCCCAGGAGACCTCGTCGCTCACCTCGGTGACGATCAACGGCGTGTTCGGTTCGACAGCGGTCGCCGGTTTGGAGGCCACGGTGCCGGCGATCAGCACCCGACCTGCGGCGATCAGTTCGCTGGCGTGCTCACGCGAGCGCGCCAGACCCCGCCGCACCAGTTCCGCGTCGACGCGTGCCCGGCGTGCCACGTCAGATCTTGTCCACGGTCGACAAGGCCTGCACGAGGACCTCGTGGGCACGTTCGAGCAGGTCGGCCTGCTCGAGCAGCACGGACTGGTCGGTGCTTGCGGCACCGGGGAGGGATGCGCCCTCGCGGACACGCGCCAGCAACGCGTCGACCTCCTCGCGGACGTGTGCGGGATCGACCGTGGGGCGTGCGCCGGGAAGGTGTTCGCCCGGACGTGGAATCGGCGTGCTCATCGCCGTCCACGCTAGTCGATGGGTGCGACCGGGCCACACCCTCCGGTGCGGATCAGACCGTCGCCGCCCACGTGTCCACGACGGACCGCGCACGCTCGTCCACCGGACGGACCTGCCCGAATCCGGGGTTGGCCCAGGCGATGTCGAGCAGACCCCGCAACGCCTCCATCGGATCGGCCGCCGACTGCGCGGCGGCGAGGTGAAGATCACCTCCGTCGACCGTGACGTCCCACGAGTCGTGCGGTGCCACACGGAGCAGGTCCGCCGGCTGGTCGAGGCTCGCGAGCGAGGCTGCGACGTAGGTCGGGCGCTGCTCGGCCGGAGCCCGCAGCAGGTCGTCGACGGTGCTGACCCCGGTCAGCACGAGCAGGGAATCCACACCGACGGCGTTGGCGCCTTCGATGTCGGTGTCCAACCGGTCACCGATGACGAGGGGACGACGGGCACCACCGCGGCGGATCGCGTCTTCGAGCAGCGGAGCTGCGGGTTTGCCCGCCACGATCGGGGTCGCGCCGGTGGCGTTGCGCACCGCCGCGACCATCGATCCGTTGCCGAGGACGAGTCCGCGCTCGGTGGGCAGGGTCGAGTCGACATTGGTGGCCACCCACAGGGCGCCGGCGCGGACGGCGAGCGTCGCCTCCGCCAGGATCGCCCATCCGGAGTCCGGGGAATGCCCCTGCACCACCGCCACCGGATGCGCATCCGCGGACCGGACCGGGGTGAGGCCGACACCGGCCACCTCCTCGGCCAAGGCCTCGGTGCCGACGACGAGCACCGGCGCACCGGCCGGGAACCGCTCGGCGAGCAAGCGCGCAGCGGACTGCGAGCTCGTCACCACCGACGAGTCGTCGGCCGGGAAGCCGAGTTCCCGCAGGTGCAGCGCGACCTCCGAGGGTCGACGGCTGGCGTTGTTCGTCACGTACAGAACGGTGTCGTCCCCCGTGGCCAGCGCCTCGCGGGCACCCGGGACGGGTTCGGCACCCCGGTAGACGGTGCCGTCGAGATCGAGCAGCAGGACGTCGTAGATCCGACGCAGGCTGTCGCCGGAGGCCGTACCGGAAAGGTCGGTGCCGTCGGTCACGGCGCCTCTCCGGTGAGCTCCTCCACCCGCTCCTCGGCGTCGGTGACGCCTTCGATGTCGGCCGCTGCGGAATGCAGGAACCACTGCACGCCTTCTTCGGTCCGCCCGGCGGCGACGAGTGCGTCGGCGTAGGCGTAGAAGAGACGGGCGGCCGGCGTACCGGTCCGCTCCGGATCGAGATCGGGCGTCTGCAGGGTGACGACGGCCTGGTCGTACTGACCGAGATCCATACGGGCACCGGCGAGGACGATGCGCAGCTCCGTGGCCTCGTCGCCGGTCAGCTTGCGTGCTTCCTCGCTCCGCCCCAGTTCGAGAGCCTTCTCGGGACGTCCGAGGCCGCGCTCGCAATCGGCCATGACGGCCAGCAGCCCGGTACCACCGGACATGCGGCGTGCTGCGCGGAGTTCGGACAGCGCCTCCGCCCACTCACCGGCGTGGTAGGCGGTGATGCCGGCGGCCTCGCGGACGACCGCGATGCGGCCGGCGCGCTGACGTGCGGCGCGAGCATGGGTGAGCGCGGCGCGGGGATCGTCGTCGAGCAGGCGACCGGCCATCACCAGATGCCGGGCGACGGTGTTCGCGTTCGACTTGTCCAGGCTCAGCAGGTCGCGGCGGATCGTCGGATCGAGTTCGGAGGCCTCGACGTCGTCGGGGATGTCCGGCTCGTCCGGACGTGCGTCGCGACGCTGCGGTGCGATGCCTTCGCGCCCGCGACCCGGACCGAACCCGCCTTCGCCGCCACGACGACGGGGTGCTCCCTCGCTACGACGGTCGCCGGACTGGGGGCCACGGCGGTCGCCGGAATAGCCTCGCCGGTCGCCGCCACGCTGGTCACTGCCACCGCGATGGTCGCCACCACGACGATCGTCGCGGTTGCCGTAGCTGCGCTCACCGCGGGAACTGTCCGAACCCTGACGGGGACGGTCGCCGTACTGCCGACCACGGTCGTCGCCGCGGCTCGAACGGTCATCGTTGCGGCGGGGGCGGTCGTCGCCTCCGGAGCGTTCGCGGTAGGGACGGTCGGGACGGTCGCTGCGATTGGGACGAGCGTCGTCGCGGCCGCGATCCCGACGTTCGCCGCCCTGGAAGGAACGGCGGTCGTCGCTGCGCTGGGAGCGCTGGTCGTCGCTGCGCTGGGAGCGCTGGTCGTCGCTGCGCTGGGAGCGCTGGTCGTCGCTGCGCTGGGGACGTCGATCGTCGCTCCGTTGCGGGCGCCGATCGTCACCGCGCTGCGGACGGTCGTCGCGGCCGGACGAACGTCCGGCGGATCCGTAGCCACCCTGCCGGCGGTCGTCGCCCCGTCCCCGCTCGTCGCGGTCGCGGGGTGCGCGCTCGCCGCGACTGTCGTCGGCGCGTTCCTCGCGTTCGTTCTTGCGGCCCGACCACGGAGTGGATCCTCCACTCCTGAAGGACCGACGTTCACCGTTGCCGTCGGACACAGAAAAATCCTCTCATGAAAACACGAAAGGGGACCCAAACGAGTGGGTCCCCTTTCGGAACGGGTGTTCGGCGGTGTCCTACTCTCCCACACCCTGTCGAGTGCAGTACCATCGGCGCAGACAGGCTTAGCTTCCGGGTTCGGAATGGGACCGGGCGTTTCCCTGTCGCTATGGCCGCCGTAACTCTATGAAACAGTAACCACGCAGACCTCTCGATAGCGTTCCGCCGCAGCAGAACTCGATCGGATATCTGTGTGTGTTGTTTCAGATACCGCACAGTGGACGCGTAACATCTTCGTGGTAAGTCCTCGGCCTATTAGTACCGGTCACCTCCACACATTGCTGTGCTTCCAGTTCCGGCCTATCAACCCGGTGGTCTGCCGGGGGCCTTACCCCCTCGAGGGGGTGAGAAACCTCATCTTGGAACAGGCTTCCCGCTTAGATGCTTTCAGCGGTTATCCCTTCCGAACGTAGCCAACCAGCCATGCCCCTGGCGGGACAACTGGCACACCAGAGGTTCGTCCGTCCCGGTCCTCTCGTACTAGGGACAGCCTTCCTCAAGTTTCTAACGCGCGCGGCGGATAGAGACCGAACTGTCTCACGACGTTCTAAACCCAGCTCGCGTGCCGCTTTAATGGGCGAACAGCCCAACCCTTGGGACCTACTCCAGCCCCAGGATGCGACGAGCCGACATCGAGGTGCCAAACCATCCCGTCGATATGGACTCTTGGGGAAGATCAGCCTGTTATCCCCGGGGTACCTTTTATCCGTTGAGCGACACCGCTTCCACATGCCGGTGCCGGATCACTAGTCCCGACTTTCGTCCCTGCTCGACCTGTCAGTCTCACAGTCAAGCTCCCTTGTGCACTTGCACTCGACACCTGATTGCCAACCAGGCTGAGGGAACCTTTGGGCGCCTCCGTTACATTTTGGGAGGCAACCGCCCCAGTTAAACTACCCACCAGGCACTGTCCCTGAACCAGATCATGGTCCGAGGTTAGAGGTCCAATACGATCAGAGTGGTATTTCAACAACGACTCCACAACCACTGGCGTGGCCGCTTCACAGTCTCCCACCTATCCTACACAAACCGAACCGAACACCAATACCAAGCTATAGTGAAGGTCCCGGGGTCTTTTCGTCCTGCCGCGCGTAACGAGCATCTTTACTCGTAATGCAATTTCGCCGAGTCTGTGGTCGAGACAGCAGAGAAGTCGTTACGCCATTCGTGCAGGTCGGAACTTACCCGACAAGGAATTTCGCTACCTTAGGATGGTTATAGTTACCACCGCCGTTTACTGGGGCTTAAATTCTCAGCTTCGCCACCGAAGTGACTAACCGGTCCTCTTAACCTTCCAGCACCGGGCAGGCGTCAGTCCGTATACATCGTCTTACGACTTCGCACGGACCTGTGTTTTTAGTAAACAGTCGCTTCTCTCTGGTCTCTGCGACCACCCCCAGCTCAGAGTGCAAGACTCGTCACCGAGCGTGGTCCCCCTTCTCCCGAAGTTACGGGGGCATTTTGCCGAGTTCCTTAACCACAGTTCTCTCGATCGCCTCGGTATTCTCTACCTGACCACCTGTGTCGGTTTGGGGTACGGGCCGTGTACCAACTCACTAGAGGCTTTTCTCGGCAGCATAGGATCACTGAATTCCCCTCAACGGGTACGCATCACCTCTCAGGCTTGATGAATGGCGGATTTGCCTACCATTCGCCCTACCGGCTTACACCAGGTATTCCATCACCTGGCCCAGCTACCTTCCTGCGTCACCCCATCGCTTGACTACTACAATCAGGGTCCCGTGCAGCCATCCCCACAGTTCCCGAAGGAACAGCGGAGACTTTTGGACGGTTAGCACAACTGATTCGCCATTGGGCGCGGATACACGGGTACGGGAATATCAACCCGTTGTCCATCGACTACGCCTGTCGGCCTCGCCTTAGGTCCCGACTCACCCTGGGCGGATTAACCTGGCCCAGGAACCCTTGGTCATCCGGCGGACGAGTTTCTCACTCGTCTTTCGCTACTCATGCCTGCATTCTCACTCGCGTGGCCTCCACACCTGGATCACTCCGGCGCTTCCACGGCCACACGACGCTCCCCTACCCATCCACACCACTGCCGGAAAAGCCGTAACCCTTCCGGGGTGTTATGTGAATGCCGCGGCTTCGGCGGTGTACTTGAGCCCCGCTACATTGTCGGCGCAGGACCACTTGACCAGTGAGCTATTACGCACTCTTTCAAGGGTGGCTGCTTCTAAGCCAACCTCCTGGTTGTCTCAGCGATCCCACATCCTTTTCCACTTAGTACACGCTTAGGGGCCTTAGCCGGCGATCTGGGCTGTTTCCCTCTCGACTACGAAGCTTATCCCCCGCAGTCTCACTGCCGCGCTCTCACTCACCGGCATTCGGAGTTTGGCTGATTTCGGTAAGCTTGTGGGCCCCCTAGACCATCCAGTAGCTCTACCTCCGGTGAGAAACACGCGACGCTGCACCTAAATGCATTTCGGGGAGAACCAGCTATCACGGAGTTTGATTGGCCTTTCACCCCTACCCACAACTCATCCCCTCAGTTTTCAACCTAAGTGGGTTCGGGCCTCCACGACGTCTTACCATCGCTTCACCCTGGCCATGGGTAGATCACTCCGCTTCGGGTCTAGAACATGCCACTGACCCGCCCTATTCGGACTCGCTTTCGCTACGGCTACCCCACACGGGTTAACCTCGCGACATGCCACTAACTCGCAGGCTCATTCTTCAAAAGGCACGCCATCACCCCCAACACCGAAGTGTTCGAAGGCTCTGACGGATTGTAAGCGCACGGTTTCAGGTACTATTTCACTCCCCTCCCGGGGTACTTTTCATCTTTCCCTCACGGTACTAGTCCGCTATCGGTCACCAGGGAGTATTCAGGCTTATCGGGTGGTCCCGACAGATTCACACCGGATTTCACGGGCCCGGTGCTACTCGGGTATTCGAATCGACAGTCGCCGTGTTTTCGTCTACGGGATTCTCACCCTCTACGACAGGCCGTTCCAGACCACTTCGACTAACACGACGATTTCTTACTGTCGGCCGGCATGGCAGCGCCGACACAACGAACCCCACAACCCCGAATACACAACCCCTGCCAGGTATCACATGTACTCGGTTTAGCCTCATCCGCTTTCGCTCGCCACTACTCACGGAATCACATGTTGTTTTCTCTTCCTGTGGGTACTGAGATGTTTCACTTCCCCACGTTCCCTCCACACACCCTATATATTCAGGTGCGGGTAACACGACATCACTCGTGCTGGGTTTCCCCATTCGGAAATCCTCGGATCACAGCTCGGTTGACAGCTCCCCGAGGCATATCGCAGCCTCCCACGTCCTTCATCGGCTCCTGGTGCCAAGACATCCACCGTACGCTCATAAACACTTACAACAAAGATGCTCGCGTCCACTGTGCAGTTCTCAAACAACACACAACAACCCCTACCAACGCCGACCACACGGCCAACCGTCTTCGTAAGTCATCGTCGCTGATCAAACACTCGCGTGTTCTCTCAGGACCCAACAGTGCACCGATATATCACCCACCAACCGACCGTGTAGCCGGCTGATATGCGGATGAGGTTGTCAGCGTTCCACCCATGAGCTTCTGCCGTTCCACCCGTGGGAACGAAACAGTCTCTGCCCGTGAGGACGTCACCTGTGTGACCCCTCGCCGGGAGAAGTGCTCCTTAGAAAGGAGGTGATCCAGCCGCACCTTCCGGTACGGCTACCTTGTTACGACTTCGTCCCAATCGCCGATCCCACCTTCGACGGCTCCCTCCCACAAGGGGTTAGGCCACCGGCTTCGGGTGTTACCGACTTTCATGACGTGACGGGCGGTGTGTACAAGGCCCGGGAACGTATTCACCGCAGCGTTGCTGATCTGCGATTACTAGCGACTCCGACTTCACGGGGTCGAGTTGCAGACCCCGATCCGAACTGAGACCGGCTTTAAGGGATTCGCTCCACCTCACGGTATCGCAGCCCTCTGTACCGACCATTGTAGCATGTGTGAAGCCCTGGACATAAGGGGCATGATGACTTGACGTCGTCCCCACCTTCCTCCGAGTTGACCCCGGCAGTCTCCTGCGAGTCCCCACCATTACGTGCTGGCAACACAGGACAAGGGTTGCGCTCGTTGCGGGACTTAACCCAACATCTCACGACACGAGCTGACGACAGCCATGCACCACCTGTCTACCGGCCACAAGGGAAACCACATCTCTGCAGTCGTCCGGTACATGTCAAACCCAGGTAAGGTTCTTCGCGTTGCATCGAATTAATCCACATGCTCCGCCGCTTGTGCGGGCCCCCGTCAATTCCTTTGAGTTTTAGCCTTGCGGCCGTACTCCCCAGGCGGGGCGCTTAATGCGTTGGCTACGGCACGGATCCCGTGGAAGGAAACCCACACCTAGCGCCCACCGTTTACGGCGTGGACTACCAGGGTATCTAATCCTGTTCGCTACCCACGCTTTCGCTCCTCAGCGTCAGTTACTGCCCAGAGACCCGCCTTCGCCACCGGTGTTCCTCCTGATATCTGCGCATTTCACCGCTACACCAGGAATTCCAGTCTCCCCTGCAGTACTCGAGTCTGCCCGTATCGCCTGCAAGCCCGCAGTTGAGCTGCGGGATTTCACAGACGACGCGACAAACCGCCTACGAGCTCTTTACGCCCAGTAATTCCGGACAACGCTCGCACCCTACGTATTACCGCGGCTGCTGGCACGTAGTTGGCCGGTGCTTCTTCTGCAGGTACCGTCACTTTCGCTTCGTCCCTGCTGAAAGAGGTTTACAACCCGAAGGCCGTCATCCCTCACGCGGCGTCGCTGCATCAGGCTTTCGCCCATTGTGCAATATTCCCCACTGCTGCCTCCCGTAGGAGTCTGGGCCGTGTCTCAGTCCCAGTGTGGCCGGTCGCCCTCTCAGGCCGGCTACCCGTCGTCGCCTTGGTAGGCCATTACCCCACCAACAAGCTGATAGGCCGCGGGCTCATCCTGCACCGAAAAACTTTCCACCCCTCACCATGCAGCAAGAGGTCATATCCGGTATTAGACCCAGTTTCCCAGGCTTATCCCAGAGTGCAGGGCAGATCACCCACGTGTTACTCACCCGTTCGCCACTAATCCACCCAGCAAGCTGGGCTTCATCGTTCGACTTGCATGTGTTAAGCACGCCGCCAGCGTTCGTCCTGAGCCAGGATCAAACTCTCCGTTGAAGACTCACAATCACCCCGAAGGGGCAATCAGTCAAAGACATCGAGTCAAATCACTAGCATAAAAACTCAAACTAGCTAAACACTGGATCACCGCAGACGGAAGAATGCGATGTCCAGCAACAACCACCCACAAAAAGTGAAGTGGTCGCACCAAATATTATTTGGCACTGACATTCATCGGCACACTGTTGAGTTCTCAAAGAACACGCGCACATCGTTACGTTTCCGGACACCTGTCCGGCTCGCTCCGAGGCAACCGTTCTAAGCTATCACATCCGAATTCAGGGCCGCAAATCGCTGCTTCCCGTCCTCTTCGGTGAGAGCCGATCGATGCGACATCGAACATGCCTGTTTCCGAACCTCTCGGTCCGGCTGGCTGTTCGGTGTCGCTCGAACGACGACTAAGTTACGCCGACGCTAACGAGCCGTCAAATCCGCTGGTCAGAGGCTCGCCAGCGTCGGCGACGGTGTCAGTCGCGGACGACTCGCACGCCGGCGAAGTTCCGCTTGCCTCGACGCAGCACCAGCCAGCGTCCGTGCAGCAGTTCTCCGTCGCGCGGGGTCCACTCCTCCGACGAGATGCGGACGTTATTGACCGATGCGCCGCCTTCCTTGACGGTGCGACGCGCGGCCCCCTTGCTCTCGCACAGACCCGACGCGACGAGCAGGTCGATGATCGTGTCCGGCTCGCCGGCGCGGAGCTCCGTCACGGACGCCTCGGTCAGTGCGGCGGCGAGCGTGGACTCGTCCAGCTCACCCAGCTCGCCTCGCCCGAACAGTGCACGGCTCGCCAACTCGACTGCGGCGGTGTTGTGCGCTCCGTGCACGAGCGTGGTCATCTCGGCTGCCAGTCGCTTCTGGGCCTCGCGTGCGTGCGGACGCTCCGTGGTGGCGGTCTCCAGCTCGGCGAGCTCGTCCTTGTCGAGGAAGGTGAACCAGCGCAGGTACTTCATGACGTCGGCGTCGGCCGCGTTGACGAAGTACTGGTACCAGGCGTACGGGCTGGTCATCTCCGGGTCGAGCCACAGACTTCCACCGCCGGTGGACTTGCCGAACTTCTTGCCGTCGGACGAGGTCACGAGCGGGACGGTCAGGGCGTGCACGCTCGCGCCGTCGGTACGACGGTTGAGCTCGACACCGGCGATGATGTTGCCCCACTGATCGGAACCACCGACCTGCAGCGCACATCCGTACTCGCGGCGCAGCTGCACGTAGTCGTTGGCCTGCAAGAGCATGTAGCTGAACTCGGTGTACGAGATGCCGTCACCCTCGAGTCGGCGCTTGACCGTGTCGCGGGCGAGCATCACGTTGATCGAGAAGTGCTTGCCGATATCGCGCAGGAAGTCGATCGCGGACAGCTTGCCGGTCCAGTCGAGGTTGTTCACGACCACGGCTCCCGTCGGGGAATCGTCGAAGTCGACGAACCGCTCGAGCTGCCCACGGATCCGCCCTGCCCATTCGGCGACGGTGTCGGCGGAGTTCATGGTGCGCTCCCCCACGTCCCGCGGGTCGCCGATCATGCCGGTCGCGCCACCCGCGAGAACGATGGGCCGATGGCCGGCGCGCTGGAAACGCTTGAGTGCGAGGAGCGGAACGAGGTGACCGGCGTGCAGGCTCGGGCCGGTCGGATCGAAACCGGCATAGAGGGTGATCGGGCCCTTGTCGAGTTCGCCTCGAAGTGCGTCGAGATCGGTCGATTGCGCGATGAGCCCGCGCCAGGTCAGTTCGTCGAGAATGTGCTCAGTCACCGTTCGATCATCCCATCACGCCCGAGGGGCGGCGGGCGCGCGTGGGCTGCGCCGGTACGCGGAGACCCCGATCGCCCCGGGAACCCACAACCGCCACGGCCTGTCGGCCGCCACACTGATCCCCACCCGCGGACCTCGCGCGACCTCCCCGACCAGCGGTTCGGACGGAAGTTCCACCCGCACCCGAGCGTCTGACGCATCCACGTCGATGCCGTTGTCGGCCAGATCGAGGCCGAGCGCAGCAGCGAGATTGCCTGGACCACGCGCCAGATTCGCGAACGGTGTGCCGGGCGTGCGACGGGAACGGACGGCCTGCTCCCCCTCGACGACCTCGCCGCCGCGCAACAGCACTGCCGCTGCGGTGCCGTCGGGGCCGAGGGAGATGTTCGCGCAGAAGTGCAGCCCGTAGCTGCGGTAGACGTACAGATGGCCCGCAGGTCCGAACATGACGGAGTTGCGCGGGGTGGGTCCGCGGTACGAGTGCGCGGCCGGATCGGGCCACGGTCCGTCCTCGGGTCCGCCGTAGGCCTCGACCTCCGTCAGCAGGACGATGGTCTCCCCCACCCGGACGGTTGCTCCGAGCAGCGCCTCGGCGGCCTCGACCGGTTCGAGTCGTTCGAGTTCGCCGCGGACGGATCGACGATTGCGGCTCAGTCCGTGCTCCATCCGGCGACACCGCGTGCGGTGAAGTCCTCGTGCTCGGCGTCGGTGACCTCGCGGGCCTCGTCGACGAGGAGGACGGGGATGCCGTTCTCGATCGGATACGCCCGCCGCAGTCGCGGGTTGTACAGGACGGCGTCGTCGACGAGAAGCAACGGCCCCTTGTCCTCCGGACAGGCCAGAATGCTCAGCAACGTGGGATCGACAGCCACGGATGTCCTTTCGAAGGGCGGAACCGAACCGGACCCAGGCTACCGCGCTCCGGCGGGCGAACCGGCCGTGCCCGCCTTCCACGCCGTGACCACGGCCTTGGTGAACCGCTTGTACGTCCCGGTCTCGGGGTTGAGGAACCAGGTGCGGACGGTGGGTACGGGCAACCCCTGTTCGCGCAGACGATCGGCGGACGGGCGGTAGGACGGGCCCAATGGGATGTCGGGCACGACGTGCACGAGATCGGGTCGTTCGTCGGCCGGGACCGAGTCGAACGCCGCCGTGATCTCGGCGGCGGTCGGGGCGCGGTTGCCCCGCAGCGTGCACGCGGCGACCGCGATGTCGCGGCCCCCTACCGAGATGCCGTAGGCGACGGCGAGATCGACGCGCGGGATCGACTCGAGCACATCGGCCGCGCTCTGGGTGAAGACCGGGCCGTGGTAGGTGGGGATGACCGTCCGCCGACTGTCGAGCAGCCAGTAGTCACCGTCCGCATCGCGCCGGAACAGGTTGTCGGTGGGCACCCACACGTCGCCCGGTTCGAAGACGCCGCGCATCACACCGGTGATCGCCGAGGTGGCCGGGCCGGGCCGGCCGAGCAGCAACCCGACCTCGCCGACCTGCGCTTCCCGCACGAACCCTCGTTCGTCCTCGACGAGTCGGCCTGCGCCGGCGTCGTAGGCAGCGAGGCGTACGTCTGCGCTCCCGGGCAACGGCCGGCCCTTCGAGCCGATCTTCGAGCCGGAGACGTTCGCGAGTACGACGTTGCCCTCGGTCGACGCGTAGAACTCGAGAACCCGGGCGGGCTCGAACCGGTCGAGGGTGCGGCGCCACAGGCCCGGTGGCATGCCGGAACCGATGAACAACCGGATGGGATGGATGGCGTCGATGTGCAGCGACGGGCTGTCGAGCACCTCACGCATCATCGACCAGGTATAGGTGACGACGGTGACGCCGTAGCGGTGCACTTCGTCGCTGAAGAGCGACGGATTCAACCCGCGCGACAGTGCGATACGCGCCCCGCCCGCGAGCGCCCCGCCGAAACTGACCAGCAGACCGGACGAATGATGCAGGGGCGCAAGGCAGTACATGGTGTCACCGCGGCCGAGCGAGGCGGCGGTGGCGGTACCGAAGGCCGACAGCGCCCACCGGTAGTTGGTGACCCGCCGCACCGCCAGCGTGTCGCCACCACCGGAGAACAGGATGAATGCGAGTTCGCGCGCGAGTCCGGGATCGGGGACGTACCAGCCCGGCAGTTGCACGGAGGAGATGTCGAGTCGTTCGAGATCGACGACGTCGGCGCCGGGCTCGATGTCGAGGTCGCGGACGTCGCCGCCACCGAGGACCAGCACGGGAAGACCGGTCGCGACGGCCGCGTCGAGGTTCTCGGGATCGGCGACGATCTTTTCGACACCACCCAGTCGCACGGCCTCGGCGATGTCCGGTCCTGGCGGGATGAGGACGGAGACGCCGCCGAGGCGGGAGATCGCCGCGACCGCCGCCATCGCGCTGGGGCGCACATCCATGAGGATGCCGACGTGCATCGCGGGACGGATGCCGTTGTCGACGAGTCCGAGGACGATGTTGTCGATCCGCTGGTTCACGGACTCGAAGGTGTAGACCCGGTCCTCGAAGATGAAGCACTCCCGCTTCGGCGACTTGCGGCCGATCTCGGCGAGCAGGCCGCCGACGGAGATACGGGTTCGCGGCTGGATCTGTCCGAGCCGCGCGAGGCGAGGCAATGCCCGTGCCGCTTCGCCGGTGAGATCGCGTGCACCGCGGACGGCACCGACCGCGACCCCGGCGAGCCCCTTGCCGAAATCCGTTCCGACATCGGCGAGGGTCGCGGCGGTGTGCGTGATGCGGGATGCGACCGAGACGCCGGTGCCCTCGTCGGTCGGGTTCGGCACGGCCATCGGCGTGATGCCGACGGGCCGGTCGCCGACGCCCTCGCGCCACTGCACCCATTCCCCGACCGACGGCCACGTCTGCTGGCCGGCGACACTGCCCACGACGAGTCCGAAATGACCTGCGCGCAAGGTGTATTCGTAGACCTCCGCGCGGGGTGCGGCCTTGCGGATGCCGCGCACGGCGAGCGGTTGCCCGATGTCGTCGACCTCGCCGACGAATGCGAGGACCGGGCAGGTGATCTCGGCGAGACTCACGGCCCGGTCGTTGATGACGAACCCACCGCTGACCATGCGGTTGTGGGCGATGAACTGGCGCAGTACCTCCGCGACGGCGGGACCGGACCACGCCACCCACCCCTCGGTGTCGAGGAATCGGCGCTGCGGCTCGCGCGGCAGCAGCGCCTCCCGGTCGTGGAGCTGGAGCAGGAAGTCGATGCGCGATCGCAGCGTCTTGACCGGATCGAGCAGCTGGAAGCCGGTGCGCGCCATCCATCCGGTGATCGCGAGGCGGTTGAAGACGTGGTCGGCGAGGAAGTCGGCGGAGTGGGTCGCGACGATCTCCGGGATCCCGAACGGCAGGGCGGCGAGGGTGTCGACCGGGCTGCCGAAGGTGATCAGGCTCGCGATGCCGCGGCTGCGCCGGTAGGCCGCGACCTGATAGCAGAACATGCCGCCCTGCGAGTACCCGCCGAGATGCACGTCGCGACCGGTGTAGGCACGGACGCAGTCGACGACCTCGTCGAGGGCGAGGATGTGATCGGTGAGGGTGCGCTTCCAGCCGCCCTCCTCCTGGTCGGGCGATCCGAAGTCCACGACCCACGGATCGAGACCCGCTTCGTGGAGACTGCCGACGGCGCCGGCGTCACGGGTGACGTCGTACACCTCGGCGGACACCATCATCGGTGGTACGAGAACGATGGGGATGCCCGTGGAGGCGGTGTCGGATTCGGGGAAGTACCGGCGGAGCCGGTACATGGAGGTGCGCTCGACGACCTGATAGGGCGACGACGACCGGCCGGGTTCGAGGCCGCCGAAGCGCAGGACTTCGAGACCGTTCTGGGCAGTGGCGACGAGCCGTCGCACCGACTCGGTCACTACATCGGCGTCCAGTCCCACGGTCCGCTCCCCTTCTCGACGATGTATCCGCACCGGTCCCCGGCACCTGCGGTTCTACACCGGTACCCGCTGCATGCCGAGAGTATGTGCCAGCCTGCCACACGGCCCTCGCCATCCCGGGCAACTCGGGGTGTGCCCGGGACGGCAGGCGTGTCAGGCGCGAACCCGGTCGCGCAGTTGTGCCGCGGCGTCGCGCACGCGGCCGAGCTGCTCGGCCACCCGCACGCCCGCGGTGCCGCCGCGAGCGTCGCGCGAGGCGATGGAGCCTTCGACGGTGAGCACTTCCCGCACCTGCGGGGTCAGTGCCGGATCGACACCGGCCAGCTCCTCGTCCGTGAGGTCCTCGAGGCCGACTCCGCGGCCTTCGGCGACCCGCACGCACGCCCCGGCCGCCTCGTGGGCGACGCGGAACGGCACACCCTGGCGGACCATCCACTCGGCGATGTCGGTCGCGAGGGTGAATCCGGCGGGTGCGAGCTCGGCCATGCGCTCGGTGTGGAAGGTCAGCGTCGAGACGAGGCCTGCGATCGCCGGGAGCAGCAGCTCGAGCTGTGCGACGGAGTCGAAGACCGGCTCCTTGTCCTCCTGCAGGTCGCGGTTGTAGGCCAACGGCTGCGCCTTGAGCGTGGCCAGCAGACCGGTGAGGTTGCCGATGAGGCGACCGGCCTTACCGCGGGTGAGCTCGGAGACGTCCGGGTTCTTCTTCTGCGGCATGATCGACGATCCGGTCGACCATTCGTCCGCGAGGGTGACGTACCCGAACTCGGGGGTGCTCCACAGGATGATCTCTTCCGCCATGCGGGAGAGGTCGACGGCGATCTGCGCGAACACGAACGCCGCTTCCGCCGCGAAGTCGCGGGAGCTGGTGGCGTCGATCGAGTTGTCCGCCGCCGAGTCGAAGCCCAGGTCGGCCGCGATCGCGTCGGGGTCGAGACCGAGCGACGATCCGGCGAGCGCTCCCGACCCGTACGGCGAGACCGCCGCGCGCTTGTCGAAGTCGCGCAGCCGGTCGACGTCGCGCAGCAACGGATGCGCGTGGGCGAGCAGGTGGTGCGCGAGCAGCACGGGCTGCGCCGCCTGCAGGTGCGTCTTGCCCGGCATCACGGCATCGGGGTGCGCCGCGGCCTGGTCGGCGATCGCATCGACCACGTCGAGGACACCGTCGGCGATGCGCCGCGCGCTGTCGCGCAGCCACATGCGGAACAGCGTTGCGACCTGGTCGTTGCGGGAGCGGCCCGCGCGGAGCCGGCCGCCGACCTCGGGGCCGACCCGTTCGATGAGCCCCCGTTCGAGCGCGCCGTGCACGTCCTCGTCGGACTCGGCCGGGCCGAACGCACCGGAGGCCACATCGGCGGCGAGCCGGTCGAGGCCGTCGAGCATCGTGGCGAGGTCGTCGTCGGTGAGGAGTCCGGCGCGGTGCAGAACCTTGGCGTGGGCCTGCGAGGCGCGCACGTCGTACGGGGCCAGCGCCCAGTCGAAGTGCGTGGACTTGCTCAGCGCCGCCATGGCGGCGGCCGGTCCGGATGCGAACCGGCCGCCCCACAGGGCACCTTCGTTGGTGCC
The DNA here is from genome assembly GCF_900187265.1 of Rhodococcus rhodochrous. NCBI lineage: Bacteria > Bacillati > Actinomycetota > Actinomycetes > Mycobacteriales > Nocardiaceae > Rhodococcus > Rhodococcus rhodochrous. The sequence goes on from NZ_LT906450.1 coordinate 2,984,858, forward strand.
GTGAGCCGTCATGACTACAGGCCCAGATCGCGCTTCGCGGCGACCTTCGACGACAGGCCGTGGATCTGCACGAAGCCCTTGGCGTTGGACTGGTCGAAGCTGTCGCCCTCGTCGTAGGTGGCGAGGTTGAAGTCGTACAGCGACTCGGGGCTGCGGCGACCGTTGACGGTGATGTGTCCGCCGTGGAGCACCATGCGGATCTCGCCGGTGACGCGTTCCTGGGTGTGCTTGATGAAGGCGTCGAGGGCGGTCTTCAGCGGGGAGTACCACAGGCCGTCGTACACCAGCTCGCTCCAGCGCTCTTCGACGCGACGCTTGTAGCGGCCGAGTTCGCGCTCGAGGGTGACATGCTCGAGTTCCTGGTGTGCGGTGATGAGAGCGATGGCGCCGGGGGCCTCGTAGATCTCGCGGCTCTTGATGCCGACGAGGCGGTCCTCGACCATGTCGAGGCGGCCCACACCCTGAGCGCCGGCGCGGCGGTTGAGTTCCTGGATGGCCTCGAGGACGGTGACGTGCTTGCCGTCGATCGCGACGGGGCGACCTGCCTCGAAGGCGATGATCAGCTCGTCGGGTGCCTGCCAGTGGGCGGTGGGGTCCTCGGTGTAGTCGTAGACGTCCTTGGTGGGGGCGTTCCACAGGTCCTCGAGGAAGCCGGTCTCGACGGCGCGGCCCCAGACGTTCTGGTCGATGGAGAACGGCGAACGCTTGGTGACGTTGATGGGCAGGCCGTGCTCCTCGGCGAAGGCGATGGCCTTCTCGCGGGTCCAGGCGTAGTCGCGGACCGGGGCGATGACCTGGAGGTCGGGGGCGAGGGCACCGAAGCCGACCTCGAAGCGGACCTGGTCGTTGCCCTTGCCGGTGCAGCCGTGGGAGACGACGGTGCCGCCGTGCTCGCGGGCGGCCTGCACGATGTGCTTGACGATCAGCGGGCGGCTGATGGCCGAGACGAGCGGGTAGCGATCCATGTAGAGCGCGTTGGCCTGGACGGTGGGCAGGCAGTACTCGTTGGCGAACTCGTCCTTGGCATCGACGACGATCGATTCGACGGCACCGCAGTCGAGAGCGCGCTGACGCACGACCTCCATGTCCTCGCCACCCTGGCCGAGGTCGATGGCCACGGCGACGACCTCCTTGCCGGTCTCCTTGCCGATCCAGCTGATGGCGACGGAGGTGTCCAGCCCGCCCGAATAGGCGAGTACGACGCGTTCGGCCATTGTCTTTGTGCTCCTTCGTATTTCGACGTGCGTCTATGAGTGGTAGGTCAGGTGAGTGATTCGATTTTCGCGGCCAGTTCGGCTCCCGTCGTCGGTTCGCGGGCGATGACCGCGATGGTGTCGTCGCCGGCGATCGTTCCGACCACCTCGGGTAATGATGCCCGATCGAGTGCACTGGCCAGATAGTGCGCTGCCCCGGGCGGGGTACGCAGCACGGCGATGTTGCCGCTGGCGTCGGTGGACACCAGCAGTTCGCCGAGTAACCGGGACAGGCGGTCGGTGCCTCCGGTCACGCCGCGCACGGGGCTGCCGTCCTCCGGGACGACGTACACCCCGGCGCCCCCGTCGGCCGCGCGGAGCTTGACGGCACCGAGTTCTTCGAGGTCGCGGGACAGGGTGGCGGTGGACACCTCGATGCCGTCCTCGGCGAGCAGAGCGGCGAGTTCGGTGTGGCTGCGCACCGGGTGTGTGGCGAGCAGCGCGACGATACGGGCCTGCCGCGCCGCGCGCGTCGGCGCGGTCGCTGCACTGTCCGCATGGTTCGCCGCGGTGCTCACGGTCAGCTCCGGCCCTGCTCGAGCAGCCACACGAGCAGGGCCTTCTGTGCGTGGAGACGGTTCTCGGCCTCGTCCCACACCACCGACCGCGGTCCGTCGATGACCTCGGCGGTGATCTCCTTGCCGCGATAGGCGGGCAGGCAGTGCAGCACGATCGCGTCGGTGTCGGCGAGGGAGACGAGGTCGTCGTTCAGCTGGAAGGGCCGGAAGGGCGCTTCGCGGTCCTTGCCGTCGTCCTCCTGCCCCATCGACACCCAGGTGTCGGTGACGAGCACGTCGGCGCCGGTGGCTCCGGTGCGCGGGTCGTCGGTGACGGTGACGCTGCCGCCGGTCTCCTCTGCCCGTGCACGGCTCGCGGCGACCACCTGCGGGTCGGGGGTGAACCCGGTCGGGGACGCGATGGTCACATGCATTCCGGCGGTGACGCCACCGAGCATCAGCGAGTGCGCCATGTTGTTGGCGCCGTCGCCGAAGTAGGTCATCCGCAGGCCCGCGGTGGCGCCCTTGTTCTCGCGGATGGTCTGCAGGTCGGCGAGGATCTGGCAGGGGTGGAAGGTGTCGGTGAGTGCGTTGACGACGGGCACCGTCGAGTGCTCGGCGAGCGTCTCGATGCGGTCCTGGCCGTAGGTGCGCCACACGACCGCTTCGGTGAACCGGGAGAACATCCGGGCGGTGTCCTCGAGGGTCTCGCCCTTGCCGATCTGGGTGGAGCCGGTGTCGACGACGATGGCGTGTCCGCCGAGCTGGGCGATGCCGGCGTCGAAGGAGAAGCGGGTGCGGGTGGAGGTCTTGTCGAAGAGTACGGCGATGCTGAGGGGCCCTTCGAGGGGGCGGCGGGACAGCGGTGCCTTCTTCAGTTCGGCGGCGAGTTCGAGCACCTCGGTCTGTTCGGCCGGGGTGAGGTCGTCGTCGCGCAGGAAATGGCGGAGCACGGGTCGTCAGTTCCCTTCCCGGTCGGCGGTGTCGAGGACGGCGGGCAGCGCCGTCACGAAGCTCTCGGCCTGCTGTTCGGTGAGGATCAGCGGGGGCGCGAGTCGGATCACGTCCGGTGCGGCGGCGTTGACGAGGAAACCGGCCTCGCGGGCGGCGGTCTCGACGGCGGGTGCCTTCGCAGCGGTGAGGACGACACCGAGGAGCAGCCCGGAGCCGCGCACGTGCGAGACGAGCGGGTGCCCGAGTTCCTCGATGCCGGCGGCGAGGGTCTTGCCGACGGTGTTCACGTGGTCGAGCAGATTCTGCTCGTCGATCGTGCGCAGCACCGCGAGGGCGGCCGCGGCGCAGACCGGGTTGCCACCGAAGGTGGTGCCGTGCTTGCCGGGCCGGAACAGCTCGGCGGCCGGACCGGTGGCGAGGACGGCGCCGATGGGCAGTCCGCCGCCGAGGCCCTTGGCGAGGGTCATCACATCGGGGGTGATGCCCGCTGCCTGATGGGCGAAGAAGGTGCCGGTGCGGGCGATGCCGGTCTGGACCTCGTCGAGCACGAGCAGGGCACCGCGTTCGGTGGTGATGCGGCGTGCACCGGCGAGATAACCCTCGGGCGGAACGACGACGCCGGATTCGCCCATGATCGGTTCGAGGAAGACGGCGGCGGTGTTCTCGTCCACGGCGGCCTCGAGGGCGTCGAGGTCGCCGTAGGGCACGAACTCCACGCCGGCCGGCATCGGTTCGAAGGGGGCGCGCTTGTCGGGCTGGCCGGTCAGGGCGAGAGCGCCCATGGTGCGGCCGTGGAAGGCCTTCTCGCACGCGACGATCTTCGGCCGTCCGGTGAGCCGGGCGATCTTGAACGCCGCCTCGTTGGCCTCGGTGCCGGAGTTGCAGAAGAAGGCGCGGCCCTCGTGGCCGAAGCGATCGAGGAGCTTCTCGGCGAGTTCGAGCACCGGCGGCGAGGCGTACAGGTTCGACACGTGGCCGAGCTGGTTCAGCTGCGCGGTGACGGCCTCGATGATCGCCGGGTGGCGGTGGCCGAGGCTGTTGACGGCGATGCCGCCGAGCAGGTCGAGGTACTGCTTGCCGTCGGCGTCGGTGAGTACGGCACCGTCGCCCGCGACCAGCGCGACCTTGGGCACGCCGTAGTTGTTCATCAGCGAACCCGCCCAGCGCTGCTGGAGGTCGGACGTGCCGGTCATGCGGGGCCTTCCTTCCCGGAGGACGGCACCACCATGGTGCCGATGCCTTCTTCGGTGAACAGTTCGAGGAGCACGGAGTGCGGTTGGCGGCCGTCGATGACGTGTGCGGTGGGCACTCCGCCCTGCACGGCGCGCAGGCACGCCTCCATCTTCGGGACCATTCCGGAGTCGAGCGACGGCAGCAGCGCGGTGAGCGCGTCGGCGTCGATCCGCGAGGTGAGCGAGCTGCGGTCGGGCCAGTCGGTGTAGAGGCCTTCGACGTCGGTGAGCACGACCAGCTTCTCCGCGCCGAGCGCTTCGGCGAGGGCGGCCGCGGCGGTGTCGGCGTTGATGTTGTGCACCACACCGTCGGCGTCGGGCGCGATCGTCGAGACGACGGGGATGCGGCCGGCGGCGATGAGGTCGAGCACCGCGCCGGGGTCGACGCTGGTGACGTCGCCGACGAGGCCGATGTCGGTGGCCTCGCCGTCGACGACGACCGTGCGGCGGGTCGCGGTGAACAGTCCGGCGTCCTCACCGGAGGTGCCGACGGCGTAGGGGCCGTGGCTGTTGATCAGGCCGACGAGTTCGCGTCCGACCTGCCCGAAGAGCACCATCCGCACGACATCCATGACCTCGGGGGTGGTGACGCGGAAGCCGCCGCGGAACTCACCTTCGAGGCCGAGTCGCTTCAGCATGGCGTTGATCTGCGGGCCGCCGCCGTGCACGACGACGGGGTGGAGGCCGACGGTGCGCAGGAACGCCATGTCGGCGGCGAAGGCGGTCTTGAGAGTGTCGTCGACCATGGCGTTGCCGCCGTACTTGACGACGACGATCTTGTCGCGGAACTTCTGCAGCCACGGCAGGGCCTCGGCGAGGACGAACGCCTTCTGGTGCGAGGTGAGGTCGGCGATCAGTGCGTCGGTCACGTCGTCTCCTGTGTTCGTTCCGGTCACGACGAGTACGCCGAGTTCTCTTCGACGTAGGCGTGCGAGAGGTCGGTGGTGCGGATGGACACCTGCGCGTCGCCGAGACCGAGGTCGATGTCGAGGGCGATGTCGGCGGCGGACAGGTCGACCTCGCGGGCGCCGGGGGCGCCGACACCGTCGATGCACACCGGGTTCCCGTTGAACGACACGGAGATCTTGTCGGGGTCGAGTTCGATCGGGGCGATACCGATGGCGGCGAGCACGCGGCCCCAGTTGGGGTCGGAGCCGAACAGGGCGGTCTTGACGAGGCTGTCGCGGGCCACGGTGCGGGCACCGATCAGGGCGTCGGCTTCGCTGGCGGCGCCGCGGACGGTGACGGTGACCCGCTTGGTGACGCCCTCGGCGTCGGCCATCATCTGCTCGGCGAGGTCGTCGCACACGGCGAGGACGGCGGCGTTCAGCTCGTCCTGGCTCGGGGTGATGCCGCTCGCGCCGGAGGCCAGCAGCAGCACGGTGTCGTTGGTGGAGGTGGCGCCGTCGACGTCGAGGCGGTCGAAGGTGAGCCGGGACGCGTGGCGCAGCGCGGTGTCGAGTTGGTCGGCGGTCGCGACGGCGTCGGTGGTGACCACGCACAGCATCGTCGCCAGGGCGGGGGCGAGCATGCCGGCGCCCTTGGCCATGCCGCCGACGTTCCACTTGTCGGCGTGGTGCAGGGCGGCCTGCTTGGGGACGGTGTCGGTGGTCATGATCGCGTAGGCAGCGTCGGTGCCGCCGGAGATGCCACCGGCGAGTTCGTGGACGATCTCCTGCACGCCGGAGAGCACCTTGTCCATCGGCAGACGGTCGCCGATCAGACCGGTCGAGCACACGGCGACCTCACCGGCACCGGTCTCGGTGCCCCAGTTGCTCAGCGCGTCGGCGACGGCCTCGGCGGTGGCGTGGGTGTCCTGGAAACCCCCGGCGCCGGTGCACGCGTTGGCGCCGCCGGAGTTGAGGATCACCGCGCGCAGGCTGCCGGACTTGAGCACCTGCTGGGACCACAGGACGGGAGCGGCCTTGACCTTGTTGGTGGTGAACACGCCGGCGGCGGTGAGTTCGGGGCCCTCGTTGAGTACGAGCGCGAGGTCCTGCCTGCCGGAGACCTTGATACCGGCGGGGATGCCGGCGGCCCGGAAACCGGCGGGGCTGGTGACACCCTGGGTGCGGATCAGGCGTCCTCCGGCGATCTCGGTGGCGCCGGTGTAGACGTCGTCTGCGTACTTGTTCTCGGTCACGGAGCCACTCCCACGGTGGACAGGCCGGCGGTCTCGGGCAGGCCGAGTGCCAGGTTCATCGATTGCACGGCGGCACCGGCGGTGCCCTTGGTGAGGTTGTCGATCGCGGCGACGACGACGAGAAGGCCGGCGTCGGCATCGACGGTGACGGCGATCTGGACGGCGTTCGAGCCGACCACCGCGCCGGTCGCGGGCAGTGCGCCCTCCGGCAGCAGCTGCACGAACGGTTCGTCGGCGTAGGCCTTCTCGTAGACGGCACGAGCCTCGGCAACGGTCACCGTGGTCGGTGCGGTGCAGGTCGCGAGGATGCCGCGCGGCATGGGCGCGAGGACCGGGGTGAACGAGACCTTCACGTCGGTGCCGGCGAGGGCGGAGAGGTTCTGCTTGATCTCCGGGGTGTGCCGGTGGGCGCCGCCGACGCCGTAGGCGCGAACCGAGCCCATGACCTCGGAACCGAGCAGATCGACCTTCGGGGACTTCCCGGCGCCGGAGGTGCCGGAGACGGCCACGATGTTCACGACGGGTTCGACGATGCCGGCGGCGACGGCCGGGGCGAGGGCGAGCGAGGCGGAGGTCGGGTAGCAACCGGGGACCGCGATGCGGGTGGCGCCGACGAGGGCGTCGCGCTTGCCGGGCAGCTCGGGCATGCCGTAGGGCCAGGTGCCGGCGTGGTCGCTGCCGTACCAGCGCTGCCAGTCGGCGGCGTTCTCGAGGCGGAAGTCGGCGCCGCAGTCGATGACGACGGTCGTCTCGGGCAGTTGCTCGGCGATCACGGCAGAGTGGCCGTGCGGTAGGCCGAGGAAGACGACGTCGTGCCCGAGCAGGGTGTCGATGTCGGTGGCGCCGAGCACGCGGTCGGCGAGCGGCAGCAGATGGGGATGGAACTCACGCAGCGTGGCGCCGGCGTTGCCCCCGGCGGTGAGGGCGCCGATGACGAGCGAGCCCTCCTGGTAGGCGGGGTGGCCGAGGAGCAGGCGCAGGATCTCGCCGCCCGCGTAGCCGCTGGCGCCGGCCACGGCGACCCGTAGCGGCGACTCAGGGGTGGCGGTGAAGTCCGGTGAAGTACCCATACGAATGATTATGCACTCTCATGCAAATCGTTTCATAGGGGGTGTCCCTTTCGGGAGGATTCACTCCGACCGCAGCGACCGTCGGATCTGCTCGAGCCGATCGGCGGCGGCCGCCTTGCGCTCCTCGTACTGCTCCTCGAGCGTGCGAGCTGCCGCGGTCGCGTGCGCGAGTTCCTCCGCGCCGAGCGCGGTCGCCGAACGCTGTTCGATCTTCTCACGCACCGATTCGAAGGTCGGCACCCCGTCCGCGGTGTATCCGGTGATCTCCTCGATCGTCGGTGCGCGGACCGGGCCGTCGGCGGATCCGGTGTCGACGACACCCGGTTCGACGATCTCGGCGTCGTGGACCTGAGCGTCGTGGACGTCTTCCTCGCGTGGGGTCACGTCGGGATCGGGGCTCGGCTCCGGGTCGATCGGCGGCACGTCCGGGATGTCCGGGCCCGGCGGAACATCCGGCACCGTCGGCGTCTCCGGCCCGGCCGGGGTCACGTCGGGGACGGGCTGCTCCGGCTTGTCGGGCTCCTCGGGAGACGGCACCCGGCCGCCTTCGTCCTTGCTCATGCCTCCAGGCTACGTCGCTCGGCTCCCGCTGAGTCCTGTTCGGCGCGAGCCCGCAGATACGCCTCGAAGGCCTCCCGGCTGGTGTACCGCAGGGGCACACCGAGTTCCTCACGCAACCGCCGGTTGTCGAGCACCGGACGGTACTGCAGGAAGCCGACCCGCTCCGGGCCGTGCTCGGTCAATCCCAACGCGCGCCCGATCCTCAGGGCGAACTTCAGGACCGCGGCGGGCACCGTGAGGGTCTTGCGGTTCGTCATCGCGGCGATCTCGGGCACGGTGACGACCCCGTCGCCCGCGACGTTGAAGATGCCCGTGACCGGACCGAGCACGGCCTCGGCGAAGGCCGCCGCGACGTCGGTGTGCCAGACGAACACGAACGGGCTGTCGCTGCCGGCGACGACGAGCAGCCGCTCGCGGTCGAGCAGCGCGGTGATCTGGTTGCGGACGGTCTCCCCCAGGATCGTGCCGATCCGCAGGATCACCTGTTCGAGCTGCGGGTGCTCGACCCGGGTGGCGGCGAGCATCTCCTCGACGAGGCGCTTGTGCCGGCTGTAGGTGAACTCGTCGTTGCCGCGGATCGGATCGTCCTCGGTGAGCGGGACCGGGTTGTCGGCGTGATAGCCGTAGGCGGCGCCCGAGGACGCCACGACCAGCCGCCGCACCCCGTAGGTCAGTGCGGCGTCGACGACGTTGCGTGCGCCCTCGACGTCGACGGCGTATTCCTGTTCCGCGGTGGTGTCGCGCCCGGGGTTGACGATGGACGCCAGGTGCACGATCGCGTCCGGGCGATGGGTGCCGACGACCTCGGCCGTCCGGCGGCGGTCGCGGACGTCGGCGATCACGTGGGTGACGGCATCGGTGGGGTCGTGGAGGTCGGCCGGTTCGTGGAGGTCGGCGCTGATCACCCGGACGCCGCGCGAGCTCAGGGCCGCGACGACGGCGCTGCCGAGGAAACCGTTGCCACCGGTGACGAGGGCGGTGAGGGAGGTCATGCGGTCACCTTTCGGGTTGCGGTGCGACGGGACCAGACGGTGGCCAGGAGCAGTCCGGCGACGATGTCCCAGATCCCCCACCAGCCGGCGACGATCCCCATGCCGCCGAGGCCGTCGAAGAAGGTCATGACGAGGCCGAGTCCGAGCCCGGCGTTGCGGATGCCGACCTCGAACGAGACGGCGCGGCGGCTGTACTCGGGCAGTCCGCTGGCCCATCCGCACAGGTAGCCCAGACCGAGAGCGATCGCGTCGTGCAGGAACACCGCGAGCAGGACGAGCCCGATGTAGTCGAGGAAGTCGGCGAAGTTGCCGGCGAGCCCGGCGACGATGAAGGCGAGCAGTGCGAGCAGGGATCCGTTCTTCACCCACGGCTGGGCGCGGGACGCGAAGCCGGGGGCCTTCTGCGCGGCCCAGATCCCGAGGACGAACGGCAAACCGATGATCAGGGCGATCTGCACGACCATGCCGAGACCGTCGAGTTCGACCGAGCGCAGCAGCGCCCGGGTGTCGTCGCTGCGACTGCCCCAGAACGCGAAGTTGAGCGGCATGAGCACGATGGCGAACACGTTCGACACGGCCGTCATCGACACCGACAGGGCGACGTCGCCGCCGGCCCGGTGGGTGAGGACGTTGGAGATGTTCCCGGGTGGACAGCACGCGACGAGGATCATGCCGAGCGCGATCGACGGCGCGGGGTCGAGCAGCAGCGTCAGCAGCCAGGTCACGGCGGGCAGCGCGAGGAACTGCGCGGCGATGCCCACCGCCATGGCCTTCGGTGCGCGCAGTGCACGGCGGAAGTCGTCGACGGAGGTGTCGAGCGCGATGCCGAGCATGATCGCGGCGAGCACGACATTGAGGACGAGCAGCGAACCGGAGTCGAAGGAGAGCCTGACGTCGTCGACGTTCACCGCACGCCCGCCGCGGTGGACGAGCCGGCGGCCTCACGGACCGCGCGGGTCTGGTCGCGCAGCGCGGCCCGGTAGGCGTCCTTGTTGACGTAGTAGGCCATCCGGCCGAGCTTCAGATAGCGGTAACCGCCGGTGAGGTCCGGAGGCGAGGCCGCGAGGGCCGCGCGCCATCGCGCCGCGGCCGCCGGATCGGTGTCGGCGAGACCGATCGCGGCGGCGACGAGTTCCGCCTGTTCGTAGCGGCCCTGCCAGCCGAGCCCGGACGACTCGACCATGCCGAGCACGAACAGGTTCGCGAACCGCCGGCTGATCATGTTCAGCAGCAGGTCGGGTGCGTGACCGCGCCAGTCGAGCAGGTCCCGGTCCAGGAACGGATAGTCGAGGACGTAACCGGTGGCGTGCACGATCATGTCGTAGCCGGCGGCGGAGCCGTCCCGGAACCGGACCTCGGCGCCGTCGTACCGCTCGATGTCGGGCCGCACCTGCACGTCCCCGTGGCCGAGGTGATGCAGGATCAGGGAGTTGACGACCGGGTGCGATTCGTAGAGACGGTGGTCGGGTGCGGGCAGCCCGAAGCGGGTGGGGTCGCCGGTGAACTGACGCAGCAGCAGTGCGTCGAGGCGCTGCTTGATCGGCGCCGGAAGGGGCCGGCCGCGGGTGAGGGTGTCGGCGGGACGCCCGAACAGGTACTTGGGCACGAAGTGGTAACCCCGGCGCACGCTCAGGTCCACCGATCGGGCGTGATGGACGGCGTCGACGGCGATGTCGCAGCCGCTGTTGCCGGCGCCGACGATCAGAACCCGCTTGCCGCGGAAGATCGTCGGATCCTTGTAGGCACTGGTGTGCAGGATCTCGCCGTCGAACCCGCCGGGGATCTGCGGGTGGTTCGGGGTCGCGAGGGTGCCGTTGGCGACCACGACACCGCGGTAGAGCTCGGTGGTCGCAGCGCCGTCCCGGTCCGTGGCGGTCACCCGCCACCGGTCACCGTCCGGTTCGACGCGGGTCACGGTCGTGTCGAAACGGTAGTGCTCGCACAGGCCGAAGACGTCGGCGTAGTCGCGGAAGTACCGGGCGAGTGCCGCATGCCCCGGATAGTCCGGCGTCTGCGGCGGCATGGGGAACTCGGCGAACTCGGTGGTCGTCTTCGAGGAGATCAGGTGCGCCGACTCGTAGACCGTGCTCACCGGGTTGGTGATGTCCCACAACCCCCCGACGGTGCTGTGGGACTCGAAGCCGACGAAGTCGATGCCGTGCCGGGAGAGCGCGCGGGCTCCGGCGAGCCCCGAGGGGCCCGCTCCGATCAGCGCATACTTCTGTTCCGTCTCCATGTTTCGTAGGCTCGCAGGCCACTCGAATTCGACCCGGATTTTGCAGGATAATGACGAAATGGACGATTCCGAGTACGGAACTGCGCGATCGATCGATGAAATCGACCTGAGAATAATCAATGCGCTCCAGTGGTCCCCGCGCTCCACATGGGATGCGCTGGCCGGTCCGCTCGGTCTCGATGCCGCCACGGTGGCCCGCCACTGGCGTCGCCTCGAACGCGAACGTCTCGCATGGACCACGATCACTCCGGGGCCGCGAATCCTCGCGCAGGTGTCGACCGCCCTGCTCGAGATCACCGTGGTGCCCGGCGCGAGGGGGTCGGTGACCGAGGTGATGACCGGGCGTCCGCACGCGGTGACCGTCGAGGTGCCGTCGGCGGGCGCCGACCTGCTCGTCACCGCCGCGACCGCGACCTACGAGCAGATGACCCGGTTGGTCGTCGACGACCTGGGGCGGCTGCCCGGCGTCGCGTCGATCCGCACCCACGTGGTCTCGGAGTGGTTCACCGAGGGCGGGGCGTGGCGGCTGAACGCGCTCGGTCCGGGAGAGCGAGGGGAACTGGCGTCGGGCTCCCGGCGGGTGGGTGAGCGGCGCGGACGCACGACGATCTCCGCCACCGATCGCGCGATCCTGTCGGCGCTCGCAGTCGACGGCCGCACCCCGATGCGCACCCTCGCGGAGATCGCCGGGGCCGGCGCGGCCACGGTCAAACGCCGGATCGAGGCGCTGCTGGCCGCCGAGGTGGTCGGATTACGGTGCGAATTCGCTCATCCCGCAGCGAGTTTCGCGGTGCTCGTCACATTGTGGTGCACGGTGCCCGTCGAGCGGCTGACCACGACCGGGCGGGTGGTGAGCCGCGAACCGGAGGTGCGCAACTGCTTCGCCGTCGTCGGCGCCGCGAACCTCGTGGTGCAGGCGTGGTTGCACTCCCCCGCCGAGGTCCCGGACTTCGAGGCACGGTTGCTCGCGCGATGCCCCGACCTGGCCGTGCGGGATCGGGTGCTGGTGTTACGGATCCACAAGCTCGCCGGGCACATCCTCGACCGGGCGGGCCGCAAGGTCACCACGGTCCCGCCCGACGTGTGGCTGCCGGGCGGGGACGCGGGCGGCTCAGGCGCGTAGTTCGGCACCGACCGCGGTGGCCGCGGCGGCCACCGCTGCCTCGCGGGCGGCGCTGGCCTCGTCCTCGGTGAGGGTGCGATCGAGGGCGCGGAAGCGCAGCGCGAACGCGAGGGACTTGCGGTTCTCCCCCAGCTGGGCGCCCTGATAGACGTCGAACAGGCGGATGTCCTCGAGCAGCTCGCCGCCACCCGAGCGCAGGGCGCTCTCGACGTCGGCGGCCGGCACATTCGCGTCGACCACGACCGCGACGTCCTGCAGGACCGCCGGGAACGGCGAGACCACCGGCGCCGGAAGCGATTCCACGATCGGTAACGCGTCGAGGTCGAGTTCGAAGGCGCACGTGCGTGCGGGCAGACCGGCCCGTTCGATCACCGCGGGATGCAGTTCACCGGCATGACCGACGACGACCCCGTCGACGAGCAGTTCGGCGCAGCGGCCGGGATGCCAGGGCAGGTACTGCGCGGCGCGGCGCTCGAGGCGCACCCCGGCGGCACGTGCCACGGTCTCAGCGGCGGCGAAGGCGTCGAAGGCATCGGCGGCGCGACCCGTGCCCCACGGCCCGGCCGGCTCGCGCAGACCGGCGAGCACACCACCGACGTGGACGGGCTGCTTCGGCAGCGACCCTTCGAGCAGGGCGATCTCGTCGTCGGTGGGACGACGGTCGACCGGGAGCGCGTCGACCGGCTTGGTCTCGGAAGTGGGCTGCACGACCTGCGCGATCGCGTAGAGCGACAGGTCGCGCTGGCCGCGCGAGACGTTGCGGCCGAGGATCTCGAGCAGGCCCGGCAGCAGCGTGGTGGCCAGCTCCGGACGATCGGCTTCGAGGGGGTTGAGCACCTTGGTGGTCACCCGCCGCGGGTCGTCGGCGTCGAGCTTCCAGGTGTCGAACACGCCGGCCGGCAGGAACACCGGGGCCAGGACCTCGACATGGCCGTCGTGGGCGAGTGCGCGGGAGACGGCGCGGCGGCGCTTCTGCGTGGCCGTGAGGCCGCGGCCGGCGGGGGCGGTGGGCAGCACCGACGGGATCTGCTCGAGGCCTTCGAGGCGCAGCACCTCCTCGACCAGGTCGGCGGGCTGACGCAGGTCGGGGCGCCAGGTCGGCGGGGTGACGACGAGTTGGCCGTGGCCGTCCTCGCCGACACCGACCTCGACCGCACATCCTATCTGCGTGAGGCGGCGGGCAGCGGTGCCGTTCGGGTAGCTCACCCCGGCCATGCGGTCGGGCAGGTCGATGTCCATGCGGATCGTCGGGCTCTCGGTGGGCACGACGATGTCGGTGAGGGTCGACTCCACGCGGCCGCCGGCGATCTCGACGAGCAGGCTCGCGGCCCGGTCGAGCGCGGCGCGGGCCAGGGCCGGATCGACGGTGCGCTCGAAACGCTTGCCGGCCTCGCTGCTGAGCTTGTGCCGACGGTTGCCGCGGAAGACGGCGAGCGGATCCCAGGTGGCGGCCTCGAGCAGCACGTCGGTGGTGCTGTCGCCGACCTCGGTGGTCGCGCCGCCCATGATGCCGGCGAGGGAGATCACCCCGGAGTCGTCGGTGATGACGACGTCCTCGGGATCGAGATCGCGCTCGACACCGTCGAGGGTGGTGAGCTTCTCCCCTGCCCGGGCGCGTCGCACGACCAGCTCACCCTGGAGGGTGGCGGCGTCGAAGGCGTGCAGCGGCTGGCCGAGTTCGAGCATGACGTAGTTGGTCACGTCGACGGCCGGGGAGATCGGGCGGACACCGGCGGTGTGCAGGCGGCGCTGCATCCACCACGGGGTGACGGCCTTCGGGTCGATGCCGGTGACGCGGCGTGCGGCGAACCGGGTGGCCTTCGTCTCGGGCTCGAGCCGGATCGGGTAGGCCTCGCCGCCGTCGGACGGCAGTGCCGGCACGGCCGCGGGATCGGCGAATTCGAGGTCGAAGCCGCACGCGAGTTCGCGGGTGAGGCCGCGGACGGAGAAGCAGTATCCGCGGTCGGGGGTGATGTTCAGTTCGATGACGGTGTCGCCGAGACCGAGCAGATCGTTGGCGTCGGTGCCGGGTTCGGCCGTACCGGGCTCGAGCACGAGGATGCCGGAGTGGTCCTTGCCGATGCCCAGCTCGGACAGCGAGCAGATCATGCCGTCGGAGATGTGCCCGTAGGTCTTGCGCGATGCGATGGCGAAGTCGCCGGGAAGCACGGCGCCGGGCAGGGCGGCGATGATGAGGTCGCCCTCGGTGAAGTTGCGGGCACCGCACACGATGCCGCGCGGTTCGTCCTCACCGACGTCGACCTTGCAGAAACGGATGGGCTTCTTGAATTCGGTGAGCTCGGTGATCTCCACGACCCGTCCGACGACGAGGTTGTCGATGCAGCCGAGGGTCTCGATGTCCTCGACCTCGAGTCCGACCCGGACGAATCCCGCGTCGAGTTCCTCGGCGGTGACGTTCCACTCCGGGGTGGCGCGCTGCAGGATCTCGGTCAGCCAGGACTGCGCTACTCGCACTTGTGCTCAGCTCTTTCGTTCGGTCGTCGGTCGGTGGAGTCGGTGTCGGGAGCGGGCTCTCAGCCCTGCACGCCGAACGGCAGGGTGAAGCGCACGTCGCCCTCGACGATGTCGCGCATGTCGGGGATGCCGTTGCGGAACTGCAGGGTGCGTTCGAGGCCCATTCCGAACGCGAACCCGGTGTACACGTCGGGGTCGATGCCCGAGGCGCGGAGCACGTTGGGGTTGACCATGCCGCAGCCACCCCACTCGACCCAGCCGGCGCCGCCCTTCTTGTTCGGGAACCACACGTCCACCTCGGCGGACGGTTCGGTGAACGGGAAGTAGTTCGGGCGCATCCGGGTGCGGGTCTCCGGCCCGAACAGCGCCCGCGCGAACGCGTCGAGGGTGCCGCGCAGGTGCGCCATGGTCAGGCCCTTGTCGACGGCGAGACCCTCGACCTGCGAGAAGACCGGGGTGTGGGTGGCGTCGAGTTCGTCGGTGCGGAAGGTGCGACCGGGGCACACGACGTAGATCGGGATGTCGCGGTGCAGCATGGTGCGGACCTGCACGGGCGAGGTGTGGGTGCGCAGCACCTGCCGCGAACCCTCCGGGGCGATGTGGAAAGTGTCCTGCATCGTGCGCGCCGGATGGTCGGGCAGGAAGTTCAGGGCGTCGAAGTTGAAGTGCTCGGTCTCGACCTCGGGGCCTTCGGCGACCTCCCAGCCCATCGCGACGAAGACGTCGGCGATCTCGTCGGAGATGATCGAGATCGGGTGGCGGGCGCCGAGCGCGCGGCGGGTCGCGGGCAGGGTGACGTCGACGGCCTCGGCGACGAGGACCGCGGCGTCGCGTTCGGCCTGCAGCACCGCCTTGCGGTCGTCGAAGGCGGCCTGCACGGCCGTGCGGTGGGCGTTGACCCGCTTGCCGGCGTCGGCGCGCTCGTTGCCGGGCAGCGAGCCGAGGGCGCGCTTGGCGAGGGAGATGGGCGCCTTGTCCCCGAGGTGGTCGATCTTCGCCTGGGCGAGTTCGTCGAGGTCGGTCGCAGCGGCGAACGCGTCGATCGCGGATTTCTCGGCGGCGGTGAGCGCGTCCTCGGTCAGGGCGCTCGGATCGACTGCCGGCGGGGTGCCGCCCTCTTTCTTGGCCACGACCGGTGCATCTCCTTCTTCGGACGAACGGGTGATCTCGGTAGGTGCGGTCCGGGCCGGAGTCCGCGGCGCACCGGGGAAATCCTATGTGATGGGCCGAGCGGCCCGATGTTGCACCCGCGCGCTCGCATACAGGCAGATCGAGGCGGCGGTGGCGAGGTTGAGCGATTCGGCGCGTCCGCGGATAGGGATGCGGACGCGGTGGTCGGCGCGGGCGGCGACCTGCGGGTCGAGTCCGTGGGCCTCGTTGCCGAACAGCCAGGCGGTGGGCGCGGCGAGCAACTCGTCGGCGTCGTCGAGGTCGACCTCGCCGTCGGCGGCCGTCGCGAGGATCTGCACGCCGGCCTCGGCGAGCACGGCCAGCACCCGGTCGGTGTCGCGTTCGCGCGCGACCGGCAGATGGAAGATGCTGCCGGCCGAGGAGCGCACGCACTTGCCGTTGTGCGGGTCGACGCTGTCGCCGGCGAGGACCACGGCGTCGGCGCCCACGGCGTCGGAGACGCGGATGAGGGTGCCGGCGTTGCCGGGTTCGGCGACCGCGACGGGGACGGCGAGCAGCCGCGACCGCGGGGTCACCGCTTCGGCGAGCGGCACGTCGAGGGTGTCGCACACGGCGACGAGGCCGGGCGGGGTGACGGTGTCGGACAGCCGGGCGGCGGCCCGCTCGGTGACGATCCCCACGCGCACACCCTTGCGGCGTGCCTCGTCGATGACCGGCGCGTACCGGCCGGCGGCCGCCTCGGTGACGAACAGTTCGTGCACGCGGGCGGCGGCGAGTGCCTCGGTGACGGAGTTCTCACCCTCGGCGAGGAACCGCCCGGTCTTGCGACGCTCGGCGGTCCGGAGCAGTTTCACAGCAGAAACGACCCGTGGTGTGCGCTCGGTGAGCGTGTCCACGGGTCGTTCCTGGATGTTGTCGTAGCTCAGGGCAGCACTCAGGCAGCCGGAGCGTTGACGTCGGCCGGCAGGGCAGCCTTGGCGACAGCCACGAGGCCGGCGAAGGCCTCGGCGTCGGAGACGGCGAGCTCGGCGAGGATCTTGCGGTCCACCTCGACACCGGCGGCCTTCAGGCCCTGGATGAAGCGGTTGTAGGTGATGTCGTTGGCGCGGGCAGCAGCATTGATGCGGCTGATCCACAGCTTGCGGAAATCACCCTTGCGGGCGCGACGGTCGCGGTAGGCGTAGGTCAGCGAGTGAAGCTGCTGCTCCTTGGCCTTGCGGTACAGGCGCGAGCGCTGTCCGCGGTAGCCCTTCGAGGCCTCGAGAATCGAACGACGCTTCTTCTGGGCGTTGACGGCCCTCTTCACGCGTGCCACTGGTTATGTGTCCTGTCAGAGTTCGGGGGACGAACGAGGTGTCCCCGGGTGGATCGGTCGGAGAGGCTCAGAGCCCGAGCATGCGCTTGACGCGCGGAGCGTCGGCATCGGCGACGACGGCCTTGCCGTCGAGGCGACGCGTCACCCGCGAGGACTTGTGCTCGAGCAGGTGGCGGCGACCCGCCTTCTGGCGCAGGACCTTTCCGCTACCGGACACCTTGAATCGCTTCGCGGTGCCGCTGTGGGTCTTCGACTTGGGCATGGAGTCCTCAGTTCTTGTCGTGTGCGTACATCGGTGCTCACGGACAGCACCGGATGTGCTGCCTGAGCGGGCTAGTTGCTCGGGGCGTCGCCCGTCCCGGGAGCCGGCGCGGACGGCGCGGACTCCGTGGTCGGGGCGGCGGAGGCTGCCGGGCGCGGAGCGGCCTGCGCCGGTGCGGCCTGCGCGGCTTCCTGAGCCTTCGCGCGGGTCTTCGCACCCTTGTGCGGGGCCAGCACCATGGTCATGTTCCGGCCGTCCTGCTTCGGACTGGTCTCGATGAAGCCGAGGTCGGCGACATCGGCGCCGAGGCGCTGCAGCAACCGGTATCCGAGTTCGGGGCGCGACTGCTCGCGGCCGCGGAACATGATCGTGACCTTGACCTTCGAACCGGCTTCGAGGAAGCGCACGACGTTGCGCTTCTTGGTCTCGTAGTCGTGGTCGTCGATCTTCGGACGGAGCTTCTGCTCCTTGATCACGGTCTGCTGCTGGTTCTTGCGCGATTCGCGCGCCTTCTGCGCGGCTTCGTACTTGAACTTGCCGTAGTCCATGATCTTGCAGACCGGCGGCCGGGCGTCGGGCGCCACCTCGACGAGGTCGAGGTCGGCTTCGATTGCCAGGCGGAGGGCATCTTCAACACGCACGATTCCGACCTGTTCACCGCCGGGTCCGACGAGCCGGACTTCGGGAACTCGGATGCGTTCGTTGATGCGGGTCTCAGCGCTGATGGGGCCTCCTAGGTAGAGCGGTGTGGTCGGTTTGACCGCACCGCAGCACGTGGCCCTACTCCTCGACAAGAAGACCCCGCTGTGGCGCCGAGGCTCCACGCGGGGTCCGATACCGACCGGTCGACGGCACCCAGCTCACGCTGCGTGATCCGCACCGCCCGATGGAGGGCGGACATCCGGGCTTCTACACCCGGAGGACCGGACCCCTCAGCTGCATCGATGTGCCGCCAGAGGTGGGAGTCGGACTCCACTTTGCTGCCCACGGAGGATCACCGCGGGCGGTCGTGGGATCAAGTCTAACAAAAAGCCACGTCGACGACGAATCGGCGCGTCGGCACCGCACCCGCACCGCCGGCGCCGAGGGACGCGACCCTATGCTCGACGCTATGACGGATGCTCCCGAGACCCCCGATCAGGATGCTGCGGCGGAGGATGTGCGCGAACTCGCCGACATCCCGGCCGTCGAGGTGATCAGCCGCGCAGCCGTGATGCTCATGAGTTCGGCTGCCGAGAAGCTCGGTCTCGCCGACGAGGATCCCGACAGCAGCGCACGACGTGACCTCGACGAGGCCCGCCGCGTGATCACCGCACTCGCCGGCCTGATCACCTCGTCGGTGGAATATCTCGGTCCGCACGCCGGCCCGCTGCGCGAAGGACTGCAGGCACTGCAGCGCGCCTTCCGCGAGGCGTCGGCGGTGCCCGACGAGCCCGGCAAGGGCCCGGGCGAGAAGTACACCGGCCCGGTCTACTGAGCCGAACCGGAGTCCCGCCCACTTCACGCTCCCCGGCTGCTTCACGAGCCACGGGACCGAGCCGCCCGCCTCTTCCGAGGCGGGCGGCTCGATTCGTCAGCTCGCGGCCGCCACCTTCTTCTTGGCGGTCTTCGCCTTCGCGGCCGTCTTCGTCGCGGCCGACTTCGTAGCGGCAGTCTTGGTCGCGGTCGCCTTGGTCGCCTTCGTCGCGCGCTTGCGTACCGGCGCGGGAGCAGATGCAGTGGTCCGGCCGTCGAGGATCTCCGCAAGGAAGCGTCCGGTGTAGCTCTCCTCCACCGTGACCACCTCTTCCGGAGTGCCCTCCGCGACCACCGTGCCACCACCGGAACCGCCCTCGGGACCCATGTCGATGATCCAGTCGGCGGTCTTGATGACATCGAGGTTGTGCTCGATGACGATCACGGTATTGCCCTTGTCGACCAGACCGTTGATGACCCCGAGCAGCTTGCGGATGTCCTCGAAGTGCAGGCCCGTGGTGGGCTCGTCGAGGATATACGCGGTGCGCCCGTTGGAACGCTTCTGCAGTTCGGCGGCGAGCTTGACGCGCTGCGCCTCACCGCCGGACAGGGTCGTCGCCGGCTGGCCCAGGCGCACGTAACCGAGACCGACCTCCGTCAGCGTGTTGAGGTAGCGGTGGATGGAGGTGACCGGCCGGAAGAACTCCGCCGCCTCCTCGATCGACATGTCGAGCACCTCGGCGATGGTCTTGCCCTTGTAATGCACCTCGAGCGTTTCGCGGTTGTACCGGGCACCGTGGCACACCTCGCACGGCACGTACACGTCGGGCAGGAAGTTCATCTCGATCTTCAACGTGCCGTCGCCCGAGCACGCCTCGCACCGGCCGCCCTTGACGTTGAACGAGAACCGGCCCGGCTGGTAGCCGCGCACCTTCGCCTCGGTGGTGGACGCGAACAGGCTGCGGATCTTGTCGAACACCCCGGTGTAGGTCGCCGGGTTCGACCGCGGGGTGCGGCCGATCGGCGACTGGTCGACCTGCACGAGCTTGTCGAGCTGGTCGAGTCCGTTGATGCGGGTGTGCCGTCCGGGGACCTGCCGCGCGCCGTTGAGCTTGTTGGCCATCACCGTCGCGAGGATGTCGTTGACGAGTGTCGACTTCCCGGAGCCGGAGACACCGGTGACGCAGGTGAGGACGCCGAGCGGGAACGCCACGTCGATCTCGCGCAGGTTGTTCTCGCGGGCGCCGACGACGGTGACCTGCCGGCCCTTGTCGATCGGTCGTCGGAGCGCGGGGATCTCGATCTCCTCGCGCCCGGACAGGTAGGCACCGGTGAGCGATTCCGGGTTGTCGAGCAGCTCCTTGTAGGTGCCGCTGTGGACGACCTTGCCGCCGTGCTCGCCCGCGCGCGGACCGATGTCGACGACCCAGTCGGAGGCGCGGACGGTGTCCTCGTCGTGCTCGACGACGATGAGCGTGTTGCCGAGATCGCGCAGTCGCGTGAGGGTGTCGATGAGACGACGGTTGTCGCGCTGGTGCAGACCGATCGACGGCTCGTCGAGGACGTACAGAACGCCGACGAGACCGGATCCGATCTGCGTGGCGAGACGGATGCGCTGTGCCTCACCACCGGAGAGGGTGCCCGCGGCGCGCGAGAGGGTGAGGTAGTCGAGTCCGACGTCGAGCAGGAAGCCGAGCCGGGCCTGGATCTCCTTGAGGACCTGCCCGGCGATGGCGGCTTCGCGGGCGCCGAGGACGAGACCGTCGAGGAAGCGTGCGCACTCGGCGATCGACAGGTCGCTCACCTCGGCGATGGACATCGCGCCGAAGTCGCCCGCGCTGACCGTCACGGCCAGGATCTCGGGACGAAGGCGGGCACCGGCACAGGCCGGGCACGGGATCTCCCGCATGTAACCCTCGTAGCGTTCCTTGGCCTGCTCGGACTCGGACTGCTCGAGACGGCGGTGCAGGAACGGCATGACGCCCTCGAACTCGGCGTAGTACGAGCGGACGCGGCCGTAGCGGTTCTTGTAGCGCACGTGCACCTGCTCGGTGCTGCCCTCCAGCACTGCCTTGCGCACCTTGGCGGGCAGTTTCCGCCACGGGGTGTCGATGTCGAACTCGAGGGCGTCGGCCAGGCCGGACAGCAGTCGGCCGAAGTATTCCGCGCTCTGGCCCATCGACCAGGGCGCGATCGCGCCGTCGGCCAGGCTCAGATCCGGGTCGGGCACGACGAGATCGGGATCGACCTCCTTGCGCACACCGAGACCCGCGCACTCGGGGCACGCACCGTAGGGCGAGTTGAAGGAGAACGACCGCGGCTCGAGTTCGTCGATCGACAGGGGGTGCGCGTTCGGGCACGCCAGGTTCTCCGAGAACCGACGCTCGCGATCGGGGGCGTCCTCCTCGCGATCGACGAAGTCGAGCACGACGACACCCTCGGCGAGCCGCAGCGCGGTCTCGATGGAGTCGGTGAGTCGCTGTTGCGCGCTGGGCTTGACGGCGAGGCGGTCGACGACGACCTCGATGTCGTGCTTCTCCTGCTTCTTCAGCTTCGGCGGATCGGAGAGCGGGTGGACGACCCCGTCGACGCGCACGCGGGAGTAGCCCTGGACGGTCAGCTGCTCGAAGAGGTCGACGAACTCGCCCTTGCGGGTGCGCACGACGGGCGCGAGGACCTGGAAACGGGCCCCGGCCTCCATCTCCAGCACCTGGTCGACGATCTGCTGCGGCGTCTGCCGGGAGATCTGCTCACCACAGACCGGGCAGTGCGGAGTGCCGGCCCGGGCGTACAGCAGACGCAGGTAGTCGTAGACCTCGGTGATGGTGCCCACGGTGGACCGCGGGTTGCGGTTGGTGGACTTCTGGTCGATCGACACCGCAGGCGACAGGCCCTCGATGAAGTCGACGTCCGGCTTGTCCATCTGCCCGAGGAACTGGCGGGCGTAGGCCGACAACGACTCGACGTAGCGCCGCTGCCCCTCGGCGAAGATGGTGTCGAACGCGAGGCTCGACTTGCCCGAACCCGACAGCCCGGTGAAAACGATCAGACTGTCGCGCGGCAGGTCCAGGTCGACACCACGCAGGTTGTGTTCCCGGGCTCCACGCACGATCAGGCGGTCTGCCACGCCACATCCTTCCTGTAGACAAGGCCGGAATTCGGCCCTCAGCCATGGTAGGCGCGGGTACCGACACGTTTCCGTGACGAACAACCGCGCGCCTGAGGCTCACGCGCGTGCACCCGAAGGTAGGTTGGCTGCATGACGCAGCAGCCCGTGATCATCGAGGACACCTACACCGGCGACGTCACTCCCGGCGGACCCGCGCAACGCCGAAGGATTCCCGGAGCGAGCATCGTCAAACTTGCCGTCGGCGAGATGAACAACAACACCTATCTCGTCACCGACGACGCCACCGGCAAGTCCGTCTTCATCGACGCCGCAAACGAACCCGACCGTCTCGTGCAGTTCCTCCGCGACAACGCGCCGGAGCTCGAGCTGATCGTCACCACCCATCAGCACTGGGATCACTGGCAGGGCCTCGAGCGGGTCGCCGCGGAGACCGGTGTGCCGACCGCCGCGCACGAGCTCGACGCCGATCCCCTGCCGGTGAAGCCCGACCGGATCCTGGCCGAGGGCGACACCGTGCAGATCGGTGAGCTGAATCTCGAGGTGATCCACCTCTCTGGACACACTCCGGGGTCGGTTGCGCTGGTCCTCACGGAACAGGGCACGGGTCGCACGCACATCTTCACCGGCGATTCATTGTTCCCCGGCGGCGTCGGCAAGACCCCGAACGACGACGCCTTCCGATCGCTCCTCGGCGACGTCGAGTCGAAGATCTTCGATCGCTTCGACGACGAGACGATCTTCTACCCCGGACACGGCAAGGACTCGACCCTCGGAGCCGAACGTCCGCATCTCGGCGAGTGGTGCGAGCGGGGCTGGTGACGGTCCGCCTCGGGCCGGACGGCACTCGGTACGAGGCCTAGCCTGCGACGGGTCTGCGACACCCGAGCGTGCTCGCACGACGTCTGGTCGGGGGCACCGTCCCTGTCGGCCGGCCCTTCGCCCTTGCCCGCTCCGGCGGGCTCGTCCCTCGAGCGCTCGCCCGCCATATCCGCGAAGGCCGTTCCCGAGACCATCCCGTTCGTGCCCGGCACGACCGTGGTCGGCCGCGCTCCCGGTTCGTACATGCGGTCGATCTCCTCGGCGTTCTCCCTCGCCTGCCGTTTCTCCTCGTCGTCGGGCCGATCCCAGCGGGTCGGATCCTCCGCGTCGGTCATGTCCGGGCCCCCTTCCAGCACGCGGCAACGACCCGAGCGGGCCGATTGGGCTGCGTCCGTTCCAGCGTGCGCCCCGTCGCAGAGGTGCGGAGGCCGAACGAGGATCGGAGTTCGCCGGAATCCTCCTGTGCACCACTGCCGCGAGTACGCTCGAAAACCGGACGAGCTCGCACGAGCACGGAGGCCTGACACTGTGGCGGATCTCGTACTGGGGCCGGTGCTTCGGCACATCGGCGATACGGACGCCACGATCTGGGTGGAGACGTCCGAGCCGTGCACGGTGCATGTGCTCGGCAGTTCCGAACACACGTGGACCGTCGCGGGGCACCATTACGCGCTCGTCACCGTCCGAGATCTCGAATCCGGATCGGTGACGCCCTACGAGGTGGATCTCGACGGCCGGGTCGTGTGGCCGCCCGTCGGTGTTGCATCGCCGCTGATCAGGACCGCGGGAGACGACCCCGAGGCTTTCGTGCTCGCCTTCGGGTCGTGCCGGGTGGCCTCGGAGAGCGCGGAACCGACAGCTGTCCTCGGAAAGGACGCCCTCGTCGCCTACGCGCAGCGCATGCGTTCCCTACCGGTCGACGAATGGCCCGACGCGCTGCTGCTGCTGGGAGACCAGGTCTACGCCGACGAGCTGTCGGAGGAGATGAAGCGACGGGTCGGTGAGCGTCACGATCTGTCGGAACCGCCCGGAGCCCAGGTACGCGACTTCGAGGAGTACACCTGGCTGTACAGCCGGTCGTGGTCCGAGGACAACGTCCGATGGCTGTTGTCGAACGTGCCGACCTCGATGATCTTCGACGATCACGATGTGCACGACGACTGGAACACCTCCTATTCGTGGCGCAGGGAGATGGAGGCCTCCGCGTGGTGGGAGGAACGCATCGTCGGGGCGTTGGCGTCGTACTGGATCTATCAGCATCTCGGTAACCTCTCTCCCGCGGAGCTGGACGAGGACCCGCTCTACGACCGGGTGCGGAACTGTGCCGGGGACGCCGAACCGATCCTGCGTGCGTTCGCGTCCGGCGCCGACGAGGAAGCCGACGGCAGCCCGGGGGTGCGGTGGTCGTATCGCCGCGATTTCGGACCGGTGCGTCTGCTGGTGATCGATTCGCGGTGCGGGCGGGTGCTCGCGCCCGACCGGCGCGACATGGTGTCCGATCCGGAATTCGACTGGATCGAGGAGCAGGCCGACGGCGACTACGACCACCTCCTGATCGGTACGTCGCTGCCGTGGCTCCTCCCCCGCACGATGCACGACCTCGAGGCGTGGGACGAGAAGCTCGCGTCCGGTGCGCGCGGTGACCGATGGGCGCGGTGGGCCGAGAAACTCCGCCGCGCCGCGGATCTCGAACACTGGGCGGCCTTCCGCGATTCGTTCGAGCGACTCGCCCGTCTGTTGCTGGATGTCGCTGCCGGGCGTCGCGCCGGAACGTCCGGCCGCGCGCCCGCGACGATCTGTGTCCTTTCGGGCGACGTGCACCATGCCTACGCCGCCCGCGTCCGATTCGCGACGCCGACCGCCGGCACGGTGTACCAACTGACTTGTTCGCCCCTGCACGACCATGTCCCCGCAGCTGTCCGGGTCGCCTTCCGCGCCGCATGGGGACGCAAGGCGGAGCGCGTCGTGCGGTTGCTGCTCGGTCCGGTGACGGCCGTTCCCGAGGCGTCGTTCTCGTGGTCGAAGATGGCAGGTCCGAGCTTCGGGAACCAGATCGCCACCCTGCGGACGCGTGGACGCGTCGCGCACCTGACCATCGAGCGCAGCGTCGACACCGCCTCGGGTCCGCACCTGTTCGAGACCGTCACGGATCTGCCGCTCACTACGGAGGAGCGGCCGCCCGAGATTCCGACGTCCCGCGCGGCGAGTCGGCCGTCGAGGTGATGTTCGGGGGCGTTCGTCGATGACGAGATTCGGGTTTTATTGCATTTCCGTACGATCCGAAATACCGCTTTGCGCCCTTCGGCCCTGCTTCGTGCATATTCCCGTGACGCCCGGGGTACCTGTGTCAGGGTTTGGAAACACAGCCGACCACGGGAGGAACCACATGCTCGTCCGGAGAATTGCGCGGCCCATGCTCGCGTCCATCTTCATCGCCGGGGGTATCGACGCCCTGCGGAAGCCCGAGCCGAAAGCAGGTGCCGCGCAGCCCGGGCTCGATCAGGCTGTGAACGCATTGCCGGCATCGATCACCGACCGGCTTCCCAGCAACCCCGAGACTCTCGTCCAGATCAACGCCGCCGTCCAGATCGGCGCCGGGACCCTGTTCGCACTCGGTAAGGCACCTCGTCTGTCCGCTCTCGCGCTGATCGGCAGCCTCGTGCCGACGACCGTTGCGGGCCATGACTTCTGGAACGTCGAGGACCCCGAGGCCCGCGCCCAGCAGCGCACCCAGCTCATCAAGAATGTGAGCCTGATCGGCGGTCTGCTCATCGCCGCGGTGGACACCGAGGGCAAGCCGTCGCTCGGCTGGCGGAGCCGTCGCGCCGCGCGTGCCGCGCAGAAGTCGGTGGCCGCTGCACTGCCGGGCCACTCCTCGGACGGTCACACGGCCGAAACGCTGCACACCGTCGCCGAGCGGGTCAAGACGCTGACCGAGGAAGCCGGCGAGCAGGGTGGACACTTCCTCGAGATCGCCAAGGAACGTGCCCCCGAACTCGCAGAGGCCGCACGCGAGCGGAGCAGCGGACTGCTCGAGGTCGCCCGCGACCGCGGTCCGGTGCTGACCGAGCGGGCACGCGATCGTAGCGCCGAGATTCTCGGAGTCGCGCGTGAGCGTGCCCCCGAGATTCTCGGTGTCGCACGTGACCGCGCCCCCGAACTTGCCGAGGGCGCCCGCGAACGTGGCACCGAACTGCTCGAGCTGGCCCGGGAACGCACCCCCGAGCTCGCCGACGTCGCCCGCAAGCGTAGTTCGAAGCTGTGGGACACCACGGTCGATCGCAGCTCGGAATGGGCGAAGCTCGCCGAGGAGCAGTCCGCGATCCTGAACGCCCGGGCCCACGTCGCCGCGGAGAAGGCACGCCTGCGTGCCGAGGCCGCGCGCAAGCAGGGCACGAAGGCGGAGAAGAAGCTCGCGAAGAATCTGAAGGCGCTCGAGAAGAGCATCGAGAAGAAGAAGTAGTCCGGTACGGCACAAGGGTGCGGGCGTGCGTGGAAATCGCACGCCCGCACTGCTGTGATCAGGCTTTCTGCCCGTTTCCCTCCTGCGGCGACTAGACTTCTCGGGCACTTTCGTCGACGCGTCACCCCTGCGGCGGCGAGCGATCTCGTCCTGTCTATCCCCGAGGAGTCCCTGTGCCGGTTGATGGCGCGTCCCATCCGGAGCTCGACCGCGAGCAAGCCTACGTGGCGATGCTCTACACGCATCTCGACGGTCTGCGCGCCTACGCGAAGACGCGGCTGGCCCGCGTACTGCGCGAGACCGGAGGCACCCCGCAGGCGCGCAGCGAACGCGAGTCGTACACCCACATGTACACCGAGGACATCGCGAAGTACGACGCCGCCGAACACGGCCTGTGCTTCGGTCGCATCGACGTGCGGGACGACGGGACGGACGCCTCCGGACCCACGACGGAGGACGGCGCGGAGACCCGCTACATCGGCCGCCTCGGCATCCTCGACGAGGACAACGACTACGAGTCGCTGCTGCTCGACTGGCGCGCGCCGCAGGCCCGCCCGTTCTACCTCGCGACCCCCGCCGCGCCCGACGGTGTCGTGCTGCGTCGCCACATCCGCAGCCGCGGCCGCTCCGTCACCGCACTGCACGACGAGTACCTCGACCTCGACGCCGCCCGCGAGCACGCCGACACCCCGCCGGCCGGTGGCGTGGCCGGAGAATCGGCGCTGCTCGCCGCTCTGAACGCCGCGCGCACCGGGCAGATGCACGACATCGTGGCGACGATCCAGGCCGAGCAGGACGCGGTCATCCGGTCCGAGCATCGCAGCGTGCTCGTCGTCCAGGGTGGTCCGGGCACCGGCAAGACCGCGGTCGCGCTGCACCGCGCGGCCTACCTGCTCTACACCTACCGAAAGCAGCTGGCGAAGAGCGGTGTGCTGATCGTGGGCCCGAACAGCCGCTTCCTCGACTACATCGGTCAGGTGCTGCCCTCGCTCGGGGAGACCGGGGTGCTGCTGTCGACGGTCGGGGATCTGTATCCGGGGGTTACGCCGACAGTCGAGGACGATCCCGTGGCCGGCGAGCTCAAGGGCTCCCTGGACATGGTGAAGGTGCTCGAGAAGGCCGTCCGCGACCGGCAGGAGGTGCCCCGCTCCCCCGTGCCGCTGAGCTTCGACACCTACGCGCTCACCCTCGACCGCAAGATGGTGACCCGCGCGCGGGGCCGCGCACGCTCGTCCCGCCGGCCGCACAACCTGGCCCGGCCCATCTTCGTGAACGGGGTCATCGACGCCCTCGCCGACCAGCTCGCCGGGATCATCGGATCGAATCCGCTCGGCGGCGCGAACCTGTTGAGCCGGGAGGACATCCACGACATCCGGTCCGAGATGCGTTCGGATCCCGACATCGTCGCTGCGATCGACGCACTGTGGCCGGAACTGTCCCCGCAGCAGGTGCTCTCGGATCTGCTCGCCTCCCGCGACCGGATCGCGTCGGCGGCTCCGGCGCTGACCGACGAGCAGCTCGACGCGCTGCACCGCCCCGATGCACCGGGGCATTTCAGCGCCGCCGACGCTCCCCTGCTCGACGAGCTCGCCGAACTGCTCGGTGTGGACGACGCCGCCGAACGTGAACGCGCGAAGCGGCGCTGGCGCAAGCAGATCGCCGACGCGCAGGGCGCACTCGACATCCTCACCGGTTCGGCACCACAGGATCTCGAGGACGATCTCGATCCCGAACTGCTCATGGCATACGACCTGATCGACGCCACCCAGCTCGCCGAACGACAGAACCACCGCCGCCACGAGACCACAGCGGAGCGGGCGGCCGGTGATCGCACCTGGACGTACGGCCACGTGATCGTCGACGAGGCGCAGGAGTTGTCGGCGATGGCGTGGCGAACGATCATGCGCCGCATCCCGAATCGCTGGATGACCCTGGTGGGCGACACCGCGCAGACCGGGGATCCGGCGGGAACCGAGTCGTGGCAGCAGATCCTCGAACCGTACGTCGCGAACCGGTGGAAGAAGACCGAACTGACGGTCAACTACCGCACCCCGGCGGAGATCATGCGGATCGCGCACGCGGTGCTCGCGGAGATCGATCCCGACCAGGTGCCGCCGCAGTCGGTGCGCGAGTCCGGTTTCGAGCCGTGGGCGCAGCACGTCGACGCGGACGCGGTGCTCACCACCGTCCAGGCCGCGCTCGACGCCGAGACCGGCCCGGGCACGACGGCCGTGCTCGTTCCGGCGCGGCTCGTGGGTGCGTGGGAGCATCTCGCGTCCGAGTCGGTCACGGTCGCGACCGTCAAGGAGGTCAAGGGCCTCGAGTTCGACGCGGTGCTGCTCGTCGAACCGGCGGAGATCCTCACCGATTCCTCACGCGGGATGAACGACCTGTACGTGGCGCTGACCCGCGCCACCCAGCGTCTCGGGGTGGTGCACTCGGAGGCGTTGCCGGAGGTGCTGACCGGTCTCGCGGCACCGACACACTGCTGAGCCGACACGGTTCGGTAGACACCGCCGAGCGGACCCCAGGACCGGTCACCGGACGGTACCGTCCTTCGGGGCAAGGGACTGGGACGGATCATCCGCGGAGGGAACGAACACGTGGCCTATCGGGCAGCGCACCACCGGATACGTCGAGCGGGGTGCGCGGCGATCGCGGCGCTGAGCGGGTTCCTCGTCTCCGCCGCGTGCGGATCGGCGACGCCGACCCAGGACGAAGCGCAGGCCGCGACGTCCACGACGTCGGTCGCCCCGACCTCGTCGACGCCGCCCGACGTGCGGTTCCTGCGGGTGAGGGAGGCGCTGGATGCCTCCGGCCTGGTCGCCGATGTCAAGGACGACACGGTGCTGGCGGTGGTGCGCGGGGTGTGCGACCAGTTGAGCGCGGGCGTGCCGGAGCACGACGTCCTCGTCACGCTCCGGCCGATCGCCGCCTATGCCGCGGGCGCCTCGGGGTCGCGGATGTCGGCGGACGAGGCCGCCGCGCGCTATCTCGAGACCGTCCGCGAGGAGTACTGCTGATCCGTCAGCGGACGGTGTGCACCACCAGCACGTCGCACAGGGCCTTGCGGGCGACGTCCGACGGGACGGAGCCGAGCAGGCGCCCGGTCAGCGTGTTGAGGCCGCGGTTGCCGATGACGATGAGATCGGCGTCGACCTCCTCGACGAGCGTGAGGAGCGATTCGACGGGAGCACCGACGATGGGGCGCTCGGTGATCTTGCGGGCGCCGGCGACGGTTGCCTTCTCCCGTGCGGTGCGCAGGATCTCGTAGGTCGGTGCCGAGCCGGTGACCTGGTACGCCTCGTCGCGCAGCGCGTCGGCGGCCTGCGCGGTGTCCTTGGGGTCGGCCGGGTAGTAGGCGCAGGCGATCACCAGTTGGGCGCCGGCGTCGCCGGCCAGAGCAGCTGCCTTCTCCACGGCCCGATACGACGATTCGGAACCGTCGGTTCCGACGACTATGGTCCGGTAGGCGCTCATTCATCCTCCATCAGGTGTGTGGTCCATCGACGCGTGCCGCCGATGCCGTCGTCGACGGAGGACACGCACGCTCCCCCGCCATACGCTGCGTCGACAGTAGCGGGATGGGCGGCCCGGGTGGGACGTTTGGGTCTCATCCCACAATCGCGTTTGATGTTACCGCGCGTCACCGTAACGCGGGCCGAAGAGGCCGGCGGGGAACACCTCGGCGTCGACGAAGGCATCGCGCCACGGCAACGCGAGGTCGAGCAGACGCTCCACACCCTCGTCACCGAGCGCAATCCACGGCGCGACCGCCAGGTCGTCGGTGAGATCCTCGACGAGCTCACGCACCTCGAATCCTTCGCCGGTGAGCTCGCCACGCTTGTCGAGCAGCCCGCGCCCGCGCAGTTCCTTCTCGGCGTCCGCCCACTCGTCCCGCGACCAGCCCCGCAGCTTCCGGGCCGGATCGGTGGCGAAGCCGGTACCGGTCGCCGTGTGGGTGACGAGTGCGTCGAGACCCGACAGTCCCGCGGTCTGCAGCGCCGCGACATGACCGTCGCCGCGATATTCGCGCAGCAGCGTCAGGGCGTGCCACAGCCGCAGGTGCGCCACCTCGGGCCAGGGCAGGTCGGCGTGGGCAGCGTAGAGCGGGCGCCCGTCCGGGCCAGGAATCGCCCGCGCCGCGGTGGCCGCGAGGTCCGCCGCCTCGTTCATCTCCGCGGAGCCGAGTACGTCCTGCCCGAGGACCCGCCGGTGGAGTGCGTCCAGAGCCCGCAACCGCGCCGCGATGATCGCGGCCGGCTCGGCCGTCTCCCACACTGCCGGGACGGCCGATGCCACCAATCGGGGCGAGAAGCTGTAGAACGTCGCGGTCACGACTCCGGGGCCGACGGCACCCAGGGGTGCCGAGCGCCCACCGAAGTACTGCGCAGCCGGTCCGTCGACGCCCAGCGCGGCGAGTTCACTCGCGATGTCCGGCGCGAAGTAGACGACCGAGTGCAGCAGTTCGAGTGCGCGGGCAGCACGCCCGGCCGAAGAGGGATCCATGGGAGTGGACCCTACCGATTCTCCGGCGCCGATCGGGCCGGGCGACTACTTCAGACCCGCGGCGTCCATGCCGCGCAGCTCCTTCTTCAGATCGGAGATCTCGTCGCGAAGCCGTGCGGCCAGCTCGAACTGCAGGTCGCGGGCTGCCTGCATCATCTGGTCGGTGAGCTGTTGCACGAGATCGGCGAGTTCGGCGCGCGGCATCGTCGAGGTGTCGCGACCTTCCACGACACCGGAGCTGACGGCCCGCCCGGACTCACCCTGGGCTCGGCGACCACGCGAGGCGTTGCGGCCGGAGCCGCCCACCTCGACGGCCTCGGTGTCCTCGGCCTCCTGATAGACCTGGTCGAGGATGTCGGCGATCTTCTTGCGCAGCGGCTTCGGATCGAGACCGTGCTCGGTGTTGTAGGCGATCTGCTTCTCGCGCCGCCGTTCGGTCTCCTCGATGGCCCGCGCCATCGAGTCGGTGATCTTGTCGGCGTACATGTGCACTTCACCCGAGACGTTGCGGGCCGCGCGGCCGATGGTCTGGATCAGCGAGGTCGTCGACCGCAGGAAGCCTTCCTTGTCGGCGTCGAGGATCGCCACCAACGACACCTCGGGAAGGTCGAGCCCCTCGCGGAGCAGGTTGATGCCGACGAGCACGTCGTATTCGCCCAGGCGCAACTGCCGGAGCAGTTCGACGCGGCGCAGGGTGTCGATGTCGGAGTGCAGATAGCGCACCCGGATACCGAGTTCGAGCAGATAGTCGGTGAGGTCCTCGGCCATCTTCTTGGTGAGGGTGGTGACGAGGACGCGTTCGTCGCGCTCGGCACGTTCGCGGATCTCGTGCACGAGATCGTCGATCTGCCCCTTGGTGGGCTTGACGACGACCTGCGGATCGACAAGGCCGGTGGGCCGGATGACCTGCTCGACGAACTCGCCACCGGTCTGTCCGAGCTCGTACGGGCCGGGGGTGGCCGACAGATAGACCGTCTGCCCGATGCGGGCGGCGAACTCCTCCCAGGTCAGCGGCCGGTTGTCGACCGCCGACGGGAGACGGAAACCGAAGTCGACGAGGTTGCGCTTGCGCGACATGTCGCCCTCGTACATCGCGCCGATCTGCGGCACCGTGACGTGCGACTCGTCGATGACCAGGAGGAAGTCCTCCGGGAAGTAGTCGATGAGCGTCGCGGGCGCGGATCCGGCGGGGCGCCCGTCGATGTGGCGGGAGTAGTTCTCGATGCCGGAGCAGAAGCCGACCTGCCGGATCATCTCGATGTCGTACTGGGTGCGCATGCGCAGACGCTGCGCCTCGAGCAGCTTGCCGCGGTTCTCCAGATCGGCCAGGCGCTCCTCGAGCTCGGCCTCGATGCTCGCGACTGCACGTTCCATGCGCTCGGGACCGGCGACGTAGTGCGTTGCCGGGAAGATGCGCAGGGAGTCGACCTTGCGCACGACGTCGCCGGTGAGCGGGTGCAGGTAGTACAGCGCGTCGATCTCGTCGCCGAAGAACTCGATCCGCACGGCGAGTTCCTCGTAGGCGGGGATGATGTCGACGGTGTCGCCCTTGACGCGGAACGATCCGCGGGTGAACGCCATGTCGTTGCGGGCGTACTGGACGTCGACGAGCAGGCGCAGCAGCGCGTCGCGCGGCACCTCCACGCCGACCTCGAGCTGGATGGACCGATCGAGATAGGACTGCGGGGTACCGAGACCGTAGATGCACGAGACCGACGCCACCACCACGACGTCGCGCCGGGACAGCAGCGACGAGGTGGCGGAGTGCCGCAGCCGCTCGACGTCGTCGTTGATCGAGGAGTCCTTCTCGATGTAGGTGTCGGTCTGCGCGATGTACGCCTCGGGCTGGTAGTAGTCGTAGTACGAGACGAAGTACTCGACTGCGTTGTTGGGCAACATGTCTCGCAGCTCGTTGGCGAGCTGCGCGGCCAGGGTCTTGTTGGGCGCCATCACGAGGGTGGGTCGCTGGACGCGTTCGATGAGCCACGCGGTGGTGGCGGACTTGCCGGTACCGGTGGCACCGAGCAGGACGACGTCCTTCTCCCCCGCCCTCAGCCGGCGCTCGAGCTCGTCGATGGCGGCCGGCTGATCGCCGGCCGGTTCGTACTCGCTGACGACCTCGAAACGGGCCTCGGTGCGCTCGATCTCACCCACCGGCCGGAACTCGGAGTGTGCGACGACGGGATGCTCACTTGCGAACGCCATGGAATCCAGAGTAAGCGCTCCCACCGACACGCATCGCGGTCCTGCGTGCGGCGCGGTTCGCGCGCTAGCGTGCATCCCGTGTCCGCGACCCCGCATCCCGTGAAGACCGAGACGTTCGACGTCGCCGCGAAGACCAACATCGACCCCAAGGGCTTCGTGCGGGCTGTCGACGAGTACCGCGTCGAGGAGTGGGGGCTGTACATGGCGCGACCGTCCGACCACCCGCAGTTCCACTACCTCGAGTCGTGGCTGCTGCCGGACCTGCGTCTGCGGGCCTCGATCTTCCACTTCACGCCGGGCAACGAACGCGACCAGGACCGCTACGTCGACGTCGGTGAGTTCCGGCGCGACGGCGACGTCTGGTACTCCCACGACCACTACCTGGACCTGATCGTCCGCACGGGCCGCGACACGGTGGTCGAGGACATCGACGAACTGGTGGTCGCGGTCACCACGGGGATGATCGGCGCGGCCGTCGCCGAGACGGCGATCGACACGGCGTTGCGGGCGGTGGACGGCATCGCCGCGCACGGTCACGACCTCGACGCGTGGCTGCGGGAGCGGGGCGCGCCCGTCTCCTGGCGCTGAGGCGCAGGATCTGCGCGCAGGTGTCGTCACCTGCGCAGACGACGGAGGCGCAGGAGCGAAAAAGTTACTGCCGCAAAGGACATGGTAATCTGCCCCGGCCGGCGAAGCAGTGCACCGAGAAGGCGACCATCGGGGCCGGCCCGGATCGCCCCTCCGCGTGCACATCACCCGACCGAGGACACCCCTCGCGCCGGCGGCGCGCGCCCGTGCAGCCCACGAGCGCCGACGAGAACGCCGCCGATCACTTCGTCGGCACACGCCCGGATCCGGGCGTGCCCTGCTGGAGCGGTATGCCGCGCCCGCCGGCCCGTGGCCGATCGGGCGCCCGACGCATGCCCACCGTCCGGCGGTGGATCGGACCGACGCCGAAGCGGAACCGACAGACAGGACGCGTGCAGCGCGCCCTGCGTTCCGCTGCGCTCCGACGACCGCGGACGTGACGCGAACACGAAGGAGGTCGCAGTGAACGGCACCGAGCTCGTTCAGTTCAGCGCCGCGACGATCGTTGCCCTGCTCGTAATCTTCTACGGCGGAACGCTTCTCATCTCCGCCCGAATCGGGAAGAAGGACGAGAACGCCGACGGCTACATGACCGCCGGTAACAAGGTCGGTTTCGGGGTGTCGGCGGCCAGCATGACCGCCACCTGGATCTGGGCGTCCTCGCTGTACGCCTCCGCGACCTCCGGATACACCTACGGCATCTCCGGCCCGATCCACTACGGGCTGTGGGGCGCGTTGATGATCCTGTTCATCTACCCCTTCGGGAAGCGGATCCGCGCGGTCGCCCCCAAGGCGCACACGCTCGCCGAAGTCATGTTCGCCCGGCACGGTCGCTCGAGCCAGCTCATGCTGGCCGGGTCGAATCTCGTCGGCAGCCTGATCAGCCTGATGTCCAACTTCATCGCCGGCGGTGTGCTCATCTCGCTGATCTCACCGTTCGGCTTCGCCCAGGGTGTCGTCTTCATCGCTGCCGGTGTGCTGCTCTACACCCTGTGGTCCGGCTTCCGAGCCTCCGTGCTCACCGACTTCGTGCAGGTCGTGGCGATGCTCGGTGCGGTCGTCGTCATCATCCCGGCGGTCTTCTTCATCACCGGCTTCCCCGACGCGTTCGACGGTGGTTCCGGGAACCTCACCGACCAGCAGGGCGACTTCTTCTCAAGCGATGCCTTCCTGAACCAGGGCGCGCCGTACATCGCCGCCGTGCTCGCGTACGCCATCGGCAACCAGACGATCGCGCAGCGCCTGTTCGCGGTGCGGGAGGATCTCATCAAGCCCACCTTCGTCACCGCGACCATCGGCTACGGCGCCACCGTCATCGGCGTCGGCATGTTCGGCGTGCTCGCGCTGTACCTGGGCATCGACCCGATGGACGGCGACGTCAACAACATCGTGCCGCAGATGGTGGCGTCCTTCCTGCCCACGGCACTGGTCGTCGTGTTCTTCGTCATGATCATCGGTGCGCTGTCGTCCACGGCCGATTCCGACCTGTCGGCGCTGTCTTCGATCGTCATGGCCGACATCTACGGCCAGAACATCGCCGGCGGCACCCGCAATGCCGATCCCAAGCGGATGCTGTTCATCGGGCGCGCCACGATGGTCGTCGCGACCGCAGCCGCCGTGGCGTTCGCGAGCATGAGATTGAGCATCCTCGACCTGCTCGTGTTCGTCGGCGCGCTCTGGGGTGCGCTGGTCTTCCCCGTCATCGCGAGCTTCTACTGGCACAAGGTCACCAACAAGGCGTTCACGACGTCGGTGCTCGTCGCCCTGGCAGCGTTCCTGCCGGTGCGTTTCGGGTGGTTCCCGATGGACGGGGTGCTCGCCTGGACGGTGGACATCGCATCGGTCGTCGGTGTCGGCGTGATCGCGGGTCTGATGGCATTCGGCTTCTTCGGACTCCGGGCCGCACGCGTCATCGGTGTCGTCGCCGCGGTGGTCGTGGCGCCCTTCGCGCTCGGCTCGGTCCACGACTACGCCGTGCTCAGCGCCTCGCTCGTCGCCTACGCGGTCAGCACGGTCGTGTGCTGGGCGATGTCCGTGAACTCCGACGAGGACTTCGACTTCGAGGTCATCGCGCAGCGTGTCGGTGACTTCGACGTGGCTGCGGACGACGCGACACCCGAAACCGACCCTGACTCCCCGAACGCCCCTGCCTCGGCGAAAACCCCTGCGTCCGAGGCGGACGCCTCGGCGACCACTCCGGAAAAGGAGAACCGATGAGCACGCTCGCACTGACCGTCTACGTCCTGATCTGGCCCGTACTCGTCGCCGGTGTGCTGGCGGCGCTCTGCCGCGGGTTCTTCAAGGAGTGGCTGCAGGCCCGACGGGACGGCGAGGATCTGATCTGACCTTCCCTGCAGGAGCTCCATTCGGCGCCCGGGATCGCATGTGCGCGACCCCGGGCGCCGAACTCGTAAGGTCATGCGTTCGACACATTTCCACCGAACAGATGTGAATGGCGTCACAAATGATTCATGACGGGCACATTCGTGCGCTCCGGCTTCTCCTGTCCGCGTCACGTATCGATCCGTGTTCGCACCTCGAGGAGAAGCCGACCAATGCGTACATCACGTGCCATGCGCGCCGTCCTGACGGTCGCGACGGCAACCACCCTGGCGATCGCCGCGTGCGGTTCCGACACGATTGCCGCCGGAAGCGGGACCGGAACCGCAACCACTCCCGTGCGGGAAGGTGACGGGGGATCGACATCGCGGCGTTGGACACCGGAGAGTATCGGGTCGAACCGCGAGATCTCCTCGGGGAGAACTTCACCGCCGCTGAAGCCGGGCCGGTGATCGAGGGACAGCGGATGGCCGAATTCGTGGTCCACCCCCACGACATCGATCCGGCGCTGACGACGGGTGGAGCGAGTACCGGCGTCTCGGTCTCCACCGACAAGATCCTGGTGGATGGGGCCGGGGACCTCCTCGAACCCTTCGGGATGATCACCGGATTCATGACCTACCGCACCACCGAGGACGAGTCGCGATCGCTGCACGTCTCGGTGGCGCGGTTTCCGACTCCCGAGGACGCCACCCGGGGCCCAGGTCGTGCACGAATTCGAGCAGGTCGACAGGACGACACCGCTGGCAAGTGATCCCACCATCGTGACGGGTATTGCACCGGCGGTCCCAGTCGCCGTGCCGGGAGCGCCGGAGACTCTGGCCTCCGTCCGGTCGTGGGACGTGACCGGAACCGTGACCACGTCGACGGTCACCCCGCAGGGGAGCTTCGTCATCCGGACCTACGCGCACAGCGGGACCGGCGATGTCGATTGGACCACCGATACCGCCGCGCGCGCTGCGCAGGCCCAGGCGCCGTTGCTCGACCGTTTTCCCGCGACGCCTGCCGAGGAGATCGGGGGTCTTCCGATGGATGTGGACAGGGTCCTCGTCCGGGCGGTGGGACTGCCCGAGGGTGTGCTCCCACGCCTGTCCGACCTTGCGGTCTACGGGCCGGACGGATGGCTGCAGCTCGATTCTCATACCGCACGTACCGAGAGGATCTTCGAGGTCACCGGAACCGACCGGATCACCAAGGCCGCGTCGAACGTCTACCGGACCGCCGGTCCCACAGAGGCGGAGATCCTGCGGGACGACTTCGTCGAGACGACCCGGGAGATGTATCCGGATCTCGTCGAGGACGAGACCGTTCCGCAGAACATCCCCGGAACACGCTGCTGGTCGGGTGATGTGGCGCAGGGGCGGGCGAGTGTGTGCCTGATGGTCCACGGGCGGTACGTGGCGGAACTCTCCGGGCTGCGGCCGGTGGGGAACGAGGCTCCCGAGAACGACTCGCTTCGTACGATGTCACAGCGCTTGGCCACCCAGTACGTGAAATTCGTCCGCTCCGAGGAGATGGGCTTGGGGCGAGAACTGATCTCGCGGTATTGTCGACGGGTGGTCGACGCTGCCCCCGACGGCGTCGACCACTTCGGACCGCGATATGTTCGTAATTCCCCCGCCCGTCGAGCCGAGTCTCGAATGTGCATGTGGGGCAATGTGACTGCTCGGGATGGTGAGGGGGCTCGATGGACGAGGCCGAGTTGATCGAGCGGTGCCGGGCAGGCGATCGGGCAGCGTTCGCCGAGCTCGTCGCATCGTCACGGGAACGCGTGTGGGCGGTCTGCGTCCGGATCACAGGAAACCGATACGACGCCGAGGATGCACTGCAGGATGCGCTGATCGTGGCGTGGCAGAATCTCGACAAATTCCGTGGCACAGCAGCATTCGGAACGTGGTTGTATCGCATCGCGAGCAATGCGGCGCTCGCTGTCGTGCGGACGCGACGTGGTGAGGTCCTCGACGAACGGGTCGAGGACGAATACGTCTCCGGGGAAACGCCTCTCGCCGAGAGCGTGGTCGACGGTGATGCGGTCCGACGAGCCCTTTTCCTTCTTCCCGAACAGTTTCGGGTTGCCATCGTGTTGCGTGAGTATGCACAGCTCGGTTACGCCGAGATCGCAGCGCACCAGGGCGTGGGTGTACAGACGGTGAAGAGCCGGATCAGGCGTGCCCGTATGCAACTCGCCGATCTACTGAGTCCGGCACTGCTCGGCGCCCAAGAGGTTGCCCTCTGACCGACGGCCGGGCCGATCGATACGGCCACGACGGCCGGGTCGGCCGACACGGAGGGCACCGAACCGCCGAGGACACCCCGGAAGGATGAGCAATGACGCGAAGCGAACCGAATCCGTTGCCCCCTCAAGGGAATCGCTGGGACTCGATCTGATGGACCGGATTCCCGAACTACCCGAGGACGCCTGGCGTCGGGTGCTCGATATCGCCACCGATCCCCTCACCCCTCGCATCGGAACCGAACTGGTTCCCGTCGAGGGAATCGATGAGAACGATATCGAGCACCCCGCCATCGACGACCTGCCGATCGAACAACTCGACGATCCTGGCAACGACGAGCTGCCGGAGCCGGAATTCGTCGTCGACGCAACCGATCCCGATTTGGGGTAGCTGGCCCTGCAGAGATCCGGCCCGCATCATCGCAATCCCATCCCGGTCGATCCGAGATCGACGACCACCTCGTGCAGTGGTCGCCCGACCGGACCGACCGCCAGTAGACCTCGGATCGTCGCCGTGAGGACCATCGTCGAGAATCCTTCGTGGTCGAATTCCGGAAGGTCGCGATGAGCCTCACCCAAGCGTTCGTCGGTGCTCAGCCGTTCGGCGACGTCGTCGCGTTGCTGCTGGAGCCCCGAGATGCGCTCGAGCTGCGCTTCCTCGGCCACCGCGAAGTTGATCGCGGTGCTCGCCACCGCACTCGCCAATGCGACCGCGACGTCGGGTGTGCACCCGCGGCGCACGAGAGCTTCGATCTCGCTCATCATCAGCCGCTGCCCCGCTTCCCCACGCGGGAAGAGGGTCTGCATGTAGGTTCCCAGGCCCGCATGGGCAAGGACGAACGCGCGTAGCTGCAGACCGAACGACAGCAGGTGCCGTTCGATGTCGTGCTCCGGATCGTCATGCAGAACGAGATCGCCGAGCAGACTCTCCCCCACGACGAGTTCGAGCCCCCAGCGACCGTCCACGTGGCGGTACAGCGCCGTTGTGGAGACGCCGAGTTCCGCGGCGACAGCGTTGAGGCTCAACTGTCGCAGCCCGATCGCTCGACCGACACGGATGATGTCCTCCATGTCGATCTTACGTACACGTCTGCGGACGCCGGCCACCCCGTTCGCCCCTCCGCTCGCCTTAAGTTAGACCCCATAACTTAAGGAACTATAGGTGTGCCTTCAGGGAACGGCAAGTCGCCGATTCGTTCTCGGCGGGCTGCACCGGGCGAACGGCCCGGCGGCCGAGCTCCGCTCTCGCCGCGGACCTGCTCAGTGCCTACCTACCCGCCGACGGCCGACCGGCACGCGACGGCGGG
This sequence comes from Rhodococcus rhodochrous, assembly GCF_900187265.1. NCBI lineage: Bacteria > Bacillati > Actinomycetota > Actinomycetes > Mycobacteriales > Nocardiaceae > Rhodococcus > Rhodococcus rhodochrous. The sequence goes on from NZ_LT906450.1 coordinate 3,024,151, forward strand.
GCTCACCCCATGTGAGCACCGAGCAGTTCCCGGAAGGACGGTCCGTCCGTGCGGACCGCGTTTCCCGACACGCGCGGCCGTCCGGCGGGCACGGCGTCCGAGAACCCGTGGGGTGATCCCGTGCTGCGGGTGATCTGCTCGGCGAGTTCGTCCGCCGCCCTGTCGATCCGCCCCTTCAGTGCCGTGGCGGCCTCGCCTGTTCCGAAGTCGTCGGTGGTGGCGAAGACGCCGGTGGGCACGACGAGCGCACGCAGATAGCTCAGCAGCGGCCGCATCGCATGGTCGAGGACCAGTGAGTGTCGGGCGCTACCCGCGGTCGCGGCGAGCACCGTGGGCACACCGGTGAGCGTGTCCGGATCGAGCGCGTCGAAGAACATCTTGAACAGACCCGAGTAACCGGCGGCGAAGACCGGGCTCACCGCGATCAGGCCGTCGGCAGTCGCGAGTTGTTCACGGGCCCGTGCGACCGCTGCGGTGGGGACACCGGCGGTGAAGGTGGTGGCCAGATCCGTCGCGAGGCTGCGTAGTTCGATGACCTCGATATCCGCGTCGTCACCGCGCGCGCCGACCGCGACACGAGTGGCCTCGGCGATGCGGTCGGCGAGCAGACGGGTGGTGGACGGCTCGGACAGGCCACCGCTGACGACGACGATACGGCGGGTCATCGGGCATCCGCCTCTTCCGGCACGAGATCGACGCGGGCCGGGATCACCTGACGGTGCGCCGAGTCGGCTCCCTGCGCGGCGAGCGTGCTGTGCGTGGGCGGGTCGGACGGCACGTGGGCGGGGCGGCGGCGTTCGAATTCCGCTCGCAGTACCGGCACGACCTCCCGGCCGAGGATCTCGATCTGCTCGAGCACGACGTCGAGCGGCAGGCCGGCGTGGTCCATGAGGAACAGCTGACGCTGATAGTCGCCGGCGTAGTCGGCGAAACCGAGCGTGCGTTCGACGACCTGCTCGGGTGTGCCGACGGTCAGCGGTGTCATCGTCGAGAAATCCTCGAGCGACGGGCCGTGGCCGTAGACGGGGGCGTTGTCGAAATAAGGACGGAAGATCCGTTTCGCCTCGGCCTCGGTCTCCGCCATGAACACCTGGCCGCCGAGCCCGACGACGGCCTGGTCTGCGGCACCGTGACCGTACTGCTCGAACCGCTGCCGGTAGAGAGCGATCATCTGCTGGATGTGTTCCTTGTTCCAGAAGATGTTGTTGTGGAAGAAGCCGTCGCCGTAGAAGGCGGCCTGTTCCGCGATCTCGGGCGAACGGATGGAACCGTGCCAGACGAAGGGCGGGGTGTCGTCGAGCGGCCACGGGGTGGAGGTGTAGCCGTGCAGCGGTGTGCGGAACTTGCCCTCCCAGTCGACGACGCGTTCGCGCCAGAGCCGTCGCAGCAGGTGGTAGTTCTCGATGGCGAGCGGGATGCCCTGCCGGATGTCCTTGCCGAACCAGGGGTAGACCGGTCCGGTGTTCCCGCGTCCCATCATGAGGTCGACGCGGCCGCCGGACAGGTGCTGGAGCATCGCGAAGTCCTCGGCGATCTTCACCGGGTCGTTGGTGGTGATGAGGGTGGTCGCGGTCGAGAGGATGAGCTTCTCGGTCCTCGCGGCGATCCAGCCGAGCATCGTCGTCGGCGAGGACGGGACGAAGGGGGGATTGTGGTGCTCGCCGGACGCGAAGACGTCCAGGCCCACCTCCTCGGCCTTCAGCGCGATCTTCGTCATCGCGACGATGCGCTCGTGTTCGGTGGGGACCCGGCCCGTCGTAGGGTCGCGCGTGACGTCGCCGATGGTGAAGATGCCGAACTGCACGGTCGAACCTCCGTCAAGTAGTTGAACTGTCAACTATCCTAACGGACGGGTCGCCCGGAACATTCCCGGGCGGGTCTCCGCCCGGGATCCGGACCCCCTAGGCCGACCAGCCGGTGCTCTCGGCCCACTCCCACGCGCGGTGATGCGCCCGGTCGAACCACGGCGCCTTGAGCGCTGCGTAGGTGGCCGCCGCCTCGGCAGGATCCGTCTTCTGCGACGCCTCGGCTGCGGCATCGGCCTTGAGGTCGGCGTACTCGCGCTTCGCGGTGTCGACCGCGGACAGCCAGTCGCGCAGTAGCAACGCGAACTGCTGGGCGGGCCAGCCGTCCACCCGGACCGCCACCCGCGCCGGACGGCCGGGATCGGCGCTGCCGTGCAACCGCATCTCCCACACCGCCGGGTCGGTCTCTCCCCCGGCCCCGTAGGACGGTTTCGGATCGTCGGTCACCACATGGTCGATGCGCGGGAAGCCCGCAGCAGCCAAGGCGGGTGCGAGCGCATCGGCTGCCGCGAGATCGCCGACGGTGATCTGCAGGTCGATGACGTCCACGGCGGCCAGACCGGGCACCGCGGTGGAGCCCACGTGGTCGATGCGCTTCGCCGCGCCCCCGGCTGCGAGGGCCAGTCGGGCGACGAGCCGCTGCGCCTGCCGATGCCATTCCTCGCGCGCGGGCACGAGGACCGGATCCGCCTCGACCACCACACCGGTGCGCAGATTCTTCTCGAACGGCACCAGGCGGTCGTTCCACAGCGTCCGGACCTGCTCGACCAGCACCTGCTGATCACCGGTGTTGTCGAGCCACACGTCGGCGACCTCACGTCGCTGTTCCTCCGTCGCCTGCGCCGCGATCCGCGCGCGGGCGTCCGCCTCGGGCATGCCGCGCAGTTCGACGAGACGCCGGATCCGCTCCGCCTCGTCGGCGTGCACGACGGCGACGAGGTGGAAGGCCGGTGCCATCCCGCCCTCGACGAGCAGCGGGATGTCCTGCACGACCACCGCGTCGTCGGGCGCAGCGGCCACCAGCTCGGCGGTACGGCGCCCGACCCGGGGATGGGTGATGGCGTTGAGAACCGCGCGCGCGTCCTCGCTGGCGAACGCCTTCGCGGCGAGGGCAGGACGGTCGAGGGTGCCGTCGGGCTGCAGGATGTCCTCACCGAAGGCGTCCACGAGCTCGGCGAGACCTTCGGAGCCGGGAGCGACGATCTCCCGGGCGACGACATCGGAATCGACGATCACCGCCCCGAGTTCGACGAGCTCCTTGGCGACGGTCGACTTGCCCGCGCCGATTCCTCCGGTCAACCCCATTCGCAGCACGTTGCCCAGTCTCGCATCACCGCGTCGCCGAGGCACGTTCGCGGTCCCTACGAGGCCTCACGCATCGTCAGCCCCGACAGCGCGACGACATACTCGCCCGCCTGTTCGTCGAAGTCGACGGTGTACACCGTCGGGTAGTAGCCGGTCCGCCGGTAGGACGACGGTTGTTTCACGATCTCCCGCAGGGACGGCTTCGTCGCCAGCCACTCCCGCGTCATCATCGGCTCGATGAAGATGAACTCCCCGTCCCATGATCCGTTGAGCAGCACCTCGGTGAACTCGAAGGAGCCGGGGATCACGCCGTCCGCGGCGTCCGTCCAGTGCATGCCCATGAACGGCACGGTGTTCTCGACGGGTGGACCGGGTGGTGGGATGTATCCCTCCGGAACGTACTTGGGTTCGGGGAGCCGCGCCGCGCGCGCCGCGAAGTCGGGTGCGGCCGGGTCCACCTCGTGGTCGGCGTCCGTCGTGTAGAAGTGCATGTCGAAATGGGGCGCGCCATAGAGGATCTCCGGGTCGTGCCCGTTCGGGTTCCAGTCCAGCATCACGTGGTCGAAACCGGTGTCCGGAGCGCCCGCGGGAAGAGCCGGCATGAGCATCGTCGTGCCGGCGCCCGGACCCTCGGAAAGGCCGGTGAGCACGGACTCCGACATCCGGATACCGACCTCGCGCGGTCTCCCGTCGTGATCGACGACGACATAGGTGCGGGAGATACCCTCCCCCAGTTCGTTTTCCGGCCCGTAGAGGGTGGTGACACCGTGGTGGTGGCCTGCCGTCTCCGCACCCTCGGCGGTCGGGACGGATCCGTCGCCGCAACCCGCGAGGGTCAGAACGGCGCAGGTGGAGAGGGCGAGTGCGGCGATCGATCGAGAAGTGCGCATTGCCTGCCTTGTGTGAGTGGATGGGTTCGCGGTGGGAGGTCTCGGTCTCATCGGGGTCGGCGCACGACCTGCCCGACGCGCAGCACACCGTGGGTGTCGTGCTCGTCGGCGAGAGCGCCGAGCCAGTGCGCGGTGTCGTCGTCGTAGGTCCGTGCGATGCGGTCCGGATCCGAGGTGGCGGTGAAGTTGGGCAGCGACGTGCCCGTGGCCCACGGTGCCAGTGCCCGATCGATGACCTGGGTGTGCGCGACGACGGCGTCGGCCGAGGGTGGCGCGAGGACGCCGATGACGAAGAGGGAGAAGGCGGCGTCGCGGTGGCAGAAGGCGCTGCGATGCCGTGGTTCACGTGCCAGCGCTCCGCCGAGGAGCCGCATCTCGATGATGGTCTGCGGCGAGTGGGAACCAGGTCCCGCAACCGAGAGCAATGCGTCGATCGCGTCGTGCGTCAGTTCGCGTGTCAGCCCGCTGTGTTCGTGAACGGGCATCGGGTCGACCGGGTCGGCGTGCACTGCTCCCAGTGCCGTGTACGGCAGGATGCCGATGCCGTCGAGGATCGGGGTCGCGACCCTGCGCAGCGCGCCGAGAATCTCCTCGGACTCGGCTTCGCCGGCGACGCTCGCGAAACGGACGGCCACGGTGGCGCGACCGGCCAGCGGTTCCGGGACTCCCGGCAGCGGTGGCAGTTGAAGGAAGGCCAGCGAGGTCGAACTGTGCTCGGGCAGGCCGGCGCACAGGTCCAGCCAGGCGTGCGCCACCGCGGCCGCGTCGGCGCCGTCGAAATACAGCGCGCCACCGTAGAAGTGCGGCAGGGGCACGAGATCGGTCTCCACCGCGGTGACGATCCCGAGGGTCGCCTTGCCGCCGCGCAGGCCCCAGAACAGTTCGGCGTGCTGTTCGGGAGTCACCCGGAGCAGGTCTCCGTCACCGGTGACGAGATCGAAGGCCAGCACGTGGTCGGAGGAGAGTCCGTAGGTGCGGACCAGTGGGCCGATGCCCCCGCCGGTGAGGAAACCGGCCACGCCGACGTGGGGTGCCGATCCGGCGAGCGGGGCGAGACCGTGGGGTGCGGCGGCGTCGACGACCTGCTGCCACACCAGGCCGGCGCCGAGACGGGCGGTGCGGGTGCCGGGGTCGATCGAGCATTCGGTGAGGCGGCCGGTGTGCACGAGCAGCACATCGTCGCCGAGCGGCACGGCGCCGTGCCCGGTGCGCTGCACGGCCACCTTCAGGCCGTGTTCGCCCGCGAACCGGACGGTGGCGCTGACGTCGAGGGCGTTCTCGACCGCGATCACCGCGCGGGGACGGACCGGCACCGCCACGTTCCACGGGGTCGCGACGTCGTAGCCGGGTTCGCCCGGGAGGGAGATCGATCCGGTGACCGCGGCACGGAGAGCGTCGATGGGGTCGGTGCCGACGATGGGCGTCCGCTGGTTCATGTGCACTTCCTTTCGTCGCACTGGATGGGGTGCGACGAAAGAGTGCCGGGACCGGCTTGGCGGCTTCTTGCGGTGACGCGGACCGCCGTCCAAGCGGCCGCCAAGAACCGGTCAGGTGGGGATCGAGCGGGCGTAGGCGGCGAGTCCGAGCATGCCGGTGCGGGCCGCTTCGTCGGCGATCGCGGCGATCTCCCGGCTGCGTTCGGGCGAGTCCGGCCGCAGTTGGGCGCGCAGTAACCGGCACCGCAGCAGCGTCGGTGGGCTCGATGTGCGGGTCGCGAGGTCCTCGGCCCGATCCAGCAGAGCCGCGGCTGCATCGGTGCGCCCGAGCAGTGCCTGCAGGCGTGCGCACACCTCCGCCACCGAACCGATCACCCCGACCTGTCCCACCGTCGCGATGCGGTCGGTGAACGGATCGAGGAGCTCGAGGAACATCTCGGCGTAGTCGACGAGGGCGAGGTCGGCGACGACGCGCGCGATGAGTGTGCGGTGCCCGAGCGTCGTCCAGGTGAAGGGTGCGCCTTTTGCCGCCCATTGTTCGATGTCGCGGATCACCGTCGCGGTGTCCCGACGGGCGCCGGCGATCGCGATGCTCCAGGAATCCGGTTCCACGGTGCCGGGATCCGCGTCGGCGAGGGTGCCGTACTCCCATTCGAGGGTGTTGGTGGCGAGGTCGGAGCTGCCCGCCGTGTACAGCTCGGTCTGCAGGTGGAACTGAGTGGCGGTGTCGTAGTGGCGCCGGGTCTCGGCGAAGTCGCCGTGCCACGCCGCGAGGGTCGCCTCCATCCATCGGAGCTGTACGCGCAGCACGGGCAGACGCAGCAGGTCGCAACCGGCGATGCCCAGGCGGACGTGGGACGTCGCGGCGTCGACGTCGCCGAGGTTCATCAGTGTCATGCTCGCAACGGCGTGGGCGATCACCTCGTCGAACCGGGCCTGCTGGTGCGGCAGTGCGAGGAGTTCGTCGGTGAGCCGGGCGGATTCGCGGCTGTGTGTCGCGACCCCCGAGTAGAGGAGGATCCGGCCCAGCAACGCGTCGGCGACGACGTCCGGGTCGGCGAGCCCACGCGCGATCTCCAGCGCGGTGCGGCTCATCCCGTCGGGGACGGACGAATCGGGGTGATAGCAACTGCCCACGGCGAGCGCCGCGAGTACCCGCGCGTGCGCCGCGCGGTCGGCCGCGACGAACGGTTCGAGTGCGGCGAGGCGGTCGAGGACCGGTCCCGGATCCTTGCCGTAGGACACCCACGGCCATGCACCGGCTGCGCGCAGCAGCGCTGCGGCCAGGCGTCCGGCCGTCGACGTGCGGCCGTCCCGGACCGCGTCGAGCAGGCCCGCGTCGACGACGTCGAGTACGGTCTGGCCGCGCCCCGCCCGGGCGAGTGCCTCGACACGCGCGACGAGCAGATCGTCGCGATCGCCCGGGGATCGTTCCGCGGCGGGCAGCAGGTCGAAGGCCCGGACGGCGTCGTCCCACCAGCGTGCCGCCTCCTCCGAGTTCCATCTCTCGGTGGCCTCGCGGGCGGCGGTGACGCAGGCGTCGAGCACGACGCGAGCGTCGACGAGCGGCAGTGCCGCCATGAGATGCCGGGCTCGTCTGCCGGCACGATCCGGGTCGGAGGAGTCCGCCAGGACCTCCGCGACGCGTGCGTGCATGCGTTGGCGGCGGAGGGCGGGAATCGCCGCGAGGACCTCGTCGCGGAGCAATCCGTGGGCGAAGGCGTACCCCCGCAGTCCCGGATCGGCGACGATGATGCGCTCGTCGGCGGCGTCGTCGAGGTAGTCGGCGAGGGTGTCGGGATCGAGGCGCGTCGCACCGGCGAGGATGTCCATCTCGATGGTGTCGCCGACGACCGCGGCCACCCGGAGCACCTGCAGCACGGCCGGTTCCACCGCGGCGAGCCGCCGCGCGAGGACCGACCGGACCGCCATGGGGATCCCACCGTCGAGGCGTTCGTCCCGGGGAAGTCGCGCGTATTCGGACACGAACAGCGGGTTGCCGCCGGTGCGTTCGGCGAGCAGGCGCGCCTCGTCGGCACCGAGCGGCGCGCCGCTCACATGCCCGGCCAGGGCGGCGACCTCGGGTTCGGCGAGCGCCGGGACGTCGATGTGCCGGTTACCTTCGCCGTGCAGCACGGCGTCCACGAACCGCTGGACGCCGGGGGTCGTCTCCGAGTCGCGGAGTGTGCACACGAACCAGACACCCCGTTTATGCAGAGCTCCCACGAGGTACAGGAGGCAACGCAGAGAGGTCGGGTCGGCCCACTGGATGTCGTCGAGCACGACGGTGAGGACGGGAGTCTGCGTCGCGGCCGTTTCGACGACGCCCAGAACCCGTTCGTAGACCGCGAAGCGGGCTTCGTCGGACTCCACTCCGGTAGGTGGGATCAGGGTGGTGTCGGCGTCGGCGCCGAGTTCGCGCAGGATGCGCCGGATCGGCCACCAGGCGGGTGCTCCGTCGTCCTCGAGACATCGCGCCCACACGGTGTTCCCACCGATCGCGGCGGTCCGGGCGTCGCATTCCTCGGCGAGGCGGGTCTTGCCGATACCGGCGGGCCCGGTGAGGACGACCCAGCGGGTGGCGCCGGAGCGGACCTCGTCGAGCATGCGGTCGAGGACGCCGGTCTCGGAGGTGCGTCCGACGAAGATGCGCCCGGGGCCCGGCGCCGGGGTGGGTGCGGGAACGGTGGGCGCGGCCGGTGTCGGAACCTCCTCCGCGCCCGTCCATCCCGGGGTTCGGGGCCACGCGGCGAGTCCCGGTTCGTGCCGGAGGATCGCGCCTTGCAGGTCGGTGAGTTCGGTGCCGGGCCGCAACCCCAGCTCGGCGTCCAGCCTCGTCTCGTGGACGCGGAACTGTTCGAGTGCTTCCGACGAACGCCCCGCTCGGTGCAGGGCGAGCATGCGCAGCCAGCAGGTGCGGTCGCGGAACGGGAACTCGCTGCACAGTTCGGTGGCGTCGACGAGAGCGGGCGCGAGGCGACCGAGGGCGAGCAGTGCGGTGATCCGGGTCTCGCGGCATTCGGTGCGCACCTCGTCGAAGGATGCCGCCGCGACCTCCACCCAGTGTTCGTCGCGCAGGTCCTCGAGGAGATGCCCCCGCACGGAGTCGAGGGCACGGTCGGCGGTGTCGAGTGCGAACTCCTATTCCCCGTTCTCGGCATGCCGACGGGCGGTCTCGGCGTCGTCGAGGAAGCGGGCCAGGTCGACCGACTCGGCCGGGATGTCGAGGACGTAGCCGGGCGGCTGGCGCACGATCGGGGAGGCCGCACCGCTCTCCCCTCTCAGTACCCTGCGCAGATTGGAGATGTACGCCTGGATGCTCGCCATCGCACTGGCAGGCGCCTCGTCCTGCCACAGGGCGTCGATCAGCCGGTCGGTGGAGACCACCCGCCGCCGGTTGAGCAGCAGGACGGCGAGGACCGCTCGCTGCTTGCGCGGACCGAGATCGACCTGCGACTCCGACGGGGGCACCGCCGGATCGGCCGTCGACGCGACCCGGACCACCTCCAGTGGTCCGAGCAGTCGGTACATCATGTGGTGAGCCCCCTCGACCCGGCCGAACTACGCGATCGTTGCAGTGTAAGGACAGTTTTCGCCGGGTGCGCGGCGACTTCTCATCCCGTCACGGCCGGGAAATCGACCGTGTCGCTCTCGGCGTCCCCGAACACCGGTGCGGTCTGCGGCCGGGGACGCAGGCAGACCGCACACACCACGGTTCCGAGAGCCGCAACGAACGCCGCCGCCACGAGCGCCCCCTGCAGGCCCGACACGAAGTCCTGCGGTGATCCGCCGGGCAACAGCGACTCGGCCGGCAGGAACACCCCGAGCACCGCGACGCCCACGGCGATGCCGGTCTGACGGAACGCATCGTTGATACCGGCCGCGAGACCGGAATGCGCCGCGGTGCTCTCTCCGAGGACGATCCCGCTCATCACCGGGTTGAACACGCCGGCAGCCGCGCAGGCCACGACGAGCCCCGGCAGCAGTACGTACTTCGAACTGTCCGCCTCGGCGACCGTCATCATGAGCAACCCGACGGCGACGAGCGCCAGTGAGCACGACAGCGATACCCGGGTGGGGACGACACGATCGAGTTTCGCCGTCGCACCGGCGACGACGAACATGGCGACGGTCGCGGGCAGGTACACCAGCCCGGCCTGCACCGGCGACAGCAGCAGGACGTTCTGCAGGTACAACGTGGTGTAGACGAATACCGCGAACAGCGACGCCGAGATGGCGAAGGCCGCGGCCAGGAGCTGCCCCGGCACGTCGGCGGCGCGCGGGCGGGGATCTCGCGATTCGGGCACCCAGCGCAGTGTCAGGAGCAGGGTCACGAGACCGATCGGCACGTTGACGAAGAAGATCGCGCGCCAGTCCAGCAGTTCGGTGAGCAGACCTCCGACGAGCGGACCGACCGCGAAGGCGCCGCCGATGGTCGCGCCGTAGGCGGCCAGGGCCGACGCCCGCGCCGGCCCTCGGTCGAAGACGTCGGCGAGGAGGGCGAGCGAGCAGGCGAACAGGACCGCCCCACCGATGCCCTGCACCGCCCGGGCGAGATCGAGGAACCAGATCGTCGGTGCGAGGGCGCACAGGAGCGAGGCGCCCGTGAACCAGACGAGGCCGACGACGAACGCCCGGCGCCGGCCGCGGCGATCGGCCCACGACCCGGCGCCGAGGACGGCTGTGGCCAGGGCGAGGGTGTAGGCGTCGATCACCCACTGCAGTGAACTGACGCCCGCGTCGAGGTCGACGGCGATCGACGGCAGTGCAGTGTTGACGACGGCGATGTCGAGCATGAGCATCGCCGTCGTCACGCACACCACCAGTAGCGTGATCCGTTTCGTCGCGGTACTTCTCGCGGGGATCGGTGTGGTCATGGAAGATCCTTCCGTGTCGAGGTGTGTGGACCTCGGCCACGGTGCGCCGCGTCGCTTGGGACGAACCGGGTGTACTTCTTGGACGGCCGAGAGAGCCGTCGACGTCTCCCCTCGGAGGGCTCCGGGGATCACACACCGATCACGGCGGGGTCACGGGGCGGTCGCAACGCCGCTCGGAAACCGGACACACCCCCTTCTACCTGGGGTAAATGCGGAGAATTCGACCGACTGTCCGATATCGTCGTTGCGAAGCATCCGTCCCGGCTCGTCCGGAGCATTCGAGAAGGCAGGCCATGCGATCCTCCACCTCAACCACAGGTCGGCATCGCCTCGGCATGGAAAACGGTGTTCACTGCATCCTCATCCCCGAGGTCGCTGCCGCCCTCGCCGAGCACCGGCGGAACTGGTTCACCGCGCTGCTGACGAACGCGCGCCACAGCCACGCCGCGATGCGCAAGCGGGCCACGGCCCTGCCCGCGCAGTGGGCCACTCCCGCCGTGGGATGAGCTCGCCGTGAGTTGAGCACCTGCCATCGACGACACACGAAGACCGGCCCCCTCCGATTCGGAGGGGGCCGGTCCCGTCGTGGCCCGGGAGCCACTGTGCCGCAGCAACGATGACCCCGGGAACGCGGACGACCCCGCACCGAATGGTGCGGGGTCGTCCGTCGAAGCGCTGTATCAGGCGTTACCCGACAGCTTCTCGCGCAGAGCGGCGAGCTGGGCGTCGCTCGCGAGCGATCCACCGGTGGTCTCCGGAGCCGCCTCGGCACCCGACTCGGAGGAGTAGTTGCTACCGGACACGCCGGCTGCAGCCTCGGCAGCCTCGTCGGCAGCCATCTTCTCGATCTGAGCGGTGTGCATCTTGTGGCGACGCTCGGCCTCCGCGTAGCGGGACTCCCACTCCTCACGCTGCTTCTCGTAGCCCTCGAGCCATTCGTTGGTCTCGGGATCGAAGCCCTCGGGGAAGATGTAGTTGCCCTGCTCGTCGTAGCTGTCGGCCATGCCGTACTTCGACGGGTCGAACTCGGCCGTGTAGTCCTCGTTCGCCTGCTTCAGCGACAGCGAGATACGACGACGCTCGAGGTCGATGTCGATGACCTTGACCATCGCGTCGTCGCCGACGGCAACGACCTGGTCCGGGACCTCGACGTGGCGCTCGGCCAGCTCGGAGATGTGGACGAGGCCCTCGATGCCCTCCTCGACGCGGACGAACGCGCCGAACGGAACGAGCTTGGTGACCTTGCCCGGCACGATCTGACCGATCGCGTGGGTGCGGGCGAACTGACGCCACGGATCTTCCTGCGTCGCCTTGAGCGACAGGGAGACACGCTCGCGGTCGAGATCGACGTCGAGAACCTCGACGGTGACCTCGGTGCCGACCTCGACGACCTCGGACGGGTGATCGATGTGCTTCCAGGACAGCTCGGAGACGTGCACGAGGCCGTCGACACCGCCGAGATCGACGAAGGCGCCGAAGTTGACGATGGAGGACACGACGCCCTTGCGGACCTGGCCCTTCTGGAGCTGGTGCAGGAACTCGCTGCGGACCTCGGACTGGGTCTGCTCGAGCCATGCGCGGCGCGACAGGACCACGTTATTGCGGTTCTTGTCGAGCTCGATGATCTTGGCCTCGATCTCCTTGCCGACGTAAGGCTGGAGGTCGCGGACGCGACGCATCTCGACGAGCGACGCGGGCAGGAAGCCACGCAGGCCGATGTCGAGGATCAGGCCGCCCTTGACGACCTCGATGACGGTGCCCTTGACGGCCTCGTCCTTCTCCTTGAGCTCCTCGATCGTGCCCCAGGCGCGCTCGTACTGAGCACGCTTCTTGGACAGGATCAGACGGCCTTCCTTGTCCTCCTTGGTGAGAACAAGAGCCTCGACCTCATCGCCCACCGACACGACCTCGTTGGGGTCGACATCGTGCTTGATGGAGAGCTCGCGGGACGGGATGACGCCTTCGGTCTTGTAACCGATGTCGAGCAGCACCTCGTCGCGATCGACCTTGACGATGGTGCCCTCGACGATGTCGCCATCGTTGAAGTACTTGATCGTGGCGTCGATGGCGGCGAGGAAATCCTCGGCGGAGCCGATGTCGTTGACGGCTACCTGCGGCGAGGTGACGGTGGTGGAGGCCATGTGTTGAGTTGCTCCGGACGGGTTGATAGTCGGTTGGTCAAATTCGGTCGGGCACGTGAAACACCCACTGCGATACGGCGATGTGCGAGTCACGGCGAGTTCCTCGCTCGGCCCTGGAGCCGAACTGCGGACACTCGCGATCACCAGGCTACGCGCTTCGAGGGGACCCGGGCAAACCGATATCGGGGCCACTCCCCCGCACCCGATAGGCTCACACCCATGCCGGGCTCCGCGAACACTCCTTTTCCAGACCTTTCGGGCGCCCCGGAGGGAACCGACGACGAGGCCGCGCGGCACGCGGACGCCGAGACGATCCTCGGCGAGACCCGACCCACCCGGACCCGCCTCGGCTCCCTCGAGAGCGAACGCGCGAACCGGGTCTGGTGGGACGCCGACACCGACGACTACCACCGCACGCACGGCGAGTTCCTCGGCGTGGACTCGGCCGCCGGGGAGTTCGTGTGGTGCCCGGAGGGCCTGCACGAGGGCGATGTGCAGTTGCTCGGCCCGGTTGCCGGACGCGACGTCCTCGAACTCGGGTGCGGTTCGGCACCGTGCGCCCGCTGGCTCACCGGGCAGGGGGCCCGGGCGGTCGGGCTGGACATCTCCATGGGGATGCTGCAGCGCGGACGCGCTGCGATGACCGGTTCCGGCCCGACGGTTCCGCTCGTACAGGCCGGCGCCGAGAACCTGCCGTTCGCCGACGGAAGCTTCGACATCGTGTGCTCGGCGTTCGGCGCGGTGCCCTTCGTCGCCGATTCCGCCCGGGTGATGCGCGAAGTGGCGCGGGTGCTGCGACCCGGCGGGCGATGGGTGTTCTCCGTGAACCACCCGATGCGGTGGATCTTCCCCGACGATCCGGGCGAACAGGGCCTGGTCGCGATGTTCCCGTATTTCGACCGGACCCCCTACGTCGAGGTGGACGCGACGGGCCGGGCGACCTACGCCGAGCACCACCGCACCGTGGGCGATCGGGTGCGCGAACTCGTCGCCGCCGGCCTCGAGGTCTACGACATCGTCGAACCCGAGTGGCCCGAGCATCTCGACCGCGAGTGGGGGCAGTGGAGCCCGCTGCGCGGTTCGATCTTCCCGGGCACCGCCATCTTCTGCAGCCGCAAACCCGCCTGATCCCGACTCACAGCAGCCGGGACAGGAACTCCCGGGTCCGGCTCTCCTTCGGGTCGGCCAGCACCTGGCGGGGATCACCGGCCTCGACGACCACGCCGCCGTCCATGAACACGAGCTGATCGGCGACCTCCCGCGCGAAGCCCATCTCGTGCGTGACGACGACCATCGTCATGCCGCCGTCGGCGAGATCGCGCATCACCGCGAGCACCTCGCCGACGAGTTCGGGGTCGAGGGCCGAGGTGGGCTCGTCGAACAGCATGAGCTTGGGATCCATGGCGAGCGCGCGGGCGATCGCGACGCGCTGCTGCTGGCCGCCCGAGAGCTGCGCGGGATAGGCGTCGACCTTGTCGGCCAGCCCGACCCGCGCGAGCAGGTCCCGGGCCTTCTCGACCGCCTCGTCACGCTTGAGCTTCTTCACGAGGATCGGCGCCTCGATGACGTTCTCGAGCACGGTGCGGTGCGGGAACAGGTTGAAGTGCTGGAACACCATGCCGATGTCGCGGCGCTGTTTCGCGGCGGCCCGCGGGTGCAGTTCGTACAGTTTCGAACCCCGTTCGGCGTAGCCGACGAGATCGCCGTCGACGTACAGGCGACCGGCGTCGACGCGTTCGAGGTGGTTGATGCACCGCAGGAAGGTCGACTTACCGGATCCGGACGGACCGATCAGGCAGGTCACCTGGCCGCGCCCCACCTCGAGCGAGATGCCCTTGAGCACCTTGACGGCGCCGAAACTCTTGCAGACCCGGTCGGCCCGCACCATCGGCGTCTCGACGGACGTCATATGTGTTCCTCCCCCGGTGCGCCGGGCTTCGGCGTCGGCTTGCCGGCCTCGGTGACCGGTACGTTCTGTGCGTCGGCGAGTGCCTGCAACTGACGGGCCGTGAGCTGCCGGCTCAGGCCCTTCGAGTAGTGCCGCTCGAGGTAGTACTGGCCGATCATGAGCAGGCTGGTGATCGCCAGGTACCAGGTCGCGGCGACGAGCAGCAGCGGGATCGGCTGGAAGTTCGCACCCGAGATGTCGCGGGCACGGCCGTACAGCTCGAGGCTGTAGGGCACGGCGGCGACCAGCGAGGTGGTCTTGAGCATGCTGATCAGCTCGTTGCCGGTCGGCGGGATGATGACCCGCATCGCCTGCGGCAGGACGGTGCGGCGGATGGTCTGCGACCACGACATGCCGAGCGCCGTGGACGCCTCCAGCTGCCCCTCGGGCACGGAGGTGATGCCGGCGCGCACGATCTCCGCCATGTAGGCCGCCTCGTTGAGTGCCAGGCCGATGACGGCGAACAGGAACGCCGCGTTCAGGCCCTGCACGTCGATGTGGACGAACTGGTGGACGAACGGGATCCCGAGGTCGATCTGTTTGTAGATCGACGGGAACAGTCCCCACAGCACGAGCTGGACGTACACCGGGGTACCGCGGAAGACCCACAGGTACAGCCACGCGACGGAACGCAGCACGGGATTCGGGGACAGTCGCATCACCGCGAGCACCACGCCGAGGACGACGGCGATGGCCATGGCGAGCACCGTCAGCTGCACGGTCTTCCATGCGGCTGCGGTGATGCGGGCGTCGAACAGGTACTGGGCGTAGATGTCCCAGCGGTAGGCCTCGTTGGTGGCCGCTCCCCAGGCGAACAGCCCGAGTGCGATCAGGACGATCGCGCCGGAGATCCATCGTCCGGGATGTCGCAGGGGTACTGCGCGTATCGGCTCCGGTTCGTCCGGTCGCGGTTCCGCGGATCTCGCGGACGTGGACTCGCTCATGGTTCCCTTTCTCAGCTCGTCGCGCCGTTGATCTGCGACGTGGTGATCGCGCCGTCCTCCATGCCCCAGCGCGCGGTGATCTCGTCGTACGCACCGGAGTCGATGAGGTACTGCACTGCCTGCTGCAGTACGGGACCGAACGGCGACCCCTTCGCGACGACGAATCCGTAGGGCGCGGCGTCGAAGACCTCACCGGCCGGTTCGAGTCGTTCCTCGCTGCGGGCGATGACGTACGCCGTGACCGGCGAGTCGGCGGACAGTGCGTCCACCCGGCCGAGGATGAGGGCATTGGCAGCCTCGTCCTGGCTGTCGTACTTGACCTTGTCGATGGGCGGCAGCCCGCGGGCGACGCATTCCTCGCTCTTCGCGGGGACCTCCTCGAGGTCCTCGATGGTGGTGGTCTGTACCGCCACCCGCAGTCCGCACGCGTTGTCGGGGTCGACGGATTCGCCGGTGCGCTGCGCCCACTGCACCCCGGCGCTGTAGTAGGTGACGAAGTCGACCGATTCCTCGCGTTCCTTCGTGTCGGTGAACGACGACGAGCCCATCTCGAAGGTGCCTGCCTGGACGGCCGGGATGATCCGGTCGAAGTCGGCTTCGTTGAGCACCGCCTCGAGTCCGAGGACGTCGCCGAGGGCCTGGACGAGTTCGACGCCGAAGCCGACGATGGTGCCGTCGTCGTCCTTAGAACTCGTTGGGGGCGTACGGGACGTTCACCCCGACCTCGAGGGTGCCGCCGTCGGCGATGTCGGGCGGCAACCGGTTCGCGATGGCGTCGACCTTCTCGACGGTGACGCGGTCGCCGGGCGGCACGGTCGATTCGCTGTTCACCACGCACCCGGTCGCGAGGGCGAGCACCGCCGCTCCCGCCGCCAGCCTGCTCAGGGTCCGGACACGACGACGCCCCCACGAGGTCGCGCGGCGGGTGTGCACTGCTCGATTCACAGTCGCACAGTATCCAACCCGGGAGGGGTCCGAATGCAAACCCGAAGCTCAGGCTTCGAGGCGGGCGATGACGGCGGCGGTGAACTCGTCCGTCGACGCGGTGCCACCGAGGTCGGCGGTCGCGACACCCGCCGCGACGGTCGCGCGCACTGCGTCCTCGATGGCGCGGGCGGCCGCGGAGAATTCGATGTCCGCGCGTGCACCGACACGGTCGAGAAGCATGGCGGCGGAGAGGATCAGCGCGATCGGGTTGGCGCGGCCCTGCCCGGCGATGTCGGGTGCGGCGCCGTGCGCGGCCTGGGCCATGGCCTTGGTGCGCGACGCGTTGATAGACGCCGCGGTGCCGAGCGAGCCGGACAGTTCGGCGGCGAGGTCGGACAGGATGTCGCCGAACATGTTCTCCGTCACGATCACGTCGAAGTCGGCGCCGCGGCGGACGAGCAGCGCGGCCATCGCGTCGACGTGCTGGTCGTCGACGGTGACGCTCGGGTAGAGACGACCCACTTCCTGACACACGTCCCGGAACAGGCCGGTCGTGCGGGCGAGCACGTTGGCCTTGTGCACGATGGTCACGCGCTTGCGGCGACGCGACGCGAGGTCGAAGGCGGTGTGCGCGATGCGTTCACAGGCGGCGCGGGTGATCACTCCGACCGCGAGGGCGATGTCGGGTGTGGGCATGAACTCGCCGCTGCCGACGGCCATGTTCCGGTCGGCGTAGAAACCCTCGGTGTTCTCCCGGACGACGACGAGATCCATCTTCGGTGACACCGACGCCGCTCCCGGCAGTGCGCACGCCGGCCGGATGTTCGCGTACAGGTCGAAGTGCTTGCGGATCCGGCCGCCCGGAGTGAGCTGACCCCGGAACTCGGGTGGGTACGAGGCGCTGTCGTGCGGGCCGAGGATCCACGCGTCGAGCTCCGTGAGGGTGTCGAGGGTGACCTGCGGCAGCGGGTTACCGTGCGTCTCGATCGCGGAGGCACCGACGGGCAGCGGCACCCAGTCGACTGCGACCCCGACTGCCGCGACGGCGGTATCGACGATCCTGCGGGTCGCCGGCACGATCTCGGGACCGATGCCGTCCCCCTCGAGAAGTCCGATGCGATGAGTCTGAAGCGTTGCGGTGTCGTCGGTCACCCGGTCATCATTGCCTACCGTGGTCCAGTCGGTGGAACTCCTCCTCGACGCCCCGCTCGACACGGCGGTGCGCGACGAGTGGACCCGGCTGCTCGACGCCGGTCTGCACAGTCAGGGACGCGTCCTTTCCGAATCCAACCGCCCGCACGTGACGATGTTCGTTGCGCATGCCGTGCCGGACGAGCTCGAGGACGCGCTGCGAGCCGCCATCACGGTCCGGCGGATCACCCTCCGGCTCGGTGGCGTGGTGATCTTCGGTGGCCGGTACGCGACGCTCGCCCGCACGGTCGTGCCGTCGATCGAACTGCTCGAACTCCAGGCACGGGTGTTCGAGGTACTCGCGGAGTGCCCCGGGATCCCCGCGCACATCCGGCCGGGCGAGTGGACGCCCCACGTCACCCTCGCGCGGCGGGTGCCGGCCGCGCGCATCGGTGCGGCAGTTCTGGCGGCGCAGACGCCGGAACGGCAGCTGACCGGGTCGAGCGCAGGAGTGCGGCGCTGGGACGGCGAGGCCAAGCGGGAGTGGCTGCTCACCTGAGCAGAGGTCGGTGCGCGGTTCAGAAGCGGTAGTCGCCGAACTGAGTCACTTCCATGTGGGTGTCGGGCGTGCGTTCGGTGAGGGCCAGCACGTCGAGGAGGAGGAAGACCGCCAGAAGTACGAGGACCAGCAGGATCATGCCTCGAGCCTGCCGCGCCGAGGTCCCACCCGACAGTGGCAGAGTAGTCGGAAAACATCGATTTTCTGCCACCGCGGTGTCACACTGGGTTGCGTGTCCGGAACACCTGGAACCACCGGCCGGCTCGAGAAGGTGGTCGTCCCCGTCCTCCCCTATGTCGAGACCTTCGAACTCGGCGTGGCGTGCGAGGTGTTCGGCTTCGACCGCTCCGACGACGGCCTGCCCACCTACGACTTCCACCTCGTCGCCGCGACCTCCGATCCGGTGCGCACCCGCTTCGGCTACACCATCGAAGTGCCTCACAGGCTCGATCTCCTCGACGACGCCGACCTGATCCTCCTGCCGGCGGTGAACAGCGACGGCATCGCGCTCGACGACGAGCGCCTCGAACCGTTGTTCGCGAAACTGCGGGCCGCCGTCGACCGCGGCGCGCGCGTGGCGAGCATGTGCACCGGGGCGTTCATCCTCGGCGCGGCCGGGTTGCTCGACGGGCGTCGCTGCACGACCCACTGGATGCACGCCGATCGTCTCGCCCGGACGTATCCGACGGCGCAGGTAGACCGGGACGTGCTCTACGTCGACGACCATCCGGTCCTCACCGCCGCGGGCACTGCGGCCGGCATCGACCTGTGCCTCCACATCGTCCGTTCCGCCCAGGGCGCCCAGGTCGCCAACATGATCGCCCGGCGCATGGTGGTGCCACCGCACCGCGACGGTGGGCAGGCCCAGTACGTCGCGATGCCGCTGCCCGAATGCAAGGACGAGTCGCTCGCGCCGTTGCTCGACTGGATGAGCGAGCACCTCGACCGGGAACTCCCGGTGGCCGCGCTGGCGCAGAAGGCGCACATGTCGGCGCGCACCTTCGCGCGGCGGTTCGTCGCCGAGGTCGGGGTCACGCCCGCGCGCTGGCTCCGCGACCAGCGGGTCCTGGCCGCGCAGCGCCTGCTCGAGGAAACGGACCTTCCGATCGACGTGGTGGCCGACCGCGTCGGTTTCGGCACCGCTGCCGTGCTCCGTCAGCATTTTCTGCGCCTGCGGCAGACCACTCCGCAGGCCTACCGCCGGACCTTCCGGCGGTCCGTCGAGCCCGTCGGCGTGGAACGCCGCAACGAGGTCGGCGTGGGACGCCGCAGTCGGGTCGGTGGGGAACACCACGAGCCGGTCGGCGTGTGACGCATCCCTCGATCGGCACCTCCCGACAGCACCCCCGGATCGGACACGTCACGTAGCGTGGCGGAAGGAACCCCGTCACGACGCGTGACGGCGGGAACGAACGGGAAGAAACAACGGCGGCCGGATGTTGGACCCGTCGACACGCCCGACCGAAAGGATTTCCGTGGCAACCAAGGCTCTCACCCAGCAGGACTTCGACGAGGTCGTCACGAGCAACGACATCGTGCTCGTGGACTTCTGGGCCGACTGGTGCGGCCCCTGCAAGCAGTTCGCCCCCACCTTCGAGGCATCGTCGGACAAGCATCCCGACGTCGTGCACGCGAAGGTCGACACCGAGGCCGAGCAGGCCATCGCGGCGGCGGCGAACATCCGCTCGATCCCCACGATCATGGCGTTCCGCGAAGGCATCCTCGTCTACAACCAGGCCGGTGCTCTTCCGCCCGCCGCGCTCGAGGATCTCGTCTCGCAGGTCAAGAACCTCGACATGGACGATGTGCGCAAGCAGATCGCGGAGGCTCGCGCCGAGCAGGGCTGACCCACTCGCGTCGACGGCGCCCGTCCCCGGTGATCCGGGGGCGGGCGCCGTCGTCCGTACGGTGTGGACCTGCGGCCGGTGTCCCTGCGACTCGGTGTCCGCGACTCAGTGCGCCGCGGCGTCCCAGCTGCGGCCGTAACCGACCGAGACCTCGAGCGGCACCGACAACTCGATGACGGAGTCCATCTTGTCGCGCACGAGCGCCTCGACCTGTTCGCGCTCGGCCTCGACCACTTCGAGCACGAGTTCGTCGTGCACCTGCAGCAGCATCCGCGACCGCAGTCCGGCCTCGCTCAGTGCCTTCTGCACGTCGATCATCGCGACCTTGATGATGTCGGCGGCCGTGCCCTGGATGGGGGCGTTGAGCGCGGCGCGCTCGGCGACCTCCCGGCGCTGCCGGTTGTCGCTGTTGAGGTCGGGCAGATACCGGCGGCGACCGTAGAGAGTGGAGGTGTAGCCGACCTTGCGGGCCTCCTCGACCACGTTGTAGAGGTAGTCGCGCACGCCGCCGAAGCGGGTGAAGTAGGCCTCCATCTGCTCGCGGGCCTCGTCGGTGGAGATCTTCAGCTGCTGGGCGAGCCCGTAGGCGCTCAATCCGTAGGCGAGGCCGTAGGACATCGCCTTGACGCGGCGACGCAACTCCGGGGTGACCTCCTCGAGCGGCAGCCCGAACGCCCGCGATGCCACGAAGGTGTGCAGGTCCTCGCCCGTGCGAAATGCCTCGATGAGCCCCTCGTCGGCCGACAGGTGCGCCATGATGCGCATCTCGATCTGGCTGTAGTCGGCGGTGAGCAGCACGTCGAATCCGTCGCCCACCACGAAACCGTCGCGGATCCGGCGACCGGCCTCGGTCCGCACCGGAATGTTCTGCAGGTTCGGCTCGGTCGACGAGAGCCGGCCCGTCGCCGCGACGGTCTGGTTGAAGGTGGTGTGGATGCGACCGTCGTCGGCGATGGACTTGATGAGTCCGTCGACGGTGGTCTTCATCTTGGTGTGCTCACGGTGCGCGAGCAGGTGTTCGAGGAAGGGATGGCCCGTCTTGTCGAACAGGTTCTGCAGGGCGTCGGCGTCGGTGGTGTAGCCGGTCTTGGTCTTCTTCGTCTTCGGCATCTCGAGCTCGTCGAACAGCACCACCTGCAGCTGTTTCGGCGAGCCGAGGTTGATCTGCTTGCCGATCACCTCGTAGGCGGCGTTCGCGGCGGCGGCGACCTGGGCCGCGAATTCGGACTGCAGGTCGTGCAGGTGCGTCGAGTCGACGGCGATGCCGGTGGCCTCGAGTTCTGCGAGGACCTCGAGCAGGGGCAGTTCCATCTCGGTGAGCAGGCGCACCGATTCGATGTCCCCGAGTTCGGTGTCGAGGGCCGCGGCGAGGTCGACGACGGCGCGCGCCGCGAGGATCTGGGACTCGGCCGCCTGCGCGTCGGCGGAGTCCTCGTCGTCGAGCAGCGAGAGTTGTTGCGCGCCGGCGTCTTCCACCCGCAGCTCACGCTTGAGGTAGCGCAGCGACAGGTCGTCGAGCTTGAACGAGCGCTGCCCGGGCCGCACCAGATAGGCGGCGAGCGCGGTGTCGCTGGTGATGCCGGCGAGCGTCCAGCCGCGTCCGCGCAGCGCGTGGATGGCGAACTTCGCCTCGTGCACGGCCTTCTCCACGGCGGGGTTCGCGAGCCATGCGGCGAGGGCGTTCTCGTCCTCGGGGGTGAGCGCCACGGTGCTCACGTAGGCGCCCTCACCGTCGGCTCCGGCGACGGCGATCGCGGTCGCGTCGCCGCCGTAGGGGGTGCCGGTGCCCACCACGGCGAGGCCGTGACGTCGACCCGCCGGGGCGTGTTCGGCGAGCCAGTCGCCGAGGGCACCCGGCTCGACGATCCCGCCGCGCACCTCGAAACCCTCCTCGGCCTCGGGCTCGGCCGAGGAGAGCGTCTCGAACAGCCGGTCGCGCAGCACCTTGAACTCGAGGTCGTCGAACAGGCGGTGGATGCGGTCGCGGTCCCACGGGGCGAGGGCGAGCTGTTCGGGGGTGTACGGCACGGCCACGTCGCGCACCATCTCGGTGAGCTGGCGGTTGAGCAGCACGTTGGACAGGTTCTCCCGGAGCGCGTCGCCGGTCTTGCCGCGCACCTCGTCGACGCGGTCGACGAGCCCGCTCAGGCTTCCGTATTCGCGGATCCACTTCGCGGCGGTCTTCTCGCCGACGCCGGGGATGCCGGGCAGGTTGTCGCTCGGGTCGCCGCGCAACGCCGCGAAGTCCGGATACTGCTGGGGAGTGAGTCCGTACTTCTCCTCCACCGCCTCGGGAGTGAACCGCGTCAGATCGGAGACGCCGCGCCGCGGATACAGCACCGTGATGTCGTTGTTCACGAGCTGGAGCGCGTCGCGGTCGCCCGTGACGACGAGCACCCGGAAGCCCTGGGCGTGCGCCTGTGTCGCGAGCGTGGCGATGATGTCGTCGGCCTCGTAGCCCTCGATCGCCATCACCGGGATCCCCATCGCGCCGAGGACGTCCTTGGTGAGGTCGATCTGCCCCTTGAAGTCGTCGGGTGCGGCGCTGCGCTGGGCCTTGTAGGCGGCGAACAGTTCGGCACGGAAGGTCTTGCGACTGACGTCGAATGCCGCCGCGACGTGCGTGGGCTGCTCGTCGCGCAGCAGGTTGATGAGCATGGAGGTGAACCCGTAGACCGCGTTCGTGGTCTGCCCGCTGTGGGTCTTGAAGTTCTCGGCGGGCAGCGCGTAGAACGCGCGGAACGCGAGGGAATGGCCGTCGAGGAGCAGCAGGGTCGGGCGGTCGTCGGTGGCCGCGGTGGACGTCGCGGAAGTGGATGCACGGGTCACGCGTGTCAGTCTAGGGACCGAGGACGACAGCGTCGGCCACACCGCCCGACCGGTGCCTCTCCGGCATGCGTGAACACTCGTTGTCCGAAGAAACGAGACCGAAACGTCCGGGTGATCCAATTTTTCCCGTGGACGTGCGATCCAGCCGCTAGAGTCCCCTGTCACGACACCGTAGTCCGGCGTCATCGCGGTTCGCGTCGACGCCCCGGGCGCAGTGCCGCGCTCGATGACAGCGCATCAACCGGGAGGACCTGCGTGGCCCCTACCTCGGGATGTCGGCAACGACCGACCTCGACCCTCCACCGATCGGTCCGCGCCGCACTCGTCACGCTCGCGAGTGTCCTGTTCGTCCTCGTCGGCGCCGGCCTCTCCTCCGCGCAGGATCCACCGGACCCACCCTCACCACCCGCTGACACGGCACCGGCCGCACCCGACGAGGAGTCCGCGGACGGGGTGATCGTCCGCGGAACGCTCAACAATGCCGGAGAACGACTCGACGGTGTCGTCGTCCGTGCGACCACCGAGAGCGGCGAGGTGGTCACCGAGACGGAGTCCGCCGACGGTGGGCGCTGGGAACTCACCGTTCCGCCGGGCACGTACGTCTTCGAGGTCGACACCGAGAGCCTGCCCGACGACGTCACCGTCCAGACCTCGGTGACCCGTGATGTCGCTCCGGGACGGGCGAACACGGTGATCTTCTCGTTCGGGGAGGCGCGTAGCGGTTCGACGGTAGCGTGGGGCGAGACGCTGGTGCGCACGATCGTCGACGGTCTGCGTTTCGGTCTGGTCATCGCGATCGCCGGAGTGGGCCTGAGTCTGATCTTCGGCACGACCGGCCTGACGAACTTCGCCCACGGTGAGCTGGTCACCCTCGGGGCGGTCGCGGCGTGGATCTTCAATGTCACCCTCGGTGTCCAGCTGATACCGGCCACGATCCTGGCGGTGAT
Organism: Rhodococcus rhodochrous; assembly: GCF_900187265.1. NCBI lineage: Bacteria > Bacillati > Actinomycetota > Actinomycetes > Mycobacteriales > Nocardiaceae > Rhodococcus > Rhodococcus rhodochrous. Next base: position 3,047,737 of record NZ_LT906450.1, read on the forward strand.
CGTCGGCGTCATCATCGGCCTGCTCAACAACGCACTCGTCTGGGCTCCGCTCCGGCGCCGCCACACGGGCCTGATCGCCCAGCTGGTGGTGTCGATCGGCCTCGCGATCTCGTTGCGCTATCTCATCCTGGCGTTCTACTCCGACCGCACCCAGCCGTTCGACGACTACCAGGCACAGCAGCAGCTCGTGTGGGGGCCGATCGCGATCACCCCGGTCAACCTCGCGTGCATCGTGCTCAGCCTGGTGGTGCTCGTCGGGGTCGCCCTGCTGCTGCAGCGCACCCGGATCGGCACGGCGATGCGCGCGGTGGCCGACAACCGCGACCTCGCGGCATCGTCGGGGATCGACGTCGAACACGTCATCCGCTTCGTGTGGGGTCTCGGTGGTGGGCTCGCCGCGCTCGGCGGGGTGCTGTTCGGCCTGTCGGAACTCGGCGGGCGCGTGCAGTGGGAGATGGGTTTCAAGCTGCTCCTGCTGATGTTCGCCGGCATCATCCTCGGCGGCCTCGGCACCGCCTACGGCGCACTGGTCGGCTGCGTCGTGGTGGGACTGCTGGTCCAGTTGTCCACCCTCGTGATCAACCCGGACCTGAAGTACATCGGCGGTCTGCTCGTACTCATCGTCATCCTGGTCATCCGCCCCCAGGGCATCCTCGGCAGTCGGACAAGGATCGGATGACCCATGGATATCGTTTCGGTACTCCAGGTTTCCTTCGCCCAGCTCATCGGCCCGTCGGCGATCTTCTACGCGCTGCTCGCGATCGGCCTGAACCTGCACTACGGCTATGCAGGGCTGCTGAACTTCGGCCAGATCGGTTTCGCCCTCCTGGGCGGTTACGGCGTGGGCATCATGACCGTCACCTACGACCAGCCGTTGTGGGTGGGCATCCTCGTCGGCCTCGCACTGGCAGGTCTGCTCGCGCTCGTCCTCGGCATCCCCACCCTGCGGTTGCGGGCCGACTATCTCGCCATCGCGACGATCGCCGCGGCGGAGATCCTGCGGCTGATGTTCCGCTCGACCGCGTCCGACTCGGTGACCGGATCGACCCGCGGCCTGTGGGGTTTCGCCGACCCGTTCACGTCCCTGAGCCCGTTCGATTCGAGTCGCCAGTACAACCTGCTCGGTATGCGGTTCTACGGCGACGACCTGTGGGCGATGGTTGTCGGCTGGACCCTCGTGCTGTTGTTGTGCGGCCTGGTCTACCTCCTCTCCCACAGTCCGTGGGGGCGGGTCCTCGAGGCGGTGCGTGAGGACGAGGACGCTGCCCGCGCGCTCGGCAAGAACGTCTTCGCCTACAAGATGCAGGCCCTGGTACTCGGCGGCATGATCGGCGGTCTCGGCGGCATCTTCAACGCCCTGCAGACCAAGTCGATCAACCCCGACTTCTACTCGACCGCGCAGACCTTCTTCGCGTTCGGCGCATTGATCCTCGGGGGTGCGGGAACGGTCTTCGGACCGGTGCTCGGCGCCATGATGTTCTGGTTCCTGCTCACCCTCCCGGATGCCTTCCTGCGTCAGGCGATCGCCGGACCCGACCCACTGCTCCCGCTCACCGAACAGCAGGTCGGCGCGATGCGGTACGTGCTGCTCGGCATCCTCATCGCAGTGATGATGGTGTTCAGGCCACAAGGCATCCTGGGAAGCAAGCGGAAGGTGCAACTCGATGCCTGACACGACCCGACCCGACCCGACACCGCCGCGCACGGTCCTCGGCGCGGACGCACGCGCCGCGCTGTTCGCCGGCGTCGACCGCACCCCCGGCGCCGCCAAACCCGACCCGATCCTCGTCGTCGACGATCTGTGCCGCACGTTCGGCGGCCTCAAGGCCGTGGACGTGAGCCATCTCGAGATCCAGCGCTCGTGCATCACCGGCCTGATCGGCCCGAACGGCGCCGGCAAGACCACCCTGTTCAATCTCCTCACGGGCTTCGACCGCCCCGATACGGGCACCTGGGCGATGGACGGCGTCCCGCTCGGCCGGCTCCATCCCCATCAGGTGGCGCGACGCGGGATCGTCCGCACCTTCCAGCTCACCAAGGCGCTGTCGAAGCTGACGGTCCTCGACAACGTCCGCCTCGGCGCCCGGCACCAGACCGGCGAGCGCATGGTCGGCGCACTGCTGCCGTGGACGTGGCGCCACCAGGAACGCGAGATCACGGCGCGCGCATACGAACTGCTCGACCGTTTCGGTCTGGCCGCGAAGGCCGACGACTTCGCCGGTTCGTTGTCCGGCGGCCAACGCAAACTGCTCGAGATGGCTCGTGCGCTGATGACCGAGCCGACCGTCGTCATGCTCGACGAGCCGATGGCCGGCGTCAATCCGGCGCTCACGCAGAATCTGCTGGGACACATCAAGACCCTGCGCGACGACGGGACGACGGTGGTGTTCGTCGAGCACGACATGGACGTCATCCGCGACATCTCCGACTGGGTCGTGGTGATGGCGCAGGGTTCGGTGATCGCGGAGGCACCGCCGGACGCCCTGTCGTCCGATCCGGCCGTGGTCGACGCCTATCTCGGCAGTCACCACGACCAGGCACTCGAATTCGACGACGAGGGCAATCCCGTGGGCGCGACCGCCGAACTCGCCGACGCACTCGCGGACGCGGAAGCACAGACCCTCGAGGCCGGAGGCGACCTGTCCGATCCCGATGCGGCGTCGACCGACGCGACGGCCACGACCCTGGAGAAGCCGTGAGCGACAACATCACTCCTGCACCCACCGGGACGACGCCGGCGGAACGTGCCGCGACCCCGGAAGAACATGCGCGCCTGGCGACCGGAGCTCTCCTGCGCGCCGACGATCTCGTGGCCGGTTACTTCCCCGGGGTCGACATCCTGCGCGGTTGCAACTTCTACCTGCGCGACGGTGAGATCGTGGGCATCATCGGCCCGAACGGAGCCGGCAAGTCGACCCTGCTCAAGGCGTTGTTCGGCCTCATCCCCATCCGCAGCGGCATCGTCACGCTCCGCGGGGACGAGATCACCTCGGCGCCCGCACACATCCTGGTGCGCAAGGGGATCGGCTACGTGCCGCAGACGCAGAACGTGTTCCCCTCACTGACCATCGAGGAGAACCTCGAGATGGGGATCTATCTGCGTCCGAAGGACTTCGAGAAACAGTTCGAGCGGGTGGCGTCGTTGTTCCCGTTGCTGTCCGAGCGCCGGAAGGTCAAGGCGGGAGCGCTCTCCGGTGGTGAGCGGCAGATGGTCGCGATGGGCCGCGCGCTGATGATGGAGCCGTCGGTACTGCTCCTCGACGAGCCGTCGGCGGGACTGTCGCCGATGTTCCAGGACGAGGTCTTCATCCGCTGCAAGAAGATCAACGCGGCGGGGGTGTCGATCATCATGGTCGAGCAGAACGCGCGTCGCTGCCTGCAGATCTGCGATCGCGGATACGTTCTCGACCAGGGCCGCAACGCGTACACCGACACCGGCAGCAATCTCATGCACGACCCGAAGGTCGTCGAACTGTATCTCGGCACTCTCGCCGGCAGCCGGGAGAAGCGGAAGGGGTGACCGCCCACCGGCGATCACCCCTTCTCTTACGACCTGCGGGTCACTCCCCCACGATGATGTAATCCTCGGTGGTGAGGGTGTTGTCGGGACCGAACACGAGTCGGCCGTACGAGCCGACACCGGGCTCGCCCGCGTCCACGAAGGTGAGTTCGCCGGTGGCACCGTCGTAATCGATGTCCTCACCCGCGCGGAGAAGGTCGAGGCACTGCTGGTAGCTGGTGCACTTCTCCCCGTCGCGGGTCACCGAGTTGATGTTCGCGGCGATGTCCACCCCGGCGGTCGACCCTGCCTGTTCCGCGGCCAGCGCCGAGACGATCACGGCGTCGTAGGACTCACCGGCGTAGTTGAAGTCGATCAGACCCGGATCGACGCCGAGCAGTCGCTGCTGGAACTCCTCGCCGGTGTCGGTCAGCGGCGTGGTGCCCGCCATGCCGTCGAGCAGCCCCTCGGCGACGTTCTCACCCAGCGCGTTCCCCATGTTGCCGTCGACCCCGAAGACCGCCATGCCGTCGGACGGGCCGATGCCCACCTCGTGCATGCGGGTGATGATCTTCGCCGACTCCTCGAAGCCGATGAGCGCCACCGCATCCGGTGCGAAGTTGGCCACCTGGTCGACCTCCGCGTTGAACGACTGCGCGTTGGGGTCGTAGATGATCTTCTGGATCTGATCCTCCGGGATACCGGCGTCGACGAGATTGGTCACGGTGTTCTCGGCGAGACCGGTGCCGTACGGATCGTTCAGCGCCAGGATCGACACGCGCTGCGCCCCGTCCTCGGCGATCAGCTGCGCGAGCGCCTGCGCCTGCAGCACGTCGGTCGGGGCGGTGCGGAAGTACAACCCGCGGTCGGCGTAGCAGACGAACTGGTCGGAAGTGTTCGCCGGGGAGAACTGCACCACGCCGGCACTGACGATCTTGTCGATGACCTTGAGCGAGACCGACGACGAGGCGGCGCCGACGATCACCTGGGTGCCGTTGGCGAGATGCCGATCGACGGTGGTGTTCGCGGTGTCGGTCGTCGTGTCCCCGGAATCGCCCGGGAACAGTTCGACCGGCTGGTCGAGAACACCGCCCGCGGCGTTGATGTCGTCGACGGCGAGCCGGACGGCAGCGACCTCGGGCGGTCCGAGGAAGGCGAGACTGCCGGTCTCGGGGAGAATCGTGCCGATCTTCAGCGGTCCCGTGGCGGGAGTCGCCCCTGCTGTGGCCTGCTGTGGTTCGCAGTCGGTCTCGACGGTCGTCGCGGCCGCCGACCCCTCGTCACCGGCCGACGTACCGGATGCCGAATCGTCGCTGTCCGAACCACACCCGGCGAGGGCGAGCGTCGCAGCACCGAGTACCGCTACGGCGCGGACCAGAGTCCGTCTTGCCATTCAACTCTCCTTCGAACGCCTGACACCGCATCCGGCGGATTCCGGATGTGGTCGAAACATAGCGGTCCGAAGCACCCTGCGAACCGGGCCGAAATCCTTGTGATACGACCGTTATCTGCGGGGCGGAGATTTGATGTGGCGGTAACGCGCCGGGGCACCGTGAGCACGCGAAACCGGTTCGCGCGCCTAGCCGGAGGTGTCGTCTCCGAGGGTTTCGAGAACGACCACCGCGACCTGCTTCATGGTGGTGCGGCGGTCCATCGCGGCACGCTGGATCCAGCGGAACGCCTCCGGTTCGGTCATGGCGTGCTTCTCCATGAGCAGCCCCTTGGCCCGGTCGACGAGCTTGCGGGTCTCGAAGCGCTCGTTGAGCCCCTGGACCTCACGCTCGAGCTCGCGCAGCTCGGAGAAGCGACTGACGGCCACCTCGATGGCGGGCACGAGATCACTCTTCGAGAACGGCTTGACGAGATAGGCCATGGCGCCTGCATCACGGGCGCGTTCGACGAGTTCGCGCTGACTGAAGGCTGTGAGAATAACCACAGGGGCGATGCGACGCTGTGCGATCTCCGAGGCGGCGTCGATGCCGTCGCGGCGCGGCATCTTGACGTCCATGATCACCAGGTCGGGCCGGAGCTCCTCGGCGAGTTCGACGGCACGCTGCCCGTCGCCGGCCTCACCGACCACCTCGTAGCCCTCCTCGCGCAGCATCTCGACGAGATCGAGCCTGATCAGGGCCTCGTCTTCCGCTACGACGACCCGACGCGGAGTTGGTGTGCTGTCGTGCGGCGCGGAGGTCATGGTCGGGCCTTCCCCTCGGTACTGGCGGTCCCCGGTGCAGGGTCGAACGTAAGAAGGGTACCGGTGCGCGCCCGCTTCGCCCGATCCTCTACAGTGGTGTCCGCAACGCCCCCGTATCCCAATTGGCAGAGGAAACGGATTCAAAACCCGTCCAGTGTGAGTTCGAGTCTCACCGGGGGCACCACTTTTCGGTTCGCGCCACACGGTCGGGGGAAGCGTTCCGCATCCCGTCGATTCCCGCTCCGTTGTCGTAATGTTCCGGCGTGAGTATCTGGGTTCCTGTCGTCGTTGCACTCGTCACCGCGGTGGTGTCGTGGGCGGCTGTACGTCTGTCGCGCGAGCTGTCCCGTCGAAACCTCCGGACCCGGATCGCAGCCGATCTGGCCATCTACAACGGACTCGGCGACGAGTTCCGGAAGCGCCCCCTGCGGGAGAGTGTCGACGCCCGGTTGTGGCAGCTCGCGGCCCAGTCGATGCCGTTGGCGCCGGGATCGCGTCCGAAGCCCCGGATCCGTCGGATCCTGGCCCTGGTCGCCGTGGTGCTCGTCGCCGTCGGAGCGCTCGTGTTCCTGGAACTCGTCTCGGGCATCCGGGAGAACGACTCGGCCCGGGTGGTGCTCGCGCTGCTGAGCGGTGTCGTGGTCGGATTCTCGATTCCCGGTCTGTCCGCCGATCCGGCGGAGTTGCAGGAGCGGCAGCTCATCCGGGCGTTGCGGGAGCGGCGGGCCATGGAACAGTTGCAGAACGGGCAGAGCTCGGCCGCCGGTACTCCCCCCGACCTGGCGGAGACCGCGTAGCTACGATTCTCCGGGTGACCGGTTACGACGAGTTCGACATGTTCGGGGGCCTCGACCCCGCTTCCCTGCCACTGCGCCAGCAGCAGATCCTGGCCGCGATCCGCGACTGGATCGTCGCGCAGGGCTCGTCGCCGAGCACCCGGCAGATCGCCGAATCGGTGGGTCTGCGGTCGACGTCGACGGTCTCGAAGCATCTGAAGTGCCTCGAGGACAAGGGATTCCTCCGCCGCGGGACCGCTGTGGCCCGACAGCTCGACGTACGCCCCTTCCTCGGTGCGACCGGCGGTGAACGCGCCTCCGACGACACCGTGACCGTGCCCGTCGTCGGCGACATCGCCGCAGGCACACCGATTCTCGCCGAGGAACACACCGACGACATGCTCACGCTCCCCCGCGATCTGGTCGGCTCCGGCACCGTCTTCGCGCTGCGCGTGCGCGGCGACTCGATGGTCGACGCGGCGATCTGCGACGGCGACACCGTGGTGGTGCGGCGGCAGCACGAGGCCCACTCCGGTCAGATCGTCGCGGCGATGATCGACGGCGAGGCGACGGTCAAGGTGTACCGGCGCCGCGGCGGCCATGTCCACCTCGAACCGCGGAACTCCGCCTATCCCGTCCTCGACGGCGACGAGGCGGTGGTGCTCGGCACCGTCGTGTCGGTCATGCGCCGCATCTGACCTCGGGTCGGGATCAGCCGCAGATCGGATCGGTGACGACCGGCGGCAGCCCGTCGAGGAGGTCCTGCGCGGGCGGCCCGAGGAGCGGATCGCCGGCGAACCGGCCCAGCGGCGGGCAATCCTGCAGAAAAGGACCGGTCTCCGGTCCGGGCGGGACCCCTTCGGCGAACGCGCCGAGGACGTGCTCCGAGAGCTGCCCTGCCGATCCGTAGGTCGACGCCGCGACCGAGAAATCGGGACCGAACGAGGCGGAGGCGTGGAACGAGCGGTCGTCGCTCCAACCCCACTTCGTGCCGATCACTCCGGCGATCAGCGCCGTGCCGTAGTCCTGCGGATATCCGTCGGCCGCGGTGTCGTAGGCCGTGGCCATCGCGGCGAGCACCGGCGAACCGGGCTCGGTGCGCTTCTTCGTCTCGAGATAGGTGACCATGTCGTGCGTCGACGTGGTGCCCACACCCCAGTAGCCGGGCACGTGGGTGTCGGTGAGCCCGAACTCCGCCGCGGTCGACGAGATCGCCCGGGGGTACTTCGCGTGCAGGCGGTCGGCGATCGCGTCGTTCGACGACCGGATCATCTCGGTCGCGTCGGCGTGGTCCGCGGGATCGCCGTAGGTGAGGACGTACTCGGCCAGGTACATCTTGACGATCGACACGCCGGCGCGGGACTCGTGTTCGTTCGCAGTGCCGGCGCGCAGACCGGTCGGGGTGTGCGCGAACGAGATCTGAGTACTGCTCGGAGCAGCGATCGTGCCGGTGTCGTCCACGATCGGCGCGGGCGCTGCGGAGGCGATGTGACCGCCGAGGGCGGTGAGGGCGGCTACGGCGAGGGCTGTCGCAATCGGGCGGTTACCCCGAAGGGGACGCGCAGTAACGGCCGCGACCTGCACCCGGCCGTTCCTGTCGGTGCCCGCCTCTACAGTTCGGTCGTCCGGGGATCGCTCCGGAACCAGCGACACGAAACGGATCCACCATGTCGATGCCCGCCACTCCGCCCACTCGTCGACCGTGTCGATCGTCCGTCCCGGTGCGCCCCGCTCGCGGACCGGGCTCCCGGGTGATCGCGTGCCGGACGACGATCCCGTTCGGGCGCGACAACGACGGCACGCCCGTCTCGTGGGATCTGTCCGCCGGACGGCACCTGCTGATCCGACGCGACGAGCGCCGCTCGTCGCCCAGCGTGTCGCTCGACCTGATCGCGATGACGACACTGACCGGCGGCACCCACGACCTGGTGGTCGTCGATCCGCACCGCCGTCATCGCTGGCTCGGAGGCTCCGCCTCGCTCCCCACGGGGCCGTGTTGCTGGGCCACCACCACCGATCAGATCACCGACGTGGTCGCCGAACTCGATTCGCCGGTCGTCGGCCCCCCGCGCGTGCTGCTCGTCGCCGATCTCGCCGCGACGGTCGCGGCGCTCGACGACGAGGGGCGCACCCGCCTCGCCCGGGTCGCCGGGGATGCGCGCGAACGCCAGTTGCTGCTCGTCGCCACCACCGCCGACACGAACCCCCGCTGGTACCCCGAGGGCCTGATCGACGCGTTCGACGACGTCGTCGAACGGCGGCGCGAGCAGAGACCGTCCGTCGGACTTCGCTGATCGCCCGAGCGGCCGAGGGACCGGTCGCTCGACACAGAGCAGTGCTCGAATGACACCGAAAATACCGATCGAGCTGCCACAATCGTTCTACGAACACCTCCCGTAGCGACCCGATGATCGTCACGGCTGCCCGGAGGACGGAACGATGCACGTCGGCAAAGTGGTCATGCTGGTCGTCGGCACTCTGCTCGTGCTCCTCGGTGGCGCCGCCGCGATCGGAGCACTCGTCCTGGGGTGGTTCTTCGTCGTCCAGCGCGCCGACGGTTTCATCACCGGTCCGGAAGGGACCCTCCGGACGCAGACGCACGCATTGGTGTCCGAGCGCCTCGACCTCGTCACCGACGACCAGAGTCCCACGGGTCTGCGCAGTGAGGACATCGGCCGACTGCTGGTGCAGGCCACCGCAACCGATCCCGCATCGGCGGTGTTCGTCGGGATCGCCCCCGTCGGGGAGGTCGAGTCCTATCTCTCGGGCATCGCCCACACCGTCGTGACCGATCTGCGGTTCGAGCCGTTCGATGCCACCTACCGTGACGTGCCCGGTGGTGACACCCCGGCTGCCCCTTCCGCGCAACAGTTCTGGGTCGCGTCGGCGGAGGGGACCGGCACTCAGCAGGTGGAGTGGGATCTGCGCGACGGCACATGGACCGTGGTGGTGATGAACGCCGATGCGTCCGCGGGAATCGGCGTGGACGTGCGGGCCGGAATCCACATCGACCTGCTCGGACCGGCCGTGCTCGCGCTCCTCGTCATCGGACTCGTTCTTCTCGCCGTCGGTGTCCCGTTGCTGCTCGCCGGCGCCGTCGGACTCGGTCGCCACGGCCCTCCGCCGCCCGGTCCGGTGTCCGCTCCCGTCACCGGCACGACTCCGGTCACCGCCCCTCCGCCTGCGCCGGCGGTGCCCTATCCGGTGCATCTGCGGGGCGATCTCGACGAGCCGTTGTCGCGGTGGTTGTGGCTGGTGAAATGGCTGTTGGCGATCCCTCATTTCATCGTGCTGTTCTTCCTGTACATCGCATTCGTCGTGGCTACCTTCACGGCGGGGATCGCGATCCTGTTCACCGGTCGTTATCCGCGCGCACTGTTCGACTTCGACGTCGGTGTGCTGCGGTGGACCTGGCGGGTCGCCTTCTACACCTACTCGGCACTGGGCACCGACAGGTATCCGCCGTTCAGCCTGCACCGCACCGACTACCCGGCCGACTTCGACGTCGAGTATCCGGAACGGCTCTCCCGTGGGCTCGTCCTGATCAAGTGGTGGCTGCTCGCGATCCCCCATTACGTCGTACTGGCCGTGCTGGCCGGAGGGTGGATGGGCGGGTGGACCCTCGGTATCGCGGCCGGCGACGGCAGCGACGGTGCTACCGGGAACGGCACGTGGGCCTTCGGATCGCTGCTGGGCGTGCTGGTGTTGTTCGCCGCGATCGTGCTGCTGTTCACCGGCACCTATCCGCGATCGCTGTTCGACTTCGTCATGGGCATCAACCGGTGGCTGTACCGGGTGTGGGCGTATGCGGCACTGATGCGCGACGAATACCCGCCCTTCCGTCTGGACCAGGGCGCGCGCGAGCCGATCGAGCAGGTCGCGACCACGCTCTCGGCCGGCGCCGACGAACCGTGATCGTCTGACATCACCCGCACCTCGCTCACCGGCGGCCTCCTGGCCGTGGCAACCACCGCAGTCCTGACCGCGGAATCGCCGATACGGATGCTCCAAACCCTGCTCGTCGTCTTCGGTGCTGCCGTCGACATGGTCGCGATGCCCGCCGGGATCACCGCCCTACAAATCGGTCGACGCTGTGCAACTTCCGGACCGGCACTTCTGGTCGCAGCCGTCGGAGCGACCATCGGATCCTGGTCGATCCATTGAGCGACGAGACCCGCCCGGACGACGTGACGCGCCGACGGGGTGACCCGCCGCAGATATCCGGCCGCCCGGGGCGAGAGGATCGTGCCGGTCGCTCCGACCGACGAGAGTCTGCGGTCGTTTCCTGCGGGCAGATCGGGACCGTCGACCCTTGTGCGACCGACCGATCCGAGCGTGTACTGGCAGGGTCCCGAAACGGCCGGGTCCCGGAAAAGCAGCAGGGTCCGAAACGGCCGTGCCCGCAGCTCGGACAGGCACCGAGGTGATCGTGATGACAGCACACCACCCCATCGTCGCCGGAGTGGACGGATCGAGAGCATCTCTGCAGGCCGTGGCCTGGGCAGCTCGCGAAGCGGATCGGCGGCGACTCCCGTTGTCGCTGATCACCATCGTGTCGGTCCGCAACACCTTCGGTGTCCCGATCGGCATGCCCGCCGGATTCTTCGAGCAGGAGGAGTCCGAGGGACGCGAGATGCTTCTCGACGCCGCCGAGTTCGCACGTCGAGCGGTACCCGAGCGTGAACTCTACATCGAGACCCACCTGTGCACCGGTTCCCCGTCGCTCGAACTGGTGGACCGGTCGAAGTCGGCGTCGATGGTGGTCGTCGGGGCCGGGGACAACCGGTTCGGCTGGGAGCGGTTCGGTTCGGTCAGCCGAGCGGTGGTGACGCACACGCACTCCCCGGCCGTGGTGGTCCGTAAACTGCCGCATGTCGACGTCAACGACATCTCCGGTCCTGTGGTCGTCGGAGTCGACGGTTCGGAACACAGTGTGCGCGCGGTGTCCGCCGCGTTCGAGGAGGCCTCGCTGCGCGGCACCGACCTGGTGGCCGTCCATGCGTGGTCGGACCTCGATGTGCGCGGCCCGTTCCGATTCCGAATCGACTGGGACAGCGTGGAGAACAAGGAACGGGCACTGTTGTCGGAGAGCCTCGCCGGACACTGCGAGGAGTTCCCCGACGTGCGGGTGCACCCGGTGGTGGTGCTGGACCAGCCCTCCCACTATCTGGCGTCGCATGCTGCCGACGCGCAGCTGCTCGTACTCGGCCGTCGCGGTCGCGGCGGGTTCCCGAGTCTGATGCTGGGGTCCACCACCTGGGCGCTGCTGCACACGGTGACGTGCCCCGTCATGGTCGTCCCGTAGAGCGCGCGGCGCCCCTGACGAAGGACGGTTCCCCGCCGGTCATGTCCCGGCGCGCCGGGCGCGGTCGAGCAGGATGCGTTGTTCCGCTCGCGCGACCGTTCGCCGCGTCTGCGCTGCTGCGTCGGGCGCGACCGACACGGAGGTGATGCCGCGCCGGACGAGATGTTCGGCGAGTTCGGTGCTCGTCGACACGGCCTGACCGCACAGCGACGTCGTCAGTCCCGCGGCGGAGGCGCGCTCGATGATGTGGTCGATCGCGTCGAGCACCGCCGGGTCGAGGGTGTCGAACAGGTCCTTGCACACCTCCGAGTCCCGGTCCACGCCGAGCATCAACTGCGTGAGGTCGTTGGTTCCGATGGACACGCCGTGGATGCCGAGCTTCGCGTATTCCGGCAACCAATAGACGACCGACGGGACCTCGGCCATGATCCAGCGCTGCATGCGCTGGTCGGAACCGAGCGGATGCCGGTCGAGTTGGGCGAGGCAGTCCCGCAGCTCCCAGCGGGTGCGCACGAACGGGATCATCAGATGCACGTTCGGGTGTGTGCTCCGAACCCGGTGCAGCACATCGAGATCCAGGGAGAACAGTTCCGGATCCCGGATGTACCGGAAGCACCCGCGGTAACCGATCATCGGGTTCTCTTCGTGGGGTTCGACCTCACCACCCTCGAGATCGGCGAATTCGTTGCTGCGCAGGTCGATCGCGCGGTACACAACCGGACGCGGGGCGAACGCCGCCGCGATCCGCGCCAGGCCACCCGCCATCTTCTCCACGTACTCGTCGCGGCGTCCCTGCGCGATCATGTGCGAAGGGTGTTCGCCCGCGAGCGCTTCGGTGATCATGAACTCGGCACGGAGCAGACCGACGCCGTCGACATCGGTCGCGGCGACCGACTCCGCGGCATCCGGAGTCGCGAGATTGACGTAGACCGCTGTGGCCGTAACGGTTTCGGCGGCGACGGCCGACGCCGCAGACGCGGATACCGTCGCGACGGGCCGTTCCGCCGTGTGGACTGCGCCGTCGAACACCACACCGGCGTTGCCGTCGACGGTGATCAGCTGCCCGTCCTTCAGATCCTTGGTGGCGGTACGTGCACCGACCACGACGGGCTTGCCGAGTTCGCGTCCGACGATGGCCGCGTGGCAGGTGATACCACCACCGTCGGTGACGATGCCGCCGGCGCGGCGCAGAATCGGCAACCAGTCGGGTCTGGTCATCGGCGCCACGATGATCTCGCCGTCGCTCAGCTTCTTCCCGTCGACCAGTTCGTGCAGCACCCGCACTCGGCCGGTCGCCGTCCCGGGGCCGGCACCGAGACCGGTCAGCAACGCTCGTGCCTCGCCGTTTCCGGACGGGGCGGGCGTCGCCGGTTGATCGAGCGTGGTGATCGGGCGGGTCTGCACGATCCACAACTCGTCGTTCGCGAACGCGAATTCGAGGTCCTGGGGGCGCCCGTAGTGCTCCTCGACTCCGGCGGCCAAGCGCGCGACGCGCAGGAGCTGATCGTCGTCGAGCACCCGGGTGCGGCGCGTGGGATCGACGGCGACGCGACTGTCCCCGCTGTCGGTGGAGGTGATGCGGAACTCCTGATGGCCGAGATGCACGTCGAGCACCTCGAAGCCGTCCTTCGCAACGACATAGGTGTCGGGTTCGACCTGCCCGCCGACGACGACCTCCCCGAGACCGAGAGCTGCCTCGATGACGATGCGATCGAGTTCGCCCGTGCGCGGGTCGGCCGTGAAGGCCACGCCCGACGACTCGGACTTCACCATCACCTGGACCACCACCGCGATGGACGGTTCGTCGGTCACCCCGCGCAACCCTCGGTAGGTGCGGGCGCGTTCGGACCACAACGAGGCCCAGCACGCCTGCACCGCGCGGATCACCGCGTCCGCACCGATGATGTTCGTGTACGACTCGTGGATCCCGGCGAACGACGTGTCGGAGGCGTCCTCTGCGGGAGCCGACGACCGCACCGCGACCGGCACGTCGGGACCGAGGCTCTCGTAGGCGGAGACGATCGCCGCGCGCATCCCGGCCGGGACGGTCGAACCCGTCACCAGGGCGGCGAGTTCCGCGGAGGTGCGGATGAGGGTGGCGTCGTCGATGTCGGGGTCGGGCACGGCCTCGGCGGCCAGCCGGGATCGGATGCCGGCTGCGTCCATCGCGTCGAGATAGGCGGCGGTGGTGACGGCGAACGCCGGCGGTACCGGAAAGCCTGCGCGGGTGAGCTCTCCGAGGTTCGCGGACTTGCCACCGACGGTCGGCGCGTCGGCGGCGCCCACCTCCGCGATCGGTCGGACCCACAGTTCGTGTTCGGTCATCGACGACTCCCCACACTCCCCGCCCGCGTCGACCTTCCGGGCCGGATCGGATACTCGGTCTTCCCATCGTCGCCCCGGCCCGATCGATACCGTAGGGGCAAAGGTCATCATTCCGGGACGGGGACGACCGTGGCCGATCCTCCGCGCACACCTGATCCGCGGGAGCGGAGACGGTTGATCCTGGCTGCGCTGGCGCGACCTGCACTCACCGCGCTCGTGCTGGTCAGCGTGTATTTCGTGGTTCCCCTGGATCAGGTCACCGGCCTGTCCGACGTGCTGTTCCTCGTCGGGGGCGGCGTGGTGGTACTGCTCGTCGGCGGGTGGCAGGTCCACAGGATTCTCGCCGCGGAGTATCCGGCGGTGCAGGCGATCGAGGCGCTCATCAGCGTCGTGTCCCTGCATCTCGTGCTGTTCGCGACCGTCTATCTGCGGATGTCGGTCGTCGCCGCGGACAACTTCTCCGAGCCGCTGTCCCGCATCGATGCGATCTACTTCTGCCTGACCGTCTTCGCCACGGTGGGCTTCGGGGACATCTCCGCCGAGTCCGAGGCTGCGCGCGCTGTGGTGTCGGTGCAGATGGTGGCGAACCTGGTCTTCTTCGCCGTCGGGATCCGGTTGCTCGCGGCCGCGGTGCAGTGGCGGCGGCGCAGTCGCGGTGACACCGAGGGGTGAACGATTCGGATTCCGGCCACCGGATTCCGCGACTTCGTATTCCTGCTGCGGCCTGCAGGGTGATCCTTGTAGGGATGCGACTGTAGGGATGCGACTCCACTGATGCCTGTCGGAGGCCGACATGTTGGATTGGGGAACCGTCGTCGTCGACAGCGTCATGTGGATGGCGAAAGCCTTTGCGATCACCGCCCTGGCCTTCGTCGTTGTGATCGCCGCGATCGTGCGGTTCACGCGCTGGGGTCGCCAGTGGTGGCGTATCGCCGCGTCCTTCTTCGACCCGCGCAACGGTGCCGGCGGTCTTGCCCTGGCCGCGATCGTGTTGCTGCTGACGGTGTTCGCCGTGCGGATGAACGTGTTGTTCTCCTACTGGTACAACGACTTCTATACGGCGATCCAGAATCTGGACGAGT
The DNA here is from genome assembly GCF_900187265.1 of Rhodococcus rhodochrous. Lineage (NCBI taxonomy): Bacteria > Bacillati > Actinomycetota > Actinomycetes > Mycobacteriales > Nocardiaceae > Rhodococcus > Rhodococcus rhodochrous. The sequence goes on from NZ_LT906450.1 coordinate 3,062,918, forward strand.
CGGCCTTCTGGCGTTTCATGCGGGTCTTCGCGATCCTGGCGACGATCCATGTGGTGCGAGCGCTCGTCGACTACCTCCTCGGGCAGACCCTCGACATCCGGTGGCGGACACATCTGAACGAACGCCTCGTGGACGACTGGCTGGAGTCGGGTTCGTTCTACAAGGATCGGTTCGTCTCGTCGCCGGTCGACAATCCGGATCAGCGCATCCAGGTCGACATCACGAATTTCGTCACCACCACGCGGGTGCTGTCGATGGGAGCGGTGACGGCGGTGCTGTCGATCGTCAGCTTCACCGGAATCCTGTGGGATCTGTCCGGACCGATCACGATCTTCGGTACCGAGATCCCCCGCGCGATGGTCTTTCTCGTGATCGTCTACGTTCTCGTCACCACAGCAGTCGCGTTCTGGATCGGCCGTCCGTTGATCGTGCTCAACTTCCTGAACGAGAAGCTCGGCGCGACCTACCGGTACGCGCTCGTGCGGGTGCGCGAGTACGGCGAATCCATCGCGTTCTACCGGGGTGAGGGCGTCGAACGCGGTGGGTTGCTCGCGCGGTTCGCCGCGGTGATCCGCAACTGGTGGCGCATCGTGTTCCGCACGCTGAAGTTCAACGGTTTCAACCTGGCGGTCAACCAGACCGCGGTGATCTTTCCGTTCCTCGTGCAGGGTCCCCGTCTGTTCGCCGGCCAGGTGACCCTCGGTGATGTCATGCAGACGAGCAACGCGTTCGGGCAGGTGCACGACTCGCTGTCGTTCTTCCGCGAGTCGTACGACGAGTTCGCGGCGTTCCGCGCGACGACGATCCGTCTGAACGGATTGCTCGACACGACGCATCAGGCCGCCGAGTTGCCCTCGGTCTCGGTGCGGGCGCGGGAGGATCGGCTGGAGTTGACGGATCTGTCGGTGGAGACCCCGGCGGGTGACCCGCTCGTCACGGATCTGTCGCTGGGTGTCGAGGCGGGCGAGGCGCTGCTGGTGCGCGGAGCGTCGGGCAGTGGGAAGACCACCCTGCTCCGCACGATCGCGGGGCTGTGGCCGTATGCGCGCGGTGAGGTCGACCGGCCGGTCGGTGACGGATTGTTCCTGTCCCAGGACCCTTATCTACCGCTGGGCACCCTGCGCGAGGCCGTCGCCTATCCCCGCGCGACGGACCACGACGACGCGGCGATACGCACGGCGCTCGAGACGGTCGCGCTCGGGCATCTCGCCGATCGACTCGACGTGGAGGCCGACTGGGCGCGCACCCTCTCCCCCGGTGAACAGCAACGGCTCGGGTTCGCGCGCATCCTGTTGTCGTCCCCGGCGATCGTGTTCCTGGACGAAGCCACCGCCGCGGTCGACGAGGGTCTCGAGCACACGCTGTACCGGACGATGCGGGAGGCACTGCCGGACGCCGTGATCGTCAGTGTCGGGCATCGGAGCACTCTCGACGCCTTCCACGACCGCGTCCTCGAACTCCGCGGTGAAGGACGCTGGGTGGTCTCCGACCTGGAGAAGTCGCGATGATCCCCGCTCGTCGACAGCCGGTGCCACGGTGTCGGGTCCGGCCGGACCCGACGACTCTTCCGGGAGGTGCTGAATGTTCGACACTCTTGTGCCCGAGTCCCAGCGACGCAGCCTGACCGAACTCGACGAGCGTCTGGATCTGTCGGTCGGCGATCGGCAGGCGAAGCGGTCGGCGTTCTGGACGATGCTCACGCTCTCGGCGATCATCGCCGTGGCGGGGGTGGTCAGTGATTCGACGGCCACCGTGATCGGGGCGATGATCGTCGCACCGTTGTCCACCCCGATCCTGGGGGTCGGCCTGGGCATCGCGGTGGGACGCGGTGCGCTGATCGCACGCAGCGTCGCCCGAATCCTCGGCGGCATCGTCCTGGTGGTCCTCCTGGGGGTCGTCTTCGCCCAGGTGCTCGCGAACCCGGGCAACGTCCTGTCGAATTCGCAGGTTCTCGGTCGCACGTCGCCGACGCTGATGGATCTGACGGCGGCCATGGCGACCGGACTGGTCGGGGCGATCGCGGTGACACGCCGCGATGTCGGGGACGTCCTGCCCGGGGTCGCCATCGCGATCTCGTTGGTGCCTCCGCTCGCGGTGGTCGGTGTCTGCCTCGGCTCCGGGGCACCGACACTCGCGCTCGGCGCGTTCGTGCTGTTCGCATCCAACGTGGTCGCGCTGATCATCACGGCCACAGTGGTTCTCGTCGCCGCAGGCTATTACCGGGAGGCTGCGGAGACGGTCCGGCACCGGTGGCGACGAGCGTATGCCGTCCTCGCGGTGGCCCTGGTCGTCGTCGCGGTGCCGATGGTCGTCAACTCGATGGCGTCGTTGTGGGCACGGCAGATCTCGGCGCAGGCCACGCAGTGGCTCGACGGGGCACCCGGTGCGGAGGTCACCGGCGTGGACTGGCACGGCACCACGGTGGTCGTCTCCGTGCTCGGCCCGGCCGAGCTACCGCCCCTGGACGAACTCGACGCCGCGGTCGATGCGGTGCTCCCCTGGGATCCCACCCTGCAGGTCATCCACACCGTGGGCGCCAACATCGAACGGGTCGAACCGGAGTGAGGAACGTCAGGGAGTGACGATCGCGAAGTCCGGATCGGGTTCGTCCAGCACGCTCACCAGCATCGCGAGCACGCCGTCCGCCCCGTCGACGGTGATGCTGCCGTCCGCCACGAGCGATGCCGGATCGGCACCGCCGAGCAGCACCGCGATGAGCAGCGATCGGGTCAGGGTGATGGTGGTGTCCGGCGCAGGCAGCGATCCGTCGGTGTCGAAGTGCACCAGGAGTCCGTTGCACAGCCGAGTGCGATGCACGCTGTTCTCGTCGGTGAAGTTCCAGTCGATCGTCAGCGTCGTCGACCATGCGCGCGGTCCGTCCACGCGTAATGCGAGTGCGTCGAAGATCTGGTCGATCGTGAGCGCACCGACGATGTCCGGGGCGGTGGTGACGGTGGGAGTGCCGATCGCACCGTGGCGGAGTTCGTAGGCGCCCATGAGGAAGAAGTTCCGCCAGGTGCCGTTCTCGGAACCGAAGCCCAGTTGTTCGAGCGCGTCCGCCTGCAGCGCCTTGGCCTGCGCGTTGTCGGGGTCCGCAAAGATCACGTAGTTCAGCACCTGCGCGACCCAGCGGAAGTCGCCGTCCTCGAAAGACCGGCGCGCCTTTTCCAGGACCTGATCGGCGCCGCCCATGAACTCGATGTGCCGCATCGCCGATTCGACGGGAGGGTGCTCCCACAGATGCGCGGGATTGCCGTCGAACCAACCCATGTACCGCTGGTAGATCGCTTTGACGTTGTGGCTGACACTGCCGTAGTAGCCGCGCGTGTGCCATACCTTCTCGATCGCCGGTGGCAGTTCGATCGACTCGGCGATCTCGATTCCCGTGGCCCCTCTGTTGATCGCCCGCAGCGTCTGATCGTGCAGGTAGCCGTACAGGTCCCGCTGGAGGGACAGATACTCGGTCAGGCGCTCGGTGCCCCAGGTCGGCCAGTGGTGCGAGGCGAACAGGACGTCGGAGCGGTATGCGAACCGGTTGATCGACTCGGTCAGGTATTGCGACCACACATGCGGATCCCGCACGAGCGCCCCGCGCAGCGTCAGCAGATTGTGCAGGGTGTGGGTGGCGTTCTCCGCCATGCACAGGGCCCGCAGCTGCGGGAAGTAGAAATTCATCTCCGCCGGGGCCTCGGTGCCCGGTGTCATCTGGAACTCGATCTCGACTCCGTCGACGGTCTCTGCCTGCCCCGTGTGCTCGATGTCGATCGTCGGAGTGATCAGGGTCGGTGTGCCGGTCGAGGTCGTCGGCCCCAGTCCCGCACCGACGGCACCGCGAGGACCTCGCGGCAGCGCCGCCCCGTACATGTAGGCGGCGCGACGGCCCATCGCCGTGCCTGCGTACACGTTCTCCGCGACGGCGTGTTCGACGAATCCGGCCGGCGCGAGGACCGGACATCGCCCGGCTTCGACATCCTCGACCCTCGTGACACCCTTGACGCCACCGAAATGATCGATGTGACTGTGGGTGTAGATCACCCCGGTTACCGGACGGTCACCGCGATGCGCCCGATACAGCGCCAGACCCGCCGCAGCGGTCTCCGCGGAGATCAGCGGATCGATGACGATCACGCCGGTATCGCCCTCGACGAGCGTCATGTTCGACAGGTCGAGACCACGCACCTGGTAGATGCGGTCACCGACCTCGAACAAACCCTGCCGCGCGCAGAGTCGCGACTGCCGCCACAGGCTCGGATTCACCGTCGGCGGGCAGTCGCCTTCGAGGAATGCGTACGAATCGCTGTCCCACACGACGTCGCCATCGGTGTTCCTCACAATCCCGGGTTCGAGAGCCGCGATGAAGCCGCGATCGACGTCGTCGAAATCCTGGACGTCCGAGAAGGGCAGTGATAGATCCGCCTGTCTGATCCGGCCTGCGGCGGGCATGTCGGCCGATGGGTCGGACATCGCGATCCTTCCGGGTGATCTGCAGGACCCGGCACAGCGTGGAGTGTCGAGTTCGTGATTTCCGTTTCTGCCCTCGACTGTATTTCTGCAGGCACTCCGGAGTCACGGCTTCCGCCGAGATCGCCCGGCAGCATCGAGACCGACCACTCGGAATTCGCAAATCGGACAACAATTCCCGATTCGGCCGGAATCGGGGCGTTCGGACTTGGCGATCCGGCCCGGCATCGCGTATTAGTTGTGTCGCGTCATAATCCTGTGACGGGGGTCATGGTTTGACGCACATGTCGGCGGGGCAGCAGGGGGCCTCGTCAGGAACTGCCCGGCGATCCGGGCGGAGGAAATGTGCCGATGCGTCCACCCATGTCGCCCACCGATTCGATGTTTCTCCTCGGGGAGTCCCGCGATCATCCGATGCACGTGGGCGGGCTGATCCTTCTCCGGCCCCGCGAAGGCACGACCGCCGCGGACCTGGGAGCACTGTTCACCGCCACCGCAGAGGACGACGAGGTCGCCCCACTGTGGCGTAAGCGAGCGGTCCGTTCCCTGGGCACCTTCGGCCAGTGGGCCTGGGAAGAGGACGCGAACTTCGACCTGGGCTACCACGTACGACGCAACGCGTTGCCGCAGCCCGGCGGGCTCGACGAACTGTGGGATCTCGTCTCCCGGTTGCACAGCACGCTGCTCGACCGGAGCCGGCCCTTGTGGCAGATACACGTCATCGAAGGCCTCGCGGACGGCAGGCTCGCCGTCTACACCAAGATCCACCACGCCCTCGCCGAGGGTGTGGGCGCGATGAAGTTGCTGCGCCGCGCCCTGAGCCCGGACGCCGAGCGGCCCGGCATGCCGGCGCCGTGGGCGCCGTTCGACACGCCGGGCCGGCACCACTCGTCCGGGACCGCACTCGATCTTCCCGAGGCAGCGATGCAGGTGGTGCGGACCGCGACGTCCGAGGTCACCGGCTTCGTGCCCGCACTGGCCGGCACCGTGAACAGGGCACTGCGTGGCGTAGGCGGATCGCTGTCGCTCGCCGCACCGAACACCGTGATCAACGTGCCCATCTCGGGCACGCGCCGGTTCGCCGCGCGTTCGTGGCCGCTGGCTCGCCTGCGCGCCGTGGCGAGAGCAGCCGACGCGACCGTCAACGATGTCGTCCTGGCCATGTCATCGGGAGCACTGCGCGCCTTCCTGAGCGAGCAGGGGGCATTACCCGACAAGTCGCTCGTGGCGATGGTGCCGGTATGTCTTCGACCCGACAAGGATTGTGCCGGAAACGAAGTCGGTGTCCTGATGGCGGATCTGGGTACGGATCTCGCCGATCCGGCCGATCGACTGGCCAGGGTGTCGGCGTCGACGACGGAGGGCAAGGCCTCCATGCAGGGGATGTCCCCCCTGTCCCGGCTGGCGGCGAGCGCACTCGGCGTCGCGCCGCTGGCGGTGGGAATCCTCACACGCAATCGCGCGCTCCCGCGACCGCCCTTCAACGTCATCGTCTCGAATGTGCCGGGGTCGCCGGATCCGTTGTACTGGAACGGAGCTCGTGTGGATGCGGTGTATCCACTGTCCGTACCGGTGGACGGTCAGGCGCTGAACATCACGTGTACGAGCACCGACGACGCCATCGCGTTCGGTCTCACCTCGTGCAGTCGCAGCCTGCCGCAACTCCGGCCGTTGCTCGACCACTTCGACACGGCCCTCGGAGCCCTCGAGGACGCCTTCGACCTCGTGCCGGTCACCGACGAGGCGTCCGTCCGTGCAGGCTGACGCCGCAACGCGGCATCAGCACCGGTGAGGCCCCGTCACGAGCGAGGTCGGGAGCGGAACGAATCCGGCGAGGCTGCACGCCAATCCGCTGCCCAGGTGGCGGGTGGATCGGCGAGCAGTTCACCCGGGCCGAGCCACTCGTAGAGTTCCGTATAGGAGCGAACAGTGGTCGGCGACACTTTCTTCCGAAGCATGTCGGTCGTGAGGTCGCCGGGCTCGTCGACACCTATCGACGCCATGAGTTGCACCGCCTGCCGCACCGTGCTCGCGTGGTACCGCTGCACCCGCAGCGCCTTGTCCGCGACGTCGAGGGCGCGAGCGCGTTTCGGGTCCTGGGTCGTCACACCGACCGGGCACCTGTTCGTGTGGCACCGCTGCGCCTGGATGCATCCGAGCGCCATCATCATCGCTCGTGCCGAGTTGGTGTAGTCCGCGCCCTGGATCAGCCGCTTGACCATGTCGTTTCCGGTCGCGACCTTCCCGCTCGCACCGATTCTGATTCGATCCCTCAATCCGGTACCCACGAGTGCGTTGTGGACCGTCATCAGTCCGTCGGTGAGCGGCAGACCCACGTTGTCCTCGTACTCGAGGGGTGCTGCGGCGGTGCCGCCCTCCGCTCCGTCGACAATGACGAAATCGGGTGTCGTCCCTTCGGCGAGCATGGCCTTGCAGATCGCGAGCACGTCGATGCGGGATCCGACACAGAGTTTGAATCCGACGGGCTTCCCTCCGGACAGCTCGCGGAGACCGGCGAGGAAACGGACCAGTTCGCGCGGTGTGGTGAAGACCGTGTGCGCTGCGGGACTGATGCACTTCTCGTGGGCCGGAACACCTCGATAACGTGCGATCTCCTCGCTCACCTTCGCTGCGGGGAGAACACCGCCCACGCCCGGCTTCGCACCCTGGCCGAGTTTGAGGGAGATCGCCTTGACATGGTCGTGGGCGGATTTGTCGGCGAATTCCGTCGGGTCGAATCTGCCGTCGCGGTCGCGCGTCCCGAAGTAGCCGGATCCGATCTCCCAGACCAGGTCGCCACCGCCTTCGAGGTGATACGGCGTCAGGCCGCCCTCACCGGTGTCGTGGGCGAATCCGCCTCGGGCCGCCCCACGGTTCAACGCCCGGATCGCGTTGGCGGACAGCGCACCGAAACTCATCGACGAAACATTCAGCAGCGACATCGAGTACGGCCGCGTACAGTCGGGGCCTCCAATGCTCACCCGCGGTGGTTCGTCGGGTTCGGGCACCGGCGCTGTCGAGTGCACGAGGTATTCGTAGCCGACCTCGTAGATGTCGCGTTCGGTGCCGAACGACAGTTCGCCGTGGATACCCTTGGCGCGTTCGTAGACGACCGTGCGCACGTCCCTGTCGAAGGGGCGGCCGTCGAAGTTCCGCTCGACGAAGTACTGCTGCAATTCCGGACGCACGCTCTCGAGCAGATATCGCATGTGGCCGAGCACCGGATAGTTGCGCAGCACCGAATGCCGACGCTGCACGAGATCGTAGATTCCGACCAGCAGCAAAAACGTCAGGAGGACGACCAGCACCCACCAGACCCACCCTCCGACGGCGGCGATCACACCGACCAGAACCAGGGTCAGGCCCAGAAATCCGACGAGGAAGAACCGCAGCACGGTTCACCTTCTCTCCGCCTACCCGGCGGGACACACATGTCGGACAGCAGTGACCACACTCGCCGCCCGACCGGCAGATCAGCGCGAGCCGCCGCGCTTCTGCTGCAACTTGGCGAGCATCTCCTTGGCCTTGCGCTGGTTCTCCGGCTTGGCCGCCTCACGTCGGACGATCTGGATCGCCTTGACCGCGGCGGCGCTCTTCATCGCCTTACCGAACATTCCCATCGAGCACTCCTCCGCGTGTCGTTCCGAACCGTACTTCCACGATACGGACGCGCGGAAACACCGACGAGGAACCGCTGCCGGCGGCACGGGGCCGTTCGGATGGAACGCCCCCGTGCGCGCAGCTCAGTTCGCCGAGTCGGCGACGCGGCTGTTCGGCAACTTCCAGCCCGGCCGCGGGAAGTGGCAGGTGTACCCGTTCGGGTACCGCTGGAGATAGTCCTGATGCTCGGGCTCGGCCTCCCAGAAGGTGCTCGCGGGAGTCACCTCGGTGACCACCTTGCCGGGCCACAGGCCGGACGCCTCGACGTCGGCGATGGTGTCCACCGCGACCTGCTTCTGCTCTTCGTCGAGGTAGAAGATCGCAGAACGGTAGGACGCCCCGATGTCGTTGCCCTGCCGGTTCAGGGTGGTCGGATCGTGGATCTGGAAGAAGAACTCGAGCAGCGCCCGGTAGTCGGTGCGTGCGGGGTCGTAGACGATCTCGACGGACTCCGCGTGCCCCGGATGGTTGCGGTAGGTGGGGTGATCGTTCTGCCCACCGGTGTAGCCGACCCGCGTCGACACCACCCCGGGCTGCCTCCGGATGAGCTCCTCCATGCCCCAGAAGCATCCACCTGCCAGAATCGCCTTGCGTGTATCGGTCATTACGCCTCCTCGGCAGGTGGAACCGATACGACGGTCGCGACATTCCCGGCCCGCACCCCGTTGGTGGTCAGAGCACGAACACGGCCGCCCGCTCGGCGAGGTCGAGGACGGGTTGCGGCAGGATGCCGAGCAGCACCGTCGCCACCGCCGCGAATGCGATGGCCGCGCTCGTCGCCACGGTCGAGGTCGCGAGCCGCGGGGCGTCGTCGGTCGGGTCGGTGAAGAACATCAGCACGATCACCCGCACATAGAAGTACGCGGCGACCGCGCTGACCAGCACACCGATGATCACGAGCGGAGCCGCACCGCCCTCGATCGCGGCGCCGAAGACTGCGAATTTCGCGATGAATCCGCTGGTGAGCGGAATGCCGGCGAGCGACAGCAGGAACAGCGCGAACGCCCCGCCGAGCAGCGGGGAGCGCCGCCCGACACCGGCCCACCGCGACAACTCCCATGCCTCGCCGTCCGGGTCGCGGACGAGCGTCACCACGGCGAACACCCCGACCGTCCCGATGCCGTAGACGAGCAGGTAGAACAGCGTCGACGACACCCCGGACACGGTTCCGGCGACGACACCGGTGAGCACGAATCCGGTGTGGCTGATCGCCGAGTACGCGAGCATGCGCTTGATGTCGTTCTGTGTCACCGCCAGGACCGCGCCGACGACCATCGTCGCGATCGCGACGGCCCACAGGATCGGACGCCACTGGTCGGCGGCGCCGGGAACCGCGACATAGAGCACACGCAGCAGCGCACCGAACGCGGCGATCTTGGTCGCGGCGGCCATGAACGCCGTGACGGGGGTCGGTGCCCCCTGGTAGACGTCCGGTGTCCACGAATGGAACGGCACCGCCCCGATCTTGAAGAGCAACCCGACGGCCAGCAGACCCACCCCGACGAGCGCGGTGGTCTCGTTGCCCGCACCGGCGTCGATCGCCAGGGCGATCCCACCGAGGTGGACGGTCCCGGCGTAGCCGTAGAGCATCGCCACCCCGTACAGGAAGAACGCCGACGAGAACGCGCCCAGCAGGAAGTACTTCAGTGCCGCTTCCTGGGAGAGCAACCGGCGGCGCCGCGCCAGTCCGCACAGCAGGTACAGCGGCAGCGACAGCACTTCGAGTGCGATGAACATCGTCAGCAGGTCGTTCGAGGCCGGGAACACGAGCATCCCGCCCACCGCGAACAGCAGGAGCGGGAAGACCTCCGTGCGCGCGCCGCCCGCCGCGAGTGCCTGCCGCTCTGCCGCGGTACCCGGGATCGCCGACGCCTGGGGCGCGAACGCATCGAGATGCGCACCGACCGCGGCGTGCGGAACCGAGTGCGTACGAACCTGTTCGATACTCCGTTCCGCGACGAGCGCGACCGACAGCAACGCCACGATCAGGACCGATCCCTGCAGGAACAGTGCCGGTCCGTCGATCACGACCGCCCCCGACAGGGTGGTCGCGCGGGTTCCCGCGAGCATCATCACCGCGACGAACGCCGCGACCAGCGCGACCGTCGTCAGGACCACGTGGGCGAGATAACGTGCCGAGGCCGGCACGAAGGATTCGATCAGTACACCGACGACGGCTGCGGCGAACACGATGAGGATCGGTGCGATCAGTCCGTAGTCGATCGCCGGGGCGGGAAGTGATGCGGCAAGAACGACGATGCCCTCGGAGGGGTTCATTCGGCTTCACCTTCCTCGGAACCACGGGCGGGTACACCACTCTCGGCGACGGGCCGCTCGGCGGGCACCACCGGTTCGGGCCGGGAGATGTCGATCGAGACGAGCGTGTCGTCGACCGCGGGGGTGATGACGTCGAGCGCGGGTTTGGGATAGATCCCCAGAACGAGCAGCAGCGCGATCAGCGGCGCGACCACCGCGATCTCACGCGGCACGAGATCGGAGAGCCTGCGCGTGGGTTCGGAGCCGTCGTCACCGTCGTCCCCGCCGGGCAGGCGCACGGGTCCGCCCATCATGCGCTGGTAGAGCCACAGCACGTAGAGCGCGGACAGCACGAGCGCGAGTGTCGCGATCACCGCGGCCACCTGATAGCGCGGATAGGTGCCGACGAAGACCAGGAACTCGCTGACGAACGGTGCGAGTCCGGGCAGGGACAGGGTCGCCAGTCCCGCGACGAGGAAGGTTCCGGCGAGGACCGGGGCGACCTTCTGCACCCCGCCGTAGGCCGCGATGGTGCGGTCGCCACGTCGCGAGACGAGGAAACCGGCGATGAGGAACAGTGCGGCCGTGGAGATCCCGTGGTTGACCATGTACAGGGTCGAGCCGGCCTGCCCCTGTGCGGTCAGCGCGAAGATGCCGAGGACAATGAACCCGAAGTGCGAGATGGAGGTGTAGGCGATCAGGCGCATCACGTCGGTCTGGCCGATCGCGAGCACGGCACCGTAGACGATGCCGATGACGGCGAGGGTCACCACGACCGGCGCGAAGGTCACCGAGGCGTCGGGGAACAACTGAAGGCAGTAGCGCAACATGCCGAAGGTTCCGACCTTGTCGACCACGGCCATCATGAGCACCGCCGCGACCGGCGTGGTCCGCACCGCCGCGTCGGGCAGCCAGCCGTGCAGCGGCCACAGCGGGGCCTTCACCGCGAAGGCGACGAGGAAACCGAAGCACAGTGCGCCGAGCACGGCAGGGGTCGCGTCGAGATCGCCGGCGACGGCGGCGGCGGTGACGGTCCGGACGTCGAAGGTGCCCACTCCCGCGCTCTCCCCAAGCCCGGACCGGGCGGTGACCACGTACAGGCCGATCAACGCGGCGAGCATCACCAGTCCACCGAGCAGGTTGTACAGCAGGAACTTCACGGCGGCACGTGCCCGGTCGGCGCGCGGTGTCCCCGGGGAACCGAACCCGCCGATGAGGAAATACATCGGGACGAGCATCGCCTCGAAGAAGACGTAGAACAGCAGGATGTCGAGGGCGGTGAACGACACGAGCACCATCGACTCGACGAGCAGGATCAGCGCCACGTAGGTGTGCGCCGAACGCGGGCGGGCCGCGTCGCCCTCCTCGTCAGCGGCCCGATGATCGTGCCACCCGGCAGCCAGGAGCAACGGCACGAGCGCGGCGGTCAACAGGACCAGTACCAGGGCGATGCCGTCGACGCCGAGCCGATAGCCGGCGCCGAAGGAGGGGATCCAGTCGTGCGATTCGACGAACTGGAAACGCTCTCCCCCGCGGTCGAATCCGACGGCGACGATGACCGCGACCACCAGAACGGCGATCGACACCGCGAGGGCGATCGACCTGACGGCCGGACCCCGGCGAGCGGGTAGAGCCGCGATCACGGCGGCGCCGAGCAGCGGGAGCACCCACAGGATCGTCAACCAGGGAACGGTGGTCACCAGTACACCCCCATCACAACGTCACCAGGACGAGCGCGCCGACCACGACGGTCGCGCCGGCGAACATGTACAACGCGTACGAGCGGACGAAGCCGGTCTGCAGGCGGCGCAGTCCGCGCGAGAGCGCACCGATCCCGGTGGCGGCGCCGGTGACGGAGCCGTCGATGCCGGTGGACTCCACGGCATCGAGGGCGCGCACCAGACCCTGACCGGGACGCATGAACACCGCTTCGTTCACGGCGTCGCCGTAGAGGTCGCGGCGTGCGGCGACGGTCAGCGCCGACACCGCCTCGGGCGCCGTCTCCGGGACCGGTTCGCGGGCGTACTGCCGGTAGGCGACGGCGACACCGGCGAGCACGACCGCCAGAGTGACGGTGGTGACGAGCCAGACGGGCAGGCCACCTTCGTGATGGTCGTAGCCGACGACGGGTTCGAGCCAGTGCTGCAACGCGCCACCGAGCACCAGCAACCCGCCGGCGCCGACCGAGCCGACGGCGAGTGCGATCATCGGCCAGGTCATCGAGGCCGGCGACTCGTGCGGGGCGGCGTCGGGCGCCCAGCGCCGGTCGCCGAAGAAGGTCAGGATCATCACGCGGGTCATGTAGAAGGCGGTCAGCCCCGCACCGAGCAGCGCGACGACACCGAGCACGATGCCTTCGACACCGCCGGCGGCGAACGCCACCTCGATGATCTTGTCCTTGGAGAAGAACCCGGCGAACGGCGGGATCCCGATGATCGCGAGATACCCCAGCCCGAAGGTGGCGAAGGTGATCGGCATGACCGCGCGCAACCCGCCGAAGCGGCGCATGTCGGTCTCGTCGTTCATCGCGTGCATCACCGAGCCGGCACCGAGGAACAACCCGGCCTTGAAGAAGCCGTGGGTGAGCAGGTGCAGGATCGCGAAGGCGTACCCGGCGGGACCGAGACCGGCGGCGAGCACCATGTAGCCGATCTGGCTCATCGTCGATGCCGCGAGCGCCTTCTTGATGTCGTCCTTGGCGCAGCCGATGATCGCGCCGAAGAGCAGCGTCGCTGCGCCGACGATCACCACCGCGAGTCGCGCGGCCGGTGCGGCGTCGAAGATCGCGTTCGCGCGGACCACGAGGTAGACACCGGCGGTGACCATGGTCGCGGCGTGGATGAGCGCGGAGACCGGGGTGGGGCCCTCCATGGCGTCGCCGAGCCACGACTGCAGTGGCAGCTGGGCGGATTTCGCACACGCGGCCAGGAGGAGGCACAGGCCGATCGCGGTTACGGTGCCCTCGCTCGCCGCGGGCACCGCGGCGAAGACCGTGTCGTAGTCGAGGCTCCCGAAGGTCGCGAACATGATCATGAGGGCGACGAGCAACCCCATGTCGCCGACGCGGTTGACGACGAACGCCTTCTTCGCGGCGGTCGCGGCGGTGGGCTTGTACTGCCAGAAGCCGATGAGCAGGTACGAGGCGAGACCGACGCCCTCCCATCCGAGGTACAGGACGAGGAAGTTGTCGGCGAGGACGAGTACCAACATCGCCGCGAGGAACAGGTTCAGATAAGCGAAGAACTTCCGACGCTCCGGATCGTGCGCCATGTATCCGATCGAATAGAGATGGATCAGCGAGCCCACGCCGGTGATGAGCAGTACGAAGCAGATGGACAGCGCGTCGAGCCCGAGTCCGAGATCGACCTGCAGTTCGCCGACCGGCACCCAGGTGAACACGGTCTGCTGTGCGAGTCTCTCGCTCGCGTCGAGTCCGAGAAGTCCGACGAACATGACGACGCCGCCGACGAAGGAGGCGACCGCCGTGGCACATCCGAGCAGATGTCCCCAGCCGTCGCTGCGACGCCCGAGGAGCAACAGAACGAACGCGCCGGCCAGGGGCAGTGCCGGTATCGTCCACAGCGCCGAGTTCAGGAACGAAGTCATGCCGCGTGTCCTCTCGGTTCGTCGTGGGCTCTCACACTCACCGTCCTCGTGGAATCGTCAGTACTTGAGCAGGTCGGCGTTGTCGACGGAGGCCGATCTCCTCGTCCGGAAGATCGTCACGATGATCGCGAGGCCGACGACGACCTCGGCGGCCGCGACGACCATCGTGAAGAAGGCGAACACCTGTCCGTGGAGATTGCCGTGCATCCGCGCGAACGTGACGAACGCCAGGTTGGCGGCGTTGAGCATCAACTCGACGCACATGAACACGACGATGGCGTTGCGGCGGAGGAGAACTCCCACTGCGCCGATGGTGAACAGCAGTGCGGACAGGTAGAGGTAGTTCTCGGGGTTCATCGCCGATCCTTCCTCGCGTCGTCGCCGGGTTCGCGCAGGCCCAGATCGGCGTGGTCCCAGTCGCGTCCGATGCGGCCGAGCAGCTCACCGACCGACAGTTCCGAGAATGTTCCGTCCGGGAGCAGGGCCGGGACGTCGGCGGCGTTGTGGCGGGCATAGACACCCGCGGCCGGCAACGGAGTGACCCGCTCCCCGTCGCGGAACCGGCGTGCGGCGAGTTCGCGTTGGGTCTGCCTCGGCTGCAGACGTTCCCGGTGGGCGAGCACCATCGCCCCGACGGTGGCGGTGATGAGCAGCGCTCCGGTGAGTTCGAACGCCCAGACGTAGTCGATGAACAGCAACACCGCGATACCCTCGACGTTGCCGCCGGCGTTGGCGGCGTCGAGTCCCGCGAAGCCGGAGACCGCGGTGTTCCCGATGCCGCCGATGAGCATCACCGCGAATCCGACAGCCACGACGATCGCGAGAACGCGCTGCCCCTTGATCGTTTCGACGAGGGAATCGGCGGAGTCGATACCGACGAGCATGAGCACGAACAGGAACAGCATCATCACGGCACCGGTGTAGACGACGACCTGCACCACACCGAGGAACAACGCGTCCTGCGCGATGTAGAAGACGGCGAGCACGATCATCGTCATGGCGAGGAACAGCGCCGAGTACACGGCCTTCGGAGCGACGACGACGCCGAGCGCCCCGAGTACTGCGACGGCACCGAGGATCCAGAACTGCACGGCCTCCCCGGTGGAGGTCGTGGTGAGTTCGGCGGCGAGCAGGGCAGTGGTCACCGGCCCTCCTCCCCGTCGGTGGCGGATGCGTGTTCCGGGACGGGGATCGTGCCCCGGTAGTAGTCCTCGTCGGTGGCGCCGGGCGCCATGGGATGCGGAGGTGGTTGCATCCCGGGTTCGAGGGGTGCGAGCAGACGGTCCTTCTCGTAGATCATGTCGGTGCGGTTGTCGGAGGCCATCTCGTACTCGTTCGTCATCGTCAGCGCGCGGGTCGGGCACGCCTCGATGCACAGTCCGCAACCGATGCACCGCAGGTAGTTGATCTGGTAGACGCGCCCGTACCGTTCGCCGGGCGAGTACCGCTCTTCGTCGGTGTTGTCGGCGCCCTCGACGTGGATCGCGTCGGCCGGGCACGCCCACGCGCACAGTTCACAGCCGATGCACTTCTCGAGTCCGTCCGGATACCGGTTGAGCTGGTGGCGTCCGTGGTAGCGGGGTGCGGTGGGTCTCTTCTGTTCCGGATACTGCTCGGTGTTGGGCTTCTTGAACATCGTCGTGAGCGTCACACCGAAACCGGCGAGCGGGCCGCGGAATTCGACCATCACGATCCTCCTGGGAGACGACCCGCCGAGGCGGGCGGACTCGATCGGGTGCTCGACCGAGCAGGTAGTGGCGGCACGGGGAAGCCACCGGCCATGGCGTCGAACTCCGCGTCGACGTCGGCCGGCGGTTCCGTCGCCTGGGCGAGGCGCCGGGTCCGCCGCCCCCGCACGGTGAGGTAGGCGAACAGCAGAGCGGTGGACAGTACACCGGCGACGATGAGGCTCGCGGTGCCGGGCAGGACGTCGTCGGTGTCGAGGATGCGCAGCGCGGCCGCGATCATCACCCACACCACCGAGACGGGGATGAGCAGTTTCCAGCCCAGGGCCATGAACTGGTCGTACCGCAGTCGCGGCAGGGTGCTGCGCAGCCACACGAAGACGAACAGCACGACCCACACCTTGATCACGAACCACAGCAGCGGCCACCAGCCCGAGTTCGCGCCGCTCCACAACGTCAACGGCCACGGCGCGTGCCAGCCGCCGAGGAACAGGGTGGTCGCGAGCGCGGAGACGGTGACCATGTTGACGTACTCCGCGAGCATGAACATCGCGAACCGTAGCGACGAGTACTCGGTGTGGAAACCGCCCACCAGCTCACCCTCGGCCTCGGGCAGGTCGAAGGGAGCGCGGTTGGTCTCCCCCACCATCGACACCGAATACACCAGGAAGGACGGCAGCAGCAGCACGACGAACCACAGGTCGTTCTGCGCGGCGACGATGCCCGAGGTCGACATCGTGCCCGCCTGCAGGAAGACCGCGGCGAACGCGAGTCCCATCGCGATCTCGTACGAGATGACCTGCGCGGTCGAACGGAGCCCGCCGAGCAGCGGATAGGTCGAACCGGAGGCCCAGCCGGCGAGCACGATGCCGTAGACACCGACGGAGGTGATCGCCAGGACGTAGAGCACCGCGACCGGAAGATCCGTGAGCTGCAACGGCGTCCGGTTCCCGAGAATCGACACCTCCGGCCCGAACGGGACGACCGCGAACGCCATGAACGCCGGGGCCGTCGCGATGATCGGGGCGAGCATGTAGATCGGCTTGTCCACCCCGGTCGGGATGATGCCTTCCTTGAGCGCGAGTTTCAGGCCGTCGGCGACGGTCTGGAACAGTCCTTTCGGCCCCACCCGGTCGGGTCCGACGCGCATCTGCATCCAGGCCATGATCTTGCGTTCGGCGAGGATCATCACGAGCGTCGTCAGGACGAGGAACGCGAAGATCGCCACGGCCTTGACGACGACGAGCCACCACGGGTCGATGCCGAACATCGACAGATCCACGGGCTGCTGGGCGGTGACGCTCATCGCGGATCCTCCTCGGCCGATCCGGAAGCCGGCGTGGCGGCCCGGATCCGCACCACATCACCGGAGGCGACGCCGAGCTCGACGTGCACCATCGATCCCGGGGATGCGGTGGGCAGCCAGACGACACGGTCGGGCAGGTCGTCGACCACCAGCGGCAGCGTGATCGAGCCGCGCGCGGTGGAGACGGTGAGCGAATGATGGTCGGCGGCGCCGATCTCCGCGGCCGTCGCGGCCGACAGCCGGGCGACGG
Source organism: Rhodococcus rhodochrous (assembly GCF_900187265.1). Classification (NCBI taxonomy): domain Bacteria; kingdom Bacillati; phylum Actinomycetota; class Actinomycetes; order Mycobacteriales; family Nocardiaceae; genus Rhodococcus; species Rhodococcus rhodochrous. The sequence continues at coordinate 3,080,142 of NZ_LT906450.1, forward strand.
GTTCGTGCGCCGTTCCGGCGAGGTGCGGTTCGTCGTCCTGCAACCGGCCCGCGTCGAGCAGCATCCGCCAGGTGGCCAGGACCGCTTCCCCGAGGACGGGACGTCGCGGAGACCGCGGGGACACTTCCGGCATCTCCGGGACGGTGCCCGCCCATCGTCCGAGTTCCGTGAGTTCGTGGCGCAGGGTCTCGACGTCGTGGGGGCCGGGATCACCGAGACCGGCATCGATGTCCATCGCGTCGGCGATCGCCGCGAGCACCCGATGGTCGGGCAGTGCCCCGGTGTCACGGAGCGCGGTCGGGAAGGCTCGTTCGCGCCCCTCCCAGTCGAGGAAGCTCCCGGCCTTTTCGACCACCGGCGCGACGGGGAAGACGACGTCGGCGCGGTCGGTCACCGCGCTGCGTCGCACTTCCAGACTCACGACGAATCCGGCACCGTCGAGACCCGCGAGTGCGGCATCGGGGTCGGGCAGATCGGCGGGATCGACGCCGGCGACCACGAGCGCACCGATTTCACCCTCGGCGGCCGCAGTGAGGAGGGCGGCGGTGTCGCGACCCGGTTCCGTCGGCAGGGTGCCGGCCGGGAGACCCCACGCCGACTCCGTGTCGCGCCGGGCCTGCGGGTCGCGGACCGGGCGACCGCCGGGGAGAAGTGTCGGGAAGGCACCGGCCTCGAGTGCTCCGCGATCACCGGCGCGGCGCGGGATCCACGCGAGGCGGGCTCCGGTCCCGTCGGCGAGGGCCGCGGCAGCGGACAGTGTGCCGGGCGACGCTGCAGCCCTCTCCCCCACCAGCACGATCGCACCGGGAGCTCCGAGCGCAGCCGCGACGTCGGCGGATGCGCCGGTGCGGATCGCGTCGAGTGCGTGCGCCTCGCCGCCCGGCACGCACTGTTGGACCCGCCCCGACAGCTTGTGGACGCCGCGCGAGGCGAAGGGGGCGATCGCGAAGACCTGCAACCGGTTCCGGCGGACCGCCTTGCGCAGCCGCAGGAACACGATCGGCGATTCCTCCTCCGGTTCGAATCCGACGAGCAGCACCGCGGGCGCGCGGTCGAGGTCGCGGTAGGTGACGTCGAGGCGCCGTCCGGCGACCCGCGAGGCGAGGAAGGCCGTCTCCTCCTCCGACAGGGGACGGCTACGGAAGTCGATGTCGTTGGTGCCGAGCGCCGTTCGCGCGAACTTCGCGTACGCGTAGGCGTCCTCGACGGTGAGCCGGCCGCCGGTGAGCACCCCGGCCCTACCGCGCGCCGCCGCCAGCCCGCGGGCGGCGACGCCGAGCGCCTCGATCCACGAGGCGGGGACGAGCGCTCCGGTGTCGTCGCGGACGAGCGGTGTCGTGAGGCGATCGTCGGCGGTGGCGTAGGTGAACGCCCAGCGTCCCTTGTCGCAGTTCCATTCCTCGTTGACCTCGGGGTCGTCCCCGGCGAGGCGGCGCAGCACGGCACCGCGACGATGATCGGTGCGTTGGGCGCAGCCACTCGCGCAGTGTTCGCACACGCTCGGCGTGGAGACGAGATCGAACGGGCGGGCGCGGAACCGGTAGGCGGCGCCGGTGAGCGCGCCGACCGGGCAGATCTGGACGGTGTTGCCGGAGAAGTACGACTCGAACGGTTCTTCGGTGTAGATACCGACCTGCTGCAGCGCCCCGCGGTCGAGCATGTCGACGAACCGGTCGCCCGCGATCTGGTCGGCGAAGCGGGTGCACCGCGCGCACAGCACGCACCGTTCGCGGTCGAGGAGCACTTGCGAGGAGATCGCGATGGGTTTCGGGTAGGTGCGTTTGGTGTCCTCGAAGCGGGATTCGGCGCGCCCGTTGGACATCGCCTGGTTCTGCAGCGGGCACTCGCCACCCTTGTCGCACACCGGGCAGTCGAGCGGATGGTTGATGAGCAGCAGTTCCATCACGCCGCGCTGGGCCTTGTCGGCCACCGGTGAGGTGAACTGGGTGCGCACGACCATCCCGTCGGTGACCACCGAGGTGCACGAGGCGAGCGGTTTGCGTTGGCCCTCGACCTCGACGAGGCACTGGCGGCACGCGCCGACCGGTTCGAGCAGCGGGTGATCGCAGAACCGCGGGATCTGGACCCCGATCAGTTCGGCGGCACGGATCACGAGAGTGCCCTTGGGCACGGCGATCTCGGTGTCGTCGATGGTGACGTTCACGAGGTCGGTGGTCTCGGACTTCTCCGCACCGGCACCGGACACGGCGGTCATCGCTCGTTTCCTTCCGCTGGAGTGTCGGCGGCGAGCGTCGACAGATGCGGGTCGAACGGGCAGCCGCCGTGCTCGAAGTGGGCGAGGTATTCGTCGCGGAAATACTTCAGCGACGACGTGATCGGGCTCGTCGCGCCGTCCCCGAGCGCGCAGAACGCCCGGCCGAGGATGTTGTCGGAGATGTCGAGCAGCTTCTCCAGGTCGGCCTCGGTACCCTGACCGTGCTCGAGCCGCTCGAGGATCTGCACGAGCCACCAGGTGCCTTCGCGGCACGGCGTGCACTTGCCGCACGATTCGTGCGCGTAGAACTCGGTCCAGCGCAGCACCGTACGGACGACACAGGTGGTCTCGTCGAAGATCTGCAGGGCCCGGGTCCCGAGCATCGACCCGGCGGCGGCGACGTTCTCGTAGTCCAGGGGGACGTCGAGGTGTTCGTCGGTGAAGATCGGGGTCGACGAACCACCCGGTGTCCAGAACTTGAGCCGGTGACCGGCGCGCACTCCACCGGCGTAGCCGAGCAACTCCCGCAGCGTGATGCCGAGCGGGGCCTCGTACTGGCCGGGGGTGGTGACATGCCCGGAGAGCGAGAACATCGCGAAACCCGGTGATTTCTCGGTGCCCATCGAGCGGTACCAGTCCACACCGTTGCGGATGACGAGCGGGACGTTCGCGATGGATTCGACGTTGTTGACGACGGTGGGGCACGCGTACAGGCCGGCGACGGCGGGAAAGGGTGGGCGCAGGCGTGGTTGGCCGCGACGTCCTTCGAGGGAGTCGAGCAGCGCCGTCTCCTCACCGCAGATGTATGCGCCTGCACCGGCGTGGACGACGAGTTCGAGGTCGTACCCGGAGCCGAGGATGTCGCGTCCGAGGTAACCGGCCTCGTAGGCCTCCGCGACCGCGGCGTGCAGGCGCCGCAGCACCGGGACGGCTTCCCCGCGGAGATAGACGAACGCGTGCCGGGCGCGGATCGCATACGCGGCGATGATCACGCCTTCGACGAGGGCGTGCGGGGTAGCCAGCATGAACGGGATGTCCTTGCAGGTGCCCGGTTCGGATTCGTCGGCGTTGACGACGAGATAGTGCGGTTTGTCGTCGCCCTGCGGAATGAACGACCACTTGGTGCCCGTGGAGAATCCGGCGCCGCCGCGACCGCGGATCCCGGAGTCCTTCACCGCGGCGATGACCGCATCCGGCTCCATTCCGAGTGCGATGGGCAGGGCCTCGTATCCGCCGTGCCGCCGGTAGGTGTCGAGGGTCCACGCCTGTTCCTCGTCCCAGTAGCGGGTGAGCACGGGGGTCAGACCCGTCGGGGATTTCCCGACGGTGACGACGGCCTCGTCCTTCGCCGGGGGTTCCGGTGCCTGCATGTCGTGCTCGCGGGCGACCTCGAGCCCGGCGAGGGAGGCCGGTCCGGCGGTACCGGCGGCCTCGAGTACACCGGACCGGTCGTCGGGGATGCCTGCGAGCAGGCGCGCGGTGTCGCGGAAGCTGCGCAGCGGTGCGCCGCGCGTCGGTGTGGGTGTGCCGCCGGCGAGCAGGTCGTCGACGAGTTCGATCGCGGAGTCGACGGTGCGGTTGTCGAACAGTTCCCAGTCGACGGTCATCACCGGGGCGTAGTCGCAGGCCGCGTTGCATTCGATGTGCTCGAGGGTGATCGCACCGTCGGCGGTGGTCTCGTCGTGTCCGACGCCGAGCCGGGTGCACAGCGCGGAGAAGATCTCGTCGCCGCCCATCGTCGCGCACAGCGCGTTCGTGCACACTCCGACGTGGTGGCGGCCGGTCGGCGAGCGACGGTACATGGTGTAGAAGGTGGAGACGGCGGCGACCTCGGCGCCGGTGAGTCCGAGCCGCCGGGCGCAGAACTCGATGCCGGCCGGCGTGATGTAACCGTCCTCCGCCTGCACGAGGTGCAGCAGCGGCAGCAGCGCCGATCGTGGCTGCGGGTAGCGCGCGACGATCCGGTCGGCGTCGGCGTCGAGGCGGGCGCGGACGTCGTCGGGATAGCGGCGCGGTGCGTCGGGCGGGGTGAGATAGGTGTCCTCGTCGGGTCGCGGCCCGAGCGGCACGAGGACGGGTTCGCGCCCGGCCGGTTCGGTCATCGGCACGGCGGCGGTGGTCTCGCTCGTGGCCGCGGCGCCGGCGGTCTCCGAGCCCGCGGCCCGCACGAATTCGGTGCTCATCGGTCCACTCCCCCCATCACCGGGTCGATGCTGGCGACGGCGGCGATCACGTCGGAGACCATGCCGCCCTCGCACATCGCCGCGACGGCCTGCAGATTCGTGAACGACGGGTCGCGGTAGTGCACGCGGTACGGGCGTGTGCCGCCGTCGCTGACCATGTGGACGCCGAGTTCGCCGCGTGGCGATTCGACGCCGATGTAGACCTGTCCCGCCGGAACACGGATGCCTTCGGTGACGAGCTTGAAGTGGTGGATCAGACCCTCCATCGACTCGCCCATGATGTGCCGGATGTGGTCGGGCGAGTTGCCGAGTCCGTCCGGTCCGAGCTGCAGTTTCGACGGCCAGGCGATCTTGCCGTCCTGAACCATCACCGGTCCGGGGCGGAGCCGGTCGAGGCACTGTTCGACGATCTTCAGCGATTCGCGCATCTCCCCGATCCGGACGAGATAGCGCGCGTAGCAGTCGGATCCCTCGGCGGTGACGACGTCGAACTCGTAGGTCTCGTAGCCGCAGTAGGGTTCGGCGCGGCGCAGGTCGTAGGGCAGTCCGGTGGACCGCAGGATCGGTCCGGTGATCCCGAGGGCCATGCAGCCCGTGAGATCGAGGCAGCCGATGTCGCGGGTGCGTGAGATGAAGATGGGGTTGTCGGTGAACAGGGCTTCGAGGTCGGCGAGCCGGCCGGGCAGGAGCGCGAGCAGGTCGCGGATCATCGGCACGGCCTCGTCGGGCAGGTCCTGGGACAGTCCGCCGGGCCGGATGTAGGAGTGGTTCATCCGCAGTCCGGTGATCGTCTCGAAGACGTCGAGGATCAGTTCGCGTTCGCGGAAACCGAACAGCATCGGGGTGGTCGCGCCGAGTTCCATGCCACCGGTGGCCAGCGCCACCAGGTGCGAGGAGATGCGGTTGAGTTCCATGAGCATCACCCGCACGACCTGCGCGCGTTCGGGGACGAGATCCTCGATGCCGAGCAGCTTCTCGACGCCGAGGCAGTAGGCCGTCTCGTTGTGGAACGGGGCGAGGTAGTCCATGCGCGTGACGAAGGTGACGCCCTGCGTCCAGTTGCGGAATTCGAGGTTCTTCTCGATTCCGGTGTGCAGATAGCCGATTCCGCAGCGGGCCTCCGTGACGGTCTCGCCGTCGATCTCGAGGATCAGGCGCAGCACCCCGTGGGTGGACGGGTGCTGGGGGCCCATGTTGACGACGATGTGGTCCTCACCGCTGTCGCGTACGGCAGCGGTGATGTCGTCCCAGTCGCGTCCGACGGCGTCGAAGACGGTCTCGGTCGCGGGTTCGCTCGTCACGTGTACGCCCTCCTTTCGTCGGGTGGTGGGATCCGGGCGCCCTTGTACTCCACCGGGATTCCGCCGAGAGGGTAGTCCTTGCGTTGGGGATGTCCGTGCCAGTCGTCGGGCATCTCGATGCGGGTGAGCGCGGGGTGCCCGTCGAAGACGATTCCGAAGAAGTCGTAGGTTTCGCGCTCGTGCCAGTCGTTCGTCGGGTAGGTGCGGTAGAGCGACGGGACGTGTGGGTCGCTGTCGGGGATCGCGACCTCGAGCCGTATCCGACGGTTGTGGGTGATCGAGACGAGCGGATACACCGCGTGCAGTTCGCGGCCCGTCTCCTGCGGGTAGTGCACCCCGCTGACCCCGAGGCACAGTTCGAAGCGGAGGTCCGCATGGTCGCGCAGGGTGCGGGCCACCAGCGGCAGATGTTCGCGGCGGACGAAGACGGTCAGCTGGTGGCGGTGCACGACGACCTTCTCGACCGCCTGGGCATAGCCGACGCCGGTGTCGCCGGATCGCTCGTCGAGGACGTCCTCGAGCGTGTCGACGAGGGCGTCGAGGTACCCGCCGTAGGGTCGCTCGGTGCTGCCGGGCAGCGTCACCCGGCGCACGAGGCGGCCGTAGCCGCTGGTGTCACCGGATCCACGCACCCCGAACATGCCGCGTCGGACGGCGATCACCTCGTCGGCGCGGTCGTGGTCGGATCCTGTCCGTTCGAGATCGGTCATCGCGGCGGCACCGTCAGTTCGATGAGGGGACGTTGGGCCAGGGCCGCTTCCTCGGCGGCGCGGATCGCCTCGGCCCGGTTCACACCCAGGGGCATCTGCGCGATCTTCTCGTGCAGCGTGAGGATGGCGTGCAGGAGCATCTCGGGCCGGGGCGGGCAGCCCGGGAGGTAGATGTCGACGGGGACGACGTGGTCGACCCCCTGGACGATCGCGTAGTTGTTGAACATGCCGCCCGACGAGGCGCACACGCCCATCGCGAGCACCCACTTGGGTTCGACCATCTGGTCGTAGACGCGGCGCAGGGCGGGGGCCATCTTCTGGCTGACGCGGCCGGCGACGATCATGACGTCAGCCTGTCGCGGGGAGGCCCGGAAGGCCTCCATACCGAAGCGGGCGATGTCGTAGCGGCCACCGGCGGTGGCCATCATCTCGATGGCGCAGCACGCGAGCCCGAAGGACGCCGGCCACAAGGAGCCCTTGCGCGCGAAACCGGCGAGGGTCTCGACGGTGCTGAGCAGGAAACCGCTGGGGACCTTCTCCTCGATGCCCATCGCCCGTCACCTCCCCCGGAATCGGACCGGACGCCCGGCCGTGGGTCGCCCGTTCTCGTAACCCGTTCGCTTGCAGGACATCCCGTCGTGTACGCGGGTCGTCAGTCCCATGTCAGGCCTCCTCGTTTCCACTCGTAGGCGTAGGCGACGAAGACGTTGAACATGAACAGCGCCATCGCCGCCAGACCGAAGACGCCGAGCGCGTCGAAATGGACCGCCCACGGGTACAGGAAGACGATCTCGATGTCGAAGATGATGAACAGCATCGCGGTGAGGTAGTACTTCACCGGGAAGCGGCCACCTCCCACCGGCTGGGGTGTGGGGTCGATGCCGCACTCGTACGCATCGAGCTTGGCGCGGTTGTATCGGCTCGGGCCCGCGAGGCTCGCCACCGCGACGGAGAAGACCGCGAAGGCAAGCGCGATGCCACCGAGTACCAGGATCGGTACGTAAGCGTTCATGCGACCTCCGGTTGCTCGCGCGAATCCGGCCGCGGGTCTGCTCGTCGCCCGCGAACCCACCCCCGCCGCGCACCGGGCGGTTCCGCCCCGGCCCAGGGTTGTGAGTCACGGCACACACTAGTGCTGTTCGCGTCGGACTTGTCGCGATTTCACGCCCTCGATTCGGGGCGGCGTGTCGGGCTGCTCGACAACCGGAAGGGGGGGTAGATTCTCCGGCCCCACATACGAGTTCGCGGCCGGGCGGTCGCGCGCCGGAAGGGTCAGGAGGGGCGCGAGCGAGGGGTGAGCAGCGCGAGGACCTGCCGGCCGAGCCGGATCGGGTCGACGGGATGACGCAGCGCCACCTCGGCGCCCGACCAGCGGGCGAGCCATTCGTCGTCGGCCCGGGCGATCAACACGATGATCGGCGGGCACGAGTCGAGTTCGTCCTCGAGTTGTTTCGCGAGGCCCATGCCGCCCGCGGGGGCGGCCTCACCGTCGAGCACGGCGAGGGCGATGTCGCCGGCGTGCATGCGTTCGACGACGACCGGCGGTGTCGCGACCTCGACGTAGTCGAGTGGAGGCAGATCCGGGTGCAGGCGGGTACCGAGGGCATCACGAACCTGTTGCCGCACGGTCGCATCGTCGCTGTAGACGAGGATGCGCAGCGAGTCGGTCACGGGCAAGATGCTAACCGAGCACACCCGCCCGTCCGGGGAACCCGCGTGTCGCGGCGGCGCCGCGACGTCGGCGGGCCGGGACGAGCTCAGGATCCGCTACCGAGCGGATGCCACCGTTCACGGATCTCGGGACGGGTCGCGGTCTCCGTCTCGTCGTCGTGGATGATCGAGGCGGGCGCGATCATCAGGTGCGCCAGCACGATGCACGCGCCGGTGAGCATGGCGAATGCGGCACCGATCAGATACGACCCGGTGAACACCGCAGCCAGGAATCCGATCGTGAGCATCCCCGTGAGTGCGATGATCGCGAGAATCCGCCGACTCGAGCGTGGCATCGAATCGGACCTCTCGTCCGTGGATGCAACCATGAGCATCTCCGTTCCTCCCCGGAACGGCGCATCTCGTACTCCCGCATCCACTCATCGTTCCCGGTCGACGAATCGTCGGTGATGAGCAGACCCCCGCGGTGGCCGAGTGCGGCCGTCCCCTCCTCCGCTCGGACCGTGAGCGGTTTCGGTAACAGAATACTATCAAATGTGACATTCGTCTTGTGCTCTGTTTGTGGGACATCACGAAGTTGTGGACGGCCCGGAAATCTGTCGGTAACCGACAGTCCCTCCAGAAGGTTAGGCTCACCTCTCGAACCGGTCCGATCAGTGAGAGGTACCCATGAATTTCCTGTCCCCGCGCCGCCTCGGGTCACGCGCGGTAGTCGTGCTCGCCGCCGTCGCACTCACCGCCTGCTCGTCCGGTGGTGGCGACGACTCGAACGGTTCTCCGACCGGCGACTTCGAACCCGTCGCGATCGAGCACGCGCTGGGCACCGCCGAGATCGACGCGCAGCCCGAGAGGGTCGTGACACTCGGGATGGGTTCGGCCGAGACGGCGATCGCACTGGGTGTCACCCCGGTGGGGATGGAGGAATATCCCTGGGGCAGCGACGAAACCGGATATCTGCCCTGGATCCACGAGGAACTGACCGAACGCGGCGAGCCGCTGCCCGAGCAGTTCACCGGTGGCGCCGAGGTGGACGTCGAGGCGATCGCCCGACTCGCTCCGGACGTCATCCTCGCGCCGTGGTCCGGCATCACGCAGGAGCAGTACGACCTGCTGTCGGCGATCGCCCCGACCGTCGCCTACCCCGAACTGCCCTGGACGATCACCTGGCAGGATCAGATCGAGACCATCGGCACCGCGCTCGGCAGGCACGACGAGTCGCTGGGTCTGATCACGGGGATCGAGGACACCTTCGAACGCACCGCGGCCGAGCATCCCGAATACGCCGGGGTGACGTTCTCGTACATCTACAACACCGGTCCCGGAACGCTCGGGGTGTTCATGCCCGACGAGCAGCGCGTGGCGATGGTCCGCGGACTCGGGCTGACGGTCGATCCGGTCGCCCGGACTCTCGAGGAGACCGAGGGCACCGACTCTGCGGTCATCGGCCTCGAGAACGCCGGACTGCTGTCGGAGTCGGATCTGATCTTCACGTTCTATTCCGACCCCGCGAACCGCGCGGAGATCGAATCGCAGCCGGTCTACCAGCAGATTCCGGCGATTGCACGCGGGTCGTTCGTCGCGCCGGAGGAACAGCCGTTCGTCACGGGATCGTCGATGATCAATCCGCTCACAGTGCCGTGGTCCCTCGACCGCTACGTCCCGCTCGTCGACGAAGCGATCGCGAAGCTCGACCGCTGAGCCGGACGCACCGGTGGTGCGCCCGGCTGTGGGGCGTCACCGCCGGCGTGTCCGACTCCGGGCGTCACCGCCGGTGTGCGAGCCTGCGGACCATCAGATCACCGATCGACTGCATGATCTGCACCATCACGATGAGCACGACCACCGCGAGCAACAGCACCGGAGTGTTGAACCGCTGGTAGCCGTAGACGATCGCGAAGTCGCCGAGACCGCCGCCGCCGATGACACCGGCCATGGCCGAATAGCCCACCAGCAGCACCAGGGTGAGGGTGGCACCGGCGATCAGCGGGGACAGCGCTTCGGGCAACAGCACCTTGCGCACGATCTGCGCGTTGGTGGCCCCCATCGCCTGGGCCGCCTCGACCCGGCCCCGGGGAACCTCCCGTAGAGCGGATTCGACGATCCGACCGAAGAACGGGATGGCACCGATGGTCAGCGGCACGATCGCCGCGGTCGGTCCGATCGCGGTGCCCACGATGAAGCGGGTGAACCCGATCAGCGCGATCAGCAGGATGAGGAAGGGCAGCGACCGGAAGAGGTTGACGATCACGCCGAGAACGGTGTTGAGCGTCCTGCGCGGCCACAGTCCGGACGGGGACGTCAACTGCAACACGATCCCGACGAGCACACCACCGACGACGGTGAGCACGAAGGACACCGCAACCATGTAGAGCGTCTCGAGGGTGGCTTCCCACACCTCCGGGAATGCCTCGTACCACTGCAGTTTGTTCATCGCGCCTGCACCGTCATTCCGTGAGTCCCTCCAGTTCGGCTTCCGTCCCCCACGCCAGGGTCAGATACGGGCGATCGGCCACGAATCCCTCGATGAGCGTCCGATCGGTGCCCGCCGTGAACCGCAGGCGCATCCGGCCCACGGTGACGCTGCCGACCTGTTCGACGCGGCCGCCGACCACAGCGATGTCGGCATCGAGCTCGCGGATCATCTCCGCGAGCCACGGTCCGTGCGCGGCATCACCGATTGCGGTGACCAGCGCCGTGTCCGCGCCCGATCCCGTCGACGGGTCGGTACCGACCGGGACGAGTGCGTGCCCGAGCGCCGACTCGGGATCGGCGACGAGATCGACGATCCGGCCCGTCTCGACCACCTGCCCGGCGTCGAGTCGCGCGGCCGAGCTGCAGATCCGGCGCAGCACCCCGAGTTCGTGGGTGATCACCACGACCGTGACACCCAGGCGTCTGTTCACCTCGGCGACGAGATCGAGGACCTGATCGGTGGTGTCCGGGTCCAGGGCGCTCGTGGCCTCGTCGCACAGCAGTACCTCGGGTTCGACGGCGAGTGCGCGGGCGATGCCCACGCGCTGCTGCTGTCCACCGGACAACTGCGAGGGATAGCTCTCCCCCTTGCCGGCCAGGCCGACGAGATCGAGCAGCTCGAGCGCCCGCTTGCGGCGCTGGTCCTTGTCGATCCCCGCCACTTCGAGCGGGAATTCGACGTTCCGGATCACGGTGCGCGAGTGCAGCAGGTTGAACTGCTGGAAGACCGTCCCGATCCGGCGACGCGCCGCTCGCAGTTCCGCGCCGGACAGGGTCGACAGGTCGTCCCCGCCGAGCAGGATCCGTCCCGAGGTGGGTCGCTCGAGCAGGTTCAGACAGCGCAGAAGGGTGGACTTGCCGGACCCGGACGGGCCGACGATGCCGTAGATCTCGCCGTCGGGGATCTCGAGCGACACCCCTCGCAACGCCGCGACCTCCCCGGAGCGCCCGGCTCCGGGGAAGGTCTTGACGAGGTTCTCGACGACGATCATCAGTTCGTCGGGTGGACCGGCAGCACGGCGCCGGAGTAGGTCTCCTCGATCCAGGCAGCCGTCTCGGGCGACTCGAGGGCCTCGGCCAGGGCGGTCACGGCCGGGTCGTTCTCGTTCTCGGCCCGCACGACGAGCAGGTTGGAGAAGGGGTTGTTCTCGACCTCTTCGGTGACGATGGCGTCCTCGGCCGGGTTCAGGCCGGCTTCGAGCGCGTAGTTGGAGTTGATCACGGCGGCGGTGATCTGGGCGTCGTCGAGCTGACGGGCGAGCTGCGGACGCTCGATGGCGACGAGGTTCAGATTCTTCGGGTTGGCAGTGATGTTCGATTCGGTCACCACCGACAGGTCGGCCTCCTCGAACGGAACGTCCATCTCGAGCAGACCGGCCGACTCGAGCAGGTACAGCGCGCGGGCGTAGTTGGTGGTGTCGCGCGGCACGGCGACGGTGTCGCCGTCCTTCAGGTCGTCGAGCGAGGCGATCTTGTTCGAGTAGAGGCCGATGGGCTCGAGGTGCACGTCGGCGACGGCGACGAGGTCGTCGACACCCTTCTGCTTCTGCCAGTCCGTCAGGTACGGCTCGTGCTGGAAGAAGTTCGCGTCGACGTCACCGGCCTCGAGCAGTTCGTTGGGATCGACCTCACCGGTGATCTCGACGATGTCGAGCTTGTAGTCGCCCAGCGCCCCGGTGCTCACGATCTGGTCGAGGATCTCGACGTGCGGGGTGGACGACGCCGAGATCCGGAGGGTGGTGTCGTCACCTTCGGACGACGAGCAGGCCGCGAGACCCGCAGCGAGGGTGAGCGCGGCGGACGCGACGACGATACGACGCAGTGACATCGGGTGGATACCTTCCGTTGGGAATGCGGGGACGTTGGAAATACGGGGACGGACAGATCGATTATCGGGGTGCGGCGAAGCGGGCGAGGAGATCCGCGTGAAAACGCTCCGCCACGTTCGGATGTGCCCGCAGGCGGGACTTGAGTGCGTTGAGGCCGTAGACGGCGTGCAGCGTGCCGCCGTGTGCGTCGGGGCCGACGCCGCGGGCGGCCGCGGCCAGATCCGCGGGCAACTCCACCGCCGGGAGTTCGCGGTCGAGACCGGGATTGAGGAAGAAGGGCAGCGACACGCGGTCGGTGCCCGCCGGGGGCGGCAGCACACGATGGACGGTCGCCTGGAGGTAACCGCCGGTGGCGACCTCGAGGAGTTCGCCGATGTTGACGATGAAATGTCCTGGGAGCGGGTCGATGTCGACCCACCGTCCGTCGCGTTCGACCTGGAAGCCGGTGCTCCCGGGCTCGGGATACAGCAACGTCAGCGCGCCGACGTCCTTGTGGCTGCCGACCCCTTGACCGGTGACCGAGCGGTCGTGCCCGGGATACCGCGCGATCTTCAACAGCGGATCGGGATCGGCGAAGGCCTCCTCGAAGTGATCGGCGGGGGCACCGAGGGATTCGGCCCACGCGCCGAGCAGCCGGCGTCCGACGCCACCGGCCTCGTCGATCCAGCGCAGGGCGAGCTCGCGCAATCGGGGGACCTGCTCGGGCCACAGATTGGGGCCGTGCAGCACCTCCCAGGGGCGATCGGGGTCGATCCCGGCAACGGCGTCGCGTTCCGGGCCGATGTCGAGCTGTTCGCGCCAGTCGACGTAGCCCTGGGTGCGTTCGCCACCGACACGGGTGTAGCCGCGGAAGTGGGGTGAGCGGATGTTCTCGATCGCGAGCTTGTCCGCCTCGGGGAGAGCGAAGAATTCGCGGGCCGCCGCGACGAGTTCGTCGGCGAGCGCGGGGTCGATCCCGTGACCGGCGAGATGGAAGAACCCGATCTCGTGGGTGGCCTCCCGGAGGCGATCGAGCAGGGCGTTGCGTGTGGTGTCGTCGCCGTCGAGATCGGACAGATCGATGACGGGCAATACCGTCGAATCGGACATGATGTGCCTTTCGAACCGCATCGGATGCGAGGAATTCCCGGTCACCGCCGGATCGTCGGTCACAGCGGACTCAGGGGAATCGTGAGAGCAGTGCGAGCAGCCCCGACAGGGGTGATCAGCGGCAACGACAACACGCAGGAGCCACGGCGCTTCGAGCGCGTGTGCTCACAGTCTGCGCGTGAGTGTTGCCCATGTTCTCCTCCGATGAGGTCGCGTGCGACCTTCGACGACAGTGGCGCCACGACGTGGTCCTGATCAAGGCTAATCGCCGCCTCGACCACCCGGCAAATCACCCTCGACCGGCAGTGCGACACCATTGACAGCAGACTGTCGTTTTGTCAGCATATTGTCATGACCGAAACAGTTCACGTCGCCGTGTACGACACCCTGGCGGACTGGGAGATCGGATACGTCACGCCACACATCGCGGATCCCGAATGGCAGCGCAACCCCGGCCGGTACCGCGTCCGTACCGTCGGAGCCACGACGGAACCGGTCACGACCAAGGGCGGACTCCGCATCCTTCCCGACACCGTGCTCGCAGACGTCACGCCGGAGGACAGCGCGATGCTGATCCTCGCGGGCAACGACATCTGGCCGACCGACGCCTACACCCCGTTCGTCGACAAGACCCGGCAATTCCTCGACGCCGGCGTTCCGGTGGCCGCGATCTGTGGCGCGACCGGAGCGCTCGCGGCTGCCGGCCTGCTCGACGAGCGGCCGCACACGAGCAACGCTCGGGAATTCCTGCAGAGCGTCGGATACGGTGGCGCCGATCTGTACCGGGACGAACCCGCGGTCACGGACGGCGATCTCATCACCGCGAGCGGCATCGCCCCGGTCGACTTCGCCCGCGCGATCTTCGCCCGGCTCGACATGTACGAACCGCGCGTCCTCGACGCCTGGTACGCCCTCTACGGCGAGCGCGACCCGCGCGGCTACTACGACCTCATGGCGTCCGGGTCGTGACGGAACAGTACGCGGCGGGGCAGAACGCGAGTGAGCAGAACGCCGCCGAGCAGCACCCGGCCGAGCTGCTCAGCGCGGCCGCACTGACGGCCTTCCGCCTCAACGGGCAGTTCCTCGCGCTGGCCGAGAGCCTGGCGCGTCCCGTGGGCCTGACCGCGGCCTGGTGGCAGGTCCTCGGTGCGGTCTCCCCCGAGCCACTGCCGGTGTCCGCGATCGCCCGCGAGATGGGCATCACCCGGCAGAGCGTGCAGCGCATCGCCGATCTCCTCGTCGACAAGGGCCTGGCGGAGTACCGACCCAATCCGGCGCACCGTCGCGCCAAACTCGTCGCGATGACGCCTGCCGGCCGCGACGCGATCCGGGCCATCGGCCCCGCCCACGCCGACGCCGCGCGAGCCCTGTGCGAGGAGACCGGTGCCGAGGAACTGGCGCGGATCGTGGAGGGCATGCGTGCGTTGTCGGCCGCCCTCGATCGGTCGGCCGATCAGCTCCCCGACGGGCGACGCGGCGGGAAGTGACGGATGAGCCCTTCCTGCACGACGGTCGCGACGAGTTCGCCCTCGATGGTGAAGTAGCGGCCCGTCGCCATCCCACGGGAACCGGCCGCCACCGGGGATTCCGTGGCGTACAGGTGCCATTCGTCGAAGCGGAGCGGACGGTGGAACCAGATCGAATGGTTGACCGTCGCCGCCACGATCCGGTCGAGCCCCCACGACAGGCCGTGCGTGGTGAGGATCGAATCGAGGACGGTCGTGTCGGACGCGTAGGCCAGCGCGGCGACGTGGAGCAGCGGATCGTCGGGCAGTTGCCCGTCGGCGCGCATCCACACGCGGTTGTGGCCGAGCTTCTCCCCCGTTCCCCGCAACACCCAGGCGGGGTCGTTGGCGTACCGCATGTCGATCGGCTTGAGCGCGCCGACGAAATGCGGCAACTGCTCCTCGAAGCCGCGCAGGCGTTCGCCGATCGGCGGGAGCGCTTCGGGCAGTGGAACATCAGGAACGGTTACCGAGTGTTCGAGGCCCTTGCCCCACCGCTGGAAGGCGGCGAGCATGACGAACAGTTCCTGGTCGTCCTGGTAAGCGGTGACCATTCGGTTCGCGAAGTCGCGGCCGTCCCGGTGGGTGACGACGTGGTAGTCGATGGGCCGCTTGACGTCGCCGCCCCGGATGAAATGGGCGTTGATCGCGTGCACCGGACGATCACCCACGGTGCGTCCGGCCGCGATGAGCGCCTGCGCGACGAGCTGACCGCCGAAGGTGCGGCTGCCGACCTGTGCGGGATGACCGCCACGGAAGACGTTCTCCTCGACCTGCTCCAGATCGAGCAGGCCGAGGAGAACGTCGAGATCCGTCGTGTCCGACAGTGTCACCGGCTGTCTTTCTCGCCCAGCCGGTGCACGTGGATGAGGTTGGTCGAACCCGAGCGTCCCGGAGGCGCCCCGGCGACGATCACCACGAGATCGCCGCGCTGGTACCGACCGAGCGACAGCAACGCCGCGTCGACCTGTTCGACCATCTGGTCGGTGGTGTCGACCGGCTCGACCGAGAAGGTCTCGGTGCCCCACGTCAGCGCCAGCTGGTTGCGGATGTGCGGGACCGGCGTGAAGGCGAGCAGCGGCAGCGGGGTGTGCAGCCGCGCGAGTCGTCGCACGGTGTCGCCCGACTGGGTGAACGCGACGAGCGCCTTGGCGTCGAGACGCTCGCCGATGTCGCGGGCAGCATACGAGATGACACCGCGCTTGGTGCGCGGAACATGCGTCAGCGCAGGCACTTCCGTCGAATCCGACTCGACGGCGGCGATGATGCGCGCCATCGTGCGGACCGTTTCGACGGGGAACTTGCCGACCGATGTCTCACCCGAGAGCATCACGGCGTCGGCACCGTCGAGCACGGCGTTGGCCACGTCGGAGGCCTCGGCGCGGGTGGGACGCGAGTTCTCGATCATCGATTCGAGCATCTGCGTCGCGACGATGACGGGCTTGGCGTTCTCGCGCGCAATCTGGATCGCGCGCTTCTGCACGAGCGGCACTTCCTCGAGCGGAAGTTCGACGCCGAGGTCGCCACGCGCCACCATGACCGCGTCGAAGGCGAGGACCACGGCCTCGAGATTCTCGACGGCCTCGGGCTTCTCGAGCTTGGCGATCACCGGCACGTGCCGACCGACGCGGTCCATGACCTCGTGAACGAGTTCGACGTCGGCCGGCGACCGCACGAACGACAGGGCGATGAAGTCGACACCGAGGCGCAGGGCGAACTCGAGATCCTCGATGTCCTTCTCAGACATGGCCGGAACGGAGACGTTCATCCCCGGCAGGGAGACACCCTTGTTGTTGCTGACGGGTCCGCCCTCGATGACGCGGCAGACGACGTCGTTGCCCTCGACCGCCTCGACGACCAGTCCGACCTTGCCGTCGTCGACGAGCAATCGGTCGCCGGCGACGGCGTCCTGAGCGAGTTCCTTGTAGGTGGTCGAGACGCGGTCGTGGTCTCCGACCACGTCGTCGACGGTGATGCGGACTACTTCACCGTGTTCCCACACGGTGCGGTCCTCGGCGAATCGTCCGAGCCGGATCTTCGGCCCCTGGAGATCGGCGAGGATGCCGACGGCGTGCCCGGAGGCCTCCGACGCAGCGCGGACCCGGTTGTAGTGGCCCTCGTGGTCGGCGTGTTCACCGTGGCTGAAATTCAGGCGGGCGACGTCCATTCCGGCGTCGACGAGATTCCGCAGGACATCGGGGTCGGCGGTGGCCGGCCCCATAGTGCAAACGATCTTGGTGCGTCGGGTCACGCTTCGAGCCTAGCCTCCGAGCCTGCGAGCCTCCATCCCAGCACCCTGGCGCGTGTCGCCGGGGTGCCGAAGGGACGGAGTCGTCGGGATGTCACGGACGGAGCTGGCGTCCGTTCTTGTCGCGGACCTTGCCGGTGAGCATGAGGATGCCGTCGATGAGCGGCCAGATGCCTCCGATACCGCAGGTGAGCCATGTGACGGCGATCTGCGCGACCGCCGTACCCGGCTGGTCGAGGTAGAAGCGTCCGGCGCCGAAGGGGCCGAGCAGGATCTCCAGCACACCGGCGGTGACCTTGCTCTTGTCGGAGTACGGCTCGCCGGTGTAGGGATCGCGTCCGAAGGGGGCTGCGGCGTCGCGACCGTACGGGTTCGACGGGTCGGGGTATCCGTAGGCGGACATCACCCCGTAGCCGGGCGGCGGACCGTATCCCTGCCCGCCCTGCGGCGGCGGACCGTATCCCTGCCCGCCCTGCGGCGGCGGACCGTATCCCTGCCCACCTTGCGGCGGCGGACCGTAACCCGGCGCCTGGTGCGATCCCTGCGGACCGGTGTACCGCCCGTGGGACGGGTCCTGCTGCGGGGACCCGATCGGGAAGTGCGGATCGGGGGTCCCGTAGACCGGTCCGGTGCCGGTCTCGGGCCGGCCCTGATGCTCGCCGTAGGGATAGTCGCCCGGGGACGGATAGTCGGACTCGTGCTCGGCCGGCGGCGGGTAGCTGGGCGTGGTACCCCAGCCCGGTCCGTTGCCGACACCGGAGTAGGTGTCCCACCCCGGCCCCGGGGTACCGGTGGCACCACCGAGGGAGTCGAGGGTCGGCGGTTGAGCGGACAGCGACGCCTGCGCGGTGGCGTCGTAGTCGAACGCGCGTCCGAGATCGGGCGGCGGGGTGTGTTCGCTCTCCGAGGACCGCTCCGGCGTATCGGCGCCGGAGGCGGACTCGCTCGGCTTCGTCAGGTCGGGCTTGGCAGGCTCCGTCTTGTCGGGCTCCGGCTTGGCAGACTCCGAATCGGATGCTCCCGAAGTTCCCGGGTCCTGTGTGGTCACGAGTGATCCCCCTTGCTGTCTCCGGACGTCGCTTCGTCGACTCTACCGGCGGCGGACGACGAGCTGCCCGAGGCGGCATCCGCCGAGTCCGAGCTGCCCGACTCGGCATCCGCCGAGTCCGAACCGTCCGACTCGACATCCGCCGACGCCGGGGCGGAACCGGCCGGGTTCAACGACGCCGGGTCCTCGCGGCCCTTGCGTGCGAGGACGAAGTAGGCGACCGCGAGCACGAACACGATGCCCGAGGTGAACGTGTTGATCCGGATACCTGCGATCTGGGTCGCCGCGTCGGTGCGCATGAGCTCGATCCAGAACCGGCCCGCGCAGTACCCGGCGACGTACAGGGCGAACAGGCGTCCGTGGCCGATCGTGAACCTCCGGTCGACGAACACCAGCAGCAGCACGACGAGGACGTTCCACAGCAGCTCGTAGAGGAATGTCGGGTGCACGACGAATGCCACCTCGCCGGTGGACACACCGTCGACCAGCCCGGGCGCGACCTGTCCGGCGTCGTTGCGCCGTTCGTAGATCTCGAGGCCCCACGCCACCGTGGTCTCGCGACCGTAGAGTTCCTGGTTGAACCAGTTGCCGAGACGTCCGATGGCCTGCGCCAGCAGGATGGCCGGGGCGAGGGCGTCCCCGAAGGCCGGAAGCGGGATCCCCCGCCGACGGCACCCGATCCACGCACCGAGCGCACCGAAGGCGACCGCACCCCAGATGCCGAGGCCGCCCTCCCAGATCTTCAGGGCGTCGACCGGGTCGTTGCCGTCGCCGAAGTACTTCTGCCAGTCGGTGGCGACGTGGTAGAGCCGCCCACCGATCAGGCCGAAGGGCACCGCCCACACGGCGATGTCGAGGACGGTGCCGGCCTGTCCGCCGCGCGCGACCCAACGGCGGTCGCCCCACCAGATCGCCACGACGATCCCGACGATGATGCACAGGGCGTAGGCGCGGAGGGCGAACGGTC
Organism: Rhodococcus rhodochrous; assembly: GCF_900187265.1. NCBI lineage: Bacteria > Bacillati > Actinomycetota > Actinomycetes > Mycobacteriales > Nocardiaceae > Rhodococcus > Rhodococcus rhodochrous. The sequence continues at coordinate 3,099,380 of NZ_LT906450.1, forward strand.
CGAGATACCAGACGCCCTGCGGCGGACTCGGCAGATAGGCCAGAACAGACGCAGTGGATGTCACGAGTGCACGTTAGCGGAGCGAACGCCCTTCGCGAGATCCCGAGTCAGTGCGAGCAACGCGTCGTGCCCCTCGGCGACGGCGGAGACCAGCGCCGAGCCGACGATGACACCGTCTGCGTAGCCCGCGATCTCCGCGGCCTGGGCACCGTTGCGCACACCGAGACCGACACCGACCGGGATGTCGGAATGCGTGCGCACCCGGGCGACGATCTCCGGCGCGCGGTTGTCGACGCTGTCGCGGGCACCGGTGACGCCCATGGTCGAGGTGGCGTAGACGAAGCCGCGGCACTTGTCGAGGGTGGTCGCGAGGCGCTCGTTGGTCGACGACGGTGCGACCAGGAAGATCCGGCCGAGTCCGTACTTGTCGGCTGCGGCGATCCATTCCTCCGCCTCGTCCGGGACGAGGTCGGGCGTGATGATGCCGAGTCCACCCGCGGCCGCGAGGTCGCGGGCGAAATTCTCGACGCCGTACTTGATCACGAGGTTCCAGTAGGTCATCACGACCGCGGCGCCACCGGCGGCCGTGATCGCTTCGACGGCCGGAAAGACGTCGCGGACTCGGACGCCGTTGGCGATCGCTTCGAACGCCGCGTTCTGGATGGTGGTGCCGTCCATCACCGGGTCGCTGTAGGGGATGCCGACCTCGATGAGATCGCAGCCACCCTCGACGAGGGTCTTCATCGCCTCGACGGAGCGCTCGACGGTGGGATAGCCGACCGGCAGGTAACCGACCAGTGCGGCGCGGTTCTCGGCGCGGCAGGTCGCGAAGATCTCGGTCAGGCGTTCGTGCGGGGCGCTCACTGGGCTGCTCCTTCGGTGCCGGTCCGCTCGGCGGACTCGGACTCGGACTCGTCGGTCGGCAGGTAGCCGAACCACTTGGCGGCGGTGTCGACGTCCTTGTCCCCGCGGCCGGAGAGGTTGACCAGGACGATGGCACCCTTGCCGAGTTCGGGACCGAGCTTCACGGCACCGGCGACGGCGTGGGCCGACTCGATCGCGGGGATGATGCCCTCGGTGCGGCACAGCAGCGCGAAGGCCTCCATGGCCTCGCTGTCGGTGACGGCGCGGTACTCGGCCCGGCCGGTGTCGGCGAGCCAGGCGTGTTCGGGGCCGACGCCGGGATAGTCGAGACCCGCGGAGATCGAGTGCGATTCGATGGTCTGGCCGTCCTCGTTCTGCAGCAGGTACGAGAACGCGCCGTGCAGAGCACCGTGGGTGCCGCCGCCGATGGTGGCGGCGTGCCGTCCGGTCTCCACGCCGTCTCCCCCGGCCTCGCAGCCGACGAGCTTGACGGACGGGTCGTCGATGAACGGGTGGAAGATGCCGATCGCGTTCGATCCGCCACCGACGCAGGCGACGACGGCGTCGGGCAGGCGACCGGTGAGCTCGCGGATCTGGACGCGCGCCTCGAGACCGATGATGCGCTGGAAGTCGCGGACCATCGCCGGGAAGGGGTGCGGGCCGGCGGCGGTGCCGAAGCAGTAGTAGGTGTTGTCGGCGTTGGTGACCCAGTCGCGCATCGCCTCGTTGATCGCATCCTTGAGGGTGCGCGAGCCGGTCTTGGCGGCTATGACCTCGGAGCCGAGCAGACGCATGCGCGCGACGTTGAGAGCCTGTCGTTCGGTGTCGACCTCGCCCATGTAGACGCGGCACTCGAGACCGAGCAGCGCGCACGCTGTGGCGGTGGCGACGCCGTGCTGGCCGGCACCGGTCTCGGCGATCACGCGGGTCTTGCCCATGCGCTTGGCGAGCAGTACCTGCCCGAGCACGTTGTTGATCTTGTGCGAGCCGGTGTGGTTGAGATCCTCGCGCTTGAGGAAGATGCGCGCTCCGCCGGCGTGTTCGCTCAGGCGGGTGGCCTCGTAGACCGGGGACGGGCGGCCGGTGTAGTCGCGCTGCAGGCGGTCGAGTTCGGCGAGGAAGCCGGGATCGACGCGTTCCTTCTCGTAGGCAGCGGTGACCTCCTCGATCACCGCCATGAGCGCCTCGGGCACATAGCGGCCACCGAAGACTCCGAAATGGCCGCGGACGTCGGGTTCGTGCGCGGTCGGAGTGGCGAGGGCTTCGCTCATCGAGGGAAGCCCTCGGCCCTTGGCGGAAAGTGCGGAATCGTCTGCAGTCACGCGTCCAGTCTGCCCCACCACGCGATGCGGATCACGTGGGGGTCCGGACCGGCCGGGACGGTCAGCGTGCGGGCTTGGGGCACGACGGATGCGTGCCCACCGTCACCAGTTCGGCGACTGCCTGGCGCGGATCCCCACTGGTCACCAGTCCCTCTCCGACGAGCACCGCGTCGGCGCCGGCACCCGCGTACGCGAGCAGATCGGCCGGGCCGCGGACACCGGATTCGGCGATCTTGAGCACGTTGCTGGGCAGGCCCGGCGCGATGCGCGAGAAGGTCGTCTTGTCGACCTCGAGGGTCTTGAGGTTGCGGGCGTTGATGCCGATGACGGTGGCGCCGGCCTCGAGGGCGCGATCGGCCTCCTCCTCGGTGTGCGCCTCGACCAGTGCGGTCATGCCGAGCGACTCGACACGGTCGATCAGCGCCGTCAGCACGGTCTGCTCGAGTGCCGCGACGATGAGGAGCACGATGTCGGCGCCGTGTGCCCGCGCCTCGTGGATCTGGTAGGGACCGACCACGAAGTCCTTGCGCAGCACGGGAATACGGACGACGCGACGTACGGCGTCGAGATCGGCGAGGCTGCCGTGGAATCGGCGTTCCTCGGTGAGAACGCTGATGGCGCGAGCGCCTCCGGACTCGTACGCTGCTGCGAGCTCGGCAGGATCGGCGATGTCGGCGAGAGCGCCCTTCGAGGGGCTGGCACGCTTCACTTCGGCGATGACCGCGATGCCCGGTTCGCGCAGCGCGGCCTTGGCGTCGATCGGTGGGGGCGCGGCCGCGGCGGCAGCCTTGACGGAGGCAAGATCGAGAGCCGCCTCACGGGCGGCGACGTCGGCTCGCACTCCTTCGAGAATCGAATCGAGAACTGTCATCGTGGCTCGAGTCCTTTCCCACCCTGCTCAATCCCGATGTGATCAAGCTCATCGGATCTGTCTAGAAGAGTAGTGAAGTGGTTTACAGCGGTCACCGGCGGGTGTCCGTATCACCTTCGCCACCGTCGTCGGTGGGATCCTCACCTGCGTCCAGCGCGTCCCACAGACCGCGTTCGGACAGGGGTTCGTCGTTCTCGGCGCGCCGGGCGGCCGCCTCGCGACGTGCGGCCGGGGCGTCGTACTTCGACGACAGTCCGGCCGCCTCGCGCGGGGTGCGCCACAACGTCACGGCCGCGGCGAGAGCCGCGACGGCGCCGACGATCGCGAGGACGGCCGGCAGCGGATAGGTCTCGAGGGCGGTCACGGTCGCGCGGTCCGGCAGCGCCGCGACACCGGCCGCGGTCTCGGGATCGGCGTCGCCGGTGAGCAACCGCACGGCGGGGATCGCGGCCGCGACGGCGACGACCGCGACCACGAGCGAGACGAGGCGCAGCGCGAATCCGCGTACCGCGAAGACGGCGGCGACCGCAGCGAGCAGCACGAGGGCGAGCGGGGTCAGCGCCGCCGCCCAGCGGCCGCCCTCGAGGTCGTCGACGCGGTCGATCCCGAGTCCGTCGGCCGAGACCGCGGTGACCCACGTCATCCGGCTCGACGCCCACAGCAGGGCCGCACCGATGCCGAGCAGCAGGGCGGCGATCACGGTCGGCCGGCGGCGGCGCCCGGTGGTGGCGCCGGCGTCCGGCGTCTCCGCGGTCACCGTGCGTCACCGCCGTAGGTGGTGAGGGTGGATGCTGCGGCCACGGCGGCGAGGGCGGACATGGCCTTGTTGCGGGCCTCGGTGTCCTCCGCCTCCGGATCGGAGTCGGCGACGATGCCGGCACCCGCCTGCACGTAGGCGACGCCGTCCTTGACGAGGGCGGACCGGATGGCGATGGCGGTGTCGGCGTCGCCCGCGAAATCGAGATAACCGACGATGCCGCCGTAGATGCCGCGGCGGGTGGGTTCGAGTTCCTCGATCAGTTCCATCGCACGCACCTTGGGCGCCCCCGACAGGGTTCCGGCGGGGAAACAGGCCGTGACGGCGTCGAGGGCGTGCTTGCCCTCCGCGAGTCGCCCGGTGACCGTGGAGACGAGGTGCATCACGTGGCTGTACCGCTCGATGTGGCGGTAGTCGTGCACCTCGACGGTGCCCGGCGTGCACACCCGGCCGAGATCGTTGCGGCCGAGATCGACGAGCATGAGGTGCTCGGCGTTCTCCTTCTCGTCGTGGACGAGGTCCTTCTCGAGCAGGATGTCCTCCTCCTCGTTCGCACCGCGCCACCGGGTCCCGGCGATGGGATGGGTGGTGGCCACCCCGTCCGAGACGGTCACGAGCGCCTCCGGGCTCGACCCGACGATCGAGAAGGCCGTCTCGCCGTCCGGGCCCGGGATGTGGAGCAGGAACATGTACGGGCTGGGATTGGACGCACGGAGCATCCGGTAGACGTCGATCGGCTCTGCGTCGCAGTCGATCTCGAAGCGTTGCGAGAGCACCACCTGGAAGGCCTCACCGGCCTCGATGTCGCCGATCAGTTTGCGGACGTCCGTGCAGAACGACTCGGTGGTGCGCTGACGGCGGTAGTCGGGTTCGGGTCGCGAGTAGGTCGCGACGGTGGCCGGTGCGGGGGCTGCGAGCGCCTCCGTCATCCGGTCGAGGCGGGCGACGGCGTCGTCGTAGGCCTCGTCGACGCGCTCGTCGGAGCCGTCCCAGTTCACGGCGTTGGCGATGAGCCAGATCATGCCCTCGTGGTGGTCGACGGCCGCGAGGTCGGTGGCCAGCAGCATCACCATCTCGGGGATCTGCAGATCGTCCTCGGCGAGCGTCGGCAGCTTCTCGAGATGGCGGACGACGTCGTAGCCGAGATAACCCACCATGCCGCTGGTGAGGGGCGGCAGTCCGTGGATGCGGTCGGTGTGGAGCAACTGGAGGGTCTCGCCGAGGACGTCGACGGGGTTGCCGCCCGTGGGCGCGCCGGCCGGGACGTTGCCGTACCAGGCGGCGTCGCCGTCGACGACGGTCAGCGCCGCCGGGCTCCCGGCACCGATGAACGACCACCGCGACCACGACCGGCCGTTCTCCGCCGACTCGAGCAGGAACGTCCCGGGGCGGTCGGCCGCGAGCTTGCGATAGGCCGACAGCGGGGTCTCCGCATCCGCGAGCACCTTGCGGGTCACCGGGACCACGCGGTGCTCGGCGGCCAGCTGGCGGAACTGCTCGCGGGTGGTCGTCGAATCGGAACGGCCGCCACCCGAGGAGTCGGTGGTGGCTGCGGGAATGGTGGTGGGCTCGCCGGACATGCGCCCCATCATCCCAGGGACCTCGTCCGGCCCTGCAGCCGCCGTCAGGCGACCTGGAACGAGCGCTTGGCCAGGCCCATCCAGAAGCCGTCGACGACCTGGTCGATGCCGCGACCGGGGGCATCGGAGGCACCGAGGGTGACGAACAGCGGAGCGAAGTGCTCGACCGTCGGATGCGCGTAGGGCATGCCCGGTGCGCGGTGCCGGAAGTCGAGCAGCGCGTCGACGTCGCCGCGCGCGAGTTGCTCGGCGGTCCAGTGGTCGAACTCCGCGGACCAGCCCGGTGCGGGCGCCTCGGGGCGCGGGTCGCGCAGGAAGGGCAGACCGTGTGTGGTGAACCCGGATCCGATGATGAGCACGCCCTGCTCGCGCAGCGGCCGCAGTCGTGCGCCCAGCTGCAGCAGGCGTTCCGGATCCAGTGTGGGCAGGGAGATCTGCAGCACGGGGATGTCGGCGTCCGGGTACATGACGGTCAGCGGCACGTAGGCGCCGTGGTCGAGTCCGCGGTGCGGTTGCTGCACGACCGGTTCGTCGTCGGGCATCAGCGCCGCGACCTGCCGGGCGAGTTCGGGGGCGCCGGGGCTGGTGTAGGTCACCTCGTAGAAGCGACGTGGGAAGCCCCCGAAGTCGTACACGAGCGGGGTTCCGGTGGTCGTCGAACCGATGGTCAGCGGAGCGGATTCCCAGTGCGCCGAGACCACGAGGATCGCCGTGGGGCGCGGCAGATCGGCCGCCCAGCGCTGCAGCTGCGACACCCACAGTTCGCTGTCGACGAGCGGCGGGGCGCCGTGACTGAGGAACAGGGCGGGCGTGGTCGCGGATTCGGTGGTCATGACATCCCCTCAAGTTGAAGCTTCAAGTATCATAGAGGAGAACCCGTCGCGCGGCCATTCCCGACCTCGGCCGGCTGCGACAGCGAGATCGAACGAGCGAGGAGCAGGTATGAGCAACGAGGACCCGCGGTGGCTCGATCCGACGCAGCAGAACGCCTGGCGGGCACTCGTCTCCGTCGTCACACGACTGCCGGCCGCGCTCGACACCCAGATGCAGCGCGACTCCGACATGACGCACTTCGAGTACTTCGTCCTCGCACTGCTCTCCGAGAACCCCGAGCGCCGGTTGCGTCTCAACGCTCTCGCCGCCGAGGCGAACGCGTCGCTGTCGCGGCTCTCGCACGTCGTCACGCGCCTCGAGAAGCGCGGCTGGGTGCAGCGGGAACCGGTTCCGGGCAGTCGCGGTTCGTACGCAGTGCTCACCGATGCCGGCTACGACACCGTCGTCGAGGCGGCACCGAGCCACGTCGAGGCGGTGCGCAGGCTCGTGTTCGACGGCCTCGACGACGACCAGGTGCGCGCGCTCGCGCGCCTGGGCTCCGCCCTGGTCGAGCAGATCGACGAGGGGATCGCCGGCGGTATCGGCAAGGCCTGAGCTATCACCCCACCCGCCGTGCGCCCGTCACGTGGCGGGGCGGCTCCTCGGCACGTCCCGGAACGGGATGCTCGGGTCGTGGCTGCGCTCACGCGGCATGCCGAGCACGCGTTCGCTGATGGCGTTGCGCGCCATCTCCGTCGTCCCGCCCGCGATGCACCACACCTGCCGCATCAGATGGTCGACGCCGCGCTGCGCGACCGCTCCGTCGGTCTCGTCCCAGGCGGCACCGTTGGCGTCGGTGAACTCGTAGCCGATGGTGACGAGGCGGCTCTCCACGACACCGGACATCAGGCGGGCGATGCTCGCGGCCTGGTCCGACATGGTCCGCGTCGCCACGCCCGTGGACACCCGCTGTTCGAGGGACTGCTTGACCAGTTCGAGCATCCGCGCCTCCCCGAGGAGGTCGCGGGCGAGCGGGTCGTCGAGCCGGCCGGCGTCGTGGGCCACGGCGAACAGCTCGGGCATCCGCGAGGCGCCGCGCGAGACCCCCGCCGGGATCGTCGTGTACGGCGAGTTCCGGTACATGCGCTCGTGGAACATCCAGCGGGTGCCCACGGTCCAGCCGTCGTCGACCTCGCCGAGCCGGTCGCTGTCGGGGACACGCACATCCGTCAGGAATTCCTGGCAGAACTCCTTCGAGCCGCTGAGCATCTCGATGCGGTGCACCTCGACCGAGGGTTGCTTCAGCGGAATCATGAAGACGGTCAGTCCCCGGTTCTTCGGGACGTCCCAGTCGGTGCGGGCCAGGCACAGCGCCCAGTCCGACCACCACGCACCGGTGGTCCAGATCTTCGATCCGTTGAGGATCCAGTCCTCACCGTCGCGGACCGCGGTGGTGACGGCGGCGGCGACGTCGGATCCGCCGCTGGGTTCGGAGAGCATCTGCATCCACAGTTCCTCGCCCTTCAGGATGGCGGGGATGTGGCGGCGTTTCTGTTCCTCGGTCCCGAATTCGAGCAGCACCGCCGCGCACGGCACGAAGGTGGGCACCTGCAGACGGGATGGATACTCGTAGCCGGCGAGTTCCTCGTCGAACACCTGCTGGTAGGCGCGCGGCAGCCCCTGCCCGCCGTACTCGCGGGGAAAGCAGATGCCGGCGAAGCCCGCGTCGAACATCGCCCGCTGGATGTCGCGCTCGCGCCGGACGAGGGCCAGTTCCTCCTCGTCGGATGCCTCAGGGCGGAGCACCCCGATGTAGGCCGCGGAGTCGGAGCGTTCCAGGTTGGCGTCGATCCACGCCCGCGCCCGTGCCCGGAACTCGTCGAGCGTCTCGGTCACGTCGGCCCTGTCCGAGGTGTCGAGGGCCATCAGGATGCCTCCCGGAGTTCGACGATGTCGGCGAGACGGGCACGATGTTCGGCCGGGGTGCCGAAGCCGGAGCGGTTCGCGGCCGCGCGTCGCGCATAGAGGTGCAGATCGTGTTCGTAGGTCACGCCGATCCCGCCGTGGATCTGGATGCAGTCCTGCACCAGCTCGCTGCCGTACTGGCCTATGTAGGCCTTTGCGGCGCAGACGAGTTCGTCCGCATCGGAGCTCGATGTCGCGACCGCTCCGGCCGCGCGGTCGGCAATCGCGTGACTCGCCTCGATCCAGGTCTTCATGTCGGCGAACCGGTGCTTGAGTTCCTGATAGGAGGCGAGCGGGCGACCGAAGGAGTAGCGGTCGAACGCCCATGCGACGGTGAGATCGAAGACCGCCTGCAGCGCCCCGACGGATTCGGCGCAGGAGATCACGATCGCGGTCCGCCGCGCGCGGGCGGCGTCGTCCGCTCCCCCGCCGGGTCCACCGACGACGGAGCTCAGCGGCACGCGCACCTCGTCGAAGTGGACCGCGGCGTAGCGCCGCGTGACGTCGATCGACCGAAGCGGCGTGATGTTCACTCCCTGCGCGTCGCGGGGTACGAGCACGTTGGTCACGTCCTGCCCGGTCCGACCGGTCACGAGCAGGAGATCGGCGGTGATGACGGCCTCGACGGGGCGTTTGGTGCCGGTGACGACCACCTCGTCGCCGTCGATCCGGATCTCCACAGGCGCGGTGGCGGTCCGGCTGCCGGCGCGCGGTTCGTCCAGGCACCAGGCTGCGGTGGCGCGGCCGGCGAGCAGCGCCGCCAGCGTCTCCTCGTGGTCTTTCCCGTACCGGCCGAGCATCTCCGCCGCGATGTTCGTGGGGCACAGCGGCCCGGGGGCGGCGTGGCGCCCGAACTCGTGGGCGACCAGCGTGAGATCGACGAGTCCGAGACCGCTCAGCGATCCTCCGCCGTGGTCCTCGTCGACGAGCAGGCCGGTCCAGCCGAGTTCGGCCCCGGCACGCCAGTAGTCGGCTGCGAAGCCGTCCGGATCGTCGCGGAGGCGGCGGATCCCGTCCGGCGGCACCCTCTCCGCGAGGAACCGTGCCGTGGTGTCGCGGAAGAACTCCTGATCCGGACTCGGATCCAGCAACATGCGTGCCCCTTCACCCCGTCGTCAGAACATAACGCTCTCAATACAGAGAACACTATTCTCATCGGATACGAAAGGGGTGCGCGAAGACGGACTCGGGGTGAACCGGGTCGGGTCAGCCGAGCGGAGTTCCGCCCACGCCCCAGTTCTCGCGGGGCACCTCGGTGATCGTCACCCACACCGACGACGGATTCTTGCCCGAGGCCTCGGCGTACGCGCGGGTGACCGCGGAGATCACCTCGGCCTTCTGCTCGTCGGACAGGCCCGGCGTCTGACTGATCTGGATGAGAGGCATGCGGGCATTGTCGCAGCCCGTCGCACGACCCGCCGATCGGTCCTGCGCCGTGTCCGTCACGGCACGATCCGGACCTCCGTCGTCCGCGGATGCTCGACGAGCGCGACCATCACATCGACGAACGGGACACCGTCGACCACCAGCGTCGAATAGTGCTGGTGCAGAGCGAAATAGCCCTCGATCCGGCCCGCGGCACCCGCGGGGTCCGCCAGCGGATCGACCATGTCGCACACGGCATCGCCGGCAGCGCAGACGGTGGCCACCGGAACGTCCCCGAAGCCCGCCCGCGCCCCGGTCGGTGAGATACCGGGCAGGGCTGCGGGCACCACGACCTCCGCGCCGGTCCCGGACGTCCGCGGATCGGCGATGAGCAGACCGGCGAGATCGGCCGGTCGGTCGACGGCGCGCGCCAGGTCGGCGAGGACGTCACCGGCGACAGCGGCCCCCTGCGAGAAACCGACGATGCGCACCGCGGCCCCGGGGCACTCCGTGTGCGCCCGCGCGACCTGCCGGTGGAGTTCGGCGACCCCGAGTTCCTTCGACCCGTCGTAGGTGTGGGTACCGAGCGGGCTGATCTCCCCGGGATAGTCGATCCGTATCGTGCGCGCGCCGCGAGCCGCCAGGCGCTCGAGGATCGGATGGACCGTCGACGTTTCCTTGCCCACCTTGAGGGTGCCGTCCACGCCGAGAGCGATCATCGGCGGGCAGTGTGCGAGTGCATCCGACGACGCGAGATCCGGCGCGGCCGCGGCGGGCGAGCCTACGAGGCCCGCGAGCGCGATCGCCGCTCCGAGGATCGCACCGACCCGCGTCGTCACCGCGCGCATCTGTCCCCTTCCGGATCGTCGCGCGGCGACGCTATCAGGGGCGGGGAACGAGCGATGTCGTGCGAACGGACGACATCCGGCTACTCGGCGATCTGCGGTGCCTCGAGCAGGACGTCGGTGTCGAAGCAGGTGTGCGTGCCGGTGTGGCAGGCGGCGCCGACCTGGTCGACGACGAGCAGCACCGTGTCGCCGTCGCAGTCGAGGCGCACCTCGTGCACGTACTGGGTGTGTCCGGACGTCTCGCCCTTGACCCAGTACTGCTGCCGCGACCGCGAGTAGTAGGTGGCCTTGCGGGTCGCGAGGGTACGGGCGAGCGCCTCGTCGTCCATCCACGCCATCATCAGCACGGCGCCGGTGGCCCGCTCCTGCACGACGGCAGCGAACAGGCCGTCGTCGTTGCGCTTGAGCCGGGCGGCGATCTCCGGATTCAGGATGTCGCTCATCGGACCGTGATCCCTTCCGCGCGCATCGCATCCTTGACCTGACCGATGGTCAGCTCCCGGAAGTGGAAGACGCTCGCGGCGAGCACCGCATCGGCACCGGCCTGCACGGCGGGTGCGAAGTGCTCGACTGCGCCGGCACCACCGGAGGCGATGACCGGCACGTGCACGGCCTTGCGCACGGCCTCGATCATCTTCAGGTCGAAACCGTTCTTGGTGCCGTCGGCGTCCATCGAGTTGAGGAGGATCTCGCCGACGCCGAGTTCCTCGCCGCGCCGGGCCCACTCGACCGCGTCGATGCCGGTCCCGCGACGACCACCGTGTGTGGTGACCTCCCAGCCGCTCGGCGTGGGTTCCTGCCCTGCAGGGACGGTGCGCGCGTCGACCGACAGCACGATGCACTGCGACCCGAACCGCTCGGACATCTCGCGCAGCACCTCGGGCCGGGCGATGGCCGCGGTGTTGACCGAGACCTTGTCGGCGCCGGCGCGCAACAGGCGGTCGACGTCCTCGACGGTGCGGACGCCGCCTCCGACCGTGAGCGGGATGAACACCTGCTCGGCGGTGCGCGTGACGACGTCGAGCATGGTGCCGCGGTCGCCGCTCGACGCGGTGACGTCGAGGAAGGTCAGTTCGTCGGCGCCCTGTTCGTTGTAGAGGGCGGCGAGCTCGACCGGATCACCCGCATCGCGCAGGTTCTCGAAGTTGACACCCTTGACCACCCGCCCCGCATCCACGTCGAGGCACGGGATGACCCGCACGGCCAGCGTCATGTTCGATCTCCTTCGGAACCCAACTGCTCGGCCACGGACTGTTCCGTCGCCGACTGCACAATCTCCAGTATCTCGCCGTGCACTCCGGGCGCTGCAGCGACCACCGATCCGGACCCGATCCGCCAGGGGCTGCCCGCGAAGTCGGTGGCGATGCCACCGGCGGCCCGCACGAGTGCGACACCGGCAGCGTTGTCCCAGGGGTGATGGCCGAACACGACGGCACCGCCGATCGCGCCTCCGGCGGTGTACGCGAGGTCGGCGCCGGTGGAGCCGTGCATGCGCAGCCGGGCGACGCGCCGGCTCAGCTCGGTGATCACGGCGAGGCGCCGGGTGCCGGGCACGCGGCCGCGACTGTCGATGTCGAAACTGCCGACGGCGATCATCACGTCCTCGAGCCGCGCAGGTTGCAGCGGGTCGGTGGGTTTGCCGTTCACGAGCAGCGGCCCGTCGGCGATTCCCGCGAAGCGCTGATTCGTCAGCGGCAGCCACGTGAGGCCGAGGATCGGTTCGCCGTCCTCGACGAGTGCGAGGAGGATCCCGGCCATCGGCAGCCCGGCGGAGTAGTTGATGGTGCCGTCGATCGGGTCGAGCAACCAGACGGTGCCCTCCCCCGCGGACGGGCCGCCGAACTCCTCACCGTGCACGGCGATACCGGTGCGCTCGGCGAGCGCACCGGAGATCCGCCGTTCGAGTTCGAGATCGAGATCGGTCGCGAAGTCGTTCGGTCCCTTGTCGACGGAGCGCGGCGCACCGTGCCCGGCGACGAACCGTTCCGCGACCTCGTCGAGTACACCGCTCGCGACGGCGAGCAGCCGGTTCAGGTCTGCGGGGTCGGTCATCGGTCAGCGCGAGACGGCGTCGAGCGCCTCGGTCAGTGTGAATCGGCCCGCGTAGAGCGCCTTTCCGATGATGGCGCCTTCGACGCCTTCGTCGGTGAGCGTCGCGATGGCACGTAGGTCGTCGACGGTCGAGACGCCGCCGGACGCGACGACCGGAGAGTCGGTGGCCGCGCACACCTCACGGAGGAGGTCGAGGTTGGGGCCGGAGAGGGTGCCGTCCTTGGTGACGTCGGTGACGACGTAGCGCGAGCAGCCGTCGCGTTCGAGACGTTCGAGCACCTCCCACAGGTCACCGCCGTCGGAGACCCAGCCGCGGCCGCGCAGCCGCCACCGGCCATCGAGGAGCTTGACGTCGAGACCCACGGCGATGCGGTCGCCGAACTCGCCGATGACGCGCGAGCACCACTCGGGATTCTCGATCGCGGCGGTGCCGAGGTTGACGCGGGCGCAGCCGGTCGCGAGGGCCGCGGCGAGGGTCTCGTCGTCGCGGATGCCGCCCGACAGCTCGACCTTCACGTCGAGTTCGCCGATGACCTCGGCGAGGAGGGCGCGGTTGTCGCCGCGACCGAACGCCGCGTCGAGGTCGACCATGTGCACCCATTCGGCTCCGGCGTTCTGCCATTCGAGGGCGGCGTCGCGGGGCGAACCGTAGCCGGTCTCGCTGCCCGCCTCTCCCTGAACGAGGCGAACTGCTTCACCGTTGACGACGTCGACTGCGGGCAAAAGGACCAGGCTCACTGCGTACACATTAGTGCCTGTACCTGTGACATCGCCAAACGCGTGGCCGGGGCGCCGGGAAAGCGCCGTGCGTCATGCCGACCGTGCCGCGTCGAGGGCCCGGCAGGTCGGGGTCGGACGGCCGGTGTACTCGTCGACGGGCCCCTCGTACAGCACGGTTCCGCCGTGCCGTCCCGGTCCCGGTCCGAGGTCGACGATGTGGTCGGCGTGGCGGATCACCTCGAGGTGGTGCTCGATGACGACGACCGTGTGCCCTCGGTCGACGAGGTCGTCGAAAACGCGCAGGAGGGTGCCGATGTCCTCGGCGTGCAGGCCGGTGGTCGGTTCGTCGAGGACGTAGAGGGTCGGTGTCCTGGCTCGTCCGAGTTCCTTGGCGATCTTGACCCGTTGACACTCGCCGCCCGAGAGCGTGTCGAGCGACTGCCCGAGGCGGAGGTAGTCGAGACCCACCCCGGCGAGTGCACTCAGTCGGCGCGTGATCTCCGGGTGCGGCAGTTCCTCGAGGGCACGACCGACGGTGAGGTCGTCGACGTCGGCGATCGACAGGCCGTTCACGGTGTGCCCGAGCACCTCGGCGGTGAACCGGCGACCGTGGCAGGTGTCGCAGACGACCTCGTGTCCGTCCATGAAGGCGAGGTCGATGTACACGACACCGGCCCCCGTGCAGGTCGGGCACGCACCTGCCGAGTTCGCGCTGAACAGGCTCGCCGGCACACCGTTGTGTTCGGCGAACATCCGCCGCAGGGCAGGTGCGATGCCGGTGTAGGTGATCGGGGTGGAGCGGCGGTTGGTGCTCACCGGCCGCTGGTCGATCACCGTGGCGTCGTGTTGGTCGACGAGTTCGGCTGCGAGACTGGACTTTCCCGATCCGGCGACGCCGGTGGACACGGTGAGCACCCCGGTGGGGATCTGCACCGTCAGGTCGCGGAGGTTGTTGCGACATGCACCGGCGATCGTGAGATTGCCGGTCGCCTCGCGAGCGGGGCGACCGCCGCCGATGTCGCGCCGCAGCGATCGGCCGGTGGGGGTGTCGGCCTGCCGCAATCGGTCGAAGGTGCCCTGGAAGACGAGGCGACCACCGGACGAACCCGCACCGGGACCGATCTCGATCACCTCGTCGGCACGGGCCATGACGGCCGGATCGTGCTCGACGACGAGGACGGTGTTGCCGCTGTCACGGAGCCGTTCGAGGAGCTCGATCATCGACTCCACGTCGGCGGGATGCAGACCGACCGTCGGTTCGTCGACGACATAGGTCATCTCCGTCAGGCTCGACCCGAGGTGACGGACCATCTTGATCCGTTGCGATTCGCCGCCCGAGAGCGTGGTGGTCGTCCGGGCGAGCGCGAGATAGCCGAGGCCGATCGTCACCATCGCCTCGAGCCGGCCCACCAGTGCGGATACCACGGGAGCGGCGCGCTCGTCGTCGATCGTGCGCACGAACTCGAGCAGTTCGGCGATCTCGAGGCGGGACAGCTCCCCGATCGTGCGGCCGCGCACTGTGACCGCCCGCGCGGCCGCGTTCAGCCGTTCCCCGCCGCAGTCCGGGCACGTCTCGGCGCGGGTGAAGCGCCGGATGACGTCCTGCTTGCGTTCGGAGAGGTTGTCGGAGGTGTGCAGGTGGATGCGCTCGAACCTTTCGACGACGCCCTCGTAACCGTCCGGCGGTTTGTGGCCCAGCGCCGCTGCGGCCTCGCCACCGTGGAGCAGTGCCTCGCGCTCGGCGGGCCTCCACTCGCGTAGGGGTGTGTCCGCGTCGAAGGACCCGATGTCGGCGTACTGGGAGTACCAGTACCCGCCGTTGCCGAATCCGGGCACCAGGATCGCGCCCTCGGCGAGGGACCGGTCGAGATCGAGGAACCGCTCGACGGCACTGACGACGATCTCGCCGAGCCCGGAGCAGGTCGGGCACATTCCCGTGGGGTCGTTGAACGAGAAGCGGTTCGACTCGCCGAGGACGGGTGTGCCCGCGCGGGAGTACAGCAGCCGCAGATAGGTCCAGGTGTCGGTGATGGTGCCGACCGTCGAGCGGGCGTTGCCGCCGAGCCGACGCTGGTCGACGACGATCACCGGCGTCAGACCGTCGATGTGGTCGACGTCGGGTCGCGTCCATTTCGGGAGCCGGTTGCGCGTGAACGGCGGGTACGTCTCGTTGAGCTGGAAGCCGGCCTCCGCCGCGATCGTGTCGAAGATCAGCGACGACTTGCCGGAGCCGGACACCCCGACGATCACCACGAGCCGGTTGCGCGGAACGGTCAGATCGATGTCGGCCAGGTTGTGGGTGCGGGCGCGGCGGATCGTGATGGCGCGGTCTCGCACTGCCGCCTCGGTTGTCGTGACGGTGGTGGTCATGGGTTCGACGCTACGACCGGTTGCGGCCGGATCCTGGCCGCAACCGATGGGAGTATGGCGCCATGGCGGACGTCACCGAGCGGATGCTCGCGTTGTTGTCGATCCTGCAGACCGGACGCGCGATCGGCGGGGACGAGCTGGCCCGGCGGCTGCAGGTGAGCCGCCGGACGCTCCGCCGCGACGTCGACCGTCTGCGCGGCTACGGGTATCCCGTCGAAACCCGTTCCGGGCCCGGCGGTTTCTATCGCCTCGCGTCGGGACGCTCGATGCCGCCGCTGGTACTCGACGACGACGAGGCCGTCGCGGTGCTGCTGGGACTCGGCGCCCTCGCTGCGACCGGGCCGGCCGAAGGAGGGCTGGACGACGCCGCGACCCGTGCCTACGGCAAGCTCGACCAGTTCCTGCCCGCGCGGCTGCGCCCGCGGGTCGCGGCCGTCCGCAGCGCGGTGGAGACGAGTGCGCTGCAGGCGCCCAGCGTGTCGGCGGAGCTGCTCGGCACCGTGGCAGAGGCGATCGCGCGGTGCGACACACTCACCTTCGACTACGTCGACGCGCAGGGCTCGCCCACCTCTCGCCGGGTCGAGCCGTACCGGCAGGTGCACCACCTGGTGCGGTGGTACCTCCTCGGATGGGACGTCGATCGTGAGGACTGGCGGGTCTTCCGTCTCGACCGTGTGCGCGACCTGCTCCGCACCGGCCGCCCATTCGCACCGCGCCCGCTTCCCGCCGGGTCCGCCACGGAATACCTGCGGCAAGGACTCCGGCAGGGGCGGACACCGGTGCACCTGGACGTGGCGGCCTCGGCCACCCGGGTGGCCGACGCGCTGAAGTACCAGGACGCCGAGATCCGCCCGACGGGTGACGATCGGACCGAAGTGGACCTCGCGGTCGAGTCGTGGCAGTGGCTCGTCCTCGCGCTCGCCGCCCTCGACGCCGACGTCCGGATGCGCGCGGCCCCGGAGATCGTGCGGTCCTGCACGGTGTTCGCCGATCGTCTGCGCGCGACGGCGCAGAACGCCGTCATCCCTTCCGAGGAGCGTGCGAGGTGAATCAGAGCGCGGCCGGAGCGAGAAGATCGTCGGACGAGAACAACGCGTCCGAGATCTCGTCGCACAGGCGGTGGAACTCGGGGCTGCGCTTGATCTCCGGCAGACGCGGGCGCGGCAGGTCGATCTCGAAATCCGCGCGGATGCGGCCCGGCCGCGCCGACATCAGCAGCACCCGGTCGGCGAGGAAGACGGCCTCCTCGATCGAGTGCGTGATGAGCAGGGTGGTCGTCGCGCGGCGGGTCCAGATCTCCTGGAGCAGACCGTTGAGGTTCTGCCGGGTCATGTCGTCGAGTGCCCCGAACGGCTCGTCGAGCAGCAGGATGTCCGGCTCCGAGACGAGTGCCCGCGCGATGGAGGCGCGCTGACGCATACCGCCCGACAGGTGGGCGGGGCGGGCGTCGGCGAAGTCGCCGAGCCCGACGAGCCGCACGAGTTCGGCGACGAGTTCGGGGTCCGAACGGCCGGCCGCCGCGAGGGGCAGCGCGACGTTCGCGGCGACCGACCGCCACGGCAGCAGCGCCGGGTCCTGGAAGGCGATACCCACACCGTGACGGCGGCGCACGACATCGGGGTCCTCTCCCGCGACCTTCACACTCCCGGTGGTGGGGGTGTCGAGGCCGGCGAGCATCCGCAGCAGGGTGGACTTGCCGCAGCCGGACGGGCCGACGATCGCGGTGAACGAGCCGGGTGGGGCGTCGAACGAGACGTCGGTGAGGGCTTCGACGCGGCCGGTGCGGCCGTCGAAGAACTTGTGGACCGCCGAGACGGAGATGCCCGGGGTGCTCTGCATGTCAATCTCCCATCCGTGCCAGCACCCAGGACTCCAGGGCGGTCACGATCGTGTAGGCGGCGATCATCGTCAGGGTGCACACCACGACCGCCGCCCACAGCTGGTCGTAGGCGAAGGTGGTGGTCGAACGCAGCATCAGGTATCCGAGACCGGTTCCGGTGGCGAGCCATTCGACGAGCAGGGCGCCGACGACCGCGGCCGGAACCGCGATCCGCGCGGCGGCGAGCAGCGCGGGCAGGGCGGCGGGGATCTGGGCGCACAGGAAAGTGCGGGTCGCGCTCGCGCCGCTCGCCCGGAAGACGTCGGTGACGCTGCTCGGCACCGCGCGCACGGCGGCCAGCGTCATGACGAGCGTCGGGAAGAAGGTGACGGCGCCGCAGATCGCCGCGGCGGTGAACAGCCCGCGCCCGAAGACGATCATGAAGATCGGGGTGAACACTCCGAGGGGCACCGACTGCAGCACGATCGCCGGAGGCATCGCGACGTATTCGAGGGCCGGGAAGCGCACCAGCACTGCGACCAGCAGCAACGCCGCGACGGTGCCGGCGAGATAACCGACCGCCGCGAACGACAGGGTCTGCCCGAGCGCGTCGAACACCACCGCGCGGTGGTCCGCGGCGCGATCGCCGGCGAAGAGGAACCGTGCGACGTCCGCGGGCGTCTTGGCCACCATCGGGCTCGGTTGCAGCAGTTCGACGGCCGCCCACCACACCGCGAGGGTCACCGTGACGGCGGCGACGAGTCCCCCGACCATTCCGAGGAGGCGTCGCCATCCCGTCACGGCCGGGGTGGCCGGGCCGAAGGTGACCGAGCCGGTGGACACGGTCGCGGCCCACGGTGAGGTCCACCGGTTCACCAGCGCCGGGACGGCGTAGGCGATGCCGGCCACGGCGGTCGCGGCGAGCGCCAGCGCCCACGTCAGCGGCACGTTCAGCTGCTGCTGGGCAGTCATCATGGCGGGCCCGAGACCTTCGGAGCCGCCGAGATATTCGCCGATGATCGCGCCGAGCACCGCCGCAGGGCCGGCGATGCGCAGGCTCGCGAGCAGGCTCGGCAGACCGGCGCGGATACGGGCGAAGCGCAGTTCGGCGCCGAGCCCACCGCCGGTCGCGCGGACGACGTCGAGCACCGTCGGGCTCACCGCGCGCAGACCGACGACCGTGCCCACGACGGTGGTGAGGACCACCCCGAGCGCGGAGATCACGATCTTCGGGGTGTCGCCGTCGAGGAGCACGTACAGCACGGGCCCGATCGCGAGAGCGGGCAGGAACGACACGACGGCGGCCAGTCGCAGGACGGATGCCTCGAGTCGCGGCACAACGAGCACGAACACCCCCAGCGCCACCGCGATCGCGTTGCCGGCGAGCCAGCCGAGCGCGGCGACGCGTGTGGTCGACAGGGTGTTGGCCGCGATGAGATCGCCGTTGTCGACGAAGGCGCCGAGTACGGCCACCGGCGTCGGGATCAGCGCCGGACGGGCCACGGCGAGCAGGGTCCACACGAGCAGCAGACCCGCGAAACCGAGCGCGCCGGACACCAGCCGACGGTCGGGACGGAAGCGGACGACTCGCCGGACGGGCGGCGCGCTCGGGAGGCGCGCCGGTGTCACCGGACCGGCGACGACGGTGCTCATCCGTCGATCGCGACGTCGGCGAGCGCCGTCGCGAGGTCGGGTCGCGCGTCGTAGACCTCGGCCAGCACCGACAGGTCGAACAGCTCGTCGGCGGAGATGTCGAGGCCGGAGGCGGCGAGGGTCGCGAGGTTCTGGGCGACGAGATCGTCGGTGACGGTCATCAGGCCGGAACTGCGGGTGTCGTCGGTGACGATCAGGTCGTTCTGGATGCGGGCGATCTCCGTCTGGACGGCGAGGTCGAGACCGAGATCGGGCGCGTAGGAATCGATCGTGATCGATGCGGCGCGTTCGGGATCGGTGATCGCGGCGATCCACCCTTCGATCTCGGCGGTGAGGCACTTGACGAGGTCGGCGCGCCGATCTCCCGACAGGGTCGACTCGTCGGCGACGTACACCTGCGCGACGAGCGGATAGCCGTTGTCGGCGAGGAGCAGCGTCTCGACGTCGTAACCGGCGGCAGCGAGTGTGACGGGTTCGTTGGTGACGAAGGAGAACCAGCCGTCGACCTCCCCCTGGGTCAACGGCGAAGGGTCGAACTGGACGGGCACGGTGGTCACCGACGCCGGATCGATGCCGGCTCCTTCGAGGAAGGCCGTCCACACCGTCTCGTTGACGGCCTGCACACCGATGGTGCGTCCGACGAGATCCTGCGGAGTCCGGATCGGTGCGCTCGCCAGGGACGTCACGGCGTACGGGTTCTTCTGGTAGAGCGCGCCGACGATCTTCACCGCCGCTCCCCCGTTGAGCCGGGCGGTGGCGACCTGGTCCGGTGTCGAGGCGACACCGAGCAGTGCCTTGCCGACCCCGACGTCGAGGGGTGTGGGTGTCGCGGTCGGGCCGCCTTCGAGCAGCTCCACCGTCTCGATGCCCTGGGCGGCGTAGAAACCGTCGGCGATCGCGAGGTAGGTGCCGGCGAAGGACACCGAGTGGGTGTAGGACAGCCGGAACGCGACGGATCCCTCGCTGCCGGTGGCGCTGTCGCCGTCGCCGGAGCAGGCGGTGAGCAGTGTGGATCCGGCGCCGAGCAGGATCAGTCCGCCGAGGGAACGGGCAAGGAACGCACGTCGGGGCATGGTCGTCACGGGATGGACTCCTGGGGAGAACCGCCGGCGGGGGGACCGGCGGTGGGACGGGGGTGGGGTGAGGACAGCTCAGGCGGTGAGACCGACGACCTTGTACTCGAGATATTCACCGGAGTGCACCGGTTCGTGGGCGGGCGGGGTGGCGGCGTCGGTGCACGAGGGCAGGCACTCGATGACCGCGGACCAGTTGGGGGTGTGGAAGAACGGCATCGAGATGCGTTCGCGGTCCCACTTCTCCGGCGGCGGGGGCAGGATCCGGTGGTGGGTGGAGACCCAGCGGTTGTTGGTCCAGATCGCCATGAGGTCACCGATGTTCACGACGAACGAGTTCTCGATGAACGGCACGTCCACCCATTCACCGGTGGAGCGGTCGACGACCTGCAGGCCGCCCTCCTCGTCCTGGTACAGGATCGTGAGGGTGCCGGAGTCGGTGTGCGGGAACTTGCGGAACTGCCCGTCCACCGGGGGCGTGGTGATGGGCGGGTAGTAGTTGGCGCACAGGTTGGTGAGGTGGTTGTCGAACAGTCCGTCGAAGTAGTGCTCGTCGAGTTCGAGGCCGAGCGCGAAGAAGCGCATGACCTCGAGGGCGAGGTGTTCGAGTTCGCCGTAGTACTCGAGCCAGGCCGGGCGGAAGTCCTCGAGGCCGGCGAGGTCGGGCCAGCGGTTGGGGCGCGTCCACACCGCGGCGCCCTCGGCGAGTTCGGCGGTGTCGGGCACGCCGGGCTCCCCCGCCCGGTTCATGGTGAACAGCTCGCACAGGTCGGGCGGCGAGTCGAGGCCGGTCGCGAGACCGTCGGCGCTGGCACCGTCGCGCCCCTTCGTGCTGACGCGGCCCTCGTGGAACAGGCGCAGGCCGCGCAGGGTCACGTCGCCGGGAGGTGCGACGAGATGGCGTCGCTGCTCGAGGGGCACGTGGAAGAAGCGGCGGGTGGCGTCGAGGACCCGGTCGATGAGGCCGCGGTCGATGCCGTGGCCGGAGAGCACGAAGAATCCCGATGTGCGGCAGGCCTTGTCGAGGGCACGGCCGACGGCGGCGCGGGCGTCGGGGTCTCCTGTCAGGGCGAGCGACAGGTCGATCTGGGGGATGTATCCGTCGAGGAGGACCGGGGAGTCGACGACGGATGCGGAGGTGGGGCTGGCTTGGGTCACCCGTTCATCGTTGGGCACGTCGATGACGAATATTGTTGCGTAGATTAACTACAGGTAACCGGTTTGTCCGATTTCGTAGCGGCTGCGTTACGAAGCTCCTCGCGCACCCAACCGAGGTTCGCTACCGCAACACGCCGAGCGAAACCCGGTTCGGCGCGTCAGCTTTCGGGACGGTCGTCCTCGGCGGGACCGAAGGCGCGGCGGGCCGACCGCGTCGACACGACACCCATCGCAACGACGGCCGCCACGATGCCGACGAGTGCGATGACGAGACCGACGACCGGCGTGGGCCGGACCGCCACCACGACGATCGCGGTGACGAGCAGGACGACGGTCGCTGTGCCGACAGACATCAGCGCGTGACGGCCGAAGGAGAACTCTCCGCCCGGCCGACCGCGCCGCGGCCCGGTCACAACGAGCTGACCCAGTTCTGCAGCAACTGTGCGCCGGCGTCGCCGGACTTCTCCGGGTGGAACTGGGTGGCCGAGAGCGGACCGTTCTCGACGGCAGCGACGAAGCGGCTGCCGTGCTCGGCCCAGGTCACCTTCGGCGGCGCGAGACGCTCGGGAGCGTCGAGCTCCCACTTGCGGGCGGCGTAGGTGTGGACGAAGTAGAAGCGGGTGTCGGCGTCCATGCCGGCGAAGAGCACCGAATCGGCGGGGGCCTCGACGGTGTTCCAGCCCATGTGCGGGAGCACCGGCGCGTCCAGGCGCTCGACCGTGCCCGGCCACTCGCCGCAGCCCTCGGTCTCGATGCCGTGCTCGACGCCGCGTTCGAACAGGATCTGCATGCCGACGCAGATGCCGAGCACCGGGCGTCCGCCGGCGAGGCGGGTGCCGATGATCTTGTCTCCGCCGACGCTGCGCAGGCCCTTCATGCACGCGTCGAAGGCACCGACGCCGGGGACGACGAGTCCGTCGGCGGCGAGCGCGATCTTCGGGTCGGCGGTGACCTCCACATGCACGCCGGTGCGGGCGACTGCCCGCGTGGCGGAGTGGAGATTGCCCGAGCCGTAGTCGAGGACGGCGACCGTGGTTGCGCTCATGATGTCGATTCTATGTGGTGGGACGGGGACGTTCCGACGGCCCGGCCAGTCGGGCCAGCAACGGCAGCGCCGGGACCAGGACGGCGGCCGCGGCGAAGGCCGCGGGATATCCGGCCGCGGCGGCCACCGCGCCGAGGGCGAACGAACCGGCGCCGGTGCCCGCGTCGAAGCCGATGTTCCATGCAGCGCTCGCCGAGCCGGTGTTGCCCGCGCCGGCGCGACGGAAGGCGACGAGCAGCGCCTCGTTCTGCACGACACCGAAGCCGAATCCGAAGGCGATCGCGGCGACGATCAGCAGTACCGCTCCCCCGCGGTCGTCGGCGACGAGCGCGAAGGGAATCATCGCCAGGCCCGCCAGTCCGAGACCGACGGGCAGCAACTTGCCGGCGCCGACCCGGTCCGCGACGGAACCTGCCGCGTACCGCCCGATCAGCGAAGACGCGCTGAGCACGGCCAACGCCGCCGCGACGGGCAGGCCGGCGACCGCGATGCGCAACAGCGAGGTGAGACCGCCGTAGGCGATCGCCCCCGCGCCCACCGCAACCAGCGGGAACAGCAGCACGACCGGCGGTACCCGTCGCGCCGTCCGGGACTGTTTCGCGGTCAGCCGTGGCAGACGGCTCGCGGCGAGCAGACCGGCGGACGAGATGATCGCGCCGAGCACGAACACCGGCGTGGTGGAGAACCGCTCGGCGATCGCCAGGCCTGCGGGCAGGCCGATCGTCTGGGACGCGGCGATGGCGATGCCGAGCATGCCGGTGGCCCGGCCGAGCAATCGCGGCGGCGCGAGTTCGCCGACGAGGGCGGCCGCCGCCACGGTGATCATGCCGAAGCCGATACCGCGCAGCGCGGAGATCCCGAGCACGGCCGCCGGGGCCATCGACACGAGGAACAGCAGCGACGGCGGCCCGAGGAACAGGCAACCGGCCGCGAGCGTCGCGCGGTGACCGAACGCGCGCAGCAGTCGCGGCATCGCGAGCTGGGTGAGGACGGTGGTGAACATGAACACCGCCGTCACCGACCCGGCGAGCGTGTCGCTACCGCCGGCCTCGGCGATCGCCCACGGCACGACGGGCAGCAGCAGCGAGAACCCGCCGAAGGCCGCCGCGGACGTCGACCACGCCGGGATCAGACCACGAACGGTGAACAGTCCTTGTTGTTCCGCCACGTCAGAGCAACCGGAAGACGCCCGCGGCGGCCGCCAGAACGGTCAGAGCCAGCAGCACACCCGCGAACAACGTGTTGCGCGCCTTCCACATCGACCACGTTCCGCCCGCGGCGAATCCGGCCACGATGAAGCACAGGTAGGTGAGGACGACATCCATATGTCAGAGACTGCCCTTCGTCGACGGGATGCCGGTCACACGCGGGTCGGGTTCGACGGCCTCGCGCAGCGCGCGGGCGACCGCCTTGAACTCGGCCTCGGTGATGTGGTGCGGGTCGCGGCCGTAGAGCACCCGCACGTGCAGTGCGATGCGGGCGTGGAAGGCGAACGACTCGAACACGTGCCGGTTGATCACCGTCGAGTAGGGCACGCCGGGATATCCCCCGATCACCGAGTGCACCATGTAGTCGGGCTCACCGGTGAACACGCAGTAGGGACGGCCGGAGACGTCGACCGACGCGTGCGCGAGGGTCTCGTCCATCGGGATGAAGCAGTCGCCGAAGCGCCGGATACCGCGCTTGTCGCCGAGGGCCTGACCGAAGGCCTGGCCGAGGACGATGGCGGTGTCCTCGACGGTGTGGTGGGCCTCGATCTCGATGTCGCCCTGCGCCTGCACGGTGAGGTCGAACGAACCGTGCTGGCCGAGCGCGGTGAGCATGTGGTCGTAGAACGGGATCCCCGTGGAGATCTCGGTGCGACCGGTGCCGTCGAGGTCGATCTCGACGGTGATGCTCGATTCCTTGGTGGTGCGTTCGACGCGCGCGATGCGGTCGCTCATCGGGTTTCCTCGATTTCCGTGGCCGCGAGTTTCTCGCTCACTCGCAGCAACTCGTCGTTCTCGTGGGTCAGGCCGATCGTGGTGCGCAGGTAGCCGGGGATCCCGACGTCGCGGATGAGCACACCCTCGTCGAGATACCGCTGCCAGGTGGCGGGGGCATCCGCGAAGCGGCCGAACAGGATGAAGTTGGCGTCGGAGGGGATCACGTCGTAGCCGAACCGGGCAAGTTCGGCGGCGACGCGGTCGCGCTGGGCGGCCAGTTCGGCGACCGACGCGAGGGTTTCGTCGGCGTGCCGCAGGGCCGCACGCGCGGCAGCCTGGGTGACGACCGACAGGTGATAGGGCAGGCGCACGAGCAGCAGCGCCTCGATCATCGCGGGGGCGGCGGCGAGATAGCCGAGCCGTCCACCGGCGAAGGCGAACGCCTTGCTCATCGTCCGCGAGACGACGATCTTCGTCGGGTACTCGTCGATCAGCGACAGAGCGCTCGGCTGCGAGGAGAACTCGACGTACGCCTCGTCGACGATCACGATGCCGGGGGCGGCGTCGAGGATCACCCGCAACTCGTCGAGCGGGATGCTGTGCCCCGTCGGGTTGTTGGGACTGGTGACGAAGACGACGTCGGGCCGGCGCTCCCGCACGGCCGCGGCGGATGCCTCGACGTCGAGAGTGAAGTCGTCGCGGCGATAGGTGGCCAGCCACTCGGTCTGGGTGCCGTCGGCGATGATCGGGTGCATCGAGTAGGACGGCACGAAGCCCATCGCGCTGCGCCCGGGACCACCGAAGGCCTGGAGGAGCTGCTGCAGGATCTCGTTGGAACCGTTCGCGGCCCAGACGTTCTCGACACCGAGGGGCACGCCGGACGCCTTCGTGAGATAGGCGGCGAGGTCGGTGCGCAACGCGACCGCGTCGCGGTCGGGATAGCGGTGCAGTTGCGTCGCCGCCTCACGCACGGCCTCGGCGACGTCGTCGACGAGCGCCTGCGTGGGTGGGTGCGGGTTCTCGTTCGTGTTGAGCTGGACGGGCACCGTCAGCTGCGGCGCACCGTAGGGCGACTTGCCGCGCAGGTTCTCGCGCAGCGGCAGATCGGCGAGGGTGATGCGGGAGCCAGGGATCTGGGTCACTTCAGCGCCTCGAATCGCAGACGGACGGCTTCGCCGTGGGCGGGCAGGTCCTCGGCGTCGGCGAGGGTGATGACGTGACCGGAGACGTCCTTCAGGGCCGCCTCGGTGTATTCGACGACGTGGATGCCGCGCAGGAAGGTCTGCACGCTCAGACCCGACGAGTGCCGGGCGCAGCCGGCGGTGGGCAGCACGTGGTTCGATCCGGCGCAGTAGTCACCGAGGGAGACCGGCGCCCACGGCCCGACGAAGATCGCACCGGCCGAGCGGACGCGCGCGGCGACCTCGGAGGCGTTCTCGGTCTGGATCTCGAGGTGCTCGGCGGCGTAGGCGTTGACGACCTTCAGACCCTGGTCGATGTCGTCGACGAGGACGATCCCGGACTGGCTGCCGGACAGCGCGTTGGTGACGCGCTCGCGGTGCTTGGTGAGCTCGAGCTGCGCGGCGAGGGCGGTGTCGACGGCGTCGGCGAGGTCGGTGCTGGTGGTGACGAGCACCGAGGCAGCCATGACGTCGTGCTCGGCCTGACTGATCAGGTCGGCGGCGACATGCACCGCGTCGGCGGTGTGGTCGGCGAGGATCGCGATCTCGGTGGGGCCGGCCTCGGCGTCGATACCGACGACCGCGCGGCACAGCCGCTTGGCGGCGGTGACGTAGATGTTGCCGGGGCCGGTGATCATGTCGACCGGGGCGAGTTCGGCGCCGTCGGTGTCGGTGCCGCCGTAGGACAGCAGTGCGACACCCTGTGCGCCGCCGACGGCCCACACCTCGTCGACGCCGAGCAGGGCCGCGGCGGCGAGGATGGTCGGGTGCGGCAGTCCGCCGAAGTTCTTCTGCGGCGGCGAGGCGATGACGAGCGATTCGACGCCGGCGGCCTGCGCCGGGACGACGTTCATCACGACCGACGACGGATAGACCGCGTTGCCACCGGGCACGTAGAGGCCGACGCGCTCGACCGGCACCCAGCGTTCGGTGACGGTGCCGCCGGGGACGACCTCGGTGGTGACGTCGGTGCGACGCTGGGCTGCGTGCACGACGCGCGTGCGCGCGATGGCCTCCTCGAGGGCGGCACGGACCGCGGGGTCGAGTTCGGCGAGCGCGCGATCGAGTTCCGCGGCGGGAACACGCACGGAGGCGGGGCGGACCCCGTCGAACTTCTCGCAGTAGTCGAGTGCGGCCTCGGCGCCGCGGTCGCGGATGTCGTCGACGACGGGACGGACCTGATGGAGCACCGCGTCCACGTCCACTCCGCCGCGGGGCAGCGCGCCCCTGAGCTCCGCAGTGGTGGGAGTACGACCGCGCAGGTCGGTGCGGGCAAGCATGAGGTGTCCTCTCTCGTCGAACAGGGGTCACCCTCTACTATCCCGCATCCCCTGATGACGTTCGAAGTCGCGCCCGCGTGAGGAACCTCTCGGCACGGATCACCGTGCTTATGCTGTCGGCATGGACGAGGACGAGTCGCGCCCGAGCACGTTGGGCGAGTTGATCCGCCGCCAGCGTGAGCTCGCAGAACTGCCCATGCGTCAACTCGCGGCGATGGTGGGCATCTCGAATCCGTACCTGTCGCAGATCGAGCGGAACCTGCGGGCGCCGAGCGAGCGTGTGCTGCAAGCGATCGCCGAACAGTTGCACCTGTCCGCGGACACCCTGGCGGCCCACGCGCAGACCGACGACGGAGCGGAGTCCGCGGTCCTGCGGGCGATTCGCGAGGATCCCGACCTGACCAATCCCCAGCGGCGTTCGCTGGAGGAGATGTACGAGGCGTTCCGCGAGGTCACCGTCGCGCGCCGTCGGCGTGGTGGAGGACGCGAACCCGACGAGGAGTGAGCATTCTCACAATCGGTACCGGGTGAGTTCGTGCGTCACGCAGCATCCGAGGTCAGCCCGATTTCGTCGCCTCGTCGACGAACATGCAGGTAGCACGTACCTGGGGGTAAGGTGCGCGCCTCCGTCGGCGACGTCACCATCGGCTCCGGACCATTCACCCAGTTCTGGAGTTGCTCGGTGCTCAACCATCTGCAGAAGAAGCTCACCTCCTCCCTCGACCCGATCGGGTGGGGACCGGCCGTCGCATCCGTCGCCGGCCGTGCAGTGAAGAATCCGCGGGCCGTGGCCGGCGCGACCACGGAGTACGCCGGCCGTCTGGCGAACATCCCGGCGGCGGCGACACGCGTGTGGAACGCCGCCGATCCGCAGCCCCCGGTGCCGCTGGATCCGAAGGACCGCCGGTTCTCCGATGCCGCCTGGAAGGAGAACCCGGCCTACTTCTCGCTGCTGCAGAGCTATCTCGCCACCCGCGAGTACGTCGAGGATCTCGCCGACGCCGGCTCGGGCGATCCCGTGCAGGACGGCAAGGCCCGCCAGTTCGCGAACCTGATGTTCGACGCGCTCGCCCCGTCGAACTTCCTCATCAACCCGGGTGTGCTCGTGCGCGCACTCGATACCGGTGGCGCTAGCCTGTTCCGCGGCGCGAAGTACGCCATCGAGGACGTCGTGCACCGGAAGGGCCTGCCGCTCAAGGTCGATCGCGAGGCGTTCACCCTCGGCGAGAACATGGCCGCGACCCCCGGCAAGGTCGTCTTCCGCAACGACCTCATCGAGGTCATCCAGTACGCCCCGCAGACCGGTGAGGTGCACGAGATCCCGATCCTGGCGGCGCCGCCGTGGATCAACAAGTACTACATCCTCGATCTCGCGCCGCAGCGCAGCCTCATCGAGTGGGCCGTGCAGCACAACCGCACCGTGTTCGCGATCTCGTACCGCAACCCGGACGAGTCGATGCACGAGATCACGATGGACGACTACTACCGCCAGGGAGTCTCCGCGGCGCTCGACGTCGTCGAGGAGGTCACCGGCTCGTCGCGCATCGAGGTGCTGTCGATCTGCCTGGGCGGCGCGATGGCGGCCATGGCCGCGGCTCGCATGGGCAAGCTGGGCGACAAGCGCATCAGCGCGTTCACGATGCTCAACACGCTCCTGGACTACAGCGAGGTCGGCGAGCTCGCGCTGCTGACCGACCCGGCGACGCTCGACCGTGTCGAGTTCCGGATGAGCAAGCAGGGCTTCCTCTCGGGCAACGAGATGGCCGGCAGCTTCGACATGATCCGTGCGCGCGATCTGATCTTCAACTACTGGGTGTCGCGGTGGATGAAGGGCGAGAAGCCCGCCGCCTTCGACATCCTGGCGTGGAACGAGGACAGCACCCGCATGCCGGCGAAGATGCACTCGCACTACCTGCGGTCGCTGTACGGCCGCAACGAGCTCGCGCGCGGCGTGTACGAACTCGACGGCGAGGTCCTCGACCTGTCGGACATCACGTGCGACACCTACGTGGTGGGCGCCATCAACGACCACATCGTGCCGTGGACCTCGTCGTACAAGGCGACGGGCCTGCTCGGCGGGTCGGTCCGGTACGTCCTGACCAGCGGTGGCCACGTGGCCGGCGCGGTCAATCCCCCCAACCCGAAGGCCTGGTTCGAGGCCGTCGGTGCGCCCGACTCCGAGAAGCTCCCGAAGCTGCCCGAGGACCCGAAGGCGTGGTCGGAGAAGGCCACTCGCACCGCAGGGTCGTGGTGGGAGGACTGGACCGCATGGTCGACGAAGCGGGCCGGTGAGCTCGTCGCTCCCCCGGCGATGGGCAGCGCGCAGCATCCGCCGCTGTGCGATGCCCCGGGAACGTATGTCTTCGGGTGACATTGCGTGTTAGCTATCATTTTGCTAACCTGCTAACAGCGCTGATCCGAGCGCACCCCACAGGGGAAGCCCCGCTCCTGTCACGAGCGCCCACGGAAGGTACACACCATGACCGCACCGACCAAGACCACCGCCGCCAACGCCAAGGCCACCGATGCCGCGGCCAAGGCGACCGAAGCCGCCACGAAGGCCGCCGCCGAGGCCACCGCAACGGCCCAGCAGTCGGCCGAGAAGCTGACCTCGACGGCCGCTGCGGTTGCCGACAAGGCCGCGACCGAGTTCACCAAGACCGTCGACGAGGCCACCGAACGCTTCCAGGAGTTCAACGCGAAGTTCGTCGACGCCGCGAAGCAGAGCGGAAACCTCGGTGTCGACACCTACGAGAAGGCCGTCTCGAGCCTCCTGGATCTGCAGGAGAAGGTCGCCGACGCCACCCCCGTCGAGTGGGTCGCCGATCTCGCCAAGGCGCAGGTCTCCTTCGCTCGCGAGCTCACCACCACCGTCACGAGCACCGCTCGCGACCTGCTGAAGTAATCGTCGACTCACTCGATGCAGTCGATACCGAACACCGCATCAGCGGACGTTCTCCGGTGCAGTGCATGCTGACACCGACACCAGCCCGGATCGCCGCGGCCCCGTTTCGTCTCGGGACCGCGGCGATCGCGGGCTGGAGCGGCTATCTCGCCGGCCTCGTACGACGCGGCGCCACGCCGTGCACACTGGTCTCCGACGCGAACCGGTACAGCCGCGCCCTGACCTCGGCCACGCCGCCGCGCTGGACCACGGACTGGCCGGTCGTGTGCCGGTGGTCGCTCGGAGCTCTGCGTGATTGCAGCACCCCCGATCCCGCACGCGACGAGATACCCACGCTGTTGCTGCCGCCGCAGGCCGGCACCCACTCGTGCATCGTCGACCATTCCGCCGACCGCAGCCAGGTCGAAGCCCTCAGGGCCGGTGGCCTTACCCGCCTGCACTGCCTCGACTGGGCACCCGCGACTCCCGCGACGGACGACTGCTCGATCGATGAGCACCTGGCGGTCGTCGCCGAGGCCGTCGACCATCTCGGTGGCCGGGTGAACCTGATCGGCGACAGCCAGGGCGGGTGGCTCGGCACGATCTACGCGGCACTGCATCCCGAGCGCGTGCACTCGCTGACCGTGGCGGGAGCACCCATCGACTTCCACGTCGACCAGCCGGCGCTGTCGGTGCTCGCCCACGCGCCCCGCGGGGCCGCGGCCACAACGATCGACTTCTGGTACGGGGCGGCGCGGGCCGTCGGAGTGCCGACCACCGATCCGATCGGTGAGATCGAACGAGCGATGACACTGCTCGGCCTGCTCCACGATCCCGACGAAGTGGCGCGCTGGGAGGCCGAACGGCACTGGTTCACCTGGAAACAGGAGATCCCTTCGGCCTTCCGCGAATGGATCATGCGGCACCTGTTCGTGGGCAACGAACTCGTCGCCGGCACGCTGAAGGCCGAAGGACGCGTCGTCGACCTCTCGGCCGTCGAGTGCCCGGTCCACCTCATCGCCGGGTCCGCCGATCCGATCGCAACTCCCCGGCAGGTCACCGCGCTGGCCGAGCACGTGTCGACCCCTCCGGAGAGGATCACCACCACGATCGCCGATGCCGGCCACATCGGGCTGTTCATCGGCCGCCGTGCGCTCACGGAGGTGTGGACGCCGCACGCCCGTCGCGTCGCGGCGTCGGCGTGATCGTGCTGTCCCGGCCGCAGCGCGGTCGGGACAGCGATCAGGACGGGGTGTCGACCCCGAGGCGCGTACACGCCGCCTTGTAGAGGTCGACGACGGCCGTGCGGAGTCCCGCCCGGTCGGTCACCGGCTCGAGCCACGGGATACGCACGGTGTGATCGCGACCGTCGATGACGACGACCCACTCCCCCGCCTCGCGGTCGACGCCGGTCATCCGAGCCTCGACGGCACCGGGCTCGGCGAAGGCACGCACGATGAGCAGGCTGTCGGCCGCGTGGTCGTCGTTCATGTGGGCGGTCACAGCCGCCACCACCTGGCTGTCGAAGTCGGTCACGGGCGCTCAGCGTAGCCAATCGGGGCGGGTGACGGGCGTGTCGGTCCCGTTCGCGACCCCACCCTGTCCGTTCGGTGATGCGCCGCAACGATTCTCGAAACGCCGCGGTCAGCCGTGTTCGGCGTCGCTCTCGCCGCTCACCTCGTCGTCGACCTCGACCCGGACGCCGAGGGCGGATTCCAGCGCCTCGAGTTCCTCGTCGAAGTGATCGAGCAGCCGGACGAGATCCGGGACCGTGCGACCGCAGGCCGTGAGACCGAAGGCGATCTCGTCGTCGGTGCTCGTGCACGTGATGTTCAGCGCCTGCCCGTCGACGGGCACCGACAGCGGATACAACGCGTCGACGCGCGCACCGTTCCAGTACAACGGCGCATCAGGGCCCGGCACGTTCGAGACGATCACGTTGAACGGCGGCCGCGGCAGCGCCCGGTTGCCGGTGAGTACTCCCACCGCCAGGGGCGCCACACCCACCGCGCTCGTCGCGAGACGACCGAGCTTCGACATCGAGTTCATTGCGTGCTTGCCCTCGATCATCGAACCGCGCACGCGCGCAAGACGTTCCACCGGGTCGGCGCACTGCGTCCCGAGTGTGCACATGAGGATGCCGATCTCGTTGCCCGACGAGCTCCCGCTCCGACGCAACGAGACCGGGACCATCGCCACCAGCGAATCCTCCGGCAGCGCATCGTGTTCGGAGAGATACGCCCGCAGCGCCCCACCGGACAGTTCGAGGACGACGTCGTTGAGCGTCGCGTCGGCCGCCTTGGCCACCATCCGCAGTCGCTCGATCGGCCAGGACCGGGCCGCGAATCTGCGCGATCCGGAGATCTGCCGGTTGAGGATCGTGTTCGGAGCGCCCAGCGACAACGAACCACCGCGATTGTGCAAAGCACGGTCGACGGTGCCGACGAGCGCCGGAACCAGAGCGACCGCCTCGGACACGACGTTCACTGCATCGTTCACCGCACCGGTCGCCGCGCGGACGACGGCGCCGGGGAACCCGATCGCGGTACCCATCGCCGAGCGGCTCGACGACTGCGCGTCGGCGACCGCCCACGGGGCCGGCATGTCGGTGCGGTCCGGGTCGGTGCTGAGCGCACGGCGCAGCAGGCGCATCGCCCCCACCCCGTCGGCGACCGCGTGGTGGATCTTCACGTAGAGGGCGTAGCGACCGTCGGACAGCCCTTCGATCAGGTGCATCTCCCACAACGGGCGGGTGCGGTCGAGCAGCGACGCGTGCAGGCGGGAGACGAGTTCCCACAGATCGTCCATCGTGCCCGGGGACGGCAACGCGTTGAACCGGACGTGGTAGTCGATCGAGAAGCGCGGATCGTCCTCCCATGCCCACTGCCCGAGGGTGAACAGCGAGCGGGTGGGCCGCTTGCGCCACAGCGGCCCGGCGGGTTCCTCCCGGGCGAGCGCCTCGGCGAACATCGACTTCAGGTCGCTCGCGTCCTTGCCCTCCGGCGGCTGGAACAGCAGCAGACCGCCGACATGCATCGGGTGGTCGCGCGACTCGCCGAGCAGGAACATCGAGTCGGTCGGTGACATCGGTAACCGCATCGTGTTCTGTCTTCCTCCCCCACCCGGCACCGGCGACAACCGGAGCACCGCCCCTACGTGACCGGTACCGGCACGTCGATGTGCTGTCAGTTCTACCCCAGAAAGCGCACGTGCGGGACCGTCTCACCGACGGATGTTCCGGTGGCGCGTCCGATTCGTCCCTGCCGTGACCTGCGACCTACACGCTCACATGTCGAGGCCGAAGTCCAGGACGGTCACAGAGTGGGTGAGCGCACCCACCGCGAGGAAGTCGACGCCCGTGCGCGCGTAGTCGGCGGCGACGTCGAGGGACAGGCCGCCGGAGGATTCGAGTCGTGTCTGCGGCGCATGGGTGTTGCGCCGCTGCACCGCGATCTGAGTCTGCCACAGCGGGAAGTTGTCGAGCAGGATCAATTCCACGTTCTCGGCGAGCACCTCGTCGAACTGCTCGAGGGTGTCGACCTCCACCTCGCACGCGATATCGGGAGCGTGCTCCCGGACGGCGCGCAGCGCCGCGACCACCGAACCGGCCGCGGCGACGTGGTTGTCCTTGATCAGCGCCTCGTCGCCGAGTCCCATGCGGTGGTTGACGCCGCCGCCCATCCGCACCGCGTACTTCTGCAGTGCGCGCATCCCCGGCAGGGTCTTGCGGCTGTCGCGGATCTTCGCCTCGGTGCCGGTCACGGCGTCGACCCAGTGCGAGGTCGCCGTGGCGATGCCCGACAGATGGCACAGCAGGTTGAGCATCGTGCGCTCGGCGGTGAGCAGGCCGCGGGTCGGCGCCTCGACGGTCAGGACCGAATCCCCGGGCAGCACGCGCGTGCCGTCGGACCTGCGATCGAGCACGCGGTAATGATCGGCACCGATGACCTCGTCGAGGACGAGCAGACCGACATCGAGACCGGCGAGGGTGCCGGCCTGCCGCGCGACCACCGAGGCAGTGGCGACGGCGTCGGCGGGCACGGTGGCGTCGGTGGTGACGTCCGGTCCGTAGCGCAGGTCCTCGTCGAGCGCCTTCCGGACCAGCTCGCGGGTCTCGGCGAGGTCGAGTCCGTCGGGCAGCGCGGTGGTCATCTCAGTTGACTCCTGTCAGTTCCGGGGTGGTGAAGGACAACTCGCCGTCGTCGTCGATGCGCAGTTCGAGGCTGCGTGCCTGCGTCGGGTCGGTGTCCGGACGGTCGCTGCGGGTGTGGCATCCCCGCGATTCGGTGCGGCGCTGCGCCGCGAGCAGCAGGGCCCGCGCGGTGACGGTGAGGGCCGAGTCCTCGAGTCGATCGGCGTCGGTACAGGTTGCAGCGACGCTCATCCTGTCGAGTTCGACTGCGGCAGCGGCCAGTCCGTCCGCGTCGCGCACGACCAGCGCGTGCCGGGTCATGAGCTGCTGCAGCACCGTCCGATCACAGACGGTCGAGGCGACGGCGGGAATGCCGTCCGTCCCGACACGCGTTCCGGCCCGTTCGATCGCCGCGGCCGTCCCCGCGCGCTCGCCGAGGACGAGCCCTTCGAGAAGACTGTTGGAGGCGAGCCGGTTCGCGCCGTGCAGGCCGGTACGTGCCACCTCACCTGCCGCGTACAGACCGGGGATGCGGGTGCGGCCGTGCACATCGGTGACGACACCGCCGCACGAATAGTGCGCGGCGGGAGCAACCGGCAGCAGATCACGGGCCGGATCGAGACCGGCGTCGGCACACATCGCCATGATGGTCGGAAAACGCGTGGCGAAGCCGTCGAGGCGACGGGCGTCGAGGTACACGTGATCCTCACCGAGTGCAGTGAGTCGCTCGGCGATGGCCCGCGAGACGACGTCGCGGGGTGCGAGGTCGCCGAGCGGATGCACACCCTCGGTGATCGATCGGCCGCGGGAGTCGACCAGTCGTGCTCCCTCCCCGCGCACCGCTTCGCTGATGAGCGGCCGACGTCCGGTGCCGCCTTCCGCGAACAGCACGGTCGGGTGGAACTGGACGAATTCGAGGTCGGCGACACCGGCGCCGGCGGCCAGGGCCAGCGCGATGCCGTCGGCCGTGGCGCCGGGCGGATTCGTGCTGCACGCGTACAGCTGCCCGAGACCACCGGTCGCGAGCAACACGGCCGGGGTGTGGACGACGCCGAACCCGCGCTCGTCGAGGACGAGCAGTCCGGTGACGCCCCGCGCATCGGTGAGGATCCGGGCGGCAGCGGCGCCGAACAGGACGGGCAGACCCGCCGCGCCGAGGGCTCGCTGAACCTCGGCGCCGGTCGCGTCACCACCGGCGTGGATGATGCGGCGGGTACTGTGCCCACCCTCGCGGGTGCGGGCGATGTCGCCGTCTCCGGCGGTGTCGAACACCGCTCCGAGGTCACGCAGGGCGGTGACGGCGTCGGGGCCGGCGGTGACGATCGAGCGCACCGCGTCCTCGTCGCACAGTCCTCCGCCCGCGGCGAGGGTGTCGGCGACGTGGGCGTCGACGCTGTCGCCCACCGGCGCCACCACGGCGATGCCGCCCTGGGCGTACTGGGTGGCCGTGTCGGTGGGGCCCCCCTTGCTCACCGTGAGCACCCGTGCGCCGCGCCGGGAGGCCGCGCGCGCGGCCGTGAGACCGGCGACGCCACCTCCGACGACCACCAGGTCGGCGTGGTCCTCCCACGCGACCGTGATGGCGGTGGTCACTCGCCGCTGCCCGGGTTGCCGATGGCGATCATGCGCTGCACCGACAGGCGGGCCCGCTCGGCGACGTCGGCTGCGACGTGGACCTCGTCGCGTCCCTCCTGCAGGCAGCGCAGCAGCGCGGCGGGCGTGATCATCTTCATGTAGGGGCACGACGCCCGGTCGTTGACCGCCTGGAAATCGATGCCGGGCGCGGCCTTGCGGAGCTGGTGCAGCATGCCGACCTCGGTGGCGACGAGGACCTGCTTGGCGCCGGTCTCCCGGGCGGCGTCGATCATGCCGCCGGTGGACAGGATTCTGACCTTGTCGTCGGGCACGAAGCCCTCCCCGGCGAGATACAGCGCCGAGGTGGCGCAACCGCACTCGGGGTGGACGAACAGGTCGGCGTCGGGGTGCGCCTTGGCCTGCGCGGCGAGCTCGTCGCCGTTGATGCCGGCGTGCACGTGGCACTCCCCGGCCCAGATGTGCATGTTCTCGCGACCGGTGACGCGCTTGACGTGGGCGCCGAGGAACTGGTCGGGCAGGAACAGCACCTCGCGGTCGGGGTCGATGGACGCGACGACGTCGACGGCGTTCGAGGACGTGCAGCAGATGTCGGTCAGGCCTTTGACCTCGGCGGTGGTGTTGACGTACGAGACCACCACGGCGTCGGGGTGGTCGGCCTTCCACTCGCGCAGCTGGTCTGCGGTGATCGAGTCGGCGAGCGAGCAGCCGGCGCGCTCGTCGGGGATGAGCACCGTCTTGTTCGGGCTGAGGATCTTCGCGGTCTCGGCCATGAAGTGCACGCCGCAGAAGACGATGGTGTCCTCCTCGGCTTCGGCGGCGATACGCGAGAGCGCGAGCGAGTCGCCGACGTGGTCGGCGACGTCCTGGATCGCGGGAAGCTGGTAGTTGTGCGCGAGCAGCGTGGCGTTGCGCTCACGGGCCAACCGGCGGACCTCCTCGGCCCACTCCGGCGTCGCCTCGACGCCCGTGTATCCGCCGGGGCCGTCGACGATGGTGGCGGCTCCCGCCCACTCGGTCGTGGTCATGGCCTAGCTCCTTCGAGGGTGTCATCCCGGCGGGTTCTACCGGAATTGCCGTATTCGAGGTTTTCGACTTAGGATCGAAAACATGCCACATGGTAACACCCGTCACGAAGTGCTCATCGCCGTGTTCCAGGTTCGCCGCTTCCCGGACGCCTCGGGAGTCCTCCGCGAGGAGCCCGAACTCGGGGTGCTGCTGTGGCAGCGGGCCCTCGATCCGCAGGTCGGCACGTGGTCGCTCCCCGGCGGCCAACTGCGCAACGACGAGGACCTCACGACGTCGGCAAGGCGGCAACTGGCGGAGAAGGTCGATGTCCGCAAGGTCGCGCACCTCGAACAGCTGTCGGTCTTCTCCGACCCGGATCGGGTGCCGGGACCGCGCACGATCGCGTCGACCTATCTCGGCCTGATCCCCCTCACCTCGGATCCCCAGCTGCCGTCCGATACGGCCTGGCATCCGGTCTCGGACCTTCCCGCGATGTCCTTCGACCACGGGGTGATGGTGGCGAACGCCCATGCGCGCCTTGCCGCGAAGCTGTCGTACACGAACATCGCGTTCGGCCTCGCGCCGGCGGAGTTCTCGATGTCGACGCTGCGCGACATCTATTGCGCTGCATTGGGTTACGAGGTGGATGCCACCAATCTCCAACGGGTGCTGGCGCGCCGGAACGTGCTCACCCGCACCGGCAACACCGCACCGTCCGGCAAAGCGGGAGGTCGCCCCCCGGCGCTCTACCGCTTCACCGATTCCCGGCTGCGCGTGACGGACGAATTCGCCGCCCTGCGACCGCCGGTGTGAACCTCCCGGAGGAGATCAGAAAGGCCGCCCCATGATGACCTCGAGCAACTGCAGCGGCATCGTCAGGAAGGCCGACCCGACGAACAGCGCCGAGCGCAGCGGGTCGCCCGCCAGATAACCCTCGCGGATCCATTCCAGAACATCGACCGAACCCATGCTGTCCCTCCCCTGATCGTCATGTGATTCCGACGTGTGTGTCGGACAGGAGGAGTCGTACGTTACAGACCGGCGGACGGGTCGCCCTCGGACGGACGCGTCAGGCCGGAGAGGACGGTCTCGACCAGAGTGCGGACGTAGTCGTCCGACGGGGGTTCGCCGGCGGTCGACCATTTCTGGGCGACAGGCGCGAACAACATGTCCACGGCGACATCGAGATCGAGGTCGTCCGGCAGTTGCCCCGCACTCTGCGCGGCGCGGAGCCTGGCCTTCTTCATCTCCCGCATCGGCGCGTCGAGGCGGTGTTCGTATTCCGCTGCGAGCCCGGGGTCTTCGAGTACCGCCACGGTCAACGCGCGCAGCGGGACGGCGAACTTCGGATCACGCAGCTCCGCCACGGTGGCCTGCAGCACCGCAACGAGGTCCGCGCGGAGGTCGCCGGTGTCGGGCAGCGCGGCCTCGTCCCCGGCATCGCCCTGCGTGTGCGCCAGATACGCGTCGAGGAGGACGGCTCCTTTCGACGGCCACCAGCGATAGATCGTCTGCTTCCCCACGCCGGCCCGGGCGGCGATCGCCTCGATACCGAGTTTCGAGTAGCCGACCTCGGCGACCAGGTCGAAAGCGGCATCGAGGATCGCTTTCCGCGAGGCGGGGTTCCGCCGGGAGTTGCCGGGTCCGGGGCGTGCAGACATGGGACGACGATATCGCATCGAGACGAGACGTTGCGTCTTGACAGGCGGCGCCCGGAGGGTCATCCTCAGTTGAACGAGACGAACCGTCTCGTCTCACACAGGAGGTATGCATGCGAACCCAACCGACCGCGTCCCCCGCCACCCCCGGCGTCCGTCCTCGCACGTGGTTGATCACCGGCGCGAGCCGCGGCCTGGGCAGGGAGTTCGTCCGAGCGGCACTCTCGAGAGGTGACAACGTCGTAGCCGTCTCACGGTCGATCGGATCGGCCGATCTCCCCCGGGATCCGGAGCGTCTCCTCCGACTCCCGGCCGACGTCACCGAACGCACAGCGGTGTTCGCCGCTTTCGACACCGCCCGAAAACATTTCGGAGGCATCGACATCGTCGTCGACAACGCGGGCACCATGGCCTACGGATTCGTCGAGGAGTTCACCGAGGAGCAGGCGCGCGCACAGTTCGAGACGAACTTCTTCGGGGCGATGTGGGTCAGCCAGGCAGCCATGGCGGCCTTTCGCAGTCGAGGACGCGGGCATCTCGTGCAGATCTCGAGCATCGGGGGCGTGCTGAGCGGGCCCGGCACAGGGCTGTACAGCGCAAGCAAGTTCGCCCTCGAAGGACTCAGTGAAGCACTGGCCGTCGAGGCCGCCCATTTCGGCATCGACGTGACGATCGTCGAGCCGGGTGGCTACTGGACCGACCTCTACACCACCATGACGGTGAGCACTCCGCGATCGGACTACGACGCGCTGCGAGCCGAGATCGAGGAGCAGAGCGCGTCCACGAGCATCGACAGCCACCCCGCTCTGGCCGCGCGGGCACTGCTCGAGGTCGTCGACGCCGACCGGCCACCGCGCCGCATCGTGCTGGGCAACGCCGTCCTGGATGCGGCCGTGGCCGCCACCCGGGAGAAGATTGCCACCTGGCTCGAGTGGGAGTCGGTGAGCCGTGCCGCGGAGGACGCCGTACCGGCATTGGAATCCGGGGGTGGGGAGCGATCCGCGATCTAGAATGGGTGGATCGTGTGTCCGGCGGAGCACAGGTCGGGTGATTCCATGAACGTCGACGACATCTGGAACGCGATCGACGAGCAGCGCGCACGAACTGCCGATCTGCTGGAGCAACTGACCGACGACGAGTGGAGCCGGCCGTCGCTGTGCGAGGGCTGGACCGTGCGCGACGTCGCGGCCCACCTCACGCTCCAGCAGCTCACCGTGGTCGACCTCGTCCGGATGGCGCTGCGTCATCCCGGTGGTGTGAACACGATCATCCGTGAGTCCTCCCGGCACCGCGCCCGACAGCCGACGGCCGAGTTGATCACCGACCTCCGGGGAATGATCGGCTCCCGCCGGCACAACGTGGGCATCACCCCGCTCGAGACGATGATCGATCTGCTCGTCCACGGCCAGGACATCGCGATACCCCTGCAGCGCGACCTGCCGATGCCGCCGGACGCCGCAACAGCGGGCGCCACTCGGTTGTGGTCCACCCGCGGCACCGGGAAGGCCCGGGTCTTCGCCGACGTCCCGCTCGACGGATTCCGTTTCACCGCAACCGATGCCGAGTGGTCCTCCGGTTCCGGACCCGAGGTGCGGGGACCGATCTCCGCGATCCTGCTGCTGTTTTCGGGCCGTCGCGCGGGGTTGTCCCGATTGGAGGGCGACGGCGCCGGGGAACTGCGCCGCCGGCTGGCACACGCGTGATGGCACGATGGGAGGCATGAGTGCCGACGCCCGCGTCCTGTGGACCATCGGCCACTGGACGTGCCCGCAGTCGGTCCTGCTCGACACGCTGACCTCGGCCGACATCGAACTCGTCGTCGACGTGCGGAAGATGCCCGGTTCGCGCCGCAGCCCGCAGTTCGACGCCGACGAGATGCCGTCCTGGCTCGACAGCGCCGGGATCGGCTACGTGCACCTCACCGAACTCGGCGGCAGGCGGCCGAAGCAGAAGGACATCGATCCGACCGTCAATGCAGGCTGGAAGAACGCGAGTTTCAAGAACTACGCCGACTACACCCTCACCGGCGACTTCGAGGCCGGACTGAAGCGACTCACCGATCTGGCCGAGCACCGGCACGTCGCCATCATGTGCGGCGAGCCGATGCCGTGGCGCTGCCACCGGTTGTTGATCGCGAACACCCTCGCCGCGCGGGGGTGGACCGTCGTGCATCTCGTCAACAACGCGAACCCGCGACGGCACGAGCTGGGACAGTGGGGTGCGACTCCGTCGGTGGGTTCCGACGGAGTCGTGACCTATCCCGCCGAAGAACGCGGGCTCCCGTAGCGTTCCGGGCCTCGCAGGGGCCCGCGTGCTCACCCTGCCCGGGAGGCAGCGGCAACGCGGATCACCCGAGGTCCCGCGAGTAGTGGACCGCGAGCGCATCCGCCCCCGACGGAGTGACGGTCCGGGTTCGGGCACCGCGGATGTAGCCGCACCGCTCGAGCACGCGCTGGGATGCTTCGTTCTCGGGGAGGGTGCGCGCGGTCAGGCGGAGTAGTCCGCTCCGCCGAGCGAATTCGGCCGCGAGATCGAGTGCGTCGGCAGCGAGCCCTCTCCCACGACCGAGCGGATGCAACCAGAATCCGACTTCTGCTTCCTCGGCGGTGATGCCGAACAACACGAGACTGCCGGCGAAGCGGTCGGTCTCCGGTTCGGCGATCGTCAGTACGGCCAGATCTCCGCGCTCCAGCCCTTGCCGGATCTCGCCGTCGATCAGGGCTGCGACGGACGCTTCCGTGTACCCCGGTTCGGGCAGATGTGCGTACCGGCGCACCAGTGGATCTGCGGTCCCGGCGGCATAGGTAGCCGCGTCGTCACCGCGCATCGCCCGCAGCTGTACTCGGTCGTTGCGTAAGGGCAGCAGTCGGGTATTCAGCATGCATACGACGCTACATCGTTCGGTCGCCGTAACTTTCGCTGGTTGTCGACGCGGCCTGCCCGGCACGATCCGGGACGCGCACGGTCGGTCAACGCTGTTCGCTCATCACCGAGTCGACGCTTCCGTGGCGCGAACACCGCGCCCACCACCCGTCCGGCGCGATCTGGACGATCATCCGGCGACCGCACTGCGCGCAGAAGCGCGGCGGTTCGAGTCCGAGTTGCACTGCCGCGGGGGGGATTCGGATCGTCCCGTCGACGATCTCTTCGCCGGTGAACGGATCGAACATCAGATCGTCTCGCCGAGGGCCTTGATCGGCATCTTCAGTTCGCCGAGCAGATCGAGGTCGGTCTCCGCAGGCCGGCCGAGCGTGGTGAGGTAGTTGCCGACGATGACGGCGTTGATCCCGCCGAGGATCCCCTTCCGCGCGCCGAGGTCGCCGAGTGTGATCTCGCGGCCACCGGCGAACCGGAGGATGGTGCGCGGCAACGCCAATCGGAAGGCCGCCACCGCCTTGAGCGCCTCGGTGGCGGGCAGCACCTCGAGGTCGCCGAAAGGGGTGCCGGGGCGCGGATTGAGGAAGTTCAGCGGCACCTCGTCGGGTTCGAGCGCCGCGAGGTCGGCTGCGAATTCTGCTCGCTGCTCGATGGTTTCCCCCATTCCGAGGATGCCTCCGCAGCACACCTCCATACCCGCTTCGCGCACCATGCGCAGCGTCTCGAAGCGCTCCTCCCAGGTGTGGGTGGTGACGACGTTCGGGAAGTGCGAGCGCGCGGTCTCGAGGTTGTGGTTGTAGCGGTGCACACCCATCGCGACGAGTCGGTCGACCTGTTCCTGGGTGAGCATGCCGAGCGAGCACGCGATCTGGATGTCGACCTCGTTGCGGATCGCCTCGATACCGGCCGCGACCTGCGCGAGGAGGCGTTCGTCGGGTCCGCGCACGGCCGCGACGATGCAGAACTCGGTCGCTCCGGTCTTGGCGGTCTGCTTCGCGGCCTCGACGAGCGACGGGATGTCGAGCCGGGCGGCTCGCACCGGGGAGGCGAACAGGCCGGACTGCGAGCAGAAATGGCAGTCCTCGGGGCAGCCACCGGTCTTGAGGCTGATGATCCCCTCGACCTCGACCTCCGGTCCGCACCACGCCATGCGCACGTCGTGGGCGACCGCCAGCAGGTCGTCGATGCGATCGTCCGGCAGCTGCAGGACCTCGAGGGTCTGGTCGCGGTCGAAACCGATGCCGCGACGGAGCACCTGGTCGCGAGCTATTTCGAGGATGTCGGTGCGGGCGGGCGCCTGGGTCACTGCCGTCTCCTGGGGTGGCGAGAACTTGAACATCGTTCAATTGAACAGCGTTCAGGTTAGGGCGAAGCGTCCGATAGTGTCAAAGGCACGAATCCTTCGGTTCGGATCCCCGGCGGCGCGGTACCGCCGCGGGCAGTGGGAGAAGCGGGAGCAGAGAAGCAGTGCAGTTGCGACGCGGCGACGTCCTCGACGGCGCCATGGCGATCCTCGACGAGTACGGGCTCGGCGACCTGACGATGCGCAAGCTCGCGTCGTCGCTCGGCGTCCAGCCCGGCGCGTTGTACTGGCACTTCCCGAACAAGCAGACCCTGCTCGGCGCCATGGCGGACCGCATCCTCGACGGTGTCGACGAGCCGCCCGCGAGCGATGCCTGGGACGACGCCCTCTCCGAGCTGGCGCACCGTTTCCGCGCCGCGCTGCTCGCCCATCGCGACGGCGCCGAACTCGTCGCCTCGAGCTACGCCTCCCGGCTGACCACTTCCCGGGCGCGCGACGCCTTCGTGGCCACCGCCGAACGCGCGGGTCTGTCCCGGGCGTACGCCGAACTGACCGGCTACGCGCTGCTGCACTACGTGCTCGGCCACACCGTCGACGAGCAGTCCCGCGCGCAGCTCGAGGAACTCGGCGCGCTCACCCGCGCTCCCCTCTCCCCCGATGTCGCGACCGAACAGCCGACCGAGACCGACGACGAACTGCTCGACGGCGATCCCGCCGTCCGGTTCGAGTTCGGCCTGCGGTTGTTCGTCGACGGCATCCGCGCACGTCTGGAGACCCGTGCGACATCCTGACCCCGCCGTTCCTGTCGGACCCGTCTCCTACCTTCGACGCTCGTGACCGCCCCCTGGACCCTCCAGCAGATCAACGCCGTCGCACCCGATCCGTCCTCGCTGACGGCTGCGCGCGGCGTCGCCTCCGCATGGCTCGAGACCGGTCACGACACCACCGCCCTGTGGGGACTGTGCCGCGGACGCGGCACCACGCCGTATCGCACGGCGATCCACCCGAGCGCTCCCGCCTACACGTGCACGTGCCCGAGCCGGAAGCTGCCCTGCAAGCACGCCCTG
This sequence comes from Rhodococcus rhodochrous, assembly GCF_900187265.1. NCBI lineage: Bacteria > Bacillati > Actinomycetota > Actinomycetes > Mycobacteriales > Nocardiaceae > Rhodococcus > Rhodococcus rhodochrous. Next base: position 3,142,563 of record NZ_LT906450.1, read on the forward strand.
TCGCTGCTCGTGCGCTGGTCCGAGGGCGCCGTACCCACGGGGCAGGCACCCGACTTCGTCACCGGATGGCTCGCCGCCCGCGCCGCGTCCACCGCACCGCCCGCCCCGGCGGACGAGCCGGTCAAGGCACCCGATCCGGCGACCGCCCAGCGCCGCGCCGAGCGGGTCGCGGCAGGACTCGACGACCTCGACCGCTGGCTGACCGACCGCATCCGGCACGGCCTCGGGGCGGTGGATCACGGCTACGACACCTACGAGGCGATCGCTGCCCGCATGGTGGATGCCCAGGCTCCCGGCGTGGCGTCGGCACTGCGCGCCCTGGCCGCCGTCGTGAACGACGAAACCGATTGGCCCGCCAGGCTGCTCGAAGAGTATGCGCGCCTGCACCTCATGGCCGTGGCGTACCGGCAGCGCGACGAACTGCCGAGGCCGCTCCTGCGTTCGCTGCAGACCCATCTCGGTTTCGGCACCCGCAGCGAGGAGGTCCGCGCCGAACCGGCCGTGCGCGACCGCTGGCAGGTCCTCGCCGTCCGCGTCACCGAGGAGAGCCGGATGTTCACCCGCAAGACGTGGTTGCGGGGACGGTCGAGCGGACGCTGGGCGATCCTGCTCGACTTCGCACACGGCACAGCACGTTTCGCCGCGCCGCTCCCCTTCCCCGGGTCGCTCGTCGATGCCGATCTGCACTTCTACCCCGGTGCGGCCCCACTACGGGCGGTGCTCGGCCGGCAGCACGGGGAGACGGAGCCGTTCACAACCCTGCCCGCCACCGGACTCGACGCCGCACTGGACGAGTACGCCCGCATGCGCGGAGCAGATCCGTGGTTGCGCACCTGGCCCGTCCTGCTCGACGCGGTCACTCCCACCGACAGTGAAGACGGATGGTACGTCGTCGACCCGTCCGGACGGGCACTGCCGCTCGCCGGAGACGACGACAGCCGCTGGCGGCTGCACGCTGTCGCAGGGGGCCGTCCCGTGACGGTCTGCGGCGACTGGGACGGAACCGCTCTCGCCCCGGTCTCCCTGTTCACCGGAGGACAGGTGATGACCTGGTGAGCACACTGCCCGAATCGCTGACGACCGCAGCACTTCTCGGAACGGCACGCTCCGCTCCGGAGTTCGGCGCGCTGCACACGGCCGGTGCCGCGGGCGAACTCGCCGGAGACCCCGCCGCGACACTGCTCGCCGCTGCCGCCCTGGAGGCGACCTTCCTCACCGCCGCGACCGTGCCGGTGGTCCGCGAACGGCCGTCGCCGGCCCCGGACGACGACCGTCCCGTCCTTCCCGGCGCGGCTGCCGAACGCCTGCGCGCGCTGCTCGCCGTCCGCTCCCCGCTGCTCGACGAGTGGTTCGAGGTGGCGGCCCGGTTCCGCGCGTCGCACGACATCGTGGTCGACCTGTTGATCGTCGCGACCACCGACGCGGTGCACCGCGACCGGCTGGTCGCACTCACCGGTGCCCGTGGGCGCTGGGTGGCCGCGCGCCACCCGGAATGGGCCGATCTGCTGCCACCCGACCCGCTCGACGACACGCCCTGGCACGTCGGTCCGCCCGCCCGGCGACGCCGATGGTTCGAGGTGCTCCGCGCGCACGATCCGGCCGCGGCGACAGCCACGCTCGCGGCGTCATGGGGTGCGCAGACCGCCGCCCAGCGGGCCGAACTCGTCGCCCTGCTCGCGGTCGGTCTCGGTCCGCACGACGAAGACCTGCTCGAGCGCGCCCTCGACGACCGTAGCCGCAAGGTTCGCGCCGTCGCGCTCGACCTTCTTCCCCGCCTCCACGACTCCGCGTTCGCGCGACGCATGGCCGAACGAGTGCGGCAATGGCTGCTCGTCGACGGCTCGACCGTCACCCTCGCCGTCCCCGAACGGCCGGACGAGAGCGCACTCCGCGACGGTCTCTCCGACGGTCCGGCCCGCGATCTGCTGGTGGCGGCAGTCGCGGCCGCTCCGCTGTCGGTGTGGCGCGAGCACGCCGGAGACGGGGTGCTGCCGGAGTTCGACGTCGACGACGCCATCCGCACGGCACTGACGGACGCGTGGGGCCGCGCGGCGGTCCGGCAACGCGACAGCGGATGGGCCGCGGCGTTGCTGCGACGCGACGGCACCGTCGACACGTCGGTCGCCCGGGTCGTACCTCGCGACATCCTGCTCGCGCACCTGCGCGAGACGTCGCCGCCCGCGGTTCTCGACGACGCGTTGCTCGCCGCGCTCCCGGCGCCGTGGCCGCGAGATGTCGCCGAGAAGGTGCTCACCGCGCTGTACACGAAGCTGACGACCACCCGTGTGGTGCGCGACGTCCTGACGCTGCTCGCCCACCGGGCACCGTTCGAGCTGGCCGATCTGCTGGCCGACGCCGCGAACCGCACCGACGATCTCGGTCGCCTGCACCTGTTCGCGAGCGCAGCCGACACCCTGACCCTCCGCAAGACGATCCACGAGGAGCTGAGTTGACCGACTTCGAGTCGACCCCTGCAGTTGTCGGTACCGACGAGGCCGCGACGCCCGAGACGGGCACGTCCGAGACCGCCGTGACCGGCACCGACCTGCTGCGCCCGCACGCCGAGCAGCAGTACGCGCACGAACTCGCGGCGCTCGCGCGACTCGACGACCGGCCGCGCCCGCCGTCGTGGCAACTGTCCCCGTGGGCGGTGGTGACCTATCTGCTCGGCGGCGAACTGTCCGACGGCACCGTGATCACCCCGAAGTACGTCGGCCCGCGCCGATTGATCGAGGTTGCCGTGGCGACCCTGGCGACCGACCGGGCACTGCTGCTGCTCGGTGTGCCGGGTACCGCGAAGACCTGGGTGTCGGAGCATCTCGCCGCCGCGATCAGCGGTTCGTCGACCCGGCTCGTGCAGGGAACGGCGGGTACGACCGAGGAGTCGGTGCGCTACGGCTGGAACTACGCGCGGCTGCTCGCCGAAGGGCCGAGCGCCGACGCGCTGGTGGCCTCCCCGGTCATGACCGCGATGCGCGACGGCGCCGTGGCACGCATCGAGGAACTCACCCGCATTCCCGCCGACGTGCAGGACGCGCTGATCACCATCCTGTCGGAGAAGACGCTTCCCGTCCCCGAACTCGGCATCGAGGTGCAGGCGACGAAAGGGTTCAACGTCATCGCCACCGCCAACGACCGCGACCGCGGGGTCAACGACCTGTCGTCCGCGCTGCGTCGACGGTTCAACACCGTCGTATTGCCGTTGCCGGCGAGCGAGGAGGACGAGGTCTCGATCGTCACCCGCCGCGTCGAACAACTCGGCGCCGCACTCGAACTGCCCGCCGTGCCCGCGGCCGCGGAGGAGATCCGCCGCGTCGTGACGGTGTTCCGGGAACTGCGCAGCGGAGTCACCACCGACGGCCGGACCAAGCTGAAGTCCCCGTCGGGCACGCTGTCCACCGCCGAGGCGATCTCGGTGGTCACGGGCGGTCTGGCGCTGTCGGCGCACTTCGGCGACGGGGTGCTGCGTCCCTCCGACGTCGCCGCCGGAATCCTCGGGTCGGTCGTCAAGGACCCCGTCTCCGATCGCGTGGTCTGGAACGAATATCTCGAGGCCGTCGTCCGCGAACGCGGCGACTGGACCGACTTCTACCGGGCGTGCCGGGAGATCACCGGGTGACCGACGCTCTCTTCGACCGCGCGGATGCGCCCGCGGAGATCCGGGTCTTCGGGATCCGGCACCACGGACCGGGTTCGGCGCGCGCGGTCCTGCAGGCACTCGCCGAGTTCGAACCCGACACCGTCCTCATCGAGGGTCCGTCGGACGCCGATCCGGTGCTCGCGCTCGCCGCGGCCGACGACATGGTCCCCCCGGTCGCATTGCTGGCCTACGCCCGCGACGAACCGGCGCGGGCGGCGTTCTGGCCGTTCGCGGCCTTCTCGCCCGAGTGGCAGGCCCTGCGCTGGGCGTACCTGCACGATGCCGACGTGCGGTTCTGCGACCTTCCGGCGGCGATGTCGCTCGCCGCCGAACGCGAGGTCGGCGACCGCGCGACCGACGACCTGCTCGGCATGCTCGCCCGCGCCGGCGGCTACGCCGACTTCGAGCAGTGGTGGGACGCGGTGGTCGAGCACGGCACCGCACAGGCCTTCGACGAGATCACCGACGCGATGCGCGTGCTGCGCGAAGATGTCGGGATCGACGACCACACCGCGCGACGCGAGGCGCACATGCGGCAGGTGCTGCGCGCAACGGTCAAGGCCGGGGCCCGCGCGATCGCCGTGGTGTGCGGGGCGATGCACGCGCCCGCACTGACCGGCCGACTCGGACCGGCCGCCCCCGACGCGCGTCTGCTCAAGGGCATTCCCAAGGTGAAGACCACTCTCACATGGGTGCCGTGGAGCCACTCCCGGTTGTCGCTGTCGTCGGGCTACGGCGCCGGCATCACCTCACCCGGCTGGTACCACCATCTGTTCACACAGCCCGCGGACACGACCGCACGCTGGTTCACCCGCGTGGCCCGTGTCCTGCGCGAGGAGGATCTTCCCGTCTCGAGCGCCCACGTCATCGAGGCGACGCGCCTCGCCGACACGCTCGCGGCGCTGCGCGGTCGCGCTGCGGCCGGACTCGACGAGGTCGTCGAGGCGACCCGATCGGTGCTGTGCGACGGCGACGACGTCCTGCTCGACCTCGTCACGCGGCGGCTCGTCGTCGGCGAGGCACTCGGTTCCGTCTCCGAGGACACCCCCACCGTCCCGCTCGACACCGACCTGCAGCGGAATGCGAAGTCGTTGCGCCTCAAGCGGTCCGCCGAAGCGAAGAACCTCGATCTGGACCTGCGCCGCGAGATCGACGTCGCGCGGTCGCGACTGCTGCACCGCCTGGCTCTGCTCGGGATCGACTGGGGCACGCCCACGGAGAGCGAGGTGCGCTCGACCGGTACGTTCCGCGAGACCTGGACGCTGCGGTGGGAACCCGAGTTGTCGGTGGCGATCGTCGAGGCGTCCCGGTGGGGCACGACGGTGGAATCCGCGGCGGCCGCCACGGTGGCCGACCGTGCCGCACGCTCCGGGATCGCGCTCGCCGACCTCACCGAACTCCTCGAACGGGCGTTGCTCGCCGACCTGCGGACCACGATCACGTCGCTGGTGACGGCGATCGACGCGGCGGCCGCACTCGATCACGATGTGCTGCACCTGATGAGCGCACTGCCGACCCTCGTGCGCACCGTCCGTTACGGCGATGTGCGGGGCACCGATCTGTCCTCCCTGGAACACGTCTGCGACGCCCTGCTCGCGCGTGTCTGCGCCGGTCTCCCGGCGGCGGTCACCGGTCTCGACCACGACGCCGCCGATGCGCTGCGCACCGCGATCGACGACGTGCATCTCGCTCTCGCGCTGCGTGAGGACCCGACCGCGACCGGCCGGTGGCTCGACACTCTGACGTCGGTGAGCGAGCGTGACGACGTCGACGGTCTGCTCCTCGGCCGCACCACCCGGATGCTGCGCGACACCGGCCGACTCGGCGAGTACGAGGCGTCCGTGCGGGTCGCGCGAGCGTTGTCGGTGGGGTCATCGGCACCCGTGAAGGCGCGCTGGATCGACGGATTCCTCGGCGGGGGCGGGCTCCTGCTCGTTCACGACAGCGCACTGTTCGACCTCGTCGACGAGTGGATCAGCAACCTCACCGACGACGACTTCGTCGACGTCCTGCCCGTCCTCCGACGCACCTTCGGGTCGTTCGCCTTCGGTGAGCGACGCCTGCTCGGGCAGACCGTGCGCGGCGAACGCACCCGCCGCACGGAGGCACCACCCGCCGTGGATCGCGGCCGGATCGCCCTGACAGCCACCGCGTCGATCCTGGGAGTGTCGGCATGACAACCGAATCCGGAGACACCGAACGCCTGCGCCGCTGGCGGCTCGCACTCGGCGAGGCCGCCGAGGACTCCACGGGCTCCCTGTCCTCGGCCGACGACAACGCCATGGACGCCGCGCTCGCCGCGCTGTACGACACCGCACCCGGCGACGGCACCGCACCGCGCACGGCAGGTCTCGGCGCGTCCGCGCCACGGGTGGCGCGCTGGCTCGGCGACATCCGCACCTACTTCCCGACGTCCGTCGTCCAGGTGATGCAACGCGATGCGGTGGATCGACTCGGACTGACCCGGCTGCTCCTCGAACCCGAGATGCTCGAAGCCGTCGAACCGGACGTACACCTGGTGGGCACGTTGCTGAGCCTGAACCGCGTGATGCCGGAGACCACCAAGGCGACGGCCCGGACGGTCGTCGAGAAGGTCGTGCGCGAGATCGAGGAACGCATCGCCCAGCACACCCGCACCGCCGTCACGGGCGCACTCGACCGGTCGTCGCGGACGTCGAATCCGAAGCTGCGCGACATCGACTGGGATCGCACGATCCGCGCGAACCTCGCCCACTACCTGCCGGAGCATCGCACGGTGGTGCCCGAGAAGCTGGTGGGCTACGGGCGCCGGTCGCAGGTGGTGAAACGCGACGTAGTGCTCGCGGTGGACCAGTCCGGATCGATGGCATCGAGCGTGGTGTACGCGTCGGTGTTCGCGGCGGTCCTGGCGTCGATGCGGGCACTGCGGACCTCGCTGGTCGTCTTCGACACCGCGGTGGTGGACCTGACCGACAAGCTCACCGATCCGGTGGACGTGCTGTTCGGCACCCAGCTCGGCGGCGGCACCGACATCAATCGGGCGATCGCCTACAGCAGGTCGCTGATCACGCGCCCGGCCGATTCGCTGTTCGTGCTCATCTCGGATCTGTACGAGGGCGGTATCCGCGCCGAGATGCTCTCCCGCATCCGGGAGATGCTCGCCGCAGGTGTGCAGGTCGTGGTGCTGCTCGCGCTGTCCGACGACGGGGCGCCGTCCTTCGATCGCGACAACGCGGCGGCGCTCGCCGAACTCGGAGTCCCCGCCTTCGCGTGCACGCCCGACCGGTTCCCGGAACTGCTCGCCGTCGCGCTCGAACGAGGTGACATCGGACGCTGGTCGCAGACCGGATGAGGGCCGACCGATCCCGAACGGCGTGAAGATCGGGGTTCAGTGGGCCGGTTCCCCGGGGAAGTCGACCGCCGCGTCACCGTCCTCCTCGGCGTACCGCTCGAGCAGCGCGATCTCGCCCGTGCGTGAGGGGAACGCGAAGGCCACCAACGCCGCTCCGACCAGCACGATCGCGATCGCGGCCGTGTAGGCGCGGGTGTCGCCGTCGAGGAAGGCCGACCGGGCGGCCTCGACGATCTGCGGCGCGTACTGCGGATAGTGTTCGGCGATCCCGACGGCACCCGCGAACGACTTCTCCAATGCGGTCTCGGTCTGCTCGTCGACGGCCGCGGCCTGCGGACTCGCCGCGATCGTCGCGGCGAGGGAGGCCGAGTACCCGGCCGTGAGCAGGGCACCGAGGATCGACTGGACGATCGCGCCGCCGAGATCACGTTGCAGATCGGCCGTGCCGGAGGCCATTCCGGCGCGGGAGACCGGCACCGACCCCGTGAGCGAATGCGAGGCCGGGGTACCGGCGAGACCGACACCGGCTCCCAGGCACATGTATCCGAGGGCGATCACCCAGTAGTGCGCGTCCTCGTCCCACAGCATCAGTGCGACGACGAGTCCGGCCACGATCGCGACGTAACCCGACAGCAGGGTGAAGCGGGAGCCGCGCGACCCGACCAGTTTCGCCGACTGCGGTGCCACCAGCACCATCACGAATGCGGCGGGCAGCGCCGCCGATCCGGCCGCGAGCGTGGAGTATCCGAGCACGTTCTGCAGGTACTGCTGGCTGATGTACATCGTGCCCATGAGGGTGCCGAACACGATGATGCCCGCCACGGCCGCGACCCAGAACACCCGGCGCCGCGCGACGCGCAGGTCGAACAGGGGATTCGCCGCGCGCAGCTGGCGCATCACGAAGAGGATCACCGCGACGAGAGCGATCACGAGGGCGGACACCGCGATGGTCTTCATCCCGTCGACGGGCACGAAGTTGATGCCCAGGACGAGCGAGCCGACGAGCACGACCGAGACGATGCCACCGAGATGATCGACCGGGTCGGTCGACTCGTTGACGTGGCTCGGCACGAACACCCAGGTAAGGGCCAGCGCGATGAGCGCGAGCGGGATGGTCACGAGGAAGACCGATCCCCAGAAGAACTGTTCGAGCAACATGCCGGCGACGAGCGGGCCGAGCGCGGTCAGGCCGCCACCGATCGACGACCACAGCGCGATCGCGCGCGTGCGCGCTGCGCCCGACCACAGTGCGGTGATCAGGGCCAGGGTGGTGGGGAACGCCAGACCGGCGGAGACGCCGCCGAGCACCCGTGCCGCGAACAGCACCTCGGTGCTCGGCGCGAATCCGGCGACCGCGGAGGCGGGAACCGACAAGGCCATGCCGAGCAGCAGCATCGTCTTGCGTCCGTAGCGGTCGCCGACGGCCCCGAGGTAGAGCACCGACGCGGCGAGACCGACGGAATAACCGACCGCGACGAGGTTCAGTTCGGTCTGGCTCGCGTCGAACGCCTTCCCGATGTCGGGCAGTGCCACGTTCGCGACGGCGAGGTTCAGGTTCGCCACGGCGGCGACGAGGATCAGCGAGGCCAGCACCAGCTTCGCGCGTGCCGGCCGACCGTCGTCAGGTGGGGTCACGGACACATAGTGCGCGCCAGAGCCGCTGTTCTGCGTGGTTTCCGGCCGGTTTTCACCTCCGGTCACCCCGCCGGGTTAGGATCACCTCACTTGTTGATCGACAGACTCGAGGCCAGTCATGACACGCCGTTCCGCCGCGCTGCTCCGTTCCGCCGCTCTGTTCACGGCCACCGCGATCGCGCTGACCGCGTGCGGATCGGCCGACACGGAATCCGACTCCGGTCCGGCACCGGCCGACGGTGCCTTCCCCGTCACCGTCGACACGAAGTTCGGGGAGGTCACCATCGAATCCGCCCCGGAACGCGTCGCGGCACTGGGCTGGGGCGACGCCGAAACCGCACTGGCGCTCGGGGTTCAGCCGGTGGCCGCGAGCGACTGGCTCGCCTTCGGTGGCGACGGTGTGGGCCCGTGGGCGCAGGGGCTGTACGACTCGCCGCCGGAGCTCATCGGCACGATCGAGCCGTCCTTCGAGCTGCTCGCGGCGCAGACGCCCGATCTGATCCTCGACACCAAGAGCTCCGGTGAGCAGGCCCGCTACGAGACGCTGTCGGGGATCGCTCCGACGGTCGCTGGTCCGGAGGGCAGCGACGCCTATCTCACGTCGCTCGACGACCAGGTGACCTCCGTGGCAGCGGCTCTCGGTGTCCCGGACAAGGGTGCCGAATTGTTGTCGCAGATCGATGCGGACTTCGAGCAGGCCGCTGCCGACAATCCCGGGTTCGCGGGCAAGACCGTCACCGTCGCCTCCTACACGTCGGAGGGGTGGGGTGCCTACGTGGTCGGTGACTCGCGCGTCGACTTCATGACCGAGCTCGGTTTCGTGAACAATCCGCAGGTGCAGGCCGCGGCGACGGACGACTTCTTCATCACCGTCTCCGACGAGAACCTGGACATGCTCGACGCCGACCTGCTGATCGTGCTGCCGATCTACGTGCCGGCCGCGGAGGTGACCGACAATCCGGTCTTCCAGCAGCTCCCGGCGGTGCGCGACGGCCGGTTCCTCGTGCTCGACAGCGATTCCGACATCTCCGCGGCGTTCTCGACGAATTCGGTGCTGTCGGTGCCGTTCGCACTCGACGAGTTGGTTCCGCTGGTCGCCGAACGCGTGAACTGAGCCCGCCCCGCGGCGTATCTCGACTTCCGCTATGCGTATGTGGCGGCGGGGGCGGGCGGAGGCAGATCCGACCATCGGGAGGCACGGGCAGCAAAGCTGTGGGCGTCGAGTGCGCCGCTGCCGGCCGGGATCCGGCCGACGACCGGGACGCCGGTGACGTCGGGAAGGTCGTCCAGATTGCATTGCTCCGCCAGATCCGGTGCAGCAGGCCAGGACCCGATGATCACCCCCGGGCATTCGACCCCCGCCGCGCGGAGCGCCGCCACGGTGAGCGCGGTGTGGTTGAGCGTGCCCAGTCCCGCGGCGGCGACGATCACCGCCGGTGCTCCGAGCGCGGCTGCGACGTCGGCGAGGGTGAAGCCGCCCGCACCGAGCCGGACGAGCAGACCTCCCGCCCCTTCGACCAGGGTGAGGTCGTGCTCGGCGTCGAGTCTCCGGACGGTGTCGATGATCTCGTCGAGAGTGAGCGGCGGACGTCCACTGCGCCGCGCGGCGGTGTCGGGCGCGAGCGGATCGGGATACCGCGCGAGTTCGACGACCCGGACGGAGTCTCCGGTCAGTCGCAGGATCTCGTGCAGGTCGCCCGGTCCGTCGTCGGTCACGCCCGTCTGGGCGGGTTTGCACACCGCGACCCGTAGCCCCGCGGTCACGGCGTTCACGGCGAGCGCCGCGGTCGCGACGGTCTTGCCCACATCGGTCGATGTACCGGTGACGACGAGAACGCTCATGCCCGGGCTCCCGCGAGGATGTCGGTGAGCACCTCGTCGACGAGGGTGCGTTCGTCGTCGGTGAGGTTCGCGCGGGCCGTCAGGCGCAGCCGCGAGGTGCCCGCCGGCACCGAGGGCGGCCGGAAGCAGCCGACGTGCACACCGCGCTCGCGACACCGCGCCGCGGCGTCGGCCGCGACGTGCGGGTCACCGAGGATCACCGACACCACGGCGGACGGCGGCGCCTCGACACCCGTGACCCGGGCGAGGTGCGCGGCCTGATCGAGCACGGCCGCCGCGCGGGCGGGTTCGGCGCGCAGCACCTTCAACGCGCCCCGGGCGGCACCGACGGCGGCCGGGGCGAGCCCGGTGTCGAAGATGAAGGTGCGGGCGGTATCCACGAGGTGTTCCCGCACGCGCCCGTCGGCGAGGACGACTCCGCCCTGGGAGGCAAGGGATTTCGACAGCGTCGCCGTGACGACCACATCGGGCTCGCCGGCGAGACCCATTTCGTGGACGAGTCCGCGGCCCCCCGCGCCGCGGACCCCCACTCCGTGGGCCTCGTCGACGAGCAGCAACGCGCCGTGCGCTCGGCAGACGCGATGCAGTTCCCGCAGCGGCGCGAGGTCGCCGTCGGTACTGAACACCGAGTCGGTCAGGACGAGCGCGCGGGCCTCGGTGCGCGTCGCGAGGGCGTGCGCGACCGCGTCGACGTCGTTGTGCGGGGTGACGACGATCCTCGAGCGGGACAACCGGCACGCGTCGACGAGCGAGGCGTGGCTGCCGGCGTCCGACACGATCAGTGCGTCCCTGCCACCGAGGGCGGCGACGGCACCGAGGTTGGCGGCGTATCCGCTCGAGAACACCAGGCCGCTGTCGGCCCCGACGAAGTCGGCGAGTTCGCGTTCGAGGAGCTCGTGTTCGGCGGTGGTGCCGGTGACCAGGCGCGATCCGGTGGAACCGGCTCCCCATCGCCGCAGGGCGGCGGTGGCCCCCGCGAGGACCTCGGGATGGCGGGTCAGGCCGAGATAGTCGTTGGAGGCGAGGTCGACGACGGTCGAGCCGGGGGTCCGGACGACGGGGTCGCGGTGCAGGCCCGCTGCGCGTCGCGCCGCCGCGGTGCCGTCGAGCCACGCCAGGGCGGGATGTGCGGTCATGAGCGGTGACCTTACTTGAACACCGTTCAAGTCGCTACGTCGGTGGCCTCGGGTCGCAGGCCGGATGCCTGGATCGCCGGACGTTCCTACGGCGCACCGCGCGCCCTGAGGGCCGTCGGCGCGAATGTCGGCCGACTCCTTCGATCAGCGGATGTTCGCGCCGACGGCGGCGATCATCCCCGAGGTGATCGCCGCGAGATCGTCGGCCGAGCAGATGTAGGGCGGCATCGCGTAGACGAGATTGCGGAACGGCCGCAGCCACACGCCGGCCGCCACGGCGGCATCGGTCGTCGCGCGCATGTCCACCGGTTCGGTGAGTTCGATCACGCCGATGCCTCCGAGGACGCGGACGTCCACAACCCCCGGCACCTCGCGTGCGGGGGCGAGTCCTTCGGTCAGACCGGTGTTCACCGCCGCCACCTCGGCACGCCAGTCGCGGGAGAGCAGCAGTTCGACCGCCGCGACGGCGACGGCGCACGCGAGCGGGTTGCCCATGAAGGTCGGGCCGTGCATCACACCGCCGCCCTCCCCCGCGCTGATCGCCTCGGCGACGGCCCGCGTACACAGCGTCGCGGCGAGGGTCATGTATCCGCCGGTGAGTGCCTTGCCCACGCACATCACGTCCGGGCTCACCTGCGCGTGATCGGCGGCGAAGAGTTCGCCGGTGCGCCCGAACCCGGTCGCGATCTCGTCGAAGATCAGCACCAGTCCGTGCTCGTCGCACATCCTGCGCAGCTCGCGCAGATACCGCGGGTCGTGGAAACGCATGCCGCCGGCGCCCTGGACGACCGGCTCGACGACGATCGCGGCGAGCTCGTCGACGTGCTCGAGCAGGACCGCCTCGAACTGCGCGACGTAGTCGGGATCGAACCGGTCCGGTGGGGCGGGGGCGAAGACCTGTCGCGCGAGCATGTCGGTCCACAGCGCGTGCATGCCGCCGTCCGGGTCGCACACGCTCATCGGGGCGAAGGTGTCGCCGTGGTAGCCGCCGCGCCAGGTGAGCAGACGACGCCGTCCCGGTCGGCCGACGGCACGCTGGTACTGCACCGCCATCTTCACGGCCACTTCCACCGACACCGAACCCGAGTCGGCGAGGAAGACCGTGTCGAGACCGTCGGGCGTGATGTCGACGAGCAGTTCCGCGAGCCGCGCGGCGGGCTCGTGGGTGAGGCCGCCGAACATCACGTGGCTCATCCGGCCGAGCTGGTCGCGGACGGCGGCGTCGAGGACCGGATGCCCGTATCCGTGCACCGCGGCCCACCACGAACTCATGCCGTCGACCAGCTCACGACCGTCGGCGAGGACGATCCGGGTACCGTGGGCACGGTCGACCACCAACGATTCGGTGGTCGCCGGGAACGCGCCGTAGGGGTGCCAGAGGTGCCGAGCGTCGAGGGTGCGGATCCGCTCGACCGGGAGAGGAGAGTTGTCCACGCCCAGACTGTAGGCGGTTGGAAGTTGCCGCCCGCAGCCGCGTAGTCTGCCCCAGTTGCCGTGAACAGACGCTCACGGCAACCGACCGGCGCGCTCGTCGCCCGGTCGGCAGCACAGCCGAACACGTAAGACACCGGGGGTATCCGTCACATGTCCGTCCACACCTCGGGACCGGAACTCGAGAGTGGCGCGCGGACAGCAGGCACCCGCCCCGCGCGCCGTGCCGACATCGACGGACTGCGCGGTCTCGCGATCGCGCTCGTGGTGATCTTCCACGTCTGGTTCGGTCGCGTCTCCGGTGGTGTCGACGTCTTCCTGGCGCTCTCCGGATTCTTCTTCGTGGGCACGCTCCTGCGGACGGCCGACTCCTCGGCCCCGCTCGATCCGCGTCCCGTCCTGCGGCGGATCGGCCGGCGTCTGCTGCCACCGCTCGTCGTCGTACTCACCGCCGTCGCGGCCGCCACGGTCGTGCTGCGGCCGTTCACACAGTGGCTCGATGTGGCCGACCAGACCGGGGCGTCGCTGCTGTTCTTCCAGAACTGGCACCTCGCCCGCACAGCGAGCGACTATCTGGCCGCGGACCCGATGGTCAGCCCGCTCCAGCACCTGTGGTCGATCGCCGTACAGGGCCAGTTCTACATCGCGGCCCTCGTGGTGGTGTTCGGCCTCGCGTGGCTGTTGCGGCGGATGTCGGTGCCTGTCCGTCTGCCCCTGACGGTGCTGCTGGCCGTGCTCACCGCGGCGTCGCTCGCGTATGCGGTGCTCGCCGACCGTCCGCAGTCGTGGCTCTACTACGACAGCGCCGCCCGTACGTGGGAGTTGACCCTCGGTGGTCTGCTGATGTGCCTGTCGCCGTGGCTGCGGGTTCCGCGCGCCCTGCGGATCGTACTCGGCGCCCTCGGACTCGCGGTGCTCCTCGCGTGCGGCTTCGTCCTCGACGGCAACTCCCTCTTCCCCGGCCCGTGGGCCCTCGTCCCCGTCGGTGCGGCGATGGCACTCGTCGTCGCGGGCATCCGCTCCGGCTCCGGTCCTGACTCCGACTCCGGCGCCGAGCACGACACGCCGTCGGCGCGACTGCTGGCGTCCGCGCCCATGGTGCGCCTCGGGGCGATCGCCTACGCGCTGTACCTGTGGCACTGGCCGGTCCTCATCGGCTACCTGATCGTGCGCGGACACCCATCGGTCGGCCTGGTGGGCGGGCTCGTCGTGATCGCCCTGTCGCTGCTGCTCGCCGAAGCGTCGACCCGGTGGTTCGAGGACCCCATCCGTCGCGTCGACCCCCCTCGGCCGTCCCGCACCGCGCTCGTGGGTCTCGTCACGGTCCTGGCCGTCGCCCTCGTCGGGGCCGCGAACCTCTGGCACACCCACGTCGACCGCTCGACGGAGGCCCTCGACGGCATCGCCGCCCTGCCGACGGAGCTGTATCCCGGCGCCGCGGTGTTCGATCCCGCCGTCTCCACCGAGGCGCAACCGGTGCAACCGCCGCTGCTCGTCGCCCATCGCGACCTGCCGCCCGCGACGCTCGACAACTGCATCGCCCAGCACACCAACCGCACACCGTTGACCTGCACCTACGGCGATCCCCTCGCAACGCGCCGCATGGTGGTCGTCGGGGGGTCGCACTCGGAGCACTGGCTCGCCGCGCTCGACGCGCTCGGCATCGAACACGGCTTCCGCCTCGACACCTATCTCAAGGTCGGGTGCCCGCTCTCCGATCCCCTCGCCCCGCTCGTCGAGGAGTCCCCGACGGTCGAGTGCGACACGTGGTCGACCGCCGTCCTCGCGGAACTGCGCGCCGATCCGCCCGACTACGTGTTCACGACGTCGACGCGCACCAAGGACCAGGGCGAGGGACCGGGCGACTTCGTCCCGTTCTGGTACGTCGACCTGTGGGAGACGCTCGCCGATTACGGCATCCCGGTGGTGGCGATCCGCGACAACCCGTGGCTGTTCCGCGGCGACGTCGCCTATCGGGCCGCCGACTGCCTCGCCGGGGGCGGCACCGCGGAGACGTGTGGGGTGCCCCGTGAGGAGGCGCTGGACCCGATCGACCCGGCCGTCGCCGCGTCCGCGCACCTGCCCACCGTGTCGCTGCTCGACCTGTCCGACAAGTTCTGCCGGCAGGATCTGTGCCGGGCGGTGGAAGGCAACATCCTCATCTACCGCGACGAGAACCACCTCACCACGACCTACGTCCGGACGCTGACGCCCGAGCTCGGCCGACAACTCGGCCCCGCCACCGGTTGGTGGTGACGCGCTCACCCGGTGCCCGGACCGCCGGAAGGCTACTGTTGGCGGACATGGAGCCCACCGAAGCGAGCGCTAACGACGAGATGCCCGAGCCCCTGGAAGTGTGGCCGGGATCCCCGTACCCCCTCGGCGCGACCTACGACGGGGCGGGCACGAACTTCGCACTGTTCTCCGAGATCGCCGAGAAGGTCGAATTGTGCCTCATCTCCCGCGACGGGAGCGAGACCCGCGTTCCCCTCGAGGAGGTGGACGGTTACGTCTGGCACGCCTATCTTCCGACGGTCTCCCCCGGTCAGCGTTACGGCTACCGCGTACACGGGCCGTTCGATCCGGAGAACGGTCACCGGTGCGATCCGAGCAAGCTGCTCCTCGACCCGTACGGGAAGGCGTTCGACGGTTCGTTCGACGGCGACCCGTCACTGTTCTCCTACCCGCTGCCCGGTGCCGAGCCCGAGGCCGAGGCCGACAGCGCCGCCGACGAGAACACGGACGTCGCCGACACCGAGGACACCGGCGAGCCCGCGCCTGCCGACGACGCCGAGCCCGAGGCGATCGCGACGGGACAGACCTCCGACGCCGCCGCGGAGTTGCCCGGCCTCGATTCGCTGGGGCACACCATGACGACCGTGGTGATCAACCCGTTCTTCGACTGGGCGATGGATCGCCAGCCCCGGCGCCCCTACAACGAGACGGTCATCTACGAGGCCCATGTCAAGGGCATGACGGCCACGCATCCGGACGTCCCCGAACACATGCGGGGCACCTACGCCGGTCTCGCGCACCCGGCGATCATCGACCATCTTCTCGGGCTCGGCGTCACCGCCATCGAGCTGATGCCCGTGCACCAGTTCATGCACGACCAGGTGCTGATCGACCAGGGACTGCGGAACTACTGGGGTTACAACACCTTCGGGTTCTTCGCGCCACACGCCGAGTACTCGTCGTCGACCAAACCCAGTGCCGTGGTCGCCGAGTTCAAGGCGATGGTGCGGGCCTTCCACGAGGCCGGCATCGAAGTGATCCTCGACGTGGTCTACAACCACACCGCCGAGGGGAACCATCTCGGTCCCACCATCTGCTTCCGCGGCATCGACAACGCCGCCTACTACCGCCTCGTCGACGACGACAAGGCCTACTACATGGACTACACGGGAACGGGCAACAGCCTCAACGCCCGTCACCCCCACACCCTGCAGCTGATCATGGACTCGCTGCGCTACTGGGTGACCGAGATGCACGTCGACGGCTTCCGGTTCGATCTCGCATCGACCCTGGCGCGCGAACTGCACGACGTCGACCGCCTGTCGGCCTTCTTCGATCTCGTCCAGCAGGACCCGGTCGTCTCGCAGGTCAAGCTCATCGCCGAACCGTGGGACATCGGTGAGGGCGGCTACCAGGTGGGCAACTTCCCCGGCCAGTGGACGGAATGGAACGGCAAGTTCCGCGACACGGTCCGCGACTACTGGCGCGGCGAACCGGCCACTCTCGGCGAGTTCGCGTCGCGCCTGACCGGCTCGTCGGACCTGTACGAGGACACCGGGCGTCGCCCCGGCGCGTCGGTCAACTTCGTCACCGCCCACGACGGGTTCACCCTCGCGGATCTGGTGTCGTACAACGAGAAGCACAACGACGCAAACGGCGAGGACAATCGCGACGGCGAATCGCACAACCGGTCGTGGAACTGCGGGGTCGAAGGCCCCACGGACGATCCCGAGGTTCTTGCACTGCGCGGGCGCCAGCAGCGCAACATGCTCGCGACGCTGATCCTGTCGCAGGGCACGCCGATGCTCGCCCACGGCGACGAGTTCGGTCGCACCCAGCAGGGCAACAACAACGTGTACTGCCAGGACAACGAGCTGTCGTGGGTGGACTGGTCGCTCGCCGAGTCCAACGCCGACCTGGTCGCGTTCACCCGCAACGTGATCGCATTGCGCACCGAGCATCCGGTCTTCCGGCGTCGCAGGTTCTTCGAGGGCCGGCCGATCCGCAGCGGCGATCAGTCCCGCGACATCGCGTGGCGCACACCGGCCGGCGACGAGATGATGCCCGAGGACTGGGACAGCGGTTTCGGCAAGTCGCTCGCGGTCTTCCTCAACGGCGAGGGCATCCCCGAACCCGATCAGCGGGGGCAGCGCGTCGTCGACGACTCGTTCCTGATGTGCTTCAACGCCCATCACGAGCCGATCGAGTTCGTCACCCCCGACGGCCCGCACGCCGAGGAGTGGACGGTCGCGCTCGACACCGACGTTCCGGACGGTCTGCGCGAGGAGGTCGTCGTCGCCGGTAAGCCGGTCCGGGTGCAGGCACGCTCGGTGCTGGTGCTCCGGAAGACCCGGTGACGACCGGCGGTACGGAGTCGGCAGGTGTGAGCGACGCCGGCGCGGGGAATACTGCGCCGGTGTTGTCCACCTACCGCCTCCAGATGCGCGGCGACGAATGCACCTTCGCCGACGCCGTCGCCCTGCTCGACTATCTCGACGCCCTGGGTGTCTCGCACGTCTACCTCTCCCCCGTCCTCAGCGCGACGACCGGGTCCACCCACGGATACGACGTGGTCGATCCCGGCACGGTCTCCGAATCGCTCGGGGGACGCGAGGGCCTGGAACGGTTGTCGCGGGAGGCACGCGCACGGGGCATGGGGCTGGTCGTCGACATCGTCCCCAACCACGTCGGGGTGGCCGACCCACGCCAGAACGCGTGGTGGTGGGATGTCCTGAAGCACGGCTCCGGGTCCCGCTACGCGTCGTTCTTCGATCTCGACCTCGCCGACGACAACGGTGCGGACGGGCGGATCGCTCTGCCGGTGCTCGGATCGGACGACGCCGTGCGGGAGCTGACCGTCGACCGCTCGGGCGACGAACCGATGCTCGCCTACTACGACAAGCGATTCCCGATCGCTCCCGGAACCGACGAGGGCACCGGCGAGGAGGTCCACGCGCGGCAGGCCTACCGACTCGTGGCGTGGAACTCCGGGTTGATCGGATACCGCCGCTTCTTCACCGTCGACGATCTCGCCGCGGTGCGGGTGGAGGATCCCGCAGTGTTCGACGCCACGCACGAGCAGGTCGCGTCGTGGATCGCCGACGACCTGGTCGACGGGATCCGCGTCGACCATCCGGACGGTCTCGCCGATCCGGCCGGCTATCTCGCGCGCCTGCGCGAGGTGATCGGCCCCGATCGGTGGCTCGTGATCGAGAAGATCCTCGGCGACGCCGAACCGCTGGATGCGACGCTGCCGGTGGACGGCACCACCGGCTACGACGCACTCGGCGAACTGTCGTCGGTGTTCGTCGATCCGTCCGGCGAGACCGAGCTGAACGCCCTGTCGCGCAGGTTCACCGGCGCCGAGGGCGACGCGCCGTGGCTGCACGCCCGCGAACACGACCTCAAACGAGCGGTGCTCGGCGGCGGGCTCGCACCGGAGGTGCGCCGTCTCGTGCGGGCGATCCGACGCGAGACCGGCGACACCGGGTGCGACGACGCGGCACTGCGCGAGGCCGTGATCGCCGTCGCCGCACAGCTTCCCGTCTACCGCGCCGACTACGCGCCGCTCGCGACCCTGGTGCCGCGCATCGTCGGCGACCTCGCGCGGACGCAACCCGCACTCGATCCCGCCCTCGCAGTGTTCGCCCGGGCGATGGCCCTCGGCGGTGAGGCAGCGGCCCGCTTCGGCCAGGTCTGCGGCGCGGCGACCGCCAAGGCGGTCGAGGACTGCCTGTTCTATCGGGCGGCGCGGCTGATCTCGCTGCAGGAGGTGGGCGGGCAACCCGGCCGTTTCTCGGCCACCCCGGCCGAGTTCCACCTCGCGTGGACCCAGCGGGCACGGCACTGGCCGCGGGCGATGACCACCCTGTCGACCCACGACACCAAACGCAGCGAGGACGTCCGGGCTCGGATCGGCGTGCTCTCGCAGGTCGCCGACGAGTGGTCCCGCCGGCTCGGGTCGTGGAACGAATCGGCACCCGCACCGGATCCGGCGATCGGACTGTTCCTGTGGCAGACCCTCTTCGGAGTCTGGCCGCTCGACGGAGCAGTGACCGACGAACTGCGCGAACGGGTACATGCCTACGCGCAGAAGGCGCTGCGCGAGAACGGGACCCGCACCACGTGGACCGAGGTCGACGAGGAGTTCGAGACCGCGGTCGACAACTGGCTGGACGCGGTGATCGACGGACCGGTCGCGGGTGAGCTCACCGCCTTCGTCACCGAGGTCGAACCGCACGTCGCGGCCGTCTCGTGCGGCCAGAAACTGTTGCAACTGCTGGGCCCGGGCGTTCCCGACGTCTATCAGGGCACCGAACTGTGGGACGACTCCCTCGTCGATCCGGACAACCGGCGGCCGGTGGATTTCGACGCCCGACGGCGGCTGCTCGACGCCCCCGATTCGGCGCCGGCGAAGTTCACGATCGTGCGCACCGCGCTCCGGCTGCGCCGCGAACGTCCGGCGAGCTTCGTCGGTGGCGCGTACGTTCCGGTCCTCGCCACCGGTCCGGCTGCCGAGCACCTGCTCGCGTTCGGCCGCGGGCCGGCGACGGACGACCTCGACGTTCTCGCGGTGGCGTCCCGTCGCACCGTGGCGCTGTCGCGCTCGGGCTGGAAGGACACGGCCGTCGACCTGCCCGACGGCAACTGGTCGGACGTGCTGACCGGACGCTCCTTCACCGGTCGGATGCGGGTCGCCGATCTGCTCGACTCCCTGCCGGTCGCGGCACTCGTCCGCGCGCGTTAGTCCTCGAGCGCGTCGAGCGCTTCCTCCGCGTCGAGCCGGCGCTGGGTACGGCGCCGGCTCCACGTGAGGACCAGTCCCGCGAGGACGATCACGGTGGCCGCACCGACGATGCGTCCGGCCCAGGTCGCGGCATCGTTCTCGAACGGCTGACCCTCGTAGCGCAGGCGGAGGAAGATGCCGGCGACGCCGACGAGATAGAGCGCGGCGGCGGCGGCACTGCGGGGTCGCCACAGTTTCGCGGTGGCGTACAGGTCGACGTCGCGTTGCCGCACGTACAACTGGGTCACGATCGACACGACGAACCAGGCCACGAGGAGGCCCAGCGCCGTCCACGCCCCGGGTCGGCCGACGAGCCACGGGAGCAACGCCGCCGCGACCAGCGCGATCCACTGGGACAACTGGAATCCCACCGCCGAGGCTTCGTTCCAGACGTCGCGCTGGCGCTCGTCGCGGTAGAAGTCGTCGTCGAGATCGCCGATGAAACGCGCGGTTTTCAGGAAGACGGTCATGAGGACTCCTTGGTGGTGAGCGGGAACAGTTCCTCGACCGTGGTGTCGAGTCTGAGGGCGAGACGAAGGGCGAGGTAGACGCTGGGCGCGTAGTCGCCCTTCTCGGTCGAGACGATGCTCTGCCTGCTGACGCCGACCGCGTCGCCGAGCGCGGCCTGGGTGAGTCCCGCTTGCTTGCGGAATTCGCGGACCCTGTTGCTCCTCGGTGTGTCGGTCACGGCCAGAAGTAAACCCTGCTTGTCATTCTGTGTCAAGCATTCTTGTCATTTTCGATCATCGAACCACCACGGCACACCTGTCGAGCCGGACATCCGACCACCCCTCGACACAGTCGATCACGGAATCGAGAATTACATTCTCGCGATCGAAGGTTCCGACAACACTCCGGTCTTCGACGAATCGTGCGACAATGCGCCGATTTCCGAGTAGATCCCCATCTCGGCGAGGCATGGATTCGACACCTCCACCCACGAAATCCACCCGATACGCAACACTCCTTGATTTATGTTCTCGAATACGGAAATCTAGTTCTCATCGCGAGCGCCGACGCCGGCAGGACTTTTGCGCAGCCCAGGGAGAGGATTCGATGAAGACCGAAGACATGGTGATGATCAGCATCGACGACCACGTCGTCGAACCCGCGGACATCTTCGAGAAGCACTTCCCCAAGAGCCTGATGGACCAGGCTCCCAAACTCACCGCCCATCCCCGCAACCCCAATGTGCAGGCCTGGCAGTTCCAGGGCACCGTCGTCGGCAGCTCCGGCCTCAACGCCGTCGTCTCCTGGCCCAAGCACGAATGGGGCATGGACCCCACCGGCTACGCCGAGATGCGACCGGGTGTCTACGACATGGACCTGCGCGTGCGCGACATGGACGCCAACGGAACCCTCGCCGCGACCCTGTTCGCCACCTTCCCCGGCTTCGCCGGCACCCACCTGGCGAGCCTGCCCGACAAGAAGCTCTCCCTCGCCGCACTGAAAGCGTTCAACGACTGGGTCGTCGGCGAGGTCCCGGACGCCCACCCGGGCCGGTTCATTCCCATCGGCATCATCCCGTTCTACGATGCCGAAGAATCGGTGAAGGAAATCGAGCGCATCGCCGCCATGGGATGCCGGTCGATCAGCATCCCGGAGACGCCCTACGGCGTCGGCGAGGGTTATCCCGACTTCAAGTCCGGGCACTGGGATCCGATCTTCGAGGCATGCGTCGAGCACAACATCGTGTTGTCCCTGCACATCGGCGGCGGTATCAACCTCGTCAAGCGCCCGGCCGGTTTCAACATCGACGACATGATGATCCTCACGCCGCTCATCTCGACCATCGCGGCCACCGACATCATGCTCAGTGGCGCCTTCCAGAAGTTCCCCGATCTGAAGGTCGCGATGAGCGAGGGCGGTGTCGGCTGGGTCGCGCCGTGGCTCGACCGCCTCGACCGGCACATCGTCAACCAGTCGTGGACCGGCACCAGCTTCCTGCCGGCCGGGATGAGCCCGACGGACGTGTGGCGCAAGAACTTCCTCGCCTGCTACATCACCGAGCC
Source organism: Rhodococcus rhodochrous (assembly GCF_900187265.1). Taxonomy (NCBI): domain Bacteria; kingdom Bacillati; phylum Actinomycetota; class Actinomycetes; order Mycobacteriales; family Nocardiaceae; genus Rhodococcus; species Rhodococcus rhodochrous. The sequence continues at coordinate 3,164,611 of NZ_LT906450.1, forward strand.
GAGCGGACTGAACAACCGTCACCGGCTCGGCGTCGACACCATTGCGTGGGAATGCGACTACCCCCACTCCGACTCGACGTGGCCGAACTCCCCCGAGATGCTCAAGGAGGAACTCGACGCGTGCGAGTGCACGGACGAGGAGATCGACAAGATCACCTTCGCCAACGCCGCGAAGTTCTTCGACTGGGATCCTTTCGAGCACATCCCGCGTGAGGAGGCCACCGTCGGCGCCCTGCGCGCCCGCGCCGGCGACGTCGACATCAGCGAGACGTCCAAAGAGGAGTACCGCCGCCGCTACGAGCTCGCCAACTCCGGCTCGTAGAGCCTGCTCCACAGGAGCCCACAGCAGACGATGCCCGCCGATCCGGATCGGCGGGCATCGTCAGTCTAAGTCGGCTCACACCGGGTCCTTGCGCCACAACAGCGCGTGCAAGCACTCGACGGCCTCGGCGGGCGATTCGACGTCGAGCACTCCCGCTGCGGGCATCCGCCAGCCCCCGATCGAGATGACCGGGACACCGATGCGGACCGCGAGCGCGATCTCGCTCATCGTGCCCCAGCTTCCACCCACCGCGATCAGCGCGTCACTGCTGCGCACGAGCAGCGCGTTGCGCATCTCTCCGAGCCCGGTGGGAACGGCCACCGTCAGATAGGGATTGCCCTCGGCACGGTCGTCTCCGGGCAGCAGGCCGAGGGTCGTCCCACCGGCTTCCACAGCGCCCCGGCAGGCTGCCGCCATCACCCCACCCAGACCGCCGGTGACCACGACGGCCCGGCGTCCGGCGAGGAGTCCCCCGACCTGGCGGGCGAGGCGTCGCTGTTCGGGCGTGGCTTCACCCGGCCCCACGACCCCGACATAGCGCTGCGCATTCATGTTCGGCATTCTGCATCATGGAGCGCTCCGGAGCGCGCGGTCCGAGAACATCATTCACGCCCGGTGATCGTCCGCTCCTGCAGGCACCGCCCCGAGGTCGGGCGATCGAGCCCCTCGGGGGAGACTGTGGCCATGAGCAGAGCCGACCGCAGCGCCGACATCAGCCCGGACTCCCCGTGCCCGTGCGGTCGCGGCGTTCCCCTGTCCGAATGCTGCGGGCCGCTGCTGGCCGGCGCGAGCGCGCCCACCGCCGAACGGCTGATGCGTTCGCGGTACACGGCCTTCGCGACGCGCGACGCGGCGCACCTGCTGCGCACCTGGCACCCGTCCACGCGTCCGCGCTCGATCGAGTTCGACCCCGGTCAGCGCTGGACGGGGCTCGAGGTGCTGCACACCACCGGAGGCGGATTCCTGCACACCACCGGCACGGTGGACTTCCGCGCGCACTGGAGGGCGGGCGGGGTGCCCGACTCGATGCGCGAGCACAGCCGGTTCGTGCGGGAGGACGGCGAGTGGCTCTACCTCGACGACCGGGGCGACGACTGAGTCGAATCCGTCACGGTGCAGGTGGCCGCAACAGCGTCGCGCGCAGCGTCCCCGAGAGCCACTGACGGTACTGGTCGACGTCCCATCCGCGATCCCGCCTCAGCAGCGCGTGCACCTGTGGGGAACTCAGGGTGAACAGGACATCTGCCGCGTGTTCGACGGTGACGTCCTCACGCAGCCAACCGGCGTGTTCGAGTCCTTCCGCGAGAGTGCGGGCGTTCTCGGCCGTCGCCTTCGCGTCGTCCGCGGCGAAACGACGCATATCGGGATCCGCCCCCGATGATTCCACGGAGGTCATGAGCAGCCCGCCCGCGCGTTCGAGCATCGCGGTGCCGTAGCGGACCACCTGCTCGACCACCAGATCGACGTGCGAGACCGCGCCGCCGGCGTGGGACGGTTCCGGTTCCGCCGCCGCGGTCGCGCGCGGATCGCCGTCACCGGCCACCGCGTGATCGAGCGCCTCGCGGAAGATCTCCGCCTTGCCGCCGGGGAATGCGGTGAACACCGTCCGCACCGCCACACCCGCTTCGTCCGCGATGTTCTTGACGGTTGTGCTGACGTAGCCGTCGCGAACGAACAACCGTGCCGCGGCGTCGCGGATCGTCTCGCGGGTCCGGCGGGCCGCTTCCTCGCGCAACGGTGAGGTGTACCGTCGGCGGGCTCGCTCGGGATTCGGGTTCACTCCCCCAGTATCGAGTGCATTGCAGCTGCAACAAAATTGACGCGCGGCAGGTGGGTCGTCCGTCGGCGCCATCCCCTGCACCGGCGCCGCCGACGCGGCATGCTGGTCGAGTGCACACCTTCGAGGTCTGGGCTCCGATCCCGTCGTCCGTCCGACTGTTCGCCGACGGACGGCTCCACGACATGCAACGCGACGACGACGGCTGGTGGCGTACCACCGTCGATGTCGCTCCCGACACCCGATACGGTTTCGTGCTCGACGACGACACCGGGACGGTCCTTCCCGACCCGCGCTCTCCACGTCAGCCGGAGGGCGTGCACGAGCCATCGCAATTGCACGTGCTCGACGAGTCGAAGTGGACCGACCGCAACTGGACCGGCCGGCAACTGACGGGAAGCATCATCTACGAGATGCACGTCGGGACCTTCACCCCCGAGGGCACTCTCGACTCGGCGATCGACCGTCTCGACGAACTCGTGGACCTCGGCGTCGAGTTCGTCGAACCCATGCCGCTCAACGCGTTCAACGGCACCCACGGGTGGGGCTACGACGGCGTGCTCTGGTACGCGGTGCACGAACCCTACGGCGGCCCCGATGCCCTGCAGCGTTTCGTCGACGCCGCTCACGCGCGCGGTCTGGCCGTGGTGCTCGACGTCGTCTACAACCATCTCGGTCCGTCGGGGAACTATCTGGGTCGCTTCGGCCCCTATCTCTCCGCCGCCCCGGGAATCTGGGGCGACAACATCAACCTCGACGGTCCCGGATCCGGGGAAGTGCGGCGGTACATCCTCGACAACGCGCTGCGTTGGTTCCGCGAGTTCCACATCGACGCCCTCCGGCTCGACGCCGTGCACGCGCTGATCGACCACACGGCCACCCACCTCCTCGAGGAACTGTCGGTCGAGACGTTCCGCCTGTCCGCTCATCTCGGCCGTCCCCTGTCGTTGATCGCCGAATCGGACCTCAACGATCCAAAACTGATCACTCCCCGGCCCGGCGGTGGATACGGACTGCACGCGCAGTGGGCCGACGACGTCCACCACGCGATCCACGCAGCGGTGTCCGGTGAACGACAGGGCTACTACGGCGACTTCGGTTCCCTGGACTGCCTCGCGTACACGCTCGGGCACGGCTTCTTCCACGCCGGGACGTACTCGAGTTTCCGCGGCCGGGTCCACGGGCGCCCGCTCGACACCCGGCGCACACCGGCGAGCGGTCTGGTCGCCTACACCTGCACGCACGATCAGGTCGGCAACCGGGCGCTCGGCGACCGGCCCGGGGCCTATCTCGAACCCGGTCAGCTGGCCGTCAAGGCAGCGCTCGTACTCGCTTCCCCGTACACCCCGATGCTGTTCATGGGCGAGGAGTGGGGCGCGAGCACACCCTTCCGCTACTTCACGTCGCATCCCGAACCGGAACTCGCCGCGGCGGTCGTCGAGGGTCGCCGGCGCGAGTTCGCCGAACACGGCTGGGACGCCGACGACGTACCCGACCCGCAGGCTTCGGAGACCTTCACCGGCTCGAAGCTGCGCTGGGACGAACGCGACGAGGACGGGCACGCCCGGCTGCTGGAGTGTTATCGCGCACTCATTGCGCTCCGGCGGGATCGGGCCGAGCTCACCGATCCCTGGCTCGAGCACGTGCACGTGACATACGACGAGGACGAGAAGTGGCTCGTCGTGCACCGCGGTGCGCTGCGCGTGGCGTGCAATCTCGGACCCGATCCCGTCACCGTGCCGGTCGGCGGGAGGCCTCTGCTCTGGTGGGACGAACCGGTGGTCAACCGCACCGAGTCCGCGGTGCTGATCCCGGGCTGGTCCTTCGCGATCCTGGAGGCTCCCGAGACGCCCCGCCGATAACGTTCGTCAGGCGAAAAAAGTCGTTGATTATGCCACGAGTGGGCGAGTACCGTCTCAGGTACCGTCGAATTCTCGAGGTGGATCACCATGAAACCCAAGAAGATTCTGGCGAGCGTATTCCTCAGCACCGCCCTCGTCCTCGCCCCCGCAGGGGTTGCCTCGGCGTCACCGGTGGTCGACACGTCCCCCGGCGTCGTCGCCGTCAACCACGACCACCACGGCAACCATCACAACAATCACTGGAAGGATCGCGACCACCACGGCAAGAACCACAGGAACGACTGGGATCGCCGTTGGGACAATCCGTGGCGTCCCGACTGCTTCTGGTTCGGCCCGTGGCTGGTGTGCTCGCCCTGGTAGCGACTCCGACTAGGTGAGATAACGGTAGGCCGGCGACCCCGGCTCGAGTCGCTGCGCGTCGATCGGCGACGCGTCCATGCGATTGAGCAGGGCCGAAAGGTCTTCTGCAGCACCCAGTTCGATACCGACGAGGGCAGCACCGGTCTCCCGGTTGTTGCGCTTGACGTACTCGAACAGGGTGATGTCGTCGTCCGGTCCGAGGACCTCGTCCAGGAACCGGCGCAGCGCGCCGGGCTCCTGGGGGAAGTCCACGAGGAAATAGTGTTTGAGCCCGCGGTGGACGAGCGACCGCTCGATGATCTCGCCGTAGCGCGAGACGTCGTTGTTGCCGCCCGACACCAGGCACACCACGTTCGCTCCGGGCTGCACCGAGATCGACCCGAGGGCAGCGACGGACAGTGCGCCGGCGGGCTCGGCGATGATGCCCTCGTTCTGGTACAGATCGAGCATCGTGGTGCACAGCGCACCCTCGTCGATCTGGGTCATGCCGAACGGGGCCCGACCGAGCCCCTCGCGGCGCAGCGTGGCCACGAGCGGCAGGCTCGAATGGGACACGACCTCCGCACCGAGTTCGGAGACGACAGCGTAGGGGACGTCGCCGATCCGCTTGACCGCAGCGCCGTCGACGAACGGCTCGACCTCCGGCAGCGTGACGGGACCACCCGCGACCAGCGCGGCGGTCATCGATGCTGCGCCGGCCGGCTCGACGCCGACGATCGACGTGCGTGGGGACCGCTCGCGCAGATAAGCGGCGACACCGGCGATGAGGCCGCCCCCACCGACGGGGACGAGCACGACGTCGAGATCACCGTCGAGCTGTTCGAGGATCTCGCGGGCGATGGTGCCCTGGCCCGCGGCGGTGCGGGCGTCGTCGAAGGGCGGGATCATCGTCGCACCGGTGCGGATCGCATCGTCGGCCGCCGCCGCGGCCGCGGCGTCGAAGGTGTCGCCGACGCCGATGAGTTCGACGCTGTCGCCACCGTGGACGCGGATCCGGTCGCGCTTCTGCTTGGGAGTGCGGGTTGGCACGTAGATGCGTCCCTGGATTCCCATCACCCGGCACGCGTAGGCGACGCCCTGCGCGTGGTTGCCGGCGCTCGCCGTGACGACACCCGCGGCACGCTCGGCCGCGTCGAGCTGCGCCATGGCGTTGTACGCCCCGCGGAGCTTGAAGGACCGCACCCGGGTGAGGTCCTCACGCTTGAGGTACACGTTGGCACCCACGAGCGCCGAGAGCCGGGGGCTGCGCTCGAGCGGCGTCGGGGCGACCGCCTCCGAAATTCGCTCGGCAGCCGCATCGATGTCGGCCGCGCGGGGCACGGCGGTCACAGTCGTCGGTTCTGCTGTTCGCGAAGTGGAGGTCACCCGTCAATGCTGCCACTCCCCCGAATCGCCCACCACGGCGGGACCTGCATCGAGGGAGTGGCAGGACCTTCCGGACAGTGCCCGGAACGCTGTCGGCTCTTCGTCGGAGCGCGTTCCGTCTACGAACTCTCGATCGGTTCGAGAACGAAGACGGGGATCTCGCGGTCGGTCTTCTCCTGGTACTCCGCGTAGGGCGGGAACGCCTCGACGGCACGCTCCCACCACTGCGCCTTCTCCTCGCCGTGGACCTCGCGGGCGATCATGTCCCATACCTCGGTGCGGTCCCTCACCTCGACGTGCGGATTCGCGAGGACGTTGTGGTACCAGACAGGATGCTTCGGTGCACCGCCGAGCGAGGCGACGGCGGCATACTTTCCCTCGTGCTCGACCCGCATGAGAGGGATCTTGCGGAGCTTGCCGGACTTGGCGCCGACCGTGGTGAGGATGATCACCGGCCGGCCCTGGAGGGTCGTGCCGCGGGTTCCGCCCGACGACTCGTACTCCTCGACCTGCTTGGCACTCCATTCGACGGGACTCGGTTCGTACTCTCCGTGCAGTGGCATACCCACCAGTCAACACAATCGTTGTGACAGTCGCCGCCCGATCGCCGAGTTCGGTGGCCCGAACTCTTCCCTGCGCCTATCCTGAAGAAAGAATTCCGCTCGGCCTACAGCCGCTCTGCCTACAGGAGGTGCACCGAGATGTCCGTGCTCGATACCCGGGTACACCGTGAGCGCACCGACGGCGTGGACATCGCCGGCACGATCTGGCCCCTGTACAAGCTCGAAGCACTCGCCGCCGGTCTCCTCACCCTGCTCGTGGTCCTCGTCGTCACGACCAACGCCCAGAGCGCCGTCCTCGGTGCCGCTGGGGTCACCGTCGTCGTGTGGTGGGTCCGCAGGATCCAGCGGCACGCACTCCGTTCCTAGACGAGACACACCGCTCGCCGTCGCGGCCGACCCCATCCCGGTCGAGGGACGCCTTCCGCGTGCCCCTCTGCTCGGAGCCCGGTCGGGTGCCGTCCGGGCGCATCCCACCCGCACCGCCGCTCTGACGGCACACGAACGGCAGATCGCCGAACTCGCAGCCACCCGGATTCGCAACCGCGCGACGCTCGCCGGAGCACTCGCGTCGCGCGGCGGGACCGGCTAGGTGGCCAGGCAGCCCGGGCCGAGCAGGGCCTTGAGGTCGCCCATGAGCGCGGACGACGGTTCGACCCGCAGGCTGTCGTCGAGCTTGAGGACGGTGACCTTGCTGCCGGTGATGAGCCGCACGTGCACGTCGGACGAGCCGGGATGGCGGGTGAGGACGTTCTTGAGGGCACCGACCTTGTCGGGGGTGCACAGGCGGGTGGGCATCGACACCGACACCGGCTTCGCGACCCCGATCTGCGACAGGTCGGGGACGGCGAGATCGTTGGCGATCAGGGAGATCCGGTCGTCGCGGATCGACACCCGCGCCTTGACCAGCACCACCGAGTCCTCCACGACATCCATGCCGTAGACGGCGTAGGACTGCGGGAAGAACAGCACCTCGATGCCACCGGTGAGGTCCTCGAGCTGCGCGGACGCCCAGGCCAGACCGTTCTTGTTGATGCGCCGGTTCACCGAGGCGAGGATGCCGCCGACGGTGACCTGACTGCCGTCCTTGAGCGCGCCTTCGAGGATCGCCGGGATCTGGGTGTCGGCCTGCGACGCGAGCACGTGCTCGACGCCGTTGAGCGGGTGCCCGGAGACGTAGAGGCCGAGCATCTCCCGTTCGAGGGCGAGGCGGTGCTTGGTGTCCCATTCCTCCTCGGGGATGCGGACGTTGAACACCGCGGCGACGGACTCGTCGGCGTCGTCGCCGCCGAACAGGTCGAACTGACCGATCGCCTCGGCCTTCTTCGTGCTCATCACCGCGTCGATCGCATCGGCGTGGACGAGCATCAAGCCCTTGCGCGGGTGCCCGAGCGAGTCGAATGCGCCTGCCTTGATGAGGGATTCGGTGACCTTCTTCGAACACGCGACGGTGTCGATCTTGTTGAGATAGTCGGAGAAGTCGGTGTAGCGGCCCTTCTCCTCCCGACCCTTGATGATCGAGGCAACGACGTTCGTGCCGACGTTGCGAACGGCGCCGAGGCCGAACCGGATGTCCTCGCCCACCGACATGAAGTTGGTGTGCGACTCGTTGACGTCCGGCGGCAGCACCGTGATGCCCATCTTGCGGCAGTCGGACAGGTAGACCGCGGCCTTGTCCTTGTCGTCGCCCACGGAGGTGAGCAGACCGGCCATGTACTCGGCCGGGTAGTTCGCCTTGAGGTAGGCGGTCCAGAACGAGACGAGGCCGTAGCCGGCGGCGTGCGACTTGTTGAACGCGTAACCGGCGAAGGGCAGAACGGTGTCCCACAGCGCGGTGATCGCCGCCTGCGAGAAGCCGTTGTCCTTCATGCCTTGCGCGAAGCCGTCGTAGGCCTCGTCGAGGATCTCCTTCTTCTTCTTACCCATCGCGCGGCGCAGCAGGTCTGCCTGTCCGAGCGAGTAACCGGCCACCTTCTGAGCGATCTGCATGATCTGCTCCTGGTAGACGATCAGGCCGTAGGTGTCGGCGAGGATCTCCTTCAGCGGTTCCTCGAGCTCGGGATGGATCGGCTTGACCTCTTGCCGCCCGTTCTTGCGGTCGGCGTAGTCGTTGTGCGCGTTCATGCCCATCGGACCGGGGCGGTACAGCGCGAGCACGGCGACGATGTCCTCGAAGCCGGTGGGCTGCATACGGCGCAGCAGGTCGCGCATGGCGCTGCCGTCGAGCTGGAACACGCCGAGCGTGTCGCCGCGGGCGAGCAGTTCGTAGGTCGCGGGATCCTCCAGCGGGAGGGTGTCGAGGTCGAGATCGATCCCGCGGTTGACCTTGATGTTCTCGATCGCGTCGCCGATGACGGTGAGGTTGCGCAGACCGAGGAAGTCCATCTTCAGCAGGCCGATGGCCTCGCAGGACGGATAGTCCCACCCGGTGATGATCGCGCCGTCCTGCGCACGCTTCCACAGCGGGATCGCGTCCATGAGCGGCTCGGACGACATGATCACCGCGCAGGCGTGGACGCCGGCGTTGCGGATCAGGCCCTCGAGTCCGAGGGCGGTGTCGTAGATCTTCTTGATGTCCGGGTTGGACTCGATCAGCTGGCGGACCTCGGCGGCTTCCTTGTACCGCTCGTGGCTCGGGTCGGTGATACCCGAGACCGGGATGTCCTTCGCCATGATCGGCGGCGGCAGGGCCTTGGTGATCTGGTCGGCGATCGCGAATCCGGGCTGGCCGAACTGCACTCGCGCGGAGTCCTTGATCGCGGCCTTCGTCTTGATGGTGCCGAACGTGATGACCTGGGCGACCTTGTCGTTGCCCCACCGCTCGGTGGCGTAGCGCACCATTTCACCGCGGCGGCGATCGTCGAAGTCGATATCGATATCGGGCATCGACACGCGCTCGGGGTTGAGGAACCGCTCGAACAGCAGGCCGTGCGGGATCGGGTCGATGTTGGTGATGCCCATCGCGTAGGCGACGAGCGAACCGGCAGCCGAACCACGGCCGGGGCCGACACGGATGCCGACCTCGCGGGCGTGGTTGATGAGGTCGCCGACGACGAGGAAGTAGGCGGGGAAGCCCATCTGGTTGATGACGCTGATCTCGTACTCGGCGCGCTCGACGTACTCGCGGGGCGGGCCGTCGGGGAAGCGCCGGTCGAGACCGCGCATGACCTCCTTGTGCAGCCAGCTCGCCTGCGTCTCCCCTTCCGGTACCGGGAAGACCGGCATCCGGTCGCGGTGGGTCCACACGTCCTCGTAGGACTGCACGCGCTCGGCGATGAGCAGCGTGTTGTCGCAGGCCCCCGGCACCTCGCGGTCCCACTGCTCGCGCATCTCCTGCGCCGACTTGAGGTAGTAGCCGTCGCCGTCGAACTTGAACCGGGTGGGGTCGGAGAGGGTCTTACCGGTCTGGATGCACAGCAGCGCCTCGTGGTTCGCGGCCGCATCCTTGGTGACGTAGTGGCAGTCGTTGGTCACCAGTGGCGGGATGTCGAGCTTGCGGCCGATCTCGATCAGACCCTCGCGAACCCGGCGCTCGATGGACAGGCCGTGGTCCATGAGTTCGAGGAAGAAGTTGTCCTTGCCCCAGATCTCCTGCCACTTCGCGGCGGCCTCGAGCGCCTCGCGCTCGTGACCGAGGCGCAGGCGCGTCTGGATCTCGCCCGACGGGCAACCGGTCGTGGCGATGATGCCCTCGTGGTGGTGGGCGATGAGGTCTTCGTCCATACGCGCCCACTTGCCGAGCTGCCCCTCGATCGATGCGAGCGAGGACAGCTTGAACAGGTTCCGCAGGCCCGTCGAGTTCTCGGCGACCATCGTCATGTGGGTGTAGGCACCCGAGCCGGAGACGTCGTCGGACTTCTGGCCGGGATCGCCCCACTGCACACGCTTGGTGGAGAATCGCGACTCCGGCGCGACGTACGCCTCGATGCCGATGATCGGCTTGATGCCGAACTTCTTGGCGACGTTGTAGAACTCGCTGGCGCCGTACATGTTTCCGTGGTCGGTCATGCCCACGGCCGGCATCCCCAGCCGTTCGGCCTCCTTGAACAACGGTCCGACCTTCGCGGCACCGTCGAGCATCGAGTACTCGGTGTGGGTGTGCAGATGAACGAACGAGTCAGCCACGCGTGCCTCTCCCGGGATGTCTGTGGGCAGAGACGAGTCTAAGCCGCGCGAGGGTCCGCGGTGACCACGGCACGCTGACGACGGGCCCGCACGAGGGCGTCCGTGCTGTACACCGCCAGTGCGACCCAGATCAGGACGAAACCGATCCATCGCGAGGCGGGCATGTCCTCTCCGAGCACCACCACACCCCACGTCATCTGCAGGCTCGGCGTGAGGTACTGCAGCATGCCGAGTGTCGCGAGAGGGACCCGTTGCGCGGCCGCGCCGAAGAGCAGCAGCGGCACAGCGGTCACCAGCCCCGCCGACACGAGCAGCGCGGTGTGATCCATGCCGTACCCGAGGAAGGTGCCGGTGCCGGTCACCGCGAGGAAGATCACGTACCCGAGCGCGAACGGGGCCGCGACGATCCCCTCCCCCGTCAGGGACGTGCGCGGATCGAGCGGCACGATCTTCTTGATCACCCCGTAGGACGCGAACGACAGCGCCAGGGTCAGGGCGATGATCGGCGGTCTTCCGTAGTCGACGGTGATCACCACCACCGCGCATATCGCGAGCACCAGCGCCGCGATCTGCGCCGGCCGCAGTCGTTCCCGGAAGAACAGGACTCCGAACACCACGCTGACGAGCGGGTTGATGAAGTAGCCCAGTGCGGTCTCCACGACCCGGCCCGAGACGACGCCGTAGATGTAGACGCCCCAGTTGACCGCGATCGCGGTGGACGCCGCGGCGACCAGACCCCACGTGCGGGCCGACAGGCCACGCAGGGCGCCGAGGCGTCCCATGACGCCCAGCACGATCAGCATGAGCACGAGGGTCCACAGCACGCGGTGCGCGAGGATCTCGACGGCGCCGGCAGGTTCGAGCAGACCGAAGTAGGCGGGGAACAGTCCCCACAATCCGTAGGCACCCAGGCCGCACAGCACCCCCGTGCGCGCGACGCTCCGCTGCCCCGAATCGTTCCCTTCCCCCGAGTCGCTCACCGGCTCACCCTACGGCGCCGCCGGTGCACTGTCGTTCCGAAACACTGTCGTTTCGAGACACTGTCGTTTCGAGACACGCTCGTTCCGAGACGGGGTCGCACCGCACCGTCACGCCTCCCCGTCGTCGGGGCCGGGCACGACCGTCTCGACGTGCGTGGGGAGCAGCGGCGTCACCGCGAAGCGTCCCGCGATCGCGTCGGCGGGCAGGACCTCCACGGCCCGCACGTCCGAGGCGTCGGCGACGGCCCGGAACTGCTCGGGAGTGCCACGGAGCACCGCCGCCACCACGCAGTCGCAACCGCCGGCGAGCCGCTGCGCGGAGACCGCCCCGACCCGTGCGGCGCGTTCGGTCCCGAACTCCATCAGGCTCAGCCTGCCCGCGGCGACCGAGGGAGCACGACGGACCGCCTCCGCGTTCTCCGGCACCGCGACCGGCACCAGCGGTGTCTGGACGCGGTCGATCGGGACGCGCAGCAGCACCTGCGCCACGCGCACCTCGCCGGTGAGTTCGACGACCCGGTCGATGCCGACGGTGTCGGCGAACGACACCAGTCCCCAGTGCTCGAGATCTCCGTCCGCTTCGGCCTCGGTCAGGCTGTCCGCGGCCCGCGTCAGATAGTCGGCGACCACTTCCCCGTTGTCGGGGCCGAGGGTGTCGCTGCCCACGGGGGCCGGCCGCGGCGGTGAGGTCCACCCGGCGACGAGCACGGCGACGACGAGAACGACGACCGCCGCCCAGGGCAGGACGCGTCCCATCGGTCAGGCGTTGCGCAACACGGCGAGCGCGTGTTCGAGATCCGGCGGGTACTTGCTGGTGATCTCGACCCAGTGTCCGCGCGTGGGGTGCGAGAACCCGAGGGTGCACGCGTGCAACCACTGCCGTTCGAGACCGAGACGCGCCGCGAGACGCGGGTCGGCTCCGTAGGTGAGGTCGCCGCAACAGGGGTGACGCAGCGCCGAGAAGTGCACCCGGATCTGATGGGTGCGCCCGGTCTCGAGGTGGATGTCGAGCAGGCTCGCCGCCTGGAACGCCTCGATCGTGTCGTAGTGCGTCACGCTGGGCTTGCCGTCGGCGGTGACCGTGAACTTCCAGTCGCTGCTGCGATGACGGCCGATCGGTGCGTCGATTGTGCCGCTGCTCGGGTCGGGATGCCCCTGGACGAGCGCGTGGTACCGCTTCTCGACCGTGCGTTCCTTGAACGCGCGCTTGAGCACGGTGTAGGCGCGTTCGGACGTCGCGACCACCATGACGCCGGAGGTGCCCACGTCGAGCCGGTGCACGATGCCCTGGCGCTCGTGGGCCCCGGACGTGGAGATCCGGTAGCCGGCGGCGGCGAGACCACCGATCACGGTCGGTCCGGTCCAGCCGACGCTCGCGTGGGCGGCGACACCCACGGGCTTGTCGACAGCGACGATGTCGTCGTCGGCGTAGAGGATCTCCATACCCTCGACGGGCTGGGCCTCGATGGTCAGGGGGCGGGGCGGCTCGGGCAGTTCCACCTCGAGCCAGGAGCCGGCGGACAGTCGGTCGGACTTGCCCACGGCCGCGCCGTCGACCACGACGGCGCCCTCCTCGGTGAGCGTGGCGACCACGGTCCGGGACAGACCGAGCAGGCGCGCGAGGCCTGCATCGACACGCATCCCGTCGAGCCCGTCGGGTACGGGCATCGCGCGGGTTTCCCTCACTGGTGTGATTCCTTTCTCGTGTCGTCCGCATCCGGCGCTGCGTCCCGGCCCTTCGAGGCACCGCCGTCGGGTTCGACGCCGAAGACGGTCAGGGCCACGAGCAGGATCGCCCCGCACACGATGGCCGAGTCGGCGACGTTGAACACCGGCCACCATCCGACCGACACGAAGTCGACGACGTGGCCCTGCAGCGGTCCGGGCGAGCGGAACAGACGGTCGGTGAGATTGCCGAGGGCTCCCCCGAGGACGAGGGCGAGGCCGAGTGCCCACCATCCCGATCTCAGGGTCCGGCCGATCTTCACGACACCGACGACGACGGCGATCGCGACCAGCGTGAGCAGCCAGGTCATGCCCGTGGCCATGGAGAACGCGGCACCGGGATTGCGGACGAGTGTCAGGGTGACCGTGTCGCCGACGATCGAGATCGGGTCGGCGGGGTCGATGTAGTGGACGGCGAGCACCTTCGTCACCAGATCGGCGACATAGACGACGAGCGCCACGAGCAGCAGCGGTCGCAGCATGCGCCGGCCGATGGACGGGGACGGCTCGTCGGCACGACCGGGAACCGGAGTTGGCTCGTCGACGCGACCGGGAACCGGCGTCGGCTCGTCGACGCGACCGGGAACCGGCGTCTCCGCGTCGCGGTCGGGTCGGGAAGCTTCGTTCGTCACCTCTCCATCATCCCCTACCGGACGACCGCGGCGGTTCCCCCACCCGTCGTGGCTACCCTGGGTGGCGTGCCTGCGCTGTCCAGATTCCCCCGCTCGGGGCCGTGTGCCCTCGCGGCCGTGCTGTCCCTCTCCGCTCTCGTCGCCGGTTGCGGTGGTCCTTCGGACGGCGCGCCCGCCGTCACGGCGGCGACATCGACGGAGGTGACGGTGCCGGTATCGGCGGTGACCACGACGGTGCTCGACCCCGGCGCCGAACCCCGATCGGTGGTGCGTCTCGCCCCGGAGGCCGGGGTGCAGCAGGGCGTCGTCCTCACCACCCGCTCCGAGGTCTTCCAGCGCGTCGGCGACGACCCGCAGCAGGACTTCTCCACTCCCGAACTGACCCTTCCGCTCTCGGCCACGGTCGAGCAGGCGGTCTCCGACGAGGACCCGAGCACCGTGGTCGACATCACCGTCGGATCGGCGACGTCACCGGACGAGACGCTCGGATCCGCGTTGTCCGACGCCGAGGGTTCCGGGGCCGGACTGACCATCGGGCCGACCGGCGCGATCAGTGCGCTGCGCCTCGAGCCCGCTCCCGATGCGGCGAACATCGCACGATCGGCGATCGAGCAGGCGTTCTACCAGGCCGTCTATCGCATCGTCTCGTTCCCGGAGGAAGCCGTCGGGGTGGGCGCCGTGTGGGAGATCCACCAGCAGGTGATGAGCGCGGGCATCACCCTCGACCAGGTCGGGACGGCGACACTCGTCGAGCGGGAGGACGACCGTCTCACGGTCGACGTGAAGGTCGAACAGACACCGCGCGAGTCCACCTGGGTGTTGCCGAACGGGCAGGGCCGTCTCGACATCGAGCAGTACACGATGGCCGGGGAGGGGTCGATGACGATCGACGCGTCGCTCCCCCTGCCCGTCGGCGGAGAACTGACGGTGCGGGGCGATCAGACCTACGTCGAGCCGGACGGCGGAACGCGCCTGTCGCAGTCGCAGGTCGACCGGGTGGGCTGGAACACCCCGGATCGGTAGTCCGGAAGATATACGAACGCCGACGGCCGGCGCGGAAGTTCCGCGCCGGCCGTCGGGTCGTTCGGGACGAGTACTACATCACACGCAGGCCGGGGACTGCAGCTGCGCCATATTGATGACGATGGAGCACGCGTAGTCCTTCGACACCTTCCAGGTGTCGTCCTCGGCGACGAAGTCGACCGTGCCGAAGGACGGCTGGTCGCTGCCCGCGAGCGCCATCTCGACACCGGCGGTGATCGTGCCGTTCTCGTTGTCGGTCACGTCGACGACGTTGACCTGCACACCGGCATCGTTGGCCGCCTGGGCGACCATGTTGATCAGCTCCGGATCCTCCTCGGCGCCCTGGACCAGGTCGGTCTTCTCGGCGGCCGGGACGCTCAGGTCGAAGGCGCGCGCGAGGTCGGCGTTGAGCTCCTCGACGGTGGGCACCGGCGGGTAGTCGACGGCCGGAGCCGCGGCGGTCGTGGTCGTGCTGGTCTTCGCGGTCGTCTCGGAGGAGCTACCGCCGTCGTCCGAGCTGCAGGCGGACATCGTGAGGGCGGCGGCGAGCGCCACGGTGGCGACGGTGATCTTGCGAAGCTTCAACTTCTCGTCCTTCTCGTTCGGTCGTGCACGATGTGATTCGTCGTGTTCGGTCATCCGGCAGCGGATCGCCCGCAAGAGTACCCGGCGGTAGTAAGAAGACCATGAGGGCGCCGGGAACATGTTTCAGTTCAGGCTCGCGAGCGGGTCGGCGACGGTGAGGTCGGGATCGTTCTCGTCGAGCGTCCGCGCTGGTCCCGGACCCGTGCTGCGTGTCTCGAAGCGGACGGTGACCACACCGTGTCCCGCACCCTGCACCCATCCGTGCCCGAATTCCGGATGGCAGACGTCGGCGCCCGGCGTCCACCGCGTGGCCGGTCCGCTCGCCGCGACGAACTCCTCGTCCTCCTCGGCCGGCCCGGTCTCCTCGGTCGTCGTCCGGTCCAGTTCGGGGAACAGGGTGTCCTGCGCGATCGCGGACAGACCCGCATAGCCCACCCCGACGAGCCGGACGGGACCGATCTCGAGGGGATCGAGCGCGAGGCGCTGGGCAGCGGCGGTGAGCACCTGCACGTCCTCGGTGGCGTAGGGCAGGGTCGACGACCGGGTGAGCACCGACATGTCGGCCTTACGCAGCTTGAGCACCACCGTGCGGGCGGCACGCCCGTCCTTGCGCAGGCGTGTGTGCGCGGCGGTCGCGGACGCGGCGATCGCCCGCCGCAGTCCGGGCATCGCGACGATGTCCGTGGGGAAGGTGGTCTCGGCGCTGACCTGTTTCGCCTCGGCGCGTTCGGCGACGGGCCGGTCGTCGAATCCGTTGGCGAGCCGGTGCAGTCCCGGTCCGATGGTGCCGCCGAGGATCGACGCGGCCTCGGCGACGGGCAGCGCCGCGAGATCTCCGATGGTCTCGATGCCGAGTCGCCGCAACCGGTCCTCGGCCACCGGACCGATCCCCCACAGCTTGCGAACCGGCAGGCTGTGCAGCAACGGGAGTTCGCCTTCGGGCCGGACGACGAGCAGCCCGTCCGGTTTCGCGAGACCGGACCCGATCTTCGCGATCTGCTTACCCGATCCGGCGCCGATGGAGGCGACGAGACCCGTTTTCTCCCTGACGTGTTCGCGTAGCTCCGAACAGAAGCGTTCGACCTCGTCGGCGTCGGCGCCGGCGAGTTCGAGAGGTTCGGCGAACGCCTCGTCGAGCGAGAGGGTCTCGAGGATCGGGATCCGGGCGCGCAGGGTGTCGAAGACGAGTCCGCTCAGTTCGCGGTAGAGGATTCCGCGCGGAGGCAGCACGACCGCCGCCGGTCCGACGAGGCGCCGTGCCCGGCTCATCGGCATGGCCGAGCGCGCACCGTAGACGCGGGCCTCGTAGCTCGCGCCGGCCACCACCCCGCGGGCACCGAGCCCACCGACGAGGACCGGCCGGCCCCGCAGGGTCGGCCGGGTCAACTGCTCGGCGGACGCGAAGAACGCGTCGAGATCCAGGTGCAACACCCAGCGCCGACTCACGGAAGCGGGCACGTGTCGAGACTAGTGCGCCGCACCCACACGTCCGGTGGGAGGCCACGGGTCGGTGCTTCCGGAAGGACGCTCGGCCCTTCCGGAAGCACCGGCCCGGTCACGCCTTGACGATGGACGCGCGGGTTCCTTCGCCGAGTTCGATCGCCTCGCCCTCGGGGGCGCCGAGCTCGAAGGTCGTGGCGAGGATCTCGCCGGCGATCAGATCCCGGTGGCGTGCAGCCCATTCGGCGCGTTCGGCGGGAACCTCGAACCGCACCGAGATGCGGTCGGAGACCTCCAGGCCGAGGTTGCGGCGCGCGTCCTGGAACTCGCGGATGCGGTCCTTGGCCCAGCCCTCGGCCTCGAGTTCCTCGGTGACGGTCGTGTCGAGGACCACCAGGCCGTTGCCACCCGGCAGCGCGGCGGTGGATTCCGGCTCGGCCGCGACGAGACGGCTGGTGTACTCCTCGGGCAGCAGGGCGATTCCGGCCGCGGTGACCGTGCCGTCCTCCGCCTGCGTCCAGTCGCCCGCCTTGACCGCCTTGATGACCTTCTGCACGTCCTTGCCGAGACGCGGACCGGCGGCACGCGCGTTGACGACCACCTCGAACCGGCCGTGGGCCTCGACGTCGTCGGTGGTCACGACCCGCTTGACGTTGACCTCGTCCTTGATGAGGTCGACGAACGGATCGAGATGCGACGAACCCGGCGTCGCCACCGTGACCTCGGGCAGCGGGAGTCGCACGCGCAGCTTCTGGGCCTTGCGCAGCGACAGCACGGTCGAGCACACCCCGCGCACCTCGTCCATCGCCGCGACGAGCGCGGGATCCGAGGGCAGGTCGTCGGACGCCGGCCAGTCCGCCAGGTGCACCGACCGGCCACCGGTCAGACCCCGCCAGATCACCTCGGACGCCATCGGCAGCAACGGCGCGGCCAGGCGCGTGACGACTTCGAGCACCGTGTGGAGGGTGTCGATCGCGTCGGTGTCCTCGTCCCAGAACCGGTTCCGCGAGCGGCGCACGTACCAGTTGGTCAGCGCGTCGCAGAAGGTGCGCAGCTCGTCGCACGCCCCGGCGATGTCGACGGCCTCGAGCGCCTCGGTGATGACGTCGCGGGTCTGCGCGAGCTTGGCGAGGATGTACCGGTCGAGCACGTTCGTCGAATCGGTCCGCCAGGTGCCCGGCTTCGACGCGTACAACTGCAGGAAGCTCCATGCGTTCCACAGCGGCAGCAGCGCCTGTCGCACACCCTCCCGGATGCCCTGTTCGGTGACGACGAGGTTGCCGCCGCGCAGGATCGGCGAAGACATGAGGAACCAGCGCATCGCGTCGGAGCCGTCGCGGGCGAAGACCTCGTTGACGTCGGGGTAGTTGCCCTTCGACTTGCTCATCTTCAGACCGTCGTCGCCGAGGACGATGCCGTGCGCGGCAACGCATTTGAAGGCGGGACGGTCGAACAGCGCGGTGGCCAGGACGTGCAGCGTGTAGAACCAGCCGCGGGTCTGGCCGTTGTACTCGACGATGAAGTCGCCTGGGTAGTGCGTGTCGAACCAGTCGCGGTTCTCGAAGGGATAGTGCACCTGGGCGAACGGCATCGAGCCGGACTCGAACCAGCAGTCGAGGACCTCGGGGACGCGACGCATGGTCGACTTCCCGGTCGGGTCGTCGGGATTCGGCCGGGTGAGTTCGTCGATCATCGGCCGGTGCAGGTCGGTGGGCCGCACGCCGAAGTCGCGTTCGAGTTCGTCGAGCGAACCGTAGACGTCGACACGCGGGTACTCCGGGTCGTCCGAGATCCACACCGGGATCGGACTGCCCCAGTAGCGGTTACGGCTGATGTTCCAGTCGCGGGCGCCTTCGAGCCACTTGCCGAACTGACCGTCGCGGATATGCTCGGGCACCCATGTGATCTGCTGATTGAGCTCGACCATGCGGTCGCGGAAACGGGTGACGGCGACGAACCACGACGGCACCGCCATGTAGATCAGCGGCTGGCCCGACCGCCACGAGTGCGGGTAGGAGTGCTCGATGGTCTCGTGCCGCAACAGCTTTCCGGCGGCCTTGAGGTCCTTGATGATGACCGGGTTGGCGTCGAAGACCTGCAGGCCCTCGTACGGCGGCACCATCGAGGTGAACTTGCCGCCCGGATCGAGCGGCTGCACGAGCTCGATGCCGTTGCGCTGGCAGTACTCCATGTCCTCTTCACCGAAAGCCGGTGCGAGGTGGACGATTCCGGTACCGGACTCGGTGGTCACGTAGTCGGCGGCGATCACCCGGTGCGCGTTCTCGCGGCCGGTGAAGAAGTCGAAGGGCGGCTCGTAGGCGAGGCCGACGAGGTCGGTGCCGCGGTAACGGCCGAGCACCTCGGGCTCCTCGCCGAGTTCGCGGGCGTAGTGGCCGAGACGATCCTGCGCGAGCACGTAGGTCTTGTCGTCGGCGCCGCGCACGGCGACGTACTCGATCTCGGGGTGCACCGCGATCGCGAGGTTGGACGGCAGGGTCCACGGCGTGGTGGTCCAGATGAGCGCGCACGCGCCGTCGAGTTCGGAGCCGGGGGCGCGCAGCACCATGTCGACGGTGACCGCCGGGTCCTGACGCATCTTGTAGGCGTCGTCGAGACGGGTCTCCTGGTTCGACAGCGGCGTCTGCTCGTACCAGCTGTAGGGCAGCACGCGGAAGCCCTGGTAGATCAGGCCCTTCTCGTACAGCGACTTGAACGCCCACATGACCGACTCCATGAAGTCGAGGTCGAGGGTCTTGTAGTCGTTGTCGAAGTCGACCCAGCGGGCCTGACGGGTGACGTAGTCGCGCCACTCACCGGTGTAGCGCAACACCGACTGCTTGCAGTAGGCGTTGAACTCGGCCAGACCCATCGAGTCGATCTCGGACTTGTCCTTGATGCCGAGCTGCTTCTCCGCCTCGAGCTCGGCGGGCAGGCCGTGGCAGTCCCAGCCGAAGCGGCGGTCGACCTTCTTGCCGAGCATGGTCTGGAAACGCGGGACGACGTCCTTGACGTAGCCGGTGAGCAGGTGCCCGTAATGCGGGAGACCGTTCGCGAAGGGCGGGCCGTCGTAGAAGACGAACTCGTCGGCGCCGTCGCGGTTGCGCAGCGAGGCCTCGAAGGTTCCGTCGGAGGCCCACTGAGCGAGCACACGTTCTTCGAGGGCCGGGAAGTCGACACCCGAATCGCGCGGCAGGCCGTAGTCGACGCGCGGATATCCGGCAGTACTGCCGGCGGTTGCTGCGGTGGGATCCGGTGCAGCGTGGTTCTCGGTCACAGCGTGGCTCCTCCGTGCCTGGATACGTCTCGGCACGGGGACGATCGCCGTGCGCATGCACGGCCACCGCGGTACCACCCCGCTTGCACGTCCCCGAGGGACGGCCACTCGTTCGGGCTGTGACGGGCCCACCCGTCCGGTTCTACTGGGCGACCGGCAAGGTCGCCGTTCTTCCGGAGGCTCCCCGGTGATGGCCGGATCGACGCCACCCGCGATCGCGGGATCGAGCTTCACACTCGGTGATGCATATTGTAGGACGCTTCATCGATCCGACGAATTCCGGTCGCCGGGACGCCGGCGCGGTGCGCGCCGACCGGAACGTCCGCCCGAGGTTCCGGCCTGCCCGACGGAACGGGGATCGGCCCACTCACCTTCGGCCGAACTCCGTCCGCCGAGTGCGCTCGCCAGCAGGAGCACTGCTCCCACGACGCACACCGCGATACAACCCCATGCCCAGACCACCGAACCGGTCATCAACGCGATCACGAGAAGACCGAATCCGACAGCTGCGAGTACCAGCGTGACGACGAGCACGACGCTCCTCCTCTACCGAGGTACAGCACCAGGCCGTACAGCACGAGCCGGAGAGACCGTCGGTCAGCTGTTGCCCTTCGCGAAGGACGACGATCCGAACGACGACGACGAGTTGGACTGGTTGAACACTTCCTGTCCACCGTCCACCGGAACCGCGGAACCGCGCTGCTCGAGCTCTTCGAGCTGCGACTCCAGGTAGGACTTCAGGCGCACCCGGTACTCGCGCTCGAACGTCTTGAGCCGCTCGATACGCTCCTCCAGCACCGAACGCTGCTGGTTGATCGTGGCCATGATCTCGGTGTGCTTCTTCTCCGCGTCCGCCTGCAGCGCATCGGCCTTCTCCTTGGCCTGACGCAGCTGGGTCTCCGAACGGGTGCGCGCATCGGCGAGCATCGCGTCGGACTTCTGCCGCGCGTCGGCGATCATCGCCTCGCTGCGGGTACGTGCATCGGAGACGAGCTGCTCGGAGTTGGTCCGGGCGTTGCGCACGAGCTCCTCGGCCTCGGCCTTGGCGTCGCCGGTGAGGCGGTCGGCCATCTCCTGCGCGAGTCCGAGGACCTTGGCGGCCTGCATGCTCGCATCGCCGCTCGACGGCGCAGCGGCGACCGGGGCGGGTGCCGGCGCCGGAGCGGGCTCCGGCTTCGGTGTCTCGACGACGCGCGCGGGTTCGGGTTTGGACGGGGCCGCCGGCGCGGACGACGACGCGGCGCGCGGTGCCTTCTTGGCCTCGGCGAGCTCCTGGTCGAGTTCGGCCACCCGCTGACGCAGGTCGGCGTTCTCCTCGATGAGGTTCGTCAACTCCTGCTCGACGAGATCGAGGAAGGCGTCGACCTCGTCCTCGTTGTAACCACGCTTCCCGATCGGAGGCTTGCTGAACGCGACATTGTGCACATCAGCTGGTGTCAGCGGCATGGAAGGATCCCTTCACGCGTCGAGTAAGCGGTCAAGCAGGCGTTCTGAGTAATCGACAGTGCGTTACGCGTATCAAAACCCACTGTATACGGCACTCCATTGTGGCACACGGCAGCTCCGGGACGGCCCGACACGGCGTCGGATGCAGGCATCATGCTGCGCCGCCCCTGGGCAGGAATGCCATGAGGAAATACACGATGAACAGCAAGACCATGATGGACAGATCGAGCCGTACACCACCGAGATTGAGCGGCGGAATCAGTCTCCGCAGCAGCTTCACCGGCGGATCCGTGACCGTGAAGATCGCCTCGAGAACGACGACCACGAAGCCGGACGGCTTCCACTCCCGCGCGAAGGTTCTGATGAACTCGACGATGATCCGTCCGATCAGCAGAAGCCAGAAGATGAACAGCAGGAACCACAGCACCTCGAAAACGGCCACCTGCCCACAATGCCCGACGATGACGGGTCGATCAAAACCGAAACGCCCGGCCTGCAGTGATCTGCATGATGGCCGGGCGTATCGGAACGCTCGAGGGACGGCGACGGGCATGCCACGACGGACGTGCTGTGTGCACGCCCGCGCAGCGCGCGTCGACTACTGCTGGTTGTAGAAGCCGGTCTCGGCGATACGTCGCCGTTCCTCGGCGGAGACGTCGATGTCGGCGGGCGAGAGCAGGAAGACCTTCGTGGCCACCTTGTCGAACGAACCGCGCAGCGCGAAGGCGAGCCCGGCCGCGAAGTCGACGAGGCGCTTGGCGTCGGCGTTGCTCATCTCGACGAGGTCCATGATGACCGGCGTTCCGTCGCGGAAACGCTCACCGATCGTGCGCGCCTCGCTGTAGTCGCGGGGGCGCAACGTGGTGATCTTGGACAACGGACCTCCCTCGTCGAAGAGCGCACCACGCCGGGGCTCGGCACGCTCGAGTCGGCTCTCCGCCGTCAGTGGTGCGCGGCTGGGAACCGCGCGGGCCGGGGTGGGCGCCGGACGAGGGCTGCGGGCCGTGATGGGCTCGACCCGCGGACGCGGCGCCGGCTCGTACCGGTCGAATTCGTCGTGCTCGAACTCGCGGACCGGTTCCTCGCGGTGCGACGGGGCGTACTCGTCGCGGTGCGACGGGGCGTAGCCGCCGTAGGGCGCGTCGCCGTAGTCGCGATCGCGGTCACGGCGGCCACTCGCCGGATCGTCGAGGTACTCGTCCTCGTAATCCTCGAGCGGCACCATCCCGAAGTACGCCTTGAACTTGTGGAGTGTGCTCATCGATCGCCTTTCCCTCGCGCGGCGGATGTCATTCAGGCTAACGGTCGATACCCCAAGACCGCCGTTCCGACACGCACGCACGTCGAACCCCATCGAACCGCGTGCTCGAGGTCACCCGACATGCCCGCGGACAGCTCCACCGCCGCCGGGTGGTCCTGCAGCAACCGTGCATGCATGCCGTGCAGCAGCTCGAATGCCCGCTCGGGCTCCCACCCGAGCGGCGGCACCCCCATCAGGCCTCCGAGTTCGAGGACCTCGGACGCGGCGACCGCCTCCGCGAGGGCGGGCAGATCCTCGGCCACCACGCCACCACGCTCACGGTCGCCGTCGAGGCTGACCTGCAGCAGCGCCCGGAGCGGTGCGGTGCGTTCGCCGGCGTCGAGGGCCGCCCGCACCCCCTTCTCGAAGGCCTGCACGAGACGGAGACTGTCGACCGAGTGCACCGTATGCGCCCAGCGGACGACCGCGCGGGCCTTGTTGCGCTGCACCCGCCCGATCATGTGCCACTCGACCGGCGCGGTGACGCTCTCCCGGAACTCGGCGATCTTCGCGCTCGCCTCCTGCTCGCGGGACTCGCCGAAACGTTCGCATCCCAGCTCGTGGAGAAGCACGGCGTCGGACGCGGGAAAGAACTTGGTGACCGTCAGCAAGGCGACGTCCGACGGATCACGGCCGGCGGCGCGTGCCGCGGCGTCGAGTCGCTCGCGGACGGCGGCGAGACGCCCGGCGAGTTCGTCGCGCCGGTTCTCGGAGGTAGGGGCGCTCACGCCGTTCCCTCCTCGCCGGCCTCCTCGAGCCAGACGACCGAGGCGAAGCGGCCCGTAGGTGCCGAGCGCCGGTGGCTGAACAGCGAGGTGTCCTCGATCGTGCAGCGCGGATCCTCCACCACGGCGGTCACGCCGTGGTCGGCGAGTTGGCGGCGCAGTCCGGCACGCAGGTCGAGTCCCGGAGTACCGCGGTTCGTGCGGGTCGCGCTGCCGGGCAGGTGAGCCTCGACATCGGCCCTCATCGCCGCGGGCACCTCGTACTGTCGTCCGCTCGCAGCGGGCCCGAGCAACGCGCCGATGCGATCGGGGCGGGCGCCGAGATCGACCATGACGTCGAGCACGCGCGGGAGGATCCCGATGCGCGCCCCCACCCGGCCGGCGTGCACGGCGGCGATCACCCCGGCCACCTCGTCGGACAGCAGGATCGACACGCAGTCGGCGCTGAGGGTCACGAGCGCGAGCCCGGTCTCGCGCGTGACGAGCGCATCGGTGGCGGGAACGGGTTCGGACACCGGCCCGTCGACCACGGTGACGTTGCGGCTGTGGATCTGTTCCATCCAGACGAACCGCTCCGGCGGCAGCCCGAGGACGGACGCGAGCCGCCGCCGGTTGGCGGCGACTGCGGCCGGGTCGTCACCGACGTGGTCGGCGAGGTTGAAACTGTCGTACGGAGGTGCGGAGACCCCGCCGGCTCGTGTGGTCACGACCCGGCGGGCGCGCAGCAGGCGGTGCGGAGCCGTCAACGGCGCATGAAGATCGGCACGTCGACGTCGTCGTCGCCGTCGTCGTCGATGTCCACGCTGCGGGGTGCGTGGCCGCCTCCGGCCGGCGGCTGGTTGCCGACGGGGGGCTGGTCGCGCACCGGGGTGGGTTCGACCGTCTCGCGCTCGGGACGGCCGAGCTCGCCGGCACGCGCGACGCCGATCGCACCGGGCCGACCGGCCGGCTGTTGCTGCTGCGGCTGCTGCCCCTGGCCCGACTGCTGACCCGGTTGCTGCTGGCCCACCTCGACGGGACGGCGGGCGGGCGTTCCGCCCTCGAAGCCGGCGGCGATGACGGTCACGCGGACCTCGTCGCCGAGCGAGTCGTCGATGACCGTGCCGAAGATGATGTTGGCATCGATGTGCGCTGCCTCCTGCACGAGCGAGGCGGCCTCGTTGATCTCGAACAGGCCGAGATCGGATCCGCCGGCGATCGACAGCAGCACGCCGCGCGCGCCTTCCATCGACGCCTCGAGCAGCGGCGAGTTGATCGCGGCCTCCGCGGCCTTGATCGCACGACCCTCACCGCGCGAGGAGCCGATGCCCATCAATGCGGAGCCGGCACCCGACATGACGCCCTTGACGTCGGCGAAGTCGACGTTGATCAGACCCGGGGTGGTGATGAGGTCGGTGATGCCCTGGACACCGTTGAGGAGCACCTCGTCGGCGGAGCGGAAGGCGTCCATGAGGCTGACGGCGGCATCGCCGAGCTGGAGGAGCCGGTCGTTGGGGATGACGATGAGCGTGTCGCAGGACTCGCGCAGCGTCTGGATGCCGGTGTCGGCCTGGCTGCCGCGGCGCTTGCCCTCGAACGAGAACGGACGCGTGACGACACCGACGGTGAGCGCGCCGAGCTTGCGGGCGATGCTCGCGACGACGGGAGCGCCGCCGGTACCGGTTCCACCACCCTCGCCTGCGGTCACGAAGACCATGTCGGCGCCCTTGAGCACCTCTTCGATCTCGTCCTTGTGATCCTCGGCGGCCTTGCGGCCGACCTCCGGGTCTGCGCCGGCGCCGAGTCCGCGGGTCAGTTCGCGGCCGACGTCGAGCTTGACGTCGGCATCCGACATGAGCAGAGCTTGCGCGTCGGTGTTGACGGCAATGAACTCGACTCCCTTGAGTCCCTGCTCGATCATGCGGTTGACCGCGTTCACGCCGCCACCGCCGATACCGACGACCTTGATTACGGCGAGGTAGTTGTGCGGGGGCGTCATGTGCTCTCGCCTTCCTGAAGTTCCGGGTGGTGCATGGTGTCCGGGTGGTGCTCGGGTCTGGGTGGTGCTGGGTCTGGGTCTGGCTCGATGTCGGTCACGTCCGCCGGTCGGGCGGACGGCTCCGCAGCGCGCTGCCCCGACAAACCCTCAACCACAGCTTGAAGGTTATGTCAAGTAACGCGACTGTCCGAAACGCTATGGCACGGGTACCGGGATTAGCCAGTAGACGCGCCGGACACGCCGGACGAATTTCGTCGATCCCTCACCTCACCGTCGGCAGGTCGGGACTCGCCACGTCGAACCGCTCCCCCGGCTGCGTCAGCAGCGGGCCGACGACCGCCGCCTTCCGCTCGGAACGATCGGTCCCACCCCACACCACGACACGCCCGTCGGTGAGGACGATCGAGATGTCGGACGAGGAGGGCGCTTCGACCGTCTCCACCTGCACGCGCAGGTCGGGCGGCAACTTGTCGAGCACCTCCACGGCGGCGCGGGTCGCGGGATCGCCGGTGCCCGGCGTCGGGGTGACGAGGCGGGGCGTGAACATCGGGGGCGGTTCGACCGCGAAGTCCACTCCCTCGATATCGACCGAATGGGTGCCGTCGGGGGCGTCGAAGAAGACCATCGCCTCGCGCTCGGTCACCGTCACCCGAACGGTGGAGGGATAGACCCGCTGGACCCGGGCCGACGCCGCGCGCGGAATCGTGGCGACCCGCTGGGCCGCCGCGGCCGTGTCGACCCGGAGCAGCGGCGTGCCCTCGGCGACCGCGAGCGCGTCGACCACCTCGTCGTAGGTGACGACCTCGATCCCGTCCACCTCGATCACCCGCACGGACAACAACGGCGACAGCCAGGCCACCGCGATGGCACCGAGGAGCACCGCGACGACAGCCGCCCCGACGAGCACGGTCCGCAAGCGCACCGACCGCCCGGACGGGCGCCGGGCGGTACTGCGTTCGCGGGCTTCATCGGGATCACGGGATTCGCGTGACGGTCGCCCGCGGCGGCGGCGTGACGAGACGGCGGCGGGCGTCACGAGCCGATCGGCCCCGGTCCGGAACCGCCGGGTGCGCGGAATCCGCCGGGCTCGGGAACCGCCCCGGCCGGACGGAAACGACCCGGTTTGCTGTGCAGCGCGTCGAGGATCTGCCGGCCCAGCATCGTGACGTCACCGGCACCCATCGTGATCACGACATCACCCGGCCGGGTCAGACGCGCGACCTGCCGCGGCACCGCGGACAGATTCGGCTGGTAGTGCACAGGCTTGCTCACCGCCCGCGCGACCAGCGCACCGCTGACACCGGGGATCGGTTCCTCGCGGGCGCCGTAGACGTCGAGCACCACGACCTCGTCGGCGAGGTCGAGCGCCTGCCCGAACTCGGTGGCGAACGCCTCGGTGCGCGAGTAGAGATGCGGCTGGAAGACGACGATCACGCGGGGTCGTTCGGTGCCGGTCTCGGTGTAGCGCAGCGGCTCTCCCGCGACGAGTTCGGCCGCGGCCGCGAGGACCGCGCGGACCTCGGTGGGATGGTGGGCGTAGTCGTCGAACACCCGCACGCCGTGTTCGCGGCCGGTGTACTGGAACCTCCTGTGGACACCACCGAAGCCGGCGAGGCCCTCCAGCGCCTCGTCGACCTGCGCTCCCGCTTCGAGCGCCGCAAGCAGCGCGGCGAGAGCATTGAGCGCCATGTGCCGGCCGGGGACGGACAGTCGCACGGTGCGCGGCGAATCCTCACCCGCGAGGTGGAACTCGGCGACGCCGCCGACGTCCTTGGCCTCCCAGCCGAGCAGCCGCACCCCGACGGGAACGCCGCGGTGGTCGCCCGCGGTGCCGATGACGTCGGCGGTGCCGTAACCCTGCACCCGCAGGTCGTCGCGGCCGAGGGCGACGACGCGTTCGGCGAGGGCCGCCGAGCCGGGATCGTCGAGGCAGACGACGAGCAGGCCGCCGGGGGCGATGCGGGCGACGAACTCGTCGAAGACCGCCGTGTACGCCTCCGGCGTGCCGAAGTAGTCGAGGTGGTCGGCCTCGATGTTCGTGACGATCACGGTGTTCGGGTCGTACTGCAACAGCGAGCCGTCGCTCTCGTCGGCTTCGGCGACGAAGACGTCCCCGCTGCCGTGGTGGGCGTTGGTCCCGGATTCGTTGAGTTCACCGCCGACCGCGAAGGACGGATCGAAGCCGCAGTGCTGCAGCGCGACGACGAGCATCGACGTCGTGGAGGTCTTGCCGTGGGTGCCGGAGACCAGGAACGTGCGGTTCCCTCGCATCAGCGAGGCGAGGACCGCGGGGCGCAACAGGATCGGGATGCCCCGCTCGCGGGCGGCGACCAGTTCGGGATTGTCCTTCGGGATGGCCGCGAACGTCGTGACCAGGGCGGTGGGACCACCCTCGAGCAGGTCGAGAGCCTCGGCGGCGTGGCCGATGCGGACCTGCGCGCCGCGGGCCCGCAGCGCGAGCACACCGCGGCTCTCCTTCGCGTCGGAACCCGATACCTGTCCCCCACGGGCGAGCAGGATCCGGGCGATGCCCGACATCCCGGCACCGCCGATACCGACCATGTGCACCCGCTCGAGCTCGGCGGGCAACTGCGCACTCATCGTTCACTCCTGTTCGGTTCCACTCCGGCAACCTCGAGCACTATGCGCGCCATCTCGTCCGCGGCACTGCGGTGGCCGGCGGCCGCGGCGCTGCGCCCCATCTCCACGAGTCTCCGCTCGTCGCCGAGCAGCGACACCACTTCCGTGGCGACATAGTCCGAACTCAGGTCGCCGTCGGCGACGATCCTGCCACCGCCGGCCTCGACGACGGGGCGGGCGTTGAGTTCCTGTTCACCGTTCCCGTGCGGGAGCGGCACGTACACGGCGGGCAGACCCACCGCCGAGACCTCCGCGACCGTCATGGCCCCGGACCGGCACACCACCGCGTCGGCGGCGGAGTACGCGAGGTCCATCCGTTCGAGATAGGGCACGGCGACGTACGGCGCGCGGGCGTGTCCGGGGTGAGCGGGAATGTCCACGGTGTTCTTCGGTCCGTGCGCGTGCAGCACGGCGATGCCGGCCTCCGCGAGCGCCGAGGACGCACCGGACACGGCCTCGTTCAGCGAGCGTGCACCCTGCGACCCGCCGAAGACGAGCAGCACGGGCACGTCGTCGGGCAGACCGAAGTGCCGTCGTGCCTCCGCGCGCAGCCCGGCGCGGTCGAGACCGGTGATCGACGAGCGGACCGGGATCCCCACGATCTGCGCGTCGCCACGCCGGACGATTCCCGAGCGCGGGACGGCGGCGAGCACACGCTCGGCCCGCAGGGCACCGATCCGGTTGGCGATGCCCGCGCTCGCATTGGCCTCGTGGACGACGACCGGGATGCGCCGGCGTCGACGCAACGGACCGGCCCCGGCCGCGAGATAGGCGGGCAGCGCCACGTACCCGCCGAAACCGACGACGACGTCGGCGTCGACCTCGTCGAGGATCTGCCGGGTGCGGCGCACCGACGAGACGACCCGCCCCGGTAGCTTCAGCAGGTCCATCGTCGGCTTACGGGGCAGCGGCACCGGTGGGATGAGTTCGAGGGGATACCCGCGGCGGGGCACCAGCGTCGTCTCGAGTCCCCGTTCGGTGCCGAGCGCGGTGATCCGCGCGTCGGGCACGAGCGCGCGGACGGCGTCGGCCACCGCGAGTGCCGGTTCGATATGACCGGCCGTGCCGCCTCCGGCCACCACTACCGACAGTGCCGGCCTCTCCCCACTCACCTACGGTTCCCTCTCTCTCCGCTTCGTCCGTTCGATCCGCGTGTCGTGCGGTTCGTCTGCTGCCGGCCCCGAGCCGGTTCGCGCGCAGGTTGTGCACGCCGGGCCCGGCCGGTCCCCTCCCGGGGTTCCGTCCGGCCCGCCGATCCCCGGCGGTCCTGCGCGGCTCTCCGTTGCCGCTCGTTCGGCACCTGGGGCTTCCGCGTGCGCGATCCCCCACCACCCGACGCGGGGCGGGCACTGCGCTCGGGTGCCGCGGCCCGCGCTCGCGGCTGTCGTGCTGCGACCGTACGCGCCGCCGAGGAGCGACCGGCCCGGTAGGCCTCCGGCTTGCGCAGACGCAGCAGTCGCGCGAACCGGCCGTCCTGCCCCGCGTGTAGCGCGGCGATCGCCTCGGGTTCGTGTCTGGCCGCGTTCGCGATCAAACCGAACATCAGCAGGGTGGTGGCCGTGGAAGTGCCACCGGCCGACACGAGCGGCAACTGCAGGCCGGTCACGGGCAGCAGTCCCACGACGTAACCGATGTTGATGAAGGCCTGGCCGATGATCCACGTCGTCGCCGTCGCGGTGAACAGGCGCAGGAAGGGGTCGGCCGAGCGCATCGCGATCCGCAGTCCGACATAGGCGAACAGACCGAACAGGCCGATGACGGCCACTCCACCGAGGAAGCCGAGTTCCTCACCGATGATCGCGAAGATGAAGTCGTTGTGGGCGTTGGGCAGATAGCTCCACTTCGCGCGGCTCTGACCGAGCCCACGCCCCCACAGGCCGCCGTCCGCGAGCGAGAACTTCGCCTGTCGCGCCTGGTAACCGGCACCCTGCGGGTCGTCGCCGGGGTTGAAGAAGGCCCGCACACGCTGCGAGCGGTAGCCGGCCGTCAGGGCCAGGATCACCGCGAGTGTGGCGGCCGTGCCGACGATCCCGAGGAACACCTTGAGCGGCAGTCCCGCGAACCACAACAGGGCGATCACGATGATCACGATCGAGACGGTGGTGCCGAGGTCGGGCTGGAGCACGATCAGGCCGGTCACGAGCAGGGCGGCCGGGACGAGCGGGACGAGCATCTCGCGGAGCGTCGAGTTCTCGCCGCGCCGGGAGGCGAGCAGGTGCGCACCCCACACGGCAAGGGTGATCTTGGCGATCTCCGCCGGCTGCAACGAGATACCGGCGATGACGAACCAGCCACGGGTGCCCTGCGAGACCGTACCGATGCCCGGTATGAGCACGAGCACGAGCAGTACCACCGAGAACGCGAACGCCGGGAAGGCGAAGCGTCGCATCAGACGGACCGGGATCTGCAGCGCGATGTAGAAGATCACCATGCCGAGGACGGCGAAGATCACCTGCGAGGTGAACAGTCCGTAGGCCGATCCTGCCGCGGCCACCGCGCCGACGCTCGACGACGACAGCACCATGACGAGTCCGAGCACGGTGAGCAGGACGGCGATCGTCACCACGAGGTGGAAGGACGCAAGCGGTCGCGCCATCCAGGCCCCGAAGCGCCCGCGTACTCCGACCACCGGTTCGTCGGTGGTCGCCCCTGTTCGGGTCGCTCCTGCCCGAGGGGTCACGGTTGCGTCCCGCCCCCGCGGAGTTCCTCGACCGCGGACGCGAAGCTCCTGCCGCGTTCGGCGTAATCGGCGAACATGTCGAGCGATGCCGCGGCCGGCGCGAGCAGCACCGTCTCCCCCGGCGAGGCGAGAGCGGCCGCTTCCCGGACCGCCACGCGCATAGCGGCGGGGCCGTCGGCGCCCGGCGCCGCGACCCTCCTCACCGAGGCGGTGTCGGTCTCGCTCGTCGCATCGGTCATCGCTTCATCGTCGCCCGTGTCCACGACGACGACCGGGACCTGCGGGGCGTGTCGCGCCAGCGCGTCGGCGATTTCGCCGGCGTCGCGGCCGAGCAGCACGGCTCCGGACAGTCGCGGTGCCACCTCGGCGACCAGGTCGTCCACCCGGGCGCCCTTGAGCAGACCACCGGCGATCCACACCACGCGGTCGCGGGCGAGCAGCGAACTGCGGGCCGCGTGCGGATTGGTCGCCTTCGAGTCGTCGATGTACTCGACGCCGTCGACCTGCCCCACGGGCGCGGCGCGGTGCGGGCCCACGCGGTGCCGTCGCAGGCCGTCGTGCACCGCCGAGGCGGGCACGTCGATGGCCCGGGCGAGGGCGGCGGCCGCGAGTGCATCGGACAGTCCGGCGGGGCCGGGCGGCGTCACGTCGTCCACCCGGGCGAGCACGGCGGAATCGGCGAACGCCCGATCCACGAGCAGTTCGCCACTGATCCCGAGTTCGCCTTCCTGCGGATAGCCCAGGGTGAAGCCCACGGTGACCACGGCACGGGACCGGTCGCCGAGACCACCGGCGATCGGGTCGTCGAGACCGATGACCCCGACGGCTCCGGTGAGGGCACCGAGTTTGGCCTCGATGTAGTTCTCGATGCCGCCGTGCCAGTCGAGATGGTCCTCGGCGATGTTGAGCACGACACCGGCCTCGGGCCGAACCGAGGGCGCCCAGTGCAGCTGGAAGGACGACAACTCCACGGCGAGGACGTCGGCCCGCGGTTCGTCGCGGCGCAGGGCGTCGAGCACGGAAAGACCGATGTTGCCGCACGCGACGCTGCCGAGACCGGCGGCCTCGAGGATCGCTTGCAGCATCATGGTCGTGGTGGTCTTGCCGTTCGTCCCGGTGACGACCAGCCACCGACGGGCCGGTCCGTAGACCTCGGCGCGGTCGATGCGCCAGGACAGTTCGATGTCGCCCCAGATGGGGATCGCCGCGCCGGCCGCGCGCGAGAGCAGCGGGGCGTCGGGCGGGAATCCGGGACTCGTGACCACCAGGGCGAACTCGCGCAGCGCAGCGGGGTCGTCGACGAGGCTGTCGAGGTCGACCGTCCGGGCGCCGAGCGCCGCGCACTCGGCCAGTGCGCGCTCGTTGCGGTCGGTGACGGTGACGTGGGCGCCGAGATCGGTGAGGGGTTCGATCGTCGCGCGGCCGGAGACCCCTGCCCCGGCGACGAGCACCGCCCGTCCTCTGAGCCGTTCGAGTTCGTCGTTCACGGTCAGTCCCCGATCGCCGCGAGGTATTCGCTGTAGAAGAGGGCCAGACCGATCGCCGAGGCGATGGCGGCGAGCAACCAGAACCGGATGATCACCGTGGTCTCGGCCCATCCGCCGAGTTCGAAGTGGTGGTGGAAGGGTGCCATCCGGAACACCCGCCTGCGGCTGGACCGGAAGACCGCGACCTGGATGACCACCGAGGCGGCCTCCGCGACGAACAGCGCGCCGATGACCACCATGAGCAGCTCGGTGCGGGTCGTGATGGACAGACCGGCGAGCATGCCGCCGAGGGCGAGCGAGCCCGTGTCGCCCATGAAGATCTTGGCCGGTGCGGCGTTCCACCACAGGAAGCCGATGCAGGCGGCAGCGCCGGCGGCGCACAGCAACGCGAGGTCGAGCGGGTCGCGGACGTCGTAGCACCCGGCGGTCGGCTCCACGGCGCACGCGTTGCGGTACTGCCAGAAGGTGATGATGACGTAAGCGCCGAGCACCAGCGCCATCGAACCGGCAGCGAGACCGTCGAGGCCGTCGGTGAGGTTCACCGCGTTCGACCATGCGCTGACCAGCAGGTAGACGAACAGGATGAACACGATCGAGCCCATCGAGACCGTGGCGATGTCGCGCACGTAGGACAGGTCGGTGCTGGCCGGGGTGAGACCGTCCGCATTGCGGAACTGCAGCGCGAGGATGCCGAAACCCACCGCGACGACCAGCTGGCCGACCAGCTTGGCCGTCTTGTTCAGGCCGAGATTGCGCTGCTTGCGGATCTTGATGAAGTCGTCGAGGAAGCCGACGCCGCCGAGCGCCGTCGTCAGGCCGAGCACGAGCAGACCCGAGGCCGTGGGACCTTCCGCGTCGTATCCCATACCGATGAGATGCGACCCCCAGTAACCGGCCCACAGACCGGCGAGGATCGCGACGCCGCCCATGGTCGGGGTGCCGCGCTTGGACTGGTGGCTCTGCGGGCCCTCGACCCGGATCTCCTGCCCGAAACCCTGCCGGGAGAACATCTTGATCAGGACGGGGGTGAGCAGGATCGAGACTGCGAGCGCGATGCCCGCCGCGAACAGGATCTGTCTCACCGGGCGTCCTCCGTCCCCACAGCAGCGTCGTTGTCTCCGGCACCGGGATCGTCCGCGAGGACGGCCTCGGCGACGGTCCACAGTCCCACGGACTGCGATGCCTTCACGAGCACGATGTCGCCCGGTTGCAGTTCGTCGCGCAACAACGCGATCGCGGCGTCGGCATCGGGTACGTGGCTCGCTTCCTCACCCCACGATCCTTCCATCACGGCGCCCTGGAACAGACCCCGGACCGGCCGGGTGGCACCGACGGCGATGATGCGGGTGACGTCGAGGCGCACGGCGAGACGTCCGATGGCGTCGTGGGCGACGACGGCGTCGTCCCCGAGCTCGGCCATCTCCCCCAGCACCGCGAAGGTGCGCCGGCGATCCGGACCGGACCGCGCCATGGTGACCAGGGCCTTCACGGCTGCGCGCATGGAATCGGGATTGGCGTTGTAGGCGTCGTCGATGACGGTCACCCCGTCGGATCGGGTCTGCACCGCCATGCGGTGCGCCGAGACGGGACCCGCCGTCGCGAGCGCCTCGGCGGCCTGCTCGACCGTCGCACCGCATTCCACGGCGACGGCGATCGCCGACAGGGCGTTGCCGATCTGGTGTTCGCCGTGCACGGCCAGGCGCACCGGCACGCGCCGCTCCTGTCCGTCGGCCCCGGGGACAACGGCGGTGAAGGACGCACGCGCCTGATCGTCGAGGTGGATGTCCTCGGCGCGATAGGCGGCACCGGACCCGGTCCCGACGGTCACCACGCGACCGGTGGTGCGCGTCGCCATCTTCGACACGAGGGTGTCGTCGGCGTTGAGGATCGCCACTCCCCCGTCGGCGGCGCTGGGCAGCGCCTCGACGAGTTCGCCCTTCGTCTTGGCGATGACCTCCTGCGAACCGAACTCGCCGAGGTGGGCGGTACCGACGTTGAGCACGACACCGATCCGCGGCGGGGCGATGCGGGTCAGGGTCGCGATGTGCCCGGGGCCCCGCGCCGACTTCTCGAGGACGAGGAACCGGGTGGATTCGGTGGCGCGCAGCGCGGTCCAGGGGTGGCCGAGTTCGTTGTTGAACGAGCCGGGCGGTGCGACGACCTGCCCGAGCGGTGCGAGCACGGCGGCGATCATGTCCTTCGTGGACGTCTTGCCCGCCGAACCGGTGACACCGACGACGGTGAGGCCGGCGTCGGTGAGCGTGTCCACCACGGTGCGGGCGAGCTTCGCGAGGCCGGCGAGCACGGCCGCGCCGGATCCGTCGCTGTCGTGTTCGAGCGCGAGGGCGTTGGTCTCGGTCGGCGGGATCGGCGGCACCACGATGGCGGGCACACCCACCGGCCGTGCGGCCAGGACAGCGACCGCACCGGCGGCGACGGCGGCCGCGGCGTGATCGTGCCCGTCCGAGCGCGCACCGGGCAGCGCCAGGAACAGGCCGCCGGGACCGATCCGTCGCGAGTCGAACTCGACGGAACCGGTCACCTCGGCGGACGGATCGTCGACGTCGTGCAGGGTGCCCCCGACGACCTCCGCGATCCGAGCCAGTGTCATCGGGATCATGCCTTGCCTCCGTGATGCGAACCGCCCGCAGCAGGCGGATGGTCACCGTCGGGTCCTGCGGTCCGGTACTTGTCGAGAGCTGCACCGAGGACCTCGCGGTCGTCGAAGGGGTGCTTCACTCCGTCGATCTCCTGCCCCGTCTCGTGGCCCTTGCCGGCGACGAGGACGACGTCGCCCGGGCGGGCCCACGCGACCGCGGCGTCGATCGCCGCGGCGCGGTCGCCGATCTCGAGGATCTCGCCACGTTCGGCCGGCGGCACGGAGTGCGCACCGTCGAGGACGGCCGCGCGGATGGCGGCGGGGTTCTCGGTTCGTGGGTTGTCGTCGGTCACGACCACCAGATCGGCGGCTCGCGCCGCGACCTCGCCCATGATCGGCCGCTTCGTCCGGTCGCGGTCGCCGCCCGCACCGACGACGACGGCGACGCGTCCCTCGGTCGCGGCGCGCAGGGTTCCGATGACCGCTTCGAGCGCCGCGGGCTTGTGGGCGTAGTCGACGACGGCGAGGAAGTCCTGTCCGCGCTCGACCCGTTCGACCCGGCCGGGCACCGCGACATCGGCGATACCGCGGATCGCGGCGTCGATGTCGGCGCCCACCTCGGCGCAGAGCGCCACGGCGAGGGCGGCGTTGGTGACGTTGTAGCGGCCCGGCAGGCCGACGGTGGCGCGGCGGGCGATCCCGTCCGGACCGGTCAGGGTGAACTGCTGCACGCCCGTCTCTTCGGGGACGTCGTCGGTGACCGTCCAGTCGGCACCGGCGGCACCGACGCCACCTGCGGCACCGACGCCACCGGCGTCACCTGCGGCACTGTCGTCACCTGTGGCACTGTCGCCACCTGTGGTGACCGTGCGGACTGCGGTCGCGTCGTCGCGGCCGGCGCGAGCGACCTCGGCCATGCGGCGTCCCCACGCGTCGTCGGTGCACACCACCGCGCGCTGGGCCCGGACCGGCGAGTCCTCGGCGAACAGCCGGGCCTTCGCGCCGAAGTAGTCGTCGAGGTCCTTGTGGAAGTCGAGATGGTCCTGGGACAGGTTGGTGAACCCGCCGACGGCGAACTCGGTGGCGTCCACGCGACCGAGCGCGAGGGCGTGGCTGGAGA
Organism: Rhodococcus rhodochrous; assembly: GCF_900187265.1. NCBI lineage: Bacteria > Bacillati > Actinomycetota > Actinomycetes > Mycobacteriales > Nocardiaceae > Rhodococcus > Rhodococcus rhodochrous. The sequence goes on from NZ_LT906450.1 coordinate 3,200,616, forward strand.
CCTCCATCACGACCGTGTCGACACCGCGTTCGCGCATGACGGCGAACAGTGCGTGCAGCTGCGGCGCCTCGGGGGTCGTGAGGGTGCTCGGCACGCGGATCCCCTCGATCCGGGTCTCCACCGTGCCGACGAGACCCACGACGCGTCCGGCCGCGACCAGGCCGGCCTCGACGAGATAGGAGGTCGTGGTCTTACCGGACGTGCCCGTGATGCCGATGACCTGCATGCTCCGGGAGGGGTGTCCGTAGACGGTGGCCGACGCCGCCCCCAGCGCGGCACGCGGCTCGGGATGGACGAGGACCGCGACCGGATCCGAGGTGGCCTCGGCGACGAGATCGCGACCGGCCTCGTCGGTCAGCACGGCGACCGCTCCGCGCTCGAGCGCGGTGCCCGCGAAGGAGGCGCCGTGGGCGCGCGCGCCGGGCAGCGCGGCGAAGACGTCGCCGGGGCGGATGCCCTGGGCGCGCAGGTCGATGCCGGTGACCGCGGCCGCACGGGCCGCATCATCTCCGGCGGCTGCATTGACGATCTCGACGCGCGCCCCGATGGCGTCGGCGAGAACCGAGATCTGCGTCATCGGTGGGTGCTCGGGTCTCCGCCCCTCCTCCGGAGGAGCCGGATCCGGACTCGATGGCACAGGCACCAGTTTCCTCTCGCTTCGCTGCAGCTCGTCTGCAGGCACTCCGACGGATGTTCCCGGGTTCGTTCCCGATGCGGTCTCGGCGACGATCGTCGTGTCACGTTACCGACGTGTCAGCCTACCGAGGCGCCACGGTCACCTCGTCAGTCGACCTGGAGGATCAACTTGCTCTCCGGTTCGGCCGACAGCGGCACGCCGTCGCGCTGCAGCAACCACGACGCGATGTTGCGGAACAGCGGCGCGGCCGATTGGCCACCGCTGCCGTCGGAGCTGCGGGTCGGGGCGTCGAGCATGATGCCCACGACGTAGCGCGGATCGTCGGACGGCGCGATGCCGGCGAAGGTGATCCAGTAGTCGGAGTTCGAGTAGCACTTGCAGTTCTGGTCGATCTGCTGGGCGGTGCCCGTCTTGCCCGAGATCTGATAGCCCTCGATGGCGGCGCCCGCGCCGGTGCCCTGCTGGTTGCCGGTATCGGACTGGACGACGGAGCGGAACATGTCGCGCACCGTCGCGGCGGTCTGCGGGCTCACCACCCGCACCGGATCGGGGCGGGGCGTCTCGGTGCGTGTGCCGTCCGGCGCGACGGTGGCCCGCACGACCCGCGGCGGGACACGCTCGCCGTCGTTCGCGATGGTCTGGTAGATCGCAGTCATCTGCAGCAGCGTCATCGACAGACCCTGGCCGATGGGAAGGTTCGCGAAGGTGCCACCCGACCACTGCTCCCGGCTGGGCAGCAGACCCGCCGACTCGCCGGGCAGGCCGACATCGGTGCGCTGACCGAGACCGAACAGTCGCAGCATCTCGGCGAAGCGGTCCTCACCGATCCGCTCCGCGAGCATGAGCGTGCCGACGTTCGACGACTTCCCGAACACACCCGTCGTGGTGTACGGCACGACCCCGTGATCCCAGGCGTCCTTGACGGTCGCGCCGGCCATGGTGATCGTGCCGGGGACCTGCAGAACCTCGTCGGGGCGGGTCAGACCGTCCTCGATCGCCGCGGCCGCAGTGATGATCTTGTTCACGGATCCGGGCTCGAACGGCGAACTGACCGCGAGATTGCCCTGTTCGGCGTCGGGCGGGTTGTTCGCGACACCGATCGACGGGTCGAAGGTGCTGTCGTTCGACATGGCGAGCACTTCGCCGGTGTGCGCGTCGAGCACCACGGCGGAGGCGTTCTTCGCCCCGGACAGGTCCTTGGCGCGCTGCACCTCCTGCTGCACGTGGTACTGCAGGTCGTTGTCGATCGTGAGCTCGACGGAGGAACCGTCGACGGCGGGCTGGCGGTCGCGCCAGCTGCCCGGGATGACGGCGCCGTCGGACCCGCGGTCGTAGGTGGACGACCCGTCGGTACCCGCCAGCACGGCGTCCATCGACGCTTCGAGCCCGATCAGGCCGTGTCCGTCCCAGCCGGTCGCGCCGACGAGATTGGCGGCGAGCGATCCGCCCGGATACAGACGGATGTCCTGGCGTTCGGTGCCGACCTTGTCGTACTCGTCGACGATCTCCGCCGCGACGCCGGGATCGACACCGCGAGCGAGGTACACGAAGGTCTCGTCGCTCTCGAGCATCTCGAGCACGTCCTTCTCGGGCGCCGCAGCGCCGAGCGCGTCGTGGATCGCCGACGCGACGCCCTCGAGATATTCCGAGACCTCGGGCCGGGACGGATCCTTGGCGCGTTCCTCCTCGAGTTCCTTGCGCACCCGCACGGGTTGGAAGGTCAGTGCCTTCGCCTCCATGGTGTAGGCGAGTGGTTCGCCGTTGCGATCGGCGATGGTGCCGCGGGTCGCGGGTTCGACGAGTCGGGTGGTGCGCTGGCTGGCCGCCTCGGCGGACAGGGTCGGGGCCTGGACGAGCTGCACGGACAGCAACTGCGCGACGGCTACGCCCAGAGCGCCGAACATGCCGATCCGGCCCCATTTGTTGCGAAAGGTGAAACTCGTCCGGTCGCGGTGCTTGCGATCGCGCGGCGCGGGCATTCGAGCCCGCCCGCCGCGCGTCGCAGGGGTGGAACGTCGCTGCGGTGCACGCCGGGGGGTGGAGCGGTTGTTCACCGAGGCCCACCCTCGGGTTCCGTCGGCACGGCCTGGACAGGTGCTTCGGGCGCCGCCTCACGGGGCGCCTCGGATTGCGGCAGCTCGCTCACGGGTACCGATTGTCCCGCCGCGGGCGGAACAGGTGCGGCACCCTCGACGTCCGGCGTGGCGCCCGCAGGAGCCTCCGCCACGGACGCGGGCACGGGAGCCGGTGCCGGATCCTCGCCCACAGGGCGGCCGTCGGACGACGGCGCCGCCCGGCGCGCGTCCTCGGTGTCGGTGCGCGGCCGGGGTCCCTCGCTCACGTCACCGAGCGGCCGCGGTGTCTCCGCCCCGGCACTGCCGGCCAGCGGGGTCTGGACGCGGGCGTCCTCCCGGGCCGGCGGATCCAGCGGGGCCGGCGGGGCGCCCTGAGCCGGAACCGGATCGCCCACCACCTGCACCGAACCGTCCGGAGCGACGACGATCCGCGCGACCTGCCCGGTAGGAATCATGCCCAGCTCCGCCGCGGCGACGGCGAGCGCGGGAGCCGATTCGGCCGTGGCGACGTCGCGCTGGAGCACCGCGCGCTTCTGGGCGAGTTCCTCGTTGAGGGAACGCGCCGCGCTCAGCTCGTAGGAATCCTCGGTCGCCCGGGTGGTCAGCAGCAGCGTCACGGCCATGCCCACGCCCAGGAGCCCGATGATGGTGGCGACGAACGGGATCCGGGTGCGGACACGTCCGGCACCCGTCGTGCGCCCGCGGGTCTCGACCTGCTCGACCCCGAGCTGTGCTGCGCGCTGCGACCGTCGCTGATAGGCACGCTGCGCTGCGGTCGATCGCCCCGGGTTCCGGCGCTGCGGGGGTGCCACCTGTACGGTCATCGGTTACCTCCTGGCGATTCGTTCTGCAGCACGCAGGCGGACGGGCGCCGAACGTGGGTTGGCCTCGATCTCGTCGTCCGTCGCCCGCTCCGCACCGCGGGTGAGGATGCGCAGCTCCGGTCCCATCCCGGGCAGTTCGACCGGAAGCCCTTCGGGACTGCGGGACTTCGCTCGCGGGGTCAGTTCCTGCTTGACGACCTTGTCCTCGAGCGACTGGTAGGACATGAAGACGATCCGGCCACCCACCGCGAGAGCATCGATAGCGTCCGGTATCGCGTTGCGCAACGAGTCGAGCTCCGCATTCACCTCGACCCGCAGCGCCTGGAAGGTGCGCTTGGCCGGGTGACCACCGGTACGGCGGGTCGCAGCAGGGATCGTGCGGTACAGCAGTTCGACGAGTTCGCCGCTCGTCCGGAACGGGGCCTTGGCCCGGGTCCGGACGATCTCGGAGGCGATCCTGCCGGCGAAACGCTCCTCGCCGTAGGTGCTCAGGATGCGGGCGAGGTCGCCGTGGCTGTAGGTGTTGAGGACGTCGGCCGCGGTGATGCCGGTGGTGGGATCCATCCGCATGTCGAGCGGTGCGTCCTTGGAATAGGCGAAGCCGCGCTCCGCCTCGTCGAGCTGCATCGAGGACACGCCGAGATCGAACAGGGCGGCATGGACCGAGCCGTGCCGGTCGAGGCCGACACTCTCGAGTGCATCGGCGATCCCGTCGTAGCGGGTGTGGACGAAGTCGGTGCGATCGGAGAACCGTGCGAGTCGCTCGCGGGCGATCGCCAGTGCGTCGGGATCGCGGTCGAGGCCGACGAGCCGCAGCTTGGGGTAGATCGTCAGGAAGTGTTCGGAGTGCCCACCGAGACCGAGGGTCGCGTCGACGTAGACCGCGCCCTCGCCGTCGGGAGCGACGCTCTCGATGGCCGGGCCGAGCAGGTCGACGGCCCGCTGGAGCATGACAGGCACGTGGCCGAACTCCACCGCAGATGCCACATCGGCACCGGTGGCCTCATCCGTACCATCGACGGATTCGTGCTCGCCGTCCACCATGTGTCCTCCGGAATCCTGCTCGGGCCGCTTACGGTCTGTGGGGTACTCGTCGGGTGGACGGTGGTGTGCCTCGTGCCTGCCTGTCGCTCGTCTCGATACCGTGCTCGCCGCCACGGGGTGGATACGGAAGACGGCGAATGCCTCGAGGTCTCTGTCCGAGTCCGAAGAGACCTGACGCCGGGGAAGTGCGTCAGGGCCCTTCGGTCCGTACCTGGCGCTGGGGAAGTGCGTCAGGGCCGGCACATCGGGCAGAGGCCTCGCGGCACTCGCCGCGCAGCCCGAGCCGTGGTTACAAGATGTCGCGTAGTGCTTCGTCTCTCGCTTCCGAGAAGTCTTCTTCGTGCTCGGCGAGGTAGCTCTCCCATGCCGTCGCGTCCCAGATCTCGAGGTACCTGACCGAACCGATCACCACGCAGTCCTTGGTGAGACCGGCGTACTTGCGGTGGGCCGACGACAGCGTGATCCGGCCTTGTGAGTCGGGTCGCTGCTCCTCCGTTCCCGACGCGAGGCTCCGCAGGAACGCACGTGCCTGAGGGTTGCTCCGTGAGGCACTCGCAGCGCGTTCGGCCAGAGCGGCGAACTCGTCACGAGGGAACACGGTGAGGCTGTGATCCTGTCCCTTCGTGATCATCAACCCTCCCGCCAGCTCGTCTCGGTACTTCGCCGGCAGCGTGAGCCGGCCCTTGTCGTCCAACTTCGGGGTGTAGGTACCGAGGAACACTCGGCGCCTCCCCGCTGCCGGACGGATGCTTCGCGCGACAGGACACCTTGTCCCGCCGCGCCCCACATTACCCCACTTTGCCCCACCGGAAACGGATTACCGCCGCCCGGTCACGCGTGTTGTCGTCACATTCCCAGCTCAGAGTGGGTGGCGAAAAATGGGGACACACCCTCTCGTGACTACGGCGGATCCACCGACGTCGGCGCCCCGACGATCCGCCCCACCGGCGGAGCGAGGTTCGAGCGATGGGCGACCAGGGGAAACACTGCGCCCGGGGCCGGGGTGGGAGGCAGTGGGGGGACGGGGAACGCGCGAGTGGGGCGCGGTGGTGGAGCGACAGGAGGGATGGAGGGAGGTCGCTGGGCAGGCCGACGGAGAAACGACGACGGCGCGACCCGTTGGGTCGCGCCGTCGTCGATACACCTGATGGTCGAGGAGGTCAGTCCTGCTCGAAACGCCTCCGGAACCGCTCTTCCATGCGGTTGGTGAAGCCACCACCCGAGGACTTCTTGCCGCCGCGGGAACTTCGACCGGTCTTTCCGCAACCGGAACTACCGCCCGTCGCCCCTGGAGTCGACGGCCGACGACCGCCGAGGAGCAACAGGACTCCGGCGGCGAACATCACGAGGAACCCGAGCAGACTGATGATCGGGAAGCCGCCCGGCTTGAGCGGCAGGGCAACGCCGGCGATCAACAGCGTCAGGCCCAACACGAACAAGGCGCCGGCCTGTAGCCGCCGCCGGTTCGACGCCATCCCCAACCGGCTGCCACGCACGGTCGAGGCGAACTTGGGATCCTCAGCATAGAGCGCGCTCTCGATTTGATCGAGCATGCGCTGCTCGTGCTCGGAGAGTGGCACGGTACCTCCCCCGGCACTAAACGGTGGCCACCGGATCCGTGGGGCGAATCCGGCGGGGGGCCGTCCGTACGGCCGCCTGAGTCAATAATACGAGCAGATGTCGCTGTGGACCACAAACTCCACACGTGAGTTCGATCCCCTCTTCGGCGAAGACCCTCGTGAGGGGGCGAAAGTCACCCACCGACACCGACCTCCGGCTCTGCTTCGGCGTCGAGATAGCCCTCCACATCGTGCAGGAAGTGACCCACCTCGTCGTAGAACGCCCCGGATTCGTCGGCGCCCACCGCATGCACTACCCCCGCCTCGACTGCGGCGCGGGTGGCTGAGCGATCGGCGAAGTAGTCGGCCCAGACGGCGAAGGACTCGTCGGCGCGCGCCATGAGCGCCCACGCGTTGCGCGTGGCGGGCCGGCGGGGGCGGATCCCGGAACGCAGCTCCGCGGCGGCGACCACCGCGCCCGCGCCGCGCAGCGCCGCCAGATAGGCGAGGCGGAACCGCTCGCCAGGATCGCCGGCACCGGCGGCACCCGAGAGCAGATCGTCGGCCTTGCGCAGCAGCGTCGCCGCGCGCGCCGAGGTGGCATGGTCGATGCATGCGGACGGCCCGAGCGTGGGAGACGTTCGGCGCGGGCCTCGACTCGCGACCTGACCGTTGGCCATGTTCACGCACCTCCTCGGCGTGGTCTCACCACTCGTTACGACGAGCGGTATCCGGTGGCATTCCCGCCGAAACGCCGAGGAACGGAGATCACTGTCCTCGAGTGAGGCCGACACGGACGCCGAGCGGGAGACCCCAGGGTGATCCGGGGATGTTCGCTTCCCTCGAACATCCCCGGATCACCGGTGTCGAACATGCGTTCGACGTATTCAATATAGCTGGACCCACCGACAACCCGTCAAGAGAAAGTGGCCACGTCATCCCGAACGATCAGCGAGACCCGAGCACCTCCGACGCAGCGCGAGCCACCCGAACGAGTCACGCATGACCACCGATCCCCGCCAGGACGCCCCGATCCTCACCGAGCTCTCCCCCGCGGACTTCCGTGCGCGCCTGCCCGAGCTGCTGGCCGTCTACGTCGCGGCGATGCGGTATCCCCGCGGCACGGAGTACCACCGCGCGCCGATGTGGTCCGAGCATTCGGCCCGCGAGGGATGGCAGGCGTTCGCTGCGAGTCTCCCCGACGATCCGGACACCGCCGTCGGGATCGCGTACGGCTACCGGGGCGACACCCGCCAGTGGTGGAACCAGCAGGTGCGCGCCGGGATGCGCCATTCCGGACGGTCCCCCGAGGAGATCGATCGCATCCTCTCCGACTACTTCGAGCTCACCGAACTGCACGTCCGCCCCGACATGCAGGGACGCCGCATCGGTGAACTGCTCCTGTCGGCGCTGCTGCGGGAACGCACCGAAGCGGCCGTACTGCTGTCGACACCCGAAGTGCCGGGCGAGGACAACCGGGCGTGGCGGCTGTACCGTCGGTTCGGATTCCAGGACGTCGTCCGCCGGTTCGTCTTCACCGGCGACGCCCGCCCGTTCGCGGTCCTCGGCAGGAGCCTGCCTCTGGAGCCGGACCTCGTTCCGTACCACCATCACACGATCGACGATCCGGACGGAAGCGGTACCCCATGAACTCCACACTCGACGTCGTCGTCGTCGGCTCGGGCCACAACGCCCTGGTCTCGGCGTGTTATCTCGCCCGCGACGGATGGTCGGTGGAGGTCCTCGAACGCGACACCGTGCCGGGCGGCGCCGTCTCCACCGTCGAACGGTTCCCCGGATACGCCGTCGACCGCGGTTCCTCGGCGCACATCATGGTGCGCCACTCCGGGATCGTCGAGGAACTCGATCTCGCTGCCCACGGCCTGCGCTACATCGACTGCGACCCGTGGGCATACGCGCCGCCGCCGACGGACTCCGACCGCCCCGGCATCGTCTTCCACCGCGATCTCGACCGGACCTGCGCCTCCGTCGAAGCAGCCTGCGGACGCCGCGAGGCCGACGCGTACCGCCGCTTCGTGCAGGACTGGGGTCCGCGCAGCGCCGCGGTGATGAAGTCGTTCACCCACCCCCCGACCGGCCGGCACCTGCTGTCCTCGTTCTGGGGACTCGACGCCGGGGAGGGCGGCAGCGCCCTGTCCCGCCGGTTCCTCACCACCGGCGACAGCCTGCTCGACGAGTACTTCGACGACGAACCCCTCAAGGCGGCACTCGCCTGGTTCGGCGCGCAGTCCGGCCCGCCCATGTCCGAGCCCGGCACCGCCGCGATGGTGGGCTTCGCGGCCCTCATGCACACCCTGCCCCCGGGGCGCGCGATCGGCGGGAGCGGCGCGCTCACCCAGGCCCTGCTGTCGCGGCTGCGGTCCGACGGCGGCACGGTGACCTGCGGCGACGCCGCCACCGAGATCCGCCGGACCGGCGATGTGTGGACCGTGCGCACCGAATCGGGACGCTCCCTGCGGGCCCGGAGGGTCGTCGCCGGATGCCACGTACTGACCACGCTGGATCTGCTCGACCGCGGCGGATACGACCGCGACCGGCTCGAGCGCTGGCGCCGCAGCATGCGGGTCGGCCCCGGTATCGGCATGGTCCTGCGGCTCGGCACCGACTCGCTGCCCCGCTACCGCGGCTGCGACGAGCCCGAACTGACGACCGCCGGCCTGCAACTGCTCGTCGACGACCGCGCCCACCTGCGCGCCGCGCACGGTGCGGCGATGGCGGGAGACCTGCCCCCGCGACCGGCCGTCCTCGCGATGAGCTTCTCCGCCCTCGACCCAACGATCGCACCCGACGGCAAGCACCAGATCACCCTGTGGTCCCAGTGGCATCCGTACGCGCTGCGCGACGGGCGTCGCTGGGAGGACATCGCCGGCGCCGAGACCGACCGCATCCTCGCCGAGATGGAGACGCGCTCTCCCGGATTCACCGCAAGCGTGGAGCACTGCCACGTGCAGACCCCCGCGGACATCGAGAGCGAACTCGGCCTGCTCGGCGGGAACGTCATGCACGTGGAGATGTCGCTGGACCAGATGTTCCTGTGGCGCCCGCTGCCGGAACTGTCCGGCTATCGGGTGCCCGACGCGCCCGGCCTCTATCTCACCGGCGCCTCGACCCATCCCGGCGGTGGAGTCTCCGGTGCGAGCGGCCGCAACGCCGCCCGGGTCGCCCTCGCCGACGCCAAGGGAACTCTCGTGGACCGCGTGAAGGGCTGGGTGTCGCGGTGACCGACACCCGCGTCCCCGCACCGCCCCGACCGGCCCGCTGGCAGACGATCCTTCCGATCGTCCCGGCCGTCGCCGCGGTCCTGGCCCAGATCGCCTACCCCCTCACCGAGGGTGGCGCCCGGGACGCCGCGACCGTCGCGGTCGTCACGCTGCTCACCGCCGCATGTCTCGTCCACGCCGCGCTGAACCGCGGCCTCACCTTCGCCGTCGTCCTGATCGTCAGCTCGGTGGGCATCGGATATCTGTCCGAGGTGGTCGGCACGACGACCGGCTATCCCTACGGCTGCTACAGCTATGTCACCGATCGGCTCGGACCGGCCGCCTTCGACGTCCCGCTGGTGGTGCCGCTGGCGTGGTCGGCGGGTCTGTACCCCGTCTGGTGCGTGGCCTCCCGCCTCGTCCGCAACGGTCCCGGCCGGGTCGCGGCGGTCACCGTCGGCATGCTGGGCTGGGATCTGTATCTCGACCCCCAGATGGTGGCGGACGGGCACTGGTCGTGGTGCAACGCCGGCGGACTGCCCGGGATCGAGCACATCCCACTCACCAACTACGCGGGCTGGCTTCTCGTCGCCGCGATCATGGCGACCGTGCTCGTGCTCGTCGACTCCCGTTCGGATCGCACCGACACGTCCCGGCACGACGCCGTGCCCGTCGTACTGTTCCTGTGGACGTGGCTCGGTTCGGCGCTCGCCCACAGTGTCTTCCTCGACGCTCCCGAACTCCGCTACTCCGCGGTGTACGGACTGGTCGTCATGGGGGTACTGGGTGTTCCCCTGCTGTTCTCGCTCGTCCGGTCGTGGCGCGGAAGCAAGCCCGGTCCCGGGCGGGACGAGACACGACTCGCCGCGAGCGACCCGAACAACCGACGAGGATGACCGTGCCTGGCACCATGTTCTCCGTGCAGTCGTCCATCCTGTCCGTCCGCCGTCGTGTCGTCGCGGTCGTGGGGCTCGTGCTCCTCGGCCTCCCGCTCCTCACCGGCTGCCTGCGTGTGCAGGCGACGATGGGGATCTCCTCCGATGACCGTGTGTCGGGGCAGATCGTCGCCGCGACCATCCCCGCCGACGAGAACGATCCCGGTCCCGAACTCACCCCTCCCTCGGCCCTGGCCGGCAAGGTGCGGGTGCAGGAGTACTCGCAGGACGGCTACGTCGGGAGCCAGGTCTTCTTCAACGACCTCACCTTCGGCGACGTCCAGCAGCTCGCCACGATGTCCGACCAGAGCGCCGGCATGTTCCAGCTCAACCTGCAGCGCTCGGGCGACCTGGTCGCCCTGAACGGACGCGTCGATCTCGAGTCCGCTCCCACCCAGGGCACCGACGTGCAGTTCACCATCGCATTCCCCGCCCGGGTGGCGACCACCAACGGCACCCGCGAGTCGGATTCGGTCGTGACCTGGAAGCTTCCGGCCGGTGAGGTGAGCACCCTCCGCGCGGAGGTGCGCTACGCCGATCCCAACACGCGCGGTTTCGCGGGCTGGGCCGGAATCATGGCCGGCGGCGCCTTCGGTGTCACGCTGATCATCGCCGGCGCGGCCTGGTTCACCCGCAATCCCACGCCGCAGTGGTCGTCGGCGAACGGGACGCGGTCCTGACCCCCCTGCCGCGCGACCTGTCCCCCGGTCTCGCGCGGCTCGTCGCCGGTGGTGCTCTCGTCGCCTCCTACGGTGCGGCCGTCGCCGTCGCGAACCGCGTCGCGCTCCCTTGTCTCGTTCCGGGACCGGTGGTCGACGAGCAGGTCACCGTCGTCGTGCCGGCCCGTGACGAAGCTCCTCGCATCGGTGCGATCGTCTCCGATCTGCGCGCACAGAGAGGCCTGCGCGCCCTGCGCGTGGTGATCCTCGACGACGACTCGTCCGACGGCACCTGCGATCTGGCCACGGCCGCGGCCGCGGACGACGAGCGCATCACCGTCGTCCGATCGACCCAGCCACCTCCCGAAGGATGGACCGGGAAGGCAGCGGCGTGTGCCGCAGCCGTCGCCCACGCCGGGCCGGCAGCCGACAGCGGCGTCGTGGTCTTCGTCGACGCGGACGTCCGGCTCACGCCCGACGCACTCTCCGCCGCCATCGCTCTGCTGCGCCGCCAGGATGCCGCGCTCGTCTCGCCGTTCCCGTACCAGCTCACCGGGTCGGCGCTCGAACGGCTCGTGCAGCCACTGCTGTTCTGGTCGTGGTTCTCGCTGCTGCCCGTCGCGGTCTCGCACCGCACCCACCGGCCGTCGATGGCGGTGGCGTGCGGGCAGTTCCTCGTCTTCGACGCGCACGCCTACGGGGCGATCGGCGGGCACGCCGCGGTCGCGGCGAGTCCCACGGAGGATCTGGATCTGGCCCGGGCACTACGTCGCGCCGGACGACGTACGACGGTCGCGGCCGCGGGCGGGCTGTCGTCGTGCCGGATGTACGACGGGCCCCGCCCGTTGATCGGCGGATACACCCGCTGGCTGTGGTCGGCGTTCGGCTCCCCCGCCGGCGCGGCCGCGGTGGTCGCGCTGTATCTCCTCGCCTACCTCCTGCCCCCGGCAGCGGCGCTTCTCGGCGAGGGCCGGACACGACGCTGGGGTCTGGTCGGAACCGCCGCGGGCATGGCGTCACGACTCCTCGCCCGCGTCACCGAACGGGGAGGACGCACACACCCGGATGCTCCGGACCGTCCCGCCGACGACCTGCTCGAGGCCGTGGCACACCCGGCATCGGTCCTGGCCTTCGGCGCGCTCACGGCGTCGTCGATCCGGGCCCGGCGCAGCGGACGCGCGGCATGGAAGGCCCGCGTCCTGCCCTGACCCCGAACCGGGGCACGGATGTCAGGCCGGCTGCACCGCGGCGGGAGCTTCGAGTTCGTAGCCGAGGCGGTCGAGCACCTCGCCGGTCGCGCGGGCGAAGTTCAGCGTGATGAAGTGCAGGCACGGCGCGCCCTCGGAGATCAGCCGCTCGCACATCTCCGTGGCCACCTCGATGCCCACCTCGCGCACGGCGGCGCGGTTCTCCTCCGGGCCGTCGCCCGCCGCGCGCCGCAGCCGCTCCTCGAGCACGGGCGGCAGGTGCGAACCCGACAGTTCGAGGCTGCGCCGCGCCGAGCGCAGCGACGTGATCGGCATGATCTCGGGGATGATCGGCTTGAGCCCCTGCTCGGCGTCGCACGCCACGACCCGGTCGCGCAGACGCAGGTAGTGCTCGACGTCGAAGAACATCTGGGTGATCGAGTACTCGGCGCCCGCACGCAGCTTCTGCACGAGATAGCGGGTGTCGTGGTCGAGGTCCGGGGACCGGTGGTGTCCTTCCGGGAACGATGCGACGCCCACGTGGAAGTCGCCGAGATCGCGCACCAGACGTACGAGTTCGTCGGCGTATTCGAGACCCTCCGGGTGCTTCTCCCACTCGCCGAGGGGGTTGCCCGGCGGGTCGCCGCGCAGGGCGAGGATGTTGGTGATGCCGCGGTCGGCATAGGCACCGACCATCGCGCGCAGTTCGTCGATGCTGTGCCCGACGGCCGTGAGGTGCGCGACCGGCAGGAGGGTGGTCTCCTCGGCGAGACGTCCGGTGATCCGGACCGTACGGTCGCGGGTGGATCCCCCGGCGCCGTAGGTCATCGATACGAAGGCCGGACCGAGGCGTTCGAACGTCCGCACGGCACGCCACAGTCGTCCCTCGGCCTCGGCATCGCGAGGTGGGGAGAACTCGACGGAGAACGGAATGCGGCCCGAACGCGCGGATCCGAGACGGTCCACGATCGACGGGGTCCGAGAAATCCCGTCGTCCTCGGTTGCCCTGACGAAGTCGCTTGTCACCGGTCCAGCATAGGTGGCGCCACCGGGCCGGTCGCTACCGGCGACGACCCGAGTGTGCGGATAGGCTGGTCGCGGCGCCTCCGGCTCTCCCCCCGCCGAGGTGCCGTCACCCATCGACCTGGAGGTTTCGTCCTGTCTACCGGCGCCGATCACTTGTCTGCCGAGCAGCTCCCCCATCGTGTGGAGGACTCCCTCCGGCAGTTCTTCACCTCACGTTCCGATCTGGTCGACTCGGTGGGCGGTGGATACCGGCAGGCCGTCGACACGCTCGAGGCGTTCGTGCTGCGCGGGGGCAAGCGGGTACGTCCGCGCTTCGCCTGGACGGGCTGGCTCGGCGCCGGCGGTGATCCGACCGGGCCGGACGCCGCGGCCGTCCTGCAGGCGTGCTCGGCGCTCGAGCTCGTGCAGGCCGCGGCCCTCGTCCACGACGACATCATCGATGCCTCAACCACGCGCCGCGGGTTCCCCACCGTGCACGTCGAGTTCACCGAGCAGCACCGCAGCGCCGGCTGGCACGGTAGGTCGGAGCAGTTCGGCGAGTCGGTCGCGATCCTGCTCGGCGACCTCGCCCTGGTGTGGGCGGACGACATGCTGCACTCGGCCGGGCTCGACCCCGCGACGGTCGCGCGCGTGGTCCCGGCCTGGGCCGCGATGCGCACCGAGGTGCTCGGCGGGCAGTACCTCGACATCGCCAACGAGGTGGCGGCGGACGAATCGGTGGAGGCCGCCACGCGGGTCAACCGGTTCAAGACCGCGGCGTACACGATCGAACGCCCGCTGCACATCGGCGCCGCTCTCGCCGGCGCCGACGACGACCTCATCGACGCCTACCGCCGCTTCGGCACCGACATCGGTCTGGCGTTCCAGCTGCGCGACGATCTGCTCGGCGTCTTCGGCGACCCCGAGATCACCGGCAAGCCCTCCGGCGACGACCTGCGCTCGGGCAAGAGGACGGTCCTGTACGCGCTGGCACTCGAGACGGCCGACGCCTCCGATCCGGCCGCGGCCGAGCTGTTGCGCACCTCGATCGGGACCGATCTGTCCGACGCGCAGGTCGAACAGCTCCGCTCGCTGCTCGTCGACCTCGGCGCGGTCGCCCGGATCGAGGACCGCATCACGGAACTGACCGACAGCGCGTTCGAGGCGCTCGAGTCGTCCGGCGCCACCGAGGAGGGCAAGGTCCTCCTGCGCGAGTCGGCGGTCGCCGCGACCCGACGGGTGGCGTGAGGACGGTGCGGACGGTTCCCGGCGCCGACCGGGTCGTCGTGGTCGGTGCCGGCCTCGCCGGTCTGTCCGCGGCGCTGCACCTGCGTGGCGCCGGTAGGGACGTGACGGTCCTCGAACGCGCCGACGACGTCGGGGGCCGGGTCGGCAGTTATCACGGCCCCGGTTACGAGATCGACAACGGTGCCACCGTGCTCACGATGCCCGAGCTGATCGACGACGCCCTCGCCGCGGTGGGCGCCGATCGGGACTCGGTCCGGCCGGCGCTACGCACCCGACAATTGTCCCCCGCCTATCACGCGCGGTTCGCCGACGGCACCTCGCTCGACGTGCACTCCGACCCCGAGGCCATGGTCGCCGAGATCTCGCGGGTGTGCGGTCCCGAGGAGGCACGCCGCTATCTGCGGCTGCGGGCGTGGCTCGCCGACATCTTCGACGCCGAGTTCGACCGCTTCATGGACGCGAACTTCGACTCGCCGCTCGACCTGGTCTCGTCTCCGGCGGCACTGCGCGACCTTGCGCGTCTGCTCCGGCTGGGCGGGTTCGGCAGGCTCGGCGCACAGGTGAACCGCAGGATCACCGACCCACGCCTGCGCCGCGTCTTCACCTTCCAGGCGCTGTACGCGGGGGTCGCTCCGGCACGGGCCCTCGCCGTCTACGGGGCCATCGCCCACATGGACACCTCGCTGGGCGTGTACGCGGTGGACGGCGGTATGCGATCGGTCGCCCGCGCGATGGCCGCGGCGTTCGTCGATGCCGGCGGACGGCTCGAACTCGGCCGGGAGGTGACCTCGCTCGATCTCTCCGGTGGCCGGGTCGACGGTGTCCGCACCCGCGACGGAGAACGCTTCCCGTGCGACGCGGCCGTCCTGACCCCCGACACCCCGGTGGTCGACGGGTTGCTGCCGCACCGTCGGCGCCGCCGCACACTGGCCGCGCCGTCGGCCGTGGTGCTGCACGGGTCGATCCCCACCGGGGTGACCCACGGCTGGGCGGCGCAACACCACCACGTGATCGACTTCGGCGGTGAATGGGACCGCACCTTCGCGGAGATCACCCGCAGCCGCGGACGTGGCCGGCCGATGTCGGATCCCTCGCTGCTCATCACACGACCGGCTCTGTCCGATCCCGGTCTGCGCTTCACCCGTGAGGGGGCCGAGCACGAACCGTTGTCGGTGCTGGCGCCGTGCCCGAACCTCGACAGCGCTCCGCTCGCCTGGGCCGAGCTCGCGGTGCCCTACCGCAACGAGCTGCTCGACGTCCTCGACCGCCGCGGATACGGCGGTATCATGGACGGTTTCCGCGTCGACCACATCGACACACCCGCAACCTGGCACGCTCGTGGCATGCAGGCGGGCAGCCCGTTCTCGAGCGCTCACGTCTTCCGGCAGACGGGACCGTTCCGGCGCCGTAACCTCGATCCGGCCGTTCCCGGCGTGGTGCTCGCCGGGTCGGCGACGGTGCCGGGCGTCGGCGTCCCCACCGTGCTGTTGTCCGGAAGGCTCGCCGCCGAACGGCTCGGTGTTCCGCGAAGCCGGTGACACCGGGCGCAACACGCTCCGCGTCTCCACTAAACTGTCCTCGTTCGCCAGCTACCTGCGCGCCGCGCATCCACACGTCCACGGGGGAGGAACCGTAACGATGTCGTCCCCTGCCTCGCCCGACGCCGAGCCGCAGACCTCGCCCGCGCCGGAGGGGACGGTCGCGCCGACGGGTGAGCGCCCGAAGTACGCATTCCTGAGGAGTCCCGCCGGCCACGCCACGTTGCTCGGCGCGTGGGGCGCGGTGCTCATGACCTTCGGCAGTTTCGGATCGGGCAGTGTCCGCCGCGTCGATCCGCTGCTCGAGGACATCTATCTGTCGTGGCTGCGCTTCGGCCACGGTCAGCTGCTCTCGCGGATCATCCTGTGGGTCGGTGTGCTCGTCATGATCGCAGCGTGGGTGCGCGTCGGTCGGGCGACCCTCGCCGGCCACGTCACGGTGCGCGATCTGTGGACGGTGCTTCCCGCGTGGACCGCTCCCCTGCTCGTCGCGACCCCGATGTTCAGCCGCGACGCCTACTCCTACCTCGCGCAGGGTGCACTGCTGCGCGACGGCTTCGATCCGTACGAGGTGGGCCCGGTCGTCAACCCGGGCGTCCTGCTCGACAACGTCAGCAACGTATGGACGACGACCACCACGCCGTACGGGCCCGTCCACCTGCTGCTCGGTGCGGGCATCACGTCCATCACCGACGACAACGTGGTGACGGGCACCTGGCTGTGGCGCCTGACCATGCTTCCCGGCCTCGCGCTCATGGCGTGGGCCGTGCCGAAACTCGCCCGTCGCATGGGTGGGAACCCCGCGATCGCCCTGTGGCTCGCGGTCCTGAACCCGCTCGTGCTGATCCATCTCGTCGGCGGTGTGCACAACGAGCTGCTGATGGTCGGTCTCATGATCGCCGGCATCGTGCTCGTGCTCGAGGGCCGACATATCGGCGGCATCGCCCTGGTCTCGCTCGGCGCCGCGATCAAGGCCACAGCAGGATTGGCACTGCCCTTCCTGGTGTGGGTGTGGATGATCCACGAACGCGACCGTGCGCGCGCCGAAGGGCGCGAACCGGCAGCGCCCGTCCGCCTGTTCGCCAAGGCCGCCGGTCTGGGACTGGTCGTCTTCGCCGCGGTCTTCGGCGGCACCTCGCTGCTCGCCGGTGTGGGCATCGGCTGGCTCACCGCCCTGTCCGGCTCGTCGAAGATCATCAACTGGTTGTCGCTGCCGACGATGATGGCGCACGCCGTCACGTGGGTCACCCCGTGGCGACTCGGATCGGTCCTCGACATCACGCGCATGCTCTGCGCGATCGCGCTGGTGGTGATCCTGGTGTGGGCGTGGTGGCGCTTCCGCCGCACCGAGCGCGACGCGGTCTTCGGGATCGTCGTGGCACTGACCGCGGTGACCCTGCTGTCGCCCGCCGCGCTGCCCTGGTACTACTCCTGGCCGCTCGCCGTCGCCGCCGCCTTCGCGATGTCGCCCAGGGTGCTCATGGTGCTCGTCGGGTTGTCGACCTGGTTGATGTTGATCTTCAACCCCGACGGGTCGATCGGGATGTACAACATCGCGCACGTCGCACTCGCGGTGTTCGCCTCGATCGTCGCGGCCCGTTCGCTCGTCACCCGTGATCCGCTGCGCCTGCGGTTGCGGCCACGAGCGGCATCGCCCGCCGGCGCTGCCCGGGACGACCGTGCCTGACCGCCCCGCGGGGATCGCGGCCGACGATCTCACCCGGGCCTACGCCTACTGCGCCGAACTCACCGCCGAACACGGACGCACCTACAACCTCGCGACCCGGTTGCTGCCGGCCCCGCGCCGACACGCCGTGCACGCGCTCTACGGGTTCGCCAGACATGTCGACGACATCGTCGACGTCACCGCCGTGGACGACCCGGAGGCCGCGATCCGCGGGGTCGACGACGCGCACGCCCGCCTGCACGCCGCGCTCGCGGGTGATCCCGGCCCGCTCGACGAGACCGGTCTGGTGGTCCGTGCGCTCGCCGACACGATCCGGCAGTACCGCATCCCGACCGGGTACTTCGACGCCTTCATCCGTTCCATGCGCATGGACGTGCCGCGCACGCCCGAGTTCCGGCCCCACTACCGGACCATCGAGGAACTGCGCGAGTACATGCACGGCTCCGCGGCAGTGATCGGTCTCGAACTGCTGCCCATCCTCGACGTCGCCGATCCTGCCGCCCCACCGGCCGCGGCCGCGCTCGGTGAGGCATTCCAGCTCACCAACTTCATCCGCGACGTCGGCGAAGACCTCGAGCGCGGACGCGTCTACATCCCGCTCGACCTGTGGTCGGCGTTCGGGGTCGACATCGACCTGCTGCAGGAATGCCGGCGCACCGGCGCCGTGGATCCGAGGGTCCGGCGGGCGCTCGCCCACGCGGTCGCACTGACCCGCGCCGAATATCGCAAGGCCGAACCCGGACTGGCGGTACTCCCCGACCGGATCCGGCCCGGTATCCGCGCGGCCTTCACGCTCTACGGGCGGATCCTCGACGAGGTCGAACGCAGTGGGTTCCGAGTGCTCGACCGGCGCGCGACGGTACCGCGCCGCACCCGCGCCGCGGTGATGCTCACCGAGTACGTCACCGGTTCACTGCTCCGGCAGCGCTGAGTTGCCCGCCGCGGATCAGGCCGAGTTGCCCGCCGCGGATCAGAAGGCGAGTGCCTGTGCCCGCCGCATGACCTCGCGCGCGGACTGCGTGTGCATCGCGGCGACGGGGCTTCCACCGGGAAGAGAATCGTCCTCGGCGAAGAGCCACTGCAGGATCTCGTCGTCCTCGTAACCGCCGTCGTGCAGCACCGCGATCAGGCCGGGAAGACCCTTGAGAACGTTCCCCTCGTCGTCGAGGAAGGCCTCGGGCAGGACCGGCACGCGGTCGCGCTTGAACGCCAGCAACTGCCGGTCGCGCACCATCTGGTGCACGCGGGAGGTGGCGACGCCGAGGCTCTTGGCCACATCGACGAGCTGCACCACGGGCACGGAGCGGTCGAGAACGTCGTCGCAGTAAGGGATTGCACTCACCCCACCACGTTATCGTTGCGGCCTCGCGGGCAGCTACGCGGCTACCGTCCACGGGAGCTGGCTACGATCGACGGGGACGAAATCGCTCCGCACACGCAGAGCCGGACCTTCGTCACGTCGATACCTCGAAGGCCCGGGTACCGGCGTCCCACCATCACGCACGAGACACGGGGGTACACCGGGTGACCGCTGGCAGCGACCGACTGGTCGGCGTCGTGCTCGACCGGCGTTATCGCATCGAATCGCAGATCGCACGCGGCGGCATGTCGACCGTCTATCGCGGCACCGACATGCGTCTCGACCGTCCCGTCGCCGTGAAGATCATGGATCCGCAGTTCGCGGCCGATCCCCAGTTCCTGGCACGGTTCGAGTTCGAGGCCAGGTCCGTCGCACGATTGACGCATCCCGGGCTCGTCGCGGTCTACGACCAGGGCCAGGACGGCGACCATGTCTTCCTCGTGATGGAGCTCGTCGAGGGCGGCACCCTGCGTGAGCTGCTGCGCGAGCGCGGGCCGATGCCGCCGCACGCCGCCGCTGCCGTGGCCGCTCCGGTCCTCGGAGCCCTGGCCGTCGCCCACCGGGCGGGTCTCGTGCATCGCGACATCAAGCCCGAGAACATCCTCATCTCCGGCAACGGCGAGGTGAAGATCGCCGACTTCGGGCTCGTCCGCGCCGTCGCCGCCGCGACCACCACCTCGCGCAGCGTGATCCTCGGCACCGCGGCGTACCTGTCCCCGGAGCAGGTCACCGTCGGCAGCGCCGACGCGCGCAGCGACGTCTACTCGGCCGGTGTGCTCGTATACGAGATGCTCACCGGCCGCACCCCCTTCATCGGCGACACGTCACTGTCGGTCGCGTACCAGCGCGTGGAGAAGGACGTGCCGGATCCGAGTTCGGTCATAGACGGGGTTCCGCCGGAACTGGACGCCTTCGTCCGTCGGGCCACCGAACGCGAACCGTCGGAACGCTACGCCGACGCGCAGGTGATGGCCGACGCGCTCGGCGAGATCTGCGACACGCTCGATCTCCCCCGCTACCGGGTTCCGGCTCCCAGACGATCCGCCGTGCGGACGCCGCCCGTGGTGGACCCCGACGCCGCGGCACCGACCCGCACCGTCGACGGTGCCGCTGCCGGACATGCCGATCCCGCTCCGGCGACGACGGTGCTCCCCGGCTCGGCCGCCGCGAACTCGCACGCCCCGACGACCGTGCAGACCGCCGTTCCGGCCACGCCCGGCCCGGATGCTCCGGCCACGCCCCCGCACCCGACCCGGGTCGCGACCCGCACCCATCCGCGTCCCGACACCGAACCCGTGGCGCCCCGGCCCGACTACGCTGCCGACCGTCGCCGTCAGCGCCGGTCCGCCGCCGGTTGGATCGCCGCGATCATCGTGCTCGCGTTGTTCATGGGAATCGCCGGGTGGTGGCTCGGCGCCGGCCGCCTCACCGACGTCCCGACCGTGCAGGGTCTCGACCGGGCAGCGGCCGTGTCCGCGATCGAGACGGCCGGATTGTCCAGCGAGATCCGGGGCGAGTACTCCGACGACGTCCCCGTCGACACCGTCCTCGGCACCGACCCCAGCGCGGGTTCACGCGTGCCCGACGGCGACACGATCGCGTTGCTCGTGTCGCTCGGCAGACCCACCGTCCCGTCCATCCCCGGCGCCGGCGAGAGATCCGTCGTCGAGGACGAACTGCGCAGCCGCACCTTCGAACCGATCGAGGGCGGCACCGCGTTCAGCACCACGGTGCCCGAGGGCGGTGTGGCTGCACTCGACCCCGCCCCCGGCACCGTCCTGCCGGTGGGCGCCGAGGTCGCACTCGTGATCAGTAAGGGCTCCCCGCCGGTCACCCTGCCCGATCTCACCGGACGCCCGGTCGACGAGGCGCGACGCATCCTCGACGAAGCAGGTCTGACCGTCGGTGAGATCCGAGAGGTCTTCGACGCCGACGTCGACGAGGGACGAGTCGTCGGCACCGACCCGGAGGAGGGCGCCGACGTCAGCGCCGGCGGAACCGTCACCCTGCTCGTATCCAATGCAGTGAAGGTGCCGTCGATGTTGGGACGCTCGGTGGGCTCGGCCCGCGACGAGCTCACCCGCCTCGGTTTCGAGGTCGAGGTCCGGCAGCTCGGCGACTCCGACCGCTCGATCGTGATCGGCCAAGATCCGGGGGCAGGCCGGAGAACAGAACAGGGCAGCACGGTCACGCTGACCGCACTGCCCTGATCCGACCACCCGTCCTCTACCCGGGGAGCATCCCCACTGTGATCAACCGCGGAGCATCTCCGCCACGAGGAACGCGAGTTCGATCGACTGCTGCGTGTTCAGCCGCGGATCGCACGCCGTCTCGTAACGACCGTGCAGATCGAGATCGGAGATGTCCTGGGCACCGCCGAGGCACTCGGTGACGTCCTCACCGGTGAGCTCGACGTGGATGCCGCCGGGATGCGTGCCGAGCGCGCGGTGCACCTCGAAGAAGCCCTGCACCTCGTCGACAATGCGGTCGAAGTGACGGGTCTTGTAGCCGGTGGATGCCTCGTGGGTGTTTCCGTGCATCGGGTCGCACTGCCAGATCACCTTGTGGCCGGTGGCCTCGACACGCTCGATGATGCCGGGCAGCAGGTCGCGAACCTTCGAGTGGCCCATCCGGGAGATCAGGGTCAGCCGGCCCGGCGTGTTGTGCGGGTCCAGGCGCTCGACGTACTCGACGGCCATCTCCGGGGTGGTCGACGGACCGATCTTCAGGCCGATCGGGTTCGACAGCAGCTCCGCGAACGCGATGTGCGCGCCGTCGAGCTGGCGGGTGCGATCGCCGATCCACAGGAAGTGGGCCGACAGGTCGTACAGGCGCGGCTTGTCGCCCGAGTTGTCGAGACGGAGCATCGCGCGCTCGTAGTCGAGGACGAGGGCCTCGTGGCTGGCGTAGATCGTCGCTGCGCGCAGGTTCGGGTCGACGACCCCGCAGGCGTCCATGAACCGCAGACCGCGGTCGATCTCGGAGGCGAGCGCCTCGTAGCGGGCACCGGCGGGCGACGCCGAGACGAAGGCCCGGTTCCAGTCGTGCACGCGGTGCAGGTCGGCCTCACCGGCGGCGGTGACGGCACGCACGAGGTTCATCGCGGCACTCGCGTTCGCGTAGGCACGCACGAGGCGCGACGGATCGTGCCTGCGCACCTCCGCGTCGGCGACCAGCGAGTTGACCATGTCGCCGCGGTAGGACGGCAGGCCGAGCGCGTCGGTGTCGGACGAACGCGGCTTGGCGTACTGGCCGGCGATCCGCGCGACCTTCACGACCGGCGTCGACGCACCGTAGGTCAGCACCACCGCCATCTGCAGCAACGTGCGGATGTTGCCCTTGATGTGCGGCTCGGTGTTGTCCGCGAACGTCTCGGCGCAGTCGCCGCCCTGGAGGAGGAAGGCCTCACCGCGAGCGACGGCGGCGAGCTGGGTCTGCAGCTCCTCGACCTCGCGGGGCACGGTGATGGGGGGCACGCTCTCGAGCACGGTGCGCATCGCCGCGGCCTGTTCCTCGGGCCAGCTGGGCTGCTGCAGCGCCGGCTTTGCGAGCGCCGCGTCGAGGTTGGCACGCAGCTCCTCGGGCAACGGGGGAAGTTCGGGCAAGCGGTCGATCGGCACGTCGACAGTCCAGTTCACCCGTCCAGGATATGGCGTGACGGCCGAAAGCGGCGCAGCACCCCGTTACCCGCGTCACCGTGACCGGCGAGCAGCCTCGATCGCCTCGAACTTCGCGAGGTTGTGGCGGGCGTCGGCGAGGGCATCGTGGTTGTCGTCCGGCACCGGGGGCAG
This sequence comes from Rhodococcus rhodochrous, assembly GCF_900187265.1. NCBI lineage: Bacteria > Bacillati > Actinomycetota > Actinomycetes > Mycobacteriales > Nocardiaceae > Rhodococcus > Rhodococcus rhodochrous. Next base: position 3,223,386 of record NZ_LT906450.1, read on the forward strand.
GGGCGGGCAGCCCGAGTCCTCCCAGTACTGCCGGAGCTCACGGGTGTAGCGGGGCAGGACGTCCGGGAGTTCGGGCATGGTGCCCCACAGCTGGGCGAGGACGACGTGGTCGTAGGCCCCGATCCACGCCCACAGTTCGGGCCGGATGCCCGGTCGGGGCACGAGGAACTTCAGGAGGTCGTCGCGAATCCTCGATCGCGACTTCCAGGCCGGGTGCGCCGGGGGCGGAAGCTTCGGCAGGACGTTGCGGCGCACCCAGGCACCGGCCCGGGTCGGGTCGAACTCGGTCGACACCGCGTAGAACTCGCGGCCGTCCTCGCAGGCCACACCGATCGAGACGAGTTCGATCGTGCGTCCGTCCTCGATGAACTCGCAGTCGTAGAAGTAGCGCACCTGCTCACCCGGCACGCGTGTCGGGAACACGGTCCGCGACGGGACCGTCCTGCGGCGGGGTCGCGGCGCTCCCGTTCGTCGACGCACCCGCGTCCCCGGCCGTGCCCGACGCGGGCGCCGAGCTCTTGTTCTTGAGGGTGGCGGCGTAGATGTCGACGTACTCCTGACCCGACAACTGCATGAGGGAGTACATGACCTCGTCGGTGACGGTGCGCTCGACGAACCGGTTGCCACCCATGCCCTCGAACCGGGAGAAGTCGATGGGCTCACCGATCCGGACGGTGATCTTCGCCGGTCGCCACATCTTCGACCCGATCGGGTTCATCCGGTCGGTGCCGATCATGGCGACGGGGATCACGGGCACACCGGTCTCCAGCGCCAGTCGCGCCAGGCCGGTCTTGCCCTTGTAGAGACGTCCGTCGGGTGAGCGGGTGCCCTCGGGGTAGATGCCGAGCAGCTTGCCCTGACCGAGAACCCGCACCCCGGCGTTGAGCGCGTCCTGCGCGGCGTCGGCGCCGGTGCGATCGATGGGGACCTGCCCGACCGAGGAGAAGAACCAGCGCTGGAAGGCACCCTTGAGGCCGGTGCCGGTGAAGTACTCGCTCTTGGCGAGGAAGGTGATGCGCCGGCGCACGAGGAGGGGAAGGTAGAACGAGTCGAGGACGGCCCTGTGGTTACTGGCCAGAATCGCCGGTCCGTGCGCCGGAATGTTCTCGCCGCCTTCGAACTTCGGACGTCCTATGAGCCACAGCAGCGGTCCCAGGAGGACGTACTTGAACAGCCAGTACCACATGGCATCCTTCCCGAATCCGATCATCCCCCACACGGATCGGTGCAGCACCGCCCGCCGGTCGACTCTACGACGATGCGGCTGCCACACGCACATCGCGTCAGTGCCCGACCCCACCCTTTCGACGTCGACGTGACGATAATCTCACCTACAGCGGCGGTCGAGAGGTTTCGACGGCGGATCGGGCGAGATCGGCGGCGCCGATGAGACCGGCGGCGTCGCCGAGCTGCGCGACCCGGACGCGCGCGAGCGGGCGGTGGCCGGCGCCGGTGGTCACGGCCGCATAGTGCTCGCGCGCAGCGTCGAGGAACAGCGGCGCGGAACCGGAGACCCCTCCCCCGATGACGACGAGCTCGGGGTCGTAGACGTCGGCGACGAGCGCCAGGCCGAGCCCGAGCCGACGGGCGAAATCGTCGAAGGCGGCGAGCGCGACGGGATCGCCGTCGTGGGCGGCCCCGGCGATCCGCCGGCCGGTGAGCGATCCGGGATCCGAGGCGATCTCGCCCGCGAGAACGGACCGTCCGGGATCGGCCGCGAGCATCTCGACGGTCGTGTCCACGAGACCTGTTCCGCTGCAATATCTTTCCCAGCATCCCTGCTTACCGCACGGGCAGGGCCGCCCGTCGGGCACGACCTGCAGGTGACCGAGTTCGGGCGCCACACCGTAGGCACCGCGATAGATCCGGCCGTCGAGCAGCAGGGCGGCGCCGATGCCCGTTCCGAGCGCGACCATCACCGCGATGGTGCTGCCCGCGGCGGCGCCGAAGCGGTACTCGGCCCAGGCGGCTGCGTTGGCGTCGTGTTCGAGGACGACCGGCAGTCCGAAGCGTTCGGTGAGTATCTCGGCGAGCGGTGTGTCGCGCCAGGGCAGATGCGGCGCGAACCGCACGGTGGTGCGGTCCTCGGTGAGGAAACCCGCGACCCCCAGCCCGACCGCCGCGATGTCGTTGCGTTCGCGCAGATGCTCGACGAGACGGTGGAGCGCGTTCTCGAGGGCGACCGCGGAGGACGGCGTCTGCGTGCGCACACTGTCGACGACGTCGCCGTCACGGTCGACGGCCGCCGCCCGGATGCTCGTGCCCCCGATGTCGATCCCGACGGTGAGCCCGGGGCCCTGCGTGTTCACGTGCGGACGTTGACGGAGATCCGCTCGAAGGCCGGGCGATCCCGCGTCGGCGGATCGGGTGTCGGCTCGGGCGGGGCGCCACCGGTCGAGGGCAGGAACTGCGCGAGGAACTCCCTCAGCAGCGCGATCAACGCCGCCAGTTTCGACGCCAGCCTGCTGACCAGTTCGTGGTTCTCGCCGCGAACCAGGGCTGCGGCGGCGCAGAGCGGGCACCACGCGCATCCGCTCGGAGTGGTCGCGGCATCGGCGTCACCCGGCGCCGTCGAACCGGTCGCGGCCTCGGGGTCCGTATGAGCCGGCGCATCGCCGGTCGCGACGACGAACTGCTGCACCGTGCCTTCGACGCGGTCGAGCACGGCGTCGGCGAGCAGCAACAACTCCGAGATCAGGGCTTCGTGATCGTCCCTCACAGCGGCCACACCGCCGGATCCGGTACGAACCGCACCACCAGATCGGTTCCGTCGAACTCGGCATCGGAGACGGTGCACCGGCGCAGACCCGACGCGAGTCGCACCCGGCGGCGCATGCCGTCGGCGCCGACGACGAGGTCGTCGCCCATCCGTCCGAGTGTCAGCGATGCGGGGTCGGCGAGCGGCAGGTACATGCGCATCGCGTACACCGACTCCACCCCCGTTCCCGATTCGTGCTGCACCCGGACCGGCTCGTCGGTCTCCGACGAGGGAACGGGTGTGTCGCGGCGGAGCGCCGTGGCGAGCTCCTCCAGAGCTGCCAACCCTACCGGCTCCGCGGCACGGCGCTCGCACACGATCACGGGAACGTCGGTGACGGCCGCGCCGATCTCGGCGACGATCGCCTCGTGCGCGGCCCGTTGATCGGCCAGCAGCCGCGCGGCCGCACCCGAACCACCCATCGCAGGGACGACGCCGTTGACGACGACCGCGTCGACGCGAATGCCGGACAGTGCGAGCCACGACCGCACCCGTGCGAGCTCGGCACGACCGGCGCGGTCAGGCGTCGCCACGACCACCGCGGCGCTGCGTCCGCGATCGTCGAGCAGGTCGCGTACCGCGGTGATCCCCGACAGCAGCCGATCGAACAGCGCGACGAAGACACCCGTGCGGGGGTCCGGACCGGTGGCCGCCGCCACCCGGCTGTGCTGCGGCCAGATCCGTTCCAGCGAATCGGAGACCGTCCGCGGCGCAGTGAGGGTGCGCAGGGCGTCGGCGGAGGCCGGGGCGTCGACGACGACGAGAACCCACCGTCCGCTGTCCGCGAGGCGCGCGACCTCGGCGAGCACGAGCAGTTCCTCGACGCCGGGAAGCCCGGTCAGTTCGTCGGGCTCGGGCAGGTCGAACTGATCGGCGTGCTCGTGGGTCCCGGCGAGCGCCGCCATCGAGGCGAGGACCGCGTAGCGCGTGCGGAGCAGCTGCAGCGAGTCGATCTCCACCATGTCGAGGTTCTCCTCGACGGTGCGGATGTCCGTCGCGCCGGCGTCCCGGTTCGTGGCCGGAGGCAGGTCGAATACGTCGCCGAGGGAGTGCGCCCGGTCGATGGACACGACGAGCACGGGCTCTCCCGCACGGGCGGTCGCGAGCGCCTCGGCCGCGGCAAGGGTCGTCTTCCCGGCGCCGCCCTTTCCGAGGAACCATCGCACGCGGGCCGGGGCGTGCCGGACGTTCAGCCCTCCACCTGCTTCTTGAGTTCTTTCAGCGCGGTGTCGGTGATGACCTTCTCCGCCTTGCGCTTGAACAGACCGATCATCGGGATCGTGAGATCCACGGTGAGCTGGTAGTCGACGACCGTGGTGCCGTCGGAGGCCTCGGTCAGCACGTACGAGCCGGACTGCGCCTTCTGGATCTCACCGCTCTCGAGTTCCCAGCTCACGGCTCGGTTGTCGGGCGCCCACTTATACCGCAGGACGTAGGTGTCCTTGACGATGCCGGCGTCGAGGACGAAGCGCACGCGTTCGGCCCTGCCGTCGGGACGATGTTCCACGACCTCCACGGTCTTCGCCGCCGACACCCACGTCGGATAGGCATCGAAATCTGCGATGACCTCCATGACACGCTCGGCCGGCGCGTCGATGGTGATCGACCTCTTCGTCTTCTCGGCCATGTGGTGACGGCTCCCTTTCTCGGTCCCTCGGGTGTGCACCGATCAGTCCCGCCCCGAGGGTCTATCACACGCCGTGGGAACAACGGTATCGGGACGACGCTCCTGCGGTGGCTTCAGTGTCGCGGCGGTTCACCGGCCGGACGACCGGCCTCGAGACGCTGCTTGACCTCGAAGGTCATCACCTTCCCCTGGACCCGGCGCGTACGGTTCATTCCCGCGAGGTCGAGACCCGCCATCCGCTCGGGCGCGACACCCGCCGGCTCGCAGTGCAGGAAGTAGTGGATCACCGCGCCGTCGAGAACCGGCTCGATCCACACCTCCATCGTCCCGTCGAGCGGACCCGACACCGTCCACCGGATGCCCTTCTCGGCCCGGTCCTCCCGCACGGTCAGTACGAGATCGGGCCACCATGCACGCCACCGATCGAGGGCCGCGACCTCCTCGGCGATGCGCTCCGGGGGCGCCGCTACGAAGGTCTGGTCCGCCACCTGAATGCTGCTCACGCAGGACAGCTTCACATATCGCGTCGGCGGCCCGTCCGGTCACCCCGCCGACGGCGCCACGGTCTCGTTCGGGGGCGCCGAGGCATCGAGATAACCACGCAATCTGGCGCCCAGTACGTCCCATCTCCAATCGGTGGAGACCCATTCGCGCCCGGCCGCACCCATCGCGGCGGCCCGATCGGGATCGGCCAGGACACCGGACACCGCGGTCGCCACGGCCGTGACGGAGGTACCGTCGACGACGTAACCGGTGCGCCCGTCGCGCACCGTCTCCGGGGCCCCGCCCGACCGGCCCGCCACGACGGGCACCCCGGTCGCGGACGCCTCGAGGTACACGATGCCCAGGCCCTCGACGTCGAGACCGCCGCCGCGGGTCCGGCACGGCATCGCGAACACGTCGGCAACGGTGTGGTGCGCGGCGAGCTCGGCCGACGGCACGGTGCCGGTGAACACGACGTGCTCCTCGACCTCCGTGCGGCGGGCGAGCTCCCGCAGGCGCGACTCGTACGGTCCGCCGCCCACGATCACGAGGACGGCACCGTCGATCCGCTTCCGGATCGCGGGCAGCGCGCGGATGAGCACGTCCTGCCCCTTGCGCGGCACCAGGCGCGACAGGCACAGCACGGTGGGACGGTCGCCGAGGCCGTAGCGTGCCCGCAGTTCGGCGCGCGCGGCCGGATCGGGCCGGAAGACGTCGGTGTCCACCCCGGACGGCAGGTGTTCGAGACCTGCCTCGGGGCCGAAAGCTGAGGCGAACCGCCCCCTCGTGTAGCGACTGACGTAGGTGACGGTGTCGGTGTGCTCGCCGATCTGCCGCAGCGCCTGCCGGGCGGCGGGAAGCATCGACCATCCCACCTCGTGCCCGTGGGTGCTGGCGACGATGCGATGGGCGCCGGCGCGGCGCAGCACGGGCGCCAGCAGCGCGAGCGGCGCGGCCGCCCCGAACCAGACGGTGTCGCAGTCGTGTTCGGTGAGCAACCGCGTGGCCCGTCGCGCGACGTCGGGCGTCGGCAGCATCAGCGTCGTGGGATGACGGACGACCTCGAAGGGGACCCGCGCGTCGAACTTCACATGGCTGTCGCCGCGCCACCGCGGCGCGTAGACGACCAGGTCGTCGGACGGCAGCTGGTTCGCGAAGGCGTGCAGATAGGACTGGATGCCCCCGGGTCGGGGCGGGAAATCGTTCGTCACCAGCAGGGTCCGCGACATGGGACCACCGTAGAAGCAGCGCGACGGGAAGGCGTCGACGGGTCCCGGGCTCCGGGTCCGGACCGTGCCGGTCAGCGGATGTCGCGGATGCGCTCTCCGAGCCAGCGGCCCCAGCCGTCCACGAACTCGGCGGTGTCGACGCCGAGCAGGTCGCTGAGCACGTCGTCGAGCCGCTCGTCGGTGACGGGACCCGCGGCGAGGGCACGGTAGAGAGAGACGAGCGTGTCGTGTCCGAATTCGTCCGCGGTGTACGCGGCGATCGACCAGGAGCTCTCGTAGGCGAGCGCCGACCGGTCGCCGGTGAAGTCGCCGTCGGCGGGCAGCGACGTCGGGGCACCCGACGTCCGCACCTGCCGGGCCAGCGTCGGCGCGATCCGCTGCACGTCGACCGGCCCGGTGTCGAGGCCCTCTGCGGCCGTGCGGTGGCCGACGTAGTCGGCGAAGCCCTCGAGGACCCACATCGGTGAGCCGTCCACGGTGCCGGCGCGTGCGGCGACGTGCACCGTCTCGTGCGCGAGCACGATCCGGCGGGAGGTGTCGTCCAGCCGGTCGCTCGCGGCCGGGTTGAAGACGATGCGCTGCCCGGTGGCGATCCCGCGCTCGTGGTCGACATCGTCGGAGACCGCGACGGCCGCGATGTCGTCGCCGTCGTGTCGTGGCCCGACGAGGTGCGAGAACTCCTCGCGTGAGGACGTCACGACCACCAGTGCGCGTCGCGGCCAGGAATCGCCCCACAGGTCGTCGACGGCCTCGACCACCGACGGCAGGTCGCCGGCCAGGTCGTCGACGAAGGCGGCGTTGTCCGGGTGTCCGATCACGAGCGAGCGACCACCCTCGGTCTGCGCGGTCGCGAGGTGGAGACTGCCGTGGTCCCAGGGTCCCCGCCAGGTGACGGTCTGCGCCCCGGCGAGATCGGGCGCGTCGTCGGCGATCCGCCAGCCCTGCGGCCGGTGGACGAAGAGCACGGTCACCGGTCGTCGGGTGGGCACGTCGTCGATTCCGTCCACGGCGTACCGGAGGTGGACACGGTGCGCCCGTACCTCGTCGGCCGCGAACCGGGCGATCGTCTCGGGCGGCAGGGGCAGCGCGGGTTCAGAGGCGAGTTCGTAGCCGAGATCGGCGAGGGGAACGACGGAGATCGCCGCGATCCGCTCGCGTTCGGCGTCGAGGAGTTCCGGGGACGCGTCGTCGATCAGCTCCGCGAGCGATCCGTCGTCGCCGGTCCGGACGGCGTGCGCCCAGTCGTCGAGCACGACCTGCAGTTCGGCCCGTACCCGGCTGTCGGCGTCGTCGGTGTCCACCGGGTCGACGGCCAGCAGCAGTCCTGCTGTGACCAGCGCGACCACGAGTCCGGCCAGGCCGAGACGTTCCCACTTGCGGGTACCGGCGGTGAAGGGCGATCGCGCGGGCACCGCGTCAGTCTAGGTCGGTGTCCGAGGGGGTCCCGTACGCCCCTCGCCCACCGGCGGCGATCCCGCCTCTACCCGATCAGTACCTCCGGGCGCTGTGGAACGGGAAGCGATCGATCGACTGCACCTTCACCGGCACACCGAAGGTCGACGCGTGCACCATGTTGCCGTCGCCGACGTACATGCCGACGTGGGAGGCGTCGTCGTAGAAGATCACGAGGTCGCCGGGCTGCAGATTGTCGCGGGAGACGGGGATGCCGCCCTGCGCCTGGGCCTGACTCGACCGGGGCAGCGACTTGCCGACCTGGTTGTACGCCCACACCATCAGTCCCGAGCAGTCGAACTGGTCGGGGCCGGTCGCGCCCCACACGTACGGCGAGCCGATCCGCGACAGGGCGGCGCGGAGCGCGGCGCCGTTGCTGCCGGGGACGAGGTGCTGCAGGATCTTCTCGGCGTCGAGGCCCGGAGGGAAGGGAGTGCCGGCGAGTTCGGCCTTCTCCGCGTCGCTCAGCGCCTCGAAGGCGTTCAGGACCCCTTCGATCTGCTCCTCGAGTTCGGCCTGTCGCCGCTGGAGTTCGTCGCGGAGGGTCTGGGCCTGCTCGGCGGCGGCACGCGCCTCGTCGGCGGCATGCTGCGCGGCGACGGCCGCCTCGGCCGCAGCGGCGGTGGCCGCCCGGAAGCCCTCGACCTCACGCGAGGTCTGCTCGCCCAGGACGTCGAGCAGGACCATCTGGTCGAGCATCTGCTGGGGCGAGTCGCTCACCATGACGGCGAACAGCCGGTTGGTGCGCGCACCGCGGTAGTTGGCCCGCGCGAGCTTGTCGACGGTGGGCTTGAAGCGGGCGATCTCGGCGCGAGCGGCGCCGAGCGCGTCGTCGGCCTGGCCGGCACGCACCTCGGCCTCGTGCTGCGCAGCGACCTTCGCTTCGAGATCCGCCCCGGCGGCGTGCAACGCCTCGGTGGCCTGTTCGCTGCGACGCGACAGATCCGCGAGGTGCTCGAGGCGTGCTGCCGGGCTCTCCCCTGCGGGTTGCGCCGTCGCCGGCGCCAGGGTGAAACCGAGGACCATCATCACGAGGGCTACGACGAGCGCCGGACGGCCGGTCCGTCGCCTGTCCTGCACTCGTACGAGGTGCTTCGTCCTGTCGGAAACCACGTGGGCTCGCATCCTTTCCCAAAGGTCTCGATCAGGTTACGGAATTGCATAGGTTTGTGTCTACCTGCGAGTAGCCCTCCCACGCAGCGGCCGTTTGTGCAAGCAGTTCGCGCATCGGCAGGGACATGCAGACACACGAGGAGGGTGGGTCCGGTACGTACCGGACCCACCCTCCTCGGGCAGTGCGTCGGCGCTGGAGCGGGGGTGCTCAGCCCGATCGGAAGCGACGGGCGCCGACCGATCAGAAGCGACGGGCGCCGTCGACGGGCATCGAGTTCAGCGGTGCGATCTTGACCGGCTGGCTCGAGGTGGAGGCGTGCACGATGTTGCCGCCGCCGATGTAGATGCCGGTGTGGCTGCCGCCGTAGAACGACACGACGTCACCGGGCTGCAGAGCCGCGACGTCCACCGGGGCACCGGCGGAGGCCTGCTCGTAGCTGGTGCGCGGGACGCTCAGACCGGCCTGCTTGTAGGCCCACTGCACGAGACCCGAGCAGTCGAAGGAGCTCGGGCCGGCAGCGCCGTAGACGTAGGGGGCACCGATCTTCGACTGTGCGGCGTCGGCAGCGCGCTGGCCGACCGAGCTGAAGGGGGCGGTGAAGGAACCGGCCTGAGGCGCGGGGGCCGCCTCGGGGGCCGGCGGAACGATGTTGGCGATCTCCGGCGGCACGGTCACACCGGCCGGGAGGTCGAACGTTCCGACACCGGGAATGTTGATCGGCTCGGCCATCGCCGGGCCGGCCGAGACGGTGACTGCTCCGAGAGCAATGGCACCGGCGACGAGTGCGCGCCGGACGGTGCGCTTGCTGTTGTTCGAAACCACGAGGGGACGTTCTCCGTTTCTTCCGTTCACCCGCCGACCGAGTTAGCTGACGGGTTCGGGCCGGAAGATCAGCCCTACCCCTCCCCGCGAGCGGCGGAGGGGATTCACCCCGAGTACTACGTGTGGGTCCCCGGCTCACTGCTCCCACAGACGAGAGAAGCGATTAGGCGGTAACCGTGCGGCTCCGACCCGGGGGTGGGGCGGAAAACTCTCCGCTCGGTCTCGAAAAGATTACGAAACGGCATCGGTGAAGTCGACCGCCTCGCCGTGCAGCCCGACCGTTTCGGCCCGCTCCTGGGGGAATGCCGCCGCGGGGCAACGGCCCGATAACGGCGCGGTAACGGCCACTGTTCGACGCACCTCCGCCCGAAGGAGGCACGGCGCCCGTTTCACCCGAGTCCTTTCCGGAAGAACCAGGTCAGGGCGCCCTGACTCACCGACCGTCGAGGAGGCGATGCGCCCGATTCGCCGGATTGTCGTTCTCGGAGGCCGATCGGTCTGTTTTCCGGCCTCCGCATACCCCTCATCGAGCCGAAAAGAACGCAGTGTGATCCTCGTCTCCCCCGTGCTCCGAACCCCGCTCCGAAGCCCGCTCGGCGGCGTGTCGGTGACGCTTCCTAGGCTCTGCCGCATGACCTCGCCGCAACCATCCGCCCTCGGCGTGCAACTCGGTTTCGACGAGCTCGACACTCCCCTGCGCGAGACCACCTTCGTCGTCGTCGACCTCGAGACGACGGGCGGGAAGGCAGCCGAGGACGCCATCACAGAGATCGGCGCGGTGAAGATCCGCGGGGGCGAGGTGCTCGGCGAGTTCGCGACCCTCGTCGATCCGGGGCGACCCATCCCCCCGTACATCGTGCAGCTCACCGGCATCACCACCGCGATGGTCTATGCGGCTCCCAAGATCGAGGAGGTGCTGCCCGCCTTCCTGGAATTCGCGTCCGGAGCGGTGCTCGTCGCACACAACGCCGGATTCGACGTCGGCTTCCTCAAGGCGGCCACGGCGCAGTGCGAACTCGCGTGGCCCCGCTTCCAGGTGCTGTGCACCGTCAAGCTGGCCCGCCGCGTCCTCGGACGCGACGAAGCGCCGTCGGTGAAGCTGTCCGCGCTGGCCGAACTGTTCCGGGTCTCCACCGTGCCCACCCACCGCGCCCTGGACGACGCACGCGCCACCGTGGACGTCCTGCACGCCCTCATCGAACGGGTCGGCAACCAGGGCGTCCACAGCCTCACCGAGCTGCGCGACTACATGCCGGTGGTCACCGCCGAGCAGAGGGCCAAACGCGCACTCGCCGCGCATCTGCCGCGCAAACCGGGCGTCTACATGTTCCGCGGCCCGTCCGACGAAGTGCTGTACGTCGGCACGGCGGTCGACCTGCACCGGCGTGTCCGTACTTATTTCACGGGCTCCGAGACGCGACCGCGGTTGCGCGAGATGGTCGCGCTCACCACACGCATCGATCACGTCGAATGCGCCCACGGGCTCGAGGCCGGCGTCCGCGAACTCCGATTGATCGCGGCCCACACCCCTCCCTACAACCGCCGGTCGAAGTATCCGATGCGCGGTTGGTGGATCATCCTCACCGACGAGGCGTTCCCGCGCTTCGCCGTGAGCCGCACCCCCGGACCCGACTCGGTCGGCCCGTTCTCGGTGCGCGCCGACGCCGCGGATGTCGCGGCACTGCTCGCGGAGATGTGCGGTCTGCGCACGTGCACGCGCAGGATCGGCCGTACGGCCCGCCACGGCGACCGCTGCCCGCCCGTCGCCGTCGGGGGTTGCGCCGCAGCCTCCTTCGGGGTCCAGGACGCCTCCGCCTACGCGGCCCAGGTCGAGCGTGCGCGCGCGGTCGTCCGCGGGACCGCCGACGATGCCGTCGAAACGGCGCAGGAGCGCCTCGACGCCCTCGTGCGCGACCAGCTGTTCGAGAACGCCGCCCGTCTGCGCGACCGCCTCGCCGCCGCCCTCGTCGCGCTGCGGCGCACGCAACGCCTCGCGGCGCTGGCGGCCGTCGACGAACTCGTCGCCGCGCGACCGCGGGCCGAGGGCGGATGGGAGTTCGCGGTCGTGCGCGCCGGTCGTCTCGCGTCCGCAGGGGTGGCGCCGCGCGGTGTGCGCCCGATGCCCGTCGTCGAGGCGATCGTCGCCGCGGCCGAGACGGTGCGGCCGTCACCCGGCCCGCTCCGGGGCGCGTCCCCGGAGGAGATCGGTCTGGTCGCACGATGGCTCGACGGCGAGGGCATCCGCATCGTCCGGGCGAGCGAGGGCTGGTGCGAACCGACGCGGGGTGCCGGCCGGTGGAGCGCGTGGGCCGAGCTCGCCCGCGACGCCCGCGCGGTCCGCAGGCTCCTCTCCGCCGACGAGCCGCACCGCTTAGGCTGATGCAATCCCCGAGGAAGGTTGAAGGAGACCCCATGATCAACGCGATCGTCCTGATCGATGCCGAGGCGAACCGTATCCCCGAGACCGCGCAAGCGGTGGCCGACCTCGACGGTGTCGACACGGTGTACTCCTGCGCGGGCGACGTCGACCTCGTGGCCGTGGTCCGGGTCCGCGACCACGAGAAGATCGCGGACGTCGTCACCCGGGGCATCAACAAGATCGACGGCGTGAGGAAGACCGTCACCCACATCGCGTTCCAGTCGTACTCGAGCGCCGACGTCGAGGCCGGTTTCTCGATCGGGAACTGACACCCCGCAGCACCACCGACGACCGACGGGCCCGCACCGATGCAGTGCGGGCCCGTCGTTCGTGTGTCCTTACTCTTCTCCGGTCACTTCTGTCCGGAACCGGCGCCCAGCCGCGTGGTGACCTCGGCCCACTGTTCCAGGACGGCCGTGGCCCGGCCGCTGTCGATCGCCTCTGCCGCCGTCTCGAGTCCGGCCGTGAGGGCGTCCTCGAGAACGCCGTCGACGCCCCGGAAGGCTGCGATCGCCCCGGCGGCGTTGAGGAGCACGGCATCGCGCACCGGCCCTGTCTCCCCCGCCAGCACCGCCCGCGCGATCGCCGCATTCTCTGTGGCGTCGCCTCCGCGGAGCGCCGCGAGCGGAACCCGTTCGATACCCAGATCGCGCGGATCGAGCGTCACGACCCGGACCTCGCCGCCGTGGACGACGTGCACGCGCGAGGTCGTGCAGGTGGTCAGTTCGTCGAGACCGTCGTCGCCGCGGACGACGAGCGCCGAATTGCCGCGCTGCGCGAGCACACCGGCGACGGTCGGGACGAGCGGTTCGAAGGCGCATCCGATCAGGCCGGCGCTCGGACGGGCCGGATTGGTGAGCGGACCGAGAACGTTGAAGACCGTGGGGATGCCGATCTGCTTGCGCGGTGCGGCCGCGAAGCGCAGGGCCGGGTGGTAGACCGGCGCGAAGCAGAATCCGATCCCGGCCTCGGCGACCGAGCGGGCCACCTCGTCGGGTCCGAGGTCGATGTGCACTCCCAGCGCTTCGAGCACGTCGGCGCCGCCGCTCTTGGACGAGGCGGCGCGGTTGCCGTGCTTGACCACGCGGATACCCGCCGCGGCGACGACCAGCGAGGCCATCGTCGAGATGTTGACGGTGTTCGCCCGGTCGCCACCGGTGCCCACGACGTCGACCACGTCACCGTCGACCGGGACCAGCCGGGCGTAGTCGAGCATCGTGTCGGCGAGTGCCCGCACCTCCTCGGGTGTCTCGCCCTTCATCTTCAGAGCGACACCGAAGGCCGCGATCTGGGCGGGGGTGGCGTTGTCGGAGAAGATTTCGCTCATCGCCCATCGCGCCTCGGCGGCGGACAGGTCCTGCCCGGCGGTGAGCACTCCCAGGACGGAGGGCCAGTTCTGCGTCACCTCGTCCGCGTCTCGCGTCGCGTTCATCGCACCTGCCCTCGCCGCATCTCGCTCCTCACCGGGCACCGGCGTGCCCTCCGACCGGTCAGCTTAGCCAGCGGAATCCTGCGGTTGCAGAGCGTCCCATCCCAGGGCCGTTCCACCGAGCCGCTGAGCGAGTGAGGCCATGCGCGACTTCTCCTGCGCACAGTGCAGTGCATCGAGGACCTGCACGCGCTGCAGGATCACCGAAACGCCATCGACGGCCGCGGGTGGGACGTTCCCGTCGCCGGTCCCGGCCACGACGTAGCCGTCCTGCCCGGCCAACTCCGCCGCCCGGTCCACCCTGTCGGCGGGCAGGGCGAGGTGGTGCCGCAGAACCGCCTCGTCCTCGGCCTGCCACGCAGGTGTCGCCTCGGCGGCACGCTCGAGCGCCGTCGAACACGCCTCCGCGTCGTCGAAGGACGAGACGACCACGACCAGGTCGGCCCGGTTCGCGTCGAGCGGTTCGCTGCGCCGGCCGACCAGCGACCGCAGCCACCCCCGAAGACCCTTTCCGGTACTCATGTCACCACGATCGCACGTGACCTCCGCGACCCTCCGAAATGTCCCGTGTGGCACCCCTCCGAGCACCCGCCACCGAGTGCCCACCTGGAGAAATACAGGTCCGGGACCTGCACGGACGCGCCGATTTCGGCCCCGATTGCCCAAGACGTACTACGACGGGTCATACTAGCCAGCGTGACGAGCGCAGTAGGGACTTCAGGATCTGCAATCACACAGCGCGTGCACTCGTTGAACCGGCCCAACCTGGTCAGCGTCGGCACCATCGTGTGGTTGTCCAGTGAGCTCATGTTTTTCGCAGGGCTCTTCGCCATGTACTTCGTGGCACGGGCACAGGCCCCGGAGGGCATGTGGCCGCCCCCGCCCACCCACTTGAACCTGTGGTTGGCGGTACCGATCACCATGGTGCTGATCGCTTCTTCCTTCACCTGCCAGCTGGGCGTCTTCGCCGCCGAGCGCGGCGACGTCTTCGGCCTGCGACGGTGGTACATCGTCACCCTCGCCATGGGCACCTTCTTCGTGCTCGGCCAGGGCTACGAGTACATCACCCTGGTGAAGGACGGCACGACCATCCCCGGCAGCGTGTACGGCTCGGTGTTCTACATGACCACCGGTTTCCACGGCCTGCACGTCATCGGCGGCCTCATCGCATTCGTGTTCCTGCTGTTCCGCACGAAGGTCAGCAAGTTCACGCCTGCGCAGGCCACTGCAGCCATCGTCGTTTCGTATTACTGGCACTTCGTCGACATCGTTTGGATCGCGCTGTTTGCCACGATTTATTTCATCCGTTAGCCAGCTGAACGCCCAGGCAGCCCCCTGACGTCCAGTCCGTCCCGACATAAAAAAAGGGATACAGATGAGTTCATCCCCACCTCTCGCCTCCGAGGGTGACATGCCCGGTCGATCCTCTGCAGCCGATGCTGCGAAGTCCCGCCGCCAGCGCAAGATGCGCCGGCGCGTCACCGGAGCGTTGGTCCTCGCGCTCGGTCTCCTCAGCGCAGGCTTCATCGCCTCCGCGCTGACACCTGCCCCGCAGGTGGCTACAGCGCAGGACGACCAGAGCGCTCTGATCCGCGAGGGTCAACAGCTCTACGAGACCTCCTGCGTGACCTGTCACGGTGTCAACCTCCAGGGTGTCCAGGACCGCGGTCCCAGCCTGATCGGTGTCGGCGAGGCCGCCGTCTACTTCCAGGTCTCCTCGGGCCGCATGCCGATGATGCGCAACGAGGCCCAGGCCCTCCGCAAGGACCCGAAGTTCGACGGTGCGCAGGTCGACGCCCTCGGCGCGTACATCCAGGCCAACGGTGGAGGCCCGACGGTCATCCGCGACGAGAACGGCGAGATCGCCCAGTCGTCGCTGCGCGGCAACGACATCGGACGCGGTTCGGAGCTCTTCCGCCAGAACTGCGCGTCGTGCCACAACTTCACCGGACGCGGCGGCGCGCTCTCGTCCGGCAAGTTCGCACCGAACCTGGATCCGGCCAACGAGCAGCAGATCTACACCGCGATGCTCACCGGCCCCCAGAACATGCCGAAGTTCTCCGATCGTCAGCTGACGGTCGAGGAGAAGCAGGACATCATCGCGTACATCAAGTCCGCCAGTGAGACGAGAGACCCGGGTGGCTACGGGCTCGGCGGCTTCGGCCCCGGTGCCGAAGGGCCGACCATGTGGGTCGTCGGCATGGTCGCCGTCGTCGGCGCTGCACTGTGGATCGGAGCAAGGTCATGAGTGGCGGCGAAACGCCGAACAAGCACACGGTCGAAGATCTCGACCGGATGAGCCGGGACGACCTCGTCACGCTCGGCACGAACCTCGACGGCGTCGACGTCGCGTTCCGCAAGGACCGCTGGCCCGTCGAAGGCACCCGTGCCGAGAAGCGGGCCGAGCGCAACGTCGCCTTCTGGTTCGCCCTCGCGGGCATCGCGGGTGTCGCGTTCATCGCGATCTACCTGTTCTGGCCGTGGGAGTACCAGGGCATCGGCGACGAGAACTACGGCTGGTACAGCCTCTACACCCCGATGCTCGGCCTGACCCTGGGTCTGGCCATCCTCGGCATCGGCGTGGGCGCGGTGCAGTTCACCAAGAAGTTCATCCCGGAGGAGGTGTCGATCCAGGATCGGCACGACGGCGGCTCGCCCGAGGTCGATCGCAAGACGATCGTCGCCGAGCTCTCCGACTCGCTCGAGACGTCCACCCTGCCGCGTCGCAAGCTGATCAAGCGCACCGCGATCTTCGGTGGTGGCGCGCTCGGCCTCGGTCTGATCATGCCGCTCGGCGGCCTGATCAAGAACCCGTGGGCCGAGGGTGACCAGTCGTCGCTGTGGGTGTCGGGCTGGACCCCGCGCTACCCCGGCGAGACCATCTACCTGCGTCGCGACACCGGCCGCCCCCAGGACATCGTCCTGGTGCGCCCGGAGGACCTCGACGCCGGCGGTATGGAGACGGTGTTCCCGTTCCGCGAGTCCGATCGCGGTGACGACCACGCTCTGCTGCAGAGCCTGCGCGGCATCCGCAACGCCGTCATGCTCATCCGCCTGCGCACCGAGGACACCGAGCGTGTCGTCAAGCGCAAGGGCCAGGAGAGCTTCAACTACGGCGACTACTTCGCGTACTCGAAGATCTGCACGCACCTCGGCTGCCCGACCTCGCTCTACGAGCAGCAGACGCACCGCATCCTGTGCCCGTGCCACCAGTCGCAGTTCGATGCGCTGGAGTACGGCAAGCCGATTTTCGGTCCCGCTGCTCGCGCACTGCCGCAGCTTCCGATTACAGTGAACGAAGAGGGCTTCCTGGTCGCCAACGGTGACTTCATCGAGGCACTCGGCCCGGCATTCTGGGAGCGTCGCCCGTGAGTACTGCAACCCCGTCCCGCGCCGCACAGATCGGCGAGAATCTCGATTCTCGCTACCACCTGTCCGCGGGCATCCGCCGCCAGATCAACAAGGTGTTCCCCACCCACTGGTCCTTCCTCCTGGGTGAGATCGCGCTCTACAGCTTCGTCATCCTGTTGATCTCGGGTGTCTTCCTCACCCTGTTCTTCGACCCGTCGATGGCGCACGTCATCTACGACGGCGTCTACACGCCGCTGCGCGGTGTGGGCATGTCCCGCGCCTACGAGACGACCCTGAACCTCTCCTTCGAGGTCCGCGGTGGTCTGTTCGTGCGACAGATCCACCACTGGGCAGCACTGATGTTCGCCGCGTCGATCGTCGTCCACCTGCTGCGCGTGTTCTTCACCGGTGCGTTCCGGCGTCCGCGTGAGGCCAACTGGGTGATCGGCTCGCTGCTGCTCATCCTGGCGATGTTCGAAGGCTTCTTCGGTTACTCGCTCCCCGACGACCTGCTCTCGGGCACCGGCCTCCGCGCCGCGTTCTCGGGCATCACGCTCTCGATCCCGATCATCGGTTCGTGGATGCACTGGGCGATCTTCGGTGGCGACTTCCCGGGTGAGCTGATCATCCCGCGCTTCTACGTGCTGCACGTGCTGCTCGTCCCGGGCATCATCCTGGCCCTGATCGCCGCGCACCTCGCGCTGGTCTGGTACCAGAAGCACACGCAGTTCCCCGGCCCCGGCCGCACGGAGCAGAACGTCGTCGGCGTTCGTATCCTCCCGGTCTTCGCCGTCAAGTCGGGTGCGTTCTTCGCGATGACCTTCGCGGTACTCGCCCTGATGTCCGGCCTGCTGCAGATCAACCCGGTCTGGAACATCGGCCCGTACAACCCGTCGCAGGTGTCCGCCGGCTCGCAGCCCGACATCTACATGATGTGGACGGACGGCATGGCCCGTATCTGGCCCGCCTGGGAGCTGTACCTGTTCGGCCGGTACACGATCCCGCAGCCGTTCTGGATCGCGCTGATCATGGGCCTGGTGTTCGTCGTGCTCACGGTCTACCCGTGGATCGAGAAGAAGTTCACGAAGGACGACGCACACCACAACCTGCTCCAGCGTCCGCGCGACGTGCCGGTCCGCACCGGTATCGGGTTCATGGCCCTGGCGTTCTACGCCGTCGCCACGATCATGTGTGTCAACGACATCATCGCGTACAAGTTCGACATCTCGATCAACGCGACGACCTGGATGGGCCGCATCGGTCTCGTCCTGCTCCCGCCGCTCGCCTACTACATCGCGTACCGGTTCTGCCTGGGTCTGCAGCGCAGCGACCGCCAGGTGCTCGAGCACGGCATCGAGACGGGCATCGTCCGTCGCCTGCCGACCGGCGAGTACATCGAGATCCACCAGCCGCTCGGCCCGGTGGACGAGCACGGCCACCCGATTCCGCTGGAGTACCAGGGCGCTGCTGTCCCGAAGCGGATGAACAAGCTCGGCACCGCCGGCAAGCCCGGCTCCGGCAGCTGGTGGAGCCCGGACCCGGCCGACGAGGCCGCCGCTCTCGAGGCCGCTCACCACGAGGCCGAGCTCGAGCTGCGGAACACGCTCCGCGAGTACCAGGAGCGCGTCCACGGCAACGGAGACGGCGCAGCACAGCTGCCCGACAAGTCGCAGCACTGATCCGCATCAGCGGCTCGTAACGGGGCCCCGGACCATCACGGTCCGGGGCCCCGTTCGTCGTTCGGGGGATCTCCCCTCCCCACCGGATATCGTCCGGGGCGTACGTCTTGACCTTGACACTGTGACAAGCGCTCGAATGGGTCGTGAAGGAGGTGCCTTCCATGCGCACACATCACGACCTGTCCGCCCGTGACATCGAGTCCCGGTCGACCCGCCTCGTCGAGGCCCTGTCCGCCGCCGACGCCTCCGTGCGTCTGCGTGCCGCACTCGAATCGGGCACCGCAGCCGATCCCGCCGCGGTGACGGCTCTCGTCGACCGTTGCGCGGTGGAGCCGGACTTCTTCGTCCTCGACATGCTGACCTGGGCACTGTGCCGCCTGCCGGCCGAGGTGACCGTGCCCCGCCTGCTCGCCGAGCTCGGTTCGGACGTCATGCAGGCGCGCAGCCAGGCCCTGCACACGTTGTCGAAGATCGGCGATCCGATCGCGTGGCCGGAGGTCTCGGCGATGCTCCACGACGAGCACGACGAGGTGGCACGCAGCGCGTGGCGCGCGGCGGTCGCTCTCGTGCCACCGGGCTCGGAAAGCGGCCTCGCTGCCGCTCTCGGCGCCGAACTGGGCCGCGGCGACCACGACCTGCAACTGAGCCTCGGTCGCGCTCTCGCGGCGCTCGACGAGGCCGCAGTGCCGGTCCTGCACGCGGCGATGAACAGCTCCGACCCGCGCGTCCGCGCCCACGCGGAGGCCACCGAACGGATCCGCGTCGACCCCGACAGCGCGTTCGTCCTCTCCGTGGAGTCGGCGAAACACGTCGCCGCACTCGGCGCGGACTGGATCCGGGAGTGAGCCGGTGCTGATCGGTGAGGTCTCACGGCGCTCCGGTGTCAGCACCCGCATGCTGCGGCACTACGACCGCCTGGGGCTGGTAACGCCGACGGGCCGCACCTCGGGTGGTTACCGCGAGTACACCGAGGACGACCTCCGGAGGCTCTTCCACGTGGAGAGTCTCCGGAGTCTCGGCCTGTCGCTGAACGAGGTCGGACGAGCGCTGGGGGAACCGGATTTCGCTCCGGCGGAACTGGTGCAGGAGCTGATCGCGCACACGCGGGAACGGATCGCCGCCGAGACCGAGCTCCTCGCCCGTCTCGAAGGTGTCGACTCGCTCTCCCCCACCGGTTGGGACGACGTCCTGCGCCTCGTAGCGTTGCTGCGGGCGTTCGAATCCGATTCCGGGTCACGCCGCCAGCAGGCGATCCTGTCCCAGGACGCGGAGACGACGCTTCCGGTCGCCGCTTTGGTCCGGGCCGCGCTGTCGGAGGAGGACCCGTTCGTCGCGGGCGCGCTGCGCTGGTCGCTCGCCCGGGCGGATGCGATCGACGCTGCGCTGCCGGCTCTCGCGGAGGGTCTGCGCTCCGACGACGTGCCGGTTCGGCGACGGGCGATCGCGACACTCGCGGAACTCCGTGTGCCCGAATCGACGACGCTCCTGGAGGAGGCCCTCGACGATGACGATCCCAGGGCGCGCTCCACGGCGGCTCTGACGCTCGGGGCGCGAGGTGTGAACGCGGCCGTGCCCGTGCTGGTGGAGATGATCGTGGAGGGACAGTCGGACGTCGAGGCGGCCGAGGTGCTGGGTGTGCTCGCGGATCGGCCGCTGTCGTCCGCCGAGATCGTGCGGTCGCTGCGGCACGCACTGGGCGGCTCGGACGATGCCGGTGTCCGGCTGCGTCTCACGCAGGCACTCGCGGAGATCCCCGGATCGGCCGCCCACGACGCTCTCGAGGCTCTGACCGACGACCCGGATCGCACGGTCGCAGCGACCGCGAGGGTTGTCCTCACCTCCCGCAAGGCTCCCTGACGAACGACGCCGGAAACGACACGGGCGCCGCACCCGAAGGTGCGGCGCCCGTGTGCGTCGAGAGTGTCGGCTCAGTGCTTCTCGGGTCCGATGTGGTACTCGAACACCAGGCCGGCTGCGGCGGCGATGATGAGTGCGACCGCGAGGACGATCATCCAGGGCTGGTAGAAGGCCAGCGCGATGGCGGCGAAAGCGGCCGCACCGGCGAGCAGGATCGGCCAGTAGCTACCCGCACTGAAGAAACCGAGGTCGCCCGCACCGTCGCTGATCTCGGCGTCCTCGTAGTCCTCGGGACGGGTGTCGAGACGACGCGCGACGAAGCGGAAGTACGTTCCGACGATCAGGGTCAGACCGGCGGAGAGGACGATGGCCGTGAGGCCGGCCCATTCGATGCCCTTGTCCGAGAGCCCGGTGAACACGCCGTACACGATGGCGACGAGCACGAAGAACACCGTCACGACCTCGAAGAGCTTGGCTTCGATCTTCATATCAGCACTTGTCCTTGTCGGAGGGGGTGGCCGTCACTCGCCTGCGGCGACGGTCGCCGACCGGTCCGTGCGGTCGGTCTTGAACGGAGTCGTCGAGGTCGCGATCGGGCTCTGGCCGATGGCTTCGAGCGCACGAGCGTTCGACAGGCCTTCGCCGCCGTCCTCGACCGGCTTGCGGAGCTCGATGTACCGGGCGAAGTCCTCCGGGCTGACCGCGCGGACCTCGAAGTTCATCATCGCGTGGTAGGTGCCGCACATCTCGGCGCAGCGGCCGACGAACGCGCCCTCACGCTCGATCTCGGAGATCTGGAAGACCGGATCGGAGTTGTTCTCACGCGGGTTCGGGTTCACGTCGCGCTTGAACAGGAACTCCGGCACCCAGAAAGCGTGGATCACATCGGACGACGCGAGGTGGAACTCGATGCGCTTGCCGGTGGGAAGCACGAGCACCGGAATCTCTTCGCTGGTGCCGATCGTCTCGATCTTGTCGTAGTGGAGGTAGGACAGGTCCTCCGCCGGCTTGCCGTGGATGGGGCCCGGAGCCTCGTGCTCGCCGCCCTCTCCACCACCGTGCTCACCCTCGGTGCCCGGCTCGTACGGCTGCAGTGCGACCGCGTCCTGGGCGACCTCGTCGGTGCCCTCGTACCGCGCGGTGCCGTCCTGCAGATCGATGGTCCGGTAACCGAACTTCCAGTTCCACTGGAACGCCGTCACGTCGACGACGACGTTCGGGTTGTCCTCCTTGTCCAGGACGTAGTTCTGGACCACGACCGTGAAGTAGAAGAGGACACACACGGCGACGAACGGCGCCGCGGTGTAAGCCAGCTCGAGCGGCACGTTGTACGCCGTCTGACGCGGGAACTCCGGATCGTCCTTCCGACGCCGGTAGGCGATGATCACCCAGAAGGTGAGTCCCCACACGAGAATTCCCATGACGAGGGCGGCGACAACCGACCACGTCCACAGTTCACGCATACGCTCGGCCTGAGGAGTGATGCCCTCCGGCCAGCCGAAACGAAGGATTTCTTCGCTCGAGCACCCGGTCAGCACCAAGGCTGCAATGCCGAGTGATGCTGCGAGCCCGAACCGCCGAAGGATCCGACCTTGCGCCACGTTCACGCCTTCCTGATCGCCGCAATTCCACTAGGGCACACCCGGAGGGCCGGCCCAATTACTACGCAGCGTAGACCAAACCCGGGCGCTATCCATCGCCGGGGCACGAAGAAAGTGTCGGACTGGGCGTTTCGACCGGAAGACCCGGCTCGTGACGTCGGTTTTCTCCTGACGGGCGAGTGATCGTCGGTGGCGTCCGGGCGCGGCTGCCCGGTGTCGACCGTCTGCGGCATACTTCGGTAGAACCAACGCCGGACCCCGAGTGGTAGTTCCCGGTGTCATGCGCGGTGCGGTGTCCCGCGCTGGGCACCCACCGGGGTTCTTCGCGACACCCCCGACCGGAATGAGGTAACCCACGCGTGTGCGGATTGCTCGGGTTTCTGACCACTGACGGCACCAGCGACGACGCCGTCGCGAAGGTGGGCTCCGCGATGCACTGCCTGCGCCATCGCGGCCCCGACGAGCACGGCACCTGGCACGACGCCGACCTCGTCTTCGGATTCAACCGGTTGTCGATCATCGACATCGCGCACTCGCACCAGCCGCTGCGCTGGGGCCCGCCGGAGCAGCCCGACCGCTACGCGCTGACCTTCAACGGTGAGATCTACAACTATCTCGAACTGCGCAAGGAGCTCACCGAGACCTTCGGTGCCTCCTTCGCGACCGAGGGCGACAGCGAAGCGATCGTCGCGGCCTACCACCACTGGGGAGTGCGCGCGGTCCAGCGCCTGCGGGGCATGTTCGCCTTCGCGATCTGGGACACGCACACCCGCGAGCTGTTCGTCGCGCGCGACCCGTTCGGCATCAAGCCGCTGTTCCTCGCGACCGGCACCGGCGGTACGGCTTTCGGCAGCGAGAAGAAGAGCCTGCTCGAGCTCGCCGACGTGATCGGCATCGACACCGAGCTCGATCCTCGTGCGATCGAGCACTACACGGTGCTGCAGTACGTTCCCGAGCCCGAGACGCTGCACCGGCGGATCCGCCGCCTCGAGTCGGGCTGCTACGCGCGCATCACCCCCGGCGCCGAGCCCGAGATCACCCGCTACTTCCACCCCACCTTCCCGGTCCGGCCGTTCGCGGCGGGACGCGAACAGGACCGCTACCGCGAGATCGCCGAGGCCCTCGAGGACTCGGTGGCCAAGCACATGCGCGCCGACGTGACCGTCGGGTCGTTCCTCTCGGGTGGCATCGACTCCACGGCCATCGCCGCGCTGGCGATGCGCCACAACCCGAAGCTCATCACCTTCACCGCGGGTTTCGAGCGGGAGGGCTACTCCGAGGTCGACGTCGCCGCGGAGTCGGCGGCCGCGATCGGTGCCCGGCACGTGGTGCGGGTGGTCTCCCCCAGCGAGTTCGCCGCGGCGATCCCGGAAATCATCTGGTACCTCGACGACCCGGTGGCCGACCCGGCGCTCGTGCCGCTGTGGTTCATCGCCCGGGAGGCCCGCAAGCACGTCAAGGTCGTGCTGTCCGGTGAGGGCGCCGACGAGCTGTTCGGCGGGTACACGATCTACCGCGAGCCGCTGTCGCTGCGTCCGTTCGAGTTCCTGCCGCCGGCGCTGCGCCGGGCCGCCGGGAAGCTGTCGGAGCGCATCCCCGAGGGCACCCGAGGCAAGAGCCTGCTGCACCGTGGCTCGATGACGCTCGAGGAGCGCTACTACGGCAACGCCCGCAGCTTCAACGACGCGCAGCTGCGCTCGGTGCTGCGCGACTTCCGTCCGGAATGGACGCACCAGGACGTCACCGCCCCGATCTACGCGCAGTCTGCCGGCTGGGATCCGGTGGCACGGATGCAGCATCTCGACCTGTTCACGTGGCTGCGCGGCGACATCCTCGTCAAGGCCGACAAGATGACGATGGCCAATTCGCTCGAGCTGCGCGTGCCGTTCCTGGACTCCGAGGTCTTCCGGGTGGCGTCGCAGGTTCCGCTGGACCAGAAGATCACGAAACAGACGACGAAGTATGCGCTGCGGCAGGCACTGGAGGGCATCGTCCCGCCGCACGTGCTGCACCGCGCGAAGCTGGGCTTCCCGGTGCCGCTGCGGCACTGGCTGGCCGGCACGGAGCTGTTCGACTGGGCGCACGAGGTGATCGCCGAGTCGCAGACCGATCACCTGCTCGACAAGGCCGCGGTGGCGAGGATGCTCGACGAGCACCGGACCGGCCCGATCGATCACAGCCGTCGTCTGTGGACGGTGCTGTGCTTCATGGTCTGGCACGGCATCTTCGTGGAGAAGCGCATCGTGCCGCAGATCCAGGAGCCGGCCTACCCGGTCGAGATCTGACGGTCACGACGAGACACGGCCGCGAGCTCCCCTTCCGGGGTGCTCGCGGCCGTTCGTCGTTCCGGGGGCGGGATCAGGCGCCGAGAACCGCGCCGATCTCGTCGGCGGCGCCGGTGCCGTAGGCGTCGGCGAGACGCTTGAGGGCGTCGGTGCGGTCGAAGCTCCACTCCTGCGTGCCGGTGGTCTCGAGGACGTGCACCGCGACCAGCGAGCCCAGCTGCGCGGCCCGTTCGATGTTCAGACCGGAGCGGTGGCCGAGCAGGAAGCCTGCGCGGAAGGCATCGCCCACACCGGTGGGGTCGACCTTGGCGCGTTCGGGCACCACACCGACCTGCACCCGGTTGCCGTCGCGGTCGACGATCTTCGCGCCGTCGCCGCCGAGGGTGGTGATGCGCATGCCGACCTTCGCCTGCACCTCGTCCTCGGTGAGACCGGTCTTCTGCAGCAGCAGGCCCCACTCGTACTCGTTGGTGAACAGGTACTCGGCACCGTCGATGAGCTGCTCGGTCTGCTGCCCGTCCAGGCGAGCGAGCTGCTGGGACGGATCGGCGACGAACGGGACGCCGAGCCGGCGGCACTCCTCGGTGTGCCGGATCATCGCGTCGGGGTCGTTGGCGCCGACGAGCACGAGGTCGACGCCGTGCTTGCTCACCACGTCGGCGATCGAGATCTCGCGGGCCTCGGACATCGCACCGGGGTAGAACGACGCGATCTGCGCCATGTCCAGGTCGGTGGTGCACACGAAGCGGGCGGTGTGGGCGGTCTGCGAGATCCGCACCGACGAGCAGTCCACCCCGTGGTCCTCGAGCCAGGTGCGGTACTCGGTGAAGTCGGCACCGACGGAGCCGACGAGCACCGGCGTTCCGCCCAGGACACCCATCGCGAAGGCGATGTTGCCGCCCACTCCACCGCGCCGGACGACGAGGTCGTCGACGAGGAAGCTCAGGGAGATGTGCGCGAGCTGGTCGGCGAGCAGCTGCTCGGCGAACCGGCCCGGGAAGCGCATGAGGTGGTCGGTGGCGATGGAGCCGGTCACGGCGATGGTCACGTGGCTGAGCCTTTCCGCGGATGTGGATGGTGTGGCTGCTCACACGGAGAGCCGTAGCGGTCCCACGGTACTACCGCGGAAACGACGGAACCCCGGCGCCGTGAAGCGCCGGGGTTCCGAGGTGCGTTCTCGGTTCAGTTGAACGAGTCGCCGCAGGCACACGATCCCGTGGCATTCGGGTTGTCGATGGTGAAGCCCTGCTTCTCGATGGTGTCGACGAAGTCGATCGACGCACCCTCGACGTACGGCGCGCTCATCCGGTCGACGGCGAGCGTCACACCGGCGAATTCCTTCGTGAGGTCTCCGTCCAGCGTGCGATCGTCGAAGAACAGCTGGTACCGCAGACCGGCACAGCCTCCGGGCTGCACGGCGATACGCAGTGCGAGGTCGTTGCGGCCCTCCTGATCGAGCAGTGCCTTCGCCTTCGCAGCGGCGGCCTCGGTCAGGATGACGCCGTGAGTATCGGTCTCTTGCTGCACAGTCATGGGCGCTCCCTGTCGTTCGTGTCGAAACCCGATGGTTCAACGGTACCGCGCCGGAATCTATTCCTCGTGGACGAGTTGCGCCGAGCGTGGTATGGCATGCGGAATTTCCCGCTTCTCTCCACTATCCCATAGCCTGGTGGTGTGAAGTTGCTACGCCGCGGTGGTTCCGACGACTCCGCCGATCACCAGGTTCCTGCGACCGAGGACTCCCCGGCCGCGACTCCCGACGATTCCGCGTCCGCGAAAGCGACGACCGGTAAGGGGCGTCCGACGCCCAAACGGCGCGACGCCGAGAACCGTCGTCGCGGTCCCGTCGCCCCCGCTCCCCTGACTACGAAGGAAGCACGCGAGCGCCGCAAGGCCGCCCGCAAGTCGCAGAGCAAGGAGGAGCGCAAGGCGGCCGCCGCGCAGCGGCGCGCCGACGCGTCCGAGCGCCGCAACCGGATGCTCGCGGGCGAGGAGAAGTACCTGCTCCCCCGCGATCGCGGCCCGGTGCGCGCCTACGTGCGCGATATCGTCGACAGCCGGCGCAATCTCGTCGGCCTGTTCATGCCGCTCGCCCTCGTTCTCATCATGTCGATGTTCCTCGGACCGGTGGTGCAGCAGTACGTCACGCTCGCGATGTTCGTGATGATGTTCCTGATGATCATCGAGGGCATCTACCTCGGACGTATGGTCAACAAGAAGGCGCGCGAGCGCTTCCCGGATTCGACGGACGGTGGCTTCGGGCTCGGCTGGTACGCCTTCGTGCGCGCCTCCCAGATCAAGAAGCTGCGTGCACCGCTCCCCCGGGTGGGCCCGGGCGACGCCGTCTGACCTCCCGGCGACCCTCAGTTGTGAGGCGCCCCGCACACGATCGGCGGTAGCCGCCGGATCTCGGCCGCGGCCTGCATGTCCTGAGACATGCGGTGCCGCGGCCGAGTCGTCTCCGCGGGGCGATCCCAGTGGAGCCGCCAGGGTGCGCGCCGGACCCAGGCCGGCGCGGGAGCGGTCCTTCGGCGGAGCAGCTCGAGTCCGACGACCAGGGTGGACAGGACCACGACCGTGATTGTGAGTTCGATCATGTCTCGATCCTCCGACCGACCCCCGTCGCCGAAAAGTGGCAGTGATGACGCATAACGTCGAATTCCTGCCAGACCGGGCGGTTGATAGCGTTCTCGCGTGAAGATCCGTCCGAGAGGTGACCTGTGACCAGCGGTTCCGATTCCCCCGCCGACGTCGAGTTCCCGCGCGTCGACCTACCCGATCTCGAAGCACGCGTCGCCGCCGAGGAACGCCAGCGGGATCTGACGAAGCCCGCCGCCTCGCTCGGCCGGCTCGAGGAACTCGGGTGCTGGGTCGCCGCCTGCCAGGGCGAGGTCCCGCCCCATCCCTTCCGCCGGCCGCGCGTCGTGGTCTTCGCAGGCGACCACGGCGTCGCGCGCAACGGGGTCTCGGCCTATCCGCCGGAGGTCACCGCGCAGATGGTCGCGAACCTGTCCGCGGGTGGCGCCGCCGTGAACGTGCTCGCCGCTGCCGCAGGAGCGGGAGTGCGGGTCGTCGACATGGCCGTCGAGAGCGACACCTCCCCCGAGGTGTCCGAGTTCAAGATCCGGCGCTCGAGCGGCAGCATCGACCGCGAGGACGCACTGACGCACGAGGAGACGATCCGCGCGATCGAGGCAGGCCGTGCGCTCGCCGACCGCGAGGTCGACGAAGGCGCGGATCTGCTCGTCGCGGGTGATATGGGGATCGGGAACACCACTCCTGCAACCGTTCTCATCGCCACCCTCACCTCCACCGAGCCCGTGGCCGCGGTCGGCCGAGGCACCGGCGTCGACGACGCGGGGTGGATGCGCAAGGTCACTGCGATCCGCGACGCCATGTGGCGGGCACGACCCCACGTACGAAATCCTGTCGCCCTGCTGCGCACCGCCGGCGGCGCCGACTTCGCGGCGATGGCGGGATTCCTCGCGCAGGCCGCGATCCGCCGGACGCCGGTGATCCTCGACGGCGTCGTCGTCACCGCCGCCGCGATGGTCGCCGAGGAACTCGCACCCGGCGCGGCACGCTGGTGGGTCTCCGGCCACCGGTCGGCCGAACCCGCCCACACCCTCGCGCTGCGTCATCTCCGGCTCGAACCGATCGTCGACCTCGGAATGCGCCTCGGAGAGGGCTCGGGTGCCGTCACGGCGCTGCCGGTGCTGCAGGGTGCGGTTGCGATCCTCGCGCAGATGGCCACCTTCTCCGAAGCGGGCGTGAGCACCCGCGACGAGAGCGCTCCGGCGATCACCGACTGATGATCCGCGCCTGGCTCGGTGGGGCCGCGCTGGCCCTGTCGTGGTTGACGGTCCTGCCCGCGCGAGGCCCGTCGGAAATCGACCGGACGGTCGCGGGTCGTGCGATCTCCGCGGCGCCGATCGCCGGTGCCGTGCTCGCTGCCGCGGCCACGGTCGTCTGCCTGGTCGGTTCCGCCGTCGGGACGCCACCGCTGGTGACGGGTCTGCTGTGTGTCGGGGTGCTGGCGGTCGGCACCCGGGGAATGCACGTCGACGGTCTGAGCGATACCGCCGACGGTCTCGGCTGCTACGGCCCGCCCGAGCGGGCGCGCGAGGTGATGCACAGCGGCGGCGCGGGCCCTTTCGGTGTCGCGGCGCTCGTCGTCGTCCTCGGTCTGCAGGCCGCCTCGTTCGGCGCGCTCGCCGACACCGACGCGTGGTGGGCGATCGCGTTCGCGGTCTTCTCGGGACGTGTGGCCGTGGTCGTCGCGTGCCGACGCGGCGTACCGGCAGCGCCCGGCAGCGGCTTCGGCTCACTCGTGGCAGGGACACAGGGCGTCGTGCCGATCGTGGTGTGGACGGTGGCGGCCGTGGCACTGTCGCTCGTGTGCCTGCCCGGGCCGATCCCGTCCGGACCGTTCGTCGTCGCGGTGGTACTGGTCGCCGCGGTTCTCTTCGCCCGCCACTGCGCCGCGCGCTTCGGCGGCATGAACGGTGACGTGCTCGGCGCGGTCACCGAGGGCACGGTTGCCGCCGTCGCGGTGGCGGCGGCGAGTCTGCTCTAGATCGCACTACGTCCGGAAATGACGAGGGGTGCTGCCGAATCCGGCAGCACCCCTCGCGTCGTTCGTGGCTACGTCACTTGCGCAGCGTCGTCATCCACCCGTGGGTGTCGGCGAAGGTACCGCGCTGGATGCCCGTGAGGGTGTCGCGCAGGGCCATCGTGATCGGGCCGGGCTCACCGTCGGCGATGGTGAACTCGCCGTCCTTGTCCTTGACGCTGCCGACCGGCGTGATGACCGCGGCGGTGCCGCACGCGAACACCTCGGTGATCTCACCGCTGGCGGCCTTCTCACGCCACTCGTCGGTGCTGATGCGCCGCTCCTCGACCGCGAGACCGGAGTCCTTGGCGAGGGTGAGCAGCGAGTCGCGGGTGATGCCGGGAAGCAGCGAGCCGGACAGCTCCGGCGTGACCAGGCGCGCGTCGGCACCGGACCCGTACACGAAGTACAGGTTCATGCCGCCCATCTCCTCGACGTACTTGCGCTCGATCGCGTCGAGCCAGACCACCTGGTCGCAACCCTGCTCGGCGGCATGGGCCTGCGCGACGAGCGAGGCCGCGTAGTTGCCGGCGAACTTCGCGGCGCCGGTGCCGCCCGGGGAGGCGCGCACGTACTCGCGGGAGAGCCACACGTTGACGGGCTTCACGCCGCGCGGGAAATAGGCACCCGCCGGAGACGCGATGACGAGGAACTTGTACTCCTTCGCGGGCCGCACGCCGAGAGCCGGCTCGATCGCGAACGCGAAGGGACGCAGGTAGAGGGAATCCTCGCCACCCGCGGCGGGGACCCACTCGTTGTCGACCTCGACCAGCTCGGTGATCGCCTTCACGAACAGCTCCGGCGGCAGATACGGCATCGCGAGCCGCTCCGCGGACCGGTTCATGCGCGCGACATTGGCGGTCACGCGGAACGACGCGATGCTGCCGTCGGCCTGACGGTAGGCCTTGAGGCCTTCGAAGATCGCCTGCCCGTAGTGCAGGACCATTGCCGCCGGGTCGAGCGAGATCGGTGCGTACGGCTCGACTTTCGCGTCGTGCCAGCCGATTCCGTCGGTGTACGTGATCGACACCATGTGATCGGTGAAGTACTGCCCGAATCCGGGATTCGACAGAACCTCCTGGCGCCGCTCCGCAGAGCTCGGTGAAGGATGCTGGACGCGGGCGAATTCGAGGACACCTGTCATGGACGACAATGGTACAACCGCCCGCAGAACCGCTATCTGGTGTGGTCCTCGACGAACGGCGGAGCCACCACTTCGGCACGCAGCGATCGTCCGCGCACGTCCACGGTCACTTCGTCGCCGGGTTCGAGTCCGGCGGAGGTGCCGAGGAGCGCGAGAGCGATGCCGATCTTGAGAGTCGGCGAGAAGGTTCCCGAGGTGGTCCGCCCGACCTCGTCACCGTCGCGACGCACCGTCAGGTCCTGACGCAGGACGCCGCGGTCGAGCGCCCGCAGGCCCCACAGTTTCCGTGCCGGGCCCGCCTCCTTCTCGCGGAGCAGCGCGTCGCGGCCCCAGAACTGCGGCTTCTTCCAGCCCACGGCCCATCCGACCCGCGCTTCGAGCGGCGAGATGTCGACGGACAACTCGTGCCCGTGCAGCGCGTAGCCCATCTCGGTGCGCAAGGTGTCGCGGGCGCCGAGACCGGCGGCCTGACCACCCTGTGCGCGGACGGCGTCGAGCAGCGCGCGGAAGACACCTTCGGCGTCGTCCCAGCGCGGCAGCACCTCGTAGCCGCGTTCACCGGTGTAGCCGCTGCGGCACACACGCACCGCAGCACCCTCGTACTCGCCGTCGGCGAATCCCATGTAGGCGATGTCGGTGGGCAGGCCGAGCGCCTCGAGGACCTCGACGGACTTCGGGCCCTGGACGGCGAACACCGCGTGGTCGCGATGCTGGTTCGTCACAGTGACGTCGGCCGGCGCCGCCGCGGACAGCGCCTCGACGACCGCCGCGGTGTTGGCCGCGTTCGGAACGAGGAAGAGCTCGTCGTCGGAGACGTAGTAGACGATCAGGTCGTCGACGACACCGCCGGTCTCGGTGCAGCACAGCGTGTACTG
The DNA here is from genome assembly GCF_900187265.1 of Rhodococcus rhodochrous. Lineage (NCBI taxonomy): Bacteria > Bacillati > Actinomycetota > Actinomycetes > Mycobacteriales > Nocardiaceae > Rhodococcus > Rhodococcus rhodochrous. Next base: position 3,254,123 of record NZ_LT906450.1, read on the forward strand.
CGCCTTGCCGGGGCCGATCCGGGTGAGATCGTTGCTGAGCGTGGTGTTCAGGAACTCGGCGGCACCCGGTCCGGCGACGAGCGCCTTGCCCAGGTGGCTGACGTCGAACAGTCCCACGTTCTCGCGCACGGCCGTGTGCTCGGCGACCGTCCCGGCGTAGGAGACCGGCATCTCCCAACCGCCGAACGGAGCGAAGGTCGCACCGAGTTCGACGTGCACGGTGTGGATGGGGCCCTGCTTCAGTTCCTCGTCGCTCATGGCGTACGACGCTATCCCACGGCCATCGTGTCCGACAGCGACGCCGGGCGTCGTTGTCATTAGGGTCGATGGCATCGAGGCGATTCCCCTCGCACCGAACGACGCCGTAAGAGAACGACTCGCTCGTTCCCGACCCAGCCCCAAGGAGATGCCCTGTGAGTGCACCCACTCCCGATCTTCCCGAACTCGTTCTCGCCGGTTCGGTTTCGAAACGAGCCGATGTCCTGGTGATCGGCGTGACCTCCTCCGACGCCGCCCCCGAGATACTCGCCGGCGACGCACCGATCGACGAAGCGGTTCTCGGCGAACTGCTCGACGCCCTGGTCGCCGTGGGCGCGAAGGGCCGCGGCGAGGAGCTCACCCGCGTGCCGGCACCTGTCTCCCTGCCCGTGGCGAGCGTGCTCGCCGTCGGTCTCGGCGACGCCGACAAGATCGACGCCGAGCAGGTCCGCCGCTCCGCCGGTACCGCGGCACGCGCGCTGACGGGTGTGGAGACGGTCGCGACCACGCTGTCCGCCGTCGACCTCGGTGCCGCAGCAGAAGGCTTCGCGCTCGGCGCCTACACCTACACCGAGTTCCGGTCGGAGAAGTCCGCCCCCAAGGAGGACGCGCGGCCCGTCGCGCGGGTGGAGCTGCTCGTGCCGTCGACCCGCGACCGCGCGGCCAAGGCGGCCCTCACCCGCTCCGTCGCGATCGCCGAGGCCGTCGCGACGGCCCGGAACTTCGTGAACACCCCGCCGAGCCACCTGTTCCCGGCCGAGTTCGCCGAGCGCGCGAAGGCGCTCGGTGAGGCCGCCGGCCTGAAGGTCGAGATCCTCGACGAGAAGGCGCTCGAGAAGAAGGGCTTCGGCGGCATCGTCGGCGTCGGCAAGGGCTCGTCGCGTCCCCCGCGTCTCGTGCGCCTGTCCTACTCGTCGAAGAAGCGGAAGGCCCCGAAGGTCGCGCTCGTGGGCAAGGGCATCACCTTCGACACCGGCGGCATCTCCATCAAGCCCGCCGCCGGTATGGAGGCGATGACCTCCGACATGGCCGGGGCCGCCGCGGTCGTCGCGACGGTCGTACTCGCCGCGAAGCTCGGTGTCGCCGCCGACGTCACCGCGACCGTGCCGATGGCCGAGAACATGCCGTCGTCGACCGCGCAGCGTCCGGGCGACGTGCTGACCCAGTACGGCGGAACCACGGTCGAGGTCATCAACACCGACGCGGAGGGTCGCCTGATCCTCGCCGACGCGATCGTGCGCGCGTGCGAGGACGATCCCGACTACCTCATCGACACCGCGACCCTCACCGGCGCGCAGATGGTCGCCCTCGGCACCCGCACGCCGGGCGTCATGGGTCACGACGAGTTCCGCGACCGCGTGGCGGCGCTGTCCCGGGAGGTCGGTGAGAACGGCTGGGCGATGCCCTTCCCGAAGGAACTGCGCGGCGATCTCGAGTCCCGCGTCGCCGACCTCGCGAACGTCTCCCCGCACCGGTGGGGCGGCATGCTCACGGCCGGCATCTTCCTGAAGGAGTTCGTCGCCGAGGGTGTTCAGTGGGCGCACATCGACGTCGCCGGCCCGGCCTTCAACACGGGCGGACCGTTCGGTTACGTCGGCAAGGGCGGCACCGGCGTGCCCGTGCGCACGATGCTCGCCGTGATCGAGGACGTCGCCGCCAACGGATGATCTTCGGCACCGGTCCTCTCCTACGGGCCCGTCCGGGGCAAGGGAGAGGACCGGTGTGATCGGCAACAGCGGAACCCCCGGTGTGAGGTGATCCGCCCCTCCCCGAACATCACCGAAAGATAGGTGCAAGGATGGGAGGGGCCATGCCCCGCCGGTATCGGCCCGACCGAACACGTGAACCAGCAGGCACGGGGTTCCCGCCCCGCGCACAATGGTCAACGACCACACAATGGTCGGCGACCACGAGTCGGTACAACTCAACACACACGAACACAACCGTCGAGGAGTCAACAGACATGGCCTTCTCCGTCCAGATGCCAGCGCTTGGTGAGAGCGTCACCGAGGGAACTGTCACGCGATGGCTCAAGCAGGAAGGAGACACGGTCGAAGTCGACGAGCCCCTGCTCGAAGTCTCCACGGACAAGGTCGACACCGAGATCCCGTCGCCTGCAGCCGGCGTGCTGGTCAAGATCGTCGCCCAGGAGGACGACACGGTCGAGATCGGTGGCGAACTGGCCGTGATCGGTGACGCCGGTGAGGAAGCCGGTGGAGATTCCGCTCCCGCCGCCGAAGAGGCACCGGCCGAAGAGGCTCCCGCGGAGGAGCCCGCCGCCGAGTCCGCCCCCGCGCAGCCCGCATCCTCGGGTGGGAGCGGTGAGGGCACCTCGGTCACCATGCCGGCACTGGGCGAGTCGGTCACCGAAGGCACCGTCACCCGCTGGCTCAAGGCCGTCGGCGACGAGGTCGCCGTGGACGAGCCGCTCCTCGAGGTCTCCACCGACAAGGTCGACACCGAGATCCCCTCCCCGGTCGCCGGCATCCTCACCGAGATCACCGCGCAGGAGGACGAGACCGTCGAGGTCGGCGGCCAACTCGCCGTCATCGGCAGCGAGGCCCCGGCCCAGCAGTCCGCTCCCGCCGAGCAGTCCGCCCCGGCAGAGGAGTCGGCCCCGGCCACCGAGCCGTCCGAGGAGGCCGCTCCGGCTCCGTCCGAGCCTGCGAAGCCTGCATCCTCGGGTGGCAGCGGTGAGGGCACCTCGGTCACCATGCCGGCACTGGGCGAGTCGGTCACCGAAGGCACCGTCACCCGCTGGCTCAAGGCCGTCGGCGACGAGGTCGCCGTGGACGAGCCGCTCCTCGAGGTCTCCACCGACAAGGTCGACACCGAGATCCCCTCCCCGGTCGCCGGCATCCTCACCGAGATCACCGCGCAGGAGGACGAGACCGTCGAGGTCGGCGGCCAACTCGCCGTCATCGGCAGCGAGGCCCCGGCCCAGCAGTCCGCTCCCGCCGAGGAGAAGTCGGCGCCGAAGCAGGAGGCTCCCAAGCAGGAAGCTCCCAAGGAGGTTCCGAAGCCCGCCGAGCAGAAGCCCGCCGCACAGCAGCAGGCCCCGAAGGTCGAGCAGGCCGCACCGGCTCCCGCACCGAAGCCGGTCGGGACCGCGGCGACCACCCCGAAGCCCGCGCCCCAGGAGGAGTCCACCCCGAGCGGTGCGACCCCGTATGTCACCCCGCTCGTGCGCAAGCTCGCCTCGCAGCACGGCGTCGACCTGTCGACGGTGAAGGGCACCGGTGTCGGTGGCCGCATCCGCAAGCAGGACGTCCTCGCAGCCGCCGAGGGCGGCAAGGCCGCCGGTGGCGAGCAGAAGCCCGCCGCTCCGGCCGGTCCGGCTCCGGGTGTCCGTCCCGAGCTCGCCAAGCTGCGCGGAACGACCCAGAAGGTCAACCGCATCCGCCAGATCACGGCGAAGAAGACCCTCGAGTCGCTGCAGACCACCGCGCAGCTCACCCAGACCTTCGAGGTCGACGTCACCAAGATCGCCCAGCTGCGTGCGCAGGCGAAGAAGACGTTCTCCGAGCGCGAGGGCGTCAACCTCACCTTCCTGCCGTTCTTCGCGAAGGCCGTCGTCGAGGCGCTGCGTGCGCACCCGAACGTCAACGCCTCCTTCGACGACAGCAAGAAGGAGATCACCTACCACGCGGCCGAGCACCTCGGCATCGCGGTGGACACCGAGCAGGGTCTGCTCTCCCCGGTCATCCACAACGCCGGCGACCTGTCGCTGGCCGAGCTCGCCCGCGCGATCGCCGATATCGCCGAGCGTGCCCGCAAGGGTGGTCTCAAGCCCGACGAGCTGGCCGGTGGCACCTTCACCATCACCAACATCGGTAGCCAGGGCGCGTTGTTCGACACCCCGATCCTCGTGCCGCCGCAGGCCGCGATGCTCGGAACCGGCGCAATCGTCAAGCGTCCGGTCGTGGTGATCGACGAGACCGGCAACGAGTCCATCGGCGTCCGCTCGATGTGCTACCTGCCGCTCACCTACGATCACCGCCTGATCGACGGTGCCGACGCGGGCCGTTTCCTCAAGACGATCAAGCATCGTCTCGAGGAGGGCGCGTTCGAGGCCGATCTGGGACTGTAGGTTTCCGGATCCGGACGACCTCCGGACGACCTCCGACGGGGGCATCACCACTGCGGTGATGCCCCCGTCGGCGTCCGCGCCACAGCGGGTGCCCTCCTCCTGCGGTGCGGCGTAGAGTTCAGGAACATGAGTGATCCCTCGTCTTCCGCCCGTTCCGATTCGGCTCCCGTCGCCGTCGCACGTCTCGGAACCATCGGTTATCTCGAGGCCTGGGAGAGGCAGCGCGAACTCGCGAACGAGCGCGCCGACGGCATCGGCGCCGACACCCTGCTCCTGCTCGAACACCCGCCCGTCTACACGGCCGGGCGCCGCACCGAGGACGGCGACCGTCCCACCGACGGCACGCCCGTCATCGACGTCGACCGCGGCGGCAAGATCACCTGGCACGGCCCCGGGCAGCTCGTCGGCTACCCCATCGTCAAGCTCGCCGAGCCGATCGACGTCGTCGGCTACGTGCGTCGCATCGAACAGGGCCTGATCCGCGTTTGTACCGACATGGGCCTGAACTGCGGCCGCGTGGAAGGACGCTCCGGTGTCTGGCTTCCCGCCGAGCTGCGTGACGGGCACTGGCTCCCCGAACGCAAGATCGCTGCGATCGGCATCCGGGTGCAACGTGGTGTCGCCATGCACGGCTTCGCACTCAACTGCAATTCGGCTCTCGACGCGTTCGACTCGATCGTCCCGTGCGGCATCCGCGACGCCGGAGTCGCGTCGCTCACCGGCGAACTCGGCCGGGAGGTCACCGTCGACGACGTCGTCCCCGCCGTCACCGAGGCCGTCATCGCCGCTCTCGACGGCCGAATCCCCGTGACCGAGTGCGACATCGAGCGGGTCACCTTCGAGCAGGCAGTGGGGGCGTCCGGAATTCCCACCACCACCCCGGAATTCACGACGCACCGGTTCTGAGGGGCGGTCACACCCGCCGGGTCCGGGCAGGACCGGCGGCGTACGATCGAGTGCGTGACTGTGGCCCCAGAAGGACGCAAGCTGCTGCGGATCGAGACCCGAAACGCGCAGACGCCGATCGAACGCAAACCCAACTGGATCAAGACCCGGGCGAAGATGGGCCCGGAGTACACCGACCTCAAGGGCCTGGTGCGACGCGAAGGTCTGCACACGGTCTGTGAGGAAGCCGGTTGTCCCAACATCTACGAGTGCTGGGAAGACCGCGAGGCGACCTTCCTCATCGGTGGCGAGCAGTGCACCCGTCGCTGCGACTTCTGTCAGATCGACACCGGTAAGCCCACCGCGCTCGACCGCGACGAGCCGCGCCGTGTCGCCGAGTCGGTCCGTTCGATGGGTCTGCGCTACTCCACGATCACCGGCGTCGCCCGCGACGATCTGCCCGACGGCGGCGCATGGCTGTACGCCGAGACGGTGAAGCAGATCCACGCGCTCAATCCGGGCACCGGCGTCGAAAACCTGATCCCCGACTTCAACGGCAAGCCCGATCTGCTGCAGGAGGTCTTCGAGTCGCGTCCCGAGGTGCTCGCGCACAATGTCGAGACCGTGCCGCGGATCTTCAAGCGCATCCGTCCGGCCTTCCGTTACGAGCGGTCGCTCGACGTGATCCGGCAGGCCCGCGATTTCGGACTGGTCACCAAGTCCAACCTCATCCTCGGTATGGGTGAGACCCCCGAAGAGGTCACCGAGGCGCTGCACGATCTGCACGACGCCGGCTGCGACATCATCACGATCACCCAGTACCTGCGGCCCTCCCCGCTCCACCACCCGGTCGAGCGCTGGGTCAAGCCGCAGGAGTTCGTCGACCACTCCGAGACGGCCCGCGAGATCGGGTTCGCCGGTGTGATGGCCGGGCCGCTGGTGCGTTCGTCGTACCGTGCCGGTCGCCTGTACGCGCAGGCGATGGCCCACCACGGCCGCGAACTGCCCGCCGACCAGGCGCATCTCGCCGAGGAGGGCACGGCGTCCCAGGAAGCCGGTGCCGTTCTGGCGCGCTTCGGCAACTGACCTCTCGCCGCTCGTCGCGGCAGGTCCTCGGGCGGCCCCGGTGGTGGTAAACGTGCCACCACCGGGGCCGTATCCTTGTGTACATGGCGAAGGGCAGTAAGAACGACAAGGAAGCGAAGGCTGCGGCGAAGGCCGCACGCAAGCAGGCGTCGAAGGAGCGTAGAACCCAGCTGTGGCAGGCGTTCCAGATCCAGCGCAAGGAGGACAAGGCACTCCTGCCGTGGATGATCGGTGCCCTCGTCGGTTCGATCGTGGTGTTCTTCGTCGTCGGCCTGATCTTCGGCATCCAGTGGTTCCTGCTGCCGGTCGGCATCCTCGTCGGCGTCCTGCTGGCCTTCATCATCTTCGGGCGCCGCGTACAGAAGAGCGTGTACGCGAAGGCCGACGGCCAGGCCGGTGCGGCCGCGTGGGCACTCGACAACCTGCAGGGCGCGTGGCGCGTGAGCCAGGCGGTCGCGGGCACCACCCAGCTCGACGCCGTGCACCGCGTCATCGGACGTCCCGGCATCATCCTCGTCGGTGAGGGCAATCCCGGTCGCGTGAAGGGCCTGCTGGCACAGGAGAAGAAGCGGGTCGCGCGTCTGGTCGGCGACACCCCGATCTACGAGTTCGTCGTCGGCAACGAGGAGGGCCAGATTCCCCTCTCCCAGCTGCAGAAGCGTCTGAACAAGCTGCCCCGCAACATCGACACCAAGCGGATGGACACCATCGAGGGTCGCCTGTCCGCACTGAGCACGAAGAAGTCCGGGCCGGCCATGCCCAAGGGTCCGCTTCCCGCCGGCGCGAAGATGCGCAGCGTGCAGCGCACCATGCGTCGCCGCTGATCGTCCGGACCACGCCGAAGGCCGCCTCTCGTCCGATGGACGAAGGCGGCCTTCGGCGTGTGCGGTGAAGTTCTCGGAGGTCGACGCGAACGGACCGGTTCGAACGGACGCCTGTGCGATCAGCGCGAACGAACGACCGCGGTGCCCGTGGCGCGATCCTGGAGGCCGCGACCGTCGATGTCGGTGACGAGCGCCGGAGCGATGAAGACCAGCAGTACCTGACGCGCGAGCGCGCGCAGGACGCCGACCCGCGCGGGGGCGTCCACCCGCACGACCTGCAGTCCGGCGACGAACTGGCCGGGGGTGAACGAGAACAGGCTCACGCATCCCACGCCCACCACGAACCAGATGATGAGGGTGTACGACGACAGCAGCGGGCTCTCGAGCGGGTTGCCGCCGACGAGGCCCGCGGCGATCGCCATGGACATGAACCAGTCGACCGCGAGGGCGAGCACCCGGCGGACGGTGGGCACCATGGAGCCGGGGCCGTGTTCGGGGAGACCGAGCAGTTGCCCGGGATAGTCCTGCTCCTGCTGGAGACCTTTGGGAAGCGCCGCAGCAGGCCCGGAAAGCCAACTGCCCGTCATGCGTGCCATGGCACCAGGATAAGCTCTTGTGGGCGGACCAGCGTCGACCCATGTTGGCCGTGGTGACTTATACCACCTTTTCGACCTCACAGCAGGACGAAGGCATGTGTAACACCCGCGAAACATAGGCTTGATGGACGGGCAACACCAGATCCATAACGTCTGATCCGACGCAGGCGCCCAGCACCCATGGCGCGCACCGACTGAAGGAGCACAAGCGTGGCGTTCACCACGGCCGAAGAGGTCATCAAGTACATCGCGGAAGAGAACGTCGAGTACGTCGATATCCGCTTCACGGACCTGCCCGGCATCGAACAGCACTTCTCGATCCCGGCGAAGGCGTTCAACGAGGACGTCTTCGAGGACGGCCTGGCATTCGACGGATCCTCCGTGCGGGGCTTCCAGTCCATCCACGAGTCGGACATGCTCCTGCTCCCCGATGTGACGACCGCCCGCATCGACCCCTTCCGTGCCGCCAAGACCCTGAACGTCAGCTTCTTCGTCCACGATCCGTTCACCCGCGAGTCCTACAGCCGCGACCCCCGCAACGTCGCGCGTAAGGCCGAGGAGTACCTGGTCAGCACCGGCATCGCCGACACTGCCTTCTTCGGTGCCGAGGCCGAGTTCTACATCTTCGACTCCGTCTCCTACGACTCGAAGATGAACGGCGCGTTCTACGAGCTCGACTCGATCTCCGGCTCGTGGAACACCGGCGCCGAGTACAACGCCGACGGCACCCCGAACCGCGGCTACAAGGTCCGTCCGAAGGGTGGCTACTTCCCCGTCGCTCCGTACGACCACTACGTCGACCTGCGCGACGAGATCTCCACCAACCTGCAGCTCGCCGGCTTCGAGCTCGAGCGCGGCCACCACGAGGTGGGCACCGGCGGCCAGGCCGAGATCAACTACAAGTTCAACACGCTGCTCTCCGCGGCCGACGACCTGCAGCTGTTCAAGTACATCGTCAAGAACACGGCGTGGAAGGCCGGCAAGACCGCCACCTTCATGCCGAAGCCGCTCTTCGGCGACAACGGCTCGGGCATGCACGTGCACCAGTCGCTGTGGAAGGACGGCAAGCCGCTGTTCCACGACGAGTCCGGCTACGCGGGTCTGTCCGACCTCGCTCGCTGGTACATCGGCGGCATCCTGCACCACGCGCCGTCGCTGCTCGCCTTCACGAACCCGACGATCAACTCGTACCACCGCCTGGTGCCGGGCTACGAGGCTCCGATCAACCTCGTGTACAGCCAGCGCAACCGTTCGGCCGCCGTGCGTATCCCGATCACGGGCAACAACCCGAAGGCCAAGCGCCTCGAGTTCCGCGCTCCCGACTCCTCGGGTAACCCCTACCTGAACTTCGCAGCGCAGATGATGGCCGGCCTCGACGGCATCAAGAACAAGATCGAGCCGCTCGCGCCGGTCGACAAGGACCTCTACGAGCTCCCGCCGGAGGAGGCCAAGAACATTCCGCAGGCTCCCACCAGCCTGTCGGCCGTCATCGACAACCTCGAGCGCGACCACGAGTACCTCACCGAGGGCGGCGTCTTCACCACCGACCTCATCGAGACCTGGATCTCGCTCAAGCGCGAGCAGGAGATCGCTCCGGTCAACCTGCGTCCGCACCCCTACGAGTTCCAGCTGTACTTCGACTGCTGAGTCGAGTCCGGTAAGCACTCTTCGAGAGGCCGTTCGTCCCTTCCGGGACGGGCGGCCTCTCGCCTTGTCCGCACCCTTCCGTTCGGCATTCCCGCGCGCCGAAACGGGGCTTGCCCGTGCTGCAGCAGGGGCGAAACCCGGTTCGGCGCGCGAGAATCGTTAGTTCGTCATCGAATCCGGCGAAATCGCGACCGATTCCAGAAACGTGGTCCATAGTGGGCACGTGCCCTCGACGCGGGATTTCTCCGAGAGGTTACGCGCAGCCGGTCTTCGCGTGACCCGACAGCGTCTGGCGGTGCTCGATGCGGCGCACGAGCACCCGCACGCCGATGCCGATCGCATCTTCGAAGCGGTCGGCGCCGTCGTTCCCGGCATCGGCCGGCACACCGTGTACGACATCCTCCACGCTCTCTCGGCACACGGCCTCCTCCGACGTATCCAGCCCGCAGGTTTCCACGCGCGGTACGAGGTGCGTGTCGGCGACAGTCATCACCACCTCGTCTGCCGGTCCTGCGCCGCGATCTCGGATGTCGACCACACCATCGGCGACTCGCGTTGCCTGTCGCCGGTGGACGACGCAGGTTTCGATGTCGACGAGGCGGACGTCGTCTTCTGGGGCCTGTGCCGCGACTGTTCGACAGACGAACCACGACAACAGCCCTGAATCGGTCCGATCGACCCTGATCCGGAAGGAAACCGCAGTGTCCGAAAGCGAAAACCCGGCAATCCCCACCCCCGAGCCGTCACCGCACCGGCCCAGGACCAATCAGGACTGGTGGCCGGACCAGCTGGATCTGACGGTCCTGCACCAGCATTCACCGCTGTCCAATCCGATGGAACCCGACTTCGACTATTCGAAGGAAGTCGAATCCCTCGACGTCGAGGCGCTCCGTCAGGATCTGATCGACCTGATGACGGATTCCCAGGATTGGTGGCCGGCCGACTTCGGCCACTACGGGGGGCTGTTCATCCGCATGAGCTGGCACTCGGCCGGCACCTACCGCATCGCCGACGGCCGCGGTGGCGGCGGCAAGGGTGCGCAGCGGTTCGCGCCGCTCAACAGCTGGCCCGACAACGTCAGCCTCGACAAGGCCCGTCGTCTCCTGTGGCCGATCAAGCAGAAGTACGGCCGCAAGCTCTCGTGGGCAGACCTGCTGGTCTTCGCCGGCAACTGCGCCTACGAGTCGATGGGTTTCAAGACGTTCGGCTTCGCGTTCGGCCGCGAGGACATCTGGGAGCCCGACGAGGTCTTCTGGGGCCCGGAGGACACCTGGCTCGGCGACGAACGCTACGCCGGTGAGCGTGAGCTCCAGGGCCCCCTGGGTGCCGTGCAGATGGGTCTGATCTACGTCAATCCCGAAGGCCCGAACGGTAACCCGGAGATCCTGGCGTCCGGACGCGACATCCGTGAGACGTTCGCCCGGATGGCGATGAACGACGTCGAGACGGCCGCGCTGATCGTCGGCGGTCACACCGTCGGCAAGACTCACGGTGCCGCCCCGGCCGACAACCTCGGGCCCGAACCCGAGGGTGCCCCGATCGAACAGCAGGGTCTCGGCTGGAAGAACTCGTACGGCACCGGTGTCGGTGGCGACACGATCACCAGCGGTCTCGAGGTCACCTGGACGCCGACGCCGACCAAGTGGGACAACAGCTTCCTCGAGACGCTGTACGCCTACGAGTGGGAGAAGACCAAGAGCCCCGCCGGTGCGTGGCAGTGGACGCCGAAGGGCGGCGCCGGCGCGGACACCGTGCCCGACGCCCACGACCCGACGAAGAAGCACGCGCCGGGCATGCTCACCAGCGACCTCGCGCTGCGCTACGACCCCGTCTACGGCGAGATCACCCGACGCTGGCTCGACCATCCCGAGGAACTCGAGCAGGAGTTCGCCAAGGCGTGGTTCAAGCTGCTGCACCGCGACATGGGTCCGATCTCGCGGTACCGCGGACCGTGGATCCCGGAACCGCAGATCTGGCAGGACCCGGTGCCGGAGGTCGACCACGAGCTGATCGACGACAGCGACGCCGCCTCCCTCAAGGCGAAGATCCTCGACTCGGGAGCGACGATCCCGCAGCTCGTCGCCACCGCCTGGGCGTCGGCCGCGAGCTTCCGCGGCACCGACAAGCGCGGCGGCGCGAACGGTGCCCGCGTACGACTCGAGCCGCAGAAGAACTGGGAGGCCAACGAACCCGAGCAGCTCGCACAGGTGCTGCAGATCCTCGAGGGCATCCAGCAGGACTTCAACGGCTCGGGCGGCAACAAGAAGGTCTCCCTGGCGGACCTGATCGTGCTCGCCGGTAACGCCGCGGTCGAGAAGGCCGCCAAGGATGCGGGACACGACATCACGGTTCCGTTCTCCCCCGGCCGCACCGATGCGACGCAGGAGTGGACCGACGTCGAGTCGTTCGAGGTGCTCGAGCCGAAGCACGACGGTTTCCGCAACTACCTGCGCGGCGGCGAGAAGCTCCCGCCCGAGAAGTTGTTCCTCGAGCGCGCCAACCTGCTGACGCTGACCGCTCCCGAGACGACGGTGCTCGTCGGTGGCCTGCGTGCGCTCGGCGCGAACCACGGCGGCAGCAAGCACGGGGTCTTCACCGACCGCCCGCAGACCCTGACGAACGACTTCTTCGTCAATCTGCTCGACATGGGAACCGAGTGGAAGGTCTCGCAGAACCAGGAGGGCGTCTACGAGGGACGCGCCCGCGGCTCGGATCAGGTCAAGTACACCGCGACCGCCGTCGACCTCGTCTTCGGGCACAACTCGCAGCTGCGGGCGCTCGCCGAGGTCTACGCGACCGACGATGCCGGCCCGAAGTTCGTCCGCGACTTCGTCGCGGCCTGGACGAAGGTGATGAACCTGGACCGTTTCGATCTGAAGAAGTGACCGCGTCGGCGGTCCACGACCGCGCCTGACGCACCACCCCGGAGCCACCCGTCGTGTTCGGCGGGTGGCTCCGTCGTGCGCAGGTGGATGTGTGCAGGTCGGAGGGGTTTCCGAAACCGACTGGACAGCCGTACTGCACACAGGTGTACCGTGGAGACACAGCCTTGGTGATGTTCGTCACACCCGCTCGCGGGGGAGCGGATGCGACATGGTCCGTATCCGAACGACACGTCTCCTCGGGAGGCCACCCATGCGTAGATCCCTCGTTTCAGCAGCATGCGCCGCCGTCATGCTGTCCCCCGTCCCCCTGTCCGTCGCACTCTCGGGCACCGCAGCGGCCCAGACCTCCGTCTCGGTGGTCGGGATGTCGCAGGAGCAGGCACAACAGGTGCTCTCCGACGCGGGAGTCCCCTACATCATCCTCAACCGGTCCGGCAGCACCATGCAGAACTGCAGGGTGACAGAGCAACGCGACCGCGGCTACGACGTCGAGGTCGAGTACGACTGGGACCACAAGGACCAAGAGTGGGAGAAGACCGAGATCGAGGTCTGGCGAGGACTCGCACTCGTCGTCTTCTGCGACTGATCGCCGTCAGTCCCAGAACACCCGCTCGACGACCGCCCGCGCACGACGCGTGACGCGCAGGTAGTGGTCGAGGAACTCCGACGCGTCCTCACCACGCCAGCCCGTCACGCGGGCAACTGCTTCGAGCAGCCGCCCCGGCCCCGGGAGCTGATCGGTCGGTTTGCCGCGGACGAGCACGAGACAGTTCCGCGCATCCGTCGCGGTGATCCATGCCGCACGCAGGAGTTCGACGTCGGTCGCGCTGAGCAGTTCGGCGGCTCCGATCCCGTCGAGTGCCTCGAGCGTCGAGGTCGTGCGGAGCGCCGGGAGCCGGTAGGCGTGCTGGAGCTGCAGCAGCTGCACGGTCCACTCGATGTCGGCGAGGCCACCCCGTCCGAGTTTGGTGTGGGTGGCCGGGTCGGCACCGCGCGGCAGCCGCTCGGAATCCACGCGCGCCTTGATGCGCCGGATCTCGCGGACGGCCTCCTGGGAGACCCCACCCTCGGGATACCGCACGTCGTCGATCATGTGCAGGAAGCGCGTGCCGAGCTCGCGGTCGCCGGCGACGGCGTGTGCGCGCAGCAGCGCCTGCACCTCCCACACCTCGGCCCACTGCGTGTAGTACGCCCGGTAGGACGCGAACGTCCGGACGATCGGACCGCTGCGACCTTCCGGACGCAGATCCAGGTCGACCTCGAGCGGGGGGTCGGTGCTCGGCGCACCGAGCAGTCGCCGTACCTGTTCGGCGATGCTCGTCGCCCACTTGACCGCATCGGTCTCGTCGGCGTCCGGCAGCGGGTCGCACACGAACAGCACGTCCGCGTCGGACCCGTAGCCGAGTTCGCCGCCTCCGAGCCGGCCCATCCCGATCACCGCGATACGCGCCGGCGCCGGTCCCCGGGACTGTTCCGACGCCCGGATCACCGCGTCGAGCGCGGCTTCGAGGACACCCGCCCACACCGTGGACAGCGCCCGGCACACCTGCGGCACGTCGAGCATGCCGAGGATGTCGGCGCTCGCGACGCGCGCGAGTTCGGCCCGTCGCAGCGAGCGCGCGGCGGCGATGGCCCGAGCGGGATCGGAGTAGCGCGACGACGATGCAACGAGGGCGCGCGCCACCTCGGGCGGGTTCGCCTCGAGCAGTCGCGGCCCGGTCGACGCGTCGGCGTACAGGCGGATGACGTCGGGAGACTTCACCAGCAGGTCGGCGACGTAGGCCGACGAGCCGAGCACCGTCATGAGACGTTCGGCGACGGCCGGTTCGTCGCGCAGCACCCGCAGGAACCAGACGGTGTCGTAGAGCGCGTCGGACAGCCGTCGGTAGGCGAGCAGGCCGGCGTCGGGATCGGTTGTCTCACCGAGATATTCGAGCAACTGCGGGAGCAGCAACGCCTGGATGCGTGCCTTCCGGGAGGCTCCCCCGGACAACGCCGCCAGGTGTTCCATCGCATGCTGCGGAGCGCGGTAGCCCAGCGCCGCGAGCTGGCGGACGGCCGCATCGGGCGACAGCCGTAGGGCTTCCTTGTCGAGCTTGCTCACGGAGTCCAGCAGCGGCCGGTAGAACAGGCGCGCGTGCAGTTTCCGGATCCGCGACGAGTTGCGCTTGATCTCCGATTCGAGGACGCCGAGCGCGTCTTTGCGTCCGTCCGGCCGCATGTGCGCGGCGCGCGCGAGCCACCGCAGTGCCTCCCGGTCCTCGGGCGGTGGCAGGGTGTGGGTCCGCTTGAGCCGCTGGAGCTGGAGCCGGTGTTCGAGCAGGCGGAGGAACTCGTAGGACGCCCGCATGTTCGCGGCGTCGTCGCGCCCGACATAACCCCCGTCGGCGAGTGCGCCCAGCGCTTCGACGGTGTTGGGCACGCGCAACGATTCGTCGACGCGGCCGTGCACGAGTTGGAGCAATTGCACGGCGAACTCGACGTCGCGGAGGCTGCCGCGTCCGAGCTTGAGTTCGCGTTCGCGTAGTTCTGGGGGCACCATTTCCTCGACCCGGCGGCGCATCGCCTGCACGTCGGGCACGAAGTCCTCACGTTCGGAGGCGGTCCACACCATCGGGCTCAGGGCGTCGATGTACCGGCGGCCGAGGTCGAGATTCCCGGTCATCGGCCGTGCCTTGAGCAGGGCCTGGAACTCCCAGGTCTTGGCCCACCGGTTGTAGTAGGCGACGTGGGATTCGAGGGTGCGGACGAGCTCTCCGCGTTTGCCCTCCGGTCGCAGCGCGGCGTCGACCTCGAAGAAGGCCGACGTGCCGATGCGCATCATCTCCCCGGCGATCCGGCTCGCGCGGGCGTCGGCGGGTTCGGCGACGAAGACGACGTCGACGTCGCTGACGTAGTTCAGCTCGCGCGCACCGCACTTGCCCATCGCGATGACGGCGAGGTCGATCGGGCACGGGCCCTCCGGGATCACCGTGGACACGGCCACCGCGAGAGCCGCGGTCAGCGCCGCGTCGGCGAGGTCGGCGAGCAGCGCCCCGACCTCGAGATAGGGCAGCACCGGTTCGTTCTCGACGACCGCCGCGAGATCGGCGGCGGCGATCAGCATGAGCTGGTCGCGGTAGGTGGTGCGCAGCGCCGCGACCGCGTGCGGACCGATGAGCCCGGCCCGGTGGATCAGCCGGCCGGGACGCCCGTCGGGTTCGGGCTCCGCGTCGACGCTGTCGAGCATCCGCGCCGTGAAGGTGTGCTTGTCGGGCAGCGCAGCGCTGCCCGCGAGCATCTTCCAGCGATCGGGATTGGCGACCACGTGGTCGCCGAGGGCCGAGGACGCCCCGAACAGCCCGAACAACCGACCTCGCAGGCGCGTGTCGGAGCGCAGTGCCGAGTCGAGCTCGGCCCAGTCGTCACCGAGCGCGTCGGCCAGGCGCGCGAGGGTACGCAGGGCCAGGTCGGCGTTGGGGGCACGGGACAGCGCCCACAGCAGTTCGACGCTCTCGGCGTCGTTCCATCCGAGTCGAGCGAGCTCGGCGGGCGCGGTCGGCTCGACGAGGCCGAGCCGACCGGGGCCGGGAACTACCGAACGCGCGCTGGGCGGTCTCACCACGCTTCCATCGTCGCTTACAACCCCAGGTACTGCTCGAGTTCGAAGGGAGTGACCTGGCTGCGGTAGTTCTCCCACTCCCGCCACTTGTTGCGCAGGAAGTAGTCGAAGACGTGCTCACCGAGGGTTTCGGCGACGAGTTCGGACTTCTCCATCTCGCGCAGCGCGATGTCGAGATCGGTGGGCAGTTCGCGGTAACCCATGGCGCGACGCTCGGCGGAGGTCAGCGACCACACGTCGTCCTCGGCCTCGGGGGCGAGCTCGTAACCCTTCTCGATACCGCGCAGACCGGCCGCGAGCAGCAGCGCGAAGGTCAGGTAGGGGTTGCACGCCGAGTCGGGGGTGCGGATCTCGACACGCCGCGACGACGCCTTGTTCGGCGTGTACATCGGGACACGCACGAGCGCGGAGCGGTTCGACGGACCCCAGCACGCGGCCGTGGGTGCCTCTCCCCCGTGCACGAGACGCTTGTACGAGTTGACCCACTGGTTGGTGACGGCGCTGATCTCGTTGGAGTGCTCGAGGATTCCGGCGATGAACGCCTTGCCGGTCGCCGAGAGCTGCAGCGGGTCGTCGGGGTCGTGGAAGGCGTTGGTCTCGCCCTCGAACAGCGACATGTGGGTGTGCATCGCGGAACCGGCGTGGTCGCGGAAGGGCTTGGGCATGAAGGTCGCCCGCACGCCCTCCTGCATCGCGATCTCCTTGACCACGTAGCGGAAGGTCATGACGTTGTCGGCCATGGACAGCGCGTCGGCGTAGCGCAGGTCGATTTCCTGCTGGCCGGGCGCGGTCTCGTGGTGGCTGAACTCCACCGAGATGCCCATGGACTCGAGAGCGTCGATGGCGTGGCGCCGGAAGTGCGGGGCCGAGCGGTGCACGGACTGGTCGAAGTAGCCGCCGATGTCGGCCGGGATCGGGGCACCGCCCTCGGGGCCGTCCTCGACGAGGAAGAACTCGATCTCGGGGTGCACGTAGCAGCTGAAGCCGAGATCGGAGGCCTTGTTGAGCTGGCGGCGCAGGACGTGGCGGGGGTCGGCCCAGCTGGGGGTGCCGCCGGGCATGGTGATGTCGCAGAACATCCGGGCCGAGTACTGGTGTCCCCGGTCGTCGACCCAGGGCAGCACCTGGAAGGTGGTGGCGTCGGGACGCGCGACCATGTCGGCTTCGGAGATCCGGGAGAAGCCTTCGATGGCCGAGCCGTCGAACCCGATGCCCTCCTCGAAGGCTCCTTCGAGTTCGGCCGGCGCGATCGCCACCGACTTGAGGGTGCCGACGACGTCGGTGAACCACAGGCGCACGAACCGAATGTCGCGCTCTTCGAGGGTGCGGAGCACGAACTCCTTCTGGCGATCCATACTCGCGAGACTAGGCACAATCCGTTAATTCCGTGTTACATCGGGTGACAGTTCCGGATGGCGTGTCGCTCACGTTCGTCGACGGTCAGCAGTGAGGATCGTTTTCCGGCACCGTCGAATCCACAAGATAGCTGGTCACAGCGGTGTCGACGCATGCGTTGCCGTCCAGGACGACGGTGTGCTGCGTGCCCTCGAAGCTCACCAGGACACCACCGAGCCGGGCTGCCAGTTCGACTCCCGCATCGTAGGGCGTCGCCGGATCACCGGTCGTCGAGACCACGAGCACGGGCGGCAGATCGCGGACATCGGGGGTGTGCGGCTCCCCCGTCGCCGGAACGGGCCAGAAGGCGCACACGTCCAGGGCCGCCGATCCGGTGCCGCGGCCGTCGTCGAGGAAGGGCGCCGCCGTGCGGAACCGCATGTCGAGTTCGCCCGCGAGGGCGCGGTCGGTCACCGGCGGGTCGTCGACGCACCGGACGGCGTTGAACGCGTCGGTGATGTTGCTGTAGGTGCCGTCCTCACCGCGACCCTCGTAGAGGTCGGCGAGTCGCAGCAGGGTGTCGCCCGTGCCGGTCGTCGCGAGCGACTCCAGCCCGCCGCGCAGTGAACCCCACAGGGTCGGCGAGTACAGGCCCTGCTGCACACCGGTGATGGCGTCGCGGTGGCTCAACCCGCGCGGATCGGTGGTGGGTGCCGGAGCGTCGAGCAGAGGGTCGACGAGCGTACGGAACCGCTCCGCTGCCCGAGCCGGATCGCTACCGAGCGGGCACCCGGCGTACTGCGCGCAATACACCGCGAACTCGTCGAACGCCTTCTGGAAACCCTCGGCCTGCAGCACGATCTCCTCGACCGGGTCCTGCTCCGGATCGATCGCGCCGTCGAGCACCATCGCCCGCACCCGGCCAGGGAAGGCCTCGGCGTAGAGGGTGCCGAGCCGGGTTCCGTAGGAATAGCCGAGATAGGTCAATGCGTCGTCCCCGAGGACCCCGCGGAGGACGTCCATGTCCTGCACGACCTCTCGGGTGCCGAGGTGCGCGAGCAGATCCGTGCCGTTGCGTTCGGCGCACAACTCCGCGTACTCACGATTGCGTTTCTCCGTCGCGGCGATGCCCTCGGGGCTCGTGTCCCCGTCGTCCACAGCGCGGTCGGCGTCGAACTCGGCATCGGTGAGGCAGCGGACCGCCGGTTCGGACGATCCGACACCGCGGGGGTCGAAGCCGACCACGTCGAAGCGGTCGGCGAGGACGGTGCCGTCGGCGGCGAGCGCGGTGGACAGTCCCGAGGCGCCCGGGCCGCCGGGGTTGACGAGCAGGGAACCGATCCGGTCGCCGCCGGCGGGCAGTCGCGACACCGCGAGGGTGATCACCTCGCCGTTCGGGTCCTCGTAGTCGAGGGGAACCTCGACGCGTGCGCACTCGACACCCTGCCGCACCATCATCGGCCCGTCCGCGCCGTACGACCCGCACGACTCCCAGTCGACGTCCTGCTCGTAGAACCGCTCGAGTCCCGGGACGACTCCGACCGCCGACGGCTCTCGCTCCTCCTGCGCGGTGTCACCACACGCGGTCGCCGCGGCGGCGGCCACGAGCGCCAGGAGGGACAGACGACGGATGCGCGCGCGAGCAGGGTGGGGCACGATCCGATCGTGCCACGCCCCGGTCGGCCTGCAGCGGCACGACCTGCGCTCCCTTCCGAGCGGTCGTGCGGTGTGACGAATCGCACCGCTGCGCGGCCTTCGTCCGTCCGAACCCGAGTGGCAGACTGAGACAGTCATCACCCGACCCGGGGACCCCGAGGGCCTCGAGGAAGAAAGGGACAGTGATGTCCGAGAACATGACGTCCGTATACGGTGGCGCGGCCTCCGCCGCAGCCCCTGCAGACACCCCCAAGCGCAAGACGCGAGTCCATCACCTGCAGGCGATGAAGGCCGAAGGCCGCCGCTGGGCAGAGTTGACGGCCTACGACTACTCCTCCGCCCGCATCTTCGAGGAGGCCGGTATCCCGGTCCTGCTCGTGGGCGATTCCGCAGCCAACGTCGTCTACGGCTACGACACCACGGTGCCCGTGACCGTCGACGAACTCCTCCCCCTCGTCCGCGGCGTCGTGCGCGGTGCTCCGCACGCGCTCGTCGTCGCCGACCTGCCGTTCGGCTCGTACGAGGCCTCGCCCGAACAGGCCCTCGCCACCGCCGTGCGGTTCATGAAGGAAGGCGGCGCCCACGCGGTGAAGCTCGAGGGCGGCGAGCGGATGGCTCCACAGATCGCCGCGATCACCGCCGCCGGCATCCCCGTGCAGGCCCACATCGGCTTCACCCCGCAGTCCGTGAACACGCTCGGCGGGTTCCGCGTGCAGGGCCGCGGCGACGGCGCCGAGCAGCTCGTCGCCGACGCGATCGCCGTCCAGGAGGCGGGTGCCTTCTCCGTCGTGATGGAAATGGTGCCGGCCGAGCTGGCCGGGCAGGTCACCCGCAAGCTGAGCATCCCCACCGTCGGCATCGGCGCGGGCAACGAGTGCGACGCGCAGGTGCTCGTCTGGCAGGACATGGCCGGCTACACCAGCGGCAAGACCGCGAAGTTCGTCAAGAAGTTCGGGCAGGTCGGCGACGAACTGCGCCGCGCCGCAACACAGTACGCAGCAGAGGTCGGGCAGGGCACCTTCCCGGGGCCCGAGCACTCCTTCTGACGATCGCTCGTTTGCCGAGGGGCACCACCGACCGCGGTGGTGCCCCTCGTGCGTCCGGGATCACCGCCGTCCCGGGGTGCCCGCGGAAGCGACACTGAGTAAAATTTCGGTAATGAGCCACCCCTGGCACGCACTCGATTCCGGTGACACGCTCGCCCGGCTCGAGACCACCGAAGCGGGACTGACCACGGCCGAGGCGACCCGCCGGCGGGAGCTGTACGGACCCAATGCGCTGCCCGCTCCCCGCTCGGATCGCTGGTGGTGGCGACTGCTGCGACAGTTCCACAACGTCCTGCTGTACGTGATGATGGCGGCCGCTGTCGTCACCGCGTTCCTGGGCCACTGGATAGACACGGCAGTCCTGATGGGTGCCGTGATCGTGAACGCGCTCATCGGTTTCGTCCAGGAGGGTCGCGCCGCGTCCGCGCTCGACTCGATCCGTGCCATGCTCGCGCCCCGGACGCGGGTCCACCGCGACGGCCGGATCGTCGACATCCCCGCGGCAGATCTCGTGCCGGGCGACGTGGTGCGCCTCGCCTCCGGCGACCGCGTCCCCGCCGACCTGCGGATCCTGAGCTCGCGTGAGCTGCGCATCGACGAGGCGGCCCTGACCGGTGAATCCGTGCCCGTCGCCAAGACACCGGACCCGGTCGACGCCGACACCGAACTCGGCGACCGCAGATCGACGTGCTTCACCGGCACCGTCGCGGTTTTCGGCCAGGGTGACGGCGTGGTGATCGCGACCGGCTCCGACACCGAACTCGGCCGCATCAATGCCCTGTTGTCGGGTGTCGACCGCGCGGCCACACCGTTGCTCGAGCAGATCGGCCGCTTCGGCCGTTGGCTGGCGGCGGTCATCCTCCTCGCGTCCGCCGTGACCTTCGCGCTCGGTGTCGTGTGGCGCGGCGAGAGCCCGGCGGAGATGTTCACCCTCGTGGTCGCGTTGGCCGCCTCCGCGATCCCCGAGGGACTCCCGGCCGTGATGACCGTGGCCCTGTCCCTCGGCGTGCAACGCATGGCCCGGCGCAACGCCGTCATCCGGCGCCTTCCTGCCGTCGAGACCCTCGGCTCGGTGACGGTGATCTGCTCCGACAAGACGGGCACGTTGACCCGCAACGAGATGACCGTGCAGAAGGTCGTGTGTGCGCACCGCACCGTCGAGGTGGGCGGTGTCGGTTACGCGCCGATCGGTTCGATCATCGCCGCCGAGAGTGGCGATCCGGTCGATCCGCACACCGACCCGGCACTCGATCTGGCCGTCCGCGCCGGTGTCCTGTGCAACGACACCGAGGTGGTCGAGGAGGACGGCGTGTGGGAGGTGCACGGCAACCCCACCGAGGCAGCGCTCGTCGTCCTCGGCCGCAAGGCCGGCCTGCCCACCGCGGCGGCCCACGAGCGGTGGCCGCGCCTCGATGTCGTCCCGTTCGAATCCGAACACAAGTTCATGGCGACCCTGCACCCGCACGACGACGGTCGCCGCGAACGCATCCTGCTCAAGGGCGCCCCGGAGCGGGTCCTCGTCGCCTGCACCGGCCAGCTCGGCGCCGACGGCGTGGTACGCCCCGTCGACGAGGCCTACTGGACCCGCCGCGCCGACGAGATCGCGGCCCAGGGCCTGCGCGTGCTGGCCCTCGCGTTCCGCGACCGCGAACCGGAGGACGGCGTGCTCGCCTTCGAAGACGCCCGGCACGACTTCACGATGCTCGCTCTGGTCGGCATCATCGACCCGCCGCGCGAGGAGGCGATCACGGCGGTGCGCGAATGCCACCGCGCCGGGATCACGGTGAAGATGATCACCGGTGACCACGCCGCCACCGCCGCCGAGATCGGGGCGCAGATGGGTCTCGGCACGGGTTCGCGGGCGATGACCGGCGCCGAGATCGAGACCCTCGACGATGCGGAACTGCGCCGGGTCGTCGCGGAGACGGACATCTTCGCGCGCACCAGTCCCGAGCACAAACTCCGTCTGGTGCGCGCCCTGCAGGCCGGCGGTCACGTCGTGGCGATGACCGGCGACGGTGTGAACGACGCGCCGGCGCTTGCGCGGGCCGACGTCGGGGTCGCGATGGGCATGACCGGAACCGAGGCCGCCAAGGAAGCGGCCGACGTCGTTCTCGCCGACGACAATTTCGCGAGCATCGCCGCCGCAGTCCGCGAGGGCCGCGGCGTCTACGACAACCTGAAGAAGTTCGTCCTCTTCATGCTGCCCACCAACGGCGGTGAGGCGCTGGTGGTCGTCGCCGCCATCCTCTTCCAGCTCACCCTGCCGCTCACACCCGCGCAGGTGCTGTGGATCAACCTCGCCACCGTCAGCACCCTCGGTCTGGCGCTCGCGTTCGAACCGACGGAGAAGTCGGTCATGCTCCGCAGGCCGCGACCGCCCGGGGAATCACTGCTGTCCCGCTTCTTCGTCTGGCGCGTGGTGATGGTGTCGGTGCTGATGATGGTCGGCTCGCTCGGCCTGTTCCTGTGGGAACTCGACCGCGGTGCACCGGTGGAGGTCGCGCGCACGCTCGCGGTGGACGCGATCGTCGTGGCCGAGATGTTCTACCTGCTCAACAGCCGCCGCATCCGCGACACGGTCCTCACCCGCGACGGGCTGTTCGGGAACCGGTACGTGCTTGCTGCGATCGCGGCGTGCGCCGCGTTGCAACTGTTGTTCACCTACGCCCCGTTCATGCAGGCGATCTTCGGGTCCGCCGCGATCTCGTGGGCGGACTGGGGCAAGGTGCTCGCGGCGGGCCTGCTGGTGTTCGTCGTCGCCGAGTTCGAGAAGTGGGTGGTCCGGCGCCTGCGACCGGCACCCGTGTCCTGACCGCCGACGGCCCCGTCCCCGGCCGGTGGCAGACTCGACGACGATCCGACCGTACGACCCGTGAGGTGTCCATGCAGATCCGCTCCAGTCTCGTTCCCGCCGTCGCCGTCGCGCTGGCAGGTGTTCTCGCGGCGTGCGCGCCGGCCCAGGACCCGGCACCGACCGGCACGTCCACCGAGTCCCCGGTGACGACGGAGACGACATCGGCTGCGGGGTCGAGCCCCGCGGAGGCCGGAGCGGGTGGCTTCACCGAGGCGCAGGCCGCAGATCTGTGTGCACGCCTCGAGGGCCAGCTGTCGAACTGGCGCACCTACACCCCCTCGGTGGGGCGCGGTGGCCTCAACATCCTCGTCGGCGAATGGGGTGCGGCGAACGGTGTCGACCTCGTCGCGCTCGCGGGCGACCGGGGCCGCATCGACGCGGCGACCTCCGCGCAGTGCCCGGAGGTGCGCGAGGAGGCCGTGCAGGCACTCGAGATCCCCGATCTCGCGTCGGGCCTCGTCGGGTTCTGATCCGTGGAGCGACGCGAACTGTATCCGCCGATCGAGCCGCACGAGACGGGCATGCTCGACGTCGGTGACGGCCAGCAGCTGTACTGGGAGGTCAGCGGCAACCCGCAGGGCAAGCCCGTGGTCTTCCTCCACGGCGGTCCGGGTGGCGGCACCGCGCCGCAGCACCGGCGCTTCTTCGATCCGGGCGCCTACCGGATCGTGTTGTTCGACCAGCGTGGCTGCGGCCGGTCGCAGCCCCACGTGGCCGACGGCGCCGCTCTGTCGGTCAACACCACCGACCATCTGGTCGCCGACATCGAGCGGCTGCGCACCTTCCTCGGTGTGGACCGGTGGATGGTCTTCGGCGGGTCGTGGGGCTCGACGCTCGCCCTCGCCTACGCCCAGCGGCACCCCGAGCACGTCACCGAACTCGTCCTGCGCGGGATCTTCCTGCTGCGCCGCAGCGAGATCGACTGGTACTACAACGGCGGTGCCGGGCAGCTGTTCCCCGAGGCGTGGGAGGGGTTCCGTGCTCCGCTCGACGCCGCCGAGCCGGGCGAGCATCCCGTGGACGTCTACCACCGCCTGCTGCACTCGGCCGATCCGGACGTCGCCCTGGACGCGGCGATCGCATGGTCCACCTGGGAGGGCGCCACGAGCTCGCTGCTGCCGAACCCGGATCGTGTCGCGGAGACCGCCGAACCCCGGTTCGCGTTGGCCTTCGCACGCATCGAGAACCACTACTTCCACCACCGCGGCTTCTTCGACGAGGGTGCACTCCTGCGCGACGCGCATCTGCTGCGCGACATCCCGGGCGTGATCGTGCAGGGCCGCTACGACGTGGTGTGCCCGGCGCGCAGCGCGCACGACCTGCACGAGGCGTGGCCGTCGTCCCGCCTGCACATCGTCGACGACGCGGGCCATGCGGCGACCGAACCGGGAATCGTGCACCGGCTCGTCGAGGCCACCGACATGTTCCGCTGACCCAGGATCAGCCCGGCAGCCGCCCGAAGCCGACCACCGCGTCGTCCCCGGTCACGTCGAGTTCGTGGACGCGGATCCGGCCCATCTCGTTGCCGCCGACGGTGATCGCCGAATCACCGTCGACGGCGACGACGATGTTCGTGTGTTCGCGCTGACCGAGGCCGATCCTGTTGTGGTACAGCACCACATCGCCGACTTCCGGCCGGTATCCCGTGCCCGCCGGTTCGTAGCGGTCGACCTGCTCGTAGTACTCCTGGAGCGTGAACACGCCGGGGATCCGCCAGTGACCCGAATGCGGATTGGACAGCGGCACACCGGCTTCCCGCATGATCCAGCTGACGAAGTCGGCGCACCACGGTTCGCGGACACCCTCCGAGTAGAACGTGCCGGGATTCTGCGCCTCGTGCTGTTCCTCGAGCAGTTCGACGACCCGCACCTGCGCCGGCGACAACGCCGAGGTGTCGATCTCGGGGAATGGCGCACTGTCCCACGGGAACAGCCGGTTCGGCAGGATCCACCACACGAGCACCGCGAGCACCGCACACAGCGCGAGCACGACGGCGAGGACGGCGGCGACCGGCCGTCGCCGCCGCATCACCTCACCGGTCATGGTCGAAGCGGATCTTGCGGGCCTGCGGGTCGGCGAGGGTGAGCCGCACCCGCACCGTGCTGCCCTCCTCGGGCGCCCCACCGCACGGGCCGATGACGGTCTCGGAAACGACGAACACCTCCGCGTCGCGCCGCTCGGTCGCCTCCTTCAGGACAGTCGCCTCGAAGGTCTCCCCCACCCGCGGCGCGAGCACGACCGCCTCGGTCAGGTCGATGCACGCCCGGTTCACCTTCCCGGCGAGAGAATCGGTCGACGACATGATCTTCGGCATCGCGGACAGTTCGGCGCGGACCGCCTCCGGGACGTCCCGGCCCGACGACACCGCGAGGCACACCTCGGTGGCGTACCGGTCGGACAACCGGCGCAGCGGCGCGGTGACGTGCGCGTAGGGCGCACCGATCGCGCCGTGCAGGATCGTCTCGGGCAGTTCACCGTCGAAGGCCGCGTAGGACGCACCGCGCAGCAGTGTCGGCGCTTCGCTCATCAATACGAGTGTCTTCGGGTCGTTGGCGTCGAACGAGGCGAGGAAGGCACCGACACCCAGCCCCGACGGCCACGGCACGTCGAGCGACCGCGCGGTGCGGCGCAGAGCATCGACCGCGGCGGGATCAGCGGGTGGGAGCGTGCGCAGCAGGCCGACCCGCGCGTCGATCATGATCTGCGCGGCGCACATCCCGGTGAGCAGCGAGATCTCGGAGTTCCACTCGTCGGCCTCGGTGCGCGGTTCGATCTGCAGCGTCCAGTCGTCGCCGTCCTGCACGACGTCCTGCGCGGGCAGGCGCAGTTCGATCGCTCCACGGGCGAGCGCTGCGGCCTCCCGCAACCGCCCGAAATCGGGCAACGCCTCGACGGACGGATGCAACCGGCCCGCGTCGGCGTCGCGTTGCACTCCGGCGTAGTGCATACGTGCGACCGACCGGACGAGGGCACGACGCACGCTCACCGCGACGGGCTCGGCGCGGTGGTCGGTCTCGATGCGCCACAACACCGCCGGACGGACGGCGTCCGGCAGCAGGCTCGCGGTGCCCTCGGACAGCTCGCGCGGATGCAACGGCACCGAGCCGTCGGGCAGATAGAAGGTCTGCCCGCGGCGGTGCGTCTCGGCATCCAACGCGCCACCCGGTTCGACGAGTGCGTACACGTCGGCGATCGCGTAGTGCAGCACGAAGCCGTCGTCGGTGCGTTCGAGATGCAGGGCCTGGTCGAGGTCCATCGATCCGGGTGGGTCGATGGTCACGAGAGGAAGATCGGTGCGGTCCTCACGGACGTCCGCGTAGCGGTCGGTCGCGTGTCGCGCCTCGGCGAGGGCCTCCGGCGGGAACTCGTCGACGAGGTCGAACTCGGCGCGCACGTCGGCGAAGTCGATCGCCGGCGCGACGACAATCGGAGTGGTCACCACGATGCTCGTGAACTCCTGGCGGTCCGGGTGCTCGCCGTCGGACTCAGCCGTTCTTCCAGTCGTCGTCGGCCGCGTCGGCCGCCTTGTTCCGTTCTGCCGCGATCTCCAGCGCCCGCTGAGCGGTCTCCTTGTCCGGATAGGGACCCATACGGTTGAGGGCGTGCGGATCCTTGCCCTGGGAGACCTTCCCGGTGCGCACGTCGTAGTACCAGCCGTCGTCGCTCATGGTCTCAGTGTGCCCGAATCACGTCTGCCTGTACGGGCAACCCGTCGGTTGGCGTGGCGCGGTACTGTCGGGCCGCACGCATGTGCTCGACGTCCGAACGAAGGAGCAAGCAATGTCCTACATCCTCTTCGACACGTTGCTGCCCTGGCTGGGTCCGGATGCGGCCTCGTACTGGGCGCACCTGCTGGTCATCGATCCGATCTGACCCGGCCGGTAGCAACGCGGTGGGATCGGGAGACGCCGGGCGAACGAGCCGGCCTGTAAGCCGGATCCTGTCCCCCGCCGAAACGGGGTGGCGACCATCCATCTGGGCACACCGTCGCCGGGTACCTCGAGCGGTTCACCCGCAGGCTCGGGCGAGCAGCCCTCGAACACCTGCGCAGCCGCACCGCACGCGATGCGACCTTCAACCTTGCTCCGGGCGGGGTTTACCTAGCCGCCCCGGTCACCCGGGGCGCTGGTGCGCTCTTACCGCACCCTTTCACCCTTACCTGCCGTACGGCAGGCGGTTTGCTTTCTGTGGCACTGTCCCGCGAGTCACCTCGGGTTGCCGTTAGCAACCGCCCTGCTCTGTGGAGTCCGGACTTTCCTCGATGCAGGGCCTGGCACCATCCGGTACCGGTTCCCTGCTCCGCGGCCGCCCGGCCGACTCGTTCGCTCGAACAGACTATCCCGCGGCGTATCGGCGCCGCCAACTACGGTGCACTCATGACGCGACTCGTGGCCCTGCTCCGCGGAATCAACGTCGGCGGCATCCGCATCCGGATGGCCGATCTGAAGGAGGTCTTCGTCGGCCTCGGCTTCGAGAACATCCGCACCGTACTCGCATCCGGCAACGTGCTCTTCGACTCCGAGGACGATCCCGCCGCCGCCAAGGCCCGGATCGAGGCCGCGCTCACCGAGCGGTTCGGTTACGAGGCCTACACCTTCGTCGTCGAGCAGTCGTATCTCGCGCGGGTCGTCGAGGCGTATCCCTTCGACGACGCACGCACCGACCGGCATTCGTACGTCGTGTTCGTCTCCGATCCCGCGGTACTCGCACCGCTGGCCGCCCTGGCGGACGATCTCGATCCGGACCTCGAATGCATCCAGGTGGGAGAGGGCGTCCTCTACTGGCAGGTCGTGAAAGGAGCGACGCTCGACAGTGCCGTCGGGAAGCAGTCGGGTTCGGCCCGGAACAAGGCGACGACGACCGTCCGGAACCTCAACACGCTGCGGCGACTGATCTGACGGGGAGGGTCGACGGCCCCGCCGATCCGCCGGGAGGATCCGTTGCGCCTGCCTACAACCTGCAGGTAGCCTCCCTCCTCGGCATTCGTCCCGCCCGGAAGGTCCAGGATGCGCAGAAGCACCGGAATGTTCGCCTCGATTGCGGCGGTCGTGTTCCTCGCAGTCACACCGGCGGTCGCGAACGCCGAGTCGGACACCGACTTCTACACGCCCCCGCCGGCATTCGAGACGGCGCCGCTCGGCGACGTCCTGCGTACCGCGCCGTCGGTCGCCGCCGTCATCCCGAACACCCCGGCCGCCCTCGACGCGACCGTCACCCGGGTGATGTACCGCAGCACGAACGCCACCGGAGGGCCGGTCGCCACCGTCGGCACCGTGCTCGTCCCGTCACAACCGTGGACCGGCCCCGGCCCCCGGCCCACCATCGTGCTCGGTCCGGGCACGCAGGGCATGGGCGACCAGTGCGCACCGTCGAAGCTCATGACCTTCGGCCAGGAGTACGAGTACATCCACATCGGTCCGATGCTCGCGGCCGGCTACGCCGTCGCGGTCACCGATTACGAAGGACTCGGCACTCCCGGCGTGCACCCCTATCTCAACCGCGAGTCGCAGGGACGGGCGATGCTCGACCTCGCGCGCGCCACCCGTTCGCTCGGCGATCTCGGTCTCGACCCCGACGGCCCGATCGCGTTCTGGGGATATTCGCAGGGCGGCATGGCATCCGCATCGGCCGCCGAACTCGCCGCGACGTACGCCCCCGAACTGTCGGTGGTCGGCGCCGTGGCCGGTTCACCGCCCGCCGACCTGGGCGACCTCGCCGTGGCCGGCGACGGATCCCTGCTCTCCGGCGGGATCGGCTGGGTCGTCGACGGTTTCATCTCGGCGTATCCCGAGTACGCCCCGTCGCTGCTGGCGGCATTCAATCCCGCCGGACTCGACATCCTGCGTCGCGCCGAGACGGCCTGCGTCTTCGATGCGTTCACCCTGAATCCGTTCGGGCAGACCTCGTCGTACACGATCGACGGACGGCCCATCGCCGAGCACCTCGGCGACGAGCCGTGGGCGTCGCTGGTCGCCGAGCAGCAACTCGGCAACCGCGCCCCGGCAATGCCGGTCTTCGTGGCGCAGAGCACGGGCGACGACTTCGTGCTCGTCCAAGGGGTCGACACCATGGTCGACAAGTGGTGCTCGGCCGGCGCCGACGTCACCTACCGCCGCTACGACGTCGGACCCGTTCTGACGAAGACCGGGACGGGCCATCTGATCGGCATGTTCCCGGCCGTCGTCGAAGGCCTCGACTGGCTCGATCAGCGGTTCTCCGGCCGGGAATCCCGGTCCGGCTGCACGGCCTGACCTCCCGCCGGAAGAATTTCTCGGAGACCGTGTAACACCCTCGGTCGGCCGACAGATAGACCTGATGAGTGGCCGCGCAGGCAACCCCCCGACATGTCTGCGCGGCCACTTTTCGTTTCGCGACCGCTACGGGTTCACAGGTGCGAGGTGTCGTTGACGAGCCGCACCGACGAACCGCCGTCCGCGTAGAACTCGGCGATGCTGAGCGACGCGAGATCCAGGTGCAGGCGGTACAGCAGCGACGGGCCCGACTCGAGCGCCATCTGCAGGAACGTCTTGATGGGCGTGACGTGCGAGACGACCAGCACGGTCGAGCCGGCGTAGTCGGTCAGCAGGTCGTCGCGCACCGAGGCGATCCGCTTGGCGACCTCGTCGAAGCTCTCGCCGTTCGGGGGTCGCACGGAGGTGTCGCCGAGCCAGCGGCGGTGCAGTTCGGGATCGCGGCGCGCGGCCTCGGCGAAGGTGAGGCCCTCCCAGTCGCCGAAATCCGTCTCGATCAGCCCGTCGTGCACCGTTACCGGGAGATCGAGGGCGTCGGCGGCCGCAGCGGCCGTCTCCCGCGCTCGCCCCAGCGGTGACGACAGCACGGCGGTGATCCCGCCGCGGGCACCGAGTCGCCGGGCCGCGGCGACCGCCTGGTCGCGACCGAGTTCGGTCAGCTCCGGGTTGCCCCGTCCCGAGTAGCGACGCTCGACCGACAGCGAGGTCTGCCCGTGACGCAGCAGCAGCAGACGGGTCGGTGACCCGACCGCACCGGTCCAGCCGGGTGAAGCCGGCACTGCCGGATCGGGCACAGGCACGGCCGGCGGGGTGGTGACGTTCTCGGTCCCCGCACTCGACGGCGCCACGGGACGCGTCACAGTGTCGGACGCGACGTCCAGCAGTGCTTCGGCGGCCGCGTCCATCGCGGCGTTGGCCAACCGATCGGCGTAGGCGTTCTCGGCACGCGGGATCCACGTGTAGTCGACGCTGCGGAACCTGCCGGCCAGCTCACGCGCCTGCGCGGCCAGCGGGATCATGTCGGCATGCTTGACCTGCCACCGGCCGCTCATCTGCTCGACGACGAGCTTGGAATCCATGCGGACGTGCACCTCGTCGGCGCCGAGTTCGGCAGCGGCCGTGAGACCGGCGATCAGGCCCTTGTACTCGGCGACGTTGTTCGTCGCGCGCCCGATGCTCGCCTGACGCTCGGCGAGTACGGTCCGATGGTCGGCATCGAAGACCACGGCACCGTAACCGGCCGGTCCGGGATTCCCGCGAGAACCACCGTCCGCTTCGACGACGACCGTCGTCACAGCCCGGATTCCTTGGTGCGGACCAGGATCGCGTCGCACTCCGGGCACCGGACGAGCAGATCGGCGGGTGCGGCGGCGATCCGGGCGATCACACCGCGGTCGAGCTCGATACGGCACGCGCCGCAGCGGCGGGCCTGCAGCAGGGCTGCGCCGATGCCGGACTTCTCACGCTGCTTCTCGTAGAGCGTCACCAGTTCCGCAGGGAAGACGGCGAGCAGTGCCTCGCGGTCGCTGTGGCACCGCTGCTCGGCCACCTCGATGTCGGCGATCGCCTCGTCGCGAGCGCGGACGGCGTCCCCGATCTGGTCATCGACCTGCGAGACCTGCGCACCGGCGTGGTCGTGGTCGGCCTTCGACGCCTCGCGCCGCTCCATGACCTCGAGCAGGTCGTCCTCGAGTGCCGCCTGGCGACGCTCGAGGCTGGTGAGCTCGTGCTGCAGTTCGGTGAGCTGCTTCGATCCCACCGAACCGCTCTGGAGCATCGACCGGTCGCGGTCGGCACGCATGCGCACGGCCTCGATCTCGCCCTCGAGCTTCCGGATGTCCCGGTCGAGGTCGTCGAGGATGATCTCGACGGCCACCGCGGCGTCCTTGCGCGCGTTGCGCTCGGTCTGCAGGCGGTCCACCTCCTGCTGTTCGGGCAGTGTCCGACGGCGATGCGCGAGGCGGTTCAGCTCTGCGTCCACGGCGGCGAGGGACAGCAGCTTGGCCTGCACGGTGGGTTCGACGTTCACTCGGGTGGTTCCTGCTTTCGGTGGTGTGTCGGTGGGCCGGGATCCGGCGGCCACGCGGGACGTGTCGTAGCTGATTACCGTACCGCGCCCGCCGCGGTCGTCCAGGGATCGGTACGCAACTCACTGACCCGCGCCTGCCAGCCGTCCCGGTCGGCGAACGCCGCATCGAGGACGTCGCGGGCCTGCGCGCACCACGGGTACTCGCTCGCCCAGTGTGCAACGTCCACCAGCGCGGGGCCTCCGGCGCGCAGATGCTCGTCGGCGGGATGGTGCCGCAGGTCGGCGGTGACGTAGACGTCGACCCCCTGCGCGGTGGCGAGCCCGAGGAAGGAATCGCCGGATCCGCCGCACACCGCCACCGTGCGCACCGGCCGGTCGGGGTCGCCCGCACCGCGCACGCCCCATTCGGTGGCCGGCAGCGCGGCGGCGACGTCGGCGGTGAATTCGCGCAGCGTGCGGGTCTGTGGCAGCTCCCCCACCCGGCCCAGGCCGCGATCGCTCGGCAGGTCGGCGAGCTCGATGATGTCGAAGGCCGGTTCCTCGTAGGGGTGTGCATCGCGCAGCGCGGCGAGCACCGCCGCACGGGATCGGCGCGGGGCGATGACCTCGATCCGGTCCTCGGGGACGCGTTCGAGGTCGCCGACCGAGCCGATGGCCGGGTCAGCTCCGTCGACCGGGCGGAACTGGCCGGTTCCCGAGGTGGACCAGCAGCATTCGCGGTAGTTGCCGAGGGCGCCCGCGCCCGCCGCGAACAGTCCCGCGCGCACCGCGTCGGCGGCGTCGGACGGCACCATGACGACCCACTTGTCGGTCGCGGGTTCGGGCTTGGCCTCGAGCGGTCGCAGCCCGGTCAGGCCCAGCGCCCCGGCGAGCGCGTCCGAGACGCCGGGGTTCGCGCGGTCGGCGTTGGTGTGCGCGGTGAACAGGGCGCAGCCGCCGCGGATGAGGCGGTGGATCAGCGCGCCCTTGGGGGTGTGCGCGCCCACGGTATCGACTCCGCGCAGCAGCAACGGGTGGTGCACGAGCAGCAGTTGCGCACCCCATTCGAGCGCCTCGTCGACGACGGCCGCGGTCGCGTCGACGGCGAGCAGCACCTTGTGCACCGGCTCGTCGGGGTCGCCGGCGACGAGTCCCACCGAGTCCCAGCCCTCCGCCAGCGACGGCGGGTAGGCCGTCTCCAGAACGTCGATCACCTCACGCAGCGTCGCCGCCGTCACGTCCACCTCCAGCTGATCCGCTCTCTCCTACGCGCACGACCCTACGCGGCAGAAGACCGGACGAACGGGGAGAATGGCCCGGTGACCGTTCTCGCTGCCACCCAGCCGCTCGTACTCCCCGCTCCCGTCGTCCTGTTCGATCTCGACGGCACCCTCACCGATTCCGCGACCGGGGTGATCAACGGGTTCCTCCACGCCGCCGAGACGACCGGTTTCGAGGCGCCCGACGGCGACCTGGAGTGGCTCCTCGGACCGCCCATGCGCGACACCCTGCAGAATCTCGGCCTCGACGAGGAGCAGATCGCTGCGGGACTCGCCGCCTACCGCGACTACTACTCCGCCACCGGATGGGCCGAGAACGCGGTCTTCGACGGCATCGAAGCCGTACTCGAGGCTGTGCGCGGGGCCGGTAGCCGCCTGGCGGTCGCGACGTCGAAGTCCCAGACGTTCGCCGAGAAGATCCTCGACCACTTCGGTCTGACCGGATACTTCGAGTTCATCGGGGGTGCGAGCGACGACGGCGCCCGTCGCCACAAGTGGGAGGTCGTCGCGCACAGCCTCACCGCTCTCGGGATCGACCCTCAGGAGACCGAGGCCGGCGGCACGACCGGGGTGGTGATGGTGGGCGACCGCGAGCACGACATCCACGGCGCCGGCCGGTTCGGCATCCCCACGGTGTTCGTCGAGTGGGGTTACGGGACGGAGACCGAGGGTCGTGCGGCGGCGCGGACGACCGCTTCGGTGGAGGAACTGCGAGAGGTGCTCACGGGTGGACGCTGACGACCGTTTCCACGTGACCTTCGTGTGCACCGGCAACATCTGCCGGTCTCCGATGGCCGAGAAGATCTTCGCCGAGCACCTGCGTCGGGAGGGACTCGACGACCGGGTCCGGGTGAGCAGCGCGGGCACGCACGGCTGGCACGTCGGGTCCGAGGCGGATCCGCGCACCGACGCCGTGCTGGAGCGGCACGGCTATCCCACCGGTCACCGCGCCGCGAAGCTCGGCGCGGAGCACCTGTCGGCCGACCTCGTCGTCGCCATGACCACCACTCACGAGCGGGCGCTGGCGCAGCTCGGTGTCCCGTCCGATCGTCGTGTGCTGCTGCGATCGTTCGATCCCGACGCCGACGACGATTCCGTACCCGATCCGTACTACGGTTCCCTCGACGAGTTCGAGCAGGTCCGCACGCAGATCGAAGCCGCCGTTCCGGGCCTGCTCGAGCGGGTGCGACAGCAGTGAGACGCACCTCACCGGCTACCGTGGATCTGTGCGCCGATTGACATTTCTCCTACGCCCCGGCTGGTTGGTCCTGGCACTGGTGGTCGTCGGCTTCGCCTACGCGTGTTTCACGGTCCTCGCACCGTGGCAGCTCGGTAAGAACACGAGCACCGAGGACCGCAACGGCCGCATCGCTGCGTCGATGGCACAGGATCCGGTTCCCGTCGGCGAACTGCTCGGCGGCGACGGTCCGACCATCGAGGACGAATGGCGCCGTGTGCTCGCGCAGGGCTCCTATCTGCCCGAGTCGGATGTCCTCGTGCGGTTGCGGAACGTCGAGTCGCGGCCGGCCTACGAGGTGCTGACCCCGTTCGTCCTCGATTCCGGTGGCACGATCCTGGTCAACCGCGGGTACGTGCGGCCGGTCCGCGGCACCGAGATCCCCGAGATCCCGGCCGCGCCGTCCGGCACCGTCACCCTCGACGCCCGCATCCGGATGTCCGAGGGAACGGTCGAGGACAAGGTCCCCTTCGTCGACGCCGGTTACCAGCAGGTGTACTTCATCGACGCCCCGCAGGTCGCGTCCGTCACGGGTCTCGACCTCGAGGACGTCTACCTGCAGCTCGACGCCGACCAGCCCGGTGGTCTCGGCGTCATCCCGCTCCCCCAGCTCGATTCGGGCCCGTATCTGTCCTACGGCCTGCAGTGGCTGGCGTTCGGGATCATGGCCCCGCTGGGTCTGGGCTACTTCGTGTGGGCCGAACTGCGGGAGCGCAGGAAGGCCAAGAATCCGCAAGACGGTGGTGACGCAGCCGGGGCCCCGGCAGAAGCGGCACCGCGCACCGCGAGCGAGAAGCTCGCCGACCGATACGGCCGGCCGCGGTGACCGAGCCGACCACCCTGCCCCGATTCGAGGAGCTCCCGATGTACGCGACCGTCGACGACTACCTGGCCGACAAGGATCCGGCCGCCGTCGACGTGTTCCGGCACGTGCGCGCGATGATCCTCGGTCTCGGCGACGACGTCACCGAGCACGTCCACGCATCGGAGATCTCCTGGTCGCGGGGCCGTCCGTTCGCGGCGGCGTTCGTCTACGCCTCGCGTCTCGAGGTGGCCCTGGATCTGCCGCGGCGCATCCACCACGCGACGCTGCGTGAAGCGTTCCCGAAGAAGGGAACGGTGACGACGCACCGCCTGAGCGTCTCGTCGGTCGACGAACTCGACGACCACTTCGTGGAGTTGCTGGGCGTCGCCTACCGCACCGCGGCGGAACGGCGCGACTGACGCCCCACGGCTCCCTTCCGCACGAAGGAGACGAAATGGACGAGGTCAGCGGCGCGATCCGGTTCCTGTCGGCCTTCACGGCCATCGAGAACCATTTCAAGTGGCAGCTGCAGGCGGACGAGGAGCACATGAGCTTCGTCCGGATGGCCAAGGAATACGCCCGGCGCCACCGCACGCAGGTGGATCTGCCCGCGCTCCGGGCCTTCGCGGACCTGCGCAACGCGCTCGTGCACCAGGACTACTACGGGGGCAAACCGGTTGCCGATCCGGTCCCGGAGGTCGTCGAGGCGATCGAGAGACTGCGCGACCGGATCATCGATCCGCCGAAGGTGCTGCAGGTCCTGCCGAGGCGGGCACCCGCCGTGTTCGAGACGGGCACACCGCTGGATCAGGTGCTCGACGAGATCCGACGCCACGACTACTCGCAGTTCCCGATCTACGAGGACGACACCTATCTCGGACTGCTGACGACGAACTGCATCGCCCGTTGGCTGGCGCATCGTCTCGCGACGGACGAGATCGTCGAGGGCGAGACCGTCGGAGCGGCCCTGGAGTTCGCCGAACCGCACGAGCGGGCCGCGCACCTTCCCCGCACCATCACGGTGCCGCAGGCGATCAAGAAGTTGTCCCCGCCCGCGGGCGGGCAATTGCCGCCGACGGCGTTGATCGTCACGCACAGTGGCAGCGCGAAGGAACGTCCGCTCATGATCGTCGTGGCCGACGACCTGCCGGCGCTCGTCGCGGCGGTGAACGCCGGAAACTAGATCTGTGTGGATCCGACCCCGCTGAGCGGGGCTCGATCCACCGGAATCGCACATGGGATTGTGGGCGCGGAGGGTTTCGAACCCCCGACCGCTGGTGTGTAAAACCAGAGCTCTACCACTGAGCTACACGCCCGAAAGACGGCGGCCGAGGCCGCCGACTTCGCATCAGGACTTTAGCGCGGCGAGCGCTCTGGCCCAAGCTCCCTGGTCACGGGGCTCTCCGGGCTGGTTCTCCTCCGCGAACTGCACGATGCCGTCCTTGTCGATGACGAACGTGCCGCGGTTGGCGAAACCGAACTTCTCGTTGAACACACCGTAGGCCTGTGCGACCTCGCCGTGCGGCCAGAAGTCGGACAGCAGCGGGAAGGTGTAGCCCTGTTCGGCCGCCCAGATCTTGTGGCTCGGCGACGGGCCGACCGAGACCGCGAGGATCGCGGTGTCGTCGTTCTCGAAGGTGGGCAGGTCGTCGCGCACGGCGCACAGCTCGCCCTGGCAGACGCCGGTGAAGGCGAGCGGGTAGAAGACCAGGAGCACGTTCTTGCTGCCCCGGAAGCTCGACAGCGTCACTTCCTGGTTGTTCTGGTCCTTGAGAGTGAAATCGGGGGCTTCGGTGCCCACAGCGATCGGCATACGTGAGGATCCTTACGTTCTGGGAGCCGGGTCAGCGGCGGGGACGGCCGGCCTTGGGCTGGACGAGGCGGCTGCCGATCCAGTCACCGAGGTTGGTGGCCGTGGTCTGGGTGAGGCCGGCCGTGGCGGCCGACTCGGCGATCTCGCTGGGCTCGACATGATCGGGGCGCCCGGTCTTGGGGGTGAGCACCCACACGACGCCTTCGTCGGCGAGGGGGCCGATCGCGTCCATGAGGGCGTCCACCAGGTCGCCGTCGCTGTCGCGCCACCACAGCAGCACGACGTCGACGACCTCGTCGGAGTCCTCGTCGAGCAGCTCCGTACCGGTGACCTCTTCGATCGCAGCTCTCAACTCGTCGTCGGTGTCCTCGTCCCAACCGAGTTCCTGCACCACGTGGTCGTGAGTGATACCGAGCTTGGAGACATAGTTCTTGGCATCCGCCGCGGCGACCACGGTGGCTCCTCCTAGGGGTTGTGGTGCGCGAAATCGGATCCGCGTACCGGCGTGACGATCAATTGGTCAAAGCGAACATCGTTGCGAGCCTCAACGCAACCCGAATCGCTGGGAAAAGCGGGAGAATCTTTGGAGAGAGACCCATTGCACCACCCCGCACCGTGTCCGATCCGTCCTGTCGGCCGGGCCACGACGTGATCCTCCGTCCCGGATGGGGGAAGATGAGGGGTGCATCATGTTCAGATGTCGATTGCGTCGGCTCCCACAAGAGCCGGCCGACGGAGAGGGCGCTCCACCTACGCGCCCACCACGATGAGGAGCAGACGTTGACAGACCTGATCCACGGATCCGACTCCCGACAAGGCGCCGCACCGGGCGCGTCGGGACCGGATTCCTCGGCCAAGCCGGCATCGACCAAGGACAACCGTGTCCGGGTGATCCGCGAGGGCGTGGCCTCCTACCTGCCGGACATCGATCCGGCGGAGACCGAAGAGTGGCTCGAGTCGTTCGACGGGATGCTCGAGGCCGCGGGCCCCACCCGCGCGCGCTACCTGCTGCTGCGCATGCTCGAGCGTGCCAATGAGCGCAAGGTCTCCCTTCCCGCCCTGACCTCCACCGACTACGTCAACACCATCCCGACCGAGAGCGAACCGTGGTTCCCCGGTGACGAGGAGGTCGAGCGTCGCTACCGCGCGTACATCCGGTGGAACGCGGCGATCATGGTCACCCGCGCGCAGCGCCCGGGTGTCGGCGTCGGTGGTCACATCTCCACCTACGCGTCCTCTGCCGCCCTGTACGAGGTCGGCTTCAACCACTTCTTCCGCGGCAAGGACCACCCCGGCGGCGGCGACCAGGTCTTCATCCAGGGTCACGCCTCCCCCGGTATCTACGCCCGCGCGTTCCTCGAGGGCCGCATCGGCACCGAGCAGCTCGACGGTTTCCGGCAGGAACACAGCCACGCCTCGCTCGGCGGTGGACTGCCGTCGTACCCGCACCCGCGCCTGCTCCCGAACTTCTGGGAGTTCCCGACGGTGTCGATGGGCCTGGGCCCGATGAACGCGATCTACCAGGCACGGTTCAACCACTACCTGCACGACCGCGGCATCAAGGACACCTCCGATCAGCACGTCTGGGCCTTCCTCGGCGACGGCGAGATGGACGAGCCGGAGTCGCGCGGCCTGGCGCACGTCGCGGCCACCGAGGGTCTCGACAACCTGACCTTCGTCGTCAACTGCAACCTGCAGCGTCTCGACGGCCCGGTGCGCGGCAACGGCAAGATCATCCAGGAGCTGGAGTCGTTCTTCCGCGGCGCCGGCTGGAACGTCATCAAGGTCGTGTGGGGCCGCGAGTGGGACGCCCTGCTGCACGCCGACAAGGACGGCGCGCTGGTCAACCTCATGAACGTCACGCCCGACGGCGACTACCAGACGTACAAGGCCAACGACGGCGCGTTCGTGCGCGAGCACTTCTTCGGCCGCGACCCGCGGACGAAGGAACTGGTCAAGGATCTGTCCGATCAGGAAATCTGGAACCTCAAGCGCGGTGGCCACGACTACCGCAAGATCTACGCGGCGTACAAGGCCGCGATGGAGCACAAGGGTCAGCCGACGGTGATCCTCGCGCACACCATCAAGGGCTACACGCTCGGTAAGCACTTCGAGGGCCGCAACGCGACCCACCAGATGAAGAAGCTCACCCTCGAGGACCTGAAGTACTTCCGCGACATCCAGCGGATCCCGATCTCGGACGAAGAGCTCGAGAAGGATCCGAAGATGCCGCCGTACTACCACCCCGGTTTCGAGTCGCCCGAGATCCAGTACATGCTCGAGCGTCGCCGGGCCCTCGGTGGTTTCCTTCCGGAGCGCCGTACCACCGCGAAGCCGTTGGCGCTGCCTGCGGAGAAGACCTACGACGTGGTCCGCAAGGGTTCGGGCAAGCAGGAGGTCGCCACCACCATGGCGACGGTCCGTGTGCTCAAGGAACTGTTGCGCGACAAGGAGATCGGTAAGCGCATCGTGCCGATCATTCCGGACGAGGCCCGCACCTTCGGTATGGACTCGTGGTTCCCGTCGCTGAAGATCTACAACCGCAACGGTCAGCTGTACACCTCGGTGGACGCCGATCTGATGCTCGCCTACAAGGAGAGCGAGGTCGGGCAGATCCTGCACGAGGGCATCAACGAGGCCGGTTCGACGGCGTCGTTCACGGCGGTCGGTACGTCCTACGCGACGCACGGCGAGCCGATGATCCCCGTGTACATCTTCTACTCGATGTTCGGTTTCCAGCGCACGGGCGACGGCCTGTGGGCAGCGGCCGACCAGATGGCACGCGGGTTCGTCCTCGGCGCGACCGCCGGTCGCACCACGCTGACCGGTGAGGGCCTGCAGCATGCCGACGGGCATTCGCTGCTGCTCGCGTCGACCAACCCGGCCGCGGTCACCTACGACCCGGCGTTCTCCTACGAGATCGCCCACATCTTCCGCGACGGTCTGCGGCGGATGTACGGCGGTACGGAGGGTGTCGACGGCTTCGGTGGCGAGGACGTCTTCTACTACATCACCATCTACAACGAGCCGTACTCGCAGCCGGCCGAGCCGGAGGACCTCGACATCGAGGGCCTGCTCAAGGGCATCTACCTGTACAAGCGGGGCCAGGAGTCGGGTCCGAAGGCGCAGATCCTGGTCTCGGGCGTGATGATGCCCGAGGCGCTGCGTGCACAGGAGATCCTCGCCGACGAGTGGGGCGTGTCCGCGGACGTCTGGTCCGTCACCTCGTGGGGCGAGCTGCGTCGCGACGGCGTCGAGTGCGACCGCCAGGCGCTGCTGAACCCCGGTGAGGAAGCTCCGGTGCCGTACGTGGCGTCGGTGCTCAACGACGCTGCGGGGCCGTTCGTCGCGGTGTCCGACTGGATGCGCGCGGTGCCCGACCAGATCCGCAAGTGGGTCCCGGGCGACTACACGGTGCTCGGCGCCGACGGATTCGGCTTCTCCGATACCCGTGGCGCCGCTCGCCGCGTGTTCAACATCGACGCCGAGTCCACGGTGGTTGCGGTGCTCTCGGCGCTGGGTCGCGAAGGTGCGATCGATCGCGAGAAGGCCGTCGAGGCGGCCCGCACCTACAAGATCGACGACGTGACGGCCGCCCCGGTCTCGATGGCGGATCCGGGCGTCGCCTGATCTCTCCACCGGTCACGTCCGAGTGGCGTGACCGGTCGGCTCGCGGCCGCCGGGTACTTTCGTCCCATGGTCGACGAGCCGCAACCCCGCCGGACCGGGCAGGTACCGGGCGTTCACAGGGAACGCCCGGTACCGCCGTCCCGCCCCG
The DNA here is from genome assembly GCF_900187265.1 of Rhodococcus rhodochrous. Classification (NCBI taxonomy): domain Bacteria; kingdom Bacillati; phylum Actinomycetota; class Actinomycetes; order Mycobacteriales; family Nocardiaceae; genus Rhodococcus; species Rhodococcus rhodochrous. Next base: position 3,294,061 of record NZ_LT906450.1, read on the forward strand.
AGCGGGCACCGCTGCCCGACGCGCTGCTCCGTCGGGTCAAACAGTTCTCGGGGCGACTGTCCACCGAAGCGGTGCACGTCATGCAGGAGCAGTTGCCCTTCTTCGCCGATCTCGACGCGTCGCAGCGGTCTACCGTGCAGCTGGTCATCCAGACGTCGGTGGTCGACTTCCTCGAGTGGGTGCGCAATCCCGACAGCGACCTGCGGTTCAGCCTCGACGCCTTCCAGATGATCCCGCAGGACCTCGCCCGGCGTCTGACTCTTCGTCAGACGGTGGACATGGTCCGTGCGGCGATGGAGTTCTTCGAGCAGTGGCTGCCGGCCCTCGCCCGCAACGAGGAACAGCTCGTGGCGCTCACCGAGGCGATCCTGCGGTACGGGCGGGAGCTCGGTTTCGCCGCCGCGGCGGTGTACGCGGGTGCGGCCGAGTCGCGGGGCGCCTGGGACACGCGACTCGAGGCGCTCGTCGTCGACGCCGTGGTGCGCGGGGACACCGGGCCCGACATGCAGTCGCGGGCCGCGACACTCAACTGGGACGCGACCGCACCGGCGACGGTGATCGTCGGTACTCCCCCGCCCGACCAGGGTGTCTCGGTGATCACCACAGTGCACACCGTCGCCCAGGAGCACGGCCGCGCAGCCCTCGCGGTGGTGCAGGGCGAACGCCTGGTCATGGTGGTCAGCGGCGAACTTCACGGCACGGTCGACGCGGTGAACTTCCGCACCGAGCTGATGCGCGCATTCTCCGACGATCCCGTCGTGATCGGTCCGACGACACCGACGCTGGCGACCGCACACGTCTCCGCCGTCGAAGCGCTCGCCGGCATGGAGGCGGTCGTGGGGTGGCCGGGAGCTCCCCGGCCGGTGCATGCCGCGGAGTTGCTGCCCGAGCGCGCGCTGCTCGGTGATCCCGGCGCGATCGCCGCGCTCGAGGACTTCGTCGTCGCCCCGCTGGCGGCTGCCGGGCCGTCCCTCGCGGACACGCTGGACGCATACCTCGACAGTGGGGGCGCTGTCGAGACTTGTGCCCGGAAGCTGTTTGTTCATCCAAATACCGTGCGGTATCGATTGAAGCGGATCACAGAAGTAACGGGTCGGGATCCCACAAATCCCCGCGACGCGTACGTGCTCCGAATCGCTGCCACGGTCGGTCGCCTGGCACGAAGCCATAACGAATTGAGATCGCCTGCACCACCTGCCACTCGATTCACAATTCGCGAATCGGACACGTAACGTCTCCGGCCTTTCGTCCGATAGCGAGCACCGACGTGCAGATTTGTGGGAACCCTACAAATCGGAGGGCAACCTTTCATCGCTACCGACATCTCGCAGGTACCCGCTCGCGGTGTTCTCTGGTGATCGTGATTTCGCTGCTTGCCCCCGGACAGGGGTCTCAAACACCCGGAATGCTCGCCTCGTGGCTCGAGCAGTCCGGAGCGCGCGACCGCATCGACCAGTGGTCGCAGACGGCGGGACTCGATCTCGCGCGTCTCGGCACCACTGCCACCGCCGAGGAGATCACCGACACCGCGGTGACCCAGCCGCTCGTGGTGGCCTCCGCCCTGCTCGCCTTCGAGGATCTCGACCGTCGCGGCCTCGTGCCCGCCGACACGATCGTCGCCGGCCACTCCGTCGGCGAACTCGCCGCGGCCGCCATCGCGGGTGTCATCGGCGCCGACGACGCCGTCGCCCTCGCCGCCGTCCGCGGAGCCGAGATGGCCCGCGCCTGCGCGCTCGAACCCACCGGAATGTCCGCCGTGCTCGGCGGTGCCGAGGACGAGGTGCTCGCGCGCCTCGCCGAGTTGGATCTGACCCCCGCGAACATGAATGCGGCCGGTCAGATCGTCGCAGCCGGGCGCCTGAGTGCGCTCGAGGAGCTCGCTGCGAACCCGCCCGAGAAGGCCCGAGTCCGCGCCCTGCCGGTCGCCGGTGCCTTCCACACCCGATTCATGGCACCCGCCCAGGACGCCGTGGCTGCCGCCGCGGCGAAGATCACACCTTCGGATCCGACGCACACGCTGCTGTCGAACTACGACGGCAAGCCCGTCACCTCCGGAGCCGACGCCCTCGAACGTCTCGCAGCCCAGGTCACCCGGCCCGTCCGGTGGGATCTGTGCACCGCTTCCCTGCGTGAAGCGCAGGTGAGCCGGATCGTCGAGCTTCCCCCCGCCGGCACGCTGGTGGGCATCGCCAAGCGCGAGATGCGCGGCACGCCCACCGTCGCCCTCAAGACCCCCGCGGAGATCTCCGCTCTGGCCGAAAGTCTTCAACTCGGTTAGGTTGCTGCGCGCGCCGTCGCACAGCACGGGCACCTCACCGGGAACTCCCCGGACCCCCGACCGGAAACATCCGGCCGGTTTCGAACGACATAGTCGACAGATCGAGAAGGGAGCCACATCGTGGCCGCCACCCAGGAAGAAATCATCGCCGGTCTCGCGGAGATCATCGAAGAGGTCACCGGCATCGAGCCCTCCGAGGTGACCGTCGAGAAGTCCTTCGTCGACGACCTCGACATCGACTCGCTGTCCATGGTCGAGATTGCCGTCCAGACCGAGGACAAGTACGGCGTGAAGATCCCCGACGAGGATCTCGCCGGTCTGCGCACCGTCGGTGACGCCGTGAACTACATCCAGAAGCTCGAGGCCGCAGGCGTTCAGGCCACGAACGACAACGAATGAGTTCTGCTGTGACCTCCCCTTCTCCTCGGGCACTCCGCAACGTCGTCGTCACCAGCCTCGCGGCTACGACGTCGATCGCCGGCGATGTGGACGCCACCTGGAAAGCACTGCTGGCCGGTGAGAGCGGGATCGGCACCATCGACGGCGGATTCGTCGACGAGTTCGACCTCCCGGTGCGCATCGGCGGAACCCTGAAGGTCAGCCCCGACGAGGGACTGTCCCGCGTGGAACTCCGTCGCATGAGCTTCGTCGAGCGCCTCGCGCTCACCCTCGGACGCACCGTCTGGCAGAACGCCGGCAGCCCCGAGGTCGACCAGGACCGTCTCGGTGTGGTCATCGGTACGGGCCTCGGTGGCGGAGAGTCGCTCATCGACGCCGTCGACAAGCTCCGTGACGGCGGCTACCGCAAGGTCTCGCCCTTCGCGGTGCAGATGATCATGCCGAACGGGCCGTCGGCCACCGTCGGGCTCGAACTCGGTGCCCGTGCCGGGGTCATCACCCCGGTCTCGGCGTGCTCGTCCGGATCCGAGGCGATCGCCAACGCGTACCGGATGATCGCCTTCGGCGACGCCGACATCGTCGTCACCGGTGGTGTCGAGGGTCAGCTGGACGCGGTCGCCACGGCGGGCTTCGCGATGATGCGGGCGCTGAGCACCCGCAACGACGACCCGAAGGGCGCATCGCGTCCGTTCGACAAGGACCGCGACGGTTTCGTCTTCGGCGAGGCCGGCGCACTGATGGTCCTCGAGAGCGAGGAGCATGCCAAGGCACGCGGGGCGACCATCCACGGTCGCATCCTCGGCGCCGGCATCACCTCCGACGGTTACCACATCGTCGCCCCCGATCCGGAAGGCACGGGAGCGGCACGGGCCATGCGGCGGGCGATCGAGACCGCCGGGCTCACCAAGGCCGACATCGGGCACGTCAACGCGCACGCGACGGCCACCCCGATCGGCGACGTGGCCGAAGCCAAGGCCATCAACGCGGCCGTGGGCAACCACGCCGCGATCTACGCCCCCAAGTCCGCGCTCGGTCATTCGATCGGTGCGGTGGGTGCACTCGAAGCAGTACTCACGGTCCTGTCTCTGCGTGACGAGGTCATCCCGCCCACGCTGAATCTCGAGAACCAGGATCCAGAGATCGATCTCGACGTGGTGAAGGGCGAACCACGTTCCGGACGGATCGATTTCGCGCTGAACAACTCGTTCGGTTTCGGTGGGCACAACGTGGCGCTCGCATTCGGTCGCGCCTGACCGTCGACGCCAGTCCGCCCCATGCGGTGGAGGCTCCGCCCGGAGCCTCCACCGCAGCCCACCACCACCGCGTCTGCCCGAGGAGTACCCGATGACCATCCTGGATCCAGCCACCCCGCGTGAGACGACGGTGGACCCGAGAGATCCGTTGGCCCGTCTCGAGAAACTGTTCGACCCGGGCAGCCTGGAACTGCTGCACACCCGCGACAAGTCGGGCGTCCTCGCCGCCGTCGGCGACGTCGACGGCATCCGCACCGTCGCATACTGCTCCGATGCCACCGTCATGGGCGGGGCCATGGGCGTCGAGGGATGCAAGCACATCGTCTCCGCCATCGACCACGCCATCGACCACGAGATCCCTGTGGTCGGCATCTTCCACTCCGGTGGTGCGCGTCTGGCCGAGGGCGTCGAGGCCCTCCACGCCGTCGGCCTGGTCTTCGAGGCCATGGTTCGCGCGTCCGGTCTGATCCCCCAGATCTCCGTCGTTCTCGGCTTCGCAGCCGGCGGTGCCGCCTACGGTCCGGCCCTGACCGACATCGTCATCATGGCTCCCGAGGGCCGCGTCTTCGTCACCGGACCGGACGTGGTCCGCAGCGTCACCGGTGAGCAGGTCGACATGGAGTCGCTCGGCGGCCCCGAGACGCACACCAAGAAGTCCGGTGTCGCGCACATCGCCGCGCACGACGAGGCCGACGCGTTGCATCGGGCCCGCCGCCTGGTGTCGATGCTGGCCGAGCAGGGCGAATTCGACGTCGCCGCTGCGGCGCTCGGCGACACCGACCTGCGGGCGCTGATGCCCGCCTCGCCGCGACGCGCATACGACGTGCGGCCGATCGTCCACCAGTTGCTCGACAACGTCGACGGTGAGTCCGCCTTCGAGGAACTGCAGGCCGGTTGGGCCCGCAGCATCGTCACCGGCTTCGGCCGTCTCGGCGGCCGTACCGTCGGTGTCATCGCCAACAACCCGCTCCGTCTCGGCGGCTGCCTCAACTCCGAGAGCGCCGAGAAGGCAGCGCGTTTCGTGCGGATGTGCAACGCCTTCGGTGTTCCGCTCGTCGTCATCGTCGACGTCCCCGGTTACCTTCCCGGTGTGAGCCAGGAGTGGGAGGGTGTCGTCCGACGCGGCGCCAAGCTGCTCCACGCGTTCGCCGAGGCGAAGGTTCCCCGCGTCACGCTCGTGACGCGCAAGATCTACGGCGGCGCATACATCGCGATGAACTCCCGGGCGCTCGGGGCCACCGCCGTCTACGCATGGCCGGAGTCCGAGGTGGCCGTGATGGGGGCGAAGGCCGCTGTGGGCATCCTCCACAAGAAGGCCCTCGCCGCGGCTCCCGAGGAGGAGCGTGAGGCGCTGCACGACCGTCTCGCGGCCGAACACGAGGCGATCGCCGGTGGCGTCGGGCGCGCGATGGCGATCGGTGTGGTCGACGAGATGATCGATCCCGCCACCACCCGCAGCACGCTGGCCGCCGCGCTCGCCGCCGCACCCGCAGTTCGCGGCGGGCACAAGAACATTCCGCTCTGATCCGGACACAGCACGAGAACACCGGCATCGCTCCTCGGAGCGGTGCCGGTGTTCTCGTATCAGGAAGATGTGGGGTGCGTTCCGGTCGCGTCACCGGGGCGGCGGACCGCGGTCAGCCGACGTCCCGGCGGAGCCACGTCACCTGCGCGCCTTCGTCGCCGCTGCGGTACGGCTCGAGCTCTTCGTCCCAAGCCGTTCCGAGGGCGCGGTGCAGTTCGCTCGTGACATCGGCGGAGGACAGCATGGCGCGCAGACGCATCTCTCCGACGACGATGTCGCCGTTGGCGCTGGTTGCCCCGCGCCACAGGCCCAGTCGGGGGACGTAGCTGAAGCGTTCGCCGTCGACGCCCTCGCTCGGGTTCTCGGTGATCTCGAAGCGGAGCATCGGCCACGAGCGCAGCACGTCGGCCAGTCGCGCGGCCGTGCCCACGGGCCCGACCCAGTCGACGCAGGTGCGCAGCAGCCCCGGTGCGGCGGGCTGGCCCGTCCACGAGAGATCGGGCCGGCAGTCGAGGATGTCGGCCAGTGCCCACTCGATGTGCGGGCACACGGCCGCCGGTGAGGAATGGACATAGATCACCCCCGCCGTGGCATCCGCGAATTGGTTGGATGCGCGCATACATTCACCTCCGATTCGACCAGGACGTCTTCCCCAACGACCTTCGTCGATCAAGGCTTCTCCATGCAGGCTGCGTACAAGTGTGCCCGTGTGGCGTGTGTTTCGCCAGCGAACCAGAGAGGTTTATGTGAATTCGGTGATGATCGCGTCCCCGAGGGCAGGCCAGAGCGGTTTCGCCCAGTCTCCGAACGCACGATCAGTAAGTACCACAGTGGCGACGGAAATTTCGGGATCTACCCAAATGAACGTGCCCGATTGACCGAAATGACCGAAAGTACGCGGTGAATTACCGGTCGCGGTCCAATGCGGATTCTTTTCCCCGCGGATCTCGAATCCGAGACCCCAGTCGTTGGGCTTGAACATCCCGTAGCCGGGGACGAGCCCGTTCAGACCCGGGAACTGCACGCTGGTCGCCTCGGCGAGGGTTTCGTGCGAGATCAGCACGGGCTCGAGGAGCTCGCGCGCGAACAACGCGAGATCGGCGACCGAGGACTGCGCTCCGTGGCCGGCCGAGCCCGGCAGGGACGAGGACTGCATGCCGAGCGGTTCGAAGACCGCCTGGCGGAGGTATTCCGGGAACTCGATACCGGTTTCCGCCTCGACGAGTTCGGCGAGCACCTCGAAGCCCGCACTCGAGTAGATCCGCTTCCGTTCGGGTTCGGTCTGCACGATGCGCTCACCGAACGCCAGACCCGAGGCGTGGGCGAGCAGATGCCGCACCGTCGACCCTTCGGGACCCGCGGGCCGGTCGAGCTCGATCGCGCCCTCCTCGACGGCGATCAGCGCGGCGTACGCCACGAGCGGCTTCGTCACGGACGCGAGCGGGAAGATCCCGTCGAGGTCTCCCCTGGACGCGACCGTTCCGCCGTCGCGGGTCACCACCGCGGCGGCGGAACGGTCGACAGGCCAGTCGCTGAGCAGATCGAGGCTGTGCACGCGATCAGCCTACGAGACGGCCCGGCGCGGCGAGGTCACCGGTCGGTGCCGGTCACCAGTCGGCTTCGGTGTACCGGATGACGCCGCGGATGTTCCTGCCCTCGAGCATGTCCCGGTATCCGTCGTTGATCTGCTCGAGGGTGTAGGTACGCGTGACCATGTCGGCCAGGTTCAGCTGGCCGGACTTGTACAGGTCGAGCAGGTTCGGGATGTCGACGCGGGCATTGCAGCCACCGAAGATGTTGCCCTTGAGGTCCTTCTGGAGCATCGAGAACAGGAACGAGTTGAGCTTGACGTCCATGTCGGACATGTAGCCCATCGCCGTGACGACGCACCGGCCGCCCTTGGCCGTGAGGGTCAGCGCGGGATCGACCAGCTCACCCTTCATCTCGCCCACGGTGATGATCGTCGAGTGGCACATGCGGCCCCACGTGATCTCCATGATCGGCACGATGGCCTCCTCGATGGAGGCGTAGGTGTGCGTGGCACCGAACTTCAGCGCCTGCTCGCGCTTGAACGGTTCCGGGTCGATCGCGAAGACGTGGCGCGCACCGGAGGCCACGGCACCCTGCAGGGCGCTCATGCCGACACCGCCGACGCCGATGATGGCAACCGAATCGCCGGCCTTGACCTCGGCGATGTTCGTCGCCGAACCCCAGCCGGTGGGCACGCCGCAGCCGACGAGGGCGGCGAGCTCGAACGGCACGTCCTTGTCGATCTTGACGACCTGGCTCTGGTTGACCGTCATGTACGGCGAGAAGGTGCCGAGCAGGCACATCGCGATCACGTTCTGGCCGCGCGCCTGGATGCGGTAGGTGCCGTCGGAGATCGCCTGGCCGCTGAGCAGTCCGGCGCCCAGATCGCACAGGTTCGAGTGCCCCGAGGCACAGGACGGACACCGCCCGCACGCGGGGATGAAGGACAGCACGACGTGGTCGCCCACCTCGAGGCCCACCACTCCCTCGCCGACCTTGGTGATCACACCCGCGCCCTCGTGACCGCCCATGGCGGGGAAGGACGGCATCGGGGTTGCGCCCGTGACGATGTGATGGTCGGAGTGGCACATACCGGCGGCTTCCATGCGGATCTGCACTTCACCAGCGACGGGATCACCGAGTTCGATCTCCTCGACCGACCACGGCTCGTCGATGCCCCACAGCACTGCACCCTTGGTCTTCATCTGGCTCGCCCTCCATCGCATTGCCGGTTGTGCACGTGACGATAGACACAATCGCACAGAATTGGAACAGGTTCTAGACCTCGTCCCGGTCCGATCGACATGCGCCCGCGGATACCGTGAGACCGAAGCACCGCGGGTCACCACCGCCCGACCGTCCGAGGAGATGCCGTGCCCGACAATCCGGAACTCACCTTCCACGGCGCGGCGAGAACCGTCACCGGCTCGTGCGCGACGATCGAACTCGGCGACGCCCGCATCCTGGTCGACTGCGGGATGTTCCAGGGTTCGCGCAGCCTCGAGAAGCTCAACGTCGCGGAGTTCGCGTTCGCCCCCGAGTCGATCGACGCGGTGATCCTCACCCACGCCCACATCGACCACTGTGGGCTGCTCCCCAAGCTCGTCGCGCGGGGCTTCGAGGGCCACATCTTCTGCACCGCCCCGACGGCCGAGCTGCTCTCGTTCATGCTCGCCGACTCGGCGCGGATCCAGGAGTTCGAGGCCCAGCGCCGCAATCGGCGGCGCGACCGCGCGAACCGGGCGAAGTTCCACCCGATCTACACCGAGGAGGACGCCCGGCTCGCCGCCTCACGCGCCCGGCCGGTACCGCTCGAGGAGTGGTTCGAACCGGCGCCCGGTTTCCGGGTCCGCCTGTGGAATGCCGGACACATCCTGGGATCGGCCTCGGCGGAGATCGAGGCCGGCGGTGTGCGGATGTTGTTCTCGGGCGATCTGGGGCCGGAACAGAAGGCCTTCCATGCCGATCCGGAAGGTCCGACCGGACTCGACTACGTCGTCTGCGAATCCACCTACGGGGACCGCTCACGCCCTCGACTCACGATCGCCGAGCGCCGCGACCTCCTGGCCCGGGAGGTGAACGAGGCACTCGAGCGGGGCGGCAACCTGATCGTGCCGTCGTTCGCGCTCGAACGCACCCAGGAGTTGTTGCTCGACATCGGATACCTGCTCGACGACGAGCGCATTCCGGAGGTGCCGGTCTTCGTCGACTCCCCGCTCGCGATCCGCGCGACCGACGTCTTCGCCGCATACGCCGGAGAACTCGAGGACCTCGACGGCCGGAACGTCTTCCGCCATCCGGGCATCCGGTACACCGCCGAGGCCGAGGAATCGATGCGGATCGACAGCTACCATCGCGCGATCATCATCGCGGCCTCCGGGATGTGCGAGGCGGGACGGGTTCGGCACCACCTGCGGAACAACCTCGCCCGCCCCGACTCGACGGTGCTCTTCGTCGGCTATCAGGCGCAGGGCACGCTCGGAAGGGTGATCCTCGAGGGTGCGCCGAAGGTCCGGATCTCGGGTGAGGACATCGATGTCCGGGCACGGATCCGGCGGATCGACAGCTACTCCGCGCACGCCGACCGCGGCGAGTTGGTGCAATGGGTCGGGCAACGCGCGCCGATCTCCGGTGCGGTCTTCCTCGACCACGGAGAACCCGATGCGCTCGCCGCCTTCACGGCATCGCTGCACGAACTCGATGCCGGACTGAACGTGGTCGTCCCGGAGATCGGCGCCCGATACCGGCTCGTGGCGGGCGGTCCGCCCGAGCACATCGCCACGGTCGCACCGCCGGCACCGGTGCGCGTCGGCCGTGATTGGCAGAACGAGTACGCCGAATTCGCCACCGGCCTGCGCGACCAGCTGCTCGAGATCGACGATCCGCGCACCCGGGAGCGCGCGATCGCCGCGATGCGGAGGGTGCTCGACGAATACCGCACGGGCGCCCCACCCCCGGAGGAGCACCGACGCCACTCGAGGCCGGGTCGGCGCAAGCCACCACCTCGCCGGAGGCGCCGATTCTGAGCCGCTCCCTTCATTCCCGCGAGAATCGTCTCGCGCGATATCCGTCCTCTCATTGTAGAGAATGGCATTTCCGTCTAACGTGATCCTCATGTTCGACCGCGGCGAGGGCCGCCGCATCGGCATCGGACAACGGAGGACGAACCATGACGACGAAGGCGCTCGCGCCCGACGTATCCACGTGGCCGGCAGAGAACCCGCAGCTCATCGGCAGCCGCTGCGACGACTGCTCCGCGACCACGTGGCCCACCCAGCCGCGCTGCCCCCGGTGCAGCGGGGCGAACATCTCGGAGCTGCTGCTGCCGCGTCGCGGCACGCTCGTGGCATGGACCACGCAGGGCTTCGTGCCGAAGCAGCCCTACGCGGGCAACGAGACGGCGGCGACCTTCACACCCTTCGCGTTCGGCCTCGTCCAGCTCGACGACGTGGTCCGCGTCGAGGCCCGCCTCGTGGAGAGCGACCCCGAGAAACTGCGCCCGGGCATGGAGGTCGAGCTCACCTTCGTCCCCTTCTACACCGACGAAGAGGGCACCGACATCGTCACGTGGGCCTTCGCGCCGATCTGATCCGTACACATCCCATCGAGGAGTTCCCGACATCATGAACGACGTTGCCATCATCGGGGTGGGTCTTCACCCGTTCGGTAGATTCGGCGCCAAGTCGGCCATCGAAATGGCCGCAGACGCAATCCAGCTCGCGCTCGAGGACTCGGGCGTTGCCTGGAAGGACATCCAGTTCGGCATCGGCGGCAGCTACGAGGTCGACAACACCGACGCCGTCACCCGCCTCGTCGGCCTGACCGGCATTCCCTTCACCAACGTGTTCAACGCGTGCGCGACGTCCGCCAGCGCGATCGAGCAGACCGCCGACGGGATCCGTTCCGGCAAGTACGACATCGGCATCGCTGTGGGCACCGACAAGCACCCCCGCGGCGCCTTCACCGCCGATCCCGCCATGCTCGGCCTGCCCGACTGGTACGCCGAGAACGGACAGTTCGTCACCACCAAATTCTTCGGCATGAAGGCGAACCGCTACGCCATCGACCACAACATCTCGCACGAGACTCTCGCGCGGGTCGCGGCGAAAAACTATCGCAACGGCGGCCTCAACCCGAAGGCCTTCCGCCGCACGGAGTTCAGCATCGAGGAGATCCTCTCGTCGCCGATGCTCAACTACCCGCTCACGGCGAAGATGTTCTGCGCGCCGGACGAGGGTGCCGCAGCGGTGATCATGTGCCGTGGCGACCTGGTGTCGAAGTACACCACCAACAAGCCGGTCTACCTGCGTTCCACAGCGATTCGCACCCGCACATACGGCGCGTACGAGGTCCACGCGACGTGGGCGTCGGTGGAGGAGGACGTCTCCCCCACCGTCTACGCGGCCGAGGCCGCCTACGAGGCCGCCGGGATCGGCCCCGAGGACGTCGATGTCGCCCAGCTCCAGGACACCGACGCCGGCGCGGAGGTGATCCACATGGCCGAGACCGGGCTGTGCGCCGACGGCGACCAGGAGAAGCTGATCGCCGAGGGCGCCACCGAGATCGGTGGATCCCTCCCGGTGAACACCGACGGTGGTCTCATCGCCAACGGTGAACCCATCGGCGCCTCCGGCATCCGCCAGGTCCACGAACTGGTGCTGCAGCTGCGTGGTCGGGCCGGCGAGCGGCAGGTTCCGGGCGAGCCGAAGGTGGGCCTCGCCCAGGTCTACGGTGCCCCCGGCACCGCAGCCGCGTCGATCCTGTCACTCTGAGTACCACGTAACCGCACGAAAGTTCGGCCGCCGCACGAGATCCCGAGTGCGGTGGCCGAACTCGCCCCAGGGACACCGCGAGTCCGGAATCACAACACCCCGAGGCACTTTTCGCAACCGGAGGAAGGTACTGTCCAGCTCAGCGGGTCGAACGCGGGGGACGACTCATCAGCATCACTTCGAGTCGAGGAGTTCATCCGTGCGTCGATCCGTCGCGTCCCGTCGTGGCTTCCGCAGCCTTGCGGTCGGTCTCGCAGGCCTGTCGGCGCTCGTGTTCGGCACCGCCACCGCGCACGCCGATCCCGAGCAGCCCGACGCCGAACCCACCACCGCCTACGTCGATGGCGTCGACGAGGTGACCGACCAGCACTGGACGGTCCGCGTCTACTCCCCGGCCATGGACACCGTCGTCCCCCTCGACGTCCTGCGCCCGGCCGACCCGAGCGAGCCCCGACCGGTCGTCTACGCCCTCGGCGGCGCGGGCGTCGGCGTGATCGACGGCACCGGATGGATGGAGAGCAGCGACATCGCCGAGTTCTTCTCGGACAAGAACGCCAACGTCGTCATCCCCGCCACCGGCAACTTCAGCTACTTCACCGACTGGGATCTCGACGATCCGGTCCTCGGCCGCAACCAGTGGCAGACCTTCCTCATCGAAGAACTGCCGCCGGTCGTCGACGAGCTGCTGGACACCGACGGCAAGCAGTCGATCATCGGGATGTCCATGAGCGCCGGCTCCGCGCTGGACCTCGCGATCCGGAGCGGCGACCTGTACTCCGGCGTCGCCTCTCTCAGCGGATGCGTGCGCACCAGCGATCCGATCGGTCAGCTGTACGTGAGGCTCGTCGTCGAGCGCCGCGGCAAGGGCGACGTCGAGAACATGTGGGGTCCGGCCGACGGTCCGCGCTGGGCCGAGCACGACGTCTACCTCAACGCGGAAGGCCTGCGCGGCAAGGCCTTGTACCTGTCGAGCCGCAACGGCCTGCCCGGCCCGTACGACATCCCGGGTCAGGAACGAGCGGCCGGCGAATCGTTCGCGACGCAGATCGTCGCGGGCGGGGCGATCGAGGCCGCGACGAACGCCTGCACGCGCCAGCTGGTGGACCGGCTCGAATCGCTCGACATCCCGGTCACGGCCGAACTCGATTCCGACGGAACACATTCGTGGGGCTACTGGGAGGACGACCTCCGGAAGGCATGGCCGATCCTCGCCGAATCCATGGGCGCGGAGGCCTGATCCCGCAACGGGATGCCGCGTCGACCCGTCACCGATCGGAGCGGGAAGCGATCGCGGCGAGGCGCGTCGCGAGCCGGTCCGCGGCCGCCCGAAGTTCCGGCGGCTCGAGGACGACCGCCTCGAAACCCATTCGCGCGACGTGCATCACGACCCAGTCCGGATCGTCCGCGCCGACGACGAGCACGCACCACCCGTCCTCGTCGTCCTCGACCCGCCCGACCTGCGGTGGCACCATGTCGCGCACCTGGTCGGCGTCCGCCCGCAAGCGGATCCGCGCGATGTACCGGTAGGGGGACTCCGTCACCGAACGCTGGACGTAGGCCACCGGATCGGGATGCTGCCGTGGCCGGAACCGCCACGTCGTGGGGGCCACGTCGCGCATGCGGTCGAGCCGGAAGGTGCGCCAGTCGTCGCGATCGACATCCCACGCCATGAGGTACCAGCGCTGCCCCGTGGCGACCATCCGGACCGGCTCGACGGTGCGTTCGTCGTCCACCTCCTGCCGGGTGGTGTACCGGAACCGCACGCGGGTCGCGTCGCGGCATGCGCGGGCCAACGCCAGCAGCGTGTCGGCGTCGATCTCGGTGCTCGCGCCGACGACGGTCTCCGTGGCACCGTAGATCGCCCGTACCTCCTCGCGCAGACGCGGTGGCATCACCTGATCGAGCTTGGCCAGTGCGCGCAGGGCCGCCTCGGCGGCACCGGCGATCGTGCTGCCCGACGCCAGTCGCAGCGACACCGCCGTCGCGATCGCTTCGTCGTCGTGCAGGAGCAGCGGCGGCAGTCTCGTGCCGGCACCGAGTTGGTAGCCGCCGCCGACGCCGGGAGTCGCGCGGACGGGATAGCCGAGGGCACGCAGCCGATCGACGTCGCGGCGCACCGACCGATCGGTCACGCCGAGTTCCGCGGCGAGTTCGACGGCCGTCCACGACGGGCGGCTCTGCAACAGCGCCAGCACCCGCAGGACCCGTTCGGTGGTCGACTCGACGGTCACACGACGATCGTCGCACGGATCACGGACCGAATCTGTCCGGAATATGCGTCAACCTGGAGCCATGACAGAACTCGACCGGAATCACCTACTGCGACAGCAACTCGACTATCCGGTGCGCCGCCGCCTCGACGGCCTCACCGACGACGAGTACTTCTTCGAACCCGCACCGGACTGCTGGAGTGTTCGGCCGCGTGGGACGGGCACGGCTCCCGTGCAGGCGGGAGCCGGGGCGATGACCATCGATTTCGCGTTCCCCGAACCCGATCCACCCCCGTTCACGACCATCGCATGGCGTCTCGGGCACGTGATCGTCGGCGTTCTGGCGATGCGCAATGCGAGCCACTTCGGACGCACCCCCACCGACTATTCGTCGTTCGAGTACGCAGCGACCGCGGACGAGGCCCTCGCCCAGCTCGATGCCGAACTCGCCACGTGGATCGCAGGCGTCGAGTCCCTCGGGGAATACGGACTCGCCCGGCCGTGCGGTGAAGCGGAAGGACCGTACGCCGAGTACCCGATGGGCATGCTGGTCCTGCACATCCACCGCGAACTCATCCACCATCTGTCCGAGGTCTGCCTCCTGCGGGACCTCTACCTGCACACCCGTACCCGCGCCCGACAGGAGGCGAGCTGACATGGCCCGCGACATCCAGATCACGTTCGACTGCGCCGATCCCGCGGCACTCGCGGATTTCTGGGCGGACGCCCTCGGCTACGAACTCCAGAAGCCGCCCGGCAATTTCGTGTCGTGGGACGACGCACTCGACGCGATGGGGGTGCCGCTCGAACGACGCAACGACGCCTCGGCCGTCGTCGACCCGGACGGAGCAGGACCCCGGCTGTTCTTCCAGAAGGTACCCGAAGGCAAGCAGGCCAAGAACCGGGTGCACCTGGACGTGCGTGCAGCGCCCGGACTCGACGGCGCCGAGCGCATGGCCGCCCTGGAAGCCGAGGCCGAACGGCTCGTCGCGCGCGGGGCCACGCGGCTGCAACGTCACGACCCCGCACCGCCGTTCGGGGCCGGCCACATCGTGATGGCCGACCCCGAGGGCAACGAATTCTGTCTCGACTGAGCCTCGCGGATCAGGCCGGTTCGGAGACCCAGTGGACGAGCTGCCAGATGATCCCGTTGGGATCGGCGAACTGGCAGTACCGTTCACCCCACGGCTCGGTCTCCGGCTCGGTCACCACCGTCGCACCGGCTTCCGCGATGCGCGCGAACTCGGTGTCGACGTCGTCGACGACGAAGGCGATGAGCATGCCCTGACCGGCCGGGCCGGCGACGGATTCGGGCTTGAAGGTCGACAGCCCGGTACGCAGGAACACGATGTTGAAGCCTGCGTCCGGGTGAGTCAACGAGACGAATCCGTCCGCCGACATCTCCTCGGTGAAACCGAAGTGCCGGATCGCGAAATCTGCCGATGCGGCCGTGTCGGCGACGTTGAGCGACAGTGCTGTGGAACCGATTTTCATAGGACCTCCCCCGGGACATAAACCTTGTACGTCGTATAGAGTACTCCGGAGAGCGAGTTTTCGGGAGGCATTTATGGCGCGCGATCTGATCGACCTGCTGTGGCGCGAGCATCCCGATGCGCCGACCGGTGGTTCACGTGGCCCGAAGGCCAAGGTCACCACCAGTTCCGCGGTGGACGCGGCCGTCACCGTCGCCGACGCGGAAGGCCTCGACGCGGTGACGATCCGTCGCCTCGCGACCGATCTGGGTATCTCCGCCATGGCCCTCTACACCCACGTCGGGTCGCGTGACGATCTGATCGTCCTCATGGTCGACGAGGTCCACGCTCGGCAATCCCGGCCGCCCTACGAGTTCCCGTCGTGGCGGGATCGGGTACGGCAGGTCGCCGAGGCCGAACTCGAGCACTACGCCGCGCACTGGTGGCTGCTCGACGTCGACGATCAACGCATGTCCCTCGGACCCGGCACGATCGCGAAGTACGACCACGAACTCCACGCCTTCGACGGAACGTCCCTCGGCGACACGGATCGCGACGCCGCGCTCACGTTCGTCGCGGACTTCGTTCGCGGCGCGGCCCGAGCGCGACGCCCCGACCCGCACGCCGCCGACATGGGCGAAGCCTGGGCGCGATGGAACGAACGCCTGGCGCACTATCTCGGCGACGACCATCCCCTCGCGCAGCGGGTGGGCGCGGCGGCCGGGGCGGAGATGAACGCCGCCTACAGCCCGCACCACGCGTGGGAGTTCGGACTGCAACGCGTCCTCGACGGACTCGAACCGCTCGTCTCGAATGGCGGGGTGCCCACCATCCGCTGAGAGCCCGTCACGATTCCTGTGGATCCGGCCCCGTTTTCCGGGGTCGGATCCACCCGGATCGCATCACCCTTCGCGCACCGCTTCGAGGCGGCGGATCAACGTCGCCGCGTCGAACGGGCCGGTGTGCCGGGTGAGGTCCGAGCCGGTGACGCCGAGGTAGAAGGTGGGCGTTCCGAAGACGTCGCTGGTCTCGGCGTCGAGATCATCGTCCTCGACGCGGTGACGGTACCGCCCCAGGCGAAGGTCCTCGTCGAACCGGTCCATGTCGAGACCCAGCTGCTGGGCGTGTTCGTAGATCTCGTCGCGGGACAGAGCGTCGCTGTGGGTGAACAGGTGGTCGTGCATGTCCCAGAAGCGACCCTGCGCGGCGGCGGCCTCGGACGCTTCGGCGGCGAACCGCGCGTGGGGATGATGCTCGTCGAGGGGCAGGTGCCGGAAGACGTACCGCAGGTCGTCGCCGAAATGGCCGCGCACGTCCCGGATGCTGCCCGTGGCCTTGCTGCAGAACGGGCACTCGAAGTCTCCGTACTCGACGAGTGTGAGCGGAGCGTCGACCGGTCCCCGTATGTGGTCGCGGTCCGGATCCACCGGACGCAGCAGCACGAGCCCGGCAGGTCCCTGCGGCGGATTCAGGCGGTCGGACAGCCGGAACAAAGCCCAGCCCAGCGCCGTGGCGAGAACAGCCGCGAGAAGTACGCCGATTCTGGCGTCGTTGGCCGCTTCGGGAGATTCGATCGCCAGATCCACGATGAACAGTGAGATCGTGAACCCGATGCCGGCGAGCGCGGCACCCCCACCGACGTGCGAGAGGGTGAGTCCCGGCGGCAGGCTGCCCGGACGCAGGCTCGAGAAGACGGCGGTGGCCGCGGTGATGCCCACCAGCTTGCCCACCACGAGACCGAGGACGACGCCCCACGTGATCGGCGACCGGATCGCAGTGCCGACGGTCTCGGCGGAGATCACCACACCCGCGTTGGCGAGGGCGAAGATCGGCACGACGAGGAACGCCGTGTACGGCCGGTAGAGCCGTAACAGCCGCTCGTTCACGGACACCGCGCGGAGCACCCCGAGTTGCGCGGCGCGCGCGTAGTCGGAGTTGGGCGACTGCCGGAACGCCCGCGTGAGTTCGCCGGCACGTTCCACCTCGCTGCGACGCGGCGGATAGACGGGAAGGATCAACGCGATCAGCACACCGGCAAGGGTCGGGTGCACGCCGGACTCGTAGAACGCCACCCACGTCCCGGCCGCGACGACGAAGTAGACGACGCCCCGCCACACTTCGAGCCGACGGAACTGCAGGATCAGCAGCAGTCCGATCGCCGCGGGTATGAGGAAAACCGGCTGCAGATTGTCCGTATAGACGAAGGCGATGATGGCGAGGGCGCCGATGTCGTCGGCCACGGCCAGCGTGAGGATGAAGACGCGCAGCCGGGCCGGGCAGCGGGGCCCGACCAGCGCGAGCGCACCGAGCACGAATGCGGTGTCGGTGGACACGACGACGCCCCACGCTCCTGCGGCCTCCCCACTGGGGTTGAGCAGCAGAAACAGTCCCGCAGGTAGGGCGAGACCCGCGATTGCCGCCACAAGCGGGACCGCCGCGCGCGTCCGGTCGGTGAGCTCTCCCATGGTGAGCTCGCGTTTGACCTCGAGGCCGACGACGAAGAAGAACAGCGTCATGACGGCGTCGTTGACCCAGTGCTCGAGGTCGAGATCGATGCCGTAGTCGCCGATGCTGATGCTGAGCGGCGTGTGCCAGAACGCCTCGTACGAGTCGCCCAGGTTGGCCCAGACCAGAGCGATCAGGGTCGCCGCGAGTACGACGCCTGCCGCGAGCGTGTCGTCGTCCGTGCCGTCGCGGACCCCTGCCAGAAGGTCGGACGCCCGGCGGAGCGTCGTCGGATTCTCGTCGACCGTCATGTGCTCCCTCGTTCCGCAGTCCGCTTCGAGCAACTCGGTGCCGGTGAGTACGCCGACGACATCGCACAACGCCGGGCCCCGGGGCGATTACTTCCGGTATCGGCCGTTCGGACCTGCATTGTCCGAACACAACAGTGCAACCGGTTCCGCCGTACAGGAGGCGGATTGCACCCCTCCGACTACCGACCTCACCCGAAACTAGACCGAATCGTTGTGCCAACAACCGATTTCGGCGTTTCGACAGCCCGACCGTTACATTCCGCCACTACATGTCGCCTCGACGGACGATAGCCCTGCGCGTCCACGCCGGGTATCGTCACGATCCACCGAAGCATCGGTTCCGAATAACCCTCGGCGAGAACAACTTTCCTAAGTTCTCTTACGGAGAGGAGGTGGATCCGTTGCTGCACAGGGGAACGGCCCGAAGAGTTCGATGGATGTTGTTCGCCGCAGTGGGAGCAGGGGTGCTCATCGCGGCGATGACATACCGGCCCGTCTCGGTCGGCGGGGCCGACCCGACGGTCGCGTACGCCCGGTCGTCGCACTCCTCGGTCCCGGTGTGTGCGCCGCCGGACGGCGCGCCCATCCGGCGTCCGGGCGAGCTCGGCGACCATCCGGATCCACCGGATGCGATGGGAGCGGTGGCGAGCGGGCGGATCGGAGGCGTCTTCCACCCGTCCACCACGGTTCACCTGGTCGGACGGGACGTGTGCGAGCAGTACATCGACCGCAGCATCGTCACGACGAGCGACGGCTGGTTCCTGTTCACCGGGCTCATGCCGGGTCGCTACACGCTGCTGAGAGACGACGGAACGGTGCTCACCGAGATCGAGGTCTCCGCCGAGTCACTGGATCATTCCGGACTGGTGCTGGCTTCCGGCTAGGCCGTCAGCACGAGGAGGTATCCGCCGCCGGCCGACTCGATCCTGGTGTCGAACCGCATTCCCGGCTCGAGGCGCGACAAGCGGTCGAGGAGCCACTCCGAGGCGTCCTCCGCGTCCGACTTCTCGGGACACCGGGCAACGGCGACGCGACCACCCTTGCGCGTGAGCTGCTCGACGACGCCGATGATGGGCGCCGGGTCGACGACGAACAACCGGTCGGGCCACGGCACCACGGGTTTGACGGCACCTTTCTTGGTGTTGCAGGCGCGGTGCGCGAGTCGCTCGACTCCGCCCTTGCCCTTACCACCCTTCTTGGCGGTGTTGATGCTGTCGATACTGGGACCGCGCGGGTCGTTGACCGACATGTCGGGGTCCACGGGCTCGTCGCACAACCAGCAACGCCACGCCTCGCGTTCGCCGACTTCTCGAAGGGTACTCATGGGGTCGAACGCTACCGTTCCGCCGAGCAGGAACATCTCGCGGCCGCGAGCAGAGGATGTGGGGCGGGCGGGGCTCGAACCCGCGACCAGCGGATTATGAGTCCGCGGCTCTAACCGACTGAGCTACCGCCCCGTCGCGACGACACGCGTCGCACAGTGCCGCACTCGTCGCACGGCGCGATCGAATGCTACCCGGACGCAGCGGGCGACACTCTGCCGGGTGTGAAGTAACAGAGATCACATCCATGGATGTCCTGCCGCATCAGCAGACCCCCGGATGCACAGAATCCCCCCACCCGTGACGGGTGGGAGGATTCTGTAGGCGCTCCCCCGGCTGGACTCGAACCAGCAACCGTTCGATTAACAGTCGAATGCTCTGCCAATTGAGCTACAGGGGATTGTCCTGCGGTGCTCCGCGGTTTCCCCCGGTGCGTGAAAAACCATAGCGTCCCACCCGCCGCAGCACCAAATCGCCTGCTTGTGGGCATGCTGCGGGGTCATCGGGCAGGATGGGGACGACGCAGTCACGGGTGGAAGGACAACACATTGATGGGTTTGCTGGTCGGGGTCGCTGCGGGGTACGTGCTCGGCACCCGAGCGGGTCGCGCGAGGTACGAACAGCTCAGCAAGACGGCCAAGGCGGTGGCCGCGAGCCCCGTCACGAAGAAGGCGATCGAGGTGGGCCGGCAGAAGCTCGCCGACTCGCTCAGCCCTCAGCCCAAGCTCGAACCGATGAAGCCGATCGACGAGACGACCACGATCATGATTCCGCGGGACCAGTTGAAGAAGTAGACCGTCAGCCGGCCAGGCCGTCACCGATGGCCTGGTCGAGCAGGCTCCGCCTGTACTGTTCGAGCGCCATGAGGTCGCCGAGCAGGGCGTGGAACTCCTCGGACTCGGTGGCCGGGGAGATGCGCTGCAGTTTGGACTTCAGTTCGGCCACCTGCTCGCCGACCCAGACCTCCTGCAGTCGGGCCAGCACGCCACCGATGTAGCGCGGCAGCCGGTCCTCTTCGGTGGGGACGGGTTCGACGGCGAGTTCCATCACGAGCGAATGCGCGACGGGATCGGTCGCTGCCCTACCCACGGCGTCGACCCATTCGGCTCCCCCGAGGCCCGCTGCGGTTCCACCGGCGTCGGCGACGGCCCGCCGCACGGCCGCGTAGGCGGGGTCGGTGAAGGTCTCGGGCGGCAGGGAGTCGAAGACGGTCCCGGCGATGCCCGGATACTGCAGCGCAGCCTTCAGCGCGTCGCGCTGCGGCCACAGCGCGGGATCGTTCGGGCGGGGACGTCGCAAGGCCGAGGCGGGCTCCGCCGCGGCCGTCGCAGGCCGCGTCCTCGCTTCCGGTGCACGGACTCCCCGCCGCGCTTCCTCCTGCACGCGCCGTCGCACGGTGGGGATGTCGTCCCACCCCGTCCAGTGCGCGAGTTGCACCGCGTAGTTGTCGCGGATCGTGCGGTCCTTGATCCGGCCGACGACGGGGACACACCGGCGCAGGGCCTCCACACGACCTTCGACGGTGTCGAGATCGTGTTCGGCAAGAATCGATTTCACGACGAACTCGAACATCGGGGTGCGGCGGGCCACGAGGTCGCGCACCGCGCCGTCGCCCGACTGCTGCCGCAACTCACACGGATCCATACCCTTGGGGGCGATCGCGACGTAGGTCTTCGCGGCGGTCTTCTGATCGCCCTCGAACGCCTTCATCGCCGCCGCGCGACCGGCATCGTCGCCGTCGAAGGTGTAGATGATCTCCCCGCGGAAGAAGCTGTCGTCCATGAGCAGGCGGCGCAGCAGCGCGAGATGTTCGTCACCGAAGGCGGTGCCGCACGCGGCGACCGCGGTCTTCACACCGGCCAGGTGCATGGCCATGACATCGGTGTATCCCTCGACGATCACGGCCTGGTGCGACTTGGCGATCTCGCGCTTGGCGAGGTCGAGACCGAACAGTACCTGAGACTTCTTGTACAGCACCGTTTCCGGCGTGTTCATGTACTTGGCGGTGATCTGGTCGTCGTCGTACAGACGGCGGGCACCGAAGCCGATGACGTCCCCCGCCAGATTGCGGATGGGCCACAGCAGACGACGGTGGAAACGGTCGATCGGACCGCGGCGTCCCTGCCGGGACAGTCCGGCGGCCTCGAGTTCCGAGAAATCGAACCCCTGGCCGAGGAGGTGCTTGGTGAGCGCGTCCCAACCGGCGGGTGCATAGCCGCAGCCGAACGTCTCGGCGGCCGCCTGGTCGAAGTTTCGTTCGGTCAGATACTCGCGGGCGGCCTGGGCGTCGGGCGTGCGCAATTGCTCGGCATAGAACTGCTGGGCGGCCGCGTTCGCCGCGACCAGCCGGGCACGAGTGCCCCGGTCGCGCTGGACGGAAGGACCGCCGCCCTCGTAGTTCAGCGTGTAGCCGACACGCTCGGCGAGCTGCTCGACGGCCTCGACGAAGCTGACGTGTTCGATCTTCTGCAGGAACGAGTAGACGTCGCCGCCCTCACCGCAACCGAAGCAGTGGTAGTGCCCGTGATTGGGCCGCACGTGGAAGGACGGGGACTTCTCGTCGTGGAAGGGACACAGGCCCTTGAGCGAGTCGGCGCCCCCGCGCTTGAGTGCGACGTACTCGCCGACGATGTCCTCGATGCGCACGCGGTCGCGAATGGCCGCGATGTCTCTGTCTGAAATACGGCCGGCCACGAGACGAGTCTAAGCCGCGGCGCAGACTGCCCGGCACGACGGTCGGGCACGACCGGCCGTCGCGTTCGCTCGAGTCCCGTCAGCCCCAGCTCGCCTGCGCGGCGAGGCTGTCCCGGTCGATCCGTTCGAGGCGCGACTCGGTGCACGACGCGATCTGATCGACCACGACCCGCACCTTCGCAGCGTCGTCGGGCGCGGCCTTCCAGGCGGCGACGAAGAACGGGTCGAGACCGACCGGAGCGGTGCGCAGCAACCACTCGGCGACGCGGTGGATGCGTTCGCGTTGCGATTCCTGGCGGCTGCGGTGGGCGCGGTCGGACATGACGAACTGCAGCGCCATGGTCTTGAGCAACGCGACCTCCGAGACCACGATCGGCGGGACCACGAGGTCGGCGTCGTATCGGGTCACGCGCCGGCCCTCCGTCGCCTCCCGGGTTCCGAGGATCGCCGCGTTGGCGAAGCGGCCCACCAGCTCGCTGGTCAGCTTCTTGAGCGCGACGGAGCAGGCGAGGGTGCCGTCGAAGGTGCCGACGGCGCGGACCACCGGCATGGAGGACAACCGCTTGGCCGCCTCGGTCAGCTCGGCCGGGTCGAGACCGGAGAACTCGCGCATGCCCACCTCGATGAGCCCGGAGACCTCGTCGGGATCGTCGAGCATCCGCAGGTCGATGCGACCGTCGATCACGCCGTCCTCGAGGTCGTGCACCGAGTACGCGACGTCGTCGGACCAGTCCATGATCTGCGCCTCGAGGCACTTGCGGCGCTCGGGTGCCCCTTCGCGGATCCAGTGGAGGACCTCGGCGTCGTCGTCGTACGAACCGAACTTCGCGCCCGGGCGCGGACGCGTCCACGGGTACTTGAGCGTCGCGTCGAGCGAGGCCCGGGTGAGGTTGAGGCCCGCGCTCGTGCCGTCGGGATAGAGGATCTTCGGTTCGAGGCAGGTGAGGATGCGCAAGTTCTGTGCGTTGCCCTCGAAGCCACCGCAGGACTCGGCGACCGCGTCGAGTGCCCGCTCGCCGTTGTGCCCGTAGGGCGGGTGCCCGATGTCGTGGGCGAGGCCGGCGAGGTCGACGAGATCGGGGTCGGCGCCGAGCCCTTCGGCGATGCTGCGGCCGATCTGCGCGACCTCCATCGAGTGGGTCAGGCGGGTGCGCGGGGTGTCGCCGTCGCGGGGGCCGACGACCTGTGTCTTGTCGGCCAGGCGGCGCAGGGCCGCACAGTGCTGCACGCGTGCACGGTCGCGTGCGAAGGCGGTCCGCTCGGACGCCGCTCCCTCGGACCCGGCGAGCGCCGAGGTCTTGCGCGGCTCGGCGACGCGCCGTTCGAGATCGTGTTCGCTGTAGCCCTGCATCACACTGCCTTCCGTCACCGAAGACCCTACGTTCCGCCTCACTGCTGCGCCGTGTACGGGAAATCGGCGGAGAAGTGGGTGATCTGGTACCAGATCAACGCGCCGGTCTCGCGGGCGATGCCGTGCAGTTGCGACTCGCGGGTGAACACTGCCGGACCCTGGCGGGTGGGAGCTGTCCAGGCGTCGAGACCGGCGTCGCGCGCCATGGTCCGGGTGCGCAGCGAATGCCACGGGTCGCTGACGAGCACGACCGACGACAGGCCCAGATCCGACATCTCGCGGCTGACGGCCTCGACGCTGAGCAGTGTGTCCGAGCCTTCCTCGACGGCGACGATCGCCTCGGCGGGCACCCCGCGCGAGACGAGATAGTTCTTGCCCGCCGCGGCCTCGGTGAACAGGTCGCCTTCCTGCTTGCCGCCGACGGTGACGATCCGCGGCGACACTCCCGCTTCGTAGAGCTTGAGGGCCTGCTCGAGGCGGGCCTCGAAGACCGACGACGGTGTGCCCGAATACTGGGCGGCCCCGAGCACGACGATGGCGTCGGCTGGGGTGCGGTCGTCGATCCGCGCGACCTGCCACACCCGCAACGCCGTGCCGCCGACGACGAGGACGGCGGCGAGCAGCACCCCGACGATCAGTCGCCGGAGCCAGCGCGCGATGCGCGCGCCGACCCCGAGGTCGTCCCCGGTGTACGTCGCGGTGGTGCCGGTGCGGCGGGATGCGGTGCTCACCCCCTGATTCTGCCAGCGAACGAGAACGCGTCGACCGGACGACGCGCCGACCCCGTCCTCACCTCGCAGCCACTAGATTCGATTCCATGGCACACGTATCGGCCGCACCGCCCCGGCGACCTGCACGGTCCGCGCTCGCATTCGTCCCCGCCCTGCTGGCAGTGGCCGCGTGGCTGCTCCTTCCCGCGTCGGCGTCCGCGGAGCCACCCTCGCGGCTCCCCCAGCCGATCACCGACACGGCGGGCGTGCTCGACGACGCCGACGTCGCACGGATCCAGGAAGCGACGAACACCCTGTACGACGAGCACGGCCTGCAGTTGTGGGTGACCTACGTGTCGAGCTTCGACGGACGCGACTACGACAGTTGGGCGCAGGCCACCGCGCAGGCGAGCAACTTCGGTCCCGACACCGCCCTGCTGGCGGTCGCGACCGACGACCGCGAGTTCGCGCTGTGGACACCGACGGGTTCGGAGATCTCCGAGAGCGAACGCGACCGGATCAGCTCGTCCGACGTCGTGCCGGCGCTACGCAACAGTGATTGGGCAGGTGCCGCCGTGGGTGCGGCCGACGGGTTGAGCAACGCCCTTACGCCGTCGGCCGCTCCGGTGACGACGTTGCTCGTCGGCGGCGGTGTCATCGCAGCCGGCGGTGCCGGTGTCTACGCCTACAACCGGCGGTCGAAGAAGAAGCGCGCCGAGGCCGGTGCAGCGCAGGCCGCGCAGATCGATCCGGCCGACACCACCGCCCTGCGCGGTCTGCCGATCGAGGGTCTCGACCAGTACGCGCAGACCCTCCTGGTGGACACCGACAACGCGGTGCGGTCCAGTGCCGAAGCGCTCGAGCTCGCCCGGGGCGAGTTCGGGGACTCGGCGGTGGCTCCCTTCGACCGCGCGCACCGGCAGGCGCAGGTCGCCTTGGCGAACGCCTTCGAGATCCGTCAGCGTCTCGACGACGACATCCCCGAGACGCCCGAACAGCAGCGCGACATGCTCGTGCAGCTCGTCTCCTCGTGTGGGCAGGCGAACCGCGAACTCGACGCGCAGGTCGAGGCGTTCGACAAGATGCGGAATCTGCTGCTCGACGCTCCGGCCCGTCTGGACGGGCTCACGCAGCGCGCGATCGCGCTGACGGCCCGCATCCCGGAGGCCGAGCGGATCCTCGGGCAGCTGCACTCGGAGTTCCCCACCGGCGCCCTGACCCCGGTGGTGGACAACGTCTCGCTGGCCCGGGAGGAGATCTCCTTCGCGGAGAACGCGATCGACCAGGGCCGCACCGCGGTGGCGCGACCGGTCGGTGAGCAGGGCGACGCCGTGCGCGCGATCCGCGAGGCCGAACGCGCACTGGGGCATGCCGCGACGCTGCTCGACGCGCTCGACCATGCGGCGGAGGACATCCGGCGCGCGATCGCGACGCTTCCCGCCGCGGTGGAGGACGCCGAACAGGGTGTCGCCGACGCGAAGCAGCTCCTCGACGCGGGCGGCCCCGAACTCGTCGACGCCCTGAAGGCCGTGCAGGAAGCCCTCGAACACGCTCGGGCCGAGCAGCACACCGACCCGCTGGGCAGTTTCACGCGGGTCGTCGAGGCCGATGCGCGGCTCGACGAGTTGCGTGCCCGGACGCGGCAGGCCAAGCAGCAGGCCGAGGAGATGCGTCGCCGCCTCGAGCAGGATCTGAGCGCGGCGCAGGCGCAGGTCACCGCCGCGGCCGACTTCATCGGGACGCGCCGCGGCGTCGTGGGTGCCCAGGCACGCACCCGCCTGTCGGAGGCCCAGCGGCACCTGCAGGCCGCGCAGCAGGCAGCCGAGTCCGACCCGGCGGCGGCCATCCAGTACGCGCGGTCCGCCGCGTCGCTGGCCGCGCAGGCACTGCGCAGCGCCCAGAACGACGTGCAGCGCTGGAACAACCAGCACCGTCCGCCCCGCGGTGGTTCGTCGGGCGGCAACGTCGCCGGCGCCGTGCTCGGGGGCATCCTCATCAACAGCGTGCTCAACAGCGGCCGCGGTGGTGGTTTCGGCGGCGGTTTCGGTGGGGGCGGCTTCGGCGGCGGTGGTTTCGGGGGCGGCGGCTTCGGCGGATCGAGCGGAGGACGCTTCTAGACCATGCGCCCGATCGCAGCACGCGCACTGGGTGCCGGTCTCGGATCGGCCGTCCGCCTGTTCGATTCCGCCGCGTCGTCCGACGGAAAACCGTTCTCCGAACCCGACATCCTGCGCCCGCACGTCGACACGCGTCGGTTGGGGTGGGTGCACTACGGCGTCATGATCCCGGATCTGCCGGAGCCGCACCGGTTCTTCTCGATGATGTCGCTGATCGGCGCCACCGGGTCGCTCGCCTTCGACAACGACCACGCGCTCGTGGCGCCGCCGCGCCGCAACGCCACCGTGGTCGCCGGCACGGCGGCATCGCATCCCGCGCACTTCGGGAACTACGCCGTGGGCGACGATTTCGTGTCCTCCCCGGACGGATCACTGGTGAAGTTCGGGGACGATCTGAGCCTGACCGGCCGCTACCCCCACTACGAACTCGTGGGACGGCTCGGAACGGTCGACGTCGCGCTGACACTGACCAACACGGACACGGTCTCGTGGTTCTTCCGCAGCCCGCTCTACAAGCACTTCGGGTTGCTCACCGAATACGAGGGCACCTTCACCCACGAGGGCCACAGCGTCACGGCCGAAGGTCTGTGCTCGTTCGAGTACGGGGCGATGCCGAGCCCGTATCTGATGCGGTCCACTCCCCTGCCACCCGCGGCGAAGGCTCCGCTCGACCATTTCGTCTACCAGATCGTCGATCTCGACGCCGACACGCAGATCCTGTTGAGCCGCTACGCGATCGGTGGCCGGCCCTTCATGACGACGGCGATCCTGCGCACCCGCGGCGGCTACGGAACCCGTTTCCGGGACGTGGACTTCGAGATACTCGAGCTGCGTGGCGAACCCGAGCCGACTCCCTACGGCATCCCGATGCCGGTGCCGCGGCGGACCCGGTTCCTGGTGAGGGACACCACCGGTCGTCCCTGGCTGGATCTCGAAGGGGTCATGGACACCCCGTTCACCTATGGCCTGGGAACCGGATTCGTCACCGGTTTCGCATGGTCGGCGTTCTGGCGGGGCGAGGAGATCTCCGGCCGCGGGTATTTCGAGTACATCGATCGACGCTCGGCGACCTGAGCGCTACGGAGCACCCCCTCGATGCGGTGTCGTCGCGGTGGGCGCGGCTACGAAACGACAGATGCCCTCCGGTCCGTCGGAACCGGAGGGCATCTGCGTCGATCGGATCGGTCAGCAGCCGATCAGGCGCTGCGCGAGGTAGCCCTCGACCTGGTCGAGGCTCACACGCTCCTGCGCCATGGTGTCGCGCTCACGAATCGTGACGGCCTGGTCCTCGAGAGTGTCGAAGTCGACCGTGATGCAGAACGGGGTGCCGATCTCGTCCTGGCGACGGTAGCGGCGGCCGATGGCGCCGGCGTCGTCGAACTCGATGTTCCAGTTCTGGCGCAGCTTCGCGGCGAGGTCCTTGGCCTTCGGGCTCAGGTCGGCGTTGCGGCTGAGCGGCAGCACGGCGGCCTTGACCGGCGCGAGGCGACGGTCGAGACGCAGCACGGTGCGCTTGTCGACACCACCCTTGGCGTTGGGCGCCTCGTCCTCGGTGTAGGCGTCGACGAGGAAGGCCATGAGCGAACGGGTCAGGCCGGCCGCCGGCTCGATGACGTACGGCGTGTAGCGCTCGTTGGTGGCCTGATCGAAGAAGCTCAGGTCGGTGCCGGAGTGCTTCGAGTGCGTCGACAGGTCGAAGTCGGTGCGGTTCGCGACGCCCTCGAGCTCACCCCACTCGCTGCCCTGGAAGTGGAAGCGGTACTCGATGTCGACG
Organism: Rhodococcus rhodochrous; assembly: GCF_900187265.1. Lineage (NCBI taxonomy): Bacteria > Bacillati > Actinomycetota > Actinomycetes > Mycobacteriales > Nocardiaceae > Rhodococcus > Rhodococcus rhodochrous. Next base: position 3,322,224 of record NZ_LT906450.1, read on the forward strand.
GTGCGCTTCGAGTAGTGCGACAGCTTTTCGAGCGGGTGCTCGTAGAGGCGCAGGTTGTCCTTGTTGATGCCCAGATCGGTGTACCAGTTCATCCGGTAGTCGATCCAGTACTGGTGCCACTGCTCGTCCTCGCCGGGCTTGACGAAGAACTCCATCTCCATCTGCTCGAACTCGCGGGTGCGGAAGATGAAGTTGCCGGGCGTGATCTCGTTGCGGAAGCTCTTGCCGATCTGGCCGATGCCGAAGGGCGGCTTCTTGCGCGAGGTGGTGAGTACGTTCGCGAAGTTCACGAAGATGCCCTGCGCCGTCTCGGGGCGCAGGTAGTGCAGGCCTTCCTCGCTCTCGATCGGGCCGAGGTAGGTCTTGAGCATCATGTTGAAGTCGCGGGGCTCGGTCCACTGGCCCTTGGTGCCGCAGTCCGGGCAGACGATCTCGGTCATCGGCACGGCATCGGGGTCGTCGAGCTTGTGCTTCTCGGCGTAGGCCTCCTGCAGGTGGTCCTGCCGGTGACGCCTGTGACAGCTCAGGCACTCGACGAGCGGGTCGTTGAACACACCGACGTGGCCGGAGGCGACCCAGACCTGACGCGGCAGGATCACCGACGAGTCGAGGCCGACGACGTCCTCGCGGCTGGTGACCATGTTGCGCCACCACTGCTTCTTGATGTTGTCCTTGAGCTCCACGCCGAGCGGCCCGTAATCCCAGGCGGACCTGGTGCCGCCGTAGATCTCACCGCAGGGATAGACCAGGCCCCGGCGCTTGGCGAGGTTGGCGACGGTATCGATCTTGGATTTGGGTGCCACTCGGTTTCTCCATCTTCGATGCGGGTTTTCGCAGCATGCGTCGATCTGTAAGCCTATCGCTCCTCGTTCGCAGGTCGAATTCGCGCCGGTTGACATGCACAACCGTGCATATCAAAATGGAATCGATTTGCAATAAGCCCGCCGACCGGCGGCTGTCCCCGCCCCGAGGAGCCCCGTGAGCATCGACGCCGATCCACGTGAGTGCAGCACGGGCGAGCGCGCCCGCGGACCGATCGGGAGCGACGCCCTGTCGTCCCCGGTCGACGTCTCCCCCGGCACCCTCGTCGCGGCCGGTGAGCTGCTGCGCGCGCTGTCGGCGCCCGTCCGCATCTCGATCGTGCTCGAACTGCGCGAGTCGGCCCGCTGCGTGCACGAGCTCGTCGGAGCCCTCGGCGTCACCCAGCCGCTCATCAGCCAGCATCTCCGCGTGCTCAAGACCGCCGGCGTCGTGCGCGGAGAACGCTCGGGACGCGAAGTGCTCTACCACCTGGCCGACGACCACCTCGCCCGCATCGTCGTCGACGCCGTCGCTCACGCCCAGGAAGGACGATCGCAGTGACCTCCGCCCGCAAACCTCTCGTGGGGGTCCGCTCGACCCGTCAACGCAGCGCCATCGTCGACCTGCTCGACAACACCGAGGAGTTCCGGTCCGCCCAGGACCTGCACGACGAGCTGCGCAAGCGCGGCGAGGGCATCGGCCTGACCACCGTCTACCGCACCCTGCAGTCGCTCGCCGAGGTCGGCAGCGTCGACGTGCTGCGCACCGACAGCGGTGAGTCACTGTTCCGGCGGTGCTCGTCCGGGCACCACCACCATCTCGTGTGCCGCCACTGCGGCTTCACGGTCGAGGTGGACGGCCCGGAGGTCGAACGCTGGTCGCACGAGGTGGCCGAGTCGAACGGCTTCGTCGACGTCAGCCACACCGTGGAGATCTTCGGCAACTGCCGCGACTGCGCCCTCGCTCAGGGCTGAACAGGCAGGTCGCGGCAGTCGCCATCAACCGCGGCCGTAGGCCGCAGAGTCGCCATCAACCGCGGCTGTCAGCCGCAGTCGCAGTCCTCACAGCCGCAGCCGTCGACGAGCAGGTTCTCTTCGTCGTCCTCGGCCTCACCGTCGAAGACCGACGCTTCGCCGCCGAGACGCTGCGCCAGCGCTCGTGCCTGTTCGACGACCGGCACGAGCGATGCGACGGCACGCACGAGGTGGATCGGGACGAGCGGCGACGCCGCGACCCGCAGCTCGACGGTGACGCGGTCCTTGTCGAGGACGAACTTGACCTCGGGGAACTCCACCTGCAGGTCGCCGAGTACCTCGGCGGCACGGGTGCGGCCCGTGATGCCCTCGACCAGGTAGGTGGTGAGCAGCACGAAGCCGCTCTCGGCGTCGACGGTCGCGTAGGTGAGCACGTCGTCGATCCAGATCGGGATCTCGCCGTCCTCGTCGGGCTCGGGAGCCTCCTCGAGGATCTCGGACAGCGTCTCCACCACGGCGGCACGCAGCGCGTCGTCGTCCTCGGTGGGGATCGCGACGGCGTGCGCTCCGTCGGCGGCGACGACCTCCTCGGTGGTGGTCTCGGCGTCGATATCGGTCGTGGTCACGAATTCTCCTCGGGGTCGGGGGTGCCGGCAACGGCGCCGCGCGCATCGGCGGCACCGTCGAGCACGAGCAGCAACATGGTGGTCAGCGCGATGTCGTCGAGACCCGTCGCGGGGAACGAGTACCGCAGCACGACGTCGGCGTCGGTCTCGCGCTCGATGAGGTGGACCGATCCGAACTGCAGGGCGTCGGCGGCGGTCGCGACGCGACCGCGCACGGCGTCGTCGAGCGGAAGATCCCACGCGAGCACTCCGGTGACGGAGACCACGTCGAGTCCTTCGGTGAGCGTGACGACCTGCAGCGCGAAGGGCACGGCGCCGTAGTCGAATCCGAACGAGCCGTCGCCGTCGCCGTCGGCGGCGGACGACGGAGTGCGGACGTCGACGAAGGGCGTCAGCGCGCCCGCGATCCGTTCGCGCAGCGACGTCACTTCACACCACCGAACCGCCGGTCGCGCGAGGCGTATTCGACGCATGCCGCCCACAGATCGCGACGGTCGAAATCGGGGAACATCGTGTCCTGGAAGACGAGTTCGGCGTAGGCCGACTGCCACAACAGGAAATTCGAGGTGCGCTGCTCGCCCGAGGGCCGCAGGAACAGGTCGACATCGGGCATCTCGGGCTCGTCGAGATACCGCGCGATGGTCGACTCGGTGATGCGTTCGGGGTCGAGTTCCCCTGCGGCGACACGGCGGGCGATCTCCCGTGCGGCGTCGGCGATCTCGGCGCGACCACCGTAGTTGACGCACATCGTGAGGGTCATGACGTCGTTGTCCTTCGTCAGTTCCTCGGCGATCTCGAGTTCCTTGATCACGCTGCGCCACAGGCGGGGACGGCGACCGGCCCACCGGACCCGCACACCCATCTCGTGCATCTCGTCGCGGCGGCGCCGGATCACGTCGCGGTTGAAGCCCATGAGGAAACGGACCTCGTCGGGGCTGCGCTTCCAGTTCTCGGTGGAGAAGGCGTAGGCGGAGAGCCACTTGACGCCCATCTCGATGCATCCGCACACCGTGTCCATCAGCACGGCTTCGCCGCGTTCGTGGCCGGCGGTGCGCGGCAGGCCGCGCTCCTGCGCCCAGCGACCGTTGCCGTCCATCACGAGCGCCACGTGCTGCGGGATCAGCTCGGGTTGCAGTACGGGAGGTCGCGCGCCCGACGGATGCGGATCGGGCGGCCGGATCACCCGCTCAGGCGATGGGGGCGTGGTACGTCGTCGAATCACGGTCCCCATCCTGCCGGACACCCCGGGTGACGTCATCAACCCGGTTCCCCGTCGCAGGTTCGGTACGACCGCGCTCGACGAGAGGCAGCGAGCGCAGTTGCCGTTCGAGATGCCACTGCAGGTGCGCGGCGACGAGGCCGCTGGCCTGGCGGCGCACCGCCGTATCGGCGGCCTCGGTGTCGGCCCAGCGTCCGTGGTTGAGCGCGTCGAGCAGCGCCAACACGCCCGGTGCCGGGGTGGCCGCCCCGGGCGGACGGCAGTGCACGCACACCGCCCCACCGGCGGCGACGTGGAAAGCGGTGTGCGGCCCGGGACGGTCGCAGCGCGCGCAGTGGGTGATCGCCGGTGCCCATCCCGCGTAGGCCATGGCCCGCAGAAGATAGGCGTCGAGTACGAGTTCGGGCGGCCTGGTGCGGTCGCACACCGCGCGGAGAGCGCCGACGGTGAGCGCGTGCAGGCGCGGCACGGGCGCGCGTTCCTCCCCGGCGAGACGTTCGGCGGTCTCGAGGATCGCGCACGCGGTGGTGTAGCGGGGGTAGTCGTCGACGATGCCCACCGCGAAGGCGTCGAGGGTCTGCACCTGGGTGATGACGTCGAGACTGCGGCCCGGGTGGAGCTGGACGTCGATGTGGGCGAACGGTTCGAGCCGTGCGCCGAACTTCGAGCGCGTCCGGCGCACGCCCTTCGCGACGGCCCGCACGAGCCCGTGCCGGCGCGTCAGCAGGGTGACGATGCGGTCGGCCTCGCCCAGCTTGTGCTGGCGCAGCACCACCGCGTTGTCCCGATAAAGCCTCACTCCCCGAGTCTGTCATGTCGCGGTGACACCGGACGACCGGCGAAGGGACTCGACACCAAGAACTGGAACGCGTTACCGTTCGTTCGAACGAACGGGGGAACGAATGGACGCTCGAACCGACCTACGCGACCTGAAGGCGACCGTCGAGGCACTCGACCGCGGCGAGACCAGCTCCACGGACCTCGTCCGTGCGAGCCTCGACCGGATCGACGAATCGCAACCGCACCTGAACGCCTTCCGCGTCGTGCGCCGCACCGCCGCGCTCGACGAGGCCCGCGAGGCCGACCGGCGCCGCGCGAGCGGCGAACGCCTGCCCCTGCTGGGCGTCCCCATCGCGATCAAGGACGACACCGATATCGTCGGCGAGACGACGATGTTCGGTTGCGCCGGCACCTTCACCCCGAAGGACACCGACGCCGAGGTCGTCCGTCGCCTGCGGGCCGCCGGCGCGGTGATCGTCGGCAAGACACACTCCCCCGAACTCGGCCAGTGGCCGCTCACCGGCGGCGACGCCTTCGGGCACACCCGCAGTGCGTGGTCGCGCGAGCACACCCCCGGCGGCTCGTCGGGCGGCAGCGCCGCGGCGGTCGCTGCGGGACTCGTGCCGGCGGCCCTGGGATCCGACGGCGCCGGATCGGTCCGCATCCCCGCCTCGTGGTCCAATCTCGTCGGCATCAAGCCGCAACGCGGCCGCATCTCGATGTGGCCCGACGCCGAGGCGTTCAACGGATTGACCACCCACGGCCCGCTCGCCCGCACGGTCGCCGATGCGGCCCTGCTCCTCGACGTCGTGTCCGGGAATCATCCCGGCGACCGGCACCGATGCGCCCCCCTCACCGTCTCGGACGCTGTCGGACGCGATCCGGGAAAACTGAACATCGCACTGTCGCTGAGGATTCCGTTTACCGCGACGCCCACCCGTCTGGATCTCCGGGTCCGCACACGTCTCGCCGCGCTCGCCACCGTGCTGCGCGATCTCGGCCACGAGGTGACCCTCGCCGATCCGGACTACGGAATCCTCTTCGGGCTGAGCTTCCTTCCGCGGTCGATGGCCGGGATCGAGGAGTGGCTGCATCGCCTGCCCGATCCGGCTCTCGCCGACATCCGCACCCGGGCCAATGCGCGCACCGGCCGTCTGCTGCACGGTCTTCCGTTGCGCGCGGCGCGTGCGGCCGAACCGGGCTTGCAGCGCAGGGTGGGCCGGATCTTCGATCGTGTCGATGTCGTGCTCGCCCCCACCACCGCCACACCTCCGCTGCCGGTGACCGCGATCGACGGTATCGGCGGGTGGGCGACCGACAAGGTCATCACCGGCGCCTGTCCTTACGCATGGCCGTGGAACGTGCTGGGCTGGCCGGCGGTCGCCGTGCCCGCCGGATTCGTCGACGGCGCGCTTCCGGTGGGCGCTCAGCTGCTCGGCCCGGAGAACTCCGAGCCTCTGCTCGTCTCCCTTGCCTCCCAGCTGGAGTCGGTGTCGAGGTGGCAGGATCACAGCCCGGAGCAATGGTGGTGACCACACCGGACGACGCACGCTCGCGGATCGTCCACGCCACCTTGCATCTCGTCGGCACCGACGGTGTGGCGGGTGTGACGAACCGGCGGATCGCAGCGCGCGCCGGGGTCTCGCTGGGGTCGATCACCTACCACTTCCCCACCCAGGCCGATCTGCTGCGCGCCGCCCTCGAATCCTTCGTCGACGAGGAGACCGAGCGGCTGCACGAGCTGGCCGAGCACTATCGCTCCCCCGCCTTGTCGCTGCCCGAAGCCGCGGAGCTCACCGAGCGGATCGCGCGTGATCTGACCTTCACCGCCGAGCGCATCGCCCCTTTCGACCTGTACGTGCAGGCAGGACGCGACGTCGCGCTCCGCCGGGTGGCCGAGCGCTGCTGGAACGCCTACGACGCGCTGGCCGCCTCCGTCCTCTCCGCGCTCGGTGTCCGGCACCCCGAGGCCCTCGCGCCGACGATCGTCGCCACCATCACCGGGTTGCAGCTGCGCCGCCTGTCCACGGGGACCGAGACGAATCTGTCGGAATCCGTTCTGCTGCTTCTGCACGCCGCGGCCGCGGAACAGCCCTGAGCCGCTCGCGGACCCCTGCGACCGCGATCGGGGCGTGACCGCACATTCACGTCGAGTACACCACGAAACATCGCGGTCACGAACAGTGCACTGTGCACAGGCGATGCCGTGCACGATTGGCTGATCGGCCCATTGCCGATGCCTGCACGGGACTTCAAGATCGAACGTGTTCCGGCCCACGACGGTTGCGCCGCCCCATCGATGTTGCGGCGCCGATCGATCCGTCCACGGTCGCCGCCCGCTGCACGTTCTCTCGTCGAGGAGCTGCTCGTGACCGTCGCGCACATCGTGTTCCTGCTCGGCCTGCTCGTCCTGATCGTCGCCATGGCATTGCGTAAGAACGTCCTGATCCCGGCGGTCCTCGCAACCTTCGCCACCGCGCTGGCCTACGACGGCAACATCGCCTCCGCCGTCATGTCGGTCTTCCGTGCGACCTTGACCGCGGGTGGCGCCCTGTTCGAGATCTTCGTGGTCATCGCAGCTGTGACATCGATGCTCGCCGCGATGCGTTCCATCGGTGCCGACGAACTCATGGTGCGCCCGTTCGGACGATGGATGATCGACGGCCGCATCGCCTACATCGTGTTGTTCGTCGTCACCTACCTGTTGTCGTTGTTCTTCTGGCCGACACCGGCGCTCGCGCTGATCGGCGCGGTGCTGCTTCCGGCGGCGATCAAGGCGGGACTGCCCCCGCTCGGCGCTGCGCTCGCCCTCGCCATCTCGGGGCAGGGCATGGCGCTCGCTTCCGATTACGTCATCGGTCTGGCCCCGTCCATCTCGGCGAGCGGCGCCGGTGTGCCGGCCGACGACATCGCCGACCGCGCGCTGGTGCTGTCCCTGATCGTCGGGCTGACCGCGGCCACGCTCGCGTGGTTCCTCACCGTCCGACGCGAGATCGCGCGCCGCAACCGGGATTCCGAGACACCGGACGGCGGTTCGGGGGCCGGTGGTCTCACGCCGGGCGCTGCCGTGGATCTCCCGGCCGGCGAGCGAAATCGTCCGTCACCGGTCGGCACGGTGCCGATCAGCGACACCGTCGCGGTCCCGAGCAGCGACACCGTCGCGGTGCCGAGCGTCGACGCCGTCCTTCCCCGGACGAGCACACCCGTTCTCACCCGCCCGGCAGCCGCTCGAGCCTGGGCGATCGGCGTTCCGGCGACATTCGGACTCGTGCTCGTCTACATGATGCTGGGGCGTTTCACCGATCTGGTTCCGTGGTCGGACGGAGCAGGAGCGTCACTGGTGGGCGGCAGCGCACTTCTCCTCATGGCCGCGGTGACCCTGACGACGCAGCGGTCCGACGCGCTCGAACACTGCGCCACGCACTTCGTGGACGGACTCGCCTACGCGTTCAAGGCCATGGGAATCATCCTGCCCGTGGCCGGATTCGTCTATCTCGGCATCCCCGACTACTCCGGGTCGATCCTCGGACTCGAGTCGGACACCGGACCGGCGTTCCTCTTCGACGCCGTCGAGCGGGTCCAGGAGTACACCCCCGACAACGGACTCTTCGCGGCGCTGAGCATGGTGGTGATCGGGATGCTCATCGGCCTCGACGGATCCGGCTGGGCCGGACTGCCGCTCACCGGCGGCATCGCTGCCTCCCTCGCTCCGCAGGTCGGCATGGACACCGCGACGCTCGCCGCCCTCGCTCAGAACGCCGCGACCTGGACCGGAGGCGGCACCCTCGTCATCTGGTCGTCGCTGATCGTGGTCGCGGGATTCTGCCGCGTTCCGGTCGGAGATCTCGTGCGCCGCCTCGCGATCCCGGTGGTGAGCGGATTGCTCGTCGCCGCCGTCGCCGCTGTGGTGCTCTGGTGACGACCACACACGCAACGAACAACCAACTTCGACGAGAGGACCCTCGCATGAACGAGTCGGGATTCCGCTACGACCCGCAGCGGTGCGCGCTGGTGGTGATCGACATGCAGAACGACTTCTGCTCGCCGGACGGCGCTCTCGCCGGGTGCGGCTTCGACGTCTCTGCCGCGGTGACGATGACGCCGCGCCTCGCGGAACTGATCGCCGGTGCCCGCCACGCGGGTGTGCCCGTCGTCTGGGTCCGCACGGAACACGACGAGACCACCGACTCGCCCCAATGGCTGGGGCGGGTCGGCGACGGGCCCGGTACCGCCCGGACCGGGCTGACCTGCCGGCCCGGGACCGTCGGCGCCGAGTTCTACGGTGTCCGGCCGGCGCCGGGTGAACCGGTGATCGTCAAACACCGCTTCAGCGCCTTCGTCGGCACCGACCTCGATCGGGTCCTGCGCTCACGCGGGATCGAATCGCTGTTGTTCACGGGCGTCGCGACGGAGATCTGCGTCGAATCGAGCCTGCGCAGTGCCCTCTTCCACGAGTACTGGGTCTCTCTCGTCGAAGACTGCGCCGCCTCGTACAGTCCGGCCGCGCACGCCGCATCGGTCGCGGTGGTCGCCCAGAATTTCGGGACCGTGGTGACGGTGGACGACCTGCTCCCGAGGTGGGCCACGCGCCCGGCCGTCACTCGCGTCTGAACGACCACGGCCCGGATCCGGACAGCGTCAGAATCCCAGACGTCCGAGCTGTTTGGGATCGCGCTGCCAGTCCTTGGCGACCTTGACGTGCAGATCGAGGTAGATCTTCACCCCCAGCAGTTTCTCGATCTGGGTGCGCGCGGCGGTGCCCACCTCGCGCAGCCGCGCGCCCCCCTTGCCGATGACGATGCCCTTCTGGCTCGGCCGCTCGACGTAGAGCAGGGCGTGCACGTCGAGCATCTCGCCCTGCTTCTCGGTGCGGCCCTCGCGTTCGGTGATCTCCTCGATCACGACGGCGAGGGAGTGCGGCAGTTCGTCGCCGAGACCTTCGAGGGCTGCCTCGCGGATGAGCTCGGCCATGAGGGTCTCCTCGGGCTCGTCGGTGAGCTCCCCGTCGGGATAGAAGGCCGGTCCGGGCTCCATGTGCGAGACGAGGACATCGATGAGGACCTCGACCTGCTCACCCGAGGTCGCGGAGACGGGCACGACGTCGCAGTCCTCGCCGAGGAGCTTCGAGACGGCGAGCAACTGCGCGGCGACCTGCTGCTTGCCCACCTTGTCGATCTTCGTGACGATGCCGACCACCGGTGTCTTCGGCGCCATGTGACGCACCTGCTCGAGGATCCAGCGGTCGCCGGGGCCGATCTTCTCGTCGGCGGGGAAGCACATGCCGATCGCGTCGACCTCGGAGTAGGTGTCCTGCACCAGATCGTTCAGCCGCTGGCCGAGCAGCGTGCGGGGGCGGTGCAGTCCCGGGGTGTCCACCAGGATGAGCTGGGCGTTGTCGCGGTGGACGATGCCGCGGATGGTGTGGCGGGTCGTCTGCGGACGCGACGAGGTGATCGCGATCTTGCTGCCGACGAGCGCATTCGTGAGCGTCGACTTCCCGGTGTTGGGCCGGCCGACGAAACAGATGAAGCCGGAACGGAAGTCGGTGTCGGTCATGCATGCTCCTCGGTGGTGGCCGTATCGGTATCGGTGGGTTCTTCTTCGGGTGTGGCGCGCTGCACGAAGACGGTGCTCACGCGCACCCGTCCGCGGACGTCCGGGCCGCCCTCGCCGCGGAGCAGCAGGCCGTGGGTCCGGACCTCCGCACCCGGCAGCGGAACTCGGCCGAGTTCGTAGCCGAGGAGTCCGCCGACGGTGTCGACCTCGTCGTCCTCGATGTCGATGTCGAACAGTTCGCCGAGGTCCTCGACGGGCAGTCGCGCGGAGACCCGGTAGGTGTCGTCGTCGAGTTCCTCGACGTCGGGGATCTCCCCGGTGTCGTACTCGTCGGCGATCTCGCCGACGATCTCCTCGATGACGTCCTCGATCGTCACGAGCCCGGCGATGCCGCCGTACTCGTCGACGAGGACCGCCATGTGGTTACGGTCGCGCTGCATGTCGGCGAGCAGGTCGTCGAGACGCTTCGAATCCGGTACGAAGACCGCCGGCCGCATGACGTCGGCGACGGAGACGCTGCGTCCGCCGTCGCGGTGGTAGTAGGTCTGCTGGACGAGATCCTTGAGGTAGACGACACCGCGGATGTCGTCGACGTTCTCGCCGATCACCGGGATCCGGGAGTGCCCGCTGCGCACGGCGAGCGAGGTGGCCTGACCGGCGGTCTTGGTCTCCTCGATCCACACCATCTCGGGACGCGGAACCATGATCTCGCGGGCGGTGGTATCGCCGAAGTCGAACACCGACTGGATCATCCGGCGTTCCTCGTCGGCCACGACCCCGCTCTCCTGAGCGAGATCGACCAGTTCGCGCAGCTCGATCTCGTTGGAGAACGGGCCGTTCCGGAAACCGCGACCGGGCGTGACGGCATTGCCGACGCTGATGAGGATCCGGCTGATCGGACCGAGCAGGACACCGAGGATCCGCAACGGTCCGGTGGCGGCGAGCGCGATCGGGTACGCGTGCTGGCGTCCGAGCGTGCGCGGGCTGACACCGATGACGACGTAGTCGACGATGACCATCACCGCGGCACCCACGACGAGCGCCCACGTGCGGTCGAGCACGGCGAGCAGCGCACCGACGAGGACGACGGTGGCGGTGATCTCGCAGAGGATGCGCAGCAACACCGTCAGATTGACGTAGCGGGGCCGGTCGTCGAGCAGACCGAGCAACCGGCGCGCACTGGGGCGGCCCTCTTTCGCGAGTTCCTCGGCGCGTGCCGCGGATACGGTGTTGAGCGCGGAATCGACGGCGGCGAACAGGCCGCCGAGCACCACCAGGACGACCGCCAGGACGACGAGGGGCACGGTACTCACGCGATCGTCACTCCCTCGATCGGTGCCGTCCGATCACGATGGCTCGTACTGTCGCCGCTCATGATTCGGGGGTGTCGACGAAACCGGCCTTGCCCAGCAGCTTCCGGTCGCGGGCGGCGAGCTGCGCCTCGTGCTCGGCGCGGCGGATCTCCTCGTACCACTCGGCGAGGAGCTGGTTCTGCAGGCCGAACATCTCCTTCTCCTCCTCCGGTTCGGCGTGGTCGTAGCCGAGGAGGTGGAGCATGCCGTGCACGGTGAGCAGGGCGAGTTCGTGGGCCACCGGGTGACCGGCTTTCGCGGCCTGGTCGGCGGCGAACTGCGGGCACAGCACGATGTCGCCGAGCATCGACGGTCCCGGTTCGGGAGCGTCGGGACGCCCGCCGGGCTCGAGTTCGTCCATGGGGAACGACATCACGTCGGTGGGGCCGGGAAGGTCCATCCACCGCACGTGCAGATCGGCCATGGTGTCGAGGTCCACGAGCACCATCGACAACTCCGCCGCCGGATGCACATCCATCCGGGCGATCACGAAACGGGCGACGTCGAGGAGTTCCTCCTCCGAGACGTCCATTCCCGATTCGTTCGAGATCTCGATGCTCATGACTGGAGTTCCTTCTGCACGACGGTATTCGGTTGATCTACAAGGGTGTTCATCGACGCTGCACCCGCTGCGCGCGACGCTGGGCACGGTTGCCGGGGATCCCGTCGCCGTCGCGGGTGGCCTCGAAACGGCTGTAGGCGTCGACGATGTCGGAGACGAGCCGGTGCCGCACGACGTCGCTGCTGTCGAGTCGCGCGATGTGGATGTCGTCGATGCCGTCGAGGATCTCGGTAGCGGCGGCGAGACCCGAACGGGCACCGCCGGGCAGGTCGATCTGCGTGATGTCGCCCGTCACGACGATCTTGGAATTGAAGCCCAGACGCGTGAGGAACATCTTCATCTGTTCGGCGGTGGTGTTCTGCGCCTCGTCGAGGATGATGAACGCATCGTTCAGGGTGCGGCCACGCATGTACGCCAGGGGCGCGACCTCGATGACCCCGGCCTGCATGAGCTTCGGGATCGCCTCGGGATCCATCATGTCGTGCAGCGCGTCGTGCAGTGGACGCAGATACGGGTCGATCTTCTCGTGCAGGGTGCCAGGCAGGAAGCCGAGCCGCTCCCCTGCCTCGACGGCGGGACGCGTGAGGATGATGCGGTTGACCTGCTTGGTCTGCAGCGCCTGCACGGCCTTCGCCATGGCGAGATAGGTCTTGCCCGTACCGGCCGGTCCGACACCGAAGACGATGGTGTGGGCATCGATCGCGTCGACGTACCGCTTCTGGTTCAAGGTCTTGGGCCGGATCGTCTTCCCGCGCCGCGACAGGATGTCGAGGCTGAGCACGTCGGCCGGCGACTCGGAGAGCCCCTGGGTGAGCATGCCCACGGTGCGACGCACGGCGTCGGGGGCGAGCGCTTGTCCGCGACGGACGATGGTGACGAGTTCGGCGAGCGCGCGTTCGGCGAGTGCGACGTCGGCGGGCGCTCCGGTCAGCGTGACGGTGTTGCCCCGCACGTGGATGTCCGCCGCCAGGAGGGCTTCGAGGGCGATCAGATTCTCGTCCGCGGCTCCGAGCAGGGGCGCAGCGGCCTCCGAGGGGAGGTCGAGGCTCGATTTCACCGTGGTCGGTTCGAATTCGGCGGGCTCGTGGGGTCGGTCTGGTTCACTCACGTGGACGGTACGTCCTGCTTTCGGTTCGGCTCCTGCACGACGGTCGTCGTGTTCGTGCCAGTCTAGCGCCGGACGGGGCGTACCCTCCCGCAACAGCGCGTTTCACCGGGGTTCGGTTCCGCCGCCGCGGGGGGTGGCCTCCGCGAGCCACCGCCGTGCCTCGGCGAGGATCCCGGGCGCCCGGTCGGGTGAGACGCCGGCGAGCACGAGGTTGCCCAGGACGATGGTGTCGCCCGAGTCGTCCACGAGCCCGAGATTGGCCTGCTCGAGGGTGGCCATCGTCAGGCCCTCCATCATCCCCACGAGCACGGGCGCCGGAAGGTAGTCGGAGAACTGTCCCTGGGCGAGTCCGCACTCGACGTGCCCGAGGACACGCGAGCGCACCGGGGAGACGAGTTCGGCGATGCGCTGCTCTCCCATCTCCTTGCGCGCGAACGAGAGCAGCACGCGGTAGCGGTCGCCGATGGGCCAGGTCCGCAGCCCCACGACCGCGAGCGCGACCGCGGGATCGTCCGGCTCGGGGTGATCGAGAGCATCGGCGAGAGCGGTCGAGGCGTCGTCGACGATCCCCTCGACGAGAGCTTCCCGGTTGGGGAAGTGCGCGTAGACGGTGCGGCGGACGACGCCCGCAGCCTTGGCGACGTCGTCCATGCTCGCGTCGGAGTCGGCAGCGAAGCACATCACCGCAGCGTCGAGTATGCGCATGCGGTTCGCATTGAATCGGGTGCGCGGTCGTGTGACCGAGTTCTCCACGTTCTCGTCCTGTTCGCCGACTGTGATCTGTCTTTCATTTTAGTTGCACATGAATGTGCAGCTGCGTAACTTGCACACCACCGTGTAGATCGGGGCTCCGGTCCCGGCCCGTGTCGCACCCGAGGAGAACCCATGACCACTGCCGTCACCCCCGCAGGAGGGACCGCAGCGAAGGAACCCTATCGGCTGCGCTGGGCAGGACTCGCGGTGCTGTGCCTGAGCCTCCTCATCGTCGTGATGGCCAACACCTCACTGATCGTCGCCGCCCCCGGGATGCTGCGCGACCTGCAGCTCACCAGCGCCGACATGCAGTGGATCATCGACGGCTACACCGTCCCCTACGCCGCGCTGATGCTGCTGTTCGGTGTGCTCGGCGATCGCTACGGGCGACGCCGCGCGTTGCTGGCAGGCCTGATCGCCTTCGCCGCCGGCGCGGTCTACGGATCGTTCGCCGACAGCGCCGGTGACGTGATCGTCGCGCGCATCGTCATGGGTGTGGGCGCCGCCGTGATCATGCCCGCGACGCTGTCGCTGCTCGTCGCGATGTTCCCCGTGCACGAGCGTGCCCGTGCGATCGCGGCCTGGGCGGCTACGTCCGGGCTCGCGATCGCACTGGGCCCCCTGCTCGCCGGATGGCTCCTCGAATCGAACTCGTGGGGTTCGACCTTCCTCATCAACGTGCCGATCGCGGCGCTCGCCGCCATCGCGGCCCTGATCCTCGTACCGGCGTCGAAGGCGGACGATCTCACCCGCACCGACTGGGTCGGCGGTGCCCTGTCGGTCGCTGCTCTCGGCGGAATCGTCTACACCATCATCGAGGGATTCCACTTCGGTTGGGGTACCGGGGTGATCGCCACCTCGATCGGCTCGGTGGTCGCCGCCGTCCTGTTCGTGGGGTGGGAACTTCGCCACCCCCGGCCGCTGCTGGACGTGCGCCGGGTCGCGGACCGGACCGTCGGCGGCGCCTGCATGTCGGTGCTGCTGCTCTTCCTCGTCGCCTTCGGCGCCATCTACTTCGTCGCGCAGCAGTTCCAATTCGTGCTCGGTTACGGCCCGCTCGAGACCGGACTGCGCCTGCTTCCCCTCGCGGCGACGGTCTCACTCGGCGCCGCACTGAGCGGCCGGCTCGCACCCCGACTCGGTGCGCGGATCCTCGTGGGCGCGGGCATGATCGCCGCTGCGGCAGGCATCCTCACGCTGACCGTCACGGACGGCGCCTCCGGCTTCACGCCCTTCCTGATCTCGCTGCTGCTGCTGGGATTGGGCATCGGTCTGGCCACACCCCCGTCCACCGACCTGATCATGGGCGGCTTCCCCGACTCGGATCTCGGAGCCGCGGGCGGATTGAACGACACCGCAGTGGAATTCGGCGGTTCGCTGGGTATCGCCGTGCTCGGTTCGATCCTCGCGACCACCTACCACCGCGAGATCTCCGGCTTCCTCGACGGACTGCCGTTGGCGAACCTGCCGGACCCGATGGCCGATCAGGCCGCGATGGCGATCGAAGCGGCCGGCGATTCGGTGGGCGGAGCGGCGATCGTCGCGGAGGAACTCGCGGCGAACCCGTTCGCGGCGTCGTATGCACAACCGCTGCTCGACGCGTCGTCCGCAGCCTTCGCCCAGGCGATCTCGTCCGCGAGTCTCGTCGCCGGCATCGTCCTGCTGGTCGGCGCCGCAGCGGTCACCGCGCTACTCCCCCGCGGACTCCACACGCGCGCCCGCAGCGAAGCCCAGATCGGCAGCTGAACGGGCGGTGAGCAGGTCGAGCGATCGTTCCCAGGCGCGGGTGGTCCGGTTCAGGAAAGCGACGTGATCCTCGCCGTCGAACAGTTCCAGCAACACCGGATCCCCCGCCGCGTCGGCCGCGTCGACGTAACGGTGCGCGACGCTCACCGGCACCTGTTCGTCGGCGGTGCCGTGCAGCACCGCGACCGGCACACCGATCGGCGGGCGGTGCGTCGGTGAGGCCGACCGGTAACGCTCGGGCGCATCCGCGTAGGACACACCGAAGAGCGCCTCGAACGCCTCCACGCGACGACCACGCTCACCGGCCGTGACGAGGTCGAGCGCACCCGCCTGCGAGACCACGAATTCCGGTCGCACCGACGTGCTCTCACCCGCGAGCCACACCGCCAGCTGGCCTCCCGCCGAGTGACCGACGAGCCGCACACGGTCGGGATCGACCTCGACACCGCCGCGCTGCGCATGCGGAACCACCTCGGTGAAAATCGTCTCGTACGCCGCGACCACATCGGCGGACATCTCGTCCCACGCGCCACCGGCCTCGAGACGTCGGTACTCGACGTTCCACGCCACCACACCGCGACGCGCGAGTTCCACGGAAAGCGCCGTGCCGAGGGTTAGCTGGTAGCGGCCGTGCCACGAACCGCCGTGGACGACCATCGCGACGGGAACGGGCCCCGTCACCGTCGCGGGGTCGGGCAGGAAGACGTGCCCGAACTGCTGCGAGTGGGTGCCGTAGGCAATCTTCGTACGAGCCAAGAGAATTCCTTCGGTACAGATGGTCGGGACCCGCAAGCGATCCCTAGTGCAAGGGCCGAGCACGCCACCGGTCGGTCAGCACACCGATCGCGCCGAGTGCCACGGCCGCCGCGGTCGAGGTGCGCAGCACCGTGGGGCCGAGGCCGACGGCCACCGCGCCCGCATCGACGAGGGTCTCGACCTCCGCGTCGTCGAGTCCCCCTTCGGGACCGACGATCAACGTCAACGAATCGGCATCGCGCACCGGCAGATCAGCGAAGGGGATGGTGGCGGATTCGTGGAGCACCGCGACGACGTCGCCGCGCTCGACGGCCGACCGGACCCGGGCGACGACCTCGGGCGTGCGGTGCAACCCCGCGACCGTCGGCACGTGCGCGCGCCGCGACTGCTTCGCCGCGGCGGTCGCGACCGCCTGCCACTTGGCAACACCCTTGTCCGCCTTGGCATCCCACCGCGCGACGCACCGCGCCGACTGCCACGGCACGAACTCGTCGGCACCGGCCTCGGTGGCCAGCTCGACGGCGAGTTCGGACCGGTCGGACTTCGGCAGCGCCTGCACGACGGTCACGCTCGGACGCGGCGGGTCGACGACGCGACGATCGAGCACGAGCGCTTCGAGCCGGTCCTTCGCCACCGCCGTGACCTCGACGTCGGCGACCTGCCCGGCACCGTCGGACAACACGAGCCGCTCGCCGACCGCGATGCGACGCACCGTCGCGGCGTGCCGGCCCTCCTTGCCGTCGAGGACGGCCGTGCGCCCCTCGTCGGGCAGCGGGTCGAGGTAGAACAGTGTCGCGGCCACCCGAGCGACCTAGCGGGCGCTGAACGCGTCGCGCAGGCGCGAGAACAGACCGCCGGTGTTCTGCGAACCCGTGGTCACGACCTCGACGTGCTCCCGGTCGCTGTGCCGACGCAGGTCCTCGAGCAGCTTCGTCTGCTTGTGATCGAGCTTGCTCGGCACCACGACCTCGAGGTGCGCGTGCAGATCGCCACGGGTACCCGAGCGCAGCTTCGGCATGCCGTGGCCGCGCAGGACCGAGACCGAACCGGGCTGGGTGCCGGGATCGATGGTGATCTCGGTGGGACCGTCGAGGATGGTCTCGACGGTCACCTTGGTGCCGAGCGCAGCGTCGACCATGGGCACGCGGATGGTGCAGTGCAGGTCGTCGCCGTCGCGCACGAAGACCTCGTGCTGCTGTTCGAGCACCTCGACGTAGAGATCGCCGGCGGGGCCGCCGCCGGGGCCGACCTCGCCCTGGGCCGCGAGGCGGATGCGCATCCCGTTGCCGACACCGGCGGGCACCTTGACGGTGATCTCGCGGCGGGCACGCACGCGGCCGTCGCCGCCGCACTTGCGGCAGGGATCCGGGATCGTCTCGCCGACACCGCGGCAGGTGGGGCACGGACGGGACGTCATGACCTGGCCGAGGAACGAACGCTGGACGGACTGGACCTCACCGGCACCGCCGCACGTCTCGCAGCGCACGGGCTTCGAGTCTCCGTGGGTACCGGAACCGGTGCACGCGTCGCACAGGATCGCGGTGTCGACAGTGACCGTCTTGGTGACGCCGCGGGCGCATTCCTCGAGGGTCAGGCGGGTCCGGAGCAGCGAGTCGGCGCCGGGCTGGACTCGGCCGCGCGGACCGCGGGAACCGCCGGCGCCGCCACCGAAGAACGCCTCGAAGACGTCGCCGAGGCCGCCACCGAATCCGGCACCGCCGAAGCCGCCCGCACCGCCGCCACCGGGTTCGAGCGGGTCGCCGCCGAGGTCGACGATGCGTCGCTTCTCGGGATCCGACAGCACCTCGTAGGCGGCCGAGATCTCCTGGAAACGCTTCTGCGCCGACTCGTCGGGGTTCACATCCGGGTGGTGCTCGCGCGCCAACTTGCGGTACGCCCGTTTGATCTCCTGGTCGGTCGCGTTCTTGGACACGCCGAGCGTCCCGTAGTAGTCCCGTGCCACGTTTGGTTCTCGTCCTTACGTCGTTCTACAGAGCAAAAATGGACGGTGCTCAGCGTTCGCCGAGCACCTCACCGATATATCTCGCAACGGTGGCGACCGATGCGATGGTTCCCGGATAGTCCATCCGGGTGGGGCCGAGCACTCCCAGACCACCGAAGACCGTACCCGCGGCCCCGTAACCGGTGGACACGACCGAGGTGGTGCGCATCTCCTCGAACTGGGTCTCCTCACCGATGCGGACGGTGACCCGGCCGGCGTCCTGGCTGGACGCGAGCAGTTTGAGCACCACCACCTGTTCCTCGAGGGCTTCGAGGACCGTGCGCAACGAGCCCGGCACCATGCCGTGGCCGTCGAAGTCGGCGGCGTTGCGGGTGAGATTGGCCGTGCCGCCGAGCACGAGACGCTCCTCGGGGTGCTCGACGAGGGTCTCGACCAGCACGGTGGTGCACCGGATCAGCGCGTCGCGCAGATCGTCCGGTGCGTTGTCGGCGAGTTCGGTGACCGCGATGGACGCGGCGGCGAGCCGCTTGCCGGTCAACGCCCCGCCGAGCAGCTCACGCAGCCGCGACAGGCCGTCCTCGTCGATCACGTCGCCGAGTTCGACGATGCGCTGATCGACGCGGCCCGAATCGGTGATGAGCACGAGCAGCAGCCGCGCCGGTGTCAGCCCGACCACCTCGAGGTGACGCACGGACGACGCCGACAGCGTCGGGTACTGCACGACCGCCACCTGACGGGTGAGCTGCGCGAGCAACCGCACCGCGCGTCGCAGCACGTCGTCGAGGTCGACGCCCGATTCGAGGAACTGCAGGATCGCGCGGCGCTCGGCCGACGAGAGCGGCTTGACCTCCGCGATCCTGTCGACGAACTGGCGGTAGCCCTTGTCGGTGGGCACGCGTCCCGAGCTCGTATGGGTCTGTGTGATGTATCCCTCTGCCTCGAGCACAGCCATGTCGTTGCGGACCGTGGCGCTGGACACACCGAGGTTGTGCCGGTCGACGAGAGTCTTGGAGCCGATCGGCTCCTTGGTGGACACGTAATCCGCCACGATGGCGCGCAAGACCTTGAATCTTCGCTCCTCGGTACTCGACAACCCGCCACCTCCGTTTCCGCCGCCTGTAGGACTGCACCTCTCGGGGCCGTACCCTGCCAGTCTAATCGCGCGACGACCTCGAAGGTGTCGGGCACGTGTGCGACACCACCCCCGACACCGGAAGCGACGCCGGTGGCGCGTCCCCCGTAATGTGTCCGCATGATCTTCAAGGGCGTCCGGGACGGCAAGCCGTATCCCGATCACGGACTGTCTCTGCGCGACTGGTCGAGGATTCCGCCCCGTCAGGTGCGCCTCGACGAGATCGTCACGACGACGAAGGTGCTCGAACTCGACCGGCTGTTGTCGGAGGATTCGACCTTCTACGGCGACCTGTTCCCCCACGCCGTCCAGTGGCAGGGCGTGCTGTACCTCGAGGACGGACTCCACCGTGCCGTGCAGTCCGCGCTGCGGAACCGCCCGGTGCTGCACGTACGTGTCTTCGAGTACGACGTGCTGATTCCCGGTGGCGTGTCCGACCCGGGTGCCGGGGTTCGGGGCCCGTCTCCCGCATAGCCCGATCATGGGTACATTCGCCCCGTTTCGACCGACGTCCGACGGACCGACCGAGCTCTCGGACCACGACCGGAGGAGAGGCATGGGCAGTGCGACGGGCCGTGGCACGGGCGAGACGTTCGGTCGCTACGAGCTGCAGACCCGGCTCGGTCAGGGCGGGATGGGCCAGGTGTGGTGCGCATTCGACTCGGTCACCGATCGTCAGGTCGCGGTCAAGGTCCTGCCGCCGGAACTCGCCGACGACGCCGGATACCGCGCGCGTTTCGATCGTGAGGCCCGGGCCGTCTCCAAGCTCCGCCATCCGAACGTCGTCCCGATCCACAATTTCGGTGAGATCGACGGTCGGCTGTACATCGACATGGCCCTGCTCGAGGGCGAGGATCTCGGCACCGTCCTGAGACGTGAGGGCTCTTTGCCGCTCGACCGCACCGTGCGTGTGATCGGGCAGGTCGCTGCGGCTCTCGACGCCGCACACGATTCCGGATTGGTACACCGGGACGTCAAACCGGCCAACATCGTGCTGCACCCCAGCGGCCATACCTATCTGATCGACTTCGGGATCGCGCATGCCGACGGCCAGACCGCCCTCACGCGCGACGCCGGGGCGATCGGCACGCTCGCGTACATGGCCCCGGAACGCTTCGACGGCCGATCCGGACCGGGTTCCGACATCTACGCGCTGACCTGCGTGTTGTTCCAGTGCCTCACCGGACGGCCACCGTTCGCCGCCGACAGCACCGCCCAGCACATCGCGTCCCATCTGACGAAACCGCCGCCGCGCCCGACCGGCCTCGTGCCGGGCCTCCCCGCCGCGCTGGACGGTGTCGTCGCACGCGGGATGGCCAAACGGGTCGAGGATCGGTATCGCCGTGCCGGTGAACTCGCCGAGGATCTGGCCCGGAGCGCGATGGATCGGCGGCCGCCGCGAGGGGCGCCGGTCCCGCTCCGGAAGGTCCGATCCGGACCGCCGCCTACGGCAGTGATCCCGCCGACCGCGGTGAACCCGCCGGACTTCCCGAACACACCGGACTTCCCGAGCCCGGCCTCGATGGGGCCTCCTCCCCCACCGCCGACGCGTGCGCCGCGCCGTGGTGCGGTCGTGGCACTCGCGGTCGCCGCCGCGGTGCTCGTACTGGGGGCGGTGCTCGCCTTCGTCCTCGGGCGGGACACCGGCGACTCGTCAGCCGTTGCCACGAGTCCGATATCGACGGAGACCTCGACGCCCCCCACCGCGCCGTCCTCACCCGAATCGGCCACGTCCGAGTCGCCGCCGAGCTTCGAACGCATGGCGACCTTCGTGCGGGACTACTACGGGTTGCTCCCGGACGACACCGAACAGGCCTGGGCGCTGTTCGATCCCCACTACGCGGAGAAGGTCGGCCGGGCCGGATTCGACGAGTTCTGGCCGACGATCCGGTCCGTCTCGGTGGGCGCCGTGGAACCCCGCGATGCGTCGAGTGTGATCGTCACCCTCACGTTCGTCACCGTCGACGGCCGGACCGAATCCGAAAAGCGCTGGGTGTCCGTGGCCGAGAACCGCGGGCGGCTGTCGGTCTACGACTCGGAGCGAATCGGAGCAGCCTGACGCGGCCGGTCGATCGGAGCGGCGTGACGCGGCCGGCCGGTCAGTCGTCCGCGCCGAGCAGGATGGTGCGGACCACCGCGTCGGCGAGCAGCCTGCCCCGGTCGGTCAGCACCAGATGGTCGTCGCGCACCACGGCGAGACCGTCGGCGACCACCGTCTCCGCCGCTTCGCGCTCCCCGTCCTCGAGTTCCGACAACGGCAGGCCCGTGCGCAGCCGCACCGTGAGCATCACGAGTTCGGTGTGCCGGTCCTCGGCCGTGAGGTGTTCGCTGCCCCCGACGGGCAGGACTCCGTCGGCGAGGGTCGACGCGTAGCGGGCGGGATGCTTGACGTTCCACCAGCGAACACCGCCGACATGGCTGTGCGCGCCCGGCCCGGCGCCCCACCAGTCGCCGCCGTCCCAGTAGCCGAGGTTGTGGGCGCACCGCGCCGACGGATCGTCGGACTTCGCCCAGTTCGACACCTCGTACCAGGTCATCCCGGCGTCGGCGAGCCGCGCGTCGATCCGCTCGTACCGCGAGGCGAGCACGTCGTCGTCCGGGGCCGGCAGTTCGCCGCGCCGGACCCGGCGAGCGAGGGCGGTGCCGTCCTCGACGATGAGCGCGTAAGCCGAGACGTGGTCGACACCCGCTTCGAGCACGGCGTCGAGGGAGGCGTCGAGATCGGTGTCGCGCTCGCCGGGAGTGCCGTAGATCAGATCGAGGTTGACGTGGCCGAAGCCGGCCGCGCGCGCTTCCTTCGCCGCCGCGACCGGACGTCCGGGCGTGTGGGTGCGGTCGAGGACCGCCAGCACGTGCGGCGCGGCGGACTGCATGCCGAGCGACACGCGGGTGTATCCGGCCTCGCGGATCGACGAGAAGAACTCCGTGGAGGTCGACTCCGGGTTCGATTCGGTGGTCACCTCGGCGCCGGGAGCGAGCCCGAACGAGTCGCGGATCGCGTCGAGCACTTGCGCGAGACCGTCCGCGCCGAGCAGCGAGGGTGTTCCGCCGCCGACGAAGACCGTCTCGGCGGCGGGAGTCCGTCGTCCGGATTCGGACAGCAGCCGGGCACCGGCGTCGAGTTCGCGGCGCAGACCCTCGAGCCAGGACTGCGGCGAGGCCGCGCTGCCGAGTTCCCCGGCGGTGTAGGTGTTGAAGTCGCAGTAGCCGCAGCGGGTCGCACAGAAGGGCACGTGCACGTACACGCCGAACGGTCGTGTCCCCACGCCGGCGAGTGCCGAAGCGGGAAGTTCGAGACCGGCCGGACGACCCGCGATACCGATTTCCGTGCCGGTGCGTCGACCGATCCCAGTGCTGTTCACGCCCTCCAGTGTTCCAGAGACCCGGAGGGTGGCCCCGCACACGAGGCCCCTACCTCGACATTTCCCGAAAATCTGGTGGAAATACCGCCCGCAATTCGGATTCGCCCCGGTGACATGGCACAATGGTCCGCATGACAGGACACGGAGTGCGACTCGTGGCGCGACGCCACGTCGACTTCAAGCGCGTCTGCGCATCCTGTTGTCTGCCTTGCGCCGCTTGTCTCTGCGCCGACTGTCTCTAGTCGGTACTCCCCGGCACATCCCAGATCCCGCCGGGTCGAAGCATGCGTGCACGAGGTCAGCCCCCTCCTGCGCTCGTCGGCCCGGTTCCAGCGAATATCAGGAGACCCTGTATGTCGTCGACCACCGACGTCACTCCCGCCGACGAGTCGGCCAAGCCCGCGCGCCGCGCGCGTCCCGCCAAGCGTCGCGCCGAAGGCCAGTGGGCTCTCGGTTACCGGGAGCCGCTCAACGCCAACGAGCAGACGAAGAAGGACGACAACCCGCTCAACGTCCGCAAGCGTATCGAGAACATCTACGCGCACACCGGTTTCGACGGAATCGACAAGGGCGATCTGCGTGGCCGCTTCCGCTGGTGGGGTCTGTACACCCAGCGCGAGCAGGGCTACGACGGCACCTACACCGGTGACGAGAACATCGACCTGCTCGAGGCGAAGTACTTCATGATGCGGGTGCGCTGCGACGCCGGCGCCCTGAACCTGGCGCAGCTGCGCACGATCGCCGGTATCTCCACCGAGTTCGGCCGCGACACCGCCGACCTGTCCGACCGCGAGAACGTCCAGTACCACTGGATCGAGGTCGAGAACGTCCCCGAGATCTGGCGTCGCCTCGAATCGGTCGGGCTCAAGACCACCGAGGCGTGCGGCGACTGCCCTCGCGTCGTGCTCGGTTCGCCGCTCGCCGGTGAGTCCCTCGACGAGATCATCGACGGCACCCCGGCGATCGACGAGATCGTGCGCCGCTACATCGGCAACCCCGAGTACTCGAACCTGCCGCGCAAGTTCAAGACTGCGATCTCCGGCCAGCAGGATGTCGTGCACGAGATCAACGACGTCGCCTTCATCGGCGTCGAGCACCCCGAGCACGGACCCGGCTTCGACCTGTGGGTCGGTGGCGGTCTGTCCACCAATCCGATGCTCGCGCAGCGGGTCGGCGCGTGGGTGCCGCTGGAGGAGGTCGCCGATGTGTGGGAGGGCGTCGTCGCGATCTTCCGCGACTACGGCTACCGCCGGCTGCGGTCCAAGGCGCGCCTGAAGTTTCTCATCAAGGACTGGGGCATCGAGAAGTTCCGTGAGGTGCTCGAGACCGAGTACCTGAAGCGTCCGCTGCTCGACGGCCCGGCCCCGGCCGCGCCGGAGCGTCCCATCGATCACGTCGGTGTCCAGAAGCTGCGCAACGGTCTCAACGCCGTGGGTGTCGCGCCGATCGCCGGCCGGGTCTCGGGCACGATCCTGTCGAAGGTCGCCGACGCCGCCGAGCGTGCGGGTTCGGACCGGATCCGGTTCACCCCGTACCAGAAGCTGATCGTGCTCGACGTGGCCGACGACAAGATCGAGCAGCTCGTCACCGAGCTCGAGGCGCTCGGTCTGCCGGCCTCGCCGTCGCCGTGGCGCAAGAACCTCATGGCCTGCACGGGAATCGAGTTCTGCAAGCTGTCCTTCGTCGAGACGCGCAAGCGTTCGCAGGCCCTCGTGCCCGAGCTCGAGGAGCGTCTCGCCGACATCAACGCGCAGCTCGACGTCCCGGTGACGATCAACATCAACGGCTGCCCCAACTCGTGCGCGCGCTCCCAGATCGCCGACATCGGCTTCAAGGGTCAGCTCGTCGACGACGGTGAGGGCAACCAGGTCGAGGGCTTCCAGGTGCACCTCGGCGGTGCGCTGGGCTTCGACGCGAAGTTCGGGCGCAAGCTGCGCCAGCACAAGGTCACCAGCGCCGAGCTCGGCGACTACATCGAGCGGGTGGTGCGCACCTTCGTCAAGGAGCGCACGCCCGGTGAGCGCTTCGGCGAATGGGTCGTCCGGGCCGAGGAAGCCGACCTGCGATGACCGGCGCTGCTGCAGCGGTCGACACGAAGACGGATCGGGAAGGGACGCGATGACGATCGATACGAACATCGACGAGCTCCGGAGTATTGCCGCGCAGGGGGCGGCAGCACTCGAGGGCGCGTCGGCGCAGGAACTCCTGCGGTGGACGGACGAGACCTTCGGCACCCCCACCACCGACGGTGGACGGAGCGGCTACATCGTCGCGTCCAACATGCAGGACGGTGTCCTGGTCCATCTGGCCGCGCAGCAGCGTCCGGGCGTGGACGTGCTGTTCCTCGACACCGGCTACCACTTCGCCGAGACGCTCGGCACGCGCGACGCGGTGGAGCAGGTGTACGGCGTGAACATCGTGAACGCCCGGGCCGAACAGTCCGTCGCGGAGCAGGATGCTCTGCTCGGCAAGGATCTGTTCGCCCGCGACCCGAACGAGTGCTGCCGGCTGCGCAAGGTGGTGCCGCTGAAGGAGAGCCTGAAGGGCTACCGCGCCTGGGTGACCGGCATCCGCCGTGTCGAGGCCCCCACCCGCGCGAACGCACCGCTCGTCTCGTTCGACGACGCGTTCGGACTGGTGAAGATCAATCCGATCGCGGCATGGTCCGACGAGGACATGCAGAACTACATCGACGAACACGGGATCCTCGTCAATCCCCTCGTCGACGAGGGCTACCCGTCCATCGGGTGCGCCCCGTGCACCACCAAACCACTTCCCGGAGCCGATCCGCGCAGCGGGCGCTGGGCCGGCCGAGCCAAGACCGAATGCGGGTTGCACGCCTCATGACACTCATCGATACGAATCCCACCGACACCCGGACGCTGCTGGACGGCAACCGGTTCGACACCCTCGACGCCCTCGAGTCGGAGGCGATCCACGTCTTCCGCGAGGTCGCGGGCGAGTTCGAACGCCCCGTCATCCTGTTCTCGGGAGGCAAGGACTCCACCGTCCTGCTGCACCTCGCGATCAAGGCGTTCTGGCCCGCGCCGCTCCCCTTCGCGCTGCTGCACGTCGACACCGGCCACAACCTCCCCGAGGTCCTCGAGTTCCGCGATCACGTGGTCTCGAAGTACAACCTGCGCCTGCACGTCGCGAGCGTCGAGGACTACCTCGCCGGCGGCCGGCTCACCGAACGTCCCGACGGCATCCGCAACCCGCTGCAGACCGTGCCGCTGCTCGACGCGATCTCGGAGAACCGGTTCGACGCCGTCTTCGGTGGCGGACGCCGCGACGAGGAGCGTTCGCGCGCCAAGGAGCGGATCTTCTCGCTGCGCAACGCATTCGGCCAGTGGGATCCGAAGCGTCAGCGTCCGGAGCTGTGGAATCTGTACAACGGGCGGCACGCACCCGGGGAGCACGTGCGCGTCTTCCCGCTGAGCAACTTCACCGAGCTCGACATCTGGCGTTACATCGCCCGCGAGAACGTCGAACTGGCGAGCATCTACTACGCGCACGAACGCCCCGTCTACCGCCGCGACGGCATGTGGATGACCCCGGGTGTCTGGGGCGGTCCGGCCGAGGGCGAAGAGCTCGAGACACGTTCGGTGCGCTACCGCACCGTCGGCGACGGATCGACCACCGGCGCGATCCTGTCCGAGGCCTCCACGAACGAGGAGATCCTCGCCGAGGTCGCGGCATCACGACTGACCGAGCGCGGCGCCACCCGCGGCGACGACCGGGTTTCCGAAGCGGCGATGGAAGACCGCAAGCGAGAGGGCTATTTCTGATCATGAGCGACCTTCACGAGCAGAGCGTGCAGAGCGACACGCAGCTGCTGCGCCTCGCCACCGCCGGTTCGGTCGACGACGGCAAGTCCACCCTGGTGGGCCGACTGCTCTACGACACCAAGTCCGTACTCGCCGACCAGATCGACGCCGTCACCCGCGCGTCGGTCGACCGCGGCCTCGACACCCCCGACCTCTCGCTGCTCGTCGACGGCCTTCGCGCCGAGCGTGAGCAGGGCATCACCATCGATGTGGCCTACCGCTACTTCGCGACGCCGAAGCGCAGCTTCGTCCTCGCGGACACCCCGGGTCACGTCCAGTACACCCGCAACACGGTGTCGGGTGCGTCCACCGCGCAGCTCGTCGTCCTGCTCGTCGACGCGCGCAAGGGTGTCGTCTCGCAGACCCGCAAACACGCCGCCGTGCTCGCCCTGCTCGGTGTGCCGAAGCTCGTCCTCGCGGTCAACAAGATCGACCTCGTCGAGGATCCGGCCTCGGTGTTCGCGCAGATCTCCGCCGAGTTCGGGGAACTGACGAGTTCGCTCGGCTGGGCCCCCGAGGACGTGCAGGAGATCCCGGTCTCCGCGCTGCACGGCGACAACGTGGCCGTGCGCAGCGAGAACACCCCTTACTACGACGGCCCGACCCTCATCGAGTACCTCGAGTCGGTTCCCGTCGACGCCGATGCGCACGGCCGGCACGAGACCGGTCTGCGCTTCCCGGTGCAGTACGTGATCCGTCCCCGCACCGCCGAGTTCCCCGACTACCGCGGCTACGCCGGTCAGGTCGCGGCAGGGTCCGTGCGCCCCGGTGACGAGGTCGTCGTGCTGCCGTCCGGTGTCCGCACCACCGTCGAGCGCATCGACAGTGCCGACGGCGCATTCGATGTCGCGCACGCCGGCCGGTCGGTGACCCTCGTGCTCGCCGACGACGTCGACGTCTCCCGCGGCGACATCATCGCCACCCCGGAGGCGGCACCCGAGCCGCTGTCGGAGTTCGAGGCCACCGTGTGCTGGCTCGCCGAGAAGCCGCTGCGTCCCGGCGCCCGGCTGCTGCTCAAGCACGGCACCCGCATCACGCAGGCCATCGTCGGGACGATCGACGAGCGGTTCGACGAGCAGGATCTCACCTCCGTCCCGAGCCCGGAGAGCATCGAGCTCAACGAGATCGCGCGCATCACGGTGCGTGTGGCCGAGCCGATCGCCGCGGACGACTACCGCGTCAACCGCCGCAGCGGCAGCTTCCTGCTGATCGATCCGGCCGGGGGCAACACCCTCGCCGCGGGTCTCGTGGGCGACGGACTCGCCGACATCGAGCTCGGGGACCGCGTCCCGGCATGATGCCGCTCGTCGCCGTCGCGCACGGCAGTCGCGACCCGCGTTCGGCGCGGGCCGTGGCTGCCGCGCTCGACACCGTCCGGGCCGAGAACCCCGGTCTGGACGTGCGACTCGCGTTCCTCGATCTGAACACCCCGTCGGTCGGTCAGGTTCTCGACGCGCTCGCCGCGGACGGGCACCGGCAGGTCGCGGTGGTGCCGCTGCTGCTCGGCAGTGCCTTCCACGCAAGAGTCGATCTGCCGGCCCTGTTGCACGAAGCGCAGCAACGTCATCCGCTGCTCGAGGTGCTGTGCTCGCCGATCCTCGGCGACGACGATCTCCTCGTCGACGCGGCTCGCGATCTCATCACGGCCACGGGGGTGTCGGCCGACGATCCGTCCGTCGGTATCGCGGTGTGCGCGGTGGGATCGCGACGCCCCGAAGCGAACCGGGCGACGGAACTGGTGGTACCCCGCATTCTCGCCGGCACGGCGTGGACGCAGGCCGCGGCGTGCTTCGCCACGACCGGTCCGTCGGTCGGGACGACCCTCGCCGACCTCACCTCCCGCGGTGCCCACACCGTCGTGCTGACACCGTGGATCCTCGCCCCCGGACTGCTGTGGGACCGCGCTTGCGCCGAGGCCGACAGCGTCGGGCACGTGCGGGTCGCGGAGACCCTCACCCGGCACGATGCCGTCGCGCGGGTGATCACCGAGCGCTACACCGAGACCGTGCACCGGCGGCGCGGACTGCGCGTCGCCTGAGTCGCGTCCGACTCTCCGCCGGAGTTCACGCACGATTCGCATTCCTCCGCTACAACGGAGTCACGGTCGTCGTTCGGCGACATCGGTGATCCGGGAGGACCTCGCGTGCAGAACGAACTCCGTCGCTACATCGACCGGCTCCGCACGGAGGGTTATTCGGTGCGCGACGACCACGGTGAGGACCCCGATCTGATCGACATCGAGGGCCGGGCCGTCGACACCTGGCGGGAGAACTATCCGTACGACACCCGGATGGACCGCGCCACCTACGAGGTCGAGAAGTACCTCCTGCAGATCGAACTGCTGAAGTTCCAGTCGTGGGCCAAGGACAACGGGTCCAAGCACATCATCGTGTTCGAAGGTCGCGACGCCGCCGGCAAGGGCGGCACCATCAAGCGGTTCCAGGAGTACATCAACGTCCGGCACGCCCGGACCGTCGCGCTGAACAAGCCGTCCGACCGTGAGCAGGGCCAGTGGTACATGCAGCGCTACATCCAGCACTTCCCCACCGCCGGTGAGCTCGTGCTGTTCGACCGCTCCTGGTACAACCGCGCCGGGGTCGAACGGGTCATGGGTTTCTGCAGCGACGACGAGTACGAACGCTTCATGGAGCACGTCCCGTTGTTCGAGAAGCTCGTCGTGGACGCCGGCATCACGCTGACGAAGTTCTGGTTCTCCGTCACCCGGAGGGAGCAGCGCACGCGCTTCGCCATCCGCCAGCTCGATCCGGTGCGACGCTGGAAGCTGTCGGAGATGGACCTCGAATCGCTCGACAAGTGGGACCAGTACACCAACGCGAAGGAAGAGATGTTCCGGCGCACCGACACCGACTGGGCGCCGTGGACGACCATCAAGTCCAACGACAAGAAGAGGGCGCGGATCAACGCGATGCGGTTCTTCCTCAACCAGTTCGAGTACGAGGACAAGGACCGTCAGATCGTCTTCCCGGCCGACCCGAAGATCGTCCAGCGTGGCAAGGACGCCGTCGGCGACTGACCACCGGGCAGTTGTCCGCGCGTGCCGAGGTGCTCGGGGCTGGCGCGCACCGTGTGATCCGTACCACACTGGACGGTGACGCGAGGAGGCAGCATGGGCACAGCCAATGTCGGTCACGGAATCGTCGTCGGCATCGACGGATCGGACAGCGCACTCGATGCGGCCCGGTGGGCCGCCTGCATCGCCCGACGTCTCGGCGAACCGATCGACCTGGTCCACGTTCATCCCCCCACCTCCGGCGACGGGACCGACCCGTCGGAGGAGGCCGTTCTGACCGCCGCGGAAGCGGCAGTTCGGGGCGCGGTCGACCGGGTCGAGGTCCGGCGGTCCACTCCGTCGGGCAAGCCGGATCGCGTGCTCACCGACCTGTCGCGCGAGGCACGGATGATCGTCCTCGGCCACACGACCACCACGGAGTGGGAGTCGATGATCCGGCGCTCCGACGTCGTGTCGGTGGCCAACCACGCCGAATGCCCGGTGGTGACGTGGCGCAGCCGCGACGGATTCCAGCCGCCCGACGGGCGCCCGGTCGTCGTCGGAGTGGACGGCACCGAGGTCAGCGAGTCCGCCGTCGAGCATGCGTTCGCGACCGCCGCGGCGCTCGAGGCACCGCTCGTCGCGATCCACACCTGGACGGAGCAGTCCACGCTCACCTACGGCGAGGGGTCACGGTTCACAGACTGGACGGCCTACGTCGAGCACCGGAGGGAGGAGATGAAGTCGCATACCTCCGGGCACACCGAACGGTTCCCCGACGTCGAGGTCTCCTATCGGGTCGAGCGGGGCAAGCCCGACATCGTCCTGCTCGAGGAATCCAAGAGTGCCCAGCTCGTGGTGGTCGGCAGCCACGGCCGGAGCCCGCTGGCAGCTGCGGTGGTCGGCTCGAGCAGTCAGGGACTCATCCACCACAGTTGCTGTCCGGTCATGATCTGCCGGGCCCACCACCGATCGGAGACCGAGGCCCACTGAGCCGAGCCGCGTGACCCTCGAGTCCCCCGCTCGGTTACTGCGCGGCGGTACCGAGCGGGGCGGTCTCCGACGCGGCGGGAGCGTGCGCGTAGACGGTGTCGCCCGCGGCGAGGCCCAGGTCGTGGGCTTCGCCGCGGGTGATCTGCGTCGTGAACTGCTCACCGGTCGCGTCGTTGCGCAGTTCGACGCGCACCTCGAAGCCCAGCCGGACCACACGCTCGACGGTCGCCCGCGTGACACCGACCGAGCCGCCGGAGGTGTCGGAGAGCGCCGGTTGCCGGGCGAGCCGGATGTCGTGCGGCCGCACCAGCACGCCGTTGAGCTTGGACACCGTCCCGAGGAACGACATCACGAAGCTGTTCGCCGGGCGATCGTAGAGTTCCTCCGGCGTTCCGACCTGTTCGATGCGTCCGGCATTCATCACCGCGATGCGGTCGGCGACGTCGAGCGCCTCCTCCTGGTCGTGCGTGACGAGCACGGTGGTCACGTGCACCTCGTCGTGCAGGCGGCGCAGCCAGGTCCGCAGGTCGGCGCGGACCTTCGCGTCCAGGGCGCCGAACGGCTCGTCGAGCAGCAGCACCTGCGGGTCGACGGCGAGGGCACGGGCGAGTGCCATGCGCTGACGCTGGCCGCCGGACAACTGCGCCGGATAGCGTCGCTGGAACCCGCCGAGCCCGACGATCTCGAGCAGGTCGTCGACCCGCTTCGCGATCTCGGCCTTGGGTCGTTTGCGGATCTTGAGTCCGAAGGCGACGTTCTCGCGCACCGTCATGTGCTTGAACGCGGCGTAGTGCTGGAACACGAACCCGATGTCGCGTTTCTGCGGGGTGACGCCGGTGACGTCCTTGCAGGCGATGTGGACGGTGCCCGCGTCGAGGGTCTCGAGGCCGGCGATCGAACGCAGCAGCGTCGACTTCCCCGAGCCCGAGGGTCCGAGCAGAGCGGTGAGCGAGCCGGACGGGATGTCGATGTCGACGTCGTCGAGTGCGGCGAAATCTCCGTAGTTCTTGCGCGCCCCGGTGACGGTGATCATTCGGTGCTCCTCTTCCGGTCGAGCAGGGTCATCAGCAGCAGGACGATCACCGCGATGGCCATGAGCAGGGTCGCGGCGCTGTAGGCGCCGAAGGTGTTGTGGTCGTCGATGTACCGGGCGTGCACGAGCAGCGTCAGCGTCTGGGAGACGCCGGGGAAACCGGACGAGACCATGATGACGGCGCCGAACTCGCCGAGAGCTCGCGCGACGGTGAGGACGATGCCGTAGGTCAGGCCCCAGCGGATCGCCGGCAGGGTGATCCGCCAGAAGGTCTGCCAGGTGTTCGCGCCGAGGGTCGCGGCGGCCTGCTCCTGCTCCTCCCCGATCTCGCGCAGCACCGGTTCGACCTCGCGCACGACGAACGGCAGGGTCACGAAAATCGTCGCGAGCACCATGCCCGGCAGCCCGAAGATCACCTTGAAGCCGAGATCCTCGACGGCGCCGAACCACCCGTGGGCGCCCCACAACATGATCAGGGCGACACCCACGACGATCGGCGAGACCGCGAAGGGCAGGTCGACGACGGCCTGCAGCAGTCCCCTGCCCGGGAATCTGCCGCGGACGAGGGCCAGCGCGACGACGATGCCGAAGATCACGTTCACGGGAACGACGATCGCGACGATCAGCAGCGACAGGTTCAGCGCCGAGATCGCCGCCGGGGTGCTGATCGACTCGGCGAACGCCACGACGCCGTTCTCGAAGGTGCGGTAGAGGATCACCCCGATCGGGACGAGCAGCAGCACGAACAGGTACGCGAGCGCGACGAAGCGCAGCGACAGTCGGGCTGCGAGGGACGGTTTCACCGGTCGTCCTCCTCTCGGCGCAGTCCCCGGTTCGCGACCAGGCGCAGGACGAACAGCACGACGAAGGCGATCACCAGCAGCGCGACGGAGACCGCGGCGGCGTTGACCGGCCGGTCGATCTCGATCTGCTGCTGAATGTACTGCGACGCGACCTGGGTCTTGTACGGGATGTTGCCGCCGATGAGCACGATCGAGCCGTACTCACCGATGGCGCGGGCGAATGCCAGGCCGGTGCCGCCGAGGACGGCCGGTGCGAGCACGGGCAGCACGACCGTGCGGAAGATCGTGAAGTTGCCGGCTCCGAGCGAGGCGGCGGCCTCCTCGACCTCACGGTCGGCCTCGATGAGCACCGGCTGCACCGAGCGCACCACGAACGGCAAGGTGACGAACGCGAGCGCCACCACCAGTCCCGGCTCGGTCGCGTTGAGCTGCACACCGATCGGGCTCTGCGGCCCGTACAGCGAGAGCAGCACGATGCTCGCGACGATCGTCGGTAGTGCGAAGGGCAGGTCGATCAGGGCGTTGACGAACTTCTTCCCCGGGAACTCGTCGCGGACGAGAACCCACGCGATCACCGTGCCCATCACCGCGTTGATCGCCGCGACGACCAGCGAGACGACGACGGTGATCCGCAGGGTCGCGAGAGCGGCCGGTGCGGTGATCGCATCGACGAAGGTGCCGAGGCCGTCCGAGACGGAGTGGAAGGCCAGGGCCGCGAGGGGAAGCAGGACGATCAGACTCAACCACAGGGTGGCGATGCCGATACCGAGGGGCCCGACGGCGCCGGTGAACATCCGGCGACGCGGACGGGCGGGGGCCGCGGCGGACGGCCCGCGACGCGAACCCGCCGGGGCGGGAGACGAAGCTCCCGACCCGGCGGTGTGTTCCGAAACGGTCACGCGCGTGCTCTACTTCGTGGCGTTGTCGTAGATCACCGCGATGGTACCGGTGCTGTCGGCGAACAACTCCTCGTTCACGGTCTCCCAGCCGCCGAGATCTGCGACGGTCCACAGCTTCTCCGGCTGCGGGAATTCCTCGGCGAACTCCTCGGCGACGCCCGGGTCGACGGGCCGGAAGCCGGCCTCTGCCCACAGGCGCTGGCCCTCTGCGGTGTACAGGAAGTCGTTGAACGCCTGCGCGACCTCGACGTCCTTCGCATTCTTCAGTACCGCCGCGGGGTTCTCGATCTTGAAGGTGACGGGCGGGGTGACGTGCTCGACGGGGTCGCCGTTGCGCTCGATGAACAGCGCCTCGTTCTCGTAGCTCAGCAGCACGTCGCCGGTGCCCTGCAGGAAGGTCTCGGTGGCCTCGCGACCGGACTTCGGCTGTACCTTCACGTGATCGGTGACCAGTGCGGTGACGTAGTCGATGCCGGCCTGCGGGTCGGCGCCGCCGTTGCTCTTCGCGGCGTACGGCGCGAGCAGGTTCCACTTCGCCGAACCCGAGCTGAACGGGTTGGGGGTGACGACCTCGACGTCCGGACGGAGCAGGTCGTCCCAGTCCTGAATGTTCTTCGGGTTGCCCTCACGGACGACGATGGTGACGACCGATCCGAACGGGATCCCGTTGTAGGCGTCGTCGTTCCAGTTCTCGTCGACGAGACCCGCGTCGACGAGACGAGTGATGTCGGGCTCGACGGAGAAGTTCACGAAGTTGGCCTCGGCGCCGTCGCGCACCTTGCGGGACTGGTCTCCGGAGGCGCCGTAGGACTGCTGGAAGACGACACCCTCGCCCTCCTCGGTCGCCTCGAATGCGGGGATCAGCGAATCGAATCCGACCTTGGGCACGGCATAGGCGTAGAGGTTGATCGTGCCGCCGGATCCGTCGCCGCCGCTCTCGGCTCCAACGGTGTCGCTCGAACCGCCGGCGCAGGCGGTGAGGGAGAGGGCGGTGATCGCGGCGAACGCCGCGACGACGAACCTGGAACGTTTCATGACGAGCCTCCTGAGGGGCTGTTTCGAGGGGGATGAACGCGACCGGCACCGGACGAGGGGCTGCCGGAATCGGACCGGCCGGGATTCGCGAGGATGCGGCACCGACGGACGAGAGGATCCGGAAGATGGGCACCGCGGAGAGAAGAAGGGTTCAGCGACAACAGTCGATGTCGGCGACCGAAGGCATGCCCACAGCGATCAACGCCAACTCGTGGCGGAGGCGGGGCAGAGTGGTCGCGGACACGCGGCAGAGATTAGCAGAGGCCGAGGGTCGACCGAAATCGACGATTCGGACACCGGGCGTCGAGCACCGAACCGGATGCGCGAGCGGCGTGCTCACATGGAGACGAGCCATGCGACGACGACGATGATCAGCAGCGCGATCAGCGCCAGGGTCACGCGCGAACGCGGCATGTCAGCAATCCTCCGTCGTCGTGGCGGGCGAGTCCGTCTCTCCGCGGCCGAGCAGTCCGAAGACACCGGCCATCGCCCGATCGAGCAGCCATGCGACCCCGAAGCAGGCCGGCACCAGCACCGCCAGCACCAGGGCCACCTGGGGGACGAAGGACAGACCCGCGAGCCACAGCTCGAAGCCGTCCCACCACGAAGCCACCCGATCCATTGCCTACACCCTAGTAGGTTCGGCAACCACGCTGCGATCCACCCGGCCCGCAGTGATCATGGAGTGATGGACCAACACCACTCCTCGCCGCTGTCGGGGTCACCCTTCCGACGGAGCGTGTTCCCGCCCATCGACGACTACGCATTCCTCTCGGATTGCGAGAGCACCTGTCTGATCGCGCGCGACGGAACCGTGGAGTGGATGTGCGTGCCGCGACCCGACTCCCCCAGCGTGTTCGGCGCACTGCTGGACCGCAGCGCGGGCCATTTCCGGTTGTCGCCGCACGATCGCACCGTGCCCGCGGCACGGCGGTACCTGCCCGGCGGTCTGGTCCTCGAGACGACCTGGCAGACCGACACGGGCTGGATGATCGTGCGCGACGCCCTGGTCATGGCGCCCTGGTACGACGTCGAGGAGCGCTCCACGACACACCGCCGCACACCGTCCGACTGGGAGGCCGAGCACATGCTGTTGCGGACGGTGCGCTGTGTGAACGGGACGGTGGACCTGTACGTCAGTTGCGAACCCGCCTTCGACTACCACCGGGGCCGCACCGAATGGCGGTACACCGGCAAGGTCTACGAGGAGGCCACCGCGGTGTGCCGGAACGCGGCGGACGAGCATCCGACGCTGCGCATGACCACGGATCTGCGACTCGGCATCGAGGACCGCGAGGCCCGCGCGCGACGTCGGCTCAACAAGGGCGACACGGCCTTCGTCGCATTGTCGTGGGGGGACTGCCCGATGCCGCACACCTTCGACGAGGCGGTCGCCAAGATGGTCTCCACCCAGGACTACTGGCGCGAATGGATCACGACGGGCCGCTTCCCGGATCATCCCTGGCGCACCTATCTGCAGCGCAGCGCGCTCACACTCAAGGGACTGACCTACAGCCCGACCGGGGCGCTGCTCGCGGCGTCGACAACCTCGCTCCCCGAAACACCTGGCGGAGAACGTAACTGGGACTACCGTTACGCGTGGGTACGCGATTCGACCTTCGCACTGTGGGGTCTGTACACCCTCGGATTCGACCGGGAGGCAGACGACTTCTTCTCGTTCATCCTCGACGTCTCGCGCGACGCGGACGGCGTCCGCTATCCGCTCCAGGTGATGTACGGGGTGGGCGGCGAGCGCGAACTGCCGGAGTCGACCCTCGGGCATCTCAGCGGCTACGACGGCGCCACCCCGGTCCGCATCGGCAACGACGCCTATCACCAACAGCAACACGACATCTGGGGCACACTGCTCGACTCGGTCTACCTTCACGTCAAGTCCCGCGGGCACTTCCCCCAGACGTTGTTGCACACCCTGCGCCGGCAGGTCGAGGAGGCATCGGCCAACTGGCGCAAGCCCGATCGGGGCATCTGGGAGGTGCGCGGCGAGCCCCAGCACTTCGTGTCGTCGAAGGTCATGTGCTGGGTGGCGCTCGATCGCGGCTCGAAACTCGCCGAACTGCAGGGTCGTCCCGACTACGCCCGGAAGTGGGCGGCGATGGCCGACGAGATCAAGGCCGACGTCCTCGAACACGGCGTCGACGAACGCGGTGTCTTCACCCAGCGGTACGGCCACCCGTCGCTCGACGCCTCGGCTCTGCTGATCCCCTTGTTGCGCTTCCTGCCCGCGGACGATCCCCGGGTGCGGGCCACGGTGCTGGCGATCGCCGACGAACTCACCGAGGACGGGCTGGTGCTGCGCTATCGGGTGGAGACCACCGACGACGGGCTCGCGGGCAAGGAGGGCTCGTTCACCATCTGCTCGTTCTGGCTGGTCTCGGCGCTCGTCGAGATCGGCGAGGTCGAGCGGGCGGCCGCCTTGTGCCAGCGCCTGCTCGACTACGCGAGCCCCCTGAAGCTCTATGCCGAGGAGATCGACACCGAGACGGGACGCCATCTGGGGAACTACCCGCAGGCGTTCACCCACCTGGCGCTCATCAATGCCGTCGTCCACGTCATCCGCGCCGAGCGGGAGATCGGAGCGGGCAACTTCCGGCCCGCGCATCTCGGGCCGTGAGCCGGTCTCAGGCGTTGGCGACCGCCTCGAGCTGCGGCCGGATCACGTCGAGCGCATAACCGATCGACAGCGACGAGGGCGTGTTGAACGCGACGACCGTCGGGAAGTCGACGATGGCGAGACCGCCTCCGGTGACGGCGGGCAGCCGGTCGAATCCGGGCAGGGCCATCAGGTCCTGCTCGGTTCCGCCGCGCGGCAGGATGATCAGCAGATCGGCGACCAGGGCGTCGACGCGTTCGGGACCGAGCACGACCCGCCCCTGGGAGGCTCCGCCCTCCGCGACCAGCGCGGGCGGCAGCGTCATGCCCAGCTGCGTGAACAGCGCAGCGGCACCGTCGTCCGGATCGGCGACCACGACGACCTGCTGCTCGTTGGTGACGTACTGCGACAGCGCAGCGGTCCGGCCCTCCAGTCCCGGCAGAGCAGCCTCCTCGATCTCGGCGTTACGGTCGGCGATGATCCGCTCGGCGTCGTCGGTGCGGCCGAGGACCTCACCGAGCACGCGCACCTGTTCGTCCCAGCGGTCCACGCCGGTGTCGCCGAGAGGCCCGATCGTCGGCGCGACCGCGGAGATCGTGTCGTAGTCGTTCTGCGAAGCGATCTGCCAGGCGCCGAGGATCAGGTCGGGTTCGAGAGCGGCGACCTCCTCGACAGGCACCGACGTCTCCGCTGTCGGACTCAGCGCCATCGCATCCGGGGAGACGTCGGTCTGCCAGGGGTAGAGGCCGCGATCGTCGCCGTACGAGCCGGCGCTGTAGTACGCGATGGGCTGCACCCCGAGTTCGACGAGGGCGTCGAGCCATTGGCTGGAGGTCGCGACGATCCGCTCGGGTGTGCCCTCGATCGTCGTCGTGCCGTAGGAGTGCTCGACGGTGACGGTCTCGCCGCCGGCAGTCGCGGTGTCATCGGTGTCCGACGAACACGCCACGAGGGTCGGGGCGACGAACAGTACGAGCGCTACCGCGGAGAGAACGACTCGGCGCATGGGCGACCTCCATTTCAGGTGAGGCTCACCTTAACCCGAGTGGGACGTCCGTGTGCCGGTGCAGTGCTCAGCGGAAGCGGGACAGCAGGGTCTCCGCCTGTTCGGCGATACCCCGGATCACCTCGCCCGCGGGTCGCTCGGACCGCACCAGACCGGCGGCCTCCCCCGCGTAGACCACCCCGATGTCGGGATCGTCACCGGTGTACGCCGCGGCGAGGGTGTCCTCGTCGGCGCCCCGGCCGTGCCACTCCTCGGTGAACGCATTGCGCAGGGCGCGTCCGCCCCAGCGCGCCGGCCACGGCTGGTGCCGGGCCTTGTCGAAGACGTCGGTGTAGACGGTGTCGGCGCTGCCGGCCTCCACGAGCCGGCCACGGGCGTAATCGGGGCCGACGGTCTCCGGGCTGGCGAGCAGAGCCGTCCCGACCAGGGCGCCCTGTCCACCGGCTGCGAGCACCGCCGCCAGACCGCGGCCCGTGGCGATGCCGCCTGCGGCGAGCACGGGCAGCGACGTCGACTCGAGTACCTCCTGCAGCAGCGGGAGGGTGCCGATCCGGCCCGTGTGCCCACCGGCCTCGTGTCCCTGCGCGATCACCGCGTCGACACCCGCGGCCTCGACCACCCGCAGGTCGTCGATCGTGTTGATCTGCGAGAGGACGACAGCCCCGGCATCGTGGGCACGCTCGACGTAGGGTGCGGGATCGCCGAACGAGAGCGTGACCACCTGCGGGCGGTGCTCGAGCACCGCGGTGAGGAGGCTGTCGTCGTCGGCGAGCGCCCAGGTCATCAGACCGAATCCCACGGCCCCACCACCGATCTCGCGGGCGGTGCGGACCTCACCCTCGATCCACTCGGCGGTGTTGTACCGGGCGGCACCGATCAGGCCGAGGCCGCCGGCCCGCGTCACCTCGCCGGCGAGCCGCCCACCGGCCCGGCCACCCATGGGCGCACCCAGCAGAGGAACGGAGATTCCGAGTTCACGGGTGAGCCAGGTGTCGAGCACGCGAATCCTTCCGGTGGGCGTCGCAGCAGGAGCGACTACTTCTTCGGCTTGTCGGACGAGGCCTCGGACGACAACGCGGCGACGAACGCCTCCTGCGGCACGTCGACGCGGCCGATCGTCTTCATCCGCTTCTTGCCTTCCTTCTGCTTCTCGAGCAGCTTGCGCTTACGGCTGATGTCGCCGCCGTAGCACTTGGCGAGAACGTCCTTGCGGATCGCCCGGATGTTCTCGCGGGCGATGATCTTCGAGCCGATCGCAGCCTGGACGGGCACCTCGAACTGCTGCCGCGGGATGAGTTCCTTGAGCTTGGTCGTCATCTTGTTGCCGTAGGCGGCCGCGGCGTCCTTGTGGACGATCGCGCTGAACGCGTCGACGGCCTCGCCCTGCAACAGGATGTCGACCTTGACCAGCGCGGCCTCCTGCTCGCCGGCCTCCTCGTAGTCCATCGAGGCGTAGCCGCGGGTGCGCGACTTCAGCGAGTCGAAGAAGTCGAAGATGATCTCGGCCATCGGCAACGTGTACCGCAGCTCGACGCGGGTCTCGGACAGGTAGTCCATGCCGCCGAGCTCACCGCGCCGCGACTGGCACAGCTCCATGATCGAGCCGATGAACTCGCTCGGCGCGATGATGGTGCACTTGACGATCGGTTCGTAGATCTCGCGGGCCTTGCCCTCGGGCCAGTCGGACGGGTTCGTCACGACGACTTCCTGACCACCTTCGAGCACGACGCGGTAGACGACGTTGGGGGCGGTGGAGATCAGGTCGAGGCCGAACTCGCGCTCGAGGCGCTCGCGGGTGATCTCCATGTGGAGCAGACCGAGGAAGCCGCAGCGGAAGCCGAATCCGAGGGCGACGGACGTCTCGGGCTCGTAGGTGAGCGCAGCGTCGTTGAGCTGGAGTTTGTCGAGCGCGTCGCGCAGCACCGGGTAGTCGGAACCGTCGACCGGATACAGGCCGGAGTAGACCATCGGGCGCGGTTCGCGGTAGCCGGTGAGCGGCTCCTCCGCACCGTTGCGGGCGGTGGTGACGGTGTCGCCGACCTTCGACTGGCGCACGTCCTTCACGCCGGTGATGAGATAGCCCACCTCGCCGACGCCGAGACCGGCGGTGGCCTTGGGTTCGGGCGAGACGATGCCGACCTCGAGCAGTTCGTGGGTCGTGCCCGTCGACATCATCTTGATCTTCTCGCGGGGCACGATCTTGCCGTCGACCACACGCACATACGTCACGACACCGCGGTAGGTGTCGTAGACGGAGTCGAAGATCATGGCGCGGGCAGGCGCGTCGGCGTCACCGACCGGCGGCGGCACCTGGCGGATCACGGCG
Organism: Rhodococcus rhodochrous; assembly: GCF_900187265.1. NCBI lineage: Bacteria > Bacillati > Actinomycetota > Actinomycetes > Mycobacteriales > Nocardiaceae > Rhodococcus > Rhodococcus rhodochrous. Next base: position 3,362,457 of record NZ_LT906450.1, read on the forward strand.
TCGATGAGTTCGGGGACGCCCTCGCCGGTCTTGCCGGAGACCCGGAGCACGTCGGACGGCTCGCAGCCGATGATGTTCGCGATCTCACCGGCATAGCGGTCAGGGTCGGCCGCGGGCAGGTCGATCTTGTTGAGGACCGGGATGATCGTCAGGTCCTTGTCGAGCGCGAGGTAGAGATTGGCGAGGGTCTGCGCCTCGATGCCCTGCGCGGCGTCGACGAGCAGGACCGCGCCCTCGCATGCCTCGAGCGCGCGGGAGACCTCGTAGGTGAAGTCGACGTGGCCCGGGGTGTCGATCAGGTGCATCACGTAGTCTTCGCCGTCGAGCTTCCACGGCAGACGTACGTTCTGCGCCTTGATCGTGATGCCGCGCTCGCGCTCGATGTCCATGCGGTCGAGGTACTGGGCGCGCATCTGCCGCTCCTCGACCACCCCGGTGAGCTGCAGCATCCGGTCCGCGAGCGTCGACTTTCCGTGGTCGATGTGCGCGATGATGCAGAAGTTCCGGATCTTTGCGGGGTCCGTGAACGTGGTGTCGGCGAAGGTGCTGATGTCGTGCTCCTGACTCGGACTGGCAGCGGCCTGCAGACCGCGGTCACCCTGCAGAATATCCAAGTCGGGCGGCGGCCGGGACTTCGCCCGGGTCAGGTCCGGTTAAGCTCGGTTCCCGTGGCCGGTACATGGAAGAAATTGGGCAGGCAGCTGGGGCGTCTCGCCGTCGAGCAGGGGCCGAAGATCTACCAGCAGTTGCAGCAGTCCGGGGCGCTCGACAAGGCGCGCGCCGCGCTGAACGCGGCCGGCCAGGCCGGCGCAGCGAGCGGAACTTCGGGGAGCGGTACCACCGCGGCACCGAAGCCCGGCGCGGACCGGACCGCGGCACCGAAGCCCGGTGCTGCGAAGACCCGGTCCGGCACGAAGCGCCCGGCCCCCGGTCGCCCGGTGGCGTCGCGCACCACGCCGACGGCGCAGCGTGCCCGCCGCCTCGAGTACTCCCCCGATCTCGACGGTCGCGCCGATCCGGGCGAGATCGTGTGGACCTGGGTGGCCTACGAAGAAGATCCGACGCAGGGCAAGGACCGCCCGGTGCTCGTCGTGGGCCGCGACGACTCGACGCTGCTCGGACTGATGCTGTCGTCGAACGCCGACCGCGACGGTCACCGTTACTGGCTCGGAATCGGCTCCGGACGGTGGGACGCGGAGAACCGCCCGAGCTGGGTGCGCCTCGATCGCGTGCTCGACGTCCCCGAGGACGGCATCCGCCGCGAGGGCGCGATCCTTCCCCGCGCACGCTTCGATCAGGTCGCGGCCCGGCTCCGCACCGATTTCGGCTGGAGCTGAACCGGGCCGCGTCCCGCCCGCGGGACCTCAGGAGGCCCGGAGCCCGTACCGCCGTCCGAAGAGGAAGGTGTAGACGAGGGCTCCGAGTGCGCCGCCGATGAGCGGGAACACGATGAACGCCCACAGCTGCCCGAGCGCACCGTCCTGGTAGAAGGCAACGGCGAGGCTGCGTGCGGGGTTGACCGACGTGTTGTCGATCGGGATCGAGATCAAATGGATCACCGCGAGGGTGAAGCCGATGGCGATGCCGGCGATCGGTGCGTCGGCGACCTGATCGGTCGCACCGAGCACCACGAACACGAGCACGGCCGTGAGCAGGACCTCGACGACGATCATCGCGCCGATGCCGTAGCCGTTCTCGAGCACACCGCCGAGCGGGCCGTGCACGGCCGAGGGGCTGTGTGCGCCCCAGCCGTTCGCGCCGAGCCCGTCGGCGGCACGGTCGTAGCTCGGCAGCGACGACGCCACCGCGTAGAGCGTCAGACCGGCGATCAGACCGCCGACGACCTGCGCGATCCAGTAACCCACGGCGCGCACCGGCGTCACATGACCGACGATGAGCTGCCCGAGCGTCACCGCCGGATTCACGTGACACCCGGAGATCGGGCCGATGGTGTACACGAGGAACAGCAAGGTCAGGCCGAACGCCAATGCGACGCCGAGCTGGCCGACATAGGTTCCGGCGAACACCGCGGTACCCACCGCGGAGAACACCAGGAGGAAGGTTCCGATCGCCTCCGCCACGTACTTCCGCAGATCGGAGAACTCACCGGGGTCTCTGATTTCCAGGGATGTCTGGCGTGCGAGATCTTCGTCGATTCGGGACTCGGGATCGCGTGGGGGTTCCATGGGTCACCTCGATGTTCGCGGTCCCGCATGCAGGCGGAACCTGGTGGTAGAACACTTCGAGTCGATGCACCGCAGCCGCGAACTCGTCGTTCGCGCTGTGAGGGAGATTACGCAAGCGCCGTGACCTCGACAACAACATCGTGCGCCGTGGCGTGTCCGCCCATGTAGATGCCCTCCCGCGGCGGCACGCAACAACAACAGTCAGGTGCGCGTAGTCCTGGCCGAAACGATCAGGCCGGTGAGAAGGGTGATTCGACCGCCGGTTTGGGCTTTGTGATCCGTTCTTGGTAGCCTTGTCCATCGGTGCTCAGATGCACCCAGAGCTTTCCTACCAGCTACCAGCAAGACGACAGGATTTACGCGTGGCCAACATCAAGTCCCAGGTGAAGCGGATTCGCACCAACGAGCGCAACCGACTCCGGAATCAGTCGGTGAAGTCGTCGCTTCGTACGGCGATCCGTTCGTTCCGCGAGGCTGCGGCCGCCGGCGACAAGGACAAGGTCAACGAGCTCCTCGTCGCCACCAGCCGTCAGCTCGACAAGGCTGCCAGCAAGGGTGTCATCCACCCCAACCAGGCCGCCAACAAGAAGTCTGCTCTCGCGAAGCTTGCCAACAAGCTCTGAGTTCATCGCTCCGAGGTAGTAGACGCAGGCTCTGCTTCACGAAGGCCGTCCCCCGCCGGGGACGGCCTTCGTGGCATTGAACGGCAGACATGACGCCGCCCCTGAAGCGGGATCGGGGCGCGGACGGCTCAGGCCGCCAGTTCGGAGATGACCCGCACGGCGTGCTCGAGAGCGTAGTCCGGATCGGCGGCCGCTCCCTTGACGTCGGCGTTGAGCGCAGCGACCACCGTGAGCGCGGTGCCGATCGACGCCGGCGCCCATGTGCGCGCCTGTGCCTGGGCCTTCTTCACCTTCCACGGCGGCATACCGAGCGACGACGCGAGGGAGAACGGGTCGCCGCGACCGGCGGAGCCGACCCGGGCGATGGTGTGCACGGCGTCGGCGAGGGCATCAGCGAGCAGCACGTGGGCGACACCGCGGTGCATCGCCCACCGCAGCGCTTCGAGCGCACCGGCCGTGTCGCCGGCCACGGCCTTCTCGGCCACGTCGAATCCCGACACCTCGGCCTTGCCCGAGTAGTAGCGCCGCACGGCCGCAGCGTCGATCTTGCCGCCGGTGTCGGCCACGAGCTGGCTGCACGCAGCGGCGAGTTCGCGCAGGTCGGATCCCACCGCTTCGATGACGAGCTGTTCGACGTCGCCCGAGACCCGTACGTCCGCGGCCTGGAACTCCTTGTGGACGAACGTGCGCACCCACGCGGCCTTCTCCCCCGCCTTCGCGGGAGCAGCGCACATGTGTTCCTCGGCGCCGCACTTGCGCAGCGCGGGCACCATCGCCTTGGTCCGACCGCCGCCGCTGTGGAGGATCACCAGTGTCACGCCCGGCGGCGGATCGGCTGCGACGTCGAGGATCAGCGCCGCGGCGTCCTTTCCGGCGTCGGCCGTGGATTCGAGGATCACGATGCGTTCTTCCGCGAACAGCGACGGGCTCAGCAGCTCGGCGAGTTCGGGCACACCCGCGTCGCCGGCGCGGAGCCGGGAGACGGGGAGGTCGCCGGGAGTTCCGCTGCGCGTGCGGACATCGGACACGATCTGCGCGACGGCACGGTCGACGAGCAGTTCTTCCTCACCGAGGACCAGATGCAGGGACGCGTCGCTCACGGTTCGATCGTGCCACGCACGTCCGACACCACCGCGAGCGCCCCGGAACCGGCACGGACCACTGCGACGTCGCCGTGCAGGTCGGTGCGCAGCACCCGCGCCCCGATTCCGGTCAGGGTGGAGACGATCTCGGGATGGGGATGCCCGAACAGGTTGTCGCGCCCGGCGCTGACGAGGGCGACGCTCGGCCGCACGGCGGTGAGGAACCGGGCGGGTGTGGTGCGCGAGCCGTGATGCGGCACCTTCAGCACGTCCGCACGCACGTCGGTGCCCGACCGCACGAGTGCGTCGAGCGCGGTCTCCTCCGCGTCGCCCGGCAGCAGGACCCGACCGACGACGGTGTCGACCGCCAGGACGAGCGAGTCGTCGTTCTCGGAACCGCCCGTCCGTCGCCCCGCCGGGCCCAGCACCCGGAGGTCGAGATCGCCCGCACGCAGGGTCGCACCGGCACCCACTTCCCGCACCACGACACCGATCCCGGTCGCCGCGTCGAGCACACCCGCCGCGTCGTCACCGGCAGCGCCCGGCCCGACCACGACCGTCTCGACCGAGCGCCCGGTGAGGACACCGCGGATTCCACCCGCGTGGTCGGCGTGCAGGTGCGACACGACGAGCAGTGCGACACGGCGAATCCTCAACCGGCGCAGGCACCGATCGACGGGTTCCGGTTCGGGTCCGGTGTCGACGACGACCGCGCGCCCGTCCCCCGTCGCCAGCACCAGCGCATCGCCCTGACCGACATCGCATGCGACGAGTACCCACCCGGCCCCGGGCCAGCCCGGTCGCAGCATCCGCACCGGCAGCCACACCGCCGCGACCGCCAGCGCGATCACGAGTGCCGTGATCCGCACCCGCCGGTGACGAGCCACCGACCACACGACGGCGACCAGCACGGCCGCGACGAGAGCCCCCACCGGCCCGTCCGGCACCTCGAGCTCGGCCGACGGCAACGATGCCGCCCGGTCGGCCACCGTGATCAGCCACCACAGGAACGGCCCGGTGCCGCGCGCGAGCACCTCCCCGACCCACGGGACGACGGAGGCGCCCACCGCGACCAGCGAACCGAGGACCGTCAGCGGCGCCAGTACCGGGGTGACGAGGACATTGGCCGCGACCGACACGACACTCACCGTCCCGCTCACCGCCGCGACGAGAGGTGCGGTCGCCACGAACGCGACCAGCGACATCGCCGTGACCTCCGCGACGGGACGCGGCCACCTGCGATCCACGAGCCGGGTCACGACGGGTGGCGCGGCGACGATCAGTGCCGCCGTCGCGGACACCGACAGCGCGAACCCGACGTCGACGGCGAGGTCGGGCAGGAGCACGAGCAGTACGCCCACCGCGGTGCACAGGGCGGGAAGTGCCTGTCGCTCACGACCCGTCACGAATGCCAGCAACCCGATCGATCCCATCGCCGCCGCGCGCACCACACTCGCCGACGGACGGACCACGACGACGAAGGCGACGAGAGCGGTTCCGGCGAGGACGGTCCCGGAACGCGGTCCGAGTCCTACCGCACGCACGAGGAGCAGTACCGCTCCGAGGACGATGCTGACGTTGGCTCCGGACACGGCCGTCAGGTGCGTCAGTCCGGCCACGCGGAAGTCCTCCCGCACCTCGTCGGTCAGCGCCGTGGTGTCGCCCACCACGAGACCGGGCAGCAGGCCGGCCCGATCGGCGGGAAGCACCGCGGAACCCACCTGCGCGAGCCGGTCGCGTACCGTGCCGGCCCATCGCTGCCACACCGGTGGCGGGCCGACCGTCGTCGGCGCCGTCTCCGCGCGGAGCAACGCCACCGTGGTGCCCGGCCCGGTGTGCGGCGCCGCCCGCACACGTGCGGTGACGGACTGCCCGGGCAGGAGATCTCCCCACGAGTCGGCCGGTGCGAACACCACCACCGATCCCCCGGTCTCCACGGATCGCCCACCGACCGTCACGTGCTCGAGCCGTGCCGGGATGCGTACCCGGGGTGTGTCGTCGAATGCCGCGGCCCGGATGTGCCGCGGGTCGTCGGTGGGGACTAGGACGACGCCGGCCCACGCTCCCCTTTCCGCTGCGGAGGCGAGCGGGTGCTGGTCGGCGGCCCACATCCGCAGACCGGCGGCCGGTCCGAATCCCGCGACGACGGCCAGTGCGGCGAGGAGGATCCGCGCACCTCCGCGAGGGATGCGACCGGCCGCGACGAGACGGACCGTCACGGCGCATCCGACGACGGCCGCGACCGCCACGGCGGTCACGATCCGCCATCCCGTGTACAACCCGAGAAGTGTCACCGCCCACGCGGCCAGCGCGCACGGCACCAACCGGGCATCGAGAACCGTTGCGGTGTCGGATCCGTCGTTCCGGACGGTCACACCGTCACCAGTTCACGCAGCCTGGCCAGGCGCGCCGGTCCGATCCCGTCGACCTCACCGAGTTGTTCGACGTCCGTGAACGGTCCGTTGGTGTCACGCCACGAGACGATCGCCGCGGCCGTCACAGGGCCGACTCCCGGCAGCGCGTCGAGCGCGGTCTCGTCGGCGGTGTTGAGATCCACCAACCCGCCTGCCTCCGGTGGAGTATCACCCGGGGCCTGCGCCCCGACGATTCCACTGGCCTGCGGAACAGGTTGGGGCGGGGCGATTCCCACGACGATCTGGTCACCGTCGGCGACCCGCCGCGCCAGATTCAGGCCGATGAGGTCGGCACCGTCGACGGCACCGCCGGCAGCGTCGAGCGCGTCGGCCACACGGGATCCTGCCGGTAGGCGCACGAGCCCGGGCCGTGTCACCGCGCCCACGACGCTGACGACGAACTCGGCGGAATCCGGCTGTGCCGTGTCCGTCTCCTTCGTGGCGGACGGCTCGGAGGTGTCCACGACTTCGACCCTTGGCAGCGGCGGTACCGGTTCGGGGACCGGCCGGTCGCGCCACACGACGACGAGAGCCACTGTGGCGGCGAGCACTCCGATCGCGGCGAGAGCAGCGGTTCCCCGTCGTCCCGTGTCCCATCGCGCGGCGGTCAGCCGATCGACGAATCGTTCCCGGCCGGAACCGCTGTGGACGGGTTCGTCGTCGTCCGGATCCGCCCAGGGGTGCTCGTCGGTCGACGTGTCGTCGGTCCAGGGCGGTTCCGCGGGCATCGCCGAGGAACGTGTGATCGCGCCGAGGCGGGTGCGCGCGAGATCGCGGTGGTCACTGCTCGCCATGCCGCGACGCTAACCGCGTCCGCGAACGCCGGATTCGGTGTCGGTGCCGATCCGGCCGGGGTTGTGGATGACTAGCACCCTTGTGGATGAATGCCCGGATCGGGCCTCCACCGGCATGATCCGGGCCGGGAGGTAATGTAGGGGGTCAGTCCTCGGAGACACCGGTCGCCGCGGACGCGACGACCACACCGACCGCGCCCGGTCCGACGTGCGCGCCGAGAACCGCGTCGAGTTCGGACACGACGATCTCGGTGCCCTCCGGAAGGCGCTGCGCGAGCTGATCGGCGAGGCTGCGCGCCCGTTCGGGTGCCCCGCGGTGGTGCACCGCGACGAGCGGTTCGTCGCCGACATCGGTTGCGGCTCCGTCGACGAGTTTGGCCATCGCCTTGGTCATCGTGCGGGTCTTCTCCCGCAGGACGAGCTTGCCGTCGGAGATGTGCAGCACGGGCTTCATCGCGAGCGCTGTACCCAACAGCGCTGTGGCCGTGCCGATCCGGCCACCGCGACGGAGGTGGTCGAGCCGGTCGACGACGAGCAGGGTCCGGGCGGACGCCGCGACCTCCACGGCCCGCTCGTACACCCGGGCCAGGTCTTCTCCGGCCCGTGCGGCGCGCACCGCTTCGAGGACGGCGAAACCCGAACCCATGGCGGTGTTCCGCGAATCGACGAGCCGGATCCGGTCGCCCAGCGATTCGGCGGCGTGCCGGGCTGCGTCCCACGTCCCGGACAGCACCCGCGAGAGGTGCACGGCCACGACGCCGTCTCCCCCACTGTCCTCGAGGGCCTCGGTGTAGGCGTCGGTCAGTTCTGCGGGAGACGGACCGGAGGTCGTCACGGTCGACAGATCCTCCGGCAACTCGTCGACGCCCTCGCGGAGGTCGCGTCCGCCCGCGATGATGTGCAGTGGCACAACACGGATGTCGTACCGACGGATCAGTTCGGGGTCGATACAACTCGACGAATCTGTGACGACGACGACGGACACGACGCCTACCGTAGGCCCTCCACCGGGACTTCCGCATCCCGATGCACGATCCGGACCGCGTCGCCGACAGCGGCGGCGACACGGCGGTGTCCTTCCCAACCCCAGTGGATCCCGTCGGGATTGGCGTCGTCGGAGAAGACGTTCTCCCGCACCGCTTCGGCGAGATCGACGAGGGGAACCGACTTCTCGGCCGCCCAGCGGGTGATCGCGCGTGCCGCGGGGAGCCGGCCGGCATGCACCGACCGGTACTGCTCGCTGCGGTGCACCGACGGCAGGGTGCCGATGACGGGCAGATCGGGGCGCATGTATGCCAATGCGTCCCTGATCGTTTCGAGGTACTCGACGCTGACCCGAGGTGGGAGCGCCACCGGTCGACCGAGCGGTGACAGTCGCGGCTGCAACCACCCGTAGGCGTTACGCGCCGCGCGACGCAGGGCCGGCGGGCGGATGTAGCGCAGGCCCTCCCGCAGTGCGGTGGGCAGCGGGGACGGGAGGGTGTCCATCCCGCCCACGGCCAGGACGACGGCTCCGGCGTGCGGGATCGCGGCCCACACCCGCGGGTCCTGGGTCATGGCCCACCACGCGTCGCGTGTGGTCCACCCGATCCGGGCGACGAGTTCGACGTCCCATCCGAGTTCGGCCGCGACCAGGTTGGGCCAGATCCGCGGATGGTCGGCGGGCAGGCCGCCCTTCGGGCCGTAGTAGCTCAGCGAGTCGCCGATCACCAGCAGGACCGGGCGCCGCGGGGCGGCGTCGGTCCCGATCGGCGTGGGTTCAGAGGACGTCATCGGGCGCCACCGTGGCCGACGCGTTCCAGACGTCGAGGCGCCAGGACGGCACCTCGCCGTATCCGCTGAGCTGCACCCAGCCGGTGTTCCCGAGACCGCCGAGGACGGGCCACCGATCGACGGGCAGGTCGAGCAGGGCCGCGGTGAGCGCGGCGATCAGACCCCCGTGTGCGACCAGCACGATGGGCCGATCGCTCCAGTTCTCGTACTTGTCGAGCAGTTCGCCGACGACGGCCATGCTGCGCCGCGCGACGTCGATCCGGTTCTCGCCTCCCGGCGGTGCCCAGGTCGCGTCGGCGCGCCACGCGCTGCGCGCGCCCGGGGCCACGGCGTCGACCTCGGTGTGGGTCAGGCCCTGCCATTCGCCGAGATGCGTCTCGCGCAGCCGCGTGTCGATCGCGACCGGCAGCCCGATGCGATCACCGAGCGCGGTCGCCGTGTCGTAGGCGCGGCGCAGATCGGACGAGACGACGGCGAGCGGATCGAACCGGGCGATCGCGTCGGCGACGGCGAGCGCCTGCTGCCGACCGAGCTCGGAGAGGTCGGTGTCGAGCTGGCCCTGCATCCGCCGCGTGGCGTTGTACTCGGTCTGGCCGTGGCGCAGCAGCACCAGCTGCCGCACCCGCGGGCTCTGCGAACCCTCCTCCGGACGACTCACACGTCCTCCGGCGAGTCGGCGGCGTCGATCGCCGAACGGGGGCCACCCACACCGTCGACCTCGATGGTCGGGCAGTCCTTCCACAGGCGGTCGAGGGCGTAGAAGTTGCGCTCGTCCTCGTGCTGGATGTGCACCACGACGTCGACGTAGTCGAGCAGCGTCCACCGTCCCTCGCGGGTGCCCTCGCGGCGGACGGGCTTGTGGCCGGCCTCGCGCAGCTTCTCCTCGACGTTGTCGACGATGGCGTTGACCTGACGCTCGTTGGGTGCGGACGCGATGACGAAGCAGTCGGTGATCACCAGCTGCTCGGACACGTCGAGCACCACGACGTCGGTGGCGAGTTTCTCGTCGGCGGCCAGGGCTGCGATTCGGGCCATCTCCGTGGCTTCTGCCGTTGCGCTCACTGCGTGCTCTTTCTCTCGATGGTGCCGGGGGTGTTTCCGTCGAACACCGGGACGGGATCTCCGTCGAGGTGCGTATTCGTGCGGTAGAGCCGGCGTTTGCTGATGTACTGCACCACTCCGTCGGGCACCAGGTACCAGACCGGCCGGTTCTCGCGAGCCCTCCTGCGGCAGTCCGTGGAGGAGATCGCCAGTGCGGGGATCTCGACCAGGCTCACCGCCTCGGCCGGGAGTTCGTCCAGATGCGGTGCCAGATGTTCGGCGTGCAGGTCGTATCCGGGCCGGGACACCCCGACGAAGCGGGCGAGGTCGAACAGGGTCTGCCAGTCCTGCCAGGACAGGATCGATCCCAGGGCGTCCGCGCCGGTGATGAAGTACAGCTCCGCGTCGGGATACTGCTTGCTGAGATCTCGCAGCGTGTCGACGGTGTAGGTGGGTTTGCGTCGATCGATGTCGACACGGCTGACGGAGAACCGCGGGTTGGATGCGGTCGCGATCACCGTCATCAGGTAGCGGTCCTCGGCGGGGCTGACGTCGCGTCCGGTCTTCTGCCAGGGTTGCCCGGTGGGCACGAAGATCACTTCGTCCAGGTCGAAGCTCGCGGCGACCTCGCTGGCCGCCACGAGGTGTCCGTGGTGGATCGGGTCGAACGTTCCACCCATGACGCCCAGGCGGCGCCTGGGGGCCGAGGGCCGATCCGTTGGCTGATGCACGGTTGTCCAGCTTACGGGTTCACACGGGGAGCAGACTCGCCACCACCGTTGCGAGCTGCTGCGCCGACCGGCACTCGTGCATCGTGACGACCTCGCTGTAGACCCTGGCGGCCGAATCCCCCGAACCCCATTGTCCCTTCGGCTCGGGATTGAGCCAGTGCGCGTGCCGTGCGACGGACACGAGATGTTCGAGGACCTCGAGGTTCGGATTGCGGTAGTTCGTGCGGCCGTCGCCGAGGATCAGCAGCGAGCTACGGCTGGTGAGGGCATGCGCATGGTTATCCGCGAAGCTGCCGAGGGCGTGTCCGTAGTCGGAGTGACCGTCGTAGGTGATCAGCTCCGCTTCCTTCAGCATCCGCGACATGGACTCGCCCAGATCGGACCCTGCGGCGAAATAGTGGGTGACCTCGTCGGCGGTGTCGATGAACGCGAACACGCGCACTCGGGAGAACTGCTCGCGCAGGGCGTGCACGAGCAGCAGCGTGAAGTGCGAGAAGCCGGCGACGGAACCGGAGACGTCGCAGAGCACGACGAGCTCGGGACGCGCCGGACGGGGCTTGCGGTTGACCAGGTCGATGGGCACGCCACCGGTCGACATGGACTTGCGCAGTGTGCGCCGCAGGTCGATGGCGCCGGCACGAGCGCGCCGGCGGCGCGCCGCGAGACGGCTCGCGAGCAGACGCGCGAGCGGCATGACGCTGCGGCGCAGCGCGACGAGTTCCGCGTCGGACGCGCGCAGGAAGTCGACCTCCTCGGCGAGCTTGGGCACCCCGTACTTCTCGACGCGTTCGCGGCCGAGCTGCTCGGCGGTGCGTCGGCGGGTCTCCCGTTCGACCATCGCCCGGAAATCGGCGATGCGCTGGGCGGCGGTGCGCCGCGCAACCTCGCTCTCGTAGGCGGCGTCGTCGCGTTCCTCGCGGGTGCTGTTGCCGAGCAGTCCCTCGAGGATCTTCGTGAGCAGGGTGTCCGGGGAGACGTCGCGCAGCGCCTGATAGGCCGAGAAGGAAGGGCCGTTCGACGACGCATACTGGCCGAGTTCCTCGACGATGGCGGAGACGAGCATCTCGGAGGCCTCGAGTGCCTCCGGCGACTCGTCGGACAGCAGCTCGGCGATGAGGTCGCGCAGGGCTTCGAAGTCGACCTCCCCCGTCGGGGTGCGCGGGATGCTCACCTGAGGGTCGGTGGACTCGCGGCGTCCGATCGCTGGCGGGAACCACAGGTCGAACAGGGCGTCGAAGGTCGGCCGGTGTGTGGACCGGCGGAGCAGGGTGCACGCGAGGCCTTCGCGGAGGGCCTCCCGATCGAGGAGATCGAGCACCGTCATGACCCGTCCGGCGTCGACCGTCTCGGACGGCCCGACCGCGATGCCGCGGCGGCGCAGCGCCTCGACGAATCCGACCAGGTGCCCGGGCAGTCCGTGGGGTGCCGGGGGCGCCTCGGATCCGGGAAGGTGCGCGGCGGCCATGTCAGTTCAACCGGAGCTCGGCGGCAGCGCGGATCTGGTCGGACTGGTGCTTGAGGATCACGCCGAGCGTGCTGCGCAGCGCGGTGTCGTCGAGGGTGTCGAGCCCCAGTGCGAGCAGGGTGCGACCCCAGTCGATCGTCTCGGCCACCGACGGCACCTTCTTGAGCTGCATGCCGCGGAGCACGCGGACCGTGCGCACGAGCTGGTCGGCGAGCGCGTCGGGCAGATCGGGGACCCGGCTGGCGAGGATGCGTCGTTCGAGGTCGGCGTCGGGGAAGTCCAGGTGCAGGAACAGGCACCGGCGCTTGAGCGCTTCGGACAACTCGCGGGTGGCGTTCGAGGTGAGCACCGCGAACGGCTTGCGGGTGGCCCGGATGGTGCCGAGCTCGGGCACCGTGACCGCGAAGTCGCTGAGCACCTCGAGCAGCAGGCCTTCGATCTCCACGTCGGCCTTGTCGACCTCGTCGACGAGCAGCACGGTCGGATCCTCGCGGCGGATCGCGGTGAGCAGCGGCCGCGACAGCAGGAACTCCTCGGAGAAGACGTCCTCCTTGGTGCGGTCCCACGACTCGCCCGCCGCGGCGGTCGCTCCTGCCGACTGGATGCGCAGGATCTGCTTGGCGTGGTTCCACTCGTACAGCGCGCGGGATTCGTCGACGCCCTCGTAGCACTGCAGGCGCACGAGTTCGGCCTCGGAGGTTTCGGCGACGGCACGGGCGAGCTCGGTCTTGCCCACGCCCGCGGGTCCCTCGATCAGCAACGGCTTGCCGAGGCGATCGGCGAGGAACACCGCGGTCGCGGTGGACTTGTCGGCGAGATAACCGGTACCGGCCAGACGATCGACGACGTCCTGGACGTCCGCGAAGATCGGCGGGGTGGTGGGCAGCGCACGATCCACGCTGGTTCCTTTCGTCGGGCCGGTCTCGATCAGGCGGGGCGGGTGTGGCCGTCGCCCCACACCACCCACTTCGTCGACGTCAGCTCGGGCAGACCCATCGGACCGCGGGCGTGCAGCTTCTGGGTGGAGATCCCGATCTCCGCGCCGAATCCGAACTGCTCACCGTCCGTGAACGCCGTCGAAGCGTTGACCATAACGGCTGCGGCGTCCACGCGCGTCGTGAACTCCCGCGCAGCAGCGAGGTCCGAGGTGACGATCGCCTCGGTGTGACCGGTGCCGTAACGGTCGATGTGGTCGACGGCGGCGTCGAGGTCGTCGACCACGGCGAGGGCGACGTCGAGCGAGAGGTACTCGTCCGACCAGTCCTGTTCGGTCGCGGGCACGAGGCCGGGCAGGTCGCCGTGGACCGTGACGCTGTGTTGCTGGAAGGCCTGCAGGATCTTCGGAACGGCGGTGTCGGCGATCGCCTTGTCGACGAGGATCGTCTCGGCGGTGTTGCACACGCTGGGCCGGCGGGTCTTCGCGTTGATCACGATCTTCTCGGCCATCTCCAGATCGGCCGCGGAGTGGATGTAGACGTGGCAGTTGCCGGTGCCCGTCTCGATCGTGGGGACGGTCGCGTCGCGGACCACCGCGGCGATCAGACCGGCGCCACCGCGCGGGATCACGACGTCGACCAGCCCCCGGGCCTGGATCAGATGCGTCACCGACGAGCGGTCGGCGCTCGGCAGCAACTGCACGGCGTCGGCGGGGATGCCCCGATTCTCGAGCGAGGCACGCAGCACCTCGACGAGCGCGGCGTTCGAGCGGGCCGCGGACGACGAGCCGCGCAGCAATGCGGCGTTGCCGGACTTCAGGGCGAGACCGAAGGCGTCGACCGTGACGTTCGGACGCGCTTCGTAGACCATGCCGACCACGCCGAGCGGGACGCGCACCTGGCGCAGCTCGAGACCGTTCGGCAGCGTCGAGCCGCGGACCACCCCGCCGATCGGGTCGGGCAGTCCGGCCACCTGGCGCAGACCGGCGGCGATCCCGTCGATCCGGTCAGGGGTCAGGCGCAGCCGGTCGAGGATGGCCTCCTCGGTGCCACCGGCACGAGCGGCCTCGATGTCCTCGGCGTTCGCAGCCAGGACGGTGTCGGCGGCGGCGAGCAGAGCGTCGGCCGCGGCGTGCAGAGCCGCGTCCTTCTCGGTGGTGGTGAGCAGCGCGAGACGACGCGATGCCACGCGGGCGCGACGCGCGGCCTCGTGGACGGCCTCACGGGTGTCCGTGCCGGCGTCGGTCGCAGCTGAGTCGGGGGTCACGGCAGTCATGTGTCCAGCCTAGTCGGGTCCTCGCGGAACCCGACAGGCCGTGTGCCGTCAGCGCAGCCCGGTCCCCCGCGCCAGCGCCGTCTCCACCAGGATCGACAGCAGCTCGGCGTACTCCACGCCGGTGGCCTCCCACATCCGCGGGTACATCGAGATCGAGGTGAATCCGGGCATCGTGTTGATCTCGTTGATCACCGGTCCGTCCTCGGTGACGAAGAAGTCGACGCGGGACAGGCCGTGGCAGTCGAGGGCGCGGAACGCCCGGACCGCGAGTTCGCGGATCCGGTCGGAGGTCTCCTCGTCGAGCTTGGCCGGGACGTCGAACTCGCAGACGTCGTCGAGGTACTTCGTGTCGAAGTCGTAGAACGCCTCGTGGTCGCCGGAGGTGTCGGGCATGCGGATCTCGGCGACGACACTCGCGCGGACGTCGCCGTCCGGGAACTCGAGCACGCCGCACTCGACCTCGCGGCCGATGATCGCGGACTCGACGATGACCTTGGGGTCGTGCTGCCTGGCCTTCGCGACGGCGTCGTCGAAGGCGGCCCAGTCGGCCACGCGACTGATGCCGATGGACGATCCGCCGCGGGCGGGCTTGACGAAGACGGGCAGGCCGAGGCGGGTCTTCTGCTCCTCGGTGAGGGACGCGGTGCCGGGACGCAGGACGATCTGGAAGCCGACCGGCAGGCCTTCGGCCGCGAGCAGCTTCTTGGTGAACTCCTTGTCCATACCGGCGGCGCTGGCGAGGACGCCGGGACCGACGTACGGGATGTCCGCGAGTTCGAGCAGACCCTGGATGGTGCCGTCCTCGCCGTAGGCGCCGTGCAGGACCGGGAACACCACGTCGACCGAGGCGAGCACCCGGCCGTAGGAGGCCTCGTCGAGGGCGACGATGTCGCCACCGCGGGTCGGATCCGCGGTGAGGACGAGATCGGAGCCGTCGCCGGCGACGACGGGCAGTTCACGACCGGCCGCGGCGAGGCCGGCGGGGTCCGCGTCGCCGAGGACCCATGCGCCCTCGGGAGTGATGCCGATGGGCACGACCTCGTACTTCTCCGGATCCAGGTTGCGCAGGATGCTCCCTGCCGAGATGCAGGAGACGGAATGTTCGTTGCTGCGACCACCGAAGACGACGGCCACCCGGGTTCGGGGCGTACTCACGTGTCGAACCGTACCGGGTGGCGATCTCCGCGTGTCGAGCGAGTCCTACGCGGGTGGGACCGGACACCCTGCTATGTCTCCGCGGGCCCCGGTCTCCCTCACCGGAGGGTCGCCTCCCTCAGTGGAGGGCCGTCTCCTTCAACGCCGCGTCGAGATCGGCGAGCAGATCCGCGGTGTCCTCGATTCCGCACGACAACCGGACGAATCCCTCCGACACCGCATCGCCCCAGCGTGCGCGACGATCCGCTGTCGTGTGGATACCGCCGAAGCTGGTGGCGGGTGCGACGAGCGTGGCCGCGCGGACGAAGCGGTGCACCTCGTCGCGCCCGGGCAACCGGAAGGTGAGCAGGGGGCCGAAGCGGCTCATCTGGCCGGCCGCCACGGCGTGGGCCGGGTCGCCGGCGAGCCCGGGATAGCGGACGTCCGTGACAGCGGGGTGCTCGAGCAGCATCCCGGCGACGGCGAGCGCGTTGGCGCACTGCCGTTCGAAGCGCAGTCCGGCGGTGCCGAGGCTGCGGTGCGCGAGCCAGGTCTCGAAGGGTCCCAGCACGGTTCCCGACAGCAGTCGTTCCCGGTCGATCGCGGGCAGCAGTTCGGGATCGGCGACGGCGATGTAGCCGAACAGCAGGTCACTGTGTCCGCTGAGCGATTTCGTTCCGCTCGCCACCACGACGTCGGCCCCGAGGTCGAGCGGGAGCTGTCCGAGCGGGGTGGCGGTCGTGTTGTCGACGAGCAGCAACGCCCCGGTGCGACGGCACGATTGCGCGGTCTCACGAAGATCCACCGTGTCGAGACCGGGATTCGACGGCGTCTCGGCGAGGACCACCGCACCGGGGCCCGCACCGTCGAGCACCCGCTGCAGGGAGCCGTCGCCGAATTCGGCGACGGAGAGTTCGTGGACGTCGATGCCGTGCGGCGCGAGATATTCGGTGGCGAACTTGCGCACCTGGTAGTAACCGTCGGAGGGGACGACGACCGTGCCGCCCGGTCTCACGAGCGATCGCAGCGCGACCGTGATCGCCGACATTCCCGAGCCGACGACGCGGGCGGCCGAGGCGTGCTCGAGGTCGGCGAGCGCCGATTCGAGTGCGCGCCAGCCGGGATTCGAGGCACGCGCATAGGTGTCGATGTCGTCGCGTTCGTCCTCCCCGAGGAGATACGGCGCCGCGAAGACCGGTCCCGCCTGCAGCGGGGAGCCCGGAACACCCTCGTGTGCAACTGCCTTCACGCAGCGAGTCGAATCGCCCGTCATGCCGCTCATTCCGGCTTGATCCGGCGTCCGAGCAGCTGCCCGATCGCGTCCCGCACCGACATGCCTTCGTGGCACACGCGGTGCACGGCGTCGGTGAGCGGCATCTCGACGTCGTAGCTCGCCGCGAGGGCGCGGACCGAGGTGCACGACTTGACCCCTTCGGCCACCTGACCGTGGGTGGCCTCCTGCGCGCTCTCGAGGGACTCACCGCGGCCGAGTCGTTCGCCGAACGAACGGTTGCGGGACAACGGGGACGTACATGTGGCGACGAGGTCGCCGACACCGGCGAGACCGGCGAGCGTGGCCGGCTTGGCCCCGAGGGCGGTTCCGAGCCGGGTGATCTCGGCGAGACCGCGGGTGATGATGCTCGCGACGGTGTTCTCACCGAGCCCGACCCCGGCGGCCATGCCGCACGCGAGGGCGATGACGTTCTTGCAGGCGCCACCGATCTCGCAGCCGATTACGTCGGAATTGGTGTACGGTCGGAAATACTTTGTGGCGCAGGACTTCTGGATCTCCATGGCGCGGGTGGAGTCGGGGCACGCGATGACGGTCGCGGCCGGTTGTCCCTCGGCGATCTCACGGGCGAGGTTGGGGCCGGACAGCACGGCGATGCGATTCTGCTCGGCGCCGGTGACCTGACCGATCACCTGACTCATGCGCATCAGGGTGCCGCTCTCGATTCCCTTGGCGAGACTGAGAAGTGTCACGTCCGGTCCGATATCCGCCTTCCACGCCTCGAGATTGGTGCGCAGGGTCTGGCTCGGGACGGCGAGGACCACGAAATCGGCGCCCTCTAGGGCCACCCGATGATCGGCCGTCGCCTTCAGCGAGTGCGGCAGTTCCACACCGGGCAGATAGTCGGAGTTCTCGTGCCGCTCCGCGATGCCGCGCGCCACCTCCTCGCGCCGCGCCCAGATCGTCACGTCCGTTCCGGCGTCGGCCAGCACCTTGGCGTACGCCGTCCCCCACGAACCCGCGCCCAGTACTGCTGCTGTGGTCACGCGATCCTCACTCTCGTCCGATGCCCGGCACTCACGCTCGCGATCGGCCCGGAGCGGGCGGTCGCGACCGGTTCGGTCCGGGCGGTCACCACCCACGGTCGCACCCAGTATCGCGCAGGCGCCACCGACGCCGCGCCGGGTCGGAGGACGGACCGCACACGACCCGGTCGCAGCGGGCGGTCGTGCGGTTCGTCACCTCGCACGACCGTGTGATCGATCGCTGATGGCACAATCGGGCAATGCCCGCGACGCACGTGCTCGTTCCCGTCAAGGCCCTCGGCCTGGCGAAGTCGCGGCTCTCGCACGTCCTCGACCCGGCGGCACGGGAATCGCTGGTGCTCGCGATGCTCCAGGACACCGTGACGGCGGCGCTGTCCGTCGGAGACGTGACGGTCACCGTCGTCACCGCCGACGAGCGCGTCGCGGCCGCCGCACTGGACTGCGGCGCAGACGTCCTCCCCGACCCGATCCGTCCCGGCTCCCCCGACCCACTGAACTCCGCGCTGCTCGCAGCGGCCCGCCGGGCGCGGGAGCACACACCCGGCGCAGAACTCGTGGCGTTGCAGGCCGACCTACCGGCCCTGCGGGCCGAGGAGTTCGCGCTAGCCCGCGAGACCGCGCGGCGAACGGGTACAGCCGTCGTCGTCGACCACACGGCGAGCGGTACGACGGCGTTGCTGCACTGCGTGAGCGGTACCCTGCCGCCATTGTCGTTCGGACCGGGGTCGGCCGGCCGCCATATCGACGCCGGCGCATATCCGGTACCGGACGCGCTCCCCGGACTGCGACTCGATGTGGACACACCGGACGATCTTGCCGCTGCACTGCGACTCGGCGTCGGATCGGCCACCGCAGCCGTGCTCGACACGGTCGAATTCCCACTGCGCCACCGCTGCGACAGCGCTGCAGGGAGCCGTCGCTCTGCCACAATGAACTGGTGACCAACGGCGATTCCCCCGATCCCACGAGTTCCGAGCACGCGGCACCGTCCAACGTCGTACGACCTGCCGGCCGCGTGGCAACCGCGACCAGCGCGCCTCCGGCCGCGACGGGACTGCAGTCGAGGACCGATCACGACAACACGCTTCCCGTCGACCGCTATCTCAACCGGGAGCAGAGCTGGCTCGATTTCAACGCCCGCGTTCTCGCGCTGGCGGAGGACACCTCGCAGCCGTTGCTCGAACGCGCCAAGTTCCTCGCGATCTTCGCGTCGAATCTCGACGAGTTCTACATGGTGCGGGTCGCCGGGCTGAAACGTCGCGCCGAGACGGGGTTGTCGGTCCGGTCCGCGGACGGCCTGTCCCCGCGGGCCCAGCTCGCGCTCATCGCGTCGAGCACGCGCGAACTCGCCGGGCGCCAGGCGCAGGTCTTCCTCGACTCGGTCATGCCCGCCCTGGCGGCCGAGGGCATCTCGATCATCCGATGGGCGGATCTGACCGAGGACGAACGTCGACGGCTGACACAGTATTTCGCCGAGCAGGTCTTCCCGGTCCTGACGCCGCTCGCGGTCGATCCCGCCCATCCCTTCCCCTACATCAGCGGCCTGTCCCTCAACCTCGCTGTCACGGTCAAGGATTCACAGTCGTCCGGTGAACACTTCGCGCGTGTGAAGGTGCCCGACAACGTCGACCGGTTCGTCCGGGTCGATCGCGCGGGTTCGTCGCACGGGCTGCCGGCCTTCCTCCCTCTCGAAGAGCTGATCGCCGCGCACCTCGACGTGTTGTTCCCGGGTATGGAGATCGTCGAGCACCACGCCTTCCGCGTCACCCGCAACGCCGACTTCGAGGTCGAGGAGGACCGCGACGAAGATCTCCTCCAGGCCCTCGAACGCGAGCTCGCCCGGCGGCGCTTCGGTTCTCCCGTGCGCCTCGAGGTGTCGGACGACATGACCGAACACATGCTCGACCTCCTGCTGCGCGAACTCGACGTCGATCGGGTGGATGTCGTCCAGTTGCCCGGCCTGCTCGATCTGTCGTCGCTGTGGCAGGTGCACGCCGTCGACCGGCCGGATCTCAAGGACGCCCCCTTCGTGCCGGCGACCCATCCCGCCTTCGGCGAGCGTGAGACACCGAAGAGCGTGTTCTCCACCCTGCGCGAAGGCGACATCCTCGTCCACCATCCGTACGACTCGTTCTCCACGAGCGTGCAACGGTTCATCGAGCAGGCCGCAGCCGACAGCCAGGTCCTCGCCATCAAGCAGACGCTGTACCGGACGTCGGGCGACTCCCCCATCGTCAACGCCCTGATCGCCGCTGCCGAAGCGGGCAAGCAGGTCGTCGCGCTCGTGGAGATCAAGGCGCGCTTCGACGAGCAGGCCAACATCAAGTGGGCACGCAAACTCGAACAGGCCGGTGTCCACGTCGTATACGGACTCGTGGGTCTCAAGACGCACTGCAAGACCTGCCTGGTCGTGCGGCGCGAGGGTTCGACGATCCGCCGTTACTGCCACATCGGCACCGGCAACTACAACCCGAAGACCGCTCGTCTCTACGAGGACGTCGGCCTGCTGACATCGTCCCCCGAGATCGGCGCCGACCTCACCGACCTGTTCAACACCCTCACCGGATACTCCCGGAAGGCGCAGTACCGCAATCTGCTCGTCGCACCGCACGGGGTCCGCAAGGGCATCATCGAACGCGTCGAGCGTGAGATCGAGCACCACGAGGCCGGTCGCCCCAGCGGGATCCGGCTCAAGGCCAACGCCCTCGTCGACGAGCAGGTGATCGACGCGCTCTACCGCGCGTCGCGGGCGGGGGTACGGACCGAGGTGGTCGTGCGCGGGATCTGCGCCCTCAAGCCCGGTGTGCCCGGCCTGAGCGAGAACATCACGGTGCGCTCGATTCTGGGGCGGTTCCTCGAACACTCGCGGTTGTTCCATTTCCGGGGCAGCGACGAGTACTGGATCGGCAGCGCCGACATGATGCACCGCAACCTCGACCGTCGCGTCGAAGTGATGGTGCAGGTGAAGAACGCCCGGCTCGCAGCGCAGTTGGACGGCATCTTCGATTCCGCGCTCGACCCGGTCACCCGCTGCTGGACTCTCGAGGGCGACGGCACGTGGACGGCGTCCCCGGAGCCGGGAACCGCTGCCCGCGACCACCAGGTCGAACTCATGCGTAGCCGCGCGTCCTGAGGTGGAGGGAACGTTGACCGAATCACGCGACAAGCCCGTGAAGGCCAACATCTTCGCGGCGGGCGCCGTCCTGTGGCGTCCTGCGGCGGACGACGCTCCGCACGATGCGCAGGTCGCGCTCGTGCATCGTCCGCGCTACGACGACTGGTCCTTCCCCAAGGGCAAACTCGACGCGGGTGAGACGGCCGTGATCGCCGCGGTGCGGGAGATCGAGGAGGAGACCGGATTCCGCGCCGCGCTCGGCCGCAGCCTCGGGAAGGTCGTCTACCCCGTTCCAGGGCACCGCAAACTCAAGCGGGTGGACTACTGGGCGGCGCGCTGCCTCGACGGGCGGTTCGCGCCCAACGACGAGGTGGACGAATTGCGTTGGGTGTCCCCCGAAGAGGCATTCGACCTGTTGTCCTACCCGATGGACCGCAGCGTCCTGCGCCGGTTCCGCCGGGTGCCGTTGGACACGACCACGGCGCTGATCGTGCGGCACGCCAAGGCCGGAAGTCGGAAGAAGTACAAGGGCGACGACCGTTACCGGCCCCTCGATGCGTCCGGACGGGCGCAGGCCGAGGCTCTCGTTCCGCAGTTGACGGCATTCGGCGGCGACAGCGTGGTGTCCGCCGACCGCACCCGGTGCATCGCCACGGTCGAACCGTTCGCCTCCCGGCACGGACTCGAGATCGCGATCGAGCCGTCCCTGTCGGAGGAGGAGTACCGCGCCGATCCGGACCGCGGCCGCAAGCGGGCGTTGGAGATCGCGTCCGGTCCCGGCACTCCCGTGATCTGCAGTCAGGGCAAGGTGATCCCGCCGCTGCTGGAGTGGTGGGCCGAGCGCGACGGTCTCGCGCTGCCTCCGGCGCGGAACCGGAAGGCGAGCATGTGGGTGTTGTCGCTGCGCGGGGATCGTCTCGTCGCGGCCGACCACATCGACAGTCCGCTTCCGACGGGCCACCCGCCGGTGGACGACGAGAGCATCTGACCCGAGTACGCACGACGGCGGCCACCGGATCTCCGGTGGCCGCCGTCGTCTCACCTGTGCGGCTCGCACGTGTGCGAGCCGCATCGCGGGTGGGTGTTACTTCTTGGTGCTCTTGCGGGCCGTGGTCTTCTTGGCCGGGCTCTTCTTGGCCGGGCTCTTCTTGGCCGCGGTCTTCTTGGCCGCGGTCGACTTGGTGGCGGTGGTCTTCTTCGCCGGAGTCGACTTGGCCGCCGTGGTCTTCTTCGCCGCGGTGGTCTTCTTCGCCGCGGTCGACTTGGTGGCGGTGGTCTTCTTCGCCGGAGTCGACTTGGCCGCCGTGGTCTTCTTCGCCGCGGTGGTCTTCTTCGCCGCAGTCGACTTCGTCGCCGTGGTCTTCTTCGCCGGAGTCGACTTGGCCGCGGTGGTCTTCTTCGCCGCGGTGGTCTTCTTCGCCGCAGTCGACTTCGTCGCCGTGGTCTTCTTGGCCGCAGTCTTCTTGGCCGCCTTCTTCGCTGCCGCGGTCTTCTTGGCCGCTGCGGCTGCACCGCGCTTCACGGCCGGACCCGAAGAGGGGAGCTTCTGGGTGCCCGCGATGATGTTCTTGAAGGACTGGCCGGGACGGAAGGCCGGCACCGAGGTCGGCTTGACCTTGACCGTCTCGCCCGTGCGCGGGTTCCGCGCGACACGAGCCGCCCGGCGACGCTTCTCGAAGACACCGAATCCGGTGATGGTGACGCTCTTACCGTCGTGCACGGCGCGAACGATCGCGTCCACGATGTGCTCGACGGCCGCGGTGGCGGTGCGCCTGTCCGAACCGAGTTTCTCGGTCAGAACGTCGATCAGTTCTGCCTTGTTCATTGATTTCCTCCGCACATACACGGTCCACCGTCAGACCGACTCCAGTCCACGGTAGACCCGCAAACGGGCAAGAGTCTATGTGCCACGCGGATTCTCATGCAAATAACCTCCGGGCCCGGCCCGACGGGAGCGTCGGACCGGGCCCGGAGAAGGCGCGTTCGCGGGGTGTTTTCAGGGCGCCGGAAGGGTACTCGGTTTCCATGACGGCCTTGACTTTTCGTACTCGGAAATCGCGTCTACCTGGCGCAATGTCAATCCGATGTCGTCGAGACCCTCCAGCAGACGCCACCGCGTGTAGTCGTCAATGGTGAACGGCACCACGGTGGTTCCGGCGGTCACGGTCCGGTTCTCGAGATCCACTTCCAGTTCGAGTCCGGGCTGTTGCTCGATCAGCTTCCACAGCAGTTCGACGTCGTCCTGCGAGACCTGAGCGGCGAGCAGACCGGCCTTTCCGGCGTTGCCGCGGAAGATGTCGGCGAAACGGGACGAGATCACGACCCGGAATCCGTAATCCGACAACGCCCACACGGCGTGCTCACGCGAGGAGCCGGTGCCGAAATCCGATCCGGCGACGAGAACGCTGCCGCGATCGAAGGGCGGAGTGTTGAGCACGAAGGACGGGTCGTTGCGCCATGCGGCGAACAGACCGTCCTCGAATCCCGTACGGGTGACGCGCTTCAGGTACACGGCCGGGATGATCTGATCCGTGTCGACATTGGAGCGGCGCAGCGGGACGCCGATGCCCTTGTGAGTGGTGAAGGCTTCCATCGAAAATTCTCCTCGTCGGTCCTGTGGTCTAGTCCAGATCCGCCGGTGCGGAAAGCGTTCCCCGCACCGCGGTTGCGGCGGCCACGGCCGGCGAGACGAGATGCGTCCGTCCGCCCTTGCCCTGCCGTCCTTCGAAATTCCGGTTCGAGGTCGACGCGGAGCGTTCGCCCGGCGCCAACTGGTCGGGGTTCATGCCCAGGCACATCGAGCACCCGGCCTGACGCCACTCGGCGCCTGCGGCGGTGAAGATCTCGCCGAGACCCTCCTCCTCCGCCTGCGCGCGCACCCGCATCGAACCCGGCACGACGAGCATCCGGACACCGTCGGCGACCTTGCGGCCCTTCAGGACATCCGCCACGGCACGCAGATCCTCGATGCGGCCGTTGGTGCACGAGCCGACGAAGACGGTGTCGATCTTCACATCGCGCAGCGGCATGCCCGGTTCGAGATCCATGTAGCGCAACGCCTTCTCCGCGGCAGACCGCTCGGTTTCGTCGGCGATCTCCGCGGGTACCGGAACCGTGGACCCGAGCGGTGCGCCCTGGCCCGGGTTGGTGCCCCACGTGACGAAGGGCGTCAGGGCGCTGCCGTCGATGTGGACCTCGGCGTCGAAAACCGCGTCGTCATCGGTCTTCAGCTGCTCCCACGCCTCCACAGCGGCGTCCCAGTCGGCACCCTTCGGGGCGTGCGGGCGACCCTTGATGAACTCGTAGGTGGTCTCGTCGGGAGCGATCATGCCGGCGCGGGCGCCCGCCTCGATCGACATGTTGCAGATGGTCATCCGCGCTTCCATCGACAGCGCGCGGATCGCCTCCCCGCGGTACTCGAGGACGTAGCCCTGTCCACCGCCGGTGCCGATCTTCGCGATGATCGCGAGGATGAGGTCCTTGCTCGTCACTCCCGGCGCGAGGGTGCCGTCGACGTTGATGGCCATCGTCTTGAACGGCCGCAGCGACAACGTCTGTGTCGCCATGACGTGTTCGACCTCACTGGTGCCGATGCCCATCGCCAATGCGCCGAAGGCGCCGTGGGTGGAGGTGTGGCTGTCGCCGCACACCACCGTCATGCCGGGCTGCGTGAGACCGAGCTGCGGGCCGACCACGTGGACGATGCCCTGATCGAGATCGCCCATGGGGTGCAGACGGACACCGAACTCCTCGCAGTTGCGGCGCAGGGTCTCGACCTGTGTGCGCGAGACCGGGTCGGCGATCGGCTTGTCGATGTCCACCGTGGGGACGTTGTGATCCTCGGTGGCGATCGTGAGATCGGGACGCCGCAGCCGGCGTCCTGCCAGCCGCAGACCGTCGAAGGCCTGCGGGCTGGTCACCTCGTGTACGAGATGCAGGTCGATGTAGATCAGGTCCGGCTGTCGCGCCGATCCCTCTCCTTCACCGCGCACGACCACGTGCTGGTCCCACACCTTTTCCGCCAGAGTCTTTCCAGCCATCTTCTCCACCTTGTCGTACGTGACGAACGCGGGATCCCGGGGGCTGTCCGGCCGCGTATGGCGTCGTCCCCACCGCTCTCGGCATGCGATATGCTTCCCATTATGCGAGACGGAGGTATCGACCTATGAGACAGCATAGCGGGATCGGAGTGCTGGACAAAGCGATGACAGTCCTCCATGCGGTTGCCGAACAGCCGTGCAACCTCAACGAGTTGTGCGCGCGGACCGGCCTGCCCCGTGCCACGGCGCACCGTCTCGCCGTGGGCCTCGAGGTCCACCGCCTCCTCATGCGCGACAGCGACGGACAGTGGCGTCCCGGCCCCGGGCTGGCCGAATTGTCCGCGGGCGCAGGCGACACCCTCGTCGAGGCCGCCTCGCTCGTCCTCCCCCGCCTGCGCGAGATCACCGGCGAGAGCGTGCAGTTGTACCGCCGCGAGGGCACCCAGCGGGTCTGCGTCGCCGCTCTCGAACCGCCGACCGGTCTGCGCGACACGGTCCTCGTCGGCGCACGCCTTCCGATGACGGCCGGCTCAGGCGCGAAAGTTCTGCTCGCGTGGGCCGATACGGCGACCCAGCGCGCCATCCTCCCCGAGGCAGCATTCGGTGAACGCGTGCTCGTCGAGGTCCGCCGCCGCGGCTGGGCGCAGAGCGCCGCCGAACGCGAACCCGGTGTGGCGTCGGTCGCCGCACCCGTGCGCGACAGCACCGGTGCCGTGATCGCCGCGATCTCCGTATCGGGCCCCATCGACCGCATGGGCCGCCGACCGGGGGCCCGCTGGGCCGCGGACCTCCTCGCCGCCGCAGAAGCGCTCCAGAAGCGTCTCTGAGCCCGACTGCACGCAGGTTCCCTCCTGCGCGAGGAGCGGGAAGGAACACAGCCGTGCACTTCCCGCTGTGCCAGAGTGCTTCGCATGGGAACCAACCGCCGCGCAGACATCACGATGACGGACTCGGAGATCGACGAGTTCCTCCACCGCAGCCGGGTCGCGAACCTGGCGACCCTCGGACCGACGGGCACCCCGCACCTCGTCGCCATGTGGTACGCGGTGCTCGACGGGGAGATCTGGTTCGAGACGAAGGCGAAATCGCAGAAGGTCGTCAACCTCCGGCGCGACGATCGCGTGACCGTCCTCGTCGAGGCCGGCGACACCTACGACCAGTTGCGTGGCGTCTCGATCGAGGGGCGCGCGGAGATCGTGGACGACCACGACCGCCTGTTCGAGGTCTGCCGCGACGTGTGGGAGCGGTACACCGCCCCGTACACGGAGGAGGCGCGCCCCGCGGTGGAGCAGATGATGCACAAGCGGGTGGCCGTCCGTGTGGTGCCCGCACGGGTGCGATCATGGGATCACCGCAAGCTCGGGATGCCCGCCATGGAGATCGGCGGCACGACGGCGGCGTATCTTCCGTCCGCCACGCCCTGACCGCACATACGCGAAAGGCTCTCCGATCGATGATCGGAGAGCCTTCGTGGTTGTACCCCCGATGGGATTCGAACCCACGCTACCGCCGTGAGAGGGCGGCGTCCTAGGCCGCTAGACGACGGGGGCCTGGAACTTTCCGAGGAATCGACGAGTCGACGCCTCCGAGAGAAGAACACCCACCGATCCGGAGATCGATGGGTAGTCCGTTGTACCCCCGATGGGATTCGAACCCACGCTACCGCCGTGAGAGGGCGGCGTCCTAGGCCGCTAGACGACGGGGGCCTATGGAACTTCTTCTCTTCGCTTCCCGAAGGAAGCTCAGCCAGCATAGCTGGCCGAGACGTTGCGGGCAAACCGCCGCGTCTCAGCTGGGGTACCAGGACTCGAACCTAGAATGGCTGAACCAGAATCAGCTGTGTTGCCAATTACACCATACCCCAATGGTTTGTTCCTTCGGCCTGCCCTGCGGGCGTTGTGGCCTCCGTTCCGAACCGAGAAGAAGATTAGCACCAACCCCGCCACCAACTACAAATCGGCTGGTCAGAGACCTGAAATCGAGCTCGGAACGAGCTCGGCCCGTCGCCGGCGGGTGCCGACGACGGGCCGAGAGCGACCCGTGAGGGGTCAGGCGATACGGGCCCGCCCGGCACGCAGGCGCGCGAGGGTGCGCTCACGACCGAGCAGTTCCATCGACTCGTAGAGCGGCGGGCTGACGTGCGAGCCCGTCACCGCGACCCGCACGGGAGCGAAGGCCTTCCTCGGCTTCAGCTCGAGCCCCTCGATCAGTGCGCTCTTGAGCGCCTCCTCGATCGCCGGCGTGGTCCACTCGGCCACGCCCTCGAGGGCGGCGACGGAGGCGTCGAGCACCGACGCGGCATCCTCCTTGAGGTTCTTCGCCGCAGAGGCCTCGTCGAGCGTGAAGTCGGCGTCGTCGACGAACAAGAACTTCAGCAGGTCCCACGCGTCCCCGAGAACGACGATGCGGGTCTGCACGAGGTCGGCGGCCGTCCGGAAGAGCGTGTCGTCGACGTCGGCCCCGATCCGGCCGTGCTCGACGAGGTACGCCTTCAGCCGGGTCGCGAACTCCGCCGGCTCGAGCAGGCGGATGTGCTCGGCGTTGATGGCGTCGGCCTTCTTCTGGTCGAACCGGGCCGGGTTCGAATTGACCTTGGAGATCTCGAAGGCCGCGACCATCTCGTCGAGAGAGAACACGTCGCGATCGTCGGCGAGACCCCAGCCGAGCAGAGCGAGGTAGTTGAGCAGGCCCTCGGGGATGAACCCGCGATCGCGGTGCAGGAAGAGGTTGGACTCAGGGTCGCGCTTGGAGAGCTTCTTGTTGCCCTGCCCCATCACGAACGGCAGGTGGCCGAACTCGGGCGTGAAATCGGTGACGCCGATGCGCTGCAGCGCCGCGTACAGCGCAAGCTGACGCGGGGTGGACGACAGCAGGTCCTCGCCGCGCAGGACGTGTGTGATCTTCATCAACGCGTCGTCGACGGGATTGACGAGGGTGTAGAGCGGGATGCCGTTGCCGCGGGTCAGCGCGAAGTCGGGCACCGAGCCCGCCTTGAAGGTGGTCTCGCCGCGGACCAGGTCGTTCCACGTGAGGTCCTCGTCGGGCATGCGCAGTCGCACGACCGGCTTGCGCCCCTCGTCGAGGAAGGCCTGCCGCTGCTCCGGGGTGAGGTCGCGGTCGAAGTTGTCGTAGCCGAGCTTCGGGTCGCGGCCGGCGGCCTTGTGCCGCTCCTCGACCTCTTCCGGCGTCGAGAACGACTCGTAGGCCTCACCGGCGTCGACGAGCTTCTGCACGATCTCGAGGTGAAGCTCGCGTCGCTGCGACTGCCGGTACGGCTCGTACGGTCCGCCGACCTCCGGACCCTCGTCCCATTCGAGACCCAGCCACCGGAGGGCGTCGAGGATCGCCTGGTACGACTCCTCGGTGTCGCGTGCGGCGTCGGTGTCTTCGATGCGGAACACGAAGGTGCCGCCGTGATGACGCGCGAAAGCCCAGTTGAACAGGGCGGTGCGCACCAGACCCACATGCGGGGTTCCGGTCGGTGACGGGCAGAAACGTACGCGTACTTCGCTGGTGGTCATGACTCGCTCAGGGTTGAGGATCGACGGGAGACCTTCCCAGGCTATCCGCCCCGCAGCGAGCTCCGGTCAGGATCCCTTGGCGACGACCGGATTCGTGAGCGTTCCGATGCCCTCGACGGTGATCGAGACGGTGTTGCCCGGCTCGATCGGTCCGACACCTTCGGGGGTGCCGGTGAGGATGACGTCGCCCGGCAGCAGGGTCATGACACCGGAGATCCATTCGATGAGCTTCGGGATGTCGTGCACCATCTTCGAGGTGCGGCTGCGCTGGCGGATCTGCCCGTCGACCTCCGCCGAGATCTCGAGATCGGAAGGGTCGATGTCGGTTTCGATCCACGGACCGAGCGGGCAGAAGGTGTCGTGGCCCTTGGCCCGGCCCCACTGGCCGTCCTTGCGCTGATGGTCGCGCGCGGACACGTCGTTGGCCACCGTGTAGCCGAGGATCGCCTCCCGGGCCTTCGCGGCGGGGACGTCCTTGCAGGGGCGCCCGATGACCACGGCGAGTTCGGCCTCGTGGTGGACGAGCGAGGTGGTGGGCGGAATCACGATGGGCGCGCCCGGGCCCACGATCGACGTGTTGGGCTTGAGGAAGATCATCGGCTCGTCGGGGACCTCGTTGCCCGACTCGGCGGCGTGGGCGGCGTAGTTGCGACCGACCGCGATCACCTTGGTGGCGAGGATCGGGGCGAGAATCCGCACGTCGGCGAGGGGCCAGCTCCGGCCCGTGAAGGTGGGGTTCCCGAAAGGATGCTCGGCGATCTCCTTCGCCGTCGCGGACTCCCCCTCCCCTTCGATGCTCACGAACGCGACACCATCCGGGCTGGCAATTCGACCAAGGCGCATGTCCGGAGTCTAACGGTGCGCGCACACTGCGATCGACGCCCGGGTGCCGCGGGTATAGAGTCCGACCGAGATTTCATATAACGGTACGACTTTCTCAGATAGTGGGACTCATGGACACTCCGGACATCGGTGGGCGCCGATGGCTGATCCTGGCCCTCGGCGTCCTCGCCCAGGCCTCCCAGGCCACCGTCATCAACGGCGTCGCCTTCCTCATCCCGACCCTGAACCAGGAGGGTGGCTTCACCCTCGCGCAGGCCGGAACCCTCGCCGGCGCACCGATCCTCGGCGGCGTGTTCACGCTCGTCGTGTGGGGCGCGATCGCCGACCGGTTCGGTGAACGTCTCGCGCTGGCCGCCGGACTCGGGATCGCGGCCGTCGCGATGGGACTCGCGAGCGCGACCACCTCGCTGGACCTGTCCCGCACCGCCTCCGCCGCGCTGCTCGGCCTGTTGCTGATGTGTGCGGGAGCCGGCGCCGTGAGCGCCAATTCGGCGAGCGGTCGCGTGGTGGTCGGATGGTTCCCGCCGCACCAGCGCGGCCTCGCGATGGGCATCCGGCAGATGTCGGTGCCGCTGGGTGTCGCCGCGGGCGCACTCGTCATCCCGACTCTCGCGGGCGACCACGGGATCGCCTGGGCACTCGCGTTTCCCATGCTCGCGTGCGGGCTGGCAGCCGTCGCCTGCGCGGTCGGCGTGGTGGATCCGCCCCGACCCGGACGGGCGGAGGCCGAGCGCGCAGGCGTGCTCGGCAATCCCTACCGGAGTTCCATGTCCCTCACGCGCATCCATCTCGCGTCGATCCTGCTCGTCGTTCCGCAGTACGTCGTGTGGACCTACGCCCTGGTGTGGCTCATCGCCGACCGCGGCTGGGACGAGGTCGGCGCCGGCCTCGTCATCACCGCCGCCCAGATCCTCGGCGCCCTCGGACGTGTCGTCACCGGAGCCTGGTCCGATCGGGTGGGCAGCCGACTGGGACCGATGCGCATCGTCGCAATATCGGTCGTCGTGTCGATGGTCGCGCTGTCCGTCACCGCGTGGACGGATTCGGCGATCGCGGTGGGCGTCCTGCTCGTCGCGTCGATCCTGACCTCGGCGCCGAACGGGTTGGCGTTCACCGCCGTCGCGGAGATCGCCGGCCCGTTCTGGGGCGGTCGCGCACTCGGAATCCAGAACACCGGGCAGTTCGTCTTCGCCGCGGCCGTCGGACCGGTCTTCGGTGGGCTCATCGCTGCGGTCGGATTCCCCGCCGCGTTCGCCCTGGCCGCCATCGCTCCGGCAGCGGCGGTCCCGGTGGTCCCCAAGGACTGACACGAAGAACCGCGCGTGGCGCCGGACGGGACGTGCCCGCCGGCGCCACGCGCGGTCGTGAGGAAGAACTCGGTGTTCGAAGAGAACTCGGCGTTCAGAGAGAAGTTGCGATCCGATCGCCGATCTCGGTGGTCACGATCGGACCGGTGCCACGGTTCGCGAGGTCGGTCTCGACGGCCCGCTCGACGCGTGCAGCGTCCTCCTCGCGCCCGAGATGGCGCAGAAGCAGTGCGGTGGACAGGATCGCCGCGGTCGGGTCGGCGATGCCCTTGCCGGCGATGTCGGGTGCCGAGCCGTGGACGGGCTCGAACATCGAGGGGTTGGTGCCCGAAGCGTCGATGTTGCCGCTCGCGGCCAGACCGATGCCTCCGGTCACGGCGCCGGCGAGGTCGGTGATGATGTCGCCGAAAAGGTTGTCGGTGACGATGACGTCGAAGCGCGACGGGTCGTCGACCATGTAGATGGTCGCGGCGTCGATGTGGCAGTAGGCCGTGGTGACCTCGGGGAACTCCTTGCCCACGGTCTCGACGGCGCGGGTCCAGATCGCACCGGCGTTCGACAGCACATTCGTCTTGTGGATGAGCGTGACGTGCTTGCGGCGGGTCTGCGCGAGCTCGAAGGCGTAGCGGACCACGCGCTCGGCTCCGAACCAGGTGTTCACCGAGACCTCGGTGGCGATCTCGTGCGGGGTGCCGACGCGGATCGCTCCCCCGTTACCGGTGTACGGGCCCTCGGTGCCCTCGCGGACGACGACGAAGTCGATCTCGTGGTCGGCGGCGAGCGGCGACTTCGCGCCCGGGTACAGGCGCGACGGCCGCAGGTTGACGTGGTGGTCGAGGGCGAACCGCATGTTCAGGAGGAGACCGCGTTCGAGGACGCCGGGCGTGACCGACGGATCGCCGATGGCACCGAGGAGGATCGCGTCGTGCTCGCGGATCGCGGCGAGATCGGCATCGGGCAGGAGTTCGCCGGTCGCGTTGTACCGGCGGGCACCGAGGTCGTACTCGGTCGTCTCGAGATCCGGGACGAGAGCGCGGAGCACCTTGAGAGCTTCCGCCGTGACCTCGACACCGATGCCGTCACCGGGGATGACCGCAAGTTTCATGAGCACTACTCACTTCCTGTGCGACGGTGGCCGCGACCGTGCAGACGGTCGCGGCCACCGGATGATGGAGAACCGAAGGATCAGGACAGGTCGACCTGGGCGACGCGAGCGTCGAGCGCCTCGGTGATCTGTCCGACCTCGGCGTCGCCGACGACGCGGTCGACACGGAGGATCACGGTGGCGCCGGGGCCCTCCGCGTCCTGGCTCAGCGCCGCGGCCTGGATGTCGATGCTCGCGTTGCCGAGCACGGTGCCCAGCGTTCCGAGGACACCCGGACGGTCCTGGTAGTGGACGATCAGGTTGTGGCCCTCGGCGCGGAGGTCGAAGCTGCGGCCGTTGATGTTGACGATCTTCTCGACCTGCTGCAGGCCGGTGAGCGCACCCGCGACGGAGGTGACGTGTCCGTCCGGCGCGACGGCGCGGACCTCGACGGCGCTGCGGTGCGTGGTGGCCTCGCTGACCTTCTCGACCTCGACGGTCACGCCGCGCTGCTCCGCGAGCTTCGGGGCGTTGACGAAGGTGACCGGCTCGTCGCTGCTCGCCGAGAACAGGCCGCGGAGGGCGGCCAGGCCGAGGATGTCGGTGTTCTCGGCCGAGAGCTCACCGCTGACGACGACCTGCACGTTCTGCACGGCCTCGGGCGAGAGGGTGCCGGCGAGCAGACCGAGCTTGCGGACGAGCTCGAGCCACGGCGCGACCTCCTCGCCCACGGGGCCACCGGAGACGTTGACGGCGTCGGGCACGAACTCGCCGGCGAGGGCGAGCAGCACGCTCTTGGCGACGTCGGTACCGGCGCGGTCCTGGGCCTCGGCGGTGGATGCACCGAGGTGCGGGGTGACGACGACGTTGTCGAGGTCGAACAGCTTCGAATCGGTGCACGGCTCGGTCTCGAAGACGTCGAGGCCGGCAGCGCGGACCTTGCCTTCGACGAGCGCGTCGTACAGCGCGTCCTCGTCGATCAGGCCACCGCGGGCGGCGTTGACGATGATGACGCCGTCCTTGGCCTTGGACAGACGCTCGGCGTTGATCAGGCCGGCGGTCTCCTTGGTCTTGGGCAGGTGCACCGAGATGAAGTCGGCGCGGGCGACCAGCTCGTCGATGTCGACGAGCTCGATGCCGAGCTGTGCGGCGCGGGCGGCCGGCAGGTAGGGGTCGTACGCGATGACGTGGGTCTCGAACGCCGCGAGACGCTGGGCGAACAGCTGGCCGATGCGGCCGAGGCCGACGACGCCGACCGTCTTGCCGAGGATCTCGGTGCCGTTGAAGCTCGACCGCTTCCAGGTGCGCTCACGCAGGGTGCGGTCGGCGGCGGGAACCTGACGCGCCGCGGACATGAGGAGCGCGACCGCGTGCTCGGCGGCGGAGTGGATGTTGGAGGTGGGCGCGTTGACGACCATCACACCGCGCTCGGTGGCAGCGGCGATGTCGACGTTGTCGAGGCCGACACCGGCGCGACCGACGATCTTGAGGTTGGGCGCCGCAGCGAGCACCTCGGCGTCGACGGTGGTCGCGGAGCGGACCAGCAGCGCCTGGGCCTCGGGCACGGCCGCGAGCAGGGCGGGGCGGTCGGGGCCGTCGACCCAGCGCACCTCGACACCGTCACCGAGCGCATCGACGGTCGACTGCGCAAGCTTGTCGGCGATCAGGACTACTGGACGGCCATTCTGGCTCACGTGCGGACTCCCTGTGTCGTGAATGTGTGAGTGGTCGACGGCGCTCGCGCCCGACAGCATGCGTGGGCACCCGCGACCGCCCACAGTTTAGTGCCCCGGCCCCTCCCACGGGGCCACCGGGACCGGGATCACGGTGGTGCGGGCCGATCCTTCCGCGGGGGCGGGACGATGTCCTGCGGGGGTGCGTCGAGCACACTGCGCTCGATGCCGGGCTGGTTCCGGTGCCGGAAGGCCACCACGGCGGTGCGGACGGTCGGATGGAATCGCCCGGCCCCGAAGCGATTCCCCGATTGCATCCGGTGCAACTTGTCCTTGACCGGCCCCTTCATCGCGGCGAAGGCGAGCCGTATCCCCCTGTGGGCGAGGTAGTCGTCGAGACGTTCGATCTCTTCGACGGCGCTGATGTCGAGATCCGTGATCGGTTCGGCCGCGAGTACCACCCACTCGATACGGTCCTCGCGTTCGCGGACGAGTTCACGGACGAACTTCGTGAGGATCACACCGTTCGCGAAGAACAGCGGGGCGTCGAATCGCACGAGCACGAGACCCGGGATGCGGTGGCCCTCGGGATGCCGCTCCCGGTCGTGATATCCGGCGATGTCCTCGAGTTCGACGAGTTCGGTCCGGTGGGGTTGCCAGGCACGCACGATCACGACCGCCAACGACAATGCGATCGCGACGAGTACACCCCTCAACACACCGGCGAGACCGACCGCCACGAATGCGGCGAAGGACAAACAGAATTCGATCTTGTTGACCCGCCACAGGCGACCGAGCCCCTTCACATCGACGAGCGCACTCGCCGCGGCGATCACGACGGCAGCGAGCGCGGCCTGCGGCAGGTACGCCGTCGCCCCCGGCGCGGCCAGCAGGAAGATCGCGACCGTCACCGCTCCGACGGCACCCGCGAGCTGGGTACGCGCTCCGGCCTGTACGAGGACGGGAGTGCGACTGCCGCTGCCGCAGATCGGGAATCCGCCCGTCGCACCGGCTGCGATGTTCACCACACCGAGGGCGCGCATCTCGGAACTGCCGTCCACGTCCTCGCCCCGTCGGAGCGCGAACGAGCGCGACAGCACCGCGGTGTCGGCGAACGCGATGACGGCGACGGCGACGGCGGGTGCGAGCAGTTCGATCACGTCTCCCCGTTCGATACCGCCCAGAACGGGCGCGGGGATCCCGGCGGGCAACGCCCCCACCATCTCCACCCGATCGGTGAGCCCGAACACCTCGACCGCCGCGGAGGCGGCGACCACCGCGACGAGCACCGCGGGTATGCGGGGAACGACCTTCTGCAGCGCGAGGA
Organism: Rhodococcus rhodochrous; assembly: GCF_900187265.1. Lineage (NCBI taxonomy): Bacteria > Bacillati > Actinomycetota > Actinomycetes > Mycobacteriales > Nocardiaceae > Rhodococcus > Rhodococcus rhodochrous. The sequence continues at coordinate 3,397,098 of NZ_LT906450.1, forward strand.
TCACAGCGAGGGTGCCGACGCCGAGGAGAAGTCCGACCGGTTCGACACCGTCCTCGAAGACGTCGTCGACGACGTCGAGAACCTCGGCGACGACACCGGATTCGTCGGCCGAGGTGCCCAGCAGGAGCGGGAGCTGCCCGACGATGACGATGATCGCGATCGCGTTGAGGAAACCGACCCGGATGGGTGTGGAGAGCAGATAGGTCAGGAATCCGAAGCGGAGTATCCCGCCGACGAGGAGGATCGCCCCGACGAGGAGGGCGAGCACACCGGCGAGGGCGACCGCACGCTGCGGATCACCGTCGGCGGCGAGCGGGATCACCGCGGCCGCGATGAGCGGGGCGAGCGCGGAATCCGGTCCGAGCACGAGGATCCGGGACGGACCGACCACCGCGTACACGAGCATCGGCACCACTGTCGCGTAGAGACCGGTGTAGGGCGGCAGTCCCGCCGCCTGGGCATATCCCATGCCGGTGGGGACGAGCAGAGCGCTGAGCGCGAGACCCGCCGTGACGTCGCCCCGCAACCACCCCCGCCGGTAGGACCGTGCGGTGGCGACACCCGGGAGCCGCCCGAACGCGGCGAGGAGCCACATCAGCCAAGTATCCTCCGCGGCCTCGGCCCGTGACTGCGACATCGCTCACGCGCACCGACGACGGCGGCCCGGCACCCCCGTAGGGATACCGGGCCGCCGTGACCGGATCAGGTGGCTGTCAGGCCGTCTCGGTGATGGGGCGATCGACCCAGCTCATCAGGTCGCGCAGCTGCTTGCCGACGACCTCGATGCCGTGCTCGGCGTTCTGCTTGCGCAGACCCTCGAGCTCCTTGTTGCCGCCCTCGACGTTGGCGACGAGACGCTTGACGAAGGTGCCGTCCTGGATGTCCTTCAGGATCTCCTTCATGCGCTCCTTGGTGCCGGCGTCGATGACGCGCGGGCCGGAGAGGTAGCCGCCGAACTCCGCGGTGTCGGACACCGAGTAGTTCATGCGGGCGATGCCACCCTCGTACATGAGGTCGACGATGAGCTTGAGCTCGTGGAGAACCTCGAAGTAGGCCATCTCGGGGGCGTAGCCCGCCTCGACCATGACGTCGAAGCCGGTCTTGACGAGCTCCTCGGTGCCACCGCAGAGCACGGCCTGCTCGCCGAAGAGGTCGGTCTCGGTCTCTTCCTTGAAGGTGGTCTTGATGACGCCGGCGCGGGTGCCGCCGATGCCCTTGGCGTAGGACAGCGCGAGCGCCTGACCCTCACCCTTGGGGTCCTGGTGGACGGCGATGAGCGCCGGAACGCCCTTGCCGTCGACGAACTGACGACGCACGAGGTGGCCGGGGCCCTTGGGGGCGACCATCGCGACGGTCACGTTCTCGGGAGCCGTGATGAGACCGAAGTGGATGTTGAGGCCGTGGCCGAAGAACAGCGCGTCGCCGTCCTTCAGGTTGGGCTCGATGTCGTTGGTGAAGATCGACGCCTGGGCGGTGTCGGGAGCGAGGACCATGATGACGTCGGCCCACTCGGAGACCTCGGCGGGGGTGCCGACGGTGAGACCGGCTTCCTCGGCCTTGGCCCGCGACTTCGAGCCCTCCTTCAGACCGATGCGAACGTCGACGCCCGAGTCGCGCAGGCTCAGCGAGTGCGCGTGTCCCTGACTGCCGTAGCCGATGACGGCGACCTTACGACCCTGGATGATCGACAGGTCGGCATCGTCGTCGTAGAACATCTCGACTGCCACAGTGATTACCTCTTTCAGCAAGTATGGGTGTGTTAAGGCTAACGGGTAGCCGTGATGGACTTCGGACCGCGTCCGACGGCGACGACACCGGACTGGACGATCTCGCGGATTCCGTACGGTTCGAGCATGCGCAGCAGCGCGTCGAGCTTGGACCGCGTACCGGTCGCCTCGATGGTCAGCGACTCGGGCGAGACGTCGATCACCTTGGCGCGGAACAGATTCACCGTCTCGATGACCTGGGTGCGCACGCTGGCGTCGGCGCGCACCTTGATGAGCACGAGTTCGCGGGCGACGGACGCCTCGTCCTCCTGCTCGACGATCTTGATGACGTTGACGAGCTTGTTGAGCTGCTTGGTGACCTGCTCGAGCGGGAACTCGTCGACGGTCACCACGATCGTCATCCGCGAGATGTCGGGCACCTCGGTGCCACCGACGGCAAGGGATTCGATGTTGAAGCCGCGTCGCGAGAACAGCGATGCGACTCGGGCGAGCACGCCCGGCTTGTCCTCGACGAGAACACTGAGGGTGTGGCTCGTGCTCACTTGGTCTCCTCCTGGGCCGCAGCGTTCTCGCTGCGTGCTTCGAGCGCGTCGATGGTCTCGTGGATGACGGCGGGATCGTCGGCAGCGGCGTCGTCGTCGAACAGCGGCCGGATGTCGCGGGCCGCCATGATCTCGTCGTTGCTCGTGCCGGCAGCGACCATCGGCCACACCTGCGCGTCCTTGCCGACGATGAAGTCGATGACGACGGGGCGGTCGTTGATCTCCTGCGCCCGGCGGATCGCCGGCTCGACGTCCTCCTCACGCTCGACGCGGATGCCCACGCAGCCGAGGGCCTCGGCGAGCTTGACGAAGTCGGGGATGCGCAGCGAGTGCGTCGCCAGGTCGGTGTTCGAGTACCGCTCCTCGTAGAAGAGGGTCTGCCACTGCCGGACCATGCCGAGATTGCCGTTGTTGATGAGCGCGACCTTGATCGGCACACCCTCGACGGCGCACGTCGCGAGTTCCTGGTTGGTCATCTGGAAGCAGCCGTCGCCGTCGATGGCCCACACCTCGGTGTCGGGGCAACCCATCTTGGCTCCCAGAGCCGCGGGCACCGCGTAGCCCATGGTGCCGAGACCACCCGAGTTGAGCCACGTGCGGGGCTTCTCGTAGTCGACGAACTGCGCCGCCCACATCTGGTGCTGGCCGACACCCGCGCAGTAGATCGCGTCGGGGCCGGCGAGCTTACCGACGGCCTGGATGACGTACTGCGGCGACAGGGTGTCGTCGGTGGGGCGGTCGTAGCTCAGCGGGAAGGTGCGACGGATGTCGTCGAGGTACGCCCACCATGCCGAGTAGTCGAGCTTCGTGCCGGTCGCCAGGTCGGCGCGGATGGCCTCGAGCAGCTCGACGATGACCTCCTTGCAGTCACCGACGATCGGCACGTCGGCGTGCCGGTTCTTGCCGATCTCCGCCGGGTCGATGTCGGCGTGGATGACCTTGGCGTCGGGCGCGAAGGAGTCGAGCTGACCGGTGACGCGGTCGTCGAAGCGGGCACCGAGCGTGACGAGCAGGTCGCTCTTCTGCAGCGCCGCCACTGCAGCGACGTTGCCGTGCATGCCGGGCATGCCGCAGTGCAGGTTGTGGCTGTCGGGGAACGCGCCGCGGGCCATGAGCGTGGTGACGACCGGGATGCCGGTCAGCTCGGCGAGCTCGAGCAGCTCGGCCGACGCCTCGGCCTTGATGACGCCGCCGCCGACGTAGAGCACCGGGTTCTTCGCGTCGGCGATCAGTCGCGCGGCCTCGCGGACCTGCTTGCCGTGCGGCTTCGTCACCGGGCGGTAGCCGGGCAGGTGCATCTCCGGCGGCCAGCTGAAGGTGGTCTGCGCCTGGAGGATGTCCTTGGGGATGTCGACGAGGACCGCGCCCGGGCGACCCGAGGCGGCGAGGTAGAACGCCTCGGCCAGGATGCGCGGGATGTCGGCGCCGTCGGTGACCAGGAAGTTGTGCTTCGTGATCGGCATCGTGATGCCGGAGATGTCGGCTTCCTGGAAGGCGTCGGTGCCGATGAGGGGGCGACCGACCTGGCCGGTGATCGCGACGACGGGCACGGAGTCCATCTGCGCGTCGGCGAGCGGGGTGACGAGGTTCGTCGCGCCCGGACCCGAGGTGGCCATGCACACGCCGACCTTGCCGGTGGCCTGGGCGTAACCGGTGGCAGCGTGCCCGGCGCCCTGCTCATGGCGGACGAGCACGTGGCGCACGCGCCGCGAATCGAAGAGCGGGTCGTAGACGGGCAGGATCGCGCCGCCGGGAATGCCGAATACCGTGTCGACCTCGAGTTCCTCGAGTGCGCGGACCACCGACTGGGCGCCGGTGACCCGCTCGGGGGCGACCTGGCGTCGGTTGGTGGGCTGCGTCGCGGCAGCTGCGGGAGTCGGGGTGGCGGACCCCGGCTTTCGCGGCGAGGGTTGAGGCCGTGCGGTTGGTGCGCTCACTGCGAATTCCTCTGATTCTGGCTCCGGGCAACAAAAAACCCTCGTCAGCAAGTCTGCTGTACGAGGGTGGCGCGTCGTGGGCGAGTTGCGAAATGCGGCTCAGGCGACGACGCGCCGGCCGATTACGAGCAACCCATTCTGATTCACGCGCTCGACGGTAGGCGCATGGTGTCCAGACAGTCAACTTGGTGCGGTCGACCGTCCCAGAATGTGAGATGCCGCGGCTGCAGTGCGAAGATGTAGAGGTGTCATCTTCCCAGCAGCCCGTGCCACCGCCTCCATCATCCCACACGCCCGATTCGACGACGCAGGTCATCCAGATCTCGCGACTGTCGTTCCTCGCGTGCGCTCTGCTCCTCCTCGCCCTCGCCTCTCCGGCGCTGGCGTGGCCGGAGGCCTTCACATGGACGCTGATCATCCCGTTCCTCGTCGCGGCCTGGATCGTGCGGGTACGCACCGTCGTCGGCCCCGAGGGCATCGTCGCGCGAGCGACCTTCAAGACCACGAACCTGAAGTGGGACGAACTCGACGGCCTCCGGTTCCCGAAGCGGGGCTGGGCCCGCGCACGGCTCACCGACGGCAGCGAGGTCGCACTGCCGGTCGTCACCTTCGGCCGGCTGCCGCAGCTGTCGGAGGCCAGCGGAGGCCGCATCACCGATCCGTACGCGGCCGCACAGCTCGCCGAGGAGAAGGCATACCGCGAGAAGGCGGCCGCCGAAGCCGGTCCGGATGCCGAAACCACCGACGACGCAGTCACCGTCGAGAAGAAGGACGACCGCTCCTCCTGATCCTCGCGACCGGGTGCGAATAGAGGCATCCGGAAGCACGCGAGTAGATTCGTCGGTGCCGTTGCCCGGATCCGCCCAGCCCGGCGACCGGACGCGGCCCGGCCGATTGCGCACCAGCCACCGTCAAGGAAGTCAGCCCATGCCCCCGTTGAGGTCACGCACCACCACCGTCGGACGAAACGCCGCGGGAGCGCGCTCCCTGTGGCGCGCCACCGGCCTGACCGATTCCGACTTCGGCAAGCCGATCGTCGCGATCGCGAACTCCTACACGCAGTTCGTACCCGGTCACGTCCACCTCAAGGACGTCGGTGAGATCGTCGCGAAGGCCGTGCGCGAAGCGGGCGGCGTGGCGCGCGAGTTCCACACCATCGCAGTCGACGACGGCATCGCCATGGGCCACGGCGGCATGCTCTACTCGCTGCCGAGCCGCGAGATCATCGCCGACTCCGTCGAATACATGGTCAACGCGCACACCGCCGATGCACTGGTGTGCATCTCGAACTGCGACAAGATCACCCCGGGCATGCTCAATGCCGCGATGCGCCTGAACATCCCGACGATCTTCGTCTCCGGTGGTCCGATGGAGGCCGGTAAGGCGGTCGTCGTCAACGGTGTCGCGCAGGCCCCCACCGACCTCATCACCGCCATCTCGGCCTCCGCCAGCGAGGCCGTCGACGACGCGGGTCTCGACGAGGTCGAGCGCAGCGCGTGCCCGACCTGCGGTTCGTGCTCGGGCATGTTCACCGCCAACTCGATGAACTGCCTCACCGAGGCCCTCGGTCTCGCGCTGCCCGGCAACGGTTCGACCCTCGCCACCCACGAGGCGCGACGCGCACTGTTCGAGACCGCCGGCCGAACGATCGTCGAAGCGGCCCTGCGCTACTACCGCGACGACGACGAGTCGGTGCTTCCGCGCAACATCGCCACCCCGGCCGCCTTCCGCAACGCGATGGCGCTCGACGTCGCGATGGGTGGTTCCACCAACACCGTGCTGCACACCCTCGCCGCTGCGCAGGAGGGTGAAGTCGACTTCGACCTCACCACCATCGACGAGATCAGCCGCCGGGTGCCCTGCCTGGCGAAGGTCTCCCCGAACTCCGACTACCACATGGAGGACGTGCACCGCGCCGGCGGAATCCCCGCCATCCTCGGCGAGCTGCGCCGCGGTGGCCTGCTCGAGACCGACGTCTCCACGGTCCACACGAAGAGCTTCGACGAGTGGCTCGACACCTGGGACATCCGTTCCGGCAAGGCGTCCGAGACGGCCCTCGAGCTGTTCCACGCCGCACCGGGCGGTGTGCGCACCACCGAACCGTTCTCGACCGACAACCGCTGGTCGTCGCTCGACACCGATGCGGCGAACGGCTGCATCCGCGACATCGAGCACGCCTACACCGTCGAGGGCGGCCTGTGCGTGCTGCGCGGAAACCTCGCACCGGACGGCGCGATCCTCAAGACTGCCGGTATCGACGAGGACCTGTTCCACTTCGAGGGCCCGGCCTACGTCGTCGAGTCGCAGGAGGAGGCCGTCTCGGTCATCCTCGGCAAGAAGATCAAGGCCGGCGACGTCGTCGTCGTCCGCTACGAGGGCCCGGCCGGCGGCCCCGGCATGCAGGAGATGCTGCACCCCACCTCCTTCCTCAAGGGCATCGGCCTGGGCAAGGTGTGCGCCCTGATCACCGACGGCCGCTTCTCCGGCGGCACGTCCGGTCTGTCCATCGGGCACGTCTCCCCCGAGGCCGCGTCCGGTGGTGTGATCGGCCTGATCGAGCAGGGCGACCGGATCCGCATCGACGTCGCGACTCGCACCCTCGAGGTGCTCGTCGACGACGAGGTGCTCGCCGATCGTCGCGCGAAGATGGAGGCCTCCGAGCGGCCGTGGCAGCCCGTCGACCGTGAGCGCACGGTCTCGAAGGCACTGCGCGCCTACGCCGCTCTGGCGACCTCCGCCGACAAGGGTGCCGTCCGGCGCCTGCCGTAACACCTCACGACAGCAAGAGCGAGGGCCCCGCGATCGTTCCGATCGCGGGGCCCTCGCCTGTCGTGCGTGCTTCCTATGTCAGCGTCCGAAGATCCACAGGCACACGCCGGCTGCCACGCCCAGCAGCAGCACGACGAACGAACCCAGGAAGGGGCGTGTCGCCCAGCCGCGTCGTCCGTCGATCGCGATGCGTCCCGGTCCTGTGAGGGTGATCGCCACCGCGCAGGCGACGAGGAGGGCTTCGAACTCGAAGCCCGACGATTCGGCGGCGAAGAACTGGACGCCCGGCTCGAGTTCGTGTTTGAACAGCACCGCGTTGACCATGATGGCGACGATCGCAGCAGCGGCGAACGGAGTGAGCAGCCCCAGGACGAGCAGTCCTCCGGCCGCGATCTCACCGACCGCGCCGACGATCGCGAGCACGGCGGGCTGCTGGTACCCCGCGTCGCGCAGCAACGACTCGAAACCGTCGAGACCCGGGCCGTTCCACAGACCCACCAGCTTCTGCAGTCCGTGTGCGACGAGGATCGCCCCGACCGCCGCGCGCAGGACGAACAATCCGAGGTCGAGCGTCCCGCGGCGCACCTTCGAGGTCTGCTCGCCGACGGCCACCGCGCCGCCCGCATCCGCACCGAATACCGGCTCCGGCCGGTACATCTGCTCGGTGGGAGCGGCGTAGGCGTCGTTGCCGAGGGGCGTTCCCCCGGCCCCGAAGTCGTCGTCCGATCCGAGATACGACTCGCGTGGTCGGTGCATCTCGAGTGTGTGCTCGTCGGGCTGGTTTCCGTAGGGACTCGAACCCGCGTCCGGTATGCCACCGTTCTTGTTGTCGGCCACGCCCCCAGCCTAGGCCCGTGACTGCCCCCGCACCCGGCATCCGCGGGTGCGCGCGTCGTGCCGGTAACGTTTGCGGCATGACACGGGGTACGCGGTGGACGGGTTCGTGGGGCGTACGTGCGGCAGCGGCGGCGCTCGCCGTCGGAGTCCTCGCCGTCCCGTCCTGCGCCCGCTTCGACGACTCCGCATCGAGCCCGTTCACCCCCGAACCCACCTTCGATCCGGGACCGGGCGTCGGGCCCCAGGACCCCACCGAGACGACCACGCCGAGCGCCTCCCCCAAGCCGCCGGGGCCGTGTGTCGATCCCGATCCGTCCGTGATCGCGACCTGCCTCGACGTCACCGGCGGCCTGGTGACGATGCCCGACGGCAACTCCGCGCTCGTCACCGAGCGCCGGACGGGTCGGATACTGCAGGTCGCGCCGGAGACCGAGCCGGTGGAGATCGCGACGATCCCGGTCGACGGATCCGGGGACGGTGGGCTGCTGGACGTGGCACTCTCCCCCACCTTCGCCGAGGACCGACTGCTCTACGCCTACATCACCACGGCCTCGGACAACCGTGTGGTCCGCATCGCCGCGGGCGACACTCCCAAGGACGTGCTGACGGGAATCCCGCGCGGCGCGACGGGCAATTCCGGCGCCATCGAGTTCGTCTCGCCCACCGAGCTCGCCGTCCTGACCGGCGACGCCGGAAACGCAGCGGCCGCAAACGATCCGAACGTCCTGTCCGGCAAGCTCCTGAACCTGCCGCTCCCGGCACCCGGCGCGGCACCCACTCCCTCGGTGATGCTGTCGGGCATCGGCACCGCGGGCGATGTGTGCCGCGATCCGAACGGCAACCTGTGGATCACCGACCGCACCCCCCTCGAGGACCGGCTCCAGCGGGTGGGGGTCGACGGCTCGACCGGCACCGGCCCGGCCTGGACGTGGCCCGAACGGCCCGGTGTCGCCGGGTGCGCGGCGGCTCCCGACGGGATCGCGATCTCGCTCACCGACGCGAAGGCCGTCGCGGTCGTCGCCACCGACCCGGGTACCGGCGCGGTCACGGCGTCCCCCGTCCTCGCGGCGGAGGACCGCTACGGCATGCTGCGCGGCGCCTCTTCGTCGCCCGACGGCCTACTGTGGGTCTCGACGGTCAACAAGTCCGGCGCCGAACCGGGACCGAACGACGACCGAGTCATCCGCATCCAGTTCCCGGCCGGTGGCGGCGGATTCGACTGATCATGCCCGCTCCGGCGTCTCCGCCGGAGCGGGGCGGTGGAGCAGCCCCGCGAGCATCGGCAGGACGAAAACGGTGACGGCGCCCGCCGCCACGAGGATCGACGCGCTCGCGTTCGTCATCTGATCGGCACTCACCGCGACGCCCGTGACCGCGACGATCAGCGGAAGACCCGTCGTGGAGTACAGGGCGATCTGCAGCTGTTCGGCGGTTCCGAACATGCGGTTGCCGGTCTCGTCGCGTTCGAGGCGCGATGCGACGAACACCGGTACACCCCTCACCAGGACGAGCAGTCCGAGGAATGCCAGCAGGATGCCCGGGGCACTCGCGACGGCACCGACGTCGATCGCCATGCCCGAGGTGACGAAGAAGATCGGGATGAGGAAGCCGTATCCGAGACCGTCGAGCTTCTTCTCGAGCCGCTCGTCGCCCGTGGGGATCGTGCGGCGCAGGATGAAACCGGCCGCGAACGCACCGAGGATGATGTCGAGATCGAAGACGGCGGCGACCGCGATGAGTCCGACGAGCAGCAACATCGTCAGGCGCACCGGGATCTGGGCGGTGGTGTCGGAGCCGAGCCGGACGAACTGGGTGAACCGTGAGCCCTCCCCCAGGATCCAGGTCGGCAGCACGGCGACGGCGACGGCGACGACCGCGAACGCCAGCAGGACGATCAGCGAGCCGAGTGCGCCGCGCGCACCGAGCAGGGTTGCCATGGCCACGACGGGCAGCAGTTCTCCGAACGCCCCGTGATTGAGCACCGACCGTCCGAGTGGGGTCGCGACGAGCCCGCGGTCGGCAAGGATCGGCAGGAGCGTCCCCAGCGCCGTGGATGTCAGGGCGATCGCCACGGCGATCTCGGCGTGCACCTGGCCTACCGCTCCCAGTGCGGCGACGGTGCCGAGCGCCGACAGCATGCACACGCACCAGGTGAGCATCGCGCGGCGCCCACCCCGCCCGCGCAGCTCGGCGGGGTCGATCTCGTATCCGGCGAGCAGGAAGAGCATTCCCAGGCCGAGTTCGCGCAGGATGCCGATCTCGCTGCCCGTCTCCGCGAGGTCGAACGCGTAGGGGCCGATGAGGACACCGGCCACCAGCAGCAGCACGACCTCGGGGACCAGCCGACGCGGGACGGCGCCGGCGATCAGCGGTGCCAGCACCGCCGCGACGGCGATCCAGAACAGCGAGGTGGCTACAGCAGCGTCCATGCGCCGAAACTCTAGCCGCGCAAGATCAACGTACGCGCGAGGACGAGGACCGACACACTCACGACCAGCAGGCGCGAACCCCGATGGACGGTCGGTTGTGGACGGACCGTCCATGACCGTGTTTAAATGGACGGACCGTCCACATCTCCGGAAGGAGCTCTCGTGTCCGACGCGAACACCACACCTCGGGTGGCCCTGGTCACCGGTGGATCCGGCGGTATCGGCCGCGCCGTGAGCGAACGTCTGGCAGCCGACGGGTTCGCGGTTGCCGTGCATTACGGCGGGAACGCCCGGCGAGCCGGGCAGATCGTGGACGAGATCGTCGCGGGCGGCGGGCGGGCGATCACCGTCGTGGGCGACGTCGCCGACGAAGTCGGGATGGCCGAGGCATTCGACTCGGTGGAGGCCGAGTTCGGAGGCCTCGACGTGGTGGTCAACACCGCCGGGATCATGGTGCTCTCCCCCGTCGCGAGCCTCGATCTGGCCGACCTCGACCGGATGCACCGAACCAATGTCCGCGGCGCCTTCGTCGTCTCCCAGCTCGCCGCCAACAGACTTCGCAGGGGCGGCGCCCTGATCAACGTGTCCACCAGCCAGACCCGGCTCCAGCACCCGACGTACGCTGCGTATGCCGCAAGCAAGGCCGCCGTCGAGAGCCTGACCCTCGTCCTTGCCCGCGAGTTGCGCGGCAAGGACATCACAGTGAACGCGATCGCGCCCGGCCCGACCGCGACACCGCTGTTCCTCGACGGCAAGGACGAACACACCGTCGAGCGCCTCGCCGGCCTGGCCCCGCTCGAACGCCTGGGCACGCCCGAGGACATCGCGGAGGTCGCGGCCTTCCTCGCCGGTCCGGGCCGCTGGATCAACGGTCAGGTCGTCTTCCCCAACGGCGGGATCGCTTGACGCGCCGCGGGCGTCGCCCCGCCGAGGAGGTGCGCGCCGACATCCTGGAGGCCGTCGGGGCGATCCTCCTGAGCGAGGGCAGCGCGAACCTCACCTTCGAGCGAGTCTCACGCGAGGCCTCCGTCAGCAAGACGACCCTCTACAAGTGGTGGCCTTCGATGGGTGCACTCGCGCTCGACGGCTACTTCCACGCGGTGGAAGGCACTCTCGCATTTCCCGACACCGGCGACATCCGCGTCGATCTCATCAGCCAGCTCCGCGCCTTCGGCGAACTGATGACCCGGACTCCCGGGGGACGGGTCCTGACCGAACTGATCGGGCGGTCCCAGACCGACGAAGACCTGGCGATCGCATATCGGCGCCTGTATTCGTCCCAACGCCGCCGTCTCGCCTGCGAACGGCTGCGGCGCGCTCAGGAGGTCGGCCAGATCCGTTCCGACGTCGACCTGCAGATCATCGTGGACCAGCTCTGGGGAGCGGTCTACCACCGGCTCCTGATCCCCGACGAACCCGTCACGGATCGCTTCATCGACGGCCTGGTCACCAACCTCCTCGACGGCGTCGCATCCCGGAAGGCATGACGCGACGATCCGTCGCCCGAGGGCGGGAGTGCGACGCCCTGTCCCGCGGTCGTCCACAGGACAGGGCCCCGCTGTGCGGGATCAACTGCACGCGGCGATGACGAGTTCCTTCACGCGCGCCGGATCGGCCTGTCCGCGAGTGGCCTTCATGACGTCGCCGACGATCTTGCCGGCCGCCTGGACCTTGCCGGAGCGGATCTTGTCGGCGATGTCGGGGTTTGCGGCCAGAGCGGCGTCGACCGCGGCCTGCAGCGCCGAATCGTCGCGCACGACCTCGAGACCGCGAGCCGCCACCACCTCGTCGGGTTCGCCCTCACCGGCGAGCACACCGTCGACGACCTGCCGGGCCAGCTTGTTCGTCAGCTTGCCGTCGGCCACCAGCGCGATGACGCGGGCGACCTGCTCGGGCGTGATGGGCAGTTCGGCGAGTTCGACACCGCGGGTGTTGGCCTGCTGGGCCAGGTAGGCGACCCACCACGAGCGGGCCTCCGAGGCGGGGGCACCGGCCTCGGTGGTCGCGATGACGAGATCGAGCGCGCCGGCGTTGACGAGGTCGCGCATCTCCTCGTCGGAGACACCCCAATCGGCCTGGATGCGGGCGCGGCGCAGCCACGGCAGCTCGGGCAGCGTCGCGCGAAGCTCCTCCACCCAGGCAGCGTCGGGCGCGATCGGCTCGAGGTCGGGTTCCGGGAAGTAGCGGTAGTCCTCGGCGGTCTCCTTGCGGCGACCGGGCGAGGTGGTGCCGTCGGCCTCCTGGAAGTGCCGGGTCTCCTGGATCACCTCACCACCGGAGACCAGCACGGCCGCCTGGCGCCGCATCTCGTAGCGCACCGCGACCTCGACGGACTTGAGGGAGTTGACGTTCTTCGTCTCGGTACGGGTACCGAACTCCTTCGCGCCGATGGGCATCAGCGAGATGTTCGCGTCGCACCGCATCGAGCCCTGGTCCATGCGGACGTCGGAGACGTCGAGGGCCTTGAGCAGGTCGCGCAGGGCGGTGACGTAGGCGCGGGCGACCTCGGGGGCGCGCTCACCGGCACCGACGATCGGCTTGGTGACGATCTCGACGAGCGGCACACCAGCGCGGTTGTAGTCGAGCAGCGAGTGGCTCGCACCGTGGATGCGGCCGGTGGCGCCACCGACGTGCAGCGACTTGCCGGTGTCCTCCTCCATGTGCGCGCGCTCGATGTCGACGCGCCAGGTGGTGCCGTCGTCGAGCACGACGTCGAGATATCCGTCGGTGGCGATCGGCTCGTCGTACTGCGAGATCTGGTAGTTCTTCGGCTGATCCGGGTAGAAGTAGTTCTTCCGCGCGAAACGACCCCAGGGGGTGATCGAGCAGTTCAGCGCGAGGCCGATGCGGATCGCGGACTCGACGGCGGCCTGGTTGACGACAGGCAGTGCCCCCGGCAGACCGAGGCAGACCGGGCACACCTGCGTGTTGGGCTCGGCACCGAAGGCGGTCGGACAGCCACAGAACATCTTGGTGGCGGTGTGCAGCTCGACGTGCACCTCCATGCCCATCACGGGCTCGAACTTCGCGAGCACGTCGTCGTAGGCGAGCAGGTCAGCGGACACGGAGGCAGTCATGGTGTCGATTTTAGACGGCGCCGGGAGTGCCGACGCGCGGCCTCACCCGAACAGGATCCGCATCTCCTGATAGCGCTCGTCGGGTACGTACTTCGGTTCGGCGAGCTCGTCGAAATCGACCCGGGCGATGTCGGTGCCGTGCAGCGCGACCATGTGGCCCCAGTCCTCCTCGGCGACGAGATCGGTCACCGCCATGCCGAGCCGCGTGGCGAGCACCCGGTCGAATGCCGTGGGTACACCGCCCCGTTGGATATGACCGAGCACCGTCGCGCGGGCCTCGACGCCGGTGTGCTTCTCGATGAGCGGCGCGAGCACCTCCGCGATACCGCCGAGACGCGGCCGGTCGAATCCGTCGAGCCCCTTGGTGGAGTACGCCTCCTCCATCTCGGGCAGTGTGAAGCCCTCCGCGACGACGACCATCGGCGAACGCCCGCGGTCGCGGACGCTGGTCACCCACTCGCAGATCTGTTCGAGGCTCTCGGGGTGTTCGGGGATGAGGATGGCGTGTGCGCCACCGGCGGTACCCGCGTGCAGTGCGATCCATCCGGCGTGCCGGCCCATGACCTCGAGCACCATGCACCGCTTGTGGGAGTTGCCGGTGGTGCGGAGGCGGTCGATCGCCACCGTCGCGATCTCGACGGCGGTGTCGAAACCGAAGGTGTAGTCGGTGTGGCTGAGGTCGTTGTCGATCGTCTTCGGCACACCGACGATGCGGATCCCTTCACCGAACAGTCGCTTCGAGGCGGCGGCGGTGCCCTCTCCCCCGATGGCGATCACGGCGTCGATCCCGAGACGGTCGAGGGTCTTCTGGATGTTCTGTGCCCCACCGTCGGGTCCCTGGTACGGACCGAACCGGCTCGTGCCGAGGATCGTGCCACCCTGCTGGGCGAGACCGCGAACACGGCTGCGGTCCAACGGGATCACATCTCCTTCGACGAGACCGCGCCAGCCGTCGAGGAATCCTACGAACTCCTGTCCGTGGACCTCGGTCCCCTTGAGCACCGCACCGCGGATGACCGCGTTGAGACCGGGGCAGTCCCCGCCACTGGTGAGAATTCCGATCCTCGTCACGCACTACCTCCCGTCGGATGGACCAGTACCGCACCGGACCGGTTCTGCCCGAACCGGTGCTGCACTGCCAATCCTGCCCGTTCGCAGTCGCGACGGCAGCCCGATTCAGCCGGGTGTGACGAGACCGGACTCGTAGGCGAGCACCACGGCCTGTGCGCGGTCGCGCAGGTGCAGTTTCGCGAGAACCTTGCCGACGTGGGTCTTGACGGTCTGCTCGGCGACGAACAACCGCTCCGCGATCTCTGTGTTCGACAGGCCGTGCGCGATCAGTTCGAGCACCTCGAGTTCGCGCGGGGTGAGCGGATCGAGGACGCGGTCGCGTCCTCTCGCCGGCCGGCGCCGGCTGGTGACGTCGGCGATGAGGCGACGGGTGACGGTCGGCGCGAGCAGCGCCTGGCCGTCGGCGACCACCCTCACTGCACGCACGAGTTCGTCGGCGGGGGCGTCCTTGAGCAGGAATCCGCTCGCTCCCATACCCAGCGCTTCGTAGACGTAGTCGTCGAGGTCGAAGGTGGTGAGCATGAGCACCTTCGACCGCGGCTCACGAGTGTCGGCGAGGATGTGCCGCGCCGCGTCGAGACCGTTCATCTCGGGCATGCGCACGTCCATGAGGACCACGTCGGGTCGCAGTCGCGCGACCTCCGAGACGGCTGCTCGACCGTCGGGGGCATCGCCGACGACGCTGATATCGGGCTGGGCTCCGAGCAACGCTCCGAAGCCCTGCCGGACCATGGCCTGATCGTCGGCGATGAACACGGTGATGGGAGGGTGCGGTTCGGTCATCGGCACCCACCTTAGGCCCCGGTCAGCACCGGGAGAACCGCTCGGACCTCGAAACCTCCGCCGGGCCGGGGATGGGCGACGAGTTGCCCGCCCACGACGGACGCGCGTTCGACCATGCCCAGGATGCCGTTGCCGCCGCTGCGGTCCGATTGCCGAAGGGCGGCGTCGACCTCACCGGGCGAGGCCGGCCCGTTGGTCACCTCCACCGTGACGGTCGCCGGCTCCCACTGCAGCCGTGCGCACACGCGGGCGCCGGGTGCGTGCCGGGCCGCGTTCGCCAGGGACTCCTGCAGGATCCGGTAGACGGTGAGTCCGACACCGTCGGAGACTGGTACGGGGACGCCGACCGTCTCCGTCTCGAGCGCCATACCGGCTCGGCGGGAGGACTCGAACAGCTCACCGATGCGGTCGATGTCGGGCTGCGGTTCGCGTTCGGGGAGCTGCCCGTCGCTGCGAAGCACCCCAAGCAGGGTGCGGACCTCGTTCAGCGCCTCCCGTGCGGTCGCACCGAGGGCGTCGAATTCGGCGCGCACGTCGTCGTTCACGTCCGGAAGCCGGTAGGGCGCGCTCTGCGCCTGCACGACGATCATCGACATGTGATGGGCAACGATGTCGTGGAGGTCGCGTGCGATGTGGGCCTTCTCTTCGAGGATGGCGCGCCGTGCACGTTCGAGCTCGCTGACCTCCTCCTCCTGGGCGAGTTGCCGTCGGGAGATCACCAGCCAGCGCACCAGCAGCCCGAATACCACCAGGGCGCTGATCCCGATCCCCCAGCCCCAGCCGTCGCTGCCGGGGACGAAGGCCGCGAAGAGCAGAACCGTCGAGACCCAGACGACGAGGACGATCCGGATCTCCTCGCGGATCGCAACGGCGAACACCAGCGCGAGCATCACCAGGATGTGCACGACCTGCCACGGATAGTCGTAGCCGGGGACCAGGTCGAACGCTATCGGGATGACGAGTCCCGCCGCCGCGACCACCGCCCATCCGAGCGCCGGCCGGACGAGCACGAGGAGGAACGGGAACACCGCCATCCCCGAGATCAGCGGCAGGAGGGGTGGGGAGATGTCGTGGGTCAGGGGCAGCGTCGGCCACGCGATCGCATAGAGGATCAACGTCACGGTGACCACGGTGACGACGCTCCACCGTCCCCGGCCCAGGCGTCCCGCGGTTCTCACGCCGGACTTCGCAAGCTCTTTCACCTCACCCACGCTAGGAGCCGGGGTCTCGACTGTCCTCATACCTGGGGGTGAGATCCGCATAGCTCTGCGGGTGGTGTCGGTCTCCTCGAGATCGCTCCGTCGCGGGGTCCGGTGCAGGGCTACGCGTTCCTAGCGTCACCGGCATGACAGTGAGATCCGCAGCGGTCCGAGTCGCGTCGGTCGTCTTCCTCGCCACCGCAGCATATGCCGCCGTGCCGGGGGCGCTCGCCCACTCCGCCGCGCCCCCGACGGAGGACGCCGCGGCCGCAGCGACGGTGACGGCGCTCGTCGCCGACGACGCGGAGGGAGCACTGTCGTCCCTGCCGGCCGATTTCACCGCCGTGATGGGGTATGCGCCGATCGTCGAACAGTGGGCGGACGGGACGACGGTGCTCGCCGACCCCGAAGGTGACTGCTCCGCCCCGGTGCCGCTGCCGGCGGCGTTCGAATCGGCCTGCCGGGTGCACGATCTCGGGTACGACCTCCTGCGGTACGCCCACACCACCGGTGGCGAGCTGGGCACCGGTGCCCGCCGCGACCTCGACGGTCTGTTCGCGCGGCATCTCGACACCGTCTGCCGTTCCGAACCCGACATCACCTCCTGCACGCCGATCGCAGGGATCTCTTCTGCAGCAGTGGAATTCAACTCGTGGCGACAGGGCCACCGGACGCCTGTCGCGGAATCGCCGTGGGCCCTGGCCGTCGCTGCGGGCTCGGTCGCTCTGGGCTTCACGGCACGAAAGGTACGGCGATGACGATCCTCACGGTGGTTCTCGCGACGGTGATCTCCCTCGCCCCTCCCCTGCTGCCGCGACAGTCGGTCGTGCAGGGCGTCGTCACAGGGGTGTTCGTCGTGGTCGCGCTGGCCGTTCTCCGTCTCGTCGTGACCGCGCGGCGGCGGACCGGTCGGGCTCCGCGGCCGGCGAGGCCGGAACTGCGTGTGCCCGTCGCGCTCGTCGGCGGGTCCGTCGTGCTGGTCGCGGCCGCCGGTGCGCATCGGTGGCAGAACGGTCTGCGGGAGGCGCTGGCGGTCCCGGCGCTTGATGTGCGCTGGTGGCTCGAGGCACTGGCGGTCGCGATCGTGGTCGTCGCGGCGCTGCTCGCCCTTCCGCGCCTCGTGCACCTCCTGTCGCGACGCGGGGTGGCAGTGGCCGTCGCCGCGACGCTGGGAATCGGCGCCACGGTTGGGATCGGCGCCACGGCGGCCTTCTCACCCGGAGGGGCGATCGACACGGTCGCCTCCCCCACCGCGCTCTCGGTGGGACTGTCGGGTGGCGTGGGATCGGCGGTGTCATGGAACCGGTTGGGTCGAGAGGGGCAGAAGTTCGTGTCCCTGCCCTCCGAGGGGTCACCGATCCGGATCTACGTGCCGTTGTCGGCCGCACCGGATCCGTCTGCGCGCGCCGAGTTCGCGGTGGACGAACTCCGCCGGGCGAGAGCCTTCGACCGACCGCATCTCGTGGTGGCCGTGCCGACCGGCTCGGGCTGGGTCGATGCCGCTGCGGTCCGCGGCTTCGAGGGCCGGTGGGGCGACGATGTCGCCATCGTCGCCCAGCAGTACTCGGACATGCCGAGCTGGGCGACCTTCGTCCTCGATCGCGGTGCTGCGGAGGAGGAGGCCCGCGCGCTCGTCACCGCATTGCGGGCGCACCTGTCCACGCTGCCCGACGAGCGACGCCCCGCCCTGCACGTCTACGGGCAGTCTCTGGGAGCGACCGGCGCGAGCGCCGTCTTCGACGACGAACCGGAGCCGTGTGCACTGTTCCTCGCGGGGCCGCCCGCGGGGGTCCGCACCGCCGGTGCGAGTGTCCGGGCGAACACCTCCGACCCGGTGGTGTGGTGGCGGCCGTCGCTGCTGTGGTCGCCGCCCGATCTGTCGCATGCGCGCGCCGATGCTCCGACCCCGCCGTGGCTGCCGGTGGTGTCGTTCGTGAACACGACGGTGGACCTGCTCACCTCGCTGGAGGCAGCACCCGGTCACGGTCATCGCTACGGCGACGATCAGGCCCGATGCACCTCCTCCGACGGATAGATCGCGCCCGCACGGATCGGTGTCCGGATACACCGCGACCCGCCGGCCGACGAACGGCACGGCGGGTCGTGATGGGAAAGGATCAGGCGACGATGGGTCCTCGTGCCGCCTCGAAGGCCGCACCCACGCGGTACAGACGCTCGTCGGCCAGGGCCGGGGCCATGATCTGCAGGCCGACGGGGAGACCGTCGTCCGCCGAGAGGCCGGACGGCACCGACATCGCGCAGTGCCCCGCGAGGTTGGTCGGGAGCGTGCACAGGTCGGACAGGTACATCGCCAGCGGATCGTCGACCTTCTCGCCGAGCTTCCACGGCGTGAACGGGCTCGTGGGCGAGACCAGCACGTCGACCTGCTCGTAGGCCTTGTCGAAGTCCTGCGCGATGAGGCTCCGGACCTTGAGCGCCTGACCGTAGTAGGCCTCGTAGTAGCCGGAGGACAGCGCGTAGGTGCCGATCATGATGCGGCGCTTGACCTCCTTGCCGAAGCCGGCGGCGCGGGTCGCGGCCATGACCTGCTCGGCACTCATCGTGCCGTCGTCGACGCGCATGCCGTACCGCATCGCGTCGAAGCGGGCCAGGTTGGAGGAGACCTCCGACGGCAGGATCAGGTAGTACGAGGCGAGCGCGTACTCGAAGTGCGGGCACGAGACCTCGACGACCTCCGCGCCGAGCTTCGTGAGCGTCTCGACCGCCGCGTCGAACGAGGAGAGCACGCCGGGCTGGTAGCTGTCGGAGTGCAGCTCCTTGACCACGCCGACCTTCAGGCCCTTCAGGTCGCCGGCCGCACCCTGGCGCGCCGCCTCCACGACGGGACGCACGGGGGCGTTCACCGACGTCGAGTCGCGCGGGTCGTGCCCGGCGATGACCTCGTGCAGCAGCGCCGTGTCGAGGACGGTGCGGCCGCAGGGGCCACCCTGGTCGAGCGACGACGCGCAGGCGACGAGGCCGTACCGCGAGACCGTGCCGTAGGTGGGCTTGGTGCCGACGGTGGCGGTGACCGCGGCGGGCTGGCGGATCGAGCCACCGGTGTCGGTGCCGATCGCGAGCGGAGCCTGGTACGACGCGAGCGCCGCAGCGGAACCACCACCGGAGCCACCCGGGATACGGCTGGTGTCCCACGGGTTGCGGGTGGGGCCGTAGGCCGAGTTCTCGGTGGACGAACCCATCGCGAACTCGTCCATGTTGGTCTTGCCGAGGATGGGGATCCCGGCCTCGCGCAGCTTCGTGGTGAGCGTCGCGTCGTAGGGCGAGACCCAGCCCTCGAGGATCTTCGACCCGCACGTGGTGGGCATGTCCGTGGTGGTGAACACGTCCTTGAGCGCGAGCGGCACACCGGCGAGCGCCGAGGCCGGCTTCTCGCCCGCGGCGACGGCCCGGTCGACCTCGGCCGCGGCGGCGAGCGCCTGCTCGGAGGCGACGTGCAGGAAGGCGTTGTACTCGCCGTCCACCTCGGAGATGCGATCGAGGTGGGCCTGGGTCACCTCCACCGACGACAGTTCGCCGGCATGGATCTTCGACGCCAGGGTCGCGGCGTCGAGGCGTGTCGTATCCGTGCTCATTCGCCCTCTCCCAGGATCTGCGGGACCGAGAAGCGGTCCTCCTCGACGGCCGGGGCGCCGGAGAGCGCCTGCTCGGGCGTGAGACCGGGGACGACGACGTCGGGTCGCGTCACGTTGGTGACGGCGTTCGGGTTCGCCATGGGAGCCACATCGTCCGCGGCCACCTCCGACACCGCCTTGACGTGGTTGAGGATCGAATCCAACTGACCGGCGAACTCGTCGAGTTCGGCATCGGTCAGCGCAAGCCGGGACAACCGGGCGAGATGCGCGACCTCGTCACGGGAGATGGCAGGCACCGTGAATGGCCCCTTTCCGATGGAGAGTGAACGTCCTGTCCAGGGTAATGCGTCCTGGATGCGACGGCGCACGCGGTTCGGCGACATCACTCGTCGCACGGTCGGCGTCGCGTCCCGTCCACCGATGTTGCAAGCTTCGCAACGCTGTGTTGCGTTCGTGTGACATGCACCGTCGCGACCGGGGATTATCGATGGGGTCGGCATATTTTCGGATCTGCACCGTCCCGGACGCCGTCGCCGAGGTGCAAGGATGTGGTCTGCCAGAGGTCGACACGGGCCCCTGGGCCGGCACGCGGATGCCGGCGCACCATGTGCCGTCGGTGCGGCGTTCGTCGACGGCACGAAACCGACTGGGGAAAGGACTCACGTGTCGTACCTCTTGCGTGTCAGGCTCCCCGATCGTCCCGGTAGCCTCGGCTCGCTCGCCGTGGCGCTCGGTTCGGTCGGCGCCGACATCCTGTCGCTCGATGTGGTCGAGCGCGGCACGGACTTCGCGATCGACGATCTCGTCGTCGATGTCGAGCCGGGCAAGCTTCCCGACACGCTCCTCACCGCGGCCGAGGCTCTGCCCGGTGTGACGGTCGACTCGATCCGGCCCTACGCCGGAATCCTCGACACGCATCGCGAACTCGAACTGATCGATCACGTCGCCGCCGCCCGCGACGACCGCATCCAAGTCCTCGTCGACGGCGCTCCCCGGGTGCTCCGGGTGGGCTGGGCGACCGTGCTCGGGGTCGGCCCGAACGGCATCTTCCGCATCGCGGGGAGCCCGGGTTCGCCGGAGACCCATCTCAACGGTGTGCCCTGGATGCCGCTCGCCGAGGCCACCCTGCTCGACCACGACGGTGAGTGGGTGCCGCAGCTCTGGCGCGACATGGACACGATGCTCGCGGCCGCTCCCCTCGGCTCGTCCGAACGTGTCCTCGTCCTCGGCCGCCCCGGCGGACCGGAGTTCCGTCCGTCCGAGATCGCGCGCATCGGCTACTTCGCGGGCATCGTCGGCACCGTCCTCCGATAGTCCCCCGGGTTCCGGTCCCCAGGTTCCGGAACGGGTCTCAGCCGACAACGAGCCTGTGCGCCTGCGCGATCGCTTCCTCACGCGAGTGCACGCCCAGTTTCCTGTAGAGGGAACGCAATTGGGTCTTGACGGTGTTGAGGGTGACGAACTGTTCCTTGGCGATCGAGCTCGCGGTTCCGCCGGCGAGCAATGCCTCGAGGACCGCGCGCTCGCGCGGGGTCAGCCGTACGACGACACGGATCTCGCGGAAGACGCCGTACTCGGCCATCGCCGAGTCGAGATCGATCGGCAGGTCGACCCCGAGCGACAGGATGTCGCGCACGGCCGAGGGCGGGACACCGACGAACGGCCGTGTCACCCCGGCATGTTCCGCCAGCACCACGGCCCGCTGGAGATGCCGTCGCGCATCGGTGCGGCGACCGAGTCGCAGCGACGCCACCGATCCGATCAGGGCGAGTTCCGCACCGACGGCCGGACAGTGCTCACGGGCGGCATCCCCACGATGCACGATCACCTCCGCGCCTCCGGGATCGCCGCCGAGCAGACGCAATCGCGCACGGGCCGGAGCCGTGAGGGGGTGCGTCGAGCCGTCGAGCAGCTCGCGCGCCGCGCGGGCCTCGCCGAGCGCGAGGTGCAGGTCGGCACGCGCGGCATCGACCAACACCGCAGAGATACCGGTGAGGCGATGGGAGAAGTGCTGAAGTTCCGAATCGATGTACAGCAGGCCGTCGGCGGGCACACCGCTCAGCAGCGCCAGTCGCCCCCGCGCGTACATGACGGCCGCCCACAACTCTTCCGTGTGGCGGGGAGTGCCGAGTTCGGAGAGCGCGCGGAAGGCCGTGCCGGTGTCGAGCCTGTCGAGGGCCACGAGCGCGGTGGCGACCAGGCCCGCCGTACGGACGAGGGCCTCGGCCTCTCCCATGATCGGCGGATGCCGGAGCTCCTCCTCGATCCACCGGGTCGCCTCGTGGGTCCGGCCCCGGAGGGCTTCGAGGAGCGCGAGTTTGCCCGCGGCCTCCCGCTCGACGAACACACCGCGTCCCGCCGTGTGGGCACGGCGCAGCATCGTTCCGGCATCGGTGGTGCGTCCGCCGAGGAGGTAGACGGTGCCGAAGTTGAGGTATTTCAGTCCGTGGGCGTGCCGGGTCGTGTCGTCCAGCGTCTCGAAATCCGGCACGGGTTCGGTGGCCAGGCCGTCGCACACTTCCATCGCCTCGTCGTAGGCACCCTGCATCCGGAGACTTCCGAGGCGGAGGATCGTTTCGAAGGATTGCGGGAAGGCCCACTGCCCCGGCTCTCCCGCCTCGTTCCGGGCACGGGTGATCGTCCGCAGCGACGCGACGGTGCGATCGTTGGTCGCCATGTCGTCGGGGAGCAGCTCGAGCAGCACGATCCCCAGGGAGCGGAGCGATCCGCTTCCGTACAGTGCCACCCAGTTCTTCTCGACGATGTCGATCGCGCATCGCCAGTCGCGCCGCTCCACGGCATGTTCGAGCGCGATGTCCGGACGTGAGCGCTGCAACCAGTAGTCGATGAGAGCCGACCGCGCATCCCACAGTTCCTCGGGGTATTCGGCGCTGCCCACCCGCAGGAGTGATCTGCGGACGACCTCGGGATAGCACCAGGCGGTCTCGCCGTCCGTGGAGTCCTCGTCCGTCGAGCAGGCCTCGATCAGTCCCGACTCGGCCAGCGCGGTGAGGAAGGCGTCGCTGTCGTCGATGTGCGGTAGAGCCGAGATCGACGACTCCGTCACCGTGTTGGGTGCGGCGGAGACGAGGACCGAGCGGGAGGACAGTGCCAGTGAGGGATCCGCGGCCACGACATGCATGACGACGAGATCGACGGCCGAGTCGACCAGGACGTCGAGGGCGTCGGTGCCGTAGACCCGATCCGGCTTCTCGGCGCGCAGTGTCGCACACACCGCCGCGACGAATGCGGCGAATCCTTCGGTGCGGCGGGTGATCCACTCGATGGTGCGTTCGTCCCGCGCAAGTCCGAAGAGCCGGCACAGTGCAGCGGTCTCGTCCACAGTGAATGCCAGGTCGTCGTCGCCGACGATCGTCCTGCGCGGGTGTCCGTCGACGTGTTCGGCCCACGCCCCCGTGGCCCTGCTGGTGACCACGATCCGCACCTGTGGCCCGAGCCGCAGCAACTGCCCGACCCGGTCTTCGATCGCCTCGACCGACCGGACACCGTCGAGCACGAACATCACGGGCCGGGAGTGCCGGACCAGTATCGAACACAACGAGTCGAAGGAGCCTTCCGCCGCAACGGGTTCGTCGACTCCGAGGGAGGTACACAGCGACGATGCCACCGTCGCCCAGTAGGTCTCGGGTGTGACGTCGTGCGCGGGTTCGGGAATCACCACCGGCGCCCACTCGGGGCACGGGTCGGTCGCCAACCACGTGTCGACGAGGGTCGTCTTGCCGGAGAAGGGGCCACCGACGATCACGGCGAGTTCGGAATGCGCGAACAGAACGGAGAACAATCGGCGACGGGACAAAGGCAGTGTTCTCGGCACGTCCACTATCCCTTTCTCATCCGGGCAGCATCGTCCTCGAAACGGACTCACAAATGTGTGCAAATATTAGCAGCCGGCGGGGGAAATGACGGATTTCGCCGGAATTCGGATTGCGCGTCAGAATCACATCGAAGTAATTCCGCACCTCCATTCACACGGTCCACGAACGGATCTCACGCCGGCGGGGGAGAAACTCGGTGAGCTTCTCCCCCGCAGCGACTTCGTTCAGTGTGCGAATGCCTGGTCGGTGTGACCGCGACCGACACCCTTGCGGAGATATCCGACCACATCGGCGATGTCTTCACCGAGCTTGTGGGCGATGTCCCGACTGAAGCCCTCGCGAAGCACGATTCGCAGGACCGCGACGTCCTCCGCGTCGGCCGGCATCGTGTAGGCCGGGACCTGGAATCCGCGGGCCCGCAATTCGTGGGAGATGTCGAACACCGTGAAGCCGGGGTCGCCCGTCACCTCGAAGGAGATGACCGGGATGGCGGAGCCGTCCGTGATGATCTCCATGTTCTCGATCTCGGAGATCTGCTTCGACAGCATGAGCGCGGTGTCGCGCAGGCTCTCCATGATCTGCGTGTAGCCGGCGATACCGAGCCGGATGAAGTTGTAGTACTGACCGATGACCTGGTTGCCAGGACGCGAGAAGTTCAGTGTGAACGTCGGCATGTCGCCACCGAGGTAGTTGACCCGGAAGACCAGGTCCTCGGGCAGATGTTCCTTCGAGCGCCAGACGACGAAACCGATACCCGGATAGGTCATGCCGTACTTGTGACCACTGACGTTGATGGACACGACCCGCGGCACACGGAAGTCCCATTCGAGGTCCGGATGGAGGAAGGGCACCACGAAGCCACCGGAGGCGGCGTCGACGTGCAGCGGGACGTCCGGACCGCCGGAGGCCGCGAGCTCGTCGAGCGCGGCGGCGATCTCCGCCACCGGCTCGAGTTCACCGGTAAAGGTGGTGCCGAGGATCGCGACGACGCCGATGGTGTTCTCGTCGACCGCTTCACGGACCTGCTCGGGGGTGATGACGTAGCGGCCGGGCTCCATCGGCAGGTACTTCGGCTCGACGTCGAAGTAGCGGCAGAACTTCTCCCACACCACCTGCACGTTGCTGCCGAGCACGAGGTTCGGCTTCGACGCGTCCTTGCCGGCGGCCCTACGGGCCTCACGCCAGCGCCACTTGAGCGCGAGACCGCCGAGCATGACGGCCTCGGACGAACCGATCGTCGAGACGCCGGTGGCCGACGACGGATCGGCCGGATCGAGGTCTTCGGCGTGGAACAGGGCCGCGACCATGTTGACGCAGCGGGTCTCGATCTCCGCCGTGGCCGGATACTCGTCCTTGTCGATCATGTTCTTGTCGAACGTCTCGGCCATGAGACGACCCGCCTGCGGATCCATCCACGTGGTGACGAAGGTCGCCAGGTTGAGCCGCGAGCTGCCGTCGAGCATCAGCTCGTCGTGGATGAACTGGTACGTCGCCTCCGGATCGGTCTCCGACTTGGGAAGTCGCAGAGCAGGAATCGGTTCGGTACCGAGTCTGCCGGTGAAGGCAGGTGCGAGTGTCTCGGCTGGAGCATTGGACTCTGACATGGTTTCCTCCATTTCCCGCATCGAACACTCGTCGATCCGGTGACATCAGGACATACGGGGGCGGCTCTCACACCTCGATCGGCGGGTACAGCCTCTCCATCGTGTAGCGGCGGTTCCGCCGGACCGACAGGGCACTCAGGGTCAACGATACGAGCAGGATTCCGGCCAGAACAGCGATTGCGATCCACAATCGCGAGTCGATGTTCTCGGCGACGGTGAGCTGTCGCAGGCCGTTGACGGTGTAGGTCATCGGGTCGAACGGATGGATGTACTGGAACGGCTTGGCGGTGGTCGGCACGGGGTAGATACCGCCGGCCGAGACCAGTTGCAGCATCAGGAAGGCCAACGTCACCACACGGCCGACAGCGACACCGAAGATCGCGTTGAACGCCTGGATCATGGCCAGATACGTCGCGGAGATCAACATCAGGAACAGGATCGTGCCCACCACGTGCTTCACGTCCAGGCCGACACCGAAATGGACGACCGTGTACATCACGATCACCTGCAGGATGCCCACCAGCAGAGCCGGCCAGTACGACGCGAGAACCGTGCGGTAGGCGCCGAGTCCCACAACGGTCGGCCGCGACTGCAGCGGGGTGAGCAGCATCCAGGTGATGATGCCGCCGACAAACAGGGCGAGCGACAGGAAGAACGGCGCGAAACCGGTACCGAAAGTGGGTGCCTCGTTCGTGTAGTTCTGTTGCAGTGCAACCGGAGTCGACAATGTCTCGGCGGTGGCGGTGCGTTGTTCGTCGGTCCAGCTCGGCACCTGGGTGGCGCCTTGGCTCAGGGCCTGCGCGAGTTCCTGGGAACCCGACTGCAGCTCGACCATGCCCGAGGACAGCTCTCCTGCTCCGTCGGCCAACTGGAAACTGCCGTCGGTGAGTTGGACGAGACCCGAGTTCAGCGTGGCGGCACCGGAGCTCAGTTCGTTCACACCGCTGCGGAGTTGGTTCACCTCCGCCGCCAGACCACCGCTCGACAACGTCGCCAGAGCGCCCTGCAGCGGACTGTTCGGATTGCCGAGTTGGTATTCGAGCTGTTCGGCGTCGGCCTGCAGACGCACGATCTCTGCGCGCAAGGCGTCGGCATCGGTGGCCGCCTGTTGTGCCGTCAGTGGCGTCAACGCGGTGATCGCCTGCTGCACGACCGGATCGGAGCTCTGGTTCAGGATGTCGACGACCTGCTGCACGGCCTGGTTCACCGTCGACTGCGTTGTCTGCGGCACCCGTGATTCGAGCGCGTCGAGCGAGGCCCGCAGCTCCGCCGCCTGCCCCGCGACACCCGAGAGGGCACCGCTGTCGAGCGCGCTGAGCAGCGGACCGGTCACGCCGTCGATCGCAGTCGCCAGTTCGTTCGCGCCTGCTGCGAGCTGCGCCGATCCGTCCCGCGCCGTGACCATGTTCGTCGCGAGCTCCTGCGATCCCGAGGCGAGCTGGTCCGCACCGCTCTTGGCCGTGTCGATACCGTCGGCGAGCTGCCCGGCACCGTCGGCGGCCTGCTTCAGACCCGAGCCGGCGGTCTCGAGACCGGTGAGCACGGTCCCGACGCCCTGGGCGCCGATCGTGGAGTTCACCTGTCCGATCACCTGTTCGGACGCGTCCTGCCCGATGATCGTCGCGAGATAGTTGTTCGCGTCGTTGAAGGTGAAGACCAGATTCGCCTTCTCGGGGTTGTCGCCGTTGGGGGATTCCACCGCTTCGGTGAAATTCTCCGGAATCGTGATGGTGTAGTAGTACTTTCCGTCGGCCAGACCCGCGACGGCGTCCTCCTCCGACACCTCCGCCAGATCGAGCTGACCGGATGCGATGAGGGACTTCACGACCTGATCGCCGGCGTCGACCTGTTCCCCCGTCGACGAACGACCGGTGTCGTTGTTGACGATCGCCGCCGGGATCTTGTTCACCGCACCGAACGGGTTCCAGAAGGCCCACAGGTACATGGCGCCGTACAGCAACGGCATGAGAATGATCGTCGCGATCGCGATGCGCGGCATCGTGCCGCGGAAGTATCGCTTCGAGTCGCTACCGAGAGAGACGCCTGCGAGCACTCGTCACTTCCTCTTCGTCAGGACGCCGATGTCACCGGGTCCGAGCAGATCGTGCATGTCCACCACGGCCCGGACCCCGACGGCGGGATCGACAGGGTTCACGTCGCCGATGATCACCGACTGGTTCTCACCGAGCGCGACGAGCCGGTCGAGCAGGGTGGCGCGTTCGACGTCGTCGGCGATCCTGTCGATCCGGCCCACCGCCAGCAGTGGCGGACGTCGGGTGTTGGCCACCGCGATCCGCAGCAGCAGTTGCTGGAGTTCGGGGAGATCGTCGACGAATGCCTCGAGCGGTGGCAGCGGCACCTCGCCGAAGATCTCCTCGCACATCTCGGCGACACCGTCCTCACGGACTCGCGGAACGAACTTGTACCACGGGGAATCCCACCGCTTCTGCTCGGTGACGATGTCGCGCACGGTGACCGACGGGCGCACCTCGTCGAGCTCGTTCATGCACGCGATCGCCGACCGCGCGATGATCTTCTGCGGTCTGCCCTCGCCGAGAACCGTCAGCGATCCCCGTGTCAGTCGCATGCGACCGCACAGGGCCATGAGCAACGCGGTCCGTGCGGCGCCGGCCTGCGCGGCCAGAACCGTCACTCCCCCGGCATCGAGATCCAGATCGAGAGGCCCGAAGACGTGCCCCCACGGTCCGTGGAGTTCGATCCCGCGCGCCGACACGAGCGTGCCCGGGGTCTCCCGGGCGACCGCCTGCTGCACGGCCGGTGCGCCGTACGGAGGGGTCTCGACATCGTCCGGTCCGGCTGGGCCCGCCGATGTTCCGCTGTAGTTTCCGTCCGCGACGAAGGGGTCCTCGAGTTGCTCGTCCGACAACTCGTCCCATGCTTCTGCGTCGCTGTGCTGTCCGTAGTGGGTCACCGACCGTCCTTGCGCCGAACGAGTGGGGCGTCGTGTCGTGTCCGATGCGCGTCCACGATCACAGGCTGTTCTTGACGACGTGGCCGTTCTTCACGATGACCGACAGGTTCTTTGCCGGATCGGCGATCAGGCTCAGATCCTCGAGCGGGTTGCCGTCCACGAGGAGCACATCGGCCCAGGCGCCCTTGTCGATCACGCCCCACCGGGCCTGCCGGTACGGATCGCGCTCGCCTGCGAGCCGGAACAGTTCGGCGTTGCCGGAGGTGAGCATCCGCAGCGCGTCGAGATTGCTGTAGTGGTCACCGAGCCGCGCGGCCATCTCGCTCTGCCGCGGGGCGATCTGCGGCTCGAGCAGCAGGTCGGTTCCCCATGCGGTCTTCACCCCGTGCTTCTGCGCCCACTCGTAGACGTGGTCGGTACCGGTGCAGATCTGCTTGTCCTTCTCCGCGCGATCCGGATCGGGATAGTGGTGGTCGCCGAGCGCGAAGGGCTGCATCGACAACCACACTTCCTTCTCCGCGAGCAGGGCGACGGTCTCCTCGTCGGCGAGGTGTCCGTGCTCGATCGACTTCACCCCGGCCGCGACCGCGCGGCGGATCCCGGTGACGTTGTAGACGTGGGTGGCCACGTAGGTGCCGTAGTCGGATGCGGCCTGGACGGCCGCACGCAGTTCCTTGTCGATGAACTGGACGGTGTACAGCGGGTCGTACATGGACGCCGCCCCACCGCCGACCATCAGCTTGATCTGCGATGCGCCCTTCTTGAGCTGCTCGCGCACGGCCGCGAGGACCCGGTCCTCACCGTCGGCGACCCTCATGAAACCGATCTGTTCGGCGCGCGCCTGGTCTCCACCGAGGGCTGTGGGGCATTCGTAGACGAAGCCGAAGTCTCCGTGCCCGGAGGTCTGCGAGATCGCGGCCTGGGACGGGTAGATGCGCGGTCCGTCGAACAGCCCCCGGTCGATCACCGACTTGATGCTGCCGGTGTCGCCGGCCATGTCGCGGACGGCAGTGAAGCCGCGCAGCAGCATGTTCCGGGCCTCGGCGAGGCCGTTGAGCGCGATGTGCGCTTCGCTGCCCATCACCATGTCGATGTAGGAGTTCGCGTTGCCGACGAGGTGGACGTGCGCGTCGGACATGCCGGGCATGAGGACCCGCCCGCCGCCGTCGATCACTTCGGTTTCGCGACCGGGTTCGTCGCCGATCGGCGATTCGGACACGGCGACGATGCGGTCTCCGTCGATCAGTACGTCGCCGGTGACGAGCTCTCCGGAAATTCCGTCGAAAACTCGCACATTACGAAAAAGAAGGCGATGAGTGGACTTACCGGTCTCCGTCATGGCCGGAACGCTAACGCGCATCGAACAGGGCTTCCCGCCAACGAAAGAGTTTTCGTCTCATTTCACCCCGGCCGTTCACCCTTTTCGGAAACCGCCCTTGAACTGCACCTATCCGATCGGGTAGTTTCCTCCGAACACCCGCATATTTCCGGCCTCTGCCTTATACTGCGCCAATGCTGATTCACCCGACATTGCGCATGCAGTCCTGGGGATTCGTTATCGGGGCCGCCCTGTTCGCATTGGGATCGGCACCCGGAATTGCGACGATTCTCAGCACTGCCGGTGCAAATACTTCGTTCTTCGTGGGTTCCTGGTTCTTCACGGGTGCAGCATTCGTCCAACTGATGCTGAGTGGGCCGGCCACCGTCTCGGACAAGGGCAGCCCGGCGATCCGCGCCGACTGGCTCGCGTCGCTGATCCAGTTCATCGGTACGCTGCTGTTCAACGTCAGCACGGGGGCCGCACTGCATGCCCACACCGTCAAGGGCGAGATGCACCTGGTGTGGAACCCCAATCTCGAAGGCTCCCTGTGCTTCCTGGTGTCGAGCGCCATCGCGTGCGCGATCCTGTGGCGCTCCGGCTCGCATTGGGCGCCGCGCTCGAAGGATTGGATCAGCGGCTGGCTGAACATGCTCGGATCGATCGCTTTCGGGGTCTCCGCAGTCGGTGCGTTCGTCCTCGACGACGGAAACACTCTCGACCCGAGCCTGGCCAACGCCGGCACGTTCGTCGGCGCGATCTGCTTCCTCCTGGCCGCGGCCGTGTTCCTCGGCAGGCGCAACGCCGACGAACACGAATCCGCAACGGCCCCCTGAGAACCCGCCGACAGGGTACCTGCCGGCGGGGGCGTCTCAGTTCTGTCCTTCTCGCTCTTCCAGATAGGCCCGAGCGGCGTCGGGCCCCTCGTCGAGCAGAATCCGGAAACCGTCCTCGTCGAGCACGGGCACCCCGAGATCGGCCGCCTTGTCGGCCTTCGAACCCGGGTTGTCGCCGATGACGACGAAAGCCGTCTTCTTCGACACCGATCCGGCAGCCTTGCCTCCACGCGCGAGGACGGCCTCCTTGGCCTGGTCGCGGGAGAATCCTGCGAGTGTGCCCGTGACGACGATCGACAGTCCTTCGAGGGTCCGCGGGATGGATTCGTCGCGTTCGTCGGCCATCCGCACGCCCGCTGCCGCCCACTTGTCGACGATGGCGACGTGCCAGTCGACAGTGAACCAGTCGGTCACCGCCGCGGCGATCGTCGGTCCGACGCCCTCGACGGCCGCGAGTTCGTCGACGGATGCGGCCCGGATCCGGTCGAGGCTGCCGAACTCGGTGGCCAGCGCCCGCGCAGCGGTTGGTCCGACGTGCCGGATGGACAGGGCGACGAGCACGCGCCAGAGCGGTTGCTCCTTCGCCTTGTCGAGGTTCTGCAGCAGGCGCTCGCCGTTCTTCGACAGCACGCCCTTGGTGGTGCGGAAGAACGGGATGCGTTCGAGATCTTCCTTCGTGAGCGAGAACAGATCGCCCTCGTCGGCGATGATCTTCCCCTCGAGCAGTGCCGTCGCCGCCTCGTAGCCGAGCGCTTCGATGTCGAACGCTCCCCTGCCCGCGACGTGGAAGACCCGTTCGCGCAACTGCGCCGGGCACAGTCGCGAGTTGGGGCAGCGCAGGTCGACGTCGCCCTCCTTCGCCGGGGCGAGCGGTGTTCCGC
This sequence comes from Rhodococcus rhodochrous, assembly GCF_900187265.1. Taxonomy (NCBI): domain Bacteria; kingdom Bacillati; phylum Actinomycetota; class Actinomycetes; order Mycobacteriales; family Nocardiaceae; genus Rhodococcus; species Rhodococcus rhodochrous. The sequence continues at coordinate 3,428,469 of NZ_LT906450.1, forward strand.
ACTCGGGGCACCGGGTAGGCATCTCGAATGCGTACTCGGAACCGTCGCGCAGGTCGACGACCGGGCCGAGCACTTCCGGGATCACGTCGCCGGCCTTGCGGATGACCACGGTGTCGCCGATGAGCACGCCCTTGCGCTCCACTTCGGACGCATTGTGCAGTGTCGCCAGCGACACCGTGGACCCGGCGACGGTGACCGGCTCCATGTAGGCGAAGGGGGTCACGCGCCCGGTGCGCCCGACGCTGACGCGGATGTCGAGGAGCTTGGTGGTGACCTCCTCCGGCGGGTACTTGTAGGCGATCGCCCACCGCGGGGCGCGGGACGTGGCGCCGAGACGGCGGTGCAGCCCCATGTCGTCGATCTTGACCACCAGGCCGTCGATCTCGTGTTCGACGTCGTGGCGGTGTTCGCCCCAGTACCGCATCCGCTCGACGACCGCGTCGGCGCCCTGCACGCGGGTGGTGTGCGGGGAGACGGGCAGCCCCCAGGCCGCGAAGGCGGCGTAGGCGTCGGATTGCGAACGGGGCTCGAAACCCTCCATCCGGCCGTAGCCGTGGCAGTACATGCGCAGGCGCCGACGCGCGGTGACGGCCGGGTTCTTCTGGCGGAGCGAACCGGCGGCGGAATTGCGGGGATTCGCGAAGGGAGGTTTGCCCTCGGCCACCAGCCCGGCGTTGAGGGTCTGGAAGTCCTCGAGCCGGAAGAACACCTCGCCGCGCACTTCGAGCAAGGTCGGAATCGGGTATCCGTCGCTGCCGGTGAGCTTTTCGGGAACGTCGTCGATCGTGCGGGCGTTGAGGGTGACGTCCTCGCCGGTGCGTCCGTCGCCGCGGGTGGCCGCGCGGACGAGTTTGCCGTTCTCGTAGACGAGACTCAGCGCCACGCCGTCGATCTTCACCTCGCACAGATAGTCGGGGTGGGTGCCCGTCTCGGCCTCGGCGCGCGAGAGCCACGCGCGTAGTTCGTCCTCGTCGAAGACGTTGTCGAGGCTGAGCATGCGTTCGAGATGCTCGACGGCACCGAACTCGGTGGCGAAGCCGCCGCCGACCAGCTGGGTGGGCGAATCCGGCGTGCGGAGTTCGGTGTACTGCTCCTCGAGCACCTGGAGTTCGCCCAGGAGCGCGTCGAACTCACCGTCGGAGATGATGGGGGCGTCGCGCACGTAGTAGCGGAACTGATGTTCGCGCACCTGTTCAGCGAGATCCTGCCAGCGCTCACGCGCCTCCGGAGGAGCGGTGATGGGTGCGTCCGTCGGTTCACTCACAGCCTGCAAGCCTAGTCGAGGGACCGACCGGAATGCTCAGAGCGTGTCGGCTTCCTCGGCGAATGCCGACGCGACGTCGCGCAGCGAACGCAGAGCGGCACGCGCTCCCTCCGTGGAGGCCGAGGCCAGCCCGCAGACCGGGCTCACCGCCACCGATTGCAGCACCTTCCGGGGGAAACCGAGCCGGTCGATCAGGTCGACGGCCGGTGCCGCGCACTCGCGCCAGCCGGTCGAGGCCGATTCGGGGGCAGGCGCGAGTCCCAGGATCGGGACAGTGCCGGAATCGAACAGCTCGCCGAGTCCGTCGAGGTCGGAGCGTCGCACGCGTCCGACGTCGAAGGCGACCGCGTCGGCAGCGCTGCGCCGCAGGAAGTCGGCCGGGAAGGTGCCCGCACAGCAGTGCACGGCGACGGACAGCCCGGTGCCGCGGATCGTCGTGTCGAGCACGTCCAGCGCTTCCGGATCCGGCACGGCCGGGACGGTCTCGAGGACGGTCCGCCCCTTCAACGTTCCGGCGAGCACATCCGGCAGCGACGGTTCGTCGAGTTGCACGACGACGCGCACCCCGAGCCGGCGGGTGATCTCGGCCGCGTGTCGGGCCAGCCCCTCCGCGAGCGATTCGGCCAGGTCGCGGACGGCGCCGCGGTCGGTGAGCACCCGCCGTCCGGTGGCGAGTTCGACGTGGGCGGCGAGAGTGAGCGGTCCGGCGGCCTGCACCTTCACGGGACGGTCGGCCCCGAGCCCGGCACGTTCCCATGCCTCCTCGAGCGCGTCGAGATCCTGTGCGAGCAGGTCGCGCGCCCGGGCGGCCACGCCGCCGCGTCGCGACACGAGGCGGTAACCGGTGGTGGAGGTGTCGAGGTACATGTCGACGAGCAGGGCGCTGACCCGGCCGATCATGTCGGCACCGAGACCCCGCGCCGGCAGTTCGACGAGGTGCGGCAGGTCGGTGAGTTCGCCGACCACGACCGCCGCGGCCTCACGCGGGTCCGTTCCGGGCCACGAACCGATGCCTGTCGCGAGACCGGACCACACCTTGCGGCCGGTGGCAGGTGCCGTCACCGGTCCCCTGCCGTGATGGTGCCGCTGCCGATGACGATGTCTCCGGCAGCGTCGGGCCGGTACAGCACGGCGGCCTGACCGGCGGCGACACCGGTGAGCGGTTCGCGCAGCGAGATCTCGATGCCCGAACCCACCGCTTCGGCGACGGCCGGAGCCAGGCCACCGTGGGCGCGGACCTGGACGACGCACTCGATCGGTCCGACGGGAGCCGTGCCCGAGGTCCACACGGCGCGCTCGGCCCGGATCGACTCGACCTTCAGTTGTTCGGCGCTGCCGACCCGCACGGTGCCGCTGTCCGGTTCGATCGCGGTGACGTAGCGGGGGCGGCCGTCCGGTCCGGGCCCGGCGATGCCGAGTCCCTTGCGCTGACCGATGGTGAAGCCGTGCACGCCCTCGTGTTGCGCGAGCACCTCACCCGAACGGTCGTCCACGACGGCACCGGGACGCACACCGATGCGGGCACCGAGGAAGGCACGGGTGTCGCCGGACGGGATGAAGCAGATGTCGTGGCTGTCGGGCTTGTTCGCCACCGCGAGTCCGCGTTCGGCGGCCTCCTCGCGGATGCGGCTCTTGGGGGTGTCGCCGACGGGGAACACCGCGCGCGACAACTGCTGCGCGGTGAGCACGGCCAGCACGTACGACTGATCCTTGTCGGCGTCGACGGCGCGGCGCAGCACTCCGTCGTTCAACTGCGCGTAGTGACCGGTGGCGACGGCGTCGAAGCCGAGCGCGACGGCACGATCGGCCAGCGCCGAGAACTTGATCTTCTCGTTGCAGCGCAGGCACGGATTCGGGGTCTCACCGGCGGCGTAGGACGCGACGAAGTCGTCGATCACGTCCTCCTTGAACCGGTCTGCGAAATCCCATACATAGAAAGGGATTCCGAGCACATCGGCCGCGCGGCGGGCGTCGCCGGCATCCTCCTTCGAACAGCATCCGCGCGAGCCGGTGCGCAGCGTGCCCGGCGCGGTCGACAACGCGAGATGCACTCCCACGACATCGTGTCCGGCCTCGACCATGCGGGCGGCGGCGACCGCCGAGTCCACACCGCCGCTCATTGCCGCAAGAATCCTCATCTCCGGTCACCTCCTCGTCCACCGGCGCTCGCCAGTCCGGCGGCGCGAGCCCTGTCCACCACGGAAGGGAGAGTTTCGATCAGTTTGTCGATGTCACCGCGGGTCGTGGTGTGCCCCAACGAGAATCGGAGCGAACCACGCGCCTTGACGGGGTCCGCCCCCATCGCGACGAGCACGTGACTCGCCCGCGCGACCCCGGCGGTGCACGCCGAACCGGTCGAGCATTCGATACCGGCCGCGTCGAGCAACATCAGCAGCGAATCCCCTTCGCATCCGGGGAACGTGAAGTGCGCATTGTTGGGCAGTCGTCCCGCCTCGCGAGGACCGTTGAGGATCGCATCGGGGATCGCCGCCTCGACACCCTCGACGAGAAGGTCGCGCAGGCGTGCGAGTTCGGCGGTGCGGCCGGGCAGATCCGAGGTGACCTCGCGCAGCGCGGCGGCCATCGCCACGATGGACGCGGTGTCCTGCGTCCCGGACCGCACATCGCGTTCGTGGCCTCCGCCGTGGGCGAGCGGCACGCACGGCACCTGCCTGCCCAGCAGCAGCGCTCCCACTCCCTGGGGCCCACCGAACTTGTGGGCGGCCAGGGTCAGGGCCGACAGTCCGCTCGCGGTGAAGTCGACCGGCAGATGCGCGACCGCCTGCACGGCGTCGCTGTGCATCGGGACGTCGAACTCGGCGGCGATCGCAGCGAGCTCGGTGATCGGTATGACGGTGCCGACCTCGTTGTTCGCCCACATCACGGACACGAGGGCGACCTCGCCGGCGTGGCGCGAGAGTTCCTCACGGAGCGTGGTGGGATCGACACGGCCGGACCCGTCCACCGGAAGCCAGGTCACTTGGGCGTCCTCGTGCTCGACGAGCCATTCGACGGCGTCGATCACGGCGTGGTGTTCGACCGCGCTCGCGAGGATCCGGCGACGCCGGGAGTCCTGGGCGCGGCGGCCCCAGTAGATACCCTTGACGGCCAGGTTGTCGCCCTCGGTACCACCGGAAACGAAGATCACTTCGGAGGGTCGGGCGCCGAGGGCGGCCGCGATCGACTCCCGCGACTCCTCGATGCGCCGGCGCGCTGCGCGCCCCGATCCGTGCAGGGAGGATGCGTTTCCGACGGTGGTGAGGACCGACGTCATCGCCTCGATGGCCGCAGGAAGCATCGGCGTCGTCGCGGCGTGATCGAGGTAGACGGTCGTGGGGGTACCGGAGGGACCGGCGGCGGGCGAGGTCATGACCGATCCAGGATAGCGGGTCGACGCAGGTGCCCGTCGCGCTCAGGGGGTCGGCGAGCGGGCGATATCCGGCACATCCCAGGTCGAGCGGGTGGTCACTCCCCCCGAACGCACGCGGCCCCGCTCCTTTCGAAGGAGCGGGGCCGCGCAGGGATCGATCTGCCGGAGCGGATCAGCCCTTGTGCTTCTTGACCTCTTCGGTCAGCTGCGGAGCGACGTTGAACAGGTCGCCGACGACGCCGTAGTCCGCGATCTCGAAGATCGGGGCCTCTTCGTCCTTGTTGACCGCGACGATGGTCTTCGACGTCTGCATGCCGGCGCGGTGCTGGATGGCGCCGGAGATACCGAGCGCGACGTACAGCTGCGGGGAGACCGTCTTACCGGTCTGACCGACCTGGAACTGGCCCGGGTAGTAGCCCGAGTCGACGGCGGCGCGGGAGGCACCGACGGCGGCACCGAGCGAGTCGGCGAGCTCCTCGACGACGGAGAACTTCTCGGCCGAACCGACACCGCGGCCACCGGAGACGACGATCGACGCCTCGGTGAGCTCCGGACGGTCGCCACCGACGATCGGATCGCGCGAGACGATCTTCACGGCGTTCTCTTCCTGGGCCGGAACCTCGACGGCCACGCGCTCTGCGGCGGCAGCCTCGGGCTTGGCCTCGATGGCGCCCGGGCGGACGGAGATCACGGGGACCTCACCGTTGGCCTTGGCGTCGACGGTGAACGCGCCACCGAAGATCGAGTGCACGGCGGAACCGTCGGCCTTGACGTCGACGACGTCGACGAGCAGGCCGGAACCGATGCGGGCAGCGAGGCGACCCGACACCTCCTTACCCTCCACGGACGCGGCGGTGATGACGGCGGCGGGGCTGGTGGACTCGACGAGCGACGCGAGGACGTCGACCTTCGGGGTCACCAGGTAGTTGTCGACGTCTTCCGACTCGGCGGCGTAGACCTTGACCGCACCGGCGGCGGCGAGGGCGTCCTGCAGCGCGTCGGCGGTGCCGGGGGCACCTGCGACGACGGCGGAGGGTTCACCCAGCACACGCGCGGCGGTGATGAGTTCGGTGCTGACCTTCTTGAGCGCGCCCTCGGCATGCTCGACGAGCACGAGTACTTCTGCCATTACTACTTCTCTCCTAGATATGTCAGATGTTGTCGCGGGGCGCGATCAGATGATCTTCTGGCCGACCAGGTACTGAGCGATCTTGGTGCCGCCGTCGCCCTCGTCGGTGACGCGCTCACCCGCGGTGCGCGGGGGCTTCGGGGTCACACCGGTGACGGTGGACGCAGCGTTCGCAACACCGAAGATCTCGGGATCGAGACCGATGTCGGCGAGGGTGAGGGTCTGAACTTCCTTCTTCTTGGCGGCCATGATGCCCTTGAAGGAGGGGAAGCGGGGCTCGTTGATCTTCTCGGTGACCGAGACGATGGCGGGGAGCGGAGCCTCGATACCGAAGACACCTTCGTCGGTCTCGCGCTCGCCGGTGGCCTTGCCGTCCGCGATGGTGAGCTTGCGCAGGTGCGTCAGGTGGGGCAGGCCCAGGTACTCGGCGATGATCGCGGGCACGGCGCCCACGCGACCGTCGGTGGCCTCGTTACCGGCGATGACCAGCTCGACACCCTCGATCTGGCCGAGTGCAGCGGCGATCGCGTACGCGGTCTGGATCGAGTCGGAGCCGTGCATGGCGGGATCGTTGAGGTGGATCGCCTTGTCGGCGCCCATGGACAGCGCCTTGCGGATGGCGTCGGTGGCGCGGTCCGGGCCGGCGGTCAGAACGGTGACCTCGCCGCCGTCGCGCTCCTTGATGAGCAGAGCTTCCTCGACGGCGCGCTCGTTGATCTCGTCGAGCACGGCGTCGGCGGCCTCACGGTCGAGCGTGTAGTCGCCGTCGCTGAGCTTGCGCTCGGACCACGTGTCGGGGACCTGCTTGATCAAAACGACGATGTTCGTCATGGGTCTGCGTCGACCTCCTGTGTGTAGCTGCCTTTGGTCGGCAAGGCGCTGCCTGAACCGAGCACTCGTGTCTTTCGCACGGCGTGTGCGATAGATTATCAGCCGCTAAGTTACCAGTCAGTAACTTGACGGGATTCCCGGTTCACCATAGCCGTACGGAAGGACGACGAAACCTGTGATCTGGAACACCGGAGACCACCCCTCCGGGGAGAGGTCTAATGTCGTGGCGGTGAGCGACACCCCCGCCCGCGCCGACGACGCGCACACCCTCCCCCTCACCGGCGAACGGACGGTCCCCGGCATCGCCGAGGAGAACTATTGGTTCCGACGTCACGAGGTCGTCTACCAGCACTTTCTCCCCCGCTGTGAGAATCGGACCGTCCTCGAGGCCGGCGCCGGCGAAGGCTACGGAGCCGACATGATCGCCGACGTCGCGACGCGCGTGATCGGCCTCGACTACGACGAGAGCGCCGTCGCGCACATCCGCGCGCGCTACCCCCGCGTGGACATGCGGCACGGCAATCTCGCCGAACTCCCCCTCGAGGACGAATCGGTCGATACGGTCGTGAACTTCCAGGTGATCGAGCATCTGTGGGATCAGACACAGTTCCTACGCGAATGTCACCGCGTTCTCACTCCCGGTGGCGAGTTGCTGATCAGCACCCCCAACCGCATCACCTTCTCCCCCGGCCGCGACACCCCGCTCAACCCCTTCCACACCCGCGAGCTGAACGCCGCCGAACTGACGGAACTGCTCGAGGACGCCGGCTTCCGCGTCGAACTCATGACCGGCGTGCACCACGGCCCCGCGCTGCGCGCACTCGACGCCAAACACGGCGGATCGTTCATCGACGCCCAGATCGAGCGCGCGCTCGCCGGTCGGCCGTGGCCGGACGATCTCGCCGCCGACGTCGCCATCGTCTCCACCGACGACTTCGCCATCGTCCCCGAGAACATCGACGCGAGCCTCGATCTCGTCGCGATCGCCGTGAAGGACCCCGCAGCGAAGGACACCGCTCCGTGAGTGCCGCATCGTCCCGCGAACCCGGCATGTTCGCGCTCGTCCTCCACTCCCACCTCCCCTGGCTCGCCCATCACGGCCGGTGGCCCGTCGGCGAGGAATGGCTCTACCAGTCGTGGGCAGCGACCTACCTGCCCGTCACCGATGTCCTGCGGCGACTCGCCGCCGAAGGCCGGACCCGGATGCTCACACTCGGCATCACTCCGGTACTCGCCGCGCAACTCGACGACCCGCACTGCCTCGCCGGGATGCACCACTGGCTCGGCAACTGGCGGCTCCGCGCGCACGAGGCCGCCGGCATGCGGGAGGAGTCCTACCGCGCGCTCGGCGCCCGCGAGCACCGCGCGGCCACCGCGGCACTGGAGGACTTCGAAACCCATTGGCGCCACGGCGGATCCCCCGTCGTGCGGCAGCTGATCGACGCCGAAGCGATCGAACTGCTCGGTGGGCCTCTCGCCCATCCGTTCCAGCCCCTCCTCGATCCGCGACTGCGCGCCTTCTCGCTGTCCGAGGGCCTCGACGACGCCCACGCCCGCTGGAACCATCGCCCGCGCGGCATCTGGGGCCCGGAGTGCGGTTACACACCGGGCATGGAGAACGGTTACGCCGCAGCGGGAGTCGAGCACTTCATGGTCGACGGCCCCGCGCTGCGCGGCGACACCTCGCTCGGCCGCACCGTCCGCGACTCGGACGTCGTGTGCTTCGGCCGCGACCTGCAGGTCTCGTACCGCGTGTGGTCGCCGAAGTCCGGCTACCCCGGCCACTCCGCCTACCGCGACTTCCACACCTACTGCCACGACACCGGACTCAAGCCGTCCCGCGTCACGGGCCGCACGGTGCCCTCGCACGAGAAGGCGCCCTACGACCCCGAACTCGCGTCGCAGGCCGTCGACCGGCACGTCGCCGACTTCGTCGAGACGATCCGGCAACGACTGCGCAGTGAGTCCGACCGCATCGGCCGGGACGCACTCGTCGTCGCGGCCTTCGACACGGAACTGTTCGGCCACTGGTGGTACGAGGGCCCGATCTTCCTCGAACGACTGCTCCGTGCTCTTCCCGAAGCCGGCATCGAGGTCGGAACACTCGCCGATGCCCGCGACCGCGGATATGTCGGAGCCTCGGTCGATCTGGAGAACTCGTCGTGGGGTTCGGGCAAGGACTGGCGGGTGTGGGCCGGCGACCAGGTCGCCGATCTCGTGCGCCTCGACGACGAAGTGGTGCGCACGACCCTCGACAGCATCGACAAGGCCCGCGAGCAGAGCACGTCGTCCGTCGCACTCCGCAACCGCGTGCACGACCAGATGTTGCGCGAAGCGCTGCTGACGGTGTCCAGCGACTGGGCGTTCATGGTCAGCAAGGACACTGCCGCCGCCTACGCGCGCGACCGCGCACACAAACACGCCCACGCCCTGCGGGAGATCGCCGAGGCGGTCGACTCCGGACGCACCGAGACGGCACAGCGTCTGGCCGACGGATGGAACCGCGCCGACAATCTCTTCCCAGGACTCGACGCCCGACGACTGCCCGGACGCCACGGAGGCCCGCGATGAAGATCCTGCTCGTCTCATGGGAATACCCACCCGTCGTCGTCGGCGGCCTGGGCAGACACGTCCACCACCTCGCCACCGAACTCGCCGCGGCGGGCAACGAGGTGGTGGTGCTGTCCCGTCGTCCTACCGGCACCGATGCGTCGACCCACCCCACGATCAGCCACATCGCCGACGGCGTGCTCGTGGTGGCGGTCGCGGAGGACGCCCCCCACTTCGACTTCGGCGAGGACATGATCGCCTGGACCCTGGCGATGGGCCACGCGATGGTCCGCGCCGGGATCGGATTGAGCCGCGGCGGCATCGGCGAAGGCTGGTATCCCGACGTCGTCCATGCCCACGACTGGCTCGTCGCCCACCCCGCGATCGCGCTGGCCGAGTACTTCGACGTGCCGCTCGTGTCGACCCTGCACGCAACCGAGGCCGGTCGCCACAGCGGCTGGCTGTCGGGCCGAATCAACCGGCAGGTGCATTCCGTCGAGTGGTGGCTCGCCAACGAATCCGACCGTCTCATCACGTGTTCGGCATCGATGCACGACGAGGTCACCGAGCTGTACGGCCCGGACCTCCCGGAGATCTCGGTGATCCGCAACGGCATCGACATCACCACCTGGTCGTACCGCGAGCGTGAGCCGCGTCCCGGGCCGGCACGACTGCTCTACGTCGGTCGCCTCGAATACGAGAAGGGTGTGCAGGACGCGATCGCCGCGCTCCCCCGCATCCGCCGCTCGCATCCCGGCACGACCCTCGTGGTCGCCGGTGAGGGCACCCAGTTCGAGTGGCTGCGCGAGCAGGCACGCGTGCACCGCGTCGCACGCTCGGTGAGCTTCCTCGGCAACCTCGACCACACCGAACTTCTCGGCTGGCTGCACGGCGCGGACGCGATCGTGCTGCCGAGCCGCTACGAGCCGTTCGGCATCATCGCCCTCGAGGCCGCAGCGGCGGGTACCCCGCTCATCACGTCCACCGCAGGTGGACTGGGCGAAGCCGTGGTCGACGGCGTGACCGGACTGTCGTTCCGGCCCGGCGACGTGGCCGGACTCGTCTCGGCGGTCCGGGAGACCCTCGACGATCCCGAGGCCGCACAGGTGCGCGCGCGGGCTGCTCGGGCACGACTGACCGACGACTTCGACTGGCGCCGCGTCGCCGAGGAGACCGCGCAGGTCTATTCGTCGGCGAAGCGGCGGGTGCGGCACCCGCTGGCCCGCCCGACGATCCCGCAACGACCACTCCCGGATCGCGGATGAACGAGCAGCACACCGTCGAGGTCGAGCGCCTCGCCCCGCACGAATCCGACGTCGCCGCCGTCACCGAACTGCTCAACGCGGTCTACGCGGTGGCCGAGGACGGCATGTGGGTGCCGGGCACCACACGGACCGACACGGACGAGATCACCCGGTACGCGCGGGAGGGCAGCATCCGCATCGCCCGCTCGCACGGCCGGGTGGTCGGCTGCATCCGCGTGACCCCGGTCGGCGCGACGACGGCCGAGTTCGGGATGCTCGCCTCCGACCCGAAGGTCCGCGGCACGGGCGTCGGCCGCCTGCTGATCGACACGGTCGAGACGGAGTTCGCCGAGCGCGGTTTCGAGACGATGCAGCTCGAGGTGATCCGTCCGCGCGACACCTCGCACGGGTCGAAGGTGTTCCTCGACCGGCTCTACACCCGGCTCGGCTACGTGCCGGAGGAACCCGCGCCGCTCGATACGCGCCATCCGGAACTTGTTCCGGCTCTTGCGGTCCCGTGCGAGACCGTCGTGTACCGGAAGCCTCTGGCTCGATCCTGAGCCGGACTTCGGCTCACGAAGCAGCGGACAACTCGGCCGGAGCGAGCGGCGGCTGCCGATCGAACCACGGCCGCGCCTGTTCGAGTTCGCCTGCGAGGGCGAGGAGCACGCCCTCCCCACCGAGCGGGCCGACGAACTGCACCCCGAGCGGCAGACCGGACGTCGTCCAGTGCAACGGCACCGAGATCGCCGGTCGTCCGGTGATGTTGGCGAGCTGCGTGTAGGGGGTACGGCCGAGATTGTCGTCCACCACCCGATCGATGAAACCGGCCCGGGTCGCGATCCATGCGGTGCGGGTCCGCAGGAGCGCCTCACCGGCACGCCGCATCCAGCGGGGTGTGTCGAGTTCGCCGATGCGTGACGGTGGGAAGGCGAGCGTCGGCGTGAGCAGCAGATCGTAGCGTTCGTGGAACTGCGCGAGACCGCTCGCGTACTCGGCCCAGCGGGCATGTGCCGCAATATAGTCCGACGCCGAGGTGGACCTGCCCACGGCGGCGATGATGCGGGTGTCGAACTCGAAGTCCTCCGGTCGTGCCCCGGTGAGGCGGCAGGCCTCGGCGACCTCCGCTGCGGCCGTGGCGAACCACATCGTGAGGAAGTCCTCGGCGAGACGCCGTTCGTCGATACCCGTCGAGGCAGGCTCGACGTGATGGCCGAGTTCCTCGAGCACCGCGACGGCGGCGTCCACCGCGGCCTCCGCCTCCGGGTCGACCGGCGTCCCGATCGGTGACACGGTCTCGTACCCGATCCGCAGCCGCTTCGGCGCCGAGCGCGCGACCTCCGCGTACGACTGCGCACGCTCGACGAGATACGGCCCGCCCGCGTACGGACCCGCCATGACGTCGAGGAAGGCAGCGGCGTCGCGCACCGTCCGGCAGATGACCCCGTTGGTGGCCGCCCCGTGCAACGGTTCGCCGCCGCGCATACCGGTGGGCACGAGTCCGCGACCGGGCTTGAGCCCGAGGAGCCCGCAGCAGGCGGCGGGGATGCGGATGGAGCCGCCGCCGTCGCTCGCTCCCGCAGCGGGGACGACCCCCGCCGCGACCGCGGCAGCGGAACCACCCGACGACCCACCCGGTGTCACCGCCGGGTCCCACGGGTTGCGGGTGGCCCCGAACGCCTCGGGCTCGGTGATGCCCTTCGCCCCGAACTCGGGGGTGTTGGTCTTGGCGAACGGGACCAGGCCCGCCTCGAGCCACCGGTCGACGATCACCGAGTTCTCGTCCATCGGCAGGTCCGCGAGGACCCGGGACCCGCACGAGGTCGGCTCACCGGCCAGATCCTGCCCCAGATCCTTGAGCAGGAACGGCACACCGGCGAACGGGCCGTCGAGCGGTTCGCGTGCCCGGACACGCGCCTTGTCGTCGAGCCTGCGGACGACGGTGTTCAGTGTCGGTTCGACCGTGTCGAGCCGCGCAATCGCGGTCTCGAGCAGTTCGCTCGCCGACACCTGACCCGTCGCGACGAGTTCGGCCAGGCCGATCGCGTCATGACTCCGATACTCCGAGTAGTCCATCTGCTGTCCCCCGACAGTGTCCCGGCCCGCGTCGCTACTGATGCACGTCCGCGGGCGTATCTCCCGACTTCTTCCGTGCGATATCGGCGAGCGCCGCCTCCCGGGCGGCACGCTCGGCAGCGGCGCTCTCCCACGCCACCTTACGGTTCTTCACGACCTTGGCGGGCGAACCCACCGCGATACTGAAATCGGGGATGTCGCCCTTGACGACCGCGTGCGCTCCGAGCACCGAACCGCGGCCGACCCGGGTGCCGCGGAGCACGGTCACCTTCGCAGCGATCCAGGTGTCCGGACCGATCCGGACGGGGCTCTTGACGATGCCCTGGTCCTTGATCGGGTAGGTGACGTCCTCGGTGCGGTGGTCGAAGTCGCAGATGTAGCACCAGTCGGCGACCAGCGTCGACGCGCCGATCTCGATGTCGAGATAGGTGTTGACGACGTTGTCCTTGCCGAAGACGACCTTGTCGCCGATCCGGAGCGAACCCTCGTGGCAGCGGATGGCGTTGCCGTCGCCGATGTGGACCCAGCGGCCGATCTCGAGGCGCGACAGTTCGGGCGTCGCGTGGATCTCGACATTCTTGCCCAGGAAGACCATGCCGCGCAGCACCACGTGCGGATTGGCCAGCCGGAACTTCGCCAGGCGGTAGTACCGGACCAGGTACCAGGGCGTGTACGCCTTGTTGTCCAGCACCCACTTCAGAGAGGACAGCGTCAGGAATCGTGCCTGTTCGGGATCCCTTCGACGGGACCCGCGCCACCTCGCCGTCAGAGGTGCACCCCACATGCTCGTCATAGGGGCAGCCTACGGTCCGCCTCGTTCGCGGCTCACGACCCCCGGCCCGATACGCTGACACGTCGAATCGTTCGCCTGTGGAGGAGTTGAGTGATGCGGGGTGTCCTGCGGACCGCGGTCCCGGCGCTGACGGTGGTCTTCGCGCTGAGCGCGTGCGGCGGTGGGGCCGGCACCGACGACGTGTTGTCGAGTGGCGGCTGGCCGGGACGGCACTCCGATGCCCGCAACAGCAACACCGCGACCGCCGAGAGTGTCGAGGACCTCGCGCCCGGCTGGACGCGTCCGCTGGGCGGCCCGGTCGGCTCCCCCGCCGGCATCGCGGCCAACGGCCAGGTCTCGGTGGCGGCCTCAACGGAGGCCGGATGCAATCTGTTCTCCTTCCAGATGGACACGGGCCGCAAGCGCTGGTGCACGCGTCTCGCCCCGGCCGTCACGACGATCACGCCCGTCTCCGACGGGGTCGCGAACATCTACGTCGGTGAGGACGGCGGACTGCTGTCGTTCAACGAGCACGGCCAGCGTCGCTGGCGCATTCCCGTGAGCGGCAGTCCCCGCAGCGCACAGTTCACCTCCGACGGAAGCCTGTTGGTGGTCACGCATTTCGGTCAGGTCAACGTCGTCGACCCGCAGACGGGGCACCTCGAGGCACCGCTGTTCGATCTCGTGCCGGTGCCGACCGTCGAGGACGGGCAGAACCTGCCGCGACTCGCGAGCGATCACGGCCTGCCGGCCTGCTTCGGTGGTTCGGAGGACTGCCCGGTCGCCACGACGCCTGCCGTCGACACCGCCACCGACCGCGTGTTCGTCACCGTGTGGCGTCCGGGTGCGGACCGGTCTGCGCTCGTGGCGCTGCGCTACACGCCCGGTGACGACGCCGTGGTGTCCGAGGAGTGGTCGGTACCCGACCTTCCCGGAGGTGCGGTGACGAGTCCGGTTCTGTCCGCGGACGGTTCGACCGTCTACGTCCACGACGGGGAGGGTGCCCTGTGGGCGCTCGACGCGGAGACGGGCGAGGCGCGGTGGACCCACGAGACCGGCCGTCCCACGGCGCTCGGTCCCGCCGTCACGGAGGACGGACTGCTGCTCCTCGCGTCGGCCGACGGCAGCGCCCCGCTGACGGCGCTGCGCGACGCCGGCGACAGCGTCGAGGTCGAGTGGGAGCGGACGGACGTGGTTCCGTACGGTGCGCCGGCGGTGACCGCCGACGGCCGGGCCTATGTGGTCGTCGACGGCGATCGGGCTCTCGCAGCAGCGGTGCTCGATCTCGCGGACGGAGCGACGCTCGAGGAGGAACCCCTCGATCCCTCCACCGGACTGCCGGTCGGGACCGGTGTCGGCCCGGGCGGGGAGTTCGTGATCACGACCGTCGACGGCGACGTGGTGGTGCTGCGCGAACCGCAGTCCGTGTGAGGACAGCGAGTTCGCGCGCGGGCGGTCAGCGTGACGGCGTGCAGACGAAGGCTTCCGGCGTCCGGCCGATGCGGGTGAGCACCACGCTGAGCGAGGCCGACCCGCGCAGCTTCAGGCGCGGACGCAACACCGCTGGGTCGACGTCGACACCTCGTACGAGGATCTCGGCCGCACCGCAGTCGTGGCGGGCGAGCGCCTGACGGAGCGTCTTCTCGCTGTACTTGAGACGCTCGACGATCCGGAAACCCCGTACTCCGTCGGGCAGGCTGTCGCCGGTGAGATAGGCGATCCGCGGGTCGAGTTGCCACAATCCGTGCGCGGCGGCGTAGTGACGGACGAGACCGGCGCGCACGATCGCGCCGTCGGGGTCGACGATCCACTCCCCCGGCTCCCGCTCCGGGATGTCGTCGTCCGCGGCATCGGTGATCTCGAAACCGGTGCCGTCCGAACGCAGTACCGCAGCCCGTCGCCGCACGCCGGGAGTGCTCAGCCCCGGTGAGTACAGGCACGCCTCGCGGACTCCGCCGTCGAGCGAGACGACCTCGACCTCACCGGACCAGTCGAGCGAGTCGAAATCCAGTCCGGGTGCGCACTTCACGGCGAGATCGCGGCCCGCGTAGGCGTCGAGGAGATCGGGCAGCGGTGGTTGCAGCGCCGCCGGATCGTGGGTCCGTCGCCCACCCGAACGGCGTGCGGGATCGGCGACGACGGTGGTGTCTCGCGTGACCGGACGCAGGGCGTCGGCGCGCAGGAGGTAAGCCCCGGGGACGTTGTGCGCGGCCATCGCCAGACGCACATCGTCGAGATCACTGCCGATCACGGTCTCGGCGACCCCGACGAGTTCGGTGAGTTCGGCGCCGATCGAACACGTCACGTCGTGCACCGTGCGGCCGCGCAACCGTCGCGCGCGGTGCGCCGCGACGCGGGTGGGCGTGGACTGCTGCAGAGCGTCGTCGGTGAGCACCCACCCGGCGCCGCCGGCGATCTTCGCCTCCGCCTTGCGCCGCAGGATGACGGTTTCGACGAGCATTCCGGCGCGGTCACCGAAACGCGTACGCGCCCAGCCGATGTCGGCGAGGCGCGTACGCGTCGACAGTTCCCGGTCGGCGACGCTCGCGAGAGCGTCGCGGCCGTCGTCCGACGTCAGGTACTCGACGTCGGCGAGGGTGAAGTCGTAGCCCAACTACTTGCCGGGCTTCACACCGGTGATCATGACGTTGTAGAAGAAGCTGCGGGGCACGACGTGCTTGAGGACGTTCTCGTCGACCCAGCTCAGCGTCTTCCAGCCGCCGAAGGCGAACTTCGCCCAGTTCCAGCCCAGCTTCTCCTGCGGGACGGCGGCCTCGAAGGTGCGCACCGGCCAGCCGAGCAGGGCCGCGGCGAACTCCTCGCTCGACGCCTTCACCTCGACGGCACCGGCCGACGAGGCCAACTTCTCGAGATCCGCAGGGTCGAAGGTGTGCAGATCGACGACGGCCTCGAGGGCGGCCGCCCGGGAGGACTCGTCGAGCTCGGTCTGCGGACGACGCCAGTCGCGCAGGAAGGGCAGCTTGGTGATGTTGGTGGTGGCCTCCCACGTGACCCGGCCGAGCATGCGGGCGTAGAAGTTGCCGATCGTGCTGGGCTCGCCGGCGAAGACGAAACGGCCGCCGGGCTTGAGCACGCGCAGCACCTCGCGCAGCGACTGCTCGACGTCCGGGATGTGGTGCAGCACGGCGTGCCCGACCACGAGGTCGAAGGTGTCGTCGTCGTACGGGATGGTCTCGGCGTCGGCGACACGGCCGTCGATGTCGAGACCGAGGTTCTCGGCGTTGCGGAGCGCGACCTTCACCATGCCGGGCGACAGGTCGGTCACCGAACCGGTCTTCGCGACCCCGCCCTGCATGAGGTTGAGGAGGAAGAAGCCCGTGCCGCAGCCGAGTTCGAGTGCGCGCTCGTAGGGCAGCGGCTGGTCGCCCGCAGCGGCGACGAACCGACCCTTGGCGTAGTCGATGCACCGCTCGTCGTACGAGATAGACCATTTCTCGTCGTACGTCTCGGCTTCCCAGTCGTGGTAGAGCACCTGGGCGAGCTTGGTGTCCTCGAGGGCCGCTGCGACCTCTTCGGCAGTGGCGTGCGGATTCGGCGCGGGGTCGACCCCGTCGGTCCTGCTGGCAGTCATGCGGTGATCCTACTCATGGGTAAGCTGTGGACAAGTGCGGGTGCCGGTCGGCATCACTCGCCGACGAACTTCGCCTTGCCCGGCCCGTTCTCGATGAACGATTCGAGACCGATGGTGCGGTCCTTCGTGGCGAACAACCCGGCGAAGACGTGCTGCTCGATCTTCAGACCCGTATCCAGATCGGTGTCGAGACCCTGGTCGATCGCGGCCTTCGCAGCGGCGAGCGCGCGCGAGGCGGCGCCGGTGAACTGCCCGGCCCAGCGACGTGCCGCCTCGTAGACGTCGTCGGGGGCGACGACCTCGTCGACCAGACCGATCGACAGGGCTTCGTCGGCACCGACGAAGCGACCGGTGAAGACGAGATCCTTCGCCTTGGCCGGGCCGATGAGCCGAGCCAGTCGCTGGGTGCCGCCGCCGCCGGGGATGATGCCCAGCAGGATCTCGGGTGTGCCGAGCTTGACGTTGTCGCCGACGATGCGCCGGTCGGCGCCGAGGGCGAGTTCGAGGCCCCCGCCGAGGGCGTAGCCGGTGATCGCGGCGACGGTGGGCTTGGGGATGTCGGCGATCGACCCGAGGGCCGACTGCAGGTCGCCGACGATCTCGCTCATCTGCACGTAGCTCAGGTCGGCCATTTCCTTGATGTCGGCGCCGGCCGCGAACACCTTCTCGCCGCCGTAGACGATCACCGACTTCACGTCCGAACGGACGGTCGCCTCGCGCGCAGCGGTCCGGATCTCCTCCTGGAGCTGCCGGTTCAACGCGTTCATCGGAGGTCGGTCGAGACGGATGGTGCCGATGCCGTCGGAGACGTCGAGGGTCACGAATTCAGCCATGGTCCTCAGCCTAGATGTCGGAGCGCTGGGCCCACGGATGAGTACCGACCTCGTAGTAGCCCTCGTCACCGTCGAACGCGATGTGGACCGCACCGTCGCGGCGGCCCATGATCGGCAGGATCGGCTCGATGACCGGGTCCGCCGCCATGAGGTCGGCGACCGTGGCGAAGCCCGACAGGATCGACAGCTGACTCCATGTGGGCGGGAGCAGGATGCACCGGCCCGACCGCCAGTCGGCGAGGGCCTCCTCGGCGGTCTGCCACTGCACCAGATCGGTCTCGCTGGTGTTCCCGTCGGCCCGCTGCCCTTCCGGTACCGCGGCGACGAAGAAGCGCGTGTCGTAGCGGCGCCGCTCCCCCAACGGGGTGATCCAGTTCGCGTGCGGACGCAGCAGGTCGGCGCGCAGCACCAACTGCTCCTTCTCCAGGAAGTCCCCGAAGGACAGCTCGCGCGCTTCGAGCAGACGACGCGCCTCGGCGTAGTCGCTCGTGTCGGCCACCACCGAATCCTCGGTGGGGCCGGCGAGCAGCACGCCGCACTCCTCGAAGGTCTCGCGCACGGCCGCGAGCACCAGCGCGCGGGCCTGCGCCTCGCCGATACCGAACCGCTCGGCCCACCAGGTCACGTCCGGACCGGTCCACCGCACGTCGGCGTCGGTGTCCGAGGGGTCGACCCCGCCGCCGGGGAAGACGGTCATGCCGCCGGCGAAGTCCATGCCGACGACACGACGCTGCAGGAACACCTCGACGCCGCGCGCGGAGTCCCGCACGAGCATCACGGTGGACGCGTCGCGGATGGGCACCGCGGTGGGATCGAAGGTGGATGCCGAGCGATCGTTGGACATGGCCTCAACCTAGCCGATCGGTCCCGGCACCACCCGACCCGGAGTTACCTGCGGTGCCGTCCCGCCTGGCGGGTGCGGCGGGCGAAGAACCGGTCGTCGACCTTGTCGAGCGAGATGGACTGGCTGAACGCCGCGCTGAGGTTCTCGGCGGTGATCACGTCGTCGAGCAGGCCCTGGGCGACCACGCCCCCCTCCTTCAGGAGCAGGGCGTGCGTGAAGCCCGGAGGGATCTCCTCCACGTGATGGGTGACGAGCACGATCGCGGGTGCATCCGGGTCGGCCGCGAGAGTGCCGAGCCGGGCCACGAGTTCCTCACGACCACCGAGGTCCAGGCCGGCCGCGGGCTCGTCGAGCAGCAACAGTTCGGGGTCGGTCATGAGCGCCCGGGCGATGAGCGCGCGCTTGCGCTCGCCCTCCGACAACGTCCCGTACAGACGGTCGGCGAGATGTTCCGCGCCGAGACTCTCGAGCATCTCCACCGCGCGGCTCGTGTCGATGTCGTCGTACTGCTCGCGCCACCGGCCCAGCACGCCGTAGCCCGCGGAGAGCACGAGATCGGTGACCTTCTCGTCGTTCGGCACCCGGTTGGCCAGGGCCGCGGAGGACAATCCGATCCGGGGTCGCAGTTCGGACAGATCCGTCTTTCCGAACGTCTCCGCGAGGACGTGCGCGGTGCCGGAGGTGGGGAAGGTCTCGGCCGCCGCGACCCGCAGCAGCGAGGTCTTTCCTGCCCCGTTGGGTCCGAGAACCACCCAACGTTCGTCGAGTTCCACCTTCCAGGTCACGGGACCGACGAGGACGTTCCCGCCGCGTCGGACCACTACGTCGTCGAATTCGATGAGCAAATCGGGATCAGGTTGTGCCACGCGGACCATCTTCTCTTACGCCCGAGCCCGAAACGCGGCAGGATCGGTTCCCGTGTCGTCCTCCGCATCCGAAACTGCTGTCGTGTCCGGCTCGGTCGCGCTCCCCGACCGGGCTGCCTTCCCGCTCGGACCCATCCCGGTCGACGGCGGCACACGCTTCGCCGTCCACGCCCCGCACAGCGACCGCGTCCAGGTCTGCCTCGTCGACGACGACGGGAACGAACACCGCGTGGACCTGCCCGACCGCACCTACGGGGTCTGGCATGGGGTGGTCCCCGGCGTCGGCGCCGGGCAACGGTACGGCTACCGCGCCTACGGGCCGTGGCAACCGCAGTGGGGGCTGCGCACCAACCCGCACAAGATCCTGCTCGATCCGTGGGCCCGGCGGATCGACGGCGACGTCGGCGACCCGGACCGGTTGATCCCCCACCAGGGCGACCCGTTCGGTGCGATGTCGACCGTCGACTCGCTCGGTCACACGCCCCTGTCCGTGGTGACACCCGCCCTGACGCCCATGCACGACAAGCCCCGCGTGCCGTGGGAGAACACCGTCGTCTACGAACTGCACGTCGGTTCGTACACGGCCCACCACCCGCTCGTGCCACCGGAGCTGCGTGGCACCTATCTCGGACTCGCCCACCGGTCGGTCATCGACCATCTGGTGGGGCTGGGGGTGACGACCGTCGAGTTGCTGCCCGTGCAGGCCTTCGTGACCGAGCCGTCGGTGCGTGCGCGGGGGATGCGCAACCACTGGGGTTATTCGACCGCCTCGTACTTCGCGCCGCATCCCGCCTACGCCGTCACGCCGGGCAACGAGATCGCCGAGTTCCGGACGATGGTCGACGCCTTCCACAGCGCCGGGCTCGAGGTGCTGCTCGACGTCGTCTACAACCACACGTGCGAAGCGTCGGTCGACGGTCCGAGCCTGTCCTGGCGCGGCCTCGACGCGCCCGGCTACTACCTGCTCGACGCGCACGGACGGGACGTCGACCTGACGGGGTGCGGCAACACCCTCGACGCGTCCTCACCGATCGTCGTGCGGATGGTGTGCGACAGCCTCCGGTACTGGGCGGACGTGATGGGTGTGGACGGCTTCCGCTTCGACCTCGCCAGTGCGCTGGCCCGTCCCCGCGGTGGGGCCTTCGATCCGCGGGCGGCACTGCTCACCGCGATCGTCACCGATCCCGTCCTCTGCGACGTCAAGCTCGTCGCCGAACCGTGGGACGCCACCGCACACGGTTACCAGCTCGGGAACTTCGGCGCGCAATGGGCCGAATGGAACGACCGCTACCGCGACACGGTCCGCCGCTACTGGGCGGGACGTTCCGGGATCCGCGAGATGGCGTCGCGGCTCACCGGTTCGGAGGACCTCTACGACAGGAACATCCGGCAGCCGTGGATGTCGGTCAACTTCGTCACCGCCCACGACGGTTTCACCCTCGCCGACGCAGTCTCGTACGAGCGCAAGCACAACGACGAGAACGGTGAGGAGGGCCGGGACGGGTCGAACAACAACGAGTCGGTGAACCACGGGGTCGAAGGGCCGACCGACGATCCGGAGATCCTCGCCGCTCGCGATCGGCACATCCGGGCGATGCTCGCGACACTGCTGTTGTCGACGGGCACACCGATGTTGCTCGCCGGCGACGAGTTCGGGCATACGCAGAACGGCAACAACAACGCCTACTGCGTCCCCGAGGACGTCCCGGTCCGCGACGCCTGGCCGCTGGACTGGGAGCACGCCGACCGTGCGCGAACGGATTACGTGCGCGAACTGCTCCGGCTGCGCAAGCGCGTCCCGGTGCTGCGGCAGCGACGCTTCTTCGAGGGGCGTGCCCGGTCCGTGGGGTATCCCGATCTGGTGTGGTTCGGCATCGAGGGGATCGAACTCGACGAGGACGCGTGGCACGACGACAGTCGCCGCACGCTGCAGGGCTGGGTCGACGGCTCGCAACTCGGCACCGTGACCCGCACCGGAGTCACCCTCGAGGACAGCAGCGGCCTGTTCGTCCTGCATGCGGGCGACGCCGCCACGGTGACCCTCGCCGGACCCGAGTGGTATCGCGGCGACATCGCGTGCGTCTTCGATTCGAGCGCCCCCGACGGCAGGCCTGCGAACACCTCCCCGATGCGGGTGGGGAGTTCGTACCCGGTCGACGGGCCGACGGTGCTGATCTTCCGGATCGCGGACGACGACCCCATCGAGCACGAATGATCGACGGCGCCGGTGGATTCCGCGTGCGGGTTCCCACTGCCGACGAGGCGGAGGCGATCGCGGGCGACCCGATCGGCGACGACGCTCCCGTCCGCGCGCTCCGGCTCCACACCCTGTATGTGCTGCCCGGCCACCGCGGATGCGGTGCGGGACAGGCACTGGTCGAGGTCAGGCTCGTTCGTCGACCGTGCCGGGCACCGCGATCACGGTGATCGAACCCGGGGCCACCTCGGTGAAGCCCGCATCGCGGACCGCGACGGCCGTGCCGGCTTCCACGCGGGCGAGCAGCTCGTGCCAGGTGGCCTCGTCCGCATCGCGGACGGCACACGGGAATCCGTCGGAAGCCCATGCGCGTGAGGTGTCGACGTCCAGTGCCCCCGCGAACAGCATCGCGGCATGACCGACCTGCGCGGCCGCCTTGCCGACGGTCATCTCGAGGTCCTTCTGCACCCAGAGGACCGGAACGCCGTCCGCCGGTGGGGGCGGATCGTCGTGGGGCAGGTCGGTGCCACCGATCTGCAGGCGGGAGATGCGCGGGTCCAGTTCCCCCACAGGGCCGGGCACGAACACCCTGGCCTGGGCACCGGCGTGGTCGACGGTGACTCCGTCGACGTCCTGCGCGGCACGCCAGTGCGCTCCGCGGGCGCGGCGGGCGACCTTCCGTATCCGCGCGTCGTTCCATGCGAGGAAGGGTTCCTGCCACGGGCCGGGTTCGCCGTCCGGGCCGGGACCGACCCGCGGGTCGAAACACAGTGCCACGGTAGCCATCGCGGCGGCTTCGAGCACCGCGCTGCGGGCGGGTGGATCGACCTTGGGGATGTGCAGCACGATCGGCATCGCCTGCACCTTCGCCGGATCCTCCGGATCGGGCCGGTGCCCGTAACCGCGGGTGAGTACGCCGTGGCGCTCGGCGAAACCCGGATCCGACGCCGGGTCGAAGACCGGCTCGGGGTCCGTGCCCGCAGATCCGGAGGCCGTCTCGGTGTGCACCGACTCGGGGTCCGGCTCAGACACTGCCGTCGATCGGGACGCGGCGCAGGGTTCCGTCGACGCGGTCGGCCGCCTCGATCTCCTCGCGGGTGACGCCGAGGACGAAGAGCACCGCATCGAGGTAGGGATACGACAGGGCGGTGTCGGCGACCTCGCGCAGGGCCGGCTTGGCGTTGAACGCCACGCCCAGGCCCGCGGCCGACAGCATATCGATGTCGTTGGCACCGTCGCCGACCGCGACGGTCTGCTCGACCGGCACGCCCGCCTCGTCGGCGAACTCACGGAGGGCGCGTGCCTTGGCGGCGCGGTCGACGATGTCGCCGACCACTCGCCCGGTGAGCTTGCCGTCGACGATCTCGAGCGTGTTGGCGCGGACGAAGTCGAGTTCGAGTTCGTGTGCGAGCGGGTCGATCACCTGACGGAAGCCGCCCGAGACGACGCCGCAACGGAAGCCGAGCCGACGCAACGTCCGGATCGTGGTGCGGGCACCGGGAGTGAGCTCGAGCTGCTCGGCGACCTCGTCGATGACGGTCGCCGGCAGACCCGCGAGGGTCGCGACGCGTTGTTCGAGGGACTGCGCGAAATCGATCTCACCGCGCATCGCAGCCTCGGTGACCTCGCGGACCTTGTCCTCGACACCGGCGTGCGCGGCGAGCATCTCGATGACCTCGCCCTGGATGAGCGTGGAATCGACGTCGAAGACGATCAGGCGCTTGGAACGACGGGCGAGACCGCCGCGCTCCACCGCGATGTCGACGTCGAGGCCCGCGGCGAGTTCGACGAGGGCGTGCCGCAGCGCGGCGTCGGCCTCGACGCTGGTGTCGGGCGCGGTGATCATCAGCTCGAGGCCGGTGAGCGGGTAGTCGGCGATGCCGCGGATCGAATCGATGTTCGCGCCCTGGGCCGCGAGGGTGCGGCCAACCGACTGCAGTGCCTTGGCACTGACCGGGCTGCCCAGCACCACGACGGCGTGGGTCGAGACGGTGCGGGCACCGCGCTCGGCACCGATCTGGACGTCGGCGTGCATACCGATGGTGGCCATCGCGGACTCGACCTCGTCCTGCAACGCTTCGACGTCGGTCGGGCAGACGAGGAGGACACCGAGGGTGAGCCGGCCGCGGATCACGACCTGTTCCACATCGAGGAGGTCGACGTCGTGCCGCGTCAGTGCTGCGAAGAGCACCGAGGTCACGCCGGGATGGTCAGGTCCGGTCACGGTCACCAGCACCGTGCTGTCAGACGCCACTACGTCTCCGATCGCTTGTCTGTCGAGGTACACACGGACGCACGCGCGTACCGGCTCGCTCGTCCATTGTTGCAGGTCGAACCGTCGCTCCCGTTCGCGGGTCCGGCCCCACCGAAAGGCCGAAGCCCCACCCGGTGGACGGGTGGGGCTTCGGTGGATCGTCGATCTGCGCTCAGGCGCGCGGATGGTCGCCGGGGGTACGGTCGGCACCCTCGAGGACGTTGACGTTGTGCTTGTCACTGCCCGGGCCGACATGCGCTTCGGCGCGCATCTTCTCGACCATGTGCGGGTAGTGCAGCTCGAAGGCAGGACGCTCCGAGCGGATCCGCGGCAGCTCGGTGAAGTTGTGCCGCGGCGGCGGGCAGCTGGTGGCCCATTCGAGCGAGTTGCCGTAGCCCCACGGGTCGTCGACCGTGACGACCTGGCCGTAGCGGTAGCTCTTGAAGACGTTCCACAGGAACGGCAGCGTCGAGGCACCGAGCACGAACGCACCGATGGTGGAAATCGTGTTCAGGGTGGTGAAGCCGTCGGACGGCAGGTAGTCGGCGTAGCGACGCGGCATGCCCTCGTTACCGAGCCAGTGCTGCACCAGGAAGGTGGTGTGGAAACCGATGAAGGTCAGCCAGAAGTGCCAGCGGCCGAGCTGCTCGTCGAGCATGCGTCCGGTCATCTTCGGGAACCAGAAGTAGATGCCGGCGTAGGTCGCGAACACGATGGTGCCGAAGAGCACGTAGTGGAAGTGGGCGACCACGAAGTACGAGTCGTGCAGGTGGAAGTCCAACGGCGGGCTCGCGAGGATGACACCGGTCAGGCCACCGAAGAGGAAGGTCACGATGAAGCCGACCGAGAACAGCATCGGCGATTCGAAGGTGATCTGGCCCTTCCACATCGTGCCGATCCAGTTGAAGAACTTCACGCCGGTCGGGACGGCGATCAGGAAGGTCATGAACGAGAAGTACGGCAGCAGCACGGCGCCGGTGGCGTACATGTGGTGCGCCCACACGGCGATGGACAGTGCCGCGATGGCCATCGTGGCGTAGACCAGACCCGTGTAACCGAAGATCGGCTTGCGCGAGAAGACCGGGAAGATCTCCGAGACGATGCCGAAGAACGGCAGCGCGATGACGTACACCTCGGGGTGGCCGAAGAACCAGAACAGGTGCTGCCACAGGAGCACACCGCCGGTGGCGGGATCGTAGATGTGGCCACCGAGGTGACGATCGACGAACAGGCCCATGAAGGCGGCGGTCAGCAGCGGGAACACGAGCAGGATCAGCAGGCTGGTGATCAGGATGTTCCAGGTGAAGATCGGCATCCGGAACATGGTCATGCCCGGTGCACGCATGCACACCACGGTGGTGATGAAGTTGACGCCACCGAGGATGGTGCCCAGACCCATCACGCCGAGGCCGAGGATCCAGAAGTCGGCACCGACACCCGGGGAGTGGATCTCACTGGTGAGCGGCGTGTACGCCGTCCAGCCGAAGTCCGCTGCACCGCCGGGGGTGACGAAGCCGAGCATGACGATCGTCGCGCCGAACAGGTACAGCCAGTAGCTGAATGCGTTCAGGCGCGGGAAGGCGACGTCGGGGGCGCCGATCTGCAGCGGCAGGATGTAGTTCGCGAAGGCGAACACGACCGGCGTCGCGTACATCAGCAGCATGATCGTGCCGTGCATGGTGAACAGCTGGTTGAACTGCTCGTTCGACAGGAACTGCAGGCCGGGGACCGCGAGCTCGGTGCGCATCAGCAGGGCCATCAGGCCGCCGATGAGGAAGAAGGCGAACGAGGTGACCATGTACATGATCCCCAACATCTTGGGATCTGTGGTCGTGATCATCTTGTAGATGAACGAACCCTTGGGTCCCTGCCGCGGCGGGTACGGCCTTGCTGCAGCTATCTCTGGGACTGGCTGGGGCGCTACGGCAGTCACTAATCCTCCTGAATGCGCGCTCGACCTCGGGCTGGAGGCGAACGGTCTCTGGCTTGCGCTCATCGAATCGTAGACCCTCCCCGAAACGGTCGCCCTCCGGGTCCTACTCACTGTCGTACTCGACTCGCGAGGCTACCTGGAGCGGAGCCGACAACCACAATCCGAGGGTGTGCTGCACCTCACACGCAGGGACGACACCAGGTGACCTCACCACGCGCGAACAGCCCGGGTTAGGGTGCACTTCCCCCGCAATCACAGAAGGACGACCCGTGCCTGTTCCCTCCTCCCGCCCCGCCCGGTTCGCGGCAGCACTGCTGACCGCCGCACTCCTCGTCGCCGGCTGCAGTTCGGCCGACACCTCCGACGACTCGTCCACCGACACCGCGTCCGACTCGGCCGCCGACTTCCCCCGGACCGTCGAACACTTCCGCGGTTCCACCACGATCGAAAGCGAGCCGACCCGCATCGTCGCGCTCGACACGAGCTACTCCGACGCCGTCCTCCTCCTCGAAGCGCCTCTCGTCGGCTACGTCGACTACCGCACCGACGAGTTCCCCGACTATCTCGGCGACTCGCGGCAGTACGCGACCGACGCCGTGTCCGTCGGCAGAACCGCGGACGTGAGCCTCGAACAGGTGGCCGCGCTCGAACCCGACCTCATCCTCTCGGCGGAGGTGCGCGACGGGGAGAACTACGAGGAACTGTCCGCCATCGCCCCGACCGTCTTCTCCCAGTCGACCGGACCGACGTGGAAGGACAACATCCGTCTCGTCGCGCAGGCCATCGGCAAGGAGGACCTCGCCGAGCAGAAGATCTCCGAGTACGAGGAACGCGCCGCGGCAATCGGCGCGGACATCAACGCGAAGGCGGGCAACCCCACGATCTCGGTCGTCCGCTTCGCCGGTGAGCCGACGGCGCGGCTGTACCGCACCACCTCGTTCAGCGGCATCGTGCTCGAGGACGCCGGTCTCGCCCGCCCCGCGAGCCAGGGCCCCGATCCGTCGGATCCGTCGAGCATCATGAACGCCATCAGCCCCGAACTGATCACCGAGGCCGAGGCGGACGTCATCTTCGTCACCACCTACGACCTCGGCGACGGCAAGGCACAGGCGGCGGCCGAACCCTTCGTCACCAATCCGCTGTGGGAGAACCTGCAGGGACGGAAGGTCGAGGTCGACGACAGCGTGTGGATGATGCCGGTGAGTATCCAGGGTGCGCACCGCATCCTCGACGATCTCGCGGACACCTTCGGCGTCGATCGTCACACGACCGGATAGCCTGAGCCGTCCGATCCGAGCAGCGTCCTACAGGAGTTGGTCCGACGTGTTTTCCGTGCACCGGTCACGAGCAGTGCTCGTCGCAGCCGTCGCTGCGGTGACGACAGCCCTGGCCGGATGCTCCACACCTCCCGACGACGACGCGTCCGAGATCGTGCGCACCACGACCCGCATCGCCGGTGCGTCGGTCGTGGGCATCGACCGGGACACGTCGACCGCGTGCGCACTCCCCTCCCCGCTCGATCCGGGACAGCCCACCACCGGCACCCGACCGGTCCTGCACACCGCAGGCCGGTCGGATGTGCCCGCCGACCCGCAGCGGATCGTCGTCCTCGACCCCGCGGCGCTCGACGCGGTGTGCGCCCTGGGCCTGTGGGAGCGCGTCGTGGGAGCGAGCGCCGAGGTCACCGGCCGGCCGGAATACCTCGGCTACGGGATCGGCGAACTCCCGCCCGTGGGTGCCGCGGGCAACCCGGACGTCGCGGCGATCGAACGCGCACAGCCGGATGTGATCCTCGGCTCCTCCACCGCCCCGGACGTGTACGCCTCCCTCAGTGGCATCGCACCCACCGTGCTGGTCGGGTCCGATCCGGTCTTCTGGAGGGAACAGTTCGTGCGGGTCGGTGAGGCGCTCGGGCGCACGGAGGCCGCGCGGCGCGTGCTCGACGACTACGCGACGGCCGCGCGCGATCTGGGCCGCGAGCTCGTGTCGTCCCAGACGCAGGCGTCGATCGTCCGGTTCACGCCCGACGGTCCCACCGTCGAGGGCACCGCGTCGTTCGCGGGGCAGGTGCTCGGCGACGTCGGGGCTGCCCGGCCACCGGCCCAGCGGTTCGCGGTGGTCGACGGACAACCGTGGCAGGCCGTCGACACGGAGGACCCGGCCGCCGCCGACGGCGATGTGATCTTCGTCCGCTTCGCCGGTGAGGACGGGCTCGGGGCCGGCAAGGACTACATGCAGACCGACGAGTGGCTCGACCTCGGTGCCGTGCGCGACAACCGTCTGTTCTCCGTGGCCGACGACGTGTGGTCGACCCCCGGACCGGTCGCCGCCCGGGCGATCCTCACCGACCTGACGTACACCCTCAACGGATATTCGAACTGATCGCCGACTCGACCGGCGGCAGCACGATTGCCGGTATAGAAACGAGGGCGTGCCGATACCCGATTTCGTCCTCCAGCTCCGCTCACACGTAGGAACCGCTCCCCTGTGGCTGCCGGGGGTGAGCGCGATCGTCACGGACGACCGTGATCGCGTCCTGCTCACCCGCCGCGCCGACAACGGCATGTGGGCCGTGGTGTCCGGCATCCTCGAACCCGGTGAGGAACCGGCGGTCGCCGCGGTCCGGGAAGTGCTCGAGGAGACGGGGGTCGCCGCCGAGATCGTGCGGCTGACGAGCGTCGATGTCACGGCACCGATCACCTATCCCAACGGCGACGTCGCGCAGTACCTCGACGTGTGCTTCCTGCTCCGCGCGACCGGCGGGGACGCACGCGTCGCCGACGACGAGAACCTCGAGGTGGCCTGGTTCGCGCCGGACGACCTTCCCGAACCGCTCACCGAGACGTCGCGTCTGCGGCTCGGGAAGGCTCTCGCCGGCCGTGCGGAGGCGTGGTTCCGTCAGTAGGCGGTGTTGATCGGACCCGGGCTCCACAGACCGCTGCGTGTGACCGTGGCGGTGTCGGGTTCCACGGTCTCCGTCGACGGATCGATCGGCGTGTACTGCTCGATCGCTCCCCAGTCGCGGTCCCAGTCGTGATGGAGATACGACGGGATCGTGCGGGCCCGCAGCAACTGGTCGGTCCAGCCGAGAGGACCGCCACCGTTGTGGTCCTGCCACAGATCCGTGGAGATGGCACCGATCCGGTCCGGCAGGATCCGGTACTCGGGGATCTCGGCGATGCCGTTGCGGTGCAACATCTGCCGCTGGCACGGGAAGTTGAGCCCGACCGCCCAGTCCAGCAGGACCGGAGTGTCGCTCCCGACGACCTGCTGCAGGGTCTGCGTCTGCGGCACGCGTGGCGGAGTGAACGCCAGCCACTGTTCGGGCGCGAGATCGTTGTCGGAGGCGACAATCCGTACCGCGTCGACCTCGCCCGGCAGCGTGTCCATCGGGACACGCAGATTCCTCCACGAGGGCGCCGGACCGATGTCGATCGGCAACGCCCGTCCCAGCGCGGTGACGCTGCCGTCGGCCGCGGTGGTCCCGTATTCGAGTTCGAGTCGCTGACCGTAGGTTTCGGTTCCGTCGGCGTCGACGGAGAAGATCCGGCCGGCCGCGGCGATGGTGACGAGATCCCCGCGCGAACCGGCTGCGTCGGGTTCGGGCAGCCGGAACCAGGCGCTCGTGACGTCACCGAGGGACGATCCGTGGCTGCCCAGCACCGGGGTGGTCGCCGGATCGAGCCCGAACGGCAAAGCGACGGTGCTGCCGTTGATTCCGACTCCGCCGGTACCACCGCCGGTGCCTCCGGTACCGCCGGTCGAGGTCTGGTCGTCGTTCGTGTCGACCGTGTTGGCGGTACCGGCCGAGGCCGAGTCGTCGTCCGGGGTCAGATCGAGGGCGACACCACCCGGCGTGAACCCGTCCCCTCCTCCGGCATCGAGAGCGGTGGCCGTGTCGGCGCCGATCGGAGTGAGCACCGAGGCGTTCGGGTCCGTCTCGAGCAACACGTCGTTCGCGAGCGCACACGAGTTGCCGGTGAGCGTGTCGAAGTTGGACCGTGCCACCGAATAACCCGGGTACTGCGAGATCGCGCCCTTGGCCAGTGACAGCACCTCGAACAGCACCATCGCGGCGGCGGCGACGGTCAACGGCGGCACCGCCCACAACCGGGACGGGACGTCGGTGCGGGTGGAGGCGACGGGGTGGATGTGCCACCACGCGGCGAGCAGCAAGGCGACGACCGTCACCGCGAAGAACACGGTGGAGAAGCCGAACCCGGCGACCGACGGCGGCTTGTCCCACCACGGGACCCCGTAGCTCGAGACGTACCACCAGCCGTTGGGGCCGATGAACGACATGGTCACCACGAACGACACCGCCGCGGCGAACAGGGCGCGGTTGCGTCGCGAACGCAGCACCGCGGGGCCGGTGGCCACGGCGGCGAGCATCGCCACTGCGGCCGCCAGACCTGCGTAGATCCCGAAGTGGTGGGTCCACTTGGTGGGCGCGAACATCATCAGCACCAGCGCGCCGAGGGTGATGCCGACGATGCGGCGGGACGGACCCTGCGCGGTGCCGGGGATGTGCCCACCGCGGCGCAGCATCGCCACGATCGCCACTGCCAGGCACAACGCCAGGGTGAAGACCGCGAACCTGCGGGCCAGCGAGCCGTCCACGGTGATCTGCAACAGGTACTGGTAGCGCAGATACTCCTGGAACCACGGCACGTTCGGGCCGACACCGTGCACGTGCTGCATCTCCAGCACCGCCGCGAGAGTCTGGTCGGCGAAGACCGGCACCAGGATCACCAGTCCGGCCGCGAGCATCGGCGCGAGAACCGGCAGCCATCCCAGGGTCTGTGCCCGTCGATGGAGGATGCGGGCGATGGGGCGGGCACCGGCGATCAGCGCGGCGAAACAGATGATGCCCGAACGGTCCCGCGGTCACGGTGAGCGCGGCGACGAGGATCGCGGCCGCCGCGGGCAGCAGACGCCGGGTGGCGATCGCGCGTTCGACCGAGCACCAGGTGAGCACGATGCCCGTCGCGACGATCGGTTCCGGGCGCAGTCCGTTGTTGAGCGGCAGCCAGAACGCCAGGAACACCAGCGCCCCGGTCCACAGCGGAAGCCGGTTGCGGCGCAGCGCGACGCCGAGACGCGGAGCGACCTCGCGGCTGAGCACCCACCAGCACAGGATTCCGGCGGTCAGCGCCGGTAGCCGCATCCAGATGCTCGCCGTCGAGACCTGGGTCATCAGGGCGAGGACGTCGTAGAAGGGGGTACCGAAGGGCGCTTCGGGCACACCGAACCACCGGAAGTAGTTCGCCATGTACCCGGCCTCACCCGCGGCGCGGGCCATCCCGAGCTGATAGCCGTCGTCGGCGGTGTTCGCCCCGATGACATGCCAGAGGAGCAGCGTTCCGGCGACCAGCGCGTCGATGCGGGTGAACGACCACCAGGACGCCGGCAACAGGCGACGGTGAAGACGACCGTCGGCGCGATCGAGCCGGGCCAGCGTCCACAACGCCAGTGCCGTGGCCACCACCGCGACGATCATCGCGACGATCTTCAGCACTGTCGGAGACGTCGTGAAACGGGTGTCGACGGTCGCGGTGACCGAGACACCGTCGAGTGCGGGTCCGGGCAGGTCGGTGAAGATGCCGACCAGTTGGGGCCGCAGGTCGCGGTCGAAGGTCCGCTCCCCCGCCGCCCCGGCAGAGCCGGTGATCGTGGCGACGGTGCGTTCCGAGTTCGAGGACAGGGTGATCGAGCAGTCCCCGGCCAGGTCGTCCACCGGTGCCGAGGAGAGCAGCGTGTTGCGGGAGATCACCTCGAACATCGCCGGCCCGTCGTCACCGGCCGGCCGGACACGGGCGATCAGTCCGTAGCGCTCACGGTCGGGAGCTCCCGAGGGGAGTGTGGAGAAGACGGTGCCGCCGTCCGGCAGCGCATCGCGCACGGACCGGCACTCGATCGTGGCGTCGAGATCGACCGGCGCATAGGACACCAGCGGGGCCGAGATGCCGGCGTTGCTCCCGCCCTGCGGCCAGTCGATGGTCGAAGTGGTCTGTGTCACGGGCAGGAACGGCATCGCGATCGATGCGGCGATCCCCACGACGGCGGCGAGCACCGCCCACAGACGGGTCCGCTGGTCGACTGCTCGCCCGCCCGAAGGCGCGCGTTCGGTTGTCACCGGCCGAGGCGAGCCCGACGCTTCTCTTGTCTCGGTCACGAGGAGCGATGCTATCGGTGACGGGCCGGGCCGCGAAAAGCACACGATCCCGCACCCGGGCGCTGCTGCGCCGGTGTGCGGGATCGATGCGTTCGGGCCGGTGACGGAGAATGTCTACGTCAGAAGTCCCAGTCCTCGTCCTCCGTGACGACGGCCTTGCCGATCACGTAGGAGCTACCGGAGCCGGAGAAGAAGTCGTGGTTCTCGTCGGCGTTCGGCGACAGCGCCGACAGGATGGCCGGGTTGACGTCCGTCTCGTCCTTCGGGAACAGCGCCTCGTAACCGAGGTTCATCAGCGCCTTGTTCGCGTTGTAGCGCAGGAACTTCTTGACGTCCTCGGTGAGCCCGACCTGGTCGTAGAGGTCGGCCGTGTAGTGGGTCTCGTTGTCGTACAGCTCGAAGAGCAGTTCGAAGACCCAGTCCTTGAGCTCGTCGCGCTCGGCCTGCGTGATCGTCTCGAGCCCGCGCTGGTACTTGTAGCCGATGTAGTAACCGTGGACGGCCTCGTCGCGAATGATCAGGCGGATCATGTCGGCAGTGTTGGTGAGCTTGGCCCGCGACGACCAGTACATCGGCAGGTAGAAGCCCGAGTAGAACAGGAACGACTCGAGCAGCGTCGAGGCGGCCTTGCGCTTGAGCGGGTCGTCGCCCTTGTAGTAGTCGAGGATGATCTGCGCCTTGCGCTGCAGGTGCTCGTTCTCCTCCGACCAGCGGAAGGCATCGTCGATCTGCCGGCTCGAGCACAGCGTCGAGAAGATCTGCGAGTAGCTCTTCGCGTGCACCGACTCCATGAACGCGATGTTCGTCAGCACCGCTTCCTCGTGCGGGGTGACCGCATCGGGGATGAGCGAGACCGCGCCGACCGTGCCCTGGATGGTGTCGAGCAGCGTCAGGCCCGTGAAGACCCGCATCGTCAGTTCCTGCTCGTACTCGGTGAGCGTGCCCCACGACTGGATGTCGTTGGACACGGGAACCTTCTCCGGGAGCCAGAAGTTGCCGGTGAGGCGATCCCAGACCTCGGCGTCCTTGTCGTCGGGGACGCGGTTCCAGTTGATCGCGGAGACGCGATCGATGAGTTTGACGCGCACGCCGTCGGCCGGCGAGTGTGCTGCTGCAGTCATCGGTTACCTACCTGAATTGTGTGCTGGTGCAAGGACTGTCGGGGAGAACGGATCACAGCATGCAGGAGACGCAGTTCTCCACCTCGGTGCCCTCG
The DNA here is from genome assembly GCF_900187265.1 of Rhodococcus rhodochrous. Lineage (NCBI taxonomy): Bacteria > Bacillati > Actinomycetota > Actinomycetes > Mycobacteriales > Nocardiaceae > Rhodococcus > Rhodococcus rhodochrous. The sequence goes on from NZ_LT906450.1 coordinate 3,461,615, forward strand.
AGCGCCATCTGCCGCAGGCGGATGTAGTACAGGGTCTTGATTCCCTTGCGCCACGCGTAGATCTGGGCCTTGTTCACGTCGCGGGTGGTGACGGTGTCCTTGAAGAACAGCGTCAGCGACAGCCCCTGGTCGACGTGCTGCGTCGCGGCAGCGTAGGTGTCGATGATCTTCTCGTAGCCGATCTCGTAGGCATCCTGGAAGTACTCGAGATTCTCGTTCGTCATGTAGGGCGCCGGGTAGTAGACACGCCCGATCTTGCCCTCCTTGCGGATCTCGATCTTCGACGCGACCGGGTGGATCGAGCTCGTCGAGTGGTTGATGTACGAGATCGAACCGGTGGGCGGAACCGCCTGCAGGTTCTGGTTGTAGATGCCGTGCTTCTGCACGGACTCCTTCAGCTCGCGCCAGTCCTGCTGCGTGGGGATCGTGATGTTCGACTCGGCGAACAGCTGACGGACCCGCTCGGTCGCGGGCTCCCACACCTGATCGGTGTACTTGTCGAAGAACTCACCCGACGCGTACTTCGACTCCGGGAAGCCCTTGAAGTACGTACCGCGCTCGATCGCGATCTTGTTCGACGCACGCAGGGCGTGGAACAGCACGGTGTAGAAGTAGATGTTCGTGAAGTCGACGCCTTCTTCGGACCCGTAGAAGATGTGCTCGCGGGCGAGGAAGCCGTGCAGGTTCATCTGGCCGAGGCCGATGGCGTGGGATTCGTTGTTGCCCCGCTCGATCGACGGCACCGACGAGATCGTCGTCTGGTCGGAGACGGCCGTCAGGCCGCGGATGGCGACCTCGATGGTCTGCGCGAAGTCGGGCGAGTCCATCGTCTTCGCGATGTTCAGCGAGCCGAGGTTGCACGAGATGTCCTTGCCCACATGGCTGTAGGACAGGTCGTCGTTGAACTCCGAGGGGGTCGAGACCTGCAGGATCTCCGAGCACAGGTTCGAGTGCGTGATCTTTCCGGCGATCGGGTTGGCCCGGTTCACCGTGTCCTCGAACATGACGTAGGGGTAGCCCGACTCGAACTGCAGCTCGGCGACGGTCTGGAAGAACTCGCGCGCCTTGATCTTCGACTTGCGGATGCGCTTGTCGTCGACCATCTCGTAGTACTTCTCGGTGACGTCGATGTCAGCGAAGGGCTTGCCGTAGACACGCTCGACGTCGTACGGCGAGAACAGGTACATGTCCTCGTTCTTCTTCGCCAGCTCGAACGTGATATCGGGGATGACGACGCCCAGCGAGAGGGTCTTGATGCGAATCTTCTCGTCGGCGTTCTCGCGCTTGGTGTCGAGGAAACGGTAGATGTCGGGGTGATGCGCGTGCAGGTAGACCGCACCGGCACCCTGACGGGCACCGAGCTGGTTGGCGTAGGAGAACGAGTCCTCGAGCAGCTTCATGATCGGGATGACGCCGGAGGACTGGTTCTCGATCTTCTTGATCGGGGCGCCGTGCTCACGAATGTTGCTGAGCAGCAAGGCGACACCGCCACCGCGCTTGGACAGTTGCAGTGCGGAGTTGATGGAGCGGCCGATCGACTCCATGTTGTCCTCGATGCGGAGCAGGAAGCACGAGACGGGCTCGCCGCGCTGCTTCTTGCCCGAGTTGAGGAAGGTCGGGGTGGCCGGCTGGAAACGACCCGAGATGATCTCGTCGACGAGGTGCCGGGCGAGGATCTCGTCGCCGTCGGCGAGCGTCAGCGCGACCATGCACACGCGGTCCTCGAAACGCTCGAGGTAGCGCTTGCCGTCGAACGTCTTGAGCGTGTACGAGGTGTAGTACTTGAACGCACCGAGGAAGGTCGGGAACCGGAACTTCTTCGAATATGCGTGCTCGAACAGCGATTTGACGAATGCGCGCGAATACTTCTCGAGCACCTCGGGCTCGTAGTAGTTCTCCTCGACGAGGTAGTCGAGCTTCTCGTCGAGGTTGTGGAAGAAGACCGTGTTCTGGTTGACGTGCTGCAGGAAGTACTGACGGGCGGCGGCCACATCCTTGTCGAACTGGATCTCGCCGTTGGGGCCGTACAGATTCAACATCGCGTTGAGCGCGTGGTAGTCGAGATCCTTGAGCGAATCGTCGAGGTGTGCGCTCGTGGCGGGAGCGGGATCGGTAATGGTCACAGTGCTGTCCCCACTTGTCGGAGTTAGGAAACGGCCGCGCAGTCACGTCCGCGACGCGCGTCGAATACGGATACGGATGTGGCTCAGGCGTTCTGGAGAACGGACTCCCAGAATCGGGCGAGACCGTCGCGGACACGCTCGACGTCGTCGGTCGTGCCCATCAACTCGAACCGGTACAGATACGGCACCTTGCACTTGCGCGAGACGATGTCTCCCGCGAAACAGTACGAGTCGCCGAAGTTGGTGTTACCCGCCGCGATGACACCGCGGATCAGGCTCCGATTGTGCTCGTTGTTGAGGAATCGGATGACCTGTTTGGGAACGTAGCGGGTATCGCGGCCCGTGGCGGTCGTCCCGCCACCGTAGGTCGGCACGATCAGTACGTACGGATCGCGGACCTCGAAATTCCCCTCACGATCGTGCAGCGGGATCCGGCTGGCCGGGATCCCGAGTTTCTGCACGAATCGGTGGGTGTTCTCGGATGTACTCGAGAAGTACACCAGCGATGTTCCCGGGATCGACCCCAGCGAAGCCATCGGTAGTCACCACTCTTCATTCGATTGCGAAGACCGGCCCGGGCGGACACGGAAGACGTCCGCCCGGAGACGACGACGATCGGGCCGCTGCGAACGCGGCCCGGGCTCAGGCAGCGACGGTGAGCGCCTTGATGCGATCGGGGCGGAAGCCCGACCAGTGGTCGTCGCCGGCGACGACGACGGGCGCCTGGAGGTATCCCAGCGCCATGACGTAGTCGCGGGCCTCGGGGTTCTCACTGATGTCGACGACGTCGTACTCGATGCCGGCCTTGTCGAGGGCGCGGTAGGTGGCAGTGCACTGGACGCAGGCAGGCTTGGTGTAGACGGTGATGTTCATGAATGCCCCTTTTCCGACGGCCGTGGGCGGCCTGACGACTGACTGCTGTGCGTTACCCGGAAGCCCACTTATCCGTCCGATCCCGCTTCCCCGAGAGATCGTCGGCGCTTGTGGCCCTCCAGCGGTCTAGACACTACACCTTGTGCCCGTCGGATACATAGAACCCAGGATGTTGTGACTTACAAAGGTGATATTCCCAGGTCGCGACCCTCCCTCCACGGCGTTTCGGGCGTGTCTCGGCGTGTCGCCGCAGTGTGCCCGACAGAGACCTCGAGCACAGTGTGGCGGGTGCCACCGACAACTTCGCGAGGGCGCCGCAAGAACACCTCCCGACTGCGCTGTGCGGGGAAGCCGGAGGCGGGACGAGCGACCACTTCCGATCGCTCGTCCCGCCTCCGATCCGGTGTGTCAGGGCAGTCCGGCCAGCAGGTCGTCGAGGCGGGCCGGCAGGTTCCGGACCCGCACCCCGGTCGCGTGCCACAGGGCGTTGACGACCGCCGCCGCGCTGCCCACGATCCCGATCTCACCGATCCCCCGCGACCCCATGGGGGTCGCATGCAGATCTTCGTCGTCGAGCCACTCCGCTTCGATTCCGCGGATGTCGGCGTGCGTCGGGACGTGGTACTCGGACAGGTCGTGGTTGACGACGTGCCCGAAACGGGCGTCACGGATGCTCTCTTCGAACAGCGCCATCGAGATCCCGAACGACATCCCGCCGATGAACTGCGACCGCGCCGTCCGCGGGTTGATGACCCGTCCCACGGAGAACAGCCCGAACATCCGGGGCACCCGGATCTCGCCGGTGTCGGCGTCGACGTGCACCTCGGCGAAGTGCACACCGAAGGACTGCGCGGTGTAGTGCTCGAGTTCGCGGTTCTCGGCTGCCGATGCGGACAGTTCGGCACCCACCGGCGGATCGTCGCCGAAGCGTTTGCCGAATTGCTCTGCGGCCGTGACGATCGCGGTTCCCCAGGACGAGGTGCCCGACGACCCGCCGGCCACCGTGCCGTTGGGCAGTGCGCTGTCGCCGATCTCGAGGTCCACGTCCTCCGGTCGGCATCCGAGTGCGTCGGCGGCGATGAGGGTCAGGGTCGTCCACGCACCCGTACCGAGGTCGGTCGCTCCGATGCGGACGGAGTAGCGCCCCTCCCCGAGGTGCCGGATCTGGGCTTCCGAGCCGGGATTGACCATGTGGGGATAGGTCGCGACCGCCATGCCGGTACCGATCAGGGTGTTACCCTGCCGCCGGGTGCCGGGTTCGCGGTCGGACGGATCCCATCCGAATCGCTGTGCTCCTTCGCGGAGGCATTCGACGAGCCGGCGCGACGACCACGGCTTCCCCGTCTCCGGATCGGACTCGGGTTCGTTGCGGATGCGCAGTTCGATCGGGTCGATCCCGAGTTCGGCGGCGAGCTCGTCCATCGCGACCTCGCCGGCGAACATGCCCGGCGCCTCGCCGGGAGCGCGCATCCAGAACGGCGCCGGCACGTCGAGGGTGATCGCGCGATGCGACGTGCGGGCGTTGGCGACGTCGTAGAGATTGCGCAGCGGCACCCCCGCCTGTTCGACGAATTCGGTGACCCGGGACGACTGGGCGAACGCCTCGTGCACGAGACCGGTGAGCTTGCCGTCACTGTCGGCCGCGAGCCGGATGTGCGAGGCGGTCGGAGCCCGGTAACCGACGTAACCGAACATGTCGGGCCGGGAGACCGCGAACTTGATCGCCTTCCCCGGCAGGGCACGCGCCGCGAGTCCGCCGAGGACGTCGTGCGCGTGAGGACCGCCCTTGGAACCGAATCCCCCACCGATGTACGGACAGACCACCCGCATCCGGGCCGCGTCGAGACCGAAGACCGGCGCGAGGGTCTCGACGACACCGTGCGGATGCTGTGTCGAGGTGTACAGCGTCAGGGTGTGTGCGTCGGTCTCACCGTTCGACGGCACGACGTCGTTCCGCCAGATCGCGACCACGGTGTGCGGTTCGAGCGGGTTGTTGTGTTCCTCGGGGGTGGAGTACCACTGATCGACGACCGTCTCGGCGCGGGCGAACGCCGCGTCGACATCCCCTCGCTCGCTGTCGGGTTCGTAGCCGCCGTTGACGGTCTCGGGTGTGTACGCGTCGGGATGGTCGGCGCGGAAGAGCGCGTCGTGCGGTTCCTCGCTGTATTCGACCTCCAGGAGCGAACATGCCTCCCGGGCGATCTCGAAGCTCTCCGCGACGACCGCGCCGATGATCTGGCCCCGGTACAGCACGTCGGGTGTCTGCAGGACGGAGTACTCGCCCTCGGCCTCCTCGGTGAGACGCGGGGCGTTCCAGGGAGTGAGGACCTTCAACACCCCCGGCACCGCTTCGGCGGCGGCCGTGTCGATCCGGTCGACGCGTCCACGCACGATGGTGGAGGTGAGCGGTACGAGGTAGGTGGGATCGTCGACCGGGTGCTCGTAGGCGTACGGCGCCGTCCCGGCGACCTTCGCCGGTCCGTCGATGCGCGCGGTGGAGCGTCCACCTGCTCGGATCGGCTCGGGGCTCATGCGGATCCACCTCGTTCCCGTCGTTCGTCGAGTTCGCGCAGGGTCGCCACCACGGTGCGCCGCAGCAGCGGGATCTTGTACGCGTTGCCGTCGAGGGGACTCGCGTCGGCGAGTTCGGCCTCGGCCGCCGCGGCGAAGACCTCGTCGGAGGGCTGCTGCCCGAGGAGTGCTTCCTCCGCGCGGTGCGCCCGCCAGGGCCGGTGCGCGACCCCACCGAATGCGATGCGGCACCCGGTGATCGTCCCGTCCGCGACGGTCGTCTCGGCCGCCACGGAGACCAGCGCGAAGGCGTAGGACGCCCGGTCGCGCACCTTGCGATAGGTGGACAGCGAACTTTGCGCCGCGGGGATCTGCACGCCGACGATGAGGTCGTCGCGTTCGAGCACGGTGTCGCGCTCGGGTGTGTCACCGGGAAGGCGGTAGAAGTCCTCCACCGCGATGGCGCGCTCACCGTCCGGGCCGAGAACGAGGACTTCGGCGTCGAGCGCGAGCAGGGCGACCGCCATATCGGACGGATGGGTGGCCACGCAGTGCTCCGAGGCGCCGAGGATCGCGTGGTAGCGGGTATATCCGCCGATGGCGGAGCAGCCGCTGCCGGGTTCGCGCTTGTTGCAGGGGGTGCTCACGTCCCGGAAGTACGAGCACCGCGTGCGCTGGAGCAGGTTGCCGCCGGTGGTCGCGGTGTTCCGGAGCTGGGGCGAGGCACCGGCGAGCAGTGCACGCGACAGCACCGGATAGTTGCGCCGCACGAAGGGATGCGCCGCGAGGTCGCTGTTGCGGACATTGGCGCCCACCCGGATTCCCCCGTCGGCGGTCTCCTCGACGGTGTCGAGCGGAAGGTGCGAGACGTCGACGAGGAGGTCGGGGGTCGCGACGCCGAGTTTGAGGTGGTCGACCAGATTCGTGCCGCCCGCGAGGAAGACCGCACCCGGTGTCTCGTGCACGACGGTGACGGCGGCGGCGGGATCTGCCGGTCGCTCGTAACGGAGGGAGCTCATCGCGTCTCCTCCGTATCGAGTCGGCTGTCGCCGGCACCGATTCGGCTGTCACCGGCGGCGACGGTGCGGATCGCCGAGACGATATTGGGATAGGCGGCGCAGCGGCACAGATTGCCACTCATGCGTTCCCGGATCTCGTCGTCGTCGAGTTCGGGTGCCCGGTCGAGATCGGCCGTGACGTGACTCGGTGCCCCGTCGGCGAACTCGTCGAGCATGCCGACGGCGGAACAGATCTGGCCGGGGGTGCAGTAGCCGCACTGGAAGGCGTCGTCCTCGATGAACTGTGCCTGGAGCGGATGCATCTCCCCGTCGCCGAGTCCGGCGGCGGCGACGATCTCGGCGCCGTCGTGCGAGGCGGCGAGGGCCAGGCACGAGAGGATGCGCCGGCCGCCGATCAGCACGGTGCACGCTCCGCACTGACCGAGATCGCATCCCTTCTTCGGGGACGTGATCCCGAGGCGGTCGCGCAGTGCGTCGAGCACGGTGGTGCGGACGTCGATCGGGACGCGACGCTCCACCCCGTCGACGTGGAGAACTATGTCGAGATCGGGTCGGTGGCCGGTATCGGTCCTCGTATCCCCGCTTGTCATGGGCAAACCTCCGAACAGTGGGCTGTGTTCGGGGCATTCCCGCTGCAGGCGTCATCGAACCGTCGAGATGCGACGAGCGGAGCGTCCGCGGCTCGGCCGGACCCTGCGGATACGCGCGGTGCCGGAGACCTCGCGGGTCTCCGGCACCGGGGTGTCGGTCGGTCCGGCGGCCGCTCTCGGTGCCGGCGGTACCGGCAGGGACGACGGACGTCTCGATCAGGCGTTGGCGAGCACCTTGGTGGCGTCGGCCAGTGCGGTGACGACAGCTGCGATCTGCTGCGCGGTCTCGGCGTGCTCCTTGGCGTGGACGCCACCGAACTTGCCGAAGGTCTCGCCGATCGACAGCGAGCCGCCCTCGACGATCGTTCCGCCGGCGATGCCGATGGCCTTGACCGCGTCCTCGAGCGCCCACTTCGCGGCGTTCTGGCTGGGCGACTGGCTGACGATCGCGACGGGCTTGCCGCTCAGTGCACCGGCACCGTAGGGGCGCGACAGCCAGTCGACGGCGTTCTTGAGGACCGCGGAGACGGTGCCGTTGTACTCGGGGGTGACGACCAGCACGGCATCGACATCGGCAGCGGCGTCACGCAGGGCAACGGCAGCAGCGGGGGCGGCCTCGCCGTCGAGGTCCTCGTTGTAGAACGGAACGTCGGCGAGGCCCTCGTAGAGGGCCACCTCGACGTTCTCGGCAGCGACCGCCGCGGCGGTCTCGGCGATCTGGCGGGAGACGGAGCCGTCGCGCAGGCTGCCGACGAGGGCGAGAACTCGGGTCATGGGAACATCCTCGGGTCGAAGTGGTTGACTACGCAATGTTAAACGGACCGCGGTCCGCTTTATTCCCCGCCCCGCTAGAGTGTGACCTTGTGAACACTCGCCCCCTCCCGCACGCGGACGGTCGGGCGCTGCCTGCGGCGAACAGCCGGGCCCTCCCCCTGGCGGATGAGCGACTCTCCGAACGGGGCGACGCAGCGCGCAATCGTTCCCGTCTGCTCGACGCCGCCGCCCTGCTCGTCGCCGAACGGGGCGTCGACGCCGTGACGATGGACGCCGTCGCGGCGCGGGCCGGAGTCGGCAAGGGCACCGTCTTCCGCAGGTTCGGCTCCCGCGCCGGACTCGTCCGGGCACTGCTCGACCACAGCGAGCGCGAGTTCCAGCAGGGCTTCCTGTTCGGCCCACCGCCGCTCGGCCCGGACGCCGAACCTCTGGCCCGGCTCATCGCGTTCGGTCGTGCGCGCATCGAACTCGTCGAGGTGCAGGGCGAACTGCTCCGCGCGGCCGAATCCGCCACCGACTCCCGCTACACCGCTCCCGCCCACCTGGTCTCGCTCGCCCACGTCGACACGTTGTTGCGTGCCGCCGGGGTCACCGGCGACACCCGATTGCTGGCGACCTCGCTGGTCGCGTCGCTCGAAGCCACCCTCGTCCTCCACCAGTGGCGCGAACTCGGTCATCCGCTCCGCCGACTCGCCGACAACTGGGCCGAACTTGCACACCGTGTCGTGACCGGACGAGGTACCCACGAAACCGGGTCGAGCGCCGTACCGTAACGGCATGATTCGCACATTCCGGGTGCTCGCGTTCGTCTCCCTGGCAGCGGTGGCCGCCGCGTGCAGCACAGAGTCGGATTCGGCCGACACCAACTCCGCAGAGGACCTCACCGGTCGCACCTTCGTCTCGACGAGCGTGACCGGCACACAGATCCCGGGCGACGGACCGCTGGTCGTCGAGTTCCCGGACGACGGACGCATCTCCGCGACCGCCGGCTGCAACCGCTTCGTCGGTGGCGTCGATCTGTCCGAGGGCAGAGTGAAGGCGTCGGACCTGGCGAGCACGATGATGGCCTGCCTGCCGGAACGCGAGGGAGCCGACGCCTGGCTCACCACGTTGTTCGACGCCGAGCCGCGCTGGTCGCTCGACGGGAACACCTTCACGCTCACCGGCGACGACATCACGGTCTCGCTCGAGGACGAGAAGGTCGTCGACCCCGATCTGCCGATCACCGGCACCGAATGGGTGGTGACCTCGCTGCGCACCGCCGACGCCGTCGTCAGGTCGATCGCCCTGGAGAACGCCGCGCCGACACTCACCCTGTCCGACGACGGCACCCTCACAGGGAACACGGGGTGCAACGAGTTCGGCGGCAGCGCCGAGGTCGGCAACGACGTCATCCTGTTCGAACCGCTCACCATGACCCGCGCGGCCTGCGCCGATCCCGAGCTCGCCGATGTCGAGACGCACATCCTGAACGTGCTCGCAGGTGAGACCACCTACACCGTCCAGGGCTCGTCGATGACCCTCACCGCGGCGAACGGCACCGACGGACTGGAGTTCACGGCCCGCTGAGCCCTCCTCGGTACCGTGAGACACATGCCGGGAGCAGTCCGCGTGGTCGTCGTCCTCGCACTGGGTGCGCTGCTGTCCGGGTGCGGGCTGTTCGGATCGTCGCCGTCCGACCCGATCGGCCGCCGTTACGTCTCGACCGAGGTCGAGGGGCGGCCGATCCCCGGCGGCGGCCCGCTCCAGTTGTCGTTCCCCGCCCGGGAACGGGTCGCGGCGTCCGCCGGATGCAACCGGTTCACCGGCACCGCCGACCTTTCCGGGGGCAGGATCCGTGCCGGGACGCTCGCGTCCACGAGGATGGCGTGCCCTCCCCCGCGCGACGGCGCCGACGACTGGGTGCGGACACTGTTCGCGGGCACACCCCGGTGGACTCTCGACGGAGAGGCGCTCACCCTCACCACCGGCGCGGTGACCGTCACCCTCACCGAACGCACGGACGAGCGCTGAGGTCGGTCGTCCGGGGCGAATCGTTCAGTAGCGCTCGACGAGCCACCGCGCGAGTTCCCGTGCGCTGCGGTCGACCTGCTTCGGCCAGTCGAGCGCCGAATCGTCGGCCCGGTCGCTCACGTGCTTGACGAGCCGGCACCGCGCACCCATGCGACGGGCGGCGTAGGCGACCGCGAAACCCTCCATGTCGACGAGATCGGCGCGCGCGGACAGCGCGTCGCGGATCTCGGCGTCCGAGACGAACGAATCGCCGGTGGCGAGCACGCTGCCGTCACCGTCGTCGATCCGGACGACGTCCTGCACCGGGTGACCGAGGCTCTTCAGGATCTCGCTGCTGATGTCGTGGTTGATCACGGCGGACGGCAGGAACAGTCCCGAGTGATGGGTGTGCAGCGCACCGGCGGTGCCGATGTTCACGACGAGCGGCCGAGCGTCGGCCGGATACGCCGCGAGCGCCGCGGTGACGGCGACCGCTGCGTCGACCTTCCCGATTCCGGTGATCACCGTCTCGTAGCGTTCCGGGACGTGCGCCGCCTCGGCGCGGGTTGCGGATACGACGAGGATCCCGTTCACGTACTGCCTCCGAGTTCGAGGGTTGCGAGTGCCGCCCGGTGCAGCTCCCGCCCGTACCCGGCACCGTATCCCGCGGCGTGCACCGCCAGTGGATGCAGCTGGTGCACGGGCACCCGATGCTCCCAGCCGGCGCGCAGCGGATGCGCCGACTCGTAACCGTCGACGACCCGGCCCAGGTGCGGGCAGCCGAAGAGCGCGAGCATCGCCAGATCTGTCTCGCGGTGGCCGCCGTGTGCGGCCGGGTCGATCAGGACGACGCCGCGCGGCGACCACAACACGTTGCCGTTCCACAGGTCTCCGTGCAGACGCGACGGCGGATCGTCGTCGTCGAAGGCTCCGGCCGCAACGAGATCGCAGGCGGCCTCGATGTCGCGGCACTGGCGGTCGGTGACGCTGCCCGCATCGACCGCGATGCGCAGGAAGGGCAGCACCCGCTCTGCGATGTAGAACGATCCCCAGGTGGCGTGCACGGTACGGCTCATGGGGCGGCGGCCGATGAACAATTGCCCGTCGTAGTGGTCGGGTGCCGCACCGAAACCTGCGGCCCCCGCGTCGTGCATCCGGGCGAGTACCGCACCGAACTCACGTGCGGTCCCGGCGGACGGGGATGCCTCGGCGATCCGATCGAGTTCGATGTGGTCTTCGCTCACCGACCGCACCGCCGCGACCGGCATACCGGCCTCGGCGAGCCAGGCCAGGCCGGCCGCCTCGGCCCGGAAGAAATCCGGATGTGCGTGCGGGTCGTGTTTGCGGAAGACGTCTCCGGTGCTCACCCCGAAGAGTCTGCCCGACCGCACTGTTCGTCTCGCATCTCTCCGCCCGGCCCTCATCCTTCCCGCCCTCTTCGCCGTTGTATCGCAGCAGTAACACGGGAACGCTAGGGTCGTGAAGATGACGAACCTTCGCGATCGGATCATCGAAGAACTCGGGGTGAAACCCTCCATCGACCCACGCGCCGAGATCGACGCCCGGGTGCAGTTTCTCGCCGACTACCTGCGCAGCACTCCCGCGAAGGGATTCGTGCTCGGCATCAGCGGCGGGCAGGACAGCACACTCGCCGGCAAGCTCGCCCAGCTCGCCGCGGAGAAGCTCCGCGCCGAGGGCCTCACGGCGGAGTTCGTTGCGGTCCGCCTGCCCTACGGCAAGCAGGCCGACGAACACGACGCCCTCGTCGCACTGGAGTTCATCGGAGCCGATCGCACTCTCGGTGTGGATGTGAAGCCCGGCGCCGACGCGACGGCATCGGAGGCGGCTCGCGCGCTGTACGGCACCGAGACCCGTCTGCGCGACTTCGTGCGCGGCAACATCAAGGCCCGCGAACGCATGATGATCCAGTACGCGATCGCCGGAGAACTCGGCTACCTCGTGGTCGGCACCGACCATGCCGCCGAAGCGGTGACCGGTTTCTACACCAAGTACGGCGACGGCGGCGTCGACATCACTCCGCTGGCCGGTCTGACGAAGCGGCAGGGAGCGGCGCTGCTGCGCGAACTCGACGCACCCGAGAGCACCTGGATCAAGATCCCCACCGCCGATCTCGAGGACGACCGTCCCGCGCTGCCCGACGAGGAAGCGCTCGGCATGACCTACAGCGAGATCGACGACTATCTCGAGGGCAAGGACGTCACCGACGACCTCGCCAAGCGCCTCGAGACCAAGTTCCTCGACACGCGGCACAAGCGCGTGATGCCCGTGGCGCCCTTCGACACCTGGTGGCGCGAGGGTTAGCCACCCGCGAAGGGCGGCAGGACGTCCACCCGGGATCCGGCCGGTCGGCCGAGGTCCCGGGTGAGTTCGCCCGCGCCGCCGTCGCCGGGTTCGAGCAGGAAGGCCGCCACCGACAGGACCCGCTCCATGCCGGCCCCGTAACGGTCGACGAGGACGGCGCGCAGCGCGCCGAGATCGGCGCCCTCCGGTAGGTCGATCGTGTCCTTCTCGCGTCCGGCCGCATCTGCTGCGGCCGCGAAGTACCGCACCTCGATCCCGGTCGTCACCTCAGCCACCGATAGCTCCCATGCTCCGCTGCGGCGGCGCGAAGTCCGCCGCGTCCATGCCGTGTCCGGCCCATTTGTTCCACATCGCCCCGCGCCACACCGCGGCGAGGTCCTCGTCGGTGGCGCCGCCGCGCAGAGCGGCGCGCAGGTCGGTCTCCCGGTCGCTGAACAGGCAGGACCGGACCGTTCCCTCGGCCGTCAACCGCGTGCGGTCGCAGTCGCTGCAGAACGACCGCGTCACCGACGCGATGATGCCGACCGTCGCAGGTCCGCCGTCGACGAGCCAGCGTTCGGCCGGCGCGGACGGATCCTCCCGTTCGGTCTCCGTGAGCGTGAACCGTCGCCCGAGGACGTCGAGCAACTGCTGGGCAGGCACCATCTGCGAGCGCGCCCAGTTCTGATCGGCGTCGAGGGGCATCTGCTCGATGAACCGCAGTTCCACGCCCTCGTCCAGGCACCACGCGAGCAGGTCGGCCGCGCCCTCGAGGGTCTCCGGCATCAGGACGGCGTTGACCTTGACCCGGCCGAGTCCGGCGGCCACCGCGGCCCGGATGCCGTCGAGCACCGAATCGAGCCGGTCGCGGCGCGTCAGGCGCGCGAAGTGCTCGCGGTCGATGGTGTCGAGGGAGATGTTCACGCGGGTCAGTCCGGCGTCCGCCAGCGCCCGCGCGCGGTGCCGGAGACCGACCGCATTGGTGGTCAGCGCGATCGGCAGCCCCGGGGTCTGCTGCGCACATCCGGCGACGATCTCCTCGAGATCGCGGCGCATGAGCGGTTCCCCACCGGTGAAGCGCACCTCGTGGACACCGAGCCGGCCGGTCGCGATGCCCACCAGGCGCACGATCTCGGCGCTCGTGAGCAGCTTGTCGCGCGGAATCTCGGGAAGTCCCTCGGCCGGCATGCAGTAGGTACAGCGCAACGAGCACTTCTCGGTGAGGGATACACGCAGGTCGCGGGCGATGCGACCGAAGCGATCGAGGAGCTCGGGCACGTCGGGCCGATCGGACACGTCGTCTGCGCGATCGCGCACGACCGGGATGCCCATGTCCACCGCTGTCATACGACCATCGCTTTCATACAGCCCAGTATGCCCACAACCGCAGATCGTGACACCGCATCCGGACAGACGGGGCACACGCGGCGCGTCGTCGACGACGGGGCACGGCCTCCGTGTGCCTAGGATGGCGACATGACGAGCGGCAGGCGGTCCGTGGAGGAACACGAACAGCACGTGGCGGCGTTGCTCGACCCGTTGCGGAAGAAGGGCCCGTTGCGTGTGCCGCTCGCGCACGCGCTGCACCGCACCCTCGCGGAGGACATCGAGTCGCCGCTGGACCTGCCGCCCTTCCGCAACTCCCAGATGGACGGCTACGCGGTCCGCGCCGGCGATCTCGCGTCGACCCCCACGGACCTGCCCGTCCAGGGCGTCCTGGCCGCGGGCGACACCGCCGCGGCGCTCGAGCCGGGGCACGCACTGAAGATCATGACGGGCGCTCCCGTCCCGGACGGCGCCGACGCCGTCGTCCCGGTCGAGGACACCCACGCGACCGCCCCCGACCCGGACGGCGCCGGCACCGTGACCGTCGAGCGCAGCGTCACGCCCGGGACCTATGTGCGTGAGGCCGGAACCGACGTCCGTAAGGGCGATCTGCTGCTTCCCGCCGGCACGGTGCTCGCCGCCCGGCACATCGCCGCGCTCGCCGCCGTCGGGCTCACCTCGACCCCCGTCCACGCACGACCGCGGGTCGCGATCATCTCGACCGGCAGCGAACTCGTCACGGCCGGGAGCGAACTCGGACCGGGCCAGATCTTCAACTCGAACGGGCCGGCGCTGGCCGCCAGCGCGTCGGCCAACGGCGCCGACGTCGTGACCATCGACCACTGCCACGACGATCCGGAGGAGTTCGTGACGATGCTCGAACACGCCGTGGGCGTCGCCGACGTCGTGTTCACCTCGGGCGGAGTGTCGAAGGGCGATTTCGAGGTCGTGAAGGACACGCTCGCGCCGCGGGGCGGACAGTTCGTCTCGGTGGCGATGCAGCCGGGCGGACCTCAGGGCACCGCCGTGATCGACGACGTACCGATCCTGACCTTCCCCGGCAATCCCGTCAGCGCGCTCGTCTCGTTCGAGGTGTTCGCGCGCCCCGCACTGCGCGCCGCCGCCGGCTATCCGCCCGTCGTGTGCGAGAACCTGCCGCTCACCGAGGATCTCACGTCGATCCCGGGACGCCGGCAGTTCCTACGGGGACGACTCGACGAGAACGGGGTGACCCCCTTCCGCGGGCACGGTTCGCATCTCGTCGCCGGACTCGCCGCCGCCGACGTGCTCCTCGACATCCCCGCCGACACCACCTCCCTCGAAGCCGGAGACCTCGTGAAAGTACGGATCCTGTGACCGATCTCAGCCACCTGGACGATCAGGGACGCGCCCGCATGGTGGACGTCTCCTCGAAGACCGACACCACGCGGATCGCCGTGGCGGCAGGCGAACTCGTCACCACTCCCGAGGTGATCGCGCTCGTCCGCGCCGACGACATGCCCAAGGCCGACGTCCTGGCCACGGCCCGCATCGCCGGCATTGCGGCGGCGAAACGCACCTGGGAGCTCATCCCCCTGTGCCACCAGCTGGCACTGTCGTCGGTGAAGGTGATGTTCGATTTCACCGACACCTCGATCACGATCGAGGCCATGGCGAAGACCAAGGGCCCGACCGGAGTCGAGATGGAGGCCCTCACCGCGGTCGCCGTCGCCGGTCTGACCCTGCACGACATGGTCAAGGCCGTGGATCCGGCGGCCGTTCTCGACGGCGTGCGGCTGATCTCCAAGGAGGGCGGCAAGCGCGGCCACTGGACCCGCGACGAGGCACCCGGCCGGGGCGAGACCGCCGGCACCGACGAACAGCCCGTGGAGGAGTCCGGACGTTCCGCCACCGTGGTCGTCGCGTCGACCGGTGTCGCCGCAGGCACCCGCGAGGACCGCACCGGCCCGCTCATCGTGTCGTGGCTCGAGGACAAGGGATTCACGGTCCGCGGCCCCCTCGTCCACGCGGACGCCGACATCGCCGCCGGTCTCGCCGACGCGGTCCGTCTGGGCCCTGCCCTGGTCGTCACGACCGGCGGAACCGGGGCCTCGCCGACCGACGCGACGCCCGAAGCGACTCTCGCACTGCTCGACCGTGAGCTGCCCGGCATCGCCGAGTCGATCCGGCAGCGCGGACTCGACGCCACCCCGCACGCCGTGCTCTCGCGCGGCGTCGCCGGTCTCGTCGGCCGCACGGTCGTCGTGAACCTGCCCGGCTCGCCCGGCGGGGTGAAGGACGGTCTCGCCGCCCTCGACCCGATCCTCGACCATCTGTTGGCACAAGTCGCAGGAGGCGGCGCTCATGAGTGAACTACTGGCCCGGATCTCGACGGAGCCGCTCGACCCCGCAGCGGTGGACGCCGCGGTGGCGGGCGCCGAACACGGTGCGGTGGTGCTGTTCACCGGTGTCGTCCGTAATCACGACGGCGGGCAGTCGGTGACCGCGCTGCAGTACCAGGCCCATCCGGATGCCGAAGCGTTCCTGCGGCGGTGCTGCGAGGACGTCGCGGCGAAGTCCGGGCTTCCGGTCGCCGCCGTGCATCGAGTGGGCGATCTCACCATCGGCGATCTCGCGCTCGTCGCGGCGGTCGCCGCCCCGCACCGCGCGGAAGCCTTCGCCACCTGCGCCGAACTGGTGGAACGCATCAAGGCCGAGGTGCCGATCTGGAAGCGTCAGCACTTCACCGAGGGTGCCTCGGAATGGGTGGGTCTGTAACCGGAACGGGGGGTCGGACGTACCCCGTGCGGTAGGGTGACATGGTTCGGGCGTCACAACGACGCCCACCGTCGTGGGATACCGGCGGCCCGGGATCGTGCCCGGCCCGCACGCACAGATGCAATACGCACAGATGCACCGGCTTTCCTTGCGGCGATCGCACAGCACCACGGGCACACGGCCCGTCGAGTGCACACACGCCGCATCGAAAGGCAGCGCTGTTCCATGACCACATCATTTTCCGATCTCGGGGTGCCCCGCCCGCTCGTCGCCACACTGAGCGACGCCGGGATCACCAGCCCCTTCCCCATCCAGGTGGACACCCTCCCCGACACCCTCGCCGGTCGCGACGTGCTCGGACGCGGACGCACGGGTAGCGGTAAGACCCTGGCCTTCTCGATCCCGCTGGCCGCGCGCCTCGCCGGCCGCAGCACCCGGGCGGCAGGCCGCCCGCGTGGCCTGATCCTGGCTCCCACCCGCGAACTGGCGACCCAGATCGCCGCGGCCATCGAACCGCTCGCGCATTCGTCGGGTCTGAAGGTCACCACGATCTTCGGCGGCGTGTCGCAGAAGCGTCAGGTCGACGCCCTCCGTCGCGGTATCGACATCGTCATCGCCTGCCCGGGTCGCCTCGAGGACCTCATGCGCCAGAAGTTCGTCGTGCTCGACGACGTCGAGGTCACCGTGCTCGACGAGGCCGACCACATGGCCGATCTCGGCTTCCTGCCCGGCGTCACCCGCATCCTGACGGCGACGCCGAAAGACGGTCAGCGCCTGCTGTTCTCGGCCACCCTGGACAACGGCGTCGACAAGCTCGTCAAGCGGTTCCTGAAGAACCCGGTCATGCACTCGGTCGACGAGGCCACCTCTCCCGTCGCCGCGATGACCCACCACGTCTTCGACGTCGCGGGCATGGATGCGAAGAAGGACCTCGTCCGCACCCTCGCATCGGGCACCGGTCGCCGAATCCTGTTCATGCGCACCAAGCATCAGGCCCGCAAGCTCGCCAAGCAGCTCACCGACTCGGGCATCCCGGCGGTGGACCTGCACGGCAACCTCTCCCAGAACGCCCGCGACCGCAATCTCGCCGCGTTCTCGTCGGGTGAGGCCCGGGTGCTCGTGGCGACGGACGTCGCCGCACGTGGTGTCCACGTCGACGACGTCGAACTCGTCGTGCACGTCGATCCCCCGGCCGAGCACAAGGCGTACCTGCACCGTTCCGGTCGCACGGCCCGCGCCGGCAGCACCGGCGACGTCGTCACCGTCGTCCTGCCCGACCAGCGCAGGGATCTCGCGGCCATCATGCGCAAGGCCGCCATCGACGTCACCCCCATCAAGGTGACCGCGGATTCCGAGCACGTGCTGAAGCTCGTCGGCGAGATCGCGCCGTACGTCGCGCCGGCACCGAAGCAGGCTGCCGCGCCGTCGCGTCCGCAGCGCAACGGTGGTAGCCGCCGTTCGCCGGCTCCCCGCCAGGGCTCCGGTCAGCGTTCCTCGTCGAGCGGACAGCGCTCCTCGGGCGGACAGCGCGCCGCCGGCGGTCAGCGGTCGGCCGGTCAGGGCGCCGCAACCGCAACCGGTGGTCGTCGTCGCCCCCAGCGCCGTACCTCCGCTGCACGCTGAGCCGGAGGGCCGGCCTTCCGCCTCAGCGGGCATAAATCGGCCTTCCGCCTCAGCGGGTCGTGAATCGGCCTTCCGCCTCAGCGGGGCGTGAACCGGTGTATCGCGTACATCGCGTCCGCGGACACCGGTTCGGTCGGAACACAACGGCGTAGGCGCTCGCGTACGTCGTCGGAGTCGAGATCGGCACCGATGACGACGAGCTGCGTCCCGTCGGGCACGTCGTCGCCGCGACCCGCCGGTTCGAACCGGATGTGGTCGCCGACGGTGTGCAACAGATAGGTGCCGGTATCCAGTCCGGCAGCGACTCGCACGTATCCCTTGATACGGAACACCCCTGCGGGCTGGTTCTCGAGGAAATCGACCAGCACGCGGGGGTGTAGTGCGTCTGAGGACTCGAAGGTGATCGCGTCGTAGCCGTCGTGCAGATGGGTGTGCTCGTGGTCGTCCTGCTCGTAGAGCAACCGGTCGAGGGTGAGCTGCTCCCCCGGCTGCGGATCCGGCCGCTCCGGGATGTCGAACAGCAACGCCGGGTCGATGAGGCCGTGATCGGTCGAGACGACGGCAGCGCGGGAATTGAGCCGGCACAGGCGGGTCAACAGATCGTCGTGGGCGTCGCCGTCGATCCGGTCGGTCTTGTTGATCAGCACCAGATCGGCGAGCGCGACGTGTTGTTCGAGTTCGGGATGCTGCGCCGCGGTCGCGTCGAACTCCACCGCGTCGACGACCAGCACGAGCCCACCGTAGGAGACGTATTCGTTCTCCGAGCCGGCGACGAGCCGGATCATGTTGCGGGGCTCGGCGAGTCCGCTCGCCTCGACGACGATCACGTCGAGGTCGGACGAGCGGTGGGCGAGCTTGTCGAGCATTGCATCCATGTCGCTGACATCGACTGCGCAGCACAGACATCCGTTGCTCAGCGAGACCATCGAATCGACCTGTCCCGCAACCATCATCGAATCGATGTTGACGGCACCGAAGTCGTTGACGATCACGCCGATCCGCGCACCACGGGTGTTGCGCAGCAGGTGGTTGAGCAGCGTCGTCTTTCCCGCGCCGAGAAATCCGGCCACGACGATCACCGGGATCTGCTTCTTCGCCATGATGGTGAGACTAGCGGTGCGCTCGTGCGCGGTTCCGGCGGCGACCGCCACCGGAACCGCGCACCGGCGGCATCAGCTTCCGCGCTTGATCCACTCCTCGAGATGCGGCGACTCGGTACCGATCGTGGTGCCGTCGCCGTGACCGGTGTGCACCTTCGTCTCCGCGGGCAGGGCGAACAGCTTGTCGCGGATCGACCCGATGATGGTCGGGAAGTCCGAGAACGAGCGGCCCGTCGCGCCCGGTCCGCCGGAGAACAGGGTGTCGCCGGTGAACAGCTCACCCGCTTCCGGCAGGTACAGGCAGGTCGAGCCCGGCGAGTGACCCGGCGTGGCAATCGCCTGGATGTCGGTGCCGGCCACCCGGATCCGCTCGCCGTCCTCGAGCGTGCCGTGCGCGACACCCGGGTGGGTCATCTCCCACAGCACGTCGTCGGCGGGGTTGAGCAGGATCGGCGCGTCGAGCTTCTCGGACAGCTCGGGCGCCACGGTGATGTGGTCGTTGTGGGCGTGCGTGCACACGATCGCCACGACCTTCCGTCCACCGACGGCGTCGATGATCGGTTGCGCGGTGTGCGCGGCGTCGATCACGACCACCTCGGAGTCGTCGCCGACGAGCCAGATGTTGTTGTCGACCTCCCATTCGCCACCGTCGAGCGCGAAGGTGCCCGACGTGACGACCCGGTCGACGCGGATCGGCGAGGTGCTCACAGGACCACCACCGAACGGAGGACCTCACCGCGGTGCATCGTCTCGAACGCCTTCTCGACGTCGTCGATGCCGATGCGCTCGGTGACGAACTTCTCGAGCGGCAGGCGCCCCTGCTGGTACAGGTCGACGTAGGTCGGGAAGTCGCGCTCGGGCAGGCAGTCGCCGTACCACGAGCTCTTGAGCGAGCCGCCGTGCGAGAAGAAGTCGATGAGCGGCATCTCGAGGGTCATGTCCGGCGTGGGCACGCCGACGAGGACGACGGTGCCGGCGAGGTCGCGGGCGTAGAAGGCCTGCTTGTACGTCTCCGGGCGGCCCACGGCCTCGATGACGACGTCGGCGCCGAAACCGCCCGTCAGCTCCTTGATGGCCTCGACTGCATCGGTCGAGGTGGAGTTGACGGTGTGGGTGGCACCGAGGTCGGTGGCCCACTCGAGCTTCTTGTCGTCGCGGTCGACGGCGATGATCGTGCCGGCACCCGCCAGGCGCGCACCCATGATCGCGGCGTCGCCGACACCGCCGCAGCCGATGACGGCGACCGACTGGCCGCGGGTGACGCCGCCGGTGTTCACGGCGGCACCGAGACCGGCCATGACACCGCAGCCGAGCAGGCCGACGACGGCCGGATCGGCGCTCGGGTCGACCTTGGTGCACTGGCCGGCGTGGACGAGCGTCTTGTCGGCGAACGCGCCGATGCCCAGCGCCGGAGTGAGCTCGGTGCCGTCCTCGAGCGTCATCTTCTGCGTGGCGTTGAAGGTGTCGAAGCAGTACTGCGGCCGGCCGCGCTTGCAGGCGCGACACTGGCCGCACACCGCGCGCCAGTTCAGGACCACGAAGTCGCCCACGGCGACCGAGTCGACGCCCTCACCGACGGATTCGACGACCCCGGCGGCCTCGTGGCCGAGCAGGAAGGGGAACTCGTCGTTGATGCCACCCTCGCGATAGTGCAGGTCGGTGTGGCACACACCGCACGCGGCGATCGCGACGACGACCTCGCCGGGTCCGGGATCGGGGATCACGATGGGCACGACCTCGACGGGCGCTCCCTTCGAGCGAGCGACGACTCCGCGGACTGTTTGCGACATGGTGTCTCCGTTTCGTGATGCGACCGGCAGTGTCCGGTGTTTCCGACTTCCGGTGATTCCGACCCTAGCCACTCCCGCGGCGCTCTGCTCCTGATCGTTCGGCGGGCCCGACCCGGCCGAACGGCCAGTCGCGATCCGGTGAAGTCCAATTGTCCGATTAGCGCATTTCCCTTGGATTCTGCGGCTCGACACTTCTCCGTCGCCACCTCGGCAAACCCGTGTCGATGTAACGCTGCGAGCGACCTTCACGAAATCCGTTACGACCCGCCGCACTTCGGCGGGCCGGTAATTCCTCGGTCAGAAACGGATTGGTAGAGGCCCATGGCACTTCGAAAGTCGCTGTCGCGTCGGCGGATTCTCGCCGGCGTCTTCGCCCCCACCGCGCTCGGAGTCGTGGCAGCGGCCGCGATCGTGCTTCCACAACAGGACGCCCCCACCGTTGCCGACCCGTATCTTGCCGGCCTCGCGAAGACCACCGAATGTCACGACATGGTGAGCCTGGGCATCGGCGGTCGCGGCGACATCCCTCGCGACGAGTCGAAGATGCTCGTCGACGAGAAAGGCAACCGCCTTCCCGCCGCCCAGCAGGGTGCCTACCGCAGCCACTGGGTCGAGCCGGTCATCAGCGCACCGCTCGAGAACCACGAGGCGGGCAACGGCTACGCCGCCATCTACATCGAGTACCCGGCCGACCTCGCGAGCTACGAGAACGCCGTGAACCAGGGCGCCGAGAACACCATCGAGGTCATGAAGGCCATCCGGCGGTCCTGCCCGAACACCCAGTTCGCCATCGTGGGCTTCAGTGAGGGCGCCGACGTCGCGCGCCGCGCCGCGATGCAGATCGGTGCGCAGGAGCAGGGCGAGGACGGTTCCTGGGACATCATCGATCCTGATTCCGTCAGCGGCGTGGTCATCCTCTCCGACGCCGGCCGGGAAGCAGGAGAAGGCTTCTTCCCCGGCGCGGAGAACGGCGCCAACCCCGACGGTTTCGACCGCCCCTACCAGCCGGGCAGCGACCCCGTCCCCGGACGCGGCGTCCTCCCCGACACCAACGGCGGTTTCGGGCATCTCGCCGGCAAGGTCGCCTCGTTCTGCTCCGAGGGCGACTTCACGTGCTCGGCACCCGAGAACATCGCGCTGATCGAACTGCTCGCGAACGTGGGCCGTCAGGTCAACGGCGATGCGCTCGAGCGCGAGGGTCTCACCCCCGCAACCGGCGCCGATCTCGCCCAGGTCGTCGGCCGGGTCGCGTTGCTCGCTCTCGCCGACATCTCGGCGAACCCGGACTGGATGCGGTCGGACGAGACCTTCCTCGAGGTGCTGATCAAGGTCTCCGACCCGAGTTACGATCCCGCCACCGCCCGCCCCACCACGCCTGTGGCCGCCGATGCCGATGCCACCGGCGAGGACGGTGCCGAGGCGCCCATCCCCGCGGAGCGTCTGTCGAACCTCGCGTATCTGCCGGAGAAGATCGTCAAGGAGGTCGTCGGGTTCATCCGGAGCAACCAGAACACCCTCGCGGTGGTGCTCGCCGACCCGTACGACCAGACCTTCGGCTACGACCGTGAGAACGACGACCACTACGGTCACCACTTCGACTACTGGGACGACGACATCGACGGTAAGGGCACGTCCACCGTCGAGTACGCCGCCGCCTGGCTCGAGCACCTGGCCCGCGAGGCCAAGGAGGGCAAGAAGGTCGATCCGAAGAAGGTCGACCAGACCGCGGTCCTCATGATCGCCGAGGAGACGGCGAAGGCCGAGACCACCGAGGTCTCCACCACGCCGGAGACCTTGCCGTCCTCGACCGTGACCGACGACGCGACGGTCGCCGACAGCAGCGTGCCTGCCCCGGTCGACGGTGCCCCGGCACCCGCGGGCGACCCGGCCGCCCCGGTGGACCCGCTCGCGCCCGACGCCGGCGCACCGGTGGCCACCACCCCGGTGACCACCACGGCTCCGGTCCCCACCCCGTCGGAGACCACGACTCCGGCCACGGGCGAGACCACCACGGACGCCGGGTCGACGACCTCCTCCGGAACGCCCACGACGACGGTCGCCCCGACGACGACCACGTCGCAGGCACCCGCTGCCTGACCGTCCTCGACGGGTTACCCGACGACCGAGAACTCGGCGTCAGCCCGCGGCGCGGACCCCGGCCTCTGCACCGAGAGCCGCGGCCTCACCGCGAGTGCTGACGCCGAGTTTTCGTAGTACGCCGGCCACGTGGAACTTCACGGTCGATTCGCTCACGCCGAGGCGTTCGGCGATGACGCGGTTGCGTCGTCCGGCCACGAGATGTTCGAGGACCTCGATCTCCCGCGGCGCGAGAGCGGCGAGCGCATCGAGGGCGGGACCGTCCGTCGCGGCGATCGGCAGGTCGAGCGGGAAGCTCACCGCGATCCGCGTGCCCCAGCCGGGCGTCGACTCGGATTCGATTCCACCGCCGAGGGTTTCGACGCGGTCGCGGAGCTGGCGCCCGAGTTCGACGACGTCGATCTCGCCGTTGCCGTCGTCGCGCACGTCCACCAGCAGGGTCGAGTCGTCGCAGGTCCATGCGACGCGCACCCGCGTCACGTCGGCCTGACCGGACATCGCCAGCACCGCACCCCGGGCGATCGCGCGGGCCGCGTGCGCGACCTCGCCCGGCAGTCCGCGCCCACCCACCGGCGGAGCGACCATCTGCAGGTCGAGCGAACGGTGCCGCACCAGATCGCGCAGCTCGCCGTGCAGCCGGGCGAACGCGGTGGTCAGCGCCTCCTCCGCGAGTTCGCGGTGCAGGTCCACCGCCGATCGCAGGCCGATCAGGGCCTCGGTCGCCGTCTCCCGCGCCGTGGTGCGGGCACGGGTGTCGTCGAGATCCTTCGACCGCAGCGTGGCGAGGATGGTCTCGAGCGTCACGGCATGGGATTCGGTGAGCTCGGCGACGGTGCGGGCCCGCTCCGCCGAGGCGGCCCGCGACTCCGCGAGATAGGCCGGACTGGCGGTGTGCACCTGCAACCGGATGCCGGTGGCCACCACGCCGAACGCCGCCCGCACGAGGTCGAGGGCGGCGGACGTCGCCCGAGTCCCGCGGGGTACGAAGACCAGGAGTGTGTCGGTGCTGTCGAGGATCGCGCACACTTCACGATCGCGACCGGCGAGACGGAAGCCGTCGCGGCGGATCTCCCCCGCGGCGAGCTCGTTGCGCACCCGATCCAGCTCGGCGATGGTCACCCGGTCGACGATCGACGGGTCGCCGGCCACCTTCCGCGGCCGGCCGGTGCATTCCCTCGTGAAGATCACCATGGCGCTGTGGGGAGCGAGGTCGTCGACCCAGGTGGAGAACCGCTGCGCGATTTCCGCGAGCGGACCGGTCAGGACGTCGCGCAGCTCGGCGATCAGGACGTCGGGACGACGCGCAACGGGACTCACGTGCCCACGATATCGGCGTCCGCCGGCGCCCTCCGCCGGGAGCCGCTCCCTCGCCGACGCGAGCATCGCGTACTGCTCCACTTCGGCCCCTCGGACCGCGACCGGCGGTAACATTCCGACCACTGGGGCGACTTCGATTCCTCGTCCGTGGGAGGTGCTGCGAACCGTGGCGGACCCCCGCTCGACGACGGGCACCGCGACCGCGATCGACGGTCGCGACGGGTTCCCCGCGACCGTGCCGGGTCTGCTGCTCGACCGGGTGTCCCGCTCCCCCGACTCCGTCGCCTACCTGCGTCCCGACGGCGAGCGGTGGCGCCCCTCGACGTGGACGGACGTTCGACGGGAGGTCTTCGATCTCGCGGCGGGACTGATCGGCCGGGGTGTGGACGCCGGATCGCGGGTCGCGATCTGCGCGACGACCTGTTACCGGACCGTCGTCGCCGACCTCGCGATCGCGTGCGCGGGCGGCGCCACCGTCCCGATCTACCCCGCGACCCGTGACGACGAGGTGCGGGCGCAGATCCGACGTGCGCACGCCGTCCTCACCGTCACCGACCGGCCCGTCGCCGCCACCGACATCCTGGGCATCGACGGACTCGACGAACTCGCCGCCGAAGGGCGCCGTCTGCTGCGCACCGACCCCGGCCTCGTGGAGCGACGCATCGCGGCGCTGTCCCCTGACGACGAGGCCGCGCTGATCTACACGGCGTGCGAGGACGGCCGCACCAAGGGCGCGTGCCTGACCCACCGGGGCACGACCTACGGTGCCCGCGCCGTCGCGCAGACCGGCATGATCTCGTCGTCCGACCGTCAGTTGCTGTGGTTGCCGCTCGCGCACGTCTTCGGCCGGTCGTTGCTGCTCATGGCCGTGCACACGGGCGTGAGCACCGCTGTCGACGGGCGCGCCGACCGGGTCACCGCGAATCTGCGGACGGTCCGGCCGACCTTCCTGGGGTCGGTCCCGCATGTGCTCGAGAAGATTTCCCGGCTGGAACGGGACGAGCTCGGCGGCCGGCTCCGCTTCGTCATCTCCGGATCGGCGCGGCTGTCCGAGGCGGTCGCGCGGCGGTTCGAGCGGCTCGGTGTACCGGTGCTCGAGTGCTACGGGATCACGGAGACCTCGGGACCGTCGTGTGCGAACCTGCTCGGCGCGCACCGGCCCGGCACGGTCGGCCGGCCGTTGCGCGGAACGGAGGTCCGGATCGCCGACACCGGCGAACTCCTCATCCGGAGTCCCGGTGTGATGACCGGATACCACGACGATCCCGCGGAGACCGCCGCCGCGCTCGACACCGAGGGTTGGTTCCACACGGGCGATCTCGCCGAGATCGACGCCGACGGATTCGTCGTCGTGACCGGTCACCGCAAGGACACCTTCAAGACCAGCACCGGAAAGTACGTCGGTCCCACCGCGCTCGCCGACCGCTGGCGCCGGGTGTGTCCGGGCAGTGAACTCGTCGTGGCCGGGGAGCTGCGCCCGTACTGCGTCGGCCTCGTGTTCACCACCGCGCCGGAGCCGGTCGTCGCGGCCGCGCTGGAGCAACTCAACGCCCGGTCGGATCCGTGGGAACGCATCCGTCGATTCGTCACGGTGAACACGCCACCGGACGCCGACGATCTCGACCAGGCAGGGCGCCCGATCCGTCATCGCGTGCTCGCCCGGTACGCCGATCTCGTCGACGAGATGTACGCGAACGGTCGCCGCGCGGGCAAGGACGGGTCGCGGCAGTCGAATGCCGTCTGAAGTAAGGTTCGCCTAAGCGCAGGTCACCGCGCGGCCGGACATGCCGGTCGTTCCGCCGTCCACGATCCCCTGCCGAGGAGAACGCACCCATGGTCCGTAGTCTTCGCCCCATCGAGGTCTTCCCGATCACCACGCGGTACCTGAAGGTGCTCCGCGTGACGGACGTGAGCCCCGGGATGCGGCGGGTGACCCTCGGGGGCGAACAGTTGCAGGCGCACGTCGCGCCGAACGGATTCCCGGTGGAGGCGTTCCGGTCCGACGGTGTGGACGACGAGTTCAAGTTGATGTTCAAGCACCCCGACCTCGACGAGGCCCTCGGCCCCACCCAGGCGGACGGCGTGGTGAACTGGCCGCGCGATCCGAAACTGCTCATGCGCACCTACACCGTCCGACGCTGGGATCCGGTCGCCGGCGAGATCGACGTGGACTTCGTGCGCCACGGCGTGGGTCCCGCGTCGAGCTGGTCGTACCGCGCGGAACCCGGTGAGACGATCCAGATCGCCGGACCGAAATCGTCGGCCGGGCACCCCCAGGGCGTGGACTGGACACTCGTGGCGGGCGACGAGACGGCGCTGCCGGCCATCGGGCGCTGGCTCGAGAACTGGCCGGAGGGTGCACGCGGCCGGATCTTCGTCGAGATCGCCGACGATTCGCATCGGCAGGATCTTCCCGTTCCCGACGGAGTGGAGCTGACCTGGCTGAGCCGCGACGGCGCCGAACCGGGCACGACGACCCTGTTGTTCGATGCCATCCGGAGCGCCGAGTGGTGGGGCGGCACGGTCTTCGCGTGGGTGGCCGGTGAAGCCCTCACGCTCACCCCCATCCGGCGGTGGCTGCGGAACGAGAAGGGTCTGCCCAAGGAACAGGTGGAGGTCACCGGTTACTGGCGTCGTCAGGAGGTCTCGGTCTCGGAAACCGACGCCTCCCTGCCCGATTTCGAGGCGACCGAGGACGAACGCGACCGCTTCGACGAACTGGCCGAGATCGCCCCAGGTTTCGCGCTGCGGGTCGCGGCGACCATCGGACTGGCGACGGCCTTCGACGCGTCACCGCGCACCCTCGACGAACTCGTGGCCAAGACGGGGACAAATCGCACCGGCCTCGGCAAACTTCTCCGCTATCTCGTCGCCGTGGGTGTGGCCGAAGATCTCGGCGAGGGCCGATTCGGGCTCACCGGCGTCGGGCGTGAACTCGAGGACGACCACCACATCGAGGAACTGCGACTCGACGGCGTGCATGCGCAACGGGAACTGGCGGGCATGCACGCACTGCTCACGGCCGTCCGCACCGGTCGCGGGGACGACGCACAGCGGTTCGGGAAGAGCTTCGCGCAGCGCGTCGCAGACGACACCGCTCTTCTGACGGATCGGTACGAGCAGGAAGCCGAGACGGCCGTCTACTTCGCCCGTGCTCTCGCAGCGAAGGTGCCCTCCGATGTCTCGACGATCGTGGTCTCCGGTGAGGCGGCCGGTTCCTATGCCCACGCGTTCGTCACGGCGAATCCGTCGGCACGGGCGACCGTGGTGGCCGCGCCGTCGGAGATCGAGGTGCTGCGTCGCGTCCACGGCGAGCACGAGCGGGTCGGCTACGCGCCGGGCAGCATGCTCGAAGTCCGGCCCGAACCGGTCGACGCGGTGCTGCTGAGCGGGCGGTTGAACGAACTGCCCGAGGCCGACGTCATGCACGTGCTGCAGCAGGCGGCCGCCGGACTGAATCCGGGCGGCCGGATCCTCGTCTTCGGCAATGTGCTCGACGACGTCGCCCGTGAGCACGACTACGAGGACGATCTCATCGACTTCGCGCTCACCGGTGGCGGTGGCCGTACGCACGAGGACCACCTGGCACTGTTCGAGGCGGCCGGCCTCGCGGAACCCGAGCGCACGACGGTGGGATGGGGCATGACGCTGTACACGTCCGTCGGTCGGCCCGCTCGGCGCGCGGAGGAACGGGGGTCGGGTTCAGTGTACGAGTAGGGGCACGACGGCGCGGGCGAACTCGGCCGGCTCGGCACTGGCGCCCACGTGGTTGCCGGGCACATCGATCAGAGGGAGTCCGAGCCGGTCGGCAAGTGCTTCGGTCACCGCGCCGGCCGCGCATGACGCCGCGAACCACGCAGGAGCCTCCTGCATTCGACGCTCACCGGTTCGCGTACCGCGCACTCAGTTCGGCCACGCGATCCGCACGACTCTCGGGTCTCATCCGACCGGCACGTTCCAACAGGTGCATTCCGTGAAGTGCCGCCCAGAACGTCTCCGTCGCGCACCCTCTCGCGTCGTCACCGATGGTCTCGGCGAGAACGTCGAATCCCGCTCGCATGTCCGCCGGGGTGTGGGCGACGGCGAACTCCGCGTCGATGGACTGCTGGAACATCGCCTCGTAGACGGCGGGATGGGAGCGGGCGAAGTCGAGGTAGGCGTCGGCCACCGACTCGACCCTGCCTCGTGCTTCGGCATCGTCGAGCGCCGCGCGACACCGCCGTGTCAACTCGACGAAGCCCTCCATGGCGACGGTCAGCACGATCTCCGCCTTGCCTCCCGGGAAATGCCCGTAGAGCACCGGTTGCGAATACCCGATGGCTTCGGCGAGATGCCTGGTGGTGACGGCGGCCCATCCCTCGTCGTCCGCGCGGTGGCGAGCCGCGTCGACGATCGCGCGACGTCGCTCCTCGTACCGCCTTTCACGGGGGGACTGTTCGTTCATCGAAACCTCCATTGCGCCGAACCACGATCAGGCCTAGTCTAGCAGTACTAGAAATTCTAGTGCCGATAGAAGGAGTCGCCATGTCCCCCTCGCTCTCGGTGATCACCACCGTCGTCGTCGGATTGATGGTCGGTGTCGAGTTCTCGGTCGCATTCGTCATCAACCCGATCACACTGGCGCTGCCCGCACCGGCCTCGATGGCCGCCAGATCACACGGCGCACGGATGATGGGCCGCGCGATGCCCTTCTGGTACTTCGGCTCATTGATCCTCACCGGCGTACTCGCCGTGACCACGTGGGGCACGACAGCATCGGTCGCAGCGCTCGCGGCGGCGGCCCTGCTGGCGGTGAGCGTCATCATGTCGATCGCACTGCTCGTTCCGATCAACAACCGGTCGGCGAGCTGGACGGACGAGACCTACCCGGAGGACTGGCGCGAACAGACGCAGCGCTGGGACAACCTCCACTACATCAGGGTCGCGATCATCGTCGGAGCGTTCGCCCTGGTCGCGGTCGCCGCGACGTCCCTGTGACCGAGAGAGCACCCGCAGCAGAGCTCGGCCCGCACATCGCACGGAACGCAAACGACGACACCCGTTCCGAATCATCGGAACGGGTGTCGTCGTGGAGTGGACCTTGGGGGACCTTACTACAACCCTGAAACCGCAGGGAGAAGCCCTGAAACGCCGGCAGAAGCCCTGGAGTTTCTGATCCAGAAGCTACCCGACCCGACAAGTCCGGCCCCGCCACCCGTGGAGCACCCCAAACCCCGGCGGGTACGGCAACTCGACGCCGAGGAAGTCGCAGAGCTGATCACCGGATACAAGGCCGGAGCGACCGTGTACGAACTGGCCAACCGATTTGGTATCGAACGACGCACAGTCAGCGGCATCCTCCACCGACACGATGTACCGATGCGCCGCCGGGGCCTGTCCCCCGACCAGGTCGACACTGCCATCCATCTCTATAGGCTCGGCTGGCCACTCGCAAAGGTCGGCAACCATCTCGACGTCAACCACACAACCGTTCTGGCCGCACTGCGTCGACGCGGAGTACCCACGAGGGATTCTCAGGGACGGGCGCGTCGGTGATCGACACCGAACCGGGTCGCGGCCGACTCGACCTTGCCTCGACAGCTTTCGGTCGAGCTCGTCGGCTGTCGAGTAGACCACGCGCGGGCGCGCAGGATCAGGCAGGTGGTGGTGGCGTGGGAGACTCGGTTGCATGAGCGCCGACGTCGGCCCGCATCGGCAACCCCGCCGCAACGATCCGCTCGAGGTGGGCGATGCCTTGCACATGAGAAAAGCCCATGTCCGGTCCAATCCCCGTGTTGTGACAGCCTTTTTCGTCCGGCATAGCTTCGGTGTAGGCGAGCCGGGCAGAAGCCGTCGACCGCGGAGTGCAGGTAGAGACATCCAGCCATTGCTCCGAGCCGTTTGGCTGCGTCGGCGGTTCCAGATGGCGCGGAACCGCGACCGTGGGCCCGCCGGCCGCCGCCATCGACGATTATCCGGGCCGGGGCATCGGCGGTGGTGGCGAGATAGTGCCGTTGGTGGTGAACCATGATCAGGTCATTCTGCCCTAACCGATCCGGCTGATCCCCGACCACAGGTCGCAATGATGCTCGGCGGCGAAGGAATCGGCGGTGCTGATCCCAGAGCTGCTCATTTCGAGAGTGGAGCCGGGGGTGGTCGGCCAGTCGGCGAAGTCCGCTGTCACCGGATCGCCGGTGTGGGCGAAACGTGCCCAGCTCTACTGGATGCGGCGGGAGAGCTGGTCGCCTGCCGGGGGAAGCGGGATCGGGATGCCGAGCAGCTCGGTGAACACGTAAGGAAGTTCGGCCGCGTGAAAGGCGCCGGGAAGCACCGGGTTCTGACCGAGCGGCGCTTCGTTGAAGCGGTATTGCCAGACCTCGGCCCCACCGGCACGCGCGGCCTCGGTAGTGAACAGTGCTGGGCACGCGAAGAATCCGTCGGTGAGCACCTTCTCCTTCGCCTTGACCGGGGAGGAGAAATCGACTGGCGGGTATTGGCGCAAAACCTGGCCCGCGTTGTCGCCGAACAGTTCCTGGGCCCAAGCCAGGTAATCGGATTCATCGGGGATCATGCCTTTCAGGTAGTCGAGCAGGGCGATGAAAGTGGCGCCTTCGTCGGCGTTGCTGCCTACCAGGAGCGGCATGTCGCGGGCGGCTCCGGCGGCGAGCGCCTGTTCTGGAGCGGAGGTCAACACGACGCCGTCCTGTACGGGGCTCCAGGCGACCGCCATCGAATGCAGTTCGGCGCTGGGCGAATCCAGCAGCTTCCCGACCGGAAGAGCGCGCAGGCAGTTCAGTCGCGTGTGCGGATCGCGGCAACCGAGGCTCGCCGCGTAGTCGGCCGACCGCTGGAAGGCGAGTTCGGAGTCCGGAGGTGACAGCGGGCTGCGCGCGCATGAGCCGCTCTGGATGATCGCCCGGTGGAAAAGGCCCCGCGCCAGCGGCGAAGCGAGCTGCGTGCACACACTCATTCCGCCGGCCGATTCGCCGAAGAGGGTGACATTGCCGGGGTCGCCACCGAACGCGGCCGCATTCTCCTGGATCCAGCGCAGCGCGGCCTGTTGATCGAGTGTGCCGTAGGTCCCGGTGATGCCGCCGGTGCTGTCGGCCAGTTCGGGTAGCGCAAGGAAACCGAACGGGCCGACCCGGTAACTGGGGATAGCCACGATGACCTTGTCCTCACGCACCAGCCGGTCGGGGGAGTCGTACTGGGCGTTGGAGCCGAGTACGAAGGCGCCACCGTAAATCCACACCATCACCGGAAGAACCGCGCCCGCAGAGTTCTCCGGCACATAGATATCGATACTCAGGCAGTCCTCGCTCGATTCTTGCACCGCCAGCCCGAACGGCGCCGGAGACGCCTGCGGGCACTGCGGCCCATGCGCGTGGGTCGCAGGTACACCCGTCCACGGAGCGACCGGTTGTGGTGGTGCGAAACGGTTTTCACCCGAGGTGGGTGCGGCAAACGGAACACCGAGGTATTCGACAATCCCATTGGCGTGCCGACCGCTGATGGGTCCGCCCGTGACAGTGACTACCGTGTCGTCGGGTGCCGCCGCGGCGGGCGGAACCACCACTGCCGCACTGGCACTCATGAGGACTGCGGCTGCCACCAGCAGTCGACGGAAGGATCTCGGGTTCCGCAACGCAACGCTCCCGCAGTAAAATACTTTTGGAACAAAACCACTGTAGGTGACCGGCCTCACAGAGGGAAGAGTGCGCGACTTATTCGTCCAGCACGGACAGCAATCGCCGCAAGGCCGGAACCGCGGATTCCAGGACTTGCTG
This sequence comes from Rhodococcus rhodochrous, assembly GCF_900187265.1. Classification (NCBI taxonomy): domain Bacteria; kingdom Bacillati; phylum Actinomycetota; class Actinomycetes; order Mycobacteriales; family Nocardiaceae; genus Rhodococcus; species Rhodococcus rhodochrous. The sequence continues at coordinate 3,493,574 of NZ_LT906450.1, forward strand.
ATCCTCTGGTGACAGTTTCGCCAGCGAGTCCCGTAGCATCGACGCACTGGCCCGGTCGTACCTGGCCAACAGTTCCTTGGCCCGCGCCGTCGCGACAAGCACCACCCCGCGCCCATCCTCGGACGACGGCACCCGATCCACCAGATCCGCCATCGTCCGCACCAGATTGCTCACCGTCGACTGCGCCACCTTGAGCTCGAACGCCGCCCGCCCCGGCGCCAGACCATCCTGCGACACCAGCAATCTCAGCAGTTCGATCTGCGCCTCCGGCAAATCGGGCAATCCCTCCAGCACCCGCGTCCGTCGCAGCACCGCTCGCCGCAACGGTCCGAGCAACGCACTCAACTGAGCTTCGACCCCACCTGCCATCCCACCATTCTCCCGGCCTCGCACGAAAGGCTGTGCGTGGTGTCCCGCGGGAAGCCCAGGGGCCTTGACCCCGGTTCTTGGACACGCTGAATCCAGCATCTGCTGGGGAAGCGAGATGATCTTCAGTCATGTCACGAAAGAACTACTCGGAGGAGTTCCGGCGCCAGGCGGTCGAGTTGTACGAGTCCACGCCGGGCGCGACGATCCGAGGTATCGCCGCTGACCTCGGGGTCGTGCGCGGCACCTTGACAGGCTGGATCGACCAGTACGGGACCGGCACCAAAACCCACGTCGACGGCACCCGGGTGCATACTCCGGCACGGCCCCACAACCCGAGCCCCGGCACGGGTAGCGAATCGGAGACCGTCGAGCAGAAACTCGCCCGTCTCGAAGCCGAGAACGCCGCCCTACGAGCGGAAGCAACCAAGCTCACCACCGAACGCGAGATCCTTCGTAAGGCGGCCAAGTATTTCGCCGGGGAGACGAACTGGTGACCCGCTTCCAGTTCGTCGCCGACCACTCCGACACCTATCAGGTGAAGCGGTTGTGCGAGCTCGTCGAGCTCGAGCGTTCGTCCTACTACGCCTGGAAGTCCGCCGAGCCGGACAGGACCGCTCGCGCCGCGGCCGACGCGCAGCTGGCCGAACGAATCCGGGCGATCCATACCGAGGACAACACCTACGGAGCACCCAGGATCACCGCAGAACTCAACGATGGCGTCACCGTGAACGAGAGGGTCAACCACAAGCGGGTGGCCCGGGTGATGCGTCAGAACAGCATTGTCGGCTACCGCCGTCGACGACGGGTCACGACCACCGTCCCAGAACCTGCGGACCAGAAGGTGCCCGACCTGCTCGAGCGGGACTTCACCGCCCCTGCACCGAACTGTATCTACGTCGGCGACATTACATATTTACCGATCGAGGGCGGTGCCAACCTGCATCTGGCGACGGTGATCGATTGCTACTCCCGCAAACTCGCCGGCTGGGCGATCGCCGACCATATGCGCACCGACCTCGTCGCCGACGCTCTCCTTGCTGCTCATGGAGATCGTAATGGATTGTCCGGGTCTATCTTTCACTCCGATCACGGCGCGCAATACACCTCGAAGGATTTCGCTTCCCTCTGCGCCGACCTCGGCGTCACCCAGTCGATGGGTAAAGTCGGCACGAGCGCCGACAACAGTCTCGCCGAATCCTTCAACGCCGCCCTCAAACGAGAAGTCCTCCAGAACGCGAACGTCTGGTCGGACGAAGCCACGTGCCGGCGTCAGGTGTTCCGTTGGGTCACCCGCTACAACACCCGACGACGACATTCCTGGTGCGGACACCGGTCCCCGAACACCTACGAGACCCTCTACATCGCTACGCTGGCATCCGCGGTGTAATCCACCACCCGTGTCCTTTTGCTGGGGGTAAGGCCCACGCCGGCGGGCGCCGGGAATGGACAGCGGTATCGGGCATGGTCGATCCCTTCGAGTTCCGCTCCCACCGGATCGGTTGCCGCTCGGGGGTCTATCGGCCGACTGCGGCGAGCGAACTCGTACAGCTGTCCGATCGGTCGGGGGAGGGCGGTCGGTTCAGTGATGGACTCCCATCGCCGTACCACCGAGACATTGATGATGATATCGTCACATGCGACGCAAGTCTCAGTCAAGTAGATATGACGAATTCGTCACTATATGGTGCGCACACCCATGTGCCATGGATTTCACGGCCAACCTCAGGCGATCGATGAGACGTGGATCTTCCGGCATCAGCAGCGCCGGAGCCGGATCTGCACCGCCCGTCGCCGCGCGGCCGGCAGCCTCGACGACCGGATACGATGCGAGGTTCGTGTGTGGACGGGTCGATCCGAGCTGGAGAGCGGGCGTGACGTAGGTGCGGATCGGGTTGCGCCGACCTCGAACACCTCCCGGCCGACCGGCCGGGAGGTGAGGGGAAACCGTTACCGGATTCCCCCTGCTTCGGCCGCATCGTGGGCACCGTCCGACCAACTACAGCGGTCGCGATAGACCACTTTGCAACAGGTGTCCGATACCGGCAGGCGGACAACCGCGTCGCACAGACGTGACAGGTCACGGCCGGCGCACTGAACGGTGCCGTCGGGGCGGATCAGCGCAGCGCGGGCGCGCCCCTGGCGCAGCCAACGATGGAGTTCCTCCCCTGCGTTGGTGATGATCAGGACCGCAGCGCGGTCCTCCACCATCGCGCGCTGGGCCGCGGTCGGTGTCCGCGAGGTGATGAGGGCGAACCGGCCCGTGATGAGGTCGTCAAGTCGCCGGCCGTCCGGTAGTGGTGGATTCGGAACGAGTCGTCCAGCGAGGCTGGTGAAGCGCGCAGTCTTGGTCACCAGGCTGCTGTGGTGGAGCGCGGGGGTCTCGCCATTTATGAAACGCCGGTCGAACCCGGGCATGCGGTGCACATGCGGTGCGAAGACCCGGCGAGCTCGGCTACCGATCTCACCACCGGCGGTCATCGATGCGCCGAGCAGCATCGCGATCCGAATCATCGCCTGCGCGTGCGGCTTTCGTTCGATTTCGTAGCTGTCGAGGGCGTCGTCGCCGAGCTCGCCACTGAGTACCGCGGCCAGCTTCCAGCTCAAGTTCGCGGCATCTCGGAGTCCGGCGCCCATGCCCTGGCCGATGAAGGGTGGTGTCAGGTGCGCCGCGTCGCCCAGCAGAAAGGTGCGCCGGGAGCGCCACTGCTGGGCGACCCGTGCACAAAAGGTGTACTCGGCCACCCGAAGCAGCTCGAAATCGGCGAGCGCGACCGACTCGGTCCAGGGCCGGATCAACGGCAGCAGATCCTCCATCTTCTGATAGTCGGAGGCGGATTCGTTCGGCAGCAGCTGAAATTCCCAGCGATATCGCTGTTCCCCGATACGCATGAAGGTGGCGGCCCGGTTCGGGTCGCTGACCTGGTGTATACCGTCCCACTGTGCCAGTTCGGCGCTGGTGGCCACATCCACGACCAGCCAGCGTTGCCGGAAACCGAAGTCTCGCATGCCGACGCCCATCGATGTGCGCACGATACTGTTCGCACCGTCGCAGCCGAGCAGGTACCGGCCGCGGATCGAATTCCGAGCACCGGTCCGGCGGTCGATGTAATCGACACGGACACAATCAATTTCATCGACAGATCCGATGACCTCCACCTCGCCACGGATAGTGACCTCGGAGCGGTGACCGGCATTTTCGCGCAGTATCGCTTCCAGCTCCGGTTGATCGAACAGATTGGCCTCGGGATGCCCGTTGCGGCCCGGGTTGGGGTCACGATCGAACTGCGCCAGTACATGACGCCCGACTCCGTCGATCAAGCGCAGCCCGAGCGCGGGCCGGGAGATGGCATCGAATGCGGTGCCCACCCGCAACCGGGTCAGTATCCGGCGGACCTCACCGTCGAGATGCACCGCGCGGGGTTGCGGATAGACGCCGTTCCAGCGCTCCAAGACAACCGTTTCGATACCGTACTGCGCGAGCAGGGTCGCGGCCGTCAACCCGCTGGGCCCCGCGCCGACGACCACGACCGGAACTGCGGCAGTGCTCATCTCAGCGCGCGCCTCGCACGGTGGTGCGCTGGGTACCGAGGTCGATGGCTCCGTCGTCGGTGCCGATAAATACTTCGATGAGGTCCCCGGGTTGGAGGTACTTCGGATTCTTGGCCTGGCGGTCGAAGAATATCTTCCATTTCAGCTTCGGCGGCAGCAGCGACCCGATCATCTCCACGGGCTTGGGTGGTGCACTGAGCGCAGTGCCGATCGGCGTCCCGGTCAGCAACAGATCCCCGGCATCCATACGCTGGAACCGAGTCAGGCTTCGCAGAGTCTCGACCGGCTTGTAAATCATGTCGGTCACCGTCATATCCTGGCGGATATCGCCGTTGACCCACAGTCGCAGCCTCAGTTCGTCGAATCGCTTCAACTCGTCGGCGTCCATGAGCACCAGCGCCGGACCGACCGGAGTGAAAGTCGGATATGACTTTCCCTCGTAGAACTGGGTTTTGGGGAGTTGCACATCGCGTGCGGAGATGTCGTTCGTGACAACCAGGCCGGCGATGTAGTCGGCCAGATTCGCTGCGTCGATGTGCGATCCGACCGGCATCGCCCGGCCGAAGACGAGCCCGATCTCGACCTCGTAGTCGAGCAATCGCACATGCTCGGGGCGAATCACATCGTCATAAGGCCCACTCACCGAACCGGATGTCTTGCGGAAGAACGTGAGCGGAACCGACTCCGGATCGCCTCCCGAATCCTTGACATGCGACGCGAAATTCGTCATCTGCGCCACAACCCGGCACGGAGCGGTCACCGGCGACACCAGCGCGAGTTCACTGACCGGAACCAATTGCGGCGCGAGTTCGCTGATGGGAACAACTTCGCTGTTGCGGCACGCGGCGTTGATCGCGGGCCGGACAGCGAGAAGTTCGGCGGTGGTTGTCGCATCCGTATCGATCCGGGCCGCTCCTGCGGGTGTTTGCACCCACCAGGCATCGGCGGTGCGAAGAACAGTCACAGTCATGTACGGGCTACTTTCATCAGGCCGAATAACCGGCGAAGGTCGAATTCGTTGTCGTTCCCACCGACTGCGCGAAATATCGAAAGCAGCTCACGCAGCGATTCCGGGCCGGGCGATATCCCCAGGAAATCTCGCGTCGCCGGTGGACCCCATTGAGACAGGCCGGAGGCCGTCATGGGAGCCCAACCTGGCTCGAGGGTGTTGTCGAACATGTCACCGTCGCTGAAATGCTCGACCAGGAAGCCGTCGGGATCGCGCCAGTAATCGAAGATCTGGCTCCCTTGAATATGCCGCCCGATACCCCATGACCGGCGATATCCGTGATCCTGGAGATATTCACCGCCCGCAGCGAGTGTGTCCAGGTCGGCCACCTGAAAAGCCGAGTGGACGTATCGATTCGAGGGACCGAGGGTCAGCGCGAGCGTATGGTGATCGACCGGGATCGACCCCTGATCGCATCGGATGAAACTCATGACCGGGCCACGATCCCGCTGCCCCGGGAAAAACAGGAAATCGCTGACGATCAAGCCTAGGTACTGCAGGTACCAATCGAGCGTCTGCCGATACCGTGTCGTCTGGACGACTACGTGCCCCAGACGCTGAATACGCGCCGGCGCTCGCGGGGAACGCTGCGTGCTGTTGATCCGAGTCAGGCGTTCCCCGAAGTTGAGGCTCAACGGAGGGGGTGCCGGTAACGCATCGAGTTCACGGGTGTCGCAGACAACTCTGACGCGAAGCCCGCTCGGGTCGACGAGCGTAACCGCCATCCCACCGATCGATTCGGGTAGCGCCACAACTCGCGACCCCACTGCGTCGCCGAGTCGCTTCAGATCCGACCTTTCGGCGGCGCGAAATGCCGGACCGAGGAATCGGGAGCGGGGAGCGCGGCGTACCCGAATGCATGGTGAACCAGGTTCGGTTCCACGGAGCTGCAACTCGGCCTCGGTCCGGGACGCGGTCGCGAACCCGAACGCATGGGCGAACGCCTCGGCCCGGCGAAGGTCGGGTTTTTCGAACTCCAGCCAGGCCAGATCCACGACCTTCACCACCGGGTTCACTGCCCGTCCCAGGTGTTCACCCGGCCGGGCGCCCTCAGCGCTGTGCAGACCCGCATGAGCGTCATGACGACCGTTCATCGGAGTGCGCCCGCCTGGTCGCTGTAGATACCCTCGATCGTCTCGGCGTAATTGCGGAGCACAACGGCGCGTTTCACCTTGAGGCTCGGGGTGAGTTCGCCGGATTCCACGGTCAGATCGCGTGGCAGTATCCGGTACTGTTTGATCGTTTCCCAGCGGTTGAGCCTGCAGTTGACCTCGGAGATTGCCTGCTCGACTGCTGTCGACACTGCATCGTCCGGCAGGTCACCGCGCACTTCGGGGTCGATGGTCAGCAGAATGCTCACGAAGTTTCGTCCGTCGGCGACCACAACTGCCTGCGACACCAGTGGGCAGGTGGCCACTACCGCCGATTCGATCAGGGCCGGTGCGATGAACTTTCCACCGCTGGTCTTGACCAGATCCTTTTTACGATCGGTGATCTTCAGGAACCCGTCGGCATCGACCTCACCGATATCACCGGTGGCGAACCACCCGTCGGCGTCGATGACCTCGGCAGTTTGCTCTGGTAGACCGTGGTAGCCGCGCATGATCCCGGGCCCCCGCAGCATGATCTCTCCGTCATCGGCGATGCGGACCTCGGTTCCCGGGAAGGGCTGTCCGACGGTGCCGATACGAATATCGCCCGGCCGGTTCACGAATGCGGCGCCCGTGGTCTCGGTGAGGCCGTATCCCTCGTTGATCGCCAGGCCGATGGCCGCGAACCACTCGGCGATCTGCGGCGACAATGCTGCACTACCGGAGACGAGGTACTCGATCCGTCCGCCGAAACCGCGCCGGATCCGCGCGAAAACGAGCCGGTCAGCAACGAAGAGTTGCATCCGTTGCAGCACCGTGGCCCGACCGGCCGAGCGTCGGCGAACAGCGTCGACCCCGACCGCGATAGCCCAGTCGAAAAGGGCTTTCCGCATGCCCCCCTGGGCAGTGACCATGCTGACGACCCGGGCGTGAATCTTCTCGAAAACGCGCGGTGCAGCGGCCATGAAGGTCGGCCGGATGATCGGCAGGTTGTCGACGATCCGGTCTATCCGGCCGTCCACCGCCGTAACGAACCCCGTTTCGTACTGGGCGGCGAGCAGCAACTTGCCGAAGACATGGGACAACGGCAGCCACAGAAACTGCACGTGGTCGGGCCGGACAACGTCCTCACTCGCCACCGCCGCGCCCAAGTAGAGCCAGTTGGCATGGGTCAACTCCACCCCTTTGGGTCGTCCCGTGGTGCCCGAGGTGTAGATGATCGTCGCGAGTTGATCGCGACCGACCGCCCGCACGGACTTGACAACAGCATCCGCGTCTTCTCGAAGATGCCTGCGGCCGAGCAGCGCCAGTTGCGCAAGCGTGAGGACCGAATCATCGGCAGCGTCGGCGTCGCCGTCGAACAGCACAACATGGCGCACCGCGGTTTCGGAGGCTCGAATCTTTGCCAGCTGATCACGATCCTCGGCGAAGACGACGACAGCGCCGGCGTCCGCCAGGATGTAGCCGACACCTTCGGCGTTCGTACTCGGGTACACAGTGGTGGTCGCCGCGCCGGCCAGCGCAATGGCGAGATCGGCAAGGATCCATTCCAGACGGGTCGAGCCGGCAATGGCAACCCGGTCTTCCGCGAGCACACCCAAGGCAAGCAAACCTGCGGCGAGGTCCGTGGCACGCCGAGCAGTCTCCGACCACGTCAAGGTCAGCCAGCCCGTATCCGTCTCATTGGGCGCACGGAACGCCGGTGCATGCGGCGCCCTCCCGGCCTGAGCGAGGAAACACGCGCCGACCGAGTCAAATTTGTCAACGGCGAGAGTGGTCATGTCACAGCTTTCGTGTGGTGTTGCGAAAGACGGAAGGGACGCCGGACCCCATGCGAGATCGCAGCGCGTGCCGTGATGGTCGGCCATCGTCACCAACCTTCACTGATGACGATATCGTCACCTACGAACAGCACGTCAGTCAAGACAATTGACAGAATCGTCATTACTGACGCCACGCAGGTATGATCGACCGAGTGACCGCTCCCCAGAATCGGCTCGAACGCCGCAAGCTGAGAACTCGGACAGCACTCATCAGCGCTGCCCAATCACTGCTCGCGGCAGGGAATCAGAACGTGCCCGTCCTGCAGATCACGCAGCTCGCCGACGTCGGGATGGGTTCCTTCTACAATCACTTCGAAACGAAGGAACAGCTGTTCGAAGCAGCGGTCGACAACGCGCTAGAGGCGCTCGGCGATGTACTCGATGCGCTGACCGACCACCTGACCGATCCGGCAGAAATCTTCGCGCAATCCCTCCGGTTGACCGGACGCCTGCATCGACTCGCACCAAAGATGAGCAAGGTCGTACTCTCGGCAGCACCCGGCCAGATGTCATCGGATCGCGGACTTGCCGCACGCGCCCGCCGCGACCTCGCCAGCGGCATCGAAGCCGGCCGCTTCTCGATCCCCGACCTCGACCTCACGCTCGTTGTGGTGTCCGGAGCCGTCGTGTTCCTCGGTCAACTGCTGCACGACCAGCCCGACCGCGACGACGCGGCCGCCAGCGACCGAATCACCGAGGATCTACTGCGTTTCGTCGGAGTTCCCGATGAGGAAGCACGTGCGATCTGCGCTCAACCACTCCCCGACCTACAACAGCTGCTCGCGGACACCGCGATCTGTTGATCAGTGGGCACGGTAATGCTCGGTCACGATCGTTCGCCGGACCCCGGATCTGGTACAGCTCACGGTCACCTACCCGGACAGCTACGCATCCAAATTCGACCTCGGCGTGTTCTGGCACGCGCAGTCGCCAGCGCTGCTAGAGGTCGGACCCGTCCTGCACCCCGACTACGCGGTAGCCGGCAATATGGACGCCCTGTTCAACCGAACAAGCCGACCACGCGATCGACCTCTACAGCCGAGGCTGGTCCCTGGCCAAGGTAGCCCGACACATCGCCGTCAACCCGACCACAGTCCTGACCCGACTGCGCGAACGCGGCGTCCGAACTCGCGACAACCCACGGACGAACCCGGCCCTGACAACCGACAGCCAGCTGGCCTGAAGGCAGCCGAGTCCTCCCGACCTAATCAACACCAGGAGCAACGAAGACACTTTAGGGGAACTAGAACCCTCACAACCAGGATTTCCCCTGCTCAGCGCCACGTCCAGATTGAGCGTCCAGTAGCAACAGTGAACCCCCAAGTCTCTGACCTGGGGGTTCACCTATGGTGGAGCTAAGGGGACTCGAACCCCTGACCCCCACACTGCCAGTGTGGTGCGCTACCAGCTGCGCCATAGCCCCTTGCACGGCCCTGACGGGGACCGCCACCGAAGACTACAGGCGAGAGCGTGAACTCTCGCCTGTAGCGATCTTGTGGAGCTAAGGGGACTCGAACCCCTGACCCCCACACTGCCAGTGTGGTGCGCTACCAGCTGCGCCATAGCCCCGTACTCGGTTGTACCGTCGCGCTCCAGTAACCACTTCGCGCTGAAAGAAAACTACACCATCGCGCTCGGCGCCAACAAATCGGCTGGTAGACGGCGTGACCGTGGCGGGAGCACGCATCCTGCGCGGACTCCCGCCACCGCGTCGTCTATCCGACGAGTTCGCTCACCCAGTTCTCGTTGCCGAGCGCGTCGACGACTGTTCCCTCGTACACGACGGCCGGGGTGCCGGCCGCGCCGGTCGTGGCCAGGAGCTGGCGTCCTGCCTCCGCGTCGGCCGAGGCCTGTTCGATCCGGGCACCGTCGGTGATGCACTGTGCGACGTCCTCGGATGCACCCGCGTCGCGGGCCATCTGCGCGAGACCCGCATTGTCGATGTCACCCTTGCCGCCCTCGGCCGGCTGGTTGTCGGGCGACAGCAGGGCGTCGTGGAATGCGGAGAACGCGCGGGCGTCCCCGCTCTCGGCGACACACTGCGCCGCCGCTACGGCGCGGGTCGAGTAGTCGCCGCTGCTCGACGCCCGGTCGAGGAAGGCGAGCATCCGGTACCGCACCGCCAGCTGCCCGTCGTCGATCGCCTGGGCGAGTTCCTGCGAGTGCTTGTGTTCGAGTTCGGCGCAGTAGGGGCACATCGGGTCCTCGAACAGGTCGACGGTCCGCGAGGCATCGGGACGGCCCAGCAGGATCGCGCCGTCGTCCTCGATCGTGACCTCCACCGCGGTGTTCTGCACGGAGCCGTAACCGTCGTTGCGGGGATCGCTGCCACCCGACGACCACAGGACCCCACCGACGACGAGCGCACCGATCACCAGGATCGCGATGCCACCGAGAATGTAGGTGAACCTGTTCGACGTCGGCTCCGGTGTGTACTTACCGGATGAGACCTTCTTCGCGCTCACGGATGCTGCCTCTGCTGCTCGTCGGTGGGAAAGGACGATCTCACTCTGCCATCGACGGCTGAGGGGCTGCTGAGAGGGAAACCCGTGAGCCCGGACCGAGCGCGAACCAGGTGCGCGGCCGGACGACCAGCCATATCGACATCGCCAGGAAACCGACGTCGCGGGCGATCTCGACGGCATAGTCGCGTCCGTCGACACCCTCGACCACGCCTCCTCCCCCGAAGCAGCCGCAGTCGATCGACAGACCGCGCGCCCATGCCGAGGCGATCGCGGCGACGAGCGCGACCAGTCCCAGGGCGCTGACGAGCGCTGCGCAGCGCGTCGCGAGACCGACGAGCAGGACCAGCCCGAGGGCCAACTCCAGCACAGGGAAGACGGTGGCGAACGGCCGCACCCAGTCGGTCGGCAGGATCTGGTACGCCCGTACCGCCACGACGGTCTGCGTCGGGTCCGAGAACTTCACCCAACCGGAGACGAGCCACACCGCCGCGAGACCGTATCGGGCGAGCGTGGAGACGTGACCGACCCACATGCGGGCGACAGTACCGGGCGGTCGTCTCACCGTGCCGTGTCGTCGGTCACCGGTGTCGCCTGCTCCGCGACACGGGGGCGTCCGGCGAGGAACCACGGCAGGGTCGCCGCCAGCATGATGACGCCCGTGACCGCGAAGGCCGTCGAGTACGACAACCGGTCCGCGAGGAAGCCGGCGGCGACCGGGCCGATCACCGCGCCGACATCGGCGACCATCTGGAAGGTCGCGAGCACCGGTCCGCCCCGGGCCTTGCTGCCCACGACGTCCGCCACAGCGGCCTGCTGCGAGGGGTTCGACAGTCCGGACCCCATACCCGCCACGAACGACGTGATGAGGAACCAGACGACGCTCTCGGTGAAGCCCATCGCGATCGTGCTGACCCCGCACACCACCAGGCCGGCCAGGACGAAGGGGCGCCGCCCGAACCGGTCGGACAGCTTGCCCGACTTGATGAGGACCAGAGCGTTGCCCACTGCGAAGGCGGTCAGCGCGACACCTGCGAACGCCTCACCCTCGTCGAGGGCCTCGACGACGAACAGCGGCACCATCGCCACGCGGACCCCGAACACCACCCAGCCGTTGGCGAAGTTCGATCCCAGCGCGGCGCGGTAGATCGGCGAGCGCAGCGCGTCGCGCAGGCGCATGACGGGCACGCCGTCCCCGCTGTCGGGACGGGCGAGCTCCGACGAACGCAGGCTGATCCCCACGACCGAGGCAGCCACGAGCAACGCCACGGCGTAGATGAGGAAGGGTGCGCGCAGCCCCAGTCCGATCAGGGCACCGCCGAAGAGCGGGCCGAGGATGTTGCCCATGAGGAAGCTGGTCGCGTACAGGCCGGAGACGCGCCCGCGGGCGTCTGGGGGCGCGATCCGCACGATCAGACCGAGCGCCGACACCGTGAACATCGTCGACCCGATGCCGCCGAGCGCACGGAAGACGAGCAGCTGCCAGTAGCTCGCCGCGAACGCGCACGCACCCGTCGACAGGGCGACGATGAGCAGGCCCGTGATGTAGACGGGCCGCTCCCCCAGCTTCTGCACCAGCGACCCGCTCGCGGGTGCGAAGAGCAGCCGCATCGCCGCGAACGACGAGACGACGACCGTCGCCGCCGTCACACCGACGTCGAAGCTGCGCGCGAACTGGGGCAGCGCGGGAGCGACGAGACCGAAGCCGAGCGCGATCACGAAACTCGCGACGACCAGAACCCAGATTTCCCGCGGCAACGCCGCGTCACGTGTCCGCATGATGTCCACGATGTTAGCGAGGCGCACGACCTCGCCCGGTCGCGCGGTGGGCGAGCGGACTCAGGACAGGACGGACGAGACGAGTTCGCGTGCCGCCTGCTGGACCTCGGCGAGATGATCGGGGCCGCGGAACGATTCGGCGTAGATCTTGTAGACGTCCTCGGTTCCGGAGGGGCGGGCGGCGAACCACGCGTTCTCGGTGGTGACCTTCAGGCCGCCGATCGCGGCGCCGTTGCCGGGAGCCTCGGTGAGCGTCGCGGTGATCGGTTCGCCGGCCAGTTCGGTGGCGCCGACCTGCTCCGGCGACAGCTTCGACAGCACCGCCTTCTGCTCGCGCGTCGCCGGGGCGTCCACACGCGCATAGGCGGGGTCGCCGTACCGATCGACGAGATCGGCGTAGTAGCGGGACGGGCTCTTCTCCGTCACTGCGGTGATCTCCGCTGCGAGCAGGGCGAGGACGATGCCGTCCTTGTCGGTGGTCCACACCGAGCCGTCGCGCCGGAGGAAGGACGCACCGGCACTCTCCTCCCCACCGAAGCCCAGCGACCCGTCGCTCAGCCCGGGCACGAACCACTTGAAGCCCACCGGCACCTCGAGCAGGTCGCGGCCGAGACCGGCGGCGACCCGGTCGATCATCGACGAGCTCACGAGCGTCTTGCCCACCTTGCTCGACTCCGCCCAGCCCGGGCGGTTCCGGAACAGATAGTCGATCGCGACGGCGAGATAGTGGTTCGGATTGAGCAGACCGGCATCGGGGGTGACGATGCCGTGCCGGTCGGCGTCGGCGTCGTTGCCCGTCGCGAGGTCGTAGGCCCCGCGATTGCTGATCAGCGACGCCATGGCGTTCGGCGACGAGCAGTCCATCCGGATCTTCCCGTCGGTGTCGAGCGTCATGAACCGCCAGGTGGCGTCGACGAGCGGATTGACGACGGTGAGGTCGAGCGCGTGCCGTTCGGCGATCTCGCCCCAATAGTCGACGCTCGCACCACCCAACGGGTCGGCACCGATCCGTATCCCGGCGGCGCGGACGACGTCGAGATCGACGATGTTCGGCAGATCGTCGATGTACGCGGCGAGGAAGTCGTGTCGTCCTGCCGAGGCGAGGGCCGAGGAGAGCGGCACCCGCTTCACTCCGTCGAGTCCGGCGGCGAGCAGTTCGTTGGCGCGGGCGGCGATGACCGACGTCGCATCGCTGTCGGCCGGCCCGCCCGACGGCGGGTTGTACTTGAAGCCGCCGTCGCGCGGAGGGTTGTGAGAGGGGGTGACGACGATGCCGTCGGCGCGGGCACCCGACCCGGAATTGTGCTGCAGGATCGCATGACTGACGGCCGGGGTCGGGGTGTAACGGTCGCGGGAGTCGACGACCACCTCGACGTCGTTCGCGACGAGCACTTCGAGTGCACTCGCCCACGCCGGTTCGGACAGGGCGTGCGTGTCGCGGCCGAGGAACAGCGGGCCCGATGTGCCCTGCTGGGCGCGATATTCGACGATGGCCTGGGTGGTCGCGAGGATGTGGGCTTCGTTGAACGCACCGTCGAGGCTCGAGCCGCGATGGCCGGACGTACCGAAAGCCACCTGCTGCGAAGCATTCTCGGGATCCGGTTGCACGGTGTAGTAGGCGGTGACAAGGTGTGCGAGATCTTCGAGATCCGCCGCGGTGGCCGGCTGTCCCGCTCGTTCGTGCGCCATGTGCTCTCCTCGTCGAAGGTGGTGTTCTCATCTTGCCGCCGATCCGCGGCACGCGCGGGATGAGTACCCCGATCCGCGCGTCGATACGGACAACGGACGAAATGGTCATCGCGGCCGCGGGACCAAAGTTTCTGACTCGAAAGTAATGTTGGTGCTCACAATTAGGTGGGCTAACTGTTGCGGGTCATGACGTTGTAGACACCACCAGGGGCTGACGAAGGCGGACGGGCCTTCCGACGGCAGGATGGGAAGTACCACCAACTCATCCGCCGAACGAAAGAACCCGTCCGTGCTCCACCGTAACGCCCCACTGTCCGTCGAAGGTCGCCGCCGTCTCGTCGAGCGGTGCCAGACTCGTCCGCTGTCCCATGTCGCCGCCGAGATGGGGATCTCCCGGGCCTGCGCCAGCAAATGGATGGCCCGCTACCGCGAACACGGTGAACTCGGCCTGCTCGACCGCCCCAGCGTCCCGCACCACCAGCCCACCGCGACCCCGGCCGAGACCGTGGCGCGGATCGAGACCCTGCGACGGAAGCACAAGTGGTCCGCGGCTCGTATCGCACACGAGCTCGCCGCCGACGGCATCAGCATCCCGGTACGCACCGTCAGCCGGCACCTCGCTCACCTCGGCTTGAACCGGCGCAGGTTCCTCGATCCGAACGGCGAGAACAACCGCCAGCCACGCCGGATCATCGCCCGCTGGCCCGGCCACATGGTGCACGTCGACATCAAAAAAGTCGGCCGAATCCCCGACGGCGGTGGCTGGCGGGTCCACGGCAAGGGCTCGGATCAGGCCAAGAAAGTCGAGCGCGCCAAGACCGCCGGTGCCCGCGCCGGCTACGTCTACCTGCACTCGGCGGTCGACGGGTTCTCCCGCCTCGCCTACACCGAGGCCCTGGCCGACGAGAAAGCCGCCACGGCAATCGGGTTCATGCACCGGGCGAGAGTGTTCTTCGCCGCCCACGGCATCGTGCACATCCACCGGGTGGTCACCGACAACGGGTCCTGCTACCGGGCGAAGGACTTCGCGAAAGTGCTCCACGGTGGCCGGCATCAACGGATCACCCCGTACACCCCTCGTCACAACGGGAAGGTCGAGCGCTACAACCGGATTCTGGCCGAGGAGTTCCTCTACGCCCGCGTCTGGGTCAGCGAACGGCAACGCGCCCAGGCGCTACAGGTGTGGAATGTGCACTACAACTATCATCGTCCGCATACTGCCGTCGGTAATCGGCCGCCCGCGAGCAAACTCCGGACCGGTGTCACCAACGTCATGGCCTCATACAGCTAACTTCAGTGAACGAAATGAAGACGATGCCGGGGAGGACATTTCTTCGTTTCGCTCTCGCTGTTTCGGCGTCGTCTCCGACGTCTCCGGGACCGACAGCGACCGCGCCCGCCGTCGAGAACACTCACACCCTGAGTCTCGGACGGCGGGCACCGCTGTTTCCAGGGCACTGCTGTTTCCAGGGCACTGCCGCTTCTCGGGCACTGCCCTTCCTGCCACTGCCGATCCGGCCACCCCGAACAAAACGAAACCCGGGTAGGTGATCGAATGGTCGATCTCCTACCCGGGTCGATGGTGGAGCTGCCGGGAATCGAACCCGGGTCCTCCGCCGCCTCGCGAGGGCTTCTCCGTGTGCAGTTCGCTATGTCTCTACTCGGATCTCCCGTTCTCGCGAACAAGACGAGATGACGATCCCAGTCGCTGTTTGTTGTCCCGCACGTCTCCGCGACCGAGCCGTACGGTAGAGCTCTCTAGTCGATGCCAGGAACCGGGTCGAGAGCAAACCCGGGCTGACAGAGACGCGCTCGCTTAGGCAGCGAGGGCGTACTCGCGCTGAGTGGACTCGGCGCTTAATTGGTTGCAGCGACGCTTACGGTGGTCTCTTGCCTGCACCGACACGCTTCCCCTTGCTCAACGTACGCAGTCGAAACCGTTCAGCCCCGTACGCGCCTGCGACCTTCGCAGGACTACCTACTGTAACGACCCGAAGGCCCGATGTCATTCCCATTTCCGGAAACGATTCGCGGCCGGGTCATGAGCCTGCTCACACCGCCGCTCACCAGCCACGGAACCGGGCCGGGGTGACCCGGACGGGGACGGAGTAATCGGCCCGGAAGGCGTCCGGACTGTAGTCGAGCGAGCGCATACCCGCTGCGTACTTGTCGACGTACCGCCGCCACTCGTCGTCGTCGACGCTCTCGGTGACCGCGGCCGTCCCGGTGAACACCGCGACGTGCCCGCCACCGCTGTCGGCTTCGAGGTTGACGGCGACCCGTGGGCGGGCGGTGATGTTGGCGAGCTTGGCCGTGCCGGGCTGCGAGAAGAACAGGAAACTATCACCGGACCACAGGAACCACACGGGCGTGGGGACGGGTCCGCCGTGGCGGTCGACGGTGGTCAGCCAGACCACGGATTCGTCGGTCAGTCGCTTCAGGACCGCATCGGGAATCGAGAGGGTGGAAGAAACGGTTTCGGTCATGTTGTCCTCGGCTTTCTCCGAGTCCGGCGTCGCCGGGTGTTGTCCGTAGTGCTCCGTCCGACGACGCGCTTTCCGCGATGCCGGGTCCAACGCCTCCAGGATTCGTGTTCTTCCCACCCCGGATCAGCCGGGCAGGCTGACGAGTGCGACGGCCAGTCCGGCTGCGAGCAGGCCGAGCAGTTTCACCCGGCTCACGCGCTCACCGAGCACGATGACGGCGAGCAGCACCGTCACCGCCGGATACAGCGCCGCGATCACGCTCACCAGCGACAGCAGGCCGTGCTGGTAGGCGAACAGCAGTGCACCGTTCGCGATCACGTCGATCGCGCCGATCCCGATCAGGATCGGCAGGAGCGACCGGATCGGCCACACCACGGTGCGCCACGAGAAAGCGATCACCAGCCAGACCACGAGGGTGGCGGTCGCGCGGGAAGCGGCGAGCGGCCACAGACCGGTACCGGTGCCGACCTGACCGAGGCCGATGAACGACAACGCGAAGGCGATGCCCGATCCGACCGTCCACCACGCGATCCTCGACGTGAAGCGCGGGTGTCCGACACCGGTGACGGTCTCGTCGGATTCGCGGCTGACCAGCCCCACCGCGATCACCGCGACGACGATGCCGAGATAGGCGAGCAGACCGGGCCGGTCCCCCGTCGCGATCCCGACCAGCACGGGGATCCCGGCCACGACGACAGCGGTGACCGGTGAGACGACCGACATCGGCCCGTTCGCCAGTGCGAGATAGAACCACCAGACGGCGATGCCGCCGGCCACGCCCGCTGCGGCACCCCACGCGAGGGACGCCGCGGTGAGGTCGCCGCCGACGATCGACGCGGCGATCAGGGACACGACGAGCGACACCGGATAGGTGACGGCTACGACGCCGAGTGCGCTCGCGCGACGGGAGGCGGCACCCCCGGCGAAATCGCTGAGGCCGTACCCGACCGCCGCGAGCAGCGCGAGCGCGACCGCGATCAGCGGCTCATGCCCTTCACCCGCCGGCCGAGCTCGCGGGTCACCTCACGTTCGGCGGTCCGGCGGGCGAGATCCTGACGCTTGTCGTAGTCCTGCTTGCCCTTGGCAAGCGCGAGCTCGACCTTGACCTTGCCGTCGGAGAAGTACATCGACAGCGGCACGAGGGTCTGGTTGCCCTCCCGGGTCTTGCCGACGAGCGCGTCGATCTCGCGACGGTGCAGCAGCAGCTTGCGGGTGCGGCGCGGAGCATGGTTGGTCCATGTGCCGTGCCCGTATTCCGGAATGTGCAGACCCCGCAACCACACCTCGCCGTCGTCGACGGTCGCGAATGCGTCGACCAGGGAGGCCTTCCCCTCCCGCAGGCTCTTGACCTCGGTACCGACGAGGGCGATGCCCGCCTCGTAGGTATCGAGGATGGTGTAGTTGTGGCGCGCCTTCCGGTTGGTCGCGATGACCTTCCGGCCCTTTTCCTTCACGTGCAGGCCTTTCCGGTCCACGATCGATCGAACAGAACACCGTCCAGCATAGGAACCTCGCACAACACCTTATTCACGCACGTACAGACGCAAGGTCACATACGAGGTGAGAGCGGCCATTCCCACACCCATGAGGACCAGGAACGGCGAAACCAGAAGGATGTCGCTGTCGGTGATGCGGGCGACGATGTTCGCGTCGTAGACCTCGGTGAGCATGTCGTCGACGAACATGCTCTTGGCGACGAAGAGGCCTCCGATGGCGAGTGCGGCACCCACGATCGCGGCGATCACCGCTTCGAGGAGGAAGGGCAGCTGCGTGTACCAGCGGGTCGCGCCGACCAGCCGCATGATGCCGACCTCGGTGCGACGGGTGAAGGCCGCGATCTGCACCATGTTGGCGATCAGGAGCACGGCCGCGATCGCCTGGATCGTGGCGATGGCGAACGCGCCGTTGCGGATGCCGCCGAGCACGCCGAACAGACGCTCGACGAGATCCTGCTGGTTGAGCACGCTGTCGACGCCGGGCCTGGTACCGAAGTCGTCCTGGATCGCCGCGAATCGATCCGGATCGGACATCTTGATCTTGAAGGAGGCGGGGAAGCTGTCGGCACTCACGAGTTCGGCGAGTTCGGGCTGATCGGCGAAGACACGATCGGTGGCGTCGAGGACGGCGTCGTCGCGGCTCAGGTACTGGACCGACACCACGTCGTCGGTGCTCTCGAGGTCGCTGCGCAGGTCGGAGCAGAGATCCTGCTCGCACTCCGGATCGAGCGAGGAGATGTCCTCGGTCAGGAACACCTGCACCTCGACCCGGTCGAGGAAGATCCGTTCCGTCTTGCCCGCCATCTGGACCACGAGCAGCCCCGCACCGAACAGCGCGAGGGAGATCGCCGTGGTGAGGATCATCGCGATGGTCATGGTGAGGTTGCGGCGCAGGCCGGTGGTGACCTCGCTGAACAGGAAGCTGGCACGCATCGGGTGGGATTCCTTCGGTTGCCTGGTGGGGATGCTCGGGTGACGGGATCTAGCGGCCGACGCCGTAGACGCCGCGTGCCTCGTCGCGCACGACGCGTCCGAGATCGAGTTCGACGACCCGTCGCCGCATCGAGTCGACGATGTGGTGGTCGTGGGTCGCCATGAGCACCGTCGTGCCCGTGCGGTTGATGCGTTCGAGCAGCAGCATGATGTCCTGGCTGGTCTCCGGGTCGAGGTTGCCGGTCGGTTCGTCGGCCATCAGCACGAGCGGCCGGTTGACGAACGCGCGCGCGATCGCGACGCGCTGCTGTTCGCCGCCGGACAGTTCGGCGGGCAACCGGTCGGCCTTGCCGGACAGTCCCACCAGGTCGAGAACCTCCGGCACCGTCCGTTCGATCACTCCGCGCGGCTTACCGATCACCTCGAGGGCGAACGAGATGTTCTCGGCGACCGTCTTGCGCTGGAGCAACCGGAAGTCCTGGAAGACGCATCCGAGATTCTGGCGCAGCTTCGGTACGCGACGCGCCGGCAGCCGGTTGACGTGGAAATCGGCCACGTGGATGTCGCCGGTGGTGGGCTTCTCCTCACGCAGGAGCAACCGGAGGAAGGTCGACTTCCCGGATCCGGAGGGACCGATGAGAAAGACGAACTCGCCCTTCTCGACGTGCACCGAGACCCCTTCGAGCGCGGGACGCGTGGACGTCTTGTAGGACTTGGACACATTCTCCAGCCGGATCACGTGGACATGCTAACCGTTACCGGACGGTGACCTACGGCACCGGCTCGTCGGCGCTCTACGACGACGGAGTGTCGGTGTCCTCGGTCACCGTCGGATCCTGCTGGTCGTTCAGTCCGGGGATCGTGGGCAGGTCGAACGGGAACTGCCTGTTCGTCGCGGTGGGGGGCGCTGTCGTCGTGGCATCCTGCGACGGCGTCCCGCCCTGTTCCCTGCCCGGCACGCCGGTCGCCGTCGTCGGCGGATAGGGCGTGTCGGTGGTCTCCGGCACGAACTCCTCCTGCGGAACCGTGGTCGCCGGCGGCACGTACGGCACGTAGGGCGTCTCGGAGATGATCACGGCGGTCGACGGCGCATCGGGGGTGTCCTCGGGCTGGTTGAGGAACAGGTAGGTCACCCACAGGGCGAGCCACAGGGTGCACAACGCGAAGGTCGTGGTCCTGATCCGCCCACCGAGGAGGTGTGACGGGATGCGCCTGCGGTGCGGCTCCTCCGGCTCGGTCGCCGGACCGCCACCCGATGCCCCTCCACCCGATGTCACTGTGCCTCCACCCGATCGACCACGCTGGCGGTGTCGAGCTGGGGCGTGACGGTGATGCCCTGTTCACGCAGCGCCCGCGCGATCCGTGCACGCAGCAGACGACCCACCTGGAACTGCTTGCCGGGCAGCGTGCGCGCGACCATGCGGACGCTGAGCTGATCCACCTCGAGGCTCTCGACACCCATCACGCTCGGCTGGTCGAGCAGCAGCTCCCGCAAGCGGGGTTCCTTGTACGCAGCGACGCCCAGTTCGCGCAGGATCTCGGTGACGTCGGCGATGTCGGCGGTCACCGGGATCGGCACGTCCACGACGGCGCGCGCCCAGTCCTTCGACAGGTTGACGGCCTTGTTGATCTGCCCGTTGGGGACGGTGATGACCTCACCCGCCGTGCTGCGCACCCGGGTGACGCGCAGCGTGACATCCTCGACGGTGCCGATCGCGTCCTCGGACGCACCGGTCACGGAGATCTGCACGGTGTCGCCGAAGCCGTACTGCCGTTCGGTGATGATGAAGAAGCCCGCGAGGATGTCCTGCACGATGCGCTGGGCACCGAAGCCGAGCGCGGCGCCGAGCACGGTCGCCGGCGCGACCAGGCTGCCGATGGGTAGCTGGAGATAGTCGAACACCTTCAGGGTCGCGACGATGTACACGAACGAGATCGCCATCCACGTGACGACCTGGGCGACCGAGTGGCGGTGCTTCGTCGCCTCGGAACGTACGAGGTCGTCGGACTGGGTGTAGCGATCGTCGATGCGCCGCGTGATGCGGCTACCGATCCACGAGATGAACCGGGCGATGAGGACAGCACCCAGAACGGTGAGCGCGATCAGCAACCCACTCGTCGACAGCCAGTCGAGCAGTCTAGCTCCGGGAAGGAACGGCACAGGCCCCTCTCCTGTTTCCGATCACGACTTCTGCTCTTCACGCATACGCCAGCGGATGCCGGCCTCGAGGAATCCGTCGATGTCGCCGTCGAGCACCGCCGAGGGGTTGTTGACCTCGTACTCGGTGCGCAGGTCCTTGACCATCTGGTAGGGATGCAGCACGTACGAGCGCATCTGGTTGCCCCACGAGCTGCCGCCGTCGCCCTTGAGCGCATCCATCTCGGCGCGCTCCTCCTGGCGCTTGCGCTCGAGGAGCTTGGCCTGCAGGACGCGCATGGCCGCGACCTTGTTCTGCAGCTGCGACTTCTCGTTCTGACAGGTGACGACGATGCCGGTCGGGATGTGCGTCAGGCGCACGGCGGAGTCGGTGGTGTTGACCGACTGGCCACCCGGGCCGGACGAGCGGTAGACGTCGACGCGGACGTCGTTCTCGTCGATGTCGATGTGGTCGGTGGTCTCGACGACGGGCAGCACCTCGACCTCGGCGAAGGAGGTCTGGCGGCGGCCCTGGTTGTCGAAGGGGCTGATGCGGACGAGACGGTGCGTGCCCATCTCGACCGACAGGGTCCCGTAGGTGTAGGGCGCCTTGACGGCGAAGGTGGCGGACTTGATGCCGGCTTCTTCCGCGTAGGAGGTGTCGTAGACCTCGACGCCGTAGCCGTGTTTGTCGGCCCAGCGGATGTACATGCGCATGAGCATCTCGGCCCAGTCGGCGGCGTCGACGCCACCGGCGCCCGCGCGGATGTTGACGAGCGCGTCGCGCTGGTCGTACTCGCCGGACAGCAGCGTGCGCACCTCCATCGCCTCGATGTCGGCGCGCAGGCTCTCGCGTTCGGCCTCGGCGTCGGCCAGGGCGGCGGTGCGGGCCTCGCCCTCCTCGCCCTCGGCGAGCTCGTACAGAACCGGGAGATCCTCGAGCCGCTGGCGCAGGCCCTCGACCCGGCGCAGCTCGCCCTGTGCGTGCGACAGTTCGCTGGTGACCTTCTGGGCGTGGTCCTGGTCGTTCCACAGCTCGGGGTCGGCGGCCTGGTGTTCGAGTTCGTCGATGCGCCGTCGAAGCTCCTCGACGTCGAGGACCGACTCCACGGTGCGGAGGGTCGTGTCGAGCTCGGTCAGGGCTGCGGAAACGTCGGGATGCACGATTCAACAGGTTACCGGAGCGACGAACCGGCCCGCCGTGGGCAGCGATCGACACGGCAGTGCCCCGGGCGGGTCGAGCACCGCGCCGACCCCGGAGTGGGCGGCAAGCTGCTCGGCCCCGGGCGACGGCGGCTAGCGTTTCCGTCATGACCACCGACTACACCGCCGACCTGGACCTCGCCCTCCGACTCGCCGACGCGTCCGACGCCATCACCCGCGACCGCTTCGGTGCGCTGGACCTGAAGGTGGACGACAAGCCGGACCTGAGCCCGGTCTCCGACGCCGACCTCGCCGTCGAGCGCACCATCCGCGAGATGCTCGGCGAGCAGCGACCGGACGACGCGGTGCTCGGCGAGGAGTTCGGCGGCGACGCGGTCTTCCGCGGGCGGCAGTGGGTCGTCGATCCGATCGACGGCACGAAGAACTTCGTGCGTGGCGTACCGGTCTGGGCGAGCCTGATCTCGCTCCTCGAGGACGGCGTGCCCGTCGTGGGCGTGGTCAGCGCCCCGGCACTGAACCGTCGGTGGTGGGCGGCCGCGGACGGCGGCGCCTGGGTGTCGCACGACGGTGCCGAGCCCCGGCGCATCTCGGTGTCGGAGGTGACCGACCTCGCGTCGGCGTCGCTGAGCTTCTCGAGCCTGAGCGGATGGCACGAGCGTGGCATCCGTGATCGTTTCGTCGCCCTGACCGACGACGTGTGGCGGGTGCGCGCCTACGGCGACTTCTTCTCCTACTGCCTGCTCGCCGAGGGCGCCCTCGAGATCGCGCTCGAACCCGAGGTGTCACTGTGGGATCTGGCCGCGCTCGACGTGCTGGTGCGCGAGGCCGGTGGACGGTTCACGAACCTCGAGGGTGCGGACGGTCCGCACGGCGGCAGCGCGGTCGCGACCAACGGCACGCTGCACGACGAGGTGCTCGGTCGACTGAAGTGAGTGGCCGGCCCCACGCGCGGATGGTCACTCGTGGGGCCGGGTTCGTCAGCGGACCGGGAGATGCACAGCGGTCTCGAGGTCGGCTTCGTTCGTGACGCCCGGATCATCGAGATAGACGTTGAAGTGGTGGGTGGCCACGTCGTCGTCGACCCGCGCCGCGGACAGGCCGTGTTCGGCCAGGAATGCGGCGATGGCCTCGTGGGCACGCGGGATCGATTCGGCGTACGGCCCGGTCACGGTGGCGACGACCGCCCGGCGTGCGGGGAACTCGTGGACCGTCAGCGGCTCGCGAGCCGTGGTTCCCGGCGCCACCGGCAGGAACACGGATTCGTCGACGTCCGACTCGCGGAACTCGCCGTCGTGTTCGATGCATCCACCGGGCCCGGTCGGGACGATGCCCTGCTCCTGCAGTGCGGGCATGAAGCGTTGCCACAGTTCCCCTTCGGCCGAGTAGTCGGCGACGGTGCCGCGGAGGCAGACGTAGGTCTGCGGCGGAATCTCGGTCAGTTCGATTCGGGTCATGATGGTGTCCTCCGGTATCTCGTCGAGCATGCGGTCCAGGGCTCTCAGTCGCATGCGGCCGAGTTCGAGCTCCTCTTCCAACACGCGGCGCTGCAGTCGCAGAGCCTGCGTGTAGGCGGGAGTTCCGGCCGTCGCCAGTAGCGCCCCGATGGCGGACACGCCGAAGCCGACGTCGCGCAGACGGCGGATGCGCGCGGCATCGGCGGTCTGCTCGGGCAGGTATCGGCGGTAACCGCTGACCTCGTCGACCACGGCGGGGATCAGCACTCCGTGCGAGTCGTAGTGGCGCAGCATCCGCACGCTGATCCGGGTCAGGGACGAGAACTCTCCGATGGACATCAACCTGGTGGTGTCGGTCATGGCGCCGAGTCTGCGACCTCACACGGTGTGAGAGTCAACTCGTGCTCGCGACACGACGGACGATGCTGGCGACACGCGTCCACGGCGGAACTTACTGCGCGGTAGACAGTGACCTTACTCGGAAGTAAGATCGGGAGTGTCCGCTGCCGCATCGAGAGACTTATGGTGATCATGAGCAAGCAAGACAGCGTGGCCCGCCACACGCCTCGCGACACGTCCGCCGTCGGCCTCAATCCGATCAAACGCGACGCCATGGGTGCTGCCATGCGCGTGCTCACCCGGATCACGGGTTCCGAACTGGCCGACCGGTACAAGATCCGCGAGACGATCGACCGGATCACGTACCAGTCCACGAAGACCGGCTTCAAGACCCTCGGCGCCGCCACGCGCACCTTCAAGAAGATGTCCGGCGGCGCGAGCGGCCCGCAGCGTCTCGCCACCGCGAAGAACGCCGACTTCTTCGATCTCACCCCCACCGACGATCAGCAGATGATCACGGAGACGGTGCGTGAGTTCGCCGCCGAGATCCTGCGGCCCGCCGCGCACGACGCCGACGAGGCCGCCGCGGCCCCGGCCGATCTGCTCGCGCGCGCAGCCGAACTCGGCATCACCATGGTCAACGTGCCCGAGGCGTTCGACGGCGCCGCCGACGAGCGCGGCGTGGTCACCAACGTGTTGGTCGCCGAGGCCCTCGCGCACGGCGACATGGGCCTGGCCCTGCCGATCCTCGCGCCGAGCGGTGTGGCCGTGGCTCTCACACAGTGGGGCACCGAGGACCAACAGAAGACCTACCTGCCGGCCTTCGCCGGCGACGATGTCCCCCAGGCGTCGGTCGTCATCGCCGAGCCGCGCGCCCTGTTCGATCCCTTCGCGTTGCAGACCAAGGCGGTGCGCTCCCCCAGCGGCTACCGGCTCAACGGCGTGAAGTCGTTCGTCCCGGCGGCGGGCAGCGCCGAACTGTTCGTCGTGGCAGCCGAACTCGACGGTAAGCCGTCCCTCTTCCTCGTCGAGGCGAAGAGCAAGGGCGTCGTGATCGAGGCCGATCCGGGCATGGGCCTGCGCGCCGCCGGACTGGGCCGCCTTCTGCTCGAGGACGTCGCGGTGCCGGAATCGGCACGCCTCGGCGACGACGACGCCGACGTCCGCGCCGAGCAGTACGCCGACGCCGTGCGCCTGTCGCGCCTGGGCTGGGCAGCTCTGGCGATGGGCACCGGTCAGGCCGTGCTCGACTACGTGGTCCCCTACGTCAACGAGCGCGAGGCGTTCGGCGAGCCCATCAGCCACCGGCAGGCGGTGGCGTTCATGGTAGCCAACATCAAGATCGAGCTCGACGGTCTGCGTCTGGTCACCCTGCGCGGTGCGTCGCGGGCCGAGCAGGGCCTGTCGTTCGCTCGCGAGGCGGCCCTGGCCCGCAAGCTCGCCACCGACAAGGGCATGCAGTTCGGCCTCGACGGCGTCCAGCTGCTCGGCGGCCACGGCTACACCAAGGAACACCCCGTCGAACGTTGGTACCGCGACCTGCGAGCAATCGGAGTCGCCGAGGGCGTCGTCCTCGTCTGATCGGCCCGACCCGAACAAGGAACCTGTGATGATCAATCTCGAACTTCCCCGGAAGCTCAAGGCTTCCGCGAACCAGGCCCATCAGGTCGCCGCGCAGATCTTCCGGCCGATCTCCCGCAAGTACGACCTCGCCGAGCACGAGTACCCCGTCGAACTCGACACCATGGCCGCGATGGTCGAAGGGCTCAACGACTCCGGCCAGGGCGCGGCGGGTGCCACACTCGGCCGCGACAGCAAGGCCAAGCAGGACGGCCCCGCCGGAAATGCCAACGGCGGCAACATGGCCGGACTCCTCAATGTCATCGAGACGTGCTGGGGCGACGTCGGCCTGACCCTGTCGATCCCCTACCAGGGCCTGGGCAATTCCGCGATCGCCGCGGTGGCCACCGACGAGCAGCTCGAACGCTTCGGCAAGGTGTGGGCCTCCATGGCGATCACCGAGCCCGGTTTCGGATCCGATTCGGCGGCCGTGACGACCACGGCCGTGCTCGACGGCGACGAGTGGGTCCTCAACGGTGAGAAGATCTTCGTCACCGCCGGTGAGCGTTCCACGCACATCGTCGTGTGGGCGTCCGTCGACAGGTCGAAGGGCCGCGCCGCGATCAAGTCGTTCGTCGTGCCGCGCGAGGCTCCCGGACTCTCGGTCGCGCGTCTCGAGAAGAAGCTCGGCATCAAGGCATCCGACACCGCGGTGCTCGTGCTCGACAACTGCCGCATTCCGAAGGACAACATCCTCGGCTCCCCGGAGGTGAACACCGAGAAGGGGTTCGCCGGGGTCATGCAGACCTTCGACAACACGCGTCCGATCGTGGCCGGCATGGCCGTGGGTCTCGGTCGTGCGGTACTCGAGGAGCTGCGCACGATCCTGAAGGAGGCGGGCGTCGAGGTCTCCTACGACATCCCCGCCAACAACCAGCACGCCGCGGCAGCCGAGTTCCTCGCGCTCGAGGCCGACTGGGAGGCCGCCTACCTGCTCGCGCTGCGCGCGACGTGGATGGCCGACAACAAGAAGCCCAACTCCCTCGAGGCGTCGGTGTCGAAGGCGAAGGCCGGCCGCACCGGCACCGCGGTCTCGCTCAAGGCCGTCGAACTCGCCGGAACCTACGGGTATTCGCAGCGGCCGCTACTCGAGAAGTGGGCACGCGATTCCAAGATTCTCGACATCTTCGAGGGCACCCAGCAGATCCAGCAGCTCATCGTCGCTCGGCGGGTGCTCGGAAAGTCGTCCTCCGAACTGAAATAACGCCCGGGGCATGGGGTCCGTCCGCGGGCGCCGGAGGGATGGGACCGGTGCCTGCGCACGGTACCGGGCGTGTCGGAGGATCCATCGGGGGACGAGCCCTCGCCGCAGGCGCGGCGAGGGCTCTACCCGTTCCAGGAAGATCATCCGGAGAAGATTGCCTGGAATGTGAGCTACGTCACGGCTACTGTGTGTGCTGACGCCGACACACAGCTAGGGGGACGGATGCTCGGTCAGGACATTCTCGGCAGGATCACGGGTGGGCGGATCACGCTCGACGACACGATCGACCAGGTCAAGGACACCCTCGGATCACTCGCGGTACTCCATCGCGCAGGTCTGCTGCACTTTCCGCGCGTGGACCACAGCATCGGGACGATCATGGCGGCCAACAAGTACGGCCCCTTCGCCGGCGCCGTGCACGCACAGGCCGAACGCGGTCTCGACGCCGTCGCCCTGATCGACGAGGCCGGCGATGTCACCTACAAGGAACTCGAGGCCCGCTCCAATGCCCTCGTGCGGGCGTGGCAGCGCGCCGGCGTGGAGCCGGGATCGGTCATGGGCATCATGGCCCGCAATCACCGCGGTCTCGTGTTGACGATGCTCGCCACCGCCAAGCTCGGTGTGCGGCTGGTGATGATGAACACCGGTTTCGCGCCGCGGCAACTCGTCGATGTCGCAGCGCGCGAACAGGTCTCGACGTTCGTCTTCGACAGCGAATTCGCCGAGGTCGCAGCCGCGCTCCCCGACGACGTGCGCCGGTACGTCTCCTGGGTGGACGACGAGGTCCCCGGCATCCCGACGCTGGAGCAGTCGATCGACGGGCTGGACGGCTCGTCCCTGCCCGCGCCGGAGGTCTTCGGTGGATTCGTATTGCTCACCAGCGGCACCACCGGCACCCCGAAAGGCGCGCCGCGCGGCCGCACGTCGCCGTTCGCGTCGGCCCAGTTCCTCGACCGGGTTCCGCTGCGCCCCGGGCAGACGATGCTCATGGCCGCCCCGGCCTTCCACGGCACCGGCGTCTCGCAGTTCGCGCTCGCCCTCGCACTGGGTCAGACCGTGGTGATGATGCGGCGCTTCTCCCCCGTCGACACCCTGGGCCTCGTCGAGCAGCACGGAGCGAACGTGCTGGTGGTGGTCCCGACGATGCTGCAGCGGATCCTCGACCTCGGACCGGAGAAGATCGCCGAGTACGACACCTCGAGCCTGAAGATCGTCTTCTCCGCGGGTTCGTCGCTCTCGCCCGACGTGTGTCGCCGGACGACGGAGGCGTTCGGGCACGTGCTCTACAACCTGTACGGCTCCACCGAATGCGCCGTCGCGACGGTCGCGACCCCCGACGACATCCGGCAGGCCCCCGGCACGGCCGGTCGCCCTCCCGTGACGTGTCGGGTGGTGCTGTTCGACGACGACGGCAACCGCATCACCGAACCGCACGTCCCCGGCCGCATATTCGTCTCGAGCGGCCTGTCCTTCGCCGGCTACACCGACGGTCGCGACAAGGAACGCATCGACGGGCTGCTGTCGATCGGCGACATCGGGCACTGGGACGAGAACGGCCTGCTCTTCGTCGACGGTCGCGACGACGACATGATCGTCTCCGGCGGCGAGAACGTCTATCCGCTCGAGGTCGAGAACCTGCTCGCCGAGCGGGAGGACGTACTCGACGCCGCCGTGGTGGGTGTCCCCGATCCCGAGTTCGGGCAGCGGCTGCGAGCCTTCGTGGTCCCCTCCCCCGACTCCTCCCGCGACGCCGAGGACATCAAGGCGTTCGTGAAGTCGAATCTCGCCCGGTACAAGGTTCCGCGCGAGGTGGTCTTCCTCGATGAGCTGCCGCGCAACGCCACCGGGAAGCTGCTGCGCCGGGTGCTGGTGGAGATGGATCTGCCCGAGAATCCCGAGAAGGGGTACACCACCGCTCGGGGGTGACCCCCTCGAATGAACGAAGGCCGGTCGTCCGAGACGACCGGCCTTCGTGGTGGTAGCGGGGACAGGATTTGAACCTGCGACCTCTGGGTTATGAGCCCAGCGAGCTACCGAGCTGCTCCACCCCGCGTTGCATGAATGAACCTACACGAGCACGGAAACGGAATGCAAATCGCCTCGTCGGACGCGGATGAGCCTCGACGACAACCGGAATCGCACCTCCCCGGGGTGTCCCGGTTCACATTTCCACCATGACTATCGCCACATAACGGAGGTGTAACGATCTTGCATCGACCCCCGTTATCACCTTCCTGAACTGCGAAGACTCAGTCGTTCCATCCCATCAGGTGGACAAGCACCTCTCCCGGCGGGGGGATGACGCGCCGCGGAGCGCTTTGTACTGTCGGTCCCGGCTCGAAACAGCCGAGCCACCACCGGCCCGTCGCCGCCAGTCTGCCCCGCGGGATCCGGTGCCTACGAAGACCCGAGGGGCAGGGACGCAACCGACATGGTCCCCGATCCGGACGGAGACATTTCTCCGTCGACCGAGATCGACGAGGGCCGTCGCGCTCCGCGAGCGCGGGAAGGACTCCACAGCATGACCAACTTCAGCACGCGTGCATTCCGCACTGCCGTCGTCACCGGTGCACTCGCCGCGGTTCCGTTCGCGCTCGCCACCGGCACCGCGTCCGCCGCCCAGCACAACTGGGACGGCGTCGCCCAGTGCGAGAGCGGTGGCAACTGGGCCATCAACACCGGCAACGGCTACTACGGCGGCCTGCAGTTCTCGCAGAGCACATGGGAGGCCAACGGCGGCAGCGGCCGCGCGGACCAGGCCTCGAAGGCGGAGCAGATCCGTGTCGCCGAGAACGTCCTGCAGACGCAGGGCCCCGGCGCGTGGCCCGTCTGCGGTCAGTACCTGACAACCGAATCCGCGCCGGCTCCCGCCGCACCCGAGGCGCCCGCACCGGCACCCGAGGCTCCGGCACCTGCGGCTCCGGCTGCCCCCGAGCTGCCGGCCGAGGTCACCCAGGCCGTCGATACCGCGAACCAGCTCGCCCAGCAGTACGGCTTCGGCGCCGAGTTCGCACAGATCGTCGACGTCACGCTGGCCGGTCGCTGACACAGACCGCCTCCACGAACACGACGAAGGCCCGCGGTGCGAACCGCGGGCCTTCGTCGTGTCGATCTCCGTTACCGGATCAGCCGCCGGTGGATTCGTAGGCGTCGACGGCCTGCTGCACCCGCCGCAGCGCCCGACCGTAGGCCTCGAAATCGCCGCTGGTCTGAGCGTTGGCCAGCTCCGCGAGTGCCGAATCGAGCTCCGCCACCGCGGCATCTCGATTCGCGGGAGTCGTCGGCGCCGGCGAGGTGGGCTGCTGTTGCTGCTGATCGGAAGGCTGGTTCTCGTCCGTGGTGCCCTCGATCACCTCGCCCCGCGTCTCGTCCTCGACCTCGGCGGTGGGCAGCGCCTCGCCACCGGGAGCGGTGGCCGCGTCGCCGACGCCGGGACCGAACACCTGGTCGAGCGCACCGGCGAGAGTCGGTGCGTAACCGATCCGGACGCCACCGCTGGCACCCGGCTCCCGGTAGCTGACGAGCACGCGCGACAGCTGCGGGAAGGTCGACGTGCTGCCCGCCGTCGCGTTGCGCTCGGTGTACATCGGCTGGACGTACAGGATGCCGCCGTCCGCGATGGGCAGGGTGAGCAGGTTGCCGTACTGGATCCGGTTGGACCGTTCGAGCAGGGTCCGTTCCGAAGCCACTCGGGTGTCGGAGATCATCGCGTTCTGCGTCTGCTCCGGACCGAAGGTCTGCGTATCCGTCGGCAGCTGCAGGATCGTGAACTTCCCGTAGTTCTCCGGATCGGATTCGACCGAGATGTACGCCGACAGGAACTGCCGGTTGTAACCCACCATCGCCGAGGTCAGACGGAACCGGGGATCCGCCGTTTCACGATCGCCCATGAGCAGGTAGTAGGGCGGCTGGTTCGCGCTGGTGTCGACCGTCGGGTCCGCCGGTACCGACCAGAACGCGTTGTTCGTGAAGAACTCGCGCGGGTCGTCGACGTGGTACTTGGCGAGCATCTCGCGCTGCACCTTGAACAGATCCTCCGGGTACCGGAAGTGCGCCCGCAGCTCGTCGGAGATCTGGTCCTGCGGGGTCACCGCATCGGGGAAGACACCCATCCACGCCTTCAGGACCGGGTCTTCATCGTCGACCTGGTAGAGCGTGACCGTGCCGTCGTAGGCATCGACCGTCGCCTTGACCGAGTTGCGGATGTACGAGACCTCCTTGCGGGGCAGCAGGCGACCGGTGTTCTGGTCGATGCTGTCCTCGACGAGGCCCTCGAGCGACGCGCGCTGCGCGTACGGGTAGTAGTCGAGCGTGGTGTACGCGTCGACGACCCACTTGATGCGGCCGTCGATCGCCGCCGGATAGGCGTCGCCGTCGGCCGTCAGCCACGGCGCGACCTTCGTCACGCGCTCACGCGGGTCGCGGTTGAACAGGATCTTCGAGTCGCTGCCGATGGCGCTCGAGAACAGGATGTTGCGTTCGCCGTACTTCGCGGCGAAGGCGAGGCGGTTGAACCAGTTGCCGATGTCGACACCACCCGTACCGGTGTAGGTGTACTTCTCGGTGTCGGTGTCGTACTCACGCGGTCCGGACGAATCGGCACTGTTACCGACGATCGCGTAGTCCGGATCGGCTTCGGCGATGACCTCGCCGTAGTAGATGCGGGGCTGCTCGACGGGGATGACCTGGTTCTCCGCGGCGAGCGACGCCAGGTCGCTGACGAAGTAGACGGGATAACCGCTGTTGCTGTTGGCGGCCTCCTCCGCCGAGGCGCTCGCGGCGGCGTTCACGCGGTTGGCGGGCGCCGCGACGAGACCGTTGCCGTGCGTGTACACGGTGTGCCGGTTGATCCAGTCGGTCTGGTTGCCGGTCAGGCTCGTCGGCGAGAGCTCACGTGCCGCGACGATGTAGTCCTCCATACGACCGTCGAGCTCGTACCGGTCGATGTCGAGCGACTCGGGGTAACCGTAGAAGTTCTTCAGCTGCGTCTGCTGCGTGAACGTGCGGGGAAGCACGTTCGGGTCGAGCAGGCGGGCGTTCGCGATCGTGGTGATGTCGGCCGGGATGTTCTCGGGCGAGGTGGTGCCCACACCCGGGTAGTCCTCGTACGCCACCTTGTCGTCGGTGATGCCGTACGCCTCGCGGGTCGCGGCGATGTTGCGCTCGATGTACTCGCTCTCCTTGTCGGCAGCGTTCGGGCGCACCGAGAACTGCTCGACCATGAGCGGGTACACCGCGCCGACGAGGATCGACGAGAGCACGAGCAGTGCCGTCGCGAGTGCGGGGATCCGCAGGTCGCGCAGGAAGATCGCGGCGAAGAACGCGATCGCGCAGATGACGGCGATCGCGAGCAGGATGAGCTTGGCCGGCAACACCGCGTTGATATCGGTGAAGCCACCACCGGTGAAGGTGGGTTCCTTGCGGCTGCTCCACAGCAGTTCGTACCGGTCGAGCCAGTAGGCGACCGCCTTGAACGCGACGAACAGGCCGGCGAGCTGCACACGCGAGGCCGTCGACATGCTTCCACCGCGACCGGCGAGGCGGATGCCGCCGAAGATGTAGTGGGTGACGAGGTTCGCGATGAACCCGAGCACGATCGCGACGAAGAACCAGTTGAGCACGAAACGGTAGAACGGCAGGTCGAAGGCGTAGAAGCCCACGTCGAGACCGAACTGCGGATCGGTGGTGCCGAAGTCGCCGCCGTTGAAGAACATCTGCACGGTGACCCAGCCGGCCTGGGCGACCAGACCGGAGAGCACACCGAGCACGACCGGGATACCGATCCCGAAGGCGCGCATGCGCGTCATCACCGTGGTGCGGTAGCGCGCCACCGGATCGTTGGGTCCGGTGGTCGGCACGAAGACCGGGCGCGACCGGTAGGCGAGCAGCATCGTCAGCCAGACGACACCGCCGATGAACAACCCGACCACCAGGAACAGTGCGATCCGGGTCAGGAGAACTTTGACGTATACGTCCCGGAAGTCGACCTCGCCGAACCAGAGCCAGTTGGTGTAGGTGTCCACCAACCGTGGTCCGAGCAGGAGCAGCACTGCGGCCACCACTGCCAGGATCAGCAGAACTCTGCTCCGCTTCGACAATGTAGGTACTCCGGTCGGGGGCCTCATGCCCACGTGCCACGCTCCCAACTCGTCCGGCGGCGCGATCGCACCGCATCTGTACATCTCGCGCTCGACGAACGCGTGCGAGCACGCCTCGTTCTCACGGAGTGCCCGTTTCGCCCCACTCTACGGAATCCTCGTACCGGGGGTCGCACGACGCAGGTCCGGCAGCGCACACCCGCGTACGGGTGCCAGGATAGGCCGGTGAACCAACGTCTTCCCGTACCTTCCGAACAAGGACTCGCGCGCGCCGTCCACGAGATCATCGATTTCGCGGACGCGGAGGGTTGGGACCGCCCTCCCGTCATGTTCGCGCTCGTCCCGACCGTGCTTCTCGCAGCCGCCGAACCCGCCCTCGCCGACCAACTCGACGAAGGACACGAGTACACCCCGATCGCGCAGGAATCCCTCCCCGACGACGTCGAGGGCGGCAGTCCCGCACTCGAGGAGTTCCTCGCCACGACCACCTGGCCCGGATCGGTTGCCGGGTGCGCGCTCGTGCAGGAGGTGGTCGTGCTGCCGCCGAGCGCCGAGAACGAACTCGACGACGCCTTCACGCCGTTGCTCGCCGACGCCCACGCGGCGGACGAGGCGGCCCGGCTCGCAGCGCACAGTCACCCGGAACGACGCGCCGCCCGCCTCATCTCCGCGGTCCTGCGCGACGGGCCGTCGCTCTCACTCCTGCAGTTGCGTCCCCTCGACGACGACGATCCGTTCGCGGGCGCTGAACTGCGGACCTACGACAACCTCGCCCCGCACGTCGTGGCTGCGTTGTACGCGACCCTCGAGGCAAGCGACGACGACTACTGAGAGGGCGATCACCTGAGAGGGCGATCACCGCGCTGCCGATCCCCCGTGCGGCGGGTGGGATCAGCTGCAGGCGGGCGCGTCGCGTCCGTCCGCGATCGCTGCCAGCGCGTCGATCGCACCCTCGAGCGTCTCGACCTTCACGAGCTGCACACCCTCGGGGGCGCCGCTCTGCGCCTCCGCGCAGTTCTCGGCGGGCACCAGGAAGACGGTCGCGCCGTCCTCCGACGCCGCGGTGAGCTTGTGGGTGATCCCGCCGATCGGCCCGACCATCCCGTCCGAGTCGATGGTGCCGGTACCGGCGACGTCCAGGCCGCCGTTGAGCAGGCCAGGGCTGAGCTTGTCCACCACGGCCAGACTGAACATCAGGCCGGCGGACGGTCCGCCGATGTCGGCGAGGTTGAAGGTGACCTCGAAGGGCACCTCGGGAACCTCCTCGGTGGCGATGCCCAGGAAGCCCTTGTCCGGGTCGCCGGGCCGGGAACCGACGGGAACGTCGAACGATTCCTCGGCATCGCCGCGCCGGACGGTGACGTCCACCGACTCACCGGGCGGCACGTCGCCGACCGCGCGCTGGACCTGGCCGGCCGTGCGCATCTCCTCGCCGCCGACGGCGACGATCCGGTCGCCCGCCTCGAGCAACCCGGCGGCAGGGGCGTCCTGGCCCACCTCGGCAATTCGCAGGGTCACCGGCAGGTCGAGATAGTGCAGGGCGGCGAGTTCGGCGGACCGCTCCGACTGGGCGAACTGCGCCTGGTCGACGGCCTGCACCTCGTCCTTGCTGCGGTCGGGTGGGTAGACCTGCTCGCGCGGCGCGACGCCGTAGCGCCCGCTGATCCAGGCGGTGAAGGTCTGCGCGAGGGTGAGATTGTCGGTGACCCCGACAGTCGTCATGAACAGACTGCCCTCGGTCTCGTCCGCCTCGATTCCCTCGAGCGCGACGACCGGGGTGCCTTCGATCTCACCGAGCGTGTCGAAGACGGGGCCGGGGCCGAGCGCCACGTACGGCGCCCGGACGTTGAACGCCACGACCACGATGACGAGGATCGGGAGCACGAGCGCGAGCGGCAGGACGTAGCGACGATTCACCCGGCCAGGGTAGCGGTCGCCCGACCACCCCCTTCACACCACGACCGTGTCGTGTTCGCCATGAGCGTGACCACGATGCCGGTCCCCGCCCTGGACGCCTTGTACCGTTGGATACATGAGCGACACGCCCTTCGGATTCTCGAATCCCGACGACGACCCCGACCGCAGGAAGGACGAGGGTTCCGGTAGCGGCGGCGCCGGTGGCGGCATGCCCTTCGGATTCGGACTCCCCGGCAGCGGTGGGAGCGACAACCCGTTCGGCGGTCAGGGCTTCGATCCCGCGCAGTTCGGTCAGATGCTCAGCCAGTTCGGCCAGATGCTCGCCGGTATGGGCAGCGCCATGGGTTCCGGCGGCGGCTCGGGTCCGGTCAACTACGACATCGCGACGAAGCTCGCACGTCAGCAGATCGGGTCCGTCGACCCGGTCTCGCCCCGTACCGCCGACGCCGTGACGGACGCCGCGCGCCTCGCGGAACTGTGGCTCGACGCGGCCACCACGCTGCCCGCGGGTGCGTCGAAGGTCGTGGCGTGGACGCCCGTCGACTGGCTCGACAACACCCTCGAGACGTGGAAGCGCCTGTGCGATCCGATTGCCGAGCAGGTCAACGGCATGATGCTGAACGGTCTGCCCGAGGAGGCCCGTGCGATGGCCGGGCCCATGCTCGGAATGTTCTCACAGATGGGTGGGGTTGCTTTCGGCTCCCAGCTCGGCCAGGCCCTCGGCCAGTTGTCGAAGGAAGTGCTCACCTCCACCGACATCGGTCTCCCCCTCGGCCCGGAGGGCACCGCCGCTCTCCTGCCGGCCGCGGTCGAGAGCTTCGGTGAAGGACTCGAGCAGCCCGCTCAGGAGGTGCTCGTCTTCCTCGCCGCACGCGAGGCCGCCCACCAGCGCCTCTACAGCCACGTGCCGTGGCTGCGTCAGCGGATGCTGGCGACCGTCGAGGAGTACGCACGCGGCATCCGCATGGACATGTCGTCGATCGAGGATCTCGCGCAGGGACTCGACCCGTCGGCACTCACCGACCCGTCCAAGCTCGAGGAGATCCTCAAGCAGGGTGCGTTCGAACCCCAGACCACCCCGGAGCAGAAGGCCGCACTCGAACGACTCGAGACGATGCTCGCGCTCGTCGAGGGCTGGGTCGAGACGGTCGTCGCCGACGCGCTCGGCGAGCGGCTCCCGGGTGCCTCGGCCCTGACCGAGACCCTGCGCCGTCGCCGCGCCACGGGCGGGCCGGCCGAGCAGACCTTCGCCACGCTCGTCGGCCTCGAGCTCCGGCCCCGGAAGGTGCGCGAGGCCGCTGCCCTGTGGCGACGCCTCACCACCGACGCCGGCACCGAGGCCCGCGACCACGTGTGGGCGCATCCCGACCTGCTGCCGGACTCGTCGGATCTCGACAACCCGACGGCCTTCGTCGACCGTGTGATCGGCGGTGGCACCGGAGCCTTCGAGGATCCGATCGCCCAGCTTCAGGCGACCATGGAACGGGAGCAGGCCGAACGCGATCGCGCCGCCGAGGACGGATCCGACGAGGACCGGCCCGGGGACGACAGCACCCCCTAGAACGACCCGATAGAGGCACCCGCGCCTGTGGACAACTGCTCCTCGTGAGCCGTCCACGCGCGCGGGTGCTGTCAGTCTGTCTCCATGATCACCGCATCGCGCGAGACGACCACGAATCCCGCGTCGCCCGAGGCTGCGGTTCTCCGGGTCGATCCGGAACTGGCCGTGCTCGAACGGTCCGACGGCTCGCTCCAGCTCGGCTGGGGTCCCGGCACCGCGACCGTCGTCCTGCCACCCGAGGGCATGGACAGCTTCGACCTCGGCGTTCTCGTCCGGCTGCTCGACGGCCGGCTCACCCTCGACGAGGTGCTGGACGTCGCGGCCGAGCGCGGGCTTCCGTCCGGACGGGTCCGGCAGGTGCTCGACGAGCTCACCGCGACGGGTGCGGTCCGGCAGGTCCCCGCGTCGCCCGGTCCGGCGCGACCGCGGCGGGTGCGGGTCCACGGCTCGGGTCCGCTCGCTTCGGCGATCGTCGAGGATCTCCCGGTATGGGATGTGCGGTGGGTGCGCTCGTCGTCCGGTGACGAACCGCAGGGCCCGGCCGACTGTGTCGTCCTCGCCGACGGGCAGGTGCCCGACCCCCACCTCGTGAACATGCTCGTGCGGGCCGGTATCCCCCATCTCGCGGTGCGAATCAGGGACGGACGCGGCATCGTCGGCCCGTTCGTACTCCCCGGCCGGAGCAGTTGTCTGCGCTGCGCCGATCTCGTGCGGGCCGATCTCGATCCGTCCTGGCCGCGACTGGCGAGTCAGCTGTACGGGCGGCAGGGCCACGCCGGCAGGGCGGTGACGTCGGCGACCGCGGCGATGGCCGTCGGCCAGATCGAGGCGTTCCTCTCCGCAGATCCGTCCGTGACCCCGGCGGTCGACCGCACACTCGAACTGGACCTGCGAACCCACCGCATCGTCACGCGCCGATGGTTCCGTCACCCCCGGTGCGACTGCTCGGCCATCGCTCGGGTCGGTCAGGCATGATGGGGGGCGTGCCAGACATCCCTCGCAGAAGCTCGTCCCGCACTGCCAAGCTCGCGAGCATTCCTCTGGGAATCGCCGGGCGCGCGGCCGTCGGTTTCGGCCGTCGACTCGCCGGTGGAGATCGGGAGGAGATCGACGCCGAGATGACGGCGAAGGCCGCCGAACAGTTGTTCAGTGTGTTGGGCGAACTCAAGGGCGGCGCCATGAAGTTCGGCCAGGCCCTGAGCGTGATGGAAGCCGCCGTCCCGGAGGAGTTCGCCGAGCCGTATCGGGAGGCGCTCACCAAACTGCAGGCGGAGGCCCCTCCCCTGCCAGCCCGGGCCGTGCACCGCGTGCTCGACCAGCAGCTCGGCACGAAGTGGCGTGAGCGCTTCGAGTCGTTCGACGACGTGCCCGTCGCGTCGGCCAGTATCGGCCAGGTGCACCGGGCCGTGTGGTCGGACGGACGCGAGGTCGCGGTGAAGGTCCAGTACCCGGGCGCCGACGAGGCTCTGCGCGCCGACATGCGCACGCTGTCCCGGTTCGCCGGATTGTTCGCCACGATGATGCCGGGTGCCGATGTGCGTGCGCTGCTCGACGAGTTGTCCGCACGCACCGAGGAAGAGCTCGACTACCGGATCGAGGCCGACAACCAGCGGGCCTTCGCGAAGGCCTTTGCCGACGACGAGAAGTTCGTGATCCCGCGTGTCGTCGCGAGCGCCCCGAAAGTCGTTGTGACCGAATGGCTTTCGGCCACTCCGCTGTCTGCGATCATCAGCGGTGGTACGCGGGAGCAGCGCAACCGGGCCGGTGCGCTGCTCGCGGAGTTCCATTTCTGTTCGCCCGCGCGTGCCGGTCTGCTCCACAGCGACCCGCATCCGGGCAATTTCATGCTTCTCGACGACGGCCGTCTCGGAGTCATCGACTTCGGGGCCACGGCGTCGATGCCCGACGGCTTCCCGCCGGTGCTCGGACGGATGGTCCGACTGGCCCTCGAGGAACGTTTCGACGAACTCACCCGGCTGCTCTACGACAACAAGTTCGTCCTGCCCGGCCGCACGGTCACCGACGAGGAGATCGCCGACTACCTCCGGCCGTTCACCGACCCGATCCACACCGAGTCGTTCCACTTCACCCGCACATGGCTGCAGCGGGTGGCGGGCACGGCCACGGACTTCTCGAGTTCGACCTTCAAGACGGCTCGGACGCTGAATCTTCCGCCCGAGTACGTGAGTGTGTTCCGGGTCCTGCTCGGCTCGGTCGGCATCTGCGCTCAGCTCGACGCCGAGGCACCGTACATGCGCATCCTCAGTGAATGGCTACCCGGCTTCGTCGAGGAGTGACGAAGCCGGGCAACCGTATTCACGCACAGACCAGTTCTTTGCGGGGTTCGGGCAGCGGATTCTTCCGCGGCCGGCCCCGCGGCCGCTTGCGGGCCACGACGACACCACGGTCGATGATCTCCCCGCCCCACACGCCCCAGGGTTCCTCTCGCTCGAGAGCGGCGTCGAGACACTGGGCACGCACCGGGCAGCCCGCACACAGCGTCTTGGCGTACTCGAGATCGGCCGGGGTCTCGGCGAACCACAGGTCGGGGTCGTTGTCGTGGCACGGCAGGGTGTCGCGGTCGCGGTCGTTGCGGGAGACCGCGAAAGTGTCGCTGCGCGACAGGATGTCGGTACGACGCATCTCGTCTCCTTCCGTTCGGTTCGACAGGCTCGACGGGTATTCGCTCGGCACGTGAGCTCCTTCGTTGGTTCGGTGGAATGCGATGCGAACCCGGCCGGAGAACGAGAAAGGCCACGGTCCGCTGGGCGGGGTCCGTGGCCTGGAGGAGACGAAAGGTCTACCGGGAAACAGTTCCCGATCGACTTCCGACCACGGACGAGACGGCGGCGGCGTACACACGTCGGCGTGCACGCGGCGCGGCTGCCACTGCGGGTGCCACAAATGTGGCGGTGCGAGCGGTAGCGGCGGCCCCAGCGACACGAGGGGCCGCTGCCGCTGCAAAAGCATCGAAGCCGAGCATCGGGGCCACCTCACTTTCTCGTCGCGCACGGACCGTCTCCCGTGACATCGTCATCCAGACTAGATTCGTGAGCACGATCGGCACAAGTTATTTTCTACCTGCGGTTTCGTGCCGCGTTCTTCGTCCCCGCACTACAGTCGGAGGGCATGTCCCTCGCGACCACGAGATTCCTGCCCGTCCTCGACTGTCCGGATCCCCGCGCGCTCGCCGACTTCTACCGCCGATTGCTCGGATGGACGATCACCGACGACCGGGAGGACTGGGTCGAACTGGCGCGTGACGACTCGACCGCCCTCGCGTTCCAGCGCGATCCCGACTTCACGCCGCGTCACTGGCCCGCGGACGGGGTGCACGCCCATCTCGACTTCCACGTGCCCGACCTCGACGAGGCCGAACGCCTCGTCCTCGGACTCGACGCGCTGCGCGCCGACGACGGCTCGAACAAGAGCACCTTCCGGGTGTTCCGCGACCCGGCCGGACACTACTTCTGCCTGTGCGCCGAGTGAACACGGTCGGGTAGTCGTCAGAGGTCGAGGGTGTCGACGGTGCGCTAGAGGTCGAGGGTGTCGACGGTGCGCTCCCCCCGCACGAGGGCGAGCACGTCGGCGCCGTACTGCTCGAGCTTCTTCGCCCCGATCCCCGGGATGGCGACCAGCGCACGATCGTCGCGCGGCTGTTGTTCGGCGATCGCAACGAGGGTGTTGTCGCTGAAGACGACGTAGGCCGGAACCTTCATCTCCTTCGAACGCTCCCGGCGCCATTCCTTGAGCGCGACCAGCAGATTCTCGTCGAGATCGGACGGGCAGCCCTCACAGCGGCCGAGCATGGTCGAGGTGGTGCCCATGAGCGGCTTACCGCAGACACGGCACTGCGGGCGCTTCTTCCGCGGGGAGGCCGGTTCGGCGATCTTCGACGCGGGTGAACTGTCGGGGATGAGCCCGTGAAGGAATCGAGAGCGTCGCCGCGACCGACGTCCGCCCGCCGTGCGGGACAACGCCCACGACAGTTGCAGGTGCACGCGGGCTCGGGTGACACCGACATAGAGCAGCCGCCGTTCCTCCTCGATGCCTGCCTCGTCGGGCGGGGTGTCCTTGTCGCCGGTGACATGGGTGATCGGCAGGGTTCCGTCGGTGAGGCCGACGAGGAAGACGGCATCCCATTCGAGGCCCTTCGCCGCGTGCAGCGACGCGAGGGTGACGCCCTGGACCGTCGGTGGCTGGCGCGCCTCGGCACGGGCCGCGAGATCGCGCAACAGCCCCTGCAGATCGAGGGCGGGTTCGTGCTCGAGCAGTTCCTCGGTGAGCTGCACGAGCGCGACGAGCGACGCCCAGCGCTCGCGTGCCTGCGCACCCACCGGTTCGGTGTCGGTCAGACCCAGCGGCACCAAGGTGGCCCGGACGAGGCTGAGCAGCCCGGCACCGCGACCGGCATCCTCCGGCAGGTCGTCGCGCGTACCCACCTGACGCAGGGCGTTGACCGCCTGCCGGACCTCGGCGCGGTTGAAGAAACCTTCACCGCCGCGCACCTGGTACGGGATACCCGCCTGCGTGAACG
Source organism: Rhodococcus rhodochrous (assembly GCF_900187265.1). Classification (NCBI taxonomy): domain Bacteria; kingdom Bacillati; phylum Actinomycetota; class Actinomycetes; order Mycobacteriales; family Nocardiaceae; genus Rhodococcus; species Rhodococcus rhodochrous. The sequence continues at coordinate 3,534,291 of NZ_LT906450.1, forward strand.
CCTGCTCGTAGGCCTCGGACTGAGCGTTGATGCGGTAGAGCACCGCGATCTCGGCCGCCGGGACCCCCTTGCCCATCAGCTTCGCGACGGCCTTGGCGACCGCCTGCGCTTCGGCGGGCTCGTCGTCGAACTCGGCGAAGGTGGGCTCCGGCCCGGACGGACGCTGACCGACGAGCTTGAGCCGGGTGCCGGCGATGCGGCCCCGCGCCGCTCCGATCACGCGGTTGGCGAGGTCGACCACCTCCGGCGTGGAGCGGTAGTCGCGTTCGAGGCGCACGACCGTGGCGTCGGGGAACCGGCGGGAGAAGTCGAGCAGGTGCTTCGGGGTGGCGCCCGTGAACGAGTAGATGGTCTGGTTGGCGTCGCCGACCACCGTGAGGTCGTCGCGCTCGCCGAGCCACGCGTCGAGCACGCGCTGCTGCAGCGGCGTCACATCCTGGTACTCGTCGACGACGAAGCAGCGGTAGCGGTCGCGGAACTCCTCGGCCACCGCGAGGTTGTCCTCGAGGGCCGCGGCGGTGTGCAGCAGCAGGTCGTCGAAGTCGAGATACATCCCGTCGCCCGACCGGGTCTTGAGCTGCTCGTACGTCTCGTAGACGCGCGCGACCCGCTCGGGATCGGCCGGTGGGGTGCGGTGGGCGCGGGCGGCCGCGGCGGGATAGTCCTCGGGCGCGACGAGCGTGCCCTTCGACCATTCGATCTCGGACAGCAGGTCGCGCACGGTGTCGGTGTCGGTCGGGAAGCCGCACCGGTGCGCCGCCTGCGAGACCGCCGCGAACTTGCGATCGAGCAGTTGCCACGGCGTGTCGCCGACCACCTGCGGCCAGAAGTACCGCAGCTGCCGCAGCGCAGCGGCGTGGAAGGTGCGGGCCTGCACCTGCGTGCCGTCGCCACCGATGCCCAGGGCGCGCAGGCGGGAACGCATCTCCCCTGCCGCGCGGGCGGTGAAGGTGACGGCGAGGACCTGGCTCGCGGAGACGTGACCGGCGGAGACGAGATGGGCGATGCGGCGGGTGATCGTGCGGGTCTTGCCGGTACCGGCGCCGGCGAGCACGCAGACCGGCCCGCGTGGGGCGAGTACCGCTGCTGCCTGCTCGGGGTCGAGACCGTCCACCACATCCGCACACATGGCCTCCATCATGACAGCGACCGCCGACAGCGCAGCCCACCGGTGAGATCACTCGGTGTGGTGAGGACCACAGCTCACCCCGTCGCGGAACATGTTCGGCGGCTGTGATGTTCTCGAAGACATGACGACCACCGACGCACCCGCCCTCACCGTCTACTCCACCACCTGGTGCGGTTACTGCAGGCGGCTGAAGACCCAGCTCGACCAGAACGGCATCGCATACGCCGAGATCGACATCGAGTCGGATCCGGCCGCCGCGGAGTTCGTCGGCAGCGTCAACAACGGCAACCACGTGGTGCCCACCGTCAAGTTCGCCGACGGCAGCACCGCGACCAACCCGTCGCTCGCCGAGGTCCAGCGCGCTCTGGGGCTGTAGCTCTGGGTCTGTAGTACCTGCTCGTTCGGAAAGGCCGGTCGCGTCCGCCGCGGCCGGCCTCTCTCGTGCCCGGACCTTCTACTCCGGACCTTCTACTCCTTGGCCCAGCCTTCGAGCATCCCGCGCGCGATGGAGATCGAACCGGGCAACAACAGCGGGGCGTCCTCGGCGGACGCCCAGTCGCCTGTTGCCAGCGCCGCACGGACCTCGTCGCGGGTGAACCACCGCGCCTCGATGATCTCCCCGTCGCGAAAGTCCAGCGCCTGCTCGGGATCGGCGATCGCCGCGAATCCGAGCATGAGCGATCGAGGGAACGGCCAGGGCTGACTGCCGAGATACCGCACGTCGCGCACCTCGACACCGACCTCTTCGCGGATCTCCCGCACCACGCACGATTCGAGCGACTCACCGGCTTCGACGAAGCCTGCGAGAACGGAGAAGCGCCGCTCCGGCCACACCGGCTGGCGCGCGAGCAGCACCCGATCGTGTCCGTCGTGTACGAGGCAGATGATCGCCGGATCGGTACGAGGGAACTCCTGGTGTCCGGTCTCGGTGCTGATCCGCGACCAGCCGGACATCGTCGGCCGGGTGGGCGAGCCGTCGACCGCGCTGTAGCCGGCGTTGTCGTGCCAGTTCAGCAACGCGACCGCGCTGACCATCAGATCGGCGTCGGCATCGTCGAGACGCTCGCCGATGCGCCGCAGATCGGCCACCGTGCCCGTCTGCGCCAGGACGCGGGTCGCCCAGACGTGGTGTCCGTCGCGGATACCCAGGAAGATCGCGCCCTCGACCGGTTCGGGACCGAGCTCGGACGCCTCACCGAGCACGAGCGCACTGTCGGAGACACGGACCTGGTTGCGACGATCGACCCGCAGGAGTTTCGCGTCGGCCCAGCCGGCGCGCAGGGCGTCCTCGTCCGAACGCAGTTCCTCCGCCCGGTCGACGACGGTACGTGAGAGCAGCGGGGTACCCGACAGAGCGAAACCGGTCACATCAGCACCCTAGCCACGCATGGCGCCCGGCGGCGAACCCACCAGCCGGATGTAGAGCAGTTTGTCGTTCGCTTCGAGCGCGTCGACCTCGGGCGAACCGATCCGCCACATCCGTCCGTCGCGGACGACGGCGAGCACGATGTCCTTGAGATGCCGCGGGGATCCCCCGACCTCGCTGGGGTCGACATCGCGTTCGGCGATGGCGAATCCAGCCTCCGGGGTGAGCAGGTCCTCGATCATCTCGACGACGTTCGGCGTGGTCGTGGCGATACCGAGCAGGCGACCCGCCGTCTCCGACGAGATGACCACCGAGTCGGCTCCCGACTGACGCAGCAGGTGGGTGTTCTCCGACTCGCGGATCGCGGCGACGATCTTCGCGCGCGGAGCGATCTCGCGGGCGCTGAGGGTCACCAGTACCGCGGTGTCGTCACGGTTCGCGGCGACGATCACGGCGGCTGCGTGCTGCACTCCGGCGAGGCGGAGCACATCGGATTTCGTCGCCGAACCCTGGACCGTCACGAGTCCCTGCCCTGCGGCGGACTCGAGAACGACCGGATCTGTGTCGACGACGACGATCTCGGACGGCGGGACTCCGTCGCCGAGCATCGCGTCGACCGCGGTACGGCCCTTGGTGCCGTAGCCGATCACGACGGTGTGATTACGCACGCGGCGCCTCCAACGCTGGATCTTGAATGCTTGCCGGGAACTCTCGGTCAGTGCAGAGAGCGTGGTACCGACCAGCACGATGAGGAAGAACACCCGCAGTGGAGTGATCACCAGGATGTTGATCAGTCTCGCCTGGGGGGTGAAGGGGGTGATGTCGCCGTAACCGGTGGTCGAGAGCGACACGGTGGCGTAGTAGATGCAGTCGAGCAGCGACAGTTCGCTGCCCTGCGAGTCGCGGTAGCCGTCGCGGTCGAGGTAGACCAAGAGAACCGCGAGGATCAGCGCAGCGAAGGCGTAGCCGATGCGACGCGCGATCGCGAAGCCGGGACTCGTCTGCTCCTGCGGTACCCGCAGCACACCGACGAGCGCGAAGTCGGGGCGCTCGGTGAGCTGATCGGAGCGGCTGAACCGCGCACGCAACCTCCCGGGCATCGCGGTGTCCCACCTTCCTGCTGTCGACCTGCGCCGGAGACCGCCCTCCGCCGTCGCGGCACCGGGCGGACCGCCTCGATACCGGATCGCAGCCTACCGCCGCGCGCTAGTCTGGCACGCATGTCCACGAAAGCGTCGCAGCGCTCTGCGATCCGGCTGGCAACTCTGCTTCTCGGCGTGGGGGTGCTGCACTTCGTGCGACCGGAACCGTTCGACGGCATCGTGCCCCGCGCTCTGCCGGGCGACGCCCGGACCTACACCTACGCCTCGGGGGTCGCGGAGATCGCCGTCGCCGGCGCGCTCGCCGTGCCCCGCACCCGGCGCCTCGGCGGTTCCCTGGCCGCGGCGCTGTTCCTGGCGGTCTTCCCCGCCAACGTGCAGATGGCCGTGACGTGGCTGCGCAGCCCGAAGCTCTCCCCCGTCGCCAAGGCGGTGTCGCTCGCCCGGCTCCCGCTGCAGATCCCGCTCGTCACCGAGGCACTGAAGGTCCGCCGCACCGCGGTTCGCTGAACGATCCACCTACTGTTCACCCGCGGTGATTGAGGTCACAGCGAGCGGGTATGCGTCGGTAAGGACACCGCACGTGGTCTGAAGGTGGTCGTCGTCGGCGCGACCGGCAATCTGGGAACCGGAATCGTCGAGGCGCTCGGGCGTGAACCCGACATCACCGAGATCGTCGGCGTCGCGCGACGACCTACGGAATGGACGTCCCCCAAGGCGACCTTCACGGTCGCCGACACCACCACCGACGACTTCCGCCCGATCGTGCGGGGCGCCGACGCGGTGATCCACCTGTCGTGGCTGTTCCAGCCCACGCACCGTCCGGAGGTGACCTGGGAGAACAATGTGCTCGGCGCGATCTCGGTCTTCGAGGCGGCGGCCGCGGAGAAGGTTCCCGCACTGATCTACTCGTCGTCGGTCGCGGCCTATTCACCCGGACGCTCGACGGATCGCGTCACCGAGGACTGGCCCACGCACGGGTGGCCGGGCGCCGCCTATCCCCGCGAGAAGTCGTATCTGGAACGCTTTCTCGACACTCTCGAACTGCAGGCACCGGAGACCCGCATCGTACGGATGCGGCCCTACTTCATCTTCAAGCGCGAATCGGCGACCTCGCAACGACGCCTGTTCGTCGGCCCCCTGCTCCCGGGCAACCTGCTGCGCAGCGGCCTGCTACCCGTGATGCCGCTGGTCGAGGACCTGCGAGCCCAGGTACTGCACACGAGCGACGTGGCCGATGCCTTCGTCCGTGCGACGATCCGGCCCGTCCGCGGCGCGTTCAATCTCGCCACGGAACCACCCGTGGACGGCGCGTTCCTGGCAGAGATGTTCTCCGCCAGGAAGATCCCCGTACCGCGCGCGGCGCTCCGCGAAGCCGTGCGGGCGGCATGGCACGCGCATCTCGTTCCGGCCTCCCCCGGCCTGCTCGACACCGTGTTGCAACTTCCGCTGCTCGACAGCACCCGCGCCCGCACCGAACTGGGCTGGGAACCGCGGTATTCGCCGCCCGAGATCCTCGAGGAATTCCTGTCGGGTCTCCGCGAGGGAGCCGGGATGCCCACCGCTCCCCTGGCGCCCGACACCGCCGGACGCCGGGCACACGAGGTGGCCACCGGTGTGGGGCAGCGCCCCTGAGTCCGCGTCACTCGCCCTCGGCACGCCCCCGCAGATTTCCTGCCTCGAGCACGAGGCGTTCGAGCATCGCCGCATTCGGCAGTTCCTCGGGTGCGACGGTGCGTCCGGTGCGGACGTAGTGGAAGGCCGCCCGGACCTTGTGCAGCGGCAGTTCGGCCGGTCGGCCGGTGAGCCGCTCGGTCCGCGCTGCCATCAACTGGGCCCAGGCGAGCCTGTAGGCGGCGAGCTGCACACCCACCGCGGCGAGCTTCTCGCCTTCCGGTTCGGCACCGGTCTTCCAGTCGATGACCGTCCAGCCTCCGTCCGGATCCTCGAAGACCGCGTCGATGCGACCGCGGATCACGGTGCCGCCGAGAGCCGTTTCGAACGGCACCTCGACCTCGACGGGGTTGCGCGACGCCCACTTCGACCGCAGGAATGCCTCCTGGAGCCGGTCGAAGTGCGAATCGTCGCCGTCCTCGTCGTCGGCACCGGGAAGCTCGTCGAGGTCGAGCAGACGCGTCGCGCCGAATCGGCGCTCGAGCCACGCATGGAAGGCGGTGCCGCGACGCGCGAGCGGATTGGGCCGGAACGGCAACGGACGACGCAGACGCGCGGCGAGGGCGTCGGGATCGGTGGCGAGATCGACGAGCTGGCTGACGGACAGCTGTGCGGGCAGCACCACCTCGGCGCTCTGCTCGGCGCGCTGTTCGCGTTCGGCCAGAAGCGCATCGACGTCGGTGGCCCACTCGTCGGGATCGTCGTCGTATTCGGTCGGGAGGTCGGTCCGGTCGAACTCGGCGAGGACCAGTGCCGCGCCGTGTTCGACGTCGGTGCGCCGGGCGCCGAGCGGGTCGCGCGGCCACAGCGCGCTGCGCGGTGATGCCGTGAGCGGGTTCTCCTGGTCCGGTTCGGGTTCCGGAGCCCAGTGGTCGATCGCACCGAGTTCGGGCCGAGCCGTGACGATCTCGTGCAGTTCCTCGAGGAACGGCGAGGGCCCCTTCGGTTCGGATCCGGTGTCGGCCCAGTGGTGGGCGGAGACGAACAGTGTTCGTTCGGTGCGGGTGAGGGCGACGTAGAACAGCCGGCGGTCCTCATCGAGCTTGCGACGCTTGAGCGCGTCCTTGTGGGAGTCGATGGCCCGCTCGAGCATCTTGCGATCGGAGAGGTCGTCGAGCTCGAGCACGGGCACACCGTCGGTGCTGCCCGGATCGTCGTCGGGCAGCACCCGGTCGCCCCGCAGATGCGGGGGAAGTTCGGTCGTCGAACCGAGCCAGGTCGCGGCGGCGGTGGACGACGGGAAGACCCCGGCAGCGACATGCGGGACGGCGACGACCTCCCATTCGAGGCCTTTCGCGGAGTGGACGGTGAGGACCTGCACCCGATCGGGGTCGACTTCCACCTCACCGGGCGCGAGCCCCTGCTCGATCTCCTCCGCCGCCGCGAGGTAGGACAGCAGACCGGGCAGGGTCGCGTTGGTCCGCCCCGCGTAGGACGCGACGACCGAGGCGAAGGCATCGAGATGCTCGCGGCCGGCGACACCGCGTCGGCTGCCCACGCGGGCCTCGGTCTCGATGCCGATACCGAGCACACGCTCGACCTCGGCCACGAGTTCGGTGAGCGGCTGGCCGAGCCGCTCACGCAGGGAGGTCAGCTCGCGGCCGAGCGCGACGATGCGCGCGTAGCCGAACTTCGAATAGCGGCTGCTGTCGCCGGGATCGGAGATCGCATCCGCGAGACCGGCCTGGTCGGCATATTCACCGGGCAACGCCGAATCGAGGGCGTCCTCGAGCGCGTCGGGATCGGTCACCGCACCGGCGACACCCCAGCGTCCCGCGATGGCCAGTTCCTGGGCACGCTCCCACAGTGCCTTCAGGTCGGCGGCACCGAGCTGCCAACGAGCGCCGGTGAGCACCCGCACAGCCGCGCTCCCGGCCAGCGGGTCCGCCGCGAGGCGCAGCATCGCGAGCACGTCGGCGACTTCGGGCGTGTGCAGCAACCCGCCGATGCCGACGACCTCGACCGGAAGGTCGCGGGCGCGCAGCGCCTCGGCGATCGGAGCGGCGTCGGCGTTGCGTCGGACGAGGACCGCAGCGGTCGGCGGTGTGCGTCCGGCCTCGCGTGCGGCGGCGTACTCGGCGGCGATCCGGTCGGCAACCCACTCGCGTTCGACCGCGACGTCGGAGTGCAGCGCGAGCCGGACGTCGCCGGCGGTCGCGTCGGGTCGGGGACGCAACCGGCTGACCGACACCCCGCGATCGCGCAGCGGTTCGGACGAGACGTTCGCCAGTTCGAGGGCCTGCGGCGGATTGCGCCAGCTGGTGAGCAGTTCGCGGGTGGGTGCCGGTTTGCCGTCGGCCGCCGGGAAGTCGGTCGCGAACCGCGGCAGGTTGGCAGCCGACGCGCCGCGCCAACCGTAGATGGACTGCATGGGATCGCCGACCGCGGTGACCGCGAGGCCGGGATCGGCGCCACCGCCGAACAGGGCGGCGAGCAGCACACGCTGGGCGTGGCCGGTGTCCTGGTACTCGTCGAGCAGCACGGCCCGGAATCGTTCCCGCTCACCGGCTCCCACTTCGAGGTGGTCGCGGGCGACGCGCGCGGCGAGCGACATCTGGCTGCCGAAGTCGAGGGCGCCTTCGCGACGCAACGTCTCGGACAGCCGTTCGACGAGCGGAAGCAACTGCAACCGCGCGTGCTGGGTCTCGAGGTAGCCGAGCAGGGTCTTCGACGGTGCTCCGCGCTGCCCCGGGCCGGGCGGGAGGGTGTGCACGAGCTGTTCGAGTTCGACGTGGGCGTCGCGCAGCAGATCCGGCTCGACGAGGTGCTCGGCGAGCTGACCGGACAGGGCGAGCACGGCCTCGGTCACCGATGCGGGACTGCGGTCGGTGTCGAGTTCGCCGTCCCACGAGCTGACCACGCGGTGCGCGACCTGCCACAGCTCGGTCTCGGACAGCAGCGTCGCCGACGGTTCGATGGGCAGCAGCAGACCGTGCTCGGTGAGCAGGCGACCGGCGTATGCGTGGTACGTGCTCACCTCGGGTTCGCTGCCGAGGATCCGCGCGCGCAACCCGCCGCTCGGATCGAGGTCGCGTAGGAGCGCCGATCCGGCGAGCTTGGCCAGGCGCGCCCGGATGCGGGCCGTGAGCTGCTGCGCGGCCTTGCGGGTGAAGGTCAGGCCCAGCACCTGCTCGGGTTCGACGAGACCGTTGGCGACGAGCCACACCACCCGCGCGGCCATGGTCTCGGTCTTGCCGGCACCGGCCCCGGCGACGACCAGCATCGGGCCGGGCGGGGCCTCGATGACGGCGGCCTGCTCGGTCGTCGGCGGCAACTGCCCCAGTGCCTCCGCGAGGCGCTTCGCGCTCACCCGTGGTGCACTCATTCCCCTGTCACCTGCCTGCCTTCGTCGTGTGCCGGGCAGCTCGACAGCACCGGGCAGTGCCGGCACCCGTCGTTGACCCTCGCGACGAAGCGGGGACCGCGGGTCGCGGCCGCCGCGTCGTGGATGATTTCCCGCCACTGCGCGAGACCGTCCTCGTCGAGGGGCGGCTGCACACGCTGCGTCGCACCTTCCTTGTTGTGCGGCTTCGCCACGAAGACCAGGCGCGCACCGCCGGGCTGCGACGCCGGTTCGCCCTCGATCGCGCCGGCCGCCGCGGCCACCTGATAGGCGGCGAGCTGGGCATGATCGCGCGCGGCGTCCTTCGACACCGGGTTCTTCGCGGTCTTGACGTCGATGACGACCGGACGACCGTCTGCGTCGCGTTCGAGCCGGTCGATGCGACCGCGGAGCCGCACGCGGGGCCGGTCGTCGGAATCGGGTTCGAGGATGCCGTCGACCTTGACCTCGACGCCGATCTCGGTGAGCTCTCCGCGCGTGCCCTGCAGCCACGTCGAGAAGGTGTCGAGCATGCGGCGGGTGCGTTCGAGCTCGCGGCGAGCGTACCATTCGGCGCCCAGATCGACCGAGTCCCACGCCTTTTCGAGGGCTTGATCGATGCGGTCGGGTGGGATCCGCCCGGCGAGCGCCTGGACGAGGGTGTGTACGAGCGTGCCGGTGACGGCGTGGCTGTTCTCGCCGTCGGATCCGCCGTGGCGCTCGAACATCCACCGCAGCGGGCAGGTCGTGAGCTGTTCGACCGTGGACGGCGACAATCGCACCGCGTCGTCGTCGGGATCCCACAGCGGGTCGGCGGTGCTGGGATCGGCCGTGCCGTACCAGTCGTCGGGGTGGGCGCCGCGCACCCCGGCGCGCGCGAGCCGCGCGAGTTGCTGGGCGGCGCGCTGCTGCCGTTCGGGTTCGGTCTCGGCGATCTCGGGATCGCACACCACGCTGCGCAGTTCGGCGACGAGGGCGGGCAGGGCCAGCACGCGGGTGCGGACCTCGTCGGGCACCGGTTCGGCCAGGAGGTCGTCGGACGCATCGAGGTCGTCGGTGCCGACACCGCGCAGTTCGTCGACGAAACGGGACCGGACCAGTTCGCTGTCGCCGCTCACCGAATCGACGGCGGTCACCAGAAGGTGGGTGCGGGCGCGACTGCACGCCACGAGGAACAGGCGCCGCTCCTCGGCGAGCAGCGGCGCGGTGCGGGAGAGCCGTGCGCCGGCCTCGTCTCCCCCGTCGACGCCGGAGACGGCGTCGATCAGGGCCTCGATGCCGAGCAGGGTGCCACGCGCCCGCAGGCTCGGCCACAGGCCTTCCTGGACACCGGCGACCACCACGACGTCCCACTCGCGGCCGGCGGCGGAGTGCGCGCTGACGACGGTGACCGCTTCGGATTCGGCGGCGACACGGGTGCGGGACGTGGCGGGGATCTCCTGCTCGGTGAGGTAGTCGACGAACCCTGCGATGTGTGCGCGGGGCAGACGGTCGACGTAGTCGGCGGCGGCGTCGAACAGGGCCACGACCCCGTCGAGATCGCGGTCGGCCTGCGCACCGATCGGCCCGCCCCAGGCCGACGCGGCGGCCCATCGACGTTCGAGTCCGGTGGCCTGCCATGCCTCCCACAGCACGTCCTCGAGGCCGCCCCCTCGCAGCGCCGCCGAGCGGGCCTTGCGCAGCACACCGAGCACCTTCTTCAGCGGTGCGGCCTCGACGTCGGTCAGCCCGCGGATCAGATGCGTGTTCTCGGCGGTGTCGTCGCCCTCGGTGAGCAGGATGCGCAGGAGTTCGGCGGAGTCGCGGTCGTTGCCCGACGCGAGCTCGACACGCCGCAGGCCACGCCGCAGTCTCCGCAGCGCGACCGGTTCGGCACCGCCGATGGGCCCGGACAGCAGAGCGAGCGCTTCGTCGCCTCCGAAGCCGCTGTCGGACACCGCGCGCAGCACGAGGAGCAGTCCCGCGACGCTGTGCTGACGGGCCAACGGGAGTTCGGAGGCGGCGGTCGTCATCGGGACGCCCGCCGAGAGCAGCGCGCGGCGCAGCGGCGCGAGTACCCGCGGCACGGAACGGACGACGATCGCCATGCGCGACCACGGCACACCGTCGACGAGATGGGACCGGCGCAGGGTGTCGGCGACCAGGGCCGCCTCCTTGGCCTGCGACGAACACACCGCCACCCGGACCTGCCCCGGATCGCCCTCCTCGACGCGGTGCCCGGCCATACCCCGGTGCGGCGGCAGGCCCGGCAGTCTGCGGGCGATGCCGTCGGCGAGGGATGCCACCTCGGGAGCGGCACGATGATTGATACCCAACACGATCCGACGCGATCCGTCGGCCTCGCCGAGGCTCTCGAGGAAGGAGGTGTCGGCGCCGCGGAAGCCGAAGACGGCCTGATCGGGGTCGCCGGCGATCGTGCTCGTGCGGGTGCCGGTACCGATCACGCGGACCAGGTCGGCGGCCTGCGGATCGAGATGCTGGGCGTCGTCGACGAGCAGGTGGCGGATCCGGCCGCGCTCGGCGGCCAGCAGATCGGGATCCGTCGCGAACGCCGCGAGCGCCGCGCCGACCAACTCGGCCGCGTCGAGTGCCGGAGCGGTGGCCTCCGGAGCTTCGAGACCGACGGCACCGCGAAGCAGCATCACCTGCTCGTAGCGCTCCGCGAAACGCCCGGCCGCGACCCATTCGGGCCGATTTCGGCGCTCCCCGAGCGCCACCAGATCCTCCGGGCCGAGACCGCGCTCGTTCGCGCGCAACATCAGGTCGCGCAGTTCGACGGCGAAGCCCGTCATGCCCAGTGCCGGACGCAACCGCTCGGGCCACATCCCGGCGCCGTCGTCGATGTCGCCGCGCAGCAGTTCGCGCAGCACGGCATCCTGTTCGGCGCCGGTGATCAGACGGGGCGGCGGATTGCCGTGCGCCGAGGCCTGCAACCGCAGCACCGCGAAGGCATAGGAGTGGACGGTACGGACGAGCGGCTCACGTGTGGCGCGGGGCACGGCGCCGTCGCCGAGGGCGATCAGACCGGCCGTGATCGCCTCGCGCACGGCGGTGGCGGACCGCCGCGAATGCGTGAGGATCAGCACCGACTCGGGATCGGCGCCGGAGGCGATGCGGTGGACCGCGAGGTCGACCAGCAGGGACGTCTTGCCCGTGCCGGGACCGCCGAGGACCTGCCACGGCCGCCAGCGGAGGGAGGGCGGAGCGTCGTCGAACAGCACGCGCACGTCGTCGGGCCACTCGCGGGCCACCGGCGCCTCGGCCGACCTGCGCACGAGGCGCGCGGCCGGGCGCCGGACCCGATCGGGGATCTGCGGTTCGGACATGCGCGAGACGGTGGCGGGCAGATCGGTGACCTGCGCCCGTGGTGGGTGCAGGTCGGGAGTGCCGGTATCGACGTCGAGCATGACCCCATCCCACCAGACGGGTACGACAACGTCCGGGAGCACACCGCGAGGTCACGACTGGGATAGTGGTCGGCGTGAGTGCCACGGAGCTTCTGCACACCCATCTGTTCGGGCCCGACGACGGACCGGAGGTCCTCGCCCTGCACGGACTCACCGGCCACGGCCGACGCTGGCGCAACCTCGCCGAACGACACCTGCCCCACCTGCGGTTCGTCGCCCCGGACCTGCGGGGTCACGGACGGTCGCCGTGGACTCCCCCGTGGTCGCTCGAGGCGCACGTCGCCGATCTGACGGCCGTACTGGACGCGCACACCACCGGTCCCGTCGCCGTGGTGGGCCACTCCTTCGGTGGTGCCCTCGCGCTGCATCTCGCCGCCGCGGTGCCCGACAGGGTGCGGGCGCTGGTGCTCCTCGACCCGGCGATCGGCCTCCCGGCCGACCGGATGCTCGAGATCGCCGACCTCACGCTCCACAATCCCGACTACACGGACGAGGCCGAGGCGCGGTCCGAGAAGGTCCACGGCGACTGGGGCGAGGTGGCACCCGAGCTGCTCGACGAGGAGATCGCCGAGCACCTCGTCGAACTCGACTCGGGGCGCGTCAACTGGCGGATCTGTGTACCGGCGCTGGTGACCTCGTGGGGCGAGCTGGCCCGCGAACCCGTCCTGCCCCCGGCCGGTATCCCGACGACCTTCGTGCAGGCCGGGAAGGTGCAGCCCCCGTACACCACGGCGGACTTCCGTCGCGATCTCGCGGAGCGGCTCGGAGACGACCTGACCCTGCTCGAATTCGACTGCGACCACATGATCGACCAGGCGCGTCCCGCCGAGACCGCCGAACTCGTGGCCCGGATGGTGTAGCCGGTGGTCACCACGGACGAGCAGATCGAGCGGGTTCGCGAACTCGTCGCCTCCGTGCCCGCGGGGCGGGTCGTGACATACGGCGACATCGCCGGCGCGGCGGGCCTGTCCAGTGCGCGCACCGTCGGCTGGATCATGCGGACCGATTCCGCCGACCTGCCGTGGCACCGCGTGGTCCCGGCCTCCGGACGACCGGCCGCGCACCTCGCACGCCGGCAACTCGCCCGCCTCGAACTCGAGGGCGTCCCGATCTCCGGCGACCGGATCGATCTGGCCCGTGCGCGGCACCGTTTCCCGCCGTACTCAGGCGATCACGAGCGGGACGGATGAGGCAGCATGAAGACATGAGCACGCTCACTCACGTCGAAGCCGTGATCGTCGCGGGAGGCCGCGCGACCCGCATGGGAGGCGTCGACAAGCCCGCTCTGACCGTCGGCGGCCGCAGGATGCTGGATACCGCCCTCGGCGCGGTCGAGGGATGCGCGCGGGTCACGGTGGTGGGTCCGCACCGTGACGATCTCGCCCCGCACGTGCTGCAGATCCAGGAGACACCGCCCGGCGCGGGTCCGGTTGCCGCGTTGGCAGCGGCGGATCCGGTCGCCGATCTCGTGGTCACTCTCGCCGCCGACCTTCCGTTCGTCACACCGAAGACCGTCGCGGCCCTGCTCGAGGCCCTGAACGAGGATGCGGCGGCCGAGGCCGCCTTCGCGGTGGACGACACCGGACGGGTGCAGTTCCTGCTCGCGGCGTGGCGGACACCGGCGCTGGCCGCGCGTCTGGACTCTCTCGGTGGGGACGTCGCGAACCGGCCCATGAAGGCGTTGTTGCCCGAGCGGTACGTCACCGTCGCGGTGTCCGAGGCGACCGACTGCGACACCCCGGCCGATCTGGAGGCGGCGCGCGCCGGATCCGCAACCGCCCGTGTGGCCACCGATCCCGACCATGCACGCAGGATTCTGCGCGAAGCGTTGTCACCCTTACCTTCCCGCACCGTTCCGGTCGAGGAAGCGCGGGGCGCCACGTTGGCGGCGCCACTCGTCGCGGCGGAGGCGTTGCCCCGTGTCCGCACTTCGGCCATGGACGGCTACGCGGTGGCCGGCGGCGGACCGTGGTTGTTGCGCAACGAGATCCGCTATGCGGGTGACGGTGGCTCGCTCACGCTCGGCGACGGGGAAGCCGCCCGGATCGCGACGGGCGCCCACCTGCCGGCCGGCGCGACCGCCGTCGTGCGCGACGAGTTCGTCCGCGTGGAGAGCGGTCTCGTCACCCGCCTGCCCGATGCCCCCGTGCGCGACGACGCGCGTCGCCGCGGGGAGGACTGGGAGTCCGGGACGGTCCTCGCCGGGGCGGGCACCGCCGTGAGCCCGGCGGTCGTCTCCGCGGCCGCCAGCGGTGAGGTCGCCGAGCTTCGGGTGCGCGGCCCCCTGCGGGTGCACATCGTGCTCACCGGCGACGAGATCCGCCGCACCGGCCCTCTGCGCGAGGGGCAGACGCGCGACTCACTGGGTCCGGTACTCCCCGACCTCGTCCGTTGGTGCGGCGCCACGGTGGTCGGTGAAGGACATCTCCGCGACACCGCGGACGGATTCGACGCGTTGTTCACGGGCACCGATGCCGATGCGATCGTCATCGTGGGTGCGACGGGTGGTGGCGCCGCCGATCAGTTGCGCGGTGCGCTGACGCGGGCCGGCGCGCAGGTGGTCGTCGAACGGGTGCGGTGCAAGCCCGGCGGATCGCAGGTCGCGGCGACGCTGCCGGACGGCCGTGCCGTGTTGGGACTGCCCGGGAATCCGGTGGCGGCGGTGTCGACCCTGCTGGTGATGCTGCCTGCGATCGCCGACGGCCGTACCCTCCGTACCCCGACGATTCCCGTGACCGCTCCGCTGGCGAACGCCTCGGAGGTCGTCGGCGACATCACGCGGTTGCTGCCCGCCCGCCAGGACGTGCAGGGACGGTGGCTGTGCGACAACACGATTCGTACGGCGCATCTCGCCGGCCTCATCGGACGCAGCGCGATCGCCGTGGTGCCGCCGGGAGCGGTGGACGGCGACCGCGTCGAATTGTTGCCGCTTCCCAGCTGATTCAGGCGCGGTGGCGAGCCGCTCCCACAGGAGCGGGGCGCAACGCGTCGACGGCGGAACGGTAGCGCCGGACCACGAGGTCGACGACGGATTCGGCGACACCGATCGGCGCGGCGACACCGTCGGCGCCGACCTCCGCCAGGCGGCGGTGGAACAGACCGTCGGCGAGAAGATACGACGCGACGAACACCCGACGTGCGCCGCCTGCACGGACCTCGTCCACGAGGGTCGCGACCCGCGGTTCTCCGGTGGCGATCCATCCGACGCGCACCGGGGTCCGCACGAGCGACGAGACCATGCGGGCCGTCACATGGACGTCGTGGCGGGCGCGAGGGTCGGACGACCCGGCGGCCGCGAGAACGACGTCGTCGCCCTCGACCCAGCCGGCCTGCCGCAGCCGCTCGACGAGAACACGGGCGAGAGCAGGGTCGGGACCGAGCGCGGGGGTGATCGTCACCGCGTCGTTCCCGCCGGCGGCGACCTCGCGCGGAACGTCGGTGTGCACGTGATAGCCGGAGGCGAGGAAGGCGGGGACGAGCACGGTCGGGCGGTCGGTGTCGCGCAGGACCTCCGAGGGCGACGGTCCGAGGACGTCGACGAAGGCGACGCGGGTGGGGCCGACGCGGGAGGAGACGGCATCGGCGAGCGCCGCGATCATGTCGACACCGCGCGGATTGCGGGTGCCGTGCGCGACGAGCAGCAATGCCGGGTCGGTGTGTGTACCGGTCATGGATGCATTCCTTCCGGGTCGACGGCGAGGCGGTAGCCACGCTTGACGACGGTCTGCACGATCGCCGGTGCGCCGAGAGCCGAGCGCACCCGGGCGACCGCGGTTTCGACGGCGTGGGTGTCGCCGCCACCACCGGGCAGGGCCGCGAGGAGTTCCTCGCGGGAGACGACGAGACCGGCGCGCGCGACGAGTGTGCGCATCAGGGCCATCCCGGCAGGGGGAAGGCACCGCACGGTGCCGTCGACGATCACGCAGCGCCCTCGCGGGCTGAGTACGTGACCGCCGGCCTCGATGCGCACGGCCCGCCGGGGCAGTTCCTCGGCGATGTGCCGGGCCAGCGAACCCAGCCGGGATCGGGTGGGCATGCTGACGGGTACGTCGAGTTCGGTGAGCGGTGCCGCGGTGACGGGACCGACGCACACCGCGGTGACGCCGGTCCGCAGCGACCGGAGCATCGGCTCGAGCCAGCCGGTCTCCTTGGCCCGCATGAGCATGGACGCAACGGCCGGTGCACTGGTGAAGCTCACCGCGTCGAGTCCGCGTTCGACGATCTGCTCGATCATCCGGTCGAGCGCGGTGAGATCCTCGGGGGCCGTCCAACGGTAGACCGGGACGGGCACGACGTCGGCGCCCGCAGCGCGCAGCGCCTCGCACACGTCGGTCCCGGGCTCCCATTCGGTGCGCTCGCCGTGCAACTGCACCGCGATGCGGCGACCGGCGACCCCCTCCTTCAGCAGAAGTTCGAGCACCTCGGCGGACGATTCCGAGGAAGGAGACCATTCCTCGCGGAGTTCGGCGGCCCGGATCGCGCCCGTGACCTTCGGGCCACGGGCGAGGATCCGGCTCGAGCCGAGTGCCTGCGCGAGGTCGTCGGCGAGTCCCCAGCCTTCCGCTGCACCCATCCACCCGCGGAATCCGATCGCCGTGGTGGCGATCGTGATGTCCAGGGGCTGCGAGACGATGCAGCGCGTGACGCGCTCGAGTTCGTCGTCGTCGGACAGCGGGATGATGCGGATGGCGGGGGCGTGCACGACCTCGGCCCCGCGCCTGGTGAGGAGCGTGGCGAACTCGTCGGCGCGTCGAGCCGCCGTCACGCCGATGGTGAATCCCCGCAACGGCGCGGTGTCGTCGCTCACGAACCCTCTCCGGTCGGACCCTCGTGCCGCTGGTCGCGCGGGACGAGGCTGTGGATCTGGACGACTCCCGCCCACACGCGCACCTCGTAGACGGGCAGACGCACCGACGGATCGTCGAGGCATCGGCCGTCGTCGAGGGAGAAGACCTGCTTGAGCAGCGGCGACGCCACGGTGGGTTCTCCGCCTCGGTCGCCCACGATGCCGCGGGACATCACCGCGGCGCGGCCGAACGGATCGAAGTTGCCCACTGCGCGCAGCGTTCCGTCGTCGAGCAGGAACAGGGCCACCTGCTCGCCGCCGCGCAGCAGCACGGCCACGCCGCGGCCCGGGATGAGATGGCTGAGCGGACAGGCCGAGGTCCATTCCAGTCGCCCGTCGAACACGCTGTCGCGCGTCGATCCCCCTACGGTATGCGTCTCGATGACGGTCATCGCTGTCCTCCTTGAAACTGCTGTCCTGAAGTTTGGGTGCCCGGTGTTTCGAGCGCGTTACCCGCTCGTTCCCTCGGGGTAAGCGGTGGTCACGCCCCGGTTCCGGGTCCGATGCCCGGCATACCCACGAGGACGGGGACCTTGCGGGGGCCGCTGTCGTCGAAGCGGACGGTGGGGTCGGGCTGCTCGGGCGCGTTGACGAACGAGACGAACCGCGCCAGCTTCTCCGGATCCTCGAGGACGCCGGCCCACTCGTCCTTGTAGCCCTCGACGTGCTTGGCCATCGCGGCCTCGAGATCGTCGGCGATCCCGAGCGCATCGTCGCACACGACCTCCTTGAGGTGCTCGAGACCACCCTCGAGTGCGTCGAGCCACGGAGCGGTGCGCTGGAGCCGGTCGGCGGTACGGATGTAGAACATCAGGAACCGGTCGATGTAGCGGACGAGGGTCTCGTCGTCGAGGCCGCCGGCGAGGAGCTGTGCGTGCTTGGGCGACTGGCCGCCGTTGCCGCACACGTACAGGTTCCAGCCGTTCTCCGTCGCGATGACACCGACGTCCTTGCCGCGGGCTTCGGCGCATTCACGGGCGCAACCCGACACACCCATCTTCAGCTTGTGGGGCGATCGCAGTCCGCGGTAACGCAATTCGAGGGCGACGGCCATTCCGACCGAGTCCTGCACGCCGTAGCGGCACCAGGTGGAACCGACGCAGCTCTTGACGGTGCGCAGCGACTTGCCGTATGCCTGGCCGGATTCCATGCCGGCGTCGACGAGACGCTTCCAGATCTGCGGGAGCTGTTCGACGCGGGCACCGAACAGGTCGACGCGCTGACCGCCGGTCATCTTCACGTAGAGACCGAAATCGCGTGCCACCTCACCGATCACGATGAGCTGCTCGGGGGTGCACTCGCCACCGGGCATGCGCGGCACGACCGAGTAGGTGCCGTTCTTCTGGATGTTGGCGAGGAAGTGGTCGTTCGTGTCCTGCAGACCGGCCTGCTTCGGGTGCAGGATGTGGTCGGAGTCGGTGGACGCGAGGATCGAGGCGACCACCGGCTTGCAGATGTCACAGCCGTGTCCGGTTCCGTACTGCGCGATGAGCGCGGAGAAGGTGCGGATGCCGGTGGCCTGGACGATCTCGAACAGCTCGGCCCGCGACTGCTCGAAGTGCTCGCACAGAGCCTTCGACATCTGCACACCCGACTGCGCGAGCAGCTGCTTGATACTCGGGAGGCAGCCGCCGCAGGTGGTACCGGCACTCGTGCACGACTTGATCTGCGCGATGTCGCAGGCGCCCTCGGAGATCGCGCCGCAGATCGCGCCCTTGGTGACACCGTTGCACGAGCACACCTCGGCGTCGTCGGGCAGCGCGCCGGCGCCCGGCTTCTCCCCCACCGGGGAGATCAGCGTGGCCGGATCACCCGGCAGTTCGCGGCCCACCAGCGGTCGCAGCGTGCCGTAGGCGGAGGCGTCGCCGACGAGGATGCCACCGAGCAGGGTCTTCGCGTCGTCGGAGACGACGAGCTTGGCGTAGGTGCCCTTCGCGGAGTCGGACAGCACGACCTCGAGGGCGCCGGGCGTCGTCGCGTGGGCGTCGCCGAAGCTCGCGACGTCCACGCCGAGCAGCTTGAGCTTGGTGGACAGGTCGGCGCCGGGGAACTCGGCGGTGCCGCCGACGAGCCGGTCGGCGACGACCTCGGCGGTGCTGTAGCCGGGGGCGACGAGTCCGTAGCAGGTGCCCTCGACGGCTGCGCATTCACCGATGGCGTAGACGGCCTCGTCCGAGGTGCTCCGGCAGGTGCGGTCGGTGAGCACACCGCCGCGGCCGCCGAGTTCGAGTCCGGCCTCGCGGGCGAGTTCGTCCTGGGGACGGATGCCGGCGGAGAAGATCACGAGCCCGGCCTCGAGGACGGAGCCGTCGGACAGGGTCACCTGGAGCGCCTCAGATCCGGCCTCGATCTTCTCGGTGCCCACACCGGTGTGGGTGACGAGGCCGAGGTCGGTGACGAGACGGTCGAGGACACGGCCGCCGCCCTCGTCGACCTGGGCGGGCATGAGCCGGTTGTTGTACTCGACGACGTGCGGGGTCACGCCCAGCAGGCGCAGCGCGTTGGCGGCCTCGAGTCCGAGCAGGCCACCACCGATGACGATGCCGGCGAGGCCGGCGGCCTTGGCGCGTTCGGCGGCGGCGCGGATACCGTCGAGATCGTCGAGCGTGCGGTAGACGAAGCAGCCGGGCAGGTCGTGGCCGGGCACCGGGGGCACGAAGGGGTACGAGCCGGTCGCGAGGACGAGGCTGTCGTAAGGCAGAACGTCGCCGCCGGCGGTGGTGACGGTGCGGGCCGCGCGGTCGATTCCCACGGCGCGGGTGCCGACACGCAGGTCGACGAGATCGTCTGCTGCGTAGTCGTTTCCGGCGAGGGCGAGTTCCTTGCGGTCCCAGGCTCCGACGTAGGACGACAGTCCCACGCGGTCGTAGGCGGCGTCGGCCTCCTCGCCGAGCACGGTCACCGACCAGCTGTTCTGCTCGTCGCGGACGCGAAGGGCTTCGACGAAGCGGTGGGCGACCATTCCGTGTCCGACGACGACGACGTTCTTGCGGCTCATGATGTTCTCTTTCTTCGTGCCGGGGATCGGTCAGACTGCGACGCGGGCCGGGGCGGGAGCCTCGGTGGACGGCTCGCTCGTGGGGGTGGTGTGGGGGCGGCGGAGGAAGACGAACCAGGTGACCGCGATGCACACGAGGTAGAAGATCGCGAAGACCCAGAAGGCCATCGTCGCGGACTGCGCCTCGCCGCCGTAGGAGGCACGGAAGACCAGGTTGATGCCGACGCCGCCGAGTCCGCCGATGGCACCGGCGAAGCCGATGAGGGCACCGGACATGCTGCGCGACCAGGCGGCCTTCTCGTCGCGATCCAGTTCGTCGAGATCCTGCGCACGGGCCTCGAAGATGGACGGGATCATCTTGTAGACCGAGCCGTTGCCGAGCCCGGAGAGCAGGAACAGGGCGATGAAGCCGAGCACCATGGCGGTCAGTACGCCGCCGGTCGCGGCGCCGGTGGTGCGGTCGTCGAGGGTGCCGGCGACGATGAGCACCGCGGCGGCCAGGGCCATCGCGACGAAGGTGTAGAGGGTGATCTTCCCGCCGCCGATGCGGTCGGCGAGCTTTCCGCCGAGCGGGCGCGAGATGGATCCGAGGAGCGGGCCGATGAAGGCGATCTGCGCGGCGTGCAGGGCGGCCTGGGCGGGGGTGTCGCCGCCGGCGAGGAAGTTGATCTGCAGGACCTGCCCGAAGGCGAAGCTGAAGCCGATGAACGAACCGAAGGTGCCGATGTAGAGGAAGGAGATGATCCACGAGTCGCGGAACTTCAGTGCGGTGCCCATGGCCCGCAGGTCGGCCTTCTGGTCACGGAGGTTGTCCATGAACAGTGCGGCGCCGAGCGCGGCGACGGCGCACAGGACCAGGTAGACCGCGCACACGATCCAGGGCTCGGTGTTACCGACGGTGGCGATGACGAGCAGGCCGATCAGCTGGACGGCCGGGACACCGATGTTTCCGCCACCGGCGTTGAGTCCGAGGGCCCAGCCCTTCAGGCGCTGCGGGTAGAAGGCGTTGATGTTGGTCATCGACGACGCGAAGTTTCCGCCGCCGACGCCGGCGAGCGCCGCGACCAGCATGAACGTGGTGTAGGAGTGGCCCGGGTTCAGCATCAGGTACAGCGCACCGATGGTGGGGATCAGCAGTACCAGGGCGCTGAAGATGGTCCAGTTACGGCCACCGAAGCGGGCGGTGGCGACGGTGTAGGGAATGCGGAGGATCGCGCCGACGAGTGTGGGGACCGCAACCAGGAAGAACTTGCCGGCGGCGTCGATGCCGTACACCTCGGTGGGCATGAACAGCACCATGACCGACCAGATCGACCAGACGGAGAAGCCGACGTGTTCGGCGATCACCGACCAGATCAGGTTGCGCTTGGCGACCTGCTTACCGCCGGCCTCCCACGCCTCCACATCCTCGGCGTCCCACCGATCGATGTTGTGGTTGCGTCCGAATTTGTCTCTGAGACTTTCATTTTCGATGAAGGTCGTCATCGCCGTTCCTCCTCGGGTCCGTGTTGATCCCAAAGGTAGGAAACGGGTGTTGCTACGGTGCTGCCCGCGGTGACCGTCGCGTCAAGAGTTGCTCACCCCGGCCCCGGCCGCCCTGTGAGGTGTTACAGGAGGAACCGCACGAGGTCGGCGGTGTGCGCCAGGCCCGGGAAGGCGTCCTCGGTCGAGCGCGGGTGCAGCGCGTGCACGGCCAGCCGGAAGATCACCGCGCGCAGCAGCATCTGCGGCCATTCCGGCAGATCCTCCCAGCGGCCGATGAGTCCTTCGTCGGCCCCGCCCCACGACAGCGCGTCGACGACGGCGACGGCGGCCGCCCACGAGGCCGGACGCCAATAGGGAGTGATGTCGGTCAGGCCGGGCGCCGCACGCCCGGCGAACAGGACCGTGCCGAACAGGTCGCCGTGGACGAGCTGATCGGGCAGGTGCACGGGCTTGCGGAAGGTCGCGAGCTGGTTGATCAGGTCGAGACTCTTGCGGCCGTCGGGGGTCACCGTCTCGGGCGCCCCCGCCGCGCGGGCGCTGCGCAGGGGCACGGTCTCCCAGGCCGCGCGGTCGGCAGCGACGAAGACGTCGACGTCCTCCCAGGGTGCGACGGGTGGCTGCATGAGGAAACGGGGACGTTCGAGCTGCGCGGTGGCGGTGTGCAGCCGCAGCGACAGCGAGACCACTTCGTCGTGCCGGGGCTCGGACGTGCCGACGATGTAGGTGTCGGCGCGCCATCCGGAGACCACGTAGCGACCGTCGGTGGACCGCACCGGGCGGGCCAGCCGCACGCCGTCGACGGTCAGGGTCTCCCGCACTTTGGCGGACCAGGCCGCGCGGGCGTGATCGGCGACTCGGGACAGCACGACGTCCCCACACCGGAAGCCTCCGTCCCAGTCGGGTCCGAGCGGGACCGGTTCGACATCACGGAGACCGAATGTGGAGCACACGTGCTGAGGCGGTTCGGGTGAGCTCACGACGCTCAACCTACCTCCGCAAACCGCCCGGATCGGGAAGGCACTCCGCTGTTTCAGGTCACAACGAGGTCACCGTCAGTAGACCGGTAACGAGGTGTCGACCTGCTGCGCCCACGCGATCACGCCACCATGCAGATGTGTCGCATCCGAGAATCCGGCGCGCGCAAGCACTTCGAGCGCCTCGGCCGAGCGGATGCCCGTCTTGCAGTACAGCACGATCGGGGTGTTCTGCGGCAGGTCGGCGAGGGCCTCACCGGAGAGGATGCGGTCCTTCGGGACGAGCCGGGCACCGTCGATACGGACGATCTCCCATTCGACGGGTTCGCGCACGTCGATCAGCGCGAGGTCGCGGCCCTCGTCGAGCATGCGGCGCAGTTCGGTGGGGGTGACGGCCGATCGCGCCGACGCGGCGGCATCGGGAACGATCCCGCAGAAGGCCTCGTAGTCGACCAGTTCGGTGACCGGCACCCGTCCCGGATCGCGGCGCAGGGTCACCGTGCGGAACGACATCGCGAGCGCGTCGTAGATCATGAGGCGGCCGAGCAACGGCTCACCGATCCCCGTGATGAGCTTGATCGCCTCGGTGGCCATGACGGTGCCGATCGTGCCGGGCAGGACACCGAGCACACCACCCTCGGCGCACGAGGGAACCATCCCCGGCGGCGGGGCCTCGGGGTAGAGGTCTCGGTAGTTCAGGCCGCGCCCGTCGGGGGCGTCCTCCCAGAACACCGATACCTGGCCCTCGAACCGGAAGATCGAGCCCCACACGTACGGCTTGCCGGCGAGGACGGCGGCGTCGTTGACGAGATAGCGGGTCGCGAAGTTGTCGGTGCCGTCGAGGATCAGGTCGTACTGCTCGAACAGCTGCACGGCGTTGCCCGACTCCAGCCGCGTCTCGTGCAGGCGCACGGTGACGCCGTCGTTGATGGCCAGGATGCTGTCGCGGGCGCTCTCCCCCTTGGACCGTCCGACGTCGGAACGGCCGTGGATCACCTGACGCTGCAGGTTCGACGTCTCCACGTCGTCGAACTCGACGATGCCGATCGTGCCGACGCCCGCCGCCGCGAGATACAGCAGTGCGGGCGAACCGAGCCCGCCGGCACCGATGCACAGCACCCGCGCGTTCTTCAGCCGTCGCTGACCGGTGACCCCGACATTCGGGATGATCAGGTGACGGCTGTACCGCGCGACCTCCTCGTGACCGAGCTCCGGGCCGGGTTCCACCAACGGCGGAAGGGATCGGCGCGTCGACGGTGTCGTTGCGGTCACGGGTTCTCCTGTCGCGATGCGTCCTGCGTCACCGTCCATGGTGCCATTCGTTGCTGCAATCCCCGTCCGGCCCGTCGACCCCGACCGGCGCCTACGCCCGCGGGTACGGCCACGGGTTGAACCGGCATCGCGCCCCGTCGGCGGGGACCGTGCCGCCCGGGTCCAGGCGCGCGATGTCGTCGTTGGCGGTACCGAAGGTCTGCTGCATCATGATCGGCGCGAGGCCGCCGTCGGTGGTGCAGGCATCGTGTTGCGCCAGGCCGATGGCGTGGCCGACCTCGTGGTTGACAACGTACTGGCGGTACGACCCGATGTCGCCCTGGAAAGCGACGGCCCCGCGCACCCACCGCGCTTCGTTGAGGAACACCCGCTCCATGGAGGGGTTGAAGCACGATCCCTCGAGCGGGATGTCGTAACCGCATCCTTCGCGGATGGTCATCTGCGAGGTGAGGGAGATCCGGAAGTCCGGCTCGCCGGTGTCGATCCGACGGAAGGCGACCGCCTCGTCGCCGATCCAGCTGCGCGGGTCGGCGAGGGTCCGGTCGACCATCGTCGCGAAGGCCGCGTCGCCGCCGTAGCCGGTGGTGTCGATGCCCTCCTCGAGTTCCACCGTGTAGGTGAACACACGGGTCTGCCCCGCGCCGACCTGCCCCGTGGTGCCGGGCACGACCCGCCACTCCCGCGCACCGACCTCCGTGAACGGGCCGCCCTCCGGCAGCGCACCGGACTCGAGCGACTCGGGGAAGGTTCCCTCGGGTTGCGGGGCCTCGACGATGATCTCGGTGACCTCGCTCGCGACGATCGGGTCGGCGGGCTCCTCCGCTCCGGCGCCACGCGCGGCGTCCCACAGCACGATCAGGGTCACGACGGCGAGGATCGGAACGGCGTAGGCGCGCCAGCCGTAGGTGGCGACGAATCTGCCCACGCGGGTCTGTTTACGGACGTCGCGCTCGGGTCGCGGTCGGCGAGGCGGTCGGTCCGACCGTCCCACCGGGTCCCACACGGCGCGCAGAGGCTGGTGCGACCTACGCCCCGGCTCGGTTCGTTCCGTTCCTCGCGACCGGGACGAACCGGACAGCGTCGGGGAAGGATCTGTCGGCGAGGAGCCCTGCGGACCCCTGCTCTCGCGCACTCCTCCACGCTCGATCACGGATGTCAGGATGTCATATCGAGACCATTTCGATATCCGAAGCGCCGAACGCGCGCCCTATCCGTGCACCGGGAACGGATACTGGTCGGTAGGCCGGTCCGTTCGATATGCAGGTTCACCTGTAACCTGCAAAGACGAGGAGCGCCGAGGTGGCACAGGCCACTGTCGGAGTAGTGCAGATTGGGAGCAAGCATGACCGAAGTCACCGAACGAGCATCCGGCCGGGGTAACAACGGCAAACGGGGCGCCCGGATGCCGCGTGACGAACGTCGTGCACAGTTGCTCGAGGCTGCCAGCGAGGTCTTCGTCACACGCGGTTACCACTCTGCCGGCATGGACGAGATCGCCGAATGCGCGGGAGTGAGCAAGCCGGTGCTGTACCAGCACTTCCCTGGCAAGCTCGAGCTCTACTGCGCCGTGCTGCAGAACTATGTGGACACCCTCATCAACGGCGTCCGCCAGGCCCTGCGGTCCACGACCGACAACCGCCAGCGTGTGCGCGCCGCGGTGCAGGCCTTCTTCGATTTCGTCGACAACGACAGCCAGGGATTCCGACTCGTCTTCGAGTCGGACCTCATGGGCGAGCCGCAGGTGTCGCGGCGTGTCGAGCAGGCCACCGAGGCGTGCGTCGACGCCGTCTTCGACCTCGTGAGCCACGATTCGGGCCTCGATCCGTACCGGGCCCGCATCCTCGCGGTCGGCCTGGTCGGAACGAGCCAGTTCACGGCACGCTACTGGCTCGATGCCGCGCGCCCGATCCCCAAGGAGGACGCCGTGGACACCACCGTGGCGCTGGCCTGGGGTGGCCTGAAGCACGTGCCGTTGCAGCCGGAACTCCGTCGTCGCTGACGACATACGAGCACCGTCGTCGCTGACGACACGTGAGCACCGTCGTCGCTGACGACGCGCGTACATACCGAGAACGACGAACGGGCCGGGGCGCCATGCCCCGGCCCGTTCTCGTCGGTCGCTCTCAGTTGGCGGCGAAGCCGACCTTGCCCAGCGTGGCAGGACCGATGTCCACGTAGCTGATCTTGGCGGCCTGCACGAGAACCTTGCGGCCCTTCTCGTCGACAAGGGCGAGCACCCCGTCGTCGGCGCCGTTCAACGCGGCCCGGACGAGCTTCTCCACCTCGTCGGGCGTCTGGTCGCTGACGACGACAACTTCGCGCGGGCTGTCCGCGACGCCGATCTTGACCTCCACGGTGGACCTCCGATTCTCATGCGTTGAAACCGAGCTGGTACTGCTGTCAGCCCCAGGCTAATGCAGTCCGAGCACCGACATCCGCTCGGCGTGCTCGACCTGCATGCGATCGAACAGCGCGGCGATGTTCGTCAGGTCGCCGGACGCGAGAATCACCAGCTCGGCGAGTTCCTCGTTCTGTGCGAGGACGTACTGCGCCTGGGTGATGGCCTCGCCGAGCAGCCGGCGCCCCCACAGCATCAGACGGTCCTTCTGCAGCGGGCTGCGCTCGACGACCTCGCGGACCTCCTGCACCACGAACTCGGAATGGCCGGTCTCGGCGAGGACCTCCCGGACCACCGTGGACACCTCGGGAGCGAGCATGTCGGCGATCTCACAGTAGAAATCCGCGGCGATCCCGTCACCGACGTATGCCTTCACGAGAACCTCGAGCCACGTCGACGGAGTGGTCGAGGCGTGGTAGGCGTCGAGGGCCTTGCGGTAGGGCTCCATCGCCGCGTAGATCTCGACACCACGATCGGTGAGCGCGGTGTGGAGCGTCTCGAAATGGCTCATCTCCGCAGCTGCCATGCTTGCGAGGGCGACCCGCCCGCGCAGGGACGGGGAGAACCGTGCGTCCTCGGCGAGCCGGTAGAACGCCGAGATCTCGCCGTACGCGAGCACCGCGAAGAGCTCTGCGACACCGGGGTGATCGGCGGGGACTGCGGGTCCGCCCGGCGTCGTGCCGGACTCGGAGGTGGACTGCGGCGTATCGGCTCCCATGACGACGAAGCGTAGTACTACCTCGTGGAATGCGCCGGAACCGGTACAATGGATCGGGAAGCCCGCGCTTCGAGCCGCCGACCGTGGCCCGCGAGCTTCCCAGATAATGTGCGCGCACCCGAACTGCGGATCGCTGCCGCGCTTCGCCGAGCCTGGTGGAAACCGCTCGCGCTGAGGTGCAGGCCGGTCGCCTTTCCCCCTCGTGCGTGCGTGCCGAGACCAGGAAGGCCGGACCCCTGAGCAAGATCACCATCGACCACGAAGACGACGCGAGCGAAACGACCGTCTCCGCACAACTCGACTCCACCCACGTACCCCCCACCTTCGGCGAACTCGGTGTCCGCGACGAGATCGTCCGCGCCCTCGCCGAGGTCGGCATCGAACGCACCTTCGCGATCCAGGAACTCACCCTGCCGCTGGCCCTCGCCGGCGACGACCTCATCGGTCAGGCCCGTACGGGTATGGGCAAGACGTTCGGCTTCGGCGTTCCGCTTCTGCACCGCATCGCCACCGAGGGCTCCGGCACGACCACCCTCGACGGCACTCCCCGTGCACTCGTGATCGTCCCGACCCGCGAGCTGTGCATCCAGGTCACCAACGACCTCGTGAACGCTTCCAAGTACCTGCCCGGCAGCCGCAAGTCGGGCCTCGAGGTCCTGTCGATCTACGGTGGGCGCCCCTACGAGCAGCAGATCGACGAACTGAAGAAGGGTGTCGACGTCGTCGTCGGTACTCCCGGTCGTCTGCTCGATCTCGCCAACCAGGGCCATCTGATCCTGGGCAAGATCGGCGTGCTCGTCATGGACGAAGCCGACGAGATGCTCGACCTCGGCTTCCTGCCCGACATCGAGCGCATCCTCACGATGGTCCCCGACCGTCGTCAGACGATGCTGTTCTCGGCCACCATGCCCGGCCCGATCATCACCCTCGCCCGCACGTTTCTGAACCGCCCGACGCACATCCGTGCCGAGGAGGCCGAATCGTCGGCCGTGCACGAGCGCACCCAGCAGTTCATCTACCGGGCGCATGCACTCGACAAGGCCGAACTCGTCGCCCGCGTGCTGCAGGCCGAGGGTCGCGGCGCCACCATGGTCTTCACCCGCACCAAGCGCACGGCGCAGAAGGTGGCCGACGACCTCGTCGAGCGCGGTTTCGCGTGCGGCGCGGTCCACGGCGACCTCGGTCAGATCGCGCGTGAGAAGGCACTCGACAAGTTCCGCAGCGGCAAGATCGACGTGCTCGTCGCCACGGACGTCGCCGCCCGCGGCATCGACATCGACGACGTCACCCACGTCATCAACTACCAGTGCCCCGAGGACGAGAAGACCTACGTCCATCGCATCGGCCGTACCGGTCGCGCCGGACGCACCGGTATCGCGATCACCCTCGTCGACTGGGACGACGTGCCGCGCTGGCAGCTCATCGACAAGGCTCTCGATCTCGGTATCCCGGATCCGATCGAAACCTACTCGAGCTCCCCGCACCTGTTCGAGGAGCTGAACATCCCGTCCGACGCCACCGGACGCGTCCGCAAGGCTGCTCCCGCCGCCTCGGAGAACGGTGAGAAGCGCGAGCGCATCGAGCGCGAGGGCGGATCCCGCCCGAAGCGCAACCGGGTCCGCCGTCGTACCGTCCGCGGAAAGTCGGCCGACGGCTCCGCAACGGATGTGGCCGCAACCGGTTCGGACGACTCGGTGAAGGCCGAGAACGGGTCTGCCGCAGCGGAGACGGGTGAGGACACCGGGGCGGCCGCTCCGGCACGTCGTCGCCGTCGTCGCCGTCGCACCCGCTCGGGCGAGGGCCCGGCCGGTCGCGCAGAGCAGCAGGACACGTCGAACGTGGAAGCGGTCTCGACGTCGTCTGCCCGATAACCACGTGCTCGCGCCCGAGCGCCGCACCCGCACCGACCTTCTCGTCGCAGCCGCACTCGTCGTCACCGCTCTGGTGGCGGCGAGTGTCGTCTGGCTGAACTCGGATGCGCGGGGCACCACGTCGACCACCTGGGACGGCCCTGTCCCCACTCTCGCTGCCGCGCAATCTCTTCCGCGCACGCTCGCCGAACTGTGGCGTGCTCCGAGTACGGCGACGACCGCACCGGTGGTGTCCGGCGGCACGGTCGCCACGGCAGACGGTGGTGCGGTGGTCGGCCGCGACCCGCACTCGGGCGAGGAACGCTGGCGGTACGACCGCGACCGGGCGTTGTGCGCGGTCACCGAAGCCTGGGGCGACGTGGTCTCAGTCTATCGCGGCCCGCGGGGATGCGGTCAGGTCACCGCGCTCGACTCGGGCAGTGGCTCTCGGGGCGCGCAACGGTCGAGCGACGCCGACGATCCGATCCGGGTCGTCGACGCCGGTTCGCACCTGATCGCCTTCGGTGAGTCGCGTCTGGAGATGTGGCGCTCCGATCTGGTGCGCACGGTCGAGTACGGGCGCGTCGATGCACCGGTGAACCCGGGCGCCCAGCCCCGATCCGGTTGCGAACTGCGCTCGGCGGATTCGGGCGCCGAAGTGCTCGCCGTGCTCGAACAGTGCGCGAACGAGCCGGCCAACCGGCTCACCCTTCTCGATCCCACCCCTGACGACAGCACCAAGCCCGAGGAGTTCGCCTCGTCGGTGCTGCCGGAAGCGGGCGGGGATTCCCGCATCGTCGCGGTGGTCGGCGACCTCACGGCGGTCTACCTGGCCCCGGACGACAACGACGGGCCCCGCATCGAAGTCTTCGACAGCGAGGGCGTCCTCGTCGACACGCACACCCTGCCGCGTCCTGCCGGCGAGTCGGACGATCCCGCCCTCGAGCGCGGCGGCGTGCTCGTGTGGTGGACCGGCCGCGACACCGTCGCACTGTCCACCACCGATTTCGCTCCGCAGTGGACCGTCGAGGACACCCTCGGCAACGGCGATGTCATGGCCGGTTCGCTGCTTCTTCCCGTCGAGGACGCCCTCCTGGGCGTCGACTCACGCACCGGCGAACCCGGCCCGCGCATCGACGTCGAGCGCGGAGCGGTCTCCACGGTGAACGTCGCCGTCGCCGGGGACGTCGTGGTCGAGCAGCGCGACGACGAACTCGTGGCATTGCGCTGAGGGCGGGCCGCCCGGCCGGTGTCGACGCGTGGCCGGCTCAGTCGGCGACGACGGTCTCGAAGGTCTCGAGTTCCGCCTCGCCCGACCAGTACCGCAGCAGGTTCTCCGCAAGCGCACGATAGGCCTCGGCACCCTTGTTCTTGCGTCCCGCCAGCACCGTCGCGCCCGAGGCGGAGGCCTCCGCGAAACGGACAGTGCGGGGTACGGGCGGGGCCAGCACCGGCAGGTCGTACCGGTCGGAGACATCGGCGAGCACGTCGCGACTGTGTGTGGTCCGCGAGTCGTACAGGGTCGGCAGCGCGCCGAGCAACTCGAGATCCGGGTTGGTGATCTGCCTGACCTCGTCGACGGTACGCAGCAACTGCCCCACTCCACGGTGGGCGAGCGTCTCGCACTGCAGCGGAACGAGCACGGACCGCGCCGCGGTGAGACCGTTGAGCGTGAGGACGCCGAGGGAGGGCGGGCAGTCGATCACGACGACGTCGTAGTCGTCCTCGACCGACGCCAGGGCCCGCTTGAGGGTGTATTCGCGCCCCGGCTTCATGAGCAGCATCGCCTCCGCACCCGCGAGGTCGATGGTCGCCGGCAGCAGCGACATCCCTTCCGCGGTGTCGAGCAGGACGTCCTTCGTCTCGACGCCGCCCACGAGCACGTCGTGAACTGATTGTTCGAGCTTGTCGGGGTTGTGTCCGAGGGAGAAGGTCAGGCACCCCTGGGGGTCGAGATCGACGACGAGCACCCGCCGGCCCAGCGCCGACAGCGCGGCCCCCAACGACGCGACGGTGGTCGTCTTGGCGACGCCACCCTTCTGATTTGCCACTGCAAGTACCGTTGCCACGACCCGATCCTCGCGCACTCGGCGGCGCAGCGCGAGGTGAACCCGCCCACGAGACCGCAGGAGGCTGCCCGTCGTGATCCGCAGAGCCACCCCCGAGGACGTCCCCGCGATCACCGGGCTGGTCTACGACCTCGCCGAGTACGAGAAGGCGCGGCACGAGTGCACCGTGGTGCCCGAGCAGATCCTCGAGGCCCTGTTCGGGCCGCAGCCCTCGGTGTACGCGCACGTCGCGGAGGAATCCGGAGAGGACGGCACCGAGGGCCGGGTCGTCGGGGTGGCGTTGTGGTTCCGGAACTTCTCCACCTGGGACGGCGTGCACGGGATCTACCTCGAGGATCTGTTCGTCCGTCCCGAACACCGCGGCAAGGGACACGGACGCGCACTGCTCGCGGCGCTCGCCCACGAATGCGTGGAGCGCGGTTACACCCGCCTGAGTTGGTCGGTGCTGGACTGGAACGAGCCGTCCATCGGTTTCTACCGATCCCTCGGTGCCGTCGCGCAGGACGAGTGGACGACCTTCAGGCTCAGCGGCCCCGCTCTGCAGGCGCTCGGCAGCTGAGCCGGATCACTCGTCGACGTCGGGCGCGTACTCGTGCGCGAGCCACCGCGACGTGGGCGGGCTGAACAGCAGCACGAGCGTGGGGACCACGACGAGCGCCAGCACGGTGCCGATGACCGGCTGGTGGGAGTCGGTCAGCAGCGACCACACCACGGGCAGCAACAACAGCTGCGCGAGTATCGCCACGGCACGTCCCCAGCGCACACCGCGCACGAGCGCGATCCCGCCGGCCAGGACCCCGCCGAACAGGATGAACAGCCACAGCGCGAAGCCGTAACCGTTGGTGACCGACTGATCGTGTTCGCCCGAGGCGGCGCGGATGATCGAGTACACCGCGAACCCCATCGCGACGACGCCCTCGAGGACGACGAGCCAACCGGCGGCACGCACGGTCGACGGAACGCTGCTGCGAGGTGTTTCGAGAGGCACCCGTCCAGCGTAGTGGACCCGCCGGGCACCACTTAGGCTGATGTTCCGTGCGCGCCCTGCTGATCGTGAACCCGAATGCGACGACGACCACCCCGGCCGGTCGCGACCGCCTCGCTCACGCCCTGAGAGGCCGGCTCGCGCTGACCGTCGCGCACACCACGCACCGCGGGCACGCCGCAGAACTGGCGCGTTCGGCGCACGCCGACGGGATGGACGTCGTCGTCGCGCACGGGGGCGACGGCACCGTCAACGAGATCGTCAACGGCCTCCTCGGCCCCTCCCCCGACCGAGGCGCCGATCCGACCCTTCCGCGACTCGCGGTGGTGCCCGGCGGCTCGGCGAACGTGTTCGCGCGATCCCTGGGGCTGTCCGCCGATCCGCTCGAGGCCACCGAGCAGGTACTCGAGTCGCTGCAGGAGGGCAGGACCAGCCGGATCGGCCTCGGCCACTGCGACGGGCGGTGGTTCACCTTCAACGCGGGCCTCGGTCTCGACGCCCAGGTGTGCGAGGCCATAGACCTGAGCCGCGCCGAGGGCAAGAAGGTGACGACGGCGCGCTACGTGCGGCACGCGGTGGCCCGGTTCTTCGCGTCGAAGCGGGACGAGCCGGCGCTCACGCTCGAGATGCCCGGATCCGAACCCGTTTCGGGGGTGCACTATGCGTTCGTGTCGAACTCGAGTCCGTGGACCTATCTCGAGTCCCGGCCGGTGCACACGAATCCCGGCACCTCGTTCGACACCGGTTTGGGTGTGTTTGCCATGACGACGACCCGGGTATTTCCGAGCCTGCGGGTGGTGAGACAACTTCTGGCCGCCCGCGGCGAGCCGGCGTCGCCGCATCTGGTGCGTGCGGACGATGTCGCGCGCGTGCGCGCCCGGGCCTCGCGCCCGATCGGACTTCAGGTCGACGGCGACTATCTCGGACTCCGCACCGAGGTCGAGTTCGTGTCCGTGCGGTCGATCCTCGATGTCGTCGCGCCCCGCTGACGATCCCCATTAGCGGGACAGCGACAGAAAGAAAAGCACGAATTCTGTGATTACCACTACCTTCTCGGCTCGAGGGGAGTAGAAAGAGGGATTGGCGAACTCGTAGCTCACAACAGCGTGAGCTTCCCCACGATCGTGGTCGATTCTATTGACTCCACGCTCGTTCGTGAAAGCATTCACAAGTAACCGCGCGGAAACACTCCGTGCCACAGGCGTGAACACGCATTGACCAATCAGCCGGTGCACACGCACCATCGAAGGAGAGTAGAAGCATGGACTGGCGCCACAAGGCCATCTGCCGCGACGAGGATCCGGAACTGTTCTTCCCCGTGGGAAACAGCGGCCCGGCTCTCGCGCAGATCGCGGATGCCAAGCTCGTGTGCAACCGTTGCCCCGTCACCGCCGAATGCCTCTCCTGGGCGCTCGAATCCGGCCAGGATGCCGGCGTCTGGGGCGGCATGAGTGAGGACGAGCGCCGCGCTCTCAAGCGTCGCAACGCCCGCACCCGCGCTCGCACGGCGGTCTGAGCAACTCCGACAGACGTTCGAAGGCCCGGCTCCCCCACGGGGAGGCCGGGCCTTCTTACGTGCACGGTCGGAGAACGATCAGGCGACCGGCACCTTACCCAGCGGTAGTTGCAGGCGTGCATCGGTCCCGCCGACCTCGTTGGACGTCAACTCCAACGATCCGCCGAGCTCGGCAGCCACGAGGGTCCGGACGATCTGCAGACCGAGCCGGTTCGACGCCTCGAGGCTGAACCCCTCGGGAAGCCCCTTCCCCTCGTCGCGGACCACGACGTCGAGCATGCGGGCCGAACGCTGGGCATTGACGGTGACCGTGCCGTTCACGCCCGGATCGAAGGCGTGCTCGACGGCGTTCTGGACGAGTTCGGTCAGCACCATGACCAGAGGCGTGGCGCGATCCGCGGGGAACACGCCGAGGTTCCCCTCCCGCACCACCCGGATCTGGCTGCCCACCGTCGACACGTCGACGACGATGGGGATCAGCTGGTCGAACACACCGTCGAGATCGACCTCCTCGTCCACGGACATCGACAGCGCCTCATGGACCAGGGCGATGGATGTCACGCGACGGACCGCCTCCCCCAGGGCCTGCTGGGCCTCCGCGTTCCCGGTTCGGCGCGCCTGCAGTCGCAGGAGCGCGGCGACCGTCTGCAGGTTGTTCTTGACGCGGTGGTGGATCTCGCGGATGGTCGCGTCCTTGCTCAGCAGTGCCCGGTCGCGTCGCTTGACCTCGGTGACGTCGCGGACGATCACCGCGGCGCCCCGGATCTTCCCTCCCGGGTTCAGGACCAACGCACGGATCAGAACGGTGGCACCGAGTGCCTCGATCTCCATGCGCTGCCCCAGACGGCCCTCCACGGCCCCGCGGAGGTAGTCGGTGACGTCGCGACTCTCGAAGGGGTCGGTGACCAGCGCGCGGGTCGTCTCGACGAGATCCTGACCGATCAGGTCGGAATTCAGACCCATCCGGTGATAGGCCGACAGCGCGTTGGGGCTCGCGTAGACGACCTTGCCGTCCCGGTCGAGCCGGATGAACCCGTCGCCCGCGCGCGGACTCGACTTGGTGTCCGAACGCGCCTCGGGTGTCGGGAAGGTGCCTTCGCTGATCATCCGGTAGAGGTCGTCGGCGCATTCGAGATAGGCCGTCTCGAGCGCGCTGGCCGACCGCCGCGACACGCGGGCGGCGTCTCGGCTGAGCACCGCGACGACCCGCCCGTCCCAGCGCACCGGCACGGCCTGACGGATGTTGATCCCGGCGCCCGGGGACGACTTGACGTCGACGATCTCTCCGGTTTCGAAAGCCTCACGGACGTAAGGATGTTCGTTGTCGGAGACGAGCGTGCCGACGGCGTCCTCGGGGATCACCGTCGAGGCGGTGGTGGGCCGGCACTGTGCGACGCACACGATTCCGGACGGCGCCGCGTCGACCCACAGGAGGACGTCGGCGAACGACAGGTCGGCGAGCAACTGCCACTCGCCCACGACACGTTGGAGGTGATCGACGGCCGCGCCCGGAAGATCCGTGTACCTCGCGAGCAACGAACTGAGTGTGGACACGGGAACCGCTTTCGTACTCAGGAGATATCCGCCGTCAGGAGATCACGGCGATGAGGTCGCCCTGCTGGATGACATCCCCGACCGAGACACCGACGGAGGTCACGGTGCCCGCCGACTCGGCGAGCACGGGGATCTCCATCTTCATCGACTCGAGGATCACCAGCGTGTCGCCTTCGGCAACTACGTCACCCTCTCGCACGACGACCTCGAACACGGTCGATACCATCTCCGCACGTACGTCTTCCGCCATCGAACACCTCGTTTCACACTCCGGCGGCGGACCTGCCGACAGGACCACTCGACCGCACGTGAAACACTGTAATGAACGAGAAAGGAGATCCCACCATGGGTAAGCGAGGTCGCAAGAAGCGCAGCCGCAAGGGTAACGCCGCCAACCACGGCAAGCGTCCCAACGCCTGAGACGCGGACAGGGGCCGGAAAGCAGCAGCTTTCCGGCCCCTGTCACGTTCGGGGGTCTCGCCTGCGACTCGGTGCGAGTGGAACTCGCCTGCGACTCGGTGCGAGTGGAACTCGCCTGCGACTCGGTACGAGTGGAACTCGCCTGCGACTCGGTACGAGTGGAACTCGCCTGCGACTCGGTACGAGTGAACTCGTCTACGACCCGGCGCTGTCCGTCTCGGTGATCACCACGGTGCGGCGGATCTGCAGCATCAGCCGCTCTCTCAGCCCCTCGGGTGCGTGTTCCCCTCCGCACTTGCGGCTGAGCAAGGACTTGATCTTCTCCTCGATCCCGTAGGCCTCGAGGCAGGTGCCGCACTCGTCGAGGTGCCGCTGCAGTTTCTCGCGGGAACCGGCGTCGCACTCGGAGTCGAGAAGCAGGTAGACGTCCGCGATGACCGCCGAGCAGTCGAGTCGATCGAAGTCGGGTTCGCTCACTGCGGTGCTCCCTTTCCGCTCTCGGTCTGATCCGATGTTCCGGTTGCCGCGTCCACGGCCTTCTCCCGCATGAAACCGCGATCGCGCGCCACGTCGGCCAGCAGGCCCCGCAGCTGCTTGCGACCCCGGTGCAGTCTCGACATCACGGTGCCGATCGGCGTCCCCATGATCTCGGCGATCTCCTTGTAGGGGAACCCTTCGACGTCGGCGTAGTAGACGGC
Organism: Rhodococcus rhodochrous; assembly: GCF_900187265.1. NCBI lineage: Bacteria > Bacillati > Actinomycetota > Actinomycetes > Mycobacteriales > Nocardiaceae > Rhodococcus > Rhodococcus rhodochrous. The sequence goes on from NZ_LT906450.1 coordinate 3,570,072, forward strand.
CATGCGGAACTCCTCGGGAAGCTCCTGCAGCGCCGCCTTGATGTCGTCGTCGGGAAGCGCGTCGAGCGCCTCGACCTCCGCGGACCGCAGACCGGTCGACGAATGCTCGGCCGTGGCGGCGAGCTGCCAGTCGGTGATCTCGTCGGTCGGGTACTGCGCGGGCTGCCGCTGACGCTTCCGGTACGAGTTGATGTAGGTGTTGGTGAGGATCCGGTACAGCCAGGCCTTGAGGTTGGTGCCCTCGCGGAACGACCGGAAGGCGGAGAACGCCTTGATGTAGGTCTCCTGCACGAGGTCCTCGGCGTCGGAGGGATTGCGGGTCATCCGCAGCGCAGCGCCGTAGAGCTGATCGAGCAGGGGAAGCGCATCCCGCTCGAACCGCTCGGTCAGTTCTTCCACAGACTCCTCGATCACACCGATCCCTTCATCGACGCCTGCCGAGAAGGCTACCGGTCCGTCGGGGTCCGGATCGGCGGGACGTCTGACGGCGTCCGGTCGAGGCGGGCACAGCACTGCCACGAATTCTCCGATCGTCGGGTGTCGGGTGGCCGGTGGATCCACCCGTCGGTGTGCAACGCCGTACCCGCCGCACTTGTTCCCCACCTCCGGTTTTCTAGAGTGATCGGATGGCCTCGACATCCACTCCCGCGACGGTGTTGTTGAAGCGCGAGAAGGTCGCGCACCGGGTCCACGAGTACGCACACGACCCGAGGTCGTCGTCCTTCGGCGCCGAAGCCGTCGAGGAACTCGGCGCACGTCTCGGGGTCTCCCCCGATCAGATCTTCAAGACGCTGGTGGTGTCGCTGTCGGACGGCAAGCTCGCCGTCGCGGTGATCCCGGTCCCGGCGACGCTGTCGCTGAAGGCCGCAGCAGGGGCACTGGGCGGCGGCAAGGCCGTGATGGCCGATCACACCGCCGCCGAACGCGCGACCGGATACGTCGTCGGTGGCATCTCTCCGCTCGGGCAGCGCAAGCGTCTGCGCACCGTGATCGACGTCTCCGCCGAGCAGTGGGACCGGGTGCTGTGCAGCGCGGGGCGGCGCGGACTCGAGATCGAACTGGATCCGCACGATCTGATCCGGCTGACCGGTGCGGTCGTGGCCCCGATCACGGCCGGGCCGTAGAGCACCGCGGCCCGGCGGCACCTACAGCAGCACCATCTGGTCGCCGGCGCCGTCGTCGGGTTGCAACAGTTCGGGGCCGTTGTTGCGGATGCTGTTGACCTTCGCGGACACGCGGCGGATCTCGATCGCCGAGATCGCCTCGAGGCTCGGCACGATCAGATCCGGGTGGCCGAGGCTGTCGGGGTCGAGCCACGCGTCCCATCGCTCCGCGGGGAGGATCAGCGGCATCCGCTCGTGCACGTTGCCGAGTTGCTCGACCGACTGCGCGGTGAGGATCGCCGTGCTCGACAGCGGTGGTGCCTTCGGGTTCCGCGGGTCGCGCCACTCCGCCCACACTCCGGCCATGCAGATCCGCGATCCGTCGGCGGGCGCCATGAAGTACGGCACCTTGCGGGGTCTGCCGTCCGGCGCGGGTTCGACCTGCCATTCGTACCAGCCGTCCATCGGGACGAGGCACCGCTTGTGGCGCAGCGACCGTGCGAAGCTCGGCTTGGTGGCGACCGACTCGGATCGTGCGTTGATCAGCGGTGCGCTTCCGCCCACCTCCTCGGCGAACGGCGGCACGAGTCCCCAGCGCATGCGCCGGACACGGCGGCGGACGGGACCGTCGGGATCGTCTCCGTCGTGCCGGGCGACGACGGTGAGCACCTCGGTCGTCGGCGCGACATTGTAGTCGGGCCCGCGCCGGTCCCGGCCGCTGTCGCCGGTCTCGTCGAGTGCGTCGAGTTCGACGGCGAGCGTCGCCGGGTCGGCCGTGGAGACATACCTTCCGCACATGCCGTCGAGTGTGGCATCGCCGGGTGACGGAACCGACACCGGCGCGCACCGGGTGGGCGAGGGTGCCCGCACCGGTCCGGATGGGCGAAGATGGTCGGGTGAGTCTGTGGAGAGCACCCCGCGCCGTGTCCCCGGTTCGAGCGTCGGTGACGCTGCCGGGATCGAAGTCGATCACCAACCGTGCCCTGATCCTGGCCGCACTCGCCGACGGGCCGTCCACCCTGACCGGCGCGCTGCGCAGCCGCGACACCGATCTGATGATCGGGGCCCTGCGCACGCTCGGCACGACCGTCACCGAGCGCGACGGCGGCACCACCCTCGACGTGACCCCCGGTGCCCTGCGCGGAGGTGAGGTCGCCTGTGGACTGGCCGGCACCGTCATGCGGTTCGTTCCGCCGCTGGCCGCACTGGCCGACGGCGACGTGCGGTTCGACGGCGACGAACAGGCCCGCGTCCGCCCGATGAGCACCGTGCTCGACGCCCTGCGCGCCCTCGGCGCCGACATCGACGGCGACCGGCTCCCCTTCACCGTGCACGGCCGCGGTGCGGTGCGCGGCGGTTCCGTCACCATCGACGCGTCCGCCTCCTCGCAGTTCGTCTCGGGTCTGCTGCTGTCCGGTGCCGCCTTCGACGAGGGCGTGGTGGTCCACCACGCCGGCGAACCGGTGCCGTCGATGCCGCACATCGAGATGACGGTCGAGATGCTCCGCGCGGCCGGGGTCCCCGTCGATACCTCGGAAGCCGACACCTGGCGGGTGCCCCCGACGACGATCAAGGCCGTCGACGTCACCGTCGAGCCCGACCTGTCGAACGCGACCCCCTTCCTCGCGGCCGCGGCGGTCACCGGTGGTGTCGTCTCGGTGCCCCTGTGGCCCGAGTCGACCACTCAGGCCGGCGACGCGATCCGCGGCATCCTCGAGCAGATGGGCGCCGAGGTGACCTGGGCCGACGGGACGCTGACCGTGCGCGGCCCCGGCGAACTGCGGGGGCTCGACGTGGACCTGCACGACGTCGGGGAGCTGGCACCGACCGTCGCGGCCCTTGCGGCGGTCGCCGCTTCGCCCTCCGACCTGCGCGGCATCGCGCACCTGCGCGGTCACGAGACCGACCGGCTCGCGGCACTCGCCACCGAGATCGCCCGTCTCGGCGGGTCCATCACCGAGACCGAGGACGGGCTGCACATCGAGCCGGCTCCGCTGCACGGTGGTATCTGGCACTCCTACGCCGACCATCGGATGGCCACGGCCGGGGCGATCCTCGGACTCGTCGTCGACGGGATCGAGGTCGAGGACATCGGCACCACCGCCAAGACGCTCCCCGACTTCGAGGGTCTGTGGGAGTCGCTGCTGACGGGGAGCGACTCCTGAGGCGGCGGGAGTACGACGAGTCCGACGTCCGGGTCCGCCCCGGACGCGGCTCGCGGCCGCGCACGAAGGATCGCCCGGCCCACCGCAATGCCGAGGAGGGCATGGTCGTCACCGTCGACCGAGGTCGGTGGGGTGTCGCACTCGGCGGTGATCCCGACCGGATCGTCACCACGATGCGGGCACGTGAGCTCGGCCGGACCCCGATCGTGGTTGGCGATCAGGTGGGTGTCGTCGGCGACCTCTCCGGTCGCCCCGACACGCTCGCGCGCATCGTGCGGGTCGAGGACCGCAGCACCGTGCTGCGACGCACGGCCGACGACACCGACCCGTTCGAGCGCATCGTCGTCGCCAATGCCGAACAGCTGCTCATCGTGGTCGCACTCGCCGATCCCCCACCGCGGACCGGACTGGTCGAACGCGCACTCGTCGCAGCCTATGCCGGGGGTCTCGCCCCGTTGCTGGGACTGACCAAGAGCGATCTCGCCGATCCCGACGAGTTCGCTGCACACTTCGCGGATCTCGACATCCCGGTGCTGCTCGTCGGTCAGGGCGACGATCTCACCGCCCTGCACGAGCGGATCGACGGTCGCGTGACCGCCCTGATCGGGCACTCGGGGGTCGGCAAGTCGACACTGGTGAACAGGCTCGTCCCCGACGCCGACCGCGCCACCGGTGAGGTCTCCGGGGTGGGCAAGGGACGGCACACCTCCACCCAGTCGGTGGCCCTGCACCTGCCCGAGGGCGGGTGGGTGGTCGACACCCCGGGCATCCGGTCGTTCGGGCTCGCGCACATCGGGCCCGACGACGTCGTCGCATCGTTCGGGGACCTGGCCGAAGCGGTCGAAGACTGCCCGCGCGGGTGCACGCATCTCGGCCCGCCCGCCGATCCCGAATGTGCCTTCGACTCGTTGGAGGGCAAGTCGCACAACCGGGCGATGGCCGTGCGTGAACTGCTCACGGCGCTCGCGTCCAACGACCCTTGGTGAACCGACGAACCCCGGTTGAACGCACGAACCCCGGCACCTGTGGGTGCCGGGGTTCGTGCTCGTTCTCGTGACCGTCAGCGCATGCCGAGCGCGCGGCGGATGAATCCGCGCTTGCGGGTCTTCTCGATGGTGGTGGCCAGACCCACGCGGCGGCCGGTGGCCGGATCGATCTCCGGCGCTCCGCCGAAGCCCCGCTCGGAGGCGGTCTCCGGGGCGGCGTCGCGGTCGTCCTTGAGGTACTTGTCGGGCAGCGACAGCTTCGCGATGGTGCGCCACGACTTCCAGTACTGCACCGCGAGCGGGCCGGTGGTGTACGGCAGGTCGTACTTCTCGCACAGCTCACGCACGCGCACCGCGATCTCCGCGTACCGGTTGGACGGCAGGTCGGGGTAGATGTGGTGCTCGATCTGGTAGCTCAGGTTGCCGGTCATGAAGTCCATGACCTTGCCGCCGGAGATGTTCGCGGAGCCGAGCATCTGACGCAGGTACCACTGGGCACGCGTCTCGGTCTCGATGTCCTGCTTCGTGAACTTCTCCGCACCGTCCGGGAAGTGACCGCAGAAGATCACCGCGTTGGTCCAGATGTTGCGCACGAAGTTGGCCGTGGCGTTGGCCTTCATCGTGGACTTCCACGACTTGCCGGTGAGCGCCGGGTAGATCACGTAGTCCTTGAGGTGCTGCTTGCCGAGCTTGGCGAGCACCTCCTTGCCGCGTGCCTTGGTGAGCTCGCGGTCGTCGCGTCCCTGGATGACCTTGCCGAGCTCGAGCAGCTGGATGGCGATGCCGTACTGGAACAGTGCCGCGAGGATCGCGTTGTACGCGACGTTGCCGAGGTAGAACGGCTTCCACCGCTGGTCGCGGGTGACCCGCAGCAGACCGTATCCGACATCGTCGTCCATCCCGAGGATGTTGGTGTACTTGTGATGCAGGTAGTTGTGGGTGATCTTCCAGTGCGCCGACGGGTCGACGTTGTCCCACTCCCAGTTGGCCGAGTGCACCTCGGGGTCGTTCATCCAGTCCCACTGCCCGTGCATCACGTTGTGCCCGAGCTCCATGTTCTCGATGATCTTCGACAGGGAGAGCATGCCTGTGCCCAGCAGCCACAGCGGACGCTTGTTCGAGCCGAGCAGCACGAGGCGCCCGCCGATCTCGAGGCCGCGCTGCAGCCGGATCGTGTTGCGGACGTATCGAGCGTCGCGCTCACCGCGGGACTCCTCGATATCGCGCCGGATGGCGTCGAGTTCGCGGCCGATGGCCTCGACGTCCGCCTCCGTCAGGTGCGCGTACTCCTTGACATCCGATATCGCCATGGGAGCTACTCTACCGTAGGTTACGGGCCCGTAGGTTAGCCGGATTGAGGGCTGTGGCGCGAATCACACGGTGGCGGAAGGTTCCCGGTGACTCGATTCACCACGGCGACGACGACGCTCTGCTACCGCATGCTCGGCGTGGACCCGCAGCGCCGTGAGCAGACCCCGGCGACGTCCGGTGGACGCCTCGGTGACCACCACGGGCGCGTCCGGACGCCACCTGTCGAACTTGCGCTCGGAGGAGGTCTCGGGGGCATCGTCGGCCGTCGCCTTGAGGAACCGGTCGGGCAACGCGAGCTTGTGGATCGTGCGCAGGGCGAGCCAGTACTGCCGGGCGAGCGAGCCGGTCGTGTACGGCAGGTCGTACTTGCCGCACAGCGCCCGCACACGGGCGGCGATCTCCGGGTAGCGGTTGCTCGGGAGGTCCGGGAACAGGTGATGCTCGATCTGGTAACTGAGATTCCCGGTGAGGAAATCCATCGCACGCCCACCGGAAATGTTTGCGCTGCCGAGCAACTGGCGCAGATACCACTCCCCGCGCGTCTCGTTCTCGTAGTGCTCGGTCGTGAACTTCTCTGCGCCGTCGGGGAAGTGGCCGCAGAAGATCACGAGATACGCCCAGATGTTGCGGATCACGTTCGCGGTGAGGTTCGCGGTCAACGTGCTGCGCCAGGCCGGGCCGGTGAGCGCCGGGAAGAACACCAGGTCCTTGACGACCTGCCGGCCGGCCTTCGCCGCGAATTCCTTGTTGGGCCCCGAATTCCACTGCGTGGGCGGGACGCCCTCGAGTTCCTTCTTCGCCGAGAGGTCGTGCAGCGCGATCCCCCACTCGAAGGTCAGCGCGAGGACGATGTTCGCGATGGGCTGCGCGAGATTGCGCGGACGCCACTTCTCGTCGCGCGTCATCCGCAGGATGCCGAATCCCACGTCCTCGTCCATGCCCACGATGTTCGTGTAGGTGTGGTGCGCGTAGTTGTGGGCGCGCTTCCAGTGCTCGGACGGACCGGTCTGATCCCATTCCCACGAGGTCGAATGGATCTCGGGGTCGTTCATCCAGTCCCACTGCCCGTGCATCACGTTGTGCCCGAGTTCCATGTTCTCGATGATCTTCGCGAGCGACAGCGCAGCGGTACCGATGATCCAGCGCGACCGTCGACGCGAACCGAACAGCGCGCAGCGTCCGACCACCTCCAGCACACGCTGCGCACGGATGACGGAATGGATGTAGCGGGCGTCCCGCGGGCCGCGCGAATTCTCCACATCCCGTCGAATCGCGTCGAATTCGTTTGCAAGAGCAACGATGTCGTCTTCGGTCAGATGAGAGAACGCGCGGATATCGGTGATGGCCAAGCGGGATCCTTCGGAGGTTTGCTGTCGGTGTCTACACGTCCAGTGTGCAGTCGCCGGCAGCGGCGGAGATGCAGGTCTGGACGCGTTCGCCCTCTGCGTGCTCCTTGCCGGATCGCAGATCGACGACGTGCCCCTTCTCGAGCGGCACAACACAAGTCTGACAGATTCCCATGCGACAACCGAAGGGCATCAGCGCACCGACGCTCTCACCGGCCTCGAGAATCGTCGTGGCGCCGTCCACGGTGACGGTCTTGCCGGACTTCGCGAACGTGATCGTTCCGCCCGACCCCGAGGTGTCGGCGCGGCTGACGGCGAAGCGCTCGAGGTGGACCTGATCCTCGATGCCCTCCGCGACCCAGTGCGCGGTGATGTCGTCGAGCATCTGCTGGGGACCGCACGCCCAGGTCTGACGCTCGCGCCAGTCGGGGCACACCTCGTCGAGCTCCGAGAGCGCGAACTTGCCCTTCTCACGGGTGTGACGCACGTGCACGCGGAACCGATCGTGGGTGGCGTCGAAACGCTCGAGCTCGGACCGGAACATCACGTTCTCGGCCGTCGGCGCGGAGTGGATGTGCACGACGTCGGGCAGGTCGAGTTCGCGCTCGACCGCACGCCGGTCGAGCGTCCGCAGCATCGACATGATCGGCGTGATGCCACTGCCGGCCGTGAGGAAGAGGATCTTCGCCGGCGGCGGGTCGGGCAGGACGAAATCGCCCTTCGGGGCGGCAAGGCGCACGACGGTGCCCTCGGGGACCCCGCCGACGAGGTGGCTGGACAGGAAGCCCTCGGGCATCGCCTTCACGGCGATGGAGATGACCTTGTCATCCCAGGTGGGCGAGGAGGTCAGCGAGTAGGAGCGCCAGTGCCAGCGACCGTCGATGTGCAGACCGATGCCGATGTACTGGCCGGGTGCGTATCCGAAGTCGAAGCCCCAGCCGGGACGGATGACGATCGTCGCGGAATCGGGGGTCTCCTGGCGCACCGAGACGATGCGCCCGCGCAGTTCACGGGCGGACCACAGCGGGTTGACCAGATGCAGGTAGTCGTCGGGGAGCAGAGGGGTGGTCAGCCGGGCCACCGCGCCACGCAGGACGTTGGAGAGCGACTTCTCCCCTGGCGCGACGTGTGCCGCAGGCTTCTCGATCCATTCCTTCAGGCCCATCCGACCGTTTCTCCTCACTCCGGTTACGGCTCCGTAGGTTATCAGAGGTTACGGAAGCGTAGGTTGAGCGAGAGACGGTCGTCACACCGATGACGTGGCGATATGCGAGGTCAGAGCAGTTCGAGCAGGAAGGGCAGTTCCTGGGCCGCGTACCACGCCAGTTCGTGGTCCTCCGCGTCGCCGAGGACGAACTCGGCCTCCTCGTCGCCCAGTTCGGCCGCATCGACGATCTCGCGTGCCCGCGCGACGTCGGCCTCCGCCTCCTGCAGGTCGATGTGCACCGACGCGACCGCACGCATCGTGATCGGCCCGGCGAGCTTGACGACCGCATCGTCGAGATCCGGTCGCGGCTTCACCTCGTCGACGTCGGCCGCGATCACCACCCGACGGGACGCGAAGGACGGATGATCGTTCGGCTCCTCCGATCCGAGCAACCGCAGCGACGCGCGTGCCGCCTCGGCCATCGCGACCTCGGCGAGCTCCTCGTCGTCGCCCGCCGTGTAAGCCTCGCGCAGAGCGGGGGTCACCGCGAAGGCCGTCCGGCCCACCGCGTCGACCTCACCGTCGGCGACGAGGCCCTGCAACATCGCGAGCGTTGCCGGTACATAGACACGCGTCACTTCTCACCTGCCGGCATCCGTCAACTCCTCGAGAGATTCCTGGATCAGCGTCGCTGCCACGTCCACATCGGGCATCGCATCACGATCCGCATTCAAACCGTAGTAGATCTTGCCGTCGTAGGACGTCAACGCGATGCTCAGGGCCTGATTCTTCAGCAGCGGCGAGACCGGGAAGATCTCGAGCAGCCGGGCTCCGGTGAGGTAGAGCGGGTGCTGCGGACCGGGCGCATTGGTGATCATGAGGTTGAACATCCGCTGCGAGAAACCCATCGCGACCCGGGCTCCCACCGCGTGCATCGTCGCCGGGGCGAAGCCCGACAAGCGGACCATCGTCTGCGCCGCCACCCGCCGCCGCTGCCGCGAGTAGGCCTCGCCCGCATGCGCGATGTGCGACAACCGGACCACCGCGTTCGGCTCCCCCACCGGCAGATCCAGCAGGAAGGACGACACCTCGCCCTGCGGGTGCACCTGGATCGTGTCGTTGTCGCCGCAGTCGTCCGGATCCTGGGTGTACACCGACATCGGGACCATCGCCCGCACCACCGTCGCCTCGGTGACCGGCTCCCCGCGGGAGAGCAGCCAGTACCGCAACGCGCCGGCGAGGACCGCAAGCACCACGTCGTTGATCGTGCAGCCGTAGCGGGAGTGGATCTTGCGGTAGGGCTCCAGATCGGAGCGCACCACGGAGAACCGACGGCTCCTCGAGATCTGCGTGTTCAGCGGAGTCTCGGGCGCCGACTGCGCTGCCGTGCGGGCGATCCGGCCGACGGCGTCGACGGTCTCGGTGAGGGTCGCCGTGAGATCGCCCACGGCCGATCGCACGGCGGCGATCCCCTCCCCCGGGCGCGCGACGAGTTCGGCGAGCGCTCCGACGAGCAGAGCGGACTCCGACGGTTCGCGTTCGGGCATCCACAATTCCTCGGGGACCTCACGCGGCACCGGCTCCTTGTCGAAGAGCACCTGGACGATGTCGAGGGCCTCCTCGCCGTCGACGAGCGCCGAATGCGACTTCGTGAACAGCGCCACCCGATCGTTCGCGAGCCCCTCGACGAGATACATCTCCCAGAGCGGTCGCGTGCGGTCGAGCGGTCGCGAGACCAGACGCGCGACGAGGTCGTGCAGCTGTTCGTCGGAGCCGGGTTTCGGCAGCGCGGAGCGCCGCACGTGGTAGGTGATGTCGAAATCGCGGTCGTCGACCCACACGGGTCGCGAGAGCCCGAATGCGACCTCCCGCACCTTCTTCCGGTAACGGGGCACCTCGGGCAGTCGCTGCTCGACCAACCGCAGCACGCTCTCGTAGTCGAGACCGCCCTCGGGGGGTTCGAGGATCGCGAGCGACCCGACGTGCATCGGCGTGTTGCTCGTCTCCAGGTAGTAGTACGACGCGTCCTGCGCCGTCATCCGGCTCGTCATCGACCCCGTTCCCCCTCCTGACCCGAACCTCCCGAGCGTCGCCACCACGACTCGGCACCGTCCGTGGCTCCGCTCCCGATCTCCTCGGGATCGAGATCGAAGAGTACGGCCAGTTCGCCCGGCGCGTCGTGTGAACCATCATGGTGTACGCCGACCATCCCCGCAGCGGCGGCGCCTCGCACGTTGCCGACCGAATCGTCGACGAAGACGCACTCGCCGGGTTCGAGGTCCAGCAGCCGGGCGACCAGCAGGTAGCTCTCGGGGTCGGGTTTGGCGACACGTGCGTCACCCGAGAGCACCACGCGGTCGACGAACGGGCCCTCGAGATCGCGCAGCCACTGCGCGCCGGGCCCACCGGGATCGTTGCTCAGCAGGGCGGTCCGCACCCCACGCGCGCGCAGGACCGTCACGGCCGCGCCGAAGGTATCGGGATCGCTTCCCGGCCCGACCAGGACGCCACCGACATCGAGTACGAGTCCTCGCATCACGACACCACCGTAGGTCCCGGACGTCCTGCTCGCGCAGCGCATCCCGCGCGCGTCGGACCGGGACCGTCGCCCGGCGATGTGGCATCATGTGCGCGGTTCGTCCTCTCCCGAACCGCTTCGCCGTCACGGCGTCAGCCGTGCCGATGCAACCGTCACGGTGTCGGCCGTGCCGATCCGTCATGCCTTTCGGGAGAGCTCATGTCGCATCACACCGGGCGCTACGTGCGCCGCCTCACCAACCTCGAACCTCCGGTCGAGGAGGCCTGTCATCGTCCCCGCAGCCACCTCGCGCGCCGGCCCACGCCGCACGACGGACGCTCGGGGCGCGCACCGCTCCGCCGCGACGGAACCGAACGTCCGACCACCGCCCCCGGCACCGAAGATCCGACCACGCGGCCGGGCGACCGGCCCGCGATCGTCCTCGATCCGGGTGTCGTGCGGGTCGCGGAGACGGCGGTGCGACTGGTTCTCGAAGTGGTCGACGGCCGCCGTCCCGCCGTGCAGTCCACGACGGTCCTCGACCCGCGTCTCGTCGCCACGATCACTGCGGCCCGGCCTCCTCGCGCAGGACGCAGCACTGCGGTGCTGCTGCGGACGCGGGTACGTCCCGTCGACGCCGACACCGTGGAGGTGTTCGGCAGCTACGGTCGCGGGGACCGGGTGTTCGCCTACGCCGGCCGGATGGTGCACAAGCGCCCCCGCCCTCGTGCTCCGCACCGCTGGACGATCACGACCCTGTGGCTCGGGTGAGCCACAGGGTCGTGGGGCGATCGTGAGTCTTCGACTCAGCACTCCATGTGAGTCTTCGACTCAGCACACCACGTGAGTCTTCGACTCAGCACACCACGTGAGTCTTCGACTCAGCACTCCATGTGAGTCTTCGACTCAGCGCCGCCGGTTGGTCTTCGCGTCGCGCCTGGCCGCGGCACGACGCTCCTTGCGGGTGCCGGCCTGACGGGGCGCGGAGCCCGCGTCGGCACCGGCGGTCGTGCGCGCGACATGGGCGCGGCCGTCCTCGTCGGGACCGCTGTAGGTCAGGCGTCGCTCGGTCTCGTCGAGACCCTTGGCCCGCAGCGCCGTCGGTGCGGGCTCGGCCTGCGCCGGTTGTGCCGGACGGGCGGGCTGTTGTGCCGGTCGGGCCGGAGCCGCCTTGGCGAGGCTCGGGGCCGCCTGTGCAGCGGCCGCCGCGGAGGCCGGCGTGACGGCCACACCCGCGGACTGCTGCTGCTGCGCGGCCTCGACCTGGAGGTTGAACAGGAATCCGACCGATTCCTCCTTCAGACCCTCGAGCATCGCGGTGAACATGTCGAAGCCCTCGCGCTGGTACTCGACGAGCGGATCGCGCTGCGCCATGGCGCGCAGGCCGATGCCCTCCTTGAGGTAGTCCATCTCGTAGAGGTGCTCGCGCCACTTGCGGTCGAGGACCGACAGCAGCACGCGACGCTCGAGTTCGCGCATCGCATTCTCACCGGCGATGGCCTCGAGTTCGGCCTCGCGACGGGCGTAGGCGGCGCGGGCATCCTCGAGAAGAACCTCGAGCAGGCCGTCGCGGTCGAGGTCCTCGTTCTCGGCGACGAGCGTCTTGTAGTCGACACCCACCGGGTAGAGGGTCTTGAGCGCCGTCCACAACTGCTCGAGATCCCAGTCCTCGACGTAACCCTCGGCGGTGGCACCGTCGACGTACGCGGTGATCACGTCGGTGAGCATGTGCTGCACCTGACCCTCGAGGTCCTCGCCGCGCAGGATCCGGCGGCGCTCCTCGTAGATGACGGTGCGCTGCTGGTTCATCACCTCGTCGTACTTGAGGACGTTCTTGCGGATCTCGAAGTTCTGCTGCTCGACCTGCGTCTGCGCGCTCTTGATGGCCTTGGAGACCATCTTCGCCTCGATCGGCACGTCGTCGGGCAGGTTCAGCCGCGTCATGATCGACTCGAGCGCCGCACCGTTGAAGCGTCGCATCAACTCGTCGCCGAGCGAGAGGTAGAACCGCGACTCGCCCGGGTCGCCCTGACGACCGGAACGACCACGGAGCTGGTTGTCGATACGACGCGACTCGTGCCGTTCGGTGCCGAGCACGTACAGGCCACCGGCCGCACGCACCTTCTCGGCGTCGGCCTTCGACTCGGCCTTGATCCGCTCGAGGATCTCGTCCCAGGCCGCCTCGTACTCGTCCGGCGTGTTGACCGGGTCGAGGCCGCGCTTGCGCAGCTCGATGTCGGCGAGGATGTCGGGGTTGCCGCCGAGCACGACGTCGGTACCGCGACCGGCCATGTTCGTCGCGACCGTCACCGCGCCGGACCGGCCGGCCTGCGCGATGATCTGCGCTTCCTGCTCGTGGAACTTCGCGTTGAGCACGCTGTGCGGAACACCGCGCTTGGTGAACTGCCGGGACAAGTATTCCGAGCGCTCGACACTCGTCGTACCGATGAGGACCGGCTGGCCCTTCTCGTGACGCTCGACGACGTCGTCGACGACGGCCGCGAACTTCGCTTCCTCGGTCTTGTAGATCAGGTCGCCCTGGTCGACGCGCACCATCGGGCGGTTGGTCGGGATCGGGATGACACCCAGGCTGTAGATCTGGTGGAGCTCGGCGGCCTCGGTCTCGGCCGTACCGGTCATGCCCGACAGCTTGTCGTACAGGCGGAAGTAGTTCTGCAGCGTGATCGTGGCGAGCGTCTGGTTCTCGGCCTTGATCTCGACGCCTTCCTTGGCCTCGATCGCCTGGTGCATGCCCTCGTTGTAGCGCCGGCCCGACAGGACGCGGCCGGTGAACTCGTCGACGATGACGACCTCGCCGTTGCGGACGATATAGTCCTTGTCCTTGGCGTAGAGCTCCTTGGCCTTGATGGCGTTGTTGAGGTAGCTCACCAGCGGCGAGTTGGCCGCTTCGTACAGGTTGTCGATGCCGAGCTGGTCCTCGACGAACTCGACGCCGGCCTCGTGCACACCGACGGTCCGCTTGCGGATGTCGATCTCGTAGTGGACCTCGGGCTTGAGCAGCTTGGCGATGCGCGCGAACTCGGAGTACCACTTGCTCGACGCGTCGGCGGGACCCGAGATGATCAGCGGCGTCCGGGCCTCGTCGATGAGGATCGAGTCGACCTCGTCGACGATCGCGAAGTTGTGGCCGCGCTGAACGAGGTCGTCGAGCGAGTGCGTCATGTTGTCGCGCAGGTAGTCGAAGCCGAACTCGTTGTTGGTGCCGTAGGTGATGTCGGCGGAGTAGGCCGCGCGGCGCTGGGCCGGGGTCATGCCGGACAGGATCACGTCGGTCTCGAGCCCGAGGAAACGGTGCACACGGCCCATCCACTCGGCGTCGCGCTTGGCGAGGTAGTCGTTGACCGTGACGACGTGGACGCCGTCGCCGGAGATCGCGTTGAGGTAGGCCGGCAGCACACAGGTGAGGGTCTTGCCCTCACCGGTCTTCATCTCGGCGATGTTGCCGAAGTGCAGCGCCGCGCCACCCATGATCTGGACGAGATAGTGCTTCTGGCCGAGCACACGGAAGGACGCCTCCCGGGCGGTCGCGAAGGCTTCCGGAAGCAGATCGTCGAGCGTCTCGCCGTCCTGGTAGCGACTCCGGAACTCGTCCGTCTTGGCCCGGAGCTCGGCATCGGTCAGGGCCTCGAAGTCCGGGGAGAGGGAATCGACATGCTCGGCGATGTGCTTGAGCCGCTTGACCATGCGACCTTCACCGATCCGGAGCAGCTTCGTCAGCGACAGCACTGGTGTGTTCGTCCTCAATCTCGGGTACCTGCACGGACAAGAAATCCGGCCGAGGCCTTGTCGGACCCCGGCCGGATTCCATGGTAGGCGCTGCGCGGGAGTGACCGCGATGGCGAGGTGCCTTCGGTCACTCCCGGCAGTGTCACACGAGCCTGATCAGACCGTAGTCGAAGGCGTGTCGCCGGTAGACCACGGACGGCTTGTCCGTCTCCTTGTCGTGGAACAGGTAGAAGTCGTGACCGACGAGTTCCATCTCGTAGAGGGCGTCGTCGACGGTCATCGGCTGAGCGTTGTGTTCCTTCGTCCGGACGATGCGACCGGGACCGTCCTGGGGTTCCTTCTCGCTGTCGCCGAGCGACAGGTCGGGCGAGATCGCGAGCTCGTCGTCCTGGGCGAGGGCCGCGGTGGCTTCCGCCACGGACACGGGCGTCTTCTCACCGTAGGAGACCTTGCGGCGCTCCTTCGTCCGGCGCAGACGCGATTCGAGCTTGCTGACCACAGACTCGAAGGCAGCGTAGAAGCTGTCGGCACTCGCCTCGGCGCGTACGACCGGTCCCTTTCCGCGGGCAGTGATCTCGACCCGCTGACAACTCTTCTTCTGACGCCTGTTGCGTTCGTGTTGCAACTCGACGTCGAAGATGAAGATCGTCGGATCGAAACGTTCGAGCCGAGCGAGTTTCTCGGAGACGTAGATCCGGAAATGATCGGGGACCTCGACGTTGCGTCCTTTCACGACAACGTCGGCACGGGGGCCTTCCGTGGCGGCATCGGCCTCTGCAACGGAACCTCTGGACTTCGAAGGGGTCGTCACGCGTACCTCCCGAGTTACGGCCGGCGCAGCCCGCGCACCGGCATGATGTATGAGCGCGAGAGCGCGCTCGCCCGGAATCGGAAGAACAGGCGTTTCCACCCGTCTACCTTGTTGTTTCCGGGTCTGATGGCGACGGTAGTACGTAACGCGGAGGTGTGCCACCGTTCCCGCGCGATTTCACGTCGCGTCGCCTTCGGGTCACCCGGCGGAGTACTTTCCGGGCCCGCCCGTGGGCTCACGCATGGGCCGTCACGAGCACTCCGAGAGGGTCGAATCCGGCGCGCCGGAGTGCCCGCACCGACTCGCGCGCGGTGGTTCCGGTGGTGAGCACATCGTCGACGACGAGAACCGGGATCGTGCGCGGCAGCCCGTCGGCGCGCACCCGGACACGGCCGGCGAGGTTGCGCTGCCGGTCGGCTGCCGAGAGCCCCACCGAGTCGCGCACTCCGCCCGCCACATTCAGGATCGGGCGGACGTGGAGGCGACGGTCGTGGGTCGCGGCGGCCCGGGCGGCACGCGTGACGGGATCACCTCCGCGTGCCCGCGCCGCACGCGCCCGGGTGGGAGCGGGCGCCACGATCACGGGGCCCTCGGGCAGCTCGCTCCATCGGCGCAACCGCGCGATCGCGACGGCCCATGCGAGCCCGAGCGGCTCGGCGAGATCCCGGCGGCCACGCTCCTTCGCCACGATCACCGCGCGGCGCCTGGGACCGGTGTACGGGCCCAGACTCCACACCGGAACCCCGGGGTCGACGCGCGGCGCGACGGCCACGGGATGGTCGGAGAGCTCGCGTGCACATGCCCGGCACCAGCTCGTGCCGGGAGCGGCGCAGCCACCGCACCGGGCGGGCAGGACGAGATCGAGAAGGGCCGTGAGCACACCGGGAGTGTGCCCGAAGTCACCGACGACCGGAGATCACAGTCGGCAGGCTCAGCCCGGAAGGACGGGAATCGCCGCCATACCCGCCAGTCCGGGCACCTCGCGCCAGTACCGGTCGCCCGCGGGATCCCGGTTGTTGAGCTGGAAGACCGTCCGGGAATCGGCGACGAACTCGCTGGCCGTGGATGCCTCGACCGCAACCACCGGAGGGGTGAGGTTGCGGCTCGGGAGCGCGTCGATGCGCGAGCCGTCCACCGCGATCTGCACGACGGGCACGTCGGCCGACGCGCGGGAGACGACGATCGTGTCGGCAGTGCTCCAGTCCAGGGCGAGCGCCGGACCGCCGAGACCGAAGCCGATCTCGCGCGGATTGGTGAGCGAGTACTCGCCGGTCGTGGTCGGCACCACCGTCGCGACGAAGACCCGCCCGTCGATGATCAGGGCGGCGCGGACACCGTCGCGAGACAGGCGCAGCTCGGTGATGCGGCCCCCGAGGGCGCGGATCGCACCCGCTTCGACGCCGACCACGGTGACCCGCCCGGTGCCGGGTTCGCGCACAGCGCGCACCACCGCGGTGCCGTTGACGACGGCCCACACCGAGTTGTTGTTGGGCGACCAGGACGGCCGGGTGATCGACTCGCCGTCGACCGCGGGTTCGGCGGCGCCTTCGCTGTAGGCACCGACCATCAGCTGCACGGCCGGCTCCGGTCTGGGTTTCCCGGTGTTCTCGACCGCGGCGACGAGTTCCCCGTCCAGCGACAGGGCGACGGACTGCAGGTCGTCGGCCGTACCGAAGAAGCTGCGGACGGGCGTCACGCCGGTCTCGGCGACACTCACCAGCGCCCCGTCGAGCAGGGCGTGAAGACCCACGGTCACGCTCGACGCGGCGAGGGGGTTCATCGACGCCACGTCGGCGGTGGTCCAACCGTTGGGGAACCGCTCGTCGAGGGGCTGACCATCGGCGAGGAGGTGGTACGGGCCGCTGATGTCGGCGTTGGCGAGGGTCCAGATCACCTGCGAGGCGAGCAGTTCGCGATCCTGCCGGCCCATCGAGCCGACCCCCTGGAAGTCGATGCGGATGCCGCCGAGTCCGACACCGACGTCGGTCGTGCGGCCGTCCGCCTTCGTCACCGAGCCGATGACGGTGACGTCCTCGAGGAGGTTCTTGACCGCGGGCGCGAGGACCTCTTTCGGCCCCTCGACGAGCAATCCGATCAGCTGCGATGCCGTCTGCTCGGGAGTGCCGGTGATCCAGCGCGGGTCGGGGACGACGGCGTTGCCGGTCGGGTCGAGGAAGTACAGCGAACGGCGCTGATAGGTATTCAGGAAGCGCGGGCGGTCCATGATGACGCCGGCCGGCAGCCGGTCGATTCGCCACTCGCCGTCGGTGCGGACGAGGGAGAACCGTGCCTCGAACTCCCCGTCGGCGGGACGGTAGATGCCGCCCTCCTCGAGATGGCCGACGGTGCTCGCCCGAACCACGTAGGTGGCGCTGTCGCCGTCGCGTTCCTCGACGAGGACGTCGACCTTGTCGACGATCGTCGCGCTCGCCGCGTCGTCCCATGACTCGGACATCGCAGGTGTGAGGAACTGCCGGGCCGCGCGGTGACGGTTGATCGGATCCGTGCTCGCCTGCAGGAAGTCGCGCAGGAGCAGGTCGGGTTCGCGACCGGGCACGGGCGCGGCGACCTCGGTGGTCGTGGGGCCACGTTCGAGGGTTCCGATGGCCTGCGGTGACGAGGAATCGGGCAGCGTGGCGCATCCCGACAGCACGAGCCCGGCCACGGTCAGGAGTACGACGAGCACGCCCGCTGCACGCGGAGTCGAGCGGCTCATGTATTGGCTCCTTCGGACGGTGTGCTCGCAGGGTCGGTCGGGATCTCTCCGGTCGACGGCTGCTCCGGGGTGTCGTCACCCGGTGGAGGCTTGCCCTGCACGGCCTTCGCGGCGCTGGGCACGAGAGGCAGCGGGCTGCGACCCACCTTACGTCCGCGTTCGCGCGGGAGGGTGAGCCGGAAGCTGGCGCCTCGTCCCGGTTCGCCCCACGCTTCGAGCTTGCCGTTGTGCAGGTTGGCGTCCTCGACGCTGATGGCGAGACCGAGGCCGGCGCCACCGGAGCGCCGGACCCGTGACGGATCGGACCGCCAGAACCGGTTGAAGACGAGCTTCTCCTCCCCCGGTCGCAGGCCCACTCCCTGGTCGCGCACGACGAAGGCCGCGGCCGCGTCGTCGGCGCGCAGCCGCAGGAGGATGGGTTTGCCCTCGCCGTGATCGATCGCGTTGGCGAGCAGATTGCGCAGGATGCGCTCGACGCGGCGGGGATCGACGTCGGCCTCGACGGGCTCGTCCGGTAGGTCGACGATGAGCTCGGTGGCGGTCTCGCGGGCGAGGTGCCGCACGGTCGAGACGGCGGCACGCGCGCACATCCGCACATCGAGTCGCTCGGAGGCGAGTTCGGCGACACCCGCGTCGTGCCGGCTGATCTCGAGCAGGTCGTTGAGGAGGCTCTCGAAACGGTCGAGTTCGGCGACCAGCAGTTCGGAGGACCGCTTGAGGACGGGGTCGAGGTCGTCGCTGCCGTCGTGGATGAGATCGGCGGCCATGCGCACCGTCGTGAGCGGGGTGCGCAGTTCGTGGCTCACGTCGGAGGTGAACCGTTTCTGCAGGTTGCCGTACTCCTCGAGCTGGGTGATCTGCCGCGACAGGCTCTCGGCCATCTCGTTGAACGACATCGCCAGGCGCGCCATGTCGTCCTCGCCGCGGACCGGCATGCGTTCCTTGAGCCGCCCGTCGGCGAAGCGCACCGCGATCCGGGAGGCCGATCGGATGGGCAGCACGACCTGCCGCGCGACGATCATCGAGATCGCGGTCAGCAGCACGAGCAGGACCACCGCGCCGACGAGCAGGGTGCCGCGGACGAGGGCGAGGGTGCGTTCCTCCCCGCCGAGCGGGAAGACGAGATACAGCTCGAGCGTCGAGATGTCGGAGTCGGTGGGGCTGCCCATGATCAGGGCCGGCCCGGTGTAGCCGTCGGGATCGGCGACCGTCGCGAACTGGTACGCGATCTGCCCGTTCTGGACGAAGGCGCGCAGGTTCTGCGGGATCTGGTCGGCGGGCCCACTCGAGGTGGGGGCCCGCGGCCCGTCGCCGGGGACGATCAGGACGGGGTCGAAGGTTCCGGCGACGCCGGTGTCCTGTCCCCCGTCGCTGCCACGGCTGGTGAGGATCGCCGCGGCACCGTCGAGGCGGACGGCGAGCGAACCGGAGTCGTCGGCGCCCGCGAGTTGCCCCTCGACGAGTGCACGCGAGCGATCCATCTCCTCGGTCGCCGCGTCGATCTTCACTTCGAGCAGTCGGTCGGTGATCTGGCTCGTGAGTACCACTCCGAGCACGAACATGACGATCAGCGACAGTGTGAGGGTCGAGGTCACGACCCGCAGCTGCAACGATCGTCGCCAGGTGTGCGCGAGTCGGCTGCTCATCGACCGCGACCACCTCACCAGCGGCAGCGTCCTACGCGTGATACGCCGCCGTAGCCGGTAGGTTCGGATCACGGCGGTCCGGCCTTGTAGCCGACCCCCCGCACCGTGAGCACCGCCTCGGGATTCTCGGGATCCTTCTCGACCTTCGCGCGCAGACGCTGGACGTGGACGTTCACGAGCCGGGTGTCGGCGGCGTGCCGGTAACCCCAGACCTGTTCGAGCAGGACCTCACGGGTGAACACCTGACGCGGCTTGCGCGCGAGCGCCACGAGCAGGTCGAACTCGAGGGGCGTCAGCGAGATCGCCTCGTCGCCGCGGGTGACCTTGTGGGCAGGGACGTCGATGGTGATGTCCCCGATCGTCAGGACCTCGGCCGGTTCCTGCTCGGTGCGACGCAGCCGGGCCCGCACACGTGCGACGAGCTCCTTCGGCTTGAACGGCTTGACGATGTAGTCGTCGGCGCCCGATTCGAGGCCGAGCACGACGTCGACGGTGTCGGACTTGGCGGTGAGCATCACGATCGGCACACCGGAGTCCGCACGGAGCACACGACAGACGTCGATGCCGTTCATGCCGGGAAGCATGAGATCGAGCAGAACGAGGTCGGGCCGGATCTCACGCACGGCGCCCAGCGCCTGAGTGCCGTCCCCCACCACGAACGGTTCGAATCCCTCGCCGCGCAGCACGATCGTGAGCATCTCGGCCAGCGCGGTGTCGTCGTCGACTACCAGAATCCTCGGCTTCATAGCCTCTATCGTGTCACCCCTTCACCGTCGTGAAGCAGATTTGAGATGTCGACGGCGAGTTGTCGCGGGGAGGTCTGCGGGCCTGCGACCTCCCACGGAGACATCCACTGCTGCTGTGCGAGCTCGTCGTAGACCTCACCGGTGCGGTGCTGCAGACCGGTATCGCGCTCGTAGGCGTCGCGATCGCGGTCGGCCTCGGTCGCGGCGCGGTTACGGGCACGCTCCGCGGCGAGGGCTACCGGAACGCGGAGCAGCACCTGCAGATCGGGCACCGGGAGCCCGAACCGTTCGAACTCGAGATGGCGGATCCATTCGACCGCCGGGCCGGTCGCGCCCTGGTTGCGGCGCGCCGCGGTGTACGCGGCGTTGGACGCGACATACCGGTCGAGCAGCACGATGTCGTTGTCGGCGAGCAGCTTCCGCAACTCGTCGGCAGCATCGCGACGGTCGAGTGCCCACAGCAACGCCATCGCCTCGATGCTCGAGGCGGTGTCGCCGTGCTGCCCGCGCAGCGCCTCCGCGCCCAGGTCGGCGTGGATCGACTGCCCGTACCGCGGGAAGGCCAGCGTCGCGACCTTCCGTCCGGCCTCACGCCAGGTCTCGACGAGGCCGGCGGACAACGTCCGCTTGCCGGCCCCGTCGAGACCCTCGACGACGATCAGATCGCCCATGCGCCCTGTGATCCCAAATCACTCATGCGCTTCGTGTTTCCCGTCGAGTTGCCGGGATCAGTAGCGGTAGTGCTCGGGCTTGTACGGGCCCTCGACGTCGACGCCGATGTACTCGGCCTGCTCCTTGGTCAGCTTCGTGATCCGTCCGCCGAGCGCCTCGACGTGGATCTTCGCGACCTTCTCGTCGAGGTGCTTGGGCAGGCGGTAGACCTCGTTGTCGTACTCGTCGGGCTTGGTCCACAGCTCGATCTGGGCGATCACCTGGTTGGCGAACGAGTTGCTCATCACGAAGGAGGGGTGGCCCGTGGCGTTGCCGAGGTTGAGCAGGCGGCCCTCCGACAGGACGATGATCGAATGACCGTCGGCGAAGGTGAACTCGTCGACCTGCGGCTTGATGTTGACCCGCGTGACGTCGGCGGCCCGCTCGAGGCCGGCCATGTCGATCTCGTTGTCGAAGTGGCCGATGTTGCCGAGGATGGCCTGGTGCTTCATCGCCTTCATGTGCTCGAAGGTGATGATGTCCTTGTTGCCGGTCGCGGTGATGATGATGTCGGCCTGGCCGATGAAGTCCTCGACCGTCACGACGTCGTAGCCGTCCATCATGGCCTGCAGGGCGTTGATCGGGTCGACCTCGGTGACCGAGACTCGTGCACCCTGGCCGCGCAGGGCCTCGGCGCAGCCCTTGCCGACGTCGCCGTAACCGCACACCAGCGCGGCCTTGCCGCCGATGAGGACGTCGGTGCCGCGGTTGATGCCGTCGAGCAGCGAGTGCCGGGTGCCGTACTTGTTGTCGAACTTGCTCTTGGTGACCGAGTCGTTGACGTTGATCGCGGGGAACGTGAGTTCGCCGGCAGCGGAGAGCTGGTACAGGCGCAGGACGCCCGTGGTGGTCTCCTCGGTGACACCCTTGACGGACTCGGCGACGGTGGTCCACTTCTTCGAGTCGGCGGCGAGCGAGCGGCGCAGCAGCTCGAGGAAGACCTTGTACTCGGCGGAGTCCTGCTCGTCGTCGATCGGCGGCACGACGCCGGCCTTCTCGAACTGGGCGCCCTTGAGCACGAGCATCGTGGCGTCGCCGCCGTCGTCGAGGATCATGTTGGCGGGTTCGCCGGGCCAGGTGAGCATCTGCTCGGCCGCCCACCAGTACTCCTCGAGGGTCTCGCCCTTCCAGGCGAAGACCGGGACGCCCTTGGGCTCCTCGGGGGTGCCGTGCGGGCCGACGACGACGGCCGCGGCGGCGTGGTCCTGGGTGGAGAAGATGTTGCACGACGCCCAGCGCACCTGCGCGCCGAGGGAGACGAGCGTTTCGATGAGCACAGCGGTCTGGACCGTCATGTGCAGCGAGCCGGAGATCCGTGCGCCCTTCAGCGGCTGCACCTCCGCGTACTCGCGACGCAGCGCCATCAGGCCCGGCATCTCGTGTTCGGCGAGCCGGATCTCCTTGCGCCCGAACTCGGCGAGGGACAGATCGGCGACCTTGAAATCGAGACCGTTGACCCGGTCGGCTACGAGCGTGGTGTCAGACACGTGCAGATGCCTCTTCCTGTCGGCAGACGATGTTGGTTCCAGGCTATACAACCTGCGCAAGAAGGAGCCCGGCAGATCGACTCCCGACGGGATCCACCCGACTTCCCGGACGGCCTGTGGGCGCCCGCCGCGTACAGCGGACCCGTTCCGGAACCCGCGTACAGCGACCATGTGCGTCAGCCGCGTACGGCGGCCCGTTCGACGAACGGCACGAGCAGATCGGCGAGGTCGGCGGCGACATCGCGCCCCGAGGAAGGCGGCATCGAGACGAAGCTCAGCGCGACCCGCACGACGGCCCGCGCGAGGATCCCGGCATCGGACTCGGACGCCGCGATCCAGCTGTGGTGGAAGGTCTCCGTGAGGCGACCCGCGCCCCGCTCGAGAATGGGGGCGGCATCGGTGGTGATCAGGCGCAACAGGTCGGGCTTGGCCTCCCCGCTCAGCAGGGACTGCACCAGGGGGTCGGCGGCGGACGCCTCGAAGAAGAACGTGAAACCATCCATGAGCGCGGCCCGCGCGTCGCCGACGTGGGCGTACACCGAATCGGCCACGGCGTCGACGAACTCGTCGACCAGACGCAGCGCATATCCCTGGGCGAGCCCCTGCCGGGAGGAGAACTCCTTGTAGAGGGTCTGCCGGCTGATGCCGGCGGCCCGGGCGACATCACTCATGGTGACCGCCGACCAGTCACGTTCGAGCAGCAGCTCGCGCATCGCGTCGAGGATCGTCGAGCGCAGCAGCACCCGACTGGCCTCGTGGAAGGGAACCCGCGCGTTCGACATGGTGGGAACGCTCTCACGCACGGATGTGCTCGTCAAAGCAACACGGGCAGTGATCCACCGGGGAGCGGTTCACCGGCGGACGATCTCGACCATCTCGAAGTCGGCCTTGGCGGCACCGCAGTCCGGGCAGGACCAGTCGTCGGGGATGTCCTCCCATCGGGTGCCGGGTTCGATGCCCTCGTCGGGCCATCCTTCGGCCTCGTCGTACTCGAATCCGCACACGAGACAACGGAACAAACGGTAGTCGGTGCTCACGGGGTGTACTCCTCGAAATCGGTCTTCTCCCGGACTCCGCAGTCGGGGCACGGCCAATCGTCGGGTACGTCGGACCACGGGGTGCCGGCCGGGAAGCCCTCCCGGGGAACACCGGCGGTCTCGTCGTACACGAACTCGCAGACGGGACAGCGGTAGGACGCCATGATCACTTCCCTTCCGCGGCAGCGGGATCCGATGCTCCGTAGCGGGCCAGGATCTTCTCGCGCCGACGCGGTTCGATGTTGACGCGGGTGATGTCGCCGTCGTAGTGGTCGAGCACGCGGTGGTCCATGACCTTGCGCCACAGCGGCGGGATGTAGGCGAGGGTGATCATCGTCGCGTAACCCGCGGGCAGCTGCGGCGAGACCTCCATGCTGCGCAGGGTCTGGTAGCGCCGCGTGGGATTGGCGTGATGGTCGCTGTGCCGCTGCAGGTGGTACAGGAAGATGTTCGTCACGAGATGGTCGCTGTTCCAGCTGTGTGCGGGCGAGCAGCGCTCGTAGCGTCCCTTCGCGGTCTTCTGCCGCAGCAGACCGTAGTGCTCGAGGTAGTTCACGACCTCGAGCAACGAGAACCCGAAGATTGCCTGGATCACGAGATACGGCGCGATCGACAGGCCGAAGACGCCGAGGAGCACCGCGTACAGCACGACGGAGATCGCCCACGCGTTGAGGACGTCGTTGTGCACGCTCCACACCGGCTTGCCGAGGCGCTCGAGACGGGCCCGTTCGAGGCGCCACGCCGACCTCAGGCTGCCGACGACAGTACGGGGCAGGAAGCGCCAGAAGCTCTCCCCGAACCGGGCCGAGGCCGGGTCCTCCGGGGTGGCGACCCGCACGTGGTGACCGCGATTGTGCTCGATGTAGAAGTGTCCGTAGAACGACGGGGCGAGCGCCCACTTCGACAGTCGCCGTTCGAATTCGACCTTCTTGTGGCCGAGTTCGTGCGCCGTGTTGATGCCGATGCCCGCGACCACGCCGACCGAGACCGCGAGACCGATCTTCGACATCACACCGAGTCCGCCGTCGATGCCGAGCCAGGACAGATCCTCGGCCGACCAGAGGTAGCAAGCGAAGACCAGCGACGCGAACTGGAACGGCAGGTAGAGGTAGGTGCAGTAGCGGTAGAAACGGTCGTTCTCGAGTTGCTCGAACAACTCCTCGGGCGGGTTCTCGCCGTCGGGTCCGACGAACAGGTCGAGCAGTGGGACGAGGACGTAGATCAGCAGGGGGCCGATCCACCACAGGACCGGGGTGACGCTCTGCAGACCGAGCTCGTTCCCGCCCCACACCAGGGCCGTGGCGACGAACAGTGCCGTCGGGGGCACCAGCCCCAGAAGCCACAGATGGCGCTTCCGGTCGCGCCACTGGAGATCGGGTCGATCCACCGAATCCGCGGATGCCGTACTCATGTCGGGTCTCCTCATCACCGTCGATGGCGCCGATGCGCCACCACTCGGTGACGCACACCACTCATACCTTGACTCTAGGCCGCTATCCGTCCGAGGTCTAGACATATGGAGGAATTTGTAAATCTCACGAAGGCGCATCCGGAAACGACGAAGGCGAGCCCGTGCGGGCTCGCCTTCGATTCGATTCCGTCCCTACAGGGACCCCTGTTTCAGGACTCGTCGGTCACCGATCCCGGTATCTCGCCGAGACGGGCCCGGAAGACCTGCGTGTCCGCGGCAGAACCGTGGACGGTCGGATTCCGGTCGCACGCGGACAACCACGCCGAGTCGCCGGGCTTCAGCGTCACCGACTCGCCGTCGCACTCGACGCGGACATCGCCCGAGGTGCACAACAGGATCTGCGGACCGTCGGCACCGACCCCGAGGCTGTCGCCCGCGCCGAGGTCGATACGCGACAGCGCGAATTCCGGTGCCGGGGTCCGGTACCGGCGTTCGATCGGTCCCTGTCCCGGCCCGGTCTCCGCCGGGGTCTCCGGCACGGCTTCGAGAATCGGCACCGAGGCCGCCCCGAAGTCGAGCACCCGCAGCAGTTCGGGCACGTCCACGTGCTTCGGGGTGAGACCCCCGCGCAGCACGTTGTCGGAGTTCGCCATGATCTCGACACCCATGCCGTGCAGATAGGCGTGCAGATTTCCCGCGTCGAGGTACAGGCCCTCGCCCGGTTGCAGGGTGATGCGGTTGAGCAGCAGCGAGGCGAGCACTCCGGCGTCGCCGGGATAGAAGTCCGCCAGCTGCAGGGCCGTACGCACCTCCGGAACGAAATCGCGTTCGCCCTCTCGTCCGGCCGCGAGATAGGTCACGCACCCGTCGAGCACCCGCGGCAGCAGCGCCGCGAGAGCGGGCGGGGGCAACGTGATCCAGGTGGTGAACAGCGCCCGCAGACCACTCGAATCGGGTTGGCCCGCGAGCAGTCCCACATAGGGGTCGAGTTCCGGAACGGCCAGCGCCTCGAACAGCTCCACGGTCCGTTTCGGGTCGCGGAAGCCGGCCAGGGCCTCGAACCGGGTCAGCGCCACCACGAGCTCGGGCTTGTGGCTGGCGTCCTTGTAGTTGCGGACGGGCGAGTCGATCGGGATGCCGAGTGCTTCCTCACGAGCGAAGCCCTCGGCCGCCTGACCGGCGCTGGGATGCGCCTGCAGCGACAGCGGCTCTTCCGCCGCCAGCAGCTTGAGGAGGAAGGGCAGCCGGGGACCGAACGCCCCCACCGTGCGATCACCGAGGTGTCGCTGCGGATCGGCCGACAGCACGTCGAGCAGCGAATGCTCGTCACCGTCCGGATCCACCAGCCTGGCGGGATCGGCCGGGTGCGCACCGAGCCACAACTCGGCCTCGGGATGATGGGAGGGCACATTGCGGCCACGCAGGGTGGCGATCGCGGTCCGCGACCCCCAGGCGTACGAGCGCACCGCACCTTCGAGTCGGTGCACTATCTCCCCCCTGCCAATCCGAGATACGCGGCCGCCATCTCTGTGCGGACGGTCAACACTGCCACCTGTTCCAGCACGGTGGGAACCGTACTCGATTCGAATTCTCCGATCACGGACATCAGTTCCACATCCGGAAGCGCCGCCGTCCTGCGCTGCGCCGCCGAACGGTCGGGGTCCGTGCTGACCACGAACACCCGTGCCGGCGCGATCGGTGCCGGTCCGTCGAGCTCCTCGTCGTGGAAGAACGGGTCGTAGTTCTCGCCGCTCGCGGTGACGACGTTCGTGAGCCGGTCGCGCGCGACCAGCACGTCGCTCAGTGCCGCAGCGCCGGCGACCACCCCCGCCTCCTGGAGCAGGGATTCCGAGGCGTGCCGTGCAAGCACCGTCGTCACGGCGGAATCTCCCGCGAACACCACACGACGCGACTGCATGCGCACCGCGAGGGACTTCGCCGGATTGTGGAAGACCTCGTTCGACGGGTGATTGCGCGCCGCTTCCTCGTCGGCCGTGTCGGCGACCTCGGCGAGCGGCGGAACACCGGTGATCCGGACGGCGCGCTGCAGCACACCGAGCACCGCGCAGAACACCGCGACGTGCCGGGCGAGCACATACCGGGTCTGGACCCGGACGCGCGGCGGCAACGACATCGCGCGACCGGCCGAGACCGCCCGCACCGGACCTTCGTCCGGGGCGTCGACGACGACCTCCGCACTGCGCCGCAATCCGGCGTCGATGCTGCGCGCCAGCTCGGGATCGCCGGCGTCGTTCCCCGAGACCACCACGACGTCGAGCGCGCCGACCCAGGGTGGGGTGGCAGGTGCGGAGACCAGCGGTACACCGGCCTGCCCACCGAACATCGCGACGACCAGTTCCGCGGCCGACCGGGCGCGGGCGTCGGTGCCGACGAAGACGACACTGCGGGGGTGCATGTCGGTGAGCCGGCCGAGCAGACCTTCGTCGACCGCCGCGGCGACCGCGCGGATCTGAGCGCCGCCGAGGGCCGCGCTCCTGAGGATGCCATCGACATCGGCGGCGAGAACACCGCCCGCATCGTCGAAGTCGAACAGCGGTGAGGGAGCCGTCACGACCGCATCACCTTCCTTCCGCCGCCGCGACCTCGGCGAGCCGGCTGACAGGGCCCGGTCGGCCACCGACCCGAGATCGGTGCTCCGCCGAACCGACACCGGCACACCCTGCACCGGCACTTCGATTATTCCCGTTGTCCCTCCGTCTACGCACGAACGACGGAAAGGATCTCCTTCACCAATGCCTCGACCTCGCCGTCCGTGCGTGCCTCCACGTTGAGCCGCAGCAACGGCTCGGTGTTGGACGCGCGCAGGTTGAACCATGCGTTGTCGGGCAGGTCGACGGTGACACCGTCGAGCCGGTCGATCGACACCGCGCGGTCCTCGAACGCCGCGACGACGGCCTCGGTGCGCTCGGCGGCATCGGCGACCGTCGAGTTGATCTCGCCCGACGCCGCGTAGCGGTTGTAGGAGCTCATCAGCTCGGAGAGCGGACCGTCCTGCGCGGCGAGTGCGGCGAGGACGTGCAGGGCCGCGAGCATGCCGGAGTCGGCACCCCAGAAGTCGCGGAAGTAGTAGTGCGCCGAGTGTTCCCCACCGAAGACGGCACCGGTCTCGGCCATCTGCTGCTTGATGAACGAGTGCCCGACCCGGGTGCGGACCGGCTTGCCGCCCTGCTCGGCGACGAGCTCGGGCACCACGCGGGAGGTGATGAGGTTGTGGATGATCGTCGCCCCGGGCTCCTTGGCGAGTTCGCGGGCGGCGACGAGGGCCGTGACCGCGGACGGGGTGACCGGTTCGCCACGCTCGTCGACGACGAAGCAACGATCGGCGTCGCCGTCGAAGGCCAGACCCACGTCGGCGCCGGACTCGACGACCAGACGCTGGAGGTCGACGAGGTTGGCGGGATCGAGGGGGTTGGCCTCGTGGTTCGGGAAGGTGCCGTCGAGTTCGAAGTACAGCGGCACGAGATCCACGGGCAGAGCGCCGAAGACGGCGGGGACGGTGTGGCCGCCCATGCCGTTGCCGGCGTCGACCGCCACCTTCAGCGGCCGCATCTCCGCGAGATCGACCAGGCCGCGGACGAACGAGGCGTAGTCCTCGAGGACGTCCTGCTCGGTGACGCTGCCGCGCTCGCCCTCGTAGGCGGGCACACCCTCGACGAGATCGGCGGAGATCTGCGCCAGACCGGTGTCCTGGCCGACGGGCTTGGCACCGGCACGGCAGAGCTTGATGCCGTTGTACTTCGCGGGATTGTGGCTGGCGGTGAACATCGCGCCGGGTGCGTCGAGCAGGCCCGACGCGAAGTAGAGCTGGTCGGTGGACGCGAGTCCGATCAGCACCACGTCGAGTCCCTGCGCGGTGACCCCGTCTGCGAAGGCCTGCGACAGAGAGGGGGACGAGGCGCGCATGTCGTGCCCGATCACCACGCGCTCCGCGCTGCCCTCACTGCGCAACAGGCGTGCGAACGACGCTCCGACCTCGCGGACGAACTCTTCGTCGATCTGCTCTCCGACGACTCCCCGTACGTCGTAGGCCTTGATGACTGCTGACACCGACTCGGCAGCTCTCGCCACTGTATTAGCTCCTGAACTCGACTCGTGCGATGTCGTCCTCCGCGACATCGCACTCGCTCAGCCTAGTGCGAACGGCTCAGGACGTGGGATCGGGAAGAACACGCAGGTGACCGCGTCGGCCGGTGCGTGCGGTGGGAGGCACGACGGCCCGTTGGGGCTCCTCGGCGGCGTCGTCGCCCGAGTCGGGACGGGAACGCTCCCCCAGGCCGGCCTCGCGTACAGCCTCGGCGAGGGCGGTCAGATCGTCCTCGTCGGGGGTAGCCGACGAGAACGCTCCCTCGTATCGGACGAGTTCCCAGCCCTTCGGTGCCGTGATGCGCGAACCGTGCATCTCGCAGAGATCCCACGAGTGAGGTTCCGCGACGGTCGCCAGGGGACCGACAACGGCAGTGGAGTCCGAGTACACGTAGGTCAGCGTCGCAACAGCAGGGTTCTTGCACCCAGGCCGGCAGCATCGACGCAGTGTTCTCACGACTGGGAGCGTAGCGCGCCGGGCGCGCCAGGACTATTCGGACACACCGAAAGGGTGGGGCGATTTTCGTGTCGTAGTGTCCATGGCATGGTCCGCGCACGACGTTCCCGCCCTGTGTCGTCCCGCTCCGTGGCACGCCGCGGCAGGGGAATCCGCGGTCCCCTGTTCCCGCAGAGCCTGCCGGCGTGGAAGACGCGCGCCGAGAAGTTCGACCTGCTCGTGCTCGGGGCGTTCGCGCCGATCGACGCGCGCTGGCACGACCGCCTCACCAAGCTCGACATCGCCGTCGACGAGGTCCCGAAGATCCGGGCACGCGATCCCGACTCGGTCAACTGGCCGGACGAGGTGGTCGCCGACGGACCGGTGCCGTTGTCCCGGCTCGTGCCGGCGGGGATCGATCGACGGGGCGCCGCCACCCGGGCGCGGATCGTGTTGTTCCGCCGGCCGCTCGAGGTGCGGGCGAAGGATCCGGACGACCTGACGGATCTGGTGCACGACGTCCTCGTGCACCAGGTGGCCACCTATCTCGGTGTCGAACCGGAAGTGGTGGACCCGACACTCGGCGAGGACGACGAGGACTGAACGACATCTGGATATGACGAAGGCCGGGTTGCTCGTCCCCCACGGCCGCAACCCGACCTTCGTCGTCCGACTCGGTGTTTCACTCGGTCCCGCACTCCCCGTACCGGGCCGAACCCCTCGTCAGACTATTCCGCGCTTGAGGCGACGGCGTTCCCTCTCGGAAAGCCCGCCCCAGATACCGAACCGCTCGTCGTGGGCGAGTGCGTATTCGAGACAGTCGTCTCGGACCTCACACCCCATGCAGATGCGCTTGGCCTCCCTGGTGGAGCCACCCTTCTCGGGGAAGAATGCCTCCGGATCGGTCTGCGCACAGAGCGCACGCTCCTGCCACTGCTCCTCGCCATCCGCTGGGTCGCCGAATCCCGAAATCAAACTCAGGACGGGCACCCCGACGTCCGGGTAGTCACAGACAGCCTCGACTGCAGTATCGCTTCGAGTGAGCTCGAAGCTGTCGCGCTCGCCGGCCATTGTCCCTCCTCACCTGCAGCGCCGAATCATGACCGGGGATCAACCCGCTGCCATCCTTCGAATACTCGTTCGAATGCGGGTTCACCGCAAGGGATCTCGAATTCGATTATCGAATGACATGTATGTGATTAGACACTTCGGGTGTGTCGCGGTCAAGCGGAGCGGCGTTGTTCACATATCATCGGCCGCTTTGCCGAAACGCGTTTCGGACGGTGCGCGACCGGGTAGACGACGCACCGCTTAGGCTTGGGCCGTGAATGTGACTGTATTGGTCGGAGGTGTCGGTGGGGCGCGTTTTCTCTCAGGTTTGCGCCGACTTCTCGATATTTCCCCCGGCGTGGAGCCGAATCCGGACGCGGCACACCGCATCACGGCGGTGGTCAACGTCGGCGACGACGTGTGGATGCACGGTCTGAGGATCTGTCCGGATCTCGACACCTGCATGTACACCCTGGGCGGTGGGATCGACACGGAACGCGGCTGGGGTCGCGCCGGCGAGACCTGGAACGCCAAGGAGGAACTCGCCGCCTACGGGGCGATTCCCGACTGGTTCGGTCTCGGCGACCGCGACATCGCCACCCACCTCATCCGGACGCAGATGCTGCGGACCGGCTATCCGCTCTCCGCGATCACCGAAGCACTGTGCACGCGGTGGAAGCCGGGCGTGACCCTGCTGCCGGTCTCCGACGACCGCAGCGAGACCCACGTCGTCATCACCGATCCCGAGGACGGTGAGCAGCGCGCCGTGCACTTCGAGGAATGGTGGGTCCGCCACCGCGCCCAGGTGCCGACGCACAGCTTCGCCCACATCGGCGCAGAAGAAGCCGAGCCGGCCCCCGGTGTGCTCGAGGCGATCGAGAACGCCGACGCGGTCGTCCTGGCCCCGTCGAACCCCGTCGTCAGCGTCGGGGCGATCCTCGCGATCCCCGGCATCCGCGGGGCGCTGCGCACCACGTCGGCGAAGGTCGTCGGCCTGTCCCCCGTCATCGACGGCAAGCCCCTGCGCGGCATGGCCGATGAGTGTCTGGACGTCATCGGAGTGGAGACCTCCGCCGAGGCCGTCGGCCGGTACTACGGCGCCCGCTCGGGCACAGGCATTCTCGACGGCTGGCTCGTGCACTCGACCGACAGCGCCGAGGTGCCGGGTGTCGAGGTCCGATCCGTTCCGCTGCTCATGACCGACACCGACGCGACCGCCGAGATGGCCCGCGCCGCCCTCGACCTCGCCGGAGTGACCCTGTGATGCCGGACGCCGTCGCCGACCCCGCAGTGCGTGACCACGCGCCGGGTGGCCCGATCGAGATCCTGCCCGTCGCCGGGCTTCCCGAATTCCGGCCCGGCGACGACCTGGCCGCGGCCGTCGCGCAGGCCGCACCGTGGCTGGCCGACGGGGACGTCCTCGTCGTCACCAGCAAGGTGGTCTCGAAGGTCGAGGGACGGATCGTCGCCGCACCCACCGATCCCGACGCCCGCGACGCGCTCCGCCGCCGCCTCGTGAACGAGGAAGCGGTCCGCGTGCTGGCACGCAAAGGCCGCACCCTCATCACCGAGAACAAGCTCGGCATCGTGCAGGCGGCCTCCGGAATCGACGGGTCGAACGTCGACAGTGCCGAACTCGCACTGCTGCCCGAGAATCCCGACGCGAGCGCAGCGACCCTTCGCGAACGGCTCGGTGCGCTGCTCGGTGTCCGGGTCGCCGTAGTGGTCACCGACACCATGGGGCGCGCCTGGCGCAACGGCCAGACCGACGCCGCGATCGGCTCGTCCGGGCTTCCCGTCCTGCACGGCTACGCCGGCTCCCACGACTCGCAGGGCAACGAACTGCAGGTGACGTCTGTGGCGGTGGCCGACGAGATCGCCGCCGCAGGCGATCTGGTCAAGGGCAAGCTCGGCGGTGTGCCCGTCGCCGTGGTGCGCGGACTCGACCTGCCCGACGACGGATCCACCGCCCGCGCCCTGATCCGCAGCGGTGAGGACGACCTGTTCTGGCTCGGCACCGAGGAGGCCCTCGAACGCGGCCGGCGCGAGGCACTGCTGCTGCGCCGGTCGGTGCGGCAGTTCGCCTCCGAGCCCGTCGATCCCGAGGATCTGCGTGAGGCGGTCGCCGAGGCCCTCACCGCACCCGCACCCCATCACACACGTCCGGTGCGGTTCGTGTGGGTGCGCACCGAGCAGGTGCGCCGCCGGCTCCTCGACCGCATGCGCGACAAGTGGGCCGAGGATCTCCACGGCGACGGACTCGACCCGGTGGCCGTCGAACGCCGCATCTCCCGTGGCGCGATCCTCTACGACGCACCCGAGGTGATCGTCCCCTTCTGGGTGCCCGACGGAGCACACCACTATCCGGATGCGCGTCGCACCGCGGCCGAAGCCACGATGTTCACCGTCGCCGCCGGTGCGGCGGTGCAGGGTCTGCTCGTCTCCCTCGCGACCCGCGGGCTCGGCAGCTGCTGGATCGGCTCGACGATCTTCGCCCCGGAGGTGGTCCGCGAGGAACTCGGGCTTCCTGCCGAGTGGTCGCCGCTCGGGGCGGTCGCCGTCGGCTACCCGCTCACCGAACCGGAGCCGCGCGAACCCGCGGACCCGGGCGACGCCCTCGTGGAGCTGTAGCCGTGTCGGCGCGTTCCCTGCACGCCTCGGCGATCGACCGGCTCACCGCCTGGCGCACCGACTCCGAGGACGCCGAATCACTGCGGCACACGATGCTGGCGTTCCTCGATTCGGCGCCCGACGGGTGCCTGCGCGAACACGTGCCCGGGCACATCACGGCGTCGTCGATCGTGCTCGATGCCGACCACCGCAACGTGTTGCTCACCCTGCATCCGCGGGTGGGGCGGTGGATCCAGCTCGGCGGACACTGCGAGCCGTCGGACGAGACAGTCGTCGACGCGGCCCTGCGCGAGGCCACCGAGGAATCCGGTATCGCCGATCTGGTGATCGATCCGGAACTGCTCTCGGCGCACACGCATCCGATCACGTGCTCCCTCGGCGTGCCCACCCGTCACCTCGACCTGCGGTTCCTGGTGACCGCACCCGTGGGTGCCCGGCCGGTGCGCAGCGACGAATCCACCGACCTGCAGTGGTGGCCCGTCGACGCGCTGCCGCCGGAGGCCGAGCACGAGACGATCGCGCACATGGTCCGGCTCGCGGCGGCCCGACGGGCCTGAGACGACGCGGCCCGACGGGTCGCCGGGACGAGCGTGAGGTCAGAACCGGACGGGGCCCAATTCGGGGTACTTCGGGGTGACGCCGTCACCGGAGGACACCCCGCGCAACCGCCGGCCCATCCAGGGGACGAGGAACTCGCGCATCCACGCGCGGTCCGCGGCGCGTTCCTGGGCCCGGGTGAGGACGGGTGCCTCGTCGAACTCCACCGGTCCGAGACCGTGTTCGACCCCGAGCAGGTCGAGCACGCGGATCGCCATGTTGTGGTGGCCGGCCGCGGACATGTGTAGTCGGTCGAAGTCCCACATGCGCAGATCGCGGTACTCGTCGAACCTCCAGAAGTCGACGATGGTCGCCCCGTGCCGGTCGGCGATCTCCCGGACGAGCTCGTTGTACACGGCCCACCGGCCGCGCAGGAGCCCGAAGACCGGCGCCCAGCTGCCGTCGTAGGCCGTCCACATCAGGATGCGGGCGCCGGTCGCGGCGAGTTTGCCGATCGCCTCGTCGTACTCGGCCGCGAGTGCGTCGAGGTCGAGTTTCGGACGCATGAGGTTGTTGCCGCCGGCGTAGATCGTCACGAGATCGGGGCGCATCGCCACGGCGGTCTCGAGCTGCTCGTCGATGATCGGTCGCAGCAACCGGCCCCGGATGGCGAGATTCGCGTACGCGAAGTTCTCCGAGTGCCGCGCCAGCTCACCGGCGACGAGATCGGCCCAGCCGCGCAGCCCGTTGGGACGCGACGGGTCCGGGTCGCCGACTCCCTCGGTGAAAGAATCGCCGAGCGCCACATACCGTTCGAAGCTCACTTCGTCCTCTCGACTCAGACGTCGGTACTGAAGCGGATGCCGCCGTCGGGGATCTTCACCCCGGGCCACACCCGCGCACCGCGCAACAGTTCGCACCGGGCACCGATGTCGGCGCCGTCACCGATCACGCCGTCGCGGATCAGGGCACGCGGACCGACCCGCACCCCGAATCCGATGATGGTCCGCTCGATCACCGCACCGGCCTCGACCCGTGCACCGTCGAAGATCACCGCGCCGTCCAGGCGGGCGCCGGCACCGATCTCCGCGCCGCGGCCGACGACCGTGCCACCGATCAGCAGGGCGCCGGGGGCCACGGAGGCACCCGGATGCACGAGCGACTCGCCGCGCTGCGGCGGAAGAGCCGGCGACGGAGCGATACCGCGGACCAGATCGGCCGAACCACGGACGAAGTCCTCCGGGGTGCCCATGTCGCGCCAATAGGCGGCGTCGACGTGCCCGTAGACCTTCTTGCCCTCGGTCAGCAGCGCCGGGAACACCTCGCGCTCCACCGAGACCGGACGGCCCTCGGGGATCTGCTCGATGATCTCGCGGCGGAAGACGTAGCAGCCGGCGTTGATCTGGTCGGTCGGCGGATCCTGGGTCTTCTCGAGGAAGGCGGTCACCCGGCCGTCCTCGTCGGTCGGCACACAGCCGAAGGCACGCGGATCGCTCACCCGCACCAGGTGCAGGGTCACGTCCGCCTCGGTGCGCACATGCGTGTCGAGCACGGCGCCGAGATCGGTGCCACCGAGCACGTCACCGTTGAAGACCATGACGTTGTCGGCACGCAGCTTCGGCAGCACGTTGCGGATACCACCGCCGGTGCCGAGCGGCTCGGTCTCGGTGACGTACTCGATCTCGAGTCCGAAGTCGGACCCGTCGGCGAAGTACTCCTCGAAGACCTCGGCCTTGAACGAGGTGCCGAGCACGACGTGCTTGATGCCCGCCTCACGGATCCGCGCGAGCAGGTGGGTGAGGAAGGGCACCCCCGCGGTGGGCAGCATCGGCTTGGGTGCCGACAGCGTCAGCGGCCGTAGCCGCGTGCCCTGCCCGCCGACCAGAATCACCGCATCGGTGTGCGGTGCCGAATCACTCGTCATCGTCTCCCCTGTTCACTGTCGTGCCGACCGGAATGTTCTGGTCGGTCCTCCCGTTCCGACGCTCCCGCACGGCCGCCGCGACCGCCACTCGCGATCGCACCGCGAGCCCGGCCCGCAACGCCCATCGCAGCGGCGCCTGCCACCCGTGGGGGTGACGGTCCGCCTGGAAGCGGTAGGCACTCTCGTGATGTGCCGGGAGCATCAGTTCGGGGTGCCGTCCGGCCGCGTGGCCCTTGGCGTGTGTGACCACCGCGGACGGCACGTACACGTTGAGCCACCCCGCTCGTCCGAGCCGGTCGCCCAGGTCCACGTCCTCCATGTACATGAAGTATCGCGAATCGAAGCCGTCGATCGAGTCGAAGGCCGCTCGCCGCAGCAGCAGGCACGATCCGGACAGCCAGCCCACGGGGCGTTCGCTGATCTCCTCGTTCTCCTGGCGGTAGCGGCGTGTCCACGGATTGGCCGGCCAGACGGTGCCGAGCAGCGCGTGACCTGCACCGGAGGCGAGGGTGGGGACGGTGCGCGCCGAGGGATAGACGCTTCCGTCCGGTTCGTGGATCAGCGGCCCGAGCGAACCGGCGCGCGGCCAGCGACGCGCCGCGTCGAGCAGTTCGTCGAGCGAACCGGGGTGCCACCGGACGTCCGGGTTCGCGACGACGACGAACTCCGCGGACGGGTCGACCTCGGCGACCGCACGGTTGATCGCGCCGCCGTAACCGATGTTCCCGCCGGTCCGGAGCAGTCGCACGTTCTCGTGTGCCGCCTCGGCGGCCTCGGGAGCACCGTCGGTCGAACCGTTGTCGGCCAGGATCACCTGCGTCGGCAGAACGGTTGCGGAGGTGAGCGAGGTGAGAAAGTTCTCGAGGTGCTCACCGGGCGAGTAGGTCACCGTCACCACGGCCAGCGTCGAATCCACGCCGGTCACCTTAGCGACCTCGACGGTGTGCGACACCTCACGGGCCGCTTCGTCGGATGTCATCGTGCAGGCGGCACGGTTCCGTCACCGGCGATCGCCTCGTGCAGCGCCTCCCGCCACGGACGCAAGGGGGTCAGGCCGGCGCCGACCCAGGCGCTGTCGTCGAGCACCGAGTAGGCGGGCCGGGGCGCGGGCCGGACGAACTCGTCGCTGCTGCACGGGTGCACCCGCTCCGGATCGGCGCCGATCTCCTCGAAGACCGCCCGGGCGAGGTCGAACCAGGTCGCTTCCCCGACGTTCGTCGCGTGCAGGATCCCGCCGGGGATCCCGTCGGCGCGGGAGGCGAGTTCGAGCAGGCCGTCCGCCAGGTCGCGGGCGTAGGTGGGGCAGCCACGCTGGTCGTCGACGACGCGCAGGGTGTCGCGTTCGCCCTCGAGTCGCCGCATGGTGGCGACGAAGTCGTTGCCGTCGCCGGTGTACACCCAGGCGGTACGCACGACGTGCGCGGTGGGCAGCGCCTCGAGCACCTTCCTCTCACCTGCGAGTTTCGTGCGGCCGTAGGCCGTGCGCGGGCCGGGCGGGGCGTCCACCCGGTAGGGCTCGGTCGCGTCGCCGGCGAAGACGTAGTCGGTGGAGACATGGACGAGACGGGCACCCTTGTCGGCACAGACGGCGGCCAGCACACCCGGGCCCGTGCCGTTCACCACAGCGGCTCGGTCCTCGTCGGTCTCGGCCGCGTCGACGGCGGTGTACGCGGCGGCATTGATCACCACGGAGCCCGGTTCGACGGCGGCGGCCACGGCCTGCGGATCGGTGATGTCGACCTCGGTCGATCCGACACCGCGGATCGGGATCCCCGCCGCAGTGCCGCGGTTCACGAGATGACGGCCGAGCTGGCCACGGGCTCCGGTGACGAGAACGCTACGCACTCGGAGAAGTCTGGCACGCCGGAGTGGTGCGCGCCGAGCAAGCGTCCCCACCAGTAGCCTTCAACCGAGAGCTACAGACACAGACCCCGTACCAGCCACAGGAGGAGTACCAGGTGCCGCCAGAGCCGCGTCGCCGCACCGGCCGACGTCCCGACCCGACGGGACGTCGCCCCCGCGCGGGCGATCCGACAGCTGCCGACGGCAGGTACGGGTCGGATCCCGGCCCTCGACAGTCGCGGCGTACCGCCCGGCGCGAGCCGCCCTCCCGCAGCCCCGGAACACCGGCGGAGGCGCGGGTGTACAGCGGCAGGCCGTGGCAGATCGCCGTCGCGATCGCGGCGTGCCTGGTGCTGGTCGTCACCGGCGTTGCCTGGCGCAGCGTCGACGCGCTGCAGTCGTCGTTGGCCTCGGTCCGCGGCCTGGCCCTCGGCGGCGGGGAGGACGGCGCCGTCGACATCCTGCTGGTGGGCACGGACAGCCGCACCGATGCGCACGGCAATCCCCTCTCCCAGCGCGAGCTCGACGCGTTGCGCGCGGGTGAGGAAGTGGCGAACAACACCGACACGATCATCCTGCTCCGAGTGCCGAACGACGGCCGGTCGGCCACGGCGATGTCGATCCCCCGCGACACCTACGTCGAGGTGCCCGAGATCGGGATGTCGAAGATCAACGCGGCGTACGGCGCCACGAAGGCGAACCGGCGCGCCGAGCTCGTCGAAGCCGACGCCGACGCGACCGAGACCGAACTCGAGAACGAATCGACCCAGGCGGGCCGGGAGGCGCTCATCGAGTCGGTCGCCGACCTGACGGGTGTGACGGTGGACCATTACGCCGAGGTCGGACTCCTCGGCTTCGTGCTGCTCACCGACGCCGTCGGCGGTGTCGACGTGTGCCTGAACGCACCGGTGGACGAGCCGCTGTCGGGCGCCCGTTTCGACGCCGGTGTACAGACCCTGCAGGGTTCGGACGCACTGAGCTTCGTCCGCCAGCGTCACGACCTGCCGCGCGGCGATCTCGACCGGATCGTGCGGCAGCAGGTGTTCATGGCATCGCTGGCTCAGAAGGTCCTCAGCGCCAAGACGCTGTCCAACCCGTCGAAGGTGAGTCAGCTGACCGCCGCAGTGCAACGTTCAGTGGTGCTCGACTCCGATTGGGACATCATGGCGCTGGCGACCCAGCTGCAGGGCCTTGCCGGTGGCGACGTGACCTTCTCGACGATCCCTGTACAGGACATCAACGCGATGACCGATTACGGCGAGTCGGTCGTGCAGGTCGATCCGGACGAGGTTCGCTCCTTCGTCGCCGAGCTGATCGGCCGCGAACCGGACGGCAGCGAGACCACCTCGACCCCGGTGCCCGCCCCCGACATCGACGCGTCGACCGTCACGGTCGATGTCGCGAACGCCGGATCCGTGTCCGGCCTGGCCTCCCAGGTGTCCGCGGCCCTGTCCGAGGAGGGCTACGTCGAGGGCGAGGTGGGCAACTACACCGGTTCCGGTGTGGGCACGTCGACGGTCTTCGGTGCCGACGAGGACTCCGACGAGACTCGTGCGGTGGCCGCGGCGCTCGGTGGTCTCGCCACCGGGTCTGACCCCTCGCTCCCGGCCGGCACGGTGCGGGTCGTGCTCGCAGGCGACTACACCGGCCCCGGCTCGTCGTCGTACTCCGGTTCGTCCACCGCCGCATCCGCCTCCGACATCGGGGTGAGCCCGGCCGGTGGCACCGCCACCCCGGCTCCCTCCGCACCACCCATCGATGCGGGCTCCGACGGCCCGCGCTGCGTGAACTGACAGCCGAGAAGAAGGACATCGTGACCACCCTGACCGACGCACTGCTCGATCCGATCCTCGCCGAAGATCCGGCGGGTCCGCGGATCACCTGGTACGACGACGCGACCGGCGCGCGTATCGAACTGTCGGCGCTCACCCTCGCCAACTGGGCCGCCAAGACGGCCAACATGATCCGCGACCAGTTCGGGATTCTTCCCGGCGGTCGCGTCGCGGTGCTGCTGCCCGCCCACTGGCAGAGCGCAGCGGTGCTGCTCGGTGCGTGGTGGGCCGGCGCCGAGGTGGTGCTCGAGGCCGACCCCGACGCCGACCTCGCGCTCGTCACCCCCGACCGGCTGGACGAGGTCGACACGGTCGCCGAGGTCGCGGCGTTGTCGCTCGACGCATTCGGTGCCCCCGTCCGCGACCTGCCGCCCGGGATCACGGACTACGCGACGGACGTGCGGATGCACGGCGACCAGTTCCGGTCCTCCGGTGCGGCCGATGCGGTGCTCGCCGGACGTTCACAGTCGGATGTGCTCACCGCCGCCACCGAGTCGGCGTCGGCGGCGGGTATCGGCAGCGGCGACCGCGTGTTGTCCTCCCGGTCGTGGTCGCAGCCCGACGATCTCGTCGCCGGACTGCTCGCGGTGCTCGCGGCCCGGGCGTCGCTGGTGCAGGTGAGCAATCCCGATCCCGAAGCCACCGAACGCCGCGTGGCGAGCGAGAAGATCACGGTTCGTCTGGACGGGTGATCCCGCGCTCCTCGCGGTAGCCGCCGTCGGCGAGTCCCGCCTCGATCTCGAACCTGTTGCGGGATCCCGGGTTGCGGAGTTCCTCCCACAGATAACGCGCCGCGAAGCCGATGCCGTGGCGGGCCCACTGGTCCGCGTGCACGGCTTCGTGGCGCAGCAGCGCGCGTGTGGGTCGTATGCGGGTGAGGAAGACACCGCCGACGGTGGTGCCGCCGCGCGCGAAACCACCGCGCATACCGCTGCAGACGAACAGTCCGTACTCGTCGTCGAAGGACACCGAGCCGCCCCAGGCCCTGCCCCACATCGTCGCGAGTGCGGTGACGAAACGTGCCGACGGGACGCCGCGCGATGCGCGTATCACCCTGGCACGCTTCCGTTCCCGTCCCGACACGGCTCGAGCCTACGCCGGCCATGCCGTTTCGGATCTCCGCCGTGCCCGCTCAGACCTTCGCGGGCACGTTCTCGTCGACGGCGTGGAGATCCTTGCGGCGGACGACCGGGATCGTCAGCGTGATCGCGGCGGCCACCAGCGCGACGCCGCACCCGATGAGCAGACCGGTACGGAATCCGGCCTCGGTCGGGATGCTGTAGCCGGCGGCCTGCACGCTCATCTGCGACAGCACCACACCCACCACGGCAGCCGAGATCGACGTGCCCATCGAGCGCATGAGCGAGTTGACGCTGTTGGCGGAGGCCGTCTCGGACTGCGGCACGGCCGACATGATCAGTGCGGGCATCGCACCGTACGCGAAGCCGACGCCGGTGCTGCAGATCGCGGTGACGACGAGCAGGCCCCAGGTCGACCCCATGAGGACGATCGACGAGCCGTATCCGAGCGCGATGATCAGGCAGCCCACGAAGAGCGTGACCTTCGGTCCGCGCTTCGACGAGAGCTTCCCTCCGATCGGCGAGACGAGCATCATCATGAGCCCGCCGGGAGCCATCCACAGACCCATCGCCAGCATCGACTGGCCCAGGCCGTAGCCGGTCTCGGCCGGCAGCTGGAGCAGCTGCGGGACGATCAGCGACTGCGCGTACATGCCGAAGCCCACGACGACCGAGGCGCAGTTGGTCAACAGGACCGGGAGCCGCGCCGCGACCCGCAGATCGACGAGCGGCTCGGAGCGGCGCAGTTCCCACCAACCCCAGACCAGCAGGACGACGACGGCCGCGGCGAACAGATCGAGGGTCGTCGAGCTCGTCCACCCCCAGTCGCCGCCCTTCGAGATCGCGAGCAGCAGGCAGGTCAGAGCCGTTCCGAGGCCGAGCGCACCCACCACGTCGAAGCGGGCGGTGCTGCCCGTGCCACGCCCCTGGGGAGCCACCCGCCACAGCAGGACGAAGACCACGGCGCTCAGCACGCCAGTGGCCCAGAAGAGGGCGCGCCAGCTGGCGTTCTGGGCGACCGCGGCGGCGATCGGGAGGCCGAGCGCGCCACCGATACCCATCGAGGCGCTCATCAGCGCGATCGAGGAGTGCAGACGCTCGGGAGGGAGCGCGTCACGCAACAGGCTGATGCCCAGGGGGATCAGACCGACGCCGAGGCCCTGCAGGCCGCGGCCGATCAGCATCGGCACGAGCGACGACGCCATGGCGCACAGAACCGAGCCGAGAACGAGCGGCACCGTGCAGATCAACAGCATCCGTCGCTTGCCGTACATGTCACCGAGGCGTCCGACGACGGGCGTGGCCACGGCACCGGTGAGCAGGGTGACGGTGATGACCCAGGACGCATTGGACGAGGACGTGTTCAGGATGGCGGGCAGCTGGGCGATGAGCGGCACGACCAGCGTCTGGGTGAGCGCGCCGACGATACCGGTGAAAGCGAGGACCCCCACCAGCAGGGAGGAGCGCACCTGCTGCGCCCCGGGTGACTCCGACATGTACGACTCCGTGATCGACGAAATGCGCCGGTTCCACCGGCAAGAATGTGTATGGCGCACATGGTATGCATGATGCATATCCGTCGGTCAACGCGGGAACGCCCATAATGGACACCGACCCGCCTAGGAGTGATGAAGCGCACACATGGACAAGCCGACGCACCTGATCGAGTTCGAAATCATGCTCCTGGGGCGGCATCTCACCTTCTTCGGGCCGCGCCGGCGCGACGCCGGGCACCTCGATCGCAGCGCCTACACGATGCTGAGCCGGTTGTGGGCCCAGGGACCGATGACCATCGGACAGCTCAGCGAGGCATTCGGTCTCGACGCCTCCACTGTGAACCGGCAGACCGCGGTCCTGTTGAAGTCGGGACTCGCTGAGCGCATCCCCGACCCGGACGGCGGTATCGCCCGCAAGTTCCGGATCACGGATGAGGGTGAACGTCGACTCGACGACGAACGCGCCCGAGCCGTCGAAGGACTCGAGCGCGTTCTGGTCGACTGGGACGCCGAGGACGTGACGCGGTTCGCCCGCTATCTCGAGCGGTTCAACACCGACATCGAGCGGCTGTCCGGGGCACCGTGGACCCGACCGGCCCACATCCGCCCGCCCGGCGAGGACTGAGTTCCCCCGGTCACCCGGCCATCGCCGCGACCGGCGACACCCGGCTCGCGCGCTGGGCGGGGACGAGCGACGCCACCACACCCGCGAGACCGCCCACCAGGACGATCGCTGCGAGCTGCCACCACGGCACCGCCCCGAATTCGATGTGACCCGTGCCGATCACCGAGGCCGTGCCGGCCGCACCGAGCAGCAGACCGAGCACCACGCCGAGCAGCGACGCCACGCCGGCGATGATCGACGCCTCCCGCACCAGCAGACTCCGCACACCGGCCCGCGAGAGACCGACCGAGCGCAGCATCGCGGTCTCCCGTCGCCGCTCGAGCACCGACAACGCCATCGTGTTGCCCACGCCGATCAGGGCGATCACCACAGCCACGGACAGCAGCCCGCCGACGATCAGCAGCATCGTGTCGAGAATCTTCTCGAGCATCTGCCGCATCTGCACCGCACCGACCACGTCACTGCCCGGAACCTCGGCCGCGGCGATCCGCGACAGGTCGTCGGAGACCGCGACGAGGTCCTCGTCCGACAGTCCCCGATCGAGTTTCAGCCACAGGGTGTCCGCCGTGACGGGACCGGCGACGGCGGTCAGATCGCTCCACTCGATCATGTCGGGCATCCCGATCTCCGTCGTGGCGACGGTCAGCTCGCGTGCGCCCACCGGGCCACCGACGGTCACGACAGCTCCGTCGTCCACGCCCACCGATCTCGCCAGGGACCGTTCGAGCACGATCGTCCCAGCCTCGGGAAGCCGCACGTCCGTCCGGACGGTCGAGGCCATCGCCGCGGGATCGACGCCGAGGACCGACGCCTCCGTGCCACCGATCATGAGGTCGACGGTGGCGAGCTCGGCTCCGCTGTGCACCCGGTCGACCGCCGTCAGCCGCTCGATCACCTCCGGTGCGAGACCGTCGCGTTCGGGCGCGGTCACGGCCATGTCGACGGGGAAGTTCTCGTCGATCACGTCGGGCGCACCGCCCTTGAGCGTGCCGATCCCCACGACGAGGGTCGAGGTCAACGTCACACCGATGAACAGCGCGGTGGCCGTCGACGCGGTGCGGCGAGGATTGCGCCGCGCGTTGCCCGCGGCGAGCGCCGCGAGCGGAC
This sequence comes from Rhodococcus rhodochrous, assembly GCF_900187265.1. Lineage (NCBI taxonomy): Bacteria > Bacillati > Actinomycetota > Actinomycetes > Mycobacteriales > Nocardiaceae > Rhodococcus > Rhodococcus rhodochrous. The sequence continues at coordinate 3,613,623 of NZ_LT906450.1, forward strand.
CACCGGCACGGGCGAGCACGTCCCCCACCGCACCGACCGCGGCGGGCACGAGACGGCGGGAGGCGAGCACGACACCGACGAACAGCAGCAGTCCGCCGGGGCATGCGACGAGCACGTTCGCCATGACGACCCCGAGCCCGAGCAGTGCCGTGCCGCCGAGGATCGCCAGCGCGGCGCAGATGCGGCGCACCCACGAGTCGCGTACCGGTTCGGGGCGGGTCTCGAGGGGCTGCAGGGCCGCGAGCGCCCGCACGCGGGTCGCCGCACGCGCGGCGCCGTTCGCGGCGACCACCGTCATGCCCGTTCCCACGATCAGACCCGCGAGCACCGTCGTGGTCGTCACCGAGATCGATGTGAGCGGGAGCGGGGCGTCCACGGCCTGCGCGACGGCCACCACGGCCGCGGCGAGTCCGGTCCCGCCGAGCACGCCGAGGACGGCCGCGACGAGACCGACGACGAACGCCTCACCGCGGACACTGCGCCGGATCTGGGCGGACGTCACGCCGACGCAGCGCATCAGGGCCAGTTCGCGGGTGCGCGCGGCGAGCAGGACGGAGAAGGTGTTCGCGATGACCAGGCCGGCCACGACCACCGAGATCGCCGCGAAGCACAGCAGGACGTTGCGCAGCAGGGCGACGTCCCCGACATAGCCGTCGGCGACCGCCGTGGCGCGATCGGCACCCGGCACGACGTCGACACCCGGCATCGGCGCAAGTGCCGCTCGCACGGCGTCGGCGTCACCGACGGCACGGACCTCCCAATCCGTCGTATCGCCGGACCACGACCGCACCTGTGCGACGTCGACGAAGACCGATCCCGGGCTCAGGGCGAGCGGCGATCCGTCGAGATCGACGACGCCGACGACCTCCACGGTGGTCGGGGGCACGGAACCCGTCAGGTCGGCGACGGTGATCTCGTCACCGATCGCCCGGCCGGACGACGAGCCGACGGCCACCTCACCCGGGTTCGACGGCCAGCGGCCGTCCCCGAGTTGCTGCCACCGCAGGGCGCCCTCGGGTGCGATGCTCGTCGCGGTGCCGTTCGAGGACGACCCGTCGGCGCCGATCAGCCGGACGGGACCGCTGACGTCGAGCGCCGCCGCCTCGACTCCCGGTGTCGTGGCGACCAGCGTGAGCACCTCGTCGGGTGCGACGGTGGAGTCGACGGGAAGAGCGACGGCCGCGACCCCCTCGTACCGGGCCGCGGTGGATTTCGAGACCGACGCGCTCACCGTGTCGCCGAGCACGAGGGTCGTGACGACGAACGCGACCGCGACGAAGACCGCCAGCGCGGACGCGACGTACCGCCCCCGATGGGCGCGGGCCTGGGCCAGGACGAGATGCCTCATCGGACCGGCACCACCGTTCGGGAGGTGCGCAGGTCGCGAAGCGCATCGAGCACCGAATCCGCTGTGGGTTGCGCGATCTCACCGGCGAGCCGACCGTCGGCGAGCAGCACCACCCGATCGGAGTAGGAGGCCGCGACCGGATCGTGCGTCACCATCACCACGGTCTGGCCGGTCTCCCGCACGCTCGACCGGAGCATGGAGAGCACCTCCGCGCCGGACTGCGAGTCGAGGTTTCCGGTGGGTTCGTCCGCGAAGATCACGTCGGGCTGCGGCAGGAGCGCCCGCGCTACGGCGACGCGTTGCTGCTGACCGCCGGACATCTCGTGGGGAAGATGGTCGAGCCGGTCGGTCAGACCGAGCCTGCCGGTCACCTCGTCGAACCAGTCCGGCGCCGGGCGCGAGCCTGCCAGCCGCATCGGCAGCAGGATGTTGTCGCGGGCGGTGAGCACGGGCAGCAGATTGAACGCTTGGAAGACGAAACCGATGCGGTCGCGGCGCAGTTCGGTGAGCACCGCATCGGGGGCGGTGCTGATCTCGACGTCGGCGCGGCGGCCGTCACCGTGGAGGATCACGCGCCCGGAATCGACACCGTCGAGACCGGCGAGGGCGTGCATGAGCGTCGACTTGCCGGATCCGGACGGTCCCATGATCGCGGTGAAGCGTCCCCGCTCGAAGGCGATGGACACCCCGTCGAGGGCACGCACCTCGGCGTCGCCGCGGCCGTAGACGCGGACGACCCCCTGAGCCGAACATACCGGTACGAAAGAGCTGATCGAAGTCATGCTTCGACGCTAGAAACGATGCGGCGCACGCACATCGACCCGCGAGTCGATCTTCGCCGCCCCGGTGTCCTCCCCCGGGAGGACCGGTCGTCTCCGGGATGGCACCACGGTCCTACTCCCCCGAGCCGAGCAGATCGTCGGGATGCACGAGACCGGCGCGGAAGGCGAACAGCACCGCCTGCACGCGGTCGCGCGATCCCGTCTTCGCCAGCACCCGGCCCACGTGGGTCTTGACGGTCGTCTCGGAGAGCACGAACCGCTCGGCGATCTCCCCGTTGGTCAGGCCGTGCGCCATCGCGACGAGCACCTCGAGTTCGCGCGGGGTCAGATCCTCGGGCACCGCGACCGGCACCGCGCGCCGCTCCGCACCGTCGAGCAACGGCGAGACGTGGTGCAGCAGTGAGCGGGTCGCGCGCGGGGCCATCACGGCGTCACCGCGGTGCACCGTCCGTACCGCGGCCAGCAGGTCCTCGGGCGGCGCGTCCTTGAGCAGGAAGCCGCTCGCACCGGCGGCGATCGCCTGGACGACGTAGTCGTCGTTGTCGAAGGTGGTGAGCACCACGACCTTCGGCGCGTCGGCGGAGCGCAGCAGCGACCGCGTCGCCGAGATGCCGTCGACCCGCGGCATCTGCACGTCCATCAGCACGACGTCGGCGCGAACCCGTTCGAGTTCGGCGACGGCGGCCTCACCGTCGGACGCCTCGACGACGACCTCGATGTCCGGCTGCGATTCGAGCACCATGCGGAAACCGGCGCGCACGAGCTGCTGGTCGTCGACGAGCCCAACACGGATGGTCGTGTCGGGGCGGGTGTCGCGGGCGGGTTCGGTCACGGACGCCACCCTAGGGGGAGACCGCCGGTGCGGGCAGTTCGGCACGGACCCGGTAGCCGCCACCGTCCCTCGGACCGGCCGCCGCGCGACCGCCGTGCAGCCGGGCCCGCTCCTCGATACCGGTCAGCCCCTGCCCACCCGGGCGGGCCTCGACGAGCGCCGCCGCTCCCCTGCCGTCGTCGACGATCTCGACGACGAGCGTGTCGGGCCGCCAGTCGAGACGGACGTGGGTGCGGGCGCGGGGACCCGCGTGCTTGAGGACGTTGGTGAGCGATTCCTGCACGATCCGGTAGACCGACAGTCCCAGTCCCTCGGGCACCTCGCGGCTCTGCCCGTCGACCGAGAACTCGACCTCGAGCCCGCTCGTGCGCATCTGCTCGACGAGCGCCGGCACGTCGCCGACCCCGGGTGTAGTGGTGAACTCGCGGGGCGTGTCCTCACGGAGCACCGACAGCAACCCGCGCATGTCGGTCAGCGCGCGACGCCCGGTCTCGGCGATGGTGGTCAACGCCCCCGTGGCCGCCTCCGGGTTCGTCGCGGCGGCGTAGCGACCACCGTCGGCCTGCGCGATGATCGCCGTGAGCGAGTGCGCGACGATGTCGTGCATCTCCCGGGCGATGCGGGTGCGCTCCTGGGTGGCGGCCAGTTCGGCCTCCTTGAGACGTTCGAGTTCGAGCAACCGGTTGCGCTCGGTGAGCGAATCCATCTCGCGCAACCGCAACCCGCGGACCCGGCCGAACGCCCACACACCGGCGAGGAAGACCGCGACGAAGGTGGCCGTCACGAACGCTTCGAGCGCGGTGCGGCCGTCGTAGCCGAAATAGCGCACCCCGGCGAGTGCGCCGCCGGCGACCGCGACGGGCAGCGCGGTGTTGGCGGCCCACCGCGGAGCGTAGGCGGCGAGCGCGTACACCGCGATCGGCACCGCGATCGCCGAGATCGGCAGGACCTCCGGCAGGACGAGCAGGTGCGCGTAGGCGGCGAGCGCGACGAGCGAACCCGCCACCACCGGGCGGGTCCTGCGACAGGCCAGCGGCAGCGTGAGCGCGAGGGTGACGAACAGACCCGCCACCGATCGCGCGTCCGCCACGTGCAGGGCGGCCCCGAACAGGGCGAGCACCGCGGCCAACGCCCCGTCGATCACTCCGGTGTGCCCGCGGGCCCACCGGTTCCAGCGTTCGAGCAGCGGGGTCGTCTGCACGGCGACGCTCCGTCAGCCGAGCAGCTTCTGCCGCAGCGCCTCGTCCTTCTCGAGCACCATCTGCTCGAGACCCGCCTGGAACTTCTCCATCTGCTCGCGCAGCGCCGGATCGGAGGCACCGAGGATGCGCGCGGCGAGCAGACCCGCGTTGCGGGCGCCGCCGATCGAGACGGTGGCGACGGGGACACCGGCGGGCATCTGCACGATCGACAGGAGCGAGTCCATACCGTCGAGGTACTTCAGCGGCACCGGAACACCGATCACCGGCAGCGGGGTCGCCGAGGCCACCATGCCGGGCAGGTGGGCGGCGCCGCCGGCGCCCGCGATGATGACCTTGATCCCGCGACCGGCGGCGTCCTTGGCGTAGTCGAGCATCCGCTGCGGCGTGCGGTGCGCCGAGACGACACCCACCTCGAAGCGGATCCCGAACTCGACCAGCGCCTCGGCAGCGGCCTGCATGGTCGGCCAGTCCGAGTCGCTGCCCATGATCAGGCCGACCTGTGCACCCTGTGCCACGTCACTCACCGCTTTCTCCCGTGTGTTCGTTCCAACCGTCGGTCCACACCGCGTGCGAGAGCCAGTGCGCCGCGCGTTCCGCGCGGTCACGCACGGCGGCGACGTACTCGGGATCGTCGATCGATCCGGACGGCCCACCGAGCACGTTGACGTGGCCGATCTTGCGGTCCTTGCGCTCACCCTTGCCGTAGAGGTGGACGTGTACGTCGGGCATCCGGGCGAACAGGTGGTGGAGCCGCTCGTCCATGCTCATCGCCGGCGCCTCGGGCGCGCCGAGCACGTTCGCCATCACTGTCACCGGGGCGATCGGGCTCGTGTCGCCGAGGGGGTAGTCGAGCACGGCGCGCAGGTGCTGTTCGAACTGGCCGGTGCGAGCACCGTCCATGCCCCAGTGCCCGGAGTTGTGCGGACGCATCGCAAGTTCGTTGACGATCAGCTCACCGGAACGTGTCTCGAACAGCTCGACCGCCATGACACCGACGACGCCGAGCTCTCCGGCGATGCGCAGCGCGAGTTGCTCGGCGGCGGTGGCGACGTCCTCGGGCAGATCCGGGGCGGGTGCGATGACGACGGCGCACTGGCCGTCGCGCTGGACGGTCTCGACGACCGGCCACGACGCGCCCTGGCCGAACGGGGACCGCGCGACCATCGCCGACAGTTCGCGAGTCCACTCGACCTTCTCCTCGGCGAGGAGCGGGACACCTGCGGCTAGCTGCTCGGCGACGACCTTCTCGAGTTCGGCGCGGTCGTCGAGGATCCACACGCCGCGGCCGTCGTAGCCGCCGCGTGCGGCCTTGAGCACGTACGGATCGCCGAGCGTGTCGAGGGCGGCGCGGGCGTCCTCGACGGAGGTGATCTCCGCAAACTTCGGCATCGGTGCGCCGAGCTCACCGAGCCGCTTGCGCATCGCGATCTTGTCCTGGGCGTAGATCAGGGCCTGCGGGGGCGGCAGCACGGCGACGCCTTCGCGCTGCAGGACCTCGAGATGCCGGGTCGGTACGCCCTCGTGGTCGAAGGTGAGGGCGTGCGCGCCGGTCGCGGCGCGGCGGAGGGCGTCGAGGTCGTCGTGGCTGCCGAGCACCACGTCCGGGCTGACCTGCGCGGCGGGTTCGTCGACGCTCCCGGCGAGGACGCGCAGCGTCTGACCGAGCGCGATCGCCGCCTGATGGGTCATCCGCGCGAGCTGTCCACCACCGATCATCGTGACGACCGGCATACCCGTCGTCAGGGTGCGGGGCGTGTCGGATCTGGGGGACGATTCAGGTCTGCCTGTCACGGCTGTCCATGGTGTCACAGCATGTCGTGGCGTCGTTCCGCTGCTCCCCTGCCGAGCGGCGAGGGACCTCCCACCGACCCGTTGCGGCGTGTGCCGACGCTGCGGGACGACCCGCGCGGCGGTGTGGGAATGCCGACATGTGCGGTCGGGTTTCGGAAATTCACATCTTCGTTTCGTACACTTCTCCAAGTGACAATCGTCGATGAAGCGTTGAGCAGAGTTCCCCAGCCTTTCCGGGGGCTGTTGCTCCGGCATCGCGAATTGATCAAATTCGCCATCGTCGGCGGCACCACCTTCGTGATCGACTCGGTGATCTTCTACACGCTCAAGCTCACAATTCTGTCCGACAAGCCGGTGACCGCCAAGATCATCGCCGGTGTCGTCGCGGTGATCTGCTCGTACATCCTCAACCGCGAATGGTCCTTCCGTAATCGCGGCGGCCGCGAGCGCGCCCACGAGGCGTTCCTGTTCTTCTTCGTCAGCGGTATCGGCGTCGTGCTCTCGTTCATCCCGTTGTGGATCTCGAGTTATGTCTTCAACCTGCGCGTACCCGAGGTGAGCCTCGCGACGGAGAACATCGCCGACTTCGTCAGCGCGTACATCATCGGCAACCTGCTGCAGATGATCTTCCGCTTCTACTGCTTCAAGAAGTTCGTCTTTCCGGAAGAGATGGTTCCGGACGCTCCCGTCGACGAACCCTCCGAGCAGCAGCTCGACCCGTCCTGAGCCCGAACCGTCCTGAGCCCCGACCCGTCCTGAGCAGAGCACCCCGACCGGTCCCGACCGGATGACGGTCTAGCGCGGTTCGCGCGTGCCGTTCGGCACGGGGGCGTCCCGATCGCGGGGCGCGCCGAGGAACAGCGCGAACAGTGCGGGCCGGCGTCGTTGCAGTTCGAGACGACCGCCGTCCGCCTCAGCGAGGGCGCGCGCGAGCGCCAGCCCGACCCCGGTCGACCCACCGCCGGAGAAGCCGCGGTCGAAGACGTACGGCGCGACCTCGTCGCTGACGCCCTCTCCCTCGTCGGCCACCTCGACACACACGGTGGCGTCGCCGCGGGTCGCGACCTGCCTGACCGAGACCGTGCACGTGCCGCCTCCGTGCACGAGCGCGTTGTCGACGAGCACCGCCACGGCTTCACGCAACCGCGAACCGGTGACCGCCGCCCGCAACGACGGATCGCCGCGCAGCACCAGCTCCCGTCCCGCCTCCTCGTAGGGGCCGCGCCAGTCGGCGACGACCCCGGTGAGTTCGCCGACCACGGAGACGTCGGTGCGTTGGTCGGCGCTGCTGTCGCGGGACTGGCGCACGAGGCCGTCGATCGCGGTGGTCAGCCGGTCCACCTGCGCCATGGCCGCCTCGGCCTCCTCCACCACGGCGGGATCGTCGTGTGTGGACAGCTCGTCGAGCCGCAGCCGGATCGCGGTCATCCGGGAGCGGAGCTGGTGCGAGACGTCGCCGACGAGCGCGTGCTCGCGCTGCAGGCGGTGCGAGATCTCCACGGCGGCCGAATCCAGGACGTCGGAGACGCGATCGAGTTCGGGGATACCGTGGCGCCGGGCCACCGGGCGGAAGTCGCCCTCGGCGAGACGGGCCGCCCGGTTCGCCACGTCGCGCAGCGGGTCGGCGAGCCGTCGGGCGGTCGCCACCGCGACCAGCGCTCCGGCCGCGACGGACAGCAGCACCAGCAGGCTCACCGCGGCGAGCACCTGCTGCTGCAGGGAGCGCATGCTCTCCGAGGGGACCTCGATGAGCAGCGAGCCCGACGTTCCCATCGACAACGATTCGACGATCGACGCCTCGAGCACAGGGGTGCCGATGTCCAGCCGCGCCGCGACGTTCTCGGGTGTCGGGTAGACCACGACGGCCCGCCCGTCGGTGGGGACGAGCAGGCGCAGGGAGCTCGTGTCGAGGCCACCGACGACGAATCCGTCGGTGCCCTCCTGGGCGATGATCTCGTCGGCCATGCGTTCGAGCCGGTTCTGCAGGTCGCGGCGGGCGGTGTCCTCGACGAACAGGAATGCCGTGTAGGCGAGCGGGATGCCGAGCAACAGCGCGACGAGCAACACGGTCGCCAGGACGGCGTTGAGGATGCGGCTGCGCACGCCGGAGACGCTAGTCGGTGTTCAGCCGGAAACCGACACCGCGCACCGTGGCGATGCGACGTTCCCCGGCCGGCCCCTCGTCGCCGATCTTGCGGCGCAACCACGACATGTGCATGTCGAGTGTCTTGGAACCGCGCAGGTCGGCGTCTCCCCACACCTCCTCGAGGATGGCGTCGCGGGAGACGACCTGCCCCGCGTGCTCGAGCAGCACGCGCAGGAGCTCGTACTCCTTGTTGGCGAGCGTCACCTCGGAGCCGTCCACGAGAACACGGCGGGCGGCCCGTTCGAGCCGGATCCCGGCGACGTCCACGATGTCGTCGTTCTCCGGTCCGCCGCGCCGGCGCAACAGTGCGCGCACGCGCGCCATGAGCTCGGCGAGACGGAACGGTTTGCCGACGTAGTCGTCGGCGCCGGCGTCGAGACCGACGACGAAGTCGACCTCGTCGGTGCGGGCGGTGAGCATGAGCACGGCCAGATCGGAGCGGCTCGCCCGGATCTGGCGACACACCTCGAGTCCGTCCATCCCGGGCAGACCGAGGTCGAGGATGAGCAGTTCGAACCTGCCCGACAGTGCCTGTTCGAGCGCGGCCGGACCGTTGTCCTCGACGGTCACCTCGTACCCTTCGCGTCCCAGCGCGCGGGACAGCGGTGCAGCGATTGCGTCGTCGTCTTCGGCGAGTAGAACGGCAGTCACCACGCCAGCCTACGGATCGGGGTTCGCTTTGTCGGGATTACCGGTGGGTCGTGTCGGTGCCCCTGCAACTCGTGGTCACCAGGCCTTGCGGTGCTCGTGCTCGTCGCGCCGATAGCGGGTGGTGTGACGGTCGTCGGGACGCTGGTCCTGCGCATCGAAGGCCTGCCGGTAGAGCAGGGCGTGCACCTGCTGGACGTCGGGGATGTCGTCGAACTCGATGGGATCGTCGGCGGCGGAGACCACGACGAGCGTGCCGGTCCGGAGCATCCGGTCGACGAGGCCGTGCCGGAACTGGACGTTGCTGATCCGGCCCATCGGGATGTCGATGCCCGTGTGGGTGAGCACACCGGTGCGGACGAGGACGCGCCGGTCCGTGACGATGAAATGCGTGGTGAGCCACCCGACGAAGGGAGGGACGCACCGCCAGCCGACGAGGCCGATCCACGCCGCGACCACGGCGAGGCCGCACCAGGTCGCGGCGGCACCGTCGAGCCGCGCCTGGACGAGTCCCAGCAGGAAACCCGCAACCATCGTCGACACGAGGAAGGTCGCCGTCGGCAGCACGAGAGACTTCCAGTGCGAATGCCGATGCAGAAGCAACTCTTCCTCGGGTGCGAGGGCGTCCTCCGGGTATCCCATACCGCCCACGATGGCATATGTCGGTCTTGTACCGATGCGAGCGGTCGCAGGGGGCTCAGACCGGTCGCAGATGTGTGATGTCGCCCGCAGCGACCGCCACGGCTTCGCCCCCACCGTCGGGCCGGATCACGATCCGTCCCTGGTCGTCGACGTCGGTCGCGACACCGTGCAGTTCGGTGTCGCCGGGCAGGATCGCGCGGACACGCTGCCCGACCGTGCTGCACCGTTCGCGGTAGGCCGCGGCGAGTTCGGTGGTGTCCCATCCCGCTCGGGCCCACGCCCGGATCCGGTCGCCGAAACCGGCGAGCAGCGCCTGCGCGAGCGGAGTGCGATCGAGTTCGGTGGCGTCCTCGAGCAGCAGCGAGGTGGCGGTGGGGACGGGCAGTTCGTCGCGTCCGAGGGTGGCGTTGATGCCGATCCCCGCGACCACCGTGGGCGCCGGCGAGGTGGCTGCGACCTCGACGAGGATGCCGGCGAGCTTGCGTCCGTCGACGAGGACGTCGTTGGGCCATTTCAGTTGTGCAGCAACGCCGGTGACGGATCGCACGGCGTCGACGGCGGCGATACCGCACAGCAGCGGGAGCCAGCCGATGTTCTGCAGCGGGCACTCGGGCAGCCGCAGCAGGACCGACACGATGACCTGCGCTCCGGGCACACCGTTCCAGGTGCGCGAGTGGCGGCCGCGGCCACCGTGCTGGAACTCGGCGAGCAGCACGCGGCGGTCGTCGCCGTCCGCGGCGACGGCGAGCAGATCCGCGTTCGTCGACGCCGTGTCCGCGACGACGTCGAGGCGTGTGTAGAAGCCCTCGCGCTCGGCGCCGACGAGGGCATCGCGCAGCGCCGCCTCGTCGAGCGGTGTGCGGAGGGCGAGAAGATCGGTCGTGGGCCGGTCGGATGCCATGTACACAGCCTAAAGTGGACCTTCGCTACCTACCCGCCGGTAGGTCCGGAGTGGTGGTCCGGCCTTCGGGACCTCGATGCAGCGGCCTTGTATGACGATCGCTAAGCTGACTGGCCATGACCACTGTCCAGGAGCCGTCCGCGCCCGAGGCGGCGAGTACGCCCGATATCCACACCACCGCCGGCAAGCTGGCCGACCTGCGCAACCGTCAAGCACAGGCCCGGGTCCCGGTCGGTGAGGCCGCAGTCGAGAAGGTTCACGCCAAGGGCAAGCTGACCGCTCGCGAGCGCATCCAGGCGCTCCTCGACGAAGGATCGTTCGTCGAGCTCGACGCCCTCGCTCGCCACCGCAGCACCAACTTCGGCCTGGCCGACAACCGTCCGCTCGGCGACGGCGTCGTCACCGGCTACGGCACGATCGACGGCCGCGACGTCTGCGTCTTCTCGCAGGACGCCACCGTCTTCGGCGGCAGCCTCGGCGAGGTCTACGGCGAGAAGATCGTCAAGGTCATGGACCTGGCCCTCAAGACCGGCCGTCCGCTGATCGGCATCAACGAGGGCGCCGGCGCGCGCATCCAGGAGGGGGTCGTCTCCCTCGGCCTCTACGGTGAGATCTTCCACCGCAACGTGCAGGCCTCCGGTGTCATCCCGCAGATCTCGCTGATCATGGGCCCCGCGGCCGGTGGTCACGTCTACTCCCCCGCGCTCACCGACTTCGTCGTGATGGTCGACCAGACCAGCCAGATGTTCGTCACCGGCCCCGACGTCATCAAGACCGTCACCGGCGAGGACGTCACGATGGAGGACCTCGGCGGCGCCCACACCCACATGGTCAAGTCGGGTGTCGCGCACTACGTCGCCGACGGCGAGCAGGACGCCCTGGACTACGTCAAGGACCTGCTGTCCTACCTGCCCAGCAACAACCAGGCCGCTGCGCCGCGTCTCGCGCCGAGCGACCCGATCGAGGGCGCGATCGAGGATTCCCTCACCGCGGAGGACATCGAGCTCGACACGCTCATCCCGGATTCGCCGAACCAGCCGTACGACATGCACGAGGTCATCCGTCGCCTGCTCGACGACGACGAGTTCCTCGAGGTCCAGGCCGAGCGCGCGAAGAACATCATCGTCGGCTTCGGTCGCGTCGACGGCCGCAGCGTCGGCATCGTCGCCAACCAGCCCACGCAGTTCGCCGGCTGCCTCGACATCGACGCATCCGAGAAGGCCGCGCGCTTCGTCCGCACCTGCGACGCGTTCAACGTGCCGATCATCACGCTCGTCGACGTTCCCGGCTTCCTGCCCGGCACGGAGCAGGAGTACAACGGCATCATCCGCCGCGGCGCCAAGCTGCTCTACGCCTACGGCGAGGCGACCGTCGGCAAGATCACGGTCATCACCCGTAAGGCCTACGGCGGCGCGTACGACGTCATGGGTTCCAAGCACATGGGTGCCGACGTCAACCTCGCATGGCCCACCGCGCAGATCGCCGTCATGGGTGCCTCCGGCGCCGTCGGCTTCGTCTACCGCAAGCGCCTGCTCGAGGCCGCCAAGAACGGCGAGGACGTCGACGCGCTGCGCCTCGAGCTGCAGAACGAGTACGAGGACACCCTGGTGAACCCGTACGTCGCGGCCGAGCGCGGTTACGTCGACGCGGTGATCCCGCCGTCGCACACGCGCGGTCAGATCGTTTCCGCGCTGCGCCTGCTCGAGCGGAAGATGGTTTCGCTCCCGCCGAAGAAGCATGGAAACATTCCGCTGTGACGCTCCGCGGCAGGACCGGGCGCATCCCGGTCCTGCCGCGACCGTACGGCGTAGCACGTCGCCGACGACGTGCGATGAACCCGAGAGAGGGATCGACATGACAGCGACCCGGTGGGCATCCGATGCCCGTGTGGACGCGTATCCGGGGGGTGCCCTGTGACAGCGACGGCAGAGGACAAGATCATCACCGAGTTCGAGGTCGAAGAGCAGTCGCCCGCGGTCGAGGCCACGGCCGCCGACGGTGCGGCCGAAGCGCCCCAGGAGAACACCGCGGTCGCCGAGACCGCGGCCGCCATCCGCATCGTCAAGGGCAACCCGTCCGACGAGGAGATCGCGGCTCTCGTCGCCGTGCTCGCCGCTGCCGCTGCGTCGGCGAGCGACGAGGTCGTCGACACCCGGCCGCCCGAGACCTGGGGTGATCCGACGCGGATGCACCGTCGGTGGGCGCCGTTCTCGCCGTATTCGTACCCGAACCGCGGCTGACATGCCCCGGCTCGTTCTGGCCTCGGCTTCACCCGCCCGCCTCGCGGTTCTCCACGCGGCGGGCGTGAAGCCGTTGGTGCAGGTGTCGGAGGTCGACGAGGACGCACTGATCGCGTCCCTCGGGCCCGGCACGCCACCGGCGCAGGTCGTCACCGAGCTCGCCCGAGCCAAGGCCACCGACATCCTGCCCGTCCTGCGCGAGCAGAGGCTGCGCGACGCCGTCGTCATCGGATGCGATTCGATGCTGCTGATCGACGGTGCTCTGCAGGGCAAGCCCGGCACCGTCGAGGCGGCCCGGAAGCGCTGGCGGACGATGGCCGGTCGCAGCGGTGAGCTGCTCACGGGCCACGCCGTGCTCCGCATCCGGGACGACGAGGTCGTCGCGGAGGCCGCCGACCACAGCGGCACCGTCGTACACTTCGGCACCCCCACCGACGAGGAACTCGAGGCATATCTCGACAGCGGTGAGCCGCTCGAGGTGGCCGGTGCCTTCACGCTCGACGGTCACGGGGGCTGGTTCGTCGAGCGCATCGAGGGCGATCCGTCGTCGGTGATCGGCATCGGGTTGCCGCTGGTGCGGCGCCTCCTCGCCGAGGTCGGCATCTCCGTCGCACGCTTGTGGGCCGAGAACGCCGCGATCCCCCTCGAGTCGCTCGAGAACTGAGCCGGACCGGCGAATCCGGTCGCGCGGGCTCTATCGAGCCGTGCCGCCGTACAGGGTCTTCTGCAACGAGCCCACCATCGCCGCGGCCTTGCTCTTCGCGCGCTCCGCGTCCACGCCGTGGAACATCTCGTCCACGGTCCCGCACCACAACTGCAGCCACCGCTCGAATCGGGCGGGGGTCAGTCCGTGGTGTCCGTGCAGCGCCCGGTGCACCGGCACGAATGCTCCGCGATAGCGGGTCGTGCGGAAGAGGATCTGCTCCCAGAAGTCGCCGACGACCACCAGATGGTCGTCGAGTCCGACCACAGCGAGCACGTCGAAGGCCGGCGCGAGCACGGGATCGTCGAGGGCCCGTTCGTAGAACCGCCGGACCAGCAGGTCGATGTGCTCCCGCGATGCGAGCTCGACCGGGACCGCCCGGTCGCCGTTGGTGTCACTGCGGGTCACGTCCCGTCACGGTACCGCCTAGAATCGACGGCGCACCTGCCACCACAGCCTCAGGAGCCCATGTGCCCGTCGCACCCGATAGCAACCCTTCGTTCGCCGTCTACGCGGATCCCAACCGTCTCGTGTCGACGGAATGGTTGTCCGCTCATCTCGGCCATCCCGAAGTGAAGGTCGTAGAGTCCGACGAGGACGTCCTGCTCTACGACGTGGGGCACATCCCCGGTGCGGTGAAGATCGACTGGCATCTCGATCTCAACGACCCCGTCACCCGCGACTACATCGACGGCGAGCAGTTCGCCGCGCTGATGGACCGCAAGGGCATCCGCCGCACCGACACCGTGATCATCTACGGCGACAAGTCCAACTGGTGGGCCGCCTACGCGCTGTGGGTCTTCACCCTCTTCGGTCACGAGGACGTCCGTCTGCTCGACGGTGGCCGCGACGCGTGGATCTCCGAGAACCGCGACACCACCCTCGACATCCCCGTCGCCACGACGAGCGGCTACCCGGTCGTCGAGCGCAACGACGCGCTGATCCGCGCGTTCAAGGACGACGTCCTCGCGCACCTGGGCAAGGGCCCGCTGGTCGACGTGCGGTCGCCGCAGGAGTACACCGGCGAGCGCACCCACATGCCCGACTACCCGGAGGAGGGCGCCCTGCGCGGCGGCCACATCCCCACCGCGGTGTCGATCCCGTGGGCGAAGGCGGCGGCGCCGGACGGCCGGTTCCGTTCGCGGCCCGAACTCGAGGAGATCTACGGCGACATCGACAAGGATGCCGACGTGATCGCCTACTGCCGGATCGGCGAGCGTTCGAGCCACACCTGGTTCGTGCTCACCTACCTGCTCGGATACTCGAACGTGCGCAACTACGACGGTTCGTGGACCGAGTGGGGCAACGCGGTCCGCGTGCCCATCGTCAAGGGCGAGGAGCCCGGAGAAGCGCCGGCAGCATGAGCATCCCCGCCCCGCTCGCCGAGATCGTCGACGACTTCGCCGCCGTCGAGGGTCAGGACAAGCTGCAGTTGCTACTGGAGTTCAGCCGCGAGCTCCCGCCCCTTCCCGCGGAGCTGGAGGAGGCGGCGATGGAGCCGGTGCCCGAGTGCCAGTCGCCGCTGTTCCTGTCCGTCGACGCATCCGACCGTTCGCGGGTGAAGCTCCACTTCAGCGCCCCCGCGGAAGCGCCGACCACGCGCGGCTTCGCGTCGATCCTGCATCAGGGACTCGATGGTCTGAGCGCGCAGGAGATCCTCGACGTACCCGACGATTTCTACGCGTCGCTCGGGCTCGCCGAGGCGGTCAGCCCGCTGCGGCTGCGAGGAATGAGCGCGATGCTCACGCGTATCAAGCGGCACCTCCGAGCCTGACGCGGTCATGGAGTTCACCGAGCTCGCCGACTACCGGATCCCCCCGGGTGTTCTCACCGAATGGCTGCCGTGCGCGGCCGAGGACGACTGGCGCGAGGACCCCCGCCCCGCCTCGTACATCCACGAGGCGCATCTGAGGCGTACCTCGGGGGTCCGGTACGGCGGGGGCCGCGACTCGTGGCTCGGCACGGCCTTCGAGGTCGCCGGTCCGCTCGACACCGAGCGGTTCCGGCGGTCCCTGCAGCGGTGGATCGACCGGCACGAACCGTTGCGCAGCCACGCGCACCTCGCCGAGGAGCAGAGCGGCGGCGGTCTGGTGCGGCGCACCGCTCCCCCGGGCCGGGTGTCGGTGCGGCCCATCCGGCACGATCCCGCCGATCCCGGCACCATCCACGACCACCTCCTCGGCCTGTTCGACGACTACACGACGCCGCACCTGTGGCCGTCCTACGTCTTCGCGACGCTCGAGCGGACACCGGACGGGAATGCCGACGACGCGGGGAGCGCGAAGGACACCGACGAGCGGTTCACGGTCTTCTTCGGCGCCGACCACTCCATCATCGACGGGTACTCGGTGGTGCTCGTGGCGCACGAGATCTCGGCGCTCTACGAGGAGGAGCGCACCGGTCGCGCCGCCGACCTGTTCCCGGTGGGCAGTTACATCGATTTCGGCGCCGCCGAACGCGACGACTCCGCGCAGCTCGACGACCACGACGAGGCCGTGCAGATCTGGCGGCGGACCCTCACCGAATGCGGCGGCGAACCGCCCGCCTTCCCCCTTCCGATCGGTCCGCGACCCGCGCACGCCACACCCCAGCAGCGACTCTCGGAACGCTGGTTCGACGACGACGAGGCGAGTGCCTTCGCGGCGTGCTGCCGGCGCGCCGGGACGGGTTTCTTCGCCGGTGTGCTGGCGTGTTTCGGCCGGGCGACGGCCGAGTTCACCGGCGCGGAGCGGTTCCGGACGGTCGCGCCCGCACACACCCGCGCCGGGCCGATCTGGGCGGGTTCGCTCGGTTGGTTCGTCGGCCTGCGCCCGATCGATCTGAAGCTCACGGACACAACGGATTTCGACACTCTGGCGATGCGGGCCGGCGACGAACTGCACCGCACCCGCGCGAGCGCCCGGGTGCCGTTCGTGCGGGTGGGTGAACTCCTCGGCGTGCCCATTCGTCCCCGTTTCGTCGTCTCGTACATGGACGTGCGGTTCGTGCCGATGGCGGCCCAGTGGCCCGAATGGAACGCCCAGGCGCTGCGCAGCCGCAGCTTCACGCACGACGTCTACGTGTGGATCAATCGCACGCCCGAGGGTGTGAACATGTCGGCGCGATTCCCCGACAACACCATCGCGGGCGAGAACGTTCCGAGCCTTCTCACGCGCACTCGCGAACTGATGCACGAGGTCGCGGTGGGTGGGCCGTGGATCGCGCAGCCGGAAACGGCAGCAGTCCCACCTACCGGTGAGTAGCATTGTGCGCTCGAACGGCCGCCGTAATGTATATGGGCATCCGGTTACATCGTCGATCCGATCGCCGCTTAGACTGCCCGTCGACGGAAATAACCTAACGATCGATCAACAGGAGGCTCCGTGCCCAGTCATGCCAGCGCGCAGATCACGAAGGTGCTCGTCGCGAACCGCGGCGAGATCGCTGTGCGGGTCATCCGAGCCGCCAAGGACGCGGGCTACGGCAGTGTCGCCGTCTACGCCGAACCGGACGCAGACGCACAGTTCGTGAAGCTCGCCGACGAGGCGTTCGCGCTGGGCGGCAACACCTCGGCCGAGTCCTACCTGGTGTTCGACAAGATCCTCGACGCCGCCGCCAAGTCCGGCGCCGACGCCATCCACCCCGGCTACGGCTTCCTCTCCGAGAACGCCGACTTCGCCCAGGCCGTGATCGACGCCGGCCTCATCTGGATCGGCCCCTCGCCGCAGTCCATCCGCGACCTCGGCGACAAGGTCACCGCCCGCCACATCGCCGAGCGCGCCAAGGCTCCGATGGCGGCCGGCACCAAGGACCCGGTCAAGAACGCCGACGAGGTCGTCGAGTTCGCGAAGAAGTACGGCGTGCCGGTCGCGATCAAGGCAGCCTTCGGCGGCGGTGGACGCGGCATGAAGGTCGCGCAGACCATCGAGGAGATCCCCGAACTGTTCGAGTCGGCCACTCGTGAGGCCGTCGCCGCCTTCGGTCGCGGCGAGTGCTTCGTCGAGCAGTACCTCGACAAGGCCCGCCACGTCGAGGCCCAGGTCATCGCCGACCAGCACGGCAACGTCATCGTCGCCGGCACCCGCGACTGCTCGCTGCAGCGCCGCTTCCAGAAGCTCGTCGAGGAGGCCCCCGCGCCGTTCCTGACCGACGAGCAGCGCAAGCGCATCCACGACTCCGCCAAGGCCATCTGCCGCGAGGCCGGTTACTACGGCGCCGGCACGGTCGAGTACCTCGTGCAGGGCGACACCGTCTCCTTCCTCGAGGTCAACACCCGCCTGCAGGTCGAGCACCCGGTCACCGAGGAGACCGCCGGCATCGACCTCGTGCGTCAGCAGTTCCGCATCGCCAACGGCGAGAAGCTCGAGCTCACCGAGGACCCGACCCCGCGCGGCCACTCCTTCGAGTTCCGCATCAACGGTGAGGACGCCGGTCGCGGCTTCCTCCCCGCCCCCGGCCCGATCACCGTCTACAAGGAGCCCACGGGCCCCGGCGTGCGCGTCGACTCGGGTGTCGTCCAGGGCGACGTCATCGGCGGTCAGTTCGACTCGATGCTCGCCAAGCTGATCGTCACCGGTGAGACCCGCGAGCAGGCGCTGCAGCGCGCTGCCCGTGCGCTGGCCGAGTTCGAGGTCGAGGGCCTGGCCACGGTGATCCCGTTCCACCGCCACATCGTCCGGAACCCGGCGTTCGTGGGCGACGGCGAGAAGTTCGACGTCTACACCAAGTGGATCGAGAACGAGTGGGAGAACACCATCGAGCCGTACACCGGTGGTGCCCCGATCGAGGACGAGGACGAGGCCCTGCCGCGTCAGAACGTCGTCGTCGAGGTCGGCGGACGCCGCGTCGAGGTGTCGCTGCCCGGCCAGTTCTCGCTCGGCGGTAACGGCGGCGGTGCCGGCGCGATCCGCAAGAAGCCGAAGCCCCGCAAGCGCGGTGGCGGCGGCGCCGGCAAGGCGTCGGGCGACGCGGTGACCGCACCCATGCAGGGCACGGTCGTCAAGGTCGCGGTCACCGAGGGCCAGGAGGTCGCCGAGGGCGAACTCATCGCCGTGCTCGAGGCCATGAAGATGGAGAACCCGGTCAACGCTCACAAGGCGGGCGTCGTCACCGGCCTGGTGGTCGAGCCGGGTGCCGCGGTCACCCAGGGCACCGTGCTCACCGAGATCAAGTAGGACGCCGCTCGAGCAACGCTCGGGCAACACGGCAGCTCCCGACGAGTCCCCCGCATCGCTCACGATGCGGGGGACTCGTCGTATCGGCCGTGTCGCGGCCCGGCTCCTGCGCGCGAAAAACCACTAGCCTGGAGTCATGGCCGACCGCCCCGACATCCGCATAGGCACCGCCGAGCGTGAAGAAGCCGTCGCGCTGCTCGGCGAGCACTTCGCCGCGGGCCGTCTCAGCCTGGCGGAGTTCGACGAGCGGGTCGCGCTCGCCACGCAGGCCACGGTGCGCGGCGACCTGATCCCCCTCTTCGCCGACCTGCCCTCCGCGCCGGCGGCGATGGCTACGACCGGGCCGCGTGATCTGGTGGAACAGCTGCTCACGCTGGTTCCGTTCATCCTGGTCGCGTTGCTCGTGATCGTCGTCTTCCGGCATCCGATCGCGCTGCTCATCGCCTTCGGCGTGCTGTTCGTCGTCGGTCGCCGGGCCTACCGGCTCCTCGGCGAGGGCCGCGGCCCGTCCTGACCTCGCGGTGCCCGGCCGCGCCTTCCTACTCCGGCGGAGATCCTGTAGCGGGTATCACAGCCTTTCGAGGAGCGCCCGTGGCTGTCGCCGGCCCGACGGCACAGGTTAGTGTGACCGGCATGTCAGAACACCCCGACATCCGGATCGGCAACGCAGAACGCAGTGAGGCGCTCGACCTGCTCGGCGAACACTTCGCACTCGGCCGGCTGACACTGTCGGAGTTCGACGAACGCAGCGCGAAGGCGTCGGCCGCCACGACGCGGGGCGATCTCCAGGTGCTGTTCACCGACCTGCCCGCCAACGTCACGGAGCTGCCCACCACGACCCGCGACGACCTGCCGGTGATCACCCCGAAAAACGATTCCGAGCGCTGGCGCGAGATCGTGATGGGACTGACCCCACTCGTCGCGCTCGTGTTGTTCTTCACGTTCGACACGTGGTTGTTCTTCCTGTTGATCCCCGCGATGGGCATCGTCCTGTTCGCCGGTCGCGACCGGGACGGGCACAGCACCGACAGCGACGCCGACGCCCGGCGGGGCGAGAAGAAGAACGCCTGAACCGTGCCGTCCACGCTCCTCCGGCACCGCACTCTGCCACTGATCGTCGCGGTCGTCGTCATCACCGCGATGCTGCTCTCCCCCGGCGGCACCGTGCCGAGCGGTCCGCCGCACGCCGACAAGGTCACGCACGCACTGATGTTCGTGGCCCTCGCGCTCTGCTCCCGCTACGCACGGATCTCCCCCGTCGTCACGGTGGTGTGGCTGGGCCTCTACGGCGTGCTGACGGAGATCCTCCAGGCCACCGTCGCGGTCCGGCGTTCCGGATCGTTCTGGGACTGGTGCGCCGATCTCGTCGGCGTTGCGATCGGCCTCGCCGTCGCGGCCGTCGTCGGCTCACGTTCTCGCACGCGGTCGAAACCGTAAGCATCAACCCGTGATTCGTCACAAACCCTGACGCTGGTAGCCTCCTCCGCGCCGACAGTCCGACGGGGGATCGGACGGGCTGCTCACGGGGGAACGAATGTCGCAGGAACAGGTCGCGGACGCACTACCGACGGTGCTCCCGCCGTATCTCTACCTACCGTGCGCGGAAGCGGTCTCGGATCCGGCCGATGCCACCGTCGACTATCGATATCTCAGCGACGGCCGCATCGCGCTGCTCGCCTACACGGCACTCGACCGTCTCCACTCCTGTTGCGGCGCCGGGCAACCGTGGCTGGTGCTGCCCACGCACGTGCTCCCGCGACTGCGTGAGGCACAGCCGTGGGATTCGCTGCTGCTCGACGTCCCGATACCCGAAGCGGAACGTCGACACCCGGCCTCCGGAGACGCGAGATGAGCCTGTACGTCGATCCCGACGAACTCGATCGGGCCGCAGGCATCTACACGGGTGCGGCCACGGACACCGCAGATCTCGTCGACACCTGCCCCACAAGCGTGGACGCGGGTCTCGCGACCGGCCCGCTCACCGGCATGCTTGCGCAGATCGTCACCGACCTCGCCGGCATGGTCGAGCTCCTCGGCGGAACGGGTGGCCTGCTGACGACCACAGCGCAGACGTACCGGGACGCCGACGACGAGGCCGCCGCCGCGCTCGTCCGGACCTGGTCGGAGTGACCGTGCCGATCGACACCTTCATCGCCGGCAACCCCACCGACATCCGACGGGTCGAGGACTGGATTCGCACGACGCTGGGCACCACGATCGGGAACGTCGCCGACGCCGCGGCCCGGGCGCGTCGCATCGCCGACGACGCCTGGGACGGCGACGCTTCCGAGACCTACCTCGACAGGTCGAGCGAACACGTCCACGCCATCGACGATTTCCACGAGCGGACATCGAGGACCGCCGATGTCTTCGCGGGCCTGGCGGGCGAACTGTCGCGCGCCCTGTCCGACATGGCCGACATCCGCGCTCGCGCCGCGGCCGCGGGACTGCCGGTGGTGTGCAACACGATCAGCGATCCTCCCCCGGGTGACGACGAAGCCGCTTTCCGAAGGACCTCGGCGTATCAAGAAGCGAGCGCAGCCGCCGAGGCGGTGCACGCTCGATGGTCGGTCGCAATCGCAACTGCCGTGAACACCTGGATCGGACACGTGTGGTCCGCGACTTTTCTGACAACCACCGGGTTCGACTCCGCCGACCTGTACCGGAGTGGTCGGGTGAAGGCATTGCTCGAGCTTCGGGAGAGTCTTCGTAACGCAGCACTCCTGTCGATGGAACGATTTCTCGCACTGCCGGACGGCACACCCTACGGTGAACTGCGACGTCTGTTCGATATCGCTCAGCATCCGCTTCAAGACCTCGCCGACACAGGCAGACACCTCGACGACGCGGTACCGCTGTCCCGAACTGCCGCCAGAGTCGCAGGGGCCGCAAACGCTCTCGGTTTCGTCGCCGGCGTCGGGCTGGACTTTTTCGCCGGCGGCGAGTCGCTCGAACAGGCTGTGGCCTCCAACAGCGCGGGTCTGATGGCATCGATGACGACCGGCGCCGCGGTAGGAGCCGCAGTCGGATCGGTCGTTCCCATTGCCGGCACCGCTGTCGGCACTGTGATCGGTGTGCTGGCGGGAACCGCCGGCGGAATCTTCACATCCGGCATGGTCGACCACATCTACGAGTCGGGCACGAGCTCCGCCTTGGGAACGGTCATGGCCGGGGTGAACGAACTCGGAGGTGCAGCAGACGCTACGGCGGATCTCCTCGACGCGACCGTCGGTGGAGTGACGCGACTGGGACGAGGAGTTCTCGATGCAGTTTTCTGACGGTTCCGACCTCCGCACCTACGGAAATCCGCGGGCACTGTACGTCATCGTGTTCACAGCCGTCGTCGGCCTGTTGTTCCCCGCACTTCTCGTCGGCGTCTTCGTCGAACAGGCAACAGCAGGAATGCCACTCGAAGCACCCACCGGCACGACCTTCCTGTTGGCTCTGGGGGCAACGGTTCTGGTGTATCCGGTGATCGGTTTCCTCATGTACAGCCCACGCACCCGAGCGGAGCACATCGTCGCGGAAACCGAAACCGACTTCCCGGCCTTGGTTCTGCGACAGTCACCTTCGGTCTTCTGGGCCGCTCCCGCTCAGATCGGGATGCTGACGCTGATGTTGCTCGCCGCCGTCTGGACGACCCCGAACGCCGGAGACCGGACGAGCGAGAACGTGATCATGACGATCGTCATCTGCTCGTGGCAGGTCGGTTTCTACTTCTTCGTCGCCCGGCGGACGCTGCGCCCCGGCCGGATCGCACTCTCCGTGGACGGAATCCGCTTCAGCGATCACGCCACCGACACCTGGATACCCTGGAACGCCACGGCATCCGGCGTTCAACCCGATCCCCTGTACGTCGTGCTGGTCGCCCTGCCGCAGTGGGGCGCCGTGACGAGCGCACGAGTTCCGTTGCCGTGGCGGATCATCGACGACCGCAAGGACAGCGACCTACGTCCCTCATCCCGACGCCGCCCCGGTCATACTGCCCGCATCGACCGGCGCCGGTTCGAGATCGCACCCGAACTCCTCGACGCCGTGCTCGACCACTATCTCCGCGACCCCGACGCCCGCGCCGAACTCACCGATCCCGACGCTGTCGCACGCCGAGTCGACGAGCTGCGCTCCTACGCACCCGGACCGCGGTGGCGACGCTACGGTCCGGTCCCCGTGCCGACCCTGAGCACGCCGGCGCCGAGGTGACGGTCAGGCGGTCACGTTCGAATCGACGAGCCGGGTCCGCAGGGCCTGCAGGGTGTCGTCGTCGAGACCGAGTCCGGCGGCGAAGTACTGCTCGATGGTTCCGTAGCGCGACAACGCCTCGTCGATCGCCACCTCGAGGTACTCGCGGCGCACACCGAGCAGGGGCGTGATCAGGTCCGGATCGCCGCCGAGCGATGCGAACCGGGCGAAGAAGTCGTCGAAATGCGGGAGCAGTTCGTCGTTGGTGCGGAGATAGTCGGTGAACACGGCCTCCTGGTCGGCGCCGGCGAACAGGAGCAGCGACGCCGCCGCCCACCCGGTGCGGTCCTTGCCGGCACTGCAGTGCACGAGCCCCGGAACGTCGCCGTGCGCGACGGTGTCGGCCAGGGTCCGGTACGACGCCACTGCGCTCGGAAGAGTGACGAAATCGCGGTAGCTCTGACGTAGGTAGTCGGTGGCGCGACCGTCGCCGAGTATCTGCGACACCAACTCCGGATTCGACACGAGTTGCGGCAGCGCCGCCGCGATCGATCCGCCTTCACGATCGGCGAGGACGTCGAGGCCGAGGTGCCGGGCGCCGTCGGGGACGCGATCGGGACGGGCCTGCTGCTCCTCGAGCGTGCGCAGGTCGAAGACCGTCGCGATACTCAGGGCATCGAGGGTCTCGATGTCGGTGTCGGTCAGGCGGCTGAGGTCGGTGGAGCGGAAGACCACCCCGGTGCGGACCACGCCGCCGAACGAACTACGGCAACCGCCGATGTCCCTCAGGTTGGCGAGCGACGGAATCGCGAAGGATTCGCCGCCGGTCACGGTCTCGTCCAGTGCATCGGCCATATCCGACAAGCTACCGCCGTGCGGCCCCGAACAGGGGGACCCGCCCCGTCATTCGTACTGCGAGGTCACCCTGTCGAGCGCGTCGAGGGCCTCGTCGAGCTCGTGGGTGGTGACGATCAGCGGCGGCCGGAAGCGGATGCCGCGCGTGCCCGTCCCGATCACGAGGACGTGCTCGTCGCGGTACAGCCGTCGCAGCACCTCGTCGCGGATCTCCGGAGTCGGGAGATCGACCGCGCACATCAGTCCGCGTCCCCGCGGTTCGGTGACGACCGGTCGTCGCGCGGCGATCTGCTGCAACCCCGACAGCAGGTGCGCTCCGCTCAACCGGGCGCGGTCGATCAGCCTGTCGTGTTCGACGACCTCGAGGATGCGGCGGGCCCGCACCATGTCGGTGAGATTGCCGCCCCACGTCGAGTTGATCCGCGAGCTCACGGCGAACACGTTGTCGGGTACCTCGTCGATGCGTTCACCGGCCATGATCCCGCACACCTGCGTCTTCTTGCCGAAGGCGACGATGTCGGGGGTGACGCCGAGCTGCTGGTAGGCCCACGCGGTGCCGGTCGTGCCGGCACCCGTCTGCACCTCGTCGAAGATCATCAGCGCGTCGTTCTCCCGGCACAACTGTGCGATCGCCCGGAAGAACTCGGGACGGAAGTGATGGTCGCCGCCTTCCCCCTGGATCGGTTCGGCGATGAAGCACGCGATGTCGTGGGGACGTTCGGCGAAGGCGCGGCGTGCCTGTTCGAGGGCCTTCTCCTCGGCCGCGGCGACATCGCGTCCCTCGGCGAGATAGGGCGCGTCGATCCGCGGCCAGTCGAACTTGGGGAACCGGTCGGTCTTGACCGGATCGGTGTTGGTCAGAGACAGGGTGTACCCGGTGCGGCCGTGGAAGGCCTCGGTCAGGTGCAGCACCGATCCGCCCAGGTGGGCGGGCAGACCACGGGACTCGTTGAGGCGGCTCTTCCAGTCGAACGCGACCTTGAGCGCGTTCTCCACTGCGAGCCCACCACCGTCGACGAAGAACAGGTGCGGCAGCGCCGGATCGCCGAGGACGCGCACGAAGGTCTCGACGAAGCGTGCCATGGGCACGGTGTAGATGTCGGAGTTGCTGGGCTTGTTCGCCGCGACGGCGGCGAGTTCGTGCGCTGCCTCCGGATCGGTCAGCGCCGGATGGTTCATCCCGAGCGTGGACGACGCGAAGAACCCGAACATGTCGAGCCACGTGGTTCCGTCCCGGGCGTCGACGAGGCGTACTCCGCGGGAACGGTCGAGATCGAGGACGAGGTCGAAACCGTCGGCGAGCATGTGCCGGCCGAGGATGCTGTGTACCCGGTCGGGGGCGAGGTTCTCGGCACCGTCCGGGTTTCGGAATGCAGTGCTCATGACCCCACCGTACGCGATAATCAACGGGGCAAACCCGGTATCACAGCAACACTTACGGCGTAGATGCCTATCGTTCGTAAAATGTTTGCAGGACGACGGTGCTGCGGGTCGCGACGTTGGCGGTCGCACGGATCTCCTGCAGCAGCCGTTCGAGAGCGCGAGGAGACTCGACACGTACGAGGAGGATGTAGCTTTCGTCGCCCGCCACCGAGTGACACGATTCGATCGCGGAGATGTGCCGGAGACGGGCCGGTGCGTCGTCGGGTTGCGACGGGTCGAGAGGGGTGATCGCCACGAACGCCGACAACATCAGCCCGAGCGCTTCGGGATCGACGCGCGCACTGTATCCGCGGATCACGTTGCGCGCCTCGAGTCGGCGCACCCGCGACTGCACAGCCGAGACGGACAGTCCTGCCTTCTCGGCGAGCGCCGCGAGCGTCGCGCGACCGTCGGCGACCAGTTCGCGCAGCAGCATCCGATCGATGTCGTCCAGCGACTCCTTCGACGAGTCGTTTCTCGAGGATTCGGGCACCAGCGCAGGGTATCCGAGCAGTAAAGGAGCTCACCGATGAATGCGACCACCGATCTCGCCGATCGCGCGGCGACCGCTCTGAGGCAGTGCGGCGTCGACGCCCTGCCCGACGACGCGGCGCTCGCGGTGACCAGCCCGATCGACGGCAGCGTGATCGGGCACCTCCCGGTCCACTCGGCCGCCGAGGTCGACGCGACGATCACAGCGGCGGCACAGGCCTTCGAACAGTGGCGGGACATCCCCGCTCCGGTGCGCGGCCGCGTGGTGCGAAGGCTCGGCGAGCTTCTCGTCGAACACAAGTCGGATCTCGCCGAACTCGTCACTCTCGAGGCGGGAAAGATCCCGTCGGAGGCCGCAGGCGAGGTGCAGGAGATGATCGACGTCTGCGAGTTCGCCGTCGGTCTGTCGCGACAGCTCTACGGGCGGACGATGCCGTCCGAGCGACCCGGGCACCGCCTCATGGAGATCTGGCATCCGCTCGGCGTGGTGGGCGTGATCTCCGCGTTCAACTTCCCCGTGGCGGTGTGGTCGTGGAACACCGCGATCGCGCTGGTGTGCGGCGACCCGGTGGTGTGGAAGCCGTCGGAGACCACCCCACTCACCGCGCTCGCGTGCGACGCCCTGCTGCGCCGAGCTGCCGCCGAGGTCGGCGCACCCGAAGGACTCCATCACCTTCTGCTCGGCGACCACACGGTGGGTGAAGCGCTCGTCGACGACCCTCGTATCGCGCTGGTCAGTGCGACCGGCTCCACCCGGATGGGGCGGATCGTCGGGCCGCGGGTCGCGGCGCGATTCGGCCGGAGCCTGCTCGAGCTCGGCGGCAACAATGCGGCGATCGTCGCTCCGTCCGCCGATCAGGATCTCGCCGTCCGAGGCGTCGTGTTCGCCGCCGCCGGAACGGCGGGCCAGCGCTGCACGACCCTGCGCCGGCTCATCGTGCACCGGTCGATCGCCGACGAGTTCGTCGAGCGCATCGCGAAGGCGTACTCGGGTCTGCGGGTGGGGAATCCGCTCGACGAGGGCGTCCTGGTGGGTCCGCTCATCTCCGAACGGTCCTACGAGGCGATGACCGCGGCGCTCGACCGTGCACAGACCGACGGGGGCACGCTCGTCGTCGGCGGCGAACGGGTGGAGGTCGCCGGTGGCGGCGTGTACGTCTCGCCCGCGCTGGTCCGGATGCCCGCGCAGACCGAGGTGGTGCGCGAGGAGACCTTCGCCCCGATCCTGTACGTCCTCGTCTACGACGACCTCGACGAGGCGATCGCGTTGCACAACGATGTACCGCAAGGACTCTCGTCGTCGATCTTCACACTCGACCAGCGTGAGGCCGAACTGTTCCTCGCCCGATCCGACTGCGGCATCGCCAATGTCAACATCGGCACCTCGGGTGCCGAGATCGGTGGTGCCTTCGGCGGGGAGAAGCACACCGGCGGTGGGCGCGAATCCGGATCGGATGCGTGGAAGGCGTACATGCGCCGGGCGACGAACACCGTCAACTATTCGACGGATCTGCCACTCGCCCAAGGAGTCGAATTCGGCTGATCCCGAACGACGTTCGCGCGCCGGAACGAGGCTCGCCGCCCCCACAGCAGGGGCGAAGCTCGTTTCGGCGCGCGAACTCGGGGGTCCGGTCGGCTAATGGTTGCGCAGTGCGTCGATCAGTTCGTCCTTCTTCATGTCGGAGTAACCGGTCATGCCCAGTTCCTTCGCACGCTTCTTCAGGTCGTCGACCGTCCAGTCGTCGTAGGAGCCGGACTTGCCGCCTTTCTTCCCGACCTGTGACTTGCCCTCGTTCGCAGCCGCGTTGGAGATCCGGGCCGCCTTCTCCTTCGAGGCGCCGTCCTCGCGGAGCTCCTCGTACATCTTCTCGTTCTTGATCGACGGATTCGGCATCGTCTTCTCCTTCCGTGGTCCTTCCGCACGGGTACCCGACGACACTGCGCCCAATCAGAGGATATGTGGTCTGCACCACATCCTGTGGTAGACCTTGGGCATGTATCCAGGGAACTTCGTCGCCACCACGCCCGACAAACCCGCGATCATCCGCCCCGCCACCGGGGAGTCGCTGACCTATCGCGAACTCGACGAACGCTCGATCCGGCTGGCGAAGTACCTGAGGTCCCTCGGCCTCGAGCGCGGCGATCACATCGCCCTGATCTCGAACAACGACCTGCGGGTCATGGAGGTCTACTGGGCAGCGCTGCGCTCGGGTCTCTACATCACCGTCGTCAATCGGCACCTGACCGCGGCCGAGGCCGCCTACATCGTCGACGACTGCGGCGCGAAGGCCCTCGTCGTATCTGCTCAGGCGGTCGATGCGGTCGACCTGTCCCCCGGCGCCTATCCCGGCGTCACCCACCTGTTGGTGTTCGGCGGGGCGCTGGACGGTTTCGAGGAGTACGAGGCCGCGCTCGCCCCGTTCGACGCGGCACCGCTCGACGACCAGCCGCGCGGCCAGGACATGCTGTACTCGTCGGGCACCACGGGCCGGCCCAAGGGCATCAAGCCGAAGCTTCCGGACGGGCAGGTCCAGGACATCCCCGACCCGTACACCGCGGTCTTCGCCCCGATGTACGGGTTCGACGACAGCACCGTCTACCTGTGCCCCGCGCCGCTGTACCACGCTGCGCCGCTGCGTTTCTGCGGCACGATCCAGTCGGTCGGCGGCACCGTGGTCCTCATGGACCGTTTCGATCCCGAGGAGGCACTCGCGCTCATCGACCGGTACTCGGTCACGGCGAGCCAGTGGGTGCCGACGATGTTCGTCCGGATGCTCAAGCTCCCCGAGGAGACCCGCGCGAAGTACGACGTGTCGAGCATGAAGGTCGCGATCCACGCCGCGGCACCGTGCCCGCCCGAGATCAAGCGCGCGATGATCGAATGGTGGGGACCGGTGATCAACGAGTACTACGCCTCCACCGAGGGCGCCGGTGCGACGTTCATCGACTCCGCACAGGCGCTCGCGCATCCAGGCTCGGTGGGCCGCGACGGAGGCCTGGGCACCGTCCACATCTGCGACGACCAGGGGCAGGAGCTGCCCACCGGATCGATCGGCACGGTGTGGTGGGAACGCGACGAGCGTCCGTTCGAGTACCACAACGACCCGGTGAAGACGGAACAGGCGACGCACCCCGAACATCCGACGTGGACGACCAGCGGGGACATCGGTTATCTGGACGAGGAGCGCTATCTCTACCTCACCGACCGGGCCGCGTTCACGATCATCTCGGGTGGCGTGAACATATACCCACAGGAATCCGAGAACGTCCTCACTCTGCATCCGAAGGTGTTCGACGTCGCGGTGATCGGCGTGCCGAACGAGGAGATGGGTGAGGCGGTCAAGGCCGTCGTGCAGCTCGTCGACGGGGTCGAACCGAGTCCCGAACTCGAGCAGGAACTGCTCGCCTACGTCCGCGACCGCGTGTCGCACTTCAAGGCGCCGCGCAGCATCGACTTCTCCGACGACCTCCCGCGCACCCCCACGGGCAAACTCGTCAAGCACAAGCTCCGTGCGCGCTACGTGGAGCCGGTGCGCGGATGAGCCGCCCGACCACCGACCCGACCCTGGTGCTCGACGAACTTGCCGGGCGGTTGCCCGCCGGCGCGCTGGTCACCGATCCCGACATCCTCGCCGGTTACCGGCAGGACCGCGCGCAGGATCCGGACGCCGCGGTTCCGCTCGCTCTCGTGCGCGCGACGTCCACCGCGGACGTGCAGGCGACACTGCGGTGGGCGAACGCCCACCGGGTGCCGGTGGTGCCCCGCGGTGCCGGCACGAGTCTGTCGGGCGGGTCCGGCGGGCTCGCCGACGGGATCGTGCTCAGCACCGAGAAGATGCGGGCGATCACCGTCGACACCGCGACCCGCACCGCCGTCGTCCAGCCCGGTCTGCTCAACGTCGAGGTGAAGCAGGCCGCGGCCGAACACGGGCTCTGGTATCCGCCGGATCCGTCGTCGTTCGAGATCTGCACGATCGGCGGCAATGCGGCCACCAACGCCGGTGGGTTGTGTTGCGTGAAGTACGGGGTGACGACCGACTACGTGCTCGGACTCGAGGTGGTCCTCGCCGACGGCACCGCGGTGCGGCTCGGCGGCCCTCGGGTCAAGGACGTCGCGGGTTTGTCGCTGACGAAGCTGTTCGTCGGCAGCGAGGGCACCCTCGGGGTCATCACCGAGGTGACCCTGCGGCTCGTCCCACCGCCGCCACCGGCCTCCACGATGGTCGCGACCTTCGCCACCGTGCAGGCCGCCGCCGACGCCGTCGTCGCGATCACCGCGGTCCTGCGCCCGGCGATGCTCGAGTTCATGGACCGGGCGTCGATCGGCGCGGTCGAGGACATGCTGCGCATGGGACTCGACCGCACCACCGAGGCGATGCTCATCGCCCGCTCCGACGCACCCGGCAGCGCGGCCGCGGAGGAGATCGAGATCATGGTGCGGGCGTGCCGCGAAGCCGGTGCCGACGACGTGTTCGCGACCGACGATCCCGAGGAAAGCGAGGCGTTCACCGTCGCCCGTCGCATGGCGATCCCGGCCGTCGAGCGCACCGGCAGTCTGCTGCTCGAGGACGTCGGGGTGCCGATCCCCGCACTGCCGGAACTGGTGAGCGGGATCGCCGATCTCGCAACCGAACACGATGTCACCGTGGCCGTGATCGCCCACGCCGGGGACGGCAACACCCATCCGCTGATCGTCTACGACCCCGCCGACGCGGACATGACGGCGCGAGCACAGGTGGTCTTCGGGAAGATCATGGATCTCGCGATCGAACTCGGCGGCACCATCACCGGGGAGCACGGTGTCGGCCGGCTCAAGAAGGCCTGGCTACCCGATCAGGTGGGGCCGGACGTGATGGCGTTGACCGAGCGGATCAAGGCCGCACTCGACCCGAACGCGATCCTGAATCCCGGCGTGGTGATCTGATGACCCGCACCACATCGACAGCGGTCATAATCGTCGCGTGAACACCCGTGTGCCCCCGTCGACGGCGGCCCTGCCGCTGCGTGAGACCAAGTACCGCGAGCTCGAACAGTATCCCGAGTTCGGCTCGGTCACGGCCTGGCTCCGCGACGTCGTGTCGTCGATCGTGCCCAACGCCCGCATGAGCGAATGCGAGTACTGGTCCGTCGTGTGTCTTCCCGCCGGGGATCCGGACGACCCGCGGAAGCCGCTGGTGTCGGTGCATGCCGGCAACATGGCGGTCGCCGGGGTGTTCCTCGATCTCTCCGACGGGCAGCGGCGCCTCGCCGGTTACGTCCGCGTGTCGGGGGCCGAACTGGAGAAGGCGTCGGGCTCGACCCGCGAGCAACTCGTGGCGGACTCCCCCGACCTCGTGTTCGTCGACGAGGGCTCCGTGGTGTGCGTGGTGTGGAGCGACGAGCCGGCCGTGCGGGAGCAGTTCGAGGCGCTGCCGTGGCGGGCCCCGGCACGGACGCTCGTGACGGAACTGATGCGCTACGGACGCAACTCCTGGGCCGACGATCACTGTCGGCAGATCGCACGGTTCGCATACAGCGACTGATCGGGTTCACGTGCGACGACTGAGTGTGTCGGTCGGCGGGTAGACGATGGGATGGTGACCGACATCCTCGATCGTTTCTCCGCGCCGACCCGGGCGTGGTTCGCCGGGGCATTCGAGTCCCCGACCCCGGCCCAGCTCGGCGCGTGGGATTCGATCTCCTCGGGAGCCCACACACTCGTCGTCGCCCCCACCGGGTCGGGCAAGACCCTGTCGGCGTTCCTGTGGTCGCTCGACCGGCTCTCGTCCACTCCGGCCGACGAGCACGCCGCGCGTGAGCACCGCACCCGCGTCCTGTACGTCTCGCCGCTCAAGGCCCTCGCCGTCGACGTCGAGCGCAATCTGCGCTCCCCGCTCGTCGGCATCACGCAGACCGCGAAACGTCTCGGCCTGACGCCACCCGACATCACCGTCGGTGTGCGTTCCGGCGACACCTCCCAGGCCGATCGTCGCGCCCTGGCGCGCACGCCACCGGACATCCTCATCACGACGCCCGAGTCGCTATTCCTCATGCTCACCTCGTCCGCGCGGGAGAACCTCGTCGGTGTCGAGACGGTGATCGTCGACGAGGTCCACGCGGTGGCGGGGACGAAACGCGGGGCGCATCTCGCGCTGTCGCTCGAGCGTCTCGATCAGCTCCTGCGCGCGCCGGCCCAGCGCATCGGGTTGTCGGCCACCGTGCGACCGCACGAGGAGGTCGGCCGGTTCCTCGCCGGTTCCGCCCCCATCCGGATCGTCGCGCCGCCCTCGGCGAAGACGTGGGATCTCACGGTGCGCGTACCGGTCGAGGACATGACCGAACTCGGGGTCTCCGAACCCGACGAGGAATCGTTCTCCCCATCACCGCAGGCCGGGTCGATCTGGCCGCACGTCGAGGAACAGATCGTCGACCTCATCACCGAGCATCGGTCGACGATCGTGTTCGCCAACTCCCGACGACTGTCCGAGCGTCTCACCGCCCGGCTCAACGAGATCCACGCCGAACGCCTCGGTGAGGATGTGGACCGCGAGAGCGCACCGCCTTCGCAGCTCGGGTCGCCCACCGAGACCAGCGCCGGTGCTGCACCCGTGCTCGCCCGCGCCCATCACGGGTCGGTGAGCAAGGACCAGCGCGCCCTGATCGAGGACGACCTCAAGTCGGGCCGGTTGCGGTGCGTGGTGGCGACGTCGAGTCTCGAACTCGGCATCGACATGGGTGCGGTCGATCTCGTGATCCAGGTCGAGGCTCCGCCCTCGGTCGCCAGCGGTCTGCAACGCGTCGGCCGCGCCGGTCATCAGGTGGGCGAGACCTCGCGCGGCGTGCTGTTCCCCAAGCACCGCACCGATCTCGTGCACTGCGCGGTGACCGTCGAGCGGATGGTCGAGGGGCACATCGAGGCCCTGCAGGTTCCGGCGAATCCGCTGGATGTGCTCGCCCAGCAGACTGTCGCGGCCACGGCCCTCGAACCCGTCGACGTCGACGACTGGTTCGACACGGTGCGGCGCAGCGGGTCGTTCGCGACGCTCTCCCGCGGCGTCTACGAATCCGTGCTCGACCTGCTCGCCGGTCGTTATCCGTCCGACGAGTTCGCCGAGCTCCGTCCCCGCGTGGTGTGGGACCGCACGGCCGGCACACTCACCGGCCGGCCCGGCGCCCAGCGGCTCGCCGTCACTTCCGGCGGCACGATCCCCGATCGCGGTCTGTTCACCGTGTACATGGTCGGCGAGAAGAACACGCGGGTGGGCGAACTCGACGAAGAGATGGTCTACGAGTCGCGGGTGGGCGACGTCTTCGCGCTCGGTGCCACCAGCTGGCGGATCGAGGAGATCACATTCGACCGGGTCCTGGTCTCCCCCGCCTACGGGCGGCCCGGCCGATTGCCCTTCTGGCACGGCGACAGTCAGGGTCGTCCCGCCGAACTCGGTGCCGCGCTCGGCGCCTTCCTCCGCGAGATGGGGCACGCCTCACCGGAGGACGCCGAGACCCGCTGCCGCAAGGGTGGTCTCGACGACTATGCGACCGGCAACCTCATCCGTCTGCTCGACGAGCAACGCACCGCCACCGGGCACCTGCCCACCGACCGCACGCTCGTCGTCGAACGGTTCCGCGACGAACTCGGCGACTGGCGGCTGGTGCTGCACTCGCCGTTCGGGTTGCGGGTGCACGCACCGTGGGCGCTCGCGGTGGGCGCGCGGCTGCTCGAACGCTACGGCGTCGAATCGCATCCCACTCCGTCCGACGACGGCATCATCGTCCGGCTGCCCGACACCGACGACGCCCCACCGGGTTCGGAGATCTTCGTCTTCGACACCGAGGAGATCGACGACATCGTCACCGAGCAGGTCGGTGGCTCCGCATTGTTCGCGTCCCGCTTCCGGGAGTGCGCGGCGCGGGCCCTGCTCCTGCCCCGCCGCAACCCGGGCAAGCGGGCCCCGCTGTGGCAGCAGCGCCAACGGTCGGCGCAGCTGCTCGACGTCGCTCGGCGCTATCCCGACTTCCCCGTCCTGCTCGAGACGGTTCGCGAGTGCCTGCAGGACGTCTACGACCTACCTGCCCTGCGCGACCTGCTCGGCAGCATCGCCCAGCGCAAGATCCGGCTGGTGGAGGTCGAGACCCCCACGGCCTCACCGTTCGCGACGTCGCTGCTGTTCTCCTATGTGGGCGAGTTCCTGTACGAAGGCGACAGCCCGCTCGCCGAACGGCGGGCCGCGGCACTGTCGCTCGACTCGACGCTGCTCGCCGAACTCCTCGGCCGGGTCGAGCTGCGCGAACTGCTCGACGCCGACGTCATCACCGAGGCCGAGCACGAACTGCAACGACTGACCCCGCAGCGACGGGCACGAGACGCCGAGGGCGTCGCCGATCTGTTGCGCCTGCTCGGTCCGCTCACCGACGCCGAACTGCGCGAGCGCACCACCGACGACCCGACGTCGTGGATCGAGGATCTCGAAGCGCAGCGACGCGCGCTGCGTGTCTCGTACGCGGGTGAGTATCGGTGGGTGGCGATCGAGGACGCTTCGCGTCTGCGCGACGCGCTGGGCGTGCCTCTGCCGATCGGCGTTCCGACGGTGTTCGTCGAACCGGTCCCCGACCCGCTCGGCGATCTGATCGCCCGGCACGCCCGCACCCACGGTCCGTTCACCACCGCGCAGGCCGCCGCCCGGTTCGGGCTGGGCACGGCGGTCGTCGAATCCGTCCTCGAGCGACTCGCCTCCGAGAAGCGCGTCACGGCAGGCGAATTCCGCCCCGGTGCGAGCGGTTCGGAATGGTGCGACACGGAGGTGCTCCGGAGGCTGCGGCGCCGGTCGCTCGCCGCCGCCAGGCAGGACGTCGAACCCGTCAGCACCACGACCCTCGGACGATTCCTGCCCGACTGGCACCATCTCGGCACCGGCACGGGCACGAGCGCGCTCTACGGCATCGACGGTGTCCTCACCGTCGTCGAACAGCTCGCCGGCGTACCGGTGCCCGCGAGCGCCCTCGAACCGCTGATCCTCGCTCCACGTGTCCGCGACTACACGCCGACGATGCTCGACGAGCTCACCACGACCGGCGAGGTCCTGTGGTCGGGTGCCGGGTCCATCTCCGGGAAGGACGGTTGGGTGGCGCTGCACCCGGCCGATCTGGCTCCGGTGAGCCTGGCTCCGGTCGACGACATCGAACTCGGGCCGGTGCACCAGGCGATCCTCGAGTCGCTCTCGGGCGGCGGGGCGTTCTTCTTCCGGCAACTCGTCGACGCCGTCACCACCCTCCACACGACGGCGAGCGACACGACGGTCGCCGATGCGCTGTGGGAGCTGGTGTGGAGCGGGCACGTCGCGGGCGACACCCTCGCCCCGCTGCGCGCCCTGATCGGCGACACCTCCCGCGCCAAGCCTGCCCACCGCACCCCGCGCCGGGCGCCGCGTGCCCGGATGTACCGCGCCCGGCCCACCCTGCCGAGCCGCACCGGGCCACCGACCGTCAGCGGGCGCTGGTCGATGCTGCCCGAGCGCGAGACCGACGCGACGGTCCGCGCGCACACCACCGCCGAACTGCTGCTCGAGCGGTACGGCGTGGTCACCCGCGGTGTCGTCGTCGGCGAAGGTGTGCCCGGCGGTTTCGCGACGATGTACAAGGTGCTCAGCCGGTTCGAGGAGACCGGCCGGTGCCGGCGGGGCTATTTCGTCGATTCGCTGGGCGGAGCGCAGTTCTCGACACCGTCGGTCGTCGACCGCCTGCGGTCGTTCTCGGATTCGATCGAGGGTCGGCACTCGGAGACCGCGGCCGTCACCCTCGCGGCGTGCGATCCCGCCAACCCGTACGGTGCGGCGCTGCCGTGGCCGAAATCGTCGGCCAACGACGACGCGCCGCGGCACCGGCCGGGCCGCAAGGCCGGTGGTCTCGTGGTGCTCGTCGACGGGGCGCTCGTACTGTTCGTCGAACGCGGCGGACGCACATTGCTCACCTTCGACGACGATCCGGGCCGGTTGCGCAGCGCATGCGCGTCGCTCGCAGCGACCGTCAAACGCGGAGGTGTCGACAAGATCGTCGTCGAGAAGGTCGACGGTGAGTCGATCCACGGGCACGAGTTCGCCGGATACCTTGCCGAAGCGGGATTCTCGGCGACACCGCGCGGCTACCGGTTGAGGTTCTGACGTGCCCGAGGGAGACACCGTGTTCCGCGCCGCGCACCGCCTCCGGACCGCTCTGGAGGGAAAGGTCCTCACCGAAACCGACTTCCGCGTGCCGCGTTTCGCCACCGCCGATTTCACCGGGTGCACGGTCGAGGAGGTGGTCTCGCGGGGCAAGCACCTGCTCGTCCGCGTCGCCGACGTCTCGATCCATTCGCACCTGAAGATGGAAGGTGAATGGCACGTCTACCCACGTGGAACACGCTGGCGCAAGCCCGGATACAAGGCACGCGTCGTGCTCGGCACCGAGGACGTACAAGCCGTGGGGTTCGAGCTCGGCATCGTCGAGGTACTCGCTCGCGACCGGGAGGACGACGCAGTGGGGCATCTCGGGCCGGATCTGCTCGGCCCCGACTGGGATCCCGAGCGCGCGGCGGCGAATCTCGCGGGCGACCCGAACCGCCCCATCGGGGTGGCCCTGCTCGATCAGCGCATCATGGCCGGCGTCGGCAACGTGTACCGCTCCGAGCTGTGCTTCCTGCGTGGCGTCGATCCGTGGACACCGGTCGCGCAGGCCGGGGATCCTGCGGCGTGGGTCGACCTCGCGCACCGGTTGCTGATCGCGAACCGCGACCGGACGACCCGCATCACCACCGGCGACCGGCGCCCCGGCCGCAATCTGTGGGTCTACGGACGTCGTGGGAAGCCGTGCAGGCGGTGCCGGACTCCGATCCGGTCCGGTGAGATCGGCACCGCGACCGATCCCGAGCGCGTGGTCTACCGGTGCCCGCGATGTCAGCCGCGTCCGGAAGGATCTCCGGCCTGATCGCCCTGCAGGCACGCCGCCCTGCCGGCGTCCTCGACGAGCGCGACACAGTGCCGGACGAGGGTCTCTCGCGACACCGCGAGGTCGCCTTCGAGATATCCCATGAACAGGCTGGTGAGGGCACCGACGACACCCACGGCCACCATGTGGCGCTGCCCCTCGTCGCCGCCCGGCGGTAGCTGGTCGCGGACCAGCGCGACGAAGGCCGGGGCGAGTTCGATACCGCGCCGGCTGATCGCGGGTTCGCGCAACGGAGCGAGGAGGAGCACGCGTCCCTTCGGGGGATCGTCGACCATGAGCTCGACGAACGCCCGCACCGCGGCCTCGGCGCGGCCGGTGGGGGGCGCGGAGAGCACCGCGTCGGCCAGCGCGTCGCGGGCGCGGTCTGCGACACGGGCGTAGACCTCGCGGACGAAGGTGTCGCGGTCGGTGAAGCTCTCGTAGAAGTACCGTTCGGTGAGTTCGGCGGCCCGGCACACGGCCCGGACGTTCGCCGCCGCGCCGTCGGGCGCTCCGAGCAGTTCGACGCCTACGGCGAGGAGACGTTCTCTGCGCAGCCGACGGCGTTCGTCGATGCCGACGCCCGCCCAGCTGCGGCGCGTGGTGTCCACCTTCTCGCTTCCCATCGTCGACTGCATGCCGGCCGAATCCTACTCCGACGAGGAAGAACGACCCGGCGATGTAGTGCAGCCCGAAGGTGACGGAGCGCCACCGTCCCACCGCCGTTTCACCCTGACACGACCTTCCGGTGGACGCGTCACCGGGGACGATGTGTGTCACGCTAGCGAAGTGTCCACACCCTCGTTCCTGTTGACCCAACAGCGCCATCCCCTGTCGCCGAGTTCGGCGGCCTCCCGTATCAGCGCATATGTCTACGGCAACATCCTGGTGCTGGCTGCGCTCGTCCCCATCACGACGTCTCCCGAGTACGTGGGAATCGCCATCGTCCTCGGCACCGCACTGTCGACATTCATCGCCCACGTCTTCGCGGAGACGGTCGCGCAGGCCGTCCGGTCGGGTGAACAACTCACGCGCAGCGAACGCATCGAGGAACTCCGCGACTCCGTTCCCATCCTGTCGTCCGCGGTGTTGCCCTGCCTGATCCTCCTGACGGCCTGGATCGGCTGGCTCGAACCACGCACCGCCCACATCCTCGCCGAGGTCGCGGTGCTCGTCCGTATCGGGTCGACGATCTTCGTCGTGCGCCGGCTCCAGGGCCGCAGACCGACCACCCGGACCGTGGTCACCGCGATCGGCCTCGCTCTGGTCGCCACGGTGGTGGTGATCGTCAAGGTGATTCTCACGCACTGACGCCGGTCAGGTGATCGGCACCGGTTCGAGGATCTCCGGCCGAGCCTCGGGGGCCGCTGCCCTCAGTGCGTCCGCGGATTCGTCGTCGGGTCGGTTCTGCGACTCGATCTCCGCCTCGACGCGCGCCCGATAGGTCGCGACCTCCCGGTCGATCATCGCGTCGTCCCAGCCCAGGACAGGAGCGACCAGCCGGGCCGTCTGCTCCGCGCAGTGCAGGCCGCGGTGCGGGTACTCGATCGAGATGCGGGTCCGGCGCGCCAGCAGGTCCTCGAGGTGCAGAGCGCCCTCGGCGGCCGCCCCGTAGACCACCTCGACCTGCAGGTACTGCGGGGCATCGGTCAGCGGTTCGAGCAGCTCGGGCCGACCCTTCGCGAGGCTCAGCACGTCCTCGACGAGGGAGCCGTAGCGGTCGAGCAGATGCTTGACGCGGTAGGGATGCAGACCGTACTGCTCGGCGAGGTGCATGGTCTGGTTGACCAGCGCGAAGTATCCGTCGGCCCCGACGAGGGGCACCTTCGCGGTGATCGACGATGCGATCCGGGCCGGGATGTCCTCGGCCGCGAGATCTATGGCGTCCTCGGCCATGACGCGGTAGGTCGTGTACTTGCCGCCGGCGACGGCCACGAGCCCGGGTGCCACCCGGGCGACCGCGTGCTCACGCGACAGCTTCGACGTCTCGTCGCTCTCTCCCGCCAGCAACGGTCGCAGACCGGCGTAGACGCCGTCGATGTCGTCGTGGGTGAGCGGGACGACGAGCACGCGGTTGACGTGGTCGAGGATGTAGTCGATGTCGACCTTCGTCGCCGCCGGGTGCGCCAGGTCGAGATTCCAGTCGGTGTCGGTGGTGCCGATGATCCAGTGGTTGCCCCACGGGATGACGAACAGCACCGACTTCTCGGTGCGCAGGATGATCGCCGAGTCGCTGACGATCCGGTCGCGGGGCACGACGATGTGCACGCCCTTCGACGCGCGGACCCGGAATCGGCCGCGTTGCCGCGACAACGACTGGATCTCGTCGGTCCACACACCGGTCGCGTTGATCACCGCGTGCGCCCGTACTTCGGTGACCGAACCGTCCTCGCTGTCGCGCACCCGCACACCCGACACGCGGTCGGCCTCGCGCAGGAAACCGACGACCTGCGTCGAAGTGCGTACGACCGCACCGTAGTGCGCGGCCGTCCGCGCGACGGTCATGGTGTGCCGGGCGTCGTCGACGACCGTGTCGTAGTAGCGGATTCCACCGACGAGCGAATTGCGCTTGAGACCGGGAACCATCCGCAGTGCACCCGACCGGGTCAGGTGCTTCTGCGCCGGAACGGACTTCGCGCCGCCGAGACGGTCGTAGAGGAAGATGCCCGCCGCGACATAGGGCCTCTCCCACACGCGATGGGTGAGCGGGAAGAGGAACTTCAGCGGCCTGACCAGGTGCGGGGCCAGGGTCGTCAATGCGAGTTCGCGCTCGCGCAAGGCTTCCCGCACCAGACCGAATTCGAGCTGTTCGAGATAGCGCAGGCCGCCGTGGAACATCTTCGACGACCGGCTCGACGTACCGGACGCGAAGTCGCGGGCCTCGACGAGCGCGACCCGCAGGCCCCGGGTCGCGGCGTCGAGCGCTGCTCCCGCCCCGACGACGCCACCGCCGATGACGACGACGTCGAACTGTTCGGTGGCGAGACGACGCCAGGCGTCGGCGCGCTGTTGCGGTCCGAGGAGTTGCACACCCGATTGGTTGGTCACCGCACCCGCTCCCGTGAGTCGCCGACGTATCCCGATCAAGGCTAGTAGCTTATCCCGATCAAGGCTAGTAGCTTCGGACCCGCAGCGCGCAGCGGAAGCGTTGCCGAACCGAGCCGTCCCCTTCACCCGAGGACCACCTGTGAACCAGTTCATCGCGGCGATCGACCAGGGCACCACGTCCAGCCGGTGCATCATCTTCGACCACGACGGGCGCATCGTCTCGCTCGCGCAGAAGGAGCACCGCCAGTTCCTCCCGCGGTCGGGATGGGTCGAACACGACCCGGAAGAGCTGTGGCTCAACACCCGTGAGGTGGGCGCCGCGGCACTCGCCAAGGCAGATCTGCGACGCAGCGACATCGCGGCGATCGGTCTGACGAACCAGCGCGAGACCACGGTGGTGTGGGACCGCACCACCGGAAAACCGGTGTACAACGCGATCGTCTGGCAGGACACCCGCACCGACAGGCTCGTCGAGGAACTCGCCGGTGACGCCGGGCCCGACCGTTACCGCGAGGTCACCGGCCTGCCGCTGTCGACCTATTTCGCCGGACCGAAGGTGCGGTGGATCCTCGACAACGTCGACGGTGCCCGCGAGCGCGCCGAGGCCGGCGACCTCGCGTTCGGCACCGTCGACAGCTGGATCCTGTGGAACCTCACCGGCGGTGTCGGCGAGGAGGGCCAGCCACCCGGACTGCACA
The DNA here is from genome assembly GCF_900187265.1 of Rhodococcus rhodochrous. NCBI lineage: Bacteria > Bacillati > Actinomycetota > Actinomycetes > Mycobacteriales > Nocardiaceae > Rhodococcus > Rhodococcus rhodochrous. Next base: position 3,653,643 of record NZ_LT906450.1, read on the forward strand.
TCACCGATGTGACCAACGCCTCCCGCACACTGCTGATGAATCTCGGGACGCAGCAGTGGGATCCGGAGATCTGCGCCGAACTCGATATCCCGGAGTCGATGCTGCCGGAGATCCACAGCTCGTCGGAGGTGTACGGGCACGCCCGCGAACGTGGACCGCTCGCCGGGGTTCCGATCGCCGGCATCCTCGGCGACCAACAGGCCGCGACCTTCGGTCAGGGCTGCCTGTCCCCCGGCGAAGCGAAGAACACCTACGGCACCGGCAACTTCCTGCTGCTCAACACCGGCACGACCCCGGTCCGCAGCGAGCACGGCCTGATCACCACCGTCTGCTATCGAATCGGCGACGCTCCCGCGGTCTACGCCCTCGAAGGGTCGGTGGCCGTGACCGGTTCGCTCGTGCAGTGGCTGCGCGACAATCTCGGGCTCATCCGGTCCGCCGACGAGATCGAGGCGCTCGCTGCGAGCGTCCCCGACAACGGCGGGGCGTATTTCGTGCCGGCCTTCTCGGGTTTGTTCGCGCCGCGCTGGCGACCCGACGCGCGGGGCGTCATCGCCGGCCTGACACGCTTCGTCGAGAAGGGGCACCTCGCCCGGGCGGCGCTCGAGGCGACGGCCTACCAGACTCGGGAGGTCATCGAGGCGATGAACGCCGACTCCGGCGTCGACCTGCGCACCCTCAAGGTGGACGGCGGCATGGTCGCCAACGATCTGCTCATGCAGTTCCAGTCCGACATCCTCGGTGTGCCGGTCGTACGGCCCACCGTGTCCGAGACCACCGCGCTCGGTGCCGCCTACGCGGCCGGTCTCGCCGTGGGTTTCTGGGAGGACGAGGAGGACATCCGCCGTAACTGGACCGCGGACCGCACGTGGGAACCGGCGATGCCGGTCGACGAGCGCGAGCGCTTGTTCGGCGAATGGAACAAGGCGGTCGAACGCACCTACGACTGGGCCTGAGCAGGGCGGGATCGCCGTCTATCCCGCCCTGTCCGGTGTCTAGTCCAGATCGTCGTGGCGCATCAGCTGGCGGGCGGCCTCGGTGACCGATCCACTCAGCGACGGGTAGACCGAGAAGGTCTGCGCGAGGTCGTTGACCGACAGGTTGTTCTGCACCGCCAACGCGATGGGGAGGATGAGTTCTGACGCGGTCGGCGCAACGACCACACCGCCGATGACCACACCGGTCGCAGGACGGCAGAAGATCTTCACGAAACCGCGTCGCAGACCGGACATCTTGGCGCGCGGGTTGGTGTTGAGCGGGAGCATGACGGTGCGGGCGGGCACCTCGCCCTTGTCGATCGTCGCCTGACTGACACCGACGGCGGCGATCTCGGGTCGCGTGAACACCGCGGCTGCAACGGTTTTCAGCTTGATGGGGCTCACGCCCTCACCGAGCGCGTGGTAGATCGCGATGCGGCCCTGCATGGCCGCGACCGACGCGAGCGGCAGCAGTCCGGTGCAGTCGCCCGCGGCATAGATGCCGGGGACGGCGGTGCGGGAGACGCGGTCGACGGGAAGGTAACCACCCCGGTCGAGTTCGAGTCCGACCTTGTCGAGACCGAGATTGCGAGTGTTGGGCACCGAGCCGACGGTCATCAGCACGTGGCTGCCCTCGACGATGCGGCCGTCGGCGAGGAGCACGCGGACGCCGTCCTCCGTGCGTTCGACCCGGTCGGCGCGGGCGTGCTTGACGAGGGTCACACCACGCTCGGTGAGGACGTCCTCGAGCACGAGAGCCGCGTCCTCGTCCTCGTGCGGCAGGATCCGGTCGCGGCTCGAGACGACGGTGACCCGCACGCCGACCTCGGTGTAGGCGGAGACGAACTCGGCGCCGGTGACGCCCGAACCGACGACGACGAGGTGCTCGGGCAGCTTCTCGAGGTCGTAGAGCTGACGCCAGGTGAGGATCCGCTCACCGTCCGGCTCCGCACCCGGCAGGATGCGCGGGCTCGCGCCGGTCGCGATCAGCACGACGTCGGCGTCGAGCACCTTCTCCTCGCCGGTCAGCAGCTTGGCGCGCACCTGGTGGGCAGCCATGCCGGGCTGCGCGTCGACGAGTTCGCCGTAACCGGAGAACAGCTTCACCCCGGCGGCCTCGAGCTTGGTGCGGATGTCGGCGGACTGCGCGCGGGCCAGGCTCTTCACACGGCCGTGGACCTGAGGCAGCGACACCTCGGCGCGTTCGAGCTCGATGCCCAGGTCGGCGGCGCGGCGCATGTCGGTGCGCACGCCGGTCGAGGCGATGAAGGTCTTGGAAGGGACGCAGTCGAAGAGCACGCAGGCGCCACCGATCCCGTCCGAATCGATCAGTGACACCGTCGCGCCGTACTGGGATGCCACCAGCGCCGCCTCGTATCCTGCGGGGCCGCCGCCGATGATGACGATCCGGGTCATTGTTCTCCTCTGTATCGATTCCGAAGGGTGCCGGGTCGGGCTGCACGTGGGCGCCTGGTGGGCACACACGTCGGTCCTAACGCTATGCCAATGCCCCCACCTCGCGCACAAGGACCGGTGGACCCGGCACATCGGAGCCCTTCGACACTCCTCGTCCGCCCCTGCGCCGCCCCTCCGACGACTCCGGTGGACGACGGGTTAGCCTTAACCTCGTGCCGATCTACGCCGCCTACGGGTCCAACATGCATCCGGAGCAGATGCTGACGCGCTGCCCGCATTCGCCGATGGCGGGAACCGGGTGGTTGCACGGTTGGCGACTGACCTTCGCCGGCGCCGACATCGGCTGGGAGGGCGCCCTCGCGACGGTCGTCGAGGATCCCGATTCCAAGGTGTTCGTGGTGCTCTACGACGTGCCGGAGGACGACGAGCGCAGTCTCGACCGTTGGGAGGGGGCCGAACTCGGTTTCCACCGCAAGATCCGCGTGCGTGTCGACACCGCCGACGGCCCGGTCCTCGCATGGCTGTACGTCGTCGACGGCTACGAGGGCGGACTGCCGTCGGCCCGCTATCTGGGTGTGATGGCCGACGCGGCCGAGATCGCCGGAGCGCCCGCCGACTACGTGCGGGATCTGCGGACCCGCAACAGCCGCAACGTCGGACCGGGACGACCCGGCAGCTTCTGAGTCCTCAGCCGGCGCCGAGCACCAGATTCGTCATCACCCGCACACCCACGGCGAGCGCACGCTCATCGAGATCGAAGGTGGGCTGGTGGATGTCGAGCTCGGGTCCGACCCCCGGCCACACCCCGAGGCGACCCATGGCGCCGGGGACGTGTTCGAGGTACCACGAGAAGTCTTCTCCCCCACCGGATTGCGGGGTGTCCGCCAGGGCGTCGGGGCCGGTCGCGCGGATCGCGTCCTCGAACATGCGCGCCGACACCTCGTCGTTGACCACCGGCGGCACACCGCGGCGGTAGTTCAGTTCGTAGCTGACGCCCGTGGGTGCGAGCAGACCGTGCACGATCTCGCGGACCATCGGTTCGAGCAGTTGCCAGGTGTCGTGATCGCCGGTGCGCACGGTGCCCGCGAGCATGCCCGTCCGCGGGATCGCGTTCGGTGCCTTGCCTGCGCTGACCGCACCCCACACCATGACCGTGCCGGTCCGCGGATCGATGCGACGACTGAGCATGCCGGGAAGACCCGTGATGACGGCACCGAGGCCGTAGACGAGATCGCCGGTCAGGTGCGGCCGGGAGGTGTGCCCACCGGGCGAGTCGAGGACGAGTTCGACGGTGTCGGCCGCCGAGGTGATCGCTCCGACCCTCATACCGACCTTGCCCGCCTCGAGACGCGGGTCGCAGTGCAGCGCGAAGATCCGCGAGACCCCGTCGAGCCCGCCCGCCGCGACGACGTCGAGCGCTCCGCCGGGCATGACCTCCTCGGCGGGCTGGAAGACCAGCCGGACACCGACCGGGAGTTCGGGCATCGAGGCCAGGGCCAGGCCCGCACCGAGCACGACGGTGGTGTGAGCGTCGTGCCCGCACGCATGCGAGACGCCGGGAACGGTCGATTCGAACGGCAGTCCGGTGGTCTCCTGCATCGGCAGGGCGTCCATGTCGGCCCGCAGCGCGATCCGCGGTCCGTCGGCCGGGCCGAGATCGCAGATCAGACCGGTGCCGCGCGGCAGAACCTTCGGGTCGAGCCCGGCGGCGCGCAGGTGCTTCGCGACGAACTCGGTGGTGGCGTACTCCTGCCGGGCGAGCTCCGGATTCGCATGGATGTGGCGGCGCCAGAGCGAGAGGTCCTCGGTGTGGCGGTCCAACCACTTCTCGACGTACGGGTTCATCGGCGGCCGACCTGTTCCAGGAGCCGTGCCCGGTGTACCGGATCGGTCGCCGCGCGCACGGCGGTCGCTGCGAGCGCACGCGCTCCGTCGAGTACTGCCCGATCGGCGGACTCGGTGACGCATGCGGCCGCGAAGGCGGCCTGATGTGTCACCGCGCCACCGGAGTCGAGTCCGATGACCGGATGGATTCCCGGCACCACGTTCGTCACGTTTCCCATGTCGGTACTGCCCAGGGGGCGCGCTCCTTCCTCCTCGACGGGCAGCGGTCGGCGCCCGAGATCGATGATCTCCTCACGATATGCCTGCACCAGCCACGGGTCGGGAGTGAGTTCGGTGTAGGTCGGCGAGACCGTCCGGATCCGGTGGTTGCATCCGGTGGCCAGCGCCCCTGCGGCGAAGCAGTTGCGTGCGCGTTCGACGAGGTCGTCGAGGAGTTCGCTCGTCCCGGCCCGCAGGTAGTACAGCAGTTCGGTGTGGCTGGGCACGATGTTCGGTGCCGTCCCGCCCTGCGCGACGATCCCGTGGATCTGCTGCCCGGGATGCAAATGCTGCCGCAGCAGACCGACCGCGACCTGGGCGACGGTCGCAGCGTCGGCGGCGTTGAGCCCGTATTCGGGCGCCGCGGAGGCGTGCGCCTCGCGGCCGTCGTACTCGACGGCGATGTCGGCGAGGGCGAGCGACGTCGCCCCGGTGATGTCGAACGGGCCGGGATGCACCATCATCGCCGCACCGACACCGTCGAAGACGCCGCGTTCGAGCATGAGGACCTTGCCGCCGCCGGTCTCCTCCGCGGGGGTTCCGATGACGCGGACGGTCACGTCGAGTTCGTCGGCGAGCGCGGCGAGACCGATCCCGGCGCCCACGGCCGACGCCGCGATGATGTTGTGGCCGCACGCGTGCCCGATGCCCGGCAGCGCGTCGTACTCGGCGCAGAACGCGAGGACGAGTTCGCCGCTGCCGAACCGCGCATCGAAGGCGGTGGGCAGGTCGGCGATGCCGGTGGTGACCTCGAAATCGTGGTCGCGCAGCACCTCGACGATCTTCGCGGCGCTCCGGTGTTCCTCGAACGCGAGTTCCGGTTCGGCGTGGATGGAATGCGACAGGCCGACGAGGGTGTCGGAAGCAGCCTCGATCGCCGTGGCGTAGTCGGTCGTCACGGGGTCCAGTCTGTCATGCTCACCGCGTCCCGATCGATCGGCGCGTACGACCGGTTCGTCGACTTCGCGGCGGGGCGATCAGCCGAACCGGAAGTTCGACGCGTCGGTCCGGATCTCCAGTGCCGAGATCAGCGGCGCGTGCAGACCGCGCTTGATGCCCGACAGATTCGGCCCGCGGGTGGCAGTGAGCGCCGCTGCGCGCTCGACCGCCGCTGCGAGCACGGCGTCACCGGTGACGGCCTGCTCGGCGATGCCCGCGGCCACGGCGTCCTCACCGCCGTAGCGACGACCTGTGGTGATGGCCTCGACCGCCGTCTGGATCGGCAGGCGGGAACGGATCAGTGCGGACATCCCGACGGTGAACGGCATGTTCAGCTGCACCTCGGGCAGGCACCAGTAGCCGCGATCGCCGCGCATCACCCGGAAGTCGTGGACGAGCGCGAGCATCGCGCCGGCACCGAAGGCGTGCCCCTGCACGGCCGCGACCGTCGCCGCGGGGAAGGTGAGCAGCCGCACGTAGAGGTCGTGGACGGAGTCCAGATAGCCCGGCAGATCCGGCAGGTTCGCGCCGACCCAGTCGATGTCGAGTCCGTTGCTCCAGAACTTTCCGGTCGCCGCGGTCACGAGGGCGGCGGGTCCGTCGTGCGCTTCCACCTCGTCGAGGAGGGAGTGGATCGCGGCGAGACGATCGGGGTGGAACCGGTTCTCGGAGACCTCCACGTCACGGTCACCGAGATGCAGGACGAAGACGTCGCCGTCACGTTCGAGGTAAGGCATGCGCGTCAGCATACCGCGCCTACTTACCCGCGAGTAACATGCCGTGAGCGATTAGGGTCCGATGCCATGGGAGAACCCGATCACGTCTTCGACCCCGCCGCGGCCGCCGACGCCGCAGCCGCCGCTCTCGCCGAACGGACGGGGGTCGCCGAACACTCCGTCGCCGTCGTCCTCGGGTCCGGCTGGCGGGCCGCGGTCGAGAGTTTCGGCATTCCCGTCGCCACGATCCCCATGAACGAGCTGCCCGGCTTCGCACCGCCGACGGCAGCAGGCCATGCCGGGAACATCCACTCGGTGCGCGCCGGCGACAACGCCGTCCTCGTCCTCGCCGGTCGCATCCACGCCTACGAGGGGCACGATCTCGCCCGCGTCGTCCATCCCGTGCGCACGGCGGTCGCGGCGGGTGCCCGCACCGTCGTCCTCACCAATGCGGCCGGTGGCATCGACCCCGAGTTCTCCGTGGGGCAGCCGGTTCTCATCTCGGACCACCTCAACCTCACCGGCCGCTCACCCCTGGTGGGTGCCCAGTTCGTCGACCTCGTCGACGCCTACTCGCCGGACCTGCGCGCGCTCGCCCGCGAGATCGATCCGTCGCTGCGCGAAGGGGTCTATGCCGGTCTGCCCGGGCCGCACTACGAGACCCCGGCGGAGATCCGGATGCTGCGCACCCTCGGCGCCGACCTCGTCGGCATGTCCACGGTCCACGAGACCATCGCGGCGCGCGCGGCCGGAGCGCGGGTGCTCGCGGTCTCGCTGGTGACCAACGCCGCGGCCGGCATCACCGGTGCTCCCCTCGACCACACCGAGGTACTGGCCGCGGGGCGTGCGGCCGCGACCCGGATGGGCGATCTCCTGCGCGATCTGGCGGCCCGGCTGTGACGCTGCGGTTCGGCACCGCGGGGTTGCGCGGCCCGGTCGGCGACGGACCGGACTGCATGAACGTGCCCGTCGTCGTCCGCACCACCGCCGGACTCGGGGCGTGGCTCGAGGCGAACGGGCAGGGCGGTGGCACCGTCGTCGTCGGCCGCGACGCCCGTACGGGCTCGGCGGAATTCCACACCGCCGCGGCAGAGGTTCTCGCCGCGGCCGGCTTCGAGGTCGTCGCCTTCGGAGAGCCACTCCCCACGCCGGTGACCGCCTTCGCGGTACGGGCGCTGGGCGCCGTTGCGGGCGTGCAGATCACGGCATCGCACAATCCCGCCGCCGACAACGGGTACAAGGTCTATCTCGCCGACGGAGCGCAACTGGCCGCGCCCGCCGATCGGGAGATCGAAACGGCAATCGACGCCGTCGGCGATGCCGCGGACGTGCCCCGGGTGCCGGTCGCGCCGTCGGGGGACGACCTCGTCGACCGCTATCTCGCCCGGGTCGCGTCGCTCCCCCGCTCCCCGCATCGAGGCGTGCGTATCGCCCTGACGGCACTGCACGGTGTCGGTGGCGAGACGGCGGTCGCAGCCCTGCGTTCCGCGGGATTCGACGACGTCCACGTCGTGGCGTCCCAGTTCGCGCCGGATCCGGAGTTTCCCACGGTCGCCTTCCCCAACCCCGAGGAACCGGGCGCAACCGATGCTCTGCTCGCGCTGGCGGCCGAGGTCGACGCCGACATCGCCCTGGCGCTCGATCCCGACGCCGATCGTTGTGCCGTCGGTGTCCCGGGCCCGCAGGGATGGACGATGCTGCGCGGCGACGAGACCGGGGTCCTGCTCGGCGACCGGATCCTCGCGTCGTCGCCGCCCGGCTCGCTGGTCGCGACAACCATCGTCTCGTCGACCATGCTGGGACGGCTCGCGGCCGCACGCGGCGCGCGATATGCGCAGACGCTCACGGGTTTCAAGTGGCTCGCCCGTGCCGGTGACGGCCTCGTCTACGCGTACGAGGAGGCGATCGGGCACTGCGTGGATCCGGACGCTGTGCGCGACAAGGACGGCATCGCGACCGCCGTGGTGGTCGCCGACTACGTCGCGGACCTGAAGCAGTCCGGCCGGACCCTGATCGACGCACTCGACGACCTGCATCGCGAACTCGGTGTCCACGTCGGCGATCAGGTGTCGATCCGCGTCGACGACCTGCAGCGCATCGGCGCCGTGATGACGCGACTGCGTGCGGAGCCTCCGACGACCCTCGCGGGTCTGGCGGTGACCGCGACCGATCTCGCCGAGAGCCCGGGACCGATGAGCACCGACGCCCTCGTCCTCGTCGGTCGCGCGGATGCCCCGGACGGGCCGGCGGTACGCGTGGTGGTGCGTCCGTCGGGCACCGAGCCGAAGCTCAAGGTCTACCTGGAGGTGGTCACGGAACGAGACCGCCCGACCGCGGAGGCGACACTCGACGCCCTGCGCGGATGGGCGGCCTCGCTCGGTGACGAGAACCCCTGACCCGGCCGGATCCGGCCGGGTCAGGACCCGATTCGATCAGGCCTGCTGCTGCAATCAGACCTGCTGCGGCACACCGTAGGTGACGACGGTGTTCCGGTCGGCGGTGACAGCCTTCAGGTACGGACGGATCATCACCGGTCCGATGGCTCCCGAGACCGAGCCGTGCACGCCGACGATCCGGATGGTCGTCGAGCTGCCGTCGAACTCGAAGTCCTCGACGATCGGGACGGACGTGATGCCGCCCGGCTCGAGCGGGATCTCGATCTCCTGGGACGGGGTGATGTCGCCGCTGAGCGAACCACCCGCCTCCAGGCCGAGATCGAGCGAGGCACCACCTTCGTTGTCGAGCGAGAGGCCGATGGCTGCACCGTTCTCCACGCCCCAGGACAGACTCGGAGTGATGACGGTGACCGTCGCCCCCGGCAGCGCGACCGGGTAGCCGACCTGGAAACCGACCTCCACCGCCGTCCCGGCGAAGTTCGCCGCGTTCGGACCGGTGATCCGAACGGTCGCAACCTCGTCGTGGAAGAACTCGACACTCAGCGGTGAGCTGTCGAGCGGCGGCACCGACTGTGTCGAGGTGTCGGCCTGGATCACTTCGATCGCGTGCCCTCCGTCCAACGGGAGGATGCGCGAGTTGTCGACAGCGGCCGCAGCCGTGCCGTGACTCGTCACGGCAGCGAGGACGGCGACCGCGCCCACCGAAGCCGCTCTGACACTTCCACGAATCAGTTTGCGGGAGAAGATTCTTGCCATTCCGCCGACCCCATCTCTGGCTGTACCTACGCAGTGGACTTCACACGGAGCACACCGCGCGTAGGAAGAAATCGAGACCTGCGGGTTGTTTTCGGATAACGAGATGACTGCGGTCGTGTGTCACATTCGTACCGCCAGTCACACGAGTAACAGGCGGCGGACGATCTATCGCGGTCCGAACTGCCTGTCCCCCGCGTCACCGAGGCCCGGCACGATGTACTTGTTCTCATTGAGACCTTCGTCGACCGACGCCGTGACCAACCGGACCGGATGCCCCGACGCAGCAAGGGCCTCGACGCCCTGCGGTGCTGCGACCACACAGATCGCGGTGATGTCCGTGGCGCCGCGCTGGGCGAGGATGTCGAGGGTGTGCACCATCGACCCGCCGGTCGCGAGCATCGGGTCGAGCACGAAGACGGGAAGACCCGACAGGTCCTCCGGCAGCGACTCCAGATAGGGCACCGGCTCGAAGGTCTTCTCGTCGCGAGCGAGACCGACGAAACCGACCTGCGCCTGAGGAATCAGGGCGTGGGCCTGTTCGACCATGCCGAGGCCGGCGCGAAGGACCGGGACGAGCAACGGCGGCTGCTGCAGCCGCACTCCCGTCGTCACCGCGACCGGCGTCTTGACGTCGAACGTCTCGGTGGGCGCATCGCGCACCGCCTCGTAGACGAGCATCTGGGTGAGCCGCCTCAACGCGTGCCGGAAGGCAGCGTTGTCGCTGCGTTCGTCGCGAAGGATGGTCAGGAGCGAAGCAGCGAGCGGGTGGTCGACGACGAGCGAATCCATGTCCGAAGGATAGAACGACGGAACCGATCGGCAGTCGGGTGCGTCGAACCCGGCAGGGACGGAACCCTCCGAAGGTGCCGAATCCCACAGGAACGACGCGAGGGGCGACGAGGTGACCGAGAACTCCGGCAGGGACGCGATACGGATCGACACGAGTGCCGTCAGGAGGTTCGGCGACGACGCCGCCGAACTGGCCGCGCGCCTGCACGAGGCCGCCGAACGGACACGGCACGGCGCCCCCTCGGCGCTGAGCGCCGCACTGGGTCCGATCGGGGCACCCGTGCTCGCCGCTCTCACCGCGACCCACACCGCGCACGTGCGCGATCTCGGCCGACTCGGCGACCTGCTCGGCGGAATGGGAGACGCCGCGAAGGTCTCCGCGGCCGCCTACGAGCGGACCACCCACGAGACCGCCACACGACTCGGCTCCACCACCGCCACACGACTCGGCTCCGCCTCGGAGACGCTGTGATCTCCGCCGATGTGCTCGCTGCACCGTTGACCGGCCTGCTCGACGCGTTCGGCACCACGCTGCCACCCGGCGTCGATCCGGGCGAGATGGTGCGCATCGGTGCGCAGTGGGCCGAGGAGGTGCACGCGGCCGGACGCGACGCCGTCGCCGAGCTCGCCTGGGCCTGGTGCGGCACGGCCGCCTCGCAGGCCGTCGCGAGTGCCGAGCAGCTGCTCGCCGACGTCCTCACTGCGGCCGATCGTGGGTCGGCGCTGGCCGGGATCGCGCTCGAAGCGACCGTCACGGTGGTCACCGGTGCGGCCGAGATCGCGCGTCTCGTCGACTCGTTCGTCACCTTCGCCGAGCGGGCCGCACCCGCGACGTCGCTCCCGCAAGGTCGGCTCGCGCTCCTCGCGGTGGCGATCGACCACCTCGTCGCCGGGTTGGACGTGCTGACACGGGTGACCGGAACGCTCGCGGAGCTGACCGATCGGACGTCCGCGCTCCTGCCGCCCGAGCCCTCCGCTCCCCCGCTCGGCTCCGGCGACCACCGCGACCCCGACCCGGCCGGCGACGAGCCACGCACGTTGCACACCTTCGGTGGAGGATTCTCCGCGGGCGTGGAGGTGAGACTCCCGGACGGAAGCGTCAGCCTGGCACCGAACGAGACGGCAGCGGCAGCGGTGCGCCACGCCCTTGCCCAGCAGGGCACTCCGTACGTGTGGGGCGGCACGAGCCCCGGCTCCGGGCTCGACTGCAGCGGACTGACGCAGTACGCCTACGCGCAGGCCGGCGTCGAACTGCCGCGGTTGGCGCAGGAACAGGACGTCGGCACACGGGTGGATCCTGCGGCCGCCCTGCCCGGAGACCTCGTCGTATGGGACGGGCACGTGGCGATGGTGGTGGGCAACGGCCTCATGGTCGAGGCGGGCGACCCCGTCTCCGTGACGCCGATGCGCACCGGCAACGGAGGAATGGCCTTCCACGGCGTCTACCGACCCACCGCCGGCTGATTCCCGAGAATTCCGCACCGGGCGGGAACCGGCCGGGCTCGCGCTGCGTCCAACCCGGTATGGACAGCACGACGACGGAACCGATCACGGCCACCGCCCACAACCGGGCCGGGACGATCTCGGTGCGGACGACGGACGGTGGACTGCCCGTGGACCTTCGCATCGACCCCCGCGAGTTGCGTTACGGAGCCCGGCAACTGGCCGATCAGATCCTCGCCCTGAACCGGCAGGCCGCTCTCGAGGCCGCGGTGGTCCGCGGTGAACACCTCGCCGCCGAAGGGGTCCCTCGCGAGATCCTCGACCGGATGCGGCTGCCGTCCCGCGCCGACCTCGCGGACGGACCGGCCGCTCATCGACGAGGTCTCGTCCGATGAGCGAACGGATGGTGGAGGCGATCGTCGACCGAGCCCACGTCGGGCTCGATGCACTCGAACGCACAGTGGAGAGGCTCGGTGCGGTCCGGGGCACCGCGAGCAGCCCCGATGGACGGGTGACCGCCCGCGTGGACGGTTCGGGAGCGCTCGAAGGACTCGAGCTGGCCGAGCCGATCGGCGGTACCGATCCCCGGGAGCTGGCCGCGGTGATCCTCGCGACCGTGCACGAGGCCGCACGGCGGGCCGCTGTCGCGCGCGTCTCCGCGATGGACGATCTCCGCGCGGCACTCGCCGCGAGCGACTGCGGCCCGGTCACCGCGGGCGACCGTGCGGTAACGCAATGAAACCGGTACCGAGCTGCCCCCGGCTATATTCTCGGCGCGGACATGGCTAGGCTTCGCGCCATGGCTGGAGACATCGTCCCGATCGAGCTCGGTCTCACCGACGGCAACCTCGTGACGCTCTGGGCGCCGCGCTGGCGCGAAGGCGACGACGAGTGGGAGGCATTCCTCGGCCACGGCGACGACCTGTACGCCTTCCCGTCGGTTCCCGAACTCGTCGCGTTCGTGCGTTCGGGTGCCGACAACGACCTCGTCGAGCACGAGGCGTGGCCGATCGTGTCCAAGCTCGCGGCCTCGGAGTTCGAGCCCGACGAGCCGCACACCTACGACCTCGTCGGCGTACCCGAACTCGTGGCCGACGACCCGGATCCCGTCTCGGTGTCCGAGCTGCAGGACACCTTCGACATCGTGAGCATCCTCGGCGATGTCTGCGATCTCGACGTCGTGACGAAGTTCTTCGAACGCGAGGAGATCGACCTCCTGCTGCAGCACGGTGTCTCGGCCTTCCGCACCCGTGAGGGCCTCGACCTGTGGAATCGCATCGGGACCGCGGTCGCGCAGGACTGGGACGACGTGATCGACGCGCTCGACGCCGTGATCTCCACTCCCGACGTCGACGCCGCGGTGGTCGCCGAGATCGAATCCGAGCTCGTGGCGGTCGACGAGAACGAGGTCGAGGCGGACGACACGGTCGAGGACGTCGACGCCGACGACGAGTACGAGTTCATCGACGGCGAGGACGATGACGACGAGGACGACGGCTACGAGTTCTGGGCGCGGGTCGGCATCGATCCCATCCGGATCATCACGACCGACGGCACCTGGTACTCGCTGCGGTGCTACGTGAACGACGACGCAGTCTTCCTCGGCCACGACGGCACCATCGACGTCTTCCCGTCCGAGCGCGCGCTGGCCCGCCACCTCGCCGACAACCACGACCACGACCTCGCGACGCTCGAGCCGTACACGGAGATCCAGCTCGCGGCTGTCGACGGATCGCTCGACGTGACGGTCACCGATGACAACGTCTACGTGCTCACCGGAATCGCCGACGACATCGCCCAGGGTGTCGCGGCCGTCGACCCCGATCAGCTCGAACTGGCGGTCGAGTTGTTCGTCGACGCAGCGAACTTCGCGGACGACGACTCGACGGAGGCCGCGCTCGCCGCGTCCACGGAGCTCGGCTGGTTCGTCAACCACGTGATCGAACCCGATTCGGAACGCACGGCGCCCAAGCCGCCGTTCGACGCCGAGTCCCTCGCCTGGCGCGAGCTCGAGCGCGAGTTCGACGCGCGACTGCGCCGGCACTGACGCGCGGGTCGCGTCGGGTCGGCACTGACGCGGGTCGCGTCGGGTCGGCACTGACGCGGGTCGCGTCGGGTCGGCACCGACGCGGGTTACCCGACGAGGACGGCGTATCCCGGCTTGATGACGTCGTCGATCAGTTCCAGTCGCTGGTCGAACGGGAGGAAGGCCGACTTCATCGCGTTGATCGTGAACCGTTCGAGGTCGACCCAGCCGTAGTCGAAGGTCTCGACGAGCCGAACCATCTCCTGCGTCATCGTGGTGTCGCTCATCAACCGGTTGTCGGTGTTGACGGTGACGCGGAAGCGCAGGCGGGCCAGCAGGTCGAAGGGATGCTCGGCGAGGGTGCGAACCGCGCCGGTCTGCACGTTCGACGACGGGCACAGTTCGAGCGGGATGCGCTTGTCGCGGATGTAGTTGGCGAGCCGGCCCAGGGTGGCGGTCCCGTCGTCGTGCACTTCGATGTCGTCGACGATGCGCACGCCGTGGCCGAGCCTGTCGGTGCCGCAGAAGGCGACCGCTTCGTGGATGGACGGGAGCCCGAACGCCTCACCGGCGTGGATCGTGAAGTGCGCGTTGGCCGCGCGGGTGTACTCGAAGGCGTCGAGATGACGGCTCGGCGGATTGCCCGCCTCGGCGCCGGCGATGTCGAAACCCGCCACGCCGCGATCCCGGAAGCGCACGGCGAGTTCGGCGATCTCCAACGAGCGCGCCGCGTGCCGCATCGCGGTGAGCAGGCAGCGCACCCGGATGCGACGACCTCCCGCAGCCACCTCCGATTCCCCGGCGCGGAAGCCTTCGAGGACGTGCTCGACGACCTCGTCCAGCGACAGTCCCTTCTCCAGGTGCTGCTCGGGTGCGAACCGCACCTCGGCGTAGACGACGCCGTCGTCGGCGAGGTCGAGGACGCATTCGCGTGCGACGCGTTCGAGTCCTTCGGCCGTCTGCATCACGGCGACGGTGTGCTCGAAGGTTTCGAGATAGCGCTCGAGCGACCCGCTGTCGGCGGACTCGCGGAACCACCGGGCGAGATCCGCTTCGGTGTCCGCGGGCAACGACCACCCGCACGCGTCCGCGAGTTCGAGGACCGTCCTGGGACGGAGGCCGCCGTCCAGGTGGTCGTGGAGGACCACTTTGGGTGCGGTGCGAACGAGTTCGGGAGTCAGACGGCCGTTCATGATCGGGACGGTAGTCGGCGGCGGCCGGTTCCGCTCGGTCTCCGGCCGCCGGACCCGCTACGCCCGGATCCGCTCGATCACGAGCGGCTGCCGGTCGGGTGCCGTGTCGGAGATGCGGAGACCGCCGCGGAGGGCGGCGAGCGCGTCGGGAATGCGTCCCGGGGTGTCGGTGTGCAGCGTCGCGATCGACTGGCCCGCGCGGACACGATCACCGAGGACCGCGTGCAGTTCGATGCCGGCCCCGGGCTGGACGTCCTGGCCCTGCCGTTCGCGACCGGCTCCCAGACGCCACGCGGCGATGCCGACCGCGTACGCGTCGAGTTCGGAGATCACCCCGTCCGCGTCGGCGTGGAAGGTCTCGGTGTGGGTCGCGACGGGCAACGGCGCCGTGGGGTCGCCACCCTGGGCGGCGATCATCGCGTTCCATCGGTCCATCGCAGTGCCGTCGCGCAGGCGGTCGGCGGGATCGACGTCGTCGACACCGGCGGCCTCGAGCATCTCACGGGCCAGGGCCAGGGTCAGCTCGACGACGTCGTCGGGTCCGCCGCCGGCGAGCACCTCGACGGCCTCCCGGACCTCGAGCGCATTGCCCGCCGTACGCCCGAGCGGGCTGTCCATGCGGGTGAGCAGGGCCGTCGTGGGCAGCCCTTCGTCGGTGCCGAGCTCGACCATGGTGCGTGCCAGCTCGCGGGCCTCGCCGAGTTCCTTCATGAAGGCACCGCTGCCGACCTTCACATCGAGGACGAGGGCTCCGGTGCCCTCGGCGATCTTCTTGCTCATGATCGAGCTGGCGATGAGCGGGATCGACTCGACGGTCCCGGTGACGTCGCGCAGTGCGTAGAGCTTGCGGTCGGCGGGTGCGAGATCGGCGCTCGCCGCGCACACGACCGCACCGACGGCCGGGTCGGTGAGGATCTCGGCGATTTCCGCGGTGGTCAGATCGGCCTTCCAGCCCGGGATCGCTTCGAGCTTGTCCAGGGTGCCGCCGGTGTGACCGAGACCGCGGCCCGACAGCTGCGGGACGGCGACGCCGCAGGCGGCGACGAGCGGTGCGAGCGGCAGGGTGATCTTGTCTCCCACACCGCCTGTCGAGTGTTTGTCGACGGTGCGCAGTCCGAGCGCGGAGAAATCGAGGCGACGACCGGAGTCGATCATCGCGGTGGTCCAGCGTGCCGTCTCCGCCCGGCTCATGCCGCGGAACCAGACGGCCATCGCCAGGGCCGACATCTGGGCGTCGGAGACGATGCCGTGGGTGAACGCTTCGATGACCCAGTCGATCTCGGTGCCGGAGAGTTCGTGTCCGTCGCGCTTGCGGCGGATGACGGTGACGATGTCAGGCACGGCGGTCCTCGTTCTCCCGCACGGCCGCGAGATCGTCGGGGCCGAACGCGTCGGGGAGGAGCGCGGAGAGACGACGCGGGCCGCCCTGGGCGTCGACCTCGAGATCGGGGCCGCCGTGTTCGAGAAGCACCTGCCGGCACCGGCCGCACGGGGTCAGAACGTGGCCCCGGGAGTCGCACACGGCGACGGCCCGAAGGCGGCCTCCACCCTGGGCGATCAAGTTACCGACGAGTACACATTCGGCACATAGGCCCAGTCCGTGTGAGACATTTTCCACATTGCACCCGAGGACCATCCGACCGTCGACGGTGAGGCCGGCAGCCCCCACCGGGAACCCGGAGTAGGGGGCGTAGGCTCGACCCATCACCTCATGTGCTTTGGCGCGCAACATTTTCCAGTCGATGTCCGGCATGGTTCATCATCCTGTCACGGTGGCGTGGGCGACGGTAGGCGACCCCCACCGCGCCAGATCACAGTTGGAAAGGCAAACCTAACTTCGCATTTGGAGCCCTGTACGAATGGGGCGGGAGATTAGTTCCCGAGTTTGGGATGGGTCTAGAGTCGATCCAAGTCGGTTCAGGTTCACGTCGGGCCCGTACTGCGGAATCCCCCACAGGTAGGAGCAGCTCGACGCGTCCACCATTGACGTTGGAGGCACAGCACTCGATGAGCAGCACGACTGAAGCCGCCCCCGCAAAGGCGGGGCGCACACGGTCGCTTTACCGGGGAGACCCCGGCATGTGGTCCTGGGTATTGCACCGGATCACGGGCGTGGCGACATTCTTCTTCCTTTTCGTCCACGTCCTCGACACCGCACTCGTCCGGGTCAACCCCGAGACCTACGACGCGGTGATCGATACGTACAAGAACCCGATCGTCGGCCTCATGGAGCTCGGCCTGGTCGCGATGGTCCTGTACCACGCACTCAACGGCCTGCGGGTCATGCTCGTGGACTTCTGGTCGAAGGGCCCGAAGTACCAGCGCGTGATGCTCTGGACGATCCTCGCGATCTGGTTCGTGGTGATGATCCCCGCGGCCGTTCGCATCCTCTTCAACACATTTGCGGGGCACTGACATGACCGAAGCGAAGACTCTGGGTAAGGAATACGACCGGCCTGCCGGCCTCGACAACCCGCGCTCGCCGCGGCGCGCCGCGAAGAACAACTTCGAGCTCTACGCCTGGTTGTTCATGCGCCTGTCCGGCCTGGCCCTGATCATCCTGGTCCTCGGTCACCTCTTCATCATGCTGATGCTCGATGACGGCGTGCACCGCATCAACTTCGCGTTCGTCGCAGGCCGCTGGTCCAGCCCGTTCTGGCAGGTCTGGGACCTGTCGATGCTGTGGCTCGCTCAGCTCCACGGCGGTAACGGTCTGCGCACCGTCATCGCGGACTACGCACGTAAGGACTCCACCCGGTTCTGGCTCAACACGATCCTCGTCGTGTCGATGATCCTGATCATGGGCCTGGGCACCTACGTGATCTTCACCTTCGACCCGAACATCACGGCGAGCTAGGGGAGCCGAACCTTCATGCAGGAACATCGTTACGACGTAGTCATCGTCGGCGCCGGCGGCGCCGGCATGCGCGCGGCCATCGAAGCCGGCCCGCGTGCGCGCACCGCAGTGCTCACGAAGCTCTACCCCACCCGCAGCCACACCGGCGCCGCTCAGGGTGGCATGTGCGCCGCCCTCGCGAACGTCGAAGAGGACAACTGGGAGTGGCACACCTTCGACACCGTCAAGGGTGGCGACTACCTGGTCGACCAGGACGCTGCGGAGATCATGGCCAAGGAGGCCATCGACGCCGTTCTCGACCTCGAGAAGATGGGTCTTCCGTTCAACCGGACGCCCGAGGGCAAGATCGATCAGCGTCGCTTCGGTGGTCACACCCGCGACCACGGTAAGGCCCCGGTCCGTCGCGCGTGCTACGCCGCCGACCGCACCGGCCACATGATTCTGCAGACGCTCTACCAGAACTGCGTCAAGCACGACGTCGAGTTCTTCAACGAGTTCTACGCGCTCGACATCACCCTCACCGAGACCGAGAACGGTCCCGTCGCGACGGGTGTCATCGCGTACGAGCTCGCGACCGGCGAGATCCACGTCTTCCACGCCAAGGCCATCGTCTTCGCGACGGGCGGCTCGGGCCGTATGTACAAGACGACGTCGAACGCCCACACCCTCACCGGTGACGGCCTCGGCATCATCTTCCGCAAGGGCCTGCCGCTCGAGGACATGGAGTTCCACCAGTTCCACCCGACGGGCCTGGCCGGTCTCGGCATCCTCATCTCGGAAGCCGTGCGTGGTGAGGGCGGCATCCTCCGCAACGCCGACGGCGAGCGGTTCATGGAGCGCTACGCCCCCACCATCAAGGACCTCGCGCCCCGCGACATCGTCGCCCGCTCGATGGTGCTCGAGGTGCTCGAGGGTCGCGGCGCCGGACCGAACAAGGACTACGTCTACATCGACGTGACCCACCTCGGCGAGGACGTCCTCGAGGAGAAGCTCCCCGACATCACGGAGTTCTCCCGCACCTACCTCGGTGTCGACCCTGTCACCGAGCTCGTGCCGGTGTTCCCGACCTGCCACTACGTCATGGGCGGTATCCCGACCAACGTCGACGGCGAGGTCCTCCGCGACAACGAGAACGTCGTGCCCGGCCTGTACGCGGCCGGCGAGTGCGCATGCGTGTCCGTCCACGGCGCCAACCGTCTCGGCACCAACTCGCTGCTCGACATCAACGTCTTCGGTCGTCGCGCCGGCATCGCCGCCGCGGAGTACGCCAACAGCACGAAGCACGTCGAGATGCCGGACGAGCCGACGAAGTACGTCGACGAGTGGCTCGACCTGATCCTGCACCAGGGCGGCAAGGAGCGGGTGGCCGACATCCGCACCGAGCTGCAGCAGACGATGGACAACAACGCGTCGGTGTTCCGCACCGAGGAGACGTTGACGCAGGCGCTCAACGACATCCACGCGCTGAAGAAGCGCTACAAGGAGATCACCGTCCACGACAAGGGCAAGCGCTACAACAGCGACCTGCTCGAAGCGCTGGAGCTCGGTTTCCTCCTCGAGATGGCCGAGGTCACCGTCGTCGGCGCGCTGAACCGCAAGGAATCGCGCGGCGGCCACGCCCGCGAGGACTACCCGAAGCGCGACGACGAGAACTTCCTCAAGCACACCATGGCGTACAAGGTGGGCGAGGAACTGATCTCCGACATTCGCCTGGACTACAAGCCGGTGGTCCAGACCCGGTACGAGCCCATGGAGCGTAAGTACTGATGACAACCATCGAGAAGACCGACACGGGCGCGTCGTCACTGCCTCCCGTGCCCGAGGGCGCGACGATGGTCACCCTCAAGATCGCTCGGTTCAACCCGGAGGACGACAAGGGTCAGCACTGGGATTCGTTCCAGGTGCCGGCGCTGCCGTCCGACCGTCTGCTCAACCTGTTGGGCTACGTCAAGGGTTACCTCGACGGCACGCTCACCTTCCGTCGCAGCTGCGCCCACGGCGTGTGCGGCTCGGACGCGATGCGTGTCAACGGCGTCAACCGTCTCGCCTGCAAGATCCTCATGAAGGACCTGCTGGACAAGAACGGCAAGGACGTCACGATCACGATCGAGCCGATCCGTGGCCTTCCGGTCGAGAAGGACCTCGTCGTCGACATGGAGCCCTTCTTCGACGCCTACCGCGCCGTGAAGCCGTTCCTCATCGCCTCCGGCAACGAGCCGACCCGCGAGCGCATCCAGTCGCAGGCCGACCGTGCCCGGTTCGACGACACCACCAAGTGCATCCTGTGCGCGTGCTGCACCACCTCGTGCCCGGTGTACTGGAGCGACGGCAGCTACTTCGGCCCCGCCGCGATCGTCAACGCGCACCGGTTCATCTTCGATTCGCGTGACGAGGGTACCGCCGAGCGTCTGGACATCCTCAACGACAAGGAAGGCGTGTGGCGCTGCCGCACCACCTTCAACTGCACCGACGCGTGCCCCCGTGGCATCCAGGTGACGAAGGCGATCCAGGAGGTCAAGCGCGCGCTCATGTTCGCTCGCTGATCACCTCGCACGACGGCAGGCCCGCCCCTTCGGGGACGGGCCTGCCGTCGTCTGTGCTCACTCCGCTGTCCTCACTCCGCTGTTCTCACTCCGCTGTTCTCACTACGTGTCGTCCCGAACTTCATCGAGGAACAGGCCCGGCAGTCGATGGAGCAGGATTCCGCGCGCGGGTGAACCCGAACCGAGACGATCGGATCAGCGTCCGCGTGCGAACAGGAAGCCCGCGACCCACCCGAGCGCGAAGATGACGACGAGCACCAGCCACAACGGTGCCTGCAGCGAGATCCAGAAGAGGTCGATGCTCGTGCTCTTGCGGTTCTGGAGGACGAACAGCGCGGCGAGCAGGACCAGGACGGCCGCGAGAACTCTGCGCGGAGTCACCTGGAACGAGCGTCGGGGCGCGGCGGAGCGCGTCTGTTTTGCCACGCCTCCATCGTCGCCCGTCCGCGGCACGATCGGCACCCCCGAACCGGGTTTTCACCCCGGGAGTTCGTTCATTTCCTCCGGAATCGCAACCCGGCGAGGAGCCCCCCGAGCAGACCCGCTCCGAGGAGTACGGCCCCGCGGCGCGCGTCGAAACCTTCGTGCACCTCGAGACGCGGAGTGATGACAGCTCCCGTGGGCGCGGGATGGTGTGCGAGTGCGAGGCTCGCGCGGGACGTCGCTGCGAACGCGGTGCAGAAGAGCACAAGACGAGCCGTGAGATTACCGAACACGAGAATGCCGAGAATGGGCCCGAAGGCGACGCCCGCCGGCCCGTTGAGCACCCGTTCGAGATAGATCGAACCGGTCTGCTTGAGCAGTTCGAAACCGATCCCGGCGATCACACCTGCGACGATCGCGCTGCGGAACGGGACCGGTTCGCGGGGCAGGCGCGCGATCACCCAGGTGAACACCAGGGCGGTCGCGGCCGTGGCCGTGATCAGTGCCAGGATCCGCAGAACCACGCCGATGCCGACGAGGTTCTCCATGTTGAGCAGCTCGACGATTCTGCGCGCGATCGGCCCGCTGCTCAGCGCCGAGAGCCCCAACGACACTGTCATCGCGAGCCCGAGACTGACGAGCGCGCCGCCGTCGCGCAGCTTGACCACGAAGAAGTTGCCCTTGTCGCGCGGGTGCTCCCACATGGCGGTGAGTGCTTCACGCAGATTCGTGATCCAGCCCAGGCCCGCATACGAGGCGGTGAGCAGACCGATGAGACCTACCGCGCCGCGGGATTCGATCGCCGAGTCGATCAGGCTCTGGACGGTGCCACCGAGCTGACCGGGGATGTTCTCGGAGATGATCTGCCGGATCTGGTCGAGCAGCTCGGGGCGACCGGCGAGCACGAAGCCGGCCAGCGAGAATACGACCATGATGATCGGGACGATGGCCAGCACCGTGAAGAAGGTCAGACCGGCCGCGTAGTAATCGCCTTTGTTCTCCTGATACCGCACCCCGGCCCGGAGGATGCGGTCGAGCACCGGATGGGCCGCGCGTTGACGCTCGAGAAATCCCGGCTTCTCGTCGGGTTCGCCGGCCATCCGGGTGCTCCTTCGTCTAGGTCCGCGGCAGGAAACCCACCTTGTCATAGACCTGCGCCAAGGTGCGGGATGCGACCTCGCGAGCGCGGTCCGCGCCGCCCGAGAGAATGCGGTTCAGTTCGGCCGGGTCGGCCAGGTACTCGTCGACCTTGGTGCGGATCGGCGTGACGAACTCGGTGAGAACCTCTGCGGTGTCGGCCTTCAGGTCGCCGTAGCCCTTGCCCTCGTAGCCGGCGACGAGCTCGTCGATACTGCGGCCCGACAGAGCCGACTGGATCGTGAGCAGGTTCGAGACCCCGGGCTTGTTCTCGCGGTCGAAACGGATCTCGCGCTCGTTGTCGGTCACCGCGGAGCGGATCTTCTTCGCCGAGACCTTCGGATCGTCGAGGAGGTTGATCAGGCCCGCGTCGGTCGCCGCGGACTTGCTCATCTTCGACGTCGGATCCTGCAGGTCGTAGATCTTCGCGGTCTCCTTCACGATCGTCGGCTCGGGGACGACGAAGGTCTTGCCGAAGCGGGAGTTGAAGCGCTGCGCGAGATCTCGCGTCAACTCGAGGTGCTGACGCTGGTCCTCCCCCACCGGCACGTGGCTCGCGCGGTAGAGCAGGATGTCGGCGGCCATGAGGATCGGATAGGTGAACAGGCCGACGCCGGCGTGCTCGGTGCCCTGCTTGGCGGACTTGTCCTTGAACTGTGTCATCCGGCTGGCCTCACCGAAACCGGTGATGCAGCTCAGGACCCAGGCGAGCTCGGCGTGCTCGGGCACCTGGCTCTGCACGAACAGGACGGACTTCTCCGGATCGATACCGATTGCGAGCAGCTGCGCCACGGAGACGAGCACACGCTTGCGGAGCAGCTTCGGCTCGTGCGGAACGGTGATCGCGTGCAGATCGGGGATGAAGTAGAAGGCGTCGTTCTCGTCCTGCGCCGGAACCCACTGCGCCAGCGCCCCGAGGAAGTTCCCGAGGTGGAACGAATCCGAGGTGGGCTGGATGCCGGACAGCACACGGGGGCGGGCCTTCGGCTTCGTGGCGTTCTGTTCTGCAGTGCTCGACATGCCGTCGATGATTCCACGCAGGCCCCACCGCACTGCGACCGAGGTGGGCACTTCCGGGCGATCCGCAGAAGCGGTCAGCGATCGAAGGCCACCGTCACCGGTGCATGGTCGGACCAGCGCCGGTCGTAGCTCGCTGCGCGTTCGACGCGGGCCTCGGTCGCGCGGGCCGCCAGGCCCGGGGTCACGAGGTGGTAGTCGATGCGCCAGCCGGCGTCGGTGTCGAATGCCTTGCCGCGGTACGACCACCACGAATAGGGACCGGCGACGTCTCCGTGGAGGTCGCGCACCACGTCGCGCCAGCCCGCGTCGAGCAGGTCGCCGACCCAGGCGCGCTCCTCCGGCAGGAAGCCGGACTTCTTGACGTTGCCCTTCCAGTTCTTGATGTCCCGCTCGGTGGGGGCGATGTTCCAGTCGCCGCATACCACCATGTCGCGACCTGCGGCCGTCACCGCGGCGTACCGCTCGGCGAGATAGGTCGCGAAGCTCTTCATGAAGTGTTCCTTCTCGTCCTGCTTCGGCGTCTGCGCCTCACCGGTCGGAAGGTAGAGGCTTCCCACCGTCACGTCGCCGAAGTCGGCCTCGATGTAGCGGCCGGCCGACGCGAACTCGTCGACGTCGAATCCGACGCGGACCGCGTCCGCCGGTACACGCGAGAGGATCGCCACCCCGGCGCGGCCCTTGGCCGAGGACTCCGCGCCGACGCAGTGCCATCCGGCCTCGAGTGCAGGGGCGATCGCAGCGTGGAACTGCTTCTCGGTGGCCCGCACCTCCTGCAGGCACACGATGTCGGCGGCCGACGAGGCCAGCCAGTCGACGAGACCCTTGGCTGCGGCTGCGCGCACGCCGTTGACGTTCACGGTGGTGATCACGAGAGGCACCGGGTCACCGTAGCCGACACCCGCGACGCAACGGCTTCCCTGTGGGAGGGGCCTCCCGCGAGGGTGGTCCACCCCACGACCGGTCGTTCCACGGGACGGAACGAATTCACCACGTTCTCTCATACAGCGGAACGGACGAATGCACTTCCAGCTGAAATGCTGCATCGATCCATTCTGCGGATTGTTGAAACCGTTCTACGGACCTAGAGTGACTCACATGACACAGGCATCGACGGTCACCGGAGCCGACGGCGGCGTGCGGAGCGTCGCTCGCGCGTTCGATCTGCTCAACGCATTCGACGCCGAGCACCCGATCCGGACGCTGCGCGAACTCGTCGAGATCACCGGGCTCCCCAAGTCGACGGTGGTGCGCCTGCTGGGCACCCTCACCACGCAAGGGATCGTCGCCACCCGAGGCGATTCGACGACCTACAGCGTCGGCCCCGCCTTCCTTCGCTGGATCGGTCTGGCCGACGCGATGTGGGAGATCGGCGCCGAGGCACGGCGATCGATGACGGAACTGCGCGATCGATGCGGAGAGACCGTCAACATCTACATCCGACAGGACCTGCACCGCGTCTCCGTCGCTCAGGTCGAGGGCACGACGACGGTCCGCAGCGTCGTCCAGGTGGGTGCTCAGTACCCGCTCGTCGTCGGCGCCGCCGGCCGGATCCTGCTCGGTGGCTGTCCGGACAACGTTCTCGAAGCGCTCGCCGAGCAGGAGGGCACCACCAGCACGGCGGACCTGAGGACCGAGGCCGCCGGAGCACGGGAGGCGGGTTACGCCATCACCCACGGCGATCGGGAGCTGGGCGCTTCCGCGGTCGCCGCGCCGATCCTGTCCGCCGACGGCCGTGTCATCGCAGCCCTGTCGATCAGTGGCCCCACGTCGCGCTTCACCGCCGACCGGGTCGCCGCCTACGTCGATGCCGTAACCGACACCGCCCGGCAGATCAGTGCTGCCGGGCTCGGAACCGTGGAGGCCTTCCTGTGACCACCAACCTTCTGGAGGGCGTGCGCGTCCTCGATATGACCAACGTCCTGGCCGGACCCTTCGCGGGCTACCAATTGGCCCTGCTCGGCGCGGATGTGATCAAGGTCGAGACCGCCGGAAGCGGCGACCTGGCCCGTCAGCTCGGCGCCGATCCCGACCTGAGCGCCGAATACATGGGCGTGTCCTTCCTCGCCCAGAACGCCGGCAAGCGCTCGGTCACGGTCAACCTCAAGACCGAGGGCGGCAAGAAGGTCTTCGAGCAGTTGCTCGCGGACGCCGACGTGCTCCTCGAGAACTTCCGTCCGGGCGTGCTCGCCCGCCTCGGCTTCGACTGGGAACGTCTGCACGAGCTCAATCCCCGCCTGATCTACTGCGCGGTCTCCGGATTCGGCGCCACCGGCCCGATGAGCAGCCGACCCGCCTACGACCAGGTGGTCCAGGGACTGTCCGGCATCATGAGCGTCACCGGCGACACCGAATCCGCGCCGCTGCGCGTCGGCTATCCCGTCTGCGACAGCTTCGGCGGTATGGCCGCGGCCATGACCGTGTGCGCCGCCATCGTCCGCCAGCGACAGACCGGGCAGGGCGCGTACCTGGACACCTCGATGCTCGACGCGGCCATCACGTCGATGGGCTGGGTGGTCTCGAACCATCTGGTGACCGGCAAGGAACCGGTGCCGATGGGCAACGAGAACATGACCTCGGCGCCGTCGGGTGCGTTCCGCACGGCCGACGGAGTCCTGAACATCGCGGCGAACAAGCAGGAACAGTACGAGATCCTGTGCAAGGTGCTCGGCCGCGAGGAACTCGTCACCGACCCCCGTTTCGTCACCCGCGAGGACCGCAAGCGCAACCGCGAGATCCTGCGCGACGAACTCGAGATCTCCCTCAAGGAGAGGACCGCGGCCGAGTGGGACGAGATCCTGCTCGACACCGGCGTTCCCGCCGCGCCCGTCGCTCCGGTGTCGGAGGCGCTGCGCTCCGATCAGATCCGCCACCGCGGGTTGATCTCCGAACTGGACGTGGCAGCCGGCTCCGGCACGGTCCAGGTCCTCGGTCTGCCCACGCACGTCGACGGTGAGTCGGTCCGTCCCGATACTCCGCCGCCGACGCTCGGAGAGCACACCGACGAGATCCTCCGCGAGATCGGCTTCAGCGCCGAGCAGATCACCCGTTTCCGGGAAGAAGGCGCAGTATGACGACCGATCCCTTCCGCTCCCTGACCGCTCTGCCGGTCTCGGTCGAGGCCGGCGCTCCCCTGCACTACTACAGCCTGGCCGAGGCCGAAGCACACGGTGCCGGGCCGATCGCCGACCTGCCGTGGTCGCTGAAGACGCTCGTCGAAGGGATCCTGCGTCACCAGGGTCATCCGCAGGCGCTGCCCGAGCACGTCCACGCCGTCACCCGCCGCGACGAGACGGCCGCGATCCCGTTCTTCCCGGGTCGTGTGCTGTTCCAGGACGCCTCCGGGATCCCGGTACTGGCCGACATGATCACCCTGCTCGAACGCGCCCGGGCCGAGGGGTTGGACACGTCCGCGCTCGAACCCGCGTTGCCCCTCGACCTGGTCGTCGATCACGCACTCGAGGTGGATGAGTACGCGAATCCGGAAGCGGCACTTCGCAACATCGATCTGGAGTACGAGCGTCACCGCGATCGGTACCGTTTCCTGCGCTGGGCGCAGGACCGGCTTCCGGGCCTTCGGGTCGTGCCGCCGGGGCTCGGGATCTGTCACCAGCTGAACCTCGAGGTCCTCGCGCCGGTCGTGACCGCCACCGAATCCGGGGGCCGGCACGTCGCAGCGCTGGACAGCCTGGTCGGCACCGACTCGCACACCACGATGATCAACGCGCTCGGCGTCACCGGCTGGGGCGTCGGCGGCATCGAGGCCACCGCCGCGGCCCTCGGGCAGGCCGTCATGATCCGCGTGCCCCGCGTCGTCGGCATCGAACTCACCGGACGTCTCGCACCCGGGGTGTTCGCCTCCGATCTCGCCCTCACCCTCGCCGAGAAACTGCGCGCACTGAATGTGGTCGGCGCCGTCGTCGAGTTCCACGGTCCCGGCCTGGAGGCACTGTCGGTGCCCGACCGCGCGACCGTCGCCAACATGGCACCCGAATACGGCGCGACCATGGCCTGGTTCCCGGCCGATCGCCGGACGATCGAGTACCTGGCCGCGACGGGCCGCTCCCCCGAGCGTGTCCACCTCGCCGAGCAGTACCTGCGAGCCCAGGGACTGTTCCGCACCCCGAGCAGCCCGGCACCACGGTTCGAGACCGGCCTGTCGATCGACCTCGCGAGCATCACCACCACCCTCGCCGGTCCGTCCCGACCGCACGATGCCCTGTCGCCCTCCGAGGTCCCGACCTCCCGCGGCGAGAGCGGACCGCTCGATGGCGACATCGCGATCGCTGCGATCACCAGCTGCACCAACACCTCCAATCCCCGGTCGCTGGTCGCGGCGGGGTTGCTGGCGCGCAACGCCGTCGCGGCCGGTCTGCGTCCACCGGGCTGGACGAAGACGTCGTTCACGCCCGGCTCGCGGGCCGCCGCCGACCTGCTGGCCTCGGCGGGTCTGCAGGATCACCTCGACCGGCTCGGCTTCCAGGTCGCGGGATTCGGATGCGGCACGTGCATGGGCAATTCCGGGCCGCTCAGCCCGGCCCTGTCCGAGTCGGACCGGACGAAGGACACCGCGCTCGCGGCGGTGCTGTCGGGCAACCGCAACTTCACCGGACGCATCCACCCGGCGATCGCGCACGCCTACCTCGCCTCCCCGGCGATGGTCGTGGCCTACGCCCTCGCGGGCAACGTCCGGATCGACGTGACGCGCGACCCGATCGGGCGCGCCGAGGACGGCACCGACGTCACCCTCGCCGACCTGTGGCCCTCCGACGAGGAGATCGACGCGATGCTGGCCGAGCACGAGGCCGCCGCGCTCGGGCGTGACGCTCACCGGGAGTTGACCACCACGCGCTGGCAGGAACTCGAGTACCCGCGCGGTGAGCACTACCGCTGGGACGGGGAGGCCGGCAGCATCCGTCGCCCGCCCTTCACCGATCCGGAACTGACGTCGCCCACCCTCACCGGCGATCTGACCGCGCGGCCCCTGCTGGTCCTCGGCGATGCGGTCACCACCGACCACATCTCGCCGGTCGCACGGGTCCTGCCCGACTCCGCGGCGGGTCGCTGGCTCCGCGAGCGCGGTGTGGGCGACCGGGCACTGGGCACCTTCAGCTCCCGGCGGCTCAACCACGACGTCATGATCCGCGGCGGCTTCGCCAACACCCGCCTCGCGAACCTGCTCGTGCCCGAGAAGCAGGGCGGCTGGACGCGCACGGCACCCGGCGAGGAGCCGGTGCCCGTCCACGAAGCGGCCGAGTACCACCGCCGGCAGGGCACCCCGGTCGTGGTGGTCGCCGGTGAACTGTACGGCGCCGGGTCGGCGCGGGACTGGGCCGCGAAGGTCACGCGGCTGCTCGGCATCCGCGCGGTCCTCGCCCGTAGCTTCGAACGCATCCACCGCACCAACCTGGTCGCGATGGGTGTCCTGCCGATCCAGTGGCAGGGCCCCGCCCCGGAGACCTTCGACGGCAGCGAGGAGATCGACCTGCTCGGACTGGCCGATCTCGGGTCGACCACCGAGATCACCGTCCGGGTCCGCCGTGCGGGCGAGATCGTGTGGCAGGGCACGGCACTCTGCCGGATCGACACTCCCCTGGAGTGGGAGTGGCTGCGCGCCGGCGGTCTGTTCGGCCATCTGCTGACCGAGCAGACGGAGCGGCAGGGCGCACCGCACCGCGATCCGGTGGGCGCACACCGGTAGACGAGTGGATCGACGGGGACGTCCTCCGAGGGGGCGTCCCCGTCGTCATGTCCGGTCCGCCGGGGCGGCGCGGGCGACGGTGCGCGCCCGCACGATCAGATGACGGAGCGGCGGGACGGAACCCTCCGCTCGACCGTCCCTCCGGCCACCGTCGACCTCGGCACGCCGCACCCGGTACCGCTCGCGCAGCACAGCGGCGCGCAGGGCGGCGGTGACACCCGGGAAGCGACCGTGACGGCCGAACCCGACGGTGCCGAGGAGCAGGACAGCGGCCGGCAGGATTATCCAGGCGTACAGCACGGCGGCGGAGGCGATCGCCTCGGCGACGGCATCCTCGTCGAGCGCCGCCCATACGATTCCTGCGCCGACCACGACGTAGAGGGTGCCGCCCAGCGCCGCGGCCAGGACGGCACCGACGTATCGACGGAGCAACCAGCACCGGACCGTCCACAGCACGAGGACGGCGGCCGTGAACATCGTGATCGCGGACATGACCACGACGAAGACGACGTCCGAGGAGTCCGGCAGCGGTCCGGAACCCGACTCGTCGTCGAACACCACGACCATCAGGAGCCCTGTCGCCACCGTGACGACGGCCAGGAGAGCGAGTTCGACGGCGAGCGCCGCGAAGGGGTGCCCGGCGGCCCGTGAGTCGGCGGGGCGCAGCCTCGCCGCCGTGGCGAGCAGTTCGCGGCGGCGCAGCAGTGACGCCTCCCGGCGCAGACGACGACGGGCACCGACACCGCGCTGGGTCGCGAGGAACAGATCCTGGCTGAGCACCACGATCACGAAGACCGCCGGGAACAGCAGCAGCGCCGCCAGATCCACGGAGTGCGGAAGGCCGTCGAGCAGCGCGGCGACGAAGGTCATCGTCGCCCCGACGCCGAACACCGACCCGCACAGTTCGAGGTGTTCGAGGCGCAGCGCCTCGGTCGACCGGGACGAGCCCTCGGCGGTGATGGCCGGTCCGAGCGACCACGCGATGAGATTGAGCGCGATGACGAGGGCGGCGAGCACACCGAGGACGGCGGCGGCCTCACCCATCGTGAGGGTGGTGAGTACGCCGCTGCGCACCGGCGTGGACCGGTCGTAGGCCAGTTCGTCGGTACGGCGGGCGACCGCGTGGATCAGGTTGGGGGCGAGGGCGACCGGCAGATAGGCCAGCGCCGAGCCGAACATCAGCATCCATACCCGGGTCCAGAACCGCCGGCGGGCGTGCGCTCCACCGCGGGCTTCGGAGTCGGTGGCAGTGGTGGTCACGGCCGTCCCTCCTCCCGGACCTACGGTGATGCGACTGACAGTGGTACACGAAACGGTAACCGGTGCCGGGAGTGCTCGGGAAACACGACACGGGACGCCCGGTGCGGGCGTCCCGTGTCGTGTTGTCGAGAACGGAGCGGAAGGTCAGGCGCGAGCCTTCTGCAGATTCTCGTCGAGTGCGCCGAGGAACTCCTCGGTGGTCAGCCAGCTCTGCTCGGGGCCGACGAGCAGTGCGAGGTCCTTGGTCATCTGACCGGCTTCGACGGTCTTGATGACGACGTCCTCGAGCTGCTGCGCGAACTCGATGACCTCGGGGGTGTTGTCGAGCTTGCCGCGGTGCTCGAGGCCACGGGTCCAGGCGAAGATCGACGCGATCGGGTTGGTCGACGTCGGCTTGCCCTGCTGGTGCTGACGGTAGTGCCGGGTGACGGTGCCGTGTGCGGCCTCCGCCTCGACGGTCTTGCCGTCCGGGGTCATCAGGACGGAGGTCATCAGGCCCAGCGAGCCGTAGCCCTGCGCGACGGTGTCGGACTGGACGTCGCCGTCGTAGTTCTTGCAGGCCCAGACGTAGCCGCCCTCCCACTTGAGGGACGATGCGACCATGTCGTCGATGAGGCGGTGCTCGTAGGTGAGACCGGCGGCGTCGAACTCCGCCTTGAACTCTTCCTCGTAGATCCGCTGGAACTCGTCCTTGAACATGCCGTCGTAGGCCTTCAGGATCGTGTTCTTGGTCGACAGGTAGACCGGGTAGTTGCGCTGCAGGCCGTACGAGAGCGAGGCGCGCGCGAAGTCCTGGATGGACTTCTTGTAGTTGTACATACCCATCACGACGCCGCCGTCCTCGGGGATCCGGCAGACCTCGTGCTGGATCGGCTCGCTGCCGTCCTCGGGCGTGAAGGTGATGGTGACGGTGCCCGGGCGGTCGACCTTGAAGTCGGTGGCGCGGTACTGGTCGCCGAACGCGTGGCGGCCGACGATGACGGGCTTGGTCCAGCCCGGCACCAGGCGCGGCACGTTCGAGATGATGATGGGGGCGCGGAAGATGGTGCCGCCGAGGATGTTACGGATGGTGCCGTTGGGCGACCGCCACATCTTCTTCAGACCGAACTCCTCGACGCGCGCTTCGTCGGGGGTGATGGTGGCGCACTTGACGCCGACGTTGTACTTCTTGATGGCGTTCGCCGCGTCGACCGTCACCTGATCGTCGGTGGCGTCGCGGTTCTCCACGCCGAGGTCGTAGTACTCGAGATCCACGTCCAGGTACGGGTGGATCAGCTTGTCTTTGATGAACTGCCAGATGATGCGGGTCATCTCGTCGCCGTCGAGTTCGACGACCTTACCCTCAACCTTGATCTTGGACATATGCGCTTCGTGTCCTCCTAGGACGTTTCTGTGGTCCCCAATCGACCGCACTTTGTGGGTGCGATCGCCGTCGGCTCGCGAGCAGCGAGCATGGCCGTGTCCACGTCCTGGACTCCGGCCAAACATGACAAGCGTACTGCTATTGGTGAAGTCCGCAAAGCGCCTCGTCCCGCCCTCGCGCCCTACCGACCGGTAACTTTCCTGCTGGTCAGCGATGTTCAGAGGGTGCATAAGACCCTGCGACGGAGAGTCGCTAGACTGCCGGGAAAGTCATGAGTGCCAGCGTCAAGCCCCGGCTTGCTGGCCGGCAACCCTCCGACGGGGTGGGGTGCTCCGGGTGATGACACGGTCGGTGGAACCCCACCGACAAGCCTGTTGTCGGGAGGACTGAGATGATGATGTGCTGTCGCACGCAAGCCACGATCACACCTCCCATCGCCGCCGGAAGGACACGATGACCGACATCCGCAGCCGGCGCTGCCAGCCCACCGCGAGCCTCGAGGCGGTCACCTCTTGACGGCGGGCACCGAGCGGCGTCGCGTCGAACTGCCCCCGGCGGACGGACGCCTCGACACCATCGACATCGGCGATCTCGCGCTCGAGAGCGGCGAGACGCTGCCGAACGTCACCGTCGCCGTGCAGAGGTGGGGCGAACTGTCCCCCGCCCGCGACAACGTGGTGCTCGTCGAACACGCCCTCACCGGCGACTCGCACGTCACCGGCCCCGCCGGACCGGACCATCCCTCGCCCGGCTGGTGGTCGGGCATGGTCGGCCCGGGCGCTCCTATCGACACCGACCGCTGGTGTGTGGTCTCGACGAACATCCTCGGCGGGTGCCGCGGCACCACCGGCCCCGGCAGCACGGCGCCCGACGGCAAGGCCTGGGGATCCCGCTTTCCGCTGATCACCGTCCGCGACCAGGTGGCCGCCGAGGTGGCGCTGCTCGACAGGCTCGACATCGACGTCCTCGCCGCCGTGACCGGCGGATCGATGGGCGGCATGCGCACTCTCGAGTGGATCATCGCGTACCCGGAGCGCGTGCGGGCGTCGCTCGTCCTCGCCACCGGTGCCCGCGCGACCGCCGACCAGATCGGCACCCAGAGCGCGCAGATGGCGGCCATCACGGCCGATCCCGACTGGCAGGGCGGCGACTACTACGGCACGGGGCGGCGTCCCGAAGCCGGACTCGCCATCGCCCGGACCATCGCGCACCTCACCTACCGGACCGAATTCGAACTCGACACGCGCTTCGGGAATCTCCCCCAGGACGACGAGGACCCGTGGCGCGGCGGCCGGTACGCCGTGCAGAGCTATCTCGAGCACCAGGCACGCAAGCTCGTGGCGCGCTTCGATCCCGGCACGTACGTGGTGTTGTCCGACGTGATGAACCGGCACGACGTCGGTCGCGGACGCGGCGGTGTCGAGGCCGCACTCGCGTCCACCCCGGTCCCGACGATCGTCGCCGGCGTCGACTCCGACCGGCTGTACCCACTGCGCCTGCAGCAGGAGATCGCCGATCTGCTCCCGGGATCGGGCGACCTGCGTGTGCTCGTCTCCCGCGACGGGCACGACGGATTCCTCACCGAGGCCGACGAGGTGGCGAAGCTCCTCGTCGAGCTGATGAAGCTCGCCGAGGGCTAGTCGGTTCCCAGCGGGTCGATCGACGCGGCGAGTGCCACCACGATTCCGCCGACGACCATCATCGAGGCGACGTCGAACGTCTTGCCGCGCACCGCGAGGACACCGACCTTGTCCTCGTCGATCACCCAGCGGAACAGTCCGGCGAGGATGGTGGCGCCGCCGAAGACGAACGCTCCGCGTCGCCACCGGTCGGCGATCACCAGGATCACCGCTGCCGCGATCACCAGGGTGACCGCGAGCAGCGGCAGGTTCAGACGCGTGAATCGCAGAGCCTGAGCCATGTCGTCTCCCGGGTTCGTCGACCTGCTTATCGGGCCGCGAGCTGCTCGGCCCGCTCCACGACGTTGGTCAGCAGGAAGGCGCGGGTCAGCGGCCCGACGCCACCGGGGTTCGGGGACACGAAGCCCGCAACCTCACGCACGTCCGCGGCGACGTCGCCGCGCAGGCCGTCCTCGGTGCGGGAGACACCCACGTCCAGCACCGCGGCGCCGGGCTTGACCATGTCCGCCGTCACCAGGCCGGGAACGCCCGCGGCTGCAACGACGATGTCGGCGCGACGCACCTCTGCAGCGAGGTCGCGGGTGCCGGTGTGGCAGAGGGTGACCGTCGCGTTCTCCGAACGCCGGGTCAGCAGCAGACCGATCGGGCGACCGACGGTGACGCCACGACCGATGACCACCACGTGCGCGCCGGCGATCTCCACGTCGTAGCGGCGCAGCAGATGGATGATGCCGCGCGGCGTGCAGGGCAGCGGAGCCTCCTTGCCGAGCACGAGACGACCGAGGTTGACCGGGTGCAGTCCGTCGGCGTCCTTACCCGGATCCATGCGCTCGAGCGCCGCGTTCTCGTCGAGGTGCTTCGGCAGCGGGAGCTGGACGATGTATCCGGTGCAGGCGGGATCGGCGTTGAGCTCGTCGATCGCCTCGAACAGCTGCTCCTGGGTGATATCGGCGGGCAGATCCTTGCGGATCGACGTGATGCCGACCTTCGCGCAGTCGTTGTGCTTGCCGCGCACATAGGCCGCGGATCCCGGATCGTCGCCGACGAGGATCGTGCCGAGGCCGGGCGTGACGCCCTTGGCCTTCAGCGCATCCACGCGGACCTTCAGGTCCTCGAAGATTTCGTCGCGGGTTGCTTTGCCGTCCAGGATCGTCGCAGTCACGTCGCTCATTCTTCCAGGCGCCCGTCCGCCGTCGAATCGCGGCCGGTACCGGAAACCGTCCGAGCACCCGGAGGCAGGCAGTCCCGGGACAGTTCCGCGAAGGCTTCGGCGAGATACCTCTCGTACTGTTCGGGGTCCGGCATGCAGGAGTCCGAGACCAGAAAAGACAAGGTGAGAACCTCTCCGAGCGAGGTCACGGAGTGGACGAGACCGTAGTTCCGGTTGAGCATCGGAGTACCGATCGCCTCGACGGCGGGACTGTCACCGAAGCGGAGGCCCTCGACCGGCCCACGAGGCACATTCGTCACGGTGGTGTTGGCCAGCGGCACCACGTCTCCCGTGGGACCCACCCGCCCGCGGTACGCACGGCGGATCGACATCGCCAGGTCGAACGCGGGCGATGCATCCACCGCGGCAGCGGAGGCAGCTGACTCCGGACGCCGGATGCGCTGTTTCTCGAGGGCGGCGGACTCGTGGACGCTGTGGAGTCGTTCGCGCGGGTCGGCGCGATCGATGTGGAGGTCGACATACATCAGCGTGACCTTGTTCTCCGATTCCGCCCCCGCCCGGTCCCGGATCGATCCCGGGACGATCGCCGCCGGAGCGACGGCCGGAATCTCCTCGTAGGACGCGAGGTAGGAGCGCAGTCCTCCCGAGACGATCGTCAGGATCACGTCGTTCACCGAGGTATCCGTGGCGCGTGCGACGGCACGTACCTCCGGCAGCCGCATACGGACGACGCCGAGCTGCCAGGGACCACCGGCATCGGTGTCGAAGCGGGTCCGGGGACGCTGGGGCCGGGGCGCGACGATCTCCCCCGAGGCGGTGAGGTCACCCAGCGCTCGTCGAGCGCGACGTGCTGCGACCAGGGCCGGGAGCATCCTCGCGTACCGGAAGGGCAGGGCTGCCGCCGCGCCGACCGTTCCCGGCACGGCGACGACACGTCCACCCGACGACGGTGCGGCCGCAGGATCGTCGAACAGCGCACGAGCGATCTCGACGGCTCCGAGTCCGTCGGTCACCGAGTGGTGCAGGAGCAGCGCCACGATCGTCGCGACCTCGGGAAGGTCGTCGACCCCGCGGATGTCGGTCAGGACGTGCACTTCCCACGGCGGCACGGACAGATCGAGGCGGCGTTCCTTCATCGACGCGAGCAGCCGATGCAGCCCGCTGCGCGAGGTCGGGCCGATCGTCTCGTACCGGACGTGATCGTCCGGATCGACGTCCGTCTCCACCCAGTAGGGGAAGTCGAGGTCTGCCGGCACGCGGTGCAGGCGTCGGGTGAGCGCCGGTGTGCGATGCAGGCGGTCCCCGATCCACGTGACGGCATCCTCACGGGTACGGATGGGAGCCTCGCCTGCCCGGGCGTCGAACACGTAGAAACTCACCATGGTCGGTGGTGGAGCGTCGGGGTCGGTGTCCCCCACGAAGATGTGGAGCGCGTCCCGCGCGGCCAGTCGGATTCCGCGTCGGCGTGTCATCGCGATGGTTCTCTCCCGGGTCGCCCGCTGCTCGTGCCTCTCGATTGAACCAGTTACCGCTCGGGACCACACCCGATCGGCGGTTCGCGAACACGAGCCTCACGCGGTGTAATTCGGCCATGGCGTACCGAGCCGGATCGACGACCGGCACCGAACGAGACCGGGCCGCGCGTCGTGTCCTGTTCTCGTTCGCAGGCGGCCTCGGCCATCTCGCACCGATGCTCCCGATCGCCGACGTCCTGCGCGAGGCCGGTCACCGTCTCGGCGTGTGCGGCGACGCGGACGTCCTCGCAGGCACCGAAGGCTTCGACGCGTACTTCCCCGAGGGAGACACGACATTCGTTTCCGGTCGGTCCACCGGCACGCTCGTTCCTCCGGATCTCGACCACGAGTACTCGGTGATCGGCACCCACTTCGCCGGTGTGCTCGCGGCGCGACCATTCGACCTGGTCCGCGATGTCATCGACCGCTGGAGTCCGGATCTGGTGATCTGCGACGAGATGGACTTCGGTGCGATGACGGCAGCCGAACACGCCGCCGTTCCCCGCGTGGTGGTCGACGTCATCGCGTCCGGAGCACTCACCCGGATCGACCGCATCCGTGAGCCACTGGGACGACTACGGGCGACCCATGGACTCCCCTCGGATGCCGAGTTCTCCTTCCTGAAACGGGATCTCGTCATCTCACCGTTCCCGCCGTCGTTCCGCGATCCCGACTTCCCGTTGCCTCCCGCAGCCGTCTCCATAGGGCCGGGCCCGTCGCGCGCGTCCCACGGACACCCCGCGATCGACTGGCTTCGTAGCGGCGAGGAGCCCCACCGCGTGTACGTCACGCTGGGTACCGTCTTCAACACCGAGTCCGGTGATCTCTTCGTCCGCCTCGTCCGGGGGCTGCACCGACTGCCTGCGCGCGTGCTCGTCACCGTCGGCTGCGACGTCGACCCGACCACCCTGCCGTCACCGGACGACAACGTCCGCATCGAGCGGTTCGTGCCGCAGTCGACCGTGCTCCCACACGTCGATCTCGTCGTCAATCACGGCGGATCGGGCAGCGTCATCGGTGCACTCACCCACGGCGTTCCGGTCGTCGCGCTTCCGATGGGTGCGGATCAGGAACTCAACGCCCGACGGCTGGTCGCGCTGGGCGCAGGGACCACGATCGATCCCGTCACCGTAACCTCGGCAGAGCTCGGAGGGATCACCCTCGACGCGCTGTCCTCGGGCTCTCTCCGCCGCGGTGCCGAGCGATTGCGCGACGAGATCGCACGATTGCCTCCCCCGGCATCCGTGCTCGCGTTGCTGGAGGACCGAATGTTCCGGTCCCGGCTGCGCTGAACGTCGCCGCTCACACGACGGAGTAACCGTCCGGTAGCGACGTCCGCCCGGTCAATGCCCGCAGCACGGTCGTGCCGTCGCCGAGTGCCAGCGCGATCCTCGTGGCCAGCAGGGTTGCTTCTTCGAGGACGTCGGCCGGAGGCGTGAAGGGGACGTCCGCCGCAGCTGCGATGTCGAGACCGTGGACGGCGAGCTCGAAGGTGCGCGTCGGCAGATAGGAGTGCAGACGGATCCCCTTGTCTCCGATCACCCGGATCAGACGGTCCTCGCCGGCACCGAGCCGTTCGATCACCGCGGTCGACAGAGCATCGATCGTGGCCACCGGGTCGTCGCCGAGGTCGGCACCGGCACGACGTCCGCGTTCGACGATGTCCTCCGCGCCGAGAACCGAGGTGAGTTCCTTGACGTGGACGTAGTACTGCTCCGCGCTCGCGAGGTCCTCGGTGTCGGCGGGACCGTCCAGATAGGTCGTGACGGTCGTCAACGAGCGCGAGGTGTGGCCGATCAGCGCTCGGAGATCCCATTCACCCAGGCCCGGGCCGCCCCAGCGGTCGTCCGGTACGGCACGTACCAGCTCCGAGAAGCTGCGCACCGCCGAAACGTACGTCGCTACCGGTGATTCCATGACATCTCCCGAGGTCGACCGGACCGGACCCGACACGAGAATGAAAGCACGCGTCCCGCGGCTGTGAACGAAAGCGCGCGTTCCACGGCTGTGAACGAAAGCGTGCGTTCCGAGGTTATGCCGACGGTGTGCGCACACGGATCAGCACGGATCGTTTGCGCAGCGTGAATCCCAGGTTCTCGTAGAGCCGGATCGCGGTCATGTTCGCGGCCGACGCGTGGAGGAACGGGATCTCGCCGCGTGCGCGGATACCGGCACCGACAGCCTTGACCAGGCGCGTGCCGAATCCGCATCCCCGGAAATCGGCGTCCGTGCACACCGCGCTGATCTCGGTCCATCCCGGCGGATGCAGCCGCTCCCCCGCCATCGCGACGAGACGTCCGTTCACCCTGATACCCGGATAGGTGCCCATCTCGACGGTCCGCGGCAGGTACGGTCCCGGCCGGGTGCGGGCGACGAGTTCGAGTATCTCCGGGACATCGGTGGGGCCGAGCACCACGAGTTCCGGATCGGGTTCGACGACCAGGCCCGTCCCGTCCATCTGGACGAGCCCGAACGAGCCGAGCACCTCCCAGCCGGGTGGTGGTGTGTGCCCCGGTCCGCGCACGGCCACCTCGGCCGACGGGCCCACGAGTGCGGCCAGGTGCGCCCAGTCGTCGTCCGTCATCGCCGTCGGGTGCCCGATGTGCCCCGCGACGTCGGGGTGGTATCCACCGATCCGGCCCGACCACCGCGCGAAATGTGCGTGCACTCCGCGCAGCGACTGCCGGATCGGATCGTCGAGCGGATGGACGTCCTCGTCCACCTCGACGGCGTCGACCGCCGGCGAAGCACCCGCGGTCATGTCAGAGACCGAGTCCGGTGCCGTGGACGCCGTACTCGTCGATGACGGCGAGCTCGTCGTCGGTGAGCGGCGGGAAGCTCAGGGCCTCGAAGTTGTGGTCGAGCTGCCAGGTCGAGCTCGCGCCGACGAGCGCCGAGGTCACCGCCGGTTGCCGGAGCACCCACTGCAGCGCCAACTGGGCCAATGACTGCCCACGCGACCGGGCGAGTTTGTCGAGTTCGGTGACGCGCTGCCGGTAGGTCTCGTCGATCACGTCCGGGGAGAGGAACGCACTGTCCGCCGCTCGCGCGCCGTCCGGGATGGTCTCGAGATACTTGTCCGTCAGAAGTCCCTGTGCGAGCGGCGAATACACGACGAGCCCGAAGCCGCCCTGCTCGGCCGCGTCGAGCAGACCGTTCTGCTCGATGCTCCGGTCGAAGATCGAGTAGCGCGGCTGGTGGACGAGCAGCGGGACACCGGCCTCCCGCAGAAGTGTCGCGGCCTCGTGCGCACGATCCGGCCGGTAGTTCGAGATGCCGACGTAGAGCGCCTTCCCCTGCTCGACGGCGGAGACGAGTGCCCCGACCGTCTCCTCGAGCGGCGTCGACAGGTCCGGACTGTGGCTGTAGAAGATGTCGACGTAGTCGGTGCCGAGATCACGCAGGCTGTGATCGAGCGAGCCCAACAGCGACTTGCGCGACCCGCCCTTCTGGTAGGGACCGGGACCGATCGGGTTGCCGGCCTTCGTCGACAGGATGATCTCGTCCCGGTAGGGCGCGAGATCCTTGCCGAGGATCCGGCCGAAGTTCTTCTGTGCGGCGCGGTGCGGCGGACCGTACCGGTCGGCGTTGTCGAAGTGGGTGATGCCCAGATCGAAGGCGTGGAGGATGATCTCCCGCTGCGTCTCGAACGGATGGTCGGTGCCGAACTTCTGCCACAGCCCGAACGAGAAGGCCGGCAGGTCGAGGCCGGACCGCCCCGAGCGCCGGTAGGGAATCGTCTCGTAACGGTTCTCGGATGCGGTGTACGGGGTTTCGATGGTGCCGTGCGACATCGGGCGGGGTTCGCCTTTCGGTTCCAGCGGAATTCGAGTCCACGGGTACATCGCCCACCGAAGGATTCGGCGGGCGACATATCCGTTCGACACTCGATCACGGGCGCGTCCGGCCTGTCACCGGTTCCGCTCAGGCTGCGCAGAATGCATCCGCCGAGCGCCGGTGCACTGACGTCGACGGGTGGTTCTAATTCGGTGACTGCCAACGGTCCCGGCCATCCGAGCCGGGAGCGCACACCATCGGAGTCCCCTTGGTCGTAACTCCGGTGGCACCTGGGGTGGAACAGAACGAACCGCCGTGCACAGTTCCGCCCGATTGCTGGGCAGGAGCCGGTGGCGGCGTGTACGCAGGCGCCGGCGGGGGCGTGTACTGCGTGACCGGCGGCGGGGTGTACTCGGGCGTCGGGGGCGGCGTGTACTCCGTCGTCGCAGGCAGGGTGTATGCGGGCGCGGGCGGGGTGTACTCCGTCGTCGTTTCGACGACGGTCGTTCCGGCCTGGGGAACCAACGGCACCACGGCAGGCGAGTCGGAGGTCATGATGGGCGCCGGTGTGGTCGTCCGGGGCGTCGTCGTGGTGGGCTTCGCCGTCGTCGTGGTCGGCGCCACCGAACTGCTCGTCGTGGACACCACCGAGGAGGTTTCCGTCTTCGGCTCCTCGTCACCGACAGCGGCGCCGAGAGCCACGAGTCCGACGAGGCCGGCGCCGAGCGCCCACGGCCACTTGCGCCGCTTCTGTTCGCCTCCGGCAGGAGGATTGCCGCCCTGGCCGACAGCCCCGAACACCTGCGTGGGGTCGCCGCTGCCCTTGGGCCTGGTCTGGTTCGTCCACTGCTGACCGTCCCAGTAGCGATCGATGGACGGGTCGTAGGGGTCGGGATGCCAACCGGCAGGAGGGTTCATGCTCGATCCGTTCTGAGGAAAACGTTCCGCAGAACGTCGCCGGTACCGATCGGTGTGTTACACCGACGATTCGGAAACCTCACAGCGGCAGGTCGGGGAGACGTGCGAGCCGGGACACACAGTGCCGACTTGTTAACCTGCGTTGTGTTCAGAGTGATGTTCCACGAGCCGCGCATTCCCCCCAACACCGGCAATGCCATACGCATGGTCGCCGCGACCGGCGCGGAACTGCACCTGGTGGAGCCCCTCGGTTTCGACCTGTCCGAGCCGAAACTGCGCCGCGCGGGGCTCGACTACCACGATCTCGCGTCGGTCACCGTGCACAGCAGCCTCGACGCCGCATGGGCGGCGCTGGCCCCCGAGCGGGTGTTCGCGTTCACCGCGCACGGCACGTCGAGCTACGCGGAGATCGAGTACCGGGCCGGCGACGTGCTGCTGTTCGGACCCGAACCGACAGGGCTGTCGCCCGAGGTGCTCGCCGACCCGCACATCACCGAGCAGATCCGTATCCCCATGCTGCCCGGGCGGCGTTCGTTGAATCTGTCGAACGCCGCCGCCGTCGCCTGTTACGAGGCGTGGCGGCAGCACGGTTTCCCCGGAGCGGTCTAGGCGCCGCTCTCCACCGGACGACCCGAGCGGGCCCATCCGTCGGTGCCGCCCGCGACGGAGACGGCGTCGACACCGCGACCGGCGAGATACTGCGCGGCCTGCAGGCTGCGGCCACCCACGGCGCAGACGACGTACACGGTGCCCTCGGTGGGGATCTCGTCGATCCGCGCGACGAACTCGCTGAGCGGGATGTTCGTGACGCCGGGTACGCGCACCTGGGCGTATTCGTCGCGTTCACGCACGTCGATGACGGTCGCCCCGTCGGTGAGCGCGGATTCGAGTGCGGCCAGGTCGACCTCACGCATCGCTGTCGGTCCTCTCGGTATCGGGCGTCCCGGTGGTTCCGGACGAACGTCCCCGTCGGGTGATGAGCCGGATGACCAGGTAGAGGACACCTGCACACACGAACAGGAACGCCACCCACGGTATCGCGGCGCCGATACCGACCACCGCGGCCCCCAGCGCGGCCCACAGGCTGTTCCATCCCGCGACCAGCCCGTCCCAGAAACTGTCCTGCTCGGAGGGGAGGCGATCGGTGGTGATGTCGACGGTGAGCGTGGACAGTTCGATCCGGTCGCCCAGCTGCCGTCGCTGCGCCTCGAGACTGTCGAGTTCGGCCTGTCGTTCGGCCAGGGCGGTCTCTGCGGCGATCAGCGCTTCGACGTCGGCCGACGACTCGAGCAACGCGCGCAGGCGGTCCACCGAGGCCCGCAGCGCACCCACCCGGGCTTCGAGATCGGTGTACTGCATCGTCACGTCGTCGCGTGTGGTGCTCAGGCTCGTGACACGGCCGAGCGTACGGATCTCGTCGACGACCTCGTCGAGCCGGTCGGCGGGCACCCGCACCGTGAGCACGCTGCTCGCCTCGGGTTGCTCGGTGAGCGAGTCGACGCGCCCACCGGCCTCCTCGACGACCGTCACGACCCGGCGGCCCGTTGCCACGGGGTCACCGGCATCCATCTCGAGGTAGCCGGTGACGACCTCCTTGCGGTCGGCCTCTTCGGGTTGCGACTCCCGGAGACCGCCGTCGACGATCGCGGGTGCCGAGATCGCAGGCGCGGACGCCGAGGAGCCCTCCCCACCCCCACCCTCGTCGCAGCCGGTGACGACCAGAGCGAACAGAGCCAACGAGACCGGCCACAGGCGTTTCACACTCGGCGATGCTAGCGAAAGTCGCGTGATCTGCTCGGCATTCGCAGATCCATGGCTTCGAGATGGTCGGCGAGGAGCGTGACCACGCCCTCGGCGTTCTGGAGCCGGCCGCGGACGAGCAGGGCGGGAGCCGTGTGGGCCACGGTCCGGTAGCGCGCCCACAGACCGACCGAGCACACCACGTTCACCATTCCGGTCTCGTCCTCGAGGTTGAGGAAGGTGACACCGGCGGCGGTCGCCGGACGCTGCCGGTGGGTCACGGCCCCGCCGACGAGGATGCGCGTCCCGTCGGGGACCTGCAGCAGCTCCGCGGCCGGGATCACCCCGAGTTCGTCGAGCCTCTCGCGCAGGAACTGGGTCGGATAGCTGTCGGGCGAGATTCCCGTGGCCCAGACGTCGGCGGCGGCGAGTTCGAGAGCGCTCATGCCCGGCAGGGCCGGAGCCGGCACCGTCCCGATCCCGGGAAGCCGGCCGGGGCGTTGTGCCGCCGCCGGAGCCGCACCCCAGAGGGCTTCGCGGCGGGTGACACCGAACGAGGAGAACGCTCCCGCGGTGGCCAGTGCCTCGACCTGCGCGGTGGTGAGACCGACGCGGGCGGCGAGGTCGGCGGGCGAGGTGTACGGGCCGTGGGCACTGCGTTCGGTCACGATGCGTTCGGCGAGGTCGTCGCCGATGTGCCGCACCGTCGCCAGGCCGAGCCGGACCTCTCGCCCTTCGTTCTCGAGGGTGGCGTGCGCGAGGCTCGCCCCGATGTCGGGGCCGTGGACGACCACACCGTGACGGCGGGCATCGGCGACCAGCGATTGCGGCGAGTAGAAACCCATCGGCTGAGCACGCAGCAGACCCGCGCAGAACGCTGCGGGATGGTGCAGTTTGAACCACGCCGAATAGAACACCAGCGAGGCGAAGCTCTGCGAATGACTTTCGGGGAAACCGAAATTCGCGAAGGCGTAGAGCTTCTCGTAGATGCGGTCGGCGACGTCCCCCGTGATGCCGTGCAGGTCCCGCATGCCCTGATAGAGGCGTCCCCGCAGACGCTCCATCTTCTCCGTCGACCGTTTCGATCCCATGGCGCGACGCAACCGGTCGGCCTCCGCCGCGGTGAATCCCGCGGCGTCGACGGCCATCTGCATGAGCTGTTCCTGGAAGAGCGGAACGCCGAGGGTGCGTTCGAGGGCCTTCTCGAGGCACGGATGGTCGTAGGTGACGGGTTCGAGACCGTTGCGCCGCCGGATGTAGGGGTGCACCGAACCGCCCTGGATCGGGCCGGGCCGGATGATGGCCACCTCGATGACCAGATCGTAGAAGCAGCGCGGCTTCAACCGCGGCAGAGTGGCCATCTGCGCCCGCGACTCCACCTGGAAGACACCCACCGAGTCGGCGCGGCACAACATCTCGTAGACCCCCGGCTCGGAGAGGTCGAGGTGCGCGAGATCGACTCGGATGCCTTCGTGTTCGTCGACGAGGTCGATCATGTAGTGCAGCGCGGAGAGCATGCCGAGGCCGAGCAGATCGAACTTCACGAGACCCGCTGCAGCACAGTCGTCCTTGTCCCACTGCAGAACGGTGCGTCCTTCCATTCGCGCCCATTCGACGGGGCACACGTCGGCGACGGGCCGGTCGCAGATCACCATGCCGCCCGAGTGGATGCCGAGATGCCGTGGGAGACCTTCGATCTGTTCGGCGAGATCGAGAACCGTCTCCGGGATCCGTTCGTCGGTCTCTACCCGCACCCCACCCCACCGGCCGATCAGCTTGCTCCACGCGTCCTGCTGTCCCTGCGAGTATCCGAGAGCACGGGCCATGTCGCGGACGGCGGAACGACCGCGGTAGGTGATGACGTTCGCGACCTGCGCCGCATTGATGCGGCCGTACTTGCGGTAGACGTACTGGATCGCCTCCTCGCGCCGGTCGGATTCGATGTCGAGGTCGATGTCGGGTGGGCCGTCGCGTTCGGGCGACAGGAAGCGTTCGAACAGCAGCTTGTTGCCGACGGGGTCGACGTTGGTGATGCCGATCGCGTAGCAGACCGCCGAGTTGGCGGCCGATCCTCGTCCCTGGCAGAGGATGTCGCTCCGCTTGCAGAAGTCGACGATGTCGTGGACGACGAGGAAGTATCCCGGGAATCCCAGCCGGCCGACGACGTCGAGTTCGTGTTCGATCTGCCGATAGGCGTCGGGGCGGCGCTCGACCGGACCGTAGCGGCGACGCGCCCCGTCGTAGGTGAGTTCGCGCAGCCAGGTGAACTC
The DNA here is from genome assembly GCF_900187265.1 of Rhodococcus rhodochrous. Lineage (NCBI taxonomy): Bacteria > Bacillati > Actinomycetota > Actinomycetes > Mycobacteriales > Nocardiaceae > Rhodococcus > Rhodococcus rhodochrous. Next base: position 3,697,728 of record NZ_LT906450.1, read on the forward strand.
GGTGTGCCCGTCGGGAACATCGAAGGGCGGCAGTTTCGGGGCGACGAGACGCAGATCGAAGGCGCATTCACGACCGAGTTCGGCGGCATGGTGCACGACACCCGGAAAGGCCTCGAACAGCCGCGTCATCTCCTCCCCCGACCGCAGGTGCCCGCCTCCGGTCGGGGGGATCCGGCCGACGGCGTCGTCGAGGCTCTGCCGGTCGGAGATCGCCGCCACGGCCATCGCCAGACGTCGTCGATGGGGATGCGCGAAGTGCGCCGCCGTGCTCGCGATGCACGGAATGCCATGTCGCGCGGCAAGTTCGAAGAGGGCTGCGTTGCGTTCGTGGTCGTCGGGATATCCGTGACGGGTGAGTTCGACGGTCACGCGGTCGGCGCCGAACCGGTCGACGAGATCGAGCAATGCTGCTTCGGCGGCAGGGATCCCGCCCGTGGCGAACGCCTGTCGCACATGCCCCCGACGGCAACCGGTGAGGATCTGCCAGTGCCCACCGGCGGCGTCGGTGAGCGCGTCGTAGTCGTACGTCGGGTTGTTCTTCTCCCCTCCTGCGAGGTGGGCGTCGGCGATCTGCCGCGACAGGCGTCGATAGCCCTCCTGACCGCGGGCGAGGACGAGCAGGTGCGCATCGTCGAGACCCAGCTCGGCTCCGAAGACGGTGCGGATGCCGAGTTCGCGTGCGACTTCGGCGAATCGCACCGCTCCGTACAGTCCGTCGTGGTCGGTCACCGCGAGGGCCTCGAGTCCGAGTCGTGCCGCCTCCTCGGCGAGTTCCTCCGGCGTGGAGGCACCGTCGAGGAAGCTGAACGCGGAGTGGGCGTGCAGTTCGGCGTAGGGCACGACCGGCCCTTCCGGACGTCGGACCCGCGCCTCGTACTCGGTGCGGGTGCGCGACCACGCCGGGCTGTCGCTCCCGTCGCCGGGATGTTCGGCATCGCGGCGGGAAGTGCCGGGTCGTCCCGAGAGCACACGTTCCATCTCCGACCAGGTCGGCGGACCGTTTCCCCATCCCACTCCGACACCTCCTCGACCGGTCCAGTATCGCACATGTGTTCGAACGAGACGTTCGAACACATGTGCAGTTCTCGTCGCGACACGCCGGGAGTCGTCGGCGAGAACTGCACGATCGGCTGCAACCAAGGGGTTGCATCATGAGCGAGCAAGTGCAACGCTGGGGTTGCATTCCCATCGAAGGAGGCAATCATGACCGACGAACTCGACCGCATCGAACGCGACATCACCATCGACGCCCCCGTGGACCGGGTGTGGACACTCGTGGCCGAACCCGGCTGGTACATCAACGACAACGAGTGGACCGAGCACCGCCTCGAACACGACGGAGATCTCACCACCGTGCACGATCCGGTCCACGGCGCCTTCGTCTTCCGCACCGTGACCCTCGACGAACCGCACTACGCGGCCTTCCGCTGGCTCGCCGACCACACCGATCCCGACAGCCCGTCGACCCTCGTCGAGTTCCGGCTCACCGCCCTCGACACCGACACGACCGAATTACGCGTCACGGAAACCCGATTCGACTCCCTGCCCGGCGACGCGAGCGAACGCCGCACCCGCTTCGAGGAGAACTCCCGGGGCTGGACCACCGAACTGGAGATCGCCAAGCACCATCTCGAGAAGGACGGAAGCGTTGCCCGACGCTGAGTTCTCCGCCGACCTGCATCCCGTCTTCGCGGCCCTGGCCGACGACACCCGGTGGCGCATCCTGCAGCGACTGGGCCGATCCCCGGCGTCGGCGTCCGGGCTCGCGGCCGAGTTCACGGTCTCCCGTCAGGCCATCGCCAAGCATCTGGCGGTGCTCGAACGGTGCGGTCTCGTGACCTCCGAGCGCGCCGGACGGGAGATCCGCTTCTCCGCCGTCGGATCGCGGCTGAGCGCGGTCGGGCGTGCGATCGACGCCGTGGGGGCAGGCTGGGACCGCCGCCTGTCCGCGATCAAGAAGGCGGCCGAACGGCCTCAGTAACCCGCGTTCGGATCGACCCGGGCGATCAACTCCTCACCCGCGGCGAACCGGCGCACGTTCTCCTCGAGGGTCGGCGCGAACGTCTGCGTCAGCCGGCTGCGCGTATTGGCGATGTGCGGTGTGATCACGGCGTTGTCGAGATCCCACAGCGGATGACCGTCGGGCAACGGTTCGGGATCGGTCACGTCGAGGACCGCCCCGGCGATCGCACCGTCCCCGAGCGCCTTCACCAGCGCGTCGGTGTCGACGAGGTTGCCCCGCGCGACGTTCACGAGCCACGCCGACCCGGGCATCGCCGCGAGCGCGGCGGCGTCGACGAGATGATCGGTCTCGGCGGTCGCGGGTGCGGCGACGACGAAGTGATCGGCCATCGACCACACCTCCGACGTGCGGTCGGCCGGCAGCGTGACCTTCGCGCCGTCGACGGGACGGCCCGAACGATTGACCGCGACGACGGACGCGCCGAGGGCATGCAGGCGCGGGATCATCGCCCGGCCGATACCGCCGCATCCGACGATGGCCACGGTCGAGCTGTGGAGGGTCCGCACCCGCGGGTCGAGAACGTCCTTGGTCCACCGCTTCGCGGCAACCGAGGCGTGGAACTGCCGCAACCCCACGAGCAGCGCTCCCACCGCGTACTCGGCCACGTTGTCGGCGTACACACCGGACGCATTCGCCCACAGCCGCCGGTCGTCGATCACGCCCGCCCGGAAGAACGGTTCGATACCCGCGTAGGTGAGCTGCACCCAGCGCACCCGGTCGGGCAGATCCGGGAACTCCTCGGCGCTGCCGTCCCACACCAGGGCATCGGCCTCGTCCAGTTCGGAGAGGGTTCCACCGCCGGAGACGATCGCGGCGGCGAGGTGTTCGTCGTGGCCCGGTCCGAGATGAATACGCATGCCGCGACCCTAACCTCGAATCGTTCGCGGAGGGATGTCGAGAATCCGGAAGCGGCTCCGTCTCCTCCATGAACGCGGCCACAATGGGCCGTACCGCACGGAGGAGAACATCATGGCCAAGTACCTGCTGCTCAAGCATTACCGCGGCGCCCCGGCAGCGGTGAACGACGTACCCATGGATCAGTGGGAGCCGGACGAGGTGTCGGCCCACATCCGGTACATGCAGGATTTCGCCGCCCGTCTCGAGAGCACCGGCGAGTTCGTCGACGCGCAGGCGCTCTCCCCGGAGGGCACCTTCGTCCGTTACGACGGTGAGGGACGTCCCCCGGTCACCGACGGGCCGTTCCCGGAGACGAAGGATCTCATCGCCGGGTGGATGGTGATCGACGTCGACAGCTACGACCGGGCACTGGAGTTGGCCGCCGAACTGTCGGCCGCGCCGGGAGCCGGCGGGAAGCCGATCCACGAATGGCTCGAGGTGCGCCCGTTCATGTCCGAGCCGCCGACCGTCACGGAGTAGACGTGGACGAGGCTCTGCTGCGCACGCTCGTCCCCACCGTGATCGGCATCCTCGTCCGCCGCGGAGCGGATTTCGCAGCGGCCGAGGATGCCGTGCAGGACGCGCTCGTCGAAGCCCTGCGGGTGTGGCCGGAGGATCCGCCACGCGACCCGAAGGGCTGGCTGGTCGCGGTGGCGTGGCGCAGATTCCTCGACACCGTACGCGCCGACGCATCCCGCCGGCGCCGCGAGATCCTCGTCGACGCCGAGCCCCGGCCCGGTCCGGGCACACCGGTGGACGACACCCTCGCGTTGTACTTCCTGTGTGCCCACCCGTCGCTCACGCCCGGGTCGGCGGTCGCGCTGACCCTGCGGGCCGTCGGTGGGTTGACCACCCGGCAGATCGCGCAGGCCTATCTCGTCCCGGAAGCGACGATGGCCCAACGCATCAGCCGGGCCAAGCGCACGATCGCGGACGTCCGGCTGGATCGGCCGGGCGATGTCGCGACGGTGCTGCGGGTGCTCTATCTCGTGTTCAACGAGGGTTATTCGGGTGACGTCGACCTGGCCACCGAGGCCATCCGGCTCACGCGCCGGCTGGCAGCGGTGATCGACCACCCCGAGGTGTCGGGTCTGCTCGCGTTGATGCTGCTCCACCACGCCCGGCGAGCGGCGCGCATCCGGCCGGACGGCAGTCTCGTCCCCCTCGCCGAACAGGACCGCAGCCTGTGGGACACGCGCATGATCGCGGAGGGCGTGGAGATCCTGCAGGCCGCACTCGCCCGCGACAGGCTCGGCGAGTTCCAGGCACAGGCCGCCGTCGCCGCCCTTCACGCCGACGCACGCACTGCGGAGGAGACCGACTGGGTGCAGATCGTCGAGTGGTACGACGAGCTCCTGCGGTTCACCGACAACCCGGTGGCCCGCCTCAACCGCGCCGTCGCGGTCGGTGAGGCGGACGGACCGCAGGCCGGTCTCGCGGCGCTGGCCGAACTCGACCCCGGCTTGCCTCGGTACACGGCGGCCGCGGCATATCTCCACGAACGCGCCGGCGACACGGCCACGGCGGCCCGGCTCTACACGGAGGCCGCACACCTGGCGACCAGCGTCCCCGAGCGGGACCATCTCGTGCGGCAGGCGGCACGTCTGCACAGCGTTTCCTGAGGGTCGGTCAGGGTTCTCCCCCACCACGAAATCCGGTGCCACGCCGGATGTGCCGAGAGTGCGGGAGAACGAGCATGGATGTCGTGAAACTCCTGGTGCGTCTGCTCGCCATACCCTTCGTGCTCTTCCTCGCGTTCGTGGCGGTCATCGGTGGCCTGGCCGTCCACGCGTGGACCACGCGCGCGATCGACACCACCGGACGCGTCGACTTCGACACCGCCCTGCGCATCCCTCCCGTCGAGTCGGGCACCGTCGACGCCGACGGCACACGCGTGTTCGACCTGACCATGCAGCGCGGCACGACCGACCTCGGGCACGGCCCCGACACCCGGACGTGGGGAGTGAACGGCAGCTATCTCGGGCCCACCCTCCGCGCCGTGCGGGGTGAGAACGTGCGCGTGAACGTCACGAACGAACTCGACGAGACGAGCACGATGCACTGGCACGGCATGCACCTGCCCGCGGCGATGGACGGCGGACCGCACCAGCCGATCGAGCCGGGAACGACATGGTCGCCGTACTGGACCGTCGATCAGCCGGCCGCGACCCTCTGGTACCACCCGCACCTGCACGGTTCCACCGCCGCGCACGTGTACCGGGGTGTCGCGGGCATGTTCCTGATCGACGAACCCGGCACGTCGCCGCTCCCCCACGACTACGGGGTCGACGACATCCCCTCATCGTCCAGGACCGGAAGTTCGAGGGCGATCAGCTCGACGACAGCAACGCGATCTTCGCCGACGTCGGGACGCTCGGCGACGAGATCCTCGTCAACGGCACACCGCGACCGTTCCTGGACGTCGGCACCGAGACGGTCCGGCTCCGGGTGCTCAACGCGTCGAACGCGCGCGTCTACAACTTCTCGTTCGACACCGGGATGCCGTTCCTCGTCGTCGGCAGCGACGGCGGTCTGCTCGAGGAACCGCAGGCCGTCCGCAGCCTCCAGCTGTCGCCGGGTGAGCGCGCCGAGATCGTCGTCCGGCCGGAAGCAGGTTCGAGCCACGTGCTGCGCAGCACCCCACCCGAGCTGAAGGCCGGCTTCTTCCAGGACCGCTTCTCCGGTGGTGACGATCGCCTGGACGTCCTCGAACTGCGGGCGGCACCCGTGCTCGGGTCGTCGGCCGCGATCCCGGAGAAGCTGACGACCCTCCCGGAGCTCGGGGAGCCGAGCAACACCCGCCGCATCGACCTGACGTCGTCGACGACCATCAACGATCGCGAGATGGACATGAGCCGGATCGACGAGGTGATCGTCGCCGGCACCACGGAACTGTGGGAGGTGACCAACGCCAGCGGCACGATCCACAACTTCCACATCCACGACGTGCAGTTCGAGATCCTCGGCATGACCGGGATGAGTCCCGACCATCCGTCCCTGGCGGGGCGCAAGGACACCGTCTTCATCCCGCCGGCGGCGACGGTGCGGCTGCTCGTTCCGTTCGGTAGCCACACCGATCCGGCGATGCCGTACATGTACCACTGTCACCTGCTCAAACACGAGGACGCCGGGATGATGGGGCAGTTCGTGGTGGTCGGCGCCGACGAGGTGACGCAGGTGGCCGGCACGGCCCACCATGCCCACGACGGCGGGTGAACCCGGTCACGTCCGGCAGGGCGGGGAATGGATCCCCGCCCACCCCTGTTGAGGAGTGTGGATCGGCGCGTCGCGTACGCCCCGGAGCCAATGAGAAACCGCCTTCGTGGAATACCGTCCGGCTGGAGCCACGTTGCGCACCGTGCCGTGAGGCATCCGGCGCGTCGGTCCACCTACTTCCTCCCCTGATCTCGTGCCCGTTCCGGCCGAGCAGGGTAAAGCCCTCCCACTCCACGCCAGTACAGTTGCCGATCGTCACAATCGTCAGCGGAACCGGGAGTGGGCATGAGTCGCTGGGCCGAGATCGTCGTCACCAGGAGCCGATGGGTACTGGCGATCGTGCTGCTCGTCGTGCTCTTCGCCGGCGCCTGGGGCGTCGGGATCTTCGGCAAGCTGACCGGCACGGGCTACTACGACCCGAACAGCGAGGCCGTCGAGGTCGAGCAGATCATCTACGAGAACTTCGGGTCGCAGGCCGCGGACATCATCGCGCTCTACGCCGCACCCGAGGGACGCACGATCGACGACATCCGTCCCGACATCGAGAGAACCCTCGCCGAGTTCCAGGACGCCGTCCCCGCCGAGTCGATCCAGACCTACTGGACCGCTCCCCCGCCGATGAACCAGCTGCTGCTGGCGACCGACCAGCGCAGCGTGGCAGCCTCGATCACGCTCGGCGCGAATTCCGGACTCACCGCCGCGAACTTCCCCGATGCCCTCGAGCTGCTCGAGGTACCCGGTGTGGAATCACAGTTCGCCGGCAACACCGTGGTCGCGATCGAATTCACCGACACCCTGGAGAGCGACCTCATCCGCTCCGAGCTCATCGCGGTGCCCATCACGCTGGTGCTGCTGGTGTTCATCTTCGGCGGCGTGATCGCCGCTGCGGTCCCGGTCTTCGTGGGTGTGCTCGCGATCTTCTCGTCCCTCGCCACCCTGCGTCTGCTGTCGAACTTCACCGAGGTGTCGTCGTACGCACTGAACATCACGTCGCTGATCGGTCTGGGTCTGGCGATCGACTACGGCCTGTTCATCGTCAGCCGCTACCGCGAGGAACTCGCCGCCGGTTCGGACGTCACGTCGGCGGTCAAGCGGACGATGTCCACCGCCGGTCACACCGTGATGTTCTCCGCTGCCCTGCTGATCTGCGCGTTCGCGGGCATGCTCGTCTTCCCGCAGACCGTGCTGCGGTCGCTGGGCCTCGGTGCCATGGCCGCCGTCCTCGGTGCCGCCGTCCTGTCGCTGACTGCAGTTCCCGCGCTGCTGACGATGCTCGGCCACCGCATCAACGCGTGGACCTGGGACCGTGAGACCTCCACCCGCGCCGAAGCGCGGGCACGCCGCTTCTGGGGTGGGGTCGTCCGCAAGGTCGTGCGCCGTCCCGCCCTGATCGCCGTGGTGATCACCGGCGGTCTGCTCGTGCTCGCGTCGCCCGTGGTGGAGGCACGGTTCGGGGAGATCGAATACACCGCGCTGCCCGAGGACAGCCAGGCCCGCGCGGCCACCCAGACCCTGCTCGACGAGTTCCCGAGCACCGGCAACGGCGCCACGCTCGTCCTGCGCGGCGAGAACGGGCAGGCGCCGGACAGCGCTGCCGTGCGCACGGTGTCCACCGAGGTCGCCAAGGTCGACGGCATCTCCCAGACCGTCATCGTCGGGCAGGAGTCCGACGTCGTGGTCCTGCAGGGCCTCTACGCGCAGGGCGTGGACGGCACCACACGGGCGAGCGAGATCACCGGCGAGCTGCGCGCCCTGGACGTGCCGGACGGCACCGACCTGCTCGTCGGTGGTGGCCGGGCCCTCGTCGACGACGCCAACCAGGCCGTCTCGGATTCGCTTCCCTGGATGATCACCATCATGGTGCTCTCGACCCTGGTGCTGCTGTTCCTGGCATTCGGGTCGGTAGCACTGCCGATCAAGGCGGTGCTCATGGCGGCACTGAGCCTCGCCGCGACCTTCGGTGTGCTGACCTGGGTGTTCCAGCTGGGACACGGCGCCTCGTGGCTGCACGTCGTGCCCGCGGCGATGGAGCCGACCTTCGTCGTCCTCATCCTCGCCGTGGTGTTCGGCCTGTCGACCGACTACGAGGTGTTCCTCATGTCGCGCATGATGGAGGCCCGCGCGGCCGGGGCGACGACCGTCGAGGCCGTCGAGTACGGCATCTCCCGCACCGGGCGTGTCGTCACCGCCGCCGCACTGTTGCTGATCGTGGTCACCGGGGCCTTCACCGTCTCCGGCCTGTCGATCATGCGTTTCCTCGGTGTCGGCATGATCGTCGCGCTCATCATCGACGCGACGATCGTGCGCATGCTGCTCGTACCGTCGCTGGTCAAGCTCATGGGCGAGGCCAACTGGTGGGCACCGGCATGGATGAAGCGCGTGCACGCGAAGGTCGGCCTCGGTCATTAGACCGCAGGGCAGGTGTTCGGGACGTCGCTACAGCGGCGTGATCGTCGTCGCGACGACGGGGCGTGCAGGCTTGGCCGCGGCACCGCAGCTCGCCGGCCGAGCCGGTAGTTCCGAGGTTTCCACCCCGACCCGCCATGCGCGGCCGTCGCGATGACGCACGATCGGCTCGTCCCCGTCCTCGACCGTCACGGCGTCGACCGCGAACTCGTCGATCGCCTCGCGCACCGCGATCTCGGCGGCCTGCCCGGCCGCACCCCAGGTACTGCGCCCGCGCAGGCCACCCGCATGGATGTGCCCGTTCCGGGCGTCGCGGACCGTGGCGAGGCTGTCGTCCTCGTCGAGCCGTCCATAGGTGTATCCGGTCGGCAGCGTGATCATCGACGGCGCGAAACGGTGTCCGCCGGTGTGCGAGCACTCCCACACGTCCTGCCCGAACTCGGCGGTCAGAGCCGCCGCGATCGGACGCCCCAGCACAGCGCAGCACCGGTCCCGTTTGCCGTGGGCACACACCAGGGCGATCGGGTCCTGCACGGCGGCACCGATACCGGGGGCGGGGCCCGCGACCACGCGCGGGACGATGTCAAGCAGTTCCGCCGGCTCGGTGATCTCGAGCCGCTCGCACCAGGTGTTCCCCGGTTCGGTGCGGGCCAGCAGGACGGTCCGGGTCTCCCGCACCACGTCGCGGCCGGGTCTCCGGATGAACAGGATCCGCACGTCCGCGGCCTTCGCCCGAGCGGACAGCTCGTCCGACAACTCGGCGCCGAGGGCGGTGCCGTCGAGCACGTCGCGTCCCCAACCCGTCGGCACCTCGAGGCACACGTAACCGGGCGCGGTGGCCGCCGTACCGGGCAGCGGCTCGTCGAGCGCGGACAGTGCGGAACAGGTGGGAGCGGCAATGGTGGTCACGCGGACATTGTGGCCCGGACACCCTGGTGACGGCCCGGCACCCCGCGGTGACCGGTCAGCCGCGGCGAAGAAGCCGCCGTGCCGCACCGCCCCACATCCGCAGGAATCCCTGCGACAGGTACGCGAAACTGCCCAGCGCCAGCACCCACTTGGTGACGCTGACGGTCGAGGCGGCCCGGACCGTCCGATCGTCGATCCGGGTGCGGTGATCCAGCAGGTACAGGCCGACGACGTTCTCGACGTAGTCCCCCGCTGCGGCAACGACGGGCGCCGCCATCAGGATCCGACGCGTGCCCGACGACAGCGGGCGGTGTTCGTCGAGCGATCGTGCACCGGCCCGCAACGCGATCGCGAAGGTCGCCGGATGGACCATGTCCCAGTAGTAGTGCTGCCGGTAGCGCTCGATCTCCTCGGGACCGAGATTGTCGAGGATCTTCCGGTACTTCGCGGCCGAGAAGGTGGTCTGGAGGGTGCCCACCGTCGGGGCCGTGGAGCCGAGAACCCGACCGATGTTCGCCTGGGACACGAGGAAGACTGCGGTAGCACCGATGAGGAAGCGGTCGGCCCGGGTGAGTGTCATGCTCGTGATGCTAGGGGTAGATGAACCCGCGACCCTACGGAAGGGAGACCCGTGCAGATCACCGGAGCAGTCCTGGAGGAGATCGGACGTCGACGGCGGTACGAGGAGTCCACCCCGCTCAGCGTGGACCTTCTCGAACTCGACCCACCGGGACCGGGTGAGGCGCTGGTCGAGATCGAATGCGCCGGTGTGTGCCACTCCGATCTGTCCGTGGTCGACGGCAACCGGCCCCGCCCGGTGCCCATGCTCCTCGGGCACGAAGCGGCCGGACGCATCGTCGAACTCGGCGACGACAGCACCGGGTTCTCCGTCGGCGAGCGGGTCGTCATGACCTTCATGCCCCGCTGCGGCGAGTGCGAGGGTTGCGCGAGCAACGGCATCCGCCCCTGTATCCCGGGATCGGCCGCGAACGCTGCGGGAACCCTGCTGTCGGGTGCCCGGCGGCTGCACCGCGACGGGAACGACCTCCATCACCACCTGGGAGCATCGGCCTTCGCGACCCACGCCGTCGTCGACACGCGGTCGCTCGTCGGTGTCGGCGACGACGTCCCCGCCGAGGTCGCCGCGCTGATGGGCTGTGCCGTGCTGACCGGTGGCGGTGCGGTCGTCAATGCTGCTCGTCCTCAGGCCGGAGACACGCTGGTCGTCGTCGGTCTCGGCGGAGTGGGCATGGCCGCACTGCTCGTGGCGCTGGCCCACGACGACGTCACCGTGATCGCCGTAGACACCTCCCCGGACAAGCGCGATACGGCCCGCTCGCTGGGAGCCGAACGCGTCCTCTCACCGGACGAGGCCGTCGAGCAGGGTGTGAAGGCGCGGCTGGTCATCGAGGCCGCGGGGAGCGTGCCCGCGCTCGCCACGGCGGTCGCGCTCACCGGGCCGGGTGGCACCACGATCACCGTCGGACTGCCCGCCCCCGACGCCCGACTCGAGATCTCACCCACCGCTCTCGTGGGCGAGGGCCGCTCACTCGTCGGCAGCTACCTCGGATCCGCCGTCCCGGCCCGCGACATCCCCCGGTTCGTGGACATGTGGCGCGAGGGGCGACTGCCGGTCGAGCGGCTCGTCACCGACCGTCTGCCGCTGGGCCGAATCAACGAGGCGATGGACGCACTGGCCGACGGAACCGCCCTCCGTCAGATCCTCACCATGGACTGAGCCTCGGCCCACGCCGGTGGTCGGTCGTTCAGTGGTTCAGATGTCGTAGTCCACGACGACCGGCGCGTGATCGCTGATCCTCCGGTCCGGCGCCGGATCGCGGTCGGTCCCTGCGGAGATCGCGGTCCGGGCCAGTCGCGGCGTGGCGAGGTGGTAGTCGATCCGCCACCCGGAATCGGAGGCGAACGACTCCCCCAGCCACGACCACCACGAGTAGGGACCGTCGACCTCGGGATGATGCCGGCGGACGACGTCGACGAGCGTGCGCGGCGACAGTAGCGAATCGAACCAGGCGCGTTCCTCGGGCAGGAAACCCTCGGCCTGCCCGCGACGCCGCCAGTTGCGCACGTCGTAGCGCGTGTGGGCGACGTTGAAATCACCCATGATCAGGAACTCCCGCCCCTGGGCGCGCGCCGCGAGCCGGCTGCGGGTCAACTGCCGGGCGAAGGCGGACAGGAACCGCATCTTGCGCTGGTAGCGCACCCCACCGTCCGGTTCGTCGCGCATGCGCCCGGGCTTCTGGAGGTGCGCCGGGAGCCCGCCCTTCGGCAGGTACAGCGACGCCACGGTGATCGGGGCATCGGCGAGATCCACCTCGACGTACCGCCCCTCCTGGGCGAATTCGGACAGTCCGCGTGCCAGCGGCCCCCGATCGAACCCGATCCGGTCGACGTGTTCCTCACCGGGAAGTCGCAGCAGTGCGGTACCGCTCCAGGTGCGCACGGCGGCGGGTTCGTGCAGGGTCAGGATCCCGACGCCGTTCCGGCCGGGAAGGGTGCCCTCCTCGTAGGCGAGGTGGTACTTGCCGAAGACTCCCTGCGGGATCGCGGCCGCCGGGGCGCGTACCTCCTGCAGGGCCACCACGTCGGGGTTGCGCTCACGCAGCCAGTCCTCGAATCCGCGTCGCTGTGCGGCGCGGATTCCGTTGATGTTGAAGGTCGCGATGCGCACGATCGTCCAGTCTAGGCAACCGTTCGATCCGTGAGGAACGGGACGACGGCCGCTGCGAAATCGCGGGCACGGTCACGGTGGATGCTGTGCCCGCAGCCGATCTCCCGCACGGAGGCCGAAGGCAGCGCGTCGACTGCCGCCGTCAGCAGGCGCGGGTCGACCATGCTGCCGCGCCGCACTCCGCGCAACAGCAGGGTCGGGGCGTCGAGGGACGGAAGATGCTGCCACCACACCGGATTCGGTGTGTGGAACTGGGCGACGACGGACGGCGTCATCGAGCGGTCGAAGGCGGTGACCGCGCGCGGGTTGAGCGCCATGCTGGTCGCGGCGTGCCACAACTCCGCGGGAGTCGGACGGTGGGCCGGCACCTCCGGAACCGGATCCCCCTCCCGCAGCGGCAGGGGTGTCTCCTCGAGGACGAGCCGCCGGACGAGGCCGGGATTCTGTTGCGCGACCAGCGATCCCACATGACCGCCGAGCGAGTGTCCGACGAGGTCGACGGCCTCGACACCGAGGTGGGCGCACAGGCCGGCGATGTCGGCGGCGAACTCGTCGAAACGGTACGAGGGGGCCCGGCCGCTGCGTCCGTGCCCGCGCAGGTCGATGGTGATCACCCGTCGGCCCGCCTTCACCAGGTTTCCGGCGAACCGGGTCCATGTGCGCCCGTCACCACCCATCCCGTGCACCAGCAGTACGGGCACGGAACGGGCGGCGGACCCCGCGGATTCGCGGGACGCAGCGTATTCGCGATACGCCAGGGCGACCCCGTTCGGCGCGACGGTGAGGACCGGAGATCTCATGATGTCCGAGCCTACTCAGTCGTAGACGCCCTCCACCCGCCAGCCGTCGGCGCCGAAGAACACCAGCAAGGCCCGTGATTCCTCGAGCAGCACCTGCAGACGGGCGGCGCACCGGGCTGCGGCCGGATCCCACCAGTACTCGTCCACCGGCCACGGACCGGCCCATCCGATCACCGTCCAGCTGCGACTTCCCCATCGCAGCCGAGCAGGCGACCCGCTGAGCAGTCCGCGCTCGGTCACCGAGACCGGATTCCCCACGTCGTCGTCCAGTCGGATCGCGGGAGGTGTGTGCAACACCAGCGCGGGAGCCGGGGGCGGGAGCCGGCCCGGCCACGGTGCGTCCGGGTCTGAGTGCGGTATCGCCTCGTCGCCGACGGGCACGAGGACGATCCGTTCGGTGGGTCCCCGGCCGCCGCCGAGCACTCCGATCCGGACGGCGTCCCCACCGAGCAGGCCCTGCACCCGGACGAGCGCCCGACGTGCGCGTTCGTCCTCGTCGCCGACACCGCCCCAGAGCCCGAGCTGCAGCGCGCCGGCGGCCACGACCTCGACCGGTTCGAGACGTAGCAGCACGATTCCCGCCGTGGGCCGGTTCGTGTTGCGGCCGGTGAGCCATCCGTCGAGCTGCCATCGCACACGATCGGCCGTGCCCTCGGGGGTGAGCGGTTCGGCGCAGCGCCAGGTGCGCGCGAGTTCCTCCCCTGCCCCGGTGCGTGCCGTCACGAGCAGTCGCGTGCAGGCGACTCCCGCTGCCGCGAGCCGGGTGTGGAGCAGTTCGGCCAGTGCGCGACCGGCGAAGGCCGCAGCGTCGACCCGCTCCACCGGCGGGTCGCAGGGTTGCTCGACCGTCAGGTCCGGAGGGATCGGCCGTCCCGACGGGGGACGTTCCGGCAGTCCCCGCGCGCTCCGGTGCGCAGCGACGACGTCCGCGTCGAAGCGTGACGCCACATCGATCGGGGACAACGCGGCGAACGCTCCGATGGTGCGGATACCGAGACGACGCAACAGATCCACCGTGTCGGCCCGCCGAGGAGCCGCCAACGCCGGTTCCACCGCGAGATACGAGACCGGCAACGGCGCCAGGAACTCGGCACACCTCCCTGTCGGGACCAGCGCGTTCCGTCGCGCGGCGAGGACCGCGGTGGACAACTCGTCGGCGACACCGACCTGGCATTCCACGCCGGTCGCCGCGACCGCGTCGATCAGGGCCTCCGCGGCGGCCTCCTCCGAACCGAACCACCGGACCACACCGCGCGCGGCGAGGACCACCAGACCCGGGCGCAGCACCTCCACGCCCGGGGCCACCGCATCGATCGCGGCCACCACCGCCTCGAACGTCCGCGCTTCCAGGTCGGGATCCGAGCGGGCCACATGCAGTTCCGGGCAGCGTGCCTGCGCCTCCCGTCGCCTCAGGCCGCGCCGGACACCCGCGGCCCGCGCCGAGGCCGAGCAGGCGACGACACGATTCGCCGAGACCACCGCCACCGGGACGATCGCGGGCAGCTCCGCGGCGGCGGCGACGGCGACGGCGGGCCAGTCGGGGCACCAGAGGGCCACGACCCGCGCGGGTGCCCGCAGAGAGGACGAGTCGTTCACCGGACCGCCTTACGGAAACGCCCGTCCTCCAGCCGATTCCGCTCTTCACTCGCCCATTCGACGGCACTGCGGTCGGCGCACACCTCCACGCGGGTGGCGCGCGGAGGGAATGCCCGCCCGTGCGCTCGGACCGACAGGCGGGTCGCGCACAGGCGATCCCGGCCGGGACCGTCCACACCCCGATACCCGTCGACCCGCGCCTCCAGCCGCACGTGGGCACCTTCCCAGCGACCGTCCGTGACCACGAGGACCGACTGCTTGCTCCGCGCCCGGGCGGCGACCGCACGAGCGCGGGACGGGGGCACCGATGCTCCACCGAGTCCCAGCACCACCAGGTCGATCCCGTCGAGCAGCACCGCGGCGATCTCCACGGGATCCGGTCCGGGATCGGGGATCACGGCCAGCCGGTGCAGACGGGCGCCCATTTCGGCGGCGGCGAGCAGACCCAGCCGGCGCTGACCGATCACGGCGGCGTACCCGCCGGAGGCCGTCACGGACGCGAGCATCCCGAGGAGAAGCGAGGTGGCTCCGGACACCGAGACGACGCTGCCGCGTACCAGTCCGCCCTGCGGCAACAGTTCCGCGAGCGGAGTCGGGACGGGCAGGATGCGGTCGGAGGCGGCCTCGACCCGGCCTCGCGCGACGGACTGGACCTCACCGCGTGCCGGCACGGCCGCGATCCGACGCCGCAGTGCCTCGATCCGCTCCGCACGACCCGCTTCCTCGTCGTCCACCGGAAATTCGGCCACCTCGCCCACTGTCACCCCTGTCATCCGCCTGCCGCCTGACACACACGACCGGCCGACCACGGGGAAGTCGTGGCCCGGCTCGCACTCTATTCGAACATACTTTCGATCTTCATCAAGTAGAACCGACCCGAATCCTTCCCGTCAAGCCGGAAGCACCGCCCCCGCCGGTGACTACAGTGCAGCTCACACGTTTTTCGGCCGGGCCGGACACCTCCGATCGACTACTCTCGATCGAGTGGCGGAGCAGGCGTGGGCAGGACGGGCCGTAGGGCCGGATCACTTGGTGGCCGGTCGATATCGGCTCGACTCCAAGCTCGGCGGTGGCGGCATGGGTGCCGTCTGGCTCGCCCGCGACAACCGTCTGGGCCGCGACGTCGCCGTCAAGCAGGTGATCTCCACCGCAGACCTCGATCCCGACGAGGCCGAGGATCTGCGCCGCCGAGCGCTTCGCGAGGGCCGGGCCGCCGCCCAACTCGCCCACGAGCACGCCATCTCGATGTACGACATGGCACTGCACTACGGCGAACCGTGGCTCGTCATGGAACACCTGCCGTCCCGCAGCCTGGCGCAGGTGATGAACGTCGTCGACACCCTCCCGCCGTACGTGGTGGCGCAGATCGGCGCGAACGTCGCCGACGCCCTGGCTGCCGCGCACGCCGCCGGCATCGTCCACCGCGACGTCAAGCCCGGCAACATCCTCATCGCCGAGCGCGGCCGCGACGCCGGCATCGTGAAGATCAGCGACTTCGGCATCGCCCGCGCGAAGGGCGACAACGACCCCGACGGCGTGATCATCGGCACCCCCGCCTATTTCGCACCCGAGGTCGCGCGCGGCAACGACCCCACCGAGGCCAGCGACGTCTTCTCGCTGGGCGCGACCCTCTACACCGCGGTCGAGGGGCAACCGCCCTTCGGTTTCGAGACCGACTCGATCGCATTGCTGCACCGGGTCGCCCGGGCGGAGATCATCATGCCCACGCACACCGGTCCGCTCACCGAACCCTTGCTCGAGATGCTCCAGCCCGATCCGGCGCGACGCCCGACGATGGCGCAGGCACGCGATCTCCTCGCCCGCGTGGTCCTCGGACCGGGCGGATCGGCGGCGGCCCTGCGCGGCCGTCCCATCCAGAACGAGGACGGCACGATCCCGTCATGGGCGCAGCGTTCCGCGCACTTCGCCGAACCCGCACGTCCCCGTGGATCCTTCGTCGACCGCCCCCTCGGTGCCGCGACGCAGTCCACCGGTGGTCCGAGGAAGTCGGCGAAGGGTTTCGCCCCGGCGGATCTGCTCGACCGACTGCTGCCGAAGGGTCCCGTACCCGACAACCCGCAGGACCGCATCGTCGCCTATGCGCCCCTGGCGATGGCGGCGATGGTCGCGGTGATCCTGGTGGCGCTGCTCGTCGCCCTCGTCATCGCGCTGGTCGTCTGATCCGACCCCACCCTCAGTCGATACGGCGCCGGTGCGCCCACCGGGTCAGCGCGTTGCGGTTCGACTGCTGTGTCTTGCGCAGCACGTTCGACGCGTGCGTCTCGACGGTCTTCACCGAGATCACGAGTTCCTCGGCGATCTCGCGGTAGGTGTAGCCGCGAGCGAGCAGACGCAGCACCTCGAGTTCGCGCGGCGTCAGCGAGTCGAGTTCGGGATCGAGGGGCGGTTCAGGTGCGGCCGACCGGCCGGTGAACGAGTCGAGCACGAAACCGGCCAGACGCGGGCTGAACACGGCGTCTCCCCCGGCGACCCGCCGGACGGCGTCGGCCAGATCCGGGCCGGAGATCGTCTTCGTCACGTACCCGCGGGCGCCCGCGCGGATGACGGCGATGACGTCCTCGGCCGCGTCGGACACGCTGAGTGCAAGGCAGACCGGGCCGTCCGGGATCCGTGGGAGGACGGCGACACCGCCGCCGTCGGGCATGTGGACGTCGAGGAGCACGACATCCGGTTTGCTCGCCTCGATCCCGGCGACGGCCTCGGCGACTCCTCCGGCCTCGCCGACGATCTCCATGTCGGCCTCGCGCCCCAGTTCGGTGCGCACTCCGGAGCGGAAGACCGCGTGGTCGTCCACCAGGAAGACACGATAGGGACGGTTGTTCTCGGTGGCATCGGAGGATGTCGCCGGAATCGAAGTCACTGTGTCTGCTCCTCGGGGTGGGGGTCGTTCACCCCCCACTCTAAGGTCGACTCGGTGTCCTGTTCGCGTTCGGTATCCGTCCGGCCGGCACGCGGCACATGGATGCGCACCTCGGTTCCCTTGCCGGGACTCGACTTCACGACCGTCCGGCCGCCGCGACGTTCGATGCGCGCCCGGATGGACTTGGCCAGCCCCTGCCGGTCGGCCGGCACCTCGTCGGGATCGAATCCGACGCCGCGATCGCGCACGAACACGCTCACCTGATGCGGTTCCACCTCCGCGAAGAGGTCGACGCTGTCCACCCCGGCGTGCTTGGCGGCGTTGACGAGTGCCTCGCGGGTCGCGCCGAGCACGGCGGTCGCGGCCTCCGGGGTCAGATCGCTGTCGTCCGGCGCGACGTCGCCGACGATGACGGGTTGGACGGACAGGCCGTACTGGTCCTCCACCTCACCGGCGATGGTGCGCAGCGTCTCGGCGAGAGAGGTACTCGGCGTCTCGTCCCCGCCGAACAGCCAGCGGCGCAGTTCGCGTTCCTGGCTGCGCGCGAGCCGCACGACCTCCTGCTGGTCGCCCGCCTGCTTCTGGATGAGCGCGAGGGTCTGGAGCACCGAGTCGTGCAGGTGCGACGCGATCTCCTCGCGCTCCTCGTTGCGCACCCGGGCGGCACGTTCGGTTTCGAGGGCACGCCACATCCGGATCCACAGCGGAACCGACAGCAGGACCGCACCGACCAGCGTGACCACCACGGCGACCAGCGACGACCGCAGCGCCGCGACGTCGACCTGCGCGATGACCATCACCCCGAGTCCGGTGACGACGAGGGTCAGGCCGCCGAGTACGCGGGCCCACGTGAGGACCGTCGGGTGCGCGGGCAGGCCGAGTACCGATCGGGGACCTTCGACGTCGAATTCGCGCCATACGAGCGCCGCACCGACGACCACCACGACGATCGGCAGCACCACGCCTGCGGCACCACCGCTGAACAGCCACGAAAGGCCCACCGCCAGGCCGATACCCATGAAGGCGAGGCCGATGGCGCGGCGACGTTCGGGGCCGGTGGGACGATCGGTGTCGGAGCCGGGGGGCACGAACATCCACAGCAGGCCGTAGGCCGCGATCCCGAAGCCGCCGAGGGCGGCGAGCACCGTGAACGCGACCCGCACCTTGGTGGCGTCGATGCCGAGATGATCGGCGACACCGCCGGCCACACCACCCACGATGCGACCGCCCACCCGCCGTTCGAGGCGGGGAACGGTCACGGGTAATCCAGGTACCGGTTGCACACCTCGATACTGGCACGGAGATCGCCGGCCCGGCATCGGGGACGAACCCTGATGTCCGGGTTCCGATCGGACCCTCGGAAATCAGGGTTGGTCCCTGATGTGCCGCGCGCAGAAGCCCAGCAGGATGGGTGCCATGGACACGAGGAGCTTTCAGGACCAGGTGGCGGACATGTGGCGGACCCGCCCCGTGCGTCTGCCGAAGGAGGGGCACATCGCGGGTGTGTGCTCGGGTATCGGAGTGCGCTACGGCGTCGATCCCGTGCTGATCCGTGTCGTCTTCGTCGCGTCGGCGTTGTTCGGCGGTGGCGGTCTCGTCCTCTACCTGGCTGCCTGGCTGATGTTCCCCCGTCACGGCGACCAGGTCTCCTCGCTCGAATCGCTCGTCGGGCGGGGTCCGAGCTCGGACTCGACCACCAAGGTCGTCGTGATCCTCGTGGCCCTGGCGATCGCGGCGGGCGCCATCGGACCGGTGGGTGCGGGTTCGGGTGGTTCGGGATTCATCGGAACGCTCCTGTTGCTCGGCGGCTGGTGGCTGCTCTATCAGCGGCGTCCCGAACCGCCGGTACTGCCGGCGCCCGAGGGAACGTCCTTCCCCACCCAGGGGGCCTTTCCTCAGCCTCCGGTGACGAACTCGTACTGCTCCCCGTGGGGCGCGCACACCGGTGCATGGAACATGCACGCGGGTCCGGCGGCCACGGCGACACCGAGCGCGGAGGCGACCCCGCCTGCGCAGGCCACCGACGCGACGGAGGCCATGGACATCACCGACGCCTCGGCCACCGGCACCCCCGCCCAAGGCACCGACGCCCCTGCTCCGGGCACCGGAACCACAGCGTCCACCGATACGACGGAGAGGAAGACGTCCCCGATGCCCGACCTACGCAAGGACACCGACGTTCCGCTCCCGGGTGTCGACGAGCTCACGCCCCACCGTTCGGCACCGCCGGCATGGGATCCCCTCGGGGTCGCCCCGTTCGCATGGGATCTGCCCGAGCCGGCGCCGAAACACGAACCCGCGGTCGTCACGAATCGTCGCTCGCGCCTGACCACGACGGTTCTCGGCCTCGCCGTGATCGCCGCTGCCGTGACCGGCGCGCTCGGCGCCGCCGCCGACCTGGCCTGGGTGACCCCCGCCCGGGTGGGTGCCGTGGCCCTCGCGGTCATCGGTCTGGGCCTGCTGATCGGCGCGTTCCTGCACCGTGGTCACGGACTGCTCGTCGTCACCGGTCCCCTGCTGGGATTCGTCGTCCTCGCCTCGATCGCCGGACCGGTCGACACCTCGAACTGGGGTAACCGGACCTGGGCTCCGACCAGCGCCGACCAGCTCGAGCCCGAGTACAGCTTCCAGTTCGGGGCGATGACCCTCGACCTGCGGGGACTCGAACTCACCGAGGACCGGACGGTGCAGGTCGACGGCCGCTTCGGCAGCGTCGAGGTGCTGCTTCCGGAGAACCTCGACGTCCGCGCCGACTGCACGGTCGGCCCCGGTGAGATCAGGGGATGCCCCGCCCCCGGCATCGACGGCGGCGCCGACGGAGTCGACGACGGGCCGGTTCTGAACCTGAACGCGAACATGGAATTCGGATCTCTGGAGGTGCGTCGTGGCTGATCACGAAACCGGAACACACACCGAGGATCGGGCCGAGCGCACCCGCAAGGGACCGTCGCTCCTGCTCCTCCTGGCCGCACTGGCAGCGCTGGTCGTGAGCGGATGGGCCATGATCGGACCGTTCTCCGTCGAGTTCCTCGCAGCCGTCGACCTCGGGTGGGTCCTGGTGGGCGCGGCCCTGCTGATCGGAGCGGTGCTGGTCTTCCTCCCCAACCGCCGGAGGTAGCCACCCACCTACACGACGTCCCCCGGACCTGATCGGTCCGGGGGACGTCGTCGTCTCACCGCCTCCGGTGAGCGAGGATCACTCCCACGCAGTCACACGCGAGTGGGATCACTCCCACTCGGCCACACGCGAGTGAGGATCACTCCCACTCGATCGTTCCCGGGGGCTTGCTCGTCACGTCGAGCACCACTCGGTTGACCTCCGCCACCTCGTTGGTGATGCGGGTGGAGATCCGCTCGAGGGTCTCGTAGGGCAGGCGCGTCCAGTCGGCGGTCATCGCGTCCTCGCTGGAGACCGGGCGCAGCACGATCGGGTGACCGTAGGTGCGGCCGTCGCCCTGCACACCCACGCTGCGGACGTCGGCGAGCAGCACGACCGGGCACTGCCAGATCTGTCCGTCGAGTCCGGCGGAGGTGAGCTCCTCGCGGGCGATCGAGTCGGCGCGGCGCAGGATCTCGAGGCGGTCGCGGGTGACCTCACCGATGATGCGGATGCCGAGGCCGGGGCCGGGGAACGGCTGGCGGCCGACAATCTCCTCGGGCAGGCCGAGCTGACGTCCGACCGCGCGCACCTCGTCCTTGAACAGCAGTCGCAACGGCTCGACGAGCTCGAACTCGAGGTCCTCGGGAAGTCCACCGACGTTGTGGTGGCTCTTGATGTTCGCGGTGCCGGAGCCGCCGCCGGACTCCACGACGTCCGGGTACAGGGTGCCCTGCACGAGGAACTTCACGGTCTCGCCCTTGTCGGCGCCCTCGCCGAGCACCTCGGAGACCGCGCCCTCGAAGGACCGGATGAATTCACGGCCGATGATCTTGCGCTTGGTCTCGGGGTCGGTGACGCCGGCGAGCTCGCGCAGGAAGGTCTCGGATGCGTCGACGGTGATCAGGCGGGCACCCGTCGCGGCGACGAAATCCTTCTCGACCTGCTGCCGTTCACCCTCGCGCATGAGACCGTGGTCGACGAACACACAGGTCAGACGGTCGCCGATGGCGCGCTGCACCAGTGCGGCCGCCACAGCGGAGTCGACACCGCCGGACAGGCCGCAGATCGCACGTCCGTCGCCGATCTGCTCACGAACCTGCTCGACGAGCGCGTCGGCGATGTTCGCTGCGGTCCAGTCGCCCGGGATCCCGGCGATGTCGTGCAGGAACCGGCTCAGCACCTGCTGGCCGTGGGGCGAGTGCAGAACCTCGGGGTGGTACTGGACACCGGCGAGGCGGCGGGCGCGGTCCTCGAACGCCGCGACCGGGGCGCCGGCGCTGGTGGCCGTGACCTCGAAGCCCTCGGGAGCCTCGGTGACACCGTCGCCGTGGCTCATCCATACGGGCTGCGTCTCGGGCAGGCCGTCGTGCAACACACCTCCGGACACCGACAGCTCGGTGCGGCCGTACTCGCGCGAGCCGGTGTGCGCGACCGTGCCGCCGAGCGCCTGCGCCATCGCCTGGAAGCCGTAGCAGATACCGAAGACGGGGACGTCGAGATCGAACAGCGAGGGATCGAGGCGCGGTGCGCCCTCCTCGTACACGCTGGCGGGGCCACCGGACAGCACCACTGCGCGCGGATTCTTCGCCGCGATCTCCTCGACACCGGCCGTGTGCGGCACGACCTCCGAGTAGACGTTGGCCTCACGAACGCGCCGAGCGATCAGCTGCGCGTACTGAGCTCCGAAATCGACGACGACGACCGGTCTGGACTGCTGGCTTTGCGACGACACCCGAACAGTCTAAGCGGCCGCGCCGGGTGTTCCCGACGCGGCCGCTCATCCGATCGTTTCCGGGTCGCTACGCGACGCCGCTGTGCTTGACCTCGACGACCGGCAGTCGCAACGCACCGGGCGCGTCGACGGGCACCACCGGGTTCTTCGGTTCGACCGGCGCGACACGACGGTAGGGCTGTCCCTGCTCGGGACGCTGGTCGTCCTCACCCTTGTTGGGCCACAACGACGCAGCGCGTTCGGCCTGCGCCGCAATGGTGAGCGAGGGGTTCACGCCGAGGTTCGCGGAGACCGCGGCCCCGTCGACGACGCTCAGCGTCGGATAGCCGTGGACGCGGTGGTACGGATCGATCACCCCGTGGTCGCGATCGGATCCGATCACGGCACCGCCGAGGAAGTGTGCGGTGAGCGGAATGTTGAAGATCTCACCCCACGTGCCGCCCGCGACACCGTCGATCTTCTCGGCGATGCGGCGCGTTGCCTCGTTGCCGGCCGGGATCCAGGTGGGATTCGGCTGCCCGTGGCCCTGTTTGCTGGTGACCTTGCGACGGCCGAACAGACCCTTGGTCGTGTAGGTGGTGATGGAGTTGTCGAGGTTCTGCATCACCAGCGCGATGATGGTGCGCTCGCTCCACCGGTGCACCGAGAGCATCCGCAGCATCTTCACGGGGTTCCGCGCGACTTGCCCGAGGAACTTCACCCAGCGCGGGGTGCGTCCGTCGCCGTCGGTCATGAGGGTCTGCAGCAGGCCCATCG
This sequence comes from Rhodococcus rhodochrous, assembly GCF_900187265.1. Classification (NCBI taxonomy): domain Bacteria; kingdom Bacillati; phylum Actinomycetota; class Actinomycetes; order Mycobacteriales; family Nocardiaceae; genus Rhodococcus; species Rhodococcus rhodochrous. The sequence continues at coordinate 3,720,733 of NZ_LT906450.1, forward strand.
CGTTCGATCCCTTGCCGTACCGCACGGGCTCGATGTGCGTGTCGGGGGTGGGATGGAACGACGAGGTGATCGCGACACCCTCGGTGAGCTTCAGATCGGGGTCGATCCTCATCTTCCCGGCACCGACGATCGATTCGGAGTTGGTGCGGGTGAGTTCGCCGACCTTGTCGGACAGCTCGGGCAGCGCACCGGTGTCCTTGAGGTGGTGCAGCAGGTGCTGCGTGCCCCACGTTCCGGCCGCGAGGACGACGTGCGCGGCCGTGTAGGTGCGCCGCCGCTTGCGGACCCACGCGCCGGTGCGTTCGGTGATCACGTCCCAGGTGCCGTCGGCGGCCTGCCGGAGATCGGTGACGGTGGTCAGCGGGACGATCTCGGCTCCCGCACTCTCGGCGAGACCCAGATAGTTCTTCACGAGGGTGTTCTTGGCACCGTGCCGGCAACCGGTCATACACTCGCCGCACTCGATGCAGCCGGTGCGGTCGGGGCCGGCGCCGCCGAAGTAGGGATCGGCCACGGTGCGGCCGGGTTCGCCGAAGAAGACGCCGACGGGGGTCTGGACGAAGGTGTCTCCGACGCCCATGTCCTCGGCGACGGACTTGATGACCTTGTCGGCGTCGGTCATCCGTCCGTACTGCACCACGCCCAGCATGCGCTTGGCCTGCTCGTACCAGGGGCTGAGCTCGTCGTGCCAGTCGGTGATGCCGGCCCACTGGCGGTCCTCGAAGAAGGCTGCCGGCGGCTTGTACAGGGTGTTGGCGTAGTTCAGCGACCCGCCGCCGACGCCCGCGCCGGCGAGGATGAGGCAGTCGCGTAGCAGGTGGACACGCTGGATGCCGAAGCAACCGAACTTCGGCGCCCAGAGGAAGCGGCGCAGGTCCCAGCTTGTCTTCGCGAAGTCGGCGTCGGCGTAGCGACGACCGGCCTCGAGAACGCCGACCTTGTAGCCCTTCTCCACCAGGCGCAACGCCGTGACGCTTCCACCGAAACCCGATCCGACGATCAGGACGTCGTAGTCCGTGACCCGTTGCTTACCCATGGAACCTCCAGCGACGAGAGTTGTTACCGGCCAGTATGCACCTCGGCGGTGTGACTACAGGCACAGCTCCGACTCTACCCGTTACGTGGAGTTGCACGAAAACCATGGGCGAAAACGCCGATGGCCGGTCACCGCGTCCTGCGACGCTGTGACCGGCCATCGGGATGTACCGGGAAGGTCTTTATCCGCGAACGGACAGACCGACCTTCTGGAATTCCTTCAGATCGGAGTATCCGGCCTTCGCCATCGATCGACGCAGACCACCCACGAGGTTGAGCGAGCCCGACGGATCGTCGGACGGGCCGAACAAAACCCGGCCGAGGCCCGGTCGTTCGTCCTCTGCGATCCGGACGGCAGCGCCGCGCGGCATCGACGGATGTCCGGCCACCGACGGCCAGTACCAGCCCTTGCCTGCGGCCTCCTCGGCGAGAGCCAGCGGCGCGCCGAGCACGACCGCGTCGGCGCCGCACGCGATCGCCTTCGCGAGGTCGCCGGCATTCTCGATGTCGCCGTCGGCGAGCACGTGGACGTAGCGGCCACCGGTCTCGTCGAGGTAGTCGCGCCGGGCCGCAGCGGCGTCGGCGATGGCGGTGGCCATCGGGATGCCGATGCCGAGCGAGGAAGACGTGGTGGTCGCCTGCTTCGTGGAGCCGAAGCCGACGATGACACCGGCCGCACCCGTGCGCATCAGGTGCAGCGCGGTGCGGTGATCGCTGACACCACCGGCGATGACCGGCACGTCGAGCTCCGAGATGAACGTCTTGAGGTTCAGCGGCTCGTCCTCACCGTGGGCCACGTGCTCGGCCGAGATGATGGTGCCCTGGACGACGAGGAGATCGATACCCGCCTTCACGAGCTCGGGCGTGAGCGCCCGAGCGTTCTGCGGGCTGACGCGAACCGCGGTGGTGACACCCGCATCCCGCACCTGTGCGACGGCGGCGGCCAGCAGATCACCCTGCAGCGGAGCCGCGTGCAGCTCCTGCAGGTAGCGGACGGCCGCGCGCGGATCCGTGCTCGCGATCTCCGCGAGACGGGCCACGACGGCATCGACATCGGCATGGCGACCCCACAGGCCCTCGCCGTTGATGACGCCGAGACCGCCGGCCTTGCCCAGCTCGATCGCGAAGGTGGGCGACACCAGCGCGTCGGTGGGATGCGCCAGCACCGGGATGTCGAAACGGTAGGCGTCGATCTGCCAGGCCGTCGACACCTCCTTCGACGAACGCGTCCGGCGCGACGGGACGATGTCGACGTCGCCCAGCTCGTACGTACGTCGGGCCGTGCGACCCATGCCGATTTCAACGAGGTCGCGCACGCGCGCCCCTTTCTCCTCTTGGACGATGCTCCCGCCCTACTCGGAACGGGACCCTGCTGCGGACGCGAAAACTACCGGACCACGTAGTTCGGTGCCTCGGCGGTGATCGTGATGTCGTGCGGGTGGCTCTCCTTGAGGCCGGCGGCGGTGATCTGCACGAACTGCGCCTCCTGCAGCTGCTCGATCGTCGTCGCACCGGTGTAGCCCATCGCTGCACGCAGACCACCGATGAGCTGGTGCGTGACCTGCTGCAGCGGACCGCGGAACGGCACACGTCCCTCGATGCCCTCGGGCACGAGCTTGTCCTCGGAGAGCACGTCGTCCTGGAAGTAGCGGTCCTTCGAGTACGACTTGGCCTCGCCGCGGCTCTGCATCGCGCCGAGCGACCCCATGCCGCGGTAGCTCTTGAACTGCTTGCCGTTCACCAGGATCAGCTCACCCGGCGACTCGGTGGTGCCGGCGAGCAGCGAACCGAGCATCGCGGTGGACGCACCGGCCGCCAGGGCCTTGGCGACGTCGCCGGAGAACTGCATACCGCCGTCGGCGATGACCGGCACGCCGTGGGCGCGCGCCACCGTGGACGCCTCGAGGATCGCCGTGATCTGCGGCGCGCCGACACCCGCGACGACACGCGTGGTGCAGATCGAGCCGGGGCCGATACCGACCTTGACCGCGTCGACACCGGCGCCGATGAGCGCCTCGGTACCCGCGCGGGTCGCGACGTTGCCGCCGATGATCTGCACGCGGTCGCCGACCTCGGTCTTGAGCTTGGAGATCATCGACAGCACGTTGGCCGAGTGGCCGTGGGCGCTGTCGACGACGAGGACGTCGGCTCCGGCGTCGACCAGCGTCATGGCGCGGGTCCAGGAGTCGTCGCCGACACCCACGGCGGCGCCGACGAGCAGGCGGCCGTCGCGGTCCTTCGTGGCGTTGGGGTGCTGCTCGGTCTTGACGAAGTCCTTGACGGTGATCAGGCCGGTGAGCTTGCCCTGACCGTCGACGATCGGCAGCTTCTCGATCTTGTGGCGACGCAGGAGACCGAGCGCGGCCTCCGCGGTGACGCCTTCGCGGGCCGTGACCAGCGGAGCCTTCGTCATGACCTCGGCGACCGGGCGGTTCTGGTCGACCTCGAACCGCATGTCGCGGTTGGTGATGATGCCGACGAGCTGACCTTCGTCGTCGGTCACCGGCAGACCCGAGATGCGGAATCGCGCACACATCGCGTCGACCTCGGCCAGCGTGTCGGTCGGCTTGCAGGTGACGGGATCGGTGACCATGCCGGCCTCCGACCGCTTGACGGTCTCGACCTGCCCGGCCTGCGTCTCGGTAGGCATGTTGCGGTGCAGCACGCCCATGCCGCCGGCCCGGGCCATCGCGATGGCCATGCGGGACTCGGTGACGGTATCCATCGCGGAGCTGACCAGCGGGATCCGCAGACGGATCTCGCGGGTGAGCTGACTCGACGTGTCGACCTGACTCGGGACGACGTCGGAAGCCGCGGGAAGCAGCAGCACGTCGTCGAAGGTCAGACCCAGCATTGCGACCTTGTTCGGGTCGTCACCGCCGGTGTGCACGCGCCCTCCGGTACTACTCATGCGGTTCGGACCCTCCGTGACAGTCGATGGGAGCGGACGGCAGAACCGTCCGGCAGCGGGAATGAATGAAGGCAGTGCACGCTCGTCGCACCGACGGGCGGTTGGAGAGCGGCACGCACCCATTCATGTTATCTGCTCCGGGGAACAAGCTCGGCTCCCACCCTGTTCCCTGATGTTCGTCACATCACCTCGTGTGATTTCACGGCGTGTCCCCTGGCGACCGCTGGCGCAGACCCCCTCGGTCTGCGTACCGTGGAGTCGTGCGTGATCAGTTGCCTCCCGGACTCCCACCGGACCCGTTCGCAGGAGACCCCGACGATCCGTCCGCAGCACTGGACGCGATCGAGCCGGGCCAGCCCCTGGATCCTGCGGAGCGGCTCGCGGTGGAAGAGGACCTCGCAGACCTGGCCGTCTACGAGGCGCTGCTGGCTCCCCGCGGCGTCCGCGGACTCGTGGTGTGCTGCGAGGACTGCCACCAGGACCACTACCACGACTGGGACATGCTGCGGGCGAACCTGCTGCAGCTGCTCGTCGACGGCACCGTCAGACCGCACGAGCCGGCCTTCGATCCGTCACCCGACGCCTATGTCACCTGGGACTACTGCCGCGGCTATGCGGATGCGTCCATGAACGAGGCTCTTCCCGTCGACCCCTACGGTCTGGATTCCTGAGTCCTTCCGCCCACTGCGAACCACGCATCACGGCACTTCGACAAGAGAACGGGCCCGGCAGCATCTGCTGCCGGGCCCGTTCTCTCGTTGGTTCTACTCGCCTTCCGGCGTCGTGAGCGACGCCGGCGCCATATCGGCGGCGGGCCCGTCCTGCGTCGACCGCGGCGACGACGCGGTCGTGGTGGGTGCAGTGGTCTGGGACTCCGACGTCGCCGGCGGCGGTTCGCTCGGCGCAGGTGACGGCTGCGTGCTGGAAGACGACGACTGCGGCGCGGTCTGCGACGGCGTGGACGTGTCGGACACCGGAGGCGGCGCCTGCAGGATGGTCGGATCCACGGTCGACGACGACGTGGGCGGCGCGGTGGTGCCCGTGTCGGTACCCGTGCCCGTCGTGGGAGCGGGCTGCTGACCTTCCGTGCCGGGTGTCGTGACCGGCGGCGGAACGACGGCGCCCGGAGCCACCGGTACCTCGGGTGCCACCGGCACCGCCGGCGGCGGAGGCACCTGCGGAATCAACCGGCCGAGTTCCTCGGCGAGGCGTTCCAGCCAGTCGCCGAGCGCATCGCGCTCCTCCGCGTCCCGGACATCGCCGGAACGGGACTCCGCGGACGTCAGCAACTCGCGTGCTTCCTCCGTGTTGCCCTCGGCGATGAGTTGTTCTGCACGTTCCAGGGTGGATGTGGTGTCGATCCGGGCCTCGGTGGATTGCGCCTGCTCACTGAACACGACCTGCTTGACGCCCCACAACGGGTCGCCGGGTTCGGCGCCGTAGGACACCGCGGTCGCGCTGCCGACGGCGACGGCGACGAGCGCTGCTGCACCTGCGAGCGGACGGAGCAACCGGAGTTGCCCCTTCGATCTCGGGCGCAGAGGGGTGACCTCCGGGGCCGGAGCGAGCGTTTCCCGTGTTCCCAGTTCCCGGTGGACGGCGGCGACCACTTCGTCGAGGTCGGGGCCGGCGGGCATCGGTTCGGCGAGGATCTCCGCACGCCAGTCGGCGAGCCGCGTGGCAAGTTCGTACTCCTCTGTGTCCTTCGTCTCGACGAGCCCGTTACCGGAGATCGCGTCGATCAGCGCGTCGTCACGGCGCACGGCGGCGAGGTCCACGGAGGTTTCGTCGTCGGGAAATTCGTCGTCGAAGCCGTCGCCCGAGAAACGCCCCCTACCCATTCCGCTCACCTGCTCTCGTGACTTCCTTCTTGAGTCTCGCGATGGCCCGGTGCTGGGCCACCCTGATCGCTCCTGCAGTACTACCCACAGCTGCGGCCGTTTCCTCGGCCGACAATCCCATGACGAGACGGAGGATGAGGATCTCGCGCTGCTTCTCCGGCAGGATGCCCAGCAGCCGCTTCATCTGCCGGCCCGCCTCGGAGTTGATCGCGTATTCCTCGGGGCTGTCGTCGAGCGACATCACCTCCGGCACATCCGCCACGGGTTCCGCGCGGTTGCGGGCCGCACTGCGGTGCGCGTCGGCGACCTTGTGAGCAGCGATCCCGTATACGAACGCCATGAAGGGGCGGCCTTGGTCCTGATATCTCGGCAGAGCGGTCATCACGGCCAGGCACACCTCCTGTGCAACGTCGTCTGCAGAGAGCTGGCCGCGCTCTGCAGATCCGACCCGTGCGCGGCAATACCGCACGACGAGGGGCCGGACACTTGCAAGAACCTGAGCGAGAGCCGCCCGGTCGCCTTGCGCAGCCGCAGCAACCGCGGAGTCCAGCTCCTCACCCATAACAGTCATCGATTGCGCAAGTCCTGGCGTTACAGACGGCACCACCCCCCCGGGCGGGCTTCCACCTGACCGTGGAACACCCCCAGAGTAGCTACAACGACCGACCGGTCGGGTCACCCCCCGCGCGCGAGTGGAACTCAGCAGGCAGAGGAGGTCACGAACCGGCCCCCACGCCCCACGATGGTGGTCGCGCAGAGATCACGGACGCGACCCGCATCGAGATCACGGACGCGACCCGCATCTCTCCCCGCCCCCAGCCCGTCGAGGAGCATCGCCGCGGCCCATTGCAACGGAATCAGTCCGTGTTCCTCCGCGCGCGCGAGGACGTCGGCGGCCAGGTCCATGGCCGGACCGTGGTCCGGCAGTCCGGTCAGAGAGGCCGACCGCACGAGGTCCGACTTCACGGAGTGCCGGATCGATCCGAATCCGTCCGCAAGTTCCACCGCGCGGTCCGCCCGGCTGCGCGCACGGGTGAAGTCGCCTGCCGCGAGAGCGGATTCGGCCCCGACCCATGCGAGACGGATCCGCTGTCGCACGAAGGCCTTCTCCCCCGCTTCCGATTCGGCAGCGTCGAGAGCGGCTGCACATCGGTCGAGGAGCGACCCGCACACCGCGAGACGGCCCCGCCCGAGCGCATCGGCCGCCAACCCCGTGGCGGCGTCGCACCATGCAGCGACAGCATCGGCGTCGCGCGATGCGGCGACAGGGTCGACGTCGCGCCGTGCGGCGACAGTGTTTCCGGAGCTGGTTCGCAGCGACCCCGCCTCGGCGAGAGCACGTCCGTCCAGGACGGCGGCGGCGCGATGTCCGCCCAACTGACGGAGAAGGGAGGCCTCGGTGCTCGCTCCGAACGACGACCACACTCCTCCGGTTCCACGCACTCGGGCCAGCTCGGCCCGCGCGGCGGCGTAACGTCCCTGCCCACCGAGCGCGACGGCCCGCAACCAGTTCTGTTCGGGTCCGTGCGCCGCAGGGAGCGGATGTGCCCCCGGGGACGGGCCGAAGGCCGCGGCGACCAGGATCGCGTGGCGGTCGGACGGTGTCGGTGCCGTGTGCCGGCGGGCGTCGGAATGTGCCATCGCGGAATCATCGCACCAGCGGATAGCGGCGATACGCGGGGCTCCGGGCCGACGCCGGGCATTTGTCGGAGAGAAATTATCACCGTGAGCGCAAATTGTCTCGATGATTGGAACGCAGGGATGCACAGAAGACATTTCCGAACATTTTGTTAAACATCGCGTTAAAACATGCGTGGTGCATGTATGGTGCCGCCCCCGCCCTCCGAACCCGAGTCGGAGCCACATCCGGCCGCCGAAAGGCCGGGTTACCAGCGAGTAAGGGACCTTCTACCCACGTCGGGTGCGGAGAGCACCCCGGATCGTCCCCGCTCGCAGCGCACAGGCACGACTCCTTGTGAAAGTAAATATTTCCGCGGTTAAATCTTGGCCGTTCGGTTATGGACTATCCCACTTGTCGAAAATATTGACGACGAATCGATACAGATCCTACGGTGAGTTTGTTTGATTCGGATCACAGCGGGAATCCCGATGTGTCCACGGTCCGCTCGCACAACTCACGCGAGCTTGCTGCAAAGGAGTGCCACATGCCTGCACCACACACACTGCCCGGCCCCAACGCGGACCTCTGGGATTGGCAGATGCACGGTAAGTGTCGTGGTGTGGACTCCTCGGTGTTCTTCCACCCCGACGGAGAGCGCGGTCGTGCCCGCGCCCAGCGGGAGAACCGCGCAAAGGAGCTGTGCCGCACCTGCCCCGTGCTGGCCCGTTGCCGCGACCACGCCCTCGCCGTCGCCGAGCCGTACGGCATCTGGGGCGGCATGTCGGAGACCGAGCGGGAGATGTACACGAGGCAACGACGGCGGAAGGTCGCTGTGTGAGGCGGTCACCCGCCCCGTGACGACACCGTCACGGTCGTGACCATGTCGACACCGTCACGGTCGTGACCATGTCGACACGACCGTGACGGTACGACCGGGAGGCCGGTTGGAGGAGATGCGTCGATACGACGAAGGCCCCGCAGGGAATGCGAACATTCCTTGCGGGGCCTCGCTGTATTCGTGCCGTCCGGAACGACTTTCACGTCCGGCTCGACCTACGGACCCGCCGGGCGGCGGGTCCGCGGCCCTGACCGGTCGCTCAGTGCGCGTGACCGTGGCCGTGCCCGGCCTCGGCCTCTTCCTCCGGCTTGTCGACGACGGCGCTCTCGGTGGTGAGCACCATGCGTGCGACCGACGCGGCGTTGACGACGGCGGAGCGCGTCACCTTCACCGGGTCGACGACGCCCTCGGCGACGAGGTCGCCGTAGGAGAGGGTCGCGGCGTTGAAGCCCTGACCGCTCTCGGCAACCTTGCTCACGACCACCGCACCGTCGATGCCGGCGTTCGTGGCGATCCAGTACAGCGGCGCGGTGAGCGCGGTGCGCAGCGCGGCGACGCCCGTGGCGGCGTCGCCGGAAAGGGACGCCTGGAGCTCCTCGAGCGAGCGTGCGGCCTGCACGAGAGCCGACCCGCCACCGGGGACGATGCCCTCCTCGATGGCCGCCTTCGCGGCGTTGACTGCGTCCTCGACGCGGAACTTGCGCTCCTTGAGGTCCGTCTCGGTCGCCGCACCCACACGGATGACGGCGACGCCACCGGCGAGCTTCGCGAGGCGCTCTTCGAGCTTCTCGCGGTCCCAGTCGGACTCGGTGGCCTCGATCTCACGACGCAGCTGAGCGGCGCGCGCCTCGATGTCCTCGGCGGTACCGGCACCGTCGACGATCGTGGTGCTGTCCTTCGTGACGACGACGCGGCGGGCCGAGCCGAGCAGGTCGAGTCCGGCCTCCTTGAGGGACAGACCCAGATCGGAGTTGATGACCGTACCCGCGGTGACGACGGCGAGGTCTTCGAGGAAGGCCTTCCGGCGATCACCGAAGTACGGAGCCTTGACGGCAACGGCCTTGAGGGTCTTGCGGATCGCGTTGACCACCAGGGTCGACAGCGGCTCGCCCTCGATGTCCTCGGCGATGATCAGGACCGGCTTGCCGGACTCTGCGATCTTCTCGAGGAGCGGGAGGAAGTCGGGAAGCGAGCTGATCTTCTCGCGGTACAGCAGGACGAGCGCGTCCTCGAGGACGGCTTCCTGCGCGTCGATGTCCGTGATGAAGTAGGGCGACAGGAAGCCCTTGTCGAACTGCACGCCCTCGGTGACGACCAGTTCGGTGCTCAGCGTGGAGGATTCCTCGACGGTGACGACACCGTTCTCCCCGACTCGGGTCAGCGCCTCGCCGACCATCTCACCGATCTCCTCGTCGCGCGAGGACACGGTGGCGACCTGCGCGATGGCGGTCTTGCCCTCGACGGGAGTTGCGGCAGCGAGCAGAGCCTCGCTCACCTTGTCGGCACCCTGGGCGATACCGGCACCGAGCGCGATCGGATTGGCGCCTGCGGCAACGTTCTTCAGGCCGGCCTTGACGAGCGCCTGGGCGAGAACGGTCGCGGTGGTGGTGCCGTCACCCGCGACGTCGTTGGTCTTGGTCGCGACACTCTTGACGAGCTGGGCGCCGAGGTTCTCGAACGGATCCTCCAGCTCGATCTCACGGGCGATGCTCACACCGTCGTTCGTGACGGTGGGACCACCGAAGGCCTTGGCGAGCACGACGTGCCGGCCACGCGGGCCGAGCGTCACCTTGACGGCGTCGGCCAGCTGGTCGACACCGCGCTCGAGAGCCCGCCGCGCGGTCTCGTTGAACTCGATTTGCTTGGACATGTTCTGCGACTACTCCTGGACTCGGATGTTCCCCAACGTATTCCGCCCCGGGTCCGAAACGGGACACCGGGGCGGAATGCAAGCGGCCTACTTGGCGACGACAGCCAGGACGTCGCGCGCAGACAGGATCAGGTACTCCTCACCGGCGTACTTGATCTCGGTTCCGCCGTACTTGCTGTAGATGACGACGTCGCCTTCCTTGACGTCCAGCGGGATGCGCTTGTCGCCATCTTCGTCCCAGCGGCCGGGGCCGACGGCGACGACGGTGCCCTCCTGGGGCTTCTCCTTCGCCGTGTCCGGGATGACCAGGCCGGAGGCAGTCGTCGTCTCGGCCTCGTTGGCCTGGACGAGGATCTTGTCCTCGAGCGGCTTGATGTTCACGCTCGCCACGATGAGCCCTCCACTTTCAGGGGTAATGGGGTCCGAGAACCGGTGTTCTCGAACACGGGTGTGTTCAGTCATCACGGTGACTCCGCACGCGTCCCGTCGTCGCGGGTGCCGGGCCGACGCTCGGTGTCACTAGCACTCTATACACGAGAGTGCCAGCGCTCAAGGGCAGCGGGTGCAAACACGCCGGAAGGCGTGAAACCAGGCACCATGTTACGGTTGAATAACGGAAACCCATGAGCGTGATCGTTCGGTGACCTCAGCCGAGGTAGGCCCTGGACGCCTGGTCGTCGATCACGCACGGAAGGTGAACAATGCCCACGTCGCTCGGCATCTCCGTCGGCGCCTCCGGCGTCGGCTCGGCCCTGCGCGTCGATGCTGCACACGCGCCCACAACGGAATTCCGCAGACTCGCCTCCGAGTCACAGCCGGGGCGCGATCTCGGAGATCTCGTCTTCGACGCCGTCTCTCTCACGACTCCTCGCGGAACCGCCCGCGGAGCCGACGGCCCCGACATCGTCACGGTCGCATACCGCACCGAGGAGCAGGCGAACGAGATCCGCACGGCCGCCGAACGGACGGGCAACATGGTCCGCCTCGTCCCGGAGACCACCGCCGCCCTCGAATACCTCTACACCGTAGGGGTCCGTCGCGAGCCCGGCGCGATCGCGCTCGTGGACATCGGGGCCACCGGCACCACCGTCTCCGTCCTCGACTGCGAGACCGGCACCCTGCTGCGGTCCGCACGCACCGAGACGGTCGGCGGCGACGCCCTGACCGCACGCGTGCTCGATCATGTCCGCAACGCGACCGAGCGGATGCGCACCCGCCGGCAGATCGACCCCGGCCTGCTGGCTGCCCGCTGCCAGGGCGCGCAGGAGGCCCTCGCCACGGCGTCCACGACCCGCATCGACATCGCCGAGGCCGGTCCCGACGCGACGGTCACCCTCACCCGCGCGCAACTGGACGAACTGACGACCGATCTCGCCGACGAGGCGGCAGCGTTCACCCGGCGCATCTGCTCGAGCACCGATCCTGTTCCCGAGACCATGGCCCTGATCGGGGGCGCGGCCGCGTCCCCCGTCCTCGCCGCGGCGATCTCCGCGGAATTCGACGGCGAGATCGTCACCGTCCCCGAACCGGGAGCGGCTGCCGCGATCGGTGCGGCTCTGTCGGCCGACTCCCCGTCCTCGGTCGGATACACCGTGGTCGGCGCCCTGTCGCACACCGGCAACCGATCCTCGGGTCGTGTCTCCGGCGCGGTCGCCGGACTGCTGGTGCTCAGTGCGATCATGGCCGGCTTCGCCACCCAGCACTTCACCGAACACGAGAGCAGCGACGCCCAGGTGTCGCCGCGGTTCACGAGCGGCGACGTCCCCACGCAGGAGGTCGGTCCCGGCGAGTCGGCCGTCCCGTCCCACGATCCGCCGCCCGAACCCGTGACGTCCCGGAGCACCCAGGACGCCCCCGCTCCGACGACTGTTCCCTGGCCGTTGCCGACCGTCGAGCACACCGTTCCGTCGACCCAGGATCCGTGGCCCACTGTGCCCGAGTCATCGAGCACCACCGTGACACCCACGCCGATCGATCAGGTGCCGACCCCCGGGTCGACAGCGGAGGAAGAGTCCGACACGGACCGACCGTTCACGTCGCCGGATTCCGAGACCGCACCGAGGCCCGATCCGGACACCACGGCTCCCGACACGACCGCTCCGGACACCACGGCTCCCGACACGACGGCTCCCGACACCACCGAGCCGACCACGCCGCCGGAGACGACGAGCCCTGCGCCCACCGATCCGGAGACGACCGAACCGAGCACCGATGTGAGCCCGACACCCCCGTCGACCACATCGCCGACCGAGACGCCGTCCGCGTCGTCCACCGGCGCATATCCGACCGACGTGTCCTCCACGATCGCGTCCGTCACGGAGGAGGGCACGACCGTGCCGTCCACCGGACAGACCACGACGGGGGAAACGACCACCGGGGAGACCACCACCGGATCCGGGACCTCGGAGATCGCCCCCACCTAGGCAGCGCGCCCTCCTCGGGTGGGGGTCGGTCGGGACGGTCAGGCCACGACCTGCGACACCGAGACCGACAGGCCCGGATCCGTCGCAGCGCCCAGCGAGGACGGCTGCGCCCCCGCGGCGATGAGGTGCGCGCCCAGCGACGCGATCATGACGCCGTTGTCGGTGCACAGCTTCGGTCGCGGCACGCGCAGGGTGATCCCTGCGGCAGCACAACGCTCCTCGGCGAGTTCGCGCAGCCGGCTGTTGGCGGTCGCTCCGCCACCGAGGACGAGCGTGTCGACACCGAGATCCTGGGCGGCGCGCACGGCCTTCATCGTGAGCACGTCCGCCACCGCTTCCTGGAAGCCCGCGGCGACGTCGGCGACCGGCACCGGTTCGCCCGCACGTTCCTTCGCTTCGACGAATCGGGCCACTGCGGTCTTGAGGCCGGAGAACGAGAAGTCGTGACGCGCGTCGCGCGGACCGGTCATGCCGCGAGGGAAGACGACCGCGGTGGGGTCGCCCTGCCGTGCCAGCCGGTCGACCTCGGGACCGCCCGGGTAACCGAGCCCCAGCAGTCGCGCGACCTTGTCGAAGGCCTCACCGGCGGCGTCGTCGACGGTGGTGCCGAGTTCGACGATCGGTTTGCCGAGATGTTCGACGTGCAGAAGATGGGTGTGACCACCGGAGACGAGCAGCGCCACGCAGGGCGGCATCGGTCCGTGTTCGAGGGTGTCGACCGCGACGTGGCCCGCGAGGTGGTTGATCGCGAAGAACGGCACGTTCCACGCTGCCGCGTAGGCCTTCGCCGCGGCGACACCGACGAGCAGCGCTCCCGCGAGGCCCGGCCCGATCGTCACGCACACCGCGTCCGGCTTCTCGATCCCGGCCTCGTCGAGGGCGCGCCGCATCGTCGGCCCCATGGCCTCGAGGTGGGCGCGGGATGCGATCTCCGGCACCACACCACCGAAGCGGGCATGTTCGTCCACACTCGACGCCACGGCGTCGGCCATCAGCTCGAGGGTGCCGTCGCCCACCCAGCGGACGATGCCGACACCGGTCTCGTCGCACGAACTCTCGATGCCCATCACGACGGGGCGCTCGGGCAGCTCGAATCGGGGACTGGTGGTGCTCACGCCGGTGACTCCTCTCGCGGATCCGGACGACGCATCGTGTACGCGTCCGCACCGCTCGGCTGGTAATAACGCTTCCTGGTTCCGACGATCTCGAAGCCCTCGCGCCGGTACAGGGCGATCGCCGCATCGTTGTCGGTGCGCACCTCGAGGAAGACCGGCCCTCCCCAGCGGTCGGCGACGGCCAGCAGCTCCCCCAGGAGGGCTCCGCCGATCCCCCGGCGGCGCGCCGCGGGGTCCACGCCGATGGTGTGCACCTCGGATTCGGGGTCGATGGCCGTACCGAGTCGCGCGAGGCCCGCGTAACCGATCAGCCGGCCCTGCGGGTCGCGCGCCGCGAAGTAACGGTTGTGGGGCGAGGCCAGTTCCGAACGGAAGGCGTCGGCACTCCACGGGTCGTCACCGGGGAACAGGATCTGTTCGAGTTCGGCACAGCGGGGTGCGTCCTCCGGACGCAGTGCATCTATGACGACCGGGTTCTCGGCGGCCGGGTTCTCCTCGGGTGTGCTGTTCATGCTCGGCGGTTCGCGGTCTCCACCGCGTCGGGCCGGCGCAGGTACAAGGGCACGAGCGGCTCCGGTTCGGCTCCGGCGCGCAGGTCGTCGGCAGCGACGGTCACCAGGCCCGCCGGGGACGGCGTCTGCACGTCCACCGCCGGGAGGTCGAACAGCGCGACGTGCGACGGCGAACCCGCCACCCGTACCGACGGCTCGGCGGGCACGTCGGCGGGCTTGCGCACCTCGGGTCCTTCGACGCGGCGGCCGCCGGAATAGCGCGCCCAGTAGATCTCGCGACGGCGGGCGTCGGTGACCACGAGCAGGTCGTCGTCCGTACCGTGCTCGCGGTGGACGTCCGCGGCGATCGCGTCGAGGCTGCACACGCCGTGCACGGGGATGCCGAGCGCATCACCGAAGGCCGCGGCGGTGGCCATACCGACGCGGAGACCCGTGAACGGGCCGGGTCCGATACCGACGACGATCGCGTCGAGATCGGTGGGTGCGGCGCCGGCCTCGGCGAGGCATTCGAGGATCTGCGGGGTCAGGACTTCGGCGTGCGCTCGCGGATTGTCGAGCACGCGCGCGGCGACCGTCTCGGGCCGGGCATCGTCCCGACCGCGGTCGAGACGGACGACTCCCGAGGTCACGGCGGGGGTGGCGGTATCGACGGCGAGCACGAGCACGATGTACCAGCCTACCCCGCACGACCTGCCCGGTCGGTGCGCAGTGACGGAAGCCACCGGCACGCGGGGTGCCGGTGGGTCAGCCGATCCACTCCCACGAGGCGCGGCGGACGTCGGTGCCCGGGTCCCGCCGGAGCCGGACCCTCAGATGCCGATCGGCGAGCTGTTCGACCAGGCCACCGCCCCATTCGACCACCACGACGGTGTCGGTCAGGTCGGTGTCGAGGTCCAGGGCGTCGAGTTCGTCGAGGGCGCCCGGGCCGTCGCCGAGACGGTAGGCGTCGACGTGGACGAGCCCCACCGGTGCGCGGCCCTCCGGACTACCGGGACGGTGTTCGCGGGCGATGACGAAGGTCGGTGAGGTCACGCGTCCCTCCACGCCGAGGCCGGCGGCGATTCCGCGGGTCAGCGCCGTCTTGCCCGCGCCGAGCGGCCCGTCGAGCACGACGAGGTCGCCGGCCCGCAACTCGGCTGCGAGCCGCCGCCCGAACGCCTCGGTGTCCTCCACGGTCGGCAGTTCGATGCTCTGCTCCCCCACCTGCGGCCCCCTCGATTGCGACTCACCCAATTGCGATCTGCTTTCCGTTCACACCCTGCGTGAAACTCCGCTGGATCAGGCGATCGAGGGCACGATCGACGACCTCGGGGAACTCCAGCTGCACGAGGTGCCCGGCACCACGCACCCGCTTGAGTTCGACGTCGGGCAGTTCCTCCGCCAGCGCCTCGGAACTCGCGTACGGGATGACCATGTCGGCGTCGCCGGACAACACCAGCACGGGCACGGTGCCCAGGACCGGAAGCGCCGCGGACTCGTCGTGCAGTTCGAGGGTGCGGAGGAAGTTGACGATGGTGAGCACCGACGTCTCGTCGAGCATTCGGTCGGACAACTTCACCAGGCGGGGGCTCACCACCGTGCCGTAGGACG
Organism: Rhodococcus rhodochrous; assembly: GCF_900187265.1. Lineage (NCBI taxonomy): Bacteria > Bacillati > Actinomycetota > Actinomycetes > Mycobacteriales > Nocardiaceae > Rhodococcus > Rhodococcus rhodochrous. The sequence goes on from NZ_LT906450.1 coordinate 3,736,489, forward strand.
CCGCGCGCAGGATCGGGGTCACGACGGCACGGGCCGCGCCGCGCGCGAACTGCACGAATCCCGGGGCGGTACGCGCCGCGTACCGGAACGCGTCGATCACCGGGTTCTCGAGATTGCGTCCGATACCGGTCTTGCTCAGACCTGCTGCGGTGGTCGCGAGGAGACCGACCCCCACGATGCGTTCGCCGAACAGGTCCGGTCGCTGGGAGGCGAGGGCGATCGCGGTCATGCCGCCCATCGAGTGGCCCACGACCACCACCGGACCGGTGGGCGCGACCTCGTCGATCACCCGGCCCAGATCGCGGCCGAGCTGCGCGATGGTGCACTTCTCGGCGCCGGAGAAACCGGATTCGCCGTGGCCACGCTGGTCGTAGAAGACGGCGCGCACATCGCGTCCCCACTGTTCGCGCAGGTGCCGGTACTGCATGTGCCAGGACTGCATGCGCAGGCAGTAGCCGTGGACGAACACGACGGTGAGCGGAGCCAGGGCAGAGCCGCTCTCGCGGACCACGAGCGGAACACCGTCCTCCGTGGTCACGGTGCGGCGCGGGAGCCGGAGGATCTCGTCGAAGTCCTCGTTCTGATAGATCTCGTGGGCGGGCGCACCCGCGGTCTTGACCGCGTACAGTCCCGCCGACGATGCGAGCGTCGCGAGGCTCGCACCGAGGAGTCCCATCCTGTTCACGAGGGACATGACGTCACGCTCCCTTCGCTCCGACATAGGTCCGGACGGTCCGTCCACCGATGCCGGTCACGATCTCGTAGTTGATCGTGTCCAGCTTGTCGGCCCAGTCCTGGGCGTTCGGCTCTCCGTGACGCCCGTCTCCGAAGAACAACGCCTCGTCGCCCTCGCTTACTCCTGCCCCGTCGGGACCGAGGTCGACGACGACCTGATCCATGCACACGCGGCCGATCTGCGGGCACCGGCGCCCACCGAGCTGCACCTCGATCCGCCCGCTGAGATTGCGGCGGATCCCGTCCGCATATCCCATGGGCAGCAGCGCCACCGTCGTATCCGCGGGAGCGGTCCAGGTGTGCCCGTAGGACACGCCGTCCCCCGCCTTCACCTTCTTCACCAGCACCACCCTCGTCCGCACGGTCATCACCGGCCGGAAGCCCAGGTCGCCGAGTTCCGGGATCGGTGTCAACCCGTACATCGCAATTCCGGGCCGAACCATGTCGAATCGCAGGTCGGGACGGGTGACGGTGGCCGCGGAGTTCGACAGGTGCACCACCTCGGGAGCCAGATGGTGCCGCCGCAGATCCGCGACGGCCTCACCGAGCCGGTCGCGCTGCTCGGCGTTGCCCGGATGCTCGGGTTCGTCGCCGTGAGCGAGGTGCGAGAAGGCTCCGCGCACGCGCACGACACCTTCGGACTGAGCCCGGCCCAGATCGCGCAGCATGTCGTCCCACTCGTCGACGGCGACACCGTTGCGGTTGAGACCGGTGTCGACCTTGACCGTGACGGTCGCGGTGACCCCGACCTGCCGGGCCGCCTCGACGACAGCAGCGAGGTGCCGCGGCGAGGACAGGCCGAGTTCGACCCCGGCCTCGACGGCGGGCGCGAAATCGGAATCGGCGGTGTGCAGCCACGACAGGATCGGGGCCTCGATACCCGCGGCGCGGAGTTCGAGGGCCTCGCCGAGCGTCGTCACACCCAGTTCGCGGGCACCTGCGGCGAGCGCGGCCCGCGCGACCGGCACGGCCCCGTGGTTGTAGGCGTCGGCCTTGACGACGGCCATCACGGCAGCCGGACCCGCGTACTCCCGGAGCGCTCGTACGTTCTCCGCCACGGCATCGAGATCGATGACGGCTTCGGCTTGGGGAAGAACGGTACGTGCAGGTCGCGGGGTGCGTTGGGTCGTGGTCACGTCTGTCGATCCTGCCACTGCGCCGTCGGACGCCGACGGCGTGTCCCCGTGTGCCACGTCACGATTCGGCAATGTGGGTGCGCAGCAGTCGAATCGAGTCGCCGAGTCGCGCGAGGATCGCGCTCGCCGAGATCGGCGCCGCTCCGGGAGAGTCGGGGTCCTGCGCAGCGAGGTTCGCGGCGAGCGCATGGGCCCGTGCACCGGCGGCTGCGGCCAGGTCGACAGGCATACCCGACGAGAGCAGCGACCCGATGATGCCGGACAGCACGTCCCCCGCGCCCGCGGTCGACGCCCACGACCCGCCCGCATCGTTGACGAAGACGTGCCCGTCGGGTCGTGCCACGAGGGTCGCGCGGCCCTTGAGCAACACGTGCACGCCCCAGTCGGCGGCGAGGGAACGTACCGCCGCGACCCGGTCCGGTTCGGGGGGCTGCCCGGTCAGGCGTGCGAACTCGCCGGCATGCGGGGTGAGCAGGGTGGGCGCGGACCGGCCCCGCACGAGACCGGGCTCGCGGGCGAGGAGCGTGAGTCCGTCGGCGTCGACGAGCACCGGCAGGTCGGTGGCGAGGATGTCGCGCAGGTTCGCGCAGGCGTCGTCGTCGGTACCGGCTCCCGGCCCCACGACCCAAGCCTGTACCCGCCCGGTCTCGGCCACCGACGGCGACACGACGACCTCGGGGAACCGGGCGAGCACCTCGGAGGCACCCGACCCGGCATAACGCACCATGCCGGAGGTCGCGGCCACGGCCGCTCCCGTACACAGCACACCCGCCCCCGGATACCGGGCACTGCCTGCACGGATACCCACCACACCCTGGGAGTACTTGTCGTCGTCGGCACCGGGCACCGGCCAGATCGCACCGATCTCGGACGGTTCCGCCGCGACCAGTCCGGCTTCCGGGAGTGTGAGTCCGATGTCGACGAGGTCGACGCGGCCGCAGCGCGCGGCGGCGAGGGCATGGACCGGTTTGTAGGCACCGAAGGTGACGGTCACCGCGGCGGTGATCGCCGGTCCGTCCACGGCACCGGTATCGGGGTCGACACCGCTCGGTGTGTCGACGGCGATGATCGGCGCGGTGATCTCGTCCACGACCGAGGCCGCCGCCGGTCGCAGCGGGCCGCGTCCGGAAATGCCGACGATGCCGTCGAGCACGAGGTCCGGGTCGCCGACGTGCTCGGGAGTCGCCGGGAGGATCCGCCCGCCGGCCTTCCGCAGCGCCCGCAGACCCGCGGGGTGCGCCCGGTCGGGGTCGAGCAGCAGTGCCGTGACGGACACGCCGCGGCGGCGCAGGAGGGTTCCTGCCCACAGCGCGTCGCCGCCGTTGTCGCCGGATCCGACGAGCAGGCTCACCCGCCGACCGGCGATCCCACCGGTGCGTTCGCGCAGCTCGGAGGCCACGACCCGCGCGAGTCCGTAGGCGGCGCGCCGCATGAGCGTTCCCTCGGGGAGGGACGCCAGCAGCGGGGCTTCCGCCGCACGGACCACGTCGGACGGGTGAAAACTGCGCATCATCCCTCCTGCACCGGCGGACGGGCCGCTATTCGACGGTGACCGACTTCGCGAGGTTGCGGGGCTTGTCGACGTCGTAACCACGAGCCTGCGCGACCTCCGCAGCGAAGACCTGCAGCGGCACCGTCGACAGCAGCGGCTGCAGCAACGACGGCGACGACGGGATCTCGACGAGGTGGTCGGCGAACGGCCGGACCGTCTCGTCGCCCTCCTCGGCGATGACGACGGTGACCGCTCCGCGGGCCTGGATCTCGCGGATGTTGCTGAGCAGCTTGCTGTGCAGCACGGCGCGGCCCTTCGGCGACGGCATCACGACGATGACGGGCAGCCCGTCCTCGATCAGCGCGATCGGGCCGTGCTTGAGCTCACCGGCGGCGAAGCCCTCGGCGTGCATGTACGCCAGCTCCTTGAGCTTGAGCGCCCCTTCGAGCGCGACCGGGTAGCCCACGTGCCGGCCCAGGAACAGCACGGCCGGCGAGGCCGACAGCTCACGCGCCAGCGCCCGCACCGGCTCCATCCCGGTCAGCAACTCGGCGATCTTCTCCGGCATCGCCGCCAGGTCCTGGTACTCGCGGGCCACCTCGTCGGGATACTTCGTGCCGCGCGCCTGCGCCAGCGCCAGACCCACGAGGTAGTTCGCGGCCATCTGCGCCAGGAACGCCTTCGTCGACGCCACACCGATCTCCGGGCCGGTGCGGGTGTAGAGCACCGCGTCGGCCTCCCGCGGGATCTGCGCGCCGTTGGTGTTGCACACCGCCAGCACGCGCGCCTTCTGATCCTTGGCGTGCCGGACCGCTTCGAGGGTGTCGGCGGTCTCACCGGACTGCGAGATCGCCACGACCAGCGTGGACCGGTCGAGCACCGGATCGCGGTAGCGGAACTCCGAGGCCAGTTCGACCTCGACGGGCAGGCGGGTCCAGTGCTCGATCGCGTACTTGGCGACCAGGCCCGAGTGGTACGAACTACCGCAGGCGACGACGAACACCTTGTCGATGTCGCGCAGTTCCTGATCGGACAGGCGCTGTTCGTCGAGCACGATGCACCCGTCGACGAAGTGACCACGCAGGGTGTCGGCGACCGCGGCCGGTTGCTCCTCGATCTCCTTGAGCATGAAGTAGTCGTGGCCGCCCTTCTCGGCGGCGGCGAGATCCCAGTCGATGGTGAACGGACGCGTCGCCACGTCGGTGTTGCCGTCGAAGTCGGTGACCTCGTAGGAGTTGTTCGTGATCACCACGACCTGGTCCTGACCGAGCTCGACCGCCTCCCGGGTGAACTCGATGAACGCCGCGACGTCCGAGGCGATGAACATCTCGCCGTCGCCGACCCCGACGACCAGCGGCGTCGACCGGCGCGCGGCGACGATCGTGCCCGGATGATCGGCGTGCGCGAAGACCAGCGTGAACGCACCCTGCAGCCGGCGCAGCACACTGCGGGCACTGTCGACGAAGTTGCCCGCCGTCGGGCCCTCGGCGTAGGCGCGGGCCACCAGGTGCACCGCGACCTCGGTGTCGGTGTCGCTGGCCAGCTCCACGCCCGACTTCTCGAGCTCCTCACGCAGCGGCGCGAAGTTCTCGATGATGCCGTTGTGCACCACTGCGACCTTGCCGGTCGCGTCGCGATGCGGGTGCGCATTGCGGTCGGTGGGACGACCGTGGGTGGCCCACCGGGTATGCCCCATCCCCGCGGTACCGGCGAAGTGCTCCTCGCCGATCTCGGCGAGCTCGGCCTCCAGATTGACCAGCCGCCCCGCCTTCCGCTCGACGGCCAGACCACCCTTGCCGTCGAGGATGGCGATTCCCGCCGAGTCGTAACCCCGGTACTCCATCCGCCGCAGCGCTTCCACCACGACGTCGAGAGCACGACGGTGCCCGACATAGCCCACGATTCCGCACATGCCTAGCAGGGTACTGGTCGACCCCCGTCCGGGAACAACACACCGGTGAGCCCGTACACCTGCATCGGGGCACGCCGTCCGGTACGCACCGACCCCGCCGCGCAGCGCCATCCGCTAACGTTCAGGCCGTGGCGGCGAACCCCAAGAAACTGGCTCAGGAACTCTCCCGGCGCGGCCCGCACTCGGTGCTGCGTGGCGACCTGGCGCTCGCCGGTCAGCCGGGTGTCGTGTACACCCCCGCGGAAGGCTTCGATCTGCCCGCGATCGCGTTCGGGCACGGCTGGCTCACCGGGGTCACGAAGTACACGAAGCTCTTCGAGCATCTCGCGTCCTGGGGAATCGTGGTGGGCGCCCCCAACACCGAGCGCGGACCGGTGCCGTCGGCGATCGGCTTGTCGACCGACCTGCTCACCACCCTCGACATCTGCACCGGCGTGCGTCTCGGCACCGGGCGGATCAGTGTCCACCCGTCGAAGCTCGCGCTGGTGGGCCACGGCTCGGGCGCCGGAGCGGCAGTGCTCGCCGCAGCGAGGCGTGAGGTGGCGGCCGTCGCCGCGCTCTACCCCTCGCCCGTCTCCCCCGCCGCCTCCGACGCCGCGGGCCGCGTGCGGGCACCGGGCCTCGTCCTCGTCGGTGAGAAGAGCATCGGGTCGATGACCAGCGATGCCGTCGCGGTCGCCCGGGGCTGGGGCAGCGACGACGTGCAGCTGCGGGTCGTGGACAAGGCGAACGACGAAGGACTCGTCGAGGGGCGCCGCCTGCTCGGAGCTCTCGGCGTCGGTGGTGCGGAGCGTCGCACCCAGGAACGCACTCGTGCGCTGCTCACCGGCTTCCTTCTGCACCGTCTCACGGGCGACAAGACGTACGCGATCTTCTCCGACCTCACCACGGAACTGCCCGGCTCCACGGTGATCTCCGACCCCGACGTCGTCGATCGTGATCTCGGCACGCAGGTCAACCTGCTCCTCGGGCGCTGACGGACCTCCGTTCCGTCGTTCGCGTCACAGCGGCCCGGCTTCCGCGAGCACGACTCCCGTATCGCCCTCATCGTTCTCGTCCTGCCGGCGGTCGCCCTCGAGCGGTCCGGAGGCATGTTCGCGTCTGCGTTCGCCCGGGCGGATCCCGGGAACCGGTGGCAGTGCACCTTGATTCGGCGGGTCGCTCGGTCCGTGCTGCATCGACCCGTTGTCGACGACGGGAGCCACCGTCCCGGCACCGGACGCGCCCACGGCCACCCCGGCACCCTCGGCGACGCGTTCGGTGGTCGTCGCCAGGTCGGTGACACTGCCGGCGATCCGGCGGCCGGCCTCCTCACACGCCCCGAGCACCACGTCGACGGCGTACCGGACCGCCGGGGCCAGATGTTCCTCGACCCATTTCCGGCACTCGGCGGCAGGGTCGGCCACGTCGCAACCGGGCGGGTCGCCCACGTCGCCACCGGGCGGGTCGCCCACGTCGCCACCGGGCGGGTCGCCCCCGTCGCAACCGGGCGGGTCGCCGAACCAGCGTGTGTGCTGCTCCGGGGTCGGTCCGTGCGGGATCCCGCTCGCTCCGGCGACGATCGTGTCGATCTCGTCCCTCGTGCGACCGTCGACGGTGCCTTCCGCGAGATCCCCGACGACGCGGGCCTTCTCACGCAACGCCGCGGCGATCGCGGTGGCGGCCGACTCCAGGGCGACCGCGAGATCGGTCAGCGACGCACACAGCGCCACTCCGGCACGGACGGTGGCCGTCAGCTCCGCGCGAGCCCGGTCGGCGGCGGATCCGTCCCACGAGTCGTCGAGTTGCAGCAGGAGACGACGCTGTTCGTCGGTCCGACGACCGAGGGAGGTCGCGAGCGAGCGCGTCGTTGCGGCGTCGTCGGCGAGGGCGGGCAACGCGAGGGTTCGTTCCTCGTCGTAGCGTGCCCGGACGTCCGCGACACAACAGCCGGACTCGAGTCCGAGAGCATGCAGGGACTGCACGAGTTCGGTCAGACGGGCCAGGCCGGGCGCTCCTGCGTCGAGGATCTCGCCTGCGCTCTCGGGAGAGGTCCTCACGGCTGCCGGGTCCCTGCGTCGCCGAACCCGGCGCTATCGAGTTCGGCACCGGTCACAGCGGTGAGAGCGATGCCGGTCGCGTCGTCCTGGTGCCGGTAGGTGTCTGCCGCCACGCGCAGCGCGTCGGCATGCGCCTGCACGGTCGCCGCCCAGCTCTCGCAGGCAGCACGCATCCTGCGATATCCGGTCTCGACGCGGACGCCGGCCGGCCGGTGCGTCGATCCGGCACCGGCACCGTCGAAGACGAGACCGCCGAAGCCGCGACGGATCTCGTCGTCGGCGTCCTCGGCGACCTCCGCGAGTCGTGCCGCGACGGCGCGCACCGCCTCGCCGTCGAACCTGATCGTGCCGTGCTGTGTCGCCGCGCTCTGCTGCTGTGTGTCCATGTCTGCCCTTCGCCCACCGAACCCTCTCGAAGAGTTAGGACGCAGCAAAGGGCGATCCGGTTCCACCGCAGCGGGACTACCCGTGGAATGCGGCTACGAGGAGCCGGTGACCGCGCAGATCAGACGGCGGCGACGACTCCCGCGAGACGGTCGGCGACCGTCCGGGCGTGATCGTCGTCGGCGGCTTCGACCATGACGCGCACGAGCTGCTCGGTACCCGACGGACGCAGCAGCACCCGGCCGGTCTCACCGAGTTCGCGCTCGGCCTCCGCGACCGCAGCTGCCACCGCAGGATCGTTCGCGACGGCGACCTTGTCGTGGACCCGCACGTTCACGAGAACCTGCGGGAGCGACGTCATCACCGAGGCGAGCTTCGCGAGCGGCAGGCCCGTCGTGGCGATCCGCTCCATCAGGCGCAGACCCGTGAGCACGCCGTCGCCGGTCGTGCCGTGCGCGGGCAGGACGATGTGACCGGACTGCTCACCGCCGAGGCCGTAGCCACCGCGGCGGAGCTCCTCGAGCACGTAGCGGTCGCCCACACCGACGGTGCGCACCTGGATTCCCGCCGCGCGCATCGCGAGATGCAGACCGAGATTGCTCATCACCGTGGCGACGAGGGTGTCGTCGGGAAGTTCGCCGGCTTCGTGCATGCCGAGGGCGAGGATCGCCATGATCGCGTCGCCGTCGACCACCGTGCCGGTCGCGTCGACGGCGAGGCAGCGGTCGGCGTCGCCGTCGTGCGCGAGACCGAGGTCGGCGCCGTGCGCGAGCACGGCCTGCTGCAGCACGGACAGGTGCGTGGATCCGCAGCCGTCGTTGATGTTCAGTCCGTCGGGTTCGGCGTTGATCGCGATGACCGTCGCACCTGCGGCCGCGTAGGCGGCCGGGCCGGCCTGTGAGGCGGCGCCGTGCGCGCAGTCGACCACCACGGTCGTACCGGTGAGCGGCTTGTGCACGGCCGTCGCGAGATGCGCGAGGTAACGGTCGAGGGCGTCGGACACGACGCGTACCCGGCCGATGTCCGCGCCGGTGGGGCGTGCGGCGCTCTCGGCGTCGCCGTGCAGCACCGCTTCGATCCGGTCCTCGACCTCGTCGTCGAGTTTGTGCCCGCCGGCCGCGAAGATCTTGATGCCGTTGTCGGGCATGGGATTGTGCGACGCGGAGATCATCACGCCGAGGTCGGCGCCGTAGTCACCCGTGAGGTACGCGACCGCGGGCGTGGGCAGCACGCCCACCGAGACCACGTCGACTCCGGCTGCGGTGAGTCCGGCCGTGACGGCCGCCTCGAGCATCTCCCCGCTCGCGCGCGGATCTCGACCCACGACTGCGACCGGTCGCCGCTCGGCACCCTGAGGGGCCAGGACCGCTGCTGCAGCGCCTGCCAGACGTACTGCCAGCTCCAATGTGAGCTCGGCGTTGGCCAAGCCCCGGACTCCGTCGGTGCCGAACAACCGACCCATGTACACAGCCTCCCAGTCGTGTGCGGCCCCCGCCGCGGATGTCGATAGAGGTCAGAATGCACGAAAGCAGGCGCCGGTAGGAGATGTCTACCGACGCCTGCTCTCGTGGTGGAACAGGTGCCGACTCTGACGAAATCAGCGTCGGCGGCACATCAGCGCTTGGAGTACTGCGATGCCTTACGGGCCTTCTTCAGGCCGTACTTCTTGCGCTCGACGGCACGCGGGTCACGCGTGAGGAAGCCGGCACGCTTGAGCGCGGGGCGATCCTCGGGGGTGACCTCGGTGAGTGCACGCGCGATGGCGAGACGCAGCGCGCCGGCCTGGCCGGACGGGCCGCCGCCGTGCAGGCGTGCGTGGATGTCGAACGACTCGGTGCGCTCGACCGTCACCAGGGGCGACTTCACGAGCTGCTGGTGCACCTTGTTCGGGAAGTAGTCCTCGATGGTGCGGCCGTTGAGGGTGAAGTTGCCGGTGCCGGGCACGAGGCGGACGCGGACGACGGCCTCCTTACGGCGACCGACGGTCTGGACCGGACGGTCGAACACGATCGGGGCAGCAGGTGCCTCGACGACGTCCTCGACGTACTCGTCTGCAGCGACCTCGACGTTCTCGACGTACTCTTCGGGGTTCACGTTCTGTTCCTCGGGCGTCGTCACTGTGCCACCTGCTTGATCTCGAACGGCACCGGCTGCTGCGCGGCGTGGGGGTGGTTCGGGCCCGCGTAGACCTTCAGCTTCTTCGCGATGGCGCGACCGAGCTTGTTCTTCGGGAGCATGCCGGTGACGGCCTTCTCCACGAGGCGGTCGGGGTTCTTCTCGAGAACCTCGCCGACGGAACGAGCCCGCAGACCGCCCGGGTGACCGGAGTGGCTGTAGAGGAACTTGTCGGTCCGCTTGTTGCCGGAGACGGCAACCTTGTCGGCGTTGATGATGACGACGAAGTCACCACCGTCGACGTGCGGCGCGAATGTGGGCTTGTGCTTGCCGCGGAGCAGGTTTGCCGCCTGCACCGCGAGGCGGCCGAGCACCACGTCGGTGGCGTCGATGACGTGCCACTGATGGGTCACGTCGCCGGCCTTCGGTGTGTACGTAGACACAGATCTTCCTCGTCTATCGTTTCGCTGCTGGCCTGCATGCCGACGGTTGCCACGCCCGGCGGCCAGTTGGGACCCGGGAGAGGTGTTCGTCGCGCCACAGGGCACGACGACGTGCGACACGCCGAGGGGACACTCTACCGGGCGGACGCGGGGCCGGTCAAAGCGCCGCAGTGCCTCCCTGACCCAGCACCTCCCTGACCCAGCGCCCCCGGACGGAGCACCCGGACACAGCAGCACGTCCCGGCGGCCTCTCCACCACCGGGACGTGACAGCGCCGGATCGGTCCGGATCCGGCGGACCCGGATCAGCCCGGGAAACGCTGCTGGTTCAGTCGCTCGACCTCCTGCATGTTGTCGTTACCGGTCGAGACCACTCGACCGATGTCGTGCAGCACCTGGATGAGGCCGGCCTCGGCCTCGTTCCAGCGGGCCTGCGTGGCGGCGTACCGTTCCTGCGCCCCGCTGTCCCAGGTGGCGATGAGGGGCGCGACCTGCCCCTCGATTCGGTCGAGCGTCGCCTCGATCGCCTTCTGACCGGATACGAGCTGGGCGTGCAGGTCGGCGACGCCGCCGAAGTTCTGATAGATCTCGGACACGGATCGTTTCTCCTTGTTCTCTCGTATGTGTGCCGGAGGGCCTGTGCGCCGGAGGGACCGGCGATCAGGTGAACGAGCCGTTGAGAACCGAACCGCCGTCGGGGTCGATCGCCGACAGGGACTGTGCCTGCTGGTCCTCGGCCGCGGCGTACGACCGTCCGCTGGTGCGCACGGCCTCGGCCAGTTCGTCCAGGGCGTTCGACAGCTTGGTGTGGTTGACGTTCCAGCGCTCCATGATTCCGGCGAACTGTTCCGCCGAGCGGCTCCGCCAGACCGACGGCGCGGACTGCACCACGCCCGTCAGTCGACCGAGGATCGCGTCGAGTTCGGCGCGGGAGTCCTGGAGTTGTCCCGCGACGACCTCCATGGTCGCCACATCGGTGGTGAGGTGATTCGAATTGCCGGTCGGTTGGGTCAACGGCGTACTCCTTCGCTCGTGCGTGGGTCGTCCGGCTCGGCGTCGAGCCGGTCCTGGCTCCTACATGTGGTTGGACGCACCCGATCCGGTATCGGTTCCACCCCTTCCGAAATTCGTGGACCTTCTTTCCTCACCCGACCCGGAGGGTGTGGACGGCCTGCTCGCATTCGCTGCGGATACGAGTCCATTCCTCCTCGAGGTACTGGCACCCCACGGAGACCTGAAGCCCGCGCCCGGTCGGCGTCGCCGATGAGGGGAAGACCAGGACCGACCACCGCACCACCGAGTAGTCGTCGGGAACCTCGGTGTACGCCACGACCTTGCGGTCGGCGAAGGTCGTGTCGGTGTCGAGGTCGCGGATGACCGGTGCACGTTCGGCGGCCCGTTCCGCCAACGCGGCGGCGACCGAGTGCTCGTCGGTCCCGCCGGGGAGATCGCGGTACACCACCAGGATCCGACGATCGGTTCCGCCGACCGGTACGAGTTCCGCGCGACCCTCGGGCACGGTCGCGGCGTCGCGGACACGCCAGTCCTCCGGCAGGTCGAGGTGCAGTGGGCCGGCGTCGATCCGCGTCGACGGGGACGGACCGGCGTCGGCGGCCGATTCGTGCTCACGCGCGTCGGCCGGCACCTCCGCTGCAGCAACGACTTCCGGTGGATCCGGGGCCTCCGCATCTCCGCCTTCTCCGGCGAGACGCGGCCACAGGAAGATCGCTGCGGCGAGCAGGGACGGAATCACCGCACCGGCGACGACCAGCGTGCGCACCGCGCCGGCCCGTCCGGCACGAGGGGGATCCGGGCGTGCGCGCACCTCGCTCAGCCACGGCAGTGTCCTGTCGGGTCCGTCGGTCGTCGACGCGACGGCCGGGGTCCTCGCGGTCGATCCGTTTCCGGCCGGCGGCGCAGGAGGGCCGGTCACCGCGACCAGCATCTCCGAGGCCGCGACGGGCACCACCCGGCGACCCGCGCCCACGAGATCGTCGGCGAGAGCGAACGATTCGACACCGGACGGTTCGCCCGGCCCGCCGGTCACCACCACGACCTCCGGTCCGGCCCCACCGCACACCGAGGTCAGCAGATTCTCGAGTCGCGACGCGGCGTCGGAGGAGTGCACCGACAGACCCGGATCGCGCGCGAGTCGTTCGACGGTCGGCCCGTCGGGCCCGGGCGGAGCCATGCTCACGGCGGTGACTCCCCCGGCGGCGAATTCGAGCACCACGCACCGCTCGTGCGGCGCAGGGTCGGCGGCGCGCACGGCGGCCACCGCGACCGGGAGCAGGATCGTGTCGCCCGCGACCTGCCGTACGGCGGTGCGGAAGAGATCGCGTCGCCGCTCGTTCCACCAGGTGGGGTGTATCGCGCACGCCACCCCACCGATGTCCGGTGCACCCACGGTCGCTGCGGCGTAGGAGACGAGCCCGCTCAGCAGTTCTCCGAGTTCGGCCTCCGTTCCGACCGCGGCCGTATCCACCAGCTCTGCGAGGCCTACCGGCTCCGACTCCTCCCCCGCTGCCGCTCCGTACACGCGCCGGTCACCGAGATCGGCTGCGAGAGCGGGCACACTGCGCGTCGTTCCGGGCCACCCGATGTGGAGGGACCCGGGTGTCAGCGTGAACGCGACCGCGGCGACCGGCTCGTCCCGGATCGCCATCACGCCTCCGGCGTCCAGGCGGTCTGGACGAGCGCGGTGCCGTCGCGTCGTACGAACGTGCCGCGGCCCGGCGGCATGGGCGACGGACGGACCGCGCCGACGAGCGCTCCCTCGTCGCGGCTACCGCTCATGATCAGACCCGGAGTCGACAACTCCCGCAGACGCCCGAGGATCGGTTCGTACATCGCGCGACCTGCACCACCCGAGCGACGCGCGACCACCAGGTGCAGGCCGATGTCGCGTCCCTGCGGAAGGTAGTCGAGCAACGGCAACAGCGGGTTCTGGCCCGAGGTGGCGACCATGTCGTAGTCGTCGATCACCACGAACACCTCGGGTCCGGTCCACCACGATCGATCGCGCAGTTGTTGTTGCGTCGTGTCCGGGCCCGGCAACCGACCCTCGAAGATGCCGGTGAGTTCCCGGACCATGGCGGCGAGGACCGTCGCCGACGGGGCGTATCCCCCGAGATGGTCACCGCCGACGACTCCGAGCATCGTGCGGCGGTAATCACCGATGATGATCCTGGTCTGCGAGCCGCTACCGGCTTCGACCAGTCCGCGACACAGCCCTCGCAACAGGTTCGTCTTGCCGCATTCCGAGTCACCGAAGATCAGCAGGTGCGGGTTGTCGGCGAAATCCACCGATACGGGTGCGAGTTCGGACTCGTCGATGCCGATCGGGACGGAGAGCCGGACCGCCGGGGACGCGTCGGAAGGCGGCGGCCACCCGGTCCGCAGAGTTGCGAGGAGGTCGGACCGGTCGATGCGTTCGGGCAGCATGCGCACCGGCGGCGCCGAACGTCCCGGCGTGGCCGCACGGACCGCTTCGACCGCCGCCGCGACACCGACCGCGAGATCGGCCGGATCGGAGCTTCCGTCCACCCGGGGCAGCGCCCCCAGGATGTGCAGGCCGTCGCGGTCGATACCGCGTCCCGGTCGCCCTTCCGGCACCGTCGCCGCTCTCTTGCGGCCGTACTCGGAGTCGGACGGGTCGCCGAGACGGAGTTCGAGCCGTGTACCCAACAGGTCGCGCATGGCGGGCCTGACGTCACCCCAGCGCGGGGCGCTGAGCACCACGTGGATGCCGTAGGACAGGCCCTGGGCGGCCAGGATCCCGATCGTCTGTTCCAGCGCCTCGAAGTCCTGCCGGATGCTGGGCCAGCCGTCGACGACGAGGAAGACGTCGCCGAACGGATCGTCGGCGGCCGGTGCGATCGCGTCGGCGCGCATCCGCCGCAGCTGGGCCATGGACTCGATGCCGTTGTCGGCGAAGGACCGTTCGCGACGACGCAGCAGCGACATCATCTCCGCGACCGTGCGGCGCACCCGGTCGGTGTCGTGTCGTCCCGCGACGGAACCGACGTGCGGCAGGCCTGCCAGACCGGACAAGGTGCCACCGCCGAAATCGAGACCGTAGAACTGCACCTGTTCGGCGGTGTGCGTGAGGGCCATCGACAGGACGAGGCTGCGCAGCAGTGTGGACTTTCCGGACTGCGGGCCGCCCACCACCACGACGTTGCCGGCGGATCCCGACAGATCGACCACCAGCGGATCGCGGCGTTGCTCGAAGGGCCGGTCGACGACACCGACGACGCAGCGCAGGGTCGCGTGACGCGGCACGTCGCCGGTGAGCACCGACCTGGGCAGCAGCATATCGAGCGACGGGGATTCGTCGAGCGGAGGAAGCCACACCTCGTGCGCCGGTGTTCCGTGCCCCCGGATCCGGTCGACGACCACGTCGAGCACGCTCCGTCCGTCGCCGACGGGAAGAACCGGGAGCGGCTCCATGACCGAGGCGGGAGGACCGGCGCCGACCGGCACCGCCCGGGCGGTGAAGAGCCGGGGCCCGGACGTGCCGGCCGGCACCGCCGATCGGGTGCGCCGGGTGGGTCGGCCGGGCTCGTACGGTCCCGAGACGTACGCCGCGGAGAACCGCTGGATGTCGGCGGAATCGGTCCGCAGATATCCGGCGCCGGGTGTCGACGGCAGGTGGTAGGCGTCGGGAACGCCGAGGACGCTCCGCGATTCGTTGGCGGAGAAGGTCTTCAGACCGATGCGGTACGACAGGTGGCTGTCGAGGCCGCGGAGGCGACCCTCGTCGAGACGTTGACTGGCGAGCAGCAGGTGCATGTGCAGCGACCGGCCCAGACGTCCGATCGCCGCGAAGAGGTCGGCGAATTCGGGCTGTTGCGAGAGCAGTTCGGAGAACTCGTCGACCACGATGAACAGCGCGGGCAACGGACCGAGTGGTGCACCTGCCGCCCTGGCCTTCTCGTAGTCGCCGACGTTGGCGAAGTTGCCGGCGGTCCGGAGGAGTTCCTGCCGGCGGTTCATCTCGCCTTCGAGGGCGTCCTTCATGCGGTCGACCATCGCGATCTCGTCGGCGAGGTTGGTGATCACCGCCGCGACGTGCGCGAGCCGCTCGAGACCGAGGAAGGTCGCGCCACCCTTGAAGTCCACGAGGACCAGGTTGAGCGCCTCCGGTGGGTGCGTCGCCACGAGACCGAGGACCAGCGTCCGCAGGAATTCACTCTTCCCCGAACCGGTTGCGCCGATGCACAATCCGTGCGGTCCCATCCCGTTCTCGGCAGCCTCCTTGAGGTCGAGTTCGACGGGCGCACCGTCGATGCCGACACCGATCGGTACCCGCAGGCGGTCGCGTCCGCGGCGCGGCACCCACGCCTGGGCAGGGTCGAAACGGGCCACGTCCCCGAGTCCCAGCAGCTCCTGCCAACTCGACGGCCGGTCGTCGCCGGCGCTCTCGTCCACCGCCCCGCTCACCACCCGGTACGGCGCGAGCCGCCTGGCCAGCGTCTGTGCCTGCGGAGTCCCGATACCGTCGGCATCGGCGAAGATGTCGACGTCGGTGCCCGTGGCGACCCCGACCCGTCCGTCCTCGACCACCAGGCGCAGGCCACGCGTCGCGCTGAGTCGTGTGGCGTAACCCGAGAGATCGAGCACGGTCACCGCGTCGAGACCGTCGTCGAGCACACCCGAACCCGATCCCGTGACCCCGCCGTCGACGACCACGACGAGGTGCACGACACCTTCGCCGGCCGGGGTGTTCCGGACGAATCTGCTGCGACCGGCGAGGACCGCCGCGAGATCGGTCTCGAGTTCGAACAGCGAACCGAACACCGTGCGTGCGCTGCCCGCACCGTCGCGCAGGACCGGGTTCTGCGCGTGCGGCAGCCACTTGATCCATTCCCATTCCACGGCGGTGTCGGGACCGCACACGACGGCGACCTGCAGCGTGTCGGGACCGTGGAAGGTACACGCCTGCGCGAGCATCGCCCGCGCGAGCGAGCGCGCCGCACCGCGATCGCCCTCGATGCCGATCGCGGCGAAACCCCGCAGCGACACGGCCGTGGGCAGCGCCTGCACCACCGAGTGCGCGCGCACGAACCTGCGCAGCGACAGGGCGGCGACGGGTTCGAGATCCTCGACCGGTCCGGTGTCGGGAGGCACGAGCCGGGTCGCAAGTCGTTGCCCACCGCGCCCCACCCGGAGATGGCCGAAATCGAGATCGGCGCTGCGCCGCTCCCACATCCGGACAGTGCCGGCCAGGGTCCACAGCAGGGCCGGGTCGGGATGCGACCATTCGAGCGCCCGACGCTGCTCGTGCGCCGTGTCGGTGACCTCGCGCCGGAGTTGGTCGAGATAACGCAGATAGTCCTTGCGATCCTCGTTCGCCTCGGCGGTTCTCGTTCCGCCGCTGCGACCACCGTTGGCGAGCATGCCCACCAGGGACACGACCATCATGAGCGGGAAGATCATCGCCATGGGGCTGCGTGCGGCGCCGGTGGTGAACATCAGCGCGACCATCCCGATCATCGCGGCGACCATCACGAGAGGGAGCAGCCTGGTCACCAAGTTCCCGGGCGTGGCCCGGGGGATGTCCGGTGGCGGTTGGACACTCACCTCGCCGCTGGGAGCGCGCGGCGCCTCCCGCCGTGCTCTGCGCACGAAACGCACGGTACTCACGTTCGTCACCCCCGGGACGCCGTCGGCCGCCCCCTACGGCCCCACGGTCGTGGAAGACTAACCCATGGCGTGACCTTCCGTGTTCCTGCTCGCTCGTCGGTCCCTCGACGGGCAACTCGGGCAGGACACCGGTCGGGACGATGTCGTATGGTCTGCGTCGTTCGGACTGCAGTGACGGGGGGAACCGAGGCCGATGACATCTGTGCGTGCGCGATCCGAGACCCCGGGGCAGGTGGGAGCCCCGGATCTGTGCCGGATCACCGTGCTCGCCCGCCACACCGAGGTCGATCTCGCGCTGCCCCTCGATGTTCCGGTGGCACTGCTGCTCCCGGGGATCGTGGATCTCGTCGCCGGTCACCGGCCCGACAACGACTTCGACGCGACACCCGAACGCACGGAACCCGACGGCTGGGCGCTCGCCCGGATCGGCCGGGCCCCGCTCTCCGGTGCGCTGAGCCTCGACGAGCACGGTGTCCGCGACGGCGAGATCCTCGTCCTGGAGGATGCCGGATCCCCTGCTCCTCCACCGTTGTTCGACGACGTCATGTACAGCGTCGCGGCCTCGGACCGGACCACGACGCCGTGGGGTGCGGGTCCGTCGGGTCTCGTCGCGGCCGTCCTGGGTCCGGTCGCGCTCGCGGCGGGCTGCGTGCCGTTGCTGTTCCTGCCCGACGGTGCGAGTCGTCTCGCCCTCGGGGGCGTGTGCGCCGCGCTGCCGCTCCTGGTGCTGCTCGCCGCAGGCATCCTCGCCCGGCTCCACGGCGATCGACGGACCGCCACCGCACTGCTGTGGTGCACCTTCCCCCTCGCGTCGACCGCCGGTGCGTTGCTCGTTCCCGGCGATTCGCCGGCGCCGCGTCTCGTCCTCGCGGCGGCACTGACCGGTGCGGTCGCAGTGCTCGCCGTGCGTGTCACCCGCATCGGCCTCGCACCGTGCACGGCGGTCGCCGCGATCGCCGCGGGTGTCGTCGTGACGGCCTCCCTCGCGTCCACCACCGATCTCGATGCGCGTGCCCTCGGGGCCGGAACGGTCGTGGCGGCGCTGCTGCTCGCAGGCACGGCACCCCGCCTCGCGGCGATGCTCGCGAAGCTCCCCATCCCCCCGGTCCCCGCTCCGGGCGCTCCGCTCGAACCGGAGAGCACCGAGAGCAGCAGCGTGTCCGGGTTGCCGTCACCGGCGGAGCTCGAAGACCGGGCCGACCGGGCACGCAGCGCGCTGACCGGCATCGTCCATGCCGTCGTCGTACTCACGGCGGGCGGGGCGTGGTGTGCCGCATTCCCTCGGGACGGAGAGGTGTTCGTCCCCGCGGTGGCACTGGCCGTCGCTGCGGCCGTGGTCCTGGTCTTCCGTGGTCGCACCTACACCGCGACCGCGCAGGCGGCTCCCCTCGTGGCGGGTGGCGCGGTACTGCTGGTCGGGCTGCTCATCGGCGCGGCAGCGAGCGGGGCGTTGCCGCCGTGGGCGGTGTTCGCGTCCGCTACGGCTCTCGCGTGTGCCGGTTTCCTCTTCGGTGTGGTCGCGCCGCGACGGACGTTCACCCCGGTGCAGCGCCGGATCGCCGAGCTCGCCGAGTACGCAACGATCGCGACCGTCGTGCCGTCGGCCTGCTGGGTCGCCGGTGTGTACGCGGCGATCCGCGGACTGTGACGGTGCGGCTGGCACACCGGTTCGCGGTCCTGGCCCTCACCGCCCTGGTGGCGACGACCACGCCGGGTCTCGCGATCGCCGCGCCGCCGGTACCCGATCCGGCGCAACTGCCTGCCGGCGCGACACCTGCGCCTCCCGAGGCCACCGAGATGCGCGTGCTGTGCGCGGAACTGCCGGATGCTCCCGACGGACCACAGATCCCTCGGGCACAACGCATCCTCGACTTCACGTCCGTCTGGCCCATCACCCGGGGAGCCGGGCAGGTGGTCGCCGTCATCGACACCGGGGTCCGTCCGCATCCGCGGCTGCCGGCCCCGATACCCGGGGGCGACTACGTGTCCACGGGTGACGGCACCGAGGACTGCGACGCGCACGGCACCCTCGTCGCCGGACTGATCGCGGCGCGGCCGACACCCGGATCGGGTTTCGCCGGCGGCGCACCCGATGTCGAGATCATCACCATCCGCCAATCCAGTGGCCATTTCTCCGACCGCTCCCGATCGGACGACGAGGCCGCACGCAACGCCTCCGGATACGGCGACGTACGGACCCTCGCTGCGGCCGTCCGACGGGCAGTGGACCTCGGCGCCACCGTCGTCAATATCTCCGAGGTCGCCTGCCGGACGGTAGCCGAGGGCCTCGTCGACGGTCCGCTGGGAGCGGCGGTGCAGTACGCGACGGATGTGCACGACGCGGTCGTCGTCGCGGCGGCCGGCAACACCGACACGTGCCGCGAGGGCAATCCACGCTCGGTGGATCCGGCCGATCCCGGTGCGGATCCCTGGGATTCGATCGTCACCATGGCGTCACCGGCCTGGTACGACGAGTACGTCCTCACCGTGGGTGCGGTCGAGGACGACGGCACACCGGCCGAGTACAGCCTGCCCGGGCCGTGGGTCGACGTCGCCGCCCCCGGGAGCGGGCTCGTCTCGCTCAATCCCGGCACCGACGGTCTGGCCGACCTGATCCCCGGCCCCCAGGGCGGCAGGCCGGTGTCCGGGACGAGTTTCGCGGCACCGCTCGTCGCGGCGACGGTCGCGCTGGTGCGCTCGCGGCATCCGCAATTGTCCGCCCGGGAGGTGATGGCTCGCATCGAGCGCACCGCCCACTCCCCCGCGGAGGGATGGAATCCGCGGGTGGGGCACGGGGTCGTCGATCCGCTCGCCGCGGTCACCGCGCCGCTACCGGTCGAGCGCGTGCAGCCGGTACCGGTTGCCGTCGCCGCGCCGAGTCCTCCGCCGGTACCGGATCACCGGCCGCGCACTATCGCGCTGATCTCGGCTGCGGCGGTGCTCGCCGCGACCGTCCTCGTTCTCGTTCTCACCGCCCCGGCACGACGACTCGCCCGATCGCGGACCTGAGTCAGTTGCCCGCCCGGACGGGAACCGCCCCCGGGTCGGCGGCGACACCGTCGTGTGCGAGCAGCGCCTGCTCCCGGCCGAGCGCAGGTCCCGGAGCGAGCAACTGCAGGATCGGCCACGGGACCCGGGCGGGTGGAGCCGTGAAGCCGAGCGCCGCTGCGGCGTCCGCATCGGTGATGCCGTATCGCACACCGGTGTCGGCGACGTAGAACAACGAGCCGAGACGGTCGGTCTCCGAGGTCAGCGAGGTGGTCTGCACGTATCTGCCGTGACCCGGCGGGATGTGGATCGCGTCGACCTGCGGTCCGGCGCCGTCGGCCTGGGCCGGGACCACGGGCACGGCGTCCTTGTCGGTGGGCAGGGCCGTCCCCGCGGACAACCGCAGAGCCGAACGGTGCCGGTCGTCCTCGGCCGCGCCCGGCTGCCAGGTCGAGCACGCCACGGGCCTCTCCCCCGGATCGACGACGCGCGGAACGACCTCGGGAAAGGTGTCGACCGGCAGTTCGTGCACGACCGGCGCGGCCGCGAGGGCATCGGGCGGAACCACCGGAATCTCCGGTGTTCCTTGCGAATCGGAGAAGTGGATGAGATGTGCGGTGGCCCGCGAGACCTCCTGCACACCGTCCTCGAGCACCACGTGGAAACTCTGACCGTCCGGTTCGGACACCGCGACGACCGAGCCGACGCGCGCACCCGGGATCGACATGCTCGGGGTACCTCCGGCACCGGCGATGAGGGGTGCCGTCAGTTTCGGCACCTCCGGGACCGCAGCGAGCAATCCGGGGCTCGCGGGGCGCGCACGGGAGACGTCGATACCCAGCAGGCGCACGAGCGACCGGTCGTCCGGGTCGATCTCGGCGCGTCTGCCCTCGTAGAGCAGGTAATATCTGCCGTCCGCGGTCACGAGGAGCGCTTCGTCGGCGGCGAGCACCGAGCCTGCCCGGTGCTCGGGGGTGCCGGCGAGCACGGCGGTGGTCGAGGACTGCAGGCCGTTCGGATCGGCGACGTCGCACACCGTCCACGGCACTTCCTCCGCGTCGTGGGCCAGGGAGGACGGTGCGCCCGGGATCCCCACCAGCGGTCCGCGCGGGCGTGTCGTCAGTTCCTCGTCGGCGACGACCGCCGGTTCGGCGGGAGATCCGAGGATCAGCCGCGCCGACGCGAGGTTCAGGACGGGATGGAAGGTCCTGTCGATCGCGACGTAGAGCGCACCGGAGTCGCGCCCGACGACGACGGAAGCATCACCGATCCGGTCCTGGGGCCGGAACAGTGCAAGGGCGGCACAGCCTCCCAGGACGACACAGGCGACGACCACTCCGACGACGAGTGCCCGGAACTGGGAACGCATGGGATCGTGGATCATTCGTACGTCGCCCCGCACCAGCGCATGATCCATGCGCCGTGCCAGGAAACGGTATCCACTGACCTGCCATCGCGTGGTCGGTTGCGCTGCCATCGATCTCCCCCCGTACGGCACGCTCTCTGGCGCAACACAGTACAGTCCTGTCGGGCGCTCACCACACGCGCTCCGCGCGGTCAGGGGGTAGGTCGGCACCGCGCCGGAACCATTGCCGTCGTCGGGGGGATCGATGCAACGGACTGCGTCCGAGTCGGAGGATGCACGGGTCGATACAGCGCCCGACGGTGCACGGGCCCGCACAGCAGCAGGTGATGCGAGAAGTCGTGTCGCGGTACGACTGGTGGGCGCGCAGTGCGTGGCCGTCCTGGTGTGGGCGTTGGCTGTGGCGTCGGGGGCGTCCGTGTGGGTGGCCTGCGTGATCGCCGTGCCGCCGGCCACGCTGTGCCTCGTGCGGATCGGTGGGCGCGGCACGGCCGAATGGATCGCGACCGTTCTGCGCCGGCGCCCGGACGATGTCCCGGTTTCGGGTGTCCTCCGCGACTTCCACATCGGGTCGGCGGTCCCGGTGGGGGTGCGATGGGACGGCCCGTACGCGACCGTGGTGCTCGAACTCGCCTCACCGGCCGGCGCGATCACCCGCCTCGGGCGCGACAGTGAGGAGACGGGGCGAATCCTTCCCCTCGACGCCATCGCCACCTGCCTGTACCGGCACGATGTCGTCCTCGACGGGATCGATGTCGTGGTGCAGGGGCGTCGGGTTCGCGACTCGACCCCGGCGGGGCAGGCATACGCGCAGTTGCTGGGTCCGCTTCCCGCCGCGGCCGAACGCACAGTGCGAGTGGTGCTCCGTCTCGATGTCACGTCCTGCGCGGCCGCTGCCGCTCGTCGGGGCGGCGGCTCCGAGGGTGCGGCCCGGACCGTCGTCGCGGCGGCGCGGCGCGTGATCCGGGCGCTCGGCGACGCCGGGTACGGCGCGCGACTGCTCACCGCGAACGAGATCGAACAGGCCGCACTGCGCATCTCCCATGGGGTGCCGGCGACGGAGTGGGTCCCGGCGCACCGGCACGTCGCCCTGTCCTCCGCCTTCGACTCGGGCGGCGCCTTCGACCCCCGACGGATCGATCGCCACCACACGGCCGCGATCTGGTCGCATCCGACCCTGGCGTCGACGCTGGTCCTCCGGTTGCGACCGGGTGATCACGGTTCGATCCGGGTCGGGGCGCTGGCACGGTTCACCACGCGGGAGGCGGACCTCCCCTCGGTGGCCGGACTGCTCCCGGCATATGGACGCCACGCCGAACTCCTCACCGCTGCACTGCCCGTCGGGGTTCCGCAGCTGGAGGACCGGGTTCCGTTGCGCGAATCACGCACCGGGGAACTCGACGCCCTCGCACTTCCGGCCGGTGGGTGCGGGCAGCTCGTCGGATCGGACGACGCCGGTCGCGCCGTCACCGTCCGTCTCACCGGTCCCGGAGTCCGCTCGGTCCACATCGCGGGCGAGCGGTATCTCGCCCAGCAGGTGGTCTTCCGTGCCGTCGCGGTGGGGGCGCGGGTCGTCGTCCACACCGATCGTCCCGGCGCGTGGCGTGGCCTGGTCGAATCCGCGGCCGGACCCGACCGGCTGCGTCTGGCGGGCGAGTACGCGGGCGACCGCGATTTCGACACGGTCGTCTACGACGGCGTCCCGCCCACCTCGTCCATGCCGCACGCGACCGCGATCCACGTGCACGTCCACCCGGACGGATGGCCGCGCGAGCGTCCCACGGTGTCGCTGCTCCAACCCGGGGCGGCCGGGGACCGTGTCGTGCTCACGGCGGGCGACGAGCGCACACTCCTCACTCTCGTGACGATCGCGGCGGAGAGCACCCATCTCGGCCGGTCGCGCATGCCGGATCCGGCGCCTCAGCCGGGATAGCGGTCGAGAGCGGTTCCGGCGCGGACGGTGCGTGCCCACCACGCGATCTGGTCGAGCATGCGTTCCGCGCCGTCGATCGCGGCCTCGTCCGTGGTGGTGCCGTCGGCAGCGAAGGCGTGCTTGACGCGGGGGAAGCTCACCGACTGCCGCACCGGCACCATGTGGACCTCGACGACGACCTGCCGTAACTGTTCGACCGCGCGCAGGCCGCCGGACAGGCCACCGTAGGAGACGAATCCGACCGGTTTGGTGCGCCATTCGTGTTTGACGGTGTCGATGGCCGTCTTCAGCGCGGCGGGATAGCCGTGGTTGTACTCGGAGGTCACCACCACGAAGGCGTCCGCGGCACCGATACGACGGGTGAAGGCGTCGGCGGCGGGCCCGCCCGAGAGGTCCTGTGGGAGCGGGGTCTCGGCGAGATCGAGAACGCCGACGTCGAACTCGGTGCGCTGCCGCGCGGTGGCCGCGAACCAGTCGGCGACGACCGGGGCGATGCGCCCGGCGCGGACACTGGCTACGACGACCTCGAGGCGGATCGGATCGTTCGGTGCTGCCGTGGTCATGGAGTCGATCGTAGGTGCGGTGCGGCCGAGAGCCCGTGCGCGAGCAACGCGGCGAGTTCCCGATAGGCACGTGCGTCCTCGACACCGGTCGCCTCGGCCACCTGTCGTTGCTGGATGCGCACCATGACCGAGGCGACGACGTCGGCGACGAAGGCGGCATGGACGTCGCGCAGTTCACCGGCCTCGACGCCGTCGGAGATGAGCTGGCGGACGCGGTCGGCGGCGAACCGGGTGTTGCGTTCGTAGACCTCGCGCGCGACCGGCGTGTGGGCGATGTCCTCCATGAACCGCGTGGAGGCGGGTTCGAGTTCGCGCCCCACGGCCTCGAGGTAGGCGCCGATGCGTGCCTGCGCGTCGGCGGCCCGCGCGACGTCGGCCTCCACCCGGTCGGCAGCGCCCTTGAAGAAGTGGACGGTCGCTGCGTAGACGAGCCGGTCCTTGTTCTCCGCGAGTGCGTAGAGCGTCGATTTCGAGCAGCGCAGGCGCGCGGCGATGTCGTCGAGGGTCAGGTGCGCGAAGCCTTCTGCCAGGAACAATGCGACCAGATCGTCGAACAGTTGCGCCTGCCGGGCGGTGGGTCGCCGGCTACCGACTCTTGCCATACCGAAAACAGTACTGCAGTATCGTCCCCAGTACTATTTTCGGTCCCCAGCCTTCCAGGAGGAACCACCGTGCCCGTCGAGCGTCTGCTTCCCACCCGCGAGGCCTACGACCTGATCGATCTCACCCGCGACGTCGCCGACAAGGTACTCGCCCCGCGCGTCGACGAGCACGAGCGCAACGAGACCTTCCCCGAGGGCGTCTTCCCCGCACTCGGCGCCGCGGGACTGCTGAGCCTGCCGTACCCCGAGGAGTTCGGCGGCGGCGACCAGCCCTACGAGGTGTACCTGCAGGTCCTCGAGGAACTCGGCGCCCGCTGGGCGGCCGTGGCGGTCGCGGTGAGCGTTCACGGACTGTCGTGCTTCGCGCTCGCCACCCACGGCACCGACGAGCAGAAGAACAAGTGGCTCCCGGAGATGCTGGGCGGCAACACCATCGGCGCGTACAGTCTGTCCGAGCCGCAGGCCGGATCCGATGCCGCCGCCCTCGCATGCCGCGCGAAGCCCGTCGACGGCGGCTACCGCATCACCGGTTCGAAGGCGTGGATCACCAACGGCGGCAAGGCCGACTTCTACACCCTGTTCGCCCGCACGGCCGACACCGGCAGCAAGGGCATCTCGTGCTTCCTCGTGCCCGCCGGCACCGAGGGCCTGTCCTTCGGCAAGCCCGAGGAGAAGATGGGTCTGCACGCCGTCCCCACCACCTCCGCCCACTACGACGACGCCTTCGTCCCGGCCGAGCGCCGGATCGGCGCCGAGGGACAGGGACTGCCGATCGCGTTCAGCGCACTGGATTCCGGACGTCTGGGAATCGCCGCCGTCGCGACGGGTCTCGCCCAGGCCGCCCTCGACGAAGCGACGGCCTACGCCAAGGAACGACAGGCCTTCGGCAAGCGCATCATCGACCATCAGGGCCTCGGCTTCGTCCTCGCCGACATGGCTGCCGCCGTCGACTCGGCCCGCGCCACCTATCTCGACGCCGCCCGACGCAAGGACGCCGGGCTGCCCTACTCGCGGCAGGCATCGGTGGCCAAGCTCGTCGCGACGGATGCCGCCATGAAGGTCACGACCGACGCGGTCCAGGTGCTCGGCGGATACGGCTACACCCGCGACTTCCCGGTCGAGCGTTTCATGCGCGACGCGAAGATCACGCAGATCTTCGAGGGCACCAATCAGATTCAGCGACTCGTGATCGCACGATCCCTCGCGGGGTGATCGATCGTGAGCCGGAAGCGGCAGGGGTCCTCGCGGCGAAACATCGCTAGAGTGCCTCCATGCCGGATGCCCTGGAGCGGCTCACTCCACAGCAACGCCACCTGCTGACGCAGCGGTTCGGCCGCATCGTCGTGGTCTCCGACATGAGTTGGGGGCTGGTGTCGACCACCGTCCTCGCGGTCGACACCGACGACGGCCGGTTGGTCGTGAAGGCGGGCGGATCTCCGGATCGGCACATCGGCCGCGAGATCAGCGCCCACGAGCGGTGGACCGCTCCGTGGGTACGGCACGGTCGGGCCGCCCGCATGGTGTTCGCCGACCGCGCGTCGAAACTCGTCGTGACGGAATACCTTCCGGGCCGGCTGATCCAGGGCACCGCCGCGTCGTCCCGTCTCGACGTCTACGAACAGGCCGGCGCGCTGCTCGCCCAGTTCCACCGCCAGGAGCGCGTGGTGGACGAGGGTTACGAGCGATCGGCGAACACGAAGACGCTGCGGTGGCTCGCGGCGCCGCACCGGATCGGCCCCGACGTCGCAGGCCGGCTACGCTCGATGGTCGAGGGGTGGCCGACACCGACGGTCACCCTGGTGCCCACCCACGGCGACTGGCAGAGCCGGAACTGGCTCGCCGACGACACCGGCGTGGTGAAGGTGATCGACTTCGGGCGGGCCGCGATGCGCCCGGCAGGTGAGGACTTCGAGCGGCTCGCGGTGCGCGAGTTCCTCCGGGTCCCCGGGGCCGAGCAGGCCTTCCTGCGCGGCTACGGCGAGGATCCACGTGAGGAGGACGCCTGGTTCCGCCAACGTGTCCGTGCGGCGGTCGCGGTCGCGGTGTGGTCCTTCCATGTGGGCGACGACTGTTACGAGGCGGAGGGTCATCGCATGATCGCCGAGGCGCTCGCTCGGACGTCGGCCGCCGCGCGTTAACACCTTTTCATCGGATATTTGTCACACTCGAGAAGGTTGCCTGTTACCGGCGGTTTTCGCTTGAATCAGATCTGGACATACGTCCGATTCTTTTCCGACATGGAGGTCACCACATGCTTCTCGGTTCGCTCGACGCGCTCATCAGCAACGTCCTCCACTTCCTGGACTGGCTGATCTGACGAGCATGTGAGAACGCCCGAGGGGGTGAGGTCGCAGACCTCACCCCCTCGGTGCTTTCTCGGCGTGTCCGGCTCAGGCGCCGATGGCCTCGCCGAGCACGGGCCACGAGTCGTGCAGGGCCTCCTGCCAATAGCCCCAGGTGTGGGTTCCGTCGGGTCGGACCGCGTAGGTCGCCTCGACCCCGGCTGCGTCCAGCGCACCGCGCAATCGCGTCGTGCAGTCGTTCACGCCCGCCTCGATGAGCCCGAGCAGAGCCACATCGGGAAGGACGGCGACACCGTCCTGCTCCCATGCCTTCAATTCGTACGGGCCCGGGACACCGCTGCTCGTGGAGACGTACACGGCCTTGCCGCGCAGCTTCTCGGCATTGAGCACGACGTCCTGTTCGGTCCAGTGCTCACCGGCGACCGGCCCCCACATGTTCTCGACCTCGCCTCCGCCGAACGCGACGACGATCTCGGCGTAGCGCGAACCGATGTCCGACGCCGTCTCGGCGCATCCGCTGTACGAACCCACCGCCTGGTAGAGATCGGGCGCCTGCTGGGCGAGCGCGAGCGCCGACGTCGCCGACATCGACACACCGGCGATCGCGTTGCGGCCGCTCGCGCCGAGCGTCTCGTCGACCACCGACGGGACCTCCTCGGTGAGGAAGGTCGTCCACTTGTTGCGTCCGAGAACAGGATCGTCCTCGAGCCAGTCGGTGTAGTAGCTGAACGCGCCACCGACCGGGGTGACGACGTTGACGTTCTTGTCGCCGAAGAACTCCACGACGTCGGTCTGGTCGCGCCAGGTCGCTCGGTCCAATCCCCCACCGGCACCGTTGAGCAGGTAGAAGACCGGTCGCGGCGCGCTCGTGTCGGCCGGGCGCAACACCTGCAGCTCGATGGTGCGTTCCATCGACGGCGAGTACACGAACAGCGACCAGTCGCGGTCGGTGTGCTTCTCGATGCGTTCGACAGTCGCGCTCTGCGACCGGGTCTCGCCGGTCGCGGCGGCCGGGAGGTCCTCGGCGTGGGCGACCGCGGCACCGGGCAGGACCAGCGACGAGACGGCGAGCGCCCCGATCGTCCCCATCAACGCAAACCGTCGTGCGCGCACATTCGTTCCCTTCATCCGCAACAGCCGGGCGTGATGGGCCCGCGCATCTCCCGCGTCGCAGCGTTGCGCGCGGCCAGTTCCTCGTCAGCAGGGTAGTCGACGCGGACCAGTGACAGGCCGTGGGCCGGTGCCACCGCGACGGAGGCCGCACGTTCGCGTTCCTCCAGCAGAGCCGTCATCCACTCGACGCTGCGGCGCCCCTCCCCCACGGCCAGCGCCGCCCCGACGAGACTGCGCACCATCGACCAGCAGAAGGCGTCGGCGCTGACGTAGGCGGTGAGGATGTCACCCTCGCGAGTCCAGTCGTATCGCTGCAGTTCGCGTACGGTCGTCGCACCCTCGCGTCGCTTGCAGAAGGCAGCGAAGTCGTGCAGGCCGAGCAGCGACTGCGACGCGCGTTGCATCGCAGCGAGATCCACGGCCTTGGGCCACGCGACGGTGTCGCGGGCACGCAGCGGCTCGGCGCCGTACACCGCTGTGGTGAGGCGGTATTCGTAGTGACGCCGGATCGCCGAGAACCGGGCGTCGAAATGTTCGGGGGCGACGGAGATCCCGGTGACCCGCACGTCGCGGGGCAGGAACCGTGCGAGACGGCGGACCCAGCGCGACGGATCGTCGGGCAGCGCCGCGGTGGGGATGTCGACGTGGGCGACCTGCCCGGACGCGTGCACGCCGGCGTCGGTGCGACCGGCGACGGTGAGCAGCACGGGGGTACGGACGATTGCGGAGAGCTTCTCCTCGATCTCCCCGCACACGGTGCGACGTCCGGGTTGTCGTGCCCAGCCGGAGAAGTCGGTGCCGTCGTACGAGATGTCGAGTCGCAGACGGGTTGTCTCGTGAGAAGCCACGAGCCCGCCGCCCTCGGAAGGGACGGCGGGCTCGTGAGCTTCAGCAGATGCCGAAACCAAGTGGACTAGTCCTTCTTGGCCTCGTCCGCCTCGGGTGCGTCGGCAGCCGTGGCGTTGGTGTCCTCGACACCCTCGACGACGGCGTCGGCGTTCGCGACCTCGGCGTCGGTGGCCTCGGCCTCGACGGCCTGGACCGCGTTGTCCTCGGCGGGTGCCTGCGAGGCGGCGACGCGACGAGCGCGGTCGGCCTCGGAGGTGACGGTCTTCTCGCGCACCAGCTCGATGATGGCCATGGGGGCGTTGTCGCCCTTGCGCGGCATCGTCTTGATGATGCGGGTGTAGCCGCCGTTGCGGTCCTCGAAGGAGGGACCGATCTCCGCGAACAGCGAGTGGACGACGTCCTTGTTGCGGATGACCTTCAGCACCTCACGACGCGAGGCCAGCGTGCCGGCCTTGGCGTGCGTGACGAGCTTCTCGGCGTACGGGCGCAGGGCCTTGGCCTTGGCCTCGGTGGTGGTGATGCGGCCGTGCTCGAAGAGCGCGGTGGCCAGGTTGGCCATGAGCGCCTTCTGATGCGAGGCCGATCCGCCGAAGCGGGCGCCCTTCTTGGGCTTGGGCATGATTTTCTCCTAGTAACGGACCGTGAGCTGCTACAGCTGCTCGGTCTCGGCGTAGTCCTCGTTGCCGTCGTTGTCACCGAAGGAGCCGGCCTCGGTATCGCTCCAGGTACCGGTCGCGGCGTCGTAGCCGGCAACGGTGCTGGGGTCGAACGATGCCGGGCTGTCCTTGAGGGACAGGCCGAGCGAGTGCAGCTTGACCTTGACCTCGTCGATGGACTTCTGGCCGAAGTTGCGGATGTCGAGCAGGTCGGACTCCGTCCGTGCCACGAGCTCGCCGACGGTGTGGACACCTTCGCGCTTGAGGCAGTTGTAGGACCGGACCGTCAGGTCGAGGTCCTCGATCGGAAGTCCGAAGGAGGCGATGTGGTCGGCCTCGGCGGGCGAGGGACCGATCTCGATGCCTTCTGCTTCGACGTTCAGCTCACGAGCCAGACCGAAGAGCTCCACGAGGGTCTTGCCCGCCGAGGCGAGCGCGTCCCGCGCGCTGATCGAGTTCTTGGTCTCCACGTCGAGAATGAGTCGATCGAAGTCGGTGCGCTGCTCGACGCGGGTCGCTTCCACCTTGTACGTCACCTTGAGCACCGGCGAGTAGATCGAGTCGACCGGGATACGGCCGATCTCGGCGCCGGACGCCTTGTTCTGCACGGCAGGAACGTAGCCGCGACCGCGCTCGACGACGAGCTCGATCTCCAGCTTGCCCTTGTCGTTCAGGGTGGCGATGTGCAGATCCGGGTTGTGGATGGTGACACCGGCCGGGGGCACGATGTCGCCGGCCGTGACGGTTCCCGGTCCCTGCTTGCGGACGTACATGGTGACCGGCTCGTCCTCTTCCGAGCTCACCACGAGACCCTTGAGGTTCAGGATGATGTCGGTGACATCCTCCTTCACGCCGGGAACGGTGGTGAACTCGTGGAGCACGCCGTCGATGCGGATGCTGGTGACAGCGGCGCCCGGGATCGACGAGAGCAGGGTGCGACGAAGCGAGTTGCCGAGGGTGTACCCGAAGCCAGGCTCGAGCGGCTCGATGACGAACTTCGAGCGGTTTTCAGCGATGACCTCTTCGGTCAGTGTGGGTCGCTGAGAAATGAGCATCTGTTGCCTCCTTGTGGGCGTCCGCCATATGACGCCCTAGTGGAATGGAGCGGTGTCCTCCCGTCCGGACGGACCGGAGGACACCACGACACCGAGGTGTCTTACTTCGAGTAGTACTCGACGATCAGCTGTTCCTGCAGCGGGATGTCGATCTGCGCGCGCTCGGGGAGCTGGTGGACCAGCACCCGCAGACGCGGGCCGACGACCTGCAGCCAACCCGGAACCGGGCGCTCGCCCTGGGTCTCGCGGGCGACCTGGAAGGGCAGCGTGCTCAGCGACTTCTCGCGGACATCGATGATGTCGTACTGCGAGACGCGGTAGCTGGGGATGTCGACCTTCTTGCCGTTGACCAGGAAGTGGCCGTGGCTCACCAGCTGGCGGGCCTGACGACGCGTGCGGGCGAGGCCGGCACGGTAGACGACGTTGTCCAGGCGCGACTCGAGGATGGTCAGCAGAACCTCACCGGTCTTGCCGGGGCGGCTTGCGGCCTCTTCGTAGTAGCGGCGGAACTGCTTCTCCATGACGCCGTACGAGAAGCGGGCCTTCTGCTTCTCCTGCAGCTGGAGCAGGTACTCGCTCTCCTTGATCCGCGCGCGGCCGTGCTGGCCGGGCGGGTAGGGGCGACGCTCGAAGGCCTGATCGCCTCCGACCAGGTCGACGCGAAGACGACGCGACTTACGGGTAACGGGACCGGTATAACGAGCCATTATTCTTTACCTTCCTTTCCCGTTAGACGCGACGCCGCTTGGGCGGACGGCAACCGTTGTGCGGCTGCGGGGTGACATCGGAGATGGTGCCGACCTCGAGGCCTGCGGCCTGGAGGGAACGGATCGCCGTCTCGCGGCCCGAGCCCGGACCCTTGACGAAGACGTCGACCTTCTTGACACCGTGTTCCTGCGCCTTGCGGGCGGCGTTCTCGGCGGCGAGCTGCGCGGCGAACGGGGTCGACTTGCGCGAACCCTTGAAGCCGACGTGGCCGGAGGACGCCCAGGAGATCACGTTGCCCTGCGGGTCCGTGATGGACACGATGGTGTTGTTGAACGTGCTCTTGATGTGAGCGGCACCGTGCGGAACGTTCTTCTTGTCCCTGCGCCGTGCCTTCTGGGTCTTCTTCGGACCGGTGCTGCGTGACTTGGGAGGCATTACTTCTTCTTTCCTGCGACGGTGCGCTTCGGACCCTTGCGGGTGCGGGCGTTGGTCTTGGTGCGCTGTCCACGCACGGGCAGACCACGACGGTGTCGCAGGCCCTGGTAGCAGCCGATCTCGATCTTGCGGCGGATGTCCGCCTGAACCTCGCGACGGAGGTCACCCTCGACCTTGTAGCTCTCCTCGATGTACTCGCGGAGCTTGGCGAGGTCCTCGTCCGTCAGATCCTTGCTGCGCAGGTCCGGGTTGACACCCGTGGCCTCGAGGATCTCCTTGGAGCGGGTACGGCCGATGCCGTAGATGTACGTGAGTGCGATCTCCATCCGCTTTTCGCGGGGAAGATCGACACCTGCGAGACGTGCCATGTGGCATTCCTATTCGGTGTGCGGAGGTCTGCTCCCAGCCCGTCCCCTGCGTCGAAGAACTGTGTGATTCATAAACACAGTGGGGCCCCGGCCTCCGTACCGGGGGTTGATCGCGCAGCTCCTCGACGGATCGAGGATCGTAACCACGCGACTGGTGCTGGAAGGTCTTCGTGCTTGTTGCCAAGCAGATCTTCGAGACGAAGGTGGATCTAGCCCTGACGCTGCTTGTGGCGCAGGTTCTCGCAGATCACCATGACCCGACCGTTACGGCGGATCACCTTGCACTTCTCGCAGATCTTCTTGACGCTAGGCTGAACCTTCACGTAAGTCCGATCTCCTGTATGTGCGCCGCCGGACACGGCAGAGCCGGCCCGGCGACATGATTCTCCCCGACCGTGTGGCCGGGGAAGCTTCGTTACTTGTAGCGGTAGACGATGCGTCCACGCGTGAGGTCGTAGGGAGAAAGCTCCACGACAACGCGGTCCTCGGGAAGGATACGAATGTAGTGCTGGCGCATCTTTCCGCTGATGTGGGCGAGAACCTTGTGCCCGTTCTCCAGCTCGATGCGGAACATCGCATTGGGCAGCGGTTCGATTACCCGGCCCTCGACCTCGATTGCCCCGTCTTTCTTAGCCATATCCTCCGCGATCCGTTGTTCGGCGTTGTGGTTGCATCGGCATCCGTTACCGTGACGCTCGGCAACTCCGGGACCGGACACGAACCGAGATTCGAAGGAATTCGACACGAGACCGATCGGAGCGCAGCGCGCACCACCGATCAATGGTACGGGAAGTTGACCGTCCAGGACAAATGAGCTCGGGCACACTCGTGCCCACGACCAGGAGGAGGACCGCACGTGCGGGCGTTGATCCAGCGGGTGACCACGGCGGCAGTGGCGGTGGACGGAGCCGAGGTGGCCCGTATCACGCCGGCCGAAGGTGGTCACGGCCTGCTCGTGCTGGTCGGCGTCACGCACGACGACGACGAGGCCAAGGCCGCGACACTCGCCCGGAAGGTGTGGACGATGCGCATCCTCGAGGACGAGCGCTCCGCCTCCGACGTCGGCGCCCCGATCCTGGTGGTCAGTCAGTTCACGCTCATGGCCGACACGAGGAAGAGCCGGCGTCCGTCGTGGTCGGCCGCCGCTCCCCGCCCGATCGCCGAACCCCTCGTCGATGCGTTCGCGAACGCTCTACGAGATCTCGGCGCGACGGTGGAGACCGGGAAGTTCGGGGCCCACATGGAGGTGAGCCTCGTCAACGACGGACCGGTCACGCTCCTCGTCGAGGTCTGAACCCACGCGGCGTGACCACGACCGTCACTCCGGCCGGACGGTGAGGATGCCGTCACTCCGGCCGGACGGTGAGGATGCGGGGGCCGTCCTCGGTGACCGCGACCGTGTGCTCCCAGTGCGCGGCGCGGCTGCCGTCGACGGTCACGACCGTCCACTCGTCGTCGAGGACCTCGGTCTCGTAGGTACCGAGCGTGAGCATCGGCTCGACGGCGAGCACCGACCCGACGACGAGCTTCGGCCCCTTGCCCGGCTTGCCCTCGTTCGGGAGGAACGGATCCATGTGCATCTCGCGCCCGATGCCGTGACCGCCGTAGCCGTCGACGATCCCGTACGAGCGGCCGTGCAACTTCTCGGCGGCATGCGTGCCCTGCTCGATCGCATGCGAGACGTCGGTCAGGCGGTTACCCGGGAGCATCGCCGCGATACCGGCCTCGAGCGACAGGCGGGTGGCCTCGCTCAGGTCGATGTCGGCCTGCGACAGCTCCCCGATCCCGAAGGTCCACGCCGAGTCGCCGTGCCAGCCCTCGAGGATCGCACCGCAGTCGATCGAGACGAGGTCGCCCTCGGCGAGCACCACCGACGCCGATGGGATGCCGTGGACGACGACCTCGTTGACCGACGAACAGATCGAACCGGTGAAGCCGTGGTAGCCCAGGAAGGACGGAACGGCCCCCGCATCACGGATGACCGATTCCGCCACCTGGTCGAGTTCCAGGGTGCTCACGCCCGGCTTTGCCGCCTCACGCACTGCGACGAGTGCGGCACCGACCACGGCTCCCGCCGCCGCCATCGCGTCGAGTTCACCCGAGGTGCGGAACGGAACCACTGAGCGCTTGCGCCCGAAACCCATATCGAACTACCCGTCTACTTTCCGAGTGCGGACAGTGCCCGCGAATTGATCTCCTCGACCTCACCGATCGCGTCGACCGTGATGATCGAGTCGGCGTAGTAGTCGAGCAGCGGGGCCGTCTCCTCACGGTAGACCCGGAGACGGTTGCGGATCACGTCTTCGGTGTCGTCGGCGCGACCGCGGGCGAGCATGCGCTCGACCACGACGTCCTCGTCGATGACGAAGGACAGCACGCCGTCGAGCTCGACGCCGAGATCCTTCAGGATGTTCTCGAGTTCCTTGGCCTGCTCCACGCTGCGCGGGAAGCCGTCGAGGAGGAAGCCGTTGGCGGCGTCGGGCTCGGCCAGACGCTCACGCACCATGTTGTTGGTGATCTCGGCGGGAACGAGCTCCCCCGCGTCGATGTACTTCTTGGCCTCGACTCCGAGCGGGGTGCCCTGCCCGATGTTCGCGCGGAAAAGATCGCCCGTCGAGATGGCGGGGACGCCGAGCTTCTCGGACAGAATCGCGGCCTGTGTGCCCTTGCCGGCACCGGGAGGACCGAGCAGTACAAGTCTCACTTGAGGAACCCTTCGTAGTTGCGCTGCATCAGTTGACTTTCGATCTGCTTGACAGTGTCCAGCGCGACACTGACGAGAATGAGAACCGCGGCGCCACCGAAGATGCTCGAGGCCGTCTGGCTGCCGGACAGGAAGAAGTTCGGCAGTGTCGCGATGAGACCGAGGTAGATCGAGCCCGGAACCGTGATGCGGTTGAGCACGAAACTGAGATATTCGGCGGTCGGGCGACCGGGGCGGATGCCCGGGATGAAGCCGCCGTACTTCTTCATCTCGTCGGCCCGCTCCTCCGGATTGAAGGTGATGGCGACGTAGAAGAAGACGAAGAACACGATCAGCGCGAAGTAGATCGCGATGTAGACCGGGTTGTTCGGATTGACCAGGTACTCGTTGATGATCCGCTGCCACCAACTCGGATCCGGGTTGGTCGTGGCACCGGTGAGCTGCGCAACGAGGTTGGGCAGGTACAGCAGCGACGACGCGAAGATGACGGGGATGATGCCCGCCTGGTTGACCTTCAGCGGCAGGTAGGTCGACGACCCGCCGTACATACGACGGCCGACCATGCGCTTGGCGTACTGCACCGGGATGCGGCGCTGACCCTGCTCGATGAACACGACGCCCGTGATGAGGGCCAGGGCCACGACGCAGACGATCGCGAAGACGAGGCCGCCGCGGGATTCGAGGATCATGCGGCCCTCGCTCGGCAGCGCGGCCGCGATACCGGAGAAGATCAGCAGCGACATGCCGTTGCCGACACCGCGTTCGGTGATGAGCTCACCGAACCACATGACGACGGCGGCACCGGCGGTCATGACCAGCACGATGACGACCATCCCGAAGATGCTGTCGTCGGCGAGGATCGGCTCCGAACAGCCCTGCAGCAGCTGCCCTCGGGCGGCGAGGGCGACGATGCCGGTGGCCTGCAGGACGGCGAGCGCGACGGCGAGATAACGCGTGTACTGCGTCATCTTGGCCTGGCCGGACTGGCCTTCCTTGCGCAGTTCCTCGAATCGTGGAATGACCACGGTGAGCAGCTGGACGATGATGCTCGCGGTGATGAACGGCATGATGCCGATCGCGAAGACCGACAGCTGCAGTAACGCGCCGCCGGAGAACAGATTGATCAGCGAGTAGATGCCGGCCTGCTCGCTGCCGGCGAGCTGATCGACACAGGCCTGGACGTTGCCGTAGTCGACGCCCGGGGACGGCACGGTAGCACCGAGGCGGTACAGCGCCACGAGCCCGAGGGCGATGAGAATCTTCCGCCTCAGGTCCGGTGTCCTGAGGGCCGAGACGAAGGCGGAAAGCAAAGATCCTCCTGGCGGGCCGATCGGGGACGACGGATCGAGAGGGATCCGTCGGACGGTAGACAACTCTGAAACTCTAACAGTGGGCCCCGATGAGAGGGGTAGCCCGGTAGCCTATGTCACCGCTGCGAACGCAGCCTATGACACCGCTGTGAAAGCGCGAACGGCCGCGGTGCAAGGATCTGCACCGCGGCCGTTCGACAGCCGTGACTCACACGCGAAAGTACAGGTCAGGCCTGGACGGTCGCGCTGCCACCGGCTGCAGCGATCTTCTCCTGAGCGGAGGCCGAGAACTTGTCGGCGGTGACCTGCACGGCCACCGTCAGCTCGCCCTCGCCGAGGACCTTGACGAGCTGGTTCTTGCGAACCAGACCCTTCGCCACGAGGTCCGCGACACCGATCTGTCCACCCTCGGGGAACGCGCGAGCGATGTCCCCGACGTTGACGATCTGGTACTC
Source organism: Rhodococcus rhodochrous (assembly GCF_900187265.1). NCBI lineage: Bacteria > Bacillati > Actinomycetota > Actinomycetes > Mycobacteriales > Nocardiaceae > Rhodococcus > Rhodococcus rhodochrous. Next base: position 3,772,797 of record NZ_LT906450.1, read on the forward strand.
GGTACGGAATGCGTTCTTGAAACCCTTGAGCTTCGGCAGACGCATGTGGATGGGCATCTGGCCACCCTCGAAGGCCGGCGACACGTTCTTGCGTGCCTTCGTGCCCTTCGTACCGCGGCCGGCGGTCTTGCCCTTCGAACCCTCACCGCGTCCGACGCGGGTCTTGTCCGTCTTCGCACCCGGTGCCGGGCGCAGGTGATGCAGCTTGATGGTCATTCTCAGACCTCCTCAACAGTGACGAGGTGACGCACCACGTTGATGAGGCCGCGGTTCTGCGCATTGTCCTCGCGGACGACGGACTGGCGGATCTTCCGCAGACCGAGGGTCCGGAGGCTGTCGCGCTGATTCGACTTGGCCCCGATGGTGCTCTTGATCTGGGTGATCTTCAGCTCTGCCATTACTTCACGCTCCCAGCAGCCTGTGCACGTGCGCGCAGCATGCCGGCGGGGGCAACTTCCTCGAGGGTGAGGCCACGGCGAGCCGCGACTTCCTCGGGACGCTGCAGACCCTTGAGGGCCGCAACCGTCGCGTGCACCACATTGATGGCGTTGTCGGAGCCGAGCGACTTCGACAGGATGTCGTGGACACCCGCGCACTCCAGCACCGCGCGCACAGCGCCACCGGCGATGACACCGGTACCGGGGGAAGCCGGACGCAGCAGGACGACACCGGCTGCAGCCTCTCCCTGGACGGGGTGGGTGATGGTTCCGCCGATGAGCGGGACGCGGAAGAAGTTCTTGCGAGCTTCCTCGACACCCTTCTGGATGGCCGCGGGAACTTCCTTGGCCTTGCCGTAGCCGACGCCGACCAGACCGTTGCCGTCGCCCACGATCACCAGAGCGGTGAAGCTGAAGCGACGACCGCCCTTGACGACCTTCGACACACGGTTGATCGAGACGACACGCTCGATGTAGTTCGACTTCTCGGCAGCGTTGCCGCCACGCGAGTCGCGGTCGCGGCGGTCGCGACCGCCGCGGTTGTCACCGCTGTTGGGGTTCTGTCCGGCGGGGCCGTTGCCGCCGTCACGCCGCTGACGTCCCGGCATCAGGCGTTCCTTCCGTTCGAGAAAATGGTCATCAGAACTTCAACCCGCTTTCGCGAGCCGCGTCCGCGAGGGCCGCGATGCGTCCGCTGTAGGTGTGGCCACCGCGGTCGAAGACCACGGCTTCCACGCCGGCAGCCTTCGCGCGCTCGGCGATCAGCTGACCGACCTTCGCGCCGCGAGCCTTCTTGTCGCCCTCGAGAGCGCGCACATCGGGTTCGATGGACGACGCTGCGGCGAGGGTGGTGCCCGTCAGGTCGTCGACCAGCTGCACGTGCAGGTGGCGCGAGGACCGGTTGACGACGAGGCGGGGACGCTCGGCGGTGCCGGAGATCTTCTTGCGGAGGCGGAAGTGACGACGCGTCTTCGAAAGGCGACGCGTGGTGGAGGCGTCCTTGCCGCGCGGGATGCGCTTGGCCTTCTGGTTCTCGGTCTGGCTCATGATCACTTACCCGTCTTTCCGACCTTGCGACGGACCTGTTCACCCTCGTAGCGGATGCCCTTGCCCTTGTACGGGTCGGACTTGCGCAGCCGGCGGATGTTGGCCGCGATCTGGCCGACCTTCTGCTTGTCGATGCCCGAGATCGAGAAGCGCGTGGGGTTCTCGACGGCGAACGTGATGCCCTCGGGAGCCTCGATCAGCACGGGGTGGCTGTAGCCGAGCGAGAACTCGAGGTCCTTGCCCTTGAGAGCCACGCGGTAGCCGACGCCGTGGATCTCCATCTTCGTGGTGTAACCCTCGGTCACGCCGACGATGAGGTTCTGCACGAGCGTCCGCGACAGGCCGTGCAGCGCACGGCTGCGACGCTCGTCGTTCGGGCGCGTGACGTTGATTGCCCCGTCCTCGCCCTTGGCGACGGCGATCGGCTCGGCGATCGTCAGGGACAGGTTGCCCTTGGGGCCCTTCACTGCAACATCCTGGCCGTCGATGGTGACCTCGACGCCCGAAGGAACTGCAACGGGGAGTTTTCCGATTCGCGACATTGTGGTGGCCTCCCTTTACCAGACGTAGGCGAGGACTTCCCCGCCCACTCCCTGCTTGGCCGCCTGGCGATCGGTGAGCAGGCCGGAGGACGTGGAGATGATCGCCACGCCGAGGCCGCCCAGGACCTTGGGCAGGTTGGTGGATTTCGCGTACACGCGCAGGCCGGGCTTCGACACGCGGCGCACGCCGGCAAGGCTGCGCTCACGGGAAGGTCCGTACTTGAGGTCGACGATGAGGGTCTTGCCCACCTCGGCGTCCTCGGTGCGGTAGTCGGAGATGTAACCCTCGCGCTTGAGGATCTCGGCGATGTTCACCTTGATCTTCGAGGACGGGAGCTTGACCTCGTCGTGGTACGCCGTGTTGGCGTTACGCAGACGCGTCAAGAAGTCTGCGATGGGGTCGGTCATGGTCATGGCTGACCTGTTCACCTTTCTCGATGCGGTTCCCATGCAACGCCGGAACATGCCGGCCGTGGGCCTACATCGAAACTCGGTTCGATAGCGGGTTCGTCGGCCGGATCGGCGACGAACCCATGACAGCGCGACAGTGGGCGGAGAACTACTCGGTCCTCCGCCCACCGATCACGTCACCAGGAGCTCTTGTGAACTCCCGGAAGTTCTCCGCGGTGTGCCATCTCGCGAAGGCAGATGCGGCAGAGTCCGAACTTGCGGAAGACCGAGTGCGGGCGCCCGCAGCGCTGGCAGCGGGTGTAGGCGCGCACCGCGAACTTCGGCTTCTTGTTGGCCTTGTTGACCAGTGCCTTCTTAGCCATGGGCTCAGTTCTCCTTGAACGGGAAGCCGAGGTGCTTGAGCAGGGCACGGCCTTCTTCGTTGTTGGTAGCGGTGGTCACGACAGTGATGTCCATGCCGCGCGGGCGGTCGATGCGGTCCACGTCGATCTCGTGGAACATCGACTGCTCGTTCAGGCCGAACGTGTAGTTGCCGTTGCCGTCGAACTGGTTGCCGTTGAGGCCACGGAAGTCCCGGATACGGGGAAGCGCGATGGACACGAGACGGTCCAGGAACTCCCACATACGGTCGCCGCGCAGCGTGACGCGCGCACCGATCGGCATGCCCTCGCGCAGCTTGAACTGTGCGATGGACTTGCGGGCCTTGCGGATCTCCGGCTTCTGACCGGTGATGAGCGCGAGGTCGTTGACGGCTCCGTTGATGAGCTTCGCGTCGCGGGCGGCGTCGCCGACACCCATGTTGACGACGACCTTCACGACGCCGGGGATCTGCATGACGTTCGCGTAGTCGTACTCCGCGTTCAGCGCGTCGCGGATCTCCTCGCGGTACCGCACCTTCAGGCGCGGCTGGGTCTTGTTCTCGGTGCTGGTCATGTCAGAGGTCCTTCCCGTTCTTCCGGGAAATCCGAACGCGCTTGCCGGTTTCCTCGTCGGTGCGGTAGCCCACGCGGGTGGGGTTTCCGTCCGAGTCGACGACCGCAACGTTGGAAACGTGGATCGGGGCCTCCTGCGTCACGATGCCGCCGGAGGAGGCGCCACGCTCGTTCGCAGAGACGGCGGTGTGCTTCTTGATACGGTTCACGCCCTCGACGAGGACCTTGCCGGTCGCCGGGTAGGCCGCGATGACCTTGCCCTTGGCGCCCTTGTCCTTGCCCGAGATGACGAGCACGGTGTCACCCTTGTGCACCTTCATCACAGCACCTCCGGAGCGAGCGAGACGATCTTCATGAACCGCTTGTCGCGAAGCTCGCGACCGACGGGTCCGAAGATGCGGGTTCCGCGAGGATCGTTGTCGCCCTTGATGATGACGGCAGCGTTCTCGTCGAACTTGATGTACGAGCCGTCCGGCCGGCGGCGCTCCTTGGTGGTGCGCACGATCACGGCCTTGACGACCTCGCCACGCTTGACGTTGCCGCCGGGGATCGCGTCCTTGACGGTGGCGACGATGATGTCACCGATACCGGCGTAGCGACGGGACGAGCCACCGAGAACGCGGATGCAGAGGATCTCCTTGGCACCCGTGTTGTCGGCGACGCGCAGTCGCGACTCCTGCTGGATCACTTACTTCTCCTTGACCTGGATTGGTGTGTACGTCAGATTTCCGACCTGGACGTACGCGGTCGTCGGTCACCTGCGGCGCACGTGCGAATCACACACGGGTCCCGTAAGCAACCCGTCCAGAGTAGGCCATATACCGTACGCAGGGCAAATTCGCGAATTGTGATGTCACTCCCCACCCCGGAACCGGGCGTGTCGCAGCGACATCCACGTCTCCCCCACGTGCGGCCTGCACCTATCGGACGCACAGCACCCCACCACCCGCGGTGCGGGTGGTGGGGTGCTGCATGTCTCGGGTCCTGTCGAGGACGAGAGGCCTTACTTGGCCTTCTCGAGCACCTCGACCAGACGCCAGCGCTTCGACGCGGACAGCGGACGGGTCTCCATCAGCTGAACGCGGTCGCCGATGCCGGCCAGACCGTTCTCGTCGTGCGCCTTCACCTTGGTCGTACGGCGGATGATCTTGCCGTACAGCGGGTGCTTCACTCGGTCCTCGAGCTCGACGACGATGGTCTTCTCCATCTTGTCCGAGACGACGTAACCGATGCGGACCTTACGGCTCGCGCGCTGTTCCTGGTTGCTCACTGCCTTTTCCTCACTCATGCCACGTCACCCGCATTCGGGCCGGTGGCCAGTCCGAGCTCGCGCTCGCGCAGCACCGTGTAAATACGGGCGATCTCGTTGCGCACGACGCGGAGCCGACGGTTGTTGTCCAGCTGGCCGGTGGCCATCTGGAAGCGGAGGTTGAACAGCTCTTCCTTGGCTTCGCGGAGCTTGTCGGTCAGCTCTTCGTCGCTCAGCTCGCGGAGTTCCGCGGCGGGGGTACCGGTAGCCATCAGAACTGCTCCTCCCTCGTCACGATGCGGCACTTGCAGGGGAGCTTGTGCATCGCGCGACGCAGAGCCTCGCGCGCAATCTCCTCGTTGGGGTAGCTCATCTCGAACAGCACGCGACCGGGCTTGACGTTCGCGACCCACCACTCCGGCGAACCCTTACCGGAACCCATGCGGGTCTCGGCAGGCTTCTTGGTGAGGGGGCGATCCGGGAAGATGTTGATCCAGATCTTGCCGCCACGCTTGATGTGCCGGGTCATGGCGATACGAGCGGACTCGATCTGCCGGTTGGTGATGTAGGCCGGCTCGAGAGCCTGGATGCCGTAGTCACCGAAGGCCACCTGGGTTCCGCCCTTGGCGGCACCCGTACGGCTCGGATGGTGCTGCTTGCGGTGTTTGACCCGCCGGGGGATCAACATTGCGTCAGCCCTCCTTGTTCTCGGTCGAGGCAGGAGCGTCGCTCGATGCGGCGCGGCCGGCCTCGGTGCTCGTCGCGGTGGTGCCCGAGGCGCCGGAACGACGCGGGCGGCTCGGACGCTCACGACGCGGCCGGTCGGCGGGAGCAGCTGCAGCAGCAGCGAGCTCACGACGGCCACCGACGATGTCGCCCTTGTAGATCCAGACCTTCACGCCGATACGGCCGAAGGTGGTCCGTGCCTCGTAGAGGCCGTAGTCGATGTCCGCGCGCAGCGTGTGCAGCGGGACACGACCTTCGCGGTAGAACTCCGAACGCGACATCTCGGCGCCACCGAGGCGGCCCGAGCACTGCACGCGGATGCCCTTGACGTTCGGCTGACGCATGGCCGACTGGATGGCCTTGCGCATCGCACGACGGAAGGCGACACGGTTCGAGAGCTGCTCGGCGACGCCCTGCGCGACGAGCTGAGCCTCGGACTCCGAGTTCTTGACCTCGAGGATGTTCAGCTGGACCTGCTTACCGGTCAGCTTCTCGAGCTCGGCGCGGATGCGATCGGCCTCGGCGCCGCGGCGTCCGATGACGATGCCCGGACGAGCGGTGTGGATGTCCACACGCACACGGTCACGGGTGCGCTCGATCTCGACCTTCGCGATGCCGGCGCGCTCGAGGCCGGAGGCCAGGAACTTGCGGATCGCGACATCTTCCTTGACGTAGTCCGCGTACTGCTTGTCGGCGTACCAACGAGACTTCCAGTCGGTGGTGATGCCCAGACGGAAGCCGTGCGGGTTGATCTTCTGGCCCACTACTGAGCTCCCTTCCGGCGGTTACGAGTCGAAGCCGACCCGACGCTTTCCACGATCACGGTGATGTGGCTCGACCGCTTGCGGATGCGGAACGCACGGCCCTGAGCACGCGGCTGGAACCGCTTCAGGGTCGCACCCTCGTCCACGTACGCCGTCGCGACGACGAGCGTGCTGGGGTCGAGGTTGTAGTTGTTCTGCGCGTTCGCAGCGGCCGATGCGATCACCTTGGCGACCGGCTCGGCCGCGGCCTGCGGCGCGAACTTGAGGATGGCCAGGGCCTCCTCGACGGACTTACCGCGAACGATGTCGACGACGCGGCGCGCCTTCATCGGGGTCACGCGCACGTGGCGCGCAACAGCCCGAGCGCTGTTGGTGGTGGTTTCAGTGCTCATCGACGCTTGCTCTTCCGGTCGTCCTTGATGTGGCCCTTGAACGTACGGGTCGGCGCGAACTCACCGAGCTTGTGACCGACCATGGACTCCGAGACGAACACCGGCACGTGCTTGCGTCCATCGTGGACAGCGAACGTATGACCGATGAAGTCGGGCAGAATCGTGGAACGGCGCGACCAGGTCTTGATGACCTGCTTGGTGCCCTTCTCGTTCTGCGTGTCCACCTTCGCCAGGAGGTGGTCGTCGACGAACGGGCCCTTCTTGAGGCTGCGTGGCATTCTCTAACTCCCTCCTTGACTAGCGCTTCTTGCCGGTACGGCGACGACGGACGATGAGCTTGTCGGACGCCTTGTTCTTGCGGGTGCGGCCCTCGGGCTTGCCCCACGGGCTGACCGGGTGGCGACCACCCGAGGTCTTGCCCTCGCCACCACCGTGCGGGTGGTCGACCGGGTTCATGACGACACCACGGACGGTCGGGCGCTTGCCCTTCCACCGCATACGGCCGGCCTTGCCCCAGTTGATGTTCGACTGCTCGGCGTTGCCGACCTCGCCGACCGTTGCGCGGCAGCGCACGTCGACGCGACGGATCTCGCCGGAGGGCATACGCAGCGTGGCGTAGGTGCCTTCCTTACCGAGGAGCTGGATGCTCGCACCGGCGGAACGGGCCATCTTGGCGCCGCCACCCGGACGCAGCTCGACCGCGTGGATGGTGGTACCGGTCGGGATGTTGCGCAGGGGCAGGTTGTTGCCGGGCTTGATGTCGGCATTGGGGCCCGACTCCACGGCGGCACCCTGAACGAGTCCCTTGGGGGCGATGATGTAGCGCTTCTCGCCGTCCACGTAGTGGAGCAGCGCGATGCGCGCGGTGCGGTTGGGGTCGTACTCGATGTGAGCGACCTTGGCCGGCACGCCGTCCTTGTCGTTGCGACGGAAATCGATCAGGCGGTAGGCGCGCTTGTGTCCGCCACCCTTGTGACGGGTGGTGATGCGGCCGTGCGCGTTACGTCCACCGCGACCGTGCAGCGGGCGGATCAGCGACTTCTCGGGCGTCGACCGAGTGATCTCGGCGAAGTCCGACACGCTGGCGCCACGGCGGCCCGGCGTAGTCGGCTTGTACTTACGGATTGCCATGAGTCTTCTCGTCCTCTATCTCTCGAGAGTTCCGATCGCTACGCGACCGGGCCTCCGAAGATCTCGATGGGCTTGCTGTCGGCCGTGAGGGTCACGAGCGCGCGCTTGGTGTTCTTGCGCTTGCCGTAACCGAACCGGGTCCGCTTGCGCTTGCCCTGACGGTTGGCGGTGTTGACGCTGCTCACCTTGACGCCGAAGACCTTCTCGACGGCAATCTTGATCTGCGTCTTGTTCGAGTCCGGGTGCACCAGGAAGGTGTAGGTGCCCTCTTCCATCAGCCCGTAGGACTTCTCGGAGACGACGGGAGCCAGCAGGATGTCGCGAGGATCGGCGATCGTGCTCACTTGCTCTCCTCCTTAACTTCCTGGCCGGACTCGGCCGGCCCGTGGATGAACGTGTTGAGCGCCTCGACGCTGAACACGACGTCATCGCTGTAGAGCACGTCGTAGGTGTTCAGCTGATCCGGCGCGAGCGCGTGGACGTTGGGAAGGTTCTGAACCGACTTCCACGCCGCCACGTCTTCACGGCCGACGACGAGCAGGACCTTCTTGCGGTCGCTGATCTCGCCCAGGAACGTGCGAGCACTCTTCGTCGACGGGGTCTGACCCGCGACGAGTTCGGTGATCACGTGGATGCGCTCGTTGCGCGCCCGGTCGGAGAGGGCTCCGCGCAGGGCGGCGGCCTTCATCTTCTTGGGGGTGCGCTGGCTGTAGTCGCGCGGCTGCGGGCCGTGGACGGTGCCACCGCCGGCGAACTGCGGCGCACGGGTCGAGCCCTGACGTGCGCGGCCGGTGCCCTTCTGGCGGTACGGCTTCTTGCCACCGCCGCGGACGTCGCCGCGGGTCTTGGTGGCGTGCGTTCCCTGGCGGGCCGCGGCGAGCTGCGCGGTGACGACCTGGTGCAGCAGCGCGATGTTCGCGGGAGCGTCGAAGATCTCGGCGGGGAGATCGACGGAGCCGGAGGTCTGGCCACCGGGGGCCTTGACGTCCAGGGTCAGCTTGGTTGCGGTCTCGGTGCTGGTCATGCCCGTGCACCACCCTTCACTGCGGTCTTGACGATCACGAGGCCGCCCTTGCGACCCGGGATCGCGCCCTTGATCAGCAGCAGACCGTTCTCGGCGTCCACCTTGTGGACCGAGAGGTTCTGCGTCGTGATGCGGTCGGAGCCCATACGACCGGACATGCGCGTGCCCTTGAACACGCGGCCCGGGGTGGCGCAACCACCGATGGAGCCCGGACGACGGTGCACGGCCTGCGTACCGTGCGACGCACCCTGGCCGGCGAAGCCGTGACGCTTCATGGTGCCGGCGAAGCCCTTGCCCTTCGAGGTGCCGGTGACGTCGACGTAGGCGCCGTCCTCGAACACCTCTGCGGTGAGTTCCTGGCCGACCTCGTACTCGGAGGCGTCCTCGATCCGGAGCTCGACCAGGTGACGGCGCGGCGTGACGCCGGCCTTCTCGAACTGGCCGCGAACCGGCTTGTTGACCTTGCGCGGCGCGATGGCACCGTAGGCGAGCTGCACGGCGTTGTAGCCGTCGCGCTCCTCGGTGCGGATCTGCGTGACCACGTTCGGTCCGGCCTTGACGACGGTGACCGGGACGACCCGGTTGTTCTCGTCGAAGACCTGGGTCATGCCGAGCTTGGTGCCCAGGATTCCCTTGATCTGGTTAGTCATGTGTTGTCTCCGCTGCGTCTTTCACAAGCTCGCTGTAATCGAATGTCACTGAATGTTGACGTCGACACTCGCCGGGAGATCGATGCGCATGAGCGCGTCGACGGTCTTCGGCGTCGGGTCGAGGATGTCGATGAGCCGCTTGTGCGTCCGCATCTCGAAGTGCTCGCGCGAGTCCTTGTACTTGTGCGGCGAGCGGATGACGCAGTACACGTTCTTTTCAGTGGGCAACGGCACCGGGCCGACCACGCGGGCACCCGTACGGGTCACCGTCTCGACGATCTTGCGCGCAGATGCGTCGATCGCCTCGTGGTCATAGGCCTTGAGCCTGATGCGGATCTTCTGTCCCGCCACGCTTAGTGTCCTTTTCTTGCCGCGTTTCGTGATCCCCGGCGGAGCCGGAAACCACCTCGTCTGCACAGTTCCCCGGGGAACGGCGACCGAGAACAGCACTCGAAACACAGTGCGAGCCGGACGTATCCGATCCGCTTGCCGCTGTTCATCTGTCATTGTTCTCCGGTCCACGCGGTCGGGCGTGTCGGCCCGCCGCTCATTCCCCGGCGTCGATGCTCGAAGGCTTCGACACCGCAAGGAACGGAACCGGCTGCGCTCCGCAGGAGCACACAGGGGTACTGCTTCCGTCTTGCATGTGGCCGCGACCAGGCCGTGAGGCTCGATCCGCGACTGTCACGTCTTTCCCGTTCCGAGCCGCGAAACATCCATGGCCCGGTCAAGGCAACCCGACCAGTATGCAGGAGCACGGCCGAGAGTTCAACTCACGACGGTGCGTGATCTGCACCTCGGCGATACGCCGTGCGGTGGGGTCCGCGTGGGCGAGCCTAGCCGATGGGGTTCATCGGCAGGGTCCGAACCGGAGCGGCCGCCCCGATCGTATTCGTCGGGTCGGGGCCGGGACCCGGCGGCACCTGCGCCACCTCGGGAACCCGCGCACCGGCGGCGACGAGTTGCGGCTCGTCACGCCAGACCGGCAGCGCCTCCTGCAGTTCGAGCCCGATGCCGATGAGACGTTCGTCCTGCCACGGCCGCGCGCCGAGCTGCACACCGACCGGCATCCCTGTCGCGGCGGAGTACCCGGCGGGCAGCGTCACCACGGGGGCACCGGAGTAGTTCGCCCAGCGCACAGGACCCGTCACTCCGGCCGTGACGCTGATGCCGAGGAACTCCTGGCGCCGTGCGCCGTCGACGGAGGCGCCGGGCAGCATGATCGCGTCGAGATCCTGGTCGACGAACATCCGGTTGTAGTCGCTCTGGTAGCGCAGGCGGTCGCGTTCGAAGGTGAGGTAATCGCCGACCGGCACGGCCAGCGAGGCCACCGCCGTGCCTGCGGCCACCGCGTTCTCGGGACGGTACAGGCCGAGCCGGTCGGTGAACTGCTGGTGGTAGGCGCCCATCTCGACCTGGTCGCCGGTTGCGAGGGAGTCCGGCAGGGGCGGCATCGTCACCGGGACGGTGACCGCGCCGAGCGACTCCGCCACCCGCGCCGCGTCGTCGACGACGCGCTGCACCGCCTCGGGGGGTGCGGGATTCGTGTTCACGGGCAGTCCGATCCGCACGCCGGCGAGGGGACTCGCTCCCCCGGCGGCCGTCACGGGGTAACCACCCTCGGGAACGTCGGGGCCGAGTGCCGTGATCGGGTCGGCCGGGTCCGCGCCCGCGAGCACGGTCATCATCAGGGACGCGTCGGCGACGCTGCGGCCCATCGGACCCACGTGGTCGCGGGTCCAGGTCAGCGGGATCATGCCGTGCGAGGTGATGCGCCCGTAGGTCGGCTTGATCGAGGAGACACCGCAGGCGCTCGCGGGGAACCGGACCGAACCGCCCGTGTCGCTGCCGAGCGCGAGGGGTGCGAACCGCGCGGCGAGCACGGCCGCGCTGCCGCCGGACGATCCGCCGGGCGACATCTCGGTGTTCCACGGATTGCCCACCTGAGGGGTGGCGACACCGATCGCGAACTCGTCGGTGTGGGCGTGCCCCATGAGCACCGCACCGGCGTCCTCGAGTCGACGCCACACACCCGAGTGCCCGGCCGCGATGTTGCCCTCGAGGACGCGACTCGACGCGGTGAGCGGAAGCCCTGAGACCGCGAAGATGTCCTTGAGGGCGATCGGAAGCCCACACACGAGTGGCGCCGGGGCCTGGTCGCGGCGCGCGCGGGCGAGCCGCTCCCCCGCCGCGTCGGCCGCCGCGTAGGCGACCTCGGGGTAGAGCCGGATCCACGCACCGATCGCTCCGTCGTACGAGCGCGTGCGGTCCAGACAGGCGTCGAGCAGTTCCCGGGGGTGCAGTTCGCCGGCGTGCAGCAGCGCTGCCGCCTCGACCGCACTCATCCTCGCGGGATCGGTGACGGTGACGGTGTCGGGTGGAGGAAGCCTGCGTGGCGGCGCCGCACGACCGCTCCCTGCGGTCGCACCCCACGCGAACAATCCGCCGGCGGCCCCTCCCAGTAACCGTCGGCGTGATACTCCGGTGCTCACCTCGCCAACCAAACCACGAACCGCGACACGATCCGGGCGAGGCGGGGAATGTGTGCCACATGTCACCCCCGGCCGTGATGCCGCCGAGACCGTGCGGTGATAATGCGAGCCGTCCACTAGTGGAAGGCGCGTGCCATGAACTCGTCCGCTTCGTCCGGTTCGTCTCGGTCTCCCGTGGTGCGCCGGCGACCGCAGCTCTCGGACGAGGTGGCCGCGCACGTGAGAAACCTCATCATGTCCGGCGGTGCGCGACCCGGGGATTTCGTCCGTCTGGACGAGACCGCGGCCGAACTCGGGGTGAGCGTGACCCCGGTGCGCGAGGCCCTGCTGACGCTCCGCGGTGAGGGACTCGTCGAACTCGTCCCCCACCGCGGGTACGTCGTGTCCCCGCTCGACAGATCGGACATCGACGACATCTTCTGGCTCCAGGGCAGACTCGCCGAGCGACTCGTGGAGCGCGCCGCGACCCTGATGACGGCCGAGACCCTCGCCGAGCTCGACGAGCTGGCCACGCGTTTCGCCGAGGCCGTACGGGTCGGTGACGGCGCGCGCATCGAGGACCTCGAATTCGAGTTCCACCGCACCCTGAACCGCGCGGCGGGTTCGCGCAAGCTCGCGTGGTTCCTCCACAACGCGACCCGGTACACGCCCGTGCACTTCTACTCGGACGATCGCAGCTGGGGGACGGATGCGGTCGCCTCGCACGAACGGTTGCTGCAGGCGCTGCGCACCGGTGACGTCGAGGCCGCCGGACGCGAGACGCGCGAACACTTCACCGACGGGGCCCATCGACTCGTCGAACACCTCGACGATCTCGGCGTCTGGTCCTGACCGGCCGGCGTGGACACCCCGAGGGGCGGGGCGTCGGCGCCGACGCGCATGTCCGTCCGCCCCTCCCGGGACCGTTCGCACCGGTACGATTCCGACGGTGACGGACCGACCCGTCCCCGACGGGGACCGAGATCTACGGCGGGGTGTGATGTGAGCGATCACGACCAGGCAGTTCTCGTGGAGGACGTCCACAAGTCGTTCGGCGACGTCCACGCACTCGACGGGATCAGCTTCTCTGCACCGCCGGGCCGTGTCCTCGCCATCCTCGGCCCCAACGGCGCCGGCAAGACCACGATGGTCAAGGTGCTGTCGACGCTGTTGCGCCCCACCTCGGGTCGCGCCGTGGTCGCCGGGCACGACGTGGTCGCCGACGCCGCGGCGGTCCGGCGTTCGATCATGATGACCGGCCAGTTCGCAGCACTCGACGACACTCTCACCGGCCGGGAGAACCTGATCCTGTTCGGGCGCCTGATGGGCCTGGACAAGAAGTCCGCCACCCGGCGCGCCGACGAGCTGCTCCGGGAGTTCGATCTCGTCGACGCCGGTCGCCGTCCCGTGAAGGGCTACTCCGGCGGTATGCGCCGACGGGTCGACATCGCGTGCGGACTGGTGGTCCGTCCCAAGGTGGTCTTCCTCGACGAGCCGACCACCGGTCTCGACCCGCGCAGCCGGCAGGGCGTGTGGTCGCTGGTGGCGGCGCTCAAGGACCAGGGCATCACGGTGCTGCTGACGACGCAGTACCTCGAAGAGGCCGACGTGCTGAGCGACAACATCATCGTCATCGACAAGGGCACCGTGATCGCGGAGGGCACCGCGAACCAGCTGAAGTCCTCCGCCGGGGGCACCCACTGCGAGATCGTTCCGGTCGACTCGCGGGCGATACCCGAGATCCTGCACGTCCTGGAAGGTCTCCTCCCGCAGGACGTGCTGGTGGGCACGGTCCCCGACACGGATCGGGTGTCCGTCCCGGCGCCCGACGGCGCCGCGACCCTCACCGAGGTGCTGCGGCGCATCGAACCCCTGGGCATCGAACTCGCCGACATCGGTCTGCGACGTCCCTCGCTCGACGACGTCTTCCTCCGCCTCACCGGGCACTCCGCATCCGCTCCGGACGGTGGCGGACCGACAGACGGTGGCGGACCCACAGACGGTGGCCCCACGGACGGTGGCCCGACAACACTGCCCGACGCGGAACGAGCGGAGCCTGCGCCGGCGGGTGACCGGCCGTGACGGCCCGTACCGACGAGACGGTCCGCGGGACCGCGGCCCCCACAGTCTCGTTCGCCGAATCCTCGTCCACCCTTCCCGCACGTCGGGGAGGCGTCCACCGCCGGATCACGCCGTCGGGGGTGGAGCAGTGGTGGGTGCTGACGCTCCGGTCGTTGCGCACGATGGCGCGGTACGGCGAGCTGGTCCTCGCAGTCCTGGCACCGTTCGTCTTCGGTCTCGGTTTCTATCTGCCGCTCAAATTCGTCATGCAGTTGCAGGGCATCGACTACGCGCAGTTCCTGATGCCCATCATCGTGCTGCAGTCGATGGCCTTCACCGCCATCTCGGCGGCGCAGCTGGCAGCGCAGGAGGGCACGACCGGTGTGACCTCGCGTCTGCAGACGATGCCCGTCGCCCCGGCGGCGCCCCTGGCGTCACGGGTGACGGCGAGCATGGTGCGGTCGGTCATCTCCTTGGCCGCCTCGATCGGATTCGGTTATCTCATCGGTTTCCGTTTCTCCGCCGGCCCCGGGCAGGCAGTGCTGTTCTGCGCGACCGCACTGATCATCAGCCTGTTGTTGTGCCTGGGCGCCGACGCGATCGGATGTCTGTCCCGGAGCCCCGAGGCGACAGCGCAGGCGCTGACCCTGCCGCAGCTGATCCTCGGAATGCTCTCGTGCGGTTTCGTGCCCGAGGAGGGATTTCCCGAGTGGATCAGACCGTTCGTCCGCAACCAGCCGATCTCGCAGTTCTCCTTCGCGATGCGCGACATGGCCCAGGACGGCGTGACCTGGGAGGTCTTCCGGCCGAGCCTGTTCTGGATGATCGGCCTGGCCGTGATCTGCATCCCGGGCGCCGTGTGGGCCGCGACGAGGCGGGAGTGAGTCGATGAGCGAGACCGTCGAGACACAGTGGGCAGGGACCGCGGGCCGCACCTTCGCGTATCCCGAACCGGATCGCATCCGCAGCGAGAGTTCCCTGGGTGCGTTGTGGGAGCACAGCCGCCTGCAGTGCGGTCGACTGCTGCTCAGATGGGCCCGTGATCCCGCCACGATGATCCAGGCGCTCATCTATCCGGCGCTCACCCTGGTGATGTTCCGCATCGTGCTCGGGGACAGCATCACCGCCGCGACCGGATATTCGTCGATCTTCGGCACGGTGCCCATGATCGTGCTCGTCGGCGCGATGTTCGGCTCGGTGGTCAGCGCGGTGGGACTGCGCACCGAACGCGATTCGGGTCTGCTGAGCCGGTTCCACACGCTCCCCGTCCACCGCTCGTCCGGTCTGGTGGGACGGTTGATGGCGGAGATGGTGCGCGTGTTCGTCACCTCTCTCGTGATCTTCGCCGCCGGTATGGCGTTGGGTTTCCGGTTCACGCAGGGCATCGGCCCCACGCTGCTCATCCTCGTGGTCCCGCTGATCTTCGGTCTGGGCTTCGCGATGATGGTGACCGCTCTGGCGACCCTGCCGGGACGCACTCCCCTGGTCGAGACCGTCTCGATCCTGTGCACCCTGCTCATGTTCTTCAATTCGGGGTTCGTGCCGGTCATGGCGTATCCGAGCTGGCTGCAACCCGTCGTGGCGAACCAGCCGATGTCCTGCGCGATCGACACCATGCGCTCGCTCGCGATGGGTGGCCCGATAGCGGAACCGTTCCTGAAGACCGTCCTGTGGTCGGCCGGGATGGTGGCAATCTTCGCGTGGCCCGCTATCCGGGGATATCGCAGGTCAGCACAAAGCTGAGCTGCAGGTACGCGAGCAGCGATCAACGAACCGGCAGCGCCCTCCCCGACCCACCGAGAATCGCACGCTTGATCGAGAAGCGTTTCCTGGTGGGGTCATACGGCCGGTATGCCAACCACACTGCAACGTGCCCGAACCAATGGGTGAGGACTGCGAAACGGATTCGGAAGCCCTCGATGCCGTGTACGCGGCCGGTCTCGAGAGTCGCCTTTACATACGTCACGAATCTGATCGGTGACGTGTACGCACGACGCGGCGAGACCTCGACACGCATCTGGTCGAGCTGTGCAATCTCGTACCCTGCTTTGGCGATACAGATCCCGAGATCGAAGTCCTCGTGAACGCCGGGATCGATGCACACCTGATCCCGCACGGTCTTCCACGCGTCGTACCGTATTGCCATGTTCGCGCCGTGCATGTTGGCCAGACGCCGCTCGCACCCGAGCATCCCACGGGAAACCTGCCAATCCACGGACCATCGTTTGAGCTTCCGGTACGGCGAGTCGTACGAATCGTTGAGGCCGGTCACTCCCCCGACCTTCTCGGTGTCGCCACGGCCGAAATAGTTCAATACGTCCCGCGCCCAAGTGCTCGTGACTCGGGTGTCCGCATCGATTCGTCCGAGGATGTGTCCCGTAGCCTCGTCGAACCCTCGGTTTCGGGCGTACACGACCCCCGGTTGCACCTCGGAGACCATTCGAATGAGCGGATAGTTTTCCGCATACGAAGCCACGATTTCCATCGTGGAATCCGTGGAATTGTTGTCGACGACAATTATCTCGTGAATATCCGCGCATTGTCGCAGTAGCGACTCCAAGCAGGGGCGGATGTATTCTTCTTCGTTATATACGGGCACGATTACCGAAAGACTCAACCCCGACATGTAATCCAGGCAAGCACTGCCGGTCCCGTCTTGCACGGCCAACCCCGAATTATTGTGGTGTACGTCATAATCATACGTGCGATTCATTACTTTTGTCCGTACCGCAGGATCGATGAAATGCGACCGAACGACAGTGCGGGGTCCGCCGAAGCGGACCCCGCACTGTTTACCGGAACGAACGGCTCGATTACGCCTGCCGCATCACTTCTCATCCGACTCGAGCGCCTTCGAGAGCACAGGCCACGAGTCCTTCAGATCGTCCTGCCAGTACGCCCACGAATGCGAACCGGAATCACGGAAGTTGTACGTGGCCGGGATACCCAGATCGTCGAGTCGATTCTTCAGGTTGTGGGTGCAGTAGTTCGTCGCTGCTTCGATCACACCACCGACGACCACCTGGTTCGCGAGCACCTCCACATTCCCGTCGATACCGGGACCATTGAGAGTGTCGTACGGTCCGGGCAGGCCGTTTCCGTTGGAGATGTAGAGGTCGAGGCCGCGGAGCCCCTCGGCATTGACGTACGGGTCGTTCTCGACCCACGCAGGATCGTCCGACGGGCCCCACATGTTGGTGGTATCACCACCACCCCAGGTCTCGACTGTCAGCTTCACGAACTGCTGGCCGATGGGATCCGATGTTTGTGCGCATCCGCTGTAGGCCGCCACACCTCGGTAGAGGCCCGGTGCAGCGATCGGCATCTGCAGCACTGACGTGCCGGACGAAGACAAACCTGCGATGGCGTTGACGCCATTCGTGTCGAGAACCTCGTCGATGAGTGGCGGGATTTCTTCGGTCAGGAAGGTCGTCCACTTGTTGACGCCGAGCTCCGGATCCTCGTTCTTCCAGTCGGCGTAGTAGCTCCACCGTCCGCCGATGGGCGAAACGACATTGATGTTCTTGTCCGCGAAGAAATCGCGAGCATCGGTGCGGTAGCGCCAGGTGGCACTGTCCTCACCACCACCGGCACCGTTGAGCAGGTAGAGCGTCGAACGCGGCTCGCTGGTGTCCGCCGGACGCCAGACGTCGAGGGTCACTTCCTTGTCCATCGACGCCGAGTACACGGTAACGAGAACTTCGCGTTCGGCGTAAGGCTTGACCGCCGTGATCTTCGAACCGTTCGGCGACGTGACGGCGGGAATCCGAAAGTCCTCGTCTGCGAGCGGATCGGCGGTCGCCACTCCCACGAAAGGAACCGTCACCAGGGCGGCAGTGAGCAGAACACCTCCCACCCGTCGCACGGAACGGGCTGCTCTCCTGGCAAGCACCATCTGTTCATTCACCTTTACTGTCGGCACCTTCGTGCTGTTCGGACTCGTTCGGGTGGAGCCTTGTCTGCTTTACCGGTATCGAGTATCGGCCCGGTCACGTTACCCCACCGATGAATGCTGATCTCATTTCGATGAATCTCCCTTGCCGGCGAGGGCGTCACGCACGATCGCGAAGATCTCTGGCGACATCATCTGCCAGTGGGTTTCGGATACGACGGTGTTGTTCACGCGCCCCGTCACGAAGGGGAACCAGCTGGACATCGCGCGTTCTCCCGTCCGATCGTCGTGACCGGCCGTGACGAAGTCGATGTCTCCTCGGAAGATGCCGGGCTCGTTTCGTTCGGCCAAGCGCATGTCACGGTTTGCATTGGCCAGCAGTTTCGTCACGAGAGCCTCGGCATCCTCGACAGAGACACCGTAGGTCCGTGAGACCGCACGGACGATTCCGGTCGATTCCTCACCCTGCGAGTCGATCGTCGCCGGATCGAGCCCGATACCTCCCAGGAGCTCACGTGAGGTCAGCGCGTCGAGTCCCTCGACCGTGACGGCCTCCGCGTTGCTGTAGCTGTCGATCAGGACGAGGGAAGCAACGTCAGCACCGTCCGCTTGCAACTGAACTGCGATCTCATGGGCGAGCGCCCCACCGAGGGACCAGCCGACGAGATCGTACGGACCCTCCGGAGCCACCTTGCGGATCTCATCGACATATCTGCCCGCGATGTCCCGAAGCGAGTGGGGATCGAAATCGGGTTCCCTCAACGCCGGAGTCTGCAGCCCGTACAGCGGCCGATCGTCGATGTACTGGGCGAGCCCCACGTAACACCAGGCGAGACCCACGATGGGGTGTACGCAGAACACCGGCCGGCCGGACCCCGTCGTGCGAATCGGCAGCAGAACGTCGGTGCCCGCAGTCGAGATACCGACCGCACCGTCGATCCTGGCTGCAAGACCCGCTGGAGTCGGGTCGACGAACATCCACTGCAGTTTCATCAGCCGCCCCTGCGCCGCCAGACCCGACACGATTCGGGTTGCCGACAACGAGTTACCACCCAGAGCGAAGAAGTTGTCGTCCAATCCGACCCGTTCTACTCCGAGCACCTCACCGAAGACCGCCGCCACGATCTGCTGTGTCTCGGTCCGCGGAGCACGGAAGGAGTCGGTCTCGAAGACGGGCGTAGGCAACGCGCCACGATCCAACTTGCCCGACGCATTGAGCGGGAGCTCATCGAGCACGACTACGCGCGAAGGCACCATGTACGACGGCAGCAGTCCTCGTACCGAAGCAACGACCTCATCCGGATCGATCTCGACGTCAGCAGTCGGTACAACATATCCGATGAGAGCGTCGCCCGACTCGCGCCGGAAAACTGTTGCGACAGAACGTGCTACGCCAGCCAGTGCATCGAGAACCGCTTCGATCTCACCGAGCTCGATGCGCTGACCACGGAACTTCACCTGGAAATCGGTGCGACCCAGATACTCCAGCTCACCGTCTCGCGTCCACCGCACCAGATCACCCGTGCGATACATCCGCTCGCCGGAGCCGAAGGGATCGGCCACGAACCGCTCCGCCGTCAGATCCACCCGCCCGTGATAACCCCGCGCGAGCTGAACACCCGACAGATACAACTCACCCGCCACCCCGACCGGCACCGGCCGCAACCGACCGTCGAGCACAAGCACCCGAGTGTTCCGTACCGGTGATCCGATCGGCACCACCCGACCGTCGGACGAATCGAGATACGTGAACGACGTCGCCTGGATCGTCGCCTCGGTCGGACCGTACAGATTGTGCACCTGAGCCGAACACGTCTGCCGCGTCCGAAGCGCTGTACTGGCGGAGAGCTCTTCGCCGCCGGTGAAAAGCGCCCGCAGCGAAGTCCACATCCCGGACGACCATTGGTCGAGCACCGCCTCGAGCACCGACGGCACGAACTGCACCGCCGTGACCTGCTGCTCGTCGATGACCCGCGCCAGATACTCCGGATCCCGATGCCCGTCCGGCTCCGCCACCACCAACCGCGCACCGGCCTGCAACGGAAGCAACAACTCCCACACCGACGCATCGAAGGTGAACGGCGTCTTGAGCAACACCACATCGTCAGCGCCCAGAACGAACCGTTCCTGCATCCACAGCAACTGGTTGACCACCGAACGATGCTCGACCGCCACACCCTTCGGCCGACCCGTCGACCCCGACGTATAGATCACATACGCCGTATTCTCCGGACGCAACACCGCACGACGATCGGAATCGGTCACCGGAGCATCCGACACCGACGACAGATCCACCTCGTCCACAGGAACCACCGGCACGGAATCCGGCGCACCGAAGCCGTCCCGTGACGTCGTCAGCACCAACACCGGCTCCGACGAATCGAGCACATACCCCGTCCGCTCCACCGGATGATCCGGATCCACCGGCACATACGCACCACCGGCAGCAAGCACCGCATGCACCGCCACCACCAGATCCACACTGCGACGCATCGCCACCGCCACCCGCGACTCCGGCCCCACACCCACCGAAATCAAATACCGAGCAAGACGATTCACCCGCGATGAAAATTCTCCATAGCTCACCTCACTGCCGTCCGATACCAACGCGGTCGTATCCCCCGACACAGACACAGACGAATCGTACAGTTGAGGCCACGTTTCAGCAGGTCGAGTCTGCGTGGTGTCGTTCCACGAGTCGAGCACCGACACCCGCTCCTCGGGAGCCAACAACTCCACATCCCCGACCGGCACCGACACATCCGCCGCCACCGCCTCGACCAACCGCACGAACCGCTCCGCGAACGACACCACCGTCGCCTCGTCGAACAGATCCGTCGCATACGTCCACGCCACCGACATCCCCGCCGGCGCACCCGACTCATCGAACTGCTCGGCCACCGTGACATCGAGATCGAACTTCGCCGACACCGCATCGAGCTCCACCGGAGCCACCGTCAACCCCGGCAACTCCAAACCCGCACGCTCGAAATTCTGGAACGACAACAACACCTGGAACAACGGATGCCGCGCCTGCGAGCGCTCCGGATTGAGCACCTCCACCAACCGCTCGAACGGCACATCCGCATGCCCGAACGCCGCCACATCCACCGCACGCGCCTGCTCGAGCACCTCCGCGAACGACGCAGACGACTCCACCCGAGTACGCAACACCAACGTGTTGACGAACATACCCACCAGATCGTCGAGCGCACGCTCCCCACGACCGGCAACCGGCGTACCGATCGCAATATCGTCGGTACCCGACAACCGAGCCAACAACACCGCCAACGCCGCATGCACCGCCATGAACACGGTCACCCCACGCTCACGCGCCACCCGCGTCAACGCCTCGTGCACACCCGCATCCACCACACCGACATGCATCGCCCCACGATTCGACGCCACCGCCGGACGCGCACGATCCACCGGCAGATCCAACTGATCCGGCAACCCCGCCAAACTCTCCCGCCAGAACCCGACCTGACGCGAGATCAGCGACTGCGGATCGTCCTCCGACCCGAGCACCTGCCGCTGCCACAACGCGAAATCCGCATACTGCACCTCGAGCGGCGCCCAGCCGGGCGCCTCACCACGACACCGGGACTCGTACGCCACCATCACATCCCGAGCCAACGGCCCCATCGACACACCATCACCGGCGATGTGATGCACCACCACCACCAACACGAACTCGTCCACCGCATCCACGACCCGGAACAACCGCACCCGCACCGGCACCTCGACCGCCACATCGAACCCGGCCGTAATCGCGTCGACTGCCCGCGTAGCGACTTCGGCAGCGCCCACGATCTCTTCGTTCAAGTCGAGGTCGACTTCCGAGCGCGGCAGTACGCGCTGGTAGCCAACACCATCAGTCATCGGATACACCGTCCGCAACGACTCGTGCCGCTCGACCACATCCGAAACCGCAGCAGCCAACGCCGCCACATCCAATGCCCCTGACAAACGCAGCGCCATTCCCACGTTGTTGGTTCCGGAGGACGTGTCCAACCGGTTCAGGAACCACATCCGCTGCTGCGCAAACGACAACGGCACCCGCTCCGGACGCTCCTGCGCCACCAACGGCACCCGACCACCGGCACCGGCATGCTCGGCCACCCGCGCCGCCAACACCTCGACCGTCGAACCCTCGAACAACACCCGCACCGGCACCGCAGCATCGAGAGCCGCACCGATCCGCGAGACCACCTGCGTAGCACTCAACGAGTTGCCACCGAGAACGAAGAAATCATCGTCGAGACCGACCCGCTCGATGCCGAGCACCTCACCGAAGACCGCAGCGACCGTCTGCTCCACCGGCGTACGCGGAGCACGGAACTCCACCGCCTCGAATACCGGCTCCGGCAACGCCTTACGATCCAACTTGCCCGACGCATTGAGCGGCAACTCATCGAGCACCACCACCTGCGAAGGCACCATGTACGACGGCAACACCGACCGCACCGCATCGAGCACCACACCGGAGTCGACCGCACCGGCCACATAGCCGACCAACCGATCACCGACCTGCGCATCCGAATGCAGCACCACCACGGCCTGCCCCACCCCCGGCACCTGCTGCAGCGCCGACTCGATCTCACCGAGCTCGATGCGCTGGCCACGCAACTTCACCTGGAAATCGGTGCGACCCAGATACTCCAGCTCACCGCTTCGCGTCCACCGCACCAGATCACCCGTGCGATACATCCGCGCACCCGAACCGAACGGATCGGCCACGAACCGCTCCGCCGTCAGATCCACCCGACCGTGATAACCCCGCGCGAGCTGAACACCCGACAGATACAACTCACCCGCCACACCGACCGGCACCGGATGCAACCGACCGTCGAGCACAAGCACCCGGGTGTTCCACACCGGCGACCCGATCGGTGCCACCGAAGCCCCCGGATCAGCTGCCCAAGCGGTGACCACCTCCGCCTCGGCCGGCCCATACCAGTTGTGCAACTGCGTATCGCCGGCCACCGCCGCGAACCGCCGCACCGTCTCCATCGGCAATGCTTCACCGGCGACGAACACCCGACGCAGACTCGACCCCACCGAACCGGGGATCGCCGACAAGAACGCGGCAAGCATCGACGGCACGAAATGCACCGTCGTGACCTGCTGCTCGTCGATGACCCGCGCCAGATACTCCGGATCACGATGCCCGTCCGGCTCCGCCACCACCAAC
The DNA here is from genome assembly GCF_900187265.1 of Rhodococcus rhodochrous. Lineage (NCBI taxonomy): Bacteria > Bacillati > Actinomycetota > Actinomycetes > Mycobacteriales > Nocardiaceae > Rhodococcus > Rhodococcus rhodochrous. Next base: position 3,795,720 of record NZ_LT906450.1, read on the forward strand.
CGCGCCCCGGTCTGCAACGTCCAGAACAACTCCCACACCGACACATCGAAGGTGAACGGCGTCTTGAGCAACACCACATCCGTCGCATCGAGCGGATACCGATCCTGCGCCCACAACAACTGATTGACCGTCGCCGCATGCGGCAACGCCACACCCTTCGGCCGACCCGTCGACCCCGACGTATAGATCACATACGCCGTATTCTCCGGACGCAGAATGGACACCCGCTCCGCAGCCGAGACGGCATCCGCCGAAAAATCGGACACATCAAGCTCATCGACCGCCACCACCGGAACGGAATCCGGCGCACCGAAGCCGTCCCGTGACGTCGTCAGCACCAACACCGGCTCCGACGAATCGAGCACATACCCCGTCCGCTCCACCGGATGATCCGGATCCACCGGCACATACGCACCACCGGCAGCAAGCACCGCATGCACCGCCACCACCAGATCCACACTGCGACGCATCGCCACCGCCACCCGCGACTCCGGCCCCACACCCACCGAAATCAAATACCGAGCAAGACGATTCACCCGCGACGCGAACTCACCATAGGTGTACTCACCACCGTCGAACACCACCGCCGGCGCACCCGGCGACCGCTGCACCTGCTCGTCGAACAAGTCGGTCAGCAACCGCGCCGACACCGCATGCCCGGTCGCATTCCACGAGTCGAGCACCGACACCCGCTCCTCGGGCGCCAACAACTCCACATCCCCGACCGGCACCGACACATCCGCCGCCACCGCCTCGACCAACCGCACGAACCGCTCCGCGAACGAGACCACCGTCGCCTCGTCGAACAGATCCGTCGCATACGTCCACGCCACCGACATCCCCGCCGGCGCACCCGACTCATCGAACCGCTCGACGAACGTGATCTGCAGATCGAACTTCGCGGTGTCCAGATCCGCCTCCACCCCGGCCACCGTCAGGCCCGGCAACTCGAACGTCGTCTGGGCGAAGTTCTGGAAGACCAGCAGGACCTGGAACAACGGGGCGTGCGCCGTCGACCGGGTCGGAGCCAACTCCTCCACCAGCCGCTCGAACGGCACATCCGCATGCCCGAACGCCGCCACATCCACCGCACGCGCCTGCTCGAGCACCTCCGCGAACGACGCAGACGACTCCACCCGAGTACGCAACACCAGGGTGTTGACGAACATGCCGATCAGGTCGTCGAGCGCACGCTCCCCACGACCGGCGATCGGCGTACCGACAGCCACGTCGTCCGACCCGGACAACCGCGACAACAACACCGCAACCGCGGCGTGGACCACCATGAACATCGTCGCATCGTTCTCACGTGCGACCCGAGTCAAAGCGCGGTGGGCAGAGGCGGAAACGTCCGAAGGTACTGTCGCTCCGCGGAAGGACTGCACGGGAGGCCTCGGACGGTCCGTCGGCAGCGACAACACTTCCGGTACGTCCGCCAAGTTCTCCCGCCAGAACCCGACCTGACGCGAGATCAACGACTCCGGATCGTCCTCCGACCCGAGCACCTGCCGCTGCCACAACGCGAAATCCGCATACTGCACCTCGAGCGGCGCCCACCCCGGAACCTCACCACGACACCGGGACTCGTACGCCACCATCACATCCCGAGCCAACGGCCCCATCGACGAACCGTCACCGGCGATGTGATGCACCACCACCACCAACACGAACTCGTCCACCGCATCCACGACCCGGAACAACCGCACCCGCACCGGCACCGCCGCCGCCACATCGAACCCGGCCGCGATCACCTCACCGACCCGCACCGGCACCTCGTCCCCCGACACCGACACCGGCGACAGATCCAACCCCACCGCCGAGACCGGAACCACCACCTGCGCCGGACCCTCAGGCCCCGCCGGATACACCGTCCGCAACGACTCGTGCCGCTCGACCACATCCGAAACCGCAGCAGCCAACGCCGCCACATCCAGAACACCGGACAACCGAATCGCCAATGGCACGTTGTACACCGCAGAGGACGGATCGAACTGGTTCAGGAACCACATCCGCTGCTGCGCAAACGACAACGGCACCCGCTCCGGACGCTCCTGCGCCACCAACGGCACCCGACCACCGGCACCGGCATGCTCGGCCACCCGCGCCGCCAACACCTCGACCGTCGAACCCTCGAACAACACCCGCACCGGCACCGCAGCATCGAGAGCCGCACCGATCCGCGAGACCACCTGCGTAGCACTCAACGAGTTGCCACCGAGAACGAAGAAATCATCGTCGAGACCGACCCGCTCGATGCCGAGCACCTCACCGAAGACCGCAGCGACCGTCTGCTCCACCGGCGTACGCGGAGCACGGAACTCCACCGCCTCGAATACCGGCTCCGGCAACGCCTTACGATCCAACTTGCCCGACGCATTGAGCGGCAACTCATCGAGCACCACCACCTGCGAAGGCACCATGTACGACGGCAACACCGACCGCACCGCATCGAGCACCACACCGGAGTCGACCGCACCGGCCACATAGCCGACCAACCGATCACCGACCTGCGCATCCGAATGCAGCACCACCACGGCCTGCCCCACCCCCGGCACCTGCTGCAGCGCCGACTCGATCTCACCGAGCTCGATGCGCTGGCCACGCAACTTCACCTGGAAATCGGTGCGACCCAGATACTCCAGCTCACCGCTTCGCGTCCACCGCACCAGATCACCCGTGCGATACATCCGCGCACCCGAACCGAACGGATCGGCCACGAACCGCTCCGCCGTCAGATCCACCCGACCGTGATAACCCCGCGCGAGCTGAACACCCGACAGATACAACTCACCCGCCACACCGACCGGCACCGGATGCAACCGACCGTCGAGCACAAGCACCCGGGTGTTCCACACCGGCGACCCGATCGGTGCCACCGAAGCCCCCGGATCAGCTGCCCAAGCGGTGACCACCTCCGCCTCGGCCGGCCCATACCAGTTGTGCAACTGCGTATCGCCGGCCACCGCCGCGAACCGCCGCACCGTCTCCATCGGCAATGCTTCACCGGCGACGAACACCCGACGCAGACTCGACCCCACCGAACCGGGGATCGCCGACAAGAACGCGGCAAGCATCGACGGCACGAAATGCACCGTCGTGACCTGCTGCTCGTCGATGACCCGCGCCAGATACTCCGGATCACGATGCCCGTCCGGCTCCGCCACCACCAACCGCGCCCCGGTCTGCAACGTCCAGAACAACTCCCACACCGACACATCGAAGGTGAACGGCGTCTTGAGCAACACCACATCCGTCGCATCGAGCGGATACCGATCCTGCGCCCACAACAACTGATTGACCGTCGCCGCATGCGGCAACGCCACACCCTTCGGCCGACCCGTCGACCCCGACGTATAGATCACATACGCCGTATTCTCCGGACGCAGAATGGACACCCGCTCCGCAGCCGAGACGGCATCCGCCGAAAAATCGGACACATCAAGCTCATCGACCGCCACCACCGGAACGGAATCCGGCGCACCGAAGCCGTCCCGTGACGTCGTCAGCACCAACACCGGCTCCGACGAATCGAGCACATACCCCGTCCGCTCCACCGGATGATCCGGATCCACCGGCACATACGCACCACCGGCAGCAAGCACCGCATGCACCGCCACCACCAGATCCACACTGCGACGCATCGCCACCGCCACCCGCGACTCCGGCCCCACACCCACCGAAATCAAATACCGAGCAAGACGATTCACCCGCGACGCGAACTCACCATAGGTGTACTCACCACCGTCGAACACCACCGCCGGCGCACCCGGCGACCGCTGCACCTGCTCGTCGAACAAGTCGGTCAGCAACCGCGCCGACACCGCATGCCCGGTCGCATTCCACGAGTCGAGCACCGACACCCGCTCCTCGGGCGCCAACAACTCCACATCCCCGACCGGCACCGACACATCCGCCGCCACCGCCTCGACCAACCGCACGAACCGCTCCGCGAACGAGACCACCGTCGCCTCGTCGAACAGATCCGTCGCATACGTCCACGCCACCGACATCCCCGCCGGCGCACCCGACTCATCGAACCGCTCGACGAACGTGATCTGCAGATCGAACTTCGCGGTGTCCAGATCCGCCTCCACCCCGGCCACCGTCAGGCCCGGCAACTCGAACGTCGTCTGGGCGAAGTTCTCGAAGACCAGCAGGACCTGGAACAACGGGGCGTGCGCCGTCGACCGGGTCGGAGCCAACTCCTCCACCAGCCGCTCGAACGGCACATCCGCATGCCCGAACGCCGCCACATCCACCGCACGCGCCTGCTCGAGCACCTCCGCGAACGACGCAGACGACTCCACCCGAGTACGCAACACCAGGGTGTTGACGAACATGCCGATCAGGTCGTCGAGCGCACGCTCCCCACGACCGGCGATCGGCGTACCGACAGCCACGTCGTCCGACCCGGACAACCGCGACAACAACACCGCAACCGCGGCGTGGACCACCATGAACATCGTCGCATCGTGTTCTCGAGCCAGTTTCTTCAGGCCGGAGTGCGCCGCCGCCGGCACCTCGAACGGCACCCTCGCACCCCGGAAGGACTGCACCGGAGGGCGGGGACGGTCGGTCGGCAACGTCAAGCTCTCGGGAAGGCCGTCGAGCGTCGATCGCCAATAGGCGGTCTGCTGTGCGATCAGCGAATCCCGGTCGGACTCGTCGCCCAGGACCTGCCGCTGCCACAACGCGAAATCCGCATACTGCACCTCGAGCGGCGCCCACCCCGGAACCTCACCACGACACCGGGACTCGTACGCCACCATCACATCCCGAGCCAACGGCCCCATCGACGAACCGTCACCGGCGATGTGATGCACCACCACCACCAACACGAACTCGTCCACCGCATCCACGACCCGGAACAACCGCACCCGCACCGGCACCGCCGCCGCCACATCGAACCCGGCCGCGATCACCTCACCGACCCGCACCGGCACCTCGTCCCCCGACACCGACACCGGCGACAGATCCAACCCCACCGCCGAGACCGGAACCACCACCTGCGCCGGACCCTCAGGCCCCGCCGGATACACCGTCCGCAACGACTCGTGCCGCTCGACCACATCCGAAACCGCAGCAGCCAACGCCGCCACATCCAGAACACCGGACAACCGAATCGCCAATGGCACGTTGTACACCGCAGAGGACGGATCGAACTGGTTCAGGAACCACATCCGCTGCTGCGCAAACGACAACGGCACCCGCTCCGGACGCTCCTGCGCCACCAACGGCACCCGACCACCGGAACCGGCATGCTCGGCCACCCGCGCCGCCAACACCTCGACCGTCGAACCCTCGAACAACACCCGCACCGGCACCGCAGCATCGAGAGCCGCACCGATCCGCGAGACCACCTGCGTAGCACTCAACGAGTTGCCACCGAGAACGAAGAAATCATCGTCGAGACCGACCCGCTCGATGCCGAGCACCTCACCGAAGACCGCAGCGACCGTCTGCTCCACCGGCGTACGCGGAGCACGGAACTCCACCGCCTCGAATACCGGCTCCGGCAACGCCTTACGATCCAACTTGCCCGACGCATTGAGCGGCAACTCATCGAGCACCACCACCTGCGAAGGCACCATGTACGACGGCAACACCGACCGCACCGCATCCCGAACCGCCACCGGGTCCAGAATCGCGTCCACCGCGGAAACCACGTAGCCCACCAGATGCTCACCGAGGTCACCGCCGCGCACGACGGTCACCGACTGGGCTACACCCTCGACGCCCAACAGAGCTGTCTCGATCTCACCGAGCTCAATCCGCTGACCTCGGAACTTCACCTGGAAATCGGTGCGACCCAGATACTCCAGCTCACCGTTTCGCGTCCACCGCACCAGATCACCCGTGCGATACATCCGCTCGCCGGAGACGAAGGGATCGGCCACGAACCGCTCCGCCGTCAGATCCACCCGCCCGTGATAACCCCGCGCGAGCTGAACCCCCGACAGATACAACTCACCCGCCACCCCGACCGGCACCGGCCGCAACCGGGCGTCGAGCACCAGAACGCGGGAGTTCCACTGTGGCAGACCGATCGGAACGCTGCGTAGCTCGCTGTCGGACCTCACGACCTTGCGATAGGTGATGCTCACGGCCGCCTCGGTCGGACCGTAGAGGTTGTGCAGTGGTGCCGGCGACCGCCGCACGAATGCGCGGACGGTTTCGGGCGGTAGCGCCTCCCCGATGACGAAGACGTCCCGGAGCGTTGCCAATTCATCGGCGCGGGCGTACTCGGCGAAGACGGTGAGCATCGACGGCACGAAGTCGGTGAGGGTCACCTTCTGTTCGGACACCGTCCGCGCGACATAGGCGGGATCGCGGTGGCCGTCGGGGGTTGCGATCACGAGATGGGCACCCACCTGGAGTGGGAGAAAGAATCCCCACAGGGACACATCGAAGGTCGTCGCCGTCTTCTGGAGGTAGACGTCGGACGGGGACAATGCGTATGCGTGGCGCATCCATGCCATCTGGTTCGCGATCGCCCGATGCGGAACCGCCACGCCCTTCGGTCGGCCGGTCGATCCTGACGTGTAGATCACGTAGGCCGTATTCTCCGGTCGCAGCACCGAGACACGGTCGGAGTCGGCGACCGGGGCGTCCGACATCGAGGACAGATCGATCTCGTCGATCGATACGACCGGCGTGGACCCCGGAACCTCGAATCCGTCCCGCGAGGTCGTCAGCACCGCAACGGGTTCGGCGGACTCGAGTACGTAACCGGTTCGCTCGATCGGGTGATCCGGATCGACCGGCACGTACGCGCCGCCGGCCTCGAGAACCGCGTAGATCGCGACCACGAGATCGACGCTACGGCGAATCGCAAGAGCCACACGGGATTCCGGCCCTACTCCGATGGAGATGAGATGCCGTGCCAGCCGGTTGACCCGGCGATCGAATTCGTCGTAGGTCAGTGCGGCGCCTTCGTAACTCACCGCAACGGCATCGGGCGTCTCGACGATCTGGCGACGGTACCGCTGCAGGAGCAAAGTCTCCTCGACCGGATGACCGGTGTTGTTCGCATCGACTACCAGGCGGGTCACCTCGGCCTCGTCGAGAAGAGGAACGTCGCCGACCGGCAGTCCTACGTCGGAGACGAAAGTATGCAGGATTCGGAGGTAGCGATCCGCAAACTCCCGAATTGTGTCCTCGTCGAAAAGATCCGTCGCATAGGTGAAGTCGACGGCCATTCCGCCGTACTCCGAATCGGTTCCCAATCGCTCGGCGACGGTGAGTTGAAGGTCGAACTTGGCTGTCGAGTAGTTCGACTCGACGGCCCCGATGGTCAGGCCGGGAAGTTCGAACGTCGTCTGGGTGAAGTTCTGGAAGAACAATGCGACCTGGAACAACGGATGCCTGGCCTGAGAGCGTTCCGGGTTGAGCACCTCGACGAGGCGCTCGAACGGGACGTCTGCATGAGCGAAAGCGGCCAGATCGACTTCGCGAGTCCGTTCGAGAAGCGACGAAAGCGAGGTGTCGGATTCGACACGTGTGCGTAGCACGAGCGTGTTGACGAACATGCCGATCACGTCGTCCAGCGCGCGCTCCCCGCGCCCGGCGACCGGTGTACCGATGGCGATGTCGTCCGTACCGGACAATCGTGCGAGAAGCACCGCCAGTGCAGCATGAACCACCATGAACATGGTGACGTCGTGTTCGCGGGCGGCGGCGGCGAGGGCTGCATGCAGATCTGCCGGTATCTCGGCGGAGAAGTTCGCGCCTCGGTTCGATGCCACCTGCGGACGCACACGATCAGCCGGAAGGTCCAGCTGTTCCGGAGCCCCCGCCAAGGTCTCACGCCAGAAATCGAGCTGGCGGGAAATCATCGATCCCGGATCGGTTTCGTCGCCCAGGACGCGGCGCTGCCACAGTGCGAAGTCGGCGTACTGCACTTCGAGGGGAGCCCATCCCGGGGACTCACCGCGGCACCGGGACTCGTATGCCACCATCACGTCCCGAGCGAGCGGCCCCATCGAGGAACCGTCACCTGCGATGTGGTGTACGACGAACACCAACACGAACTCGTCTGCTGCATCGACGATCCGGAACAGGCGGGCACGGAGCGGGACCTCGGCGGAAACATCGAAGCCGAGCGAGATCACCTCGGCCACTGCATCACCGATGTCCGCCGCAGCGACGTCGACGGGCCCGAATGCCAACGGAACATCTTGTGCCGGAACGATCTTCTGGTAGCCGACACCGTCGACATCGGGGTACATCGTCCGCAACGACTCGTGGCGGACGAGCACGTCGGAGATCGCCGCAGCGAGTGCCTCTACGTTCAGTTCCCCCGACAGTCGTAGCGCCATCGGTATGTTGTCGACCGCGGACCCCGGAGCGAGTCGGTTCAGGAACCACATCCGTTGTTGCGCGTACGACAACGGCACACGATCCGGACGTTCCTGCGCCACGAGCGGTTCACCGACGGATTCGACGTGCTCGTCCACGTATCGCGCAAGCGCCACCACCGTAGGTGACTCGAACAGTGCACGCACCGGAACGTTCACACCGAGGTCATGGCCGAGTCGCCCTGCGACCTGCGTTGCAAGCAGAGAATTGCCGCCGAGCGCGAAGAAGTCGTCGTCGAGACCCGCCCGATCCACACCGAGCACCTCTGCGAAGACGGCAGCAACCATCTTCTCGGATCCGCTGACCGGGGGTCGGAATTCGGCGTTGCCGAAGACCGGATCCGGCAGTGCCTTCCGATCGAGCTTCCCGTTCGGTGTCAACGGGATGGTGTCGAGAACCATGAACGACGCCGGGACCATATGCGCGGGAAGGCTCCCGGCGATGTGCTCGCGGAGCCTGTCCACGTCGAGATCTCGAGAATTCACGGGCAGGATGTAGGACACCAGTGAGGTCACCCCGGCATCGTTCACGTGGCCGATCGTCGCCGCGAAGTCGACGTTCTCGTGGGCCGCGAGGACGGCGTCGATCTCCCCGAGTTCGATGCGGAAGCCGCGAACCTTGACCTGGAAGTCCGAACGTCCGATGTATTCGAGTTCAGGCGCGCGCCCTTCCTCGGTGACGACCCACCGCACCAGGTCGCCGGTGCGGTACATACGAGCTCCCGGCTCGCCGTAGGCATCGGCGACGAAGCGTTCGGCGGTGAGGCCTCCTCGCTTGTGGTATCCCCGCGCGACTCCCGCACCGGAGAGATACAACTCACCCACGACGCCGAGAGGGACACGCTGAAGGTGGGCGTCGAGGACCCTCGCCGACATGTTCGGGATGGTTGTACCGAGGGTGATGCGGTCGCCGGGGGACAGCGGCGCGCCGATATTCGTGACAATGGTGGTTTCGGTCGGGCCGTAACAGTTGTGGAAGTTCCTTCCTGGCGCCCACCGAGCAACCAGTTCCTGCGGGTACGCCTCGCCACCGACGGCGACGGTGCGCAGGTCGGGCACGTTGTCAGGGTCGAGGGACGCCAGTGCCGCCGGAGTGATGAATGCGTGGGTCACACGCGTGCGGCGCAGGAACTCCTCCAGCTCTGCCCCTCCGTACAGATCGGGGGGTGCGATCACCATGGTCGCGCCGGCACCGATCGCCAGCAGCAATTCGAGTAACGAGGCGTCGAAGCTCGGCGACGCGAAGTGCAGAGTGCGAGATTCTGTGGTGATCGCGTAGCGCTCGCGTTGCGCGGCAGCGAGTGCCGCCAGACCACCGTGGGAGACCACCACGCCCTTCGGGAGACCTGTCGAACCCGAGGTGTAGATGATGTACGCCGCATCCTCGAGACGCAGCGGAGCGACACGATCGGCATAGGTCGGGTTCGAAACCGGGAATTCGACGAGCCGCTCCCGTGTCTCGGGTGCGTCGAGCACGATCCATTCCACGGAATCCGGCAGATCCGTGACATATCGGTCCACGGTGAGTCCCACGGACGCTCCGGAATCTGTGATCATGTGGGCGATACGTTCGGCAGGATAATTCGGATCCACGGGTACGAATGCGGCGCCGGTCTTGGCCACGGCCCACAACGCCACCATCGAATCGAAGGAACGACGGATCCCGATCGCGACGAAGGCACCCGGGCCGATGCCGCGTCCGATGAGCATATGAGCGATCCGGGACGAGCGGGCATCCAGATCCGCGTAGGTCATTTCCCGACCGTCGAAAACGAGAGCAATGCCGGAGGGATTCGTTTCGACAGCGGTTGCCAGCAGTTGCGGCAGAAGCGGGGTCCGACTGGGGCGGGGACGACGAGCGGGCCGGTCCGGCCGACGGCGGCGCTCCCGCCCACCTGCCACCACACCGTCAGACGTTTCGCGTGTCACCGAGAATTCCCCTTCACTTCGATGCGACTGTGCACAGGCACAGGCACAGACATACGGGCACGACCCCCGCAACGGACGGCCCCGGGCCGGAAGCCCGGGGCATCCCCCGTTTGCATCGGGCGTGCCCGTGTGAGTCTACGTATCCACCCAACCTGTTCCTCGCGCCGCAATGCCAGGTTCGTTACGCCACGCGACGAGCAACCGCTCGGTTCCTACTCGTCACGCGGAGCGGCCCCCTCGAACGGATCCGCCGTCAACGAGAGGACAGTGCGTCCCTCGGACCACTCGACCGGTAGGTTCCCGGCATCCCCTCCGGAGACAAGAATCACTGCCAGATCCTCGAGTTCCTCGGCTTCGGAGGCAGCGAGTTCGTGGGCGCCGACGAAGGCGTGCGTCACCCACTCGTCCGCCAGCACATCGACAAGAGTCCGATCATCGTCCTCGCCGATGTGGACGACAGCAGCACCCGAGGTCGTAGCCAGGAGAATCTCGAGGAGACGGACAGCGTTCGGAGCCTGTGAGAGGTAGGTACGCGATTCGTAGTCGACCGCGTACTCCTCCCGGGCCCTCTCCAGGATCCCGACGATCTCCGTCTGCGTGACCGCCCGACCGTCGACGACACAGGCAGCATCGCCGGCTCCGATCACTCCCGTCCGGTCCGCATACGAGAACGGACGGTCTTCGCGCGCGGCGATCGCACGGGCGCAGTCCTCGTCGTCGAGGACGACCCACTCGGTATCCCCGTCGGGTCGTTGCCCCGCCGTGACGCCGAGAGGAGCACGCACCGCGGCTGTCTCCTCCGGTCCGACCAACAGGACGGCAGCACCCGTCTTCACCACCGCCCACACGGCGACGACGGCCTCGTCCGATCGCCGCAGCGCGACCGCCACGGTTCTGCCGGGTCCCGCTCCCCGGGCAACAAGCTCCCGAGCAAGCTTCGATGACGAACGGTCGAGGCTTTCGTACGTGGATTCGTCGTCGTTTCCGACAAGAGCCGGAGCGCCTGGGTCCTCCTCGACGACTTCACCCAGCCGTGCGGCGAGGGACGCTGCGAGCGTGACCGACGGCACCTCGTCGGTCACCGACGGAGCGGTGATCTCGTCCGCCTCGGTGATGTCGATTGCACCGATCGTGGCGCGGGCATCGTCGATGAACATCTCGAGGATGTACTTCAGTCGGCGACCGAGCGCGTCGACCTCGTGCGCCGTGAACGCATTGCGCTGCGAGTCGAGGGTCAGGACCAGCTTCTCGTCCGCGACGGCGAGGAGCGTGAGCGGATAGTGCGACCCGTCTCCACTCTCGATGCCGGTGATCTCCATCCCGTCGAGCGCTGCTCCTGCCTGCGCGAGCGCTTCGCGATCGATCGGATACGACTCGAACACCAGAAGGGTGTTGAACAGTTCGCCGATACCGGCGGCGCGCTGGATGTCGGGAAGACCCACATAGTGGTCGTCGAGCAGACCGGCCTGAGCAGCCTGAAGTGACTGCAGCACCGTGCCCACCGACGCCCCTGGTGGGAGGTCCACCCGAACAGGGATGGTGTTGATGAACAGACCCACCATCGACTCGACACTCCGCAACTCGGCCGGCCGGCCCGAGACCGTCGCTCCGAAGACAACGTCCCGCCGTCCGGTCATGCGTCCGAGCAACACGGCCCACGCGGCTTGCACGACCGTGTTGACGGTGACACCCGAGTCCGCCGCCAGCCCGCGCAGAGCAGCGGTCCGTTCCTTCGTGAACTCGATGGTCACGCGGTCCGATCCGACTTCCCGTGGGTCCGCCGACTCGGTCGACGTCAGCATCGTGGGACCGTCCACACCGTGAAGGGCCTCTGCCCACCGATTCAACGATGCCTGCTGATCCTGCTGTGACAACCATTCGAGGAACTCACGGTAGTCCGGCGCCGGGGGCAAGACCGTTCCGTCTCCTCCGAGCGCATAGAGCGCCATCAGATCCTGCATGAGCAGCGGCATCGACCAACCGTCCATCAGGATGTGGTGCGTGGTCACGCCGAGGGCCCACGAGTCCGACGCCGTACGGATCAATGTGAATCGCACGAGCGGCGGTTCGGACAACACGAAGCCGCGGTTGCGGTCGTCCTCGAATGCGTGCTCGATCGTCCGGGCGCGCTCCGATTCGAGGGCGTTACGGGCATCCAGCTCCCGCCAGGGAACGGTGACGTTCCCGAGCACGACCTGGACCAGTCGTCCGGTGGCACCGCTGGTGAAAGCGGTCCGCAGGTTCGCGTAGCGGGACACCAGTGCGTCCGCGGCGCGCCGCAGCCGATCCGCATCCACCCGGCCACCCAGATGCACGACCGTCTGCATCGTGTATGCGTCCACACCCCCCTCGTCGACCGATGCGAGGAAGGCAAGACCCGCCTGCAGCGGGGACAGCGACCAGACGTCGACGAGTGCCGGATAGGTCCGGGACCAGCTGTCGATGTCGGACTGTGTGACCGACACGAGTGGCAGGTCGGACGGCGTCAGGCCCCCGGCGGACGGATCGTCGGCGTGAGTCCTCAGGTTCGACAGTGCCGTCTCCCAGCGTTCCGCGAAGTCCCGAACCGCCGAGAACGCAACGACGTCGGTCCGGAAGGCGAATTCCACGCTGAGCCGCCCGCCCTGTTCCACGACGTCGACCGTTAGGGGGGCAGGGAGCGCGGATACGTCGTCGTAGTGGACGCGTGCGGCGACTCCTTCGATCGCACTGCGGTACCGCACGGCTACCGCCGGCGACGCGAGTCCGGACAGCTCGGGAGCCTTGCCTGCATACCGCGCGGCCGCGAATCCTGCGGCACGCCCACGAGCCTCCGCCAACTGTTCCTTCGCGGCACGGAAGAGCGCTCCGGCGCCACCCTGCCGTTCGATCGGAACGCGCACCGGGAACGCGACGTCCAACGCTGCAATCGGTCGACCGATCTTCCGGTCCCGACGACGGACAGACCCCTCGACGAGGATCAACGCCGAACCCTCACCGTTGCCGGTTACGCCCGACAACGATCCCAGTGCAGCTGCGGTAGCGGCCACGACGGAGACCTCCGCATCCGTTCGGTACAGGCGCGGGAGCGTCTCTACGACGGCGGTGCCCACCTCGGCGGGAACTTCCACCACCGTCCGGGCGACCGTCGGCTCCGAGGAAACGGATCCGCCGTCGCCCAGCGGAGTCGGGCCGGGTTCGAGGATGCGGCGCCACATCGAGAGGTCCGCCTCGTCCTGGCCCACCGTCTGCAGCAGTTCCGACACGGCCCGTTGTGCAGGGACGCGAGCGTCCGTGAGCACGAACCGTCGCCCTGCCACTACGTCCCGATACGCGTTCGACAGATCCACCGCGACCATGCCTGCGGCTGCAGGGTCGGTCACGTACGGATGTGTGACGACGAGGATCGTCCCGTTGTCGTCCGCAGTCTCTGCACCGAACGCAACGACGCGCACGACGTTACCTCGTTCGACATCGAGTTCGGCCGCGGCGAGACGTCTCGCTCGCGCGCCGATCCCGTGGAATGCGTCCTGGTCCGTGCCGGCAGGCAGAGTCTCCACCCGGAGGGACGCGGACGCGTCGATCTCATCCGGAGAGGTGATCTCGAAGTGCGCCGAGCCGTCGACATGCACCAGCGTGGACCGAAGCATGTCGTGGTGTTCGAGGACGGCTGTCCACGCCCGCAGGAGCGCATCGGGATCGAGCGGTCCGACCAGCGGGGACACCGCGGCGTACGAGAGCGCACCGTGGTCGACCCCGCGAGCGAGCAGTTCCACGGCCCGCGGAGACACCGGCACCTCTCCCGGGAGATCGGGAAGTCCGTCCTCGGCGATCGAATCGATCCCGGCAACCTCTGCCAGGCCTGCGATGGTGCGTGCCTGGAAGACGTCGATGGGTCGCAGAACAATTCCTTGTGCCCGCGCCCTCGACACGAGCTGGATCGACAGGATGCTGTCACCACCGACGGCAAAGAAGTCGTCATCGATACCGACAGTTTCGCGCCCGAGGAGATCTCCGACGATCCGCGCCAGCGCGGCCTCCACGTCGGTCCGAGGAGCTCGATATTCGATGGCTTCGAACACCGGATCGGGTAGCGACCGCCGATCCACCTTGCCGTTGACGGTCAGCGGCAGCGTCTCGAGCATCTCCAGGTGCGTCGGCACCATGTAGTTCGGCACAAGCTCGGCGACTCCTGCAGTGACCACGGAAGGATCGGGCGCCGAGTTCGGTTCGGGAACGACATAGCCCACCAGATGCTCGGCCCCGCTGTGACTGTCGGTGACTACCGCCACGACGGCCTCCGACACACCCTGCTGGGCCACGAGTGCCGCTTCGATCTCTCCGAGTTCGATCCGGTAGCCGCGAACCTTCACCTGGAAGTCCGACCGACCGACGTACTCGAGTTCTCCCTCATTCGTCCACCGGACGAGATCGCCCGTGCGATACATCCTCTCGGCAGCACCACCGAAAGGATTGGCGACGAAACGTTCCGCCGTGAGATCGGGGCGCCCGAAATAGCCCCTCGCCAGTTGCGCACCGGCGAGGTAGAGCTCACCGACAACCCCGGCAGGCACCTCGCGCATACGCCGGTCGAGCACGTACACCTGCGAATTCCATTGCGGCATCCCGATCGGAACGGACGAATCGAAATCGTCGGAAACCTCATGGACAGTGATCGACACCGCAGCCTCGGTCGGACCGTAGAGGTTGTACAGCGTCGCCGAACCGTTCTCTTCGGTGAACCTACGGGCAAGCGCGCCGGGGAGCGCCTCACCGATCGCAAGTACACGACGGAGCGAACCGGCCAGTGGTCCGTCGGCGTCGACGATCAGAGCCTGCAGCATCGACGGCACCGTGTGGAGTGTTGTGACCTCGCCCTGTTCGAGAAGCCGGTTCAGGTACTCCGGATCGACCTGGGCACCCGCATCGGCGACCACGACGCGCCCACCCGACACGAGTGCGGACCAGAACTCCCACACCGACAGGTCGAATGTCGCAGCGGTCTTGAGCAGCACCGCATCCGAACCGTCCATGTCGAAGAAATCACGCTTCCACAGCAGCTGGTTCACGATCGCCCCGTGCTCGACTGCGACACCCTTGGGCACACCGGTCGATCCGGACGTGAAGATCACATATGCCGTGTTGCCCGGACGAAGCGGCCGGAGGCGGTCGGCGTCCGACACCGGGTCCCCGGAGAAGGCCGACAGATCGAGTGCGTCGATGTGTACGGTCGGATACTCGATCGCGAGCTCTTCGGCGTCCTCACCGGATGTAAGTACGATCTTCGGCCTGGCGGACTCGAGCACGAGCGCGACACGTTCCGCGGGATGGTCCACATCGATCGGCACGTATGTGCCGCCTGCCATTGCGACAGCGAACATACCCACCAGAAGATCGATGCTCCGTCGCATGGCGAGCACGACACGATCCTCGGGCCCGACCCCTTCTGCGACGAGATAGCGGGCGAGCCTGTTCATCCGTGCGGCAAACGCCTCGTAGTCCAGTTCACCCTGTGACGCGACGAGCGCCGGAGCCTGCGGAGAGACCGCGGACTGCACTGTGAACAACTCCGGCAGAGTAACCTCGCTCACGGGGTGGTACTCGCCGCGGCTCCATCTCGTGAGAGCCGAACGCTCCTCCGCCAAAAGCAGATCCAGATCGCCGACGGGGACGGCGGTGTCCTCGATGATCGCACGCAGCACCTGGATGTAGCGCTGGGCGAATCCCTGGACGGTGCGCTCGTCGAACAGGTCGGTCGCATAGGAGAACTCCAGACCGATGGGTCCGGGTGCGCCCGACTCGTCCTGCTGGTCGACGACCGAGATATGCAGATCGGTCTTCGCCAAGGACGTCTCGAAGGGGGCCCGTTCGATCTCCAGGTCCGCAAGTTCCAAAGTGCTCAACCGAAGATTCTGGAAGGCGAAGCCGACCTGGAACAACGGATTACGAGCGGTCGACCGAACAGGATTGAGAACCTCGACCAGTCGTTCGAAAGGCACGTCCGCATTACCGAAGGCGGCCACGTCCGTCGCTCGCGTCTGTTCGAGCAGTTCGTCGAACGAGGCCGCAGGATCCACCTCGGATCGCAGGACCAGGGTGTTGACGAACATGCCGATGAGATCGTCGAGTGCGCGTTCACCACGGCCTGCAATCGGGGTTCCGACAGCGATGTCCTCGGTACCCGACAGACGTGCCAACAACACCGCCACGGCAGCATGCATGACCATGAACAGGGTGGTGTTGCGTTCTCGCGCGATCCGGACGAGATCTCGGTGCATCGAGGCATCCACCGACAATGCCACTGTGGCGCCGCGGAACGACTGGACCGCGGGCCGGGGTCGGTCGGCCGGCAGATCGAGTTGTTCCGGAAGACCTGCGAGCGCACCTTTCCAGTAGGCGATCTGTCGGGAGATCACCGATTCCGGATCGTCCTCGCTACCGAGCACACCGCGTTGCCACAGCGCGTAGTCGGCGTACTGGATCTCGAGCGGCGCCCATCCCGGGAGTTCCCCGCGCCGCCTGGCCTCGTAGGCCACCATGAGGTCGCGTGTCAGCGGCCCCATGGACGAGCCGTCACCGGCGATATGGTGAACGACGAACACCAGTACGAATTCATCCGAGTGCCCGGCAACCGAGAAAAGACGTGCCCGGACGGGCACTTCGACGGTGACGTCGAACCCACCGACCGCAACCGCCGTGACCTTCGCCTCGAGTTCGTCCGAAGAAACGGTCTCGAGCGACAGGTCCGGCACGACCTCGGTCGCCGGGAGGACGCGTTGATACGCCCCCCGATCATCGGAGGGATAGACGGTACGCAGAGTCTCGTGTCGTTCGACGAGGTCCGCCATGGCCGCTTGCAGTGCCGCCACGTCGAGGTTTCCGGTGAGTCTTATGGCGACCGGAATATTGTCGACGGCCGACGACGTGTCGAATTGGTTGAGGAACCACATCCGCTGCTGCGCGAACGACAGCGGCACCCGTTCCGGCCGCTCCTGCGCCACCAACGAAACGCGGTCGCCCGAATCGATGTGCTCGGAGACCCGAGCCGCCAAACCTTCGACCGACGAGGCTTCGAACATCACCCGGACCGGTACCGCGGTGTCCAACGCGGCACCTATCCGGGCAGCGACCTGGGTTGCGGACAGCGAGTTGCCCCCGAGCGCGAAGAAATCGTCGTCGAGCCCGACCCGCTCCACCCCGAGAACCTCACCGAAGACCGACGCGACGATCTCCTCCACCGGGTTGCGGGGTGCGCGGAAGGCAGCGGATTCGAAGACCGGTTCCGGCAGGGCCCGCCGATCGAGCTTGCCGATCGGGGTCAGGGGCAGCGCGTCGAGCACCATGATCTGCGCAGGCACCATGTAGGACGGCAGCGTCCGTCCCACGAAATCCCGCAGTTCTGCAGGATCACACGATGCCTCGCTCGACGGCACGACATAGGAGACCAGCGTCGGTACACCTGCGGGCCCGGTATGGCCGACAGTGACGGCGGACTGCACCGAGTCGTGAGCCAGCAGCGCCGAGTCGATTTCGCCGAGTTCGACGCGGAAGCCGCGAACCTTGACCTGGAAGTCGGACCGGCCCACGTACTCGAGGTCGCCACCGGCGGTCCAGCGCACCACGTCACCTGTGCGGTACATCCTGCCGCCGTGCTCGTCGAACGGATTGGCGACGAACCGATCGGACGTCAGGCCCGGGCGGTCATGATACCCACGGGCGAGCGCGGCGCCGGCGAGATAGAGCTCTCCGACCGCACCCGCCGGGACCGGATGAAGTCTCCGGTCGAGAACCAGAGCGGACATCCCGTGGATCGGTCTGCCGATCGTGATCGGCGCCCCGGCATCGAGTTTCGCGAACGAGGAGATGATCGTGGTCTCGGTCGGGCCGTAACCGTTGAAGTAGGTACGTCCGCGCGACCACCGCTCGACGAGTTCGGGTGTCGAGGCGTCGCCGCCGACGGAGACGACTTCGAGGTCGGGGACCTGCGACGGATCCACCGTCCCGAGCACCGCCGGGGTGATGATCGTATGGGTGACCCTTTCACGACGGAGCAGGTCGGTCAGTTCCGGACCGCCCAGCACGTTCGGAGGCACGATCACGAGGGTGGCGCCCCGCGAGAACGTGGCCGTCCATTCGAGTACGGACGGGTCGAAGCTCGGTGAGCACACGTGCAGGAAACGGGAGCGGAAGGTCAGCCCGTACAGCTCGGCGGCCGTGTCCAGCACCCCGCCGAGTCCGGCATGAGTGACAGCGACACCCTTCGGCACACCGGTGGAGCCCGAGGTGTAGATGACGTATGCGACGTTCCGGCGGTGGATCACCGCGGTCCGCTCGAACTCGGAGACGGGATCGGAGGAGAAGGCCGCCACCGATCGCTGCAGATCCGGATCGTCGACCAGGAGCCATCGGACGTCACCGGGCAGGGACTCCGCGAACTGCGAGGACGTCACGCCGACAAGTGCATGCGAGTCGGCGAGCATGTGCTGGATACGGTCCTGCGGGTATCCCGGGTCGACGGGCACGAATGCCGCTCCGGTCTTCGCGACCGCCCACACCGCGGCGACCATCTCGAACGAACGGGGGAACGCCAGCGCGACGACCTTCTCCGGTCCGGCACCGAGACCGATGAGGTAGCGCGCCATCCGGCTCGATCCCTCGTCGAGTTCGCGATAGGTGTACGACCGTCCGTCGCACCGCACCGCGATCGCGTCCGGATCGCGGTGGACCGCCCGGGTGAGGATCTCGGGGAGATGCCCGACCGCCATGACGTCGTCACCGTGGACGTGCGTCAGCCGATCGAACTCGTCGGGAGCGAGCAGAGCGATGTCCCCGACCGGCACGGTGGCGTCCGAGACGATCGACTCGAGCACGCGCACGAAGCGGTGCGCCATGGTCTCGACCGTGGAACCGTCGAACAGATCTCGCGCATAGGAGAATTCACCGATCATGCCGGTGACGTGCCCCTCCGCGTCGTACTCCTCCCCCAGGGTCAAGCCGAGGTCGAACTTGGCGGTCTCATCGTCCACCGCCAATCCGGAGACCTCGAGTCCCGGCAGCGTGAATCCGACCGGCGCGAAGTTCTGGAAGGACAACGCGACCTGGAACAGCGGATGACGCGCCTGCGAACGGACAGGATTGAGGACCTCGACCAGGCGCTCGAACGGCACGTCCGCGTTGCCGAACGCTTCGACGTCCACCGCGCGCGCCTGCTCGAGCACTTCGGCGAACGAGGACGACGAGTCGACCCTGGTGCGCAGGACGAGGGTGTTGACGAACATGCCGACGAGATCGTCGAGTGCCTGCTCACCCCGACCCGCGACGGGCGTACCGATCACGATGTCGTCGGTACCGGACAGTCGTGCCAGCAGGACTGCCAGCGCCGAGTGAACGACCATGAACAGGGTCGTGTCATGGTCGCGAGCACGGCCGACGAGCGCCTCGTGCAGGCTGCCGTCGATCGAGAATCGCACCCGTCCACCGCGATAGGACTGCGTTGCAGGTCGCGGCCGATCGGACGGAAGGTCGAGTTGGTCGGGGATGCCTGCCAGTCGATCCGTCCAGTACGCGATCTGCTGCGAGACGACCGACTCGGGGTCGCTCTCGGCGCCGAGGACCTGCCGCTGCCACAACGCGAAGTCGGCGTACTGGACTTCCAGGGGGGCCCAGCCGGGGACACTGCCGCGCACGCGCGCTTCGTAGGCCACCATCATGTCCCGGGCGAGCGGCCCCATGGACGAGCCGTCTCCCACGATGTGGTGGACCACGAAGACGAGTACGTGCTCGCGGTCGGCGTCGGAGATCCGGAACAGCCGGACCCGCACCGGAACGTCGACGGTGACGTCGAATCCCTCCGAGACGAACGCGGTGACCTCGGCGACCACGGCTGCCTCCGGGACGTCGACGGGTGCGAGGTCGAGTTCGGGACGGGCGACGATCGCCTGGTACGGACGCCCCTCGTCGGCCGGGTAGACCGTCCGGAGGGATTCGTGGCGATCGAACAGGTCGGCGATCGCGGCAGCGAGTGCCGCAGCGTCGAGATCACCCGAGAGCCGCAGTGCGAGCGGGATGTTGTCGGCCGCCGACGAGGTGTCGAACTGGTTGAGGAACCACATGCGCTGCTGCGCGAACGACAGCGGCACCCGTGCCGGGCGCTCCTGCGCCACCAACGGGGAGTGGGTTCCCGCGCCGACGTGTTCGGACACCCGGCCGGCCAGATCCTCCACGGTCGACGCCTCGAACAATGCGCGCACCGGTACCGATGCGTTCAGCGCCGCCCCGATCCGGGACACCACCTGAGTCGCGGACAACGAGTTGCCACCGAGCGCGAAGAAGTCGTCGTCGAGGCCCACACGGTCGACCCCGAGAACCTCTCGGAACACCGACGCGACGATCTCCTCCACCGGGGTGCGGGGTGCACGGAAGGCCGCGGTCTCGAAGACGGGTTCGGGCAGTGCGCGGCGGTCGAGCTTGCCCACCGGGGTGAGCGGCACTTCGTCGATGACGACGAAGGCGCTCGGGACCATGTAGGAGGGCAGGCGCCCGGCCACGAAATCCGCGAGCTCGTCGACGTCGACGGTGTTGCCCCGGGCCGGCTGGACGTATGCGACCAGCACGGTCGCACCCGACTCCGGCCGATGGCCCGTCGTCACGGCGAATCGCACCGAGTCGTGCGATTCGAGCGTGGCGTCGATCTCGCCGAGCTCGATGCGCAGACCACGGACCTTCACCTGGAAGTCCGAGCGCCCGACGTATTCCAGTTCGCCCGAGCGGGTCCAGCGGACGAGGTCGCCGGTGCGATACATGCGCTCGCCCGGAGTCCCGAACGGGCTCGCGACGAAACGCTCGGAGGACAGTGCCGGCCGCGCATGATATCCACGTGCAAGGGCATCGCCCGAGATGTACAACTCTCCCGTCACGCCGATCGGAACCGGGTGGAGCCGGTTGTCGAGCACCTGGAAGGCGCGGCCCGCGAGGGGACCGCCGATGACCAGCGGATCGGACGGATCGAGAGCGGGGCTCGAGGACGCGAGGATCGTCGTCTCCGTCGGCCCGTAGACGTTGAAGAACCGGCGGCCCGGAGCCCAGCGCTCGACGAGTTCGGAGGTGTACGACTCACCACCGACGAGGACGACCCGCAGGTCGTCCAGTCCGAGGTGGTCGACCGAGCCGAGAGCAGCGGGGGTGATGAAGGCATGGGTCACCCGCTCCTCCCGGAGCAGGGTGGCCAGTTCCGTGCCGCCGTAGATCGACGGCGGCGCGATCACCAACGTCGCTCCGTGGGGTGCGGCGAGAAGCAGCTCCAGCACCGAGGCGTCGAAACTGGGCGACGCGACGGCCAGAATCCTGGACTCGCTGTCGACGCCGTAACGCAGACGCTTCTCGGCGGCGAGATTCGCGAATCCGCCGTGGGTGACGGACACACCCTTGGGCAGGCCCGTCGACCCGGAGGTGTAGATCAGATATGCGGTGTTCTCGGGCCGCAGCGGCGCGATCCGTTCGCCGGGATCGATCCGGTCGCCGGAGATCGTCGTGAGGCACTCGCGCATCCGGGGATCGTCGAGCACGAGCCATTCGGCCTCGTCAGGAAGACCGTCCGCGTACTCGGATGACGTGATCCCGAGTCGCACACCGGAATCCGACAGCATGTGCTGGACACGCTCGACGGGATAGGTCGGATCGACCGGCACATATGCCGCGCCCGTCTTCGCGACGGCCCAAACCGCGACCGTCATGGCATACGACCTCGGCAGCGCCAGGGCCACGATGGTTTCCGGAGCGATGCCCTCGGCGATCAGCAGGCGGGCGAGCCGGGAAGAATCCGAGTCCAGCTCGGCGTAGGTGATCGAGCGGCCTTCGCTGCGCACGGCGATCGCGTCCGGATCGAGCGCCGCCCCGGCGACGAGCAGGTCCGGCAGCGTGCCGTCGGCCTCGAGCACCGGCCCGGACACGGGAACCAGTGCGGCGATTTCGGCGTCGTCGAGCAGGGCGATGTCGCCGATCCGCACGGACGCATCCGCCACCACCGACTCGACGATCCGCACGAACCGCTCCGCGAAGGCGGTGATGGTGGATTCGTCGAACAGATCGGTCGCGTAGGTCCACCCCACGGACATTCCCGCCGGTGCGCCCGAGGCGTCGAAACGCTCGGCCACGGTGACGTCGAGATCGAACTTCGCGGACACCTCGTCCAGTTCCACCGGAGCCACCGTCAGCCCGGGGAGTTCCAGACCGGCCTGCTCGAAATTCTGGAAGGACAGGGCGACCTGGAAGAGCGGATGCCGGGCCTGCGATCGTTCCGGGTTGAGCACTTCGACGAGCCGCTCGAAGGGCACGTCCGCGTGCCCGAAGGCCGCCACGTCCGCCGATCGGGCCTGCTCGAGCACCTCGGCGAAGGATGCGGAGGGATCCAGCCGGGTACGCAGCACGAGGGTGTTGACGAACATGCCGATCAGGTCGTCGAGCGCGCGCTCCCCACGACCTGCGATCGGCGTACCGATCGCGATGTCGTCGGTACCCGACATCCGGGCGAGGAGAACCGCCAGTGCCGCGTGTACGGCCATGAACACGGTCACCCCGTGCTCGCGTGCCGTACGTACGAGACCGTCGTGTGCCCCCGCATCCAGCGACAGTTCCACGACCGCGCCGCGATACGACGGGAGTTGTGGGCGCGGACGGTCGGTCGGCAGGTCCAGCTGCTCCGGCAGTCCGGCCAGCGCGTCCGTCCAGTACTCGATCTGCCGGGAGATCAGCGACTGCGGATCGTCCTCCGACCCGAGCACCTGCCGCTGCCACAGCGCGAAGTCCGCGTACTGCACCGGAAGCGGCATCCATCCCGGTGCCTCACCGCGGCACCGGGACTCGTACGCCACCATGACGTCCCGCGCGAGGGGTCCCATCGACACGCCGTCGCCGGCAATATGGTGCACGACGAAGACCAGCACGAATTCGTCTGCGGCATCGGCGATCCGGAACAGTCGTGCCCGTACAGGAACTTCGGACGCCACATCGAAGCCGGCCGAGATCACCCCGGAAACCCCCGACGTGAGGTCGGCGGCCGCCACATTGACCGGACGGAGATCGAGCCGTGTCTCCTGCACGGACAGGATCTGCTGGTGCCCGACACCGTCGATCTCCGGATAGATCGTCCGCAGGGACTCGTGACGGGCGAGCACATCGGCCACCGCAGCGCTCAGCGCCTCGACGTCCAGAGCACCGGACAACCGGATCGCCAGCGGGATGTTGTTGACCACCGAGCCGGGATCGAGCCGGTTCAGGAACCACATCCGCTGCTGCGCGAGCGACAGCGGCACCTGGTCGGGCCGTTCCTGCGCCGCCAGCGGAATCCGTCCCCCGTCACCGGACCGCGACTCGATCCGGGCGGCGAGATCCTCCACCGTGGACGTCTCGAACATCACCCGTACCGGCACGTCCGTGTCGAGCGCGCCACCGATCCTGCCCGCCACCCGCGTCGCGGACAGCGAGTTGCCGCCCAGCGCGAAGAAGTCGTCGTCCAGGCCCACCCGTTCGACACCGAGCACCTCGGCGAAGACCGACGCCACGATCTCCTGGACCGGCGTCACCGGTGCCCGGAAGACCACCGCCTCGAACACCGGCGCCGGAAGTGCCCGCCGGTCGAGTTTCCCGTTCGCTGTCAACGGCAGTTCTCCGAGCACGAGCACCTGCGCCGGAACCATGTACGACGGAACCCTCGTGGCGACGAACGAGCGCACCGACTCGCCGTCCGCGTCGGTGCCGCCGTCGGTCACGGCGTATCCGACGAGCCGGTCCCCGTGCTGATCCGAGTGTACGAGCGCAACGGCCTGTCGCACGGCAGGATGCGCGAGCATCGAGGCCTCGATCTCGCCGAGTTCGATGCGCTGGCCACGCAACTTCACCTGGAAATCGGTGCGACCCAGATACTCCAGCTCACCGTCGCGCGTCCACCGCACGAGGTCGCCGGTGCGGTACATCCGGCTGCCGTCACCGGCGAACGGATCGGCCACGAACCGTTCCGACGTCAGATCCACACGACCGTGATAGCCGCGGGCAACCTGCGCACCGGAGACGTACAACTCACCCGCGACACCCACCGGTACCGGCTCGAGACGACCACCGAGGACATACGCACGCGAGTTCCACACCGGGCGCCCGATCGGCAGGATGTCGGGAAGTTCGTCGGGCAGCCGGGCCGCCGTGATGTGCACCGTCGATTCGGTCGGCCCGTACAGGTTGTGCACCACCGCAGCGGGGAACCGCTCGCGCATCGCGAGCACCGTGTCCCTGCCCAGCGCCTCCCCCGCGGACAGCACCAGCCGCAGAGATGCACACGTACCGGCGTCCGCGCCGGCGACAAACACCGCGAGCATCGACGGGACGAACGACGTCGCCGTCACCGCGTGCTCGTCGATCATCCGAGCCAGATAGGCCGGGTCGCGGTGACCGTCGTGCGACGCGACGACGATTCGTCCGCCGACATCGGTCGCCGCGAACAGCTCCCACACCGACACGTCGAAGGTGACCGGTGTCTTGAGGAACACGGCATCCGACTCGTCGAGACCGTATTCACCAGCCAACCAGCGGATCTGGTTCACCACTGCCGAGTGGGGAACCGCCACACCCTTGGGCATACCGGTAGAACCCGAGGTGTAGATCACGTAGGCGGCGTTCTCCGGCCGCAGCACGGAGATCCGGTCCGCATCGGTCACCGGTGCGTCCGAAAAGGCCGACAGGTCGACGCTGTCGACATCGACCACCCGATGCCCCTCGGCCCCTGGCGCGTCCTCGCCGCTGCGGGACAGCACCAGCACCGGTTCGGCCGATTCGAGCACGTGGCGGGTGCGTTCGGCCGGGTGGTCCGGATCGACCGGCACGTAGGCACCACCCGCGGTGAGCACCGCATAGATCGCCGCGAGCATCTCCGGACTGCGCCGCATCGTCAGGGCGACCCGGGACTCCGGACCGACACCCATCGAGATCAGATGGCGGGCAAGACGATTCACTCGGGATGCGAACTCCGCATAGGTCCACGCGCAATCCTCCCCGAGCACCGCGAGGGCATCCGGACGGCACGCCACCTGCTCGGCGAATCCGTCGAGGAGCACGCCCTCCGCGACCGCCCGCTCGGTGGCGTTCCACGAGCGGATCACACGCTCGTACTCGTGCCAGCCGAGCAGGTCGATATCGCCCACCGGCACCGAAGGCGTGCGCGTAACCGCCTCGAGGACGTCGACGAAGCGCCGGAGGATCGTCCGGATCGTGGATTCGTCGAACAGGTCGACGGCGTAGATCACATTGCCGGTCAACCCTTCCGGGTTACCGTGCTCGTCGTACCGATCGGCGACCGAGACGTGCATGTCGACCTGCGCGATGCCGGGATCGAACTCGATCTCGCTGACATCGACGTCGCCGAGATTCAATCGGATCGGCGCGATGTTCTGGAAGGAGAAGCCGACCTGGAAGATCGGGTTGCGCGCCGTGGACCGCTCGGGATTGAGGTGCTCGACGAGCCGTTCGAACGGCACGTCCGAGTGCGCGAAGGCCGCCAGATCGAAATCCCGGTTGCGGCGGAGCACGTCGACGAACGGATCGGCGGGACGGAAGCTGGTCCGGAACACCAGGGTGTTGACGAACATGCCGACAATGTCGTCGAGAGCCTCGTCGCCGCGACCTGCCGTCGGCGTACCGACGGCGACATCGTCGACGCCGGCCAGGCGTGCGAGCAGCACCGACAGTGCCGTCTGAACCACCATGAACAAGGTGGCGTTGTTCTCACGGGCCAGACGCGCGAGCTCGGCATGGAGTCGCGCGTCGACCTCGAAGGTCACGTTCGAACCGCGGTAGGACGCCACCGCAGGACGCGGCCGGTCGCTCGGAAGATCCAGCTGCTCGGGCAGACCGCTGAGCGCTTCGCTCCAGTACGCGAGCTGACGCGAGACGATCGAATCGGGGTCGTCCTCCGAGCCGAGGATGCGGCGCTGCCACAGGGCGTAGTCGGCGTACTGGATCGGAAGGGGCTGCCAGGAGGGCGCTTCACCCCGGCGCCGCGACTCGTAGGCAACCATGACGTCGCGTGTGAGCGGACCCATCGAGAAACCGTCACCTGCGATGTGGTGCACGACCATCGACAGGACGTGATCGCGCGGGGCGAGCCGGAACAACCTCACCGCGAACGGCACGTCCACCTCGACGTCGAATCGCGTCGAGGCGTTCTCGACGATGCGGTCGTCGAGCTCGTCCTCCGTGATGTCGACGACGGTGAGCGGCCGTACGACTCGATCAGCGGGCAGGATCTCCTGCACGGGACCGTCCGGGGTGGACGGATACACCGTCCGGAGCACCTCGTGCCGGACGACGAGGTCCTCGAGGGCCGAGGATAGTGCTGCGACGTCGAGATCGCCGCGCAGCCGCACGGCCATCGGGAAGTTGTACACCGCGCGGTCGGTGTCGAAGCGGTTGAGGAACCACATGCGCTGCTGCGCGAGGGACAGCGGGATCCGTTCCGGGCGCGGCCCGGCAACGAGAGCCGCACGATCGCCCGTGGTGACCTCGGACTCGACCCGTGCGGCGAGCGCTTCGACCGTGGACGTCTCGAACAGTGTGCGCACCGGAACGTGTGCTCCGAGCGCGGACCCGAGCCGGGAGACCAGCTGGGTCGCAACGAGCGAGTTGCCTCCGAGTTCGAAGAAGTCGTCGTCGAGTCCCACGCGTTCGATGCCGAGGACCTCGCCGTAGATCCGCGCCACAGTCTCCTCGATCGGGGTCGAGGGCGCGCGGAACTCCCGTGCCTCGAAGACGGGTTCCGGCAGGGCGGAGCGGTCGAGCTTGCCGTTGGCGTTCAACGGCAGGTCGTCGAGTTCGACGATGGCGGACGGCACCATGTACGACGGCAGGGCGGATTCGACCGCCGAACGCAGTTCCGCGGTGTCCACGACGGCACCGGGAGCCGGAACGACGTATCCGACGATGTGGTCGCCGATCTCGGTGGACCGGACGACGGCCACGCAACGGGTGACGGCGGGGTGAGCCGACAGTGCCGCCTCGATTTCGCCCAGTTCGATCCGCTGACCGCGGAACTTGACCTGGAAGTCGGTACGACCGAGATATTCGATCTCACCGGTCGGCAACCACCGGACGAGATCGCCGGTGCGGTACATGCGTTCGCCGTCTGCGCCGAACGGGCTCGCCACGAAGCGGTCCGCGGTGAGATCGACTCGACCGAAGTATCCACGGGCCAGCTGCCGACCCGCCAGATAGAGCTCACCGCCGACGCCGACGGGCACGGGGTTCAGGCGTCCGTCGAGGATGTAGGCGTGCGCGTTCCGGACGGGGGTGCCGATCGACACCGTCGTCACGCTGTCGGCCTGGACCTCACCGGCCGTGGCGTGGACGGTGAACTCCGTGGGTCCGTAGAGGTTGTGGATCTGTGCGTCGCTCACCTTCCGGAAAGCGACCACGGTGTCGATGGGCAGTGCTTCCCCGGCCACGAGAACCGTTCGCAGGGAAGCGATCTTCGACGGGTCGACGACGGAGGAGGCGAACACCGAAAGCATCGACGGGACGAACGAGGTGATCGTCACGGCCTGCCGGTCGATGACCTCGGTGAGATAGGCGGTGTCGCGGTGGCCGTCGTACTCGGCCACGACGGTCCGCGCACCGACGGTCGCACCTGCGAAGATCTCCCAGACCGAGACGTCGAAGGTCGCGGGAGTCTTGAACAGCACGACGTCGTCGCGGTCGAGTCCGTATTCGCCGATCAGCCAACGGATCTGGTTGACCACGGAAGCATGCG
The DNA here is from genome assembly GCF_900187265.1 of Rhodococcus rhodochrous. Taxonomy (NCBI): domain Bacteria; kingdom Bacillati; phylum Actinomycetota; class Actinomycetes; order Mycobacteriales; family Nocardiaceae; genus Rhodococcus; species Rhodococcus rhodochrous. The sequence goes on from NZ_LT906450.1 coordinate 3,823,773, forward strand.
CGACGGCGACACCCTTCGGACGTCCGGTCGATCCCGAGGTGAACAGGACGTATGCGGTGTTCGCCGGGCGCAACGGCGCGAGGCGGTCGTCGTCCGTCAACGGTTCGGCCGACAACGCACCGGTGTCCGGATCGTGCAGATCGACGAGGCGGCGCCCACCGGCGAAATCGGGACGCGGCCCTCCCGCGGTGAGGATCAGGACCGGATCGGCCGTGTCGAGGACGTGCGTCGTCCGCTCGACGGGATGATCGAGATCGAGCGGCACGTAGGCGCCACCCGCGACGAGCACGGCGTAAGCGGCGACGATCCAGTCGTCGCTGCGCCGGAGCGCCAGCGCCACACGGCTTTCGGGTCCCACGCCGAGAGACACCAGGTGACGGGCCAACCGGTTGACGCGGGCGGCGAGGTCCTCGAAAGTGATGTGCGTGCCGTCGAAGGTCAGTGCGGTGCGATCCGTATTGCCGGCTGCACCTTCCGCGAGCAGGGAGACCAGTGTCTCCGGCGCGTCGGGCCGATCGGTGGCATTCCATGCCTCGAGTACCCGGGCGCGTTCCCCGGGAACGAACAGATCGATGTCCCCGACCGCTACCTCCGGCGCCCGGGCGACCGACTCCAGAACGGCGAGGAACCGATCGGCGAAGGCGCGCATCGTGTTCCGGTCGAACAGATCCGTGGCGTAGGTCAGCATCGCGTCGAGGCGCGTGACCTCCCCCGCATCGTCGCGGATCTCCGCGAGGGTGACCTGCAGGTCGAACTTCGCCGTCTCGTCGCCGAGAGGGACCCCGGAGACAGTGAGACCCTCGAGCTCGAAGTGCGGGGTCTCCTGGTTCTGGAAGGACAGCAGGACTTGGAACAGCGGGTGGCGGGCCTCCGACCGCGTGGGATTGAGCACCTCCACGAGCCGCTCGAAGGGCACGTCCGCATTGCCGAACGCCTCGAGATCGACACTGCGGGCACGATCGAGCAGCGACGCGAAGGACTCGGCGGGATCGATGACGGTCCGCAGGACAAGGGTGTTGACGAACATGCCGACGAGATCGTCGAGCGCTTCCTCTCCGCGGCCTGCGACCGGAGTACCGACGACGACGTCGTCGGTTCCGGAGAGCCGGGCGAGCACCACGGCGAGCGCCGCGTGCACCACCATGAACATGCTCGCGTTGTGGTCGCGCGCGCGATCGGCGAGAGCGGCGTACACCTCGGCAGGGATCGAGAAGTCCACGTTGGCGCCGCGATAGGACGCCACCGCCGGGCGGGGACGGTCGGCGGGCAGATCGAGTTGTTCCGGAATACCCGCGAGAGTGTCCGTCCAGTACCGGATCTGTCGGGCGATCACCGAATCGGGATCGTCCTCGTCTCCGAGGGTCTCACGTTGCCACAGCGTGAAGTCGGCGTACTGGACGGCCAACGGCTCCCATTCCGGCTTCGAGCCACGGGTGCGGGACGCGTAGGCGACCATCACGTCGCGGGCGAGCGGGGCCATCGAGACGCCGTCGGCACTGATGTGGTGGGCCACGAGCACCAGGACGTGCTCCTCTGGCGCCACGCGGACGAGCGAGACCCGGAACGGGATCTCCACGGTGACGTCGAAACCGCGGAGGATCGGCACCCGGACGAGATCGGGGAGCGTCTCCGGTGAACCGTCGACCACCTCGAGGCGACGGGCGACGTCGACGGCGTCGAGCACGAGCTGATGGCCGCGACCGTCCACCTCCGGATAGATCGTGCGCAACGACTCGTGGCGTTCGAGCACGTCATCGATGGCGGCGTCGAGCGCCTCGACGTCCAGGGATCCGTTCAACCGCACCGCGACGGGAATGTTGTTGACCGCGGACTCCGGATCGAAACGGTTGAGGAACCACATCCGCTGCTGCGCGAGCGACAGAGGGACCATGTCGCCGCGCCGACCCGCGGACAGTGCGGCGCGGTGCCCGCCCCCATCTGCGACAGCCGCGTCACAGGCGGCGGCGAGCGCTTCGACGGTCGGCGAATCGAAGAACGAACGCACGTCGAGCCGTACACCCAGGGCCGCGTCGAGCCGCGAGATGACGCGCGTAGCACTGAGCGAGTTGCCACCGAGATCGAAGAAGTCGTCGTCGAGGCCGACTCGTTCACGGCCGAGCAAGGCAGCGAAGATCTGGGCGACGATCTCCTGTGTCCGGGTCTCCGGCGCGCGGTATTCGGTGACCAGCACCGAGAAGTCCGGTGCGGGCAGCGCTTTCCGGTCGGTCTTTCCGCTCGAGTTGAGCGGGAACTCGTCGAGCCGCACGTAGAGCGAGGGCACCATGTACTCGGGCAACGCATCCTTCAGCGTCGCTGCCAGGGCGCGCCGCTCGATCTCGTGCTCGGACACGACGTACGCGACAAGGTGATCACCGAGTTCGGCGTCGCTGTGCACGACCGCGACGGCCTGCGAGATCCCCGGGACGTCGAGCAGAGCACTCTCGATCTCTCCCAGCTCGATCCGCAGACCACGGAGCTTGACCTGGAAGTCGGTGCGGCCGATGTACTCGAGTTCACCGTCGTCCCGGCGACGAACGAGATCGCCGGTCCGGTACATACGAGAGCCGGGCTCCCCGAGGGGGTTTGCGACGAATCGATCCGAAGTCAGATCAGGTCGCGCGACGTAACCGCGGGCGAGCTGGATGCCGGCGAGATAGAGCTCGCCCTCTTTTCCGGCGGGGACGGGGAGCAGGTCTGCGTCGAGCACGACCAGATCAGTGCGGGCAACCGCACGCCCGATGGGCACGGACGTGACATCGGCCTCGGTGACCTGGTGATAGGTGACGTCGACTGCGGCTTCGGTGGGGCCGTAGAGGTTGTGCAACTGTGCGGAGGACAGCTCGCGGAACCGAGCCGCGGTCCGGGCGGGAAGCGCCTCTCCCGAGGCGAAGACGGCGCGCAGCGAGGTGACCTGCGCCGCCAGGGGTTCCGCCACGAACAATGCGAGCATCGACGGGACGAAGTGGACCACGGTGACCCCGCGGTCGATCATGGTCCGCGCGAGATATTCGGGATCCCGGTGGCCGTCGGGCCGCGCGATGAGGACGCGGGCACCCACTTGGAGGGGCCAGAAGAACTCCCACACCGACACGTCGAAGGTGAAGGGCGTCTTCTGGAAGACGATGTCATCGGCCGTGAACCGGTACTTGCTCTGCCGCCAGCGCAGATTGGCGACGATCGCCTCGTGCTCGACGGCGACACCCTTGGGCCGGCCGGTCGAGCCCGACGTGAAGATCACGTAGGCCGTCGAGTGCGGGAGGAGCGGACGCAGACGGTCGGCATCGGTGACGGGCTCGTCGGAGTAGCCCGAACAGTCCTCGACATCGATCTCGAGGATCGGGACGGAGACGTCGGCAAGCGCATCGCTACGGTCGGCCGAGGTCGTCAGGACTGCGACGGGACGTGCGGTCTCGACGATGTAGGCCACGCGGTCGGCAGGATGATCCGGATCGAGAGGTACATACGCACCACCGGCCTTGACGATGGCGTACATGCCTACGAACAGATCGAAGGAACGGCGGATCGACAGGCCGACGAACGATTCGGTGCCCACCCCCGACTCGACGAGTCTGCGGGCGAGACGGTTCGCTCTGCGGTCGAACTCGGCGTAGGTGAGTGTTTCACCGGCGTATTCGAGGGCCACCGCGTCGGGGGTCGCGGCAACAGCATCGGCGAACAATCGGGCGAGTGTGTCGGTGGCCTCCGTAGGTGCTTCTCCTGCCGCCGACACGATGGAATCCGCATCCGCGAGAAGGCGCTCGACAGCGGCGCCCAAGGCACCGTCACCGGCCGCGACGAGGTCCGGCACGAGATTGCTCAGAGCGACCGGAACGAGGGCGTCCGGCCCCAGGACACCCCCCATCGCGGTATCCAGTTCCTTCAACTGCGTGTCGAGAGCGGCGTAGGTGATCGCAGCGTCGTTGTGGACGAGCGCTACGCGACCCGGTTCGGTGCCGACGACAGCCGATACCAGCCGTGGCAGATCCGCGACCGTCGGAGCCGGACGGTCCTGCTTTTCAATCGACATCTACCAGATCCTCCCAATACGCTACGAGCCGTCTTCCCCCCGATGGACCGACGGGCACGCCGAACACACACACGAACCTTTGATCCTAGCGCGCCGATGAGAGCTTCCTGCGTCGGCTACGAGCCGCGTGAACCGATCACCCCCCGTTCTGCACAGCTACGGCCCGGTCGATGATCGTTTCGAGAGCCGCACGGTATCCCTCGGCTCCCAGTGCTTGCAGCAGTCCGGGCAACAGCGCGGACAGTGCAACCGTGACGAGAGCATCCGGTTTCAGTGCTCCTCCCATCGACGACGACACCGTCGTCAACTGGACGTCGAGTTCTCGTAAGGTCACCGCCCTGCCGCCGTGCTCGAGCACGACCGTTTCCGGTGCCGTCTCGGCTGCAGCCGAGACCAGGGCGGGCAGGTCGGCGACAGTCGGTCGCGGAGCGGCCTGCTGCAGCTCCCGAGCCGTACGGACGTCCACGGACCGGACGACGAGGGAGGGGTCGGATGTGACCGTCTCCAGCACCGTCACGAATCTCTCAGCGAATGCCGCGATCGTGGATTCGTCGAACAGATCGGTCGCGTAGGTGATCAGCATCGGCATGCCGACCAGTGCGCGGTCCGCGCCGTACTCCTCTCCGATCGCCAACTGCAGGTCGACCTTTGCCTGTCCCAGATCGCTGTCGAACGCCGAGATCTCCAGACCCGGTAGCTCGAGCGAGGCCTGCTCGGTGTTCTGATACGTGAGCATCACCTGGAACAGTGGCGGATAGGCGGACGAACGCGAACGCCCCAGTGCATCCACAAGACGTTCGAACGGCAGCTCCGCGTGAGCGAAAGCGGCGAGATCCACATCGCGTACATCTTGGAGGAGCTCCGAGAACGTCGCTGTCGGCGACACCTCGGTCCGCAACACCAAAGTGTTGACGAACATACCGATCAGATCGTCGAGCGCCTGCTCCCCACGGCCGGCAACCGGAGTACCGACGGTGATATCGGAACTGTTCGACAACTTCGAGAGCAGTACCGTCAGCGCGGAGTGCACAACCATGAAGACGGTCACGCGTTCCTGACGGGCAAGGGCTTCGATCCGCTCCGCCAGATCCGGCTCCACCGTGAAGGAATAGGACGCGCCGTTGGTCGACGGGCGCGACGGTCTCGGCCGATCCAATGGGAGATCGAGCACCTCGGGTGCGCCCTCGAGTGCCCTGGTCCAATACTCGAGCTGTTCGGCCGCGACGCTGCCGGGATCCTCGTCATCGCCCAGAACATCGCGCTGCCACAGCGCGTAGTCGGCGTACTGGACACGTAGCGGATCCCAGCCGGGAGCCGAGTTCTCGGACCGGGCATGGTAGGCGGTGACCACGTCCCGCGTCAGCGGTCCCATCGAGAAGCCGTCCGCACTGATGTGGTGCACCACGACGACGAGAACGAACTCCGTCGGGCTCGTCTCGAACAGACGGATCCGGACCGGGACCTCTCTCGACACGTCGAATCCGGTGGTGACGGCCTCCTCGACACGAGCGACGAGTTCCGTTTCGTCCACTTCGACGTGCGGAACATCGACAGCGAATTCCGTCACTGCCAGGATCCGCTGGAGCGGGCCGGTCTCGGTGTCCGGATAGACAGTGCGCAGTATCTCGTGCCGGGCCACCACGTCGCGAACCGCCGCTCGGAGCGCTGAGATGTCGAGCAGACCGGAGAGTCGGATCACCACGGGGATGTTGTAGACCGCCGACGAGGTGTCCACCTGATTGAGGATCCACATCCGCTGCTGGGCGAGCGACAGCGGTACGGCCTCCGGCCTCGGCCGACGCGTGAGATCGATTCGTGGACGCCCCGACGCCTCGTCCTCCGCGCGTGCAGTGAGCGCACGAACGGTCGGTGCCTCGAACACGGCTCGAACCGGTACCCGGGTGTCGAGAGCCTCTCCGAGGCGTGCCACCAACCGCGTGGCGATCAGCGAGTTGCCGCCCAACTCGAAGAAGTCGTCCTCTGCGCCTACGCGATCGAGACCGAGGAGCTCGGCGAACACCGATGCGACGACCTCCTCGACCGGCGTGGCCGGCGCCACGAACCGACGTGCCTCGAACACCGGCGCGGGAAGCGCACGACGGTCGATCTTGCCGTTGACGTTCAGCGGCAAGCTGTCGAGCACCATGATCGCCGAAGGCACCATGTACGACGGCAGGACCTCACGCAGGGCCGCAGTCACCTGGACCGCATCCACATCGGTGTCCGGAGTCGGCACCACGTACCCCACCAACTGTTCGGAAGTGCGGTCGTCGCGATGCACGGTAACCACGCATCGAGCCACCTCGGGACGCGCTCGCAATGCGGCTTCGATGTCCCCGAGTTCGATCCGGTAACCACGTAGCTTCACCTGGAAATCGGCGCGGCCGATGTACTCGAGGCGGCCGTTGTACGGATCGGAGGGATCCGTGACCCACCGGACGACATCACCGGTCCTGTACATCCGGGAACCACCCCCACTGAACGGATCGGCGACGAACCGTTCGGCGGTGAGATCCCCGCGCATGTGGTAACCCCGGGCGAGCTGAGCACCCGACAGGTACAGCTCACCGGCAACTCCCGGCAGCACCGGCCGAAGCCGGGAATCGAGGACGTAGACGCGACTGTTCCATACGGGACCACCGATCGGAACGGTGGCACCCACGTCCTCCGTAACCTGCTGTTCGGTGATCGACACGGCTGCCTCCGTCGGGCCGTACAGGTTGTACAGCTCCGCATCGTTGCCGGACGACAGGAATCGCCGCGCCGTCTCGGCCGGCAGTTCCTCACCGATCGCGAGTACCCGGCGCAGAGCATCCGGAAGCCGGCCGTCGTTCTCTTCGAGGAGCATCTGCAGCATCGAGGGAACGACATGCAGCGTGGTCACGGCCTCGGACTCCATCAACCGGACGAGGTAGCCGGGATCCCGATGTCCATCGGCATCTGCGATGACGAGCCGACCGCCACAGGCCGCGGCGGACCAGAACTCCCATACCGACAGGTCGAAGGTCGCAACCGTCTTGAGGAGCACGGCGTCGTCCGGGCCCATACCGAAGCGCGCACGCTTCCACAACAGCTGATTGGCGACAGCGGCGTGAGGCACCGCCACCCCCTTCGGGCGTCCGGTCGACCCCGAAGTGAAGATCACATAGGCGGCGTTGGCCGGCCGCAGCGGCGCGGACCGCTCCTCCGGCACGATCGGGGCCTCGGACACCCCGCTCATATCCAGCTTGTCGATGAGGATCGACGAGCAACTCCCGTGCCCGGTGAAGTGGTCACGCTCCGTGCTCAGGATGCAGAGCGGGTTGGCACTCGTGACAATGGTCGCGATCCGCTCAGCAGGCTGATCCGGGTCGATCGGGACGTAGGCAGCGCCGGTCTTGGCAATCGCGTACATACCCACGACGAGATCGATCGATCGCCGGATAGCCAGGCCGACAAGGCACTCCGGACCGACCCCGCGACCGATGAGGTAGCGGGCGAGACGGTTCACCCGGGAATCGAGCTCGCGGTAGGTCACCTGTTCGCCGCCGGCGACCAAGGCGATCGCATCGGGCGACGTGGACACCTGGTTCTCGTAGAGCGACACCAGCGTCGAGGATGCGTCCACCGTGTGATCGGTGTCGTTCCACCGGACGAGCATGCGCTCACGCTCGGCCGGATCGAGCAGATCCACCCCGCCGACGAGCACGGACGAATCCGCAGCGACCTTGTCGACCAACCGCACGAAGCGTTCCGCAAAGCCGTCGACCGTGGACTGTTCGAACAGATCCGTGGCGTAGGTGAAGGTCGCTTCCATCCCGGCAGGTTCACCGTCCGGGCCGTAGTCGTCGGACAGGATCAAGTGCAGATCGAACTGCGCAAGTCCTGCGTCGACCTCGAACGGTACGACGTCGAGACCAGGAAGCCGGAACTCTCCACGCTCGTGGTTCTGGAACGAGAAGCCCACTTGGACCAGTGGATGCCGTGCGGTCGAGCGAGACGGGTTGAGCACCTCGATGAGCCTCTCGAACGGCACATCCGAATGGGCGAACGCGTCGAGGTCCTTCTCTCGTACGGACGCGAGCAACTCGTCGAAGGTCTTGTCCGGCGACACCTCGGTGCGCAGCACCAGGGTGTTGACGAACATGCCGATCAGATCGTCGAGTGCCTGCTCCCCACGACCGGCGATCGGCGTGCCGATCGCGATGTCGTCACCACCCGACAAGCGCGCCAACAACACGGCGAACACGGCGTGTACCGCCATGAACAAGGTGGTGTTGTTCCTCCGGGCCAACGTCGTCAGTGCGCGATGCTGGTCCGGGGACAAGGTGAAAGTCGCGCGGCCACCCCTGAAGGACTGCACCGCAGGGCGCGGATGATCCGTCGGCAGCTCGAGTTGCTCGGGGGCATCCCGCAACATCTCGACCCAGTAGTCGAGTTGCTGGGAGATCAACGACTCGGGATCGTCCTCTGCGCCGAGTACCTGCCGCTGCCACAGGGCGTAATCGGCGTACTGCACCTCGAGCGGTTCCCACGCCGGTGCAGCACCTGCGGAACGCGCGGTGTACGCGAGCATCAGATCCCGGGCGAACGGCACCATCGACGACCCGTCGGCGCTGATGTGATGAATCACCGCACCGAGCACGAACTCGTCCTCGCCGACCCGGAACAACTCCATCCGCACCGGAATCTCCGAGGTGACATCGAAACGAGTGGTCACCAACTCGAACAACTTCCGTTCGAGCTCGTCACCGGCGACGATCACCGCTTCCAGCGACACGGACGGAACCGGCAGGATCCGCTGCGCCGGACCGTCCACCGTCTCCGGATACACCGTCCGCAACGACTCGTGCCGGGCGAAGACGTCACCGACCGCCTCGGCCAGCACGGCAACATCGACTCGGCCCCGCAACCGCAGAGCCATCGGAATGTTGTATGCCGTCGATTCGGTATCGAACCGGTTCAGGAACCACATCCGCGTCTGCGCCAACGACAACGGCACATTCTCCGGACGTTCCTGCGCCACCAGCGCCGCCCGTGCACCGCTACCGATCTGCGATTCGAGTGCCGCGGCCAACGCCCCCACCGTCGACGCCTCGAAGAACATCCGCACCGGCACCTCGGTATCGAGCGCAGCACCGATCCGCGCGACCACCTTCGTCGCCAACAGCGAATTACCACCGAGTTCGAAGAAGTCGTCGTCGACACCGACCCGAGCCACCTCGAGCACATCGCCGAACACCTGCGCGACGATCTCCTCGACCGGCGTGGCCGGCGCTCGGAACTCGCGCACCGCGAACACCGGTGCCGGCAACGCCCGACGATCCAACTTGCCGTTGACCGTCAACGGAATCTGCGTCAACACCACGAACGCCGACGGCACCATGTAATCGGGCAACCGATCGGATACATGCGCCCGCAGAGCTTCCGGATCCACATCCGCACCCGCGGCCGCCACCACATACGCCACGATCCGCTGGTCACCGGGGTTGTCCTCACGCACCACCACGGCCACCTGCGCCACCGAGTCGTCCGACAGCACCGTCGCCTCGATCTCACCGAGCTCGATACGGAAACCGCGCACCTTCACCTGGTCGTCGGCACGACCGAGATACTCGAGCTCCCCGTCCCGGTTCCACCGGGCCACGTCACCGGTGCGATACAGCAACGACCCGTCCGTGTCGAACGGATCGGCCACGAACCGCGCCGCCGTCAACGACGGACGACCGTGATAACCCCGCGCCAACTGGCCACCGGCGACATACAACTCACCCGCGACACCCACCGGCACCGGCCGCAGACGCCGATCCAGCACGAACACCCGCAAACCGGAAATCGCCTCACCGACAATACTTCCGGCCGCAGTACGCGCCGTCACCTCATCGATACGACGATGCGACACATGCACCGTCGTCTCGGTGATGCCATACATGTTCACCAACCGCGGAACACGATCGCCACGACGCTCGAACCACGGCACCAGACGCCGCAACTCCAACGCCTCACCACCGAAGATCACATACCGCAACGCCAACTCCGGCGCCGGAACCGCGGTCCGATCCACCTCCGCCAGCTGATAGAACGCCGACGGCGTCTGATTGAGCACCGTCACCCGCTCGCGCTCGAGCAACTCCAGGAACTGCTGCGGCGACCGCGACGTGAAGTAGTCGACCACCACCAACGTCCCGCCGTAGAGCAACGCCCCCCACAGCTCCCACACCGAGAAATCGAACGCATACGAGTGGAACATCGTCCACACGTCCTGCGGCCCGAACCCGTAGACCGACTCGGTATCGGCCAACAACCGCACCACGTTCCGATGCGGAACCAGCACACCCTTCGGGCGACCCGTCGACCCCGACGTATAGATCACATACGCCACCGACTCCGGACGCAGCACACCACGCCGCTCCGCCGGCACGATCGGATCCGCCGACACCTGACCCAGATCCAGCCGATCGATCTCGACGACCTGCACCCCGGCAGCGAAATCGACCTCACGACCCGACCACGACACCACACAGGTCGGCGCCGAATCCTCCACCACATACGCCAACCGGTCGGCCGGCGACGACGGATCCAACGGCACATACGCCCCACCGGCCTGCACCACCGCCAGCAACGCCACCACCAGATCCGCAGACCGCGGCAACGCCACACCGACCAACGACTCCGCACCGACCCCCAGATCGATCAGATGCCGCGCCAGACGACGCGACCGCGCCGCCAACTCCGCATACGACACCCGCTCGTCACCGAAGACCACCGCCGTCGCATCAGCGGCAGCCACGACCCGTTCGTCGAACAACTCCGCCAACGTGACCGCACCCGCAGCACCCACACCACGACCGGGCCACCGCCGAACCACCAACTCACGCTCGACCGGATCCAGAATCTCCAGATCCCCCACCGGCACCCGCGAATCCGCCACCACCGCAGACAGAATCCGCACATACCGCTCCGCGAACCCACGCACCGTCGACTCGTCGAACAAATCCACCGCATACGTCAACGTCGCCGACATACCCGCAGGGGTTCCCTGTTCGTCGTACTGCTCGACCAGGGTCAGCTGCAGATCGAACTTGGACACGGCATTGGGGAGTTCGACGGGCCCGACCGCCAGTCCCGGAAGTTCGAGCTGGGCCTGCTGCTGGTTCTGGAAGGCGAGCATCACCTGGAACAACGGATGCCGCGCCTGCGACCGCACCGGGTTGAGCACCTCCACCAACCGCTCGAACGGCACATCCGAATGCCCGAACGCCGCCAGATCCGTCTCCGCGATCTGTCCGAGCAAGCCCGTGAAATTCACCGCCGGATCCACCTCGGTGCGCAGCACCAGGGTGTTGACGAACATGCCGATCAGATCGTCGAGTGCCTGCTCCCCACGACCGGCGATCGGCGTGCCGATCGCGATGTCGTCACCACCCGACAAGCGCGCCAACAACACCGCCAACGCCGCATGCATCACCATGAACGGCGTCGCACCCTCACGACGCGCCAACGCATCGACCGCCGCATGCAGACCCGCATCCACCTCGAAGTGATGCTCCGCGCCCTGGGCGCTCGATCGTTCCGGCCGGGGGCGGTCTGCGGGGAAGGTCACCTCGTCGGGCAGATCTGCCAGCGCACCCCGCCAGTAGTCGAGTTGCTGGGAGATCAACGACTCGGGATCGTCCTCTGCGCCGAGTACCTGCCGCTGCCACAGGGCGTAATCGGCGTACTGCACCTCGAGCGGTTCCCACGCCGGTGCAGCACCTGCGGAACGCGCGGTGTACGCGAGCATCAGATCCCGGGCGAACGGCACCATCGACGACCCGTCGGCGCTGATGTGATGAATCACCGCACCGAGCACGAACTCGTCCTCGCCGACCCGGAACAACTCCATCCGCACCGGAATCTCCGAGGTGACATCGAAACGAGTGGTCACCAACTCGAACAACTTCCGTTCGAGCTCGTCACCGGCGACGATCACCGCTTCCAGCGACACGGACGGAACCGGCAGGATCCGCTGCGCCGGACCGTCCACCGTCTCCGGATACACCGTCCGCAACGACTCGTGCCGGGCGAAGACGTCACCGACCGCCTCGGCCAGCACGGCAACATCGACTCGGCCCCGCAACCGCAGAGCCATCGGAATGTTGTATGCCGTCGATTCGGTATCGAACCGGTTCAGGAACCACATCCGCGTCTGCGCCAACGACAACGGCACATTCTCCGGACGTTCCTGCGCCACCAGCGCCGCCCGTGCACCGCTACCGATCTGCGATTCGAGTGCCGCGGCCAACGCCCCCACCGTCGACGCCTCGAAGAACATCCGCACCGGCACCTCGGTATCGAGCGCAGCACCGATCCGCGCGACCACCTTCGTCGCCAACAGCGAATTACCACCGAGTTCGAAGAAGTCGTCGTCGACACCGACCCGAGCCACCTCGAGCACATCGCCGAACACCTGCGCGACGATCTCCTCGACCGGCGTGGCCGGCGCTCGGAACTCGCGCACCGCGAACACCGGTGCCGGCAACGCCCGACGATCCAACTTGCCGTTGACCGTCAACGGAATCTGCGTCAACACCACGAACGCCGACGGCACCATGTAATCGGGCAACCGATCGGATACATGCGCCCGCAGAGCTTCCGGATCCACATCCGCACCCGCGGCCGCCACCACATACGCCACGATCCGCTGGTCACCGGGGTTGTCCTCACGCACCACCACGGCCACCTGCGCCACCGAGTCGTCCGACAGCACCGTCGCCTCGATCTCACCGAGCTCGATACGGAAACCGCGCACCTTCACCTGGTCGTCGGCACGACCGAGATACTCGAGCTCCCCGTCCCGGTTCCACCGGGCCACGTCACCGGTGCGATACAGCAACGACCCGTCCGTGTCGAACGGATCGGCCACGAACCGCGCCGCCGTCAACGACGGACGACCGTGATAACCCCGCGCCAACTGGCCACCGGCGACATACAACTCACCCGCGACACCCACCGGCACCGGCCGCAGACGCCGATCCAGCACGAACACCCGCAAACCGGAAATCGCCTCACCGACAATACTTCCGGCCGCAGTACGCGCCGTCACCTCATCGATACGACGATGCGACACATGCACCGTCGTCTCGGTGATGCCATACATGTTCACCAACCGCGGAACACGATCGCCACGACGCTCGAACCACGGCACCAGACGCCGCAACTCCAACGCCTCACCACCGAAGATCACATACCGCAACGCCAACTCCGGCGCCGGAACCGCGGTCCGATCCACCTCCGCCAGCTGATAGAACGCCGACGGCGTCTGATTGAGCACCGTCACCCGCTCGCGCTCGAGCAACTCCAGGAACTGCTGCGGCGACCGCGACGTGAAGTAGTCGACCACCACCAACGTCCCGCCGTAGAGCAACGCCCCCCACAGCTCCCACACCGAGAAATCGAACGCATACGAGTGGAACATCGTCCACACGTCCTGCGGCCCGAACCCGTAGACCGACTCGGTATCGGCCAACAACCGCACCACGTTCCGATGCGGAACCAGCACACCCTTCGGGCGACCCGTCGACCCCGACGTATAGATCACATACGCCACCGACTCCGGACGCAGCACACCACGCCGCTCCGCCGGCACGATCGGATCCGCCGACACCTGACCCAGATCCAGCCGATCGATCTCGACGACCTGCACCCCGGCAGCGAAATCGACCTCACGACCCGACCACGACACCACACAGGTCGGCGCCGAATCCTCCACCACATACGCCAACCGGTCGGCCGGCGACGACGGATCCAACGGCACATACGCCCCACCGGCCTGCACCACCGCCAGCAACGCCACCACCAGATCCGCAGACCGCGGCAACGCCACACCGACCAACGACTCCGCACCGACCCCCAGATCGATCAGATGCCGCGCCAGACGACGCGACCGCGCCGCCAACTCCGCATACGACACCCGCTCGTCACCGAAGACCACCGCCGTCGCATCAGCGGCAGCCACGACCCGTTCGTCGAACAACTCCGCCAACGTGACCGCACCCGCAGCACCCACACCACGACCGGGCCACCGCCGAACCACCAACTCACGCTCGACCGGATCCAGAATCTCCAGATCCCCCACCGGCACCCGCGAATCCGCCACCACCGCAGACAGAATCCGCACATACCGCTCCGCGAACCCACGCACCGTCGACTCGTCGAACAAATCCACCGCATACGTCAACGTCGCCGACATACCCGCGGAACGACCGTCTTCGGTGAAGTTCTCCGAAAGGGTGAGCGCCAGATCGAACTTCGACGTGTCCGACTCGATGTCCACGCCCGAGATCGACAGGCCGGGCAGCTCGAACGAGGTCGTTCCGAGGTTCTGGAAGGCGAGCATCACCTGGAACAACGGATGCCGCGCCTGCGACCGCACCGGGTTGAGCACCTCCACCAACCGCTCGAACGGCACATCCGAATGCCCGAACGCCGCCAGATCCGTCTCCGCGATCTGTCCGAGCAAGCCCGTGAAATTCACCGCCGGATCCACCTCGGTGCGCAGCACCAGGGTGTTGACGAACATGCCGATCAGATCGTCGAGTGCCTGCTCCCCACGACCGGCGATCGGCGTGCCGATCGCGATGTCGTCACCACCCGACAAGCGCGCCAACAACACCGCCAACGCCGCATGCATCACCATGAACGGCGTCGCACCCTCACGACGCGCCAACGCATCGACCGCCGCATGCAGACCCGCATCCACCTCGAACGTGATGCGGCCTCCGGCGTAGGACGACACCGACGGGCGCGGTCGGTCGGTGGGGAGTCCGATCTCCTCCGGGAGATCTGCCAGCGCACCCCGCCAGTAGTCGAGTTGCTGGGAGATCAACGACCCGGAATCGTCCTCGGACCCCAGCAGCCGCCGCTGCCACAGGGCGTAATCGGCGTACTGCACCGGCAACGGCACCCAGGAAGGTGCATCCCACTCCGAACGGGACGCATACGCGATCATGACGTCCCGAGCCAGCGGCCCCATGGACCACCCGTCGGCGCTGATGTGATGGACGACCATGACGAGCACGAACTCGTTATCGGAGAGGGCGAACAAGCGCGCGTGTACCGGCACCTCGGTCGTGACGTCGAATCCGGTGGACACCAGATCGACGACTGCCCCGTGCAGTTCGGTTTCGTCCACCTCGACGGGTCGGAGATCCGGGACGACGGACGCCGCTTCTCGGATGACCTGGACAGGGCCGGCCGGCGTGTCCGGGAAGACGGTCCGCAACGACTCGTGCCGCTCGATGACATCCATGACGGCGACCTGCAATGCTGCGATGTCGAGACGTCCCGAAAGCCGGATGGCGACCGGAATGTTGTTGACGGCCGATTCGGTATCGAACCGGTTCAGGAACCACATCCGCTGTTGAGCCAACGACAACGGCACCCGATTCGGTCGGGGTCCTGCGGTGAGGGGTTCCCGCCCACCTGCACCTGCGTACGACTCGACGCACGCTGCCAGTGCTCCCACCGTCGAGTGTTCGAACACTGCCCGGACGGGTACGGATGCATCGAGCGCGGCACCGATACGTGAGGCGACCTGAGTAGCGCTGAGCGAGTTGCCGCCGAGTTCGAAGAAATCGTCGTCCACACCGATCCGCTCGATACCGAGGATCTGCGCGAAGACACCCGCCACGATCTCCTCGAGGACCGATGCCGGCGCACGGAACGCCCGCGTTTCGAACATCGGCTCCGGCAGGGCTCCTCTGTCGAGCTTGCCTGCCGGTGTCAACGGCACCTCGTCGATCACCACGACAGCACTCGGCATCATGTAACGCGGCAGGAAGTCACCCGCTGCCTCCCTGAGCGTTTCCGCATCCGCAGTGGAGCCTTCTGTGAGCGTCACATAGGTGACCAGCGCGGGGGCGCCACCGATTCCTTCCCTGCCGAGGGTGACGACGAAATCCACGTCATCCATGGTGGAGAAGACGGCGTCGATCTCGCCGAGTTCGATGCGGTGGCCTCGGATCTTCACTTGGAAGTCGGCACGCCCCACGAACTCGAGTGCGCGTGAGCCGTCCGGCATGACGACCCAGCGAACAACATCGCCTGTGCGGTAGAGACGTTCACCCGTCCCGGAATAGGGGCTCGCAACGAATCGCTCGGCTGTGAGAGCGGGGCGTCTGCGGTAGCCACGGGCGACCGTTGCACCCCCGACGTACAACTCGCCGGCGACACCCTCCGGCACCGGATGGAGCCTCCGGTCCAGGACGTACAAAGGGGCTCCGGGCAGCGCGTCACCGATGGGAATGATCGGCTCGTCGCCGGTCAGCGGGCGGCTCGCGGCCGCGACGATGGTGGTCTCGGTCGGGCCGTAGAGATTGAAGAAACGGCGTCCCGGCGCCCATTTCGCGACCAGGTCGCGGGTGCACGCCTCGCCACCCACCATCACGGTCCCGAGGTCGTCGAGCCCGGTGGGATCGATCGACGCGAGAGCCGCGGGCGTGACGAACGCATGGTTCACGCGCTCTGCGCGAAGCAGTTGGGCGAGTTCGTGACCACCGACGACCGACGGCGGAGCGATCACCATCGTTGCGCTCGCACCGACGGCGACCAGGAACTCGAGAATCGACGCGTCGAAGCTCGGCGAAGCGAAATGCAGAACGCGGCTTCCCGATTCGATCGCGAACCGTTCCCGCTGGTCCGTGATCTGGGTCGCGAGACCGCGGTGACTGACCACCACGCCCTTCGGCAATCCGGTGGATCCCGAGGTGTAGATGACGTATGCGGGATCCGCCGACCGGATGGGACGGACAAGGTCGTCTCGGGTGAGACGTTCCGGCGATCTGGATTCGAGCTCACGGATCACCGCCGGCTCGTCGAGCGCGAGCCAATCGATGTGGTGCGGTAGGTTGCCTCCCACCGCCGCGACCGTGAGGCCCAGAACGGCCCCGGAATCGACCACCATGTGTTCGACTCGCTGAGTCGGGTAGGAAGGATCGACCGGGACGAAGGCTGCACCGGTCCGGGCGACCGCCCAGACCGCCGCCACCGATTCGATCGAGCGAGGCACCGCGACCGCGACGATGTCGCCGGGGCCCACACCGTGGTCGACGAGTAGGCGCGCAGCCCGATTCGAGAGGGCATCGAGCTCGGAGTAGGTGAGAGTACGTCCGGCACACGTCACAGCCGAGACGTCCGGCGCGCCGTCCACGGCCTCGAGGAGCACCTCGGGCAAGGTGATCGATGCAGGTGCGGACGAATCGATCCACAACAGGGCACGACGCTCGTGCTCGTCGAGGAGGTCGATATCACCGACTGCAGTATCCGGCGAGGCGATGACAGCGTCGAGCAACCTGACGAAACGGGCGGCGAACGTCTCGACCGTGGACTTCTCGAACAGATCCTCGGCAAAGACGAATTCTGCCGGCAACGCCTGCGGGGAATCGTTGCCTGCCGGTTCCAGGACGGTCAGTTGCAGGTCGAACTTTGCAACATCGACGACGACCTCTTCAGCGCGCACCGTCAGGCCGGGCAGTTCCACTTCCGTGGGACTTTCGGTCTGGAACGACAGGATCACCTGGAACAAGGGGTGCCGTGACTGCGACCGTGCCGGGTTCAAGACCTCGACGAGACGTTCGAACGGGATGTCCGCGTGGCCCATCGCCTGGAGATCGACGTCGCGGACCTCGTCGAGCAATTGCGAGAACGATGATGCCCCGTCGACCTTCGTCCGGAGAACCAAGGTGTTGACGAACATACCGATCAGTCCGTCGATCTCGGATTCACCTCGACCGGAGATCGGTGTTCCGACTGCGATGTCGTCCGATCCCGCAAGACGGGCGAGCAGTACCGCGAATGCGGCATGCAGCGCCATGAAGGGAGTCATATTGTGAGCACGCGCCAGAGCGAGGAGCCCTTGGTACGACTCGGATGGGATCTCGAAACCGACACGTCCGCCACGGAAGGACTGGGTCGCCGGTCGGGGATGGTCGGCCGGCAGATCCAGCTGGTCGGGTACGCCGTCCAACTTCGACTTCCAATATGCGATCTGCTTGGCTGCAAGCGAATCGGTGTCGGATTCGACTCCGAGAACGTTGCGCTGCCAGATGCTGTAGTCGGCGTACTGGACCGGCAGTTCCTCCCATTCGGGTGCGGCGCCATCCATCCGGGCGCTGTACGCCGCGATGACGTCCGAAGAGAAAGCGCCGAACGAGTAGCCGTCTGCCGCGATGTGGTGCACGACGACCGTCACTGCGACGTCGTCGGGAGCGGTCCGGAAGATACGAGCGCGGATCGGCACGTCCTTCGTGACATCGAAGCCGTGCTCTGCGAACTCTCTCAGGCGTGCAGGTAGGGAACTCTCGTCGACGTCCTCGACCGGAGCCTCGAACCCGAGGGTGTTTGCGGGTAGCACGACCTGATGCGGGATTCCGTTCTCCCCCTCGGGGAATACGGTCCGCAACGCTTCGTGACGATCGATGACATCTGCCAGTGCCTGCTCGACGACTAGGGTGTCGACATCTCCTGTCATCCGGACCACGAACGGCAGATTGTAAGTAGCCGCAGTGGGATCGAACTGGTTGAGGAACCACATTCGCTGCTGGGCCCACGACAACGGGATCAGCGCTGTCCGCTCTTGTCGGACCAGGGGAACGCGCCCTGTTCCGACAGTCGATGCGACCGCCCCTGCAAGACGCTCCACCGTGGACGCTTCGAAGAGCAGCCGCACCGGTACCGAAGCATCCAGTGCCGCTCCGATTCGCGCAGCGACCTGCGTCGCCGACAACGAGTTGCCACCCAGGGCGAAGAAGTCGTCGTCCAGGCCGACCTGCTCGATGCCGAGCACCGCAGCAAACACGAGGGCGACCGTCTGCTCTACCGGCGTCCGCGGAGCACGGAAGTGCACCGCCTCGAAGACCGGTTCCGGCAATGCCCGCCGATCGAGCTTGCCCGATGCATTCAACGGGAACTCGTCGAGCACCAGGATCTGCGACGGCACCATGTACGACGGCAGTACCGACCGCACCGCATCACGAGTTGCGGTCGGTTCGGGTGCCGAATCACCCACTGGGACGACATATCCGACAAGATGTTCACCGAACTCGCCGGCGTGCACCACGGCCGCTGCCTGTCCCACTCCGGCGACTCCGAGCAGCGCCGCTTCGATCTCGCCGAGCTCGATGCGCTGACCACGGAACTTCACCTGGAAATCGGTGCGACCCAGATACTCCAGCTCACCGTCTCGCGTCCACCGCACCAGATCACCCGTGCGATACATCCGCTCGCCGGAGCCGAAGGGATCGGCCACGAACCGCTCCGCCGTCAGATCCACCCGCCCGTGATAACCCCGCGCGAGCTGAACACCCGACAGATACAACTCACCCGCGACACCCACCGGCACCGGCCGCAATCGACCGTCGAGCACGAAGACCCGGGTGTTCCGTACCGGTGATCCGATCGGCACCATGCGCCCGTCGGACGAATCGAGATACGTGAACGACGTCGCCTGGATCGTCGCCTCGGTCGGACCGTAGAGATTGTGCACCTGAGCCGAACACGTCTGCCGCAACCGCGACATCGTCAGTCCCGACAATGCCTCACCACCGGTGAAGAGCGCCCGAAGCGAGGTCCATCGACCCGGCTTCAGACGGTCGAGCACCGCCTCGAGCACCGACGGCACGAACTGCACCGCCGTGACCTGCTGCTCGTCGATGACCCGCGCCAGATACTCCGGATCCCGATGCCCGTCCGGCTCCGCCACCACCAACCGCGCACCGGCCTGCAACGGAAGCAACAACTCCCACACCGACGCATCGAAGGTGAACGGCGTCTTGAGCAACACCACATCGTCAGCGCCCAGAACGAACCGTTCCTGCATCCACAGCAACTGGTTGACCACCGAACGATGCTCGACCGCCACACCCTTCGGCCGACCCGTCGACCCCGACGTATAGATCACATACGCCGTATTCTCCGGACGCAACACCGCACGACGATCGGAATCGGTCACCGGAGCATCCGACACCGACGACAGATCCACCTCGTCCACAGGAACCACCGGCACGGAATCCGGCGCACCGAAGCCGTCCCGTGACGTCGTCAGCACCAACACCGGCTCCGACGAATCGAGCACATACCCTGTCCGCTCCGCCGGATGATCCGGATCCACCGGCACATACGCACCACCGGCAGCAAGCACCGCATGCACCGCCACCACCAGATCCACACTGCGACGCATCGCCACCGCCACCCGCGACTCCGGCCCCACACCC
This sequence comes from Rhodococcus rhodochrous, assembly GCF_900187265.1. NCBI lineage: Bacteria > Bacillati > Actinomycetota > Actinomycetes > Mycobacteriales > Nocardiaceae > Rhodococcus > Rhodococcus rhodochrous. Next base: position 3,844,029 of record NZ_LT906450.1, read on the forward strand.
ACCGAAATCAAATACCGAGCAAGACGATTCACCCGCGACGCGAACTCACCATAGGTGTACTCACCACCGTCGAACACCACCGCCGGCGCACCCGGCGACCGCTGCACCTGCTCGTCGAACAAGTCGGTCAGCAACCGCGCCGACACCGCATGCCCGGTCGCATTCCACGAGTCGAGCACCGACACCCGCTCCTCGGGCGCCAACAACTCCACATCCCCGACCGGCACCGACACATCCGCCGCCACCGCCTCGACCAACCGCACGAACCGCTCCGCGAACGACACCACCGTCGCCTCGTCGAACAGATCCGTCGCATACGTCCACGCCACCGACATCCCCGCCGGCGCACCCGACTCATCGAACTGCTCGGCCACCGTGACATCGAGATCGAACTTCGCCGACACCGCATCGAGCTCCACCGGAGCCACCGTCAACCCCGGCAACTCCAAACCCGCACGCTCGAAATTCTGGAACGACAACAACACCTGGAACAACGGATGCCGCGCCTGCGAGCGCTCCGGATTGAGCACCTCCACCAACCGCTCGAACGGCACATCCGCATGCCCGAACGCCGCCACATCCACCGCACGCGCCTGCTCGAGCACCTCCGCGAACGACGCAGACGACTCCACCCGAGTACGCAACACCAACGTGTTGACGAACATACCCACCAGATCGTCGAGCGCACGCTCCCCACGACCGGCAACCGGCGTACCGATCGCAATATCGTCGGTACCCGACAACCGAGCCAACAACACCGCCAACGCCGCATGCACCGCCATGAACACGGTCACCCCACGCTCACGCGCCACCCGCGTCAACGCCTCGTGCACACCCGCATCCACCACACCGACATGCATCGCCCCACGATTCGACGCCACCGCCGGACGCGCACGATCCACCGGCAGATCCAACTGATCCGGCAACCCCGCCAAACTCTCCCGCCAGAACCCGACCTGACGCGAGATCAGCGACTGCGGATCGTCCTCCGACCCGAGCACCTGCCGCTGCCACAACGCGAAATCCGCATACTGCACCTCGAGCGGCGCCCAGCCGGGCGCCTCACCACGACACCGGGACTCGTACGCCACCATCACATCCCGAGCCAACGGCCCCATCGACACACCATCACCGGCGATGTGATGCACCACCACCACCAACACGAACTCGTCCACCGCATCCACGACCCGGAACAACCGCACCCGCACCGGCACCTCGACCGCCACATCGAACCCGGCCGTGATCACCTCGGATGCGCGCTCGGTGATCTCATCGACCGACACATCGACGGGAGACGGATCGAACACGACGTCCGACGACGGCCGGACATCCTGGTGTCCTACGCCGTCGATCTCCGGATACACCGTCCGCAACGACTCGTGCCGCTCGACCACGTCCGAGAGCGCAGCAGTCAGTGCGGCCGTGTCCAGGGCGCCCGACATACGCAGGGCCATGCCCACGTTGTTGGTGCCGGCCGTAGTGTCGAACCGATTCAGGAACCACATGCGGGTCTGCGCCAACGACAACGGCACCCGCTCCGGACGCTCCTGCGCCACCAAACGCACACGTCCCGAACCGACATGCGTCTGCACCCGTTCTGCAACACCCTCCACTGAGGACGCCTCGAACAGCACGCGCACCGGGACATCGGTGTCGAGAGCGGCACCGATCCGGGAGACCACCCGCGTCGCTACGAGAGAGTTGCCACCGAGAGCAAAGAAGTCGTCGTCCAGACCCACCTGCTCCACGCCGAGCACCTCGGCGAAGACATCGGCCACTGTCTGCTGTACCGGCGTTTCCGGCGCCCGGAACCTCCCGGCTTCGAAGACCGGTGCAGGAAGAGCCCGACGATCCAACTTCCCGTTGACCGTCAGTGGCAACTTCTCGAGAACCACGAAAGCGGAGGGCACCATGTAGTCGGGAACAAGATCGTTCACGCCCGCACGCAGCCGTCCGATTTCGAGCGAATCGGATGCCTCTCCGACGACGTACGCGACGATCCGAGGATCGCCAGGAGTGTCCTCTCGAACGACCACGGCCGCGTGGGAGACACCCGGCTGCGTCGTGACAGCCGCCTCGATCTCGCCGAGTTCGATTCGGAATCCACGGATCTTGACCTGGTCGTCGGCGCGCCCGAGATACTCGAGTTCTCCCGCCGAACTCCATCGGGCGACGTCACCGGTTCGGTACAACCGCTCGCCCGAGTCGGAGAAGGGGTTCGCGACGAATCTCACCGACGTCAACGCCCGTCGACCGAGATATCCACGCGCGAGTTGCCCACCCGCCACGTAGATCTCGCCGGGTACACCGACAGGAACGGGCCGAAGCCTGTCGTCCAGCACGAAGACACTCAGGCCCGCGATCGGGCTACCGACCACACTCGGAGCGCCGGAGACCGCGAGTTGCTGTCCGATCGGCCGGTACGACACGTGCACCGTTGTTTCCGTAATCCCGTACATATTGACGAGACGGATCTCGTCGGAATCGTGACGGGAGAACCAACCGCCGAGACGGCGTGGCTCGAGGGCTTCGCCTCCGAAGATGACATACCGCAGTGCAAGCCTGCCGTCGGCGCGACGGTCGGCTTCGTCGAGTTGATAGAAGGCGGACGGCGTCTGGTTGAGGACCGTCACACCCTCTCGAACGAGCAGTTCACGGAACTGGTCCGGCGAACGGGACGTGAGGTAGTCGACGACCACCAACGTACCGCCGTAGAGCAGCGCACCCCACAGTTCCCAGACCGAGAAGTCGAAGGCGAAGGAGTGGAACATGGTCCATACATCCGACGCGTCGAACCCGTAGAGGTGGTCGGTATTGACCATCAACCGCACGACGTTGCGGTGCGGGATCAGGACACCCTTGGGTTGCCCCGTGGAACCTGAGGTGTAGATGACATATGCAGTGTTGGCCGGGGACAGCCGTCCTGTACGTTCGTCCGAGCAGATCGGCGAATCGTCGATAGCCGACAGATCGTCCACATCGAGAAGAATCTGTGGCATGTCGGCGGTACCCGACAGACCGGAATCGCTGCGCGTGACGAGTACCGCGGGGGACGCGTCGTCGAGAAGGAAGGCGATCCGTTCGTCCGGATAGTTCGGGTCCACCGGAAGATATGCGCCCCCGGCTTCGACCACCGCAACCAGAGCAACGACCAGATCGAGTGACCGCGGCAACGCTACGGCGACAAGGGATTCCGGCCCGACGCCGAGTTCGATCAGTTTGCGGGCGAGACGGCGTGACCTCGATGCGAGCCGGCCGTAGGTCAGCGAGTCGTCACCGAAACGAACAGCCACCTCATCAGGACCGGCGGCGACCATCCGACCGAAGAGATCGACCAGCGTGTCGTCTCCCGAGAACCGGTCCACCCCAACCGAGTTCCATTCGGAAAGGAGACGGGTACGCTCTGCGTCGTCGAGCAGTTCGATATCACCCACGGATGTACTCGGGCACCGGACACCGGCATCGAGCACACGAAGGAAACGCTGCGCGAAGGATTCGACGGTATGTGCATCGAACAGTGCGGTCGCGTACTCGAACGAAGCGTCCAGTCCCGACTCACCCGCTGCATCGGCAACGGTCAGCTGAAGGTCGAATTTGGCAGTGCCGACCTCGATTTCGGAAACGGCAGCGCGGACGCCCTCGATCTGCACGCCCGCAGCCGCGGGGGCGCCGACGTCCATCGACAACACGACCTGGAAGAGGGGGTGCCTCCCTGGCACACGCGTGGGATCGACAACTTCGACGAGCCGCTCGAACGGCACATTGGCATGCGCGAGGGCCGAGGCGTCGCTCGAGCGAACCTGCCGGACGAACTCCGCAAACGAAACGGACGGGTCGACAGACGTGCGCAGAGCAAGGGTGTTGACGAACATGCCGACGAGGTCGTTCAGCACCGGAAGGTCCCGTCCGGATACCGGGGTACCTACCACGATGTCGCGGGTACCGGACAGACGTGCGAGGAGCACCGCCAGCGCAGCATGCAGAACCATGAACCGGGTCACTCCGAGGTCGGAGGCCAGCGCAGAGATCCCCTCGACGACGTCGGCGGGAATGCGGAAATCGATTCGCGCCCCGTCGGTGGTGCCGTCCTCCGGACGCAGCCGGTCGGCGGGCAGATCGAGCTGATCCGGCACACCGTCGAGGATGTCGGTCCAGTAGCGCAGTTCACGCGAGGCGAGCGATTCGGGATCGTCTTCGGAACCGAGGAGTTCTCGCTGCCACAGAGTGTAGTCCGCATACTGGATCTCGAGAGGAGTCCACTTCGGTTCCTGCCCGTCGACCCGAGCGGCGTAAGCACTCAGGATGTCACGAGCGAGGGGGACGAAGGACAGACCGTCGGCGGCGATGTGGTGCAGGCTCAGGGTCACGACATGATCGGTCGGATCGAGGCGGAAAATCGCTGCCCTGAAGGGTATTTCGGTTGCCAGATCGAAACCTGCCCGAGCGAAACACCGCAACTCGTCGTCGAGATCGTCCGCAGAGACATCGACGATCTTCGGATCGATGCGAACGTCGTTCGCCGACAGAATGTTCTGGTACGGAGTTCCGTCGCGGTCGGGAAAGACGGTGCGCAGCGTCTCGTGACGGGAGAGGATGTCGGACAACGCCGCGAACATGGCGTCGACATCCAGGTCACCCTGCATCCGCACACTCAGCGGAAGATTGTAGAGCGCGGACTCGGGTTCGAGCCTGTTCAGGAACCACAGTCGCCGTTGAGCAGTCGACAAGGGCAACGTCTCGGGCCGCTCGGTGCGACCGAGCGCGGGCACCGGCAGTTCCGCTGCGACGATCGAGACGCGCTCGGCCAGGTCGATCACGGTAGACGAATCGAAGAGCAACCGAACCGGGACACGAATTCCCAGTTCCGTACCGATCAGGTGCGCGAGTTTGGTTGCAACGAGCGAATTCCCGCCCAGTTCGAAGAAATCGTGGTCGAGACCCACCCGCTCGATGTCCAAGGTCTGCGCGAAGGCGTCCGCCACGACACGCTCGACGTGGTTGCGAGGTTCGCGGTACTCACGAACATTCGGGACGATCGGCTGCGGCAAGGCCTTACGGTCGAGCTTCCCACTCACATTCAGCGGAAGCTCGTCCAACTCCATCACGAATGCCGGGACCATGTATGCCGGCAGCCGTAGGGCTACCTCACGTCGCAGGATCTCCGGATCGACCTGAGCCCCCGCCGTGGGTACGACATAGGCGACGAGCTGATCTCCGGCCGCCCCTGTGACGAGCTGCACCACCGCGCGTGCCACGCGAGGATCGTCCAGGAACGCAGCCTCGATATCGCCGAGTTCGAGTCGCTGACCCCGCAACTTGACCTGGAAGTCGCTGCGGCCTACGTATTCGAGTTCTCCCTCGTCGGTCCAGTAGACGAGGTCGCCGGTCCGATAGAGCCGCGATCCCGGCGTCCCCAGTGGATTCGCGACGAAGCGGTCGGCGGTCAGGTTCGGCTGAGATGCGTATCCCCGAGCAAGCTGGACGCCCGCGAGATAGAGCTCACCCGTGACTCCTCGCGGTGTCGGTTCGAGCTTCGAGTCGAGGACGTAGACCTGGGTGTTCCATACCGGGCGTCCGATCGGTACCGACGCCCGGTCCTCTCGGTCGTCCGCGCTTGTGAATTCGTGGAAGGTCACGTCCACTGCGGCCTCGGTCGGTCCGTACAGGTTGTGGACACGTACATCCGGCAACAGTTCCACGAGCTGACGAGCGGCACGAACCGGCAGAGCTTCGCCCGAGGCGAAGATGTTGCGCAGCGACACGCACCGTGCAACACCCTCGGTGGTGAACACTTCGAGCATCGAGGGGACGAAATGCATCGTGGTGATGTTCTCGTGCACTACCAGCTGTTGCAGATACGCGGGATCGCGGTGCCCGTCCGGCACCGCGACGACGAGACGTGCACCTACCGCGAGAGGCCAGAACAATTCCCAAACCGAGACGTCGAACGTGATCGGCGTCTTCTGCATCACCGCGTCGCGTGCTGAGAGTGGGTACTCCGATTGCATCCACTCCACGCGGTTGGCGATCGCTTCGTGGGAGACCGCGACGCCCTTGGGTCGTCCGGTCGATCCGGAGGTGAAGAGCACATAGGCGGCGTTGTCCCGACGGAGTGGGACGGACCGCTCGGCGTCGGTGACCGGTCCACCCGCGTAGGAATCGAGATCGAGGTCGGCCACGACGTGAATCGGCCTACCGCCGAAGACATCTGCTTCATCGGAGTCGGCGAGCACGACGACCGGTGCCGCTGTATCGAGAATATGGCGGATGCGTTCGACGGGTTGATCGATATCGATCGGGACGTAGGCGCCACCGGCACGGACGACGGCATGGATCGCGACCAACAGGTCGATCGATCGGCGCATCGCCACCGCGACCTGACGTTCCGGCCCGACCCCCTCACCGATCAGGAAACGGGCGAGCCGACCGACCTTGTCGTCGAACTCCGCAAAGGAGACACTTTGCCCCTCGAATGTGACGGCGGGGGCGTCCGGCGTCGATTCGACCTGTGCGTCCAGCATCGAAGCCAGAGTGGCGCCGGTATCCACCGCGTGTTCCGTGCGATTGGGTTCGACGATGACCGCGGCAAGCTCGTCGGAGCCCATGACGGCCACCGAACGCGCGATCCGGTGGCTCGGCGCTTCGAGGAATCGTTCGAAGAACTCCAGGAATCGCTCGTGATGTGCTCGGGACTCCGAGTCGGTATAGATATTGGGATTGGTTTCGAAGTCCACATGGGTCCGGGAACCCGCCACGCTCTGATAGACGTTTACGCTGAGATCTTCGACCGTACCGGTCGAGAGCACGTGGAGGTGACCCGTGCTCTCGCCGATGGCAAGCTCGTTGTGGAAGAGCATGAGGTTGATCAGGGGGCCGAAGAACTCCCGCTGAGTCCGCCCTGCCGTCGAGTCCCTACGAATGTCCTCGTGCCGGTAACGCTGATGCCGGAGGGCACCCGTGACTTCGAGACGCACTTGCGCCAACAACGCTTCGATGTCGACCTCGGAGCCGACGTTCAACCGCAACGGCACGATGTTCGACACCATGCCACCCGAGTTCTTCATGAACTTGGTGATGCGTGCCGTGACCGGGAGACTGAGGATCACCTCGTCGCGTCCGGTCATCCGAGCCAGATACGTGGCGAAGGCCGCGATCACCAGATTCGCGAGGGTGGTTTCGTGCCGTTCGGTCGCGTCGGCGACCAGACGGTCGATTCGATCGGACAACCGAGCGCTCGACACCTGGTTCACCGGTGCAGGCGGTCCGGTGCGACGACTGAGACTGATTCCTTCTTCCAGCCCTACGACGCGAGCTAGCCAGTATTCGCGGTCGGTATCGAACCGTGCCGACTGCCGATAGGCGATCTCGTATTCGCTGAGCCTGCGGAGATCCCCATCCGGCGCGGACGGCTCCTCGGTCCCGGATGACCAGGCCGTGTAGAGCTCGGCACATCGGCTGACGAGTGTCGTGGCGGAGTAGCCGTCGAGCGCAATGTGATGAACCCGCGCGTACCAGAAGTAGCGGCGGTCGTCGATCCGGAGAAGCGCCGAACGGACGAGCCGGTCGCGCAAGAGATCGAAGGGAGCTCCGTACTCGGCTCGCATCCATTCGTGGGCAGCGGCGACGGAGTCCGCGTGATCACGGAGATCGACAAGGGGAACGGAGCCGTCCTGGTCGTAGTCGATCAGCTGGAAGGGCTGAGCATCGACTTCGATAAGACGGACGAACCCCGATCCGAGTTCCCTGGCGGCCTGATTGAGTGCAGTTTCGAGACGCTCGACGTCGACATCGCCTTCGATGTCGACGTACTGCGCAATCGTGATCGGTACATCAGGATCGAGATGTTGGGCGAACCAGATGCCCATTTGGGCGGGAGAAAGAGGGAAGGCCTCATCGGGAACAGATCCGCGCACGACCCCTTCGGTACCTGCAGCCGCGGCTGCGTGTGCCGGAACACTCGCAGTGCCGAACTCCGATGCGCCGAAACCCAGCGAATCCAAACCCCAACCTTCCTCTCACCTGCGGGTAGCGGCAGTTGCCACCACACCACCGTACCGGGGCGTTTATCTGCCGATCAGGTGGAGAACGTTACGGCGCCGACGCGCAGTGAATACCCGATCGACCACGGCGTAGCGCCGAGCTCCGTCCTGCCGGTAGGTATCGCCCGGCGTAGCCTACCCACCGGTATCCAGTGCGCTCACCTCGACCGCACCGAGCCAACCTACACGGCTCTACCGACCTTTCGACGCCTGGTCTGCACAGCAGAGCAACTCGAGTGGTGCTATGAAACGTGGATCGTCACCACGCCACGGCGATGATCACATTGAGAATGCCCAGACCGCCGGCGACATGGGCGAGCGTCGCGGTCGAACCGGGATTCTGCTTCTCCTTCTTCAGACCGATGAAGGCGACGACCAGCACGGCGAGGGCGACCAGCAGCTTGATGCCGATCTTCATGTGGTTCACCTCGACGACGTCCTGCGCCTCCCGGAGGCCCACCAGGGCGACACCGGTCACGACCTGCAGGATGGCGCCGTGCAGCATGCCGGCGACGACGCGCGGTTCCTTGATGACCGCGAGCCACGAACCGATGATGCCCGCGAGGCCGATGAAGTGCAGGATGAGGAAGATCTTGATGGCGATGTCCATGGGCGCAATCCGACCATTCCGGGCGTGGGCTGTCCAGTAAGGCGACACTCAGCGAGTGCCTGGGATCACGCCTGGCTGCGGTACCAATCGAGCAGGTCCGGGTCGTCGATCGCGGTGCGGTCCACCGCCCTGGCGGGATCGGCTCCCTGCAGGATCCGTTTGAGGGGAACCTCGAGCTTCTTACCGGTGCGGGTGTGCGGCACCCCGGGCGCGGCGACGATCTCGTCGGGCACGTGCCGGGGCGAGGCGTGCTCGCGCACGGCCGCACGGATCCGTTCCTTCAGGTCGTCGGTGAGCGTGGCTCCGTCGGCGAGGACGACGAACAACGGCATGCGGTACGTGCCGTCGGGTCGTTCGATGCCGAGGACGAGCGACTCGACGATCTCGGGCAGGGTCTCCACGGCCTGGTAGATGTCGGCACTGCCCATCCGCACGCCGTGACGGTTGAGCGTGGAGTCGGACCGGCCGTGCATCTCGAAGGTGCCGCGCTCGGTGATCGTGATCCAGTCGCCGTGCCGCCACACGCCCGGATAGACGGAGAAATAGGAGTCGCGGTAACGACTGCCGTCCGGGTCGTTCCAGAACCGCACCGGCATCGACGGCATGGGAGCGGTCACGACGAGTTCGCCGACCTCTCCGCGCACCGGTCGGCCCGCCTCGTCGAAGGCGTCGACCGCCACACCGAGGCAGGGCACCGAGATCTCCCCCGGCCACACCGGCACCGTGGGGACGGCCCCGACGAATGCCGTGACGACATCGGTCCCGCCGGAGATGGACATCACCTGCACGTGTTCCCCCGCATTGCGCGCCAGCCACGACGACGAGGAGGCGGGCAGCGTCGACCCGGTGACTCCGACGCCGCGGAGGGCCGACAGATCGTGGTCGTCCTGCGGGACGACACCGGCCTTGATGCAGGCCAGCACGTATCCGGGGCTCGTCCCGAGCACCGTGACGTTCTCGTCGGCCGCGATCCGCCACAGGCGATCGACCTCGGGATGGGAGGGGGCGCCGTCGTAGGTGACGACGGTGCATCCCACGAGCAGTCCCGAGAGCAGGAAGTTCCACATCATCCAGCTCGGGCTGGTGTACCAGAGGAAGCGGTCGCCGGGACGGAGGTCGAGGTGCAGCGATAACGCCTTGAGATGCTCGAGCAGCACACCGCCGTGGCCGTGCACGAGGCCCTTCGGCGGGCCGGTGGTGCCCGAGGAGAAGACCACCCACAGCGGGTGGTCGAAGGCGACGGGCAGGGGTTCGAGGTCGGCGTCGCCGGAGACGGCGTCCTGCCAGTCCAGGACGGCCCCGGTCTGCCCGGTCGTGTCCGACGGCGGCTCGCCGTCCGTATCGACGGACGTCCCGCCGTCCGACACGACGACCGTCAGGGCGAGGCCGGGCATCGCGGCGCGGAGCCGGTTCACCTCGTCGGCGCGGTCGTGCCGCCGTCCTGCGTAGCGGTACCCGGTCGCCGTGACGAGTGCGCGCGGTTCGAGCCGGCCCAGACGGTCGATCGCCGCGGGCACGGCGTAGTCCTGTCCGCAGCCCGCCCAGACGGCGCCGATGCTCGCCGTGGCGAGCAGGGCGACGATCGCTTCGGGGATGTTCGGCAGGTAACCGACGACACGGTCGCCCTCCCCCACCCCGTGCGCTCGGAGGGTCGCGGCGAGCGCGGCCGTGCGACGTTCGAGTTCGGCCCAGCCGATCTCGCGCCGGTGTCCCTCCTCGTCGAGGTGGACGATGGCTGCCTCGTCCGGGGGACGCTCCCGGAAGACGTACTCGGCGAAGTTCAGTCTCGCGCCCGGGAACCACACGGCGCCGGGCATGGCGGCGTCGGCCAGAGCCGGGCCGGGATCGGTGTGGGAGACGACGTCGAAGGCATCCCACACGGCCTGCCAGAAATCACCGGGCTCGTCGACGGACCACTGCCACAACGCCCGGTAGTCGGGCAGGTCGAGTCCGTGTCTCTCCTCGACGAACCGGGTGAACCCGGTGACGTTCGCCTGCTCGATATCGACGTCTGTCGGGGTCCATTGCGGTTCCACCACAGTTCACCTCCGGTCCGGGACCGTATCCGAACACGCGCGAAGGCCCCGCTCGGGCCCGACAGGAGGTGGTGCACGGCCGATCGCCGTGCACCACGTCCCGGTCGTCCGGGCGGAGCCCCGCGCGACGGGCTCTCGACTATCTCCTCTCGCGCGTCGCAGAGGTGTAGATGAGAGTGAGAACCACCGCGACGGCGATGGAGATGATCCAGCGGATCCAGTCGATGCCGGAGGTGTCCTCGTTGCCTTCGGACGAGATCATGCCCCAGATCCAGTAGCCGATCAGCGCGCCGATGATGCCGATGATGATCGTGATGATCATGCCCATCGCCTGCTTACCCGGGATCACCAACCGGGCGAGGATGCCGATGACTGCGCCGAAGATGATGGTGCCGATGATTTGTCCCATGGTGAGCCTCTCTGTTCGGCGCCGCACCTGCGGGCGGCGCAACCTCGACGACCATGTACCTCCTCAGTGTCGATCATGAACGGCGCACGCGGAGGCCGAATCGACGTCCCTTCCGGGTGAATTTCCTTCTCCGGCAGGCCGGGATCTCACCGGACCCCGTCTGCTCCGGCCGCCTCGAGCAGCGCGATCGCCTGCTCGCGCATCTCCACCTTGCGGACCTTTCCGGTCACCGTCATCGGGAACTCGTCGACCACGTGCACGTAACGCGGGATCTTGTAGTGGGCGAGTTTCCCGGTGCAGAACGCCCGGAGCGACTCGGCGTCGAGCGGCGCCGCGCCCTCGCGCATCCGGATCCACGCCATCAGTTCCTCGCCGTACTTCGTGTCGGGCACGCCGACCACCTGGGCGTCGAGGATGTCCGGGTGGGTGTAGAGGAATTCCTCGATCTCGCGGGGGTAGATGTTCTCCCCACCCCGGATGACCATGTCCTTGATCCGGCCCGTCACCGAGACGTACCCGTCCTCGTCCATGACTCCGATGTCGCCGGTGTGCATCCATCGGGCCGCGTCGATCGCCTCGGCGGTCTTGTCGGGCTGATCCCAGTAGCCGAGCATCACCGAGTAACCGCGGGTGCACAGTTCGCCGGGTTCGCCGCGCGGCACCGTCAGTCCGGTGACGGGGTCGACGACCTTGACCTCGAGATGCGGGCCGACACGACCGACGGTGCTCACGCGCCGCTCGATGCTGTCGTCGCTGCGGGTCTGCGTCGAGACCGGGGAGGTCTCGGTCATGCCGTAGCAGATGGACACCTCGCTCATGCCCATCCGGTCGATGACCTGCTTCATCACCTCCACCGGGCACGGTGATCCCGCCATGATGCCGGTGCGCAGGCTCGACAGGTCGTAGTTGTCGAATCCCGGGTCGGCCAGTTCGGCGATGAACATCGTCGGCACGCCGTACAGCGACGTGCACTTCTCCTCGGCGACGGCGCTCAGCGTCGCGGTGGGATCGAAGCCCGGCGCCGGCAGCACGATGGTCGCGCCGTGGCTCGTGCACGCGAGATTGCCCATCGTCATCCCGAAGCAGTGGTACAGCGGGACGGGGATGCAGACCCGGTCGCGTTCGGTGTAGTGGCACAGCTCGCCGACGAAGAAACCGTTGTTGAGCACGTTGTGGTGACTGAGGGTGGCGCCCTTGGGGAAACCGGTGGTGCCCGAGGTGTACTGGATGTTGATCGGATCGTCGGGCGACAACGAGGCCTGGGCCGCGTCGAGCGGTGCCCGGTCCTCGGTGAGCGCGGCGCGGCCGGAGTCGACGAGTTCGTCCCACCGCGGCGAGTCGAGCAGGACGACGTCCTCGAGGTCGGGACAGTTGGGCCGCACGGTCTCGATCATCTGCGCGTAGTCGGAGGTCTTGAACGTCGGGGCGGACACCAGCATCCGCACACCGGCCTGCTCGAGGACGTACTGCAGCTCGTGCGAGCGGTAGGCGGGGTTGATGTTGACGAGGATCGCTCCGATCTTCGCGGTCGCGTACTGCACGAGCACCCACTGCCAGCAGTTGGGTGCCCAGATGCCGACGCGGTCGCCCTTGGTGATGCCCGCCCGCAGCATACCGAGCGCGAGCGTGTCGACGTCCGCGACGAATTCGCTGTAGCTCCAGCGCTTTCCGGCGGCGGAATCGACGAGCGCCTCACGGTCGCCGAAGCGGGCGGCGGTGCGGTCGAGGTTGTCGCCGATGGTGTCGCCGAGCAGCGGGACGTCCCAGGCACCCTGGGCGTAGCTGGGCAGACGGTCGACGTCGAGGCCGGACATCGCATTCTCCTTCACGAGACGGGGATACGGCTGTGGTGGCGGTCGTCGGGCTGCTGCCGGACGACCGCCACCGGGGGTGGATCGGGGTGGAACGGATCCACCGGGTGTGGATCGGTGCGCGACGGATCCGCCTACTGCGGATCAGAGAGCCCGGTCGCGGGTCTCCACGAGCGCGGCGGTGCAGACCAGGCTCACGAGGCCGATCGCGGCCAGCATGATCCCGATCGCGATACCGCCGTAGGAGGCGGCGAGCGGTGCGGCGATCATCGGCGGGATGGCGCCGCCGAGGACACCGGCGAAGTTGTAGCCCAGACCGGCACCGGTGTAGCGGTAGCGGGTCGCGAACATCTCGGGCAGCAGTGCTCCGCACGGTCCGTAGGCGATACCGAAGATCGCGAGGGTGATCATCATCCCGAGCACGAACGCGATCGGTGAGCCGGTGTCGAGGAGCGGGAACAACACCAGTGCCCAGACCACGGAGAAGGCGCACGAGACCATGATGACCTTCTTGCGCCCGAAGCGGTCGGAATACAGCGCGGACAGCACGATCGCGAGACCGAAGACGAGCGACGAGGCGATGCCCACCATCAGGACGAACGGCCGATCGAATCCCAGCTTGGAGGTCGCGTAGCTGGTCAGGTAGGCCGTGCCCATGTAGAAGAAGGCGAACATGATGGCCAGCGCGCCGCCGGCGAGGAAGATCTCCTTGGCCTGGTAGCGCAACGCGTCGAGGAAGGGCAGCCGGCGCGGGGCCTCGATCTCGGCGGCCGGGGCGCTACGGCGGGCTTCCTGCTCCGCACGAAAGACAGGAGTCTCTTCGATGGCGAGGCGCATGTAGAGGCCGATGCCGACGAGAACGATGCTGAGCAGGAACGGGATCCGCCAACCGTAGTTCAGGAAGGCGTCGTTGGTGTCGCCGAGGGCGAGACCGGTGAACAGGAAGGTTCCGCTCGACAGGGCAAAGGCGATGGCGGGACCGAGCTGCGGGAACATCGCGTACAGACCGCGTTGACCCGGTGGCGCGTATTCGGCGGTGAGCAGGGTCGCGCCGGCCCACTCACCGCCCACTGCGAAGCCCTGGGCGAATCGCAACAGCACGAGGATGATCGGGGCGGCGACACCGATGGTCTCGGCGCCGGGCAGAAGGCCGATGAGCAGGGTGGAGATACCCATCAGCAGCAGCGTGGAGATCAGCGTCTTCTTGCGTCCGATGCGATCACCGAAGTGCCCGAACAGCATTGCGCCCACGGGGCGGGCGATGAAGGCGACGGCGAAGGTCGCGAAGGAGGCGACGGTACCCGCGGTCGATCCGAGCGCGGGGAAGAAGACCGTCGGGAAGACGAGCGCTGCGGCGGTGCCGTAGATGAAGAAGTCGTAGAACTCGATCGTCGTACCCATGCAGCTGGCGACGGCGACGCGCCGGATGCCGGGCCCTTCCTTCGAGGGTCCCGCGTGGCGGGGTGTGGATGGATCGGGACGCGAACGTCCCACCGGTCCGGCGACGGGGGGTTCGGCAGCCCCCGGGGTCGACACACTGGTCACGTGAGTCCTCCGTTGTCCGTTCGAACCGCGGGCGTGATCGCCTCGGCGGATGAACGAAAACGTAGTGATGCCGGTCACCCCCTCACCACCCCCGAAAGGGGGGTAGGGGTGACCGGCATCACATAGTGTACCAAACGAACGAAATTGTCAGCGGCCGGCGGCGCCCGCGATCTCTTGGCGCATCTCGCCCCACACGGAGGCGTAGGAGTCGATGTTGGCGGCCGTGGCCCACGCCAGCGAGCCGCCCTTGATCTTCTCCAGGGCCTCGGCGAACAGGTCCTGGTAGCGCGACAGGCGCGGCACGAACGCCGACACGTCGTCGAACAGACTCTGTGCCCGGCGGTCGAGGTCGATGAGGCCGTCGACGAATCCGTCGGCGTCCGCGTTCTCGAGGAGCGTGTTCAGCTCTTCGTCGAGCGGGAGGAACTGGTCGTAGAGCTCCGAGATCGAATCCTCGTCGATGGAGACCCGCTCGGCGTCGAGCTGATCGTTCAGCTCGGAGACACCCTTGTCGCTGAGACTGATTCCGCCGTCGTTCTCCGACGCCTTGCCCTGCTCGAGGAGTGCGGCCACTGCGGCCTGGCCGGCCGCCACCGACACCCCGAGGTGCGCGGCGAGCACCTCGGCCGTGACCTGCTTCTTCAGACGCACCGTCTGCAGCAGTGCCAGTTCGTCCACGTTGCCTGCGAAGGCCATGCCCACTCCTCGTCGCACCCGCCGGGCGCCCACGTCGTCGTCCGGAATCCGGACGGATTCCGTCCCGATTCTGACGCACACCGGCAACCGGCAGGTGAGTCACCCTCCTCCCGATGGGATCACGCAGATGCGATCACGGGGACAGGCCGGGCACCGGGCACGCGTCGGCGGCCTCGGCGACCACGGTGGGCACATCGGACACGGCGGGCTCCACGCCGGCCTCCCGGTCCCGCCCGGTGAGCGGCCGGTCGGCTTCCAGGAGGGCCAGTTCGTCGGGGGTGAATGCGCGCCCCCTGCTGAGGAACCGCACCCCCTCCGGACTTTCGAGACTGAACCCGGAGCCGCGTCCGGGCACCACGTCGAGGACGAGACAGGTGTGCTTCCACGCCTCGAACTGCGAACCGGAGATCCACACCGGCACGGCGTCGGCGCCGACCGGCGGATCGGAGCGGGTCTCCCCTGCCCCGAGACGCAGGTCGAGGACTCCGAGGAGCACGTCGCGGTCACCGACGACGAAATCGCCGTCGGGATAACACATCGGCGCGGAGCCGTCGCAGCATCCGCCGGACTGGTGCATCATGAGCGGTCCGTTGCGCTGCGCGAGACGGCGCAGCAGGGCGACGGCATCGACGGTCGCCACGATTCGCGGGACGGTCACAGGCCTGCCTTTCCGTTGGGGTGCACGATGTTCCGAGCGTATGGCAACGGCGCCTGCCACGTCGTGCGGACGTGACAGGCGCCGAAGTTCGGATCAGAAGAAGCCCTGTGCCTTGGGGGCGTAGGACACCAGGAGGTTCTTCGTCTGCTGGTAGTGGTCGAGCATCATGTGGTGGTTCTCGCGGCCGATGCCGGACTGCTTGTAACCACCGAAAGCCGCGTGCGCGGGGTACTGGTGGTAGGTGTTCGTCCACACCCGGCCGGCCTGGATGGCGCGACCGGCACGGTAGGCGACGCCACCGTCGCGGGACCACACACCGGCACCGAGACCGTAGAGGGTGTCGTTGGCGATCGAGATCGCATCGTCGAAATCGCTGAAGGACGTCACGGACACGACCGGGCCGAAGATCTCCTCCTGGAAGATGCGCATCTTGTTGTCGCCTTGGAAGATCGTCGGCTGCACGTAGTAGCCGCCCGAGAGGTCGCCGCCGAGATCGGCGCGCTCACCACCGGTGATGACCTTGGCACCCTCGCTCTTGCCGATCTCGATGTACGACAGGATCTTCTCGAGCTGGTCGTTCGAGGCCTGAGCGCCGATCATCGTGTCGGTGTCGAGCGGATCGCCCTGGCGGACGGCCTTGGTGCGGACCGCGGCGAGCGAGAGGAAGTCGTCGAAGATGTCCTGCTGGATCAGCGCACGCGACGGGCACGTGCACACCTCACCCTGGTTGAGGGCGAACATCGTGAAGCCTTCGAGCGCCTTGTCCTGGTAGTCGTCGTTCGCCGACAGCACGTCGGAGAAGAAGATGTTCGGGCTCTTGCCACCGAGTTCGAGGGTGACCGGGATCAGGTTCTGCGAGGCGTACTGCATGATCAGCCGGCCGGTGGTGGTCTCACCGGTGAACGCGATCTTGCGGATGCGCGGGCTCGACGCGAGCGGCTTGCCCGCCTCCACACCGAAACCGTTGACGATGTTGACCACGCCGGGCGGCAGCAGGTCGCCGATGATCGAGATCAGGTGCAGGATCGACGCCGGGGTCTGCTCGGCGGGCTTGAGGACCACCGCGTTGCCGGCGGCCAGGGCCGGCGCGAGCTTCCACACGGCCATGAGGATCGGGAAGTTCCACGGGATGATCTGGCCGACGACGCCGAGCGGCTCGTGGAAGTGGTAGGCGACCGTCTCGGAGTTGATCTCGGAGATCGAACCCTCCTGCGCGCGAATGGCTCCCGCGAAGTAGCGGAAGTGGTCGATCGCGAGCGGGATGTCGGCGTTGAGGGTCTCGCGGATGGGCTTGCCGTTGTCCCACGACTCGGCGAGGGCGATCGACTCGAGGTTCTCCTCGATGCGGTCGGCGATCTTGTTGAGGATCACCGCGCGTTCGGCGGGCGAGGTCTTCCCCCAGGCCGGTGCGGCGGCGTGGGCTGCGTCGAGCGCGAGTTCGATGTCCTCTTCGGTGCCGCGAGCGACCTCGGTGAACACCTGGCCGGTGACGGGGGTGACGTTCTCGAAGTACTCCCCCTTCACCGGCGGCACCCACTGGCCGCCGATCCAGTTGTCGTACCGGGACCGGAAGGACATGAGGGCGTCGGGCGAACCGGGACGGGCGTACACGGTCATGTGCATCTCCTGCAGCGTCGAGCGGTCGGTATGTGATCCGGAACACTACGAACGCGAGGGTTGCAACTACGTTGCGAGCTGCCTGTCCAATCGGGTCAATGTGGCATCGACCTGCGCGAAGCGGGGCGACCGAGGATCGATCGATGCCCGGTAGGCCGCCCAGGCGGTGATGTCCTCGCGACCGTGGACGGACGAGGTCCATTGCGCGAGCAGATGCTCCTCGCCGCAGCGCAACAGCGCCGCCCGCACGCCCGAGCGGAGTTCGTCGCGGATCTCCTCGATGCCCGGCGCCACCGATCCGGGCAGGATCTCCCCGGTACAGAGGCGGACCGCCGAGGCCACGTCGCCGCGGTCGAGTGCGCGACGCACGTCCGCGACATCGGTGTCGAGCGTGGTGAGCAGCCGGTAGGGCCGCGATCCGAGGTGTTCGGCCCCGAGCACCTTGCGCAGGCGCGACATCTCGGCGCGGATGGTCACCGAGTCGAGTTCGTTCTCGTCGAGCAGCATCGCGAGCCGGTCGGAGCTCAGGCCCTCGGGATGATCGGCGAGGATCAGCAGGATCTCGGCGTGCCGGCGGGACAGGCCGACGCGTTCGCCTCCGCGGTGCAGGGCGGGCCGCCCGGCGCCGATCGTCTCGATGCGCGGCGTCGCCGAGGGGAACAGCGGGCGGCCGCTCAAGGCATGCAACCGCAGTTCGGCCTCCGCCGCCGCGACCGTCGCGCGGACGAGTTGCAGGACCTCGGGCGCGGCGACCCGATGCCCACCGGTGATGTCGATGGCACCGAGGACCCGGCCGCTGGTGGGGTCGTGCACGGGAGCAGCCGAACAACTCCATTCGTGCACCGTGCGGTTGAAATGCTCGGCGCCGAAGATCTGCACCGAATGATCTACGGCGAGAGCCGTTCCCGGAGCGTTCGTGCCGACGCGGTCCTCGCTCCAGTCGGCCCCTTCGACGAAGCTCATCGACAGGGCGCGGTCGCGCGCGGCGTGATCGCCCTCGACCCACAGCAGCCGTCCCTGCCCGTCGGTGATGGCGACGAGCAGTCCGCTGTCGGCGGCGTCCTCGACGAGGAGCTTGCGCACCACCGGGCGGATCAGCGACATAGGGTGGCCGGCGCGGTACTCCTCGAGGTCGTGCCCGGAGAGCAGTGCGGGTTGTTCGACGACGTCGGGATCGATGCCGCGTTGCAGGCTCCGACTCCACGAGTCGCGGACCACCGAGCGCACCCCGTCGAGCCGATCCTTGCCGCGTGCGGAGACGAACGTGCCGTGCGCGCGCAGCACCGCACGTGCGTGCGCGGCCACGTCCGCTCCGGGGTCCAGTGCCACCCAGGGGTTGGTCGTCGCGATTCCACGATCCGTCATGTACCGGCGCCTCCTCCCCCGACACTGTAGTCGGGATCACACCGTGTGCGGCAGGGCATCCCTCGCGGTCGCGGCGACGCGGTGGGCGAGCATCACCGCGGTGGCATGGGGTCCACGGCTGGGGACCTGCGGAAACACCGAGGTGTCGACGACGCTCAACCCCTCGATCCCGCGCACGCGGCACCACTCGTCGACCACGGCGTGCTCGTCGTCGCCCATCCGGCACGTTCCGGACAGGTGCAGCGACGTTCCGAGCGTGCCGCCGCTCGCGTCCACGCTGCCGGCCTCGACGACGCCGGTGGTCGCGGCGAGGAGGTCGGCGGCGAGTCGGACACCCTCCTCCAGGGCTTGCCGGTCGGCCGGGTCGGTCAGGTATCGGTAGTCGAGCAGGGGTGGACGTCGCGGGTCGCGTTCGTCGAGCACGATGCGTCCGCGACTGCGTGGGCGCGTCAGGACGACGCCGAGCACCGGATCGGCGATGCCACTGCCGGGGATCGCCGCTCCGAATGCCGCGGTGTACGGGCGCAGTTCGAGGTTGCCGGTGTGCACGACCGTCTCGAGCAGCACCGTGTGCGACGGGAGACCCGGGCGGAAGCGGTACGGGACGGTGAACTCCGGATGGTCGGAGAAGTTTCGACCCACCCCGGGAAGGTCGTGCAGCGGCACGATGCCGAGCCGTCGCAGCTCGTCGGCCGGTCCGATCCCGGAGAGCATCAGCAGCTGCGGGGACCTCACCGCGCCCGCGGCGACGATCACGTGTCCGGCCGAGATCGTGCGTGGTCCGTCGGGTCCGGCGATCTCGACGCCCGCCGCGCGACCGCCCGACATCACGATGCGCGTCGCGGTCGTCCCGCCGGCGATCGTCAGATTCGGCCGGTCCAGGACGGGCGCCAGGTACGCGAGGAACGGACCCACCCTCGTGCCGTCGCGGAGGTTCGACGGGACCGCACCCACCCCGTCGGGTCCGGGGGCGTTGAGGTCGGCGACCGGTGTGAATCCTGCGTCCTCGGCAGCGTCGACGAAGGCACGCGAGAGCGGATGCATCCGTTCACGCGGCACCCGGGCGACCGGTATCGGGCCGGAACTTCCGTGCAGGTCGCCGGGGACATCCGCGTCGGTCTCGACGGCCCGGAAGTACGGCAGTACCTGCTCGTACGACCACGAGGTGGGCCACGACGCGAAGTCGTCGGGTCGCGCACGCACGAAGTAGGCGCCGTTGACCGCGCCGGAGCCGCCGAGCACCCGGCCTCGCGTCACGGTCGCCTCGACATCCGGAGTCAGCCGTGCGGGAAAGTCTGCGGTCCACGGGCTCTCCGGACCCACCGGAAGGACGGCGGCATCACGGATCTCGCGCGGAACAGCGGATGCCGATCCGAACGCCGCGCCCTCCTCGAGCAGCAGCACGGTGCGGTCCGGATCGTCGCTGAGCCCGGCGGCGAGAACGCAGCCGCAGCTTCCGCCGCCGACGATCACCACATCGGCGTGCGCCGGGATCATGTCACTTCCGGATGTCGGGTACGAGCGCGGCCGCCGTGCGGGCGTCGAGCGCACCCTTCCACAGCCCCGCGCCGTAGGCGAGGTCGTCGAGTCGCTTGTAGAGCAGGTACCGGACGGGATCGAGACCGCCGCTCTCGCGGTGCGTCTTCCAGTCCCAGATACCTTCGGCCACAGCACAAGCCAGAACCGCTCGACGCACCCGGCGAGAGAACACCGCTGCGACGACCGTCACGGGCCAGTAGTGCCGGCACACCGCCGACGCCACCTGCCACAGTCCACCGGCGAATCCCTGGGCCGTGAGCATCCCGGCGATGCGGTCCGGCCGGTCGAGCTCGGAGAACATCCGTCGCAGCCGCACGAAGGTGGCCACCTGGGTCAGTACCGCTGCGATCACCCCGATGCGGGTGAAACTCGCGATCGCGACGCACGTGAGGAGCGTCCAGACAGACATCACCATCGGTGGGACGGAACCCGGATGCCGCTCGGCGAGCGGGGCCGCACCGGTTCCGTAGAATGCCTTGCGCGTCAACCACGTCCGGAAGCGGGTGCGATGGTCGTGCGCGACCCGCGAGATGGGCTCGTACCGCAACCGCCACCCCGAGGTCTGCAGTCGCCGGCACAGATCGACATCCTCGGCCACGTGCATCGTCTCGTCGAAACCGCCGCAGGCGACGAGCGCGTCGCGGCGCACGAGCAGCGCCGCGCTCGGCACGTACGAGACCGGACCACCCGCGACCACGGCGGATTCCCGGCTGCCGAGGTCGAGCGACGAACGTGCGTGCTCGTACTTCGCGAGCGCGCTGCTGTCGGGTTCGAGAGCGACGATGCGCGGCGCGACGAGAGCGACCGCGGGATCGGTGAAGTGCCCCAGCGATCGTTCGAGCCAGCCGAGTTGCGGGACCACGTCGGAATCGAGGAAAGCAACGAATTCCGTTGTCACCTGCTGCAATCCGGTGTTCCGGGCCGCTGCGGGACCGCGTGAGGTCTCGTGGCGGATCACCCGGACGCGACCGCGTTCCGGCGCCTCGACCGGCTTCTCGGAACCGTCGTCGACGACCACGACCTCGTGCCCTTCGACGGCGGCGAGCAAACGCGCGAGGCCGGACGGATTGTCCTTGACGGGGACGACCACGGTGACGGCGGAACTCGGCGGCAGCTTCGTCGGGCGTGGGTTCCCGATTCCCGAATCGAGCAGGCGGCGCGCGACCGCGGCGCTCTGCGCGTCGACGACCTCGACGAAGTCCTCGTCGATCATCGCTGCGGCGGCGGGTGCGAGCTTGAGAATGCGCGTAGGTGATCCTCCGACGAGGACGCGCCCTCCGGCGAAGCTGCGTACCCGTGCGTCGATGCGCACACCGAAACCGTCGGGGAGCCGGGTCGCCCGGGGCTGTGCCGCCTCCGGGGAGGTCGCCTGTGGAGTGATCGCCCGACTCACCGAAGCCTTCCTTCCGTTCCCGGCTGCCACCGGGCGACCTGTGCACTCGCCCGCTCGACCAGACTCGCGAACAGGCGCGCGCCGAGTTCTGCGGTGGCCTCGGTGGGGTCTCCCAGCACTCCGTTCGCGGACACCGAGACGATACCGGCTTCGCGCAGTCGTGGCATCAGTGCTCCGATCGGTTCCGTCGCTCCGACCGCGGCCCGTGTCATGTCGACCGTCCCGGGTGCCAGGTGCAGCAGCAGACTCGTCTCCGTGACACCGGCGTGGGCGTCGGATCCGGGCACCGCGCACGGAAGCCAAGCAGCGTCGCGGCCTTCGTATCGCAGGAGGCTCACCGCCTCGATCAGCGGATAGGCGTTGCCGCCGTGCCCGTTGACGAAGACGACCCGCTTCGCCCATCGGCACACCGACCTGCCGTATTCGACGATCAGCGCCTTCGTCACCTCGGCCCCGATCGAGACGGTGCCGGCGAAACCTTCGTGTTCGCCGCTCGCTCCGTAGGGCAGCGGCGGGGCGAGGACCACCTCGGGCAGCGCCGCGGCGACAGCAGTCGCGATCCGGGTGTCGGTGTCGAGGGGAAGGTGCGGGCCGTGTTGTTCGAGCGCACCGATCGGGACGGCCACCGTCACCCGGTCGGGTTCGATGTCCGTCCAACAGGCGTCGGCGAGCTCCCGCATCACCGCTCCGATGCTAAGGGTTTCGCGGGCGTGCACGAAACCCGGAGGTCCCGGTAGGTACGCCCGGACGCCGAGATCCGATCGGTACGCTTTCCCGGTGCTGATCGAACCTCGTCCGCTGGACGATCCGGACGTGCAGGACCTCATCGGCGAGGTCCAGCTCGAATACGTGCGGAGGTACGGCGGACCCGACGACACCGAACTGGCGCCGCACGAATTCGAACCGCCACGCGGGGTGTTCCTCCTGGCGGTGGCCGACGGGGTTCCGGCCGGGATCGGCGGCTGGCGTGCACCGGAGCATTCGCATCGAGGGGTGCGCGACGATGATGCCGAGATCAAGCGGATGTACGTGCGGGCGAGCATGCGGCGACGTGGTGTGGCAGCACGGGTGCTGGGTGCGCTGGAGCGGACGGCGACCGATGCCGGTCGCCGCCGCATGATCCTCGAGACGGGCAGCGAGCAACCCGAGGCGATCGCGCTGTACGCGAAGGCCGGGTACGTGCCGATGACCGAGCGCTTCGGGCTCTACGCAGAATCACCGACGGCGATGTACTACTGCAAGGAACTGCCCCCGATCCGTCCGGCGACCGACGACGACCTGCCGGTGCTGCAGGAGATCGAACGCGCGGCGGGCAAGCCCTTCGCCGAGATCGGGATGGCGTTCGTCGCCGACGACGATCCTCCGTCCGTCGAGGAGTTGCGCGCCCACCGGGACGCGGGCCGCTGCTGGGCGTGGTTCGACGAGCAGGGACGAGCGGTCGCGTATCTCGTGGCCGACGTCGTCGACGACGGTGTCCACATCGAGCAGGTGTCGGTGCATCCCGATCACGCGCGTCGCGGGATCGGCCGCAAGCTGATCGACCATGTCGCGGGGTGGGCTCGGGACGCCGGGTTCGGATCGCTGACGCTGACCACCTACCGCGACGTGCCGTGGAACGGCCCGTACTACGCGCGTCTCGGCTTCCGCACGGTCGCGGACGACGCCCTCTCCCCCGCGCTCACCCGGATCCGCGCGGAGGAACGGAAGCACGGCCTCGACCGCTGGCCGCGGATCGTCATGCGTCGCGGGCTGGAGGCGTAGGAGCCAGGTCCCTGGCGGCCCGCTCCCCCTCGGTGATCGCGGCATGCAGGCGGCGGGGGGTCACCGCATCGCCCACGCGGATCACCCTCGTGCCGGCTCCCGCGAGTTCCCGCCACAACTCGTCGACGGGCTCCTGATGGGTGGCGACGACGACCGCGTCCACCGTGAGCGTCGTCTGCTCACCGGTCGCGTGGTGGACCAGGGCGACCTCGGCGCCGCCCGGCAGGTCCACGACACCGCCGACGGCGACGCCGGCGAGTCGCTCGATCCGCTTGTCGTGGGCGCGGTGCAGCCAGCCGTCGAGCTCGAGCGTCAGACCGAGGTCCTGGCCCACGAGCATCCCCGGCGTACACACCGTCACCGCACATCCCCGGTCCGCCAGCAGTTCGGCGACCGACGTCGCCTGGTGGAAACCGAGATCGTCGACGACGAGGACCCGGCCGGAGGGTGCAGTGCGACCGGTGAGCACATCGCGCACATCGCTCACCCGTGCGGACGATCCCGCCCAGGCGGGCCGGTGCGGGCGCGCGCCCGTCGCGACGACCACGACGTCGGGCGCGAGCGCGTGCAGTGTCGCGGCATCGGCGGTCACACCGGTGCGGATGTCCACTCCCCTGCGGCGGCACTCGGCGTCGAGGTGGGTCACCGCACCGAGCAGTTCGGCACGGTGCGGGGCTGCGGCCGCCTCACGGATCTGACCGCCGGTACACCGGTTCCGTTCGAGCAGCGTGACCGAATGCCCCTGCCCGGCAGCCGTCACCGCCGCCTGCAGACCCGCGGGTCCGCCGCCGACGACAACGACCCGATGCGGTACGGCGGTCGCGGCGGGAGCGTCGGATTCGTACCCGGCATGGGAATTGACCGCGCACGCGATGGGACGGTTGAGCCCGACCCGTCCGATGCATTCCTGGTTGCAGCCGATGCACGGCCGTATCTCGTCGTCGCGGCCGGAGAGGGTCTTGTTCGCGAAGTCCGGGTCGGCGATCTGCGCACGCACGGCGCCGACCAGATCGCACACTCCGTCTGCGAGCGCGGCACCGATCTGTTCAGGTCGGGTGAAGCGCCCGACCCCGACGACCGGCAGCGACACCGCTGCCCGGATCGCGTCGGGGACGAACAGCGAATAACCGTGCGGGGTGGACATCGGGGCTTCGACCAGATGCAACGTCTCGGTCGCGACACCCACGGACGTGTTGAGGTAGTCGACGTCACCGCTCGCCTCGAGCATCTGCGCGACCTGCACGGCGTCGTCGATGCCGACACCGCCGGCGGTGCCGTCGTGACCCGTCAGCCGCACGCCCACGACACGGTCGCGTCCGACGGCCCGTCGCACAGCGGACACCACCTCGAGCAGCAGCCGGGCCCGCCCGGCGAGATCCCCGCCGTAGCGATCGGTGCGACGGTTCGTCGCGGGTGCGAGGAAGGCACGGAGGACGGATGCCTGGGAGCACTGGATCTCGACACCGTCGAAGCCGCCTTCGGCGCAGCGGCGGGCGACGTCCGCGTAGCCCCCGACGAGTTCGGCGATGTCGGATTCCGTCATCACGCGCGGGACCTCACGGAAGAGCGGGTCGGGTTCGGGACTCGGCGCCCACAACGGTTGCCCCGTGTACATCGAGGTGCCCTGGGCGCCGTTGTGGTTGAGCTGCGCGAGGATCCGCGTGCCGTGCCGGTGGATCGCGTCGGTGAGGCGACGGTAACCGGTGATCACGTCCGGGTCCCAGCCCCGGATCAGTTTCTCGTAGGGCCGGTCCGAGGGGTGCACGGTGTGCTCCTCGGTGACGATCATCGACGCGCCGCCGCGTGCTCGGGCTTCGTAGTACGCGATGTGCCGGTCGGTGACGGTGCCGTCGACCGAGAAGTTGGTCAGGTGCGCCGGGAAGACGATGCGGTTGCGCAGGGTGACCGGACCGATCCGCAACGACGCGTGCGGAACGGTGCCGGTCGCCGTGCGCGTCACCGTCAGACCTTCGAGTTGCCCTGGTCGATGGCCATCTGGCTGCCGGTGATCGTGGAGGCCCGATCGCTCGCGAGGAACAACACGGTCTCGGAGATGTCGTCGGGGTCGGCCGCGGGCTTCTCGGTGAGGATGGGGACGAAGTTCGGTCCCCACGACGGGTTCTTCTCGAACAGCTTCAGGACGCTGACGTCGGTGCCCATCGGGGTGTTCACGCCGTAGGGGTGGATGGAGTTGACCCGGATGCGGTACGGGCCGAGTTCCTTCGCCGCGGCCTGCGTGATACCGACGAGGCCGAATTTCGCTGCTGCGTAGTTGATCTGGCCCGGCATCGCCTTGAGGCCCGCCACCGAGCTGACGACGATGATCGATCCGCCGTTGCCGGCCTCGATCATCGCGGGGGCGGCGGCCTTGAGGGTCTTGAAGACACCGGTGAGGTTGATGTCGATCAGCTCTTCGAACTGGTCGTCGGGCATCTCCCAGAAGCGGTTCCAGCTGCAGATGCCGGCATTGGCGACCACCACGTCGAGGCGCCCGAACTGGGCGACGCCCTCGTCGACGACGGCCTTCAGTGCGGCACTGTCGCGCACGTCCGCGACACGGGCGAGGATCTTCCCGCCGGCCTCCTCCACGAGGCGGACCGTCTCGTGGAAGTCGTCCTCGGTGGCCTGCTCGTAGGTCACGTACTCCGAGACCGGGGCCGCAATGTCGACGCCGATGACGGACGCGCCCTCGCGCGCGAACCGGATGGCGTGGTTGCGGCCCTGCCCGCGTGCGATCCCGGTGATGAAGACGACCTTGCCGTCGAAATCTCCCATGTCGGCCCTTCCGTAGACCCGGATTAGAACGCGTTTCAGTGTGCCCCACGTTACAGCGCCGTGGCCACCCGGTATCCCTCTCGGACGGCCTCGCGCACGGTCCTCGGGGCCACGCGGTCGCCGATCGACCACGATCCAGGCCACTCGGACACTTCTGCCGGTAGCAGGGGTGCACAGTCGACCAGGACAGCGTCCGCGACCCGCGTGGATTCCCCGGACACCCGGTCGACGAGCACGACGCCGTCGTCATCGACCGAAGCGACCCGGCACCCGAGATGTCTCACCACGCCCGCCCGCTGCATGCGGACGTCGGAGGCGACGAGGTCCCCCGTCGGCGCGAGTCGTGATCCGGCGACCGGGTCACCCGTCGCATAGTGGACCTCCCCGCCGAGCTCCACGAGACGGTCGACGACGGCACCCGCCACCGGACCGCCCGTCGGATCCCACACGACCGTGGGGGACGTGGGCTGCCGGGTCCCCGAGAGCACCTCTGCGGCGGTCGCGTACCGCTCGGGCGCGGTCACCGGAAAGGAGGGCGGACGGGCAAGCCCGCCGGTGGCCTGCACAACCGCAGTGCCGGCGGCGAGCGCATCCGCGATGTCGGCGGCACTCGCTTCCGTGCCGGACCGGATGTCGACGCCCGACTCCCGGCACTGCTGTTCGAGCCAGTCGACGAGCGCAGCGAAGTCGGGTCGGCCCCCGCACGAGACGGCGGCGATCGTCCCACCGACCCGCTCGTCCGCCTCGACCAGGACGACACGGTGACCGCGCATCGCTGCCACGCGGGCAGCTTCCAGTCCGGCGGGCCCGGCACCCACCACGAGTACGTCGCGTGCGGAGGTCACCGGTTCGGGTGGGTCCCGTGTCTCGTCACCGGCCTCCGGGTTCGCGATGCACCCCACGACCGGATTGTGGAAGTCGTCGACGAGGCACGCCTGGTTGCAGCGCACGCAGGGACGCGGCCGACGACCGCGACGGGCAGCGAGGACGAGGTCGGGGTCGGCGATCTGCGCGCGGGTCATCTCGACCAGGTCACACGCGCTGTCGGAGAGAACCCGCTGCGCGTGGCCGGCGTCGACGATGCTGCCCTGCAGAGCGATCGGGACCGATCCGGAGACCTCGTCACGGATGCGGCGGCACAGGTCGTCGTTGAACCCGGCGGGGACATGTGCATCGGGCCGATACGACTCGGGTGAGAACAATCCACCGCGCACCACGGTGAGCAGGTCGACCGATGATGCGATCGCGCGGACGTATCCGGCGGCGATGTCGGGTGTGATGCCCGCCCACGGCGCGTTCTCGTCGCACGAGAGTCTCAGTGCAAGAATGCGATCCGAGCCGATTCGCACGCGAACGGCGGCAATCGACTCACGCAGCAGCCGCAGGCGTTCGGTGCCGTATGCGTCGTCGCGACGGTTGGTCAGCCCGGAGAGGAACTGCCGCAGCAGCGAGGTCGGTCCGGCGTCGAGTTCCACTCCGTCGAGACCCGCTTCCGCGGCGACGACGGCAGCACGGGCGAAGGACTCGACCAGTTCGGCGATTTCACGCTCGGTCGCCTCGGCAGGCAGTTCGCGTGTCACCGGATCCGGCACGCGCGAGGGTGCCCACAGCGGTGCCCGGGTCCACGCGCTCGAACCCTGCAGGCCGCGATGACCGAGGCCGGCGAGCACGAGTGTGCCGTGCGGACGGCAGGCCTCGACGATCCGCCGGTAGCCGTCCCCGCAGTGCTCGGCCAGCGGCGCGCGTTCGTAGGGGTGGTCGGACGGGTGCACCGACGCCGTCTCCGTGACGACGATCCCGCACCCACCCCGCGCACGTCGCGCGTAGTACGCGACGTGACGGTCCGAGAATGCCCGGCCGTCACCGAGATCGGTGACGTGCGGACCGAAGATCACCCTCGACGGAGCGGTGCGTCCGGCGAGGGTGATCGGTTCGGTGAGCGCGGGGCTCATGTCGTCGGTTCGGTCAGATGCCGAGGTCGCGGCGGAAGCCGTCCGGCACGAAGACGTCGTCGGGGGTGAGCTCGTGGATCGAGTTCTTGCCCAGACCCATGAGGGCGGAACCGATTCCGCCGGACAGGATGTCGAGGACGTTCTCCACGCCCGCCTGACCGTTCGCGGCCAGACCCCACAGGTACGCACGGCCGATGAGCACGGCCCTGGCGCCGAGCGCGATCGCCTTGACGACGTCGCTGCCGCGGCGGATACCGCCATCGAGCAGCACCTCGACGTCCTTGCCCACCGCTTCGGCGATCGCCGGCAGCGCCCGGATCGGCGCCGGGGTGCCGTCGAGATTGTTGCCACCGTGGTTGGACACCGAGATGGCGGTGACCCCGGCGTCGACGGCGCGCTTGGCGTCGTCGACGCGCATGACGCCCTTGAGCATGAACGGTGCATCGCCCCACTGCTCACGCAGCCACGCGACGTCCTCCCAGGTGGGCAGGGGCGTGGTCATCCACTCGCCGTAGGCGCCGAAGAAGGTCGGGGCCTGGCCGTCCGGCGGTGTGAGATTGGGGGTGGTCAGATCCGGCACCCCGCCGGTCTTCGCCCATTCGAGCAGCCACTTGGGGCGGGTGATGCCCTCGGGGGCGAACTTGACCATCGCCTCGAGGTTCATCCGCTCCGGGATGGCGGGGCTGCCCCAGTCGCGACCGTTGGAGAACGACCAGTCCAGCGTCATGATCAGACCCTTCGCACCCGCGGCGCGGGCACGTTCCATGCGCTGGATCAGCGTGTCGCGGCTGCCGACCCAGTACATCTGGAAGAAGGTCTTGTCGTTGACCGCCGCGACCTCCTCGATGGACTTGCTCGCGAACGACGACAGACCCATCGCGGTGCCGCGGGCGGCGGCCGCGCGGGCCACGGCGACCTCACCGTCCGGGTGCACGGCCTGCACACCGGTCGGCGAGATCATCACGGGCAGGGACACATCCTGTCCCATGATGGTCGTGGCCATCTCCCGCTTGTCGGACAGTCCCGCGACGTGCGGGGCGAACCCGAGTTCGCGGAAGGCGGTGGTGTTGTCGTCGACCGTGATGCCGGCCTCGGACCCGGCGACGAGTGCGCCGTAGACGGACTTGGGCAGGCGCTTACGGGCGCGCTGCTGTGCGATTGCGACGGTCTCGAACCACGGGTCCTGGGCCCACGGATTCTTCAACCAGGAAGGCTTGGCCATCGTCGGTCGTCTCCTCGGAAGATCTAGAGCCCTGCGAGCGGATTCTCGTCGCAGAACTTGGCGGGGGGCTTGGTGAGCAGAGTCAGCGGTACCGGTGCGGCCGGGGTGCGCCGTTCGGCGCGCTTGCCGGTGCGCGAGTGGTCGACGCTCGACTGCGGCACGGTGCGCTCGGCTTCGAGCGCGGACTGCCCGTAGCCCTGCACGCATTCGGGATCGGGGCCGTCCATCGGCAGGCCGGTGAAGAACTTCGCGGCCATGCAACCGCCGCGGCACGCGTCGAAGAAGTTGCACGAGGCGCACGCACCGGCGGACTGCGGTTCGCGCAGTTCGCGGAACAGCTCGGAGTTCTTCCACACCGACGCGAAACCACCGTCGGTGAGGATGTTCCCGGCGTGGAAGTTCTCGTGGATCGCGAAGGGACACGCGTAGACGTCGCCGACCGGGTCGATCAGGCACACCACGCGTCCCGCGCCGCACAGGTTCAGTCCGGGCAGCGAGCCGCCGCCCTCGCCGCCGAAGGCGGACAGGTGGAAGAACGAGTCGCCGGTGAGCACGCCCTCGCCGTGGGCGACGAGCCAGTCGTAGAGCTGCCGTTGCTGCTCGTGGGTGGGATGCAGGTCGTCCCACACGTCCACGGCGCGGCCGGACGGGCGCAGTCGCGTGATGCGCAGGGTCGCGCCGTAACGGTCGGCGAGAGCCTTGAATTCGTCGAGCTGGTCGACGTTCTGGCGGGTGACGACGACGGAGATCTTCGCGTCGCGGAAACCGGCCTCGGACAGGTTCTCCAGCGCGCGCACGGCCATCGCGAACGAACCCGGCCCGCGCACGGCGTCGTTGACCTCGGCGGTGGCGCCGTCGAGGGAGATCTGCACGTCGACGTAGTCGGAGGCGGCCAGCCGGGCGGCGACCTTCTTGTCGATGCGCACACCGTTGGTCGAGAACTTCACGCCCACCTGGTGTTCGGTGGCGTAGTCGACGAGTTCCCAGAAGTCGGATCGCACGGTGGGTTCGCCGCCACCGATGTTGACGTAGAAGACCTGCATGCGTTGCAGCTCGTCGATGATCGCCTTGCACTGTTCGGTCGACAGTTCGCGTGGGTCGCGCTTGCCCGACGAGGACAGGCAGTGCACACACGAGAGGTTGCAGGCGTAGGTGAGTTCCCAGGTCAGGCAGATCGGGGCGTCGAGGCCCTTCTCGAACTGGTCGACGAGGCGGCCGACCTTCGGCGGGGCGGAGGTGGTGGGCGGTTCGAGCAGCGAGGTCATGGGCTGGTCCTTACAGACGTCAGGCAGGAACGATCATGTGCGAGTCGGCCAGGGTGCCCAGGGCGCGCACGTAGGGGCGCTCGGCACTCTCATCGATCCCGTGCGCTCGCAACGCTTCTCGCACCGACCCGTGGTCGCCGAGGGATCGGACGACGTCGACGATGACGGTGTTCTTCAGGAACGACAACTTGCGGGTGCCGAAGTGGTAGAGCAACGCCCCGAACGGCTCGGGGCGAAGCGCTACCTGCGGGTGGAGCCGCCAGCCGGCACCCGGATCGAACATCTCGGTGTCCATTGCTACGGGGGACACATCGGTGGCTCCGGGCGCGGTCATGTCAGTACACGCCGCACATGCCGTCGATGGAGACCTCTTCGACGAGGGACTCCTCGATCAGATCGGATTCGATCACGGCGTTGTCACGATCGGACATGTTTCCTCCTCGGTTTCTTCTCCTGGATCGGAGTCGGTCGTCACAGTGGGACTTGCGCTGTGAGCCGGTTCACCACTGTAATGGCATCGAGTGCAGAATGTCACCCCTCCGGGAGGAAGAATGACGCGTAGCCGCGGGAAACCGTCCGCTCGGATAGGTCGCCGCCCGTCCACCTCGAAGGAGGAACTCGCCGCAATCGGCATCGAGCTGTTCATGGAGGCGGGCTTCGACGAGACGAGCATCGACGACATCGCCGAGGCGGCCGGCATCGCGCGACGCACCTTCTTCCGCTACTTCCCATCGAAGAACGAGGTGGCCTGGGGAAATTTCGACGAACACCTCGCCGGCATGCGCGCGAGTCTCGAAACGATCCCCGAGGACGTCCCGCTCTCGGCAGCGCTGACCACCGCCCTGCACGACTTCAACACCTTCCCCGACAGCGAGGCCGAACGACACCGCGCACGGATGGGACTCATCCTGCACACACCCGCGCTGCAGGGCTATTCGTCGGTGATGTACCAGGGCTGGAGACGTGTCGTCGCCGAGTTCGTCGCCCGTCGCACCGGGGCCGATCCCGACGACCACATCCCCCGCACCGTCGGTTACCTGCTGCTCGGTGTCGCGATCTCCGCCTACGAGGCGTGGCTCGACGACCCCGGATCGGACCTGCACGAATTCCTGGCCACCGGGATGGGGACACTGACCGCCGGTCTCGACTACAGTGACCCGCACTCCCCTTCCACGCCTTCCCCTTCCACACCTCCGAAAAAGGTTGCGAAACAATGACCCTGCTCGATTCGCTCGCTCCCTGCGGCCCGGGCCGGTGGACACACGACCACGTGACGGTCGAACGCGTATCCGCCGGGCCGCTGAACGTCCGGCGCGAGGACGACCGACTCCACGTCACGCATTCCCTCACGGCCGAGCAGATCAGCGAGCGACTCGTCGCCGAGGTGACCGCCTCGATCCAGGATGCCGAGTTCGGCCAGGACGAGTTCGAGCTGACGATGGTGGGACTCGTCCGCTCCACGGTGCCCGGCGCGCTCGACTCGTGGGTCACCTACTACCGCAACTCGCTCGGCGAACTGCTCGACGGTACAGCCGATTTCGCGCCCATCCACGATCGGGCCGCCGAACTCGTGCGTGGGAGCGTGCTCGACCTGGGGTCGTGTTTCGGCTTCCTGCCTCTGCGGCTCGCCGCCGCCGGCACCGCCGTCACCGCCACCGACATCCTGCCCGGCACGATGCGTCTGCTCGATGCGGTCGCACCGCGGCTCGGACTGCACGTCGACACGCTCGTGTGCGACGCGGCGAACGTCCCGGTGCCCGACGGCAGCGCCGACACCGTCACCGCGATCCACCTGCTCGAGCACGTCGACGACGCCCTCGGTGCCACGATCCTCGCCGAGGCGCTGCGGATCGCCCGGGAGCGGGTGGTGGTCGCGGTGCCGTTCGAGGACGAGGCCACGGCCTGCCACGGACACGTGCGCACCTTCGACCTGCCCGCGCTCGAGGAACTCGGGCGCAGCACCGGGCGCCCCTTCGAGGTGTTCGAACACCACGGCGGGTGGCTCGTCATCGGGTGATCCACCCGGGCCATCCGCCTGCCCGCCCATCCGTTTCCCGTCCGGCGACGAATACCCGGTGTGGACGGAAGGAGGTGGCGCGATGGACCACATCGTCGAGAGCCACTTCGGCTGGACGACCCGCCGCGTCGTCCTCCCCCGCCGCGCCGCGGACCGGGAGATGCCATCGTCGTCCGGAGTGGTGACGGACTGTCGGCCGCTCCCCGAACGACCGGACGTGCGACTGCTCGTCTACCACGACGACGCGGACGACTCCGACTACGACGCCGTGGCGATCGGAAAGACCGACGGCGCGAACGACATTCCGGTACTCACCACCGTCGAGGAGTGCCTGCTCGTCACCGCGGTCCGGCCCGGGACGGGTCCCGCGATCGTGCTCGCCGCGCCGCCGGGTGAGGACGAGGGCCGACGGGTCCGGGAGATCACCCGGCAGCTTCTTCGAGGCGGACCGCTACTGCGCCTGATCCTGTACACCGGCGCACTGTCGGTACTCGTGCCGCTGCACTCGCCTGCTCCGACCGGACGCTGACGCGGTGTGGACGTCGGGTCCGTATTCGCCCGGGCAGACGTGGTCGACCAGCACGTGCTCGCGGTCGTACTCGCCCCCACGCAACGGCCTGTACGGGATTCCGGGGTCCGACGACAAGCCGTCGAGACGATCGTGCAACCGACGCTCCTCGCGCAGGAAGGCCTCCTCGTCGAGTCGGTCGGCACTCGCGACGAGATGCGGTCGCAGTACCCGCATTCCGGTGTAGAAGCCCGTGCCGTGCAGGAGCGGCCACAGCACGTGATCGATCGACCCGCTGATTCCGCGCGGTCCGAGCGCTGCGGCCCGATCGCCCGCCGTGACGACGGCGAGCATGGTTCTGCCCGCCAGTCCCCCGTCGCCGTATTTGCGGACGCGCCCGTGCTCGTCGCGGACACCGAATGCGAAACCGTTGGTGAACACGCGGTCGAACCATCCCTTCAGGATCGCCGGCATGCCGTACCACCACAGAGGGAACGACACCACGAGGTGGTCGGCGGCGCGCAGCGCGTCCTGTTCTCGGCGGATGTCGTCGGCGAGGAGTCCGGTGGCCGTGGCGTTCTTCTGTCGCTCCGACAACGTCCTCCCCGGCGTCGCACCGAAGTCGGTGTCGGAGAGCACCGGATTCCAGTTCATCGCGTAGAGATCCGAGATCGCGACGTGCGTGCCCGACTCGCGTAGTCGTGCCGCCCCCGAGCGGACGAGGGCGTGCCCCAGTGAGGCGTCGTCCGGATGGGCGTGCACCCACAGAACCCTACCCTTCTCGACACTGCCCTTCTCGACACTGCCCTTCTCGGCACTGCCATTGTCTGCACTGTTCTTCTCGGCCATGTCTCCATAGTCTGGGGACGGGAACGGTATGGGAAGTACGCACTTTGCGATCACATACGGACCGAAAGGTAACCATCGGCGATGACCAGGGAATTCCGATGACACAGGGGTTTCGATGACACAGGGGTTTCGATGACACGGAAGGCCGTGGAGACGGCGATGCAGGTGTGCCCGGTGGAGATCGCGGTGGCGGTTCTCGGGGGCGCGTGGAAGCTCACGATCGTCAAGAACCTGATCGACGGGCCCTGCCGGTTCGGCGAATTGGGCCGGCGGGTCGGTCCCGTCAGCGCGCGGGTGCTCACCCGGCAGCTCCGCGAACTGGAGGCCGACGGGATCGTGTCGCGCACGGTCTTCGCCGAGGTACCGCCGCGGGTGGAGTACGAACTGACCGAGCTCGGCCGGACCCTCGAGCCGGCCGTCGCGTGGCTCGACGACTGGGGTGCGGCCTACAGCAGCAGGCTCACCGCGCAGAGCTGAGTGCCGGAAGGGGCCGGGCGGTCAGATCAGCCCCTGCTTGCTGGCGGCATAGACCGCCTCGGCCCGGCGACTCACTCCGAGCTTGCGCATGATGTTACTGACGTGGAACTTCACGGTGGTGGCCGAGATGAACAGCTGCTCACCGATCTTCACGTTGGACATGCCGGCGGCGAGAAGCTTCAGCACCTCGAGTTCGCGGCCGGTCAACTGTTCGGCGGATGTGCCCTGCCCGTTGAGTGAACGCACGACCGCCGCCGCGCTGCGCGAGTCGAAGGCGCTCTCGCCGCGGGAAACCGCCCGGATGGCGCGCACCAGCTCGGTGGTGTCGACGTCCTTGACGACGTAGCCGCGCGCGCCGGCGTGCACGGCCCGCACGACGAGCTGTTCGTCGAGGAAGGTGGTGAGCACGAGCAGACCGATGCCCGGATGCGCCGAGGACAACCGTCCGCACAATCCCAGTCCCTCGAAGTCCGATCCGGCCGAGAGCTTGAGATCGAGCAGCACGATGTCGGGGCGCATGCGGTCGACGAGCGCGAGAGCTTCCGCGTCCGTCGAGGCCTCCCCCACAACTTCGAGATCCGGTTCGCGGTCGAGGATCGAGCGGAGTCCCTGGCGGAGGATCGCGTGGTCGTCGACGAGCGCGATGCGCACCGTGCCGGGCCGCGCCCGTGGGGTCGCCTGCGGCGGTGTGACGGTCATGACGGTTCTCCCACCTGTTGAGCTACAGCATTGTCCTGCAACGGGATCCGGGCAGCGATCCGCACACCGCCAAGCCGGGAACGACGCACCTCGAGCGTGCCGCCGAGTTCGCGGGCACGAGCCTGCATGTTCGCGAGACCGCGACGGCTCCCGTCGAGATCGTTGGCGGCGAGTCGCAGCATCACCCGCAGACGGGCGGGGTCGCCGTCACCGTCGTCGGCAACCGACAGCAGGACCGCGTCGCGTCCGTAACTGAGCCGCAACACCACACGACTCGCGTTGGCGTGCACGGCCGCGTTGAACAGCGCCTCGCCGGCGATTCTGAGCAGGGCGTGCTCGGCCTCGCCGCTCAGCTCGACCGGTGTGCCGCCCGTCCTCGTCCTGACCTCGAGTTCGCCCGGCATGTGGGCCACGCTGAGCTGTTCGAGCATCTCCGGCAACGACATCCGTTCGGAATCGGACGGCCGGTTCAGCGCATAGATCGCCGACCGCAACTGCTCGACGGCACCGCGGGTGAGTTCCTTGGCGAGGTCGAGTCGTTCGCCGCGTTCGGCGTCGGGGATGTCGCTGCGGCACACCTCGATCTGCATGCCCGCCGAGAGCGCGGCCTGGGTGACGCTGTCGTGGAGTTCGCGTGCGATGCGGTGGCGTTCCTCGTCGAGCGCCTGGTTCCGGTGGGCGACGCCCAGTTGTCGCTGCGTGACGGCGAGTTTCTTCAGGGTCGCTTCGAGTTCCTCGTTGCGTGCCTGCAGGTCGGCAGCGGCGCGGTTCGCTTCGCGGTAGGCCTGTTCGGCGCGTTCGAGCAGGAGTTGTCCGCGCTGGTAGAGCGCGGAGTTCTGCAGCGCGACCGCGGTCTGGCTGGCCAGGATCGACAGGACGGCGCGGTCGGTGGTGTCGAGGACGCGGTGGTCCGGCGTCCACGCGGCGATGGCACCGGCGACTCCCCCGTCGAGGACGATGGGCACGAACGCGTGGTGGTTCTCGACCAGCTCGCGACGTTCGACGGCACCGGTGCGCACGGCGTCGAGCAGTGCCACGACCTCGTCGGGCAGGGGCGGACCCTCGACGTTGTCGACGAGGAAGGGGGTGGCGTCGGGGCCGAGCACGAGCCTGCGCGGCCCGGCATCCGGCAGGACACCGTCGGCGAGGGCGAAGGCAACCCACGTCGCGCTCAGGTGCGCACGGGCGGCTTCGGCGACGGCGCAGATGAGCGTCTCCGGCCCCTCGACCGTGCGGACCAATGCCCGGGAGATCAGTTCGAGTGCGTGGACGACGCGTTCGAGTCGTTCGGCGGCGCCGCGGTACTGCGGATAGAAGGTCGACTTCCCGGAGCGGAGTCCGGTCAGTGCCGACAGGTCGGGAGCACTCACAGCGCCGTCCGGAACAACTCGATCATCTGGTCGCGGGTCGCGGTGCGCGGATTCGTCGACATGCACGCGTCGCGCAGTGCTCCCTCGGCGAGTCGCGGCAGGTCTTCCTCCCGCACACCGAGTTGGCGCAGTCCGCGCGGCACGCCCACCTGGCGGGCGAGGGCGTCGATGCGCGACGCGACGGCCTCGACGGCCTCGGGCGCGGCACCGCGCGCCTCCTCCAGACCGAGGGTCGCGGCGATCTGGACGAACGGCTCGGGATCGTCTGCACCGTTGAACCGGATGACGTGCGGCAGCAGCACCCCGTTGATGACCCCGTGCGGCAGGTCGAGCAGACCGCCGACCTGATGGCTCATCGCGTGGGCGGCACCGAGGATCGCGTTGGTGAACGCGAGTCCGGCCTCGAGACTGGCCTGGGCCATGGTGGCGCGAGCGGGCATGTAGGTCGGGTCGTCGATCGTGCGCACGAGCGTGCCGGTGACCATGCCGACCGCCCGCAGTGCGTGATGGTCGGTGAGGGGGTTGTGGGCGCGGGAGACGAACGCCTCGATGCCGTGGGTGAGTGCGTCGAGTCCGGTGGCGGCGTTGAGGTCGTCGGGCATGGTGGTGAGCAGTCGCGGATCGATCACCGTGAGGTCGGGGACGAGCGACCGGCCGATGATGGTGATCTTGCTACCGCGCGCGGTGTCGGTGACCACGCAGAACTGGGAGACGTCGGCTCCCGTCCCGGACGTCGACGGCACCATGACCATCGGCGGGATGGGCAACGGCGCTCGGTCGACGCCCTCGTAGTCGAGGATGTTGCCGCCGTTGGCGGCGAGGATCGCGACACCCTTCGCAGCGTCGATCACCGAGCCACCGCCCAGCGCGACGAGGACGTCGCAGCCCTGCGACCGGTACAGCTCGTGGCCGGCCGCGACCTCGTGGTCCTTGGGGTTGGGGGTGAGACCGGCCCACACGGTGGCGTCGACCCCCTGGTCACGCAGGTGCTGCAGGAGTTCGTCGACCCAGCCGGCCTCGATCAGCCCCGGGTCGGTGACGAGCATGGGGCGGACACCGCCGAGCCGGACCGCGGCGTGGGCCGCTTCGACGAGCGAGCCCTCCCCGAAGACGATCTCGGGGGCGTGGAACTTGACCAGGGTCGGCCCCGAAGCGGGGTGGTCGTCCCGAGGGGTCGCGGAAGCACGGGGATGGGTCGTGTTCTGGTGTCCCGGCATGACGACGGCCACTGTTCACTCCTGACGATCCGCACGATCCGCGCACCTGTGTGATCCAGCTTACGGTGCACGGGTTGTCGGGCGGAGCGGGCACGGGACGCACCGGACCGATGGTGAGGTCGGCACCTATCCGACAGGGTAGGTCACGGGCGTCGATCCGCGCTCGACAGATATATCGACAGCCTGCGCCGATCCGTCGACAGTCCTGCGCCGATCGTCACTGCCCGCCGGTATCGCCCATCACGGCGCCCTCGCGGCGGGGGTCGGCGCCACCGACCCATCCCTCCCCCTGACGCAGCAGCGCGCTCAGTCCACTGGACTGCGGGGCGACGGACACCTCGTGGCCCATGTCGCGGAGCTGCTGCACGAGTGGATCGTTCGCTCCGTCGTCGGCACCGTCGATCGCCGGATGTTCGCCGCCGACCCCTGTGACGGGGGTGTTCGCGGCGCCGAACGACACGGCCGAGACGGCCTGCTGCGGGTCGAGTCGCCAGTCGAGAGTGTTCACGAGTGTCTTGACGACGAATTGGATGATCACCGAGCCGCCCGGCGACCCGACCACCATCCGGATGTCGCCGCGACCGCCGTCGGGTGTGCGATCGAAGACGAGCGTCGGAGCCATCGAGCTGCGCGGCCGCTTGCCGGGTTCGACGCGGTTGGCGACGGGCAGTCCCTCCTCGTCGACCGGTTCGGCCGAGAAGTCGGTGAGCTGGTTGTTGAGCAGGAAGCCGTCGGTCATGTGGAACGAGCCGAAGGCCGACTCGATCGTGGTCGTCATGGATGCGACGTTGCCGTAGCTGTCGGCGACCGAGATGTGGCTGGTGCCGTGCTCGGGGCTCTGCGGCGGCATGCCGAGCGGGACCGGACCGAAGTCGCCGGGCTGCGCCTCGCCCATGCTCTTGCCGGGGTCGATCAGCCCTGCGCGTTCGGACAGGTAGTCCGGGTTCACCAGGGTCTCGAGCGAGCCACCCGGCAGGGGGACGAAATCGGCATCGGCGACGTACTTGTCGCGATCGGCGTAGGCGAGTCGTTCGGCCTCGGAGATCAGGTGCACCGCGTCCGCGTCGGGGACGCCACCGTCCGCATCGACGTCGGACGGCGGCAGTGCCGCGAGGTCGAAGTTCTCGAGGATGCCGAGCGTCGCCGCGACCGCCATGCCACCCGAGGACGGGTTGGGCATCCCGCAGATCTCGTACTCGCGGTAGGGGGTGCACAGCGGTTGCCGTTCCTTCGCCTCGTAGACGGCGAGATCCTCGAGGGTCATCGTTCCGGGTGTACGCCCGCCGGAATCGGTGCCGGTGGACTCGACGATGCCGGCCGCGATGTCACCGGTGTAGAAGGCGTCGGCGCCGTCGGTGGCGATCGCCGAGAGTGTCTTGGACATCGCCGGGTTCGTGAGGATCTCACCTTCGGGCTTGGGCGAGCCGTCAGCTTGCAGGAAGTAGGCGCGGGCCTCGTCGTCGACGGCGAGCTGCTCGGCGGAATCGGCGATCGACTGCGCCAGACGGTCGCTGATCGGCGAGATCGATGGCGGGGCGGAACAATTCGCCCCAGGCGGCACTCCCGTGTTCCGCGTGGACGGTTTCGAGCATCCGCACGACGCCGGGCACGCCGATCGAGCGGCCGCTCGCACGTGCGTCGGGGCGGGGTTCGGTGCGATCGGTGTCGCTGATCCAGCGCAGATAGTTCTCGGTCGCGGACATCGGTGCCGTCTCGCGGCCGTCGTATGCCTTCACCTCACCGGACTCGGCGTCGTAGTACACCAGGAACGCTCCGCCGCCGATACCCGACGACTGGGGTTCGACGAGACCGAGGACCATCTGGGCGGCGACGAGTGCGTCGGCCGCGGTCCCGCCGTCGCGCAGGACCTCGCATGCCGCTTCGGTGGATGCGGGATTGGCCGTCGACACGGCGAAGGAGGAGGTGGTCACCGCGGTCATGCGGGCGCGGTAACCGGTCGCGATCTCGGGGTTCGTGGAGATGTCGCGATCCCCGGTCTCCGTCGCCGGCTGCGTATCGGTGATCGGGGTGCCGTTGGGTTCGGCGGTGCAGGTCGCGGCTGCCGCGGTCTCCTGCACGTCAGCCGTACCGCCCGGCCCCATATCGCCCACTTCCGTATCGCCCGACGCGGACGTACACGCGCCGAGGAGGGTGATCGAGACGGCCGCGGCGAAGGCCGCGCGGACACCGGACCGGGCTCTCGAGGGCAGGACCATCCACCGACCGTAGCCGGGCGCGTGAGTGCCCGTAGGGAATTCGACCGCGATCCGCTCGCGTCCGCGCGCCGTACCCCTTGACACGGCCGTCGCCCGGGGAGCATCCTTTCTTCAACCGGATGGTTGATAAACCGGAAGGTTCACGAAGCGGAGGCGATCGTGTACGACGACGAGACGGACGACACCGCGCTCGACCTGGCGTTCGCTGCCCTGACCGATCCGGTCCGCCGCCGCATCGTCGCCCGGCTCAGCCGGGGCCCGGCCACGGTCACCGAACTCGCGGAACCCTTCGCGATCACCACACAGGCGATCTCGAAACACATTCGGGTGCTCGAACACGCAGGGCTCGTCACGCGCACGCGCGACGCCCAGCGCCGGCCCGTCCACCTGAACCCCGCACGGCTGGAGATGCTGACCTCCTGGATCGACCGCTACCGGTTGGTGAAGGAGCAGCAGTTCCGCGGTCTCGACGCCGTGCTGACCCGGGAAGCGGCCCCCGATCGTCCACGGGGTGCGTAGCCCACCCCGATCCTCACAGCGTGCGTAGCCCACCCCGATCCTCACAGCGTGCATGGCAGCGCACCCCGATCTCCGGAGGACCACCATGAGCAGCAATGCAGTCACCCTCTCGATCCCCGAGGGCGTCCCCTTCATCGACTACGAGCGGGAGTTCGACTTCCCCCTCGAGGACGTCTTCCGCGCCCACAAGGATCCCGATCTCGTCGCGCAGTGGCTCGGCCCGCGCGGCATGGAGATGAAGATCGAGGAGTACGACC
Organism: Rhodococcus rhodochrous; assembly: GCF_900187265.1. NCBI lineage: Bacteria > Bacillati > Actinomycetota > Actinomycetes > Mycobacteriales > Nocardiaceae > Rhodococcus > Rhodococcus rhodochrous. Next base: position 3,884,851 of record NZ_LT906450.1, read on the forward strand.
TCCGCACCGGCGGTTCGTACCGCTACGAACACTCCGACGACGGCGGCAGCTACCGCTTCGCGGGTGTCTTCCACACCGTGCGCGAGAACGAGCTCATCGTCCAGACCTTCGAATATCTCGGATTCCCGGATGTGGTGAGCCTCGAGACGCTCACCTTCGTCGACCTCGGGAACGGCCGCTGCAAGCTGGTCGGCCATTCCGTGTACCCGAGCCAGGAGGCCCGCGACGGCATGGCGGAATCGGGTATGGAGACCGGCCTGACCGAGGGCTTCGAACGACTCGAGGAACTGCTGACCGGGTCCGCGACGCGGTGAGCACCGTTCACCGCAGGGCGTGGCCGAGTTCGGCGGCGCGCGCGAGCAGTTGCGCGCCGTCGCGGGCGACGACCACCTCGTCGCACAGTTCGGCGTAATCGGGCATCGCGCAGGTCGCCTGCGGCCAGTACCGCTCGGGTTCGGGCGTGATCCACGCGAGGCGGTGCACGCGGCGACGGAGTTCCTCGAGCCGATCGGTGCGCGGGGGCAGGCCGTTGCAGCGCCCGTCCCCCACGACCAGCACCGACGTCCGGCCGTCGATCGATCCGGAGTGCTCGGTGAGCAGTTCGTCGAACATCCGGCCGTAGTCGCTACTCGCTTCGAGATCGACTGCGGGATGGGCGAGTACGGCGGCCAGAGCACCGTCACCGCCGGCAGCGAGCAACTGCGTCGTCACGTCCACCGGACGATCGACGAAGGCGACCACCCGGCACCGGTGCGCCCGCCCGTGCATCGCCTGGGCGAGCCGGAGCGTGAACGCGGTGATCGGACGGACCGACAGCGAGACGTCGGCGAGGACGAGCAGCCGCACCCGGTCGGGGCGGGGCGCGCGGACGACGAGCCGGAAGGGCACCCCGTCGGTCCGCATCCCCGCTCGGGCGGTCCTACGCATGTCGAGCCGTCCGCGAGTCCGCTCACGCGGATGGGGCCGGACCGGTCCGCGCATGCGGCGCAGCACCTCGTGGCATGCGAGCTCGATCTCGGCACGGTCGATGCCGGCGGCGTCGTGTGATTCGGGTGCCTCGACGCCTTCGGTCCCCGGCACCGCGGCGGCGAGCGAGGCCACGAATGCCTCGACCGCGTCCACGAGTCGCGCGAGCTGTGAGGCGGAGAGAGGTTCGTCGAGGACCTCTCCCCCGTACGTGCGGTGCGGGTCGTAGGCGTCGAGCCACGCGAGGATCGACGCCGGGTCGTCCCACGACAACGATCCGACGACCGCGGCCCCCGGTTCACCGGACAGATCACCCACCGTCGTGGTCGCCGCGTTCTCGACGTCGACGGTGTAGGTGACGCCGCGACGGCCCGAGTCCGCATCCGTGTCCACCGACAGATCGGCGTCGGACGACGTCATCGACACATCGTCGTCGTCCTTGTGCGGGTTGAATCCCTTGCGGGCCTCCGGGGTGTCGAAGTGGTCGCCGACCTCGGCTGCGCGTTCGTTGTACTCGGCGTAGCGCGCGATGCTCGGGTCGTCGCCGATCTCGAGTGCCGCCGGCAGGGACTCGGCGAACTGCGCGCGGGCGGGACCGCCGCCGCTCGCGGCGACGGCGGCGTCGACCGCACCGAACAACTCGTCGAAGGCGCGCTCGAAACCGGCCCTCTCGTGCGGGTACTTGGCGCACACCGCCCGCAGGCACGCGCGCAGCGAATCCCGCTCGCGGGCGGGGACCATGTCGAGCACCCGGCGCACCTCGATGCTCTCGGCGGGTGACGCCGCGACACCGTGGCGTCGCAGGAGCATGCCGAACACCGCCGCCACCACGTCGAGCACGTAGCGGGGGCGACGCTCGTCGAGCGCGGTCACCCGTGTCGCCCGGGGTGTGGACACCCGCCCCACTCGGGATGCGTACATCGCGGGGTCACCCCCGCAGTCCGCTGCCCGCGGCATCGCGACCGCCACCACCGCGTCCCCGGAAGACGGAGGTCGTGGTGTTCGCCGGGCGTGATGCGACCGTCACACGTTCGTGCGACGGAACAGGTTCGGGTGCACTCGCTTCGGACATATCCGGTTCGGACGTCGCGGTTGCCGGTGCCGCACCGCCGAGCCGCGTCTTCGCGAGGTCGACGTCGCCGGTGTACTTGAGCAGGGTCGCCAACAGCACGTCGCGCATGCCGCCCAGCGAATCCGGGTCGTCGGCGTCGTGTCCCATCACCGTCGCTGCGCGCGCGGCGTCGATGACCTCCGAGATCGAGGGGCTCTTGCGCAGCGGCAGATCGCGCAGGGTCCGGGACAGATCGACGATCTGGTGGGCCGTTCCCGGGCGCACGTCCGGGACCCGCGCGGTGACGATCTCGCGTTCACGTTCGGGTGTCGGGTACCCGACGTGGTAGTGCAGGCAGCGCCGCTTGAGCGCGGGTGACAACTCGCGAGTGTCGTTGGAGGTCAGGATCACCCAGGGTATGGACCGGGCCGTGAACGTGCCGACCTCGGGGATCGTCACCTGCCGCTCGGCGAGCACCTCGAGCAGCAGAGCCTCCATGGACTCCTCGGTGCGGTCCACCTCGTCGACGAGCAGGACCACCGGCTCTTCCGAGAGCACGGCCTCGAGTAGCGGCCGGACCGAGAGGAATGCCTCCGAGTACAGACCGAAGTCCTGCTGCGCGAGGAACTTCGACGCGTCCGCGAGTTCGGCGTGACCGGCGAGCAGTTCGCCGATGCGGTCGCGCAGCATCTGCACGTGCAGCAGCTGTTTGGCGTAGTCCCACTCGTACAGGGCGCGGCTGTCGTCGAGCCCTTCGTAGCACTGCAGTCGCACCAGTTTCCGGTCGCCGACGGCGGCGAGCGCCTTGGCCAGTTCGGTCTTGCCGACCCCGGCGGGGCCTTCGAGCAGCAGAGGCCGCTCGAGTGCGGTGGCGAGGTGCACGACGGTCGCGAACTCGTCGTCGGCGATGTAGTCGTGCCGGCGCAGCGCATCCTTCAACTCGGCGCCCGAGGCGAACGGGGTCATCCGGGGTCTCCTTGTCTGGCGTGGTCGCAGCGGAGCAGGGCGCTCCCGGGGCGCAGGGGACGCCCCGGGAGCGCGGGTTCTCAGTAGGACCGGTTGATGCAGTGGTCGACGACCGGGATCATCGAGTCGACCGTGACCTCACGGGGGTTGCCCGGGGTGCACCAGTCGTCCTGGATGTGCTCGGAGATGGCGCGGACGGTCTTCTCGTCGCCGCGGATCGTGTCTCCGCGACCCGCGTACTTCTTGGTGTTCATCTGGTTCTTCTCGTACGAGTCGGTGCGCACCTGACCGAAGTTGTCGGGGATGCCGACGTCCTTCGCGAGACGGATCGCCGCTTCGACCGCTGCGTCGGCGGCCTGGACGGTGGTCATGTTGCGGGTGTCCACGCCCATCGCGGTGGCGATGCGGGCGTACTGCTCGTAGCGGGAGGGCAGGTTGTACTCCCACACGCGGGGCAGAGCGATGGCGTTGTTGAGGCCGTGGTGGCTGTCGAAGAAGGCGGAGACGGCGTGCGAGATGGAGTGCACGATGCCGAGGCCGCCGGAGTTGAAGGCCTGCGCGGCGATGTACTGGGCGTTCATCATGCCTTCGCGGGCCTTGAGGTTGCGCGGTTCGAAGACGGCCTCGCGCAGGTTCTTCGAGACGAGTTCGATCGAGTACAGGGCGTTGCCGAGCGACGGGGCGAAGTCCAGCCGGGAGACGTACGGCTCGGAGCCGTGGGCGAGGACGTCGAAGCCGCAGTAGGCGGTGAAGTGCTGGGGGCAGCTGTAGTAGAGCAGCGGGTCGTCGATCGCGAGGGTGACGATCGTGGCCTCGTCGAAGCCGACCCACTTGTGCGGGTGGTCCATGTCGGAGGTGTCGGTGATGACGTACGCCCAGGACGTCTCGGAGCCGGTGCCGGCGGTCGTGGAGACGGCGATGTGCGGCGGGTTCTCCTTGTTGGTGGACTTCGCGAAGCCTTCGAACTCGTTGATGTTGCGGCCGTCGTGGGCGATCACGACGCGCGCGCCCTTGGCGGCGTCGTGGCTCGATCCGCCGCCGACGGAGATGATCGAGTCGCACTTCTCCTTCTGGTAGAGCGCCGCGGCCTCCATGACGTTGTAGTCCTTGGGGTTGGACTCGACCTTGTCGTAGAGGACGACCTCGACGCCCTGGTACTCGATCTTGCCGATGAGCTCCTCGATGATCCCCGATCCGCGCAGGCCGGTGGTCATCAGCAGGGCGCGCTTGAAACCGAGGTTCTTCGCCTCGACGCCGAGGATGTCGTGGGCACCGACGCCCATCAGCGCGCGGGGGAAGGGATGGAATTCCTTGATCGGGAAGTCCCAGATCTGATTGAGCTCGATTGCCATGGTGTATCTCCTCGCAGAGGGGGTGTACCGGATCGGGAGTGTGATGTGGACCTCATCCGCGATTCACCATCGACCAGAGTCGCGAGGCGTGAAAGGCACAGCGGCCGAAACCGTCCGGTCGCTGCGGGGGCACCGCCCGTTCGGGTAGGGGACCTCCCGCTGACCGGGTGGGCTCCGCACCCGCCCGAGCAGTGCCGGTACCGTTTTCCTCATCCCATGCGCGCTGGTAACCTGAATTAGAACACGTTCTAGATTCGGTCGTGCGCGGCCATCTTTGCAGGAGAGGACGAGACCTACCCATGACGACTGTCGAGGTGCCCCACGGCTCACGCTCGGTGATCCTCACCGTGTCCGCCGTCGTCGAGGAGACCGCCGACACGCGGTCGATCGTGTTCGCCGTCCCGGACGAGCTGCGCGACAAATTCGCCTACCGGCCCGGCCAGTTCCTCACCCTGCGCATCCCGAGCGACCGGACGGGCTCGGTGGCCCGCTGCTACTCGCTCGCGAGCTCGCCGTTCACCGACGACGCCCCCAAGGTCACCGTCAAGCGCACCTCCGACGGCTACGGATCCAACTGGCTGTGCGACAACATCGCGGCCGGACAGACCCTCGAGGTGCTGCCTCCCGCGGGCGTCTTCACCCCGAAGTCGCTCGACCACGACTTCCTGCTGTTCGGCGCCGGCAGCGGCATCACCCCGGTGATCTCGATCCTCAAGTCCGCGCTCACCCAGGGCGGCGGCAAGGTGGTGCTGGTCTACGCCAACCGCGACGAGAAGTCCGTCATCTTCGCCGAGGAGCTGCGGGCGCTCGCGGAGAAGTACCCGACGCGCCTGACCGTCGTGCACTGGCTCGAGTCCGTGCAGGGTCTGCCCACGGCCGACCAGCTCGCGGCGATCGCAGCGCCCTACGAGTCGTACGAGGCGTTCATGTGCGGTCCCGGACCGTTCATGGACACGGTCCACCAGGCCCTGAACACCGTGGGCATGCCCCGCGCCCGCGTGCACGCCGAGGTCTTCAACTCACTGTCGGGCGACCCGTTCGCCGACCAGGCGCCGGTCGAGGTCAGCGACGAGGACGCCGCCGACGCCGCGACCGTCGAGGTCGAGCTCGACGGCGAGGTCCACAAGCTGTCGTGGCCGCGCAAGCAGACCCTCGTCGACATCATGCTCGCGAAGGGCATCGATGTGCCGTATTCGTGCCAGGAGGGCGAATGCGGGTCGTGCGCGTGCACCGTGCTCGAGGGCAAGGTCGAGATGGAGAACTGCGACGTGCTCGACCCCGAGGACATCGAGGCTGGCTACATCCTCGGTTGCCAGGCCCGGCCGGTGACCGACCACCTCAAGATCGAGTTCTGAACCGGCGGGGTCACGCCCCGCTGCCCGCTCCCTCTGCGGAAGTGCCCGGCCCCTACGAACGTGCGGGGACGGGCACTTCCCGCATCCCGGCGGAGTCGGGCTTCGGCTTGCGCACGAGCACGCCGACCCCGGCCACGAGCGCCAGCACGGCCACGACCACGCCGTAGCCGACGGCGGTGGACATCAGGCCGAACGATCCGGCCGCCACCCCGGCGGCCATCGCGGGCACCGAGAACGCGAAGTAGCAGACGACGAAGGTCGTCGCGAAGATCCGGCCGCGCTCATGGGGTCGGCCGAGCGAGCCGACGACGCCCATGGCCGCGACGAAGGTCGAGCCCCAGCCGAAACCGGCGACGGCGGTACCCGCGTAGTACACCGCGACCCATCCCGTGAGGAGCGCGGTGATCACCGCGGCCAGTCCCGTCGCGAGCAGCACGGCCCCGAGGACCACGATGCGATGCGGGTCGCGGCGGGCCGTGGTGGTCGCCGCGACGGTGCCCGCCGTGAAGAGGGTGCCGATCGCCAGGCCCGCAGCGAGACGGTTGTCGATACCGAACACCGAGTCGACGATCGACGGTCCCAGCGACATGTACAGCCCGCCGAGCGCCCACGCCGACATCAGGCTGGGCAGGATGAGCAGATAGCGGCCCCGGACCTCACGGGGCACCGACGCGCTCGGCACCAGGCTCCGCAGGGCGTCGCGTCGCGACGGGAAACCCACCGACGGCGACGTCTCGGGCACGAAGATCAGCGCAATCGCCAGCACGACGGCGAGAACGCCGACGACCGCATAGCTCAGGACCGTCGGGAACGGCGCGAACTGCACGAGCACGCCCGCTCCCGCCGCGCCGAGCGCGAGGCCGAGCGACGGCGCCGCGGTGTTGATCAGCGGGCCGATGTGTCTGTTCGGCTGCATCTCGATCACGGCGGCGGCCAGCGCGCTCGTCGCCGCGCCCACCGCGAGACCCTGCAGGATCCGCGCGAGAATCAGCCACCCCACGCCCGGGGAGGCGATGAACACCACCATGCTCGCCGCGAGCAGCAGCAGGGCCGTCACGATCACGGGTCTGCGCCCGACGTGGTCGGACAGCGACCCCACCGTCACGAGCGCCGCGAGCAGTGCGAGCACGTAGACCGCGAACACCACCGTGAGCATCGCCGCGGAGAATCCCCACATCTGCTGATAGACGGGATACAGCGGTGACGGTGCCGACGACGACGCGGTGAGGGTGAACGCTCCCAGGCCGACCACGGCGAAACCGAACGAGCGGATACGGCCGCGGGGCTGTACGGGAGCAGTCATCGAACCTCCAGAAGGTGATCGGCGCGTTCCACGCGAGAGACGAACGGCGTGCCCCCGCGCGAATTGGTGAACACCCCTTCACCAACATACTTCGCTCGACGAAGTATTCCTCCGGCCACCCACCCGGCGGCTCGGACACTCAGAGAGAGGTGGCGTCCTCGACGTCCGCGTCGCGCATGTCGCCGGGCGCCGCGAGCAGGGCACGACCGGCGGCGAAGACCGTCGCTGCCGGCGGCAACTCTCCGGGCACACCGCTGCGGAAGACCTCGACACGACCCGAGCCCGAGGCGGGTCGCCCGAGCGCATCGATCCGGCGCAGCGTCTGCCGTGCGACGGCCTCGGCGCTGTCGAACAGGCGCACCCCGGCCGGCAGATGTTCGGTGATGGTGTCCGCGACCAGCGGGTAGTGGGTGCAGCCGAGAACCACACCCTGCACGTCCCGAGGGGTGCGCTCGGCCGCGGAGGCGACCGCTGCGGCGACGGCCACCCGATCACCCGCATCGATGGCATCGGCGAGTCCGTGGCACGCCACACCGACGACCTCGGACCCGTTCGCGAACTGTTCGATCAGATTCGCCTGGTACCTGCTCGCGGTGGTCGCCGCGGTGGCCCAGATCGCCACGGAGTCGCACGCCGCGGCCGCGGGCTTGACCGCGGGAACCGTGCCCACCACGGGCACCGACGGGCCGAGATCGGCCCGTACGTGTTCGAGGGCGGTCACCGATGCGGTGTTGCACGGGAGCACGACCACCTCGGCGCCGCGGTCGACGGCGCGGCGGGCGGTGGTGACGACCCGGCCGATCACCCAGTCCGGTGACTTCGGCCCCCACGGGGCGCCGTCGGGATCCGTCGACAACATGAGGTCGAGATCGGGACGCAACCGTCGCAGCCACGCGGACGTCGGCAACAGCCCGAGACCCGAGTCGATGAGCGCAACGATCACCCTACGAATCTAGCGGGTCGCGCACCGCCGACCCGAGTGCGGTCGGCGCGACGCGCAGCCCACTCCCCTATACCGCTGCCGCGAGCAGCTCGTCGATCGGGGCGCCCGCGGCGATCTTCGCGCGCGACTTCATGACCAGCGCGGGCAGGCCGCCGCCCACGGCACCGACGAGCCTGCCGTCGCGCTCGTAGTACGCGAGGAACTTGCGGCCGTCGTCGCGCACGACGTGCACCGTGTCGTCGGCCGTGACCGCACCGAGGCCCTGGATCTTGATGTCGTACTGGTCGCTCCAGAAGTAGGGCACCTGCGCGGCCGCCCCGGCCTCGACACCCATGATGGTCCTGGCGAGGACGGATGCCTGCTCACCGGCGTTCGTCCAGTGCTCGATGCGCCGGCGGCCACCGGCCGGCACCTGCCAGGACGCGACGTCGCCGACCGCCCACACGTGCGGGGTGGAGGTGCGGCCCGTGCCGTCGCACACGACTCCGTTCTCGACCTCGACACCCGAACCCTCGAGCCACTCGGTGGCCGGGATCGAACCGATGCCGAGGACCACGAGATCGATCTCGATCTCGCTGCCGTCGCCGAGGACCGCGGAGGTCACACGCTCGTCGCCGCGGATCTCCGACAGACCGACGCCGGCGCGCACGTCGACACCCTCGGCGGTGTGCAGCCGCGTGACGAGAGCACCGACCTCGGCACCGAGCACCGACGCGAGCGGGGTGGGCTGCGGTTCGACCAGCACGACCTCGACCTCGCGCGACCGCAGGCTCGCCGCGACCTCGCATCCGATGAATCCGGCGCCGACCACCAGTGCGCGGGCACCCGGCACGATCGCCTCGCGCAGCGCGCGGCTGTCCTCGAGCGACCGCAGGACATGGACTCCCGCCAGATCCGGCAGACCGGGGATGCGGCGGGGCCGCAGACCCGTGGCGACGACGAGTTCGTCGTAGCCGAGTTCGGTGCCGTCCGTGAGGGTGAGGGTGCGCGCTGCGGTGTCGACCGAACGGGCCGCCGCACCGAGCTTCAGCTCGATGCGGTTCTCCTCGAAGAATTCGCTCGGGCGGAGGGTCGTGTCGTCGCGGTCGCCGCGCAGGACCTCCTTCGACAGGGGCGGGCGGTCGTAAGGCAGGTGCGTCTCGTCGCCGACGAGCACAAGTTCGCCCTCGTATCCGGCCCGGCGCAACTCCTCGGCGGTACGCACCGCCGCCAGACCGGCGCCCACGACGACGACGCGCTCCGGCGTACTCTCGGTCTCCCGCTCGTTCGACACCCTCGGCCCATCCTTCGCTTCGTCTGTGACACGAATGCTCGTGCCGCGCGTCAGTGATGTATCCCACCCTGCGCCCCACGTTCTTACCAAACAGCGACGGCGGGCGACAGACCTACGTCGGCCGTTAGAGTTCGAGGCACCGTGAGGACAATGGGATCCAGCACAGGATCGAGCACGGAACACGACCGGTACACCTACCTGGGAGCCCTCATGACCAGCGACAGCGGCGCAGGTATCAGCCGCATACAGTTCGGCGCCGGAACCTCCTCCGGACCCGCCGACCCGCAGGGCCGCACGATCATCGCGGACGCGGTGGTGGCCAAGATCGCGGGGCTCGCGACCCGCGAGATCAGCGGCGTCATCGAGGTGGGCGCCGGCACCGCCCGCGTCGTGGGCGCACTACGCGACCGCATCCCCGGCGCGCGGATCAACCACGGGCAGGGGGTCGCCGTCGAGGTCGGTGAGCGTCAGGCCGCGATCGACATCGGCATCGTCGCCGAATACGGCGTCGCGCTGCACGAACTCGCCGTCGCCATCCGGCACAACGTCATCGCCGCGGTCGAGCGCATGACGGGACTCGAGGTCACCGAGGTCAACATCACGGTCTTCGACGTCATGCTCCACGAAGAGGCCGCGGCCCTCACCGACGACGCCAAACCCCGCGTGCAGTGAACCCCGGATCCGCAGCGCAGGCGAACGCGGCCGACCTGGTCGCGGACGCCGCGCTGTCCGTTCCCGGCGTCGTGGGCCTGCACCGCGGCGCATTCGGGGAGGTCGCCACCTACCTGCCCGGGCGACGCGTCGAAGGCGTGCGGCTGACCGATCGACTCTGCGCGGTGCACATCGTCGTGCGGATCCCTGCCGATCTCCCGGCCGTCGCCGACGCCGTCCGCGTCCGGGTGTCCCCGCTGGTGGACGTGCCCGTCCAGGTGACGATCGAAGACGTCCACGCCGGTGAACGAGAAGGAGCCCCATCGTGAACCACACACCCGTCAGCAACACCGTCGTCGGACTCCTCGCGGGGCTGCTCCTGGCCCTCGCCGGCATCATCGGCGGGTTCAGCGGCCTGCTGTTCGCCGTGCTGCTCGGCGCGCTGGGTGCCGCGATCGGCGCCCACCGCGACGGCCACCTCGACCTCGGCGCCCTGCTGAGGAGTCGGGGCCGTGGCTGACCCCACCGCACCCGACGTCGGGACATCCGACGACACCGCGACCGAGGGGACGGGGGTCGTGCCGCCGGGCGAACGCGGCAGCCTCGTCGTCAAGGACCGCGCGATCGAACGCATCGCCGCGGCCGCCGCGCTCGGCGTCCCCGGTGTGGTGCGGCACAGCGGAGGCGGCATCCTGCGTCTCACCGGCCGCGACCTGCCCAGGGCCGACGTCACCACCGGCGCGAAGGCCGTCGCGGTGAATCTCTACATCGCCGCCGAATGGCCGTACGACGCGGCGATGCTCACCCGCCGGGTCCACGACGCGGTCGAACGCCAACTGCACGACCTGACAGGCATGCGGATCAGCGAACTCAACGTGCTCATCGTCGCGACCGCGCTCGTCGAGGACGGCGAGACCGACGAGGCACAACCACCCGTCGAGTACCTGGAATCCGACATCGTCGCGGCGCGGACCACCCCGCATCCCGACATCCCCACCGTCGCTCCCCTGCCACCGCTGGCGCCGCCCGCGGCCGCACCCGCCGCCGCGATCGTCGCGATCGCGGCACTCGCCCTGTCGTTCGTCGCTGCCCGGGAACTGCTCATCGTCAACGGGACGTACGGCGGCGCCCCGTGGCTGCGCAACTCCTTCGAGTGGTTCGGCCGCCTGCACTGGCACACCTGGCTCGCACCGATCGCGGCGGTGTGCCTCGTCCTCGGAATCGTCCTGATCGTCGTCTCGCTCAAACCCCGTCGCCGGACGCATGTCCCGCTGCAGGTCGCGGGACCGGTGCCCACGGTGTGGATGCGGCGCACCGACGTCGCACGCATGTGCAGCGCCCACGCATCCGCGCTCACCGGTGTGCGCACGGCCCGCACGGTCGTCGATCGTCGCCGTGCCGTGGTGCGTATCTCGATCGAGGACGAGACGCCGGTCGACGAGATCACCGCCTCCGTGCGCGGCGCGGTCGCCCCGAACCTCGCGGCGCTCGCCGACCCCGTCGAACTCGTGGTGGAGGTGGCGCGGTGAAACTCCGTACCGTGCTGGCGAATCGGCTCGTCACCTTCCTGACGGGCCTCGCGCTCGCCGGTGCCGGCGCATTCGCCCTCGCCTGGGTGTGGCAGGTTCCCGCCGCCCGCGAACAGCTCTCGCGTCTCGACCGTCCCCGCGTGACCGACATTCCGGACCAGTCGTGGTGGACGCCGGCCCTGTGGTCGGTCTTCGCGGGCGGACTCGTGCTCGGCATCGCGTTGCTCGCCGTCAACCTGTCGCGCCGGCGCACCTCGACCGTGCAGCTCTACGACCAGGTCACCGACGCCACTCTCGGTGTCGAACTCGGTCCCGTCGCCGACGGTGTGGCAGCCGAACTCGCCGCCCTACCCGGCGTGCGGGCCGTGCGCGGACGCGCCGTGGTCGAACGCCACCTGCCGACGCTCTCGGTGGTGGTGCACGCCGACCCGACCATCGACGTCACCGAACTGACGGAAGCCGCCGAGGATGCCGCCCAGCGGGTCGCGCGGGCTCTTGGTGGGGCGCACGTGGCGACGCAGGTCCTGGTACATCTCGACCCGGCCGTCGACGTCCACTGAGCCCACCCGGCCCGGGGCGGCTCAGCTTCGGGCCGCGTCCACGAGGTCGTGCTCGACGCGGTAGTCCACGCGCATCCGGTCCATCGCGACGTCGCGCACCTTGTACGCCCGCTGCGTGGTGCGTTCGAGGTCCGGGTAGCGGAGTTCCTGGACGCGGTCGACGAGCGCGAGCAGCGGCCCGACGCGTCCGAGGACGTGCTTGAGCGGACTGTCGGGGATGTGCAGGGCGTCGGCGTCGGCGTCGCCGATGAACACCCGCTGCAGCGAGTGCATCACCGTGCGGGCGACCGCCGTCCGGATCGGTGCGGGGCCCGGCAGCAGGTTCGCCAGCTCCGGGACGAGATACTGCTCGGTCAGTGCGGTGACGAATTCCCGGTCCTCGTCGCTGGGGCCCGGCGAGGTGAGCCGGTAGAGGTCCTCGACCGCGATGTGGTCGCGTTCGGTACGCAGGCCCAGTTCCTCGCCCATCCCGATCACGTGCCCGACATATCGCCACAGGTGGTAGATGTCGTCGAGTTCGCGATCGGTGAAGCGCACCCCGAGGACCTGCATCGCCTCGACCGCGATGTGCCCGAACTCGGCCATCGTCAGCGCCATGTACGACTGCGGGATCGGCACTCCCCAGGCGTCCTCGTCCCACACCCCGCTCGCGAGGATGCCCTTGCGCACGTGGGCGTGGATCAGGCGCACCCGCACCGTGAACGCGAATCCGCCTCCGTCGCGGCGCATTCCGCCGCGAGTGAGGACGTGCCGTAACCACTCCCCGACCTCGACCGACCGCACGGCCGGCCGACTCACGTAGCGGCCCGTCAGTGCGAGAGGCTTTCCGGCGATGAAGTTCCCGGCACCGCGCAGCAGCGAGGCGGCACCGAGCACCATGCCGAGGATCGGCGTGTGCCGCACGAGCGCGTCGGCGGCGTTGTCGATGCGGTCGTGGTCGACCCAGGCGGGTTCGTCGTCGAGGAAGGCGAACAGCTCTCGCAGGGAGTCGGGTGCGTCGGGGACCGCGTCGACACCGTCGGCGAGTGCGACGCGCACGGCGTCGGTCGCGGAGGTCGGACCGAAGTCGTCGTTCACCACGGCGTCGGCCAACGGGTCGGCCTGCCACATGCCGTCGAGCCAGCGCTCGCCGAGATCTGCGTATCGGCGCACCGCAAGGTCGGCGTTGACGAGATCACGTGGGATACGTCGCTCCATACATCCATGGAAACACGAGGAATCCTCACTTACTATTCACTTTTCATGAGCTCCCCGCGCGGTGACAGAACCGCAGGAAAAGCACCCCGGAAGCGACCTGTACAGCAGCGGAGTCACGACACCCGCAAGTTGCTCCTCACCTCTGCGCACGAGTTGCTCGAGCGCAGCCCCACCGCGCGGATCAGCACCACGGCACTCGCCGAGCACGCCCACGTGAGCATCGGGACGGTCTACCGGTACTTCCCCGACGTCGACGCCGTGCTCGACGAACTCCGCATGACCGCCGTCCACGCGATCACCACCTCGCTGTCCACCGCCATCGGACGGGCGATGGACCAGGAGCCGGCGGAGGCCATGGTGACGGTCGTGGAGAGTCTCACCGCCGCGTTCGAGAAACACGCCGCGGTGCTCCGGGTGTCGTACACCTCGGAGGAGATCGAGTTCGGGCTCGCGTGGGCCGAGGTCGAAGGTCCGCTGCGGCCGCTGGGACGCATCATCCCGGCCCGGCTGCGACCCGATCTCGACGACGCAGCACTCGACGATCTCGTCTTCATCGTGATGGGAGCGACGGCGAGCCTGTGCTCGCGGATCGCCCTCCTACGTCCCCGGAGATCCGATCGGACGCGGATGGTTGCGATGACGGCGCGGATGCTCCTCGCCGCGATCGAGAGCGCCTGATCGAGAGCGCCGACCACACGGCGCGGTTGACAAGAATGCTTCACATACGGGGCGGTCGTTTTTCGGCCCGAAAACAGACCCGATGTCCTGCCGAACGGCACATACTGATCACTGTCGTCCTCACACCGTCGTCTCGACCGGGAGAATGCCGTGCGCCGACTACCGATCGTGTCGTCCGCCGTGATCCTCACCGTCGTGGCCGCCTGCGGCAACGACACCGCCGAAGAATCACTGCCGGCCGCAACATCCGAGGCGACGGCTACGGATTCGACCGCCACCGGCGAGGCGCCCGCCGACGAGTTCCAGGACGTGCTCGACCGCATGCGCGAGGAGGTCGGTTTCCCCGGAGTCGTTGCGCGTGTGGTCACCCCGGACTACGAATGGACCGGTGCGTCCGGCACGATCGGTGCGGATCGATCGGAGGAGCCCGGCCCCGACGATCACACCCGTATCGGCAGCATCACGAAGACGATGACGGTCACCGCTCTGCTGCAACTGGCGGAGGACGACGAATTGTCGCTCGAGGATCCGATCGGCCGCTATGTGCCGGGTCTGCCGAACGGGGACACCGCCACTCTGGGGCAGCTGGCCTCGATGGTGAGCGGTATCCCCAGCTACACCTTCGACGAGGAATTCCAGCAGCGGCTCTTCGCCGATCCGGAGGCCCCGTGGACCCCTGACCAGCTCCTCGACTTCGTGCGCGGTGACGCACCGAACTTCGCTCCCGGCGAGCGGTTCGAGTACTCGAACACCAACTTCATCGCGCTCGGGCTGGTCGTCGAGCAGGTTTCCGGGCAGAGCCTGCACGAGTACTTCCGGGCGAACGTCTTCGAGCCCCTGGGCATGGCCGAGACCGTCATGCCCACCGACGCGGCGATCGCGTCACCGCACCTGTACGGGATCACCGAGCAGGGGCAACCGGACGGGCAGACGGCCGATGCGACCGACTGGAACCCGTCGTGGGGATGGTCGGCCGGCGCGGTGATCTCCACGGTCGACGATCTCGAGTTGTGGGGCACGGCCCTCGGGACGGGCGAGGGCATCCTCTCCCCCGAGATGCAGCAGCTCCGTCTCGATTCGTTCCTGTTCGACATCCCCGGTGCGACCGACACCCGCGCCTACGGCCTCGGGCTCGGTATCGAGAACGGCTGGCTCGGCCACACGGGCGAGCTCCCCGGGTTCAACACCTATGTGGGGTACCTGCCCGAACGCCGGGCCGTGGTGGTCGCTGCCGTGAACAGCGACATCGCGACGGCCGACGGGGAGGAACCGGTGACCCCCGTGGCGAACCAGCTGAAGGAGATCGTCGGCTGATCGCCTCCGCCCCGGAACACCTGACGGCGCCCGCGCCGGAACACCTGACGGCGCCCGCGCCGGAACAGAAACGCCGAACGGCGCCCACCCCGAAGGGTGGACGCCGTTCGAGCGTCAGTGAGAACTAGCTCACTTGATGATCTTCGTGACGCGACCGGCGCCGACGGTGCGGCCACCCTCGCGGATCGCGAAGCGGAGGCCCTCGTCCATGGCGACCGGCTGGATCAGCTTGACGGACATCTCGGTGTTGTCACCGGGCATGACCATCTCGGTGCCCTCGGGGAGGGTAACAACGCCCGTCACGTCCGTGGTACGGAAGTAGAACTGCGGACGGTAGTTGTTGAAGAACGGCGTGTGGCGGCCGCCCTCCTCCTTGTTGAGGATGTAGGCCTGGCCCTCGAACTCCGTGTGGGGAGTCGTGGTGCCCGGCTTGACGACGACCTGGCCGCGCTCGACGTCCTCGCGCTTGATGCCGCGGACGAGGAGACCGACGTTGTCACCGGCCTGGCCCTGGTCGAGCAGCTTGCGGAACATCTCGATGCCGGTGACCGTGGTCTTGGTCGACTCGGGGCGGATGCCGACGATCTCGACCTCTTCGTTGACGTTGATCACGCCACGCTCGATACGGCCGGTGACGACGGTGCCACGACCCGTGATGGTGAAGACGTCCTCGACGGGCATGAGGAACGGCTTGTCGGTCTCACGGACCGGGTCCGGGATGGAGTCGTCGACGGCCTGCATGAGGTCGACGATCGACTGGACCCACTTCTCGTCACCCTCGAGAGCCTTGAGAGCGGAGATCGGGACGACCGGAGCGTTCTCGTCGAACTCCTGCGAAGCGAGGAGCTCGCGCACCTCCATCTCGACGAGCTCGAGGATTTCCTCGTCGTCGACCATGTCGGCCTTGTTCAGGGCGACGAGGATGTAGGGAACGCCGACCTGGCGGGCGAGCAGCACGTGCTCACGCGTCTGCGGCATCGGGCCGTCGGTGGCGGCCACGACCAGGATCGCGCCGTCCATCTGGGCGGCACCGGTGATCATGTTCTTGATGTAGTCCGCGTGACCCGGGGCGTCGACGTGCGCGTAGTGGCGCTTGTCGGTCTGGTACTCGACGTGGGAGATGTTGATCGTGATACCACGAGCCTTCTCCTCAGGTGCCTTGTCGATCTGATCGAAAGCGAAGCTCTCGTTCAGGTCGGGGAACTTGTCGGCAAGCACCTTGGTGATCGCAGCCGTGGTGGTGGTCTTGCCGTGGTCGACGTGACCGATGGTGCCGATGTTCACGTGCGGCTTGGTCCGCTCGAACTTCGCCTTCGCCACTGGATGTCCTCCTGGACTGTTGTTGCTTGCTGTATGCAGCAGTGCGGTTTGTATTACTTGGTCGTGCAGGTGACCGAGGGATAACCCGGAGGTTACTCGCCGGTCGCCTTGGCGATGATTTCCTTCGCGACGTTCGAGGGAACCTCTGCGTAGGAATCGAACACCATGGAGAAGTTCGCACGACCCTGGGTCTTCGACCGCAGATCGCCGATGTAACCGAACATCTCCGAGAGCGGAACCAGCGCCTTCACGACACGGGCACCACTGCGTTCCTCCATGGCCTGGATCTGGCCACGGCGGGAGTTCAGGTCGCCGATCACTTCACCCATGTAGTCCTCGGGCGTGGTGACCTCGACCGCCATGAGGGGCTCGAGGATCACCGGGGCGGCCTTGCGGGCCGCTTCCTTCAGTGCCTGCGAGCCGGCGATCTTGAACGCCATTTCGGACGAGTCGACGTCGTGGTACGCACCGTCGATGAGGGTGACCTTCAGGTTCACCAGCGGGTAGCCGGCGAGCACGCCGTACTGCATGGCGTCCTGAGCACCCGCGTCGACCGACGGGATGTACTCGCGCGGGATGCGACCGCCGGTGACCTTGTTCTCGAACTCGTAGGTCGCGCCGTCCTCGCCGACGAACGGCGAGAGGCCGATGATGACCTTTGCGAACTGGCCCGAGCCACCGGTCTGCTTCTTGTGCGTGAACTCGAGCTTCTCGACCGGCTTGGTGATCGTCTCGCGGTACGCGACCTGCGGCTTGCCGACGTTGGCCTCGACCTTGAACTCGCGCTTCATGCGGTCGACGAGGATGTCGAGGTGGAGCTCGCCCATACCGCCGATGACGGTCTGGCCGGTCTCGTCGTCGAGCTCGACCGAGAAGGTCGGGTCCTCTTCGGCGAGCTTCTGGATGGCCGTCGACAGCTTCTCCTGGTCGGCCTTCGACTTCGGCTCGATGGAGACCTGGATGACCGGGTCCGGGAAGGTCATCGACTCGAGGACGATCGGGGCGTCCTGCGCGCACAGGGTGTCGCCGGTCGTGGTGTCCTTCAGGCCGATCATCGCGTAGATGTGGCCCGCGACCGCCTCGTCGACCGGGTTCTCCTTGTTGGCGTGCATCTGGAACAGCTTGCCGACGCGCTCCTTCTTGCCCTTGGTCGAGTTGAGCACCTGGGTGCCCGAGTCGATCCGGCCGGAGTACACGCGGACGAAGGTCAGCTTGCCGAAGAAGGGGTGCGCAGCGATCTTGAAGGCGAGAGCCGAGAAGGGCTCCTCCTTCGAGGGCTTACGACGCAGTTCCTCTTCTTCGTTACCGACCTGATGGCCGATGACGTCGCCGATGTCGAGCGGGTTCGGCAGGTAGTCGATGACCGCGTCGAGCATGGGCTGGATGCCCTTGTTCTTGAAAGCGGAGCCGCACAGCACCGGGTAGAGCTCGGAGTTGACGGTCATCTTGCGGATGGCCGCCTTGATCTCGGCGACGGTGAGTTCCTCGCCGCCGAAGTACTTCTCCATGAGCTCTTCGTCGGACTCGGCGACCGTCTC
Source organism: Rhodococcus rhodochrous (assembly GCF_900187265.1). NCBI lineage: Bacteria > Bacillati > Actinomycetota > Actinomycetes > Mycobacteriales > Nocardiaceae > Rhodococcus > Rhodococcus rhodochrous. The sequence goes on from NZ_LT906450.1 coordinate 3,902,847, forward strand.
GAGCAGCTTCTCGCGGTACTCGGCAGCCTTGTCGGCGAGGTCGGCCGGGATCTCCTCGACCGTGGCCTCGGTGCCGATGTCGGTGGTGCCACGCCAGGTGAGCGCCTTCATCTCGACGAGGTCGACGACGCCGTCGAAGGCATCCTCGGCACCGATGGGGAGCTGGAGGACCAGCGGCTTCGCGCCCAGGCGATCGATGATCGTCTGCACGGTGAAGTAGAAGTCCGCGCCCATCTTGTCCATCTTGTTGACGAAGCAGATGCGCGGAACGTCGTACTTGGCAGCCTGGCGCCAGACCTGCTCGGACTGGGGCTCGACGCCCTCCTTGCCGTCGAACACGGCGACTGCGCCGTCGAGGACGCGCAGCGACCGCTCGACCTCGACCGTGAAGTCGACGTGGCCGGGGGTGTCGATGATGTTGATCTGGTTCTTGTTCCAGAAACAGGTCACAGCAGCGGAGGTGATGGTGATACCACGCTCCTTCTCCTGCTCCATCCAGTCGGTGGTCGAGGCACCGTCGTGCGTCTCACCGATCTTGTAGTTGACACCGGTGTAGAAGAGGATGCGCTCGGTGGTGGTGGTCTTGCCGGCATCGATGTGCGCCATGATGCCGATGTTGCGGACCTTGTTCAGGTCGGTCAGCACTTCCTGTGCCACAGGTAACCCCGCTCGTAGCTCGTGTCGGTCCTTGGGTGCGGACCACATGTTCTTGTGTTGTCAGCCGGCCTTTACGGGACCGACACAGTTGTGCGAGCAGCCGACCGGGAGGTCCGTGATGACGGCATCTCCCGGTCGGCGACGACTCACCAGCGGTAGTGCGCGAACGCCTTGTTGGCTTCAGCCATCTTGTGCGTGTCCTCGCGGCGCTTCACGGATGCGCCGAGGCCGTTGCTCGCGTCGAGGAGCTCGTTGGCGAGCCGCTCGACCATGGTCTTCTCGCGACGCTGACGCGCGAACGTCACCAGCCAGCGCAGGGCGAGGGTGGTGGAACGACCGGGGCGAACCTCGACCGGCACCTGGTAGGTGGCACCACCGACGCGACGGCTGCGGACCTCGAGGGCGGGCTTGACGTTGTCGAGCGCGCGCTTGAGGGTGACGACCGGATCGGTGCCGGTCTTCTCGCGAGCCTGCTCGAGCGCCTGGTAGACGATGCGCTCGGCGGTGGACTTCTTGCCGTCCAGCAGGATCTTGTTGACCAGCTGGGTGACCAGCGGCGAACCGTAGACCGGATCGGCGATCAGGGGGCGCTTGGGAGCGGGACCTTTACGTGGCATCAGCCCTTCTCCTTCTTCGCTCCGTAGCGGCTGCGGGCCTGCTTGCGGTTCTTGACACCCTGGGTGTCGAGCGAGCCGCGGATGATCTTGTAGCGCACACCCGGGAGGTCCTTCACACGACCGCCACGCACGAGCACCATCGAGTGCTCCTGGAGGTTGTGGCCCTCACCCGGGATGTAGGCGGTGACCTCGACCTGGGAGGTCAGACGCACACGGGCGACCTTCCGGAGAGCCGAGTTCGGCTTCTTCGGGGTGGTGGTGTACACGCGAGTGCACACGCCGCGACGCTGGGGGCTGCCCTTGAGCGCCGCGCTCTTGACCTTGGCGGCCTTGTCGCGGCGGCCCTTGCGGACCAGCTGATTGATGGTTGGCATTAACCGGCTTTCTTCGTTGTCTGAAGCTGCTCACTTCGAGCAACCTCGGCTGTTCTGAAATTAGGGATCCATCGGTTGGGGCAAGAAAGCTGCTGCCCCTCACTCGCCCCTCGTGTGCACACGAGGTCGGGTGTGTCGCGTACCCCCACACAGGCAGCCGGGGGCTCGCTCCTGCAGAAATCCACAGACCGCGCGCACGGCACTACCTCGCATAGGCACACAGACCGGCCCGGGCATGCCGGACACGACCCACAACGATACCCGGCGGGCGCACATGAGGTCAAAGTGAGGAGCGCGCACCCTCCCGAGGATCCGCACACACCGTCAACTGCTGAGGTTCAGTGTGAGCCGGGCCAACGTAGCAGCAGCTTCACACGGGTCCGTTCCCCCGGAGGTGTACTGCACCCACCAGCCGAAGATCCCGGTCGTCGACGCCCCGGAACTGACCCCGCACGAACGCGGATCGCCCGGTCGGCGCATCTGCAGTGCCCGCCGGCCTTCGATGGTCGTGTTCTCGATCTCGTAGCCGAGCCCTTCGGCGGCGGCGCGTTCGTGGTCGAGGGAACCGGTCTCGAACCAGTTGAAGGTGACCTTCACTACTCCGGCGGGTCCCTCGCCGTCCCAGCGGCAGATCGCACCGAAGAATCCACGGTAGACGTAGTCCGCGCCCACCGCCTCGGCGATCTTCTCGTCGGCGACCGCGTCGCACTCGGTGAGCAGCCGGGTGAACTCGGCACCCGTGCCGCTACCGATCCCCTCGGGAACGGCACGCCCCTCGATGGTGCGGGTGCACCCGGTGAGCAGAGCGCCAGTCGTGAGGACGGTCGCGAGCGCGGCACCCCAGCGGCGGGCGTTCACTTCTGCACCCTTTCCACACTCGTGGCGGCCAGGCCGCGAGCGACCATGCAGGCGTCGGCGACGGGCGTGAGGTTCGAGTACGAGACCGACCAGTGGACGAAGTCGCCGCCGAAGTCCACACCGATCTCGCACAGCGTCGTCTGCCCCAGTTCGTTCTGGTAGGACCCCATGAAGCCGGACCGTCCCCCGATCTCGACGTCGGCGGCGGGCCGGCCGATGAGATCGGAGCCTGCCCGTTCGCGGCCGATGGGACTTCCCCGGTACCAGGAGAAGCTCACGCTGGGACCGCCGACGTAGATCTCCCACTCGCAACCCACCGAGTTGCGCGTCACCGTCGTGAACGTTCCGAGACCGAAGGCCGCCGCCACCTCGTCGTCGGACATCGCGCCGCACTCGTCGAACAGCGGGCCGGGGTCGGTGACGGACGCGGTCGGCGCGGTTTCGGCCTGTTCGGCGTCGTCGGAGTTCCCGCACGCCGCCGCACCGAGACCCATGAGACCCACCGTGGCCACGGCAGCCGCCGTCCTTCCGATGCGCGGGAGAGGCATGGCGGGAAGACTACCGAGCCGGGCCCGCCTGCGTGCGACGACTCGAGGACTCCCGGAGCACCTCGTCGAGCTGCGCGGCCCAGTGCCGGACGATCTCCCGTCGGCGCGCCGAGTCGTCGGTCAGCACATCGGCCAGACCGAGGCCGCGCGCGAGATCCAGGGTCGCCTGCACGGTTCGGTGCACGACCGGGTCGGTGTCGTCGGCGCCGAGCTGCTCGACGGCCACCGCGTGCGAGACGCGCCCGAACTTCTCCTCGAGCGGCAGGAGCATCTCGCGCAGAGCCGGATCGGCCGCCGCGGCCGTCCACACCTGCAGGGCGGCCTTGAACATGTTGCCGGTGCACTGGTCGACGATGCGCTCGACCACCGCCTCCGTGCGGCCGACGCCCTCGGGCACGTCGAACGGCTCGGTGCGGACCCGTTCGATGCGACTGTCGAACATGAACTCGAGCGATGCGGTGATGAGATCCTCCCGGGTCGGGAAGTGATGCTGGGTGGCCCCGCGCGACACTCCCGCCCGTTCGGCGACCACACTCACCGTGGTTGCGGCCCAACCGGATTCGGCGAGGCAGTCGATCGTCGCCTCGAGCAGTCGCCGCCGCGTGGCGCGGCTGCGATCCTGCTTCGGTTCTCGCGCCATCGGGTCTCCTGTTCCTGCCTGTCCTGTCCCCACCACCGGTCACGACCGTTCCGTCACGACTGATCTTCCGCCGAACGGGTATTCGTGCGACCCCGAGACCGTACGCAAAGCTCATCATCCGTACACTCGTATAACGGGTCGGGGCGAAAGGGGAGCACCACGTGGCGACCATCGTCAGGCGCGAGGACTACTTCGACGCCGCGCTGGCCATCCTGGCCACCAACGACCATGCCGGACTCAAGCAGGCACGGTTGTGCAGTCACCTCGAGGTGACGACCGGCTCGTTCTACAACTATTTCGAGAGCTGGGCGCAGTTCAAGACCGAATTCCTCCAGCACTGGCTCGAGAGCCAGACGCTCCAGCTCGCCGCCGCGGCGCGCCTCGAGGGTTCGATGACCCGGCGACTCCGGTTGCTCGTCGAATTCGCGTGCAGCCTTCCCCACTCCGCCGAATCCGCCATCCGCGGTTGGTCGCACAGCGACTCCGGGGTCCACGAGGTGCAGAGCAAGGTCGACGAGCTGCGCTACGCGGTGGTGGCCGAAGCGGTGGCCCAGTACATCGGTTCGAGGGAACAGGCCGAGCGGTTCGCTCGGTTGGCCCTGTACGCGCTCGTGGGCTACCAGCAGACCGTGCCGCTGCAGGACGTGAACTCGTTGCGGTGGTCCCTCGCATATCTGCTGGGCACGCTGCTCCCGGAGGAGGAGGCGGCCGGCCTCTTCCCGTCGGATTCCTTCCCGCCAAACGCCGGAACCTCCGGGTCCGAGGTGTCGAACCCCGAAACCTCGAACCCGGAAGCGTCCACCTAGAACGACTGCGGCCTGGAACGACTGCGACCTGGAACGACTGCGGCCTAGTACGACTTCGGCAGACCCAGCGAGTGCTGGGCGACGAAGTTGAGGATCATCTCCCGGCTGACCGGCGCCACTCGGGCGATGCGCGCGGCACCGAGCATCGCCGCGAGGCCGTACTCCCGGGTCAGGCCGGCACCGCCGTGCGTCTGGATCGCCTGGTCCAGCGAGGCGATCGCGGCCTCGCCCGCTGCGTACTTGGCCATGTTCGCGGCCTCGGCGGCCCCGAAGTCGTCGCCGCTGTCGTAGAGGAAGGCGGCCTTCTGCATCATGAGCTTGGCGAGTTCGAGCTCGATCTTGCGCTGCGCCAGCGGGTGCGCGATGCCCTGGTGCGCACCGATGGGCTGCTTCCAGACGGTGCGCTCGTTGGCGTAGCGCACCGCGGCGTCGAGGGCGTACCGGCCCATGCCCACCGCCATCGCCGCGCCCATGATCCGCTCGGGGTTCAGGCCGGCGAACAGCTGCATCAGCGCGGCTTCCGGCTCACCGACCAGTGCGTCGGCGGGAAGCCGGACGTCGTCGAAGAACAGGGAGAACTGGTAGTCCGGCTCGAGGATGTCCATCTCCATGGGCGTCTTCGTGAAGCCCGCAGCGTCGGTCGGCACGATGAACAGGGCCGGGCGGAGCTTGCCGGTCTTCGCGTCCTCGGTGCGGGAGACGACGAGCACGGCGTCGGCCTGGTCGACACCGGAGATGTACACCTTGCTGCCGGAGAGGATCCAGTCGTCACCGTCGCGGCGGGCGATGGTGGTGATGTTGTGCGAATTGGATCCGGCGTCGGCCTCGGTGATGCCGAAGGCCATGATGCGGGAGCCGTCGGCGAGCCCGGGCAGCCACTCCTGCTTCTGGGCGTCGGTGCCGTACTTGGAGATGATCGTGCCGCAGATGGCCGGGGAGACCACGACGAGCAGCAGTCCGGCACCCTTGGCGGAGAGTTCCTCCTGCACCAGCGCGAGTTCGTAGATGCCGGCGCCGCCGCCTCCGTATTCCTCCGGGAGGTTCACGCCGAGGAAGCCGAGCTTGGCCGCCTCCGCCCACAATTCGGTGAGCGGCTCGTGCGCGCGCGACTTGGGGAGCACGTAGTCGACGTAGTTGTAGCGCTCGGCCAGAGCCGCCACCGCAGCGCGCAGTTCCTTCTGTTCTTCGGTCTCGATGATGCTCACGAGGATGCCTTCCGGGTTCGGGTGAGAGGACGCGCGGCCGTGGACGGTCGCGTGAGGGAACAAGTCGGTCAGGTGCCGTAACCCAGCCGCTTGGCGGCGAGTTCGGTGAGAATCTCGGTGGTGCCGCCACCGATGCCGAGGATGCGCATGTCGCGGTACTGCCGTTCGACCTCGGATTCGGCCATGTACCCGAGTCCGCCGAACAACTGGACAGCCTGGTTGGCGACCCACTCGCCGGACTCGACAGCGGTGTTCTTCGCGAAACACACCTCGGCGATCAGGTCGGTCTCCCCCGCCACGGCGCGTTCGGTGACGTGCCGGGTGTAGACGCGCGCGACGTCGATGCGACGCGCCATCTCGGACAGCGTGCGCTGCACGGCCTGGCGGGTGATCAGTGGCCGCCCGAAGGTCTCGCGATCACGGCACCACGCGACCGTCAGGTCCAGGCACCGCTGCGCGCCCGAGTAGGCCTGGGCGGCGAGGGCGATCCGCTCGGAGACGAAACCCTGTGCGATCTGCCAGAATCCGGTGTTCTCCGCGCCGACGAGGTTGGTGACCGGCACGCGGACGTCGGCGAAGGACAACTCGGCGGTGTCCGAGGCGCGCCATCCCATCTTGTCGAGTTTGCGGGAGACGGTGAAACCCGGTGTGCCCTTCTCGATCACGAGCAGCGAGACTCCCCCGGCGCCGGGACCACCGGTGCGAACCGCGGTGACCACGAAGTCGGCGCGGCACCCCGAGGTGATGTAGGTCTTCGCGCCGTTGACGACGTAGTGGTCGCCGTCGCGCACCGCGGTGGTGGTCAGATGACCGACATCCGATCCGCCACCCGGTTCGGTGATCGCGAGGGACCCGACGAGTTCGCCTGCGAGAGTGGGCCGTACCCACCTGTCGATCTGTTCGGGATCACCGGCTGCGATGAGGTGCGGCAGTGCGATGCCGCACGTGAACAGCGACGCGAACGCACCGCCCGAGGCACCCGCCTCGTGGAACGCCTCGCACACGGTCAGCGTGTCGGCGCCGTCGCCGCCGGAACCACCGACCTCCTCGGGGAATCCGGCGCCGAGCAGTCCGATCTTCGCGGCCTCGACGTGCAGTTCGCGAGGCAGTTCGCCGGCGCGCTCCCAGTCGTCGAGATGAGGAAGGATCTCGCGCTTCACAAAACCGGTGACGGTCTCGCGGAGGGCGAGACGCTCGGGGGTGGTCCACATACTCACGATGTCTCCGATGGTGTTCCGGTCGACGATGTTCCGGCCGGGGTGTCTCGACTGTGGGGCGGTGGCCTCAGGAGGCGGACGAACCGGCTTCGCGTCCGGCGCCGGGCGCGCCGGCGAAGGCCTGTGCGAGACCGAGCCATTCCTCCGCGTCCGGGCCGTCGGCGACGAGGGCGGTGTCGTCGCGGTGGATACGCTGGGTGACGAGCAGGCAGAAGTCGAGGGCCGGGCCGGTGACCGACTGCGCCGCGTCCTCGGGACCCCACTCCCAGCTGTCACCGTCGGGGGCGGTGAGCACCACGCGGAACGGTTCGGCGGGCGGCCTCCGGTCGCGGATGACGTACGCGAAGTCGCGCGTCCGCACTCCCAGGTGCGCGATGTTCTTCAGGCGCGCGGTGGGTGTGCGGGTGACGCCGAGTGCGTCGGCGACGTCTCCCCCGTGCGCCCAGGTCTCCATCAGCCGCGCGGTCGCCATCGAGGCCGGCGACATCGGCGGTCCGAACCACAGGATCTTCGTACCGCGCGGGACCTCGGCGAGCGCGTCGGCGAGTTCGCGGCGGGTGTCGCGCCAATCGGCGAGCAACTCCGCGGGCGGGCGGCCCGCCTGCTCCGCGGCACCGACATCGACGAATCCCAACGGGTTCCCGAACGCCGCTTCGACCGTCTTCACGAAGGCGTCCGGGTCGCGGACGGCGGTGAGCGCCGCCCGGTCGGTCCACAACAGGTGGCCGATCTGGTGGGCGATGGTCCAGCCCTCCGCCGGGGTGGGCAGTGCCCAGTTCTCGTCGGGCAGGGTCGCGACGAGAGCGTCGAGATCGTCGCCCTCCGCGCGGAGATCGTCGAGCACGGTGTGCAGATCGGACATGCGGCAAGCGTCACACGTCACAGCTCCAAAATCAAGCACACGTGATTGTTTTTCGCGGCGGGCGTCGTTCGTGCCCGTCCGACAGACTGGCGGGATGGCCGACGATTCCCGCTCGCACCCCGTCGGGCCGGTCGTCGCGGTCCTCACCGCGGTGCTGTCGATGCAGTTCGGGGCGGCCTTCGCCGCGACCCTGTTCGACCGGGCGGGCGCCCTCGGCACCGTGACCCTGCGCCTGCTGTTCGCGGCCGTGATCCTCTGCGTGTTCACCCGGCCCCGGCCACGGACGTGGACACCGGAGCAGTGGCGGGCCGTGGTGACGCTGGGCGCGAGTCTCGCGCTCATGAACACGGCGTTCTACGGTGCGTTGACGCGACTGCCCCTCGCCGCGACCGTCACCATCGAGTTCCTCGGCCCGCTCGGGCTGGCCGCGATCCTGTCCCGACGCATCCGCGACGTCCTGTGGGTGGTACTCGCGCTGGCCGGGGTGGTGCTGCTCGGCGTGGGCGACGGCGCCGGACTGTCCACCGGTCTCGATCCGCTCGGTGTCGCCTTCGCGCTGGTCGCCGCATCGGGGTGGGCCTGGTACATCATCGCCGGGTCACGTGTGGCGACGACCCTGCCCGGATCGGCCGGACTGGCGGGAGCCACCACGATCGCGGCCGTCGTCGTCCTGCCGTTCGGCGCGGCGACCGCCGGCACCGCACTCCTCCGGCCCGACCTCGCGCTCGCAGGACTCGCCGTGGCGCTGCTGTCGTCCGCGATCCCGTACACCCTCGAGATCCGCACCCTGCGCGACCTTCCGAAGAAGGTGTTCGCGATCCTCATCGCTCTCGAACCCGCCGCCGCTGCACTCGCCGGTGCCCTGGTGCTGGGGCAGTTCGTCGACCCTCTCGCCCTCGTGGGCATCGCACTCGTCGTGATCGCCGGAGCCGGCGCTCTGCAGCATTCGCGCGCGTGAATATTGCGAATATACGACCGGTCAGCGGGTACGGGTGATCAGACGGACCAGCTCCCCTGCCGGACCGGACAACACCCGTGGCGGCCTCCAGACCGCGCGGAGCACACGCTGCAGGTCGAGTCCGTCCACCGCGACCGCGACCAGGCGACCGGAGTCGAGGTACTCCTCCACCGCGAGGGTGCTCAGCACCGCCGGGCCCGTACCCCCGAGCACGCTCGTGCGGACCGCTGCTCCGCTCCCGAGTTCGAGCAGCGGTGCGGCCCGGTCGTACTCCTGCAACGCGAGGTCGAGGGTGCGGCGGGTACCAGACCCCTCCTCGCGGACGACCAGTGGTGTCGCCGCGAGTTCGGCCACGGTGAGCGGCCGACGCCGCCGCGCCCAGGGATGCTGCGGCGGGACGACCACGACGAGGCGATCGCGTGCCACCGCGACACTGTGCAGTCCCTCCGGCACTGTCGGTCCTTCGACGAACCCGACGTCACATCCGCCCTCGGCGACGACATCGCACACCCGCATCGAGTTGTGGACCTGCAACTGGATCTGGACGTCGTCGCGGAGCGTGCGGAAGGCACCGAGCCATCGCGGGATGAGGTGTTCGGCGACCGTCATCGACGCCGCGACCACCAGTTCGGGTTGCTGCTCGACGCGCAGTGCGGCAGCGGCGTCGAGGAGACGTTCCGCGTCGGCCAGGACCTCCCGAGCCCAGTGCGCGACCACCGTGCCCTCCGGGGTGAGCACCGAACCCGTCCGGCCCCGCCGCACGAGGACCGCGCCGAGTTGCCGTTCGAGCCGGCGCAGCATGCGGGTCGCGTTGGGTTGGGCGAGACCGGCCGCGCGGGCCGCGGCGCCGAGCCCGCCCCGGTCGTCGACCCCGACGAGCAGTTCCAGAGCGACGAGATCCGGCCAGCTGGTCATGCACGAACGATATGCCGGACCCTCTGCACATATCCATTCGATATGAGCTCATGTCCGATCGACGGCTGGTGCGGACACCGCTGCGACGGAAGAGTCGAGGCATGCTCACCGTCCACGCGCCCGCATCCCGGCCCACCGTCGTCCCGGGTCTCCTGGTGGCCGCGGCGGGCGCGGTCGTCGCACTGGGAGCGGCGCACCTGATCCCCGGGGCGAGCCCGTTGCTCGTCGCGATCGTCCTGGGTGTGGTCGTGGCGAATATCGGTCTGCCCGCACCGGTGATCGGCCTTCTGGAGCCGGGCCTGGGTACGGCGTCGAAGCGTCTCCTCCGAGTGGGCGTCGCACTTCTCGGCGTGCAGCTCGCGGTCTCCGATCTCGTCGACCTCGGGTGGGGCACAGCGATCGTCGCGGCGACCGTCGTCGTCGCGGGTATCGGCGGATCGCTCGCCTTCGGCCGGTGGCTCGGTATGGGCTGGACCCAGCGTCTGCTCATCGCGTGCGGCTTCTCGATCTGCGGGGCCGCGGCCGCGGCGGCGGTCGACGGCGTGATCGACTCACGCAAACGCGAACTCGTCACCACCGTCGCACTGGTGGTCGTGTTCGGCACCGCGATGATCCCGCTCGTCCCGCTCGCCGCCGACATGCTCGGGCTGACCCCTGGGACGGCCGGCCTCTGGGCGGGTGCGGCGATCCACGAGGTCGCCCAGGTGGTCGCGACCGGCACCGCCCTCGAGGTCACCGCCGGTGGGGTGCTCGCCGCGGCGGTGACGGTCAAACTCGCCCGGGTGGCACTGCTGGCCCCGGTCGTGGCTGTCGTCGGGGTCGTCGCCCGGAGGCGCGGTGACGGCCGCCGCGACGAGCGAACTCCCCCGATCGTGCCGGCCTTCCTGCTGGGCTTCCTCGCGTGCGTCGCACTGCGCTCGACCGGACTGCTCGATCCGATCGTGGTGGAGGCCGCGGGGACGGTGCAGAGGGCACTGCTGACGGTCGCGATGTTCGCCCTGGGCGCGGGGGTTCGCCGGGAGGTGCTCCGCGGGGTCGGATGGCGCCCGATCGCCCTCGCGGCAGCGGCGACCGTCTGGGTCGCGGCGATAGCGTTGATCGGTGTGTCGTCACTCGGCGGGCCGTGAGGATCAGCGGGCGGTGACGATCAGTACGGCCGACGAGATCGCGAGCACCACGACCGTGGCGGTGACCGCGACATTGCGCCACCAGAAATAGGGCACGCGCCCCGCGACCAATCCGCGCACACGCGCGCGGTGACCGATCCGGGACGCGAGCAGCACCGCGAGCACGGGCACGAGGCAGACCAGGCCGATCGTCGCGACCACGGCACCCGGGCCGGGCACGAACCGCATGAATCCGAGCACCACCGCACCGAGCACCGAGGCCGTGCGCAGCCACGCCAGACTGGTCCGTTCGGGCTGCAGACCGGCGTCGCCGTGCCGCAGATCGTCCGGGCTCACGATGCCGCTCGTCTCACCAGGCGATCGCGACGGCGAGCACGACCCCGGAGACCCCGAGGGCGACGGCGAGAAAGTAGGCCACCCACGGCACCGGGAGTGCACGTCCGGTGCGCATCGCGTGCTCGACGCGGTGCCAGCGGATCAACGCGAACACCGTGAGCACGGCGGCGAATCCGAGTAGCGCGCACGCCAGCACCGTGCGGAGCCCTTCCGACACGATGCCGCCCGCGAAGGTCTCCAGCGCGACAGCCGCGGCGATGACGCCGAGCGCGGTCCGCACCCACGCGAGGAAGGTGCGCTCGTTGGCCAGCGTGAAACGAGGGTCCGGGTCCGTACCCTCCCGCAGCGCCTTCGGGCGCCAGCCTCCGCTGGTCTCCACGGAGCGGACTCTATCCCCGGACCGATCAACCCACGACGAGATCCGACCCGCGCGCCGTCACGGGACGGGTCTTCAGCGGCCGCTTCGCCGGTCCTTCGATCGGGGCACCGTCGAGGTCGTACCGGCTGCCGTGGCACGGGCAGATGATGCGGTCGCCCTCGACACCGCTGAGATTGCAGCCCTGATGGGTGCAGATCGCGATAAACGCGCGGAAGTCGCCCTCCGCGGGCTGGGTGACGACGAGCCTCTTCGATTCGAGCATGACGCCCCCGCCGACCGGCACGTCCGCGACCGCGGCGACGACCTCCGCGTCGGGTCCGGGAGGCGCCGTCGTGGTCGGTGCGGGCACCGCCGATCGCGCCTCGCCGGTGTCGCCGGACGATCCGCAGGCCGTGAGGGCCGCGCCGGCCGCCACCACACCGGCACCGCCGATGAGAGTGCGGCGCGTGAGCGCCGTGCGGTCGAGATTGTCGCTGCTCATGCACATGTCCGTTCGGGTCGGGATTCGGTTCTCCCGAGCCTATCGACGAACGTCCGGCCGGGCCGCGACCTGCGTCACCCCCCCCGCTCGGTCAGTGACGCAGCGAGGCGAGCAGCGGAAGCCGGCGTCGGCGACGACCGAGTTCGACGAGGGTCTCGCGATCGGTGATCTTGACGCGGGGCCGGCCCTGGGCCCGTCCGGCGCGACGTTCGACGGCGTCGATGGTCTTCCAGCCGTCCAGGTCCACCCGATCGGGCCGGCGCTGTCCGAGCAACCGGTTCAGCGCACGACGGTCGCCGCGGGGATCGGCGAGCGCACCGGAGTCGAAGTCTGCCAGCAGCGCGGCGACGGTCTCCTTCGCGCACCCCTTGTTGGTACCGATGACGCCGCTCGGCCCGCGCTTGGCCCAGCCGGTGACGTAGACGCCGGCGTCCACACGACCACCGGTGTTGGGAACGACCCCGCGGACGTCGTCGAAGGGCACACCCGGCAGCGGAACGCCGCGATAGCCGATCGACCGGAGCACGAGCGTGGCAGGCAGGTCCTCGAACCGGCCGGTGGGACGGGCGGTGAGGCGGCCACCGTCGTCGACGAGTTCGGTGCGTTCGACCCGCACGCCGGTCACGTGGTCGTCGCCGAGCAGTTCGCTCGGCGCGGCGAGATACCGGAAGACGATGCGGCGGTGCCCGGGACGGACGGGCCGTTCGGCGTACTCGCGGGCGAGACGGACACGCAGCGCGGTCGCCGCGTCCTCCTCCACGGCCCGGGCGCTCGCCGGATCGAGTTCGAGGTCCGCGTCGTCGACGACGATATCCACCCCGGTGAGGTCGCCGAGGGCGAGGAACTCCGGGTTGCTGTACGCGGCCTGGGCCGGGCCGCGCCGGCCGAGCAGGACGACCTCCCGGATGTTGCTCTCCCGCAGTGCCCTCAGAGCGTGGTCGGCGATGTCGGTGCGCGCGAGTTCGTCGACGTCCATGGTGAGGATCCGTGCGACGTCGAGGGCGACGTTGCCGTTGCCGACGATGACGGCGCGTTCGCCGGACAGATCGAAGGTGCGGTCGGCGTAGTCGGGGTGGCCGTTGTACCAGGCGACGAACTCGGTGGCGGCGTGGCTGCCGGGCAGATCCTCGCCCGCAATCCCGAGGCGGCGGTCGGACGACGCACCGGTCGCGTAGATCACGGCGTGGTGGTGTTCGAGCAGTTCGGCGTGAGTGATGTCGCGACCGACCTCGGTGGCGAGGTGCAGGGCGAACTCCTCACGCCGGAACGACCATTCGAACGATTCCGTGACCGCCTTGGTCCCCGGATGGTCAGGAGCGACACCGGCGCGCACGAGGCCGAAGGGAGTCGGGAGCCGATCGAACATCTCGACCTCGACGTCGGAGCGTTCGAGGAGTTCCTGGGCGGCGTAGCAGGCCGCGGGGCCGGCGCCGACGATCGCGACCCGCAGCGTTCCGCGATCACGCGGAGGCGCCGGGGTGGGCACGAGGGGCTGCCACCCCTCCGGCGCCGGGTGGTCCTCGTACCAGGCCGCGTTGATCTCGGCGAACCGCTTCTGGGAGGGGTCGAGCTTGTCGTCGGGCAGGATCGCCTCGACCGGGCACGCATCGGCGCAGGCGCCGCAGTCGATGCAGGTCTTCGGATCGATGTGCAACATCTCGGCGGTGGCGAATCCGGGCTCGTCCGGCGAGGGGTGGATGCAGTTCACAGGGCAGACCGCGACGCAGCTCGCGTCGTTGCAGCAGGTCTGGGTGATCACATAGGCCATGGGAAGGGTCCTCGGCAGCCGGGCGGAGCGTCCGCGAATTTCATGTAACGGTCCGTAACAGTTAACTCGACTGTAGCGGCAGTCACCGCGGGTTCGCAAGAGAACCTGCGACCACCCACCGAAGCTGCGAGAATCGCACGATCGGACATCCGACCCGGGGGGACACATGGCCACGTCGACGCCGAGCACCGATCTGCCTCGGACGCGACCGCTGACGGAACTGCCCGAGGAAGCGGATCCCTTCTCCACCGAGCGCACCGTCCGCACCGGCGACGTCGACACGGGCAAGCGACTGCGACTCGACGGCATCGCCCGCTATCTCCAGGACATCGGCACCGACAACCTCGCCGCCGTCGGCGCATCCGAGACCGACCCGCTCTGGATCGTCCGGCGCACGATCGTCGACGTGCACCGCCCCGCCGAGTACGGCCGCACGCTCCGGTTGCGGCGCTGGTGCGATGCCCTGTCGACACGGTGAGCGAACGTGCGGGTCCGCCTCGACGACCCCGACGACGCCCCGGACGGCCCGCTGATCGAGACCGCGGCGTTCTGGATCGACATCGGCCCCACCACCGGCGCTCCCACCCGCATCAGCGACGGCCTGTTCGAGCACATGGCCCGCTACGCGCACGACACACGCCTGAAGTGGACGGCGTGGCTGCCCGGTCGCGCACCCGACGAGGTCGACGACGAACGGGTCTTCCCTCTGCGCGCCACCGATCTCGACCCGTTCGGGCACGTCAACAATGCCGTCTACTGGCACGGCCTCGAGGAACTCCTACCCCTCCGACCGGACGTCCCGGACGCGCCGTACCGGGCGGTGATCGAACACCTGCGCCCCGTCGCCGCCGGCGAGACCCTCACACTGCGGACGACCCTGCGAGAGGACGGACTGACGGTCTGGTTCACGGTCGAGGATCACACTCGCGCGGTCGCGTGGATCGGCCGGAAACCGGACGCTCTACGGTGGACCCCATGACCCGTACCCTGATCTTGCTGCGCCACGGCAAGTCCGCGTACCCGGACGACGTGGACGATCACGAGCGTCCCCTCTCCCCCCGCGGACGCCGCGAGGCCGGACTCGCCGGTCGCTGGATCCGGGCGAACCTGCCCGAGGTGGACGCCGTTCTGTGCTCCACCGCGACCCGGACGCGCAAGACACTCGCCGAGGCCGCCGTGGAGGCTCCTGTCGAGTACCGCGACAGCCTGTACCACGCCGATCCGGAATCCCTGGTCGCCGAGATCCGGGGAACGGCCGACGACGTGCACACCCTGCTCGTCATCGGGCACGAGCCGACCCTCTCCGCGACCGTCCTCGGGCTCATCACGGATCACAGCACCGACGCCGCCCATCAGGTGGCCGAGAAGTTCCCCACCTCCGCGATCGCAGTCCTCACGGTGAGCGGATCGTGGTCCGAGCTGTCGCGGGGCACGGCCGAACTCGTGGACTTCCACATCCCGCGCTGACCCACACCCCGCGCGGAACCGCTGCGAGACGCTCGCGGCGAAGCAACGACGGCGATCACCGTCGAGAACAAATGACGAAGGCCCCGCCCCCGAAGAGAAGAGGGCGGGACCTTCGTCGTCTACTACGGCAGCGAACTACCGGTAGTCGTTGGAGTAACCGTAGTCATCCAGCGGCACTGCAGCGCCGGTGTTCTGGCCGAAGCCGTCCGGCGAGTAGTACTGGTCGTCGTACGCCGGGATGGCGTACGCGGCCGCGCGGGCCTCCTCGGTCGGCTGGACCTCGATGTTCCGGTACTTGTTGATACCGGTACCGGCGGGGATCAGCTTGCCGATGATCACGTTCTCCTTGAGACCGATCAGCTTGTCCGAGCGGCAGTTGATCGCCGCGTCGGTCAGCACGCGAGTGGTCTCCTGGAAGGACGCCGCCGACAGCCACGAGTCGGTGGCCAGCGACGCCTTCGTGATGCCCATGAGGACCGGACGGCCGGCAGCCGGCTCGCCACCCTCCTGGACCACACGGCGGTTCGCAGCCTCGAACTCGCTGCGCTCGACGAGCGAACCGGGCAGGAACTCCGTCGAGCCCGAATCGATGATCGTCACGCGACGCAGCATCTGGCGCACGATGACCTCGATGTGCTTGTCGTGGATCGACACGCCCTGGCTCCGGTAGACCTCCTGGACCTCGTGGACCAGGTGGACCTGAACCTGACGCGGGCCCATCACGCGCAGCACCTCGTGCGGATCGGCAGAGCCCTCGAGGAGCTGCTGACCGACCTCCACGTGATCGCCGTCCGAGAGAACACCCTCGGTGCCGTCGGCCTTGCGGATGACGTGCAGACGCTGACGCTTGGACAGCTTGTCGTACACGACCTCCTCGCCACCGTCGTCGGGGATGATCGTGATCTTGTAGAAACGATCGTCGTCCTCGAGGCGGATGCGGCCGGAGACGTCGGCGATCGGGGCCTTGCCCTTGGGGACGCGGGCCTCGAACAGCTCCTGGACGCGGGGCAGACCACCGGTGATGTCCTCACCGACGCCACCCTGGTGGAAGGTACGCATCGTCAGCTGCGTACCGGGCTCACCGATCGACTGGGCGGCGACGATACCGACGGCCTCGCCGATGTCGACGAGCTTGCCCGTCGCCATCGAACGGCCGTAGCAGGTCGCGCAGACGCCGGTGCCGGTGTCGCAGGTCAGGACCGAGCGGACCTTGACCTTCTGGATACCGGCCTCGAGCAGCGCCTCGATCGCCGGGTCGCCGAGGTCGGAACCACGCTCGACGACGACGTTGCCGTTCGCGTCGACCGCGTCCGTCGCCAGCGTACGGGCGTAGGTGCTGGTCTCGATGTGAGCGTCGCGCACGAGCTCACCGGTCGGCTGACCGGTCGCGTCGCGTGCGAGCTCGGCGATGGTCATCTCGATGCCGCGCGGCGTGCCGCAGTCGACCTCGCGGACGATGACGTCCTGCGAGACGTCGACCAGACGACGGGTCAGGTAACCCGAGTCGGCGGTACGGAGAGCGGTGTCGGCGAGACCCTTACGCGCGCCGTGCGTGTTGATGAAGTACTCGGCGACGGTCAGGCCCTCACGGAAGGAGGACTTGATCGGGCGCGGGATGAACTCGCCCTTCGGGTTCGTCACCAGACCCTTCATGCCCGCGAGCGAGCGGATCTGGGTCATGTTGCCCGCAGCACCGGACTTGACGATCGTGGGGATCGGGTTGTCGTCCGGGTAGTGCGCCTCCATGACCTGACCGACCTCTTCGGTCGCTTCCTGCCACAGCTTGACGAGCGAATCGCGACGCTCGTCCTCCGAGAGCTTTCCTCGGTCGTACTGCCGCTGGATGGCATCGGCCTGCGTCTCGTACCGCTCGAGGATGTCCTTCTTCTCCGGCGGAACGAGCACGTCCGCCATCGAGATGGTGACACCCGAACGCGTGGCCCAGTAGAAGCCGGCGTCCTTGAGCTTGTCGACGGTCTGCGCGACGACGATCATCGGGTACCGCTCGGCCAGGTCGTTGATGATCGCGGCCTGGCGCTTCTTCGGCATGATGTCGTTGACGAACGCGTAGTTCGTCGGCAGCAGCTCGTTGAACAGCACGCGACCGAGGGTGGTCTGCGTGGTCCACGGCTGACCGAACTTCCAGCCCTCCGGGAACAGCTCGCTCTCGACGTCGCGCGGCGGACGCAGCTGGGTCAGGCGCACCTTGATCGGGGCCTGGACCGACAGCACGCCACGGTCGACGGCCATCTGAGCCTCGGCCGGCGACGAGTAGACGCCCTGCTCGGGCTCGTCGGCGGTCGCGGCCCTGTAGGCGCCGGGGGCGTCCTCGACCAGACGGGTCAGGTGGAACAGACCCGTCACCATGTCCAGACGCGGCATGGCCAGCGGGCGGCCCGATGCCGGCGACAGGATGTTGTTCGACGACAGCATCAGGATGCGGGCCTCGGCCTGCGCCTCCGCGGACAGCGGGAGGTGCACGGCCATCTGGTCGCCGTCGAAGTCGGCGTTGAAGGCCTCACACACGAGGGGGTGCAGCTGGATGGCCTTGCCCTCGACGAGCTGCGGCTCGAACGCCTGGATACCGAGGCGGTGCAGCGTGGGAGCACGGTTCAGCAGAACCGGGTGCTCGTTGATGACCTCTTCGAGAACGTCCCACACCTGCGGGCGCTGACGCTCGACCATGCGCTTGGCGGACTTGATGTTCTGCGCGTGGTTGAGGTCGACGAGGCGCTTCATCACGAACGGCTTGAACAGCTCGAGCGCCATGAGCTTCGGCAGACCGCACTGGTGCAGCTTGAGCTGCGGACCGACGACGATGACCGAACGGCCCGAGTAGTCGACGCGCTTACCGAGCAGGTTCTGACGGAAGCGGCCCTGCTTGCCCTTGAGCAGATCGGACAGCGACTTGAGCGGACGGTTACCGGGACCGGTGACCGGCCGGCCACGACGGCCGTTGTCGAACAGGGCGTCGACCGACTCCTGCAGCATCCGCTTCTCGTTGTTGACGATGATCTCGGGGGCACCGAGGTCGATCAGTCGCTTGAGGCGGTTGTTGCGGTTGATGACGCGGCGGTACAGGTCGTTGAGGTCGGAGGTCGCGAAGCGGCCACCGTCGAGCTGCACCATCGGACGCAGTTCCGGCGGGATCACCGGCACGGCGTCGAGCACCATGCCCATGGGCGAGTTGCCGGACTGCTGGAACGCCGCCACGACCTTCAGGCGCTTGAGAGCACGGAGCTTCTTCTGGCCCTTGCCGCTGCGGATGGTCTCGCGCAGCGACTCGGCCTCGGCGTCGATGTCGAAGTTCTCGATGAGCTTCTGGATCGCCTCGGCACCCATGGCACCGGTGAAGTACTCGCCGTAGCGGTCCTGCAGCTCGCGGTAGATCATCTCGTCGACGATCAGATCCTTCGGCTTCAGCTTCGTGAAGGTCGTCCAGATCTCGTCGAGACGGTCGAGCTCGCGCTGCGCACGGTCGCGGAGCTGACGCATCTCGCGCTCGCCGCCGTCCTTGACCTTGCGGCGGACGTCGGACTTGGCGCCCTCGGCCTCGAGTTCGGCGAGGTCGGCTTCGAGCTTCTGCGCACGGGCCTCGAGGTCGGCGTCGCGCTGGTCGGCGACCGCCTTCTTCTCGACCTCCATCTCGGCTTCGAGAGTGGAGAGCTCGTTGTGGCGCAGCTCGTCGTCGACGGACGTGATGACGTACGCGGCGAAGTAGATGATCTTCTCGAGATCCTTCGGCGCGAGGTCGAGCAGGTAGCCGAGGCGGCTCGGCACACCCTTGAAGTACCAGATGTGCGTCACCGGAGCGGCGAGCTCGATGTGGCCCATGCGCTCACGGCGGACCTTGGCGCGGGTCACCTCGACGCCGCAGCGCTCGCAGATGATGCCCTTGAAGCGGACACGCTTGTACTTGCCGCAGTAGCACTCCCAGTCCCGGGTGGGACCGAAGATCTTCTCGCAGAACAAGCCGTCCTTCTCGGGCTTGAGCGTGCGGTAGTTGATGGTCTCCGGCTTCTTGACCTCGCCGTACGACCAGTTACGGATGTCCTCGGCGGTGGCCAGGCCGATCCGGAGTTCATCGAAGAAGTTGACGTCGAGCACGTAACTTCCTTTCCCCTGTGCGGGTTGTATTGCTGCTAGTTGTCGCTATCGCTGCCGGGGCCCGATGCGGTACGCGCCCGGTGGTGTCGGGGTGCGTACCGCATCGGCTCGGCTCCTAGTTCGCGAGGTCGTCGACCGTGGCCGACTCGTTGCGGGAAAGGTTGATGCCCAGGTTGGCGGCCGCCCGCTCGAGGTCCTCGTCGTCGCCGTCGGCCATCGCGATGGCCGCGCCGTCGCTGGAGAGGACCTCCACGTTCAGGCACAGCGACTGGAGTTCCTTGAGGAGCACCTTGAACGACTCGGGGATACCCGGCTCGGGGATGTTCTCGCCCTTGACGATCGCCTCGTAGACCTTGACGCGACCGACAACGTCGTCGGACTTGATCGTGAGCAGTTCCTGGAGGGTGTAGGCGGCGCCGTAGGCCTGCATCGCCCAGCACTCCATCTCACCGAAGCGCTGACCACCGAACTGCGCCTTACCACCGAGCGGCTGCTGCGTGATCATCGAGTACGGACCGGTCGAACGCGCGTGGATCTTGTCGTCGACCAGGTGGTGCAGCTTGATGATGTACATGTAGCCGACCGACACCGGGTACGGGAACGGCTCGCCGGAGCGACCGTCGAACAGCGTCGCCTTGCCGTCGGGGCCGACCATGACCTCACCGTCGCGGTTCGGCAGCGTCGAGGACAGCAGACCCGTCAGCTCCTCCTCGCGGGCACCGTCGAACACCGGCGTGGCGATGTTGGTGTCGGGCTCGGCGGCGAGCATCTCCTCGGAGAGGTTCTGCGCCCACTCGGGACGGCTGCCGTCGTCGGCCACCTGGATCTGCCAGCCGGCCTTGCCGACCCAGCCCAGGTGCGTCTCGAGGACCTGGCCGATATTCATACGACGCGGAACACCGTGGGTGTTCAGGATGATGTCGACCGGGGTGCCGTCGGGCAGGAACGGCATGTCCTCCTGCGGGAGGATCTTGCCGATGACGCCCTTGTTGCCGTGGCGGCCGGCGAGCTTGTCGCCGTCCTGGATCTTGCGCTTCTGCGCCACGTACACGCGGACGAGCTCGTTGACGCCCGGAGGCAGATCGTCGTCGTCCTCGCGCGAGAACACGCGAACACCGATGACCTTGCCGTTCTCACCGTGGGGCACCTTGAGCGAGGTGTCGCGGACCTCGCGCGCCTTCTCACCGAAGATCGCGCGGAGCAGGCGCTCCTCGGGGGTCAGCTCGGTCTCGCCCTTCGGCGTGACCTTGCCGACGAGGATGTCGCCGTCGCGGACCTCGGCACCGATGCGGACGATGCCACGCTCGTCGAGGTCGGCGAGGACCTCGTCGGAGACGTTCGGGATGTCGCGGGTGATCTCCTCGGCACCGAGCTTGGTGTCGCGGGCGTCGATCTCGTGCTCCTCGATGTGGATCGAGGTGAGCACGTCCTCCTCCACGAGGCGCTGCGACAGGATGATCGCGTCCTCGTAGTTGTGGCCCTCCCACGGCATGATCGCCACGAGCAGGTTCTTGCCGAGCGCCATCTCACCGTTCTCGGTGCAGGGGCCGTCGGCGAGGACCTGGCCGGACTCGACGCGCTGTCCCTCGTCCACGATCGGACGCTGGTTCGAGCAGGTGCCCTGGTTCGAACGGTCGAACTTGCGCAGACGGTAGGTCTTGCGGGTTCCGTCGTCGGCCATGACGGTGATGAAGTCGGCGGAGACCTCTTCGATCACGCCGCTCTTCTCGGTGACGATGACGTCGCCGGCGTCGACGGCGGCACGCAGCTCCATGCCGGTACCGACGATCGGCGACTCGCTGCGCACCAGCGGGACGGCCTGACGCTGCATGTTCGCGCCCATGAGGGCACGGTTGGCGTCGTCGTGCTCGAGGAACGGGATCATCGCGGTCGCGACCGACACCATCTGGCGCGGCGAGACGTCCATGTACTCGACCTGGTCGGCAGCGACGTACTCGATCTCCGCGCCCTTCTTACGGACGAGGACACGCTCGTCCGAGAAGCGGCTGTCGGAGCCGATCGGCGAGTTGGCCTGCGCGATGAGGTAGCGGTCCTCCTCGTCGGCCGTGAGGTACTCGACCTCGTCGGTGACGACACCGTCGACGACCTTGCGGTAGGGCGTCTCGATGAAGCCGAACGGGTTGACCCGCGCGTACACCGACAGCGAACCGATCAGGCCGATGTTCGGGCCTTCCGGGGTCTCGATCGGGCACATGCGGCCGTAGTGCGACGGGTGGACGTCGCGGACCTCGAGGCCGGCGCGCTCACGCGACAGACCGCCGGGGCCCAGCGCCGACAGACGACGCTTGTGCGTCAGGCCCGACAGCGGGTTGTTCTGGTCCATGAACTGCGACAGCTGGGAGGTTCCGAAGAACTCCTTGATCGCGGCCACGACCGGACGGATGTTGATCAGGGTCTGCGGCGTGATCGCCTCGACGTCCTGGGTGGTCATGCGCTCACGGACCACGCGCTCCATGCGGGACAGGCCCACGCGGATCTGGTTCTGGATGAGCTCACCGACCGTGCGCAGACGACGGTTGCCGAAGTGGTCGATGTCGTCGACCTCGACGGGAACCTCGACGCCGCCGGGGACGGTCATCTTGTTCTCGCCCGCGTGCAGACGCACGAGGTACTCGATCGTGGCGACGATGTCTTCCTCGGTGAGGGTGGACGCCTCGATCGGCTGACCCGTGTTCAGGCCGAGCTTCTTGTTGATCTTGTAACGACCCACGCGCGCCAGGTCGTAGCGCTTGTCCTTGAAGAAGAGGTTCTCCAGCAGGGTCTGCGCGCTCTCCTTGGTCGGCGGCTCGCCCGGACGGAGCTTGCGGTAGATGTCGAGGAGCGCCTCGTCGGTGCCCGCCGTGTTGTCCTTCTCGAGCGTCGACATCATGATCTCGGAGAACCCGAAACGCTCGACGATCTGCTCGGTGGACCATCCCAGCGCCTTGAGCAGCACGGTGACCGGCTGGCGGCGCTTGCGGTCGATACGCACACCGACGGTGTCGCGCTTGTCGACGTCGAACTCGAGCCAGGCACCGCGGCCCGGGATGACCTTGACGCTGTGCAGGTCCTTCTCGGTGCTCTTGTCGACGGTCTTGTCGAAGTACACGCCCGGCGAACGGACGAGCTGGGACACCACGACACGCTCGGTGCCGTTGATGATGAAGGTGCCCTTGTCGGTCATCATCGGGAAGTCACCCATGAAGACCGTCTGGCTCTTGATCTCGCCGGTGTTGTTGTTGATGAACTCGGCAGTGACGAACAGCGGAGCCGCGTACGTCATGTCCTTGTCCTTGCACTCCTCGACGGAGGCCTTGACCTCGTCGAAACGAGGATCGGAGAAGGACAGGGACATCGAACCCGAGAAGTCCTCGATCGGCGAGAGCTCGTCGAGGATCTCCTCCAGGCCACCGACGACGTGACCGTCGCCGCGCTCGGCAGCCTTCGCGCGCCAGCGCTCCGAGCCGATCAACCATTCGAAGGAATCGGTCTGTAGATCGAGGAGCCCGGGAACTTCGAGGGGTTCGCGAATCTTCGCGAACGACACCCTCGTCGGGGCTCCGGGGATTCCGGCTACTGCCTTGGTCTGGCTAGAGACTGCCAAGATGCGTCCTTCCAGCACCTCACGCGGGCCGCTCCAACCGGTGCGACCGCCGCTGTACCTGCTTCTTCATGTGGGGCGTTTTCGCTGGTCGCAACCCGAACGAGAACCCCACCGACGCACCGAAACGGTCTCGCCCGAAAGGGCGGATTCCGACTCGACGATCAGAAGGTGAACAGGAGGCAGCCAGCGCAAAGAACTAACCTACACCAAAGTAGGCAAAATGTCCACAGGGGTGCCTCAAAGAAACCTGGCAAACGACCTCGAACGGCTCACGATGAAGCCTTCAGTCGAACAGGCGTACCGATAGAGTGACCGCTCGCGTCGCCTGCGTCAAGACTGCGCGTCCGGAACGATCCGCGCGTCGCGGCCGCGGACGCCCCCGGTGAGGGGGCGATCCGCAGCCGTCGTCACCGGTCGCGGATCTCCGAGACCAGCCATCGTCCGTCCGACTTCTCCATCCTCACCAGCAGCGGTGCGGCCGCGCTCCCCTGGGCGATCCCATCGCCGGTGGCGCTGACGTTGATGTAGGCGGCGACCTCGGCGCGGGTGTCGTCGAGCATCGTCGGGCCGATGTGCTCGACCATCACCTCGGTGACCGTGCGGGTGTCGATCGCGGCCTTCTTTGTGACGTCCGCGGTCGAGTCGAACTCCTCGAGCCGCTCCGGGGTCAGCAACTCCCGGATCCGGCCGAAGTCCTCGTCGATGGTGCGGTAGTCGTAGCCGTGCATGGTCTCGATCGCGACCTTCGCGGCCTCGGTGACCTCCCGGGTCTCCGCGGTGTCGACCCACGCGACGTTCGAGACGTCGGCACCGGGACGGAAGGCTGCGACCGCGGCGATCACCGCGAGCACCACCGCCACCGCACCGACGAGAATCACCGGGCGCCACCCACCGGAGGCACGCGACCCGCCGGCCTCACCGGCGGGAGGCTCCGGTGGATCCCCGGGCTCGGTCGCAGTCTCCGCCGGGCTCGCTGCCGGGGACCCGGCCGTGTCGGCGGCCGCCGGCGCGGGCTTCTCCTGCTCGTTCTCCTGGGTCTCCGCCGGTCCGGTACTCCCCTGTTCGGGCGGCGTGATCGTCCGCTCCGTCCGGGACGGGCGTTCGTCCTGCGCCGGGGTCGGGCGTTCGTCCTCTGCAGGGGTCATCCGGGGCGGTCGGGACGTGCCGGCGACCTTCGGCCGACGGCGCGGGGGCCCGCTGGGGCCGGTCTTCCGTCGCTGCGGGGGCACTACACGTTCTCCTTCGTCGACTTGCCGAACATCATGGGCCCGCCTCGCCCTCGGGCGCGGGCGCCCCGGAATCGTCGGGCGCGGGCGCCCCGGAATCGTCGGGCGCGGGCTGCGCGCCGGGATCGGGAGCCGGAGCACCGGGGACCGGGCCCGACTCCATCTCGACGGAGGCGAGCGGCTCGATGGTCTCGGCCTTCCACACGTCGCCGTCCTTGCGCAGCGACACGAGCACCGGGACCTTGTTGGTCACGAAGTACTCGGGGGTCTGGGTGCGCACGGCGAGCACGACGAGCGCCTTACCCAGATCGTCGTCGGTGTTGAGTTCGGTGAGCGTTCCGAACAGCACCTCGGCCGACATGCTGGTGCCGGTCTCCGCGACCCGGGCCCGGATGTCCTCCTCGGTCGCCGCGAGATCGTTGCGCAGGGCGTCGCCGGTGATCGACGACCGCATGTTCTCGATCGACAGGTCGACGTCGTTCGCGTCGACACTGTTCAGGTTGACGGCCGCCTGCATGGCTCCCGAGAGTGCGGCGTCGCGCGCCTCGGCGGCCGAACGGTCCACCAGGAGCGCACGCCCCCAGCCGTAGCCGAACCACACCGCCGCCGCGAGGGCGACGACGGCGAGCACCGAGACGACGGCGAGGGCCGCCCTGCGTGCCCCGCCCGATCCCCGGCCGTCCGCGGGCGAGTTGCCGTCGGCGGATGGGGGCGGGGTGGGCGGAGCGTCGGAGGAAATTGGTGCACTCACTCCACAAACCTACTAACTGCTCACTTCGGGGTGACTCCGAGCAACGGCGCGAGCTGCGTCGCGATCGGATTCAGGTTGAGCTTGTCGGGGTCCTTCTTCGGCTTGAAATCCCAGGGCTGGATCGTGTTCGGATCGGCGAAGACGATGCGGTTCGCGCTGCGCACGCCGGTGACACTGCCCTGCGGCACCTCGCACGAGGCGTTCGTGTTGAACGGGAAGTCCTGCTGGGTCTCGTCGAAGTTCGGATCCTGCGCGCGCATCTGCGCGAGGATCTCCTGCGTCCCCTCGTACCCGATGGTGCACGAAGGCGGGTTGTTGGTCTCGAGCACGATGCCCTGACGCACCGCACCGTCGCCCGGAGCGACCGTACTCGCACTGCCCGCGACGGCGGGAAGGAAGGCCAGCAGCGGCTGCAGGGCGATCGACTGCGGCGCGGCCACTTCCGCCACCGCCGCGAGGTTCGCGAGGTCGGTGGTCAGGCCCGGGCCGGAGCCCTCGATCAGCTGCGAGAGCTGGTCGCTCGCGTCGGTGCCGGTGTCGATCAGGCGCCGCAGATCGGGATCGCTGTCGCGGAGCTGTGCGGTCACCAGGTCCAGATCCGAGCTGAACTGCTGGATCGCCGACGACTGGTCGGACTGCGTGTCGAGCACCGTGAGGCTGTCGCGGATCAGCGTGACGGTCTGCGGCAGGTACTCGGCGCCCTTCTCGCTGAGACCCGCGAGCGCGTCGACGAGCACCTGCAGGTCGTCGCCGCGGCCGTCGAAGGCCGCGCCGAGCTCGGTGACGACGGTGCGCAGCGGCTCGAGCGGAACCGAGTACACGAGGTCGTTCGTGCTCAGCAGCAGGTCCTCGACCGGCGTGGGCAGATCCTCCTCGGTGCCCTCGATGACGGAGCCCTGTTCGAGATAGGGACCCTCGTCGTTCGGCGGCTGCAGATCGACGTACTGCTCACCGATCGCCGACCGGTTCGCCACGACCGGTCGCGCCGACGCCGGGATCTGCGGTCCGCCGTTGTCGAGACGCAGCTCGACGTTGATGCCGTCGTCCGTGAGGCTGAGCGCCCCGACACGGCCCACGGGCACCCCGCGGTAGGTGACCTCGGCGTTCGGGAAGATGCCGCCGCCGGTCGGGAACCGCGCGTCGACGGTGTACTGCCCGAAGCCCATGAGGTTGTCGAGCCGCACGTATCGGGCACCGACGAACACGATGCCGAGCAGCGCGATGATCACGAACAGCGCGAGCTGCACTTTCACCAGGCGCGATCTCACTGCCCACCCCCGAGTCCGAGCTGATTCAGCAAACCTTCCAGCGGCCCCGGCGGCGGGGCCTCGTCACCGTCGGTGCCGGTGTCGGTGTCCGTACCTGCCTCGGTGATCCCCGGGATCTCGATGCCGTCGGGCAGCGACACACCTTCGGGCAGGGTCACGCCGGGCAGACGCGGAGTGGGAAGCACCGGCAGCAACGACACGGTGGGCCAGCCCGGGGCAGGCCCGTTCCCGTCGTAGTAGGGGTTGGACGGGTCGACGAGCGGCTTCGGATTGCCGAATTTCGGCTGGCGGTAGACCGGGTCGCCCTGACCCACACCGAGCGCGGCCAGCGCGTTGCCGATCTGCAGGTCGACGACGAGGAAGAGGTTCACCGAGTTGCCCAGCGCGACCTTCTCGACACCGTCCGGGAAGGGCACGGTGGGAACGAAGGCGAGCGCCTCGACGAGGTCGTCGCCCGACGCCGCGAGTGCCTGGAGGGTCGGGCGCAGCGCCAAAAGGTCGGCGATCAGATCCTCCTTGGACCGATCGAGGACGTCGACACCCGCGGTGCCGAGCCGGTCGAGCTGGCCGAGCAGCTGCGTCAGCTGCGGCCGTTGTTGCTCGAGCACCTCGGTCGCGACCGGCAGTTCGTCGAGCACGGCGGCGATCTTGTCGTTCTGCTCCGCGACCCGCACCGTGAGCTCATCGAGTCCGTCGAGCGCCCGGGTGATGTCGTCGCGTTGTTGTTCGAGACCGGTGATCAGGGTCTCGGCCTGCTCGATGAGGCTGCGCGTGGTTCCCTCGCGGCCGTCGAAGGCCGTCGACAACTCGCTGACGATCGGCGCGAGCTGGCCGACACCGCCACCGTTGAGCAGCAGCGACAGCGCACCGAGCACCGGTTCGAGTTCGGTGGCGTGCCGGGTGCGGTCGAGCGGGATCACGTCGCCGTCGGCGAGCCGGCCCGTCGGGGGCTCGTCCTCCGGAGGCGTGAGCTGCACGAACTTCTCACCGAGCAGACTCGACTGTTCGACGCTCGCGAGCGCGTTCGCCGGCAGGTCGACACTCGAGTCGAGCACGATGCCGACGTCGGCGGTCCACCCGAAATCGGATGCGACCGAAATCGATTCGACGCGCCCGACCGGCACACCGTCGACCTTCACGCTCGACTGCGGAACCAGGTCGAGCACGTCGTCGAACTGGATGGACAGACGGATCGGATCGCTACCCACGTCGGCGCCGCCGGGCAACGGGACGTCGGACAGACCTCCGCACCCCGTGACCGTCACCGCGACCACGCACGCGGCCGCTCCGAAGACACCTGTGCGGCCCATCCTCTTCGCGCCGCTCACCGATCTCCTCCCTGGAGGTCGAGCCGGGGCGAGACCACGCCGGGCACCGTGCCCGGGGTGACCTGCCGCTGGATGTTCTCGCCGCTCAGGACACCGAACGGCAGGATCAGATCCGGGGACCGCTGGTCTTCGGTGATCTGCGTCGCGACGTCGCGGCACCGGTCGATCAACGGCTGCATCTGCCGGCCGAGCTGCTCGAAACGCTCGTCGCCGGGCACGAGATTGCCCAGATCGATGAGCTTGCACACT
The DNA here is from genome assembly GCF_900187265.1 of Rhodococcus rhodochrous. Taxonomy (NCBI): domain Bacteria; kingdom Bacillati; phylum Actinomycetota; class Actinomycetes; order Mycobacteriales; family Nocardiaceae; genus Rhodococcus; species Rhodococcus rhodochrous. Next base: position 3,930,595 of record NZ_LT906450.1, read on the forward strand.
GCTCCCGCAGGGTCCTGCAGGTCGGGCAGCACGAGCCGCGATGCGAGCACGCCCGCTTCGGCGTCGTACGAGTTGACGAGGTTGCTCACCGCGAGCGGGAGCAGCGTCAGCGAATCCACGAGTTCCTGCCGGCGGTTCGCCAGTGTCTCCGTGATCGGCACGAGTGCGTCGACGTTGTCCTTCACCGCCGCCTGGTTGTCGCGCACGAACGTCGCGACATCGCCGAGCGTGACCGACAGCGTGTTCAGCGCCTCACCGAGGTTCTGCCGCTCCCCCGCCAGGAATCCCGACAGGTCCGAGAGCTGCGCGTTGAACTGGCGTACCTGTTCGTCGTTGGCCGCGAGAGCACTGACGAACAGCTGCAGGTTCTCGATCGTGCCGTAGAGGTCGTCGCGCGACTGGTCGAGCGTGCGCGCGGCGGCCGAAAGGTTCTCGATGCTCTGCCCGAGGGCCTCACCGTTGCCGGCGAGGTTCTCCGCACCGACCTCGACGAAGTCGGTCAGCGCGCCCTCGCGGTTCGCGCCGTCGGGACCGAGCGCGCGGGACAGTTCGTCGATGCTCGCGTAGAGCTCGTCGACCTCCACCGGGGTGGCGGTCCGCTCGCGGTCGATCACCGCACCGCTGCTCATCGTGTCGCCACCGGTGTAGGCGGGGGTGAGCTGCACGTAACGATCGGCGACGACCGACGGGGTGATCTGCACGGCGCGGGCGTCGGCCGGGATGTCGACGCCGCGGTTCACCCGCAGACCGACCTTCACGAGGTCGCCCTGCGGTTCGACGGAGGTCACCTTCCCCACCTCGACGCCGAGCACCCGCACGTCGGAACCCTCGTAGATGCCGACGGCCTTGTCGAAGTAGGCGGTGATCTCGGTGGTGCCCAGTCGGGTGAACATCCACCAGCCCGCTCCGGCCAGGGCCACCGCGACCGCCACGACGGCCGCGATCAGCGCGATGCGCCCGCGATTGCTGCGGGACTCGCCGTTCTCGGCGTGTGCCATCAGTTGCCCCCTTCCAGGCGGCGACCGGGCTCGCGGTAACCGGGGATCTCCGGCAGGCCCGGCGGGGTCAGGTTCACGACGACCTGGTCGAACCACCGGCCGTTGCCGACGACGTTGGTGTAGACGCGCACGAACGGCTCGTACAGTTCCATGGCCCGATCGAGGTTGTCGTTGTTCTCCTGGAGGATGTCGACGACGCCGCGCAACTGCTGCAGGGCGGGACCGATGGTCTCGCGGTTCTCCTCGACGAGCCCGGAGAGCTCGGCCGACAACCGCTTGGTGCCGTCGAGCAACTGCGAGATCGCCTCCTGCCGGTTGTTCAGTTCCGCGACGAGCAGCGCACCGTCGGAGAGCAACCGGTTGAACTCGGCGTTGCGGTCGGCGAGCACCTTCGAGACGTTGCCGGTCGCGTCGAGGAGCTTCTTCAGCTCCTGGTCACGACTCGCGACCGTCTCGGACAGGCGGCTGATGCCGTCGAGCGAGGCCCGGATGTCGTCGGGTGTCTCCGAGAAGGCCTCCGACAGGGTCTGGAAGCCGGTTGCGAGCTGCTCGGAGTCGATCTCGCCGAGGGTCGTGGCCGCCGACGAGAACGCCTCGATCACGTCGTACGGCGCGACGGTCCGGTCGAGCGGGATCCGGTCGTCCGGGTCGAGCACCTCCCCTCCCCGCGGCTCGAGCGCCAGATACTTCTGCCCGAGGATCGTCTTGATCTGGATGGAGGCCGCCGTGTCGTCCCCGACCCAGGCGTCCTGGACCTTGAACGAGACGATCACGCGGTCGCCCTCGAGGTCGACTCCGGTGACCTTGCCGACCTTCACGCCGGCGATGCGCACCTCGTTGGTGGGTTTGAGACCTGCGGCCTCACTGAACTCGGCCTTGTAGGTCGCGCCTGCCCCGATGATGGGCAGTTCGTCGAGAAAGAAGGCGGACAGTGTCCCCAGCAGCACCACGACGATGCCCAGGGCACCGGCGGCGGCCGGACTGCGACGTTTGCTCATCGTCCCTGCAACTCCTGCATCCCCTCCTGCGAGCAACGCTTCGCCGCATTCGTGTAGATGGGTTGGTTCACGGTGGGCAGCCCCGTCGGCAGATTCAGATACGGGACCGAACCGGGACCTGCGACGACGTCGATACCGCACAGGTAGAACTGGAACCACGACCCGTAGCTGGCCACGCGCCCGAGCTTGTCGAGCTTGACCGGCAACGTCTCGAGGACGCGGTCGACCTCGTCGCGGTTCGCGTTGAGATTCGAGGTGACCTGTTCGAGCGCCGTGATCGACTGCGCGATCGACGGGCGGGTGGGCTCGAGGACGTCGGAGACCGCGTCCGTCAGCCCGGCCATCGACGCGACCGCCGAACCGACGGTCTCCCGGTCGGCCGACAATCCGCTGACGAGTGCCTGCGTGTTGACCAGCAGCGAATCGAGCTGCTCGTCGCGCTGGTCGATCGTGGCCAGGACCGTGTTGAGGTTGTCGATCACCGCACCGATCACGCGATCCTTGTCGGCGATGGTGTTGGTCAGCGACGCGGTGCTGCGCACCAGATCGTCGATCGTCCCGGCCTCACCCTGGAAGACCTGGATGATCTGGAACGAGAGCTTGTTGACGTCGTCGGCGCTCAACGTCTGGAACAACGGACGGAAGCCGTCGAAGAGCGTCGTGAGGTTCACCGCCGGCTTCGTGCGCTCGATCGGGATCGTGTCGCCGCCCGTGATCTTCTCGCCCTGCGCGCCCTCACCCTGACCGAGCGCGATGTAGCGCTGGCCGACGAGATTGCGGAACCGGATGGTCGCGGTGGCTCCGGCCGGGAGCCAGTCGCGCTCCTCGAGCGAGAAGGTGACCCGCGCCTGCCGTTCGTCGAAGACCGAGATCTCCTCGACCTGTCCCACGCGGACACCCGCGATGCGGATGTCGTCGCCCTTGTTGAGGGAGGTGACGTCGGAGAAGATCGCGTGGAACTTCGTTCCTCCCCCACCACCGACACTGGCGATGGTCGCGGCGAGGACACCGGTCGCGAGGATGGTGACCACGGCGAACACGATGAGTTTGATCAGGGGTGCTGCCAGACCTCTCACTGGAAGCTCACCTCCGTACCGCGGATCGCCGGAGCCCCGAGCCGGGTGGTCCAGGACGGGACCTCCTCGGGGTCGACGCCGGTGGCCTGCCCGTAGATCACGTCGAGCGTGTCCTGTTCCAGACGCGAGCCCGCGTACGAGACGGGAGTGGCGCCGCCGTCCGAGGTGCCGATGATCTCGCCGACGTCGTCGGGGACACCGGACCCTGCCGGGGCAGGGAAGAAATCGATGGTCTCGGGGCCGGGATTACGCGACGGCACCTGGTACGAACCGTCGTTGACCGAACCGCCCGGATACTGCGGGAAGTTGCGGCCCGGAGCGGTCACGTCGTTGTAGCAGGCCGGTCCGCGATCGTCGAGCAGACGCGGTTCGTCCTGGTTCGGCAGGTAGCGGCCCTTGGGGTTGGTGAACTGGATGTTCGCACGCACACCCGGGAACGGGTCGTCGGCTGCGAGCAGGTCGACAGCGGCCGGCTTCGCGTCGGCGAATCCCTTGAAGGTGCAGGGGAAGGACGGCGAGTAACGGGCGAGCAGCTGCAGCGCCTCCTTCGAATCGGCGGACAGCGTGATGATCGAGTTCGAGTTCTGCTCGATGAAATCGGCCGTCTGCGACGACGCTCCCGTCGCGCTCGCGAGCAGCGTGCGGATCTGGTTCTGCTGTTCGACGACCGTGCCACCCGTCGTGCGCAGGTTGTTCAGCGCCTCGACGAGCTCCGGTGCAGCCTCGGAGTAGGTCTGCGAGAAGTCGGCGAGTCCGCGCAGATCCTCCTGCAGCGTGGGCAGTTCGACGTTCACCTCACGGAAGATCCGTTCCAGATCGTCGACCGTCCGTCCCAGCTTCTCGCCGCGTCCGCTCAGTCCCTGGGCGAGGGCGCCGAGCGTGTTGGCGAGGTCCTGCGGCGGGACGGCCTCGAGGAGTGGGAGCAGCCCGTCGAGCACATCGCCGAGCTCGACGGTGCGCTCGCTCGTGTCCTGCACCAGCACATCGCCGTTCGTGACGGGACGGCCCGGATCGTCGGGGATGATCAGCGAGACGTAGCGCTCACCGAAGAGGGTCTTCGGCAGCAGCTGTGCCGTGGCGTTGACCGGGATCAGTTCGGCCTTGTCGGGGTCGAGAGCGAGATGTGCGGTGACGTCGCCGCCTTCCGCGCTCGTTCCGCGGACCTCGCCGACGAGCACACCGCGCGCCTTGACGTCGGCGTTGAGCGGCAGGGCGTTGCCGATGCTGTCGGTGCGGAGGTCGACCTTCACGACCTTCGTGAACGTCTTGTTGTACATCGCGATCGTGACGTACAGGAACAGCGCCAGCACCACGAAGAAGATCAGTCCCAGGGTGCGGCGACGCACGGGCGAAGTGGTCGTGTCGCTCATCCGGCCACCCTCACCGTGGTCGTCGTGCCCCAGATCGCGAGGCTGAGGAAGAAGTCGAGGATCGCGATCGTCACGATCGCGGTACGCACCGCGCGGCCCACGGCCACACCGACGCCGGCAGGGCCGCCGCTGGCGTGGAAACCGTAGTAGCAGTGGATGAGGATGACCACGAACGCGAAGACGAGCACCTTCGCGAACGAATACAGCACGTCCTCCGGTGGGAGGAACAGATAGAAGTAGTGGTCGTACGAGCCGCTCGACTGGCCGTTGAACAGCGTGCTGATCGTGCGGGTCGCGAGATAGGCCGCGAGGAGACCGATGATGTACAGCGGGATCACGGCGACGAAGCCGGCGATCATCCGGGAGGTCACCAGGAACGGCAGCGACGGCACGGCCATCACCTCGAGGGCGTCGATCTCCTCGCTGATCCTCATGGCGCCGAGCTGCGCCGTGAAGCCGCAGCCCACGGTCGCCGACAACGCGAGCGCTGCGACGATCGGGGCCAGCTCGCGGGTGTTGACGTAGGCCGAGAGGAAGCCGGTGAGCACCGACGAGCCGAGCTGCTCGAGCGCGGCGTAACCCTGCAGACCCACGACGACGCCGGTGAAGCCGGACATCATCGCGATGACGCCGATGGTGCCACCGATCACGGCGAGCGCACCGCTGCCGAAGGTGACCTCGGCGAGCAACCGCAGGACTTCCTTGCGGTAGTGGGTGAGGGTTCGCGGGGTCCACGCGACGGCGCGCGCGTAGAAGGACATCTGGTCCCCCGCGCGGTCGAGCACGTTCAGCGGTGCGCGCACCGCTCGGCGACCCCGGAGAAGAACGAGATCTCCGCGGCCTCTGGAGACTGTCATCTGGTCAGGATCCCTTCGCAGGAACGATCTGCAGGTACACCATCGTCAGGATCAGGTTCGCGAAGAAGAGCAGCAGGAACGTGATGACGACGGTCTGGTTCACGGCCTCCCCCACGCCCTTCGGACCCGCACCGGGGTGCAGTCCCTTGTAGGACGCGACGACTCCGGCGATCAACCCGAAGATCGCAGCCTTGAGTTCGGCGACGTAGAGGTCGGGTAGCTGTGCCAGGGCGGAGAAGGAGGCGAGGTAGGCGCCGGGGGTACCGCCCTGCAGCACGACGTTGAAGAAGTACCCGCCGGCGATGCCGATCACGGAGACGAGACCGTTGAGCAGGAGCGCGACGAGCACCATCGCCAGTACTCGCGGGACGACGAGTCGCTGGATGGGATTGATACCCAGCACCTCCATCGCGTCGATCTCCTCGCGGATCGTCCGCGATCCGAGGTCGGCCGTGACCGCGGAGCCGGCTGCACCGGCGATCAGCAGGGCCGTCACGATCGGACTGCCCTGCTGGATGACCGCCAGGACGCTCGCGGCGCCGGTGAACGATTCAGCGCCGAGCTGTTTGATCAGCGACCCGGTCTGCAGCGAGACGACGGCACCGAACGGGATCGCGACGAGCGCCGTCGGAAGAATCGTGACGCTGGCGATGAACCACGCCTGTTCGATGAATTCCCGGAACTGGAACGGTCGGCGGAAGGTGTTCCGCACGACGTCGACGAACAGTTCGACGATGTTGCCGGCCTGGGTGAGTGCGCCGTGAACCGGCCGCACGAGCGAGCTGCCCGCCCCCATCTACTCTCCTACTTCTCCAGCCTGCGGCTGTACTACCACTGACGTTGTACGACTGCTGCGGCTGTTGCTACTTCGGGGCCTGCTCGTATCCCTCTCCGGTGTAGGCGGGAATGATCTGGGTGTCGTCGTCGGCGTATCCACGGGAGGTCTGGGGCGCGCCGGTGTGATCGAGCGACTCGAGGATGGCGCTCTGGGCGGCCGGGGGCAGAGTATGCAGGATCGACCGCACCCGCTCCTGCCGACGCGCCACCGCCTGCCGCTCCGGCATCCCCGGAGTCGCCTGCATCTGCGGCACGATCCCCTCGACATCCTCCACACCACCGGCATGATGACCCGCATCGACGAGCGCCTGCTCGTGCGCCATCGTCGCCTCGTCCTTCTCCTCCGACATCCCGATCGGACCGATCATCGTGCCGTTGAGGAACTGCTTGACCACCGGCTCGTCCGAAGTCAGCAACACTTCGCGCGGACCGAACATCACCAACTGCCGACGGAACAACATGCCGATGTTGTCCGGCACCGTGCGCGCCAGATTGATGTTGTGCGACACGATCAGGATCGTCGCATCGATCTCCGCGTTGATGTCGATCAACGTCTGCGAAATGTAGGTGGTGCGCACCGGATCGAGACCCGAATCCGGCTCGTCCACCAGAATGATCTCCGGATCGAGCACCAACGCCCGCGCCAGGCCGGCGCGCTTGCGCATACCCCCGGAGATCTCACCGGGCAGCTTGTCCTCGGCGCCGAGCAGACCGACGAGCTCGAGCTTGCTCATCACGATCTGCCGGATCTCCGACTCGGACTTCTTGGTGTGCTCGCGCAGCGGGAAGGCGACATTGTCGTAGAGGTTCATCGATCCGAACAACGCACCGTCCTGGAACAGCACCCCGAACAGCTTGCGGATCTCGTAGAGCTCCTTGCTCGAGCACTGCAGGATGTCGGTGCCGTCGATGACGATCGAGCCCTCCTCCGGGCGCAGCAGACCGATCAGCGACTTGAGGAACACCGACTTACCGGTACCCGACGGACCGAGCAACGCACTGACCTCGCCGGCTGGCAGCGTCAACGTCACGTCCTGCCAGATACGTTGCGAGCCGAAGGACTTGGTCAGCCCCTCGACGGAAACCTCGACTCCCACGATTACCTCCGCTGTCCGATACCGTCGCCCCCGTGTGGGTTGGGCCACTCTATCGCATGGATAGTGGTACCTGTGACAAGCGATCCTACTCATGAGTAAGGACCTCGTACAAGGGGGTCCGCATATCTCGACTTACGCCGTGACCTGCATGAACACCGTGCGGAATCGGATTCCTCCGATATCGGACATAACGCTCGCAATTCTCGTCCGAAAATGCAGAAGGGCCGTTTCCGCGAAATGAATTCGCGGAAACGGCCCTGTGCGGAACCGTCCCGGAGAGCGTCGGAACGCTCGACGGAAAGTTCGGAAACCGTCTTACTTGACGGTGACCTTGGCGCCGGCCTCTTCGAGCTTGGCCTTGGCAGCGTCGGCAGCGTCCTTGGCGACCTTCTCGAGGATCGGCTTCGGAGCACCCTCGACGAGGTCCTTGGCTTCCTTCAGGCCCAGGCCGGAGACGATCTCGCGAACGACCTTGATGACCTGGATCTTCTTCTCGCCGGCACCCTCGAGGATGACGTCGAACTCGTCCTGCTCGGACTCGGCCTCGGCAGCAGCGGCCGGAGCACCGGCGGCAGCGACGGCAACCGGAGCAGCAGCGGTGACCTCGAAGGTCTCCTCGAATGCCTTAACGAACTCCGAGAGCTCGAGCAGGGTCAGTTCCTTGAACGCGTCGAGCAGCTCTTCGGTGGTGAGCTTCGCCATGGTGGCGGTCCTTCCTGATAAGTCCCATGTCGCTGATCCGCGACCGGATGGGATGGTGCGTGCCGGAGCACGCGTGGATGTATCTTTCGCGGTGATGCGGATTCGCGGTGATGCGGATCAGCGTCAGGCGGCTTCTTCGCCCGCCTTCTTCTCCTGCAGAGCGGCCGCGAGGCGGGCCACCTGAGAAGCAGGGGCGTTGAACAGGCCTGCGGCCTTTGCCAAGTTGCCCTTCATCGCGCCGGCAAGCTTGGCCAACAGCACCTCGCGGGACTCGAGGTCCGCGATCTGGTTGACCTGCTCCACGGACAGCGCAGCGCCGTCCATGTAGCCGCCCTTGATGACGAGAGCCTTGTTGTCCTTCGCGAAGTTCTTCAGAGCCTTCGCAGCGTCCACCGCTTCGCCCTTGACGAACGCGATGGCGGTCGGACCGACGAACAGGTCGTCGAGACCCTCGACGCCCGCCTCAGCGGCGGCACGCTTGACCAGGGTGTTCTTGGCGACGGAGTAGGTGGCACCCTCTCCGAGAGCGCGACGCAGCTCGGTCAGACTTCCCACCGACAGACCACGGTATTCCGTGACCACGGCAGCGGTGGAGGTCTTGAACTGCTCGGTGATCTCCGCAACTGCGGAAACCTTCTCGGGCTTTGCCATACTTCGCCTCCTCTCAGTAACAGTCGTTTTCCCGGTGTCCCGAGTGGGACGCCCCACCGGACGACCGCCGGGACCGGAAAACGACGAACGCCCCGGCGCAGGGCACACGGGGCGTAAAAGGAGGAGGAACTCGAATGCACCCGAAAAGGCACATCGCGGCTCACATCTCCCCTAACCTCGTCCTCCTGCGTGGGCCGCCGGACAACTCCGGACCTTCAACCGATCCGCACGCGGATTCGGTGACCAACGGTCTTGGGTAGAACATGATCGGGGTGAAGATCGGCGCACGCCGAACTACCCGACCACTGTAGCGGACGACGTGCGCGAGATGCAAAACGGCCGGCACAGCGATGCTGTGCCGGCCGCTTCAGGCTGCAAACCCACTGCGTGCAGTGTGAATTACGTGCAGTGCGATCTACTCCGCGGTCTCGAGGAGGTTGCGGGTGCGCTGCGGATCCACCGGGATGCCCGGGCCGGTGGTCGTAGCGATCGTGACCTTCTTGATGTAGCGGCCCTTCGCGCTGGACGGCTTGGCGCGGAGCACCTCGTCCAGAGCAGCAGCGTAGTTCTCGACCAGCTTGGTCTCGTCGAACGAGGCCTTGCCGATCACGAAGTGCAGGTTGGCGTTCTTGTCGACGCGGAAGCTGATCTTGCCACCCTTGATGTCGGTGACGGCCTTCGCGACATCCGGCGTGACCGTACCCGTCTTCGGGTTCGGCATCAGACCACGGGGACCGAGGACGCGGGCGATACGACCGACCTTCGCCATCTGGTCGGGGGTCGCGATCGCGGCGTCGAAGTCCAGCCAGCCGCCCTGGATGCGCTCGATCAGATCCTCGGCGCCCACGACGTCGGCACCTGCGGCCTCGGCCTCGGCAGCCTTCTCGCCCACCGCGAAGACGATGACGCGAGCGGTCTTACCCGTGCCGTGCGGCAGGTTGACCGTGCCACGCACCATCTGGTCCGCCTTGCGGGGATCCACACCGAGTCGCATGGCGACCTCGACGGTGGCGTCGTAGTTCTTCGAGGTGGTCTCCTTCGCGAGCTTCACAGCTGCGAGGGGGCTGTACAGGTTGTCCGAGTCGATCTTCTCGGCCGCGGCGAGGTATGCCTTGCTGCGCTTTGCCATGTTCTTTCCTAACTTCTCACCGGCAGGTGAATGGTTCGGGCGTGGTAGCGGGCCTGGCCGGCCCTCCCACGAGTGCTACTGCAGGCCGGGGACTGCTCCCCGGAACAGTGAGGGCTCAGCCCTCGACCGTGATGCCCATCGACCGAGCGGTGCCGGCGATGATCTTCGCGGCAGCCTCGATGTCGTTGGCATTCAGGTCTTCCTGCTTGGTCTTGGCGATCTCGCGCACCTGATCCATGGTCACCTTGGCGACCTTGGTCTTGTGCGGCTCGCCGGAGCCCTTCTGCACGCCTGCGGCCTTGAGCAGGAGCTTTGCGGCCGGCGGGGTCTTCAGCTTGAAGTCGAACGAGCGGTCCTCGTAGACCGTGATCTCGACCGGCACGACGTTGCCACGCTGCGACTCGGTCGCGGCGTTGTACGCCTTGCAGAACTCCATGATGTTGACGCCGTGCTGACCCAGCGCGGGGCCGACCGGCGGAGCCGGGTTGGCCTGGCCGGCCTGGATCTGGAGCTTGATGAGCCCGGCGATCTTCTTCTTCTTGGGGGGCATCTCTATTCCTAGTTTCTTGCTCGGTGTGGTTCTTGCGTACTGCTACTGCAAGCTTGTGCGCGCCGGATGCCGGCGCCGTCGGGTCCCGGGGACCGTCAGATCTTCGACACCTGGTTGAACGACAACTCCACGGGAGTCTCACGGCCGAAGATCGACACCAGGACCTTGAGCTTCTGCTGCTCGGCGTTGACCTCGCTGATGGAGGCGGGCAGCGTCGCGAACGGGCCGTCCATCACGGTGACGGACTCGCCGACCTCGAAGTCCACCTCGATGGCGGGCTTCGCAGCGGCGGCGGGAGCCTGCTCGCCTGCGGCCGGAGCACCGGCCGCCGGCTTCTTCTTCGCCTGCTGCGGGAGGAGGAACTTCACGACCTCCTTGATCGTCAGCGGCGACGGACGCGACGTGGCTCCGACGAAGCCGGTCACGCCGGGCGTGTTCCGGACGGCACCCCACGACTCGTCGTTGAGTTCCATCCGGACGAGGATGTAGCCGGGCAGGACCTTGCGGTTGACCTGCTTGCGCTGACCGTTCTTGATCTCGGTGACCTCTTCGGTCGGCACCTCGACCTGGAAGATGTAATCGGCGAGGTCGAGGTTCTGGACGCGGGTCTCGAGGTTGGTCTTGACCTTGTTCTCGTAACCGGCGTAGGAGTGCACGACGTACCAGTCGCCGGGCTCACGCCGCAGCTGCTTCTCGAGGGCCTCGGCCGGATCGACCTCGTCCTCTTCGGCGGGCGCGTCAGCGGCGTCCTCCGCTGCGTCGGAGACATCGGCATCGGACTCGACATCGGTGCCGGACTCGACAGCAGCGTCGGACTCGGAAACCTCGGTGTCCGCATCCGCCGACTCGGCCGTCACGTCGTCAACCAAGGCCTCGTCCGAAACGTGCTCCTCGGCCGAAGCCTCGTACGAGTCGTTCTCGGGGGTGCTCACCGGGCACTTTCCTCTCGTCGATCACATTTTTCGTCTCGCGCGGACAGGCGCTAACCGAACAACCAGCTGACGCCCTGTACGAACGCCAGATCCAATCCGAAGATGAACGCCGTCATGACGGTCACGAACGCAAGGACCACGAGTGTGTAGGTGGTCAACTGCTTGCGGTTGGGCCAGATCACCTTGCGGAGCTCGGCGACGACCTCACGGAAGAAGCGCACGAGTCGCTTGAAGATGTTCTCGGACTTCGCGGCGGGACGATCGCTCACGGCCGTGGCCGAACGCGACGTCTTCTTCATGGACACCGCGCTCGTCGTGGAAGCCGAGGAACCGGCTGCACCACGACGGGTGGCCCGCTTGCCGGTCGGCCGAGCAGCCGCGGAGGAACCGTCGGGGGTCGCGCCGGTAGCCGTTTCAGCGTCGCCGGGGATGTTCCCTGCGGTGCCGCTGTGGCGCTGACCGCGCTCCTCGCTCACATCGTTCCTCTCGGTCGCTGGCAGTCCGGGGGCAGGGGCGACAGGACTTGAACCTGCAACCTGCGGTTTTGGAGACCGCTGCTCTGCCAATTGAGCTACGCCCCTCTGGTCGGACATCCACACTCGTACGAAGCGAGTGTCCGGAACCGACCCATCTGCGACCACATGACACGCGCGCTACCCCGTCGGGCCGTTACGGCCTTCGTAGAGCAGCGCGCTGCTATGCGATCCCAGAAGCCTAAGTGTACTGCATTGCCCCGGGACAAACCCAATCCGCTCGGCCGTCAGGCCAAACGGACCGTTGCCGTGGCCCGACCGAAGATCTTGCGACCGTCGGACTTCGCCACGATAGCGACCACTGCTGTCTTGCTCTCCGCGTCCACCGACTTGATCTTGCCTGTGAACTCGATCTCGGCGGCCTTGTCGGCCTCCACATATACCGGACTGGTGAACCGAACGTTGTATTCGGTCACCGCGCCGGGGTCTCCCAGCCACTCCGTGACGAAGCCGGCCGCGATGCCCATCGAGAGCATGCCGTGCCCGACGACGTCGCGCAAGCCGGCCAGTTCGGCCACCTTGTCGCTCCAGTGGATCGGGTTGGGATCGCCCGACACACCTGCATAGTTGACCAGATTTCCGCGCGTGAGCGTGACGACCTTCGACGGAAGCTCGTCCCCTACCGCGACATCCGCGAAACTACGGAGTGTCACTGTGCATCACCACATCCTTGACCGCGTGCGCGATGTTGTCGTCGACCTCGCCACCGGAACGGGCGACGAGCGTCGTCCAGGACGTGAGCACGAGATTGTCGTACTGATCGGTGATCACGTTCTTGGTGGTGATGATGTCGCTGCCGGCAGCCTGACGGAAATCGTCGAGGTAGACGTCGCAGAACAGCCTGTCGCCGGCCTGGATCGGGCGATGGTAGACCATCCGCTGGTCGGTCTGCATGATCTGGCTCAGGTCGTATCCGGTGACGACCTCTTCGAACAGCTTGCGCTGCGCGATCATGCCGACGATCGAGACGAAGGTCAGCGGCGCGATCACTCCGTCGTACCCCAGCCCGCGGGCTGCGTCGTCGTCGTGATGCGCCGGATGCGAATCGCGCACGGCACGGGCGTACTCGCGGATCTTCTCGCGACCCACCTCGTAGTAGTCGTCCACCCGGTAGTGGTGGCCGACCATGGACTTGGCGTGCGCGGCGGCATCGAACGGGATCCCGGCCTGTTCGGTCGCGTCCACCGATTCCTGGTTCTCGAGTACGTTCGTCATACGCAAAACCTCCGCAATTCCGACGACGCCAACTGGCACGGTCGGTATTGCGGAGACCTTACGCGTCGACGTCGTTCCGACCGGCTACTTGGACTCGCGGTGCGACTGGTGCGTACCGCAGTTCGGGCAGAACTTCTTCAGTTCGAGCCGGTCGGGGTCGTTGCGACGGTTCTTCTTGGTGATGTAGTTGCGGTGCTTGCACACCTCGCAGGCCAAGGTGATCTTCGGCCGAACGTCAGTAGAGGAGGCCACGGGATGCCTTCTTTCGCGTCAATCCGATCAGTATCGATCAGGGTGGATCAATGAACTTTTGGTAGCGGTGACCGGACTTGAACCGGCGACGCAACGATTATGAGTCGTTTGCTCTACCAACTGAGCTACACCGCCTCGGTGCCGAGTGTCGCTACGAAGGCGGCACCTCAATCCAGCGAGCCCCCTGACGGAATCGAACCGTCGACCTTTTCCTTACCATGGAAACGCTCTGCCGACTGAGCTAAGGGGGCGTGGCCTCCGGAGCATCTCTGCTCGCTGCGGCCTCCAAAAGATTACACACACTCGGTCCTGGTGCAAAATCCGCTGGTAGAGGCCCATAAACGGCGCTCCTCCCCGAGCTCTGTGCACCCGCACGCACCCGTGCCCACACGTACGCGCGCGGAGGGCCGGCGGTGGGTACAGGGCGCAGGACGGAACGGCACCGCGTGCCGAGCCGGCCTGAACCTCGGGAGAGTCCCGGGAGAGCAGGACCCACACTCCCGGACCACACTCCCGGACCACACTCCAGGGCCTGCGCTACAAGGACCTGCACTACAGAGAACCCGCACTACAGAGACCCCGGAATGCAGAACGGCCCCGGTTCCGAAGAACCGGGGCCGTTCCGGTGGCAGGTGTAGGATTCGAACCTACGTAGGCGTAAGCCGACGGATTTACAGTCCGCTCCCATTGGCCGCTCGGGCAACCTGCCGGGTGCGATCGGGACCGCGTCCTCGATGCGTTTGGAAGAATACAACGCATACCCCCCCGAAACGCAAACCGAGTGGTCACAGCCCCGCGCGACCCGATAGCGTCGGGTGGACAGAACCCTTACAGACCGACCCGGAAGTGGAGTGAGACGTGGCTGATTCGTCGTTCGATGTGGTGAGCAAGGTCGACCGCCAGGAAGTGGACAACGCGCTGAACCAGGCGGCGAAGGAGATCGCCAACCGCTTCGATTTCCGGAACACCGGGGCGCACATCGAGTGGTCGGGTGACGAGGCCATCACGATCTCGGCCGAGACCGAGGACCGCGCACTCGCCGCGCTGGAGGTCTTCAAGGAGAAGCTGATCCGCCGAGACCTCTCGCTGAAGTCCTTCGACGCCGGCGAGCCGACGCAGTCCGGCAAGGTCTACAAGATCACCGGAACCCTGGTTCAGGGCATCAGCCAGGAGAACGCCAAGAAGATCTCCAAGCTCATCCGTGACGAGGGCCCCAAGGGCGTCAAGGCGCAGATCCAGGGCGAGGAGCTGCGCGTGACCAGCAAGAAGCGCGACGACCTGCAGGCCGTCATCTCGCTGCTCAAGAATGCCGACCTCGACATCGCCCTGCAGTTCGTCAACTACCGCTAGTTCGTCGAGCACCGCCGGTTCGTCGAGCACCGCCGACGAAACCTCTCCCCTACGACACCGCCCGCGGTTTCCGTCGCGGGCGGTGTCGTCTGTGGGGGTCGTGCGAGTTGTCCGGGGTCAGCGGATCCCGGCCATGCGCTCGAGTCGTTCGATGCGGTCGGTCATCGGCGGGTGCGTCGAGAACAACCGGCTCATCTTGTCGCCCGCCCGGAACGGGTTGGCGATCATCAGGTGCGACTGGGCCGCGAGCTTCGGTTCGGGCGGCAGCGGGGCGGCCTGAGTGCCGAGAGCGAGCTTGCGCAGCGCCGAGGCCAGGGCCAGCGGGTCGCCGGTGAGCTCGGCACCGGACTGGTCGGCCTGGTACTCACGCGACCTCGACACGGCGAGCTTGACGACCGACGCCGCGATGGGGCCGAGCAGGGAAACAAGCAGCAGCGCCAGCGGATTCGCGCCACCCTCCCGGTTGCCGAAGGCCGACGCGAAGAACGCGAAGTTCGCCAGACCCGAGATGACGGCCGCCATCGCGCCGGCGACCGACGAGATGAGGATGTCGCGGTTGTAGACGTGGGCGAGTTCGTGGCCGAGCACCGCGCGCAGTTCCCGTTCGTTCAGGATCTCCAGGATGCCCGTCGTACAGCACACGGCGGCGTTGCGCGGGTTACGTCCCGTGGCGAACGCGTTGGGGGCGTTGGTGGGGCTGATGTAGAGCCTCGGCATGGGCTGGTGCGCCGCGGTCGCGAGCTCGCGCACGATCCGGTACATCGCCGGAGCCTGCACCTCGGTGACCGGCTGGGCGTGCATCGCCCGGAGAGCGAGCTTGTCGCTGTTGAAGTACGCATAACCGTTCATGCCGACGGCGAGCACGATCGATATCAGCAGGATCGTCGAATTCTGGAACAACGCTCCGACGAACACGATCAGCGCGGACATTCCGATCAGCAGACCGGCCGTCTTGAGACGGTTCGAGTATCCGTGCACGTCGCACCCCTTCCGCACCACGATTCCCCACTCGTTCGTCCAACGAACGAGCGCGCGGCGCGGTTCCCGCCCCGAACGGGGCGGGACCACACGACGATGCGTCAGCCGACGCGGGCGACGGTGAAGTCCACGAGGCGACGCAGCGCCTCGTTCGCCGGGCCCTGCGGCAAGGCATCGAGTTCGGCATGGGCGCGGGCGGCGTACGTCGCGAGGGTCGCCTTCGCCGCATCCATTCCCGGCGAGCGGACGAGCAGCTCGAGCGCCTCTGCGACGTGCGCTTCGTCCTCGATGGGACCGACGAGCAGTTCGCGCAGGCGATCGGCCTCCGGCCCGGTCTCCCGCAGCGCGTAGAGCACCGGCAGGGTGTACACACCCTCGCGGAGATCGGTTCCGGGGGTCTTGCCCGACTCCGTGGTGTCGGACGCGATGTCGATGATGTCGTCGACGATCTGGAAGGCGGTGCCGACGGCGTCGCCGAGTCGTTCGAGACGCTCGACATGTTCCGGATCGGCGCCCGAGAACGTACCGCCGAAGCGACCGCTGGCGGCGATCAGCGAACCGGTCTTCTCCCAGATCACCCGCAGGTAGTGCTCGACCGGGTCGTCGTTGCTGCGCACACCGATGGTCTCGCGCATCTGACCGGTGACCAGCTCGGCGAACGTCTCCGCGATGATCTGCACGGCCGACGGACCGAGGGTCGACACCAGTCGCGAGGCATGCGCGAACAGGTAGTCGCCGGCGAGGATCGCGACGCTGTTGCCCCAGCGCACGTTGGCGCTCGGAGCTCCGCGACGCATCGTCGCCTCGTCCATCACGTCGTCGTGGTAGAGCGTCGCGAGGTGCACGAGCTCGACGACGGTCGCCGCCGTCACCACGGCGGGATCGGTGGGCTTCGGCCCGAGCTGCGCGGTGAGGATCGTGAACAGCGGCCGGAACCGCTTGCCACCCGCCTTCGCCAGGTGCAGTGCGGCCTCCGTCAGGAAGTCCTCACCGTCGGACAATTCCTCGACCAGGAGTTTCTCGACGCTCGCGAGGCCGTCCCCGACTGTCGCGGCGAGGACCGGATCGCCGAGTTCCACACCGGCCACGACGGTGCTCGGCGCCGCATCGGCCGAACCGGCGGTCCGAGCCGCCCCCTCAGTGCTCACGATGACGTACCCATCCTGTTCTGTCGCCTCGACTTCACCGTAGTGAACCTAGCCGTTCGTTCCCCGATCCACCTCGTCGAGGCGGCCGATCGCGGCCTGAGAGGATGGAGTGGTGGTGGCCGAACACTCCGCGCGAGATCCGCGGCAATCCCAGTCCTGCGTTCCCGACAGTACCGATGTTCTCGTCGTCGGTGCCGGTCCAGCCGGTTCCGCCGCCGCTGCGTGGGCTGCCCGCGCCGGTCGCGAGGTGCTGCTCGTCGATGCCGCGACCTTCCCTCGCGACAAGACCTGCGGTGACGGACTGACCCCGCGCGCCGTCGCCGAACTCGACGAACTCGGTCTCGGCGACTGGCTGCGCACCCGCACCGTCAACCGCGGTCTGCGTCTCGAGGGCTTCGGTGGCCGCTTCGAACTCCCCTGGCCCGACTCGTCGTTCCCCGTCGTGGGCAGTGCCGTGCCGCGCACCGAGCTCGACGCCCGGATCCGGCAGGTCGCGCTCGACTCGGGTGCCCGTGCCGTGGAGGGAACGAAGGCCGTCGACGTCGAACGCGACGGCGACCGGGTCTCGGCGGTGATCTTCCGCACCGCCGACGGGCCGCGGACAGTCCGGTGCCGCATGTTGATCGTCGCCGACGGCGTGCGCTCTCCGCTCGGCAAGGTGCTCGGGCGTCGCTGGCACCGCGACACCACCTACGGGGTGGCCGCGCGGGCCTACGCCACCTCCCCACGCAGCGACGATCCGTGGATCACTTCGCACCTCGAACTGCGCGACGACGCGGGCACCGTCCAGCCGGGCTACGGCTGGGTGTTCCCGCTCGGCACCGGCGAGGTGAACCTGGGGGTGGGCACCCTCGCGACCGCCTCGCGCCCCGCGAACGGATCGCTGCGACCGCTCATCGACCTGTACGCGCGGCAGCGTCGCCCGGAATGGGAGCTCGGTGAGGTGACCCGTGTGGCGTCCGCTCTGTTGCCCATGGGCGGAGCCGTATCGGGGGTCGCCGGCAGGAACTGGGCGCTGATCGGCGACGCCGCGGCGTGCGTCAATCCGCTCAACGGCGAGGGCATCGACTACGGACTCGAGGGCGGACGGCTGGTCGCCGGACTGCTCGACTCCGACGACCTCACCGACCTGTGGCCGGCGACGCTGCGCTCCCACTACGGCCGGGCGTTCTCCACCGCACGTCGTCTCGCGAGCCTGCTCACGATCCCGAAGTTCCTGCCGGCGACGGGTCCGATCGCGATGCGGTCGCGAACGATGATGTCGGTCGCGGTGCGGGTGATGGGCAATCTCGTCACCGACGAGGACGCCGACTTCGTCGCCCGGGTGTGGCGGACGAGCGGTCATCTCTCGATGCGCTGGGATCGGCAGCCGCTCTTCGCCTGAACGCCCCCCACAGCGCCCGCCCGGCTACTTGCGCACCGCGCGGTGCAGGGCGGTGATGCCCCCGGTGAGATTGCGCCACTTCACGTCGCTCCAGCCCGCGGCCTCGATGCGCCGGGCGAGCTGTTCCTGATCGGGCCAGGCCCGGATCGATTCGGCGAGGTAGACGTAGGCGTCGGGATTGCTGCTGACCGCCCGCGCGACCCGCGGCAGCGTCCGCATCAGGTACTCCATGTAGACGGTGCGCAGCGGTTCCCGCACCGGCGTGGAGAACTCGCACACGACGAGGCGTCCACCGGGCTTGACCACCCGGGCGATCTCGCGCAGCCCCTCGTCCGGATCGGCGACGTTGCGCAGGCCGAAGGAGATGGTCGCGGCGTCGAAGACGGCGTCGGCGAACGGCAGTCGCATCGCGTCGCCCGCGACCATGGGGACGTTGCGGAACTCACCGGCGTGCAGCATGCCCTTGGAGAAGTCGGTGGCGACGACCCACGCTCCGGACCGTCCGAGTTCGACGGTGGACACCCCGGTGCCGGCGGCCAGGTCGAGCACGCGCTCGCCGGGCTTCAGGCCGAGTGCCGCACGGGTCGCGCGACGCCACCCGCGGTCCTGCCCGAACGACAGGACGGTGTTGGTCAGGTCGTAGCGTGCAGCGACCCCGTCGAACATGGACGCGACCTCACGCGGGTCCTTGTCGAGCGACGCGCGTGATCCGTGAGTTGTTGCCACGGCCGAAACGTTACCCGCTCCCCTGCGCCACCCCGGCGGTCGTGCCGCCCCGGAGGCGACGTCGCGACGAACGTTGCGTTCGTCACACCTGCAGCTGCCGATCCTTCTCCTCGGAGGTGGCCGCAGCAGCCGCGCCCCCCTTCCGCCGGAGCCAGATCGACACGGGCGTGGCGATCAGCCATGTGACGACAATCACCGATCCGGTGGGGATCAGCGCGACGCGGGCGTCACGTCCGGTCACACGGACGAGATCGGGATCACTCCGGGCGTATTCGACGGCGATCCGCTGCCCGGTGGCCAACCCCGTCGGATACAGAACACCGAGCTCGGGATTGTGCGTCACCCCATCGGGAGTGACGAAACTCACCGCGGACCGCAGGGATCCGGCCGAGAGCACCTCGGCGACGGCCGTGCCCGTGTCGGAGCGGATGGTGAGGTCGTTCCGGAGGGCGCCGAGGAACAGGATCACCGCGAGGGCGGAGATCGCCGCCGCGACGATGAGAACCGCGCGCCGCGCGCGCTCGGGTCCGCTCACAGCTGCGCCCGCACCGCCGCGTGCAGTTCGCGCAACCCGGCCCGATCCGTGGTGACCTCGACCACACGGATGCCCGCGGGCGGCACCGTGTCGTCCGCGAGGGTGAGGGCGAGGCCCTGCAGATCCACCCGCTCGTGCGGGACGCGGTAGGCCGCGCACAGTGCCGCGAGGTCCATGCCGTGCGGCGTGCCGAAGACACGCTCGAAGACACCTGCGTACTGCGGGTCGCCCTGTTCGAGCAGTTCGAAGATTCCGCCGCCGTCGTCGTTCGCGACGACGATGGTGAGGTTCTGCGGACGCGGCTCCGACGGTCCGATGAGCAGGCCTGCGGCATCGTGCAGGAAGGTCAGGTCGCCGAGCAGTGCGACGGTCCGTCCCTGTTCGTAGGCGAGTGCGGCACCGACGGCGGTGGAGACCGTGCCGTCGATCCCGGCGACACCGCGGTTGGACAACACCTTCACGTCGGGCTTCGGGTAGCTCACGAGCGCCGCGTCGCGCACCGGGTTCGATGCCCCGAGCAGCAGTTGGTCGCCGGGCTTCAGCGAATCCGTCACCACCGCGGCGACGTGCAGTCCGGTTGCCTTCGGGTGCCCGTCGAGCTGGGCGCGCACGGCCTTGTCGGTGTGCGCCGACAGCTGGCGGCATCGTTCGAGCCACGCCTCGTCGGGTGTTCCCGACACCACGGCACGGGTGCCGGTCGCGATGACGTTGCCCGAGACGTCGGGCCAGCGCGGGCCGGTGGTCAGGGCGTAGACGGTGACGGCGGGGTCGGCGAGCAGGTTCGACACCGGCCGGTGCAGCGTGGGCCGGCCGGTGATGATCGCCTGGCGCGGCTTCAGGTGCGGCAGCGCCATCGGATGCACCGGGATGCCGTGCAGCGGTGCGGTGGGTTCGGCGACGGTCGGCAGCCCGGACAGCTCGGGGCGATGGGCGGAGCCGTGACCGGAGACGACGATCGTGTCGGGGGTCAGATCGATCTCGAGCGGGACGTCGAGGGTGGCGTTCACCGTGGTGGTCCAGGCCTTGCCGTCGGGACGTCCCTCGGGCACCGGTCCCTTCGCGTCGAGCTCGGGCACGAGCGGTTCGCGCAGCGGGATGTCGAAGTGGACCGGGCCGGCGTTGCCCGATCGGGTTCCGCGGGCGGCGGCGAGAACCCGGGAGACCGCCGAACGCCACTGGCTGTTCTGTTCGATGCCTTCGGCGAGTCCGAGGCTGATGGTCGCGCGTACCTGGGTGCCGAACATCCCGAGCTGTTCGACGGTCTGGTTCGCGCCGGATCCGAGCAGTTCGTAGGGGCGATTGGCGCTGAGTACGACCAGCGGCACGCGAGCGTAGTTCGCCTCGAGCACGGCCGGCGCGAGGTTGGCCACGGCAGTACCGGAGGTCATGACGACCGGTACGGGACGACCCGAGGCGAGGGCCAGGCCGATCGCGAGGAATCCGGCGGTGCGCTCGTCGATACGCATGTGCAGGCGCAGACGTCCTGCGCTGTCGGCGGCCTGGAGCGCGAAGGCCAGCGGCGCGTTGCGCGAGCCCGGGCACAGCACGACGTCCCGAACACCGCCCCGGGCGAGTTCGTCGACGACAGCAGTGGCCTGGGCAGTGGACGGATTCACGGAGTCCAGGGTAATTGCGCCGGAAGTGTGGCCGGGTACAGGTGCGGTCAGAATGGAGGCCGTGCGCACAGTCTTCGATCCCGCCGAGTCCGGTCCCGGCCGCTTCTACCGCCTTCTCACCGCGACAATCGTGCCGAGACCGATCGCGTGGGTGTCGACCGAGGCCGAGGACGGTGTGTTCAATCTCGCTCCGTACAGCTTCTTCACGG
Source organism: Rhodococcus rhodochrous (assembly GCF_900187265.1). NCBI lineage: Bacteria > Bacillati > Actinomycetota > Actinomycetes > Mycobacteriales > Nocardiaceae > Rhodococcus > Rhodococcus rhodochrous. The sequence continues at coordinate 3,951,738 of NZ_LT906450.1, forward strand.
TGGCGAGTACCGCACCGCCGGTCGTGCAGTTCACGTCCGTGGGCCGGAAGGACAGTCTGCGGAACATCGAGCAGACGGGCGAGTTCGTGATCAACATCGCAACCGTGCCGTTGATGGAGAAGGTCAACGCCTCGTCGGCGGCGTTCCCACACGACATCGACGAGTTCACCGAGGTGGGGCTGCACGCCGAGCCGAGCGAGCGGGTGCGGCCCCCGCGGGTCGCGGAGGCACCGGCCTCGATCGAGTGCCGGCTGCACCGGGTGATCGAGATCGGCGACTCGTTCGTCGTGATGGGCGACGTCCTCGCGGTGACGGTCGATCCGGAGGTGCTCGCGGAGGACGGTGCCCCCGACTTCGCGGCGCTCGGCGCGGTGAGCCGATTGGGACGGACGGAATGGGGCCTGACGCCCGCGGTGCGGAGACTGCAGCGGCCCGGCACTCCCGGGTGAACACAGGTTAGGCTTCGCTGAACGATCGTCGGGATGCTGCACGTCGTCAACGGTGGCATCCGAGCAACCTCGGAGGGCGTATGGCGAAGAGCACCGGAACCGCACGGCGCGATCCCTATCTCAAGCCCGAGTCGCGGCGGATGGCGCGCGCGCAGGTGCTCGCCACCGAGCGGATCAGCCCGACCTTCGTGCGCATCACCGTGGGCGGTGACGACATCGACTCGATCGCGCCGATGGGCTTCGACCACTGGTTCCGGATGTTCTTCCCTACCCCGGAGCAGCAGGAACTCACCCTCCCCGGGGCGACGGACGACCGTTGGTGGCCCGAATACCAGGAACTGCCCGAGGAGCAGCGTCCGGTGTTGCGGAACTACACGTTCCGCCGCGTGCGACCTGCGGGAACCGGGTTGTTCGGCCCGACCACCGAGATCGAGATCGATTTCGCGTCGCACGGCGATCTGGGTCCGGCCTCGGCGTGGGCGGAACGCGCGCAGCCCGGCGACGAGATCGGCATCCTCGACGAGGGCATCAGCAACCTCCCTCTCGACGAGGCGCGGTCGTGGCTGCTCGTCGGTGACGAGAGCGCCGTGCCCGCGGTGGCCGGCATCCTCGATTCGATCCTCGCCCTCGACCCGCTCGCGGCGGTGGAGGTCCTCGTCGAGGTTCCGCACCCCGACGACCTCACCGCCCAGAACGTTCCGACGGGCGAGAACGTGCTGGTGCATCCGGTGATCAGGACGGATCCCGAGGCCGTACCGGGCAGTCTCGTCGCCGACGTGGTGCGGAAGTCGACCCCGTCGTCGGATTCCGCCCACGCATTCGTCGCGGGCGAGTCGTCGCTCGCGACCGGCGTGCGTCGTCATCTCGTGCGCGAGTGCGGCTGGGACCGGTCGGCGGTGACCTTCATCGGATATTGGAAGTACGGCGAGCCGGTCTACTGAAAGTCGGAACCACCGAGAGACCGAATCTCTCCGGAACGACGAACGTCGCGGTACCGACCGGCGAACCGGTTCGGGACCGCGACGTCCGGATGTCGCTGGTGTCGGCTCAGCCGGCGTGCTTCTGGATGAGATCACCCAGGCGCGGCAGGGCCTCGACGACGTGCTTCTTGGCCGAGGGGCGCAGCGAGTCGTAGACCTTCTTGACGCCGGACTTCGACGTGCCGGCGATGCGCTCGTCGGTCACCCCGAGGAGAGCGTCGGCGACGACCTCACCGCGGGCGACCAGGAAGTCCGAGAACGAACCGTTGCCTGCGTACTCCACCCAGAAGGGCTGGAGCTTCTCGACGAATTCGGGCAGCAGACCTTCGACGGCACCCGGAACGATGCCCGGGCCGACCTTCTTCACTGCTGCGTAGCCACCCTTGAGGGCGAGACCGGACGCACCCTTCTTGTCCGACACCTCAGCATCGATCAGGGCTTCGACGTCTGCCTTGACCGCCGGGAACTTGTCGGCGCCGAGGAGGGCATCGCCCAGAGCTGCAACCACTTTCACTGCCTCCGTAGATGTGACACTTGTGACCGTTGGGACGCGGGGAACGATATACGACGATTCCGTGCCGTCACAGTCCGCGTCCGGCGAGGTCGTCACAGTCCGCGTCCGGCGAGCACCGTACGGCACCGACGCACCCGTTCGCACCACCACTCGATGCGGTCGGGATCGGCTCGCAGCGCATCGAGTCGCTCGGGTTCGGGCTCGACGGCGACGACATCGAGCGCTCCGTCGGACATGTGCAGAGCCGGCGCGACGTCGGCTTCGAAGAATCCGCCCGTGCCCAGTCCGCAGGCATACGGGAGGTCGGGCAGGGCAGCGGCCGCCGCGAGACCGGTGGCGATCCCCACCGCGGAGTCGAGGGCGCTCGAGACGACCACCTCGACGCCGTGTCCGGCGAGTTCGTCGGCGAGCGCGACGAGACGTCGGACCCCGCCGAGCGGCGCGACCTTCACAACGGCGACGTCCGCTCCCCCGGCCCGCACGACCCGCAGGGGATCCTCGGCGCGGCGGATGCTCTCGTCCGCCGCGATGCGCACTCCGGGCAGTCGCCGGCGCACCTCGACGAGTTCGGGGACGGTCGCGCACGGCTGCTCGGCGTACTCGAGCGGTGCGTCGGCGGTGAGCGCCGTGAGCGCGCGCACGGCCTCGTCCACGCTCCAGCCGCCGTTCGCATCGATCCGGACGTTGGGCACGTGCTCGCGCACGGCCCGGACGCGAGCGACGTCCTGTGCGAGATCCTGGCCCGGCTCGGCGACCTTCACTTTCGCGGTGCGCGCACCGGGGAATCGGGCGAGGACCTCGGGGACGCGCTCCGGGCCGACGGCGGGGACGGTCGCGTTGACGGCGATCCGGGAGCGGCGCGGAGCAGGATGGCCCTGCCAGGCGGCCTCGATCGCGGACTGCAACCAGTGCGCCGCCTCGTCGTCGCCGTATTCGGGAAACGGCCCGAACTCGCCCCACCCGGCGGGTCCGCGCAGCAGCAGCACCTCGCGTTCGGTGATGCCGCGGAACCGGACGCGCATGGGCAGCGAGACGACGACCGCCCCGTCGAGCAGTTCGTCCGCGGACGGGAGGGGCGGCGAGGACGGGAAGGGCAGGGAGGTCACGGCTGGCCCGGCAGCAACTGGACCATCAGCGCCTCGCAGTCGGCGAGGAGATTGCCGTCGACGTCACGCAGTTCGGCCTTGCAGAAGGCCTTACGACCGTCGACGCGGTCGACCCAGCCGTCGACGACGAGTTCGGTCTCGATCGGGGTGATCCTGCGGTAGTTGACGTGGAGATAGGCGGTGCGGGCGATCGGCCGTCCGTTGGCGTGGATGACCATGCCGAACAGGTCGTCGAACAGCAGTGGCAGTGTGCCGCCGTGCGCGGCTCCGTTGCCCCCGAGGTGGTAGCGGCGGAAGACACCGCGTTCCCGGACACCGTCCGGCCCGAACTTCTCGATCGTCCACGGCAGCAGCAGCGCGCTGCCGCGTCCGGGCAGGTCGATGTTGAATCCGGCGGGCGAGCCGCCCTCGGGTACGGCGTGCTCGGCGAGCAGGTCGATCAGGGCCTCGGTCTGCTCGATCGCGCGGTCGACGACCTCGTCCGGCGGATTCGTGGAGACCATCAGATCCTGCAGACGCCGGAAGGTCTCGACGAAGCGACCGTAGTTCGGCCCCGCCTTCACCGGTTCGTAGACCGGGAATCCCCCGTGGTGTTCGTAGTCGTCGCGGGGATCGGTCTGCTCACTCATGGTTGTGCACGTTATCGGGCGACAGCGCACGTCGTCGCGATGCCCGGCCCTTTATGGTGACGAGGTGACCTTCGATCCAGAATTGTGGCGCCCGGTACCCGGGTTCGAGAACCTCACCGACATCACCTATCACCGACACGTCACGCAGGGCACGGTCCGCGTCGCGTTCGATCGTCCCGAGGTGCGCAACGCCTTCCGTCCGCACACCGTCGACGAGCTCTACCGCACGCTCGACCACGCCCGGACCACCTCCGACGTCGGCGTCGTGCTGCTCACGGGCAACGGCCCGAGCCCGAAAGACGGCGGATGGGCGTTCTGCTCCGGCGGCGACCAGCGGATCCGTGGCCGCAGCGGTTACCAGTACGCCAGCGGCGAGACGGCCGACACCGTCGACAAGGCCCGCGCCGGCCGACTCCACATCCTCGAGGTCCAGCGACTGATCCGGTTCATGCCGAAGGTCGTCATCGCCCTGGTCAACGGCTGGGCCGCCGGTGGTGGGCACAGCCTGCACGTCACGTGCGACCTGACGCTCGCCTCCCGCGAGCACGCCCGCTTCAAGCAGACCGACGCCGACGTGGGCAGCTTCGACGGCGGCTACGGCAGCGCCTACCTCGCCAAGATGGTCGGCCAGAAGTTCGCGCGGGAGATCTTCTTCCTCGGCGACACGTACACGGCCGAGGAAATGCACCACATGGGTGCGGTCAACAAGGTCGTCGACCACGACGAGCTCGAGAACGTCGCGCTGGAGTGGGCGCAGAAGATCAACGGCAAGTCGCCGCAGGCGCAGCGCATGCTCAAGTACGCCTTCAACCTGCAGGACGACGGTCTCGTCGGCCAGCAGTTGTTCGCGGGCGAGGCCACCCGCCTGGCCTACATGACCGACGAAGCGATCGAGGGTCGCGACGCCTTCCTGGAGAAGCGCGATCCCGACTGGTCGCCGTACCCCCACTACTACTGATCCTGACGCGACGAACCGGGCTTCGCCCCTGCTACAGCAGGTGCAAGGCCCGGTTCGCCGCGCAAGGAGGGGTCGTCGGACGGAAGGTCAGACGCAGTCGCGGCAGAAGGCCTGCTCGCCGTCGCCCGTCGCGCGGCGGCTGTGGTGCTGGACGAGGAAGCAGCCCATGCAGGTGAACTCGTCCGACTGCTTCGGCAGGACCTGGACCGAGAGCTCCTCCGCCGACAGTGCCGAGAGGTCGGCGCCGGGCAGGTCGAGGGTCTCGAGGATCTCGCCCTCGTCGGTGTCGGCGGCCGCGGTGGGCTTGATGTCCAGCTCGTCCAGGGCAGTGCCACCGCCGCCCAGGATGTCGGTGGTGCGGGGAGCGTCGTAGTCGGTCGCCATGGCAGTTCTCCTCACTCGTTGTCGGCGGTGCCGCGCAGTCGCGGGTTACGGCTGCGTCGGACCCGCTGTGGCAGGCCGGCGCTGTCATGGGCACCGTTGCCGTCAGTAATGTCCCACCCGAAGCTTCGTCAAACACATATGTCCAGTTACGTTCGAACTGTGTGCTCTCGGGCACACTGTGGGACATGACCGATCGCCAGAGTCCGCGAACCGCCCACACCCGCCCGGAAGGCGTCTCCGACGCCACTGTGAAAGCGACCGGCAAACTGTCCGAGGCCCTCGAGACCGTCGAGCAGGCGCGGGGCCATCTCTATGCCTTCCACCAGCTGATGGGCCGCGCCGATCTGCTCACCGGCGACGCCGAGGAGCTGTTCCGCGAGGCCGGGCACGACGAGATCGCCGAGCGTCTCGGCACCGAGATCATCGGACGCAACATCGCCGAGGGTCGCTGGACCTTCCAGCTCGTCGAGGAGTTCGACGACGGCTACTGGTCGGACTTCCGCACCTTCGAGAAGCAGGTGCGCGACGAACTCGTGCAGGGCCGGCGCCATCTGTTCGAAGCAGAGATGAAGGAATCGCGGCGCACACACGGCCGCCGCCATCACGAGGCCCGCCCGGCCGAGGAGCAGTGACGGTGGAGATCCTCAGCAGCCGCACCATCCTCCGGCCGCGCGATCAGGAGGCCGCCGTCGAGTTCTACGGCTCGACGCTGGGACTGGCGATCGCCCGCGAGTATCCCGGCGGAACCGTCTTCTTCGCGGGGCAGTCGCTCATCGAGATCGCCGCCCACGGCCGGTCCGACGACAGCGACGAGGTGTTCCACGGCGCCCTGTGGCTCCAGGTGCGCGACGTCTACGACGCCGAGGCCGAGCTGGCACTGAAGGGTGTACGCATCGTCCGGGGTGCGAAGCAGGAGCCGTGGGGACTGCACGAGCTGTGGATCGCCGATCCCGACGGGATTCCGATCGTCCTGGTGCAGATCCCCGAGGACCATCCGTTGCGCCGCGACCTCCGCTGACGAACGGAGGTACCCGGGCACGACCGCAGACAGTCGCGCGGCGCCGGTGATCTTGCACACAAGCCGCGCGGTCTGCTCTGCACTCCGCTCATGGTCGGAGTCCGAAAGAACCGGTCGGGCGTGACGCCGAGACGCAGAATTCACACCCCCGTCGCTGTACATTCACGTGCCCGCTACCCCACAATCGACAGACGTGACCGCAGAGTTCGTCGTGCTCCTGGTGGTGGTCGTCACTGCCCTCGCATTCGATTTCACCAACGGCTTCCACGACACCGGCAATGCCATGGCGACATCCATCGCCACCGGCGCCCTCAAACCCAAAACCGCGGTCACTTTGTCCGCGACCCTCAACCTCGTCGGCGCCTTCCTGTCCGTGGAAGTCGCCGCGACCGTCGCGAAGGGTGTCGTCGACCTCGACACCGTCGGCGGTACCGATCTGTTGCTCATCGTCTTCGCCGGTCTGGTCGGAGCGATCCTCTGGAACATCTCGACCTGGCTGTTCGGCCTGCCGTCCAGCTCGTCGCACGCCCTGTTCGGCGGTCTCGTCGGCGCTGCACTGGCGTCGATCGGTGTCCAGGGCGTGGTGTGGGACGGAGTGCTGGGCAAGGTCCTGATCCCCGCCGTGCTCGCGCCCGTCATCGCGGCGCTGGTGTCCACGGTGGGCATCTGGTCGATGCACCGCCTGACCCGCTCCGTCTCCAACGAACACCGCGACCGCGGCTTCCGGCTGGGACAGATCGGCACGGCGTCCCTGATGTCCCTCGCGCACGGCACCAACGACGCGCAGAAGACGATGGGCGTGATCTTCCTGGCCCTCGTCGCCCACGGCACCATCACCGCCGACACGGACATGCCGTTCTGGGTGAAGGTCGCCTGTGCCGTCGCGATCGCACTCGGCACCTATCTCGGCGGCTGGCGCATCATCCGCACGCTGGGCAAGGGTCTCGTCGAGATCGCCCCGCCGCAGGGCCTGGCCGCCGAGTCGTCGTCGGCCGCCATCATCCTCACCTCGAGCCATTTCGGTCTGCCGCTGTCGACCACGCACGTCGCCACGGGCTCGATCCTCGGCACGGGTCTGGGCACCAAGGGCGCCGAGGTGCGCTGGTCGGTGGCGCGACGGATGGTCGTCGCGTGGGTCATCACCCTGCCGTGCGCCGCGGTCGTCGGAGCGATCTGCTGGGGGCTCGCCCACCTCATCGGCGGCATGCCCGGCGTGCTCGTCGTGTTCGCGATCCTGTGCGCCCTGGCCGTGTTCATGTGGCTGCGCTCGCGCCGGCAGCCCGTCGACGCCTCCAACGTCACCGCCGACTGGGACGACAAGCTCGCCCCGGCGCCGGGTGCCTCCGAAACGGTCACCGGGGAAGGACGCTCGTGAACCTGCTGACGCACACCCTCGACTCCCTGTGGCAGGTCGTTCTCGTGGGCCTGCTGCTCGGCGCCGGCCTGCCCTCCCTGTTCGCGCTGGGGGTCCGCGCGCTCGACACCGGTCGCGGCAGCGACGGCACACCCAATCCGGCGGCACGGACCGCCGCGGTGCTGTGCTTCGCTGTGGTGGCCTGCGCGATCCTGGCGGGCATTCTCCTGCTGGCGTCCGATTTCCTCGCCGGAACATTCGGCATCGACATCTTCTGATCGGAGTGACGGGTGGCCCTCCCGCCGTTTCTCGCTTCCATCGTCGAGTGGCTCCGCGCCGGTTACCCCGAAGGGGTGCCGGAACAGGACTACGTACCCCTGTTCGCACTGCTCGCGCGGCGCCTGTCCGACGAGGAGGTCGCCCAGGTCGCCGACACCCTGGTCGAGGACGGTGACCTCTCGATCAACCGCATCGACATCGCGGTCCTCATCAGCAAGATCACCAACAACATGCCGTCGCCCGACGATGTGGACCGGGTCCGCCGCCAGCTCGAAGCGGGCGGATGGGACACGACACAATACGATCTGTGACCACACTCGAGCTTCTTCCCGTCCCTGCCGGGCCCGCCGTCCGTTCCGTGCTGCCCGCCCTGCAGCGCATGCTCGACGGTGACGGGCCGGCGCTGCTCCCCGTACCCGCCGGGGACGAGCGGGAGACGCTCCGCCTCACCGACGCGCTGAGCCCCGGTGACCCCGTCGCGGACGGCGTCGGACTGGTGGTCGCGACCTCCGGCACGACCGGGATCCCGAAGGGCGCCCTGCTCTCCGCACAGGCGCTGCGCGCGAGCGGCGACGCCACCCACGCCCGGCTGGGCGGAACGGGCTCGTGGCTCCTGGCCCTGCCCGCCCACCACATCGCGGGCATGCAGGTACTGCTGCGCAGCCTGCTCTCCGGAACCGAACCCGTCGTCGTCGACGTGTCCGCCGGTTTCGATCCCGCGGGTCTGCCCGCGGCGGTGGACGCCATGGCAGGCCCCCGTCGGTACAGCTCGATGGTTCCCACCCAGCTGATCAAGGCCCTCGACCATCCCGACGCCACCGCGGCGCTCGCCCGCCTCGATGCGATCCTGCTCGGTGGGGCCGCGACTCCCGTGCCGGTCCTCGAACGCGCCCGCGCGGCCGGTATCACGGTCGTCCGCACCTACGGCATGAGCGAGACCTGCGGCGGCTGCGTCTACGACGGCGTGCCGCTCGACGGTGTGCACGTGCGCGTCGACGGCGAATCGCGGGTGTGGCTCGGCGGCGCCACGCTCGCCTCGGGTTACCGGAACCTGCCCGATCATCCCGCCTTCGCCGAACCCGGCTGGTTCCGCACCGACGACGCGGGCACGCTCGACGACGGGGTCCTGCGCATCCTGGGGCGGCTCGACGAGGCCATCTCGACCGGCGGACTCACCGTGGTCCCCCAGGTGGTCGAGGCCGTGCTCGTCGAGCACCCGGCCGTCCGGGAGGTCGCGGTGGTGGGTCTGCCCGACACCCGGCTCGGTCAGCGCGTCGCGGCTGTCGTCGTGCCCGTCCCCGGCGCCACGCCGACGCTCGCCGAACTCCGCGACCACGTCGAGGCCACGCTCGATCCCACTGCTGCGCCGCGTGAGCTGCAGCTCGTCGACGCACTACCGCTGCGTGGGCCGGGCAAGGTGGATCGCCGCGCCCTCGTCGCGCGCTTCTCCTGACGGGTGCGCACGACGCGGCAAGCGGACCCGGGTGCGAAGATCGATCCATGGCAACGGCTGGTCAATGGCTCGAAGGCGCTCGTCCGCGCACCCTCCCCAATGCGATAGCACCCGTCCTGGCAGGTACGGGCGCTGCGGCGTGGCTCGGTGAGGTCGTGTGGTGGAAGGCGCTGCTGGCACTGGTCGTCGCGCTCGGATTGATCATCGGCGTGAACTTCGCCAACGACTACTCCGACGGCATCCGCGGCACCGACGATGAGCGGGTCGGGCCGATGCGGCTGGTGGGTTCGGGCGCGGCGAGCCCCGGCGCCGTCAAGCGCGCCGCGTTCGTGTGCTTCGGGATCGCGGCCGTCGCGGGACTCGCTCTCGCCGTCACGACCGCCTGGTGGCTCGTGCTCGTCGGCGCGGTCTGCATCGCCGGGGCCTGGTATTACACCGGCGGGAAGAACCCGTACGGATACAGCGGATTCGGAGAGATCGGAGTCTTCGTCTTCTTCGGGCTCGTCGCGGTGCTCGGCACGCAGTTCGTGCAGGCCGGTCGCGTCGACGGGGTGGGTCTGGCGTGCGCGGTCGCCGTCGGCTCGCTCTCGACGGCCGTGCTGGTGACGAACAACCTCCGCGACATCGCGACCGATGCGGAGACCGGTAAGAGGACCCTGGCGGTCAAGCTGGGTGATCCGAGGACCCGCACGCTCCACCTGGTGCTGATCGTGGTGCCGTTCGTGATGTCGCTCGTGCTGGTCGCGGCGACGCCGTGGGCGCTCGCCGGCTTCCTCGCCGCGCCGTTCGCGATCCGCGCGCACAAGCCGGTGCGGGCCGGTGCCCTCGGTCTCGCGCTGATCCCGGCGTTGAGCGATTCGGGTGTCGCGATGCTCGTGTGGGCGGTGGCCACCGCGCCCGCGCTGGCCTTCGGCTGACCAGGACGCGGGCGCGGCGGAATCGGTCGCGGACGGGCGGATCAGTCGCGGTCCGGGACGATCAGTCCGAGGACGAAGTTGACGATCGCGATGATGACGCCGCCCCACAGTGCCGCCCAGAAGCCGTCGATCGTGAGGCCGTACTCGGTGAAGCCGCTCAGCCACGCGGTGAGCATGAGCATCAGCGCGTTGACGACGAGCAGGAACAGCCCGAGGGTGAGGATCACCAGCGGCAGCGACAGCAGCTTCACCAGCGGCTTCACGAGTGCGTTGACGACGGTGAAGATGGCGGCCAGGACGACGAGCGTGATGACCGCGCGGGTCGTGTCGGAGGTGCCCGCGGGATCGGTGAAGTCGATCCCGTCGACCAGCTCGACCGCGAGCCACAGACCGACCGCGTTGATAATCAACCGCAGTATCAGAGAAATCATGGTGCCACTGTGGCACACGGAACCCGGTCTCGTAACGGGCAAATCGGACGCATCCGGGGCCGCCCCTCCCCCTCAGCGGCCTCTCAGTGACGGACGGTAGCGTCGGCCGGCGTGCGTTCACGTCTTCTCCCCCTGCTTCTCACTGTGACCGGACTGCTCCTCGTGGGCACCGGTGCGGTCTTCGCCTGGCTCGATCGCCCCGAGACGACGGTCGCGACCGTCGTGGAAGAGCCGAGTCCCTCGGCGGACGGCGTCGACGAGGCGCGGAGCAACCTGCAGCGGGCCGGACTGCCGCTGTCGGTGCTCGACGGCGGGGTCGGGCAGCTGACGGAGGGCAGCACCCAGCTCGACGACGGTGCCCGTCAACTCTCCGACGGCCTCCGGCAGGCTCGCGACGGTGGCGAGCAGCTCGCCGACGGCCTCGGGCAGCTCGACGGCGGTGTCGACATGCTCGGCGACGGCGCCCGCCAGGTGAGCGGTGGCGTCGACGAGGTGGTCGACCGGCTCTCCGGTTTCGGGGAGATGCAGGGCGACGTCACGGCGCGCCTCACGGCCGTCGCCGACACGCTCGGTGCGTCCGCGGATCCGGTCTCGCAGGGCGCGGCCGGCCAACTGCGCGGACTCGTCGAGACCCTCGACACGCAAGGCCTCGGGCCGGACACCCTCGACCAGCTCGGGCAGTTGCGCGACGGCGCACGGCAGCTCGCCTACGAACTCACCGATCCGAACGCGCAGTTCGTCGCGGGCATGGCGCAGGCGGCCGACGGCTCGCGACAGCTCCGCGACGGCCTCGTCCTCCTCGACGACGGGGGCCGGGCCCTGACGGACGGCACCGGACAGCTCGTCGACGGTGTCGGGCCGGTGGCCGATGTCGTCGGCGGGATCGCCGACAACGTCCGGTCGGCCACCGAAGCGCTGCCGCGCACCGCGCCGGTCGCCCCGGACACGCAGGCCGCGGAGGTCACGGCGACGTCGGATCGTCAGTGGTGGCCGTTCGCGACGATCGCGGTCGGCACGCTGCTGCTCGTCGCGGCGACGGTCGTCCCGCTCGTCGCCGGGCGTCCGCTCGCCGTCGCTCCCGCCCAGCCGACCCGGTAACCGCCCGAAGGATCAGGCGGCGGCGTCGAGGTGGCCGTTCAGTCGCTGACGGAGCTGCGCGCGCGGCACGTGCGCTTCCACGACGGCGACGGTCGCCGGATCGTCGCTGCGCAGCAGTCCGAGCAGGATGTGTTCGGGGCGAATGACGCGTTCGCGGCGTGCGATCGCCTCCCGCAGCGCGAGTTCGAGCGACTTCTTGGCCGCCCGGTCGAACGGGATGTGACCGAGCCGGTTCGCGCCGGCCCGCCGGTCGGTGCCCTTCCCGTCGAGCACCCCCTTGCCGAAGGCCGCTTCGAGACGGCTCCGGACCTCGTCGAGGTCGATCCCGATCGCTTCGAGTGCTGCGGCGTCCTCGTCGCCGAGCGGGGAGTCGGCGGTGCGGGCGGCCCGATCGGAGCGGAGCCCGTCGACCGTGAGACCTTCTTCCGCGAGCAGGACCCGCAGCGGTTCCTCCGCGGCGACGGCGACACCGATGAGCAGGTGCGACGCCTCGATCCGGGGATCGTGCACCCGGATCGCCTCCTGTTGCGCTGCGACGACGACGGATCTGGCACTGTCGGCGAATCGTTCGAACATGTCGATCACCTGCGCTTCCGGTTGTGCTTCTGATGGACCGCCTGGCGGCTGACGCCGAGTTCGTCGGCGATGGCCTGCCAGGACCAACCCCGCTCACGGGCATTCGCGACCTGGACCTCCTCGAGCCGTTCCAGCAGGCGGCGCAGGGCACGCACGGCGCGCAGGCCCACTGCGGGATCGGAGCTCGCGGCGGCAGCGGCGAGGGTGGTGGCTTCACTCATGTTGTCAATATAGGTTGACAATGAGAGCGCGTCAACGAAAATTGACAGAAGACGTGATCCGCGCAGGTGGTGGAGGCTCTACCGAGGCCACTGACCGCTGGTCACCGAGGCCACCGACCGCTGGTCGCGAACTTTTCCAGCACCTCGAGCGGGCCGGTCAGGTCCATCCCCTCGGCAGCGACCCACTCGTCGGAGAAATAGGTGTCGGCGTAACGCTCGCCGCCGTCGCACAGCAACGTCACGACGCTGCCCTCACGGCCTTCTTCGAGCATCTCGGCGATCAGACCGAAAGCTCCCCAGAGGTTCGTGCCGGTCGAGCCGCCCACCCGTCGTCCGAGCGCGGTGCTCGCGTGCCGCATGGCGGCGATGGACGCCGCGTCGGGCACCCGCACCATCCGGTCGACGACCTCGGGAACGAAGGACGGCTCGACGCGCGGACGTCCGATTCCCTCGATACGCGAGGGCATGCCGGTGGTGTAGTCGGCCGAGCCCGTCTCGAACCCGCCGAAGAACGCCGAGTTCTCCGGGTCGACGACGGCCAGCCGCGTCCGGTGACGGCGATAGCGGATGTAGCGGCCGAGGGTGGCGCTCGTGCCACCGGTCCCGGCACCGACGACGATCCACTCCGGTACGGGATGACGCTCGAGACGCATCTGCGAGTAGATGCTCTCGGCGATGTTGTTGTTGCCCCGCCAGTCGGTGACCCGCTCGGCGTTCGTGAACTGGTCCATGAAGCAGCCGCCGAGTTCGTCGGCGAGCCGCTGCGCCTCGGTGTAGATCTCCGGCGGGCGGTCGATGTAGTGGCACCGGCCGCCCTGGGCCTCGATGAGCGCGACCTTCGCCGGTGAGGTGCGGCGCGGCACGACGGCCACGAAGTCGAGACCGAGCAGCCGCGCGAAGTACGCCTCGCTCACCGCGGTGGAACCCGAGGACGCCTCGATGACCGGGGTTCCCTCACGGATCCAGCCGTTGCACAGGGCGTAGAGGAACAGCGAGCGCGCGAGGCGGTGCTTGAGGCTGCCCGTGATGTGCGTCGACTCGTCCTTCAAGTACAGGTCGATGCCCCGGTCCGCCGGGAGCGGGTAGCGGAGCAGGTGGGTGTCGGCGCTGCGCTGGGCGTCGGCCTCGATGAGCCGGACCGCGTCGTCGACCCAGTCGCGGGGTGCGCTGCGGTCGACGACCGCGCCGGTCGCCGTCACCGCCCGTTCTCGCCGCGCATGCGCTTCTCGAGGTCGGCGCGCTCGGTACGCCGGCGCTCGTCGACCGCGGCGATGCCCTCGTTCACGCGACGCCGCAGCGACGCGAAGAGCACGAGCGAGACGGGCAGCGCGATGAGCACAGCGAACAGGGCCGCGACGAGGAGGGGGATTTCCACCCCGAATGCACGCGGAACGTAGAGAATGAGCAGTGTGAGCGCGACCACGAGGGCGAGTCGTGCCGCGGAGTACAACGCGACGTCCCGGATCAGGGACCCGGTCCCCGCCCTGCCGGTTGCGCTCTCGTCACGAGAGTGTGGAGTGCGCTGGGAGGGGGTATTCGAGGGTTCGTTCCGGCGTTCGTCGTTCACCACTCCAGGTTAACCGGCCGCCCGGACCACGAGCTCCGCGACGATTTCCGGAAGTCGGACATCCGTCCGTTTTGTCTATTACTTCCGCTTTACCAACCGTAGACCGTTCGAGCAACCAGGGGTATCGGTGCCACCATGGGCTTGGACATCCCGATCGAACAACTCGATCGCGTCGAACAACACGATCACGACAACCGGGAGGACATTCGCAATGAGCGCACCCACTTTCAACGGCGCGAAGGAATCCCTGCTGACCCCGGGCCAGGTGGCAGCACTGTTCCATGTGGATCCCAAGACCGTCACCCGGTGGGCCCACGCCGGCCGATTGGGCTCACTGCGGACCCCCGGCGGCCATCGCCGCTTCCGTGAGTCCGAGGTCCTGGCGCTTCTCCGCTCCCTCACGACCGAAGCGACGCGCTGATCCGAGACACGAGAATCCGCACCTCCGGCGTGCACCTGCCGGACCCCGGCCGACCACCCGCGGAACCCACGTGCCGGACCGGGTTCCGCACACCTAGAATGTGGACAAACCGGTCTGCGGTCGCCGCGGCCCGGAGGTGTACGGCGAGGGCACGTCCTCGTCCGGCACCGCCACGGTCAGGAGGTGCAACGTGCTCTATCTGTTGGCACTCATCGGTGCGGTGACACTCGCCGTCCTGCTGTGGAAGGCGTACGGTCCCACGTCTCGTCCGCCCACCCGCGTGATGGGTCCGGACGACGATCCCGACTTCCTGTGGAAGGTCGATCGTGAGGTGCACCGCCGCCGGAGTGGCGACGGCACCGGCGAGTCCGATCAGGACCGGGGCGACTGACCGTTCGCGGTGTGCGGTGAGCCTGTCACCGTGGCGGAGCTGCGAGCCTGTCACCGTGCGGTGAAACCGTCGGCGATATCCGCGGCGAGCCCGAGCAGGGCGCGCCGCGTACCCGACTGCAACCGGTCCGGATCGATCTCCGCTCCTTCTTCGAGGTGGGGGTCGAAGGGTAGGACGTGGACCGCGCGGCACCGCTGTTCGAAGTGCCGCACCATGAGGTCGAGATCGACCTTGCCCGACCTCGGCCGCACCGCGTTGACGACGGCCACCGACCGCTCGACCAGGTCGCGATAGCCGTGCGCGTCGAGCCAGTCGAGCGTGGCCGACGCGCTGCGGGCGCCGTCCACCGATCCCGAACTGACGACGACCAGCGTGTCGGCGTTCTCGAGGATCGCGCTCATCGCGGAGTGCATGAGCCCGGTCCCGCAATCCGTGAGCACGATGCTGTAGAACCGCTCGAGCAGCCCGAGCGTCCGCTCGTAGTCGTCGGCGCTGAAGGCCTCCGAGACCGCCGGATCGGCGTCCGAGGCGAGCACCTCGAGACGATGCGTGTTCTGCGAGGTGTAGGCGCGCACGTCCGCGTACGTCTCGAGCAGCGCGTGATCGCGCAGCAGCGTGCGCACGGTGGCCGGCGTCTGTTCGGCCACCTTCTGACTCAATGTCCCGCGGTCCGGATTCGCGTCGACCGCGACGATCCGATCGCCCCGCAACTCCGCGAAGGTCGAGCCGAGCGTGACCGTGGTGGTGGTCTTTCCCACCCCGCCCTTGAGGCTCAGCAGGGCGATCCGGTGGCATTCGCGCAACGGTGCACGCACCCGCTCGACCGATTCGTCCCTGCGCTGGTGCCGGGAGCTCTCCCCGATGCGGACGCGCCCCCCGGTCGCGCGGTAGACCACTTGCCGCCAGCCCTCCCGCGGCGGCGCAGCGACCGGGCGTACCAGTAACGACGAGTCCAGCGCCGTCGCGTCCAGTGCGTGTCCGTCGAGCCCCGACGTACCGTTGCCGGCCCCATCCACCGCGTTCTCCCCCCGTCGACTGTCACGGACGACGGCGCGACGATAGCAGCCTCAGTTGAGCCCGGCGTACGAGTGCAGGCCCGAGACGACCATGTTGATGATGAACAGGTTGAACAGCATCGCGATGAAACCGGCGACGTTGATCCAGGCCGCGCGGGTGTTGCGCCAACCGGAGGTCGCGCGGGCGTGCAGATAGGCGGCGTAGACGACCCACGTGATGAACGAGACCGTCTCCTTCGGGTCCCAGCCCCAGAAGCGTCCCCAGGCGGCCTCGGCCCAGATCGCACCGAGGATGATGCCGGCACCGAACAGCGGGAAACCGATGATCGTGGTGCGGTAGGCGAGACGGTCGAGGGTCTGGGCGTCGGGCAGACGCTCGGCGAGCGCCGCGAACACGCCGCTGTGCTCCTCACCCTTGGGGAAACGGATGCGCAGCAGGAACAGCAGGCTCGCGACACCCGAGACGAGGAAGATGCCGCTGCCGACGCTGATGATCGTCACGTGGATCGGCAGCCAGAACGAGCGCAGCGCGGGAACCACGGGAGCGGCGTCGGCGTAGAGCACGGTCGCCGCGAGGAACATGAGGATCAGGACGGGGACCAGCAGGTACACCCACATGATCCGGTAGGCCGGCTTGCGCAGGACGACCAGGCCGAAGAGCACGGCGGCGGTGCACGCCATCGCGACGAACTCGTACATGTTGCCGAGCGGGAAACGCTCGGTGGCCAGGCCGCGCAGCACGATCGAGGCGACCAGCAGTCCGGCGACCACGACGACCAGCGCGCGGCCCATGTTGCCGACACGCTGCGACAGGGTGCGCTTCGGTGTCTCCTCGACACGACCCGGGCCGGCGGTGCGTTCGACGGTGTCGGAGGCCGGTCGTCGGCCTGCCGCGACGAGTTCGCGTTCCCGCTCGGCCACGACGTCGGCGCGGTGGGTCGCGTATTCGGCGACGAGCAGCACCAGCGCCAGCACGAGCACCGCGAACGCCGATTCGAAGGCCCAGTCGCTGTACCGCGCCAGGGTGTCGTTCTGTGTCATCAGTTCTTCTTCTCCTGTGCCGCCGGGGCGGAGGGTGCATCGTCACCGAGAAGACGTTCGACCAGTCGGTCGAACTCGTCTCCCCATCCGGCCTGATCGGTCCGTGCGAGACCACCGAGTTCTACTACGGTTCGTCGTTCACCGTCGTTCACTGTACCGCTCGGGTACGCGCGCGCCCACACTCTGCGTCGTTTGACCAGCAACGACACGAGCAGACCGGCCATCATGGAGATCGCCGCGACGAGTACCCACTGCTGCGCCGGGTCGTGCGAGACCTGCAGGTTGACGAAGTCGGTGGCCTTGTCGAACCGCACCTCGGTGCCGTCGGCGAGCGTCACGCTCTCCCCCGGACGCAGGTTCACGCGGTCCTGCTTCACGAGGCGGCCCTGGTTGATCAGTTCCTTGTTGAGCGAGAACAACGACTGCGGGCTGCCGGTGTCGAGACCGGAGTCGCCCTTGTAGACGTCGATGGCGACGGCGGGGTCCATCATCGCCGGGAAGATCGACGTGAGCAGCGTGCCGTGGAAGGACGCCGTCGGCGCGAACAGGCCCTCGAGCGCGATCTGGTTCTTCCGGCGCTCGTCGGCGTCGGGATACATGCCGCCGGGCGGGTCGAAGCGCATGGCGCCGCTGCTGAGGAAGGTCGTCGCGTCGTCGGGCGCCCACTGCATCGTCTCGGTGCGGGTCTCGCCGTTCGGCCAGGTGACGGTGAAGGTCGGGGCGTAACCGTGACCTTGCAGGTAGACGCGGTCGCTGCCGACCCGCAGCGGATGGTTGACCTTCAACTGCGCATCGCGCCAGGTGTTCGTGACGAGGTCGCCGCCGTACTGGTACTCGATGTCGGAGGTGAACATCTCGGCCTGGCCGTTGTCGAGATAGTCGGCGGCGAAGGTGTTCACCCGCACACACATGGGATTCAGGCCGGTGCCGTCGAGCGTGCTGCCGGCGCGGAACGAGTCGAAGGAGGCAGGTGAGGTGGTGCAGAATTCCTCGCCGTTCGCCACGAGGATGCGCTGCCCCTCGTAGCCGAAGAGCTTGCCGGCGGCGACGGCGACGAGCAGCCCGACGAGGGAGATGTGGAAGACCAGGTTGCCGGCCTCGCGCAGATATCCCTTCTCTGCGGACAGGGTCGCCTCGCCGTCATGTCCGCGGGCACCGCCCTCGCGGCGCACGACCTTCCAGCCGCGCAGCTCCCCCTGGATCCGGTCGAGCGCGTCGGCGGGGCTGTCGGCCACGGTCGTCTGCGTGTGGTGCGGCAGGCGCTGCAGGTTGCGCGGCGCGGCGACCGGCGGGGTGCGCAGGGCGTGGAAGTGCTCGACGCAGCGCGGCAGGATGCAGCCGACCAGCGAGACGAACAGCAGCACGTAGACGGCGGTGAACCAGAAGCTGCCGAAGACGTCGAACAGCTCGAACCGGTCCATGATCGGTCCGAGCGTCGGGCGGGCCGCGATGTACTCGTCGACCTTCTGGGTGTTGAGGCTGCGCTGCGGCAGGAGTGCGCCCGGGATCGCGGCGAGCGCGAGCAGGAACAGCAGGACCAGTGCGGTCCGCATCGATGTCAGGCCGCGCCAGGTGTTCCGCACGAAGGCCGTGGCACGTCCGAGCGCGCCCTGTCGCGGCGGCGACGGTTGCGGTGCGGGGGTCGGGGTGTGGGTCGCGGTCATACGGGCAGAGTCACTTCCGAGATGAACGAGTCACGGATCCAGGACACGAACAGGTCCCACGCACCGGTGACGAGAGCGATGCCGACGGCCATGAGCATCAGGCCACCGACGATTTGCACGGTCCGCGCGTGGGTGCGCAGCCAGCCCACCCCGCGCAGCGCCCGCGCCGAACCGAGCGCGAGCACGACGAACGGCAACCCGAGGCCGAGGCAGTAGGCGACGATCAACGTCACCCCGCGTGCCGCGGTGGTGCCCTCGGTGCCCGCCGCGAGCGAGATGACGCCGGCGAGGGTCGGGCCGAGGCACGGGGTCCACCCGAGCGCGAACACCGCGCCGAGCAACGGGGCTCCCGCGAGGTTCGAGATGCGCCGGGGCGCCGGGCGCGTGTCGCGTTGCAGGGCCGGGATGAGGCCGATGAAGACCAGGCCCATCACGATGGTGACGACCCCGCCGACACGCATGAGCAGTTCGCGGTTGACGGCGAGCGCGGAGATCGCCCCGAACACCGAGGCCGTCGCGAGGACGAACACCACGGTGAATCCCAGGACGAACAGCCCGGCGGCACCGGCCACCCGGAGGCGGCCGTCGCTGCGGATCGTCGTGGTGCGGGCACCGGCCTGCTCGGCGGTGACGGCGGGAGCCTCGGCTCCCACCACCCCGGCGAGATAGGACAGATAGCCGGGAACGAGCGGCACGACGCACGGCGACGCGAACGAGACGAGACCGGCGAGCAGGCACACGCCCATCGCCAGCAGCAGCGGACCCGACAGGGCCGCGTTCTGGAAGGTCTCCCCGACACCCGACGCAAGGATCACTGTTACTGCTCCGAATCCGGTTCCGCCGCGACCCGCTCGACGACCGGTTGCAGGTCCTCCGCGAGCAGTTCGGTCAGGTAGACCGCGGCCACGCGGTGCTCACGATCGAGAACGACCGTCGTCGGCACGACCGAGGTCGGGTAGTTCCGTCCGAGTGCGAGCAGCGAACGCATCGGCGGGTCGTAGATCGACGGGTAGCCGATCTGCTGGTCGGTGACGAAGTCCTGGGCCTTGTCGCGCTGGTTGTCGCGGACGTTGATGCCCAGGAACTGCACGCCGAGATCCTTGGTGGCCTCGTGGACCTCCTCGAGATCGTCGGCCTCGCTGCGGCAGGGCGCACACCACTGGCCCCACACGTTGAGCACGACGACCTGGCCCTCGTAGTCGTCGAGGGAGATGGTCTCCCCCTCGTTCATGAGGTCCTCGCCGGTGAGCTCACCGAGGGTGCCGCGTTCGGCCGGGGGGTCGTAGAAGATGCGGGTCTGCCCGCCGGGCGAGACGAAGTCGAACGTTCCCCCGGTGGCGACGGCGTCGTCCCCGGTGGCGCAGGAGGTGAGCAGGACGGCACCGCAGATCGCGGCGACCGTCGCCCGGAACACCTTTCTCATGCGCCGTGGACGTTCGGGTCGGAGGCGCCGGCCGGCTCGGAGTAGACCAGGTCGACGAGGGTGTCGCCCTCGTAGACCAGGGAGGTCAGCGAGGCGAGGCTGCACTGGCGGCGACGCGGGTCGTGCCACAGGCGCTCGCCCTCGAGGAAGCGGCGCAGCGTCCACACCGGGAGCTGGTGGCTCACGCACACCGCTTCGCGTCCCGCTGCGGTCACGCGCGCCGCGTTGACGGCGGCGAGCATGCGGTGGGCGATCTGCAGGTAGGGCTCGCCCCAGGAGGGGGTGAACGGATCGCGCAGCTTCCACCAGTGGCGCGGACGGCTCAGCGCACCGTCGCCGACCGCGACCTTCAGTCCCTCGAAGTCGTTGGCCGCTTCGATGAGGTTGTCGTCGGTGCGGATCTGCAGTCCGTGCTTCTCCGCGATCGGGGTGGCGGTCTGCTGGGCCCGTTCGAGCGGGGACGCGACCACGTGTGCGATGTCGTGGTCGGCGAGCGACGCCGCGACCGCCCGTGCCTGGGCCTCACCGGTCACCGACAGCCGGAATCCGGGCAGGCGTCCGTAGAGGATTCCGGAGGGGTTGTGGACCTCTCCGTGGCGGAGCACGTGCACGATCGTGCGGGTCTCGGACGGGGCGGCGTCGGTCACGTCGATGTTCCTCGAGGGGTGTGGGAGGGGCGGGGCGGGCTGGGCAAGCAGGAAGAAAGGACTACGGCGCGGTCGCAGCGGCGGCCGCGCGAGCGGCGTGCGGCAACGCGTCGGCGATCCGCGAGAACGCGTCGTCGTCGAGCGCGGACGAGACGAACCACGTCTCGAAGGCACTCGGGGGTCCGTAGACGCCGCGCTCGAGCAGCGCGTGGAAGAAGGCCGGGAAGCGCCAGGTCTGCGCGGCCTTGGCCTGCTCGTAGTTCGTCACCGGCTCGTCGGTGAAGAACACGCTCAGCAGCGTGCCGGCGTTCTGGACGCGATGCGGCACCCCTTCTGCGGCGAGTGCCTCGCCGAGCAGACGACCGAGGGTCTCGGCGTTGCGGTCCAGGGCGGCGTAGACGTCGGCGTCGGCGGCACGCAGGCTCGCGAGGCCCGCGGCGACGGCGACGGGATTACCGGACAGGGTGCCGGCCTGGTAGACCGGTCCGTTCGGGGCGAGATGGGCCATGACATCGGCGCGACCACCGAAGGCCGCGGCGGGCAGACCACCGCTCATGACCTTGCCGAAGGTCATGAGGTCGCCGGAGACCCCGTCGATGCCGTGCCAGCCGGTCGGGCTCGCGCGGAAGCCGGTCATCACCTCGTCCATGATCAGCAGCGCGCCGTGCTCACGCGTGAGCTCGCGCAGACCCTCGTTGAAGCCGGGGACCGGCGGGACGGTGCCCATGTTGCCGGCGGCGGCCTCGGTGATGACCGCGGCGATCTCACCGGGGTTCGCCTCGAAGGCGGCACGCACGGCGGCGAGGTCGTTGTAGGGGACGACGACGGTGTCGCCCGCCTGGGCGCCCGTGACGCCGGGAGAGGTGGGCAGACCGAAGGTGGCGAGGCCGGAACCGGCGTCGGCGAGCAGTGCGTCGACGTGACCGTGATAACAGCCCGCGAACTTCACGATCTTCGACCGGCCGGTGAATCCGCGCGCGAGACGGACGGCGCTCATCGTCGCCTCGGTGCCGGAGTTGACGAGCCGGACCTGCTCGACGGGCGCGATGCGGGCGACGATCTCTTCGGCGAGTTCGACCTCGCCCTCGGTGGGGGCACCGAACGACAGACCCGCCAGCGCGGTCGATCGGACGGCCTCGACGACCGCGGGATGCGCGTGCCCGAGAATCATCGGACCCCAGGAACACACCAGGTCGACGTATGTTTTTCCGTCGACGTCGGTGAGCAGCGGACCCGATCCCGATGCGAAGAAGGGAGGATTGCCGCCGACCGATCCGAACGCGCGGACCGGAGAGTTGACGCCCCCCGGTGTCACCTTCGATGCCCGGTGGAAGAGTGCGGCGGATCGAGTGTCGTGGGTGGACGAAGCATCGGGGGTCGCAGTCACGACTTCCAGTGTCCGTAGTTTCGCGGGATTTGCCAAAAACAGAGGTCCTCAAACCTCATGTGTTTTTTCTCCCTTACCAGGAAAAAGGGACACCGTGAGTGACGTGTCGCACCTATCGTCTGAGGCATGCCGACGACAGCCGAACACCTGCGCATCGCACTCGACGGTGCGTGGCACGAAGCACGCGAACGCGCACGCAAGGATCTCGCGCACGAGAAGTTCGCGCCGCACTACACCCCCGAGACCGACAAGGCCCGCGCCATCACGCTCGAGCAGATGCGCATCCTCGCCGAGCACGGCTACGCCGCGGCGGGCTTCTCCGTCGAGTCCGGCGGCACGGGCGACGCGGGCGGCGCGGTCGCATCCATCGAGATGCTCGCGATGTCCGACCTGTCGCTGATGGTCAAGGCCGGCGTGCAGTGGGGCCTGTTCGGCGGGGCCATCGAGAACCTCGGCACCGAGCGGCACCACGAGAAGTACGTCAAGCAGCTCATCGATCTCGACGTGCTCGGCTGCTTCGCGATGACCGAGACGGGCCACGGCAGCGACGTGCAGTCGCTCGAGACCACGGCGACCTACGATCCGGACACCCAGGAGTTCGTGATCCACTCCCCCACCCCGTCGTCCCGCAAGGACTACATCGGTGGCGCGGCGCAGCACGCCCGGTTCGCGTCGGTCTTCGCGCAGCTCGTCACGCAGGGTGAGACCCACGGCGTGCACTGTTTCGTCGTCCCGATCCGCGACGAGGACGGCAACGACCTGCCGGGCGTGACGACCTCCGACTGCGGTTACAAGGGCGGCCTGCCGGGCGTCGACAACGGCCGCATCGTCTTCGACCAGGTCCGCATCCCCCGGGAGAACCTGCTCAACAAGTACGCCGACGTCGAACCGGACGGCACCTATGTCTCGGACATCGACAACCCGAGCCGGCGGTTCTTCACGATGCTCGGCACGCTCGTCCGCGGTCGCATCACCGTCGGCGGCTCGGCGGGTGCGGCGGCGCGGGTCGCGCTGAGCATCGCCACCCGCTACGCCGAGAAGCGCCGCCAGTTCGACGCCCCCGGACGCGACGGCGAGGTGCCGATCATGGACTATCTCGTCCACCAGCGTCGCCTGCTCCCGCTGATCGCCCGCTCGTACGCGCTCGGCTTCGCCCAGAACGAGCTGCTCACCACGATGCACCGGCTGCAGTCGACGTCGCTGCAGGAACTCGACGCGCAGGAACAGCGCGAACTCGAGGGTCGCGCGGCGGGCCTCAAGGTCGCCAACACCTGGCACGCGTCGCGGGCGATCCAGGAGTGCCGCGAGGCGTGCGGTGGTGCCGGCTACATGGCCGAGAACCGGCTGACGGCGCTGCGCGCGGACGTCGACGTGTTCACCACCTTCGAGGGCGACAACCACGTCCTGACCCAGCTGGTCGCGAAGGAACTGCTCACCGCCTACGCCGACGAGGTGCAGGGCATGAGCCCGGTGGAGTGGATGCGCTTCGCCGCGACCACCATCTCCGACATCGTCAAGAAGCGCACCGCGGCGCAGCAGATCATCCAGACGATCGTCGACACCCGCCAGGACAACGAGGAGGACGGCAGTCTCTTCAACCGCGGTACCCAGGTGACGATGTTCGAGGACCGGGAGCAGTACCTGCTGTCCACCGCGGCACGGCGTCTGCAGGCCGCGATGAAGCGCGAGGACAACCCGTTCGACGCGTTCAACTTCGTGCAGGACCACGTTCTGCACGCCGCCCGCGCGCACATCGACCGGGTCGTGCTCGAGGCGTTCGTCGCCGCGATCGAGGACTGCAAGGACGAGACCGCCCGCGACCTGCTGTCGGAGCTGTGCGATCTCTACGCGCTGACGATCATCGACGAGGACAAGGCGTGGTTCATGGAGCACCGCCTGCTGTCGGTCGAACGCGCCAAGGCCGTCACGCGCGGGATCAACGAGCGGTGCCGCAGCCTGCGTCCGCACGCGCTGACCCTCGTGGACGGGCTGGGTGTGCCCGACTATCTGCTCGGCTCGGCCATGCTCGACCGTGAGGGAGCGGTCGTCCCGCCTCAGGAAGTCGCGGTCTGACCGGGGTCGCCGACGAGCTCACCGAGCCGTGCTCGCAGCTCGTCGGCGTCCTTCGCCCACGCCCGCACGAACGTCCCTCCGGTGAGCCGCAGTCCGACCGGCTTGCGGCCGCGCGGCACGTCGGCCAGTTCGCCGAGGCTCCGGGCGGTCTCCCAGCGTTCCGGATCGCGCCGGTCCTCCGGTGGCGGCGGCAGCACCGCCTCGATCTCGGCGACGGGTAGTTCCTCGGTGCCCTGCCGCAAGGTGGTGGACGTGAGCTCGACGCTGACGTGCCGGCGGGCCGCCACGACCATCACGTAGGAGAAACCGGCGAGCACGATCGCGATGATCGGCAGCGCGGCCCAGTGCACGACGGGACCGGTGAACAGTTCGACGACGAGGGCCACGGCGCAGAACAGCGGGCCGATGGCGACCGTGCGCCAGCGCGCTCCGGGTTCGTGGAACAGCGGCCCGGTCGCGTCGGTGCCCATCGGATCGGGGGTCGTCGGCTCGGGGACCGTCGGGTCGGTCAAGCGGCGAATGCGCCGGGGATCACCAGCAGCACGGTGGTCACCAGGCCGAGGAGGGCGATGAGAGCGATCAACACCAGTTCGCGACGGCGCCCATAGGGCCGCGGTTCCACCTGCATGACGTCCTTTTCGCTCGACGGGAAGGGCCTTCGGGCCCATATGGTGAGCCCACCGTACTCTTCCGTCGCACGCAACGAAACCGAGTGGTACGTCTATTCTTCCGGCAGTCTCAGGAAGAAGCGGTTGGCATCGCGCCGGTGCATCAGCACGATCGCTCCGACGGTCGCGACGGCTTGCAGAATGCCCACCACACCGAGTATCCAGCCCGCGCCGCCCTCCCCGACGCCCACGCCGAAGACGGTGGGCAGGGTCGACAGCGACATGAACACCCCGAGCAGTGTCAGCAGCATCCGGGCCCAGTTCTTGGCCTTCAGCAGCTGCCTGACCACCAGATACAACAGTCCGACGATCACCAGGCCGATGCCGGCCGTCAGTGCGACCAGCACCGGCACCGCCGACTCGAGTTGCTCCGTCGTGACGCCCTCGACGGCCTGATCGGTGGCCATCGTGCTCATGAGATCGAGCAGTTCCTCGCGTCGACTCAGCAGATCGGCGAGACTTGCCGCCAAACTCACGACGGCGAGGGCGAGTACCCCGCACCACAATTGGTAGGCCGTCGTGACGTCTCCGGGAACGGGACGATTCGCCGCGGGGCCGGGCCCGACAGGAGGTGCGGGAAAGCTCATGACAGGCGACCCGCGACCTCGGCGGCCCAGTAGGTGAGGACGACGTCCGCGCCGGCCCGCCGGATGCCCACCAGCGATTCGAGGATCGCCGCGTCGCGATCGATCCAGCCCTTCTGCGCGGCCGCGGTAATCATCGAGTACTCCCCCGAGATCTGGTAGGCGGCAACGGGGACGGGCGAGCGGTCGGCGACCTCCCGCAGCACGTCGAGGTACGACATCGCCGGCTTCACCATCACCATGTCGGCGCCCTCGGCGAGGTCGAGGTCCACCTCGTGCAGCGACTCGCGACGGTTCGCCGGATCCTGCTGGTAGGTGCGGCGATCGCCCTCGAGGGACGAGCCGACAGCATCGCGGAAGGGACCGTAGAACGCCGAGGCGTACTTCGCGGAGTAGGCGAGCTGACCGACCTCGGTGTGCCCGGCCTCGTCGAGCGCGGACCGGATGAAACCGATCTGGCCGTCCATCATGCCGCTCGGGCCGAGCAGATGCGCTCCGGCCTCGGCCTGTGCGACGGCCATCTCGGCGTAGCGCTCGAGGGTCGCGTCGTTGTCGACGACACCGGTGTCGGTGAGCACACCGCAGTGGCCGTGATCGGTGAACTCGTCGAGGCAGGTGTCGGCCATGATCACCGTGGAGTCGCCGAGTTCGCTGCGCAGCGACCGCAACGCGCGGTTGAGCACACCGTCGGGATCGCTCGCCGCGGTACCGCGGGCGTCCTTGTCCTCGGGGCGGGGCACACCGAAGAGCATCAGGCCGCCGACACCGGCGGTCACGGCCTCGGCCGCGGCCTTGCGCAGCGAATCGGCGGTGTGCTGGTACACCCCCGGCATCGACGCGATCTCGCGCGGCTCGTCGAGGCCGTCGGCCACGAACATCGGGAGCACGAGGTGGCGGGGTTCGAGGGAGGTCTCTGCCACGAGCCGTCGGATGGCAGGTGTGCTACGCAGCCGGCGGGGACGGATGTCGGGAAACATGGGGAGAACACCTTCCATACGGGTCGTGCGCGGCCCCGGTAGTGGCGACTACCGGAACCGCGCACGGATCATCGGATCACGAGAGATCAGCGGCGGGCTCGGGACTTCTTCCGCGGCGGGGGCAGTGCGCCCTCGGCGCGGAGCCGGGCCGCATGCTCGGCGAGCGCGTCGACCAGGGGCCCGATCTGCGCCGTCTCGGGCTGCACGTCCACCCGCAGACCGAACTCGATCGCCGTCTCGGCCGTCTTCGGGCCGATGCACGCGACGATCGTGCGGGCGTGCGGCTTGCCGGCGATACCCACGAGATTGCGGACGGTCGACGACGACGTGAAGCACACCGCGTCGAAACCACCGGTCTTGATCATCTCGCGGGTCGCGGCCGGCGGCGGAGCGGCACGCACGGTGCGGTAGGCGGTGACGTCGTCGATCTCCCAGCCGCGCTCGCGCAGGCCCTCGGCGAGGGTCTCGGTGGCGATGTCGGCGCGCGGCAGCAGAACCCGGTTGACCGGGTCGAAGACGTCGTCGTACGGAGCGAACTCGGCGAGCAGGCCGAGGCTGGACTGTTCGCCGCTGGGCACGAGTTCGGGGATGATGCCGAACGAGCGCACCTTCGCGGCGGTGGCCTCACCGACGCACGCGATCTTCACGCCGGAGAAGGCCCGCGCGTCGAGACCGAACGCCTCGAACTTCTCCCACACCGCACGCACCGCGTTGGTGGAGGTGAAGACCACCCACTGGTAGCGGCCGTCGACCAGGCCCTTGACCGCGCGTTCCATCTGCGCGGGGCTGCGCGGCGGCTCGACCGCGATGGTCGGCACCTCCATCGGGATCGCGCCGTGCGTGACGAGCCGCTCGCTCATCTCGCCGGCCTGATCCTTGGTGCGGGGCACGAGCACGGTCCAGCCGTACAGTGCGCGTGACTCCCACCACGACATCTTGTTGCGGTGCGAGACGACCTTGCCGACGGTGACGACCAGCGGACCGACGAGCTCGGAACCCGCATCGTTCAGGGTCGCGAGGGTGGCCTCGACGGTGCGCTGCTGACGGGTGGTGCCACGCACGGTGATCGCGGCGGGGGTCTGCGGCGCGAGACCGTGCTCGACGAGCGCGCTGGCGGTCTCGGCGAGGTGACCGGAGGTCGCGTGGAGCACGAGGGGGCCGGGGGCTGCGGCGAGCGCTGCCCAGTCGACCTCTCCGCGCACGTCGACCTCGGTGTGGCACGAGCCGAGCGCCATACCGGCGTAGCTCGGCACCGACGACCCGGCGGGCAGGCCCGGCAGGACCTCGAAGACCACCTGGGTGCGGGCGACGGCGTTGACCTCGGCGATCACCGAGTCGGTGGTGAGGGGGTCGCCGGCGACGAGGCGCACCACGTCGCGTCCGGCCTTCGCCTCGGCGACGAGCGTCTTGGCGACCTCGGCGGGCTCGCCGAGTGCGGGACGGACCTCGGCGACGGGCTCACCGGTCTCCGGATCGGTGCCGTGATCGACACCCACGAGGGCCACGACACCCTTGTCGACATCGGGGTCGGTGAAGGCGATCGTGGCGCCCGCCAGCACGTCACGCGCGCGCACGGTGAGCAGCGCAGGATCGCCCGGACCCGATCCCACGAACAGGATGCGCCCGGGGTTGTGCTTACGGACTCGGCTCATCGGTCATTCTCCAGTGCGGTCAAATCAGCGGTAAGGGCAAATCGGGTGACGGTGACGGCTGGGTCAATCATCGGCAGGTCTCGTCTCGGGAACGACCCCGTGCTCGACCATGAGCTCGCGCGCACCGAGCTCGAGAAGTTCGCGGGCGACACGACGACCGAGTTCCTCGGCCTTCTCCGGCGCCCCCACCGCGCTGGCTCGCAGCACATCCGATCCGTCCATGGCGGCGGCACATCCGCGTACCGACAGCTCCTCGATCACCCGGCCGTCGTCGTCGAGCGATTCGACGACGTCGGCGATCGCCCCCACCGGTGCGGTGCATCCGGCTTCGAGTTCGGCGAGCAGCGAGCGCTCCGCGACGACGGCGGCACGGCTCGGTGCGTGGTCGAGTCCGGCGAGCAGCTCGATCATCTCGGGATCGTCCGATCGGCACTCGACGGCGAGCGCACCCTGCGACGGCGCGGGCAGCATCTGCACCGGTTCGAGGGCCTCGGTGACGCGGTCCAGGCGTCCGATGCGCGACAGTCCGGCACGCGCGATGACGATCGCGTCGAGTTCGCCGGAATCGACCTTGCCGATGCGGGTGTCGATGTTGCCGCGCAGCGGTTCGATCTGCAGTCCCAGGCCGAGCGCGGCGAGTTGTGCCCGCCGGCGCGGCGCCGAGGTACCGACCTTCGAGCCGGGCGGCAGCTCGCCGAGGACGAGTCCGTCGCGGGCGACGAGCGCGTCGCGCGGGTCCTCCCGCTCGGGGACGGCCGCGACGACGAGACGCGGATCCTGGAAGGTCGGCAGGTCCTTGTAGGAGTGCACGGCGACGTCGACCTCACCGGCGAGCAGCGCCTCGCGCAGCTCGGCGGTGAACACCCCGACGCCGATGCGCTGCACCGGGCCGGGCGTCACGTCGCCCTTGGTGGTGATGACGACGAGCTCTGCCGGGCGACCGGCGGCGATGAGTGCGTCGCGCACGGTCCCGGCCTGGGTCGTGGCGAGCACGCTGCCGCGGGTACCGATCCGCAACGGACGATCCTGCCGAGCAACATCGTCGCGGGAAACCGATGCGGCTTCGGTGCTCATGCGGTGCCGTCCTTTCGTGAGGCCTGGAGTTCGGTGGTGACAGCGGGGTCCAGTGCGGCGGACAGATCCCCCGAGAGGGTCGGATCGGTCAGCGAGCTCAGATCCTTGGTGGGTGTCGCGACCGCGTCGACCGACCCCGGGCTCAGCTCGAACAGCTCGCGCAGGGCCTCGGCGTACTGGTCGCCTCCCGGCGTCGACGCGAGCTGCTTGACCCGCACCGTCGGTGCGTGGAGGAGCTTGTCGACGACCCGGCGCACGGTGCGGGCGACCTCGCCGCGCTGGCCGTCGTCGAGATCGGGCAGTCGCGATTCGAGGCGCATCAGTTCGCCCTCGACCACCTCGGCGGCGCGCTGACGCAGTGCCGTCACGGTGGGGGTGACCTCGGCGAGTCGCTGCGCGGTGAGGTACTGCGACAGCTCGGCGGCGACGATCTTGCGGGCAGCCTCCGCGTCGGTCGCGGCGGCGCCGGCCGACGGGTCGCGCTGCAGCGACTCCATGTCGAAGACCTGCACACCGGGAAGACCGGCCACGGCGGTGTCGACGTCGCGCGGCAGACCGAGATCGCAGATAGCGAGGGGGCGTTCGCCGCGGCCGGGCTGCGCGAGTGCGCGGTGCGCGTCGGCGAGCGTGACGACGGCGCCCACGGCTCCGGTGCAGGTGACGGCGACGTCGGCGCGGCTCAGTGCGGTCGCGAGATCGTCGAATCCGACGACCTCGGCGTCGACACCGGCGGCCCGTGCGGTCTCGGCGAGTCGCTCGGCACGGTCGCGGGTGCGGTTGGCGACGACGATCGAGCCGACCTCGGCCCGGACGAGATGTGCGACGGCGAGGCCGCCCATGGCGCCGGCACCGATCACCGCGGCGGTGCGGCCCTTCAGGTCGCCTCCGAGGAAGTTCGAGGCCTTGTCGAGCGCGACCGACACGACGGATGCGCCGGCGGCGTCGATGCCGGTCTCCGAGTGCACCCGCTTGCCGACGCGCAGCGCCTGCTGAGCGAGTTCGTGCAGGGTGCGGCCGGCGGCCTGCTGGGCGTCGGCGGCGGCGTAGGCGGTACGGATCTGGCCGAGGATCTGCTGCTCCCCCACGACCATCGAGTCGAGCCCGCTGGCGACGGAGAAGAGGTGTTCGGCAGCGGCCTCGCTGTACCGGACGTAGGCGTGCTTGTGCAGTTCGGTGACGGGCAGACCCGAGTGCTCGGCGAGCAGTTCGCTGACCGCGGCGAGCGCGCCGTGGAAGGCGTCGACCACCGCGTAGATCTCCACCCGGTTGCAGGTGGAGACGATCATCGCTTCGGAGATCTTGTCCGACGCCAGCATCTTGTCGGTGAGCTTGGGGCGGTCGGTGTCCGTGACCGCCACCTTCTCGAGCACCGGGACCGGTGCGCTCCTATGCGATATCCCGACGAGGAGAACACTCACGGTGCGATCACCGATCCGTTTCTGGTCGCGGCCGAGCCCATCGGACCCGCCTTTCCTGTTGTGGTACGCCGTGCAGAGCTCCGGGTGGACACCCGCGGGATGCCGGCGGGGCGTACGTCGCCGGCTGCAGGACGAACGTCGGCGGTCGCCGCACGGGGGGTCTCCCCGTTGCGCGTGCTGTTGAACGAGAGAACCTGCATCTCGACGGACAGATCGACGCGTCGGATCTCGACGTGGTCGGGGACATCGAGTTCGACGGGAGCGAAGCTCAGGATGCTGCGCACGCCTGCGAGCACGAGCCGATCGCACACCTGCTGCGCTGCCTCGTCGGGGGTGGCGACGACTCCGATGGTCGCGCCGAGTTCACGGGCTCCGTTCTCGAGATCGTCGACGTGCCGCACGACGAGGTCGCCCACACGTGTGCCCACGACGTCGGGATCGGAATCGAAGAGACCGGCCATCGTGAAACCGCGGCGGTCGAAGCCCGGATACCGGGCGAGGGCGCGGCCGAGGCTGCCCACTCCGACGAGCACGACGCGATGGCCCCGGTCGAGTCCGAGAGCTGCTTCGATGCGGGACTGGAGGCGCAGGACGTCGTAGCCGACGCCGCGCACTCCGTTGGGTCCGAGGAAGGACAGATCCTTGCGCAGCTTGGCCGAACCGACGCCGGCGGCGGCCGCGAGTTCCTCACTGGAGACGATGAGGGTGCCGGCCTCGGCGAACGCACCGAGGACCCGGAGGTAGGTCGCGAGACGCGTCACAGTAGCCTGTGGGATATCGCGGACCGGAGGGGTGGGAGTGGCACCCTCGCCGGACTCGGCGGTGCCGCGAGCGTCCTCGCCCTGCGGTGGGTGCAACTGCGTCACGGTACGTGGCTCCTCGTCCGGCCGGTGGATACACGCCTGGCCTCACGGTGATCCGGGAATTCGTTCACACCACGGTAACCGCTTGTGAAGCCATGCACAAAGTTGCTCGAAGCACCCCGAATGTGCTTCCCACCTGCTGTACGACGAGGACCTGCCCACTCAGCCGGCGAGATCTGCGCGCAGTCGCGGCTCGTCCACCTCCCAGTAGCTGTGCTCGCGTCCGTCGAGCAGAACGACGGGCAGACGGTCCCCGAATTCGGCCCGCAGATCGGGATCGGTTGCGGCAGCGACATCCACGTCGATGCAGGTGACCTCGACGCCGAGCTCCTCCGCGAGCGCCTCGAGCTGCTCGCGCGCCGGACCGCACGCACCGCACCCGGCACGCACCAGAAGGGTCAGGTGATGACGGCTCGCGGAGCCGCTCGTTGCCGATGACGATTGCTCACTCATGCCTCCACTGTGCGGCACGACCTGTCGAGATGAACGTCACACCCGGTCACGGGGGCGACGGCCTCCCGGTGACGGGCCGTATCGCGGGCTAGGCTTGGCGCGGGTCACCCGTGTATGCGGTCGCCGTGTGCGCGGCGCCCGGAAGTGCAGGGGTCACACGGGGCCCGCCCGTTTCGACAGCCCCGCCCGTTACGACACCGGAGGTGCGAGTGCCAGGACGTTCGTTTCCCTACGGATGGGGCATGGGTGAGACGTGGGCGCGCATCATCCGTCCCGGACGTCGGCTCTTCTCTCGCAAGTTCGGGCCCAGCGAGGAAGAGGTCCGCGCCAATCTCGCAGGTGAGGCGAGCGCCGATGCCGCCCTCGCGTTGCAGGAATCCCGCGTCGAACCCGAGCCCTCCCCCGACACCGCTCCCGTCCCGCGCGATCTGACCGCGGCGGCGTTCTTCGACGTCGACAACACGATGGTGCAGGGCGCGTCGATCATCCACTTCGCCCGCGGCCTCGTCGCCCGGGACTACTTCGACAAGTCCGACCTGTTCGAGTTCGCCTGGCAGCAGGTCAAGTTCCGCCTGACGGGCAAGGAGAACATGAACGACGTCGCGTCCGGTCGCGACAAGGCGCTGTCGTTCGTGCAGGGCCGCTCCACCGAGGAACTGCGCCGGCTCGGCGAGGAGATCTACGACGACATCATCGCCGACAAGATCTGGCCGGGCACCCGCGCGCTCGCGCAGATGCACCTCGACGCGGGCCAGCAGGTGTGGCTCGTGACCGCGACGCCGGTCGAACTGGCCGACGTCATCGCCGAACGCCTCGGCCTGACCGGTGCGCTCGGCACCGTCGCCGAGTCGAAGGACGGTGTCTTCACGGGCCGTCTCGTCGGCGACATCCTGCACGGTCTCGGCAAGGCACACGCCGTGCGGGCCCTCGCGATCCGTGAGGGCCTGAATCTCAAGCGCTGCACGGCCTATTCGGACAGCCACAACGACGTGCCGATGCTCTCGGTGGTCGGCACGGCCGTCGCGATCAATCCCGATCCGGATCTGCGGCAGGTCGCGCGTACACGCGGGTGGGAGATCCGCGACTTCCGGACGGCGCGCAAGGCTGCGAAGGTCGGGGTACCCACGGCGCTCGGTCTCGGTGCCGCGGGTGGTGCAGTCGCGGTCCTCGTGGGCCGCCGCCGCGATCGAGCGGCCTGATTTCCGTCTTTCTCAGCCGAGGAAGACGTTCCGCCGGCGCGTGAGCAGCTTGTAGAGGGTCTGCTGGATCGTCTCGCGCACGTGGTCGGTGACCTCGAACAACACCATCGGATCCTCCGCCGCGGCGTCGTCGTACACGTCGGTGACGATCGGTGTGCCGAACTCGATGTACCACTTCGACGGCAGCGGCACGATTCCGAGCGGGCCGAGCGCCGGGAACAGCGGGGTGATCGGGAAGTAGGGCAGGCCGAGCAGACGCGCGAGCGAGGTGAGGTCGGCGATGTTCGGGTAGATCTCCTCGGAGCCGACGATCGAGCACGGCACGATGGGCGCCTGGGTGCGCAGGGCGGCCGACACGAAACCGCCGCGGCCGAACCGCTGCAGTTTGTAGCGCTCCTTGAACGGCTTGCCGAGTCCCTTGTAGCCCTCGGGGAAGACCGCGACCACCTGGTCCTGCCGGAGGAGCCGTTCGGCGTCGGGATGGCACGCGAGGGTGTGGCCGGCCTTGCGCGTCACCGTTCCGACGACGGGCATACCGAAGGCGAGGTCGGCGGCGAGCATCCGCAGGTGACGATCCGCGTGATCGTGCACGGCGACGGAGGTCATCAGTGCGTCGACGGGGAGCGTGCCGGCATGGTTGGCGACGACGAGTGCGCTGCCCTCGGCGGGGATGTTCTCGACGCCGCGGACCTCGACGCGGAACCACTTGTCGAACAGGGGTCGCAGCACCGGCAGGACGACGTTCTCGGTGAAGTGCGGGTCGAAACCGAAGTCGTCGACCTCGTAGTCGCCGGTCATCCGGCGACGGACGAACTCGGCGGTGGCGGTGACCTGTTGTGCGAGTGTGCCGCGCAGGTCGTCGAGGAACCGGTCGGTGCGGCTCACCTGCTCGGGCGTGGGCGGTGGCCCCATCGACGGATGGGGTGTGCGTGTGACCCGTTCGCCGGGACGGCGGTTGCCGGCGTGCAACGGGATGACCTTCGCGACCTCCGTCATCGCGTCTCCCTCGTCTCTCCGAGCACGGAGAGCGCCATCGACTCGGCCTTGTCCACCCATTCGGTCTTCACGATGCGGGTGAGGGCGAGGCCCCGGGCGAAATCGTCGAGCGCTTCTCTCGTGGTCCAGCGTGGTTCGAATCCGAACTCGTTGCGCATGCGCGTGGTGTCGAGTCCGCATCCGAAATGGAAATAGTCGAGTTCTTCCTTGGTGAAGGAGTTCATCACCGAACCCATGAGGGCGTGCCCGACCGTGCGGAACAGCGCGTAGGGCATCGGCACGGTGACGCCCCCTGCCCGGCGCACGGCCTGGGTCATCATGACGATGCCCTCACCGGCGATGTTGTACGTCCCGGGTGGTCCGGCGACGACCGCGTGTTCGAGCGCGCCGAGCGCGTCCTCCTCGTGCAGCAGCTGCAGTCGCGCGTCGCGGCCGAGCACGTTGGGGACGAGCGGGGAGGTGAGATAGCTCGACACCGAGCCGGGCAGCCGGTTCCCGACGGTGGGTGCGAGCCGGAGGATGGTGGTCGCGATGTCGCTGCGCCGGCGGGCGACGCCACGCAGGTAGCCCTCGACCTCCATCATGTCGCGGGCGAAGGCGCCCGTGGGCCGTCGGCGGGCGCTCATCTCCTCGGTGAACTTCGCGGGATCCTTGGCACTCGAGCCGTAGACGACGGACGACGAGCGCAGCACGATCCTGCGCACCGAGGGTGCCTTCTGGCACACCGCGAACAGCTGCATCGCGCCGAGGACGTTCATGTCCTTCATCGCCGTGCGGCTCCCCGACTTGGGGGCCTTCGTGACGGCGGACGCGTGGACGACGGTGTCGACGTCCATGTTGCGGATGATCTTGCCGATGAGAGGGTTGCGGATGTCGGCGAGCACGAACTCGGCCCGCCCCATGCGCCGGAGCATGTCCTTCGACGGCGACTGGGTGTCGACGCCGATCACCCGCTCGATGTCCGGATTCTGAGCGAGCCTGGTGACGAGGAAACCACCCAGGAACCGACTTGCTCCGGTGACCAGCACGACTCGTGGACGTGCCACTTCGTGCCCCTGCGAAACCACTCGTGAAACCCCCTGCTGCACCACACGCGTCATCGGTCACATTCGCCCCGACGCGGTATGCCGTCCCACAATACGGCCACTTCGCTGCCATCGCACGACTCGCGGGTGAGCTTCCGGGTACCGGGATGCACAGACGAACGATGCCCGTCACCATGGAGGTGACGGGCATCGGACAGGCGCAGGGCTTATTTGCCGAGTTTACGACGCTGCACTCGGGTGCGGCGGAGCAGCTTGCGGTGCTTCTTCTTCGACATGCGCTTACGGCGCTTCTTGATCACAGATCCCATGTGGGCATCCCTCACGTTCCTTGTAGCGTTCCTGCGCACGCCGGTGACGTACGCCTGATGTATGTCGACGCTGGGCCTCGTGGCGACGAGTAACAGCGCCTCACGACACCGGCTGGCCGGTACGACGACAAGCAATCCTACCGGGGCGGCCCACCCGGCGTGAAACCGAGGTCCGCCCCGGAACGCGACTTCCCTCGCGCACCGGATCCGTTCGTCGTACCGTCGTCCCCCGACGACGCGCCGACCGTCCCTGCTCTACCTCTATCCGACGTCGAAGTACGACGTCTCGAGGTAGTCGTGGACGGCCTTCGCATGCACGCGGAACGAGCGTCCCACGCGCACTGCGGGTAGTTCGCCACTGTGCACCAGCCTGTACACGGTCATCTTCGACACCCGCATGAGAGCTGCCACC
Source organism: Rhodococcus rhodochrous (assembly GCF_900187265.1). Classification (NCBI taxonomy): domain Bacteria; kingdom Bacillati; phylum Actinomycetota; class Actinomycetes; order Mycobacteriales; family Nocardiaceae; genus Rhodococcus; species Rhodococcus rhodochrous. Next base: position 3,987,385 of record NZ_LT906450.1, read on the forward strand.
TCGGCAACCGTCAGGAACTGGGTACCGGCGAGAACCGACTGTCCGTCTCGAGGTTGACCCTTCGACGGCGTGTTTCCTGAAACCATTACACACCTCCGGCACGCCCGCGCCGCCGGCTTCCCCTCCGGCGGAACAGACACGCACGTGCTGATTCGAGCTTAGCGTGACGAATGGTTCCTGTGCGACGATGCAACTGGGGAATTTCCGGCGGGCGGCTGTTCGTCGCCACGCTACGCCCCGCAGTGACGTCTGTCAGCGTTCCGCAGTGACGCCTGTGAGCGCTCCGCAGGGACACCCAGCGAGAGCCTCGGGTGGACGCCCTGTCAGGCGGTTCCGGACAGCCCCTCCCGGGCCGCGGGCGACGGCTGGTCCGATGCCGCCCCGAGCTGCGCGGAGCGACGCTTCGCGGCGTCGAGCGCCTCGTAGAAGGCCGTACGCAGCCCTCCACGCTCGAGTTCACGGATGGCAGCCGCCGTGGTGCCACCCGGCGAGGTGACCGCGGCGCGCAGATCGGCGGCGTTGTCCCCCGAACGCGCGAGCATCGCGGCCGAGCCGGTCATCGTCTGCACCACCAGATCGGTGGCCACGGCCCGCGTCAGGCCGAGCGAGACACCGGCGTCGATCATCGCCTCCGCGACGAGGAAGAAGTAGGCGGGGCCGGATCCGGAGACCGCGGTGACCGCGTCGATCTGCGATTCCGGGACCACCGAGACCGTTCCCACGCTCGCGAGGATCTCGCGGACCGTGTCGAGGTGCTGCTGCTTGACGTACCGACCGGCGGACAGCACGCTCGCGCCCTCCCCGACGAGCATCGGGGTGTTCGGCATCACGCGCACGACGGGGAAGCCCGCCGGGAGCTTGGTCTCGTAACGGACCGTCGGGATGCCTGCGGCCAGCGACACCAGGATCTGCTCGTCGTCGTTCCCGGCGTCGACCGCCGCGAGGGCGGTGACGACGACGTCCACGTCGTTGGGCTTGACGGCCACGACCACCACATCGGCGCCTTCCGCGGCGTCGGAGGTGCTGTCGGTGACCCGGATCGAGTAGGTCCGCGACAGTTCTTCGCGTCGTTCCTCGAACTTCTCGGCGACCACGAGGTCCTTGGTCGCGAAGCCGTTCTTCAGCAGGCCCGAGACCAGCGCCTCGCCGATCCTGCCGCCACCGATCACTGCGATTCTCGTCATGGGGACAGCCTGCCACGACCGCCCGTGCGGCCTACACCACAGTGGGGTGTGTCAGCGGGGCATCATGGCCAGCTGACGCGACTGCACGACGACCTGGCCGGTCGAGTCGACGACGGTGTGGTCCTCCTCGAACCAGGTGTTGCCGAGGACGCTGCTCTCGGCGATGACACGCAGCCATCCCGGAGCCGGCACCCGCCGCAGGTACGCGGTGAGCTGCACCGTCGGCGCCCAGCCGAAGCGGCCGAGGTTCATCGCGACGGGAGCCGAGACGTCGCCGCACATGAGCGCGAACAGCACCGAGGTGTCGACGTCCGCCTCGTCGCCCGGCGACGGCCGCGTCCACATCGACACGAGTGGTTCGCCCTGTTGCCCGTCGAGGAAGCGTGCGGTCGAGGAGTCGATCCGGAGCCGGGAGGTTGCGGCGAACTTCACGATCTGCCCCATGGGGTGCTCGGGGGTGACGAGCACCGACTCGGCCGGCGGGTCGGCGGACATGGTGGTCGCGCGGTGCGGCACGGTGTGGAAGGGCTCTCCGGTGTCCGGGGCGCCGAGGGTGACACTCGCCCGCACCGCTACGCGTCCGGCCTGGGACAGTTCGACGTCCACGAGACCGATCTGCTTGCCCTGCTTGCGCAGGACGGTGGTGAGCTCGACGTCGCCGGGATCGGGCGCGGCGACGAACGAGGCGCTCACGGCCAGGGGCTGGGTGAGCGGGTCGACACCGGCGTCGAGCACCGACCTGCGTGCTGCGGACGCGCAGACCGCGAGCATGCATCCGCCGTGCACCTTGGGTCCGATGGTCCACACCGGATCGATGTGCGCCTGCCAGGCAGAGGTGCCGTCGGGGTGCTCCCCCGGCACCCGGGTGACCGAGGTCAGGTCGAGGAAGGGCTGGTCGGTGAGAGTCATTGCTGCTCCTGGTCGTCGTTCGGGGCCTGATCGGCGCCGGTCGTGGGAGATTCACCGGACCCGAACACGCGGGCGGCGAGATGCTGGTGGGCCAGTCGGCGCATGGCCGTGAGGACCGGTTCGTACAGGGCCGTCCCGAGCACGGCCGCTTCCACGGTGGCCTCCCGGGAGTGCGTCGGCAGCAACTCGAGGTCGACTTCGGCGATGGCGCGGACGTGCCGGCCGTAGGCGTCGATCCGGCGGTCGTCCATCCGCAGGCCGGCGGCCTCGAGGGCTGCGAGCGCATGTTCGAGTTGCGCCACGGCCGCGAACCGCGGGTCGTAGATCTGGCCGAGGCGCTCGAGCAGGCGGCGGGCGCGGGGATAGTCGGGACCGGCCGAGTCCTCGACGTAGGGCGGCAGCGCGGCGATGGCGTGGCCGAGTTCGACGAACAGGTCGTCGCGCGGGTTGTCGACGAGATCCACGACGGTCTTGATCTTCTCGAGGGGCAGGCCCTGTGCGGCGAGAGCGCGGACCAGACCCAGGCGGCGGACGTGCCGGTCGTCGTAGGTCGCCGAGGTGACGCTCGTTGCCACGCCCGGCATGAGCAGCCCTTCACGCAGGTAGTACTTCACCGTCGGCAGCGGTACGCCGCAGCGCTCGGCGAGTTCCGAGATACGCACAGATCACCTCCATCCCTTGACACCGGATACTACAACTATCCAGTATTGGATAGTGAAACTATCCGATACTGGAGTCCCGGCCGAGGAGGCCTCATGCATCCGCTCTTGACCATCGTTCTCGGGAGCACCGTGCTCACCGTCGCAGGCATCGCCTTCGGAGGCACCTTCCTATTACGCGTCGCCGCGGGCGGCGTACCGACCAACGACCTGCAGAAGACGTTCTTCCGTGCCGGTCACGCCCACGCGGGAGTACTCGTCACGCTCGGGCTGCTCATCGCCGTCCTCACGCACGTCGTGGGCGCATCACCCGGTTGGTCGGCGGCCGGCGCCATCGCCGTGCTCGTCGCCGCGATCCTGATCCCGGCAGGCTTCTTCCTGTCGGTGCTCGGGCCCGATCCGGCCCGGCCCGGCCGGATGTTCGCGGCGGTGTGGCTCGGCGCCGCCTCCCTCACCGCGGGCGTGCTGATCTCAGGCGTCGCCGTGCTCGCCGCCGGAATCGCCGGCCTCTGAGGCGGGGACGCGCGCGATGTCCGTGTGCCGGGGACTCTCGGGGCCGGCGGTGATCGCGCGCGTCGCCGAGCGATCCAGGTGCGTGCGCGCGAAGGCCAGCGAACGCGCCAGCATCCCGGCGCGCTCCGCACGCGTCCGTGCACTCTGAGTGCTGATCTCGAGGACCACGTGACCGCCGAAATCGCTCTCGGCGAGCCGGCGGCAGACATCCGCACACGGCTGCGTGCCCGTTCCCGGGACGAGATGTTCGTCGAGCGAGGAGCCCCGGCCGTCGGCGAGATGGAGGTGGGTGAGCCCCTCCCCCATCCGATCCGCGAGCGCGAGGGCGTCGGCCCCCGCAGTCGCGGTGTGAGACAGGTCGAGCGTGTAGTGCGCGAAGCCGGTGTCGGTGGGGTCGAGCGACGGGCTGTAGGCCGAGACCGCGCGGCCCGGCCCGCGCCGACGCAGACGTTCGGCGCCGCGATCACGACCGCCGAAGACGACATCGGCTCTCATCGGGTACATGTTCTCGACCGCGACCACCACGTGACTGTCGGCCTCGAGCGCCGCGACCTGGTCGGAGAATCCCTCCGCATAGCGACGCTGCCACCGGAAGGGCGGATGGACCACGACGGTCTCCGCACCGAGGATCTCGGCGACACGTACCGAACGGTCGAGCTTGGCGGCCGGATCGGATCCCCACACGCGCTGCGAGATCAGCAGGCACGGCACGTGCACGGCGAGCACCGGCACGCCGTACCGGCGGACCAGACGTTCCACCGAGGTGGGGTCCTGACTCACCGGTTCGGCCCACACCATCAGCTCGACCCCGTCGAAACCGAGATCGGCGGCGAAGCGGAACGCCGCTTCGGTGTTCTCCGGATAGACCGAAGCGGTGGACAGCCCTACCCGGATTCCCTGCGCGGTCGGCATCGGCTCACCCGGGCAGCAGGAACAACAGCGGCCCGAAGGCCACGAATGCTCCCACCGCGAGCGCGATGAGCTGACTCGTGATGTCGTCGGTGCGCCGCAGCACACGCACCAGTGCGACCAGGCCCACGATCACCAGCAGCGCGAGCGCGAAGGCGACCCACGGCAGGAGATCCCACAATCGTTCGAATCCCTTGAAGAGCAATCCGCCCGCGACGATCGCGGCGACACTCTCGCCGATCAGCAACGCCCACTGCTTGAGGCCGCTGCCCTGCTCCGCGTCGGCGGACTCGTCGTCGTCCACACTCTTCCGTGCCGAATCGTCGGCGGCGTCGGCCGCTGCCTTCCCGCCCTTGCCGCGCGACTTCCGCGACCGCGACGATGCCGCCTTCTCGGAGGCGTCGGACCCGGTGTCCGCGGCACCGATGGTGTCGGTCGAGTCCTCGGCGCCGGAGCCGGTGCCCTGCAGGTCGCTGGCCGGGCCGGAGAGCAGTCGCGGTTCGGCGACGTCGGCCTTGCGCACCGACACCGCCGGGGCGCTCGCCTTCTCGGACTTCGTGTCCGACTTCTTGTCGGCGACCGCTGCTCCCTCACCGGACGGCGAGCCGGTCGCGGCCGCTCCGAGATGCGCCCGCGCGCGACGGGGAAGCGCCTCGGGACGGATGACCTCGGTCGGCGACTCGATCTTGGGCGGAGCCGCCTTGGACGCCGCTTCCGTAGGTGCGGCGGCCTTGGAGACCGCATCCGTCTTCGACACCGCGTCGGTCTTCGACACCGCGTCCGTCGATGCGGGCGTCTTCGCGGCGGGCGGTGTCTTCGCGGCGGGCGGTGTCTTCGTGACAGCAGGCGTGCTCGTTCCGGTCTTCACCGGCGGCGTCTTCGTCCCGACGGCGACCCGCGGGGTCACGGTGGTCTTCTCGATGTCGGACAGCGCGAAGGTCGCCGCCTTCGGCGTCTCGAGCTTCGGGGTCTCGACCTTGCGTGGCGCCGGGACGGCCTTCGGCGGGGTCTCCGCCTCGACAGCAGCCGTCGAGGTCGACGAATCCGCCTGCCCGGCAGCGCTTTCCGCATCGGTCGCGGTGTGCCGCTCGACCTTGCTGTCTGCGCGGGTGATCGGGATCTCACCCGTCAGTTCGGCGACGGAGATGCCGCCGCTCGCGCCTCGTCGGCGTCGTCCCCCGGCCCGCGTTCCCACCTTCTGGCCGTTACGCGCCAACAGCTCGGCCACGGAGATCTGCCCCGTGTCGTTGCTGCGATTCCCGCTCATCCGGTTGCCACCACCAGTTCGCCACCCATATCCGTATCGAGCTTCCGAAGAATCAGGCCTTCGCGCAACGCCCACGGGCAGATCTGCAGCGTCTCCACCCCGAGGGCACGCATGCTCGCCTCCGCGACGAGGGCGCCGGCGACGAGTTGCTCGGACCGATCCGAGCTGACGCCTTCGAGTTCCGCCCGGTCGGCCGTGGTCATCCGGGAGATGAAGGCGATGAGCTGGCGCAGTCCGCTCGCCGTCAGAGTCCGTTGTACCCGCAGGCCGGCCGAGGAGGGGGCCGCGCCGGTCAGGCGGGCCAGGGTCCGGAAGGTCTTGGAGGTACCCACACACAGGTCGGGGTCGCCCGCGCTGCGCAGCACCTTCGCCGGTTCGGCGAGTTCGGCGTCGAGCCAGTCGCGCAGCGCGGAGATCCGGCGCTTGCCGGGCGGGTCCTCGCGGAACCAGTCGCGGGTGAGCCGTCCCGCACCGAGCTGGAGGGAGTAGGCGATCTCGGGGTCCTCGTCGCCACCGAAGGTGAGCTCGAGCGAACCACCGCCGATGTCGAGGTCGAGGATGTTCCCGGCGCTCCAGCCGTACCAGCGGCGCACGGCCAGGAAGGTCAGCCGCGCCTCGTCCTCACCGGAGAGCACGTCCAGCGACACCCCGGCCTCCCGGCGCACCCGATCGAGGACGGTCTCGGAGTTGCCGGCGTCGCGCACCGCGGACGTCGCGAACGCCATGAGCTCGCCGCATCCAGAGGTGCGGGCGATACTGGCGAACTCGGCAGTGGTCTCGACGAGCCGATCGGCGCCCTTGGAGGTGATGTCGCCGTTGTCGTCCATGTTCTCGGACAGCCGCAGCGTGGCCTTCGTCGAACTCATCGGCGTGGGGTGCCCACCACGATGGGCGTCCACCACCAACAGGTGAACGGTGTTGCTTCCGACGTCGAGTACCCCTAAGCGCACATCAATACGGTACTGGGTCTACCGTCGGGACCTGTGACAGCAGGTATGTCCCATGCCCCACACAAACTCGACCCGGCCCCCGAAGTCCCTCTGGACTTTCCTCGGGAGTGGGTGGAGTTCACCGACCCCGACAACGACGAACACGTCATCGCCGCAGACATGACATGGCTGCTCTCGCGGTGGACCTGCGTGTTCGGCACTCCGGCGTGCCAGGGCATCATCGCCGAGCGCCCCGACGACGGGTGCTGCTCGCACGGCGCGTTCCTGTCCGACGACGACGATCGCAAGAAGCTGGCGAAGGCAGTGAAACACCTCACGCCGGCCGATTGGCAGTTCATGGACAAGGGCCTGGGCAAGAAGGGCTACCTCGAAGAGGACGAGATCGACGACGAGCCCGCCCTGCGCACCCGCCGCTACAAGGGTGCGTGCATCTTCCTCAACCGTCCCGGATTCGAGGGCGGCCAGGGCTGCGCCCTCCACACCATGGCGTTGCGACGCGGCATCGAACCGCTGGAGATGAAGCCCGACGTGTGCTGGCAGCTCCCGATCCGCCGCACCCAGGACTGGGTGGAGCGTCCCGACGGCACCGAGATCCTGCGCACGGTCATCACCGAGTACGACCGGCGCGGCTGGGGTGAGGGTGGCCACGATCTCGACTGGTACTGCTCCGGCTCCCCCGACGCTCACGTCGGCGAGCGCCCGGTCTGGCAGTCGTACGCCCCCGAACTCACCGAACTCCTCGGTGCGGCGGCCTACGACGAGCTCGCGCGCCTGTGCCGGCGACGCCAGGGACTGGGTCTGATCGCGATCCATCCCGCGACGTCGGCAGCACAGGCGCACTCGGCTGCCGGTTCCGATCAGGCTTCGAGCTTGTAACCCAGGCCGCGCACCGTCACGAGGTGGCGCGGCTTGGCCGGGTCCTCCTCGATCTTCGAGCGCAGTCGCTTGACGTGGACGTCGAGGGTCTTGGTGTCGCCGACGTAGTCGGCGCCCCACACCCGGTCGATGAGCTGTCCGCGGGTGAGCACCCGCCCGGAGTTCCGCAGGAGATATTCGAGCAGGTCGAATTCCTTGAGCGGCATGGCAATCGGCTCGCCGTTGACATGCACGACGTGACGGTCGACGTCCATCCGCACGGGCCCGGCCTCGAGCAGTCCGTCGTCCGCCGCCGCCTCGCTCTCGGTGTCGGATCCGCGCCGCAGCACCGCGCGGATCCGGGCGATGAGCTCGCGCGCCGAGTACGGCTTGGTGACGTAGTCGTCGGCGCCGAGTTCGAGCCCGACGACCTTGTCGATCTCGCTGTCGCGGGCGGTAACCATGATGACCGGCACACCCGAGCGGGTCCGCAGTTGCTTGCACACGTCGGTGCCGCTCATTCCGGGGAGCATCAGATCGAGCAGGACGATGTCGGCACCCTTCCGGTCGAACTCGGCGAGGGCCGACGGGCCGTCGCCGGCGATGGTCGTCTCGAACCCCTCCTTGCGCAGCAGGAAGGCGAGCGGATCCGCCAACGATTCCTCGTCCTCGACGATCAGCACACGCGTCACGAGCTGGTCCTCCGTCTGTTTCTCGGTGTCCGTCCGCCCGGGAACCCGGGTGGGGGTCTGTGTCACGATCCGACCGCCTTCTCGGTGCGGCCGGCGGTGTCGTCCTCGTCGTCGTCGGCGTCCTCGAGGTGGGCCGGGACGAGAAGGGTGAAGGTGGAGCCGGTACCGGGCTTGCTCCACAGGGTGATCTCGCCGTGATGGTTCGCGGCGACGTGCTTGACGATGGCCAGGCCGAGGCCGGTGCCTCCGGTGGCCCGCGACCGGGCCTTGTCGACGCGGAAGAAACGCTCGAAGACCCGTTCCTGGTCCTCCTTCGCGATACCGATCCCCCGGTCGGTGACGGCCATCGCGACCTTGCCCTCGCGCAGCGACCTGCTGATCGTCACCGGTGAGCCGGCCGGCGAGTAGGCGATCGCGTTCTCGATGAGGTTGGTGAGGGCGCTGACGAGCAGCGTTCGGTCGCCGAGGATCTCGAGACCGCTCGGCCGGTCGGTGCTGATGGTGATCGAGGCGTTCTCGGCGGTCAGGCGCGTGCGGTCGAGGGCCTCCTCGACGACGGCGTCGACGTCCACGACCTCGAGATCGGGCAGTTTCTCGGCGCCCTGGAGTTTCGAGAGCGCGATCAGCTCGGTCACCATGTTGCCGAGGCGCGTCGCCTCGCGCTGGACCCGTTCGCCGAAGTGGCGGACGGTGTCGGGATCGTCGACGGATTCGAGCAGCGCCTCCGCGAGCAACGCCATCGCGCCGACGGGCGTCTTGAGTTCGTGGCTGATGTTGGCCACGAAGTCGCGCCGGGTGGCCTCCATGCGGACGTGCTCGGAGTCGTCGAAGGCGTAGAGCACGACGAAGCGCGGGTCCTGGTCGAGCAGCGGCCGGACGGTACAGCGCACCGCCACGGGCTCGCGGCCGAGCAATGCCTTCGCGCCCAGGTCGAGTTCGATCGGCTTCCTCGTCTCGAGCACCCGGCAGGCGGCCACCCAGGCCCGGTCGTCGATCTGCCGGTTGCGGACGAGACCGAGTTCCTCGGCGCGCGGGTTCGACAGGACGACGTCGTGGAATTTGTCGACCACCGCGATCCCGGTCGACGCCCCGTGGACGACCCGGTCGAGCACGTCGAACATCGTGAGGTCGGCTTCGTCGCTACCGTGGGCCCGGCGCTGCACCAGCCTCCCGACGGCGACGGTGACGATCCCGCCGAGGACCGCTGCGACCACGGCCAGCAACACGGCCTGCGTAACACTCACACTTCGAATCGTAATGACACCGGTACCCCACCGGACACCGGGTCGACGGCATTTCCCGCACGTCACACCGCATTTCTCGGTTGTTGGAGTGTTGTTCACCCTTTGTTCGCCCGGAACGGACGACTCCGCGACGGACCTGCACGAACGAACCGACCCCGTCACCGATCGGCGACGGGGTCGGTTCGGTTCCGAGGAACTGTTACTTGGCGCCCTGGTTGGCGACCGCTGCCGCACCGGCGGCCGCGGCCTCGGGGTCGAGATAGGTGCCGCCCGGATTCAGCGGGCGCAGGTTCTCGTCGAGGTCGTAACGAAGCGGGATGCCCGTCGGGATGTTGAGACCGGCGATGTCGTCGTCGGAGATCCCGTCGAGGTGCTTGACGAGCGCACGCAGCGAGTTGCCGTGCGCGGTGACCAGCACGGTCCTGCCCGCGAGCAGATCCTTGGAGATCGTCGACTCCCAGTACGGGATGAGGCGGGCGACGACGTCCTTCAGGCACTCGGTGAGGGGGACCTCGTCGACGTCGGCGTAGCGCGGATCGGCGTCCTGGCTGTACTTCGAACCCGGCTCGATCGGCGGCGGCGGGGTGTCGTAGCTACGACGCCACAGCATGAACTGCTCCTCGCCGAACTCGTCCTTGATCTCGGACTTGTTCTTGCCCTGGAGCGCACCGTAGTGGCGCTCGTTGAGACGCCAGTCGCGGATGACGGGGATCCAGTGCCGGTCGGCGGCGTCGAGCGCGAAGTTGGCGGTGCTGATCGCGCGGCGCAGCAGGGAGGTGTAGGAGACGTCGGGAAGCACGTTGTGCTCGACGAGGAGGGCACCGGCCCGCTTGCCCTCGGCGATCCCCTTGTCCGTCAGATGCACGTCCACCCAGCCGGTGAACAGGTTCATCGCATTCCATTCGCTCTCGCCGTGGCGGAGCAGAACAAGTGTTCCGATAGTCATGACCCAATCCTGACATGCACGGATGGCGATTTCGCCACGGGCGCCCCCGATCGTGGGCTATATCTGACAACGCGCGTTGCCAGGAACGCGGGAGTCGGCGCCGCGCACCACAGTTCGTCATCACCGACACACACGGGGGGTTCGATGTCACACGGGGGTCCGAAGTCACACGGGGGTCCGCAGCCCGACACACGCATGTCCCGCCGCACCGTCCTCACCGCCCTCGGGGCGCTCGGTGCCGCCGCAGCCCTTCCACCCACGGCAGCCGCCCTACCACCCACAGCGGCACAGCCGGGCCGCCGCGCGCCGGCGGTGCACTCCGGCGGACGTCGGGTCGCGATCCTCGGTGGCGGGATGGCCGGACTGGCCGCCGCGCACGAACTGATCGAGCGCGGCTTCGAGGTCACCGTCTTCGAACCGACCGCGCTCGGCGGCAAGGCGCGCAGCATCCCCTCCCCCGGCACCGCGGCAGGCGGCCGCCTCGATCTGCCCGGCGAACACGGTTTCCGCTTCTTCCCCGGCTTCTACCAGCACATCCCGGACACGATGCGGCGGATCCCGTTCCCCGGCAACCCGAACGGCGTGTTCGACAATCTCGTTGCGGGACACGGATTCCGGATGGCGATCCCCGGGGCGCCCGACCTCACCGCCCCGGCCTCCATCGCACCGCTGCGCTTCGACGTCTACGACCCGCTGAGCCTGCAGGAGAGCCTGACGGCAGCCTTCTCCCTCGGCGGCTCGATCCCCCCGCACGAGCTCGCGGTCTTCATGCGCAAACTCGTCATGTTCCTCACCAGCAGCCTCGAACGTCGCAACGACCAATGGGAACACCAGACGTGGGCGCAGACCCTCGAAGCCGACGGCAAGTCGAAGGGCTACCGCGAGATCCTCGTCTCCGCACTGACCCGTCAGCTCGTCGCGGCACGGCCGCAGACCGTCTCGACCCGCACCATCGGCATCATGGGCCAGGCCTTCGTGTGGAACGCGATGGGCACCGTGCCCCAGTACGGACATCTCGACCGCCTGCTGTCGGCACCGACGAACGAGGCGTGGATCGACCCGTGGGCGCAACTCCTGCGCGACCTCGGCGTGAAGTTCGAAATGGGTTGGGCGGCCGAGGCCCTGGAGATCTCCGGCGGACGGATCACCGGTGCACGGGTCGTCGACGGGTCGGGCAATCGGGCCCGCGCCGAGGCCGACTGGTTCGTCGCGGCGATGCCGGCCGAACGCGCGGTCTCGCTGTGGTCACCCGAGATCCTCGCGGCCGATCCCGGCCTCGAACGGATGAACGCTCTGGTCACCGACTGGATGGTCGGCATCCAGTACTTCCTTCGGCGACCCACCCCCATCACGCCGGGTCACGTCGCCTATCTCGGTTCGCCGTGGGCGCTCACATCGATCAGCCAGGCCCAGTTCTGGCGCGGCGACTTCGCGCAACGGTACGGCGACGGTTCGGCACACGACTGCCTGTCGGTGGACATCTCCGACTGGGACACCCCCGGCATCCTCTACGGCAGAACCGCCAAGCAGTGCACGCCGGAGGAGATCGCCCGCGAGGTGTGGGCGCAGATGTCGGCCTGCCTCGAGGACGGGACGGGCGCGATCGACGAGAACGATATCGTCTCGTGGTTCCTCGATCCCGGCGTGAAGTGGGGAGCCGGCGGCGTCACCAACGACACCCCGCTGCTCATCAACACCGCCGGGTCGCTCGCGAACCGGCCCGAGGCGCACACCGCGATCCCGAACCTGTTCCTCGCGGGCGACTACGTCCGCAACGACATCGACCTCGCGACGATGGAGGGCGCGAACGAATCGGCGCGGGCGGCAGTGGGTGCACTGCTGCAGACGGCGGGGTCGCCCGCCGCACCGCCCGCGCTGTACAAGTTGCACGAACCGCCCGAACTGGAACCGTTGCGGCGCATCGACGCCGACCGGTACCGGGCGGGACAACCGCACATGCTGGCCTGATCGGACAGGGTCCGGACAGCGGAATCCCCGGGAGACACACGGTCTCCCGGGGATCCACATTTCGTCGGCCCGTCCGTCAGGCGTTCAGGGCACGCAGATCCTTCCGAAGGATCTTGCCCGCAGAGGATTTCGGCACCGTGTCGATGAACTCGACCTGCCGGACCTTCTTGTGCGGCGCGACCCGCGCGGCCACGAAGTCGATGACCTCGTCCTCGGTGACCGTCGAATCCGGCTGCCGGACGACGAAGGCCTTCGGAACCTCCTCGCCCTCGTCGTCGCGGACCCCGATCACCGCGGCGTCGGCGATCTGCGGGTGCGTGAGGAGCAGGGCTTCGAGTTCGGCCGGCGGCACCTGGTAGCCCTTGTACTTGATGAGTTCCTTGAGCCTGTCGACGATCCGGACGGCGCCCTTCCCGTCGACGGTGGCGATGTCGCCGGTGTGGAGGAAGCCGTCCTCGTCGAGGGTGTCGGCCGTGGCCTCGGGGTTGCCGAGATAACCGGCCATGACGTTGGGCCCCTTGCACCACAGTTCGCCGGGCGCCGAAACACCGTCGCCGGTGGGATATTCGACTTCCTCGCCGGTCGCGGGATCGACGATCTTGCATTCCATGTTCGCGATCGTCGGACCCACGGAGTCGAGCTCGGTCTCGTTGTCGTCGAAGGGGATTGCGTGCGACACGGGAGACATCTCCGACATGCCGTAGCCCTGTCGGACGTTGCAGCCCAAGCGCTTCGCAACGGATCCGGCGAGTTCCTTGTCGAGTGGTGCGGCACCGGAGAAGACCGTGTGCACACTCGACAGGTCGTACTGGTCGACGAGGGGGTGCTTCGCGAGCGCGACGGCGACCGGCGGTGCGATGAACACGTACGTGCACTTGTGTTCCGAGATGTAGGTGAGGAAGTCGACGAGGTCGAACTTCGGCATCGTCACCAGCGACGCCCGGTTGTACAGCGCGGCGTTCAGCAGCACGGTCATGCCGTAGATGTGGAAGAACGGCAACAGCGCGAGCACACGGTCGTCGGCGGAGATCCCCATCCGCGGGGTGATCTGGCAGACGTTCGCGACGAGATTGCGGTGCGTGAGCATCACGCCCTTGGGCCGGCCGGTCGTGCCCGAGGAATACGGCAGCACCGCGAGATGCGTCGCCGGATCGAACTCGACGGTCGGAGCCGGGGAGCCCTCGGTGAGCAGGTCGCGCAGGGACGGGTGGCCCTCGGCGCCGTCGAGCACGAAGAGCAGCTCGTCGGGGATCCCCGCGGCCGCGGCGGCCTCCTCGGCCTGCGGCAGGAACGGGGAGACCGTGAACAGTGCGGCGGCCCCCGAGTCGTCGAGCTGCTTCGAGATCTCACCGGCCGTGTAGAGGGCGTTGATCGTGGTCGCCGTGGCACCGGACCTCAGGATGCCGTGGAAGACCGAGGCGAAGGCCGGCACGTTGGGTGCGAGCAGCCCGACGACCTTCCCCACGCCGATGCCCCGGGCGGCCAGCGCTCCGGCGACGGCGTCGATGTGGGCCACGAGTGTGCGGTAGTCCGTCACGGCGCCGGACGCGCCGTCGATCAGCGCGGGTCGATCGAGCTCGGACTCGTCGAGCGAACCGAACAGGAAGTCGTAGACACTCGATGCCGGGATGTCGACGTCGGGAAAGGGACTGCGGAAACTCATTACTCATCCTCCGAGCATTCTGCTGGCACGCCGTGCCGACTTTCGGTCGAGTTCACACTACCGCAGCGGCTGTGAAGCCCGTCACACGTGTTGTGTGAGGATTGCGAGGATACCGTTCCCGGCGCGATTCGCCTGCCGGAGAGCACGAACCCCGCATGCGACGGATCGCACGCGGGGTTCGGAAGCTACCGGGTCTGCGCCCGGAGGCTACCGGAGCTGCGCTCAGAGGTACTGACCGCAGACCGGCCATGCACCGACGCCCTGTCCGGCGAGCACGTTCTCGGCGACGCGGATCTGCTCCTCGCGCGAGGCGTTGCTCGCGGTGCCGGAGCCACCGTAGGCCTCCCAGGTGCTCTGCGAGAACTGCAGGCCGCCGTAGTAGCCGTTACCGGTGTTGATCGCCCAGTTGCCACCGCTCTCGCACTGTGCGACGGCATCCCAGTTGCCGGATGCGGCGTTGGCGGTACCGGCACCCAGGGCGAACGGGGTCGCAACGAGTGCAGTGGAGGCAGCGAGGGTGCCCAGGGCGCGCTTGATCGTGAACTTTGCCATGTGGATGAATCCTTTCCGGCTGCTTGCGAGGCCCCGACGCAATGGGTCCGCCACATATGGCTGGACGGTCGGTGCCGGCAACACGGTGCGGTGCTGATACACGCCCGGTCGCTCTCTCGCTCCACCCCTCGGCAGGTTGTGGATCCGACAATCCCGCGGGGGTGGAACGAGCGGCTGCGGGGCCGGTGTGTAACGCCCGTCGGTATCGGGCCTACATCGACGGTAAGGGTTCATCACGGCGAGGTCACGGGTCGATTTTCCGGTACGGCTGTGCGAGAAACCGAACCGGCGATCGACAAAACCGCAGGTCGCTTCGAGGGAACGCACCGTTTCCCGGACGTTTCCAGCGGATTTCGATTGTGGTGATGGTCACACGATACGGCCGTGCAGACCTCTCCAACCGGACATGTTCACGGCGCGGTAACGGTGTTCGGCAACGCCGTCACCCGTTCGCTTCGCGCCGATCCTCGGGTTCGTCGTCGTCCACATCGGGCTCGAACGGCGTGCCGGTCTCCTCCTCGATGAGGTGACGGAACGGCTCGAGATTGCGCAACGGTTCGCCGCGCGAGACGCGCCATTCCCATTCGCGCTTGATCGACGTGATGAAGCCGAGACCGAGGATGATGTTGAAGTCGTGGTCCGCTGCCTCGAGGACCTGCCCGAGGACCGCGTCGATCTCCTCGGGGGTCACCGCGTGCGCGGCGATGCGTCCCACCAGGTAGATGTCGCCGACCTTGTCGAGCGTGTACGCCACGCCGTAGAGGCGCCGGTTGCGGCGCAGCAGGTAGCGGTACACCGATTCGAAGTTTTCGTCCGGCTTGCGGCACACGAACGCCTCGACCCGCACACCGTGCTGTCCGACGCTGAGCAGGGTGGTCGTCTTGAGTTTCTTCTCGCCCGGGAGCTCGACGACGAAGTGCCCGCCCTCCTTGACGGAGAATTCGAGCTCGCGATCACGCAGCGTCGAATCGATCAGTTCGATGAGCCGGTCGCTCATGCCGTGACTCCCCTCGTCCGTCGCAACTTCCACACTCCACGCTGCCGTCGCAGCGAATGCTCGCCGGTACCGAAGGCGCGGTTGCGTCGCATCCCGGCCCGTCGGTAGCTGTCGAGCAGTCCTTCCGCGGTGTGTTCCCACGAGAAGGACTCCGCATGCACGGGCGCGGTCGCCGCGAACCGGGCGAGACGATCCGGATCGCCGACGAGGGAACGCAGCGCCGTCGCCCAGTCGTCGATGCGGTGCCCGTCGACGAGCATGCCGGTCTCCCCGTCGCGCACGGCGACGCCGAGACCACCGACGTTCGCGGCCAGCACGGGCGTGCCGCAAGCCTGCGCCTCGATCGCGACGAGACCGAACGACTCCGAATAGCTCGGCACCGCAACGAGATCCGCAGCACGGTAGACCTGGACGAGACGGTCGGGCGGCTGCGGCGGGAGGAAGGTGACCCGCGACGCGATACCCAGTGCGGACGCGAGTTCGATGAGCGCGTCGGGGCGCTCGAGACCCGTTCCCGACGGCCCTCCCACCACCAGGACCCGCAGCGGCATGCCGGGGTCGTCGGCGAGTGCCCGCGCCGCGGCTTCGAGCAGCACGTCGGGAGCTTTGAGCGGCTGGATGCGGCCCACGAACGCCACGACGGTCTCGCGCGGGTCGAGTCCGAGTTCGGCGCGGGCGGCCGCGCGGTCGCCGGGCCGGTAACGATTCAGGTCGGCGCCCGGCGCGACAACGTCGATCTTCGCGGGATCGGCCCCGTAGATACGTTCGAGCTGCCCCGCCTCGTCGGCGGTGTTGGCGACCAGGCGATCGGACTCCGCGACGACCTGCTGCTCCCCGATCTGCCGGGCCGCGGGTTCGGGGGTGTCGCCCTCGGCGAGCGAGGCGTTCTTCACCGCGGCGAGCGTATGGGCGGTGTGCACGAGCGGCACGCCCCAGCGGTCGCGGGCGAGCCAGCCGACCTGCCCCGACAGCCAGTAGTGCGAATGCACCAGGTCGTAGTAGCCCTGCGGGTGCCGTGCCTCCTCGCGCAGCACGCCGGCGGCGAATGCGCACAACTGCGTCGGCAGATCGTGTTTGTCGAGTCCTTCGAACGGACCGGCCTCGATGTTGCGGACGAGCACCCCGGGCGCGGCCTGCTGCACGGCCGGGGCGGCCGACGAGGTCGCGCGGGTGAAGATCTCGACTTCGACGCCGCGACGCGCGAGCTCGACAGCGGTCTGCAGGACGTACACGTTCATACCGCCTGCGTCCCCGGTTCCGGGCTGCGCCAGCGGCGAGGTGTGGACCGAGATCACGGCCACGCGGTGCGGGCGGCTGGGCTGGGACGTCACCCCTCCATACTGCCCTGCTGCCGATCTTCGCGTGTCGCCGCCTCCGCCGTCGCAGCTCGAGCGAACTCTCCGACCTCCGACGCGAACCGGTCGGGATCCTCGACGAACGGACCGTGGTCTACGCCCTCCCAGATCGAGGTCGTGGCGCGGCGCAGCAGCGACGCCGCATGGTGCGCCGCGGAGACGTCGACGACCGAGTCGGCGTCGCCGTGCAGGAGGAGAACCGGCACGTCCAGGCCGGCGAGCAGGTCGTCGTTGCCCACCGCTCGGTCGAACAGCGCCGCACGGACCCGGGGCGGGGTGGACAGGCTCGCGCCGAACAGTGCCTGCGACACCGCACCCTTGCCCTCGAGGAGAGCGCTGTCCTCGACGGGACCGGTGAGCGCGTTGCCGAAGGAACCGAGCGCGCGCACCGCTTCCTTCGGGTCCTCGGACATCGCGGCGGGGATCGCGGCACGCATCGAGGCACCGACGCGTCCGCCCTTCTCGCCGCGCCCGATGCTCGTGATGGCACCCACGAGGACGAGGCCGGCGACGGCTTCCGCGCCGTGTTCGGCGAGATAGTCGCAGATCACCAGACCGCCGTAGGACCATCCGAGCAGCACCGCCGGGTTCGTCCCGGAGACGTTCTCGGCGGCGAGCACCGCGGCGAGGTCGCCGGCCCAGAGCTTGCGATCGGCGTATCCGGTCTCGGGAGCCTGCGAATAACCGTGTCCGCGCAGGTCGACGGCGACCACACGGAAGTCGCGGGCGAGTGCGTCGAGAACCCCGTCGCCCCAGCACCGCGACGACTGCGCCCATCCGTGGAGCAGCACCAGGACCGGTGCCGTTTCGGAGCCGAATGCGCGATACACGAGGGAGGTGCCGTCGATACCGGCCACTTCACGAACTGCCATGCGCGTCACTCTAACCGTGCCCGCACATGGATCCCGCCGGCACAGGTGACCGCGAGGATGCCCGCGGCGACCGCCACGAGATAGCCGGTGCCGGCATCGGTCCGGTCGATGACCTGTCCCACCAGCGCAGAACCCGCGGCGACACCGACCCCGAGACCCGCGACGGTCCACGTGATGCTCTCGGTGAGCCGGTCGGGCGGCACGATCTGCTGCGTCAGCGACGTCGCCACGATCATGATGGGCGAGATCGCGCATCCTGCAACGAAGTACAGCACCGTGAGCATCGGCACCGAACCGGCGAGCAGCAACGGGCACAGCAGGACGGCGAGAGTGCCGGTGGCGACGAACAACTGGCGGGTCGGGGCATTCGACCCCACCCGGCTCCCGAAGACAAGGCCGCTCAGCGCCGAACCCGTCGCGAACAGTGCGAGCGCGAAGGTGGCCGATCCCGGGGAGTCCTGTTCGGCCGTGAACGCGACGGCCGCGACGTCGATCACCCCGAAGACCACACCCATCGCGACCATCACCACGACGATGGACAGGAGGACGGGCATGCGCAGGATGTTCGTCCGCGCACGGCCGTCGGTGTTCGGTTGCACGGGCGGTTCCGTGCTGCGCAGCGCCGCGAGGGCGAGGGTGCCGACGAGCAGCAGGACCGCGCCGAGCAGCGGGCCGGCCTCGGGGAAGACCGCCACGCTCAGGCCCACCGACAGGACGGGGCCGACGATGAAGCACAGCTCGTCGACCACCGCTTCGAGCGCGAAGGCGGTGCGCAGTCGTGGAGTGCCGCCGTAGAGCTGCGTCCACCGCGCTCGCACCATCGCGCCGATCGTGGGCATGAGTCCCGCCGGGATCCCGCAGACGAACAGCCACACCGTGGGCACCTCGAATCGGACGCCGGCGAGCATCGCGAGGGTGGCGACCGCGCTGACGGCCGCCGCCGTGGGGAGGACCCGCCGCTGGCCGTACCGGTCGACCGCGCGGGAGACGAGCGGGGTGAGTACGGCGTACGACAGCGCGAACACCGCGGACAGTGCACCGCCGACCGCGTAGTTCCCCTCGAGCTGCGAGAACATCGTGACGATGCCGATCCCGACCATCGCGATCGGCAGGCGCGCCACGAATCCCGCGAGGCAGAACGCGGCTGCGCCCGGCGCTGCGAACAACTCGCGGTACGAGCCACCCTTCTCTCCTGTCACGTGCTTCTCGCGTTCTCTTCGGTCCGATCCGGTCCGGTCAACGTTATGGCCGACCGACCGCGCCGGGTGCAGGTGCCTCCCCGCGTCCGCACATCGCTGCCCGATTCCGCACGTTCCGTGACGGGAGCGGCCATGCTGGGTACATCCGGAGAACGGACAGGACGGATCTACGGAACGGAGCGGGCATGGCGGTGCACGAACGACACGGACGGCTCTCGTCGAAGGAACTCTCACCGAGGAATCTGTGGACCCGGTACCGCGCATCGGGAGCGGATCTACCCTTCGGGAATCCGCTCGCCGCGCACGGCGTCGCGATGGAGGGTTACTTCTGGCGCTTCACCCAGCCCGGAACCGACCGCGTCGTCATCGCCCTGTGCGGGGTCAACCGTGCCGACGACTCGGCAGGACCGGGCTCGCACTGGGCGACGCTCGGCCTGGCCGCCCATCCCGGCGGTTTCCTGCGCACCGCCGCGCATCCGGTGGCCGCTGCCGATCCCGATCGGCTCGGCGCGTCGGCCGGCGACGTCTTCTGCGGCGACAGCGAACGCGTGTGGATGGATCTCGGCGACGACGCCCGTCTCGACATCCGACTGTCGGATCTGCGGCCTTGGCCGCGACGCCGCTTCGGCGCGTCGAGCGTCTTCCATTCCGTCCCCGGCCTCAACCAGTACTGGCATTCCTGGCTGCTCGGCGGCCGGGTGGAGGGCCACGTGATCCTCGGCGACGAGAAGTGGGATCTGACCGGATCCCAGGTCTACGGCGAGAAGAACTGGGGCAAGGGAGGTTTCCCCGCATCGTGGTGGTGGGGTCAGGCGCAGGGCTTCGCCGATCCGCAGGCGTGTGTGGCCTTCGCCGGTGGGCAGGTGCACTCCGGTCCGCTGCGCACGGAGGTCACGGCGGTGGTCGTCGCGTTGCCCGACGGGCGCGTGGTGCGACTGGGCAATCCCGTCACGTCCCCCGTCCGGGCGACGGTCACCGACGAGAGCTGGCACCTGCGCGGCCGCAACGCCCGCTGGAGCGTGGAGATCTCCGGAAGTTCACCCATCGGAGCGGCGCACGTCCTACCGGTCCCGCTGCCCGCGGAACGACGGAACGTCGCCGGTTCGATCGAACATCTCGGCGGTCACATGACCGTGACGGTCCACGAACGCGGGAAACTGGTGTGGGCCGACGAGTCGCATTCGGCCGCACTCGAACACGGCGGGCTCGACCGGGCCCGGGCGGAACTCGATCGGCGGGGTGCCGCAGCGGACGCGACGGACGCCCCACCGATCGTGTGAAGCCGGCGGGGCTCCGTCAGAGTTCGGTGCGCTTCATCGCCGCGATCGGATCCGAGAACAACGAGCTGAGCGAGACGACCCCCGCGGCGTGGGCCTGCACCCGGTTGCCGAAGCCGGTGATGCGGATGTCCTTGCGCGGCAGGGTGGTCGACGCGGCGAACGCGCGGGCGACGTGCGGGACCGCGGCCGGGTACTCGGTGAAGGCCTGTCCGCCGAGGATCACACGGTCGGGGTTGAACAGGTCACGCAGCATTCCGACGGTGCGGCCGAGCACCGTGGCCCGCTCGACGAGCAGACCGTGCGCGGCCTCGGATCCGTCCCGTGCGAGGCGGTAGAGCGACCCGATGGTGGCGTCGCGGTCGGTGAGGATGCCCTCGGCCACGGCGCGCTGTACGACCGCCCGGTCGCTCACCGTCGCTTCGAGGCAGCCCGTGCCGCCGCACGAGCACCGCGCCGACGAACCGGTGGGGAAATGCGTCACCGAGCCCGGACCGCCGGCAGGGGTGTGCACCTTGCCGTCGAAAGTGATTGCCACACCGGCCGTCTCACGAACGTAGAAGTACAGGCCGGTGCCCTTGGCCTCGGGGGCGTCGCGATCGGGGGTGAGGAGCAGTTCGGAGGCGGCCATCGCCTCGACGTGCGCGGCCACCGAGACCGGCAGTCCCATACCGCCACCGACGATCGCGCCGACCCGGGCGTCGACCCAGCCGAGCCGCGGGTGCGTGACGACGGCGGTGTTCGAGTCCACCCGCCCGCCGAGTGCGACGCCGACCCACAGCGGGGTGCGGCGGTGCCACCGTGCGGCGAAGACCTTGGCGCTCGCGGTGATCGACGCGAGCGCGGCGTCCTGGTCGCCGGTCGGCGTGGGGACCTCGACGGCGCCGATGATGCGACCACGCAGGTCGCTGGCGACGATGCCGGTGGTGACGGCACCGATGTGGATGCCGACCGTCAGGTACCGCTCGTGGTCGACCTCGACGGGAACGCGCGGCCGGCCGACGGCGCCGGGTTCGGTCAGGTCGGCGCGCTCACGCAGAAGACCGGCCGAGAGCAGGGCCGACACCTGACGATTGACGGTGGCGATGCTCGCACCGGTGACCTTCGCGATCACGTCGCGGGAGACGGGGCCGCGGTTGGCGGCGACACGGAAGACCGACGCTCCGGTGCCGTCGGCGATACGCAGGTCCGGCGGGACGATCCGGACCGGGCTCGACACACGAAAGGTGCGGGGACGGACGACCGTTGCGCGCGTGGATCCACGAACAGCGGAACCGGTGGCGCGACGGGGCGCGGACGACCGCGAGGGAAGGGAAACGGACGGCGAGAGAGTGGGAACCGACACGGCGCTGATCCTTGGCTGCTGATCCGGACGTGATGACCGGAGGACGGGCGGGAGACGATCGACGCACCGAGACCCCGGCGTGGAGAACACGATCGGAGACGGACCCGCACGACGAGGGGCGGGATCGGTGCGGAGTTACTTTCCGCAGCAGCGACAACAGAGTTCGCGCGCCAGAGGCAGCCGTGATCCCAGCGCGGCGGTCACGTAGGTGACCCGCGGTGCGGAGGTGTGGC
The DNA here is from genome assembly GCF_900187265.1 of Rhodococcus rhodochrous. Classification (NCBI taxonomy): domain Bacteria; kingdom Bacillati; phylum Actinomycetota; class Actinomycetes; order Mycobacteriales; family Nocardiaceae; genus Rhodococcus; species Rhodococcus rhodochrous. The sequence continues at coordinate 4,008,974 of NZ_LT906450.1, forward strand.
CGACTGACATGTCGATCAAACTATCGCCCCGACCGCGTCGTGTCCAATCCTCACCGACCCGGTGGGAAACCTTCCCGCACATCCCCGCGCGCCTGCGCGGTCTCCGCCGACACCGGGGCGAGCAGCAATGCCTCCCACGCGTCGACGAGCGCGGCGAGTTCGACCGTGGTGGGGGATTCGCCCGCACGATGACATCGCGCCAGCGCACCGACGGTGCCGGAGTAGACCAGTCGCAGACGTTGCCCGGCGATGTCGTCGGGCAGCGGCCCGAGCAGGGTCCGCAGCGCAGTGTCGGACCGGCGGCCGCTCTCGGTTCCCGTCGGTCCGGTGACGCGGAAGCACTCGGCGAACCGGTCGTGGTTCGACAGCCGGTCGAGGAAGGCGACGTAGTGGTTGGTGCGGCCGAGCGTGCCGGCCAGGGGGCGGATGATCACCCACAGCAGGTCGCGGACCGAGAGGGTCTCCCGCGTCCGCAGCATCTCGGCGAGGAGCGCTTCCCGCTGGGAGTTCAGGGCGGGCAACCGGTGGGAGAAGACCGCCTCGAGCAGTCCCTCCTTGGTGCCGAAGTAGTACCCGACCACCGAGGAGTTGTGCTGTCCGGCGGCCTTGCGGATGTCGGCGAGGGTGACCCCGTCGTATCCGCGGCGGGCGAAGAGCCGCTCGGCGGCCTCGACGAGCCGGATCCGGGTCTGTTCTCCCGAGCTGTATCGACCGCGGGTGGTGGTCATACGCCGCAGGGTAGCCGCACGGAGGGGACTTCGCAGGCCGGGAGGTGGGGCGTCATCCGGTGCCCGACACTACGATTGCCCCCATGAGCATCTCTCCCGATTCCCGCGTCGCCGTCGTCACCGGAGCCTCCTCCGGAATCGGCGAGGCGACCGCCCGCACGCTCGCCGCACAGGGCTTCCACGTCGTGGTGGGCGCACGCCGACTCGACCGACTGCAGAAGCTCGCCGACGAGATCGGCGGCACCGCCCTCGAGCTCGACGTCACCGACGAGGATTCGGTCGACGCATTCACCACGGTGCTGCCGCGGGTCGACGTGCTGGTCAATAACGCCGGGGGCGCCAAGGGGCTCGCACCGGTGGCCGAGGCCGTCGAGGACGACTGGCGCTGGATGTGGGAGACCAACGTCATCGGCACCATGCGCATCACCAAGGCGCTGATCCCCGAGCTCATCGCCTCGGGCGACGGCCTGATCGTCACCATCACCTCGGTCGCGGCCTTCGAGGCCTACGACAACGGCGCCGGCTACACCTCCGCCAAGCACGCGCAGGCCGTCCTGCACCGCACGCTGCGCGGCGAACTGCTCGGACAGCCCGTCCGTCTCACCGAGATCGCGCCGGGCGCGGTCGAGACCGAGTTCTCGCTGGTGCGCTTCGAGGGCGACAAGGATCGGGCCGACAAGGTGTACGAGGGCATCACCCCGCTCGTCGCCCAGGACATCGCCGAGATCATCGGCTTCGTCGCGTCCCGTCCGTCGCACGTCAACCTCGACCAGATCATCGTCAAGCCTCGCGACCAGGCCAACGCCGGCCGGTTCCACCGCGTCACCGAGTGATCCCGTCGCGGTGGTGGGCGCGGCGGGACGCTCGCGTCCACCACCGTCGGTACTGTCCCGGACTATGCGCCAACGACGCCTCGCGCCCGGCCCGCTGCTCGACGACGACGGAGTGCTCGCCGAAGCCGGCTGGAACACCTCCGAGGTCCGCACCTACGACCGGCAGCGGGTCGCGGCGCCGCGGTTCCGCATCAAGGAGTGGGACTACTACTGCGTTCTGTCCGACGGGGTGGACGGACCGCTCGGGATCGCGCTGACCGTCGCCGACAACGGTTACATGGGGCTTCTCGGAGTCAGCGTGCTCGACCTCGCGGGTCGCTCCGAGACCACGGAGAACGCCCTCGTCCCCTTCCCGCTCGGCCGGATGCGCCTGCCGCACACCGCCGACGGCGGCGACGTCGTCGTCGAGCACGGCGGTCTCCGCATCGAGTACCACCACGAGGGGCTCTCGCGGCGGCTGATCGTCGACCACCCCCGTTTCGGCGGTGGGCGCGGACTGTCCGGAGAACTCGTGCTCACGCAGCCGTCCGACGACCGGATGGTGATCGCGACACCCTTCCCCCGCGCGCCGAAGGCCTTCTACTACAACCAGAAGATCAACTGCCTGCCCGCGCAGGGCACGATCACCGTGGGTGGGCGCGATCTGGTCTTCGATCCTGCCACCGCGTTCGGGGTGTTCGACTGGGGTCGCGGGGTGTGGACCTACGACAACACCTGGTACTGGGGGTCGGCCTCGGGAATCCACGAGGGTGTGCGATTCGGGTTCAACATCGGCCACGGCTTCGGTGACACCACCGCGGCGAGCGAGAACATGCTCTTCCACGACGGTGTGGCGCACAAGCTCGACCGCGTGCACTTCCATCTGTCCCGCGACACCTACGACGGGGCGCCGTGGCGGTTCACCAGCAACGACGAGCGGTTCGAGATGGAGTTCGAACCGATCCTCGACCGCGCGGCCGACGTGAACGCCCTGCTCGTGCGGTCCACGCAGCATCAGGTCTTCGGACGGTTCACCGGCAGCGTCGTCCTCGACGACGGCACCCGGCTCGAGATCGAGAACCTGCTCGGCTTCGCGGAGGAGGTCCGCAACCGCTGGTGACCCGGGCCGGACCGTCCGTCAAATCACACAGTTCACGGTGACGGGTTCGGGATGCAGACGCACTCCGAAGGCGTCCTCGACGCCGTCGCGCACCGTCCGCGCCAACGCCACGAGATCCGCCGTCGATGCCGCTCCCCTGTTGGTGAGCGCCAGCGTGTGCTTCGTCGACAACCGCGCCGGTGCGTCGGCGGCGGGGAAACCCTTCGCGAAACCGGCCCGCTCGATGAGCCATCCGGCCGACAGCTTGGTGCCGCCGTCCGCGGGGAACTGCGGGATGCGCACGTCCTCCCCTACCTTCGCCGCGATAGCCGCGAGCACCTGCGGCAGGCGGTCGTCGGGGACGACGGGGTTCGTGAAGAACGATCCGGCGCTCCAGGTGTCGTGGTCCTCGGCGTCGAGCACCATGCCCTTGCTGCGGCGCAGCGCGAGGACGTGCTCGCGGACCTGGGCCGCCGGCCGGCGCTCGCCCTCCTCCGCCCCCAGCGCGACCGCGAGTTCCCGGTAGGCCAGGGGCGCGGAGGAACCATCGCTCCGCACGTCCAGTTCCACCTCGAGGACGACTGCTGCGTCGGTGTGCTTGAGGATGCTGGTCCGGTAGCCGAGACCGAGTGCCTCGGGGCCGACCCACGGGTCCTGGCCGGTGGCGCGGTCGAGCAGGCGGACGCGACGCAGGATCGAGCCCACCTCGACGCCGTACGCGCCGACGTTCTGCACCGGCGTCGCTCCCGTGGATCCGGGGATACCCGACAGGCATTCGAGGCCGCCGAGGCCGGCGTCCACGGTGGCCGCGACGACGGCGTCCCATTCGGCTCCCGCATCCACCCGGACGTGGTCGTCGCGGAGGTCGACACCGGTGGTCGCGACACGGACCACGACGCCGTCGAAGCCGTCGTCCCCGATCACGAGGTTGGAGCCGCCCGCCAGGAGCAGCAGCGGCACTCCCTGCTCGTCCAGCAGGCGCACGACCTCGATCAACGACGCGGTGGACGTGCATTCGACGAGATACCGGGCGGGACCACCGAGCCGGAGGGTCGTGAACTCCGACAGCGACACCTGCTCGGACACCGTGGCTCCCGTTTCGACGAGCCGGGCCCTGATACGTGGATCAAGCACCAGCAAACGGTAGCGTGCCCCGTATGGGCAGCCCTATCGACCACACTGCGAACTACTCGTCCCCGCCTGCTGCGGTCCACACGGCGTTCGTCGATCCGCAGTACTGGCAGACCCGGCTGCGTGAGGTCGGGGGCCCGAATGCTGCGGTCGAACGCGCCGACACCGGTGACGGCACCATCGAACTCGACCTCCATCAGGCGATCCCGGCCGAGCACCTGCCGAGCATGGTCACGAGCCTGCGCCCGGGCGACCTCGTCATCCGGCGTCACGAGGCGTGGGGTGCGTTCGCGGACGGTCGCGCCGAGGGCAGGTTCTCGGCCCACGTCGACGGCATGCCCGGCGAGGTCACCGGGGGGATGACCCTCATCGCCGACGGGACGGGTTCGTCCGTCGTCATCGACGGCACCGTCGAGGTGAAGATCCCGTTCCTCGGTTCCAAGATCGAGGGCATGATCGTCGAGCAACTCGTCGAGCTGTTCGACGCGGAGCGCACCTTCACCGAGCAGTGGTTGAACGGGGACCACTCGGCCTGATCGCACGCCCGCGGGGCTTCCCCGTGGACGATCGCGATTTCCGGAGAGGCCGTCCGGCGCGGTAACCTGGCCGGTCGTGGCACGGCGTATCGACTACTCCGCCCGCTTCCCTCATCCACCGGAGCGGGTGTACGAGGCTCTCGCCGACCCCGATCACTGGGAAGCGCGGATGACCGAGATGCGCAAGTACTCGGAGAACCACGTCCGCGAGTTCACGGTCTCCGAAACGGGCATCGCGCTGGTGTTGCACCACGTCCTGCCGCGTTCCGACCTGCCGGAGATCGCCCGCACGGTGATCAAGAAGGACATGGTCATCACGCGCAAGGAGACCTACGGGCCGTTCACCGACCGTGCGACCGGCACCTACCAGGCGTCGATCCCCGGCGGTCCGGGCAGTCTCACCGGCACGATGGACCTCTTCGGCGACGACCGCGGTGCCACGCTCCGCACCACTTCCGAGGCCAAGGTGCACATCCCGTTCGTCGGCGGCAAGCTCGAAGAACTCATCCTCACCAATCTCGTCGACGTGTTCCGCACCGAAGCGGCCATCACCGCCGACTGGCTCGCCGGTCGGTAGCGCGTGCGGAATCGAGGACCCGTCGGTGTCGTCACGCGCGGCACCACCGGCATCAACAGGCTGCGCCGCAGCGACCGCTGGGCGATGCACGACCCTCACATCACGAGGGCGTTGACGCACGCCGCCGACCCGCTGGTGGTCGATCTGGGTTACGGCGCCATGCCGGTGACGACCCTCGAACTCGCCGCGCGGCTGCGTCGGGTCCGCAGCGATCTGCGTGTGGTCGGTCTCGAGATCGATCCGGACCGTGTGGTCCCGGGCCGCGACGGTGTCGAGTTCGCCCGGGGCGGTTTCGAACTCGCGGGCCTGCGCCCCACCCTGGTCCGGGCCTTCAACGTGCTCCGGCAGTATCCGGAGGAGGCGGTCGAACCGGCGTGGGCGCACCTGCGTTCCGGTCTCGCTCCCGGCGGCCTGCTCATCGACGGCACCTGTGACGAGCTGGGCCGGCGCTGCGCCTGGGTGCTCCTCGACGAGCACGGTCCCCGTTCGCTGACCCTGGCGTGGAGTCCGTTCCATGTGGAGAGACCGTCCGACGTCGCCGAACGGTTGCCGAAGGCGCTGATCCACCGGAACGTCCCGGGCGAGCCGATCCACGCGCTGCTCCGCGCGGCCGACCGCGCGTGGGCGACGAGCGCTCCGCACGCGGCGTTCGGGCCGCGGATCCGGTGGAAGGCGACGCTCGAGCTGCTGCAGGATCAAGGCTTCCCGGTGTCCCCGCCCCGCCGCCGTCTGCGCGACTGCGTGCTGACGGTGCCGTGGGACGCGGTCGCGCCTACCGGCGCACCTGTCGCATCCGAGCGAGTCGGCCGAGGAACTGCGCTCGGCGCGCTCGTCGCGGTCTGAGACCCCGTCGGTCAGCCCGCGGCGAGGAGCGCGAGCTCGATCCGGTCGGCCACCGCGGCCGGCTGGTTCGCCACCGCGGCGTGCAGCTGGTCGGAGTCGACCCGGCCGAGCGCGATCGCGTCGCCGACGAGTTCGTCGAGCACTTCCTGGGACACGCCACCGGCCGCGAGGTCGACCGCGGTGCGGGCGGGAGTGGTGATCCGGAAGGCCCCGACGACCTCGCAGTCCTCCTCCGCCAGCGTCCGGTGGTGCAGCGCGAGCCGGTTGCTCGGCACGGTGCGCTGGTCGGGGGTGGACAGGTGCAGGAAGCGCGGCTGGAGGTGACCCATGCCGTGCAGGTCGGCGGCGCTCTGGTGCGAGACGACCGCTTCCCCCTCGTACCAGGTGCACCACTGGGCGAACTCGTCGAACTTCGTCCGTGGGCTGTCGCTGAGGCGGAACAGTTCGGTCTCGACGCGGATCCACAGTCCCGCCTCGATGCGTTCCGCGAAGTCGTGAGCTGCTATTCCGTGACCGACGGCCTGGCGTGCGGTGAAGAACCCGGCTTGCGTGGCGGCGAGGCGCCGCAGCGAGTCGTCGGCATCGGCCCGCCCGGTTGCGTCGTAACCTGAATCCGTCCACCCTGTCATGGCGCCCAGCGTAGCCGACGAATGTGGTACACCTCACATATTTTCCTCATCCGGCGGCCGTGTGCTCAGTCGATCCTCAGTGTCTTCCGGAAGAATCGGCGACCATGACGCAACGGAAGCGCAACCGCACCGTCACGATCGCCGTCGTTCTCGTCGCGGCGCTGGTCGCAGTCCTGGTGGGCGCGGAGGTGTACGTCCGCAACCGCGCGACCACGTGCCTCGCCCAGTCCTTCGAGAGCGAGCTCGGCACGGGAGTCGACGTCGACCTGAGCTGGAAGCCGGTACTGCTGCAGCTGCTCGACCGGCAGGTTCCCTCGGTCGCCCTCGACAGCGACGACACCGCCTTCGGTCCCGCCCAGCAGATGCAGGTGCACGCCGAGGTCAACGATGTCGACCTGCGCGACTCCGCCGAGGGCGCCGGCACCATCGGCAGCTCGAGTGCCGACGTGTCGTGGCCGACCTCCGGGATCCTCGCGACCGTGCAGAGCCAGCCGGTCGGCGGCCTCGTCACCGACGTCACGGCCGACGAGAACGCGGGCACCCTGACGTTCACGGTCGGCGGTCAGGGTCTTGCGGAGTTCACCGCGCGACCGGTGGTGAACAGCGGCGTGGTGACGGTCGAGACGACGGACGCGACGATCCTCGGCATCGGGCTCCCGACGGCCCTCGTCGACGGCGTCGTGGAGATCCTGACCTCGGGTCTGCAGCAGTACCCGCTGGGGATGCAGGCCACCGAGGTGAACGTCACCGACGCCGGCATCGATCTCCGCCTCGAGGGTGGCCGCTTCGTGCTGCCGGAGGCCCCGCAGGGACAGCAGCAACAGCAGGAGGGCAGCTGCGGCCTCCTGTCGTGACCGAGGAGGCCGGTCCGGCAGACCGTCGAGAGCTGCTCAGCTCTGCAGACCGTCGAGGACCGCGCGACTACCGGACAACCCGAGGCGCGTGGCCCCGGCGTCGATCATCGCGGTCGCGCTCATGGCGGTGCGGATTCCGCCGCTCGCCTTGATGCCGAGCCGGCCGCCCACCGTCTCCGCCATGAGCGCGACCGCGTGGGTGGTGGCGCCGCCCGCGGGATGGAAGCCGGTGGAGGTCTTCACGAAGTTCGCCCCGGCCTTCTCCGCGGCGCGGCACACCTCGACGATCGCCTCGTCGGAGAGCACGGCGGATTCGATGATGACCTTGAGGACCGGGTCGAACCCGATCGCTTCGCGCACGGTGAGGATGTCGGCGAGGACGGCGTTGTAGTCGCCGGCCACCGCTGCCCCCACGTCGATCACCATGTCGATCTCGCGTGCACCCTCGTCGACGGCAAGTCGCGCCTCGGCGCCCTTGATGAGCGAATGGTGCTTGCCCGACGGGAAACCGACGACCGTCGCGACCGTGACCCCCTCGGCCCGCAGGGGCAGCATCGACGGCGACACGCACACCGCATACACGCCGAGCTCGACGGCTTCGTCGACGAGGGCCCGCACGTCCTGTGAGGACGCTTCGGGTTTGAGGAGGGTGTGGTCGATCATCGACGCGACCTGCGTGCGGGTCAACGGGGTTCCGGACATGACTGCAGCTTCCCACACGGCGGGCCCGAGCATCCGGAACCGCCTCGCAGCTTCGGTAATCCACTCGCGCGCGGTCCCCTCCGGCACCCACAATGATCGCGTGCTGATCCGTCGAGAACTCCCCGCCGACGTCCGTGCGATCGCCGACGTGCATCGCACCGCCTTCGCACCGTTCGCCCCGGAGGGCTGCGAGCCGGTCGAACCCGGTCTGGTCGCGTCGTTGCGGGCGAGCGACGCGTGGCTGCCCCCGTTGTCGCTCGTGGCCGAGGACGTCTCGGGCGCGATCGTCGGTCACGTGGTCGCCACTCGCGGTCATGTCGGCAGCACTCCTACCCTGGGCCTCGGTCCGCTCGGTGTCCGTCCCGATTCGCAGCGCTCCGGTGTGGGCGGCGCTCTCATGCACGCCGTTCTCGGAGCGGCGGACGCTCTGGACGAGTCGCTCGTGCTCCTGCTCGGGCATCCCGACTACTACCCCCGTTTCGGTTTCGTGCCCGCCGCCGAACTCGGGATCTCCCCGGACGTCGAGGAGTGGACGTCCCATTTCCAGGCGCGGGCGCTCACGGCACACGATCCCGAGCTGCGGGGTGCCTTCCGGTACGCCGAGCCGTTCTACGCTCTCGAGGAGCCGGCATGAACGACGATCCCGAGAATGTCCGGGCCGCCTCCGATGTCCGGGCCGATTCCGCCGAGACCGCGCGCACCTTCGACGCGGCGAGCGGTGATTTCGACGAGTTGACCCCGACGGTCTGGGGACCGGCCGGGCAGGCTCTGGTCTTCCAGCTCGGTGTCTCCCCCGGCGAGGCGGTGCTCGACGTGTGTTGCGGAACGGGATCGTCCGCGCTTCCCGCCGCCGCAGCAGTCGGACCCGAGGGGCTCGTCCACGGCGTCGACGTCGCCGACGAGATGCTCGAACGCGGCCGCGTGACCGCGGAACGCCGCGGACTGAAGAACATCGAGTTCGTCTGTGCGGACGCCTCGCAGTGGGAGGCGCCGTCGGACGTTCCCGCCGCCGGCTACGACGTGCTGTCGATCTCCTACGGGGTGTTCTTCCTCCCGGACATGGACCGCACCTTCTGGCGTCTGGTCTCGCTCGTGCGGCAGGGCGGACGCGCCGGCGTGACGGTCTGGCGACACGGCGCGATGGAGGAGTTCTCGTCGATCGTGTTCGACGTCGCGTCCCTCCACTCCCCCGAACTGCGCGAGCGCGGCGCCCTGCGCGATCGAACACCGCTGCACCGGATCGACACGCCGGACACGCTCGAGGCGTGGCTCGCCGACGCCGGAACCGATTCCGTGGAGGTCCGCACCCTGTCGAATCTTCTTCCGGCGACGGACGAGTTGTGCTGGTCACTGGTGACGGGCACCGGTCTGCGCGCGGCGCTGACCGGGCTCGACTCAGGACGGGTGGCATCGGTGCGGGAGCAGATCGCCGAGGAGGTCACCGCACGCGGACTGCACACGATCGACGCGACCACCCTCGTCGCCACGGGCACGGTTCGACGCCCTCCGGTGTCGGGCTGACGACCGGCAGCAGCGCCGACGGGGGCAGCGCCTACCGAAAGCAGAGCCGACCGGAAACAGAGCGCAACGTGTCACCTGAGACAATCGGGGCATGACGCTCGCCTCATCCGCCGACGATCGACGTTACGTTCTGACCCTGGGCTGCCCGGACACCACCGGGATCGTCGCCCGCATCGCGACCTTCCTCGCGGAGGTCGGCGGCTCGATCGTCGAGGCGGCCTACCACGCCGACCAGGACACCGGCTGGTTCTTCACCCGCCAGGCCGTCCGGGCGTCGTCGATCCCGTTCGGCCTCGACGAGCTGCGCGAGAAGTTCGCGAGCGTCGCCGCCGACATCGGGCCGCAGACCGAATGGACGCTCTCCGACACCGGCAAGCGCAAGCGCGTCGTGCTGCTCGTGAGCAAGGAAGGGCACTGCCTGCACGACATCCTCGGACGTGTCGCCGCAGGGGAACTCGACGCCGAGATCTGCGCCGTCATCGGCAACCATCGCGATCTCGAACCGGTCGCGCAGCGGCACGGCATCACCTTCCACTATGTGTCGTTCCCGAAGGATCCGGCCGAGCGCGGACCGGCCTTCGAGCAGGTCCGCAAGCTCGTCGACTCCCACGACCCGCACGCGGTGGTCCTCGCCCGGTTCATGCAGGTGCTCCCGGAGGAGCTGTGCGAGCACTGGGCCGGCCGGGCGATCAACATCCACCACAGCTTCCTGCCGTCGTTCATCGGCGCACGGCCCTACCATCAGGCCTTCACGCGCGGTGTGAAGCTCATCGGCGCGACCTGCCACTACGTCACCGCCGAACTCGACGCGGGCCCGATCATCGAGCAGGACGTCATCCGCGTCAGTCACAGCGACAGCGTCAGCGACATGGTCCGGCAGGGCCGCGACGTGGAGAAGCTGGTCCTCTCACGCGGTCTGCGCTGGCACCTCGAGGACCGGGTGCTGGTGCACGACAGCAAGACCGTCGTCTTCCGGTAGATCCCCGGAGCCGAAACCGGTCCACCCGCGAACGGATGGACCGGTTTCGTGCGTGAGTGATCGGCTCAGCCGACGGGCACACCGGCTCGTTCGACGAGGTGCGCGACCTCCTCGTCGAACCGATCGATCGCTTCGACCGAGCTCATGTGGCCGACTCCGTCGAGCACCACGAGACGTTCGAGGTTGCCCGCACGTTCGAGTTCCTCGGCAAGACGCCGGGCGTGGACCGGCGGGGTGAGACGGTCGGCGGTGCCGACCAGCACCGTCGTCGGGACGGTGAGGTTGCGCAGGCCCTCACGGATGTCGAGGGCGCTGAGGACCCTGCCCCAGCCGCCCCGCGTGCGCGGCGGGCAACCGAGCACGATCTTCTCGCAGAACTGCACCTCCGCGGTGCTCGCGCCGGGCGACAGGGCCACGTAGCGCAGGGCCCGCGTCGTCACCGGGGACGCGGCGAGCGGAACCGTCGCGCCCATGAGCCGGCTCGCGACGGGCACCGGTACCCGCGGGAAGCGTTGCGGCAGCGGCACGATCGCCGAGTCGGCGACGAGCCGGTCGGTGCCGGTGCTCGCGAGCAGCACGCCCGCGACCGTGCGGTCGACGTTCTCCGGGTACTTCTCGGCCCACGCGATGATGCTCATCCCGCCCATGCTGTGACCGGTGAGTACGGCCTTCGCGCCGGGCCGGACCACGGCGTCGAGGACCGCCTGCAGATCGTCGGCGAGCACGTCGGCTCCCAGCGGCCGTGCCCCGGCCTCGCTGTCGCCGTGCCCGCGCTGGTCGTAGACCACCACCCGGTAGTTCTCCGCGAACGCGTTGATCTGCGGGGTCCAGTACGCGGCGTTGCACGTCCAACCGTGGCAGAACACCAGCACGGGAGCGTCCGCGTCGCCGTAGGCGAGCACGTTGAGCCGGGCACCGTCCTCGGCGCGGACGTCGAGGATCTCGGGTTCGAGTTCCGGTTCTCGCAGCAACTCGTGCGGCGCGACGTCCTCGGTACGGACGACCGTCCGACGACGCCGGCGGACGAGCACGGCGGTGGTCGCCGCGGCAGCGAGAACGATCGAACCCGCGACGATCGACGCGGTCGGGGACGGCTTTCTCACGGGTGGGATTCTCCTGTCGGTTCGGTGGAGCAGCGCGGCGTCACAGGACGTGCGCGCGACGCAGAAGCAGAGTGGACGGACCGCCGATCAGTCCCACCTCGTCGAGGAATTCGACGGTGCGGCGAGTGCCCTGGCGGAGCTTGTCGTGGTAATGCCTGTTCTCCCGCGCGGCCTTCTTCGCCTCGGCGACGTCGAGTCCGGCCGCCGCGTAGACCTGGTCGTTCACGAGGCTGGTGACGACGAAGTACGCGCTCACCCCGAGGTGGATCCGGATCCATGCCCGCTCGAGACGACCGAGCCGGGCCGAGCGCCTGCGGGTCTCCTCGCGGGCGTAGCGGATGTGCCGCGACTCCTCCACGACATGGACGTGGCTCACCGTCCGGGTGATGGGCTGCACCCGCTCGTCGCGCATGAAGTCGCGCTGCATCATGTCGAGGATCTCCTCGGCGAACAGGGTGCCGCCGTAGGCAAGGGCGCCGCGCGCGACGGCCTTGAACAACCGGCCGGTCTCGCGGATCCAGCGCTTGGGCCGGTAGGAGGGGATGCCGTATCGCTGCGCCGACCGCGCGAACATGATCGAGTGCCGGCATTCGTCGGCGATCTCGGTGAGCCCGAACTGCACGTAGGGGGTCGCCGGATCGTGCCGGTAGAGATCGCGCACGAGCATCTGCATGAGGATCATCTCGAACCAGATCCCGGTGCCGGCGATGCTCGCGGCCTCGTGCTCGGTGAGGGTGATGCGCTGATCCTCCGACATGCGTTCCCACAGGTCGGTGCCGTAGAGACTGCACCATTCCGGGGTCATGCCGTACTTTCCGTCCACGAGCGGCGCATCCCAGTCGATCTCGAGCTCAGGATTGTAGGAGAGCCGCGCCGACGAATCGAGCAGTCGTTGCGCGGTTTCCTGCCGGTGATCCGTGGAGTGTTCACCCGGCAGGCTGTCGTGCTTTCGAAGGAGCGTCATCGCCGACCACCTCGTCTCGGAAAATTATCCGTTACCCGAAGTGTCATTATCTGGATCACACTTGTCAAGCGAAAGGGAGGCCCACCCGCCCTACCACCGAGGACGACGGACCTCCCTGATCACCACCGCGGAGTTCGGACCCCGCAGTCATCACCGCGGAGCGGTCACCACCGCGGGCGCTGGACCTCCTCGACCCGCGGGCGGACGTCCACGAGGTACACGCACACCGCGACGACCGCGATGATCCCGAGCAAACCCACCGCGCCGAAGACGACGAGGACGAGCAGCGCAGCCACGAGGATGCCGAGCCAGACGGGCTTGGTCAGCTTGTCGACGGCCGGAAACGCCTCGGCGGGCTGACGCACGACGTGGAACAACGCGAATCCCGCCCCGGCGATGGCGATGATCTGCAGCGCGAGGATGATCAGACCGGCAAGTGAATCGACATTCGTCACCACACCAGTCTACGAGAATCGGCCCCCGTGCGAGTTCGCACGAGGGCCGACCGATCGCTGCAGGTCAGGAGCCGCTGGTCTTGCGCGGAGCCGCCTTCTTGGCAGGGGTCTTCTTGGCCGGAGCCTTCGCCGGGGTCTTCGCGGCGGTCTTGGCCGGAGCCTTGGCGGCCGGCGTCTTGGCAACCGTCTTGGCCGGGGCCTTCGCCGGGGTCTTGGCGGGAGCCTTCTTGGCCGGAGCCTTGGCGGGGGTGACCTCGACCGGCTCGACCGGGGTGGCCACGGACTCGACCTTCTCCGCGGCCTTGTCGGCCGCTTCGCGGACGTCGCCGCGGGCCGAGTCGACCCGTCCGGCGGTCTCGGAACCCGTCTCCTCGGCACGCTCACCGAGCTCGACGACGCGCTCGGCGGCCTTGTCGCCGGCGTCGGACACGGCCTCGCTCACCTCGTCGCTCGCCTCGGAGATGCGACCGGCCGCGCGACCCGCGAGCTTCGCGGCCTGCTCGCCGACCTCGCGGGTCCGGCGGGCCACCGTCCCGAGGGCTTCCTCGGTGAGGTCGGCGGCGTCGCCGAGTACGGCTTCGGCGCGACCGATGCCGTCCTCGAGGGCCGGCTGGGAGCGCAGACGCTCGAGCGTCTCCTCACCGCGCTCGGCGAGAGCGGTGTAGAGGTCGGAGGCGACCTTCAGGTACGCCTCGGCGACCTTGCGCAGCTCCTCGGCACTGAAACGCTCGCGCAGCTCCGCGATCTCCTCGGGCAGCTCGGCCGGGAGTTCGGCGAGGCGCTCGCGGAGGGATTCGACGGTCTCGGTGAGATCGGCGGGCAGGGTCACGAAGCGGTCGCGGGCGGTCTCGACCCGCTCGGCCACCTCGGTGCGGTTGGTCTCCGCACGTCGGCGCGCCTGGGCCACGAGGTCGGCGACGGCCTGGACGACGGCGTCGCCGGCACCGACCGCCGCGTAGAGGGAGGTACGGATGCTGGTGGGATCGGTCATGAAGATTTCTCCTCGTCGAAGTCTGTCGGATGGTCGGGCCGGGCATCGCCGGTGTTCTGCTGGTTCTCCCGGCAGAACGAGTCGTAGATGTCGAGCAGGACCTGCTTCTGCCGCTCGGTGAGAACGGTGTCGACGAGCACCGCGTCGCGCACGGCACTCTCCGCTCGATGCTCGAGGATCCCCGCTCGTACGTAGAGAACCTCGGCCGAGAGCCGCAACCCCTTGGCGATCTGGGCGAGAACTTCCGCGGACGGCTTGCGCAGTCCGCGTTCGATCTGGCTCAGGTACGGGTTGCTGACACCGGCCAGTTGCGACAACTGCCGGAGCGAGACCTGGGCGGCCTCGCGCTGCGACCGGATGAAGGCGCCGATGTCCTGGGCGGCATTGTTGACCACCCGGGCGGCGATATCCCCCGGTCCGGCACTGTCGTCCGGCGTGTCCGAGCCCTCGATCGGATCTGGTTCCGTGGACACACCGACCACTCTACGGACAGGTGCTAGCTACAGCAAGCACTCTGCTAGCACGTGACGGTTGTCACGCGAACAGCAGCTCCGAGACCGTGTAGATCGCAAGGCCGGCGAGCGAGCCGACCACCGTGCCGTTGATGCGGATGAACTGCAGGTCGCGCCCCACGGCGAGCTCGATCTTGCGGCTGGCCTCCTCGGCGTCCCAACGCTCGACCGTCTCGCGGATGACGGACGTGATCTCGTCGGCGTAGTTGGACGCGACGAAGCGCACCGCGTCGAGCAACCAGCCGTCGATCTTGGTGCGCAGCTCGGCGTCCTCGCGCACCCGGATGCCGAACGCCATGACGTTCTCCGCGATCTTCGTACGCAGGGTGCTGTTCGGGTCGTCCACGGAGTCGAGGATCATCCGCTTGGCCGTCCGCCAGGTCGCCGCGGCGAGTCCGGTGATCTCGTCGCGGCCCATGATCTCGGCCTTGACCTTCTCCGCCTTGGCGATGGTCACGGGATCGCTCTGAAGGTCGCGGGCGTAGTCGGCGAGGAACTTGTTGACCGCGAGGCGCACCTCGTGGTCGGGATTCGACCGCACCTTCCACGTGAACTCCACGAGTTCGCGGTGGATCTTCTCCCCGAGCAGCAGGTCGACGAACTTCGGCGACCACGACGGCGAGTCGCGGCTGATCACGCGGTCGATCGTCTCCTGACTCCCGAGCGCCCACTGGTGCGCGCGTTCGGCGAGCATGTCGACGAGCGGGAGGTGACGGTTCTCGGCGAGCAGTTCGGTGAGGACACGCCCGATGGGCGGTCCCCATTCCGGTTCGGCGATGCGCTTGACGATGGTGTGGTCGATGATCTGCTGGATGTCGTCCTCGCGCAGGATGCCGACCACGCCGCGCAGGACCGTCGACGTCTCCTTGGCCACACGCTGGGCGTTCTCGGGTTCCGCGAGCCAGCTACCGACCCGCAGCGGGATCTGCGCCGACTCGACCTTGGCGGAGACCACCTCGGGTGCGAGGAAGTTGCTGCCCACGAACGAGCTCAGATTGGCGCCGAGTTGATCCTTCTTCCGCTTGATGATCGCTGTGTGCGGGACGGGTATCCGCAGCGGGTGGCGGAACAGGGCGGTCACGGCGAACCAGTCGGCGAGCGCGCCGACCATGCCGGCCTCGGAGGCCGCGCGCACGTAGCCCACCCACGCGCCGGCGCCTCGGGTTTCCTGCCAGCGGCAGAAGAGATAGATGATCGCGGCGACGACGAGGAAGCCGGTCGCGACCGCTTTCATACGGCGGAGTTCTCGGCGCTTGATCTCGTCGTCGGTCGTCAGGAGCTGCACCCGATCGATTGTGCCGAAAGTCGACTCTCGGCGGACGGAACGCCCTCGAGTTCTGAAGGACGGGAGACCGGATCGTAGACTGAGCCGACGATCGAAACCGAACGGATGTGCCACACAGTGTCCAGCAGACCGCAGACGACTTCGAACCCGACCTCGAGCGAGGCCGCCCCGCCCGTGAAGCAGGACGGCCGCAAACGGCGCTGGCACGAGCACAAGATCGCCCGCCGGGAAGAGCTCGTGGACGGCACCATCAACGCGATCCGCACTCGCGGCCACGAGATCGGCATGGACGAGATCGCCGCCGAGATCGGCGTGTCGAAGACGGTGCTCTACCGCTACTTCACCGACAAGAGCGACCTGACGACCGCCACGATGCTGCGGTACGTCGAGACGGTCCTCGCTCCCCGGATCTACGCGGCGGTCGCGGAGGATCTCGACGAGTACGAGCTCACCCGGGAGGCGATCACCGCCTACGTCGAGACCGTCGCCGATGATCCCGAGGTCTACCTGTACGTGATGAGCAACAGCGCGTCGGCGGGACGCGACGTGGTCGCCGATTCGGAGCGGATGATCGCCGAGCTCGTCGCCACCGTCCTCGGGGAACGGCTGCGGCTGCTCGAGATGGATTCGGGCGGTGCCGTGCCGTGGGCGTACGGGATCGTCGGCGGCATCCAGCTCGCGACGCACTGGTGGATCTCGAACAAGTCGATGACCACCGAGGACCTCATCGACTACCTGACGATGATGATCTGGGGCGGCATGACCGGCATCGCCGGAGTCGCCGGATCCCCGGTGCGTTTCAAGTCGCAGCCGCATCCGCTCCTGCCGGAGTCGTCGACCACTCCCTGATCGACACCTTTACTGTTACTCGAAGTTGCACGTATAGTGCGGGCATGAGCGACCACGCCGACGACCTGCACGACGAGGACGACCCCGGCTACCGCGGCCCCGCCGAGGTCACGGTGGGCGACCGCACGGTCGTCGTCGACGTCGAGATCTCCGGGCGGTTCGATCCCCTGCTCGGCCGGCACGTGTGGCGGGGCCGGCTCCGCAGGCTCGCCGAGACCCTCGGCGCAGACGCCTCGCCGGCGCCGGGCACCACCGTGACCATCACGGTGCCCGACGCCCCCGAGGCCGCGACCGCCCGCATCTCGGAGGTCGACCTGTGGGGCAGCCACATGGTCGACGGCGTCTCGCGTCCGCCGTACCCCCTGCCGACCGAGACCGACGGTGTCGATCCCGCCTGATCCCTACTGCGTGTGACACGCTGGCGGGATGACGAAGGACGACGTCTTCCGGCCCGCATCGATCATCGAAGCCCTCCGGGCGACGCCCGAGACGCGCGTCGCCGACCTCGACACGAACGGCACCCCGGGATTCGACGGCGACAAGGCGCTCGGCGAACGTCTGCTCGCCGAACGCGGCGCCGTCCTCTCCGACCTGCAGGAGATGCTCTTCGCCGAGGGGCGGACCGGCGGCACCCGTTCGGTGCTGTTGATCCTGCAGGGTATGGACACCGCCGGTAAGGGCGGCATGGTGCGTCACGTCGTCGGTCACGTCGATCCGCAGGGCGTCGACCACACGGCCTTCGGGGTGCCGACGGAGGAGGAGAAGCGTCACCACTTCCTGTGGCGGATCAACAAGGCGCTCCCCCGCAACGGCCAGCTCGGCGTCTTCGACCGGTCGCACTACGAGGATGTGCTGGTCGCGCGGGTGAGATCACTGGTGCCGGAGAGTGTCTGGCGGGGGCGCTACGACGAGATCAACCGGTTCGAGAGCGAAGTCGTCCGCGAGGGCACGACCATCGTGAAGGTCGCGATGTTCGTCTCGTTGGACGAGCAGAAGAAGCGTCTCGCCGAGCGCCTCGAGCGTCGCGACAAGCATTGGAAGTACGACCCGAGCGATGTCTCGGAGCGCACCCTGTGGCCGCAGTACCAGCAGGCCTATCAGGACATGTTGGATCGGACGAGCACCGACGACGCTCCCTGGTACGTCGTGCCGTGCGACCGCAAGTGGTACAGCCGCCTCGCGGTGACGGAACTGCTCATCGACGCGTTCGAACGTCTCGACCTGGATTGGCCGGAGCCGACTTTCGACATCGAAACGGAGAAGCGCCGACTCGCAGAGTCGTGATGTGACCGACTCGCAGAGTCGTGATGTGACCGACTCGCAGAGTCGTGATGTGACCGACTCGCAGAGTCGTGATGTGACCGACTCGCAGAGTCGTGATGTCGTGTGAGTGACGCGAGTCGGCTTTCACCGACTCTCGTCAGGTATCACCCTCAGAACAGATGCGGGGTGTCGTAGTGCCGTCTGTGGTCTCGGCGCACGGTTCCGGCCATCATGCCGAATGCCGCGCCGAGTGCGACGACAGCGCCGAGCGCCGCGACGAGCGCCCAGCCCGAGAAACCGTACCCTGCGGCGACGATCGTCAGCGCGATCAGCAGGATCGAGGCGAGTGCGAGCGCATAGGCGCTCCAGGCTACGAACAGATTGAGTTTCACGACCGGCCTCCTTGGACGAGGTGTGTCCCTCTCGATGCCGACGGTACCTGCACATGACGCGCATCACAACCGGCCGGTGGAGTCCTTCAGCACCTCGTAGCGGAGGACGGCGAACTCGCCGCTCTGCCCGAGATCGGTGAGGCGCATCTCCACGTGCCGCGGGAGCAGCGGCCGACCGGAACCGATGGTCACCGGCGCGAACGAGACGATCAGTTCGTCGAGCAGCCCGCGTTCGGCGAACTGTCCGGCGAGATCACCGCCGCCCACCATCCACAGGTCGCGGCCGTTCGCGGCTTCAGCCATCTCGTCGTAGACCTGCCGGACGTCCTTCTGCGTGAAGCGGATGTCGCCGGGTTCGTCACCGGTCCGGGCGACGGGCAGGTCGTTGCGATGCGTGAACACCCAGCAAGGCAGGTCGTACTCCCACTCGTCCTCCCCTGCATGGTCGAGCACCCAGCGGTAGGTGGACGATCCCATCGCGATGGCGCCGATACCGGCGATGAACTTCTCGTAGTCGAACGGCCCGCCGTCGCCGGACTCCCGGGTGAGCAGCCAGTCGAGCGAGTGGTCCCTCGGTGGCGAGGAAGCCGTCCAGTGTGCTTGCGGTGTAGTAGATCATCCGGGTCATGAGCTACTCCTGTTCCAGTCGAGTGGATCTCCGTGATCGACGTCGAGGCCGGCCGCCCGCATCATGTGCCGTACGAGTTGACGGCGGTGCGCGGCGAAGGTGAGGACGTGGGCGACCACTCCCCCGAGGACGAAGCTCTCGGGCGGGTCGCACAGGGCGTCGATGAGTATGTCGCCCCAGGCGCCACGGCGATGGATGTCGCGGATCGTCTCCACCCAGCGCGGAGCGACGTCCTCGAAACGGGCTGTCAGAGCCTCGATCCCGCCACCCACATCCTCGGGGTGGTCGGCGCCGGCCATCGAGGCCAGCCACATCTCCTTGGCGCGCACCAGATTGCCGAGCACCCTGGAGACGGATTCCTCGGGGCCGTCCCATTCGAGGACCACCAGGCCGGGGAACCGGATCCGGTCGCGCTCGTCGTCGTCGAGTTCGGTGGCGCGCGCGAGGAGATGGCGAGTGTCCGCGAGATCGTGCTGCACCATCTGCGCGAGGACCTCGGCCGCCGGGTAGGCGGGCGCGGTGGGTCGCCGCCCGTCCTCCTCGACCCAGAGATTGGTCGGCGGATGGAAGTGGACGCCGTTGGGGGCGGGCAACCAGTGATTCACGGGCGCGGACACCCCGGGGTCGACGGGCGCGGGCGCCCCGGGGCCGCTACCGCCGATGCCGAGCACCCGGGCGGCGGCACTGGGCGGATATCCGTAGGCACGGGCGAAGGCGCGCGCGAACCCTTCGACGCTGTCGTAGCCGGCGGCGAACGCCGCATCGGTGACCGAACTGCCGTGACGCAGTTGCCAGGCGGCGCGCTCGAGCATCACGCGGCGCCGCAACGCGACCGGTGACTCGCCGGTGCCCACCGCGAAGGTGCGGCTGAAGTGCCACTGCGACGCGTAGGCGTGCTGCGCCATCCGTTCGAGGGTCGCGTTGTTCTCGTCGAGAACGGCGTCGAGCAGTTCCCGGAGTCGGTCACGGCCGAAGGTCATGCGTTCAGTGTCGCGCGCAGACCCCGGCCGCCGCCCGACCGTTCTTGCTCTCTACCGGCTTCCCCGGTCAGCCCGGCATGGTCTCGCCGCCGAGCGGAGCGAGCACCTCACCGCTGTAGTACGACGACATCGTCTCCGACGCGAAGAAGACGTAGGACGGGGCGATCTCGTCGGGCTGCGCGGCGCGCCCGAAGGGCGCCTGCTGCCCGAACTCGGAGACCTTCTCTGCATCCATGGTCGCGGGGATCAGCGGTGTCCACACCGGTCCCGGTGCTACGCAGTTCACCCGGATCTGCCTGTCCCGCAGCGCCTGCGCGAGTGAGTAGGTCAGGGCGATCACTGCACCCTTGGTCGCCGAGTAATCGATGAGCGTCTTGTTGCCGCGCAGACCGTTGACCGACGCGGTGTTGATGATCGAGCCGCCCGGCGTCAGGTGCGGCAGGGCCGCCTTCGTCACATGGAAGAAGCTGTCGATGTTCACGGCGAAGGTGTGCCGCCACTGCTCCTCGCTCAGCTCGGCGAGGTCGTCGACGGGCTGCTGGGTACCGACGTTGTTGACGAGGATGTCGAGGCCACCGAGTTGCTCGACCGTCTCGGCCACCACCGCCCGGCAGTGCTGCGCGTCGCCGAGGTCGCCCGCGATCACGTGGCATGTGCGGCCCTCGCGTCGCACCAGGTCGGCGGTGTGTTCGGCGTCGCGGTGTTCCTCGAGATACGCGATCGCGACGTCGGCACCCTCCTTCGCGAAGGCGACGGCGACCGCCCGTCCGATGCCGGAGTCGCCGCCCGTGACCAGGGCCTTGCGGCCGGACAGCAGCCCGCGGCCGACGTAACTGCGCATCTCGTCGGCGGGGCGCTCGGCCATCTCGTCGGTCTCACCGGGATAGTCGATGGTGTGGGGTTCTCGTTCGCGGTCCTCGCTCATGGCCGCCGGATACCCACAGGCTGCACCGATATTCACGCCTGTTCACCCGGTTCGCACGGACCGGGAGGTCGTTTCTGTGCGGCTGAGAGAGGGTAACCCCGGCGTATGGCTCATGAGACCCGGATGTGCGACGTGCACGACGCCCCGCTGCCCACGCCTCGCGGCCCCGTCTCCGCCGAGATCGTCGAGCGACTCGGCGGCCCGGTGGACGATGCCGTGTGGGACGTCGCGACCGACGGCGCGGATGCCTACGGCGAGGACGTCCAACTCGCCCTGGCCGTTCTCTACGAGCTCCACTACCGCGGATTCGCGGGCGTCGACCCGGCCTGGGAATGGGCGCCGGGTCCTCTCGGGGTCCGGGCGCGTCTCGAGCGTATCTTCCTCGATCGTTTGCGTGCCGACGTCCCTGCCTCGGACGATCCGCAGGGTGTCCTCGAGGACCTGTGCCGTGAGCCGGACGATTCGTGGGGCGTCTCCCACGAGCTCGCTGCGAACGGCACGTGGGAGATGATGCGCGAGTTCTTCGTCCATCGCTCGATCTACCACCTCAAGGAAGCCGACCCCCACGCCCTCGCGATCCCGCGCCTGTCCGGCCGTGCGAAGGCCGCGCTGGTCGCCGTCGAGTTCGACGAGTACGGCGGAGGGCGGGTCGAGCGTATGCACTCGCGGCTGTTCGCCGACCTGCTGCTCGCCGCCGGCCTGAAGGACGACTATCTGGGCTATCTCGACGTCGTTCCCGCCGTCACCCTTGCGACGGTGAACTTCATGTCGTTGTGTGGTCTGCACCGCGCACATACGCCGATGCTGGTCGGGATGTTCGCCGCGGCCGAGATCACCACCGCCCCGAGCGCCCGGCGCATGGTCGAGGCCCTCGAACGTCTGGGTGCCGACGACGCGTGCGTCCTCTTCTACTCCGAGCACATCGAGGCCGACGCCGTCCACGAGCTCGTCCTGCGGCACGACGTGGTGGGTTACATGCTCGAACAGGACCCTACTTGCGCGCAGGACATCTCGTTCGGCGCGCAGGCCATCGAGTTCCTCGAGGGCCGGCTCGGCAGTCATCTGCTGGGCAGCTGGGCCGCCGGTCGCAGCTCGCTCCTCACGTCGGCCGAGGCACCGGCCTGACCAAGCGGGTACGAGACAACGAACGGAGCCCCTGGACAGTGTGTCCCGGGGCTCCGTTCGTCGGTGCCGGAGTTCCGGCTCAGTCGATGAGACCGGGTTCATGTGTGGGGGTACCACCGGATCCGCGCAGGCGACGTCGACGGAGGTTGAGAGCGGACATCACCACGCCGACGACGATGAGCACGAGCGCAGCGATGGCCCCGACGAGCACCCATCCCTCGAATCCGTCGCCCGCCGCGTAGAGGACGAGAGCGACGACGGCGATCCCTGCGAGGATGCAGGCGTATCCGACCCAACCCGAAGCTCGGGACGCAGTGGTGGAAGCGTGAGCTCGATTCGATGGTTTCGTCATGGTCGTGGATACCGCATCCGATCCTCCCCGAAACCACGGGGAGGCAAGAGGGGAGCGGATGATTCTGCGCGGGAGAGTGTTACGGCGGGATCCGCCGGCCGATGGGCCCACGTTCGACGAGCGCGGCGAGTCGTTCCCGCGCGCTGCGCGGAGAGAGGACGGGGCTGTCGGTGCCCGTCGCACTGCGCATGCCGCGTACCGTCTCGGACCACACCTCGGGTCCGTCGTACTTCGGCGACCATCCGAGCTCCTCGCGGGCCCTGCTGCAGTCGAGCATCGGGCAGGTGTAGGCGAGGTCGATCCAACCGCCCTGCACCGGTTGCAGCCGTAGGCGCCAGGTCGCTTCGGCGAGCGCCGACAGACCCCATCGCGGCACCGGAATCGTCGGGCAGTCGAACGGAGCGGCGAAGTCCCGCGCCCCGACCGGTGTCGGTGCACCCAGGTTGAACGGGCCGGGCACCCGCCGTTCGAGCGCTGCGACCAGCGCGTCCGCGACATCGTCGGAATGTACGGCGGGGATCGTGAGCCGGTGGTCGATCGGGATCAGCGGCAGGTGGTTCGTGATGCCGGCGGGCACGAACTCGGGCAGCACGTAGCGTTCGAGACCCGAGCCGGAGACGAGCTGCCCGATGAATCCCGGACGGAAACGGGTGAGGACGGGCGCCTTCGTGCCGGACTCGAAGTCGTCGAGGAATTTCTCCGCCGCGACCTTGTCGACGCTGTACACGCAGGTGGGTACACCTTCGCGCGTCCACGATTCGTCGACCTCCCGACCGTAGGCGCCGTCGGAGTACACGGCGGCGGAGGACATGTGGACCACGTGCTCGACACCGGCGTCGGCGGCGGCCGTCACGACGGCGCGGGTGCCGTCCACTGCCACCCGCCGGAGATAGTCACGACGGTGCGAGGGCTGGAATCCCCACGCCAGGTGCACGACGGCGTCGGCCTCCGCGAAGATAGGCGTCAGGACCTCGGCGGCGTCGGGAGCCGCGAGATCCACGGCGCACCACCGTGCCGCCGCATACGGATCGCGCGCCGGGGGAATCCGGCGCGCGATCGCGACGATATCGAGTTGTGCGGGATGAGCGGCCAGCCGGCGCAGAAACGCCGTGCCGACATTTCCGCTCGCTCCGGTGACGACGATGCGTCGTGGCAGACCGGTTCGGGATGTGGAAGCCATCGGCATCGCCGGTATCGTCCGAGCGTCCCGGTCAGCGGGCCGATTCCGCTGCGTCCTTCTCCGTCTGCGCATCGGCGTTCGGGAGAGTACCGGCAGCGTTCTCGAGGTGGGCGCGGACGAACCACTGGAACTTCTCCAGCTGGCCGGTCTGGCCGATCAGGACGTCCTCGGTGATCGGGTCGAGCTTGCCGACCTCGTCGATCGCCTTGCGGTTGTCGGTGATGATGCCGTCGTAGACGAGGTCCAGCGCGGCGAGGTGCGCCTGCGCGGTGTCGCGGCCGACCGAGTAGTCGTCCCATGTGCGGTTCTTCTCGATGGCGCCGGGCGTGCCCTTGGGGGACGCACCGAGCGCGGCGATCCGCTCGGCGACCTCGTCCGCGTATCCACGCACGAGCTCGACCTGGGGGTCGATCATCTCGTGGACGCCGATGAAGTTCGGACCGACGACGTTCCAGTGGATGTGCTTCAGCGTGAGGTGCAGATCGTTGTAGGCACTCAGGCGCTCCTGGAGAATCTGCGCGGTGCGCGAGCCGT
Source organism: Rhodococcus rhodochrous (assembly GCF_900187265.1). NCBI lineage: Bacteria > Bacillati > Actinomycetota > Actinomycetes > Mycobacteriales > Nocardiaceae > Rhodococcus > Rhodococcus rhodochrous. The sequence continues at coordinate 4,032,923 of NZ_LT906450.1, forward strand.
CGGCATCGCTCAGACCGGGAACCGTGTAGCTCGAGTTCGACATATTCTTCCTCCAGAATGCTCGCGGGTGTGTCGGAGGGCGGATACCCGAGATCCGGTGACATCCAAACATCCGGGCGCACCGAGCGACCCGTGACCTGCGTCGAAGAATTTCGTCCGAATTCGGCGAGTCACAAACGTTTGGAAACGGACCAACCCGGTTATTCGTTCGCCGGGCACCGAAGCCTCCAGGTTTCGGTCATGACATACGAGGTGGCGACAATGATCATTCTGGGTCTGATTCTGTTGGTGGTGGGGTTCTTCACCGGCATCTCGATTCTCACCACACTCGGAGTGATACTCCTGGTGATCGGCGTGATCCTTGCGATCCTGGGCGCGACGGGCCGGGCGATCGGCGGACGCGCACACTGGTACTGACCCCGATCGATCGTCCGTGCCGGAAGGAGACGTCCGGCACGAGACAGGACTGCGGATCCCGGGTGCTCACAGCACCCGGGATTCGTCGTTTCGGGACCTCCACGCACGGCCCCGCCCGGACAGGCGGATCGAGGAGCGGATCTCGGAACGACATCCGGGCCGGCCCCTGTGCAGGGACCGGCCCGGATCGGCGGAGTCGCTCGGTGACTACGTGTCAGTGCTCGCCGCGGCCTTCGGTGTCTCGGTGCTCGCCGCCTTCGGTGCACGGAGTGTGCGATGGCTGGTGTCGCAGAGGGGGTACAGGGCGCTGCGGTGACACCGGCACACGGCCACCACGAAACGGTCCGAGACCGTCTCGGCGCCGTCGTCCTCGACGATGCGCACCGGCCCCTCGACGAGGGTCGGCCCGCCCCTCACCTGACGCACGACTCGTGCTTCGCACTCTCCGTCGGCGGTGAGCTGCGTGATCTTCGGTGTCCTGCTCACGTCCTCAACTCCTCGTGCGAGGACGGTCGGCGCGAACGACGACCACCTCCTCGGTCAGTGCCCCCGGCTCGGCCATCTGTGACGAGTACAGATAATCCGTGCGGCTGCGAAGGACCGGGCCGAAGGGGATACGACTGCGGGCGACGACGGACGCCTTGAGGTCCGCGTCGCGCAGCCGGGACAGTGTCGCTTCCACACCGGTGAACTCGGAGTGCACGATCAGCGCGAATCCGCCGGGTGTGAGCAGCGTGGGAAGGCTGTCGCACAGGGGATCGAGAACACAGCGGCCGTCGGCGCCGGCATCCCAGCGCGGGTCGCGGTTCTCCCCGTCGCACGGAACGTAGGGCGGATTCGACAACACGACATCGAACGGACCGTGGCGCAGGGCCTCGTCCAGACCTCCCTGCCGGGCACGGATCGGCAACCGGCGCGACCACGCGTTGACGCGGGCGCTGAACACGGCGCGCGGGTTGATGTCGAAGGCCGTCACCGACGAAGCACCGAGCATGGCGGCGTTCACCGCCAGAAATCCCGTCCCGGTGCAGAAGTCGAGAACCTTCGCACCCTTCGTCCCGCCTGCGTCGGCAAGCGCGCCGGCGAGCAGGTACGAATCCTCCTGGGGGCGGTACACCCCCGGAAGGCGCCATACCCGCGTCGAATCCGATCCGTCCAGTGCCAGGGAAGCTGTCACGTCACACCACCTCGGTATCTCGAGTTCGACGGCATCTCCACCACCCCGGGCCGAAGGCCCGGATCCGTCCGTTCGCGGGCGGATACCCGCGCGATTCACGTGTGAAACACGCCACCGATACGCGAGGGAGACCGGGTTGTCACGAGAACAGCACCCGGCGCGCGGCATTTCGCACGCGCCGGGTCACCGGAGCAGTGCGTTTCCGATCCGAGAGAGCGGCGTGAGCGGCGTTCCAGCCACCCATACCGTGGACTCCCCCGCCCGGATGGGCACCCGAACTGGCGAGATACACCCCTTCGACCGGGGTTCGCGGTCCGCCGAAACCGGGCGTGGGCCGCAGGAACAACTGCTGGTGGACCTGCGCGGTTCCACCGTTGACGGCGCCGCCGACGAGATTCGCGTTCGCCGCTTCGAGGTCGCCGGGACGCTGGACGTGCCGACCGACCACGCGCGCGCCGAAACCCGGTGCGTAGGCCTCGAGTTGCGCGTCGACGCGTTCGGCGAGGAGGTCGGCGGCCGCGTCGTCGGTGATCCCGCGCGGCAGATGCGTGTAGGCCCAGCAGCTTTCGGTGCCCTCCGGTGACCTCGTGGCGTCGGCCGTGGTCATCTGACCGAACAGCAGGAAGGGGGACTCGGGGACGACGCCGGTGGACAGATCGGCCGACCACCGGATCATCGCGTCCGTATCGGCACCGACGTGCACCGTTCCGGCGCCGCTCAACGACGGCGAACGCCACGGCACACGACCGTCGAGCGCGTAGTTCACCTTCACGACCGGGGTGTCCCATTCGAACTTGCGGATGTCGTCGAGTACCCGCGACCCGACCGCGTCGGCCGGGAGGAGTCGTGTGTACAGGGCCGGGGCCGAGGTGTCGGCGAGGACGGCGCGTCGCACCTTCACCCGTTCACCGCCGGCGGTCCGAACGGCGGAGACCTTCCCGCCCTGTACCTCCACGCCGACGACCGGCGAGTCGCACCGCAGCTGGGCTCCCGCCGAGGCGCCGCGGCGGACCAGCGCGTCTGTGAGCGCTCCTGCCCCGCCGACCGGCGCGGGGAATCCGACGTCCTGCGCGAGCATGGTGAGTATGTAGCCCATGACCCCGCTGCCGGGGGCCTCGGGCGGTGTGTCGGCGTGCATGGCATTGCCCAGGAGCAGCAGCCGCGCCGCCGAACCGCCGAACAGTTCGGCGGACATCCGGGTGACGGGCAGCGCCAGCATGCGCGCGTAACGCAGCAGATCACCCGTCTTCATGGTGCGCAGCAGGTCCATGGTGCCCCGGACGGGCGGGAACGGGCCGAGGAGCAGTTCGAGCAACGGGCCACGCACCTGTTTCCACTGGTCGAACAACGCCAGCCACGCTTCCCCGTCACCGACGCAGCGACGCTCGAGGTCGGCCGCCGTGTCGGTGGGATCCGGAGAGACGACGATCGCGTCCTCGTCGTCGGGGCCGAGCGGATGACCGAAGGCCTTCGGCGAACGCGCCCAGCGGAGGCCGTGCGACGCGAGGTCGAGAGCCTGGAAGGCCGGTGAGGCCACGCCGAGCGGATAGAACGCGCTGAACAGATCGGCGCAGTATCCCGGGTGGAGTTCCGCGCTGCGCACGGCTCCACCGGGTTCGGGTTGTTCCTCCAGCACGAGGACGTCCCATCCGGCGTCGGCGAGCACCGCGGCGGCAGTCAGACCGTTGGGTCCCGCGCCGATGACGACCGCATCGACCGTCGTGTCGCTCATTCGGTGGCGCCTTCGGCGAGCAGCACCAGCCGTCTCAGGCATTCCTGGTTCCGTGGCAACACCATTTCCTCCTGTACACGGTCAGGGACGAGGGCGTACGGCCCTTCGACGACGTGTTCGGCCATCGTGATGCGGGTGCCGCCGTCGTGGGTGGGTTCGAGCGAGATCGCGATCTCGGCCTTGCCGAACAGCCAGGCACGTGCGCGCAGCACCAGTTGCCGTTCGGGCACCACCGCGCGGACCTCGGTGTGGTCGTCGAGCAGGAGTGGCCACAGACCCACCGAATGGTGGATCCGGGTGTCCGTTCGCGGCCAGGCGGGGTCGACCGCGCGGATGCGGGACGCACCCACCACCCATGCCGCGTACCGCCAGCCGTCCGCGAGGATCTCCCACACTCGCGCCGGCGCCACCGAAGTCTCGATCGTCGCGATCCTGGCCATGCCCGCTCCTCATCTGCTGGACGACAGCTCGCTTGCGGCAGACGCATACCCCGCTACCGCAGGTGTCACACGACGCCGGGTGTCATCGCTGTTCGGAGGGGGTATCCGGGCGGGCATGGAAGCCGAGCACACCCCCTCCTCCAACCCGTACGCCTTCGTCTTCGCGCCGTCCCCGCTCCTCACTGTGACACTCGAGAAGGCACCCGACGGAAGCACCGAGCTGCACGTCCATCCCGGCGGGCAGGGATTCTGGATCGGCCGCATGGCGGCGACCCTGGGAATGGACGTGCATCTGTGCGGACCGTTCGGCGGCGAGTCCGGCACGATCCTCGTCGACATGATGAACCGCGAAGGCGTGACGGTGCACGCCGTGGAGACCGCGTCGCCCAACGGTTCCTATATCCACGACCGTCGCGAGGGCGAACGGAAGGAGATCGTGGAGATCGACCCGCCGGCGCTCACACGGCACGAGACCGACGATCTGTTCAGCGCGTCGCTGGCGTCGGCGATGTGCGCGAAGGTCGCGATGCTGGGCGGACCGCACTGCGACGACGCCGTGCCGACGGAGGTGTACACGCGGCTGTGCTCGGATCTGGGAGCCCTCGGTATCCCGGTCGTCGCCGACCTGTCCGGCCCCACCCTCGGTGCGGCCCTCGAAGGCGGGGTGACCGTGCTGAAGGTGAGCCACGAGGATCTCATCGAGGACGGTCGCGCGAAGTCCGAGGATCTCGACGATCTCATCGAGGCGATGCACCGTCTCCACGACGAAGGCGCCGCTTCGGTGGTGATCTCCCGCGCCGGCGATCCGGCGATCGCGCTGGACAACGGAACCGTCTGGGAGGTGGAGGCGCCCTCGGTGCAGACGGTGGACCACCACGGTGCCGGTGATTCGATGACCGCCGGCATCGCGTCGGCCTACGCCGCGGGCGCGAAGTTCGAGGACGCGCTGCGTCTCGGCGCCGCAGCAGGTGCGGTCAACGTCACGCGCCGCGGTCTGGCGACGGGGCACCGTGGCGCGGTGGAGAAGATGGCCGAGAAGGTGGAGGTCCGGAAGGTGAAGGGGAAGCGTTCATGAAAGCACTGACCGTCAACGACGACGGCATCGACAGCCCCGGTCTCGCTCTGCTCGCCCGCCTCGCCGTCGAGGCGGGATTCGACGTGCAGGTCGCGGCGCCCCATGTCGAGCGCAGTGGCGCCAGTGCATCCCTGACCGCTCTCCAGGACGAAGGAAAACTCCTGTTGAGCCGTCGCCCGCTCGACGACCTGCCCGAGGTGGAATCCTATGCGGTGGAGGCGTCTCCGGCGCTGATCACCTTCCTCGCCTCGTACGGTGCGTTCGGGACGGCACCGGATATCGTGCTGTCCGGAATCAACCTGGGCCCCAACACCGGTCACGCGATCCTGCATTCGGGCACGGTGGGTGCGGCCCTGACCGCGGCCACCCACGGTGCCCGCGCGGTCGCGTTGTCCCTCAACGGGACAGCTCCGTCACAGTGGGAGACCGCCGAGCTGGTGGCCCGTCGCGCTCTCGAGTGGGCCGTCGAACACAGCCGTCCGGGTGCGGTTCTCAACGTCAACATCCCCGACATACCCGTCCACAAGTTACGCGGACTGCGCAGTGCTCCGCTTGCAGAATTCGGCGCTGTCCAGGCGGAGATCGGGGAAGTCGAGGACGATGGCGACATCTCCCGTGCCCTACCGGTCACCTTCCGGGCCGTCGAACTCGATGAATCCCACGACAGCGACGCCGTTCTCGTGTGCCGGGGGTGGGCGACCGCGACCGTGCTGACGATGCCTTTCCAGGTGGCGGAGGCCGATCTCGGAACCTTGGAATTCGCCCACTCGGGTAGTTCGCGGAAGTAGGTGCAGTAGAAGGTTCGGGACCGCTCGGTCACGAGCACCGTGACCGAGCGGTCCGAACCCAATTGCTTCGGGCCGCTGCAGTTCTCAGGGCACGGCAGTTATCAGGCGACTGCGGAATCGGAGACGTAGCGGGAGATCGGCGTGACGACGGACCGTTGCGCACGACCGGTCGTGTCCGTCACGGACTGCACGAACCGGCCGGCCTCGGCGAGCGCACGCCGGCTCTCGGGAACGCTGTCGGCGAAGATCGGGAAGGCGTGCACCTGGTGTCGCCACAGGTGCAGGTCGCAGCTGACCCCTGCCTCCCGCACGGCCCGCGCCATGGATTCTGCGTCGCTGCGCAGCAATTCGTCGTGACCGGCGTGGATCATCACCGGGGGCAACACACTGAGGTCGTTGTCGAGCGGGCACATCAGCGGTCCGGGCTCCCCGTCGACGGTGAGACGGGTATGGGTGCCCTCGATGTAGCGTACGAGCGACTGCACGGCCGATCCGGGGAACATGGGGCAGGCCGCCTGCATGTCGTGTTCGGCGCGACGATCGGAATCGAGGTCGACGAGGGGCGACAGCGCGACGATTCCGGCCGGGCGGGGCAGATCGGATTCCGCGATGGCCAAGGCCGTCATGAACGACAGGTATCCACCGGCGGAGTCGCCTGCGATGACGATGTCCTCCCCCCGATAACCTTTCTCGCACAACCACTCGTAACCGCGTACCGCGTCGTCCACCGCGTGTGCGATGGGAGCGTTCGGCAGCATGCGGTAGTCGACGCTGAGCACCGCGCCGTCGGCGCGATCCGACAGGCTCACGGCGAGCGAACGATGAGTGTTCAATCCGCACATCAGGAAAGCGCCCCCGTGCAGGTACAGCACCGCGCGCTTGGTCGATCGTCCTTCCGCGCGGATCCACTCCGCACTGCACGCGCCCAGGTCGACGTCCACGTACTGGGCTCCGGAAGGCTTGGGGAGGAGGGACGCAGCGCCGTCGACGACCGACAGTGGCCACGCGAGGTCGGGCCGGGCCATCCATGCCCCGACGACCGGCTTCGCGAGTGCGCGTACCGCGCCCCGAACGACTCGGGAGCGCACGCTTCCACCTCGGTGGGTGCGGCTGACGCCCTCACCTCCACCGAAATCGTCCATCTCAGAAGACAGCATGGAACCTCCCGTGGGACACCCACGAAACCGGTTGATTTATTTCGCCTTACGCGACGTGGTACTGCGGTTTACCCACACCTGTCCGGCATCGAAACACCCGGTTCGGATCACGAACCGGAAACAACGGTGCGAGAGGCTCCCGCAGCGCCCCGTTTACCGGCCCGACCGGGGAGGTAACCAGCGCATATGCCTACCGAGACCACGGTGTCCCTCTGGCGGGATCGCGCCCCGCAAACCGCGACGTACGACGACTGGACGGCCCGCCGGGAGCGCTACGACGTCGTGGTCGTCGGTGCCGGGATCACGGGCACCGTGACGGCGCTGCTCCTCGCCGAGCGGGGACTGCGCGTCGCGGTGCTCGAAGCCCGGGACATCGGGGCCGTGACCACCGGGAACACCACCGGCAAGGTCAGCGTCCTGCAGGGCACACGCCTGTCGCAGATCGGCCGCAGACATTCCGGTGCGATCCGTCAGGGATATGTCGACGGCACCCTCGCGGCGCAACGATGGGTGGTGGACTTCTGCACGCGGCACGGACTCGACTTCGACCGTGCGGACGCCTATACCTACGCGCAGGACCCGTCGAATGCGAGCATGATCGACGCGGAATACCACCACTGCCGCGCCGCCGGTCTGCCGGCCGAGCGGGTCGGTGAGATCCCGCTTCCCTTCGGTGTGGCCGCGGCGGTCACGATCCCCGACCAGGTGCAGGTCGATCCCATGCCCATCCTGTTCACAGCGGTCGACCGTGCGCGTACGTGCGGCGCCGAAGTGTTCGTCGGGCGTCGCGTGAAGACCGTGGACACCGAGGACGCAGGATGCATCGTCCGCACCGACGACGGCGACATCCGTGCAGATCGCGTGGTACTTGCGACCGGCATCCCCATCCTGGACCGCGGCGCATTCTTCGCCAGGATGGAACCCGACCGCTCGTACTCCATCGCGGTCGAAGTGCCCGGTGGCCCGCCGGAAGGGATGTTCCTGTCCGCGGACAGTCCCACCCGGTCGCTCCGCACTGCCTCCGCGGCGGGAACGTCCTCGTCGGCGGATCGACTGCTGCTCGTCGGCGGCAACGGGCACGTCGTCGGCCGGCACGATTCGACCCGCTCCGCATACGACGACCTGCTGCGATGGAGCCAACGGACCTTCCCCGGCGCCCATGAGCTGTACCGGTGGTCGGCCCAGGACTACACGAACATGGACAGCCTCCCCGAGGTCGGGCCCGTTCTGCCTGGTGCCGACCGGATCTGGGTGGCGACCGGCTTCGGTAAGTGGGGTATGACCGGCGGGGTCGCGGCGGCCCACATCATCGCGTCCCGGTTCTCGGAATCGCCGGACCCCGAGGTCGAGGCCTGGGCGCCCGCCATGGCGGCCTGGCGCACCGAACTGGTGACCGGCACTCCCACCGCAGCCAAGCTCAACGCCACCGTCGCGTTGCACATGGCCAAGGGCTGGTTGCAGGCCGCGACGTCCTCCGGGCCGGAGCCGGACGAAGGACAGGGACGGGTGGTGCGCAGTTGCGGGCGTCCCGTCGGGGTGTCCACGGTCGACGGTCGGACGCAGCGCGTGAGCGCGGTCTGCCCGCACCTCGGTGGAATTCTGCGGTGGAACGACGCGGAATCGTCGTGGGACTGCCCGCTGCACGGCTCCCGATTCGCCGCCGACGGCGCTCTGCTGGAGGGACCCGCGACCCGCAACCTCTCCCCCAGGTGATGCCGAGGGTGAAAGGAAGGGTGAGAGCCCGCGTTTCACATCCACCGCAGCCGGGTAGTTCTGACAGCAGCCGAGAAAGGACCACACGAACATGAATTCCGCCGATGGGGCACGACTGTCCGGACTGACCGTCGCAATTCTCGCGACGAACGGAGTCGAGGAGGTCGAGCTCGTCGAGCCGCGTAAGGCTCTCGAGGACGAGGGTGCCACCGTCCGACTCGTCTCGATCGAGCAGGGCGAGATCCAGGCCATGGAGAAGGACGTCAACGCCGCAGGGAAGTACACCGTCGATCACCTCGTCTCGGAGGTCTCCGCCGGCGACTTCGACGGCCTGGTACTTCCCGGTGGAACCACGAATCCCGACCAGCTGCGCCAGGACGACAAGGCCGTGTCGTTCGTGCGGGAGTTCGTCACCTCCGGGCGTCCCGTCGGTGTGATCTGTCACGGGCCGTGGACGCTCGTCGAGGCCGACGTGGTGCGCGACCGCACCCTGACGTCGTATCCGAGCGTCCGCACCGACATCCGAAACGCCGGCGGAAACGTCGTCGATCAGGAGGTGGTCGTCGATCGCAACCTCGTCTCGAGCCGCAACCCCGGCGACCTGCCGGCCTTCTGCAAGGCGCTCATAGATCTCTTCGCCGCGAACCCCGCGAGCTGAATCGTGCGGGCCGCGCACGACGCAGGCCCATCCTCGTTACTTCACCGACCGCGACCACAGAGGTCCCGGTCCATCTCCACCTGTTTTCCGAAAGGACCTCGACGATGCTCGACCAGAGCCCCGTTTCCGGCGCCACCGTCTTCCCGTCCGCAGCCCTCCACCAGGGCGTGCGATTCAGTACCGCGGAGATCAAGAAGCGTATCGACGAAATGTTCGACAACCCGGCCGCTCCCCTGCCGAGCGAAAGCTGATCTTCCGGAGAACTGCTGGTCGAAGGCCCGCAGCGGTGCACGCGGTTTGCGGCCCCCTACCCGCCTTGATAACAAGAAGTAGTCGATTTCGAACATTTGGGATTGGTTCGCCGTAAGGCAGTTGCACGAAGGCGGGATTATGAACGAACCGAACTCCGACGATTTCGTCGTGGTCGCCAACCGTTTGCCGGTGGATCTCGAGACGCCGACCGACGGTGGCCCGCCGGTCTGGCGACGCAGCCCCGGTGGCCTGGTGACCGCAATGGAAACCGTGCTCCGGTCCAACAGTGGCGCCTGGGTCGGCTGGCCCGGCACTCCCGACGTGACGGTCGATCCCTTCGAGGAGGACGGGCTCTCGCTGTATCCGGTGGAGCTGTCCTCCCAGGAGGTCGAGGAGTACTACGAGGGTTTCTCGAACGACACCCTGTGGCCGCTCTACCACGACGCGCTCATCCCACCCACTTTCGATCGCCGGTGGTGGCGGACCTATCGCGCGGTCAATCAGCGATTCGCCGAGGCCGCGGCCCGTGCCGCCGCCCCCGGGGCGACGGTGTGGGTGCACGACTACCAGCTCCAGCTCGTTCCCCGGATGCTGCGCGAACTCCGGCCCGACGTCACGATCGGCTTCTTCCTCCACATCCCCTTCCCGCCCACCGAACTGTTCCTGCAGTTGCCGTGGCGGAAGGCGATCGTCGACGGTCTGCTCGGCGCCGATCTCGTCGGTTTCCATCTCCCCGGCGGGGCACAGAACTTCCTCTATCTCGCCAACCGGCTCTTCGGACTGCCGGCACCGCGCGGGACCTCGTCGGGCGGCACCATCGATCTCGGCGACCGGCAGGTTCGCGTCGGCGCCTACCCTATCTCCATCGACTCCGCGCAGCTCCGGGAACGTTCCCGCGACAAGGCCGTTCGGGAGCGCGCCGCCGAGATCCGCAGGGACCTGGGCGATCCGGAGGTCATGCTGCTCGGCGTCGACCGTCTCGACTACACCAAGGGGATCGACGTACGCCTGGAGGCTCTGCACGAGCTGTTCGCCGAAGGCACCCTCGATCCCGAGAAGGTCGTGATGGTGCAGTTGGCCACGCCGAGCCGCGAGCGTTTGACGGCGTACGCACAACTCCGCGACCAGGTGGAGCGCGAAGTGGGGCGGATCAACGGTGAGTTCGCCCGGCTCGGTTCCCCCGTCGTCCACTACCTCCATGCCTCGGTCGACCGCGACGAGCTGCTCGCGATGTACACCGGTGCCGATGTCATGCTGGTCACTCCCTTGCGCGACGGCATGAATCTCGTCGCCAAGGAGTACATCGCCTGCCACCCCGACGGCAGCGGTTCGTTGGTGCTCAGCGAATTCGCTGGGGCGGCAGCGGAACTCCGTCGCGCGCTCCTCGTCAATCCGCACGATCTCGAAGGCGTCAAGCGCGCGATAGTGGAGGCGATCGAGGAGGATCCGGCCGAACGGAAGAGGCGTATGAAGACCATGCACGCGCACGTCATGGAGCACGACGTCGCCCGTTGGTCGCGCACCTTCCTCGAGGATCTACGGGACACCTCGGGTGCGCACGTCGCTGCCGCCGAAAACTAGGGCACAGGTCCCTCTCCGGCTCGTACCGGAGAGGGACCCGCGGCCCCGAACCTCGAAGAACCGCAGACCCGAAGAAGTGCAGACCTACTGGCTCGGCTGCGGTACCTCGCACTCGACCTGGGGATTGACGCCCGCGTAGTTGAGCGGCCCGGCCACCACCGTGACCGCCACCGTCGCGAGACTGCTGCAGTTCTGGTCCGAGTCGCTGAAGTAGCCGCGCTGACCTGCTGCCACCGCACCGATGATCAACCAGATCAGGACCACGAGACTCAACAATCGCACGACCTCACCTCGATCCGCCTCATACGCCGGACCGTCCGGCCGGGTAGCAATACCCGACGCGGAAATCGAACAAACGCACCGAGGAACATGATCCGGCCATACCGGACGCAACACCCCTGTCCGTACATCCGGGTGCGAACCATCGCGTGGGAGTACCGGCATAATTTCTCTTGTGACCGACTCGCCCACCGATGAAGCGTTGAGCCGGATCCTCGCCGACGACGTCTCCCGGCACGTCGGAAGTTTCCGGTACCTGTCGACCGACGACTCGTGGGAATGGTCGGCTTCCGTCGCCCGGATACACGGCTACGAACCCGGCACCGTCGTACCCACGACCGAACTCGTCCTCCGGCACAAACACCCCGACGACAGGGAGGACATCACGACGCTCCTCACCTCCGTCCGTACCACGGGTGAACCGTTCAGCAGCCGGCACCGGATCGTCGACACCCGAGGCACGATCAGACATGTCGTCGTGATCGGCGATCGCATCGTGGACGAGGACGGCTCGGTTCTCGGCACGTCGGGGTTCTATCTCGACCTGACCGACGCTCTCGAAGAGGACCTGCGGGCAGCGGTCGACGCGGCGATGTCGTCCCTGGCGGACGCCCGTGCCGTCATCGAACAGGCCAAGGGCGCTCTCATGCTGGCGTACACGATCCCGGCCGAGCGCGCGTTCGAGATCCTGGTGTGGCGTTCCCAGGAGACGAACGTCAAGCTGCGGTCACTCGCCGAACGGCTCGTACACGAGATCTCGACCACCCCCGGGCTCCTCGAAGAGTTCCGCGGCCGTTTCGATCACCTGTTCCTCACCGTGCACGAGCGAGTCCGCTCGGGCGACCCGCTCCCTTCCGATTGAGCGACCCGCTCCCCTCCCCGATTGAGCGACCCGCTCGGGGGTACCCGAAGGTGGAGTCGCGTCCGGCGCCGCACCGGTCGCTGCGCCCGCGCGCCCTTCGAAGTGAGGAGAGCCATGACCCAGGATGTGGAGAAACGTTGGAACGACCCCCGCACGGCCCGTAAGGCCACGATGTACGCCGGGGGCGTGATCGTTGCTGCACTCGTGGTGATGGGCGTCGCCATCCTCTGGGGCACGAACTCCGGACAGGATTGCAGCGACGCCGCATTCGCGGTGTGCACCGATCCCGCCCGCCAGATCCTCGTCTTCGGCCCCACACTCGTGCTCCTGCTCGGCGGTCTCGGTGCACTGTGGACAGCGTACCGCACATGGAAGCGCGGCGGTCGCTGGCCGATCTGGCAGGGCGCGGGATGGGCACTGCTGGTGCTGATGGTCGCCTACGCCACCATCTCCGCACGCGCCATCATCTGACCGGGCGCCCGGTCGTCCCGGCCCGGGACGGCCGAAGTCGCCGACCCCACACGAACGAACAGGCGGAACAACAGCACATTTCGGTTCGTACCGACGCGCCGTGACCGGTTTATCCCCCATCACACACGGGAATACCGCTGTGGTGAAGATCGCGATGGTTGCCGGACAAGTGAATCCCCTGCTCGGTCACGGTACGCACGCAGGTGCGGCGCCGCAAGGACTGCATGTCCATCTGGCCGAACTGTCCTCCGCCCTCGCCGGGGCCGACCACGAGGTGGTGGTCTACACACGTCGCGAGGATCGCGACGGCCCCGACCGGATCTCCGCCCCTGGTGGATACGAAGTGGTGCAGGTGCCGGCAGGTCCGCCGTCCCCGCTGCGCCCCGACGAAACTGCCTCTGCGATGGGCGAATTCGGGAGCTTCCTGGATCGGGAGTGGCGTCAGCGGCCACCGGACATCACCCACGCCCACTACTGGCTGTCCGGACTGGCCACCCAGCTCGCCACCCGCTCGCTGGGCATCCCCACGGTCCAGACCTTCCACTCCCTCGGCACGGTCGAGCACCGCATCCGGGAGAAGACGGCGATGGACGCGTCCGCGCGCGACCGAATCCGCTTGGAGCGACTCATCGCCCGGGGCGCGACGCGCATGATCGCGACGAGTTCCGACGAGGTGTTCGAGCTGGCGCGCATGGGACTCCCCCGCACGCGGACCACGGTGGTGCCGAGCGGAGTGGACGCCGCGCACTACAGCACCGCCGCCGCTCCCGACACCACGAGGACCCGCAAGCATCGCCTGCTCGCAGCCGGTCCTCTCGAACCGGGCTCCGGATTCGACATCGCCATCGAAGCGCTGGCGGGCATTCCCGATACCGAGTTGGTCATCGCCGCGCATCCTGCTCCCCCGTACCTGTCGCGTCGATCCGACGAGCAGGAGAAGTCCCGCCTCGTGAAGCTCGCCCGCGTACGTGGCGTGCAGGGACGCGTCCGGATCCGACGAGACGTCGGGCGGGACGAGATGCCCGGTCTGCTCCTGTCCGCCGACGCCGTCGTCTCCACCCCCTGGCACGATCCGTCGGGCATGCTCGCCCTGCAAGCGATGTCGTGTGGTCGCCCGGTCATCGCGACCGCCTCCGGCGGAATGCTCGACACCGTGCTCGACGACGCCACCGGCCTTCTCGTGCCCACCCGCTCCCCCGAGGCCGTCGCGGCAGCTGCGCGCCGGCTCCTCTCCGACGCGACGACACGCGCCACCTTCGGTATCGCCGGACGCGACCGCGTGCTCGCCCGGTACACCTGGGATCGCGTGGCGGAGGACACCCTTCGCGCCTACGAACGCTGCGTGCCGGTCCGGCGTACTGCACACCGGACCGCACGGACCGGTGTGCAGTAGCGCCCGTCGAACCTTTACAGGCGCCGGAACGATCAGCGACGGAAGTCCTGATCGTTCCGGTGTGCGCCCGCTCGGCCGGCCTCGTCACCCGGCACGTTGTTCGGGATCCGATCCGACGAACCTGCCTCCCGCGGAACCGGATCCGCGCGGCGGTCACCGCGCTGCTCGGCACGTTCCGCCGAACGGGGATCCAGCTCTTCCGCCCGACGACGACGCTCGTCCAACTCGGCCCGCGCCGCTTCGGCGGTATGGCGTTCCTCCTCGGAGCGGGCGCGCAGCCGCTCCGCCTCGGCCGCCTTGGCTTCGGCTTCCGCCGCGGCGCGCCGGGCCTCCGCTTCGGTGCGTTCGGCCGACGCCGCTCGCTGTTCGACTCCCGGCCTGTTCTCCTCGACGCTGCGACGCAGACGTTCGGCTTCGGCACGCCGGCGCTCGGCACGCCGGTTGCGGAGCGTCCACACCAGCACCGCCACTACCACCAACGCGACGACCACCGCTATCACCAGCAGAATCCAGTCGTTCGTGCTCATCTCGACCTCCTCGGGTTCACCAGCGGGTTCCCCCGGGTCGAAGTGACGAAACGGGCACCTCGGGCCGAGCGGCGGATCGGAGATGCCCCCGAACAGAACCGTTGCCGCCCGGGAGACCCGAACGGCAACGGTATGGAGGGGCGTGGCGGATTGCGGGCCACGCCGTATGGTCGGCTCTCCCGGTCTGCTACTTCACGGGAGCGACCGCAGCGAGTGCTGCTTCACGTGTCCTGCAGGCCTTGGCGGCGATGGCCGCATCGGCGACCCGGAGCAGTCGTTCCACCGGCCGGCCGCTCAGAAGAGCCCATCGGACGTTCAGGGCACGCGCGCGCTCGTCGAGATCGTCGAAGACCGACAAACCCGCCGCGCCGAAGAACTCGACTGCGCCGAGATCGACGACCATACGGATCGATTCCCCGAGCTGCCGGTGGGTGAATGCGTGGAGAGCGTGTGCGTTGCGGATGTCGATCTCGCCTCGTACGTCGATCCAGACGAGATCCGGCTCGATCCTCTGAGCACTGAATTCCGCACCGACGACCCGCTCTGCGGGAATATCGGACCTGATCGGTTGAGCCGACCACGCGGACGGGCCGGAATCTACCTGTGCGGCAATTCGCTGAGGAACTGTCATAGCACTTCCCAACATCGAAAATTTCAGGAAGCACGACCTACGAGACAGGCACAACCGGTAACCGATCGGAACCCTCCCGAAACGGGGGTGCTTCCGTGTTCTCGGCTGTATGCTCAACCTTCTGCCCCAACAGTAGTCCACGAACCCCGGGCACTCAACATGTCGAGCGTGCATTTCGGGCATGGTGCGGACAGCCGCCCAGGTCAAGGCGGATGGATTGGATTCGCGGTATCTGGGTAATCTCTCGGACGACCAGACATACACGACCCGCTCGTACCCCACTCCCCGTACTGGAGACATCAGGCTCATGGCAAAATCCGCGTCGATCGAATCGGCACGCGACCACAATCCCCCGGTAGTCGAACTCCGAGTAGAGGCTCATCCCGACCAGCTCGCAGTGCTCCGAGCAGTAGCCGCCGCGATCGCGCTGCAGCACGACTTCGACCTCGATACCGTTGCGGATGTGAAGCTCGCCGTCGACGAAGCGGCCACGCGGCTGATCATGGGCGCACCCGAGGACGCGATCCTCGCGTGCTCGTTCCGGGCGGCTCTCCCGCTGCTGCACATCAGTCTGTCGGCGCCCACGAACGACGCCTCCGCGATCGGGCAGCCGCGCTCCTTCGGTTGGCACGTGCTCAACTCGCTGACCGAGTCCATCTCGGTGACGAGCGACGACTCGCGCGCCACGATCGACATGTCCATCGCCGAAGGCAGCGCCGATCGGTGACGCGCAACACGGGTAGGTCGAGCGACGAGTACGCCGACGTCACCGAAACGTTGAGAACACTCCTCGCACTCGAGGAGGGCGACCCCGGTCGCATCCGCATCCGCGACGCAGTGGTCGAGCGGTGCCTGCCGCTCGCCGAGCACATCGCCCGGCGCTTCGACGGCCGTGGTGAGGCCTTCGAGGATCTGCTGCAGGTCGCGCGCCTGGGCCTGGTCAACGCGGTCGACCGTTTCGACCCCGAACGCGGTTCGGATTTCGTCTCCTTCGCGGTCCCCACGATCATGGGCGAGGTGCGCAGGCACTTCCGTGACGCCGGCTGGGCCGTTCGTGTGCCGAGGCGCATGAAGGAACTGCACCTGTCCCTGAGCAAGGCCACCTCCGAGCTCTCCCAGCAGCTCGGACGTGCACCCACCGCCTCCGAGCTCGCCGAGGTACTCGGCATCGATCAGGAGGAGGTGCTGCAGGGTCTCGTGGCCGGCAACGCCTACCAGACGGTGTCGGTCGACCGGTCGTCCCCGTCCGGCGACGACCGGCTCACTCTCGCCGACACGCTCGGCGACTACGACGCCGCGCTCGACGAGGTCGAGAACCACGAGGCGCTGCGTCCGTTGCTCGAGGCCCTTCCGGCCCGCGAACGCACGGTCGTGCTGCTGCGCTTCTTCGGCAACATGACGCAGACGCAGATCGCCGAGCGCGTGGGTGTCTCGCAGATGCACGTGTCGCGTCTGCTCACGAAGACCCTCGCGCAGCTCCGCGAGCAGCTCGGCGACAACTTCTGACGGGTCGACGTCCCGGGCTCCCGTGCCCGGGACGTCGACGCGGTCAGAACGTCGAGGCGTCGATCACGAAGCGATAGCGCACATCACTGGCGACCACACGGTCGTATGCCTCGTTGATACGGTCCGCGGAGATCAGCTCGATCTCCGCACCGATGCCGTGCTCTGCGCAGAAGTCCAGCATCGCCTGCGTGTCGGGGATTCCGCCGACATTCGATCCCGCCATCGCACGATCGTTCATCGCGAGCGAGAACGCCCGCACCGACAGCGGCTTCTCGGGCAGGCCGAGGCCGACGAGGGTGCCGTGCAGCCGCAGCAACGACATGTAGCGGTCGAGGTCGAGGTTGACCGAGACGGTGTTGAGGATCAGATCGAACTTCCCGCGCAACTCCTTGAAGGTCGACTCGTCCTCGGTGGACCGGTAGTCGACCGCACCGAAACGCAGGCCGTCGTCCCGCTTCGACAGCGAGTGACCGAGCACGGTCACCTCCGCACCCATCGCTGCCGCGATCTTCACTCCGACATGCCCGAGACCGCCCATGCCGATGATCGCGACCTTGCTCCCCGGCCCGGCATTCCACCGCTTCAGCGGCGAGTACAGGGTGATTCCCGCGCACAGCAGAGGCGCCGCGGCGGCCGGGTCGAGTCCGTCGGGAATCCTCAGGACGAAGTGTTCGGTGACGACGATGTGTGTCGAGTAGCCGCCCTGGGTGACGGAGCCGTCGCGGTCGACGGAGTTGTAGGTTCCCGTCACCCGATTGGTGCAGTGCTGTTCGAATCCTGTTCGGCAGGGCTCACATCCACCACAGGAGCTCACGAAGCAACCCACGCCGACGCGGTCTCCGACGGCATGCTTCGTGACCCCGGAACCGACGGCGGCGACAGTGCCGACGATCTCGTGGCCCGGCACGATCGGGTACTTGGTTCCGCCCCACTCGTTCCGGGCGGTGTGGATGTCGGAATGGCAGATGCCGGCGAACTCGATGGCGATGAGCACGTCGAGCGGGCCGAGGGCACGTCGTTCGACGGTGGTCTTCGACAGGGGCGCGTCGGGCGCGGTGGCGGCGTATGCGGCGACGGTGGTCGTACCGGTTGTGGACGTCATTCCTCCACAACTACTCCGCCTCGCGACGACGTGCACCCGCGGGGGACTACCGCAGGTGCACGTCGTCGAGACGGTTCGGTTATCCGGCCTGGTCGGACCGATGTGCCGCCCGGCGGCGCAGTCGTCGTGCCGCAGCGACGAGGTTGCGCAGCGACGGCTCGAGCTGCCAGTGGTGACGGGTCTTGAGACCACCGTCCGGATTGGCCCACAACCGGTCGAGTTCCACCGATTCCGCCGCCTCGGTGAGCAACTCGTCGAGCTCGTCGATGTCCGGGATCCGGGCCGAGCGGGACTCGTAGACACCGGGACCGACACCGTGGGACAGCGCGCGGTCCTTGATCGCCTCGAGCACCCAGCGGATCGAGCGCGTCGCCACGATCGCCGTGACGTCGGCGTCGAGCCGCTCGATCGCGTCGACCACCGACGCCTGACCCGAATAGGTCAGGTGCGTGTGGATCTGCGTCTCCGGCTTCGCGCCACCGGTGGCGAGACGGAAGGCGTCGACGGCCCAGTCGAGGTACTCGGAGCGCCCGTCCTGCCGCAGCGGCAACAGTTCCCGGATGGCCGGTTCGTCGACCTGGATGATCGCGATGCCCGCCCGCTCGAGATCGGCGATCTCGTCGCGGATGGCCAGCGCGAGCTGGTCGGCCGTCTCGTGGAGCGGCTGATCCTGACGCACGTAGGAACGCGCCAGCATCGTCACCGGACCGGTGAGCATGCCCTTGACCGGCTTGTCGGTCAGCGACTGCGCGAACGAGATCCACTCGACCGTCATCGGCTTCGGCCGCACGATGTCGCCGTAGAGGATCGGCGGACGCGTGCAGCGCGAACCGTAGGCCTGCACCCAGCCGAAGTGCGTGGTGGCGAAGCCCTCCATCAGCTCGGCGAAGTACTGCACCATGTCGTTGCGTTCGTGCTCGCCGTGGACGAGGACGTCGAGACCGATGTCCTCCTGCAGACGGATGGTGGACTCGATCTCCTCCTGGATCCGCTTGACGTACTCGTCGTACGACATCCGGCCACGACCGAGTTCCGCTCGTGCCCTGCGGATCTCCGCGGTCTGCGGGAACGACCCCAGGGTCGTCACCGGCACCGGCGGCAGATCCAGGCGCTTCTGCTGCGCGACGCGGCGCTCCTCGTACGGCGCACGCACCCGATGGGCGGGCGTGACCGCGTTCAGACGTGCACGGACGGTGTGCTTCTGCTTGAAGTGCACCGACACGGGCGGCTTGCGCCACCGCTCCTCGGCACCGGTCGTGAGCGCCTTGGCGAGGGAGACCACCTCCCCCACCTTCTGCTTCGCGAACGCGAGACGATCGGCGACGTCGCCGGGGATGTCGTACTCGACGAGCAGGTCGTAGGGCACGTGCAGCAACGAGGACGAGGTCGACACGACGAGATCCGGTGCGACCGCGACGATCGACTTCAGGTACTCGAGGGTGCGGTGGCGGTCGACCTTCCACACGTTGCGGCCGTCGACGACACCGGCGTAGATGCGCTTGCGCTTGAGTCCGGGCACGGCGGCCAGTTCGTCCGCGCTGATGCGGCCGTTGACCAGGTCCAGGCCGATCGCCTCGATCTTCGACGCGGCCAGGATCGGCAGTGCCTCACCGAGATGCCCGTACGGGCCGGTCACGAGCAGACGCGGACGCAGCGGAGCGTGCGAGAGCACGTCGTAGGCACGCGCGAGGGCTGCGAGCTCCTCCTCGCTGCGGTCCTCGGTGAACGACGGCTCGTCGAGCTGCACGCAGGTCGCGCCGGCGCGGGCGAGCTGCTCGAAGAGCTTCTCGTATTCGGGGAGCAGTGCGTCGAGCAGGTCGAGGGTGCGGAAACCCTCCTTCGTCGACGTCGGTGCGACCTTCGACAGCAGCAGCAGCGAGACCGGGCCGAGCACCACCGGCCGCAGCTCGATACCCTCGGCCTTCGCACGCTCGAACTCGTCGAGTACGGCCGCCGAATTCAGCTCGAAGACGGTGTTCTCGTCGAGTTCGGGCTGGCGGTAGTGATAGTTGCTGCCGAACCAGCGCACCAGCTCGAGCGGCGGGAAGTCCTCGCGGCCACGACACAGCGTGAAGTACAGATCGAGCGGGTCGAGCTCGTCGGCCAGCGGACGGAACCGCTCGGGCAGCGCGCCGAACAACAGCGCGTTGTCCAGGACGTGGTCGTAGTAGGAGAACGTGTTGCCGGGTACCTGGGTCAGACCCGTGGCTGCGAGCTCGCGCCAGGTGTTCTCCTGGAGCTCGCGAGCGACCGCGACGAGTTCGTCGCGCGTGCCCTCACCGTGCCAGTAGGCCTCGAGGGCGAACTTGAGCTCGCGGCGGGGCCCGATGCGCGGGTACCCGAGGATGCTCGATCCGTATCCGTCGGCGAGAGTTGCCATGTCGGCGTCGACCTTTCCCTCATGCACGTCGCGCCCGTGCACCGGTGACCAGTGTTCGGAACACTGTCGCCGGGCACGGGCGCCGTGTGCGGTGGTGCTACCTGGCTAGCCGGCCTTCTTGACCGTGCGACCGTTGTCGGCGTACTCGTAGAAGCCGGCGCCCGACTTCTTGCCGACGAGTCCCGCCTCGACCATGCGCTGCAGCAGCGGCGGGGCCGAGTACAGGGGCTCCTTGAACTCCTCGTACATGGAGTCGGCGATCGACTTGACGGTGTCCAGACCGACGAGGTCGGTCAGGGCGAGCGGACCCATCGGGTGGGCGCAACCCAGGACCATCGTCTTGTCGATGTCCTCCTTGGTGGCGAAGCCGGACTCGACCATCCGGATCGCCGAGAGCAGGTACGGCACCAGCAGTGCGTTGGCGATGAAACCTGCACGGTCGGAGGACCGCACGACCTGCTTGCCCAGTACGTCGGCGGCGAACGCCTCGGCGCGCTTGGTGACGGTGGGGCTGGTCTTCAGGGTGGTGACGAGCTCGACGAGCGGGAGCACCGGCACAGGGTTGAAGAAGTGCATGCCGATGACACGCTCGGGCGCACCGGTCGCGATACCGAGCTTCATGATCGGGATCGACGAGGTGTTCGAAGCGAGCACCGCGTTGGGATCGGTGACGATCTTGTCGAGCTCCGCGAAGATCTCGCTCTTGACCTTCTCGTCCTCGACGACGGCCTCCACCACGAGCTGCCGATCGGCGAAGTCACCGAGATCGGAGGTGAAGCGCAGACGCCATGCGGCCTGCTCACGCTCCCGTTCGGTGATCTTTCCGCTGCTCACGCCCCGGTCCAGCGACCGGAGGATGCGGGCACGTCCGGCAGCCGCGAGTTCACGGGTCTGCTCGAACACCAGTACGTCGACATGAGCGCGTGCGCACACCTCGGCGATACCTGCGCCCATGATGCCGGCGCCGATCACGCCGACGCGCTGAATCTTTTCGCTGGTCACGTCAGCTCCTTCTCGTTGTGGGGGTCGTGGCCGAGGCCGGAAGTACAAGCGAGGACCCGTCGGGTGCGCGCGTTTCGAACTGCTCCGGATACGCACGCACCCCGCGGCAGGACATGGGGACCTGTGGATCCCGCCGCGGGGTGGTGGACCTCGGGGTGGCGCTGGTTCCTAGTGGAACTGGCCTTCCTCGGTGGAGCCCTTCAGGGCAGCCGTGGAGGTGTTGGGATCGACGGTGGTGGCGATGGTGTCGAAGTAGCCGGCACCGACCTCACGCTGGTGCTTGATGGCGGTGAAGCCGCGCTCCTTGGCCGCCTTGAACTCGCGCTCCTGCAGGTCGACGAAGGCCGTCATGCCCTCGCGGGCGTAGCCGTGCGCCAGGTCGAACATGCCGTAGTTGAGCGAGTGGAAGCCGGCGAGGGTGATGAACTGGAACTTGAAGCCCATCGCGCCGAGCTCCTTCTGGAACTTCGCGATGGTCGCGTCGTCCAGGTGAGCCTTCCAGTTGAAGGACGGCGAGCAGTTGTAGGCCAGCAGCTGGTCCGGGAACTCGCTGCGGACGCCCTCGGCGAACTTCTTGGCGACCTCGAGGTCCGGAACACCGGTCTCCATCCAGATGAGGTCGGAGTACGGAGCGTAGGCCTTCGCACGGGCGATGCAGGGCTCGATGCCGTTCTTGACGTGGTAGAAGCCCTCGGCGGTGCGCTCACCGGTGATGAACGGGCGGTCGCGCTCGTCGACATCGGAGGTGATGAGGGTCGCGGCCTCGGCGTCGGTGCGGGCGATGACCACGGTCGGGACGTCCGCGACGTCGGCCGCGAGGCGAGCCGAGGTCAGGGTGCGGATGTGCTGCTGCGTGGGGATGAGCACCTTGCCACCGAGGTGACCGCACTTCTTCTCCGACGCGAGCTGGTCCTCCCAGTGCGAACCGGCGACGCCGGCCGCGATCATGGCCTTCTGCAGCTCGTAGACGTTGAGGGCGCCACCGAAGCCGGCCTCACCGTCGGCGACGATCGGAGCGAGCCAGTTGTCGACGGAGGTGTCGCCCTCGACCTTGGCGATCTCGTCGGCGCGCAGCAGCGCGTTGTTGATACGG
Organism: Rhodococcus rhodochrous; assembly: GCF_900187265.1. Lineage (NCBI taxonomy): Bacteria > Bacillati > Actinomycetota > Actinomycetes > Mycobacteriales > Nocardiaceae > Rhodococcus > Rhodococcus rhodochrous. Next base: position 4,055,159 of record NZ_LT906450.1, read on the forward strand.
CGGACGACCTGCGGAACCGAGTTCGCCGGGTACAGCGACTGGTCCGGGTAGGTGTGGCCGGACAGGTTGGCGTCGCCGGCGACCTGCCAACCGGAGAGGTAGATGGCCTTCAGGCCGGCGCGGACCTGCTGGACCGCCTGGTTACCGGTGAGGGCGCCGAGCGAGTTGATGTAGTCCTCGTTGTTGACGAGGTCCCACAGGATCTCGGAACCGCGGCGAGCGAGGGTGGCTTCCTCGACGACGTTGCCCTGCAGCTTGGCGACCTGCTCGGCGGTGTAGTTGCGGGTGATCCCCTTCCAGCGCGGATTGGTGTCCCAATCCTTCTGGATCTCTTCTGCAGTCCTCGGGGTGCCGGTGGTCGACATCAAATCTCCACTCTCTAGATCTGCCCCGCTCGGGATGAAGCAGTACGCGTGTACGACTTCACATCCTTTGCGTGCCGTTCGGATGTACAAGAACGACAATGACACAGTCCAAAAAACCCGTCTACCTGTTGCTAATGCCAATCTCGGCTATTTTCGTCGCAGCCATTGCGAAGATTGCTAATCGATGGTCGGTCCAACTACCCGAATCGGGCACGGGTTTATTACCCGCGAGTAGTAACTACCTCGGCTTTTGCCGCTGCCGTCCGGCCCACACCGCCGGGACGCCTCGTCCCGCCGACTCCCCCACCTCGGGACGGATCGGACACCTGTCTGTGACTGCCTTCACAAGCGGTGATCGCGGTTTGTGATCCCCATTGACCCCTGGAATCCCATCCGTAACATGTCTCGGGCCGGATCGGGGCCGGTGCGTCGCAGTGCCTTCGTGTCTCAGGGCCCCGGCCGAACAGCCCCCCGAACACGAGGAGTCGACATTCTCTCGAGTACGTCGCGGTCGATCGTCGAAGCGACCCTGCCGGTGGTCGGCGCCGAGATCGGCACGATCTCACGTGTCTTCTACAACCGGCTCTTCCGGGCCGTCCCGTCCCTGCGGGACACCTTCAACCGCACCAACCAGGCCAACGGGGCCCAGCAACGTGCGCTCGCCGACTCGGTCGCCGCTTTCGCATCACTGCTGGTCACCCACGCACCGACCGACATCGACCCGATCATGGAGCGGATCGCCGCCAAACATGCGTCCCTCGGTGTACAGGCCGCGCACTACGGGATCGTGCGGACCCACCTGTTCGCCGCGATCGCCGAGGTGCTCGGCGACGCCGTCACACCGCAGGTCGCCGTGGCCTGGCACGAGGTGTACACGCTGATGGCGAACTCGCTCGTCGAGCAGGAGACGGAGTTGTACCGGCGGGCCGGTGTGGCCCCCGGTGACATCTGGCGTCGGGTGGTCGTCACCGAACACGAGTACGACGGCGCGCACGCGGCCACCTTCCACCTCCGCTCCGTCGACGGTCGGCCGCTGCCGGCCTTCCTTCCCGGCCAGTACATCTCGGTGCGGGTCGCGCTGCCCGACGGCTCCGAGCAGATCCGCCAGTACACCGTCTTCCCGGGCAGGACGAGCGGCGAGTGGGCCGTCACCGTCAAGCGCGTGCCGGGCGGACTCGTCTCCCCCGTGCTGTGTGACGGCCTGCGCGTCGGCGATCACCTCCTCGTGTCACCGCCGTTCGGCAGCGTCGTCGTCGATCGGGGCAGCGAACCGTTGCTGCTCGTCTCGGCGGGCGTGGGCGTGACGATGACGATCGCGGCGCTGCGCGACATACAGTCCCGGGGCGACGGTCGGAGCGTCGACGTCGTCCACGTCGACCGCACCCCCTACGAACAACCGCACCGGACCGAGCTCGCCATCCTGGTCGACTCGTTGCCGGACGCCCGGCTGCACGTGCGCTACACCGAGTACGACGAGATCCGCGGCGACGGACGAACTCCCCTGTCCGGTCTGACGATTCCGGGCGATGCCCGCACCTACGTGTGCGGTCCGATCCCGTTCATGCGTGCCATCCGCTCCGATCTCGTCGCGTCGGGCGTGCCCCCCGGGTCGATCCACTTCGAGGCGTTCGCGCCGGGCTCGTGGTTCGGTCTCGAGGCCCCACCGATCTCCGTCGATTAACACGCTGCGAACGCTGCCTTGCGAAGGCTGCGAGGCAGTTCTACCCTGGGCGAATGGCCAAGACCTATGTAGGCGCCCGGCTGCGGCAGCTACGCACCGAGCGAGGACTCAGCCAGGCTGCGCTCGCCAAGACCCTCGAGATCTCGGCGAGCTATCTCAACCAGATCGAGCACGACGTCAGGCCCCTGACCGTGCCCGTCCTGCTCCGGATCAGCGAGGTCTTCGGGGTCGACGCCACCTTCTTCTCCTCGCAGGACGACACCCGTCTGATCGCGGAGATGCGGGAGGTCGCGCTCGACCGGGAGATGGGCATCGAGGCCGACGCCCAGGAGATCGCCGAGATGGTCGCAGCCCACCCCACTCTGGCGCGCGCGATGGTCAATCTCCACCGGCGCTTCCGCAACACCACCGCGCAGCTCGCCGTCGCGACCGAGGAGAGATACAGCGACGGCAGCGGCAGCGGTGCGATCACCATGCCCCACGAAGAGGTCCGCGACTACTTCTACCAGCGGCAGAACTACCTGCACGATCTCGACACCGCGGCCGAGGAACTCGCCAACCGCATCCGGTTCCACCGCGGCGACGTCGGGGGCGAGATCGCCCGCCGCATGACCACGGTCCACGATGTGCAGATCGTCAAGCGCATCGACCTCGGCGAGAACATCCTGCACCGTTACGACCCCGAGACCCGTGTCCTGGAGGTCGCGCCGCAGCTGTCCGGCGGGCAGCAGGTCTTCAAGCTGGCCATCGAACTCGCGTACCTGGAGTGCGGAGAGCTCATCGACCGCCTCGTCGCGGAGGGTTCGTTCACGAGCGATGCCTCACGCGCGCTGGCCCGGCTCGGGCTCGCCAACTACTGGGCGGCCGCGCTGATCCTGCCGTACACGCAGTTCCACGAGATCGCCGAGGACTTCCGCTACGACGTCGAACGCCTGTCGGCCTTCTACGGCGTCAGCTACGAGACGATCGCGCACCGACTGTCGACACTCCAACGTCCGAAGCTGCGGGGCGTCCCGTTCTCGTTCGTGCGCGTCGACCGCGCGGGCAACATGTCGAAGCGCCAGTCCGCCACCGGTTTCCACTTTTCCACCAGCGGTGGCACGTGCCCGTTGTGGAACGTCTACGAGACCTTCGCCTATCCCGGCAAGATCATGACGCAGATCGCGCAGATGCCCGACGGTCGTCGCTATCTGTGGGTCGCGCGCACGGTCGAGCGTCGCGCCGCGCGTTACGGCCAGCCGTCGAAGACGTTCGCGATCGGCCTCGGCTGCGAACTGCGGCACGCGCATCGCCTGGTCTACGCCGACGGTCTCGACCTCGACGAGTCCAATCCCGGCACACCGATCGGCTCGGGTTGCCGCGTGTGCGAGCGGATGAACTGCCCGCAGCGAGCCTTCCCTCCCCTGGGCAAGGAGATCGACATCAACGAGCACCGTTCGTCGGTCTCGCCGTATCTGGTGCGCTGAGCGTCGGTAGGCTCGTCGCATGGCACGCACCCCCGACTCGATAGGCGCGAAGGCACTCGAGTTCCTGTCCGAGTACCACCTCGCGACGCTCACGACCCTCCGCAAGGACGGCTCGCCGCACGTCGTCGCCGTCGGGTTCACGTGGGACGGCGAGGCGGGCCTCGCCCGCGTCATCACCTTCGAGGGCTCCCAGAAGACCCTCAACGTCGAGCGCGGGGGGTATGCGGTGGTGAGCCAGGTCGACGGTGGTCGCTGGCTCACCCTCGAGGGCCCGGCCCGCGTGACGCGCGAGCCGGCCGACGTCCGCGAGGGCGAGCGTCGCTACGCCGCCCGCTACCGCGAACCCCGCCCCAACCCCCGCCGCGTCGTCATCGAGATCGCCGTCGAGCGCGTGATGGGCTCGGTCCTCGACCCCGCCTGACGCATCCGCTACGGGATTCGCCATCCGCTACCGCAATTCGTTGGTTGTCAGGATGGTCGTGAGACATCCTGACAACCAACGCGGGGATCGGAGCGACACAGATGTCCGACCTCATGACCATCCCCGTAGGACGAACCCAACAAGGCCACCGCGCGTTCTCCATGGCCTACAAAATCGAGTTCTTGCGCCGATGGGACACCTGCGTCGAACGCGGCGCCAAGACCCGACTGCTGCGCGAGAACAATCTCGCCCAAGGCACCGTCCGCCGCTGGCTGCAGGCCCGCGATGAGGGACACTTGCAGAAGTCGATGGTCGAAGCAGCAGACAAAGCGAGGGACCGATTGGACAGTCGAGACCGCGCGGAGCTCGCCGAACTCCGCCGCGAAAACGAACGCCTCCGCGACAAAGTCGCCCAGAGCGACGCCGCCGTGGAGATCCTGGGAAAAGCATTCGAGCTCTTGCAGGGGATCCACAAGACCTCGACCGACGAGACCACCGAGATCCCGCCGGCATTGATGAGCGCACGCGAGTACGCGCTGTGGCTCGAGCGCAAAGCGTTGTCCTGACCGACATCGTCACCGAACTGACCGAGGCGGGAATGTCGGTCACCCGGGGATGTGCGCTCGTGGGGATCGCCCGGTCGAGCTATTACCGGCGGGCCCACCACTACCGGCACTATCGGCCGGTCACCGATCCGATCCCGCAGCGACAGCGGCAGCAACCAGCGGCACTGTCGCCGGCCGAGAAGGCCACCATCGTCGCGTTGATCCTCGCCGAGGAGAACGCGGATCAGTCTGTGTGTCAAATCTATTGGCGTTCGTTCGATGACGGATTGGTGGACTGCTCGGAGGTCACGTTCTATCGGGTGGCCCGGGCCGAGAAGCTCACCGGGGACCGGCGTCGCAGCCGCACCGGAGGACCGTCGACGCCCCGCTGCGCACCGGTCGTCGAGGCCATCGACGTCGGGGACCTGTGGTCGTGGGACATCACGACACTCAAGGGGCCCCGCACGCAGGACCAGTTTCGGTTGTATCTGGCAATCGATGTGTACTCACGGTTTCCGGTGGCGTGGCGCATCGAATACCACGAGGACAAGGCCAAGGCGGTAGAGATGTTCACCGAAGCGTTCACCGCGTTCGGGGCGCCGGGGGTGTTGCATGCCGACAACGGGGCATCGATGCGGTCGGGGTTGTTGCTCGATGCCCTCGCCGCGGCGGGGGTCGTGTCGTCGTTCTCCCGTCCGCGGGTCAGTGACGACAATCCCTTCTCGGAGTCATTGTTCAAGACCATCAAGTACGACCTGACATGTCCGGATCGGTTCGATGATATCGATCATGCTCGGCGGTGGACCGAAGACTTCATGAACCGGTATGCGCTCGAGCACCGGCACGCAGGGCTGGGGCGGTACACGCCGGTGTCGGTGTTCCTCGGCAGTGCCGCCGAGGAACACCGACGTCGGCAGGAGCGTCTCAACCGGATCCACGAAAAGTATCCGCATCGGTTCCGGCGTCGACCGGCAGCGCCGGCGTTACCGCAACCGACGGGAATCAACACACCTGATCTGTCTCAGACAGGTTGACAACTTCCGAATTGCTGTAGCGAATGACGAAAGATGTAGCGAACGCGTTGTCCACAGGGCGACGACTCATCCACAGATCGGTCGGAATCCCCGACTCCCGCGATTTTCGGGGGCAGACGTGCGGCACGGTGGTCGCCATGGAGCCCATCCTGCGCGGCGACGCCCTGACGACCGGCCTCAGCGACGCCGAGATCCGCCGAGCACTGCGCAACGGTGAACTCGAACGACTCGAACCCGGGGTGTACATCGCCGACGCATCCCTCGACGACCTCGACCGCTACCGCATGCGCGTCCGGTCCGTCGGTGCGCGTCTGTCCGACGACACCGTGATCAGCCACGAGTCCGCCGCTGTCCTTCACGGACTCGCCTTGTGGAAGCCGGACCTGGCACGAGTGCACGTGACCCGCGACAGGTCGGCCGGTGGACGCAGGACTGCGAGTCGCCACCTGCACGTCGCGCCATTACCCACCTGCGACCGGTCGGAGGTGGACGGCGTTCCCTGCACCTCGATGGCCCGAACGGTCGTGGACCTCGCCTGCACGCTCGACTTCGACGCGGCCGTGATAGCCGGCGACTCCGCCGGGTCCCGTGAGCCGGAGTTCGCGGAAGCGCTCACTCGTTGCCTGGCCGAGTCGGGCCCTCGTACGGGCATCGCCGCGGCACGGCGGGTGGCAGCGTTCGTCGACGGTCGCAGTGAGAGTCCCGGCGAATCGCTCAGCCGGGTGCGTATGCAGGAGGTCGGCATGCCGTCACCGATCCTGCAGCAGGAGATCAGAACCCCCGGTGGGCTCTTCGTCGGGCGAGCCGATTTCTACTGGGAGGACGAAGGCGTCGTCGGTGAATTCGACGGCATGGGCAAGTACGACGACGGCGGGATCGAAGCGGTCCGTCGGGAGAAGCGACGCGAGGACGCACTGCGCGATCTCGGCTTCGAGGTGGTGCGCTGGACGTGGCCGGAACTGTTCCGGTTCGACGTGGTCCGCGCCCGTTTCGATCGGGCCGTCGCCCGCGCCCGGAGATAATCGGTAGCGGATGCTTGTGCGCACTTTGTAACACACGCGAAATCTGTGTCACGCGACCGTGACCGGACGATATTCCCGCGCAACAACTCCCTTCTACTGTGTGGCCTCACGGATACAGCGCTGTATACGCCTCCCGGATACACCGGGGTCCTCTCCGGCCACACCTTCGAAGGAAGGGCTCTACATGTCTGTTGTCAGGTCCAGGCTCGCCACCCGCGCCATCGCGGCCCCCGCAGCACTCGTCGCAGTCGGACTCGTGTTGTCCGCCTGCGGAAGCCGCGCGGGTGACGAGGGCAGCACGGCCGCCTCCGGTGCTGCGTCGTGCGTCGACACCTCGGGCGACACCATCAAGGTCGGCTCGCTCAACTCCCTGTCGGGCACGATGGCGATCTCCGAGGTCACCGTCCGCGACTCGATCGCGCTGGCCGTCGAGGAGATCAACGCCGACGGCGGTGTCCTCGGCAAGCAGATCGAGATCGTCTCCGAGGACGGCGCCTCCGAACCGACGGTGTTCGCGGAGAAGGCCGAGAAGCTCATCGGATCCGACTGCGTCGCAGCGGTATTCGGTGGTTGGACGTCGTCGAGCCGCAAGGCGATGCTGCCGGTCTTCGAGGACCGCAACGCGCTGCTGTACTACCCCGTCCAGTACGAGGGTCTCGAGTCGTCGTCGAACATCTTCTACACCGGCGCGACCACCAATCAGCAGATCGTGCCGGCCCTGGACTACCTGAAGGAACAGGGCGTGACGTCGCTCTACCTCGTCGGTAGCGACTACGTCTTCCCGCAGACCGCCAACCGCATCATCAAGGCGTATGCAGAGGCCAACGACATCGAGATCAAGGGCGAGGACTATACCCCGCTCGGCTCCACCGACTTCTCCACCATCGTCAACAAGGTGCGCACCGCCGACGCCGACGCGGTGTTCAACACCCTCAACGGCGACTCCAACGTCGCATTCTTCCGCGAGTACACCAACGCCGGCCTCAACGCTAAGGACATGCCGGTCGTGTCGGTGTCCATCGCCGAGGAGGAGGTGGGCGGCATCGGTGCGCAGAACATCGAGGGCCAGCTCACCGCGTGGAACTACTACCAGACCGTCGACTCCCCCGAGAACACCTCCTTCGTCGAGGCGTACAAGGCGATGTACGGCGCCAACAAGCCGACCTCCGATCCCATGGAGGCCGCCTACACCTCGGTCTACCTGTGGAAGAACACGGTCGAGAAGGCCGAGTCCTTCGAGGTCGACGACGTCATCGAAGCCGCCGACGGCGTGACCTTCGATGCCCCCGAGGGCACCGTCACGATCGATGGCGACAACCACCACATCACCAAGACCGCCCGCATCGGTGAGATCCGCGGCGACGGCCTGATCTACACCGTCTGGGAGTCCGACGGCGCCATCGAGCCCGACCCGTACCTCGAGTCCTACGACTGGGCGTCGAGCCTGTCCGGTAACTGACAGCGGAAGCCGAAGAGGGAGACGACATGGATGTCCTTGTAGGACAGCTCTTCACAGGATTGAGTATCGGATCGATCCTGTTGCTGGCAGCACTGGGGCTGTCGCTGACGTTCGGCCAGATGGGCGTGATCAACATGGCCCACGGCGAATTCATCATGGCCGGCAGCTACACCGCGTTCGTCGTGCAGCAGGTGATCTCGTCGGCCGGGGTGTCCCTGTTCGTCTCCCTCCTCGTCGGCTTCCTGGTGGGCGGCGTGATGGGCGTGATCCTCGAGGTCACCCTCATCCGCCGCATGTACCACCGCCCGCTCGACACCCTGCTGGTCACCTTCGGTGTGGGCCTGCTGTTGCAGCAGGCCGCCCGCGACATCTTCGGCGCCCCCGCCGTCAACGTCATCGCACCGTCCTGGCTCTCCGGCGGCGTGGAGATCTTCGGGGCCGTCGTCCCGAAGACCCGCCTGTTCATCCTCGCCCTCGCTGTGGTGTGCGTGGTCGCCCTGATCGCATCGATGAAGTACACGCCGATGGGACGACGGATCCGGGCCGTGGTGCAGAACCGCGATCTCGCCGAGACGGTGGGCATCTCGTCGCGCCGCACCGACATCACCACCTTCTTCCTCGGCTCCGGTCTCGCCGGCCTCGCCGGGGTGGCCCTGACACTCATCGGCTCGACCAGCCCGACCATCGGCCAGTCGTACCTCATCGACGCCTTCCTCGTCGTCGTCATCGGCGGCCTCGGCCGCATCGAGGGCGCGGTGCTCGCGGCCGTCGCACTGGGCCTGCTCAATTCGTTCATCGAGTACTCCACGACCGCGTCGATCGCGAAGGTCATCGTGTTCGTGCTCATCGTGATCTTCCTGCAGGTCCGCCCGCAGGGCCTGTTCGCCGTCAAGACGAGGAGCCTGGTCTGATGTCGTCGACATTCTCGGTCCGCAGCTTCACGAAACCCGGGCCCGTCCGCACAGCAAGCGGATTCGCGATCGCCGCGATCATCCTGTTCGGTCTCGCACCCGCCGTCCTCTCCGATTTCCGTCTCGGCCTGCTCGGCAAGTTCCTGTGCTTCGCGATCGTCGCCGTCGGCATCGGTCTGGCCTGGGGTCGCGGTGGCATGCTCACCCTCGGCCAGGGTGTCTTCTTCGGCCTCGGCGCCTACATCATGGCGATGCACCTGAAGATCTCAGACGCCGAACTCCGCGGCGACACGGTCCCCGACTTCATGCAGATCGCGGGCATCCGCGAACTCCCCGCCTACTGGGTGCCGTTCGCCTCCCCCGCCGTCACACTGCTGGCGATCCTGATCGTGCCGGCCCTCATCGCCGCCCTGCTCGGCTTCGGTGTGTTCGCCCGCCGCGTCAAGGGTGCCTACTTCGCCATCCTCTCCCAGGCACTGGCCGCCGCGTTCGCGATCCTGCTCGTCGGCCAGCAGTCCACCGGAGGGTCCAACGGCCTCAACCGTTTCCGCACCTTCTTCGGCTACGACCTGTCCGATCCGGTCAACAAGCGGATGCTGTTCTTCATCGTCGCCGCGATCCTGCTGCTCGTCGTCGCCGCGACCCGCCAGCTCATGCAGTCCCGCTACGGCGAACTGCTCGTCGCCGTGCGCGACCAGGAGGAGCGGGTCCGCTTCCTGGGCTACGACCCCGCCCTGATCAAGGTGGCCGCCTACACCGTCGCCGCCTTCTTCGCCGGCATCGCCGGTGCGATGTTCGTGCCCATCGTCGGCATCATCTCCCCCGCCGACGTCGGCATCGTCCCGTCCATCGCATTCCTCATCGGTGTCGCCATCGGCGGACGCACCACCCTGCTCGGCCCGGTCCTCGGCGCGGTGGGCGTGGCGTGGGCACAGACCACCCTGTCGGAGAACTTCCCCTCCGCCTGGACCTACGCGCAGGGCCTGCTGTTCATCGTCGTCGTCGGCTTCTTCCCCGCCGGCCTCGCCGGGGTGATCACCCTGCTCCGCCGGCGCCGCCGCACCACCCCGACGGAACCCACACCGCCGGCCGAACCCGAGACCGCCGACCTTCCCGAGATGGAGCCCGTGCGATGAGCAAACCCGTCTACGGCGGCAACGCCGGAATGAGCAGCGACTACCTCGAGATCCGCGACCTGCGTGTCACCTTCGACGGCTTCACCGCCGTCGACGGCGTCGACCTCACTCTCCTCCAGGGCGACCTGCGGTTCCTCATCGGCCCCAACGGCGCCGGCAAGACGACCCTCGTCGACGCCGTCACCGGCCTGGTCCCGGCGACCGGCTCGATCACCAAGTCGGGCGTCGAACTGCTCGGCAAGAAGACCCACAAGATCGCGCGCCTCGGCGTCGGCCGTACCTTCCAGACCGCCTCGGTCTTCGAGGAACTGTCGGTTCTGCAGAACCTCGACATCGCCGCCGGCGCGGGCCGCTCCCCGTGGCAGTTGCTGCGGCGCCGCAAGGACGTGCTGCCCGAGATCGAGGAAGCGCTCGAGACGATCGGCCTGACCGCTCACCGTGACACTCCCGCGGGCATCCTCGCCCACGGGCAGAAGCAGTGGCTCGAGATCGGCATGCTGCTCGTGCAGAACGCCGACGTGCTGCTCCTCGACGAACCCGTCGCCGGCATGAGCCACGACGAACGCGAGGAGACCGGGCAGCTGCTGCGCCGCATCGGTGCGCAGCGCACGGTGGTCGTCGTCGAGCACGACATGGACTTCATGCGCGCCTTCGCCACCTCGGTCACCGTCCTCGCCCGCGGCAAGGTCATCGCCGACGGCACCGTCGACCAGGTCCAGAACGACCCGCAGGTCCAGGAGGTCTACCTCGGGACCGCCACCGCTCCCCAGGAGGCATGATGCTCGAACTCGTCGACGTCCACGCCGGTTACGGTCGCACCGAGATCCTGCACGGCATCTCCCTCACCGTCCCGACCGGGAAGACCGTCGCGGTCATGGGCCACAACGGCGCCGGCAAGACCACACTGCTGCGCGCCGCCGTCGGTCTGCTGCCCGTCACGAAGGGCAAGATCCTCTTCGACGGTGACGACATCACGTCGCTGCGACCGTCCGCGCGGGTCGCCCGCGGCCTGGCCTACGTCCCACAGGGGCAGCAGTCCTTCGGTCAGCTCACCTGTCGTGAGAATCTGCAGGTCGTCGCCGACACACGCCGCAACGGCCGGCAGCTGGTCGCCGACATGCTCGACCTGTTCCCCGCCCTCGTCCCGCTGCTGGACCGGCGGGCCGGTCTGCTCTCCGGCGGCCAGCGCCAGCAACTCGCCATCGCCCGCGCGCTGATCACCGAGCCGCGCATGCTCATCCTCGACGAGCCCACCGAGGGCATCCAACCGTCGGTGGTCGCCGAGATCGAGAACACCATCGTCGAGCTCGGTCGCAGCGGCGACCTCGGGGTGCTGCTCGTCGAACAGCACATCGGTTTCGCCCTCGACAACGCCCTGCACTACTACGTCCTCGAATCCGGGCGCATCACCTCGACGGGTGACGGCGGTGTCGACGCCGCCTCCACCGTCCGTGCGGCGATGGCGATCTGATGGCCGCCGACACACGGCGTGAACGGGTCTACAAGGCCCTGCGCGCCCGTCTGATGTCCGGGACACCCTCCCCCGACGAACGACTCAGTGAAGAACGCCTCGCCGAGCAGTACGGGGTGTCGCGTACTCCGGTGCGCGAGGCCCTCGCCCGGTTGGTCTCCGACGGGCTCGTCGAACGTCGCGACCAGGGTCTGTATCCCTACCGTCCGCGCTTCGACGACCTCGCCGATCTGTACGAGCTGCGGACCACCCTGGAACTGCGCGGTATCCGCCGCGCGCTCGACGGCGAGTCGGTGCGGCACGATCCCGACGTCCTCGGCCCCGAGCTCGACCGCTGGTACGAGATCCGCGAGGATCCACCCGAACCCGACGCCGGCTTCGTCACGCTCGACGAGCGCTTCCACATGACGTTGCTCGCCGCCTCCGGCAACCGCGCACTGTGCGATGCACTCGCCTCGGTGAACGCCAAGGTGCGCCCGGTGCGGATGTTCGACTACCTGACCCCCGACCGCATCGTCGCCACCGTCGACGAACACATCGAGGTCGCCGAGCTGGTCCTCGCCGACAAGCTCGACGACGCCCACGACCTGCTGCTCGCCCACATCGACACCTCGCGTTCGGTGGTCGTGCGTCGGGCCGAGGAGGCACGCGCCTTCGCCCGGATGGCCCGCGCCGTCCGAGACTGACCCTCCGGTCGTGTCACGTGACCGGACGGGTTCGTTCGGGCACACTGGCGCTCATGACACCCCGCATCCCGCCCGGACGTTTCAAGGAGCTCGGCCCGATCAACTGGGTGACATGGAAGGCCCTGTCCGCTGCCGGCGGTACCTCGGACGCCCACCTGTTCAGCACCCTCGGCCGCACCGGACGGCTGTTCCGCGGGTGGTTGCACTATGCCGGCATGCTCATGCCGTTCGGCCGCCTCGGCCGGTTCGAATCGGAGATGGTCATCCTGCGCGTCGCGCATCTGCGTGAGTGCGGTTACGAATTCGACCACCACACCCGCCTGGGCCGCCGTGCCGGGATCACCGACGAGGTGCGCGAGCGTATCGTCGCCGGACCCGACGCTCCCGGCTGGCAGGCGAGGCATCGTGCGCTTCTCGCCGCCGTCGACGAACTCGTGGCGACGAAGGATCTGTCCGACGAGACGTGGGCGTCGCTCGCGCAGTTCTACGACGATCGCAGACTCATCGAATTCTGCCTGCTGGTCACGCAGTACGACGCCCTCGCCACGACCATCGGTGTGCTGCGGATCGAACGCGACTTCTGATCCGCCCACACCGGCCGGCACCCGTTCGGCGGCGCGATCCCTAACAAGGCTGTTACACAACGTCACAGCGGCGTCATTGCTGGTCCATAGCGTATACAGCCATGTCCACAAAGACGTATACAGAAGCGTCGGTCCCCTCGACCTTCGCCTTCGACACCCTGCTGGTCGCCAACCGCGGCGAGATCGCGTGCCGCATCATGCGGTCCGCGCACAAGCTGGGTCTGAAGACTGTTGCGGTCTACTCGGACGCCGACGCAACGGCCGCACATGTCGAACTCGCCGACATCGCGGTCCGGCTCGGCCCGGCTCCCGCAGCCGAGTCCTACCTGCGGGCCGATCTCGTCGTCGAGGCGGCCCTGGCCACCGGTGCGGGAGCGATCCATCCCGGTTACGGGTTCCTCTCGGAGAACGCCGAATTCGCTGCTGCCTGCGAGGCGGCGGGAATCGCCTTCGTCGGGCCGACCCCCGACCAACTGCGCGTCTTCGGCGACAAGCACACCGCCCGTGAGGCCGCCCTCGCGGTGGGCGCGCCCCTCGTCCCCGGAAGCGGACTGCTCGAGTCGCTCGACGACGCGCTCGCCGCGGCCGACGACATCGGATATCCAGTGATGCTCAAGGCCGTCGGCGGCGGTGGTGGTATCGGCATGCAGGCCTGCCACAGCGCCGACGACCTGCGTGAGGCGTACGAACGCGTCATCCGGCTCGCCACGGCGAACTTCTCGTCCTCCGGTGTCTTCCTCGAACGGTTCGTCCCCCGCGCCCGGCACGTGGAGGTGCAGGTCTTCGGCGACGGGCACGGCCGGACGATCAGCCTCGGCACCCGCGACTGTTCGTTGCAGCGCCGGAACCAGAAGGTCGTCGAGGAGGCGCCCGCGCCGAACCTCCCCGACCACATCGTCGAGCGGATGCTCTCGTGTTCACGCGCTCTCGCGTCGTCGGTGCGGTACCGGTCGGCGGGCACGGTCGAGTTCGTGTACGACGTCGATCGCGGCGAGGTGTCCTTCCTCGAGATGAACACCCGGCTGCAGGTCGAACATCCGGTCACCGAGGAGGTCACGGGCGTCGACCTCGTCGAGTGGATGCTGCGCCTCGCGCGCGGCGACGACAGCATGCTCGACGGACTGCCCGATTCCGGACCCGAGATCACCGGGCACGCGGTGGAAGCCCGGGTGTACGCGGAGGATCCGGGCCGCGACCACCGGCCGAGCGCGGGTCTGCTCACGCACGTCGAGTTCCCCGCCCACACCCGCGTCGAGACGTGGGTGGACACGGGCACCGAGGTCGGCACCTTCTACGACCCGATGCTCGCGAAGGTGATCGTGCGCGGCGAGTCGCGGCGTACGGCCTTCGCCGGGTTGGCGGAGGCGCTCGACGACACCCGGATCCACGGCGTACAGACGAACCTGTCGCAGTTGCGCATGATCTGCTCCGAGGCAACGGTTCTCGACGCGGAGCATGTCACCACGACACTGGCGGACATCCGCCCCACCGCACGTCGCATCGACGTGCTGCGCGCCGGCACGATGACGACCGTCCAGGACTTCCCGGGACGGATCGGACTGTGGGAGGTCGGCATTCCGCCGTCCGGTCCGATGGACGATCTCTCCTTCCGCGCCGCGAACGTCGCCGTCGGCAACCCGGAGGGCACGCCCGGTCTCGAATGCACCCTGCTCGGTCCGCGCCTCGGGTTCTCCGATCCGACGATCGTGTGTGTCACAGGCGCCCCCGCCGAGGTCACCGTCGACGGTGCGCCGGTGCCGATGTGGGAGCCCGTCGAGGTCCCCGCCGGTTCCGTTCTCGACGTCGGCACCCCCGTCGACGCAGGCCTGCGCACCTACCTCGCGGTCCGCGGCGGACTCGACGTGCCGCTCTACCACGGCAGCGCATCGACGTTCACGCTCGGCGGTTTCGGTGGACCCACCGGCAGGGCGCTCGCGACCGGCGACGTGCTCGGGCTTGCGTCCGGTGGCGCACTCACCGATCCGGCCCCGGTCCCCACCGGGATCCGCCCCGCCTTCGGGCACACATGGCATCTCGCGGTGACCGAGGGCCCGCAACCGGCCCCGGCCTACTTCACCGCCGACGACCTGCAGCAGTTCTACGACGCGACGTGGACGGTGCAGACGCACGCCAACCGCACCGGCATCCGGCTCGACGGCCCGAAGCCCACCTGGTCGCGCACCGACGGCGGCGACGCCGGTCTGCACCCGTCGAACCTGCACGACAATCCGTACAGTGTCGGCGCACTCAACGTCTCCGGCGACACCCCGATCCTGCTCGGTCCGGACGGTCCGAGTCTCGGCGGCTTCGCGTGCCCGCTCACGGTGGTCTCCGGCCACCGCTGGAAGCTCGGCCAGATCCGCCCCGGCGACTCGCTGCGGTTCGTGCCGGTCACCGACGAGGGCGCCGTCGAGCTGCGCAGCAGTGCGGCCCGCGGCGCCGACCTCCCACCGGTCGCCCGGCAGAGCGCACCCGACTGTGGTCGTCTCGGTCGCATCGAGCCGTTCCTGGACCACCCCGAGGTCGTGTACCTGCGCGGTGGCGACGACAATATCCTCGTCGAGTACGGCGAGATGGTGCTCGATCTCGGCCTGCGCATGCGCGTGCACGCACTGTCGGAGGCCCTGGCCGCCACGCGCCTGCCCGGGATCGTCGACGTCACGCCCGGTGTGCGCTCGCTGCACATCCACTTCGATCCCGACGTGCTGCCGCAGTACCGCCTGCTCGGGGTGCTGCAGGATCTCGAGACGGAACTTCCCGCGACGCGCGATCTGGTGGTGCCGAGCCGCACCATCCGTCTGCCGCTGTCGTTCGACGACCCGTCGATCGCCGAGGCCATCTCGCGCTACCGCAGCGGGGTGCGCGACGAGGCACCCTGGCTGCCGTCGAACACCGAGTTCATCCGGCGCATCAACGGTCTCGACTCGGTCGAGCAGGTCCGCGACACCGTCTTCGACGCCGAATATCTGGTCCTCGGCCTCGGCGACGTCTATCTCGGTGCGCCCCTGGCCGTTCCGCTCGATCCTCGGCACCGGCTGGTCACGACGAAATACAACCCCGCCCGCACGTGGACGCCGTCCGACGCAGTGGGCATCGGCGGCAAGTACCTGTGCGTCTACGGCATGGAATCGCCCGGCGGATACCAGCTGGTCGGACGGACGATCCCCATCTGGTCGGGCTACCGGCAGACGGGGCCGTTCGAGGAGGACAAGCCGTGGCTGTTCCGGTTCTTCGACCGCATCGTCTGGGAACCGGTGACGCCCGAGCAGTTGCTCGAAGACCGGGCCGCGGCGAAGGCGGGCCGGTTCGACGCCGACATCTCCGACGGCACCTTCGCTCTCGCCGACCACCTGCGTTTCCTCGAGGACAACGCCGACTCCATCGACGCCTTCCACGCCGCGCAGTCCCGTGCGTTCGACGCGGAGAAGCGGGCCTGGCTCGAGGCCGGAGAGTTCGACCGCGTCGACAGCGAGCCGATCGAGATATCCGCTGTCGGTGATCCCCTGGACGGGATGCCGGCAGGTGCCGTCGTCGTCGAGGCGCCGATGGTCGGCAACGTCTGGCGCGTGGGGGTCGCCGAGGGCGACACCGTCGCCGCCGGGGACACCGCGGTGGTCCTCGAAGCGATGAAGCTCGAGATGCCCGTGCCGGCGGAGACCACCGGCACGGTCCTGAAAGTTCTCGTGAGCCCGGGCACGAAGGTTGCACCCGGGACCCCCCTTCTCGTGATCGGAGCAGTCTGATGAGCATCGGCAGTACCCTCGACAACCCGGGTGTCGGATTCACGGCGCCCGCCCCCTCGGTGAGGGTGTCCGCCACCGATCGCGTTCGTGCCGCACTGGGCCGCATCGACGAGGTGGACCGACCCGAGGTGTGGATCACGCTGCGCAGCGCCGACGACCTCCTCGCCGACGCCGCCGCCGTGGACGCGCGGGTCGCCGCCGGTGAGTCGCTTCCGCTCGCCGGTCTGGTCGTGGCGGTCAAGGACAACGTGGACGTCGCGGGAATCCCCACCACCGCGGCATGTCCCGAGTTCGCATACGTCCCGGACGAGACTGCCTCGGGTGTCGAGCGTCTGGTCGCCGCCGGTGCCGTCGTCCTGGGCAAGACCAATCTCGACCAGTTCGCGACCGGTCTCGTCGGCACCCGCAGCCCGTACGGGGCGGTGCGGTGCGCATGGGATCCCGAAAGGGTCTCGGGTGGTTCCAGTTCCGGTTCGGCGGCCGCGGTGGCGCTCGGCATCGCCGACATCGGGTTGGGCACCGACACGGCCGGTTCGGGACGCGTCCCCGCCGCGCTGCACGGAATCGTCGGCATCAAGGCCACTCTCGGGGTGATCCCGGCGCACGGTGTGGTCCCGGCCTGTGTCGACTACGACTGCCTCACGGTCTTCGCGACATCGCTCGAGTCGGCGGCGACCGCGGTCCGGATCATGGCCGGACCCGAACCCCGCGACCCGCGCAGCAGGGCCTGGCCCGCGGACGTGCGACTCGCCGCGCCGAACACTCTGCGCGTCGCGGTGCCGCGCGCCGAGGACCTCGAAGCGCTGTGCGAGCAGTACCGCGACGCCTTCACCCGCACGGTGGCCGCGGCGCGCGAGTCCGGCGTCGAGATCGCGGAGGTGGACGTCTCACCGCTGCTCGACGCGGCCCTGCTCCTGTACGACGGTGCCGTGGTGGCCCAGCGTTATGCGGCCGTCGGCGAGTTCCTGTCGACGGCACCGGAGGGAGCCGATCCCACCGTCGCCGCGATCGTCGCCGGGGCGAAGAAGCCCGCCGCCTACGAACTCGTCGAGGACCTCGACACCCTCACCCACGTGAAGGCGTTCGCGAGTGAACTGCTCGCCGGATTCGACGGGTTGCTGCTCCCGACGACGACGGAACACCCGACGATCGCCGCGGTGCAGGCCGATCCGATCGCGATCAATCGGCGGATGGGTACCTACACGAACTTCTGCAACCTGCTGGACATGGCGGCGGTGGCGGTGCCCGGTGTGCCCACGGCGGCCGGCGAGCCGTTCGGGGTCATGGTCGTGGTCCCGGCTTTCGGCGACCAGGTGGCGGTGGACGTCGCGGCGGCGCTGAACGGTGTGGACGCACCGCGCATCGTCGAATCCGGTGTGGAACTGGCGGTCTTCGGAGCACACCTGCGCGGTCAGCCGCTGCACTTCCAGCTCGAGGAACTCGGGGCGCGCTTCGTCGAAGAGGTGCACACCTCCGACGCGTACCGTCTCACCGCACTGAACACGACGCCGCCGAAGCCGGGCCTGGTGCGTCACGCACCGGGCGAGGGCGCCGCGATCGTGGGCGAACTGTTCCGGCTGTCGGAGGCCGGTCTGGGCCGGTTCCTCGCCGCGCTGCCCGCCCCGATGACGTTGACGAGCGTCGAACTGGCGGACGGACGGTGGGTCGTCGGTTTCGGGTGCACGCAGGACGCAGCCGCCGACGCGGTGGACATCACCGGGTTCGGCGGCTGGAAGGCCTATCGGGCGTCCTGACCC
Source organism: Rhodococcus rhodochrous (assembly GCF_900187265.1). Taxonomy (NCBI): domain Bacteria; kingdom Bacillati; phylum Actinomycetota; class Actinomycetes; order Mycobacteriales; family Nocardiaceae; genus Rhodococcus; species Rhodococcus rhodochrous. The sequence goes on from NZ_LT906450.1 coordinate 4,073,440, forward strand.
CGGGCTCCGGAGTGCAGTTCTCGTCGGCGATCTCGCGCATCGTCGACGAGAACTGCACGCCGGATGACGGTCAGCGGGGCGGCGGATCGACCTTCACGCCGCCACCGGCGTGTTCCGGTCCGGCGTCGGGATGATCGGCCGGCAGGCGGTCGCGGAACCGTGCGGCCTCGCTGGGGACGGGACCGCCGGTGGGATCCTGCGAACGACGATACGGTCCGGGCTTGGGCCGGGCCTTGCCGCCGGGGAAGGCGAGCCGGGCGATGGTGCGGTGCACCATGTACCACTGCTTGCCCAGTCTGCCCGAGTTGTAGGGCAGTTCGTAGCGCTCGCAGATGTCCTTGACCTTCGGCGCGACTTCCGCGTAGCGGGTGCTCGGCATGTCGGGGAACAGGTGGTGCTCCACCTGGTAGCCGAGATTGCCGCTGAGGATGTGGAACAGCGGGGTGCCTTCGATGTTCGCGGCGCCGACGAGCTGTCGCACGTACCATCCTCCGCGCGACTCGTTCTCGACCTCCTTCTTGGAGAAGGTGTAGGTCTGGTCGGGGAAGTGCCCGCAGAAGATGATCGCGTGCGCCCACACGTTGCGGATGATGTTGGCCGTGATGTCGGCGAGAACCGTCGCGAGGAAGGTCTTCTCGACGCCGGGCAGATACCGGTCGGCGAGATGGGCTGCGGTGCGGAACTTTCCGGCCCGGCCCTTACCCATCGGCCCCGTGCTCATCGTCCGCAGTCGTCGACCCAGACGCGAGGTCTTCGGCTGGGGCAACCGGCCCTGCAGCGCGACCTGCGCGAGACCGAACAGCGCGGCGCTCACCAGCGGCCAGCCGACGTAGTCCTTGACGAACTGCGCGCGGGCCTTGCCGAAGATGCCCTTCAGCTCCTCGATCACCTGCGCGGTGGACTTCTCGCCGGCCCACAATGCCTCGAGGTCGAGGTCGTGCAGCGCCACACCCCATTCGAAGAGCACGGTGAGCAGCGCGTTGTAGAGCGGTTGCGCCAGGTAGACGGGGTGCCACTTCTGGTGCGGGTCGATCCGCATGATCTCGTAGCCGAGATCCTTGTCGAGACCGCGGATGTTCGTGAACGTGTGGTGGATGTAGTTGTGCGAGTGTTTCCACGCCTCCGCGGTGGAGGCGGTGTCCCAGTCCCACACCGACGAGTGGATGTCCGGATCGTTCATCCAGTCCCACTGGCCGTGCATGACGTTGTGGCCGATCTCCATGTTCTCGAGGATCTTCGCCACTCCGAGACAGGCGGTCCCTGCCACCCATGCGGGCTTGTACGACGACGCGAAGAGCAGTACCCGCCCCGCGACGACCAGCTGACGCTGCGCGGCGATGACGTTCTTGATGTACTGCCGATCCTTGTCGCCGAGACTCGAGTACACCTCGTCGTGGATGGCGTCGAATTCCTTGGCGATCTGCTCGAGATCGTCGTCGCTCAGATGCGCGAGCGGGCTCTGTGGCTCCCGCGTCCCGGTGTCGGTCCTGTCGATGCTTATCGTCACGACGCCCCCTGCTTCGAAGCCGGTTGCTTCACAGTTCTATTTCGATGTCGCCCTCCGCGGTGTGGATGCAGGTACGCACCGCAGCCCCGGTGGGCTCGCTCACCTCGTCGGTCCGAAGGTCCCGGAGTTGCCCGGATTTCAGCGTTCCGACGCACGTGTGGCAGATGCCGATACGGCAGCCGTACGGCAACTTCAGGCCGGCGTTCTCGCCTGCGGCCAGGATGGGTGTTCCCCCGTCGCACTCCACCTCTTTCTCGCTGTCGAGGAAGTGGATGGTGCCGCCCTCGCCGCTCCCGGCATTCCCACCGATGATCGGCTGGAAACGTTCGAGGTGGAATCTTTCGGGATCGCCGTGCTCGTCCCAGTGTTCTTCGAGGGCGTCGAGCAGGTCGCGCGGGCCCGAGCAGAAGGTGTCGCGCTCGCGCCAGTCGGGGCACAGATCGTCGAGGTCGTCGGGGGTGATGCGGCCGCGGTCGCCGCTGAGCCACAGCTCGAGACGCATTCCGGGATGACGTTCGTCGAGGTCGCGCAGGGTCGAGCCGAAGATCACCTCGTCCTCGGTGTGAGCCGAGTGCACGACGACGACGTCGTCGAGGCGGTCGCGGTGGCTGAGGCTGCGCAGCATGCTCATGATCGGTGTGATCCCGCTGCCCGCGCTGATGAACAGCATCTTCGCGGGCAGCGGGTCGGGCAGGGTGAACACGCCCTCGACCTCACCGAGCCGGACGATGTCGCCGGGCTGGAGTTTGCGGACCAGGTACGGCGAGACCACGCCGTTCTCGACGAGCTTGGGTGTGACGCTGATGAGCCCGTCGACCGGATCGGGGTCGGAGGTGAGCGAGTACGCCCGCCAGTGGTAGACCCCGTCGATGATCACCCCGAGCCGCACGTACTGGCCCGGCTCGTGACCGCGCCACTCGTAGGCCGGGCGGATGAGTACCGATGCGGCGTCGCCGCCCTCGGGGACGACCCGTTCCACACGGCCGCGCAGTTCGCGGGTCGTCCAGAGCGGGTTGATCATTTCGAGATAGTCGTCGGGCCGCAGAGGTGTGAACAGGTGCCGCACCGTGCGCAGCAACCATCTCCGAACTGGGTGCACGTGTGGGCGAGCGCCGCGTTCCGCCATGACGCGACACTACGCGGGCATACACGCCGCACGTGCGAATTCCTTGCCGATGTGGGATCGGTGACAGCTCAGCGCAGGATCGTCAGCTGCACCACGGAATCGGCGTTCGCGACGAGGCGGTGCACGATGCCGGCGTCGACGTGGACGGCGGTGCCCGGCACGAGCGACACGGTCTCGTCGGCGGTGCTGAACGAGATGTCCCCGGTGACGGTCTGCACGAGAATCGGAGCGCCGGCCTTGTGGTCGTCCATCGTCTGCCCGGCGGTGAAGGACAGCCGCACGACGGTGGCGCCGGTGACCGCCGCGAGCTTCTCGATGCGCGGCCCGCTCCCCTCACCCGCGTTGAGCTCCGCGAGACCCTCGATACGGGTGAGCCTGCCCTCGACCTGCTGTGTACTCATCACGCTTCCTTCTTCGTGGCGACGATCTCGATCGCGACCAGATGCTTCTTGTACTTCGTGAACGTCGACCGCATCTGGAGCACCCGGCTGCGGGCGTCGGAGTCGCGGAGGACGTTGCGGACGAACTTCAGGGTGCCGGGCAGGCCCTCGTCGGCGAGGATGCGCCTGGGTTCGAGCAGCGCCATGGGCGCGAAGCCGACCTTCTCGACCTCGAATCCGTTCTCCTCGAACAGGGTCCGCCATTCCTCCGCGGTGAGCGGGCGGGCGTTGACCTTGATCGAGCGCGCGAGCGACTTGCGGATCTCGGTCTTGACCTCGTCGTCGACCTCGTCGGGTTCTATCGCGAGTTCGTGGATGGCGTACCGGCCGCCGGCGCGGAGCACCCGGCGGGCCTCCTGCACGATCTCCGCCTTGTGCCTGTCGGTCTGCATGGTGAGCATCGCCTCGCCGACCACGACGTCGGCGACCTCGTCGTCGAGTCCGGTCTTCGACGCCTCGCCGCTGACCACCCTGCCGCCACCGGCGATGGCCTTGCGCGTCAGTTCGGCTGCCGTCTCGTCGGATTCGACGCCGGTGTAGCTGCCGGGCGAGTACGCGAGGATCTCCTGTGCCGTCCGGCCGAGGCCGGGCGCGAACTCGACGACGTCCGCGCCGCGCAACCGCGCGTCGGCGAGCACGCGTGCCGTCAGTTCCTTGCCGCCGGGCCGCAGCACACGCTTGCCCAGGCGGGCGAGCAGCCAGTGCCCCGGCAGGTGGGCGGTGTCCCTACCCGCAAGGGGCAGAGCGTCTTCCGATGCGCGCTCATTCGTCATGTTCTGCACTCTTTCTCGCGAGGCCAAGGGTAGCCACAGTTCCGAGGCCTTCCGGACCGGTCGTAACGTGGACGGTGAGCCGGTCGTCGCCTCCATGACGCCGACTATAGAGGATTTTCTTCCTTTTAATAAGGTGACCCTCACCTAAGGGGCACCCCGGGCGCGACGGGAGAGCGGACTTGGCACGGCGGGTGAAGCAACGCGAGCGGATTCTCGGACTGCTGCGGGAGTCCTCGGGCCCGGTCGACGCCCATCACCTCGCCGCCGCGCTCGCCCTGCACGTCACGACCGTCCGCTTCCATCTCGCGGGCCTCGAGGACGAAGGTCTCGTGCGTACACAGCAGCTTCCGGCCGAGCGGGTCGGGCGCCCGCGCCTCGGCTACGTCGCGGTGAAGGAACCGTCCTACACCGATCTCGTCGCGCTGCTCGCCGCGCGGCTCGGGGGCACCCCCACCGAGCGCGAGGACAAGGCGTTCGAGGTGGGCTCGGACTGGGCGGGCATGCTCGCCCTCGCACCCGCACCGACCGTCGACGCCGGCACGCTCGTCATCGACGCCCTGCAGCAGTTGGGTTTCGAGACACAGACCGCGACGAACGCCTTCGGCACCCACAGCCTCACGTTGTGCACGTGCCCGCTCGCGGAGATCGCCCGCACGAATCCCGAAGTGGTGCGCGGCATCCAGCGCGGATTGATCCAGCGCGTCCTCGACGACCACGCCGACCTGCTGCGCAGCCGCTACGCCGTCGACGTCCGGCCCGACCCGCAGGACGGCAACTGTCTCGTGCAGCTGGTGCTGCGCCCGGAGAAGGGCGGAACGACGTCAGCCCGCGACGACGGTCGAGTCGTCACGGGCTGAGCCGGTACATCCGAGCGGGGATCCGCCCACACGGAAGAAGGGTGAACGCGGGGCCTCGGGTCGGCCCCGCATCCTCAGAAGTTGATCATGTGTCCCGCGAGACCGTGGATGGCCTCCTGCAGCGCCTCGCTGAGCGTCGGGTGCGTGTGGACGTTGCGCGCGAGCTCGTTGACCGTGAGGTCCCACTTCTGGGCCAGGGTCAGCTCGGGCAGCAGCTCCGAGACGTCGGGGCCGATGAGGTGACCGCCGATGAGCTCACCGTGGGTCTTGTCGGCGATGAGCTTGACGAAGCCGTTGGGATCACCCAGACCGTGTGCCTTGCCGTTGGCGGTGAACGGGAAGGTCGCGACCTTCACGTCGTAGCCCTCGGCCTTCGCCTGCTCCTCGGTGAGACCGAAGGAGGCGACCTGCGGCTGGCAGAAGGTCGCGCGCGGCATCATGCGGTAGTCGCCGAGCTCGAGGGTCTCGGCACCGCCGATGGTCTCGGCCGCGACCACGGCCTGTGCCTCCGCGACGTGCGCGAGCTGCAGCTTCGCGGTGACGTCGCCGATGGCGTAGATGCCCTTGACGTTGGTGCGCATGCGCTCGTCGATCGCGATGGCACCGCGGTCGGTGAGCTCGACGCCGGTGTTCTCGAGGCCGTAGCCCTCGACGCGCGGCGCGAAGCCGACCGACTGCAGCACCTTGTCGACCGTGACGGTCTCGACGTTGCCGGACTTGTTGTCCTTGATCTCGACGGTCACCTTCGAGCCGTCGTCCGAGATCTTCTGCACGGCGGCACCGGTCTTGATGGTGATGCCGAGCTTCTTGTACGCCTTGGCGATCTCCTTGGAGACGTCGGCGTCCTCGTTGGGCAGTGCGCGGTCGAGGAACTCGACGATGGTGACGTCGACCCCGTAGTTCTTCAGGACGTAGCCGAACTCCATGCCGATGGCGCCGGCACCGACGATGACGATGGACTCGGGGAGGTCGCGGGTGAGGATCTGCTCCTCGTAGGTGACGACATTGTCGCTGAGCTCGGTGCCCGGCAGCAGCTTCGTGACGGAACCGGTCGCGATGATGACGTTGTCGAAGGTCACCTGTTCGGTGCCGCCCTTGGTGAGGGCCACCTCGATGGTCTTGGCGTCGACGAACGAGCCCTTACCGTCGTATTCGGTGATCTTGTTCTTCTTCATGAGGAAGTGCACGCCCTTGGTGCGCCCGTCCGCGACCTTGCGGCTGCGGTCGTAGGCGGCACCGAAGTCGAAGGACACGTCTCCCGAGATGCCGAAGGTCTTGGCCTCTTTGTTGAAGAGATGTGCCAGCTCGGCGTTGCGGAGAAGTGCCTTCGAGGGGATGCAGCCGACGTTCAGGCAGACACCACCCCAGTACTTCTGCTCGATGATGGCGGTGCTCAGTCCCAGCTGTGCCGCGCGGATAGCAGCGACGTACCCACCGGGACCGGCTCCGAGGACAACGACGTCATAGTGTGAGGTCACGGATATACAGGGTAGTCCCGCCCGATTCCGGTGTCTGCCGATGGTCCGGTTACCGGCCGGTAGCTACCGGATCCGGTGATCGGCCGTGTATCGGCGCACCGCGAGCGGGACCGTCACGACGAGCAGCACGACGCACCAGCCGAACGCCGACCACACCGGATGGTGCAGCGGCCACGCCACATCCGCGGGTACCGGCGCGGACGCCGAGAGCAGCTCACGCAGCGCACCCACGACGGCACTGACGGGATTCCACTCCGCGATCTGCCGGACCACCACCGGCATCGTGTCGGTGGGCACGAAGATGTTCGAGAACATGATCGCGCCGAAGATCATCGGTGCGCACTGCTGCAGGACCTGCTCGTCCCGGATCGAGACGCCGAGCCACACACCCACCCACGAGAGGGCGAACCGGAACAACAGCAGCACCAGCACGGCGAGGGCGATCTCCCCGGCGTCCGCCTCGATCCGCCAGCCGACAAGATATCCGATGCCGACCATCGGCGCCAGCGTGACCGCACACGTCAGGGTCTCGGCGAAGACAAGGCCGGCGGGTGCGGCCACCGGGGAGGTGGGCAGGGTCCGGAAGCGATCCGACAGTCCGCTGCGCATGTCGGCGTTGGCGGTGGCGGCGGTGGTCGCGAGGCCCATGGCCGCCACGAGGACGAGTACGCCCGGCATCAGATACGCGCGGTAGGTGGCGCCCTCGCCACCGGACAGGGCGCCGGCGAAGACGAATCCGAAGAGCAGCATCATGCCCAACGGTGCGGTGAGGGTGACGAACAGCAGGGCCGGCGAATGCCGGTAGGTCAGCAGGACGCGGTGCAGCAACGTCCGGGTGCCGGTGAGGGCAGAACTGCCGTGGCCGGACTCGTGGATGGTGGTCATGCGGACTCCTCGATTCGCTCACGTCCGGTCAGGGTCAGGAACGCCTCGTCGAGACCCACGCGGCGTCGGCCGATGTCGTCGACGGGGACACCTGCCTCGCCGAGGGCGCGCAGCACCGGCAGCAACGGCACCGAGTGGGCCTCGGTCGTGAACGACAGCCGGACCGAGTCGTTCGCCCCCGGCGTCCGGACGCCGGTGTGGCGCAGGCCGAATGCGCCGATGACGGCGACGGCCTCGTCGACGTGGGCGGCACCGGGCAGGACGAGGTCGAGTCCGGAGCCGACCGCCTCCTTGATCTCGGCGGGAGTGCCGGTCGCGATCGTCCGGCCCGCGTCGAGGATGGTGATGTCGTCGGCAAGCCGGTCGGCCTCGTCGAGATACTGCGTGGTGAGCAGGACCGCGGTGCCCTCGGCGACCAGTTCGCCGACCATCCCGTAGATCTCGTTGCGACTGCTCGGATCGAGACCGGTGGTCGGTTCGTCGAGGAAGAGCACGTCGGGTCGCACGAGCATCCCGCCGAGCAGATCCAGCCGCCGGCGCATGCCGCCGGAGTAGGTGCTCGCCTGCCGGTTCGCAGCGTCGGCCAGACCGAAGCGGTCGAGCAGTTCGACCGCGCGGGCGTGGGCGGCGCGACCGGCCAGACCGTGCAGGCGAGCGACGATCGTCAGGTTCTCGACACCGGTCAGCCGCAGATCCACCGCGTGGTACTGGCCGACGAAGCCGATGCAGCGCTTCACGCGGGCCGCATCGCGCACCACGTCGAAGCCGCGTACGCGGGCACGACCGGCCGTGGGCCGCAGCAGGGTGGCGAGCATCCGCACGGTGGTGGTCTTCCCCGATCCGTTCGGACCGAGGAGCGCATGGACGCGTCCCGGCGGGACGCGCAGCTGGACGTCGTCGACGACGGTGCGATCACCGAACGTCCGGGTGAGGCCTTCCGCCTCGAGTGCCATCTCGGTCACGATCCGCCTCTCGACTGGGAACAACGTTCGCAGTTCGAGGGTACTCATCTGCGAACATCGTTCGCAACCCGTTCGAGGAGGCATGCTGTCCTGCATGACGGTCTCCGACTCGATCTGGCTGCGGTCCGACACCGGGCGTCCCGGTCCGCGACCGGCCTACACGCTCGACCAGCTCGCGGACGCGTGCGTGCGGATCGCCGACGAGGACGGCATCCGCGCCCTGTCCATGCGCAGGCTCGCCGACACCCTCGGTACCGCCCCCGCGTCGCTCTACCGCTACGTCTCGGGCAAGACCGATCTCGTGGACCTCATGGTCGACCGAGCCGGCGCCGAATACCGCTTCGCTCCACTGACCGGCGACGTGCGCGCCGACGTACTCGACATCGCCGAACAGTCCCGCGCGATCCACCGCCGGCACCCCTGGCTGAGCCAGGTCACCGCATCGACGCTCGGCCCGAACTCGATGCGGTATCTCGACCACCTCGTCGGCGCCCTCGCCCCCGCCGGACTCGACCCGACCGCGACGATGACCGGAGTCGCCCTCCTGTCGGGGTGGGTCACCAACTTCGCCGCGCAGGAGGCCGCCGGGATGTCGGCAGGGGCGGCCGGCGGCGGAGCCGCGCACATCGCCGCGATGCTCGAGCACGGCGACTACCCGCACCTCACCGCCCTGATGACCGGCGCGTCCTCCGGGGGGCCCGCAGGGGACGCCGCCGATCCCGACGGCGGCAGCGGTACCGATGCGAACGACCGTGCGTTCCGCGCCGGCATCGACGCGCTCCTGTTCGGCATCGCGCCGACTCGCTGACGGCGCGCGGCGTTCGGCTAACTGTTGCGGGTCATGACGTTGTAGACACCACCAGGGGCTGACGAAGGCGGACGGGCCTTCCGACGGCAGGATGGGAAGTACCACCAACTCATCCGCCGAACGAAAGAACCCGTCCGTGCTCCACCGTAACGCCCCACTGTCCGTCGAAGGTCGCCGCCGTCTCGTCGAGCGGTGCCAGACTCGTCCGCTGTCCCATGTCGCCGCCGAGATGGGGATCTCCCGGGCCTGCGCCAGCAAATGGATGGCCCGCTACCGCGAACACGGTGAACTCGGCCTGCTCGACCGCCCCAGCGTCCCGCACCACCACCCCACCGCGACCCCGGCCGAGACCGTGGCGCGGATCGAGACCCTGCGACGGAAGCACAAGTGGTCCGCGGCTCGTATCGCACACGAGCTCGCCGCCGACGGCATCAGCATCTCGGTACGCACCGTCAGCCGGCACCTCGCTCACCTCGGCTTGAACCGGCGCAGGTTCCTCGATCCGAACGGCGAGAACAACCGCCAGCCACGCCGGATCATCGCCCGCTGGCCCGGCCACATGGTGCACGTCGACATCAAAAAAGTCGGCCGAATCCCCGACGGCGGTGGCTGGCGGGTCCACGGCAAGGGCTCGGATCAGGCCAAGAAAGTCGAGCGCGCCAAGACCGCCGGTGCCCGCGCCGGCTACGTCTACCTGCACTCGGCGGTCGACGGGTTCTCCCGCCTCGCCTACACCGAGGCCCTGGCCGACGAGAAAGCCGCCACGGCAATCGGGTTCATGCACCGGGCGAGAGTGTTCTTCGCCGCCCACGGCATCGTGCACATCCACCGGGTGGTCACCGACAACGGGTCCTGCTACCGGGCGAAGGACTTCGCGAAAGTGCTCCACGGTGGCCGGCATCAACGGATCACCCCGTACACCCCTCGTCACAACGGGAAGGTCGAGCGCTACAACCGGATTCTGGCCGAGGAGTTCCTCTACGCCCGCGTCTGGGTCAGCGAACGGCAACGCGCCCAGGCGCTACAGGTGTGGAATGTGCACTACAACTATCATCGTCCGCATACTGCCGTCGGTAATCGGCCGCCCGCGAGCAAACTCCGGACCGGTGTCACCAACGTCATGGCCTCATACAGCTAACCCAGGATCCCCCGGTCGTAGGCGGCTGCGACCGCCGCTGCCCTGTCCTTCACCTCGAGCTTCGCGAAGACGTGGGTCAGGTGGGTCTTCACGGTCGCCTCGCTGACGAACAGTTCCTGGGCGATGGCCCGGTTCGAGGTGCCCTTCGCGACGAGCGCCAGCACCTCACGCTCCCGGGCGCTGAGCGCCTGCGGGGCGGTGGGTGTCCGCATGTGGTTCATCAACCGCGACGCGACCACCGGCGACAAGACGGTCCGTCCCTCCGCCGCAGCCCGCACCCCGGCGAACAGGTCGTCCCGCAGAGCGTCCTTGAGCAGGTAGCCGGTCGCGCCGGCCTCGATCGCAGGCACGGTGTCGGCGTCCGTGTCGTAGGTCGTCAGCACCAGGACGCGACTACGCGCACCTCGCGCGACGAGTTCGGTGATCGCCTGCACTCCCCCGCCTCCCGGCATCCGCAGGTCCATGAGCACCACGTCGGGATCGAGTTCGAGCGTGAGGGTCACGGCCTCCGGACCGGAGGCGGCCTCCCCGACCACGTCGAATTCCGGGGATGCGGCGAACATTCCGCGCAGGCCGTCCCGCACGACGGGGTGGTCGTCGACGATCAGCACGGTGATCTCGTCCGCGTCGGTCACGACATCCTCCCCGTCGGTCACGACGTCCTCCCGGCCCTGATCAGCGGCACCCGCACCGAGACCGCGGTCCCCACACCCGGTTCGGACTCGACGTCCACGACGCCGGCGATCCGGTCGGCACGGGACTGCATGCCCCGCAACCCGAATCCGTCGCCCGGTGTCGCGCACGGATCGAAACCGCATCCGTCGTCCCGGATGTCCACACTCACTTCGTCGTCCATGTAGGACACCGTGACACCGGCACGGTGTGCGGAGGAATGCTTGGCGACGTTCGCGAGGGCCTCCTGGGTGATGCGGAACAACGTCACTCCGATGTCGTCGTGCAACGGTTCGGTGGTGCCCGTGACCGTGAGATCGGCCCGGATCCCGTTTTCGGCCGACCATCTCTCCACCTCGTGGGCCAGCGCGTCGTCGAGCGTGCGGTGCTCGAGTGCCTCGGGAGCGAGATTGCGCACCGAGCGGCGGGCATCGCCGAGGCTGCGTCGCGCAAGGTCCGTGGCCCTCTCGACGTGGCGCCGCGCCGCCTCCGGATCGGCGGTGTCCTGCGCCGCCTGCAACTGCGTGACGATCCCGGCCAGGCCCTGGGCGAGGGTGTCGTGGATCTCGGCGGCGAGCCGGCGGCGCTCGTCGTCGATCCCCGCTTCCCGGGCGTGCACCAGCAGCTGCGCGTGCAGGGCCTGGTTCTCGGACAGCGCGTTCTCGAGTCGGACGTTGGTGCGTTCGAGTTCGGTGATCGCAGCGAGCCGTTCGAGACTTCGCTGCTCGTCGCGTTCGGCGAGCCTCATCATCAGCATGGAGATCGAAGCGTTGAGCACGACGAGGAGCCCGAACGCGATCCACATCGTCGTGTCCTCCGGCGGCAGACCACCCGCCTGCGAACCCGCCACCGTCACAGCGGTGACGAGCAGCCCGAACCGGATCCAGCGATCCGGCAGCATCGCGTGGGCATCGAAGTAGCCGGAGGCCGCGTAGATCGCGAAGAACGGGTTGAGCCAACTCAGGACGAACGCCAGGGCAGACCGGAGCAGGTAGTAGACCGCGTCGCCCTCCGGCATCGACCGGCGGCGGCGACCGCGCCACAGTTCCAGACCCACCGCCACCGCGGTGAGCACCGCTGCCGTGTACCGCTCGGCGGGACTCATCAACAACGTCGCGGTGCCGACGGACAGGACGGTGCCGGTGGCGAGCATCCCCACCGGCGCCCATCTGTAGGTCCGAAGCCACGGATCGTCGGTGGTCGTCGGTGCCGTCATGGCTTCCAGGATGACGGTCGACGCGGTCACTGCCAACGGAACCACCGGATCGCCACGCCGGTCAGGACGACGGTCCAACCCACCACGACCGCGATGCCACCGAGGTTCGGCAGGCCGCCCGCGGCGGTCTCGTCGAGCAGTTGCGCTGCGGCACCGAAGGGTGTCAGCTCCACGATCCGTCGCAGCAGCTCGGGCATCGCCTGCACCGGAAGCCATACGCCTGCACTGAACATCAACGGGAAGAACACGATCGTGCCCAGCGTCTGGGCGATCCGCACGGACGGTGCCACCGCAGCCAGTGTCGCTCCCGCGCTCAGTGCCGCAGCGAGAGTGACGAGTACCGCGAGTGCGTATCCCCACGGCTGGGCGGGGAAGGCGACTCCGAAGGCCGCCCGACCGACGATCAGTGCGAGGACCACCGACGCCAGGACCGCGATCGCGTGCACCACGATCTGTGCGGTCAGCAGGTGCGACGGACTCGCCGGGGTCACGGCGAGCCTGCGGAGGATGCCCCGTTCTCGGTACGACGACAACACCGCGGGCATCGTCTGGACACCGGCCACGATCATCGCGAGGAGGATCGCCACGGGGACGTACAGATCGATCACCCGCAGACCACCGAGGTCCGGATCCGGTTCCCGGAAACCGGGAATCATGCCGAGGATCACGAGCAACAACGTGGGGAAGACGAGGATCCAGAAGAGCGCCCCGGGTTCCCGCGTGAACAGTCGTGCCTCGGTACGCAGAACGGCGGTCGATGCGGACATCGCCGGGGTGCCCGTCGTCGACGTCTCGACGAGCCTGGTGCGGACGGTCGGGTCGGTCATGACGTGCTCCTGGCGTCGGTGAGATCGAGGTAGGCGTCGTCGAGGGTCGCTTCGGCGATGCGGAGGCGTTCGGCCGTGACGCCGAGGCGTGCCAACAGGCCGAGTACCGCGTGGATCGACTCCTCGCTGCCTTCGACGGCCACCCGTTCCCGGGCGGTGTGCACGGAGACGACGCCGGGCTGGGCTTCGAGGAGCGCGGGGTCGAGCGGACCGGACGGGTGGAACGAGACCACGATCGCTGCGGACGACTGCCCGATCAGCTGGGCCGGCGTCCCCAGCGCACGGATGCGCCCGGAATCGAAGACCGCGACACGGTCGCAGAGGCGTTGTGCCTCTTCCATGAAGTGGGTGACGAGCAGGACGGTGACGCCGGAATCACGCACCTCCTCGATCAGTTCCCAGGTGTCACGGCGCCCACGCGGGTCGAGTCCGGTGGTGAGTTCGTCGAGGACGACGACGCGCGGTGAACCGATGAGTGCCAGTGCGATGAACAACCGCTGTTTCTGGCCCCCGGACAGTTTCGTGAACCGGGTGTCGAGCATGCGGCCGAGCCCGAGGCGTTCGGCGAGCACATCGCCGTCCGCGGGTCGGGCGTAGAAGGCCGTGTACAACCGGAGGGCCTCGCGCACGGTCAGTTTCGGCTGCAGCTCGCTTTGCTGCAACTGCGTGCCGAGCAGTTCGGTGACGGCCCGGTGGTCGCGGACCGGGTCGAGGCCGGCGACGCGGACGGTGCCCTCGTCGGGTTTTCGCAGACCCGAGATGTGTTCGACGGAGGTCGTCTTCCCGGCCCCGTTCGGACCGAGGATCCCGAAGATCTCACCTTCGTGGATCTCGAAGCTCACGCCGTCCACGACGGCGCGACCTCCGTACGACTTGTGCAGATTGCTCACTTCGACGATCGGCATGCATCGAGCGTCGCGCGGAGTTCCGGTCCCGCACATCGTCCGTCCGTCTCGATCGGATGTCCCCCGATCGGATGATGGCGAGGGTCATCCGGGTCGGGCATGATGTCGCCGTGCGTGTTCCCCGTCGAGATCAACCCGCGCGGCGCGAGGCCGCTCGGGTGTTCGACACGGGAGAACCCACATGGAATACAACGCGATGATCGAAATCGACGCCGACCTCGATCGCCTGACCGACGACGAGACCGTCGAGCTCATCGAACCGATCGTCCCGCACCACGGGGCGGTGGGACGCAGCGACAACGGCCGCGCCCAGCTCGTCATCACCGTCGACGCCGTCGATGCGATCCACGCGCTGCGGTTCGTGCGCGACCTGATGCAGACCTCGTACCCGTCGTACCGCGTGAACGCGGTGGACGTGTTGCCCACCAGTGCGTTCGACGCGATCTACGGCTTCGGCGACTACTTCGCCTGATGTGACGGGCCGGTGAGGGTCCGCCCCGGCGCGGACCCTCACGTCACTTCCGGCGCCCGAACCTCCGCATGCCGAGCAGGTAGCCCGGGATCGACCGGAACGGGACCCGCACCGGCCAGTCGTCGGGGCGGAAGTACGCCTCGGTGCCGCCGTCGACCACCACGACGCTGCCCGTCATGAAGTCCGCGGCCGAGGACAGCATGAACTCGACCCACTGCGCGATCTCGTCGGGCTTCCCGAAGCCCCCGAGCGGAACGGGGAAGCTCTCGACCGCCTTCTTGAGCGGGCTCTCGAGCTGCGCGTCGAGCAGCGGGGTGGAGATCGCTCCCGGTGCGAGGACGTTGAGGCGGATGCCGGCACCCGCCCATTCGGGGGTGACCGCGGCGCGGCGCGCCCATCGGGTCACGGCGATCTTCGATGCCGCGTAGGTGAACGGCGGGCCTGCCTGCGGGATGCGCGTGGTGCGCGCGACGCCCTTGTCCATGTCGCCGGCGAGGAATGCCTTCACCGCCGAGTTCGGCACGCCGGGCGTCGTGGTCGTCGAATTCGACCCGAACACCACGACCTTGCTGTTCGCGGAGGCGGCCAGAGCCGGTCGCCAATCGACGAGCAGGTCGATCACGCCCCGCACGTTGACCTGCGCGATGAGCTTCTCCTTGCCCGGGGTGGGGCCCAGGCCCGCGGCGAGCACGGCACCGTCGAGACGGCTGCCCGCCAGCTCGAGCGTCGCCCGGATCGCGTGGGAGCGGCCTTCCAAGGTGGACAGGTCCGCCGTGACCTCGGTGTCCTTCAGATCGATGCCGATCACCGTGTGCCCGGCGGCCCGCAACCGCTCCGCGCTCGCCCGGCCCATTCCCGACGCGGCACCCGTCACCGCATATACCGCCATGTGCCCCTCCATCGTTGGATTCGGGGCACGTTACAGCGAGGCGACCGCCTCGTGCAGCAGGGCGACGTACCGAGCGAGACCTGCCGCGTCGAGGACATCCGGGGAGGTCGTCACCGACAGGGTAACGGTGTCGCCGATCCCGTGCACGCCGTGGGTGAGCGCCTGCACGGGCGACAGGCCCGGGAAGCCGGAGGTGAACCGCACCCGTCCGCCACCGAGTTCCAGGTCGGCCGGCCCTCGGTGGACGCTCGACACGACGGTGTTGCCCGTGACGGTGGGTGGGACGACGGACAGGTCGAGTCGGTCGGTACCGAACCGCAGCAACGGTGCGGGGACGTGGTCGTCGGTGCGGGCCCGGATCGCCATGGCGGGGTGCCGCGCACGGATCCGTTGCAACGCCAGGTCGGCGGCGATCGCTGCGGCACGTTCGTGCGGGTCGCGGATCGCGCAGTGCAGGTCGACGCCGACGTTGCGGTAGCTGTTGCGGGCCGTGCCCGGCGCCACCGCAACCGGCACCTCGGCGGACAGTTCGTCGACGCCGAGGAACTGCGACAGGGCGGCGCCGATGGCCGTGAGCGCGCCGACGGTAACCGTGCCGACGCTGCGCAGGTCGGCGGAGTCGAACACGAGTGTGCGGACCGTCCGCCGCGGCCCGGGTGCGGTGTTCACGGCGACCAGCGGCCTCCCCGGGGTGGGTTGCGGCACCGACGGGTCGGCGAGCTGTCGCGCCGCCTCCACCGCCCGCCGTCCGTCGGCGATCACCCGCGGAATCGAGAACGGCAGCCGCAGGACGGCACGTGTGAGCATCCCGGCCGGCGAGGGGGCACGCGGCGGTGTGGTGGGTGTCGCGGTGCCCGCCAGCAGGTCGCGGGCGAGCGCGGAGGTGCGCACCCCGTCGGCGAAGGCGTGCGACATCTGCAGGACGACGAGGAGGGCGGGACCGTTCCCGCGCGGAGCACCCGTGACATGCGGGAAGACGTGCAGTCGCCACGGCGAGACGGTGACGTCGACGCGGGTCGCGACGAGTCCGGACAGCGTGTCGAGCAGGTCGCCGTAGCTACCGGATCCGTGGACGACGAACCGGTCCTCTGCAGACGTGTGCGCTGCAGGGGTGTGCGCTGCCCAATAGGGATAGTCGAGACCCGCGGGCACCTCGACCATCCGTACCTGCAGCTCCCCCATCACCTCCGCACGCGAGCGCAGCTCGTCGAGCACGTCGGCGACCGGAGCCGCGGGGGCGTCGAAACAGTAGAGGGCGAACAGGTCGCCCGGGATGCGGTCGCCGAGCCATTCCCGGCGCGCGTCCGACGGATGCATCTGCACGAGGTCACAGTCTGCCTGCCGCCCGTGGCACGTGCGGGGCGGGTATGAATGGGTCATGAGCGACGACACGACCGATCCGTACCTGTGGCTCGAGGACGTCACCGGCGAGGAACAACTCGACTGGGTGCGTGCCCGGAACGACCGAACGGTCGAGGAGTACACCCGCACCGAGAGCTTCACCGACCTCGAATCCCGCATCCGCGAGATCCTCGACACCGACGCCCGCATCCCCTATGCGCGTCGGCGGGGCGAGTACCTCTACAACTACTGGCGGGACGCCGAGCACGTGCGCGGCCTGTGGCGTCGCACGACGATGGAGCAGTACCTGCGCGACGAACCCGAATGGGACGTCCTCGTCGACCTCGACGCCGTCGCCGAGGAGGAGGGCGAGAACTGGGTGTGGTCGGGCGCCCAGGTGCTGCGGCCCGACCAGACCCGTGCGCTCATCAGCCTGTCGCGCGGTGGTGCCGACGCGAGCGTGATCCGCGAGTTCGACCTCGTCGAGCGGCGATTCGTCTCTGGCCCGGACAGTTTCGAACTGTCCGAGGCGAAGACGGACATCGGGTGGATCGACGCCGACACCGTCTACGTGGGAAGCGATTTCGGCGACGGCTCGCTCACCGACTCGGGTTATCCGCGACTCGCGAAGAAGTGGCGGCGCGGCACCCCTATCGAGGAGGCCGAGACGGTCTTCGAAGGTGAGCGCACCGATGTCGCCGTCTCCGCCTGGTACGACAACACCCCCGGTTACGAACGCAGCTTCGTCGACCGCGCGATCGACTTCTACCGGGCGCAGCGTTTCGAACTCACCGCGGACGGCGAACTCGTCGAACTCGACGTTCCCGACGACGCGCGGGTGAGCGTGTACCGCGACCACCTGCTCGTGCGCACCCGCTCCGAATGGCTCGGTCATCCCGCCGGCACCCTGCTGGCCGCGAACTATCCGGCCTTCCTCGCCGGGTCGCGCGAGGTGACGGTGCTGTTCGGTCCCGACGACCACACCTCGCTCGAGCAGTACGCGTGGACGCAGAACCATCTGCTCGTCGTCACACTGCGCGATGTGCAGACCCGCGTGCGGGTACTCACGCCGGGCGAGGACGGCTGGTCGGACGAGGAGCTGCCCGGCGTCCCCGATGCCACGTCGACCTCGATCATCGACGTCGATCCGCTCAACGGCGACGACTTCTTCCTCAACTCGAGTGGTTTCACGATCCCCGCGACCCTGCTGTCGGGGACGGTCGGCGGTCCGGTTGAGGCGATCAAGCAGGCCCCGTCGTTCTTCGACGCCGAGGGCATCACCGTCGAGCAGTTCTTCGCGACGTCCGACGACGGCACGCAGGTGCCCTACTTCGTGGTGGGTAGCAACACCGGAACCCCTTCGCCCACACTGCTGTACGGATACGGCGGATTCGAGAACTCGATGGTGCCGGCCTACAGCGGCGGCGTCGGGCGGGCGTGGCTCGAGAAGGGTTACACCTACGTCATCGCCAACATCCGCGGTGGCGGCGAGTACGGGCCCACCTGGCACACTCAGGCCCTGAAGGAGAACCGGCACAAGGTCTTCGAGGACTTCGCCGCGGTCGCGAAGGATCTCGTCGCGCGCGGGATCACGACGGCCGAGCAGCTCGGCGCCCAGGGCGGCAGCAACGGCGGTCTGCTCATGGGCGTGATGCTCACCCGCTGTCCCGAACTGTTCGGGGCGATCGTGTGCCAGGTGCCGCTGCTCGACATGAAGCGCTACCACCTGCTGCTCGCCGGTGCGTCGTGGATGGCCGAGTACGGCGATCCCGACAACCCCGCGGAGTGGGAGTTCCTGTCGAAGTACTCGCCGTACCAGAACACCGATCCGGATGCCGACTACCCGCCGATCCTCGTCACCACGTCGACGCGCGACGACCGGGTGCATCCCGGCCATGCGCGGAAGATGGTGGCGCGACTCGAGGAGCAGGGTCACGAGGTCTGGTACTACGAGAACATCGAGGGCGGCCACGGCGGCGCGGCCGACAACGCGCAGGCGGCGTTCAAGTCTGCTCTCACGTTCACCTTCCTGGCCGACAAGCTCACGAACCGGTGAACTTCGGGGAGGTTGTGTGCGTTTTCGACAATGAACACGCACACGACCTCCCTCATCTCGCCGGTCCGGTGGACTCGCGGACGACGAGCTGCGTCGGGAGCACGAGTTCGTCGGCCACCACGACCCGCTCGTAGGCCTGTCGGGCGAGCATCTCGATGGCGCGCGCCCCGGCGTCCTCGGTGCGTTCGGCGAGCGTCGTGAGCGACGGCTGGCACAGGTCGGAGCCGAAGATGTTGTCGAACCCGACCACGCTCACGTGCTCCGGCACGGACACCCCGCGTTCCCGCATCCGGCGCAGCACCCCGATGGCGAGCATGTCGTTGTGGCACACCACCGCGGTGGCACCGGCGGCCACGGCGGCGTCGGCTGCGGCGGCACCGCCACCGAGCGTCGGTGAGTAGGGGCCGAAGCGACGCACCGCGATGTCGTGGGCCTGCGCCGCGGCCTGCAGACCGGCCCAGCGCCGTGCTCCCGACCACGACTCGGGCGGACCGCCGAGGAACAACAACGAGCGGTGCCCGAGCGACGCGAGGTGGTCGACGATCTGCCGCGTGCCGGCCTCGTAATCGGCGACGACGCAGGAGATTCCGCGGATCGCGCGATTCACGAGAGTGACGGCGTCGAGGTCGGCGATGCGCCGCAGTTCGTCGTCGGGCATGCGGGCGGCCGCCAGGACGAAGCCGTCGACGGCCGGCCCCAACCGCCGGATGATGTGCGCTTCGGTGGCCGCGCTCTCCTGGGTGTCGGCGAGGACGAGGGTCCGGCCGGAGGCGACGGCGGCGCGTTCGGCCCCTTTGATCACGCCCGAGAAGAAGGGGTTCGTGATGTCGGGGACGAGCAGCGCCAAGGTGTTGGTGCGTCCCGATTCGAGGGCTCGGGCCGCGGGGTTGGGGGCGTAGCCGAGCCGGTCGGCGACCTCGAGGACGTGGTCGCGGGTGGCGGCGTTGACGCGGCCGGGGTTGGTGAACGTGCGCGAGACCGTGGACGCCGCCACCCCTGCCTCGCGGGCCACATCGGTGATGGTGGCGCGTTTCCGGGAACGCGGAGAGGCCGACATACGGACAGTATGGCAAAAAATGGCAAACGATTGCCGTGGGCTGCGCCACACCCATAACGTCCGTGTATCCGATACTGAAGACCCACCCCCCGAGGCATCCGATGACTGAGAACACCACGGTGCAGCGCACGCCCCGCAAGGCGGCGCTCGCCGCGTGGAGCGGCAGCGCACTGGAGTACTACGACCTGGCGATCTACGGCACCGCCGCTGCGCTCGTCTTCCCGAAGATCTTCTTCCCCGAGGGCAACCAGGCGGTCGCGACCGTCGCGTCGCTCGCCACCTTCGGCGTCGCCTACGTCGCGCGTCCCTTCGGTTCCGTCCTGATGGGCCACATCGGCGACCGTTTCGGCCGCAAGCTGATCCTCGTGGGCACGCTGCTGCTCATGGGTGTCTCGACCTTCCTCATCGGCTGCCTGCCGACCTACGGGCAGGTCGGCATGCTCGCGCCGATCCTGCTGGTCACCTTGAGACTCCTCCAGGGCCTGTCGGCCGCTGGTGAGCAGGCCGGCGCGAACTCGATGTCGTTCGAACACGCCCCCGACGACAAGCGCGGTTTCTTCACCAGCTGGACGCTGAGCGGCACGCAGGGCGGGCAGGTGCTCGCACCGCTGATGTTCCTGCCGGTGATCGCCCTGCTCTCCGAGGAGCAACTGCAGTCGTGGGGCTGGCGCGTGCCGTTCTGGATCAGCGCCGTGATCGTGCTGATCGGCTTCCTCATCCGCCGCAGCCTCGACGAGACCCCCGAGTTCCACGCCGAGAAGGCGCACGACGAGGCGCCCAAGGCACCGCTGGCCGTCCTCTTCCGCCACCACTGGACCGGTGTCCTGCGCGTCTTCTTCGCGGCCTTCATCGCCATGGTCAACACCGCATTCCAGGTGTTCGCCCTCAACTTCGCCACCGCCGACGAGTACGGCATCGGCATCAGCGACACCACGATGCTGTGGCTGGCGATCGTCGCCAACATCATCGCCGTCGGCACCATCCCCATGTGGGCCATGCTGTCCGACCGCATCGGCCGCAAGCCGGTCTTCGTCACCGGCCTGATCGGCAGCGCCGTCATGGTGACGGCCTTCCTGTGGTCGATCTCGCGGGGCGACGTGCCGCTCGTACTCGTCACCGGCATCCTGCTCGCCGGCGTGATCTACAGCATGCCGAACGCCGTGTGGCCCGCCACCTACGCCGAGTACTTCCCCACCAGCGTCCGCCTGTCGGGCATGGCGATCGGTACCCAGTTCGGTTTCGCGCTCGCCGGCTTCACCCCGGCCATCGCCGGGTCGCTCATGGACGGCAACGCCGACAACTGGTATCGCGTGGCCCTGTTCTGCGTCGGCGCCGTCGTCATCTCGCTGATCGCGGTGGCCACCGGACCGTCCGGAACCCACAAGGTCCCCACCCGCGAGGTCGGCCTGCTCCCCCACGACCGGAATAACGCACAGGTCCCTGCCGGAGCCGCATCGTGAGTGCCCGCCCGACGATCGCCGTCCTCAACGGGCCCAATCTCGACCTGCTCGGCACGCGCGAACCCCATCTCTACGGCACCGCCACGTTGGCGGACGTCGAGAAGTCGTGCCGTCGAACCGCCGACGACCTGGGCTTCGACATCGACTTCCGGCAGAGCAACCACGAGGGCGCACTCATCGATGCCGTCCACGAACTCCGCGAATCGGCGGCCGGTTTCGTGGTCAACGCCGCGGCCTACACGCACACCTCGGTCGCACTGCACGACGCGCTGGTGACCGTCGCGGCACCGATCGTGGAAGTGCACCTGACCAACGTCCACGCCCGCGAGGAGTTCCGGCACCGCTCGTTCGTCGCTCCCGTCGCGAAGGCCGTGATCGCCGGATGCGGCCCCGACGGATACGACTTCGCCGTCCGTCACCTGGCCGCGCTCGCACTCGACACCGAGAAGAAGGAAAGCTCCCGATGACCACCGCAGCGCCCGCACGTACGTCCTTCCTGCTGGGCCTGTTCGGCGCCGGGATCGGCGGTTCGCTCACCCCGGCCATGCAGGAACGCGAGGGTTTCGCCTCGGGACTGAACCTGACCTACCGCCTCGTCGACGCCGAGCGCCTCGGCTACGGCGCCGAGAACCTGGCCGAGATGCTCGACTGGGCACAGCGTTTCGGTTTCGACGGGCTCAACATCACGCACCCCTTCAAGCAGGTCGTGATCCCCCTGCTCGACGAGTTGTCCGACGACGCCCACGATCTCGGGGCGGTCAACACCGTGGTGTTCCGGGACGGCCGCGCGATCGGCCGCAACACCGACTGGTCCGGCTGGGGACGCGCGTTCCGCCGTCGGCTGCCCGAGGCCGTCTCCGACCGCGCCGTGCTGGTCGGGGCCGGTGGCGCCGGTTCGGCCGTCGGGTACGCGCTGCTCGAACAGGGCTCCGCGCACGTGTCCATCGTCGATGTCGACGTCGAGAAGGCGCAGGCCTGCGCGACCCGCCTGGCCAAGCGTTTCGGCGACGACCGGGTGCGCGCGACCACCGACCTCGCCGGGGCTCTGGCCTCGGCTCAGGGTCTGGTCAACGCGACCCCGACGGGCATGACCGGACACCCCGGGCTGCCTGTCCCCGCCGAACTCGTCCGCGAGGACCTGTGGGTCTCCGACGTCGTGTACTTCCCGCTCGAGACCGAACTGATCCACCTCGCCCGTTCCCGCGGCTGCCGGGTGGTGCCCGGTGGTGGCATGGCCGTCTTCCAGGCCGTGGGCGCATTCGAGTACTTCACGGGCGTCGAACCCGACGCCGAACGAATGGTCCGACACTTCGAGGAGCTGACCAGCTGATGCGCCGCGGAATCGCCACCGTCTCGCTCTCCGGTGTTCTCGCCGACAAACTCGACGCGATCGCCGCTGCAGGATTCGACGGGATCGAGATCTTCGACAACGACCTGATCGCATCGCCGCTGTCACCCGCCGAGGTGGCCCGGCGCTGCGCCGATCTCGGTCTGTCGATCGACCTGTTCCAGCCGATCCGCGACATCGAGGGTGTCGACCCGCGGCGGTTCCCCGACGTCCTACACCGCGTCCGCCGCAAGCTCGAGGTGATGAACGAGCTCGGCGCGACGACCTTCCTGGCGTGCTCGAACGCGCTGCCGACGGCGATCGACGATCCGGAGCTGTCCGCCGAACAGTTGCGCACCGTCGGCGATCTCGCCGCCTCGCACGGGGTCACCTTCGCCTACGAGGCCCTCGCCTGGGGACGTCACGTCAATCGGGTCGGGCAGGCGTGGAGCCTCGTCGAACGCGCCGACCACCCTGCGGTGACGCTGGCCGTGGACACTTTCCACATGCTCGCGCGCGGCGACGACGGACGCGCCCTGGCCGGCATCCCCGGTGAGCGCATCGGTTTCCTGCAGGTCGCCGACGCGCCGGTTCTCGACATGAACGTCCTCGAGTGGAGCCGTCACTTCCGGTGCTTCCCAGGGCAGGGCATGCTCGACGTCTCCGGGGTGGTCGCGGCCGTGCTCGACGCCGGCTACGACGGGCCGCTCTCGCTCGAGGTCTTCAGCGACGTGGTGCGCGAAGCGGATCCGCATGTGACCGCGCGCGACGCGATGCGGTCGCTGCTGTTCCTCGAGGATCGGCTCGGTGCGCGGGTCACCGGCCCCGCACGTGAGAAGGTGACGGTCGCGCCGCCGCTTCCGGCGCGGACCGACGCGGCGTTCGTCGAACTCGCCGACCCCGACCGCACCGAGTACCCGGCGCTGCTCACCGGACTCGGATTCCACATCGCCGGCCGGCACCGCAGCAAGCCCGTCGTGTGGTGGCGCAACGGCGGCGCGAACGTCGTCCTCAACGAAGAGCCCGCGCCGGGCCCCGCCGCGACCGCGTTGGGTCTCGTCGCCCCCGATGTCGCGGCGGTGGCCGAACGCGCCGCGAGCCTGCTGTGGCCCGCGGTCGACCGCACCCGCGGAGAGGGCGAGGCGGGCCTGCCGGGCATCACCTCCCCCTCCGGTCTGCACGTCTTCGTCAGTGCCGAGGCGGGACAGACCGACGACTGGCACAACGACTTCGTGTCCGACGACGGCGCGGGCACCTCACCTGTCGACGAGGGATGGCTCGGTCTCGACCACGTCGACGTGACGGTCGCGGCGGACGACCTGAACCAGGAGCTGTCGTTCTTCCGCACCCTGTTCGGACTGCGGCCGGAGGACCCGGAGGAGTACATCCAGCCGCAGGGCCGCCTGCGCATCCGCGCTCTGCGCGCGGAGAAGGGCGACCTGCGGGTCGCGCTGAACGTCTCCGATACCGGTGCTGCGCCACAGCCGCACGGCGTGACCCAGCTGGCCTTCGCCACGGCCGACGTCGTCGACTCGGTGCGGCACGCACGTGCGCGCGGGGTGGAGTTCCTCCGGCCGCCCGCGAACTACTATGCCGATCTCGATGCGCGGTTCGTGCTCGACCCGGACCTGCTCGTCGTCCTGCAGGACAACGGGTTGCTCTACGACCGCAACGACGACGGTGGCGAATTCCTGCACGCGTACTCGCTCCCGGTGCAGGGTGGCTTCCAGGTCGAGCTCCTCGAACGGCGCGGCGGTTACACCGGATACGGCTCCCCCAACGCCCACGTCCGGCTCGCCGCGGCCGCCCGCGCGGGATCAGCGGTCGCGTAGCCAGGTCACGATCTTCGCGACGGTGTCGTCGTTGTCGCGGATCCATCCGTTGTGGCCCAGTGCCCGCGGGTTGTGCCACCGGGCGACCTCGGCGGCGGGCAGCTTCTCGAGCAGGTGCTGCGCCGACTCGATCGGGGTGAGGTCGTCGCCTTCGATCGTGATCGACAGGACGGGCAGCGTGAGACGCCCGATCCGTTCCTCGTAGTCGATGTCCGCACCGGCCGGTTCGAACCGGCCGGTGCGGGCCAGTCGCGCCCAGTCGGAGATCAGCACGCGCGACTGCCGGCCGAATCCGGCGACGTCGATGCGGTCGCCGGGCCAGAAACCGGCAACCGCGGCGGTCAGCGACATCGCCGTCGCCCCGAGCCACAGCCCCGGTCCGCGGATACCACCGTGGTGGCGGTAATAGGGCGTGCCCGAGGCGACGAGGATCAGCCCGCCGAGGCGTCCGCGGATGCGCGCGGCGTAGAGCACCCCGAGTTGCCCGCCCATGGAGTGGCCGAGCAGGTACGGCGTCGAATCGGGGAAACGCTCCCGCACCACCTCGAAGACGGCGGGGAAATGCGTCGCGACGATCTCGTGATAGCCGTAGGTGCTCTCGGGCCCGGGTCTCGGACGGCTGTCGCCCTGCCCGGCCAGTTCACAGATCGCCGCGTCGAATCCGTGGTCGGTGATCGCCTGCGCGAACGGCTCGTAGTAACCGGCCGGGATGCCGAGCCCTGGCACGATCACCACGACGGCGCGGGAAGCGTCGCGGCGTGTCTCGTGTTCGTGGTCGGGTCCCGCGAAGAGGCGCACCGGGGCCGTGGTGCCCCCGGGAAGCTGGATCGGTACGGTCTCCACCGGCCCAGACTAGGCCGATCCGGACGCGGCGGGTGCCGGTTTCCCCGCCCCCGAACTTCACCGCCCTCCGAATTTCATCGCTACCCCGAGTCCGGAATTCAGGGTCGGGATGGGGGTCGTGCCCGGATGTGCTCGGGCCGGGTCGCGGCGGACGATCGAAATGTCCGGTCCAGCACCCTTTCGGAGGAACCCATGCGTACCCTTGCCACCCGCTCCCGTCTCGCGACCGCCGCCGTCCTGTCGCTCGGCACCGCCGCAGTGTTTCTCGGAACAGGAACTGCCGCAGCACAATCCGCGCCCGGTGTCGTGGGCATGAGCGAGCAGGCCGCGGTCGGCGTGCTCACCGCGGAGGGTGTGCCGTACTCGATCGTCAACCGGTCCGGTTCCGCCGGCGGCGACTGCACCGTGACCGCTCAGCGCGACCGGGGATACCGGACCGAGGTCGAGTACGAATACGACAGTGACGACAACGAGTTCGACCGTGTCGAACGTCAGGTGTGGCGCGGAGTCGGCCTGACGGTCGTGTGCCGCTGACGAGTCCTGACGGTCAGTCCAGACCGAAACCGCGCTCCCGCAGGGCTTCTCGCATCTTCTCCCTGCTCCCGAGCGCACCGGGCGACGCGAAGCGCCCGAGTACACGTTCGACCCAGCTCTCCGCCAGACCCTGATCGCGGTAGAAGCCGGCGATCTCCTCCTCGTAGGCGGCGAGGCCGACATCCCGCTCCTCGGTCGAGTACTGCTCGCGATGCAGCACCACATCCTGACCCAACCGCGGCTTGACCTCCGCCTCCACCTCGGGATCGGGACGGCCCACCACCAGCCCGACCACAGCGAAACTGTGGTCGGGCAGAGCCAGTTCTGCGGCCACGTCACGCGGATGATTGCGGATCGCTCCGATGTAGACGGTGCCGAGACCGAGTGATTCCGCAGCGAGCACCGCGTTCTGCGCGGCGAGCGCGGCATCGACCACACCGAGCAGGGCCGACTCCACGTAGTCGACGTTGACGAGGTCCTTGTCGTGCTGCTCGGCGACCCGCGCCGCGCGGGCGAGGTCGGCCACCCACACGAGCAGGAGCGGAGCGTCACGCACCGCCGGCTGATTGCCGGCGAGAGTCGCGATCCGGGCGAGCCGGTCGCGGTCGGTGACGGCCACGACGCTCCACAACTGCAGGTTGCTCGAGCTCGCGGCGGAGGAAGCCGCGGCCACGATTGCGCGCAGATCGTTCTCGGAGACGGCCTCGGGAAGGAACTTCCGCACGGAGCGATGCGCCAGTTGAAGAGCGATGACGTCGTTCCACGCGCCGGAACCACCACGGCCGGCCACCTGCTCAGCGGCGCGGGTGCCGTACCTGCGGCGCAGTGCGGCGAGCTGTTCGTCGAGGACGACGTCGGTCATGGCGGGGAGATCTCCTTCTGATCGGCAGTACCGACGGTCGAGTCTGCCTCCTCGCGTCCCGGCCGCCGAGCATTGCCCTCAGCATGATTTCAGCGGCGTCCGGGCCGGCTCGTCCGGTCGACCCCGAGACGAAGATCAGGGTGAAGATCCGGGCCGTTCCCGGATGTGCCGGGACCGTCACGGCGACAGGATGAATGCATGAACTTCGAGAACCAGGCTCCCCGTCCCTTCACCCGTTCCTCGTCCCAGCGCATGCTCGGTGGTGTGTGCGCCGGACTGGCCGAGTACTTCAACGTCGACCTCAATCTCGTGCGTGCAGGCGCAGTCCTCGCGGCCTTCGTCACGGGCGGCACCGCCGTGTTGCTCTACCTCGCCCTGTGGATGCTGATCCCCGAGAACTGAGAAGGATCACGGGGTCGGCCGAGACGACGACACCCCCGGCGGATCTCCGTCGGGGGTGTCGTGCTCCGCTGCGAGGCAGCGGCACAGCATGTTCAGCTCAGCAAGAACTACTGCTGGCCGAGGCCGAGGACGGCACTGCCGGTCTCGAGCAGGGTGCCGAGCAGTTCGGTGCCGCCGAGCAGTTCGAGGGCGGAGCCGATGAGTTCGATGACGTCCATGAGAATCTCCTTCGTCCGATCACATACCGGACGGGTGTCGTCCGATTGCTTTTCACCTACCCGGAATTCGATCGGAATTCCGTCGGGCTCGCATCAATTCTCAACACACTCGCCGCGCCTGCGCGACCCGAGAATACGCAAAACGGATGTGATGACATTCACACTCACAGAGAAGCCGGGACGAGCTCACATATGTCCAGCTCACAGCGTCAAGGAAGGAAAACGGAACGTCCGTACCCATTTATTTCCGTTTGAACTCGATATTTCCGTTCGACCCGATTCATCCCGTTCGCTGACCGATTATGGCGAATCGACCGATCCATCGGATGAATAACGACCGAAAGAAGATGCCCGATTCGACCGGGATCGAATCGGGCATTTCCGGTGGATTGTCCGGGACCGCTACAGTCCGACCGCCTGCGACAGAAGCGGCCACGAGTTGCGCAGATCACCCTCCCACCGGGCCCCACATGTTCTCGGGGTCGCCGCCCTTGACGCGCATGACAGCCTGCACGTAGGACTGCCCAGCGGCGTGCTCGTCCCGGCGTATCCGCTGTATGCCCCGACCGCCTCGTACAGCTCAGGGGCCGCCGCAACAAGGCCGAGCATCGATGTCCCGGACATCGACAGGCCCGCAATGGCGTTGCGTCCGATGTCCGAACTCCGTGTCGATGATCGGCGGGAGTTCGTGCGTCAGGAAGGTCGTCCGCATGTTGCGGCCGAGCGTGGGATCCCGGTTGCGCCAATCGGTGTAGTAGCTGTAGCCGCCGAGGAGCGGTGTGACGACGTGATGTTCTTGCCCGACTGTTCTCGACGGTCCGAGCACGCCTCCAAGAGCAGCGCAGACCAGGTCGTCTATCAAAACGGACAATGTGGCACTTCCGTAACTTCCATCGCATCCCGACTCGATCTCATGACAGGACATTCCGACACATCACCTATAATTGGATCCATTTACTCAATTATTGAATCCAAGCGAGGATCCATGTCCATCACTCCGCCAGGTCTCTTGGGGCGCCGTTTCTGGCTCCTGTTCGCCGCGTCGACGCTCGTGTGCACGACGACCGGCACTGTCGCCCCCGCCCTCCCTCAGTACATCCAGAACGATCTCGGTCACAGCGCCACCGTGGTGGGGATTGTCGTGGGCGCGGCGTCGGTCCTGTCCGTGATCGCCAACCCCGTTCTCGGGCGGATCACCGATCGGGCCGGACGCCGCCGGATGGGAATGTCGGGCGCCGCACTGGGAGTCCTCGGGATGGGGGTGCTTCTGCTGGCCGGCGGGCTGTGGAACGTAGTCGGTGGGCGGGCGCTGTTCGGGATCGGTGCCATCGCGCTGAACGTCGCGCTCACCGCCTGGGTGGTGGACGCGGCACGGGCGGATGCGCGGGGACGCGCCCTGGGGATGTTCGGCATCAGCGTGTGGATCGGCCTGGCGGCAGGTCCCCAGATCGGTCAGACTCTGCTGCACGAGTACGGCTTCACCGCCGTCTGGCTCGCCTGCGCCGCCATGCAGGCGGGGGCGTTCGGGTGCATCGCGGCCGCTCCGCGTCGCCCCCGGACCGCGGTCGTGGACAGGACCCCGCAGAAGTGGGGACCTGTGGTGGCCGCCACCGCCCGCCCCAGCGCGATCGCCGCGGCCGCGTGGACCGGTGAATCGATCCTGATGTCCTTCCTCATCCTCCATCTCGTCGACCGCGGCGTGCCGTCCACCGGCCCGACCGGTGCGGCGGCGGTCTTCACAGTCTTCTCCGCCGGCGTGGTCGGTTTCCGGTTGCTCCTCGGTACCCGGGTGGATCGGTGGCGGCCGCAGGTCACGGTGGCGGGGGCCCTGGCCGCCACCACCGCCGGTTACGTCGTCCTCGCCTTCGCGAGCAGCTTCCCAGTCGCCGCGATCGGGGCCGCACTGCTCGGCTGCGGGTTCTCCCCCCTGTATCCGGCACTGCTGATGCTCACCACCGGCCGGCTCCACCCGAACAGCCGCGCGGCGGGGCTCGGTGTGTTCACCTCGGGTGTCGAGCTGGGCCTCGCCGTCGGGGTGTTCGCCGGCGGCGTCCTCGTGGACCGGGCCGGTGGTGGAGCCGCAATGCTCGGCGCAGCGGGTTTCCAGATCGTCGCGATGGTCGTGCTGCTGTGCCGCCCGTGGCGCGTCACCCCCTCCCCCGCACCGGTCGGCGTGGCTGCGGAGGCCTGAACGGCACATCCGCGCAGACGAATTCGGCCGCGCCGTCCCGAAGGACGGCGCGGCCGCTGCGTTCGATCCGGTCAGCTACCGCAGCACGCCGACTCGCCACCGGACTCGGTGGAGCAGTGCGGCGTGGGCGCGGGGATGTCCATCGCCGGGTTCCGGTCGAAGAAGCCGTCCGGCTCGAACATGAAACCGATCTGCTCGACCGGCATGATCGGCCACTGCTCGGGACGCGGGAAGTGCATCACGCCGATGACCGGCCACAGCACCAGTTCGGCACCGTCGAGCGAGCGTCCCTTCTGCTGCCACACCTGCACGCCGTCCTCGCCGGGCTCGGCCTGGTTCGGGTACTGGCCACCGACGTACTGCTCGGCGGGATCGTAGGGGGTGGCCCACAAGTGGTTGTGGGTGAACGGTGCTCGCCGGGCCATCACGGAGTCCGGGGTGGAGAACGGGATCGTGGTGTTGGGCAACAGGAGCCGGTAGCCGGTGGGCTCGCCGTAGCGGTTGGTGCGCTCGGCGCTCTCGATACGCCAGTGCCGCGAGACCGACGCGTCGTTGCGCTGGGCCGCGTCCTTCTCGTTCAGCAGCGGGACCCGCACGGTCCGCACCGCATTGCCCCAGGGGTTTTTCTCGGGGTCCGGATCGACCTCGGCATGCTCCTCGACGATCCGGTTGAGCGGTCCGTCGATCGCGGTGTCCAGGCGCAGGCCGAAGAAGTGCTGGTGGTTGGGGGTCTGGACGTTCTTGGAGACGACCCGGCCGTAGGGGGCCTCCTCACCCTCCTCGATTCCGGAGGCCGACATCAGGCCGGTGAGTTTGACGGCGAGCTTGATGGTGCCGTCCTGGTGCAGCGACCAGTAGAAGCCGTAGTCGTAGTTCGCAACGGTCTGGAAGTTGGAGATGATGAGCTTGCGGGCGCGGCGCACCTGCCCGACGTCGCGACGCATGTCGGTGTGCTTCCACAGGACGCTGTCGTCCTCTTCGTGCATGCAGATCGCCTGCGGAATGGTCCGGCCCACCCCGTCGCCGCCGAGCACGGTCGCGTCGAAGTAGTGGATGACACCGAGGCAGTCGCATCCGAGCGCGAGGGAGTTGGTCAGCGGGCCGGCACCGTACTCACCCCAGTCGAAGAAGTTCTTGCGGTACTGGGTGGAGTTCGAGTCGAGGTACGGGACGTACATCTCGTTGCAGGCGACACGCTTGAGGATCGAACGGCCCTTGAACGTGAGGTCGTACAGTACGAGGCCCTCACGGTGGGTGAAGCCGAGGCGGAACTCCCAACCCTGCCAGGTGACCTTCCATCCCTCGACGTCGAAGCTCGTGCCTTCGGGCTGGACGACCTCGAGCGGGGCGAGACCCTCACGGTCGGGCTCCCACAAGCCGTTGTCGTAGTTGCCGGTCTCCTCCGAGATCGGCACGACACCGTGGTCCTCGACCTCGAGGACCTCCATGGTCTGCATATCGATGATGGGCACGACCCCCTGCACGGGGCGGGCGTAGCCGTTGTCGTCCTCGTCCACGCGGTGCCAGACGGTGCCCCAGGTGACGCGGCGGTCCTTGTACTCGTCGGGCACGAATCCGCCCATCGACTCCGCGTCGACCATCACGAGCGAGACGTCGGTGATGCCACGCTTGGCGAGGGCGGCGCGGAACTCGGGGTTTTCGCGGCAGGCCTGGGCGGCGGCGCGGGCCTCCTCGGAGGTGATGCCCGGACGACGGGGGTCGATGGCGCGCCAGTCGCGGATCCGCGACTCCTCGCCGAGGAGGACGTCGACCTCCCAGGCTTCGTTGTTGCCGTAGTCCATGACCACGAGACCGACCTTGCGCTCGCCGGCCGGTGCCGCGCCGGCGAGGACCGCGCGGGCATGGGCCTCGTCGAGCGTGGCACCCCAGAAACGGAGCCGGTCGCCGGTGCGCGCGTCGGCACGCACCAGGGCCACGGCGGCGTCGATCTCCTCACGGGCGAGCGGATCGAGCGGGTGGCTGCTGACGGCGACTTTGCCTTGCGTGGGTGCGTAAGCGCTCACGGCGTGCTCCTTCTGTGAACGGGTATCGGGTACCGAAGACGATTTTTTGGATCCAATAATTTCGTTACTGTATCCGAAAGTCGAGCGCATGGCGCGTCGATGTGGCGACGGCAACACGGAAAGGAGTTTGGTAGGTTGGCATCCGATTCGATCCAAGTTGGATCCGATTCCGTCGGATCGATGCGCGGCGCAGACGCCGGAGATTCACGCGGTGCGGGGGGCGCGCCGCCCTGCAGAAGAGGTCACTGATGAGCGACACCAGTACCGGGCACGCTTTGGTGGACGACACCGCAGCGGCCATCCGAGCGAAGATCATGTCCGGCGAGATCCCGATCGGCGCCCAGCTCCGGCAGGCCGAACTCGCGAAATCCCTCGGCGTCAGCCGCACCCCGGTGCGCGAGGCCCTGCGGCAGCTCCAGGCCGGAGGACTGATCGAGGTCGTCCCCAATCGCGGTGCGGTCGTGCGCGTCCCGGTTCCCTGGGAGGTCCGGGAGGCCTACGAGGTCCGCGCCGAACTCGAGGCCCTCGCCTGCGAGCGGGCCGTCGACCGGATCACCGACGACGCTCTCGAGGAGCTGAGGGAGACGAACCGCGTTCTGCGCGAGACCCGCCCGGAGCCGACCGAACCGGGCCGGCCCGGCGCCAGCACCCTGGCGAACGACCGCTTCCACACCCTCATCCACGAAGCAGCCGGCAACGAGCGGCTCTCCCGGGTGATCGCCCAGCTCAACGAGACCTTCCCCCGGAACGTCTCCGCCACGGTGCTGCAGGACAATTCGCGGCACCGCGAGGACAACCTGCGCGAGCACGAACAGATCGTGGCCGCCATCGAGGCCGGCGACCACGCGGCGGCACGCGAGGCGATGCGCCGGCACGTCCTCAGCGCGGGCGAACAGCTCGCACGCTGGTACGAGCGCCGGTCCTCGACCGTCTTCAAGGGCTGACGCCCTTCGAGAACCGGAGAACACGGAGGCCGGCCCGGACGCCCCTGCGGCGTCCGGGCCGGCTCGTCTTCCGGTCAGACCCGGGCGGGGGCCAGCATCCGGCCCGGCTCCAGGAAATCCAGATCGGGCCGCGACACACCCGTCACCAGGTCCGCGAGCGCCTCTCCGACGGCGGGTCCGAACTTGAATCCGTGGCCCGAGCACGCGGCCGCCACGAGGATCTGCGGCGTCTCCGGCAGCGGCCCGAGCGCGAAGCGATTGTTCGGTGCCATCGTGTACCGGCAGGACAGTGAGCCCACCACCGCTCCGTCCGCGGCGGGCAGGAACCGGCGGACCAGAACGTGCAGGACGTCGATCTCGCTCTGCGACACCGGCTTGCGCGCGGTGGTGAGGTCGTCCTCGGGACCGTGATCGAGGCCCACCTTGAGGGTGTCGCCACCGTAGGACGGGATGCCGTACATGAGGCCGACCCCGGGCACCTCGATGGAGAACGGGCCGAGGTTCGGCGGCGCGAGCATCTCCGGCCGGGACCCGGCAACGTGGATGTTGACGATGCGCACCACGTCGAGCACGGGCGCGAACTGCGGGAGCAGCTCCGAGATCCACGGCCCGGCGCAGACGACCACGCGGGCGGCCCGGATGCGGCCGGCGGTCGTGGTGACCACGGCGCCGTCGCCGTCGGGATCGATGCCGAGCACCCGGACACCCTCACGGCGGTCCACTCCGGCACGCCGGCCGATCGCGGTCAGCTGGGCCATCGCGGCCGCGGCGTCGACGACACCTGCGGCGGGGTCGTAGAGCGCGCGGAAGCCGGCACCGAGTTCGAGGCCGGGGAAACGCCGGGCCGCCTCAACGTGGTCGACCATCACGCAGTCCGGCCCGTCCAGCCCGGACTCGGCGTCCAGCGCGCGGGCGTAGAGGCCACCGGTCGTGGTGATCAGCGGGCGGGCGACCTCCTCCTCGAGTTCGGCCCAGGCCCGGTAGGCACGGTCGACGAGGGGGTACCAGATCGGATTCGGGTAGGCGCGCCGGATCATCCGGGCACGGCCGTGCGAGGAGCCCTCCACGTGTCCTTCGGAGAACTGCTCGAGCTGGATCACCCGCACACCGCGCCGGGCCAGCTGCCACGCGGTGGAGTTGCCGTGGATACCGGCGCCGACGACGACCACGTCCGTCGATTCCGCTGCCTCCACCGGCGCCGACCGGCGCGGGGCCAGGTCGGCGAGCGACGGGGTGGCGGGCAGTGGCACCCGCACCACTCCCTCGGGTTCCTGCAGCACCTCGACGAGGGCGTCGAGGTCGTCCTCACCGTTGTAGACGTGCATCGAAGCGCGGACCACCGCGTCGATCCCACGGTCGCCGAGATCCCACTGGGCGTGGGCGGCAGGTACGGCGACGACCCGGATCCCGCGGCGGCGCAGGTGTTCCTTGACGTCGAGCGCGGATCGTCCGTCCACTCCGAAGGTGACGATGCCGCCACCCGCGGCCGGCGGATCGAGGACGGTGACACCGGCGACCCCGGCGAGCTTCGCACGCAGCAGGCTCCCGAGATCGCCGATGTGGCGGGTGATCGCATCGATGCCGGTGGCGAACGCCTCGTCGAGGGCGGTACCGAGGCCGAGTTCGAGTGCGTGCGAGGCCTCCCAGGTCTCGAACCGCACCGCCGAGTCCTTCAGCTCGTAGGAGTTGTCGGCCTTCCACAGCGCTCCTCGCACGTCCGGCGAGCCGGGACGCAGGGTCTCGCGCGCGGCCGGCGAGACGTAGAGCAGGCCGGTGCCGCGCGGCCCGCGCAGGAACTTGCGTCCGGTGGTGACGAGGATGTCGCAGCCGATCGTCGCGACGTCCACCGGCAGCTGGCCGACGGACTGCGTCGCGTCGAGCAGGTAGGTCACTCCCGCTGCGCGGCACAGTGCTCCGACCTCGGCGACGGGTTCGACGAGTCCGGAGGAGGTGGGCACGTGTGCGACGGTGACGAGGCGGGCAGACCTCTTCAGGGCGCCGGCGAGGGCGTCGAGGTCGATGCGGCCGGCCGCGTCGTTGGGGACGACCTCGATCTCGATGCCGAGGCTGTCGCGCAGTTCCAGGAGGTGCAGGGCCGAGCTCACGTAGCTCGACCGGGAGACGAGGACGCGGTCGCCGCGCTGCAGTCTCAGCGCGGCGAGGGCGCGGTGCCAGCCGTCGGTGGCGCTGTTCACCAGCGCGATGTCGGTGGAGTCGGCACCGAGCAGCCGGGCCGCACTGTCGTACACCGCGTCGATACGCCCGCGGGCGAGGGCGTCGGCCTCATACCCACCGATGCGGGACTCGAGTTCGAGGTGCTGCCGCACCGTGGACAGCACCCCCGAGGAGAGCAGCGCGGCGCCCGCGGCGTTGAGGTGGTGGGAGAGGCCGGCCCCGGGCGTGTGCGCGCGGTGGTCTGCAACGTCGATCACGAAGCACTCCTGGATTGAAGGGGCGAGATCGCCCGGTCCGCTTTGTATACCGACACTATCAGATTGGATCCACTAATGTCGTGCCGTGGACAGACGAAAACGGCATCCGCGGAACACTTTTCGTTCCACGGATGCCGTTTCGACAGCACGAACACCGCGCCTACAAGGCCACGACCACACTCTTCGGTTCGCAGAATCCGAAGAGTGCCTCGTCGCCGAGATCCCGGCCGACACCCGAGTCCCCGAGCCCACCGAAGGGCAACGCGGGGTCGAAGACGTTGTAGGTGTTGATCCACACCGTGCCGGCTCGCAGCCTCGCCGCCATCCGGTGGGCCCGGGAGACGTCCTTCGTCCAGACACCCGCGGCGAGACCGTAGTTCGTGTCGTTGCCGATCGCGATCGCCTCCTCCTCGTCCTCGAAGGGGATGACCCCGACCACCGGCCCGAAGATCTCCTCGCACGCGATGGTCATCGAGTTGTCGACGCCGACGAACAGGGTCGGTTCGACGAAGAAGCCCGGCAGATCGGGCACCCCGCCACCGACGAGCACCTGCGCGCCCTCCTCGCGGCCGATGGCGATGTAGCGCAGGACCTGCTGCCGCTGCTCCTCGGACACGAGGGGACCGACGGTTATGCCACCGTCAAGGCCGTTGCCCACGGGTACCTTCCTTACCGCCGCAGCGAGCCGCTCGTGCATCTCGTCGAGGATCGAACGCTGCACCAGCAATCGGCTTCCCGCCGTGCACATCTGACCGGAGTGCCCGAAGGAGGCGCGCATCGCGGTGAAGACGGCGGCGTCGAGATCGGCGTCCTCGAAGACGATGTTGGGGCTCTTGCCGCCGAGTTCGAGGGTGAGCCGCTTGCTGGTGGGGGCCGCCGCTGCCATCACCGCGCGTCCCACCTCGGTGGAGCCGGTGAACGACACCTTCGCGACCCCGGGGTGTTCGACGAGCCGGGCACCGACGCGACCGTCGCCGGTGACGACGTTGACCACACCGGCGGGGACACCGGCCTGCTCGCACAGCGCCGCGACCCGCAGCATCGTCAGCGGCGTCTGCTCGGCGGGCTTGACCACGACGGTGCAGCCGGCGGCGAGCGCGGGGGCGAGCTTGAAACAGCCCGTCATGATGGGGAAGTTCCACGGCAGGATGAGCGCGGCCACCCCGACGGGTTCGCGGGTGGTGTAGACGTGGTGGTCACCGGCGATCGGGACGGTGGTGCCCGTCAGACGTGTCGTCGCTCCGGCGAAGTGCCGGAAGGTGTTCGCGCTCGACTGCGTGTCGGCGCGGGACCGCTCGATGGGCTTGCCGTTGTCGCGGGTCTCGAGCACCGCCAGTTCCTCGAGGTTCTCCTCGATGAGATCGGCGATGCGGGTGAGGATCCGGGCGCGTTCGAGCGGCGGCAGGGTGCGCCAGCGTCCGTCCGCGTGGGCGGCGGCGGCCGCGGCGACCGCGGCGTCGACGTCCTCGTCGGTGGCCGATACCGCGCGGGTGAGGACCTCCCCGGTGGCGGGGTCGAGGACGTCGAAGCATTCGCGGTCGCCGGCGGGGATCCACCGGCCGTCGATGTAGAACGGTTCGGCGGCCGAGACGGCGGGTTCGGTGATGAGGGTCAACGAAGAAACTCCTGACAAGCGTGGATCAGCGCGGGCTGGGCCAAGATTCGGCGATCGCGTCGGCCACCGCCTTCGCGGTGGTGCGAATGCACCGTTCCATCTCGCGGGCCCCGTTCTCCTCGGTGGCCTGCTCGACGTCCCGGCCCCACACACCCGACCGGCTGACCTGGTCGGTGCGGTAGTCCCAGAAGGTGTCGCGGTCCTCGAGCGATTCGGCCCGGTCCATGTGCACGATCTCCGGGTCGATGTGCAACATCAGCGAGGTCTCGAAGTAGTTGGCGTGCATCAGGCCGCGTCCGTAGGTGACGCGGCCGTCGACCTCCGGACCGGGATAGCAGGTGACGTAGAAGATGCAGCGCACGCGCACGTCGTCGTACTTGACGCGGAGCTTGTCGGCGGCGACCTCCATCGGGCCGGCGTTCCACGTGTGGGCGTTGACGAAGACGAACTGACGGACTCCGAGCGCGTAGAGGGAGTCGGTGATGTCCTCGAGCATCGCGATCATCGTCTCGGGACGCAACGTGAGCGTGCCGGGCAGGGTGCCGTGGGAGCCGGACACCCCGTACACCAGCGGCGGCACCACCGGGACACCCGTGAGCGCGGAGACACCGAGGCAGACGTGGTGGGCGATCTCCCCGTCCACGCACAGTCCCAGATGCGGTCCGTGCTGCTCGGTGGCACCGAGCGGAATCAGCACGGAATCGACGCCCTGGAGCAGGCTTTCGCATTCGCGGGCAGTGAGGCGTTCCCACTGGACCGGTTCGCCCGTGCCACCGAGTTCGGCGGCGAGATCGGCTGGGACGACCGGCGAGTAGAGGCGTTCGAATCGCGGGCTCACACCGTCACCTCGAGCTTCAGCAGACGGGCCATGTTGAGCCCTTCGACCTTCGCGCGATCCGCGTCGTCGGGGATCGCCTTGCGGATCTTGAGACGTTCGATGTCGAAGTCGCTGCCGGGCCATTCGGTGCCCATGAGAATCTTGTCGGGACCGAGGCGGTTGTAGGCGCGCTTGACGTCGGAGACCAGGGTCGCGGAGGTCTCCAGGTAGATGTTCTCGGTGCGCTCGGCCACCGTGATCGCGTCGGGCACGTTCCACACCGCACCCATGTGGGCGACGATGGTCGGCACCTCCGGATAGTACTTCGCGACCTCCTCGATCGCGAACGGCGAGCAGAACGCGTCGTCGAGGGAGTTGAACAGCACGATGAGACCGCGCTCGCGGCACACCTCGAAGATGGGGTCCAGCAGGCCGTGGTCGGAGGCGATGTAACCGTGCAGGGAGGGGTGCAGCTTCAGACCGGGCAGACGGGCGTCGGCGATCCGGTGGATCTCGCGTTCGGCATCGTCGTCCTGCGGCATGACCTGGCCGAATCCGAAGAACCGGTCGGGATGGGCCGCGACGAGGTCGATGAGGAAGTCGTTCTCGATGCGCTGGGCGAGCGAGCAGACCATCGCCATGTCCACGCCGGCTGCGTCCATGCTGTCGAGGATGCGCTGCGGGTCGAACGGCGTGTAGGGCGGCGGTGCCTCACCGCGCCGCACACCGGTCAGATAGTCCGACCGGCCACGAACGTCCTGCGTGGTGTTGTAGGCGTCGATGATCATTCGGGGATTCCCCTTCGTCAGGTGGATGCACGCCTGCAAGGCGATCCGGCTCGCCCGAGGCACGAGTACGAAGCTAACAGAATTGGATCCAATTAGTGCTATAAAGAATCCATTCTTAACGCCGATGTAACGCATCGCTGCGAACCTGACAGCATGACAAGCGTTTCCGGATCCGCCCCCACCACGCCACCCCCGTTCGGGCTCGCCCCCGAGGACATCGGCCTCTGGGACGCGGCGGTCTCCCTCCTGCAGCGCACCTACCGCTCGGGCCGGCACGAGGTCGCCGCGGCCGTACGGACCCGGTCGAGCGGCATCCACGTGGGTGTCCACATGGCGGGGTCGGCCGGTCGCACGTCGATCTGCGCGGAAGGCATGGCACTGGGGGCGGTGCTCGCCGCCACCCCCCCGGACCTGTCGCTCGCCGACGAGATCGACGCCGTCCTCGCGGTCCTGCACCGACCGGGGATCGGGATACGCATCGTCTCGGCCTGCGGGGTGTGCCGCGAGCTCCTGTTCGACTACTGCCCCGAGGCGTGGAACTACGTCCACCGGTTCCCGGACGACGCACCGGCACCGGGTACACCGGAGGTCGTGTACCTTCCGGAGACCGGACGGGGCATCCGAGAGGTACCCGCGCTCGCCCACGGATCGGCCGAGCGCCTGCGGGTGCGGGAACTGATGCCCGCCAAGAACATTCGGTCCTGGTGACGGATCAGCGCAGCCCGGCCGCGAGTGCGGTCGCGCTGCGCCAGGCCAGGGCCTCGACGGTCT
Source organism: Rhodococcus rhodochrous (assembly GCF_900187265.1). NCBI lineage: Bacteria > Bacillati > Actinomycetota > Actinomycetes > Mycobacteriales > Nocardiaceae > Rhodococcus > Rhodococcus rhodochrous. The sequence goes on from NZ_LT906450.1 coordinate 4,111,909, forward strand.
GTACCGGGCCGCGGCCCCCGCAGGTGGGGAAGGTCGCCGTGCCGGTGACCACCAGGCCCGGCACCCCGTGGACACGTCCGTAGCCGTCGACCACCGAGGTCTCCGGGTCGGTCCCCATCCTCGCCCCGCCGTAGAGGTGCGTACCGAGGGGTTGCGCAGCGAACTCCTCGGCCGTGGTGGTGACGGCCCCGGCCGCGACGAGCCAGTCGCGCATGACGTCCTGCAGGTGGCGGGCGCGGCGACGATCGTCGTCGTGCAACGCGAAGGCGATCCGCGCGACCGGGCGTCCCAGCACGTCGACCGCCACCGGATCGAGGTCGATCGTGTTGTCCCGGTGGGGCAACTGTTCGGGTTGGGCCCACACCGCACCCCAGTGGGGATCCGGCGACGGAGCAGGGCCGGTCATCGCAGCCTGCAGGATCGATCCTCCGACGAATCCCTCTCGGGTGCAGTCGATCCCGTCGGCGTCGTACTCGGCGACCGCCGTGGCCGTCGCGGGCCCCGCCGATCCCCGGTCGAGGTCCACCCCCGGGAAGTGCCCGCGCACGCGAAGGAAGTTGTGCGACATGAAGTACCGTCCGACGGCCGGGCCGCCGAGCCCGGAGAGCAACAGCAGGCGCACGTTCGCGAGCACCGACCCGGCGAGCACCACGGCCCGGGCGGTAACCGTACGGATCCGCCCCTCGTGGTGGACGCGGACACCGGCGACGCCCGACCGGTCGGTGAGCACCTCCAGGACGGTGGTGCCCGGCATCGTGGTCACCCGCCCGGTGGCCACCGCCTGCCTGAGCAGGAATCCGGTGTCGCGGGACGCCGCGGCCGGAGCCTCGAAGGGCTGCAGGCCGAGGGCCCGGGCGGCCGCCGCCATACGGCGGGTCCACTCCGTCGACGGCCGCGGACCGACCCGCAGGAGGTGCTCGACCCGCTCGTACCACTCGTGCAGTTCGGCGGGGTCGATCGGCCAGTCCCGGACGTCCGTGCCCGGCGGTAGGACACCGGGGCCGTGACGCGCCTCGACCCGCGTGCGCATCCGCAGCGTCCACGGGTCGAGACGGTAGCTCTGCGGCGCAGCGAGGAGTTTCGATCCCCCGATCCCGTCGCGGCCGGCCTGCGGGCCCGGCGCGCGCACCGCCTCCTCGTGTGCCGCCGAACGCAGCGTCGGCGCAGCCGCCGCGAGAGGCGCCCGGGACGCGCTCCCGGACGTCCCGGCGTCGATCGCGGTGACCGTGTGCCCGGCACGGGCCAGCGCCCACGTCGCGATCGTCCCGGCCGGTCCCAGGCCGACCACGACGACGCTCACGCCACCGGGCCTGTCACGATCTCCGCCGCCCCGTCCGCGCGGGGATCGGATGCGGTGGACAGGTTCCCACCGGCGAGGCGGGAGACCTGGACGTGGCCGGCCTCGTCCCAACGCGCGCCCCGTGCCGTGCTGCGCAGTCCGGCGCGTGCCGCGACCTCCGCGAGATCGTCGGCGACACCGTCGTGTTCGACGACGAGGGTGGGCTCGTCCGCGCCGATGTCGCGGGCCCCGAACACCCACCGCTGCCGGCCGAGAACCTCGACGGCGTCACTGCCGGGGTCGGTGAGGTCACCGGCGACCTGCGACAAGATCCACGGTTGCGCCCGTCCGCCCTGGCAGCCGAGGGCCAGCACCAGATCGTCGCCGACGGCGACGGTGGGGCTGAGGGTGTGTGGCGGCCGGGCCCCCGGACGCAGGAAGGCGGGATGCCCGGGATCGAGGGAGAACGCCGATCCGCGGCTGTGCAGCACGATCCCGGTCTCGGGTTCGAGCAGACCGGCCCCGAAACTCTGGTACACGCTCTGGATGAGTGTCACGGCGCGGCCCTCGTCGTCGACGGCGGTGACGGCGACGGTGTCGCCCTGCGGGCGCGGGACACCGGGTCCGGTGAGCGCCGCGAAGACGTCCGTGCCCTCCGCGGCCGCGAAGAACCGGTCGAGGTCGACCTCGGCCACGCGCGGGTCGGCCAGCAGCGCGTCGCGGGCCTGCGCGACCCGGATCGACCTGTCGAGCAGGTCGGCGGCGGACCGGCGGGCGTCGTCGCCGAGGACGGCGAGCAGCGCCGAGGCCTGGCTCGGAGCGGGCGCGGTGAACCACCTCACCCCGTCGATCGTGCGGGAGACCGGGGTGGTCGTCACCGCACGGTGCACGGCGAGATCACCTGCGGTGATCGGGCTTCCGAGCTTCTGCAGGCCGGCGACGAGGGTGGCGGCGAGATCACCGGTGTAGAAGGCGGACGGCTCGTCGGCCAGGGTCCGCAGGGTGCGGGCCAGGGCGGGCTGCCGCCACAGGGCGCCCTCGGCGAGGGGCTGTCCGTCGGCGTCGAAGAACGCCGCGCGCGAACCCGGATCGGTGTGCAGCAGTTCGGCGTTGGCGAGCAGCGCACGCCGCATGCCCGCGGACACGGCGGTGCCCTCCTCAGCGATCCGGGCCGCCTCGGCCAGCGCCGAGGACAGTGGCAGGGCCGCACCGAGACCTTCGAGGGTCCGCCAGCCCGCGACCACACCGGGCACGGTCACCGCGAGCGGTCCGCGGCCGGGCATGCGGTCGTGGGCGGCGCGGATGGCGGCCACGTCGATCCCGGAGGCCGCGGCTCCCACCGAGACGACGGCGTGCACGGAGCCGTCCGGCTCGCGCACCACGGCGATGAGGTCGCCCCCGAGGGCGCACTGGTGCGGGTAGACGACGGTGAGGACCGCAGCGGCGGCGAGCGCCGCGTCGAGGGCGTTGCCGCCCGACTGCACGGCCTGCCGGGCCGCCGCGGTCGCCTCGTGGTGCGGTGCCGCGACCGCGACGCGCCACGTGCTCATCGCCGGATGAGGATGGTCCGGGCCGGTGCCGCTTCGCTGCCCTGCAGCTTCAGCGGCAGGCACACCATCTCGTAGGGGCCGGCCTCGACGGCGGCGAGGTCGAGACCTTCGAGGATGATGACGCCGTTGGGCAGGAGCTCGTGGTGGGTGTCCCACTCGACGGTGTTCTCGGGGGATTCCAGGGTCAGGTAGTCGATCGCGATGATCTTCACCCCGCGTTCGCGCAGCAGTGCCGCGCCGTCGGGGGCGAGACCGACCCACTGCGAGGGCTTCTCGTCGGCGCGCAACGCACCGGACTCGGACGAGTTGACGGTCTTGAGGATGACGCGGGTGGCGTCGCCGATCCCGGCGGCCTCGAGTTCGGCGGCGCCGATCTGTCCCGTCGTGCCGGTCAGGTCCAGCACGACCGCGGGGCCGACGAGCACGTCCATGTCGATCCGGTCGACGGGCAGTTCGCCGTCCTTGAAATGCAGGGGGGCGTCGACGTGGGTGCCGGTGTGCGAACCGATCAGCCAGCGGGTGACGTTCGAGGCGTCGCCGGCGGCGATGGATTCGACGGTGGTGATCTCGGGCTTGCGGCCCCAGTGCAGCATCTGCGGGTGGATGGGGAGGGAGATGTCGAAGATTTGCACGGTGTCTCTTTCTGTCGGGTCCCCCGCGGGACCGAGCGTAGCGGGCGCATCGGGACGACGGCGTCGGCGGTGAGGTGGTGCGGCTCAGAGCAGGCCGAAGTACTCGCGCTGTTCCCAGTCCGAGACATGCGCGAGATAGCGCGCGAACTCGGAACGTTTGAGCGAGAGGTACCAGCCGACGAAGTCGGGTCCGAAGGCGGCGGTGAGCTGTTCGTCGGCCTCGAGGGCGTCGAGTGCCTCCCCCAGCGAACGCGGCAGGCGCGGTGCGCCCGGTTCGTAGGGGTTCTCGGTCGGCATCCCCGGATCGAGTTCGCGGACGATGCCGTCGAGACCGCTCGCCACCTGCGCCCCGATGTAGAGATAGGGGTTGGCGGCGGGCTCACCCGACCGGTTCTCGAGCCGGGTGTTCGGGTCGCCCGGGGAGCCGACCACGCGGACCATCGCGCCCTTGTTGTCGATGCCCCACACCACCGCGTCGGGGGCGAGGGAGAACGGCATGTACCGCTTGTAGCCGTTGACGGTCGGGGTGGCGAAGGCGGTGGCGGCGGATGCGTGGGCGAGCAGGCCGGCGAGATAGTGCATGCCCTCGGCCGAGAGCGTTCCGAAACCCTCTGAGGTGAAGACCGGTGCGCCCGTGGAGATCCGACGCAGCGACTGGTGCAGGTGCCATCCGGTGGAGGCGGTCTGTGTGCCGGCCGGCCGGGACATGAAGGTGGCATGGTAGCCGTGGCGGCGGCAGATCTGCCGGATCGCGGCTCGGGTGAGGACGACGTTGTCCGCGGTCTGCAGGGCGGATCCCGGTGCGAGCGTGATCTCGAGCTGGCTCGGGCCGAATTCGAGTTCGATCGAGCGCAGCGGCAGGTCCGCCCGGGTCAGACCGTCGTGCAGCGCCTGTACGAGATGGTCGAGCGAGTCGAGACCCTCCTCGTGCAGCAGCTGCGAGCCGGTGCTCACCGGTGCGACGGTGGCCGCCCGGCCGGGGGCGCCGGGGGTACCGATGCGGTCGGCGGTGAGTTCGTCCTCGGTGGCGCGGAAGACATGGAACTCGAGTTCCGCGCCGGTGATCATCTCCAGGTCGTGCTCGGCCAGGCGGGCGAGCTGGTTGCGCAGGACGGTGCGCGGGCACAGCGGCACCGGCCGGCCGTCGGGGAAGTGCACCTGGCACAGCAGCCATCCGGTGCGGGCCGCCCAGGGCAGGACCCGGAAGGTCGTCGGGTCGGGCACGAGCACGATGTCACCTGCGCCGGAGAAGCCGGCGACCCCGACGCCGGTGTCGGAGGAGAACACCGAGAACGCCGAACGCCCCGAGGTGTCCTTGAGCAGCAGGGACGACGGTGCGGTCACCCCGGAGCGCATGGCGCCGGGGACGGCGTCGCGGGTCATGGTCTTACCGCGCAGCACCCCGTGCTGGTCGACGAACGAGAAGCGCACCATCTCGATGCCGAGTTCGTCGATGACGCGGCGCATCTGCGCGGCGGCGGCGTAGTGTTCCTCGGTCCACAGCCCGTGGGCGTCGACGAATCCGCCGCGTTCGGACGCGAGCAGCGGGCGGGCGCTCGAGCCGTCACCGCCCTCGGAGATCGGGCGCTCGTCGATGCTACGCATCGGCCAGGTCCTGTGCGTCGTCCGAGGAGGACTCCGACGCCCACGGAGAGGCGTTGCGCCGCTGAGCCTCCCGCTTGCGCCAGTGCAGTTCCCAATCGTCGGCGGGCGCGATCGTGTCGACGGCGAGCGGTCCCCGCAGCGCGGCAGCGGTCGCCTCGTCGACGGGCAGGCCGGGAACGGAGTTGCCGGCCTCGAACGCTTCGAGGGCGCGCAGCAGCATACGGCGGTTGGCGGTGACGGCGCGGTCGGAGATACCGAGGCGTTCCTGGGTGCGGTCCTGGATCGGTCCCATCGACTCGACGGCCCACTGATCGTGGACGTTGATGTCGAGACCCATACCGGTGTAGGTGAGGTCGCGCTGCTCGGCCGGGTCGAATCCCCAGTTGTTGGAACGGTTCCGGATGGGACGGTAGTCCGGGAGGGTGACGCCCTCGAGGCGCTGCGCGAGCAGCCTCTCCTTGTCGGTCTCGTCCTGGAAATCGTAGAAGATCATGTACCAGTAGTGGTTCTCGTCATCGACGGGGACGTGCCACTGGATGAAGACCTTGTTGTTGCCGAACGGCACGACGAAGGCGTTGGGGAACACCAGGTTCGTGATGCGGACGTGCTTGACCTCCTCGGTCAGGTCCCGCAGCGCGAAGACCCGCAGGCCGTACTCGGTCTGCTCGACCTCGATGTCGGGGCGGAAGCTCTCGCCCACGAGCTCGGACAGCTTCTTGCCGGTCCCGTCGACCTCCTCACTGAACTGCTGCCCGTAGACCTCGCGCGGGTCCTCACCGACGAAGCGGTGCAGGAAGGAGACGTGACTGGGGTCGATACCGCCCTCGAGTCCCTGCAGCCAGTTGCACTCCCACAGTCCCTTGAACGCGAAGGTGTACTCGTCGGGGGCGGTGAAGCAGTCGTAGGCGGGGAACGGCGGCGGGTCGCCGGCACCGAGATAGGCGAAGATGATGCCGTTGCGTTCCTCGCAGGGATAGCTGGCGATGCGGACGCGCTCGGCGAAGCGGCTGTGCTCGGGTTCGGCGGGTTGTTCGAGGCACTGGCCGTCGGCGCCGTAGAGCCAGCCGTGGTACAGGCAGCGCAGGCCGCCGTCCTCGAGCCGCCCGAAGGACAGGTCGACGCCACGGTGGGCGCAGAACCGGCTCACCAGACCCCAGCCGCCGCCGGGCCGCTCGAACAGCACAAGGTCCTCCCCCATGAGCCGGACGGCCTTGACGGGGCGATCCTCGGGCATCTCCGAGACCAGGGCCGCGGGCTGCCAGTAGGCGCGCATCATCTTGCCCAGCGGGGTCCCCGGTCCGGTGCGGGTCAGCCGTTCGTTGTCTTCGTGCTTCAGCATGCTCGACACCTCGTATCCGATTACTATTGAATTGGATCCAATATTGCCAGATTGTCATCCACGCGCAAATCGAGAACGGAGCCGCACGTGACCGCACCCTGTCCCCCGGCACGCCCCGACCATCTCGGCAGGCTCGCCGCCGTCCTCGCGGGCGCCACCGCGACGACGCATCTCGTGACGGCGGCGTTCCACCACACCGCCTCCCCCACCACCGCGCTGCTCGCCGTCATGGCCGCCGCCTGCCTCACCTGCTGCCGGCACCTCTGGCGCGCACCGAGCCCGGCCACCTTCGCCACCGCGGCCGTGACGACGACGCTCATGCTGGCCCTGCACATCCCCCTGCCCCACCACGACCACACCGCCGCACACGCCGCCGTCGACCTCTCCGGCACCGGCTCCCTCGATCTGCTCATGACCGCGGCGACCGGGCTGGCACTGGTCGAGCTCGCCGTCACCGTCACCGCGGTCTTCGTGCGCACCCGCGCGATTCCCGAAGCGGTGCTGGGACGTCCCGCCGCGGCGCACTCCTGACGCCGGGCACGCCGCGCTCGGCCGGCACGTCAGACGTCCAGGACGAGCCGCGGCGTGCGCGACCGGCCGACACAGATCATCATCGTCGTCCCGGATTCGCGCTCCGCTTTCGTCAGCACCGAATCACGATGTTCGGGAACCCCCTCCAGAACCTTCGTCTCGCACGAGCCGCAGAAGCCGTCCTCGCACGAGAACGCGACGTCCGGATCGACCTCGCGGACCACGTCCAGCAGCGACCGGCCGGCGGGTACCGGCAGGACCACCCCGCTGCGCCGCAACTCCACCTCGAAGGCCTCGTCGGGATCGGCAGCGACGTCCGGATCCACGGGGGCGGCACCGAACCGCTCGTAGTGGAAGGCCTCCTCCCCCAGCGCCGCCCGGGTGGCCTCCTCCGCCGCCCGCAGGAGCGGCTCGGGGCCGCAGCAGTACACCGCGGTACCGGCGGGTGCGGCGGCCAGGGCGCCGGCGAGATCGGGATGCCCGAGCTCGTCCTGCGGCACCACGACCACATCCGGTCCCAGCGTCCGGACCTCGTCGACGAACGCCATCGACGCCCGGCTCCGGCCACCGTAGAGCAACGACCACGACGCGCCCCGGGCGGTGAGCATCCGCGCCATCGCCAGCAGCGGCGTGATGCCGATGCCACCCGCGACCAGCAGGTGGTGCTCCGCCTCCACCAGTGGGAAGAGGTTGCGGGGCGGGCGGTATCCGACCCGGATGCCCGGGCGCAGGGTGTGCACCTCGGCGGAGCCGCCGCGGCCGGTGGCCTCGCGGAGCACGGCGATGCGGTAGCTGTGGTCGTCGGCGGGATCCCCGCACAGGCTGTACTGGCGCACGGTGCCGGAGGGCAGCACGAGATCGATGTGCGCACCCGCCTCCCAGGCCGGTAGCCGCGCTCCTTCGGGATCCTCGAGCAGCAACGAGATCACGTCCTGCGCCTCCCAGCGCATCTGGCGGATCAGCAGTTCGGGTGCGGCAGTGGACACGGTCGAAAACCTCCATGTACGAGTGCGACCCCGGAGCGGTCTCCGGGGTCGCGGGATCATCCGATGGTCGTGAGCCGCCCGGTCGCCACAGTGCCGCGCACGAAATCCGGTGCGGTCAGCCGATCGCCGGGGGCGGTGAGGGGATCGTCGGCGAGCAGGACGAGATCTCCGGGCCCGCCGGGGACGAGGTGCCCACCGGCGGTGCCCAGCAGTGCGGCTGCCCCGCTGGTGTGCAGTCTCCAGGCCGCCTCGGCCCCGATCTCGCGGAGGACCGAAGCCATTCCCGCTGCCGGGGACAGCTCCGGGCCGGGGGCGTCCGACCCGCCTCCGACGACGACGCCGTGGGCGAGCCAGTTCCCGAGGCGGCCGAGCGTGGCCGCGGCGGGCTCACCGAGGCGGTTGCGGATCGACGGCAGCGCCGCATCGCCGAGTGCGGGTTGCGCGGCGACCCCGACACCGAGTTCGGCTGCCTGCGCCGCGAACTCGACGCGGTGTTCCAGATAGGCGTGGATCAGATGTGTGCCCGTCCCGGCCCAGGACGGCAGGATCCCGGCGTCGACGGGGCGGCGGAGCAGGTCGAGCACCAATTCCACGGCAGCCGGCCCGACGGTGTGCAGGGCGAGACCGCTGCGTCGCTGCGCGGCCCACGCGATGTAGCTCTCGAGGGTCTCCGTCGAGGTGGACTGCACCCCACAGCTGTCGGTTCCCGGCCACGGGTCGTGGCGCAGGGCGGTGCCGAGCATCCCTCCACCGTCCACGAACAACTTGGCGGGTCCGAGCGACAACCGGGCGGCCGGATCCTGTGAGATACCCACGGATTCGACCTCCTTCCGGAACTGTTCGGGGTCGCTGCCGTCGAGGGCGTGGGGGAACACGACGAGGCGGACGGGCGGGTCCTCGCTCACGTACAGGTCCCGGTAGGCGGCGAGTTCGTCGATCCCCAGCGCGGGGTCGGCCGCGCAGGTGACGCCGACGCGGACGAGTTCATCCAGGCCGGTGCGGATCCATCCGCGCCGCTGCGCCTCCGTCGGAGCCGGCACGACCGCGGAGACGACGGCCACGGCACCGTGTTCGACGAGTTCGCCGGTGAGGTGCCCGTCGGCGTCGCGGCCGAAGCGCCCGCCCACCGGATCCGGCGAGTCGTCCCGGATTCCGGCGCTGCGCAGCGCGGCCGAGCTGGCGAGTCCGTCGTGACCCCGCCGGTCGAGCAGCATCGGCCGCCCGCCGGCCGCCTCGTCGAGTTCGGCGAGTGTGGGCAGACGCCGCTCCTCGAAGGACGTCTCGTCGAATCCGGCGCTGCCGAGCAGCCAGGAGGACCGGGGCAGGTCGGATGCGGCGGCACGGATACGGTCGAGCGCCTGCGGGATCGACGTGCAGTCGTCGAGCCGCAGTCGGCCGGCGGCACGCCCGAGCCACATGACGTGGACGTGGGAGTCGACGAAGGCCGGTGCCACCACCCCGTCGTGGTGCACCGTGCGGATTCCTTCCGGCGCAACCGCGGTCACCTCGGCGATCGAACCGACCGCCGTCACCGTCCCGTCGACGATGCACACCGCCTCGGCGGTGCCGGTGCCCGCGACCGGCCGGACGTCCCCGCACACGACGAGCGAGGACGTCGGATCGAACCCCTCCCGGGGTGCTCGGGTGGCCATGTCAGGCGCTCAGCGAGTCCGGGAAGTGGCAGCGCACCGCGCGGCCGTCCTTCCGTTCCGTCAGCGACGGCGCCACCTCCCGGCACATCGGATCCACGACGGGACAGATGTCCGCGAACCGGCATCCGGTGGCCGTGCGGGGAATCGAGGGTACGTCCCGGTCGGGGTCCCCGGCGGCCCCGGAGGTGCCGGGGACGGCGTCGAGCAGCGTGCGGCTGTAGGGGTGCAGGGGTTCGTCGAAGAACTCGTCGGCGGGCGCGATCTCGACGATCCGGCCGAGGTAGACCACGCACACCCGGTCGGCGATGTGCCGCACGACGCCCATGTCGTGCGAGACGAACATCATCGTCAGGTTGCGTTCCTTCTGCAGGTCCACGAGCAGGTTCACGACCTGGGCCTGGATCGACACGTCGAGCGCGGAGACCGGTTCGTCGGCGACGACGAAGCGCGGGCTCACGGCCAGCGCCCGGGCGATCCCGACGCGCTGGCGTTGCCCGCCCGAGAACTGCGCGGGATAGCGGTCGAGCAATGCCTCGGAGATGCCGACCTGCCCGAGCAGTTCCTCGACGTAGCCGTCGATACGGTCGCGTTCCATGATGCCGAAGTTGCGCAGGGGTGCGGCGACGATCTCGCGGACGGTCATCCGCGGATTGAGCGAGCCGAAGGGGTCCTGGAAGATCATCTGCATCTCGCGGTGGAACTCCCGCATCCGCGGCGGCGAGAGCGACTCGATCCTCCTGCCCCGGTAGGTGATCGTCCCGCCCACCACCGGAGCGAGTCCGAGCAGGGCCTTGCCGAGAGTGGACTTGCCGCTGCCGGATTCGCCGACGACGCCGAGCACCTCACCTTCGAGGATCTCGAGCGAGACCTCGTCGAGCGCGACCGGGGCACCCGATCGGGCGCGGCCGTATCGCACGGTCAGGTTCTCGACCTCGATCAGCGGTGCGCGCTGTGGGGGTTCGGCGTACGGCTCGTGCCGCGTGGCGGTCTCAAACATGGGCAGGTACCTTCACTCGGTTCGTCAGGCACGCATCGAGGTGCCCCGGGGACGAGTCGGCGGGCAGCAGGGGCGGGATCCCGTGGTCGCAGTCCGGAGTCGCCAGGCTGCACCGCGGCGCGAAGGCGCATCCGTCGGGGCGTTCGGCTCCGCGGATCGGGTCGCCGCCGATGGCCGGCAACCGATCGAGACGCGGTCCGTGTACGGGGGTGCGGGATTCGAGCAGTCCGCGGGTGTAGGGGTGGCGGGGGTTGCCGACCACCTCGTCGACGGTGCCGATCTCGACGATCCGCCCGGCGTACATGACGGCGACGCGGTCGGCGACCTCGGCGACCACCCCGAGATCGTGGGTGACGAGGATGACCGACGATCCGGTTTCGCGTTGCAGGCGCTTGATCAACCGCAGGACCTGCTGCTGGATCGTCACGTCCAGGGCGGTGGTGGGTTCGTCGGCGACCAGGACGCGGGGATCGTTGGCGAGGGCCATCGCGATCATCACACGCTGGCGCATGCCACCGGAGAACTCGTGGGGATAGGACCGGTAGGCGCCCTCGGGGTCCACGATGCCGACGGCGTCGAGCAGTTCCACGGCGCGGGCCTGCGCCTCCCGGCGTCCCGTTCTGCTGTGCAGCCGGAGCATCTCGACGATCTGGACACCGACCTTCTGGATGGGGTTCAGCGCCGACAGCGAGTCCTGGAAGACCACCGCGATCTCGGAGCCGCGGATGGAACGCAGGTCATTCTCGGTGGCGGTGACGAGGTCGGTGTCGCCGAAGGTCGCCCGTCCACCCACGGTGGTGCCCGGACCACGGTTGAGGCCGATCATGCCCATCGTGAGAGCGGACTTGCCCGAGCCGGATTCGCCGACGAGGGCGAGCAGCTCACCGGGATACAGGTCGAGGTCGACGTCGGCGACCGCCGGCACCGTGCCCTCCGAGGAGCGGAAGGACACCGAGAAGTTGCGCAGGGACAGGACAGGATCCGTCTTGGTCGTCACGACATTCCCTTCCGCAGGCGGGGATCGATCGCGATCTGGATCAGATCCACGACGAGGTTGACGAGGATGAACACCGTCGCGATCGCGAGGACCGCACCCTGGACGACGAGGTAGTCCCGCTGGATCACCGACGACACCAGCAGGTTTCCGATGCCGGGATACGAGAACACCGATTCGGTGATGACGGCGCCGCCGATGAGCGATCCGAACTGGATTCCGAGAGCGGTGACGATCGGCAACGACGCGTTGGGCAGCAGGTGCCGGAAGACGATGCGGGACTCGGAGGCGCCCTTCATCCGGGCGGTGCGGATGAAGTCCTCGCCGCGGACGTCGAGCACCGCGGTCCGGGCCATGCGGGTGAAGAAGCCGGCCATGGAGATCGCCAGCGTCGTCGCGGGCAGGACGAGATGCTTCGTCCAGGGCATCACGAGATCGGGACGGTTCTGCAGAATCGCGTCGAGCAGGACGAAATTGGTGGTCGGCGTGTAGTCGAGGGAGGACGGCATGCGGCCGAGCACCGGTAGCCATCCCAGCACGACACCGAACAGGTAGATCGACGCGACGCCGAGCGCGAACCACGGCAGCGCGAAGGTGAGGGTGGACAGTGCGCGGATGCCGGTGTCGATCCAGGTGTCCTTCGTCAGGGCGGCGACGATGCCTCCCGTCACCCCGATGAGGACCGCGAGGAACATCGCGGCCACGGCCAGTTCGAGGGTCGCGGGCAGCGCGGTCCACAGCAGGTTCGCGACGTCGTTGCCGCCGTAGTACGACGAGCCGAGGTCGAAGGTGACGAACGAGCGCAGGAAGTCGACGTACTGCTGCCACAGCGGCCGGTCCAGACCGAGCTGTTCGTTGATCAGCGCGGTATTGGCCTCGATCTCGGCGGTGGTCAGGCCCTGGGTTCCGTTGGTGGCGAGCGAGGATGCCGGCGAACCCGGTATCAGGCGCATCGCGAGGAACACGAAGGTCGTGATCGCCAGCAGCATCGGTGGCACCAGCGCGATGCGCTTGAGCACGGCGATCCCCACCCCGCTGCGGTCCCGGCGGGACGGGCAGGTGGCCTTCTCGGCCGGGAGCGCGGGCGGGGCGGTGAGTCCGGTGGGCACCGGTCGGGTCACTGTCATCGCATGTCCTTGACGTCGATGGCATCGCGCAGGTCGTCGCCGACGAAGCTGCAGGCGGCCACGAACAGCACCGTCAGCAGCGCCGGCAGCAGAACCAGTTGCGGGGCGGAGTAGATGAACTCCTGTCCGGCCTGGACCATGTAGCCCCAGTCGGGTGTGGGGGGCTGGATTCCCAGTCCCAGATACGACATTCCGGCGGCGAATCCGGCGGCGATCGACAGCGTCGTGACGAACTGGACGAGGATCGGGCCGGCGATGTTCGGCAGGATCTCACGGAAGAGTGTGCGGGGCAGGCGCGATCCGCCCACGCGGGCGGCGAGGATGTAGTCCTTCGAGGCCTCCCGCAGCGCGAGCGTGCGGGTCAGGCGCGCGAAGGCGGGCGCCAGGGCGATGCCCACGCCGACGACGAGGGTGCCGGCGCCGGGACCGGCGATCGCGACGGCGATGATGATCAGCACGATCGACGGCATGGCCATGCCCAGATCGGTGAACCGCATGAGCAGCTGGTCGAGGCGGCCGCCGCGGTATCCCGCGACGAAGCCGAGCACGACACCGATGACGCAGCTCAGGGCCGCGGCCAGGATGGACACCTCGACGAGTGGCCGCGCCCCGTACACGAGGCGGGCGAGCTGGTCGCGGCCGAGATCGTCGGTGCCGAGCAGGTGTCCGGGCGATCCGACGGGCAGCAGCGGAGACGCGTCCTGACGGAGCGGATCGGTGCCGAGGAGCATCGGCCCGAGGATCGCCAGGAGCACGAAGAAGATCGCTGTGCCCCAGGCGATCACCGCGACGGGACGGCGGGCGATCCGGCGATCGGATCGCTTCCGCCCCGTGCGCTTCCTCGATGGGGCGGAGCTAGACACGAGCGGTCTCCGCGAAGCAGCGGTGGTTGGCGAGCGCCGCGAGGTTGAGGTCGCTCACCCCGACTCCGGTGACGACGGGGTTGCTCGCGCACGCGAGCATCGCGACGCCCATGATCTCGTCGGCGAACTTCTTCTGCAGCGTCGTGTAGATCTCCTTGCGCTCCGCGGGGCTCGTGACGGCGCGGGCCTCCTTGACCATCGGATCGAACGTCTCCGCGTAGCGGGGCAGCGTGTTGTAGCCGCCGACCACACCGGCGTAGACACCGGTGGAGATGGTCATCTCGCCGGCGAGGTTGTCGGGATCGGGGACGTAGGAGTTGCGCTCCCAGATCATCAGTTCGTGGCCGGACGAGGTGGGGTCGAACACGCGGGACGAGAAGGTCGCCGGGTCGATGGTCTCGACGGTGATCTCGAGGCCGATGTCCTTCAGGTTCTGCTCGACGATCTGGGCGGCGCGGGGGTGCCATGCATCGGAGGCGGCGAGCAGGGTGAGGCGGCGGCCGGTCGCGCCGACGGATTCGAGCAGACGGCGCGCTTCGGCCGGGTCGCTCGTGCCGATGCCGGCGAGAGAGGTGTCGTAGCCCTCCACGGACGGCGGGAGCAGGTAGCCCTCCGGCAGCGCACCGACGCCGAAGAAGACCTGTTCGAGGATGGCCTTGCGGTCGATGGCGAGGTTGATGGCCTTGCGCACCTCGAGCTCGGCGAGCGCCGGCTGCCGCACGTCCATGATGACGAAGGCGTCGAAGGACGGTGCGGGTTCGTAGACGATGACCTTGTCGTTGCCGCGCAGCTGGCCGAGCGACGAGTGCGGGGTCAGCGCGGTCGCCGAGATGTCGCCGGAGATCAGCGAGGAGATGATCGTCGAGGGGTCCTGGATCTGCTGCAGCACGAGACGGCGGGTGGCGGGGGCGCCCTCGTAGTAGTCGTCGAACGCCTCGAGCACGACGTTCTGACCCGAGGTGGAGGACACGAGCTTGTAGGGTCCCGTGCCGATGAGGTTCTTGCCGATGTCCTGGCCGTACTGCTCGATGGCGGCGGCGGGCATGATGCGGCCGCCGATGTCGGACAGCTTGGACAGCACGGTGCCGTCCGGGGTCTGCAGGACGAGCTCGACGGTGGAGTCGTCGACGGCCCGGATGGACTCGAAGTTGTTGCCGATGGACTTGAGCGGCCGTGACGAGCCGGTGGGCAGGGTGGGGTCGTTCTTGTCGAACTGGCGGCTGAGCGAGCGTACGACGTCGTTCGCGGTGAGCGTGCTGCCGTCGTGGAAGGTGACGCCCTGCCGCAGGGTGAAGGTGTAGGTGCGGCCGTCCTCGCTGACGGTCCAGGACTCGGCGAGATCGGGCTGCGGCTCGTTGGTCTCGAAGTCGATGAAGGTCAGGCCGCGGCAGACGCAGTCGACGACCATCCAGTCCCCGAGGGTGGTGTAGAAGGCGGGATCGTGGATGGCGCTGGTGCCGTCGATGCCGATGGTCAGGGTTCCACCCGAACCGCCCGAGCCCGACCCGGAGCCGTCACCGTTCGGCTGGGCGGTGCCGCACGCGGCCGCGAGGGTCGTGACACCGAGGCCGAGTCCGAGCACGCCCACACCACGCAGGAGCGAACGCCGAGAGAAGGACGGGGTCTCCGCAGTCCGTTTCGTCGAATCCACCATGGTTTTCCTCATCCATTGGTCCAGTTATTGGATCCAATCTATAAGGCCACGTATGCAATCTATGTAACCGATTGCTACGTTCATGTTTCGAGATGGTGTGAACGACCTCGTCCAGGAGCCCGACGACGACAGGTGCCGAGACGGCACGAGGCCCGATCCCGTGTGGGATCGGGCCTCGCGTGGCGCTAGGGGCGGATCAGAAGTCCATGCCGCCCATGCCGCCGGTCGGGTCGCCCGCGGGAGCGGCGGCCTTCTCCGGCTTGTCGGCGACGACGGCCTCGGTCGTCAGGAACAGAGCCGCGATCGACGCAGCGTTCTGCAGCGCCGAGCGGGTGACCTTGACCGGGTCGTTGATGCCCGCTTCGAGCAGGTCCTCGTAGTCGCCGGTCGCAGCGTTGAGGCCGTGGCCGGCCTCGAGGTTGCGGACCTTCTCGGCGACGACGCCGGGCTCGAGGCCGGCGTTGAAGGCGATCTGCTTCAGCGGCGCCTCGAGGGCGACCTTGACGATGTTGGCACCCGTGGCCTCGTCGCCCTCGAGCTTGAGGTCGTCGAGAACCGGAGCGGCCTGCAGCAGGGCCACGCCACCACCGGCGACGATGCCCTCTTCGACGGCAGCCTTCGCGTTGCGGACGGCGTCCTCGATGCGGTGCTTGCGCTCCTTGAGCTCGACCTCGGTCGCGGCACCGGCCTTGATGACGGCGACGCCGCCGGCCAGCTTCGCGAGGCGCTCCTGCAGCTTCTCGCGGTCGTAGTCCGAATCCGACGCCTCGATCTCGGCGCGGATCTGGTTGACGCGACCGGCGATGGCGTCGGGATCGCCCGCGCCCTCGACGATGGTGGTCTCGTCCTTGGTGACGACGACCTTGCGGGCCTGGCCGAGCAGCTCGATGCCGGCGGTCTCGAGGGAGAGGCCGACCTCTTCGCTGACGACCTCGCCACCGGTGAGGATGGCGATGTCGGCGAGCTGGGCCTTGCGGCGGTCGCCGAAGCCCGGAGCCTTGACGGCGACCGACTTGAAGGTGCCGCGGATCTTGTTGAGGACCAGGGTGGACAGGGCCTCACCCTCGACGTCCTCGGCGATGATCAGCAGCGGCTTGCCCGACTGGATGACCTTCTCGAGCAGCGGCAGCAGGTCCTTGACCGTGGAGATCTTGGAGCTGACGAGCAGGATGTAGGGATCCTCGAGCACTGCCTCCTGACGCTCTGCGTCGGTGGCGAAGTAGAGGGAGATGTAGCCCTTGTCGAAGCGCATACCCTCGGTCAGCTCGAGCTGGAGACCGAAGGTGTTGGACTCCTCGACGGTGATGACGCCTTCCTTGCCCACCTTGTCGATGGCCTCGGCGATGAGCTCACCGATCGCGGGGTCGCCGGCGGAGATGCCTGCGGTGGCGGCGATCTGCTCCTTGGTCTCGACCTCCTTGGCGGTGTCGAGCAGCTTGGCGGTGACGGCCTCGACGGCCTTCTCGATGCCGCGCTTCAGGCCGAGGGGGTTGGCGCCCGCAGCAACGTTGCGCAGACCCTCGCGGACGAGAGCCTGGGCGAGCACGGTAGCGGTGGTGGTGCCGTCACCCGCGACGTCGTCGGTCTTCTTGGCAACTTCCTTGACCAGCTCGGCGCCGATCTTCTCGTACGGATCCTCGAGCTCGATCTCCTTGGCGATGGAGACACCATCGTTGGTGATCGTGGGGGCGCCCCACTTCTTCTCGAGAACGACGTTGCGACCCTTGGGGCCCAACGTCACCTTGACTGCGTCGGCGAGGCTGTTGAGGCCCCGCTCGAGGCCGCGACGGGCCTCTTCGTCGAACGCGATGATCTTGGCCATTGCGAAGTGATCCTCCGGGTATGGGGGTGACACCGGAGCGATCGCTCGTCGGATCGCTCCATGTACGCCTTCGGCCGGAAGCAGTGCCCGCGACGGACGACCAGGGGTGTCGAAAACCCGGTCTCACCCTACCGACCTGGCACTCACGTGTTGCGAGTGCTAAGTGCATTCTTAGCACTCGGGGGTGGCGAGTGCAAGATTACCGGCACCCGCCACCCCCGTCACGAAATCTGCGAAAGACCGACTACACGGTAGTGCGGATCATCGATGCGGCGCTCGCTCAGCGAGGCGTCGAACCGACTCCCACGGCGCACCACTGCCCCGTCGCGGTGTTGACCGCGAACGACTGGGCACCGACGCACGTGACGCCGGTGGTGTCGGCCGTGGCACCCGACCCGTAGCCGGCCACCGACAGGGTCGTCGCCGGACCCTGAGCCCAGGAGTGGCTCAGTCCGCCGCCGAGCGCGTAGGCGAACGAACGGCCGCCGTCACGGGCCGCACTGAGCGCCGTACCGAAGCCCGTCGCGTGGGCTTCGGCGGCGCCGGCCGACTCGGCAACCGACACCGCGGTGCCGCTGTCGGCCGCGTACGCGCGAGCGAAGGCGTCCTCTGCGGTGGCGCCGCAGCTGGCGGTATCGGACACCAGGATGTCGTTGGCAGAAGGAGGTGACACACAGGTCACCGGCGCCGCTGCGGCGGTACCCCCACCGAACAGCGCGGCCGAGGCCACACCGATGGCGACGAGTACACCGGCCCGGAGCGAACGGCGCGCGGTGAGAACGGATCGGAACGAACGAATGGACAAGAACGGCTCCTCTGCACTGGAGTGCCTCTACGCGAAAGGCTGCATCTGCGCTATGTGGGGCGAGCGCCCCGGCCGTAGGGTACCGATCACATGCGTCTCACGCGAGACCACGTGTCACAGACTGTCGAGGAGCCCGGGGAGATCGGCGACGGAGTCGATGACGTGGTCGGGACGATCGACCGCCAGGTCCAGGACGGATTGCCGAAACTTGCCGGTACGCACCAGGATTCCCGTCATACCGAGGCGTTGCCCCGGGACGACCTCTCCCGCGATGTCGTCGCCGACGACCACCATCCGATCCGGTTCGACACCCATCCGCTCCGATGCGACGAGGAAGCCGCGCAACGACGGCTTGCCCACCGCCACCACCGACCTGCCGGTGAGCTCCTCGAGTCCGGCCAGGTAGACCCCGGTGTCGATGCGCAACCCGTCGGCGGCCTGCCAGGCGAGCGCCCGGTGCATCGCGACCACCGGGACGTCCTCGCGCATCAACTCGGCGACGCGGCTCATCGCCCGGTGCGTGAAGGCATCCCCCGCGCCGCCGAGGATCACCACTTCCGGGTCGTCCTCGTCCAGCACGAGACCGTCGAGATCCGCTGCGATGTCGCCCTCGTTGAGGACCCAGCAACGCAGGCCCGGATAGGTCTGCCGGACATGGTCGACGGTGAGGGATACCGCGGTGACGATCTCGTCCGGTGACACCTCCATCCCGAGATCGGTGAGCCGCTGAGCGATCTCGGCGCACGTCCGGGAGGTGGTGTTGGTGAGGAAGGCGCGGCGGACGCCGTCGGCACGCAGTCGTGCCAGGACGTCCGCCGCACCCGGGACGGGCTGCCACTCGGTGACGAGCACGCCCTCGATATCGAACAACACCCCGTCCACACGCGTCATGCATCGAGCCTATCCGCGTGCGTGGCCACGGCGACAGGCTCGGCTCACACGCTTCCGGCGAGGCGTTCGGCGAGCAGACGGGTGAACCGCGCCGGATCCTCCACCTCGCCACCCTCGGCGATCAACGCCATGCCGTGGATCAGCTCGGCGACGTCGGCGAGCGAGGTGTCGTCCGGACGCTGCTCCCGGGCCGTGCGCAGACCCGACACGAGCGGGTGACCGGGATTGAGTTCGAGGATCCGCTTGACCCGCGGCACCGGCTGACCCGACGCCTTGTACATCCGCTCGAGCGCCGGCGACATGCTGAAGGTATCGCCGACGATGCACGCCGGGGAGGACGTCAGGCGCGACGAGAGCCGCACGTCCTTGACCTGCTCGTCGAGGGTCTCCTTCATCCACGACAGCAGGTCGCCGAACTCCTTCTCCTTCTCCTCGCGTTCGGCTTCGGCGGCCTTCTTCTCGTCCTCGGTACCGAGGTCGACATCGCCCTTGGCGATCGACTGGAAGCGCTTGCCCTCGAACTCCGGAACGGAGGTCACCCACATCTCGTCGACGGGGTCGGTCAGGAGCAGCACCTCGATGCCCTTGTCGCGGAACGCCTCCATGTGCGGGGAGCTCTCGAGCAGCTGCCGCGACTCGCCGGTCAGGTAGTAGATGGCGTCCTGGCCGTCCTTCATGCGCTCGACGTAACCGGCGAGCGTGGTCTGCTCCTCCTCGCTCGCCGTCGAGTCGAACGACGAGATCGCCAGCAGCGTGTCGCGGTTGTCGGTGTCGGAGATCAGGCCTTCCTTGACGACCCGGCCGAACTCGCGCCAGAACTTCGTGTACTTCTCGGGTTCCTTCGCGGCCATGTCCTTGACGGTCGCGAGGACCTTCTTCGTCAGGCGGCGCCGGATGGCCCGGATCTGCCGGTCCTGCTGCAGGATCTCACGAGAGACGTTGAGCGACAGGTCCTGTGCGTCGACCACACCCTTGACGAAACGCAGGTACTCGGGGACGAGGTCCTCGCAGTCGTCCATGATGAACACGCGCTTGACGTACAGCTGCACGCCGGTGCGCCGTTCGCGGGCGAACAGGTCGAACGGCGCGTGCTCCGGGATGAACAGCAGCGCCTGGTATTCGAAGGTGCCCTCGGCCTTGAGTGGGATGATCTCGAGCGGCTCGTCCCAGGCATGCGCGATGTGCTTGTAGAAGTCCTTGTACTCCTCCTCGGAGACCTCGTCCTTCGAGCGCGCCCACAACGCCTTCTGCGAGTTGAGGGTCTTGGTCTCGAAGGTCACCTCGTCGGCGCCGTCCTCCGACTTCGTGGTGCGCGAGACCTCCATGCGGATCGGCCACGCGATGAAATCCGAGTACTTCTTGACGATCTCCTCGAGCTTCCACTGCGAGGTGTAGTCGAACAGGTGGTCCTCGGCGTCCTCGGGCTTGAGGTGCAGGATCACCGAGGTGCCCTGGGGCGCGTCGTCCACCTCGGCGATCGTGTAGGTGGATTCGCCGCTGGACTCCCAGCGCGTACCGGTCTTCTCCCCCGCCTTGCGGGTGACGAGCGTGACCTTGTCGGCGACCATGAACGACGAGTAGAAGCCGATGCCGAACTGGCCGATCAACTCCTCGGATGCGGCGGCGTCCTTGGCCTCGCGCAGCTTCTGGCGGAGTTCGCCCGTACCGGACTTCGCGAGGGTACCGATGAGGTCGACGACCTCGTCGCGGTTCATGCCGATGCCGTTGTCGCGCACGGTCAGGGTGCGCGCGTCCTTGTCCACCTCGAGCTCGATGTGCAGGTCGGAGGTGTCGACGTCGAGATCCTTGTTTCGGAACGACTCCAGCCGGAGTTTGTCCAGGGCGTCCGACGCGTTGGAGATCAACTCGCGCAGGAAGGTGTCCTTGTTCGAGTAGATCGAGTGGATCATCAGATCCAGCAACTGCCGCGTCTCGGCCTGGAATTCACGCTGTTCGACGTTCGTACTCATTCCGGGTTCCCTTTCCACAAGCAGAACTTCCCCGGAAATAGTAAGCCGCCCGCGAACCCGGCCCGTTCGCGCTTCCGGGTCCATGATGGAGGTGCAGGCTTCGTCGTTCACAGGAGGTTGCGATGACGGTTCGTCGGACGGTGGTCGTCGGTGCGGGCATCGTGGGTCTGTCCACCGCGTGGTTCCTGCAGGAACGCGGTATCGAGGTCACGGTGCTCGATCGGGTCGGCGTGGCGGGCGACGCGTCGTGGGGCAACGCCGGATGGCTCGCGCCGGCTCTGACCCTGCCGCTGCCCGAGCCGGGGGTGCTGCGTTACGGCTTGCGCTCGATGTTCCGGCCGTCCTCGCCGGTGTACGTGCCGCCCACGACGGATCTGCGGTTGCTGCGCTTCCTCGCCGACTTCGCGCGGCACTGCACGAGACGGAAATGGACGTCGTCGATGGAGGTCTTCGCGCGCGCCAACCGCGTCGCCCTCGACGCCTACGACGATCTCGCCCGCGGGTCGGGCGACACGATCGTCACCGAGCCGACGCGGGTCGCCGATCCGTTCCTCGCGGCGTTCACCTCGGACGACGATCGACGGCTGCTGGTCGAGGAGTTCGAGCACGCACGTGCCGCAGGCAGCGAGATCGATTTCGACCTGCTCGACACCGACACGCTGCATTCGCTCGAACCGCTGCTCGGGGACCCGGTGCGGGTCGGGCTCCGGATCCGGGGGCAGCGGTTCATCGATCCGCCGCGGTTCGTCGCCTCTCTGGCGCACGCGGTCCGCGCCCGGGGCGCGGAGATCGTCACCGATGTCGACGTCCAGGAGGTGCGCGACACCGGTCGCGGGGTGGACGTCGTCGTGGCCGGTGGCGACTCCCGTTCGGCGGATGCGGTGGTGCTCGCGAACGGAGCGTGGCTTGGGCCTCTCGCCCGGCCGTTCGGTGTGCGCACGCAGGTTCAGGCCGGTCGCGGCTACAGCTTCAGCGTGCGGCCGCCGAGCCTGCCGAAGAACCCGGTCTACTTCCCCGCCCAGCGGGTGGCGTGCACACCCCTCCAGGACCGCTTCCGGGTCGCCGGCATGATGGAGTTCCGCAGCCCCGACGCCCCGCTCGACCCGCGGCGCATCGAGGCGATCGTCGACGCGACCCGACCGCTGCTGCGCGATGTCGACTGGGACGGGCGCAGCGAGGAGTGGGTGGGCTCGCGTCCGTGCACGGCGGACGGGCTCCCGCTGATCGGCCGCACGCGTTCGGAGCGGGTGTACGTCGCCGGCGGGCACGGGATGTGGGGTGTGGCGCTCGGTCCCCTCACCGGACGGCTGCTCGCCGGGTCGATGACCGGCGAGCCGGATCCGTTGCTCAGGTCGTTCGATCCGCTGCGCTGACCGGTCCGGGTTCGAGGCGGTCGCGTACGCGGTCGAACCATTCGAGGACGGCCCGTTCGTAGAGGATGCCGAAATCGAGGGTCGCCGCTGCGTGCGGCGGGAGGATGTCGGCCGCCGCCTGCTGTTCGTAGGCGGCGAGCTGCTCCTCGTGTCTGCGGCGGTGGTCGGCGAGCATCTCGGCGAGGCGCTCGGGTGGGAGGTGATCGCCGAAGCTGACGGTCAGCAGCAGCGGGTGACGGATGTTCTCGTCGCCCGGTTCGCGGTCGATCCATTCGGCGAAGGCCGTGCGTCCGGCCTCGGTCAGCAGGTAGGGCTTGCGGTCGCGCGGGCCCTTCTCCCCCGCCTCGATCAGTCCCTGCCGTTCCATCGCCGCCAGTTCCCGGTAGACCTGGCTCGTCGTCAGCGACCAGAACTTGCCGATGCGCGTCTGTGCGGTGGACACCAGGTCCCAGCCCGTCTTGGGGCCTTCGTGGAGGAATCCGAGCAGTGACGCGGCGGTGGCGTTGAGCGGTCGTCCGGTCATGGACGGGTCCTTCCTCGATTCGTACAGCGAAAAAACTTGACATTCCACTGTGGCATATCCACCCTGGAGTCAGGTGACATTCCATTGTGGAAGATCCCGGAGGGCACCATGGAACACACATCCACCACCGTCCCGACCGATCCCGGCCCGGCGACACCCGGCCCGGCGACACCCGGCCTTGCAACACCACCGCTGCGCATCTCCGATGCCGAGCGCGAAACGATCGTCGACGAACTGGGGCGCCATCTCACCGCCGGACGACTGACGATCGCCGAGTTCGACGAACGCGTCGCCGGGGTCTACCGCGCCGTGACGCAGGACGACGCCGGCGCCGTGCTCGCCGATCTGCCGTCGACACCCGCGCCCACCCCGGCCCCGCCGGCCGGGAATCCCTTCCCACGCCTGCGCCTGCCGCTCCACCAGCGCATCGAGTGGGGAGCCTGGGCCGCCGTGGGCTCCATCAATCTCGTGGTGTGGGCACTGGTGTCGCTCGGAACGGCCTCATTGATCTACTTCTGGCCGATCTGGGTCATCGCGCCCTGGGGTCTCGTCCTGGTGGGACGCACCGCACTCGGACTCGAGGGCGGCCCGGACCGCCGCAGGGCCGACGACCACATCCGCAACGCCCGGCGACGGCACCGCGAACACATGCGCCGCGCCGCCCTCATGCACCGGCGTGCCGTCATGCACCGGCGTGGACCGAATCCGCACTGCGGGCGATCGAGTCGTACCTGGTACTGATGTTCCCGAGATAGTGCGGGTGCGTGAGGATGTAGGGGGCATCGATCGAGATGCCGCGGACGACGATATCCCCCGCCGTCTCCGGTGCCATACCGGCGTTCCCGCCCTTGATGTGATCCACGCGCCGGACCTCGCCGCCGAGCCTGGCGGTGCTGTCGTCGAGCCCCGAACGCACCAGGCCCGGGCACAGGACCGAGACCCCGACACCGTGCGGGGCGAGTTCTGCACGTAGCGCTTCGGACATCGCGACGACGGCGGCCTTCGCGGCGCTGTACACGCCGCGGCCCGGCACACCCGCGGTCAGCCCCATGACCGAGGCGGTGTTGACGATGTGCCCGCGCCCGCGTGCCCGCAGGTCACCCGCGAAGGCCGAGACGCCGTTGAACACCCCGGTGACGTCGATGTCGATGACGGTGTCGAAGATCTGAGGATCGAGGTCGGCGAAATCTGTTCCGTTGAAACCGATCCCGGCGTTGTTGACGAGGATGTCGACCGGACCGAAGGCGTCCTCCGCTTCCCGTTTGACGCTGCACCAGCCCTCCCGGTCGCGCACGTCGAGGACGGCGCCACGGAAGAGCCGGAAGACTCCCGTCCGGTCGGCGAGCGTGGATTCGACTGCCGCGCCGTCGATGTCCGCGATCGTCACGGCCACCCCACGGTGGGCCAGGGCGTCGGCGATGCCGCGGCCGATACCGCTCGCACCTCCGGTGACGAGCGCGTGGCGCGCCGAGGCGATGTTCATGGACGAGGCTCCGTTCGTCTGGGTCGTCGAAGTCTGTGGTTCGTCGAGGTCTGCGGTTCGTCCCGATCAGTGCGACCGGCGGATCTTTCCGAAGTCCCAACTGCGCACGTTCTGCGGAGTGATCCGCAGCCATGCATGACGGCCGTCCGCCGTGAACTCGTCGCGACCGGCGTACTTGCGGGCGAAGGACAGTTCGACGCCGCGCAACAGTTCGTCCTCGACCGTGCGCGCCACGACCTCGGGGCGGGAACCGCGCGGCACGTCGCCGACGCTCATCGCGGTTCCACGTACCTCGACGCCTCGCAGATCCGTGAACTGCTCCCCACCGTCGACGACGATCGCGATGCGCGGGTCCTTCTGCAGGTCGGTCCACCGGCGGCTGCGGACGAGGGAGTTGAGCCACAGGAAGGCGCCGTCCCAGACGAACCACAACGGAGCGACGTGCGGGCTTCCGTCACCGCCGATCGTTGCGACGCGGCACGTCCGCTCGGTGGAGAGGAAGAGATCGATCTCCTCCTTCGTCATCGAGATCCCGGCGCCGCGCGTGCGCAGCGCGCCGTTTCCACTCATCAGCCCTCCTACCTGCACGGATGCTCGTCAAGAATTTTATTCTCTTTCATGAGAGAGATGTTCTCATCCGGCGGGTGCGAACACAACAGTCCGACGGGTCCGACCGATCTGCGATAGTCGGGACCAGCCGTGCCCGTCCCGGGCATCCCGCACGCCGGAGACGGAGCCGCCGATGTTTCTTCTCGACGACAGGTTGGTCTTCGGCGCGGGAGATCTCACCCGCGCCGCCTCGTGCGAGTTCGCCCTGCTCCGCAGCCTCGACTCGGCACTCGGTCGCCGCCCGCGCCCCGACACCGAACCCGACGCGATGCTCGACCGCGTCGTCGCACTCGGCGGTCGTCACGAGCAGCGTGTCCTCGACCGGTTCCGCGCGCAGGTGGGTGCGGAGAAGGTCGTCGAGATCGCCCGGCCCGAGTACACCGCCCGGGCACTCACCGAGGCGGCACAGGCCACCCTCGACGCCGTCCGGGCCGGAGCACCCGTCGCCTACCAGGGCGCATTCTTCGACACCGGCTCCTTCGACGCAGGCTCCTCCGACACCGCCCCGGTTCCGCTCGGCATGGTCGGCTTCTCCGACTTCCTCGTCCTCGAGGAGGACGGTTACGCCGTCTACGACAGCAAACTCTCCCGGCACGCGAAGGTCGAGGCCCTGCTCCAGCTCGCCGCATATGCGGACGCACTCGCGCGTACCGGGACGGCGGTGTCCTCACACGCGCATCTCGTCCTCGGTGATGGCTCGATCGCGTCCTATCCGCTCGCGGAGATCCTCCCGGTCTACCGGCACCGACGAGCCTGTCTCGAAACCCTTCTGACGTCGCACCGCGCCGCCCCCGAGCCGGTTCAGTGGGGATCGGGTGGGCACACCGCCTGCGGGCGCTGCGACGACTGCGCCCCCGAACTCGAACGCCACCGCGACCTGCTGTTGGTCGCGGGGATGCGCAGCACCCAGCGGCTGCATCTGATCGAGGCCGGTGTGTCGACCATCGACGACCTCGCCGCATGTGCGGCGCCCGTCGACGGGATGGCCCGCCGCACCTTCGAGACCCTGCGCGCGCAGGCACGGGCGCAACTCGAGGAGGAGCGGCGGGGCAGTCCCTACGCGGAGGTCTACGACGCCACTCCGCTCGGCATCCTGCCCGCCCCCGACGAGGGTGACATCTTCTTCGACTTCGAGGGCGACCCGCTGTGGTCCGAGGGTGGCGATTCCGAGTGGGGACTCGAGTACCTGTTCGGCGTGGTGGAGGGACCGGCCGATGCGCCGGTCTTCCGTCCCTTCTGGGCGCACGACCGCGAGCAGGAACGGCAGGCGCTGCTGAACTTCCTCGACTACGTCACCGACCGTCGGCGTCGCTACCCGGGGATGCACATCTACCACTACGCCCCGTACGAGAAGACGGCGTTGCTGCGACTGGCCGGCCGCTATGGCGTCGGCGAGGAGATCATCGACGATCTGCTGCGCGAGGGTGTGCTCGTCGACCTGTATCCCGTGGTGCGCAACTCGATCCGGGTGGGCGCCCGGGCGTACGGGCTCAAGAAGCTCGAACCGCTCTACACCGAGGAGGGCGAGTCGCGCGACGGCGATGTCGTCGACGCGGGCGCCTCGATCGTCGCGTACGCCGACTACTGCGCACTGCGCGACGCCGGGCGCCTCGAGGAGGCGGAACGCGAACTCGCGTCGATCGCTTCCTACAACGAGGACGACTGCATCTCCACCCTGCGTCTACGCGACTGGTTGCTCACTCGCGCCCGCGACCACGGCATCTCCCCCACCGAGACCATCCACGACGAGGCGGCTCCCGACGCGGAGGCGCACCCCGTCGAGACGAAACTCCTCGAGTACGTCGGCGGTGCACTCGCGGGCGACCGTACCCCGGAGCAACAGGCGGCGGCACTCGTCGCCGCAGCCATGGGCTACCACCGGCGCGAGCGGAAACCTTTCTGGTGGTCGCACTTCGACCGTCTGTCCACGGTTCCGGACGAGTGGGCCGACGCCCGCGACACGTTGGTCGCGGCGACGTGCACGCTCGAGACCGACTGGCACAAGGCCACGCCCCGTCAGCGACTGCTCCGGCGCCGGTTGCGCCTGGCGGGTGAGTTCGAGCCGGGCAGCACGTTGCGCGCCGGGCAGGACGTCTTCCTGTTGTACGACGCGCCGGGACCGGACGGACTGCCCGACGGCGGCGCCGGGACGCGGGCGTGGTCGCGCGGCCAGGTCGTCGAACGCACCACGGGGACGGACCATCCCGACGCGCTCGTCGTCGACGAGTTGCTGCGGACGGACGAGGAGTATTCGGCACTGCCGGTCGCGGTGACACCCGGTGCACCGATCTCGTCGAAGAACATCGAAGCGGCGATCGCCTCCGCTGCCGAGGCGATGTGCAGCGGGTTGCCGGCGCTGCCGTCGGCTGCGGCGGTGGACGTGCTGCGCCGTATCCCGCCCCGCTCGAGCTCCGGTGCCGCACTGCCACCGCTCGGCGACGACGCGGCGGCCACGATCGTCGCGGCCGTTCTCGCCCTGGACAATTCGTACCTGGCGGTGCAGGGCCCGCCCGGAACCGGCAAGACGTACACCGGGGCGCGCGTGGTGGCGGCACTCGTGAACGAACACGGCTGGCGTGTCGGCGTGGTCGCGCAGTCGCATTCGGTGGTCGAGAACATGCTGGCCGGCATCGTCGCCGCGGGGATGTCGCCGGAGCGGGTCGCCAAGGCGAAATGCCAGAGCCCCGAACCGACGTGGACCGCCTTCCCGGACGCGAAGTCCCTTGCGACACACATCGGTACATCCACGACCGGCTACGTGGTGGGTGGAACGGCCTGGGACTTCACGAATCCGAACTGCATCGGACCCGGCAGCCTGGACCTGCTGGTGGTCGACGAGGCCGGTCAGTTCTGCCTCGCCAACACCATCGCCGTGGCCACGGCCGCGTCGAATCTGCTGCTGCTCGGCGATCCCCGCCAACTGCCGCAGGTCTCGCAGGGCACCCACCCCGAGCCCGTGGACGAGTCCGCCCTCGGATGGCTCGCCGAAGGGCACGGGGCGCTGCCCGCCGATCGTGGCTACTTCCTGCCGGTGACCTGGCGGATGCACCCGGATCTGTGCGCGCGGGTGTCCGAACTGTCCTACGAGGGACGCCTGCGGTCGAAGTCCGAGATCACCACGCGCCGCGCGCTCGACGGCGTCCCGCCCGGCGTGCGGCTCGTGGAGGTCGCACACGAGGGCAATGCGACCTGCTCACCCGAGGAGAGCGCCGAGATCGTGCGGGCCGTCGCAGCCGTGCTCGGCTCGGCGTGGACGGACGACGCCGGCTCCCCGCCACGCCCCCTCGGAGAAGAGGACATCCTGGTGGTCGCGCCGTACAACGCTCAGGTCACCCGCCTGCGACAGGATCTCGCCGAAGCCGGTCTGCACCGCGTCCAGGTGGGCACCGTCGACAAGTTCCAGGGCCGCCAGGCCGCGATGGTGTTCGTGTCGATGACGGCTTCCGCCGTCGAGGACGTGCCGCGGGGCATGACGTTCCTGTTGTCCCGCAACCGGTCGAACGTGGCCCTCTCACGCGGCAAGTGGTCGGCGGTGATCGTCCGGTCCGGCGCCCTGACCGATCACCTCCCGTCGACCCCGGACGGCCTGATCGAACTCGGGGCGTTCATGCGGCTGACGGGAACAGAGCCGACCGGGACGTGACCGCACTCACATCGTCCGATAGGATCGACGACGATCCTGTTACCCCCGGTAGCAGATACACGGGACCCGGTCCCCAGAGAAGACCCGGTCCCCCGAGCACAGGAGTACACGTGTCGAAGACTCTCGAGGCCACGATCGAGATCACCGCCTCCCCCGAGCAGGTGTGGCGCGTGGTGTCCGATCTGAAGCGGATGGGCGAGTGGAGCCCGCAGTGCCGTCGGATGATCGTGCGCGGCGGACCGGTATCGGCCGGCACCACCACGATCAACATCAACAAGAAGGGCCTGCTGGTGTGGCCCACGACGGCGAAGGTGATCGACTTCGAACCCGGCCGTCGCCTGAGCTTCCGGATCAACGAGAACCGCTCCATCTGGTCGTTCACCCTCGAACCCACCGCCACCGGCACCCGGGTCACCCAGCGGCGCGAGGCGCCCACCGGGACCAGCAAGGTCTCGCAGACCCTGGTCAAGTATGTTCTCGGCGGCACCGAGGCGTTCGACGACGAACTGACGATGGGGATGAACGCGACTCTCGCCCGTCTCAAGAACGAGATCGAGGCGGGCGCGCGGGTCTGACCTTCCCTCCTCCGCTCACGTACGCTGGAGTGCCTGTGGACCGACAGGACCCGCCCGCGCGACGGGCGGGTCCACTGCGGTCCCGGATCACCGATCGCCAGCGATAAGAGGAGCCCGTGGCACGTAAGCCGACGCCCGCCGGAACACCCCCCACCAGCGGGGTAGCCCACATGGTCGACCTGGTCAGGCACGTCGTACCGCCCATGCATCCGGGCGGCATCCCCTTCGTCGCAGCTCCGCTCGCCGTGGCGACCCTCGGCCGCCGCAAGCCCTGGCTGCGCCGCGCCGGTCTCGCATCGGCACTGGCGTGCGCCACCTTCTTCCGGCACCCGCACCGCGTGCCGCCGAACCGCACCGGGGTGGTCGTCGCTCCCGCCGACGGCGAGATCGCTCTCGTCGACCACGCCGTGCCGCCCGCCGAACTCGGGCTCGGCAGCGAGGAGCGCCCCCGGGTCAGCATCTTCCTGTCCGTCCTCGACGTGCACGTACAGCGCAGCCCCGTCGGCGGCACGGTCCGCTCGGTGGTCCACACCCCCGGCAAGTTCCTCTCCGCCGATCTCGCCGACGCGAGCGAGGTCAACGAGCGCACCAGCATGCTGATCGAGACGCGCGACGGCGCCGAGGTCGCCGTCGTCCAGATCGCCGGGCTGCTGGCGCGGCGCATCGTCAACGACGCGCAGATCGGCGATACTCTGCCGATCGGCGACACCTACGGTCTGATCCGCTTCGGATCCCGGGTCGACACCTACCTGCCGGTCGGGAGCACCCTGCTGGTCGAACGCGGTCAGCGCACCATCGGTGCCGAGACCGTCCTCGCTCAGCTGCCCACGGTGTCGTGAGTCCGCACACGCAGGGTTCGCGTGCGGTCGCGACCGGTCGGTCCCGCGGTCGGCCCAACGTCGTCCGCCTGCTGCCGAGCGTCATCACGATCCTGGCGTTCTCCGCCGGGCTGTCGGCGGTGAAGTTCGCGCTCGACGGGCAACTCGGCACCGCGCTCGGCATGATCGGCGCCGCGGCCGTCCTCGACTCACTCGACGGCCGCATCGCCCGCATGCTCGATGCGACCAGCAAGATCGGCGCCGAACTCGACTCGCTGTCGGATGCCGTCGCCTTCGGTGTCGCCCCGGCGCTCGTGCTGTACGTGACGATGCTCGACGGCAGCCCCTTCGGCTGGATCGTCGCCCTGCTCTACGCGGTGAGCCTCGTGCTGCGGCTCGCACGGTTCAACACCCTTCTCGAGGACGACAGTGTCCCCGCCTACGCACGCGAGTACTTCGTCGGCGTGCCCGCGCCGGCGGCCGCCCTCGTCGCACTGTCACCCGTCGCCGCCTACATCCAGTGGGGCGACGGCTGGTGGACCTCCTACGGGCTGGTCGCGCTGTGGATCCTCGGGACGGCCGGGCTCGCGGTCAGCCGCATCCCGACCTTCGCGATGAAGTCGGCGTCCGTCCCCGCGCGACTCGCCGTGGTGCTGCTCGTGCTGGTCGCGGTGGCCGCGGCCGCGCTGGTCACCTATCCGTTCATCCTCATGCTCGTGCTGGTCGCGGTGTATCTCGCGCACATCCCCTTCGCGGTGCGTTCGAGGCGATGGGTCGCGGCCCGGCCCGAGACCTGGGACATCAAGCCCTCGGAGCGCCGTGCACTGCGTGCCCGCAACCGCGCGCAGCGTCCGCGTCGAGTCGCGGCCCGGCGTGTCGCCACGTCGGCGAGATCTCAGGCGCGACTCGGACTGCGCCGTCCGCGAGGGCGATGACATGCACGGCCCGCGAGGACGCTAGTCACGTTCTAGGCTCGGCGGGGTGACGACCCCACAACTCTCACTCACCGTCCGGCTCAACACCTCCGCCGCCGACTCGCGGCGGGGTGTCGTGCGTCTGCACCCCGAGGCGCTGGCCGCCCTGGGCCTGCGGGAATGGGACGCGATCGCGTTGGTGGGAGCGCGTCGCACGGCGGTCGTGGCGGGTCTCGCGCCGACCGGCACCCCGACCGGCACGATCCTGCTCGACGACGTGGTGCTGTCGAACACGGGCCTGAAGGAGGACGCGACGGTCGTCGTCGCACCCGTGACGGTCTACGGCGCGCGCACGGTGACGGTCACCGGATCCACCCTCGCGCGGCAGTCGATCCCGGAGACGACCCTGCGTCAGGCACTGCTCGGGAAGGTCCTCACCGTCGGCGACGCGGTGTCGTTGCTCCCGCGCGATCTCGGACCGGGCACGAGCAACGCCGAGACGACGCGGGCGTTGTCGCGGACGTTCGCGATCGCGTGGACCACCGAACTGCTCACCGTCTCGTCGGTGGATCCGGCCGGACCGGTGAGCGTGCAGCCGAACACCGCGGTCGTATGGGGTGGTGGTCAGGACGCTCTGTCGTCGTCCGTGCCGTCCGCCTCCGGATTCGTCTCGTCGGGCTTCGTCGCCTCCTCCCCCGCGACCGACCGGTCCGAACCGGTCCCCATCCCGGCTGTGCCTCCGGCACCCCCGGTCGAGGACCTCGTGGGTGTGCAGGCCCAGGTCGCGAAGCTCTCCGAATGGCTCACCCTCTCGCTCGACGAACCGGAACTGCTGCGCACCCTCGGCGCGTCGCCGCACCTCGGCGTGCTCGTCACCGGCCCCGCCGGGGTCGGTAAGGCGACCTTCGTGCGCTCGGTCGTCGCGGACCGGCGTCTGGTGGAGGTCGACGGGCCGGGCGTGGGTGCGCTCGCCGCCGACGATCGGCTGCGCCGGATCTCCGCGGCCGCCGAAGCGGTGCGCGGCGGTGGCGTCCTGCTGCTCACCGACGTCGACGCCGTGCTGCCCGCCGACACCGAACCCGTCGCGACGTTGATCCTCGACGAGCTGCGGCGGGTCGTCGACACCGAGGGCGCGGTGCTGATCGCGACCACCGCGCATCCCGACGACGTCGACTCCCGGCTGCGCGCCCCGGAGATCTGCGACCGCGAACTGTCCCTGCCGCTGCCCGACGGTGCGACCCGCCGGGTCCTGCTCGACGTGCTGCTGCGTTCGGTGCCGGCCACCGGCCTCGATCTCGCTGCCGTCGCCGGTCGCACTCCCGGCTTCGTCGTCGCCGACCTCGCGGCACTGTGTCGCGAGGCGGCACTGCGCGCGGCGTCCCGGGCGAATCGCGACGACGACGAACCGTCGCTCGTCCAGGACGACCTGCTCGGCGCGCTCGAGGTGATCCGTCCGCTGTCGCGGTCGGGCACCGAGGAGCTGGCGATCGGCAGCGTGAGTCTCGACGACGTCGGCGACATGGTCGAGACGAAGCAGGCACTGACCGAAGCCGTCCTGTGGCCGCTGCAGCATCCCGATTCGTTCGAGCGCCTCGGTGTCGACCCGCCGCGCGGTGTGCTGCTGTATGGCCCGCCCGGCTGCGGCAAGACCTATCTCGTCCGCGCCCTCGCCGGCACCGGGCGCCTGAGCGTCCACGCCGTCAAGGGCGCCGAACTGATGGACAAGTGGGTCGGCGCCTCGGAGAAGGCGGTACGCGAACTGTTCGAGCGTGCCCGCAACTCGGCGCCGGCACTGGTGTTCCTCGACGAGATCGACGCGCTCGCGCCGCGCCGCGGGCAGAGCTCCGATTCCGGGGTGTCCGACCGGGTCGTCGCGTCGCTGCTCACCGAACTCGACGGTGTCGAACCCCTGCGCGACGTCGTGGTGGTCGGGGCCACGAACCGACCCGACCTCATCGATCCGGCGCTGCTGCGTCCCGGCCGCCTCGAACGTCTCGTGTTCGTGCCGCCGCCGGACGCCGACGCCCGGGCCGCGATCCTGAAGACCGCGGGACGGTCGGTGCCGCTCGCCGACGACGTCGACCTCGACGAGCTGGCCGCCGGACTCGACGGCTACTCGGCCGCGGACTGCTCGGCGATGCTGCGCGAGGCCGCGCTCGCTGCGATGCGGCGCAACGTCGACGCCGCCGTGGTGACAGCGGAGGACGTCGCGGTGGCCCGGGAGAAGGTGCGGCCCTCGCTCGATCCCGCGCAGGTCGCGCATCTGCAGGCCTACGCGGAGGGCCGTTGAGATGGCCGTGACCACCGCGGTCCGCGTGGCCGGACCGGCAGCCGTCCTCGCGGCCTTCCTCGCCGCCGCGGTCGCGATCCTCGTCCCGGCCGCGGGTGAATCCGTCCTCCCGGCGGGTGCGCGCAGCGAATGGGCGCCCGTGGTCACCGCCGCGCTCGCCGTTCTCTCGGCGGCGGGGCTGCAGCGGACCGGCTCCAGGCGTACCGCGTGGATGCTGGCCGCCGCGTCGATCGTGGTCCTCGGTTCGATCCGCTATCTCGTTCCCGCCGGCATCTCGGCCGACAGTCTGACGGTCGTCGGATGGGTGATCGCCGCGATCACCGGTGTGTTGCTCGGAGCGGCGACCGCGGGTTCGTGGGGTTCGGCGACCGGCCAGTGGGCGCTGATCGCCGGTGGCTGGGCGGCCTTCCTCACCGCCGCGGCCGTCGGCTCCGAGGTCCCCGTCGACGCGATGCGCTGGACGGTTCCGCAGTGGGCGTTGGTCTTCGCACTCGTGGCAACCGTCGCCGCTGCGCTGACGGTTCCTACCGGGATGCGCGTGCAGCGGGCCGATCCGCGGTTGCTCGCGATCATGGTGACCGCCGCGGTGGTGCTCTCGGTGGGCTACCGGTTGCTGGGTGAATTCGTGGGTTCCCGCGCGGGCGACACGGGTGTGCTCCTGTGGCTGGTCGCCGGCGGAGCGCTCGCGGTGGCGGTCGTCGGCGCCGAGATCGTCGCGCGCCTCGTCCCGCCCGGCGACGACCGGTTCGTCCTCGCAGTCACCGGAGCCGTGGCCGCGGCGTACCCCGTCCTCGTCGAACTGTGGTCGGGTATGCAGTCGGCGACCGTGCCGTGGTGGGTGCTGCTCGTCGCGGTGGCCGCCGTGGTCGCCGGGGTGCGGCTCTCCCCGTACATGCCGTACGCGCTTCCCGGGCTGGTGCTCGCCGCATCGATCTCGGCGGCGACGGTGTGGTGGCCGGCGGAGATCGGCGAGGGCATCCCCCTCGCGGTGCGGGTCGCGCTCGTCGCGCTGGGCACCGGTCTCGCGCTCGGCGCATCCTTGCCGGGTTCGGCGTCCGTGGCGGCTCTCGGCCTGGCGCTGCCGGTGCCGGCAACGGCCGTCGTGGGGGCCGTGTGGATGCTGCCGGCGGATGCGCAATGGTCGGCGCTCGCATTGTTCGCCGCCGCCGTGATCTGTGCGTGGCAGGTGCGTTAGCGCTCTCACCTCCCCGATTCGCAAGCGTGCGAAGACAACCGTTAGGATGGGCACAATCCGTTTTGCCCGATGACGGCGAGCGGCGTGCATGTCGGGGCGATCCCCGTTTCGGCGGTGTGCCGTCCGCTGTGACGACAGCGAGTCCCACGGCCCGCAGTCAGTTTCACCCCGCCGACAGGCCCGACCCCGACGGAGTGCCTTTTGATCGCCATACTCGTTGCCCATGCGGTCGCTGCTCTTCTGGCGCCGCTTCTGGTCAGAGTCATGGGGAGAAATGCATTCCTGCCGCTCGCGCTGGTGCCCCTCGCAAGTCTCGGCTGGGTGGTCACCAATTGGGGAACCGATCAGACCCTGCAGATCGCGTGGGCCCCGACGCTGTCGATGAATATCGATCTGCGCTTCGACACGCTCGCGGCGATCATGTGCGTGCTCGTCCTCGGCATCGGTTCGTTGATCCTGCTCTATTGTTCGCGTTATTTCGAGGACGACGAGCCCCGCCTGGGCCTGTTCGCCGCCGAGATGGTCGCCTTCGCCGGCGCCATGTTCGGCCTGGTGGTCAGCGACAACATGTTGCTGCTCTACGTCTTCTGGGAACTGACGACCGTCCTGTCGTTCCTGCTCGTCGGGCACTACGCCGAACGCGCCTCGAGTCGTCGTGCCGCCACCCAGGCCCTGCTCGTCACCACGGCCGGTGGTCTGGCGATGCTGGTCGGCATCATCGTCCTCGGCGAGATGGTCGGCAGCTACAACCTCTCCGACGTCGTCGCGGCGGCACCCCACGGCTGGCTCGCCGGTGTGGCCGTGGTGCTCGTGCTCGTCGGCGCACTGTCGAAGTCCGCCGTGGTCCCGCTGCACTTCTGGCTGCCCGGCGCGATGGCCGCCCCCACCCCGGTGTCCGGATACCTCCACGCCGCGGCGATGGTCAAGGCCGGTATCTACCTCGTGGCCCGGCTCGCGCCCGGCTTCGCCGACAGCGCCGCGTGGCGGCCGATCGTCATCGGTCTCGGTCTCGCGTCGATGATCCTCGCCGGCTGGCGAGCGTTCCGCGCTTTCGACCTCAAGCTCATCCTGGCCTTCGGCACCGTCAGTCAGCTCGGTTTCCTCACGGCCCTGGTGGGCACGGGCAGCCGGGAAGCGGCCCTGGCGGGCCTGGCGATGGTGATCGCCCACGCCCTGTTCAAAGCATGCCTGTTCATGGTGGTCGGCATCATCGACCACTCCACGGGCACCCGCGACATCCGCAAACTCGCACATCTCGGCTCCGTAGCCCCCTACCTGGCGTTGATCGCGATACTCGCGGCGGCGAGCATGGCCGGTCTGCCACCGTTCATCGGGTTCGTCGCGAAGGAAGCCGCCCTCGAGTCGGCGCTGGTGGCCGAGGTACTGCCCGAATGGGCGCGGATCGCCATGACCGCGGGCATCGTGGTGGGCTCGATCCTCACCCTCGCCTACAGCATCCGGTTCATCTGGGGTGCCTTCGGCCGCAAGCAGCTCAAGCGCCCGAGCCCCGCGGTGCAGAACCTTCACGCGCCCGGGGCGCTGCTGCTCACCGCCCCGAGCATCCTTGCGTTCGCCGGTCTCGCCGCGGGCTTCGCGAGCTCGTGGGTCGATCACCTGATCACCCCCTACGCCGACGAGCTGCCCACCGAACTGAGCAAGCCCTACCACCTGGCGCTGTGGCACGGGTTCTCCTTGCCCCTGGGCCTGACCGCCGTGGTGATCGTGGGCGGCACGGTTCTGTTCCTCGCGCACCGCACCATCGCGCGCCTGCGCTTCGAGCACCCGCCGCTCGGCAACGCCGACCGGATGTACGACGCGACCCTCCAGGGCATGGACACCCTGTCCCTGCGCCTGACCGCCTTCCTGCAGCGCGGTTCGCTCCCCCTGACCCAGGCGACGATCCTCGTCACCCTGGTGGCGCTCCCGACGGTGCTGATGTTCTTCTTCGGGCTGAGCACGATGCCGTCGACGCGCGCGTGGGACTCGATCTGGCAGCTCGGGGTCGGGCTGATCATGATGGCCGCCGCGATCACCGCGACGGTGCTGCGCAACCGTCTCGGCGGTGTGCTGGTCGTGGGCGTGACCGGCTACGGGCTCGGTGTGCTGTTCGCCCTGCAGGGCGCCCCCGATCTCGCGCTCACCCAGTTCCTCGTCGAGACCGTCACCCTCGTGATGTTCGTGCTGGTCCTGCGCAAGCTGCCCGCCGAGACCGACCCGGCCGCGGTGATGGGCAGCAAGTTCGCCCGCGCGATGCTCGGCATCGCCGTGGGTGCAGTGGTCGTCGGGATCGGCGCCTACGCCGTCGCGGCACGCACCACCGATCCGATCTCGCTGCTGCTGCCCGACGCCGCCTACTACGGCGGCGACGGCAAGAACGTCGTCAACGTCCTGCTCGTCGACATCCGCGCCTGGGACACGATGGGCGAGATCTCGGTGCTGCTGGTCGCCGCGACCGGCGTGGCCAGCCTGGTCTTCCGCACCCGCCGCTTCGGCACCGCCCCGCGTGTGGCTGACGCACCTGCGGCGCAGCTCGACGCGGTATCCGCCAGCAACGAGACGACCTGGCTGCTCGGCGGCGATCTCATCGATCCGCGCTACCGCTCGCTGGTCCTCGAGGTCACCACCCGGCTGGTCTTCCCCACCATGATGATCCTGTCGGTGTACTTCTTCTTCTCCGGCCACAACGCCCCCGGTGGCGGCTTCGCGGGCGGTCTCATCGCCGGTCTCGCGCTGGTGTTGAGGTACCTGGCCGGAGGACGCTACGAGCTCGGAGAGGCGGTTCCCATCGACGCCGGCAAGATCCTCGGCATCGGACTCACCTTCGCCGCAGGCACCGCGCTGGTGTCGATGTTCCTCGGTGCTCCGGCCCTGTCGTCGGCGACCCTCGAGCTCACGCTGCCGCTGCTCGGCGACATCAAGATCGTGACCGCGCTGTTCTTCGACCTCGGTGTGTACCTCATCGTGGTCGGCCTGATCCTGGACGTGCTGCGCAGCCTCGGTGCTCGCCTCGACGCCGAGACCGTGGGTGAGCGCCGATGACCGCGAACATCACGCTCCTCGCCATCGTCGGCGTGCTCGTCGCGTCCGGTGTGTATCTGCTGCTCGAACGCAGCATCATCAAGATGTTGCTGGGTCTGCTGCTGGCGGGCAACGGCATCAACCTGCTGCTGCTCACGCTCGGCGGTCCCGCGGGTCACGCCCCCATCGTCGGTGTGGAGAGCGACGTCGAGCCGGACATGGCCGACCCCCTCGCCCAGGCGATGATCCTCACCGCGATCGTCATCACGATGGGTATAGCGGCGTTCGTGCTGGCATTGACCTACCGCTCCTACACCTATCGCGCACGGGACGAGATCGAGAACGACCCCGAGGACACCCTCGTGTCGCAGCGGCGCAGTCTCGCGGATCTTCCGTCGCGAGACCGCTCCGACGACCCGCTCACCGGTATCCCGAGCAAGAGCGGCGACGCCTTCGACGCCGCGGGCAACCCGATCCCGCTCGACCAGCTCAAGAACATCGAGGACCTCGAGGCGTACGAGGACCTGCACGACGGCGACTTCGACGACCCGACCGACTCTGCCTACACGCAGAACCAGGACGGGACGGACGAGTCCGGCGCTGCCGGAGATGCCCCTGCCGGAGATGCGGCCGGAGCCGGCTCTGCCGAGGACGCCGACGAGGCCGACTCCGCCGAGGACGACACCGCAGCCGTGCGTGCGGACGACCCCGACCCCGAGGCCCCCGATCCCGCCGAGGACGAGCCGACCGGAGACGACGAGAAGAACGGGAAGGAGGATCGCCGATGAACCTGAGCGTCGCGAACCTGGTTCCCCTCCCCGTCCTCATCCCGCTGCTCGCTGCCGCTGCGACCCTGATCGTCGGCCGCCGTCCCCGCGCACAGCGGTGGATCACCGTCTTCGCGCTCGTCGCCTCGCTCGCCGTGGGCGTGGCGCTGCTGTACTACGCCGATGCCGACGGCATCGCCGTACTGCAGATCGGCGGGTGGGAGGCGCCGATCGGCATCTCGCTGGTCGTCGACCGTTTGTCGGCGTTGATGCTGGTCGTCTCGGGGATCGTGCTGCTGTCGGTGATGCTGTACGCGGTCGGTCAGGGTATCCACGACGGCAACGAGCAACAGCCCGTCTCGATCTTCCTACCGACCTATCTCGCGCTCACGGCGGGTGTCAACATCGCCTTCCTCGCGGGCGACCTGTTCAACCTCTTCGTCGGCTTCGAGGTTCTCCTCGCCGCATCGTTCGTCCTGCTGACCCTGGGTGCGAGCGCCGACCGCGTCCGCGCGGGCGTCTCGTACGTCATGGTCTCGATGGTGTCCTCGCTGGTCTTCCTCGTGGGCATCGCCTTCGCCTACGCCGCCACGGGCACCCTGAACCTCGCCCAGATGGCACTGCGGATGGACGAGATCTCACCGGGCACCCGGGCCGCGATCTTCGGTGTGCTGCTCGTCGCCTTCGGCATCAAGGCCGCGGTCTTCCCGCTGTCGTCGTGGCTGCCCGACTCCTACCCCACCGCACCCGCACCGGTCACCGCCGTCTTCGCCGGCCTGCTGACCAAGGTCGGCGTCTACGCGATCATCCGGGCGCACACCCTGCTGTTCCCGGGTGGCGAACTCGACGACGTCCTGCTCGTCGCCGGTCTGCTCACGATGGTCGTCGGCATCCTCGGCGCGATCGCGCAGAACGACATCAAGCGTCTGCTGTCGTTCACGCTCGTCAGCCACATCGGATACATGATCTTCGGCGTCGCCCTGTCGTCGCAGACGGGTCTCGCGGGCGCCGTCTACTACGTCGGCCACCACATCCTCGTGCAGACCACCCTCTTCCTCGTGGTGGGTCTCATCGAACGCCAGGCCGGGTCGGCGTCGCTGCGACGCCTCGGCAGCCTTGCACTCATGTCCCCGCTGCTGGCGGTCCTGTTCCTCATCCCGGCGCTCAACCTGGGCGGTATCCCGCCGTTCTCCGGGTTCATCGGGAAGGTCGCCCTGCTGCAGGCCGGTGCGGAGGACGGTTCGGTCCTCGCCTGGATCCTCGTCGCCGGTGGTGTCGTGACCAGCCTGCTGACGCTGTACGTCGTCGCGCGTATCTGGACGAAGGCGTTCTGGCGGGCACGCGCCGACGCGCCCGAGGGCGATCTCGCCGACATCGGCCCGTCGGCGCTGATCGACGAATCCGCCACCGACATCTCGTTCGAGGAACGCCCGGACGTCGGCCGGATGCCGGCCGCGATGCTCGTCCCCACGGTCTGGCTCGTGGCGATCGGTGTGTCGTTGACGGTCTTCGCCGGTCCACTGCTCGACATCAGCAACCGTGCCGCGGAGAACCTGCGCGACCGCACGGTGTACATCGAGGCCGTGCTGGGGGGTGAGCAGGAATGATGAAACGCGCCAACGTCCTGCGCATGTTCGTCGTGGGATGGACGACGCTGGTCTGGGTCCTGCTGTGGGGCACCTTCAGCGTCGCCAACATCCTCGCCGGCGTGGTCGTCTCGCTCGTCATCATGTTCGTGCTGCCACTGCCGCGCGTGCCCGTCGAGGGTCGCGTGCACGTGTGGTCCGCGATGCGACTCGGCGCGGTGATCTTCAGCGAAACCATCCGCTCGACGATCAACGTGGCGTGGCTGGCGATCCGACCGTCCCCGCCGCCGGTCACCGGTGTGCTGCGCTGCCGGCTCACCATCAAGTCCGACCTGGTGCTGACACTGTGGACGGACATCATGAACAACATCCCGGGCACCATGGTGCTCGAGATCGACCAGGTGCGGCGGATCATGTACGTGCACGTTCTCGACGTGAGTACCGACAAGGCCGTGGCCGACTTCTACCGTTCCGCCCGCCTCATCGAGCGTCTTCTCATCCAGACGTTCGAACGCGAGTCGGAATGGCAGGCCAGCCCCTGGCGCAGCGGAACGGAGGAACTGACGTGACCGTGACACTGGTGATCGCGGGGACACTGCTGTTCGTCTCCGCGGTCCTGATCACCTACCGCGTGATCGCGGGCCCCAACTCCCTCGACCGGCTCGTCGGCGTCGACGCCCTGCTGGCGCTCGGCATCTGCGGCATCGCGATCTGGGCGGTGTACACGCGCGACACGTCGGTGCTGCCCGCCACCGTAGCCCTGGCCCTGGTCGGCTTCATCGGGTCGGTGTCCGTGGCTCGATTCCGGGTGCGTGACGAAGGATGACGACGATCATCGACACCTTCGCCCACATCCTGATCCTCATCGGTTCGGTCATCTCGCTGACCGCCGCGATCGGCGTGGTCCGTTTCCGCGACACCCTGTCGCGCATGCACCCCGCTACCAAGCCCCAAGTGGTGGGCCTGTTGTTCGTACTGGGCGGCGCCATGATCATCCTGCGCAGCTCGATCGACATCTGGATGATGGCCCTGGCGGGCATGTTCATGGTCCTCACCGCCCCCGTGATCGCCCACCGGGTCGGCCGCGTCGCCTACCGGGAGCAGCTCGGTCGCGACGGTCTGCTCGACGAGGACGCTCCCGGCGGTGCCTGACAACCGATGAGGGCCCGACGGGCGATGAGGGCCAGACTCTCGACGGGAGCGTGACGGCCGGGATGTCCTCGGCCGATCACTCCTTCAGTTCCTGCACGAGCGAGTCCACCACCGCGACGAGATCGCCGTCGGTCCGCTCCGCGATCCGGCGCTGACGCTGGTAGGACGCTCCCCGCACCGGGATGTCCGCGACCCGCGCGAGTTCGTCGGCGCAACCGAGCCGCATCGCGGTGGGCATGATCTGCTCGAGCAGGTCGTTCAGGTCGTCGGTGACCAGCCGCTCGGTGCACACCGGGTCGAGGATGACCTCCGCCTCGAGTCCGTAGCGCGCGGCACGCCACTTGTTCTCCTTGACGTGCCACGGCTGCAGCACGGGCAGTTCCTCACCGCGTTCGAGACATTCGTCGAAGTAGACGACGAGCGAATGCACGAAGGCGACGAGGGCGGCCAGTTCGGCACGGTTGGTGATGCCGTCGAACACCCGGACCTCGAGGGTGCCCCATTTCGGCGCCGGCCGGATGTCCCAGTGCATCCCCCCGGGGTGGCTGATGACGCCGGACTTGAGCTGATCGCCGATGAACTCCGCGTACTGCGGCCAGTCGGCGAAATGGTAGGGCAGGCCGGCGGTCGGCAGCTGCTGGAACATCAGCGCGCGGTTGCTCGCGTAGCCCGTGTCGTAGCCCGCCCAGATCGGCGACGAGGCCGACAGCGCGAGCATGTGGGGATACTTCACGAGCATGGCGTTGAGGATCGGGATGATCTTCTCCGCGGAGGAGACCCCCACGTGGACGTGTACTCCCCAGATGAGCATCTGCCGTCCCCACCAGCGGGTGCGGTTGATCATCTCGTCGTAGTCCGGGGACGGGGTGACGGTCTGGTCGGTCCACTGCGCGAACGGGTGGGTGCCGGCGCACATCAGGTCCACGCCGTTCGGGTCGGCGGCACGTCGCAGCAGCGACAGCGACTCGGACAGGTCGTCGACCGCCTCGGCGACGGTGTCGTGCACGCCGGTGACGAGTTCGACGGTGTTGCGCAGGAACTCCTTGGTCAACCGCGGGGTCTCCCCCGCGATCTCCTTCACCCTGTCGAAGACGACCGTCGCGCTGTTCGAGAGATCACGGGTGGTCTTGTCCACCAGAGCGATCTCCCATTCCACGCCGATCGTGGGACGAGGTGATCCCGGAAACTCGACTGCCACGTATCGATCCAACCACAGGGCCCCGCCGACGGATGTCCGTCTGCGGGGCCCTGTGTCGGGAATTACCTGCGAGATCGAGTCTCAGGAGATGCGGTCTCCGGTCACTCGATGACGCCGCACGCGAGGCGCGCGCCGAGGTTGTCCTGGTGCACGACCACCGAGGCGCCGTCCTCACCCTCGAGGTCCTCGAGGCCGAAGGCCGAGGTGGTGACGGTGGCGGTGGCGGTGCCGTCCTCACGGACGACGAGCGAGACCAGGTCGCCGCTCTCCGGAACGGAGGTGTTACCGCCGGCCTGCAGGTGGGCACCGGCGGACAGGAACGCGCCGGGCTCGCCGCCGTCCGGAGCGGTGGACTCGGCCTCGCAACGGCCGAACTCGTGGATGTGGACACCGTGGTAGCCGGGCTCGAGACCCTCGACCTCGACGGTCACCTCGACGTCGCCGCCGTTCTCGGCGAACGACACGGTGCCGGCCGACTCGCCGTCGACCGTGGTGAGCTCCGCGGTGAGCGCAGCAGCAGAGGCGGAGCCACCGGCGTGCGACTCGCTCCCACCCTCGGTGCCGTGGTCGTCGCCGTGGGCCTCGGAAGCGGGCGCGGCGGATCCCGTCCACACCGGCGGAGTCGTCCCCGGCTCGGTGCTCGCCTCCTCGCTGTTCGAGCACGCAGTCAGGCCCACCGCGGCGATCGCGACGATCGGGGCCAGAGCACGCCAGGACATGCGACGGGTGGAACTGGAGACCATCAAACCGCTCCTTCGAAGTGCCGAAAAGTCACCCGATCATAACCGGGCGTCTCCGGCGACCACCCGGTGGCGGACCGACACGGTTCCGGCGCTAACGCGAAGTGACGATGACGATCACTCCGGGGGCGGCGTCGCGGATGCCCTCGAAGCGCGGTTGCGCGGTGACACCGAGCGACTCGGCGACGGCTGTCGCGGTCTGCTGCTCTCCGGGAGACGACCCGTAGAACACCGAGGTCTGCGGGAGCAAGCCCTCGCTGTAGTTGCCCGTTTCACTGATGGTGTACCCCTCGTCCTCGAGGTAGGCCGCGGTCTGCGCGGCGAGGCCCGCGACCTCCGAGTTGTTGAACACGCGCACCGGTGCCGTCGCGGAGGCCGAGGTGTCGGACGCGAACGCGGTTCCGCTCCCCACGGGCATGGAAGGAGCCGAAGACACGGCCGTGGTGGTGGTCGCACCGTCCCCGGCGGCGGACGTGCCACCGTTCGCGGCAGCGGGCGCGGGCGCGGTGGGCACCGCGGCCGAGCGCGTGGACGGTGCGGCCGGCGCGGCAGCGGTCGTCGTCGTGGGTGCCGCCGCGGGAGCGGGTTCGTCGTCGGAATCACCGAGCGAGGCGAAACCGAGACCGGCGAACAGGATGCCCAAGGAGATCAGGACCATCGCGAACGCACGCAGAGGCGGTCCCGAGGGTGCGGGCGCGCGGCTGGGGATCTCGGGGGTTCTGCTCACGACCTCGACCATAGTTGCCCGAGCACACGCAGCGCTGCCGACCGGCCGCGCGTGTCGATATCGCATTATCCGGCCCGACGGCCGCCCGTCTAACGGGTGTCGAAACCGAGCCGGCGGGCCGCGCGGGCCTTCTGACGGCTCGCACGCAACCGCCGCAGCCGCTTGACCAGCATCGGATCGGCGGCGAGCGCCTCGGGACGATCCACCAGAGCATTGAGCACCTGGTAGTAGCGAGTGGCGGAGAGACCGAAGAGTTCCTTGATGGCGTCCTCCTTGGCACCGGCGTACTTCCACCACTGCCGTTCGAACGCCAGGATGTCGAGATCGCGACGGCTCAGGCCGTTCGCCTCGTCGCCGGTGGGTTCCTGCGCGGATGCGCCGTCGCCCTGCTGGGACACGAGATCGGACCGGTCGTTGCCGTGCGCTGCTGCGCCGTCCATTTCCCTCCTCGACTGACTGGATCACACCGTGACGAAGAGTCCTTGCGTCTCGGCGGAAGTCATTCAATCACGGGGTGGGGACACATACCGGTTCGAGAACGCCGCGAGTCGATCCCATTATCCTGTGTCACCATGGCCATTCTTCCGATCGTCATCGTCGGCGACCCCGTCCTGCACAACCCGACCCGGCCGGTGACCGAGTCACCCGCCGAACTCGCTCAGCTGATCGCCGACATGTTCGAGACGATGGACGCGGCCAACGGCGTCGGTCTCGCCGCCAACCAGGTCGGCGTGGACAAGCGACTGTTCGTCTACGACTGCCCCGACCGCGACGAGTCCGGCAAGGTCGTGCGCCGGCGCGGTGTCGTCGTCAATCCGATCCTCGAGACCTCGGAGATCCCCGAGACGATGCCCGACCCGGAGGACGATCTCGAGGGCTGCCTGTCCGTGCCCGGCGAGAACTTCCCCACCGGCCGCGCCGACTGGGCGAAGGTCACCGGTACCGACGAGAACGGTGATCCCGTCGAGATCGAGGGCCACGGATTCTTCGCTCGCATGCTGCAGCACGAGGTCGGGCACCTCGACGGCTTCCTGTACGTCGACGTCCTGATCGGACGCAACGCCCGCGCCGCGAAGAAGACCATCAAGCGCGCCGGATGGGGTGTCCCCGGGCTGACCTGGCTCCCGGGTTCGGTGGAGGACCCGTTCGGCCACGACGACGAGGACGAGTGACGAGGCGACCGGCGAACCGTCGATGACGACCGACCGTCCGGCCCCGTCCGTACCCCTCGGCACCCGGGTGGTGCTGCGGTACCGCCTGCCCGCCGGCTACAGCCATCCGATGACCGACGTCATCGGTGAACTCGTCTCCGTCGAACCGGTGGTCGCGGTGCGCACCGCCGACGGTCGCGTCGTCCAGGTGTCCCCCACCTCGGTCGTCGCGCTCAAGCCGATCGCGGCGCGGCCGATCCGCGTCTCGGAGATCCGCGCGCTCGAGCACGCTGCCGCTGCGGGGTGGCCCGGTCTCGAATCTGCCTGGGTGGACGGCTGGCTCGTGCGCGCCGGGCACGGTTTCACCCGGCGCGCCAATTCGGCGACGCCGCTCGGTGAACGTGGCACCGTGGCCGA
Organism: Rhodococcus rhodochrous; assembly: GCF_900187265.1. Taxonomy (NCBI): domain Bacteria; kingdom Bacillati; phylum Actinomycetota; class Actinomycetes; order Mycobacteriales; family Nocardiaceae; genus Rhodococcus; species Rhodococcus rhodochrous. The sequence goes on from NZ_LT906450.1 coordinate 4,156,785, forward strand.
CCCCGCCGATCCGGCCGTGCGCGCCCGGCTCCGTGAATGGTTCGCGGCGCGCGGACTGCCGTTGCGACTGCTGGTGCCCGATCGGCTCGCCCGGATACCGGAGGGATGGCCGACCTCGGAGCCGGTGCTCGTTATGGGCGCCGACCTCGCGAACGTGCCGTTGCCGCCGGAACCCACCCCGGTCACGATCACCGAGCGGCCGGACGCCGACTGGCTGTCGCTCCACCGCGCCGACGCCGACCCGCGGCTCGCGCAGGACGTGCTCGGCTCGGTGGCCGCGGGTGTCCTCGGGTTCGGCCGCATCGGCGCGCCCGGGCAGGCGCCCCTGGCGATCTGCCGCGCGGCGATCACCGACGCACCGGACGGACGCCGCTGGGTGGGTCTGTCGACCGTGGAGGTCGCGCCCGAGCACCGGCGGCGCGGACTCGGCACACTCGTGTGCGGCGCTCTGCTGCGCTGGGCCCGCGAGCAGGCTGCGACCCACGCATACCTGCAGGTCGAGGAGTCGAATACGGCGGCCCGCGCCCTGTACCGAGAACTCGGCTTCGTCGACCACCACCGCTACCGGTACGCCTCCGAACCCGTCGGATAGGTCGCCTACAGTGGGCGTGTGCGCCTTGCTACCTGGAATGTGAACTCCGTCCGTGCCCGTACCGACCGCATCCTCGACTGGTTGCAGCGAACCGACACGGATGTGCTCGCGATGCAGGAAACCAAGTGCAAGGACGAGCAGTTCCCGTACGAACGCTTCGAGGAACTCGGCTACCGCGTCGCGCACGTCGGGCTGAGTCAGTGGAACGGCGTGGCAATCGCGTCGCGTGTGGGCCTCGACGACGTGCAAATCGGCTTCGAGGACCAGCCCGGTTTCTCGAAGGACCCGGAGGTCGATCCGGCGCTCGAGGCGCGGGCCATCGGCGCGACGTGCGCGGGTGTGCGCGTGTGGAGCCTGTACGTCCCCAACGGCCGCGACCTGAACGACCCGCACTACACCTACAAGCTCGACTGGCTCGCCAAGCTGCGCGCCGACGCGCACGCCTGGGCCACCGCAGCGCCCGAGCAGCCCATCGCGCTGGTCGGCGACTGGAACGTCGCCCCCACCGACGACGACGTGTGGGATCCGGCCTTCTTCGAGGGCAAGACGCACACCTCGCAGCCCGAGCGCGACGCCTTCCACGCGTTCACCGAGGTCGGCTACACCGACGTCGTCCGTCCGCACGCACCCGGCCCCGGGGTGTACACCTACTGGGACTACACCCAGCTGCGCTTCCCGAAGAAGCAGGGCATGCGGATCGACTTCGTCCTCGGGTCCCCTGCCTTCGCGGCGCGGGTGACGGGCGCCGAGATCGACCGCAACGAGCGCAAGGGCAAGGGCGCGAGCGACCACGCACCGGTCATCGTCGACCTCGACCTCTGAGCGGATTCCGGGCCGGGTGAACCGCCCGCGCAGGCATCAGGCCTTGCGGGCGGGCACCTTGCGTCGCGGCTGCCTGCGCCGGTTCTCCTTGCGCTGGGGGTCGGTGCGCGGAGGTTCGAGAGGCACGACGACGTCGCGGTAGTTCTCGTGCGACGACAGGAACCGCTGCACATAGGTGCACACCGGCCGCACGCGCCAACCTCGTCTGCGCGCGAGATCGAGCGAGCCACCGACGAGAACGGCTGCGAGACCCCGATGGCCGAAATCCTCCACGATCACGGTGTGCATGAAGTCGACGACCGGCGGGTTCGGTGCCGGAACGCGTTCGAAGTCGTAGTACCCCAGGATGCCGACGAGATCGCCGTTGAGGCGCAGTTCGAACCGGTTCTGGTCGGCGTTGTCCGACACGGCGAGGTCCGGCGAACTCGTGTTCATGAGCGCCTCCAATAGGGGTGTTGCGTGATCGAACTGTGACCTATGCCACTATAGAGTACTGCGGTGACCACCGGCAGCAGCGCTGTCGCGTTTCGGAAAGTGCACCCGTCCCAGCGCCGCCCGGCCGTGATCGAACACACCCTCGGTAGGGTGTCCGCGTGGACCTTCTGCCCTTGTCGCCTCGAGGCGAGACCCCGGTTCGAGCCCTCACCATCGCCGGTACCGACTCCGGAGGTGGGGCCGGCATCCAGGCCGATTCCCGCACGATGGCGATGTGCGGTGTGCACGCCTGCGTCGCGGTGGCCGCCGTGACCGTCCAGAACTCCGTCGGCGTCCGCGGGTTCCACGAGATCCCCGCCGAGACCGTGGCCGACCAGGTGCGATGCGTGGTCGAGGACATCGGGGTGTCCGCAGCGAAGACCGGCATGCTCGCCTCCACGCAGATCATCGAGGCCGTCGCGCAGGTGTGCTGCGAGGTGGGCATCGGCCGCGACAAGGAGGTGCCCCTCGTCGTCGATCCGGTCTGCGCCTCGATGCACGGCGATCCGCTGCTGCACTCCGACGCGCTCGACGCGATCCGCGGGGTGCTCATCCCCCTCGCCACCGTCGTCACCCCGAACCTCGACGAGGTACGGCTGATCACGAGCATCGACGTCGTCGACGACGCGTCGGCCCGGCGCGCAGCCGAAGCGCTCCATGCGCTCGGCGCCCGGTGGGTGATCGTCAAGGGCGGTCACCTGCGCAGCTCGGAGAAGAGCACCGACCTGCTGTTCGACGGCGACCGCTTCCTCGAGTTCAGCACGCCGCGGATCGAGACCGGCAACGACCACGGCGGCGGCGACACGCTGGCGGCCGCGATCGCGTCGGCCCTCGCCCACGGCCGGTCGGTGCCCGAGGCCGTCGAGTTCGCGAAGGAATGGATCACGAAGTGCCTCGAGTGGTCCTACGACCTCGGTCACGGCCACGGGCCGGTCAACCCGTTGTGGCGCCTGCACGAGCGCTGACCGCGCCCGTCCTCACTCGGTGAACTCGGCACGCACCTCGGCCCGCTGGTCGCCGGTGGGTACCCCGTCGGGTCCGTCGATCGAATTCGCGTAGACGGCCGTGCCGTAGGCGACGGCGGCGGCCGCCGCGCCGAACGCCTCGCGGTCGATGCCGGCCAGGGTGTCCTCGGGGGTGTGGTAGTTCGGGTCGAAGGGCTGGTCGGCGGTGCCACCCCACAGGTCGGCCTGCTCGGGGGTCTTGACGTCGTCGGCGCCGGTGAACACCCCGCCCGCGGGGATGCCGAAGGCGACGAACGGACCGTAATCGGAGCGACCGTCGAAATCGGTTCCGCCGACTTCGATTCCGCGTTCGTCGAAGAACTGCGCGAAGGTCCGCTCGATACCCGCCGAGCCCTCCGGACCGGGTCCTTCACCGACGGAGTCGGAGTCGTCGCCGTCGAACACGAGATATCCGGCGTTGGGCGAGCCGAGCATGTCGAAGTTCAGGTACAGGGCGATGTCGAGTCGTTCCTCGTCGGACAGCGACTCGACGTATTTCGTCGAGCCGACCAGTCCGACCTCCTCGGCGCCCCAGAACGCGAACCGTACGGCGTTGGTCACGTCCGGTTCGCTGCCGAGTTGCAGCGCGGTCTCGAGGACGGCGGCGACACCGGTTCCGTTGTCGTTGATCCCAGGTCCTTCGGGGACGCTGTCGAGGTGCGCGCCGACGACGACCACGTCATCGGTCGAGCCGGTGCGGGTCTGCGCGATCACGTTGCGCGACTTCCGGTCCTCGGTGCGGGTCTGGAGCGTCACCGTCACGCTGGTCGCAGCGGACAGGCGCTCGGCGTCGGCCCCGGCCACACCCCCGACCGGGATGCGGGGATTCGATTCCGCCCCGAGACCGGCGGCGTCGAGCGGACCGTCCTCGTTGTTGGCGACGAGGAGTGCGGCCGCTCCTCGTTCGGCGGCGACCTGCTCCTTGACGGCGAAGGTGCACACGCCGCGATCGACGATCACCACCGCACCGGCCGCGTCGACACCGTCGTAGTCGGTGGCCTCGCAACCGGGGGTGTCGTCGGGGGCGATACGTACGACACGCGCGGTGAGCCCCTCCGGTCCCGTCGACGGTGACATGCCGAGTGCGCTCACACCCATCGGCTCCCCGTCGACGGTGAGCTGCTCGTTCTCGACGGCGAACAGGGTCGTGTCGAACTCCGGTGTCTGCACGTCGAATCCGGCGTCGCGCAGAGCTCCGGCGACGTAGTCGACGCTCGCGTCGTAACCGGGGGTCCCGAGCGAACGGTTGCCGTCGTTCTCGCCGGCGATCCGTTCGAGTTCCGTCAGGTGCGCCATGACGGCATCGAGTTCCACGGCGTCGGCGAGCACCGCCGGGTCGACCGGCGGCGTCTCCACCTCCGCCTCCGAGCATCCCGCCGTCAGGAGTACACCGGCGGCGATCAGAGCCGCTCCCCGCATGCCGTATCTCGTCTGCGCCCGCGCCATCGACCGAGCGTACAAAAAAGCACTGCGCCGCACGGGGAAACCGTGCGGCGCAGTGTGACGGCGCAGAACCTGCGGCGTGTCGGCGCAGAACGTCAGGCGTCGCGGCGGTTGACCACCACGAGCGAGGCGGCGAACACCACGAACGAGAAGGCCGCGAAGTACACGAGCGATCCCCATGGACCCCAGTGGAATTCGATTCCCTGCCCGATGCCCAGGAAGTTGTTCGCGTTCGCGAACGGCAGGAACGGCTGGATCTCACGGCCCACCGAACCGAACAACGCGAACAACGACTCGAGCAGCAGCGGCCACAGCATCAACAGCGCGATCGTGCCGGCCGACTGCCGCAGCAGCGTGCCCACACCGACCGCGAGGAAGACGCACAGGAACGCGTAGATCGCGGTGCCGTAGACCGCGCGCCACGCCGTCCCACCGCTCAGGACGAGTTCGCGACCTGCGTCCGGCCCCGCCAACGCCTTCGCGAGGTAGAAGGCACCGAACGAGACCGCGAGTGTCAGCACCGCACCCAGCACGCCGATGAGCAGCGCCTTCATCGTCAGGAGCAGGGTGCGGTTCGGGGTGGCCTGGAAGGTCGTGCGGATGACCCCGAAGCGGTACTCGCTGGTGACCGACAGCGCCGCGAGAATCATGAGCACCAGCACGCCGAGACCGGTGACGCCGCTGACCGCGACGTCCACGGTCGGATAGAACCGTCCCAGCTCGTCGTCCATCCCTGCCGACGCACGGGAGACCGACCCGAGGATCGCGGCCAGACCGAGGCCGAGGGCGACGATGACGACGGTGCACCACAGCGGTGACTGCACCGACGTGAGCTTGATCCGTTCGGCCCGCAGTGTGTCGAGCGCCGTACTCATCACAGTCCACCCTTCATGACGTCGTCGACTCCGGATCCGTGGTATTCGACCTCGCCACCGGTGAGTTTCATGAACGCTTCCTCGAGCGACGCGTTGCGTCCCGCGAGTTCGTGCAACACGATCGACCGGGTCGCGGCGAGTTCGCCGATCTCCGCCGCCGGAGCGCCCGAGACATGCAGGGCACCGTCGTCCTCCCGCACGGTGTGCCCGCGCTCGGTGAGCGCGGTGCGCAGCTCGTCGAGCTGCGGACTGCGCACGACGACGAACGACTCGGACGCGCGATCGACGAACTCCTTCACCGAGGTGTCGGCGATGAGCCGTCCACGCCCGATGACGATCAGATGTTCGGCGGTCTGCGCCATCTCCGAGAGCAGGTGGCTGGACACGAGCACCGTGCGGCCTTCCGCGGCGAGCGCCTGCATGAACCGCCGGATCCACACGATGCCCTCGGGGTCGAGGCCGTTGACCGGTTCGTCGAACAGCAGCACGCGCGGGTTGCCGAGCAGCGCGGCGGCGAGACCGAGTCGCTGCGACATGCCGAGAGAGAATCCGCCGGCGCGCTTGCCGGCGACCTCCGTCAGCCCCACCTGGCGCAGCACCTCGTCGACGCGTGAGGCGGGCAGACCGTTCGACGCAGCCAGCCAGGCGAGATGCGACCGCGCCGACCGGTTGGGATGCACCCACTTCGCGTCGAGCAGTGCGCCGACGGTGGTGAGCGGCCGTGTCAGCTCGGTGTACGGCTTCCCTTCGATCAGTGCAGTTCCCGAGGTCGGCCGGTCCAGTCCCAGGATCATGCGCATCGTGGTGGACTTCCCCGCCCCGTTGGGGCCGAGGAAGCCGGTGACGATACCGGGACGGACCGTGAACGTCAGGTCGTCGACCGCGGTCGTGGACCCGAAGGTCTTGGTCAAGCCGGTCACTTCGATCATGCGCACCACCCTACGTGCGGCTCCGGCCCGCGCATCCGATCACGCGCCCGGAGCCGCACGCGGTGTGTCAGGGGACGAACACCTCGACGGTGACCGGGATGCTCGGTCGCTCGGTACGCATCGTCAGGGCGACACGGCCCTGCCCGGGGAACACGTGCATGAACAACGGCCGGGTGCTGGTGTGGAAGGCCGGCACGAAGCGGGTCTCCGTGCCGCGGGCGCCGGTGTCGAGATTGTGCCAGTCGAACGCCACGGTGACGTCGCAGTTCAGAACACTCGGTGTCCACTCGCCGAGAAGCGAATAGCCCTGCGTGATCCGCAGTTCGATCCCGTGGGTGGCGCCCGCCACCGAGTAGATCGAGTAGGACTCGTCGAGCGGGCCGTCGAAGGCGGTTCCACCCGCGCGCACGATGCCGGCGCAGATGCCGTCGCCCAGTGTCAGCACGGGAGGCGTGGCCAGCTGCGTCATCTCGCACGTTCTCGGTCCGGTGTTCGACCGGCTCAGCTGGCACGGCTCCTGGGCGCCTGCGACGCCCGGTGCCGTGACAGCGACGGCAACACCCATGAGCCCGGCAGCGGCGGCGGAAAGGATTCGGTGTGCAATTGTCATGCCCGGGGATCGTACCGACCGCACGGTATCCCGTCACGCGATAATCGGAAAACCCCTGAACACGAGGATTCTCAAGGGTTTTCCGTACCGGTCACGGCTCCATCGGCGAAGATGCCTGAGCCCAGAAGCGTTTCGGGATCCGACCGGCGTGCCGGGCACGGAATCCCGCCTCGACGGCGTGGCGCATCGCCGACGCCATCAGCGCCGGATCCTTCGCGCGGGTGACGGCGGTCGCGAGCAGCACGGCGTCGCAACCGAGTTCCATCGCGAGCGCCGCGTCGGAGGCGGTTCCGATTCCCGCGTCGAGGATCACCGGCACGCCCGCCGCCTCGACGATCATCTCGATGTGGTGCGGGTTCGAGATACCGAGGCCGGTGCCGATCGGCGAACCGAGCGGCATCACCGCAGCACAACCGACATCCTCGAGACGGCGCGCAAGGACGGGATCGTCGGTCGTGTACGGCAGGACGACGAAGCCGTCGTCGACGAGTTGTTCGGCCGCCGAGACGAGTTCGATGGCGTCGGGCAGCAGCGTCCGTTCGTCGGCGATGACCTCGAGTTTCACCCAGTCGGTCTCCAGCGCTTCCCGCCCGAGCTGCGCGGTCAGCACGGCCTCCTTCGCGCCGCGGCACCCGGCGGTGTTCGGCAGCGGTTCGATACCGAGACGGCGCAGCAGATCGAGGACACCGGTTCCGGAGGCCGCATCGACGCGGCGCATCGCGACGGTGGTCAGTTCGGTGCCCGACGCGACGAGCGCCTCCTCGAGCACGGCCAGGTTCGCCGCGCCACCGGTGCCGGTGATCAGCCGCGACCCGAAGGTGCGGCCGGCGATGGTCAGCTGCGGCAGATCGGCGCCGGGATCGTGTGTCTCAGCCACCCTGGACCGCCGTGAGGATCTCGATGCTCGCGCCGCGTGCCACCGGTTCCGACCAGCGACCGCGCGGGCACACGACACCGTCGACGGCGACGGCGATTCCCTTCTCGGGCAGACCGAGCTCGTTCAGCAGCTGCGACACGGTCGGGGCCGCGTCGTAGTACTTGTCCTCACCGTTGACGGTGATGCCCACGGACACGTTCGTCATCCCACACTCGCTTCCGTAATTCGTCCAGGACAGGCGTATTTCGCGTCGGCCAGCGACCGCCCGCCGAGTTCGGCGAGCACCGCGTCGACGGTGAGCGGCGTGAGCAGCACACCGTTGCGGCCGTGGCCGGTCGCGGCGACGACACGATCGGAGAGCCGGCCGATCAGCGGCAGGTTGTCGGGGGTCATCGGGCGCAGGCCCGCGCTCGCCTCGAACAGTTCGTACTCGCCGAGCGCCGGGAAGATCGTCTCGGCGTCGGCGATCAGATCGCGCACACCCGCCACCGTGACCTGCGTGTCGGACGCCTCGTACTGCGTCGCGCCCACGACGAGCCCGTCGTGGCGGGGCACCAGATAGGCGGGCCGTCCGTGGACACTCGCACGGATGGTGCGCTGCGGCGGCGGGGTCGCGCCCGGCCGCACCCGCAGCCGCAGGATCTCGCCCTTGACCGGTCGGACCGGAAGACCCGGCCACAGCCGCGCCGACGCCGAGCCGGCGGCGAGCACCACCTGGTCGTCGGGCAGGTCGGCGAGGTCGTGCACGGCGCCGTCGGAGAAACGCACCCCGGCCCCGGTGGCCGCAGTGCGCAGGGCGTCGACGAGCGCGCGGTTGTCGACCGACGACTCGGTGGGTGCGAGCAGTCCGAGCCGGACCTTCGGGCCGAGCGACGGCTCGAACTCCCGGATCTCCGCGCGGGAGAGCAGCCGCATCTCGTGCCCTCGCTCCCCGACCCATTCGGCGACGGTCCGCAGGTCGGCCGCATCCGCCGCGTCGAGCGCAACGGTCAGCGACGCCTCGGCGGTGAACACGTCGACGCCGGTCTCCGTGCGCAGTGCGTCCGCGAAGCCGGGCCAGCGGTCGAGCGACGCCGCACCCAGGGACAGCACATGGTCCTCACCCGGCCAGCCCTCGGACAGCGGGGCCAGCATTCCCCCGGCCACCCACGAGGCACCGCTACCGGGATTCGGGTCGTGCACGGTCACGACGTGCCCCGAGCGGGCCGCGCGCCATGCGATCGACAGCCCGATCACTCCGCCACCCACGACGGCCACAGTTGCCATTGGTCCACCTCACTCCCTGCGCCGGCATGATCCGGGTCAGGTCATAACGGTCGGGGCCGGCAGGCCCCCTCTCAGCCCCGCGAACCTCGGGACTCCCGTGTCGTCACACTTTCTGCCTAGAGGCTACCGTCTTGGTCGTGACCACCTATCGCGGCAACCATCCCGACCCGCGCGGCCGCCTCGCGACCGCCCGGTTGTACCTGTGCACCGATGCTCGCCGGGACACCGGTGACCTCGCACGGTTCGTCGAGGAGGCCCTCGCCGGTGGGGTCGACATCGTCCAGTTACGCGACAAGGACTCGGCCGGCGAGAAGAAGTTCGGACGCCTCGAGGCACGCGAGGAACTCGCCGCCCTCGAGATCATCGGTGAGGCGTGTGCACGCCACGGTGCACTCCTCGCCGTCAACGACCGCGCCGACATCGCTCTCGCGGCGGGCGCCGACATTTTGCACCTCGGTCAGGGCGACCTGCCGGTGCGGCACGCGCGGCAGATCCTCGGCGACGAGATCGTCATCGGCCGTTCGACGTCGAGTCGGGCGCAGGCCGCGCTCGCCGACATCGAGGAGGGCGTCGACTATTTCGCGTCCGGGCCGGTGTGGGACACCCCGACCAAGCCGGGACGGACCGCCGCGGGGCTGGAGGTGACGCGCGAGGTCGCGCAGTCGCAACCGGCACGACCGTGGTTCGCGATCGGCGGCATCGATCTCGAGCGGCTCCCCGAGGTGCTCGACGCCGGGGCCACGCGGGTCGCGGTGGTCCGGGCGATCACCAAGGCCTCCGATCCGCGGGCAGCCGCCGCGGCGCTCAAGACCCCACTGCCCGCCTGAGGCCGCTGAAGGCCGCTGCCGGCCCGAGGGGCTACAGCCAGCCCAGCACGGCCGAGGGCGACATCGCGATCGTGCCCTCGGGCAACCGCGCGCGCAGGCCGCGATCCGCGGTGACCACGACCGTCACGCCGGGGTCGACCACGGCCGTCGCGGTGGAGGCGAGCCGGGCCAGTTCGTCATCGCCGCTGCCGTCCGCGCTGTGTACCGGGATCCGGACGTCGTCGATCGTCGCGTCGCGGGCGTGCCCTTCGAGGACCGCTTCGACGCGGGGGACCCAGCCGAACGTCCCGTCGGGAAACTCGACGGTGCGGGGCAGGACCGCGGCGAGGTCGGCGAGCAGGGCGCTCGTCGCGCCGGGGCGGTCGCGCCACCATCCGGTGGGGCCGCTCGCTCCGAGCACGTTCGCGGTGTCGAGGAGCATGCGCACCGGTGAGGTGCGCAGCGACGGCCACGCCTCGGCGAAGCCGCTGTGCAGCGGCATCGTCTCCACCTCCGGTTCGGGCACCCAGCGCAGTTCGGTGCTCTCCTGGTTGATGCTGGTCACGAGCGTTTCGGTGGCGTCGGCAACGACAGTGGTGTAGGTCCATCCACCCGCGAGACCGGAGGTGACGCGTTCGGCGCGCACCGTCACGGCCGCGACATCGATCCCGGCCTCCTCGTGGGCCTCCCGCACGGCGGCGTCGACGGTGCTCTCGTGCGAGTCGCGCGCTCCACCGGGAAGGGCCCAGGTCCCACCCTGGTGCGACCACGCCGCCCGGTGCTGCAGGAGAACCGCGGGACGGCCGTCCGCGAGCGGAGCGCGCAGCAGCAGACCTGCGGCGCCGTGCCGTCCCCAGCGCTTCTCACCGTCCGGTCCGACCGCCCAGCCGTCACCGTCTCCACGCATTGCGTCCGCCTCTCCGATCCGTCCTCGCCCGGGCGTGTGCCCGGTACCGGATCCCGCCGTCCGTGGACGGCAACAATACCGCCGGGCTGCTTATATGCTCCCCTCAGAGCGCTCGACACGAGGAAGGGAGTGCCCGGTGGACGTACGGATCACCCCTCCCTTCGCGCCTGTCGAGAGCCATATCCGCGACGACGCCGGCACCGACGCTCCGGACGCCCGGTTCGACGACGCCCGCGCGCTGTTGCGATCCACGCCGGTGCGGTTGGTGGTCCTCGGCGTGGTGCTCACCGTTCTGCTCGTCGCGTCGGCGGCGGTCTCCGCGACGACGGTCTCCGGCAGGCAGGCCACCCACGACCGTCTCCTCTCGTCCATAGAGCCGCTCGCCAGCGCGGCCCAGAATCTCTACAGCGCGCTGTCGGTGGCCGACGCCGCCGCCGTGACGGGCTTCATCTCGGGCGGACTCGAACCGGAGGCGGTGCGCAGTCGCTACATCCGGGCCACCAACGAGGCCGCGGAGTATCTCGTCATCGCGGCGACCGGCCTGACCGACGCCGACCGCGAGACCGCGCACAACCTGACGGAGATCGGGCGGCTGCTGCCCGTCTACACGGGCCTCATCGAAACGGCCCGCACCAACAACCGCACCGGGCATCCGGTCGGCGCCGCATATCTCGGCGAGGCCTCGCACCTGATGCAGACCGAACTGCTCCCCGCCGCGCAGGAACTGCACACGCGGGGCGTCGCCGCCGTCGAGGACACCCAGCGCGACGCGGTACGACCACCCTGGCTCGCAATCGGTCTGCTCCTCGTCACGGTCGCCGCACTGTGCGTGGCGCACGTCGTCGTGAGCCGCCGCTGTCGTCGCACCCTCAATCCCGGACTCCTCGTCGCGATCGGCGCGACCGGGGTGCTGCTGTGCTGGTTGCTCGTCGCCGGCCTGGCCTCGTCGAGTGCCACCGAACACGCCATCGAACGCGGTGCGGCACCGCTCGCCGATCTCACCGAGGGGCGGATCCTCGCCCAGCAGTCGCGTACCGCCGAGACTCTGCTGATCGCCCGGCGCGACACGACCGGCGCGTACGACGACACCTTCGGGACCAACATGGCGCGACTCGGCGACATCCTCGACGAGTACGGGCGCGACTCCGCCCTCGAGGCCGGCGCCGAAGCGGTCGAGGCCGCGCGGTCGGCGCACGGCGCCTGGATCAACTCGCACGCACGCATGGTCGCCGCCCTCGCCCGCGGCGACTACGCAGCGGCCTCGGTCCTCGCGGTCGGGGCGGGACCAGGCGAATCCACCGCCCGGTTCGTCGCTCTCGATGCGGCCCTGACGGAAGGAATCGACGACACCCGCACCGAACTGCGCGACAACGAGTTCCGCGCCTCCCGCACCCTCGCCGGTCTCGCACCGGCGTCGGTGGTGCTGCTGACGGTGGCACTGATCGGCGTGTGGGTCGGTCTCCGGCCCCGGTTGAAGGAGTACCAGTGAGAAAGCGCGTTCTCGTCGCGGGTCTGTGCGTCGTCGCCGCACTCGCCGGCGGGTGCGCGACCGATCCCCCACCGCGCGCCCCCGGTCTCCAGGGGACGACGACCTCTCTCCCGCTCCCCGAGAACGCTCGGATGCTCGAATCGTCGGTGGCCACACCACCCGCACCCGACTGCGGCGATCCCACCGCCTCGCTGTCCCCGGACCCGAACGCCACCGGACCCGCGATCGATCGGATCCGGAAGCGCGGACGGCTGATCGTCGGCCTCGACACCGGCAGCAACCTCATGAGCTACCGCGATACCGCGACCGGGCGGATCACCGGTTTCGACGTCGACATCGCACGTGAGATCGCCCGCGACCTCCTGGGCGATCCCGACCTCGTCGACTACCGCATCCTGTCCTCCGCCGAACGCGAGAAGGCGCTGCAGGACTCCACCGTCGACATCGTCGCGAAGACCATGAGCATCACGTGCGCCCGACGCGAGAAGGTCGACTTCTCCTCCGAGTACTTCCGGGCCCAGCAGCGCGTGCTCGTCGTGCGGGGTTCCGACATCCGCTCCGCCGCCGATCTCGCCGGCCGGCGCGTGTGCATCGTCGAGGGCACCACCTCGCTGCTCCGGATGCGAGAAGTGCAGCCGTCGGCGTCGATCCTCACCGTGCCGTCGTGGGCCGACTGCCTCGTCGTCCTCCAGCAACAGCAGGTCGACGCCGTGAGCACCGACGACACGATCCTCGCCGGACTCGCCTCGCAGGACCCCTATCTCGAACTCGTCGGCCCCTCCCTCGGATCGGAGCCGTACGGCATAGGAATCCGGCAGGGCAGCGACGAGCTCGTACGCTTCGTCAACGCCACCCTCGAACGGATCCGCTCCGACGGGACGTGGACGGCGCTGTACGAGAAGTACCTGCGGGTGCTCGGTCCCACTCCGTCACCCCCGACACCGAACTACCGGGAGTGACGGCCATGTCCGACGAACCCGAACCGGCCGGCACGCCGTCGGCCGATTCCGGCCCCGCGACCGAACGGGCAGTCGATTCCGGGCCTGTCACCAGACGCGCGGCGGATTCCGGACCCGCGACCGAACCGTCGACGAGCGACTCGGGGCCGGCCACCGCGCGGGCGGCCGGGGATACCGGGCCCGCCACCGAACGCGGCCCCGCCCCCACCACGCAGCCCGAATCCACCCGGCGCTCCTCGATCCGGTCGGGTTCGTCCTCCCAGCGATCGTCCTCCCAGCGCTCGTCGTCCCAACGCTCGTCGAGCCGTCGCGTCCGGCCCCGCGGCACCCAGCGTCGCCGCATCGCCGGCCTCGTCGACGTGCCGGTCCCCACCCCGAAGGATCCCGTCGACGCCGTCCTCCGCGATCCGCACGTCTCCGAGGGCAAGAGGTTCTGCTCGAAGTGCGGGCAACCGGTGGGACGCAGCACCCCCTCCGGGCCGGGTCCCACCGAAGGCGATTGCCCCAAGTGCGGAACGCATTTCCAGTTCACTCCCGCCCTGCACCGCGGGGATCTCGTCGCCGGGCAGTACGAGGTGCAGGGCTGCCTCGCGCACGGCGGACTGGGGTGGATCTATCTCGCGATCGACCGAAACGTGAGCGACCGCTGGGTGGTACTGAAGGGGTTGCTGCAGGGCGGTGACGCCGAGGCCCAGGCGGTCGCGGTGGCCGAACGCCAGTTCCTGGCCGAGGTCAGCCATCCGAGCATCGTCCAGATCTACAACTTCGTCGAACACCCCTCCCCCGACGGCACCCCGATGGGGTACATCGTCATGGAGTACCTGGGTGGTCACACCCTGCGTACCGTGCTCGACAACTATCCCCCGCCGAATCGCATCCCGGTCGAGCAGGCCATCGGGTACATGCTCGAAGTGCTTCCGGCACTGCAATATCTGCACGACATCGGACTGGTCTACAACGACCTCAAGCCCGAGAACATCATGGTCACCGACGAGCAGATCGAACTCATCGACCTCGGTGCCGTCTCCGCGGTCGAGGGATACGGCTATCTGTACGGGACGCCCGGATATCAGGCGCCCGAGATCGTCCGGACCGGACCGACGGTCGCGAGCGACATCTACACGGTCGGACGCACACTCGCGGTGCTCACGCTCGACATGCCGTCGGACAAGGGCCGGTATCGCGACGGTCTGCCCACCCCCGAGCAGGCTCCCCTGCTCGCCGAGTTCGACTCCTTCCACCGCCTGCTCCTGCGGGCCACGAACCCCGATCCGCAGCAGCGCTTCTCGTCCGCCGACGAACTGCAGGGTCAGCTCACCGGTGTGTTGCGCGAGATCCTGTCGAAGAAGCTCGGTACCGAACATCCCGGACTGTCCCGCCTGTTCAGCCCGCCCCGCACGACCTTCGGCACCGACGAGGCACTCGTCCCCACCGACGTGTACGCCGACGGGATCGAGCGCGACCCCAAACTGCGGGGGCAGGATGTCGCGGCGGCACTGCCCGTCCCCCTGCTCGACCCCAACGATCCGAGTGCCGCGCTCCTCGCCGCCGCGGTCCACAGCGAACCTCAGCAGACCCTCGACTCGCTCCGGCACGCGCGCGAGAACGGGGTCGGTCGGGTCGTCGGGGCATCCGATGTGTCGTTCTCCAAGGAGATCACCCTGGCCGAGGTCCGCGCCTATCTCGATCTCGGACAGGTCGACAGCGCGGTGGACATCCTCGCCCGCCTCGAGCGCGAGTTCGGCGACGACTGGCGCATGGACTGGTACGCCGGGATCGCCGAACTGCTGCAGGACGACTACGAGGCGGCGTTCGCCCGGTTCGACAAGGTGCTGCAGGCTCTTCCGGGTGAGATCGCCCCGAAGATCGCGCTCGGGGCCACCGCCGAACTGACGCTGCAGCACTGGGAGAGCGACGACCCCGATGCGTGGCGACGCTTCTGCGAGGAGTCCTACCGGGTCGTGTGGCGCACCGACCACGCCGTCGTCAGTGCGGCCTTCGGGTTGGCACGCCAGCTCACGGCCCGCGACGAGATCCGCGCCGCCGTGGACGTGCTCGACGAGGTCCCCACGACCTCCCGGCACCACAGTGCCGCGACCATGACCGCCGCCCTGATCCTGTTGCGGGGCGGTCGCGTCGAGGAGATCTCCGAGGCGGATCTGCGCGAGGCCGCGCACCGGATCGCGTCACTTCCTCCCGACGAGGGTCGCGCACTGCAGATGCGCGCGCTCGTCCTCGGGACGGCACTCGAATGGGTGCGCAGCGGCCGGGCGTCGAGTCGCGAGTACGACCGCATCCTCGACGTACCGTTCACGGAGAAGGGACTACGCCTGGGCACCGAAGCAGCGCTGCGGCAGCTGGCGCGCAACGCGCCCTCACGCACGCACCGCTACACCCTCGTCGACCTCGCGAACGCGATCCGGCCGCGCAGCCTGACCTGATCGAAGATCAGGCACGTGCAGCCTGACCTGATCGAAGATCAGCGCCGGGCGAACTGCACGGCTGCGCGCGCGATCGCGAGTTCCTCGTTCGTGGGGATCACGAGCACCTCCACCTGCGACGAGTCGGCCGAGATCCGGCGTTCCCCGTCGTCGTCGGCGGTGTTGCGCGCGTCGTCGACGATGATGCCGAGCCGGTGAAGGTCGGCGAGGCTGTCGCGCCGGACGTCGACGTTGTTCTCCCCCACCCCGCCGGTGAACACGATCGCGTCGACCCCTCCGAGTTCGAAGGTGTAGGCGCCCACGTATTTCCGGATTCGGTGCACATAGACTTCGTACGCGAGTCGCGCATCCTCGTCGCCCTCGCCGACGAGTTTCAGCAGGGCGCGGAAGTCGTTGACGCCCGAGAGTCCCTTCAGGCCCGAGTGCCGGTTGAGCAGGTCGTCGATGGCGTCGACCTTCAGTCCGGCCGCCCGGTTGAGGTGCATGACGACACCCGGATCGATGTCGCCGCTGCGCGTGCCCATGACGAGACCTTCGAGCGGGGTCAGACCCATCGAGGTGTCGATCGGACTGCCGCCCGCGATCGCCGACGCCGACGCGCCGTTACCCAGATGGAGCACAACCAGATTCAGGTCCGCGATGTCGCGCCCGAGGAACTCCGCGGCACGCCCCGAGACGTATTCGTGTGAGGTGCCGTGGAATCCGTAGCGCCGGATGTCGTGCTTGTGGGCGATGTCGCGGTCGATCGCGTAGGTCGCCGCGTGCGGCGGGAGACCGTGGAAGAAGGCGGTGTCGAAGACACCCACGTGGGGTACGTCGGGAAGTTCCTCCCGCGCGACCTCCATTCCCACGACGTTCGCCGGATTGTGGAGGGGTGCGAGGACCGACAGCTCGTCGACGGCGCGGACCACATCGTCGTCGATGAGAGTGGGTTCGTAGAAGACCTTGCCGCCGTGCACGAGTCGGTGTCCGACAGCGACGATGCCCACCTCGTGCAGCGGACGGCCCAGTCCTTCGAGCATCTCGAGCACCGCGCGCAGTCCGGTCCGGTGGTCGGCGATGGCGTCGTTGCGTTCGTCCACGCCCGTCGTGTGATGGAAGACGATCCGCCCCTCCGACTCCCCGATCCGCTCGATCAGTCCGTGCGCCAGCGACTTTCCGCTGTCCGGTTCGATCAGCTGGAACTTGATCGACGACGATCCGGAGTTGAGGACCAGTACGGTGCCTGCGGTGGCCGGGTTCGGGCTGCTCACGCGTCTTCCTCCTGCGCCTGGATCGCGGTGATGGCGATGGTGTTGACGATGTCCTGGATCAGGGCGCCCCGGGAGAGGTCGTTGACCGGCTTGTTCAGGCCCTGCAGGACCGGTCCGACGGCGACGGCCCCGGCGCTGCGCTGCACGGCCTTGTAGGTGTTGTTGCCGGTGTTCAGGTCCGGGAAGATGAACACCGTGGCGCGTCCGGCGACGTCGGAATCGGGCAGCTTCGCACTCGCGACCGTCGGTTCGATCGCCGCGTCGTACTGGATCGGACCTTCCACCAGCAGGTCGGGTCGCCTCTCCCGCACGAACGTCGTGGCCGAGCGGACCTTGTCGACGTCGGCACCCGAACCGGATTCGCCGGTGGAGTACGACAGCATCGCGACCCTCGGGTCGATGCCGAACCGGGCGGCGGTCGCGGCGGACGAGATCGCGATGTCGGCGAGCTGGTCGGCGGTCGGGTCGGGGACGACGGCGCAGTCACCGTACGCGAGGACGCGGTCGGCGAGGCACATCAGGAAGATGCTCGACACCGTGGAGACACCCGGTTCGGTCTTGATGATCTCGAGGGCGGGGCGGATCGTGTGGGCGGTGGTGTGTGCCGCGCCCGAGACCATGCCGTCGGCCAGTCCCAGGTGCACCATCATCGTGCCGAAATACGAGATGTCGCGAATGATCTCGCGTGCACGGTCGACGGTCATGCCCTTGTGGGCGCGCAGACGCGCGTACTCCTCCGCGAACCGGTCGGCGTGCTCGGAGGTGCGCGGGTCGAGGATCTGTGCCTCCGACAGGTCCACCCCGAGTTCCGACGCCCGCTGGCGGACGGCTGCCTCGTCGCCGAGGATCGTCAGCTTCACGATGCCACGCTGGAGCACGCGTCCGGCGGCTCGAAGGATGCGGTCGTCCTCGCCCTCGGGCAACACGATGTGCCGCTGCTGGGCCCGCGCGCGGTCGATGAGCTGGTATTCGAACATCTGCGGGGTGGTCACGGACGGTCGCGGCAGTCGCAACCGGTCGAGCAGAGAACGGGAATCGACGTGTCGTTCCATGAGCGCGAGTGCCGTGTCGATCTTGCGCTGCGCGCCGAGGGCCATGCGGCCGCGGGTGCGGTCGGCAGCCGAGGCGGTGTCGAAGGTGCCGAGTTCGGTGGTGAGGATCGGCAGCGACGGCTTCAGGGCCGTGACGAGCTGCGCGATCATCGGGTGCGGCAGCAGGCCGCCGTTCATGATGATGCCGGCGAGCGTCGGGAATCCTTCGGCGGCATTGGCATTGACCAGCGCGAGGATGACGTCGGAGCGGTCGGCGGGAGCGATGACGACGACGCCGTCGGTGAGCCGCTCGAGAATCCGTTCGGCGGTCATGCC
Source organism: Rhodococcus rhodochrous (assembly GCF_900187265.1). NCBI lineage: Bacteria > Bacillati > Actinomycetota > Actinomycetes > Mycobacteriales > Nocardiaceae > Rhodococcus > Rhodococcus rhodochrous. Next base: position 4,174,899 of record NZ_LT906450.1, read on the forward strand.
CCCGACCATGATGCGCAGCGCTTCCCGCTGCAGCAGGTCGGGGTCGCCGCTGTAGAGCTCGCCTCCGATCGCGGTCTGCAGCTCGGCCATCGTCGGCGCGACCAGCGCGGGCACCTCCGGGAGCGTCCACACCGGTTCGGCGCGGTCGCCGAGAGCCTGGGCGATCTCGTCGAGTGCATGCGGGTCGCAGCGGTTCACCACCACCGCGCCGAGATGCGCGTGCTGTCCCGCGAGCTCGTACGCGCACACACCGGCGAGCTGGGCGATCTCCGAGGGCGTGCGGCGGGAACCGCGCAGGACGAGCAGCACCGGGGCGTCGAGATTCGCCGCGATGCGGGCGTTGTACGACAGTTCGCTGGGGTTGGCGATCTCCGTGTAGTCGCTGCCGACGATGACGACGGCGTCGCAGCGGTCGGCCACCGCGTGGTACTTGCCGACGATGTCGCTGAGCGCGGCGTCCGGGTCGTCGTGGACGTCGTCGTAGGTGACGCCGATGCAGTCCCCGTAGGCGAGGTCGACGGTGGTGTGTTCGAGCAACAGTTCGAGGATGTAGTCGATGTCGCTGTCGGAGCGCGCGATGGGACGGAAGACACCGACGCGGGCGGTGGACGCGCACAGCGTCTGCAGCACCCCCAGGGCGACGGTCGATTTCCCGGTGTCCCCTTCCGGAGCTGCGATGTAGATGCTCGTGACGGACCCTGCAGCAGCACTCATGGATCCACCCTAACTGCAAACTCTGTTCCGTCCCGTGTACCCGCACACACGGCTCGAAGGCCCGCGACACGAACGCGATGTCACTCCTCCCTGGGAGGGGCGGCACCTTCGTCGTCGGACGTCAGCCGAGTGCGCGCAGGCGCGGCGCGAGGTCGCGTTCGAACAGTTCCAGGAACCGCTTCTGGTCATGACCCGGCGCGTGGAACACCAGATGATTCAACCCGGCATCGACATACGCCTTGACCTTCTCGACCGCCTCGTCCGGATCCGACGCCACGATCCACCGCTTGGCGACCTGCTCGATCGGCAACGCACCGGCCGCCGCCTCCATCTCCATCGGATCGTCGATGGAATGCTTCTGCTCCGGGGTGAGCGACAACGGTGCCCAGAAGCGGGTGTTCTCCAACGCCTTGTCCGGATCGGTGTCGTACGAGATCTTGATCTCGATCATCTTGTCGATCCCGGCCACATCCCGCTCCGCCTTCTCCGCACCCTCGGCGACGGCCGGCAACAGTTTCTCGGTGTAGAGCTCCATGCCCTTCCCCGAGGTGCAGATGAACCCGTCTCCGGCCCGTCCCGCATACCGGGCGACGACCGGACCACCGGCGGCGACGTAGACCGGGATGCCGCCTTCGGGCACGTCGTAGATCGACGCACCCTTGGTCGTGTAGTACTCGCCCTCGAAATCGACCCGGTCCCCGCGCCAGAGCTCGCGCATCAATCGCACCGACTCCCGAAGACGGGCGAAACGTTCCTTGAACTCCGGCCACTGGCCGGCATATCCGGTGGCGATCTCGTTGAGCGCTTCGCCGGTGCCGACGCCGAGGAAGATCCGCCCCGGATACAGGCACCCCATCGTCGCGAAGGCCTGCGCGATCACCGCCGGGTTGTACCGGAACGTCGGCGTCAACACCGAGGTCCCGAGCTGCAGGCGTTCGGTGCGCTCACCCACCGCGGTCATCCACGCCAACGAGAACGGCGCATGCCCGCCGTTGTGCCGCCACGGCTGGAAATGATCCGACACCGTCGCCGAATCCATCCCGTGCGCCTCGGCGAGCACACCCAACTCCACCAACTCGCGCGGGCCGAACTGCTCCGCCGACGCCTTGTACCCCAACTTCAAACCCCGAGCCACAGATTCCTCCGACCGTTCGCGTTCCGATGCCCCCGAGTATGCCGCCTACCCAAGCGAAAGTTGGGGGAGGTCGTGTGCGTCTTTCGCGAGAAAAACACACATAAGCTCCCCGAACATGGCCTGTCTGGGGTGCGCACCGCACGCCGTAGACTCGCCTCGGTGACCCCGCTCGAACTCTTCCTCGTCGCATTGGCCGGACTCGGCGCCGGAGCTATCAACTCCCTCGTCGGATCCGGCACCCTCATCACCTTCCCGACGCTCGTCGCGTTCGGTGTACCCCCGGTGACCGCGACGATGTCCAACGCGATCGGCCTGGTCGCTGGAGGCGTCTCGGGCACCTGGGGGTATCGGCGCGAGCTGCGCGGGCAATGGGAGCGGTTGCGGTGGCAGATCCCCGCGTCGTTCTGCGGGGCGCTGGTCGGAGCGTGGCTCCTGCTCCACCTGCCGGAAACCGTCTTCGAGACGGTCGTGCCGATCCTGCTCCTCCTGGCACTCACGCTCGTCGTGTTCCAGCCGAAGATCCAGGCGTGGGTGGCTCGCCGGACAGGAGGTGACGCCGACGGCCACCTCGGACCGGTACGGATGACACTGCTCGTCGTCGGCACCTTCGCCGTCGGCATCTACGGCGGCTACTTCACGGCGGCACAGGGCATCCTGTTGATGGGCCTGTTCGGAGCATTGCTGCACGACCACATCCAGCGACAGAACGCGGCGAAGAACCTTCTGTCGCTGGTCGTGAACGTCGTGGCCGCGTGCGCGTACATCCTGGTGGCGTTCGAACGGATCGACTGGACCGTGGCCGCACTGATCGCCGTGGGCTCTTTGATCGGTGGTTATCTCGGCTCGCACTACGGCCGACGCCTGTCGCCGGTCGCGCTGCGGGCGGTGATCGTCGTGGTGGGGCTGATCGGTCTTTACCGACTGCTTGCCTGACGCACTACTCTCCGGAATTCACCTCTGCCGGGAGTTGTCCGCAGCGTTACGAGAAGAACAGGAATCAATTCGACTTCAGAGAAATGGGAATTCCCGCCACTACAAGAGTCACCGACTCACTGGCCTCGGCGACCCGCGCATTGAGCCGACCCAGCATGTCCCGGAACAACCGCCCCGACGCGCTCGCCGGCACCACACCGCTGCCCACCTCGTTACTGACGGCGACCACGGGAACCCGGGTCTGCCGCCACGCATCGAGGAGGTCGTCGATATCGATGTCGACCGCAGCGGAATTGCCCGTGTTCCACACGTCGTGGAGGTCGAGTCGTGCCGTGAGCCAGGTTCCGAGACAGTCGACGAGCAGAGGTTCGTCCGCGTCGCGCAACACCTTCGCCACATCCGAGGTCTCGATCGTCGACCATGAGTCCGGTCGTCTATCGCGGTGCAGTGCAACACGTTCCGCCCATTCGGCGTCGCCCTCACGCGTCCCGCCGGTGGCGACGTAGGTGACGGACGGATACGACGCGAGCAGTTCCTCTGCGTGCCGCGACTTGCCCGACCGCACTCCCCCGAGGACCAGCGTCCGATGCGGCACGAGCGGAGTCTGCTCACCCACGTGGACCACCTCACCGTCGCGCCCCGGACGAGAATTCGATTGCTGCAGCTTATTTCGCAGATCGTCGATGGGCGGATTGTGGTGGCCGAGATGCACCGCGACCACGTCGGTGTTCTCGGTAACGGCACCGGCACTGCGCAGACCATCGACCATCGCACCGAATTCGGGCAGGCCGAGGTGGCCCTCGGACAGCGCGGAACGGTCGCCGAAGGTCTCTTCGAGGAAGACCGCGTCGAACCGGGCGCCGCGTACGGCCTCGAACCACTCGGTGGGCCACATCCCGGTGTCGCACGCCCACAGCAACCGCGACCCGCCGGGCCCCGACAGGTCGTACAGCACCGCGTCTCCGTCGCGGAACACCTTGTGTCGTGCGGGAAGAACGCGCACCGAGTATTCGCCGACGGTGAGCGAGTCCCCGGCCTCGACCGGCACGAAACGCACCGGGTCCTCCGGGCCCGCCCAGGGCCTGCAGGTGTCGAGTGCGTCGGCGGGGCCGATCACATCGAGATCGACGCCGGCAGCGACCCACGATCGGAACAACAATGCCTGGGGGCCGAGATGGTCGGCATGGGCATGAGTCAGGAGGATGTGGCGTACCTTCGCCAGCGACCTGCCGTGCCGCACGGCCGCGCGGGGCGCCTCGGGACCACAGTCGAGCATCAGCACGTCGTCGACGAGTGCCGCAGTCTGCCCGCGGATCTCACCGCGACGCGCGGCATCCGCGCAGGACGCGCATGTGCAGAACGGATTCGGCCACCCGTCCGCCGCGCCGGTCCCCAGGAGTACGACCTCCATCAGCAGCCTTTCGTACTGTCGCGGAGAGGGAGGACGGCGCGACCCGCCGGACGGTCGAGGATCTCGACGCGGGCGCCGTAGACCTGCGCGATGCGGTCGGCGGTGAGGACGTCATCGGGCGCTCCGTCGGCGACGACGTGCCCACCGTCGAGGAGCACGAGTCGTTCCCCGTACTGCGCGGCGGAGGTCAGATCGTGCATCGCGGCGATGACGGTGAGGTCGCCTTCGGTGCGCATCGAGTCGACGAGTTCGAGCACCTGCTGCTGGTGCCCGATGTCGAGTGCGCTGGTGGGTTCGTCGAGGAGCAGCACGCGCGGTTGCTGGGCGAGAGCGCGCGCGAGCACGACGCGCTGCAGCTCACCGCCGGACAGTTCGGTCGCGAGGCGCGGGGCGAACGCTTCGAGCTCGAGTCGTTCGACGACGCGGTCCACCACCTCACGGTCGTGTGCGGTCTCGGAACCGAAGCGCGGGATGTGCGGGGTGCGACCGAGATGGATCAGTTCCCGGACGGTGACGCCTTCCGGCACCACCGGGCGTTGCGGCATCAGCGCGACCGCTCGTGCCATGTCCCGGCGCCCGGCACGTCCCGGCACGACGTCGGCGACCCGGAGGTGACCGGTGGCCGGCACGAGACCGGCGAGGACGTGCAGGAGAGTGGTCTTGCCCGACCCGTTGGGTCCGACCAGCGACACCCACGATCCCGCGGTGACGTTCAGGTCGACCCGGTGCAGCACCTCGACGCCTCCGCGTTCGGCGGTGAGCTGCCGGCACGAGACCGTCATGGTCGGGGTGGTGAGAACATCGCTTTTCATCGGACACCTCGGCTCCGTCTGAGCACGACGAGGAAGAAGGGCGCCCCGATCGCCGCGGTGACGACACCGATCGGCAGTTCGGCGGGCGACATGACGGTGCGGGCCAGGACGTCCGCGAGGACGAGGAAGGACGCACCCACCAGCAGCGACAGCGGCAGCAGGAGGCGGTGTCCCGGCCCGACGAGCAGCCGGACCGCGTGCGGAACGACGATGCCGACGAACCCGATGAGTCCGCTGGCCGAGACCACCGCAGCGGTCCCGAGGGTCGCGACGCACACGAGCAGCAGCCGCACGCGCGCCGGGTTGATCCCGAGGCTCGCGGCTTCGACGTCGCCGACCGCCATGACATCGAGTGTGCGCCGATGCAGCGCGATGATCGCGACGGTGACCACGACGTACGGCAGGACCACGACGACGTCGGACCAGCCGTCGGTGGACAGGCGGCCGAGCATCCACGAGTACACCTGCCGCAGGGTGTCGTCGTGCAGCTGCATGAAGAAGGTCTGGATCGCGTTCGCGAAGGCGGCGACGGCGACACCGGCGAGGATGATGACGACTTCCGAGCGGCTGCCACCGACGGTACGGCCGAGCGAGTACGTCGCGCCGACGGCGAGCAGTCCCCCGGCGAAGGCCGCGATCGGGACACCGGCGAACCCGGCGGCGCCGCCCACGACGACGGCGAGGGTGGCACCGAGGCCGGCGCCGCTGGAGACCCCGAGCAGATACGGGTCGGCGAGCGGGTTGCGGAAGACCCCCTGGTAGGCGGCACCGGCGATGGCCAGCATCGCCCCCACCAGCACCCCGAGCACGACGCGCGGCATCCGGATGTTCCACAGGATCGCCTGCTGACGCGTGCTCAGCCCGGAGTCGACGTCGACGAACGGCAGGCGGTCGGCGATGTCGAGCAGCACCCCACCCGGGGTGAGGCCGGCGGGCCCGACGAGGATCCCGACCAGCATCGCGGCGAACAGGGCGAGCACCGCGCCGGTCAGTACGAGCACGTTGCGCGGCACCACCCGCGCACCACCGGGTGGCAGTGCGCGGGTGGTGCCTCGCGACAGGGAGATCAAGGCGTGGGCTGGACCGCGGGGATGGCGCCGACGATCCGGGCGACCTCACGCATCAGGTCCACGACGCGCGGCCCCCAGCGACTCGCGATGTCCTCGTCGAGGACGTAGACGTGACCGTCCCGGACTGCGGTGAGCTCGTCCCATCCGGCACGCTGCGCGACGACCTCGGGCGTGACACCGCAGCACTGTCCGTCGGCCAGGAAGATCACGTCGGGGTTCTGTTCGAGGACGTACTCGGCGGACAGCTGCGGGTAGCCGTTGCCGCCGGTCGCGATCGAGGTCAGACCCAGCATCGAGAAGATCTCGCCGATGTAGGTGTCGTCGGTGACGGTGTAGAAGGTGTTGTCGAGCTCGTGGTAGTAGGTCAGCGGGGTCTCCCGTGTGGGGAGTCCGGCGAGAATCTCGTCGATGTCCGTCTTCATCTGCGCGACGACCTCGGCGGCATCACCGACGTGCCCGGTCACGGCTCCGAGCTGTTCGATCTGGGCGTAGGTGTCGTCCAGGTTCTCGGCCGCGGGAAGGATCAGCGTCTCGACGCCGGCCTGTTCGAGCCCCGCGACGAGATCGGCGGTGTCGGCGTTGGCGACGACGAGGTCGGGTTCGTATCCGAGGATCGCCTCGACGTTGGGGGTGTACCCCGACAGGTCGGTGACCGGCGCGTCGGTCGGGTAATCGGACCGGTCGTCGACCGCGACGACCTGATCACCGGCACCGACGGCGTAGAGCATCTCCGTGCTGGTGGGGCTCAACGACACGATGGCCTGGGGGACGTCCGCGGAGGTGGTGTCGGTGTCACCGGACGGTGACGAATCGTCGCTGCTCGAGCATCCTGCGGCGAGGAGCGCGAAGGCGGTCAGTCCGGCGGCGAGCAGCCGCCGGTGATTGTCGAGGGGCACAGCCATCCTCCGTTGTTCGGAGGACGAAAACAGTACGGCTGCAACGGTGCGGTTGCGGCACGTCACCGTCCTTCGTCCGAGGACCAGTACGTACGGACCCTCCGCGCCGGCTGACCTGGCTCACCCGGAAGTCGGGCTCACAGTTGCGGGACAGCGCCGGATTCTCACCGGCTTCACCGAAAACGCAGCGGGTGCCCTACCGGATCGGCAGGACACCCGCAGCGTAGCTCACGGCGTCCCAGGTCAGGACAGCGCCTGCTGGAGATCCTCGAGCAGGTCCTCGGGATCCTCGAGGCCCACGGACAGTCGCACCACACCGTCGGACAGACCGATCGCGGCCCGGCCCTCCGGTCCCATCGCCCGGTGGGTGGTGGTCGCCGGGTGGGTGATGAGCGACTTGGAGTCGCCGAGATTGTTGGAGATGTCGACGATGCGCAGCTTGTTCAGCAGTTCGAAGGCACGCTTCTTGCCCTCGCCCTCGGGGGCGTCGAGCTCGAACGTGATGATCGTGCCGCCGCCGCTCATCTGCGACTTCGCGAGTTCGTACTGGGGGTGCGATTCGAGGTACGGGTACTTGACCCAGCGCACGGCATCCTGCGTTTCGAGGAACTGCGCGATGCGCAGCGCCGAATCGACGGAGGCGCGCAACCGCACCGGCATGGTCTCGAGGCCCTTGAGCAGCGTCCACGCGTTGAACGGGCTCAACGACGGCCCGGTGTGGCGGATGAGCTGCTGCACGGGCCCGTCGATGTAGTCCTCGGGACCGAGGATCGCTCCGCCGAGCACGCGGCCTTGGCCGTCGATGTGCTTGGTGCCCGAGTAGACGACGATGTCGGCACCGAGATCGATGCTGCGCTGCAGCAGCGGGGTGGCGAAGACGTTGTCCAGCACCACCTTCGCGCCCGCCGCGTGCGCCATCTCGGAGACGCGTCGCACGTCGACGAGGGTCTGCATCGGGTTCGACGGGGTCTCGAAGAAGACCGCCGTGGTGGGCACCGACAGCGCCTTCTCCCACTGGTCGAGGTCCTCGCCGTCGACGAACACCGTCTCGACACCCCAGCGAGGCAGGATCTCGTTGCACACGACGAAGCACGAACCGAAGAGGCTGCGTGCCGCGACGAGGCGGTCACCCTTGCCGAGCAGCGCGGCGAGCGCGGTGAACACCGCGGACATGCCGGACGCGGTGGCGTAGGCGCCCTCGGCACCGTCGAGCAGGCGCAGGCGCTCCTCGAACATCTTCACCGTGGGGTTGCCGTAGCGGGAGTAGACGAAGTGGTCGACGTCGCCGGTGAACGCGGCTTCGGCGGCCTCCGCGGACTCGTAGACGAACCCGGAGTTGAGGTAGAGCGCCTCGGAGGTCTCCTCGAAGCCGGATCGGAGCAGGCCGCCGCGCACGCCGAGCGTGGCGGGGCGAACGGTGGCGGGCAGCGCCTTGTCGAACGCGCCGCCCTGGGGGATGGAACTCACGACTGCCTCCACGGCAGGCCCGCAGCCCGCCAGCCCTCGGCACCGCGATGGCCTTCACCGTCGAGAGCGCCTTCGAATCCTTCGAGAAGGTTGTAGGCGGGGGTCAGGCCCGCAGCGGTGGCGGCCGTGGCCGCTCCGATGGAGCGCTGCCCCGAGCGACACAGGAAGATCACCGGTCCGCCGCCGATACCCGCCGCTCTCAGGTCCTCGACGAAGGTCGGGTTGGGTGCGCCGTCGGGGTAACGAACCCACTCGACGAACACGGTCCGGCGACCGAGCGACGAGGTCTCGGGGACCCCGACGTATTTCCACTCGGCTTCGGTACGCACATCGACGAGCACGGCATCCGGATCACCTTGCAGCAGGTCCCATGCCTGCTGCGGCGTTATATCACCTGCGTAGCTCACCCGGATATGTTTTCACAGGTCGGACTGTGACGTACACGCGGGCACCGCTTCGTATACGCACGGCGACGCGTCAGAACCGGCAGATCCGCCATACGTCGTCGACGCGGACGACCTGCCACGTCTCGGTCTGTGTCTCCCCGTCGAGGCCGGTCCGGACGTCGACGGTGGCCCGATCGCCGTCCACGGAGACGTTCTGTGTGGCCTGCAGTTCCACCCGTCCCTCGACGTCCGCGAGCGGCGCTTCCTCGGCGGGCAGATCGCTGCAGCGCAGCCGGTCGAGGATCGGTCCGTCGTTCTCGTTGTGCGCGGAGACGTAGTCGGTGACCGCGCGGCGCACCATCTCGTCCTCGGTGAGGTCGTCGCCCGCCGGGGAGAAGAGCTGTGCGCCGAAGACGACGAGGACGAGAACCACCAGCACCGCGAGGGCTCCGAGGAAAGGCCCTATGCTGCTACCGGTGGGACCGTCGGGATCCGGGCCGGGATCGGGTTCGGGTTCGGGGGCTCCGCGCTTGGCCATGCGCCCGATCCTAGTGGGCGCGAGGTCGCGACCCGTCACGGCCGCATTTGCCCTAAAAACCCTCTCGAGGTAGGAATTGTCGCATGGCCACCACGCAGCTCGTTCGACGCCTCGCCGTCGACCTGTGTCGTATGGGTGCCCACATGTGTTGTCGCTGAAGCGATTCGCTCGACGGCTCGATGTCTTCTCCTTCGCCGTCATCCCCGCGCGACCTGCGCCGAGCCCACTGAGGGCAGCCTTAATTTAAGCTGGATATGTCCGTCCGCACACCGAAGAGGTAGTTGATCCCCTGATGACCGATCAGACTCGTCCCCTTCGCGTCGCGATCGTGGGTGCCGGCCCTGCCGGTATCTACGCCGCCGACGCACTCATGAAGTCCGACACTGCGCAGGATCCCGGGGTCAGCATCGACCTGTTCGAGCGCATGCCGGCGCCGTTCGGTCTGATCCGCTACGGTGTCGCGCCCGACCACCCGCGCATCAAGGGCATCATCACGGCCCTGCACAAGGTGCTCGACAAGCCGCAGATCCGCCTGCTCGGCAATCTCGACTACGGCAGCGACTTCAACCTCGACGACCTGCAGCGTTTCTACGATGCGGTGATCTTCTCGACCGGCGCGAACGCGGACCGCGCGCTGAACATCCCCGGTATCGATCTCGACGGCAGCTACGGCGCCGCCGACTTCGTGTCCTGGTACGACGGTCACCCCGACGTGCCGCGCACCTGGCCGCTCGAGGCGGAGAAGGTCGCCGTCCTCGGTGTCGGCAACGTCGCGCTCGACGTCGCCCGCGTGCTCGCCAAGACCGGCGACGAACTCCTGCCGACGGAGATCCCGCCGAACGTCTACGAGGGCCTGAAGAACAACAAGGCCGTCGAGGTGCACGTCTTCGGTCGCCGTGGTCCGGCGCAGGCCAAGTTCACGCCGCTCGAGCTGCGCGAACTCGACCACTCCCCGACCATCGAGGTCATCGTCGATCCCGAGGACATCGACTACGACGAAGGCTCCGAGCAGGCGCGTCGTAACTCGAAGCAGGTCGACATGGTCGCCAACACCCTGCAGGACTGGGCGATCCGCGATGTGGGCAACCGCCCGCACAAGCTGTTCCTGCACTTCTTCGAGTCCCCGCACGAGATCCTCGGCGAGGACGGCAAGGTCGTCGGTCTGCGCACCGAGCGCACCGAGCTCGACGGCACCGGCAACGTACGCGGCACCGGCAAGTTCAACGACTGGGAGGTCCAGGCCGTCTACCGCGCGGTCGGCTACCTGTCGCAGAACATCGCCAAGCTGCCCTTCGACGAGCAGGCCGGCACCGTGCCGAACGAGGCCGGACGTGTTCTCGCCGACGAGAACGCCGAGGGTCACGACCGGTTCATGCCGTACACCTACGTCACCGGCTGGATCAAGCGCGGCCCCGTCGGCCTGATCGGCCACACCAAGGGCGACGCGAACGAGACCGTCGCGAACCTGCTCGAGGACCGGGCCGCCGGCCGTCTGAACACCCCCGAGGATCCGTCCGAGGACGCGATCGTGAAGTTCCTCGAGGACAAGCAGCTGCCGTACACCACCTGGCAGGGCTGGTACCGCCTCGATGCGCACGAGCGCAGCCTCGGTGAGGCCGAGGGCCGCGAGCGCGTGAAGGTCGTCGAGCGCGAGGACATGTTCCGCGCCAGCGAGCCGCACAAGGCGTGACAGCCGCCTGAGCTGCACGAACGAGGAGGGACCCATCCGCACACGGATGGGTCCCTCTCGCTTTCCGGGTGTGCTCAGGTGAGCAGGACGGCGCCCAGCCATACCGACGCTGCGACGAGCCCGCCGAACAGTTCGACGAGGATCGACAACGCGACCGCCTTGGTCGCCGCGACCGTCGAGACCCACGCGTCGCGGTGGGTGCGGTGCCGCTGCACCTCCGACAGGTACATGCCGAGCAGGAAGCCCAGGAACAGCCCGACGACGGGGATGACGAAGAAGCCGACGATGCCGAGCAGACCGGCCAGGATGAGCGACCGGTTCGGCACCCCGGCCTGTTGCAGTCGCTTGCCGGGCCAGGTGTACTTCACGATGCCGGTGACCAGCAGCGCCACCGTCGCGACGCCCAGCACGATCCATGCGGTGGTGCCTCCCGTGAGGAACGCCCACACGGCGATCGCACCGAAGATCAGCAGGACGCCGGGCAGGATCGGCAGCACGATCCCGAGCAGTCCGACGAGGATCGCCAGCCCGACGAGCAGTTCGCCGCCGGCACTCACGGCGCCACCGGGCGGGCCGAGCGGGCGGAAGACGGCGGAGTACCGGGACGCGGTGGCAGCATGGTGGGACTATATGTGCCACCGGTCCACGCCCCCGGGAGGACGCGATGAGCAGTACCAGGCCTCACAGCAGCCCGAAGAGTGCATCGGACGCCGCTTCCGCCGCGGTGCGCGGCGACGTCCGGTACTTCACGACGCCCGGTGTCGATCCTGCCGAGACGGTGGAGTGGCAGCGACGCGACGCGCGGATCGTCCATCACGGCACCGGCCGTGTCGTCTTCGAGCAGACGGATGTGGAGTTCCCCGCCTTCTGGTCGCAGAACGCCACCGACATCGTCACGCAGAAGTACTTCCGCGGGCAGCTCGGGCACCCCGATCGTGAACACTCGCTGCGCGACGTGATCGCGCGGATCGTCGACACGATCACCGCGTGGGGGCACACCGACGGCCACCTCGACGCCCCGGAGGCATTCGCCGCCGAACTGACCTACCTGCTGATCCACCAGCGGGCCTCGTTCAACAGTCCCGTCTGGTTCAACATCGGCGTGCCGAACACTCCACAACAGGCCAGCGCGTGTTTCATCCTGTCGGTCGACGACAGCATCGATTCGATCCTCGAGTGGTACCGGCAGGAAGCGGTCATCTTCAAGGGTGGGTCGGGCGCGGGGGTGAACCTCTCCCGGATCCGTTCGTCGGCCGAACCGCTCACCGGCGGCGGAAGCGCGTCGGGGCCGGTCAGCTTCATGCGCGGCGCCGACGCCTCGGCCGGGACCATCAAGTCCGGCGGCAAGACCCGGCGGGCCGCGAAGATGGTGATCCTCGACGTCGACCATCCCGACATCGAGGAGTTCGTCGACTGCAAGGCGATCGAGGAACGCAAGGCACGGGTGCTCGCCGAGGCCGGTTTCGACATGGGTCTCGACGGCAGCGACATCCATTCGGTGCAGTACCAGAACGCGAACAACTCGGTGCGCGTGACCGACGAGTTCATGCATGCGGTCGTGGCCGACGCCGAGTGGCCGCTGCGTGCGGTGACGACCGGCGAGACGGTCCGGACGGTCCGCGCGCGAGAGCTGTTGCAGCGCATCGCTGCCGCCACCTGGGAGTGCGCCGACCCGGGTATCCAGTACGACACGACGATCAACGCCTGGCACACCGCCTCGGCGACCGGCCGGATCAACGCGTCGAATCCCTGCTCGGAGTATATGCATCTCGACGATTCGGCCTGCAACCTCGCGAGCCTGAACCTGCTCACCTTCCTACGCGAGGACGGCACCTTCGACGTCGACGGTTTCCGTCATGCCGTGGCGGTGATGCTCACCGCGCAGGAGATCCTCGTCGGCCGCGCCGACTACCCCACCGAGAAGATCGGTGAGACGTCGCGGCGGTTCCGGCAGCTCGGGCTCGGTTACGCCAATCTCGGTGCGCTGCTCATGGCTTCGGGTCTGCCCTACGACAGCGAGGCCGGTCGCGCGACGGCCGCGGCGATCACCGCTCTGATGACCGGCCACGCCTATGCCGTGTCGGCGGACATGGCACGGCGCCTCGGGCCGTTCGACGGGTTCGACGAGAACCGCGCGCCGATGCTCGACGTGCTGGGCAAGCACCGTGGTGCGCTCGACGACATCGACGCCGATCTCGCACCCGCCGAGGTGCTCGACGCGGCACGACAGGCGTGGGATCGCGCGGTGGCCGACGGCACCGCCCACGGTGTGCGCAACAGCCAGGTCAGCGTGCTCGCGCCGACCGGCACGATCGGGCTCGCGATGGACTGCGACACCACCGGGATCGAACCGGACCTGGCGTTGGTGAAGACCAAGAAGCTCGTCGGCGGTGGCAGCCTCACGATCGTCAATCGCAGTGTGCCGCGCGCACTGTCGCGTCTGGGTTACAGCCCGTCGGAGGTCGCCGACATCGTGGCGCACCTCGATCTGCACCACGATCTCACCGGTGCACCGCACGTGCGCGACGAGCACGCACCGGTGTTCGCGACCTCCATGGGCGACAACGTCATCTCGCCGCGCGGTCACGTCGGGATGATGGCCGCGGTGCAACCGTTCCTGTCGGGTGCGATCTCGAAGACGGTGAACCTGCCCGAGTCCGCGACCGTCGACGACATCGCCGACATGTACGTCGACGCATGGCGCCTGGGGGTGAAGGCCCTCGCGATCTACCGCGACAACTGCAAACTGGGACAACCGTTGTCGACATCGTCGCGCCCTGCCGTCGCAGAAGCGGCGGTCCCGTCCGCGGCGCCTCGTCGCGAACGGCTCCCGCGTACCCGCAACTCGCGGACGTTCGAGTTCCGGGTGGCCGACTGCAAGGGCTTCGTCACGATCGGCGAGTACGACGACGGGCGTCCGGGCGAGATGTTCCTGCGCGTGTCCAAGCAGGGTTCGACCTTGGCCGGCATCATGGACGCCTTCTCGATGTCGGTCAGTTACGGTCTGCAGTACGGGGTTCCGTTGCGCACCTTCGTCCGGGCCTTCACGAGTACGCGTTTCGAACCTGCCGGGATCACCGACGATCCGGATCTGCGGATCGCCACGTCGATCCTCGACTACATCTTCCGGCGACTGGCGGTCGACTATCTCGAACCCGACGAGCGCGCCGAACTCGGCATCCTCACCGTCGCCGAGCGTTCGGTGCCCGACACCCCCACGCTCACGCCGTACACGAGCACGCCGCCGATGCGCGAGCCCGATCCGCCGGCGACCGCCCCGCGCGGCACACACAGCGAGAGCACATCCTCCCCGGGTGGGCTCGCCGCTCCGTCGCCGTCGAATCCGGACGCGCCGTATTGCATGCAGTGCGGGGTGAAGATGCAGCGGGCCGGGTCGTGCCACGCCTGTCCGTCCTGTGGGAACACCAGCGGCTGCAGCTGAGGTGATGCGTCCATACTGGCGCGATGGTCCTGGGAATCGACACCGAACTGACACTGACGGCCGCGGGTGCGGTCTTCCTCCTCGCACTCGCTCTCGGCGTGTGGAAGTACCGGCAGATGGCGACCTCCGACGACCACCTCGCGCACCCGTACGTCGACATCGCCCACCGCTCCGCCCTGATGTACTCCTTCGCGACGCTGCTGGTCGCGGTGTTCGTCGAGCTCAGCGCGTGGCCCACCGCGGTGAACCTCGCGGCGGCCGCGGTGATCGTGATGTTCTTCGTCGGCGCGATCGCGAGCTATGTCGTGCACGGCGCGCTGCGCGATACCACCAACCAGTTCGCGCATCCGGTGCGCGGGACGGGCCTGGCGATGGCCGCGCTGATCGTCGGCGAGATGGGTGGCTTCGCGGTGCTGTTCGCAGGCTTCCTGTGGGGCGCCTTCGCGAGCTGAGGCCGCGTCAGGTGCGGTGTTCGAGCAACGACAGGACGTTGCCGTGCGGGTCTCGGAACCACGCGACCCGCATGCCGTCGGGCGCGGTCCACGCGTCGTGGTCGTCCTGGTCCATGCCGTTGTAGCGGATGAACTCCACGCCGTGCTCGCGCAGTCGTTCGACGGTGCCGTCCAGATCGGATACCCGCCAGCCCAGCACGGTGTAGCCGGTCTCCTCGCGCGACTGCACGAGGGTCACCCGGACCGGTGCGCCGTCGCCTCCGTCGAGGACGAGCGCGAACGGGTCGCGGGAGAGCTTCCGGAAGCGCAGGGTGTCGACGTAGAACGTCTCCGAGACGTCGAGGTCGGTGCTCGGGATGAAACTCACGAGTTGGCCGGTGATCGTCATATGTCCACTGTGCGCCGGAGCGCCCGAGCGCGACAGCGGATTCGGCGGATTCACGCCCCCACCTCCGCGATCCGGCGACTAGGCTCTCGATCATGAGCACCTCGGAGATCGCCACGGTCCTGGCCTGGCACGACGCCGTGAACAGCAACGACATCGACACGCTCGTGCAGTTGTCGAGCGACGACATCGTGCTGCCCACCCCCGACGACGATCCCGACCAAGGACTCGACGAGCTGCGCGAGTGGGCGACGACGGCGGGCGTCACGCTGCAGCCGGGCCGCATGTTCGTCCACCGGGGCGTCGTGGTGGTCGAGGAGACGGCGACGTGGGCGTCCGATCCGGGTCCCCGTGAGGAGGCGATCGCCTTCCGGGTGGTCGACGACCAGGTGGTCACCGTCGTCCGGCACACCGATCTCGCGGAGGCCTTCGAGGCGACCGGACTGAGTGAAGCAGATCTGTACGAGGAGTGATCCGTTCCGCGTGACCGGAACCATATTCTGAACGCTCGCTAAGGTACTCTCCGTTGCGACAGTCCCTACGTATCGGAGTGAGGTTCGTCGAGTGTCCGCTGAAGCTGTTGAGAAGAAGGGTCCGCTCGCGGGTATCCGCGTCGTCGAGTTCAAGGGCCTCGGTCCCGGCCCGCACGCCGCGACCCTGCTCGCCGATCTCGGCGCCGATGTCGTCATCGTGCAGCGCCCCGGCGAGATCCCGCAGGAGGGACAGCGCGATCCGATTCAGCGCAACCGTCGCATCGTCGAGGCCAACCTCAAGGATCCCGCCGACATCGAGAAGGTCCTGACCCTGCTCGAGCGCGCCGACGTCCTCATCGAGGGCTTCCGCCCCGGCGTCACCGAACGGCTCGGCCTCGGACCGGACGTGGTCCTCGAGCGCAACCCGCGCATCGTCTACGGCCGCATGACCGGCTGGGGCCAGGAGGGCCCGCTCGCCAACGCGGCCGGCCACGACATCAACTACATCTCCCTCACCGGCGTCCTGCACGCCATCGGCCGCCAGGGCGAGCGTCCGGTGCCGCCGCTGAACATGGTCGGCGACTTCGGTGGCGGTTCGATGTTCCTCGTGTTCGGCATCCTGTCCGCCCTCGTCGAGCGTCAGACCTCCGGCAAGGGTCAGGTCGTCGACGCGGCGATGGTCGACGGCGCGCTCGCCCTGTCGCACATGATGTGGGCGTTCCGCGGTCGCGGCGCGTGGTCGGACGAGCGCGGCGTCAACATGCTCGACACCGGCGCACCGTTCTACGAGGTCTACGAGACCAAGGACGGCAAGTACATGGCCGTCGGTTCCATCGAGCCGCAGTTCTACGCGCTGCTGCTGCAGGGCCTCGAGCTCGATCCGGCCGACCTGCCGCACCAGCTCGACACCTCGCGCTGGGCGGAGATGAAGAAGATCTTCACCGAGAAGTTCCTGTCGAAGACCCGCGACGAGTGGACCGAGATCTTCCTCGGCACCGACGCCTGCGTCTCCCCGGTCCTCACCTGGGCCGAGGCGGAGAAGAACGAGCATCTCGTCGCCCGCGGATCGCTGATCGAGATCGACGGCGTCGTGCAGCACGCACCGGCTCCGCGCTTCTCCCGCACCCCCGCCGGTGAGCCGGTCGGACCGGCGGCCGAGGCCACCGACATCGACACCCTCTGGGTCTGATCGCCCGGTCCGGGCCCGGGATCGTAACGGTGTTCTACCGATACGGTTCCGGGCCCGTCCCATCAGCGGGAAAGCCACCGGGCGCACCCTGATCGGTGTGCTATCAACACCGTCATGAGTGATGGGGTGGGAGCCGCGATCCATCGATCGGCGGCCACGGCACGAGCACGAGCACGCACCGCGGTCCCGGGCCGCGTCCCGGAGGTGCTCGACGTCCGCAGCAAGGACGGCACCCGCATCCACACCGAGGCGTACGGGCCCGCCGACGCCCCGACGATCGTCCTGGCGCACGGCATCCTGTGCGAACTCGGTTTCTGGCGCAACCAGATTCGCGACCTGTGCGACGACTACCGGGTGGTCGCCTTCGATCACCGCGGTCACGGACGCAGCCAGGCCGCCCCTGCCCGGGCGTACACGATGGACCATCTCGCCGACGATCTCCACGCCGTGCTGGGCGCGGCCGCACCCGACGGCCGACCCGTCGTGGTCGCCGGGCACTCCATGGGCGGCATCGCCGTGATGGCCTGGGCCGAACGGTATCCGCGCGACGTCGACGCACGGGTGTCGGCCGTGGGCCTGGTGAACACCACACCGGGCGAGATCTTCGACAACGTGCAGTTCCTGCGCGGACCACAGAGCCTGACGACGGTGCGGCGCCGCGTCGCCCAGACCGTCGTTCCGCTGGCGCGGATGCCGCTCCCCCAGCGGATGCCGTTGCGCAAGCACCTGCTCTCCCGCGTCGCCGTCGGGACGGGGGCGGCCGCGACGATCACCGCGGACGTCGACCGCATGCTCGGCCGCACCTCGGCACGAGGTCGCGGCGGTTACGGGCGGCTGCTGGTGAACATGATCGACACCGTCGATCCCTCCGCGATCACCGCGCCCACCCTGGTGATCGCGGGCAGCCACGACCGGATCTCACCGCCGGGCCGATCCGAGTGGATCGCCGAGCGCCTGCCGAACCTGCTCGAACTGCGCACCTTCGACAGCGGGCACTGCGGCCCCCTGGAACGACCCGGAGAGGTGTCGGCGGCGCTGCGCGAGCTGATCGAGACGTCCTGAGAGGCAGGATCAGACGACGAGCCGCGCCTCGTCGGGCGTGCGCCCGGAGGCCACCTGGTCGTAGGCGGCTGCCATGGCCTCGACGGCATCGTCGAGGACCTCGACGTCCTGCGTGTACGGCAGGCGCACGAAGTGCTCGAACGCGCCCTGCACACCGAAGCGCGGACCGGCGGAGAGCAGCACACCGTGGGACGGCGCGGCGGCAGCCAGCGAGGTCGACACCGGTTCGGGCATCCGCGCCCACAGCGACATCCCGCCCTGGCCCGGCGTGTACTCCCAGTCGGGCAGCCGGCAGTCCAGGGCGTCGCACAGCGCACGACGTCGTTCCCTCAACGCAGCGCGGCGACGTTCGAGCAGTTCGTCGACGTCGGAGAGCAGATGCGCGGCCGCGAGCTGTTCCATGACGGGCGTGCCCAGGTCGACCGCGGTCCGCGCTCCGGCCAGCCGGACGATCGTGTCGCGGTCGGCGCGGATCCACCCCACCCGCAGACCACCCCACAGCGACTTCGCCGTCGAGCCCACCGTCACCACCGACGCGCCGGCAGGCATGGCTGCGACGGGAGGCGGCGGCGGAGCATCGAGCCACAGATCGACCATCGACTCGTCGACGACGAGCGTGGTCCGCGTGTCGCGCATGATGCGGGCCAGTTCGGCGCGGCCGTCCTCGTCGAGGCACAGGCCCGTGGGGTTGTGGAAATCGGGAACCAGGAAGGCGGTGCGAGCGGCGGTCTGCCGGACGGCGCTGGCGACACCGTCGAGATCCCAGCCGCCGTGCGGACCGTTCTCCGGGCGCACCGGAACCGGCACCGGGCGCGCGCCGTACCGGCGGATCGCTTCGAGCGCATTGGGATAGGTGGGGTGGTCGACGACCACCCGGTCGCCGGGATCGTCGAGCACACCGAGCAGCAGACGCATCGCGTGCTGCGCGCCGGAGGTCACCATGATCTGGTCGGGCGAGGTGGGCAGTCCACGCTCGCGGTAGCGACGGGCGATGACTTCGCGCAGCACCAACACCCCGATCGGTTCCATGCCGTGCGAGTCGAGATAGGTCGACATCGACCGCAGCGCCGCCGCATACGCCGCCTCGATCTCCGCTGCCGGCGCGGGCAGCGAGGCATTGCTCAGATCGATCGCCGGACCGATCGGCATCCGGGACCCCGTGTTCTCGGAGTCCCGACGTGCAGGCACGGCGACCGTACTGCGGGCGCCCTGGCGGCTGCGCAGATAGCCCTCTTCCCGCAGCGCCGCATAGGCGGAGGCGACGGTGGTGCGGCTCACCGACAGCGCGGCGGCGAGTTCCCGCTCGCTGGGCAGGGCGACCCCGAGTGGGACGCGACCGTCGTGCACGAGCAGGCGGATGCTGTCCGCGAGCGCCCGGTAGGCAGGGCGGGGATCGGCGCGAGCGGAGCGACGGGAATGCGACTGTCCGGAATCCTGCCAGTTGCCGAGGTCGCGGACGAGCGAACCGGCTCCGATCGCTCGAGTGATCACCGATCCAGTATGCCCCGCGCCGCGCGGGCGGGATCAGGACGGTGGATCGAGCACCTGACGGAACAGGACCGTCCCTCGCGAGTCGAGCAACTCGACCCGCATCTGCTTCGTCGCGCCGTCGACGAACACCTCCCCGAAGTGCTGATATCCGTCCATCGGTGAGGTGTTCGCCGCCGGGGGCGCGTGCACGAAGACGGCCTCGGGACCGAACGTCCCGTCCAGTTCGTTGGGGCCGAAAGCACCGGCGTTGAGCGGTCCCGAGACGAACTCCCAGAACTCGTCGAAGTCGGTGAACGAGGCGCGGTCCGGCGAATAGTGATGCGCGGCCGTGTAGTGCACGTCGGCGGTCAACCACACCGTGCCGGTGATCCTGCGCGCCTTGACGGCCGACAGGACCTGCGCGATCTCCGATTCCCGACCCGAGGGAGCGCCGTTGTCCCCGTTCGCGATTCCTTCGAAGGCCGTGTCGCCGTCGGGTACCACCAGGCCGATCGGCAGGTCGGCGGCGATGATCTTCCAGGTGGCGGTCGAGCGGGTGAGTTCGTCGATGAGCCACCGCGTCTGCGCGCTGCCGAGCACCTGTCCCGCCGCGCCGACGTTGGTGCCGTTGGCGTCCTTGTAGGTCCGCATGTCGAGTACGAAGACGTCGAGCAGCGGTCCGTACCGCACGACCCGGTGGATACGTCCGTCGACGGCCTCCGCCGGATCGAGCGGGAGCCACTCGTGGAAGGCACGGAAAGCCCGTTCCGCCAGGACGTCCACGTTTTTCTCGGTGTACTGGTCGAGATCCAGGATCTCACCCGCGTACCAGTTGTTGACGGTCTCGTGGTCGTCCCACTGCACGATCTGTGCGACGGTGGAGTTGAACCTGCGGTAGTTCTCGTCCATGAGGTTGTAGGCGTACTGGCCGCGGTACTCGTCGAGGGTCTGCGCCACGGCGCTCTTGGGTTCGGTGACGACGTTGCGCCAGATCCGGCCGTCCGGCAGTTCGACGGTCTCCTTCAGCGGATTGTCGGCGTACACGACATCGCCGGAATGCACGAACAGGTGCGGGTCGCGACGGGCCATCGTGTCGAAGATCGTCATCCCACCGACGTCGGGGTTGATGCCGAAGCCCTGACCGGCAGTGTCGCCGGACCACTGCAGCCTGATGTCGCCGGGAGCGGTCGGGGCGGTGCGGAACAGACCCGTCACCGGCTCGGACGTGGCGCCGTCCTCGCCTTCGAGGACGACACGGTAGTGCACCTGCTCACCGGCCGGCAGTCCCGTCAGCCGCAGCCGGCCGGTTCCGTCGGTCTCGGGTGTGAGCAGTCCACCCACGTGCCGGACGGGATCGGTGAAGGATTCGGTGGCCGCCGTCTCCACGACGAGCCGAGCCGGTCGATCCGAGCGCGCCCACACGAGCGCCCCGTCGGCCCGCACGTCGCCGGTGGCCACACCGTGGGTGAGGATCGGCCGCTCACGGACCAGGCTCGGCGTTGCAACGGAACTTCCCGACGAGCACGCCGCCGCCGGAGCCGCGAGGGCTCCGAGCGCAACGGTGCGTAGCAGGGTTCGACGGGACACGTACATGGTTCTCCCCGGGGTCCGACGGACTGTGCGGGACGAGCGTGCACAGTCCGTGCGAACCGTCGGTGAACATGCAGTGAGGGATCGGTGCCCGTCCGACGACGAATCGGAGCGGGCCGGAAGCTACCCCGTCAGCGGATGACGTCGCGCCGGACGATCGTCTCGTCACGGCCCGGTCCGACACCGATGCAGGAGATGTAGGCGCCGGAGAGCTCCTCGAGACGCAGCACGTAGTTCTGCGCGTTCTTCGGCAGCTCCTCGAAGGTGCGGGCGTGGGTGATGTCCTCCCACCAGCCCGGCATCTCCTCGTAGATCGGCTTGGCGTGGTGCACGTCGGTCTGCGTCATCGGCATCTCGTCGATCCGCACACCGTCGACCTCGTAGCCGACGCAGATCGGCACGGTGTCGAGGCCCGACAGCACGTCGAGCTTGGTGAGGAAGTAGTCGGTGATGCCGTTGACGCGGGTCGCGTAGCGGGCGATGACGGCGTCGAACCATCCCGTACGGCGGGCGCGACCGGTGGTCACACCGACCTCACCACCCTGCTTGGCCAGGTAGGCGCCGTGGTCGTCGAACAGCTCGGTCGGGAACGGGCCGGAGCCGACGCGGGTGGTGTAGGCCTTGAGGATGCCCAGCACCGTCGAGATCTTCGCCGGGCCGATACCGGAACCGACAGCGGCGCCGCCGGCGGTGGGGTTGGACGACGTCACGTACGGATAGGTGCCGTGGTCGACGTCGAGCAGCGTGCCCTGCGAACCCTCGAGGAGGATCGTGTCGCCGCGCTCGAGCGCCTTGTTCAGTTCGAGGCGCGTATCGGTGATGCGGTGCTTGAAACCCTCGGCCTGGGTGAGGACCTCCTCGACCACCTGCTGCGGGTCGAGCGCCTTGCGGTTGTAGATCTTGACGAGCACCTGGTTCTTGAATTCCAGTGCGGCCTCGACCTTCTGGGTCAGGATCTTCTCGTCGAGCACATCGGCGACCCGCACGCCGACGCGGGCGATCTTGTCCTGGTAGCAGGGACCGATACCGCGTCCGGTGGTGCCGATCTTCTTCTTGCCGAGGAAGCGTTCGGTGACCTTGTCGATGGCCACGTGGTACGGCATGATCAGGTGCGCATCGGCCGAGAGCAGCAGACGGGACGTGTCGACGTCGCGCTTCTCGAGACCTTCGAGCTCGGTGAGCAGCACACCCGGATCCACCACGACACCGTTGCCGATGACGTTGTTGACGCCGGGCGTCAGGATTCCCGACGGGATCAGGTGCAGGGCGAACTTGTCGCCGTTGGGCAGCACGACCGTGTGACCGGCGTTGTTACCACCCTGGTAGCGCACGACCCACTGCAGACGTCCGCCGAGTAGATCGGTAGCTTTGCCCTTGCCCTCGTCGCCCCACTGGGCTCCGATCAGGACGATTGCCGGCATGTCGCGCTCTCCTCAGGCAGGTGTCTACGTGCGGGCGGTCTCGCCTGCAGGGTCCTGCCCAACCGGGCAGCAGCCGGGACCACAGTGTAGTCCACCCTCCGACAAGCGCGAATGACGGGACTGCAGAAGCGCCGGAGCTGCGGCGCGGTGCCGGGTCGCCGCCGCCCTCCCCCACCGGCTTCCCATTACAGTGGACGCAGCCGAGAGCCCGACGAACCCGACCCCTCGAGGAGACCCGTTGACCCCGGTAGTGCTCAGATGCGGTGACGTGCCATTGCCGTTGGCGCTGACCCCCGTGACCGCACTGTCTGCGCCTGCCCTCCCCGAGAAGGACGACTTCGAGGACGTCTTCGCGCATCTCGAGTCGGTGGAGGACCCTCGTCTGATCGTCGTGGGCGACGACGCCGCCTTCGCCGCGACCGTCACCCGCCTGATGCGCACCGAACGTCTCGACCTGGAGGTCGCGTACGTCCCGGAGAAGCGCACCCCCGCCACCGAGGCGTACGGGTTGCGGACGGGGTCGAAGGCCGCCACCGTCGCCCTCCAGGGGGTCGCGAAGCCGTTGCCGCTGATCCGCGACGACGCCGGTATCGCCCTCGTCGGCCGTGCACTGCTGTGCGGGGAGAACGGCGACGCGCTCGTCGGGGAGGCCTACGTCGACGACACCCGCCTGTTCTCCGGCACGGTGCCCGGCATCCGCGTCGAACCCACACCCGCGATGCCCGGTCTGCGGGCCGCGATCGACCGGCCGCGCTGGTTCGGCGGCTACAAGTGGCTGACGGGCCGGGCCATGCAATTGGGTTCCCCCGCCGCGGTCGTCACCCGCGACGGGGTCGCGAACCCCCGGGCTCTCAAGCGGTCGACCTTCTACCGGCACGACAAGAAGTGGAAGCTCGTCCGCTGAGACCCGTTTTCAGCCGACGTTGACCCCGTAGTCCCGCGCGATGCCCGCCAGGCCGGAGGCGTAGCCCTGGCCGATGGCGCGGAACTTCCACTCTCCACCGTGGCGGTACAGCTCACCGAAGACCATCGCGGTCTCGGTGGATGCATCCTCGGTGAGGTCGTAGCGGGCGAGTTCCCGGCCGTCGGCGCGGTCGACGACGCGGATGAACGCGTTGCGGACCTGACCGAACGACTGGCCCCGCGCGTCGGCGTCGTGGATCGACACCGGGAAGACGATCGACTTGACCTCCGCGGGAACGGCGACGAGGTCGACGTTCACGCTCTCGTCGTCGCCCTCGCCCTCACCCGTGAGGTTGTCGCCGGTGTGCTCGACGGAGCCGTCCGGCGAACGCAGGTTGTTGTAGAAGACGAAATGCTGGTCGGACAGGACCTTGCCGTTCTCGCTCGTCAGCAGTGCGCTAGCGTCGAGATCGAAGTCCGCGCCGGTCGTCGCGCGCACGTCCCAGCCGAGACCCACCGTCACCGCCGTCAGGTTCGGAGCCTCCTTCGACAGCGAAACGTTGCCGCCCTTGGCCAAGCTCACACCCATACCGAATCCTTTCGCTCGATGATCGTTGCCTACCGCCACCCTAGTGAAGACCGGACGAGTCGGGCAGGGACGTGTGAAGGCCGTCCCGCGGGGGTAGTCGCAGGGCACCGGACGATGGCCGGGGACGGCGTTCCCGGCCTTTCGGTGTGTACGGCGAATGTCGCGCGAGGGAGAAGAGGGGTCGGTTGTGGTGATTCGAGTCGCGTCGGTACCTGCGTCGCACGTCTACGTCCGGCACCTCGCCTGCCCGGAGGGCGACGACGTGATCCGGTTGACGGATCCGGTTCCCGCCGACGGCCGCAAGGTTCCCGGGGGCTGGTGGCCGCCGTTGATGCTCGAACCGGGCCGGGTGAGCGACCACCACGAGGAATTCGACGTCTTCCACATCCATTTCGGATTCGACGCGATCGGCGCGGAGCAGCTGCAGGACGTCGTTGCCGAACTCGCCGAGCACGACAAGCCTCTCGTGTACACGGTGCACGACCTGCGGACCCCGCACCATCCCACCCCCCGGTGAGCACCACAAGCAACTCGACGTGCTGATTCCGGCCGCGGACGAACTGATCACCCTCACGCCGGGCGCCGCCGAGCGGATCCGTCTGCGCTGGGGCCGGGAGGCGACGGTCCTGCCGCATCCGCACGTCGTCGAACAGCACTGGCTCGAGCGACCGCGTCGCGACGAGAGTCCGTTCGTCGTGGGGGTCCACGCGAAGAGCCTGCGCGCGAACATGGATCTGTTCCCGGTGCTCGACACGCTGGCCGAGACCGTGCGCTCGCTTCCCGATGCGGTGTTGCAGATCAACGTGCACGACGAGATCTTCGATCCCGACAATGCGTACTGGTACAACCCGGAAGCCGGTTCCCGCATCCTCCAGTACGGCGAGCAACCCCAGGTGGACGTGCGCGTGCATCCGTACTTCTCCGACGACGAACTGTGGCAGTACCTCTCGGACCTGTCGGTGTCGGTGCTGCCCTACCGTTTCGGAACCCATTCGGGTTGGCTCGAGGCGTGTTTCGACCTCGGCACCGCCGTGATCGCGCCGAGTTGCGGCTTCTACGGCGAGCAACGTCGGTGCGGTGTGTACACCTACGACGAGGACACCTTCGACGCCGACTCGCTCGATCGTTGCGTGCGAGAACTGTACGAGAGTAGAGATCTTCCGCGAGCCGACTGGTCGCAACGTATGGACGAACGTCGCGCGCTGGCCCGCGCCCATCGTGACATATACCTGCGCGCGATGAGCAGCCGGAGCGGATCATGACGCCGTTGCGCATCGCGCTCATCGCGTCGAACAGATATCCGATCCGCCAGCCCTTCGCCGGCGGACTCGAAGCGCACGTGTGGCATCTCGCCCACGCGCTCGGCAAGGACGGCCACGAGGTGACGCTCTTCGCCGCACCGGGATCCGATCCGGAACTTCCGGCCTCGTTCCTCGAGGTGCCGTCCTTCGAGGTCAGCGAACTCGCACGCAGCGACGTGTCGATGCCCCCGGCGAACGGCTTCCTCGGCGACCACCACGCCTACCTGTCGCTGATGCTCGATCTCGCCGGACCGTCCGCCGATGCTTTCGACGTCGTGCACAACCACAGCCTGCACTACCTGCCGATAGCGATGGCCCGCATGTTGCGCACCCCGTTGCTCTGCACGCTGCACACGCCGCCGACGCCGTGGCTCGAGTCGGCGATGGCGACTCCGGGTGGGTGCCCGGGCACGTTCGTCGCGGTCAGCCGGCACACCGCGACGGCCTGGGAACACGCCACGCCCGGTCCGGTGGCGGTCGTGCCCAACGGTGTCGATCTCGGAGCGTGGCCGGTCGGTTCGGGAGGTGAGGACCTGATCTGGTTCGGCCGCCTCGTGCCGGAGAAGGGCGCGCATCTCGCGATCGAGGCCGCGCGCCGGGCCGGTTACCGGCTGCGGATCGCGGGCCCGATCAGCAACCGCAGGTACTTCGCGGAGCACGTCGAACCGTTCCTCGGTCCCGACGTGATCTATCTCGGTCATCTCTCCCAGCCGGATCTCGCTGCCGCGGTGGGACGTTCGGCAGCAGCACTCATCACCCCGCAATGGGACGAACCGTACGGTCTCGTCGTCGCCGAGTCCCTCGCATGCGGGACACCCGTGGTGGCCTTCGCGCGCGGCGGCATCCCGGAGGTCGTCGACGAGAGCAGCGGATGCCTGGTCGCGCCGGACGACATCGACGGCCTGGCCGCGGCGATACCCCGCGCGGTCCGTCTGTCCCGTGCCTCCGCCCGAGCCCGCGCGGAGGAGCGTTGTTCGGAACGCACGATGGTCGATGCCTACGTCTCGCTGTATCGGGAACTCGCGGGAGCGGCATGATCGGCTACTACATCCATCATCACGGGCACGGACACCGCACCCGCGCGAGCAGCATCTGCGCGCATCTGCGGACGCCGGTGACGGCATTGTCGTCGGCGCCGCTCGGCACTGCCGCCGACGCCTTCGACGACGTCGTGCTGCTCCCCCGCGACGACCTCGCCGTCGACACCGCGCAGGACCCGACGGCCCACGACGTCCTCCACTGGGTTCCCACCCACGACGACGGTCTCCGCGAACGCATGCACGCACTGGGGTCGTGGATCGCCGCGACCCGCCCGAGCCTGCTGGTGGTGGACGTGTCGGTGGAGGTGACGCTCCTCGCCCGCTTGTACGGGATCCCCGTCGTGGTGCTCGCGATGCCGGGCGAGCGCACCGATACCGCCCACACGCTGGCCTACCGCGTCGCCGACCATCTCATCGCACCGTGGTCGCAGGACGTCTACGATCCGCACTGGCTGCGCTCGTACGCCACCTCGTACGTCGGCGGGATCAGCCGTTTCGACGGACGCCCGTCTCCCACCCGCACAGCCGGTGAGAAGCCGAGGGTCCTCGTCATGAGCGGCAGCGGCGGATCGTCGATCACCGTCGACGATCTGCACCGGTTCTCGTCGCGCTTCCCCCAGTACGAGTGGGAGGGTCTCGGTGTCGCGGGCGGCCCGTGGATCGACGATCCGTGGCCCGTCCTCACCGGAGCCGACGTCGTGATCGGGCATGCGGGCCAGAACACCGTCGCCGACATCGCGGCCGCCGCGCGACCTGCGGTCGTGATCGCCGAACCCCGTCCGTTCGACGAACAGCGTTCCACCGCAACGGCTCTGGAGAAGGCCGGACTGACGGTGGGTCTCGACGGGTGGCCCGACCCGAACCGCTGGCCCGAACTGATCGAGCGAGCACGCGGCCTCGGCCCCGTCGAATGGAAACGCTGGCAGGTCGACGGTGCCGCGGCACGTGCGGCGGCGATCCTGGACGAGCTGGCGGAGAGATCGTGACGGTCTCGGTCGTCACCGTCGCCGCGAGTCGCAGCACGCATCTGCGACGGCAACTCGACGGCCTCGCACGCAGCACCCGGACACCCGACGAGCACATCGTCGTCGCGATGGGTGATCCGCAGGTCGCAGAGGTCGTCGCTGCTGCGGGATCGTCGGCGCGGGTGGTGGAGATGGACGTCGACTCCTCGAAACTGCCGGTCGGAGAGGCGCGGAATCTGGGTGCGCGGACGGCGTCGTCGGATCTGCTCGTCTTCCTCGACGTCGACTGCATCCCCGCTCCCGACCTGATCGAACGATATGTCGAGGCGGCCGGCCGGCACCCGGCTGCGCTGCTCAGCGGTCCGGTCACCTATCTGTCCGAACCGGGTGCCGGCGGCTACGACCTCGACCGGCTCGGCGACTCGATCGATCCGCATCCGGCCCGTCCGTTCCCCTCCTCGGGTGAGATCGTGCTGGACGACAGGCACGAATTGTTCTGGTCGCTGTCGTTCGCGTCCCGGTCGCTCGTGTGGGACCGCATCGGCGGGTTCTGCACCGCCTACAGCGGATACGGCGGCGAGGACACCGATTTCGGGCAGAAGGCCGCGCGTGCCGGAGTGCCGATGGCCTGGGTCGGCGGCGCCCACGCCTTCCACCAGTACCACCCGGTATCGAACCCACCGGTCGAGCATCTCGACGACATCCTCACCAACGCCGCGCTGTTCCACCAACGTTGGGGCTGGTGGCCGATGCGGGGGTGGCTCGACGAGTTCGAGCGTCTCGGTCTCGCCGCTTTCGACACCCGGGAGCGGCGATGGGTACGCACTCGACCGTGAACTGGTATCACGGCGTGTGCTAATTTCGGCACCGTCATTACGATGACGCCAGAGGAAGCCGGTGCGATTCCGGCGCGGTCCCGCCACTGTGACCGGAGAGCGATCTCCGGGAGCCAGATACTCCCGTCGCCGTACCTCCTTGCCCGGGGCGGACTTCCCCGAGAGAGGGCGTAATCGCCATGCGTGTACGCGCAGCCTTCCCGAAGCTCCTGGTCGCGCTGACCTCGGCGAGTCTTCTGCTCGCCGGGTGTTCGACGACCGCATCCGATACCGAGAACGACGCCTCGGACGGGTGTATCACCGACTTCGACCCCTCGGTCGACTATTTCCCCGACAAGTCCGAGATCGTCGACGCCGAGAACTTTTCGATCACCTACGAGAAGAGCTACCAGGTTCTCACCGTGAACGAACCGTTCTCCGCGGCACCGCCGGAGTCGTACGTGCTGGTCAAGTGCGGTGCACCTGCTCCGGAGCTGTCGGGCGAGCTGGCCGCGGCCCAGCAGATTCAGGTGCCGATCACGAGCTTGTATTCCGGTTCGACCACCCACCTGCCACTGGTGACCGAACTCGATGCGCTCGACGTCCTCAGCGGCGTCTCGAACGGCTCCTATGTCTCCGACCCGGCCGTGATCGAACGCATCGAATCGGGCGCCGTCGCCGAGTATGCCGCGGGCGGCAACATCGACACCGAAGCCGTGGTGCTCGCTGCACCCGACGTTCTCATGACCGGCGGCTCCGACGATCCCGCCTACGTCCAGCTGCGGGAGGCCGGAATCGGCGTGGTCGCCAATGCCGAGTGGCTCGAGGCATCTCCGCTGGGACGCGCAGAGTGGATCAAGGTGATGGCCGCGCTGACCGGCAAGGAGAAAGAGGCGGCACAGGTCTACGACGATATCCGGAACCGTTATCTCGATGTGGCGGCGAAAGCCTCCGACGTGGAACCGGCTCCCGTTCTGCTGGGTGGGATGGCACAGGGCACGTGGTACATGTCCTCCGGCGGCAGCTTCATGGGCCGGTTGTTCAGCGACGCCGGTGCGCAGTGGCCGTGGCAGGACGTGACCACCGCCGGCTCGCTTCCCCTCGACTTCGAGGCTGTGGTCGCCGAAGCATCCGATGCGCCGACCTGGCTCGTGGTGAACAACTGGACGTCGATCGGTGACGCACTCGCCGACGACGAACGGTACCGCTCGCTGGCCGCCGTCGGCGCCGGCCGGGTGTGGAACGCGAACAAGGCTCTCGGCCCCAATGGGGGCAACGACTTCTACGAGCGGGGCGTCCTGCGACCCGACCTGATCCTGTCGGACCTCGTGGCGATTCTGCATCCCGACCTGTTGCCCGACCACGAGTTCACGTTCTACCAGCAGCTACCGGCATGACCGCCGTGCTCGGAGCATCCCCTGCCGCGACCGAGTCCGCGCCCGACTCGCCGCCGGGTACCGGACGGGTCTCGCTCGTGTTCACGGCGCTGATCGTGGGACTGGCGGCGGCAACGATCCTGTCGGTGACACTGGGTTCGGTGACGGTGCCGCTCGGCGAGACCCTCCGGGTCCTGTTCGGCCAGGAAGCATCGGATCCGCGCTGGAGCATGGTGATTCGTGATCTGCGGCTACCGCGAACGATCACCGCGATCGCG
This sequence comes from Rhodococcus rhodochrous, assembly GCF_900187265.1. NCBI lineage: Bacteria > Bacillati > Actinomycetota > Actinomycetes > Mycobacteriales > Nocardiaceae > Rhodococcus > Rhodococcus rhodochrous. Next base: position 4,204,702 of record NZ_LT906450.1, read on the forward strand.
GTCGGGGCGGCGCTGGGGATCGCGGGTCTGCAGATGCAGACGCTGTTCCGGAACGCTCTGGCGGACCCGTTCATCCTCGGTGCCAGTTCCGGCGCGAGTCTCGGTGTGGCGATCGTCGTCGTGCTCGGCGGGGGCGGAGCGAGTGGCTTCACGGCCGGTCTGGCGGGTCTCGGGCGTGCGGGTGTGGTGCTCGCCGCGGCGCTGGGGGCGGCTGCGGTTCTCCTGTTGATCGTATTGCTGTCGCGGTGGGTGCGGTCGGCCGTCACCCTGTTGCTCATCGGAGTGATGCTCGGGTCGGCGACCACAGCCGTCGTCTCGGTACTGCTGGTGTATACAGACCCGCAGCGCAGTCAGCAGTTCCTGGTGTGGGGACTCGGGAGCTTCACGGCCACGACGTGGTCGGATCTGAAGTTGCTCGTCCCTGTCGTGCTCGGCGGAATCGCCGTCGCACTGCTCACCGTGCGCGCGCTCAATGCGCTGCTGCTCGGTGAGGGTTACGCCCGGTCCATGGGCATCGATATTCGCGCCGTCCGGCTCACCACCGTGGTGTCGGCCGCTCTCCTGGCCGGGGCCACCACCGCGTTCTGCGGCCCGATCGGATTTCTCGGCCTGATCGTCCCGCATCTGGCCCGCATGGCCTTCGGCACTTCGGACCATCGCATACTGCTTCCCGGTGTCGCGTTGCTCGGAGCCGTGCTCGCCCTCGTCTGCGGGATCGTGAGCCAGATGCCCGGTACCGACACGGTGTTCCCCCTCAACGCCGTCACCGCCATCGTCGGCGCTCCCGTTGTGATCGCGGTTCTCATCCGCAGCCGACGCGGAGCACTCGGAGCAGCACTGTGATTCCAGGTAGCACTGTGACCCCGGGCGTGGAACTGCACGACCTCACGATCGGTTACACCCGGCGTCGGGCACTGCGGCGCGGAACGGTCACCGAGGTGGCCTCCGGTCTGTCGGCAGTGGCGCGACGCGGCGAACTCACCGCCCTCGTCGGGCCGAACGGTGCAGGAAAGTCGACGTTGCTCCGGACGTTGTGCGGCCTGCAACCGGCGCTGCGCGGTCGGGTGCTCATCGACGGTGAGGACGTGGCGACGGTGAAGCCCGCCGACCTCGCCACCCGCATCTCGGTGGTGCTCACCGAGCGCATCGACCCCGGCCTGTTCACGGTGCGCGAACTGGTCGCGCTCGGCCGCACACCGCACCTGCCCGCCAGTGCACGGCTGTCCCCCGAAGATCTGGCCGCGGTGGACCAGGCGCTCGAGGCGGTCGGCGCGACCCGCCTCGCATCCCGGCAGTTCTCCGAACTGTCCGATGGGCAACGGCAACGTTCTCTCACCGCCCGTGCCCTGGCTCAGGATCCGTCGCTGCTCGTCCTGGACGAACCCACCTCCTTCCTCGACGTTCCGTCGCGGGTCGAACTGGTGGACGTCCTCGGCCGTCTCGCTCGTGAACAGAACCTGGCTGTGGTGATGTCCACGCACGAACTCGAACTCGCCTTGCGCGTAGCCGACAGGATGTGGCTGCTGGGCACCGACCGGACCTTGACGTGCGATACGCCGGCGGCGCTGGCCGAGTCCGGACGGATCGGGGCGGCATTCGATCGGGGGCGGATGCGGTTCGATTCGCGGACGATGGTGTTCGATCTGAAACCGGAGGACAGCCGTGTCTGACCCAGCGGTGTCCGGCGCGCGCGGGGTGCTCGCGCGAATCACCGCGTGGAGTCCGTACTTTCGTGTCGGTACCGGCCCGGTGGATGCGGGCTGGCGCCCGACCTCCGAACTACGGGATGCCGCGACCCGCGATGTTCTGGTCCGTGCGATATCGGAACGTATGAAGACCGCGGAGCCTCGCGTCGCGGCATCGACCTTGTTCTTCGGTTTCGTCGCACGGCTGTGGTCGGTCGCGGTCGGCACCGTCACCGCCTCTGGACGCTGTGTCCGGCTCGACCCCGACAGGCTGTTGTGGCGCGACGACTCCGGTCTGCAGTTGCACATCGTCACCCCCGTATTCGGTAGCGACCCCGCAACGGAAGTGCTCGATGCTCAGATCGAACCGCTGATCGACGCGTGGCGGGACATCGTTGCGCCGGGGGCGCTCTGGGGCAACACCGCCTCCGCTCTGATCGGTGCTCGGCGCGTCATCGGCGACGAAGCCCGACCGCACGTCGACGCACTGCTGCAGGACCCGCGGCTCGTTCACACCATCGACCGAGCCACAGGCCGCCGGCGCAGTTGCTGCCTGTACTACCGCACACCGTCCGGCGGTGTGTGCAGCGACTGCGTCTTCCCCACACCACCCCGACAGATATCGAAGGAGATGTTGTGACCGTCGTTTTCGATCCCGAGATCGTCACCACCGAGGACGGGGGACGTGAGCAGCGCTGGCCGTTGCCCACCGACGAGGACAGCTTGCTGCGTCTGGTCACCTTGCTGTTCGAAAACTATTGGAACGACGTGTGGTTCGGTCTTCTCATCGAAGGCTCTGCGCTCGAGGTCGCCGCGCCGAACGCACCGAAGAAGATCGGCATGTACGACGGGTACGTCACCGTCGACTTCGGTCGCTGGCACTTTCACCTGTGCATCGGTGAGCACACGGCGAGCGGACCGGAACTGGGCCGGATCCGTCGCTGTGGCCGCGCCGAGTTGTATCGCCGGATCGGTAAGGACGACACCGTCACCTCGTGGGGTCTGCGCCTGTTCAACGGTCGCGACGAGCAGATGCTGACCGTCATGCTGCCCACCCCGTTCCTCACCAACACCCAGCAGCTCACGGACGAACCGGTCTGGGAGCACCTCGAAGCCTGGGACCGCATCCGCGCGGAATTCCTGGAGCTGGAACCGGATCCACGCGACCGGAGCGGAAAGGGCTTCCGTCACTCCTGATTCGACGCAGGTCTATAGTGGTGGGTGCAGTCGGTTCGTCCCTGCCCGGTCGTGAGGAGCCCCAAAGACCGGGAAGTGACGTCGAAGCACCTTCCGAGGTGTCGAAGAGGGAACCCGGTGAGAATCCGGGACTGCCCCGCAGCGGTATGCAGGAACGACCGCCGTCAACAGCACTGGGTGCACACCCGGGAAGCGACGGCCAGTAGGTTCGAGCCTCACGGCTCGGGCGCCTGCGAGTCCGAATACCTGCCGATCGTGTCGGGCACGCCGTGCCCGACGGTATGCCGCCTCGTGGAATGGGCGCACGCCGATCGGCAACACCTCGACCACGGTCGAGAATACGGGGCTCGTATCGGGATGTGCGTTCGTCGGGCGGTAGACCACCCGCGACGAACACCGGAGAAAACCTGATGTCTGTTCCGACAGCTACCCCGTTCACCGCGACCGTGCTCGGCTCCGCGCGTATCGGACCGAACCGGGAGCTGAAGAAAGCCACCGAAGCCTACTGGGCCGGTCGTCTCGACCGCGCCCGCCTCGAAGCGGTCGCCACGCAGTTGCGTGCCGAAACATGGTCTCGCCAGCACTCGGCCGGACTCGATTCGATTCCGGTCGGAACGTTCTCGTTCTACGACCAGATCCTCGACACAGCGGTCATGCTCGGGGCTCTTCCTCCCAGAGTCGAAGGCATCACCGACGACCTGGACCGCTATTTCGCCGCTGCGCGCGGAACCGACGACGTCGCTCCCCTCGAGATGACCAAGTGGTTCGATACCAACTACCACTACCTGGTCCCCGAGATCGGGCCCGACACCACCTTCCGACTCGACGCCACCAAGATCCTCGCCGAGGTCGCACAGGCGCGCGAACTCGGAATTCCGGCGCGTCCGGTCGTCGTCGGCCCCTTGACGTTCCTGTTGCTGTCGAAACCGGTCGACGGCCAAGGCTCGTTGCTCGACCGCGTGGACGAACTCGTACCCCTCTACCAAGACCTGTTCGCACAACTCGCCGGCACCGGAGTCGACTGGGTACAGGTCGACGAACCGGCACTCGTCCGCGATCTGGACGACGCCACCCTCGACGCCGTCGGACGCGTGTACAGAGCCCTGTCACAAGCACACGAGCGGCCTGCACTCCTCGTCGCGTCGTACTTCGGCAGCCTCGGTGCAGCGCTGGACAAGCTTGCGCATACTGCGATCGAAGGCATCGCCGTCGATCTCGTGGCCGGAACCAGCGAGGGCATCGCGGGACTGCCCGCTCTCGCCGACAAACTGATCGTCGCCGGTGTCGTCGACGGCCGGAACGTCTGGCGCACCGACCTCGAACGAGCCCTTTCCAGTCTCGCCACACTCTTCGGATCCACAGCGGCGGTCGCGGTGTCGTCCTCGTGCTCGCTGCTGCACGTGCCGTACACGATCGAGGCGGAGCCCGGTCTCGACGAGTCGCTGCGTAGCCGGCTCGCATTCGGCGACGAGAAGATCACCGAGATCGTGGCACTCTCGAAGGCGCTTCGCGGGGGCCGCGACGCCGTCTCCGAAGAGCTCGAGGCATCCCGCGCCGCTGCGCAGGTACGTGCCTCGGACCCGCGGCTGCGCAACGATCGGATCCGCGGGGTCCTCGCGTCCCTTTCATCGAAGCGGACGCGCACACCGGCCGATCGGCGTCGGGAGATCCAGCGGGGCCACCTCGATCTGCCTTTGCTGCCCACGACGACGATCGGGTCGTATCCCCAGACCACTCGCATCCGAGTTGCCCGAACGGCACTGCGCAAGGGCGAGATCGACCGCACCGAGTACGTGCAGCGGATGCGTGACGAGATCGCTGAAGTCGTTGCATTGCAGGAGAAGTTGGGCTTGGACGTCCTCGTTCACGGTGAACCGGAACGCAACGACATGGTGCAGTACTTCGCTGAGCAACTGGATGGCTTCTTTGCCACCGAGAACGGTTGGGTCCAGTCCTACGGCAGCCGCTGCGTGCGACCGCCGATCCTCTACGGCGATGTTGCACGGCACGCCCCGATGACCGTCGACTGGATCACCTACGCCCAATCTCTGACCGACAAGCCGGTCAAGGGCATGCTCACGGGGCCCGTCACGATCCTCGCCTGGTCGTTCGTCCGAGACGATCAGCCGCTCGCCGAGACAGCCGACCAGATCGCCTTGGCGATCCGCGACGAGACTGTGGACCTACAGGCCGCCGGGGTACGCATCATCCAGGTGGACGAGCCGGCACTGCGCGAACTGCTGCCGTTACGCGCCGCCGAGCATGCCGACTACCTGAAGTGGGCTGTGGGGGCGTTCCGCCTGGCCACCTCCGGCGTCGCGGATTCCACCCAGATCCACACCCACCTGTGCTATTCGGAGTTCGGCGAGGTCATCGAAGCGATCGCCGAGCTCGACGCCGATGTCACGTCCATCGAAGCGGCCCGGTCCCACATGGAGGTCCTCGACGACCTGAACGCCGTGGGATTCGATCTCGGGGTGGGCCCCGGGGTGTACGACATCCATTCGCCGCGTGTTCCGAGCGAAGCCGAGATCGCCGAATCGCTCCGCGAAGCGCTGCGAGCAGTGCCCGCTGAACGACTGTGGGTCAATCCGGACTGTGGGCTCAAGACCCGCCGTACGGAGGAGGTCACGGCCTCACTGACCAACCTCGTCGCGGCCGCCGCCACCGTTCGCGCCGAACTCGGCAACTAGCCTCTCCCCAGCAAAGGTTTCTTCATCATGTCCATCCGAAAGATTCGCACCACCCATGCCGGGAGCCTTCCCCGCACGCCCGAACTCGTCGAAGCCAACCGTGCGCGACGCGAGGCAGCCGACAGCTTCCGGCTCGACACCTCGCAAGAATTCTCGGAACTGCTCGCCGGCCAGGTCACCGCGCTGGTGCAGCGCCAAGTGGACCTCGGAATCACCACCCCCGGCGACGGCGAGTACGGCAAGGCCATGTCCTCGACCGTCGACTACGGAGCATGGTGGTCGTACTCGTTCCAACGACTGTCCGGTCTCGAACTGACCGACGGCGGCCCGTTCGGCAGCACCCCGGTCCGATCCACGCCCGGCAACGTCCGGCTCACCACCTTCCCCGATCGGCGCGACTGGACACTGTTCGCCGAGGCCTACGGCGATCCCGACAGCGGGATCTCCGTAGGTAAGGAACCACCGCTGTTCCCCACAGCGACGGGTCCGGTCACATACATCGGCCACGACGCCATCGCATCCGACATCGCGAATCTGAAGTCCGCCCTCGCCGCCTCGGGTGCCGAGAACGGGTTCATGACGTCGCTGTCTCCGGGCAGCGCCTCCCGGATCGGCAACGAGCACTACGCCACCGAGGAGGAGTTCATCTGGGCGTGCGCGGATGCTATGCGTGAGGAATACCAGGCGATCATCGACGCCGGCCTGATCCTGCAGATCGACGATCCCTCCATCGCCGAGAACTGGGATCAGATCAATCCCGAACCGACGGTCGAGGACTATCTTGCGTTCACCCGGATCCGGGTCGAAGCACTCAACCACGCCCTTCGCGGCCTGCCTCAGGACCGGATCCGTTTCCACCTGTGCTGGGGCAGCTGGCACGGCCCGCACACCACCGACCTCGAATTCAAGTATCTCGTCGAGACGATGCTGCAGATCGATGCAGGTTCGTACTCCTTCGAGGCTGCCAACGTCCGCCACGAGCACGAGTGGCGAGTATGGGAGAACGTGAAACTTCCCGACGGCAAACAGATCGTGCCCGGCGTCATCAGCCACGCCACCAACGTGGTCGAACATCCCGAACTGGTGGCCGACCGGATCGAGAGGTTCGCGAGTGTCGTCGGTCCGGAGAACGTGATCGCGTCGACGGACTGCGGGCTCGGCGGACGGATCCATCCGCAGATTGCGTGGGCGAAGCTCGAATCGCTCACCAAGGGAGCAGAACTCGCGGCAGAACGCCTCTGGTGACACTTCCCGTGCGTGGTCCCGGTAATGGGACCACGCACGGGTTCGTCAGAGTCGGACCTGCGCCAGAATCGCCTCTGCGAGCTTGACGTGCGCGGCATCGACGAGTTGCCCGTCGACACTGGTTGCGCCCAGACCACGGGCCTGCGCGTCGCGGTACGCCTCCAGATTCCTCTTCGCGCGCCGGATCTCGTCCTCGCTCGGCGAGAAGACATCATTGGCGATCTCTATCTGGGACGGGTGGATCGCCCACTTCCCGTCGAAGCCCAGCGCAGCGGCGTGCCGTGCTGCACGTTCGTATCCCGCAGCATTTCGGAAATCGGGGTACGGAGCATCGATCGCGAGCAACCCACCTATGCGAGCAGCCGTAAGTACCTTCATTCGGGCGTAGTGCCAGAAGTCGCCCGGGTATTCGTCGCGTGGTTCGAAATTCGTATCGACGCGCGCATGCTGGGAGACCGAGAGATCACCCGCTCCGAAGATGAGGGCGTCGAGCCTACTGCTGGATGTCGCGATCTCCTCGGCATTCGCCACTCCGGCGACATCCTCGATGAGCACTTCGAGTCGGACGGGTTTCGTGATACCGAGGGTGCCTTCCACCTGTGTGAGCAGTGTGTCCACCCACCACACGTCCCGAGCGGACGTAACCTTCGGGACGATGATGACGTCGAGGTTCTCACGCGCCCCCGAGAGCACTTCGATCACGTCCCCGTAAGCCCAGCGGGTATCGATGCCGTTCATCCGCAACGCTCGAACGGTGGTTCCCCAGTCGTAGTCGTTGAAGGCGCGCACCGCCTTGCCGCGCGCTTCCTCTCTGTTGGCGGGTGCCACGGCGTCCTCGAGATCGAGGAACACCAGATCGGCCTGCGAAGCCGCAGCTTTGGCGAACATCCGCTCGTTGGACGCAGGAGTGGCCAGTTCGGACCGTCTGATCCTGCGCGGTGCAGCGGTTTCGGTCATGATGGATTCCTTCCGTGGTCAGACGATGCTGCGTTCGCGGAGTTCGGCGAGTTCGGTTTCGCTCAACCCGAGGATTTCGGTGAGCACTTCCGTGGTGTGTCGGCCGAGTGCCGGTCCGAGCGTGTCGACGATCCCGTCACTTCGTGAGAAGCGCGGCACAGGCGCCTGCACGAGCAGGTCCCTGAGTTCGTCGTCCTCGACCCGCACGAACACCCCTCGAGCCTTCATCTGCTCGTCCTCGACCAATTGTGCGACATCGTAGACGGGGGCAGCTGCGATCTCCTCCGCCTCGAACACCGCCATGGCCTCGTCGAGGGTATGCCGGCCCACCCACTCGGCGACGATCTCGTCGACTTCGTCCAGGCGAGAAAGCCGACTCTGGGGATCGGAGAAATCCGGATGGGAGATCAGGTCCGCGCGGCCGATCGCCTTGAAGACGCGCAGCGCGATCGAAGGGGCGCTGGCCGACATCGCGAGCCATCTGCCGTCTTTCGTGCGATAGGTGTTGCGTGGAGCAGAGATTTCCCAGCGGTTACCGGATCGATGAGCAATCGCACCGGTCCGGTCGTAGGCGAGCAGTGACTGTTCCAGCAACCGTGCGAGTGGATCGATCAGATTGATATCGATCAGTTGCCCGTCGGCACCGTGCACATCGCGGTGGTAGAGCGCCATCATGACGGCATACGCGGCGTTCAACGACGCGACACCGTCGGCGAGCATGAACGAAGGCAGAGTCGGTGGCCCGTCGCTTTCTCCCGTGCTGTGGGCGAAGCCGCTCATCGCCTCCCCCAACGTGCCGAAACCCGGCCGGGAGGCCTTCGGTCCGTGGAGCCCGAAGCCGGTGACGTGCAACATCACAAGCTTCGGGTTGAGTGAACTCAGTGCCTCGTAGTCCAGACCCCACCGGGTCAGGGTGTGCGGACGCGTGTTCGCCACTACCACGTCGCATTCGACGGCCAGTCGACGTACGAGATCCTGTCCGGTATCGGTCCGGAGGTCGATGGTCACGGACCTCTTGTTGCGGCCGAGGCTTTTCCACATCAGCCCGATTCCACCGTCCTGTACTCCCCATCCGCGGATCGGATCACCACCCTGAGGTTGCTCGATCTTGATCACATCGGCACCGAACTCACCGAGATAGGTGGCGGCAAGCGGTCCTGCCGCGAGAGTCGCCATGTCGAGAACGCGGATTCCGGCGAGCATCGTTCCGCGCGAATCTGCTGCCGGATCAGGCATGCTCGACGACCTTTCCGGCATCGGCGAGATCGGTTGTTCGTGTAGCCATGATGTTCTCGGGACGGGCGAGGCCGAGGTTCTCGCGTAATGTCCTGCCCTCGTAGTCCGTTCGTACGAGTTCACGTGCGCGGAGCTCGGGGACGACGAGACGCACGAAGTCTTCGAATGCTCCAGGGAAATGCGTTGCTGCAATAACAAATCCGTCGCACGAACGTGACTGGAACCAGTGCTCCATTTGTTCGGCTATCTGCGGTCCGGTTCCGACGAACCGCGGTCCTTGCAGCAGGGTGGCGCGGTGGTTGGCGAGCACACGCAAGGTCAGTTCCTGATCTCTGATGTGGCGCTTGACCCCCTGCACGAGTCCACGGATGCCAGAGACCTGGTCGATGAGTTCGTCGGTGACCACATCGTCGAGGCTGTGACCGGAAAAATCGTAGTTGGTGACCTCCGACAGCAGAGTGAGGGAAGCCTGGGGGTGGACGAGGTCGTGCAGGAAGATGTTTTCCTTCTCGCGCGCAATCTGTTCGGTTTCGCCCGGAATGACGTAGACCATCGGCAGTACCCGGACGGAATCGGCGTCTCGACCGTATTCGGCGATGATCGCTTTCTGGTCGGCGTAGTGTTCGGCAGCCACCTCCCGACTCGGATCACCGGTGAAGATGAGATCGGCCCACTTCGCTGCGAATTGCCGTCCGCGGCCGGATTGGCCTGCCTGAATGAGAACCGGGCGTCCCTGCGGGGTGCGGGGCACGGTGAGCGGGCCCTGCACGTCGAAGAACTCGCCGTGGTGATCGAGTTTGTGTACCTTCGCCGGGTCGGCGAAGACTCCCGACTCACGGTCGGCGACGATGGCGTCGTCCTCCCACGAATCCCACAGCTTGGCAACTACTTCGACGAACTCCTCGGCACGGTCGTAGCGCTTGTCGTGCTCGGCGTGTTGGTCCACACCGAAGTTACGCGCCTCGGCGTCGTTGACGGAGGTAACGATGTTCCACGCCGCGCGGCCGCCACTGAGATGGTCGAGAGACGCGAATGTGCGGGCCACGTGGAACGGTTGGTAGTAGGTGGTCGAGTAGGTTGCGCCGAGCCCGAGATGCTGCGTCACCGCCGCGGCGGCACCGAGGATCGCAGTCAGGTCGAGCTTGATCGGACGGGCGCCGTATCGGACGGCGTCGTCGACCGAGTTGCCGTAGATTCCGGGCATCGCGAGGCGGTCGTCGAAGAACATCAGGTCGAACCTGCCTTCCTCGAGGACACGTGCAATGCGCTGGTAGTAGTCCAGACTCAAGAAGTCCTGCGCAGCATGCGGGTAACGCCACGACCCCGAGTACACCGACACATTGCCGGCCTGCATGAAGGCTACGAGCGTCATCCGATCGTTTCTAAGTTCCATGGGTACCCCTCGCTCGAAAAACATATCTGATCTGAACTGATATATTTATTACCCGGTGATAGATTGTCAACCCGACGACCGACCGGGCGAGAAGAGATGCAATGACAGACGTCGACCGCGGCCCCTGGACACTCAGGACAGCACCGACCGATGGTGGCGCCGCGCCGAAACGGACGAGCCGCGAACGCGCCACCGAAATCCTGCGTAATCGAATCCTCTCGGGCGACCTGTCACCCGGCGACCGCATCGACCTCGACGCCGTTGCCGACGAGTTCGGCACGAGCCGCACCCCGGTACGCGAAGCATGCCTCGCTCTCGCCCAGGAAGGGCTGGTGCGCGTCGCTCAGCGCAGCGGCGTCTCCGTCATCGGCGTCTCTCCCGAGACCATCATCGAGAACTTCGCGCTCATGGCGGCACTGTCCGGCGTCGCCGCACAGTGGGCGGCAGAGAAGATCACCGACCGGCAGCTACTGCGCGTGCGAGAACTGCACCGGGAGACTCGTGTTGCCGCCGCCACCGGCGACGACATCGCAACTCTGAACTGGATGTTCCACCGCGAAATCAACAAGTCGTGCGGTTCCGCTCGACTGCAGGCAATGCTCGGCGACGCCGGTCGCATGATCCCGCAACGGTACTTCGAACTGTTTCCCGAACGGGTGCCGTGCAGCCTCGACGAACACGACTCGCTGATCAGCGCTCTCGCACGAGGCGACGGCGCCGAGGCCAGGCGGATCACCGAAGAGCACTTCGCCGGCGCATCGCAGATGCTCAGCGCGTACATCGCGCAGGCAGCTCGTAACAGCGCCGCCGCGATGGATTGAACCTTCCATCGAGCTCGTTCACTTCGGCAGGTCGCCGATCAGGAATCGAGCTCGTGGACGTGTAGCTGTATGACGTGTCGGTATGTTAATCCTAAACAGATACATCAGATCACCATCAATGTATGAAAGGCGTCCCGCCATGACGACCCGTCCGATCCGACCACGACGCAGCACACTTGCAGTACCCGGATCGAATCCGAAGATGATCGACAAGGCCCGCGGACTGCACGTCGATGCCGTATTCCTCGATCTCGAGGACGCGTGCGCCCCCGCAGCAAAGGCCGCCGGCCGCAAGAACATCATCGAAGCCCTCCGCGAAGGCGGATTCGGCGAGAAGATTCGCACAGTTCGGGTCAACGACTGGACGACCCCGTGGACCTACCGTGACGTCATTGATGTCGTCGAAGGCGCAGGAGCACAACTCGATTGCATCATGCTTCCCAAGGTCCAGGATGCTGCTCAAGTCCACGCCTTGGACATGTTGCTCACTCAGATCGAGAAGTCGCACGGCCTCGAAGTCGGTCGCATCGGAATCGAAGTGCAGATCGAGACCGCTTCGGGCCTGATCGCACTCGATGCGATCGCGCAGGCGAGCCCTCGCATCGAGACCCTCATCTTCGGTCCTGCCGACTTCATGGCCTCGATCCAGATGAAATCTCTCACCGTCGGCGAGCAGCCGCCGGGCTACGACGTGGGTGACGCGTACCACCACATCCTGATGTCCATCCTGATGGCAGCACGGGCCCACGGAAAACAGGCGATCGACGGCCCCTACCTCGCGATAAAAGACCTCGACGGGCTCGGTCGGGTCGCAGGCCGGGCCGCTGCACTCGGTTTCGACGGTAAATGGGTTCTGCACCCGACCCAGGTGGACCTGATCAACGAAACTTTCAGCCCGAGCCAGGACGATTACGATCACGCCGAGAACATCCTCGATGCATACGCATGGTGCACTTCCGAGGCCGGCGGCTCTCGCGGAGCCGCGATGCTGGGAGACGAAATGATCGACGAGGCGTCCCGCAAGATGGCTCTGGTGATCGCGGGTAAAGGACGCGCGGCAGGGATGAAGCGGGCAACGGTATGGCAGCCGCCCGAGTGAGAACCGGAAACGGCGGCCCGCACCGTGTCTACGGTGCGGGCCGCCAGGGGAAGGCACCCCGGGGTCAGGAGACGGTGACGGAAACCACCCCGGGGTGCTGCTCTGTGCGCCGTCAGGCCACCACCGGGCGTTGCGGGACACCCGAATACTCGCTGAGCGGTCGGATCAGTGCATTCGACTCACCCTGCTCGATAATGTGTGCGGTCCAGCCGGTGATGCGGCTCATCACGAAGATCGGTGTGAACACCTCGATGTCGAAGCCCATCAGGTAATAGGCCGGGCCGGTGGGACAGTCGAGGTTGGGCTTGATGCCGGTGGCCTCGTTCATGGTGCGTTCGAGGATCTCGTACATCCGTACCCACTTCTCACCGCCGGTCTTCGCCGCGACGTCGAGGAAGGCCCGCTTCATCGTGGGCACCCGGGAGTCACCGTTCTTGTAGACGCGGTGCCCGAAGCCCATGACCTTCTCCTTGCGGGCAAGCCTGCCGCGCAACCATTCCTCGGCCCGTTCGGGTTCACCGATTTCGAGCATGTCGTGCATGACGGCTTCGTTGGCGCCGCCGTGCAGCGGGCCCTTCAAGGTGCCGATCGCGGCGGTGACGGCACTGTAGATGTCCGACAGGGTCGACGTCACCACGCGCGCCGCGAAGGTCGATGCGTTGAAACTGTGCTCGGCGTACAGGATCAGCGAGACCTCGAACGCCTTGACGATCTCTGCGTCCGGCACCTCTCCGAAGCACATGTTCAGGAAATTCTCGGCGAACCCGAGCGAGTGGTGAGGCGCGATCGGATCGAGGCCGTGACGGCGCCGATGGTCGGCCGCGACGATCGTAGGCAGCAGAGCCATCATGCGAAGGGCCTTCTCACGCTTCGCCCGAGACGAGTTGTCCCATTCCTCTGGGTCCTCGGCGCCGAGATAGCTGATAGCGGTGCGCACCACGTCCATCGGGTGGCAGTTCTCCGGCATCTTCGCCACCAGCGCCAAGAGCGATCGATCGGCGCGACGATTCGCACGCTCGCGTTGACAGAACAGCTCGAGTTGGGAGTGGGTCGGCAACTCGCCGTTCCACAACAGGTAGGCGACCTGCTCGAAACTGCAGTGTGCCGCGAGGTCCTGCACCGCATAACCACGGTAGGTCAGCGAATTCGTCTCGGGCACCACCTTGGAGATCGCGGTGGTGTCGACGACGACGCCGGCCAGCCCTTTGTAGATGGTCGGGACTGTGTTCGTCATTGGTTCCCTCCGAGCGTGAAGTTGAATACTCCGGAATCGAACTCGTTGTAGCGCTCGTACTCGAGCAACTCGTACAGCCGCGACCGCGTCTGCATCTGGTCGACGAGAGTTTCCTGAGTGCCCTCCTCATGGATCACTCGTAGACCCCGCTCGATCGCGCCCATCGCCAATCTCAGTGTGGTGACGGGATATATCACTGCGTTGTAACCGATCGCCTCGAGGGCCTGTGCCGGGATGAGTTGCGACTTGCCGAATTCGGTCATGTTCGCAAGTAGCGGGATATCCACAGCTGTACGGAACTTCTCGAAGTTGGCGCGGGTGTGCAGCGCTTCGGTGAAGATCAGGTCGGCACCGGCCTCGGCATAGGCCTTCGCACGCTCGATAGCAGCGTCGATGCCGTCGATCCCTGCGGCGTCCGTGCGTGCACAGATCACGAAATTCGGATCGCGGCGAGCCGTCACGGCGGCACGGAGTCGCCGAACCATCTCGTCGGTCGGCACGATCGCCTTGCCGTCGAGATGTCCACAGCGCTTCGGATTGACCTGATCCTCGAGGTGCAGACCGGCAAGACCCGCATCTTCGGCTGCGAGCACGGTGCGCGCTGCGGACATCGGCTCACCGAATCCGGTGTCGGCGTCGATGAGCACAGGCAGGTCGGTGACCGCGGCGATCTGCCGACTGTGCGAGACAACCTCCGTGAGAGTCGTCAACCCGATGTCGGGGAGCCCCAGCCCGGCCGAGAAAGCGCCACCGGAAACGTAGACTCCCTCGAATCCGATTTCCTGGATCAGTTTGGCCGTCAACGGGTTGATCGCACCGGGGAACCGCTGGATCTTCCCCGATTGCAGTCCCGCCCGGAACGCCGCGCGCTTGTCCGCCACCGATGTGGAAGCTGCGATGAGTCCGGTCATCTCAGAACAGTCCCTTCGGCGACTTCGGTGCACGGGCGAGAACCTCGTCGGACACGGTGAAGGTGAGCTCGTTCAGTTCGCCGGCCTTCAGTTCGGGGGTGCGCTGCGCGACGTCGAGGAAGCGTTCCTGCTCGGCCGGATCGATGACGCCCTCGGCGAGGGTACGGAACTTCGCGATGTACTGATCCCGAGCGAAGGGACGCGCCCCCAACGGATGCGCATCGGCGATCGCCAACTCGTCGACGATCACCTCGCCGCTCTTCAACGTCACCTCGGCGCGCGCACCGAACGCCTTCTCGTCCGGATCGGTGGAGTGGTAACGGCGGGTCCACTCGGGATCCTCTGCGGTGGAGATCTTGCGCCACAGCTCGATGGTGTCCGGGCGCTGCGCCCGCTCGGGCGCATAAGAACGCTCGTGGTGCCAGGTGCCGTCCTGCAACGCGACGGCGAAGATGTACATCACCGAGTGATCGAGCGTCTCACGGCTGGCCTGCGGGTCGAACTTCTGCGGATCGTTCGAGCCGGTGCCGATCACGACGTGGGTGTGGTGACTGGTGTGCAGCACGATCGACGCGACCTGATCCAGGTCGCCGATCCGATCGCGCATGCGCCGCGCCAGGTCGATCGGAGCCTGGCTCTGGTACTCGGCCGAATGTTCCTTGGTGTACGTGTCGAGGATGGCGCGCTTCGCCTCACCCGGTCCCGGCAGCGGCACCTGGTATTCGGCCTCAGGGCCGCCGAGCAGCCACGCGATGACGCCGTCCTCCCCTTCCCAGATCGGAGACGGTGCGCCCTCACCGCGCAGTGCCCGGTCCACGGCCTCGACAGCCATCTTCCCGGCGAAGGCCGGCGCATACGCCTTCCAGCTCGAGATCTCGCCCTTGCGGGACTGTCGCGTCGCGGTCGTGGTGTGCAGTGCCTGTCCGATCGCCTGATAGACCGTTTCGGTGTCGAGTCCGAGCAGCGTGCCGATACCGGCAGCGGCCGACGGGCCGAGATGCGCGACATGGTCGATCTTGTGCTCGTGCAGACAGATCGCCCGCACCAGATCGACCTGGATCTCGTAGCCGGTGGCCAGGCCGCGGATCAGGTCCGCGCCGCTGCGGCCGGTGTGCTGGGCGACCGCCAGAATCGACGGGATGTTGTCGCCCGGATGCGAGTACTCTGCCGCGAGAAAGGTGTCGTGGAAGTCGAGTTCACGCACCGCGACGCCGTTGGCCCACGCTGCCCACTCGGGAGAGAACGTGCCACCGACACCGAAGACCGTGGAACCGGGGCGGTACGGGTGGGCCAGCGCCTGGGCACGGGCATTGGCCACCGGACGACGCGTCACCGATGCCGCCGCGACCGCCGCGTTGTCGATGATCCGGTTGACGATCATCTCGGCTGTGTCGGCAGGGACCTCGACCGGATCGGTCGCGACCTCGGTGATCTTCCATGCGAGGTGCTCGTGCTTGGGGAACTCTTCAGCGGAACGGCGGGTGCGGACGAGATGGGTTTTCACTTCACGACCTTCCAGAGGATCTCAACTATCGATTTGCACGCTATGCAGGGCGGGGTGGAAGGGAAATGGGTTGCACAGGAGTATTTGTGCGAACCGTGAAGATCGATTTTGTGTAAATTGCGGAAACGCTCCCTGTTACGTTTTTCGCATGCAGAAGCTGTATGCGGGCGCCAAGTTGCGGCGGCTACGCGAAGAGCGAGGTTTGACCCAGACTGCCCTCGCTCGGCTGCTGCAGTTGTCCACCAGCTATGTGAACCAACTGGAGAACGACCAACGCCCGCTCACTGTGCCGGTCCTGTTGCGTTTGAACTCGACGTTCGACCTGGACATGGGATTTTTCGCGGTCGACAGCGACGCCCGGTTGATCGCGGACCTGCAGGATGTGTTCGCCGACCACGCGACCACCGTCGACAGCACGGCAGCGGAGGTCGATGATCTGGTCACCCGCCATCCCGCCGCGGCGCAGATGCTGGTCACGATGCACCGGCGCCTGAGGGGGGTCACGGAACAGGTGGAGCGTCTGTCGCCGACGGGCGACGGTTCCGCCCTGGACCATCGCGTGGCGATGCCCTACGAGGACGTGCGGGACTTCTTCTACGACCGTCGTAACCACATCGCCGAGCTCGACGATGCCGCCGAGCAGATGTTCATATCCCGCGGGTTGTCACTGGGCGGCCTCGATCTTCAGCTCGCGCGCCTGCTACGGGACGAGCACTCCGTCACAGTCAGGATCCGTACCGACCCGCCCGGCGAACCCGGACCCAAACGCAGCTACGACCCGTCGACGAGAGTTCTCCTTCTCGCACGCCGCCTCACTCATGGGCAGCGCGCGTTCCAGTTGGCCACCCAACTTGCGTTCCTCACCCAGAACAGCACCCTCGACGCCCTCGTCGCAACGGCGCCCGAGCTACCGACCGAGTCGCAGGCACTCACGCGTATCGGCCTGGCCAACTATTTCGCCGGTGCCCTCATACTGCCCTACACCCAGTTCCTACGCAGTGCCGAGGACTTGCATTACGATATCGACCTGCTCGGCAACGCATTCGAGGTCGGGTTCGAAACCGTCTGCCATCGCCTCTCCACCCTCCAACGCCCCGGACAACGCGGAGTTCCTTTCTTCTTCGTACGCACCGACAAGGCGGGAAACATCTCGAAACGGCAGTCGGCCACGGCATTTCACTTCTCTCGGGTCGGTGGAAGCTGCCCACTGTGGATCGTCCACGACACCTTCGCCACACCCGGTCGGATTCACACCCAGGTTGCCCAGATGCCCGACGGCCGGAAGTATCTGTGGATCGCACGGACCACCGACGAACACTCCACCGGCGGTTTCCTGGCCCAGCCCCGGAGCTTCGCCATCGGGCTCGGCTGCGACCTTGCCCACGCCCACAGGCTCGTCTACGCCCGAGGATTGAACCTCGACGACCCGGCAACTACCGTCCCGATCGGACCGGGTTGCAAGGTCTGCGACCGTATCGACTGCGCTCAGCGAGCATTTCCGCAAGTGGGCCGCTCCCTGGACACCGACGAGAACCTGGCTCCCCCTGTCCCCTACACTCCCGAGCGTTCCCAGAGATGAACCGAACGTCGGGCACGTCCCTGCGTCGTCAGCTCGACGACCTCGCACACTCGGAGGATCGAGTGACGGAACACTGGTGGGACAACGCTGCATGCCGTTTCTTCGGCCCGGCACCGTTCTTCGCTCCGGACGACGAGACCCCGGCGCAACGCGCCGGACGAGAGCGTACCGCCAAACTCATCTGCAGTGCTTGTCCCGTGCGGTGGACCTGCCTACAGCAAGCTCTGACGACCGGCGAGCATCACGGCGTGTGGGGTGGAACAACCGAGCACGAACGCAAACGGCTCGCACGCCCGTCCCCGCAAGGTAGGCAGATCGCTCGCTGACACGTCGGGGTGGAATCCACTACCGCCCCAGCCGACGGGCGCGTTCCGACAGGCGTGCGAGTCGAACATCGGGATGCTGGCGAGGACAGGTCGAGCACTTCACGCCGTGCGGACCGTTGTACAGCAGGCAACACGACACTCTGTGTACAAAGGTGTGTGGTGCCCCTTCGGATTCGGTCGCCACCTCTTGAAATCGTGGAGCAGGAAGCCGTGTCCCGCCGAGCTGCCCGGAGATTTCCCGTACCGTCGCGCGGGCAGATTCCAGTGCCTCGTCTACGCGCCCGGTCGCGGTTCCGGCCCACAGGTACCGGGTCGCGATGGAATCGACGGCCACAGCCCACAGCCGTCGCTCCCCCTTGCCACAGAGCGAGGCCAAGTACTCGATGCCCGAACCCAATGCCTCGGCGAGCGCAGACTCGACCGGTGTCGTCAGCACCCGGGTGGACCGTGCTCCGACCAACCGGCCGTACATCTTCCGGTTCGGTGAGAACGTGCCATCCAGGGTCGAGATCGCGCCGGATGCAACAAAGTCGACGTCACGTCCGGTCAACGCGCGGCGGTGCAGGACCACGTCCTGAAGCCGTGGACTCAGCGCTGTCCCCGTGACGAACAGGCTCGCAACCGTCGGCAGGACCAGCGAACTACTGATCGCGCGCCACAGGACCGTCCCCAGAATCAACGGGTCGTCGACCTGCCACCGCTCGGAACGCAGGTGCATCTCGTGCTCTACCCATTCGGGGTCGAGAATCGCGGAGGCGGGAATCTCCTGGGAACCGCCATCGAGGATCAGTGGGGCGTGCTCACTCACCGGGAGCGTGTTCAACAGCCGGGTGAGCACAGCCTCCGCTGTCGGGTTCGGAACAACCATCGTCACCAGCGCCTTTCGTCGGCTACTCGAGTCCGCTCAAGTCCATCCGCGGCTCGATCTCGCTCTGAGGCAGCAGTTGTTCCTGTTCCAAAGCCTTCCGCACGTGTTCTGCAGTATCCATCATCAAGGCGCCACTGCGTCCCATGTCGGTCGGAAGGTTGAGGACGCGTCCCTGGGTGATGGCATCCAGTGAGCGGGTTGCGGGATTCTCGGAGAGAAGGGTCAGCTTCGCTTCGAATGCACCGGCACCGTCTCCGGTATCGGTGAGAACGATGAAGTCGGGGTTCGCGGCGGTCACCGATTCCCAGGACATCTTCGGGCTCTTCTCGTCCACGTCGTCGAGCGCGTTGCGGGCGCCTGTCACCTCGATGATGGATGTGAAGAGGTGGGGCTTTCCGGCGCTCGAGACTCCTTCGTTCGATACCGAGGTGATGTACATGACGGTGGGGGCGTCCTCTGCACGCGGTGCCGATTCCATCTCCCCTCGCCGCTCCCTCAACTCCTCGATCTTCGCCGCGGCGATATCGTCGTGACCGACGATGGCGCCGATGTTCGACAGGTCGGCGAACGCCTCGTCCCACGGTGACATGGTGTCGACAGAGCCGGGGAGGCACGTGGGGGTGACGGTGTAGGCAGGGATACCGAAGTCGTCGTTCAGGCGTTCCGGAGTGATGTTCTTCTCCACACTGAATCCCCAGCCGTAACCGGCCATCACCACGTCGGGCTTCTGGGCTTGAATACTCTCGAGGTTGAACGATTCCTCGGACTCGAACGGCAACTCGTCGATGCGCTCGGTGCCGTACATGCCGCGAAGCTGGTCGAGTCGCGAAGCACGAATGCCGCTGACGGCCGTGATGTGGTCGTCGGCGTCGAGCGCCAGCAAGTTCAGAAGAATCTGGCTGTCGTTGGCGTAGATCGCCGTAGCCGGGGACGGGAAAGTGAGTTCCGTTCCGCAGTTCTCGACAGTGACTTCACCGTCGAGTGCGGCATCGTTGCTCTGATCGGAACTGCTGCAGCCGGTGAGGGCCACGACGGCTGCAACAAGTCCGGCAGCCAGAGGGGCCGGGGACTTCAGGCGGGACAGAATGCTCGAATCGAACTGTAGGCGTTCAGACATGGTTCTCCGTGTGTGGTCGGGTCCCTGCGGAATCGGAACCGAGCACCAGGTGCTGCCGTCCGGTTGTGGGATCTGTGAGCTGGGTTGCAGGAACTGAGAAAACGTGTGCGACGGTGGCCGGCGACAGAGCGTCGGACGCATCGGCGTAGGTCGCAAGAGTGCCGTCGTGCAGGACGGCCACCCGGTCGAAATACGATGCGGCAAGGGTGAGGTCGTGCATTGCCGCGACGACTGTGCACCCGAGCCCCCGCAGCGTTTCCAGAAGGTGGATCTGGTGGCGGATATCGAGATGGTTCGTGGGTTCGTCCAGTATCAGCAAGGTCGACTCCTGGGCGAGCCCGCGGGCGAGCATCGCCCGGCGGCGCTCACCACCCGAAAGTTGGTCGCACCGCCGGTCGACTGCATGTGTCAATTCGACGGTGGACAGGGCGCGGAGAGTGACCTCCCGGTCCGAATCCTCGCCCATCGACCAGGGTGGACGATGAGGAATCCGGCCCATGGCAACCATTTCGCCGAGCAACAGGTCCTGCGGGGGTGTTTCTTCCTGCCCGACGTAGGCGATCGCCCTGGCCCGTACCCGAGGCGGGAGAGAATAGAGATCCCGACCGTCGATGGTGACGGTTCCCTCTGCGGGCGCGCGTAGACCCGCGAGAGTGCGTAGCAGCGTCGACTTTCCGCTTCCGTTGACTCCCACCAGCGCAATCATGGAGCCGTACGCGAAATCGAGGTCGATGCCGGACAGAATGTCCGCACCCGCGACCGTGCAACGAACGTTGCGCACCTGCATGTGCATCAATCACCGTCCGAGAAACTGTAGTGGCGCCGTCCGAGCAGGAAGAGGAAGACGGGCGCCCCGACCAGGCCCGTCATCACGCCGAGGGGAAGTTCCTCGGGACTGAGCAGAACGCGGGCGGCAATATCGATCCACAAGAGGAACAGGGCTCCACCGAGTGCAGCGACCGGCAGGACGATGCGGTGGCGTGCCCCCACCATGATCCTGGCCAGATGCGGCATGATCAGGCCCACGAACCCGATCCCGCCGGATACCGAGACCAGCACGCCGACCAGAATCGACGACAGCGCGAACAACCCGAACCGAAGCCCCCGGACGGGAACACCGAGGGCTCTGGCGACGTCCGGTCCGCTCGCCAGCGCGTCGAGCCACGAATGGATCGCGAACAATATGCCCGCGGATACGAGCACGACGACAAGTGCCGGAAGGATCTGCTCCCACATCGAGCCTGCGACGCTTCCGAGTGTCCAGTGCAGGACCGAGCGAACGGCATCGCGGTCGTCGCTGAGGAAGACGAGAAAGCTCGATATCGACGAGAACGCTGACGCCATGACGACACCGGTGAGAATCAACCGAAGAGGTGTCAGTCCTCCTTGGGCCATGGAAACACCGAAGACCGCGGCTCCGGCAACCATCGCACCGATCAATGCGCCCAGCGACAACGCCCAGATGCCGAGTGTGGTCAGCACACCGAACATGATGACCAGGGTGGCTCCGACACCCGCTCCGGCCGAGATTCCCAGAAGGTACGGGTCGGCCAGGGGATTCTTCACGAGTGTTTGCATTGCGGCGCCGGCCATCGCCAGGCCTGCGCCGACGATCAGCGCCATCAGGATGCGAGGTGCTCGGAGTTCCCAGATGATCGTGTCGTAGACGGGATCAGGGCCGGCCCCGCCACCGAGGCGGGCCCGCACCACGTCCCAGGTAGCCGACAAGGGCACGGGTTCCGATCCGAGAGTCAAGGAAACGAATCCACTGACGACGACCGCGACGACAAGCGCGGCCAGTAGTGGAATCGCCGGAACCCGAGTGCGTCGAGGAGGTTTCGCGACCTCGAGCAACTCGACTCACCGACAGGTGTAGTGCAGTGCCCCATTGCGGGGTCGGTGGCTTACTTCGGGGGAAGCAAATACACGAACAGGTATGAGGGGACCTCTGGCGTAGGCGCGCATCGATCGCTCTTTCGTAACTGGGGCCCAATCGCGAGGCCCGCGTTGTCATTCGGTGAGCCAGCTGGTATTCGGACTCAGGATCGTGCCCACTGGGCGCCTTCCCAGACCATCTACGGTCCAGTGGCATGTGCCCTGTCGGTACCCTTTACCGCTGCGCGACAGTTCCGGATTCTCACCGGATTCCCTGTAGTTCCGATACATGTTGCGTATTGGAACTACGACTGACTCGAGGAGAACCTTACACAAAAAGGAGCAGGTGTTATAGGCCGGACCCGAAGACTGGGATTTCAGTACCCCAGGTAAGCTCGTGGACTCCGGAATCTCTTGGCTCCCGGCATCTCAGCGGTGTCTGCATGATTCGACCCATCTCACCGTCGGCGATGGCATCACCAACTGTCGTCGCGTCGGTCGTACCATCCCGCGCCCTCGGGCCTCCTCATCGAAAAGCAGGTACGTGGTGTACCGGCCGTGAAGGAAGAACTCAGACCTATGACAGATCTCGACACGATCCTGGACACGATCGATGCGCTCGGTCCCCCTTTTCATGTCGGCACCACGCCGAGGAAGGGCACCGCAGACGACGCCGAGGTCGACTGGTTCGCCGGCGCACAACTCTGCGACCCGGCGTCCGGGGAAGCACGAAGAATGATCGAGTTGCACGCTCGGTTTCGCCGGATGCCTGTCGCACGGCACGTCGGTTCCCTGGTCTTCCAACGCTACTGCCATCGTGTCTGCGCCGTCGCGGCAGCGGCGTGGGTACTGCACGGCGTCGCGCTGGACCTGCGTGCCCCGAACGTCCGCGTGCGCTTTGTTTCCGGCACGCCGGATCTGGTGGTGCTGGGCACACCGAGCGCACTGGCCGATGCCACCCCCGAAGATCTTCTCGAGGCGAGTGTCGACGGACACCTGGCGCCTCTCGCGCAGAGTGTGCGCGCCGAGACAGGCCCCGGGATGGGCAACCTCCTGGGCAATATCGCGGCGGGATTCGCCGGTGCCTTCCGAACACTTGCGCGACGACCCGACCCGAATCCGAACATGCAGGAAATCAGCGTTCTCGCAGAAAGTTTGCTCTCGGCCCGGCCCGAACTACAGCGTTGCGGTGACCTACGGATTCTCACCGGCCCTGCCGGTCCTCGTCTCCAGTACGACCGCAGAACCTGTTGCCATTGGTATGCCGCCCCCGACGGCCGTTACTGTTCCTGGTGCTCTCGGCTTTCCTACGACGAACGGACACGACGTTTCCAGGAGTCCATGGCGCAGGAATGAACGGGGCCACGGGACCGGCCGGGGTCGTAGCGCGGATCTACTGCATCCGGGACGGCACCGGTGCGCGCAACCGCCGGTAACGGATTACCGGCGCACCCCCGTCGTCGTCCACCGTGGCACGCACGCCGTACACCTGCTCGATCATGTCGGCGGTCAGCGCCTCGGCCGGCGTTCCGCACGCGACGACCCGCCCCTTCTCGAGCACGACCACTCGATCACAGAACATGGCGGCGAGGTTGAGATCGTGCAGGGCAACATAACTCGTCACCGGTAGCGCTACGACCCGTTCGAGGATGTCGAGCTGATGCGCGATGTCGAGGTGGTTGGTCGGCTCGTCGAGCAGTAGCTCCTCGGGTTCCTGTGCCAGCGCCCGCGCGATCTGCGCGCGCTGACGTTCGCCGCCCGACATCGACCGCCACAGACGATCGGCGTGCTGCGTCATACCGGTCGCTTCGAGTGCGTTCGCGATGGCGAGGTCTCCCCCGTCGTCGCGTCCAAAAGTATCTGCATGAGGAATTCGTCCGAGACGCACCACGTCTCGCACTCGGATGTCGACCTCGGTGTGTGCGTGCTGTCCGACCATAGCGACGCGACGGGCAAGTGTCCGGCGGCCGAGGTTGCGCAGATCGGTGCCGTCGAGCGTCACCACACCCGAGTCCGGCCGATCGACGCCGGCCAGCAGACGGAGCAACGACGATTTCCCCGAGCCGTTCGGTCCGAGCAGCCCGATCGTTTCCCCGGGCACGGGATCGATCGTCACTTCGTCGACGACGAGGTTTCCGCCGCGGCTCCACCGCAGCGACTTCGCGGACAGTGTCACGGGGTACTCCTCGTACGGAAGAGAATCAGGGCAAAAGCGGGCACTCCGATCAGGGCCGTCACCACGCCGACGGGGACCTCTTGCGGTGCGAACACGGTGCGGGCGACCGCGTCGACCCACACCATGAAGACTGCTCCGACGACGGCGGTGACCGGGACCAGGCGGCTGTGGCGGGGGCCGACCAGGAAGCGGGCCGCGTGCGGAAGCACCAGTCCCACGAACCCGATCGCGCCGGCCGCACTGACCAGGACAGCGGTGATCAGGGCCGTCACCATCAGGAACAGCAGCCGTGTGCGCCCGACCGAGATCCCGAGGGTCGCCGCGGTCGACGAACCGAAGGTGAAGGCGTCCAGTGACGATGCCTTCACCAGGCACACCACGATCCCGGCGGCGCAGACCGATCCGCAGAGCGCCACATCTGTCCAGGTGGCACCGGACAACGAACCGAGCAGCCAGAACAACACTCCCCGAGTGCGTTCCGCGTCGGCGGACGAGATGACGATGAACGATGTCAGAGCCGAGAACAGTTGTGTCCCTGCAACTCCGGCCAGAACCACGCGGGAGGTTCCGCCCCCTGCGCCGGTAGCCAACAGCAGCACGAGAGCAAACGAGGCGAGAGCACCGAGAAAGGCTCCACTCGACAGCGACACAGCGCCACCACCGATGCCGAGTACGGCGATCATCACGGCTCCGGTCGACGCACCCGACGAGATGCCGAGAACGAACGGATCGGCAAGCGGATTGCGCAGCAGCGACTGCATGATCGCCCCGCACACCGCGAGTCCGGCGCCGCACACGGCGGCGAGCAGCGTGCGGGGCAGACGCAGTTCCCACACGATCCCTTCCCGAATCGCACTGACCGAGCTGTCACCCAGTCCCAAGCGTTCGAAGATCACCGCGTAGACGTCGACGACGGACAGCTCGGCCGGGCCGATCGTGACGGTCACCGCGATCGACAGTGCGAGAACGATCAGTCCCGCGACCACCACGACACCGGCCACCGGAACCCGGCGAACCTCCGCGGGTCGCCGGGCAGTGGACGTCACCATCAGTTGTCGAGATTCCACTCGCGCAGGGCGTCGGCGACCTTCTCGATTCCGTCGATCGTGCGGATGGACGGGTTCATATCGGCGCCGTTGACCACGATGTACCGCCGGTTCTGCACCGCACTCAGGCGCTGGGTGACCGGATTCGATTCCAGGAACTCGATCTTGCTGTCCAGAGCGTCCCCGGTGATGCTGCGGCGGCTCAGGTCGGCCAGAACGAGCGCGGTCGGGTCACGATCGAGGATCGACTCCCAGCTCACCTGAGGCCACTCGTTCGTGGTGTCGTCGAAGACGTTCTTCGCTCCGACGGAATCGGTGATGATGCCCGACGATCCGCAGCAACCCGCCACATACGGGGTCTCGATATCGGCGAACCAGTACGCGAGCGACACTCCGTTCGCGTTCACCTGTCCCGACGCGTCCTCGTACCGCTGTTCGAGTTCGGCGACGAACTGCTCACCGCGCTCACGCACGTCGAAGATCGCGGCGAGGTCGCGGATCTCCTTGTACACCGCGTCCATGGTCAGCGGTTCGGTGCGGTTGCCGTCGGCGTTGACGCTGTTGTCGTCCTTGCCGTCGCAATCGGTGGGCGACAGGTAGGCGGGCACCCCGAGTTGCTCGAACTGCGACGGTTCGGCAACCCCACCGGGTCCGAGCGTTCCGCCGAAGGACGCCGAGACGAAATCCGGTTCCGTATCGAGCACGACCTCGAAGGACGGCTTGTTGTCAGCCAGACGCGGAACCTTCGCGTTCTCGTCGGCGAGGTTCTCCCGAACGGGATCGGTCCAGGTCGCGGTGCCGACCATGCGGTCGGCGAGACCGAGCGACAGCAGGATCTCGGTGGATCCCTGATTCAGGGACACCGCCCGCTGTGGTGGCGCGTCGACGGTGAGCGTCCTGCCGCAGTTCTCGATGGTGAGCGGGTACGCCGTCGCGGCTGTGTCCGGCTCGGGCGGAGTCGATTGTTCGTCGTTCGACGAGCATCCCGACACGGTCAGCGCCGCCGCCATCAATGCGACGCCGACGCGCACCACCGAATACCGCCTCGTACGGGCGGTGAATATCGAATTGTTCATGTCCATCCTCGTGGGTCCTGCTTCGGCGACGCAGGTGTCCTGGCTCCCGGATCGACGCTCGCCCCCGGCCTTCCAACCCGTATGGGCCGTGACCATGCTGTTGGGGGATCACTCCTCGGTGACAGTTGCGGGACAGCCACGGATTCGCACCGTTGTTCCCTACGTCGCTACGAACAGTACAAGACCCGGCGTCGGTCCCGGAACCGCGCAACCGGGCGTCCGCCACCCATCGACACCGGATGAGGCACCATGTCCGAATGGCATCCGGCCGAAGAACCCTCGTCGTCGCATGCGCGCCGAGGGCTACCGTTTCGTGACGGTGTCGGAGCTGCTCGACATGCAGTCCTCGTGAACTCCGGAGCGCGAAATGGTCATCGGTACGCGTTGTTACGCGCTCCGATGACCATTTCGCGCTCTGATCCTCAGGTGAACGGGACCCCGCCGGTGACGGCGATGGTCTCCCCGGTGATGTAACTCGACTCCTGGGAGGCGAGGAAGACGTAGGCCGGTGCAAGTTCCGCGGGCTGGCCGGGGCGACCGAGCGGGGTGTCCTTACCGAACTGCTCGTACGCATCCTTCGGCATCGTCGCGGGAATGAGCGGCGTCCAGATCGGACCGGGGGCAACCGCATTGACGCGGATACCCTTGCTCGCCACGTCGGAGGCGAGGCCCTTCGTGAAGTCGACGATGCCGGCCTTCGTGGCCGCGTAGTCGAGCAGACCGGGCGAGGGGCTGACCGCCTGAATCGATGTGGTGTTGACGATCGTCGAGCCCGGGGCCATCTCCGCGACCGCGAACTTCGAGAGCCAGAACAGGGCGTAGAGGTTCGTCTTCATCACGCGGTCGAACTGCTCGGTGGAGATGTCGCCGATGCCGCCGGGTTCGAGGTGCTGGTAGGTGGCGTTGTTGACGAGGATGTCGATGCCGCCGAGTTCGGACACCGTCGTGTCGATCAATCGCCGGCAGAATTCCTCCTCCCGGATGTCGCCGGGCATCCGCACCGCGCGGCGTCCCGCCTGTTCGACGAGTTCGGCGGTCCGCTTGCCGTCCTCGTCCTCCTCGTCGAGATAGGCCAGGACGACGTCGGCACCCTCCCGCGCGAAGGCGACCGCGACCGCCCGTCCGATACCGGAGTCACCACCGGTGATCAGGGCGCGGCGGCCTTCGAGCCGTCCGCTCCCCCGGTAGGTCGCCTCGCCGTGGTCGGGGGCGGAGAGCAGATCGGCGGTCGCGCCGGGATAGGTGATCTCCGGTTGCTCCTCGAGCGGCGGAACCGGGTGCTGCTCTCCCGGGTGCTGCATGCGGTACTGGTCCTGGTCCGGCATCGTCGCCCTCCCTCGATCGGTTCGTAAGGGGCGGTACCCGGTGCTCCGCGGCGCCACACCGGCACCGGTCCCGGCGAGTGTGTCGGAGCATAATGACAGGTGGACGACATGAGCGAGGTCACATCGGCGTCCGGCGCATAATGGCCACCCATGTGTCGGAACGGAGAGGTCGAGGCATGAGCGCGGACGGTACGAGCGCGGACCTGTCGGCCTATCGGAACGACTTCGCCCGGATCGAGAAGAAGGTCGCCGGGGAGTTCGACGCCGGCCGCCGCGGCCGGGTTCTTGCGGTCTGCGTCGTCGTCCTGACGGTGTGCATGTTGCTTCCGCAGACGTCGTCGGCGTGGTCGTGGACGGTCTTCGGCAGTTGGTTCGGCGACACCGCGCCCGTAGCGGTGCCGCTGCGGATCTTCGCGGTCCTGGCCCTGGTGTTCGGGGTGGTGATCTCGACGCTGGCGTTGTGGCTGCGACGGTGGAAGCTGGCGTCGCTCGCGATGCTCGGCTCGGGGCTGTCGTCGTTCTTCGGGCTGTTGGCGTACTGGTCGCAGGCGGGGATGATCACGAACGCTCCGCATCATCCGACCGTGGCGTTGATCGCCGAATGGCTGGTGATGATCGTGATGACGTCGCAGTGGTTGCCGATCGTGCTGAGCCGGTCGCCCACGGACGTCCCGCCCCGGCCGCATCCGCTGCGGACCGGTCGACGGTAGGTCAGCGCTCGACGAGCGAGCCCATCTTCTTCGCCAGGAACTCGATGCTGCGACGCGGCACGAGCCGGGCGAGCAGGTCGAGCATCATCGCGTCCTTGCCGATGCACACCCGGAAGGTGCCCTTCTCGATCGCGTCGGCGATCCTGTGTGCGGCCTCGGCGGACGAGGTGATCCTGACGGAGGCATCGGTGTTGCGTCCCGGGATCGCGGCACCGGAGTTCTCGGCGATGCCGGTGCGGACGGCGCCGGGGAACACCAGCGTCACCGCGACCTTCGTCGTGCGCAGTTCGGCGTACAGGCCCTCGGTGAGCAGCTTGACCGCCGCCTTGCTCGCGCCGTAGACCGACTGGCCCGGCACCGGCACGAAGGCACCCATGCTCGACACGTTGAGCAGGCTCGCCTCGGGACGGCTCAGCAGCTCGGGGAGGAACGCCTTGCACATATGGACGACGCCCCAGTAGTTGACGTCGAGCACCTTGTTCATCTCGTCGTACGGCAGGTCTGCGAACGGGACGAACTTCTGGATGATGCCGGCGACGTTGGCGACCCCGTCGACCCGCCCGTGTGCTGCGGTCACCTCGCCCACCAGGGCTTCGACGGCGGCGCGATCGGAAACGTCGACCGTGTGGGTGGTCAGACGGTCGTCGTACGCGACCGCCAGGGCACGGGTGCCGTCGAGAGCCTCGGCGCGGAGGTCGACCGCCGCGACCCGCGCCCCACGCACGAGGAGTTCGAGGACGACGTCGCGTCCGATCCCGTTGCCTCCACCGGTGACGACGAAAACCCTGTCACGGATCTGCATGCTGCCTCCTCGTGTCGTTGGGTCCAGTCAATCCGGTCCGGCGACCCGACGCCACCCGAAGTGTGCGCGTGCACGTCTGCGGGTATCCGCCCGGACACGAGTCGGCCCAGCGTACGGAGGTAGAAGTGACGACGTCGAAGAAGAAGGACGACGAGGTGCGCAAGGACCCGCCGGGTCCGGTCGATCACGGTCGCAACGGCGGTATGGCGACCCGGGAGAACGCCCCCGAGGTGGTCGAGCGTTCGGACGACGACGAGAAGTGACCCGATCCGGACGATGTGAACGGCCACGAGGCCACCGATCGGGCCGATAGGTTGAGTACATGCAGTTCGCCGGACCGGCCGAACAGTACAACCGCTTCATGGGCCGCTACGCAGCGACGCTCGCGCCCGCCCTGGCGGACGCGGGTGGGGTGAGGGGCGGGCATCGGGTCTGCGACGTGGGATGCGGACCGGGTGGGCTCACCCGTGAACTGGTCGCCCGGGTCGGTGCAGCGAACGTCGCAGCGATCGATCCCGCTCCCCAGTTCGCGGCGGCGTGCCGGCAGATCGCACCGGAGATCGACGTCCGCGTCGGGGTGGCCGAGAACCTGCCGTGGCCGGACGGAACGTTCGACGTCACCCTGGCATCGTTGGTTCTCGGATTCATGAACGATCCCGAACTGGGTGTGCGGGAGATGGTGCGGGTGACCCGTCCGGGCGGCACCGTCGCCGCGTGCATGTGGGACACCACGGCCGGCGGGATGACGATGCTCCGCGTCTTCTGGACCGCAGTGGGAACGGTCGAGCCCGGCACTCCGGGTGAGAGGACACTGCCCGGTACCAGCGAAGGCGACATCGCCGACCGGTTTCGGCGGGCGGGTCTGCACGAGGTGGTCGGCGGCGCCCTGTCCGCGCGCGCCGATTACGCCGATTTCTCCGACTTCTGGGAACCCTTCACGTTCGGTGTGGGACCGGCCGGTCGGCACCTGGTCTCGATGTCCGAAAGGCACCGCGTCGCAGTGCGTGATGCCTGCCGTGCTGCTCTTCCGTCCGGACCGTTCTCGCTCGACGCCCGCGCCTGGTATGCGCGGGGAACGGTTCCGGACGAACGGAACTCACCCTCGCCGCAGTAAATAGGTGTCCATCACCCAGCCGCGGGCCTGCTTGGCCCGCGCACGGGCCTCACGGATCGCGGGAAGCACCTCGGCAAGCTTGCCCGCGACGAGTTCTTCGTCGTCGGTTCCCAGATTCGCACCCCACCACATGCTCCACGTCCCGTCGAGGTCGGCGCAGGCAAGGCCGCCGTCGAGCATCACCACGATGTTCGACGCACCCGCTGCGACGTCCCGAAGCAACCGACGACCGGTCGTCACGGTGATCGGCCCGCCGATGGTGTTGAGCACGAGACGATGTCGGGCCGCGAGCAGTTGCACGCTGCTGATACCGGGAACGACGTCGTAGTCGAACCACACCCTCCCGCGTTCGAGGATGCGTTCGACGACGCGGATCGTGCTGTCGTACAAGCTCGGATCCCCCCAGACCAGGAAGCCGACCGTCTCGTCCTCCCGAACCTGTTCGAGCAGAACGGTCTCGTATGCCTCGGCGCGGGCGGCGTGCCAGTCGCGCACCTCGTCTCCGTAGCGCTCCGGGTTCCGGTCGCGGGGCGGGTCGGGCACCACGACCATCCGATAGGAACCGGAAGTGTGACGGCGCAGGATCTCTTCGCGGACCGCCACGAGATCGTCCACGCCCCGCTTCTTGTCGGGCACAAGGAAGACGTCGACGCTCTCGAGGGCGCGCACCGCCGCCACCGTGAGATCGTCCGGTCCCCCGGGGCCGATCCCGATGAGCCGAACCCTCACCCCCGGTCCTCGAGATCGCCCTCGACGTCGAGATAGGCCTGCTGCAGTCTGTTCATCGTCTCGGGATCCGGTTCGGACCACAGCCCGCGATCGGCCGCCTCGGTGAGCCGTTCGACGATCCCGCGCAGCGCCCACGGATTCGCTTCGCGGAGGAACTGCTGGTTCTCCGGGTCGAGCGCATAGTTCTGTGCGAGCGACTCGTACATCCAGTCCTCGACCACACCGGCAGTGGCGTCGTAGCCGAACAGGTAGTCGACGGTCGCGGCGAGTTCGAATGCGCCCTTGTAGCCGTGCCGGCGCATCGCACCGATCCACCGCGGGTTGACGACCCGAGCGCGGAAGACCCGTGCGGTCTCCTCCGCCAGTGAGCGGGTGCGCACCGCATCGGGGGTGGTGGAATCGCCGATGTATGCCTTCGGGTCGGTGCCCGTCAGCGCCCGCACCGTTGCGACCATGCCGCCGTGGTACTGGAAGTAGTCGTCGGAGTCGGCGATGTCGTGTTCGCGGGTGTCGGTGTTCTTCGCCGCCACCGCGATCCGTCGATAGTTCGCACGCATGTCGTCGGCGGCCGGAACACCGTGCAGCCCACGCCCGTAGGCGAATCCGCCCCAGGCCGTGTAGACCTCGGCGAGATCGGCGTCGGTACGCCAGTTGCCTGAGTCGATGAGTTGCAGGATGCCGGCACCGTACGAGCCGGGCTTCGATCCGAAGATGCGCCGTACCGCACGGTCGGCGTCGCCGTGTTCGGCTTCGTCCCGCCGAGCGTGGGCTCGCACGTAGTTCTGCTCGTCGGGTTCGTCGAGGGCGGCGACCATGCGGATCGCGTCGTCGAGCATCCCGATGACGTGTGGGAACGCGTCCCGGAAGAAGCCGGAGATCCGGACCGTGACGTCGATGCGGGGCCGGCCGAGTTCCTCGAGCGGGATCACGGTCAGTTCGCGCACCCGACGCGACTCGGCGTCCCATTCCGGCCGCACACCGATGAGTGCGAGCACTTCGGCGATGTCGTCGCCGGCGGTGCGCATCGCCGAGGTCCCCCACACCGACAGGCCGACCGACTGCGGGTACTCCCCCGTGTCGGCGAGATACCGCCCGATCAGATTGTCCGCCAACGCGACACCGGTGTCGTAGGCGAGCCGGCTCGGGACGGCTTTCGGGTCGACGGTGTAGAAGTTGCGCCCGGTCGGCAGCACGTTGACCAGGCCGCGCAAGGGTGAGCCGGACGGACCGGCCGGGACGTATCCACCATCGAGTGCGTGCAGCACCGCGTCGAGTTCGACCCTTGTGCCCGCGAGGCGGGGAACCACTTCGTCGGCAGCGAAGGTGAGCACCCTCGCGACCTCGGAATCAGGATGGCCGAGCACGGTTTCGACGATGCGTGCAGATGACCCGGCGTGCCAACCGTCGTCCTCCATGGCCTCCACGAGCGACCGCGCGACGCTCTCGACGGCATCGACCTCCTTCGACGGAGCATCGGACTTCAGCCCGAGTGCGGTGCGCAGACCCGGGACGGCGTTGCTCCTGCCGCCCCACACCTGCGCGGCCCGCAGTATCGACAACACGAGATTCACTCGCGCCTCGCCGGTCGGCGCGTCGCCGAGGACGTGCAGGCCGTCGCGGATCTGCGCGTCCTTGACCTCGCACAACCATCCGTCGACGTGCAACAGGAAGTCGTCGAATTCGGCGTCGTGCGGGCGGTCGTCGAGTCCGAGATCGTGGTCCAGCTTCGCCGCCTGGATGAGCGTCCAGATCTGCGCCCGGATCGCGGGCAGTTTCGCCGGATCCATCGCGGCGATGTTCGAGTACTCGTCGAGCAGCTGTTCGAGACGAGCGATGTCGCCGTAGGATTCGGCGCGCGCCATGGGCGGGATGAGGTGGTCGACGATCGTCGCGTGCGCTCGGCGTTTGGCCTGCGCCCCTTCGCCCGGATCGTTGACGAGGAACGGGTAGATCAGCGGCAGGTTACCGATCGCGGCGTCGGTCGCGCAGGCGGCGGACAGACCCGCGTTCTTGCCCGGCAGCCACTCCATCGACCCGTGTTTGCCGAGATGCACCACGGCGTCGGCACCGAAGCCGTGCTCGACCCACTTGTAGGCGGCGAGGTAGTGGTGCGAGGGTGCCATGTCGGGATCGTGGTAGATCGCCACCGGATTCTCGCCGAATCCGCGGGGCGGCTGGATCATCAGCACCACGTTGCCGGCTTGCAGGGTCGCCAGCACGATGGCGTCACCGTCGACGAACAACCGTCCCGGTGCCGGTCCCCACGCTTCGATCATGGCGTCGGTGAGCTCGGCCGGTAGACCGTCGGTCCACCGAAGATAGTCGGAGGTGCTCACCCGCACCGGATTTCCGGCGAGTTGTTCGGCGGTGAGCCACTCCTCGTCCTGCCCGCCGGCATCGATCAGGGCATGGATCAAGGCGTTTCCCGCCTCGGCGTCGTCCTCGACGTCCATACCGGGGAAACCGTCGCCGAGGTCGTATCCGGCATCGCGCAGCGCGCGCAGCATCCGGATCGCCGACACCGGCGTGTCGAGACCGACGGCGTTGCCGACACGGGAATGTTTGGTCGGGTAGGCGGACAACATGACCGCGATCCGGCGCTGCTCCGGAGGCACATGTCGTAATCGCGCGTGAGCCACAGCGATACCGGCGACGCGCCGACACCGTTCCGGGTCGGTGACGTAGCGGGGCAGACCGTCGGCATCGAGTTCCTTGAACGAGAACGGAACCGTGATGATGCGTCCGTCGAATTCGGGGACGGCGATCTGCGTGGCCGAATCGAGCGGCGACACACCGTCGTCCGATTCCGCCCAGTCGTCACGACTCCACGTCAGGCACAGAGCCTGCAGGATCGGGATGTCGAGCGCGGCGAGCGCTCCGACGTCCCACGCCTCGTCCTCGCCTCCCGCGCTCACGGCGGCAGGTCTGGTGCCACCGGCAGCCAGCACCGTCACGACCAGCGCGTCGAGGGTGCCGAGTTCGGCGAGCAGATCCTCGGGCGCTCCACGCAGCGACGCGCAGTGGATCACGACGCCGCAAGCCGTGCCGGTCGCGTCGATCGCGTCGGCGAGATCGTGCGCGAACTGCACGTTTCCGCTGGTGTGGTGGGCTCGGTAGAACAACACGCCGACGCGCGGCAACCCCTCGCCGTCGACCGGATCGGGACGGTCGAGCACACCCCATTCGGGCAGCTCGGCGGGTGGTTCGAAACCCTCACCGCCGAGCAGCACGGTGTCGCTCAGAAAGGCGTGGAGCTGCCCGAGATTGGCCGGGCCGCCGTGCGCGAGATAGCGATGCGCTTCGGCGGCGATGCCGATCGGCACCGTCGAACGCCCCATGAGCTCGGCGTCCGGGGTCTGTTCACCGCCGAGGACGACCACCGGCACACCCGCGGCGAGCACGGTATCGAGTCCCGCCTGCCAACTCCGAGCGGAACCCAGGATCCGCACCACGACCAGGGCGGATCCGCCGAGCAGCGCGGGCAGTTCGGCGGACACGTCGAGGCGCGACGGGTTGCCGAGCACCCAGTCGGCACCGCTCGACCGCGCCGACAGCAGGTCGGTGTCGGACGTCGACAACAAAGTCAGGCGCGTCACGACGCAACCCGAAAACGCAGGCGTACAGCCATGTTCAGTCTCCAAAACCCTCGTGGACCTCACGTGCCGTGGCCGGTCTCCTGGCTGACGGGTCGTCGCTGCTCCACCGACCTTCCCGGACCGAGATCCAGTGGCCTCCGCACCGGCGGACCGGTACGGACGAGGGCGAGCAACTATCCGCTCACAGTGGCGAGGGCCGCGCCGGTTTCCCACCGGCTTCCCGAGCACCACGGCAAGCCGAGAGTAGCGCACCCGGCCGGAAAGGTGTGCAACCATGTGCGTCCGTGGATGCTCTGCCACCCTCTCTCCCTCCCGATCGGTGCCCCGGAATCCTTCGCCCGCATGTCGCGGCGGACGGTGCATTGGTGCGGCTTCGCGCGCCCGGAGGGCAGGTGCCCGCCGGTGCGCTCCGAGCACTGTCGAACGCGTCGATCGCCTACGCCGACGGCGACGTGCATCTGACGTCGCGCGGAAACCTGCAGCTCAGAGGCATCGACCTCGACGAGGACGGTGCCGTCCCCACGGGACTGGCCGATGCCGTCGCCGCGGCCGGCCTGCTCCCGTCGGCGAGCCACGAACGGGTGCGGAACATCGTCGCGTCGCCGCTGTCGGGTCTCGTGGGCGGACTCGCCGACGTCCGGCCTCTCGTCCGCGAACTCGATACCGGGCTGTGCGCCGATCCGGCCCTCGTCAACCTACCGGGCCGGTTCCTGTTCGGCCTCGACGACGGTCGCGGCGACATCGCCGCCTTGCGGTGCGACCTCACCGCTGTCGCACTCGACGACGGCACCGCACGCATCGTCGTGGGTGGTCTCGACGGGCCGACGGTGCCACTCGCGGAGGCTCCGGAGACGCTCCTGCGACTCGCCCGCCGCTTCGTCGAGATCCGCGGGTCGGTGTGGCACGTGCGCCAACTTCCGCGTGCGGGAGCGGAACTCGACGGTACCCTTCCCACATCACGGCCACCGGCCGTCACGATGCCGTACGGCACGCTCGGCGACGCGGTATCGGTGCTGGTCCCGCTGGGAATTCTCACCCCCGCTATGGTCGCTGCCCTGCCCGATCGCGGTGTGGTCGTCACGCCGTGGCGCGGCCTGGTACTCCCGTCCGGGTCGAATCTCGTTGCGCTGCGCGAAACCGGCTTCGAGACGGCCCCGGATTCGGCGTGGCAGCGGGTGACCGCGTGCACGGGAGCACCCGGGTGTAGCCTCGCCGGAGGTGACACCCGAGCGCTGGCTCGCCGGATCGTCGCCGGAGATACCACCGATTCCCGAATTCACGTCGCCGGATGCGAACGCGCCTGCGGCGCACCGCACTCGCCTCACCGCCTCGTTTTCGCCAGGAGCACCCCGTGACCCTTCGACCTCCCCCGCGTCGGTACGACTACGTCACCGACGGCGCCGAGATCTACGTCCGGTCGTTCGCGACGATCCGCGCCGAGTCGGAGCTGTCCGCGATTCCTGCGAGTGCGGAGAAGGTCGCGGTCCGGATGATCCATGCAAGCGGGCAGACCGATCTGGCACGAGATCTCGTGATCCACTCCGATCTTGTTCCGTCCGCCCGCACTGCTCTGAACGCAGGTGCTCCGATCCTCACCGACGCGAACATGGTGGCCTCCGGGGTCACCCGTACGCGCCTGCCCGCGGGCAACGACGTGGTGTGCCTGCTCGCCGACCCACGTGTCCCCGAACTCGCCGAGCGGTGGGGCACGACCCGCTCCGCAGCGGCGGTGTCGTTGTGGGCCGACCGCCTCGAAGGCTCCGTCGTCGCGATAGGCAATGCCCCGACGGCCCTGTTCCATCTGCTCGAGATGCTCGACGACGGCGCCCCGCGACCGGCCGCGATCGTCGGTGTTCCCGTCGGGTTCATCGGCGCCGCGGAGTCGAAGGAGGCGCTGCTCGACCATCCGCTGCAGATCCCCCATCTGGTGGTGCGGGGGCGCCGCGGCGGGTCGGCGATGGCGTCGTCCGCGATCAATGCACTTGCCCAGGAGAAGGAATGAGCGACACGATGCCAGGCAGGTTCTACGGCGTGGGCCTCGGTCCCGGTGATCCCGAACTCATCACACGCAAGGCCGCGCGGCTGATCGCCGAGGCCGACGTGCTCGCCTACTATTCCGGCACGCACGGCCGCTCCATCGCCCGGTCGATCGCCGCCGACCTGATCCCGGACGGGGTGATCGAGGAACTGCTCGTGTACCCGGTGACGACGGGCACCACCGATCACCCGGGCGGCTACGACGGTGCGATCGCCGATTTCTACGACGAGTCCGCCGCCCGGCTGGCCGTCCACCTCGACGCGGGACGCACCGTCGTCGTGCTCTGCGAAGGCGACCCCCTGTTCTACGGCTCGTACATGTACCTGCACGACCGCCTCGCTCCGCGATACCCGACGGAAGTGGTGCCGGGGGTGACGTCGGTGTCCGCCGCATCTGCTGCGGCCGCCGAACCGATGGTGCGCCGCACCGACGTCCTCACCATCCTGCCCGGCACGTTGCCCGCCCCGGAACTCGCACGGCGGCTCGCCGACACCGACGGCGCGGCGATCATGAAGCTGGGCAGGACGTTTCCCGCCGTCCGGGAAGCTCTCGCCCAGTCCGGTCGCCTCGACGACGCCGTCTATGTCGAACGCGCGTCGATGGATCGGCAACGCATCCTGCCGGTCACCGAGGTCGACGCCGACGCGGTGCCGTACTTCTCGGTGATCCTCACGGCCGGTGACCGCTCGCCGAGGAATCGCGCCGTCGCCGACCGATCACGGCCCTCCGTAGCGACCGAGGTGACACATCCGGAGGCGAACGAACTGTTCGTCGTCGGGTTGGGTCCCGCGGACGAGAAGTGGCTGACCGCCGAGGCCGCCGACGCACTCGCGCAGGTCGATCACGTCGTCGGATACGGACCGTATGTCGATCGCGTCCCGGTACGTCCCGGCCTGCACCGTCATTCGAGTGGCAACACCGTCGAGGTCGACCGCGCGCGATTCGCTCTCGACCTCGCGCTGGCGGGCGAGAAGGTCGCGGTGGTCTCCGGTGGCGACGCCGGGGTGTTCGGGATGGCGTCCGCGGTGTTCGAGGCCGCCCAGGACGACACCTACGCGTCGGTGCCGATCCGCGTCCTGCCGGGTGTCTCCGCGGTGCAGGCCGTCGCGGCGCGTGCCGGCGCCCCGATCGGCGGCGACTTCGCGGTGATGAGCCTGTCGGATCGACTCAAGCCGTGGGACGTGATCGAGAAGCGGTTGGCTGCGGTGTCGGAGGCCGATCTCGTCCTGGGCATCTACAACCCGGCGTCCCGGTCTCGGACCACGCAGGTCGCGGATGCGAGAACGGTACTGCTGAAGCATCGTCCGGCCGACACCGTCGTCGTGATCGGGCGCGATGTGGGACGGCCCGGTGAGTCGCTCGAGGTCACGACACTCGAGAAACTGGATCCGGCGAACATCGACATGAAGTGCCTGCTCATCGTCGGCGCTGCGGGCACCTCCGTGACACCGACCGGCGCGGTGTGGACGAAACGGTCGGTGGACGGTCAGAGTGCGGGATCGTCGACGACCGACTGGACGAGCCGGCCGTAGGTCTCGATCAGCGACTCGCTGGGCATCTCGTCGCGCGGCAGCAACT
This sequence comes from Rhodococcus rhodochrous, assembly GCF_900187265.1. Taxonomy (NCBI): domain Bacteria; kingdom Bacillati; phylum Actinomycetota; class Actinomycetes; order Mycobacteriales; family Nocardiaceae; genus Rhodococcus; species Rhodococcus rhodochrous. The sequence continues at coordinate 4,242,632 of NZ_LT906450.1, forward strand.
CGAACGTCCTCAGGCTGCCCGCCAGTCCCAGCAGGAGGGTGACGACGATCTGCGAGCGCACCAGCCCTGCCGATTCGTCCCCGATCAGTGCCGCGATGCGGGCGACGACCCGCTCGTTCGTCCGTGCGCGGGCCACAGCCGGATCCGCTGCCTCACGGACCAGGAAGGGTGCCACCGCCCAGAAGTCGTAGTCGTCCGAATCCCGTCGCTCGACGACCGCACGCACCATCCGGTACCCGACCGGCTCGTCGTGACGCGTGGCTTCGGCGAGTCCGGGCGAGTCCGGAGCTGCCGCCTGGAAGAGCTCGGCCTTGCTGCCGGTCAGTTTCATCACGAGAGCCGGTGAGACACCGGCTGCTTCGGCGACGTCCCTGATCGTGGTGCCGTTGAATCCGCGCTCGGCGAACAGCGGTCGTGCGGCGTCGAGGATGACGTCGCGGGTGGTTCGCTCGGTCACCTACGCCTTCGCCTCCACGGATGCGTCCGCAACGCTCGTCGTCGACGGTCGATGCCTCGGAAGGAACATGGCTGCCAGGCCAGCGGAGAACGTCGCGACGCCGGCGATCCCGAACATCGCCACGAAGGCGCTGTGGGCCGGGAAGACCGTCCCGGCGACTTCCATGGTGAGCCCGGCGACCAGTGCCGCGACCACCGCGCTCATGCTCGACGATCCGATCGTCCTCAGCAGGCTGTTGAGTCCGTTGGCCGCTGCGGTCTCCGAGAGCGGGACGGCACCCATGATCAACGCCGGCATGGTCGCGAAGGCCATCGCGTTACCGATGCTGACGAGGACGCTCCCGATGACGATGAGTGCGACGGTGTCGTCGAAGACCATGCGGAATCCGTAGGCCACGGTCATGAGCAGTCCTGCGGCCAACAGAGTGGTGCGGCCGCCGAATCGTGCGGTCATGCGCGCCGACAGCGGAGAGACGACAAGCATGGTGAGTCCACCCGGAACCATGCACAGACCCGCGGTCGCCGCACTGAGACCGAATCCGAAACCGGTGATCTCCGGAAGTTGCAGTTGCTGCGTCGTGGAGAGGGTGTTCGCATACGCCGCGAAGCCGACGAAGAGCCCGGCGATGTTGGTGAGCAGAACAGGGCGACGGGACGAGACCCGCAGATCCACCATCGGGACGGGAACGCGCAGTTCGTACGGGACCCAGATCGCGAGAACGACGGCGGCCGCCCCGAGGCTCACGAGGGTCTGCGGACTCGACCAGCCCCAGACCGGTCCCTTCGAGATCCCGAGCAGCAGCGCCACCAGAGCGAGCGACAACAGCACTGCGCCGACGAGGTCGAAGCGGCCCCGGGTACCCGAGGCGCCCGCCGGGACCGTGACGAGGATGCCGACCAGCAGGAGCACACCGGCAGCCGCCGAGACGTAGAAGACCGAGGCCCACCCCAGGGTGTCGTAGAGAACGCCCGCTGCCGGTAGACCCAGTGCGCCACCGATGCCCATCGTGGCACTGGTCAGCGCCACCGCGCTCGCGACCTTCTCGCGGGGCAGCAGGTCGCGCAGCACGGCCATGGCGACCGGGATGAGTGCCGAGGAGAAGCCCTGCAGCGCGCGGCCGACGAGGACGGCGATGTAGCTCCCGCCGAGCGCGGCGATCAACGACCCCACGACCATCATCGCCAGCGACAGCACCATCATCCGGCGCTTGCCGAACATGTCGGCCGACCGGGAGACGATGGGGGTCGCCACCGCTCCGGTCAGCAACGTGATGGTGACCAGCCAGGTCGCGGCGCCGGCCGAGACGTCGAGGATCTCCGGGAAGTCCGGGAGCAGCGGAATGACCAGCGTGGTCTGCAGAGCCGCGACGAGACCCGCCAGGCTCAGCAGCGTCGTGACCGTCGTGCTCGACGCCGATGTCGTTCGTCCCATGTCCCCATCTCCGTTGCCCCCCCCCTGCGGGGTGAACACCGTTCACCCAATGATCGAGTGAACGGTGTTCACCCCCGGATTGTCAACAGGTTCGCGCGGTGAACCGGGGTTCGCCGCTGCTGCAACCTGGGCAAACCCCGGTTCGGCACGCAAGGAGGGAACTATCCGAGACCGAGGCGCTCGCGAGCGGGGTCGTAGAGGTGCGAGCAGGCGACATCCGGCCGTTCACGCACGCCGAGAGCGTGTCCGACGACGATGACCGCGGTGTGCTTCAGGCCGGCCGCCTCGACACCGTCGGCGATGTCGGCGAGGGTGCCGCGCAGCACGACCTGGTTCGGCCGCGACGCGAACGCGACCACCGCGACGGGACAATCGGCGCCGTATTCGGCAGTGAGTTCTTCGGCCAGGACACGGATGCGGGTGATCGCCAGGTGCAGGACGAGACTCGCCCGGATCCCCGCGACCCGCGTCAGAGCCTCGGTGTCGGGCATCGCCGTCGACCGGGCCTGCGTGCGGGTCAGCACGACCGTCTGCACGAGTTCGGGAACGGTCAACTCGGTGCCGAGTGCCGCGGCCGCCGCGGCGTAGGCGGGCACACCGGGCGTGACGTCCCAGGGCACGCCTGCGGCGTCGAGTCGTCGCGTCTGTTCGGTGAGCGCCGAGTACAGCGACGGGTCGCCGGAACACAATCGCACGGCGTCGAGCCCGCGCCGGTGCGCGTCGACGAGATGCGCGGTGATCCCGTCGAGGTCCAGGTGCTGCGTGTCGATCAGTTCGGCGTCGTCACGACAGTGCGACAGCGTGTCGGCATCGAGATAGGTACCGGCGTACAGCACGACCGGGACCTCGCGCAGCAGGTTCACCGCTCGCAGCGTGAGCAGGTCGGCCGCTCCGGGTCCGGATCCGACGAAATGGACGGTCATCGTTCGCCTTTCACTGCGCTCCACTGCACGACCGGTCGCTGCGCACGCCAGCCGGTGAATGTTCCTATGGGATCTGCGTGTTCGACGGACAGACGGGTGAGTTCACCGCCGTGCGTCTTCCACCACTGCACGAGGCCGGCCTCGGTCTCCAGCGTCACCGCGTGCGCGACGAGCCGACCGCCGGGAGGCAATGCGTCCCAACACGTGTCGAGCACACCCTCACGACTTCCTCCCCCGCCGACGAAGATCGCGTCGGGCACCGGGAGTCCGTCGAGCGCGGCGGGAGCGGCACCACGGACGACGCGCACGGTCGACGGCACTCCCAGAGCGGCGGCATTGCGCTCGATCGCGCCGGCGCGCCTCTCGTCCTTCTCGATCGCGAGAGTACGACAGCGCGGATCGGTTCGCGCCCATTCGATTCCGACGGACCCGGCTCCCGCACCGACGTCCCACAGCAACTCTCCCGGTCGCGGTGCGAGTGCGCACACCGCCGCGACACGCACGGTCCGCTTGCTGAGCTGTCCGTCGTGCTCGAACAGGGAGTCGTCGAGACCGGGCACAGTCGACAGTCCTGCCGGTCCGTCGACCTCGACGCACATCAGACTCAGAGACCGGACGCCCGTATCGGTCAGATGGGCCGCCTTCGCATCGATCCGGGACTCGTCCGCAGCACCGAGATGCGACAACACCGCAACCCGTGAGTTCCCGAAACCGGCGGCCACCAGGAGCGTCGCAACATCCGCGACACGTGCACCGTCGACGAGGACGACGAGTTTGCGTCCGCGCGTCAGAACTCTGCGCAGAGCATCGATCTCACGCCCCACGACAGTGACCGTCTCGCACTCCTCTGCCCACCAGCCCATGCGTGCGCGGGCGAGTGCCACCGACGAGACCGCCGGGATCACCTCCACGGCGTCGCGTCCGAGGCGCCGGATCAGTGTGGTGCCGATTCCGGAGACCAGTGGATCGCCGGACGCGAGCGCGACGACGTCCTTGCCGACGTGCCGGTCGAGGAGGTCGTCGAGGCCGGGCAGGAGCGGCGACGGCCACTCCTCACGCACCGCCGCGCCGGCGGGAATCAGGTCGAGGTGGCGCCGGCCACCGAGCAGGACCTCGGCCGCGAGAATCCGCTCCCGGACGGTGGACGGCACACCGGACCATCCGTCCGCCCCGATTCCGACAACGGTGATGCCTGTCGTCTGTCGCATCGGTCCCATGGCGGTGAACCATAACCCAGGCGCGGCGGCTACACTCGGCCGCGGCAAGGCAATCGAAGGTGCCCCTCACGGGGATAATCGGGAAGCCGGTGAGAATCCGGCACAGGCCCGCTGCGGTGACCCGGGAGTCGTCGATCATGCGCATCCGCGCAGCCACTGGACCGTCCGGTCCGGGAAGGCGATCGCACGGCGTCCGACCGGGAAGTCCGAATACCGGCCTTCGAACAGCTTGCCGCGGAGAACATCCCAGCGGGAGCCTGTGGAGGTCGAAATGTACGTGTATCCGTTCGGCGCGGTGGTCGGTTCCGACGACCTCGCGCTGGCCCTGACCCTGTGTGCGGTGTCGCCGACGATCGGCGGTGTGCTGGTGCGTGGCGAGAAGGGCACCGCGAAATCGACGACGGTGCGTGCCCACGCCGCGCTGTTGCCGCCGGTCACCGTCGTGGACGGGTGCCGGTTCTCGTGCGATCCGGACGCGCCCGATCCGTCCTGTCCGGACGGTCCTCATCCGGCCGATACAGCCTCGCATGTCCGACCGGTTCGGCTGGTGGAACTACCCGTCGGCGCGGCGGAGGATCGCGTCACCGGAGCGTTGCATCTCGGCAAGGCACTGGCCGACCGCACGGCCGAATACGAACCCGGTCTTCTGGCCCTGGCCCACCGCGGTGTGCTGTACGTCGACGAGGTCAATCTCCTGCACGACCACCTGGTCGACCTGCTGCTCGACGCCGCGGCGATGGGTCGCTCGACCGTCGAACGCGATGGGGTCTCCGTCGAGCACGCCTCCCGATTCGTCCTGGTCGGAACGATGAATCCCGAGGAGGGTGAGCTTCGCCCGCAGTTGCTCGACCGCTTCGGACTCGCCGTGGATGTGGCCGCGCCCCGCGACCCGCACGTGCGCGCCGAGATCGTGCGGCGGCGGATGGCCTTCGACGCCGATCCGGCCGGATTCACCGCGCGGTGGGCGGATCGGGATGCCGAGTGGTCGCGTCGCGTCGTCGCCGCGCGCGAACGCGTCCCGCAGGTCGTACTGAGCGACGACGCGCTGGTCTCGATCGCCGAGGTGTGCGCGGCGTTCGATGTGGACGGCATGCGTGCCGACCTGGTCACCGCCCGCACGGCCATCGCGCACGCGGCCTGGCACGACCGCCTCGAGGTGACACGCGAGGACATCGCGGCAGCGGCCCGGCTCGCGCTTCCGCACCGTCGGCGGCGCAACCCGTTCGACGCCCCCACCAGCAGCGACGACCTGCTCGACGACCTGCTCGGCGGAGACGACCCCGATCCCGGCCCCGACGACGATCCCGGTGGCGGCGAGAGCGCACCCGACGACTCGGCAGCGGAGACGTCCTCCGGCTCGGGCGACAGGTTGTCCACCAGCCTGGCGTCGGCATCGGATCCGTTTCGTGCCAGGGTGTTCTCCGTCGATCGGGTCGGGCGCGGGGCGGCCGGCCGTCGGTCGCGGGCGGTCACCACGATCGGCCGCACAGTGGGCAGTCGCCGCGGCGATTCCGGTCCGGTTCACCTTCCCGCCACGATCCGCGCGACCGTCCTCACCGATCAGGGTCTGCAGCTGCGCCGCAAGATCATCGAAGGCCGCGAGACCAATCTCGTCCTGTTCTGTGTCGACGCCTCCGGGTCGATGGCCGCACGCAACCGGATGGTGCAGGTCAAGACCGCTGTTCTGTCGCTGCTGCTCGACGCCTACCGCCGTCGCGACACCGTCGGCCTCGTGACCTTCCGCGGCGCCGGCGCGACCGTCGCACTCCCGCCGACGAATTCGGTGGACGTGGCCGCCGCACGGCTACGCGAACTCCCCGCCGGTGGGCGGACCCCGCTGGCGGAGGGCCTGATCGAAGCGGCCGAGATCATCCGGCGCCATTCGCTGCGGGATCCGCGACGACGCGCCCTGCTCGTCGTGGTCACGGACGGTCGCGCCACCGCCGGACCGGACGCCGTGCAGCGCTCGCTCGACACCGCGGACGTCATTGCTGCACAGGGAATCTCCTCGGTGGTGGTGGATTCCGAGACGGGACGTTTCCGGATGGGTCTCGCGGCCCGTCTCGCCGAACGCCTCGGCGCCGACTACGTACCCGTCGGCGAGGTCGATGCTGAGGCACTGACCGGAATCGTTCGGGAGAGGGCCGCCTGATGCCGAAGGGACAGCCCACCGTCGTACCTGACGACGGTCTCACGACCCGCCAGCGCCGCAACCGGCCGTTGCTGATGGTCAACACCGGTGACGGAAAAGGAAAGTCCACGGCCGCATTCGGTCTCGCGCTGCGGGGCTGGAACCAGGGCTGGTCGGTCGCCGTCTTCCAGTTCGTCAAGTCCGCCAAGTGGCGCCTCGGCGAGCAGACCGCCTTCGAGACCCTCGCCGACCTGCACGACGAGCGCGGCACCGGCGGACCCATCGAGTGGCACAAGATGGGATCCGGATGGTCGTGGTCGCGCAAGGAGGGCACCGAGGAGGACCACGCTGCCGACGCCCTCGCCGGATGGCGCGAGATCCAGCGACGCCTCGCCGCGGAGGAGCACGGCCTGTACGTGCTGGACGAGTTCACCTATCCGATCGCGTGGGGATGGGTCGACATCGACGAGGTCGTCGATACGCTGACCTCTCGGCCGGGACGCCAGCACGTCATGATCACGGGGCGGCGGGCGCACCCGAAGCTCGTCGAGGTCGCCGACCTGGTGACGGAGATGACGAAGGTCAAGCATCCGATGGATGCGGGTCAGAAGGGCCAGCGAGGGATCGAGTGGTGAGAGTTCCACGTGTAGTCGTCGCCGCACCGGCATCCGGGCACGGGAAGACCACCGTCGCCACGGGTCTCATGGCGGCGCTGCGCCGCGCCGGGCACGTCGTGTCGGGCCACAAGATCGGTCCCGACTACATCGATCCCGGCTACCACTCGCTCGCCACCGGCCGACCCGGCCGCAACCTCGACCCGCATCTCGTCGGCGAGGACCTCGTCGCTCCCCTCTTCCTGCACGGCGCCGCCGGTGCGGACATCGCCGTGATCGAAGGTGTCATGGGGTTGTACGACGGGATGATCGGCACCGACGGGTACGCGTCCACCGCCCACACCGCGGCCCTGCTGTCCGCACCGGTGATCCTCGTCGTCGACGTCTCGCACGCCTCCCGGTCGATCGCGGCGATCGTGCACGGCATAGCGTCCTACGACCGCGGCACGCGGATCGCCGGCGTGATCCTGAACAAGGCCGGATCGCAGCGACATTCGGACGAGGTGATCCGCGCACTCGAACCGACCGGCATCCCGGTGATCGGCGTGCTCGGTCGCGACGACGGCATCACCGTTCCGTCGCGCCATCTCGGCCTGGTGCCCGCCGAGGAACGCGACGAGGCGACCGCGCAGGTGGATCGGCTTGCCGCGCAGATCGCCGAACGCATCGACCTCGCCGACATCCTCGGTATCGCCTCGGCAGCACCCGACCTACCGGCGACGCCGTGGTCACCGGGCACGTCCACCGAGGACGGTCCGGTGATCGCTGTCGCCGGAGGCCGTGCCTTCACCTTCCGCTACACCGAGACCGAGGAACTCCTGCGCGCACACGGATGCCGACCGGTGACCTTCGATCCCCTGCGCGACGAACGACTACCCGCCGGCACCGCAGGTATCTACCTCGGCGGCGGGTTCCCCGAGGTGCACGCCGCCGACCTCGCCGCGAACCTCCCCCTGCGCACGCACCTGCGCGCCGCGATCGCGGCGGGAGTTCCAACCGTCGCCGAGTGCGCCGGTCTGCTCTATCTGGGGCGCGAGGTCGACGGACACGAGATGGTCGGCGCCCTCGACACGTCGGCACGGATGACCTCGCGCCTGACCCTCGGCTACCGCACCGCGATCGCACCGCAGGACGCCCTGCTCGCTCCCGCCGGCACCCGCGTCACCGGTCACGAATTCCACCGCACCGCGATCGACCCCGGCGCCTCTCCCGCGTGGCTGCTCGACGGCCGGCCGGACGGCGTCGCCACCGCGACGGTGCATGCGTCGTACCTGCACACGCACTGGGCCGGACATCCCGATCTCGCACGACGGTTCGCGGACGCCGCGCGGGCGGCGGAACCCGCACCCGAACCCACCTCGGCACCGGCACGTCGTCGAACACACGAACCCGATCTGCATCATCACGGCGACCGCGACGCGACCGAAGGGCTGGTCGACCTCGCCGTCAACGTCTCGCGCCGACCTCGACCGGCTTGGCTCGACGACGCCCTGCGTGCCTCGCTGGACGATCTCGCGCGCTATCCCGACCCGAGCGGTGCACGCGCCGCCCTCGCCGATCGTCACGGCCGCAGCAACGACGAGGTCCTCCCGACGGCCGGGGGTGCCGAGGCGTTCACGTTGCTCGCCCGGGCGCGGGCATGGCGGAAACCGGTGGTGGTGCACCCGCAGTTCACCGAACCCGAGGCCGCACTGCTGGCCGCCGGACATCGTGTCACGCGGGTGGTGTTGCGCCGCGACGACGGGTTCGTCCTCGATCCGGGTGTGATCCCGGAGGACGCCGACCTGGTGATCGTCGGCAACCCGACGAATCCCACCTCGGTCCTGCATCCGGCCGACACGCTCCTGGCACTGACCCGACCGGGACGCGTCGTCGTGGTCGACGAGGCGTTCATGGACGCCGTTCCCGGCGAAGCCGAATCGTTGACGGGACAGTTCGTTCCGGGACTCGTGGTGCTGCGGTCGCTCACCAAGACGTGGGCGATCCCCGGCCTGCGAGCTGGATACGTGGTCGGCGACGCCGCGGTGCTCGCGGATCTCGCCGTGCAGCAACCGCCCTGGTCGGTGTCCACCCCCGCAGCGGCTGCGATGATCGCGTGCGCATCCGACGACGCAGTACGCGAGACCGACGTGATCGCGCACGAGATCGCCGGAGACAGGGAGGTCCTCGTCGACGCCCTCACCGGACTCGGAATCCACGTGGTCTCCCCCGCGACGGCCCCGTTCGTGCTGGCGGAAGTACCCGAAGGAACTCGGGAGAAACTGCGGCAGAAGGGGTTCGCGCTGCGTCGCGGAGACACCTTCCCCGGCCTCGGTGACGACTGGGTGCGGATCGCAGTGCGCGACGCGGCGACCACGACGGTGCTCGTCGAAGCATGGAGGACGATCCTGTGAAGCGCAGCGCACCCGGAAAACAGAGGGCACTCGGACTGGCGCTCGGCTACGCTGCCGACCAACTCGTCGGCGACCCGCAACGGTGGCATCCCGTGAGCGGCTTCGGGAAGCTGGCGCGCGCCGCCGAAGGCCGGCTGTATGGCGACCACCGCGCTGCCGGGGTGGTGTTCACCTCGCTGCTGGTCGGCTCCGCCGGGGCGTTGGGATACGTCGCCGACCGCGCGACCCGCGGTCGTCCGGTGCTGTCGGTCGCGGTCACGGCGCTGGCCACCTGGACCGTGCTCGGTGGCCGCTCCCTCGGATTCGAGGCCCGGACGATCGACGCTCAGCTCCGCGACGGCGACCTCGCCGCGGCGCGGCAACAGGTGACCCACCTGGTGGGCCGCGACCCGTCGCGACTCGACGAGAACGGGATCGCGCGCGCCACGATCGAGTCGGTCGCCGAGAACACCTCCGACGCCGTCGTCGCGCCGCTGTGGTGGGGTGCGCTGCTCGGTCCGGCCGGCCTGCTCGCGTACCGGGCCGCGAACACCCTCGACGCACGCGTCGGCCACCGCACCCCGCGACTCGAACGGTTCGGGTGGGCTTCGGCCCGGTTCGACGACGTGCTCAACCTCGTCCCCGCTCGCCTCACCGCCCTGTTGGCCGTCGCACTCGGTGACGACGGCCGGGGTGCGATCCGGGCGTGGCGTCGGGACGCCCGTAAGCATCCGAGCCCTAATGCCGGTCCGGTCGAGGCGGCGTTCGCCGGCGCTCTCGGTCTCCGGCTCGGCGGCACGAACATGTATCACGGAGTGGTCGAGGATCGCGGCACGCTCGGCGACGGACCCGCGCCGGTCCCGGAGGATATCGGCCGGACCGCGCGACTCGCCTCGAAGGTCGGAACCGGATCCGTGGCGACGGCTGTCGCCGTCTCACTCGCACGTCGTCGATAATCTGCTCGGTATTTCCCCGCCTCGACGGACAATTCCGTTCCGAGGGTGAAATTTCGGGGTGAATCCGTGTTCGTTCTGCCCGAATACGTAACTCCGGTTACTGTTCGTGCGATTCGTAGAGATAGTGCCCCGTGGAGTGGTGGACTTCGGATCGGCTCTGCAGTAGACGTAGTGATCAACGAGTCGTGCTGGATACTATGCTGTTTCGCTCGAGCCGGTCAACGACAACGCCGGTTCGGTAGCGTGCTGTTTGGCGGCGATCACCGCCCGGAGCTCGTCCATGCTCACATCCGAGACATACCGGCGGGTGACCTGCCACTCGTCGTGCTGCTCGATGACCACCGCGGTCGCCAACCGGAGGAATGCCGCCGGGTTCGGAAAAATGTCCACGACGTCGGCTCGACGCTTGATTTCCTTGTTCAACCGCTCAATGGGATTGTTGGACCACACCTTTTGCCAATGAGCCTTGGGGAACGCGGTGAACGCCAGCACATCGTGTTTGGCGGCTTCCATCAACGCCGCGACCTTCGGAAACGACCCGGAGAAGGTGTCGGTGACCTGATCCCACTGCTCCGCGACGGCGTCCGGGTCGGTGTGCGCGAAGATCGTCTTGACCGCCGCCATCACCGGCGGCACATGCTTGGCCGCCACCGCCGCCCGAATGTTGCGCATGAAATGCACCCGGCACCGCTGCCACGAAGAACCCGCGAACTGCTGCATCACAGCAGCTTTGAGGCCACTGTGTGCATCGGAGATCACCAGATGCACCCCCGACAGACCACGGGCCTTGAGGCTGGTGAGGAACTCGCGCCAGAACTCGTAGGATTCGCTGTCCCCGACGGCGGTTCCGAGTACCTCGCGGGTGCCGTCGATCGAGACTCCGGTGGCCACCACCAACGCCTGGGACACCACGTGCGCACCGACCCGGACCTTGCAGAAGGTGGCGTCGAGAAACACGTACGGAAAGCTCGTGTGCGTCAGCGTGCGCTCGCGGAACCGGGCGATCTCGGTGTCCAGACCAGCGCAGATCCGCGACACCTCCGACTTCGAGATCCCGGATCCGACACCCAACGCGCCGACCAGGTCGTCGACGCTGCGGGTCGACACGCCGTGCACGTAGGCTTCCATGACCACTGCGTACAGGGCCTTGTCGATGCGGCGGCGTCGCTCCAGCAAGGAGGGGAAGAACGATCCTGACCGCAGTTCGGGGATCTTGACCTCGACATCGCCGCTGGTGGTGGCCACGGTCTTCGTTCGATGTCCGTTGCGGTGCGTTATCCGGGTGTCGGTGCGTTCGTAGCGGCCGGCGCCGAGCTTGTCGGTGGCCTCGGCTTCGATCAGAGCCTGCAGGCCGGTACGGATCAGTTCGGCGAACACGCTGGCGCTGTCGGCGCCCTCGAGCGCGTGGAGCTGGGTGAGCAGTGCAGAATGATCGTGGGTCATCGCGTAGCTGCTTTCTGTGAGTCACTGTGAGAGGTAACTCGTTGATCACTACGCGATGGCCCACCCTCGGCGAGGGAGCGACACGCCGCGGACCTGGCCGGATGCGCTCAGCCGATTCCCACCACTCCCCGGGACTTACCCGGTGCAATCCGTAGAATTTCGAAGCGCGGTTGCGTTAACACCTCCCCGGATTGATCTTGTTTCGTCCCAATTTTGCTGCCAGCCTCAAGATGACCCCTGCAACTCTCTATGATGTTCAGCACCGGAGTGGTCAAGTGGTCCGTGCCCTGCGTGGTATTCAAGTACCAGACGGGGTTTAACGCATTCTTCATTCCGAAATCCTTGCTGAACACAATCCCAAACGGTTTGAATTGGCGGGACCGTCCCGCAATATCTTGAACCATCGACCAACAGTGCTCCAACGGAGTCTCCGTGAAGCAACAGCATTTCTGGCCTAGGCCCGCAGCCTCGAGAGCGCCAGGGAATTCTTCTGCGAGTTCTTTGGCTAATCCCAGATTGCTACGTGCTTCGATTACGCCACTCGCGAGAATCTGCATCAGAGCATCCCTAGCAGATCCGTTACCTCTGTCCCGGGTAAAGTGCACTAAATATTCACTGAGATCGGACCTTTTGTGCAGCAATTCCGCAATATTTTGTTTCACAGTCGAATAATAGCTGCTTTACAATGCCCGGACCAGATCTTACTGATCTGGCAATGAAGGTAACCGGACCGTCGTCAGGGGTGTAACACGCATCACTACTGCTCTGCACGGGGTCCGTAGGCCCTGTGGCCCTCAGATGGCACCTCGCCCCCATCAGGTCTTCGCTAACTCCTGCCAGCAGCGCATCACCACAACGAAGACGGACAACTTGTTCCCTTGCATTGGAGCGATGGCAGCGGGATGCGCGAAGAAGCCGAGAAATTGATACGACCGTGGAGCAAGCGGAACTGCAGCGGATCCACGCGCAGGTTCAGGAAAACGACATACCCCCGCGACGGATTGATACGCTGATCTCGAACATTCCTTCTTGGAAGTTCACTGAGGCCTACTGTGTCCGGACGGTGGGCCTCTTCTCTTGGCCGGACAACAGCCACGCTCAGCCTCGGTCCAGGTCAGGCTTGCCCTGCCCGTCTCCTACCGAATCCCTCCAGTTGTGCTAGGTTTCCCGCGATGGAGGGGGCCATTACGGTGCTGTATGCCGACACCGAGCGAATCCATGAGCTTGCAAACACGCTGAATCCCGGCGAGAACACGCGAGAATCCGGAGTTTGCGACCAGGCGATCTCAGGCGCCTCCAGTCTGATTTCATCGTCGGCCACGTCCGCCGTGCTGGCTGTCCTCGGTGGTCTGGCTGACACTGCGCTCAGTGCGTGTCATGACGAGTTCACCGCACTCAGCACCAATACCGAGCACGCGAGCGAGAGCTACCGGACCACTGACGACGAGACCGCCCAACAGCTCTCGGCAATCGAGATACCCGAGTGATCGTGCAGGGATCCCGAGGGCTCCCCAGCAGATCGACGATCGAACATTGGGATGCACTGACTGCTTCTGACACGATCGTCCGCACTCTGGGCTACGAAGCTGAACGACTCGATTCGCACACCCGGTCCGTTGACAGGCAGCGCGCCGCCGTCTCGGGCGAGGACTGGATAGGAACTGCCAACCAGGCAGCAGACGACCGGATCGCCGACGCATGCGCCCGTAGCCGGAAGCTGTCCACAGGGCTAGTCGAAGTTGCTGGCACCGTCGAGACCGGGCTTTCGGAGCTGCACTACGCCCGCAGAGCGTTGCTTTCGGCGGTCGCGGAGGCAGAGGCCGACGGATGCCGAGTCGCAGACGACTGGACTGTCACGATCATAGGGCCGCCGACCGAGGAGTCCGAGGCCAAGGTCTTCGAATGGGCCGGTTATCTACGCTTCAAGGCTGCGGCTGTCCAGGAGGCCGACTCCCGTGCCGCCCAATCCATTGCAGACGCGGCGGCGGCTCTGACCTTCGGCTCCAACTCTGGAATCCATGGCTTCGTGCCGATCATCGCGCTTGGCGCTGTCGATCTGGCGCTCATGGCAGCCCTCGCCGCCGGTGCGATCTCGGCAGGCGCGATCCTCCTATGGGTCTCTGAACACTTTCCGAGCATCAACCTGCAGCAGGTGCTCGACATCATGCCGTCGACCCTGACCAATGATGGTCCGGGACAGTGGGAGTACCCCAACCGTGGCGGCACCTCCGAACGCGCCGGTGCCTACGAGGAACAAGTCACCGGCAGCCCCGCCGGAGTTGAATATGCGATCCCCAAAGCGGACGGCTCGGGCAACGTCCTGTTCGACGGTTGGGACCCGGACGCCGGAGAGAGCGGCAAGCTCATCGAAGCGAAAGGACCCGGCTACGAATGGATGGTCGGCGACGACGGCCAGTTCAAGCCTAATATGGGCGCAGCCAAATCTCTCCCCGACCAGCTTCGACGGCAATCTGAAGCTGCCGAATCCGCTGGGGCCGAGATCGAGTGGCGTGTCGCCGAAGAGCGAGTAGCTGAAGCCATCGAGGACATGATCGACGAAGCTGGATACGAGAACATTACGGTCAAGTACGTCCCGCCGGAGTAGCAGGCAACCACAGGTAGACAGGGAGGAACACGGTGGTACTGGATTTCATTGGTGGCTGGGGCGGACGGGTCGAGTCGCCTCGCGACGGCGCAGATCGCTTACAGCGCTCGCTACAGGAGATGCCCGACCTGTCCCATCTCTACTCTCCTTGGCTTCTCAACGGTGTCAAAGAAGACGGCACCTTCGTGCATCTCCCGAATGACATCGACGGCATCGAACAGGTAGTAGCCGACTCGATCCTCCGTGGAGACGATGGACTGGCCATGGTCAAGACCGGGTACACACCCGACTTGATCCGGATGTGTGAAGGCAGCTACCGCAAGTACTCAGTACGCGTGGGATTCGACGGGACAGGATTGAAGAACCATGTCCACTTCTCCCTGGACGATCCCGCGGACGATCCTTCCGGTGTAATCGACCCAGCACTCGTTGCCGACCATCTCCATATCCTGGTCCGTGCATGGGAACCCGACTACATCTATGTCGCCCCCAAGAAGCACCGTCGGTCGATCGGCTGCAAACCCGGACAGATCTGCGCCGGCTGGCTCACCTACGTCAAGGACAACGTCCCGCTAGACGAAACAGCACTCCGCGCCCACGCAATCGAGATCACCTCAGGAGACGGCGGTCGCTACATCCAGCTCAACGGAACCCCCACCACCCCCGACCTCGAGCAGGCCACCATTGTCCGACAAGCTTTGGGCTACTGACGGAAACAACCTTCGGACCGCATGCGGCTCCCTGCCGGACGCCCCACGAGCGTCAAATTCAAGTTGCCCGAGGCCTTCAAGCCGGGTGATGCGACGAGGAACGCATCAGGTCATCCGCAGGATGGACAAAGTCCCATGTGCTGTCGTTCGATCCACTAACTTCGGGAAATGACGTTCTCTCGTGAGTTCCTCGCAGACTTTCACGCTGGCGTGCATCCGGACGAACCCCAGCTACTCGCTCGTATCTACGCGGACGAAAACGCTGTCACCTATCTGGAATCCTTGGAGCGCGTGACTGATCCGTTGCGACAGTATGGGCGGTCTCAATTCCCGCAACTGGACTGAACCCAGCGCATGAACTGATCACAAGTTGTCGCCCCGTCTCGATATCCTCAGCGCTGTGAGCAACAGCGGTCAGGGCCATGCCATTTGCGTAGCTGTCGGCTGCACTCTCAAGGTCTCGGTCAAGAAGCACCAGTTGTGCGAGAAGCACTACCAAGCCTTCTGGAAGTACGGAGACCCGAACGGTAGCGGTAAACGTCAGGGTGGCCCATGTTCCGTATCTGACTGCAACCGACCGCGGAGCAGCCGCGAAGGCTACTGCCATATGCACAGACTCCGACTGCTTCGCACGAACTCCCTGGGTGCGAAAGGGAGGCTAATACACGGGGACTCTGCAAACCGCATTACAACCGATGGCTAGGGAATCGCCCCGTCCAGGCATGACGGCTAGCCAAGACCGCTCAGCCGGATAAGTTATCGGTCACGTAGCGTCAAAGATAACTTATTCAGCGAATGACAACTCGACTAGGCCCGGCACAGAGGTACGAGTTGAGGTACGTGCGGAAGCCCGTCATGGCCGTTCTTATCATGCCTTAGTCGGTCTTGTTCTTACCCAGCTGACCTGGGCCGATGCCATTCGTTCAGCTTCCCAAGCTGAATACGCGGGTTCGATTCCCGTCATCGGCTCAGACGAAAAGCCCCGGCCGGATTATCTTCCGGTCCGGGGCTTTCGCGATTCTCGGTACTGCGGTTCCGGGTGCCGATGTCGTCCTCGGAACGCGCGAGAGATGTATCAGAATTCGAACACCACTCGAGCGGGAACAGATCCGCTGAGCACATCGCTGATCGACTGGTTCACCGATTCCAACGGTCGGGTTTCGGAGATGACCTGGGTGCGTCCCGCTGCGTGCAGGGCGAAGACGTCGGCCAGGTCGTTGCGCGTCCCCACGATCGATCCGATCACGGACTTGCCGCCGAGCACCGTGTCGAAGATCGGCACCGGCAACGACGCATCACCGGCCGGCAGCGCTACACAGACGAGTCGCCCGCCGCGACGCAGCGAGGCGTAAGCCTGCTGGAAGGACGCAGCCGAGGCCACGAGCGCGAGAGCCACATCCGCTCCCCCGAGGCGGGCGATCGCCTCCACCGGGTCCTCCTTCTTGGCGTTGACAACATGGTCTGCGCCGAGACGCCGCGCCATTTCGAGCTTCTCGTCTTCGACGTCGACAGCGACCACGAAGCCGCCTGCAATCCGCGCATACTGCACTGCGAGGTGTCCGAGTCCGCCGATACCGAAGACGGCGACGGTCTGCGCGGGACGCACCTTCGCCACCAGTACCGCCTTGTAGGTCGTCACGCCGGCGCACGTCAGTGGCCCCGCGTCCACGGACGAAACACCGTCGGGGACAGGGGTTGCGAAAGCAGAGGGGAGCACCGCGTACTCACCGAAGCTGCCGTTGACGGAGTAACCGGAATTGCGCTGGTTCTCGCACAGAGTCTCCCAGCCGGAGATGCAATACCGGCACGCACCACACGCATATCCCAGCCAGGCGATGGCGACCCGCTCACCCACCGGTCGGTCGGTGACGTCCGATCCGATCGCCTCGACACGTCCGATGCCCTCGTGCCCGGGTATGAACGGCGGAGACGGCTTGACCGGCCAATCACCGTGTGCCGCGTGGATATCGGTGTGGCAGAGCCCGGTCACTTCCATCTTCACCAGTACGTCGGTCGGTCCGGGCTCGGGAACAGGCAGATCTTGGATCTCGAGGGGTGCTGTGAAGTCGGTGACGACTGCTGCTTTCATCGCGAATCTCCTGTGGTGGGCGGGCCCGCACATCCACGAGCCGTACGACCCCGAGAGCCCCGTGCCCCCGAACCCGAAGACCGTCCATCCTTCT
The DNA here is from genome assembly GCF_900187265.1 of Rhodococcus rhodochrous. Lineage (NCBI taxonomy): Bacteria > Bacillati > Actinomycetota > Actinomycetes > Mycobacteriales > Nocardiaceae > Rhodococcus > Rhodococcus rhodochrous. The sequence goes on from NZ_LT906450.1 coordinate 4,259,674, forward strand.
CCCGGCGTCGTGTCCCCATCCTCGACCACGAGGTGCCGGGATATCAGGGTTCTCGGTCACGAATCGGTATGCAGTTGGTACCTGCTTCCTTCGCGAGGATGTGCCGCTCCACGCCAACTGTGCATCGCTTCCGCAGCGACGAACCGGCCGACTAGTTGTACTGACCGGGGACGTTGGTCAATCGTGAGAAGGGCGGCTGGTTCCCGCAGGCCGTGTGGGGCCGGTGGTGGTTGTAGTAGTGCAGCCAGCCCTCCAGCTCGCCCCGGCGTTCCGTTTCGGAGGTGTAGCAGCGGGCGTAGGCCCAGCCGTCGGCCAGGGTGCGGTGGAACCGCTCGATCTTGCCGTTGGTCTGCGGCCGATACGGCCGCGTGCGCTTGTGCCTGACTCCGAGCTCTGCGCAGGTGTCTCGCCATAGGTGTGAGCGGTAGGCGCCGCCGTTGTCGGACAGGACGCGTTCGACGGTGACGCCGCGGGCGTTGAACCACTCGACGGCCCTCACCAGCACTGCGGTGGCGGTGATCGCGGTTTCGTTGTCGTGGATCTCGGCGTAGGCGACACGGGAGTGGTCGTCGATGACGGTGTGGACGTAGGCCTTGCCCATCAACGGGTCATAGTGCTTATTCCTGGGCTTGTCGGGGGTGGCTGCTCGGTTCTTCTCGCCTTGTCGTCGGCCGACGTAGCGCCAGCCTCCGCCGTCGGGGATATTGCCGAGCTTCTTCACATCGACGTGGAGCATCGCGCCAGGATGGTCGTGTTCGTAGCGACGGACGGGTTCGCCGGTAGCGCGGTCGACGTGGGAGAGCCGGTTGAGATGGGCATCCGTGAGGATGCGGTGGACCGTCGACGGCGCGATCCCGAGCCGATACGAGAGCTGCACCGGTCCTTCGCGGAGACGTAGCCGGAGCTGGATGCAGCGGCGGGTGACCCGCGCGCTGGTTTTGCTGGGCGAGTGGTGCGGGCGCGAGGAGCGGTCCTGCATGAGCTCGCCGGCGCGGTAGCGGTCGGCCCAGCGCTTCACCGTCGGCCACGACACCTGGAATCGTGCAGCGACCTCACTGACAGGCCAGCCCTCGCCGACGACGAGACGAGCGACGATCAGGCGATGACGCGGCGTCAGGGCCGCATTGGGGTGAGACATTGCGTTCTCCGGAAAGTGCAGTCGAGGGCTAGCTGCGGCCGATCTGGATGCGTTTCCATGCCGACGACGTTGCGCACCCGCCGAGCAGACCGACCGCCAGGGGGATGACAAGTGCAACTGCCGGCACAGTCGGATCGCCAGAGGCCCACAGGGTCGGGATCGCCCACGGCACGTAGCGGCCGAGACCGAAGCCGGAGGTCAGGTTGGTGGCCACGAGAACGGCCAGGGTCGCGCCGATCCCGGCCAGGTATCCGCGCCAGTGGGTGGCCACCCAAGCGATGGGAAGCACGCTGCACACCAGGCAGAATCCGCTGATCGTCAGTGTCAACCCGGCATGGAGTGCCCCTGCCGGATCAAGCCCGAGACCGATCCCTGCCATGATCGATGCGACGCTTTGAACCAGAGTGAGGGCCAGGCCCCAGCCGAGGCAGGCGACAAGCTTTGCGCGTGCCACCGCTGCGCGGGACGTGCCGATCGCGAAGAGACCGACGATGGTGCCGTCAGTGAACTCGCGGCCGACTGCCCACGCCGCGACGATTCCGGCTGCCAGCAGCAGGGTGACTCCAAGGCTCAGGGCGGCCAGGCTGACATATCCGCTCCACCCCTGCCCGCTGATCATGGCGGCTGCCTTGCGGCCCATGTCTGTCCCTGGGGCGTGGACGGCTGCTGCGTAGCCACCGGCCGAGGTGGCTGTGGCCATGATGAGAACGGCACAGGCCGCGGTTCTGGCCACGGGGGATGCGTAGAGTTTTCGGGATTCGATGCGCAGGACTGGGGCGTGTGGGGTCATCAGATCTCCTGCAACTGTTGGTCGGCGGCCAGTACGGTGTCGAAGAAGACCTTCTCGAGGTCACGTTCGTCGGGGGTGATGGTGGCGATGACCTGTCCGTGGTGAAGGACGTCGACCGCATCGGAGACACGGGCGAGTTCGTCGAAGTGGTGGCTGGTGATCAGGATCGAGCTGCCCTGGCCTGCCAGGCGACGCAGTTCGTCACGAAACGCCACGACCGCCAGAGGGTCGAGGCCGTTGGTGGGCTCGTCGAGGACGGCCACGCTGGGCTCATGGGCGAGCGCGCTGATCAGGCCCACCTTCTGACGCGTGCCTAGGGAAAGCCGCCGAACGGGCTGGTCAAGATGGGCTTCCATGCCGAGCGCCCGCGAAAGCTGCGCGACGCGTGGCGCGCACCCTGATGGGTCCATGCCGTGAAGCATGATCGCGTTGTCGATGTTGGCGCGCGCTGTCAGCTCGGGATAGGCGGCCGGCGTCTCGACCATGTGACCGACCCGACACCAGGCCTCTGCGGGGCTGGGCCAGATGTCCTGGCCGTGGAGCAGGACATGGCCCGCATCGGGTCGCAGCATGCCCAGCGCCACCCGCAGTGCGGTCGTCTTGCCCGCACCGTTGAGGCCGACGAGCGCACGAATCTGTCCGTGGGACAGCTCAAGGTCCAGTCCACGCAACACCTCGCATCCGCCCAGCCGGACCTGGATCCCCGACAAGGTCAGCGCGGCGGTCATCGGGCCGAGCCCAACAAGCTCTGCAGCCCGCCGGCAAGGGCCATCGCAACATGGCTGGGCTCGGGCTCGGCCGCCCAGCCCAGCAGGATCGCCGTGGCGGCCCCCATCACGGCCCCTGCAGCAGCTCGCGCCTGGTCGGCGGATGCGCCGGAGCTGACCAGGGCCTCGCGAATCGCCTGCTCCGTTGCCGCGCTGGAAGCCCAGACAGCCCCACGCAAAGAGGGCGTGGCCGCGACGAGCTGGATGCGGTCCCGGAACTGGGGAGACGACAACTCGCGCGCCGCTTCGGGCTCGCTCAGCGCGGCCAGGAAGCCGCCCACCACTCGCTCGAGCGGGTGTGCTGACGCTGGCTGGGCGGCGACGGCCAGTGCGATCGCCGGATCGAACATGTCCTCCACCAGGACGGACTCCTTGCTGGAGAAGTGCCGGAAGAAGGTCATCCGTGACACTCCAGCCGCTTCAGCGATCTGGGCCACCGACACGGTGTCGTAGCCAAACTCGCGGAACAGGCGCAGGGCGATGTCATGCAAACGTCGGCGATCAATCGGAACAGTCATGCCCCAATGATACCCAGTCACAGTTACCGAGTAACAGAATCAGTCGATCAACGTGTCCGGTCAGTACAACTAGTGGTGGAACAGCACCGGCTGACCTTCACGCGGAATAGGCGTCTCCAGCCGATCGAGGAAGTCGACCTCCGTCTTGATTTCGGCCAGAAGCGCGGTGGCGAGGTCGTGGCTCAAACCGTTGCGCACGACGATCCGCTGCACCGTGACGTCGGCCAGGTCGTCGGGCATGGGATACGCGGGTACGAGCCATCCCTTCATCCGCAACCTGTCCGACAGGTCGTAGAGGGTCCACTTGTCGGTGTAGCCCTTTTTGAGCATCCACGCGAACACCGGAATGTCGGAGCCGTCGTTCCACAGTTCGAATGCCGGAAGCTTGGCTATCTCCTGCGCAAGGTACTGCGCGACTGCCAGCGACTCCTGTTGGACTCGTTTGTAACCGTTGGACCCCAAGCGCAGGAACATGTAGTACTGCAACAGCACCTGCGCGCCCGGCCGTGAGAAGTTCAGCGCAAAGGTTGGCATGCTGCCGCCGAGGTAACTGACGTAGAAGACCAGTTCGTCCGGTAGCGCCTGCTTGTCACGCCATACCACCCAGCCCACGCCGGGATAGACGAGACCGTACTTGTGACCCGACGTGCTGATCGACGCCACCCGGTCGAGCCGGAAATCCCACACCAGGTCCGGCTGACAGAACGGCGCGATCATCGCTCCGGACGCGCCGTCGACGTGAATCGGGACGTCGACGCCGGTGTCGGCGGCGATGCGGTCCAGTGCCTCACTGATCTCGGCAACAGGTTCGTACGCTCCGGTATACGTCACGCCCATGATGGCGACGACGCCGATGGTGTTCTCGTCCACATACTTGTCGAGTTCGTGCCCGTCGAGGGTTCTGTGCTCCAAGGTGATGGGTACATACCGTGCTTCGACTTCGAAATAGTTGCAGAACTTCTCCCAGCACACCTGAACAGCGCTCGAAAGCACGAGGTTCGGCGCCTCGGTGGACTTTCCTTCGGAGCGCCGGCGCTTCTGCCACCTTCGTTTGAGTGCCAATCCGCCGAGCATGCACGCCTCGGAGGAACCGATCGTGGACGTTCCGATGGCGTTGTCGGGATCGTTGGCGTTCCACAAATCGGCAAGTATTGTCCAGCAACGCGTTTCGATAGCCGCCGTCTGCGGATACTCGTCCTTGTCGATCATGTTCTTGTCGGCGGACTCGGTATAGAGACGAACGGCAAAGTCGTCCATCCACGTGCCGACGAATGTGGCCAGATTCAGCCGCGCGTTGCCGTCCAGCATCGCCTCGTCGTGCACAATCTGGTAGGCGGTCTCGGGGTACGACTCCGACTGCGGCATCCGGTTTTTCGGGAGGTCGGTGGCCTCCCCCGGTCGCTCGAAGACCGGATTGAGCGAAAGCGAGTCGCTGGTGCCGACACCACGTCCACGGAACTCGGTGGGATCGATCGGTTCAGACATTGTTCTCCCTCGGAAAGCGAATCGGACCATAGTCGTGTGTAGACGGCGGATTCGACGTATGCGTCATGATCTGCTCGCATTGCCGGTCCCCGAGCCGGTGGGGCGAGGACCGTCCGGGCCCTCCTTGGTGTAGTCCGTCTGATCAGCCACATCTTCACCTGCGGTGAGCATTACGTGCTCGCCGCGTGCAATCGGCGGGACGAACTTGTTCACCTCGCCGTACCGTTGCCGAATCGGTTCGACAAGGCGCGGGTGGGACCTCTTGTCGTGGAGCGCGTAGATGATGAACGGAATGAGGACCGCGACGATGAATGCGCAGACCAAGATTCCCGTGTATTCCGTATCGTATCTCTTCGCCAAGGTCGAGGGCGTCACAAAGCTGATCGCCAGCGCAAATCCCGACACGATGAACCCGACCACTGCGACGAACAGTTTGACCACAGTTCCGCCCGGAATCTCGTACGCGCGTTCCAGATTCTTCTTCCTCAACACCAGGACCATGTACGCGATGAAGAACAGGAGATAGCCGACGAGATAGATCACCGTGGTCAGGGCGATGGCGGTGAAGAAGCTGACGTTGCCTGCACCGCCGCCGAAGGTGAGCAGAGCGGCCCAACCCGTGACGATCACACCCTGCACGACGATGAAATTGACCGGGACGTCTGCACGGTTCACTTTGCGCATGGACCTGGGCAGGATCCCTTTCTGGGCAGTCACATACATACCCCGGGCCGGGCCGACGACCCAGGCGCTCACTTCGGCCATGACGCCGACCGCGAGCATCACCGCAAGCACCTTCGCCAGCCAGACAAGACTATGACTGAAGTGCTCGAGTAGCCCGGCGAACGTCTGGACCACGCCGGCGCTGAGCGAGAGTTCACTCTCCGGGACGACTGCCGCCACCGACAGGCCGCCCACGGTGTTGAGGACTACTGCCGCGATCACGAGCATCAGCATGGCCAACGGGTAATCCCGTTTGGGATTCACCATTTCGTTGGCATGACTGGCGCTGGCCTCGACACCCATGTACGCCAGGATGAACGACACGAACACGACCAACGTGGAGAGTTCACTGAAGTCGGGCACCAGCGCGGCGGCACTGATCTCGACATCCGACTGTCCACCGGTGGCGAGATACGCGATCGCCAAGACGATGAGGACTATTCCGGGGATGATCACGCCGCCCACAAAACCTGTTTTCGCAATACGGGCGGTGTATTTGGTGCCACCGAGTTGGCTGAACGTGAGTAGCCAGAAGATCACCAGCACCCCGGCGAACTTCATCCACGGAACCTCGTCGAGTTGTCCCAGTTGAAGACGTAGCCCAGGGCACCGAGGATGAAATAGATCATCGTGACGAATCCGACGGTTATCTGCAGCCATTGGAAGAAGATGGCCGCGAAGCCGAATCGTTCGCCCAGAGTCGACCCGACCCATTTGAAGATGCCGCCCTCTTCCCATCCCTTGACCGTTGCCATTTCGGCAGCACACAGAGCCACCGGGATGAACCAGCAGAAGCCGCCGAGAACGAGGAAAAAGACCAGGCTCAGACCGGAAGTCGCGAACGTCGGATACTCGTAGACGGTCATGACCATCGAAGCAGTGATCGCAAAGAACCCGAAGAGGGTCAGTGTCTTCGGCGGAGCCTTCGGAGCAACCATACCCGTTCCTTATTCACTAGGTATCGGTCAACAACACTGTCGCCCGGCGCTTTACTGCGGCACGCAAAGCGTATCGCAGTCCGAAAGCAAGAATCATGAAAGCGACGATCTTGAGATGCCGAACCGGACCGAACTGGCAATAGTTCAAGCACCTTCGCATTCCACGCAATATGCGCGCGTCGTCAAAGAACTCTCTCGACGCACCTGTCGCGGCCCACCCGCCAGGAACCGACCCACGGGCAGGCAGGCCACGGCTCGCAGCTACCAGCGGTAGTCCAGGAACTTTCCGTCGAAGGTGACGACCACGCGGTCACCGTCCGGATCGGGCCGCCGCGTGATGTCGACGGTGAAATTGATCGCGCTCATGATTCCGTCACCGAACTCTTCGTGGATGAGCGCTTTGAGCGCCGGTCCGTACACCGAGAGCGCCTCCGAGAAACGGTAGATCGTCGGGTCGCGCATGACCTCGGGTGAGGAACCGCGGTGAGGTTGCAGTGCAAGGCTTTCAGCGATTTCCTCACCCAATCCGAGCCGCTCACATACGCGGCTCGCCTGCTCTGCGCTGAGGGGGTGCTGGCCCAGCAGTGCTGCAGTCGTCCACACCAGCGGCGCGCCGAGGTGCTCGGCGAGGTCCGCCCACGTGAGTCCCTGGCGGATTCTCGCCGCGTCCACAATTGCCGCAGCGTCGGCCTTCGGAAGAATCGGGTTCATGGGTACTGCCTTTCGATGTGGTTGCCGGGTGGACGTGGTTCGGCTGTTGTCGGGGCGGACGCTTGCTCAGGCCGGCGTGAGTTCCGATTCCGTCGTCTCCGTCTCGGCTCTTGCTCCCCGCTTCGGTGCAGTGCGCATGTGGGTCACATAGATCACCGCACCGACGAAAACAATTCCTCCCACGAGATTACCTATCACCGTGGGGATTTCGTTCCACACGAGATAATCGCCCAACGAGAATTCGCCGCCGAGCAACAATCCGGACGGGAAGAGGAACATGTTGACCACGGAGTGCTCGAAGCCCATGTAGAAGAACAGCATGACCGGCATCCACATGACCAGGACCTTGCCGGGAACACTCTTGGACATCAGCGCTGCAACGACAGCGGTGGACACCATCCAGTTGCACAGCACACCACGCAGGAACAGAGTCATCATGCCTGCGGCGCCGTGCTCGGCGTAGCCGACGGTGCGCGCTTCCCCGATGTGCATCAGTTGCTGGGCCACATCGTTCGGCGGGATGGAGTAGCCGTAGGTGAGAATGAAGGTGATCATGACGGCGACAGTGAAAGCACCCGCAAAGTTGCCGAGGAAGACCAGACCCCAATTGCGCAGTACCGCACCGATGGTCACCCCCGGGCGCTTGTCGACGTAGGCGACCGGGGCGAGCGTGAACACCCCGGTGAGCAAGTCGAACCCGAGCAGATAGAGCATGCAGAAGCCGACCGGGAATAGCACCGCGCCGAGCAGTGCGTTGCCGGTCTGCACGGTGACCGTGACGGCGAATGCGGCCGCGAGCGCGAGGATCGCGCCACCCATGTAGGACCGGATGACGGTGTCCCGTGTGGACATGAGGACCTTGCTCTCGCCTGCGTCGACCATCGAACGGGCGAGTTCGGCGGGGGGAACGTAGGACACATCAACCTCCTGGTCGGGTAGGCCAGTGTTTCGGGGTTGCGTGTCCGGCACATTGCCGAGCAGTAAAAGCGGTCGTTACGTTCTCCTCGCACGGGTGCCCGCCACGTTGTGAGGCCGCACGGCGGGTATTCCTGCGGGCTTGTGGCCGGGACTAGGGCCGGTCGTCGCGGCGAGCGCTGTATTCGCGATGCGGAACGAATTCGAAGGTCAGCATGGCGAACGCCGCAGGTAGGAGGTAACGCAGTTTGAAGAGGACGAACCGCCGGTCTGTCCCCGCGTGAAACTTGTCCAGATAGCGATACAGCGACTCGAGCGCGATGATCGAGTCTCCGAGGCGGAGCACCATGCGCACTCCGGAACGCCATCGGCCGGTGCCGTTCGGGCCGAGAAGGTCCGGGAACGGGGCAAATGCCAACGACACCGACGTTCCGCCGATGCTGCGGACGTGGTCGATGACGGCGACGGCCATCCGCTCGTCGGTGCCGTTCGGTGCCCGGGGGCTACGCCATGGCACGTCCAGGCTCCATTCTTCGCCATGATCTGCAAGGCCGTATCGCTGAAACCCGACGGGAACCATGTCCCGGTCGCGTGCGATGACGATCATCATGTCCGGGTACGTCCCGTCGAGCAGATGGTCGAGGATCATCGAAAAGCCCCGGCGCTGATGGCCGGAGCGAGTGTGAGCCACGATGTCGAGCAGTTGACTCCGCACTTCGGGGGACAGATCCCTTTCGGCGACGATCTCGGTGGTGACTCCGGCGTTCTCGGCGCGGTGCACCGCCTGGCGGAGGTTACGGAAACGCCGGCCGACGAGGGTGAAATGCCCGACGTCGACGATGACGTCGCACCCGATGCAGACCGATCTCAGTCGTGGGCGACCCCGACCGCCCGACTGCCACAACCGAACGGTGTTCTCACCGGCCCCGAGGACAGCCACCCGCCACCCCCGGTCGGAGGCGAAGCGCGTGAAGTCCGAAAGCAGGTTGTCGAACGCCGGCGGGTGGCCCACCGGGTCGCCCGACACCACCGCGATACCGGCGCGCGTGCGATACCCGATCGCGGCGGTGCGACCGGAATTGTAGAAGTACGACTTGGTCGAATTCAGCGCAAACGGCGCCAACGGGTCACCGCTGGACTCCCGCACGAGCGAGGCGATGCGTTCTTCCTCCTCGGGTTCTGGCCTGCTCCCGACGGGAAGAACCAACACGGGCCCCGACACCGCGATCGCGACGAACGCGACATGGCTGTGTCCCCAGGCGTAGGCGAAACCTGCCACCAGCAGACACAACAGGGCTGCTACCGCATGCATACGGGTCACGGGACGGCGCAACCACACCCCGCGGGCGACGAACGCGATCGCGACAGCGAGCGCGACGATCAGTTTTGTGTCCCTGCCCGACCGGAATGCCGCGATTTCCAGCACGATCATCGCGAGCAGGTACAAGCGGAGTCCCATTCGCTGCACGCCGGGTGTCGCCGAGGCTGCGGCGGTTTGCAGGGTCGTCATGGCTCACTCTCGATTCTCCGCGGCATCGGGCGCCCTTACGACCGTATGCCCGTTGAATCGCCCACCCTGCGGTTTCTGATGAAGAGCGAGCAGTCAAGGGAACGAACACGATTTATCCGGCATTACGCCGCTCGCACTCGCTCACGATGCGGAGGATAGTGCCCCGTGGAGTGGTGGACTTCGGATCGGCTCTGCAGTAGACGTAGTGATCAACGAGTCGTGCTGGATACTATGCTGTTTCGCTCGAGCCGGTCAACGACAACGCCGGTTCGGTAGCGTGCTGTTTGGCGGCGATCACCGCCCGGAGCTCGTCCATGCTCACATCCGAGACATACCGGCGGGTGACCTGCCACTCGTCGTGCTGCTCGATGACCACCGCGGTCGCCAACCGGAGGAATGCCGCCGGGTTCGGAAAAATGTCCACGACGTCGGCTCGACGCTTGATTTCCTTGTTCAACCGCTCAATGGGATTGTTGGACCACACCTTTTGCCAATGAGCCTTGGGGAACGCGGTGAACGCCAGCACATCGTGTTTGGCGGCTTCCATCAACGCCGCGACCTTCGGAAACGACCCGGAGAAGGTGTCGGTGACCTGATCCCACTGCTCCGCGACGGCGTCCGGGTCGGTGTGCGCGAAGATCGTCTTGACCGCCGCCATCACCGGCGGCACATGCTTGGCCGCCACCGCCGCCCGAATGTTGCGCATGAAATGCACCCGGCACCGCTGCCACGAAGAACCCGCGAACTGCTGCATCACAGCAGCTTTGAGGCCACTGTGTGCATCGGAGATCACCAGATGCACCCCCGACAGACCACGGGCCTTGAGGCTGGTGAGGAACTCGCGCCAGAACTCGTAGGATTCGCTGTCCCCGACGGCGGTTCCGAGTACCTCGCGGGTGCCGTCGATCGAGACTCCGGTGGCCACCACCAACGCCTGGGACACCACGTGCGCACCGACCCGGACCTTGCAGAAGGTGGCGTCGAGAAACACGTACGGAAAGCTCGTGTGCGTCAGCGTGCGCTCGCGGAACCGGGCGATCTCGGTGTCCAGACCAGCGCAGATCCGCGACACCTCCGACTTCGAGATCCCGGATCCGACACCCAACGCGCCGACCAGGTCGTCGACGCTGCGGGTCGACACGCCGTGCACGTAGGCTTCCATGACCACTGCGTACAGGGCCTTGTCGATGCGGCGGCGTCGCTCCAGCAAGGAGGGGAAGAACGATCCTGACCGCAGTTCGGGGATCTTGACCTCGACATCGCCGCTGGTGGTGGCCACGGTCTTCGTTCGATGTCCGTTGCGGTGCGTTATCCGGGTGTCGGTGCGTTCGTAGCGGCCGGCGCCGAGCTTGTCGGTGGCCTCGGCTTCGATCAGAGCCTGCAGGCCGGTACGGATCAGTTCGGCGAACACGCTGGCGCTGTCGGCGCCCTCGAGCGCGTGGAGCTGGGTGAGCAGTGCAGAATGATCGTGGGTCATCGCGTAGCTGCTTTCTGTGAGTCACTGTGAGAGGTAACTCGTTGATCACTACGCGATGGCCCACCCTCGGCGAGGGAGCGACACGCCGCGGACCTGGCCGGATGCGCTCAGCCGATTCCCACCACTCCCCGGGACTTACCCGGCGTAGGATCGGAAAAAGAAATACGGAACCGTTGAGCAGGGGGAAGCCGACGTGGAGGTGTCGAGATTTTTCCTTACTGTCGCGGTCGCCTGTTCTCGGAATTGTCCGATGCCCCACGTCTGGTGATCCTTCGCGGCCACCGTTTCTCGGGGAAGACGACACTTCTGCGGACATGGCTCATGACCGATCCCGAACCTTGTCGCGTCATTGCGTACGTCGGTCCGTCCACTGCGGATTCTGCCGCCGACCGTTATTGGACCCGGATATTCGATTCCGTACGCCGTTGCATCGACATCGACGCCTCGCGCACGAGCCGGGGATTCGCCGCCCTCCGAACTGCCCTCTCGACCGCGGACACACCCGTCACCCTCGTCCTCGACGGCACGCGACTCGATGAGGACGTCGCCGAGGGCATCGGCACCCTGCTCGCCGACGAACCGACCCTGCGCATCGTCGTCGCGACCCGCACCACGAGTTCCGCCGGTGCGGGCATGCCCTCCGACACGAGGATCCTCACCTCCGCCGACCTCGCCTTCACCGTCGACGAAACAACCGCATATCTGCGTGATGCCGGTGTTCCGCAGGAGCGGTGGGTCGTGGAGCGGATCGTTCACCGCACCGGAGGGCTACCGGCCGTGATCGGCCGTCTCCCCACAGCCCTGTCCTCCGCACCGATCCCCGGAGCGACGGAGCTCGAGCACCTCGACCGCATCGTGGACGCGGTGATCGACTCGGTGACAGCACGGACGATCAAGAACGAACCGCTCCTCGCACACCTGCTGCGACCGGTTCTGATGTCGGCGATGACCGACTCGCTGACCTGCGCGTCCCTCGCAGAGTCGGGTGTGGACGCCCCGACCTTCGTCACCACCCTCGAGTCCCTCGGCCTGGTCGAATCCGTGCCCGGGAGCCCGGCCCGGGCGTACCCGGACGCCGTCCGCCGGTCGTTGTTGCGACGTGCCGTCGCCGACCTGCCGGCGGAACCGGCCAGGACCTACCTCGTGATGCCGGGGACCGACGAGCGCGGGTCGGACAATGCTGCGCAGCTCGGGCAGGTCGTCACTCTGCGGAGGGACGGACGGTTCGCCGAGGCGGCGTCGATCTGCGACGAGCTCGCGTCGAGAGCGGTGTCCTCGTCGACCGAGTCCACCGATACGACGGTCACTTCCGACGCCGCCTTCTACTTCCAGGCGGGGCTGACCTACTTCTTCGCGGTGCGTCCGCACGAGGCGATGGGCATGCTGCGCCGAGCCCGTTCCGCCGGGGCCGGGACCCCCGTCGGCGAGGACGCCGCTGCCGTACTCGGACTCATGCATGCCCTGCGCGGAGAAGGGCCGGAGGCACGCGCGGCGCTCTCCACCGATCGGTCGCCTCGGCGGCACCACCGCAACAACGCACGACTCGCGCACACAGCCGAGCAGATCGCGGCGGTACTGCTCGCGATCGACCGACTCGAATCCGACGTCGCGCTCGACATCCTCGTCGACATCGAAGCGTCCACGGCTCCGAACGAGCTCTGGGCACTCGTCCTCTACGCACAGGGCTCGCTCGCGCTGCTCACCCGTACTCCGATGGACGGGCTGCGGCGGATCAAGGCCGAGATCCGGAGGCACCCCGAGCTCCACGCCGGGTACAACGCGGTGCTCGTCAACGCGATACGCGCCGACCTCGAACTGGCGCTGGGCGACTTCGACCGGGCGCAGAACCTCATCGCCGACTCCACCCACCTGTTCACCGCGCCCGTCCATGCCCGCCTGCGTCTGCTGACGGGCGATCCTGCCGGCAGCGAAGCGCTCGTGCACCACTACGGAACCGATCCGAACTGCACGCCCCGGCAGGCGATGGAACTCGCCGTGCTCGGTGCAGCTGCCGCATGCGCGCTCGGACGCGACACCGAGGCCCGTCCTCATCTCGACCGGGCGATCGCGCTGTCGCAGCAGACCGGGCTGTTGCGACCGTTCACCATGGTCTCGCCGCTGATGGCCCGTCACTTCGGCTCGCTGGGAGTCGCCCTGCCGACCGCCGCGGAGCCGACGGCGCTCGACACGGCCACCTACCCGAAGTCGAAACCGGTCGTGCGACTGACGCCGCGCGAGCGTGCGGTGCTCGACGGATTGATCGCGGGTCGTTCGGCACGCACCATCGCGAAGGTCGAGTTCGTCAGCGTGAACACGGTGAAGACGCAACTGCGGTCGCTGTACCGGAAGCTCGGCGTGAACTCCGGGAAGGACGCGGTGATCGCCGCGCGGCACCTCGTGCTCGACTGACGCGGTACCCGAGCGACGGGTGAGCCCGGTCGGTCCGGCCGCCTCAGGGAGTGTGCTCGACCGTGGTCATGTGGTGGTGGCCGATGCGCACCAGCTCCGACAGCACGTCGGTGTCCACGGCGGACAGCTTCGTGACGTACAGGCACGCGGCACCGCGCTTGTGCGGACCGAGGGTCGCGAGGAGCTCTTCGGCACCGGGCGCGATCGTCAACCCGTACAGCGCGAGGTTCGTCTTGCGCGGCGAGAAACCGACGGCGAGGGCGTCGCCTTCGCGTCCGCTGGCGTATCGGTAGTGGTACCGGCCGAAACCGACCATCGACGGTCCCCACATCACCGCCGGCTGCCCGGTGACGTCGTGCATCAGGTCGTGCAGTGCCCACCCGTCGGCGCGGCGTACCGGATGATCGACGGCGTCGAGGAACTCCGACACCGGACGATCGGTGGGCTGGGTCTTGTTCTCGGCCATGATCGGCACTCTTCCAGCGAGTGCCGACAGGTACCTGTCACGGCATGTCCCGCAGGTCCTCGATGCGGTGGTCGAACTCGCCCTCGGTGTCGTCGACCGCGTCCTCGAGGCGACCGTTCTCGAGCGGTCGGTACACGAAGACGGTGTTCAGGCCGACCTCGCGGGCGGCCCGCAGATCGTAGGGATGCGACGCGACCATCGCGGCCCGGGAGGGGTCGACCCCGAGATAGCGGCAGGTGCGTTCGTACAGGAAACGTTCGGGTTTGAAGGCGCCGAACAGTTCGGCCGTGAGGATGGCGTCGGCCTCGAGCTGCTGCTCGCGGAAGAGCCTGATCATCGTGGCCATGTCCGTGTTCGACAGCGTCGACACCACCGCCTGAGAACGGAGTTCCTTCAGCCCCGGCCGCACGTCCGGCCATGCCTCGAGGCGCTGCCATGCCCGCGCCGTCTCGATGCGCACGTCCTCGGGAAGGTCGATCCCGAACTGCTCGCACACGTCGCCGAGTCCGTCGACGTAGGAGTCCTGCACGCGATACCACTTCTCCACCGACTGATCGAGGCGGAGGATGCGCTCGTAGTAGTCACTCCTCCAGGCCCGCACCAGGTCGCCCACGGTCGCCGGATCGGCATAGGTACCGAGTGCCTCGGCGACCGCCCGGGTGACCGGGGTGTAGAAGTCCATCAGCGTGCCCTGCACGTCGAAGATGTACGCGTCGTATCGGCTCACGCCCTGGAGCATGCCCGCTCGCGCCGTCCCGAAACGGAGTCGCAGAACCAGCACGCCGATGTGACCCGCGTCGCATACTGGGACCGAAGCGTCGCCGCGCTCCGGGGGTACACCATGGACGACCTGGCGGAATTCCGTCACGATCTCGATCGCATCGAACACCGCGTCGCCGGTGAGGTGACCGTCGGCCGCTCGCGGGTCCGAATCCTGGCCGGGTGCGTCGCGCTGCTGGTCGTGGGCCTGCTGCTTCCCCAGGCCACCTCGGTGACGTCCCTGACGACCCTTCTGCGCTGGGACTCCGAGGCCGCCACACTCCCCCTCCGCGTCTTCGACGTCTTCGTGGTGGTGTTCGGCATCCTCGTACCGCTCGTCGCGTTGCTCCGCCGCCGGTGGGGTGCCGCGGCGATCGCGATGCTCGGCTCGGGTGCGGCGTCGATGGTGGGACTGTTCGCCGTCTGGTCGCAGGCCGGGATGGTCGCCCACACCTCTCACGCACCGCACGTGGGGCTGTATCTGTGCTGGGCCGCGGTGATGGCGTCCACGGCGGTGTGGCTGCCCGTCGTGCTCTCCACCGCTCCCCTGCGTAGCGCTCCTCCCGTCACCTCCGGGGTTCTGACTCCCCGGGACGGTCACTGATCGCACCGTTCACCGATCGACAGTGGCGCGCGTCACGCTTGCAGTGCAACACTGTAATCAGTGCAACACGCACGGTTGATCGGTGCGACACGCACCGGGTCGCGTCCCGAGGAGGACATCATGCGACATTCACACATTCACGGATTCGGACGACCGGGCGGCTGGCAACAGGCCGACGTCCCCGACGCGAGCGATGCCTCCGAGTGGTTCGCCGGCAGGCTCCCCGACGACTGGTTCACCGGCCCGCCCGACATCGAGATCGACAGAGAGGAGATCTTCGTCGTCGGCCCGCTCGGGGTACCCGACGGCACGAGCGATACCGAGATCGACGGACGTATCGCTCGATTCCGCGAGACCACCCGCGCCGATCGGATGCGCATCGCCGACGAGGCCGAGGCCCGCTACGGCCGGAAGGTGGCCTGGGGCGTGAAGGTCGGCGACCGGACCGACCTGTTCACCCACCTCGCCGTCCCGGTCATGACTCGACTGCGCCAACCCGAACGGAAGGTGCTCGACACCCTCGTCGACGCGGGTGTCGCGCGGTCCCGTTCGGACGCACTGAAGTGGACCGTCAGGCTCGTGGGGCAGCACTCGGAGCAATGGCTCCGGGAACTGCGCGAGGCGATGAAGAAGGTCGACGATCTGCGTTCCGAAGGTCCGCAGGTCTGACCTCCGCGACCCGGAGGACCCACTCCCGCGCTGCCGCCACGGACTCCACCGTGGCGACACCGCGGGGTGCCGGCGGGCGACGCACGACGATCACGCGCACACCCAGTTCGTCGGCGGCGTCGAGTTTGCCGCGAGTGAGCGAGCCACCCGAATCCTTCGTGACGAGGGTGTCGATCCTGTGGTCGAGCAGCAGCTTCCGTTCGTCACTCGCGGTGTAGGGGCCGCGTCCGAGCAGCACCGACCAAGCCTGTGGCACTTCGATCGTCGGCGGATCGACGACGCGGACGAGCACGTCGTGCGCGTCGAGCGGCCCGACGAAGCGGCCGAGGGTCTGTCGTCCCGTGCTGAGGAAGATCCTCCGGCCGGTCGCGGCAGCGCGCGCGGCGCCGTCGTGGTCGTCGACCCACGTCCACCGGCGGTGCTCGTCGTGCCAACCGGGTCGCTGCAGGCGCACGAGCAGCACGTGTGCGGCAGCGCATGCCGCGGCGGCGTTCGCGCTGATGCCCGCGGCGAACGGATGGGTGGCGTCGACGACGGCTCGGATATCGCGCTCGGTCAGGTACCGGGCGAGACCCTCTGCACCACCGAATCCACCGATGCGCACGGGGCCGACGGGCAGGCGTGGATTGCGGACCCGGCCGGCCAGGGAGGATTCGAACGCGATGTGCGTGTCGTCCAATGCTGCAGCGAGGGAACGGGCTTCCCCCGTCCCACCGAGGATGAGGACCGTCACCGAAGGGTTCCCCTCAGCACGGGCAGGGTTCGCCCGTCGGAGAGCATGGCGAGCAGAGCGTCCATGTCGAGATGTTCGTCGACGAGATCCGCGAGCGCCTCGATGCGAGCCTCGCGTGCGGCCGGGAAACTCACTTCCCCGGCGCGGATCTCGCAGCCCATCCCTGCGGCGACCTCACGCAGCCACGCCCACCGTAGGGCGTCCCCTTCGAGGGCGCCGTGCCACATGGTGCCGAACACCGATCCTTCGCGGGTGCCGCCGAGGAAATCGGTGCCCCCGTCGACGATGATGCGTCCGTGGTGGATCTCGTAACCGGAGGCGGCCACACCCAACGCGGTGCCCCTCGGCAACCGGAGAACCTTCTCGCGTCCGAATGCGGTTCGCACCGGGAGCAATCCGAGACCCGCAACGCTTGCGCCGGGCAACCCCTCGACGCCGTGCGGGTCGTCGATCTGCGTGCCGAGCATCTGGAATCCGCCGCAGATACCGAGGATCGTTCCACCCCGGCGGGCGTGCTCGACGATCGCGGTGTCGAGTCCTCGCGAGCGCAGCCACGCGAGATCCGCGAGGGTTGCGCGTGTTCCGGGCACGATCACCACGTCGGCACCGGCGAGCGCTCGCGGGTCCTCGACGAAGCGGACCCGCACATCCGGTTCGAGGCACAACGCATCGACATCGGTGAAATTGCTGACGCGCGGCAGCATCACGACGGCGATGCTCAGTGCACCGTCACCGTCGTGCACGGGGCGGGAGGTGAGGGCGAGCGAATCCTCGGAGTCGAGCCACAGGTCGCGTTGCCACGGCAGCACACCGAGTACAGGGCGGCCGGTGAGTCGTTCGAGCGAGTCGAGTCCGGGCTTCAGGAGTGAGACGTCGCCACGGAACTTGTTGATCACGAAACCGCGGATCAACTGCTGATCCGCCGCGTCGAGCAGGGCGAGCGTCCCGTACATCGAGGCGAAGACACCACCGCGGTCGATGTCGCCGACGATGACGGTCGGCATCGAACCGTGTTGCGCCAGTCCCATGTTCACGTAGTCGTGGTCGCGCAGATTGATCTCGGCCGCACTGCCGGCACCTTCGCACACCACCACGTCGAATCTGCGGCGGAGGTCATCGAAGGTGCCGAACGCCGCATCGGCGAGATGCTGTCGCCCACCGGCGAACTCGCCTGCCTCCAACGCTCCGGCAGGTCGCCCGAGAACCACGACGTGGCTGCGCCGGTCGCTGCCGGGCTTGAGCAGCACCGGGTTCATCGCGGCCTCGGGGATCGCGCGTGCTGCCACCGCCTGGATCCACTGGGCGCGCCCGATCTCCGCGCCCTCACTCGTCACCATCGAATTGTTCGACATGTTCTGCGCCTTGAACGGCGCGACCCGAAGGCCGCGCCGCGACAAGGATCGGCAGATCCCGGTGACGACCACGGATTTCCCTGCATCCGAAGTCGTTCCGGCGACGAGCAGACCCGAACCCATGTCGTCAGGCCGAGATCATCACACGACGGGACGCGCGTTCGGTGAGATACGCGAAGACCACACCGAGCGCCGCCCACAGGGTGAGCTGCACGGTGAACGACGCGACCCGGAACTCCCACAGCAGTGTCGCGGGGAATCCCTCGTCCACCTCGTCGATTCTCGGCAGGGCGAGATATCCGAGTCCCACCACGACGAGGAATGCGACCGCCGGTCCGGCGATACGGACGGTGTGGAGATCCTGGGCCGCCAGGGCCTTCGCCACCGCGACGGCCACGGCGATCGCGACGAGCCCGAGAACCACCGAGGCGAGCCACAGCAGGGTGCGTTGATCGATCGTGTCGGGATCACCGACGGCCGGCGGGTTCGCCGGGTACTTCACGAACGGGACTGCCTCGACGGCGAGCCACGCCCCGGCCGCTCCGAACAATCCGAGTTTCCACCCCGGCATGTCGGTGAGGCGACGCGCGAAGTGCAGCACCGATGCGTAGAGAGCGCCGAGTGCGAGACCCGCGAGGATCGTCGCGAGGAACAGCCCGGCCTTCTGACCGGTTCGGCCGACGAGCGCGTCGTCGCCGTGACTGTGACCGTGGGATTCTTCGGCGGTCGCAGCGTGATCGTGGTCGTGCGAATGCGCCTCGCCGGCAGCTTCTTCGAGCGCGATCGCCGATTCGATGTGGGGTTCGCCGACGACGAAGGCGACACCGCCGGCGAGCAGACCCGCGACGAGTCCGGCGAGCAGGCCCCGCAACAGCAGGTGGAGGTAGGTTCCGGGCATCATGGTCCCCGTTCTCAATGGCACGGGAGACCGAGGAGGTGCCGGCCGTCGTGCATCAACTCGTGCATGAACATGCCGGTGCGCGAGATCGCGCCCTGATCGAATCCGACCAGGTAGAGAACGAGAAATGCCGCGACGATCACTGCGGCGAGAGCGACTGCGAGTGCGGCGGAGCCGAGCGACTCGTCGGGGGTATGGACAACAGCCATGACAATCCTCCTGGGATTTCGCGTCCCATTCGATTCCGTCATGCGCCGCGGGAGTTTTCTGGCTTCCGGAGATTTCGACGTCTCCGGTTACAGTGGCGCGACCGCTCCGGTTTCCCACCGGATTGCCTACACCTCGGCACATCTTTACCGACGAACCTTCGCACCGCGCGGTCTGCGATGTCAAGCGGAGAGGACGCACCTGCCGTGACCCGATTGTTCTTCGTCGCACACGCTTCCACGCGTGCGACGGAAAAGGCCCGATTCCCGTGCGACGAGCCGATCTCCGAACGAGGCCGACGCGAACTCGGACGCGTCACCGTGCCGGTCGTCGACCGGTGGGTGTGTGCACCGGAGCGACGCGCGGTCGACACGGTGCACGCCTTCGGTCTCCTCGCCGAGATCGACCCGGCACTGCGCGAGCTCGACTACGGCATGTGGTGCGGGGCGGGGTTGGACGAACTGCCCGAGAGCGACCTGGCGATGTGGCTGACCGAGCCGGCGGCAGCACCGCACGGCGGCGAGTCCGTCGAGGACCTCATCCGCAGGGTCGGCACCTGGCTGGCTGCACGGGACGACGGCTACGAACGTGTCGGGGTGGTGACACACCCGGCGGTCGTGCGGGCCGCAACGGTGTGCGCCCTCGACGCTCCGGCATCGTCGTTCCGCAGGGTCGACGTGGGACCGCTCGACGTCGTTCGGCTCTACGGTGGGCCGGATCGGTGGACGTTGCGTCCGAACCGATTCGCGCGGTGAGCTACCAGGTGACGTCCTTCTCGCACTGCTTGCCGTCGACCGTCGACTCCACCTGGACGGTGGCGTGCTCGAGTCCGTGCGACGACAGCGCGGTGCGCGCCGAGTCGAGGATCCACTGCGGGTCGTGGTCGCTGACGAGATGCACGGTGGCGACGTCCATGCCGGTGGTCAGCGTCCACACGTGCAGGTCGTGCACGCCGCACACGCCGGGCAGCGCGAGCAGGTCGGTGCGCAGGAGATCGACGTCGAGATGCGCGGGCGAGGTCTGCGTGAGGATGCGCAGCGACTCGGCGGCCAGTCGCAGGGCGCGCGGCACGACCCACAGGGAGATGAGCACACCGACGACGACGTCGGCCAGGCTCCACCCGAAGATCATGACGAGTGCGCCCGCGATGAGGACCCCGACGGATCCGACGGCGTCGGCCAGCACTTCCATGTAGGCACCGCGCACCGCGATGCTGTCCTTCGCGTCGGCCCGGAGCATGAGCATCACGACGATGTTGGCGGCCAGTCCCGCGAGGGCGGTGATGATCATGGGCAGGCCGGGAAGTTCGGGGGCGTCGCCGATGCGATTGATCGCCTCGTAGAAGACCCAGCCGGCGACGCCGAGCAGCAGCACCGCGTTGACCATCGCGGTGAGGACTTCGGCGCGGTGCCACCCGAAGGTGCGCGACGCCGCGCTGCTCCCTCGTCGGGCGAGGATGAGGGCGACCATGCCCATGGACACCCCGACGACGTCGGTGAGCATGTGGCCCGCGTCGGCGAGCAGGGCGAGGGAGCCGATCAGGAGACCGACGAGCGCCTCGAGTACGAAGAACGCTCCGAGGATGCCCAGCGCGAAGGCCATGCGCCGGATGACGGCACGCGTGGGACCGGCGCCCTGACCGTGACCGTGGCCGACGCCGTGTGAGTGCCCGTGACCCGAACCCATCGAACTCCCTCTCCGAACTTCGGGCCATCGTATGCACGAATGCGCATATGTTTCAACGGCGACGTGCCCGGCGGGGTCGGAGAGGTCTATTCGTCCGGGTCGTAGGCCGGATGTTCGACGGTGGGAGGAAGGGTCGCGATCGCGGTGATCCGCTTGAGTCCGGCGGTCTGCAGCAGGTCGACGATCAGCGACCTCATCTGCGCGAACACCACCGTCGCCGAGACTCCCGCCCCGGCGATGAGGTCGGGATCCATCTTCTTGGCGATGCTGCGCAGCACGCGCGCGGCCTCGGCCTGGTCGGGTTGCTCCCCCGGCTCGGCGAGAACCATCGCGCGGAGCACGTCCACCGCATCGGCCACCTCGGCGAAACGCTGCACGAGCCGCGGGTCGAGGATCTCGTCGTCGCGAACGAGGGTCAGGGACCGGCGCGCGAGCACCCGGATGTTGCGCATCGCGTGGTCGATGGGATCGGCCGCGGCGGTGAGCACTGCGAGTCTGCCCCGGCTGTTCCAGTAGAGCGGCGAGATCCGGCTGATCTCCCGGCCACCCTTGAGGTGGGTCCGCATCGTGTCGATCGCAGGCTGAGTGGCTCGTGCCTGTTTGAGGGCGTCCTCGATCGGTTTCGGGTTGTTCTCGACGAGCCCGGTCTCGACCTTCCTCAGGACCTCGCTCGCCGTCGCGAGGACCTCGGCGGCGTTGCGCCGGGCACGCCGCACCGGATGGGTGGGGATCATGGCGACGACCGCGATTCCGGTGAGACCACCGATCAGGGCGTCGACCATGCGATCGGGCCCACCGGTACCGCCGGGTGGCAGCAGTGTCGCCACAAGCACTGCAGAGTTCCCGGCCTGCATCGCGAAGATCGGGCCGCTGTTCAACGCGACCGCCGTACTCATCGCGATCGTCACGACGAGGGCGATCTGCCACGGTCCGCTGCCGATCAGCGACACGAGCAGGTCGCCCACACCGATCCCGACGGTCACACCGCAGACGAGTTCGACGGAACGCCGCAACCGGGCGCCGAGCCCGAGTCCGAGGGAGACGACTGCCGCGATGGGCGCGAAGAAGGGCTGTTGGTGCCCGACCAGATCCTTCGCGACCCACCACGCAAGGCCCGCCGCCAACGCGCACTGCACGATCGGCAGCGCCGATGAGCGCAGCCGTTCGAACGAGTCGGTCAGGCGCTTACGAGCTCCTCGACGCGTGGGTCGACGCCGGGTCGCCGCGGACAGTCTGTTCGATACAGACATGTACGGGCGTCTATTCGACGCCGAGTTCTTCCGCTGCCCGCGGGTCGCAGTCCTCGAGCAGGTCCAGGCAGCGGGCGTGCTCGTCCGACTCCCCGATGGTCCGGGCGGCCCGGGCCAGCACGGCGACGCAGCGCAGGAAACCGCGGTTGGGTTCGTGGCTGTAGGGCACGGGACCGAAACCCTTCCATCCGTTGCGGCGCAGCTGGTCGAGGCCGCGGTGGTATCCGGTGCGGGCGTAGGCGTAGGCCTGGATCGTCTCGCCACTGTCGAGTGCGGCCTCGGCGAGGTACGCCCATGCGATCGAGGCGGTGGGATGGTCGGCTGCGACCTTCGCCGGGTCCTCGTTGTTCAGCAGGGCCGACTCCGCGTCGTCGTCGCCGGGGAGAAGGGTGGGCTGCGGTCCGAGAAGATCACCGAAAGACGTCATGGGGTCATTCTGCCCTTCCGTCATGAAGGCTCGATAGAGTCCCCGGGTAACCGCAGGCCGTCGAGCGAGGTGCAGCACGTTGTCGGACCCGAAGAACGAAGAGTCACCCGAGCAGACTTCGACGACCCCATCTGTCGAAACACCGGGCGAGAGCACGGAGAACGAACCCGCCGTCGAGCCGGCGACGGCCGAGAAGGCGGCGCCTGAGGAAGCAGTGGCCGAGGAGGCCGACGAGCCGGCGGAGCAGGTCACCGAGCCGACCACCGAGGCGGCGTCCGCTGATGTGGACGCGAGCAGCGAGGTCGACGCCTCCCCCGAGAGTTCCGAAACCGTCGAGCCGTCCGGAACTCCCGAACCCCAGGACGCTCCAGAACTCCCGGACGCTCCCCAGCCCTCCGACACCGTCGCGAGCAGCGACGAGCCGGAGCAGGCCGACGAACCGAAGCAGGCCGACGAACCGAAGCAGGCTTCGGACGAGAGCATCACCACGGACGAGACCGTGGCGCTTCCCGTCGTCGACCCCGAGAACACCGGGTCCCGCCCGGCCGCCGAACCCGAATCGGAACCCACGCCCGAATCCGACGCCGCCTCCGCCGCCGATGCGCCCACGGTGCAGATCCCGGTTCGCAGCCACGTACCCAAGGCGCCGCCGCAGCGAATCGTGCCCCGCGGTGAGGAACCGCCGGTGCAGCCCGAACCCGCCCGCGTCGCCGTCCAGCCCACGCCGACGCGCATCCCGCCGGCCCGCGACAAGAGCCGCGGACGCTGGCTGATCGCCGCCGGAGCGGCAGCCGTGCTGGTGGTCGTCGCGATCGTCGCGGCCGGGGTGTTCGTGTTCATGAAGGACCGCGCCGACAACTCCCCTGAGAGCCGGATCCGCTCGAGCATCGACACCTTCGTCGGAGCGCTCGAATCGGGCGACCTCCCGACCCTGCGGGAGTCGACCTGCGGGGCGCTCTCCGACTTCTACGAGACGGTCGATCCGGAGAATTTCCGCGACATCCACCGGCTCGCCGTCGAGCAGGGCGAGATCCCGGTGGTGACGAGCGTCGACCGCATCCAGATCACCGACGGCACCGCCATCGCGCAGGTCACCGCGCACACGGTGAACAATCCCGACGACGTCACCGACCGCACCTTCGACCTCATGCTCGACGGTGAGCAGTGGAAGGTCTGCAGCGAATAAACGGGACAACGGCAGCGACGAGTGCGCAGAAACCGTCGATCGTCCTCGGCGTGTCGCGACGATTTCTGCACACCCCGGGGACGACGAAGGGCGCCGACGTTGCCGTCGGCGCCCTTCGGGTATCGGTGGGTCCTACTTGGCCGAGACCGAGCGTCCCGCCGA
The DNA here is from genome assembly GCF_900187265.1 of Rhodococcus rhodochrous. Taxonomy (NCBI): domain Bacteria; kingdom Bacillati; phylum Actinomycetota; class Actinomycetes; order Mycobacteriales; family Nocardiaceae; genus Rhodococcus; species Rhodococcus rhodochrous. The sequence goes on from NZ_LT906450.1 coordinate 4,283,454, forward strand.
CCTGAGGTCGTTGCAGGCCTCGATGACACGCTGCGTCATGGACGCCTCGGCCTTCTTGAGGTAGCTGCGCGGGTCGTAGGTCTTCTTGTTGCCGACCTCGCCGTCGATCTTGAGAACACCGTCGTAGTTGGTGAACATGTGTCCCGCGATCGGACGGGTGAACGCGTACTGCGTGTCGGTGTCGACGTTCATCTTCACCACGCCGTAGCTCAGCGCCTCGTCGATCTCCGACTTCAGCGAACCCGAACCACCGTGGAAGACGAGGTCGAACGGCTTCGAACCCTCGGGCAGACCCAGCTTCTTCGACGCGGCGGCCTGGCCCTCGGCGAGGACGGACGGCTTGAGCTTGACGTTGCCCGGCTTGTAGACGCCGTGGACGTTGCCGAAGGTCGCGGCGAGCAGGTACTGGCCCTTGTCGGCGCCGAGCGCGTCGACGGTCTTCTCGAAGTCCTCGACGGTGGTGTAGAGCTTGTCGTTGATGGCGTTCTCGACGCCGTCCTCTTCACCGCCGACGACGCCGATCTCGATCTCGAGGATGATCTTCGCGGCCTTGGCGGCGGCGAGGAGATCCTGCGCGATCTCGAGGTTCTCGTCGATCGGGATGGCCGAGCCGTCCCACATGTGCGACTGGAACAGCGGGTTCTGACCGTTGTTCACGCGCTCCTGCGAGATCGCGATGAGCGGACGGACGAAGCCGTCGAGCTTGTCCTTCGGGCAGTGGTCGGTGTGCAGGGCGATGGTCACGTCGTACTTCTCCGCGACGACGTGAGCGAACTCGGCGAGTGCGACGGCACCGGTGACCATGTCCTTCACGCCCAGGCCCGAGCCGAACTCGGCGCCACCGGTCGAGAACTGGATGATGCCGTCGCTGCCGGCGTCCGCAAAGCCCTTGATGGCGGCGTTGATCGTTTCGGACGAGGTGCAGTTGATGGCCGGGAACGCAAAGGAGTTCTCCTTCGCGCGGGCGATCATCTCGGCGTAGACCTCGGGAGTCGCGATAGGCACAGCGGCTGTCCTCCAGATGAGAGTCGATCGGCATCCCACCGGGATGTGGTGGGTGCCCGGGTTGTCCCTGCAGTATGTCAAGTGACACGTCTCCTCGATACTCGGGCCGTCCCGCGCCCGATGCCGGGATTCGGGGTGAGGTGGACCCCGCCGGTACCCTGGACCGCGTGACTGTGTTCGAAGCCTCGGAGTCCGTGACCAATCTGGCCCTGATGCCGGGGTTTCTGGATCCGGTCAATCTGCTCAATTCGTTCGGAACCTGGATGCTCATCGGGCTGCTGCTCGTGGTGTTCATCGAGTCCGGACTGCTGTTTCCGCTGCTCCCGGGCGACTCTCTGCTGTTCACCGCGGGTCTGATCGCAGCGGCCAAGTCGGCGGAGGTCGAGCCGTTCGCCCCTCTGTGGGTGCTGATGGTGACGATCCCGATCGCGGCCGTCCTCGGCGACCAGGTCGGTTATCTCATCGGCGCGAAGGGCGGCACCAAGCTGTTCAAACCCGATGCGAAGCTCTTCAAGCAGGCCTACATCGACGAGGCGCACCAGTTCTTCCTGCGCCACGGTCCCGCGATGATCTTCCTGGCACGCTTCGTGCCGATCGTGCGCACCTACGCCCCGCTCGTCGCGGGCGCCGCGAAGATGCCCTACCGCGTGTTCATCGTCTACAACGTCCTGGGCGGCATCGTGTGGGGCGCGGGTGTGACGCTGCTCGGCTACCTGCTCGGCCAGATCACCTTCATCGCCGACAACATCGACATCATCTTCCTGGGCATCGTGTTCGTCTCGGTGATCCCGATCATCACCGAGGTCGGCAAGCGCGTGCTCAGCTCGCGTCGTGCGGCCAAGAACGGTGAGGCGCCGGCCGCCGAGGCCGAGCCCGCGACGATGCCGATCAACCGCATCGAGAGCAAGTAGGAACGGCCCTCACACCGCAGAAGGTGGATTCCGCCCGTCGAACGAACGGGCCGGGATCCACCTTCTTCCGTTTCAGGACCGCGACGCGGCGACAGCGTAGGCGGCCTCCATGAGCATCCACCCACCGAGTTGCACCGACATGTCGCGTTCGGCGACGGCCGACTCACGGACGGTGCCGCCCGCGAACCGCGCGACCGAGGTGCCCAGGCCCGGGAGCCGCGCCTGCTTCGACCAGTCGCGGCCGAAGACGGGCAGTTCCTCGACCTGCAGCCGGTTCTCCCAGGCGGCCTCCGCCGACGCCAGCACGATCCGTGCCGCGACGTTGCGGGCACGGATGTCGTCGCCGTCGACGACGGGCAGTGTCGTGGCGACCATCGCGAGGTAGCGGGCCAGGATCCCGTTGAACAGTCCCCCGTCGCCCCCTCCCCCGCCGGTGACGACACTGCGTTCGGTGAGGTGGTCGTCGACTGCGGCGACAAGCGCGTGGACCCTGCGGCGATGCCGGGGGTCGTCGAGCTGCAGGGCGAGTTCGGTCTCGAGACCGAGCGTCACACCCTGGCAGTAGCTGTAGATCGCGCGTTCGTGCACGCCGTCGCGGATGCCGTCCAGGACGAGACCCGTCTCGGGGTCGAGCAGCACGTCGTGGATCCAGTCGGCCATCTCCTCGGCGCGGTAGACCTTGCCGGTGCGGGCGAGCAGCAGCGCCGCGGGACCGTTCGCGGGGGCGTTGAAGAAGTTGTCCCGGCGACGCCACGGGATGCCGCCGCCGCGTTCGGGTTGCCAGGCGTCGAGGAGCTCGTCGACGAGGGTCGCGATCGCACCGCGGTGGTCGACGTAGAGATGCCGTTCGGCCCGTTCCAGCGACAGGCCGAGCCACGCCATGTCGTCGTAGTAGTTGTTGGTCCAGCCGGTGAGGTTGCGGATGCGGTGGGTGCGGGCGAGCCGCACGACGCGGCGCCGGCGACGCGGTGTGGCGTCGCGCTCGGCGGCGTCGACGGCGGTGTCGATCAGGTGCGCCTGCCACCAGTAGTGCCAGGAGAGGAACAGTCGCTCACGTCGGACGGCGGGCCATCCGACCACCCCGAGCGCGGTGCCGGGCAGGGCCCAGAGACGACGGATGTGCCGCGAGACGATCGCACCCTCTGCGGCGTCGGCCCGCTGCGACCACCGGGCGGCTTCGACTCCGTCCGAACGCTGTCCTGCTGCGGTGTTCATCACCCTCCACACTGCCCGACCGGCGGCCGTCCCGACGACGGTCCGCGCGACTTTCATCCCGGAATGCGGGGCAGGTGTTACCAGGCGTCCGAGAAATCGGCGTGCTGCCTGATCCACGCGTGCATCGCGATCCCCGCGGCGACACCCGCGTTGATGGATCGGGTGGAGCCGAACTGGGCGATGGAGACCGTCATCGACGCGACGTTGCGGGCCGCTTCGGTGACGCCGGGACCCTCCTGCCCGAACAGCAGCAGGCAGCGGTGCGGCAGGGTCGCCGTCTCCAACCGGACCGAGCCGGGGGTGTTGTCCACCGCCACGATCTCGAGGTCCTGTTCGGCCGCCCACGCGACGAGCGCGTCGACGTCGGGGTGGTGGAGCAGGTGCTGGTAGCGATCGGTGACCATCGCTCCGCGCCGGTTCCACCGGCGTCGTCCGACGATGTGCACGGTGCCCACGGCGAACGCGTTGGCGGTGCGGACGACCGTCCCGATGTTCGCGTCGTGGGCGAAGTTCTCGATGGCCACGTGCAGCGGGTGCCTGCGACGGTCGATGTCCGCGACGATCGCCTCGCGGTTCCAGTAGCGGTAGGCGTCGACGACGTTGCGCCGGTCGCCGTTGGCGAGCAGCTCCGGGTCGTAGCGCGGGTCGGTCGGCGGCTCGGTGCCGAATTCCTCGATCCACGGTCCGACGCCGTGCGGGTGCTCGCCCCACTCGGTGGGGCCCGCGGCGTCCTCGACGGCCGGTTCGGAATGCGTGTCGGTCACCGTCAGAACGTCTCGTTCGATCCTGCCGCGACGCGGAAACCGTGACCGGTGGCGTCGTTGGTGCAGGTCACGTCGGCTGCGGTGGTGGCGCACGTGTAACCGAGCTGTGACAGCGGCGATCCGGGCGGCAGCGCGGGGCTCGCCCCGTCGGGCGAGAGGTAGACCGGTCCGCCGGAGCACACGAACTCCCCTTCACCGGAGTCCTGCACGCGGATGCCGAGTCCCCAGTTGACCATGCAGTCCTCGGGGCGCGGCGGGATCGGATCGGTCGGTCCCTCACAGCCCGCCTCGGTGCGGGTGGGCAGCCGGACGATGCCGCATTCGAAGGTGCCGTCGGGGCTGCTGAAGTAGTACGACTCGTTGCGCTGGTACTCGACCTGCGCGAGCGGAGCAGGTTCCTCCGTGGAGGTCTCCGGCTCGGGAGCCGGTTCGGTCGTCGACGGGGTCGTCTCCTCGGTGGTACTCGGGGCGACCGTCGTGGAGGAGGTCGTCGAGGCAGTCGCCGAGGTCGTCGTCGACGTCGCTCCGGAGTCGGCTTCCGGCCCGTCCGCGGAGCCTCCGCATCCTGCGACGAACAGTGCCGCACCCGCGACGACTGCGACCGGCCACATCCGAATTCTCACGCAACACCCTTCCCGACGACGTGCGGGTGTCACTCTATCGAGCGGTGTCAGTGGCCGGTCAGGCGCCGGTTGACCAGGCGATTCATCCATCCGGGCGACACCTGGGCGAGTGTGGCGAGCACGGTTGCCTGCCGTCCGACGGGCCGGTGCACCCGGCCCGAACGCCGGGTGGGGCGGGTCGCGTCGAACACCGCGCGGGCGACGTCGTCGGCGCCGAGGTTCACGCCCAGGGAGCGTCGCGAGCCGATGTCCATCCCGTCGACCATGTTCGTGTCGACGAACAGCGGCCACATCGCCTGGACCTTGATGTCGTGGCGTGCCCACTCGAGTTCGAGTGCTTCGGTCAGGCCGCGCACCGCGAACTTGGTGGCGCTGTAGGTGGCGAGCTCGGGCTGTCCGTAGAGCGCCGATGCCGAGCACATGTTGACGATCTGCGCACCGGGGGTGTCGCGGAGGTACGGGAAGGCCGCATGGCAGCCGAGGAGGACACCGGTGACGTTGACCTCGACGATCCGGCGATGGCGGCTCACCGGGATCTCCTCGAACGGTCCGGAGGACAGCAGCCCGGCGTTGTTGACGAGGACGTCGAGGCGGCCGTCGGTGCAGAATTCCTCGAGCACGCGGGTCCACGCGGCGGTGTCGGTGACGTCGAGGGAACCGGTGACGATCCGTCCCGCGGTGATCGAGGCGCCCTCCTCGGCGAGGCTCGCGAGCCCGGCGGTGTCGATGTCGAAGGCACCGACGCGGTAACCGTGACGGGCGAAGAGCAGGGCTGTGGAGCGGCCGATACCGGCGGCGGCTCCGGTGATCACCACGCTGGGAGCAGACATGGCATCACCCTAATCGCGGGCGGGACCCGACGGGGTAGAGCGGGGATAGGCTGGAATCGGAGGAGTTGTGAATCGTCGTATCGTCGCCACCGTCGCGTTCGTCACCGTGGGATATGTCGTCGTTCTCGCGTTGTGGATGAACCTGTTCCTGCCGATCTCCGAACCCGGCACCGAGGGTTTCCAGGTGGTCTTCCTCGTCTGCCTGTACGGCACCGTGCTCGGCCTGTCGATGGCGCTCGCGGGTCGCCGATCGGAGGTCATGCGTCGCATCGAACGCGAGGGCTACGAGGGATGGGCGACCATCCGTTCCGCGACACCGCTCGATCTGACCTCGACCGGTCAACTGACCCGGCTCGACCTCGAGCTCACGGTGCCCGGCTCGGAGCCCTATCGCGGCACGGTCGTCTACGAGGTCGACCGCCGCGACCTGCACCGCTACGTCGCCGGCGAGGTCGTGAGCATCTGGGTGGACCCCCTCGACCGCGACCGGATCGTCCTCTACCCCTAACCCTTCCGGCTCGTGAGAGCGAGAAGCCCTTCCACGAGCAGCAGCTGGGCCACGGCGTAGGTGGTCAGCACGAATCCTTCCGCTGCCGCACGGGACTTCTCGTCCTTCAGCAGGGTGCGGCGCACCACGATCGATCCGTCGGACAGCGTGAAGATCAGACCACCGAGACCGAGCCAACTGCGCCGATCGGTGTCCGGCACGGCCAGCCCCGCGCGCACGCGCGCAGCGGGCGCGAGGGCGGGATCTCCGGCGAGCGTCGCGGTGGTGGCGAGCAGGGCACCGTATCCGGCCAGCGGCGCGGCCACCGAGCGGCTGCGGGCGGCGAGCAGACCGGCCGCACCGGCCAGCGCACCGGCACGCTGCACCGCGACCGGCTTCGACACCCGCGCACCACGCCGGACGAGGATGCTCGAGTAGGCGGTCTGCATGACACCGAAACAGGCTGCACCGCTCAGGATCCGACGGTCCTCGTCGGAGCGGATCATGGCGATGTCGCCGAGGGTGGCGGCTGCGAGACCCGCGACCATCAGCGCGGTATCGGCGCGATCGGTGTCACGGGAGCGACGCAGCACCCGCACGGCGAGCGCCGGTGCGATGAGCGGTTTGGCGATCCGCTGCAGCTTCTCGTTACCCGACACCCCACCGACGACCGTGGCAGCCGATGCCGCCGCGAACACCGCGTGCTCGACGCCCCACCTCTTGCGACTGAACCAACCCATGCGCGCACAGTACCCGGCAGGCATCAGCAGCGGCGCGCACCGCCGGACGCCGTGGCGCGCAGGAAGGTCGGCGCCGGAAGGCCGCGACGCGCAGCGGCATCGGCGACGGCCTGCCGCACCGGGTCGACGCGGTCGTCCTCGCACAGCGCGATCGCCGACCCGCCGAAACCGCCGCCCACCATCCGGGCACCGAGTGCACCGGCGCCGACGGCCGCATCGACGGCGGTGTCGAGCTCGAGGCAGCTGACCTCGAAGTCGTCGCGCAACGAGCGGTGCGACGCATCGAGCAATGGTCCGAGATCCCGGATCCGCCCTGCCCGCAACAACTCCGCGGCCTCCCGGACCCGGGCGATCTCGCCGATCACGTGCCGGGCGCGGCGACGCAGGACGGGATCGTCGATCGGGTCCGCCGACGAGGCGTCGCGCAGGCTCTCCACGCCGAGGAGTCGAGTGGCGTCCTCGACCTCACGGCGGCGCTGCCCGTACTGCCCGTCGGCGAGCTCGTGTCCGGTGCCGGTGTCGACGACCAGCACGGTCAGTCCTCGGGCTTGCGCGTCGAACGGGATGTGTTCGCTGCTGCCGTCGGCGAAGTCGAGGAGCAGCGCGTGGCCCGGACGGGCGTGGAGGGCGATCCGCTGGTCGAGCCCACCGGTGGGAGCACCGGCGTAGTCGTTCTCCGCGCGCACGCACGCCGCGGCGAGTCGATCACGGCCGTCGTCGTCGAGGGGCAGCCCGCACAGGTCGGCGAGTGCCACCGCAACCGATGTCTCGAGTGCCGCGGACGACGAGAGTCCCGCTCCGACCGGCACGTCCGACGCGACCGCGATGTCCGCCCCGGTGAATCCCGGCGGGTCGAGCGTCCAGATCACGCCGGCGACGTAGGCCACCCAGCCGTCGGCGTGCCGGTCGCGCAGATCGAGATCGACGTCGTCGAAACCGGAACTGCGCACGCGCAGCAGATGATCGGAGCGGCGGCGTACAGCGACGACGGTGACCTGCGGGATCGCCATCGGCAGGCACAGACCTCCGGCGTAGTCGACGTGCTCGCCGATGAGATTGACGCGCCCGGGCGCGCACCAGCAGCCCTCGGGGTCGGTGCCGAACTCGGCCGTGAACCGTGCGCGGGCGGTCTCCGCGAGTGTCATGGCGCCACCTCGCGCAGGCGTTCGGCGATCCGTTCGGGGGTGGTGTCGCTGATCCACGCGCCCATCGCGGATTCGGATCCGGCGAGATATTTCAGCTTGTCCGGGGCCCGCCGCAACGAGAAGATCTGGCAGAACAATCGCACGTCCCCGCGGGGTGCACCGACCGGCGCCTGGTGCCAGGCGGCGATGTAGGGAGCGCGGTCGACACCGGGAAAGAACCGGTCGACACGGCCGAGCAGGTCGCACTGGATGCCGGCGAGTTCGTCGCGTTCGTGTTCGTCGAGGGCCGCGAGATCAGGGACCTCGCGATGCGGGACGAGGTGCACCTCGACAGGCCAGCGTGCCGCGGCGGGAACATAGGCCGACCAGGCGTCGCCGGCGAACACGAGTCGGGTGCCCGCGCGTCGTTCGGCGTCCAGGATGTCGCCCTGCAGCGACCTGCCGGTCCGCCGGCGATGCTCGCGGGCGCGGTCGAGCAGGGCCTGCGAGCGCGGTGGGACGAACGGGTAGGCGTAGATCTGTCCGTGCGGATGCTGCAGTGTCACACCGATTTCCACGCCGCGGTTCTCGAAGCAGAAGACCTGCTCGACATCAGGTCGCTGCGACAGCGCGGCGGTGCGGGCGGCGAGCGCATCGATGACGGTGCGCGCCCGGGACGCCGAGAGGTCGGCGAACCGGGCGTCGTGGTCGGGGGTGAACGCGACGACCTCGCAGCGGCCGGTCGCCGGTCGCCGCGGCCACAGACCGTCGCCGTCGACGAGATCCTCACCGGCCGACGGCGCCCCGAGCGACGGGAAACGGTTCTCGAAGACAACGACGTCGTAGTCGTCGGCCGGGATCTCGGTGCACGCACCGGCCCTGCTCGGACACAGCGGGCAGTCGACGGCCGACGGCAGGAAGGTGCGGTCCATCCGGTGCGCCGCGAAGGTGACCCACTCCCCCGTCAGCGGGTCGCGGCGCATCTCGGAGGTCGCCGCGACCGGCGGCAGGTCGCGGCGGTCGTGGAGGTCGCGGGTCGCGGCACCGGAGACGAACGGCTCGGTGTCGTCGAAGTAGATCAGCTCCCGGCCATCCGCGAGATGCGTGACGGTCTGCCGGACCCGCGCCTCCACGCGGCTACTTGTCGTCCAGACCCAGGTCGGCGAGGCCGAGCAGGGAACGGTACTCGACGCCCTCGGCGGCGATGACCTCGTCGGCGCCGGTCGCGCGGTCGACGACGGTCGCGACACCCACGACGATCGCGCCGGCCTCGCGCAGCGCCTTGACGGCGGTGAGCGGCGAGTTGCCGGTGGTGGTGGTGTCCTCGACGACGAGCACGCGCTTGCCGGTGACGTCCGGTCCCTCGATCTGCCGCTGCATGCCGTGGGCCTTGGCGGCCTTGCGGACGACGAACGCGTCGATGGGCCGGCCGGGGGCGTGCATGACGGCGAGGGCGACCGGGTCGGCACCCATGGTCAGGCCGCCGACGGCGTCGAAGTCCCAGTCGGAGACGAGCTCGCGCAGCAGCTTGCCGATGAGCGGGCCGGCCTCGTGGTGCAGGGTCGCGCGGCGCAGGTCGACGTAGTAGTCGGCTTCCTTACCGGACGACAGGGTCACGCGGCCGTGTACCACCGCCAGCTCGCGTACCAGTGCTGCCAGTTCGTCGCGGTCACTCATTGCGTCCTCACCCGTCGTTCGGCGGCGCGACGCCGGTGCGGTCGCGCTCGTGTCGGGGAACGAGCCTAGTCGCTGTGGGTCGCAGATCAGGCAGCGACGGTGTCGGAGGTCGCCTCGGACTCCGGCCGGACGTCGCTCGCGACGACCGCGGTTTCGGTGTCCGCCTCGACGGTCTCGGGCCTGCGGGCCGGTCCGGATGCGGTGACGGGTGCGGGCGCCTCGAACAGCACGACCGGGCCGACGGCCGCGAGCTTCGCGAACAACGAGGTGGGGAATCGGCCGACGGCGGTGTTCAGGGCGCCGCCGAGGTCGTTGTGCACGCGGACGGCGCCGGCGATGCGCTGTTCGCGGGTCTGCAGTTCCCGGGCGACCCGGATGAACGGCCAGTGGTTGACCCCTTCGAGTCCACCGATCAGCTCGTGCAGCGTCGCGGACAGCGCGTTCTCCGCGCCGGCGCGTTCGGTGAGCCCGAGACGCTGGTCGCGCACGCCGATGGCGAGCGACCGGGCGCCGACGACGGGCCGGATGTGCTCACGTTCGACGCCTGCACCGGCCGACGCCGCGATGAGCGCGGGCACGAGATCGTAGCGGTCGTCGAGTTCGTGGAGGAGCAGGCGCAGGCTCTCCCGGTGGCGTTGCTGCAGCGTCCGAAGGCGGCGCACGCCTGCGCGCAACCACAGCACCACCGCAACCACGACAGCAACACAGAGCACCACAGCCACAGACGTCACGCGCAGAAATGTACCGAGCGCACGGATCGCGTCGAAGACTGCACCCGGCGTGTCCTGCGCGGTGTATCCGTACCGTGATCTGGCAACGCCCGCCGTCAGTTCGTCCGGCGACGATCAGGTGCGGCCGCGACCGTTGCCGAAGGTGTTCGTCAGCTTCCGCACGAGGTTCTGCGGCACCAGTCGTCCCGCCGTCGCGAGCACCTTGTACTGCAGCCCGGGGATGCTGCGGACCTTGCCCTTGTCCAGGTCGGCGAGCGAGGTGCGCACCACCTCGTCGACGTCGAGCCACATCAGGTTCGGGGTGGACGACATGTCGATCCCGGCACGCTGGTGGAACTCGGTGCGCACGAAGCCGGGGCACAGTGCCTGCACCCGCACGCCCGTGCCGGTGAGACCGCCCGCCAGTCCTTCGGTGAACGACACGACGTAGGCCTTGCTGCCGGAGTAGGTGGAACCGCGCCCGGGAAGCAGACCGGCCACGCTCGCGACATTGACGATGTCACCCCTGCCCGCCTCGATCATCGACGGGAGCGCGGCGCGTGTGAACGCGACGACCGAGGTGACGTTGACATCGAGCTGCGCGTGCAACAGGGCCGGATCGGCGGTCCAGAACTCGCCGGTCGTGCCGAAGCCGGCGTTGTTGACGAGCATGTCGACGCCGCGGCCGAGGCGCTCGACGACGAGATCGCGACCGTCGGCCGTCGCCAGGTCGGCGACGATGATCTCCGATGCCGCCCCGAACTTCTGCTTCAGCTCGGCGGCGAGTTCGTCGAGGGCGGGACGGGTGCGGGCGACGAGCACGAGGTCGTAACCGCGACTCGCGAGGGTGCGGGCGAAACCCGCGCCGATTCCCGAGGTGGGTCCGGTCACGAGCGCGACGGGGCGGGCGGAAGTCATGGCCGCCACACTAACGACACGCGGCGTGCGCGACCACCTCTCGGCGTTCCCCGCAGTGACTGCTTCTCGGCGTTCGCCTCAGTGACCGCTTCTCGGCGTTCGCCTCAGTGACAATTCTCGGCGTTCGCCTCAGTGACGAGCGGAGGGGCGTCCCGGATCCTGCGAACCCCGGTCGAGTTCCTCGGGTTCGACAACGGGTGGCAGCACGTGGAGGATGCCGGACAGCCGCGCGACGGTCTCGATGGCCGAGTCCCATTCGCGTCCGGTGCTGCCGATGGGGATCGAGCCGAGCGTCCACTCGCCCTCGCTCCACAGCATCTGCACGTGATCGGGGATGGATTCGGTGAACGCGACCATCCGCTGATCGCACACGCGACGCGCGATCTCGAGGTCGGTGGCGAAGACGATGCGCGGCCCGATCGAACCGAGCAGGTTCATGTCGGGATCCTTCGGCGGCGGCGTCGACTTGAGGCGCAGGTCGATGTCGACGTCGGAGCCGACCTTGCGGCGGACCGCGATGATCGTCGCGGTCTCCTCGATGTCGAACAGGACGAACTCCTCGCCGCGGCGAACCCCGCGGACGATGTCGATCGCGCCGAGATATTCCTGCTTGGCGAGCGCCGCGCGGTGCCAGGTGGACGGCAGGTGGTCCTCGGCGGAGGTGTACTTGTAACCCTGCGCCTTGGCCCAGATCTCCCGGATACGACCCGACTGCTCCCGCCGCGTCCGGTCGACGTAGAGCAGCGCGACCGCACCCAGCAGTGCGACCGCGGCCAGAGAGAACCACATGACAGTCATCGTCGAGTCAGCCTAGCGGGTCAGCGGCCCGAACCACCGAAGGATGGGAGGGACGCGCTGACGACGGTCTGGGCGGTCATCCGCCCCTGCTCGACGGCGCTGCCGGTCGCCACGGCGGTCGCGCCGACCTCGAGGCTGTCGGCGGTGTTGCCGGTCAGGGTGATGATCTCGGTGTCGGGCGTGAGGACGACGGTGACCGTCGAACCACCGATGACACCGAGGGTGATGCTGCCGCCGTCGTTCGCGGTGATCGTGCCCACGACCGCGCCCGCGTCGCCCATGACCTCGCCGAGTCCGCCCGGGATCCGGTCGAGGGGCAGCCCCGGTGTGGTCGGTTCGGGTGCCGGCGGGAGAGTCGCCGTCGGCGGGGGCGCGACGGTGGCCGGGGCGCGATCCGACGCGACCCGCGAGGTGGAGTCGTCGGGTCGGCTGAGCAGGAACCCGATGGTGCCGCCGAGCGCGATGAGGACCACCGCGGCGAGCGCGATCAGTCCCCAGCGAGGGCCGCGTGGCTTCCCGGCATCCGCGCCGGGCACCGGGCCCGTCGGTGGCTGCCCCGGTATCCCCTGCCCCGGTGTGCCCGGTCCCGGGTTCATCGCCGTCTGCGGATTGCGGGGGTCGTAACCGGGGAGCACCTGCGTGGGCTGATAGCCGTGCGGGGGCGGGTAGCCCGGCTGGGGAGGATACGGCTGCTGAGACGGATGGACCTGGGGCGCGGGGTAGGCCTGCGTGGGCTGGTACTCGCTCCCCTGCGCGCCCCACTGCTCGTAGCGGGTGTACGCGACCGTCGGGTCGGTGACCGGCCGCCCGTACGCCTCGGTCGGGTCGTCGGTGTGCAGCACGCGGGTCGCGTCGTCGTCCGTCCCGTTCGACGACTCGTCGAGTGCGTAGGCCCGTTCCTGCGGGGTGCGCGGCTCCTGGGGATTCGTCATAGCGCCTTCCAGAGTAGGCGTGCGCGGCCCCGGCGGCTCCTGCCGCCGAGGCCGCGCACGGGGCGCCGTCAGGCGCTGATCACCAGGTGGTCGCCGTCCTCGCTGACGCCCACGTGGACGGTGTCGCCGTCCTTGATCTCACCGGCGAGCAGCTTCTTGGCGAGCTGGTCGCCGACGGATTGCTGGATCAGGCGACGCAACGGACGTGCACCGTACTGCGGGTCGTAGCCGCGCACCGCCAGCCAGAACCGGGCGGTACCGGAGACGTCCAGCGTCAGTCGCCGCGCCGACATGCGGTCGGCGAACTGGTCGAGCTGGATGTCGACGATCTTCTCGAGCTGCTCCTCCGAGAGCGGGTCGAAGATCACGACGTCGTCGAGCCGGTTGATGAACTCCGGCTTGAACGCCGCCCGCACCGCCGCCATCACCTGTTCCTTGTCGCCACCCGCACCGAGGTTCGACGTGAGGATCAGGATGGTGTTGCGGAAGTCGACCGTGCGTCCCTGGCCGTCGGTGAGACGACCGTCGTCGAGCACCTGCAACAGCGTGTCGAAGACGTCCGGGTGTGCCTTCTCGACCTCGTCGAACAGCACCACCGTGTAGGGGCGGCGCCGCACGGCCTCGGTCAGCTGGCCGCCGGCCTCGTAGCCGACGTAGCCCGGAGGCGCACCGACGAGCCGTGCCACCGAGTGCTTCTCGCTGTACTCGGACATGTCGATCCGCACCATGGCGCGTTCGTCGTCGAACAGGAAGTCCGCGAGTGCCTTCGCCAGCTCCGTCTTACCGACACCGGTCGGGCCGAGGAACAGGAACGACCCCGTCGGACGGTTAGGGTCGGCGACACCGGCACGCGCACGACGCACCGCGTCGGAGACGGCCTGCACCGCGACGTCCTGGCCGACGACCCGCTTGCGCAGTTCGTCCTCCATCCGCAGCAGCTTGGCGGTCTCGCCCTCGAGCATGCGCCCGGCGGGGATGCCGGTCCATGCCGCGACGACGTCGGCGACGTCGTCCGGGCCGACCTCCTCCTTGAGCATCAGGTCGCCACCGGCGGTGGCACCCGACGCGGCGGCTGCCGCCTCGAGCTTCTTCTCCAGCTCGGGGATGCGGCCGTAGCGCAGCTCGGCGGCCTTGCCGAGGTCGCCGTCGCGTTCGGCGCGTTCCTCCTCACCGCGCAGGGATTCGAGCTGTTCCTTGATCTCCCGCACGGAGTCGATCGCGGTCTTCTCGTTCTGCCAGCGCGTCGTGAGCTGGTTGAGCTTCTCCCGCTCGTCGGCGAGTTCGGCGCGCAGCTTCTCGAGGCGTTCCTTCGAGGCCTCGTCGCTCTCCTTCTGCAACGCCATCTCCTCGATCTCGAGGCGACGGACGATGCGTTCGACGCTGTCGATCTCCTCGGGACGCGAATCGATCTCCATCCGCAGGCGCGAAGCCGCCTCGTCGACGAGGTCGATGGCCTTGTCGGGCAGGAAGCGCGAGGTGATGTACCGGTCGGACAGCGTCGCCGCCGCGACGAGCGCGGAGTCGGTGATGCGCACGCCGTGGTGCACCTCGTAGCGCTCCTTGAGGCCGCGCAGGATGCCGACGGTGTCCTCGACACTCGGCTCCCCCACCAGAACCTGCTGGAAGCGACGTTCGAGAGCCGCGTCCTTCTCGATGTACTTGCGGTACTCGTCGAGGGTCGTGGCACCGACCAGCCGCAACTCACCGCGGGCGAGCATCGGCTTGATCATGTTGCCGGCATCCATCGCCGACTCGCCCGTCGCGCCCGCACCGACGATGGTGTGGAGCTCGTCGATGAAGGTGATGATCTGCCCGGCCGATTCCTTGATCTCGTCGAGCACGGCCTTGAGGCGTTCCTCGAACTCGCCGCGGTACTTCGCGCCCGCGACCATCGAGCCGAGGTCGAGCGAGATGACGGTCTTGCCGCGCAGCGACTCGGGCACGTCCCCGGCGACGATGCGCTGGGCGAGGCCCTCGACGATGGCGGTCTTACCGACACCCGGCTCACCGATGAGAACCGGGTTGTTCTTGGTCCTGCGGGAGAGCACCTGGACGACACGGCGGATCTCGTTGTCGCGACCGATGACCGGGTCGAGCTTGCCTTCGCGCGCCCGCGCCGTCAGATCGGTGGAGTACTTCTCCAGGGCCTGGTAGCTGGCCTCGGGATCGGCGGAGGTCACGCGGCGGTTGCCGCGGACGGTCGTGAAGGCGTCGCGCAGGGCGGTCGGCGTTGCGCCGCGCCCGGCGAGCAGCTTCGCGACATCGGAGTCGCCACCGGCGAGGCCGACGAGGACGTGCTCGGTGGAGACGAATTCGTCGGTGAGTTCGGTGGCGAGTTTCTGTGCCGCAGTCATGGCCGCGATCGCCTCACGCCCGAGCTGCGGTGTGGTGGTCGCCCCGCTGGTCTGCGGAAGACGACGGACGAGGTCCTCGGCTTCCCTGCGGACCGCGGCCGGGTCGACGCCCACCGCTTCGAGCAGCGGGCCGGCGATGCCGTCGGTCTGGTCGAGCAGTGCCACGAGCAGGTGTGCCGGACGGATTTCCGGGTTGCCCGCAGTGGACGCCGACTGAAGTGCAGCGGTGAGTGCGGCCTGGGTCTTGGTCGTCGGATTGAACGAGTCCACTGCGCGCCCCTTTCTTTCTCGGTGCACTCCCGCGCAGGCGAGTGCCCCATGTCGATTCTGCACCCGATTCCCTGCACCGGGCAGGTCTCGGTGATGTCGAATTCTTCAACGGATCATAAGTTGAGTTTGTTCCACTCAACTTTCCTGAGTGTAGTGACTCTGAACACAAACCGCTTGCAGACTGTGACGGACCCGGCGGTCAGTGGCCGGGCGCCCTGCAACCGACTACAGTGGCGGCGTTCGCGCAGCACGGATACAGGGAGGATGGCGTGGAGGCTTTCGCCATCGCCCGGGTTCAGCTCAGCTTCGCGTCGATCATCGCCACCCCCACCGGAGCCGAACGGTTCGCGACGGCGTTCTACAACGCCATGTGGAGCGAGTCCACCGGCATCCGCTCACTGTTCCCCGCCGGCATGGAGTCGATGCGGCAGCGTTTCGCGACCGCGGTCGGCTGGGTCGTCGCCCGTCTCCACGAGCCCGGCACCGTCGACAGGTTCCTCGCCCAGCTCGCGCGCGACCACCGGAAGTACGGGGTCGAGCCGCTGCACTACCGCGTCGCGGGCAACGCACTGCTCGCCGCGGTCCGCGAGTGCACTCCCCTGATCCTGTGGACGGCCGCGCTCGAGCGCACCTGGGCCGAGGTCGTCGACGGGGTCGTCGATACGATGGCGACCGCCGCGGCCACCGACGACCTGCCCGCCTCGTGGGGGGCCACCGTCGTCGGCCACGAACGCGTGCTCCCCGATCTGGCGATCATCCGGCTCGAGGCCGACAGCCCGATCCCCTATTACGCCGGCCAGTACATGAGCGTGCAGATCCCGCAGCGCCCGCACATGTGGCGGTACCTGTCCGCGGCGATCCCTCCGAATCCGTACGGGCAGATCGAATTCCACGTCCGACGGGTCTCCACCGGATGGGTGAGCCCGGCGCTCGTCGGCGAGACCGCCGTCGGTGACCGATGGACGATCGGCCCACCGCTCGGTGGCCTGCACGTCGACCGCGAGAGCGGCCAGGACGTGCTGATGATCGCGTCCGGTACCGGACTCGCCCCCATGCGCGCCCAGATCATGGAGATGGCGATGCGCGGCGACAACCCGCGCGTCCACCTGTTCTACGGCGGCAAGTATCCGTGCGACCTGTACGACCTCGAGACGCTGTGGCAGATCGCCACGACCAACCCGTGGCTGACCATCGTGCCGGTGCTCGAGGAGAAGGAGAACCCTTGGTGGCACCCGGTTCCTGTGAAGGAACCGCCCACCGGCCTCAACCGGCCGATGTACGGCAAGCTCGGTAAGGTCGCCGGGCAGTTCGGCACGTGGGCCGACCGTCAGATCCAGATCGCCGGGTCGCCGTCGATGATCCGCACGACGCTGTACGCGTTGTCGGCGGCAGGCACCCCGCGTCAGAACATCAGCTTCGACCCGCTCTGATCTGCTTGCGCAGCTTCCGTGCTGCGAGAACGTTCCGCGTCAGCGAGATGGGGTTCGGTGGCACCCATCCGGCCTGCTTCGCCATTCCGAGATCGTCGCGTACGGCCCAGTGCTCGACCACCTTGCCGTCGGCCACCCGCAGCCAATGGGTCTGCCGCACCGAGAACCGCTTCCCCGTGGGCGCGAACACCTGATCGACGCGCCCGTACTCGTCGTAGGTCACGAACGGACCTTCGTGCCGGGCCGACATGACGGAGTCGACGACGACGAGACCGTCCTCCTCCACGACGTGCCTCACCTCGAACCTCAGGTCCGCGAAGGCCTCGCGCAACCACAGTGCAGTCGCGAAGAAACCCTCGGGCCCCGGCGCTCTCGCGGCCGGCGGTTCGTCCTTCGCCTCGTGGTTGACCGCATCGGCGGACACCACCTCCTCGAAGACGCTGCGGTCACCGTCGACCATGATCATCATGGACCGCACGGCGAGAGCCCTCTTCTCCTCCGAACCGAGTTCCGAGGTGGACGCCGGAGTGGAATGTTCGATCTTCACGGCACTCTCCTGCCTGTGAAACGAGACGATCGACCCCCGGTTCGAGTATGAACCGGCCGGTCGGGAAGTCAACGCCGCAGGAGAAGGGAAACGGTGGCTACATCCGCTGCGCCGCGACCGCCCGCGCGAACTCCGGATGCGCCTGCGAGATGACGAGTTCCGAACCGTCCTCGGCCACGGACATTCCCAGCGACGCCCGCTTCGGTTCGAGCACCCGCAGGGCGACGTAGATCGGGAGGAACGACAGACCGAAGACACTGAGCAGCGCGAGACCGTAGATCTTGGGAGCGCCCTGCACGAGCGCGAACACCAGCGCGAGGAAGATGACGCCGAGGACCGTGCAGGTCGCGGCGGCGGCGATCTGCCACCGCGTGCGGACGGCGACGCAGCGAGCGCACACAGGCCAGTCCACCGCGGCGACCTGCACCGTGTAGGCGGCCTCGAGCGCCGAACCGAACCGGTTCGATCCCTGGCGGGGCTCCGACGCGTCGGCCGCGACCGTCACCCGGACACGTCCGGTCTCGGGCTCTCCGTGGCGCGGGCAGATCGGGGGGATGGGATCGATCGGTCGCATCGAACCGTCTCCGAGCGTGCTCGTCGCTCCCGAGCCCGGATATTCGACTGCCAACCGCACCTCGACCCGCTGGGCGTCCCCGTTCACCATGCGAGGGAGTATGTCAGGCCGCACTCCCCGGCGAAAGCCGAGGATCTATCGGCCGCGTCGCCTCTCCGTCTCGGCCACGAAATTCGGGTGGGCGTACGCGACAACGAGGGCCGACCCGTCGATCGGAGCCTCGAAACCCCACCAGCCCTGACGCATCTGTCTGACGAAGATCGCCGGGGTCGGAACGAGAATGGCACCGAACACCAGCAGTGTCGCCACGCCGGGATGTTCACGCCCCAACCCGATGATCGCCATATTCACCACGGCGAGCAGACAGAACAACCCGGCAAACAGGAACAACTTGATCGCCCATCGCGCCACCCGATCCACCCGCACACAGCGCGCACACATCGGCACGTCGAACGAGATGTGGCGCGGTACGTGCTGTGCGCGGGCGCGCCAGGTGCTCGCCTGAGCTCCGGCCTCGGTGCCGAGGATCCGAATTTGACCACGGGTGTGCCGAACCTTCCGGCTCGTGGTGACCCATGTCCTCACTCGTTCGATCTCCGGCACACCGTGCACGGGACACAAGGGCGGAAGTGGATCCTTCACGGTCAGCAGGGGGTTCGATGCTCCATCCGGCGCCGACTTCACGTCGTCGCGGCACTTCAACTCGAAACGCACATGTGCACGGTCCGATTTCGTGATCCCCCCATGTTTCACGCCGAGCACTGTAGCGGGCCGTCTGGAGGCGCGTCGCCATGCCCTACACTCTCGTCCGATCACGACAGGGGGGATGTCTTGACACAACCGTATCTACACGTGGATCCCGACGATCTGCGCACAGCGGCACGCGATCTGCAGGATCTGGCCGATCAGGCCGACAGCGCGCGCCGCTACGTAGACCGATGGCTGACGGCACCCGAGATCGGGGGGTTCGTCTTCCTCGACGTCGCCGAGCGTGTGCATACCGTCCGCTCCCGGCTGACCTCGCTCTACGGGGAACTGGGCGTGGCCACCGACCGGGCTGCGACGGCGATGACCGAATCCGCACGGACGTACGAGGACACCGAAGTCGCCACTTCGACACAGTTCGAGCGCACGAACCCGGACGTCGGCTGGTGAGCGCCCGTCCCGATGAAGCGCTTGTCGAACCCACCGCCTCCGATCCCATACCGGACCTGCTCGAACGCACCCTCGGCTTGTACTACCTCTCCCCGAGCTTCTACGTCGCCGAACTGTGCAAGTTCGTGGTGGGTACCGATCCGTGGGCATGGGCTGCCCAGTACTACGCCGGGGATTGGGCGACAGTGCTGCGCGCGAGCGATGCTGTCGACAGACTCGCCACCTTCCACCGCGAGTACGCGACCGCCGTCGAGGAGGTCCACGGCACGGTCGCCCCCTGGAGTGGGTCGGCCGCACACGCCGCAGGGTTGTACCTCACCGATCTCGCGGCCGTTCTCGACGAGCAGGCGCAGGCCGTCCACGGCATCGGTAGGCAACTCGAACAGGTAGCCCTGGCCATGTACGAACTGAACCAGGCCTTCGCCGAAATTCTCTCCGTCATAACGGATGCCGCAATCATCGCCCTCGTCAAGTGGGCCGCGGCGGGTGTCGTCGGCGCGACCGGGGTCGGCGCCATCGCCTCCGTGGTGGTGGCGGGCACCTCACTGCGGGAACTCAAGCTCATCGCCGATTCGTGGAGCCGAGCGATGAGCATCCACACCGCCGTATGGACGACCGTCCAGGGATCCATGGGATTGCTCGTCGGTCACCTCACACAGATCGAGAACATCGAGATCCCCACCCTCCCCGCAGTCTAAGCACCACGGTGCCGCACAGAAATCGAGAAGACATGGACGAACCCGAGATCGTCGTCGACGTCGCGCGCGGCGATGCCACCCTGTCCCGCGAGATCGTCACGTCATTGCGGTCGATCGCCGACGCCACGGGCGACCCGGCCTTCGCGAAGCTCGTCGAGCAGGTGACGTCGGGTGAGCTGGGGGTGCGGGAACTCGCCGGTACAGAAGTGTTCTCGTCGATGCTCGACCGTCTGGTCGCCCCGGTCCTCGAGTCGCTGAAGGAGACGACCTTCGAGGATCTCGTCGAGGAGCGTCCCGACCCTCATATGTAACGCAGATCACACTTCTTGCGATGATCCATCATCAGCCACACACAGAGGAACGGACATGAGCAGGATTCACGTGTGGCTCGCGATGATCGTCGTCATCGCGGGGATCGGGCTGACGGGCCCGACCGCGTCGGCCGCAACGCCCTATTGCGGCATCCACTGGGGTTCGCTGGACAAGGTGAACCCGACGATGGTCGCCTCACCGTTCACCGCCGTGCGGGCGGGACGGCACGAGTGCTTCGACCGGATCGTCGTCGATCTCGCCGGACCGGCCGCGGGGTACCGCGTCGGCTACGTCCCCGCCGTCCACGAGGACGGATCCGGGTTCGAGGTTCCGCTGCGCGGAGGCGCCTACCTCCAGGTGGTCGTCCTCGCGCCCGCCTACTACGTACCGGCGAACCGGCGCGAGGTCGTCGACGTGAGCGGATACCGCACCCTGCGACAGGTGGCGTGGGCCAACAGTTTCGAAGGCCAGACCACCCTCGGTGTCGGGGTACGGGCCCGGCTGCCGTTCCGGGTGTTCACCCTCGACGGTCCCGGTAGCGGTTCGCGGGTGGTGCTGGACGTCGCGCACCAGTGGTGAGGCAGGACAGCGGCATTCCGAATCCACGAGTCCTGGTGACAAACAGCCGGCCCCGGCAACCACGACCGGTTGCCGGGACCGACTGCCACGCGAACGGGGTCAGCGATAGGACGCCCGCAGCGTCTTCTTGTCGAGCTTGCCCAGCGGCGTCAGCGGCAGCGCGTCGAGGAAGTCGACCGACTTGGGCGCGTGCACCGAACCCTTTGCGGCACGCACCTTCTCGATCAGTTCCTCGGCCGGCACCGACTGACCGTCGCGCAGCACGACACACGCCTTGACGGCCTCGCCCCACTTGGTATCCGGCACACCGACGACGGCCACCGACGCGACCGCCGGGTGCGACGAGATGACGTCCTCGATCTCGCGGGGGAAGACGTTGAAGCCTCCGGTGACGATCATGTCCTTCTTGCGGTCGACGATCGTCATGAAGCCGTTCTTGTCGGCGCGCGCGACGTCACCCGTGTGCAGCCATCCGCCGCGCAGCGCCTCGGCGGTCTCCTCCGGCTTGTTCAGATAGCCCTTCATCACCAGCGGGCCGCGCACACAGATCTCGCCGAGTTCGCCCTGCGGCACCTCGTTCAGGTCGTCGTCGAGCAGACGGACGTCGAGCCACGGCACGGGGCGACCACACGACGCGAGGCGGCTCGGATCGTCGGGGAGGTGTTCCTCCTTGCGCAGCACCGAGATGGTCATGCCGCATTCGGACTGGCCGTAGAACTGGAAGAAGACCGGGCCGAGCCGCTCGATCCCTTCGCGCAGGCGGGACGGCGACATCGCCGACGCACCGTAGAACAGGGTCTCGAGGCTCGACAGGTCGCGGCTGTCGAAATCGGGATGGTCGAGCAGCATGTAGATCATCGTCGGCACGAGCATGGTCGCGTTGATGCGATGCTTCTCGATCGCTTCGAGCACGAGCGCAGGATCGAAGTGCGGCAGCACGTAGAGGCATCCGCCGCGCAGGAGCGTGGGGACGAAGAACGCCGCACCCGCGTGCGAGAGCGGGGTGCACACGAGGAAGCGCGGCTGCTCGGGCCACTGCCACTCGGCCATCTGGATCTGATTCAGGGCCGCGCCCGAACGGAACGAGCCCATCACGCCCTTCGGCTTCCCGGTGGTGCCGCCGGTGTAGACGATGGACGAGGTGTCCTCGATGTCGACAGGCGCGGACACGAGGCGCTGCTCGGTGAACTCCTCGGACAGGGCGAGGATGTCGGTGCCCACCGAGGACGGGCCGAGGGAGAACAGGTTCTTCAGGGTCGGCACCTGCTCGCGCAGCTCCGCGGCGCGTTCCTCGAAGTGGCGGGGATCGAAGATCAGGGTCTCGATCTCGGCGTCGGTCGAGATGTACTGGTGGTCGGAGAGCGAGCCCATGGGGTTCAGGGCCGTGTTGCGGCAGCCGGCGACCATCGTGGCGCCCATCGAGATGAGCACCTCGGGCCGGTTCTTGGACAGCATCGCCACCGCCGATCCCTGCCCGACCCCGACGGACGCGAGCGCCTGCTGGAACCGGCTGATGGCAGCGCGCATCTCGGCTCCGGTGAGGACGACGTCACCGAGGTGCAGGGCGGGCCGGTCGGCGCTGCGGTCGAGCGCGGTGATGAGGAGATCGGGCGTGAATGCGGGGCGGTAGAGGTCGGCGTACTCCTCGGGCATGGTCGTCCTTCCGGTGTGCTGTGACGGTCCGTTGTGTGACGTCACCGGTCGGCGTTCTCCGCTGTGGTGACCATCACCTGCCGTTCGTCACGATAACCTCTCGATGCCGAAAACTGAAACACGTTCCACTCTGCCTTTTCGCCGATTTCTCGCCTAGAGTCTTGGGCACGTCACAGCACACCACCGGGGGATCACGCATGCAGTCGGCCACGCCGTCACCGAGCGAGACCGAAACGGCAGTCACCGCAACCGTCGTCGAACATCATCGGCTCCGGCACGACCTCGTCGTCGTGCGTCTCGAATGCGACGACGCGATCGTCGATTTCCGCCCCGGGCAGTACGTCGACGTGGCCGTGCCGCAACGTCCCACGCTGCCGCGTCGCCTCTCCCCCGCGCTGCCACCGTCGCTGGACGGCAAGCTCGAGTTCCACGTGCGCACGGTCCCGGGTGGCTGGGTGAGCGGCGCGATCGTCGCCGACACCCAACCGGGCGACGTGTGGCAGATCGGCGCCGCCCGCGGCGGCGACCTCCACATCGACGACACCGGCCGCATCGTCATCATGGTGGCCGGCGGCACGGGCCTCGCGCCGCTGCGGTCGTTGATCCTCGACACGGCGCGTCGCCCGGATCCGCCCCGCACCTTCCTGTTCACGGGCGCCCGCAACCCGCGCGACCTGTACGCCGCCGACATGCTCATGCTCCTGTCGGAGGCGCTGCCGTGGCTGACGGTGGTGCCGGTCGTGGAGACCCTCGAGATCCCCGACATCCCCGACCCCTGGTTCGATCGCATCGCCCCGCGCATCGACGAGTTCGGACCCGACCCCGACGAACTGCTCGAGGGCAGCGTCGACGAGGTCGTCACGTCCTACGGTGCGTTCGGCGACCACCAGGTGCTCGTGTGCGGCCCGGCGGCCATGGTGCGCACCACCGCTCAGCGGCTGATCGAGACCGGTACCCCGGTCGAGAACATCCGCTACGACCCGTACTGAGTGCCCCGGCGCACCGGCCGGCGCTCTACGAAGCGGCCGCGGTCACCCAGGCACGGGCGACGACCGACCCGGACGAGTCCGTGCCGACGAGCGCGACGTCCTCGACGTTCTCGTGATCGGTGCGGTAACGCTGCAACACGGTCACCGACCAGGTCGGTGATCCGGGACCCGCGGAGTGCTCGTAGAAGCGCATCCGGAGCCGCCGCACATCGGCGAGGTCGAACCGTTCGACAACCGAATGCAGCAGTTCGTCGGCGTACGGGGTGGGCACACCGTGCTCACCGCCCGGACGCGCCGATCCGGACACGAAGACCTCGGCGACGACCCGCCCGATCTCATCGACGTATCCGAGTGTCCGGTCGAGCCGGCCGGACGCCTCGTCACGGTTGTCGCGGGCCCGGCAGGTCAGCGCGTCGGTGGTGGGTGGCGCGAAGAACACGACGTCCACTTCGTCCACCGGGCCGTCTTCGGGACGGGGCCCGGCTCCCCAGAGGGACAGCACGGTAGGGAGGGAACGGACGTCCCCGTTCGTGATCGTCACATGCCCTCCCTACCTCTCGGATCGTCCGCTCAGGCGACCGGTGCGTCCGACGATGCTGCGTCGCGTGCCGCGATGTACCCGAAGACCAGGCCCTGCCCGATGGTGGCGCCGGCACCGGGATAGCGGTGGCCGAACGCGTTGGCCGCGGTGTTGCCGATGGCGTAGAGACCGGCGATGGGGCTGCCGTCCTCGCGGAGGACCCGCGCCCGTTCGTCGGCGCGCACGCCACCGCACGTGCCGAGATCGCTCAGCGTCATCTTCACCGCGTAGAGCGGGCCGTGCGTGAGGGGTCGCAGGTTCGGGTTCGGCTGGACGGTCGGGTCACCGTAGTAGCGGTCGTAGGCACTGCCGCCACGTCCGAACTCGGAATCCGTTCCCGCCGCCGCGTCCTCGTTGAACTTGCCGAACGTCGCGGCGAAGGTGTCCACCGGCACGCCCATCGACGCCGCGAGTTCCGCAGCGGTGGTGCCGCGGTGGGCGATGCCCGCCTTGTACCAGGCCTCCGGGAGCGGCTGGCGCGGGAACACCCCGGCCGCGAAGACGTAGCTGTTGCGGTACTTCTGGTCGAAGACGATCCACATCGACTCGATCGGATCGCCGGCACGCTCGCGTTCGAGCACCAACTGTCCGAACGACATGTAGTCGGACGACTCGTTGGTGAACCGGCGTCCCGTCTGGTCGACGATGAACGAGCCGGGCAGCGAACGCTCGGCGAGCATGACCATCGGCGGCTTGCCCGGGCGGGTCGGCGCGACGGCGGGGAACCACCAGGCCTGGTCCATGAGGGCGAGATCGGCACCGACCTCCTGGGCCGCCTTGATCGCATCGCCGGTGTTGGTCTCCGCCCCGAGGCTCTCGTGGTCGAGCAGACGCTCGGACTGGAACTTGCGGCGCATCTCCATGTCGTGGTCGAACCCGCCGGCGGCGAGCACCACCCCGCGACGCGCGGTCACCGTCACCTCACGTCCGTTCTGCGCTACGACGGCACCGGTGACACGGTCGCCGTCGGTGAGCAGACGCACCAGCGACGTCTCGGTCCACACCGGCACACCGGCCTTCAGCACACCCGCGAACAGTCCGGCGGCGATCGCCTGTCCACCGGCGACGTATTCACGCTTGACGGCGAGACCGGCGACACCCTGGGCGAGCCGCTTGAAGATGCGCGGAAAACCCTTGTGCGGCACGCGCAGCATGAGGTTCATCCACTTGTAGTCGGCACCGGTGGTGGGCATCGGCAGGCTCGCCTCCATGAGGCCGGGACGCAGTCGACCGCGCTCCTCACCGAGGACCGACAGGTCCAGGGGCAGGCACTCGCAGCTGCGGCCGACCGCCGAACCACCCGCCAGTTCGGGGTGATAGTCGGAGTAGCCCTCTGCCCAGAACAGCTTCATGGGGGTGGTGCGCTGGAGCATCTCGACGGTGGCGACACCGTTGTCGACGAAGGCCTCGCCCCGCTCGACCGGCGCCGTGCCGTCGACGACCGTCCGCACGTAGGTGTGGCCGCGCTCGATGGTGTCGCCGCTTCCCGCCGCGTCGAGTACCGGATTGGCCGGCACCCAGAACGCACCGCCGGAACGGGCGGTCGATCCGCCGACGTAGGCCGATTTCTCCACGATGAGGGCGGACAGGCCCGCCTCGTGCGCGGTGAGCGCGGCGGCCATGCCGGTACCGGACCCGATCACGAGCAGGTCCACGGTCGTGTCGCGGGCTGTGGTCACGGCCGGTACAGGGGTCTTGGCCATCGACTGTCTCCTTCACATCGTTGTCTTCCGGACGGTATGGCAGCTCCGGGAGTCGTAACATGCGTGATCCCGATCACCGGGAGAACGCGAGGACGGACGATCGGTCTCCGACGGTCCGATCATTCCGGCGAGGCGAAGACGCCGGAGAGGTAGGCGACGATCTCGTGGAACAACTCCTCCGCAGCAGGTAGCACGGCTGTCATGGTCGCGAAACCGTGCATCATCCCGTCGTACCGCCGTAGTTCGACCGGCACACCGGATTCCTGCATACGCCGCGCGTACTCCTCGGTGCCGTCGCGCGTGGGGTCCACTTCGGCGGTGGCGACGAAGGCGGGCGGCAGGCCGACCAGGTCGCCGGCGAGGCCCGGAGATGCCTGCACAGAACGCCGGTCGGCGGGATCCGGCACGTACATGTCCCAGAACCAGTGACAATCCTCCGGGGACAGCAGTGCCGTGGCGTACTCGGGATTGGTCACTTCCATCACCGCAGTCCCGTACAGGGAGATCTGCGCGAGAGGACATGGAAGACCGGTCTCGTGGAGTTGCTGGGCCAACGCGAAGGTCAGAGTGCCACCGGCACTCTCGCCTGCGATCACTGCTCGCGTCACGTCGACGGGCCGAAGTTCATCGGGCGCAGAGGTGATCCATTCCCAAACACTCCGACAATCGTCGAGCGCCGCCGGACAGGGGTGTTCCGGCGCCAGCCGGTAGTCCACGGAGACGATGACGGACCGGGATGCGATGCTCAACTTCCGCAGGTACTCCTCGTTCTGGTCGAGATTTCCGACGGCGAATCCTCCACTGTGCATCCACTGCACCACCGGCAACCCCGGGTCGTCGGACGGCCGGTAGACGCGCACGGGAACGCCACCACCGGCAGAGGGAACGACGCTGTCCTGTCGATGATGAATGGGTGTCGTTGCCGGAATCGCGTGCGCAGCGAGAGCGGCACGCAGATCCTCCACAGGCGTCTCGTGCATGGGCTTCGCCATGCGTGCTGCAGATGCATCGACCACGCGCTGCGCTTCCGGTGAGAGCGACATGTGTTCTCGTTTCGTCGACGTCTCGTACGGGCTGGGGAGGTTCCGATCGCTGTGGCGGCGGTTCGGATCAGAGAACTCGCGGAGACACCTCTGCGAAGTGATCGGCGTATCTCACCAAGTCCTGGGTATCGAGAACGACGTGAACGGCACTGAAGTGAACCGTCTCGGGTTTCTTGCCGCTCCTATATCGGTGACGGCTCCGGTTGTGGAGTCGACAGGTGAGCGTAGTACGCCGCCTCGAATTCATCCGGCGGGACGTATCCGAGACGGCTGTGCAGGCGACTGCGATTGAACCAGTCGACCCACTCCATCGTGGCGTACTCGACGTCCTCGACGGACTTGTAGGGACCCGGATGGAACGGGTTTCCCTTGGTGATCACTTCGGTCTTGAACAACCCGATCGTGCTCTCGGCCAGAGCGTTGTCGTATGCGTCTCCGACGCTGCCAATCGACGCGGCAATACCCTCCAGCACAAGGGTTTCCGCGAAAGAGATGGAAGTGTACTGGGCGAGTTCAACCGGTCGATGCAACACCGGGCTACTGCAGGGAGCGTAGCTGCTCGGCGAAGACCTCGGCCGGGGTTCGCCAGCCGAGGACCTTGCGTGGCCTGTTGTTGATCGCCAGAGCGACGGCGTCGAGGTCCTCGGCGGACCACCGGGACAGATCGGTACCCTTCGGGAAATACTGGCGCAGCAGGCCGTTCGTGTTCTCGTTCGTCGGTCGTTGCCAGGGCGAGTGCGGGTCGGCGAAGAACACTCTCGTGCCGGTCTTGAGAGCGAACCGGGCATGACCGGACAGCTCCTTTCCGCGGTCCCAGGTCAAGGTCTTGCGGAGCTGCTCGGGAAGCGTGGTCATCGATGTCGTCAGCGCGGCGTTCATCGCGGCGGCGCCGTAGCCACCGAGGGACGGACCGTTCTTCACAGGCGGCCTCTCGCCCCACCCCTCCAATCGAGGCAGGTGCACCAGGATCGTGGAGCGGCTGCTGCGCTCGACGAGCGTGCCGATCGCGGACCGGCCGGTCCCGATGATCAAGTCGCCTTCCCAATGCCCTGGGACAGCACGGTCTTCGGCTTCGGCGGGGCGTTCGCTGATCACCACGTCCGCGGTGACATGTCCCTGCGGCTTGTTCTGCGATCGGCTACGGGGCACCCGCAGTGCCCGGCCGGTGCGCAGGCATGTGACCAACTCCCGTGTCAGGGCGCCTCGACCTTCGATGTACAACGATTGGTAGATCGCCTCGTGACTGATGCGCATGGACTCATCCTCCGGGAAATCAACTTTCAGCCGGTGCGAGATCTGTTCCGGGCTCCATGCCGTCGCCCACCGTCGGTCCTGCCGATGCGGCTTGTTCAGTCCTTTCCACGCGGGCGTGTCGGGGCCTGCGACGGCGGTGCCGTCGGGCCGGCGGACGGCCGCGGAGAGCCGCTCCTGCACATACTCACGCAACCTGTCGTTGTCTAACAGCTTCGCCGTTTTCGGGCGTTTCGCGGCTTGTTGCGCTTTCCACTGCGCCACTCCGGCTCGGTAGACCTGCGTGCCGCTGCGGGTCGCCGCGTTGCGGCGCAGCTCGCGTGAGATCGTCCCCGGGTCGCGTCCGATCCGACGGGCGATCTCCCGCACGCCGACATCCTGGGCGCGCAACAGTGCGATCTCCTCACGCTCGGTGAACGACAGGTAGCGGCCCGTGGGCTCGTCCAGGCTGATCGGCGGCATGCCGCCAGCGTGACGGAACCACCGGGACCCGACCGGCCACGACACGCCGACGGCCTCCGCGGCGTCGGCAGTCGTCGCTCCTGAGGCGATCCGCCGCCAGAAATCGCGCTGCACCGCACGCGAGGGTTCCGGTCTCCCCGGTGACCGCATCGACGGGCGCAACGCCCGATCCGCCGCCCACTGCCGTCGGGCACCCACCGGCGCCTGGCGTGTCTGCTTGTTGCTGCGTCCCATCGCACACCTCCGTCATCGAGGTGTTGCGACGACCGATTGAATCCACCCTGACTGCCGGCATCGCTATGGTGGATCAACCCTGAGCCGACCGGGTGGCCCGTGTGGTCACGTCGCCACAATGCCATCTTCAAGGCGGTGGTGACCATCGCGGTGTCCTTGACGGTGGCGGCATGCCAGCCGACGATCGCCCGCGAGAAGCAGTCGATCACGAACGCGACATAGACGAACCCCGCCCAGGTGCGGCAATAGGTGAAGTCGGTGACCCACTTCCGATTCGGAACCTCGGCGGTGAAATCACGATCGACCAGGTCAGGGGCGCGGCGGCTGTCCGAGCCGCCGGGCATGGTGGTGCGGTGCCGACGGCCCCGGACCGCTCCGGACAGCCCTTCATCGCGCATCAACCGGTCGACGGTGCATGCCGCGACGTCGTGGCCGTGTCTGCGCAGGTGCACGGTCATCTTCCGGCGACCATAGAGACCTTCGGCGGTGCCGACGGTCTCACGCAGAGCGTTCGTCAGATGTGCATCGGCGACGGTCCGGCGGGATGGAGAAGCAGTTTTCCAGTTCCGATACGTGCGTGGGGCGACCTTGACGCCACGCTCGGTGAGCACGGCGCAGATCGACTCGACCCGGTGTCCTTGTGCACGCATCTGGTCGATGAACTGGCAGATCAGCGGCGGCGAGGGTCGAGCTCCCTCGCGAAGAAAATCGAGGCCGATTTCAAGATTTCGTTGGCCTCACGGAGGTCTCGGACTTCGCGTTCGAGCTCTTTGATTCGTTGCTGTTCAGCGGTGGTCACGTCGGGTGTCTTGTCGGCATCGATCAGAGCCTGGCGGGTCCAGGTGCGCAGCGACTCGACACCGACGCCGAGCTTCGGGGCGATGGCTTTGCACGCCGCGAACGGCGAAGAATATTCGTCGAGGTGGTCGAGGACCATCTTCACCGCTCGTTCACGCTGCTCGGCGGGGTAACGCTTGGACATGATGTGCATCCTCCTCAAGAAAGGAGGCGGCATCAAACCCGAGACGGTTCAGTGTGCGGTCGTGGGTGGATCGGTGGGACACCGGACTGGTCGATCTGACCGGCGATCAAGGGTTGCTGGCGCAGGTCAACGGGCGCACCTCGGCGGTGGTGATCGACTGGTTCGACGCCCGCGACGAGACGTGGAAGGCGCAGATCACCCATGTCGCGATCGACATGTCGACGGTGTACGCAAAGGCGGCGCGCGAGGCATTGCCGCACGCACAACTGGTGGTGGACCGGTTCCACGTGGTCAAGAAGGCCAACGAGATGGTCGATACCGTCCGACGCCGGGTCACCCAGCCCGAGCGGGGTCGGCGCGGCCGCAAGAGCGATGTCGAATGGATCAATCGCCGCCGGCTGCGGGCCTCCGAACGCCTGACCAACGAACAACGATCGACACTGTTCGAGAAGCTGACCTCCGCCGACCCGCACGGGGACATCGCCGCCGCATGGATCGCCAAAGAACTGCTGCGGGATGTGTTGCGCTGCACCGACCGTGGTGGCCTTCGCCATGAGATCCGGGACAGACTGTATCGGTTCTACACGTTCTGCGCGGCATGCCGTGTCCCGGAGATCGGCAAGCTGGCGACGACCGTCTCGGCGTGGCAGGAACCGATGATCCTGGCGATCACCACCGGCCTGTCGAATGCGCGCAGTGAAGGCTACAACCGCATCGTCAAGCACGTCGGCCGCATCGCGTTCGGATTCCGTACCCCGGAGAACCAACGCCGCCGGGTACGGTGGGCCTGCACTCGTCGATCACGTCGGGTCGCACCCAGCCGGCGCCAATGCCACTGCTAACTGCGAAGAGCCCGATTGGGGCTCGATCGAGCAGTTCGTGCCGATCGACCACACCGCAACGCCGACGCAGATCCACACGAGCACCGTGACACGGTCGGGGCTGTGGACACCAGGGCCGATCAACATCACGTCCTGATTGAACCGCCGTGGGTCCGGTAGAGACTTCGTTCAGGCCACCTTGAGGACCGAGGTAGCAACGGGGCGCTGTCGAGCAGCTCGCCGACATGGCGACGGGCTGCAGTCTTCGAGCCTCCGTGTTCGGCGATCCGGTCCCGATACATCCGGACCGCACGTTCCTGAGTCTCCGCGTCGTACTTCC
This sequence comes from Rhodococcus rhodochrous, assembly GCF_900187265.1. Taxonomy (NCBI): domain Bacteria; kingdom Bacillati; phylum Actinomycetota; class Actinomycetes; order Mycobacteriales; family Nocardiaceae; genus Rhodococcus; species Rhodococcus rhodochrous. Next base: position 4,314,165 of record NZ_LT906450.1, read on the forward strand.
TCGGTGCGGGCATACCAGCATTCTCTTTGTTGGATCAGGCGCCCCCATCTCACCCAGGACCGTTCATAGTGCGTTCGTGCGGGACACCGTGAAATTCGGCGTCGATGACTGGCCACACCACGCAATCGACATCGTTGCTTGACCCCATATGAGCGGTGGCTTCACGTCATGCCAGTACGATCTGCTCGGTCGGCTGAGCGTGTTTGCTCGGGCGCTCCATGTATGTCGGGCCGTAAGCGACAAAACCAAATCGGGAATAGAGAGGCTGCGCGTCCGCTGTATGCAGCATCCATCGGAAATCCCCTGCGTCGGCATCCAACAATAGGTATTCGAGTATTGCGCTTCCGATGCCTGCACCGCGATGCTCCGGAAAGACGAACCCGTCTGCGATGTATCCGTAGCTAACACCGTCCGAGGACACTCGGACGGCGCCGAGCAGCTGTCCCGAATCAGACGCTCGCGCAACGTAGACTTTCCAGGCCCTATCGAATTGGAATCGAATTTGATCTCGCGAGCGCCACCTATTCCAATAGGCGTCCTCAAGGAGGAAATCGAGGATACGCGAAAGTTCCGCTTCCGACAGCTGGGTGTCTATCACTATGCTCATGACTGAACTATCGACTTTCCATCAGGTGTTCCTAGGCTTACGGTGCCTCGGATCGCTGTCATGTACACCCCCACCGTCGCGACTATACCGAGCGCTCCTATCAGAGACAGAGCACCGTGTCCCACTGCTATGGCTGGGCGACATCGGCGATGGTGTCGTTCAAATTGGGGTTGAGCGCTATGACTTGGATCCCACCCTGATCCCGCTTCAAGGTCGCCTCGGTGATCAGGCATCGATCGACCAGCGCGGCTACGCGCAGAGTCTTGTCGATCTTGTTGGCAACAGAGTCATCGAGAGTGAGATGATCGCCAAGGTTTTCGCCGCAGCAAACTGCGAGTTACCAGGTTTCCCTCAGCTTGCCGGTACGGTCAGCGTTGCTGCGGGCGCTGTGAGCTACGCTGTTCGAGCTGTGCTCAGGGGAGAGATATTGCCCCGCGAGTGGGGCGTGAAGCTGGCAGAGAGCGTGCTGATCCCGGGATGAATTCCTTCACCGAACACCGTCGTGGACGCAATCGGCGGTTGCTGCTCGTACATCCGAACAGCCAGCTGCCATGGATCTTCGACGCCGCGGACGCCGCTGGCATCGACCTAGTGGTTCTTCCTCGTGAGGGAGCACGAGGGGACGCATCGCAATTCCCTGCGGTTGTCGAAGTGCTGGACGCCGGTATTGATAGTGTGGATGAACTTGCGGCGATCCACGCGGACCGACCCTTCGACGGGGCCTTCTCGCCGTATGATCCGTCGGTTCCATTCACTGCCCGTCTATGCGAGCGTCTCGGCTTCACCAGCGTTTCCACACGCGCCGCCAAGATCAGCCGTGACAAGTCGGAGGTTCGCAAGCAACTCCAGGCGTGTGGCGGCAACGTTCTCCGGAACGTAGTGGTAGACCCGTTAGCAGAACCAGACATTCAAAGTTTGAGCACTGTCGGTCTGCCCGCGGTCGTGAAGCCGCTGGATGGATACGGAAGTCTCGGCGTGTGCCTGCTGCAATCCTACGACGACGTCGCAGAAGTTTTCACTAAGAGCGCAGCTGCGCGGATGACTGCGACAACAGCCGTTCGAGGCGACTTGTTGTTGTTGTTGGAAGAGTTCCTTCCTGGCCCGGAGTTTGTTGTCGAGTCGATCGTGCTCGATGGTGACGTGTTTCCGTTGGTGCTCGGGGACAAGGGGCGACCGCAGGGCCCTTACTTCGAGGAGGGTGACTATATAGCACCAGCCACAGTGTCGTCGGATGTCGCTAAGGCGATTGTGGACGAAGTCGTCAACGCGCATCACGCAGTCGGAATCAAATCGGGTCCCACTCACACCGAGGTGCGACTCTCTTCTGCAGGGCGTCCCTTCATCCTCGATATCGGGGCGCGCTTTGGGGGATCCGGCGTTTCCCACTTCATGGTCCAGGCCGCTACGGGCATTGATTTCGCTGGAGAGGTGCTCCGGCAGTGCGTCGGTCTACCCACGACAATCCGAGACGGGGTGGCACCGGGCGTGCTTCCGCCGACGGTGGCCTGGTCAGCGAACTACATCATTCCGATCGGAAGTGCCGGCATCGTCGCTGACGTGGTCGGTCTCGATGAGATCGAACGAGACGAGCGGGTCGCTCACACGTTCAAGCTCGTCGAGTCGGGAGACCACCTGCTGCCGTATCCAACCTTTTCTGGCCATCCGGGCTTCATTTTGTCCAGACATTTAAGCCGGACGTCCGTTGAAGACCTACACCAGCGTCTGGCCGAACGCGTCGCTGTCACTTATCTTCCATCTCATGCCCCGGTGTAGTTCCCAAGCAGGTTGGTGGAGGGATTGCGACGACACGCGGTAGCCGGGTCGTCGACAGCGAAGGTCTCCTGTCGTGAAGTGGAAGTTGTTGAGACAACCACTGAGCGACAGGAGACCTTCTTGGCCCACGCTGACGCATTCTGACCCTGAATGGCCCGGCTACTGCTGGACCAACGCGTCGTCGACGACGACCGTCCCATCGTGCAAGCAACCGCATTTTCAACGTCTCCTGGCCCACCACCAAACCCGGGGCCGTGTGATACCTGGAGATGGTGCCGGATGGGATGAATGACCGCTCCAGCGGCCGATCGCGTCCAGACTGAACATGCCGATCGCGACCGTGCATGCGGTGCCGCTTGAATCGGCTCTCGCACATCGGCATCCGTACCGGCCAGATGATCCGCCGCTACGTACACCCCATCCGGGATCGATGATCCACGTTGACATCAAAACCGGGATGCCCCTCGATCCACCGACCAAGACCAGCATAAAAGTCTCTGATACCCAACGTATTTCACTACGTGAAGCGAGAACCTCGAACCTACCTGTGTCGGTGGTGGCAGGTCCCCGATAGTCGGTCCAGGCGGTTCTAGAGCCGGTTCCTACGTGCAGTCGATCAGTCGATCTCGCACGCCACGGGCTGGTGCCGGTGGGTGCATCCGGCAGCGTACTCGGCGGGGGTCTTGTACCCCAATGTCGAATGACGGTGTCGGTGATTGTGGTCGTCCTTGAAGTCCTCGATCACCACCCGGGCCTCGAGCAGAGTCGGCCAGTAGTTGCGGTTCAGACACTCATCGCGCAACCGGTTGTTGAACGATTCGATGAACCCGTTGTTCCACGGCGTGCCCGGCGGAATGTAGGACACCCCCACCGACCCAGCACAGAAGTCCCGCAGCGCTTCCGAGATGAACTCCGGCCCATTGTCCATCCGTAACGCCAGCGGCGGCCCACCCCACATCGCGAACGCCTTCTCCAAGCCCTCGATCAACCGGTCGGCGGTGATCGAACGGTCCACGATGTTCAACAACGACATCCGCGTATGCTCGTCGACCATCGAGGCGATCTTCACCGTCTTACCGTCGACGGTCGAATCGAATTGGAAGTCCAACGCCCACACAATGTTCGGAGCATCCGCGTCGACGATCGGAACCGAGGATTGGCCGGCACGTTTGCGGCGTGGGGCGCGCCGGACCTGCAGTCCTTCCTCCTTCCACAGGCGGTGAACCTTCTTCTTGTTCACCTCGACACCCTGGTCGTAGCGCAGCCACGCCCACGCTCGACGGAACCCGTGCCGCGGATGTTTGCGGGAATATCTGCGTAGCTCTGCGCGCAGGTCGGCGTCCGGGTCGTCCGGTGTCTGCGCCAACGGCAACCGCCGGTAAACCGATCGGGAGAGCCCAACGACCTTGCACGCGAACCGCTCCGACATCTGTAGGGTGTCGGTGAGCATGGTGATCGCGGCGCGTTTGGCGGTCGGGCTTAGAGCATGTCTCTTATGGTCTAGATCGTTTGTGCGGCATAATGCACCGTCGTGGTCGATGCGTTGTCTTCCCGGCTGGTACCGGATGGGTTGTGGGAGATCGTCGAACCGTTGCTGCCCGGATTCCGGGCGCGGCCGCAAGGCGGCGGCCGGGCGGCGATCGATGATCGGGCGGTGTTCACCGCTATCGTCTATGTCCTCACCAGCGGCTGTGCCTGGCGGCACCTGCCGCCGTCATTCGGAGTCAGTGTTCCGACCGCGCATAGACGGTTCACGACCTGGGCCAAGGCTGGGGTGTTCGACGAGCTGCACCGCCGGGTCCTCGATCGGCTCGGCGCCGGCGGGGACCTGGACTGGTCCGCCGCGATCCTCGACGCCGCGCACGTGCGGGCGAAAAGGGGGGGCTCTCTGACCGGTCCCAGCCCGGTCGATCGACGCAAGAACGGCTCGAAGATCCACATCCTGTCCGACGCCGATGGTATCCCGCTGGTCACCGCGGTGACCTCGGCGAACACCCACGACAGTGTCATGCTGCAGCCCATGGTCGCTGCGATTCCTGCGGTGCGTTCGCGTCGCGGTCCGCGGCGCCGCCGACCCGGCCGGTTGCGGGCGGACAAGGGTTACGACTACCCCGTACACCGCCGGTGGCTGCGGGCCCGGGGCATCGTTCCGCGGATCGCCCGCCGCGGCGTTGACAGCAGCGAACGACTCGGCCGCTACCGATGGAAGATCGAACGCACCCTGGCCTGGCTCACCGGCTACCGTCGGCTGACGATGCGCTACGAGCGCCACGGCGAGCACTTCGCTGCTTTCCTCCAACTCGCCGCGGCGTTGACCTGCTTCAAGAAACTCGCCAAATGAGACATTCTCTTAGAATTTTCCCTTCGCGATCTCCCGCAACGCGTCCTTCTCCAACTCGGCATCTGCGAGCAATCGCTTGAGCCGGCTGTTCTGCTCCCGCAGTTCCTTGAGCTCCTTCGCCGCATCGGCATCCATGCCGCCGTATTGACGACGCCAGTTGTACAGCGTCGCCGCCGACACCTCGAGCGCGGCGGCGATCTCCTCGCCGTTCTTGCCTTCCGCGGCCAACTCGTCGGCCCGGCGCAGCTTGCGCACGATGTCCTCGGCCGAGTGACGTTTGCGTCCCGCCATGATTCCTATCGTCCCTTCTTCGCCCTTACCAGGGCAATCAGGACTCTAGAACAACCCGGACCTACTCACAGGGGACACGCCAACGCCAGTTGCTGCCACTCCCGTCGCTGCCGATCCCGTTGGTTTCAGATGGGCTTGTCGCGACGACGATGTCTCAATCGGGGCGGGGGTCGTACCGGTACAGAGTCCCACAGCATTCTTGCGACGTGGTAGGGACTGGGGTCTGGACCATTCCGTGGGCACCGTCAATCGTGTACCAGTCTGTTGGTGGTGCGAGGCTCGGGTCAGCGGCGACCGCGGCCAGCGCCAGGTCCTCGAAGAACGCTTCAGTGGCTCCGACCGCGGCGACGACGACAGCGCGGTTGAGTGAGCGCTGGTTGGCGGGCGGCGCTCCGGCACCAGTTTGCTCCCCTGGCTGACGCGCGGGGCCGTCAGGGGCGCATTCTTCTGATGGATACTCTCGAGGGTTCTGTGCGTCCGAGAGGTACGAGACCAGTTCGTCCAACGACGACTGCAAGGGGTGACGGGGCAACGCGTTCTCCAAAAGTCGGCTCGATCGACCACGCACGCGCTCGGCGGTCTACTCCACGACTCCGCCGATCTGCCGCTTCCCGCAGGTCGAGGTAGGGATGCGGGTGCGCCGGCCCCGCCAGCGCGCTGCGCTGGCCGACTTCATTGGGTAGGCGACAATCGAGGCCTACGCCTCGCCGGATGCCCTGGTCATCAGCGCGCTGACCGCCGACGGCCCGCGGGCGCTGACGCGCACCACCGATTGCGAACTGGTGCGGCGAGGCGGCGACGAGGACCCTGCTCGGAGCCCCGATCAGGTTGGTCGAGATCCCGATCATCGGGACGACGGAACCCGCGGCCACGGTCCGCGCGCTTCGCGACGCCGCTCCCGCCGGCGCAAGCCCGTTGACCGTCGAGTGGGACGGCCTGCTGTGCGTGATCACAATGACCCGGCCCGCGGTCCGCAACGCCGTCGATCTGGCGCTGGCCCTGGAAATCGAGAAGGCCGTCGATGGCCGGACCATCGAGCAGCATGACGCGGCGGACGTCCGCACTCTGGCCGACGGGTGGGTCTACGCACGCTTTTACGAATCAACCGCGCGCCGCAACGCTGCCCTGCCCGGCTGGCTGCACTTCTACAATCACCACCGAGCCCTTTCCGCCATCGGCGGCCAGCCGCTAGTCACCAGACAACGTCGCTGGACATCGCATGATGGACGCCGTCAGCTCCGTGGGTGTGTCGTCCGGGACGAGGTAGCCCGCGCCAGGGATGGTCTCGAAGCGTGCTACGGGGATCTGTGCCGCAAGCTGCGCCCCTTGGCTGCAGGCATCAGATGTCATCGCCGGCTCGTCTGCGCATACGCAGGCGAGCCCCGGACGGTAGACCGGGCATCAACACATCGGATGATTCGGGCGTCGGATGTGTCTCAGCCGAGCTCGTGCCGGCGTAGATACGCGAGGACGGCCAGCACCCGACGATTCGTGTCGTCGGTCGGCGGCAGCACCAGTTTGTTAAAGATGTTGCCGACATGCTTGCCGACCGCCGATTCGGTGATGAACAACTGTGCGGCGATCGCCGCATTCGAATGTCCCTCTGCGATCGAGGCGAGCACCTCGCGTTCGCGCGGCGACAACTGCGCCAACGGATCCCGCCGGCGACGGAACAACTGCTGTATGACCATCGGATCGATCACAGTGCCACCGGCAACCACTTGACGCAGAGTGGAGACGAACTCCTCGACATCGACGATGCGATCCTTCAGCAGATAGCCGACCCGCCCACCTTCCGCACCCATGAGTTCGTCGGCGTAACTCAATTCGACATACTGGCTCAACGCCACCACGGCAAGCCCCGGATAGGTTCGTCGCAGTGCCACTGCTGCGCGCAACCCCTCGTCGGTGAAACCCGGCGGCATCCGCACATCGGTCACGACGAGGTCCGGACGGTGCTCGGCGACAGCCGATTCCAAGTTCACGGCATCGGGGACCGCAGCCACGACCTCGAACCCGAATCGTTCGAGCATCGCGGCGAGGCTTTCGCGCAGCAGTGCACCATCCTCGGCGAGGACCACTCGCACGGCAGTCAGTTCTCGATCCACGGCAACTCCACACGGACAACGGTGGGCCCGCCAGGCGGGCTGGACAGCAGCATTCTGCCGTCGACCGCCGCGACCCGGTCGGCCAGGCCCGTCAGACCGCTCCCTCGTTCCGGATCCGCACCACCGCAGCCGTCGTCCACGATCTCAACGACCAGCAGATTCCCGGCGCGTCGGACAGCCACTGCGACGGCCGTCGCATCCGCATGCTTGGCGACGTTGTTGAGCGCCTCGACCACGACGAAGTACGCTGCGACCTCGACATCCCGGGCGGGGCGGGATGGGATGTCCGCGGTGACGCCGACCGGGGCCATGAAGTCTTCGGCCAGCGCACGCAACGCGTCGGGCAGGCCACGGTCGGTGAGGACCCTCGGGTGGATTCCCCGAATGAGTTGCCGCAGTTCCGCCATCAATTCCTTGGCCTGGTCATGCGCCTGCGACACGCTTTTCGCGGCTGCGGAATCTGGTGGGAGGTCGAGTTTGGCCATGCCCAACTGCAAGGTGAGGTTGACGAGCAGCGACTGTGCGCCGTCGTGCAGGTCGCGCTCGATCCTGCGACGTTCCGCCTCGAAGGCATCGACCAACCGGGCCCGGGACCGGGACACCTCCACAAGTCGTGCACGAAGCGCGTCCGGGTCGTCGCCGCACAATAACGACCGGGCGAGCGCACCGTGCAGTCCCGCGATCAGAGCACTCACATACGGGATCGCGGGCAGCAGAAGCACACCTGCGATCGCGTAGGGGACGGCCTGGTCGACCGCCGTGATCTGGCTGAAGCCGAGCGCCACCGCTTCGTCACCGTCACCCACCACCAGGGGGCTGATCACCATCACCACGATGAGCCCGGTGATCACCGCAGCCAGGAACAACAACGCGGGCACCAGCGTGAGCAGCAGGAACGCATAGCCGAGCCCCCTCCATGTCGCGGACTCGGTGTAGCGGGTGCGCACCCAGGGCCACAGGCCCGCGGAGGGAGGAGCGCGGTGCGCCGAGAGCGCCCGATCCCTGCTCACCAGACGCAGCCGCATCCGTTCCAGGGTCGCCAGCGGTATCGCCACCAGCGGGCCGAGCCCGAACACCAGCGCCGCGCCGAGAACACCGAGGAACAGCACCCGGCCGAGCGGCTGCGGATACATGCCGTCGCCCGCCCACACGATCAGGACGAGCCACGGGACGCAGAACGCCGCGAACGGCAACGCGACCATGCACACCACCGGGACGGTGGTCAGCACGTGACCCAGCGACCGCCACGGCCACTCGGTCAGCAGAAAGCGCCGCCGTGTGATCGCGGTGAGCACCGTGGTCGGTTCATTGGAGGACACCGAGTGAGTCTACCGACGCGGCCGCTGCTTCGGGATGAGGTGGAGTGCAGCCGAAAGGTGGTGCTGGCACCACCTTCGATCCGCGGCGTGGACCCAGTGACCGCACCACCGGTCGAATGGTCAGCTGAAGTCATGCAACTGGAGCTGAACCACGTCACCAAAACCTATCGGGGTAAACAGGCTGTCACCGACGTCAGCCTGCGGGTCGGGCCCGGGGTTCTCGGCCTCCTCGGCCCCAACGGAGCCGGTAAGTCGTCGCTGATGCGCATTCTCTCCACAATCACCCGCCCGACCACAGGTACGGTCATGTGGAACGGGACCGACATCGTCGCTCGGCCGGAGCCGCTCCGACGCGTCCTCGGTTACCTCCCGCAGGATTTCGGCGTCTACCCGAATCTCAGTGCCGGAGAGTTCCTCCGGTATCTCGCCGCAGTGAAAGGTCTGACTTCGCGGTCGGCCAAGGAGCGGGTCGACGAGCTGCTCGAACTCGTCAACCTGACGGAGACGGGATCGCGGCCGGTGGGTACGTTTTCCGGCGGAATGCGCCAGCGTGTCGGTATCGCGCAGGCACTCCTGGGTGACCCCGAGCTTCTCATCGTCGACGAACCGACGGTCGGGCTGGACCCCGAGGAACGCATGCGGTTCCGCAACCTGCTCGGGGACCTGGCGAACGACCGGATCGTCATCCTGTCCACTCACATCGTGTCAGACATCGAATCGATCGCCGACGACATCGCGATCCTCACCGCCGGCGAACTACGTAGGCGCGGCACCCCGGAGGAGCTTCTCCGTTCCGCGGACGGTCTGGTGTGGGAAGCGATGGTTCCCGTCGATGCCGTGACCGAGATCCGGCAACGAGCGACGATAACCCGCACGGTCCGAACAGCACAGGGCGTGCGTGTCCGTGCGGTCGCCCATACACCTCCGATGCCGGGGGCTCGTCCTGTCGAACCCGATCTCGAAGACGCGTACGTCATCGCGGTCCACAGCCCGATGGCGCCCGCCGGGGTGATCCGATGACAGGCGCTGTCGCTGCCGTCGCGATGGCAGACTTCCGGGATCGTTCGCGGCGTCCCGCGTTCCTGGTGACGGTGCTCGGCGCTGTCGCACTCGGCTATGTGGCCGTCCCGCCTGTCTCTGCAACGTACGCGATGGTCAAGGTCGGATCGTTCCGGGGACTGTACGACAGCGCGTACATCGGCATGTTGCTCGCCATGATCGGCAGTTTGTGGTTGCCGCTGTTCGGGTTCTACGTCGTCCGCAGCAGCATCGCGCGCGACATTTCGACCAGCGTAGGCGAAACGCTTTCCGCCTCCCCGTTGCGCACGTCGATGTATCTGCTAGGCAAGTATCTGAGCAACCTGGCGGTGCTCGCGGCGATGGCTGCCGCACTCGCTCTGATCGCACCCGTGATGCAGCTTCTCCGCGGGGAATCCACTAGCCTCGACATGACGGCGCTCTGGCTTCCGATCGTGCTGTTCTGTCTTCCTGTCCTGACCGTGGCCGCAGCAGCCGCCGTCGTCTTCGAAACGGTCCCGCTCTTGCGAGGTGGTGCGGGAAACATACTGTGGTTCTTCGTGTATCCGTCGATGTTCCTCGCCGGGATTCCGCTGGTCTACGGATCAATTACCGCAGGGTTCCAGGCAGACCTGGCGACGCAGCACCCCGGCATGGATGACGAGATCTCAATCGGGTTCACCGCGGAACCGGGCGCACTCGGGCAGTTCACGTGGTCCGGGATGGACATCGACACGACTCTCGTCGCCGCGAGTGCGGGGTTGATTGCCGCCTCGACGATCGTCGCCATCCTTCCCTCCCTCTGGTTCGGCCGGTTCGATCCCGCACGGTGGCAACGCACTCCCTCGCATGTGTCTGCCGCACCTGCAACCGAAGCTCCCGTTGCGCCGGCGTTCTCGCAGAGCCCGCGAACGCTGTCGCCGGCCGAGCGTGGACAGTCGTTCCCGGGGTTGCTGCTCGGCGAGGTGCGCATTCATCTCGGAAGCGTGTCGCGGTGGTGGTGGCTCACACTCGCGATCGTGACGATCACAGCCCTCGCCGTTCCCGCTGATCGCGTCGGCACCGCACTGCTCTTCGCATGGTTGTTGCCGGTGCTGCTGTGGTCACGTCTCGGGACACTCACCTACGAACAAGGCGTCGCTCCCCTTGTGCAGTGCGGTGTCTCGTCTCGCATCAGACTCATCGCCGAGTGGGGTGCAGGCGTGCTTATTGCGGTCATCGCGGGTGTCGGCCCGCTGGTGAAGATGCTGCTTGCAGCGGACGCGACCGGAGTCGCCGCGTGGGTTGCGGGTGCGACGGTGATTCCTGCCCTTGCGCTTCTGATCGGGTCGATCGGCCGGACTGCACGCGTGTTCCAGGCCGTCTACCTGTTGATCTGGTACGCCGTGCTCAACGGGGTCGCAGCGGTCGACGTCATGGGCGTGCTCCGCACCGATGGGTCACTCGGCGGCCCGTCCCCACTGTTGTCCTTCGGCGTCAGCGCCGTGCTGATCGCCGCCACAGTACTCGTTCAGGAGATTCGCCATGCCCGTCGTTGAAACCGCACCCCGGAAGTTCCGCGTCTCCGTCGGCGTTGCGGCACTGGCACTCTTGTCTGTAGCACTCACCGGCTGCACTGCCGATTCCACGAGTCACGAACAGCGGAATGACAGCTACAGCGGCGCCACGTCCGTCACACTCGATTTCGATGATGCGGGTGCCAAACAGTTCGGTGTCACCACCGCGGCCCTGAGCGCCCAGGTGATCGGCTCCGACCGCGACGACATCGAGATCCGACGTTCCTTCGAGTTCACCGACGGCGACAAGCCCGATGAACGCATCGACACCGACGGGTCCGGTCTGATTATCAGCGCGAGTTGCCCCGATAGATTTGCCGTCGGCAGCCCCACCTGCGTCGCCCGATACGAGATCGCCGTACCGTACGGGACTGTTGTCCAAGGGAATTCGAAGTTCGGCGATCTGACGGTGACCGACACCCGTGCCGCCGTCGATCTGAACTCCCGCTACGGTGACGTCACGCTGGTCACGGGCCCGGGCGGTTACGCGGTGGACGCCGTCTCGGCGACGGGCACAAGCACCATCGAGGTGCCGCAGGATCCCGCCGGGATCCCGGTGCGCCTACGGTCCGGAGATGGCGCCGTCTCCGCAATGACGGGCCCTCGCTGAGACGAGAGCGAAGTACCCAGAGTGAATGCACACCTCGCAGGGACGGTTACTACCAGGCAGCCACTCGAGGTGTGTGTTATTCGTCGTCGTCGATCTCGCCGCGGGCCAACCACTGTGGGAGGAGCTGCTCAGGAGTATCGGCGTGAGGATGGGGTGGCTGTGGTGTCCGGGCGAGTAGTCGAATGACGGCAATCACCGCCAGGACGATTAACACCCAGAACGCGATCATCGCGAAGATCATGAGCGCGTAGCCCCACCCGTTCATGCTGTTGGCGTACCAGAACATCATCGGTGTGCCTCTGCATTGCGCCAGATTCGTCGCTCTTCAGGCAGCCCGCGCGATCGCGATTTTCACCCGGGTCCGGCGCACGAGTTCGGCGCGGCCGGCGACGGTGCCGCGAGACGGCCCACACCTGCTGCCTCAGCGATCGCATCGGGTGGCACGTCACTCGCGCCCGCTCTGCTTTCTGTTGATTGGCGTCCAAGTATGCCGAGGCGCTCTTTCAAGAACGCGATGTCGTTGTCCTGCTCGAACATCTGCTTGCGGAGACGGGCGAGCTCGGTGCCCACACGGGCGATGCTGCTGCAGCTCGGAGAGCATCTCGACATACCGCTTCGTGATCGGAACACGCTGTCGGCGTTGGTGACGAAGCGGACATCTCACCTGTCCCCGTACAGATGTCGTGGGAATCTGCGATAGGAGGCGCACACAGCCAATGGGCACACCGACCAGCACCAAAATATCGAAACGACCTGCAAAACAAGATGAAACACCTGATGAGTATCCGGACGCACCCTGACGAACCGTTGCGGGCAGATTCAATCGTCCTCGACGGTGATCGTTGGGGGACTGGGAATTACCGCGGTGGTCAAGGCGATGCGAGTGCGGTCCCCGCCGGAGTCGGTTTGGTACGGCGCGAGTAGCTCGGCGAGCCGTGTCTGGATCTGCGCGAGGTCGTCGGTGGTGACGTAGAGCGGTGTGGTGCCGAAACCCAAGTAATTCCGCAGGTTTCGATCCTCGTTCTCGATGAACGTGTCGAAACTCTCGCCGAGTGCGCTCAGGAAGGTCAGGAAGGCGTTTCGGAGTTCTGCGTCGCTCATCGCATTGAGATCGTCGTGCCCGACGTGTGCCATGCGTTCCCCGAGCGCGAGTGTTCGTTCAATGGTCCCGCGCACGCGGCGCTCGTCGACGACGGTGACGATCTCCGCGTCGATCAGTGCCGCCACGTGCCGGTAGAGCGTGGCCTGGGTGACGCTCGGCAGTGCCGCCCGGAGTTCGCCGGTCGTCAGCTGGCGACCTCCGAGTTGCTGCACAATCCGCAACCGAACAGGATGCAGTACGACGTCGGCAATTGTCGATTTGCTCGCCATCGCGACCTTTCGCCGTTATTATCACTCTGATAATGTTCTCAACATCGATACGAGCTTACCGTCGACAGGAGACTTGACGCTATGGCGCAACCGATCTACGACGAAGCAGCCCTGCATCTGACCTTTTCTCGATGGGAAGCCCCGGTGGTCCGCTATTCCGCCATGGCTGTACCGCTGAACTCGATCTCGAGCGTCGAGGTGTTGCCGAGATGGACCTCGGAAACTCTCGGCATCAGATCCGGCCTGACAGTCTCCGGCTACCTGAAAGTCGGCACCTTCTTGCACCCCCGCGGCACCACTCGGCTGGTCTCGATGAAGCGTGGCCACCCGATATTGCGTGTCGGACTTCGTGGGCGCAAGGCCGATGAGAAGTTCGACGAATTGCTTCTCAGCAGCCCGGACGCATACGAGATCGCCGAAGCCCTCCGACTGGCCGGTGTGCGATGAAGGGCGTCTCCATCCAAGTCGACAGCCTCACAAAACGATTCGGTCGAGTAGAGGCAGTCGGCGACGTCACCTTCACGGCCCAACCGGGTCGGGTGACGGGTTTTCTCGGACCGAACGGCGCCGGCAAATCCACGACTTTAAGGATGCTGCTCGGACTGACCCGTCCGGACCGCGGTACTGCGCTGTTCGCCGGCATCGCCTACGGCGACCTTCCGTCCCCCACGCGAACCGTGGGCGCTGTACTGGACATCGCGTCGGCGCATCCTGCTACCACCGCCCGCAATCACCTCCGTACCTTCTGCGCCCTCGGCGGTCACCCGTCGGATCGAGTCGACGAGGTAATCGGAACGGTCGAACTGGACCGGTTCTCCGACCGACGCGTAGGCGGTTACTCCACGGGCATGCGACAGCGCCTCTCCCTCGCTACCGCGCTGCTGGGCGACCCGGACGTGCTCGTTCTCGACGAACCGTCCAACGGCCTCGACCCGGCGGGAATTGTGTGGCTACGTAACTTCCTTCGGGATTTCGCTGTCTCCGGCGGTACCGTCCTGATCTCCAGCCACGCCCTCGGTGAACTGCAGAACAGTATCGACGACGTGGTGCTCATCGACCACGGACAGATCGTCTGGACGGGCACCCTGCTCGAACTCACGACGCGAGGCGACACATTGGAAGAGGCATACCTCAGACTCATCGCCCGGGAGAGTGCGATATGAAGCGTGCCGTCCGCGGTGAACTCACGCGACTGTTCTCCACCCGTCTCCCCATGTGGGCACTGATTGCGGCCGTCGCGAGCGGCGCCGGACTCACAGGGCTGCTCGGTTTAGTGGGCCCGGAGAACGCATCGCCTCCGATGCCCGCTCTCGACACCTCGGAAGGTGTGGGAATCGCTATCGGCCTCGCTGGGCTGCTGCTGTTCGTACCCGCACTGTTCGGCACGGTAGCCATCACGAGCGAGTACCGCCACCAGACCATCGGCTCGACGTTCCTTGCGGTGCCTCGTCGCGGCAGGGTGCTCGGCGCAAAGCTGGCTGTCTACAGCGTATTTGGACTCGCTTACGGACTGCTGATGTCGTTGTCGTCGGCAATCGCCTTGTGGTCCGTCGCCACCATGCGCGGAATCACCCTCGGCGCCTCCGCCGGCGACCTGGTGACACTCCTTGCCCGCCTGGCTGTGGCCGCCGCAATCTACACGATGCTCGGCATGGGTATCGGTGCGCTGGCACGCAACCAGCTCGTGGCCGTGGGAGTCGCGCTCGGGTATTTCTATCTTGTTGAGCCTGCGCTCATGATCGTCCCGGGACTCGGTGCCTTCTATCCGTTCCTTCCTGGAGGCGCGACTGCTTCACTGATGGACTTCACGTTCCTCGCCGATACCGTCGCCCAGGAATCTTCGCTGGGAGTGCCCGCATTGCTCTCGCCGCTCGTGGGCGTGCTCGTGCTCCTCGGCTACGCGGCGGCTGCCTCGGTGGTAGCAGTGGTGTCGCCGCTTCGGCGGGATCTCGCGTAGCGTTGCCGCGCTGAGCAGTGCTGCGCGCGGTCCGGCGGGTCGGATACCGCCGGATTTACGCAGAACCGACCGATCTGGGGAACGCCCTCCCCGAGGACTCGCCCCGACTCGCTCAGCAGATCACCTCGATGCTGGCAACGGGCGGGCGGAAATGTGGGGAGTTCCAACCGAAAGCGGACAGAAACCGTCGCGCTGCAGGGACAGTGTCCGGTGCAGCGCCGCCGCCAGAGGCCAGTTCACGGCTTCAACGTACAAGGCACGAGCGTGGACCGCTGTGAGCTGGGTGGATCCGGGGGGACTGCTGCACGATCCGGTGACAGATTCGGTCACGCAGCCTGTGTGGCTGGTGTGGTCATGATGGTCTCGAACTCGACAGGCGTCAATCTGCCGAGCCGGAGCTGACGTCGCCGGCGGTGATAGGTCCGCTCGATCCAAGTCACGATCGCGATGCGCAACTGCTCGCGTGTGGCCCATCTCTGCCGGTCGAGGACGTTCTTCTGGAGCAGCGCAAAGAACGATTCCATCGCGGCATTGTCGCCGGCCGCACCCACCCGACCCATCGATCCGACCAGGTCGTGGCGGGCGAGGGCGCGGACAAATTTCCGGCTGCGAAATTGCGATCCACGGTCGGAATGAACCACACATCCGGCAACCGAGTCCCGCCGTGCCACTGCCGATTCGAGGGCCGTGACAGCCAGACGGGATTTCATCCGATCGCTGATCGAGTAGCCGACGATCCGGTTCGAGTACACGTCCTTGACCGCACACAGGTAGAGCTTGCCTTCCTCGGTTCTGTGTTCGGTGATATCGGTGAGCCACAAAGTGTTTGGAGCATCCGCGGTGAAGACGCGGCCGACGAGATCATCGTGCACCGGCGGCCCGGAGCGGCCCTTCTTCGAGCCACGTTTCTTGCCGAACACACTCCACCACCTGTTGGTCGAACAGATCCGCCACGCCGTGCGGTCCGACATCGACTCGCCCGCATCGCGGGCTTCGTCGGCGAGGAACCGGTAGCCGAACTCCGGGTCCTCGCGGTGGGCGTCGAACAGGGCGTTCGCCCGGTACGCCTCCTCGAGTTCGGCGTCGGTGACCGGGTCGGCGAGCCACCGGTAGTACGGCTGGCGCGCGATCCCCAGAACCCGGCACACCCGCCGCGACGGGAATCCCGCCGGCGGCCAGCTCGCGGACGAGCGGTGGGGGCACCTCCCGCGTGCGGGGGAACATCATTTTCCCGGAAGATTCGCCTGTGATAGATACGCCGCGGCCCGCCGCAGCACTTCGTTCTCCTGCTCAAGCAACCGGATCCGCTTTCTCAGCTCGCGGTTCTCTCTGGACTCCTCGTTCGTCGTCCCTGGCTTGGTGCCGTCCTCGACGTCGGCATTCCTGAGCCAGTTGGTCAGGCAGGATTCGCTGATGCCGAAGTCGGCGGCGATCTGCCGCAGGTGCTGACCTGGTTCGCGGTTGCGGGCCACGCGGACGACGTCGTCGCGGAACTCTTTCGGATAGGGCTTGGGCACGGGGTCCATCCTTCCAGCAGTGCCTCACGGCACCACAGTTCAGATGTCACCTATCCGTGCAGCAGTCCCAACAGCGTTCGCCTACACCGGCTACCCGAAGATCGTCATCGAATCCGTGCCGGAGGACGTCACCAGCGTCACGACCGGAGTGCTGGCCACAACCCGACAGGCGTTCTCCGCCATCAGCGTTGCGATCGTGTCGGTCATGCTCTCGCTGTGGACCGTGCCGGATACGACCATGCCGACATCGGCGTCGCTCGACCTGGCAGTCGGCTGGTTCGTGTTGTGCTCGCTGATTGTGGCGGCGATCTGTTTGTTCATCGGCCGGCCGCAACAGGCGCCTGCCGTCGACTCGCCTGTGAGCGACGGCCGGGACGACGCCGACATGTCCGGCGCCGCAGTCTGAAAGCGAACCGGTGTGGGCCTGTTCGTTCCTCCGGGAAAACCCTCCCGCGAAGCGGGATACGGTCGCCCTGGAACGCTCCGACGACCGTAGGTTCTCGATATGGCAGACGAGAAGATCTTCGTGGTCGACCGTGTGGTCACGAAGCCGGGATGTGCACGAACGTTCGTCGACAGATACATCGCCGAATACGTACCGGGGGGACGTGGACGAGGGATGACGCTCGACCGGATCCTCGTCACTCCTCCGGTCTGGTCCGACGACGAAACCAACGTGGTCACCATCATGTGGTCGGTCGACGGCGTGAACTCGTGGTGGAACATGACCCGGCAGGGACGACGAGACCCCGAACTCGGACGGTGGTGGTCGGATATGGATCAGTACGTCACCGAGCGTTCGCGGACGATGGCCGCCCAGGCCGCCGACATCGAAGGACTTGCCGATGTTTAACGTGGTCAGAGTCGTGCACTTCGACGAGTCCGCAAGCATTGCGGACTGCGCCGAATACGTCGACACCGTTCGGATCGCCGCCAAGGAACTCGACACGGTCGGACACTTCGTCGCTCCCACCCTGCCCGGCGTGATCAACGGTGGCAATGTCCTTGTGCATCTTCGTTTTCCGTCCGCAGAGATCGCCGCTCGCCACATCAGCGATTTCGACGTCATCCTCCGTACACCTCCCGCGACGTATGTGGACGGAGTCGGTTATCCGGCTTCCTCGGCGCACAGACGTCCGGACGAGCCGCACACGGTCTACCGGGCGCTTCTGGTGCGGGTCGACCCCGAGGCCCCGGCCGAAGCCGTCGAGGAGTTCGAAGGTGACCTGTTGAAGATGCCAGGATACATCCCCTCGATCGTCGCCTGGCGCCTGAGCCGGGTAGCGGATTCGGTGGGCCGTACCGAATGGACGCACGTGTGGGAGCAGGAGTTCACCGATCACGAGGCTCTCATGGGCCAGTACCTGAACCATCCGGTCCACTGGAGCATCGTCGACCGCTGGTTCGATCCGGAGTGCCCGGAAGTCATCGTGCGCGAGCGGGTGTGCCACACCTTCTGCGCTGTGGAGGACATCGCCATCGAGTGAGAACGACGAAGTCCTCGGGCCATCGGTGATGGTCCGAGGACTTCGTCTTCAGCGGAGTGCCGTCACTCGAACAGTGAACGCATCATCTTCCAGATCTCCTGCCGTGCAGGCTCCGTCAACGACAGCGACGGGAACGTCAGGAATCCGTGGAAGAGACCGTCGAATCGTCGATGCCGTACTTCCACACCGGCGTCCGCGAGTCGTTGCGCATAGTCGTCACCGGCCGAGCACGGTGGATCGAGTTCGGCAGTGATCACGACGGCCGCAGGAAGTCCGGCGAGCGAATCGGCCCGAGTCGGGACCAGTCGAGGATCGTCGGTACCTTCCGGCGCGTACTGCTCCCAGTACCACTTCATCGCCTTGGTGGTGTTGTAGTACCCCGACCCGTACTTCCGGTACGACTCCGTGTCGAAGTCGTCGTCGATGACCGGATAGAACAGCGCCTGGCCGAACACTGCAGGTCCCCCGCCGTCGCGCGCTGCGAGGGCCACGGTCGCGGCGAGGTTCCCCCCGGCACTGTCACCTGCAAGCACGATACGCGTGGGATCTCCCCCGTATGTCGTGATGTTGCCGGCCGCCCATTCGAGTGCTGCGTACATGTCCTCGTGCGCTGCCGGTGCACGATGTTCCGGTGCGAGTCGGTAGTCGACGGACACGACGACGACGCCGACCCCCTCCGCCATCGAACGACAGAACTCGTCGTGACTGTCGAGATCGCAGAACACGAAGCCACCGCCGTGGGCGAAGACCACCACCGGGATCGCGTCCTCGGAACTCTCGGGCCGATAGACACGGAGCGCGAGGTCTCCACCGGGACCGTCGATGGTGATGTCGTGGACGTCCCTCATGGCGGGCAGGTGCTGAAGAGGTGCACGACGACTGCGGATCAGGTCACGGAGTTCCGGGGGCGGAACCGTGGTGACATCCGGAAAGCCCGCGTCCAGGGCCTTCAGCATGGACTCGACTTCAGGATGCAATGACATGTGGGTCTCCTCGATGTGGTGCGTTCGGCCACGCTAAGACCGGGGGCGACGGGTCCGGAACCCGTTATCCCGGCCAGCGGTCGACCGAAATACGTCACTTCAGTGGGACGAAGCCTTCGCTCGGGCCGACCCGGCCACGAGGATGAGGAGCAGCCCACACCCGACAGTCACCGATCGACGGTGACCGGAGACCCGGAGGAAGCGACATCATGACCACCGCGCACGGTGCTACGTCCGCACCCGACGACGTCTACGATCCCGACGTGAGGAGGCTGGTCGAGGCGATCCGCGCGCGAGGCGTCGGTTCCTTGCGGGACACCGGGGTCGAAGCGGCCCGCCGCTCACTCGAATCGATCGTCCGGCCCGCCGGCCCCGACATGCGCTCCGTGCAGTCCAGGGAACTCCCCAGACCCCACGGCACCGTTCCCGTGCGCATCTACCGCCCTCGTTCGACACCGGATCGACATGCACCCGCCCTGGTCTGGTTCCACGGCGGCGGCATGATCATGGGCACTCTCGATTCGTTCGACCGGCTCGCGCGCGAGGTCGCCGAATCGACGCGGGCCGTGGTGATCAACGTCGACTACCGACTCGCCCCCGAACATCGCTATCCCGTGGCCCACGACGAAGCCTGGGCAGCGCTTCGATGGGCACACGACAACGCTCACGATCTGGGTCTGGATCCGGACCGTATCGGGGTGGGTGGAGACAGTGCCGGCGGCGGGTTGGCCGCGGCCACAGCTCTCCGGGCCCGCAACGAAGGCGGGCCCCGCATCGCTCAGCAGGTGCTGGTGTATCCCGGCCTCGAGCGCCGATGCGATCGGCCGTCGATGCGGCGCTTCGGCGACAGTCCCTTCCTCAGGTCCGAGGACATCGACTGGATGAAATCGCTGTATCTGGGCGATGATCCGGCAGAGGACGACGAGTACGGAACCCCGGTGCTGGCGACCGATCTGAGTGGGCTCCCTCCTGCGGTGGTGATCTGTGGTTATGCCGATCCCCTCCGGGACGGTGTGGAGGACTACGGACGACGCCTGCAGGAGGCGGGGGTGCCGACGGCCGTCATCCGCTATCCGGGGGTCGGGCACGGATTCTTCATGCAGACCCACGCACTGGCACGGGCCAGGGCTGCGATGGCGGAGGTCGGTGCCCTGGTCGCCGCACGGTTCGCTCCGATCACCTGATCCCGGAATTCCTCCCGGTGAGCAGACCATGACCGTCCAGGAGCCACGGAACTCCTCGTAGTTTGTCCGCGAGCGCGCAACCCGGCTCGCTCGCAGATGCCGAGGAGGCAGCGATGTCCCGAGAACCCGGATCCCAGGTGGAACGCGACGAGATCGAACACGTGGACGTGGTGGTGGTCGGGATGGGTGCCGCCGGCTGCGCTGCCGCTCTGGCCGCCCACGACGCGGGTGCCCGAGTGGTCGTGCTGGAGAAGACCGGTCCCGGCGAGGCCGGCGGAAACACGCGGGTGTCGGGTGGTGGCTGGTTCCATCACGACGATCCCGAACGCGCTGCTGTGTATCTGCGCGCGCTGTGCGGCGACGATCGGCCCCTACCCGAGCCCGTCGTCCGAGCGTGGTCCCACGGAACCCGAGAGGTGTCCGCATGGGTGGAATCGCTCGGTGTCGAGGTGGGGCCGCACGGTCACTTCAACGCGGCCGGCGCGGAGTATCCCGAGCTGCCCGGGAGCGACTGCTACGGAGGATTACGTTGTGTCGAGGGGACACTCGGTCAAGGTCGGCTCTTCGCGGTCCTGGAGAAGGCGTTGCACGATCGCGGCATCGACGTGCGGTACGAGACGCCCGTTGCGCGCCTGACGACCGACGCGCTCACAGGTTCGGTGACCGGCGTCGTCACCGCCGGCGGTGAACGGATCGACGCCGGGCGCGGTGTCGTGCTCGCCACCGGCGGCTTCGAAGGCGACCCCGAACTGGTACGCACTCACCTCGGACTCGAGGACGTGCCGGTGTGGGGAAGCACGGCCGCAACCGGCGACGGCCTCCGTATGGCGCAGGAGGTCGGGGCGGATCTGTGGCACATGGACAACATGATGGCGGTCAACGGCATCACCGACCCGGCTTCCCGCCACGGCTACTTCGCGATGTTCGTCCATGCGCGTGGGGTGATCTGGGTCGACGACACGGGCCGTCGATTCGTGGACGAGTTCGTCCCGTCGGGGCACGGGCAGGCGTTGATCGACGGACGGTACGTTCTGCATCCGCATCGCCCCATGTGGGTCGTGTTCGACGAGAAGACGAGGTCGGCCGGTCCGATCAGCGGTTCGGCCGACATCCTCCCGGTCGGGTGGAACGTGTTGATGAACGGTTATCGGTGGAGCTCCGACAACATGACGGAGATCGAAGCGGGCTGGATACGACGCGGCGACACGCTGGAAGAACTTGCCGCGGTGACAGGAGTGCCCGCAGATGCTCTCGCAGAAAGCGTCTCGGAGTACAACGCTGCATGCGCTGCGGGGGTGGACGAGCGCTTCGGGCGTTCCGCCGCCACGCTGGTGCCACTCCTCGAACCCCCCTTCTATGCCTACCGCAGCGGACCGATGCTGGCGTGGACCAACGGCGGGCCTCGTCGTGACGAACACGCTCGTGCCCTCGCCACGGACGGCACGGTCATCGAGGGACTCTATGCCGCGGGCACGGTGAGCTCGACATTCAGTTGGGCCAAGGACGGTGGTTTCCACATTGCCGATGCGTTCGTGTTCGGCCGCATCGCGGGCGAACACGCCGCTCGTCGTATCGGTTGAGTCCGGAGACCGGGACGGTTCGTGCTTCCTGCGTCCGCCGCGCGCAGACTGCCACGAGACGACGTTGCGAAGGAGTGTCCTGTCATGACCCCTGTGCCGAGCCGAGATCCGAAGGTGCGGATCGGAATCACCAGTCCGATCGTCACGCGCCTTCCGGGTGCGTACAACGAATGGGAAGCAACCGCCGGGATCGACGAGCTGACACGGATCGCGGTCACCGCGGACCGCCTGCGATTCCATCACCTCACCTGCAGTGAACATGTCGCCGTGCCGGTGCCTGTGGCCGAAGTTCGTGGCGGGACGTACTGGGATCCGTTGGCGACACTCGGGTATCTGGCGGGACGGACCGAACGGATCCGGCTCGCCACACAGGTTCTGGTTCTCGGCTATCACCACCCGCTGGAGATCGCCAAGCGTTACGGCACCCTCGACGCGGTCAGCGGGGGTCGCCTGATCCTGGGACTCGGCGTCGGCACGCTGCAAGAAGAGTTCGATCTGCTCGACGTGCCGTTCACCGACCGCGGCGCACGGGCGGACGATTCCCTGGCTGCGCTGCGTGCCGCGCTCTCGGAGCGCGTACCGTCCTATCGCGGAATGTATTTCGAGTTCTCCGACATGGTCGTGGAGCCCAACGCAGTACAACCGCGGGTGCCGTTGTGGATCGGCGGGCGTACACCACGCTCCTTGCGACGGGCGTGCGAGCTGGCAGACGGCTGGGTTCCTTTCGGTCTGTCGTTCGACGACGTGCAGGCGATGTTGGGCAGGAGACAGCTGCAGTCCGGATTCGAGGTCGTGTTGCCGGCTGCGGGCCTGGATCCGATCGGCGACCCGGACAGGACGAGAAGGAGGCTCGATCGCGCCGTATCGGCGGGAGCGACGATCATCGGCGCCGGAGTGACCGCCGAGTCGGTCGACCACTACTGCGAGCAGCTCGAGGCTCTCACAGAGTTGTACGGCGAGGCGTTCGGGAATGCCGGAGAATGAGGCCCGCGCTTTCGTGATCCACTTCACAACCTTGGGAACGTGTGGCACCATTCCGATTCGAAATACCCACGTCCTCGCGCTCGGAGCGCTGCGGTTGTAGGAGTAGTCATGACGATTGAGGCGGAAGTCGACCGTACGGCACCCAGCGCAGTGCTCGATCGTGTCGGCCTCGTGCTCGATACGTTCGACGGGGCCGGCCAGCTCACCCTCGCCCAGATCGTGCGTCGGACCGGCCTCCCTCGGTCGTCCGCCCATCGCATCCTCGATCGCCTGGTCTCGATGCGATGGCTGCATCGGGAAGGCCGCACCTACACCCTCGGGCTCCGCCTGATGGAACTCGGTTCACTCGCCGTCCACCAGGACAGACTGCACGCCACCGCCCTACCGCACCTGCAGGAACTCCATCGCGTCACCGGCTTCGTCGTCCACCTGGCCGTCCTCGACGGCGACGATCTCGTCTACCTCGAGAAGATCGGCGGACGTCTCGCCACGGCCGTGCCCACCCGGGTCGGAGGACGCCGACCGGCGCGCAGCACCGCCCTCGGCAAAGCACTTCTGGCGTACGAAGGCACCCCCGGTGCCGCCTACGATCACATACGCGAGCAGGGGGTCGCCTTCGAGAACGAGGAGTCGCTGGCAGGATTCGGGTGTATCGCTGTTCCTGTCGGTCCCGTCGGTTCCGCGGTCGCAGCGGTATCACTGTGCGGCCCCCTCCCCCATCTGCGTTTCGAACATCGGCTGACCGCGCCCGTCCGCATGACGGCCACCGCCATCTGGCGCAAACTCGACCGCAACCACATCGTTCCGACCCTGCAGACCCGCCGGACGCTACGCACAGCACCCGGCGTCCGAGAGCATCAGTACGCCTGACGGACAGTCCTGCCGACCGTCCGGGTTGCGGGTCGACGCATGTCGGACCCGTCGATCCCCCTGTGCGCGAATCGTTCTGCGGATGAGTAGGAGCGGCAGCGAATCGGGTACGTCGCGGATCTCCCGCTGCGCGGGAGCGCGACCCCATATCCACCACGACGCGAATAACGTCGACGAAGTCGCCCCTTGACCATCATCAGATCCGAGGAACAGATATGACAGTGTCCGACGCAGACGCCCGCACGCAGCGCATCCGCGCCACCGTGCACGCCTATCTCGACGCCGTGGCCGCGGGAGTGGCCGCCGACATCGCCGCCCTCTACGCCGAGGACGCCACCCTCGAGGATCCGGTCGGCAGCGAACCGCGCGTGGGCCGGGCCGCGATCGCCGAGTTCTACAAGGGTGTCGAGGCCGCCGAGAACACCACCGAACTGCTCACGCTCCGGATCGGCGGGTCGACCGCGGCCTTCCACTTCCGCGTGGTCACGAAGGCGGGCGAGCAGACCTACGAGATCGAGCCCATCGACATCATGACGTTCGACGACGAGGGACGAATCACCAGCATGCGGGCGGTCTGGGCACCGAGCGACATGCGTGTCCGCTGACCGGTGGGCGGGGCACGGTTCGCCAGGCCCCGCCACGGTGACGGACACTGGAACGAACGCCGATCGATTGGAGCTTCGATGACAGCGGAACACGCGGTACTGGATCCCCGACGGATCCGCGACGTGATGGGCAACTTCTGCACGGGTGTCACGGTGATCACCGCGCTCGACGGCGACGAACCGCTGGGATTCGCATGCCAGTCGTTCGTGTCGGTCTCGCTGGACCCGCCGCTCATCTCGTTCTGTCCCGCCCGCACGTCGACGACCTGGCCGAAGATCCGGGAGGTCGGCACCCTGGCCGTCAACGTCCTGTCCGAGAGCCAACGCACCCTGTGCGGTGCGTTCGCGGTGAGCGGCGGCAACAAGTTCCGCGGGGTGCGCTGGGAGCCGGGTGACAACGGCGCTCCGGCGCTCGAGGGAGCCCTCGCACGGGTCGAGGCGACCGTGGAGACCGAGTACGAGGCCGGCGACCACACGATCGTGCTGGCACGAGTGACCGGACTGACGTCGCTGCACTCCCGCGGCCCGCTCCTGTTCTTCCAGGGCACCTACGGCGGTTTCGAGCGTCGGTGACACCGAACGTCGGCGATGTGGAACGACGGGTGAGGGAATAGACGGTCACCGGCCGAGGTTGCTCCGAAGGTGTGCCCGGCGGCCGATACCGGGCCCCGACGCGAAGGATTACCGGTGACCGTTCCCCTCTCCATCCTCGACCTCGCACACATCGGCAAGGGCGAGACCGCCCGTGAGAGCTTCGACGCCAGCGTGAAGATGGCCCGGCTCGCCGAGCAGTGGGGTTACCGGCGCATCTGGTACGCCGAACACCACAACATGCCGACGATCGTCTCGTCGGCGACGAGCGTGCTCATCGCGCACGTCGCCGCGCACACCTCGTCGATCCGTCTCGGCGCGGGCGGCATCATGCTGCCGAACCACTCGCCGCTGACCATCGCCGAACAGTTCGGCACCCTCGCCACGCTGCATCCCGGCCGCATCGACCTCGGTCTCGGCCGCGCCCCCGGCAGCGACCAGAAGACCATGCGGGCGCTGCGCCGCGATCCGACGTCGGCCGACAGCTTCCCGCAGGACGTTCTCGAACTGCAGGCCTACCTGAAGGGCGAGTCGCGGATCCCGGGAGTCGACGCGATCCCCGGTAAGGGCACCGACGTGCCGCTGTGCATCCTGGGCTCGTCGCTGTTCGGCGCGAAACTCGCTGCCCTGCTCGGTCTTCCGTACGCCTTCGCGTCGCACTTCGCGCCGCAGGCCCTCGAGGACGCGGTGCGGCTCTACCGCCGCGAGTTCCAGCCCTCCCCCGACCACCCGGAGCCGCACGTCATCGCAGGTGTCGGCGTGATCGCCGCCGACACCACCGAGGAGGCGCAGTCGCTGTTCGAGGCGACCAAGCGGGCCCGGGTCGTCCAGATGGTCGGACGCGGGCGCACGTTCACGGAGGAGGAGATCGACATGCTGCTCGACTCCCCCGCCGGCATGCAGGTGCTCGAGATGCTCCGGTACACCGCCGTGGGTACGCCGCAGGAGGTGCGCGACTACCTCGACCGGTTCACCGAGCGCGCGCAGGCCGACGAGCTGATCGTCGTGTCGTCGGCTCCCGGACGCGACGCGTGGCTGCGTTCGCTGGAGCTTGTTGCGCAGGTCAGCGACCTCGTCCCGGCCTGATCGCCGAAGACCGACGGATCGAGCTACCGACGGGTACACTTCAGCGGCCGGCCAGGCACGGCTGAGAACCACGAGTCGTCAACCGCCAGGAGCACGATGAAGTACCGCACCCGCGCTGTCGCAGCGGCAGTTCTGACCGCTGCGGCGGCGCTCACCGCACCGACCACTGCGTCCGCCGATGCTCTGCCCACAGATGGGCCCAGCATCACGCTGACGATCCGGAACGACACCGATGCGCCGATGGTGCTCACGTCGACCGAGAACCTCTACGGAACGTGGGTGGACGAACCGGCCACCGTGGTGCCGGCCCGCTCCACCGAAACGATCTCGGCGAGCAGTACCGACCGGCGCGGGTTCGGCATCCAGATCGACTACACGATGCCCGGCGACGCGACGGTGGCGCTCATGGCCAACAACTACGGCACGGGCGTCGCGAACGGCGACGGCACCCACATCGCCGGTGCCAACCGGCACGGCTTCGGGGTCGCGACCACGGTGGAGGACGGATATCCGTTCATGACAGCGGACTTCGCCGTCACCCGACCCTGAGACGACGAACCGGGCCCGGAGGGATACCTGCGTATCCTTCCGGGCCCGGTTCGTATGTGCGTCAGCGTCGCGCCTGTCTATCAGCGTCCCGCAGCGTCCATCACGGACAGGTGCGCGAACAGCGCGCTCGCGCCGATCGGGTTGCCACCGCCGGGGTAGACGGTGCCGCTCGGTGCTGCCATCGTGTTGCCCGCCGCGTACAGACCGGGGATCGGAGCACCCTCGCTGTCGAGCACGCGCCCGACGGTGTCGGTCCGCAGACCGCCCTTGGTGCCGAGATCGGAGATGCCGAACTGCGCCGCGTGGAAGGGGCCCTGCTCGATCGGGACCAGCGCGGACCCACCGCCGGTGAAGGCGAGATCGTAGGGTTCGTCCCCGCGACCGAAGTCTTCGTCGACTCCCTTCGCGGCCAGCTCGTTCCACCGCGCGACGGTCGCCTTCAGGGATTCGGCGGGCACACCGATCTGCCCGGCGAGCTCCTCGAGGGTGTCGGCGGTCTTCCACAGTCCCGCGTCGACGTACTTCTCGGTCTCGACGAGCGGCACGTTCGTCGCCCCGACCGGCGGGGCCTCACCGTTCCGGTCGTCGTAGATCATCCAGAACGGCAACGTCATCTCGCCGCGCTCCATGCGGGCGATGACGTCGCGGCCCAGACGGTCGTAGGGTGCGTACTCGTTGGTGAACCGCGCACCGTCCTGGTCGACGAAGATGCCGCCCGTGAAGCACAGCGCGAACGCCGAGCGTCCGTCCGGATGGGTCAGTCCCGGTGACCACCAGGCCTGATCCATCAGATCCACGTCGGCGCCGACGGCGATGCCCGCCTCGTGGGCCTTGCCGAGGTTCGACCACGGTCCCATCGAGTCCCGCGCGGCACCCGGTACCCCGTACTTGCCGCGCATCTCGTCGTTCTGATCGAAACCGCCGGCGGCCAGGACGACGCCCTTGCGCGCGCGGATCGCACGTCGCTCACCGTCGTTCCCGACGACCGCGCCCACGACCACGCCGTCCTCGACGATCAGTTCCTCGAGCGGGGTGTTCCGGTACAGGTCCACGTTCGGGTACTTGCGCAGGGCGATGAGGAATCGTCCGACGAGCGCACGACCGCCGATGAGCATGTCGGGCAGGGGTTCGCCGATGCGTTCACGGCCGAGCGGGCCGCGGATCGACTCGTTGAGCTCGGGATCGCCGGCGATGGGCAGCGGCGACGGGACGATGTGCCGTCCCTGGGCACGGGCCTTGGGCGCCTTGCCGAAGTAGTCGGGCCACGGGTACACCATGAATTCGAGGTCGTCGTCGGACTCGAGGTAGTCGATCAGCGGGGCGCCGCCGCGAACGTAGGCCTCCTGCAGCTCGTGCGGGGTGCGGTCGCCGACGACCGCGTGGTAGTAGGTCAGCGCATCCTCGATGGTGTCATCGTCACCGGCGCGCTGCAGGACCGCGTTGGTGGGGAACCAGACGCCGCCGCCCCCGGAGTACGCCGTGGTGCCGCCGAAGTACTCGGACGCCTCGACGAGGATCACCGACAGCCCTTCGCGCGCAGCGGTGTACGCACCGCAGCACCCTCCGGCTCCCGACCCCACCACGAGGACGTCACATTCTTCCGCCCACTCCGCCATGACTGTTGCCTTCCGTCGACCGTTCGTGTGGAACACGCCACACTAGGCAGACGTCGGGCCCGCGCAGGGCGATCGTCTCGCTGGGCGGGAGATTTTCACCCGGCAGGTCGGTGCGGTCGGTCAGTCGCGCCTGTTGCGCGGCTTCCATACGACGAGGGCGTTGCTGCGCGGAATCGGCACCAGATCGCCGCGCGTCGAACGCAACTGGGCGAACTCGGCGTTGAGTTCGACGACGCGCTGCTGCAGCGCCTCGACCTGGTTGGTCAGCTCTATGATCCGCTTGATCCCGGCGAGGTTGACACCTTCGTCCTGGGAGAGGCGCTGTACTTCGCGCAGCAGTTCGACGTCGCGCGGCGAGTACCGGCGGCCGCCGCCGCTGGTGCGGTGCGGGGTGACGAGGCCGAGCCGGTCGTAGTTACGCAGCGTCTGCGCATGCATCCCGGCGAGTTCTGCTGCCACCGAGATGACGTAGACGCGCGCATCGGGGTCCGGTGACAGATCCCGTGGCATTCTCGTCTCGCTCATCACGCACCTGCCCATCCCTCTCGAGGATCGAAACCGCTTGCCTCTTCTGCACGAAGATAGTTGTGCAGCGCTTCCGTCGCCTTCTCGTCGAGATTCTGCGGGATCGCGACCTTCACCGTGACGAGAAGGTCACCGGCGCCGCCCCCGCGCTTGGGGACACCGCGTCCGCGGACCCGCAGGACCCGGCCGTCGGCCGTTCCCGGCGGGATCTTCAGCCCGACGCGACCGTCGAGGGTCGGCACCGAGACGGTGCCGCCGAGGACGAGCTCGCCGTAACTGACGGGCAGCACGAGGGTCAGATCGTCGCCCTCACGCCCGAACACGCGGTCGGGACGGACGTGCACCGTCACGAACAGGTCGCCGGACGGAGCGCCGCGCAGACCGGCCTCGCCCTGACCGGCGAGGCGGATGCGCGAACCGTCCTTGATGCCTGTGGGGACCCGCACGGTGATGGTGCGCGTGCGGTTCTGCACACCGGTACCGCGGCAGTCGTTGCAGGGGTTGTCGATGATCGATCCGGTGCCCCGGCAGTCGTCGCACGGTTCCGAGAAACCGAACGCGCCCTGGTTACGGGAGACCACACCGCTTCCGTTGCAGTACGGGCAGACCCGCGGGCTCGTTCCCGGCTGGGCACCGCTGCCGTGGCAGGTGGTGCACGGCGCCGGGCTGGTCATCCGCAGGGGAACCGTGACGCCCTTGACGGCGTCGCGGAAGTCGAGTGTCGTCTCGGTCTCGACATCGGAGCCGCGGCGCGGACGCGAACGGGCGCCCGGTGCCGCTCCGCCGGCGCGGTTGAACAGGCCGCCGAAGAGGTCGCCGAGTCCACCGTCGCCGGCGCCACCGCCGAACAGGTCGCCGATGTCGAAGGTCGCTCCGGTGCCACCGGAGAATCCGCCGGCGCCGGGACGGAAGCCGCCCTGCATGCCGCCGGAGGCGAACATGCGGCGGGTCTCGTCGTATTCCTTGCGCTTGGCGGGATCCGACAGGACGGCGTTGGCCTCGCTGACGGCCTTGAAACGTTCTTCGGCCTTGGCGTCACCGGGGTTGGCGTCGGGATGCAGGTCCCGCGCCAGTTTCCGGTAGGCCTTCTTGATCTCGTCCTGCGTTGCGTCGGGGGAGACGCCCAGGTCCTTGTAGAAGTCCTTCTCGATCCACTCCCGCTGGCTCACCGGGCGTCTCCTCCTCTCGCGTTTTCTTGTTCTTACTCTGTGCCCGGCTCTGCCGACGGCGCGTCGCCCGGCGTGTCCGCCGGATCGCCGTCGGTGACCGTCACCATCGCGTGCCGCAGGATGCGGTCGCCGAAGCGGTAACCCTTGCGGAGCACCGCCCCGAGCACCGGGTGGTGACCGTCGCCTTCCATCTGGACGGCCTCGTGCAGCTCGGGATCGAAGGCGTCGCCTTCCTCGCCGAACGCGACGAGTCCGACACTGTCGAACACGGCGGTCAGCTTGCCGGACAGCGCCTTCAGCGGACCCGTCTCCAGGTCGCCGTGGGCGCGGGCCCGGTCGAGGTCGTCGAGGACGTCGAGGAACTTCGCCGCGACGGAGGCCTTGGCCTCCTCCGCGATCGCCGTGCGCTGCGCCTCGGCGCGGCGACGGTAGTTCGCGTACTCCGCGCTCACGCGCTGCAGGTCGGCAGTGCGCTCGGCGAGTTCCTTCGCCTCCTGCGACTGTCCTTCGGTCTGCTCGGCCTTCTCGGTGTCACCCTCCGCAGGAACCGACTCGATCACCTCGCCCTCCTCGGCGCGCGGCTCCTCGGCGGGGTCGCGCACCTCGAAGGTCTCGGGGTCGATCCGTCGCTTGTCGGTGACGGTCACCGGTTCCTGCTCGGGCTTGTCGGCACTCACTTCTTCTCCGAATCGTTCGGCTCGTCGACGACCTCGGCGTCGACGACGTCGTCGGCACCTGCGGCCGCGCCGTCACCGGCAGCGGCACCCTCGGCGCCCTGCGCCTCGTAGATGGCCTGGCCGAGGGCCTGCGACTCGGTCGCGAGCTTCTCGACGGCGGCCTTGACCGCGTTGATGTCGGAGCCGGCGAGAGCGTCGTTGGCTTCCTTGACGGCAGCCTCGACCTTCTCCTTGACGTCGGCCGGGACCTTGTCCTCGTTCTCCTTGATGAACTTCTCGGTCTGGTGCACGAGCGACTCGGCCTGGTTGCGGACCTCGGCCTCCTCGCGACGCTTGCGGTCCTCCTCGGCGTGGGCCTCGGCGTCCTTGACCATCCGATCGATCTCCTCCTGGGAGAGGCCGGAGCCTTCCTGGATCTTGATCGTGTTCTCCTTGCCGGTGCCCTTGTCGCGGGCGGTGACGTGGACGATGCCGTTGGCGTCGATGTCGAAGGTCACCTCGATCTGCGGGACACCGCGCGGAGCCGGCGCGATGCCGCCGAGCTCGAACGAACCGAGCAGCTTGTTGTGCGCCGCGATCTCACGCTCGCCCTGGTAGACCTGGATCTGCACGGACGGCTGGTTGTCGTCGGCCGTGGTGAAGGTCTCGGACCGCTTGGTGGGGATCGTGGTGTTGCGCTCGATGAGCTTGGTCATCACGCCGCCCTTGGTCTCGATACCGAGCGACAGCGGGGTGACGTCGAGCAGCAGCACGTCCTTGACCTCGCCCTTGAGGACGCCGGCCTGCAGAGCTGCACCCACGGCGACGACCTCGTCGGGGTTCACGCCCTTGTTGGGCTCGCGACCACCGGTGAGCTCGCGCACCAGGTCGGTGACGGCGGGCATACGGGTCGAGCCGCCGACCAGCACGACGTGGTCGATGTCGCCGACGGAGATGCCTGCGTCCTTGACGACCTGCTGGAACGGAGCGCGGGTGCGCTCGAGGAGGTCGCCGGTGATCTTCTGGAACTCCGAGCGGGTGAGCTGCTCGTCGAGGAACAGCGGGTTCTTGTCCGCGTCGACGGTGATATAGGGCAGGTTGATCGAGGTCGACTGCGAGGACGACAGCTCGATCTTGGCCTTCTCGGCAGCCTCACGCAGACGCTGCATAGCCATCTTGTCCTTGGTCAGGTCGACGCCGTGCTGTGCCTTGAACTTGTCGACGAGCCAGTTGACGATGCGCTCGTCCCAGTCGTCGCCACCGAGGTGGTTGTCGCCGGAGGTCGCGCGGACCTCGACGACGCCGTCGCCGATCTCGAGGAGGGAGACGTCGAAGGTGCCGCCACCGAGGTCGAAGACCAGGATGGTCTGCTCCTTCTCGCCCTTGTCGAGGCCGTAGGCGAGGGCAGCCGCGGTGGGCTCGTTGACGATGCGCAGGACGTTGAGGCCGGCGATGGTGCCGGCTTCCTTCGTGGCCTGACGCTGGGCGTCGTTGAAGTACGCCGGGACGGTGATGACTGCGTCGGTGATGTCCTCACCGAGGTAGGCCTCGGCGTCGCGCTTGAGCTTCATCAGCGTGCGGGCGCTGATCTCCTGCGGCGTGTACTTCTTGTCGTCGATGGCCACGGTCCAGTCCGTGCCGATGTGGCGCTTGACCGAACGGATGGTGCGGTCGACGTTGGTGACCGCCTGGTTCTTGGCGGGCTGGCCCACCAGAACCTCACCGTTCTTCGCGAATGCGACGACGGACGGGGTGGTACGGGACCCCTCGGCGTTGGCGACCACAACGGGCTCGCCGCCTTCCAGAACGGAAACGACCGAGTTGGTGGTTCCGAGGTCGATGCCGACCGCACGAGCCATAATTTTCCTCCAATGTTCCTGCCGCGGCGCGTACACGCCGCGAAAACGTTCCTGCTCCCCCGGACCTGTTCGACCCGGGTGAGCGCGGTCGACTCAAGCCTGCACCCGATCGACTCACGTCGTCAAATGAGGTTGAGCCTAGTGCGCTCAAGTTGTCTGACTCATCCAACGGCAGGTCGCGGATTTTTGTTCCGATCGTGACGTAGATCACTTCCGCGTCGGATCGCGCTGTTCTGCCGCTCCCCTGCCGTCCCCGGAAACGACCCGCTGGGCGGGAAAGACCGGTGCCCCGCCCGTTCCACCCGCCCTAGCGTGAGGCCACTTCATGAACCTCCGTGTCCGTTCCGGGACCGGACTGTTCGCGCTCGTGGAAGGACTCCAAGTTGAACGGCCAGCATCCCCGATCCGTCGTCACCGCACCTGATGCCACCACCGGGACCACGTCGTACGACGTCGTCGTGGTCGGGGCCGGCATCGCCGGTCTCTACGCGATCCACAGATTCCGCAGCCAGGGCCTGACGGTCCGCGCGTTCGAGGCAGCGTCGGGGGTGGGCGGGGTCTGGTACTGGAACCGCTACCCCGGCGCGCGCTGCGACGTCGAGTCGATCGACTACTCCTACTCCTTCTCCCCCGAACTCGAGCAGGAGTGGAACTGGAGCGAGAAGTACGCCACCCAGCCCGAGATCCTCGCCTACCTCGAGCACGTCGCCGACCGGTTCGACCTGCGCCGCGACATCCGGTTCGACACCCGCGTCACCTCCGCGGTCCTCGACGAGGAGGGCCTGCGCTGGACCGTGCGCACCGACCGCGGTGACGAGGTCTCCGCCCGCTTCCTCGTCGTGGCCGCCGGGCCGTTGTCTAACGCGAACACCCCGGCCTTCGACGGTCTCGACCGCTTCACCGGCGACATCGTCCACACGGCCCGCTGGCCCCACGACGGCGTCGATTTCACCGGCAAGCGCGTCGGCGTGATCGGCACGGGATCGTCGGGCATCCAGTCGATCCCGATCATCGCCGAGCAGGCCGAGCAGCTGTTCGTCTTCCAGCGCTCGGCGAACTACAGCATCCCCGCCGGCAACGTGCCGCTCGACGACGCCACCCGCGCCGAGCAGAAGGCGAACTATGCCGAGCGACGCCGGCTGTCCCGGGAATCCGGCGGCGGCTCCCCGCACCGGCCGCACCCGAAGTCGGCACTCGAGGTGTCCGAGGAGGAACGCCGCGCCGTCTACGAGGAACGCTGGAAGCTCGGCGGCGTCCTCTTCTCCAAGGCGTTCCCCGACCAGCTCACCGATCCGGCTGCCAACGACACCGCCCGTGCGTTCTGGGAGGAGAAGATCCGCGCGGTCGTCGACGATCCTGCGGTCGCCGAACTGCTGACCCCCAAGGACCACGCCATCGGCGCCAAGCGCATCGTCACCGACAGCGGGTACTACGAGACGTACAACCGCGACAACGTCGAACTCGTCGACCTGCGCAGCACCCCGATCGTGGGCATGGACGAGACCGGCATCGTCACCACCGGCGCGCATTACGACCTCGACATGATCGTCCTCGCGACCGGCTTCGACGCCATGACCGGTTCGCTCGACAAGCTCGAGATCGTCGGCCGCGGCGGTCGCACCCTGAAGGAGACGTGGGCGGCCGGCCCGCGGACCTATCTCGGGCTCGGCATCGACGGCTTCCCCAATTTCTTCAACCTCACCGGCCCCGGCAGCCCGTCGGTCCTCGCGAACATGGTGTTGCACTCCGAACTCCACGTCGACTGGGTCGCCGACGCGATCGCCTATCTCGATGCGCGCGGCGCCGCCGGTATCGAGGGCACGCCGGAGGCCGTCGCCGACTGGGTGGAGGAATGCCGCAACCGGGCCGAGGCGTCGCTGCTGAACTCCGCGAACTCCTGGTACCTCGGCGCGAACATCCCGGGTCGGCCCCGCGTGTTCATGCCCTTCCTCGGCGGCTTCGGCGTCTACCGCGAGATCATCACGGAGGTGGCCGAATCCGGTTACAAGGGGTTTGCGATCCTCGAGGGCTGACGCCCCGGACGGAGGGTTCGGGATCGATCAGTTGCGTCCGTCGAACAGTGCGTCCGGGCGCAACCGATCGGTCAGCACCCGGGCCCGCTTGGCGGCGAGCCGGTCGAAGGACTCCGGGTGGGTGAGGATCCAGAAGTCGTCGCGCCCGATGCCGTCGAACAGCAGTCGCGCGGCGTCGTCGGGGGTCATCCCCTCCCGGATCTGTTCACGCCAGAACCCGGCGTCGGCGGCGGACGCCTCGTGGTCGGGAAGGTCGTCGAAGATGCGCGTGGCGACCTGCCCTGGACTGAACACCGACACGCCGATCTGCGGATACGCCTCGGCACATTCGAGATACAGGCATTCGGTGAGCGCCTGGACACCGTGCTTCGACGCCGCGTAGGCCGTCATCCGCGGGGTGATCGCGATGCCGCCCACCGAGCACGTGTTCACGATGTGCGACCGTCGCGGGTCGGCGCCCATCCTCGGGACGAACGACCGGATGCCGTGGTAGACGCCCAGCAGGTTCACGTCGATCACGCGCCGCCACTCGCCGACGGGCACCTCCCAGGTATATCCGAGCGATTCGAGGCCGGCATTGTTGAGCAGCACTGTCACCGAACCGAATTCGGCATACGCGGCATCGGCCAGAGCGTCCACCGCAGCGGCATCGCGCACGTCGGTGGGCACCGTGAGCGCTGCGCATCCGTCGGCCCGCAGGTCCGCGGCGACCGCGTCGAGGCGCTCGGCGGAGATGTCGGCGAGCACGACGTTCATGCCGAGGGCTGCGGCCCGCCGGGCGGCGCTCTCCCCGATCCCGCTGCCCGCTCCGGTCACGACGGCGGTACCGTCCTTCAGGTCTTCCGGTCGCACGATGTCTCCTGTTCGACGCAGCGATTACTTGACGCAGTGCCCGGCGTCGACGGGCAGGGTGACACCGGTGATGTAGCGGGACTCCTCGGATGCGAGGAACAGGCTCGCGTTCGCGATGTCCTCGGGTTCGATCAACGGCACCGGAAGCAGGTGCATCGACTGCAGGGCCGTCTCGAACTGCTCCCGCGTCGGGTTCTCGACACCCGGGCAGAAGGTGCGCATCGTGGCCGGGTTCTCCACCATCGTGGTCCGGGTGTTGGCGGGGTGGATCGTGTTGACCCGCACCCGATGCGGAGCGAGTTCGTTGGCGAGCGACTTCATCAACCCCACGACACCGTGCTTGGCGGCGGTGTAATGGCCGACGCTCACGAGCCCGCGCAGACCCGCGATCGAACTGACGAGCACGATCGAGCCCCCGCGACCACCGGCCACGATGTGCGGGATCGCGGCCTTGCACGTGCGCCACACGCCGGTGAGGTTGACGTCGAGCATGGTCTGCCAGCGTTCGGAGTCCATCTCCGTCGCCCGGCCCGACGAGCTGATCCCCGCGGTCGCGCACACGACATCCAGCCGGCCGAGCGCCGTGACCCCCTCCGCCACCGCGTCGTCGAGTGACGGCTGATCGCGCACGTCCACCTCGAAGGCACAGATCTTCCGGCCGAGCGATTCGACAAGTCGCACGGTCTCGGCGAGGTCGGCGGGTGACGCGCCGGGAGTGGTCGCGTGGTCCACCGGGGCGCACACGTCGACGGCGACGATGTCGGCGCCTTCCTGCGCGAACCGCACCGCCTGGGCGCGTCCCATCCCCCTCGCCGCGCCGGTGATCAGCGCGACCTTGCCGTCCAGACGTCCACTCATCACGCCACCTTCTGGGTCAGACCGCCGTCGACGACCATCTGCAGGCCGGTGACGTAACGGGATTCGTCGGATGCGAGGAAGAGCACCGCGTTGCTCACGTCGACCGGTTCGACCCACGGCACACGCAGTAGCGTCTTCGTCGACAGCACCTCCGCGACGTCGTCGGCGGTGGGCGCCTCGAGGTCGGGGCGCAGCCGCGCGAAGGTCGCGGGGTTGAGCGTCATCGGTGTCGCCGCCGCACCCGGATGAACGGTGTTGACGCGGATCGCCCGCGCCCCGAGTTCGTTCGCCAGGGTCTTGGCCAGGCCCGTGACCGCGTGCTTGGCCGCCGAGTAGTGCGACGCGCCCGGAACGGCCTTGATCGCGGCGGTGGAGCTGACGATGATCACCGATCCACCGGCGGGATCGAGTTCGGCGACACCGGCTTTGACGGTGTGCCAGGTACCGGTGAGGTTGACGTCGATCGATCGGTTCCAGATCTCGTCGTCGATCTCCCAGGACGGGCCCGGATTGTCGCTGATGCCGGCGTTCGCGACGACGACGTCGAGCGGCCCGAGCTCGGACACTCCGGCGCGGACCGCCGCGACCACCGCGTCGAGGTCGCGGACGTCCGCCGTGCCGGTGACGATCCGGCGCCCCGTGGCGCGTACGAGGCGGGCGGTCTCGTCCAGTTCCGCCTCCGTGCGGCCGCCCGGCAGGTCCAGCGCGACGATGTCGGCACCCTCCTCCGCCAGCCGCGTCGCACATGCGCGCCCCAGCCCACCTGCGGCGCCCGTGATCAGCGCGACCTTCCCGGTCATCCGTGCCATGAACGTTCCTTTCGCCGTGATGTGCCGCGACGCTAACGACCGCGGGTGTTCCCTCGGGAGGGCTTCTCCCGTGTGACGGGAGGCCTGTTCTGCCCGCCGGTTCGTCGCATTCCATCCAGCGGGAGACACGCTTCACACGGCGAGTGGCCGACGAGTTCCATGAGGCGCATCACAAGTCTCTCCACCACTGACGGCACGGAGGAATTCATGTCCATCGACACCGCACGGTCCGGTTCGGACGACGACGTCGAGATCCGCGAGATCCAGGCTGCGGCCGCTCCCACCCGCTTCGCACGGGGCTGGCACTGCCTCGGCCTGCTCCGAGACTTCCAGGACGGCAAGCCGCACTCCATCGAGGCCTTCGGAACCAAGCTGGTCGTGTTCGCCGACAGCAAGGGGCAGCTCAACGTCCTCGATGCCTACTGCCGGCACATGGGTGGCGACCTGAGCCGCGGCGAGGTCAAGGGCGACTCGATCGCGTGCCCGTTCCACGACTGGCGCTGGAACGGCAAGGGCAAGTGCACCGACATCCCCTACGCCCGGCGCGTCCCGCCGATCGCGAAGACCCGCGCCTGGACGACCCTCGAACGCAACGGCCAGCTGTACGTCTGGAACGACCCGCAGGGCAATCCGCCGCCGGAGGATGTCACCATCCCGGAGATCGCCGGTTACGGCACCGACGAGTGGACGGACTGGAGCTGGAAGAGCCTGCGCATCAAGGGCTCCCACTGCCGTGAGATCGTCGACAACGTCGTCGACATGGCGCACTTCTTCTACATCCACTACTCGTTCCCGCGCTACTTCAAGAACGTCTTCGAGAGCCACACCGCCACGCAGTACATGCACTCGACCGGTCGTGAGGACGTCATCTCCGGCACCAACTACGACGACCCCAACGCCGAACTGCGTTCCGAGGCAACCTATTTCGGTCCGTCGTACATGATCGACTGGCTCGAATCCGATGCCAACGGCCAGACCATCGAGACCATCCTCATCAACTGCCACTACCCGGTGAGCAACAACGAGTTCGTGCTGCAGTACGGCGCGATCGTCAAGAAGCTCCCGGGGGTGTCGGACGAGATCGCCGCCGGGATGGCCGAGCAGTTCGCCGAGGGCGTGCAGCTCGGTTTCGAGCAGGACGTCGAGATCTGGAAGAACAAGGCACCCATCGACAATCCGCTGCTGTCCGAGGAGGACGGCCCGGTCTACCAGCTGCGTCGCTGGTACCAGCAGTTCTACGTCGATGTCGAGGACATCACCGAGGACATGACCAAGCGCTTCGAGTTCGAGATCGACACCACCCGGGCGGTCGCGAGCTGGCAGAAGGAGGTCGCGGAGAACCTCGCGAAGCAGGCCGAAGGCTCCACCGCGACCCCCTAGAGCCCCTCGTCGCATCCCCCACCCCACCAGAAGGAACACGATCATGAGCTACGAAGTCCTGGCCGGCATCGAGGCCGCGGCCGACGACATCTTCCTCGAAGGCATCGAGGCCGAACGGATCGGCAAGGTCGCCGACGCGACCGTCAAGCGCATGAAGGAGTCCGGCTCCATCCGCATGCTGCAGCCCAAGGAGCACGGCGGTTTCGAGTCGCATCCGCGCGAGTTCGCCGAGACGGTCATGCGGATGGCGTCGCTCAACCCCTCGGGCGGCTGGGTCCACGGCATCGTGGGCGTGCATCCCTGGCAGCTCGCGTTCGCCGATCCCAAGGTCCAGCAGGAGGTCTGGGGCCAGGACCAGGACACGTGGCTCGCGTCGCCGTACATGCCGGGCGGCATGTGTGTGCCGGTCGACGGCGGTTACAAGTTCTCCGGCAAGTGGTCGTTCTCCTCGGGCACCGACCACTGCGACTGGGCGTTCCTCGGCGCGATGGCATGCAATCCGGACGGCAGCGTGCAGATGCCGCCGCGCATGCTGCACGTGATCATCCCGCGGTCCGACTACCGGATCATCGACGACTCGTGGGACGTCGTGGGTCTGCGCGGGACGGGATCGAAGGACGTCGTCGTCGAGGACGCGTTCGTGCCCGACTACCGCGTCATGGATTGCGACGAGGTCATCGACGGCACCGCCGTCCGCAAGTACGGCCGCACCGAGTCGCTGTACCTGATGCCGTGGTCGAACATGTTCCCGCTCGGGATCACCTCTGCCACCATCGGCATCTGCGAGGGTCTGCTGCACCACGCCAACGAGTACCAGCGCGAGCGCATCAACCCGCAGGGCACGGCGGTCAAGGACGATCCCTACACCCTGTTCGCGATCGGTGAGGCCACGGCGAAACTGCGGTCGGCCCGGGATTCGCTGCTCGCCAACGTCGATCGCATGTGGGACATCGTCGATTCCGGGAAGACGCCGACCTTCGAGCAGCGTGCTCTCGGCCGCGAGACCCAGGTGAACGCCGCCTGGCAGGCCGTCACGGCCGTCGACCAGGTCTACGCCCGGTGCGGCGGCAACGCCCTGCGGATGGACAAGCCGATGCAGCGTTTCTGGCGCGATGCACACGCCGGTCTGCACCACGCGATCCACGTCCCGGGCACGGTCTACCACGCGGCGACGCTGAGCGGCCTCGGCGTGGACCCGCAGGGTCCGCTGCGGGCGATGATCTGACCTTCCCCCACATCCGAACCGACAACGGAGACAACAGTATGAGCAAGTTCGACGCCGGAAGTTTCGGCACCGACATCCGCGGTCTGGGATACGTGAAGATCCAGACGAACGACATGGAGCGCTGGCGGAAGTTCGCGTTCGAGGTCCTCGGCTTCGCCCAGGGGTCCGGGCCGGAGGAGAACGCGCTGTACCTGCGCATGGACGAGCGCAGCGCGCGCATCGTGGTGGTGCCGGGCGAGGACGACCGGGTCGTCACGATCGGCTGGGAGGTCCGCGACCGCGCGGCCCTGGCACGCGTCCAGGCAGCCGTCGAGGGGGCCGGAGTGGCGGTCAAGCCGCTGTCGGTCGAAGAAGCCGACCTGCGCCGGGTGGAGGAGGTCATCACCTTCCAGGATCCGAGCGGCGCGACCCTCGAGGTCTTCCACGGCGCGGTGCTCGACCACAGCCCGGTGGTCACGCCGTTCGGCGCGAAGTTCGTGACGGGCGCGCAGGGACTCGGCCACGTCGTCCTGCCGGTCACCGACATCAACGGCACCTTCGACTTCTACACCGAGGTTCTCGGCTTCCTGCCGCGCGGCGCCTTCCGGTTGCCGGCACCGCCGGAGTTCGGGCCGATCCGCCTGCGCTTCCTGGGGGTCAACCAGCGCCACCACAGCCTCGCGCTGATTCCCGCCCCGCACGGCGGCGCTCCGGGCCTGATCCACCTCATGGTCGAGGTCGACACCCTGGACGCGGTCGGCCAGGCTCTCGACCGGGTCGTCAAGGACGGTTTCTCGGTGTCGTCGACGCTGGGCCGCCACACCAACGACAAGATGGTGTCGTTCTACGTCCGCGCCCCCGGTGGCTGGGACATCGAGTTCGGTACCGACGGGCAGCTCGTGGACGAGACGTTCTACACGTCCGAGGAGATCACCGCCGACAGCTACTGGGGCCACGACTGGTCCGGTAGCGAGCCGCTCGCCGCCATGTAGCACCACCCTCTGCGCACCACCGCACAACTGCAGATCGCTCCCCGAAGAGGGGGAACCCCGTCCACGAGGACAGCGGGTTCCCCCTCTTCGGTGTGCAATCTCGGTGATCCACTTCACAAATGTGCGCGCATGTGTCACTATTTCTAATAGAAAGACCCACGTCATTTGGGTTTCGTGGCGATTCTCGCCCCTGATCGAGGGAGATATCGGTGACCGCACCCGCGACTGCAGACTCCACCCCCACCGCGATCCTCGAACGGATCTCGCTCGTCCTGGACGCCTTCGACGGCCCCGGACGGCTCACGCTCGCCCAGGTCGTCAGGCGAACCGGGCTACCCCGCTCGTCCGCCCATCGGATGCTCGAACGACTCGTCGAGATGCGGTGGCTGCGCCGCGAGGGCCGCGACTACGAGCTCGGCACCCGCCTCATGGAGCTCGGCTCGATCGCTGTCCACCAGAACCGCCTGCACAGCGCCGCCGCTCCGATCCTGCACGACCTGCACCGCGCCACCGGCTACGTCGTGCACCTCGGCGTACTCGACGGGCCCGACGTGCTCTATCTCGACAAGGTCGGTGGCCGGCTCGCCACGGAGCTGCCCACCCGCGTCGGCAGCCGCTATCCCGCACGCAATTCCGCGATCGGCAAGGCCCTGCTCGCCTACACCCCGCCCAGCACCGACGACCTCACCGAGCTCACCCCCGAACTGCGCAAGGTCCGCGAGACGGGCGTGGCGTACGAGGTGGCGCGGATCTCCGGCGGGATCGGCATCATCGCCGTCCCGATCGGCCCCGTCGGTGATGTCGTCGCCGCCCTGTCCATCTGCGGACCGACCAGCCACGTCAAGTTCGACCATCGCCACGCCGCCCCGGTCCGTATGGCAGCGAACGCGATCCACCGATCTCTCTCAGGACGCCCCCGCGCTGCGCAGGTCGTGCCGCGAGCGCACCACCCGGGCCTGTCCGCAGCGACGGCACAGCCCCGCCTGCAGTACGCCTGAGGGCGCTCCGCTCTGCCCGGACGGTCCCCGCACCGGGCGGAGCGGCCGACTCAGCTGCGCTCGCGCCGTTCGAGACCCAGCACGAAGTCCTCCACGTCGCGCCAGGACCCGGCGACCTCCGGAACAGGATTGCCCAGTTCGTCACGGGCCCGGACGGACGAGAAGGTCTCGGCCGCCTCGTCGATGTCGGCCAGTACCTGTTTCGCCAGATCGATCTCGGCCTGGAAGTAGCGTTCGGCCCAGATCAGGCTCATCCGGGAGAACGCCCATGCGGGTTCGCGGTTGGCGTGATCGCCGTGCAGCTTCGCCTGCTCCCGCATGGTCTCCATGTTCTCGATGTGCGACCGGACGAGCTTCTTCAGCTCGTCGGGCTCGTTGAGATGTCCCATCCACAGACGCAGCATGAGACCGTGCTTGAGGACCGGTTGTTCGACGGGCGCAGCCCGCGACCAGTTCCGCACGGCACGGGTGCCACGTTCGGTGATGCGGTAGACCCGCCGGCCACGCTCCCCCGGCTCGGAGATCATCTCCGACTCGGCCAGCCCCGCCGCCTCGAGCTTCTTGAGTTCGGCGTAGATCTGGCTGACGGACGGACTCCAGTAGAAGAAGCCGATGCTCCAGTCCGCCCACTTCTTCAGGTCGTAACCGGTGAGTCCCTCACCGAAGGTGAGCATGCCCAGAACGGCCCAACTCGTGGCGGGCAACGACGGGTAGCTGTCGTCGGAAGCGTCGGCGACAGGCTCGATCTCGGGCATGATCGAAGCCTAACAGCCCAGGTAGATGAGG
Organism: Rhodococcus rhodochrous; assembly: GCF_900187265.1. Classification (NCBI taxonomy): domain Bacteria; kingdom Bacillati; phylum Actinomycetota; class Actinomycetes; order Mycobacteriales; family Nocardiaceae; genus Rhodococcus; species Rhodococcus rhodochrous. The sequence goes on from NZ_LT906450.1 coordinate 4,356,288, forward strand.
GTGCACCGCGCTGGATACCGCCCGCTGAGCGGAACACGGTCTCCCGTTCCGTGGGAGAACGGGAGACTCGGCCGGTCGCCGCAACTACCGTCGCTGTCACAGCCCCCAGGAGGTCCGATCATGGAAAGCGTCACCTGCAACCACTGCAGCAATCGCGTCCTCGTCGAGAAATACAGCGAGGCACACACCAGCATCCAGTGGCTCGACGACGCCGACAGCGTCTGCCCCGAGTTCGCGCGGGCCCGCACCGCCCAGGAAGGCCGTGCCTGGATCCCCACCTGCCACAAACTGCAGCAGACGATCGACGACCTGATCGTCTCCGGCCAGATCGGCCTGTCGCTGCGCAGCTATCCGGTACCCGGCCGCCTCGAATGACGCGGAGCGCGGCCGGGATCCGCCGGATCACATCCCCCGCGCCTCGTTCGCCTTCGTGATGAACTCGATCTGTTCACGACTCGGCCCGCAGAACTCCTGCTCGATCTGCTGCGCGTTGTCCTCGTGCATGCGGTAGAGGCTGTCGCGTAGGCCCTCGTCGCCGCCGTGGAACTGCTCGAGCAGACCCATCCATTGCCGTGCCATCTCCTGGGCCTCGGGAGAAGCCGGATCCATCCCCGCACTCAGTGCAGCGTCGACACGTGGGATGAGCTCCTGCCACGACGCCTCCGCCGCCGTGATGACGTCGTCGCCCAGCCTTGCGCGTCGTTCCGCGAGGTCTGCGATCTGTCCCTTGTCGAAATACTTCTCGAAGACGTCGTCCACTTCGATCACTCCTCGGATCACCTGAAGGAAGTCGGCGACCGATGCATCCGGCGACGTTCGGACCGTGCGGGAGAGCATCTCGACCTGGGCGCGCAGCGTGCGGGTTGCCGCGAGCTGATCGTCCAGGTAGGCACGGTGCGCATCGAGGATCTCCGACAGCGAGGTGTCACCGTCGGTGACCGTGGCGATCGCGTCCAGCGACAGCCCGAGCTGACGCAGCACCAGCACCTGGTACAGCCTCTCGACGTCCGGCTCCTCGTACAACCGGTGACCCGACGCCGTCCGGCCCGACGGCCGCACGAGGCCTATGTCGTCGTAGTGATGCAGGGTCCGCACGGTCAGGCCCGTCTCCGCTGCGAGACGCCCCACCTTCCATTGCTGTCCGGAACGTGTCTGCTGCATCGTCCACCCACTTCCACCGGCACTCCGTGTACCGGCACGATCGACGCTATGACCTCACGTTACGTGAGGTGCAAGCCGATCGTCCGGCTACAACTCGTCTACCGGCCGGCTCCCGCGACCAGCCCCTCCGCACTGCGCGCCGCCACCGCTGCGGCCTTCGCGGTGAACGGATCGAGCAGCGGATACTCTGCGCGGGATCGCCAGTGCCGCACCGCGTCGACGGCTGCCGCGCGGATCTCGGCGGGCGACGCGTCGTCGGTGAGTCCGAGGCGCCGGGTGGCGCCGATCCCGGATCCACCGACCACACGCTGCAGCGCCAGGACCTCCTCGTCGGGCAACGACACCGACGCCGACCGCAGTCTGCCCAGCAGGCGGAGTTCGGCGAAGCCGTGGTCGTCGGCCAGTTCGCGTCGCACGGCTCCCAGCAGGTCGTGATCGCCGCACGCGTGCAGCACCCGTTCGAGCGCCAGCAGCGCCGAATGGGTCTTGAGCTGATCGGCGCGCTGACCGAACTGCACGTCGATGACCTGACGCAGCTCGTCGAGCCCGCTGCGCGCGACGAGTTCGGCGGCGAGCGAAGGTGAATCGCGCGCGCCGAGCTGCACGAGCAGAACTGCGGTGCGGATGCCGAACAGACCGAACCGGTCGACGAGACGTGCCCGCATCCCGGGGTCGACGGGCAGGTCGACGTCGGGCCGCGCGAAGCGGTCGGCCGACAACATCGCGACCTGCAGTTGGTCCGACGGCATCCGGGCGAGCGCCTCGAAGGCCGCGAACTCGTTCTGCCGCAACGTTCGTGCGGCGAGCGCGAGCAACCCGGCGACCGGCACGACCGCCTGGCACAGTCCGGTGCGTTCGAGTTCGTCGGTGAACCTCGCCGCGACCTGCTTCGCCGACATCATCGCGTCGGCGCGACCGGCACCGACCTCGTCGGCACGCGAGACCACGCCGACGATGCCGAGCGGCCCCGATCCCCCGCCGACATGGCGGCCGATCCGTTCGAGGAACTCGACGTCGGCGGCGCCGAGCGAACGCATCAGGTAGACGGCGGCGTCGGCACCCGAGGCCGATTCCTCCGGGGTGAGCAGCGCCAGGGTCCGCGCCGACACGTCCTGCGACAGCGACGACGTGCCCGGGGTGTCGATGATGGTGGTCTGCGCCAGCGCGCTGGCGGGCCATTCGACGTCGATGAAGTCGACGCGGTCGGCGGTGAGTTCGCCGAGGTCGAAGGTCAGACGCCCGTCGGGACGGTGCACGGGCACCGGCATGCGGCGCTCCCCGTCGTACCAGGCGTTCACCGACGGCACGGGCCCGTTGCGGTACCAGGTGACGACGCGTGTGCACTCCGTCGCATCGGTGGGCGCGATGTCCTGCCCCACAAGCGCATTGAGCAGAGTCGACTTGCCGGCCTTGAGCGATCCGGCGAGCGCGACCCGCAGCGGCTGATCGAGTCGCGCGGCGCAGTGGTCGAGCCGGTCCGCGACGGCCGGGTTCCCGCCGTACGACGCGCGTGCCCGGTCGAGCAGGTCGCGGGCGCGCGCGAGGGCCGGGGTCACGCCGACACTCCCGCGAGTTCCGCGGCGCGCTCGCGCAATCGGCTCAGTTCCGCGACCTGCGTGTCGAGTTCGCCGATCCGACGCCGGCGTTCCTGTTCCTGCACGGTCGCGGCCTGACGGGTCGCTTCGAGCGACTCGTCGAGCGAACGCAGTGTCTGTTCGGCGATCTCGGTGAAGTGATCGCGCAACTGCCGCTGGATGAGGCGGAGCCGGTCCTTGGATTCCTTCCCGACCTGGAAGCTCACGTCGTCGGTGAAGGCGCGGATCGCGTTCTTCGCGTCGGCGCGGCGTCTGGCGAGCCGGACCTGCTTGTCGTCGCGATACGCCTTGGTGCCCAATACGACTCCGGCTCCCACCGAGATCGGGTTCACGAGCGCCATCCCCATCAGGGTGGTGACGAGACCGAACATCAGCACGCCACCGTAGGAACCCTTCATGCCGACGAGCACCTTCTGACCGATGCCGATCCGGCCGGACTCGAGATCGGACAGGTTCTCGACGGGATCGAGCAGCGTCGACAGGTCGCCGAGATGCAGCGACGGCAGGGATGCGTCGTCGAGCGCGAAGTGCTCCGCCACCCTGCCGGCGAGGATCCCGGCGCGTTCGTGCGCCCACACGAAGTTGTCGCCGACCGATTCGGCGACCTGCTCGGCGAGCCACTGCCCCAGCCGGGGCCATTCCTTGCCCGGATCACACTCGTCCACGGACGCTTCGGCGTCGCGGGTCACTGTGCGCAACCGGTCGCGCAGGTCGTGGTCGATGTCGGCCGCGAGATCGGCGATGCCGTCCGACAACGTGATCTGCCACCGCGCCGCCCGCGTCCGCAACGCCTCGGTCGCGGCACGCGCCCGGCGCAGGTCCTCGATCGCGGCGTTCCCGGATTCGGGGTCGCGCAGCGCAGCGAGTTCGCTCTCGCAACCGAGCGCGAGATGGTCGACGACGGTCTTCACGTCGTGTGCCACCGACAGGCGCGCCGAGTCGGCGTTGCGCGCGACGACCTGGTCGCGCAGGAAGTCGTAGATCGCGTCGAAGCCGGATTCCTGCTGCAGCGACGCATCGTCGGTGCGCAGGGCGTATTCGCGCAGCAGGGACGAGACGGGCAGCAACGGCAGGTCGAGCCCGGCGCGCTGCAGGTGTTCGCGGTCGGCGTCGACGATCGCGCGCCAGTGCGGATACATGTCGGTCTTGGTTACGAGCACCGCCGACGCCGGGCACAGTGTCTGCACCTGCCGCAGGAACGCCATCTCCGGAGCGGTGAACTCCTGGCTCGCATCCGAGACGACGAAAACCGCGTCCGCGGTGGCGAGGAGCGTCAATGTGGCTGCGGTGTGCGGATTTCCGTGCCCGCCCACACCCGGGGTGTCGACGAACACGAGCCCGTCGGCGAGCAGTGGACTCGGCACGCTCACCTCCAGCCGTTCGACGTCCCGGCCGGCACTGCGCGGCGCGACCTGCTGCAGGTCGTCGAAGGGAACGGCGATGCGCGGCGCCGAACCGGTCGGGACGAGTTCGGCCGACGGCTCCTGCCCGTGCTGCACGAGCGTGGGGACCGCGGTGGTCTCGTCGTCGCCGACGGAACACACCTCGAGGCCGAGCAGTGCGTTCACGAACCGGCTCTTGCCCTGGTTCAGTCCCCCGACGACGACCACCCGCAGTCGCGGGTCGGTGACCTTCGTGCGGGCGGCCGTCAGCCGGTCGGTGAGATCGTTGCGCCCGGCGCTGCGGGAGCGCGCGATCACGGAGTCGATCAGGTCGAGGAGCGCTCGGCGTCTCGAGGGATCGGATGGATGCTGCGTATCCGGTGAATGCTGCATGGGCTGCGTCGACTCGCCTTCCGTCGGTGCGGGCTCCGGCCATTATGTCCCGGAGCCCGCACCGCTGCGGTCAGGGCAGCAGTCCGTCGAGATCGGTGGAGTCGCCACCGGCGCCGAGCGAGGAGTCGCCACCGGCTCCGGCGAACAGACCACCACCGAGACCGGAGGTCGCGGTGAGGCCGCCCTCGCCGAACAGACCTGCAGCTCCCGAGGCGGAGCCGAAGACGTCCTCGCCGACCGACGCCCAACCCTCCGCACCACCCGACAGGGCCGTCCCCACCTGCGTGGACAGTTCGGCGCCGAGGTCGGCTGCGCTCTCCAGGCCGCCGGAGACACCGAGGTCGACTGCAGTACCCGGATCTGCTGCACCACCGAGATCGAGGGCGTTCTCGAAGTCGGCTGCCGTACCCAGGTCGACCGACGTTCCCAGTCCACCGGCCGCGCCGATCCCCGAATCGATCGCGGCGCCTAGGTCCGCGCCCACGTTCACTCCGGCCCCGAGTTCCGCCGCCGCGTCCAGCGCTCCGTCGAGGGCGTAGCCGAGCTGACCGGTGGCTTCGGCACCGGCGCCGAGGCTGCCGCCGATCGTTGTCGCGAGCTGCGAGCCGAGATCCGCACCCGCATCGACGGGCACCGACCCCGCGGCCGTCTCGAGTGCACTGCCGAGCTGCAGGCCGAGCTCGGCGCCTGCCGAACCACCGGTCGCGAAGGTCGAGCCGAGGACGGACGACAGGTCCGTTCCGAGGCTCGTCCCCGCCTGCACGGTCGAATCGACGGTCGCGCCGATATCGGTGGTCGAGCCGATGGCGACGTTCAGCGCGGACGACAGTTCGGTGGTCGCGGTGGTCTCGAGGCCCAGCGCGCCGCCGAGCACCCCACCGACCACCGTGCCGAGGTCGATGCCCGCACCGGTCTCCGTATCGATCTCACCACCACCGGAGAGGACCGCGTCGAGGTCGACGCCGCCGAGCAGGCCACCGTGCGCACCGCTCTCGATGACGGTCCCCAGCGCGGCACCGAGATCGGCCGCAGCGCCGCCGCCCGCTCCGAGCAGGGCCGAGAGGGACGCACCGAGACCGAGGGTCGCGCCCACGCCGGCGTCGAGACCGGCGGCGAGGTCGGTTCCCAGGCCGGCACCGAGATCGGCCACACCACCGAGGACACCGCCCAGGCTCGTGCCGAGCGCACCGGTCAGTTCCGTGCCCACGCCGAGCACGCCCCCGAGTGTCGTGCCGAGCGCGACACCGAGTTCGGCGCCGCCGTCGAGGGCCGCGGTGAGCTCGGTCGAGAACGCGCCCCCGGCGTCGACGGCAGATTCCAGCAGGCCACCGAGGGCGAGGCCGATATCGGCACCGAGCGTGCCCCCGATACCCAGTGCTCCTTCGAGGGTGGTCGCGAGGTCGGCGCCGAGACCGCCCGAGGCCTCGACGGCCGCATCGATCGCGGCGGCGAGATCGGCGGCGGCACCGACACCCAGGCCCAGTCCGCCTTCGAGCGCTCCGCCCACAGCGCCCCCGATGCCGAGGGCTCCACCGAGGTCGAGACCCGCGCCGAGTGCACCGCCGAGTGCCGCACCCAGGGAAGCGCCGAGCTCGCCACCGGCTTCGAGCGCCGCTCCGAGTTGTGCACCGAGGTCGGCGACGACCCCGGTCTGCGCGTCGAGGTTCAGTCCGCCACCGAGACCCAGGCCCCCACCGAGTCCTGCCCCGACACCGAGGCCCAGGCCGGCGGCGCCACCGAGGCCCACTGCTCCACCCAGGCCCGCCGCTCCACCCAGGCCCGCCGCTCCACCCAGGCCCACTGCTCCACCCAGGCCCGCCGCGGCGGTACCGGCGATCGACGCTCCGACGTTCGCGGCACCGTTCAGCGCTGCGGTCAGTTCGGCGGCGGTCCCGGCGAACAGACCGCTGTCCGCGACCAGCGGGGCGACGGCGACGATGTCGGCGTGGCACACGTCGTCCAGTCCGGCTTCGGCGAGGACGGCCTCGGGGTTGCTGCAGTACCGGGCGAGTTCCTTCTCGTCGCGGAACAGGCCGAGGATGAAGTCGAGTACGGCGTTGGTGGCCATCGCGTGTCTCCTGAGTCGTGGGGATCTGGGAACGACGCTACGAATCCGCGGGTCACGGGCACAGGGGGTGCGGCCCCCTGTCTGCCGTCGACCGTTAGGGGATCGGGGTGCGGGGGCATCGGGGTCGTTAGGGGATCGTCCCCACGATCGGGCCGGTGGGCGGTGTGGGAGCTAACAGGTCACGGGGTGGGAACGACAGGCTCATCGAGACCGAACGGTGGAACGAGATCGCGGACCTGTGTCCGCCAGAACCCGGGAGCATGCATGTATTCAGGACTCGGCGTCACGATCGGGGCGGCCAATTCGGTGGCCCTCACCGTGCTCGACCAGCCCCGATCCGGCGATCCCAGCGTTCTGTCGGTCCCCACCGAACTCCATCTCCCCGAGGACGGAGCCCCCGTCCTCGGCGCCCCGACCCCCGGTGCGCAGGCGTTCTCCGGCTATGCGGCCCGGGTCGGCGATCCGGTCGGCATCCTCGCCGAGGACGGCTCCACCTACCTCGGTGAGGATCTCGTCGCGTCAACCGTGGCCTGTCTGCAGTACCGCACCGGCACCTCCGATGTGCCGACGATGCTGGCGCATCCCGCCGCGTGGTCGGCGCACACCGTCGAGGCCCTGCAGGCGGCGCTCGTCCGCGCCGGCGTGACCGCAGGGACGATCCCCGAACCGATCGCGGCGGTGCGCTGGCTCGACGCCACCCACGGTCCGCTGGGGGACGACGTGACGGTGGTCTACGACCTCGGTGCGCGCAGCCTCGACGTCGCCGTCGTGCAGGGCGGGACGCATCCGACGCTGTTGGGCCGACCGCTGAGCAGCGACGACGTCTCCGGCGACCACCTCGACCATCTCGTCACCACCTATCTGCTGGGAACGCTCGGCGAGGACGCGGCCGACCTCGACCCGTTCGATCCCGCGACCGTCGCGGCCCTCGCCGATTTCCGTGCTCGGTGCCGCGCGGCGAAGGAGGCACTGTCCAGCGACACCGAGACGGTCGTGCCGGTCGCGCTGCCGGGCCTGCACCGCGACCTGCGTCTGGTGCGCAGCGAGTTCGAGGAGTTCGCCCGGGAGCCGCTGGAGACGTCGCTCGCCGTGGTGCAGGATGCGATCCGCGGGGCCGGGCTCGACCGGTCGGACATCGCACACGTGCTGTTGATCGGTGGTGGCTCGTCCACCCCGCTCGTCGCCGAACTGATCTCGTCGGAGCTGGGTCTGCCGATCGTCTCGTCGGCGCGACCGGCCTTCACCGCAGCGCACGGAGCCGCGCTCGCAGCGGCCGCGGTCGGTGCCCCGACTGCCGCGGCGCCGGTGGCGCCTCCTGCACCTGTCGTCGACGACGAACCCGAGACCGTCGCACTGCCGGTGGTGCCCGCCGCGGAGGCGCAGCTTGTCGCTGCAGCGCATCGGCCCGCAGTCGTCGACACCGCGACCGGCACACCCGCACGCGCCCGTTCGTTCGCGCTGGTGGGTGCCGCTGTCGCCGCCGTCGTCGTCCTCGCCGGGGGCGGGCTGGCGATCGGCACCCTGTCGTCGGAGGCCGAGACGCCCGGTTCGGAGGTACGTCCGTCGAGCGAGATCGTGGCCGGGAACCCGACGACCACCACGACCGTCCCCGGTACGACCGTCCCCGGCACGACCGGCGCGCAGCCGTCCGAGTCGGGAACCGTCGTCCCGGTCCGGGTGCAAGGCCCGGACGGGACCGTGACTGCTGTCCCGGTCGCCGCGACGCCCGCTTCCGGTACCGCACCCACCGGCGCTGTACCTGCACCGGACCCGACCGCACCCGCACCGGCGACACCCGGGGAGACGACGCAGGCACCCGAATCGGCACCGCAACCGGCTCCCGCCCCGGCACCGGCGCCCGCTCCTGCGCCGGCACCGCAACCGACCGCACCCACCGCACCGAATACGGGTGGCAGCCGCGTCGGCGACGCCCTGTCGGGCGCAGGTCAGGGTGCGGGCGCGGTCGTCGAGGGTGTCGGTAACGGCGTGGGCCGGGTGCTCGACGGCACCGGCAACGTGGTCGGGGGTGTCCTCGACGGCACGGGGCAGGTCGTCGGCGGACTGCTCGGAACCGGACGCTGACCGATCCCGATGACGTCCGCTCCCGCCCCTCCGCGACGCCCGGTCCCCAGGGAGGTCACGCGTGCCCTGACCGCGGCCGCTCCCCCGCGACTGCTGCTCGTCGGCGGCACCGGAACCGGGAAGTCCGCAATCCTCGCTTCGCTCCGAACCGATTTCGCCGACACCCGCATCGTCGACGACGCACACCGCATGACCGCCGCGGAACTGCAGGAGCTCGTCGACCACATCCGGGATGCACCGACGGGGATCGTCGTGGCCACCGAAGCCCGACCGCACCGAGCCGAGATGCGCTCGCTGACCGCAGCGTTCACGGGAAGCGGGACGGTGGTGGAACTGGGGTCGTGGACACCTCGTGAGATCGCCGGTCGCGCGGCGTCGTTCGAGCTCCGGCTCGCACCGCCCCAGGTGCGTGCCCTGCACCGCCTCACGGGCGGCGTACCGCATCTCGTCGACACCGCCCTCGACGCCGTGCGGACGGAGAGCGTTGTCCGGCGGGCCGTCGAGGAAGCGATCCGCCGGCAGCTCCTCGCGGATCTCGATCTCACCGCAGCTCTGGCGCTCGTCGACCTCGGCGCGGCGCTCGATCCCGGCGAACTCGCCGCCGTGCTCGACATCCCTGTCGAGCGCGCTCTCGATCTCGTCGATGCGGCCCGTGCGAGTGGTCTGCTCGGCGCCGATGCCGCGAGCCTCACCACCGGGGCGAGCGGTGCGCCCGCGGCGGCCCTGGGACGGCACAACCTGTTCGTCGTCGCGCGTCGCCTCCTCGCGACTCGTCTCGATGCCGGAACGCTGACGCCGCAACTCGCCCGCGGCCTCGCGACGATCGGCCTCACCGACCCGCATCTCGCCGAGCGACTCGTCGCGTTCGCAGCCGACGCGCCGCCCCGCGAGGCCGCGGATCTTCTCGACGCCGCCGTACCCGCGGGAGCCGATCCCGCGACCCTTGCGGTGCGGCGAGCCGAAGTCGCCTTCGCGGCAGGGGATCTCGAGCGAGCCGAACAGATCACCGACCGGTTGCTCGACCGCGTCGACACGGCGGACGTCGACGACCTGCGCGCCGCCACCCGGATCTCCGCGAGCATCGCCGCGCATCGCGGCATGCTCGACCGCAGTGCCGACCTGTTCGAATGGCTCGGTCCCGAACGGGTCGGTACGGACGCTCCCCTCGCCGCCACCGTGCTGCTCGCCGCCGGACGACCCTCGGCCGCAGAACGTCTCCGCGGTGCCGCCACCTCGGGTGCGCCGACCTCTGCGGCCTCCGCCGCACGACTGCTCGAGGAGGGCCTGCGCGAATCCGTCGGCGGCGACGGCCGGATCGCGATGAACCGCCTCGCCCGCGCATTGACGAGCCTCGGCTCCGACGGGCCGCTGCGCGCCTGGCCCGACACGGTCGACGCCGTCGCCGCACTGCTGTGCCTGCACTCGGGCGAACTCGGGCACGCACGCGCGATCCTCGACCGTCCGGAGACTCCCACCGTCCGCAATCGCATCCTGGTGGCGTGGACCGAGATGCTCGGCGGTGATCTCGCAGCCGCGGCGGCGACCGCCGAAGCCGTCGCTCCCGAAGTGACCGGGCAGCGCGACCTCCTCTTCTTCCACGCCTTGCAGGTCGGGTTGGCGCGACGCAATGCCGACCTCGGAGCGTTGACGGTGCGGTGGCAGGCCGCGCAGTCGGTCGTGGCCGAGTACTCCGTCGACCTGTTCGGGCTGCTGCCGTTGGGCGAACTGTGGCTGGCCGCCGTCCGCCTCGGGGAGTCCGCGCGGGTCGCGCACCTCGTCGCCGCTGCCCGCGTACTGCTCACCACCCTCGGTGAGCCACCGCTGTGGGGCGCGGCGCTGCACTGGTACGGGGTGCAGGTCGCGATCGCCGCGGACCGGCCGGCCGACCTCGTCCCGCACGCCCGCGCGCTGGCCCTGGCCGCGGAGACCACCGCCTACGCCGCGGTGCTCGCGCGGGCCGGGCACGCCTGGCTCTCCGTACTGCGCGGTGAGGTCGACGCGACGCGCATCCGCGAAGCGGCCGAGGCCCTCGCGTCCGTGGGTCTTCCGTGGGACGGCGCGAAGCTCGCGGGAGAAGCAGCGCTGCGGGCGGACGACACCACTGTCGCCACCGGATTACTGCAGGTCGCGCGGACGATCCGGCAGGACGGCCCGGCCGGTCGCGCACCGGTCGACATCGCCCCCGACACTCCCCCGGGCGATCCGGACGAATCACCCCTCGGTGCACGGGAGAAGCCGGGTGCACTGTCCGAGCGAGAGGCGCAGGTGGCCGACCTGGTGGTTTCGGGCCTCACCTACCGGGAGGTAGGAAACCACCTGTACATTTCCGCGAAGACCGTGGAACATCATGTCGCCCGTATCCGGCGCCGACTCGGTGCCGGTTCCCGCTCGGAGCTCCTGTCACTGCTTCGGGCCATGGGGCACGGCGCAGATGTACCCCGTCACACACACTCCGACCGGAATGGAGGCAAGCCGGCATGTCCGTAGGCGTAGGCCTGAGGGTGGGGACCACCGTGTCGTCGGTTGCGGTCACCTCACCGACGCCGGGACGGCCGGACCCCGCACCGATCGAGCGGTTCACCGCCGTCCACCTGCACTCCGACGGCACCGCAACGCTCGGAGACCACGACGTCGTCGACGGCCACACCAGTTCCTTCACCGGCTTCGTCGACCGCCTCGGCCACTCCGGTGGTGTCCGCGCCAACGACGGTTCGCTCTCCCGCGCCGAAGACCTCGTCGCCACGGCCATGGAATGCCTCCTCGCCGACGCAGCCTCCCTCATCGGCGACACCCCGTACACCGCAGTGGCGACGCACCCCACCGACTGGCCGAGCTCGACGGTCGCGGTGCTGCGCAACGCCCTCGACTACGTCGGATTGCGTCACGTCTCGCTCGTCTCCGACGCCGAGGCCGCCGCGGCATGGTTCGAATCGCAGGTCGCGCACCAGACCGGACGACTCGTCGCGGTCTATCACATCGACCCGCAGGGCTCGACCGTCACCCTCGTGCGCTCGGGAGTCGCGGCGGGTAAGGCATTCCGGTACCCCGAAGGCGACGCCCCGTCGGTCGCTGCGCAGCTCTCGTCGGCGCTCGGCGCGTTCGGCTGGCTCGTGAGCAACCTCGACGCCATCGTCGTCACGGTCGACGAAGCGGTCGACCCGAGCGCCGCGCAGCTCGTCGCGCAGTCGGTGAAGACCGGACTCGGCGTGCGGTGCGCCCTGGCGCCCGAGCCGCACCAGACGATGGTGCGCGGCGCTGCTCTCGCCGCGGCCGCAGGCTCGGTCGACCTCCTCGGGTCGACGCAGATCCTGCCCACCGCCAAGCTCGCCGAACCGCGACGCAGCGAACTCGACCCAGAGATCACCGCGGTGATCTCGAAGATCACGGCGACTCCCCCTCCGGGTGCCACGCCCGCTCCCGCCGCGACGCCCGCGGCGAACACGTCGAAGGCGACGGTCGCCGCCGTCGCGGTCGGAGAAACCGCCGACGAGAAGCCCTCGGGTCGCTCGTCGAAGGTCACGGCCATCGCGGCAGCCGCGGCGATCGCGCTGCTCGTGGGCGTCGGCGCGCTGGTGTTCGGACTGCGGGACTCTCCGACGGCCACCGCGGGAACGCAGGTCGCCGAGACCCCGACCGCACCCGCGACCACGACGACCTCGAAGGCGCGCCCCGCACCGGCTCCCCGCAGCACCGAGGAGACCACCACCGAGGAGTCGACCGAGCCGGCCACCGCCGAGCAGACGGTCCCGGTGGCTCCGCCGGTCGTGCAGCAGACCTGGGTAGATCCCACCACCGGCACGAGCGAACAGTCCTCTTCTTCGTCGTCGTCGCCGGGCTCGACCACCTCCAGCACGTCCGACACGTCCTCGACCACGTCGAGCACAGGCTGGTCGAGGCGGAACCAGCCCAGTGATTCCTCGGGTGGCGGACGCGACAGAGGCGGCAGCGGTGGCGGGGACAGCAGCACCCCGACGACTCCGCCGACGTCCGATACGACCGATCCCGAGCCCTCCGAGGGACCGACACCGTCGGAGACTTCGGAGCCGTCGGAGACTGAGACCCCCAACTAGACAGCGCAGGTATCCCAGTGGTGACCTACGGCACTATCGGCGGTCGCCGGGCCGTCCCGTAGGCTGTCCCGCGGGTCGGCTCGCCGAATCCACGAAGCACCTGTTCAAGAGCACATCGAGCACACATGAAAGGCCTCCATGCGTCTCTCGTCGGCGTCGCGCGCCGCAGTCCGTTCCACCACCCGCCGCGTCGCAGTCGCAGCGGCCTCCGCGGTTCTGCTGGCAGTGCCCTTGAGCGCCACAGCGAGTGCCGCGCCCGCCGAACAGTTGCCTTCCGCTGAACTTCCCGCCGAACTCGTCGAGGCGATCCAGCGCGACCTGGGTCTGTCCCCCGAGGAGTATCTCGACCGGGCCGCCCGCGCGCAGGAGCTCGGCGACTACGCCCGCGACTTCCGTTCCGAGCACCCCTCCGAGTTCGCCGGTGCCTGGCTCGGCGAGGACGGCAAGCCGGTCATCGCCGTCACGAACCGCGAGGCCGCCGAGCGCGCCGCGCAGGACGGCTTCCACGCCACGGTCGCGCCGGTCTCGGCCGACGGACTCGAGCAGGCCCTCGCCGAATTGAACCGCTGGGTGGCAGGGCTCCCGCGCGAGGTGTCGTCGCAGATCAACTCCGCGTCGATCGATGTGCTCAACAACCAGATCGTCCTCGACATCGTGAACTCGCCGATCGGGCGCGCACTGAACCTGCCGTCGCTGGTGGCGAACGTGCAGGTCCAGCTGTCGCCGGGCATGCCGCCCAACGATCCGGCCCCGATGGGTGGCGACACCTACATCACCGCCGACGGCGACGTCCGCACCACGCCCATCGAGCGCATCGGCATCTGCTCGTTCGGCTTCAACGGTGTCGACGCCGACGGCAACGCCGTCAACCTCACCGCCGGTCACTGCGACGCCGTCGCCCGTGCCGACGGTGGTTCGACCGTCTACCTGCCCAACCGCGCGAACATCGACGAGAGCGTCCGGATCGGCAAGTTCACCGAGTCCACGGTGGGCACCGACAGCACCCTCGACTACGGCATCGTCTCGCTGGACGACGCCGGCGTCGAGGCCGGCCTCGATCGCCCGTCGGTCCGCGGCGGCAACGGTTCGACCCTCACGGTCACCGGCACGGCCGTTCCGGTCGTCGGGGCGCCCGTCTGCAAGTCGGGACAGTCCTCGTCGTTCACGTGCGGCCTCGTCGTCGCCGACCGCATCGAGACCCAGCTGACCTACGACTCGGGCTTCTCGAGCACCATCCGCGGCTTCGCGACCTCCGCCTGCACCCTCGCGGGTGACAGCGGTGGCGCGATCGTCACCGGCACCCTCGCCCTCGGCGTGATCAGCGGATCGAACAGCGCCGGCGCACCGAACTGCGTCGAGGCGAACCTGGTACTCGCGCCCAACGGTGGTACCTCCAGCCTCGGCATTCCGATCCAGGAGATCGAGAACGCCACCGGCACCCGAGTCCGTACTGCGGCGAACCCGGCATAAAGGCCGGAACCGTCCGGTCCGTTCGTCACAACAGTCACACGAGTCTCATCCGTAACCGAGAAGTACCTATGTACTTCCTCGCTCACCCCTTAGGATCGGACGGACGCCGATCCGCGGGGGAACGGCGCCTTCGCGCGTGCATGCGTGAAGGAACGAGAAAGGTATCCATGCGACGCACCTTCGCACGTCGGACGGCCGTCATCGGTTCGGCCGCACTGCTGCTCCTCGGTCCTGCCGTTGCCATCGCGCAGGCCGAACCCGAGACCGAACCCGCGCAGACATCGTCTCTGCCGGCCGAGCTCGTCGAGGCGTTGCAGCGCGACCTGAACATCGATGCCGAGCGCTTCCTCGCCGATGCGCAGCGCAGCCAGGATCTCGCCGCGTTCGCCGAGAAGGCACGGGAGCAGTTCGAAGCCGTCTTCGCCGGTGTGTGGCTGGACGACCAGGGCACCGCCACGGTCGGCCTGACCGAGGGTGACGGCTTCGAGGAGGCCCGCAAGGCCGCCGAGGATGCCGGATTCACCGTCGCCGAGACCGAACGCAGCGAGGACGCCCTCGAAGATCAGCTCGGCGCACTGGGCGACTGGCTCGAGACCCAGCCGCCCGCCGTCGCCGACGTCATCCGCGGCATCGCCATCGACGTGGTGAACAACGACGTCGTCGTGCGCACCGACAACGTGTCCGGTGTCGAGCTCCCCGACTTCCTCGACGGAGTGCGCGTGCTGTTCGCTCCCGCCGAGCTGACGCCGGAAGGCGCGACCGACCTGCAGCCCATCGCCGGTGGCCTCGACGCCCCCGACGCTCTCTTCGGTGGCGACGCCTACGCCGCGCTCGGCGCCGGCGAGGGCCTGCGCTGCTCGCTCGGCTTCAACGGCGAGGACGGCAACGGACAGCCCGTGAACATCACCGCCGGTCACTGCGACCCCAACCGCGCGCAGGCCGGCACTCGGTGGGCCTCCCAGGTCCACCAGCTCATCGGCGACAACCTCGGCCAGCATCTCGGCTCGTTCGAGAAGACGGTGCTCGACGGCAGCGACTACGCGCTGATCCGCCCCACCGCCGCTGCCGCGGGTCGCTTCGAGAACAACGGCGTGCGCGTTCCGTTCGCCGCTCCGCTGCCCATCACGGGTGTCGCGGATCCCGTCGTGGGCGCTCCGGTCTGCAAGTCGGGCCTGCGCACCGGCTACAGCTGCGGCGTCGTGACCGCCACCGGCCAGAACGTCGAGATCGGCCACCGCGTGCTCGAGAACGGCTTCTCCACCAACCTGTGCGCCCTGCAGGGTGACAGCGGTGGCACCCTCGTCACCGGCACCCTCGCCCTCGGCATCTCCAGCGCCTCGAACGTCGGCCAGTACGGCATGTGCGAGATCGCCGGGTTCGTCAGCGGCCTGCTCGGTGAGAGCCCCGAACTGTTCGCCACGCCGATCAAGACGGTCCTCGCGGAGAACCCGGGCCTGAAGGTCCGCACCTGGTAGGACAGGCTCCATACAAGAACGCGGCCCGGCTTTCCCAACATGGAGAGCCGGGCCTCGTCGCATACTCAGCGGTATGTGCTGCCACAGGAGCGTCACCGAGGAATCAAGATCGAGTCAGGTTAGGCTCTCTCCAACTCGGTCGGAACACGTGAGTCGGCCGCAAGAACAGAGGGAGAAGAAGTGCTCGGATCATCACTCCTGGGAAGCCTGGCGGTAGTGCTTACAGATCCACAGGTGCTGTGGAACTTGATCAGACTTTTTCTGGCCGCCTGACCAGGGTACGAAACAGCCCCGCCGCCCTTCCGGGCGACGGGGCTGTTCTCGCTCTTCCTTACTTGGCCCACTGCGTGGTTCCCGGAGGCGCGAACAGATCCTGGACCACTGCGATACCCGCGACCACAGCGGTCGGGCCACCGGCGACGAAAGCACCGATGGTGCCGCCACCACCTGCTCCGACCACACACCCACCGATGGCACCCGGAATCGTCCCGACAAGGCCGACGGCCGCGCCGACGATGCAGCCGATGATCGCACCTGCAACGGTGCCGATGGCCGTAGCCATGCCCAGCTGCGAAATGAAGTTCTGCTGCGACTTCAGGTTCTCCTCAGGCGACGCGACGTCGGTCAGCTTCAGGGCAACCGGGGTGATCGACGGCCCGACCTTGTCCTCGGGATCAACCGGCACGGCCTTATTCAGGTCCGTCGTCGGGGTCAGGGTCAGCGTCTTGCCGTCTTCGCTGATCTCACGCTCGAAGGGGAGCTGCAGATCGCCGAGCTGGATCGCGAGGGGCAGGCTGAGGACAGTGTTGCCGTCGTCGTCCTGCAGCTCGACGCTTTCACCGTCGCCGGAGATCCGGAACTGTCCGGCGTCGATGACAGTCTCGATGGACTCACCGTCGGGACGAACCTCGTAGTTGATGGCGTTCTCGTCCTGCGCAGCGGGCGCCGCATACGAGGTACCGGCGGTGATGCCCATGGCGGCGATCGTCATCGTCGCCACAGCGGCAAGCTTCTTCAGCTTCATCTTTTTCCGTTCTGTGACATGGCGCACGCCTGTTAAGACGCCCCCATTCTGCTGTATTGACCTGGAGTTCTACGTCCCCCGACGTGTACAGCCCACATGCGAACCCCATGTACCGGGCGAATCATAACCGACATCACATCCGGAGTGTTATACCCATTTGCCCGAATGGAAACAGCATCGTGGCCGGTACAGGGGTGCCGTGATCTCCGTGTGACACATGCCTCTTTTCAGACGAGTTAGGACATCCTGCGTGACTGCGGTATCACGTTTGACCTCTAGCGTGTCCGGGCACACGGTCTCCGATTCGACGCAGTCATAGCTACTGTCGGGTAACTCCAGATCAGACCAAGTTACCGGTGAGTAACTTAGCTTGCGTTACGATGCGGTGACTCATACCAGGCGGCACGACGCCGCCCCCGACACGAAAGGCCACGTATGAATGCCCTGACGATTACGTTGGGCACGATCGGCGTGCTGCTGAGCCTCGTGTGTTGGTTCGCGTTCATCAGCGGCGCGCTGAAGATGGTCAACACGATCCGGGTCGGCCAGCCGGCCCCGGACCGCTGGCGGCCGTTCTTCCCGCGCTTCAAGCAGATGGTCGTCGAATTCCTCGCGCACACGAAGATGGTCAAATTCCGGACCGTCGGCTGGGCGCACTGGCTGGTGATGGTCGGCTTCATGCTCGGCGCGATCGTCTGGTTCGAGGCCTACGGCCAGACGTTCGATCCGAACTTCCATTGGCCCCTCATCGGCGACACCGTCGTCTACCACTTCATCGACGAGATCCTCGGCCTCGGCACGGTGATCGGCATCCTGACGCTGATCTACATCCGCCAGCGCAACCATCCGCGTCAGCCCGGTCGGATGTCGCGCTTCAGTGGCTCGAACTTCAAGGCCGCCTACTTCGTCGAAGCGGTGGTGCTGCTCGAGGGCCTGGGCATGATCCTGGTGAAGGCCGGCAAGATCGCCACCTACCACCACCACAACGCCTACACCGACTTCTTCACGATGCAGGTCGCCCGGATCCTTCCGGAGAGCCCCGAACTGGTGTCGGTGTTCGCGTTCATCAAGCTCATGTCGGGCATGGTGTGGCTCTACATCGTCGGCCGCAACATCACCTGGGGTGTCGCGTGGCACCGCTTCTCGGCCTTCTTCAACATCTACTTCAAGCGTGAGGACGACGGCGGTCCCGCCCTCGGCGCCGCACGCCAGATGATGTCCGGCGGCAAGCCCGTCGACATGGAAGACGCCGACCCGGACAACGACACCTTCGGTGCCGGTCGCATCGAGGACTTCACGTGGAAGGGCTGGCTGGACTTCACGACCTGCACCGAGTGCGGTCGTTGCCAGTCGCAGTGCCCCGCCTGGAACACCGGTAAGCCGCTGTCGCCCAAGCTGCTCATCACGTCGCTGCGCGACCACGGTTACGCCAAGGCGCCCTACCTGCTCGCCGGCGGTCGCACCGATCTCGGTGGCGACGAGGTCGGGCTGGTCGACGCCGACGGCAACCCGGACGAGGCCAAGCTCGCGAAGATCCCGGCGTCGGCTCGCGAGGAGTCGGGTCGCAAGCTCGTCGGCGAGACCGAGGCGCTGGTCGAGGGCGGCGAGCTCGCTCCCGTCATCGACACCGAGACCCTGTGGTCGTGCACCAACTGTGGTGCGTGCGTCGAGCAGTGCCCGGTGGACATCGAGCACGTCGACCACATCATCGACATGCGTCGCTACCAGGTGCTCATCGAGTCGGACTTCCCGTCCGAGCTCGCGGGTCTGTTCAAGAACCTCGAGAACAAGGGCAACCCCTGGGGTCAGAACGCCAAGGACCGTCTCAACTGGATCAACGAGATGGAGTTCGACATCCCGGTCTTCGGCCAGGATGCCGACAGCTTCGACGGCTACGAGTACCTCTTCTGGGTCGGCTGTGCCGGTGCCTACGAGGACCGCGCGAAGAAGACCACGAAGGCCGTCGCCGAGCTCCTCGCGACCGCCGGCGTGAAGTTCATGGTCCTCGGCGCCGACGAGACCTGCACGGGCGACTCCGCTCGCCGCGCGGGCAACGAGTTCCTGTTCCAGCAGCTGGCGCAGCAGAACATCGAAGTCCTCAACGGTGTGTTCGAGGGCGTCGAGCCGAGCAAGCGCAAGATCGTCGTGACCTGCGCGCACTGCTTCAACGCGCTGAACAACGAGTACCCGCAGGTGGGTGGCAGCTACGAGGTCGTCCACCACACGCAGCTGCTCAACCGTCTCGTGCGGGCGAAGAAGCTGGTCCAGGTCAAGGCCGTCGGCCAGGACGTGACCTACCACGACCCGTGCTTCCTCGGACGGCACAACAAGGTCTACAACGCTCCGCGTGAGCTGATGGCGGCGTCGGGCGCGAAGCTCGTCGAGATGCCGCGTCACGGCGAGCGGTCCATGTGCTGTGGTGCCGGTGGTGCCCGCATGTGGATGGAGGAGAAGATCGGTAAGCGCATCAACATCGACCGTGTCGACGAAGCGCTCACCACGAATCCCGCCAAGATCGCGACCGGCTGCCCGTTCTGCCGCGTCATGCTCACCGATGGTGTGACGGCGCGTCAGGAAGAGGGCAAGGGTGAAGGCGTCGAGGTCATCGACGTCGCGCAGCTCATGCTCGAGTCCATCTCTCGCGTCGAGGCCGCCAAGCTCAGCGACAACCTCAAGGTCGTCCAGCAGCCGAAGACCCCGGTGGAGGTCGAGGAGACCGCGGAAGAGGTCGAGAAGGAGCGCGTCGAGGAGGTCGAGGCCGCAGCGGCAGCGCCGGCTGCTCCGAAGACCACCGGTGCCCCGAAGACCGGCGGTCTGCAGATGAAGGGCGGGCTCAAGGCTCCGGGCGGACCGAAGGCTCCCGGTGGCGCGAAGGCTCCTGCTGCTGAGGCAGCCGAGGCTCCGGCAGCGCCGAAGGCGAAGCCGGGCGGACTGCAGATGAAGGGCGGCCTGAAGGGTCCGGGCGCGAAGAAGGCTGCGGCTCCGGCTGCACCTGCCGCGTCGTCCGAGGCTTCTGCTGCTCCTGCGGCCGAGGCACCGGCAGCGCCGAAGGCCAAGCCGGGCGGACTGCAGATGAAGGGTGGCCTCAAGGCTCCGGGCGCGAAGGCCCCGGGTGCTGCGAAGCCGGCCGCACCTGCTGCCCCGGCCGAGTCGTCGGCGTCGTCGGAAGCTCCCGCAGCCGAGGCACCCGCGGTGCCGAAGGCGAAGCCGGGTGGTCTCCAGCTCAAGAGCGGCCTGAAGGGCCCCGGCGCCAAGAAGGCGGCTCCGGCAGCGAACTCTGCTCCCGCGGCTCCTGCCGAGGAAGCACCTGCTGCCGAGGCTCCCGCGGCGGAAGTTCCCGCTACGGAAGCGCCTGCGGAGCAGCCGAAGGAGTCGGCGATCCCGAAGGCGAAGCCGGGCGGACTGCAGCTCAAGAGTGGTCTGAAGGGACCGGGTGCGAAGAAGGCTGCGCCTGCCGCTCCGGCGAAGCCGGCGGCAGAGCCGGAGTCGACGCCGGAACCCGAGCCCGAGTCGGCACCGGAGCCCGAGGCCCCGGCAAAGCCGGAGGCCGAGGCGCCGGCGCCGCCGCAGGCAAAGCCCGGCGGTCTGCAGATCAAGAGCGGCATCAAGCCGCCGGGTCGCAAGTAAGTAGGTAAACAACCGAGAAGTGAGGCTCACAACCGTGGTGGTCAACCACTGGGGTTGTGAGCCTCACTTCTGCGTTGAGAGCCTTCGTACGACGTACCGCCCAACCGGGCCACTCCCCCGCTGCGCCAACCCCATGGCTGCGCGGATCTTCGACGCGAGCGCGCCCGGGTTCTCCAGCTCGTCCCATGTCCACCGCACGACCACCCACCCCGCCTGGCGTAACCGGTCCTCGCGCAGCTTCTCCTGATAGACGACGTCCTCCGCATCCTTGGTGGCGACACCGTCGCGTCGGTACTTGATACGACCGTCGAACTCACCGATGACACCGTGGTCGCGCCACAGAAAGTCCACCCGCGCGAGCCACCGATCGGCAGCGTCGAGCACGTCGACCTGGGTGAGTGGGATCGGTAGGCGCTCGTCGACCATCAGGATGCGACTGCGTGACTCGCCGACGCTGTCGCTACGGTCGTCCATCCGTCCCACCGCCCGCGAAGCACGTGCGCGTCCCGGATGAGCTCCCATCCGCTCCAGTGCACTCTGCAGCAATCCGATGTCGGTCAGACCCTGTCGCAACGCGCGGTCGCCGAGCACCACCGACTCTTCGAGCGGCTCGGTTGCTGCGATATCGACTACGGTCCGCGCGACCTCCAGTACGCGGACGCCGCACCTGTCCATCACCTCGGTGTCGTCGAGTCGCGCAGTGTGCATCACTCGTCCCGGCGTTCGTTTGTGCGGCATAATGCACCGTCGTGGTCGATGCGTTGTCTTCCCGGCTGGTACCGGATGCCTTGTGGGAGATCGTCGAACCGTCGCTGCCCGGATTCCGGGCGCGACCCCAAGGCGGCGGCCGGGCGGCGATCGATGATCGGGCGGTGTTCACCGCGATCGTCTATGTCCTCACCAGCGGCTGTGCCTGGCGGCACCTGCCACCGTCATTCGGAGTCAGTGTTCCGACCGCGCATAGACGGTTCACGACCTGGGCCAAGGCTGGGGTGTTCGACGAGCTGCACCGCCGGGTCCTCGATCGGCTCGGCGCCGGCGGGGACCTGGACTGGTCCGCCGCGATCCTCGACGCCGCGCACGTGCGGGCGAAAAGGGGGGCTCTCTGACCGGTCCCAGCCCGGTCGATCGACGCAAGAACGGCTCGAAGATCCACATCCTGTCCGACGCCGATGGTATCCCCGCTGGTCACCGCGGTGACCTCGGCGAACACCCACGACAGTGTCATGCTGCAGCCCATGGTCGCTGCGATTCCTGCGGTGCGTTCGCGTCGCGGTCCGCGGCGCCGCCGACCCGGCCGGTTGCGGGCGGACAAGGGTTACGACTACCCCGTACACCGCCGGTGGCTGCGGGCCCGGGGCATCGTTCCGCGGATCGCCCGCCGCGGCGTTGACAGCAGCGAACGACTCGGCCGCTACCGGTGGAAGATCGAACGCACCCTGGCTTGGCTGAGCGGCTATCGCCGGCTGACGATGCGCTACGAACGTCACGGTGAGAACTTTGCTTCCTTTCTCCAACTCGCCGCTGCGCTGACCTGCTTCAAGAAACTCACCAAATGAGACGTGCTCTTATCTCCCCAGGCGCGCATGATCCGCACGGGTGTGCGCATCACAGAAACGGCGCGGTCTCCCCGACACGGCGCCTAACTGCGATTACCGTATCGCGCCTGAACCGCCGTTCGTTTCTCAGGCTCAATATTGATTCGCGACACATCGTGCCCGTAATGCTCGAGCAGTCGCGGATCCATTATCCGCCGCCACAGCGGCGGGAACAGCGCGAGGATGATCAATACCGCGTAGCCGGCGGGCAACTGCGGCGCCTGCGGCATCGACCGCAGGGTCTGGTAGCGGCGCAGCGGATTGGCGTGATGGTCGCTGTGCCGTTGCAGGTTGTAGAGGAACAGGTTGGAACACACGTGGTTGCTGTTCCAGCTGTGCTGGGGTTGCACGCGTTCGTAGCTGCCGTCCGGGCGCTTCTTGCGCAGCAGCCCGTAGTGCTCGAGATAGTTGGCGCCTTCTAGGAACATGATCGCCATGACGGCCTGGACGACGAGCCACGGGGCGATCGACCAGCCGAACACCGCGATGAGCACGGCGTACAGGACGACGCTCAGCGCCCACGCGTTGAGGATGTCGTTGTGCCGCACGTTCCAGAACGACGTACCGCGACGTTCGAGGCGGCCCTTCTCGTAGCGGATCGCCGAGCGGAGGCTGCCGAACACCGAGCGGGGCAGGAAGCGCCAGTAGCTCTCCCCCATGCGGGCGGTGGCGGGGTCCTCCGGGGTCGCCACACGGGCGTGGTGTCCACGATTGTGTTCGACGTAGAAGTGGCCGTAGAACGACTGGGCGAGTGCGATCTTCGCGAGGCGCCGCTCGATGGTGGTGCGCTTGTGCCCGAGTTCGTGCGCCGCGTTGATGCCGACACCGCCGACGATGCCGAGCGTGGCGGCCATCGCGAACCGTTCGGCGCCGCCCATGGGCTGCGACACCCACATCCAGCATCCGAATGCCAGGCCCGCGTACTGCAGTGGGAGATACAGGTAGGTGCAGTAGCGGTAGTACCGGTCGTTCTCGAGCGTCCGCATCACGCTCTCGGGGGGATTGCTCGTGTCCAGCCTCGCGAACGCGTCGACCAGCGGGCAGACGACGGCGATGACCAGTGCACCGGTGGCCCAGAAGACGCCGAGGTGCAGGTATTCGACGAGGAAGTAGGCGATGAAGGGACTCAGGGGGACGACGAGTCCGTACAGCCAGAGGCGCTTCTTGGGGTCGGTCCATCGATCGTGCGTCGCGCTGCGAGGAGTCGCCGAATCCACAAACACCAATCCCCCAGGAAGGAAAAACCGTCCGGTACGAATCCCCCCGCACCGGATGAAACAAACTGTTACCCCACGACCCGGATATACCTTACAAGTAGTACTTACCGACGGGTAGGTCTATATGACCCCTATGTGGCGCAGAGCACACACCGCGGTAGTACACGACGACGGCGCCGCATCCTGAGATGCGACGCCGTCGAACGCGGAATTCTCGAAAGGGTGCGACCTAGATGGCGCGCACGCCCTGAGCCTGCGGGCCCTTCTGCCCCTGACCGATCTCGAACTCGACTCGTGCCCCCTCGTCCAGGGTCTTGAAGCCCGAACCCTGGATCTCGGAGTAATGGACGAAAACGTCTGCTCCCCCACCATCCTGCTCGATGAAACCGAAGCCCTTTTCCGCGTTGAACCACTTGACAGTGCCCTGCGCCATACCACTTGCTCCTTGCATTCCCCCACGTCACCCCGACGTGAGGCCTAGATGGACCTCGATCATCGCATTGATCCGGACATTCGTCGCGCCTTGTTTCCCAACTCGTTACCGCAACCGGCAAAACGCGGATGAAATCCTGTTGCGGCACGGTGGCACGATGTAAGCCGTGACTACCGAGGAGCAAGGCCAACTTCACCATCACATCAGCCGTCGGCTCGAGCAGTCGTCGAAGCTCCAGAACGTGCTCTACGAGATCCGCGGGCCGGTGCACGCCCACGCCGCGCGGCTCGAGGCCGAGGGGCATCGCATCCTCAAGCTCAACATCGGCAACCCCGCACCGTTCGGGTTCGAGGCGCCCGACACGATCGTGCAGGACATGATCGCGGCGCTGCCCCACGCGCAGGGCTACTCGGAGTCAAAGGGCATCGCCTCCGCCCGTCGCGCGATCGTCACGCGCTACGAGCTCGTGCCGCGCTTCCCGAAGTTCGACATCAACGATGTCTACCTGGGCAACGGCGTCTCCGAGCTCATCACCATCACCATGCAGGCCCTGCTCGACGACGGCGACGAGGTGCTCATCCCGGCACCCGACTATCCGTTGTGGACGGCGATGACCTCGCTCGCCGGTGGCACCCCCGTGCACTATCTGTGCGACGAGACCAACGACTGGAACCCGGACCTCGACGACATCGAGTCCCGGATCACCGACCGCACCAAGGCGATCGTGGTGATCAACCCGAACAACCCGACGGGCGCCGTGTACTCGCAGGAGGTGCTCGAGGGGATCGTGCGCCTCGCCCGCAAGCACCAGTTGCTGCTGCTCGCCGACGAGATCTACGACAAGATCCTGTACGACGACTCGAAGCACATCTCCCTCGCCTCGCTGGCCCCCGACCTGCTCTGCCTGACCTACAACGGCCTGTCGAAGGCGTACCGGGTCGCCGGCTACCGATCCGGCTGGATGGTCATCACCGGCCCGAAGGATCACGCAGAGGGCTTCCTCGAAGGCGTCGACCTGCTCGCCTCGACGCGGTTGTGCCCCAACGTGCCGGCCCAGCACGCCATCCAGGTGGCGCTCGGTGGCTACCAGAGCATCGAGGACCTGGTGCTGCCCGGCGGGCGCCTGCTCGAGCAGCGCGACGTCGCGTGGGAGCGGCTCAACGCCATTCCGGGCGTGAGCTGCGTGAAGCCGCGCGGCGCGCTCTACGCCTTCCCGCGTCTGGACCCGGAGGTCTACGACATCCACGACGACGAGAAGCTCGTGCAGGATCTGCTGCTGCAGGAGCGCATCCTCGTCACCCAGGGCACGGGCTTCAACTGGCCGAACCACGACCATCTGCGCATCGTCACGCTGCCGTGGGCACGCGATCTGGCGGTGGCGATCGAGCGGATCGGTAACTTCCTGTCCTCCTACAAGCAGTAGGAACTAGGCTTCCGACCCCGGGCCGGCAATCGTTGCCGAACAGTTATATTGCGCCTTTCGGGACCAAAGTCCCTGTTTAGAGGCACGGGCGACCTACCCGAACGGACAGTTTGTCGGGTTCGTGACCATCGCCACATGTCAACCCCTCCCCAACCCGGGGTCGGAACCAGTAATTTGTCCTATGGCACTAAGCACTACGCGCTGTGCCGGGCTCCCTGATCGATCGCCATCCCCCCCCTGTGCGAGATCAGGTGACGGTGGCGGGGACACCCCCCCTGCTCCCCGCCACCACCAGCCCCAACCATCTCGCCTCTTGGCTAGCCTGTCCGGGTGAATCACGGACACGGCCACTTCGGCCACGGACACGGTCACGGCCACGGGCAGGACGAAAGTCCCATCCCACTCGGACCCATCGCCGCGAAGATCGTCGTCGGCCTCCTGGCTGCGATCGGTCTCCTTGTGCTCTTCGGTACCGCCCTGTTGTGGCCGAGCAGCCGTTCCGTGGACATCCCCGCCCCCTTCCAGACGAGTAGCGGCGGCGCGGTCGTCACCGAGGCCGGAACCGTCGTCGAACAGGACACCGGCCCGTGCGGCAGCGCGTCCTTCGGGCGCGTCTTCACCGGTGAGCCGTCCCCTCCCTCGAGCAACGCCTTCGACTGCGAACGCAGCATCGTCGCCATCGAATCCGGTCCCGACGACGGTGCCCGGACCCTCCTCGAGGTGATCCCCGGCCCGGGTCAGCCCGAACTACAGGCCGGCGACGAGATCCGTCTCGTCCGCCAGACCGATCCGGCGGGTGCCACCCAGTACTCCTTCTACGACTACGCCCGCGGTTTCCCGCTCGCCCTGGTGGTCGCGGCCTTCGCTGTCGTGGTGGTCGCGATCGCCCGTTGGCGCGGTCTGCGGGCCCTGATCGGCCTGGTGGTCGCGTTCGGGGTGCTGGTGGTGTTCATGCTCCCGGCGCTCCTGGACGGCAAACCCGCCGTGCCGGTCGCACTGGTCGGCGGTGCACTGATCCTCTACGCGGTGCTCTATCTGGCGCACGGCGTGAATCTGAGGACCAGTTCGGCGCTGCTCGGCACACTCGCGTCGATGGTCGTCGCGGCCCTGCTGTCCTACGTCGCGATCCGGATGACGCACCTGACGGGCCTGTCGGAGGAACAGAACACCGACGTACAGCTGTACATCGGGCACGTGTCGATCTCGGGCCTGCTGTTGGCCGGATTCATCATCGGCTCACTGGGTGTGCTCAACGACGTCACCATCACGCAGGCGTCGTCGGCCTTCGAACTCGCCGGGCTCGATCCCGAGTCGTCACGTCGTGAGATCTTCTCGGCGGCGATGCGCGTGGGCCGCGACCACATCGCCAGCACCGTCTACACACTCGTCCTCGCCTACGCGGGCGGCGCGCTGCCTCTGCTGCTGCTGTTCTCGGTGGCCGGGCGCTCGATCACGGATGTGATCACGAGCGACGCCGTGGCGATCGAGCTGGTCCGCGCATGCGTCGGCGGCATCGCGCTCACGTTGTCGGTGCCGCTCACCACGGCGATCGCCGCCGTGCTCGCGCGTACCGACGCCCCCGGACAGCAGACGGGTGGCCGGCACGCGCGACGCGCGTGAGCGGGCGACTCAGGGAAGCCGGATCTGCGGCAGCGGCGGCAACTCGATCGTCGGCAGCGGCGGCAGCGTCGGCACCGGCACTCCCAGCCCCGGGATGGTCGGAGCCGGGGCGGGCGGAGGTTCGGGGGCCGGCGGCACCGGGCGCGGCGAATAGGTCGTCGGAACGGGCTCCGGCTCGACCGTGGTGGTCGTGGTGACCTGTGTGGGCGCCACCGCCGGTGCGGGGTTCTGGCGCGGCGCGTTGGTGGTCGTGGGGGTGTACGACTGGGTGGGGCTCGTTTCGTCGGTCGACGAACTGGTGAAGCCGGTGCTCAGCGCCACGCCGATGACCGCGACGACCGCGAGGGCCGTGCCGGCGATACCGGCGCCGGAGATCTGCTTGCCGCTGACCGACGGGCCGCGACCGGCCAGCGTCGCCCACCACGGCTTCTTCGCGTCGGCGGATTCCGGGCCGGAGGCGGCCGCGGTCGTCGGTGCGGCGGCCGCAGCGACGACGGGGATCTGCTCGGTATCGGCGCTCGTCGACGACGGGCGGCCCGGCACGATGCGGGTGAGGGTGCTCACCGGCTGCGAGTTCGCCGGCTTCGTGGCGGCCATGGCCCCGCCCTTGGCGAGCACGAGTTCGGGCTCGTGCGGCACCACCAGCGGCAGTCCGAGCCACGAGCGCAGCACCTCCTGCACGAGCGGGATGTGCGCGCCGCCGCCGAGCAGGACCACGGCCTCGGGGTTGCGACCGGCACGGGAGATCACCTGGTGCACGAACTGCGCCGACGACTCGACGCACTGTGCGATGAGCGGATCGAAGGTCTCGCGCGACATGAGCACGACCCCTGCAGCACCCGGCACGGCCACGGTCTCGCTCAGCGACAGCTTCTCCTTGGCCTCGCGGCACTGGGCGGACAATTCGTCGTCGGTGGCGGGGTCGTCGGGGCGCCACACACCGTTGGTGTCGAGCTGGTGGTCGCGGATCACGTTGTCGAAGACGCGGCCGCCGATGCTGTCGGTGCGTTCGGCGAGCACCTCGCGGGAGACGAGGTCGACGACGGTGACGGTGAGCCCAGCGTCGCCGAGGTCGTAGAAGACGGCGGTGTTGCTGCCGAGTTCGCCGGTGGCCTGCAGATAGGTGACGGCCGCCTCGGGTTCGGAGACGAGGAGGTAGCGGTCGATGTGTTCGACGGCCATCGCCGCGCGCAGGCGCTCGGCCTGGGCATGGTCGCGGTAGACCACTCCGACCCGCTCGATCGGATCGCCCGCGACACCCGTCTGGAAGAGCACCCCGAGGGTGCCCGCCGCCAGCCGTGCCGGATCGTCCTTACCGGTTTCGACCACCTGGAACTGGAACCCCGCCGTCGGGGTCGTTCGATCCACGGGCCGCACCACCCGAACGGCGCTCTCCCCCACGGTCACACCGAGAATAGAACTCATCAGCCGCCTTCGACGTTGGATGCGCCAGCCGCTTCAGCTTCCCCCGGCGCCCGAAATCACCGACGATGGTACAGAACGTTACCGACCGGTCACGAGGGCCGTTCGGATGACGTATACGGGGACCGAGCACCCTGACGGCGTCTCCCATAGGATCGCCGAATGCGGATTCTCTATGTGTGTACCGGAAACATCTGCCGCTCACCCACCGCAGAGAGGCTGACCACCGCATACGCGGCCGAACAAGGTCGCGGAGATCTCTCGGCGCACAGTGCCGGCACCCGGGCGATGGTCGGTCACGGCATGGAACCCACCGCTGCCCTCGTGTTGCAGCAGCTCGGAGGCGATCCGGACGGATTCGCCGCGCGCCGGATCACCCCGCAGATCGCGGAGGACTCCGACATGATCATCACGATGAGCGAGAACCACCGGGCAAAGGTGGTCCAGCTCGCCCCGCGCCGGATGCGGGTGACGTTCACACTGCGCGAGGCTGCCCGGCTGCAGAAGGCCACCGGAGCGCGAACCATCGCAGAACTGACGACGGCCCGGGCGCAGATGTCTGCACCCGGGCCGGAGGACATCGTCGATCCGATCGGCCGCGACGAGGAGACGTTCGTCGCGGTCGGATCCGAGATCGCCGACCTGTTGCTACCTCTCCTCGCCGCTCTCCGATCCTGAGTCGTTCACCGGGCGCCGCGGTGCGTGCACCACGGGCCGCGACAGCGGCTCGGCGGAGGAGTACGCCTGCGGCGCCTGGTAGGGCTCGCTGCCGTACCGCTCCGTTGCCGGCTGCGGCGCCGGCGGGAACTGCTCCGCAGCGCGGTAGTGGTAGGCGTCGTTGCTCGGCGCCGGGTAGGCCTGCGTGGCCGGCGGCTCGACGTGGCGATGACCGTTCTGCGGCCGTGCCGGGCCTTCCACGGGTGCCTGCGTCTGCGGGGCAGGCTGGGCGGCCGGTGCGGTCGGGGCCGGTGCACCGACACGCTGTGTCGCCGGCGTGCTCGTCTGGGCGGCCGCCGGAGCAGCAGCCGGAGCGGCACCGTCCTTGTCGGAGCTGTAGTAGTAGTAGCGGTACTCGTAGGCCGTGCCGCGTCCCTTGGTGGGGGTCATCGCCAGGATCGTGCCGAGCACGGGCGCGTTGATCGCACGCAGGTTGCCGACGGCCCGCGCGAACTGCTCGCGGGTGGTCTTGCCGTAACGCGCGATGAGCAGCGCACCGTCGGCGATGCTCGTGAGGATCGCCGCGTCGGTGACGGGCAGCAGCGGCGGCGCGTCGATGATGACGTAGTCGAAGCGCGACCGCAGGTCCTCGATGACCTCCCGCGCATGCGCGGAGCCGAGCAGCTCGGACGGGTTGGGCGGCAGACCGCCCGCAGCGAGCACGCACATGCCGTCGAAGCGGGTCGGCTGGAGCACGTCCTCGAGCGAGGCCGTGTGCGCGAGCACGTTCGACAGGCCGGCGTCGCCGAGCGTGGCGAGGTACTTGCTCACGCGCGGGCGGCGCAGGTCGGCTTCGACGAGCACCACGGAGTGTCCGGCTTCGGCGAGCACCAGGGCCAGGTTGACGGCCGTGGTGGTCTTTCCCTCGCTGGGAAGCGAGCTGGTGACGACAATCGCGCGCGGCGGGTTGTCGACCTCGAGGAACTGCAGGTTGGTCCGCATCTCGCGGTAGGCCTCGGCGTCGCCGCTGTTGGCTTCCGCGAAGACGATCGCCGGCTCTTCCTGGCGGGCCTTGTCGAGCGGGATCACACCCACCACACCGGTGCCGGCGAGATCCTCGACGGCGTTGCGGTCCTTGATGGTGTTGTCGAGGCGGTCACGCAGCACCGCGAGGGCGATACCGAGCAGCAGACCGACGGCCAGACCCAGCGCGACGTTCCGCGTGGTCTTCGGCGTCACCGGCGACGACGGCGTGGCTGCGTACTGCTCGACCACCACGCGGGCGGTGGGCGGGCCGCCGTCCTCCGGGGTCTCCAGTTCGCGTGCCATGACGACGAATTCGTCCGACAGCGCGTTGGCGAGGTCGCGGGCACGCTCGGGCGACTCGTCGGTGACGGCGGTGTCGATGAGCACCGTGTCGGGAGTCGACGAAGCGGTCACCTTGCCGGCCAGATCGACGGCCGACATGTCGCCGAGACCGAGCTTCTCGAGGGTGCGCTGCGCGAGGGTGGTGCCCTCGAGCAGTTCGGTGTAGGAGGTGACTCGCTGCTGCGAGAACAGGTTGCCCTGGTAGATCTCCTGCACCGATGCGCCCGACGAGGTCGACACGAACAGACGTGTCTTGGCTTCGTACTGCGGCGTGGTCAGCAGGGAGGCGCCGAGAGCGGCAAGAACCGCCACCACCGTCGTGACGGCGACGATCCTCCACCTCGCCTGCAGAATTCGCAGGTAATCATGTACTTCCATCAGGGCGTCTCCCTCGTTGCGGTAACACTGCGTGCGCACCCGGTGGGCGCGGTGTGGGGGTCGTCGTGGCGCTCGAGCACGCTGTCGAGCACCGGGCCGATCGCACGCACCGCGTCCGGATCGGCCAGTTCCGAGTGCGTGAACGGCACCGGATGTTCGACGACGAGACCGCGCAC
The DNA here is from genome assembly GCF_900187265.1 of Rhodococcus rhodochrous. Taxonomy (NCBI): domain Bacteria; kingdom Bacillati; phylum Actinomycetota; class Actinomycetes; order Mycobacteriales; family Nocardiaceae; genus Rhodococcus; species Rhodococcus rhodochrous. The sequence goes on from NZ_LT906450.1 coordinate 4,386,927, forward strand.
ATATCGCTGCCAGGTGGCGGCGAGATCTGGGTGCCGGTCGAGATCGGGGGCGGCGACCACCAGGACGATGTCGCCGTCGTATTCGCCGAGGGTGTGCCGGCGCACCGCGTCTTCGACGGCCTGCGCGGCGGCGTCGGTGCGGCGCCGGACCTCGGCGACGAGTTCTTCGGGCAGCCCGGCGATGTCGGGTACGTTCTCTGCCGCAGGGTGGGGCTCGGCAGGCACAGTCTCGGGCGTGAGCGTGTCGAGCAGCACTACCGCACCGACCTGCTCTCCGTGCTCGCGGAGCTGCACGGCCATCTCGTGTGCGATGGTGCCGCCCACCGACCAGCCCAGCAGGTGGTAGGGACCATCGGGCCTCACCTTACGGATTTCGGCCACATACCGCGCGGCGAGTTCGCCGATGCTGTCCGGAATGTCGTCGAAGCCCGTTGCCTGCAGTCCGTAGACGGTGCGGCCGTCCAGGTGCGGTGCCAATCCGGCGTACATCCATGCGAGTCCGCTGATGGGGTGCACGCAGAACAGCGGGGGCCGTTCATCACCGCGACCGGCGATCTCGACGATACTGCCGAGCGGGTCGCGGTCGTCATCGCTGCGGCCGTGCTCGATCCGGTCGGCCAGAGCGGCGAGATCCGTACTGGTGAACAGCCATTCGACGGGGACGTCGGCGCCGAGCGCGTCGCGCAGTTCGCCGGCGACGGTGACGGCCGCGATGGAACTGCCGCCGAGATCGAAGAAGCTTCGGTCGGCGGAGATCTCGTCGACCGGCAGATCGAGGTGGCGGGCGAACACCGCGGCGACGGTCTGTGCGATGCGACCCTGCGGCGCCACATACGGTTCGTCGACCGCGGTGTCGGGGGCGGGCAGCGCCGCGCGGTCGACCTTGCCGGACACCGTCAGCGGCAGTGCGTCGACGACGGTGATGCTCGCCGGTCGCAGGTGCCGCGGCAGGTCGGCGACGAGCGCGCGACGCAGCGCCGCCATGTCGGGTGCGGTGCCGGTCTCGGGCTGGATGTAGGAGACGAGCACGGTGTCGCCGGCACGTCCGGGATGCGGGACGGTCACGGCCGCTGCGACTCCCGGGCGGCTCAGCAGCGCGGCGTCGACCTCGGCGGGTTCGATGCGGATGCCGTGGATCTTCACCTGGTCGTCGATGCGGGCCACGTAGTCCAGTACCCCGTTCGGCTGGATCCGAACCAGGTCGCCCGTGCGGTACAGCCGCGACCCGCCGTCGTCGAACGGGTTCGCGACGAATCGGGTTGCGGTGAGGCCGGATTCGTAGCGGTAGCCGCGGGCGGTGCTGTCGCCGGTCACGTAGAGCTCGCCGACGGTGCCGCGCGGCACGGGGTGCAGGCGCGAATCGAGCACGTAGGCGGTGGCTCCGGCGACAGGCGTGCCGATGCTCGGCTTGTCGTCACCCATGAGCGGTGCGGAATACGAGACGGCGACGGTGAATTCGGTGGGTCCGTAGCCGTTGACGATCCGGTGCCGCGACCAGCGGCCCACCAGCGCACCGGGCAGGGTCTCACCCGCGGCGACGATCGTCGTCGGCTCGAGTGCCTCGGGGTCGAGGGTGCCGAGCACGGTGGGCGTGAGGTTGAGGTGCGTGACGCGCTCGTCGACGATCAGCTCCTGCAGGGGTTCCCCGGCGAAGGTGTGGTCGGGGGCGATCACGAGGGCGCCGCCGTGCGCGTGGGCGGAGAGCAGTTCGAAGACCGCGGCGTCGAAGGTGTGCGAGGCGACCTGCAGCACGCGCGATTCCGGCCCGAGGTCGAGCAGGTCGGTCTGCACGTCGAGCAGCGCCGCGAGTCCGCGGTGGGTGACGTCGACGCCCTTCGGTGTGCCCGTGGTGCCGGACGTGTAGATCGTGTAGGCGAGGTCGCCGGATGTCACTGCGGGACGCGGCGGTTCGACGGCATCGAAGTCGATGCTGCGGTCGGCGGTGAGGTCGAGCCACATCACGTGGCCGAATTCGCGGTAGCCGACGGTCAGGCCGATGCGGGCACCGGAGTCGGCGAGGATCGCGGCGCTGCGCGCGTCGGGCTGGGTGAGATCGACGGACACCCACGCCGCACCGAGTTTCGTGATCGCCCAGACGGCGAGCGGCCAGTACTCGCTGCGCGGCACGGCGATCGCGACGAGGTCTCCGCGTCGTACGCCGTGGGAGGCGAGCACGGAAGCGATCTCGTCGGCGCGGGCGTCGAGTCCGCCGTACGTCCACGCGACGGTGCCGGAGCGCACCGCGATGCGTCCGCGATGCTGCTCGACGGCAGTCTCCAGGATCTCGGGCAGCGTGCGCGGTGCGACGGCGGGAGCCGACAGCGGTGCGTGCACCGGCACGGCGAGATCGCCGACGGCGCGGTCGGGTTCGGCGAGGGCGGCGGCGAGCATCGCGACGAGGTCGGTGAGCATCGCGTCGCCGGTGGTGTCGTCGAACAGATCCGTCGCGTAGACCAGGCGCAGGTCGAGTCCGGCCTCGTGCTCGACGAGTTCGACGACCACGTCGAACTGCGCGGCCGGTTCCCCGGCGTCGGTCTCGGCGATCTGCACGTCCGGCAGTTGCGGCAGCACCTCGCCGGCCTCGACGCGGTGCGTGAGCAGCACCTGGAAGAGCGGGCTGTACGACGGGTCGCGACGCGGCGCGAGGCGCGCGACGACCTCGTCGAACGGCACGTCGGCGTGCGCGAGCGCGCCGAGGTCGGTGGCCCGCACATCACGCAGCAGATCGGTGAACGGACGCGACGGGTCGACGGCGGTGCGCAGCACGACGGTGCCGACGAACATGCCGACGAGCCGGTCGAGACGCGCATCGGGGCGACCCGCGATCGCGGTGCCGACGGCGATGTCGGTGCGTCCGCTGCGACGCGCGAGCATCGCGGCGAGCACCGCGTGGACGAGCATGAACACCGTGACGTCGTGGCTGCGCGCGACATCCCGGAGGCGACGGTGGGTCTCGGCGTCGAGCGTCGAGACGATCTGCGCGCCACGGTGCGTCGGCTGCGCGGGGCGCGGCCGGTCGGCGGGCAACGGCAGCGGGCCGTCGGGGATGCCGGCAAGTGTGGTGGCCCAGTAGTCGAGTTGACGGGCGGCGAGCGAACTCGGGTCGGTGACGTCGCCGAGCAGTTCGTGCTGCCAGCGCGCGTAGTCGCCGTAGGTGACGGGCAGTGACTCGAAGACCGGTGCTTCTCCCCCGCGACGCGCGGCGTAGGCGACGGCGAGATCGGTGAGCAGCGGACCGACGGACGCGCCGTCGAACGCGATGTGGTGCACGGCGGCAGCGAGCACCCAGCGGCCGGGTTCGACGTCGAACAACCGGATCCGCATCGGTGCCTGCGTCGTGATGTCGAAGGGCGTGGTGATCGTGGCGGTCACGGCTGCGGCGACGTCTTCCGGCGCGGAGTGTTCGAGCACCGGCGGGTCGACGGGCACCTGGACGTCGTCGGTGAAGGCGGTGCGCAGCACGCGGTGACGGTCGACGACATCGCTCACCGCAGCGGTGAGGGCGTCGACGTCGAGGTTGCCGCTCAACGTCAGCACGACCGGCACGAGATAGCCGGCGGTGCCGGTCTCGGCGCGCGCGACGATGCCGAGGCGGCGCTGCGCGGGCGCGATCGGTGCCAGGGTGTCGTCGTCGTAGTGCCGCAGCGCGACGCGCTGGTCGTCGCCGGATTCGATGCGGGCGGCGAGCGCGGCGAGCGTGGGGGCGGCGAGCACCTCGCGCACCGGCACGTCGGTGCCGAACGCCTCGCTCAGGCGCGCGGCGAAGACGACGGCCGACAGCGAGTCACCACCGGCGGTGAAGAACCCGCGGTGCGCGGCCGGGCGGGCGCCGAGCACGTCCTCGGCGACGGTGACGACGAGATCCTCGGCGTCGGTGAGCGGCCGGTCGAGGGCTTCATCGTCGTCGAGTGCGGCGGCGTCGTGCAGTTCGAGCGCGGCGACGTCGAGCTTGCCGTTGGGGGTGAGGGGCAGCTGGGCGAGCGCGTGCACGCGGGTCGGCATGCGATGCGGCGGTACGACGAGCGCGAGTCGCGCGGTGATGTCGTCGGCCGACAGGTCCGGGCCGGCCGCGAACGCGACGAGCGTGCCGCTCACCGCGACCACCGCGGCCTGCCGGATGCCGGACTGGGCGAGCAGCGTGGCTTCGAGTTCGCCGGGTTCGATACGCACGCCGCGCACCTTGAGCTGGCGGTCGGTGCGGCCGAGATAGCCGAGGGTGTCGTCGACGCGGCGGTGGACGCGGTCGCCCGTGCGGTACATGCGTGCACCGCCGGGGGCGGCGACGAAGCGTTCGGCGGTGCGGGCCGGGTCGTCGAGATATCCGGCGGCGAGGCCTTCACCCGCAAGGTACAGCTCGCCGACCGCGCCGGCCGGCACGGGCCGCAGGCGTGCGTCGAGCACGTGGGCGACGGTGCCGGGGACGGGCTTGCCGATGCTCGGGCGGGTGCCGGGTTCGATGTCGACGAGGGTCGCGACGATCGTGGCCTCGGTCGGTCCGTAGGCGTCGAGCATCACGCGGCCGTCGGCCCAGCGCGCCGCGAGCGACGGCGACAGCGATTCGCCACCGGACGCGACGACCTTCAGGTCGGGCAGTCCCTCGGGGTCGAGGGTGCCGAGCACCGTGGGGGTCGACAGGTAGTGGGTGATGCGCTGTTCGGCGAGGTAGCGGTGCAGGTCCTGACCGGCGTAGACGTCCGGGGGTGCGACGACGAGCGTCGCACCGGTGGTGTGGGCGAGCAGCAGTTCGAGCAGCGCGGCGTCGAACTCGGGTGAATAGCCGTGCAGTACGCGGTCTCCGGGCTCCACCCGGTAGCGCTCGGCGGCTTCGGCGGCGAGCGGGGCGAGTCCGCGGTGCGTCACGGCGACCCGCTTCGGGGTGCCGGTGGAGCCGGAGGTGGACACGACGTAGGCGGTGCCGGGCAGGCACGTCTCCCCTGCCTGCCGCGAATGGGTGAAGGCCGCACCGGTCTTGGTGATGGCCCACAGGGTGCGGATGTAGTCGACGCTGCGCGGTGCGTCGATGCGGACGATCCGGCCGTCCCGCGCGCCGTCGGCCCGCAGCTCGTCGGCGAGGGCGTCGGACTGTTCGTCGAGTTCGCGGTAGGTGAGCGATTTGCCGTCGCCGCGCAGGGCCTCGCGGTCGGGATGCGCGGCGGCGGTGGCGCGCAGCATCTCGGCGAGGGTGCGGGTCGGGGCCGGTTCGCCGCCGTCGAGGGCAGCGGCCGGGGCGTCGACGGCCATTTCACCGATGGTCGTGTCGGGTGCGCTCGCCAGGTTGCCGAGCAGCGCGACGAACCGGGTGACGAGCAGTTCGGCGGTGCGGCCGGCGAAGCGGGCGGCGTCGAACACGAGCGTGCCGGCGTAACCGGCGGGGCGTGGGGCGAGCGTGAACTGCAGGTCGAACTTCGGTGTGTCGTCGAGGACTTCGCGGGCCTCGACCGTGAGCTCCCCGAGGCTGATCGGATCGATTCCGAAGTCCTGCAGCGCCAAAGCGACCTGCGGCGCGCCGCTCTGCCGCTCCGACAGCAGCTGCTCGTACGGCACGGCGACGTGGTCGAAGGCGGCGACGTCGAAGTCGCGGACCTGGCCGAGCAGTCCGGCGAACGACATGTCGGGGGCCACGCGGGCGCGCAGCACGAGGGTGTCGAGGAACGGGCCGACGAGGTCTTCGAGCTGCGCCCAGCGGCGTCCGCCCACCACGGCGGCGACGGCGATGTCGTCGCTGCCGCCGAGTCGCGCGAGCAGCACCGAGAGGGCGGCGTGCAGCACCATGAACTCGGTGGCGCCGTGTGCGCGGGCGAGGTCGGCGAGCGCCTCGCGCACATCGGCGGGCACCGTGAAGTCGACGCTGCGTGCACCGGTTTCGGTTCCGGTGGCGTCGGCGGGCAGTTCGGTGAGGGTGAGTCCGTCGAGGGCGCGCCGCCAGTGCTCGAGGTCGCGTTCGGGGATGCCGCGTTCGGCTTCCCACAGGGCGTAGTCGGCGTACTGCAGCGGCAGCGGTTCCCACTGCGGGGCCGCACCGTTCACGCGGGCGAGATAGGCGATGGTGAGGTCGCGCAGCAGCGGCTTCAACGACGTGCCGTCGGCGATCGAATGGTCGACGTCGAGGTGCAGCACGTGCTGGTCGGGGCCGGTGCGTTCGAGTCGCACGCGCCACCGGTCGCTGCGCGGCGCCTCGTGGACCTGCTGGTACACGCCGTCGCCGTCGACGATGTAGTCGGTGCGCAGGATCTCGTGGCGCAGCGCGACGTCGCCGAGGGCGGCCTGCAGGGCACCGAGGTCGAGCGGTCCGCTCAGGTTGACCTCGCTGCGCAGCCGGTAGGCATCGGGGGCGAGCGAACTCAGTCCCCACAGACGACGCTGGGCGCGGCTGAGCGGAATCCGTTCCGGGCGCGGCGACACGGCGACGGGTCCGGCGTCGGTGTCGAAACCACCGGCGTCGAGGGCGGCGGCGAGCGCGTCGACGGTGGGGTTCGCGAATACCGTGCGCAGCGGCACGTCGGTGCCGGTCTCGTCGCGCAGGCGTCCGACGAGGACGGTGGCGAGCAGCGAGTTGCCGCCGACGGCGAAGAAGTCGTCGGTGCGTCCCACCGCGGTGCCGTCGCCGAGGACGTCGCCGATGATGCGGGCGACGAGCGCTTCGGTCTCGGTGCGCGGTTGGCTGCCTTCGCCGGCGGCGGGTTCGGGCAGTGCGGTGGCATCGACCTTGCCGTGGGAGGTGAGCGGGATCGCGGCCAGCGGCACGATCGCGGTGGGCACGAGGTGCGCGGGCAGAACGGTGCGCAGCTGGGCTCGCAGGTCTGTGTCGTCCAGGTTGTTGCCGTCGAGGTTCTCACCGGTGACGTAGGAGACGAGACGACCGCTGCGCACGAGCGTCACGGCCCGGTCGACGCCGTCGAGCGCGGTGAGGGCGGTATCGATCTCGCCGGGTTCGATGCGCACACCGCGCAACTTGATCTGGTTGTCGCTGCGGCCGACGAATTCGAGGGCACCGGCACGGGTCCAGCGCACGAGGTCGCCGGTGCGGTAGCGGCGGCCGTCGGGTCCGGCGACGAACCGCGCTGCGGTGCGCGCGGCGGCGTCGCGGTAGCCCGAGGCGAGTCGCGGTCCGGAGACGTAGAGTTCGCCGACCACCCCGGTGGGCACGGGACGCAGCCGCTCGTCGAGGACCTCGACGGTGACGCCGCGAACCGGGGTGCCGATGACGATGTCGTCGCCGGGTCGCAAGGGCTGCGAGTTGGTGACGAACATCGTGGCCTCGGCCGGGCCGTAGCTGTTGACGAGGGTGCGCCCGTCTCCCCAGCGGTCGACGATCTCGCGGGTGAGCCGATCGCCGCCGAGCACGAGGGTGCGCAGGGCCGGCAGGTCGCGCACCGGCACGGTCGCGAGCGTCGACGGTGTCATCACCGCGTGGGTGATCCCGGCGCTGTCGAGCAGGTCGCCGAGGGCGGCGCCGCCGTAACTGTCGGCGTCGGCCACCACGAGCGTCGCGCCGGAGATGCCGGCGGTGAGCATCTCGAGCATCGCGGCGTCGAACGACGGTGCCGCGACGTGCAGGACGCGATCGCCCGGGAAGGCGGCGAGGTATTCGCCGATGTCCTCGGCGAACGCGCTCGCGGCGCGCTGGGTGACGGTGACGGCCTTGGGGTGTCCGGTGGTGCCGGAGGTGAAGACGAAGTAGGCGGGCGCGTCGGGTGCGGCATCGACGACGTCGGCGAGCGGCTCCTCGTCGTCCGAGGTCACTTCGAGCCACCGCACGGTCGCCGGAAGTGTCGGCGCTTCACCGACTCCCACGCGCACGTCGGCGAGCATCTCGGCCAGGCGCGCGGTGGGGGCGGCGGGGTCGACGAGCATCGGTGCGGCACCGGCGGCGATGATGCCCCACACGGCGAGCACGGATTCGAGCGAGCGCGGGTAGGCGCACGCGACCGGATCGCCCGGGCGCACTCCGGCGAGCTGGAGGCGCGCGGCGAGAGCGTCGGCGTAGTACAGCAGTTCGGGATACGACAGTTCGCGGTCGCCGTCCACGATCGCGAGTTCCTCGCCACCGGCGGCCGCACCCTGCGCGAGCCACTGCCGCAGCGACCGGGATGCACCCGGTGTGGCGCCGACGGTGGGTAAATCGACGTCGCCGTGCAGGTCGATCTCACCGACCCGCACGTCCGGATCGGCTGCGGCCGCGCTGAGGATCGCACGCAGACGGTCGGCGTAGGCGGCGACGGTGTCGGCGTCGTACAGGTCTGTGCTGTAGAAGAATTCGAGGTCGATGCCGTCCTGCTGTTCGGTGACGGTGACCTGCACGTCGACGTTGACCGTCTCGGTGTCGACGGGTGCGGCGGTGACGTTGAGCCCCGGCAACGCGAAGGTCGACGCGACGGGTCGTGCCTGCGACAGCGCCACCTGGAACAGCGGATGGCGCGCTTCGCTGCGGGCGGGCTGCAGCTTCTCGACGAGCGTCTCGAACGGTGCGTCGGGGTTGCTGTAGGCGGCGAGGTCGCGGCGGTGCACCTGCGCGAGCAGGTCGGTGAAGGGGGCGTCGGGGTCGACGTCGGTGCGCAGCACGAGGGTGCCGGCGAACATGCCGACGACGTCGTCGAGCTGCGGGTCGCCGCGACCGGAGACGGCGGTGCCGATGGGGATGTCACGACCGGCACCGTGGCGCGCGAGCAGCGCCGCGAGTGCGGCGTGCAGCACCATGAACACCGTCGCGCGACCCTCACGGGCCAGCGTGTGCAGTCCGCGGACGAGGTCGGCGTCGAGCGAGACGGTGTGGGCGGCACCGTGTCCGGTGGGCTGCGCGGGTCGCGGGCGGTCACCGGGCAGGGTCACCTCGTCGGGCAACTCGGCGAGTTCGCCCAGCCAGTACGGGATCTGCTCGTCGGCGACGCTGCGCTGCCACCGCGCGTAGTCGGTGTACTGGACGGGCAGCGCGGGGAGTTCGGGGGTCGCGCCGGTGAGGCGGGCGTCGTAGGCGACGGCGATATCGCGCAGCAGCGGCGTGAGCGACCAGCCGTCGGCCGCGATGTGGTGCAGGACGACGAGCAGCACGTGCCGGTCGGGTGCCGTCCGGTACAGGCGCATGCGGGCCGGGGGTTCGACGGTGAGATCGAATCCGGTGGTGGCGTAGTCGCGGACGAACTCGTCGAGGGCGTCCTCCGGCACGGCCACCGGGTCGAGATCGGGGCGTGCGGCGGGCAGCACGGTGTACTCGTCGGCGGCCGGGTAGACGGTACGCAGCGTGCGGTGCCGTTCGAGCACGTCGGTCACGGCGGCGGTGAGGGCGTCGAGGTCGAGGTTCCCGTCGAGCCGCACCGCGAAGGGCAGGTTGTAGCTCGGGGACGCCGGGTCGAAGCGGTTGATGAACCACAGGCGCTGCTGCGCCGCCGACAGCGGGGCGGGCGCGTCGGGGTCGGCGACGAGAGGTGCGCGGCGCGAGCGGGTCTCACTGTTCTCGTCGACGAAGGCGGCGAGCGCTGCGACGGTGCGGTTCTCGAAGACGTCGCGCACGGTGACGTCGGTGTCGAGTACGTCCGACAGGCGACCGGCGAGGCGCGTGGCGAGCAGCGAGTTGCCGCCGAGGTGGAAGAAGTCGTCGTCGGCGCCGAGGGTGCCGGGGGCGATGCCGAGCAGTTCGGCGCACACGTCCGCGACGAGTTCTTCGACCGGTCCGTGCGGTGCCGCTCCCCCGCCGGCGGTGACGTCGGGGGTGGGCAGCGCGGCGCGGTCGAGTTTGCCGTTGGCGGTGAGCGGCAGCGCGTCGAGGACCACGGCGGCCGACGGGACGAGGTGGTCGGGCAGGCTGCGGCGCAGGTCGCGCAGGGCCGCGGTGGCATCGCCGCCGACGAGGTAGGCGACGAGGCGGTCGTCGCGCAGCAGCACGACGGCCTGGCGTACGCCTTCGCTGCGCAGCAGGGCGGCTTCGACCTCGCCCGGTTCGATGCGGTAGCCGCGCAGTTCGATCTGCTGGTCGGCGCGACCGAGATAGTGCAGGGCACCGCTGGTGTCGCGGCGGCCGAGGTCGCCGGTGCGGTAGCGGCGGGTGCCACCGGGGGCGGCGACGAAGCGGGTCGCGGTCTGGCCGGGACGTCCGCGGTAGCCGCGCGCGAGTTGGTCTCCGCGCACGTACAGTTCGCCGATCACCCCGGGCAGTGCGGGTCGCAGCGACGAATCGAGCACGTCCACGGCGAGACCGGGCAGCGGCGCACCGATGCCGGTCGCGGTGGCGTCGCCGAAGGTCACGTGCACGGTGGTCTCGGTGATGCCGAACATGTTGACCACCCGCACATGCGGATGACGTTCGGCCCACGGGCGCACGCGCTCCGGGTCGAGGGCTTCGCCGCCGAAGATCAGCAGCCGCAGGTATTCGAGCGGTGCGTGATCGGTGGCGGCGAGCTGGTAGAAGGCCGTGGGGGTCTGGTTGAGCACCGTCACCCGATTGCTCGTGAGCACGTCCACGAAGGCGGCCGGGTCGCGCACGGTGAGGTGGTCGACCACCACGACAGACGCGCCGGTGGCCAGCGGTGCCCACATCTCCCAGACGGAGAAGTCGAAGGCCGGCGAGTGGAACAGCGTCCACACGTCGTCGGCGCGCAGTCCGAATTCGTCGACGGTCGCGGCGAGCAGCGACAGCACGTTGCGGTGCGTCACCTGCACGCCCTTGGGGGTTCCGGTGGAGCCGGACGTGTAGACGATGTAGGCGCCGAGATCCGCGACGAGCGGGAAGTCGAACAGCGCGCCGTCGTCGAGGCGGCCGGCCACCTCCGGGTCGTCGAGTCGCAGCGTCGGCACGCGGACGTCGGTGAAGTCGCTGTCGGTGACGACCAGCGAGGGCTGCGCGTCGTCGAACAGGGCCTGCAGGCGCGTCGCGGGATGCGTGACGTCGACGGGCAGGTAGATGCCGCCGGCGCGGGAGACGGCGAGGATCGCGACGACGAGGTCGGGGGTCCGCGGCAGTGCGACGGCGACGACGTCCTCGGCGGTGACGCCGCGTTCGCGGAGGAGTTTCGCGAGCGCGCCCGAGCGCGACCACAGCGCGCCGTAGCTGAGGGAGTACCCGTCCCCCACCACGGCGACCGCCGCAGGATCGTCGGCCACGCGCTGCGCGACCAGCTCGGGCAGCGACTCTGCCGAAAGTTGTTGCGCGACGCCGACGGGGGTGAGGTCGGCGTCGCCCAACTCGATACCGCCGACCGACACAGCCGGGTCGGCGGTAACGGCATCGAGGATACGCACGAACCACGACTGCCACTGCACAATCGTGTGCGAATCCAAAAGTTCGTCCGCGTACGTAAGGATCGTTTCCAAACCGGCGGGCACACCGGTCTCGGAACGGCGTTCGCGGACGGTCAGTTCGAGGTCGACGCGGGCCGTGCCCACCGGGATTTCGCGGATGGTCGTGGAGCTGCCGGGCAGCGTGAACTCGTCGAGCGAGAACGACTCGTACGCCAGGATGACCTGGAACAACGGGTGGTGCGCGTCGGTGCCGGCACCCACCGCGTCGACGATGCGATCGAACGGCACGTCGGCGTGGGCGAAGGCGTCGAGATCGGCGCGACGAGTATCGGCGAGCAGGTCGACGAAGGTTCGGCGCGGATGCACCCGCAAACGCAGTGGCACGGTGCCGACGAACATGCCCACCACGTCGTCGACCGCGGCGTCGCTGCGTCCGGAGACCGGTGTGCCGATGGTGACGTCGTCGGTGGCGGCCAGTGCCGACAGCAGCGTCGCGAAGGCCGCGTGCATCACCATGAACGGCGTGACGTCGTGGGCGCGAGCGAGCTTGTCGACTGCGGCGTGCAGTTCGGCGGGGATCGTGAAGCTCGCGCGACCTGCGGTACCGGTGGTCGCCGCGGTGCGGGGACGGTCGGTGGGCAGCGCGAGCAGCGGCGACGCGTCGTCGAGGGTCTTCTGCCAGAAGGCGAGCTGCCGTGCCGCGAGGCTGTCGGGGTCGTTCTCGTCGCCGAGCACGGCCCGGTGCCAGCGCGCGTAGTCGCGGTAGGTGACCGCCGGTGCCGGCAGGTCCACCGTCTCCCCGTCGCGGTGGGCGCGGTAGGCAGCGACGGCGTCGCGTCCGAGCGGCAGTAGTGACAGACCGTCGGCGGCGATGTGGTCGATCACCACGGTGAGCACGTAGCCGGAGTCCGTCCGGTACAGCCGGGTGCGGATCGGCGGGTCGACGGTGAGATCGAAACGCGCGCGGGCGAATTCGGCCAGCTCCGCATCGAGGTCGGCGCCGGCGTCGACGGGCTCGAGGTCGAGCGTCACCGACGGCAGCACGTGCTGACGCGGGCCGGACGGGCTGTCGGGGAAGACCGTGCGCAGCGAGTCGTGGCGAGACAGCACGGTGGCGGCGGCCGCACGCACGGCGTCGAGGTCGGTGTCGGCGTCGAGGTCGAGCGCGAAGGCGATGTGGTCGCCGCCGTCGATGCCGTCGGCCACGTCGAACCGGTTGAGCAGCCACATGCGCTGCTGCGCGGGTGCGAGCGGCGCGTCGCTGTCGTCGTCGATGTGTACGAGCGGCAGGTGCTCGCCGGTGGGTTCCTCGGCGAGCAGGTTGGCGAGTTCGGTGACGGTGGGGTGCTCGAAGATGTCGCGCACACCCACCCGGCGCCCCGCGACTCCCCGCAGGCGCGCGGCGAGCTGGGTCGCGAGCAGCGAGTTGCCGCCGACGGCGAAGAAGTCGTCGGATCCGGCGACGTTCGGCAGGTCGAGCAGATCGGCGACCACACCGGCGACGAGTTCTTCGGTGGCGCTGCGATATCCGTCGGTGCGGGTCGCGGTGACCTCAGGCTCGGGCAGCGCGGCGCGGTCGATCTTGCCGGTGCTGGTGAGCGGGAACGCGTCGAGCACGGTGACGGTCGCGGGCACCATGTGCCGGGGCAGACGCTCGGCGGCCCATTCGCGGATCTCGTGCGGGTCGAGGCGGCCGTTGCGGCTGTGCACGTAGGTGGCGAGGGTGTCGCCGCGCACCACGGTCACGGCGGTGCCGATGCCCGGGTGGGTCTGCAGGGTCGCGTCGATCTCGCCGAGTTCGATGCGGAAGCCGCGGATCTTGACCTGGTGGTCGCTGCGGCCGACGAACTCGAGAGCGCGGTCGTCGTCGTGTCCCGTCCAGCGGACGAGATCGCCTGTGCGGTAGAGACGCCCGATGCCGAACGGGTTCGCGACGAACCGGTCGGCGGTGAGCGCGGGAGCGTCGAGGTAGCCGCGGGCGACGCCCTGTCCCCCGAGATACAACTCGCCGGTCACACCTTCGGGCACGGGCCGCAGGCGTTCGCTGAGCACCACCGCGGTGACGCCGACGAGGCCGGTGCCGATGGTGAGCCGGTCGCCGGGTGCGAAGGGGTCGCTCGACGTGGCGAGCACCGTCGTCTCGGTGGGGCCGTAGACGTTGAGCAGGGTGCGGCCGGGCGCCCAGCGTTCGGCGGTCTCGACCGGCCATGACTCGCCGCCGATCGCGATGGTGCGCAGGGCGTCGAGTCCGGTGGGGTCGAGCTGGGTGGGCACCGACGGCGTCGAGAACCAGTGGGTGATGCCTTCGGAGCGAAGCAGTTCCACGAGTTCGTCGCCACCGAACAGGTCGGCGGGCGCGACCACCAGTGTGCCGCCGGAGGTGAGTGCCAGGACGTATTCGAGCACCGCGCCGTCGAAGGCAGGGGTTGCGAAGTGCAGCACCCGTGCTTCGGTTGCGGTGTCCGAGATGGTGGGCAGGTCGAAGCGCTCGACGAACGACTGTGCGAGCGGGCCGAGTCCACGATGCGAGACCACCACGCCCTTGGGCCGGCCGGTGGAGCCCGAGGTGTAGACGACGTAGGCCGTGTTGTCGACGTGCAGCGGCCGCACGCGATCGGCGTCGGCGATCGGGCGGGTGTCGCCCTCGACGGTGAAGGCGATCGGCTCGACCCCGTCGGGCAGCGCGACGTCGCCGTCGACGATCGCGTACCGCGCGCCGGATGCGCCGAGCAGCTGGGCGATGCGCGCGGCGGGCTGGTTGGGGTCGACGGGCACGAAGGCCGCGCCGCTCAGGGCGACGGCCGCGGCGGCGAGCACCGAACGCGTCGACCGCGAGAGCACGACGGCCACACGGTCTTCCGTGCCGATGCCCCGCTCGATCAGCGTCCATGCGAGCGGTCGTGCCGCCGTGCGGATCTCGACGGCCTGTCCACCGGGCTCGGTCACGCAGGCCGGCGACCGGTCGATGATCTCGGCGAAAGTCGCTTCCGGGCCGGGTTCGGCCGGTTCGACGGAGAGGGTGCCGAGGTCGAGGTCGCCGACGGGCAACGACGGATGCTGCGCGACCTGCTCGAGCACTCCGCTCAGGCGGGTCACCCAGCGCGCGATGGTGTCGTCGTCGAACAGTTTCGTGTCGTAGACGAGGCGGCCGGTGAGCGATCCGTCGCGCAGTTCACGCAGCGAGATCTCGACGTCGAATCGCGCCTGCGCCGAGGCGATCTCCTGCGGCCGCACCGTGAGGCCGGGCAGTTCGAGGTCGGGCACGTCCACGTTGTCGTAGGCGAGCATCACGTGGAAGGGCGAGAAGCCCAGAGCGTCGACGACGTAGTCGAACGGCACGGTGGCGTGCGCGAAGGCGTCGAGGTCGGTGTCGCGTGCCTGCGCGAGCAGTGCCGTGAACGGCTGCGCCGGGTCGACATTGGTCCGCAGCGTGACGGTGCCGACGAACATGCCGACGAGCGCGTCGAGGTCGGGATGGTCGCGACCGGCCGTTCCGGTGCCGATGGCGATGTCGTGCCCGGACGTCCAGGCGGCCAGCCACACGGCGACGGCGGCGTGCACGGCCATGAAGGTGGTGGCGTCGTGCGCGGCGGCGACGGACCGCAGCGCCGCGACCTGCTCGGCCGGCACCGTGAAATCCACGGCCGCAGCGGGACCGAAGCCGCCGTTGCGGGGACGGTCGGTGGGCAGCGGCGCCGCGTCGGCGAGACCGTCGAGTGTGCGTGTCCAGTAGTCGATCTCGCGACCGGCGCGGGTGTCGGGCGCCGCCGGATCGCCGAGACGGTCGAGATGCCACTGCGCGTAGTGCCGGTAGTGCAGCGGCAGCGGCGCCCACGCAGGCGCTTCCCCGGCCGTGCGGGCGAGGTAGGCGACGGCGACGTCGGCGGTGAGCGGAACGAACGACGCACCGTCGAGCGCGATGTGGTGGGCGACGACGGCGAGCACATGCTTGTCGTCGTCGAGTCGCAGCAGGCGGATGCGGAACGGGATCTGCGCGGTGAGGTCGAACGGTTCGGCCGCCCACTCGGTGATGAGCGCTTCGACGTCGCCCTCGGCAGTTTCGGGTTCGAGAGCGAGACCGGCGACGGCGCGATCGAGCGGCAATACGTCCTGCACGGGGCCGTCGAGCTCGAGGCGAAACAGTGTGCGGAGGGTTTCGTGCCGGTCGAGGACGTCCACCACCGCGGCTTGCAGCGCCGGCAGGTCGAGGGCGCCGTCGAGGTGCAACGCGAACGGCAGGTGGTAGGCAGCCGGGTCGCCGTGCGCGCGGGCGAGCAGGAACAGTCGGCGCTGCGCGGGGGCGAGCGGTGACGGTCCGGTGTCGGAGGTGGCGACGGGTCGCGATTCCGATTCGGGTCGCTTCGCCGCGGCTGCCGCCAGTCGGGCGACGGTCGGGTGGGCGAAGACGTCGCGCAACTGCACGTCGCGGCCCAACGCGGCACCGAGACGGGCAGCGAGCTGGGCGGCACCGAGCGAGTGGCCACCGAGCGCGAAGAAGTCGTCGTCGGCTCCGATGTCGTCGATGCCGGTGAGCTCGGCGATCAGCTCGGCGACGATCTTCTCGGTCGGGCCGTTGGGCGGCCGAGATCCGACGGCCACGGCACGCTCGGGTGCGGGCAGCGCGCGCCGGTCGACCTTGCCGCCCGGCGTGAGGGGCAGCGCCTCGAGCACGGTGATCGACGACGGACGCAGATAGGTGGGTAGTTCGTCGGCGAGGCGGACGGTGAGGTCGGCTGGGTCGACGTCGCCCACGACGTAGGCGGCGATGTGCTCGCCGTGGACGGTGACGGTCGCGGCCTGCACCTCGTCGAAGGAGACGAGCGCGGCTTCGATCTCACCGAGTTCGATGCGGTAGCCGCGGATCTTCACCTGCTGGTCGGCGCGGCCGAGGAATTCGAGGTGCCCGTCGGTGGTCCAGCGGGCACGGTCGCCCGTGCGGTACATGCGCCCACCGAACGGCGAGGCGACGAAGCGTTCGGCGGTGAGGGCCGGTGCGCCGAGGTAGCCGCGCGCGACGCCCGGTCCCCCGAGATACAGCTCGCCGATCACGCCGGCGGGCACGGGATGCAGGCGGGCGTCGAGGACGGCGGCGGTCATGCCGTCGATCGGTCGGCCGATCGGAACGCCCGCGCCGGGCTGCAGCGGATCGCTGAGCGTCGCGAGGATCGTGGTCTCGGTGGGCCCGTAGGCGTTGAGCATCGTGCGGCCGGTGGACCAGCGATCGGCCACGGCCTGCGGCAGCGCTTCGCCACCGGCGTCGAGAACCTGCAGGTCGGGCAGGCCGTCGTCGGGAGTGACGGCGAGGATCGCCGGTGCGGTGATCGCGTGGGTGACTGATTCGCTGCGCAGCAGGGTTGCCAGCGCCGGTCCGCCGACGACGTCGGGCGGGCAGATCACCAGAGTCGCGCCGACGTCGAAGGCGAGGAGCAATTCCTGCAGCGACGCGTCGAAGGACGGCGACGCGAGGTGCAGCACGCGCGATGTCTCGTCGGCGCGGTAGCGATCGCGCAGCGTGGACACGAGCGCCGACACACCGCGGTGGCCCACCGCGACGGCCTTCGGGGTGCCGGTGGAACCGGACGTGTGGATGGCCCACGCCGTGTTGTCGACGTGCAGCGGCCGCAGGCGATGCTCGGCAGTGAACGTCTCGCCGGAACCGTCGGCGGGCGGCGCGATGCGGGTGACGTGCTCGGGCAGCGCCGGGTGGTCGTGAGCGACGGCGATCCGCACGTCGCGCAGCACCTGGTCGAGGCGGCGGGCGGGAAGTTCGGGGTCGAGCGGGGTGTAAGCGGCACCGGTCTTGGCGATGGCCCACAGCGCGACCACCGAATCGATCGAGCGAGCCAGCAGCACCGCGACGCGCTCTTCGGGGCCGGCACCCGCCGCGACCAGCGCATGAGCGAGCGCATCGGAGCGAGCGTCGAGTTCGCGGTAGGTGATGCTGTCGGTTCCGTCCACGACGGCGGCGGTGTCGCTCGCGGCGTGGCGGGTGAGGACGTCGGGCAGCAGTTCCGGCTCGGGCGCGGTGCGTCCGCGGGCGGGAGCCAGATCGTCGAGCTCGGCCGGGTCGGCGAGGGCGAGATCGCCCACCGCGACACCCGCGTTCTGCACGAACTCCTTCAGGAATCCGCGGAAACGGCTGTGCAGCGACGAGAGGTGCTCGTCGCTGTAGAGATTGGGGTTGGCCTCGAAGTCGACGCGCATCGTGCGCCCGGCGACGCCCGGGTAGACATTCACGGCGAGATCGTCGATCGGGCCGCTGGACTGGTGGTGGTACTCCCCCGTCACGTCGCCGAACGCGATTTCGGGATGGAACATCATCAGGTTGACGGTGGGCCCGAACGGGCTCGCCGCCTCGTCGCGGGAGCGGCCGAGGCTGCGCAGATCCGCGAGCATGTCTTCGTACCGATACCGCTGGTGGCGCAGGGTGCTGCTCAGTTCCACCTGCACGTCGCGGATGAGCTCGACGGGTGTGGTTGCCGGATCCACGCACAGACGCAACGGCACGACGTTGGCAAGAACACCTGCGGACCGACGCAGCGCGGCGGTGGTGCGCGCCGAGACGGGCAAGCTGAGCACGACGTCGACCACACCCGTCGTCCGGGCGAGGAACGCGCCGAACGCCGCGAGGACGATCGGCACATCGGTGGAGTTCGCGTCGTGGGCGAGCGCCGAGACGGCGGCCGCGGTGTCGGCGTCGAGTTCGGAGTTCGCCCGGCGTGCCGGCACCCCGAGAGGTGCTTCGTGATCGACGAACGACACGGATTCGGGCAGGTCGGCGAGGCGCTCGAGCCAGTGCTGACGGTCGGTGTCCTGACGCTTCGAGCCCACATAGGCGGCCTCGACATCGAGAATGTCGGCAATCGGCATCGCCTTGAGCGGCGGCGCCTCGGAGCCGGAGACCCACGCCGAATACAGTTCGGCGGCGCGGTTGAGCATGTTGACCGCGCCCTGCCCGTCGAGCGCGATGTGGTGGACGTAGCTCGACAGGAAGTAGCGGTCGTCACTGATCTGCAGCACCGTCGTGAAGATCGACCGGTCGTGCAGCAGATCCAACGGGCTCGTGTAGCGCTCGGTCATCCACTCGGATGCCGCTTGCTCTGGGTCTGTCTCGGAACGGAAGTCGATGTACGGAACATCGTCGTCGAACGCGACGTCAACATATTGGTGCGGCACGCCATCGACGTCGGTGAAGAACAAGAAACCCGACTCGACATCGCGCGCAGCCTGCACACACGCAGCACGCAAGAGCTCGATGTCAAGTTCACCGATGAGCTCTACGTACTGCGCGGTGGTGAAAGGTACGTCTGGATGCAGCAACTGCGCATACCAGAGACCCCGCTGACTCAGGGACAGCGGAAGTAGGTGCACCACGCTCCCCTCGTCCTCCCGACACAATTCAGGACACGGGAAGTGCAGAACCCTCCCCTGTCATGCGATCGTGGACGGAGCCTCCCAACTCCACTGTCACGATCACCGTGCAGAAGTTTACTTACAGTCACTGTTACCCACCACTTGAACGGTCGGCCAGATCGAAATCGGGTTATCGTCTCGAGCGGAAACCACGAAGGGGGCACAAGCGGCGTGAACGATGTTACCGGTGAGTCAGTTTCGCCTGAACCGGGCCGACGCAGGGTGCGCAGGCGCCTGTCCGACGAGGAGATCGGAGCTCAGCGCAGGAAGCGCCGGCGCGTGCAGATCGGCTGCGGCGTAGGCGCACTCGTTGTCATCGGATTCATCGGCTGGCTGGGTTACGAAGGCCTGCAGGCGAAGTCGAACCTGGAGAAGGCGCAGGGCTTCGCGACGCAGGCGAAAGACGCACTGCTCGCGGGCGATAACGACAAGGCACGCATCGCAGCGGGCGACGCGGACCGCTACGCCCAGGACGCCCAGAGTTCGGTCGACTCGGTGCCGTGGCGTATTGCCGGCGCCGTTCCATTCTTGGGGAGCCCGTTCGATTCCACTCGCCAGATGACCACCATTGTGAGTGGTCTCACAGAGCAGGTTCTCCTCCCCGCGGTCGACGCAGGCAGCGCCGTGTCCCCGGATCAGCTGATCTTGGATGGCGCACGAATCAATCTTGCGGCCCTCCGCGATGCTGCGCCCGTCCTCGAGACGACCTCTGCGGCGATCACCGACCTCGACGAGCAGGCCCAGAACGTCGACAGCACATGGCTCGGGCTGATCGACGACGCGCGGGTCGACCTGCAGGAGCAGGTGTCCGAGTTGTCCGGACTACTGAACAACACCTCGCTCGCGGCGCAGATCGCGCCGGCAATGCTCGGCGCGGACGGTCCACGCAGTTATTTCATCGGTTTTCAAACCAACGCCGAAGCACGCGGCACTGGCGGCTTGCTCGGCGGCTTCGGTGTCGTGCGGGCCGCCGATGGAGCGGTAGCAGTGGACGACCTGTCCCGGCGCGACTTCCAACTGCCATATGAACCGATTGACCTGGGTCGCGATTTCAACCAGGCCTACGGCGCGAGCTCACCAACGACCCGAGCGGTAAATAGCAACGTCAGCTCGCACTTCCCTTACGCGGCCCAGATCTGGCAATCGATGTGGCGACAGGAAACTGGCGAGGAAGTCGATGGCGCGATCGCCACAGACCCCGTAGCGCTGAGTTACATCCTTGAAGCTGTCGGCCCTATCACCATGCCGGACGGGGAGAAGATTACTGCTGACAACGTTGTTGAGCTTACGGAAGCCACAGCCTACAAACGCTTTGCAGACGACAACGATGCGCGGAAGCGCTACCTCGAAACAATTGCTGCGCGGGTGGTCGACCGCATGACTGGAAGCATCTCGAACCCTCGCGCACTTCTGGAGGGACTTGGGCGAGCCGCCAGCGAGCGTCGCATCGCTGTGTGGAGTGCCAACCAGGACGAACAGACCGTCCTAGAAACCACGCCGTTGGCCCACGCGGTTCCAGAAACCGACGCTCCGTACGCAGGCGTAGTCATCAATAACCTTGGTGGCAATAAGCTCGATTACTACCTACAGCGTCAAATCGAATACCGCGCCGAGGAATGCAATGGCGACCGTCGCGCATCTCAAGTTACGGTACGTCTCACAAACGCCTTACCCGAGGGCGATTACACGACTTACGTAGCAGGTATGTTCGACAACCCCATCGGAGCACCGTTCGGCACCAATCTCACGGATCTCGCATTGCTTTCGACGAACGGGTCTGACCTGAGAAAGGTCACCGTCGATGGGAAGCCTGTATTCACATACAAGGGAACTGAACGAGGTCACCCCATGTTCAACGTGCAGGTCCCCATTCCGCGAGGGCAAACAGTAGAAGTCAAATTTGAGCTGGACGAACCCATCGCTCGCGGGAGTGCCCTTGTTCCCATCCAGCCACTGGTGGATACGCCTGACGTCATTGTCGCCGTGCCCGAGTGCCACTAAGAGCATGTCTCTTATGGCCTAGATCGTTTGTGCGGCATAATGCACTGCCGTGGTCGATGCGTTGTCTTCCCGGCTGGTACCGGATGCGTTGTGGGAGATCGTCGAACCGTTGCTGCCCGGATTCCGGGCGCGGCCCCAAGGCGGCGGCCGGGCGGCGATCGATGATCGGGCGGTGTTCACCGCGATCGTCTACGTGCTCACCAGCGGCTGTGCCTGGCGGCACCTGCCATCGTCGTTCGGGGTCAGCGTTCCGACCGCACACCGCCGCTTCACCACCTGGGTTCGGGCCGGGGTGTTCGACGAGCTGCACCGCCGGGTCCTCGATCGGCTCGGTGCCGGTGGGGACCTGGACTGGTCCGCCGCGATCCTGGACGCAGCGCACGTGCGGGCGAAAAGGGGGGCTCTCTGACCGGTCCCAGCCCGGTCGATCGAGGCAAGAACGGCTCGAAGATCCACATCCTCTCCGATGCCGACGGCATTCCCCTCGTCACGGCGGTGACCTCGGCGAACACCCACGACAGTGTCATGCTGCAACCCATGGTCGCTGCGATTCCGGCGGTGCGCTCACCTCGCGGTCCGCGGCGCCGCCGACCCGGCCGGTTGCGGGCGGACAAGGGTTACGACTATCCCGTGCACCGCCGGTGGCTGCGGGCCCGGGGCATCGTTCCGCGGATCGCCCGCCGCGGCGTCGACAGCAGCGAACGCCTCGGCCGTTACCGGTGGAAGATCGAACGCACCCTGGCTTGGCTGAGCGGCTATCGCCGGCTGACGATGCGCTACGAACGTCACGGTGAGAACTTTGCTTCCTTTCTCCAACTCGCCGCTGCGCTGACCTGCTTCAAGAAACTCACCAAATGAGACGTGCTCTAATGGCTCGAAGGCTCCGTAACGGACGCCTACCTGCGGAGGCTGAGCCGGTGCATGGGTTATAGACCTATGCAGTCGCAAGTGCCGGTTCCGCTGCGAAGCGAAATCGAGCGTGGCCAGAAGGGTCGGTCAAGTTCCGTTGTGAGACCGCAAGGTAGGTCTCTCCCGGCTCTGTCGCTGGCCCTTCTACTGTGCCCATTCCATCCGAAAGGTCAGACGACAAAACGCGCTAACGCGTTGCTGCGCCGAATGAGGACTGTCGACCGAGTTACCAACTCGCTCAGGACTTTCGGACCGAATCTGCTTAGGACCAACACCGTTCAGTTAAAGGGGTCTGCGGTATGATGTCGGCGTGCCGCGTAGTGGATGGGTGAAGCCGGAGTCGGATCATCGGTTGTCGGATCTGGTGTCGGTAGGGTTGTTGACCAGGGTGTTTCCTGCCGAGGTGGTCGACGAGGTGATCGCGGCGGCGGGGCGTACCGAGCAGCGGAGTCGGGCATTGCCGGCACGGGTGATGGCGTACTTCTCGATCGGGATGGCCCTGTATGCGCAGGAGTCCTACGAGGATGTGTTCGCGGCACTGACCGATGGATTGTCGTGGACTTCCGGGTGGTCGCAGTCATGGACTCCGCCGTCGAAATCAGGGATTTTCCAAGCTCGTTCACGGCTCGGTCACGAGCCGGTGCGGGATCTGTTCACCCGGGTTGCTCGCCCGCTCGCGGACCGCGAGACCCCCGGGTCCTGGCTGGCAGGGCGTCGGCTCGTGGCGATCGACGGTACCTGCCTGGATCTGCCCGACACGCCGGTCAACGCGGAGTACTTCGGTCGGCCG
This sequence comes from Rhodococcus rhodochrous, assembly GCF_900187265.1. Lineage (NCBI taxonomy): Bacteria > Bacillati > Actinomycetota > Actinomycetes > Mycobacteriales > Nocardiaceae > Rhodococcus > Rhodococcus rhodochrous. The sequence goes on from NZ_LT906450.1 coordinate 4,409,272, forward strand.
GGTTCGGGCCGGGGCGAGAAGTCCGCCTATCCGCAGGCCCGTGTCGTGGCGGTCGCCGAATGCGGCACCCACGCGATGTTCGACGCAGAGGTCGGGCCCTGCACCACCTCGGAGGTCGCGATGGCCCGCGAGGTGATCGACCGGCTGCAACCGGGCGTGGTGCTGCTCGCCGACCGGTACTTCTACGGGTTCGACCTGTGGGCCCGGGCCGCCGCGACGGGCGCGGACCTGCTGCGGCGGGTCAAGACGAATCTGCGGCCCACGCATGTGCAGACCCTGGCGGACGGGTCGTGGCTCGCCGAGATCACCGCGTCGGGGCCGGGCCGGAGCGCGAAGCAGCCACTGACGGTACGGGTGATCGAATACGCGCTCGACGACGGCCGCGAGAACCCCGAGCAGTACCGGCTGCTCACGACGATCCTCGATCCGGAGCAGGCCACCGCGACCGATCTCGCCTTCGCCTATGCGCAGCGGTGGGAGGTCGAGAACACCTTCGACGAACTGAAAACCCATCAGCGGGGCCCGCGGGCGGTGCTGCGTTCGCAGTCTCCCGAGTTGGTACTGCAAGAGATCTGGGGGCATCTGTGTTGCCACTACGCGATCCGCACCCTGATGGTCGATGCCGCCCGCGCCGGGGGCCACGACCCGGACCGGATGTCCTTCGTCGCTGCCTTGCGGGTCACCCGCCGATCGCTGTCGCACAGCGCTTTTCCGGCTCTTCCGACTTGGCGGGGGTCTGGTGTGACCGATCGGAATCGTGTCGGTGATTGATCGAGGGCTCGCGCCCTTGTGAACTGGGTGTTCTCTACGCATCCAGCAACAACAAAGGCGCGAGCATGTCCCAGAGTAGTTCAGTGCTGTTCGGCCTCGACGGCGTCATCGTCGAGGCCGTGCAGATCCACCCCGACGGCACCCGCACGGTCCGGGTGGTCACCGCCCCACAGTGGGTGGGTGTGTGCCCGGTGTGCACGACGACCTCGACCCACTCGAAGGGCTGGGTAACCACCCGCCCGCGCGACATCAAGATCGGCCGAGACCGCCCCTCGGTCGAATGGACGAAACGGAAATGGTTGTGCAGTAATAATTCCTGTGACCGCAGGTCATTCACGGAGTCGGTACCGCAGATCCCGCCTCGGGCCCGGATGACGACGCGGGCGAGGACGGAGATGGCATTGGCGGTCCTCGACGACGACCGCTCGGTGAAGGCGGTCGCCGCGGCGTACGGCTGCACGTGGAACACCTGCCACAAGGCCGTGGTGGCGACCGCAGACGAGGTGCTCGACCCCGAACCCGAGCCGGTGCGCGTCCTGGGTATCGACGAAACCCGGCGCGGGAAGGCGAAATGGGAGACCTGCACCGACACCGGACGACGGTCGTGGGTGGACCGGTGGGACACCGGCCTGGTCGACCTCACGGGCGTTCAGGGCCTGTTGGCGCAGGTCAATGGGCGCACCTCCGCGGTGGTGACCGACTGGTTCGCCGAGCGCGACCCCGACTGGAAGGCGCAGATCACCCACGTTGCGATCGATATGTCCTCGGTGTACGCGAAGGCGGTCCGCGAAGCACTGCCGCAGGCGCTGCTGGTCGTGGACCGATTCCACCTGGTCAAAAAGGCCAACGAGATGGTCGACACGGTCCGTCGCCGCGTCACCCAAGCCGAGCGAGGACGACGGGGCCGCAAGAGCGACGTCGAGTGGATCAATCGGCGCCGGCTGTTGCGGGCCGCGGAGCGGCTCACCGACGAGCAGCGAGCGACGTTGTTCGAGAAGCTGACCTCCGCCGACCCCCACGGCGACATCGCCGCGGCATGGATCGCGAAAGAGCTGCTGCGAGATGTATTGTCCTGCACCGACCGTGGTGGTCTCCGATACGAAATCCGAGCTGCGCTGCACCGGTTCTACACGTTCTGCGCGGCGTGCCGGGTTCCGGAGATCGGGAAGTTGGCGGCGACGATCTCGGCGTGGCAGGAACCGATGATCCTCGCTATCACCACCGGCCTGTCCAACGCGCGTAGCGAGGGCTACAACAGGATCGTCAAACACGTCGGCCGGATCGCGTTCGGGTTCAGGACTCCGGAGAACCAGCGCCGGCGGGTACGGTGGGCCTGCACCCGCCAATCACGGCGGGCATCATCCAGTGCCAGGCAGTTACGCCCCTGCTAACTCGGAAGAGCCGCTTTTCCCCCCTCACGACCGTAACGCCGTCACGCGATTGTGGCGGCGCGCCCTCGACGCACTCCTCCGCCGCGTCAACCCGCCGCGCCGGCCACGGTCCAACCCTCGCGTGGTCAAACGCAAGATCCTCAAGTGGCCGGCGAAACGGTCACACCACCAACATCATCCGCAACCCACCCACCCCGCGGAATGCAGCATCCTCACGCCTAACTGAACTGTATTGTGCTTAGGACCCATGGGAGCCGCAGGTACCGATAATTGAATCGCAGGAGATCCGCGTACGCCGGACGGTCGAGGAATATCGCTCCGACTCGGATCGAGGACAGGATCTAGATCTGGCACGACCTCGAAATATCCTTGTCGATATGGGCGCGGGACGCGCAGGTTACCCCGGACCGAGATTTCCTTGATGGAGTCTCACGCCGGGGTTCCTCGTACAGCACGAAACCCAACACGCACCAAGCCAGCCATGGGCCGCCTATGACTGGAGTAACCGCAACCATTTCTGGATTGGGTGCGCGAGACCGTCCAGCCAGTGAATGGGCGCGGCGTCCGTGCGGCCAACCTATCCTCGGCTGGAGTCAGGACCCAATGACGCCCACTGCCGACTCCATAACCTTTCGATGTTGCTCAGCCCACGCAGACAACGACCTGGCACTAAGCGCGTCCGACGGCAGCTCCCTGGGAGCACTCGACAGTGCCTGCGCAATCCCCTCGGCGAGCGCATCCGCGTCGGGATCAAAAAGGTAGCAACCCAGCGACGCAGCCTCGTCCGCCGCATGACAGTCGCGAGCCATCAACACATCAACACCGCCAGATCGGGCCTCGAGCATCACCATAGGGGAGCCCTCACGTGCTTTTCTTCCTGACGGAATGACAACGAGTCCCGCACCTGCGTAGACAGAGGACATGGCAGCTACATTGCCCAAGAATCTCACATTCGCCGGAGCGAGACCTTCCAAGCGAGTTCGATCCGGCCCGTCTCCAGCGATTACGAATTCGATGTGCTTAAGTCTGGCTGCCGCAGCGAGCAGCAAATCGACACGCTTATACTCGTGCAGACGACCCGCAAAGAGAACATAGCCACTCCCGGCGTCTTCGGCCCGGTTGAAATCCGCTCCTCCAACAAACGGATTATTTATCAGCACAGAAGATATACCCGACTCCCGCAGCGACGCCTCAACACCCTGACTGATAGCCACAACCGAGCATTTCTGCGCTTGCCATGCGTAAATCTTTCGTCCCACAACAGGAAGGTTGTCAGGAATAGGACCGTGTTCCGTCCACATCACCGGAATCCCTCGTCTAGATAGCGCACGGGGAAGGGTCAGCTTTTCCTTGAAATACTGGACATGAACGAGATCGGGACCAAACTCATCGATCGCTCGAAGCGTCTCCCTCACGGAAAGAGCCGCATCGATCCCCTGCTTGACCAAAGGCGACCGTCGGGTCAGTTTTGGTGTCACGCCCGCTTCAACACACTCACCTAGATCGGGCGTCCAATCTGGAAGGGAACCGATCAACCGTGCTTCGACGCTCCAACTGGACTTCAATTCGGCGTAGAGCCTGTATAAATACTGCTCGGCCCCTCCGGGGGTCTCCGAACTAGCCACGACCGCGACCTTCAACATAAACTCGTTCCCATCAATGTAAACATCCGTTTCCAACGGAGAGAAAATGATATACCTAGCCTAAAGACGCGAAATGCTCTTATTGTTCGTTGCAGCGACCGGTCCGAGTCTATTAGGCTCTCGCCGCGTAAGCGACCGAAATACGTCCAGCAAAATTGCAGCCCCACCGATAATGACAGTCAGAACCAAGCCGTAGTAGATATCGAACGCCGATCCGCCGAGCAACATTCGAAAAACAACCACCATGACAATAGCCAACCAGAGTTGACGACGGAACGTCTGAACCAAGGCCGATGTGACGAAAAAGAACACTGCGAACAATAGCAATGCCGACACGTAACCACCTGTAGCGAGACGCAGGTATCCCATCATTGATAGGAACTGCCCACTCGAGCGGTAACCTAGATACTTCGAGCTTACTTCGACGGATATCGACGCCGGCTTGTCTTCCCAAATAGCCCTGGGGATGAACGTAGTAACCGGGGAAAGCAAATCAAAAGGTCGCGCGGGTTCACGATGGGCGATTTTGTCGACGAACCTATAGCCGTCCAGCGTGTCGACACCCGCCGCATACACTGCGCGTACCGGGTCGTCGGCCATATCTGCGAAAATCTCCGACGCCGTCAGGCCATGGCCTCTCACAACATTTGCGCGCATCTGCGACATAAATGCGGCCGACCCAATAGCAAGGACCCCTACGATCAGAACGCTAGCGAGTACCTTTCTACTGTATATGCGATTTCGAACAACCAAACCCGACGCCAGTGCGATGAGAATTACGAATAACGGGCTGCGTACATTCTCAACGACGAGGAACGCTGTCCCAAGACCAAGTAAGATCCACATCTTACGACTATTAAATCCGCCGTAAAACGCGATGATTGCGAGACCGCATACCAAGCATGTCCGAAGAAGAACCAATAATCCCTGACCCTCTGCGGCACGGTTCTCGAGCTCGGCGGGAAAGACAACTGTAGCGATAGCACCGACACAAACCAAGAAGATCGAAATCGATTTCCAGTCGCCGATGGAATGCTTGCTTTCTTTCGCATGTCGACGGGAAAATACGTAGACGGCCAAGATCTCCATCGCCAGCACAACGATGAGCTCGATGAACCACAACCATGCTAGAGAATCGACCTCCGCAGCACTAGGCAGCGAAGTGACCCCAGCGGTTAGAATCTTGCTATCAATTTTTCCCTGAGATTGCAGCACCGCCGGCACCCATAAACAGAATAGATACATGACAGCGGCAAGGCTGGAAACTAAGGCATTGGAGACCACACCAGCTCTGTAGCATGAGACCAGTCGCACCAGGACAAAAAGTGTCAACGCTCCAAGGGCGAGTTGTGCGCTCATGTGGCGGCTCCATTGCGTGCTGTCGGGGCGATCCGATTGTTTGAAGAACTTTCATCAAACGCATACATCAAGTAGTTGGCACACCCATCCGAGTGACGAGCAACAGCGCTCCCGACAATCATGCGAGCCCCTCCTTGACGTGCTGCATTTCCACAGTCCTGCGAGGTCGGGGCAATTTAGCCAGAAGCAGTACTCCTACAATTGCGCCAACCGCCGAACTCCCAAGTGCGATTACAGAGGCGGTCATGCTGGAAACCGCGCTCCAGAACACTACGAAGGCCACTACTGTCGTCCCGAGCGAGGCGATGGATATGACACTACCTATCCCCGGATAGCCTCGACCCGATAGTACCGAGGATGCGACCACAGAGACCCAGGTTAGCAAGCTCGATATAGCGAGGATCTGCATCGGAAGTACACTAGGACCGAAATCCGAACCGAACACAATTGGCGTCACGATGGGCGCTGTCACGAGGATTGCGAGCACAGCCAATACGCATACCGCAAAGAAAAAGAGACATTCTCGCATAATCGCAATGTTTGACGCACCCTTTGCAGATTTCTGCAACGAATTTCGCGCGGCGAGAGTTGCGAGCACCAACGGTATCTCGGCTACGGTCACGGCAACTGCGTAGTAGCCGAGTTCCCTTGCGCTTGCAGCCGCTGGCATAAGAAGTTGATCGAGGCGCGAACTTGCAATCGTAGAAATTGTTCCTATCGAAGCCAGCAACGAGTACTTCCCCATACTGGACCAATCCCCACTGCGGGAATTGTCTTTTGGCAAAGGGATGAACAAGATTGCAGCGGCGATCACGAACGAGATCAGAGCAGCGGCCGAGAAATAGGTCGCGGAGGTAATGCCGACGAGAGCTACGACAACTACGAACAAAAATCGAAGTACTGCGCCTGCTCCACGTTCTATATCGAGTAGGCGCCACTGTCCGACCCCTTGCCAGGAACCTCGTCGAATTTGAACCACGGCCGAAACGATGATTGATGACCAGCAAGCTAACAAGAAAAAGTACGGTATGTTCTGGTTTTCACTTACGATCCGGCCGTAGAAGACCATCACTGCTATCACAATTGCGGTCGGTACGATTCCGAGGAACAGTCCTAGTCTGTAGCAGTCTCTGGCATTCCTACCTCTCGCGATGAAGTACGCAACTGCACTTGGGATACCGAGACTTGCAACGGCAGCGGCCATCGTAATCGGCTGCATGATACTGGCAAACTGTCCGCGGCCTTCCGCTCCCATCGCGTGTGCGAGAATCGGCCCGCTCAGGATTCCGAGTGCCGGACCGAGTCCGTAGAGGAAGACACCCCGAGCCTTCTCGCTGGTCGCACGCCGCCAGAGCTTGCTCAGTGGCGATGAGGCGGGCGCGATACCATTCACTGCGGCGTGCCTAGCCAAGCTTTGCCCCAGGTGCAGTAATTAGCTCCCAGGCTTGTTCGATCCGGCCCGACCAAGAGTGTCCTGCTGCGCGCGCGCTCTGCGCGTCTGCCGTTTCTGGACCCCACGTGTCGATTGCCTGCTCGACAAGCGCAGCGAACTGGTCGTGGCTACCAATGTTCACGCCTTCTGGCGGGTTCGCGACCAAGCTTGCGAGAGGGGTACTTACAACGTTCAATCCCGCACCCATATATTCATACACCTTCAATGGAAATACCCCACGTGTGTAATCGTTCTGGTGGTAGGGAATTAGTCCGACCCTCGACTGACCGAAGACCTCAGCCAACTCATCGAGCGTAAGATTACCGAGATAGTCCACATTGGGCATCTTCAAGAGTCCATCTAGTTCTCGGTCCGCCGCCACGCCATCGATGTTGACAGGGCCGGCAAGTTTCAATTTTTCACCCAACTCTGCGACAGAGCGCAGCAAGGAGAAATCAATCTTGGTCGGCGTAATATTGCCTGCGAACACCACGCTACGCTCACGTTCCGACCGCTGGTGGACCTTAAACCGCTCCACGTCGGCAACGTTCTGCCAAAGCTGCACGTCGGTGCGGACCGTCCTCAGGTGCTCAGCGACACCTTGGCTACTCGCCAGAACATGATCTGCCCTGCGGAGAAGGAATTCCTCAGCAGTAAGCAAAGTACTTTCGGGCACCCCTGGAAGGGTGTGCAATAGATCCACTGAATGGTAGACGACCTTTGAGAAATGGTTCTCCAGTCCGTACGTCAACGGAGAAAACGTCCAAAGTACCGAGTTCTCCCCGGTCTTGAGCTTCGGAAGAAGTCGCTTTCGAATCAGAGTCTGGTTCGCGTAGCGAATCGGACCAAATTTGTGGAATGGCAAGACTTGAGGAGAAACAATCTCAAGCGATTCCGGCAATTCTGACTGAGAGGACAACGATTTAGAACCCGAGTCTTTCGTGACACGAGAAATTACACGTGCAATATCTGCACGGGAAATTGTTGGTGCTCGCAATCCCATGGACTCGATATATGTAACATTCGTGCGTCGAGCAAGACCAACAGCCATGTACTGCTTGTTAGTCCACACGGAACTATGAAAGTCGGCTGTAGAAAGGACGGTGATCTGCGGGTTCATGCGGCCCTACTGTCGACTCGATTGGCGCTGTTAATGCGATCCGCTCCCACCCAAGATTTAATATTCTCCTTGAAATTTTCCGCGGAGAACAACTCAGCACGGGATCTAGTTGCCACGCTGGAGCAGTTCACTGCCCGCTCAACAGCATCCCGGAAGTCTGCCGGATCGTCCGGATTGCAGAGTGCACCCGTTTCCCCATCCACTACGGTTTCCGCTACACCACCGATCCGGTTTCCTACAACGGGAGCGCCGGCGGCCATCGCCTCGACTGGCACGATGCCGAAGTCCTCAACTCCGACAAAGATAAAAGCTGAGCACCGCTGATAGAGGAGATAAAGCATTTCGTCGCTCACGCGGCCGACGAAGATGACCGATACATTCGCGTCCTCCGCTATGTGTTCCAGTCGCGCACGATCCGGACCGTCGCCCGCAATTACTACAGGAGTGTTACTCAAGCTTCCCGCCGTTATAGCGGCGTCCATTCGCTTATACGGAACCATCCTGGAGGCGCAGAACAGGAATTGGCTCGGCAATGACTGGAGGATGTCCTTCTCCGCCTCAGTCCACGCGTGATCTACTTCTCGTGATTCTTTAATCCGATCGACGTCGACAGGTGGATATATTGTCGTCGCTTCCACGCCCCAAAAATCTTCGATACGGCGTGCCACAAAGTTGCTGTTCGCCGCAAAGTTCCCGCCCTCTTGCGCTCGCCTTCGGTCCAGGGACCGCAACGCGGGGGCTGCCATCCTGACGAGGGGCGACGCTCCCCGCGCGTCCAACTCCGGAGTCCATAAATACCGAGCCGGCGTATGAACGTAAATAAACCGATCAATCTCGGCACGCCCACGGAAACGTAGGTGGTGGGCGAACAGGTGAGAGCTGATGAGCGCCCATTCGACGTTGTCGTTCTTCCAGGAGCGCCACACTGCCGGCATCAAAGGAAGCGCTGCTGCCTTGCTCTTTCGCAGGGGAGTACGCGCCAAAATGCTTTCTTTTACATCAGCGGCGGGAAATCGGTCGGGTGCATCATTCCACAGACACAGCAGAGGCAGGGTCGGCATCATTTCAACAAACGAGTCGACGACCTTTTCTGCGCCTCCAGTGGCTTCGATCCATTCGTGAATGATAGCTCCACTCATATCCTCACCTCTACAACCGCCCGATTACCGATATTGTGTAACTTACTATTGTGAGATTGCCGACCCGGCCGCTACCGACGTCCGAGTCCGCGATAGTTCCAACCCGCCGCTCTCCACCTCGATGCGTCAAGGCAGTTGCGTCCGTCCAAAATAGAAGGCACACGTACGCACTTCCGAAGCGAATTCGGATCGAGGTCGCGGAACTCCTGCCATTCTGTGAGCACCAAGACAATATCGGCACCTGAACAAGCGTCAGCTGCGCTCGGGGCGTAATTCAAAGTCGGGAATAACGCGCGTGAGTTCTCGATTGCTTTAGGGTCGTACACACTTACTGACGCGCCTTGAAGTTGAATTTGTCCCGCGATATTAAGAGCAGGAGAGTCCCGGACGTCGTCCGAATCCGGCTTGAATGCTGCCCCCAGCACTGCTACTCGCGATCCGATAAGAGATCCCCCGACCAATTCACGCGCAAGGTCCACCATTCGAGTTCGACTGCGCATATTGATATTGTCAACCTCCCTCAAGAAGGTCAAAGCTTGGTCTGCACCGAGTTCACCAGCTCGTGCCATGAATGCACGGATATCTTTCGGGAGACATCCTCCGCCAAAACCAATACCCGCATTTAGAAAGCGACGCCCGATACGGGCATCTTTACCAATAGCGTCGGCGAGCACGGAAACGTCGGCTCCGGCGGCATCGCAAACTTCGGCCATCGCGTTGATGAACGAGATCTTCGTAGCCAGGAATGCATTTGCTGCCGTCTTTACCAACTCCGCAGTTGCCAGGTCAGTGACAATGAGCGGGATCCCTTCGCCCAACAACGTCGCGTACACTTCACGAGCAACGGATTCTGCGCGTCCAGGATTCTCACCGTCGATCCCAAGAACCATCCGATCCGGATGCAATGTGTCCTGTACAGCGAAACCTTCCCGCAAGAATTCAGGATTCCACGCGACCTCTACTTCGCTTCCTGCCGGTGCCAGTTGCCTGGCTCGTTCGCCGAGTCGCTTGGCTGTTCCGACCGGGACGGTGGACTTCCCGAATATAACTGCGGGCTTGGACAGCTTGGGAGCCAAAGTCTCAATAACTGAATCAACGAATCGTAAATCGGCAGCGAATTCGCCCCGCTTTTGAGGTGTGCCGACGCCGATAAAGTGAATGTCGGCGAATTCCGCCGCCTCGTCATAAGACGAGGTAAAACGCAGGCGTCCGTTCTCGATATTTCGCTTCAAGACATCTTCGAGGCCTGGTTCGTAGAAGGGAACTTCGCCGCCCTCAAGCTTGGCGAGCTTCCCGGGATCCACGTCCACACCGATGACTTCGTGGCCAAGTTCGGCCATGCATGCAGCGTGGGTGGCACCCAGGTACCCGGTTCCAAATACTGCGATACGGCAGTTCATTCTTTCTCTCCGGCCTTCTCGTGGTATTCCGATACAATGAAGTTCATGTGACGACAGTTACGTAGACCCGTCTATGCGGACTCAACGATGGGAGATTGCGGAAGGTCTCGCTTCTTGGTGGCTGGTGTTCCTGCATAGAGAGAATGAGCCTCCAGCTCTCCGCGAACGAGGGACGTTGCAGCAACCACGGCTCCGGCGCCGATGTTTGCACCAGGTAGGACAGTGGACCCCACAGCAATTCGGCACCCGTCTCCGATGTTGATTGGTGCGCCCCACCCCTTACCGGACCGCCGCTTCGGATCGGAGATGTCGTGATCGGACGTAAGAAACCGTGCATCGGCACCGATTGAGACGTTATCGCCGATCTTTATGCCTTCGCGCGTATCGAACATGACGCGATAGGAGACAACCGATCCTGCTCCGATCTGCACATTCTTAGACTTGAAAATCACATGTGCCCGAACTATTGCGCGCCGATGAATTCCCGGGAGGAACAACCGGAGCAGTTGCGTACGCACTCGTGCTGGGAATATGAACGAACCTAGGATGTCGTTGACAACGAAAAGCCACAGCACCGAATGATGGTCGCCAGCTTCTCGCCATAGAACTTCGCGAGCTTTGTCAGCGAGGGTCACGTTCAATCCTTGTTAGCTGGTAGGTATATGGATCCGTGAATGATCGAAGTGTCGGTATTGCCCGAGTCGTAAGTGCAAACATTCCGTCACGACATGGGTACGTATATGGTGGACTCGTTCTGTGGTATGTCCGGGCCGTACCACCGGTGCTGGCCATCTCAGTAGGCGCCGTCGCTGGCGAGGACTGCGTTGACGGTCTTACCGATGATCAGCACATCCGAGATCATCGACCAGTTCTCCACATACGACAGATCCAGCCGCACCGACTCGTCCCACGACAGATCCGAGCGACCACTGACCTGCCACAGACCGGTCACACCCGGGCGCACGAGCAGACGACGCTTGACCCGACCGTCGTAGGCCTCGACCTCACGCCGCAGCGGCGGACGCGGACCCACCACACTCATCTCCCCGCGAATGACGTTGAGGAACTGCGGCAACTCGTCGATGCTGAACCGGCGCATCACCTTACCCACGCGCGTGACCCGCGGGTCGTCCTTCATCTTGAACAGCGGACCGGCGCCCTCGTTCTGCGCCAACAACGTCTCGACCATCGTGTCGGCATTGGTCACCATCGACCGGAACTTGATCATCCCGAAGGGCGTGCCGTCGATGCCGATGCGCTCGGCCTTGTAGAAGACCGGACCCCGATCCTCCAACTTGATCAACAGGGCGACGACCGCGAACACCGGCGCCAACGCCACCAGCGCCGCGCCGGCGAAGATCAGATCGAAGATCCGCTTCCCTGACCGCTTCGCCCCGTGATAGCTCGGCTTTTCCACATGGATGAGCGGCAGACCGGCGACCGGGCGCATCTCGATGCGCGGACCCGCGACATCGACCACGCCCGTGGCGACGACCAGGTCGGTGTCGAGCGGTTCGAGCTGCCAGATCAGATCGTGCAGGCCCTCGCTGCCCAGGGTTTCGGTGGCGGTGACCACCACTGTGTCCGCCCCGGACAACTTGAGTGCTTCGACGACGGAGTGTTCGTCGCCGTAGATGGTGATCTCCCGGCCGTCGACATCGATGACGTCACCGGCGGCACCCGAATAGCGGGGCACGCACACACCGACGACGCGGTAGCCTTCGCCGTCCTTGCGGGCGAAGGTGCGCGTCATGTGCCGCACTGCCCGCGCCCCACCGACGACCAGCACCGAGGTACAGAACTCACCGCGGGCACGCTTGCGCGCGATCACCTTCCGCCACAACCACCGCGACAGCAACAGACCGGCAAGACCTACCGGCAGAGCGATAGCCAAGTATCCACGCGCCAGATCCAAGCGGAATACCAGGGCGATGATTGCAATGAACCCGAAGAGCCGAGCCGTACTCGAAACGACGCGCTGATACTCGCCATGCCCAGCGCCAATGACCCGACGGGATCGAGTACGAAATAGTGCGAGTGTGACCAACCAGAGACCGACGAGCCCTGCCGAGATCAGCGCGTAATTGACCTCGGACACCGGCTCGGTCATCAACAGGTCGTTCTGACCGAAGCGGACGCTGTGCGCTACGAGAACGGCAAGCATGACAACAATCGCATCGGACCAGATCAACCGACTGATGTAGGACTGTTGCCACTTTCGACGGCTCGTCGCGCGCGATGGTTGATACTGTCCCCGAACAGAATTGGCGTTATCCGCTACACGCGCATCGGGGGTGTCGTGATCTGCCTCCCCGATGGCAGTCATAACGCAACCACCCACATAGTCGTCTCCTCCCCGAGACATGTACTGCTCCCACGACCAGGCAACATTGATGCCGGCCCGCGCACCCTCCCCGGTCGCGTGACCTGCTGTTGCCTGCCCAGCTGGGCTCAGCTCCTCCAGTTATATGCGCATCGCTTCCCTGCGAAAACGCTCTTTGAGACTGTAACGTTACTTACGAGATATGGCAGCTTGAACGACCGTCCAGATTGGACTCAATCCCCACCTACCACGGGGCGACACACCATGATGCCAATCGAGGCTCCGAAGGCGAGCCTGAGGCAATCCTCCCAGCCGTCTTGCACTTTCAGTGCATTTGTCGATTCGCGAAGCTGGAGATCGACCCCTAGACTGCGCTTACCGACCCCCACGTGACGTGGGATTTATAGTCGGATTTTCAAGGGTGAGATCTATCTCACCATTGTTCAACGTTTTGACCGAGCAGTCGCGGGTACTACCGCGCGGTCATGCGCTCGACAGGGGAGGCGAGGGTAGAACCATGAAAGAAGAAGTAGGAGTGGGTAAAGCGTTCCGGACGGCCGTGGTGCCGGCGGCGGGGATGGGAACTCGGTTCCTGCCGGCCACGAAGACAGTACCGAAGGAACTATTGCCGGTGGTCGACACGCCGGGCATCGAACTGGTCGCGACCGAAGCTGCCCACTCGGGAGCTCAAAGACTTCTCATCGTGACGTCCCCCGGAAAGGACGGAGTCGTGGCGCATTTCGTCGACGACTTCGACCTCGAGAAGCACCTCGAAGCAAAGGGCAAGCTCAAGCTGCTCGAGAAGGTGCGGCGCGCGCCCAATCTGCTCACTGTCGAATCAGTAGTCCAAGAGAAGCCACTCGGCCTGGGCCATGCTGTCGGCTGCGCGGAAGCTGCTCTGGAGCCGGACGAGGACGCGATCGCAGTTCTTCTCCCGGACGACCTCGTGCAACCGAGCGGCATCCTGGAAACGATGGCGCGCGTCCGAGCCAAGCGTGGGGGAACGGTGCTGTGCGCCATCGACGTTCCGAAGAGCCAGGTGAGCTCGTACGGAGTATTCGAGGTTGAGGAAGTACCCAACGTCGCGAATCCGGACGTTTTACGAGTCCGCGGCATGGTGGAGAAGCCGGCTCTTGCCGATGCTCCGTCCACACTTGCCGCCGCCGGCCGCTATCTGCTGGATCGTGAGATCTTCGACGCCCTCCGTCGGATCAAACCGGGCGCAGGCGGAGAACTTCAATTGACCGACGCGATCGCGCTGCTGATCGAGGAAGGTCACCCGGTCCACGTCGTCGTGCATCGCGGGACCCGCCACGACTTGGGCAACCCGGGTGGATATCTCCGGGCAGCGATCGATACCGCTCTCGACAGCGAGGAATACGGCGACGGCCTCCGTAGGTGGATCCACCAGCGGCTGGACTTGGACGCCATCTGAACGGAGTACGGCCGAATTACATCAATGGGACTTAGGTCCCGCCCTCGATGTGCCGTAGGTCCCGCATTCTGGTTAAATCCTCAAGTGTGTTGCCTCCCCGCAACATGCCCCTTCCCCTCCCCGGGAATTGGCGGCACCTGAGCCCCGCTGGCTCCTCCCCTCTGCCAGCGGGGCTCGCTCGACTTCGAGACAGCGCACCACGGACTACCAAGCGCGGCCCGAGACCACACGATTCAGATTGCAAGCGTTGACGCTTTTCGAACTCGGTGCCAAGATGATCAACCACGCGCTCGAACGCGCGTGCGAACAACTCAAAACAGATGGCCCGCCGCGACTGGCATCGCGACGGGCCTGATGTCCGACTAATCAGGAGTCGAACATGCGTCAGCATACCTATGCGCGGGTGACGTCGTGAGCATCGAAGCGATCACCTGGGCGCTCGAACGCGCCGACATTCCGTCCCCCACTCCGCCCGGGATGCCCTCAGCGCCAGCCCTGACAGTAGTGCTGCTCGGCCTGGCCAATCATGCGTCCCGACATGGTGCGGATGCGTATCCATCCGTGAGGAAGCTCGCCGGGTACGCCCGCATCAGCGAACGCCAGGTGCAACGTTGCCTGAAAGCGCTCGCCGCTCTCGGCCTCATCTCCAAAGGCGATCAAGAGCGAATTGCAGCGACAATCCCTCGCGAAGACCGTCGCCCAGTCCTCTACAACCTGTCGATGAAGCGGGGTGACACGTCGTCACCCCGCAGCTCTGAACGAGATGACAAGACGAAGCGCCACGGGGTGACGGGAACGACCGAGCGAGGTGACACCCCGGTCACCCGAACCGTCCTTGAACCAACAAATGAACCTGCTGCACTCCCCCGCCCGACAATTCGCACCCGCGATGCAACACGTGCGCAGCAGCCATCTCCCATCGACCGACTGGCCACGGCGTGCCGCCGGGCCGGCCTGTCTGCACGGTTCGACACCCTGACGCCGGCGAAGTGCACCCTCGTCGAGCAATCGATCGACACTCATGGCGTAGATGCTCTTGTCCGCGCCGCGCTCGAATGCCATCGACCGTGGGACCCAGCTCGCTCCGCAGCAGCATGGATCCCGATCTGGCAGTCGCTGCAACCACCCCGCCCGAAACTCCCGCCACGATGCGGCCGGTGCGATGAGTACGGCTGGTTACCCGACGACGAACTCGGGCGTGCAGTGCGATGCCCATGCCGCCAAGTGACGTCGCACAGGATTCCCACTTCACCTCAGGAGGCGATGCTCTTGGCAGCATGAGCACACTTGCCGCTGGCGGTAGTGCGCTGGCGCCGTAGTTGCCCTCGTAGCAACGCATTCCGATCCCTTGAGTGGTGCTGCGAGTGATACGACGACGTCGCGAATCAGACATCGCCGATTCCTTCTCTCGGTACCATGAGCCCGTATTTCGTGGAAACGAGCGGCGGCATGCCGCGGAGGATGTGAGGCAACTGGCACCCGAAGAAATCGAACATCGTCCGATAGCAGTGTGCGTCGTCGGGACCGGCGCGATCGGACAGACGGTGATCGACGCTCTGCGCGCCGACTCGGTGCCGGACGTAAGCCTCACGGCCGTGTTGGATTCACGAAGCAGCCCGGAGGAGGCCGCCGCCGCATTCGACGCCGCAGACATTGTGGTGGAAGCTGCCACAGTCGACGCCGCTCGGACTTTGCTCCCCGAAGTGGTGAAACGCGGAAAGGACGTCATCGTCTGCTCGTGCGGCGTCTTCGCCGAGCGCGGTTTCGATGTGGAGTCGTTCAGCTCCGGACCAGGACGTGTGCTGCTCCCGACGGGCGCGATCGGCGGTTTCGATGTTCTGGCCGCAGCGACACGTGCAGGAAGCCGCGATGCACGCCTCACCCACACCACGATCAAACGGCCCGGCGCGCTCGGCATCGAAGAATGTCTGGACGCGGAACGCACCGTTTTCCGAGGATCTGCCCGAGAGGCTGCGCTGGCCTTTCCGCGAACCTCGAACTCATCGGTGGCTCTCGCTCTCGCGACCCTCGGACTCGACCGGGTCGAGGTGGTGGTCGTTGCCGATCCCGCCGCTACGAGCACGCGTCACAGAGTCGAGTGGGAGTCACCGCTCGGCCGGTACGAGCTGGCGTTCGAGAACTCGATCGACCCGGCATCGAGTGGGCGCACGTCTGCGATCACAGCCTGGTCGGTGATCGAGGTACTTGCTGCGCTATCGCTCGGGATCGGTCCCGGCGCGGTCGTGCTCGGGCCTCGCCGCAGGTAGTGGCCGACCTCCCGAACAGCTCCCAAGGCTCGCCGCGGAGATTGGTCGCTTTCGCGTGTTTGGACCAGAATTTCGGGACGAAAGTCCCAGGTGTGCGGGCGGAATCGTAACCACTTCTGTCACATTCATGTTTCCTGATAGTTGCCTGGGTAGCGGAGCGCGAACAGGTCCTGTACACAGTGTGAAACAACACATTTCGCAGGTGAAGGTGTAACTCCCTACCGGGAGCGGCAACTCGGTTTCACCTGACCTACTCGCACCCTGGAGCAGCCTGTGACCACATCATCGATTTCCGACCGACCGGCACGGGTACTTTTCCTCGGCACCCCCTCCAACTCCGTCGCACTCGACAGGTGGGCAGAACTGCAGGAGCGCCTCGGCCTCGCAGGTATCGAGACCACGACCGCCTTCGAAGGCGAGGTGGATTACGCGATCCTCACCGAGGATATTCTCGACGGCTACTGCACCGCTGCCGAGGCACTGACCCTGCAGAAGCTCCGGGCTCGCGGGATCACATGCGCAAGCACCTGCGCCGGTCCCGAGCAGATCCTCGCAGCGCTAACGGAGACCTCCGCCGACGTTGCCTCGGTGGTGCCGATCTCGGCGGCCAGGGGACGCAGTTTTGGACGCGCTGTAAGCAACGCCGTCTAATCACAGAACGAATCGTGCGCGTCGGTGGATATTCACCGACGCGCACGATTTGTTTCGAACCATTTTCTACGGCGAGGGCATTCCGCCATTGACGTGGATCGTCGCCCCAACCACGTAGCTCGACTCCGGCGACGCCAGGAACACATAGGCGGGCGCCAACTCGGTCGGTTGCCCAGCACGCCCGAGCGGGGTGTTCTGCCCGAATTCGGGCAGCTCCTCCTTCGGTTGGCCATCCGAAGGCTGGAGGGGCGTCCAGATCGGTCCGGGCGCAACCGCGTTCACGGGGAGTGTCCGATAAACGGTGGATCCGGCCTGGCATCGGTTAGTTGATGCGTCCTTCGAAAGTGATCGCGAAGGCATTGAGGGCAGGCTTCCACCTCATCGCCCATCGTGCCCTACCCCGACCGGTGGGGTCCAGCGCCCGCGTCGCAAGATAGAGACACTTCAGCGCGGCCTGCTCGGTCGGGAAATGCCCACGGGCGCGGATCGCACGCCGGTAGCGGGCATTGATCGACTCGATCGCGTTCGTCGAGCAGATCACCCGCCGGATCTCGACGTCGTAGTCGAGGAACGGCACGAACTCGCTCCACGCGTTCTCCCAGAGCCGGACGATCGCCGGATACTTCGGTCCCCACTTGGTGGCGAACTCGACGAACCGTTCCTTGGCCGCGGCCTCGGTCGGAGCGGTATAGATCGGTTTGAGATCGCGGGACATCTCGTCCCAATGCTGGCGTGGTGCGAATCGAAAAGTGTTGCGGATCAAGTGGATAACGCAAGTTTGCACCACTGCGAGTTCCCACACGGTGTTGATCGCCTCCGGCAAGCCTTTCAACCCGTCGCAGACGACGATGCACACATCGGCCACTCCGCGGTTTTTGATCTCGGTGAGCACCGCCAGCCAGAACTTCGCGCCTTCCCCGCCGTCGCCGGCCCACAACCCCAGGATGTCGCGTTCACCGTTGACGGTCACCCCGATCGCGACGTAGATCGGTCGGTTGGTGACCTGACCGTCGCGGATCTTGACGTGGATGGCGTCGATGAACACCACCGGATACACCCGATCGAGGGGCCGGTTCTGCCACTCGGTCATCTCCTCGAGCACCTTGTCGGTGATCCGGGAGATGGTGTCCTTCGACACCGACGCTCCGTAGATATCCTGAAAGTGTGCCGAGATCTCGCCGGTGGTCAATCCTTTGGCGCTGAGCGAGAGCACGATCTCGTCGATGCCGGTCAGCCGCCGTTGCCGTTTGCGCACGATCTTCGGTTCGAAGCTCGAGTCGGTGTCCCGCGGGACGTCGATCTCGACCGGGCCGATCTCGGTGAGCACCGTCTTCGATCTGGTGCCGTTGCGGGAGTTGCCGCTGCCGCGACCGGCCGGGTCGTTCTTCTCGTAGCCGAGGTGCTCGGTCATCTCCGCATCCAGTGCGGTTTCGAGCACGTTCTTCGTCAACTGCCCGAGCAGTCCGTTCGGGCCCATCAGCTCGATGCCCTGCTCTTTGGCCTGGGCCAGCAGCTGCTGCGCCAACTCCAGCTGGTTCACCTCGTCCGCCATGGGCTCCAGTGTTTCCGTCACGGTCGATCCTTCCCGCCAAGCTCGCTGCTCGGCGTGTCAGGCCAACCCGGATCCACCGTTATTCAGACAGTCCCCGTTCACGCGGATGCCCTTCTCCGCCAGCTGGGTCGCCATGTTCTTCGTGAAGTTGTTGATCGCGGCCTTCGTCGACGAGTAATCGATCAACGCCGGCGACGGCTGGTACGCCACGATCGATGTGGTGTTGATGATCGTCGAGCCCGGTTGCAGATGCTTCAATGCCGCGCGCGTGGTGCGGAACATCGCGAGGATGTTCACCTGGAAGGTCTGCTCGAGTTGATCGTCGGGCAGGTCGTCCAACCCTTCGACCGCAATCTGCTTGCCGGCGTTGTTGACCAGGATGTCCAGGCCACCGAGTTGTTCGACCGCCTGGTTGACGACGTCGGAGCAGAACGAGGCATCCGTCAGATCACCGGGAAGCGTGACCGCCTTACGACCGCTCTCGTTGATGATGCGGGCAACGTTCTTTGCGTCGGGTTCCTCGTCCGGCAGGTACGAGATCGCGACGTCGGCACCCTCCCGGGAGAAGGCGATGGCAGTAGCAGCGCCGATGCCAGAGTCACCACCGGTGATCAATGCCTTGCGTCCTTCGAGCCGGCCTGTGCCTCGATAGGAGAATTCGCCGATGTCTGCTTTGGGCACCATGTCGGCGTCGAGGCCCGGCTCGGGCTGGTCCTGCTTCGGTGGCGAGATGGACGGGTAACGAGTCGTCGGATCCTGGAACTTCAGTTGATCGGTCTTATTGGTGTGCACGTCTTGTTCAGCCATGAGTACCGCCTGTCAATGGGTGATCGTTCGAAGTGCTCGAAAGCTTGTTGCAAATGGCTTCCCGGGGCAGCAAGACCGCAAACCCCGACACCTGCGACGACTTCTTCCACGACAGGAGACTCGGACGAGCGTTCACCGAAAACGATCAGGGCTTGTCCACTCGACACGCACGCCCCGTGAAGGTGTACCTGCGTCTCTTGGTGCCACGCTTCCGACGTCGAATCCCCTTCGGTGATGCGCGCTCCCCTTCGACCGGTGACTGTGCGTCCCGCAGGACGGGACGGCCAGCCACGTCGAGAGTCGACCAACGCTCGGCAGGCGCTTCGCGTTCGTCACGCGCGCGGATGATCCGACCGAGAATCACCGCAGCGGCAACGGACACGACGGCCCAACCGAGCAACACCCAGAGAATCCAATGCACGACTTGGACAACGGTCCAAGTTTCCCTCTTGTTACGCGATCAGACGGACTTCACCCCGAACTTCACCCCGTCAGCTGGTGTTATCGAGGGTCCCGGCCTCTGGAAAGTAGCCACGAAGAACAAAGTAGCCACGAAGAACAAAGACCCCGCCGGAAGGGCATGCGAGTAACCTTCCGGCGGGGTTCGATGTCACCGTGCAGGGGACGGCGACAGCCTGAGACACTACCGTGAAGTTGATCTTGGGGCGAGAATCGCTCGATCGAAGGTCAGTACGCGCCTTCGCTGGCGACGACCGCTTTCACGGTCTTCATGATGATCAGCACGTCGGAGACCATGGACCAGTTCTCCACGTACGACAGATCCAGACGCACCGACTCGTCCCACGACAGGTCCGAGCGACCACTGACCTGCCAGAGACCCGTGACGCCGGGGCGTACCAGCAGACGACGCTTGACCCGGCCGTCGTAGCTCTCCACCTCGCGCCGCAGCGGCGGACGCGGTCCCACCACGCTCATCTCGCCGCGCACGACGTTGATGAACTGCGGCAACTCGTCGATGCTGAACCGGCGCAGGACCCGGCCGACACGAGTGACGCGCGGGTCTTCCTTCATCTTGAAGAGCAGACCGGCACCCTCGTTCTGATCGAGCAGCGTGTCGACCAGCTTGTCGGCGTTCTGCACCATCGAGCGGAACTTGATCATCCCGAACGGAGTTCCGTCGAGTCCGATGCGCTCGGCCTTGTAGAAGACCGGACCGCCGTCCTCGAGCTTGATCAACAGTGCCACGACAGCGAAGACCGGCGCCAGGCACAGCAGCGCGGCGAGCGAGAACGCGAGGTCGAACAGACGCTTCCCGCTGCGCTTGGCACCGTGATAGCTCGGCTTCTCCACATGGATCAGAGGCAACCCGGCAACCGGACGCATCTCGATGCGCGGACCGGCGACGTCGACGACGCCGGTCGCCACCACCAGATCGGCGCGCTCGGGTTCGAGCTGCCACAGCAGGTCGCGAATGCCCTCGTGACCAAGAGTCTCGGTGGCGGTCACCGCGACGGTGTCGGCACCCGAAGCGCGCAATGCTTCGACGACGGTGTTCTCGTCGCCGTGGATCGGGATCTGCCGTCCGTCCACATCGATGCTCTCGCTCGGCACACCGGAATAACGCGGCACGCACACGCCCACCACGCGATAACCCTCGCCGCTGCGACGCTGGAATGTGCTGGCCATGTGGCGAACTGCGCGAGCACCGCCCACCACCAGCACCGACGTCGTGAACTCGCCCTTCCGGCGCCGGCGTGCGACGGCTCGTCGCCAGACCCACCGGAAGAACAGCAGACCCGCCAGACCGACGGGCAGAGCGATGGCGAGATAACCGCGCGCGAGTTCCATCCGGAAGATGAGCGCCACGATGGCAACGAGGCCGAAAAGATTGAGCGTCGCCGAAACGACGCGCTGATATTCCTCGAAGCCGGCGCCGATCACCCGCCTGGAGCGTGTACGGAACAATGAAAGAAATGCGATCCACGCGGCGCCGAGCGCAACGGAGATCAGCGTGTAACTCAGCGTTCCGACACCGTCCATGGTGACGAGCGAGTCCTGGCCGAACCGCACCACGTGCGCGAGCGCGACAGCCAGCACGACGACCAGAGCGTCAGTCACGAACAAGGTATTGACGTAGGACTTCTGCCAGCCCCACCTGGTGGACCTCCGATTACCGGCCGGAGCGCCGGTACTGGTGTCGATACGCGAAAGGTCTTGCACAGCATCGTCGTTTGTCTGACGAACCGTGGTCATGACGGAAGAACCCTCATAGTGTGTCTCCTCCCCGAGACGCTTCGACGCTCGAGCACCTCCCTGCACTCGGACGTCGACAACCCCGTATACCGAAGCCACGTCCCCCGTAGCGGCCCCGATACGTTATGCGATTGAGATCGTCTCACAGAAGTGTTGCTTGCGCGCGACAACAAAAGAGAAGTTATCGAGAAACTCACCCGTTGGTAGCGTGCTCGGGGTCGAGATCGAGGCGCCGGAGCGTCTGGGCGTTGAGCGCGACGACGATCGTCGACGCCGACATGAGCACTGCGGCGAGAGCCGGCGAGATCGCGACACCGGCGAAGGCGAGCACACCGGCCGCCAACGGAACGGCGACGACGTTATATCCAGTTGCCCACAGCAGATTCTGCCACATCTTGCGATAACTCGCGTGCGAGAGCTCGACGATCGACAGCACCGCTCGCGGATCGTTCGCGGCGAGGACGACGCCGGCCGACTCGATCGCGACGTCCGTGCCGGCTCCGATGGCGATGCCGACGTCGGCACGCGCAAGGGCAGGTGCGTCGTTGACGCCGTCGCCGACCATCGCGACGGTGTGCCCGCGCTTCTGCAATTCGGCGACCTTCGCGTCCTTGTGTTCCGGAAGCACTTCCGCGAACACTTCGTCGATCCCGAGATCTGCGGCCACGGCGTCGGCCACCTGCTGGGCATCGCCGGTGATCATCGCGACCGTCACACCCCGCGCATGCAGAGCGTCGACGGCCTGCCGCGATTCGTCGCGCACGGTGTCCTCGAGCGCCACTGCTCCGAGTACCCGCCCGTCGGAGGCGACGTGCAGCACCGATGCGCCACGTCGTACCCATCCGTCGGTGACTGCGGCGACGTCGTCGGGCACCGACAACTGCAGGGACGACAGCATGGACGGTCCGCCGATCGTCACCTCCACACCGTCGACCAGTCCGCGCACGCCGCGGCCGGGCAACGAGCGGAAGTCCGTCACCACCCTCCGCTCCGCCGACGGCACGCGGGCATCGGTGGCAGCCATGATGGCTCGCGCGACCGGGTGCTCGCTGTCGGCTTCGACCGCTGCTGCCAGGGCGAGCAGATGCTCCTCGTCGGTCCCCGCCGTCGCGACGACACCGGTGACCTCGTGCCTGCCTTGCGTGAGGGTGCCGGTCTTGTCGAACAGCACTGCGTCGACGGTGCGCATGCGCTCGAGCGCCAACCGATCCTTGACGAGCACACCCGCCCGAGCCGCGCGCTCGGTCGAGATCGCGATCACCAGCGGAATCGCCAGACCCAGCGCGTGGGGACAAGCAATGACCAGGACGGTCACAGTGCGCACCACGGCTTCGTCGAGATTGCCGAGCAACGTCCACACGAGGAAGGTGAGAGCACCCGCGACCGCGGCGAAGTAGAAGAGGAAGGCTGCGGCGCGATCCGCCAGCGCCTGCGCGCGGGACGAGGACGCCTGGGCGTCGGCGACCATGCGTTGGATGCCGGCCAACGCGGTGTCCTCCCCCACCGCCGTGATCCGAATTCGCAACGCGCTGTCGGTGGCGACGGTGCCCGCGACCACCGCGGCGCCGACGTCGCGGGTGACCGTCTTGGATTCGCCGGTGACCATCGACTCGTCGACCTCGGCAGTCCCGTCGATGACCGTGCCATCGGCGGGCACGCGCGCTCCGGCACGCACGAGCACCACGTCGTCGAGGGACACTTCGTGCAACGGCACCTCGACGACACCATCGTCGGTGACCTTCTCTGCGGTGTCGGGCAACATCGCGGCCAATGCTTCGAGTGCTCCGGAGGCCGAACCCAGCGCTCGCATCTCGAGCCAGTGGCCGAGCAGCATGATGACGATCAGCAGCGCCAGTTCCCACCAGAAGTCCAGGTCGAAACCGCCGACCTCGAGAGTCGTGGCCCACGACGCGACGAAGGCCACCGTGATGGCCATCGCGATCAGCAGCATCATCCCCGGTCGGCGGGAACGCAGTTCGGCCCAGCCGCCGGTCAGGAACGGCACGCCGCCGTAGAAGAAGATGACGGTGCCCAGTACCGGTGGGATCCACTCGATGCCCGGAACATCCGGGAGGTGGTAGCCGAAGAGCTCGGCGACCATGTGGCTGAATACGACGACCGGCACCGACAGGATCAGGCTGACCCAGAACCGTCGCCGGAACATCTCGCCGTGCGCGCCGTGCCCCGCGTGACGATCGCGGCCGGCGTGCTCGTGGGTGTGTTCGTGCACCTGCTGGGACATCGACAGCTCCTGACTCGGCCGACGGGACGAACCTACGACGCGGATCGGCTACAGAGTGGTCAACAACTGACGCATCGTGTCGATTTCCTTCTGCTGGGTGTCGGCGATGGTGCGGGCCAGCTCGACGGTCTCGGGGTACTGCCCGTCCTCGATCTCGTCCTGCGCCATCTCGATCGCTCCCTTATGGTGGACGATCATCTGCTCCAGATACAGGCGGGCGGCGTCGATACCTTGCGCGTCGGACAGTGCCTGCATGTCCTGCTCGCTCATCATTCCGTCCATATGCGGCATGTCGTCCATACCCGGCATATCCGAGACAGCTGGCATGCCGGACATGTGGCCGTTCATTCCAGGAGCGTCGTCACCGTGCATGGGCATGCCCCATTCCTCGAGCCATGCCTCGAACTGCTCGATCTCGGGTTGTTGCTCTGCCTTGATCTGCTCGGCCAGCGCCCTCACCGGCTCCGGGATGCCGTCCTTTGCCAGCAGCATGTCGCTCATCTCGATGGCCTGCGCATGGTGCGGGATCATCATGCGCGAGAACATCACATCGTCCTGGTCGAACCGCGCGGAGTTCGCCTCGGCGGATGTCGGAGCCGAAGTGGCGGTCGCCGTGGTTGCTTCGTTGCCACTGGAATCACTGCACGCAGACGTCGTGAATGCCACTGCCAGCGCGATCGCACCGGCAGCCAGAGCCTTCTTGTTCATGGCATCCACCCTCGCGTGTGCGCTCCCGGGTTCCGGTGGAGATCTCATGAAGATTTGCTCAAGAAGTGCGGGCACATCGTCAGCACCACGGCGGGTGGTGATGATGGATGCCATGCCTTCCTCTGTTCGCCCAACGGGACCATCCGGCGGATCCGCACCCGCCCCGAGCTCGACCGGCCGGATGCGAGCCATGGTCGTCGAGGACGAGGAGTCGTTGGCAAAGCTCGTGGGTTCGTATCTCGAACGCGACGGCTTCGACGTGACGATCACCGGCGACGGATCCGAGGCCGTGACCCTCGCGCGGCAGGTCGACCCCGACATCCTGGTGCTCGACCTCGGCCTACCCGGACTCGACGGTGTCGAGGTGTGCCGGCAGCTGCGCACCTTCTCCGACGCCTACGTCGTGATGCTCACCGCGCGCACAGAAGAAGTCGACACCCTGATCGGCCTGTCCGTCGGGGCCGACGACTACCTGACGAAGCCGTTCAGCCCGCGCGAACTCATGGCCCGCATCCAGGCCATGCTGCGTCGTCCCCGGACCACCGCGCGGACCTCAGCCTCTACGGGCCGGCAGGACCGCGTGTTCGGCGATCTGTCCATCGACGTCGACGGACGGGAGGTCGCCGTCTCCGGCACACCGGTCGCACTTACCCGCACCGAGTTCGACATCCTCGCTGCCCTGGCGCAGGACCCAGGAGTCGTATTCACCCGGGCGCAGCTCATCGCGGCCGTGTGGGGACAGAACTGGGTGGGCGACGACCACCTCGTGGACGTGCACATCGGCCATCTGCGCCGCAAACTCGGCGACGATGCGAACCAGGGACGTTTCGTGCGCACCGTCCGCGGCGTCGGCTACCGGATGGGTACAGGACGATGACGTCCCGCTCCCCCACCGCGACGAGCTTCGGCACCCGCCTGTTCCTCGCACTCGTCGCCGTCGTCGTCGGATGTGCCGTCAGCGCATGGCTGGTCGCGTCCGCTCTCGCTCCCGGGATCTTCCACGACCATCTCGGACAAGCGGGCATCGATCACGATTCGAGCCAGGCCGCCCACGTCGAAGAAGCCTTCACCTGGGCCATCGTCCTCGCGTGGGGCCTGGCGGTCGCGATCGCGGTGCTGTTGGCCTCGGCGGTCAGTTGGTACATCGCGCGACGGATCCAGCGTTCGCTCGACACGGTGACCACCTCCACCGCGCAGATCGCCGGAGGTCGTTACGACACCCGCGTCCCCAGCCCCGAGCTCGGCCACGAATTCGACGAACTGGCAACCAGTTTCAACGAGCTGGCACGACGCCTCGAAGCCACCGAAATCACAAGGCGCAGAATGCTCGCCGACCTCGGGCACGAAATGCGCACACCCATCGCCACACTCGATTCCTATCTGGAAGCACTCGAGGACGGCGTCCGCACTCTCGACGACGACACCCGGCAGATTCTGCGAGCCGCCACTCACCGGCTGAACCGCCTGGCACAGGACATCACCGCCGTCTCCCGGGCGGAAGAGCACCTCACCCGCATCCATCGGGTGCCCACGACCACCGGCACCCTCGTCGCCACGGCGGTCGACGCGGTGCGCGAGCAGTACGACGGCAAAGGCGTGACGTTGCAGGCCGAGGTCGTCGAATCCGCGCCGGTGACGGTCGATCCCGACCGGCTCGGACAGGTGCTGGCGAACCTGCTGGACAACGCCCTACGGCACACACCGGCAGGAGGAAACGTCACCGTCGCCACGCGCATCCTGGGCCGCGGCCGAACGGAGATCACCGTGACCGACACGGGCGCCGGTATCGCGCCCGACCACCTCGACCACCTCTTCGACCGGTTCTACCGCGCGGACACCGCCCGCGAACGGAATCACGGCGGCAGCGGCATCGGTCTGACGATCGCGCGGGCACTCGTCGAAGCCCACGACGGTCGCATCCACGCGCACAGTGAGGGACCGGGCTGCGGAGCCCGGTTCACTCTGGAACTGCCGACGGCGAGTCAGGCGTAATTGGACAGGACGAACTCGGTCAGCCCCTTCCGGACCGCTTCGACCGCATGCTTCTGCCCGCGCTTCAGCACGAAGCCGGGAACCGGGACCTTCGGTTCGAGCGACATGGTGACGTGCACACGGGTGCCGCGCTCGGTCGGCTCGAGTGCGTACTCCCCGTCCTGGCTGCGCTGCATGGAACTCTCGACGAGAGTCCACGACGTCGACGTCTCCGTCCACGAATGCTCGATGATCTGGGTGTCGGAGAAGCCGAGCAGCGACAGCGTCATGCGGATCCGGATCGGCCGGCCGTCGTCGTCCCTGGTGAGGACCTCGACGCTCTTGTGGGCCGACGACCACTCGGGGATGCGCTCGACATCCTCGAGGGCGCGCATCACCTGCTCGGGTGTGGCGTCGATGTCGAATCGATCGGAGACGCTGGCCGCCACGTCGGGTCCTCCTCGTCGGAAACGGGGTACATCGACCAGATGACCCCGGATGCCCTATGACGAAACCCCACCGACGGTGCCGGCGGGGTTCGGTCCGTGCTGTCGATCAGTTGTCGACCTGCACCTCGTCGTCGGTGATGAGGAAGGTCATCAGGTCGGTGCCGACGGTCAGCGGGCCGTCGTAGTTCTCCCGGGTGCGTTCGATGAGCGTCTCCTCCGAGATGCCGGGGACGCGGCCGGGGATGCCGTTGACGATGTGGCTGTACACGGCCATCTTCGGCTGGGTCTGCTCGAAGATGTCGCCTGCCTGCTGCGGGTTCGTGTGGTGCGCGTACACGCTGGGCAGCGCAGTCGGATCCTCGAAGTCGGCGACCTCGTGCACCAGCACGTCGACGCCTTCGCCGAACTTCAGAACGTTCTCGGTGGGCACGGTGTCGCCGCTGATGAGCACCGACTTGCCCGCGTAGTCGACTCGATAACCGACCGCCGGCTGGATGGCACCGACCGGATCGTGCTCCACGGTGAACATCGTGACGGTGACGCCGTCCTGATCGAAGACGACGCCGTCTTCCGCGAACTCGTGCGATTCGATCGGCGTGGTCGCGGGATCGACTTCCTTGTCCGCGACGCGCACGTCGATGTCGTTGCGGTAGGTGCTCTGCATTCCGTCGCCGATGTTCCGGACGCCGACGGGTCCGTAGAGCTGGAAGGCGCCCTCGCGCCCACCGAGCGCCGGGACGTAGCTGCTCATCCAGAGGTCGGACAGACCGTTGATGTGGTCGGAATGGAAGTGGGTGAGGAAGACGGCATCGACCTGACCGACCGGCACGCCGGCCTGCGTGAGGCGCACCGTGGCTCCGCGTCCCGCATCGAAGACGAGGTTCAAGCCGTTGGCCTGGACCAGCGTGGACATGCCGTAGCGCTCGGTGCTCGGCACCGGGCTGCCCGTGCCGAGCAGCGTCACACGCATCTCGCCCTCGGCGGGAGCTTCGGAGGCCGGGTGAGCGGAGTCCGTGGGCGAACCATCCGACGCCGTCGTTTCCTGGGCTGCGGGTGTCTCCTGAGCTGCAGATTCACCGGAGCTGCAGCCCGTGAGTGCGAGCGCGAGAACACCCGACACCACTACTGCCGCCGTGCGGATCCGGCCGAATTCGAATGAGCGTCGTGACACCGAAGGTTCCTTCCAAGGGAACGAGAGATTCTGTACGCACTGCGTACGTCACGAACGCTGTGCGTACATACTGTGCGGGTCGTCACATCGGAAAGTCAAATCACGAAGTCGTCTCGGAAGACGGGAACGGCCCCGACGACGAAACTCCGAGGCCGTTCCGATCGAGCTGCGTTCAGTTCTGCATGAGGACCTGCTGGCTCTTCACCAGCGGATACGACGCCAGATTGCTCCCGTCAAGATCCTCTTTGTGCATGTCCACGCCGGTGATCTGGCTGTTCTCGTAGGTGCGGTAGTAGTAGATGCCCTTGTGGGTGTTGCAGCACGACGAGTAGATGGTGATCTCGTATTTGTCGTCGAGCCGAACACATCCGCGTTGTTGCTCCACGGAACCGAGAATGTGGAAGAACTGGCTGATCGCCTCGGACTCCGATTCGCCCGATACCGAATTCACCTTGGTGAAGGCGGCCTTGACGAAACGCGACATCGAGGACAGGTCTCCCGGCAACCCCACAGCACCGAGGCCGCGACTGTAAGTATCGAAGGGGATCTCCTTCGAGAAGCGCGGCTCGGGTGGATCGACCGACAGACTCATGTAGTTGTTGATGTTGAACAACTGGATGTCGAAGGTCGGATTGTTCGTGAGGACCTGGATCGGGTTGTCGTGGACCTTCAAGCCCTCGGCGACGGATTCGACGGTAATGGACTCGTCCCGGTCGGAAATGATCCAGTGCAGCGGGGACGGCGGGAACTCCTCACTGAACGCAATGTCGACGATGCGCACGTCCGCAAGCGCGTCCCGCACCTGCGCGACGGTCTCGAACTGTCCGAGCACCCAGGGGATGAACTCGAACGACGCGACGTTCGTCCCGTCCTCCGAAACGGGCTTGTAGTCGGCATTGTCGGGGAAATTCAGCCCCGCCATGCTCAAGCCCTTCTCGTTGGTCGCGTCGTAGTAGAGCGGATAACCCTCGGCTACCGTCGCCATGCCGATCATGGCGTGATGCGTCTTCAGTGGCGGCACCTTACGGAACTCGAACGGGAAGTTCCGCGGCGTGACCGTCACCGCTTCCCGGTAGGAGTATTCGAGGTCGAGATTCCGGCCGAAATAGTGGTCCTTGGCGGTGTAGTTGGCGGCTGTGCACATGCGGCTACCTCCGGACTGTTTCGTCCCACGGTATCGGCATATGCGTGGACGCATGGCGGTTCGGACGGTCCCATACGAGAACGGCCCCGGAGTCGAACTCCGAGGCCGTTCTCTTCGCGCTTGCTCAGTAGGCGCCGTCGCTGGCGAGCACTGCCTTGACGGTCTTACCGATGATCAACACATCCGAGACCATCGACCAGTTCTCCACATACGACAGGTCCAGGCGCACCGACTCGTCCCACGACAGATCCGACCGGCCACTGACCTGCCAGAGCCCGGTCACACCCGGACGCACCAGCAGACGACGCTTGACCCGACCGTCGTAGGCCTCCACCTCCCGCCGCAACGGCGGACGCGGACCCACCACACTCATCTCCCCGCGAATGACGTTGAGGAACTGAGGGAGTTCGTCGATGCTGAACCGGCGCATGATCTTGCCGATACGGGTGACGCGGGGGTCGTCCTTCATCTTGAACAACGGACCCGCACCCTCGTTCTGCGCCAACAGGGTGTCGACCATCTTGTCGGCGTTGGTGACCATCGACCGGAACTTGATCATCC
The DNA here is from genome assembly GCF_900187265.1 of Rhodococcus rhodochrous. Classification (NCBI taxonomy): domain Bacteria; kingdom Bacillati; phylum Actinomycetota; class Actinomycetes; order Mycobacteriales; family Nocardiaceae; genus Rhodococcus; species Rhodococcus rhodochrous. The sequence goes on from NZ_LT906450.1 coordinate 4,439,022, forward strand.
CGAACGGCGTGCCATCGATACCGATGCGCTCGGCCTTGTAGAAGATCGGACCCCGATCCTCGAGCTTGATCAACAGCGCGACCACCGCGAACACCGGCGCCAACGCCACCAGCGCCGCGCCGGCGAAGACCAGATCGAAGATCCGCTTCCCCGACCGCTTCGCCCCGTGATAGCTCGGCTTCTCCACATGGATCAACGGCAGACCGGCCACCGGGCGCATCTCGATCCGCGGACCCGCGACGTCCACCACCCCCGTGGCGACGACCAGGTCGGTGTCGAGCGGCTCGAGCTGCCACACCAGATCGTGCAGACCCTCGCTACCCAGGGTTTCGGTGGCGGTGACCACCACCGTGTCCGCCCCCGACAACTCGAGTGCTTCGACGACCGAGTGCTCGTCGCCGTAGATGGTGATCTCCCGGCCGTCGACATCGATCACATCACCCGGGGCACCCGAATAGCGGGGCACGCACACCCCGACGACGCGGTAACCCTCCCCGTCCTTACGGGAGAAGGTGCGCGCCATGTGCCGCACCGCCCGAGCACCACCGACCACCAGCACCGAGGTACGGAACTCACCGCGAGCGCGCTTGCGCGCGATGACCTTCCGCCACACCCACCGCGACAACAGCAAACCGGCAAGACCCACCGGCAACGCAATAGCAAGGAAGCCACGCGCGATCTGCTGGTTGGTGATGAGCGCGATGATCGCGATGGTGCCGAACATGGCGAGCGTCGCCGAAATGACCCGCTGATACTCGTCGTAGCCGGCGCCGATGACGCGACGCGACCGAGTGCGGAAGAGGCTTAGTGCGCCCAACCACGCAACGATGATGGTCGCGGACGTCAACGAGTACTCGAGTGCTGCGCCCTCCCCGGCGAGCAAGAGTTCCTCATATCCGAATCGCACCCACTGCGCCAGCAGCACGGACAGCACAACGACGAGCGCATCCGTGACGTAGAGCCGCTTCACGTAGGCGTTCTGCCACTTCCATCGATTGACGCCGGTGCCGGGCGACGCGTCCGCGGGGGCACGTTTCGGTGCACCCCGCGGAGCGTCGGACGGGTCGAGCCCTCGATCATCGACCGTCGTCATCCCGCAGTCCTCCCCATAAATGTGTCTCCTCCCCGAGACAAAACTTTCCCGACGAGTCCAGGCGCCGGCACTGGAACCGGACTCGAGCGAGCGTTACCCGAACTATCTCTAAGAAATAGCTGAGCGTTACCTGTTATTCGAAGTCTTCTCGCAGATCACGCGGGAAATTCACCCTCGGAGTCCGGGGCAACGCTGCGACCGTGTCGTGTGTTCGGTTGAATCCCTTGGGCTTCGAGTTCACCTACCTGCATGTAACCCGAACAACGGAACACTCCGAGTGACGATAATCACGTTTATGCAACATTGTTTCCCGCTCAGAACCCGATGAGTTTCCCGAGGCCGTCGAGATCACCGCGAGAACCAAGTGACGAATACCGTTACCGCGAGTTTCTGAAACCTCAAGCGCCCTCTGTCAGTTGGCGCGCGCATAACGCGGCCGGCACAGCCTGACCGCCCATCCATCGAAGGCGGGGCGGGCTGACGCGCCGAACCGGGGCTCGCACGGCGTGTTGCAGGGGTGAGCCCCGGTTCAGCGCGCGGGGGCCGGTCGACACCCAAGAAACTGCCCCTAGACGCCCGCCACACATTCGCGCCGATAGCCGGAGATATGGTCGGGATAGGCTTCGGTATCCCTGAAGAGAGCCCTGAGGAGAACCGTTGAGCACCCTCCAGACCCTTGATCGCGGTCTACGTGCGCTGGACATCGTGTCCCAGCGACCGGGGGGAATTTCGATCGCGGAACTCTCGGCCGAGTTGGAGGTCGCTCGGGCCATCGGTTATCGAATCGTCGCGACCCTCGAAGCGCATTCGCTCGTGGCCCGAACACAGGACGGCAGGATCAGACTTGCCGTCGGAGCCGCTCTTCTCGGTTCACGCTTCCGCCCCCGCTTGCGCGAAGTGGCGCAACCGCTCCTGCGAGACCTGGCTCAGCAGACGTCGGCCACCGCCTTTCTATCGACTCTCGAGGGTGACGAGTGCGTCGTGATTGCGGTGGCCGAACCCGATACGGGCATCCTCCGAGTGGGCTACCGAGTCGGTACGAGGCATCCGGTATCCAAGGGCGCGGCCGGTCTCGCGATCCTCGCCGGCCGCCCTGCATCGGATTCCGACACCGACGCCGTCCGACGTGCACGCGAGGACGGTTTCAGCATCACCGCCGGCGAGCTCGAGCACGGCGCTGTCGGCGTGGCAGCCAGCGTGCGCTCCCCCCTCGACCATGAGGGCGTGGGATTCGAGGCGAGCGTCGGCGTTGTCGCGATCGAAGGTCTCGATACCGATGTTGCGGCAGCCGCCGTTGTGGCGACCGCCGCACGGATCAACAGCCTGCTCGATACCTGACCAGTACAGCCACGCTCGAGGACGCCCGCTGAGGGCGTCCTTTTTTGTGCCCTCAGCACAGAGATCCGACCCCGACATTGACGCCGAGTGTGACCGCCGTTACCGTCCTACTGTGCGTTCAACGAACATATGTGTTCGTTAAAAGTAAACTTGCAGTTCGCAGATGGAGAGCATCATGACGAGTCAGTCGATCGGCACCGTCCTCGACACCCCGAAACCCGCCGCGGAGAGCCGCTGCCCCGTCGACCACACCGCCTTCACTTCCCCGACCGGCTGCCCCGTCTCCCCGCGCGCTGCATCGTTCGATCCCTTCACCGGCCCGTACCAGGTGGACCCGGCCGCGTCTCTGCGTTGGTCACGCGACGAAGAACCCGTCTTCTACAGCCCCGAACTCGACTACTGGGTGGTCACCCGCTACGAGGACGTGAAGGCCGTCTTCCGCGACAACCAGTTGTTTTCCCCCTCGATTGCCCTGGAGAAGATCACCCCGACTTCCGACGAAGCGAACGCCGTCCTCGCTCGCTACGGCTATGCCATGAATCGCACCCTCGTCAACGAGGACGAACCTGCGCACATGCCGCGACGCCGTGCGCTGATGGAGCCGTTCACTCCCGCTGCGCTCGCTCACCACGAGCCGATGGTGCGTCGACTGACCCGGGAGTACGTGGATCGCTTCATCGATACCGGACACGTCGACCTCGTCGACGAGATGCTCTGGGAGGTTCCGCTCACCGTCGCGCTGCACTTCCTCGGCGTGCCCGAGGAAGACATGGACACCCTGCGCGAGTACTCGATCGCGCACACCGTCAACACGTGGGGACGTCCGGCTCCCGAACAGCAGGTCGCCGTCGCCGATGCTGTCGGTAAGTTCTGGCAGTTCGCCGGCACCGTTCTCGACAAGATGCGCAAGAACCCCGACGGGCACGGCTGGATGCCGTTCGGTATCCGCGTTCAGCAGGAACAGCCGGACGTCGTCACCGATTCCTACCTGCACTCGATGATGATGGCCGGCATCGTCGCCGCGCACGAGACGACTGCCAACGCCTCCGCCAATGCTTTGCGGCTGCTGCTCGAACACCGCGACGTGTGGGAAGAGATCTGCGTCGACCCGAGCCTGATCCCCAACGCGGTCGAAGAATGCCTGCGTCACTCCGGATCGGTAGCAGCGTGGCGGCGCCTCGTCACCGCGGACACCACGATCAACGGTGTCGCAATCCCCGCCGGGGCAAAGCTGCTGATCGTGAACTCGTCCGCGAACCACGACGAACGTCACTTCGACCAGGCCGACGACTTCGACATCCGACGCGACAACGCCAGCGACCATCTCACCTTCGGGTATGGCAGCCACCAGTGCATGGGAAAGAATCTCGCGCGCATGGAGATCCAGATCTTCCTCGAAGAGCTGACCCGCCGCCTGCCCCACATGGAGCTGGTCCCGGACCAGGAATTCACCTACCTCCCCAACACCTCGTTCCGCGGACCCGATCATGTGTGGGTTCGCTGGGATCCGTCGCGCAACCCTGAAAGGACCGATCCCACGGTGCTGTCCCGACAGCAGCCGGTCAAGATCGGCGAACCGTCGAAGAACACGATCGCTCGCACGATGGCCGTCTCCGGGCTGGAACGCGTCGCCGACGACATCCTGTTGATCACCCTGCGCGATACCTCCGGGCGCCCGCTTCCGAAATGGTCCGCCGGGTCGCACATCGACATCGACTGCGGCACTGTCTCCCGCCAGTACTCACTGTGCGGTGATCCGAACGACCGCAACACCTTCCAGGTGGCCGTTCTCCACGACCAGCAGAGCCGAGGTGGCTCCCGGTGGATCCATACCGAACTGTCCGTCGGCGACACGCTCCGGGTACGGGGTCCCCGCAACCACTTCAAGCTCGACCCCGACGCGAAACGGTATGTCTTCGTCGCCGGCGGCATCGGCATCACCCCGGTGATCGCGATGGCCGATCAGGTCAAAGCTGCCGGAGGCGACTACGAGATTCACTACGCCGGCCGCTCACGCACCTCCATGGCATTTCTCGACCGCCTCGCCCGCGACCACGGAGATCGCGTCCGGGTCTATCCCGGCGACGAAGGCACCCGCATGGACCTTCCCTCTCTCTTCGCCGACCCGGAAGAGGGCACGCAAGTGTACTCGTGCGGGCCCGAGCGCCTGCTCGCCGCACTCGGAGAGGCCACCGCACATTGGTCCGACGACACGCTGCACGTCGAACACTTCTCCTCCACGCTCGAGGAACTCGATCCCTCCAAGGAGCACGGCTTCGAGGTGGTGCTGAAGGATTCCGGCATCACCGTCCCGGTCGCAGCCGATCAGACAGTGCTCCAAGCACTTCGAGCGGCCAACATCGACGCACAGAGCGACTGCGAAGAAGGTATCTGCGGTGCCTGCGAGGTACCCGTTCTCGATGGCGAGGTCGACCACCGCGACCTGGTCCTCACCAAGGCCGAGCGCGCAGCCGGAAAAACCATGATGACCTGCTGCTCCCGCGCATGCGGCGACAAGCTGACCCTCCAGCTGTGACACACGGCTGAACTCGAACCTGATCCGAAAGGCACGACATGACCACCATCGAGCAGTCGGGTACGCCGCCGATTCCACCGGACGCCGGCACACCGACCACGAGAACTCCGTTCAAGCGGGTTCTGGCCGGCAGCATGGCCGGCGCCGTCCTCGAGTGGTACGACTTCGCGATCTACGGCATCCTTGCCGCGACCGTCCTCGGCCCTCTCTTCTTCCCCAGCGGCAATGCCGTCGCCTCCTTGTTGATGGCACTTGCGACACAGGGACTCGGTTTCGTCGCCCGTCCTCTCGGCGGCATCGTCTTCGGTCACCTCGGTGACAAGTTCGGACGCAAGCCCATCCTGGTGGCAACGTTCCTCATGCTCGGAGGCGCGACGGCCGCGATCGGACTGTTGCCGACCTACGGCCAGATCGGCATCTGGGCGACCGTCGCCCTGGTGGTCCTGCGCATGATCCAGGGCTTCGCTCTCGGTGGTGAGTTCGGCGCCGCAGTAATCCTGGTCAGCGAATACGGCGAACCCAAGCGTCGTGGATTCTGGGCGGCGTGGCCGCAGTCCGGAGCTCCGGCCGGTACCGTCCTGGCCACCGTCACGGTCGGCATCCTGGCGGTCGTCTTCCCCGGGGACGCATTCGACAACTGGGGCTGGCGCGTCGCCTTCCTGCTCGCCGTGCCCCTGCTCATCATCGGCTTCTTGATCCGACGGGGTGTCGAGGAATCTCCGGTCTACCAGGCCGCGCAGGCGAAGGCCGAGTCCGCCGAGGACAAGGCTGCACACAAGGAATCGTCCAGCATCATCGAGGCTCTGCGTAAGCCGCGCCCGCTGCTCCACGGCCTCGGCATGCGTCTCGGCGAGAACATCGCGTTCTACGTCTACACGATCTTCGTCATCGCTTACGCCACCACCTATTTCGACTACACGCGCGGCGCCATCGTCACCACCGTCGCCTTCGCGTCGGTCTGCCAGTTCCTCGGAATGATCGGTGGCGGCTGGTGGTCCGACCGGGTCGGACGCAAGATCGCGATGCTCGTCCCCTCGATCTCGCTCGTCATCTGGGCGCCCATCTTCTTCGCTCTGGTGCACACCGAGAACATGACTGCACTCGGGGTGGGTGTCTGCGTCGGCGCTCTGCTGCACGGCATGCTCGCCGGCCCCGAAGCCGCGTGGATCACGGAGTTGTTCCCCACCAAGTACCGCTTCGCCGGTTCGTCATTGGTGTTCCAGGGCTCGTCGATCATCGCCGGCGCTCCAGCCCCGTTCATCGCAGTGTGGCTGGTCGATCGCTTCAATGCCACTGCCGTCATCGTCTATCTGGTGATCACCATGTCGATCACCGTGATTGCCGTGGCCACCAGTCGCGAGACCAAGGGTGTCGATCTCGACAAGCTCGACGATCTCTACTGAGCACGACTCATCGAGAATTGGCGCGCTGAAACGAGGTTCGCGTCGGCAACACGCCGCGCGAGCCTCGTTTCGGCGCGTCAGCTCAGCTCGGGTGTTCGTTTCAGGAAGCTGAAGAAACCGGGAGTGTGCACCTCACGCAGGCGCGTGAGCTTGCGGTAGGAGATCAGCCAGACACCGTCGACCTTTCGGTACTCCTCGTGGTAGTGCCCCCACCCGTGCAGCGACTCCTCGACGCCGTCGTTGTCCCACCACAACTCGTCTTCCATCGCCCAGATGCCGCGCGCGCTCGTGGCCGATTCGAGGACGATCTCTGGGCAGTGGCCGTGGTGCGCCGAGGTAATCGACACCGGTCCGTCGAGGAAGTTGCTGATGGCGCGGGTGAGCGCCTCGCGTCCCACGACACGGCCGGGCTGTTCGCCGGTGCGGGGCTGCTTGTCGCTGGGGAGTCCGCCCCACGTCTCGCTCACCACGTCCTCGGTGTGCAAGGTGGGGTACAGCTCCCACTGCTTGGTGTCCATCACCCGCAGCCGGGCCGAGAAGACCTGCTGGATCTCGTGGATGGCGAGAAGCTGTTCGGCTGCAGACAGGTCGCTGGTCGGGCGGTCCGTGGTCTCGGTCATGGCGATCCTTCCGGAGCGGGTGGTCACCTCCTTGCCTACCGATCTCCGGCGGGAATCTCCCGCAGTCTCCCGTTGACCGGAACAACAGCGGTCCTCGCGCGGTGAAACGGGGTTCGCCCGGCGTGTTGCAGGGGCGAACCCCGTTTCAGCGCGTCAACTCGGGGTGAGGCGGGGGATGCGGACGCGGAAGGTCGAGCCGACACCCTTCTCCGACTCCACCTCCACCTTCCCGCCGTGCGCCGCGACCAGCGCGGCGACGATCGACAGACCCAGACCGCTCCCACCCGACGAGCGGGTGCGGGAGGCGTCGGCGCGGTAGAAGCGTTCGAAGACGCGCTCGCGGTCGTCGGGATCGAGGCCTGGGCCGGTGTCGGCGACTTCCAGAACAGCATCGGAATCCGCGGTTCCCACCCGAACGGTGACATCGGCGTCGGGTGGAGTGTGGGTCAGCGCGTTGGTGACGAGATTGCTCAGCACCTGACGCAGACGGGCGTCGTCGCCGAGAACCTCGGGAGTGCCTGGGCCGTCGATGATCTCGAGGGTGATGGCCCGCTCGGGCGCAACGGCACGCGCGTTGTGCACTGCGTCGGCAGCGACGGCGAGCAGGTCCACCGGGGAGCGGTCGAGCGGGCGTTGTTCGTCGAGTCGCGCGAGCATCAGCAGGTCTTCGACGAGCAGACCCATGCGGCGGGCCTCGCGTTCGATGCGTTCCATGAGCATGCCGGTGTCGGTGCTCGCACCCTGCCGGTACAACTCGGCGAAGCCACGGATGGTGGTGAGCGGGGTGCGGAGTTCGTGGCTGGCGTCGGCGACGAAGCGACGCATCTTCTCCTCCGAACGTCGCGCCGATTCCTCCGACGCCGCAGTTGCCGCGAAGGCCGATTCGATCCTGCCGAGCATCGCGTTGAAGGTCACCGACAAGCGGCCGATCTCCGTTCGGGGGTCGCCCTCGGGCACCCGCTCGCTGAGGTCGCCTTCGGCGATCGCGGCAGCGGTGCGCTCGACCTCGTCGAGCGGACGCAGACTCATACGCACGACGACACCGCCGGCCACCGCCAGCGCGACCAGCACGACCGCACCGATCATCGTCTGCAGCACGACGAGCCTGTCCACCGTCTCCTCCGCCTCGGCCAGGCTCATCCCGACAGTGGTCACGGCACCCGAGGCATTCTCGGTACTCATCACCCGCCAGTGCGGACCGTCGTCGCCGGCGGACCTGACGGTGACGGGCCTGCCGGTCGGCTCGTCCGGCACGTCGGGGGCGGTCGACTCGTCGTTGACGACGAACAGCAGCCGACCGTCGGCGTCGACGACCTGCACGTAGAAGGGGCTCGGTGGTCGCCGGGAGTTGGGGGCGTCCAGCGGGGGCGTCGGTGGTGGCCTGTCGGGTCTCGCCCAGGTCCGCGCAGCCTCCTCGAGATCGCGATCGACCCGCGACAGCAGGGAATTCTGCAGAGCAGACGTGACTGCGATGCCCGACGCGAGCAGGCCGACACCGGCCAGGAGCACCAGGGCGGCCACCAGCGTCCAACGGAGCGGCAGCGCCCGCAGACGGTTCATATGCGGGGTTCCCGCATCACGTAACCCACCCCGCGAACGGTGTGGATGAGGGGGACGTCGCCGGTGTCGACCTTGCGGCGCAGATACGACACGTACGACTCGACCACCCCGACCTCACCGCCGAAGTCGTAGTTCCACACGTGCTCGAGGATGCGGGGCTTGCTGAGCACCGTGCCGGCGTTGAGCATCAAGTACCGCAACAGCGTGAACTCGGTCGGCGACAGCGACACAGGCTTGCCCGCCTTGAAGACCTCGTGGGTGTCCTCGTCGAGTTCGAGGTCGGCGAAGGTGATGCGGGAGCTGCGTTCGGCCTCGGACACCTTGCCGGCTCGGCGCAGGATCGTGCGCAGCCGGGCGATGACCTCTTCGAGGCTGAACGGTTTGGTGACGTAGTCGTCGGCGCCGAACGTCAGGCCCGCGACCTTGTCCTCCACCGCGTCCTTCGCCGTCAGGAACAGCACGGGCGCGTCGATACCGTCTGCGCGCAGGCGACGCAGCATGCCCATGCCGTCCATCCCCGGCATCATCACGTCGAGGATCACCGCGTCGGGCCGGAAGCGACGTGCCTTGTCGAGTCCTCCGGCGCCGTCGCTCGCGGTCTCCACCTCGAAGCCCTGGAACTTCAGGCTCACGGACAGCAGTTCGACGATGCTCGGCTCGTCGTCGACGACGAGCACGCGCGCTTCGGGGCTCCGGTCGGTCACGCATCGATTGTCGCGGGTGAGGCTGACGCTTCGCTCGAGGAAGCCTGGCAGTTTGCTGTGAGCCTCCCGATTGCCAGGAAACTGCCAGGAAACCTCCAAGGCTCCTCGAGGTGACGGGTGTGTGCTGTTCCGGTGACCAACGGCTTCCAAGAGACCGCGAGCAAGCTGCACGCGTTCAACCGGTACGAGATCAAATACTTCGTCGACGAGATGAAGGTGCCCGAGCTGCGGCGCGAACTCGCCGCCCGGATGGACACCGATCCGTACTCACCACACGGTGGGTATCCGGTGACGTCGCTGTACTACGACACCCCGGATCTGCGGTTCTACTGGGAGAAGATCGAGGGCCTGAAGTTCCGCCGCAAGGTGCGCATGCGCCTGTACGGGGATCCGGCCGCATGTACCGACGACACACCCGTGCAGGTCGAGATCAAGCAGCGCGTCAACCGCGTGACGCAGAAGCGTCGCACTGCCCTCCCCTACAGCGTCGCCCTGCGGTGGTTGAACGGGCGCGAGGACATCGAGTGCGACGACTCGCAGCGGTCGTTCGTCAACGAGGTCTCCAGCCTCGTGGGGAATCTGGATCTGCGACCGATCGTGACCACCGGTTATCTACGCGAGGCGTTCGTCGGACGCGACGCCGATCTCGGCCTGCGCGTGACGATCGACCACAAGGTGCACGGCCGCGACCGCGACTTCCACTTCGCGTCCGGCGCCGAGAACCGCTTCATCATCCCGCCGAAGCTGGCCGCCGTGGAGCTCAAAGCGAACGAGCGGGTGCCCTACTGGGCGACGGATCTGACGGCACGGCTGGACATGTCGGTGATCCGGGTGTCGAAGTACTGCCAGTCGGTCGAGGCGTTCGGGCTCGCACCCCGGTCCCGTTTCGGCGCACCGGAACTGGTGCTGCCGGACGGATTCGACACGCGTGTACCGGCCGATCTCCTTACCACCGAACCGATCCCGGTTCGCTGACCCACCCTTTCCGAAACAAGGACGGATATGAATTTCGATTTCCAGGACCTCAGCGGCACGTTCACGACCTTCGACATCGTGATATCGCTGGCGTTGTCGTTCGTGCTGTCGAGCGTCATCGCGTGGGTCTACCGCTACACGCACAAGAACGTCTCCTACAGTCAGTCCTACGTGCAGACGCTGGTGCTGGTCGGCATGGTCATCGCGCTCATCATGCTGGTGGTCGGGTCGAACATCGCGCGGGCATTCGCTCTCGTCGGCGCTCTGTCGGTGGTGCGATTCCGCAACGCCATCAAGGAAACCCGTGATGTCGGATTCATCTTCCTGGTGATGGCCATCGGCATGACCACCGGCACCCGCTTCTACGTGCTCGCCATCGCAGCTACCGTCGCAATCTGCCTCGTGCTGCTGATCATGAACAAGTTCAACTGGTTCAAGCTCGACGTGCAGCGGCAGGTGGTCAAAGTGCAGGTGCCGCCGGAGCCGGCCTACACCGACACCGTCGAGGACGTTCTCATCAAGCACTGCAGTGAGTACGAGCTGGTGTCCACCGAATCCGTCCGCGCCGGCGCCCTGGTGGAGCTGTACTACACGGCCCAATTGAAGAAGGGCATGAGCTCGAACGACCTGATCGCCGCGCTGAGCGCCGTCAACGCCGGCCAGCGGGTGAGCGTCCTGACCGGATACGACCAGACCGACCTGTGATGACGGCACCGACCCCACGGCGACGTCTGCGGCACCGGATACCGACATCGCTGCGTCGGCACTGGACACTGCCGGTGACGTTCATCGCGTTCGTCGCGATCGTGGCCACGGCCTTCGGAGCGACACGCGTGCGGCCCTACATCACGGGCGAACCGACGATCATCTCCTCGGAGATCACCGAGAACGTCGCCGGCACAGTCGATCTGTTCGACACCTCCGTCACGCACGAGTTGTCGCTCGACATCGGCGACGCCGAGTACGACGACATGATCTCCGCATACGAGAAGGACGGTGACAAGGAGTGGGTGGTCGCCGATGTGGTCATCGACGGCACCCGCATCGACGACGTGGGCGTGCGTCTGAAGGGCAACTCGACGCTGCGCGGTCTGCAGGGTGAGAACGGTGAGGAGCCGGGCGGTTTCGGACCTCCGGAAAGATTCGAACTGCCCGAAGGTTTCGAGTTGCCCGAGGGTGTCGATCCGGCGCAGGGTCCGCCCGGGATGGACGGCATGGCGCAGGTGGACCCGGAGGATCCGACCTCGCTGCCCCTGTTGATCCGTTTCGACGAGTACGTCGACGGTCGCGCGTATCAGGGCATGACCGAACTGTCGGTGCGGCCCGGTTCGCCGGTGATCAACGAGGCGATGGCGTTGTCCCTCACCGCTGAGACCGATCAGCCCACCCAGCGGTACGCGTACACGGTCTATTCGGTCAACGACAGCGCCACCGCGACGCGACTGGTGCTCGAGCATCCCGACGAGCTGTACGCCAATTCGCTGTTCGACTCCCCCGGTTATCTCTACAAGGCCGATGCATCGTCGCGGTTCGAGTACGTCGGCGACGACCAGTCGGACTACGCCGACCAGTTCAAGGAGATCAATGCCGCCGATTCCGGGACACTGCAACCGATCATCGGCTTCCTGAAGTGGATGGACTCTGCCGACGACGCAGAGTTCGACGCCCATCTGGCCGATTGGGTCGACGTCGACTCCTTCGCCCGGTACGTCGCCACCCAGAACCTGCTCGTCAACTTCGACGACATGGCCGGGCCCGGTCAGAACTACTACCTCCGGTACGACCTCGACACGAAGAAACTGTCGGTGGTCTCGTGGGATCTGAACATGGCCATGCAGGGCGACACCACTGCCGGCCCGGACGACACCATCTCCATGATGGGCGGCATGGGACCGGGCGGTCCCCCACCGGGTATGCCGGGCGGCGCGCCACCGGAAGGGATGCCCCAGGGCATGCCACCGGGGATGCCGGGAGGTGACGGTGAAGGTCGTGGCGCGATGGGTGGCAACACGCTGAAGACCCGTTTCCTCGACTCCGCCGCCTTCACGGAGCTCTACCACCAGGCGTACCGGGAGCTGTCCGAGCAGATCTACGGCAACGGTCTGGCGCTCGAGGTCCTCGACGAGGTGGCAGCGTCGGTACCGATCTCCGACGGACTCACGGCCGAGGCGCTGCAGGAGAGCGTCGACTCGATGCGTTCGTGGATCGAGGAACGCACCCAGGCACAGCTTCAGTGGATCCAGCCTCGCTGAGCGGGGCCGGATCCACCGAAGTTACGGATACTGTCTGGCCATGACTTCCGAAGAGATCTTGCTCGTCGAGCAGCGCGAGTCCGTCCGCATCCTGACCTTCAACCGCCCGGAGGCGCGGAACGCGCTCAGCTCGGCGCTCATCGATGCCCTGCGCGCCGAGATCGCAGCCGCGGATACGGACGACGAGACGAACGTCGTGGTCCTCACCGGCACCGACCCGGCCTTCTGCGCCGGACTCGACCTGCAGGAACTCGGAGAAAGTGGAGGCAACCTGTCGCTGGTGTCGGGCGCCGACCTCCCCGTCGGCCATCCGTGGAAGCCCATCTCCAAGCCGATCATCGGCGCGGTCAACGGGGCCGCCATCACCGGTGGCCTCGAGATGGCGCTCGCATGCGATTTCCTCATCGCATCCGAGCGCGCCCGTTTCGCCGACACCCACGCCCGCGTCGGCGTCCTACCGGGCTGGGGACTCACCCAGCGCCTGCCCGCGGCAGTGGGTCCGGGTTTCGCGCGTCGCATGAGCCTGTCCGGAAACTTCGTCGGAGCCGAGGAAGCACTGCGGGCGGGACTGGTGACGCAGGTCGTCGCGCACGACGAACTGCTCGACACGGCCCTGGAGGTTGCGCGGACGATCGCCGGCAACGACCAGCCGGGTGTGCGGGCGCTGCTCGCGTCGTACCGGCGCGCGGAGGAGCACGTCGTCGAACCGGCCCTGCAGGTGGAGCAGCAGACCTCGGAAGCGTGGATGCGGGAGTTCTCGCCGGCACGGGTTGCCGAGCGACGAGCCGCGGTGATCGAACGTGGAAAGTCCCAAAATGCCGTGAACCTCAAGTCCTGAAACGCCCACAATTAGGGGGCATTTCGGGCTAATCGGACAGTTTTATCACGGAACGATAACAACTAGTGACGGCAGGTAACAGGCTTTGGTGCCTTCGCGAAGTATGGGACGGAAGTGAACTTTCCCTTGCGGATTTTTCACTTCCCACGCTTGTTCGCAGGCGTGCCCATTCACAACAACATGGAGGTATTTCTATGCTGCTCGGATCTCTCGCACTGACCCTCGGTGGACTCCTCGCTGCCCTCGGCATCATTCTCTGATAGCAGGGCCGATCGACTCCGCGCCCGCACCACCCCCTGCGTGCGGGCGCGGTTCGGTCTATTCGGACGTATCCACTTCGGGGGTTCGGAAAACCGTTTCTTCACTGCGCTTTTCGGACATCCGCTTCTCGAGTTCGTCCTTCTCGCGTTGCGCCATCTCGGGGTCGACGTCCTCACCCGGCACAGGTCCGGGATCCGTAGCCGGCGCGCCCTGACCGGGATCGGCTGCGTCGATCTCGTTCGAGCCGGTGTGCTTGATCGGGAGAAACGGTTCCATACTTGCCATGAATTCGGATTCCCGACGCTCATGCGCGCAAACAACTACTCCGGCAACAGAATGTTCTGCAGCCGCAGCCGACCACGAGCGAGACCCTTGCCGGTCCGTTGAGGCCGAGTCAGTCGCAGACCCGGGCGGAACCGGCCGCGCGAAAACTCCCCGAGAGCACGAAAACATAACGAAGTGAATTTTCGATCCTCGGGAGTGTTTGACGCTGAGGCGACGGGTATTCCTGGCTCAGCGTCCCGGTGCGGACGCAGTCCTATAACCCGAATGACAGGAGGAATTCATATGCTCCTTGGATCTCTCGCGCTGACCCTCGGTGGACTGCTCCTAGCACTGGGCATCATCCTCTGAGCCTGCGCGCGCCGCGTCCGCATCCGTCACGGGTGCGGACGCGGTCGTATGTGCGATGAATTTTCCGGGTGGCTCGGGTCGGTATGGTCACCGACCCAGAAGGAGCCGACATGCCCGAACCCGTCACCCGCACGATCGACGTCCCCGGCGCGACTCTCGTCTACGACGTCCGCACCGTCCCCGGCGGCGCGACACCGCTTCTGCTCGCCGGATCCCCGATGGACGCGAGCGGCTTCACCAGTCTCGTCTCCTACCTCGACGACCGGACCGTGATCACCTACGACCCGCGCGGCACGGGCCGCGGCACGCGCACCGACACGTCGATGCAGTCCACCCCCGCCCTGCACGCCGACGACCTGCACCGGATCCTCGCCGAGCTCGACCTCGGTCCCGTCGATGTCTTCGCCAGCAGCGGTGGCGCGGTCAATGCGCTCGAACTCGTCTCGCGGCACCCCGAACAGGTGCGCACGCTGGTCGCGCACGAACCGCCGATCGTCGAGCTGTTGCCCGATCGCCTCGGAGCCGAAACGGTGCGCGACGACATCCACGACACCTACCAGCGCAGCGGGCTCGGACCGGCCATGGCCAGGTTCATCGCTCTGGTCAGCTTCGAAGGGGAGCTGACCTCCGACCATCTCGACCGGCCCGCTCCGAACCCGTCCGATTTCGGCCTGCCGGTCGAGGACGACGGGACCCGCGACGACGTGCTGCTGGGCCAGAACTGGCTGTCGTGCACGGGCTACCACCCCGATCTCGACGCCCTGGCGAACGCGTCCACGCACATCGTCGTCGCCGGTGGTCGCGAGTCGGTACGCCAACTGTGCGGCCGCGCTGCGGCAGCGCTCGCCGACCGGCTCGGCACAACTCCGACGTTGTTCCCCGGCGATCACGGTGGCTTCATGGGGGCCGCGGAGGGCATGCCCGGCGATCCGGAAGCCTTCGCCTCCGTGCTCCGCGAGGTGCTCCAACCGAGCCGCGTGTAATCCGTCCGATCCTCCGGGAGGTCACCATGACCGAACCTCACTCCGGCCGTCCACCCGTCGTCGATCTCGCGACCTGGCAGGCCGCGCGCGACGAACTCCTCGTTCGGGAGAAAGCCCACACCAAGGAGGGCGACGCCATCGCCGCGGCCCGCCGACGACTCCCGATGGTGGAGTTCGACGGAACGGTCGAGGTGGTCGGGCCCGACGGCTCGGTCCCCTTCCTCGACCTCTTCCAGGGCCGCAACGAACTCATGGTCTACAAGCACATGTGGTACGACGGTGCACCCCCGCAAGGACAGTGCGAGGGATGCACCACCACGGCCTGGCACGTCCGCGACGCCGTCTACCTCAATGCTCGCGGGGTGTCGTTCGTGTTCGTCACCACCGGTCCGTGGGAGGAGGTCGCGGCGTTCGTCGAGTTCATGGGCTACACCCAGCCCTGGTATTCGGTGCGCAACGTCGACGAACCCGTGGGCGGGGCGATGGGTTATCTCACCTCCTACCTCCGCGACGGTGACCGGACCTTCCTCACCTACTCAACGACGGGTCGCGGCACCGAACGGGCCAACAGCTCGGCCGGCCAGCTCGACATGACCCGTACGGGCGTGGCGAGAGGTGGGAGGACAAACCCGAGGGGTGGCCGGAGGGAGACGACCCGTGCTGGTTCTGGCGCGCCGACGCCGACGGCAATGCGACATGGGATGAGACGAGCCGCCCGGTGCCGCAGTGGACCCGGCCCGGCGCGACTCCCGTCGAGACCCTCGGCAGGCAGAGCAACTGGCACTGACCACCCGCAACCGGCACCGATCACACCGCCGGTGCCGCACGCCTACCGTGGAACGAGGTGTTCCCGACGAAGGAGGGTGCGTGGCGGAACGGTCCGGGTCGACTCGTCCCGAGTCCGAATGGAACGGCCGGGATTGGTACGTGAACTTCGGTGAGCGCAGCCCGTCACGCAATTGGGACGACGGTCGCCGCTACGGTTTCCTCGCCGCCGGCGGCGGCCGCTGGTATTCGGATTCCTTGCAGGAGTTGCCCGCCGGTGGCCGCGTCTTCGTCTACATCCCGAAGATCGGGTACGTGGGCATCGGCGTCGTGACCGGTCCGGCGGCTCCGGCCGACGAGGCGACGCTCGTCGTCGACGGGCGGCCGGTGCCGTTCCGCAGCCTCGACCTGAAGGCACCGTACGTCCACGAGAGCGAGGGCACGAACCCGCACGAGGACCACCGCGAATGGATCGTGCCCGTGCAGTGGACGCACACCGTCGCGCGCGAGGATGCCTTCCGCATCCCGGGTCTGTTCGCGAATCAGAACTCGGCATGCCGCCTGCGTCACCGCTTCACCGTCGACACCGTGACATCGTTCTTCGAGAGCAATCAGGATCGGGACGGGTGACAGCAGTAGCTCTTTCGCTCGGTCACTCCGTGTCGCGCAGCGCGCTCCTGCGTTCGACGCGGCGACGATCTGCCAGGTGGGCGTCGCGCAGCGCTTCGAGGAGACGCGGCGTGGTCCGCTCCCCGGGTTCGACGACCGCCACCCATCCCAGTGAGCCGTAGACCGGGTGCGGGACGAACACGTCGGTCTCGGCGAAGTCGATCGTCGAAGGGTCGACGGACCGGGGCGGGCAGCCGAGCAACTCGGTGAACAGCTGCGATCCCGCATGGACGTTCACCCGCCATCGTCCCGGCTCGTCGAGGTGTGAATCCTCGTCGTCCGGATAGTTCTTCGTCACGATCGTCGCGTAGGGCTGCCGGTTGTGCGGGACCTCGCCGTCCGGGGCGTAGTAGAAGAAGTGGTCACCCCACGAGATCTCGGGATGCCCACTTCCCTCCTGTGGTGCGAGCTCGAGGACACCGTCGAAACTCCGGATCTCTGCAAGGATCTGTTCCATCGTCATACTTCGAGTGTCGCCTTGAAGTGCTTGTGGAGGGTTCGGCTGTGGAGCACACGATGACGACGGGGCGTCTGGCCGCTGCCGCCGGATACTCCGTGCAGCAGGTGCGCGATCTCGAACGTCTCGGGATGATCCCTCCCGCAGCACGAATGACCAACGGCTATCGCCGATTCGGACCCGAACACCTCACGGCGCTGCGCGCGTACCGCGCTCTGGCTGTCGCGGTCGGGCCCGTGGAGGCGCGCAGCGTCATGCACGATGTGCAGGTACTCCCCTACGACGAGGCGCTCGCCCGTGTCGTCGAACTCCACAGTGGGCTCGCGCGAGCCCGCGACGAGTGTCTCGCCGCGCTCCGCGCACTCGACGTGATCGTCGACGAGGCCGCCCACGATGCGCCTCCGCTGCCCGGCGACGCCATGAGCATCACCGAGCTGGCGAACGCCATCGGGGTGCGATCGTCCGCCCTCAGGTTCTGGGAGAAGGAGGGATTGGTCGCGCCCGAACGGATCGACCGCAACAATATTCGGAGCTACTCACCCGCCGCGGCGCGGAACGCGCGGATCGTCGCTGCACTGCGCGCAGGTGGCTATCGCATCCCAGCGGTCAGGGCCGTGATGGCATCCATCGGAACCGACGGCGAGACCGATACCGCTCGGGACGCACTTCACGAGCGGCTGCGCACCGTCGCCGTGCAGTCCGAGGCGTTGCTGCGGGCCGGTGCCGACATTGCGACCCTGATCGGGAACGTGGCTCCGCTCTCGACTATCTCGAATCCGACGAGTGCAGTCGCCACGGCACGCTTGTCACCATCACCCCGGGCTGGAACAACAGGCGGCTCTTGAGTCTGAGCGCGCTCTGGTTGTGGAGCAGGTTTTCCCACCAGTGACCCACGACGTACTCGGGGATGAAGACGGTGACCACATCGCGCGGCGAGTTGCCGCGCACCCGTCTGACGTAGTCGAGCACCGGTCGCGTGATCTCCCGGTACGGCGATTCCAGCACCTTCAGCGGAATCGTGATGTCGCTGGCCTCCCATTCGCGCACGAGTGCGCGGGTGTCCTCCTCGTCGACGTCGACGGTGATCGCTTCGAGGGTGTCGGGATGGGTGGCCGTGGCATACGCGAGCGCCCGACGTGTCGGGTGGTGCAGCTTGGCCACGAGCACGATCGAATACGTGCGGCTGGGCAACAGACCGTCCCAGCCACCGGGGTCGAGTTCGACCGCCACGCGTCGGTAGTGGTGGCCGACGGCGCGCATCGTCACGAAGACGGTCACCATGGCGAGGATCGCGATCCACGCGCCGGCAACGAATTTCGTGACGAGCACGATGATCAGGACTGTTCCCGTCATCGCCAGACCCACACCGTTGACGACGCGCGAGCGCTGCATCTTCCGGCGATGACGTGTGTCGGTCTCGGTGACGAGCAGGCGGGTCCAGTGCCGCACCATGCCGGTCTGGCTCAACGTGAAGGAGACGAACACCCCGACGATGTAGAGCTGGATGAGATGGGTGACCTCGGCGTCGAACAGCCAGACGAACACGATCGCCGCGAGGGCCAGGAAGACGATGCCGTTGCTGAACGCCAACCGATCACCTCGGGTGCGTAGCTGCGTCGGCAGGTGCTTGTCCTGCGCGAGCACCGACGCGAGGACCGGGAAACCGTTGAACGCGGTGTTCGCAGCGAGGACGAGGATCAATGCAGTCACGGCGGTGACGAGGTAGAAGCCGAGGGGGAAGTCGGTGAAGACCGTCTCGGCGACCTGCGCGACCAGCGTCTTCTGGTGATATCCCTCCGGTGCCCCGCGCAGTTGCGCTGCGGGGTCTGCGGCGACGACGACGCCCAGCCGCTCGGCGAGCACGATGATGCCCATCAGCAGCGTGATCGCGATGGCGCCCAGCATCAGCAGAGTGGTGGCTGCGTTGTGCGATTTCGGTTTCCGGAAGGCGGGCACCCCGTTGCTGATGGCCTCGACTCCCGTCAGGGCCGCACACCCCGACGAGAACGCGCGGGCGAGAAGGAACGCGAAAGCCAGTCCGGTCAGGTGGGATTGTTCGGCGGCGAGTTCGTAGTGCGACGACTCGGCGCGGAGCGGGGCGTCGAACACGACGAGGCGCACGAAACCCCAGACGAGCATCACCCCGATGCAGAACATGAAGGCGTAGGTGGGGATGGCGAAAGCTGTGCCCGCCTCGCGGAGTCCGCGGAGATTCACTGCGGTGAGAAGGGTGATCGCGGCGATCGCGAACAGCACCTTGTGGTGTTCGACGAAGGGAATCGCCGACCCGATGTTCTGGGCGGCCGACGAGATCGACACGGCAACCGTCAGCACGTAGTCGACGATCAACGCGCTGCCCACCGTCAGGCCGGCCATCGCCCCGAGATTCTTCGTCGCCACTTCGTAGTCGCCACCCCCGGAGGGGTAGGCATGCACGTTCTGCCGGTAACTCGCGACCACCACGACGAGCACGCCGGCGACGGCGAGACCGATCCAGCCGGAGAACGCGTAGGCGGACAGGCCCGCCACCGACAGGACGAGGAAGATCTCCTCCGGGGCATAGGCGACGGACGACAGGGCGTCGGACGCGAACACCGGCAGGGCTACGCGTTTCGGTAACAGGGTGTGGCCGAGGGTGTCGCTGCGCAGCGGTCTTCCCAGCAACACTCGTTTGGTGACGTTGTCACGGCCCTTGTGGATGGTTACGGCCATGACCACCGCTCCTGTCCGGCGCATCCCTGCGCACGCAGAAGCGAACGTACGCTTGGATCACGAGGCTTGCCATAGGTGCAGATCGGGCAAATTCACCCCGCCCATCACCCTCCGGTGAGGTTGGCAGATGAAAGAATCGTCGGTAGCGTGGAGACGTTGTTGCTCCTCGCAACAAAGCGTGCCGTGTCTCCTCCCCTTTGACATGGCACGGACGGACCCCGTCGGCCCCTCCCCTCGTTAAGCCGACGGGGTTCTCTCATCTGTTCCCCTCTATGCGGTGGCTCACACGCTTTCGTACAGAACGGCCCGTTTTACGGATTTTGCGGTGATCCCGTACAGCGGCAACAGAACTTGACTCGTTCACCGTGTGCGCGGTCGACTATTTCTTTCACCACGCTCACGATCCGGAGAACCCTGATGACCGATTCCATCCTCGAGCTCTACGTCAACGACGGATTGTCCGACGAGGAAGTCGATCAGCAGAGGGACACCTACGGTCCGCTCACCGAGGACGTGCGCGAGCTGATCCAGCTCGCCCTGCAGACCCGCGTGGATGCCGACGACGTCGCGCGGGCGCGGGAACATCTCGCGGCTGCGCGCGAGATTCTCGAACGCGACCGGGAGGACGTCCCGTACGGCACCCGGTTCAACGATTCGGGCCGATTCCGCAACTGGGGCAACGCCGCAATCGGCCTGCGCAACGCCATCGCCCCGATCGGCGACATCCACGAGGACGACGACGGCCGCGTGTGGACGGACATCCACCTCGGCCCCGTCTACGAGGGGCCGGCCGGACACGTGCACGGCGGGGTCTCCGCCCTGTTGCTCGACCAGATCCTCGGCGACGCCGCGCGCATCTCGGGATATCCGGGGATGACGGGCACGCTCACCATCCGCTACCGCAAGCGCACTCCCCTCGGAGCTCTGCGCGTGGAGGCGAAACTCGACCGCGTCGAAGGACGTAAGGCGTTCGTCGTGGGGCACATCGCCGACTCGGAGGGGGTCTGCGTGGAAGCGGAAGGCATCTTCATCGCCCCGGTGTGGATGGTGCAGCAGCGCGACTCGTTCGCGGAGACACCGAGGCCCGAATAGGCTCACAACCGAGAAGTGAGGCTCACAACGCCCATGGTCGACCATCAGGGTTGTGAGCCTCACCTGTGCGTTGTGAACCTCCGAACGACGTAACCTTCCGTCGTCGACCACAGAATGGCAATATCACTCTCATGAGCGAGAATGGCATTTTTACCAGTCAGCGGCCGTCGGTGTCGATGAATCAGCGCACCTTCACCGCCGACTTCGGCCTGACGTCGCTCCAACTGAGCAAGGAGCGCGCCATCATGCGCGCCGACCTGCACGACAAGCTGCGCAACGACGCCGGCGCCGCAGCACTCGGGATGCTCACCACCGTGGTCGACATCGTCACGTCCACCCCACCACTCGCCGTGTGCAGCCCGGACTGGGTGGCCACCCAGGACCTGTCCATCCACACCGCCGAACCGCTCACCGAGGGTCCGATCGTCGTCGACACCCACCTCGTGCGCGTCGGCAAGAAGACCGTGCACGTCGCCGCGCAGATCTTCGACGGGCGCGGCAGCAGCGGCCTCGAGGAACTCGTCGCCGCCCTCGACGACGGCGCGTTGCAACCGGCGGGGCGCGGTCTCGTCACCTTCGTGCGGCTTCCCCGTGCCGCAGCGGCCGGTTCGGGCTACTACAACCCCAGCGAGTGGGTGGGCGCCATCCACGAATTTCCCAGGGAACACATCGACGGATCGATCTACTCCCGGCTGGGGATGCGCACCCTCGACGCACGCGCCGGCGTCCTCGAACTCGACCTCACCCCGTTCGTGGCCAACATGATCGGCACCATCCAGGGTGGCGCCCAGGCGCTGCTCGCCGAGCACGCCGCGCACACCGTTCTCCCGGGTTTCGTGGCGACCGACTTCCAGGCCCACTATCTGTCGCAGGTGAAGGTGGGACCGGCCCGGTCCCACGTCACAGTTGTCCGTGAGACGAAGGACCATGCGATCGTCGACGTGCGTCTCGTGGACGCCGGAGCCGACGATCAGGTGCTCGCCCTGACGACGGTCACCCTGCGACGCCTGCCGTTCTCCTGATGCGCGTGTTGTCGGAGTCACCACATGCGACCCGGTAGGCCCGGCTCCTCCGCCAGTACAGTTGATCGAAATCCGGCAGGAGCGAGAGGAGTCGACCGTGCAGAACGCCGTGTTCTACTCGCTCGTCGCGATGTGTTCGTTGTTCGCCGCGTCGACGTGGTGCCTCTCGCGCCCCCACCTGCTGTCGAGCTCGGCCGCGTTCGTGGCCTCCGGGCTGTGGGTACTGATGAACGGACCTCTCGAGGGTCGCGTGCTGTACTCGGTGACACCGAACCACGGATTGACGGAGGCCGACCTGCTCTCGGGAGTGGGAGTGTGCATCGCAGCCTGGGGTTTCTGGACGACGCGGAACCGTCGACGCCGTCGGCGTTCGCAGCGGCCGGCGTCGTACCGCAGGCATCCCGACGGGTCCCGAGCCATGCCGACCCCCGTCTTTCCTGCGGGTAGCGACGTCGAAACAGGCCCCATCCGCCGCAAAGCAGGCTGAGCGTTCCGGTTCGACCCCGAGAAGATTTTTCAGGTCTCGTTTCAGTATCGGCTCTGGACGAGTGACCAGTCGTCACCTAAGCTCCAAAGCGGCCACGGCGTAGGTGGCCGTGTCTCCCTAGAGTCCTCCCCGACACAGGAGATACAGCGCGAGGCCCCGCCGGCTCCTCCCCTCGAATCGCTGGCGGGGCCCTTCCCTGTCTGCCTCCCCGACGACAGGGGCAGATCGAATGGTAATCGGGTCCCAATGTCCGATTCGTCCTACATTCGAACGAAACTCCGGGTAACCCTTGTGACCTTCGTCTCTGCGGCGCTGTTCACAGCATAGAGCAATCTGCTCACTCGCGTGCATAGATCTTTCTGGAGTTCACCGAAAGATCAACTGGCAGAGTGCGCGCAGTAGTCGACGGCAACCACCCGAACACACGAGCCCGCCCGCACCGATTCGGTGCGGGCGGGCTCGTAGGCGACGGAGCTATACCGGTTCGGGTTCCTTCACCTCGTGCGTCGCAGCTTCCTGCTGCGCGGCCTCGAGCTTCAGGCGCTGTCCGAGGACCGACTTGCGGCGGCCGTAGACGAAGTAGACCGCCACGCCCAGAACCATCCAGACCGCGAATCGGATCCAGGTCTCGACCGACAGATTGAGCATGAGCCAGCCGCAGGCGAGGACCGCGAGGATCGGGACCAGCGGCACGAGCGGCACCCGGAATCCGCGGGGCAGATCGGGGCGGGTGCGACGGAGCACCATCACGCCGACGCAGACCAGGACGAAGGCGAACAGGGTGCCGATGTTGACCATCTCCTCGAGCACACCCATCGGGAACACCGCGGCGAGGACGGCCACCACACCACCGACGATCAGGGTGATGCGCACGGGCACACCCTTGTGGTTCGTGACGGCGAGTTTGCGGGTGACGAGTCCGTCGCGGGACATCGCGAACAGCACGCGGGTCTGGCCGAGCATCATCACCATCACGACGGTGGTGAGGCCGGCGAGACCGCCGATGTTGATGGCCATCTGCGCCCAGGTGACACCGTGTGCTTCGAAGGCCGTGGCCAGCGTGGCGCTGCCGTCACCGACCAGTTCGCTGCCGGTGCGCAGATCGGTGTACTTGACCATGCCGGTGAGCACGAGGGTGACGCCGACGTAGAGGACGGTGACGATCGCCAGCGAACCGAAGATTCCGCGGGGCAGTGCCTTCTGGGGGTTCTTGGTCTCCTCGGCGGTGGTGGCGACCACGTCGAAGCCGATGAAGGCGAAGAAGACCAGGCTCGCCGCGGCGAGGAGGCCGTACCAGCCGTAGGTGCTGCCGCCCGCACCGGTAAGCGCCGAGAACAGCGACTGGTGCATGCCGGACGCGGTGCTCTGGGCCTCCTCGGCCGGCGGGACGTACGGGGAGTAGTTGGACTTGTCGATGTAGAAGATGCCGACGACGATGACGAGCAGGACCACCGCGACCTTGATGGCGGTCACGACGGCGGAGACCCGCGACGACATCTTGGTGCCGACGGCGAGGATGATCGTGATGGCGCCGACGATGAGCAGCGACCCCCAGTCGACCGTGATCGGTCCGAGGTCGATCGACGCATTGCCGCCGAACATGCCCCCGAGATACATCGACCATCCCTTGGCGACGACCGCGGAGGCGAGGGCGAACTCGAGGATCAGATCCCATCCGATGATCCAGGCGACGAATTCACCGAAGGTGGCATAGGAGAAGGTGTAGGCGCTTGCCGGCGACCGGCACCGCGGAGGCGAACTCCGCGTAACACAGCGCGGCGAGACCGCACGCGATCGCGGCGAGGACGAACGCCAGCGAGATGGACGGTCCGGCGAGATTGCCGGCGGTGCGAGCGGTGAGGGTGAAGATTCCGGCTCCGACCACGACGGCGACGCCGAACACGGTCAGATCCTTGGCGGTCAGTTCTCGTCGTAGCCGCGAACCGGGTTCGTCGGTATCCGCGATCGACTGTTCGACGGATTTGGTCCGCCAGATGCCGACTCCGGGCATTGTGTGCTCCTCGGGGTGATTGCGGCGCCCGCCACGCCCGGTCCGGGCGAGGGGTAGGCATGTCGCTCACTTCGCGCGCATTACGTTGCAGCAAGCCGTGTTTGCGTGAGCATTTGATGCAGCAATCATGGCACTGGCTCGTGAAGTGTCAATATCTTTCTGATCAGTTGAGCATTATGCTCGAGTGGTGACGCGCATCACAACGGAAAGGGTGTCATCGTGTTCAGTCTCGACCGGCTCGACGCAGCTCTCCTCGGAGAGCTCACTCGCAATCCCCGGGCAGGAATCGTCGACCTGTCGGCGAAGCTCGGTGTCGCCCGCAACACCGTGCAGTCGCGCATCAGAAAACTCGAGGAGTCCGGTGCCGTCACCGGATACCGACCGGTCGTCGACCTGCCGAAGCTGGGTGTGCCGCTGCAGGCGTTCATCGGCGCCGAGCTCGTCCAGGCGCGGATGGGGCATGTGATCGCCCAATTGGGCCGATTCCCCGAGGTTTTGGAAGTACACGCGACGACGGGCCGGGAGGATCTCCTGATCCGGATGGCCGCGCAGTCCCAGGAGGACCTCCTGCTGGTCCTGGAGCGGCTCCACGCCATCGAGGGCGTCGCGCACACCACCACGACGCTCGCGCTCACCACGCCGATCGAGTACC
The DNA here is from genome assembly GCF_900187265.1 of Rhodococcus rhodochrous. NCBI lineage: Bacteria > Bacillati > Actinomycetota > Actinomycetes > Mycobacteriales > Nocardiaceae > Rhodococcus > Rhodococcus rhodochrous. The sequence goes on from NZ_LT906450.1 coordinate 4,464,085, forward strand.
GGACGCAGCCGCTCGTCGAGCACATCACCCGCGATGCGGGGCACGGGCGTTCGTCGTCGGCCGGAAACTCCTGAAGACACGAGAAGGGGAGGCACCTCGCGGTGCCTCCCCTTGTTCCCCTGTGCGGATCAGTTCCCTGTGCGGATCAGGCAGTATCGATGCGGCGCTCGGCGATCCGGTTGGCCGCTGCGCCCGGCGTGACGCCGAGAGTGCTGGAGACGTCGAAGATCTCGGCGGTGCGCTCGAAGATCGACTCCACTCGTGTGCGGACGACGTCGGCGGCGGATCCGTCGACCTCACCGGCGACCTGGATCAGTCCGCCCGCGTTCGCGACATAGTCGGGCACCCAGACGATTCCGCGCTTGCCCAGCAGTCCCTCCACCTCGGGCTGCGCGAGCTGGTTGTTGGCCGCACCGCACACGAGACGTGCGTCGAGGTGGGCAGCGGTGGTCGAGGTCAGCGTGCCGCCGAGGGCGCACGGCGCGTAGACGTCGGCGGACGAGGCGACGACGTTGTCGGTGACCTGCGCCGGGAACTCGTCGACCACGCGGGCGATCGCGGCGGGGTTCACGTCGGAGACGATCACCTCGGCACCGTCGGCGACGAGCAGCTTCACGAGCTCGTATCCGACCTTGCCGAGACCCTCGACACCGACCGTGCGACCCGCGAGAGTCGTTTCGCCCCAGACCGTCTGAGCGCCGGCACGCATGGCCTGGAAGACACCGAGCGCGGTCAGCGGCGAGCTGTCGCCCGATCCGCCGGCGGCGACGGTGCGTCCCACGGCGTGGGCGGTGTGCCGGCCCACCACGTCGAGGTCCTCCGCGCGGGTTCCCACATCGGCGGCGGTGATGTAGCGACCACCGAGCGACTCGACGAATCGTCCGTAGGCGGCGAGCAGTTCGTCGTTCTTGTCCGTCTTCGGATCACCGATGATGACGGCCTTGCCGCCACCGAGGTTCACACCCGACACCGCGGCCTTGTAGGTCATGCCCCACGACAGTCGCAGCACGTCCTCGAGCGCCGACATCTCGTCCGCGTAGGGGTAGAAGCGGGTGCCGCCGAGGGCGGGGCCGAGTGCGGTGGAGTGGATCGCGACGATGGCGCGCAATCCGGTGGCCGCGTCGTGATGGAACACGACCCGCTCGTGCGGACGGTCGGTCAGGCGGGCCGAGCGGCCGAACACGCCGTCGGACGTGGTGAACTCGGGGAGGTCGAGGGCAGAGGTGGTCATCGGTGGGTTCCTTTGCAGCAGAGGGTGTACGTGCGTCAGAAGTCGGTGTCGATGCCGAGCTCGGCGAGGCGGGCCCGGTACTGCTCGACGGAGCGGAGCTTGACGTCCTCGTAGCCGCGCACCATGTCGGGCAGGGCCGCGATCTCGGCGGCGCGGTCGTAGGAGTCGACGTCCAGGTCGGCGGCGAGCCGCTGGATCGTGGCGGTGTAGTGGGCGAGCAGAGCACGCTCGACGCGGCGGACGTGGGCGTAGCCGAAGGGATCGAGCTTCGTGCCGCGCAGACGCTTCGCCTTGGCCAGAGCCTTCAGCGCGACATGCGATTTCGGTCCGAAGCCGACCTTCTTCTCACGGCCGAGTGCGCGCAGCGCCGGCGGGTGCAGGCGGTAGGTGAGCTTGCGCCCACCGGGGACCTGGCCCTGTACCTCGTCGAGGAAGGCCGGGTCGACGAGCATGCGGGCGACCTCGTACTCGTCCTTGTAGGCGGTGAACTTGAACAGTCCGCGGGCGACGGCCTCGCTGAAGTCCGTGCGGTTCGTGACGCGCCGCTCGGCTTCCCAGGCTGCCTGCACCTGCGCGATGTAGCGGGTGGCGAGGGCTTCGCTCTGGAAGTCGATCAGCGACGCGGCGCGGATCCGCACGAGCCGCTCGACCTCACCGGTGAAGGTGGTGCCGGCGAACAGACGCTCCGGTGCGACGGTGGCGGCGCGCTCCGTGCGGGCCGGTTCGGTCGCGGCGGCGAAGGCCGCGGGATCCGCGACGGCTACCCGGCCCCAGCGGAAGGCGGCGATGTTGGTCGCGACGGCCACACCGTTGATCTCGATGGCCTCCTCGATGGCCTCGGCGGGGATCTCGAGTCCACCAAGCTGGTGGGCGGCGCCCACGACGAGGAAGTTCGCGGCCGAGGTCTCACCGAACAGCGCCTGGGCTGCGGCGAGGGCGTCGAACGAGACGGTCGTGCGGGTCGCGGTGTCGAGGCGGGCGAGCAGGTCCTGCTCGTCGGGGTGCCGGACGGAGCGGTCGTAGACCATGTCGCCGGTGGGGACGCGGCTCGTCGACGCGACCGCCACGGTCTCCTCACGGTTCGCGTAGGCGAGGTTCTTCGGCTCGGTCGCGGTGAGCAGGTCGAGCGCGAGCAGAGCGGTGGCACCGCCCGGGCCGACGCGGTTGCCGGGCTCGAGTCCGTCGGCGGCGAAGCGCAGGTGGGAGACCACCGGGCCGGCCTTCTGGCTCATGCCGATCTGGTCGAGCGACTCGACCTCGAACCCGGCGCGCAGCGCGGCCGTAGCGAGCACCTGGTTGACGGTGACGATGCCGGTGCCGCCGATGCCCGCGAGGAAGACGTTGCGGGTGCCCTTCGGGGTGTCGATGGCGGCGTCCGGGATGCGCGGCGGGGTCGGAGCCTTGCGGCGCTTGGGCTTCTCCGGCGACGTCTCGACGGTGACGAAGGACGGGCAGTCGCCGTCGAGGCACGAGTAGTCGGTGTTGCAGGAGGTCTGGTCGATGCGGGTCTTCGAACCGAACTCGGTGTCGACCGGCTGCACCGACAGGCAGTTGCTCTTGACGCCGCAGTCGCCGCAGCCCTCGCACACCGCTTCGTTGATGACGACGCGGGTGGTGCGGGCGGGCAGGGTGCCGCGCTTACGCTGACGGCGCGCATCGGCGGCGCAGTGCTGGTCGTAGATGAGCACGGTGACGCCCTCGATCTCGCGCAGCAGCTTCTGCGCCTCGTCGAGCCGGTCGCGGTGCCAGACCTCGGTGCCGCGGGCGAGGGTGCGCTTGCGGAGGCGCTTCGGTTCGTCGGAGCAGATGATGATCTTGCCGACGCCCTCGGTGGTGAGCTTGTGGGTCAGTGCCGGGATCTTCAGGGCGCCTTCGGCGTCCTGCGCGCCGGTCATCGCGACGACGTCGTTGTAGAGCAGTTTGAAGGTGATGTTCACGCCGGCAGCGACGCACGCCTGGACGGCGAGCTGGCCGGAGTGGAAGTAGGTTCCGTCGCCGAGGTTCTGGAACATGTGGCCGATGTCGGTGAACGGCGCCTGCCCGATCCACTGCGCACCTTCGCCGCCCATCTGGGTCAGGCCGGTGACAGCGCTGTCCTTGCGGCCCGACAGGGTGACGAGGGTGTGGCAGCCGATGCCGCCGCCGCCGATCGAACCCTCCGGCAGTGCGGTGGAGCGGTTGTGCGGGCAGCCGCTGCAGAAGTAGGGGGTGCGCTGGGTGGACAGCACCTCGAGCGACAACTGCGGCAGGGGTGCGGGGCCGAGTTCGACGTGGCCGCGCAGCACGCGACGCAGCGGGCCGCGCAGGCGACCGGCGGTGAGTTCACCGTCGACGGGCACGAGCGGGCGGCCGTCGGCGTCCTTCTTGCCGACGATCTGCGGGGCGTTCGCGGTGCCGTAGAGGATCTCGCGGATCTGGGTCTCGACGAAGGCGGTCTTGTCCTCGACCACGATCAGTTCGTCGAGGCCGCGGGCGAATTCGCGGACGATCTCGGGACCGATGGGGTACGGCATGCCGATGCGCAGCAGGCGGATGCCGGCGCGGTGCAGCGCGGCGTCGTCGACGCCCAGGTCGAGCAGGGCCTGACGCAGGGCGTCGAAGGTGGTGCCGGTGGCGGCGAGGCCGACACGGGCCTGCGGCGGATCGACCTCGATCACGTCGAGGCCGTTGAGGCGGCCGTACTCCTGGACGATCTTCCAGCGCGGTCCGTAGAGGTCGGCCTCGGCGAAGACGCTGTCGCCGGGCGCGGCCATGGGACGCTGCTTGTAGACGAACGGCCGTCCTTCCCATTCGATCTCGGGGACCGTGATGGGCAGGTCGGAGATGGAGCCGTCGACGGACCAGGCGCCGTCGGCGACATCCGCGACGATCTTGAGGGCGACGAGACAGCCCGAGGCACGCGACAGCGCGACGCCGTGCAGGCCCATGGTGACGATCTCGGCGGCGTTGCGCGGGAACAGGACCGGGATGCCGAGGGCGGAGAGGGACCGCTCGCTGACGGCGGGCACGGTCGACGACTTCGACGCGGGGTCGTCGCCCACCATGAGCAGCACGCCACCGTTCGGGTTCACCCCGTACATGTTGGCGTGACGCAGCGCGTCGGTGGCGCGGTCGAGTCCGGGGCCCTTGCCGTACCAGACGCCGACGACGCCGTCGTGGGTCGGTGTGCCGGCGCCGAGCTGTCCCTGGCTGCCCCACACGGCGGTGGCGGCGAGTTCCTCGTTGAATCCGGGCACGAAGGTGATGTCGTGCTCGGCGAGGACCTTCGGCATGCCGTGGAGCATCTTGTCGAGACCGCCGAGGGGGCTGCCCTGGTATCCGGAGACGAAGGTCGCCACCCGGCGACCGTCCCGCATGGCCCGCACCTGCTGCTCGACGAACAGGCGGGCGATGGCCTGCACGCCGGTGAGGAGCACGGTGCCGGAGCCCGAGCGATATCGGTCGTCGAGGTCGTAGGGAAGTCGTTCGCTCTCCCGGATTACGGTCTCGGTCATTGCGTACCACCCGTTCTTCGTCGCGGCGTTCGATTGTGTCTGCGCCACTTCGATCGCGTCATTTGGTACAGCAATGGTTGATTGAGCTAGGCGATCTCGTCAACAAAAGATTTTCGAGCGCATCATTTCGCTCAAATGTGACGCACCGCACACACCTGAAGTGTGCACGGTGCTCAGAATCACCACCCGCCGCGAGCACGGGTGGTTCCACCTCTCCCCCGGTTCACGGACCCGCCGGAGGCGCGGACCGGGTTGCCGTCGCCGCCGGGAGGGTAGCCCTCGGTAGCCGGTATCGGTGTCCGGACGCCGCACCCGGTGAGGTGCTGCCGGTTCAGACACAGAGCCGGCAGCACCGTCCGGGCCCCTTCATTCCGGGTTACTGCATCCGGGGTTACTGCGCCGTCAACGCGAACGGTTCATCATCCCGGTCCCCATCGCGGCCGTGGCCAGACCGAGAACACACACGACCACGCCCACGATGATGTGGGACCAGATCATGGATGTACTGGTCTCGACGCCACTGACCAACCACGGCGAGAAGATCAGCCACAGACCGAGCAGCGGCGCGACGAACGCCAGGCCGTGGGTGCGGCCGTAGGCCGAACCGAGCGCCATGGCGAGCAGTGCGACCGCGAGGCCGCAGATCAGATTGGTGGTGGCGAGTGCGGTCTGATCGGCGAATCCGATGATCCAGGCGGATGCCGCCGCGTACAGACCGGCAACCATCATCAATCCGTCGGTGACCTGGACTGTGGGCTGTTCGCCCATCCGGTCGTAACGTTCGCGCATCTCGACGATGTCGGGATGGGTGTGCATTGCAGAATGAGCCGATGATGTCGACATTGTCCTCATCTCCTCGTGGGTGAGAAGTCCGAGGGGCCCTCCTGGGTCCGACACCATTATCGTCGTCCTGGGCGGGATGTTGCCGTAGGGCAGAAAGTCCCTACTTGGTGATCTCGGGCGTGATCGACGGCGTCAGTCGGGTGTCGCGTCGGGGACGAGGACGGCAGCGCCGCGCACGCGGTCGCCGGCGAGATCCGCCAGCGCGCGGTCGGCGTCGTCCAGCCCGTATCGCATGGTCGCGACCCTGATGCGGTGCTGCCCGGCGAACGCGAGGAACTCCCGGGAGTCCTCTCGGGTATTGGCGGTCACCGACCGGATCTCGCGCTCGTAGAACAGGTGCCGCTGATAGTTCAGCTGTGGGACGTCGGTCAGGTGGATGCCGGCGATCGAGAGGATGCCGCCGCGGTCGAGCGCTTCGAGCGCGGGCGGCACGAGGTTGCCGACGGGCGCGAAGAGAATGGCGGCGTCGAGGGGCACCGGCGGTGCGTCCGCGGCGCCCTGCACCGACGCGGCCCCGAGTTCGCGGGCAAGATCGCGCGCGTCCTCGCTCCTCGTCATGACGTGCACCTCGGCACCTCGCGCCAGGGCGACCTGCGCCGCGATGTGGGCGCTGCCACCGAAGCCGTAGATGCCGAGCCTGCCGCCGTCGGGGACCGAGGCGCGCTTCAACGCGCGGTAGCCGATGATGCCGGCGCAGAGCAGCGGGGCGAGTTCGACGTCGTCGTATCCGTCGGGCAGCGACAGGGCGAAGGCCGCCGGTACGGCGACGAACTCGGCGTACCCGCCGTCCTCGTCCCATCCGGTGTATCTCGAATTCGGACAGAGGTTCTCGTCGCCCCGGCGACAGTAGCGGCACTGCCCGCAGGTCGAGCGCAGCCAGGCCACGCCCACGCGGTCGCCGACGGCAAAGCCCTCGACCGCCTCCCCCGCCCGATGGACCACACCGACCACCTCGTGCCCCGGGACGACACCCACCCGGTGGACGGGGAGATCACCCTCCGTGACGTGCAGGTCGGTGCGGCACACACCGCACGCCAGCACGCGCACCAGCAGATCGTTCGGTCCGATCTCCGGCAGCGGAACGGATTCGAATCGCAGGGGGTGGCCGGCGACGGGGCCGGGTTCCACCACTCGCCACGCTCGCATCGATCGGGGTTCGTCCACGGCTCTCGCCTCCCGTGTGTTTGCCGATCTCGACACCGGTGAACCCCTTCTTACATGAGCAGCACAGAAGGTTCCGCCGATTCGCACGACACCGCTCAGGATGTCGTCACCATTCTCACCGAGGACCATCGGGAGATGCTCGAACTTCTGGGCCGAGCGGAGACCACGCTCGACGCGGAGGAGCGCCGCGACCTCACCGACTCCGTAATCGCCGAGGTGATGAGGCACTCCGTCGCCGAGGAGATGTTCGTCTATCCGGAGATGGAGAAGCACCTCCCCGGGGGCACGGAAGCCGTCGAGCACGACAAGAAGGAGCACGACGAGATCGTGCAGGTGATGAAGCAACTCGAGGGCGCCGACGCGTCGAGTGCGGAGTTCACGACCCTGGTGAAGAAGTTGCAGGAGCTTCTGAAGCACCACGCCGATGACGAAGAACCCGACCAGTTCCCGGCATTGAGGGCGCATCTCGGGCACGACACCCTCGTGGAGGTGGGCACCAAGGTGCAGGCCGCCAAGAAGCTGGCCCCGACCCGGCCGCATCCGTCTGCGCCGCATTCCGAACTGTTCCACAAGACCGTCGGCCCGGGAGTCGGCATGGTGGACCGACTGCGCGACGCCCTGACCGGACGCAATACCTGAGCGACCCGAACCCGACCCGGCGCGGCACCCCCGTCACGCCGGGTCGGGTTCGTCCGGTGCGCCGTCCCGAGCTCTCGTCCGGACGAAGAACGAGATCTTCCCGTTCGTCTCGAGCACCGCGAGATCGATGTCGGCGAACCGCCGGATTCCCTCCTGCCGCGCGGCGGCCATGAGGTCGTCGAGGGACAGACGTTCCCGTTTCAGGTTCTGCAGGTCGGGTTCGCCGTCCCGGACGATCACCACGGGGACCCCGTGGGTGATGCCGCGCATCCGCGGAAAGCGGGCGTTGATCATCGACAGGGCCAGGGTCAGCACCGCGAAGACACCGATGGTGAGGACCGCACTCGTCATGGACACGTCGTCCTGCGTGATCCCCTGCTGCACGAGATCTCCCATGGCCACGAACAGCACGAGCTGGAAGGTGCTCAGTTCGCCGACGCTCGACCGGCCGACGAGGCGGGTGATCCCCCACAGGAACAGGAACAGGACGAGCGCGCGGATCACGATCTCCATCAGGGCACCAACCAGGTATCGAAATAGATTGTCACTGCCGATTTCTCGCCGTCCATCACCGAGACGGAGCCCGATTCGCCCCGTTGTCGTCCGGACCGGATCCGCACGTCGAGCGCGAAGGTGAACTCGTCGCCGGGCGGCGGATCGAAGGTCAGGTACGCGAGCCCGCCTCCCGCGGTCTCCGAGGACGGTTCCGGCAACCGGCCCCGCATCTCGAGGATCTCGAAGTAGGACGTGTCGACCGCCAGGACGATCTCTTCGTCGAAGCCATCCTCACGGCGCACCGTCACCTCCCACGGGACGTCGAGCCCGGCACGCGCGATGCGCGGATAGGTCAGGTCGAGCTCGTACCCGCCGCCCTGCGCAGTGGCCGTCGAGCTCCGCACGCCGAGGAAGCCCAGCATCCCGGCCACCAGCACGATCACGAGCAGGGACGCTGCGGCGGTCCGCAACCGCGCGACACCCTTGCTGCGCGCAACCTTCCCGACATCGTCGAGGGTGGACTCCGGCCTGCTGTCCATTTCTCCACGTTGGCACAGGAGCAGCGTGCAGACGGTGTGTATCGACGGGGTGTTTGGGCTGCACGCCCATGGGTAGTCGCATATAGCACCACGGGCCAACCGAGGCGGCGTCGAGACGAGGCGCCGCGGGGTGCCTTCTCAGGCGCGCCTTCTCGCGCGACGCGTCTTCGCACGACAATCGGCATTCGAGAAGCAACATGTTTCGTCATACAGACCATCTGCAGTTCGACGTCAAGCCGGAGAAGCCCGACCCCGTCTACGCCCGCAAACTCCAGGAGTTGATCGGCGGAGCGTACGGCGAGATGACCGTGACCATGCAGTACCTGTTCCAGGGCTGGAACTGTCGAATGCCCGGGAAGTACAAGGACATGATCATGGACGTCGCCACCGAGGAGATCGGGCACGTCGAAATGATCGCCACCATGGTGGCGCGTCTCCTCGAAGGCGCACCCGCCACGGAGTCGACCAAGAACGCCGCCGCCGACCCGGTGGTCGCAGCGGTACTCGGCGGCATGGATCCGCGGCAGGCCATCGTCTCCGGTGGCGGCCCCACCCTCTCCGACAGCAACGGTGTGCCGTGGAACGGCCGCTTCATCGTGGCCAGCGGTAATCTTCTCGCCGACTTCCAGGCCAACGTCGCCGCCGAAGCGCAGGGCAGGGTGCAGACCGCGCGGCTGTACCACATGACGGACGATCCGGGTGTAAAGGACATGCTCCGCTTCAACCTCGCCCGCGACACCTACCACCAGAACCTGTGGCTCGCCGCCATCGAGGAGTTGAAGGCCGATGGCATCGAGCCCGGCCCGATCGCACCGAACGCACTGTTCGACGAGGAGCACTCCGAGCACGCGTCGAGCCTGTGGCACCTGTCCGACGGCGCCGCCGCCGATCAGGGCCGCTGGGCACACGGCACCGGACCCGACGGCACGACCCCCATGTCGTTCCTCGCCGATCCCGTCCCGCTGGGCGACGTGGCGAGTGCGCCGCCGCCGGACCCGAAGCTGTACGCGACCTACGACGGGTCGCAGGGCAAGCCCCGTTCTGCCGCAATGGGAACGGAGAAGGGACTCGTGGGCAAGGTCAAGGACGCCCTCGACCCCGACACCCCCTGATCCATCCTCGAGGCAACCGCCCCGGCTCCCCGCGAGCCGGGGCGGTTGCGCGTGAAAGTACCTTCCCGACGGTTTGTTTCGTTACCGGTTTGTTTTGTGATGCAAGGGAGCGGGAAGGCTTCATCAATGAGCACCAACATCTTCGTCCTCGGACTCACCGACATCCAGCGCAAGGAACTGGAGACCGTACGCGGCGCCGACCAGCTGAGCTTCCACGGGTTGCTCGACTACGAAACGCTTGTGGAGCCCGACGAATACGTGTTCGACGATCTCCTCGACGCCTGCCGGCGCGAACTGGACGACTTCCCCGGCAGCGTGGACGGGATCATCGCCCACTGGGACTTCCCCACCAGCGTGCTCGCCCCGATCCTCGCCGCCGAACGCAACATCCCCTCGCCGTCGCTGCGCAGCATCGTGGCCACCGAGCACAAGTACTGGAGCCGACTCGCCCAGAAGGAATCGGTTCCCGAGTGCGTCCCGCAGTTCAGTTCGTTCGATCCCTTCGACGACAACGCCCTCGACAGCATCGACCTCGAATTCCCGTTCTGGGTCAAGCCCGTGAAGTCGCATTCGTCGCAACTCGGATTCGAGATCCGCAACGAGCAGGAGTTCGCCGACGCTCTCGTCGAGATCCGCGAGAAGATCGGACTCGTCGGTAACGCCTTCGACGAGGTCCTGCGCCGCGTCGACCTTCCGGACGAGATCGGGAGGAGCTCGGGCACCACCTGTCTCGCCGAGCAGGTCGTCAGCGGTATCCAGGCTGCCCCTGAGGGCACGATGTTCCAGGGCCAGTGCAACGTCCACGGTGTCTTCGACATGCGCAAGGACGCCGCCGGGCACAGCTTCGAACGCCTCGACTACCCGGCGAGCACCGTGCCCGAGGAGGTGCAGGCACGGATGATCGACATCACCGAGCGCTACCTGCGCCACGTCGGCTTCGACAACGGCTGCTTCAACTCCGAGTTCATGTGGGACGAGGAGAACGACAAGCTCTGGCTGATCGAGATCAACACCCGGATCTCCCAGTCGCACAGCGAATTGTTCGCCAAGGTCGACGGCAGCTCGAACCACGAGGTCGCCATCGACATCGCCCTCGGCCGGGAGCCCCGGATGCCGCACCGGCAGGGCGAGTCCGCCGTGGCGGCGAAGTGCATCATCCCGCGCTACGAGGACGGCATCGTCACGTCGGTGCCCTCGGAAGCCGACATCGCCCGCCTCCGCGAACGGATCCCCGGTGCCCTGGTGTGCATCGACGTCGCTCCCGGCGACCGGCTCGCCGACCTTCCCAACCAGGATGCCTACCGCTACGAACTGGGCACGATGTACATCGGCGCCGACAGCGTCGAACAGCTCGGACAGCGGTATCGCGAAGGCCTGGAAGCACTTCCGTTCACCTTCGATCCTGCACCCGAGAATCGGTAGGAGTTCTGCATGCACACGATCACCGATCTCCCCCACGAGGTCCGTGTCATCGAGAACGTCTTCATCACGATGCGCGACGGCGTACGGCTCGCCGCGCGGATCTGGCTGCCCGTCGACGCCGAAGCGCACCCGGTACCCGCTGTGCTCGAATACATTCCGTACCGCAAGCGGGATTCCACGCGCGGACGGGACGCGCTGAACCACCCCTACATGGCCGGTCACGGCTACGCCTGCGTGCGGGTGGACATGCGCGGCAGCGGCGACTCCGACGGAGTGCTGCGCGACGAGTACCTCGCCGACGAGCACGACGACGCCTGCGAGGTCATCGAATGGCTTGCCGCCCAGCCGTGGTGCGACGGTTCGGTGGGCATGATGGGCATCTCCTGGGGTGGCTTCAACAGCCTGCAGGTCGCGGCTCGCCGGCCACCGGCCCTCAAGGCGATCGTCAGCGCCTCCGCGACCGAGGACCTCTACGTCGACAACATGCACTACATGGGTGGATGCCTGTTGTCCGACAACCTGTCCGAGGCGACGGTGATGTTCGCCTTCAACAGCCTGCCTCCCGATCCCGCGATCGTCGGTGACCGCTGGCGCGAGATGTGGCACGAACGCCTCGAGGGCAGCGGCCTGTGGATCGAGAAGTGGCTCGAACACCAGCACCGGGACGACTACTGGAAGCGCGCCTCCGTCAACGAGGACTACTCCTCCGTGCAGTGCCCGGTCCTCGCCGTCGGCGGTTGGGCCGACGGCTACACGAACGCCATCTTCCGGTTGATGGAACATCTCGACGTGCCCCGCAAGGGACTGATCGGACCGTGGGGCCACAAGTACCCGCATCTCGGGGTCCCCGGCCCGGAGATCGGCTTCCTGCAGGAGGTCGTGCGGTGGTGGGACCACTGGCTCAAGGGCGTCGACACCGGAGTGATGGACGAGCCGATGGTGCGCGCGTGGATGCAGGACTCCATCGAGCCGAACCCGTCCTACGCCGAACGCCCGGGCCGCTGGGTGGCCGAACCGTCGTGGCCGTCACCGAACATCGAGAACCGTCGCTACACCTTCGACCGGTACGCGCTGCATCCCGACGACGACGGCACCCTCACCGTCGACGAACGGCCCCTGGCACTGCAATCCCCCTTGAGTGTCGGCATGTTCGCCGGCAAGTGGGCGTCCTACGCCGCAACTCCCGACCTGCCGTCGGATCAGCGCGAGGAGGACGGCGGCGCGCTCGTCTTCGAGACCGAGGCGCTCGACACGACGACGGAGGTCCTCGGCCGACCCGAGCTGGAGCTCGAGGTCTCGTCCGACAGCCCGGTGGCGATGCTCGCCGCACGGTTGTCCGACGTCGCGCCCAACGGTGAGGCGACACGCGTGACCTACGGACTGCTCAACCTCACGCACCGCGACAGCAGCGAGAAGCCGGAGGCCCTCGAGCCGGGACGGCGCTACCGCATCCGGATCGAGCTCAACGGCATGGCCCACGTGTTTCCGGCAGGGCACCGTCTGCGGTTGTCGCTGTCCACCTCCTACTTCCCGCTGGCATGGCCGTCGCCGACGCCCGCCGAGGTGACGGTGTACACCGGCGGTGGTCTGCACCTGCCGGTGCGCCCGCCCCGTCCGGGGGACGCGCATCTGCGCCAGTTCGGGGAACCGGAGGCCACCCCGGAACTCGCGATCACCCTGCTGGAGCCGGGCGAGCACCACTGGCGGACCACCCGCGACCTCGCGACCGGCGTGTCGACCCTCGACATCCTCGACGACCAGGGGTCGTTCCGGATCGACGAGACCGGAACGGTCATCCGGCGTCGCACCCAGGAGTGGTTCAGTTTCGGAGGCAACGATCCCAACTCGGTGCGCGGCGAGACGCAGACCCTGCGCCGCTACGAGCGGGACGACTGGCGCACCGAGGTCCGTACCCGCACGATCCTCACGTCCACCCCGGAGGAGTTCGTGATCAACGCGGAGCTCGACGCCTTCGAGCTCGACGACGATCACGGCGATCGTCGTGTCCACTCGGAGAGCTGGCAGCGCCGGATACCGCGCGATCTGGTGTGACGCACACGCGCGATCTGGTGTGACGCACACGCGAGATCCGATGTGACGAGCAGACGGAAGCCCACCCCGCGACATGCCGGGGTGGGCTTCCTGCGTTCTGCGCGAACGGTGTTCAGGCGCTCCTGCGCGAATCACCGCCGACGTCGAAGTGCTCCTCGTACCACCTCTCGGCCTCGTCGAGCACATTCCTGCCGAGCCGGGCATGGGGCCGGACGTCGACGAGCAACGGTTCGTGGCCGGGACCGCGCCCGACCATCCTGCCCGTGAGGATCCAGACGAACCGACCGTCCTCCTCACCGGACCCGGTGCACGTGCAGACACGGCGGGCGACCCAGTCCTTGACGGGCCGGCGCCACCACGGCTCCTGAGCGAGGGTGGTGGCGACGAGCCCGGGCAGGGTCACGTTCGCCTCGCGATCGCGACTCGGCCCGTCCTCGGCGTCCGCCGCCGGACCCTTCGAATACCGCAGGTAGAGCAACGGATCCGTCGCGACGTCGGCGAGCTGGTCGAGGGAGGTGATCAGCGGGATGTCGTCGGGGTCGGGTTGGAAACCCCGCACGGATGTGTTCACCTTCGACTCCTCCTGCAGATCCCAGGGCGAAGTCGAAGGGTTCCCTGCCCACCGGCTACGAAACCCCGCACTGCGGTGGGGTCAGTAGGCGCCGTCGCTCGCGAGCACCGCCCGCACCGTCTTCACGACGATGAGCAGATCCTGCACCATCGACCAGTTCGCCACATAGAACAGATCGAGGCGGATGCGGTCGGCCTCGGACAGATCGGATCGGCCGGAGACCTGCCACAATCCCGTCATGCCGGGTCGCACGAGGATGCGGCGCGGAACGAAGCCCGGAATCTTCTCGCCCTCACCCACCGCGAGGGGACGCGGCCCCACGAGACTCATGTCGCGGGCGAGGACGTTGAACAGCTGCGGCAGTTCGTCGATGCTCGTGCGGCGGATGAACCGTCCCACCGGCGTGATCCGCGGGTCGCGGGCGGACTTGTAGAAGGTCGCGTCCTCCTGACCGGTCTGCGCGCGGACCGTATCGACCATCCGGTCGGCATCGACGACCATGGACCGGAACTTCCACATCCGGAAGACGGTGCCGCCCAGGCCGACGCGTTCCTGCCGGTAGAAGACGGGGCCGCCGTCCTGAAGCTTGATCAGCGCGGCGACCACGAACATGGCCGGCGCCGCGATCGTGAGGGCGAGGACCGCGCACACGAGGTCGAAGGTCGTCTTGGCGATCCGATGCGACCCGCGGTACTGCGGCTCCTCGACGTGCACGAACGGCAGCCCGCCCACGGGGTGCATCGACAGTCGCGGCAGGGCGATGTCGGTGACGCCGGGAGCCACCACGAGATCGACGCGATACGGCTCGAGTTCCCACGCGAGCTCGCCGATATCTCCGTTGCCCCAATGGGTTCCGGCAGCGATCGCGACGGTGTCGGCGCCGGAGAGCTTGACGGCGTTGATCACGTCGGTCTCCGCACCGAGTACCGGGATCTCCTGTCCGGCGACGGTGATGCTGCGCCCGCTCTCCCCCGTGTACCCGGTGGTGCACACACCGACGACGCGGTATCCGGCCGAGGTGTCGCGGACGAACGATCCGACCATCGCATCCACCGCGCGTTCGGAGCCGACGACGAGCACCGAGGTCCGGAACTCGCCCCGCACACGCCGGCGTTCGATCGAACGACGGCACCATCGGCGTCCGAGCGGCAGAACGACCAGGCCGACCGGCATGGCCAGCAACAGGTAGACCCGGATCGTGTCGAGGTCGGTGGCGAACGAGTCGACGAGGAACGAGGCGATCGCGAGCAGACCGAAGGTCTGCAGGGTCGCCCTCGTGACGAGCCGGTACTCCTCCTCGCCGCTGCCCACGATCGGCTTCTTACGAGTTCCGTTGAGCGCCAGAATCGCAAGCCACAGGCCGGCCACCACGATCGCCGAGGCGAGCCCCCGGGTCACCGAGGACCCCGGGTCGACCGGTCCACCGATCATCGTCCCGGCCCCCTGCGCCAGGACGACGGTCGTGACGACGATCGTCGTGTCGGTGATCGCCAGCGACCGGAGATAGGTGCGCTGCCATTGTCTGCGCGGGACACTTCCGTGACCATCGCTCGTGTCGTGGGTCGGCGCGTTGCGGCGCGCCAACTCGGGTCCGATCCCCATGCTTCTCCTGCTTGCCTACTCCACGCGAAGTGGCCCCGACAGCCAGATGAACGATTCGGTGATTATGTCCGTTTTTTCGAAGGAACGCGAATCCTGTTCCAGTGCAACGGATCACAGCGACGCGGGTGATGCCACCCCTGAAGCGAAGGAGCTACGCGTAACTCGAATTACTTGTGCGCGTAGTTGCTTCAGCAAAGAACACATTCGTGAAGCGGCGACGAACGCAGCTCGGTCGGCGGCAGTGAGCCATGACGATCCCCCATCGAACCCCATCAAACCCATCAGCAGGCTCCCGACCCGGGAGAAAGGTACAACAGGGACGAACCGGCGACAAGAGTTCGTCTACTCGTCGGTAGTATGACGTGAGTCACGACGTTCCGATCTCCTCCCCGATCCAGTCGCGGATGTGCTGCCGGAAGTTCTCCGAGGACAGCGCAGCGACGGCCTCGTTACGGCCCTTCGGCACACCGTCGATCGCGGTGATGCACTCGGCGACCGCCTCCACCCTGTCCTCGCGGAAACACAACCCGTCGACCCCCTCGGCAACCGTCTCACCAGCACCTCCGAGCGCGTTGACGACGACACGCGCCCCTGCCGCACGTGCCTCGACGGGCATGATCCCGAAGTCCTCCACCGCAGGAAAGACATAGACGTGGGCCTGCTGGTAGAGCGCGTAGAGCAGGGCGTCCGACGGCCGAGCGAGCACGTGGACCGGCACAGTCGCCTCGTCGGCGAGCTGCCGCAGTCGGCCCTCCTCCGGCCCGGATCCCGCGATCACCGCCGGCACCCCGGCGAGGTCGGCTGCCCGGATCACCCAATCCAGTCGCTTGTACGGTACGAACCTCGACGCCCCCAGCACGAAGGTCTCCGGAAGTCCCTCCAGCAGGGCGGATTCGGCTGCGGACAGTTCGTCACGCCAGTCGGGCACCGACGAGATGCGGGCCGTCTCGACGGGAGGGAAGATCACACGCGCCTCGACATCCCAGGCCCGCTCGATGCGACGACGCACGAAATCGCTGTTCGCGGCGAAGTGTGCACCCTCCCGCGCGCGACGCCGATCGAGGGCCCGCAACGGAGGTGCCGCGCACCGCACCGCGAGCGAGGCACCCCGATCGTCGAGCTCCGGATTCCACAGGTAGCGCGCCGGAGTGTGTACGTAGACGAACTTCTCGAACCCGCTCGGTGCGCCCCGGAAGGTCACGTGGTGGGCGAAACAATGCGAGCTGACCAGGGCGAAGTCGTACGAACCGGGTCGGCGACGCCAGACGTACGGCATGGCCGACAATGCCAGCGCCTTGCGCCTGCGCAGAGGTGTGCGCGCCAGACCGCTCTCGTGCACCGTCCGCCCCGGATACCGGTCGGCGTCGTCCCACAGGCACAGCACGTCGGCCTCGGGAAAGGTGCGGACGAACTCGTCGAGAACCTTCTCCGAACCTCCGTCGCGCGCGATCCATTCGTGCACCAAGATTCCAGGCACAGCCATCCCTCCGAAGACCCCGAGCCGATCGGGAGGGTACTTTATGACCCTGCCGACGCCGAGAGGTAACGGGTCGGCACAATCCCTCGATACGAATGCGTCCGAACGGCAAGAAGATTCAGGGTCCGAGACGGGGTCGGGAAATCACCCCCTCTTTCACCCCCTCGACAGTGGAGGTCACGGAGTGGATGTGCGACACGCGTCGTGGTTCGGCGACCCTGCGTCCCCGATCCTCGGGCACGTCCACCTTCCCGCCGACCGCCGCGCGCGCGGCGCGGTGGTGCTGTGCCCACCCCTCGGCAAGGAACACCTCGACACCTATCGAGGCGTCAAGGCTCTCGCCGAGCAACTCGCCGAGCGCGGACTGGCGGCAGTGCGCTTCGACTACACGGGCACCGGAGACTCGGCCGGCGATCAGGATTCGCCCGACGCGGTCGCGGCATGGCAGCGCAGCGTCGTCACCGCAGTGGAGACGGCCCGCGCGAGCGGCGCCGAGCACATCACCGTCGTCGGACTGCGCGCCGGCGCACTGATCGCGGCGACGGCACTGCCGGAGTGCGGACCGGTCGACGCCGTCGTGCTGTGGGATCCCATCGTCTCGGGCCGGGCGATGTTGCGCGAACAACGCGCCCTCTACCGTCTCGCCCTCGGCGCCGACGATCCCGAAGACCCCCGGGTCTCGATCGTCGGCGGCGTTCTCGCCCCCGAAGCCGCCGACGCACTCCGCGCCCTGAAGATCGATCCGAGGTCGCTGAACGGCACACGAACCCTGCTCGCGACCCGGCCCACAGCCCGCGAGACCGCCGCGGTGTCGGCGCTCGCCACCGCACTCGGCGGTGACGAGCTCTCCCTCGACGCCCACGAATCCTTCGTCACTCCCAGCACACTCCACTCCGCGATCCCGACCGAGCAGCTCACCCGGATCTCCGATTGGGTAGCCGCGGGCGCGCCGGCCGCCACCCGCGAGGTCCACTTCCCCGAGCGCGACCGCGCGGTCGTCGCGACCACCGACTCCGGGCTACCGATCCACGAGAGCGTCGAATATCTCGGCCCGAACGAGATGTTCGCGCTGCGCACGCACGGTGTCGACCCCGAACGGTTCGACACCGAGGGGTTCGGCGCCCCGCGCCGGTCCACCCCGACGGTGTTGTTCTTCGGCACCGCCTACGAGCACCGGCTCGGCCCGAGTCGTCTCTGGGTCGAGCTCGCGCGCGAGTTCGCCTCGCACGGCATCTCCACGATCCGGTTCGACCGGACCGGGGTGGGTGATACCGGCACGGCGCACGGGGCGACCCCCACCCCGCTGTACTCCGACGACTCCGACCGCGACGCCCTCGATGCTGTCGCCGCCCTCGGCATCGATCCGCAGGACCTCGTGGTGATCGGCCTGTGTTCGGGTGCGTGGTACTCGTCGTGGGTCGCCCTCCGGGGTGCAGCACATTCCGCCGTGCTCGTGAACGTGATCCTGTGGTGCACCCACCGCCGGAAGTCGTTGCGCGCCGATCTCGGTCCGAACGCACCCGACGTTCCGGCGATCGCAGCCCCGGCGGAACCGCAGACGATCTCTTTGCGTGCCCGCATCAAGCCGTGGGCGCAGAAGTACCTGCCCTATCCGTTGTGGCTGTTGCTCGGCCGACTCGGCGTGACCCAGGTTCCCGAGGTCGGGTTGGAGGCACTGCGTCGCGCGGGTGTGTCGGCCACGGTCGTTCTGTCCGCCGAGGACCACCGGTGGTTCCTGACCCAGCGCGGAGAAGAAGGACTTCGCCGGGTACGCCGACGTGGCTTCACCGGGGACATCCTCACCAGCGAGGTCGGTGAGCACAGCGGTCGGCAGCGGGACGGGCGCGAGTTCCTCCGCACGGCGGTCACCTCGACCGTGCTCTCCCGTTTCGGGTCCCACACCGCGGATCCCGCTGCAGGCGAGTACGTCTCATGACTCCCCTGTTGATGCTCGCCGTTCCGGTCGTGCTCGTGCTGGGAGTGCTGCTCTGGCGGCGACCCCAACGCGGGTTGCTGGCGATCGCCGCGCTCACTCCGTTCCACGGCCTGCTCGCGATCGTCCCCGGCGGTGAATCACTGTCGCCGTGGAAGGAGGGGCTGCTGCTCCTCACCCTCGGCGCGACCTTCGTCAGCCCCTACCGACGGCGGCTGCCGGCACCGTCCTATCCGTGGTGGCCGGCCGTGGTCGCGTGGGTGGCGATCGGAGTCCTGTCGGCGTTGCTCGTCTCGGGGCTCGCCGGCATCATCGCCATCAAGATCACCTACTTCTACCTCGTCATCCCGGTGATCCTGTGGCGTGCACCGTTCGACGCCCGCGACCGCGACCACCTGGTGTCGATCCTCATGGGCACGACGGCCGTCACCGCCGTCGTCGGACTCGCGCAACAGGTGATCGGCGGTGAGCGACTCGCCGAACTCGGTTACCGCTGGGACGAGCATCTGCGCATCAGCGGCGGAATCCTGCGCAGTTTCAGCACGTTCACGACACCCTTCGCCTTCGGCCTGTTCGTGATGATCGGACTGATCGTGGGGTGCTCGGTCTCCTTCGCCGATCCGCACCGGCTCCGCAACAAACTGTTCCTGTGCGCGACACCGATCATGGTGCTCGGCATGGGTGTGACGATCGTGCGCGCCAGCTACATCGGTCTCGCCGTCGCACTGTTGTGGCTGGCGGTCCACCGCTACCGCGCCCTGTTCCTCGGCTTCGGCGCCGCCGCGGCGCTCGCACCGCTCGTCCTCTTCGCCGTGCCGAGTTCGATACTCGCTCCGTTGTTCTCCTCGTCGAGCCTCGGTGAGCGCGGGGATGGCTGGTCGCAGACCCTGTCGTCGCTGTGGGTGCACCCGTTCGGTCAGGGTCTCGGTGCAACCGGCTCGGCTGCCGCCGACACGGTGGCCCAGAGCAACCCGATGCTGTCCGAACTGTCGTACACGGCGTCCGTGCAGTTCGGGTTCATGCCCTATCAGCCCGACAACTACTACATGAAGCTCGCCGTGGAACTCGGCCCGATCGGCGTGTGGCTGTTCGTCCTCGTACTCGTCTGCGCCGCGGTTTCGACGCTGCGTGCGTCGCGGGTGCTGAGTGGACAGGACGCCGCACTCGCACTCGGGGTGAGCGGCACGATCGTCGCGGCGGCGGTCGCCTCCACGGTGGCGACCTATCTCGAGATCTTCCCTCTCGACGTCTATTTCTGGTTACTGTTAGGAACTGTCGGATGCGCACTGACGCAACACTGGTCACCTCGCCGAAGCTCGCTCACCGCATCGGGTTCGGCGCCCTCGCACTCCGACCGTCCGGCAGTGGAGTCCAGACCTACGTCCGCGAGCTGCTGACCGCGCTCGACCCCCTGCTCCCCTCGGCGGCGTTGCGGGCAACCGTGCAGTGCGACGCCACGGGAGAACTGCCCCCTCGCGTGACCCCGTCGGTACGACCGGTCGCCGACGGGGTGCGGCGGATGCTGTACGCGAAGGTGCCCGTCCGCGGGGTCGACCTGTTCCACAGCCTCGACGTCGACCTGCCCGTCCTGTGTTCCGGTGTCACCGTCTCGACGTTCCACGATCTCGCCGTCTTCGACACCCCGTGGGCGTTCAGCAGGCACCGGGCCGCCGGTGAGCGTGCACTGCTGCGCGATGCCATGCGACGGGCCGACGTACTCGTCGCGGTCTCCAACTTCACCGCCGAACGTCTCCTGGCGCTGTGCGGCCGAGAGGCCGTGGTCACTCCGCTCGCGCCCGCGGTGTGGGCGAAACCTCCGGCCCCCGAGGAGATGCGGGACATCCGCAGGGCGTACCGGCTGCCCGAACGGTTCGTCCTGCAGGTCGGCACCGTCGAACCCCGCAAGGACGTCGCGCTCGTCGCCGACGCGTGCCGTCTCCTCGACATCCCGCTGGTGCTGGCCGGAGCCGGATCCACCGGACCCCACGCACCGGCCGGTTCGATCGGTCTCGGTTACGTTCCCACCGCCCACCTCCCCTCGTTGTACGCCGCGGCGACCGCCGTCGCGTACGCCTCGCGCTACGAGGGCTTCGGGTTGCCGCCGCTCGAGGCGATGGCGTGCGGCGGGGCGGTGGTGACGAGCGCCGTCGGTGCACTGCCCGATGTCGTCGACGACGGAGCCCTGCTCGTCACCGAACACACCGTGACGTCGTGGACAGCGGCCCTGCGCGTCGTCGTCCACGACCGCGACACCGCGGAGGCGCTGCGCACCCGAGCACGCGAGGTCGCCGCGACCTCGACATGGACGCGCACCGCCGAACTCACGCGCGAGGCTTACCGCACCGCGGGCCTGAGAATCTGACGAGGTCGTCGCGTGGGTAGACATTCGCTGGCCGACCGGATGGCCGAGACCGTCGTGATGGAGCGGATCGTCGCGGCGCACGACCCCGGCGGTACTCTCCACGAACCGCAGACCCCGGAGCTCGACGGGCGGGCCGCGCGACGCAACACCGTCGTGATGCTCGGCAGCCGGTTGGCCGTCGCCTCGATGGGCTGGGCCGGTTCGATGATCGTCGCCCGCGCGTTGGCACCGGACGACTTCGGCAAGTTCTCCTTCGTCTTCGGCCTGCTCGGGTTGCTGTCCGTCGTCACCGATCTCGGCGTGGGCCGAGTGGTGCTCGCGAAGCTCGTCGAGTGCAATCCGTGGGAGGTCTCCTACGTCACCACCGCGTTCATCGCGTTGCGCGCTGTGCTCGGTCTGCTCGGGTACGCGCTGGCCGTCGGGTACGTGCTGCTGCTCGGATACTCGTCCGATGTCGTCTGGGCGACAGTGATCGCCGGTCTCGTCGTGGTGATCGCAACGCCCAACAACGCCCTGTCGGTGATGTACCAGAGTCGATTGCGCATGGCATCGGTCGCGGTCGCCGAGACCTTCGGCCAGCTCGCGCAGCTGATCGCCACCATCGCCGCGGTGCTGTGGAATCCGGTGCTGCTCGTGCTCGTCGTGCCGGCGGTGATCAACGAGATCGTCGGCGCGGGCATCCTCGTGCGCGGCGTGCGAGCGGGCAGGGCCGGGCCCCTGCCCGCCGCGCGCGCCCAATTGTGGCGGTGGCGGGAGATGCTCGTCGAGGCCATCCCCCTCAGCATCGGCTTCGCCCTGCTCACCCTGCTGTCGAAGATCGACGTGCTGATGCTCGGGCGGATGGACACCTTCGACTCGGTGGGTCTCTACACCGTCGGTTACAAGTTCGCCGACCTGCTGTCGATGGTGTCGTCGACCGTCGTCGGACCGGTGACCACGCTGCTGGTCGCGACCTGGCCGGCGCAGAGCGAGATGTTCCGGCAACGCACACGGGAAGCGGCGATGCTCCTCGCGGTGCTGGGCGCGACCGCCACCGCGGCCTTCTGGTCGTCGGCGGACGGTGTGCTGTCCCTCCTTTACGGCGAGCGGTTCGCCGAGGCGGCCGGTGCTTCGCGCATGCTGGTGCTCGGCAGCGCGCTGTCGATGCTCACCGAACTCGGTCTCATGGTGCTCATCGCGACCGGGCGCCACCGCGTCTATCCGTGGGTGGCGCTGGCCGCACTCGCCGGGAACATCGGTGCGAACCTCGTCCTCATCCCCCGTCTGTCGTTCGACGGGGCGGCGCTGGCGACGGTGCTCACCGAGGCTGCGATGCTCGTCGCGATCTGGATCGTGGTGGCCCGGAGCGTCCGGATCGGGGGCCTGTTCCCCTTCACCCAGACCGCCGCGATCGCGATGCTGGGTGTTGCGGTGGCCGTGTGGATGTCGCTCTTCGCGGAGCGCTACGATCTTCCCTGGCCCGTCACCGCTGTCCTCTCGGCTGTCTGTGTTCTGGCCGGAACCCATGTCCTTCCCATCACCGGCGGGCTCGGCCTCGTCGGTCTCGTCAAGTCTCGTTGAGGTTGCAGTGTCCCTTTCGCGGTCGATGCCGCGTCGCGTGTCGCGGTCCATGCCGCTCCGCGCCGTTCTCACCCTTGTCGGTGTGTTCGCTCTGTCGTGCACCCAGAGCACCGAGCCACGCGACTGCCGAACAGATCTGACCGCCGACAGTCTCGGGGTCGCGACGGGAGCCGGCCTCGACTCCCTCGACTCCGCTGACCTCGACGCATACATGTCGACGGTCGCCGACAGCGGCGCCGGCTGGATCCGGTTCGACGTGGACTGGTCGACCATCGAACCCGCGCGTGGCCGCTTCGACTGGAGGGGCACCGATCGGGTCGTCGCCGCAGCCGACGCGCACGACCTGCAGGTGCTGGGCCTGCTCACCCACACTCCGCACTGGGCGCGGACGTCGGAGGCCGACCCCGGCGACCCGCACGGGATGCCCGCCGACCCGGACGAATTCGGTCGCTTCGCAGGCGACGTCGCCGATCGCTATTCCGACAGCGTCACGCACTGGGAGATCTGGAACGAGCCGAACCTGACGGCCTTCTTCACCCCGCAACCCGACGTCGGCGCGTACGCCGACCTGCTCGTGGCGGCGTCGGACGCGATCCACAACGTCGACCCCGGGGCAGTGGTCGTCACCGGTGGCCTGTCCCCCGGCACCGACAACGGATCGGACATCGCCCCGACGACCTTCCTCACCGAGTTGTACGACGAGGGCGTGTCGTGGGCCTTCGACGTCGTGGGCATGCATCCCTACAGCTACCCGGCCCTGCCGTCCGATGCGTCGACGTCCGAGTGGAATTCCTTCTACCGCATGCGCGAGATGCGCACCGTCATGGTCGAGCGGGGGGATTCCGACAAGCCCATCTGGGCAACGGAGTTCGGGGCACCGACGGGCACGGACACCGACGCGGTGGGGCCCACGGAGCAGGCCGACATCCTGCGCGACGGGATCACCGAGCAGCGCGCGTTGGGATTCGTCGACAAGCTGTTCGTCTACAGCCTCCTCGACCGCGGCACCGATGTGTCCGATCGCGAGCAGAACTTCGGGGTCCTCGCGCACGACGGGACAGCTAAGCCTGCCTGGGACGTGCTGCGCACGGCGGCGGTCACTTCCGGTTGTCTCTGATCAGCAGCGGCTCGAGGTGAGGGCGTCGCGCGCCGCCAGGCGCAGGGGACGGACGAGGTCGGCTCCGAGATCTGCGGCGCGGAGGGTCCACCGGTGGTGCGGTCGCGAGGCGGGGACGGCGATGATCCGCCCCACCCGGTAGTCACCGTTCGCCCACTGCTCCTTGAATTTCGTTGTGCCGAGGAGGTAGTCGAAGCGGCCGATGCCCAGCTCGTCGTGCCGGTCGGCGAGGTGGCGCTGCAACAACTGGCCGGGCTGGTAGCGGCGCGCCTCGGGATGGAAGCGGCTCAACCACATCTCGGCCGTGGTCCCGGTGCGGAACATGATCTCGTGGGCCGTCCACCGGTCGCCGACGAGCAGACCCACGACGAGCAACCGACCGGCACGGGCCTCGGCGGCGAGCAGCGGCCGGGTGAACGCGGTGAACGGCGGCGCACAGAAGTTGTCGCGCCCGCTGTGTGCGTCGGCGGCCGCAGCGACCGCGGCGATATCGCGCCACCTCTGCGCGAGATGGTCCGGATCGCGCACCACTTCGACGGAGACCGGGGTGCCTTCGCGTTCCAGCGAGCGTTCGAGCCGGGACAGTGTTCTCAGTGTGCGTCGACCACGCAGCGATTCGGCGCCGGCACCGGTGGCGACATCGACGGTCAGGCACCGCTCGGTTCCGGCGATGTCGATGCTCCAGCGAGGCGAGGCATGCAGCATCTCGACGAGAGGGTCGGTGAGATCGACGTGGTCGAGCTGCAGTGCCATGTTCCGATCGGCGATGCCGTCGAGCAGGTCGGCGAGCGCGGCCTCGTCGGTCGCGAGGAAGGTTCCTATCGTGGCGAGGCCGTGAGCCGGGAGTCGTAGAGCGGTGACCCCGAGACGGGTGCGGGCGTGCAGGGGCGCGAGTCCGACGAGGCGCCCGTCGCGCCGGACGGTGCACACGGCCGATCGGCCGCGCCCCATCCGATTCCAGGCCAGTGCGTAGGAGGGGCGGGTCGCGACGCGCCGACCCACCTCCTGGGCGAGGTCGTCCCATTCCGCGGAGAGCCGGACTGCGGATGTCTCGTCGTGGATCTCGAAATTCACGGTGCGCATGCACCGGAACCTTCGGTCCACGAATCCCACATCTTCCGGCCCCCTGCTCGTTACAGTGAATTCGCGGCGTCGGTCTGCCGCTCGCTCCACCGCAAGAATCGCAGGTCGGCGGCGCAGCGTTACGACCGATGTCTGAATTGTCCGAATGATACATCAGGAGAGTCGATGGGTCGTCTCGCACGCGTCGCACTGGCCACAGCCCTCTCGTGCTCCCTCGCCGCACTCGCAGCGTGCGCCCCACCGCCCCAACCCCCTCCGCCGACCACCTGCGCGACCGACGACATCGGAATCGCGGCCGGCGCACCGCTGATGTACCTGTCGGACTCCGAACTCGACCGCGAACTCGACGCGATCCGGGCCGTCGGCGCCCGGTGGCTGCGCGTGGACATCGACTGGTCGGTGATCGAACCGAACCGCGGGCAACAGAACTGGTCGGTGCCCGACCGTGTGGTGGATCGCGCTCGGGTCCGCGGACTCGAGGTGGTCGGCATCGTCGCGTACACCCCGGCCTGGGCGCGCGTCGCGGGCGGCGGCGACACTCACGGATACCCCGCCGACCCGGCAGCCTTCGCCGGTTTCGCCCGGCAGGCGGCACAGCGCTATTCGACCCGCGTGACGCACTGGGAGATCTGGAACGAACCGAACCTGACCAACTTCTTCCGGCCCCGTCCCGACGTCGGCAAGTACGTCGAGCTGCTCGCCGCGGCCGCTCCGGCCGTCAAGTCCGTGCAACCGAATGCCCGGATCCTCAACGGCGGACTCGCACCCGCGGTGGACAACGGTTCCGACATCTCCCCCGTCACCTACGTGCAGCAGCTCTACGCGCGCGGGGCGCACCAGTACTTCGACATCCTCTCCGTCCACCCCTACAGTTATCCGGCACTGCCGTCCGATGCGAGCACGCAGAGCTGGAACACCTTCTACCGCATGCGTCTGATGCGCGACACCATGGTGCAGTACGGCGACGCCGCGACACCGGTGTGGGCCACCGAGTTCGGCGCCCCCACCGGAACCGCCTCGAACGCGGTGAGCACGCAACGGCAGGCCGACATCATCGCCGACGGCATCGCGGAGGCCCGCCGGCTCGGCTGGGTACAGAAGGTCTTCGTCTACTCGATGCGCGACCGCGGGACGAACCAGGCCGACGTCGAGCAGAACTTCGGGCTGCTCTACCAGAACTTCTCGGCCAAATCCTCACGCGCCGTGGTCGCTTCGGCGACCTCGGGATGCGCGGCCGCGAACGACACGCTCGAGTCCACGAACACCCCGGTCGACGCGGTGTGGTGACAGTGGGTGTGCCGACGATCAGGCGCCGAGCGCGTCGGTGATCCCGTCGAGGATCCGATCGAGGATCGGCCCCGACGTCGCGAAGTTGATGCGCAGGAAGTTGCGTGCGCCCGACCCGAACCGCACCCCACCGTCGGCGAGGACACGTCCCCGCTCGCGGACGGTCGACACCGGATCGTCGATGCCGAGCGGCCCGGTGTTCAACCACGTCAGGTAGGTGCCCTGCGGCAGGTGGTGCCGTAGGTCCGGGATCCGTTCGCGCAGAACCTCGTCCACCCGTCGACGGTTCCGGTCGAGGACCTGCAGCAGGTCGCGCTGCCACGCATCGCCCTCCCGCCACGCGGCGAGCGTCGCGACCACTCCCGGCACCGACACCGTCCCGTACAGGTCGAACGGCTCCGCGTCCCGGCGCTTCAACAGGGTCTCGGAGCCGTAGTGCACCACCGCGCACCGCATCCCCGCAAGGTTGAACGCCTTGCTGGCGGAGGTGAGCGTCACCGTGCGGGCAGCGGTCTCCGGCCCGAGCGAGGCGAACGGGATGTGCCGGTGCGGTTCGTAGATCAGCTCGGCATGGATCTCGTCGCTGACGACGAGCATGTCGAACCGTTCGGCGAGATCGGCGATCCGTTCGAGTTCCTCACGCGTGAGCACCCGTCCGGTGGGGTTGTGCGGGTTGACGAGCACCAGCACCCGCGGGCGACGCCGTGCCACCAGCGGCTCGAACGTGTCGAAGTCGAGCACCCACCCGTCGCCTCGGTCGACGAACGGAAAGTCGATCTGCTGCAGACCCATCCGTCGCAGTGACGCCAGGAACGGCGGGTAGTTCGGTGTCTGGATCGCCACCGCATCCCCGCGCGTGGTGCTCAGGTGCAGCACGAGTTGCAGGGCCTGGATGAGATCCGTCTGCTCGCGGACGGCTCCGGGATCGGGTTCCCATCCGTAGCGCGTGTGCATGCGTTGCGCGAACTCCTCGCGCAGCGGCGTGCCGTCGAACCAGTCGGGATAGCCGAGATCGCTACGGTCGACCAGTTCGTGCAGCGCACGTGCGATCGGCGGTGCGACCGGGAAATCCATGTCGGCGACCCACGCGGGGGCCAGCCCGTCGGCGGCCGCCCGTGCCCACTTGGCACCGGACCGCGCCGACAGGGCGTCGAAGTCGAGGTCGTCGAACCCGGGCACCCCAGGACCGCCGACCGAGAGGCGCTCGTCGCTGGTCATGAGGATGAGAATCGCACGGTTCGCGGCACTCCGCGCGCCGAAGTCAGGCGGCCGGTCGCTGGCCCGTGACGAAGAAGATCAACCGATCGGCGACGTCGACGGCCTGGTCGCCGAAACGCCCGTAGAAACGCGCGAGGAGTGCGGTGTCGACCGCGGTCCGGATGTCGCCGTCCCATTCGGGGCTCTCGAGCAGGGTGAGCAGTCGCGAGTGCACCGCATCGAGTTCGGTCTCGATGGCGTGCGTGCCCTTGATCGTCTCGAGGTCGAAGTCGGTGAACGCGTCGCGCAGGATCGCGACGATCTGCGCGGCGAGTTCGGCCATCCGGCGAAGATCGTCGCGCAGGAGATCGGACACCAGCGACTCGGGATGGCGACGCCGTACGACCCGCGCGATGTGCAGGCTCAGTTCGCCCATCCTGGTGAGATCGCCCGTGATACGAACCGCGGAGAAGACCAACCGCAGGTCGGCGGCCACGGGACCCTGCAGGGCGAGGATCCGTACCGCTCGCTCGGAACAGTCGGTGTCGAGTTCGGCGATCCGTGCATCGAGATCGAGGGCGGCCTGGGCTGCGTCGAGATCGGTGTCGAACAGGGCGCGAGTGGCCAGGTCGAGCCCTTCGGCTGCGACCGCCGCGAGCTCACCGAGACGTTCGACCAGGTCGTCGAGCTGTCCTCGGAACAACTCCCTCATGTCTCGCTCCCTCCGTCGCCCGGTTCACGGCACGTGTACCCGGCTGGTCCTCTTTGCAGTCCTGGAGAGGAGCCTAACGGCGCGCGTCGACGACACTCTCGGTGGCGACGTCCTCGGAGGGCGATGCGGAGCCCGCACCGTCGTCCATGCGGGCGAGATGAGCCTTGATCCATTCGGTGCTTCCCGGCGTCGCGGTGCTGTGCTGCGGTGTGCCGGCAATGCAGATAGACAAATTGTTTTCCTCGTCGTGACGCCGATGTGCTCGGCTGCGCAGGCCACACCCATCCCCTGGAGTGACCGCCATCACTATAGCCTGTCGGCGCGAAGCTTCAACTCGGGCGGGAACGCGGTCAGTAGCGCAACGTCTCCCGAGGTTCGCCGTAACCGTTCTGCTCGGGATGAGCGTGCCCGTCCCGGTAGCCCTGCTGGTCGGCGTATCCGTAGTCGTGCCCCTCGTCGTAGCGGTACTGCCGGTAGGCCGAATCCTGGGGCGGGACGAACAGCGACTCGGGTTGCGACGGCACCGGCTGCGACGGCACCGGCTGCGGAGCCCGGTGACGGTCGTCGGGCACCGGTCGCGGCGCAGGCGCCGCGGGTGCAGGTGCAGGTGCAGGTGCAGGTGCGGCGGCCGGGACGGGAGCCGGGGGTTCGGGAGCCGCCTCCACGGCCGTTTCGCGGCGCCGGGCCGGAAGCACGGGCACCAACTCGCGTCCTGCACCGAGCACGACGAGACGCGTGGGCACCTCGATCTCGGCCAGGGCACGCAATGTGTCCTCCGCCTGCGCTCGCTCCTCGGCCCCGGCCTGCAGCACGATCACGGCGAGCGCGAGCCCCTCGGTCTTCGCGCGGGTCCACCACTGCTCCCCGACTCCGCAGCACACGATCCGGTCGCGGGCATCGCCGAAGGCGTCGGTCTCGACGGTCACGCCCTCGCCGGTGAGGAGGAGGATGTGGTCGCCGAGGGAGGCGCGCTGCCCGAGCATGACGATCGTGTCGAGAGGAAGCGTCTCCCGATCGTCGCGCTCGATCTGCACAGCTGTCCGGTGGCGACGCGCGACCCGCCGGGCCCAGGCCGGGCTGTTCGACGCTCCGAAGCGTCCGTTCAGCGCGACCAGCAACTCCGCGACGAGGACGAACACGGCGAGGAAGGCGACCGCGGCCTCGGCACGCGGCATCGGGGACACCTTCGTCCCGGTACCGGCGGGCATCGACAGCACCTGGAGGTATTCGAGGCTCGCACCCGAACGCGCCTGCCGGAGCTGCTCGAGCCGCGCATCGAGTTCGGTCTGCACCACAGGGTCGGCTGCGCCCTCCTCGTCGGCCGCGATACTCGCGGCGAGGTCGGCACGCAGACCGGCGACGACGGCGTCGAGTTCGGCGATGCGCGCGTCGAGGGCGACGCGATTGCGTTCGGTCTGCGCGCGGTCGAGCTGCGTGACGACCGTCTGCGCGAGCCGGTCGGCGTCGGCCTGCGAATCGTCGCGGGCGGTCACGGTGAGCAGGGTGGGCGACGAGCCGTAGCCGACGTCGATCCTCGACGGCAGCTTCGCGGGGTCCTCGTTCGTCTCGGCTGCGATCGCGGCCACGACCGCCGAGTCCTGTGACAGCGCGACATAGGGGGCGATGAGCTGCCCGAGGGTCGCGTCGTTGCCGGACACGGATGCCGACGAGCGGATCTCCGCGACGAGCGACGACTCGTACACCCCGGGGCCGCTGTCGCGGACGAAGAAGACCGCGACCGCGGCGAGCGCGGCGACGAGTGCGGCGGGCACGGCCACGCGAGCGAGATCGCGGGCATGCCCCACAAGGTCGACGGTGGGAGGAACACCGAGCTCACGACGCAGTTCGGCGTCGCGGATGCTTCGTTCGAACACGATGCACAGGCCTTTCGCTGTCGCCCCGGGGAGTGGGCACGTCGCCAGTGTGTCGCGACGAATCGGGCAAATGTTACCGACCCGTACGTCCGTCAGCTGCCGAGCAGCCAGCGCGGACGGGACCACATCTGCCAGGTCTCGGCGACGCGCGCTCCGGCCGCGAGATAGAGCGGGGTGACACGCGGCCTGGTGAGTCCGCACATCGCGACCGGGCCGCGCTGCGTGTGGGTGTGGGCGGCGCCGGCCCGGATCAGCCGGTTCGCGTATCCGCGACGTTGCCGGCCGGTGCGGGTGCCGAGCGACCACACCGTCCGGATCGGTCCGCTGTCGACGAGCAGGGTGCAGGACTGCAGAGTTGCAGTCCCGCCGTCCGCATCCGCGTCGTCGAAGATCCCGATCACCTCGACGCCGGGGGTGCGGGCGACGACGTCGGCGTAGGCGACCGCGGCGGTCCCCGGGGCGATCCCGAAGGTCGCGGCGGCGAGTTCGCGGGCATGCACCATGCCGTCCTCGTCGAGAACCCGGAAGCCCGGATCGATCGGAGCGTCGTGGGCGACGAGGTAGGTCAGGTCCAGCGAACCCGCACATACCCAGCCGTGGTCGGCGAGAACCTGGGCGGCGCCGAGGCCGTCCCCGGCGAGCAGGACGATCGACGGGTGACCGGCCTCCGTCAGCGTCTCGTAGACATGGTGGGCGTGGGCGGTCACGTCGCCGCCGTGGACGAGTGCGAGGTTGTAGTCGGGGTCGGGGGCTGCAGTGATGCCGATCCACCAGCCGTCACCCTCGGACCAGTGGCCCCCGGACGTCAGCGGCCGCATGCTCGCGCCGTACGCACGTCGCAGTTGCGGCGACGATGCGAGACCCGTCGCGATCGAGGCGGCGTCCACCCCTTCTCCTTCCACTGCCGCAGGAATTGTCCCCGGACCACATCTACAGGGCCGGCACGAAAACGGCATCGGCGGCACCCACTGGGGGTGCCGCCGATGTCGTCACGTGCGGATCGGAGTGTGGACTCCGATCAGAGGTAGGCGCCGATCAGGTCGCGCAGGAACTTGATCACGAACTGGAGCGGGTCGACCGGCTCCGGCTGCGACTGGGGGGCCGGCGGAACACTGTCGGCCTGGGGCGCGGCCTGACCCTGCGGTGCGGGCGCGGACTCGGCCTGCGGCGCGGACTGTGCCTGCGGAGCCGACTCGCCCTGCGGCGCGGACTGTGCCTGCGGAGCCGACTCGCCCTGCGGTGCGGACTCGCCGCCGCCGACCGTCACGGAGATGCCACCGGTGAAGGGGCGGCCGGACGCGTCGAAGATGTTCTCGTACTGCGTACCCGAGGCGTCCTGGCATCCCCAGAAGACGTTGTAGGTGCCGTCGGTGATCGCCTCCGGACCGGCCTGCGAGGGTGCGCCGTCCTTGATGTACAGCGCGCTCGAGGTGCTCGTGTTGGTCACCGAGAAGCTCGTGCCGGCGGGCTGCGCGTCGATGCGGCCCGACGGATCGGCCGTGTCGACGGTGCCCGGCTTCAGGACGTAGGTGACGCAGGTGACGCCGCGGTCGACGTCGGCGCGCGTCAGATCGAAGTCGACGACGATGGCGCCGTTCTCCGCCTGTGCCGAGACGCTCGGACCCGCAGCGGACGAGACGCCCGGAACGACCAGTGCCAGCAGTGCGGCACCGGAGGCCGCGACTGCAGCCTTCTTCGCAACAGAATTCATCGATTTTCCTCCCCGTATTCGATGTCGGCGACCACTTTCGCGAGCGGCACGCCGTCGACCGTGCCCGACGCGCGTAGAACGCGGGCACATATGCGAGAACGTTACCGCTATATGTCGTTGCTGTCGCGACGAGGTGGAGCGTCGGCCCGGGCGGTCCGATCCGCATGCCCGAGATCACGATCCGGCTCCACAAGATCACGCACTCGCTGCTTGAGCACGACGATCTCGGGAAAACCCTTGTCCTCCTTGCGGTCCCACACGACCGTGTCGTCGACGACGATGCGGAACACTCCACCCGTCCCGGGAACGAGCGCGACCTCGCCGAGGGTGGTACCGAAGGTGTTCAGCAGTTCCTGCGCCATCCATCCGGCGCGCAGCAGCCATTTGCACTGCGTGCAGTAGGTGATCGCGATGCGGGGAGCCTGCTCGGTCATGAGCGACAGGATATCTCCGCCGGAAACAGGCCCGGGAATAGGTGAAGCCCCGGCAATCGTGGTGGTGGATCGGCCGGGGCTTCTGCACGGACCGGTGATGGGGGGTAACCGACCCGTGCGGCCGTCCTCACATGGGGGGACAGGAGGACGACGCGGAACCGAGTCTAGACACGAGAAATTGTTACTCGCGAGTATCGCACAGGCGGACGTCCGGCGTGTCAGGAAGCGACGGGAGGATTCGCAGAATCGCGCTGCTCCCGCTGCATCTCGACGAGTTGTTCCTCCCTCTCGGAGACGAACAGGAACCGACCGACCGCGAGCGCGCCGAGAGCCGAGAGGCCCAGCCACGCCGCCAGCGCCGATGCGATCCACACCCACATGGCTCACAGTGTGCGCGAATCCGCCGAGAACACCAAACATCGGAGATCACAACATGGTTGCAAAAGCAATACTCGAGGACGCCTCACAATGTGACGCCCGTCGCCCACAAGGCGTTCACCATGGCCGGCAACGTGACTTCGATGTCGTGGCGCTCCTCCACCCGGCGACGCGCAGTGACGGCGAGGTCGTTCCGCAGGTCGGGATCGGACATCAGTCGCCGCAACGCCTCTGCCAGAGCCTTCGCATCGCCGGGTGGAACGAGCAGTCCCGCGCCGTCGGCCAGGTGCTCGGCGGCCCCTCCGTGATCGGTGCCGACGACGGGCACACCGTGCGCCATCGCCTCCAGTGCGACCAGCGGCCCCGCCTCCGGTGAGGTGCTCGCGGAGACCATCACGTCCCACACCGCGAAGACCTCGGCGGGATCGACCCGGCCCAGGAACGACACCCGTCCGCGCAGGTCGGGGGCCTCTGCCCGACGCCGCAGTTCGTCGAGGAAGGCTTCGTCGCCGGGGAACGGCTCCCCCGCCACATCGAGACGGATCCCGGGCACCTCCGCCACCGCCTCGAGAAGGACGCGGTGTCCCTTCCATTCCGTCACCGACGCGAGGATGCCCACCCGCACGGTCGAGGCATCGGGAGTCGAGCCCTCGGGAGATGTCGACCGGGACGGAACAGGCGGGATCGGGACGCCGTGCGATGCGACGACCACCGGATATCCGCATTCACGGACCGGCACGGCCGAGGCCCGCGAGACGGCGACCGCTCCACCCACGGCGGCTCTGCCCATCCGGGCGACGATGCGCTGCTTACGGGAGGACAGAGTGTCGTGCACCAGCCACCCGGCACGTTCACGGTGGGACGTGCCGAGCACGGCGAGCCGCAGGGACGGCAGTGCGAACAACGAGTTGCACACGACCCGCGGCCGCTCCGCGGCGAGCACGCGACGGAGCCTGCGCGCTCCCACCAGCCACCGCACCGGAAGACCCGCCAGGCCCGCGATCCGCCCGACTCCCCTCTGCCCCCACATGCCCAGCCGGGGCAACCGGACACGGACGCATCCGGCCGGGAGGGCTTCGGCGAGCGGCCCGTCGGGGCACGCCACCACGACCCGACGCCCCTGCGCGAGGGCGACGTCGACGAGCATCAGCATGACCTTCTCGGCACCCGACCGCTCTCCGGTGTGCGCGACGAACAACAGCGGATCGCTCACGGCTTCCGCCACGGGGCCTCCTGATTCGTCCGTTTCGGGGTCGTCGGCTGAAATCGGGCCCGGTCGTCGTTCCGTTACACCAGCGCAACATCACACCGAATTATCGTCGCATCTGCAATATTCGCGTGACCGGACGCAATACGCTGTTCGAGTGACATCCCCCGAACCGGTCGCCGGTCCCGTCGTGCCCTCATGTTGGCCCTCGCTACCTCGATGACGTTGTGCGCGAACCCGATTACCGCCGCAGCGCAGGATCTCGAGGCGACGGAACCGACACCTCCGGGCGAGGTCGCATTCCCGACCCGCAATCTCGGGCTCGGGCCGAACATCGAATTCCGCGGCAGTTCCGATGTCGTCACGCTCACATTTCCGGTCCCCGCCGGAAATTCTCCCGCTTTCCTCGACACCACCGCAGAACTGCCCACGAACGTCGCGCGCGGATGGATCGACGTCGTCTCCGACGGGCGCCTGCTCACCCGCCTGGAACTGCCGGCCGGTGGGGACATCGTGCCGCTGTCGATCCCGCTCACCGGAGCGAAGGTGGAGAACGACGCCGCGGTGATCTCGCTCGATCTGCATCTGGTCGCCGTCGACAACATCTGCCCCGAGGACTGGACACTGGGTTCGGTACGTCTGCGCGACGGTGTGGTCCGGTACGCCGGCACACCCGCGGCGCCGCAGACCGTCGCCGACTACCTCCCGCCGATCCTCGATCGCCTCGAGTTGTATCTGGCCGAAGACCCCACGGACGCCGAAGCGAGCGTCACCCTCGACCTCGCGGCAACCGTGAGCGCCCGGTACTCCGGACGGCAGGTGCCCGTGGATGTCCGTGAGCTCCCGGCGAACGGCGTTCCCCCCGCCGCCGACACCCCGTTCGTCCGGCAGATCGTCGTCAGCGAGGCCGATGTGACGGGCGCGGAGGTCGTGCCGGTGCCCGATGGGCCGCCCGCCCTGTACGTCCGCGGCGACGCGGAGACCCTGCTCGACCAGGGGCGCCTGATCACCAGCGCCCTGTCCGGCTTCGCCATCGGTTCCGACGTCGCCGTCGGCGCGTTCGAGACCCGGCCGATCCTTCCGTCCGACTCGGCCACCCTGTACGACCTGCGGGTGTCCGACCTCGAGACGAGCGGCCTCGGCATCGCCGACGTGCACCTCTTCCTCGACCAGACCGAATTCGGGCGGCCGGTGCGCGACGTGAGCATCGACCTGCAGGGCTCCTACACCCCGCTCCCCGCCACCCAGGGCGGGTCGATCACCGTCTCCGCCGGCGACGTCATGCTCGATTCGTGGGCGGCCGACGCGAGCGGCGTCATCGACCGTGTCGTCACGGTTCCGAACTCGGCCCTCGGGCGGCTCACCGACGTCACCGTCGAACTCCGTACCACCGGCGCCCAGGAACAGTGCGGTCTCCAGCAACCGGTCACCCTGCGCATCGACGGTGACAGCCGTGTCTTCAGCACGCTCGCGGATCCGCCGCTCCCCGTCGGCTTCCCGTCGCTGCCCCAGACGCTGATGCCGAAGGTCGACGTCGCGACCTCCGATCGCAGCCTCGTCGACGTCTCCCGTGCCGTCGAACTCATTGCCGGACTCCAATCGCTCACCAGCCGTCCGCTCGACCCCGAATGGGTGACGATCGACGAAGCGCTTGCCTCGTCGGGACCGGCAGTGATCGTGGACGCGAACGGACTCCTCCCCGAAGCTCTGCAGTCGCAGCTGCCGCTCGTCCGCACCGAGGACCGCCGGTTCGAGGTCCGCAACGCCGACGGCGAGAGCACCAGCCTCACCTTCGGTACAGAGGTGGACTTCGCCTCGCTGCAGGTCGTGCGGGACGACGGACGCACCGTGCTGGTCGCCACGTCGACCGGCACTCCGGAGGAACTCGATCGGACGCTCGACTGGCTCTCCGCCGAGCCCGGTCGCTGGTTCGAACTCGAAGGCAGCGTGCTGTTCACGGCACCCGACCGCGAACCGATCTCCCTCATCGATCCCCGGAGCCAGGACGACGACCTCGACGCGCCGTCGTCGGGATCGGACAGCACGGTGACCGCGGTGGTCGTTGCGGGTGTCGTCCTGCTCGTCGTCGGCGCGGCCGGCGCGGTGGTGTGGTCGCGCACCCGGCGCCGCCCGCAGTCACGGTGAACACCATGACTGCGACAGTGGAGCAACCGTCGTTCACCGAACGGTTCTTCACGCGCGCGTTGCGGCACACCACCCGCCGGTGGATCGTGATCGTCGCCGCGACCGTGATCGCCTTCCACTCCACCTGGTTGCAGCTGATCGACGAGATCCGCGCGGGCACCACCGGCGGCTACGTCCTCATCGTGCCGCCGCTCGTCGCGATCGTCGCGATCGGCATCACGCGGCAACGCAGGAACGAGTTGCCGATCCACGACCGGCAGCCCGACATCATCACGGCGGTGCTCCTGCTGCTGATCGCGCTCGCGATCAAGGGGCTGCTGATGCCGCGCTACGCGACGAACTATCAGGTGATGCACCTCGACGTGCTCGCCGCGTGGGTGTTCGTGTGCGGGGCGTGCGTCGCGATGTTCGGCCTGCGCGTGACCGCGGCGTACTGGCAGGCGTGGGCGATGCTCTTCCTGAGCTCGCCCGTGCTCTATCGGATCGTGCTCGTCGAGTCCGGGGGCACGAAGCTCGCCGCGGGACAGGTCACGCTCGTGCTCGCCGCCACGGCCATCGGACTCGCGACGCGGCGCACCCGTGCCCGCGGATTCTTCTACGGCTCCGCGACATTCGTGACCGGACTTTTCGTGCTCATCCTGATCGATCAGCGGTGGCCGGACGCGTCCATCGCCGTGTCCCAGTACGTGCCGGCGGTGATCGCGACGCTGGTCGTCGGTGCCGGCGCCTATCTGTGGACCTACCGCGGGCTCGCCCCGCGCACGCTGCCGCCGAATCCGGTGTCGATTCCCCAGGCTGTGCGGGGAGCCCTGTGCATCGTGGTGGCCGCACTGCTCGCGGCGCTCGTGCCGCTGCCCGACCAGCGACTGACCCCCGTGTCGGAGGGACCGCCCTATTCGGGCACCGCCACACAGATCGTCCCACCCGGATGGGTGCAGTTGTCGTCCGTCGACTACGACTGGCCCCGTGCCTATTTCCGCCAGGGATCGGTCCTGCGCCGGCAGATGATCCGTGCGGAGGAACCGAATCCCGACTGGGACCGTCTGCTGCGCCCGCGCACCGTCGCCGTACAGACCCTGCAGGTCCGCAGCCCGAACGCATTCGCGGTCTACCCCACCGAGTCGATGTACGAACTCGGCATGTCGCGCGTGAGCCCCAAGGAGTACGTCGAGCTGGGGCACGGGGTGACCGCCGAATACTTCACCGTCGTCGACGACAACCTGCTCCTGACGTGGAGCCTGCTCAGCTTCGTGTGGGTCCGCAGCGACACCGTCGCCCAGCGGGTGAGCCTGTTGACGGTGGACAACCACGAACTCGACGCGCCGTTCCCGCAGCCCGAACCGAACACCGTCACCAATGCGCGCACGCTGCTGCGGGTGCTGTTGCGCGGCAACGGCACCGTCGAGGACACCGAACCCGAGTACAAGGACCGTTCCATGCTGATCGAAGTGGGTCGCGAACTCGTGGAGGCACAATGGCAGGGCGAGTGAACGTCGGCTCCGGGCACGATGTTCCACCCGAGGGCACCGCGGAGTTCGACGCCTACCGGACCGCGGCCCTGCACGAGGCGGTGCACGGACTCCGCGAACGGAGCCCCGTCTCGTCGGCGTCGGTCGCGTTCGTCCCGTGGCAGAAGTATCTCGGATTCGCGCTCGCCGCAGCCTTCGTGCTCTCGCTCGTCGTGGCGACGAAACCGACCCTGATCGTCTTCACCGTGTTGTGCACCTTCGGGTACATCGCGACCCTCGCCGACCGGCTGCTGCTGTTCACCCGCGGCATGGCGCGCGACGCGCAGTTCATCGTCGACGACGAGGAAGCCCTGGCCCTCACCGATGATCAACTGCCGCAGTACACGGTGCTCGTCCCCGCTTACAACGAACCCGAGGTGGTCGGCGACCTGCTCGCCGCGATGGCCGCACTTGACTATCCGGCCGACAAACTCCAGGTGCTGTTGCTGCTCGAGGAGGACGACACCGTCACGATCGAGGCCGCGGAGAAGGCCGGGCTCGGAGAGAGTGTCGAGATCCTGCTCGTCCCGGCCGCCGACCCGCGCACGAAACCGAAGGCGTGCAACTACGGCCTGCACTTCACGACCGGTGAGATCGTCACGATTTTCGACGCCGAGGATCTGCCCGAGCCTCTGCAGTTGCGCCGGGTGGTCGTCGTCTTCGACCGTCTCGGCGACGACGTGGCATGTGTGCAGGCGAAACTGGCCTTCCACAACGGAACCCAGAATCTGCTGACCGGCTGGTTCACCGCCGACTATGCACTGTGGTTCAACTTCATCCTGCCCGGACTGATGAAGTCGCACTCGCCGATCCCGTTGGGCGGCACGTCGAACCACATCCGCCGGTCGGTCTTCGACGACATCGGCGCGTGGGATCCGTACAACGTCACCGAGGACGCCGATCTCGGCGTGCGGATCGCCGAATCCGGCTACTCCACCGCGGTTCTCGACTCGACCACGCTCGAAGAGGCGAACAGCGATCCGATCAACTGGGTGCGGCAGCGATCCCGTTGGTACAAGGGCTATCTGCAGACCTGGCTGGTCCACATGCGCCGGCCCGTCCGGTTGTGGCGGGTGATCGGCACCGCGGGGATGCTGCGTTTCACGACCCTGCTCGCGGGCACGCCGATCATCGCGTGCCTGAACATGGTGTTCTGGATGACGACGCTGGCGTGGCTGCTCGGGCAGGCGGAGCTGATCGAGGAGATCTTCCCCTGGTACGCCTATTTCCCCGCGCTGATCTCGCTCGTGTTCGGCAACGTCGCCGTGATGTACATGAACTTCGTGGCGTGCCGCGAGACGGGCCACTCGAACCTGTGGTGGCCGTGCCTGACCGTGCCGTTCTACTGGGTTCTCATGTCGATCGCGGCGATCAAGGGCACCTATCAGCTCATCCGTAATCCTTCCTACTGGGAGAAGACCTTCCACGGGTTGTCGTCGTGAGGGCCCGCAGCACGTGGGTGTTCTGGACCGCCTGCCTGGTCTATCTGGTGGTGGGACTGTGGCTCGCGCTGGACGTGCAGTACTACCAGGGTGATTCGCTCAGCCGTGTCAGCGCTGCGCGGTCGGTGCTGCTCAGCCGCGACCCGCACCTCGCCGCCATCGGTTTCGTGTTCACACCCCTCACCGCGCTCGTCCAGGTGCCCCTCACGGGATTGTCGGCGTGGTTCCCGGGACTGTCGGCCTATGCGGTGACGGCCGTGCTCATGTCGGCGCCGTTCATGGCCGGCGCGGCGGTGCAGATCCACCGCATCGCGTGCGATCGCGGTTGCGCGCCGTGGTTCGTGTGGACGGTGACGGCGGTGTTCGCCCTGAACCCGATGATCGTCTACTACGGTGCGAACGGGATGAGCGAGGCGCCGTTCCTGTTCGCCTTGTGCTGGGCCGCGCGTCGTCTGATCCGCTGGTGCAGCACCGACGACATCCACGACCTGGCGCTGGCCGGAATCGCCCTGGCACTGGCGTATCTCGCGCGGTACGACGCACTGGCCGTCGGCGGGGCGGTGACGGTCTTCGTCGCACTGCTCGTCCGGTACCGGTCGCGCCGATACGCTCCCGGCTCGGGATGGCAGCCGGCGATCATGGACGCGATCCTCGTCGCCGCTCCCCTCGCCCTGGCCTTCGTCGCGTTCGTCGTGACGAGCTGGCTCGTCACCGGTGAATGGCTCGCGCAGTTCACCTCGGCCTACGGCAACGCCGCCATCCTCGAGCAGAGCGGTGGCGGGTCGTCGGGTGGGCTCGGTGCGATCGCCTTCTCGCTCGCCGAGACCGTCGTGCTCGGACCGGCGCTTCCGTTGCTGATCCCGGTCGTGGCGGTGCTCGCATGGCGACGACGCGATCTCGAACCGCTCGTACCGTTCGTCGTCTTCGGCGCGGTCCTGGGCTTCGCGGCCCTGTCCTATGCGCGCGGAATGACCTTCCCGTTCCTGCGCTTCTACATCTGCGCGATCCCGTTGCTCGCGGTGTGGGTCGTGCAACTGGCTCCGCGACGTGGACTGCTCACGGCGCGACGCCCCGGGCCGCATGCCGTTCCGAGGACGGAGGACCCCAGCGGCGCAGCACCGCTGGGTGCGGTGCTCCTGGTGTGCAGCCTGCCCGTCACGTTCGTCGCGATGGGTTCGCCCACCCTGTCGCAGGAACAGCACGCGCTGCGCACGGTCCTGTTCCCGGACAACGACGATCCGTCCGAGGTGCGTGAGCAGCAGCGACGGGTGATCGCGGCGTTCTCCACGGAACGACGCATCGCCGAATACCTCGACGCGATGGACCTGCCGCCGGGCTCGGTGCTGATGGACACGGTCTACGGGTTCGCGATCTTCTCGGCCACCGAACGCCCCGAGACGTTCGTCATCCCTTCGGACTCCGACTTCACCGCCGTGCTCAACCGCCCCTCCGCCTCCGGGATCGAGTACATCCTGACCGTCCCCAACGAGGGCCGCGGAACGTCGGACGCCGTCAACCGCCGTTACCCCACCATCTACGAGACCGGCAGCGACATCGCGGTACTCGAACTCGAGATCCCCAACGACGGTGCCGACCAACCCGATTGGCGACTCTTCCGGGTACTCGACCGGACGTCACCCTGAGCGGTGGTGGCGCCGTAGGACGTAGTGGACCGGGTCGTCCGGACCGATGTCGTAGGTGCACTCGTCCGGTCGCGGGTCGGGGACGAACGACCACATCAGTGCGCCGTCGGCCCCGAGATCGCGGTACTGCGTGAGCGTGCGGTCGACGATGTCGGCACGCTCGCTCACCGCGCGGCACGAACCGGCCCGGACACCGAGTTCGGCGACGAGCATCGGCTTCGACAATCCGTCGAGTCGCCGTTCGAGGAACTGCGCGTCGTCGTAGTCGTGGTACTGCACCACGTCGAGCTGCTCGGCGTCGGTGACGGTCGCGAAATCGTCGCCGGCGGAACCGCACTGGTCGCCTCCGATGGTGCCGACGGTGACGAGCCGGTCCGGGTCGTGCTCGTGGACTATGCCGGCTGCTTCGTCGATCCAGCTGCGGAGCAGCCGAGCACCGCCGGGCAGGCACTCGCGTCGTTCGAGGGTGCACTCGTCGTCGGTGCAGGTCGCGGTCTCGGGTTCGCCGATCAGCTCCCACATCGCGACCGCCGGCGACGAACCCCACCGTTCGACGGCGGTCGCGACCCAGTCGTCGTAGGCGAGCACATGACCCGGCAGCGGGTCGTGCCAACCTGCGTCGTACCAGTCCGCCTGCTTGTATCCACCCGCGTCGCAATCACTGTCCTGCGGGGCGAGCACCGGGATCAGGTACACCCTGTGCCGCTCGGCGGCATCGAAGACGGCATCGAGCGCCGTGAAGTCGAGCGTGCCGCCGATCCGGTGCACGGCGTGGGACTGGAATGCGTCGAAACGCACGATCGAACGCGGCGCCCGCGTGCCGAAGAAGGCGTCGAGGTCCACCTCGGCACCGCATCCGTGGTTGACCTCCCAGCGGGTACCGAGCTGGTATGCGTTGAGTCCGGCGGGCCACCACGTCCGGCCGTCGAGGACGAGCCGGTCACCGTCGGCACGCACTACCGGGAGATCCTCGGGAGGCGAGGGGCGCGACGAGGTGTCCTGCGCGCAGGCCGCGAGCAGGAGCAGCAGTGTGGTGGCGACCGCAGCGACGCGCACGTGCAGAGATTAACCCGGACGAGAGGGTGCCCGACCCGCACGGACGAGATTCACCCCCGGAGTTCGTCTGCGACGTGCGCAGGACCAACTAGCTGGGGCGCGCGTCGGGATGCTTGTGCACGAAGTTCAGGTACGCCTTCGACGGGGTGGGCCCGCGCTGGCCCTGGTACTTCGACCCGACCTTCGCGCTGCCGTAGGGGTGCTCGGCGGGGCTCGTCAGCCGGAACAGGCACAGCTGACCGATCTTCATTCCCGGCCACAGCGTGATCGGCAGGTTCGCGACGTTGGACAGCTCGAGGGTGATGTGCCCGTCGAAGCCCGGGTCGATGAACCCGGCCGTCGAGTGCGTGAGCAGACCGAGCCGGCCCAGCGACGACTTGCCTTCGAGGCGGCCGGCGAGGTCGGCCGGCAGGGTGCACCGCTCCATCGTCGACCCGAGCACGAACTCGCCGGGGTGCAGCACGAACGACTCACCCTCGGGCACCTGCACCAGCGACGTCAGTTCGTCCTGCTGCTTCGCCGGGTCGATGTGCGTGTAGCGCGTGTTGTTGAAGACGCGGAACAGGCTGTCGAGTTTGACGTCGACACTCGAGGGCTGCACGAGCTCCGGATCGAACGGGTCGATGCCCAGATGCCCGGAGGCGATCTGGGCGCGGATGTCGCGATCGGAGAGCAGCACGAGTAGAGGTTAACAATCGCCCGGCCGCGGGGTTCTACGTGGCCGAGTCGCGTCGCAATTGGGCCGACATCGTGACCAGCAGTTCGGTGCACTCCTCGACGACGTCGTCGTGGCTCAGCGGCACGGTGCCGTCGAGCCAGGCCGTCAGCGCCTGGGCGAGTCCGCCGACGACGTAGTGCGCCGCCAGGTCGAGCCGGGGGCTCGGGGTGATGGCGTAGATGTTCTCGGCCTGGGCGGTGACCAGCCCGGCGAACATGCGGGTCGAGTCGAGGCGCCGCTTCGCGAGCTGCGTGTTGGCCTGGCTGACGGAGAACAGCATGCGGCCGAGCCGCGGGTCCTCGTCGATCTCGCGGACGATGTTCTCGACGCAGGCCCGCACGATCGCGCGGTCGTCGTCGGCGGGTGCCGAGGCCACGGCGGCGAGCGTGCTCTCGGCGATGCGCTGGACGACGTGGTCGTAGACGGCACCGGTGAGCTCGTCGCGGTCGGCGAAGCTCTCATAGAAGTAACGCGAGGCCAGACCTGCGCGCTTGCAGACACCGCGCACCGACAGGGTGGCTTCGCCGTCGGCAGCTCCGAGGAGATCGAGACCGGCCTCGATCAGCTGCGCTCGCCGATCGGCCTGTCGTTCCTCGCCTGCGCGTCCACCGTAGAGCCGTCCAGTTGCCATACCTCTATCTTCGCAGCGTCCGCTTTCCGTGCCGCGCAACCTCCGGTCTTTACCGTCGGCGCGCATCTGAGTACAGTCGTGGTCACTTCGAACGATGGAGGGACATTCGATGACGACGACCGTCGACAAGCCCGTCGGACTGGACGACACGATGGACGGGCTCGGCCTGGCCGCCGGAGCAGCGAACATCATCATGCAGCTGTCGTGGCCCGGCGTCGGCTACGGCGTCTACGAATCCCGCGTGGAGTCGGGTCGGCTGTTCGACCACCCGATCAAGCGCACCCGCACCACCCTCACCTACCTCGCCGTCGCCATGCGCGGCACCGACGACGAGAAGCGCCTCTTCCGTCGCGGCGTCAGCAAGGCACACGCGCAGGTGCGCTCCACCGAGTCGAGCCCGGTCGAATACAACGCGATGGACCCGGAACTGCAGTTGTGGGTGGCGGCGTGTATCTACCGCGGATTCGAGGACGTGCACCGCGCGCTGTACGGGCCGATCCCCGACGACGCGATCGAGTACTTCTATCGGAACGGCGCGACTTTCGGCACGACACTGCAGGTGCCGCAGCACATGTGGCCGGAGAACCGCGCGGCGTTCGAGCAGTACTGGGAGGACAATCTCCACAAGGTGAAGATCGACGACACGATCCGCGAGCATCTGCTGTCGATCGCCCGGATCGAGTTCCTGCCCCAGCCCGTCCCTGCCCTGGCCGGCAAGCTCAATCTCTTCTTCACGGCCGGCTTCCTGCCGCAGCTGTTCCGCGAGCAGATGCTGCTGCCGTGGACACCGCGCGACCAGCGACGCTTCGACCGCGTCATGCGAGCTCTCGGTGCAGTGAACAAGAGGCTGCCGGTCGCGGTGCGGGAGCTGCCCTACCGCGTGCTGCTGGCCGACATGCGGTGGCGGATCCGGACGGGCCGGTCCCTGGTCTAGGGGTCCCGCGATCGACCCGCAGAGTCTGCTACAGTTTGCTCCGAAAGCTCGGGCCGGAGTCGGTGAGAATCGGCAAAAGCCCAGCGTGCCGATGTAGTTCAATGGTAGAACATCAGCTTCCCAAGCTGAATACGCGGGTTCGATTCCCGTCATCGGCTCTCACACGAAGGCCCCGACCACACGGTCGGGGCCTTCGCCGTTGTGGGGTGGTCCGGACCCGCCGTTCCTGCCGCAGGACTCTCCCGGGACCGGCTCATGCGCGGATCACGGCCGACTCTCCCGTACTGTGGGGACATCGGGACCGTTCAGGTCTCCTATTGAGGGTGGCAGCATGGCCGACAAATCGCCTCGCAGTTCGATGTCCAAGAAGTCCGGCAAGTCGCTGAAGGAAAAGCGCGCCGAGAAGAAGACCCGGACCAACATCAAGGCCGACGCCGAGATCGTCGCGAACGTCAGGAAGCGCTGACGCGGTCACTGAACTTTCTGCACACGAAGGCCCCGACCACAGGTCGGGGCCTTCGTCGTATCGAGTCCGTCGTTGTTATCGATTTTCTCGCGTTCTTCGACAACAACACCTACCTCGACGGGCCTTCGAGGTACGCGCGGGCCGTGTCGAGGAGTTCGGGAAGTGAGCGGGTCGCGTCCAGGGTGACGCCGTGCTCGTCGGGTTCCAGGGGCTCGAGCGTCTCGAACTGAGAGGCCACCAGCGTCTCGGAGAAGAAGTGGCCGCCGCGTCCGCGAACCCTGGACCGCACGACGTCGACGGGTACATCCAGATGCAGGAAGACGGTCGGGGTGTCGGCACGCAGGATGTCACGGTACGACCTCTTCAGCGCCGAACACGCGACCACCGGGGTCTCGACGCTTTCGGCAGCGGCTGCGACGGCACGCAACCACGGTTCACGATCGTCGTCGTCGAGCGCGCGCCCCGAGCGCATCTTCTCGATCGACGCGTCGCTGTGATAGTCGTCCGCCTCGATGAAGGCCCCGCCGATCGCGTCCGCGAGCTGCTTCGCGAAAGTCGTTTTGCCACATCCGCTGACGCCCATCACCACAACAGCCATGTCACATCGTAACGACGGGGAGGTTGTGGTCGCTTCCGGCAAGATTCTCGACCACAACCTCCCCGAAGT
The DNA here is from genome assembly GCF_900187265.1 of Rhodococcus rhodochrous. Classification (NCBI taxonomy): domain Bacteria; kingdom Bacillati; phylum Actinomycetota; class Actinomycetes; order Mycobacteriales; family Nocardiaceae; genus Rhodococcus; species Rhodococcus rhodochrous. The sequence goes on from NZ_LT906450.1 coordinate 4,508,791, forward strand.
TTCACTCGAGGTACGACGCGTAGTCGGCGTAGGGCACCTGGCCCGTGGGGCTCGCCTTGATCGCCTCGGCCACTTCCGGCGGGATGGGCGCCCAGTAGGCCGGCATCGCGGCCGCGAGGGAAGGGCTCACGGCGTAGATGAGAGCGAAGTTCACGATCCACAGCGGCGGCGCCATCGACATGCCGACGGTCGAGACGACGTCGCCCTTCGTGTTGGTGACCAACTGGGCGGCGCCGGATATCTGTTGCGCCGCAAAACCGAAGGTCGCTTCGATCGGGTACGCCGACCGGTACAGCGCCACCAGCGTGTCCGTCGCGTCGTTGTTCCGCAGCCAGGTGTCGACGTACCCGCCGGGCGCGATGAGCGTGTTCACCTGCCTCGTCGGCGCCGACGCGTTGGCCGGGCTCTGCAGCATCCCGTCGGGCGTCACGTAGAGGCCGTAACTGCCCAGCACCGTCGGGGTGGAGACACCGTTCACGTCGGAGTACATGGGGTGACCGGTCGTATTGATGAGGATGTCGATGGAACCCTGGATGATCTCGGCCGCTTCCTTGCTGCCGCCCACTCCCCCACCGGTGGTGAAATCACGGGCCTGCTGCTCGGACAACGCATCCTCCGGCCTCAACCCGATCTGCCGGGCGATGTCCTCGGCCCACTCCCGACCGAGCGGGGCGTGCAACTGGGACGGGTCGGTGACCTGCGTCGGCGCCAGATGCTCGTAGGCCGGTGCGCCGGAGAAGGGAAGCGAGAATCCCGTGGACTCGTCCGCCGACGCCGCGGGATTCACCCACAGGGCGACCAGCCCCATGAGCGCCACCACCGAGGCGGCTCTGCGATACAGGCGTCCTTCGCGTCTGTGCCACCGTTCGGACTTCCGTGTGCTGCGCATAGGTCGACCTCCTGGGACACCGTCGCGATGGGGACACACGTGCGCATTTCAGTGAAGCGCCGGGGTAAAGAGCGCATCAATGCCTGTGCGGGGTGAATTGGGGGAGGATATGGGCGATTTCCGCAGGATTTTCGACAACAACCTCCCCGAGAAAGCAACGTGGCCGCCACCCGGAAGGGGTGACGGCCACGGGGCTGCAGTGACGCCTAGACGGTCGCGGCGACCGCTTCCTCGGCCTGGGCCGGGGCGCTCGTGCGGATGAGGTGGTCGAACGCGCCGAGCGCGGCCGTCGCACCCGCACCTGCGGAGACGATGATCTGCTTGTACGGGACGGTCGTGCAGTCGCCGGCAGCGAACACGCCGGGCACCGAGGTGCGGCCGTGGTCGTCGACGACGATCTCGCCGCGCGGGCTGAGTTCGACCGTGCCGGAGAGCCACTCGGTGTTCGGCAGCAGACCGATCTGGACGAACACGCCGTCCAGCTCGAGGGTGCGCGACTCGTCGGTGGTGCGGTCGGTGTAGGTCAGGCCGGTGACCTTCGAACCGTCGCCGAGGACCTCGGTGGTCAGGGCGCTGACGACGATGTCGACGTTGGGCAGGCTGCGGAGCTTGCGCTGCAGCACCTCGTCGGCGCGCAGGACCGAGTCGAACTCGATGAGGGTCACATGGGCGACGACACCGGCGAGGTCGATCGCGGCCTCGACACCGGAGTTGCCGCCACCGATGACGGCGACGCGCTTGCCCTTGAACAGCGGGCCGTCGCAGTGCGGGCAGTAGGTGACACCCTTGTTGCGGTACTCCTGCTCGCCCGGCACGTTCATCGCGCGCCAGCGGGCACCGGTCGCGAGAACGACGCTGCGCGAGAGCAACCGGGCACCGTTCTCGAGCTCGACCTCGACGAGGCCACCCTCGGTGGGGGCCGGGGTGAGCTTCGAGGCCTTCTGGACGTTCATGATGTCGACGTCGTACTGGCGCACGTGGTTCTCGAGCTCGGCGGCGAACTTCGGGCCCTCCGTGTAGGGGACGGAGGAGAAGTTCTCGATGGCCATGGTGTCGAGCACCTGGCCACCGAAGCGCTCGGCGAGAACGCCGGTGCGGATTCCCTTGCGGGAGGCGTAGATCGCAGCGGTCGCGCCGGCAGGGCCACCACCGACGACGAGGACGTCGAAGGGGTCCTTCTCGCTGATCGCGGCGGCGGTGCGCTCGGCGGAGCCGCTGTCGAGCTTGCCGACGATCTGCTCGAGGTTCATGCGTCCGGAGCCGAACAGCTCACCGTTGAGGAAGACGGTCGGCACGGCCATGACCTGGCGTGCGTCGACCTCGTCCTGGAAGAGCGAGCCTTCGATCGCGGTGTGCTTAATGCGCGAGTTGGTCACGCACATCACGTTCAGGGCCTGCACCACGTCGGGGCAGTTCTGGCACGACAGCGAGAAGTAGGTCTCGAAGTGGAAGTCGCCCTCGAGGTCGCGCACCTGCTCGAGCAGTTCCACGGCCTCCTTCGAGGGGTGGCCGCCGACCTGCAGCAGGGCGAGCACGAGGGAGGTGAACTCGTGGCCGAGCGGGATACCCGCGAACTCGACCTCGACGTCGGTGCCGACCCGGCGGATCAGGAAGGAGGGGCGACGGGTGGCTTCACCGTCGCGCACATGAGTGACCAGATCGGACATGCCGGCGATCTGATCGAGGAGGTCGGCGAGTTCCTTCGACTTCGGCCGGTCGTCGAGGGACGACACGAGCTCGATCGGCTGGGTGACCTTTTCGAGAAGGGACTTCAACTGGGCAGCAAGGGAGGCATCGAGCATGAGGATTCACTCCAGAGGTGGAAGAACTGTGACCGGAAGAGATGGGAGTCGGCGAACTTCTCAGCTCGAGCCGAGCGGACCCGGACGGTGCCCGGTGGCACGGGACTTTCGATCCCGTGCCACCGGAACGAATTTCCGTCGACGAATCAGATCTTGCCGACGAGCTCCAGCGACGGAGCGAGGGTCTCGTCGCCCTCTTCCCACTTGGCCGGGCAGACCTCGCCCGGGTGGTTGCGGACGTACTGAGCGGCCTTGACCTTGCGGACGAGCTCGGCGGCGTTGCGGCCGATGCCCTCAGCGGTGACCTCGGTGAACTGGACGACGCCGTCCGGGTCGACCAGGAAGGTGCCGCGGTCGGCGAGACCCTGGTCCTCACGGAGGACCTCGAAGTCGGTGCTGATCTGCAGGGTCGGGTCACCGATCATGGCGTACTTGATCTTGCCGATGGTCTCCGACGATCCGTGCCACGCCTTGTGCGTGAAGTGCGTGTCGGTCGAGACGGAGAAGACCTCGACGCCGAGCTTCTGCAGCTCCTCGTAGTGGTCCGCGAGGTCGCCGAGCTCCGTCGGGCAGACGAACGTGAAGTCTGCGGGGTAGAAGAAGAAGATCGCCCACTTGCCCTTGATGTCCTCGTCGGACACGGTCACGAAGGCGCCGTCCTTGAAAGCCTCGGCCTTGAAGGGCTTGATCTTCTTGTTGATCAGCGACATGTAGAAACCTCACTCGTCTCGATGGGGTTGACGGCTTCGACGTTATCCGCGAACTATTAATTGTGCCAATCGATAGTTTCTAGAAATTCGATAAGCAAGGGCTATAACACGGCATTCGACCAGGTCGTTGCTTTTCCTTCCTCACGAATGTGACAGAACACACAACCTTTGCGACAGAGCACTCCGGCCCGTCCGGAAGGGGAGAATGGAACCGATGCACTCACGACTGAGCTACCGCCGCACCGGATCCGGTGAACCCCTACTCCTCCTGCACGGCATCGGCGCCACGATGGACGACTTCTCCACCCTCGTCCCGCGTCTCGCCGAGCACTTCGACGTACTGAACGTGGACCTACCCGGCCACGGTTCGTCGCCGAAGCAGAGCGGCCGACCCACCGTCGGCGCCCTCACCGACACCCTCGAGGCGGAACTCGACGCCCACGGACTCGACCGGGTGCACGTTCTGGGCAACTCGCTGGGTGGGCGACTCGCGATCGAACTCGCCGTGCGCGGGCGCGCCCTCTCGGTGGTGGCCCTGTCACCCTCGGGACTCGGGTTGCCCCCGGAGCGGATCTTCCAGGGTGCGCTCATGACGACCGCGCGCCTGCTCAACAAGACCCGCAGCCCGTTCATCGAACCGATGTCACGCAGCGTCCTCGGTCGCACCGCGCTCACCGCGGGGCTACGCGCGATGCCGTGGAAGACGACCCGCGCCGAAGCACTGTCGGTGAAAGGTGGATTCGCGGAGTCGGACGGTTTCTGGTCGATGCTGTGGGACGCGATCCTGATCGATGTGCCGACGGGACTCGACCGGATCGACTGTCCCGTCACGCTGGGACAGGGCGTCCTCGATACGGTCGCGTCGGCGCAGACCGTGCGGTACGTCCCGCTGATCCCCGGGGCACGGTTCGTGCCACTCCCCTGGGCCGGCCACGCGCCGCAGTCCGACTGCCCCGAGGCCATCGTCGACCTCGTGCGCCGGACCGCCGCGCGGGCGACCGTCTACTGCCGGTAGGACTCGACCTCGTCGACCGGCCGCGCCTGGGCGGCGTCCGGGTCGTCACCGAACTCGGCCTTCGCGCGGCGCTGTCGTAGCAGGTCCCAGCACTGGTCGAGTCTCTTCTCGACCGCGCGCAGGCGCTGCAGATCCTCGTCGCTCAGGCCGTCCGCGCCCGTCCGCGAGCGCAGCGTCTTCTCCTCGTCCACCAGCTTCTCGATGTGCTGGAAGAGATCGTTCTCGTCCATGTGTGGCTCCCTCGATGTGGTGTTCCGACGGCATAGCCTGATCGACCGGGAGTGAAACCGCCGACGGTTTCGCACCGGGCCGGCCGGGTATCTCCTCGACATGAGCATCGAAGACGGTCCCGGCGACACCCTCAGCCCCAGCGAAGGCCTCGACGCCGACGAGGTGCGGAACGACGACGGCGACGAGGTCGTCGACCCGCCCGAGGACTGGAGTGCAGCCGACAAGTTCGGAACGACCCAGCGTGAAGAGCAGGAAGGCGAGTCGCTGGACGAGCGTCTCGCCGAGGAGGAACCCGACGTCGAACCCGCCGAGCCGCTGGACAAGCCTGTCGCGGCGACGCCGGAGGACGAACTGACCGAAGACGTGGACGAGGTGGTCGACGACGCCACCACCGGCTCACCGGAGGATCCGAAACTCGCGGACGTCGTCGACGGGACGATCGTGCAGGATTCGCGCGTCGACCGCGGTCAGGTCGACGGCGCTCCCGAGGACGGGGAATCGATCTTCCCGATCGTGGAGTAGGAGTTCGACGAATAGACGAAGGGGAGGTTGTGTGCGTGTCCGGTGAACGGACACGCACACAACCTCCCCTTACTTCGTGCTGGAGCTACGCGCTAGAGCACCTTCGAGCCGTACATCTCACCGAGCGGGTCGGCGATGAGTTCGAGGCGGGCTCCGTCGGGGTCGCGGAAGTACAACGAGACGTCGCTGTGTTCGACGAGCTCGACGCCCGCGGCGATGAGCTTGTCGCGCAGGCGCTCCCAGGTGGACAGGGCGACGCTGATCGCGATGTGGTGCAGACCGCCGAAGACCTCCTGATAGGGGCCGATGTCGAGACCGGGGAAGTCGAAGAAGGCCAGCAGGTTGCCGTTGCCGATGTCGAAGAAGAAGTGCGACGACCCGGGGTAGTCGCGGTTCTCGATCAGCTCCGTCAGCGGGAACTCGAGGAGATCCTGGTAGAAGCGCACGGTCCGTTCGACGTCGCTGCTGATCAGCGCGGTGTGGTGCAGTCCCCGCGCCGAGGATTGCGGGCGCGCGTCGGCAGGCTTCAGGTGCGCGTCGCGGATGAGTGCACGCCGACGCTCGAATTCCTCGGAGCGCTGCTGCTCGTCGGCGATCATCGATCCACCTTCTTCCCGGTGTAGTTGCGTTCTCAACCACCAGAATGATCCCTACTAGTTGCGTTGTCAACTAGTTTGGCCGAGGTGGTAGCGCTTCGTGACCCGGGGAGTCACGGACCGGGTAAGACGATCTCGTCGCCGTCACGTCTTCTTCACGAACATCCGATTCGCCCGTTCCCCCGGATATCGAGTGCGGACGATGAATACGTCGGGGACTCACCGCGGTTCCGAGGAGATCCCATGAACCATCGCAGGACCCTGCGTGCGACGGTCTCGTTGCTCGCACCGCTCGCACTGCTCGCCGGTTTCGCACCCGCCGCGAGCGCAGCGGCGGATACGGACACCCGAGGATTATGGACGGTCAGTACCCGCGGAGACACCGTGCTGGTGAAGCTGATGTACACGTCCCCACCGGACGAGGACTACCCCTTCATCTGCGTCGCAGCGCTCGGCACCGGCGAGTCCGGAATCGCGGAGATCTTCGGAGCGAACTACCAGACCCTCGAGTTCACCGGGATCGCCGCAGGACTCAACATCGCGACCGCCAGTTGCGAGGACAACGACGGGGAGTTGCGGCCGGTGGGCGCGATCGAGTTCGAGCTGCCCGGCCCACCGACCCTCCACTACGTCGCGACCGAGTCGTTCTGGTTCGACGACGCGGACGACGACTGAGCGTCACATCTTCGCGTCGCGCGCCATGACGAAGCTGTAGAGACCGTAGATCGCGATACCGAGACCCATGAGGACGAGCAGCACCGTACCGAAAGGCTGCGAGCCCAACGTCTTCAGAGCTCCGTCGAGCCCCGCTGCCTTCTGCGGATCGGCCTGGAGAACCGCGACGATCACCAGCACGCCGACGAGACAGAGCGCGAGACCCTTCGCCACGTACCCGACGAGGCCGAGTCGTTTCACGAACGTGCTCGGGTGGTTCTTCAGGTCGTCGACGAAGTTCTTCGACGCACCCTTGTAGACGTGGTAGGCGCCGACACCGAGGATGACGAGCCCCGCAACGACGAGGACGAACTTGCCGACGCCGGACTCCAGCAGCTTCGCCGTCAGTCCCGCGTTCTGTTCACCGCTCGACTTGCCGCTGCCGCGGGCGAACCCGAACGCGGTGTACGCGAAGCCGAGGTAGACGACACCGACGCAGGCGGCCTTGAACCGGTCGAACGCCTTGTCCTTCATGTCGGCGTCGGGCTGCTCCGGCTCGGATGCCTTGCCGAAGGTGGCCTCGGCGAACCGCCACAGGCCCATCATCACGAAGACGACGACGGCGATCCACAACGCGATCTTCCCGCCGGGCTGTTCGCCCAGCTCCGCCATCGCACCGGACTGCGAGGCCTCCTGCTCGCTGCGACCGAACGCGACCCTGATCGCGAGGTAGCCGATGAGCAGGTGCACGATGCCACTGCCGACGTAGCCGGCACGTGCGAACTTCTCGAACACACCGTTCTGCGCCACGCGCTCGGCGGATGACGCCGCGCCACGTGACGCGGGGGCCTGACGGTTCACTCTCGTCTCCTCATCGGTCGGGACTGTCCCCTTCGCGCTGTATTCCCGACACCGCGGACCGCAAACGCGAACCGGCTCCGGTGGGTAGATTGGCGTCAGGTTCGAAACGCCGTCGATCGGAGGCGCATCGTGCGGATCGTCGAGGATGCTGTCGCCCTGGCCCGCCGGTGGGTGAACGAATCGTCGGAGGTCGCACCCGACCGTGCGGCCCGCCACCTCGCCGACGTCCTGAAGGATCCCCACGGACTCGAGTTCACCGTGCGCTTCGTCGACGAGGTCATCCGCCCCGAGGATCCGGCGACCGCAGCGCATGCCCTTGCCGAATTGTCCCGGAACATACCGGATTTCCTTCCCGTCCACCTCCGCGCGGCCGTGCGGGCGGGCGGTGCGATCGGTCCCCGCTTCCCGCACCTCGTCGTCCCCGCCGCGCGCCGCGCGCTCCGGGCGATGGTCGGACACCTCGTCGTCGACACCGACGATGCCGCGCTGGGCCGGGCCATCGCACGACTGCAACGACCCGGCATCCGCCTCAACCTCAACCTGCTGGGCGAGGCCGTCCTCGGCGATGACGAGGCCCGCCGCCGTTTCGAGGGCACCCTCGCGCTGCTGGCCCGCGACGACGTCGACTACGTCTCGCTCAAGGTCTCGGCAGCCGTCGCGCCGCACTCGCCGTGGGCCTTCGACGAGACCGTCGAGGACATCGTCGAGCGACTCACCCCGCTGTACCGCCTCGCCGCGACCTCGCCGACGCCGAAGTTCGTCAACCTCGACATGGAGGAGTACCACGACCTGGACGTGACGGTCGCGGCGTTCACGACGCTGCTCGACCGTCCCGAGTTCCTCCGTCTCGAAGCCGGGATCGTGCTGCAGGCGTATCTGCCCGACGCCCTGACCACGATGATCGAACTGCAGCGGTGGGCGGCGGCGCGACGCGCTCGTGGCGGCGCCGCGATCAAGATCCGGGTGGTCAAGGGTGCCAACCTGCCGATGGAGCGGGTCGACGCGTCGTTGCACGGATGGCCGCTCGCGACGTGGAGCACCAAGCAGGAGACCGACACGAACTACAAGCGGCTGCTGCACTACGCGCTCACCCCCGAGCGGATCGAGAACGTACGGGTCGGGGTGGCCGGGCACAACCTCTTCGACATCGCGTACGCGTGGGAGCTCGCCGGTCGCCGGCAGGTGCGCAACGGGATCGACTTCGAGATGCTCCTCGGCATGGCGCAGAGCCAGGCCGAGGTGATCCGTCGACACGTCGGCAGCCTGTTGCTCTACACGCCCGTCGTCCGCCCCGACGAGTTCGACGTCGCGATCTCGTATCTGGTGCGTCGGCTCGACGAGGGTTCGGGGCAGGAGAATTTCATGTCGGCGGTGTTCGATCTCGCCGACGACCCCGCCCTGTTCGAACGCGAGGAGCAGCGGTTCCGCGCGTCGGTGGCGGCGCTCGACGACAGCGTCCCCTCCCCCAACCGCACGCAGAACCGGCAGGGGCCGCCGCCGGCGGTGCCGGCATCGACAACACCGCCCGGACCCCCGGTGTTCACGAACACGCCGGACACCGATCCGTCCCTGCCGCAGAACCGGGAGTGGGGTCGCCGCATCCTCGAGCGGGTGCCGTCGTCGAAACTCGGTATCGACACCGTGCGCGCCCACACCCTCTCCTCCGAGGACGACCTCGAGCGCGTGCTGGTCGACGCGACCGCGGCCGGTCGTGCCTGGGGTGCCCGCAGCGGTGCCGAGCGCGCACGGATCCTCGAACAGGTGGCCGACGTGCTCGAGGCGCGACGCGCCGATCTGCTCGAGGTGATGGCGGCCGAGGGCGGTAAGACGCTCGACCAGTCCGATCCGGAGGTCTCCGAAGCGATCGACTTCGCGCGGTACTACGCCGAGCGGGCCCGCGCGCTCGACGAGATCGACGGTGCGCGGTTCGTGCCGTCGACCCTCACCGTCGTGACGCCGCCGTGGAACTTCCCCGTCGCGATCCCGGCGGGGTCGACGCTCGGAGCGTTGGCGTCCGGTTCGGCGGTGGTCCTCAAGCCCGCGACACTCACGGCTCGGTGCGGGTCGGTGCTCGCCGAGGCGATGTGGGATGCCGGTGTTCCCCGCGACGTCCTGCACCTCGTCCACGCCGACGAACGGTCACTGGGCACGAAGCTCGTCTCCGATCCCCGCGTCGACCGGGTGGTGCTCACCGGCGCCTACGAGACCGCCGAACTGTTCCGCTCGCTGCGCCCCGGGATGCGGCTGCTGGCGGAGACGAGCGGCAAGAACGCGATCGTCGTGACGCCGAGCGCCGATCCGGATCTGGCGGTGCGCGACGTCGTGCAGTCGGCGTTCGGGCATGCCGGGCAGAAGTGCTCGGCGGCGTCGCTCGTAATCCTCGTCGGCTCCGTGGCGAGCTCCCGCCGGTTCCGCGACCAGCTCGTCGACGCGGTGCGGTCGTTGCCGGTCGGTGCCGCACACGATCCGCGAACACGTATGGGGCCGTTGATCGAACCGGCGCAGGGCAAACTGCTCACCGCGCTCACCGAACTCGACGACGGCGAGTCGTGGCTCGTCGAACCGCGCCGGCTCGACGAGGAGGGCCGGCTGTGGACGCCCGGTGTGCGCACCGGGGTGCGACGCGGGTCGCGCACGCATCTCGTCGAGTTCTTCGGTCCGGTGCTGGGGGTGATGACCGCGGCCGACCTGGACGAGGCGATCGCGATCCAGAACGAGGTGGACTACGGGCTCACGGCGGGTCTGCATTCGCTGGACTCCGACGAGATCGCCCGCTGGCTCGATCGCGTGGAGGCCGGGAATGTGTACGTGAATCGCGGTATCACCGGTGCCATCGTGCGACGGCAGCCCTTCGGTGGTTGGAAGAAGTCGTCGGTGGGAGCGGGCTTCAAGTCGGGTGGGCCGAACTATCTCTTCGGCTTCGGATCCTGGGAACCGTACACCTGGGACGAGGACGCGCTGCGCCGGGCATTCGAGGACGACGAGCAAGCCTGGGCGTCGGAATTCTCTGTGGCGCAAGACGTCACGGGATTGACGGCGGAGCGGAACCTGTTCCGGTACCGGCCCGTTCGCACACACGTACGCCTCGGCGAGGCGGGTCGGCCCGACGAACTCGTGCGCGTGCTCGGTGTCGCGGCCCGGGCGGGCGCGCCGGTGGAAATCTCTTCGGCTTTCGCCGTCGATCTCGTAAGATGCTCGAATACAGCACGTTTCGACGGTCGCGTGCGCGTGGAGAGTGATGCGGAATGGGAGGAACGGATCGTCGACACGGCCCCGGCGCGTGTCCGCCTGATCGGCGCAGCGCCACCCGCCGAATGGGGCACCCGATGCGACATCGCGGTGTTCGACCATCCGGTGACCGGATCCGGACGAATCGAAATGTTGCCGTTCCTGGCCGAACAGTCCGTCACGATCACCGCTCATCGATTCGGCACACCGAACCGGCTCACCGACGAGATCATCTGAAAACAAACCCCGAAGCGGTTCTGCCGAAGCCCTGTGAACCCCGACACTGTGAGGTGGAATAGGAAAATGGATATCGCCACGACACCCCCTACCGAACGTCGCAAGCTCGCACTCGCCGCGGTGAAGGAACTCGGTCCCCAACGCACCGAGAAGGCCATCCTCAAGGTTCGTTGCCCCAAGGGCCACACCGTGGCGGCGGTGTACAACACCACCGAGGGTCAGGTCGTGGTCTCCCGCAGCGGTCCCGGCGGCCGCGGCAACCGCGACCGCGAAGCGACACCGCACAACGGCACATCACTCAATTCGGAGTATGTGGACACCCTCGAGGTGACGCAGTTCGAGGACGACGCCATTCCGTCGGGATGCGCGTGCGGTCCGCGCTCACTGTCGCGGAAGAAGATGCAGGACGCCGTGGCGACACACGCTCACGTCATCAACCTGACCTGATCCCTCACAGACCGAAACGCAACTGCACCCGGAACACGTCGAGCACCTCGTCGACCCACGCCAGGATCGACAGCGTCGAATCGATGTTCTGCGGTGGTGTGCGCACGAGGGTGTCGTGCCGGAGCAGACGCTCGAAATCCACGGCGACAGGACCGTTTCGCACCGTTCCGTTCGGCGACCGGAATTCGACGCCGGCACGCACCATCACGTCGATGATCTCCTGGGCGAGGATCCCGTAGGCGACCGTCGTCGGGTGCACACCGTCGAGGGAGAACAATCCCCCGCTGTCGCGACCGCCGTGACCGTCGGCCGACAGGAAACGCGTGTCCGGTACCGGGTCGAGCGCGGCGAGCGCCGGCGGTAGCGGGTACGGCTGCCACCATGCGGGTCGAGCATCGAGGTCGTCGACGTAGCGGCGCGCGGCCAGGCGGTCGAGGATGCCCGCGGTGTCGAGCAGATACCAGTCCAGTCCGGCACGTCGCGCGTCGGCGACCGCTTCGGTGATCGTCTCGTCGAACAGGTCGATCGCGGCGTCGACCATGCGGGCCTGCGCACCGGTGATGTGTTCGTCGCGGCTCGCGTCGAAGCGACGCGCGTCCACCCACGGCCGGGTGTAGTAGGGGAAGTACGGCGAGCCGTTCTTCGTCCCGATCCCCCGGGCGATCGGGGCGATGGTGACGTGCGGGACGGTGCACAGCACCATGTGCCGCGCGTCGATGTCGCGGAGCTTCGCGACGACCTCCGCGAACTCACTGTCGAAATGTTCGGGCCGCCAGATCGTGTAGGCCTGTTTCGCGTCGAGGTCGCGGAAGTCGTCGCCGCTCCACACGACCTGCAGTTCGGTAACGGTCTGCAGTGCGTTGTTCGAACCGAGGAAGACGACGAGTGTCTCGATGCCGGCGTCGGTGTCGCCGTCGTGCTCGGCACCGAGTTCGGCCGCGACGTCGAACAGTGTCATCTCGCGGCGCCCGTCGTCGGTGCCGGGGTAGACGTACAGCGCCGCCCGCTCCCCGTTGTTCTCGACGAGTTGCCGCACGAGATCGTCGCGGGGTGTTGCGATGCGTTCGGCGCAGACGCGGGCGGTCCTCTGCAACGCGTCGCGCAGATCCCAGCCGAAACACGACAGGTTGTGGAGATACCCGACGAGCGGTGGTGTCGCGCCGGGTCCGCGTTCCCAGTAGTCCTCGACCTCGTCCATGAAGCCGCGCGCCGTGAACAGGGCCGTCGGCAGCTCCCACGGTTCGAGCGTCGATCCGTGCCGCTCCTCGATCCGGCGCAACAGCACTTCGACGTTCAGCGGCAGTCCGCCCGGTCCACCGAAGCGCGGGTATCGGAGATCGGCGCCGAGCTCGTGGGCGACGATCGCCGGGACGGAGACGTCGGTGTTGTAGATCGCGCCGCTCTGGAAGCCCTGCAGCAGGGAGTCGCCGAGCGCCACCAACCGGTGTGGCGGTGTGCCGCGGAAGGACCGGGGAACGTCGATGCCGAGGGTCGGGTCGAACACCGGCACCCGCGGCGGCCGGGCAGCACGGGCCACGACCGTGTCGGGTGTGCCCTCCGGGATCTCATCGGCCGTCATCACGCCTCCTCGGCCCCCTCATCGAGGGTAGACAGACGGCAGCACCGTCGTGGCCGGATCCGGGATCGTCGACGGTGAACCCTGTCCGGGCCGACGCGTACCTTCGGAGCATGAGCGACGCCGACTTCGCCCACACCGATCGCGCCGAGAAGAACCGGCGGGACAAGGCCGTGACCCTGGCCCGGTATGCATGGAACCGCGGCATCTCGGGAGCCGAACTGCTCGCCATGACCGACGAGACGCGACGCAAGCTGGCGCGGGCCGCGGATGCGCATCCGCCGCGCACGATGGAGACCTGGGAACTCGCCGCGAGATTGATGGACGAGAAGACGGCGTGGGCGCAGAAGCACCCCGAGCATCCCGCAGCGATCCGCACCGACGAGGACGAGAAGATCATGTGGGTCAAACCGCCCGTGCGGTCCTGGTTCGAGTGACCGGGAGGAAATTGCCTTGCAGCAGAAGTTACCGAGTGCAACAATTTCCGATCGCCTCACCTCTGTGCAGGCCACCTTCACGTAACAGCTCGATATTCCTATTCCGACAGGAACACCGTGACCACCACTTCGGAACCTCTGGTTCTCACCCAGCGACGGATCTGGATCATCTTCTCCGCGCTCATCGCGGGCATGATGCTCGCCAGCCTGGACCAGACTATCGTCTCCACCGCCATGCCCACGATCGTCGGGCAACTCGGCGGCGTCGAACACCAGGCGTGGATCACCACCGCCTACCTGCTCGCGGTGACCATCGTGATGCCGATCTACGGCAAGTTCGGCGACGTCTTCGGGCGCCGGTACCTGTTCCTCATCGCGATCGGCGTGTTCACCCTCGCCTCCGCGGCGTGCTCGATGACCGACGACTTCTGGACCTTCGTGGTCTTCCGCGCGATCCAGGGCTTCGGCGGCGGTGGTCTGATGATCCTGTCGCAGGCGATCATCGCCGACATCGTGCCCGCGAGCGAACGCGGTAAGTACATGGGCCCGCTCGGCGCGATCTTCGGCCTGTCGGCCGTCGGTGGCCCGCTGATCGGCGGCTTCTTCGTCGACCACCTGACGTGGGAGTGGTGCTTCTACATCAACGTGCCGGTCGGCATCATCGCGTTCGTCATCACCTGGTTCGCGCTGCGCCTGCCGGTGAAGAAGCCGACGAAGCGGATCGACATCCTCGGCGTGCTCACGCTGTCGCTCGCCACGACCTGCCTGATCTTCTTCACGGATTTCGGCGGCGACGCCGATCGCGGCTGGACCGCTCCGCTCACGTGGATGTTCGGCGCCGGACTCGTGGTGTTCGTGTGCCTGTTCGTGCTCGTCGAGTCGCGCGCGCAGGATCCGATCATCCCGCTGTCGCTGTTCCGCAACTCGATCTTCGTCAACGCCACGGCCATCGGTTTCGTCCTCGGTCTCGGCATGTTCTCGGCGATCGCGTTCATGCCGACCTTCCTGCAGATGTCGTCGGGCACCTCGGCCGCGGTCTCGGGTCTGTTGCTGCTGCCGATGATGGCCGGTCTCATGATCACCTCGATCGGCTCGGGTCTGGCCATCACCAAGACCCAGCGCTACAAGATCTATCCGATCGTCGGTTCGCTCATCACCGCGGCGGGCATGCTGTGGCTGACCACGCTCGAGGGCGACACCCCGCTGTGGGTGATCTGCTCGATGCTGTTCGTCTTCGGTCTGGGTCTCGGCCTGATCATGCAGGTCGTCATCCTGATCGTGCAGAACGCGGTGCCCGCCGACGAGATCGGCACCGCGACGAGCTCGAACAACTACTTCCGTGAGGTCGGTGCGGCGCTCGGTGTCGCGATCTTCGGCACCATCTTCACCAACCGCCTCGCGGAGAAGCTCGTCGAGGTCTTCACCGCGGCCGGCGCCACACCGGAGCAGGCCGGCCAGGCCACCGCGACCGTCGATCCGGCAGCGATGAAGCTGCTGCCCGATCCCGTCCGCGAAGGCATCATCGACGCCTACGCCGACTCGCTGGCCCCGGTGTTCTGGTACCTCATCCCGTTCCTGCTCATCGCGTTCGTCCTCGCGTGCTTCATCAAGGAGATCCCGCTCTCCGACGAGGCGCTCATGGTCGCGCGGGGCGAGGCGATCGCCGACCCGGCGAAGTCGTCGAAGGACGACACCGTCGTGGTCGTCGAGGGAACCGAGCTCGTCGAGGGATCCGAAGTCGGCTCGGACACTGCGGACAGTGGTTCGAAGCGGTCGTGATCGAATAGGTCCGGCCATCGGACGAAGGAACGGAGACGGCACGTGGGACGAACGATCACACCGGTTCGCGTCAAGGACGTGGTGATCGGTGAAGGCGCACCCACGATCCTCGTCCCCGTCACCGGCCGCACCCCCGAGGTGCTGCGCGAACAGATCGCGGCCGTCGCCGATCGGGCCGACGTCGTCGAATGGCGCGTGGATTTCTTCCACACCGTCGACGACGTCGCCTCGGTGGTCGCGCAGGCCGGTGCCCTCGCCGAACAGTTGCAGGGCACTCCCCTGCTCGCGACCTGCCGCACCGCGAACGAGGGCGGGGAGATCGCGATCGACGACGAGGCGTACGCCGAGCTGACGGTCGCGCTCGCCGAGAGCGGCGCGGTGGATCTGGTGGACGTCGAGTACCGCCGCGACCGTGCCGCCGTCGAGCGGATCGTCGCGGCGGCGCACGCCCGCGGTGTCGCGGTGGTGGCGTCGAACCACGACTTCGACGCCACTCCGCCGAAGGACGAGATCGTCGCGCGGCTGCGCGAGATGCAGGAACTCGGCGCCGACATCTGCAAGATCGCCGTCATGCCGCGGTCGACAGCCGACGTGCTCACGCTGCTCGACGCGACCCGCACCATGCACGAGGACCACGCCGACCGCCCGTTGATCACCATGTCGATGGGCGGTCTCGGCGTGGTGTCGCGGATCGCCGGTCAGGTCTTCGGGTCGGCCGCGACGTTCGGGATGGTCGGCACCGCGTCGGCTCCCGGTCAGGTCGACGCCGGCGAACTGCGCTCGGCGCTCGACCTGATCGACCGCTCGCGCTGATCACCACACGGCGGCGAGACCGAGCCCGGCGGCTACCGCGACGAGCGTGATCGCCAGGGTGCCCAGCGCGATCGCGCAGGCGGCACCGTAGCGGCGCGCCACGATCAGGCGGACGGAGTCGACGCTGGTCGTGCTGAAGGTGGTGAACCCGCCGCAGAACCCCACCCCGACGACGGTGAGCAACTCCGCGGGGGCGTCGTGGAACAGCACCGCACCGGTGAGCAGCCCCAGCAGTAACGAACCGACGACGTTGATCAGCACCGTCGGCCACGGCAGGGACGACCCGGAGCGGGCACGCAGCGCACTGTCGACGACGAAGCGGACGACCGCGCCGAGGCTGCCCGCCAATGCCACCCCCACCACGATCACGACGTGCTCCGGCGTTCACCCAGGCGGGCGGCGAGCGCGATGCCGACGCCGGTCGCGAGCAATCCGGCGAGCACGGTGCCCAGCGCGTAGGTCGCCGCGGCGAGCAGGTACCCGTCGCGCAGCAGCAGGTCGGTGTCGACGGCGAGTGCGCTGTAGGTGGTGAACGAGCCCAGCGCACCGGTGCCCACTCCGAGCCGGACCACCTGCCGCCAGGAGGTGTCGGGTCCGATGCGGATCAGCGCCTCGAGCAGGAAGCCGAGCAGCAGCGCCCCGAGGACGTTGATCGCGAAGGTCGTGACCGGCCAGCCGCCGGACTCGACGGGGAACCACCGACCGAGGCCGTAACGGGCACTCGTCCCGAGCAGGCCGCCCACGGCGACCGCTGCCAACGCCGACGGTCGCAGGTGCAGCGCTCTCGGCAGCGGGCGTTCGCCCTCGCTCACTCCTGGTCCCACAACTCCAGAACAGTAGTGAGGATCTCCTCCGACTCACCGAGACCCCCGAGATGGCTCTCGCCGGGCAGGTGGTGGAACCGGGCGTCGGGCAGCAGGTCCACCATGTGCAGGCCGTGTTCGATCGGGATGATGTGGTCGGTGTCGCCGTGCCACCACCGCACGGGCACCTTCACGTCGGAGACGCGGAAACCCCAGTCGCGGGTGAACACGACGATGTCGGAGAACGGCGCGGAGATCTGGCGTCGGCTGCCGTTGAGCAGGTCGTCGAGGAACATCGCCTTGAACTCGGGACGGGCGAGCAGGCGGCGGTCGGCCTCGGGTGAGAGACGTCCGTACAGGTCGATGATCGGCGACGCGAACGGGCGCACTACGCGGATCGCCGCGCTCATCGCCACACCGATCGGGACACCCGCGGTCTGCAGTGCCGGCGCGACGAAGGCACCCAGTTTCATCAGGTTGCTGTCGATCGCCTCGGGACCGACCACCGGTGCCACACCGCCGAGGACCGCGGCCGCGACGACCCGTTCGCGCAGCGCATAGGCAGCGGCGAGGGTGTAGGGACCGCCGCCGGACAGTCCGACGATCGCCATGCGGTCGACACCGAGGGTGTCCGCGACGATGCGCAGGTCGTCGCTGAACGCGAGGACGTTCTCGTAGATGTGCGGCGTCGACGAACCGATCCCCGGACGGTCGACCCCGATGAGGCGGATGTGGTTCCGTTCGGCGAAGGCGCGGGCCTCGATGGGGACCTGGCGGCGGGCACCCGGCGTGCCGTGCAGCCAGAACACCGTGCGGCCCTGGGCCGACCCGAACTCGGCGAAACCGAGCCGGCGGCCCTCCCCGACCGCGACGGTGCCTTCGAGCTTGGGTCGTTCGACGTCCATGGCGCCAGCATGGCACGCACCCGCACGCCCGACCAGCGACCGTCCCGTGGGACGAATCGACGCAACCGAGATGTGATGCGCGCTACATTGGATCTGACTACAGCCAGCGTCAGATTCCGACCACCCGGAGATGCGCCCGTGACGAAGATGCTCGCTCCCCCGCCTCCAGGCCTCGCTCCCGTCCCCGGCGACAACGGCCTCCCCTATGTCGGTTACGCGCTGAAGTACATGCGCGATCCCGTTGCGGCGTATACGCATCGGTACCACGAGCACGGCCCGGTCTCGTGGTTCCGCTTCGCCGGGCATCCCTGGGTGGTGCTGCTCGGCCCCGACGCCGTCGGCGCGGCCCTGCAGAACCGCGACCGCGCGCTGCTGAACGGACCGGGATGGCGGGCACTGATCGGACCGTTCTTCGACCGTGGGCTCATGCTGCTCGACGGCGACGAGCACACCGCGCACCGTCGCATCATGTCGCAGGCGTTCACCCGCGACCGCCTGTCCCTCTACACCGACCGCATGCACCCGTCGATCGAACGGACCCTCGACGGGTGGACACCGCGCGACGATTTCCGCGTGTACCCGGCGCTCAAGGAACTGACCCTGGGTCTCGCGACGGAGATCTTCATGGGCGGCGCCGAGGGGTCGTCCGCACGCGAGATGGACGAGGTGAACCGGGCTTTCATCGGATGCGTGCAGGCGGCCACCGCCATCGTGCGCTACCCGCTTCCGGGCACGCGGTGGCGTCGCGGCATCGTGGGACGGGCACGCCTCGAGAAATTCTTCCGGCACTACCTCCCCGCGCGTCGTGCGGGGGACGGCGACGACATCTTCTCGGTGTTCTGTCACGTCGAATCCGAAGAAGGCGAACGATTCTCGGACGACGACGTGGTCAACCACATGATCTTCCTGATGATGGCCGCGCACGACACCTCGACGATCACACTGTCGACGGCGATGCAGTATCTCGGCCAGTTCCCCGAATGGCAGCAGCGCTGCCGCGAGGAGTCCGACGCGCTCGGCACCACCACGCCGAGCTTCGACCGGCTCGACGAACTGACCTCGCTGGACCTGGTGATCAAGGAATGCCAGCGGCTGGTGACCCCGGTGCCGGGTGTCGTGCGACGCGCGGCGAAGGACACCGAGATCCTCGGCCACTTCGTCCCGAAGGGAACCCTCCTCAATCTCGGGATGCACTTCTCCCACCACATGCCTGAATTGTGGCCCGACCCGGAGCGTTTCGATCCCGAGCGGTTCTCGCCGGAGCGCCGCGAGGACAAGGTGCACAAGTACGCGTGGGCGCCCTTCGGCGGTGGCGCGCACCGATGCCTGGGCATGCACTTCTCGGGAGCGGAGATCAAGACGGTGCTGCACCATCTGCTGCTGCGTTTCCGCTGGCACGTGCCGGCCGACTACGTCGCGCCGATGAACTTCACGTCGCTGCCGTTCCCGAACGACGGGGGTCCGATCCACCTCCTTCCGAGGTGATCAGGGCGTAGAAAGAAGGGGTGACCGCCGCCGACGAACTCGACGAACGTTTCGTCACCGCGGTGCGCGCTCTGCCCGGGCACGCACCGCCGACGCGTCCGGTCGACCGGCGGGTCGACGACGATCTGCTGGTGCGATACTTCGACGCCCAGGTGCAGTCGCGGCACCTCGATGTCGCGGCCCGCACCCTGCAGGGACGCGGCGAGGGTTTCTACACCATCGCGTCGGCGGGCCACGAATCGAACGCCGCGTTGGGATTGTGCACGCGGGTGACGGATCCCGCTCTGCTGCACTACCGTTCGGGCGGTTTCTACGCGGCTCGCGGGTCGTTCGTCGAGGGCAGCACCCCGATCCGCGACGTACTCGCCGGATGCGCGGCGTCCACGCTCGATCCGATCTCGGCGGGCCGGCACAAGGTGTTCGGCAACGCCGACCTGAACATCCTGCCGCAGACGTCGACCATCGCCTCGCACCTGCCGCGGGCCGTCGGTCTCGCCCTCGCGCTCCCGCGGATGCAGCGACTCGGGCTCGACGCGGCGTGGCCGTGGGATTCGGTGGTGGTGTGCAGTTTCGGTGACGCCTCGGCGAACCATTCGACGGCCGTCGGCGCCCTGAACGCGGCCGCCTACTGCCGTCACCGCGGGTTGCCGTTGCCGTTGCTGCTGGTGTGCGAGGACAACGGACTCGGCATCAGCGTGCCCACCCCGCCCGGCTGGCTCGAGCGGTCGCTGTCGTCGTATCCGGGGATCGAGTACCGGTCGGTGGACGGCGCCGATCCGGTGGAGATGCTCGCTGCCGCAACCGATGCCGTGGAGACGGTGCGCACGACCCGGGCTCCGGTCCTGTTGCACGTGCGGGTGGTGCGTTTCCTCGGTCATGCCGGTTCCGACGTCGAGTCGGCCTACCGCAGCCCGTCGGATCTCGCCGCCGATCACGAACGGGACCCTCTGGTGGGCACGGCCCGTGAACTCGTCGCACGCGGAGTGCTCGATGCCGCAGGGGTTCTCGACCGGTACGAGCGGATACGGGCCGAGGTCGACTCCGTCGCGGACTCACTGCGGCGACCGCCGCGACTGGCGACCGCCGCCGAAGTGATGCGCCCGCTCGAATCCGGGCTCGTGCACGTCGACGACGATCCGCACCCTGCCGGTGAACCGCTCACGCTCGCCCGGGCCGTCACCCGCACGCTCGGGCAATTGCTCGAGGAGGATCCCCACGTCTGCGTCTTCGGTGAGGACGTCGGTCTCAAGGGCGGGGTCTACGGGGTCACCCGAGGACTGCAGGAACGCTTCGGGCGCCTGCGCGTGTTCGACACCCTGCTCGACGAACAGACGATCCTCGGCACCGCGCTGGGCTTCGCCGTCGCGGGCATGCTGCCGATCCCGGAGATCCAATACCTGGCCTATCTGCACAACGCCGAGGACCAGTTGCGCGGGGAGGCGGCGAGTCTGGCGTTCTTCTCCGACGGGCGGTACCGCAATCCGATGGTCGTGCGCATCGCGGGCCTGCCCTACCAGCGCGGCTTCGGCGGGCACTTCCACAACGACGATTCCGTCGCGGTGCTGCGCGACATCCCCGGTCTCGTGCTGGCCGTGCCGAGCTCACCCGCCACGGCCGGTGCCCTGCTGCGCACGTGCGTCGAGCTGGCCCGCCGGGAAGGCCGGGTCTGCGTGTACCTGGAACCGATCGCGCTGTACCACCGACGCGACCTCTACGACGAGGGCGACGGACTGTGGCAGCAGGTTCCCGACACCGCCGGACTCCCACCGGGATCGGTGTGCGTCTACGGAGACGGGCGCGACGTGCTGGTGGCGACCTTCGGGAACGGGGTGCCGATGAGTCTGCGGGCCGTCCGTCGCGCGGGAGTCGCAGCGACCGTCCTCGACCTGCAGTGGTTGTCGCCGCTGCCGACGACCGCGCTGCTCGAACACGTCCGCCGCTTCGAGCGCGTGGTGGTGGTCGACGAGACACGGCGCAGCGGAGGGGTCGCGGAATCGGTCGTCGCGACCCTCGTCGACGATGCGTGGCAGGGCCGGATCACGCGGGTCACCTCCCACGACAGCTACGTGCCCCTCGGGCCGGCCGCGGCGCACGTGCTGATGTCGGAGGACGACATCGTGCGGGCCCTGCTGGAGGCGTGATCAGCAGGAAGCGAGGACGCGCGCCATCGCGTCGTGTTCCGCCTGGGTGACCCACAGTTCGTAGACGGTCTTCACCTCGATCTGCCGCACGACGTACTCGCAGTGGTAGGCGGTGTTCGGCGGCAGCCACTCCGACGCGTCGGAGTCGCCCTTGCCCTGGTTGGTGGGGCCGTCGACGGCGATCAGGTTGCGCGGATCGTTCGCGAGGTTCCGCTTCGCCTGATCGTCCAGATAGCGAGCGCCCTTCTTCCACGCATCGGACAGGGCCACGACATGGTCGATCTGCACGGCGGACGAGGTCTCGACCCCTCGACGGAAGGAGATCGTCTTCCCCGTGTACGGGTCCTCGAGGGTGCCGGCGACGACCGTGCACTGCTTCTTCCCCGGCTCGAAGGAGACGTCGACGAGGTCGCGCCGGAGGATGTCGTTACGGGTGTCGCAGCCGTTGCGCCCCAGGTCGACGGTCACCTCGTCGGTCCAGGCCGAACCGAACAGCGAACGGTCGTAGCCACTCTGCGGTTCGGCGGGCCGGACGGGCAGTGCCGCCAGCGCCTCGAGGGCTTCGGAGGGGTTCTCGACCGTGCCGCCGCCGGGACCGGCCGGTTCGTCGTCCCCCACGGGTTCGAGGAGGACGACGACCACGCTGACCACGATGAAGCACAGGATCCAGACCCAACGGGGAATGGACGACGTGCGAGTGCTCGCCATATGTCGATACTGCTACGAAGTCGTACTGCCGCTGCTTCCTACTTCGCCAGCGGGGGCATCTTCACGACCTGGCCCGCGTACGACAGGCCGGCACCGAACGCGAGGAGCAGCGCGGTGGATCCGGCCTCGACCTGACCGGTGCGCAGCATCTTCTCCATCGCCAGCGGGATGGACGCGGCGGAGGTGTTGCCTGTCTCGATGATGTCGTCGGCGACCGCGACCGTCTCGGGCAGTTCGAGCTGCTTGACGATGACATCGTTGATGCGCAGGTTGGCCTGGTGCGGGACGAAGGCGTCGAGGTCCTCGAGGGCCACGCCGGCCTTGTCGGCGATCTGCCGGGCGAACTTGCTCATCTCGAAGGCGGCCCAGCGGAAGACCGCGGTGCCCTCCATGATGATCCAGGGACGCTTCTGGTTCGGGTTGGTGGCGAAGTCGACCCAGTCGGGTTCCTGACGGATCGCGTTGGCCTGGGAACCGTCGGAGCCCCAGACGGTGGGGCCGACGCCGACCTCGTCGGACGGGCCGACGACCACGGCACCGGCACCGTCGCCGAAGATGAAGCGCACCGAGCGATCGGTGGGCTCGGTGGTGTCGCTCATGCGCTCGACGCCGACGACGAGCACGTGCTCGGCCGTTCCGGCGCGCACGAGGTCGGAGGCGACACCGAGGGCGTAGCAGAAGCCTGCGCAGCCGGCCTGGATGTCGAGCGCCGCGGCACCACCGGTGCCGATGCGGTCGGCGACGAGAGCCGCGGCCTGCGGGGTCTGGAAGGGGTAGGTGGAGGTCGCGACGATCACGGTGTCGATCTGCGCACCCGTGAGACCGGCGGCCGCGAGGGCCTGCTCGGCGGAGCTCGTCGCCATGTCGACGACCGACTCCCCCGGATGCTGCTTCGCGAAGCGGCGCTCCTTGATGCCGGACCGCGACTGGATCCATTCGTCGCTCGAGTCGATCTGCTGGCAGATCTCGTCGTTGGTGACGATGCGCTCGGGGCGGTGCACACCCAGACCGAGCAGCGCGCTGTTCCTCAGCGGGGCGGGGACAGCGATCTGTGCACCCATCAGACGAACTCCTCCTCCTCGATGTACCTCGTGTCGGCACATCGCATCCGGTCAACGATATCGCAGGTCACGGTTTCGTCACAGCGCAGCCCCGACGATGCGCTTCCGTGACCGGTACCGCAAGCGGCCGTCCCGTCCACCGGACGAGGCTAGCGTCGCGGTATGGATGCACGGGACTGGAACGAGAAGTATGCGGCGTCGGAACTGATCTGGGGCGCACCGCCCAATCCGGTGATCGTCGAACACGTGGCGTCGCTGCCGCACGGTCGCGCCCTCGATCTCGGGTGCGGTGAAGGTCGTCACTCCCTGTGGCTGGCGACGCGCGGATGGGAGGTCGTGGGCGTCGACTTCTCGGAGGTCGCCCTCGACAAGGCCCGCCGGATCGCAGCGCAGGCACCGTCGCGTTCGCGGGACCGGCTCCGTTACGTCCTCGCGGATGTGACGGCCGACTCGTTCGACGGCGGATATGACCTGATTCTCTTAGCCTTCCTGCATTTCCCTCCGCCACAGCGGAGGGCGCTTCTCGACCGTGCGATCAATTCGCTGAAACCTGAAGGAATCCTCATATTCCTGGGGCACGATGCGATAAATCCCGACGAGGGCGTGGGTGGACCGCAGGACAAGGAAATCCTCTACACACCAACCGATCTCGTCGAGGAAATCGACGGCAGATTGGAAATCAGGATTGCCGAACGGCGATATCGGGAAACCGATGCGGGAACCGCGATCGACGTGCTCGTCGTGGCGAGCAAACCACCTCTTGGCAGTTAGTTGCCTGACGAGTAACATGGAGATGTTACCGACGAGTAATAACTTGGGCGGTACTTGAAGCCAGCTGGACCGCACCACACTGGGAGACACCGACGACATGGGCCATTACAAGAGCAACCTCCGCGACCTCGAGTTCAACCTCTTCGAATTCCTGAAGATTCAGAAGGTCCTCGAAGCCGGCAAGTTCGGCGATCTGGACGAGGACACCGCACGCGGCATCCTCGCCGAGGTCAAGGCACTGGCCGAGGGGCCGGCCGCCGAAGGCTTCGCCGACGCCGACCGCAACCCGCCGGTCTTCGACCCCGAAACCCATTCGGTGTCGCTTCCCGAGCCGTTCAAGAAGTCGTTCCGCGCCTGGTGGGACGCCGGTTACTGGTCGATGGGCATCCCTGAGGAGATCGGCGGCACCGACGCACCCCGCAGCCTCCTGTGGGCCGTCAACGAGATGATGCTCGGCGCCCAGCCGGCGGCGTTCATGTACGCGGCCGGTCCGGCCTTCGCGGGCGTGCTGTACGACAACGGCACCGATGAGCAGAAGCAGTGGGCCGCCACCTGCGTCGAGCGCGGCTGGGGCGCCACCATGGTCCTCACCGAGCCCGACGCCGGCTCCGATGTCGGCGCCGGTCGCACCAAGGCGATCAAGCAGGACGACGGCTCCTGGCACATCGAGGGCGTCAAGCGGTTCATCACCTCGGCCGACTCCGACGACCTGTTCGAGAACATCTTCCACCTCGTCCTCGCCCGCCCCGAGGGCGCCGGTCCGGGCACCAAGGGCCTGTCGCTGTTCTTCGTCCCGAAGTTCCACTTCGACTTCGAGAAGAACGAGATGGGCGAGCGCAACGGCGTGTTCGTCACCAACGTCGAGCACAAGATGGGCATCAAGGCCTCCGCGACCTGCGAGGTCACCTTCGGTGGCCACGGTGTTCCGGCCAAGGGCTGGCTCGTCGGTGAGGTCCACAACGGCATCGCGCAGATGTTCGACGTCATCGAGCACGCTCGCATGATGGTCGGCACCAAGGCCATCGCGACCCTGTCGACCGGTTACCTCAACGCCCTCGACTACGCCAAGGAGCGCATCCAGGGCGCCGACCTGACCAAGATGTCCGACAAGACCGCCCCGCGCGTGTCGATCATGCACCACCCGGACGTCCGTCGTTCGCTCGCGATGCAGAAGGCCTACTCCGAGGGTCTGCGCGCCGTGTACCTGTACACCGCCGCCCACCAGGACGACTCCGTCGCCGAGCAGGTCTCGGGCGCCGACGCCGGTCTCGCGCACCGCATCAACGACCTGCTGCTGCCGGTCGTCAAGGGTTGCGGCTCCGAGCGCGCCTACCAGTACCTGAAGGATTCGCTCCAGACCCTCGGCGGTTCGGGCTTCCTGCAGGACTACCCGATCGAGCAGTACATCCGCGACTCGAAGATCGACTCGCTGTACGAGGGCACCACCGCCATCCAGGCGCAGGACTTCTTCTTCCGGAAGATCGCCCGCGACCGCGGTGTGGCGCTCGCCCACGTCGCCGGTGAGATCAAGAAGTTCGTCGAGCGCGACGACGCCGACCAGCGTCTGAAGAAGGAGCGCACGCTCCTGGCCACCGCCCTCGGCGAGACCCAGACGATGGTCGCCACGCTCACCCAGTACCTCATGGGTGCGCAGGAGCAGCCCACCGAGCTGTACAAGGTCGGTCTCGGTTCGGTCCGCTTCCTCGAGGCGTTCGGCGATCTGATGATCGGCTGGCTGCTGCTCGAGCACGCCGAGATCGCGCTCTCCGCGCTCGACGACGGCGTCGACGCCTCGGACAAGGCGTTCTACGAGGGCAAGGTCGCGGCCGCGTCCTTCTTCGCCAAGAACGTCCTGCCGGAGCTGAGCGTCGCGCGTCAGATCATCACCGACGTCGACCTCGACATCATGGAGCTCGACGAAGCGGCGTTCTGATCGAACCGCTCACGGCGGTAGCGCGATAGACGAGACCGACGTTGTGTGCGATGTCCCGACGGATTTCGCACACGACGTCGGTCTCGTCGTTTTCGGGAGCAGCGTTGACAACCTTTGTTGTCAGTAGCACTCTGAGCTCTGTGACCATCACCGGCACGTCGACGACGACTCGGTACATGCGCGACCGCGAGAAGGCCGCCCGCATCACCGCACCCCTGCGCCCCTTCGCGGGACGCGCTCCCGACGCCACGCCCGAGGAAGCGGACGCCCTGCAGCGCGCCCTGCTCGAGCGCGACGAACCCAGCGCCGAACTGGTGCGGGCCATCCGGCGCGACCGCACCGTCACCCTCGCGCAGTTCCGCACTGCACTGGCCGAGGGCGTCGACGCCGTCCCCGACGCCCCTCCCGTGCTCCGGAAGTACTTCGAGATGCTCGAGGACACCCCCGACTGGGTCGACCGCGACAGGATCGCCCTCGGCGCCCGCACGCTGCGCAGGGTCGGATCCGACGTCGGCGACGTCCTCGCCTACGGCTCGCTGCTCGGCGGATACAACAACTCCGGTCCACTGCCGGTGCTGACGTCGTCCGGTCGCCTCACCGGCGAGCGCACCCGCCGGCGCATCGCCGAGACCGGGACGTGGTGGAACGGGTGCGTCGCCGACGGCGGTCTCGAACGGTTCGGCGAGGGATTCACGCTCTCGGTGCACGTGCGACTGATGCACGCCTTCGTCGACTATCACCACGAGCACGACGGCGAGTGGGACACCGAGTTCCGCGGACTACCGGTCAACCAGTTCGACCAGGCCGGCACCCTGGGCCTGTTCTCGATCACCTTCCTGCTCCACACCCGCGTCCTGGGTGTGCGATACACCCGGCGCGAGGCCGAGGCCGTCCTGCACCTGTGGGCGTACGTCGGGTGGCTGATGGGCGTCGACCCGAAGTGGCTCCGGTTCGAGGAGCGCGCGGGGCTCCGGATGATGTACCAGATCGGGTCGTCCTCGCCCGCTGCCGACGAGAACAGCCATATGCTCGCCCGGTCGCTCGTCGAACTCCCGCTCCACACGCGGTATCCGCGTTTCCAGGCACTGCGTCGACGGTACGAATACGAACGCGGACTGTCGCTCGCGACAACGCTTCTCGGCCCGTCCGGGGTCCTCGCACTGAAGGTCCCGCTGCGTCCGCCGTGGTATCCGGTGGGTCGCTTCGCCGTGAACGTCGTCAAACACCATGTGGTCGGCCGCTTCCCGTCCGGGAAGGCGTGGTTGCAGCGGCACGGTGAGAAGCAACTGCGCGACGCGCAGCTCCGCATCCTCGACGGCGAGATCCCCGACGTGGTGGCGCTTCCCGAGTGACGAAGTAAGGGGAGGTTGTGTGCGGTTTCCTCACCGGAGCCGCACACAACCTCCCCGAAGTTTCGAGGACGTCGGTTACTCCTCCTCGGTTCCACCCGCTGCCGGCGCCTCGGCCGCAGGCGATTCCGGCGCGGGTGCGTCCTCGGCCTCGGCGTCCTCCGATCCGGTGTCGCCGGAGGTCGCGTCGTCGCCACCACCGGAGGGCTCGTCGCTCGGTTCCGGTTCGGGGCTGATGCACTTCACGATCGGGACCGGGTCGTACCGGACCGTGCGCGTCGCGTTCGAGATCTGCGCGCCCGTCCGTGCGTCGGTGACGATCCGGGTGTCGGTGACGGTGAAGCCCTGCGCGCCGCTCGACGGGATGCAGGCCGAACCGGCGGGCAACGTGATCGTGTTGGGCGAGGTGAAGTTCGTGCGGTTGCCGGTGACCGACTGGACGTCGACGGTCTTCGTGCCCCAGATGCGCACCGTGATGTCCGAACTCGTGCCGATCGTCTGGATCAGGACGCCCGTGTCGAACGGGTTGCGAAACTTCAGGTCGATGGCACCGTCGTAGATCGTGGCCTCGCGGGCCGCAGGGTACCGGGAGATGTAGTAGCTGTGCTCGGTATGCTCGACGTCCTCCATACCCGCGAAGTAGGTCGCGTTGTAGAGGGTGGTCGCGAGCTGGCTGATGCCACCGCCCACGGCCTTGCCGGGACGTCCGGACTCGATGATGCCCGACTCGATGTACCCCTGTGCCGCACCGCGCGGACCGGTGTAGTCGTTGAAGGAGAAGGTGTCCCCCGGCTTGACGATGGCGCCGTTGATCTCCTGGGCGGCCAACCGGATGTTGACGCCTGACGCGTATTCGAAGCCGCTGGTGGTGAACTCCGAGACCACCTCCTTGATGCCGAGCTTCTCGGCGCCTTCGGTGGTGAGTTCCGGTTCGGCCTTCCTGTACACCGCGTCGGTGCTGCGGTCGCCCTCCTCCTTCAGCAGGTCGGGCAACCTCTCGAGGGTGACGGGCCAGTCGACCATCTCGCCGGTCTCGCTGGGCACGATCGTCGGGCGACCACCGTCGAGGACGATCCGCGCATCCTTCGGCTCGGTCTCCGACGGCGCGAGCTGCGGCGCGAGGATGCCGATCGCGGCCTCTGGATTGTACTGCGGTTCGAGTCCTCCCGAACCGTTCGGCACGAACGACAGGACGGCGCCCACCGCATCGCGCGGAAGCACACCGACGGCCCCGTCGAGCCCCCGGACGACCAGATCCTGCGCCACGGCCGGAACCGCGACTTCCGCCAGCGCCCGGTCGAGGCCCTCGCGGGTGACGGTGACGTCGACGCTCTCGACGGGCAGCGAGACATCACCGTACGGCCAGCGCTCAGCGAAGACGTCGCCTGCGACGGCCACGTCGAGTTGCTGGCCGGGCTGCGGCGTCACCGGAACGGGAGTGCCGTCCTCGAAGACGATGTTGCCCTCGCGCGGCTCGTGCGCGGCGGCAGCGGCGGCCTTCTCGATGGCTGCGGACAGGGCGACCTCGTCGCGCGTGGAGACCACGCCGACCTCGTCGTTCCCGAAGAACGACGCGAGTCGCGTGAACGGATTGAGCGGCTGCGAACCCACCTGGTCGAGGGTCGCGGGCCAGTCGATCCCGATCCCGGCCTCCGACGGCACGATCTGCCCCTGCGTGTCGCCGGCGGTGACGTCGACGGGCATGTCGAGCCGCGGCGTCAGTTGCTCGGTGAGCTCTGCCTCGGCCGCATCGAGCGACATGCCGCCGATCTCGACACCTGCGACGGTGACACCGCGCGGCACCTTGCCCGACGACAACGCCAGATCGGCCACGTAGAACACGGCGAGCAGCGCGACGACGCCACCGACGACGAGCGCGATCGTGCGCCGGGGCAGATTCGATCCGGACCTGCCCGGTTCGTCGCCGTCTCCGCCGGAACCTCCCGGGCCGCCGGTGGGCGGAGGGGTGACGGGAGGCGGTCCCTGCGGCGGCGGACCCGCCTGCATCTGCTGGGTCGGCTGGTCGCCCTGCGGCGGATGGGCGGCCGACGGCATCGCCGTCGACGTGGGCGGGACGGGAGCCTCCGGCTGTTCGGGGCCGGGTTGTGCCGGGTTCTGTTCCCCCTGCGAACGGAGGAGCCGATCGGTGGCGGCGGACGATCCGTCGCCCGGTGCCCGGTTCCCCGGCGCGACGACCGGAATGACCGCGGTGGGCGCCTCCGAGGGATGGACGTTCTCGGTCGGGGACTCGTCTGCGCCGGTGGGAGCCACCTGCTCCGGGTTCGTGGGAGCCGCCTGCTCCGTGTTCTCAGCGGCGGCCTGCGGGGCAGCCAGGTCTTCCGTCTTCGGCTCGTCGACCCGCGGCTCCGCCGCTCCACTCGCCTCCTGGGCCTCGGCAGCTTCCGGCTGCGGGGCTTCGACGTCGGCCTTCTGGTCGGTGGCACTGCCCGCCTGAGACTCGGTCACCTCCCGGTGAGGATCGACCGCTTCGAAACGCTCGGTAGGAGCCGACTCGGCCTCGCGAGCGGACTCCGCCGTCGAACCGACGTTCTCGGTTCGTGCGTCGTCGTGCTCGTGAGGGGACTCGTCGGTCCCGTTGCTGCCGCTCACCCGGATCCCTTCGCAAAGCTGGACGCGCTGTCGAATTCGCGCGCCGACTACCTGGTTTCAAGGGTAGTGCCCCAGCTTCGGTCGGCTTCGCCCGGAATGCGAAGACCCCGCGTTGCTACCAGGTCGGGGGTCAGGCAGCAGCGCGGGGTCGCTGGGTCTATCGCTGTCCGTCGCGGAGCGTTACACACCGAACGGAACTTTTTTTCTCAACGACTTCCGAGGGGTGTCGATCAGGCCTCGAGAATCGCCGTCACACCCTGTCCACCTGCGGCGCAGATGGAGATCAGGCCGCGGACGGGCTTGCCGGTCTCCTGCTTCTTCTCGTGCAGCATCTTGGCGAGCGAGGCCACGATCCGGCCGCCGGTCGCGGCGAACGGGTGGCCGGCCGCCAGCGACGAGCCGTTGACGTTGAGCTTGCTGCGGTCGATCGAGCCGAGCGGGGCGTCGAGGCCCAGCTTGCCCTTGCAGTACTCCTCCGACTCGAACGCCTGGAGGGTGGCGAGCACCACGGAGGCGAACGCCTCGTGGATCTCGTAGAAGTCGAAGTCCTGCAGGGTCAGGCCGTTGCGCTGCAGCAGGCGCGGGATGGCGTAGGTGGGCGCCATGAGCAACCCGTCTCCACCGTGGATGTAGTCGACCGCGGCGGTCTCGGAGTCCACGAGGTAGGCGAGCACGGGGAGCTTGCGCTCGGCGGCCCACTCCTCGCTCGCCAGCAACGCGGCCGATGCGCCGTCGGTGAGCGGCGTCGAGTTGCCGGCGGTCATGGTGGCGTCGCCCAGCTTGGTGCCGAAGACCGGCTTCAGCGTCGACAGCTTCTCGACCGACGAATCGGGACGCAGGTTGTCGTCGCGGGTCAGCCCGAGGAACGGGGTGACGAGGTCGTCGAAGAAGCCCCGGTCGTAGGCGGCGGCCATGTTGCGGTGGCTCGCGACGGCCAGTTCGTCCTGCGCCTCGCGGGAGACGCCGAACTCCTTGGCGGTGATCGCGGCGTGCTCACCCATCGACAGGCCGGTGCGCGGCTCGCCGTTGCGCGGGATCTCGATGCCGAGCATCGACGGGCGGACGTTGCCGAGCAGCTTGACCCGGTCGGCCGTGGTGCGGGCCCGGTTCAGGGAGAGCAGGAACTCGCGGAGCTGGTTGTTCACGGCGATCGGGGCGTCGGAGGTGGTGTCGACGCCGCCGCCGATACCCGCCTCGATCCGTCCGGCGGCGATGGCGTCGCCGACCGCGATGATCGACTGCAGGCCGGTACCGCAGGCCTGCTGCAGATCCCAGGCCGGGGTGTAGGGGCTCAACGCGCTGCCGAGCACGCTCTCGCGGACGAGGTTGAAGTCGCGGGCGTGCTTGAGGACCGCACCGCCGACGACGGCACCGAGGCGCTCACCCTGCAGGTTGAAACGGCCGACGAGACCGTCGAGGGTGGCGGTGAACATGTCCTGGTTGGACGCGCGGGCGTACTTGCGGTCGGACCGGGCGAACGGGATCCGGTTGCCTCCGAGAACGGCGACACGGCGCTGCTGCGTGGAACGGGCTTTGGTGGTCACTGGTGTCTCCCGGTTTCGGACGGATTCGAATTCTGGCTACTATTCTTACTCACGGGTAAGTTTGTTGTCGAACACGCTTGCTGTCGAACACTGCACCGACGACCGAATCGAAGAAGGTGGAATCGTGGCCGAAGCCAAGGGCGCACCCAAGCTCTACGCCCAGCTCATCTCGTCCGCACCCGGAGCGTTCCTCGCCAAGCAGTTCGGTCTGCCACAGCCCGAGAAGCTCCGGCGCTACCAGCCCGGCGAGCCCCCGCTCCCCGGCCCCGTCCTGCTCGGCGGCAACGGCCGCCTGGTCGAACCGATCCGCAACCTCCTGAGCGACTACACGTTCGCCGAGCCGTCCGACACGAAGTTCGGCGCACTCGTCTTCGACGCTACCGGCATCACCGACCCCGCGGGCCTCGAACAGCTCTTCACGTTCTTCCAGCCCACCCTGCGCAATCTCGCCCCGAGCGGCCGCGTCGTCGTCCTGGGCACCACGCCCGAGGAGGCCCGATCGGTCGACGAGCGCATCGCCCAGCGCGCCCTCGAGGGCTTCACGCGCAGCGTCGGCAAGGAACTGCGTCGCGGTGCCACCGTGCAGCTCGTCTACGTCTCCCCCAAGGCCGCGACCGGCCTGTCCGGTGTGGAGTCGACGCTGCGCTTCCTGCTCTCGGCGAAGTCGGCTTTCGTCGACGCCCAGGTGATCCGCATCGGTGAGGGCGACGCCACCGCCCCCGAGTCGTGGGAGCGTCCGCTCGCCGGCAAGGTCGCGGTCGTCACCGGCGCGGCCCGCGGCATCGGCGCGACGATCGCCGAGGTGCTCGCCCGCGACGGCGCGACCGTCGTCGCCGCCGACGTCCCCGCTGCGGGCGACGCGCTGACCCAGACCGCCAACAAGGTCGGCGGCACCGCCTTCGCGCTCGACGTCACCGCACCCGACGCCGGTGAGAAGCTCGCCGCGCACCTGCTCGAGCGTCACGGCGGCGCCGACATCATCGTCCACAACGCCGGCATCACCCGCGACAAGCTGCTCGTCAACATGGACGCCGCTCGCTGGAACGCCGTGATGGGCGTGAATCTGATCGCCCCGCAGAAGATCACCGACGTGCTCGTCGAGAAGGGCGCGCTGAAGGAGGGTGGCCGGGTCGTCGACGTGTCGTCGATCGCCGGTATCGCCGGTAACCGCGGCCAGACCAACTACGGCGCCTCGAAGGCCGGTGTCATCGGCCTCGTCCAGGCGACCAGCGAGGCGCTCGCCGACAAGAAGATCACCGTCAACGCCGTCGCTCCGGGCTTCATCGAGACCGCCATGACGGCCGCGATCCCGGTCGCCACCCGCGAGGCCGGCCGCCTGATGAGCTCGCTGCAGCAGGGCGGCGAGACCGTCGACGTCGCCGAGACCGTCGCGTGGTTCGCGAACCCCGCGTCGAGCGCCGTGACCGGGCAGGTCGTGCGCGTGTGCGGCCAGTCCATGCTGGGGGCCTAGATGGCACGGATCGAACTGCCCTCGCTGCCGTCGACCTTCGACATCTACAGCCGGGCCGTGCTCGGGGCGCTGCCCGTCGTGGGCGCGTCGGGCGACAGCCTGCCCGACGACGTCCTGGTCCTGCGGTCGCTGAAGGTCGATCCCGACAATCTCGCCGAGTACACCAAGGTGTGCGGGCTGCGGTTCGGCGACAGCCTGCCGCTGACCTATCCGTTCATCCTCACGTTCCCGCTCGTCATGAAACTGATGGTGTCGAAGGGCTTCCCGTTCGCTGCCGTCGGTTCGGTGCACGCCGAGAACGTGATCGAGCAGTTCCGGCCGATCTCGGTCACCGAGCCGCTCGACATCGCGGTGCACGCGGAGAACATGCGCGAACACCGCAAGGGGCTGCTCGTCGATCTCGTCAGCGAGGTCAACGTCGGACGCGAGTTGGT
The DNA here is from genome assembly GCF_900187265.1 of Rhodococcus rhodochrous. Classification (NCBI taxonomy): domain Bacteria; kingdom Bacillati; phylum Actinomycetota; class Actinomycetes; order Mycobacteriales; family Nocardiaceae; genus Rhodococcus; species Rhodococcus rhodochrous. The sequence continues at coordinate 4,541,803 of NZ_LT906450.1, forward strand.
CTGGCGGCAGACGTCGACCTTCCTGCACCAGCAGCGCACGTCGCTGTCGGGTCAGCCCAAGCCGGAGCCGAAGGAGGAGGAGGTTCCCCCGGTCCCCACCTCCACTCTGCGGGTCGACCAGAAGGTCATCGACCGCTACGCTGCGGTCTCCGGTGACCGCAACCCGATCCACGTCTCGACCCTGGGCGCCAAGGCCTTCGGATTCCCGAAGACCATCGCCCACGGCATGTGGAGCGCGGCGGCCACCCTGTCGGCCGTCGAAGGACGGATCCCCGGCAAGGTGACCTACGCGGTGCGGTTCGGGAAGCCGGTCCTGCTGCCGTCGTCGCTGAGCCTGTATGCGCAGCACGTCGCCGACGGATGGGATCTGGCACTGCGGCATCCGAAGAAGCAGTACCCGCACCTGACCGCCACGCTGCGGTAGGGCGGGGAACCACCGAGACTTCGGGCGGGGCGGGACGCGATGGGGGCGTTCCGCCCCGCCCGAACCCTCGTGTGGCGAATACCCTTGTGGCCGAGGCGTTCTCAGTGAGACGGTTCAGTGCATCTGATCGGAACGCTTGCGTCCCGCAAGACCACGCCAGGCGAGGTTCTCGAGCAGATCCGCTGCCTGCTGCACGTCGATCTCACCGCCGGCGATGCGGTCGGCGACGGCCTCACCCGCACCGACGAGTGCGACGGCCATGATCGTGAAGTTCGTGTCGGGTTCCGGATCGCGCGTGCTCGATTCGAGCAGGTGCGCGGTGAGTTCGATCAGCCGGTCGCGGCTGCCCTGCACCTGGGGTGCGAAGGCCTGCTGCGACAACGCCTGACGATAGAGGACCATCCACGACGGCCGGTGCTCGTCGACGAAGCCGAGGAACGACTCGAGCGCGACCCGCAGTTGTTCACGCGGGGCGAGGGTGGGGTCGCCTGCCGGTGTGAGCGCCTCGACGAACCGCTGCCCCTCGCGCGCGATGCACGCCGCGAACAACTCGTCCTTCGACCCGTAGTACAGGTAGAGCATCGGCTTGGAGATCGACGCCCGCGCCGCGATGGCGTCCATGGACGTGTTGTGGAAACCGTGCTCGGAGAACACTTCGACGGCGGCGTCCAGCATCTGTTGCTCGCGGACCGCACGCGGCAGTCGCTTGGTTCCGCCCGCCATGACTCCTCCCAGACTCCTCGAATGAAGTTCTTACTCTACGGTAGGTAGCCTGCGGTCGAAGCAACCTGCGTCATTTCAGCAGTCCAGAGCGCCCTTCGCGCGTGTCACGGTCCGCACCGATTCGTCGACCCATTCGGGTGAGAGCGTGCCCTCCGCGACGACCTGCTCGAGATGGTCGAGCACGGCGGGCACCTCGTCGGTGGTCAGCCACAGCGCCTGGTTCACACCCGCCACCATCGCGGCCTCGACGGCCTCGGTGATGCCGTAGGTGTCGGTGATCGCGCGCATCCCCGACAGGTCGTCGGTGAAGATCACGCCGCCGAAGGCGGGGCCGCCGTAGGCACCCGAGCGGAGCAGGTCCACCGCCGCCGGGCTGATGCTCGCGGGCAGTCCGCCGGTCAGTCCCGGCACGTCGAGGTGGCCGAGCATGACACCCACCTCGGGCGAGACCAGACTGCGGTACGGCACGAGATCGCTCTGCTGCAGTTGTTCGATCGGCGGGGTGGTCACGGCACCGGTGTGCGAATCGCCGGAGGCCGAACCGTGGCCCGGAAAGTGCTTGAGCACCGGCATGATTCCGGCGTCGATCAGTCCCCGCGCGTAGGCGCCGGCGTACTGCGTGACGACCTCGGGATCGTCGGAGAACGAGCGGTCGCCGATGACGGAGTCGTCGGGCTGACTGCTCACGTCGACGTCCGGCGCGAAGTCGACGGTGATGCCCAGCGACTTCAGTTCCTGTCCGCGTTCGAACGCCATCCGGTAGGTCTCGTCGACCGTCATCGTCTGCGCCGTCTCCCGCGCGGACGGGTCGGGCCCGAACAGGTCGCCGACGCGCGACACGCGGCCGCCCTCCTCGTCGATCGTGACCATGAGCGGCAACGCGCTCTGCGCAGCGACCTGCGGCACGAGACGGTCGGTGAGCATCGACGCGTCGGTCCAGCTGCCGATGAAGATGCCGCCGATCTGCTCCGACTCGACGACGGCCTGCGCGTCGGCGGCGCTCGTGACCCCGACGTTGAGCAACTGGGCGAGCTTCTGCCGCAGCGTCAGCCGGGCGAGCAGATCGTCGCCGCAGGTCGCCGACGTCGCAGCTGCGGTCGCCTCGGTGGTCGTGGCGGTCGCGGTGGTGGACGGGGCGGTCGCCGAACTCGACGTCGCCTCGACCGGGTCGTCGCCGCCCGAATCGGACGAACCGCATCCCGCGGTGGTGAGGGCGACCGCGAGCACGGCGGCGACAGTGTGACGGATCCGCATGGTGCCGACGGTAGCGGACGAACCTCGGAGACCCACAGCTCGAACCTCCCCCAGGGACGCTCCGGCGGGTTAAGGTGCACCCGAGCATCCGAATCCGACCCAGGGGGTACGCGGTGGGCGCAGATCTGATCCTCATCGCCTACGACGGTTCCGAGAACTCGAAGCGTGCCGTGCAGTATGCGGGTCGTTTCCTTGAGTCCTGCCGCGCCGTCGTCGTCACCGCCTGGGAACCGATGGTCCGGCAGGCCGCCCGTATGTCCGGCCTGTCCGGCGTCATGCAACCCGACTGGGTGCCCGACGAGGACAGCGAGGACGTCGCATTGTCCGACGCGCGCATCACCAACGACGAGGGCCTCGAGTTGGCCCGCTCGACGGGTCTGCACGCCGAGGGCCGCACCGTCGAGGTCGTCAACGCGGTGTGGTCGGCGATCATCGAGGCCGCCGACGAGCTCGACGTCGACATCATCGTCACCGGTACCCGCGGCACCACCGGTCTGCGGTCGCTGTTGCAGTCGTCGGTGGCCGATCATGTGCTCCGGCACAGTCACAGACCGGTCCTGATCGTGCCGCCGGGTCGCTGACGCCCCGCACCGGGTCACCGGCGCGCCGGGTACAGGCAGGGATATTGTCGATCCACCATGGACGGATTCCTGCTCTCGCGCGCCGAACGCTCGGTGCACGCCACCGGCACCCGCCGGTTCTTCGACGACGTCCACTCCGCCACGCAGGCACTCCGCAGCGGCAAGGCGACGATCGTCGTCGGTGCACTGCCGTTCTCGCGGCACCGTCCGGTGGCCCTCGCGCAGCCCGACGACGTCGAGATCACCGACGGCCCGTGGCAGGCCCCGTCCGACCTGTCGGACCTGCCACCGGTGCGGATCTCCGCCGAGCTGCCACTGCCCCGCGTGCACGTCGAGCGGGTGCGCCGGCTCGTCGAGCGGTTGTCCCTCGGGGAGATGGAGAAGGTCGTCGCCGCCCGGCGGGTCGCGCTCGAGGCCGACGACCCCCTCGACCCGCTCGCGCTCGCGGCCCGCATGATCGAACGCCATCCCGACGCGGCGACGTACGCGCTGGACCTGAGCGCGGCGGGTGAACGCTACTGGGGGCACACGCTGGTCGGCGCGACCCCCGAACTGCTCGTGAGCCGACGCGGTGACACCGTCACGTGCCGTCCCCTCGCCGGGACCGCCGCACGCCGGGCCGATCCGGACGAGGACCGTCGTGCCGGTGAGGAACTGCTGACCTCGGACAAGAACCTCACCGAGCACGGTTTCGTCGTCGACTGGATCCGCACGCGACTGGCCCCGTTGTGCAGCGACCTCGACATCCCCGACAAGCCCGAGCTCACCGCGACCCCCGATGTCTGGCATCTCGCCACGCCGATCACCGGCACCCTCCGCGACCCCGGTACCGACGCGCTCACCCTCGCCCACGTCCTGCATCCCACCCCGGCCGTGGCGGGCACCCCGACCGAGGCCGCGCTGGACGTGATCTCCCGGGTCGAGGGCGACCGGCGCTTCTACGGCGGCGCGGTGGGCTGGTGCGACGAACAGGGCGACGGCGACTGGTTCGTCGCCATCCGGTGCGCGGAGCTCAGTTCCGACGGCCGACGCGCCGTGGCCTGGGCCGGAGGTGGCATCGTGGCCGATTCCGATCCCGTCGCCGAACTCGACGAGACCACCGCGAAACTGCGCACGCTGCTCGGCGCGCTGGGCGTGTAGCGCACCGCCGCGACGGTGAAGATCGACTCGGAGGCTCGCACCGTCCGCCGACGCCTTCCGGGGTGATAGTTTGGCGCGGACCGATAGACAGCGTGGCGGCCGGCGATGACTGCCTGCGTCACTGGAGATGGGGAGACGGAATGGGGAAGTTCCTGGGACCGGGCCTGGGTAGCGTGGTCGTCGGTGCCGTACTCGGCGCCGTGGCGGTCTTCGGCGTGACGGCCGCTGTACAGGAGAATTCGCGCCCTCAGATCGATCGCAGTGGCAACGCCGATTCGTCCCTCCTGAACCAGGTTGAGTACGGCAGCCGCTGACGGCGCCGGCAACGCTTCGAGTTCACGCACGTACCGAGGCGAGACGGAGCTCCCGTCCGCCGAACCGCTGTCCCGTCGGTGGCTGTACGCAGTCACCGCGGTGGCGGTGGTCCTGTCGTTCGCCCAGGTTCCGGGCCTGGTCGTCGCCGACACCAAGTACGACCTGACGCAGAACCCGATCGGCTTCCTCACGCGCGCCGCTCACCAGTGGAGCAGTGTGGCGCCGCTCGGGCAGGTGCAGAACCAGGCGTACGGCTACTTCTTCCCGCACGGATCGTTCTTCGCCGCGGGACAACTGCTGCACATCCCCCCGTGGATCACCCAGCGGGTGTGGTGGGTGCTGCTGCTCGTCGCCGGATTCTGGGGCCTCGTCCGCCTCGCCGAAGCTCTCGGCATCGGGAGCCGTAGCTCCCGCCTGATCGCGGCGACGGTGTTCGTGCTGTCCCCGCGCGTCCTCACGACCCTCGGTTCCATCTCGTCGGAAGCACATCCGATGATGCTGGCGCCGTGGGTGCTGCTGCCGTTGGTGCGGTATCTGAACACGCAGAACCCCGGCTCGGCCCGCCGGCTCGCTGCGCAGTCCGCCCTGGCGGTGGCGCTCATGGGCGCGATCAACGCCGTCGCGACCGCCGCGGCCTGTCTCGTCGCGGCCCTGTGGTGGGCCGCGCACCGCCCGAACCGGCGCTGGTGGCGCTTCACGCTGTGGTGGCTGCCCCTGTGCGTCGTCGCGGTGACCTGGTGGATGGTGCCGCTGCTGTTGCTCGGCCGCGTCAGTCCGCCCTTCCTCGACTTCATCGAATCGTCCGGTGTCACCACCGAGTGGACGTCGCTCACCGAGGTGCTGCGCGGCACCAGCAGCTGGACGCCCTTCGTCTCCCCCGAACGCATCGCGGGCGCCGTGCTCGTCACGCAGCCCGCCGCCGTCCTCGTCACCGGCGCCCTGGCCGCGGCCGGTCTCGCCGGTCTCGCGATGCGGTCGATGCCGGCGCGCGGTCGCCTCACCCTGATCCTCGTGGTGGGCCTCGTCGGCATGGGCGTCGGCTACGTCGGCCAGCTCGACTCGCCGTTCGCCGAGCAGGTCCGGTTGTTCCTCGACACCACCGGTGCGCCGCTGCGCAACGTCCACAAGCTCGAACCGCTCGTGCGACTGCCGATCGTGCTCGGGCTCGCGCATCTGCTGCGCGCCGTGCCGCTGCCCGGATCGGTGCCGTGGACGCGCGCCCGGAACGCCTTCGCACATCCAGAACGCAATCCGATGGTCGCGGTGACGACGTTGATCCTCGTCGCGATGACGCTCGCGACCTCGCTCGCGTGGACCGGCCGGCTCGCCCCGCGCGGCGCCTACGACGAGGTCCCCGAACACTGGCACGCCGCGGCTGCCTGGCTCGAGGACAACACGAGCGAGCGCGGCGAACGCGCCCTCATCGTTCCCGGCGCGCCGTTCGGCAGCCAGCTGTGGGGCCTCACCCGCGACGAACCACTGCAGGCCCTCGCGTCGACGCCGTGGGCCGTGCGCGACGCCGTGCCGCTCGTGCCGCCCGGCGCCATCCGCGCCCTCGACGCCGTGCAACGCGACATCGCCGACGGCCGCCCGTCCGACGGTCTCGCCGCCACCCTGCGCGGCCAGGGCATCGGATTCCTGGTGGTGCGCAACGACCTCGATCCCGACACCTCCCCCGCTGCGCGACCGGCCCTCGTGCATCGCGCGCTCGACGGTTCGCCGGGCATCGAGCGGGTCGCCGAGTTCGGTGACGACATCGTCTTCGACAACCCGGAGGATTTCGTCACCGACGCCGACCTGCGACCGACCTATCCGGCCGTGGAGATCTACCGTGTCGCCGAACCGGCCGCGGCGCCCGTCGGTCCCTATGTCGTGGACGCCGCCGACGTGCCGGTCGTGCAGGGTGGCCCCGAGGCTCTGCTGCGCCGCAACACCGCGCAGCCCGATTTCGTCGGTCCCACACTCCTCGCGGCCGACGCGGCCCGCGCCGGTCTCCCCGTCGACGAGGTGACGGTCACCGACACCCCGACGGACCGCGAGACGGACTACGGGCAGGTCGATCATCATTCGTCGACGATCCGCACGGCCGACGACCCGCGCCGCACCCACAACGCCGTCCCCGACTATCCGGTGCCCGACACCGAACTCGTCCGGGCCGAATGGGAAGGCGCCCGTATCAGCGTGTCGAGCGCGGCGTCGGATGCCACCCAGCTCGGTGGCACGTCGGTGGCGAGCAGCCCGGCCGCGGTGGTCGACGGAGACCCGACGACCGGCTGGCACAGCAACGGACTCGAATCGGCGGTCGGCCAGTGGCTGCAGCTCGACCTCGACCGGCCTATCGAGGCGGGTCTGCTGCACCTGACGACGAGCTCCGGTGCTCTGGGCGATCCCGTCAAGTGGCTCGAGGTGTCCACCGACCGGGGCAGCACGGCGGTGCGCGTCGACAAGCCGGGACGCGAGCAGACGGTCGCGCTGCCGCTGGGCACCACCTCGTGGATCCGCATCACGTCCGTGCACACCGAACGCGGCACGGTCGGCAACCAGTTCGGTCTCACCGAGGTGGTCGTCGAGGACTTCACCGACCGGAACGATCCGCGCCCGATCGACATCCGGCGCCGCATCGTGGTGCCGGGCCCTGCCGAGGACGCCGCGGTACGCGGATGGCAGCTCGGACAGGAGTTCCCCGGCCGCGGCAGCTGCGTCGACACCGACGACCGCGTGCGCTGCGCGCGAGGGCTCGCCACCTCCGCGGAGGAACCCGGCGTGTTCACCCGCACCCTGGATGTGCCGCAGGAGACCTGGGTCCGCCCGGAACTGCTCCTGCGCGCACGTCCCGGGCCTGCACTCGAAGATCTCGTGGACCGCTCGGACCGGGTCGTCGCGCGCGGTGACGCCGACGTCGTCGACCTGCAGGGCTCGGCGTTCGCCCTCACCGACGGTGATCCCCGGACGTCGTGGACCGCGGAGGAGAGCTCGCTCGAAGCGGGTGCGCCGAGGCCGTCGCTCACGTTGGAACTGCCCGAGGAACGACGCGTCACGGGGTTGGACATCAGGGCCGCGCTGGGAGCGCTGCCGGTCGCGCCGTCGCGGGTCGCGGTGAATCTCGGCAACGGACCTCAGGTGCGCGAACTCGACGGTGACGACACGATCGTCGACCTGACCCCGCACGCCACGGACCGGATCGAACTCACCGTGGTGCGCTGGCGCGACACCCTCGACCGCACCGTGCTGGGTTTCTCGAAACTCACCCCTCCCGGGCTCGCCGAGGTGTCGGTGCTCGGCGACGACGGGCCGATCGGCGCACAGGGATCCGTCTACGACGAGACCGTGACCGTCGACTGCGAGCGCGGACCCGTCGTGGAGATCGACGGGCGCAGTTACCGCACGTCGCTCACCGCGCGGGTCGCCGATCTCGCCGCGGGCGTGGAGGTTCCTGCGACGCTGTGCGACACCGACGTCGTCGGCATGAATCCGGGCCGGGTCGACATCGACGTCGATCCCGGCGCGGCCTTCGTCGTCTCGGGCCTGCGGCTCGACGTCCCCGGTTCCGATGCGCCCGTCGCGGAGCCGACGGAACTCGACAAGGGCCGCTGGACGGAGAACCTGCGCGAGGTGACGGTTCCGGCGGGCGACGAGGACCGGCTCGTGGTGGTGCCCGAGAGCACCAACGTCGGCTGGGTGGCCCGCACCCCGGACGGCACCGTGGCGACGCCGGTCGTCGTGGACGGCTGGCAGCAGGGCTGGATCGTGCCGGCCGGCCCGCAGCAGACGCTGACCCTCGAGTTCGCTACCGACCGCTGGTACCGGCTCGGGATCTTCGGCGGGCTGTTGTTGCTCGTCCCGCTGTTCGCGGCGGCCGTGTGGCCCCGCAGGCGCGACGAGGATCCGGGTCCGACGCCGCGCACCTGGGGTTCGTCGGCTCTCGCACTGGCCGGTGTGCTGGTCGCCGCGACGCTCCTCGCGGGATGGGTCGGTGCCGCCGTCGCGGTCGTCGGCGCGGTGGGGATCGGTGCGCTCGTGCTGCGCCGCGGCCCCGTCGTGACGTCACGTGTGCTCGTGGGCACCGCGGGCGGCGCAACGATGCTGGCGATGGCGCTGCTGTCCACCGGGCCGTGGCGATCACCCGACGGATATGTCGGGCACTCGTTCCTGATTCAGTTCGCGGCGCTCGTCGGCGTGGTCGCGGTGGGCCTGGCCGCGGTGCCGCGCCGGGCCTTGTCCCAGCGGTGGAAGGCGGCGCGCGCCGGCTCCTCCACGAGGGCGTAACTGACGGACGCGACCGCCAGGCTCAGCACGACCGTCACCGTCAGCACGAACCAGAAGTGCCCCGCGAAGGCCAGGATCCCGAAGACGGGGAAGACGATCGACAGCACCGCGAGGTGCCAGATGAACAGGCCGTACGACCAGCGCCCGACGGCCAGTGCGACCGGGCTCGCCAGAACGCGGTGCTGCCGGCGCGGCGCGAGGGTCAGCGGGGCGAGCAGCGCGAAGCTCATGATCGCGCCCAGGGCGATCTTGGCGAAGTACTCGGAGGGTGCGAGATCGGTCAGCGTCTCCGGTCCGGCCAGCGGGGTGGCCGCGGCCGCGAAGGCGCCCACCGCGATCGCTCCCATCACCGCGCGTCGCGCCGCGAGCCGGTGGATCCATGTCTCCGGTCCGGTGACGAGTTCGGCGAGGATCATGCCCGCCGCAAACCAGGGCAGATAGCCGGGCAGCCAGTTGGTGTGGTTGATGTGGTCGGGGGTGCCGACCGGAATCCACGCCCACAGCAACGACAGTCCGCTCACGGCGAGCAGCAGCGGGACGCGGTATCGGGCGGCGTCCCCGCGCAGCCCGCTCACCGCCAGCGCCAGCAGTGGCAGCACGAGATAGAAGGCCACCTCCACCGACAGACTCCACATCTGGGTGAGGCCCTCGGTGAGAGTGAGTGGGACGAACACTTGCACGAGCGTGAGATTCGACCACCACACCTTCGCGCCGCCGCCCGCGCCGGGCAGCAACCACAGCACCAGGATCACGACGGTCCAGTAGGCGGGGAGGATGCGGGTGGCGCGGGAGAGGAAGTAGCGGGTCGCCGAGGGGGACGGTCCGAATCCGCGGGCCGCAGCGGCGTGCGGACGCCACAGCAGGAAGCCGGACAGGGCGAAGAACAGGGCGACGGCGAGGTCGAACCGTGCCCACACCCGGCCGATCGGCGAGTCGTGCACTGCGCCGGTCTGGAACGCGACGTGGGTGATCAACACGCCCACTGCGGCGAAGCCGCGCATCCCTTCGAGTGCCGGAAGGAATCCGCTCACGCTGCGGTTCCGGTCGGTGGTGGTGGTCATCGCGCACCAGTGTGCCGTGTCGTCGGAGCGGCGGACAGAGCAGGATCGTCCGGAACAGGACGATCCCGGCAGCGACGAAGATCGACTACGGATCCGTCCCAGCGGTGAGCGGGCGCGCATATTGCCATACCGGGCTGTTAGTGTCTGAGCTCACGTGGTGTTCGCGGGCCGGATGCCAGGCGATCCGTGCAGCCCTGCTGCTGCCGGTGGGGGTACTCGATGACGACCGTTGAGTGAGGAGAAAGCATGGCTGAGCGTTCGAGCTCCGGCCGGATACTGGCAATGATTCTGGTGGGCCTGGGGGCCTTCCTCCTGGTGATCGCGATTCTCGTGCCGACGTACACGCTCGGGAAGCTGAGGACGACACCGCTCGATCTCGAGGTGACCACGGTCGCCGAGGGCACGGGCGACATCCTCAACTCCCGCCAGCTGCTCGCCGGCAACGCGCAGGTCGATCGCGACGTGCCGATCGTCGCGCAGCGCTTCGTCACCGTCGAGGATCCCTCGGATGCCGAGATCATGACGCTGCAGTCCGGTCAGACGGTGCGACGACTCGACATGCAGGGGGACACGGGTCTCGTCTCCGCCATCGTCGACCGCGTCACGGTGAACCGCAAGACGTCCATGCCCGTCTCGGCGGAGGAGTACCCGGATCGTGTGAGCACGGTCCAGGTGAGCGCCGACCAGCCGCCGGTGGAGATCGACAACCGCGAGGGACTGCAGTACAAGTTCCCGTTCGACGTCCAGCAGGAGTCGTACCCGTACTACGACATCAACGCTCGCGAGAACTACCCCATCGACTTCGTCGGTGAGGAAGAGATCAACGGCATGAAGGTCTACCACTTCCATCAGGAGATCGGCCCCGTCGACCTGTCGAAGGCCGACCCCGAGGTCCAGACCTACAAGCTCAGCCTGCCCGCCTCCACCTGGGGTGTCGGTGAGGGCGACGAGCCGATCACGATGACCCGCTGGTACAACAACATCCGCGACCTGTGGGTCGACCCGGTCACCGGTGTCGTCGTCAAGGGCCAGGAGCAGCAGGACCAGTACTACGCCCGCGAGGCCGACAAGCCCGAGGTAACGGTCCTCAACGTGACGTTGCCGTTCGACGAGGAGACGATCGAGTACCAGATCGGCCAGGCCAAGGACGGCCAGGACACCATCTCGCTGTTCGGCCGCACCCTGCCGATCATCCTCGGCATCCTCGGCGTCATCCTGCTGATCGTCGGCTTCGTGCTCGGCATCCGCGGCGGCGGCAACCGTCGTCCGGCCACCGCGACCGGCGGCCCCGCTCCGGCAGGCCCGGCCACGACCACGGTCGGCCCGGCGCATTCGGCCGGCGCGCAGCACGATCACACCGATGACCGCACCGAGGTCATCCCGCGCCAGACCGACCCGAACGCGCAGCAGCGCGACTGGACGACCGATCAGACGCAGGAGATCCCGCGCACCGATCTGCGGAAGCCTCCGACGCAGGAGTGATCGTCCGTTGGACGAATCGAACCGCCCCTCACCGATCCCGGTGGGGGGCGGTCTCGTTCGTGGGTGACCCGTCGGTGGACGGGGCCGCTGCAGCCCCGCGCAGAGCGAGCACCGCGACCACCGCGGCCGTCGCCGCGGCCACACCGACGGCGACGGCGATGAACTGCCGCAGGGTCGACGCCACCGTGAACATCAGCACCGCCTCGAGGACGAGGCCCGCCCACGCGACGAGCGCGAGATGGGTGCGTTCCCCGGCGATCGCCGACAGCAGCGCGCCCTGCAGGACCGCCAGACACGCACCCTGCAACGCGAACAGCCACAGCAGCGACTGCACCGGCCCGTAGGCGTCGCCGACCAGCATCGGGACGATCGGTGCGCAAATCGCCGCGCCGGCGACGAGCACCGCGCCGATCGCGACGAGGACGGTGAGCGCCGACCGCACCGCCGCCGCCGACTGGGCGGGGTTCGCCATCCGCGGATAGAGCACCACACCGACCGCCTGCGGCAACCAGAAGGCGACCTTCGTCGCCACCGCCCCCAGTGCGTACAGGCCGGCCGAGTCGGGGTCGAGCAGCATGCGGGCGAGCAGCAGGTCGAGCGACGTGAGGGCGATGAGGGCCAGCTGCACCTGGGAGGCACGCAGCACCGCCCCGGCGGTCGGGACCGGCTCCGTCCTCCCACCCGACGTCCGGCCCACGAGCACGCTCGCGGCCAGCGCGACCACGCCCGTGCCGAGCGCCCCGGCGAACAGCGCGGCGCCGGGACCTCCTCCGACGGCGAGCACCGCCACGGCCGGCACCACCTTCGCGATGCCCGCGGCGGCCAGGACGACGCTGAGCGCCGCGAACCTGCCCCGCCCCTGCAGCAGACCCTGTTCGGCAGCGAGGAGGACGAGCAGCGGCGCGGTGACGAGCGATCCGAACGCTCCCCCGACGCTCGTGTCGAGCGCCCACGCCACGACGGGCACGAGAAGCATCGCGACGACGAAGGCGAGCACGGCGCAGCGATAACCGAGACGGCGCAACGCCGCGGCACCGGTGCCGTGCACGGCCTCCCGGGCGACGACCGTCTGCAACGCCAGCGCCGGCACCGCGAGGACGAGCTGCGCGGCGAGCAGGCTCGCGAACTCGCCGTATCCGGCGGGCCCGAGCCAACGTCCCGCCGGCAGGTGCAACAGATAGGACGCGAGGTTCGCGGTCATCGCACCGACCGTCACCAGCGTCATGCCGGCGACGGCGGTACCCGTCGAACCACGGGTGGTCTCGGTGCCCTCCGACGCGGGTCGGGGTGTTCGCGGCATCCGCTCATCCTCCCATCCGGAACGACACCGTATTCTGCCGCCATGCCACGCCCGGAGTCGTCCCGCATCTCCACGACGGCGGCTCTCCCGGCGGTCTGGTCCCTCGTCCTGACGGTCGCGGTGCTCGGCCCGTTCCTCGTCTCCCCCGGCTACCTGCTCTTCCGCGACGCGGTGAGCACTCCCCGATCGTTCCCCACCGACTCCGCACTCGGTCTGTCCGACGCCGCCGCCCGCGCGGTTCCGCAGGACGCCCTGCTGGCGTGGGTGAGCACCGTCGTCGACGGTGGTGTCGCGGTCACGGCGCTGCTCGTCGCGTCGTTGTGGGCGGCGGGGTGGGGTGCGGCGCGGCTGGTCGCGGTGGTGCTGCCGACGAGCGGAACCGGTGCCCGGCTCGTCGCGGCGACGGTCGCGATCTGGAATCCCTATGTCGCCGAGCGGTTGCTGCAGGGCCACTGGAGTCTGCTCGCCGGGTACGCCGCGCTGCCGTGGACGATCTGCGCGGCCGTCGCGATCCGGCGGCGGAGACGCGGCGGGTGGGCGTCGTCGGCGGTCTGCCTGGCCGCCGCGGGGCTGACCCCGACCGGGGCCCTGCTGGCGATCGTCACGGCCTGCGCCGTCCTCGTCGCCCCCGGCGGCCGGACGCGGGTACTGCCGCGCGTGGGCGGCACGCTCGCGCTGGGTGTCGCGGTGTCGTTGCCGTGGCTGGTCGCGACGGCACTCGCCGGTGGCGGCACCGAAGCCGACCCGGCCGGTGTGCGCGCCTTCGCCGCCCGGGCCGAACCGCTGCTCGGCACGATCGGTTCGGTGGCGGGACTCGGCGGGATCTGGAACGCCGAATCCGTCCCCACCTCGCGCACCACCGCATGGGCGCTGATGGGCACCCTGCTGCTGCTCGCCGTGGTGGCGTGCGGGGTGCCGGCGCTGTGGCGGCGACGCAGGAATCCGGTGATCGTGGCGGTCGTGGTGCCCGCCGTCCTCGCGGTGCTCGTCGTCGCCCTCGCCGCGACCGGACCGGGACTCGCCGTCGGTGAATGGGCGATGGTGAACGTGCCCGGCGCGGGACTGCTGCGCGACACCCAGAAGTGGGTCGCGTGGGCGATGCCCGCCTACACGCTCGCCGCGGCGGCCGGCACGACCGTCCTCGCGCGGCGCTTCGCGGCGCCCGAACCGGTGTGGGCGCTGGCCGCGATCGCCGTCGTGCTGGTCGCGCTGCCCGACCTGGTGTGGGGTGTGGGCGGGCAACTGCAGCCCGTGCGCTATCCGCCGGGCTGGGAACGGGTGTCGCAGATCGTCACGGTCGACGACGGCGACGTGGCGGTGCTGCCCGCCGGCATGTTCCGGGTCTTCGACTTCTCCGGGCCCGTGCCGGTGCTCGATCCGTCCCCGCGCATGCTGCGCGCCGACGTCCTGCAGACCGGAACCCTGATCGTCGCCGAGGGCAGTGTCGCCGGGGAGGGTCGCCGCGCGGAGGACGTCGAAGCCTTGCTGCTGTCCGGCGCGGACCCGAGTGCGCTCGCCGCGCGCGGGGTGGGCTGGGTGCTCGTCGAGCACGGCACGCCGGGCGAACTCGGCGACTCACAAAGCACACTCGACACGCTCGAACCCGCCTACCGCGACGAGGATCTGAGCCTGTACCGGGTGGAGGGCGTCACCTCGACCCCGTCGCCCCACCGCGCCCTGGCGATCGGGGCGCACGTGGCGTGGTTACTGGTACTGGCCGGCGGCGCTGGGTGCGCGCTCGGGCAGCGGGTCGGCGAGAGTCGACGGCTCGTCGGCGCGCGGGAACAGCCCTGAGACGGTGTGCCCGAAGGTCGTGACGGACAGGACCTCGTGCACGCCCTCCCCCGTGGCCTCCCACGAGAACTCGCCGGCGCGGATGCGGGCCTTGTTGCCGAGCTGACGACGACGGTCGGCGTCGGCGAGCAGATCGGCGACGGCGGCGGTCAGTTCGGCGGGTGAGTCCACGAGCACTCCGGTCACGCCGTCGATGATCGAATCGGTCAGTCCCTTGGAACTGCGGTAACCGATGGTGGGCACACCGTGCTGGGCGGCCTCGACCACCGCGAGACCCCACCCCTCCTTGCGTGAGGGCATCACGTGAACCCAGGCGCGGGCGAGCAATTCGTGCTTGCGCTGTTCGTCGACGTGGCCGTGGAAGGTGACGGCGTCGCCGATGCCCAGTTCTGCGGCCGCATCGCGGAGGTTCTGCTCCCACCAGCCGCCGCCGATGACGTCGAGATGCAGACCGGGGACGGTGCCGCGCAGCGCCGCGACCGCGGCGAGGGCATCCTCGATCTGCTTGTGCGGCACCAGCCGTGAGAGCACGCACACGCTCGGGTGGGCCGTGCGTGTGTCGTCGCCCCCCACTGCGACACCGGTGGGGACGGCGTCGACACCATTGCGGACCACGGCGATCCGTTCCCGGTCGACGCCGAGAGCGCGCAGCTCGTCGGCGGACGGAAGGGAGACGGTGAGGTACTGGTTGCGGCGGTGCACGCGCGGCGACAGGGACGACTCGATCCACCAGCCGAGCTTGGCCATCAGCCTGCCTGCGACCGGCCACTGCTCGCGATGACAGTGGTGCACGAGCACCGTGACGGGGGCACCGGCGACGAGCCGGGCGAAGAACGGGATGCCGTTCTGGGTGTCGATGACGGCGTCGGGACGGATACCGGCGAGGGGGCCGACACCGAATCTGCCCGCGAGGATCGCGGCGAGCGCGCGCGGATAGACGGTGAGCCGTCCCCCACCGCGACTGACGGTGATGCCGTCGATCCGGTCCCGCTCGGGAGCTCCGGGATAGGAGGCGGTCCTCAGGACGACGCGGACGCCGCGCGCCGCGAGTTGCGCCCCGA
Organism: Rhodococcus rhodochrous; assembly: GCF_900187265.1. Lineage (NCBI taxonomy): Bacteria > Bacillati > Actinomycetota > Actinomycetes > Mycobacteriales > Nocardiaceae > Rhodococcus > Rhodococcus rhodochrous. The sequence continues at coordinate 4,557,204 of NZ_LT906450.1, forward strand.
CCTGTTCGAGATACCGCTCGCTGCCACCGCCCTGCGGATGCCCGCTATCGCGCCAGCAGAGCAGCAGAACCTCCCGCACGCGGTGACCCCCCTGTATGTCGACTCGACCACCCGGCCGGGCAGATGTGACTCGGACGATGACAAGGACACAGTAGCGGGTGCCGGTCGGCGACAGGTGAGGGACGAGCGCGGGGCCCGCACTAAGGTGACTGGACGTGCCATCGACGACCCGACCCCGCACCGACGTGACCCGGCTGTTCGCCCGCCGCGCCACACTGCGCCGTTCCGTGGGGTTGCTCGGCAGCTTCCGGTTCGAACAGACGGAACCGGAGAAGTTCTACGGTGGTCTCGCGCGCGACACCGTCGACCTCATCGGCGATCTCTACACGGGGCTGACCGGCGCCGATCTGACGGGCACCACGGTCGTCGACGTCGGCGGTGGACCGGGTTACTTCGCGGATGCGTTCACCGAGGTGGGTTCGCGGTACGTGCCGATCGAGCCCGACCCGTCGGAGATGCACGCCGCCGGTCTGCAGGTGGGCGGTGCGATCCGCGGCTCGGGCCTGGCACTGCCGCTGCGTACCGGATCGGTGGACGTGTGCTTCTCGTCGAACGTCGCCGAACATGTTCCGACGCCGTGGGTGATGGCCGACGAGATGCTGCGCGTCACGCGTCCCGGCGGACTGATGGTGCTGTCGTACACCCTGTGGTGGGGGCCGTTCGGCGGGCACGAGACCGGTCCGTGGCACGCCTTCGGCGGCGAGTACGCGGCCCGGCGCTACGCCCGCAAACACGGCCGGGAACCGAAGAACCGGTACGGGGTGTCGCTGTTCGACGTCGGCGCGAGCGACGGTCTGCGCTGGGCACGTTCGACACCCGACGGTGAACTGCTCGCGGCGTTCCCCCGCTACCACCCGAACTGGGCGTGGTGGCTCGTGAACGTGCCCGGTGTCCGAGAGTTCCTCGTCAGCAACCTGGTCCTGGTCCTGCGGCGACGCTGACCCGTCGCTTAATGTCGTCGCCATGACCGCACTGGCCCTGGACGTCGGCGGCACCAAGCTCGCCGCGGCCGTCGCCGCCGACGACGGCACCCCGCTCGAAGCCCGTTCCGTGCCGGTCCCCCGCAAGGACGTGTGGGACGCGTGCGCGGGGCTGCTCCGGGAGGTCGCGGAGGTCGGTGAGGAACCGGTGACCGCCGTGGGTATCGCCGCGGCAGGACCGGTCGACACGAACGCCGGGACGATCGGCCCGATCAACATCTCCGAGTGGAGTTCCGGCTTCGCACTCGTCGACGCCGTGCGTTCGGTGTTCCCCGAGGCGCGTGTCGATCTGGTGATGGACGGTGCGGCCGCGACCCTCGCCGAACAGCGCTTCGGTGCCGGACGTGACGTCGCCGACCTGCTCGGGGTCGTGCTCGGCACCGGCATCGGCGGCGGTCTCGTGCTCGGCGGCCGGATCGTGCGCGGCCGCACCGGAAACGCCGGCCACATAGGGCACGTCGTCTCGCCCTACGGCACGACGGTGTGCGCGTGCGGAGGCGTCGGCTGCATCGAGACCGTGGCGAGCGGCCCGTCGGCGGTGCGCTGGGCCCGTGCCCACGGCTGGCAAGGCCCCGACGGTGTCGCACTGGCCGCGGACGCCGAGTCCGGGGTCGGCGTCGCCGCCGCGGCACTCGAACGGGCCGGGACGGCGCTGGGGCAGGTCATCGCGTCGGCAGCGGCACTGGTGGATGTGGGACGGGTGGTCGTCGGCGGAGGCTTCGCGCAATCGGGCGGGCACCTGTGGCGGCCGATGCTCGCGTCGGCGGCCCGGCACGCCCGCCTGCGGTTCGTACAGGACCTGCAGATCGTCCCCGCCGAACTCGGCGCACTGGGCACTCTCACCGGCGCATCGATCGTCGCCGCAGGTCACGACTGGATAACCTGACCCGGCACACCGGGCTTTCCGGCCTACCCTGAGGACCACATCGGAGTCCCGGCGGAAACCGGTAGCGGGCCGCCGGGATGCTCTGCGAGCAGATCGGCGGTACCGGATGCGGATTGCTGACATTTTGCGGAACAAGGGTTCGGCGGTGCACACGGTCGGGCCCGACACCACGGTATGCGAGCTCATCGGCGACTTCGCGCGGTTCAACATCGGCGCGATGGTGGTGTGCGAGGGCAGGAGCGTCGCCGGGATCGTCACCGAACGCGACGTCGTACGCGCCCTCCACGAACGGGGCCCCTCGATCCTCGCCGCGCCGGCACACGAACTGATGTCCCGGACGGTGACGACCTGCCTGCCCACCGATTCGGTCGACAGTCTCGCCGAGACCATGACCGAACAACGGATCCGGCACCTGCCGGTCGTGGTGGACTCTCAGCTGGTCGGGATCGTCAGTATCGGCGACGTGGTCAAGAGCCGCATCGACGAACTACAGACCGAACGCGACCAGCTCGCCTCGTACATCCACGACGGTGGCTGACTTGTCGTTCCACGACGGTGGCTGACTTGTCGTTCCACGACGGTGGCTGACTTGTCGTTCCACGACGGTGGCTGACTTGTCGTTCCACGACGGTGGCTGACTTGTCGTTCCACGACGGTGGCCGATCTGTCGTTCCACGACGGTGGATGAAGCCTGATCAGTTCTCGCCGGTCGCATCGTCGGGAGCCGTGTCCCCGGTGGCACTGTCCTCCGCGGCACTCTCGTCTGTGGCACTCGGGCGGTCGAGGATGCTCACGCTCATCCCGTAGGGCAGGAACCGCACCGAACGTCGCGGGTCGGTGTTGCCCTTGAGCGTGCGCAGCGCGTCGAGTTCGGTGCGATGGACCTGGTCGACGCGGGCCACGCCGTCGTCGTCGGTGGTGTAGACGACCCAGACGCCGTCGCCCTTCTCACCGGTGGTCTCGGGCCGCGGCTGCGTGCGCGTCGGCGCTACCGGCGGCTCGAGGAACGAGAAGATGCGGTCCTTCAGTTCCCGCAGTTCCTCACCGGCTTCCCGCACCACGCGGTCGAGATCGTCGGGGTCGAACCCGAACGGATTGTTCTCCGCCATGTCATGTCTCCTGACCGTTGGGCACCCTCCAGTGTGGTGACGGTCGCCGATTCGCGCCACCCGGCTCCTCCCCCGCCCCTACTGTGCAGCCGAGGGAGGAAGAGACATCGATGGTGAACGACACGGATCTGCAGCATCTGCGGCGGTGCGTCGAACTCGCGGAGGAGGCGGTCGCGGCCGGCGACGAGCCGTTCGGGTCGGTGCTCGTCGATGCGGACGGCAAGGTCCTGGCCGAGGACCGCAACCGCGTCGCAGGCGGCGACAGCACCCGGCATCCCGAGTTCGAGCTCGCACGATGGGCCGCCGAACATCTCGAACCCGACCGGCGCGCCACCGCGACCGTCTACACCTCCGGTGAGCACTGCCCGATGTGTGCGGCCGCGCACGGCTGGGTCGGCCTGGGGCGGATCGTCTACGCGGCGTCCTCCGAGCAACTCGTCCGGTGGCTCGACGAGATGGGCGTGCCACCGGCACCGGTCCGTCCACTGCCGATCCGCGAGGTCGTGCCGGATGCCGTCGTCGACGGGCCCGTTCCCGAACTCGAACAGGAGATCCGCCTGCTGCACCGGCGCTGCCACCTCGGGGAGTGAGGCCGTCCGGTCCCATTCGATCTGGTGACCCTCTGGCCTCAGGCTGTAACGTGTTCTAGTGTTCGGGGTCACAGCACCGCGGCGCGCTCGACGGCCGCGCGATCCGAGACGTGAGCACACAGCAACGGATGAGGAAGACATGACCGACTACGACAAGTTGTTCATCGGCGGCGAATGGGTGGCACCGTCGACCGACGAGAGACTCGAGGTGTTCTCCCCCGCCACCGAGGAGCGCGTCGGCTCCGTGCCGGTCGCGGGACCGAAGGACGTCGACGCCGCGGTCGCCGCCGCCCGGCGTGCCTTCGACGACGGGCCGTGGCCGCGCACGTCGCCGGCCGAACGCGCCCAGGTACTCGCCAAGGCCATCTCGCTCATCGAGCAGCGCAACGACGAGATCGCCGGCGTCATCGCCTCCGAACTCGGACAGCCGGGCCCCTCCGTCCAGATGGTGCAGATGACCCCGGCCCTGGGCACGCTGAACTACTATGCCGGACTGGCGGACTCGTTCAACTGGGTCGAGGAACGGACCGGGTCCTTCGGCCGCACCCGCGTCACCCGCGAACCGGTCGGCGTCGTCGCCGCCGTCATCGCGTGGAACGTGCCGCTGTTCCTGTGCGCCAACAAGATCGCACCCGCCCTGCTCGCCGGATGCTCGGTGGTGCTCAAGCCCGCACCCGAGGCTCCGCTGGCCGTGAACCTCATCGCCGAGATCTTCACCGAGGCAGGTCTTCCCGAAGGCGTGCTGTCGGTGGTTCCGGGCGGCGCCGAGACCGGCGAGAACCTCGTGTCCCATCCCGACATCGACAAGATCACCTTCACCGGTTCGACCGCGGTGGGCAAGCACATCGGCGAGATCGCAGCACGCAACCTCAAGCGCTGCTCACTCGAACTCGGCGGCAAGTCCGCGGCCATCGTCCTCGAGGACGCCGACCTCGACTCCACCATCGCCATGCTCGTGATGTCGGGGCTCATCAACACCGGTCAGGCATGTGTCGGCCAGACACGCATCCTGGCTCCGCGCTCCCGCTACGACGAGGTCGTCGAGAAGGTCGCCGGCGCAACCGCATTCTTCCCCGTCGGCCCTCCCGGCGACGAGGCCGCGCAGATCGGTCCGCTGATCTCCGCCAAGCAGCGCGACCGCGTCGAGGGCTACATCGCCAAGGGCAAGGAAGAGGGTGCCCGCGTCGTGATCGGCGGCGGCCGTCCGGCGCACCTCGACAAGGGTTACTTCGTCGAGCCGACGATCTTCGCCGACGTCGACAACTCGATGACGATCGCCCGTGAGGAGATCTTCGGTCCCGTGCTGTGCGTGCTGCCCTACGACAGCGTCGACGAGGCCGTGAAGATCGCCAACGACTCCGACTACGGCCTCGCCGGTTCGGTGTACACCACCGACATCGAGAAGGGCCTCGAGATCGCGTCGCGTGTGCGCACCGGAACGTACGGAATCAACTGGTACGCATTCGATCCCGGTTCGCCGTTCGGCGGCTTCAAGAACTCGGGCATCGGGCGTGAGAACGGCCCCGAAGGACTCGAGGCGTTCTGCGAACTGAAGTCCGTGCTCTACCCGCCCGGCTACGAGGGCTGATCCCCGACGACGAGGGGGAGGATATGTGCGTTCTCGACGGAGAACTCGCACATATCCTCCCCCTCGTTCGTGTTTCGGGAGGACGCGACCTCAGATGTACATCGCGGGATCGATGTACGTCGTCGGATCCACGAGCGGTTCGTGCTTCTTGCGGGACCGGACGGTCGCGGGGATACCAGTGGCGATCGAATCCTCCGGCACGTCGTGGGTGACCACGGCGTTGGCGCCGATCGCGCTGTCGTCGCCGATCACCACCGGGCCGAGGACCTTCGCCCCCGTCCCGACGGTGACACGGTTGCCCAGCGTCGGATGACGCTTCTCCTTCGCCAGCGACCGGCCGCCGAGCGTCACGCCGTGGTAGAGCATCACGTCGTCGCCGATCTCGGCCGTCTCACCGATGACCACGCCCATGCCGTGGTCGATGAAGAACCGCCGGCCGATGGTCGCGCCGGGGTGGATCTCGATGCCGGTGAGGAACCGGGTGAACTGCGCGAGGATCCGCGCAGGTCCCTTCAGGGCGGGCACCTGCCACATCCGGTGCGCGATGCGGTGCGACCAGATCGCGTGCAGCCCCGAATAGACGATGGCGTTCTCCGCGTCGCTGCGCGCGGCCGGATCGTGGCCGCGCGCCGACTGCAGATCCTCCCGGAGAGTGTGCAGGATACCCACGACGGCGATCAGTCCCGGATGTGCTCGAAGAGCGGGGTGGAGATGTAGCGCTCGCCGAAGTCGGGAACGACGACGACGATCAGCTTGCCGGCGTTCTCCGGACGCTTCGCGATCTCGAGTGCGGCCCACACGTTGGCGCCGGCCGAGATGCCGCCGAGGATGCCCTCGTCGGTGCCCAGGCGACGGGCGACCTCGATGGCGTCGTCGAACTTCACGTCGACGATCTCGTCGTAGATCTCGCGGTCGAGAACCTCGGGCACGAAGTTTGCGCCGATGCCCTGGATCTTGTGCGGTCCGGGCTCACCGCCGGTGAGGATCGGCGAGTCGGCGGGCTCGACACCGACGATCTTCACGTCGGGCTTGCGGGCCTTGAGGGTGCGGCCGACACCGGTGAGCGTGCCACCCGTGCCGATACCCGCGACGAAGATATCGACGGCACCGTCGGTGTCGTTCCAGACCTCTTCACCGGTGGTGCGCTCGTGGATCTCCGGGTTCGCCGGGTTGCCGAACTGGCGGGCCAGGATGGCGTTCTCGGTGTTCGCGACGATCTCCTCGGCCTTCGCGACGGCGCCCTTCATGCCCTCGGAACCCGGGGTCAGGACGATCTCGGCACCGTAGGCGCGGAGCATGACGCGACGCTCGGTCGACATCGTCTCGGGCATCGTGAGGATGACCTTGTAGCCGCGGGCAGCGCCGACCATGGCGAGCGCGATACCGGTGTTGCCGGAGGTGCCCTCGACGATCGTGCCGCCGGGCTTCAGCTCACCGGACTTCTCGGCGGCGTCGATGATCGCGACACCGATGCGGTCCTTGACGCTGTTGGCCGGGTTGTAGAACTCGAGCTTCGCGGCGACGGTGGCGCCAGCGCCCTCGGTCAGACGGTTGAGCTTGACGATCGGGGTGCGCCCGACCAGCTCGGTGACGTTGTTGTAGATGCCGCTCATACTGGGCCGATCCCTCCTTGCGGTCGTCGCGACGACCGGGTCGTTTCCGTCACACCATTGCATCATCTGCTGGTACGTGCTGTGCAGCCGGGGAGCCGTGCGCTCACCCGGCCACGCGCATGCGCGGGCACAGTGCAGCGGCGACGGTTTGTCGGTCCGGCGTACACGGGTACTCAACGTCATCGGCCGCCTCGATCTTCCCGACAGCCACTGTGGCGTACGTCCTCGATCCGGCGACCGGCAGATCTGTCCGTCCGTACCGGTGAGGAGACGACGGTGGTCGACTTCAGCAGGGTCGTGCAGAACGCGGGCCGAGTCGTGGAGAACGCTAACAGGGCGATCGACGACGCCGGCCGCTCGGTGGGTGGCTTCGTCCGGCGTGCCGTCGACCGGCCCGTCGACGCCCGGAGACCGCAGACGGTGACCGTCGCGGCTCCGCGCGCACAGGTCATGCAGTTCTGGCGTGATCCCGAGAACCTGAGCAGAGTCTTCGGCGACCACGTGCGGGTGGAGACGGTCGAAGCGAACCGGCTGCGCTGGACATGGGAGGGCCCCGGCGGAACGACGACCTGGGACACCCGCGTCGACGTCACCTCGGAAGGGCTCGCATTCGTCGGTGAGGACGACGCGGACACCCCGGGTCCGCGCGTGGTGCTCGCGGTGTCCGACGCGCCCCGGGGCGGTACCGAGATGACCCTGCGCGCCGAGGTTCCCGTCCCCGATCTCGTCACCGGGGCCCTGACCTTCACCGCGCTCTACCGTGCGCGGGCCCTCATGCAGACCGGTGAGATCCCCACCCTGCAGGGCAGTCCGAGTGCCCGCGAATCGGAAGGAGACGCCTGATGCGAGCGCTGTGCTGGATGGGTGTGAACGAGTTGTCGGTGGAGACGGTCGACGATCCCGGCCTGGTCAACCCGCACGACGTGATCGTGCGGGTCCGACTCACCACGACCTGCGGTTCCGACCTGCACTTCCTCGGCGGATACCTGCCGGGGATGCGGGAGGGCGATGTGATCGGCCACGAGTTCATGGGCGAGATCGTCGACACCGGCCCGGAGGTGACCTCGGTGCGGGTCGGCGACCGGGTGGTCGTGCCGTCGTTCATCGGATGCGGGAAGTGCCCGTACTGCGCCGACGGCCTGCACGCGGTGTGCGACACCACCAACCCGAACGCGGCGATGCAGCAGCCCGTGCTGGGCTATCCCACCGGCGGAATCTACGGCTACACCCACCCGTTCGGCGGGTACCAGGGTTCGCACGCCGAGTACATCCGCGTGCCCTTCGGCGACGTCAACTGTTTCCCGATCCCCGACGGAGTGGGCGACGAGCAGGCCCTGTTCCTGTCCGACGCGGTCCCGACGGGCTACATGGGCGCCGACTTCTGCGACATCTCCCCGGGCGACACGGTAGCGGTCTGGGGCGCCGGCGCCGTAGGCCTCATGGCCGCGGCGAGCGCGAGGATCATAGGCGCCGAACGGGTGATCGTGATCGACCGTTTCCGCGACCGGCTCGACCGTGCCGCGAAGAGGATCGGCGCCGAAACCGTGGACTACACCGAGGTCGACAGCGTCTACGAGACGCTCCGCGAGAGCACCGGCGGACGCGGACCGGACGCGTGTATCGACGCGGTCGGCATGGAAGGTCACGGCACCGGCGTCATGCAGGCCTACGACAAGGTCAAGCAGGCATTGCGGATGGAGAGCGACCGCGCGACCTCCCTGCGTGAGGCGATCCTGTCCTGCGGCAAGGGCGGAGTGGTGTCGGTGCTCGGCATCTACGGTGTCACCGACAAGTTCCCCATGGCGGTACTGACGAACAAGAGCCTGACCCTGCGGACGGCACAGCAACACGGCCAGCGGTACATGCCCACCCTGTTCGAGCACGTCCTCGAAAGCCGCCTGGATCCGAGTTGGCTCATGACGCACGACCTTCCACTCACCGAGGCGGTGCGCGGATACGAGATGTTCAAGAACAAGGAGGACGACTGCCTGCGCGCGGTCTTCCGTCCGTAGATCACTGCAATCGAGAGATCACTGCAATCGAGCGATCGCAGAACACCTGACGGTCAGGGCGTCACGGGTGCGGCGGCCCCGACGAAGGCCACCATCTCGTAGCCGCCGGGGTTGGTCTGGATCGGGATCTCCTTCCAGTTGTTGGCCAACCACACGTTCCCTGCCTGGTCGATCGTGATTCCGGTGTTGCGGACGAGGCCGTCGAAGCCGTAGCCGGTGACGTCCGGGGAGATCGGTGCGCCCGTGGTGGTTCCGGGACGGCAGGCCACCGCCCTGCTGCCGCAGAACTGGGAGACGGCCCGGCCGGCGAAGTTCGCGACCCAGATGTTGTCGTTGCCGTCGACGACCACACCCCACGGAACCCGCAGACCGCCGCCGGTGATGGGGAACGGTGTGAGATTCCCGTCGATCATCGTGAGGCTGCCCTCGAGGGTGGGGGTCAGCGCGGGGTCCGGGCAGGGGATGCCGATGACCCGCGAGTTCGCGACCCACGCGGTTCCCGCGGAATCGACGGCCACCCCGAGGGGCTTCTCGAGACCGGCCCCACCGATGGCCGGAGCGATCGGAGCGCCGGAGGCATCGAGCACGGCGACGGTGTCGCTGCCGTTGCCGGTGACGAACACCCTGCCGTCGGTGCCCTCGGCGAGGGCGAAGGGCTTGGTCACGCCGAGGTCGGTGAGGTTGCGTGCGGCAGCCGGGTTTCCGCCCGGATAGATCGTGACGCTGTCGTTGCCGCAGTTGGCCGTCCAGATGTCGCCGCTGCTGTGGGAGATCAGGCCCTGCGGCCAGTCGATCCCGCCCTGCGTGAACCCGGTGTCGGGTGAGATCGGCTGCCCGTCCGCCGTGAACACCGACAGGCTGTTGTGCGGGGGTTGCCGGTCGTCCGGGCAGCCGGGGGCGGGAGCCGCGAACCCGAAGTTGGCCACCCACACGTTGCCGTCGCGGTCGATGTCGATACCGAAACCTGCCCCGCTCAGTCCGCCGCCGGTGTACGGCGATCCGGGATAGAACTCTCCTGTGGGAGTGAGGCGGATGAGGTTCTCCGCACCGCACACGGGAGTGTCGGTGCCGGGCGCATATTCGTAGTTGTTGGTCACCCAGATGTTGCCGTCGCGGTCGACGGTCATGTTGCCCGGTCCGTCCATCGACACACCGTCGCCGACGAAGCGCAGCGCCAACGTCCATGCGCTCGGCGGGAGGACGCGGTCGGGGACGATCGGGGACGGACCGGCCTTCGACACCGCGAACAACTCGACGACGTTCTGCCAGGGATGACGGGCGGTGTTCACCAGGGCCTGCCAGGTGTCGGAAGCCGGTGCCCCACCGGGCGTTCCGGCGAGCCGCACCAGCTGGTCGCACACCTGCTGCAGGGCGATGCAGTTGGCGACCATGTCGGCGAGAGAACCGAAGGTGGCCAGCGCTTCGGTGTCGGGGCCGTTCGGGGAAGTTCCGAGTACCGGGGCGATGTCGCCTGTGACGGGGTCGACGAGATTGTGTGCCATTCGCGCCGCGTTCTGCAGACCGGGCGCCGGCCCGGCGACCCTCCCGCCCTCGGTGAACTGCGCCAGCGCGTAAGCCGCTGCCACCGTGGTCTTCTCGTCGAGGATGACGTCCGTCGGCGAATCCCCCACGCCCAGTACGCCGCTCAACACCACCGGAGAGCCCGGTTTCTCAGCCACCGCATAGATCACCGACGACGCCGGCTGCGGTGCGTATCCGATTGCGAAATCGCCCGCCGGCCCCGAGGTCCCGCGCCCCAGCAGGGCGGGACCGTCGTCCGACGTCGCGATCAGCGATATCTCGTAGCCGGGCAACGGAACCGCGGACGTGAGGACACGCCCACGGAGTTGCTCGTCGCTCTGTGCGACGGCGGGTCCCGCCAGGAGCCCCCAGGTCAGCGCCGTCGCTCCCACCAGTGCCGCACACTTCCGACCGATACGACCCGAACCACGCACGAGACGACCCTCTCGCCGACGGAAAGCAGTTGCAGTGCATCGTCGAACTACGTCATCGGTCAGCGTGGCACAACCGAGATGTCCGCTGTGGACGATTTCCCGGATTTCACCCCTGCGTCCCAGGACGGCTGCATCCCAGGACTGCGCACCCCGCAGACGGCGAATGCCGCCCCCGGAAACCGGGAGCGGCATTCGTCGTGGTGTAAGGGATCAGCCCAGGCGCTGCTTGAGGGCCTCGAACTCGTCGCGGATACCCGAGGGCACCTTCTCGCCGAGGAACTCGAACCACTCGGCGATGCCGTCGATCTCGGACTTCCACTCCTCGACGTCGACCTTCAGGGCCTCGTCGACGTCGGCGGGATCGACATCGAGACCGTCGAGCGTGAGGTCGGCGGCGGTGGGCACGTAGCCGATCGGCGTGGACTGCGCGCCGGCCTTGTGCTCGATGCGGTCGACGATCCACTTGAGCACGCGCGAGTTCTCGCCGAAGCCGGGCCACAGGAAGCGGCCGTCTTCGCCGCGACGGAACCAGTTGACGTAGAAGATCTTCGGCAGCTTGTCCTGGTCGGCGTTCTTGCCGAGCGTGATCCAGTGGTTCAGGTAGTCGCCGGCGTTGTAACCGAGGAAGGGCAGCATCGCCATCGGGTCGCGACGGACGTTACCGACCTTGCCCTCTGCCGCGGCGGTCTGCTCGGACGACAGGGTCGCGCCGAGGAAGGTGCCGTGCTGCCAGTCGAAGGACTCGCTGACGAGGGGAACCGTCGTCTTGCGGCGGCCACCGAACAGGATCGCGGAGATCGGCACACCCTGCGGGTCGTCCCACTCGGGGGCGAGGATCGGGCACTGCGACATCGGGGTGCAGTAGCGCGAGTTCGGGTGCGCGGCGTTGGTGCCGGACTCGGGGGTCCAGTCGTTGCCCAGCCAGTCGGTGAGGTGCGCCGGGGTCTCGCCGCCGATGCCCTCCCACCAGACGTCGCCGTCGTCGGTCTTCGCGACGTTGGTGTAGATGGTGTTGCCGGCCTCGATGGTCGCCATCGCGTTCGGGTTCGAGTCGGCGCTGGTGCCCGGCGCGACGCCGAAGAAACCGAACTCGGGGTTCACGGCGTAGAGGCGGCCGTCCTTGCCGAAACGCATCCACGCGATGTCGTCGCCGAGGGTCTCGGCACGCCAGCCCGGGATCGTCGGCTGGATCATCGCGAGGTTGGTCTTACCGCAGGCCGACGGGAACGCCGCGGCGATGTAGTACGCCTTGTCCTCGGGCGAGATCAGCTTGAGGATCAGCATGTGCTCGGCCAGCCAGCCCTCGTCGTGGGCCATGGCCGACGCGATACGCAGCGAGTAGCACTTCTTGCCGAGCAGCGCGTTGCCGCCGTAGCCGGAGCCGAAGCTCCAGATCTCACGGGTCTCGGGGAAGTGGGTGATGTACTTCGTGTCGTTGCACGGCCACGGGACATCCTGCTGGCCGGCCTCGAGCGGCGCACCCACGGAGTGCAGTGCCTTGACGAACGGGCGGTCGGTGCCGAGCTTCTCGAGCGCCGCGGTGCCCATGCGGGTCATGATGCGCATCGAGACGACGACGTACTCCGAGTCGGTCAGCTCGACGCCGAGCTTCGGGTCCTCCGCACCGAGCGGGCCCATGCAGAAGGGCACGACGTACAGGGTGCGTCCGCGCATGCTGCCGCGGTACAGCTCGGTCATCGTGGCGCGCATCTCGTCGGGCGCCATCCAGTTGTTGGTCGGGCCGGCGTCGATTTCGTTCTCGGTGCAGATGAAGGTGCGCGACTCGACACGTGCGACGTCCGACGGATCGGAGCTCGCCAGGAACGAGTTCGGCTTCTTCTCGTCGTTCAGACGCGTGAACGTGCCGGCCTCCACCAGCTGAGAGGTGAGACGGTCCCATTCCTCATCGGATCCGTCGGCCCATACGACGCGATCGGGCTGGGTGAGCTCGGCAATCTCCTGGACCCAGGCAAGCAACTCGGCATGCTGGGTCGGGAGCTTGTCGTCGGAACCGTTCAAACCGGGAATGGTCGCTGAGGTCATCAAAACTCTCCTGGGGTGTGCCCGGAACCGGATCCCGCCGCCGACCTGCACGTTCTTTCTGTGCGGACGATGGCAGACCCGGGCTTTCCCCTCTCGGCAGGGGTACCACCTACTTCGTCCGTGGCCGGACAGACGAAGTAGGCGCCGGATGTCCTTTTCATAGAGGTTAACGTCGGAATGCCGACCGGCGTCACTCGGGGCCGGTCGGAAATATCACAGAAACGATTCAGAACTTGCGCACAATACCGTCCCCTCCCCCTGCTGCGCAGCCGGATATGAATCACTTCGACTCTTCTCCGTGGTGTACGTCGTATTCAAGGCTACCTGTGTCCAGTCGGCTCCACCGACCCGATCCGTCGAGCTCACGACAGTATTCCCACACCCCGTAGCGGCCGTCGTCCGCGATCACCGACAGGCGGTCGCTGCTGCCGTCGAGATCGGTGTCGGTGGCCACTACCAGGCCGTCGCCCCAGTCGCCGCCGACTCCCCAGCGTTCGGTGTCGGCGACGACGGTCTCGGCGGCGCCGTCACCGTCGAGGTCCGTGGTCGGGCCGAGGGTGTCGGCCCAGGCGGCCACCTCGGACGGATCGAAGCCGGACGGATCGAACGGATCGGTGAACGGCTGGGGTGCACCACCCGAGCCGGCGAATTCGGCCATCGTCTCCCCTTTCCGACCCGGCCCCCCGCCGGATCGCTCCTATCCGGTTGGACGCACGCGGACGCCCCGTGGTTCCGGGATGTGGCCGAGTGCCGCCAGGTCGCGCTCGCACGCGGCGATGCGGGCGCGTCGTTCACCGCGCCGCCGGGTGATCTCCGCGTCGATCGCCGCGACGCGTTCCCGCACGCGGGTGGCGTGCCGGTCGCGGGTGGCGACCGCGAGCGCGGTGGACTGCAGTTCCGTCTCGTGGATGCGGGTGCGGATCCACGTGTCGAGTTCCGCGCGCACGGTCGCGAGCTCGTCGGCGATCCACCGCCGCATCCGGTCCCGATAGGCGATGCGCCTGCGGATCCGCATCAGCCATCCGGCTGCCGGGACCGCGCACGCGATCGCGACCACCAGCGACATCCAACCCGGCAGGTCGCCGAACGGGGTGACGAGCAGTCTGCCGAGACCGGCACCCGCCGACGCACCGAACACCACCGTCAGCGTGTCCTCCATCGACCGCGCGGTCTCCGGTGGGCGGGACGTGCGCGCGGGTTCCGGAGCCGGCGTGCCCGGTGCGATCCGGGCCGTCTCCTCGACGAGCCGCGCGCACATGTCGTCGACGTGGGCGTCGATCGTCGTGACCACCGCATCCGCGTCCGCGGTCTCGAGCACCTCCACCGCGGCGGTGGACGCCGACCGCACGCGCACCGCGACCTCCTGCAACAGCGTCACCTGCAACCGGCGCAGGTCGGGGCCGGAGGTTGCCGGTGGTGCCGCAGCGGTGAGGCGGGAGCGTTCCGCACGCAGGTCCCCTTCCTCGTCCTCCGCGCTCAGTCGCTCGATCTCCTCCGCGATCATCGGCCGGGTGGCGGCAACGACCGCTGCGCGTGCTCGCCGCGGGTCGTGCGACGACCGGACCGTGGCGGCCAGGACGTCCCGCAGTTCGACGAGTCCGGACGCCGTGAGCAGGGTCTGCCGGACCGCCTCGCTCGCGTCGTCCCGGAGTTCGCGTGCCCTCCGCGCGGCCGCGGCGCTCACGGGCAGGACCACGACGCACGGCAGCCAGGATGCGTGCCGTTGCAGGATCTCGACGTCGGCGTCGCGCACCGCACGCCAGTCGGGGAAACGGTCGATGCCCGTCAGCGCACAGACCACCTCGATCGACTCGGTCGCCACCGCGCGGACGAGGTCGAGTTCGGTGCGGCCGATCGTCGCCGACGGATCGAACACCACGAGGGTGACGGCGCGGCCGTCGTCCGTGAGACTCGTACTGCGGCCGTCGTCCGTGAGGTCGATCCCGCCCAGATGCCGTAACTCCGCTGCCAGCGTGCCGGCGCCGGAACCGGGCACTCCGACGACCCGCACGCCGGTCGCGGCCGGCCGGTGCAGTCCCCTCCATCCTCGCGGGTTCCATCGGCGCAGGACGTCGTCGGCCGGATCCACGATTCCCGGCGGTGTCACCGCGGCCCTACGGCGACGAACTCCACCGGGTCGCGTTCCACCAGGTCGAGGGTCCGTTCGACGAGTTCGCGCACCTGCGGGGTGGCCGGAATACCCGCAACGACCCGGGCGAGTTCCTCGTCGCGCAGGCGGCGGGCCACCACCGCACGCATGGCGAGCGGTTCCGCGAGCCGCCCCTCGCCACGGACCGCGACCACCTGATCCGGCGGCACCCCCATCGCCCGCCCGACGAGGGCACACCCCGCGTCATCCGTCTCGCCCGGCACCACGAGGACGACGCGACGCGGATCGACGGCCGTCGACGCGGCGCGGTCGGCCGGATGGACGACGGCCGGGTCGAGGCGACGCGGCACGACGTAGACGACGAGATCGCCGTCGAGAACCGCATCGGGACCGTCCGGGGTGTCCACTGCCACTCCGGCCACGGCCGCGTCTACTTCCCCACCCTCGATATCGAGCCTGTGGAGCAGTACTCGGCGCACCTGCGTCTCGACGCTCTCCCGGCCGGTCCCCGCCCGCCCCGCGACCTGCACCCGCAGCGCGGCCGTATGCTCGGCCAGCGCCCTGCGAATCAACCGCCCTGCCTGCGCATCGAGTTGTTCGACCTGCGCGGCGAGGTGGTGCCAAAACTCCCCCGTCATGATCCCCCGATCGTCGGCGGAGATTGTCGCAGAGAGACCGCTGACGGGCAGCCGAACGAATGCTTCCCTGAGAAAACACTGTGGCCACTCAGGTCACTCCCGCCACACACTCTCGGAATACGCGACAATGGACGGGTGAACGAAGCCGATCAGCACACCACCGAGACGCTCGACGAGCGCCCGACCCGCGGGAACCGCCTGTACCCCAGGGTGACGAGTTTCCGGTCCCGCCGTGGATCGCTGACCGACCCCCAGCAGCAGTGCTGGGACCGTCGTTGGCCCGAACTCGGCAAGGAGGTGGGCGACGAACCGCTCGACGTCGACGCATGGTTCGGCCGCTCCGCGCCGCTCGTCCTCGAGATCGGATCCGGAACGGGAACCGCCGCGGTCGCCATGGCCGCGGCCGAGCCCGAGGTGAACCTCATCGCCGTGGAGGTCTACAAGCCCGGCATCGCCCAGACACTGCAGGCCGTCGAACGCACCTATGACACCGACGCGCCGATCGAGAACCTGCGGATCCTGCGCGGCGACGCCGTCGAGGTGCTCGAGAAGATGCTGACCTCCGAGTCGCTCACCGGCGTGCGGGTGTTCTTCCCGGATCCGTGGCCCAAGGCCCGTCACCACAAGCGCCGGCTCCTGCAGACCCCGACGTTCGCCCTGATCGCCGACCGTTTGAAGCCCGGCGGAGTGCTGCACGTGGCCACCGACCACGCCGAATACGCCGAGGCCATCGCCGAGGTGGGCGACGCGGAACCGCGCCTTGCCCGCTTCACCGGCACCGCCCCGATCAGCCTCGAACGCCCCGTCACCAAGTTCGAGGACAAGGCACACCAGGTGGGTAGCGCGATCAACGAGTTCGTCTGGGGGAAGATCGGAGCATGAGTGTCCATGAAGAGCTTCCCGGCGTGACCGACTCCTCTGCTGTCGACGGCGTCGAGCCGGTCCGTAAGGTCCTGCTCGTCTGGGACGCCCCCAACCTCGACATGGGCCTCGGCGCGATCCTCGGCGGCCGGCCCACCGCCGCCTACCGTCCTCGCTTCGACGCTCTCGGCCGGTGGTTGCTCGGGCGCACCGCCGAACTGTCGCGTCTGCACTCCGCCACCCTCGAACCCGAGGCCACGGTGTTCACCAACATCGCACCCGGCAGCGCGGACGTCGTCCGCCCCTGGGTCGAGGCCCTGCGTAATGTGGGCTTCGCGGTGTTCGCCAAGCCGAAGATCGACGAGGACAGCGATGTCGACTCCGACATGCTGCGCCACATCGAGCTGAGGCACCGGGAGGGTCTCGCCGGTGTCATGGTGGCCTCCGCCGACGGGCAGGCGTTCCGTGAGCCCCTCGAACGGCTCGCTCAGGAGGGCATCGCGACCCAGGTGCTCGGTTTCCGCGAGCACGCCAGCTGGGCGGTGACCTCCGAGATCATCGAGTTCCTCGATCTCGAGGACATTCCCGGTGTGTTCCGCGAACCGCTGCCCCGCGTCAGCCTGGAATCGCTGCCCGACGAGGGTGCCTGGCTGCAGCCGTTCCGACCGCTTTCTGCTCTCCTGGTGGGGCGCAAGAGCGTCGCCGAATAGGAGACTTACGTGTTCGACCGTTGGGGAGGGCTCGTCTACCGCGCGCGCTTCACCGTCATTGCGGTGATGGTCGCGGGGTTGCTCGCGCTCGCCGGGTACGGGCTGAGCCTGAACGATCACCTCAGCCAGAGCGGCTGGGACGATCCCGGTTCGGAGTCCGTCGCCGCTGCCAAGCTCGCCGACGGCACCTTCGGCCGCGACACCGCGGGCGACGTGCTGGTCCTGTACACGGCACCCGAGGGCAGCACGGTCGACGATCCCGCGTTCTCCGCGAAGATCACCGACAGCCTGAACTCGTTGGTCGCCGAGCACCCCGACGAAATCCTCAAGATCAACGGCGCGTACTGGCCCACCGACAACGCACCGTCGCTGCCGACACTGGCCGACCCGTCGCGCCAGCACGCGATCGCGTCGATCGCCATCGCCGGTGAGGACGACACGGAGCTGACCGGCAACTTCCGCGAGGTCAAGGACGCGTTCTACATCGACGGCGTCGACGTGCAGCTCGCCGGTCTGCAGCCGATCTCCGGCGCGCTGAACGACACGATGGCCAACGACATCAAGCGCATGGAGATCCTCGCGATCCCCGCCGTCGGCATCCTGCTGTTCTTCGTCTTCGGCGGCGTCGTCGCGGCCGCTCTCCCGCTGATCACCGGTGGTCTCACGATCGTCGCGGCGAACGGCATCGTCCGGTTGATCACCAACTTCACCGAGGTCAACTCGTTCGTCGCGCCGGTCGTCTCACTGATCGGCCTGGGTCTGGCGATCGACTACGGCCTGTTCATGGTGTCGCGCTTCCGTGAGGAACTCGCCGAGGGCTACGACACCCCGGCGGCGGTGCGCCGCACCGTCGTCACCGCAGGTCGCACGGTGGTGTTCTCGGCAACGATGGTGGTCACCAGCCTCGGTGGCCTCGTGCTGTTCCCGCAGGGCTTCCTCAAGTCGGTCGCCTACGGCGCGATCTCGGCGGTCTCGCTGGCCGCCCTGCTGTCGATCACGATCCTGCCCGCCATCCTGAGCATCCTCGGCAGGCGCATCGACATGTTCGGCATGAAGCGCTTCGGACAGATCCAGTCGAACGAGCAGGTCGAGAACAGTTTCCTCGGCCGCCTGTGCCGCTGGGTGATGGTCAATCCGATGAAGGTGACCATCCCGACGGTCATCGGCCTGCTGCTGCTCATCATGCCGCTGACCGGCATCAAGTTCGGCGGCATCAACGAGACCTACCTGCCGCCCGAGCACCCCACGCGCGTCGCGCAGGAGACCTTCGACGAGCTGTTCCCCGGCCAGCGCGCCGAGCCGGTCAAGCTCGTCGTCCGCGGCGCCGAGGGCGGCGATCTCAACAAGATCATCACGACGGCGAGCGAGGCCCCCGGTCTCGTCGAGAAGTTCACGATCACCGGCCCCGCCAAGGACGGCGTCCGCGTGCTCAAGGCCGGTCTGACCGACCGCAACGAGTCCGCCGACACCATCGAATACCTGCACGCGGCCGACTGGCCCGAGGGTGTCGAAGTGCTCGTCGGCGGCACCCCGGCCATCGAGCAGGACTCCATCGCGGCCCTGCTCGACACCCTGCCGCTGATGGTCGTGGTCGTCGTGCTGCTGACGACGTTGCTGATGTTCCTGGCGTTCGGCTCGCTCGTGCTGCCGGTGAAGGCCGTATTGATGAGTGCCCTGGGTCTCGGCTCGACGCTGGGCATCCTCACCTGGATCTTCATCGACGGCAACGGCGCCGACCTGCTCAACTTCACCCCGGGGCCGATCATGTCGCCGGTGCTCGTGCTGATCATCGCGATCGTGTACGGCCTGTCGACCGACTACGAGGTGTTCCTGCTCTCCAGAATGGTCGAGGCGAGATCGATGGGGGCGAGCACCACCGAGTCGATCCGGATCGGTACCGCCCACACCGGTCGCATCATCACCGCGGCCGCCCTGATCCTCATCGTCGTCACCGGTGCCTTCGGGTTCTCCGACCTGGTGATGATGAAGTACATCGCGTTCGGCATGATCGCCGCGCTGATCATCGACGCGACCGTCATCCGCATGTTCCTCGTGCCCGCCGTGATGAAGCTGCTCGGCGACGACTGCTGGTGGGCTCCGGCGTGGATGAAGCGCATCCAGGAGAAGATCGGCCTGGGCGAGCCCATCCTCGCCGACGAACTGATGCCCGAGGACGTTCCCGAACTCATCACCGTCGGCATGTTCGGCCCGGCGACCGTCGCGGCCACGGGCGCGCACCGCTTCCCGGCCGGTGCCTTCGAGGGTGGCTCCGACCTCACGCAGCCGCTGCCGAAGATCGCTCCGCCCAGGCCGGCCGCCGAACAGCGCAAACTCCGCGATCTCACGCCGCCGCCGGCGCGACGCCAGGTTCCGGGCCGTCCCCCGGTCCGTCCGGCCGCGCCCGCATCCGGACGTCCGCCTGCTGCTCCTCGCAACGGCGAACGGGTGCCGCCCGCAGCCGGGCGTCCGACGCCGGCGAGCCGTCCGGTGCAGCCCGGTACAGGTCCGGGACGTCCGTCGCGTCCGGTCCCGGAGCCGCGTCGTCGCCCGGAGGATCGGCCGCAGGTGGACGAGCGCAACGGCTCGGCTCTTCCCGAGCGTCGTGCCCCGGAGACGCCCGAACGTCGTGCCCCCGAGGTGCCGCAGCGCGATGCTGCACAGCGGGGTCCGCTCGATCCGACACAGCGGGGTCCGCTCGATGCCACACAGCGGGGAGCTTCCGACCCGTCGTCGCCTTCGTCGGTGCCGCCGCTCCCCCGCCGCCGGCGCGGCGAGGTTCCGCCGCCGCTGCCACAGTCGTTCGTCCGCCCGCCGGCCGTCCCCGGCGATGCGGAGGCTCTGCCCGGCACCCAGGCGTCGCGCCCGGGCGAATCCGGCACCGGTCGTGCACGGGATCCGCAGGCGATCGAGAACTGGCTGTCGCAGTTGCGCCGCACGTCGCCCGGCGGGGACTCGCCCGCGCAGCGTCCTCGGCCTGCATCCGACGCACCGCGTCCGTCCGCATCCGACGCACCGCGTCCGCCGGCACCCGGAGCGCAACGATCCCCGGCACCGGAATCGCAGCGGCCCCAGGGACCGGAAGCGCAACGTCCCCCCGCGCAGGCACCTGCCCGTCCGCCCGCGCCGAGCACTCAGCAACCACCCACACAGGGCATGCAGCCTCCGGCTCAGGGCGTGCAGCCTCCGGCACAGGGCGGTCCTCGTCCACCTCTGCCCTCCCGATCCCGAGGTCAGGAGCAGCCGCCCCGTCCGGCCGGCGAGCGACCGGAAGCACCGGCGGACGAGTCGCAGCCGGAGCAGAACGACGCGGAGTCGCGGAGCCGTGGACGCCACGGCCCCGACAGCGGGCGTTCGATCAGCGTCAGTGAGCTGATCGCCCGACAGCGTCGCGACTGACCTCCCGAACGAACTCGAGGCGACCCGCAGAGCGGGTCGCCTCGAGTGTTTCGGGGGTCAGTTGCCGTTGAAGAACTTCCGCAGACGCGTGGACAGCGGATGGGTGACGTTGAAGCTCCCGCCGCGGACCTTGCCCGTCACCACGACGTGCAACGGCCCGTACGGCGCTCCGCCGCGCACCTTCGACGTCACGCTCGACGCGACGTTCTCGACGCCGTTGACGTCGGCCGTGGCCTCTGCGGGGAGCACGATACTGATCGAGCTGAGGTAGTCGCTCACGTCGATCCGCACGACCTGCGTCTGCATCACCGCCTCGGTGAAGTCGAGGGTCACGGAGGACGCGACGGTGTCGAGGACGATGGCGGGCGGCACGTGCCAGCGGCCCTTGCGTTCGATGCCGGAGACACGACCCTTGATCACGAGAGGAGCGCCCTGGCCGGTCGCGGGGTAGGCGGCTGCACTCGGCGCCGGGTAGCCGGCTGCGCTCGACGCCGGGTAGCCGGTCGCGCTCGGCGCGGGGTAGCGCGACTGCGACATGCCCGGCAGGTTCTGTTCCTGGAACTCGGGTCGGATCTGGATGCCCGGCAGGTCGACGAGCACCTGGTTCAGGTCGCCCCGGGTCTTGGCCGCGAGGACGGTGTCCATCCGTTCGGTGAACTCCCCGAGCGAGAGCATTCCCTGCCCGACCGCCCGCTGCAGAAGTTCGCCGACGTGCTCGCGCTCGGCGTCCGACACCCGCAGATCCCTCGGTTCCATGCCCCCGAGCTTAACGGGACGATCGGTATGCCTCAGAAGTCGTCAGGGGTGTGAGCGGGACGCTATTCGAGGCCCTGTTCGATGACGTAGCGGGTGAGTTCGACGCGGTTGGCAAGTTGCAGTTTGCGCAGTGTCGCCTGGACGTGGTTCTCCACCGTGCGGTGGCTGAGCGTCAGCCGCGCGGCGATCTGTTTCGCCGACAGCCCTTTCGCGACGAGACGCAGCACTTCGGTCTCCCGACCGGTCAGGGTCGGTGGAGGTCGACGGTCGGCGACGTCGTTCGACATCCGGCGGTACTCGCCGAGCACGAGCCCGGCCAGTCCGGGGGTGAAGACTGCCTGTCCCCGCGCGGTCGCGAGGACGGCGTCGACGAGTTCGTGCACCGAGGCGCTCTTCACGAGATAGCCGGACGCGCCGGCCTTCACCGCGCCGAGGACGTCGTCGCGTTCGGAGGACGCCGACAGGACCAGCACCCGGCTGTCCGGGGAGACCTCGAGCACCGCGCGGGTCGCCTCGGTGCCGGTGCCGTCGGGCATCGCCATGTCCATGAGCACGACGTCGGGGCGGACGACCGCGGCACGACGCGCGGCGCTCGCGACACCGTCGGCCTCCGCGACGACGATGAACCCGGCCTCCTCGAGGTCACGTCCGACGGCGTTGCGCCAGATCGGATGGTCGTCGACCACCATCACGCTGACGGTGCCGCGTTCCTCCGTGGTGTTCTCGTGTGCTTCCGCGTTGATCTCGGCCACTCATTCCCCCTTCGGTACCCGGATCTCCCATTCGGTTCCTTCGCCTACGTCGCTGTCGAGCAGTGCGACACCGCCGAGCCATTCCGCTCGCCCGACGATCGACTTGGACACCCCCATGCGTCCCTGTTCACGAGCTTCGTCGAGTCTGCCCGGCGCGATCCCGGCGCCGTCGTCCCGGATGCTGAGCACGATCTCGTCGCCGAGGTCCTCGAGGAGGATGTAGGCGGCGGCACCGTCACCGGCGTGCAGTTGCGTGTTCGACAGCGCCGCGGTCGTCAGCGCCGCGAGTTCCTCCGCGCGATCCCGCGGGATCATGATCGGATCGGCGGGCGCGGACACCGTCGCGGTCGTCCCGGCACGGGCCCGGACGAGCGCGGTGAGGTCGGCGTTCTCACCACCGCGGTCGACGCCGGTGTCCTGTTCGGAGATCAGCTGCCGCAGCGCGGTCTCCTGTTCGCGGGCCAGCTCCGCGAGCTCCGCCGCATCACCGCCCAGCTCGACTCCGCGCCGCTGCACGAGCGCGAGCACCTGCAGGACACCGTCGTGCACCTGGCGGGCGAGTCGGTCCCGTTCCTCGGTGGCCGCTGCCACGCGCACGGCCTGCTCGAGTTGCCGGTGCGCACTGCGCGCGGTGGTGGTGGCGAATCCCATCGCCACACCGCACGCGACGAGCACGGGTGCCGTCGCGTCCCGCCACAGGTCCAGATTGATCTGGTCGCGCACCACCGCGCTGACGACGGACATCAGCAGCGCCGAGCCGATGCCGGTGAGCGGACCACCGAGGATCGCAGCCGACAGCACGGCGTTGGCGACCCACAGCGTGGTGGGCATGGTCTGGTGGTTGCTGTACCAGTCGTGGTCGGCGACCAGCCGGGTCGCCGCCATCAACGCCACGGCGAGGATCTGATCCATCACGGTGACCGTGCGCCGCAGTCGTGCCTCGCGGGAGAGCAGCACCGCCGAGACGAGCGACCACGTCACGAGCACCCCGACGAAGAACCACGACAGGCCCGGACGGGTGTAGTTCACGACGGTCGAGAACTGCGATCCCACCGCATATGCGACGGTCACGAGCCGGAAGACCTGGGCGGCCCGCCACAGGGGCGCATCCGCATCGGGACCGGTCGGAGACGGCCTCATGTGTACGTTTCGCACCTTTCGTCACCGTGGGTGGGGCGAGTGAATCCAACCACTCCACACCCCCAACGGTGACCGCCCCATCCTGTGACCGTCCGCACAGTGGTTTGATTTGAAGTCGTGCTGAGGTCGTACCGAGCTGTCGCCGCCACGTTGCGGAGTCGTTGGCCGCTCTACATGGTCTCGATGGGCGCGTCGAATCTGTTCGGGGCCCTGCTCGTGTTCGCCTTCGTCCGGTACGGCATCCCCATCGCCGAGACCGACGCCATCATCGCGGATCGGGTCCGCAACTTCGCGGTGTTCGCCGTGTACCTGGTCTTCGCCGGCATCGTGAGCCTCAGCGCGGCGGCGATCATGCTGCGCTCGGTCGTCCGGTGGCAGCTCCGCGGCGGCCCACCCACCCGGGCCGAGCAGATGGCCGCCCTGCACGCCCCGCTGCGACAGGCGATCGTGCATCTCGGCCTGTGGCTGCTCGGCGGCGTGCTCTTCGTCTTCCTCACCGCCGAGGAGATGCCCTCGCTCGCGGTGGCGGTCTCGGTCACCGTCGCGATGGCCGCGACCAGCACTTTCGGTTTCACCTACATGCTCGGCGAACGTATCCTGCGACCGGTCGCCGCGCGGGCGCTGAGCGAGGGGAACTTCGACCGGACGATGGCTCCCGGCGTCGGCACGCGCCTGGCCATGACGTGGGGGCTCGGCACGCTCATGCCGGTCGCCGGGATCGTGCTGCTGTGCGTGACGCAGCTGAGCGCCGACACCGACTTCGACGCCGACGCGCTCGCCCTGTCCGTGCTCGCGCTCGCGGTGACGTCGATCGGCCTCGCGCTCGTGTTGTCGCTGCTGACGTCGGCGCAGATCTCCGACCCGATCAAGCAGCTCCGCTGGGCGATCGAACGCGTGCAGCGCGGCGCCTCGGGAGTGCAGGTCGAGGTGTTCGACGGTAGCGAGATCGGACGCCTGCAGGTCGGCTTCAACCGGATGATGGCGGAGTCCGACGAGCGTCGGCGTCTGCGGGAGTTGTTCGGTCAGCACGTCGGCGAGGACGTCGCACGCCGGGCGCTGCAGTACGGCACCGAACTCGGTGGTGAGACGCGCTACGTCGCGGTGTTGTTCGTCGACATGGTGGGTTCGACGGCGACGGCCGCCGAGCGCCCGCCGAGCGAGGTCGTCGAACTGCTCAACGAATTCTTCCGTGTCGTCGTCGAGGTGGTCGACCGTCACCACGGTTTCGTCAACAAGTTCATGGGCGACGCCGCGCTGGTGATCTTCGGCGCTCCCCTCGACCGGCCGGACGCCCCCACGGCGGCACTCGCGGCGGCCCGCGAACTGCGTTTCGCCCTGGACGAGATCACCGGACTCGACGTCGGGATCGGCGTGTCGGCGGGGCTCGCGGTGGCCGGCAACATCGGTGCGGCGGAGCGCTTCGAGTACACGGTGATCGGCGACCCGGTCAACGAGGCATCGCGTCTGACCGAGCTCGCGAAAATGCGCCCGAGCAGGGTTCTCGCGTCGTCGAGTGCGCTGTACTTCGCGGACGACGAGGAGCGCAGCCACTGGGAACTCGGTGACGAGGTGCAACTGCGCGGCCGCCGGCGGATGACCCATCTCGCGTGGCCGGTGCGCTATCCCGGGGCCCCCGGAGAGGCGAACGAGAGGGACGAATCGGGCACTTCGGCGGAGGAATGACAGTCCGTCCCGCGACACCCGTGAACGACGCGGAACGGCCATAGCGCCCTCTCCGTGACCCTGTGGTCGGTTACGGTGAACAGCGTGGCGCAGCCGCACGACGATCCTCCATGCCCCGACGCCACGCCGCGTCGGGGCTCGTTCCGGTGGATCAAGTGGGTGTCGGCGATCGCTCTCGTGGCCCTGTTGACGGTCGAGGCGATCTATCTGTGGCCGACGATGAGCGACTCGTGGCGCGCGGTCACGGAGATGCACTGGGGCTGGTTCGCGGCGGCCGTGCTGGCGCAGATGATCT
This sequence comes from Rhodococcus rhodochrous, assembly GCF_900187265.1. Taxonomy (NCBI): domain Bacteria; kingdom Bacillati; phylum Actinomycetota; class Actinomycetes; order Mycobacteriales; family Nocardiaceae; genus Rhodococcus; species Rhodococcus rhodochrous. The sequence continues at coordinate 4,582,381 of NZ_LT906450.1, forward strand.
CCCTCAGCGGCTTCGCGGGAGTGCAGCAGCGACTGCTCCGCGCCGGTGGGGTGCGCGTGGGGCACTGGCGCTCGGCATCGGTGATCTACGGCAGCACGGCGATGGCGGTAACCCTGCCCGCAGGACCGGTCTTCTCCACAGCCTTCACCTACAAGCAGACCCGCAAGTGGGGTGCGACCCCCGTGGTCGCCTCGTGGCAGCTCGCCGTGTCGGGCGTCATCGCGGCGGTGACCCTGGCGTCGGTGGGCATGATCGGCGCCTTCGCGGTCGGCAGCCGGATCAGCCCCGTCACGCTCGTGTTGTCGCTCGCCGGCGCGATCGCGTTGATCTTCGGCCTGCGGTACGTCGCGAAGAACCCCACGTCGATCGAAGCGGCGGGCACGTGGGTGCTCCACCGGGTCAACCGCATCACAAGGAAGCCGAGGGGCACCGGCTTCGACGTCTTCGAACGCACCCTCGCTCAGCTCGAGGCCGTCGAACTCGCTCGTCGCGACGGCGTGGCCGCCGTGGCGTGGTCGGCCGTGCACCGTGCAGCGGACGTCGCGTGCCTCGGACTGGCGTGCTGGGCCGTCGGTGGCTCCCCCTCGTTGGCGGGGTTGTTCATCGCGTTCGCGGCGGCGAAGGCCGTCGGCAGCGTGCCGCTCGCGCCGGGTGGCCTCGGATTCGTGGACGGTACCCTCATCGCGACGCTCACCGCCGCCGGGCTGAGCGCGTCGCAGTCGCTGGCAGCGGTCTTCGTGTACCGGATGGTGAGCTTCGCGTTCGTCGCCCTGACGGGCTGGGCCACCGTCGCCGCGATGTACCGGGGCAACGGGCCGGACGAGATCGATCCGATCGCCGAGCGCGAGGAACACGAGCGCAGCACCCTGGAACGCCGACGGCGACCTCTGGAGAATCCCGAACCGGCGTGATTCACATCACATAGTAGTTGCGTACGCAACCATTTGGTGGCATGGTCGTAGACAAGCAGTTGAATGTTGAATCACTTTGAGGAGAGCCACCATGACGACCGCCACCACCACCTTCCCGGGCCTGACCGCCGGCACCTGGGCCATCGACCCCGTCCACTCGAACGTGGGCTTCACCGTCCGCCACCTCGTCGTCAGCAAGGTGCGTGGCAGCTTCGAGAACTTCTCCGGCGCCATCACCGTCGCCGAGGACGGCACCGCATCCGTGAACGCCGAGATCGACGTCAAGTCCATCAACACCAAGAACGCCGACCGTGACGCGCACATCCGCTCCGCCGACTTCTTCGACGCCGAGCAGTTCCCCGTCGCCACCTTCACCTCCACCGACGTGCGTGCCGACGGTGACGACTACATCGTCACGGGCGACTTCACGCTCCACGGCGTCACCCGCCCGGTCGACCTGAAGCTCGAGTTCAACGGCGTCAACCCCGGTATGGGCCAGGGCCCGGTCGCCGGCTTCGAGGCCACCACCGTCATCAACCGCAAGGACTTCGGCATCAGCATCGAGATGCCGCTGGAAGGCGGCGGAGCCGTCGTCGGCGACAAGATCACCATCACCCTCGAGATCGAGGCCGGCCTGCAGGCCTGACCCCTCTCGCACCGACAGCGCCCCTGCTCCGGCGGGGGCGCTGTCGCGCTCCACACGCTCTACCGGCCCTGATCGTGCTCGAGAGCACGCGCCGGAGGTTCCGACGGGCCCCGCGCCGCCGCTACTCTGGACCCGTGAAGAAGTACACCCCGGCGTTGGCGATCGACGTCGTTCTCGTCGTCGTATTCGCCGTGCTCGGTCGTTCCAGCCACGACGAAGTGCTCGATCTCGTAGGGCTCGCAGGAACGGCATGGCCGTTCCTCGGCGGCCTCACCGTCGGATGGTTCCTCACCGCGTGGCTCTACCGCGACAAGTTCGACGCCTTCGCGGCCGTTCCTACCGGACTCCTCGTGTGGGTGAGCACCCTCGTCGTCGGGATGCTGCTGCGTGCCGTCACCGGCCAGGGCACCGCGACTGCCTTCATCATCGTCGCGACGATCTTCCTGGGCCTGTTCCTGGTGGGCTGGCGCGTCGTCGTCGGACTGCTCCAGCGCCGCAAGGTCGACGCCCACTGACCCCGCCGAGGTCGACCCGCACCGACCCTCCGGTCTCGTTTCTCACAATCGCACCCGAAGTGTGATCTGCGACCGCAGGATACGCGAATTTTTCGCGCTCGCGCCCCGTGCGGTGGAACAGTGGGGACCATGTCCACGCTGGAACCACCTACTCTGACCGGGTCGAGATCCGACCATCGGTTCTTCGGCCAGCCGCTGCCCCTGGCCAATCTGTTCGGTGTCGAGATGTGGGAGAGATTCTCCTTCTACGGCATGCAGGGCATCCTGATCTACTACCTGTACTACTCGGCATCCGAGGGCGGGCTGGGGATCAGTCAGGCGGCCGCGACCTCCATCGTCGGCGCCTACGGCGGCACGGTCTACCTGTCGACGATTCTCGGGGCGTGGATCGCCGACCGGTTACTGGGTTCCGAACGAACCCTGTTCTACAGCGCCGTACTCATCATGTTCGGCCACATCGCTCTCGCAGTGCTACCCGGTTTCGTCGGGGTGGGTGTCGGCCTCGTGCTGGTCGCGTTCGGTAGCGGTGGCCTGAAGGCCACGGCGACGTCGATCGTCGGCGACCTCTACGACGAGCAGGACCCGCGGCGCGACGCCGGCTTCTCCATCTTCTACATGGGCGTGAACCTCGGCGCGCTGGTCGGCCCACTGCTCACCGGCTTCCTGCAGACGCGCTACGGCTTCCACTGGGGCTTCGGTCTCGCCGCGATCGGTATGTTCCTCGGCCTGCTGCAGTACACGATCTACCGCAAGCATCTCGGCGACATCGGCAAGGTGCCGCCGCATCCCCTGCCCGCCGAGACCCGTACGAAAGCGGCCGGGATCGGTCTGGTCGCCGTGGTCCTCATCGCGGTCGCCGCGCTGACCGGCCTCGTCACGACGAGCAACATGTCCGACATCGTCGTCGCCCTCACCATCATCGCGACGATCGCCTACTTCGTCATCATGCTGTCGAGCAAGCAGATCACGCCGATCGAACGCAGCCGGGTGCTGTCGTTCATCCCGATGTTCATCGCGAGCGCGGTGTTCTGGTCGCTCTTCCAGCAGCAGTTCACGATGGTCGCCGTCTACGCCGACACGCGCCTGAACCGCAGCCTGTTCGGATGGGAGTTCCCGCCGTCCTGGGTGCAGTCGATCAACCCGGTTTTCATCATCCTGTTCGCAGGTGTCTTCGCCGCCGTGTGGACCAAACTCGGACCGCGTCAGCCGTCGTCACCCATCAAGTTCGCCGCGGGCACGATCATCATGGGCATCGCCTTCCTGTGCTTCATCCCCATGGCGGGCGGCGGCGCCAACAGCGCTCCGCTGCTCGGACTGGTGTTCATCCTGCTGCTGTTCACCTTCGCCGAGCTGTTCCTGTCCCCCGTCGGACTGTCGCTGTCGACGAAGCTCGCACCGAAGAACTTCCACACGCAGATGGTCGCGCTGTTCTACCTGTCCGTCGCGTGCGGCACGGCCATGGCCGGCACCCTCGCCGGGTTCTACGACGAGAACGACGAGGTGCCGTACTACCTGTGGATCGGCGGAGCGTCGATCGCAGTGGGCATCGTGCTGGCCCTGTTCGCGCCGCGCATCAAGAAGCTCATGCACGGCGTGCAGTAGCCACCGCTGCACAGAGTGCTGTGCAGTAGCACCGCTGCACAGAGTGCTGTGCAGGAACACCACTGCACAGCACTCAGCGGAGAGCGAGCCATACCGCCAACCCGAACCCTGCGAGCGCGACACCCACGCGCAGCAGGTTCGGGGGTATGCGCCGCACGAGCGGCGGACCGCAGTACCCACCGGCGAACGCGCCGACGGCCATCGCGGCCGCCGCACCCCAGTGCACGGGTCCGAAGACGGCGAACCCGATCGCCGCGACCAGGTTGGCGACGCCGAGCAGGTAGCTCTTGAGGATGCTCGCGCGCCAGATCTGCTCGGACGTGCAGATCAGCACCAGCGCGTAGAAGACGACGCCCGCGCCGGCACCGAAATATCCGCCGTAGACCGCGACGACGAAGACCGCCACGGAAAACACTCGCGGCAGGTCGCGGCCGCCGGCCAGGGTGCGGATGCGTGGCTGGAGCAGCAGCGCGAGAGCGGCGAGTGCGACGAAGCCGGGGACGACCGCCTCGAACGAGTCGGGTGGGGCGACGAGCAGGACGGCCGCCCCGACCACGCCGCCGAGCGCGGCGTAGAGCGTCCACCACCACACCCGGGGGCCGGTGTCGACGACCTCCCGCGCCGAATTGGTCAGCGCCCCGACACCGACACCGACCATTGCGACGGTGTTGGTGACGTTCGCCGCGACCGGCGGGAGGCCGACGGCGAGCAACGCCGGATACGAGACGATCGACGCCAGGCCGGTGACGAACCCGACGACACCCGCGAAGAATCCGGCAACCACGAGCAGGGCCAGATCGAGGACGGTCACGGTCGCTCAACGTACCCGGGTGCCGTGGACCGTCCTCCGGCGGATCAGTACGCCGTGGACCGTCCTCCGGCGGATCAGTGCACCATGGACCGGCCTCCGGCCGATCACTCCCCGAGCAGGGGTTCGCCGAGCTTGCGCAGGAAGGTGTCGGCCATCTTGATCGCGCGGTCGCCGCCGTCGGCATCGGCGACGAAGACCGCGAAGGCCAGGTCGCCGCCGGTGTAGCCGAAGAACCAGCGGTCCTCGCCGCTCGCCGCGGCGATACCCGCGAGACCGGCGTGTCCGCGGAGGAAGGACGCCGGACCGTTCTGCACGTTGTCGATCATCATGCCGCGCAGGGCGTCGATCACCGAGCCGGGCAGCGCCTCGGGGGCGTCGTGGACGACCGTCTCCTGGCCCTGCACGATCGTCGGGACAGCGGCACTGCCGCGCGCAACCGAGGCGGCCAGCACCGCTGCGCCGAGCGGCGTGATCAGGTTCTCGTCGGAGTCCGATCCGGCGAACTGGACCACTCCGGACCGGTTGTGGCCGATCTGCGAGGTCTCGAACTCGAAGCCCGGCACGTCGTAGTCGACGCCGAGGCCGAGGCGACGGGCGGTCGAGGCGACGTCATCGGATCCCACGTCGTTCGGATCGACGCCGCGCTCGAGACCGGCCGCGAGCCGGACCGGATCGAGAACGCCGCCGGCCGGGTAGAGACCGTGGGTGATGACGGGACCGAGTTCCATGGCCCAGTTGTTGACGTCGGCGGCGAGGATGCCACCGGTCGAGGGCTGGATGGCGACCACCGCGGCCGGGGTACCTGCGGTGACGACCGCTTCCTTCGCGGCGAGCTGCACCTGGGAGTCGACGGTCGCCTGCAGGTCCGGAGGCGGCGGGCCCTGGAAGCCGGCCACCTGGATCGGGCCCTCCTCGGGATCCTCGAGGGTGACCGCCCAGCCTGCCGTCCGGTCGCGTTCGAGCTGCCAGGCCGAGCGCAGCGAGTCGAGCAGCGGCGTGGAGATCCGTCGATCGGCGCTGATCAGGGTGGGTGTCGTGAGCACCTCGACCCCGGGGATCGACACGATGCCGTCCTCGAGGAACTGGTAATCCTGGTCGCGGAGCTTGACCGCGGTGATCCGGTTTCCGGGGTTCTCCGCCATCCGCTCCTGCATCAGCTGGGCGGTGATGACGGGCGCGACCGGCTCGAGAACCGCCGCGAGACGAGTGGTGGTGTCGACGGGGTCGGGCATCGCCGCCGGGTCGAGCACCACGGCGTTGATGGTCTGTTCCTCCATGAGGAGGCGGCCCGTGCGGTCGAAGATCTTCGGCGGCGCGGCGTCGGTGCGCACGTGGTGGACGGTGCGTCCGCCGGACAGGTCGGGGACGACGACCTCCGGGTCCCAGGACACACGCCAGCCGACGGCGAGCTTCCGCACCGAACCGGTGACCTGATAGGACCAGTCCTTGCCCTCACCGAAATTCCAGCCGGCGGAGAGCGTGAAGTATCCCGAGTCGTCGTTGAGTTCGACGAGCTGGGTGACGTCGTAGTCGACGGTGCCGTCGGACAGACCGTCGTACATCTGCGAGATCGTTTCCTCCGCCGCGTTCGGGTAGGAGGTCAGGGCCGCCGCTGCGCCCGCATCACGATCGTCGAGGGCGGCGACGAAGTCGTCGACGAGGCGTTGCGCCTCGCTTCGAGAATCCGAGAACACAACCGTCGTCAGAGCGACGACAGCCACGACGAGGCACGCGGCCAGCGCGACGATGCGCCCCCGCTTCCCCCGCCAATCACGAAATCTCATATGTAACAACCTTCACTTCAGTCACACGAGATACCAGCACGCGTTGTGCACGAACACATCACAATTGCGCCACGCGTACTACCCCCTCAGCCATCGCCCCGCCGCCTCGACGGCAGGGGCGGAGCCGTCCGCCCCCGACACGAACACCGCAAAGGCAAGATTATCCTGTGATCCGATAAACCAGCCGTGCGCCCCGACGTTGTCACCGTACTCCGCCGTCCCCGTCTTCCCCATCAGATCGGGAATGTCGCGCAACGTGCCGGCTGTACCCTCGATCACAGTCTCGCGCATCATCTCTCGCAGTGCCGCGAGCACGTTCTCGGGCATCGGTTCGGCCTCCCGATCCGCGGTCGCCGGCTGCCCCTCCACGATCGTCGGAACCGGCGTGCGGCCGTTCGCCACCGCGGCTGCGACCAGCGCCATCCCGAACGGCGACGCCGTCACCTGCCCCTGTCCGATCGCTGCCTCCACGCGGGCAGCATCGGTGTCGGCGACCGGCACGTCACCCGTGACCGTGACGAGACCGGGCGTGACGTAATCGATGCCGAGACCGAAGCGTTCCGCAGTGGCGCGCAGGGCGTCGGGCGGCAGGTCCAGAGCGAGCTGCCCCATCGTCGTATTGCACGAGAACGCGAACGCGGTGTGCAGCGGCACCGGGCCGAGATCGAAGTTCTCGTCGTTGGGGATCGTGCGCGAACCGATCGAGGCGATGCCCGGGCACGGCAGCACGGTGTCGGGTTCGGCGAGCCCGGCATCGAGCGCCGCCGCGGTCGTCACCACCTTGAACGTCGACCCCGGCGGATAGAGGCCGGTCGCGGCGATCGGCCCCTCGGCGTCGGCCGCGTCGTTCTGGGCCATCGTGCGGATCGCGCCCGTCGAAGGTTCGATCCCGACGATCACCGCGGGCGTGTCGAAACCTGCGAGGACCTCCTCGGCCCGTCGCTGCAGGTCGAGGTCGATCGTGCTGGTCAGGTCGGGTGCCTCCGGTCCCGCTTCGCCGGCGACCTGGCTCGTCGTGCCGTCCGCCGCGACCCGCCGGATCACCCAGCCGGCCGAGGCATCCTGCCCCTCCTGCCAGAGTTCGGCGAGACCGGACCACACGGGCGAGGCGAGATCGCGCTCGGTGGTGAGCAGGCGGGTCTGCGGCACGAGCGTCACGCCGGGCAGCGCGGCGAGGCGATCCTCGATCGGCGCGAGGTCCTCCTCACGGAGCGTGATCACTCCCGCAGTACCGCCGGCGGCCGCCGCGACCTGCTCGGCGAGGCTCTCCGCCGTGATCGTCGGGACGACCGTGGCCAGCACGGGAGCGACCGCGGCGGGATCGGCGGTGGCATCCAGGTTCACGACGGTGACGACCTGCTCCCCCATGAGCGGCTGCCCGGCCCGGTCGAAGATCGTCGGCGGGGCGCCGACGGTGGTCAGATACTCCAGCGACGCGCCGCCCGCCAGTTCCGGCGACAGCACCGCGGGATCCCAGCGGATCCGCCACGCGTCGGCCTCCGGATCCTCCGTCGCGCTGCCGGTGGTGCGGTACGACCAGTCGCGGCCCTCCCCGAAGGTCCACGTCACGTCGAGGTCGAAGGTGTCGCCGTCGCCCGTCCCCGCGACACTCACGGTCGGATCGTCGTGGCCGAGCCCGGCGAAGAGGGCGTCGATCGCGGACTCCGCGGCCACCGGATCGGTGGTCAGCGCCGCCGCCCCGGAGACGTCGCCGGCGTCGAGAGCGGCAGCGAACTCCTCCGCGATCGTCTCGGGCTGATCGGGGCCGGTCGCACACGCCGACAGCGACAGCACCGTGGCTGCCGCGACACCCATACCAATCAGTCGGATCCGCACGGTCCCGATCATGCCTGCACTTTCGAGCCCGTGCCTGTTATTGCAGGTAGAAGTCGGGGTGAAATATTCGGTTGCATACCGGACGGTGCGGGATCACCATGGTGTTCGCATCCCGTACCCGTCGATCGGAGAAGTCCGTTGCTCCTGTGAGAGGTCCCGTCCCCGCGCACTCGCGCAATCGAGCCTCACCCTTCTGGAGCCATCATGTCTTCATCCGGTATCACGCTGTCCGCACTCTCCTACGTCCATCCGGACGGCACCGTCGCCGTGCAGGATCTCGACGCCGTCGTCCCGGCCGGGCGGATCGGCCTGGTGGGCCGCAACGGAAGTGGGAAGACCACCCTGCTCCGGCTCATCGCGGGTGAACTCCGCCCGACCTCCGGTTCGTCGACGGTGCGCGGACGAGTCGCCTATCTCCCTCAGGACGTGACCCTCGATCCGACGGTGCCGGTCGATTCCGTCCTCGGCATCGGAGAGATCCGGAAGTCGCTGCGACGCATCGAATCCGGATCGTTCGACGATCGGGACTTCGAGGTCGTCGCCGACCGGTGGGACATCGAGGACCGCGCCCTCGCGCTCATGCATCGCGTCGGCCTCGACCGGATCCTGCACGACGCCGGGGATTTCGATCGCACCGTCGGTCAGCTCTCCGGCGGCGAGACGGTGCTGCTCGCCTTCACCGCACGCCTGCTCGACGAGCCGGACGTGCTGCTGCTCGACGAGCCGACGAACAATCTCGACGCCGACGGGCGTGCGCGCCTGCAGGATGCGCTCGACCGGTTCCCGGGCACGGTGCTCGTCGCCGGGCACGACCGGGAACTGCTCGACCGCACGGACTCGATCGCCGAACTGCGCAACGGCGCGTTGCGCCTGTTCGGCGGCGGATTCGGCGAGTACGAACGGATCGTCGCGGAGGAACAGGAGGCGGCGCGGGCAGCGGTGCGGGACGCCCGCAACGACGTGCGACGCCAGGCACGCGAACTGGCGGCGGCACACGTCACGATCGCCCGGCGGCAACGCTACGGGCAGAAGATGTACGAGCAGAAGCGCGAACCCAAGATCGTCATGGGCGCGCGCAAACGGCAGGCGCAGGAATCCGCCGGGCGTTTCCGCCGCGAACACGAGGAGGATCTGACCACTGCACGGGAGAACCTGGACCGCGCGAAGGACGCGGTGCGCGACGATCCGGAGATCCGCATCGACCTGCCCGGGACCGCGGTTCCGCCCGGCCGGCGTGTGGCGGACGCACCGCTCGAGATCGTCGGGCCGGAGCGGATCGCGCTGCGCGGGCCCAACGGATCGGGGAAGACGACCCTGCTGCACCGCATCGTCGAGGCGGAACCCCACGTTCCCTTCGCATTGCTCCCGCAGCGGCTCGACATCTTCGACGACGACCGTTCGGTCGCGGAGAACGCCGAGGATCGGGCGCCGCACCTGACTCCGCAGCAGGTGCGGGCGCGTCTGGCGCGCTTCCTGTTCCGCGGCCGTCACGCCGAGGTCGCCGTGGGAGCGCTGTCGGGTGGGGAACGACTGCGGGCCGCGCTCGCGATCGTGCTCGCGGCCGATCCCGCTCCGCAGTTGCTGCTGCTGGACGAGCCCACCAACAACCTCGACCTGGCAGGCCTCGCACACCTGATCCAGGCCCTGCGCGCCTACAGCGGTGCGCTCGTGGTGGTCTCGCACGACGAACGATTCCTCGAGGAGGTGATGGTGGATCGGTCGGTCGAACTCGAAAGATGAGCCGTTCGGAGATACTGCTGGGATGAGCCACGCGACGAATCCCGCCGACGGCACCCGGATCCGGTTCACCACGGCAGGCCCCGAGGGGGCACCGGTCGTGCTGCTGGTCCACGGCAGTGCCCTGTCGTCGGCGGTGTGGCGGGCCTTCGGCTACGTGAAGGCGCTCGGCGGGGATTTCCGGCTGGTCATGCCCGATCTGCGTGGCCACGGCCGCAGCGACACCCCGCACGACGAGGACGCGTATGCGATGGACGCGATCGTCGGGGACCTGCTCGCCGTACTGGACGCGGCGGGAGCCGACCGGGTGCACTACGTCGGCTATTCGTTCGGCGCCCGTGCGGGTCTCGCGCTCGCCGTCGCCGCCCCGGAGCGGTTGGCGAGCCTGACCCTGCTCGGCGGGAGCGCACGCCCCCAGCAGGGATCGATGGACGCGATGTTCTTCCCCGGCACCGTCGACGTGCTCGAGCGCGAGGGCATGGACGGTTTCATCCGTGCCTGGGAGGAAAGGCGTCGCACACCGGTCGATCCCGCGACGCGCTCGGCCTTCCTGAAGAACGACGCGCAGGCTCTCGCCGCCTATTTCCGCCGGTCGGATCGGGAACCGGGGATCGACGACGAGATGCTCGCCGGCATCGACGTGCCCGTGCTCGCCGTCGTCGGATCGGACGATCGCCTGCGCGTGGAGGACACCCGCGCGTTGTCGCGCACCGTCCCCGGTGCGCGACTCGCGATCCTGCGCGGGGTGGACCATGCCGAGACGGTCTCGGCCGCACTGCCTGCGGTCGAGACCTTCCTCTCGGCACGCGCCGGCCGGAAACCGACCGACACGCGCTGATACTCGGTTCGGGCGCTCAGGCCGGGACGACGACCTGTTCCCGCGGTGTCATCGCCGGCACCGCCCGGGACTGCTGCGCCCTCCGGTGCGGTGCGACCACGGCCTTCTCCTGCGCAGCACGGGCCACCGCCTGCTGCCGGCCTGCTCCGGATGCCTCCGCGAGCAGCGCCGACACCGACCGCTTCATGACCTCGACGGCCTCGGGCACCGACAGGCGCAGTACGTCCCGCAGCGATACCCAGGTGGGCCAGGTCGTCGACACTCCCAGCAGGTTCTCGATGTGGGTGCGGACGGTGTCGTCGACGCCCTCGAACTGGTCGGAGAACAACGCCCTGATCTCGTATCGTGCCCGGTCGAGATAGCGCAGGCGGTTGCGCTGCAATTCGCGCGAGAACGGCGCGCGGATCTCGGACGACCGCGCGAACGGCGCGATGTATTCGAGCAGTTCCGCCCGCTGCCGGCAATAGGCGTCGATCCGTTCGTCGAGCGGCAGCGACGGATCGATCGGCTCGTAGGCGTCGTCCTGGCGCCGCATCAGTTCGGCACCGGTGGCGGCGAACAGCGTCTCGAGATCGCCGAAGTGTCCCCACAACGATCGCAGGGACACCCCCGCCCGCGAGGCGATCTGCGCCCCTGTGGGTTTGAGCTCTCCCGCCCTGATGAGCGCGATATGAGCTTCTATGACGGCCTGCCGGGTGCGCTCTGCGCGAGCGCTCCTGCCGTCCGTCGTGACCGACGGCTTGTCGCCGTCCTTTCGTTCCGCGTACATCGCTCCCCCGATTTCCGCTCGGATTCCCCTCCGGACCGGTCACTCCCCTCGTCGGTGACCGGCATAACTTTTCTCATGGCGAACAATAGTCGACACAGCAGGGGAATTGTCATCCCCCCTCCGGAAATTGTCCTATTTGCGAATATTGAGCGGCCGTATGCAGGGCTTACTGGGCGAGCAATCCCTTCGCGATATGTGTTACTTGAATTTCGTTACTACCGGCGTAGATCATCAGCGATTTCGCATCGCGCGCGAGTTGTTCGACGCGATATTCGGCCATGTATCCGTTTCCCCCGAACAGCTGCACGGCCTCCATCGCCACCTCCGTCGCCGCCCGCGACGAGTACAACTTCATCGCCGATGCCTCCGACAGGCTCACCGGTTTCCCTGCCTGCGCGCGCTCGATCGCGCTGAAGACCATGTTGCGGACGTTCACCCGCGCGATCTCCATCTCGGCGAGCTTGAGCTGGATCAACTGGAACTGCGCGATCTCCTTGCCCCAGAGCTTCCGCGACTTCGCGTACTCGGTGCACAGCTTCAGGCACTGCTCGATGATGCCCAGAGCCAGATAGGCGATGCCGATACGTTCGGTGGCGAAGGACTCGCGCGCGCTGTCCTTGCCGTCGCTGCGACCGCCCTCCTCGGTCTCCCCCAGCAGCCGGTCGCGGGTCAGGCGCACATTGTCGAAGAACAACTCACCCGTCGGCGAGGAGTTCATGCCCATCTTCTTGAAGGGCGGGCTCTGGGTGAGCCCCTCCATGCCCTTGTCCAGCACGAATGCGAGCACCTTGCGGTCGCGGCGATCCACCGAGGGATCGCCTTCGTCGAGCTTCGCGTACACGATGATCACGTCGGCGTACGGACCGTTGGTGATGAAGGTCTTCTGGCCGTTGAGGATGTAGTCCTCCCCGTCGCGGCGCACCGTCGTCTTCATCCCGCCGAACGCATCGGAACCCGAATCGGGCTCGGTGATCGCCCACGCACCGACCTTCTCGAAGGTCACCAGCTCGGGCAGCCACCGCTTCTTCTGCGCGAGAGTGCCGCGGCTGCGGATCGTGCCCGCCGTCAGGCCCAGGCTGACGCCCAGCGAGGCGATGAGTCCGAGACTCACCCCGGCGATCTCGATGTTGAGCAACGCCGCCATCCCCGGAGAACCGCCGGTACCCCCGGACGACCCCGAAGGCTTCTCTCCGCGTTCCTCTTTCGCGAGGGCACGTTCGAGCGACTCGCGGGCCATCTCGTCGATGCCGAAAGTCGCGTACAACTTCCGGATGATGTCGTACGGCGGCAATTCTCCCGACTCGAGACTGTCGACGTGCGGACGGATTTCCTTCTCGATGAATCCGCGAAGTGCGTCGCGGAACATGAGGTCTGTGTCGGACCACTCGTACATGCACCGAACATAGAACAGGTGTCGATTCCGTCCCGGCCTTTCGTCCCACTGGGCATCCGAAAACGCTCCACGTACAGCGTGCCGGTACTAGCCTTCGCCGCAGAGCACTCCGTCGGCGAGAGGGACATCGGAGATGGTCGATTCGAGTGGGTTTGCCGGCACGGACGTCCTCGCCCTGCACATGGGCGACGGCCTGATCGCCGACCGCGCATCCGCGTGGTTCTTCGTCATCGCCGTGATCGGGGTCAGCATCGCCGCCTGGTACGCACGCAGCGACCTGAACAAGAGGTCGGTGCCCACGGCGGCGGCGGTCTGCGCCCTGTTGTTCGCCCTGCAGGTGGTCGACGTTCCGGTGCTGCCTGATGTCAGCGGCCATGTCGTGGGCGGCGCGCTCGCGGCGATCCTGCTCGGCCCGTTCGTGGGTGCGGTCGCATTGACGATCGTCCTCGTGGTGCAGGCCTTCGTCTTCGCCGACGGCGGCCTGTCGGCGCTGGGTGCCAACGTCACCAATATGGTGCTCGTCGCCATCGCCGCCGGTTTCCTCACCGCGACGGCACTGCGCGCACTGTGCGAACACCACGGTGTGCGGCGGTTCGTCATGCTCGGCCTGGTCTCGTTCGTCGCCGGATTCGTCTCGGTCCTCGCCGCCGTGACGGGTTTCGTCGTCGAGTACGCCCTCGGCGGCACCTTTGCGGTGCCGGTGTCGAACATCGGATTCCTCTACGCGACGCACATTCCCGTCGGGCTGGTCGAGGGTGTGGTGACGGCCGCCGTCGTGCTCGCCGTCGCGCGGGTCTCGCCGGAGTCCGTCCAACTCACGCGACTGCCGGTCAATCCTCTCGACGCGACCACGTCTCCGCCCCCGCCTCCGCGTCCGCGCGCTCGCGGGACGCTGTTCATCGGTTTGGCGTTCACCTCGCTCGTGGTCGCGGGGATCGTCGCGCCGCTCGCCGTCGACACCCCCGGCGCTCTCGAGGTGGCCACCACGCGGGGCTGTGAGATCGACTCGTTCGCCGAGGATCTCACGGGCGACTGCATGGCCCGGGACGTCGAGGAACACCGACTCGCCGACAGCGCGCTGGCCGACTACACGATCGACGACCGCCCCGGTTCCACGGGTGTGGCCGCGGTGCTGGGGACGCTCGGCACCTTCGTCCTGGCCAGCGTGTGTTTCCGCGCTCTCGTGCCGCGGCCGGCGAGCACGTCCACCTCCGCCCCGAAGGCACCGCGGAGTACGCCTGCCGGCTAGGTGTCGCGTCCCACGAGCGGCAGCCCGCTCATCCGCCGATCGGTCGACCGAACGAGGGACCCACGTCATGGCACGTCGCACCACCGTCCGTCTCCCCCGTCGTCTCGTGATGGTCGCAGCGCTCGTGCTCGCCGGTGCCGTCGCTGCAACGGGCACCACCGCTGCACAACCGGTACAACAGATCCCGCTGCCGTCGGCGGACCCGTTCTACACCTTCGACGGAGCACTCGACGATGTCGCTCCGGGTACGGTGCTGCGGACGCGGGAGATGCCGTACGCAGCGCCGGATCTTCCGACACCGATCACCACCACGCAGGTGCTGTACCGGACCACCGACCAGCAGGGCGCACCCACCGTCACGGTCGCCACGGTGATCCGTCCCCTGCTGCCCGGTCCGGCGAAACTGTTGTCCTTCCACACCGCCTACGACGGTCTCGGTACCGAATGCGACCCCTCGTACACGCTCACCGGACACGGATCGAGCCGCGCCGCACTCCTCGAACAGGGCGTGATCACCGGCTACCTCGCCGCCGGGTACAGCGTGGTGGTGCCCGACTACGAGGGAGAGGACCTCGCCTGGACTGTGGGACGGCAATCCGCCCATGCTGCGCTGGACGGGATCCGGGCCGCCGAGGCCGTACTGTCGCTCCCGGCGTCCACGCCGGTGGGGATGATCGGGTATTCCGGCGGATCGGTGCCGACGCAGTGGGGTGCCGAGCTCGCGCCCCGATACGCACCGGAGTTGAACCTCGTCGGCGCGGCGGCCGGTGGCCTGCCGGTCGACCTCGCCCACAACCTCCCCTATGTCAGCGGCAGCGCCCACTGGGCCGGTGTGATCCCGGCACTGATCGTCGCGTATCAGCGCGCCTACGGCTTCGATCCCGACACCTTCCTGTCCGATCGCGGCCGGCAGGTCGTCGGGCAGGTCGAGTCGAACTGCATCGGTAACTTCGCCTCCGACTACCCCGGTCTGACCGACGCGGAGATGGTCCGTGCGCCCTACACGTCACTGCTCGACGTTCCCGAGGTGGTCGCCGCGATCGACGACAACATCATGGGAAGTGCAGGCACACCTGCCGTTCCTGTCCTGCTCGCCGTCGGCAATGTCGACGGCACCGGGGATTCGGTCATGATCGCCGACGATGTGGAGGGGCTCGCCCGCGAATACTGCGATCGCGGTGTGGCCGTGTCCTACGACGAGTACGCCGGACGGAACCACGCCGACGCCTTCTTCCCGTTCCAGGCCCAGGCGGCGCAGTTCCTGACGGAACGTTTCGCCGGCCTCGCGGCCGGAAGCGATTGCGATGCGGTCGGGCCGGGCAACGAACTGACGCCGACACCCGTTCCGTGAGTCAGATCCGGTCGACCTCGATCCAGCTCGCCCCACCGAAATGCACGGTGTTCCGGCTGAGATAGGGCGGGACAGGAAGATCGAAATGTACCCACCCCTCGGAGGGGCTGGAACGCAGAAGATCTGTGCGGCTGCCGATATCGAAGCGGAGGGTGTCGCCCGGGAGCAGGCGGGTCGGCGCCGGGGTGAGGGAGAAGTGCAGGTCGACGGGTTCGTTCGGTATCAGGGGCGTGCGGATTCCGGAATCGATGGCGACTTCGGCGCCGGTACAGTGTTCGGCCTCGATCGTTCTCGCCGCGGGCCGGATCGCCCCCATCGACAGCTGGTGACGACGGCCGGCACCGTCCACCCGGGACAACCGGGCGACGACATAGGAGTCGATCTCGTTGCAGCCGAACGACAGATGGGCGGTGATCGCTCCGGTGAGCTGCATCTCGGTCTCGATCGTCAGCTCGAAGGTCAGCGTCTGGACGGCAACGTCGTCGAGGCCACCGAGCACGGGCACACCGATGGGCACCGCCACCCACGTGTTCGATCCGGCCTCCGTCACATCGCGGGAGAGTCGGTGGATGGCGGAATCCTCACCACCCGAGCCGAGGTGGAGCCGCAACGGCGCTGCTTCGCGCGGTGGAAAGGCGTCGGCGGCGCCGAACCGGTCGGCGCCTTCGATCCAGTACCGCACCGGTGCCTGCCCGTCGTAGCCGTTGTCGGTGCCGCGCAGGACGTGGTCGAAGAAGGCGAGCGCTTCCTCCTGCCACGAATAGACGGGCAGATCGTAGGCGGGAGGAGCGAGGATCAACCACTTGCTGTCCTCGGGTGTGGAGGCGTTCTCGAACAGGTCGTAGCTTCCGAACTGGTGCAGGTTGAAGTAACTCAGGTTCTGCACGACGACGAACGGCACCTCGATCTCCCCGAGTCGACCCGCCGGACTGTCCGGGACGGAATCGTGATCGCGGGTCTTGGCATCGAACATCCAACCGGCGTAGATCTCCCGGACCTTCTCGACCGGTGTCGCCGACATGAACTTGCGGAACATCCGGTCGACCTGTTCGTGCACCACCTTCTCGACCACCCCGTGCAGCGGTCCGTTGGTGAGATGACTGATCAGGGCTCGGGTGTCGGGCGACATCCGGGTGTCGTAGTTGTTCTCGGTGAAGTTCGCACCCATCCAGATGTTCATGAAGTACAGCCCCGGCACCCCACCGAAATAGAGCAGGTGACGGTAGAGGTCGGTGCAGATCTCGTTGGCGAAGAAGGCCTTCAGGGCCGGGGGCCGGCGGATCGCGACGGCGGGCTGTGTCATCCCGTAGTAGGACGTTCCGAACAACACGACTTCACCGTTGCACCAAGGATGTTCGGCTGCCCACTCGATGACCTTCGCATGGTCGTCGATGTCCTGTGGGTCGAAGAAGGTGACCTGTTCACCGGTGGAACGGCCCATACCGCGACGTTCCACGACGACGGGCGCGTAACCGCGGTCGGTGAATACCGGTGGGGATCCGATCTCGTTCGATCCGGTCGGGATTCCGGCGGTGTGGTACTCCGTGGAGTACGCGGCGAACGAGACCACGGCCGGATATCGACCCTCCCGCTCCGGCAGGTAGACGTCGGCGTGCAGGGTCACACCGTCGTCGACGGGGATCTGCCGGTCCGGAAGCATGCGTTGCCCGAGACCGTGCATCGCAGGCGGTCCCGGAGTCCATCCGGCGTACTGGATCCCGGACGTGGAAGGGGTCAGGCGCATGTGGGAGCGTCCGGTCATGACGCGAATTCCTGTCGTCCGGTCGAGCACGTCGCGGTGACCCAATTGTGCACCGGCCGCGCACACGCGCACCGGAGTTTCCTGTCACTCGACGACGGGGATATTTTCCGCCCGGCCGTCCGTGACCGCCGGAAACGCTGTCGAAGTCGTTTTCGACGACCGCGCCGGACTACAGGTGCGACCCGATCACGTCCCGGGCCATGTCCCTACCGAACCGGATCGGCTCCACCGAGTGCTCGAACTTGCTGCCGGACAGGGCACCGTCGTAGATCAGCTGCACGCGCCGGGCCACGGCCTCGGGTTCGGACACCCCGGCGAGGTCGAGCAGTTCGACGAGCGTCGTCTTCAGCCATTCCCGGTGCGCGAGTACCGGTTCGAGAGGTTCCTGAGGGAACTCGGTCGCAGCATTGGCGTACTGGCATCCGCGGAAGTTCTTCTTCGGCGCCGACTGCATCGCGAGATCGAAGAAGGTGAGGATCTTCGCGATCGGATCGTCGAGCGGTTCGACCGCGGCGTGCCACCGCTGCCGGTCGCGCTGGTCGAGGTCCTCCAGATAGGCGAGCACCAGTGCATCCTTCGACCCGTACGACGAGTAGAGGCTCGCGCGGGCGACGCCGGCCTCGGCGAGGATGCGGTCGATGCCCACTGCACGGATACCGTGCTCGGCGAAGAGCGTGCTCGCGGTGTCGAGCAGACGTGTGGCAGGTGAGGGCTTGGACGGCGATCGCTCGGCTTTCCCCTTCGGACCGGCCGTGCCCTTCGGAGTGCCGGTTGATTCACTCTCGACGAACGTACGCACGTGCCCAGAGTAACGGACAGGGCGCGATAGACAGACCGTTCTATTCACAGTACGGTGGAGCACGTGACACACAGCCTTCTGACTCGCCGCCTGCACGTGGATCTCGTGCGGGTGTCGACTGCTGCGTGTTGTCGCTCCTCTCTCTGACCGGCCTCGTCTGCGTGCGCCGCATGCCGTAGTCGCCCCGTCCGAAGACGAAACGGCGCCCCGTCGCGCCCGGACCGGTCACAGTTCCAACCCGCTTTCCCGGAAGGTGACCCCATGTCGCTGTATCTCTACGAACTCGTCCCCACCGAGGGCCAGGCCGAAGCTGCCATCAAGGCCTTCGACGATGCTGTCGTCGCCGCCGGCGGCGAACTGATCGAATCGCAGGTCACCACCGGTGGCACGCGCGTCTTCGCGATCGCCGAGTTCGACGCCTGCCGTCCCGCCCAGCTCGAATCGGCCTCCCTCGATGTCGCCGAGATCGTCGGCCCGAACGAGGTCCGTCTCGTCGGCGCCGAGCTCGACCAGATCAAGGCCACCCGCCCCGAGGCCGGTTACCTCGTCGAGTGGGACATCCCCGACACGATCGACATGGAAACCTACCTCGCGCGCAAGAAGGCGAATTCGCCGAAGTACGCCGACGTCCCCGAGGTGAGCTTCCTGCGCACCTATGTCCGCGAGGACATGGACAAGTGCCTGTGCTTCTACAACGCCCCCGACGAGGCAGCCGTCGTGCGCGCCCGCGAGGTCGTCAGCACGCCCATCGACCGTCTCCACTCCCTCGAAGGATAAGCATCCGATGACCGCGGCCATTGACCGGACGAGCGAGGAACAGCGCGTGGCGATCGCAGAATTCGTACGCGATCGCGCAGCTGCTCTCGATCGCGGAGAAACCGATATCCGCACCGACATCGCCCGCACGGGCGAGCTCGGCCTGCTCCGCAAGGGGCTGAGCGGGGAGTGTCTCTCCGAGATGGTCGCGGTCATCGACGAGGTCGCCGCCGAATCGCTCACCGTCGGCTTCTCGCTGTGGGCGCAGCGCATGGCGCTCGAATACATCGATCGCGCACCGCAGTTCCTGCGCGATCGTTACCGGGACGACCTCGCGTCCGGCCGCACGATCGGCGTCACCGCCATGGCCGCGGCCCTCAAGCATCTCGCCGGTCTCGGCGAACTCCCCCTCGTTGCCGATCGGACCGACGACGGCATCACCGTCACCGGTCCGATCCACTGGGCGTCCAACGTCTTTCCCGACTCGGTGATCGTCTTCCCGGCCCGCACCGCCGACGGTGATCGCCTCGTCGCCGTCGTCCGCGCCGATGCCGAGGGCATCACCATCGCGGATTCACCCGAACTGCTCGCGCTCGGCGCCACGTCGTCGACCTCACTGAAGTTCGACGGGGTGCGGATTCCGCAGTCGCACATCCTCACCGAGGATCTCGCGAACTTCTGCGGTTCGATCCGGCCCACCTTCATGATGCTGCAGACCTCGTTCTGCGTCGGCATCGCACGCGCATCGCTCACCGAGGCCGCCGGCCGTCTGCACGGACTGGGCGAGCAGTTCACCGGTGAGTACGAAGAGCTTTCGGCGCAGTACGAGTCGCTGCGCGAACGGCTGTACCGCTTCGCCACCGATCCCACCTCGATCGCTCCTGCGGAGTTCATCCGTCTGCGCCTCGACGGTTCGGTCGTCGCCGTCGCCGCGACCCGCCTCGAGGCGACACTGCGCGGCGGTGCCGGATACGCGACGGCCAGCGCCACCAACCGCCGATTCCGTGAGGCGGCCTTCCTGCCCATTCAATCGCCGTCGGAAGGACAGCTTCGGTGGGAACTGTCGCAGTACGAATAGCGAACGGATACAAGAGTTTCGCCGGTCGCCGTAGCCCGGTCCTCCAGGGGGTGGATCTGGATATCGCGACCGGCGAGTTCCTCGTCGTGCTCGGCAGCAGCGGTAGCGGCAAGTCGACGCTGCTGCGGATCGTCGCGGGTCTCGATCACCTCGATCGCGGTTCCGTCGAGTGGCCCGACACCGAGGGCGACAACCGTCCGCACACCGGGATGGTCTTCCAGCAGCCCTTCCTGATGCCGTGGCTCACCGTGCGCGAGAACATCGCCTTCGGTGGACGGTTCGCCGCGCACCGCGAACGGTTCGACACCGCCTACGCCGATTCGCTCCTCGAGCGTTTCGGCCTCTCCGCGCTCGCCGGCTACTACCCCGACCAGCTGTCCGGTGGTCAGGCCCAGCGCATCGCCGTCATCCGCGCCGTCGCGGTGCGTCCGCGACTGCTGCTGCTCGACGAACCGTTCAGCGCCCTCGACCCGGCCACCCGATCCGATCTGCGGTCGTGGCTCGGCGAACTCGCGCGCGATCTCGGTTTCACGACGGTCCTCGTCACCCACGACATCGACGAGGCGCTCGAACTCGCCGACCGCATCGCCCTGTTCGGAAGTTCGGGTGTGGTGCAGCAGGAATGGACGCTCGGCGGCATGTCTGCGCTCGACCGCGACGCGCTGCGTCCGGCCATCCTGGCGCACTACCGCGATTCGTCGCTGTCCGCGACATGACCGATCCGGGCCTGTTCAGCCGTCGCACCCTCATGCGCGGTGCGCTCGGCCTCGCGGCAGCCGGGGGTATCGCCGGCACGATCGACCTCGCGCGCACCGCGACCACCGACCGCGCCAATCGCACGGGGCAACTGCGCATCGGCTACCTGCCGATCACCGACGCCGCGCCGCTGCTCGTCGCGCACGGGTCGAGCCTGTATCCCTCCGGCGTCGTCGATTCCGCGAAGCCGGTGCTCTTCCGCAGTTGGGCGTCGCTCGCCGAGGCCTTCATCAGCCGGCGCGTCGACGTCGTGCATCTGCTCATGCCCATGGCGGTCCAGTTGCGGTACAGCCTGGGTAGTTCCGTGCGGATCCTCGGCTGGAACCACACCAACGGCTCGGCGCTGACGGTCGCCCCGCACATCACCGACCTGAGCGATCTCGCAGGTCGGACGGTGGCGATCCCGTTCTGGTGGTCGATCCACAACATCGCTCTGCAACAGCTGTTGCGGGCGCACGGACTGACACCGGTCGTGCGGGAGGCGCCGTCGAAGTCCGCCCGTACCGTGGGCCTTGTCGTCATGGGACCGTCCGACATGATCCCGGCCCTGGCGAACGGCTCGATCGCCGCGTTCACCGTCGCCGATCCGTTCAACGCCGCCGCGGAGGTCCGCGGGGTGGGGCGGATCCACCGCTTCCTCGGCGACATCTGGCGCGACCACGCGTGCTGCGCCCTGCTCGTGCACGAGGACCTGATCGAACGCGACCCCGTCGCCGTACAGTCCCTCACCGACTCGGTGGTCTCCGCCCAGTTGCAGATCGGCGCCGACCGTCAGGCCGCGGCCGCGATGTTGTCCGCCGGATACCTTCCGCAACCGTTGCCCGCGATCACGAAGGCCCTCACCTATCCCGACCGAGAGGCCGGCACGGTGCACCCGCAGTGGCAGCCGCAACGCATCGGATACCAGCCGTTCCCCTTCCCGACCTTCACCGCGGCACTGATCGAGGCGATGCACGACACCGTCGTCGACGGCGACACGCGGTTCCTCTCGCGCCTCGACCCTGCGACGGTGCACGACGACCTCGTCGACGACCGGTTCGTCCGCACGTCCCTCACCCGCGTCGACGGCACCGATGCCTTCGGCCTTCCCGCCGATCTCACCCGCACAGAGGAGGTCGATCCTTCGTGAGCGCCCCGACCAGCACGGCGCCGGAGACGGCCCGCACCGTCCGGCAGCTGCCCCTCGTCCCCCAGGCCGTCGCCATCGTCATCGCGATCGCCTTGTGGTGGCTGGTGACGACAGTGCTCGTCGCGCCGGATTCGCTCGTGCGGGACTTCGCCCCGCAGTACGTCTTCCCGGCGATCATCGACCTGTTCGCACGCGGCGTCCTGCTGCCCGACACCCTCGCGAGCCTGTGGCGGTTGCTGGTGGGTCTGCTGATCGCCGCGACGCTCGGCATCCCGCTCGGGTTGCTGATCGGACTCAACCCGTTGGTCGAGCGCGCGACGATGCCCATCATGCAGTTCCTGCGGATGATCTCGCCGCTGTCGTGGGCGCCGATCGCCGTGGCGCTGTTCGGCATCGGCCACCAGCCGGTCTTCTTCCTCATCGCCGCCGCCGCGATCTGGCCGATCGTCATCAACACGGCGGCCGGTGTGCACGGCATCGACCAGGGCTATCTGATGGTGGCCCGCTCGTTCGGTGCGACGCGACTCGAACTGCTCACCACCGTCGTCCTGCCGGCCATCCGCGCGCAGGTACAGACCGGTCTGCGGGTCGGTCTCGGTATCGCGTGGGTCGTGCTCGTCCCCGCCGAGATGCTCGGCGTGCGGTCCGGTCTCGGCTACCAGATCCTCAACGCCCGCGACCAGCTCGCCTACGACCAGGTCATGGCCGTGATCGTCGTGATCGGTTTCCTCGGGTTCTGGCTCGACTGGGCGGCGCGGCACCTGCTGCGCGAACGGCGCAGACCGGTGAGCGTCGAGGAAGCCGACCGCCCGCTCTGACCTGCGATCAGGACTCGAGCGGCGTCAGTACGAAGACGGGGAGCACCCGGTCGGTGCGCTTCGCGTACAGCGCGTAGTTCGGCCACGTCTGCAGCAGCACCTGCCACAGCCGCTCGCGTTCGTCGCCCTCCGCGATCCGCACCGACACCGCGTACTCGTGCCCGTCGTACAGCACCTGCGCCCGGTCGGCCGCGCGCAGGTTGATCGCCCAGGACGGGGCTTTCGGGTGTCCCCAGTTCGACCCCACCACGAGCCATCCCCCGTCGTGCGGCACACACAGCAGCGGTGTGGACCGCGGCACCCCGGTCTTGCGGCCCTTCACGGTGAGCACGAGCGAGGGCAGTCCCGCGATCGCGAGCAGCGTGACCTTGCCGCGCGTGACCCGTTGGATGGTCTTGTCCACCGCGATGATCGGCTGTGAATACCGCGGCAACCACGGCAACGCTCCGATACGGACGGCGACCGGTCGGAGCGGATTCATGCGGTCATCTCCCCCAGGCTGCCAGCAGCGTCCGGGCTGCGGCGACGACGGCCAGCGGCTGATCGATCATCGGATGGTGGCCCGAGGCCGGGAGATCGATCAACAACGCATCAGGACCCAGATTGTCGACCATCCGCCCGTAGAGCGCGTCGTCGATGATGCCGCGTTCGCAGCGGAAGTAGGCGACGGCGCATCCCGGACTCATCGCCTCGAGGCTACGGCGCCCCTCACGTCCCATGCGGAGATTGTCGAATTTCCACGACCAGCCGCCGTCGACCTGCTTCAGCGATCCGCGGGCGATGTGCTCGAGCACGTAGGGTTCGGCGTCGTCCTGCGGCGGCACGAGGCGGAATCGGGCGACGGCGTCCTCCGCCGCGGCGTACACCTTCGGCGGTCCGGCGTTCGCGACGGCTTTCGCGCGCATCTCGAGTTCCTCGGGCGTCATGTCGCGGATCGGCGAATCGATGATCACCACACCGGCGAGTTCGTCGCCGTGGAGATGCGAGGCGGCGAACGAGACGATCCCGCCCATGCTGTGACCGATGAGGACCGGTGGACCGCTGATGCCGCCGGCGCGGGCCGCAGCGACGACCTCCGCGGACCACGCTTCCAGGGTGTAGTGCTCGCGGTGGTCGCTGTCGCCGTGACCGCTCAGGTCGAGCGCGACGACGCGACGTCCGGCGGCGAGCTGCGGGCCGATGTGGTCCCACCACCCCGAATGGGCCATGCCGCCGTGGACCAGCACGATGCCCGGCAGACCGGATTCGCCCCACGCCCGGTAGGCGATGGTCGCACCGGCTGCCTCGACCTTCCCGGTCTCGACGGGTGTGGCCAGGGCGTCGACGAACCACTGAGGAGCAGATCCGTTATTGCTCATTATTCGAACTTATGTCAGATGTGACGAGCGCCAACATCCGGGCCATCAGTTCGATCCGTCGCACCTCGAATTCCGGCTGCGGATGCACCGTCGACGCCAGCGCTTCGCCATCGAACATGTGCACGAGCGACAGCAGGAGGGTGTCGAAGACGTCGGCCGGGAACCGTGCCGCGACAGGCAGCGACCTGCCGAAATCGACGATCTGGGCGTGGTAGCGCTCGGCCATCGGCGTCAGATGCTCCCGCAACGCCGGGTCGGTGCGCGCCGCGCCGAGCAGTTCGTACCAGGCTGCGTTCATCGGGGCCCGGCAGGCGGTGCGCAGCAGCTCGAGGCACACCCGCAGCGACTCGGAGATGTCCGCGTGCTCGTCACCGAGCGCCGCGAGACCCGCTTCGAAATTCGCGAACTGGCGTTCCCGGACGGCGTCGGCCGCCGCGATCATCAGGTCGAGTCGCGTGGGGAAGTGCCGGAACACCCCACCCGACGACACCCCCGAGCGCCGGCACACCTCACCGATCGTGGTCGCGGTGTAGCCGAGCTCGGCGAGGGCAGTGATGGTCGCGTCGAGGATGCGACCGATCGTCTCCTCCCTGCGCTCCTGCTGGGTACGACGTACTGCGGGTGCACTCACGCGACGGGCTCACCCGCCGGGACGCGCATCGGCGCGGGTCCGCGCTCCTCCACCCCGGCGCGCAGGAACCGGCCGGTGCCGACGGTGCGTCCGTAACCGGACACGAACTCGCCGTCGCGGAAGACCACCCGGCCGGCGACCGCCGTCGCCGTCACCGCGCGGTCGTTGCGGTTGACCATGCGGCGGATTCCGCCGAACTCCTCGAGCGGCGACTCGTGATAGGCATCGACGTCGGCGTTCAGCCCGGCAGGATCGACGACGACGAAGTCGGCGCGGTCACCCACCCGCAGGTGGCCGGCATCGATTCCGTAGAAGTCGCCGAGTTCGCCGGTGAGCTTGTGGACGGCTTCGGGCAGCGTGAGGAACGGCCTGCCCGCCTTCTCGGCGTCGTGGACGCGGCGGAGCAGGCAGATCGCGAAGTTGTAGAAGGCCATGTTCCGCAGGTGGGCGCCGGCATCCGAGAACCCGACGGTGACGCCGGGCGTGCGGATGAGCCGGTCGGCGACCTTGCTTCGGTCGTTGGCGATCACGGTGTGCCACCGGAACTTCCGGCCGTACTCGACGACGAGGTCGAGGAAGGTGTCGACAGGATGCAGCTTCCTCTCGCGCGCGACGTCACCGATCGACCGGCCGACGAGCGAGGCGTCGGGGCATTCGACGATCCGAGTGTCGTCGAAGTCGCGGTGCCACACGCGCGGCGAGAACTTCTTCTCGAAGTCCTGCCGGAACCAGCGGCGGTAGGCCTCATCGCGCAACAGGTCGTTGCGGACGAGTTCGTCCTGCAGATGCAGTGCGGCACGGCCCGATCCGAACTCCTCGAAGACGACGAGGTCGATGCCGTCGGAGTACACCTCGAAGGTCGTGGGCAGATGTTGCCAGCGGAAGGCACCCTTGCCGATCCGGTTGGCCGCAAATGCGATCGGACCGAAGATGCGGTTGACCCACCGTTCGGCCTTCGTGTCGGCCGCTGCGAGCACCGACGCCTTCATCGGCTTGCGCCCGATGCCCGTGCTGGCGAGGGCGAAGAACGCGACGTCGTACTTGGTGTTGAGGTTCGGCACTGCCTGCAGGGTACGACCGCGCCGGCGCAAGATCTTGTGCAGGCGGCGGAATTCCGACCACGACGCGTGGGTGGACGGCAGGGTGCGCGAGCGATAGCGGTCGCCGTCCATCTTGTCCCACGGGTTCGTCATCGTCGACACGCCGAGGAAGCCCGCGTCGAGGGCGTCCTCGACGCGCGCGTCGATCTCGGCGAGTTCGGCCCGGGTCGGGCGGTTCGCCGACTCGGTGGAGCGCCCGAGCCCCATCACCGACGCGCGGAGGTCCGAATGTCCCACGAAGGCCGTCACGTTCGGGCCGAGCGGAAGCTTGTTCAGCGCCTCGATGTATTCGCGGGGCGTGTTCCAGGTCTTGGACTTCTCGAGGGCCGAGAGGACGTGCTCGCGCGGGAGTGCTTCGACGCGACTGAACAGGTCGGCAGCGTCGACCGGCGGCACGAAGACCGTCGAGATCGAGCAGTTGCCCATGAGCACGGTCGTGACGCCGTGCCGCACCGACTCGGACAGACCCGGACCCACGAGCACTTCGGCGTCGTAGTGGGTGTGGGTGTCGACGAAGCCGGGCATCACCCAGCGGCCGTGCGCGTCGACGACCTCGGTGTTCGGACCGGTGGGAAGGTCGTCGGAGGTCGCGGTGACGACGACTCCGTCGCGGATGCCGAGGTTGCGGACGACGCCGGGTGCGCCCGTCCCGTCGAACCAGAGACCACCTCGGACGATGACGTCGAAATCCCCATTATTGTGATCTACACCACTCATGGCGCGAGGGTAACACGAGAAAGAGGTCGCGCACTCTCTAAATTCCCGGTCCCGACGGTCTACGGTTCGGCCATGGACCTCGACACCACCCCGGCACTGCTCGTCGACCGCGACATCCTCGACCGCAACATCGCGCGGATGGCGCAGTCCGCCGCCTCACGAGGCCTGTCGCTGCGACCCCACGCGAAGACGCACAAGTGCTCCGAGATCGGACGACGCCAGCTCGGTGCGGGAGCCCGGGGACTGACGGTCGCGACCGTCTCCGAAGCCGAAGTCTTCGCCGACGAGGGTTTCGACGACCTGTTCGTCGCGTACCCGCTGTGGGTCGACGCTGCCCGCGGTGCACGGCTGCGCGCGCTGGCCGACCGGGTGCGCCTGACGGTCGGGATCGATTCCGCGACCGGAGCCCGGCAACTCGTCGAGCACGCCGGCACCGCGATCGGGGTGCTCATCGAGATCGACAGCGGGCACCACCGCACCGGCGTGTTGCCCGAGCAGGCCGGAACCGTGGCGTCGACGGCACGCGAGGCGGGCCTCGACGTGCGCGGCGTCTTCACCTTCCCCGGCCACTCGTACGCACCCGACGCGCCGGACAGCGCAGCACGGGAGGAAGCCGACGCACTGGCGGCAGCAGCGGCATCGCTACGAGCAGTGGGGATCGAGCCGACCGTGATCAGTGGGGGCTCCTCCCCCACGGCACTTCTCGACGTGCCCACGGTTGCAACCGAACTGCGTCCCGGCGTGTACGTCTTCGGTGATGCGCAGCAACTCGAACTCGGCGCGGTGAGCGAATCCGATATCGCGCTGACCGCCCTGGCGACCGTCGTTTCCGCTCGCGACGAGGTGGTCGTGCTCGATGCCGGTTCCAAGGTGCTCGGCGCCGACCGGGCCGCGTGGGCCACGGGGTACGGGCGCATCCTCGGAGAACCGGACGCACGCATCACCGCGCTGTCGGAGCACCACGCGACGGTGCAGTGGCCGGAGGCGTCGACGCGCCCGCGGCTCGGCGACAGGGTGCGAGTGATCCCCAACCATGTGTGCAACGCCGTGAACCTCGCGGACGAGTTGATCACGGTCTCCGGCGACGCGGTAGTCGAGCGATGGAAGGTCGCGGCAAGAGGGTGTAACACGTGATCCCGAGACGGTCCCCACACGATCACCTCGAATTCGGCGTGTAGGTCACGAACACGACACCGATCCTCCCCGCGCGCCGCTACGCTGCGTTGATGCCGCTGAACCCCGACCTTGCCGGACGCATCTTTCCGCCGACGTCCTATCTCGTCGGCCGGGAGAAGATCCGGGAATTCGCCCGCGCCGTCCGATCGACGCATCCGATCCACCTCGATCCGGAGGCAGCCCGGGCCGCCGGCTTCCCTGATGTCGTGGCTCCTACGACCTTCACCACCGTCGTCCAGAGTCCGTCGGTGACACAACTTCTGGAGACGCCGGGTACCGGTCTCGAGCTGCACCGGGTGGTGCACGGGTCGGAGAAGGTCGAGCACCGGCGCCCGATCGTGGCCGGCGACGACCTGACCGCGACGCTCACCATCACGAAGGTCACCGAACGCGCCGGCAACCACATCCTGTCCACGATCTGCGAGATCCGGGACGACACGGACGATCTGGTCGCGGTGGTCACTTCGACACTGCTTCACCGAGGAGACGACGCATGACACTCGGCACCGCACTACGATTCGACGAACTCGAGGTCGGTGCGATCATCGCGAAGACCGAACTGACGGTGACCCGCAACGATCTGGTCCGCTACGCCGGTGCCTCGGGCGACTTCAACCCGATCCACTACGACGAGGTCGTCGCGGCCGGCGAAGGGCTCCCCGGCGTGCTCTGCCAGGGAATGCTCACCGCAGCCCTCGCCCTGCAGACCCTCACGGAACGGCTCGGCGATCCCACCGTGGTCGTCTCCTACGAGACACGGTTCACGCGACCCGTTGTGGTCGACCCGATGCACGGTGCCGTCCTGTCGGTGTCTGCGAGGGTCGCCCGCCGCGACGAGGCGGAGCGCATCGCACGGATCGATATCACCGTATCCGTCGACGACCGGCGGGTGCTCGGCAGGACCCAGGTCCGGCTCGCGTTCTCGTCCTGACTCCGAACGCCGGGAATTCGCCGACGGAACGGACCTCGGTAAGAGAGGATCGACCCATGTCGCGGACACTTCTCGTCGGCTTGGCCGCCGCAGCAACAGCTGTGTACCTCGGGGCATGTGCGTCCCCGTCGAGTCCGTCCGTCGACGAGGGTCCCGCCGGGGTGAGCCGTACCATCGTCGAGCACTCGGCGTCCGAGACGGCCACTCCGCGCGTGACCGGCATCGTCGCGTCCGGTCTCGACACTCCGTGGGGAGTTGCTTTTCTTCCCGGTGGTTCTGCACTGGTGACCGAGCGCAACACCGGCCGGATCGTCGAGATCACCGACGGCGAGGTCCGCGAGGTCGGTCGCGTCGGCGAGACCCTCGCGCAGGGCGAATCGGGACTGCTGGGGATCGCGGTGTCGCCGACCTTCGACACCGACCGCTTCGTGTACCTGTACGTGACAACCGGCAGCGACAACCGGGTACTCCGAGCCGTTTTCGACGGCACCACGCTCGCCGAACCGGAGGTGATCCTCGACGGTATCCCGGCCGGGCGGATCCACGACGGCGGGCGGATGATCTTCGGTCCCGACGGGATGCTGTACGTCGCGACCGGCGAGGCGGGCCGACGCGAACTTGCCCAGGACCCGAATTCACTCGGCGGCAAGATCCTTCGCATCACGGGCGACGGCGAACCCGCGCCCGGCAATCCCGATCCGGCGTCGCCGGTGTACTCGCTCGGTCACCGCAACGTACAAGGACTCGCATTCGACGACCGGGGACGGTTGTGGGCGTCGGAGTTCGGACAGAACGACGTCGACGAGCTGAATCTCGTGACGGCCGGTGCGAACTACGGCTGGCCCGTGGTCGAAGGCGCCGGCGGGTCCGACGAATTCGTCGACCCGGTGCTCACCTGGCCGGTCTCGCAGGCGTCGCCGTCGGGCCTGGCGTGGTTCGAGGGCAGCCTGTGGATGGCGACTCTTCGTGGAGAACGATTGTGGCGCATCGACGTCCAGGACACCGATGTCCAGGACACTGACGTTCAGGGCACTGCAGCCACCGCGACCGACTTCTTCGTCGGCGAGTACGGAAGGTTGCGGACCGTCGTCGCCGCACCGGACGGCTCACTGTGGCTGACGACATCCAACCGGGACGGTCGCGGCAGCCCGGCCGGCGACGACGATCGCATCCTCCGGATCGAGATCTCCTGACGATCAGGGGACGAGAACGACGACCGTCTCGGCGACCAGTGCCGGACGCTCTCCGCCCTCGATCTCGATGGTGTATCCGACGACGAGGTTCGCGCCCTTCGCCGTGCGCTCGAGCGACTTGAACTCCGCGCCGGCGCGGATCCGCGAGCCGACGGGGACCGGCGCGGGGTAGCGAACCTTGTTGCTGCCGTAATTGACCTTCATCTTCAGGCCCTCGAGGGAGAAGATCTGGGTGCCGAGCACCGGCAGCAGCGACAGGGTCAGGTAGCCGTGGGCGATGGTCTTGCCGTACGGGCCGTCCTTCGCGCGCTCGGGGTCGACGTGGATCCACTGGTGGTCGCCGGTGGCCTCGGCGAACAGGTCGATCCGCTTCTGGTCGATCTCGAGCCAGTCGCTGTGGCCGAGGTGCTCGCCGACGGCCTTCTCGACCTCGTCGATTCCGTTGAAAACCCGCATTGTTGCTCCTGTCGATGTGCGGCGACGGTCAGAGACCGGCTCGCCTGAGGGTGACGCGATAGGTGTAGTGCTCGGGCAGAAAGTAACTCACCGACAACTCGGTGGGCACGCCGTCGTCGTTCGAGTACAACCGGTCGACGCGCAGCAGGGGATGTCCCACTTCGCAATTCAGTTCGGTCGCCACCTGTTCGGTGGCGAGCGCGACCGTGATGGATTGCGCGGCCTCGACGATCGGGCTGTCGAGATGCGGTTCGAGCAGTCCGATCATCGTGTTGCGGCTCGACGCACCCGCTTGAAGTTCCGGCGCGTCGAGCACGTGGGCGGCGACGGATTCCGGAAGGTGAACGGTGGTGAGCACGAACGGGATTCCGTCGTGCAGACGCTTGAAGACCGCCGTGTACAGCACGTCGGTGTCGAGGCGCAGCCGGCTCGCGGCGTCGATGTCGACTCCGCGTCGCAGCGGCGAGACGATCTGCATGACCGTGTCGGCCGACAACGCGAGCAGATCCTCGATCGAGCCGAGCTGACGCCGGTAACGCCGGCCCGACTCGTTCGCGAACGTGCCGCGGCCGGGAACGCGGTAGACGATGCCGTCGGCGACGAGATCCTGGAAGGCGCGCCGCACCGTCTGCCGGCTCACGCCGTGTTCCTCGGCGAGTTCGGCCTCCGTGGGCAGCCGCGTGCCGTCGCTGTACCGCCCCGCCTCGACGGCCTCCCGGAGCTGGCGCGCGAGTTGCGCGTAGGCCGGTTCCGTTTCCCGCACCTTGTAGTCCATGACGGACCGATCCTAGCGGCCGGTCGTCACAGTCCGCCGCGTGCTACGAGCTGGCTCGCGATGACGTTGCGCTGGATCTCGTTGGTGCCCTCGCCGACGATCATCAGCGGCGCGTCGCGGAAGTAGCGCTCGACGTCGTACTCGGTGGAGTAGCCGTAACCGCCGTGGATGCGCACCGCGTTCAGGGCGATCTCCATCGCGATCTCCGAGCAGTACAGCTTGGCCATGCCGGCCTCCATGTCGCAGCGCTCACCGCTGTCGTACTTCTCCGCCGCGTAGCGCGCCAGCTGCCGCGCGGCGGTGAGCTTGGTGGCCATCTCCGCCAGGTAGTTGCCGACGGACTGGTGCTTCCAGATCGGCTGGCCGAAGCTCTCGCGCTGCTGCGCGTAGGCGAGCGAATCCTCGAGCGCGGCGGTCGCGACACCCAGGGCGCGGGAGGCGACCTGCAGACGACCGGTCTCGAGTCCCTTCATCATGTGGGCGAAGCCCTTGCCGGGCTCGCCGCCGAGGATCGCGTCGGCGGAGATGCGGTAGTTGTCGAAACTCAGTTCGCACGACTCGACGCCCTTGTAACCCAGCTTGGGCAGGTCGCGCGAGACCGTCAGGCCCGGGCCGTGCTCGACGAGCACCACCGAGATGCCCTTGTGGCGCGGCTGCGCGGTGGGATCGGTCTTGCACAGCAGCGCGATCAGCCCCGAGCGACGCGCGTTGGTGATCCACGTCTTGGCACCGTTGATGACCAGCTCGTCGCCGTCGCGCTTGGCGGTCGTCGTCATCGCCTGCAGGTCGGAGCCGCCGCCGGGCTCGGTCAGCGCCATCGTCGCGCGGATCTCACCGGTGGCCAGCCTGGGCAGGTACTTGCTCTTCTGCTCCTCGGTGCCGAACAGGGTCAGCAGCTTGGCGACGACGGTGTGCCCGCCCATCGCACCCGACAGCGACATCCATCCGCGGGCGAGTTCCTCGGTGACCTGGACGTAGCAGGGCATCGACACCGGCGATCCGCCGTACTCTTCCGGCACGGCGAGCCCGTAGATGCCGATCTGCTTCATCTGCTCGATCCACTTCTCGGGGTACTCGTTGGCGTGCTCGACCTCCTGCACCGACGGCTTGACCTCCCGATCGATGAAGTCGCGGACGGTCTTGACCAGAAAAGTCTCTTCGTCGTTCAGGTAGGTCACGGGGGCACCCTTCGTCGGGGACGGGCCACACGGACCCGGGAAACTTTGTACGGCCATTTTGTGGACCAAGTTCGGGCGTTGTCAACGCGAAGACACTCATTCGACGTCGTGATTGCAGAGTTTTAGCCGATACGAACGACTGCACCTTCCTATGGGCACACCTCTCCGTGGGGTGGCATACCGCCAACAATGGCCGTACATTTGGCGCCGTCATTGCCGACCGAACTCCCCGAGGTCCCCGTGTCTTCCGAGCAACACCTCCGCCGGCGCGCCGTTCTCGTCGCCCCCGGCTCCGACGAACGCAAAGCCGGTAAGGCCCTCGCCTCCGCCGCCGACGAGGTCGTCCTCGACCTCGAGGACGCCGTCACCGCCGCCCAGAAGGACGCCGCCCGCGAGCTCGTGGCTCCGCTGGTCCGCGAGCACGGCGCCACACGCACCGTCTCCGTGCGCATCAACGGACGCGGCACCCCCTGGTTCGAGGACGACCTGCGCGCGTGCGCCGCACTCGGCGACGCCCTCGCCTCGATCGTGATCCCCAAGGTCGAGAGCGCCGACGATCTCGTCGAGGCCGACCGCATCCTCGGTGAATCGACCGTCCCGGTACAGGCCCTCATCGAGACCCCCGCCGGCGTGCAGCGCATCGACGAGATCGTCGCGGGCTCCCGGGTCGCCGGCGTGATCATCGGCTACGCCGACCTCGGCGCCTCCCTGGGCCGCGCCCGCACCGCCGCCCCCGAGCACTGGCTCTACGTGCAGGACCGCGTACTGCACGCCGCCCGCGCCGCCGGTGTCCAGGCGATCGACGGGCCGTTCCTCGGCATCGCCGACGACGACGCCTTCCGCCATTCGGCGCAGTGGGTGTCCGATCTCGGATTCGACGGCAAGTGGGTCATCCACCCCGCGCAGATCACCTCTGCCGCAGCAGCCTTCACACCCACCGACGATCAGGTCGACGCCGCCCGCAAGGTCCTCACCGCACTCGAGGAAGCCGAGAACCGCGGCGCCGGAGCCGCCCAGCTCGACGGCCAGATGCTCGACGAGGCCGTCGCTGTCGCCGCCCGCCGCACCCTGTCGAAGATCGGAGCCTGAAAGCCATGACCACCTCGTACGTCGGCGGACCCTACTTCGACGAACTGACCGTCGGCCAGGTCTTCGACACCGCCCCCGCCGTGACGCTCACCGACGGTCTCGCCGCCGCGCACCAGAGCATTCTCGGTGACCGCCTGCGTCTTCCGCTCGACAAGCACCTCTCGGCCGCCGTCGCGGGTGGGCCGGTCGCGCACGCCGGCTTCGTCACCGACATCGCGATCGGGCAGTCCACCCTCGTCACGCACCACGTCAAGGCCAATCTCTTCTACCGCGGTCTGCGTTTCCGCCGCTTCCCGCACATCGGCGACACCCTCTACACCACCACCGAAGTCGTGGGGCTGAAGGAGAATTCGGCCAAGCCCGGACGCAAGCCCACCGGTCTCGCGGCGCTGCGCATGAACACCGTCGACCAGGACGGCAACACCGTCCTCGACTTCTACCGCTGCGCAATGCTGCCGTTGAGCGAGAATCCCGACCCCGACCGCGTGGTGCACTCCGACGACCTCTCGGCCATCGGGCCGCAGGACGAACCGCAGTGGTCCGCGCCCGCCGACTGGGATCTGAGTGTCTACCGATCGAAGGTGCCGGGTGAGCACTTCGACAAGTCCCTCGCCGGCGCCGTGCTGCAGTCCAGCGGCGACGTCGTCTCGAGCGCACCGGAACTCGCGCGCCTGAGCCTCAACATCGCGGCGACGCACCACGACGAGCGGGTCGGCGCATCCGGTCGTCTCGTCTACGGCGGCCACACCATCGGCCTGGCCTTCTCACAGGCGACGCGCGCCCTGCCGAATCTCGTGACGGTGCTGGGCTGGAAGTCGTGCGACCACACCGGCCCGGTGCAGGAGGGCGACACCCTCACCAGCGACCTGCACGTCGAATCCGCCGAGCCCCTCGCCGAGGGCGGTGGCGTGCTGAACCTGCGGTCGCTCGTCTACGCGCACCGCGGAGATGCCGAGCCGGCTCCCGTCCTGGATTGGCGGTTCACCGCACTCATGGCCTGACGGCCACTGCTGCCGAGACCGACGTCGTGTGCGAAATCCTCCGGGAAATCGCGCACGACGTCGGTTTCGCCGTTACGCGTCGACCCGCTTGACGAGGCGCTCGTAGCGTTGCCGGGCCGCCTGGGTGCTTCCCAGGCCGAGGCCGAAAGCGATCTCCTGCCAGGTCATCCCGCGTTCCCGTGCGATGCGGAGGATCAGCGCCTCGAGTTGGTCCATCTCGGCGCGTGCCTTCGGGACCAGACCGAGCGCGGCGATGACGTCGGCGTCGTCGACCTCGGGTTCGCCGGGGCCGGGACTGTGCACGCCACCCGCCAGAGCCGCGACGAGACGGATGGCGCCGAGCGGGTCGAGCATCTCCGGGTGCGACTGCCTGGCCCGCTGCTCGGGAGTGTTGCCGTGCCGTTCGGCGATCCGGAACAGCCCCGCGTACTCACGGTGCGCGCGTTCGCGACTCGGATTCGGTGGGGTGAAGCCTTCCTCGGACATGAACCCAGGATGGCGTGTGAACAACTCGTTGTCAACAGATTGTTCACATGTCGCGGATCTCGTCCACCAATCCCCAGTCGAGTGCGCGGGAGGCGTCGAGGGGCGCGGCCGTGACGAACAGGTGCAGCGACCGCCACCTGCCGATCCGCCGCGGGATGCTGACCGTCCCGCCGGCCCCGGGGATGAGACCCATCGAGACCTCCGGGAGCCGGAAGACCGTGTCGGGAGTCGCGGCCACCCACCCCGCGAAGGCCGGGATCTCGATACCCGCACCGATGCAGTGACCGTGCAACCGCACCTCGATACGACCGGCGAGTTGCGCGACGAGACGCCCCGCTCCCCCGCGCGTCCGGACGAAGTGCGCGAGCGTGATGTCGGGCGTGCGACCGAACTCGTCGAGATCACCGCCGGCGCAGAACGACGATCCCGCCCCGTCGAGCACGACCCGTTCGATGCTGTCGTCGAGGATCGCGAGTCGCAAGGCGTCGACGAGAGCGTCGCGCAGCACCGTTCCGTAGGCATTGCGACGCTCGGGCCGGTTGAGCGTGATGTGCAGGAGGTCGCCATCGCGGGCGATCAGCACCGGTTCGTCCGAGGGCGGCGGCAGTGGGCGCGGACCGCGTCCGGCGAGCCACGCGGCGAACTCCGGTCCGCCCTGCAACGTCGAGTAGCCGAGCGACTCCACGTCGATCGCTTCCGGGACCGCGAGCGTCTCGGATGCCCGCACGACCTGCCGTGCCACCAGCGCGGCCTGCGGGTTCGCGGCGACGGCCTCGGCGAACGCCGCGATGCTCGCGTCCGGATCCGGCGTCTCCACCACGCCGCGGGACTGCGCGACCGGCGCGTAGGTGAGGTCGAGCGCGTCGATCAACGGACGGACCTCGGAGGGAATCTCGCGGGTCGCGCGGCCGACGAGGATCCGGTCGGCCCGTGCCGCCTGTTCGACGGCACGCTCGAGCAGGGGAAGGCCTCCGTCGAGATCGACGACGACCATCGGCCGGGACACGGCACCGCCCTCACAGAGAAGGGGCTCTCCCGCCGTTCCGTTCGCCAGGTCCGCAGCGGAGAGAAGCATCGTTCGTGCCGTATCCATGTGGTCCGTCCTTGTACTCCACCAGGCCCCATCCGGCACGAAATGTAACATCACGGTCGTGGCCCCCGACCTCGCCGCAGACCCGGTACGCGACTGGGCCGACAGCGGAATTGCCTCTCTGACCGGCAGAGTCGACGGTCCCCCACTGCTCCCATCCGGTCGCGCCGCCACCGTCGCCCGCGAACGCTCCGCGTGGATCTCCGCGGCGTCCGGTGGCGTCGTCGACGTCGACGGTGCGCGCCTGCTGTCCGAACGCGCCGCGTTCACCGGTCATCGTCGCAGTGGAGCGGTCTCCGCCGGAGGTGCATGTCGTCTGCTGCCGACGATCGACGGGTGGGCTGCGGTCTCCTGCGCACGTCCCGACGACCCACTCCTGCTCGGCGCCCTGATCGGCGAGGAGATCCCCGGCGATCCGTGGCCTGCCGTCGCCGACTGGCTCGTCGAACACACCGGGGCGGAGCTGGCCGAGCGTGCCGAACTGCTCGGAATCGCGGCAGGACCTGTCGTCCACGGTGTCGCCGCTCCGCCGACGCCGTCGGAACCCCGTCCGGTCGACGGGTTGCTCGTCGTCGACTTCAGCGCCCTGTGGGCCGGCCCCCTGTGTGCGCATCTGCTCGGTCTCGCCGGTGCGCGCGTCGTCAAGGTCGAGACGCCGTCGCGGCCGGACGGTGCGCGTCGCGGCAATGCCGAGTTCTACCGACTGCTGCACGGCGGGCACGAATCGGTCGTGCTCGACCCCGCCGACGACACGCAACGACGCGAACTCGCGGAACTGGTGGCAGCGGCCGACATCGTGATCGAGGCGTCGCGACCGCGGGCACTCGCCGGTTTCGGCCTCGACGCGGTGAAAGCCGTGGACGACTGCACCACATGGATCTCGATCACCGCGCACGGACGGGATTCGCACCGCGTGGGTTTCGGCGACGACATCGCCGCCTCCGCCGGACTGATCGCGTACGACGCGGAAGGTCCTGTCTTCGTCGGCGATGCGATCGCCGATCCTCTCACGGGTCTCACCGCCGCGGCGCTGGCCATGTCGGCACCACCCGACGGGCGCGGAAAACTCTGGGACATCTCGATGTCCGCCGTCGTCGCGGCGACTCTCGACGAACCCACGACCATCTCGCAACCCGCCATCCGTGACGGCGAACAGTGGGTGCTGCAGACAACGGACGGTGCCGTTGCCGTCGCCGAACCCCAGAGGCGTGAAATCTCCGGTGAGGTCGCCGAATCCGGGCGCGACACCCGGCGCGTACTCACCGATCTGGGCATCCGGCCGTGAGCGTCCTCGTCGTACGCGACGTCGAGGTCGACGGCATCGGCGGAACCGATGTCCTCATCCGTGACGGGGTCGTCGCAGTCCTCGGATCGGAAGTGCCGGTACCCGCGTCGGCCGACGTCGTCGACGGTCGTGGAGGCGCACTGCTTCCGGGCCTGCACGACCACCACATCCACCTGCACGCCCTCGCGGCCGACCGCACATCGGTCCGCTGCGGCCCACCTGCCGTCCACACCGCCGACGACCTCGCCCGCGCACTCGCAACCGCGGCCGGTAACGGATGGATACGGGGTGTCGGGTACTCGGAGGACGTTGCCGGCCTGTTGGATCTGGATTCTCTCGACATGCTGCACGCCGAGCGTCCCGTGCGCATCCAACACCGAAGCGGTGCAGTATGGTTCCTGAACTCCACCGCCGCCGCACTCACGGGACTCGCAACGGCCGATCACCCCGGCGTCGAACGCGACGAGAAGGGACGACCGACAGGACGCGTGTGGCGCGCCGACACATGGCTCCGCGACCGGCTACCCGACTCCGGCCCACCATCGCTCGCAGACGTGGGTGCCGAACTGGCGTCCTACGGCATCACCGGTCTCACCGACGCGACGCCCGACCTCACCCCCTCGACCCTGGAACACCTCCGCGCCTCCCACGTCGACGGGTCCGTCCCGCAGCGCATCCGACTTCTCGGTGCACCACTGGATTTCGTGGACTCGGAGACGTTCGCCGCGGGGCCGCACAAGATCGTGCTCGCCGACTCCGGACTGCCCGACCTCGACGATCTCGCGACGACGATCCGCCGCGTCCACGATGCGGGTCGCGCGGTGGCGGTGCACTGCGTCAGTCGCGAGGCGTTCGCGATCCTGCTCGCCGTTTTCACCGAGGTGGGCACCGCCCCCGGCGACCGTATCGAGCACGGCGCGCTCGTCCCGGCCGAGTCGATCGGCGACCTGCGACGCCTCGGGCTGCAGGTGGTCACCCAACCCGGCTTCCTCGCCGACCGCGGCGACACCTACCTCCGCGACGTGCCCGCCGTCGACCTGCCCGACCTCTATCGGTGCCGGAGCCTCCTCGACGGTGATGTGCCGGTCGCGCTGTCCAGCGACGCCCCCTACGGCCCCGCCGACCCGTGGGCGGTGATCTCCGCGGCGGTCTCCCGTACGTGCCCGACCGGCGACGTCGCCGGGGTGGACGAACGGATCCCTGCCCCGACCGCGCTCGACCGGTGTCTGGCCCCGCTCGACGATCCCGGTGGCACTGCTCGTCGCGTGCGGGTCGGCGCGCCGGCCGATCTCGTCCTGCTCGATCGACCCCTGGCCGACGTCCTCGCAGCACCCACCGCAGAGTTGGTCCGCGCGACCGTCATCGCCGGTCGCGTCGTCCACCACGCCTGATCCGCTACAACGTCGGTCATCCGCTACCGCAATTCGTTGGTTGTCAGGATGGTCGTGAGACATCCTGACAACCAACGCGGGGATCGGAGCGACACAGATGTCCGACCTCATGACCATCCCCGTAGGACGAACCCAACAAGGCCACCGCGCGTTCTCCATGGCCTACAAAATCGAGTTCTTGCGCCGATGGGACACCTGCGTCGAACGCGGCGCCAAGACCCGACTGCTGCGCGAGAACAATCTCGCCCAAGGCACCGTCCGCCGCTGGCTGCAGGCCCGCGATGAGGGACACTTGCAGAAGTCGATGGTCGAAGCAGCAGACAAAGCGAGGGACCGATTGGACAGTCGAGACCGCGCGGAGCTCGCCGAACTCCGCCGCGAAAACGAACGCCTCCGCGACAAAGTCGCCCAGAGCGACGCCGCCGTGGAGATCCTGGGAAAAGCATTCGAGCTCTTGCAGGGGATCCACAAGACCTCGACCGACGAGACCACCGAGATCCCGCCGGCATTGATGAGCGCACGCGAGTACGCGCTGTGGCTCGAGCGCAAAGCGTTGTCCTGACCGACATCGTCACCGAACTGACCGAGGCGGGAATGTCGGTCACCCGGGGATGTGCGCTCGTGGGGATCGCCCGGTCGAGCTATTACCGGCGGGCCCACCACTACCGGCACTATCGGCCGGTCACCGATCCGATCCCGCAGCGACAGCGGCAGCAACCAGCGGCACTGTCGCCGGCCGAGAAGGCCACCATCGTCGCGTTGATCCTCGCCGAGGAGAACGCGGATCAGTCTGTGTGTCAAATCTATTGGCGTTCGTTCGATGACGGATTGGTGGACTGCTCGGAGGTCACGTTCTATCGGGTGGCCCGGGCCGAGAAGCTCACCGGGGACCGGCGTCGCAGCCGCACCGGAGGACCGTCGACGCCCCGCTGCGCACCGGTCGTCGAGGCCATCGACGTCGGGGACCTGTGGTCGTGGGACATCACGACACTCAAGGGGCCCCGCACGCAGGACCAGTTTCGGTTGTATCTGGCAATCGATGTGTACTCACGGTTTCCGGTGGCGTGGCGCATCGAATACCACGAGGACAAGGCCAAGGCGGTAGAGATGTT
This sequence comes from Rhodococcus rhodochrous, assembly GCF_900187265.1. NCBI lineage: Bacteria > Bacillati > Actinomycetota > Actinomycetes > Mycobacteriales > Nocardiaceae > Rhodococcus > Rhodococcus rhodochrous. The sequence goes on from NZ_LT906450.1 coordinate 4,621,890, forward strand.
CACCGAAGCGTTCACCGCGTTCGGGGCGCCGGGGGTGTTGCATGCCGACAACGGGGCATCGATGCGGTCGGGGTTGTTGCTCGATGCCCTCGCCGCGGCGGGGGTCGTGTCGTCGTTCTCCCGTCCGCGGGTCAGTGACGACAATCCCTTCTCGGAGTCATTGTTCAAGACCATCAAGTACGACCTGACATGTCCGGATCGGTTCGATGATATCGATCATGCTCGGCGGTGGACCGAAGACTTCATGAACCGGTATGCGCTCGAGCACCGGCACGCAGGGCTGGGGCGGTACACGCCGGTGTCGGTGTTCCTCGGCAGTGCCGCCGAGGAACACCGACGTCGGCAGGAGCGTCTCAACCGGATCCACGAAAAGTATCCGCATCGGTTCCGGCGTCGACCGGCAGCGCCGGCGTTACCGCAACCGACGGGAATCAACACACCTGATCTGTCTCAGACAGGTTGACAACTTCCGAATTGTCGTAGCGGATGACCAGGACGGTAGCGGATGCGAGCGTCAGGGAACGGTCCACGTGTTGTCGCCCCGCAACAATTGCTGCAGGTCGGCGGCGCCGGACTCCTGCGCGACCCGCACCCGAGCACGCTCGGCGTCGTCGTAGGTCGTCCGCCCGACCTGCCGCACGATCCCCGTGACGACGTAACGGAGGTCCTGGTCCGACAACCGCGACAGCGCGTACGCGTATTCGGGGTCGTCGGTGTGCGCGTCGTGCACGACGATGTCGGCGGCGTCCACCTCGGAGCGTTGCACCACCCGCAGGCCGAAACCCTTTCGGACGACGCAGAGCTCGTTGTCGACGCCGAAGATGATCGGTTCGCCGTGCCGCAGCCGGATCAGGTGCGACGGCGCTTCGTCCTTGCGCAACACGTCGAACGAGCCGTCGTTGAAGATCGGGCAGTCCTGCAGGATCTCGACGAAGGCCGTGCCGCGGTGGTGCGCCGCCGCGCGCAGGACCTCTGTCAGTCCGGCGCGATCGGAGTCGAGAGCACGTGCGACGAAGGACGCCTCGGCGCCGAGCGCGAGCGACAGGGTGTTGAACGGTGCGTCGACCGACCCGCCGGGTGAGGACTTGGTGACCTTGCCGACCTCCGAGGTCGGCGAGTACTGCCCCTTGGTCAGGCCGTAGATCCGGTTGTTGAACAACAGGATCCGCATGTTCACGTTGCGACGCAGGGCGTGGACGAGATGGTTGCCACCGATCGACAGGGCGTCGCCGTCGCCGGTCACGACCCACACCGACAGATCCGGACGCGTCACCGCCAGACCGGTCGCGAGTGTCGGGGCGCGTCCGTGGATCGAGTGCACACCGTAGGTGTCGAGATAGTAGGGGAAGCGCGACGAGCATCCGATGCCGGAGACGAACACGAGATTCTCACGCCGGACACCCAATTCGGGCAGCAGGCTGCGGACCGTCGCGAGGATGACGTAGTCGCCGCAACCCGGACACCACCGCACCTCCTGGTCGGAGGTGAAGTCCTTCGCCTTCTGCGGAACGTCCGTGCGGGGCACACCGTCGAGCGCATCGATGTGCGGGCGGAGTCCGAGATCGTGGCCGAGGAGTCCGGTCATGCTCGTGCCCTCTCTGCTGTGGGGTCGAGTTTCGTCGACGAGGCGACCGCGTCCGGAGTCCGGGATCGTTCGGTGTCGGCGAGTGTTCCGGCGAATTCGGCTTCGATGGCGTCGTGGAGTTCGTCGGCGCGGAAAGCCATGCCCGCCACCTTCGTCACCGGCTGGATGTCGGCGTCGAACCGCGACCGCAGAAGGAACGACAGCTGACCGAGGTTCATCTCCGGGACCAGCACGCGCCGGTAGCGTCCGAGTACGTCGCCGAGGTTCTTCGGCATCGGCGCCAGGTGACGCAGATGTGCTCGGGCCACCCGATGACCGGCGCGTCGAGCACGACGCACGGCCTCCCCGATCGGCCCGTACGACGACCCCCAGCCGAGCACGAGCACCTCGGCGTCACCGGTGGGATCGTCGACGTCGAGATTCGGGACGTCGATACCGGCCACCCGCGCGACCCGTAGTCGGGTCATCAGCTCGTGGTTGGTGTGGTGGTACGAGATGTCGCCTGTGCCGTCGGCCTTCTCGAGTCCGCCGATCCGATGCTCGCGACCTGCGGTTCCGGGTATCGCCCAGTCGCGCGCGAGGGTGTCGGCGTGGCGGGCGTAGGGCAGGTAGCCGGGGTCGTCGTCACCCGGCGACGCGGCGAAGCGCGGGTCGATGCGGGGCAGGTCGTCGATGTCGGGGATCCGCCACGGCTCGGATCCGTTGGCGATCGCGCCGTCGGACAACAGCATGACCGGGGTGCGGTAGGTGATCGCGATGCGCGCGGCCTCGAGTGCGGCGTCGAAGCAGTCGGCGGGTGACTGCGGAGCGACGATCGCGACGGGTGATTCGCCGTTGCGGCCGAACATCGCCTGCATCAGGTCGGCCTGTTCGGTCTTCGTCGGCAGTCCCGTGGACGGTCCGCCGCGCTGGACGTCGACGACGATCAGCGGAAGCTCGGTCATCACCGCCAGACCGATGGCCTCGGATTGCAGGGCGATTCCCGGACCGGACGTGCTCGTGACCCCGAGCGCACCGCCGTAGGACGCGCCGATCGCGGCGCCGATACCCGCGATCTCGTCCTCGGCCTGGAAGGTGTGCACGCCGAAGCGTTCGAGCCTGCTCAGTTCGTGGAGGATGTCGGAGGCCGGCGTGATCGGGTAGGTGCCGAGGAAGACGTCCATCCCCGCCGCGCGACCTGCCGCGACGAGACCGTAGGCGAGGGCGGTGTTGCCGGTGATCTGCCGGTAGGTCCCGGACGGCAGCGACGCGCGGGCCACCTCGTAGGTCGTCGCGAACGCCTCGGTGGTCTCGCCGTAGTTCCAGCCGGCGCGCAGGGCGAGGATGTTCGCGTGCGCGATGTCGGGTTTCGACGCGAACTTGCGCTCGAGGAACGTCTCGACCGGCGCGATGGGCCGCCCGTACATCCACGACAGGAGACCGAGCGCGAACATGTTCTTCGAGCGCTGCGCGTCCTTCTTGCCCACGCCGGCGGGTTCGACGGCTCCGGCGGTGAGCGTGCTCATCGGCATGGCGTGGACGGTCAGGTGCTCCACGGCATCGGTGCCGAGCGGATCGGCGTCGTAGCCCGCTTTGCTCAGGTTCCGTTTGGTGAACTCGTCGCTGTTGACGATGAGGGTGCCACCTCGGGGCAGGTCGCCGACATTGGCCTTGAAGGCCGCCGGGTTCATCGCGACCAGCACGTCGGGCCGGTCGCCTGCGGTGAGGATGTCGTGGTCGGCGATCTGGATCTGGAAGCTCGAGACTCCGGGAAGAGTGCCCTGAGGTGCGCGGATCTCGGCGGGAAAGTTGGGTTGTGTGGCCAGGTCGTTGCCGAAGGCGGCTGCCTCGGCGGTGAACCGGTCACCGGCGAGTTGCATGCCGTCGCCGGAGTCGCCGGCGATGCGGATGACGACCTGTTCGAGTTTCGCGCTCGACGCCATGCGCTCCATCGTGGCCCTCACGCGCGCATGTGCAACCGTTTCTCCCGAAAAATTCTGCCCATCCGCTACAAGATCGGCTTTCCGCTACAGCAATTGCGGTAGCGGAAAGCCGATTCTGTAGCGGATGCGTCAGGAGCGGACGGTATCCCCGATGAAGCTCAGCGCCTGGGGCCACGACACCGCGTAGGCGTCGGCGTTGACGGGATTGCCGTGCCGGTCGCGGGAGGAGAAGCCGTGTTCGGCGCCCGGATAGACGTGGGTGATGGTCGCGCCGGTCTCGCGCTGTTGCAGCGTCGCCTGCAGGTTCGCGAAGGTCTCGGCGCTCATGATCGTATCGGCGCCGGCGTGCAGCACCATGACGGGTGCCGCGACGTGACCTGCCTGTTCGACGGCGTCGATCGTATGGTTCGGGGCGGGCGGCACCGCGATCGACGGGTGGTAGGCGACGACGTTCGCGACGCGCGTGTCGCGGGCGCCGAGGATCAGGGCGAGGCGTCCGCCGAGGCACCACCCGATCACGCCGACCTTCTCCAGGCGTAGTTCACCGAAGGCGTGGTCGAGCAGGGTCGCCATCTCCGCGAGGCACTTCTCGTCGTCGAGGCCCCGCATCAACTCCACGAGTTCCTCGCGCGAGCTGTCGTCGGCGCTCGGTCCGTGCCAGGGATCCCAGACGAGCGCGGTCACACCGGTTCCGGCGATGTCGTGCGCGTACTCGCGGACCTGGGCGTCGATGCCCGTGATCATGGGCAGCAGCAGCATTCCTCCGGTGGCACCGCCGAGCGGCCTGGCCAGGTAGGCGCGCAGACCTGCGATGTGAACGAATTCTGCCTCGATGTCGGTCATCGACCGTCCTTCCACTTGCGTCGTTTGTTCGTCATGATCTTCGTACGAAGTCGTTCAGCGGGCAGCGCATCCACCCGTCGCCGCAGCTCAGGGGCCGTCCGTCCCGACCACCGAAAAAAATGAGAACATCATTTCCGTTTTGCGGTATCGTTCCTCTCGCGCACCGACGTACGGTCGGAGCACGGCAGACGGCTCGCTCGAAAGGGATACAGGCAGATGGCTCGCACCGTATTGGTCAGTGGTGGCACCGGCGGACTCGGCAGCGCCGTGACGAAACATCTCCTCGACACCGGATGGCGGGTCGTGGTGCCGTGGCTGGTCCGTGACGAGCTCGAGCGCGTCGGCACGCATCCGAACCTCCGGCTCGTCCAGGCCGACCTCTCCGACGAGCAACAACTCGAAGACGCCCTGAACCTGGCGTGCGACGACCCCGACGCCCCCCTGTTCGGCGTCGTCAACCTCGTCGGCGGCTTCACCTCCGGACCGCGGGTGCACGAGACCCCGATCGAGGTGCTCGACTCCCAACTCGATCTCAACCTGCGCACCGCCTATTCCGTCAGCCAGGCGGCACTTCCCCACCTGATCCGCCGCGGCGGTGGATCGATCGTCTGCATCTCCACCGCCGCGACGCTCAACCCCTTCCCGGGCGGCGCCTCCTACATCGCTTCCAAGGCCGCGGTGTCGGCGCTGGTCGAGACGATGGCGCTCGAGTACCGCGACGACCACATCCGCGTCAACGCGCTGCTGCCCGTCGTCATCGACACCCCGGCCAACCGCGCCGCGATGCCCGACGCCGACACGAGCCGCTGGTCGAAGCCGGCCGACATCGCGAAGGTCATCGAGTTCCTGATCTCCGATGCGGGCGCCTCCATCACCGGTGGTCTGATCCCCGTCACCAACGTCGGCTGACTGCGTCAGACCGACTGGAGGCGACCGAGTTTCATCGCACGTTCGAAGGCTCGTCGTTCGGAGTAGTTCATACCGCCCCATACGCCGTGCGTCTCTCCGGTGCGCACGGCGTGCTCTCGGCACGCGTCGATCACCGGGCAGGAGCGACAGACCTCCTTCGCCTGCCGCTCGGCCCGGAGCACCGCACCGCGGCCGTCCTCGGGCTGAGGGAAGAACATCGACGTGTCCACCCCGCGGCACCGCGCCGCGACCACCCAGTCACGGTCGCCGGATCCGTACATCGCCGCCTCCTTGCCCATCGGGCCATCGCGGACCCGCACTCGTCGAACGAGTATTTGTACGGCCATTTTTCGGTACCCGTCGGGGATCGTCAATCGCTGAGCAGCACGAATTCATCAGAATCGACGATGCCAGTCGCTTCGGATACCTATAAGTACCGGAAGCTATGGCCGCACATTTGGTGAGCGGACGAAGCTGAGCGGACCGGGCGAGGCGGATCAGCCGACGATGCCGGCCTTCTTCAGGCCCGCGATCTGCTCGTCGGTGAGCCCGAGATCCGCGAGCACCGCGTCGGTGTGCTGACCGAGCCCCGGCACCGCGCCCATCGGCAGTTCGACGTCCCGGAAGTTCATCGGCGGCAGGATGCCGCGCACCGTCCCCGCCTCGGTCTGCACCTCACGCCAGCGATCGCGCGTCGCGAGCTGGGGGTGCTCGATGAGCCCACGCAGATCGCGCAGCTGCGCGGCCGGCACACCGGCGTCGGCGAGCTTCCCGTCGAGCTCCGCACTGGTGAACTGCTTGGTGGCCTGCCCGACCAGCGCATCGACCTCCTCGCGGCGACGCACCCGCTCGAGATTGGTGGCGTAGCGCGGATCGTCGCCCAGTTCGGGCATGCCGAGCACATCGGTGAGCGTGCGCCAGCCCCGGTCGTTCTGCACGCCGATGAGAATCTCGCCGTCCGAGGTGGGGTACTTGTCGTACGGCGCGATCGAGGTGTGCGACAGACCCATCCGCGGCACCTGGCGTCCCTGGTACATCTGCAGGTACATCGGGTAGCCGAGCCATTCGGCGGTCGCGTCGAACATCGACACGTCGATCGTTGCGCCGACGCCGGTGCGGTGCCGGCGCAGCAGCGCCGCCTGGATCGAGGTGAGCGCGTACATGCCCGCGGCGATGTCCGAGGTGGGGATGCCCGTCTTCACTGCCGTCTCGGGTGTGCCGGTGATCGAGCACAGGCCGGTCTCGGACTGCACGAGCATGTCGTAGGCCTTGCGGTCGCGCATCGGTCCATCGGTTCCGTATCCCGACATGTTGACCACCACGAGTTCCGGGTGGTCGGCACGCAGGTCGTCGGCACCGAGTCCGAGACGCTCCACCGCGCCGGGTGCGAGATTCTGCAGGAAGACGTCGGCGCCGCGGATCAGCTTCTTCACCGCGTCGATGCCCTCGGGCGACTTGAGGTCCACGGCGAAGGATTCCTTGCCGCGGTTGAGCCACACGAAGTGGGCGGCCAGTCCCTGCACAGCGCTGTCGTAGGCGCGGGCGAAGTCGCCGTCTCCGACGCGTTCGACCTTGACGACCCGGGCACCGAGATCCGCGAGGTGGCGCGTCGCGAGGGGCGCGGCGACCGCCTGCTCGAGGCTCACCACGGTGGTGCCCTCCAACGGCAGGCCGGCAGAAACCTCCACCTCGCTCCGAGTGGTTCCGTCGCTCGTCACCGTGGTGTTCCTTTCGCGTTCGCGGTTCCGTCCGGCGTATGTCTACCAGGCCGAACACCGACTCCCCGGTAATACCTCTGAGGTATCGATCCGCGTCCCATTGGGTATTGGACTGCAAAGCCGAGCCCTGCCACCCTCTGATGAGACGCAGACCACATTCCACCCGCCTCGTCGGGGGCGTAAGAGACGGAGGGCGCATGAGTTCGTCCACACCCACCGATCAGGAGATCGCGAAGAAGGCCCGCAAGGCCGGCATCGCCTCCTTCATCGGCACCACCATCGAGTGGTACGACTTCTACATCTACGGCACGGCCGCCGCGCTGGTGTTCGGCCAGATCTTCTTCTCGGACGAACTCTCGAGCGGTGTCGCGACCCTCCTCGCGTTCGTCACCCTCTGGGCCGGCTTCCTCGCCCGCCCGCTCGGTGGCGTCATCTTCGGCCATCTCGGCGACCGCATCGGACGCAAGAACACCCTCGTCATCACGCTCGTCATGATGGGCATCGCGACGGTGGGTATCGGCCTGCTCCCGACCTACGCGCAGATCGGGATGTGGGCGCCGGTCCTGCTCGTCTTCCTGCGCATCGTGCAGGGCGTCGCGGTCGGCGGAGAATGGGGCGGTGCCGTCCTCATCGCCAGCGAGAACGCCCCGAAGGGCAAGGGAATCCTGTATTCGGCGTTCGCGCAGCAGGGTTCGCCCGCCGGCAACCTGCTGTCGACGATGGCGTTCTTCTTCCTCGCCGCGCTGCCCACCCCGCAGTTCATGATGTGGGGCTGGCGCATCCCGTTCCTGCTCTCCGGTGCACTGGTCGCCGTCGGCCTGATCATCCGCCTCAAGCTCGAGGAATCGGACGCGATGAAAGCCGTTCTGGCGCGCAAGAAGACGGTCAAGCTCCCGATCAAGGAAGTGCTGCGCAAGCACTGGGTCCTGGTCCTGCTCGGTGCCGGTGCACTGCCCCTCGCCCAGGTGACCTACTTCAAGAACACCTTCGCGCTGTCGTGGGCGACGAGCGAACTCGGCTACGAGCGCGGCACCTTCCTCGCGATCATCGCGATCGCCCTCGTGGTGCAGTTCATCGTGCAACCCTTCGGTGCCGTGCTGGTGTCGAAGATCGACATGCGCAAGGCCATGCTCCTGATGATCGTCCCGGAGCTGTTCCTCATGCCCGCGATGTTCTTCGCGATCCGCACCGAGACCTTCGCGATCGCCGCGATCGGTATGTGCCTCGCGACGATTCCGCACTCGATGTTCTACGGCGCGATCGCCGGCATCCTGGCCCGCGCCTTCCCGGCGAACATCCGTTACTCGGGCCTGTCGCTCGCCTACCAGCTGTGCTCGCTGATCGTCGGTGGTGGCACCCCGGTGCTCGCGCAGTACCTGCTCAACTCGTCGGGTGACGTCACCGGTGTGGCCATCGCGGCGGCCTGCTACGCAGCGGTCTCCCTCGTGTGCACCCTGGCGCTGCTCAAGCGCACCGGATACGACCCGAAGGCACCGTCGGTCGCCGAGAAGTCCGACGCCGACGAACTCGCCCTCGAGCAGTCGGAGGCAGCCGAGCGCGACCGTCGTACGCCGGGCACCGAGGACACCCCTCGCTCCGACGACACCCCACGAGATCGCGTCCATGCCTAGGACGGATCCCTCGCACTCGGGGCCGGCCGGCGCAGTCGCCGGCCGACCCCGGTCACTCCGGAGTCGGCAGAGCTTCCTCGGAGAGGCGGAGAACCTCTCGCAGCGCGGCACTGTCGTCGTCCTCCCGCCACACCAGCCGCACGTCGAGCGGCTCGGGATGATCGGCGAGGGGAACGAACACGACCTCGGGGTTGATGACGTTCGCCGCAACCGACGAGACCGTCATCGAACATCCGACCCCGGCCGAGACCAGGGCGATCAGCGACAGCGAATCCGGGGCACTCTGAACGATTCTCGGCGTGAAGCCGACATCGTGGGCGAGGCGGAGCAGCAGCTCGCGCAGCATCGATCCGGGTTCGGCCGGAAGCATCACCCACGCCTCGCTCGCGAGGTCCTCGAGCCGGACCTCCTCGCGGCCGGCGAGCGGGTGTTCCCTGGGCAGCGCCACGACGAGGTTCTCGCGGGCCACGACGCGCGACGCGATCCCCGGTGGGAAGAACAACAGGCGCACGATGCCGATGTCGAGCTTGCCCGCGGCCAGTTTGTTGAGTGCCTCGCTCGCGTACGCCGAACTGTCGAGCACGAATTCGATACCGGGATGGGTGCGTCGCACGAGCTTCGCCCACCGGCCCACGAGATAGTGCGAGGACGAACCGGCGAAACCGATACGGACCCTGCCGGTCTGGCCCGACCCCGCAGCGGTCACCGCCATCTCGGCCAGCCGGCAGGCGTCGAGGATGTTCCGGGCCGGCTCCACGAGCGCGCGACCGCTCTCCGTCAACCGCACGCTGCGGGTGTTGCGTTCGAAGAGTTCGGCTCCGAGTTCCTTCTCGAGTCTGCGGATCGTGCGGCTGAGCGGCGGCTGGGCCATGTGCAGCCGTTGCGCCGCCCGACCGAAATGCAGTTCCTCCGCCACCGCCAGGAACGCCTTCACCTGATGGATCTCCACGCGTCGATTATTGCGCCTGCGGGCGCCTGATATCCGACACCGAATTACCGACCACACGGAGGACGACCGGTATGCCGGACAAAGTCATGACCATGCGCGAGGCGATAGCCACCTATGTCGAGGACGGCATGACCGTTGCCCTCGAGGGTTTCTCGCACCTCATCCCGTTCGCGGCGGCGCACGAGATCATCCGGCAGGGCAGGCGCGAGCTGACGTTGTGCCGCATGACCCCCGACATCATCTCCGACCAGCTCATCGCCGCCGACTGCGTGTCGAAGCTCGTCGCGTCGTTCTTCGCCAGCGGCTCGGCCGGTTCCCTCCACGAGATCCGCCGGCGCATCGAGAACCACGACCCCGTCGCACTCGAGGTCGAGGAGTACAGCCACTACGGCATGGTCTGCCGCTACCAGGCCGGCGCGGCCGGGCTGCCGTTCTTCCCGCTGCGCTCGTACGCCGGCAGCGATCTGCCGAAGATCAACCCGAACATCCGGCTCGTCGAGGACCCCTTCGGCGGCGGCAGCGTCTACGTCGTGCCTCCGCTGAACCCCGACGTGACGATCATCCACGCCCAGCGCGCCGACCGCTCCGGCAACGTCCAGATCTGGGGCATCGCCGGCGTCCAGCAGGAAGCGGTCTACGCCGCGAGGAAGGCCATCGTGGTGGTCGAGGAGATCGTCGACGACGATGTCATCCGCTCCGACCCCAGCCGCACCCTCGTGCCCGCGCACGCGGTGGACGCTGTGGTGTTGTGCCCGCGCGGAGCGCACCCCTCCTACGCGCAGGGCTACTACGACCGTGACTGCGCGTTCTACCGCCGCTGGACCGCGATCAGCAAGGACCCCCAGCAGCTGCGCACGTGGTTGAAGGAATGGGTCCTCACCACCGGCGACCATGCCGAATACCTCGAGAAACTGGGCGAGGAGTACTGGGCCGACCTCGAGGTCGCCCCGCGCCCCTCCGGGACCGTCGACTACGGGAGCCGAAAGTGACCACCACCGAAACCTTCTCCACCACCGAACTGATCGTCTCCGTCGCCGCGCGGGAGCTGGCCGGCAAGGCCCGGGTCTTCGCCGGGGTCGGTCTGCCCACCCTCGCCGTCGACCTCGCCGCCCGCACCTCGAACCCCGACGTCGAGCTGATCTACGAATCCGGCGTCTGCGGGGCGCATCCCGAGGCGATGGCCGAGGGCATCGCCGATTCCGTCGTGGTCTCCGGCGCCGAATCGGTCGTGTCCATGGCGTCGCTGTTCGGGTACGTGCTGCAGGGCGGCAACGTCGACGTCGGCTTCCTCGGTGCGGCGCAGATCGATCGCTACGGCAGTCTCAACACCAGCATCATCGGTGATTGGGACAAGCCCACCGTGCGCCTGCCGGGTGGCGGCGGAGCCGTCGAGATCATGCCCAACGCCGGCGAGGTGTTCGTGATCATGCGACGCCACGATCCGAGCGCCTTCCCCGCCGAACTGGACTTCTGCACGACCCCGAGTCCGGTGCGCGCCCGTGAGGCGGGCGTCGGCATCATGCCGCGCGGGCGCGGGGTGACGAAGGTGTTCACCAGCCTCGGCGTGCTGTCTCGGCAGGATCCCTTCGACGAACTCGAACTGACCAGCATCCACCGCGGTGTCACCGTCGACCAGGTCCGCACCGCGACCGGCTGGGATCTGAAGGTCTCCGACGAGCTGACGCTGACCGAGGATCCCACCGCCGAGGAGATCGACCTGCTGCGCAACGAGATCGACAAGGTCCGCCTGTATCTGCGGTGATCGCCCGGCCGAGTCCGCCGAAGGCTGTCGATGTCACCGGCGCGGCGGCTGGCAGGATGTCCGCAGCGGACGACGCACCGGATCCTGCTCTCGGCGGTCCCTGTGCGCGTCCGGTGTGATGCCCGGCGGACGGACCGCCGTGATGCGGGAAGGCGGCACGTGATGCACGCGAGCGCGATCCACGACCTCGTGGACGGCACGGTCGTCGCAGCCGTGATGCCCTTGACCGCGGCTGATTCCGGCGGGGGTCGGGACGTCCCCGTCCTGATGCCGTTGTCCGGCCTCGCACACGGCACCGCAGAGAGTGCGGCCGGTCGCGCTGCCGTCGCGCTGGTCGACGAGCACGAGGTGTTCGCCGACCCTCCGACGGTCCTGCGTGGGATCGCCGCTGTGCGCGAGCGCGGATTCGCCGTGGCGGTCCGCATCGCGGAATCGACGTCCCGCGCCACGGTCGTCCTTGCCCTGGTGGAGCCCGAGGTGGTCGTCGTACCGGCCGAGGCGCTCGTCGCATCCGACCTGCGGGCCGCCACGACCCTGCTGTCGTTGCGGGCCCACTGCGAGCGCACGAACTCCGTCGTTCTCGCCGAGGGTATCGACTCCGACCTGCATCGCCGGGCAGCCCTCGCCCACGGTATCGATTTCGGTTGCGGTGCAGCGCTACAGGGTGAGGCCGATCCTTCGTCGCCGCGCGGTGAGCTGTTCCGGCAACCCTCCTGGAGCGCACCGCTCGACGACGCGACCGCCACGCCCTTCCGCATCCTGTCGGCGGGGCGGGAACGCGTGCGGAGCGGCAAGGGGCTGCTGGTCTCCATGAGCGCCGATCTCGAGGCGCGGGCCGGGGAGGCAGGACCCGACACGGTGGCCCTCGGCACCTTCCAACACCACGACCACTTCACCGGAGCTGCGCGCAGGCGATGGATGTCGATGTCCGACACCCTCGCGCACGTGGCGGTCTTCGCGGTCGGTTTCGGCACGAGCGACTCGGGCCCGGACCTCGTCCCGATCGAACCGCACGATCCACTCGTCGAGGAGTGGAACGTCATCCTCCTGGGAGAGTCGTTCGCGTGCGCACTCTCGGCGCTCGACCTGCACCGTCGAACTGCCGGCGGTGAGCGGGAGTTCGAGTACGTCGTCTCCTACGACCGGGAGGCCGTCGCCCGTGCGGCGCGCGCGACCCTGTCCCGTCCCCGACCGGTATCCCTGGAGATCCCGCCGTCGTCCTGAGCCGCTCCCCCGCGGGTCACCCCTCGAAACGAGCCAGGATGCTGTGGGCGCACCGGATGACGGTGCCGCGGTCGTAGGACAGCACGTAGTGGAACTCGCGGTCGAGATCCGCTGCGTCGGTGTGCATGTCGAGCGCGGCGAGCACGCACGCGAAGTGCGGGCCGAGGACGACGACGTTCCATTCGTCGACCATCGGATCGTCCGGGTCCAACGGCGCGTGGTGCACCGCGGAGTCGACGTAGGGATCGATTCCGACGCCGTAGACCCCGGTGTACGCGACCTGCTCGGCGAGCTGCGCCCATCGTGCCCGTGAAGTCGGCGTGAAGTGCTCGGCGCGCTGGAAGGTGCCGAGCACGATCGTCTCCGGTCCGGCTCCCACCGCGTTGGTCTCGAGCAGCTTGCTCATCGACACCAGAAGCCGCTTGAAACTGCGCGTGCGCCTGCGCCCTTCGGACGCCAGGGCGAAGGGGGTGAGTTCGGGATCGTCCGGAACGGCAGGTCGCGGACGCAGCGACATGGGCTCGACGTCCGAATCCGATTGCGAGGCATCTCCGCTCGCAGCCACCGTCGGATACAGCGCGCCCATTCCGTATTCGGCGGCCAATCCCAGAGCGCGGCGGCGATGCAGTTCCGAATCGACACCCTGCGCGATGACGACCGCGCTGCTGGATTCGGTGTACGCGGCGACGGCGTGTGCGATCCTCGCCGTCGAGGCGTCGGCCGCACGCGCGATCAGGGCCGGCGACGTGATGATCACATCCGGTTCGACGAGCGGCAGCAGCGCGAGGGCCTGGACACGCGCTCCCACACCGTCCACCGCGACGAGCATGCCGGCGGTGCGCGCCGCCGCGATGGTGCGCAGCGTCCTGGCAGGGGCGGCGATCAGCGCCTGTTCGGTGATGAGCACGACCGTCGTCGGGCTCCGGCGGTCATCGAGCGCGCCGAGTTCGTCGAGGGAATCGAGATCGAGGGTGACCAGATGCGGCACGGCCGACTCGACGTGCCGGCCGGCCCTGCGCCATTTGATGCGGTCCAGCTGCGACTTCTGGTGCATGGCCCGGGCGGCCTCGCTCAGCGCGGTGGCGTCGTGCAACGATGATCCTCCCGGACCACGCAGTTGCAGTTCGACGGCGGACAGCGCACCGCTGCCGAGCCGGTGGATGGGGGCGAGCTCCGTCTCCACGGTGAGGCCGCCGAACGCGGCCTCCGCGTCGGCGGCAGCGTCGGCAGGAACAGCGCTCATGGATCCAGCATCCCATCTCCGGCCACCGATCGTCCGCTCGGGCCGACGGAGCCGGGAACATAGGATATTTCCGCAGCTCAGAACACCTACGTTATAGAACCGTGATGTTGCGTTATCGTTCCGTTATGGAACGGGTCGTCGGGAAGCGACCTCCGTCGGACAGGCTCTGTGCAAGCCCGAGGCGAGTTCTCACCGCGACCCCGACGTTCTCACCACGACCCCAGCAGGCCGACCGTCTGTTCGTGATCCAGCCCGCACCGGACGGCACGAATCCACGCCGACAGGAGACCGCAATGAGCACACGTACGAGCACCACCCGCAGGATCGTCACCCACACCGGCGCACTCTCACGAGTCGGTGCAGCGACGATCGCCCGAGCACCGCGCTACCGTCTCGACGTCCACTCGCCCTCCCGTCGCTGCAGTGTCCTGCGGGCGAAGGGCGATCTCGACATGACCGCCCGAGCGGAGTTCGCCTCCACTCTCGGCGACCTCGCACACTCGGGCGACCACGTCGTCGTCGACCTGTCCGAGGTGACCTTCATGTACTCCGAGGTCGCCTCGATGCTTGCCGATGCCGTTCACATCCGGCCCGGCCGTTTCCATGCCGTCGCACCCACGCGCCAGGTGCGCATGCTGCTCGACATCCTCGCTCCCGACCTCGACGTCACCGACCGCACCGAGTGCGACACGGCCGGGAGCACGTCCGCCGCCTGACGACGGCGACCGGCGGCGGTCAGCGCGCCGGGCCACCCGTGATCAACGCCCACACCTCCTCGGCCTCACCGGCCGCGGCGAGCAGTTCGGAATCCCACGACGCGACCGTGCCGAATTCGCTGCGCCACGACAGGATCCGGTTGGCGTGCCGATGCAGCTCGTGTTCCATCGTGAAGCCGATCGCGCCGAGCGCCTGATGGGCGTTGCGGGCGACGACGGAGGCCGCATGTCCGGCACACGACGCGGCCGCTGCGATCGCGAAGCGGGTCGACGCGTCACCGAAACCTCCCGCGACAACGGCATCGACCGCACCGTCCGCGGCGGCGTGCACGAGCGAGGCCTCGGTGGCAATGTCGGCGACGAGCGCCTGCACCGCCTGGAACTTGCCCAGCGGACGACCGAACTGCACGCGCGCGGTGGTGTGGTCGACGACGAGCTCGAGGATCCGATCCATCGCACCCGCGGTGGCCAGCGCACGGACGAGCGCGCCCCGGTAGCGGAACTCGTCGACGGTGCCCGCCGGAACGTCACGTCCCGACAGGGTCGACAGGTCGACGCACACGTGGTCGCGGGGCTCCGCCGCCAGGTTGACGGCCTCGACGATCTCGACATCGCCGCGAGCGACCTCGGCGACCTGCCATCCCTGCGGTGACTCCCACAACACGACGATCGAGTCCGCGAACCGGGCCCACGGCACGTGGCGTGCGCGGCCGTCGGCGTCGAGCACCGCGGCGGTACGCACCGCCGGCGCCGCCTCGAGGCCCGCCTGCTCGAGGAGCCAACCCGCGAGCAGATCGTTCTCGGCCACCGGCACGGCAGCAGCAGCGCTGCCGGCGGCCTCGAGCAGCAGGGCGGCCTCGAGCCATCCCGCGCCGCTTCCGCCGCTCTCCTCCGAACCCGTGAGCCGATCGAGGCCGAGCTCGGTGAGGGTGCTCCACAGGGCACGATCGAGTTCGACGACCTCCCCGATGCGGTGGTCGTCACCCGAGGTGAACACCTCGGACAACATCTGTGCGAAATCGCGCAGTTCCGTCGACTGCAGTGCGTCCTGCCCGCTCATCTCATCCCCAATCCTCGTGCGATGACCCCGCGGAGGATCTCGCTCGTGCCGCCGCGCAGTGTGAAGCCCGGTCGTTGCATGACGCCTGCCCGGACGAGCTCGGCCAGATGTGCGTCGGCCGCGGTGTATCCCGCGATCTCGTCGGCGAGATCCGCCAGGTCACCTTCGGTCTTCGTGCCGAGCACCTTCACGACCGACGCCGCGAGTTCGGCGTTCTCGCCACGTTCGAGGGACTCGGAGACCGCGGTTGACATGCGATGCAGGCCCGCCATGCGCCCGATGGTCGCTCCGATGCGGGTGTCCGCTTCGACGCTGCCGTCGGCCACACCGTGCACGAGGGATTCGAGCACCCCGAAGGTCGACAGGAAACGTTCGGGACCGCTGCGCTCGTAACCGAGCTCGCTCGTCACCTGCTCCCAGCCGGCGCCGATCTGCCCGAGCACCAGGTCGTCCGGGACGAAGACGTCGTCGAGCAGCACCTCGTTGAAGTGGTGGTCGCCGGACATCGACAGGATCGGGCGGATGGTCACGCCCGGGGAGTCGAGCAGCACGATGAACTGGCTCAGCCCGTCGTGACGGTGCGCCGGATCGAGCGGTGCGGAGCGCGCGAGGCCGAAGAAGGCGTCGGCGTGGTGCGCCCCGGACGTCCACAACTTGGTGCCGGAGATCCGCCACCCACCGTCCACCTGCGTGGCCTTCGTCTTGACGCTCGCGAGGTCGGATCCGGAGTCGGGCTCGGACATGCCGATGGCCCAGCAGATCTCACCGGCCGCGATGCCCGGCAGGAACCGCTTCTTCTGCTCCTCGGTGCCGTACTTCAGCAGCGACGGTGCGGCCTGACGGTCGGCGACCCACTGGGCGGCGACCGGAGCGCCCACCGCGAGCAACTCCTCGGTGACGACGAAGCGCTCCATGAAGGTCCGTCCGTGTCCGCCGTACTCGACGGGGATCGTCATACCCACCCAGCCGCGAGCGGCGAGCGCACGCGTGAAATCGGGGTTCCATCGCGTCAGCCAGGTGTCGATGCCCGGCGTGAACACGCCCGCGTCGATCTGTTCCTTCAGGAACGCCCGTACCTCGGCACGGAGTTCCGTCAGTGCCGGGTCGGGGGTGCCCGCCCTCGGCACGAGTCGTGCACTCATCGTGAATCTCCTTCTCCACCGGTGATGGTGGGACACAGCAGCGCCAGCGACAGGTCCGCGTAGCGTTCGGCGATCTCGTCCGGGCCGTCCGGGCCCGCGGGGTCGTACCAGTTGGCGATCGCCGAGACCATCGCCAGGATCGACCGGCGGCAGTCGTCGGGATACCTCGTGGTGAAGACACCCTGTGCGACACCGCGATCGATGATGTCGCGGATCCGTCTCCGACCGGCGCGCCGGCGTTCCTCGTACAGTCGCGCACCCTCGGGTTCGAGGTTGCGCACTTCCGTCGCGATCATGCGGCCCTGCTCGGGGAACTGCGTGCGGAAGATGACGTTCCCCCTGACGAACGCGCGGATCTGCTCGACGGGATCGTCGCCGGCGCGGGCGAGTTCGGCGTCGCAGACCGCGTCGTAGGTGTCGACACCGTCGAGCAGGATCGCCAGCAGCAGATCCTGTTTGTTCTTGTAGTGGTAGTACAGCGCGGACAGGCTCACGCCGGCTTCCTGCGCGATCGTCCGGATCGACGACGAGCCGTATCCGTTGCGCACGAATTCCTTCCGGCCCGCCTCGATGAAGACGCGCTGTTTCGGCGACAGCACTCTCACGACAACGCTCCCGTGTCGGCGTACTGCGCGATCAGCTCGCCGAGCCTGCCCTTGACCATCTTGCCCGTCGGCGTGCGCGGCAGTTCGTCGACGAACCGCACGTGTCGGGGGCACTTGAAACGCGAGAGGCGTTCCCGGCAGAACCCGATGATCTCGTCCTCGAGCTCGTCCGATCCCTCTGCGTCGGGGACGAGCTGCACGAACGCTTCGACACGTTCACCGCGGTCCGCGTCCGGCACACCGACCACCGCGACGTCCGCGATCGACGGGTGCAGCGCGAGGACGTTCTCGATCTCCTGCGGGTAGATGTTCACCCCACCCGAGATGATCGTGAACTTGTCGCGCCCGGTGAGGAACAGGTAGTCGTCCTCGTCGAGATATCCGATGTCGCCGGTGGTGTACCAGTTCTCCTCGAAGGGGTGCCTGGTCGACGCCGTCTTCTCCGGGTCCTTGTGGTACTCGAACGAGAAGTCGTCCCGTTCGAAGTAGACGGTGCCGATCTCTCCCGTGGGCAGCCGGTTGCCGTTCTCGTCGCAGATGCGCGCCAGACCGAGTGTGCCCGGGCCACCGGTCTTCCCGACCGTGCCCGGCTTGCTCAGCCATTCCTGCGGGGTGACGAGGGTGTTGCCGATGGCTTCGGTCGCGGAGTAGTACTCGTAGACGATCTCGCCCCACCACCGCATGAGTTCCTGCTTGACCTCGACCGGGCACGGCGCCGCCGAGTGCAACGCGCACCGCATCGACGACAGGTCGTAGCGCTCGCGGACCTCGCGGGGCAGCTTCAACAGGCGCACGAAATGCGTGGGCACCCACTGGCTGTGGGTCACTCGGTACTTCTCGATGCACGCGAGGCTGAGCTCGGGATCGAACCGGTCCATGAGCACCACGGTGCCCCCGAGCGCCTGCGTCGACACGCCGTACCGCAAGGGAGCGGCATGGTAGATCGGTGCCGGCGACAGGTAGACGGTGTTCTCGTCGAAACCGAAGCGGCGCACCTGCTTCAGCAGCGGAGGACCGGGCTCGTCACCGACCTGCGCACCGGTGAGCGCGGGCTTGATGCCTTTGGGGCGCCCGGTGGTGCCGGAGGAGTACAGCATGTCGCTGCCACGGGGCTGGTCCGCCATGTGAGTGACGGGAAGACCGGCCACCTCCTCCTCGTACACGAGATGCCCGGGCACCCGCCCGCCGAAGGCGACACGATGCGTCACCTTCGGGGTGAGCGGCGCGATCGCCTCGGCGAGCTCGGCGAGAGGCGCCGAGACGACGAGCACCTTCGCGTCGCAGTCGTCGACGATGTAGGCGGCCTCGCCCGGAGCGAGGTGCGTGTTGACGAAGGTGATGTACACGCCCGACCTCACTGCACCCCAGTACAGTTCGAATGCCGTGGCGTCGTTGACGGTGACGACCGCGATGTGGTCCCCCCTGCCGACGTCGTGTGCGCGCAGCCAGTGCGCGAACCGGACGGACGCGTCCTCGAGTTCCCGATAGGTGAGCGTCCGGCCGGTCGCGGCCTCGTGCACGGCGGGCCGGTCCGGGGCGACCGCGGCGTAACGGCCCGGGTACATGCCTACAGCCCCAGGTCCTTGGAGATGATCGTCTTCATGACCTCGCTGGTGCCGCCGTAGATCCGGGTCACGCGGGTGTCGGCGTACAACCGGGCGATCGGGTACTCGGTGATGTAACCGTATCCGCCGTGCAACTGCAGGCACTTGTCGATGACACGACCGGAGACCTCGGTGCAGAACAGCTTCGCGCGGGCCGCGTCGGCGACCGTCAGTTCCTTGCGATCGAGCAGTTCGAGGCAGTGGTCGACGTAGACACGCGCGGCCTGGGTCTCGGCCGAGCACTCGGCGAGCACGAACTTGGTGTTCTGGAACGAGGCGACCGGCTTGCCGAACACCTTGCGTTCCTTGGTGTATGCGATCGCGTGCGCGATGGCGGCCTCGGCGAAGCCGACCTGGTTCAAAGCGATGCTCAGACGCTCCTGCGGCAGGTTGTGGGTGAGGTACCCGAAGCCCGCACCCTCCTCGCCGAGGAGGTTCTCGACCGGCACCTTGACGTCGGTGTACGACAGCTCGGCGGTGTCCTGCTGGTGCAGACCGATCTTGTCGAGCTTACGGCCCACCGCGAAGCCCTCACTGTCGGTGGGCACCGCGATGATCGACAGTCCGCCGCGGCGGTTCTCGGGATCGAACGGGCTGGTGCGGCAGACCGTCAGGATGAGGTCGGCGGTGACGCCGCCGGTGATGAAGGTCTTCGCGCCGTTGATGATGTAGTGCTTGCCGTCCTCGGACAGCTTCGCCGAGGTCGCGATGTTGGCGAGGTCGGAGCCGGTGCCGGGCTCGGTCATCGCGATCGCGGTCATGATCGAGCCGTCGGCGAAGCCGGGCAGCCAGCGCTGCTTCTGCTCCTCGGTCGCGTATTCGAGCAGGTAGGGCAGGATCAGGCAGGCGTGCACGGTGTAGGAGCCGAACGAGACTCCGGCGCGCGCAACCTCTTCGAAGACGATCGTGTTGAACTTGAAGCTGGACTCGCCGCCTCCGCCGAACTCCTCGGGCACCTGGATGCCCAGGATGCCGAGTTCGCCCAGCCGACGGAAGAACTCACGGGGCGGGCGGCCCATCTCGTCCCATTCCTCGCGATGCGGCGCGACCTCACGTTCGATGAAGTCGCGCACCATCTTCCGGAACTGCTCGTGTTCTTCGGTGAAGATCGTCCGCTGCATGGCTTGTCCTCTGGGGTGTGGGGGAAGGAGAGGGAAGGTCAGTTGCCGGTGAAGTTGCCGGTGCGTCGTTCGAGGAACGCCGAGAGGGCTTCGCGGTGGTCCTCGCTGTGGTGCGAGAGCGCCTGGAGGGAGGCCGACAGTTCGAGGAGCGTGTCGAGATCGACGCGCTGGCCCTCGCGCAGCAGCTTCTTCGTCATACGCAGTGCGTTCGGGGGGTTGACGGCGACGCGGGCGGCGAGCGCGTTCGCGGCGTCGAGGAGCTGCTCGGGTTCGACGACCTGCGAGACCATGCCCCAGTCGAGGGCCGTCGCGGCGTCGACGCGGTCGCCGGTGAAGGCCATCTCGGCGGCGCGCGCCGCACCGACCGCGCGGGGCAGCAGCCAGGCGCCGCCGTCGCCGGGGATGATGCCGAGCTTGACGAAGCTCTCCGCGAAGAACGCCTTCGTCGAGGCGATCCGCATGTCGCACATCATCGCGAGGTCGCAGCCGGCGCCCACTGCGGGGCCGTTGACGGCGGCGATGATCGGGACCTCGCAGTGGTAGATGGCGCGGGGCAGGCGCTGGATGCCACGGCGGTAGCCCTCGCGCAGGGCGTGGGGTGCGCCGCCGAACATGCCGCGGCGCTCGTCCATGTCCTTGACGTTGCCACCGGCGGAGAAGGCGGATCCGGCGCCGGTGAGGATGACGACGCGGGTGTCGATGTCGCGGTTGGCCTCCTCGACGAGCTCGACGAGGCGGTCGACGACGTCGTCACCCGAGATCGGGTTGCGCGCCTCCGGAAGGTTGATCGTCCAGGTCACGACGTTTCCGTCGCGCGTGCTCAGTACGACGTCCTGCGAAGTTGCCATTGAGGTCGCGGTCCTTCCGGTAGCCAGTGTGGCTCGCACCATAATTTGGTCGAACGATCGTTCAAATTACGGGGCGGGTCGGATCCTGTAAAGACCGAACGGCCTCCTGCCTCAGTCGGGCAGGCTCACGTTCGATTCGGCGATTCTTATGGCTACTTCCTCGGGGAAGATGTTCCGGAAGACGAAGGGATCGCGGCCGAGCACCCAGCCCGGCGCCAGCGCGGTCGCGTAGCGCTCGAAATATCCGAGCTGCTTCCCGAACAACACGAGCTCCTCGGGGGTCGACGTGTTCCACTTGCGTCCGAGCGAGACGAGCGCGCCGATCAGCTCGCTGAGCCGCAACTCCCCCACGTCCTGACCGAGCAGCGGACCGAAGATCTCGGCGACCTGCCGGCCCACCGCCGCGTCGTCGAGGTCGAGGTCGGCGGCGACACCGAGTGCCCGCACGCTCTGCGCGACCGCCGTGAAGTCCCCGTCGAGCAGGGCGGCGCGGAACAGTGCCCGCAGCAGCGCGCGCCACTTCTCGGGCAGTTCGCCGACGATGCCGAAGTCGAGCAGCGCGACACGTCCGTCGTCGAGCAGCCAGAGATTGCCCGCGTGCACGTCGCCGTGGAACGGACCGTGGCAGAGCACCGCCTCCATCCACACCTTCACACCGCGGCGCACGAGCAGGGAGGTGTCGAGATCGTCCTGGCCCGGCACCACCCGGTCGACGGGCTTGCCCTGCAGGCGCTCCATGCAGATCACCCGCGGACCGCACCACTGCCAGTACACCTCGGGCACCGTGACGAAGGTGTTGTCGCCGAAGGCGGAGATGTTGCGGCGGAAGCGATCCTGACGATCCGCTTCGACCGCCGCGTTGAGCTCGGTCATCGTCGCGTTGTAGAGATCGCGGATGATCCCCGGAGTGTTCGCGATGCGGAAGAACTCGAAGAGCTGCAGCAGCTTCGCGCCCATGTAGGCGGCGCGCAGATCCACGAGCATGCGGTGGGCGATCCCCGGTCGCTGTACCTTCACCACGGCCCGGCGGCCGTCGCGCAGCACGCACCCGTGCACCTGGGCGACGGACGCCGCGGCGAGCGGCACGTCGTCGAACGACTCGAACATCTCGTCGATGCGGTGTCCGAGATCCTCCTCGATCACCGCGCGGGCCTGCTCGGAGGGGAAGGTCGGCACGTCGTCGAGCATGCGTAGGCACGCGTCGGCGAGGGCCGCGGGGAACAGTCCGGGTGACGACGCGATGAGCTGGCCCAGCTTCACGAAGGTCGGTCCGAGATGTTCGAAGGCGTCGACGGTGCCGTGCGCGGCCGCTTCGACGACGCTGTGCTGCCGGGGCCGGACGGTCCACCGCAGCACCGCCCACACCACGAAGGCGATCAGGACGGCGGCGACGACCACGGCCCGTCCGAGCTCGGCCGGGCCGAACCGGTCGAGCGGAGGCCGCTCGACGTCCAGGACACCGGGTGGAAGACCTTCGGCGAAGGGGCCGACGGGCCCGTTGCGCTCGGGCCTGCTGTGGCCCTGCGCTCCGGATACGCCTTCGCGCAGCGTGTACTCGTGCACGACCTGTCCCCACTCCGTCCACCACGCGCTCACCTCGGCGCGACTTCGTGCACGGTACCTGCAACCGGCGCCCCGATCGAGACCCGGCGATCATCTGTCTTCTGTCGGTGCCCCCGACTACTCTCTGACGGGTAGCGGATTCGGGTCCGACCAGCCGGGGGTATCGCGCTCATGACCGAACAACTGCTCGAAGAATCTGCCGGTTCGACATCGACGTCGACCGATTTCATGGAACTCGCCGAGCCGTTCCGACGCGAACTGCTCGCACACTGTTACCGCATGAGCGGGTCGCTGCACGATGCGGAAGACCTGGTCCAGGAGACCTATCTGCGCGCCTGGCGCGGTTACGAGAACTTCGGGGGCCGCTCCTCACTGCGCACGTGGCTGCACCGTATCGCCACCAACGTGTGCCTCACGGCGCTCGAAGGTCGTAGCCGCCGGCCGTTGCCCACCGGGCTCGGCGCGCCCAGTTCCGATCCCACCGACGATCTGGTCACCCGCCCTGAGGTGCCGTGGCTCGAGCCGTTCCCCGTGGGGTATGCCACCGACGATCCGTCGGATCCCGCCACCATCGCGGCATCCCGCGATTCCGTCCGCCTCGCGTTCGTCGCTGCTCTGCAACACCTGTCCGCACGCCAGCGCGCGGTCCTGCTGCTCCGCGAGGTCCTGCAGTGGCGCGCCACCGAGGTCGCGGCCGCGCTCGACACGTCGACGGCGGCGGTCAACAGTCTTCTGCAGCGGGCACGTGCGCAGTTGAAGGACGCCCAGGTCCGCGACGACGACCTCGCCGAACCCGACAGCGCCGAGACCAAGGCGTTGCTGCAGCGCTGGGTCGACGGCTTCGAGAAGTACGACATCGATTCGCTCGTCGAGATGCTCACCCAGGACGCCGTCTGGGAGATGCCGCCCTTCGAGGGCTGGTACCAGGGCCCCGACGCGATCGTCTCCCTCATCAAGCACAAGTGCCCCGCGAAGGGCCCCGGCGACCAGGTACTGCTTCCCACCGTGGCCAACGGCCAGCCGGCATTCGGGCTGTACATGCGCGGGGAGGACGGCCGCCACCACCCTTTCCAACTGCAGGTGCTCGACATCGTCGACGGTAGGGTCACGCACGCCACCGTCTTCTTCTCCGACGACACCACGGCCTTGTTCGCCCGGTTCGGGCTGCCGGAGGACCCGGCAGCCCGCTGAACAACACGGTAGGGCCTACGCGGTGGTGTTCTCCTCGGCGTCCTCCGGTGCCCACGCCTGCGACGCGGCAGCCATATCCATCCACATGACCTCCCAGACGTGGCCGTCGAGGTCGCGGAAGGCCCGTTGATGGGCGAAGTCCCCCATCTCCTCCTGCGCCTTCTGCGCGCCGGCCGTCACCCACTCGCTGCCACCGGCCGCGAGCGCGCCGTCGACGATCGCGTCGACACCCTCCCGGCTGTCGGCCGACACACACATCAGCGCCTCGCGGGCCTTCGTGGTGTCGCAGATGTCGTCGTTGATGAAGTCGCGGAATCGCGGCTTCTCGAGCAACATCACGTAGGTCTGCTCGTTGATCTCCAGGCACGCGGTGTTCTCGTCGCAGAACATCTCGTTGAAGGTGAATCCGAGCTTGTCGAAGAATGCACGGGAGGCGGCGACGTTCTCGACGGCGAGGTTGACGAACAGCATGCGCGACATGGTTTCTCCTGTGTTCGGCTCGTCCTGTGCGGGACGCGGTCCGGATGTCACGGATACAGACCGGCCGCCCCGCGAGAACTCATCGCGCACCCGGAGATTTCTCGGAGCGATGTGGTCGTCACTGCTTGCCGAGCATCCAGACCGGGCCCGTGATCAGCCAGATCACCGTGATCGTGGCGAGGGTGGGGAAGATTCCGTACAGCGCCGAGGCCTGTTCGCCGTTCGCGACGGTCGACCCGAGTCCGAGTACGGCGGCCGCGCTGATCCCGGCCGCGAGCAGCCATCGCCCGAAGTCCGCACATTCCTTGCGGAAGGCCTCCGGACCTTCATTCGGAGCGGGTTCCGGTTTCGCACCACCCGCGAAGTGGTAGGCGAACCGCCGGTCGGCCCACCGGACGACGCTCGGGCCGAAGGCGACACTCACACCGAGATAGATGCCGGCCACACGGTGGACCCAGCCGACCTCCGCGCCGTTGTGCAGATCCACGGCGACGGCCGCGAGCAGGACGACGTCGATCAGCGGGATCAGGGCGAGCAGCACCGCACCCGTCCTGCCGAGCCGGAGCAGATACCGGAACACGAGTCCGGCCGCGAGCACGACCCAGAACGCGATCTCGCATCCGACGATGAAAGCGGCGATGTGGCTGAACATGACCTCAGAATCGCGCGCACATCCCCACGCGCGCGTCGCCCGATGGGCGGCAGATGCCTCATCACTTCGGGTGACCCCGACCCTGATCCTCCCCCGGTTGTGGTCGAATCGTTGCTGTGGACAACCGTGAATCCGAGATTCGAGTGGGATTCGTGAACCCGCGGTACAACTCCCTGCTCGTCGCCCTCGCGTACTTCGCGGGTGGCGCACTGTTGTACGCCCTGGATCTCGGTGTGCTCGTCGAGGACCGGCCGCCGCAGCCGCTGTGGGTGTGGCTGGTTCTGCTCGCGTGCGTGTGTGCACCGATGACGATGCGTCGCACGCGACCGCTTCTCGCACTCCTGGTGGGCACGGTTCCGGTACTGGTCGACCTCGTCGTCGGTCCTTCGCTGCCGGTCTGGATCGCATACGGCGACCTGCTGTATGCCGCAGCGCTCTTCGGCTCGGCGCGCACCAGCCGCTTCCTCGAACGCGCCCCGGTGGTCCCGATCGTCGTCGGCGCCGTCGCGCTCGGTGTGTACTTCGGAGAACTGCGCATCGCCGTATGGGCCGTGTCGATCGCCGCGCTCGTGATCGTCGTCCCGATCTGGTGGGCCCGATCCGTCCGCACACATCGGGACGCCGCCGAGATCGAACGGGCACGCGCCGAGGCCCTCTCGCGGGTCGCGGAACTGGACCGTCGCGCCGCCATCACCACCGAGCGGCAGCGTCTGGCCCGCGACCTGCACGACGTGGTGGCCGGGCACCTGTCGTCGATCGCGATCCAGAGCGAGGCCGCGCTCCGCCTCCGCGACTCCGATCCCGACAGAGCGCTGACCGTGCTCGAGTCCGTGCGCTCCGGCAGCGTGGCCGCCCTGCAGGAGATGCAGTCGATGGTGCGCCTGTTGCGCAGCGACGACACCGACGACGAGATCACCACGGCGGGTCGTCTCGCCGACCTCGAACCGCTCACCGCCTCCGCACGTGCCGCCGGCACCTCCGTCCGGATCGACGGTCGTCCACCCGCAGACCTCGACGCGGAGGTCGATCTCACGGCCTACCGCATCGTCCAGGAGACCCTGACGAACGCGGTCAAGCATGCACCCGGACGGCCGGTGACCCTTCGTTTCGACGACACCGACGGCCGCCTCGGGATCGAGGTGGTGAACCCGATCGGCGACTCGGAGCCCGCAGACCCGTCACCGGTCCGCGGCGTCGGGAACGGCCTGCGCAACATCGCCGAACGCGCCGCCGCGGTGGGTGGGCACGCCCGCTCGGGTCGCGACGGGAACGAATGGAGGACATACGTGCAACTGCCGCTCGCGAGGAGGAGCACGACGTGACGATCAGGGTGTTGCTCGCCGACGATCACAGCGCCATCCGCGCGGGCCTGCGGCTCCTGCTCGATACGAGCGAGGACATCGAGGTGGTGGGCGAAGCCGCCGACGGCGCGGTCGCGGTGTCGCAGGCGCGCGCGCTCGACCCGGATGTCGTCCTCATGGACATCCGCATGCCACATGTCGACGGGATCGCCGCGACCCGCACCATCACCGAGGAGACGAGCGCTCGGGTGCTGGTGCTGACGAGTTTCGAGATCGACGAGTACGTCTTCGAAAGTCTTCGTGCCGGGGCGGCCGGATATCTCCTCAAGACCGCCTCGGCGGATGCCATGCTCGACGCGATCAGGGCGGTGCACTCCGGGGAGTCCGTGCTCTCACCGCAGGTCACCCGAACCGTCATCGACGCGTTCGTCTCGAAACCCGCTCGGCGGGAAGGTGTTCCGGACGGGCCGGATTACGATGCCCTCACCGCACGCGAACAGGAGGTCTTCGCGTGTCTGGGCGAGGGACTGTCCAACCGCCAGATCGCCACCCGTCTCGGCATCGGTGAGAACACGGCGAAGACGCACGTCGCCCGGGTGCTCCACAAACTCGGACTGCAATCGCGGATCCAGGCGGCCATCCTCGCCCGGGACATGCCCGATCATCGGCTCTAGGATCAGGGATGCACCAGGATTCGACAACCGACTCCGAAAGCGCGGGAAAAGCAATGACCGGCAACTCCGATCACGACGACCTGCTGCTCAGCGACGCCGAACGCATGCACGCGTTGAACGCACTCGGCGAACACTACGCCGCGGGCCGGCTCGACAGCGCCGAGTTCTACGAACGATCCGGGGAGATATCCTCGGCGCGAACGTTTTCGGCGTTGCTCCCGTCGTTCCGAGGGCTGCCCGGCGGTGTGCCCCTCGAACAGGTCGACGGTCACATCCGGATGATTCACGACTCCTCCGCGCCGGCGGTCCGACACGACAGCTCCCCTGCGGCGGCGTCCCAGTCTCCGGAGGACGAACTGGCCTCGCTCCGCGAACGCGGCAGCATGGTGGAGACGCTGGACTGGATCATCATCGGCGTCACGCTCGTGACCTTCCTCGTCCTGCAGATCGCTCTGGACTGGAGCTACGCGTGGATCGTGTGGCCGTCGCTGATCGTCACGCTCAGCGTTCCGCGGTTGATCCTGAAGTACAGCGACGACGACGAGAAGGTCTACGAGGAGCTCAAGAAGTCGGAGGCCGCCGAGCGGAAGAAGCGGCTCGAGGAGGCGTCGAAGAGGATCCGGGAACTCGAGGGTCGTCGCGGTCCGGAGACGCCACGGAGCTGAAGCGACCGACGGTCACGGAGCCGAAGCGACCGACGGTCACGGAGCCGAAGCGACCGACGGTCACGGAGCCGAAGCGACCGACGGTCACGGAGCTGAGCCGAGGGGCGACCGCGAATCGGGGCGAACCGCTCCCCGACTGCTCCTCGCTGCGCTGTTCCTGGTAGAAGCAAGGAATGGCAATCGAGACCGCACAGTTCGCCGTCGACCGTCCGGGTCGTTTCATGGGCGTCGGCATCGAGGTCGCCGACGACGCGTCGGTCTCGGTCACCCAGTCCGTCGGATCGCACCTGTTCGACCACCGCGGGCAGACCACGCTCGCCTCCATCGGCGTCTTCACCGACGTCGCCGCGGGCGCACCCGCCGGCATCGCGCGGTTCGCGGAGACCGGTGAGCGACCGCAGAGCGTGTTGTCGCACGTGACGGCGACGCTCGCCCACCCCTTCCCCATCTCGGGGACCCTCGTCGGTCACGGCAGCAGCCTGTTCTTCGACGAGTCCACCGCCGTGTCGGGCACCGACGTGCGCGACGAGCAGGGTGCTCTCGTCGCGCACCTGGTCGGCCGATCCATCGTCGTCGGGCGTACGCCGATGGATCTCGGCACGGAAGAACCGGAGACCGCACCTGAGCGGGACGATCCGGAACCGTGGTCGGATGCGGCGATCCTGGCCGAACTGCCCGGCCTCGACATCGTCACGGGCATCTCCACCGGAACTCTTCCGCGGGGACCGCTCGCCGGTCTGCTCGGACTCGAGGTGACGGCCGCCGAGCGCGGCGTCGTGCAGGCCCGTCTGTCGCCGCGCGAGTGGATGGCCAACGTGATCGGTTCGGTGCAAGGCGGTGTGCTCGTGTCGATGGCGGAGGCCGTCACCGGCCTGGCCGCGCAGACGCTGACCGGCATCGATCAGGACTACCGCGTGCTGGAGATCGGTCTCGATTACCTCCGCTCCCCGGCAGTCCCCGGGCCGGTCATCGAACTGCGGTCCGAAGCGGTGCGGGCCGGACGGCGACTCGCGTCCTTCGAGACGACGCTGTGCGCCGCCGACGGCACCGTCTACGTGCGCGCTCACGCCAACGTCCGGTTGCTCCCCCGCACGTAGTGGAATCGGACGTGTCGGCCGGGGAGGCAGCGTCCGATCATCCCGCTCGGCGCGCGGCCGTCACCGCCGCCGCGCCGAGTCTCGGGAACCGGCCGTCGGAGATCGTGGTGAAGGTGTTGCCCATGCGGTTGGTGACGAACGCGACCGACAGCCCGGTCTCCGGGTCGGCGAACGCTCCCGAGCCGCCGAACCCGTAGTGCCCGACCGACCGCAGCGGTTGCTGCCGCAGGGCGACCCAACCCGGGTGGTAGCCCAGCCGCCAGTTGGGCCGGATACCGAGGACGTAGTCGCGTCGCCGGGTCTGCACTTCGAGCAACTGGTCGACGGTGTCCTCCTTCAACAGGCGGGCACCGTCGATCGCTCCGCCGTTCGCGATCGCCGCATACATGCGGGCCAGGGCCCGCGCGGTGAACACACCGTTCCATCCCGGCATGACGGCGTCGTGCGCGGACGGACTGCGCATCAGCTCGTCGAAGCCCTCCGCCATGCCCGCCTCGGCGAGACCCCGCACCCCCGGCGCGCGCGACAGCACCGCCGACGCCGTCGTCCACGGCGCCGGCAGGAAGTTGACCTTGGGGAACACTCGGGCGATGCGGTGCCGTTGGTCCTCGGGCACGTGGTACCAGAACTCGTCCGTGCCGAGCGGCTCGGCGATCTCGGTGCGCACGAGTTCCTGGAAGGGCACCCCGGTCACGCGCGATGCGACCTCGGCGACGAGGTTGCCGTAGGTGACGGCGTGATAACCCGGCCCGTGGAAACGTCGTGGATCGGGTGGGGAGGCAGCGAGCGCGGCGGCCACCGCCTCGGAATCGAGCAGTCCTTCCCTGCCAGGCACGAGACCGCGGGACCTGTGCAGTCCGGCGCGATGCGACATGAGCTGTCGCAGGGTGATCGTCTCCTTGCCGGCCGCGGCGAATTCCGGCCAGTACTCGGCCACGGCTGCGTCGTAGTCGAGCAGGCCACGCTCGGCGAGGCGGTGCACCACCGTGCTGGCCACCCCCTTGCCGGTGGAGAACGACAGCACCACGGTGTCGCGACTCCACCGCTTGTCGCGTGCGGCCCAACCCGCCCAGATGTCGAGGACGGGTTCGCCGTGCAGGTAGCAGGCGAGAGCGCCGCCGCCCTGGCTCGGCTTGTAGAACATCCGGAAGAACAGATCCGCGACAGGCATGAAGCGGGGATCGACCAGCATCTGTGTGGACGGGGTCGCCGCGGGCGGCTCCGTCGTGGAACCTTCGGTCATGAGGGCGATGTTAGGAGTATGTAAACGCTCCCGAGGGTGTTCTCCCACTTCCGCGGCGGTCCGGTCCGCGGGTGACTGCACGACCTGCCCATCCGGTGTAAGGATGGGGAGCATGACCCTCGCGCAGAACTCGGAGATTCGCTCCGGCATCGATCTCGGACACGTCGACGAACGGGTCCGCCCCCAGGACGACCTCTTCGAACACGTGAACGGCCGATGGCTCGCCGAACACGAGATCCCCGCCGACCGCGCGCTCGACGGAGCCTTCCGCACGCTCGCCGACAAGGCCGAGGTCGACGTGCGGACCATCATCGAAGAGGCCGCGGCGTCCGGCGCCGAGCCGGGCACCGACGCCCAGAAGATCGGCGACCTGTACACCTCGTTCATGGACACCGCGACGATCGAGGCCGCCGGTCTCGATCCGATCCGCGAGGAACTCCGGGCGGTCTCCGGCGCTGCCGACCGCGCCGCGCTCGCGGCAGTACTGGGCGGGTTGCAGCGCGCCGGCGTGACGGGTGCGCTTGCGCACTACGTCGACACCGATTCGAAGAACTCCGAGCGGTACCTGATGCACGTCTCGCAGGGCGGTCTCGGGCTGCCCGACGAGTCGTACTATCGCGAGGACCGTTACGCCGAGATCCGCGACCGGTACACCGCCCACATCGGCCGCATGTTCGCCCTCGCCGACCTGCCCTACGACGCGGCGAAGGTGGTCGCGCTCGAGACGAAGCTGGCCGCCGGGCACTGGGACGTCGTCAAGCGTCGCGACGCCGACCTGAGTTACAACCTGCTCACCCTCGACTCGCTGCTCACCGATCTCCCGCAGTTCGACTGGACGGGATGGATCACCGCGACCGGCGCGACCACCGACCAGTGGGCCGAGATCGTCGTCCGTCAGCCGAGCTTCCTCGAGGTGTTCACCGCGCTGTGGGCCGACGAGGACCTCGACGACTGGAAGGCCTGGGCGGTGTGGCGGGTGCTGCGCGCGCGGGCTCCGTACCTGTCCGAGGCGTTCGTCGACGAGAACTTCGCGTTCTACGGCCGCACGCTCACCGGTACGCAGGAGATCCGCGACCGCTGGAAGCGCGGCGTGTCGCTCGTGCAGGACCTGCTCGGCGAGGCCGTCGGCAAGCTCTACGTCGAACGGCACTTCCCCGCCGAGGCGAAGACGCGCATGCAGGTGCTCGTCGACAACCTCACCGAGGCGTACCGGCAGTCCATCACCGACCTCGAATGGATGAGCCCGGCCACGCGCGAGGCCGCGCTGCGCAAGCTCGAGAAGTTCACGCCCAAGGTCGGCTATCCCGATACCTGGCGCGACTACTCCGCTGTGACGATCACCCCGGACGACGTGGTGGGCAACTACCGCAGCGGGTACGCCGCGGAATACGACCGCGATCTCGGCAAGCTCGGTGGTCCGGTCGATCGCGGCGAGTGGTTCATGACCCCGCAGACGGTCAACGCCTACTACAACCCGGGGATGAACGAGATCGTCTTCCCCGCCGCGATTCTCCAGCCCCCGTTCTTCGACCTGCACGCCGACGACGCCGCGAACTACGGCGGCATCGGCGCGGTCATCGGCCACGAGATCGGGCACGGCTTCGACGACCAGGGCGCGAAGTACGACGGCGACGGCAATCTGGAGAACTGGTGGACCGATTCGGACCGCGAAGAGTTCGGTAAGCGCACCGCCGCCCTCATCGCGCAGTACGACGAGTTCGAGCCGAAAGCCCTTCCCGGACAACGCGTGAACGGCAGCTTCACGATCGGCGAGAACATCGGTGACCTCGGCGGCCTGTCGATCGCGTTGAAGGCCTACGAGATCGCGCTCGACGGCAAGCCCGCGCCCGTCATCGACGGCCTGACCGGGCTGCAGCGCGTGTTCTTCGGATGGGCGCAGGTGTGGCGTACGAAGGTTCGCGACGAGGAGGCGTCACGCCGTCTCGCCGTCGACCCGCACTCGCCGCCGGAGTTCCGCTGCAACGGCGTGATCCGCAACATCGACGCGTTCTACGACGCGTTCGAGGTCAGCGAAGGTGACGGGCTGTATCTCGATCCTTCGGAGCGCGTGCGCATCTGGTAGCTCCACGCACGACACTGCCCCGACGCGGAATGCGTCGGGGCAGTGTTCGTTCTCAGGTTTCGTTCTCGGGCTGCCGCCTACCGGATCAGCCGAGGTGCGAGCTCGGCACCGGAACGCCGCGCGCGTGGAACCACGGGATGGGGTCGACCTTGGCGCCGCCCGGCTGCCACACCTCGTAGTGCAGGTGCGGTCCGGTGGACTGGCCGCGGTTGCCCATCGTGGCGATCTGCTCGCCGGCGCGGACGTGCTGGCCGACCGAGACGAGGGACCGGTCGATGTGGCCGTAGACGCCGGTCGTGCCGTCGTCCTGCGCGATGCGCACCCACAGGCCGAAGCCCGAGGCCGGACCGGAGTCGATCACGACACCGTCGGTGACGGAGACGATGGGTGTGCCGATCGAGTTGGCGATGTCGACACCGTTGTGGTTGGTGCCCCAGCGCGGGCCGAAGCCCGAGGTCAGCGTTCCCGCAGCGGGGAAGGCGAGTGCGGGACGACGCGCGGCCTCCTCGCGAGCGGCCTGCTCGGCGGCCTCGCGAGCGATCCGCTCGGCCTCGGCACGCTGCGCCGCCTCCTGGGCAGCGATCGCCTCGGCGACACGCTGCGCTTCCCGCTCGGCGGCGCGGTTCAGCTTCTCGGTGTAGTGCGATGCGTCGACACCGACGACCTTCAGCACCTGGGGTGCGGTCGAGAGGTTCTCCCCGGCGCCGGTCCAGGCGGTGGCGGACTCGACGCGGACCCGGTCGCCTGCGGCGTTCGCGACCGTCGTTCCGCCGACGGTGACGGCGCTCGCGAGGACCGCGACTGCCATCCACCTGCCGGCACGGGTTGCGCGCCGTCGCAGATCGGTGGCTTCTCGGGTGGGGGTGGATTCAGGATTTCGGATCACAGCAGTTTCCTCTAGGACAGGCCCTGGGTAACGAAAGGGTCACGATTCCATCACAGAGTACTTCGACCTTTGACGAACTCAGCGTGTCGCCTTGACTCCAAACCGACCGGTATCGGACAAAAGGCGCCCGATTTGCCCCACTCGATTCACATCGACACCATCGACCTCACGCGTCGGACGCAAAACCGGGGTAAACAGTGAGTGACGTCACGCCATCGGATAACGGGGAAACGGTTTCCGATGGGGTAAAGAGGCCGTTCCGGGCAGTCCTACCGCACCGCGAAACGCAGCCCGAAATTGTCGAACGTCGCGGGCAGCGGACGCGCCGGATCCGGCTTCACATCCGACACCACGGTGAACTCGGTGGAGCGGAGCAGAGTCGCGAGGAAAGTGCTCGCTGCGAACAGCACGATGCTGCGCCCGGGGCACACCGTCGGCCCGGCACTGAACGGCACGAGCGCGGGATGCCGCTCGGCGCGGCCGTCGAGCCAGATCTCGGGTTCGAAGGTGTCGGCGAACGGCAGGTCGTCGGCGCGGTGGAAGGCCGACGACAGGATCACGAAGCCCGTACCGGCGGGAATCGTCGAGGTGCCACCCGCACCGTCGCTCCACGTGGTCTCCTCCACGGAATCCCGGAGGATCACGGGAGTGGTCGGCCACAGCCGGGTCGTGTCCAGCACGCAGGCGCGCAGGTACTCGTAGACCTGCGGTGTCCCGGCTTCGGTCCCCGACAGTTCCGACTCGACACGCAGACGCTGCTCGGAATGGGTCGACAACACCGCCAGGGTTCGGGCACTGACCATGCCTGCGGCGTCGAAGGCGAACAACCAGTGCGGCATCTGCCCGATCGGGTCGACGGACGCCGGCGCCGCGAGATCCCGGACCACCCCGGCCAGACTCTCGGACGGAGCCGCCGTGACATGACGGTGCAGGTTCTGGGTGAACCGATCGCGCAGACGGTGCCGGAGCGGATGCGCGAACGACCAGTTCCCGTTCGAGCGCAACGTCCACAGCTGGTCGGTGATGCTCTCGTCGTCGCGGGCCGCGTCGCCGAACGCGAGTCGACGGACGAGCCGCCACCAGGTCTTCACGAAGTCGGGAGCGTCGAGTTCACCGCGAGATTTCGCATGCTCGAGCAGGTCCTGCGCCTCCTGCTCGATCACGGGGACCCACTCGGCCGCGAGACGGTGCAGGGCATGTTCCGGTTCGAGGACCGACTCGTTGAACGCGCGTCGCTGGGCGCGGATGTCCCCTCGGGAGATGAGCACACCGTTGGGCTGGAACGGGCTCAGTGCGGCCACCTTCTCCTTGTTGGCCGCAGTGAACGATGCCGTATCGGTGCGCAGGATCCGGTTCACGTCCTCCGGCGTCAGGACGATCGCGAGGGTGCGGCCGGGGATCGGCACGACCACGGGCCCGTCACCGTGCCGCTTGCGCAGATCGGCGACCAGGCGGACCACACCGGCATCGGACTGGTTCTTCTCGAGCAGTTTCATCGCCCAACGCCGACGAGCGATCGGTCCCACCGCCACGAACGGCACGGCCACCTGCCCGAGGAGTCGAGCGGCGTCGGTGGGCGAAACGGTCGCGGTCGATGCAGGCACAGGTGCTCCCGGCGTCGGAGGGGACAGGACCTATGAAGGCTTCCCGTCGGGAGCACATCCAAACGTCCGTCCGGACCCGCAGGGGGAGATCACCGCAACCCTGGAACGAGCAGGCGTGCACGGTCCGCGGACAGAAGCACGCCTTCGGACGGCATGCAACTGTCTTCAGGGCGCGCAAACGTTCGGCGCTGCAGTGACAACTACCCGCCCTGGTTTCCCTGTGCCCTATTTTCCGCGCGCCTGCTTGCCGCGCGAGAGCACCCTGTCGGCCGCTTCCCAGTGCGCATCGCCGATCCACAACCGCGCGAACGCGTCGAC
This sequence comes from Rhodococcus rhodochrous, assembly GCF_900187265.1. Classification (NCBI taxonomy): domain Bacteria; kingdom Bacillati; phylum Actinomycetota; class Actinomycetes; order Mycobacteriales; family Nocardiaceae; genus Rhodococcus; species Rhodococcus rhodochrous. The sequence goes on from NZ_LT906450.1 coordinate 4,656,529, forward strand.
CGCTTCCTCCGGACTCGCGCCGTTCACGACACGCTTGATGGACGCGGAGGACGGATTGGCGAGGGCGCGGCCGAGGGCGCGCCACCCTTCCTCGAAGGTCTCCCGCGGGATCAACTTGTCGACGAGGCCGATGCGTTCGGCCTCCTCGGCCCGCAGGATGTCGCCGGTCCCGGCGAGCATGAGGGCACGCCCGCGCCCGATCAGCGACGCCAGCCGTTCGGCACCGCCCCAGGCGGGCATGATCGCCAGCGACACCTGGTTGAAGCCGATCTTGATGTCGTCCGCGGCGATGCGGATGTCGGCGGCGACGGCCACCTCGGCACCACCGCCGAGTGCGTGACCGTTGAGCGCGGCGACGACGGGCGCCGGGAAGCCGGCGATCCGGTCGCACACGGCGCGCATCTGCCGGGCCATGTCGGCGGCCTGCTCGTGGGTGCGGAGCTCGGCGAGTTCCTTCAGATCGCCACCGGAGACGAAGGCGCGGTCGCCACCACCGCGGATCACCAGGGCACGTGCCTGCGCCTGCTCGGCCTCGTCGAGCACCTTCTCGAGCTGGTCCATCGTCTCGGGGGCGATGGCGTTGCGCGCGTGCGGGCGATCGATGGTGACGACGGCGAGTCCGTCGTCGAGCTCCAGCTCCACCATGGTCTGCTCTCCGAACTGATATTGGAATTCTACTTTTCGGAGAATAGCATCTCCACAACCGGCCAAGGCCGGTCTGCACCGGTCGCGCCGCGACGAACGGCGGCGTGACGCCACCCCCGACACTGGAGCTTTCAGATGCGGCAGATCCCCTCCGAACTGGTCGAACGCTACGAGAGCGAAGGGTGGTGGACTCGCGAGACGATCGGCGACATGCTGGCGCGCGGCCTGAAGGCCGCACCCGACACCGAGTTCCGCATCCACTCGACCATCCGACCGTGGGCGGGCACCGTGAGCGAGGTCGAACACGTCGCGCGGCGCCTCGCGGCCGGTCTGCACCGCCGCGGAGTCGGCCCCGGCGACGTCGTGGCCTTCCAGCTCCCCAACTGGATGGAGGCCGCGGCCGTCTTCTGGGCCTCGTCCTTCCTGGGCGCGACGGTCGTGCCGATCGTCCACTTCTACGGTCCCAAGGAACTCGGGTACATCCTGCGCGAGTCCGCTCCCAAGGTGTTCGTGTGCGCCGAGAAGTTCGGATACACCGAGTACCGGCCCGAACTGTGCGCCGACGTTCCCGTCGTCGGTGTCGTGGGACGCGACTTCGACGACCTGCTCGACGACGAGCCCTTCGAGAGCGTGCTCCCCGGCGATCCCTCGCAGCCGGCACTGCTGGCGTTCACCTCCGGCACCACGAGCGATCCCAAGGGCGTGATCCACACGCACCGGACGCTCGGCTTCGAGACGAGGCAGCTCTCCGAGCGCTATCCCGCCGACCGCGGCTCACAGCTCACGGGCGCGCCGGTGGGTCACTTCATCGGTATGGTCAACGCCTTCCTCATCCCGATCCTCGACCACACCCCCATCAACCTGCTCGATGTCTGGGATCCGGCCCGCGCGATCGAACTGATGGAGAGCGACGGACTCGTGATCGGCGGCGGTGCAACCTATTTCATCACCAGTCTGCTCGACCACCCGAACTTCGATCCGGACCGGCACCTGCAGTACATGAAGTACGCCGGCCTGGGCGGGTCGACCGTGCCCGCCGCCGTCACCCGTCGTCTCGACGATCTCGGCATCACGGTGTTCCGCGCCTACGGCAGCACCGAGCACCCGTCGATCACGAGTTCGCTCGTCACCGATCCGGTGGACAAGCGCCTGTTCACCGACGGCAACGCGTGCCCGGGAGTGGAGATCCGTATCGCCGACGACGGCGAGATCCTCAGCCGCGGACCGGATCTGTGCATGGGATACACGAACCCCGAACTCACGGCACTCGCATTCGACGAGGACGGCTGGTACCACACCGGAGACGTCGCGATCGTCGACGAGGACGGCTTCCTGACGATCACCGACCGCAAGGCCGACTTCATCATCCGCGGTGGGGAGAACATCAGCGCGCTCGAGGTCGAGGAGGTGCTCCTGACCCTGCCCTCGGTGGCCGAGGCCGCCGTCGTGTCGGCGCCGGACGAGCGCCTCGGAGAACATGCCGCCGCCGTGCTGCGCCTGCGGCCTGGGCACGAGATGCCGACGCTCGAGGACATCCGCACACACTTCCGGCAGGCGGGCATCGCCAAGCAGAAGTGGCCCGAGGAACTGCACCGCGTCGACGACTTCCCGCGCACGGCGAGCGGGAAGATCCAGAAGTTCCGGCTTCGTCAGGATATTGCGGCTGCGCACACATGAGAATAGTATTCTCGTAACAGGAGAAGGAGGATTTGATGACCGCGAACGATTTGCCGTACCAGCTGTTCGATGCGGACAACCATCTGTACGAGACCGAGGAGGCGCTGACGAAGTTCCTTCCGGAGAAGTACAAGGACGTGATCAAGTACGTGCAGGTCGACGGCCGCACGAAGATCGCGATCCGCGGTCAGATCAGCGATTACATCCCCAACCCGACCTTCGAGGTCGTCGCCCGGCCGGGCGCCATGGAGGATTACTTCAAGAACGGCAACCCCGAGGGCAAGAGCCGTCGGGAGATCTTCGGCAAGTCCATGAAGTCGATCCCGGCCTTCCGCGAGCCGGCGGCCCGTCTCGAACTCATGGACGAACTCCGCATCGAGCGCACGCTCATGTTCCCGACCCTCGCCAGCCTCGTCGAGGAGCGCATGCGTGACGATCCGGAGCTGATCCACGCCGTCGTGCACTCGCTCAACCAGTGGCTGTACGAGACGTGGTCCTTCAATTACAAGGACCGCATCTTCACCGTGCCGGTGATCAGCCTGCCGATCGTCGACAAGGCCATCGAGGAACTCGAGTGGTGCGTCGAACGCGGCGCGAAGGCGATCCTCGTGCGCCCGGCTCCGGTTCCCGGTTACCGCGGACCGCGTTCGTTCGCCCTGCCGGAGTTCGATCCCTTCTGGAAGCGTGTCGTCGAACTCGATGTGCTCGTCACCCAGCACTCGTCCGACAGCGGCTACGCCCGCCACACGGCGGAGTGGGACGGTGCCGACAAGGAGATGCTGCCGTTCGTCACCAACACCTTCCACATGGTCAACGAGTGGCGTCCGATCCAGGACGCGGTCGCGTCGTGGGTCTGCCACGGTGCACTCCTCCGCTTCCCGGAGCTGCGGATCGCGGTGATCGAGAACGGCGCGAGCTGGCTGCCCGGTCTGCTGCAGAACCTCGCCGACACCTTCAAGAAGGCCCCCGAGGGCTTCGGCATGAAGGACCCGGTGGAGGCGGTCAAGAACAGCATCCACGTCAGCCCCTTCTGGGAGGAGGACTTCAGCAAGCTCACCGCCCTCATCGGCGCCGAGCGCGTGCTGTTCGGTTCCGACTACCCGCACCCCGAGGGCCTGGCCGAGCCGACCACCTACATCCAGCACATCCAGCACCTGCCCTTCGAGGACCAGAAGCTGGTCATGGGCGGCAACCTCGCGAGGCTCCTGAAGGTATGAGCTGGCGGACCATCCCCGAGATGGTCCTCAGCGCCGGCGACCGCTTCGGTGATGCCGAAGCGGTCGTCGACGGGGACCTCCGGATCTCCTTCACCGATTTCACCGATCGAATCCGCCGCGCCGCCGGAGCATTCGCCGACGCAGGTGTCGGCAAGGGTGATCGGGTGGCGATCTGGGCCCCCAACTCCGCCGCGTGGATCGTCGCGGCCTTCGGCCTGCTCACCGCGGGTGGTGTGCTCGTCCCGGTGAACACCCGCTACCGCGAGGACGAGGCGGGCGACATCATCCGGCGCAGCGGAGCGAAGCTGACCCTCGTGCAGGACGGCTTCCTCGACCAGGAATACGCGGTGCCGGCCGGCACCCCCCGGATCGACATCGCATCCGGTTTCCTGGACAGCGGAAGACCTTTCACCCGCGAGGTGGTCGGCGAGGACATCGCCGACATCATGTACACCTCGGGCACCACCGGACGCCCCAAGGGCGTGATGATGAACCACCTGCAGACCCTCCGGATGTTCTCCGAGTGGTGCGATCTGGCCGATCTGCGACGCGGCGACCGTTACCTGCTCGTCAACCCGTTCTTCCACATGTTCGGCTACAAGGCCGGCCTCGTCGCGTCGTTCATCCGCGGCGCCACGATGATTCCCGTCCCGGTCTTCGAGACGGACACCGTCCTCGACCTGATCGAGCGGGAACATGTGACCATGCTGCCCGGACCACCCACGCTCTACCACTCGCTCCTCGCAGCGCAGCAGGACCGGACCCACGACCTGTCGTCGCTGCGCGCGGCGGTGACCGGATCGGCCGACATCCCGGTCGATCTGATCCGGCGGATCCGGAGCGAACTGCCCTTCGAGACGATCATGACGGGATACGGTCTGAGCGAGGCCGGCACCGCGACGGCCTCCCGCCGCGGCGACACCTTCGAACAGATCGCCACGACCGTCGGAAAACCCTGCGACGGTGTGGAAGTGAGCATCGCCGACGACAGCGAAGTGCTCATCCGCGGATACAACGTGATGCAGGGCTATCTCGACGATCCGGAGGCCACCGCCGCAGCCGTCGATACCGAAGGATGGCTCCACACGGGTGATCTCGGCGAGATCGGCGCCGACGGTCACCTCCGGATCATCGGCCGCAAGAAGGACATGTTCGTCGTCGGCGGTTTCAACGCCTATCCCGCCGAGATCGAAGGTTTCCTGCTCGAACACCCCGCCGTCGACCAGGTGGCCGTGATCGGGATCCCCGACGAACGGCTCGGCCAGGTGGGCAAGGCGTTCGTCGTCTCGTCCGATCCCGTCCCCGCCGAGGACCTGATCGCCTGGAGCCGCACACGCATGGCGGGATTCAAGGTCCCGCGTGTCGTCGAATACATCGACGCGCTCCCCCTCAACGCGACCGGCAAGGTCGTCAAAGAACTACTCCGTTGACACATCCCCCGCAGACAGGAGTTCCGGCATGTCGGACGAAGCTGCGATGATCGATTTCGCCGTGAAGTGGCGGCACTGGAACGGTGGTCCCGACGAGGACATCTGGGTCACCTTCGGGATCACCCCCGAGAACTACTTCCACCGCCTCCGCGGCCTGCTGACCAAGCATCGGTGGAACCGGTTGGAACCGCACATCCTCGAACAACTCGTGCGCATCTGCGACGAGCGGCTCGACACCGTCGACATCGCCTCCGCAGCGGGCCGACGTGATCGGGCACGGTACGCCTCCTCGGCACATCCGCTCAGCAGATTGTCCGCCTGACCAGGGTTTCGAGGAACTTCACGGGAATCGGTTTCGCCCTCCGTCGACTCGCGTATCCGCCGAGGCACCGAGCTCGATCGGAGGGAACAATCGTGAAGAACGGTTCCGTCGACCCGAAGCCGGAAGCTCACGAAGAGCCGCCGGAGAAGGTACGCCGCGCCATCGGTGCGTCGGCCATGGGTAATTTCACCGAGTGGTTCGATTACGGCGTCTACGCCTACACGGCCACCTACATCGCCGATTCGTTCTTCCCCGGCGATCTCGAATCCGCGACGCTGCTCACGCTGGGTGTCTTCGCGGTCTCCTTCATCATTCGGCCCCTGGGCGGTTTCGTGTGGGGTCCGCTCGGCGACCGGTTGGCCGTCGTCAGATCCTGGCGCTCACCATCCTTCTGATGGGTGGTTCGACGGTGCTGCTCGGCGCGGTCCCGTCGTACGAGTCGATCGGGTTCTGGGCGCCTCTGCTGCTCGTGCTGCTGCGCATCATCCAGGGCTTCTCCACCGGCGGTGAGTACGGTGGCGCGGCGACCTTCATGGCCGAGTACTCGCCCGACCGCAGGCGTGGCTTCTACGGCAGCTTCCTCGAGTTCGGCACGCTGGGCGGTTTCTCCGCCGGCGCGTTCCTCGTCCTGATGATCGACCTGCTGTCCACGGACGCCTTCATGGCGACCTGGGGTTGGCGCCTGCCGTTCTTCGTCGCCGGCCCGCTCGCGTTGGTGGGCCTCTACCTCCGTTCGAAACTCGACGAGACGCCGGTCTTCAAGGAACTCGAGGAGGCGCACCAGGAGGAGGCCAGCATCGGTGCCGAGTTCAAGGACCTGCTCACCCGGTACTGGCGACCGATCATCAAGATGATGGGTCTGGTCATCGCGCTGAACGTCTGCAACTACACGTTGCTGAGCTACATGCCGACCTATCTCGAGGATCGGATCGGTCTGACGACCACCTCGGCGCTGATCCTGGTGTTGATCGGTCAGCTCGCGATGATGGCGGTCATCCCGTTCTCCGGGGCGTTGTCGGACCGGATCGGGCGCAAGCCCCTCTGGGCGGCGTCGCTGGTAGGTCTGTTCGTTCTCGCCGCGCCGATGTACATGTTGATGTCGGTGGGCTTCGGCTGGGCGATTCTGGGCTTCACCGTGCTCGGCCTGTTGTACGTGCTGCAGCTGTCGACCATCTCGGCGACCTTCCCCGCCATGTTCCCCACGCAGGTCCGGTTCGCCGGGTTCGCGATCTCGTACAACCTGTCCACCTCGATCTTCGGTGGTACGGCTCCCGCGATCAACGAATGGCTCGTCGAGCGGACCGGCAACGATCTCATGCCGGCCTTCTACATGATGGGCGCGTGCGTGGTCGGGCTCGTCGCCCTCTACTTCGTGGCGGAGACCGCGGGGGCATCGCTGCGTGGACGCGGCATCCCGGGTATCGACAACGAAGCACACCCCACCGCCCTGTCCCATCACTGACGGGAGACGGCCGGCGCAGCTTCTGTATCGGTCCGGTCCTCGGGTCGGACACGACGGATGGCCAGGGTCACGGCGGCGGCCAGCAGCGCGGACGCCGCCCCGATCAGCATGCCGGTGAGGAGTCCTCCCTCGGACGGGATCGATGTTCCGCGGAAGGCGACGGTCGTCTGCGCCAGCACGACCCCCGCGACCGCCGCCGACGCCGTGCCTCCGACCGAACGCAGCAGGGTGTTGACGCTGTTGGCCGACGAGATCTGCGTCGGCGGCACCGCCCCCATGATCAATGTGGGGATGGCCCCGTACGCCAGTCCGATCCCCGCCGCGACGCAGCAGGTGAGCGCCATGAGACCCCACGGTGATCGCATGAGGAGTCCCGCAAAGGCATAGGCCGCGGCGATCATCAGGCAGCCCGCGAACAGGGTCGTGCGGGGGCTGCGCAGGGTCGTCAGCCGCGCCCCCAGCGGGGAGATCGCCATCATCAGCAGACCGGCCGGTGCGCACCACAGCCCCATGGCCACCATCGACTGTCCCAGTCCGTATCCGGTCTCCGTGGGCAGCATGAGGATCTGGGGAACGAGCAGCGCCTGGAAGTACATCGAGAAACCGATCAGGGCCGCGACGATGTTGGTGACGAGGACCCGGTTCCCCTTCGAGACCCGGAGATCGACGAGCGGTGCCGGAGACCTCAGTTCCCACCGGCCCCACACCACGAACGCGACGATCGAGACCGCGAACAGGATCGGGATCGTCGCACCCGTCCAGCCCCAGTCACCGCCCTTGGATATCGCCAGCAACCCGGCGACCAGTGCGACCGAGAGCCCGAGGGTGCCGACGAGGTCGAATCGGCCCGCCTCCGCCGGCACCGGGGTGTCCCGCACCAGCCGGGCGATGAGCACCGCGACGAGCACACCGGCGAGACCGGCTCCCCAGAACAGCATCCGCCAGTTCGTGTACTGGACGACGGCCGCAGCGAGCGGCAGGCCGAGTGCTCCCCCGATCCCCAGGGACGAACTCATCAGGGCGATGGCCGAGCCGAGACGAGCCGGTGGCACGAGGGAACGCAACGCACTGATGCCGAGGGGCACGATCCCGAAGCCCGCACCCTGGAGGGCACGGCCGACGAGCATCGGGGCCAGGGACGACGACAGTGCACACAGGAACGACCCGACGATGAGTGGGATCGTGCACACCAACAGCATCCGGCGCGCGCCGTACATGTCGCCCAGGCGTCCCGTCACGGGTGTCGCGACGGCACCCGCGAGCAGGGTCACCGTGACCACCCAGGACGCATTGGACGGGCTGGTCCCGAGCAGGGCGGGCAGTTCACCGAGCAGTGGGATGACGAGGGTCGACATCACCGTGGTGACGATGCCCGCGAAGACCAGTACCCGGATCGTGCGGCCCTTCGGTCGATCAGGCGTCCGCACCGGCACCGACGGCGGCGGGTTCGGGAAGATCGCGTCCGGTCACGGACGGCAGCGGGAAGTGGCAGGCCGCGTACTGGCCCGGACGGACCTCACGCATCTCGGGTTCCTCTTCGGCACAACGGTCCTGGGCCATCGGGCAGCGGGTGCGGAACCGGCAACCCGTGGGAGGTGCGAGCGGCGACGGCACGTCGCCGGCCAGGGGTGGTCCGGCGAAACCCTTCTCCGGGTCGGTCAGCGGCACCGAATCGAGCAGCGCGCGCGTGTAGGGATGCGCCGGGTCGTCGTACATCTCGATGGAATCACCGAATTCGCAGACCTTGCCCAGGTACATGACCATGACCTTGTCGCTCACCGTGCGCACCACACCGAGATCGTGGGCGATGAACACGACGGTGAGATCGAACTCGGCCTTGAGTTCCTCGATCAGGTTGAGGATCTGGGCCTGCACCGACACATCGAGCGCCGAGACCGGTTCGTCGCAGATGAGCAGCCGGGGATTCAGGGCGAGCGCTCGCGCGATGGCGACGCGCTGCGCCTGGCCACCCGAGAGCTGACGGGGCAGCATGCCGGCGAATCGCTCGCCGGGCAGACCGACCTGTTCGAGGACCGACACCGATGTCGTCGCCCGTTCCTTCGCAGGTGTTTTCGCGACCGTCAGGCCCTCGACGACGATGTCGGCGACCGACCGGCGCGGATTGAGCGAGGCGACCGGATCCTGGAAGATCATCTGCATGTCGCGCCGGAGGGAGCGCATGCGCTTCTCGCTCGCCTCCTCGATCCACTCGTCGCCGAACCGGATACGGCCGGAGGTGATGCGGTCCAGCCGCAGCACCGCACGACCGGTGGTCGACTTGCCGCACCCGGATTCGCCGACGATGCCGAGGGTTTCACCGGGCAGGATGTCGAAGCTGATCTTCGAGACCGCCTGCACCGTACCGTTGTCGGTGGGGTACTCGACCACCAGGTCCTGCACACTGAGCAGGGCCTCGTCGCCGCGCAGATGAGTGGCACCACTACCGGCCATGGGATTCACCTCCGGAAACGGCCCCGACCGGAACGGTCACCGGGCTCAGACACGCAACGTGATGATCGACGCCCACCGACTCGAGTGGGGGCGGCGTGGTGTGGCACTGGTCCGACGCGTGATTGCAGCGCGGCGCGAACCGGCACCCCTCGGGCGGTGAGGTCGGGTCGGGCAGCGACCCGCCGATCACCCGCAGCGGTGCGTGCCGCACGTGGTCGATCGTCGGGGTCGCCCCGAGCAGTGCGTGGGTGTAGCGGTGCATCGGCTGCTCGAACACCTCACGGGTGGAACCGACTTCGGCGAGCCGCCCCGCGTACATCACCGACACCCGGTCGGTGCGACCCGCGACCACCGCGAGGTCGTGACTGATGAGCATCATCGACATGCCCCGGTCGCGCTGGACGCGCCGCAGCAGGTCGAGGATCTGACGCTGGATCGTCACGTCCAGGGCGGTCGTCGGTTCGTCGGCGATGAGCAGATCCGGTTCGCACGCCAGCGCGATCGCGATCATCACGCGCTGGCGCATGCCACCGGACATCTCGTGGGGATAGTTGCGGAGGCGTCGTTCCGGATCGGGGACGCCCACCTCCTCGAGGAGCTTCAGCGCCCGCGTGTGTGCCTCGGATCTGCTGACGCCGAGGTGCTTCCGCATCCCCTCGGTGAGCTGTCGCTCGACCCGGACGACCGGATTGAGCGAACGACCCGGATCCTGGAAGACCATCGCGATCTGTTTGCCCCAGATCTCGCGCTTCTCCTTCTTGGTCAGGGCCAGCAGGTCGCGGCCCTGGAAGGTCACCGATCCGGATCGGCCCGAGCGGGGTGGCATGAGCCCCATGATCGCCCGGGCCATCACCGACTTTCCGGAGCCCGACTCGCCGACGATACCCAGCGCCTGTCCGGAGTCCAGGTCGAGCGACACGTCGTCCACTGCGCGGACGGTGCCTCGTGGCGTGCCGATGTAGGCACGGAGATTTCTCACTTCGAGAATCGGCTGAGTAGTCACGGCGAGCCGGTCCCTTCCGTCTTGTCGGCTGTATCGGCTAGTTGCTGAGCCAGAATTCGGCCGGCATCGGCGATCCGAGGGTGTAGAGCTGCACGCCCTGCAGATCCTTCGAGTAGGCGACCGAGGGGGTGGCCCGGACGTACCAGAGACCCACCACCTGATCGGCCAGGCGCTGCTGGACGACGTCGTAGGCTTCCTTGCGTTCCTCGACGGTCGCGCCGAACCGGCCGCGCTCGAGAGCTGCGTCGAGCTCGGGATCGTTGATCCCGGTGAAGTTGCCGGTCGACGTGGAGTCGAACGCGATCGAGAGCGGGAAGTCGGGGTCCTGCGTGATCGCCGAGGAAATGATCATGTCGAAGTCGCGCGCACCCGCCCGCGCCGTGAGCGTCGGGTAGTCGAGCACCTCGACCTGCATGTCCACGTTCTCGAATGCTCCGAGCTGGGCCTGGATGGCTTCGCCGAGAGAGCGCGCCTCCGCTGTCGGGTAGGCCAGGTAGGTGAACGAGACGGGCTTGCCTTCGGCAGCGAGTTCGTCGAACAGCTTCTGCGCTTCCTCGGTATTCGTCTCGGAGAGCTGGATGTCGGCGTAGTAGGGCGAATCCTCGGGGAAGAAGGTGCGGGGGATCTCGCCTTCGCCGTTGTACACCACGGTGTTCGCGGCATCGAGATCGACAGCGAGAGACACCGCGCGACGTGCCCGCTCATCGTCGAAGGGGGCCCTGCGGAAGTTCATCGCGGCGAACTGTCCACCGCCGGTCGATGTCACCTGGGTGGCGAGGCCCGCAGATTCGGCACGCTCGAGGCTGGTCCAGCTCGATTCCATCGACAGGTCCGCGGCCCCCGTCGTGGCTGCGTTCAGTCGCTGGTTGTAGTCGGCCACCGTCCGGATCGTGAGTTCGTCGAGGTAGGGCTTCGGGGCGTCCCAGTACGATTCGTTCTTCTCGAGTCGGATCGAGTCCTGACGGGTCCAGTTCACGAGCGTGAACGGCCCTGCACCGATGGGGTTCTCGTCGAACGCCTGCTGCCCCTGTTCGAGGGCGGCCGGCGATGCGATCCAGTTCAGTGCACCGGCGACGATGGCCTGGGCGAACTGCGGGTTGGGCTCGACCATCGTCACACGCAGGGTGGTCGGGTCGACGACCTCGGTGGACTCGATCTGCGATGCCTGACGGATCGTCGTCGAGGCCAGCGCCGGGTCCTTGAGGCGGTCCCAGTTGAACTTCACTGCGGCGGCGTCGAGAGGGGTGCCGTCGCTGAACTTCAGGTCGGGCTGCAGTGCGAGCGTGAACGTCTTCCCGTTGTCCTCGGTCGAGAAGTCGGTCGCCATGCGGTATTCGACGTCGAACGTGTCGTTGTTCGTGATGATCAGTTCGCCGTAGAGAGCGTTGCCCAGCACCGGCTGATGGGCCCATGTGTTGGACAGCGCGGCGGGATCGAGCGAGCGAGGCTCACCGGCCTGGAGGATGGTCGCGGAACCACCTGCCACGGGATCACCGACCGCCGCGGTGTCCTGGGCCGAGGCGGTATCGGAACCGCTCGATCCACAGGCCCCGAGGACCAGTACGGCGGAACAGGCCACGGCGACCGCCGCGAACATTCTTCTACGTCGAATCATGGTCGACCTTTCTTCGGAAATTCTGGGTACGAACACTTCTCGGTATCTCAGTCGTGGAGCGTGCGGTCGTACTTGGTACGGAGATGGTCGCCGACCTGATTGAGGGCGAACACCGTGAAGAAGATGACGAGCGCCGGTACGAACACCAGGTGCGGTGACGTGGCGATGGCGTCCTTGCCGTCGTTGATCATTCCGCCCCAGCTGGGCTGCGGCGGCGGGATGCCCAGGCCGAGGAAGCTCAACGATCCCTCCGCGACGATGAGCGCCGCGATCACGATGGGCATGTACGACGCGAGGGGCGCGAGGACGTTGGGCATGATCTCCCGGAACAGGATCCGTCCGCTGCCGGCGCCCATGTTCTTGGCGGCCCTGACGAATTCACGCGACGACCAGGAGAGGGTGTTGGCTCGCGCCAGGCGGATGAACGACGGGATCGCCAGCAGGCCGAGACCGAAGAGGATGGTCCGGATACTCGGGGTGAGGATCGAGGCGAGGGCCAGGAGCAGGATCAGCGGGGGGAAGGCGAGCATCGCGTCGGCCAGCAGCGAGATCACGGCGTCGACACGCTTGCCGAAGTATCCGGCGATCATGCCGAAGAACGATCCGATCAGGAAGCCCACGAGGCCGGCCACGGCACCGATGACGAGCGAGACCTGCGCGCCGTAGACGACGCGGGACAGGATCGACCTGCCGAGGGTGTCGGTCCCCAGGAGCGTGTCGAGCGAGTCGAGGTTCGGGGGCGTCCGCGGAGGTCCGATCGGAACGTTGTACGGCGCCAGCGGGAGAACGCTCGCGAAGATCGCGGCACCGATGATGAGCACCAGCCACACGATCGACAGGTAGACCAGCACCGAGCGGGTCTTCTTGGCGGCGGGTACCTTCGGCAGATCCTCGGTGGTCGACTCGACCCGCTGTGCGTCGTCCTTCTTCTCGAGCGCGACCTGCGTCATGCTCCGACCACCTTCCTGACCCGCGGGTCGACGACTTGGTAGCTGAGGTCGACGAGGGTGTTGATGCCCACGTAGACGACGGCGATGAAGGCCACGATCCCCTGCACCATGATCACGTCGCGGGAGGTGATGGAGGAGGCGACGAGTTGGCCCAGACCCGGGAGGCCGAACAGGGTCTCGACGATCACCGTGCCGCCGATGAGGCGGCCGAGGTTGATGCCGGCAACGGTGATGAGCGAGAACGACGAGGGCCTCAGTGCGTGCCGGAACATCACGTACCAGGACGGCATCCCCTTGGCCCGGGCCGCGGCGATGAAATCCTCACGCAGCGTGCCCATGAGGTCGGTACGGAGCAGGCGGTGGAAGGCCGCGATCTCGGTGAGGGCGATGGCGAGCGCCGGGAGCATCGCGCTGCGCAAGTTGTCGCCGAGACCTTCGCTGATCCGGGACCAGCCCATCACCGGGAAGATCTGGAGCTTGATCGCGAGGAAGTAGATGAGGACGGGGCCGGCGATGAAGGCGGGCACCGAGAGGAAGACGGCCGACAGGGCGTTCATGCCGCGGTCGACGGCGCTACCCGGGCGGGATGCGGAGATCACGCCCATGACGAGTGCGACCACCAGTGCGATCAGCAGACCCATCGCGGCGAGCTGGAGAGTGACCGGCAACCGTTCGGCGATGGCCTCGCTCACGGATTGACCCGTCAGCGGCGAGGTTCCGAGATCGCCCCGGACCGCGTCGGACAACCACCCGAAGTACTGGCTCCAGAAGGGCGCGTCGAGGCCGAGCTTGGCGTTCAGTTCGGCGACCGCCTGGGGAGTTGCGTTCTCCCCCAGGATGACCTGGGCGACGGAGCCGGGCGCGAGACCGAGCAGGCCGACGACCGCGATGGTCACCAGCAGGACCACCAGCAGGCTGCGGCCCACCTTTTTCGAAACTGTGAGAAACATCCGACTCAACTTTCGTCGTACTACCGAGGCCGTGGATCACGGCGACGCAGAACACGAGCAGAGTGCACTACCTGTGATGCCCCACACATTAGAGCCTGCGTGTGGCCGCGGCAATAAGGATTACAGAAAAGACGAATGGAGTTTCTAATTATTCAGAACGGCAATCTTGCAGCGCTGCAAGATACTCGAGATACGAGACGGAAAGACGGTGACGGGCCGGCTCGTACGCACGGCGAGGACCCGTGCACCGGACGGGTGCACGGGTCCTCGCCGAACAGCGATGGCGGGTGGAAGTACGGGATCAGCCTCCGGGGCCCTCCAGGATCGTCACGGCCGCAACGGCCGTCGGGCCTCCGACATTGTGCGCGAGACCTGTTCGCGCTCCGTCGACCTGGTTGACCGCCTGTCCGCGGAGCTGCTCGAACAATTCCACGCACTGGGCGACACCGGTCGCGCCCGGCGGATGCCCCTTCGTGTTCAGACCGCCGCTGGGATTGACCGGCAGCGACCCACCGACCTCGGTGACTCCCGCCTCGAGAAGCTTGAAACCCTCGAAGCGCTCGGCGAATCCGAGATCCTCGTAGCTGATGATCTCGATTCCGGTGAAGTAGTCGTGGATCTCGGCAACGTCGATGTCCCCCGGTGACAGGCCCGCGGTGCCGAACGCCTGCTTCGCCGCGCGCCGCGTCGCCACGAAGGAGGTGAGATCGCGCTTGTGCTGGTGCATCACGGCGTCGAAACCCAGACCGGTGCCGCGGATCCACACGGGCCTGTCGGTGTAGCGGTCGACGACGTCGTCCGCCACCAGGATCAGCGCGGCCGCACCGTCGCTCTGCGGCGCGCAATCGTAGACGCCGAACGGCGTCACCACCGTGTCGGCGGCCAGCACCTCCTCCACCGTCAGCTCGAATCGGCGGCACGCCTTGGGATTGTTCAACGCGTTGCGGTGGTTCTTCACCGCGACCATCGCCATGTGTTCACGGGTGGCCGGCGACTCGTACAGATAGCGGCGCATGTGCAACGCGAAACCCGCCTGCGCGAGGCCGAGCGGGAAATCCCACGCCATGTCGCGCGTCATGGATTCCCATTCCCAGAGCATGCCCTTCGAGGCCGTCTCCCGGAGTTTGTCGGCACCCATCACGAGCGCGACGTCGCATGCCCCCGATGCGATGCCGTAGACGGCGTTGCGGATCGCGTCGTGTCCGGTCGCGCAGGAGTTCTCGACCCGCGTCACCGGAACGTCGTGCAGCCCGAGGGTGTCGGCGAGGATCCCGGACGGGAAACCGTCCGTCGTCCCCATCGAGCCGAACCACGCCGCGTCGATGTCCGACTTCCGCACGCCCTTGTCGACGCTCGCCGCGCAGTCGGCGAAGGCCATCGGAAGCAGGTCCCGGATGCCCAGAGCGAAATGTTCGGCGAAGGGTGTCATTCCTGCGCCGACGATCGCGACCTTTCTCATGCCGCTTCCTCCTCGTCCACGGGATCCGAATCGGGTTCGAAGGCGTATCCGTAGTCGGGGACACCCGAGCGCACCGCGATGCGGCGGAGCACCAGCCGTCCCCGGTCTCCGATGTCGACACTGCCGGCGGCAGTGCCGGTGACCCGCACCAGCGCACGGACTCCGACACCGTCGAGGTCGACGACGACGAGCGAGTACGGGGTGCGCAGACCCGGCACCGGCACGTGCACGGTGACCTCGGTGTAGACCGTCCCAGTGCGCGGTAGTTCGACGAAGGTGTACTCGGTGTCGAGCGAGCCGTCCTCGTCCACCCGGTAGCGCGGCGGGAAGTCGACCTGGTCGCTGTCGAGGAAACGCCCGCCCTCCCATCGCACCTTGGCTTCGAAGGCCCGCTCGTAGGCCGCCAGCGAGATCGGGATCTCGCCGGGCAGGGTCTGCGCCGAATCGAGCACGGGCCGCGCAGGTCTCTCCCGGCGACGGACCTCGGCCGTCCCCTCCGCGACGGTCAGTCCCGACAGGCTGGCCTGTTCGACTCCGACGAGAGGTCCGGTGAGACCGGCCTCCGCCATCGCCGCCAGGGCGAAGAGCGCCGAACTCGCGCCCGTCGTGGGCAGATCCGTGGTCTGCGTGGCCGCGAGCGAGGCGGCGTGCTGCGCCGGGACCCCCGCCACGACGGCCGGGGTGTCCACCCAGGCCGTCGCGAGCGAGGCGAGATAGCCCCGCTTCCGGAGCAGTCTCGGGTCCCCGTAGTCGTGGATGTCGCCGGAGGCGTTCCGCGTACGTACGGGCAGGCTGCGCGACACGCGTGCGGCGGTGCGCACCTGCAACCCGTGGTCGGAGGTGAGGGCCGCCGCCGCACCGGCCGAGTTCAGGTCGACCCCGATGACCAGTGTCCGTGGTCGCGCCGAGCCGAGGGCGTCCAGCGTCGCCGGCGCGCCCCCGAGCCGCTCGATCACTTCGAGTTCGGGATCGAGTCCGAGTCCTGCGAGCAGAACCGCAGCGTTGCTGCTCTCGGTCAGCGGCAGATCCCGGCCGACGAGGACGACGTACTCGACGGATCCGCCCGCTTCGAGTGCGGCGCGGCCCGCCTCGACGGCGAGGGTGACGGCGTCCTCGTCGTCACCGGCGATCCTGGCGTCGGGGGTGCCCCAGCACGGCAGGTACGTTCCGATCGATGCGATGTAAGGCATTGGCCCTCCCTGAACCGGGTGCAGCCCCGACTAGGTGACTGCGCCCGCTGTCTTGAGCTCGATGATGCGCTCCCAGTCCAGCCCGAGCTCCTGCAGGATCTCCTCGGTCTGGGCGGCGAACTCGGGTGCCGGTCCGGTCTGCGGCGGCGTCACGTCGAACTGCACCGGATTGGCGACGAGTTCGAGTTCCCCTGCCTTGACCAGATATTCGTTGTCGCGGACCTGCGGGTCGCTCACGACCTGCAGCGAGTCCTGGACCGGTGCCCACGGCCCGGCGAGCGTGCCGAACCGCTGGACCCATTCCGCGAGCGGGCGGCTGCCGATGACCTCGCGCAGGATCTCGACGGCCTCGACGGTGTTCGCGGCGATCGACTGTGCGTCCGCGAAACGCGGATCGTCGATGAGGTCGGGGCGGTCGATGTGCGTGCACACATCGGCCCAGAACCTCGCCGGCTGCAGCATCACGAACGAGATGTAGCGTCCGTCCGCCGTGCCGTAGACACCCGAGAGCGGGTTCGTCGGGGCGCCGTGGCCACCGGCCTTCGGTGCTTCCATGTGCTGCCCGAGATGCGCGGACAGTGCGATGGTGTGGCCCATCGCCCACACCCCGCTGCTGAGCAGCGAGACGTCGACCACCGAGGGTTCGCCCGTGCGTTCACGCTTGAACAATGCCGCCGCGATACCGCCGGCGAGGTTCGTGCCCGAGATCGTGTCGCCGAAGGCGGGCCCGGGAGGTGCGATCATCCCGTCGATGCCGGGCGGGGTGAGCGTGGCGGCGACACCGGCGCGCGCCCAGAAGGCCGTCATGTCGTATCCGCCCTTGCCGGACTCGACACCGCGCGGGCCGAGCGCACTCCCCCGCGCGTAGACGATCTTCGGGTTGACCGCGCGGATGTCGTCGACGTCGATCTGCAGCTTGGTCCGCACCTTGGGCAGGAAGCTGGTGAGGAAGACGTCGGCGGTACGCACGAGCTCGAGCAGCACCTCGCGGCCCTCGGGGATCGAGATGTCCAGGCCGAGGCTGCGCTTGCCGCGGTTGGCGTGCTCGACGTTGGGGTTCGGATCACCTTCGACGCGAAGGGTTCCCGTCTGTCGCAGACCCCGCTGCGGGTCGCCGGTCACCGCGTGCTCGATCTTGACGACGTCGGCGCCCCACTCCGCGAGCACCGCGCCCGCGGAGGGAACGAAACCGTACATCGCGACCTCGACGACGCGGACGCCTTCGAGTGGCTTCACGAGGTCACCGCCTTCGAGAACGCCTTGAGCTGCTGGAACTCCTCGAGTCCGGCCCTGCCCATCTCACGGCCGATGCCGGACTGCTTGTAGCCGCCGAACGGGACGTCGGGGCTGAAGTAGTTGCCGCCGTTGACGGAGAAGGTGCCGGTGCGGATGCGGCGGCCGATCGCGATACCGCGTTCTTCGTCGGCGGTGAGCACGCCGCCCGACAGGCCGTACTTGGAGTTGTTGGCGATCCGCACGGCATCGTCGTCGTCGTCGAACGGGATGACGGCGAGGACCGGTCCGAAGACCTCCTCCTGCGCGATCTCACTGTCGGGGTCGACGTTCGCGAGGAGGGTGGGCTTGTAGAACCAGCCCGGATCGACCTTCTCTCCACCGGTGACGAGGGTGGCGCCGTCGGCCACGGCGCGCTCGACCATGCCGTGGATCTTCTCGCGCTGCTTCTCGCTGATGACCGGGCCCATGTAGATCTTCGGGTTCGACGGATCGCCGTAGGGCACGTGCTGCATCATCCCGGCGACCTGCGCGACGATCTCGTCGTGCTTGTCGCGGGGGACGAGCAGACGCGTGGTCAGCGCGCAGCCCTGGCCGGCATGCGAGCAGATGCTGAAGGCGGCGAACTGCGCGGCGGTCGCGAAGTCGGCGTCCTCGAGGACGATGAGCGCCGACTTGCCGCCGAGTTCGAGGAAGACCTTCTTCAGCGAGTCCGCGGCCGCGGCCATGATCTTCTTGCCCACGGGGGTCGAGCCGGTGAAGGTGACGACGTCGACGTCCGGATGGGTGGTCATGAGCTCACCGGGGGCGACCTGCGACGACGAGATGATGTTGACGACACCGGCCGGGATGTCGGTGTGCTCGGCGATGATCTCGGCGAGCGCCTGGGTGACGAGCGGGGTGTCGGGTGCGCCCTTGAGCACCACCGTGCAGCCCGCGGCGAGCGCGGCCGGCAGCTTCGCCATGGCCAGCTGGGTCGGGTAGTTGTAGGCGACGATCGCGGCGACGACGCCGGCCGCTTCCTTCTCCACCCAGCGGCGGTGCGGCTGTCCGCGGAACTCGACGTCGCCGAGGTCCTCCGTGAACTCGGTGTTCCGCAGCAGGTCGGCGTAGTACTTCACGATCTCGAGCGGCGCGTCGACCTGGTTGCCGTGGGTGAGGATGCGCGGGGCGCCGACCTCGGCGATCGTCAGCTCGCGCAGTTCCTCGACGTTGTCGCGCAGGGCCTTGTAGAGCTGGTCGAGGCACTTG
Source organism: Rhodococcus rhodochrous (assembly GCF_900187265.1). Lineage (NCBI taxonomy): Bacteria > Bacillati > Actinomycetota > Actinomycetes > Mycobacteriales > Nocardiaceae > Rhodococcus > Rhodococcus rhodochrous. Next base: position 4,675,384 of record NZ_LT906450.1, read on the forward strand.
ATCCGGAACTCGACATCGGTGGACCAGGTGGTCGTGTCGAATGCGCGTCGCGCTGCACGGATGGCGGCTTCCGCCTCCTCGACACCCGCATCGGGGGCGTAACCCACCAGTTCACCGGTCGCCGGATTGTAGGAAGCGAAGGTGCGCTCGGTGGTGGTGAGCTTCCCGTCGATCAGCAGCCGTTTCGCCACTTCGGTGGTCGCGGCGTCGGCCACCGCGGTGGCTCCGTTCTCCTGCACTGACATCCCATCTCCTCGCATCGTGTGGAAATCACATTCTCAGATCAGAGAATTAATCTGTTCGACTTTCGAGAACTTTAGCAAGGAGCAGTCCGGCAGGATAGCCCCGGGAGTGACCCGCGCCACGCGACAACGGCCTACATGGGCGAATTCTCCGGGTCTTGCGGCTCCCAATTGCGCGAGAGTATGGTTCTCGCAACCGGAAGGGAGATTCTTGTGATCAGCACTACAGCCCTCAGCCCGTCACTCGGTGTGGAAGTCACCGGCCTGGACAGCCTCGACGACGAGCGTGTGGTCGCCCAGCTGCTCGAGGCACTCAAATGGCGTGGCGTACTTCTCGTGCGCGGTATCCACCTCGACGACGAGGCCCAGGTCGCCTTCAGTCGCAAGCTCGGCAAGGTCGTCATGCCTGTCCCGGGCGAAGAGATCTTCACCGTCTCGCTCGACCCCGCCAAGACGCCGACGGCCGAATACCTCAAGGGCACGTTCCACTGGCACATCGACGACACCACCAACGAGGTGCCGGCGAAGGCCACCACACTCACCGCCCGCCACGTCGCAATGGTCGGTGGCGGAACGGAGTTCGCCAGCACCTACGCCGCCTACGAGAATCTTCCCGACCACGAGAAGAAGCGGTACGAAGGCCTGCGCGTCGTCCACAGCTTCGAGGCCGCCCAGCGTCTGGTCTACCCCGACCCCACCGAGGAGCAGGTCGCACGCTGGCGTGCGCTGCCGCCCCGCGAGTCCTCCCTCGTCTGGGAGCGCCGCGACGGACGACGCTCCCTCGTCATCGGCGCCACGGCCGATCACATCGTCGGCATGCGCCCCGAGGAGAGCCGCGAACTCCTCGACGAGCTGCTCGCGTGGACCACGCAGGAACGCTTCTGCTACTCCCACGAATGGCAGGTCGGCGACCTCGTCGTCTGGGACAACACCGGCATGCTGCACCGGGCACTGCCCTACGACCCGTCGTCCGAGCGCCTCATGCGCCGCACCACGATCGTCGGTGACGAACCGTGGCAGTGAAGACAGCGGTCGTCACGGGCGGAAGCTCCGGAATCGGCAAGGCGATCGCCGAACGCCTGCGCAAGGACGGCCACCAGGTCGCGGTGCTCGATCTCAACCCCTCCGGTGAGGAGCTCGAGTACAAGGTCGACGTCTCCGACCGCGCACAGGTCGACGACGCCTTCGCCCGGATCCGCGAACAGCTCGGCCCCGTCACGATTCTCGTCAACGGCGCGGGACTCGAGCTCTACAAGCGCTTCCACAACATCGACTACGCGACCTGGCAGAAGGTCGTCGACGTCAACCTCGGCGGCGTCTTCCACTGCGTGCAGGCCGCCCTGCCCGACATGCTCGAGGCCGGCTGGGGACGCATCGTCAACATCTCGTCGTCGAGCGCGCAGTCGGGTCAGCAGTTCATGACCGCCTACGTCTCGTCCAAGGCCGGCGTCAACGGACTCACCAAATCACTTGCGCTGGAATATGGTCCGTCCGGCATCACCGTCAACGCCGTACCCCCCGGTTTCGTCGAGACTCCCATGCTGCACCGCTCCGCCGAGAAGGGCCTGCTCGGCGGCACCATCGAGGAACACGTCCAGCGCACCCCCGTCCGCCGAGTCGGACAACCCGAGGACATCGCCGCCGCCTGCTCCTTCCTGATCTCCGAGGAGGCCGGATACATCACCGGCCAGATCCTCGGGGTCAACGGCGGACGCAACACCTGATCCACCCTCTCCGCCGAAACCCGATCGAAAGGACAATCCAGTGGGACGTGTCGAAGGCAAGGTCGCGTTCGTCACCGGTGCGGCGCGCGGCCAGGGCCGCAGCCACGCGGTCAAGCTCGCGTCCGAGGGTGCCGACATCATCGCTGTCGACATCTGCACGGACATCGACTCGATGGGGTACTCCATGGCCACGCCGGAGGACCTCGAGGAAACCGTGAGGCTCGTCGAGAAGGAAGGCCGCCGGATCGTCGCGATCCAGGCCGACGTCCGCGACGCAGCCCAGATGGAAGACGCTGTGGCGCAGGGCATTGCCGAGTTCGGCAAGCTCGACGTCGTCGTCGCGCAGGCCGGTGTCGCCGGCATGAAGGGCGAGCCCCAGACCCAGGCCTGGACCGACGTCGTCAACACCAACCTCGTGGGCACGATGAACGCCGTCCACGCCGCCCTGCCGCACCTGAAGGCAGGCGCCTCCATCATCGCCACCGGTTCCACCGCGGCACTGATGGACGTGTCGAAGGTCGACCAGCCCGGCAAGGATCTCGGTGGCGTCGCCTACGTGTTCTCCAAGCGGGCCCTGTCCCAGTTCATCGACACGCTCGCAACCCATCTCGCGCCGCGCATGATCCGCGCGAACGTTCTGCACCCGACCAACTGCAACACCGACATGCTGCAGAGCGAACCGATGTACCGCTCCTTCCGCCCCGACCTCGAGCACCCCCGGCGTGAGGACGCGGAGCCCGCCTTCGGTGTGCAGCAGGCCATGCCGATCCCGTACATCGAGCCCGAGGACTCGAGCAACATGGTGCTCTTCCTCGCGTCCGACGAATCGCGCTACGTGACCGGCATGCAGATGCGCGTCGACGGTGGCGGCTACCTCAAGTGGTACGACTACCACATCTGACCGTTCGATCGTGGCGGGCGACCCCCGCACGCGGCAGAACGTTGCCGGACCGGACCAGTACACATCATCGACCGGGAGGAACATCGTGAAGGTCAGAGTCGACCCCGACCGCTGCCAGGGCCACACCCTGTGTGCCATGGCCGCACCAGAAGTATTCGAACTGAGCGACATCGACGGCCACGCGACCGCCGTCGTGGAGGACGTGCCCGCGCATCTCGAGGAGAACGTGCGCGAAGCAGCCCGGTCCTGCCCCGAGCAGGCCATCGAGATCTCCTGACCACCAGCGTTTCGACAGCCCCGATCGAAGCGTCAGAGAGGACAGTCATGAGCGTCGACGACGTCGTTGCCGACACATCCCACCGCACTCCGGTCTACCAGTTCGACCGGCACGCACCCGACTACCGCGACAACTTCCTTCCGATCACGGAAGAGATGCAGTCCAAATGCCCGATGGCCTGGTCGGACACCCACGGCGGCCACTGGGTCGCCGCGGGCAGCGACGAGGTGTTCAACCTCGTCCGGTCCCCGAACGTCTCCAACGACCACGACATCAAGGGTGTCCGAAAAGGCTACAAGGGCATCATGATTCCGACGGCCGAGCGCGCCTCCGGCGTGCGCGGTGGAATCCTCGAAATGGACGACCCCGAGCATCGGGAGTTCCGCGCCCTGCTCAACCCCTACCTCTCCCCCGCGGCGATCAAGAAGTGGATCCCCGTCATCGACGAGGTCGTGCGCGCGAGCCTCGACGAGAAGATCGAGAGCGGACGGATCGACTTCGTCGACGATCTCGCGAACATCGTGCCGGCCGTCATCACCCTGGCCATGCTCGGTGTCCCGATCAAGAAGTGGGAGGTGTACTGCGAGCCGGTCCACGCCGCGATCTACACCCCGCCGGACTCGCCGGACGTCGCCCGCGTCAGCGAACTGCACCGCAGCATGGGCATCGACCTGATCACGAACCTGTTCGAGATCCGCGAGAAGCCGCGTCCCGGCCTGATCAACGCGATCGCCGACGTCGAGGTGCTCGGCGAGAAGCCCGACGACATGGAGCTTCTCGGCATCCTGAGCCTGCTGATCGGTGGCGGATTCGACACCACCACGGCACTGACCTCGCACGCCCTCGAATGGCTCAGCCAGAATCCCGACGAGCGCGAGCGTCTCAGCCAGGAACGCGACAGCCTGCTCGACAGCGCCACCGAGGAGTTCCTGCGGTACTTCACCCCCTCGCCGGGTGACGGTCGTACCTTCTCCACCGACTGCGAGTTCAAGGGCACGCAGTTCAAGGAGGGTGAGCGTCTGTGGCTGTCGTGGGCGATGGCCAACCGCGATCCCGCTCTGTTCGACGACCCGAACTCGATCGATCTCGAGCGGAAGGGCAACCGTCACTTCAGCTTCGGTCTGGGTGTCCACCGGTGCATCGGATCGAACCTGGCGCGCACGGTGTTCAAGCGGATGCTGCTCGCCGTGCTCGACCGGATGCCCGACTACACGTGCGATCCGGAGACGACGGTGCACTACGACTCCATCGGCGTCATCCAGGGCATGCGGCACCTCCCGGCGACGTTCACACCGGGCAAGCGCCTCGGCGCCGGCCTCGACGAAACGCTGGAGAAGCTGCAGGTCCAGATCGACGAGCAGGAACTCGCGGCACCCATCACGGCTGCCAGGTAACACCGCTCGGACGTAACCAGGAGTGAGGAAGGCCGGTATCGGTGGCTGAGACGACAGTGGTCGAACGGGAGACGGGCGACGCCTCTGCGAAGGCGTCGGGACGCCCCCTCCCCCAGTTGACCCTGCAGAACAAGTTCTTCTGGACCTCCGGCGAGGACGGCCGGTTGCGGATCCAGGAATGCGAGTCGTGCTCGGCTCTCATCCATCCGCCGCAACCGGTCTGCCGGTACTGCCGGGAGAAGAAGATGGGTGTGCGCGTGGTCTCCGGATACGCGACACTCATCGGGTTCACCGTCAACCACCGTTTCGGGCTGCCCGGCCTTCCCCCTCCGTTCGTCATCGCGCAGGTCGCACTCGAGGAGGATTCGCGGGTGCGCCTGACCACCAACGTGGTCGAATGCGATGCCGAACAGCTCGAACTCGGCATGCGCATGGAGGTCGTCTTCCATCGGGACGGCGACGTCTGGCTGCCGCTCTTCCGCCCGGCAGCGGAACAGGGCACACCTGCTCCGCTGCCCGTGGACGAGATCGAACCCGAGCAGATCCGCTTCCACATCCGTCCGCCCGCGAGCCCGGACAAGTTCGAGGACAAGGTCGCCATCACCGGTATCGGCATGTCCGACATCGGGCGCCGCCTCATGGTCGATCCCGTCTCCCTCACCGTGCAGGCGTGCGAACGTGCCGTCGCCGACGCCGGACTGACGATGGACGACATCGACGGCCTGTCGACCTATCCCGGTGCCGGCCCGATCATCGGTTTCGGTGAAGGCGGTGTCGCCGCCGTCGAATCCGCTCTCGGACTGCGCCCCACCTGGTTCAACGGCGGCATCGAGACCCCCGGGCCCAGCGGCTCGGTGATCGCCGCGATGCTCGCCGTCGCGAGCGGTCTCGCCCGGCACGTGCTCTGCTACCGCACCCTGTGGGAATCGAGTTACAACGAACTCGTCAAGGCCGGGCAGATCACGCCGCCCGGCGGACGGACCCCCAGCTGGATGGTGCCCTTCGGTGGTGTCTCCGCCGCTCACACCCTCGCCCAGAACGCGCAGCGGCACTTCCACCGCTACGGCACCACCCGCGAGACGCTCGGCTGGATCGCGCTCAACCAACGCGCGAACGCCGCCCTCAATCCCGGCGCGATCTACCGCGACCCACTGACGATGGACGACTACCTGTCGGCGCGACCGGTCACCACGCCGTTCGGCCTGTACGACTGCGACGTGCCCTGCGACGGCGCTGTGGCGGTGATCGTCTCCGCCGTCGACACCGTGAAGGACCTGCCCGGCCCGGCGATCCGCGTGGAGGCCGTCGGCACCCAGGTCGTCGAACGCATCGAGTGGGACCAGAGCACCCTCGCCCACGAACCGCAGGTCCTCGGCCCGGCCGCGCACCTGTGGACCCGCACGTCGCTGCGACCCGAGGACGTCGACGTCGCCCAGCTCTACGACGGCTTCACCTTCAACGCCCTGTCGTGGATCGAGGCACTCGGCTTCTGCGGGATCGGCGAGGCGAAGGACTTCCTCGACGGCGGGAAGAACATCGCACGCGACGGCGTCCTCCCCCTCAACACCCACGGCGGCCAGCTCTCGCACGGACGCACTCACGGCATGGGTCTCGTGCACGAGGCGGTCACGCAGCTGCGCGGCACCGCAGGAGATCGCCAGGTGCGCGACGCCCGCGTGGCCGTGGTCAGCAGTGGCGGACTCACTCCCGGCAGCGCGATGCTGCTGCGGAGCGACTCATGAGCACCGTCCGCGCACAGTCCTCACCGATCGAGGAGGCTCACGTCGGCGGCGCGGGAGACGTCTCACCCGTAGCCCGCGTCGTCGATGTCGAGGGCATCCCGATGTCGGCGCTGGTCGCCGAGGCACCCGAGCCGCGCGCCGTGATCGTGGCACTGCACGGCGGTGCCGCCCGCGCGGCCTACTGGGACTGCCCCGACCATCCCGAACTGTCGATGATGCGCGAGGCCGTGGCGCACGGATTCACTGTGATCGCCCCGGATCGCCCCGGTTACGGCGAGTCGCGGCCGCACCGCGACGAGCTCGGCGACCCCGAACGCCGCGTCGATCTGGCCTACCGCACCGTCGACGCGCTGCTCGGCACAGCACCCCGCGGCGCCGGTCTGTTCCTGTGGGGGCACTCGGTCGGAAGCGAACTGACGACACGCATGGCCGTCGAGAACCGGCACGACGAGGTACTCGGCATCGAGCTCTCCGGCACGGGCCGCGAACACCATGCTCTGGCCGCCGGCATCCTCGGTACGCGCGAGCGGTACGCGAACGCCCGCGGTGTCGGCGAACTGCTGTGGACACCCGCCGAGCTCTACCCACCCGACATCGTCGGTGGCGCCGTGATCGCCGCACGCACTCCCGACTACGAGGCCGACGTGACGGCCGGCTGGCCGACCGTCGACTTCCCCGCCCTCGCCGCGCAGGTCCGCGTGCCCGTGCACTTCACCGCCGCCGAACACGAGAAGGTCTGGCGCAACGATCCGCAGGCGCTCGAGGACGTCGCTGCGCTGTTCACGGCAGCGCCGGGCGTGACCCTGCACCTCCATCCCGGCGGTGGACACAATCTCAGCATCGGTTACGCCGGGCCGGCCTACCACCGGACGGTGTTCGCATTCGTCGACGAGTGCATCGCGCACCAGGAGGTACCGGCCTTATGACGTCCCACCCCCGATCGGAGGCACTGTGATGCGTGTCGGATTCATCGGACTCGGAAGCCAGGGTGGGCCGATGGCCCGCCGGATCGTCGAGTCGGGATACGAGACGACGCTCTGGGCCCGTCGTCCGGAATCCCTTGATCCCTACGCCGATACGGCCGCGAAGTACGCGGAGTCACCCGCCGAGCTCGGTGCGGTCAGCGACCTCGTCTGCCTGTGCGTGGTGAACGACGACGACGTGCGCCAGGTGATCACGGGTGAGAACGGTGTCCTCGAAGGCATGAACGAGGGCGGCATCATCGCGGTACACAGCACGATCCATCCGGACACCTGCCGCGAACTCGCCGCAGCTGCACGCGAACGAGGTGTCTCGCTCGTCGACGCGCCGGTCAGCGGAGGCGGAATGGGGGCCGCCGCAGGCACTCTGCTCGTCATGGTCGGTGGTGAGAGCGACGTCGTGGAGCGGTGCCGGCCGGTGTTCTCCACCTACGGCGATCCGGTGGTGCACCTCGGGGACCTCGGAGCGGGCCTGGTCTCCAAGCTCCTCAACAACCTGTTGTTCACGGCGAACCTGGCGCTCGCCGAGAACACCCTGGCGCTCGGCGCGGAACTCGGCGTCGATCCCGCCCGCCTCGGTGAGGTCGTCTCACACGGTTCGGCGAACAGCTTCGCGCTCGGACGCGTCGTGTCCGCCGGGGGCAGCCTCGCCCGGATAGGCGGCCACGCCGGCGAGTTGCTGAAGAAGGACGTGAGCCTCGTGGCCGGTCTGGCCGCAGCGGCCGGGGCCACGGAGGGCATCACCTTCACCACCGCCGATGCGAGCCTCGAACAGATGGGACACCCGCGATGAGCCGCGTGCACTTCGTCGGCGCCGGACGTATGGGGCTGCCGATGGTCGAGCGTCTGGTCGCCGACGGACACGACGTGCACGTGCTCGCGCGGCGCGACGACGCCCGGGCGGCCGTGGAGAAGACCGGCGCGACCGCGGTCGGTGGCATCACCGCTGTCGGCACCGACGCCGAGCTCGTCGTCGTCTGCGTGTTCACCGACGAGCAGGTACGCCGGGTGTGCCTCGACGACGGCGTGCTGGAGCGTATGCCGAAGGGTTCGACCCTCGTGGTCCACACCACGATCAGCCCGCGCACCGTGGAGACCCTGGCCTCCGCGGCCGAGCCGTTCGGGGTCGCGGTGATCGACGCCGCCGTGAGCGGTGGCCCGCACGACATCGCCGCCGGTGCACTGACGCTGTTTCTCGGCGGAGCGGACGAGGCCGTCGCCGCCGTGACGCCCGTGCTGAAGAGCTACGGCGATCCCGTCCTGCACGTCGGCGCGCCCGGCAGCGGACAGAAGGTGAAGCTGGTCAACAACGCCCTGTTCGCCGCCGAGATCGGGTTGCTCGCCGAAGCCGCCGAGCTCGGCCGGCAACTGGGGGTCGACGAGGCGGCGCTGTTCTCCGCCCTCCCCCACGGCAGTTCGTCGTGCAAGGTCATGGGGAACATCGCGATGCGCGGATCGGTGTCGGAATTCCGCAGTGCCGTGGGTGAATTCCTCACCAAGGACGTGGCGGTGGTGCGGGCCGCCGTGTCGGAGCTCGGAGGAGACCTCGGGGTCCTCGACACGGCCATCGACGCACACACCCGGTAGGCGGTCCGGCGAGGCGTCCCGGGTGGTGGTCCTGCTCCACTGCACGGGACGCCGTCCGCGCCGTCCCCCGGCTCGATCCGCACTGCTCCGATCCGCACTGTTCCGATCGAACGAAAGGTCATGTCGTGGAAGGTCTGAAGGACAAGGTCGTCCTGGTCGCCGGTGCCGCAACGGGTCTCGGCGCCGATTCCGCCCGTCGCCTCGCCCGTGAGGGCGCCCGGGTGGTGGTCGGCGACCTGAACCACGCCGGTGCGCAGAGCACCGCCGCGTCCATCACGGAGACCGGCGGCACGGCCGTCGCGGTCGAGTTCGACATCTCCGACGACGACTCCGTGCGGGCGCTCGTCGCGACGACGGTCGAGACGTACGGCGGGCTCGACGCCGTCCACATCAATGCCGGCGACATGGGTGCCGTCACGAAGGACACCGACGTCGTCGACATCGACCTCGAGATCTGGGACCGCACGGTAGCCGTGAATCTGCGCGGCCACATGCTCGTCACCCGTCACAGCGTCCCGAAGCTGCTCGAACGCGGCGGCGGAGCGATCGTGTACACCTCGTCCATCGCCTCGTTCACCGGCGACCCGCAACGTCCGGCCTATTCGGCGACGAAGGCGGGTATCAATGCGCTCGCACGGCACGTCGCGTCGCGATGGGGCCGGGAGGGGGTCCGGGCCAACGCGGTGACCCCGGGACTGATCCTCACCGACGAGATCCGGAACGGAGCGGCACCGGAACTGCTGGCAGGCATGCTCGCGCGCACGCGCAGCACCCGGCTCGGTGAGGCCGCGGACATCTCGAGCATGGTCGCCTACCTGATGTCCGACGACGGCTCGTGGATCAACGGCCAGGTGGTCAACGTGGACGGCGGCACCGTGCTCCGGTGATAGGTCTCACCGGATGATTCGCCCGATTAATCAACCAGGTTGATAAACCCGGTTGTATATTCGGCCGGGTGGACACGATCGAAGGAACCCTCGCCCAGTCCCTCAGGGAATCCCTGCGGCCGCTGTGGAGACAGCTCAACGCACACAAGACGCTCTCCACGGGCAAACTCGACGTGCTCGTCCACCTCGCCGACCGCGGTCGCGCCACGTCCGCGGAACTCGCGACGGCCGCGAAGATCAGCCCGCAGGCGATCGCCAACGCCGTCCGCGAGATCGAGAGCCTGGGCCTCATCACCCGGACTCCCGACGACCGCGACCGACGTCGGGTGTGGATCGAACTCACCGAGGCCGGCCGGGAACGGCTCGCCCACGAACGCTCGATCGGCAACGCGTGGCTCGAACGGGCGATCGCCGATCAGCTGACCGACGACGAGAGACAACTGCTCGGTGCCGCGATTCCCCTCCTGCGGAAGCTGACGGGCGGTGCGGCCGTTGAGTAAGCGCACCGAACGGTCCCTGCTCCTGCCCGCCCTCGTCTACACGGCGCTGACCAGCGCGATCGTCAGCTCCCTGGGCATGCTGCTCGTGCCCACCATCGCCGAGGAACTGTCGGTGTCCGTCAGCTCCGCACAGTGGATGCTCACGATCAATCTGCTCGTCGGCGCCGTCGCCACCCCGATCATGGGGCGGCTCAGCGACGGCCCGCACAAGAAGCGGCTGCTGTTGGTGTCCCTGGCGACCATCCTGGTGGGATCCGCCCTGGCGGCGTGCGCCCCGAACTTCACCGTCTTCCTCATCGGACGGGCCCTGCAGGGGCTGTCCTACGGCATCGTGCCCGTGACCATCGCCCTCGCCCGCCGATACCTGGCGGAGGACAAGGTGCGTGTGGGTATCTCGAGCCTGTCGGTCACCGTCTCCACCGGTCTCGGAATCGGTTATCCGCTCACCGGCATCCTGGCCAGTGCCGCCGGTTTCCGCGCAGCCTTCGCGTTCGCCGCCGTCTTCCTCGTGACCGCGTCGATCGTGGTGTGGCGCATCGTTCCGAACGGACCGGACGAGCGTGGCCTCCGCAGGAGGTTCGACACCTTCGGCGCCATCCTTCTCGGTGCGGGGCTCGCGGCCCTGCTCGTCGCGGTCAGCGAAGGCTCGAACTGGGGCTGGTCCTCGGCATGGACCCTCTCCTGCTTCCTCGCGGCAGCCGTTCTGCTGGCCGGGTGGGCGTTCGTCGAACTGCGCATCCCGAATCCGCTCGTGAACCTGCGGGTGGTCCGCAACAAGGACGTGCTGCTTGCCAACGGCACCGCCATCGGCCTCGGTGCCGCGATGTACATCGGGTTGTCGGTGAGCAGCCTCATCGCACAGTCGCCGACCTCCACCGGTTACGGCATCGCCCTGCCGCTGTTCTGGGCCGGCTTCGTCATGCTCCCGCTGTCGGTGGGCAGCTTCGGCGCCAACCGTGTCGTGCGTGCACTCGCGCGTCGCATCCGGCTGACGACGCTCCTCCCCCTCGGTGCCGGGGTCATGACGGTCTCGGCCTTCCTGCTGTGGTTCGAACACGACCGACTGTGGGAGATCCTCGTCGGGATGTTCCTGTTCGGCATCGGCATGGGCACGACCTACGCCGCGATGCCCGCACTCATCGCACGCAGCGTGGCCGACACCGAACTCGGCAGCGCCGTCAGCTTCAACCAGGTCCTCCGCACCGTCGGTGGTGCCTTCGGCAGCGCCCTGTCCGGCGCCGTCCTCGCCGCACACATGGGTGCCGACCTGCACCCGACCGATGGTGGCATCACGCTCGCATTCGCCGTCGGGGCGTGCGGCAGCGTGATCGTGTTTGCCGCGCTCGCGGTCAACCACGTCCGGTCCCGTGCCAGAAAGGGTGAGGCACCCTCCTCGAAGGTGCCTCACAACGTGTCGTCCTCCCGCTGACGCGAGCTACTGCCCGCCCAGCGACACCCCGTACACCTGCTCGAGATGGCGCACCACCGCCATCTGGTCCACCCCCGGCTCCAGTGCTTCGACGGCGGCGTTCCACACCTGCCCGATCGCTTCCCCGAGCACGGGGCTGATCCCCTGATCGTGGGCGAGGTCGAGTGCGATCCCGACGTCCTTGCGCATCAACGCCGCCGCGAACCCCGAATCGAACGTGCGCGAGAGCACGAACTTCTCGTACTTCGTCTCGGTCGCCTGGTTGCGGCCGCTGCCGGCGTTGAAGACCGAGAGCAGGGTCGCCGGGTCGAACCCGAACTTCTTCCCAACCAGCAAAGCCTCTGCCGCGACGAGCACGTTGTTCGCCGCGAGGAGATTGTTCAGTGCCTTGGCGGCATGACCCGATCCGACGGGACCGACCCGGATGATCTCGCTGCCCGTCTCCTGCAGCAGCGGCGTCACCCCGTCGACCACGGCGGCGTCGCCACCGGCCATCACGGCGAGGGTGCCCTGTTCGGCGCGCGCGACACCGCCGCTCACGGGAGCGTCGACGACGCGCACGCCCTTCTCCGCTGCGACCTCGGCGAGGCGTTGCGTGCGGGTCGGCACGCTCGAGCCCATGTCGACGATGACCGAACCCGGTCGCAGGTGTTGCAGCAGACCGTCCTCGGACAGCACGACGGAGTCGACGATGTCGCTCGTGGGCAGCATCAGGACGACCACGTCGCAGTCGGCGAAGTCCTCGGTGCCACCGGCACCGACGGCGGTGGGGTGCTCGTCGACGAACCGCTGCTGGGCGGCAGGATCGGCGTCGCGCACGATCAGGCTGCGACCGCCGCGGACGAAGTTCCGGGCGATGGGGCGTCCCATCGCGCCGAGACCGATATGGCCCACGGTCCCGAGAGTCACCTCGCTCATGCGTCCTCCTCCGTCGTCTCGTCGGCCTGCAGCGGGCCGAGTTCGTCGACGAGGACCTGCTGCACGACGCGCATCGCGGCGATGCCCGCGGGGCATCCGACATACGCCGTCGCGTGCACCACCGTCTCGGAGATCTCCTTCCGCGACAATCCGTTCCGGATCCCGGTACGGACGTGGGTGGCGAGTTCGTTGTGCTGACCGAGGGCGATCAGCAGCGAGATCGTCACGAGCGACCGGTCGCGGCGTTCGAGACCGTCCCGGGTCCATACGCCACCCCAGACGAATTCGCTGACGTACTCCTGCAGTCCCTCACCGTCGGTGCCGGCGTTGCGCGACAGCGCGGCGTCGACATACTCGTCGCCGAGGACCTCGCGGCGTACCGCGAGCCCGGAGTCGAGGACCGTTCGGTGTGCCGCCTGCATGGTGTCGTCGAGCGCGACCTGTGTTGTCATCGTTGCCCTTTCACATCCGCGACGAATCGAGCTTGACGGTCACGCATTTGACCTGACCGTAGTGGTGCAGCGCCTCGACGCCCTTCTCGCGTCCGTAGCCACTGTTCTTCCATCCCCCGAAAGGGGTCTGCACGGAGCCGGTGGACCAGGTGTTGACGAACACCTGCCCGGTGCGTAGGCGCCCGCTCACGGCGAGTGCGCGGGAGACGTCGCGGGTCCACACCCCGGCGACGAGTCCGTAGTCGGAGTCGTTCGCGATCTCCACCGCGTCGTCGACGGTGTCGAAGGGGACGACGACGAGTACCGGTCCGAAGATCTCCTCCCGCGCGATCCGCATCGAGTTGTCCACCCCGGTGTAGACGGTGGGCTCGACGAAGAAGCCACCGGTCTCCTCGGCCACGGCGGAGACCTTTCCGCCCGTCTCGAGGCGCACACCCTCCGCCTCGGCGATCCCGAAGTACTGCTGCACCTTCTCGAACTGGGCCCGGGTGATGATCGGACCGATGTCGACGCCGACGCGCAGTTCCGACACGCGGTCGACCACGCGGCGGACGACTTCGTCGTGCACCTCCCGCTGCACGAGCAGTCGCGTCCCAGCCGAGCACACCTGTCCGGCGTTGGCGGTGAACGCCTGCACCGCGCCGGCCACGGCGGCATCGAGATCCGCATCGGCGAACACGATGTTCGCCGACTTGCCCCCGAGCTCGAGGGTGACGGGCACGATCCGGTCGGCGGCGATCCCGCCGATGACCCGTCCCGTCGGCACGGATCCGGTGAACGCCACCTTGGCCACGTCGGGATGGTGGACGAGAGCGGCACCGGCCTCCCCACCGGTGCCCAGCACGACGCCGAGGACGCCGGGTGGGAAGCCCACCGCACTCGCGAGTTCCGCGAGGCGCACGCTCGATGCCGAAGTGTTCTCGGACGGCTTGAGCACCACGGTGTTCCCCGCCGCGAGCGCCGGTGCGCACGCCCGCGCCGACTGGTTGAGCGGCAGGTTCCACGGAGTGACCACGCCGATCACCCCGTAGGGCTCCCGCACCGTGTAGACGTGCTGGTCGGGAGCGATGTCGAGGGTCTCCCCCACGGGCATACCCACGAGACCGCCGTAGAACTCGAAGTAGGTCGCCGAGTTCTCCACCTCGGCCAGCGCGACCTTCTCGGGTTTCCCGGTCTCGCTGACCTCGAGTGCGGCGAGCCTCGGTGCGTCGGCCCGGATCGCGCGTGCGAGGTCGACGAGCAGACGGCCGCGGTCGAGTGCGGGGATCCGCAACCACTGCGGTCCGGCCGCGGAGGCGGCGCGCACGGCCGCACCGACGTCGATGGCATTGCCTCGGGCGATACGCCGGACGGGACGTCCGGTCGCGGGATCGCTGACGTCGAGGTAGTCGCCGCCGGACGGTGCCGTCGACGCCCCGTCGATCCAATGATCGAGTGTCTCCACGATGTCACCTCCCGCCGGTGCTCTGGAGAGCACCGGCCATCGACGGCAGAGCGTCCGGTTCGAACATGGCCCGCCGTTGGCTCAGGAAATCGTGCGGATATCCGGCCGAGATCGCCGAGGCCTCCTCCAGCCGCGCGAGCTGGTCGTCGCTCAACTGCAGGGACAACGCTCCGAGATTGTCGCGGAGCTGTTCGGCCGTGCGGGCACCGACCGACAGCAGCAGTCCCTGTCGACGCACCCAGGCGAGAGCCACCCGGGCGCTGGACGTGCCGAGTTCGTCGGCGATCTCCCGCGTCACCTTCACGATGCGTTGCATCCGGAGGGTGAGGGCGGCCAGGGATTCGTCCGTGTGGTCGCGGGCCAGTGCACCCCGCGCGAGCGGACTCCACGCATACACCGGGAGTCCGAGATGCTCTGCCATCGGCAGCAGTTCGCGCTCGGGTGTACGGGCCAGGAGGGAGTACTCGACCTGCAATGCACAGAACGACGTCCAGCCACGCAGCTCGGCGATGGCGTTCGACCGGGAGATCACCCACGCCGGGGTGTTGGAGATCCCGATCGCAAGCACCGTGCCCGCCCGGACGAGATCGTCGAGCGCACGCAGAGTTTCGGCTTCCGGTGTGCAGCGGTCCCACGCGTGGACCCAGAGCACGTCGAGATAGTCGGTGCCGAGCCGTCGCAGGCTCGTCTCCACACTCCGGCGCAGACTCTTCCGGTTGCTGCCACCGGAGTTGGCGTCGCGCGGGTCGGTAGGGAGCGTGTACTTGGTGCTCACCACCATCGCGTCGCGTTCGGAGGCGATGAACCGGCCGAGCATCTCCTCGCTCGCCCCGTTCGTGTAGTTGTTCGCGGTGTCGACGAAGTTGCCTCCGGCCGCGCGGTATTCGTCGTAGACCGCGCGGGATTCGGTCTCGTCGGCACCGAAGCCCCATTCGGTGCCGAAGGTCATTGCACCGAGGCACAATTCGCTCACGCGGATACCGGACGAGCCGAGCACGCGTTGCCCCATGATTCCGTCAGGCATCGTCGTCCACCACCCAGTTGACGAAGCGGTGCAGCGGGTACATGCCGTCGTGCGGGCTGCCCATGCTGCCCTTCAGCGCGCTGCCCAGTCGGACGATGCGCTGCACGCCGGCGGTGGCGAGCCGGTCGCGGATCTCCGCCTTGCGGTGGAACGGGTAGACACCGACGGTCTGGGTGGCCACGGTGGCGTAGGAGGCGGCCTCGTCGAGCGTCGAGATCGGCAGGACGTTGACGGTCTTGTTGGTCGGGTGGAAGTCGACCATCTCCGGCGAGCGCACCACGAGGCCGCTGCCGTCGGGCTTGCCCCACACCTTGTAATCCGGTTCGAGGAAGCGCATTCCCTCGACGGCGTCGCGGATCTCGGCGTCGGGCTTCGGTCCGACGGCCTCGGCGAAGTCGCGGTCCACGCCGAGTCGTTCGTGCAACAGGGCACAGAACCGGTCGATCCGGTCGTCGTCGCCCTCGACGCAGATGTGCCGCGCCGCCAGGCACGCGTCCTGGTTGAAGATCGTCGCATCGAGGGCCGCCAGTTCGGCGACCTCGCGCAGGGCCTCCTCGGATTCGAAGGCCTCGCGGCCGACGATCGACATCGACACCTTGGGATCGAAGGAGATCAGCTGGAAACCCGGTCCGGCATAGCGCGCGGCGTTCTCGATGGCCGAGCCACCACCCCACGCGACGAGCTTGTCGAAGTACTGGGAGCGGTAGAGGATGTTCTCGACCTTCTCGTCGCCGCCGCGCCAGTACACGGCGGACATCGACCGCAGTACCGGATGGCCGGGGGCGATGTCGGCCATGGTGCGCAGCACCGCCACGGTGGTGAACGGGTCGGCCGAGGGCATCTTGAACAGGTTGACGCCCTTGGTGAGTGCGGCGTCGGCGATGGTCGTCATCGCGGCGCTCGGCGAGTTCCCGGCCATCATGTGGACCAGGCGCGGCGGGAAGGCGCGGACGCGGCTGACGTTGCCGTTCGGGTCGGTGCGCTCGGCCCAGCCGTCGAGCACGTCGAGGCCGCCGAAGGTGCGTTCGAGCCGGTATTCGAGGGCCTGCCGGGTGAGGAACTGACCGGGCCGGGCGAAGGTGTTCTCGATGATGCGGCGCGGCAGGGCGCTCACCTGGACGGTCATCTCGAGGGATTCCTGGAGGTATTCGTTCTTCTCCAGGGTCAGGTACTGCGCGGTCTCGACGAGGAAGTCGATGATCTCGGAGATCGGCACGTCGAATGCCGGCCCGACCTCCGAGCGCGGCGCGAACAGACCGTTGTATTCGAGTTTCGGGGTGACGAAGGGGACGCCGAGGTCGCGGGAGAGATATTCGCTGTCCTCACCCCAGACGATCTCGCCGCGGACGAAGTGCGGGACCTTGATGCGGGTACGGGCCGGTGCGGTGGTGGTCATGGCTCACTCTCCCGAGAGTCCGCGGACGTAGGCGTCCATCGTTCCGGCACAGGTGATCTTGTCGTCGTCGCCGAGGTCGGAGTAGCGGACGATGTTCGGCAGCACGGTCTCGCCGGGCCGGCCGCACGGGCACGTTCCGAGGTCGACGGTGATCCGGTCGCCGGAGATCGTTCCGCCCCACCGGCCGTCGACGGTGGTGTCGACGAAGGCCGCGCGTCCCTCGACGATGGTGCCTTCGGGTTCGGAGAGGGCGCTTCCGTCCTTGGTGAGGACGAACAGCACGATCTCGTCCGGCACGTGGTAGCGGCCCTCCTCGGGGCACTTGAACATGCGGTTGTTGAGTTCCTGCATCGAGTAGTAGTGCAGGAAGCGCTCCGGCACGATGTTGAGGAGCCGGTAGATCTGTTCCTGGTAGTCGGCGGGAAGGTTCGTGCCCTTCAGTCCGCCGCCGCTGGTGAGCGCGTTGTTGCCGGTGATGTCGCCGTCGCGGACGCCCTTCTCCCGCAGGATCTCGCAGAGCCGGAACAGTTGCGGGAACTGGGAACTGAAGAGGATGTCCTCGGACCTGTGCGCGATGATCTCGTCGGCGAAGTGGTGCAGTCGCCGATCCTGCTGGGCGGCGCGCTCGGCGGATTCGGCCTCGAAGCGTGCGATGTCGTCGGGGGCGGCGGTGCCGTCGGCCATCGCCCGGCGCATGGCCGACAACTTGGCCATGTAGCGGTGGAAGCCCTCGGCGGGCGCCCCCTCGAACAGCGGAAGGGCGTCCGGGCGGGAGAACTCGCGGATGATCAGGTCGCGGACACCGTTGTGCTGCGTCTGGCCGGTCTCGGGGCCGACCGGGATGACGTGCCAGCGCTTCTCCGGCGGCAGTCCGAGCGCGGTGAAGCAGTCGAGCAGATTCTGCTTGTTGACCTCGAGGTCGCGCTGGGACTTGTTGAGGAAGGAGCCCTTGCCGCTGGTCCCGCTCGAACTCGACACCATGTGGCCGGCCCTCTCGAGGGCGGCGATCCAGTCGTCGACGTCGGCGACCCCGGAGACGTCGACGTCGTCGACCGGGCGGCTCGAAAGGGAACCGAGCCAGCGGTTCATCTGCTCCCACCGGCCCTTGGCGATGAGCATGTCGGGATAGCTCTTGTAGGTGGTGTGGGGGAAGAGCAGAGGGATCATGTCCTCGCGTGAGCGGATCTCCTCGATGCCCTGGTCGGCGGCGCGCTGCGCGAGCACGGGGACCCGGTCGCGCCGCTCTTGGAAGTACGCGTTCAGCGTCGCGACGACGTCTTTCTGCAGGGTTGTTTCTGTCATCTGGGTGTCCTCCGGCCCTCTGGATGCGGAACGTCGATAACTTGACTGAGCGGTATAGATAAAGAATTGCTGCAACCATACCCACGGGGAAAGTTTTGTGTCCAGGCCCGAAACGATTTGGCACACTTCCCTCATGACCCCGATCCGCAGCGAGCAGGACACACGACGCCGTGGTGGACGCCCCACCAGGGAGGAAGCGAGCCGGCTCGACGACGCGGTACGCGAGTCCGCCCTCCGGCTGTTCCTCGAGAACGGTTACGAAGGCACGACGATGAACGCCATCGCCGCGGCGGCCGGCACCACGAAACCGTCTCTCTATGCGCGTTTCCCGACCAAGGAGGACGTCTTCCGGTACGTCCTCGGCTGGGCCATGCAGCGCACCGACTGGCCCGCACCCGAACCGGAGATCCCCGACTACGACGATCTCGGGGACTCACTGACCGCCATCGCGGAGGCCGCCGTCCGGCGCGCCCTGGACCCGTCGATGATCAAGCTCCAGCAGGTCGCCATCGCCTACGCCTCGCGCTATCCGGACATCGCCCGCAAGGCCCTCGGCCCCGGTTACTGGCCGCGCAGGAAACAGGTCGCGGATCTGCTCCGCCGGCACGCCGCGACGGGGAGCATCGTCGCCGACGACCCCGACACGCTCGCCGAGTTGTTCCTGGCCATGGCATCGGGTGGTCCCGCGCGCCTGGCCTCGTTCGGGATCGTGCGCGGGGCCGAGGACGTCGACGCCCACGTGCGGGCCGTCGTGGACCTGTTCCTGCGCGGCCTACGGCCGAACTGACGCGCGATCCGCCCCAGAGGTGAGCGAGGCGACCACACCGCCGTCGACGAGCACGTCGGTGCCGTTGACGAAGCTCGCCTCGTCGGACAACAGGAATGTGACGACGGCGGCGAGTTCCTCGGCACGGCCCGTGCGGCCGAGCGGCGTCGCTCGCACCATCTCGCCCATCGACTCGTTGTGGTCCGCTTCCTGCCGGCCCTGAGGAGTGTCGATGATGCCCGGAGACACGGAGCATGCGCGCGCCCCGACTGCTCCGAGCCGCACGGCTTCGTCGCGCGCGAACTGCTGCACACCGTATTTCGCCCATGCATAGGCGACGCCGGGATGTTCGATCGCCTCCCCCACGACCTCCCGGAGACGGTCGAGGAAGTCCTCGGCGAGCGGATCCGCGAGCACGGCGATCTCTTCCGGTGACGGCTGCATCCGCCCGATGTTCGGTGCCATCGAGGCGAAGTAGACCGACGCGGTGCCTGCGGTCGCGAGTGGACGGAGCGCCCGGGCGAGCCGTGCGGTCCCGACCAGGTCGACGGCGAAGATCCGTCGCCAGTCGGCCATGGTCGGCGAGATACCCGCCGCATGGGCGACCGATCGCAGCGTCCCGAGTTCCGTCACGCGCGCAGCCAGTCGTTCGAGTCCGTCGACGTCGGTGACGTCGAGGACGATCGGTTCGACCCGTGTCCGATCACCGTTCAACTCGTCGGCGGTGGCGCGGACGGTGTCGGCGTCCAGGTCGACGAGCAGCACGGTGTCGACCGTGCCGATCATGCGTTGCGCGCACGCGTATCCCATTCCGCGACCGGCTCCGGTCGCGATCCCCACCGTGGTCATGACATGCAGTCCTCTCGGGTCATCAGGATGTGGCCCAGCACCGCGACAGTCCGGATTCGGCGGTGCGGGTGACGAGTTCGACGAGCACGCCCCGTCGACTGCGGGCGAATGCGAAGAACATACCGCCGCCGGGCAGCGCGCGGGTGGCCTCGACGACGAATCCTTCCTTCTCGAGAAGACGGCAGTCCGACTCGACGTCGTCCGACCAGTAGCCGAGGTGGTGGATACCGGAGGTCGCGGCCCACAGGGGTGCCTCGGGCACGGCCGAGACGATCTCGATCCGCGGTTCGGTGACCGAATAGGAGCACTGCAGATCGACACTCCGGTCGCCGTCCGGCAGCGTCACGTCGACGGCTCCGCCCACCTGTGGTCCCCACTGGTAGCCGAGCAGCGTCGAGAGTTCGTCCCGGGCGCCGCGTGGGTCGTCGGTGACGACCCCGAGGTGGAAGAGGTCTTCGGCCTTCATGTCTGCGCCTTTCGGATGTAGATGTTCCAATTGCTCTTCGGTCGTGTAAGAATGAGATTCTTGGTATCGAGATAGATATTCTCACCGATGGAAGGGAGGCGCAATGGCCTGGGACTTCGAGACCGAGCCCGAGTACCAGAAGAAGCTGGACTGGGCCGATGCGTTCGTGCGCGAGGAGGTCGAACCTCTCGACCTCGTGTGGGAACACGAACAGTTCGTCCCTCTCGACGGACTCCGCCGCAAGGCCATCGACCCTCTCAAGGAGAAGGTTCGCGCAGAAGGTCTGTGGGCCACTCATCTCGGCCCCGAACTCGGCGGTCAGGGATACGGACAGCTCAAGCTCGCACTGCTCAACGAGATCCTCGGGCGCTCGTCGTGGGCACCGATCGTGTTCGGTTGCCAGGCACCCGATACCGGCAACGCCGAGATCATCGCCCATTTCGGCACCCCCGAGCAGAAGGAGCGCTACCTGCAGCCGCTGCTCGACGGCGAGGTGTTCTCCTCGTACTCGATGACCGAACCGCAGGGCGGTGCCGATCCCGCCCAGTTCCGGTGCCGCGCGGTCAAGGACGGCGACCACTGGGTCATCAACGGGTGGAAGTTCTTCTCCTCCAACGCCCGCACCGCCGAGTTCCTCATCGTCATGGTTGTGACGGATCCCGACGTCCCCGTGTACAAGGGCACGTCGATGTTCCTCGTCCCCACCGACACCCCGGGCGTGAACATCGTGCGCAACGTCGGCCTCTACGGCGAACCGCTGAACGAGGGCACCCACGCGCTGATCCACTACGACAACGTGCGTGTGCCCGCCGACGCGCTCCTCGGCGAGGAGGGCCAGGCGTTCGCGGCCGCGCAGGTGCGACTCGGTGGCGGTCGCATCCACCATGCGATGCGCACCATCGGCCTGGCCCAGAAGGCCCTGGACATGATGTGCGAGCGTGCCCTCAGTCGCGAGACGGCCGGCAGCCGCCTCTCCGACAAGCAGGCCGTGCAGGGCTACATCGCCGACTCCTACGCGCAGCTCGCACAGTTCCGCCTGTTCGTGCTCAACACCGCGTGGAAGATCGACAAGTACAACGACTACAAGAAGGTCCGCAAGGACATCGCGACAGCGAAGATCATCATGCCCACCGTGCTCCACGACATCGCGTGGCGCGCCATGCAGGTGCACGGTGCACTGGGTGTCACCAACGAGATGCCGTTCTTCAAGATGATCCACGGCGCAGCAGTGATGGGCCTGGCCGACGGGCCGACCGAAGTACACAAGACCACCGTCGCCAAGCAGGTCCTCCGCGACTACAGCCCGGTCGACGACATGTGGCCCTCGGAGTGGATCCCGAAGAAGCAGGAAGAAGCCCGGAAGAAGTACGCCGACTACATCGAACTCGAAGTGGGGAACCTGTGATCGACACCGAGCGTCTCGCCGAATGGATGGACGAGCAGGGCCTGCCCGGCAAGGGCGCGCCGCTCGACGCGAAGTATCTCTCCGGCGGTACACAGAACGAGATCTACAAGCTCACGCGCGACGACTTCACGTGCGTCATCCGCATCCCTCCGGCCGGTGCACCGGCCGACCGCGACAGCGGGATCATGCGCGAGTGGCGGATCATCCAGGGACTGGCCGGAACCGACGTCCCGCACACGAAAGCCGTTGCCGCATGTGAGGACACGTCCGTCCTCGGACGCTCCTTCTACCTCATGGGACACGTCGACGGATGGTCGCCGATGGACCACCGCGGCACCTGGCCCGCACCGTTCGACACCGATCTCGACGCTCGCGCCGGCCTGGCCTACCAGCTCGCCGAGGGCATCGCCCTGCTGTCGAAGGTGGACTGGAAGGCACAGGGCCTGGAGGATCTGGGACGTCCCGACGGTTTCCACGACCGGCAGGTGAGCCGGTGGACCCGCTTCTTCGAACGGATCAAGGCCCGCGAGATCGAGGGCATGGACGTCGCGACGAAGTGGCTCGAGACCCATCGTCCGCTCGACTACATCCCGGGTCTGATGCACGGCGACTACCAGTTCGCCAACGTGATGTTCGAGCACGGCGCCCCCGCGAAGCTCGCGGCGCTCGTCGACTGGGAGATGGGTACCGTCGGCGACCCGAAGCTCGATCTCGGCTGGATGCTCATGAACTGGCCCGAGGACACGAGCGCGAACGAGGACAGTGCGGTCAGCTACGTCGACCTGACCGGGATGCCCGGTCGCGCGCAGATGCTCGCGCACTACGCCGAGGTCTCCGGCCGCCAGGTCGACGACATCGACTACTACCTGATCCTCGCCAAGTGGAAGCTCGCCATCGTCCTCGAACAGG
This sequence comes from Rhodococcus rhodochrous, assembly GCF_900187265.1. Classification (NCBI taxonomy): domain Bacteria; kingdom Bacillati; phylum Actinomycetota; class Actinomycetes; order Mycobacteriales; family Nocardiaceae; genus Rhodococcus; species Rhodococcus rhodochrous. Next base: position 4,697,978 of record NZ_LT906450.1, read on the forward strand.
GATTCCAGCGGGCCGGGGACGATCCCAAGCTGCAGTCGTACGGACCGGTCATCACCAGTCTCATGAAGTCGGCCGCCGATCTCGCCGAGTCGACGGACTACAAGGGCTGAAGGGGTCTGCGATGACGACTGTCGTGGAAGGGCTGGTGGAGGAACGGCACGGACCGGTGCTCGTCCTCCGCATCGACCGCCCCGAGGCGCGTAATGCCCTCAACGGAGCCGTGCTCCGCGGAATCGGCGCTGCGGCCCTTCGGGCGGAGGCGGATCCGGAGATCCGGACGATCGTGCTCACCGGCACGGGCGACCGGGCGTTCTGTGCGGGCATGGACCTGCGTGCGTTCGCGGAAGGCGAGGACATCGGCACGGACTCCGACGAGGCCGCCGGATACGCCCGGCTGTCCAAGGGCGAACTCACCGTCCCGGTCGTCGGCGCCGCCAACGGCAGCGCTGTGGGCGGCGGGCTCGAACTCCTCCTCGGCGCCGACATCATCGTGGCGTCCTCCGAGGCGAAGTTCGGCCTGCCCGAGGTGAAGCGGGGACTCTTCCCCGCCGGTGGCGGCACCGCCATCGGCACCCGCATCCCCGTCGGGGCGGCACTCGAGCTGACCCTGACGGGGGATCCGATCACGGCGCAGCGCGGCTACGAACTCGGGCTGATCAATGCCGTGGTGACGCCCGATCAGGTCCTGGACACCGCGCTCGACTACGCCCGGCGGATCGCGGCGAACGCCCCGCTCGGCCTGTCCGCGGTGAAGGAACTCGTCCGGCTCGCGCAGGCCGATCCCGAGCGCGCCGGCGAGCGACTCTCCCACTGGCAGTCGGTCGTCTTCACCAGCAACGACGCGAAGGAAGGCGCCACCGCGTTCATGGAGAAGCGGGCGCCGGTCTGGCAGGGACGGTGACCGCCCCGGCAGAACCGGTGGACACCGTTCGCGCCGTCGTCTGCACCGAATACGGGGAACCCGAATCCCTTCGGATGGAGTCGCGGCCGTCGTCCCCGCTCGCGCCCGGTCACGTCCGGGTGCGCGTGGGGGCGGCCGCAGTGAACTTCCCCGACGTCCTCCTCGTGGCGAACAGGTACCAGATCAGCGTGCCGCCACCCTTCGTTCCGGGCAGCGAGTACGCGGGCACCGTCGTCGAGGTCACGGACGACGCGGACGGATTCTCGGTGGGCGATCGGGTCACCGGTACCGGGCTGGTCGGAGCGTTCGCCGACGAGGTGGTTGCTCCCACGAAGGCCTTGAAGAAGACCCCCGACGGGATCGACGACCGGACCGCCGCATCCTTCGGAGTGGCGCACCGAACGGCCTATCACACGCTCCGGTCGGTGGCGCGCCTGCAGCCAGGAGAACGACTCGTCGTCCTCGGGGCCGGCGGGGGTGTCGGTCTAGCGGCCGTGCAACTCGGTGTGGCGCTGGGCGCTTCGGTCACCGCCGTCGCCTCGTCGGTCGACAAACTCGCGGTCGCGTCGTCCTACGGCGCCGCGCACACGATCGATCACCGCACGAGCGATCTGCGTTCGGCCCTGAAGGACGCGCTGCCGGAGGGAGCCGACGTCGTCGTCGATCCTGTCGGCGGCGAACTCTCGGAGCCGGCGCTCCGGTCGCTCGCCCGCGGTGGACGTTTCGTCACCATCGGGTACGCGTCCGGGTCGATCCCCCGGATCCCTCTGAATCTCGTTCTGGTCAAGGGCATCCGGATCATGGGCTTCCAGTTCCAGGATCTCGATCCGGAGGAGTACCGGCGGAACGAGTCCGAACTCGTGGACCTGCTCGTCTCGGGCACGGCGGTTCCGCACATCGGCGCGGACTATCCACTGGAGAACGCCGCGCGGGCGCTTCGTCACGTCGCCGACGGACGAGCGGTCGGGAAGGTCGTCCTCGACATGTCCCGCTGATCGTCCTCGCGCGACGAACCGATCCTTGCGCGCCCTACACGCCGGGCGAACCCCGATTCGGCGCGCAAGGATCGACCAGCGCAGCAATTCTCTTCCGGCACTACGACTGTGGCCCGGCCTCCGAGCAAGGAGGCCGGGCCACAGTCGTCGTGGTGCTCAGGCCATGGAGACGAGGTTGCCGCGCATACGGAGCGTGTCGGCACCTCCGGTGAGGAACGATTCGGTGGCAGCGACCGCGGTCGCCGGTGCCGCGGCAGCGGCGAGGGCATGCGACTTGAAGACCTGGGCCGCGCGACTCAGGCGGTGCTGCAGCGGCACGATGCGCGAGTCGAGTTCGGAGGGAACGTTCTCGCCCCACAGCGCGATCGTGGTGGGGTTCTCCGCCAGGGCCTCGAGGACACCGCTGCGGATCCGCTCGTCGGAGGCGTAGAGATCGGCGGCGATGGCGACGGTGTCGGGCATGGGACCGTAGGTCGCGGAGCTCAGGGCCGACTCGAGGTCGACGGCCTTGGTCGCACCGAGGATCTCGAACGGACGCAGATCGGAACTCTGCGGAACGACGACCACCACTTCCCAGCCTGCCGCAACCTGGTCGTACAGCCAACCGCCGGTATACCGGACGGCGTCTGCGACCTTGGGCGCAACGACGGCGACCCGTCGTCTCAGGATGTGGCGGCGGGCATGAGCTGTTGCTCGAGCGACTGTATGTAGTCCTCGAATATTGCGGTCAGTGGGAGCGAACGATCGAGCAGCCATGAGGTTTCCATTCCATTCAGGAAAGCGACGATCTCCACCGCTTTGACGGCTGGGTCCACATCCGTTCGATATCGCCCGGCGTGTTGTCCACGCCGGATGCCGGCTTCGACCGCGTCGAGAGCCGCTTGATACCGCCCGAGTAGGCGATCGTGCAGAGGGGCATCCGGTTCCAGGTTCTCGATGAGAAGCACCGCATACATTCCGACCAGTTCGGGCGACTCCTCGAAACGCTTCGGGAGTTTCCTGAGCTGTTCGACGAGATCTCCCGTCCGATCCACACGAGCGTTGTCGTCGTTGTCGCGGGCGTCGAGCACCGCGTGCAACAACTGGTCCTTCGACTCGAAGTGATGCAACAACCCGGCCGGGGTCAATCCTGCTTCCCGGGCGATCTGGGCGAGGCTCGTGCTCCGCCACCCGTTCCGCGCCAGAAACCGCTGGGCAACGCTGAGAATCAGCTCCCGGCGATCCTCACCTCTGGCGAGGAGAGTGTCGTATGCACGTTGGGACAACATCCCTCACTTCGCTGAAGAAGAACAACCTACTGAACGCACATTAGGTCATTTTCCCAAGTGTGACAAGGGTCTCATCACATATATGTTTCGGTCTCGGTCACACCAGTTCGACGACGGTCGCATTGGCGGTCCCGCCGCCCTCGCACATCGTCTGGAGACCGAAGCGAATGCTCTGATCACGCATGTGATGGATCATCCGGGTCATCAACACCGCACCCGAACCGCCGAGCGGATGACCGAGCGCGATCGCCCCGCCGAGCGGATTCAGCTTCTCCGGATCGGCACCCGTCTCGGCCAGCCACGCGAGCGGCACCGATGCGAAGGCCTCGTTGACCTCGAAGACCCCGACATCTCCCAGTGCGATACCGGCCTTCGCGAGGGCCTTCTCCGTCGCGGGGATGGGTCCGGTGAGCATGAGGACGGGATCGGCGCCGGCGACGACACCGGCCCGGTACCGGACCAGCGGAGTGAGCCCGAGTTCCCGGGCCTTCTCCGGCGTCGTGACGAGCAGCGCCGCCGCACCATCGGAGATCTGCGACGAATTACCGGCGTGGATGACGCCGTCCTCGGCGAAGGCGGGCTTCAGACCTGCTAGCTTCTCAACGGTCGATCCCCGCCGCACTCCTTCGTCCACCGACACCACGCCCGCCTCGGTGGCCACCGGGACGATCTGCGCGTCGAACGCACCGCGGTCCAGCGCAGCGGCGGCCCGCTCGTGCGAGAGCACCGAGAACTCGTCGAGACGGGTCCGGGAGAAGCCCCACTTCTGCGCGATCTTCTCGGCAGAGATGCCCTGGTTGAACGAGAACCCGTCGTACCGGGCCAGTGCCTTCGGTCCGTACGGCTGACCCGACGCCCGTGCCGAGCCCAGCGGCACACGGCTCATCACCTCGACACCACCGGCGACGACGACGTCCTGCTGGCCGGACATCACCGCCTGCGCCGCGAAGTCGAGCGCCTGCTGGCTCGACCCGCACGCGCGGTTGATCGTCGTACCCGGGATCGATTCGGGCCAGCCGGCGGCGAGGACCGAGTACCGGCCGATATTGCTCGACTGGTCTCCCACCTGAGAGACACAGCCCCACACGACGTCGTCGACGACCGCCGGATCGATAGCCGCGCGCTCGGCGAGGGCCTGCAGGACGTGCGCCGACAGATCCGCCGGATGCTCGCCCGCCAGTCCCCCGTTGCGCTTGCCGACCGGCGTGCGGACGGCTTCGACGATGACTGCTTCACGCATGTACTTCTTCTCCACTCGTTGTCTGTGGTTCCGGAGTCTGTGGTTCCGGATTCAGTGGTTCCGGATTCAGTGCCCACCGGCCGGTGAAGCGGACCTCGCGCTTCTCGGCGAAGGCCCGGAACGCCTCGGGGGCGTCGACGGTCCCGAAATTGACCGCCTGGGCGCGCGCTTCACCGGCGAGGGAATCCCGCAGGCCGCGGTCGACGGCTTCGTTGAGCAATGCCTTGGTCTGCGCCAGGGCGACGGGCGGCCCGGCCGACAGCCGAGCGCAGAGATCGTCGACGAACGCGTCGATGCCGTCCTCGGATTCGATCCACGTCACCAACCCCAGCCGATGCGCCTCGTCGGCGTCGATGGCCTCGGCCAGCAATGCGAGCCGTTTCGCCTGTTGCAGACCGACGAGCCTCGGCAGCAGCCATGTACCGCCGAGATCGGGTGACAGTCCCCGCTCGGCGAAGATCTGCGAGAAGGTCGAGCGCGGTGTCGCGACCACCAGATCGCATCCGAGCGCCAGGTTCCAACCGGCCCCGTAGGCGACGCCGTCGACCTTCGCGACGGTGGGAACAGGCAGTTCGTGGAGCAGCAACGCGACGTCCGTCAGTTTGCGCAGCTTGCGCAAGGGATGTGCGACACCGGGATCGGCGATGTCGGCACCGGAACAGAACGCGCCGGCCGCGCCGGTGATGACGAGGACACGCACGTCCGGGTCGTCGGCGGTGTCGACGAGCACGTCGTGCAGCGCCTGCCAGAGCGGACCGTCGATCGCGTTCTTGCGACGCGGCCGGTTCAACGTGAGGGTCCGGATCCCGTCGCGGTCGTCGACGAGGAGGGAATCGGTGCTCATTCTGCCGCCTCCGTACCCGGTGCGCGGTATGCGGGGCCGATCGCGCCGGCCTCGCGCAGCCGCGCGATCTCGGTGCCGGTGATGCCGAAGTCCTGCAGCACCGCGTCGGTGTGCTCACCGAGCCCCGGCACCGCGCCCATGGACAGTTCGAATCCCGCGACGACCGGTGGGGGAAGCAACGCCTCGATCGGCCCGTTGGGGGTCGCGACCTCCCGCCAGCGATCGCGGGCCTGCAGCTGCGGATGTGCGATCACGTCGCTGGGCAGGTTGTACCGGGAGTTGCCGATACCGGCCTCGTCGGCGATCTTCTGGATGTGCGCGAGGGGGTGCCGGGCGCACCACTGCGCGATCGCCTCGTCGAGCACGGCGCGATGTTCGCAGCGACCGGCATTGGAACGGAAACGCTCGTCGTCGGCCAGATCGTCGCGTTCGATGATCTCCCGCGCGAGTCGCTGCCACTCCCGGTCGTTGGTGGTGCCGAGCACGACCATCTGATCGTCGGCGGTGCGGTACGACCCGTACGGTGAGACGGCCGGCGACGACATGCCCAGGGGTTGCTGGTTCACTCCGGAATAGCGCGTATAGGTCAGCGGATATCCCATGATCTCGGTCATCGTGTCGAACAGGCTCACCGAGACCTTCGACAGGCTGCCGCCGCGGCCGCGGTGCCGTTCCTTGCCGCACAGCAGGGCGAGGATCGACACGGCCGAGTACAGGCCGGTGGTGATGTCGGCGACGGGCGGCCCGGGTTTCGCCGGCATGCCGGGATGGCCGGTGACCGCGCACGCCCCCGACTCCGCTTGGACGAGAAGGTCGTAGGCGCGTTTGTGCGAGAGCGGACCGCCGGGGCCGTAGCCGTCGATCTCGACCGAGATCAGTTCGGGATAGCGTTCCTCGAGCTGATCGGGCGACAGTCCGAGTCGCGCGGTCGCGCCCGGCGCCAGATTCGACACCAGTACGTCGGAGCGGGCGAGGATCCGGTGCAGCACCGCGATCCCGTCATCCGACTTCAGGTCGAGTGTCACCGATTCCTTGCCGCGGTTGGCCCACACGAAGTGTGCGGCCATGCCGCCGACGACGTCGTCGTAGTCGCGCGCGAAGTCACCACCGCGAGGGTTCTCGATCTTGATGACCCGCGCACCGAAGTCGGCGAGCGTCCGCGTGCACATCGGTGCCGACACGGCCTGCTCGAGGGTGACGACGGTGACGCCCGCGAGCGGGCCGTCCGAGCCCACAGAACCTGTTGTCACCGTCCCGGTCATCACATCACCATGCCGCCGTCGACCGGCAGGACCTGCCCGGTGACGAACGATGCTGCGTCGGTGGCGAGGAAGACGAACGCTCCGGCGACCTCCTCCGGGGATGCCCAGCGGCGCAGCGGAATACGGTTGAGCATGTTCGCGGCGAACTTCTCGTTGGTGCGGATCGTCTCCGTCATGGGAGTCGCGGCGAGCGGGGCCAGCGCGTTGACGAGGATGTTCTTGCGGGCCAGCTCGCGGGCGAGCGACTTGGTGATGCCGATGATCCCCGCCTTGGCCGCGGAGTAGTTCACCTGTCCGAGAGTGCCTGTGATGCCCGCCGAGGAGGTCACGTTGATGATGCGCCCTTTGCCGTCGGTGGCGAGGAAGGGCAGCGCCGCCTGCGAGCAGTTGAAGGCACCGAGCACGTGGATGTCGTGGATGCGCTGGAACGAGTCGACGGTGGTGTCGGCGAACATCGCCGGGTCGGTGACACCGGCATTGTTGACGAGGATGTGGAGCACCCCCTCGGTCAGGCCGGCGGCACGCGCCATCGCGGCGTCGGCCGCCTCCCGGTCGCGGACGTCGAGCGCGGCGCTGTCGGCCTTACCGCCGTTCACCGAGATCCGTTCGGCGACAGCGGCTGCGGCGTCGCCGTTCACATCGGTGACGAGCACGGCCGCACCGGCGGCCGCGAGGGCTTCGGCGACGGCCGAGCCGATACCGCCGGCCGCGCCGGTCACCACGGCCGACCGCCCGGTGAGATCGAAGAGAGAATTGTTCACGGCCATCAGTAGCTCCTCGGCAGTCCCAGAGTGTGTGAGCTCAGGAAATTCAGGATCATCTCCTGGCTGATCGGTGCAATGCGCATGACGCGCGCTTCGCGGAAGTACCGCGAGACGTTGTACTCCTCCGAGTAGCCCATGCCGCCGTGCGTCTGCAGCGCACGGTCGGCAGCGGTGAATCCCGCATCGGCACAGAGGTATTTGGCGGTGTTGGCTTCCCGTCCGCACGGCTTGCCGTTGTCGTAGAGCCAGGTCGCCTTGCGCAGGACGAGTTCGGCGGCATCGAGGTGGGCGAGCGAATCGGCGAGGGGGAACTGGATTCCCTGGTTCATGCCGATCGGGCGGCCGAAGACTTCGCGTTCGTTGCCGTACCTGACCGCCTTGTCGAGCGCCACGCGACCGATGCCGAGGGCCTCGGCGGCGATGAGCATGCGTTCGGGGTTGAGGCCGTCGAGCAGGTACTCGAAACCCTTCCCCTCCTCACCCACGCGGTCCTCCACCGGCACCCGCAGGTCGTCGATGAACAGCTCGTTCGACGTGACGGCGTTGCGCCCCATCTTGCGGATGGGCCGGATGTCGACGCGGCTGCGGTCGAGATCGGTGAGGAACAACGTCATGCCGTCGGTCTTCTTCTGCACCTCGCCGTACCGCTGGGTGCGGGTCAGCAGCAGGATCTTCTCGGATTCCTGTGCCTTCGAGATCCACACCTTGCGGCCGTTGACGACGTAGTGGTCGCCGTCCCGCCGGGCGAAGGTCGTGATCCGCGAGGTGTCGAGGCCTGCGCCGGGTTCGGTGACACCGAAGCAGACGTGCAGGTCGCCGCTGACGATGCGGGGCAGGGTGCGGGCCTTGAGCTCGTCGGAGCCGTGTTTGACGACCGGCTGCATGCCGAAGATGTTGAGGTGGATCGAGCTCGCGGCGTTCATGCCGCCGCCCGAACGCGCGACCTCCTCGAGCAACAGGGTGGCCTCGGTGATGCCGTATCCGTGCCCGCCGTACTCCTCGGGCATGGTGATACCGAGCCAGCCACCGTCGGCCATGGCCTTGTAGAACTCCGAGGGGAACTCGTGGGCGAGGTCCTTCTCCATCCAGTACTGGTCGTCGAACCTCTTCGTCAGTTCGGCCACCGACTTGCGGATGAGCTCCTGATCCTCGCTGAGTTCGAAACTCATTCCGCTCATCGTCGGCACCGCCGGCCCTGCGGGCGGGGCTGCACGTCGTCGAGGTTCATGGTGGTCCCTTTCGTGTCGGTCAGTCGGAGGCGGGAAGCGGCTTCGCGGCCTTGAGAGTCATGGGGATACCGCCGTAGCCGAGTTCCCCGGGCCCCGAGGAGGTGCACAGCACCTCGACCGTGTCGTCCGCATCGACGTAGCGCTTGCCGAGAACGGTGACGGCGTCGCCGGCCGACGGTTCGGGTCGGCCCGGCGGCGCCGGAATCATCGGGGCGCCACCGCATGTGAGTTCCTGTGCGTTCTCCGCAGGGGCGCGGACGACGACGACCCTCGTGGAGCCTTCGGCGGCGGCGAGCTGCACTCCTGGACGAAGTGGTGCGGGTGTGGTCACGGCGTACCTCTCTTTCGATCGCTCGACGGGCGAGCGCGACCCCGGGTGGCTCGTGCGATGAAAACTATCCTCTCTTTTGAGGAGAATCAACCTTCGCGACGCGCCGCCCACAAGAGGGGGAGGCTCGTAGATCTCATGCCTCCACCGGCAGCGTGGAGCGACAGCCGCTCCGCGCGCGAGCTTCCCACCAGCAGAAACGGGCCATTTCTCGCGGAACGTTGACTATCCGGCGCGGACGTGGAAATCTATCGATCAGAAATGAGAATGCAATTCTCTCGAACAGGGAGGAGGTTGATGTGGCACTGCTATCCCCGCTGCCGGCGGAACTCTGGGACGAGGACGTCGACGCAGCACTGAAAGGTCTTATGCCCCGGCACATGAGGAATCCGGAGCAGGCCGGCACCGCGATGGCGACGCTCGTCCACCATCCGGAGTTGACCAAGGCCTTTCTCGGCTTCAGCGTGCATCTTCTGTTCCGATCCACACTCCCGGCCAGGCTGCGCGAACTCGTGATCCTGCGGGTCGCCGCACTGCACGACTGCTCGTACGAGCGGGAGCACCACATCGAGATCGCGCGCACCGAGGCCGGCCTCACGCCGGACGAGATCGCCGCGGCCGTCGACGGGTCGGCCGAGGATCCGTTCGAGCAGCGCCTGCTCGACTCCGTTCGGGAGTTGACCGAGACTTCGCGCCTGTCCGAGGAGACCTGGACAGCGCTCTCGGAGCATCTCACCACCAAACAACTGATGGACCTCATCTTCACCGTGGGTGGCTACAGCCTGATGGCCATGGCCTACAACACCTTCGGTATCGAGTTCGAAGACGAAAGGTAGAACCTTGCCCCACTTCACCAAGCCGGCCGAGGGAAGCTGGACCGAGCACTATCCCGAACTCGGCACCGCACCCGTCGACTACACCGACTCCATCGATCCCGCCTTCTTCGAGGCGGAGCGCGAGGCGATCTTCAAGCGCACGTGGCTCTACATGGGTCGCGTCGAGCAGCTGCCGCGCGTCGGCAGCTACTTCACCAAGGAGATCCCGTCGGCCGGGCCCGGCACCTCGCTGGTCATCGTCAAGGGCAACGACGGCGTCATCCGCGCGTTCCACAACGTGTGCCGCCACCGCGGAAACAAGCTGGTGTGGAACGACTTCCCCAACGAGGAGACCGCCGGTAGCTGCAAGCAGTTCACCTGCAAGTACCACGCCTGGCGCTACAGCCTCGAGGGCGATCTGACCTTCGTGCAGCAGGAGGGCGAGTTCTTCGATCTCGACAAGAAGGACTTCGGACTCAAGGCGGTTCGCTGCGAGACGTGGGAAGGGTTCATCTACATCAACCTCGACGACGATGCGGCACCGCTCGTCGACTACCTCGGCGACTTCGCCAAGGGCCTCGAGGGCTACCCCTTCGACAAGATGACCGAGGTCTACAGCTACCGCTCGGAGATCAACGCGAACTGGAAGCTGTTCATCGACGCGTTCGCCGAGTTCTACCACGCACCGATCCTGCACATGAAGCAGGCGGTCAAGGACGAGGCCGAGAAGCTCGCCGGCTACGGCTACGAGGCACTGCACTACGACATCAAGTCGCCGCACTCGATGATCTCCTCGTGGGGCGGCATGGCCCCGCCCAAGGACCTCAACATGGTCAAGCCCATCGAGCGCGTCCTGCGTTCGGGTCTGTTCGGTCCGTGGGACGTCCCGGACATCGAGGGCCTGGCCGAGGATCAGCTGCCGCCCGCGGTCAACCCCACCAAGTTCCACAGCTGGGGCCAGGACAGCTTCGAGTTCTTCCCGAACATGACGCTGCTCATCTGGAAGCCGGGCTGGTACCTCACCTACACCTACTGGCCCACCGCCGTCGACAAGCACATCTTCGAGACGAGCCTGTACTTCGTCCCGCCGAAGAACGCTCGCGACCGCCTCGCGCAGGAACTCGCCGCGGTGACCTTCAAGGAGTACGCGCTCCAGGACGCGAACACCCTCGAAGCGACCCAGACCATGATCGGCACCCGCGCAGTGACCGATTTCCCGCTCAACGACCAGGAAATCCTCCTGCGCCACCTCCACAAGACCGTCGCCGATTACGTCAAGGAGTACCAGAAGTGACGACTCTGCCCACCGAATTCGCCGACCTCGAACCGTATGCCGACTGGGCTCTGGCCACCGAGCCCGAGCGCTACGCCAAGCGGCTGGCGTCGAGCATGCCCGAGATGCAGCAGTTCTACGACGCCGCCTTCGGCCGGCTCGAGGACGCCATCACCTACCTCGACAAGTTCGATCTGGACGACCTCGACGACGATGCCCGCGCGCTCATGCACCTGATGCAGTCGCTCGTGATGGTCTCGTTCCCCGTCGAGGTCTGGAAGCAGCCCCGCGTGCCGGACAGCGGCGCCGCCTGGGTCACCATCACCAAGGAACCGGTGGTGTGATGCCACCCGTCGGGACACTCCGGCGATGAGCACACCTCGCGCCCGTACCCGAACCCTCCGGGGTTCGAGTACGGGCGCGTTGTCGTTTCTTCGGTTCCACGCCGTCCATATTTCAAGATCGAACACAGTTGGTCGATCGTCGTCACATGATCGATCACAAGTCCGATATGCACGAAAGATCCCCTCGCGCCGGACTTTCCGACCCATGATTGGATGTGCGGGCGAGAAACGGCTTCGAGCGCGGGACGGCCGCGGGACGAGGCCGGACTCCGCAACAGCCCACCGCCTGCCCCGGGAGGAACCATGACCGACATCGAGACGAAGAACTTCTTCACCGATCCGGATCTCGTCGAGGACCCGTACCCCTATTACGACGCCCTGCGCGAGGGATGCCCGGTCAGGCGCGAACCCCACCACAACGTCATGATGGTCACCGGCTACGAGGAGGCGATCCAGGTCCTCAGCGACGAACAGACCTTCTCGTCGTGCATCTCGGTGACCGGTCCGTTCTCCGGCCTTCCGGCCTGCCCCGAGAGCGACGACATCACCGACTTCATCGAGGAGCACCGCCCCTCGCTGCCGATGAACGACCAGCTCCCCACCATGGATCCCCCGCAGCACACCGACCATCGCGGCCTGCTGATGCGGCTCATCACTCCCAAGCGCCTCAAGGAGAACGAGGCCTTCATCGAGCGCATCGCCGATCGCCTCCTCGACGACCTGCTCGCCCGGGGCGAGGGCGACTACATCACCGGCTTCGCCGCGCCGTTCGCGATGCTCGTCATCGCCGACCTGCTGGGCGTGCCGGAGAGCGACCACCAGGAGTTCATCGAAGGCCTGAACATCCAGGTGGAGAAGGGGTTCTCGCTCGGCAGCACCGAAGGCGAAGCACTGAAGCTCAACCCCCTCGAGTTCCTCTACAAGAAGTTCGGCCAGTACATCGAGGACCGCCGCGCGAACCCCACCGACGACGTGCTGACGGGCCTCGCCACCGCGACCTTCCCCGACGGCACCCTGCCGCCCGTCGACGACGTCCTGCGCATCGCCGCGAACGTGTTCTCCGCCGGCCAGGAGACCACCGTGCGTCTGCTGAGCTCTGCGCTGCGGATCATCGCCGAGCAGCCCGAACTCCAGAAGACCCTGCGCAGCGAGCCCGACCGCATCCCGAACTTCATCGAGGAGACGCTGCGTTTCGAGAGCCCCATCAAGGGCGACTTCCGGCTCGCGAAGACCCCCACCACCATCGGCGGGGTCGACGTCTCGGCCGGCACCATCATGATGCTGGTCAACGGTGCCGCCAACCGCGACCCGCGTCAGTTCTCCGATCCGAACGACTTCGACATCGACCGCCGCAACGCCCGCACCCACATCGCGTTCGGTCGTGGCGTGCACTCGTGCCCCGGCGCCCCGCTCGCCCGCACCGAGGGGCGCGTGGGCATCCAACGTCTGCTCGAGCGCACCAGCGAGATCCGGATCTCCGAGAAGGTGCACGGCCCCGAGGACGACCGGAAGTTCGGCTACCTGCCGACCTTCATCCTGCGCGGCCTGCTCGCCCTGCACCTCGAGTACGCGCCGGCGGAAGGTGAGTCGAAGTGAAGGTCTTCGTCGACGACGACGCCTGTCGCGGACACGGAGTCTGCCTCGCCGCCTGCCCGGAGGTCTTCGACCTGAGCGACGGCGGGTACGCGGTCACGCTCGTCTCCGAGGTCCCGGCCGAGCACGAGGAATCCGTGCGGGAGGCCGCAGCGGGTTGTCCCGAAAGGGCGATCCGGCTCGACTGAGTCACGATCGAAACCGAACACGGGCGTCGGTCCGGACCGAAAGGTCCGGGCCGACGCCCTTTTTCGTTTCTCCCATCGAGGGTCGATTGACGCCGTCCGGGGTTGTGTGAAAACCTCATAATCAAGGTATGAGAGTGACATTCTCATGATGTGTCGCTCTCCGATGAAAGGACGAGCGATGCTGACCCTGAAGGCAGCCGGACTGCTCGACGTCGACACGGGCGAGATCGTCCGCCCGGGAATCATCCGCGTCGACGGCGACCGCATCGCCGGAGTGGGCGGAACCTACAGTGATAATTCGGGCGACACGCCCGAGGGTGACGTCATCGACCTCGGCGACCTGATCCTCATGCCCGGCCTGATGGACATGGAGGTCAACCTCCTCATGGGTGGACGCGGCGAGAAGCCCGTCTACTCGACGGTCCAGGACGACCCGCCCCTGCGCATGCTGCGTGCCGTCGGAAACGCCCGCCGCACCCTGCGCGCGGGATTCACCACCGTCCGCAATCTCGGACTGTTCGTCAAGACCGGCGGATACCTCCTCGACGTGGCCCTCGGAACGGCCATCGACAAGGGCTGGGTGGACGGCCCGCGCGTCGTCCCCGCCGGTCACGCCATCACCCCCACCGGCGGACACCTCGATCCGACGATGTTCGCGGCGTTCGCGCCCGGCGTCCTCGACCTCACGATCGAGGAGGGCATCGCCAACGGCGTCGACGAGGTCCGCAAGGCGGTGCGCTACCAGATCAAGCACGGCGCCCAGCTCATCAAGGTGTGCGTCTCGGGCGGCGTCATGTCGATGACCGGATCCGCAGGTGCCCAGCACTATTCGGACGAAGAGCTGCGCGCGATCGTCGACGAGGCACATCGTCGCGGGATGAAGGTCGCCTCGCACACGCACGGCGCCGAAGCCGTGCGACACGCGATCGAAGCCGGAATCGACTGCATCGAACACGGATTCCTCATCGACGACGACACCATCGACCTCATGGTCGAGCGCGGAACATGGCTCGTGCCCACCACCCGTCTCGCCGACGCGATGGACACCTCCCACGCGCCGCCGGAGCTGCAGGCCAAGGCCGCCGAGATGTTCCCCAAGGCACGCACCTCGGTGCTCGCCGCATACAAGGCCGGGGTGAAGATCGCGGTCGGCACCGACGCGCCGGCCATCCCCCACGGCAAGAACGCCGACGAGATCGTTGCCCTCGTCGACCGCGGAATCCCTCCCCTCGCGGTGATCCAGGCCGCCACGATCAATGCGGCAGAACTCATCGGCGTCGACGACCGCGGTCGCCTCGCCGAAGGTCTGCTCGCCGACATCATCGCCGTCCCCGGCGATCCCACCGAAGACATCACCGTCACCCAGAACGTGCGGTTCGTGATGAAAGGCGGAAAGGTCTATGTCCACAACTGACCGTTCGATCACCGACGACCTCGTCGAGATCAACCAGCTGCTCGCCCGCTACGCGGTGAACATGACGAAGAACGACGTCGAAGGCGTCGTGGCGGTGTTCACCCCCGACGGCACCTACAGCGCCTTCGGCGACGCATTCCCCCTCGATCGGTTCCCCGAGCTCGTCGCGGCCGCACCGAAGGGCCTGTTCATGACGGGCACGGCCCTCATCGAGATCGACGGCGACACCGCGACCGGCACCCAGCCGCTGTGCTTCGTCGAGCATTCCACGCACGACATGCGCATCGGCTACTACAACGACACCTACGTCCGCACGGCCGAGGGCTGGCGTCTGCGCACCCGCGCGATGACCTTCATCCGCCGCAGCGGAACCCACGACTCCGGCATCCCCCACGCCTTCGAACCGGCATGAACGTCACCGAGTTCAGGACCGCCGTCCGCACCTGGCTCGACGAGAACGATCTGACCCCCGGACCGGATCACTCGTTCGACGCACAGGTCGAACAACTCGCCCGCGTGCGGCGGGACCTCTACGACGCGGGCTGGATGCGCTACGGCTGGCCCGAGGAGGTCGGCGGACTCGGCGGCGAGGCCGTCCTGCGTGCCGTGCTCGGCGAGGAGGTCGCGACCCGCGACCTCGCCGAGCCGGGCATCTACTCGATGATCGAGGTGCTCGCGCCCACCATGATCTCCTACGCGCGACCCGAACTCGCCGCGGAGATGGTGCCGAAACTGCTCCGCGGCGAGGAACAGTGGTGCCAGGGCTTCTCGGAACCCGGCTCGGGCAGCGACCTCGCGTCGCTGTCCACCCGGGCCGAGCAACGCGGCGACGAGTGGGTGATCAACGGGCAGAAGGTCTGGACGTCGCTCGCCCAGTTCGCCTCCCGCTGCGTGCTGCTCACCCGTACCGCGCCGGGGCACAAGGGCATCACCGCCTTCTTCGTCGACATGGACACCCCGGGCATCACCGTCCGGCCGCTGCGCACGATGCACGGCGTCGACGAGTTCGCCGAGGTGTACTTCGACGACGTCGTCGTGCCGGCCGACCGCATGCTGGGCAATCCCGGCGACGGCTGGAAGCTCGCGATGGATCTGCTGCCGCACGAACGGTCGACATGCTTCTGGCACCGCATCGCCTACCTGTTCACCCGGTTGGATCGCCTTGTGGACGAGACCGATTCGACGGCGGACGACGAACTCGGCGCGGCCTACCTCGCGCTGCACACCGTGCGGTGCCGGTCGCTCGCCACCCAGCAGCGACTCGCGTCGGGCGCCTCGCTCGGCCCCGAGACCTCCGTCGACAAGATCCTCCTCGCGACCGCCGAACAGCAGTTGTTCGACACCGCACGGGATCTGCTTCCCGGCGTGCTCGAACTGTCCGATACCGAATGGCGGACCGAATTCCTGTATTCCCGTGCGGCGACGATCTACGGCGGCACCGCCGAGATCCAACGCAACATCGTCGCGCGCCGACTTCTCGATCTGGGGGCGGAGTGACGACCTACAGCACTGCACCGGCGCCCGATTCGGACCTCGGCCTGCTCGAGGACGCACTGCGCAAGACCATGGAGAGCACGACCGGTGCCACACTCGACGCGGCGCTGGTCGATCTGGGCTGGCACGACATGCTCACCGAGATGCCCGACGACACGATCCCCATGGTGTTCCGACTGCTCGGCGAGACCGGCGCGCACGCCCCGGTGATCAACGACGTCGTGCTCGTCGACGCGGGTCGTGAGGCCGGTGGGGTCGTACCCCTCCCCTACACCGGCCGACAGTGGATCGAGTGGGCACGCGAGGACCGGGACACCACCGCGCTCGACGCGGAACTGCCGATCGCGACGGTCGGATCCGGTGATCCGGTGCCGGTCGCAGCGGCACGTCGTGCGCTCGGCTGGTGGCTGGTCGGAACGAGCCGAGCGATGCTCGACTCGGCCCGTACCCACGCTCTCGACCGCACGCAGTTCGGCAAGCCGATCGCCGGCTTCCAGGCGGTGCGGCACCGGCTCGCGGAGACGTACGTCGCCGTCGAGGGCGCGGAGGCCACCCTGCGTGCCGCCACCGACGAGCTCGGTTCCCTGCTCGCGAAGGCCGCCGCGGGTCGCGCGGCGATCATCGCGGCACGGCACTGCCAGCAGGTCCTCGGCGGTATCGGCTTCACCGCCGAGCACGACCTGCACCGACACATCAAACGGGCACTGGTGCTCGACGGTCTGCTCGGCAGTTCACGGGAACTGACCCGCGAGGCCGGTGCCCTCATCCGCGCGGAGGGTTCGGCGCCGCGCCTGGTGCACCTCTGACCGTCCGCATGCGACGAAGGCGTGGACACCCTGGAGTACGGGATGTCCACGCCTTTCGTCTACGGACGCGTCGCTACATGTTCTTCGACGGATCGGGATGGTTCGAGAACCACAGGCTCTCCTCGGTGAGCCGGCAACTCTTCCATCCGTCTTCCGTGCGCACGACCTCATGGTGGTAGTTGCCCCCGCAATAGGTCAGGCCGTCGACGCCGGGGAGTTGCATGGGGTTGTAGAACATCGCCCGCACCGTCGCCCGGTCGCCGTCGAGGTCGACCTCGACGTTGGTGACGAAGTGCTGCGACATCGGCAGGTACGACAACGCCTTCTGCAGCTGCGCGAGCACTTCGTCCCTCGGTCCGGGCCGGTATCCCACGGAGCTGTAGTCGAGATGGGCATCCTCGGTGAAGACCGATTCCATCTTCTTCCAGTCCTTGGTGTCCACCGCCGTTGCATAGCGGTAGAGGAGTTCGGTGATGGCGTACTTGTCGCACAGCTCGTCGGGCGTCATGAGGCTCCTTCGACTTCGTCCGGAATTTCATTCTTTCAGAAGAGAACCCCCTTTCCAATACCCTTGTTCTGAGGCATGATCCGTATATGGGACAACTTGACTCTCTTCACGATTTGAGCGGGAAAACTGCTGTCGTCACAGGTGGTTCGCGTGGCATCGGCCGCGCCATCGCGCAGATCCTCGCCGAACACGGCGCCGACGTCGTCGTCGCCTCCCGCAAGCTCGACGCGTGCGAACTCGCCGCGAAGGAGATCGAGGCATCGACCGGCAGCAAGGTGCTCCCCGTCGCCTGCCATGTCGGACAGTGGGACGACTGCAACACGCTCGTCGACACGACCCTCGACCATTTCGGGCGCCTCGACATCCTCGTCAACAATGCCGGAATGTCGCCGCTCTACCAGGATCTCGAATCCATCACCGAAGAGCTGTACGACAAGACCTTCGGCGTGAACCTCAAGGGACCGTTCCGGCTCGCGGTCCGCGCCGGCACGTACATGGCGGAGCACGACGGCGGGTCGATCGTCAACATCGGCACCGCCGGGTCGCTCACGGCGAGCGTGCGCGAACTCCCCTACGCATGCGCGAAGGCCGGCCTGAACGCCCTCACGGTGGGCCTGGCAGAGGCTTACGCACCGAAAGTGCGTGTCAATTCGATCCTTCCAGGTCCGTTCCGCACCGACCTGTCGAAGGCATGGGCTCCGCCGGAAGGCGAGGAGGCATCCTTCGTGCCGTTGCGTCGCATGGGCCGGCCCGAGGAGGTCGCGCCACTCGCACTCCATCTGGCCAGCGACGCGTCGAGTTTCACCACCGGCGCGATCATCCGCGTCGACGGTGGTGTCACCCGTAAGGTCTGAGACACACGCGTGTGGGGCCGCCTCCGGGATTCGGAGGCGGCCCCACACGTAACTGCGTTGTCCATCGGCTACAGGAATCACCATGCGCTACAACAATTTCCGCGGCGAATGGCGAAAGCGGTAGCGAATGCCCCGTGCGCTAGCGGATGTTGTCCTTCATCTCGTCGAGATTCATCAGGACCGGCCACCCACTGTCGCTGAGAGCGTTGCCGTGGCCCGTCTGGTGGATGTCGAAGACCGACTGGATCGCGGCGTAGAAGCCCTGCACGTCGAGGGTCTGGTTGACGGCCCGCTTGGCCTGCCGCAGGCCGAAGGGATGCATCTTCGCGATCTGCTCGGCGAGCGTGCGTACTTCGGTGTCGAGATCGGCGCGGGGCACGACGCGGTTCACCATGCCCGTCTGCTCCGCTTCCTCCGCGGTGACCGGCCGGCCGGTGAAGAGGATCTCCTTGGCCTTGCGTGGGCCGAGTTCCCACGTGTGCCCGTGATATTCGACGCCGCCGATACCCATGAGGACCACAGGATCGGAGAACGACGCGTCGTCGGCCGCGACGATGAGATCGCACGGCCAGCACAGCAGGAGGCCACCGGAGATGCACCGGCCCTGCACCGCGGCGATGGACGGCTTCGGGATGTTGCGCCACCGCAGCGAATACTCGAGATAACGCCGGGACTCGTTGCGGTAGATCATCTCGAGGGTGATCTTGTCCGGAACCGGTTCCCCGCTGCGGAGATCGTGCCCGGCCGAGAAGTGCTTGCCCTCGGCGCGGAGCACGATCACGGAGACCTCGGGATCGTCGCCGGCGCGGGTCCAGGCGGCGTCCAGTTCGTCCAGGAGGGCGCCGTTCTGCGCGTTGGCGACCTCCGGCCGGTTCAGCGTGATGGTCGCGATCCGGTCGGAGGTCTCGTACCCGATGTACTTGTCAGCCACGGGGCAGGCCAAGGACGCGTTCGGCGATGATGTTGCGCTGGATCTCCGACGTGCCACCCGCGATGGTGCCGGCGAAGCTCCGCACGAACCTCTCGAACCAGCTCGACGAGAAGTTGTCGAGATTCCACGGCACGTATGCCGACGTCGTCGCCGGATGGACGAGACCGTCCGGGCCCGCCGCGTCGAGGGCGTGTTCGGCGGCGGTCTGGACTGCCTCGGAGCCGAGGAGCTTGAGCACCGACAGGGCAGGAACGTCCTGCGCTCCGCGGGATTCGCGGACGAGGGCAGCCGAGCCGAGCAGCTTCAGTGCCTGGTGGTCCATCACGAGTGTGGCGTAGCGGTCGCGGTCGAGCACCGTGCGGGGGTGGAAGTCCTCGACGAGGTCCTGCAGCCGGTCGGCGAAACTGAGCCACAGCAGGGTGCGTTCGTGCCCGAGCGATCCGTTCGCGACCGACCAGCCGCCGTTCAACTCACCGATGAGGTTCTCGGTGGGCACGTGCACGTCGGTGAAGAACACCTCGTTGAAGTCGCGGTCGTCGCCGTCGGCGACCGACGGGAACGGCCTGCGGACGACGCCGGGCAGATCGGTGGGGATGAGCAGGACGCTGATCCCCTTGTGCTTCGGAGCATCCGGGTCGGTACGGACGAAGGTCAGCAGCACGTCGGCGTCGTGGGCACCGGAGGTCCACACCTTCTGGCCGTTGACGACGAAGTGGTCGCCGTCGCGCACCGCCCGGGTGCGCAGGGAAGCGAGGTCGGAACCCGCGCCGGGCTCGCTCATTCCGAGGGCCGCGGTGATCTCCGCTCGGAGGATGGGCACCGCCCAGCGTTGCTTCTGTTCGTCCGTGCCGAACGACAGCAGCGAGGCCGCGATGATGCCGAGCCCCTGCGGGTTGAAGCTGTGGTAGATCCGCCGCTTCGACAGTTCCTCGAGGTGGACGTACTGCTGCAGGATCGTCGCGTTGCGGCCGCCGAACTCGGGTGGGTTGCCGGGCAGTAGCCAACCGTGGTCGAACTGGACCCGCTGCCAGCGGCGTGCCCATTCGGGGACGTCGGCGCTCGACCGGGCGCGGACTGTGGCCTCGGACGGATCGGGCAGGTGCTCGTCGAGGAAGGCCACGAACTCGGCGCGGAACTCCTCGACGTCGGAATCAAACGAGAGTTGCACGGTACTCCTCGGCGATCAGTGCGCGGTGCTCCGCGGCGGATCCGAGCATGTGCTCCCCCGCCCGGGCACGCTTGAGCGCGAACTGCAGGTCGTTCTCCCAGGTGAAGCCCATGGCACCGAACAACTGCAGACCGCTGCGGAAGACCGTCGACTGGCATTCTCCCGCAGCAGCTTTGGCCATGGAGGCGGCGAGACGACGACGCGGGTCGTCCTCCGCGATCGTCAGTGCCGCGAAATACGCGAGGGCGCGGGCACGTTCGACGGCGACGTGCATGTCGGCGGCGCGATGCTTGACGGCCTGGAACGACCCGATCGGCACACCGAACTGCTGGCGGTTGCGCACGTGGTCGAGCGCGAGATCCAGGATGCGGCGACAGGCACCGACCATGGTGACGGCGAGTCCCGCGAGGGCGACGTGCCGTGCCTTCTCCACGTCGACGTCGGTGTCCGGGTCCGCCTCGACCCGCACGTCGTCGAAGACGATGTCGGCCAGGTGCAGGACCGGATCGAAGGCGGAGGTACGGCGGGCCGACACCTGATCGGCCCGAACGGTGAACACACCTGCCTCGGTGACGACGGCGATGTCGTCGGCACGGTCGCCGTCGAGCACGCGGTGCGCGGTGCCGCGGAGCAGCCAGCCGTCCGCGTCGCGTACGGCGGAGACACCTTCGTAGACGGCGGCGCCCGCACGGTCCGGCTGCGTCCGGCCGGCGACGAGCGGGGCGAACTGGGTGGTGGTGGCCAGGAAGGGGGTGGGGTCGGTTGTCCGGCCGAGTTCCTCCAGGACGATCGCGAGCTCCACTGCGGCCTCGGACTCGACCAGTTCCGTCCATCCCAGGCCCACATAGGTCTTCCACAACGGGGCCGGATCGGCGCCGTTGTCGACGACGGTGCGGACGAGTGTCGACGGGCATTCCTTCGCCGTCACTTCCCGGACGGTCTTCTGCCACAACTGCTGATCGGAGTCGAACTCGAAAAGCATTCCGACTTGCCTCCTTCCTGGCGCTGAGCCTGGTATCGCGATGAGAATAACATTCTCTTTTCGAGATAGTAATAGTCTCGAATCAGTGCGGGGAACGGAAGGACAGTCCCGCAATGCGTCCCTACTCTCCGGTACAGTGCTCCTATGTCCACTCCACGCGACACAGGGCGATCCGGGCAGTGACGGGCGCCAGCGAAGAACCGGCCTGGAAGCAACGCGCAGTCGAGCGCTCCATCCGGACCGCCAAACTGCGCGCCGAGCAGCGCGTACAGCGCTTCCTCGACGCAGCGCAGGCGATCATCACGGAAAAGGGCAGCACCGACTTCACGGTCCAGGAGGTCGTCGACCGTTCGAAGCAGTCGCTTCGCAGCTTCTACCTGCAGTTCGACGGTAAGCACGAGCTGCTGCTCGCGCTCTTCGAAGATGCCCTGAGCCGCTCTGCCGATCAGATCCGTGCCGCTGCCGCCGGCGAGAAGGCCCCTCTCGACCAATTGCGCGTCGCGGTGGAACTGCTGTTCGAGTCGTCCCGGCCCGACCCGACGGCCCAGCGACCGCTGTTCACCGACTTCGCGCCGCAGCTGCTGCTCACCCATCCTGCCGAGGTGAAGGTCGCGCATGCACCGATGCTCGCGCTGTTCACGGAGCTGATGGAGAAGGTCGACGCCGAGGGCAGCCTCCGCGAGGGGCTGAACCCGAAGCGGATGGCCGCCATGACGATGCAGACCGTGATGTTCATCGCTCAGTCGAGCGGAGGCGACGACAGCACGACCCGTCCCATCACGGCCGACGAGGTCTGGAACTTCTGCTCGCAGGGATTCGCCGCCCGCTGACGAGAACACCATTCTCAAATCGGAGTAGTTCACTTACACTCGGCTCGTGACCGAGTTGTGGAACGACCTCCTCGCCTGTCTCGATCTGCGCTCGTCCCCCGTGGACGAGGAGCGCCCCGAGTCGGTGGTGTTCGAGGGCAGCAATCAGCACCTCGAATACCACCGGCTCTTCGGGGGCCAGCTGCTCGGTCAGTTCGTGCGTGCCGCCGAGCTGACCTGCCCCGAGAAGAGCATCAAATCCCTGCACACCGTCTTCGCCCGTGAAGGACGCGCCGACGAGCCCGTCCGCTACGAGATCACCCGCCTGCACGAGGGCCGGACATTCGCCACGTTGACGGCGGTCGCGCGCCAGTCGAAGGGCGTCCTTGCCACGGCATCGGTGTCCATGCACGTCGGCGAGGACGGCCCCGAGGTGCAGACCGTGCCGTCCGTACCCCAGGTGTTCGACGAGAGCACGCGCGCCCCGTTCTCGTTGATCCCGTGGGAGACCCGCGCGACGACCGACCTCGAGGATCGCGGAGTCTCGGCGCCCGAGTTCGAGATGTGGATGCGCACTCCCGAGGTCGACGAGGCGTACGCGCCGGCACTCGCCGCCTACGCCACCGACCTCAACCTCATCGGTACCGCACTTCTTGCCGTCGACGGCTTCGACCACACCGGCAACGGAACGGCTTTCACGTCCGCGGTCACCTCGCACAATCTGTGGTTCCACCGCCCGTTCCGCAGCGACGACTGGTTGCTGCTGCGTCAGCACAGTCCCCTCGTCGCCCACGGACGGTGCTTCGGCCGCGGCGACCTGCTCACCGAGAAGGGCTCTCTCGTCGCCTCTTTCGCCCAGGAAGCCCTGTTGCGCCTGCCCTGACGGTTCCTCCCACGAACACCGATCGAGATCGAGGTGTCATGCAACGACAGTCCGCCCCCGACGATGCCGCCGTCGAGACTCCGTCACCCCGCCCTCTGCGCGTGGTGCAGTGGGCGACCGGAACGATCGGCACCCGCGCGCTGCGCGCGGTGATCGACCATCCCTCCGTCGAACTCGTCGGCGTGTACGTGCACAGCGACGACAAGGCCGGTCGCGACGCGGGCGAGTTGTGCGGACGCGACCCGGTCGGTGTGCGCGCCACGAACGATGCCGACGAGATCATCGATCTC
Organism: Rhodococcus rhodochrous; assembly: GCF_900187265.1. Lineage (NCBI taxonomy): Bacteria > Bacillati > Actinomycetota > Actinomycetes > Mycobacteriales > Nocardiaceae > Rhodococcus > Rhodococcus rhodochrous. The sequence continues at coordinate 4,721,161 of NZ_LT906450.1, forward strand.
GGGGCCGACTGCGTGCTGTACATGCCGCTGCTGTTCGACCTCGACGAAGTGTGCCGAATCCTCGCCTCCGGCACGAACATCGTCACCACCCGGGGAGAGTTCCACCGCCCGGCGGGTATGGATCCGGTGACGCGTGAAGCCGTGGAGGCCGCGTGTGCACTCGGCGGTACGTCGATCCACAGCACCGGCAGCAGTCCCGGTTTCGTCACGGAGGCCGTGCCGCTCGTGCTGACCTCCATCCAGCGGAGGATGGACCACCTCGCCATCGACGAGTACGCCGACCTCTCTCAACGGGACTCCCCCGGAATCCTGTTCGACGTCATGGGATTCGGCGGCGATGCAGGAGAGTTCGCGGACGTCCGGCTCGCCCACGTGGAGTCCAATTTCGGACCGTCGCTGGCCGCCCTGGCCGACGCGCTCGGCCTGACCCTCGACACCATCCGGACCACGGGCGAACTCGCCACGGCACGTTCCACGGTCACCATCGCCGCCGGCACTATCGAAGCGGGAACGGTGGCCGCGCAACGCATCACGGTGTCGGGCATCCGCGACGGCCGCGAGCTGATGCGGTTCCGCCCCACCTGGTACTGCACCGATCAGCTCGATGCCGATTGGGACCTGCACGCGACCGGCTGGCACATCACCGTCGACGGCGACGCGCCCCTCGACATCGACATGCGTTTCCCTATCCCCCTCGAGCGGATGAGCGAGATCTCCCCGTCCTACACCGCCAACCGCGCGGTGAATTCGATCGCGGCGGTGTGCGCGGCGCGGCCGGGTATCCGGACGACGGTCGAACTTCCGCTCGTCGTCCCGGTTCTGGCCTGAGTCGACGAACGTTGACGCGGTGAAACGGGGTAGGCACCGGTTACAGCGGTAGCAAACCCCGTTTCACCGCGCGAACCTCACGACTGTGCGGATACGGCCGCTCCGTCGACGAGTCGTGCGGCCGCCGAGTACGGATCGTCGCGACCCTCGGCGACGGCCTCCGCCAGCGCCTCCAACTCCGCGTGGTTGCGCAGGAGGGTGTGTGCCAGCGACAGGATCTGACTGCGGGCCCGCGCCGTGCGGCGTTCTGCGGTGTCGGCCCGCTGGTGCGCCTCGATCGCGTCGACGAGGTCGTCGACACCCTGGCCGGTCGCGGCGACGAGCTCGAGGATCGGGACCTTCACGTCGCCGCGGAGGTCGCGCACCGTCTGATCGGCACCGTCGCGGTCGGCCTTGTTGACGACGACGAGATCGGCGACCTCGAGCAATCCGGCCTTGGCGGCCTGGACGGCGTCTCCCCCACCCGGATTGAGGATGACGACGGTGGGTTCGGCGACCGAGGCGATCTCGATCTCCGACTGACCCACGCCCACGGATTCGAGCAGGATCACGTCGTAACCCAAAGCTGCCAGCAATCGGATCGACGCAGGGACGGCGGCTGCGAGTCCGCCGAGATGTCCGCGGGAGGCCACCGACCGGACGAACACACCCGAATCGCCGACGTGCGCGGCCATGCGGATGCGGTCGCCGAGCAGCGCACCGCCGCTGTAGGGGGACGACGGGTCGACGGCCAGCACCGCGACCCGCAGTCCCCGTTCGCGGTAGGCGGTGGTGAGCGCCCCGACTGTCGTGGACTTGCCGGCCCCGGGCGGGCCCGTGAATCCGACGACCCGCGCGCGGGCGGGTTCGAGCAGCGCGAGCACCTCGTCCCGGCGCGGTCCTTCGACGAGGGTCAGCAATCGACCCGCGGCACGCGGGGAGCCCCCGCGTGCCGCGTCGATCAGTTCACCGATGTTCACGGCGTATCCCGGTTCACGGTGCCGGCACCTCGATCACGACGGCCGAGCCCATGCCACCACCCGCGCACATCGACGCGACACCGATGCCACCGCCGCGGCGACGCAGTTCGTGGGTGAGGGTGACGAGCATGCGGGCGCCGGTCGCGGCGACCGGATGGCCGAGGGAGCAGCCGCTGCCGTTGACGTTGACCTTCTCGGGGTCGATCTCGAGCAGCTTGATGCACGCGACGCACTGCGCGGCGAACGCCTCGTTGATCTCGAACAGGTCGACGTCGCCGATGGACAGACCGGCGCGCTGGAGTGCCTTCGGGATCGCTTCGACGGGAGCGAGTCCGGTGATCGCAGGGTCGACACCCACCGACGCCCACGACAGCACCGTGCCGAGCGCGGGCAGACCGAGATCGCTGCTGGCGATGGCCAGCGCGGCGGCCGCATCGTTGCCGCCGCAGGCGTTGCCGGCGGTGATGCTGAAGCCCTCGATCTCCGGGTGCAGCACCTTGAGCGACGCGAGCTTTTCGAGGCTCGTCTCCCGCCGCGGGTGTTCGTCGGTGTCGAACAGGCCGTGTGGGGTGTCGATCGGGACGATCTCCTCCTTGAAGCGGCCCTCGTCGATGGCGCGGATCGCGACCTGGTGCGAGCGCAGCGCCCAGGCGTCCATCTCCTCACGGCCGATGCCGGCCTTCACCGCGGCGTTCCAGCCGACGGTGATGGACATGTCGCGGTTCGGGGCCTCGGGGCTGTCGGGGTGGCTGGGCGACATCCACGGCACCCACTCCTCGCCTTTCCGGATGAGCGATCGCGGCGAGGTCGACGCGGAGTTGACGCCACCGGCGATCACGATGCGGTCCATGCCGGAGCGGATGCTCGCCGCGGCGGACTGCACGGTCGACAGGCTCGCCGCGCAGTGCCGGTTCTGTGCGAGACCGGGCACGTGGGTCAGGCCGGCGGTGAGGGCGGCGTGGCGGGCGATCACACCGCCGCCGTACAGGCCCTCGCCGAGGATCACGTCGTCGATCAGGCTCTTGTCGAGGTCCTCGGTGGTCGCGGTGACGATGTGCTCCGCGAGGGTGAACGCGTCGGTGTCGCGGAGCGTGCCCTTGACGGCGGTGCCGACCGGGGTGCGCAGGGCGGAAACGATCACGGCATCAGGCATGGGTGGCCTCCAGTTCGGCGAGAAGGGTGCGACGCAAGAGCTTTCCGGTCTCGGTCTTGGGCAGTTCGTCCCGGAAGACGATGTTGTCGGGGGTCTTCGAGGAACGCAGGCGTTCCTTCACCCACTGTCGGATCTCGTCCGGATCGCCGTCGCCGACGAGGACGGCGACGATGCGTTGTCCCCATTCGGTATCGGACACGCCGATGACGGCGGCCTCGGTGATGCCCGGGTGGGCGAGCAGGACGTCCTCGATCTCGGCGGGGGCGATGTTCTCGCCGCCGCGGATGATGGTGTCGTCGGAGCGGCCCTCGACGTACAGATATCCGTCGGAGTCGAGCCGGCCGAGATCGCGTGTGGAGAACCACCCCTCAGCGTCGAGGACGCTGCGGTTGCCGTATTCACCCGAGATCTGTTCGCCGCGGACGAAGATCAGGCCGGTCTCGCCGGACGGGACGGGTTCGCCCTCCTCGGAACGGATCTCGATCTCGATGCCGGGGAGCGGGCGGCCCACCGAACCGAGGCGGTCGCGGACGGCCGGATCGGTGGAGCCGAAGGCGGTGCGGTGGTCGTCGGGTCCGAGAACCGCCACGGACGACGCGGTTTCGGTGAGACCGTAGGCGTTGACGAAGCCGGTGTCCGGGAAGGCGCGCAGCGCGTGTTCGAGGACCGGGCGCGGCGTGCGCGACCCGCCGTAGGCGAGACTCGCCAGCGTGGGGGTGTCGGCCGTGTCGTCGCCGAGGGCGGTCACGATGCGGGCGAGCATGGTCGGGACGAGCATCGCGTGGGTGACGCGTTCGCGTCGGACCGTCTCGAGCCAGACCTGCGGGTCGAAGGCCGGCAGGTACACCACCCGGCGGCCGGTGTAGAAGTTCGACAGCAGGTTGGTCAGGCCGGCGATGTGGTACGGCGGAACCGAGACGAGCGATGCGTCGGTCTCGGCGGCCGAACCGAACTCCATCGTGTTGAGCACGTAGGCGAGCAGGTGCCGGTGCCGCAGGATCGCGGGCTTCGGATCCGAGGTGGTGCCGCTGGTGTAGATGATTGCGGCGACCGTGTCGCCGTCCCACTGCGGTTCGAGCGGCGGCTCGGGATCGCCTGTGGCGTAGGAGTCGTCGACGAGGACGTCGAGATCCTCCTGCTCGAGCACGAGTGCGCCGGGGTGCTTGGCCTTCAGCGCGCCGAGCTGTTGTTCGCCGAGCCGGTAGTTGAGCGGCACGAAAGGAACCCCGGCCAGCGCCGAACCGAACAGCGCCACCGGATACGCGAGGTGGTTGGACCCCAGGTAGAGCACCGCCGGATGATTCCGGAACTGCGCGGCGGCACGACGTGCGAGGGCGTCGAGACCGGCAGCGGTGAGGGTCCGGTTCCCGACGGTCGCAACTGCTCGCTCGCCGGTGCTTGCGGCCATTTCTAGAATCATGCTTAGGTTCATGAGAACATTATTCTCACAGACAGAGAGCTTTACTTTCAAGAGCTCGGATCTCGAAGGAGGCAGCATGCAGGTAGCAGGAAGCTCCGCGATCGTCGTCGGCGGCACGGGTGGCCTCGGGCAGGCCACCGTCCGGCGTCTCCACGAGGCGGGCGCGAAGGTCGTCGTCGCCGACGTCAACGACGAGAAGGGCAAGGAACTCGAGCAGGAGCTCGGTGTGCGATACGTGCGCACCGACGCCGGCAGCGAGGAATCCGTCTCGGCCGCCATCGCGGAAGCGGACTCGCTCGCGCCGCTGCGCATCTCCGTCGACTGCCACGGCGGCCCGGCCGGCGGCGGACGCCTCGTCGGCAAGGACGGCAGCGCCATGCCGCTCGAGAACTTCACCAAGACCATCGAGTCGTACCTGACGTCGTCGTTCAACGTCATGCGCCTGGCCGCCGCCGCCATCGCCAAGCAGGACCCCTTCGACGACGAGGGCTCCCGCGGCGTCATCGTGAACACCGCGTCCATCGCCGGTTACGAAGGGCAGATCGGGCAGCTCCCCTACGCGGCCGCGAAGGGCGGCGTCATCGGCATGACGCTGGTCGCCGCACGCGACCTGTCGCCGCTCGGTATCCGCGTCAACACCATCGCGCCGGGCACGATCCTCACCCCCGCCTACGGCAAGGCCGGCGACCAGCTCGAGGCGTACTGGGGCCCGCAGATCCCGCATCCCAAGCGCATGGGCCGCCCCGCCGAGTACGCGACGCTCGTCGCGTCCATCGTCGAGAACGACTACCTCAACGGCGAGGTCATCCGCCTCGACGGTGCCCTGAGGTTCCCGCCGAAGTGAGCCCGCTCGCAGGGAAGGTCGCGTTCGTCGCCGGTGCCAGTCGTGGCATCGGCGCTGCGATCGCCGTCGCTCTCGCCGAGGCGGGGGCCTCTGTGGCGGTCGCGGCACGCTCCGAGCAGGAGGGCAAGCTGCCCGGCACCATCGGCTCGGTCGCCGAGCGGATCACCGACGCCGGAGGCCGGGCCCTCCCGGTGCCGTGCGACGTCACCGACGAACAGTCCGTCGACTCCGCGATCGCCGCGACGGTCGCCGAGTTCGGCGGGCTCGACATCCTCGTCGCGAACGCCGGGGTGCTGTGGATGGGGCCGATCGAGACGACCCCGGCGAAACGCTGGCAGTTGTGCCTCGACGTCAACCTCACCGGCGTGTTCACCGTGACCAAGGCAGCGATCCCGCACCTGCGCGAGCGCGGCAGCGGGTCGATGATCGCGGTGACCACCAGCGGTGTGACGATGACCGACCACGGCTCGAACGCCTACTGGGTGTCCAAGGCCGCGGTGGAACGCCTCTACGTCGGGCTCGCGGCCGACCTGCGGCAGGACAACATCGCGGTCAACTGCCTCGCGCCCTCACGGGTCGTCCTCACCGAGGGCTGGACCGCCGGCGGTGGCGGACGGGAGATCCCGCCCGAGATGGTGGAACCACCGGAGACGATGGGCGCCGCCGCGGTGCTGCTCGCGCAGCAGGACGCGAACGGGATCTCCGGCACCGTGCAGCGTTCGGAGAGCCTCGTGTCCGCGAGGGGATGAGGTTGCCGCACGAAGGGAGGTCCGGCACCGGGCCTCCCTTCGTGCTTCCGGGCGCGAATCCGCTTCGACGGTTCAGCGGTCCAACCGCGCGACGAGCCGTCCGGTCACTTCGTTGCGACGAAGGCGTTCCAGGCCATCACCGATCCCCTCGAAGCCGATCTCGGTGTATGCGGGTTCGATCTCCCGTCTCACGAACAGGTCGTACACCTCCTCGATGTCCTCGACGGTCCCACCGAGGGAACCCACGAGCGTCCTGCCGAGGAGCGTCGGCGTCTTCACGGTGAACGTCGGCAGGCCCAGACCGACCTGCACCACGGTGCCGCCCCGGGCGACGGCGTCGATCGCCTTCTGTGTGGTGTCGAAACCGGCGTAGTCGACCACGAGGTCGAATCCTCGGCCCGCCCATTCGGCCGCGTCCCGCACGACATCCGTCGCGCCGGCCTGCCGGGCGAGATCCCATGCCGATTCCTTCGTCTCTGCCACGTGCACCTCCGCACCGGCCAGCACGGCCGCACGAGTCCCGATCTGCCCCAGACCGCCGTAGCCGATCACACCGACCTTCATCCCCGTCGACGCACCACCGACCTTGATGATGGCGTGGTACGAGGTCATTCCCGCATCCGTCGCGAGGGCGGCCAGCGACAGGTCCAGCCCTTCGGGCACCCGGGCGAGATCGCGGGCATCGGCGACCAGCTTGTCGGCGAACCCACCGTGGGAGAACATGCCGAGCGGCGGACGCACGCCCGACGAGCAGACGCCGACGACGTCACCGATGCTCCAGCCCTCGACCCCGTCGCCCAGTGCGCTGATGACGCCGGCGTTCTCGTGTCCCTGCGTCATGGGCAGGAACGGCATCGTCTCCTCTCCGACCTCCATGTACATCAGGTCGCTGTGACACAGTCCGGCCGCCGCGACGTCGATCACCACCTCGCCCGGGCCGGGTTCCGGTTCCGGAACCTCGTTCAACGAGATCGGTCGCCCGGCTCCTTCGAACTGCCATGCCCTCATATCCGCACCGCCCTCATGCTCTGCTTCTTCGATCGCACCTCTTGCAGGCCGACACCTGTGACATTACTGTTCTCATCAACCGGAACGGCATTCTTGGAACAAAGATCGTGAGAATGTTTACAGGGAACACGGATCGAGTCGCGGTGCAGTTCCGAACCGACTGCAGAACAACAGAATTCGCCGACGATCGGAGAACGTCATGAAGGTGGAAGTCGATCCTCACCGCTGCCAAGGACACACACTGTGCACCATGGCCGCCCCCACGCTCTTCGAACTGAGCGACATCGACGGGCACGCCACGGCCGTCGACACCGAAGTACCCGTCGATCTCGCAGAATCCGCACGCGAGGCCTACCGCAGTTGCCCCGAACAGGCGATCTCCGTCCTGTGACACCACCCGACCGCACCACCATCCATCGGACGCACGAGAGGGCAACACCGTGAGCGCTGACGAGGCCGTCGTCGACACCGAGCACCGGACACCGGTCTATCAGTTCGACAGGCACGCACCGGACTACCGGGGCCGATTCTCGGAAATCACTACCGAGATGCACTCGAAATGCCCCGTGGCATGGTCCGACACGCACGGAGGTCACTGGGTCGCCGCAGGCGGCGAGGCAGTATTCACCCTCGCACGCTCGGCGAACATCTCGAACGACCACGACGTGAAGGGAGTACGGCGCGGCTACAAGGGCATCATGATCCCCACGGCCGTCCGGGCATCCGGCGTGCGCGGTGGGATCCTGGAGATGGACGACCCCGAACACCGGGAATTCCGAAGCGTACTCAATCCGTATCTGTCTCCCGCTGCCGTGAAGAAATGGGTTCCCCTCATCGACGAGGTGATCCGCGCGTGCCTCGACGAGAAGATCGAGACCGGCAGCATCGACTTCATCGACGATATGGTGAACATCGTTCCCGCCGTCATCACCCTCGCGATGCTCGGGATTCCGGTCGCCAAGTGGAACGTCTACTGCGAGCCCGTCCACGCCGCGATGTACACGCCGCCGGACTCGCCCGATGTCCACCGCGTCGCCGAACTGCACCGGTTGATGGGAATGGATCTTCTCGCCAGCCTCCACGAGATCCGGGAAAACCCCCGTCCCGGAATGGTCGATGCCGTCGCCCGCGCCACCATCGACGGGGAGACACCCGACGATCTCGAACTGCTCGGTGTGCTGAGCCTGCTCATCGGCGGTGGTTTCGACACGACGACGGCGTTGACCTCGCACGCGCTCGAGTGGCTGTCGCAGAACCCCGATCAGCGCGAAATCCTCAGCGCCGAGCGGGACACGCTGCTGGATTCGGCAACAGAAGAATTCCTGCGCTTCTATTGTCCGTCGGCCGGGGACGGCCGCACGTTCTCCGCCGACACCCAACTCGACGGCGTCGAGTTCAAGGAGGGCGAACGTATCTGGCTGTCGTGGGCGATGGCGAACCGGGATCCCGAACTGTTCACGGATCCGAACGAGATCGACCTGGAACGCAAGGGCAACCGGCACTTCAGCTTCGGACTCGGAGTGCACCGCTGCATCGGATCCAATCTGGCGCGAACCATGTTCAAGCGGATGTTGCTCGCGGTACTCGACCGGATGCCGGACTATCGCTGCGACCCCGAAGGCACGGTCCACTACGAGTCCATCGGCGTCATCCAGGGCATGCGGCAGCTTCCGGCCACCTTCACGCCCGGTCCGCGCCTCGGCGACGGACTCGACGAGACCCTCGACCGGATCCAGAAGATCGTCGACGAGCAGGGAATCGCAGCGCCGGTGACGGCACAGAAGTAACCGGCACCGGCTGCGGAAAGGGATCCTCATGAAGACCGAAGACATGGTGATGATCAGCATCGACGACCACGTCGTCGAACCCGCGGACATCTTCGAGAAGCACTTCCCCAAGAGCCTGATGGACCAGGCTCCCAAACTCACCACCCATCCCCGCAATCCGAGGGTGCAGGCCTGGCAGTTCCAGGGCACCGTCGTCGGCAGCTCCGGCCTCAACGCCGTGGTCTCGTGGCCCAAGCACGAATGGGGCATGGACCCCACCGGGTACGCGGAGATGCGGCCCGCCGTCTACGACATGGATATGCGCGTGCGCGACATGGACGCCAACGGCACCCTCGCCGCGACACTGTTCGCCACCTTCCCCGGCTTCGCCGGCACCCACCTGGCGAGCCTGCCCGACAAGAAGCTCTCCCTCGCCGCGTGCAGGGCTTTCAACGACTGGGTCGTCGGTGAGGTCCCGGACGCACACCCGGGCCGGTTCATACCGATCGGCATCATCCCCTTCTTCGATGCGGACGAATCCGTTGCCGAGGTTCACCGGATCGCAGCCATGGGATGTCGCTCGATCAGCATCCCCGAAACTCCCTACGGTGTCGGGGAAGGGTTCCCCGACTTCAAGTCCGGCTACTGGGACCCGATCTTCAAGGCGTGCGTCGAACACAACATCGTGCTGTCCCTGCACATCGGAGGCGGCATCAACCTGGTCAAGCGGCCCGAGGGATTCGACATCGACAACATGCTGATGCTCACGCCGCTCATCTCGACAATCGCGGCCACCGACATGATGCTCAGCGGCGCGTTCAAGAAGTTCCCCGACCTCAAGGTCGCGATGAGTGAGGGCGGCGTCGGATGGGTGGCGCCGTGGCTGGACCGCCTCGACCGGCACATCGTCAACCAGTCCTGGACCGGAACGAGCTTTCTTCCCGACGGGATGAGCCCGACCGACGTGTGGCGCAAGAACTTCCTCGCCTGCTACATCACCGAACCCAGCGGACTGAACAACCGTCACCGGCTCGGCATCGACACCATCGCGTGGGAATGCGACTACCCGCACTCGGATTCCACTTGGCCGCACTCACCCGAGATCCTGAAGAGCGCGCTGGACGCCGCTCGGTGCACCGACGAAGAGATCGACAAGATCACCTTCGCCAACGCCGCGCGGTTCTTCGACTGGGATCCGTTCGCGCACACCCTGCGTGAGCAGGCCACCGTCGGCGCGCTGCGGGCACGCGCCACCGATGTGGACATCAGCGAGACCTCCAAGGAGGAGTACCGCCGCCGCTACGAGCTCACCCACTCCTGAGCCGCCCGGAACAACACCACCGACCCGCTTCGACCGACAAGGAAAACCCATGACAGACACTCCCCAGCTGGCCGGCAAGGTCGCCATCGTCACCGGCGCCGGTGGCGGGATCGGCCGGGCCTACTCCCGCGGCCTCGCCGAGGCCGGAGCGGCAGTCGTCCTCGCGGACGTCAACCTCGCATCCGCTCAGGCCGCGGCGGACGAACTCGCAGCGGACGGTCACCGTGTCCTGGCCGTCGGAGTCGACGTCAGCGACGAGGCCAGCACCACCGAGATGGCCGCGACCGCAGCCGAACACTTCGGATCGGTCGACATCCTCGTCAACAATGCGGGACTGATGGCCGAGGTCGTCGGCGAGGGATCTCTCACGACGATGGACATCGAGCTGTGGAACCGTACCCTCGCCGTCAACCTGACCGGCCCGCTCCTGTGCACCCGCGCCGTGGTGCCGTACATGAAGGAGCGCGGCTACGGCAAGATCGTGAACCAGTCCTCGAGCGGCGCGTTCATGGCCGCGCAGGCCTACGGCATCACCAAACTCGGACTTGTGAGCATGACGGTCTCGCTGTCGCGTGAGTTGGCGCCCTTCGGCATTCGTGTGAACGCGATCGCTCCCGGCATGGTCAACACCGAAGCCGGCTCGATCGCCTCACCGCCCGAGCTGAAGGAGATGGTCAAGCACGCCATCCCGTTCCCGTTCGGTGAGCCCGAGGAACTGATCCCCGGCCTGCTGTACCTCGTGTCGTCCGGCAGCGACTGGGTCACCGGACACACCCTCAACATCGACGGCGGCTGGGTCGTCCGGGTCTGAAACACCAGTACACCAACCCTTCTCACAGACAGGACCACGCATGAAGCACTACTTGCTCGTCGAGTCGTACCCGTCGCATCCCGAGCGGCTGGAAGAGTTCAACAAGTGGTACGACGAGGTGCACATCCCCGAAGTGGTGGCCCTCGACGGATTCGTCGGTGCCACACGGCTGTCCCCGGCCGACGCGGACGGCGGCCCGTCGGTCACCCTCTACGAACTCGAGGGTGATCCCGCGGCGGCCAAGGCCAACGTCCACGCCGCGGCGGCAGCGAAGCAGCTGAACATGTCGGACTCGCTCAGCTACGGTCCCATCCCGAAGATGCGGATCATGGAAGTGAAGTCGGAGTACGTCAAGCCCCGTTCGTGAACGGAGCACGGAATCCGTAGGGCCGCTGCCGGGATCCGGCAGCGGCCCTACGAGCATTCCAGGGAGAGCGCATTTTCCAGGGTGGCGCACTGTTCGTCGAAGAATCCGCGCGCGACCCCCGTGCGCGAGGCCACCGAATCGAAACCGTGGAAGGCTCCGTCGACGATGTGCAGAATGCACGGGACACCCGAGGCCCGTAGCCGTTCCGCGTACGCGCGGTCCTCGTCGAGGAACAGATCGTGCGTGCCCACCCCGATCCAGGCCGGGGGCAGACCCGACAGATCGGTGCGACGCGCCGGCGCCGCGACCTCCGGATCGGCCGAACCCAGGTAACTCGTCCAGCCGAACCGGTTGCTGAACGCATCCCACATCCGGATGTGCGCGGGACCGTCGCCGGTGCGGTCGTCCAGCATCGGATAGGCCAACAGCTGGAAGGCCGGCGCCGGCAGTTCCCTGTCCCGGAGCAGAAGTGCCAGTGCCGCAACCAGACCCGCCCCGGCGCTCGCACCTCCGATCGCGATACGCGCCGGATCGACCTCCGGCCGGCTCCGCAACCACTCGTAGGCGCGCAGACAGTCCTCGAGCGGAGTCGGATAGGGATGTTCGGGTGCCAATCGGTAATCGACCGAGGCGACGGCGATACCGAGCCGGTCGGCGAACCGCCGGCACAGCGCGTCGTCCTGCGCGGCCCGGCCGAAGACGTACCCGCCACCGTGGATCCACAACAGGGCCGCACCGGGTTCGGTGCCTGCGCGGGCCGGAGCACCGAACCAGCGGACCGACACGCCCGGTTCGAAGACGTACACGTCCGGGTCGGTGCCCCGGATCGCGCGGGTGAGCATGCGCATCACCGGCAACGATCGCGGGGTCACCGCACGACGTGGGGCGAGCAGCGCCACGGTCCGCAGATCGGGATGGAAGCTCGACAGCGAACGCAACCGTCCGATCACACGGTCTCTCCGATCACGATTTTCCTGCGGTCATCCTCGCGATGTTCGCACGGAAGTCGTCGCTCTGGAAGGTCATCTCCTCGGCACTCATCGCGTAGTCCAGGCTCGCGAGCACCGCCCGCTCGAGGTGGATGTTGAGCAGCCGCTTGGTAGCCTCCACGGCCTTCTGCGGTTGCTCCACGAGACGCTTGGCGCACGCGAGTGCCTCGGCGAGCGGATCGGCGACGACATGGTTCGCCAGGCCGAGTTCGCGGGCCCGCTCGGCGGGGATCCGCTCCCCGAAGAAGGCGAACTCCTTCGCGTGCAACAGGCTGATCTGCAGCGGCCAGGTCAGCGGACCACCGTCGGCCGCGACCAGCCCGACCTGCACGTGGGGATCGGCGAGATAGGTGCCCTCCCCCATGTAGACGACGTCGCTCAGGGCGACCAGGCTGCACCCGAGTCCCACCGCCGGGCCGTTGACCGCAGCGACCACAGGCACGCGGCAGCGCGCCATACCCAGGACGATCTCGCGTCCGTCGGCGATGGTCTTCGCCCGCAGTTCGGCGTCCTGCCCCAGTTCGGCGAGATAGTCGAGATCCCCGCCGGCGGAGAACGCCTTGCCGGCACCGGTGAGCACCACGGCGCGGACCTCGCGGTCGGCGCTCAGCTGCGGCCACAGCCGGGCGAGTCCCGCGTGCAGCGGATCGTTGACCGCGTTGTACTTCGACGGCCGGTTGAGCGTGACGATCCGCAGCGGCCCCTCGGCGCGGACCTCGATCTCGTCGGGCATGCCGTACATGTCAGACCCCCAATCCGAGGATGCGCGAAGCGATGATGTTCTTCTGGATCTGCGACGTGCCGCCCATGACGGACTGGGCGCGGCTGTACATGTACGAGCCGAGGAGTTCCTCGTCGCGGCTGCCCGCGACTGCCAGGGCTGCGTGTCCGACCGACTGGTCCACCCACGTCATGAGCAGCTTGTCGAGCGACCCCTCGGAGCCGTGCGAGACACCGTCGAGCTGCTCGGACAGTCGCCGCCGCACGTGCAGACGCAGCATCTCCGACTGCACCGCCGCCCAGGCCAGATCCTGCGGGGGCGGACCGTCGACGCGCTTGGCGAGCTGACGCACGAGTTTGCCGTAGCGGGCGGCGAATCCGAGGGTGGACGGTTCGCGCTCGTGGCCGACGACGGTCATCGCGACCCGCCAGCCCTCCCCGGGAGCCCCGACCATGCGGCTTGCCGGCACGCGGGCACCGTCGAACAGCACCTGGCCGAACTCCTTGGTGACGCCGCTGATCATCTTCAACGGTCGCTGCTCGATGCCGTCCTGGTGCATCGAGACGATGAACGCCGAGATACCGCGGTGCCGCGGCGCATCCGGATCGGTGCGGGCGAGCAGCAGGCACCAGTCGGCGACGTCGGAGTAACTCGTCCAGACCTTGTGGCCGTGGATGACGTATTCGTCGCCGTCGCGGGTCGCCGTGGTGGTGAGCGACGCGAGGTCGGAGCCGGCACCGGGTTCGCTGAATCCCTGGCACCACCGTTCGGTGCCGTCGATCATGCCGGGCAGGAACCGTTCGCACAGTTCGTCACTGGCATGGTGACCGAGGCCGACCACGAGATATCCCAGACTCGGCCGCGGCGGGCATCCCGCGACGGCGAGTTCCTCGTCGAGGATCACGTCGAAGACGGGCGGAAGATCCTGCCCGCCGTACTTCTTCGGCCACGACAGACCGAAGAACCCTGCGCTGTAGAGCGCCTGATGCCATTCACCCTGCCGAGCCCAGTACTCGTCACCCGAGGTGGGGAACTTTCCGGCCTGATCGGCGAGCCAGGTCCGCAGCCGGGCGCGGAATGCGGCTTCTTCCGGCGAGTCACGAAAGTCCAAGGTCGATCTCCTCCAGGCTCACGGGGAACAGTTCGGTGGACGTCAGGGCCCGCCGCAGGTACACGTGCTCGATGCACTCCCAGGTGTTGCCGATCCCGCCGTGCACCTGAACGGCGGTCTCGCAGACGGTGCGCGCGGCGCGCGCGGTGTAGATCTTGGCGATGCGCGCGGCGCGGATCGCTTCCTCGGGCGTCAGCTCGTCGACGGCCCACGCCGCGTGCCGCAGCACGCTGATCGAGCCTTCGATGAGGGCTTCGCTCTCGGCCAGCATGTGCGCGACCGCCTGGTACGACCCGATCGTGTTTCCGTACTGCTCACGGATCTTCGCGTAGTCGACGGCCACCGCCTGCGCGCCCCGTGACACCCCGACGAGGTCGGCGCACGTGACGACGAGCGCGAGAGCATGTGCGCGGTCGGCGTTCTCGGAGGAGAGTTCGCCGAGCGTCTCGTCCGGTTCGGCGAACGTCGCGAACGAACGGGTCAGGTCCGCACCGGGCGCGGGCTCACCGACGGCCGCGGTCGACACCGTCCGGTCCCGGAGGACGAGGACGCGATCGAGGCCGTGCGCGTCGAAGGCGTCGGCACCGACGGCGATGGCGCGCGTCGGCTGGTCGTCGGAGAAATGCCGGTGCAGGTCGTCGGCGAGCACCGGACCGAAGAACGGCACGTCGACGAGTCCGCGCCCGAATTCCTCTGCCACGATGGCGACTTCGACTCCCGACGCGCCGTCGGAGCGCAGGGAGCGCCAGCCCGTCGAGGCGACGGTCTTCTCCAGCCGTGCCCGGCGTGCCGCGTCGTCCAGATCCGACACCGAGCGGGCACCCAGATCGTCGGCCAGTTTGGCGGCGGCGTCGCGCAACTGCTGTTGTTCAATGGTCAGACGTACGTCCATGGCGCTCCTCGAGTTGTCGGCGCAAGACCTTGCCGGACGGCAGGCGGGGAATGTCGGGCACGAAGATCACGCGTCCCGGTCGCTTGTACGACGCGAGTCGTTCGGCCACATAGGTGGAGATGTCGTCGGGATCGAGTGTCGCGGTGGTGGCGATCGCCGCGACGACCGTCTCGCCGGCCGCACCGTTCTTCGTTCCGAAGACGGCGCAGTCGGCGATGTCGGGGTGGCCGTGCAGCACCGCTTCGACCTCGGCGGGAGCGACCTGGAATCCGTTGACCTTGATCATGTCCTTGGCACGGTCGGTGATCCGCAACCGGCCGTCGGCGTCGAGCCATCCGACGTCGCCGGTGCGGTACCAGCCGTCGCAGAACGCCCCGGCGGTCGCGTCGTCGGGCAGGTATCCGGCCATGGCCGAGGCCGACCGCACCTGGATCTCTCCGGTCTCGCCGGCCGGGACCTCCCGGCCGGTCCCGAGTTCGACGATCCGCAGTTCGAGGCCGGGCGCAGGTACGCCGACGCTGTCGAGGCGGGCGTCGCCCACCGGATTGCAGGTGATGACGGGGACCTCGCTGGCTCCGTAGGCCGGCAACCAGGTCACGCCGGTGCGCCGGGTGACGGTCTCCGCGACACTCGCGGTGACGGGTGTGGCGCCCCACATGATGTAGCGCAGCGACGACAGGTCGAACGATTCGAGATCCGGATGCGAGGCGATCGCGAGGGCGATCGGTGCGACGGCCATCTCGACGGTGATCCGGTCGCGCTCGATGGATTTCAGCATCGCGTCGAGGTCGAATCGCCGGTGCAGCCGCATCCATCCGCCGGCGTCGAGCACGGTGGCGATGTTGAGCAGGCCGAGGATGTGCGAGGGAGGGGTGACGATCTGGAGCCGGTCGCCGGCGGTGAGTCCGAGGACCTGCCGCCAGTGCGCCACGGCCGCGGCGAACGAGGAGCGGGTGTGCCGCACGGCCTTCGGCAGGCCCGTCGTACCGGAACTGAAGACGAGCAGTGCATCGGCGTCGGGGTCCACGGGGGTTGCGGTGAAGTCGCCGTGATCGGGTTCGATCGGGTCGTCGAGGTAGAGCATCGGCATCGCGGCGGCGAGGACGGGGTTGTCGCCGACGGCGAAGGCCGGTTCGGTGAGCCGGAGGGCGTGCTCGACCTCGCCGCTTTTCCAGGCCGGGCTCAGCAGGACGACGACGGCGCCGAGCCTGTCGATGGCCCGGTAGGCCACGACGAATTCGGGGCGGTTGGACGACATGAGTGCCACGCGGTCGCCGGGACCCACGCCGCGATCTGCCAGGACACGAGCGAGTCCGCAGGTGAGCGCATCGAGTTCCGCGAGGGTGTACTCGCGGTCTTCGAAGGCCAACACGGTGGGCTCTGTCATGGTGCTCTCTCGCGTCGCAGCAATACCGGTCGAGAGGTCTTGCTCTCCTGAATGAGAATAGTACTCTCGTTCTTGCAGAACATTGATACCAGGAGGAGACGGTCCATGGCGAGACCACCTTTGTTTCAACGCGCGACCGTGACCCGGATCGTGAAGGAGACCGACGACGCCCGCACCTATGTGCTCGCTCCCCTCGACGGGCCCTTCACCTACAAGTCAGGGCAGTTCTGCACCTTCAAGGTGAAGGTCGACGGCACCGATCTGTATCGCTCGTACTCGATGTCGAGCGCGCCCGAGACCGACACCGAGATGATGACCACCGTCAAGCGGGTCACCGGCGGAGCCGTCTCGAACTGGCTGCACGACAACATCGCGGAAGGCGACGAGGTCGAGATCACCCGACCCGCAGGCACTTTCCTTCTCCGCGACGCAGCCGGTCCGGTGCTCGGCTTCGCCGGCGGAAGCGGCATCACGCCGATCCTGTCGCTCGCCAAGAGCGCACTCGCGACGACCGACCGGCCGGTGCGCCTGCTGATCGCCGACCGCGACCGCGCGTCCGCGATCTTCGCGAGCCTCACCGACGAACTCGCCGACCGGTACGCAGGTCGCCTCGAGGTAGTGCGGCACTTCGACGACGAGAGCGGACTGCTCACTCCCGACGCCGTGCGCGCCTTCGTCGGATCCGACGGCGGCGCCGACAGCTACCTGTGCGGCCCGGAAGCGTTCATGGACATGGTCGAGGCCGCGCTCCCCGGCCCCGGCAACATCTACAGCGAACGGTTCGGCAGCGCAGCCGAACCCATCAAGGCCGAGGACGCCCAGGAGGCGGAGTCCGCCCCGAGCGGGGAGGTGAGGGGCACCGTCTCGATCCGCCTCGGCAACCAGCGCGTCTCCGTGCCCCGGCACGCCGGTGAGACACTGCTCGAGAGCGCGCGTCGCGCGGGCCTGGCGCCGCCGTTCTCGTGCGAGGCCGGCAACTGCGCGACCTGCATCGCGAAGATCACCCACGGCAGCGCGACGATGCGCGTCAACGACGCATTGTCCGAGGAGGAGATCGCCGACGGCTACATCCTCACCTGCCAGGGCGTGCCCGACAGCGAGGACATCAAGGTCAAGTACGTCTGATGCCGATTCGGTTGTTTCGACGGCGTCATACGCGGTGGAAACAACCGGATTTTCACTGGTAGGTCAGGGCGGCCGAATGCGCCACCCTGCGACCCACCTCGATCGGTGACGACGGCCGGCCGCGCAGGAAGCTCGCGAGGGTTCCGTTGTAGGCGGTGAGCACGTCGTCGGCGAGGTCCTGCGCGTTCGCCCCGGCCACCGGTTTCGCAAGGTGCAGGAGTCGCTCGGCGAGCAGGTCGCTGTCCGCCGCGAGCATCTCGCCGATCTCGTCGGTGGGTTCGGCGAACTCCGTCGCTGTCGCGAGGAAGGCGCACCAGCGGGCGGGTGATTCCGAATCGTCGCGGTACGCGGCGAGGGCGTCGAAGATGGCCAGCAGACGTCCGATGTCGTCGTCGGCATCGACCACGTGCCGGTCCCACACCGCGCGCCACTCCGCCAACCGGACCCGCAGCGCCTCGGCGACCAGGGATTCCTTGCTGCCGAAGTGCGTGTACAGGGACGCTGCCGAGACTTCGGCCCGGCGGAGCAGGTCGTCGACGGGTGTCGCCCGGATCCC
This sequence comes from Rhodococcus rhodochrous, assembly GCF_900187265.1. NCBI lineage: Bacteria > Bacillati > Actinomycetota > Actinomycetes > Mycobacteriales > Nocardiaceae > Rhodococcus > Rhodococcus rhodochrous. The sequence goes on from NZ_LT906450.1 coordinate 4,739,168, forward strand.
GCGGTCGAAGAGCATCTCCTCGGCGGCCCGGAGCAGACGGGTGCGGGCAGCAGGACGAGCCGTGGACATGACCACACTGTAACGCTCGTTCTTCTGAAACGATCGTTTCGGAGTAGAGTAACGGTCGTTCTGGTCTTCGATCCGTTCGGGGGACGCGATGCATCCACTCGTCATCGCCGGCACAGCTCTGATCGCGACCACCTACGGGCTGGCGCGGTTCGGCTACGGACTCTTCCTGCCCCAGTTCACCGACTCGTTCGGGATGGGCTCGACGGTCGCCGGTGCCGTCCAGGCCGGCAGTTTCCTCTCGTACTGTCTCGCGGCGATCGTCGCGTCGAGGACGAGCGGACGCCCACGTCTCGTCGTGGCCTGCGCCGGAGCCACGGCGGCGATCGGTGCGCTGGGGGTGGCGGCGTCGACGCACACGATCGTCTTCGCGCTGAGCGTGATTGTCGCCGGAGCCGGGGCCGGTTTCGCCACTCCCGGGCTGGTGACGCTCGTCGAACGCAATGTCGCTCCCGATCGGCAGGAGAACGCGCAGACGATCGTCAATTCGGGAACGGGGGTGGGACTCGTCGCCGCCGGAGCTCTGGTGTTCGCCACCGCAGGCCAGTGGCGTGTGGGATGGGTCGTCATCGCGATCCTCACCGCCGGGGTCGCTTTCACCGTCCTCCGCACCGACCGACGTTCCGACGATCGACGGGATCGTTCACACACCACGCCTGTGCGGATCGGCGAACTGTCCCCGCTGATCCGTCCCCTCCTCGCCGCAGCACTGGCCGGTGCGTCGAGCGCGGCGATCTGGACGTTCGGCCGGTCCGTCATGAGCGACGGCACCGGCGGGGAGACCTACTCGGTGCTCGCGTGGATGGTCCTGGGCGCCTTCGGGGTGCTGGGGGCGACCGCGGGCCGGATCGTGCAGACCTGGAACCTGCCGGTCGCGTGGACGTTCACCACCACCGCCATGTCGGTGGCCACCGTTCTGCTGGGGTTGCTGCCCGGAACACCGATCCCCGCCTACCTCTCCGTCGCCTTGTTCGGCGCGAGCTACATCGCGATGAGCGGGGTGCTCATCGTGTGGGCCGTGCGGTCGGTCGCCGAACGCGCAGCCGAGGGCACCGTGGCGTTGTTCATCGCCCTGGCCGTGGGCCAGGCCGCCGGATCGGTCGTGTTCGGAGCCCTGCTGGGTTCGACGTCGACCGCGACCGCCTTCGTGGTGGCGGGCATCGTCGGTCTCCTCGCGGTGGCGCCGGCGGTATCGCTCCCCCGGTCCCGCACTCTCACGCCTGTCGGTCGGTGATCACGGGAAGCCAGTCCTCGTCTCCGTCCGTGTTCGGCCCCGGTGTGGAGATATCGCCGTTCCCGTCGGGAGTGGCCGGCTGCCGAGGCCCGGTCGCGTCGGCGGGGTCGATCCACTCGAGGGTCGCCGACTCCGGTACCAGGGCAGGATCGAGCCGGATCGTGCGCTGCGTCGGAACATAGACGACGGCGAGTGAACCGTCCGGTGTCCGGGCGGCGGTGACGTACTCGTCGTCGAGGACGTCGATCATCTCGTCGCTCGTCCACGGGGTGCCGCGACCTGCGACGACGAGCGGTTCGTCGATGTCCGGCACGAGTTCCCACCACGGCCACGACTGCCACAGTTCGCGTATCGCCCGCAGTTGCGCGACGGCGGAGGTGTCCAGTCGGGATTCCCACCCGTCCGGGAACTCCCAGTCGTCGGAACCCCGGAACTCGCCGGGCGAACCGGAGGTCAGTGCCCACAACGCCTGACGTCGGAGCGTCTCGTCGGTGGTCGGCGCCGTGTCCTCCTGGTTGTTCTCGCCTTCGTAGTTGCCCTCCGAGAACAGTGCGGGTCGCGGGTCGCGGGTCCCGTCGGCACGCTCGTAGGCCTGCAGGACCGCCTGATAGGTCGGCGCGTAGGTGTAGACGAAGTTCCAGTCCACGATCGGCTCCCAGAACGGATGATCCGTCGAGAGCAGCTTGTCCCAGCCCAGCTGGATCGTGAACGGTGCGTCGGAGCCGGCATCACGGATCCCATCGAGCATCGCGCGCAGCACGAGGTCCGACTCGGCACCGGCCGCGAGATCCTCCGCCTCCGGTGAATAGTCGCCGCCGGTCATCCAGACGATGTTCGGGAACTCCGCGTACCGCTGCGCGAATCTCCGCCCGTATTCGAAGGCTTCCTCGGGTGTGGTCGAGGCGAAGACGTGGGTGAGATTCCATCCGTCCATCGGATACAGGAACACCGTGTTCCCGTGGCGGCACGCGATCCGGAGATAGTCGTCGACGCGCGACCAGTACGCCTCGTTCCACTGCGTGATGTCGCCGTCGACGAACGGTTCGATGCCGTCGAAGGTGGCGCCTTCGTAGCTCGGCCCGCCGTTCACCGGCACGACGATCGCCGACATGATCGACGCGTCGAACCCGTTGCTCTCGCGGTCGGTGAAGTACAACTCGGCCTGCTCGGGCGACCAGTCGGCCATCCCCGACCACGGCGAGTCGCCGCGGACGAGGACGGGATCACCGTACTGATCCTCGAAATAACGACCGTCGGCGCTGACGGACGAGACGAAGCGATGGTCGGCGGCGTCGCATTCCGCATCCACCGCCGGGACGTTCGTCGGCTGCTGCTCTTGGTCTCCGGCATCGGAACAGGCCGCGACCAGAAGCAACACCGTCGCCAGGACTGCTCGCTTCATCGCCACCCCCACCGCGCCCGTGGTACGTCCAGGCTACGGAGGAGGCGGCGGTTCGGAGCAGAATCACGGAACGCAGTATCACCGAACGCAGAATCACGGAACCTGTCGGATCAGGCAGGTCCCACGGTCACCGGCGCGTCGGTGTGCTCACCCAGCTTCGGAGGCGGTCCGTACTGCGGTTCGTACCCGATCACCCGGATCGGGCTGCCTACCAGACGGAAGTCACCGGCGGTGACGACCATCTCGGGAGTCGCGTCGAGCGCGTCGGGCAGTGATCGGACCGCGGCCGCCGGCACCCCGAGCGGACGGAGACGGGCCTCCCAGCCGGCAGCGGTGTCGCGCGAGAGCGCCTCGGTGACCACCGCGAGCACCTCGTCGCGCCGCTGTGCGCGTTCGGCCATGGTCGGAAACCCGTCGATCTCGGCCTCGGCAGCGAAGATCCGCCAGAAACCGTCGTGCGTGACGAACAGCGCGAGCGTGCCCTCGGCGGTCGGGAACAATTGCGCGGGAACGTAGTACGAGTGTGCCCCGTTCGGCATGCGTCGCGGCTCGGTGCCCTCGTTCAGATACGCCGAGGCACGGTAGTTCAGCTGCGACAGCATGACGTCGCGCAACGACACGTCGACCTGGCCCCCGCGACCGGACACGATCTGCGCGAGCAGACCGAGCGCGGCGGTCATACCCGTCGAGTTGTCGGCCGCCGAGTAACCGGGCAGCATGGGCGGGCCGTCGGGGTCGCCGGTCAACGCCGCGACACCGGTCTGGGCCTGCACCACGTAGTCGAAGGCCGGGTCGTCGCCGCCGTCGAGCCCGTATCCCGTGATCGCGACGCAGACGATCGTCTCGTTCCATCTGCGCAGCGCGTCGTAGGTCAGGCCGAACTTCCGGATGGCCGACGGCTTGAGATTGACCAGTAGCGCATGGGATTCGGCAGCGAGCTCGCCGAGGCGGCGCATGCCGTCGTCGGTCGTCAGGTCGAGGCAGATGCTGCGCTTGCCCCGGTTGAGGCTCGCGAAGTAGGCGTCGCTCACCTGGCGGGAGAGATCCCCGGTGGGCGGCTCGATCTTCGTCACCTCGGCCCCGAGATCGGCCAGCAGCATCGTCGCGTACGGGCCCGCGAGGATGTGACCGACCTCGAGGATCCTGATCCCCGCGAGCGGACCTGCCGTCACCGCAGTTCCTTCACGAGTTCGGCGACGACCTCGCGGGTGCGGTACTTCGACGCGACCAGCTCGTCGCGGGTGTTGCCGATGGGCAGCAGCCGCATCGACAGGTCGGTGACGCCGGCCTCCTCGTAGCGGCGGAAACCGGCGAGGATCGCGTCCTCGTCGCCGACGATGGCCATGTCGCCGATGTCCTTCGCCTGTCCGTGTTCGAGGAGCCGCTGGTAGTTGGGCGAGATCTCCGCTTCGGCGAGAATGCGATTGGCGCGCTCGCGGGCGACGTCGACCTCCGACGGTGCGCACAGGCAGACCGGTACGCCGGCGACGATCCGCGGTTTCGGCTTACCCGCTTCCTCCGCGGCCTTGGTGATGCGCGGCGCGATGTGTTCGGCGATGGCGCGTTCGTCGGCCATCCACAGCACGGTGCCGTCGGCGAGTTCGCCGGCGATCTTCAGCATCACCGGGCCGAGCGCCGCGACGAGCATCGGCATCGGTGCGACCGGCGCGATGTCGAGGGGATTGTGGACCTTGAAGGTGTCGTTCTCGACGTCGATCGAACCCGGCAGGTCGCGCGCGGCGTTCAGCACCTCGAGATAGTCGCGCGTGTACTTCGCTGGCTTGTCGTAGGGCAGGCCGAGCATGTCCTGCACGATCCAGTGGTGCGACGGGCCGACACCGAGGGCGAGGCGGCCACCGAGCGCGGCGTGCGTCGACAGCGACTGCCGCACCAGGTGGACCGGGTGCTGTGCCTGTAGAGGCACGACGGCCGTACCGATCTCGATACGCGACGTCCGCGTGCCCATCAGGGCGACGGCCGTCAATGCGTCGAAGTCGGTGGGGATCTGCGGCACCCACACGGTGTCGAGGTCGGCCGACTCGGCCCACTCGACGTCCTTCAGCATGCGGTCGACCTTGCGGTTGGTGTCGCCCTGTTCCGGGCCGACCATCACTCCGATACGCACGATTCCTCCAGGTTCCCGAACTCGATGATGTGGGTGTGTACCGGGCTCAGGACGCCTCGGACGTCCCGGTGAGCTTGCGGATCTCGGTGACGAGCACGTCCAGCGGTGTGCTCGTGGGGAACACCGCCGCGGCGCCGGCATCGAGCAGTTTCGGCACGTCGCCCTGCGGGATCGTTCCACCGACGATGACGTCGATGTCGCCGGCGTCCGCCGCGCGCAGACCTTCGACGACCTTCGTGGTGAGGGCGACGTGGGCACCCGACAGGATGCTCAGTCCGACCACCGCGACGTCCTCCTGCACGGCGATCGAGACGATGTCCTCGACCTTCTGGCGGATGCCGGTGTAGACGACCTCGAAACCGGCGTCGCGCAGGGCACGCGCGACGATCTTCGCTCCGCGGTCGTGTCCGTCGAGTCCGGGCTTGGCGACGAGAATGCGGGCGCTCATCAGAACACCACCGGCTGCTGGAACTCGCCCCACACGTTCTTCAGTGCGGAGACCATCTCTCCCACCGTACAATACGCGTTGGCGCAATCGATCAGGGCATGCATGAGGTTGTCGGTTCCTTCCGCTGCGCGGGACAGGGCCGCGAGTGTCGTGCGCACCGCGTCGGGGTCGCGTTCGGCCTTGACCTTCGCGAGTCGCTTCAGCTGCATCTCGCGGCCTTCGGCGTCGAGTTCGTAGGTGGAGATCTCGGGTTGCGGTTCGTCGGAGACGAACTTGTTCACACCGACCACCGGCCGGTCGCCGTTCTCGATCTCCTGGTGGATCTTGTAGGCCTCGTCGGCGATGAGGCCCTGCAGGTAGCCGTCCTCGATCGCACGGACCATGCCGCCGTGCTTCTCGAGATCGGCCATGATCTCGACGATGCGCTCCTCGGTCGCGTCGGTGAGCGCCTCGACGAAGTACGACCCACCGAGCGGGTCGGCGACGCGGGTCACGCCGGTCTCGTAGGCGAGGATCTGCTGCGTGCGCAACGCGAGGGTCGCCGATTCCTCACTGGGCAGGGCGAACGGTTCGTCCCAGGCGGCGGTGAACATCGACTGCACGCCGCCGAGCACCGACGCCATGGACTCGTAGGCGACGCGCACGAGATTGTTCTGCGCCTGCGGCGCATACAGCGAAGCGCCACCGGCGACGCATCCGAAGCGGAACATCGACGCCTTGTCGGTGGTGGCGCCGTAACGCTCGCGCACGATCGTCGCCCAACGGCGTCGTCCGGCACGGTATTTGGCGATCTCCTCGAAGAAGTCGCCGTGGGTGTAGAAGAAGAACGAGATCTGCGGGGCGAACTGGTCGATGGTCATCCGCCCGCGCTCGACCACCGTGTCGCAGTAGGTGACACCGTCGGCGAGGGTGAACGCCATCTCCTGCACCGCGTTCGCGCCGGCATCACGGAAGTGGGCGCCGGCCACCGAGATCGCGTTGAAGCGCGGCACTTCCGCGGCGCAGAACTCGATGGTGTCGGCGATGAGACGGAGCGACGGCTCGGGCGGCCAGATCCACGTGCCGCGGGAGGCGTACTCCTTGAGGATGTCGTTCTGGATGGTGCCGGTGAGCTTCTCGCGCGGCACCCCCTTCTTCTCCGCGGCGGCGACGTAGAAGGCGAGCAGGATCGCGGCGGTGCCGTTGATGGTGAAACTCGTGCTGATCTTGTCGAGCGGGATGCCGTCGAACAGCACCTCCGCATCGGCGAGCGTGTCGACGGCGACGCCGACGCGGCCCACCTCCTCACCGACCTCGGGGTCGTCGGAGTCGTAGCCGCACTGGGTCGGTAGATCCAGCGCGACCGACAGTCCGGTTCCGCCCTGCTCGAGCAGGTAGCGGTAGCGGCGGTTGGACTCCTCCGCAGTACCGAACCCGGAGTACTGACGAAACGTCCACAACCGGCCCCGATAGCCGTTGGGGAAGTTCCCGCGCGTGAAGGGAAAGCTTCCCGGCGCCGGCGGTTCGGCAGCGCGGTCGCCCGGCCCGTAGACAGGCTCGAGCGGGATACCCGACGAGGTTTCTGCGAAGTCGTTCACGCCGGATACATTACTTGCAGAAAAAGAGAATGCCAATATCATTGCGGAGAACAGAGCTGGACAATCGAAGGCGACCAGGGAGAACGATGTCGAGTCAGAATGCCCTCAGCGACCGCACCATGGTCATCTCCGGCGCGAGCCGCGGTATCGGACTGGCCATCGCGGTCGCCGCCGCCCGTCGGGGCGCGAACGTGGTGCTCCTGGCGAAGACCGCCGAACCCCACCCCAAACTGAAGGGGACGGTGCACACCGCCGTCGCCGACATCGAGGCCGCCGGCGGCAAAGCTGTCGCGGTGGTGGGCGACGTCCGGAAGGAGGACGATGTCCAGCGGGCCGTCGACACAGCGCTCGAACGGTTCGGCGGCGTGGACATCTGCGTCAACAACGCCAGCGCCATCGCCACCGAACCCACCGAATCCCTCTCGGTGAAGAAGTACGACCTGATGCAGGAGATCAACTGCCGCGGAACGTTCCTGCTCTCCAAGGCGGCGCTGCCGCACCTGCGGGAGTCGCCCAACCCGCACATCCTCACCATCGCCCCGCCGGTCAACATGAACCCGCACTGGCTCGGCGTGCACCCCTCGTACACGCTGTCGAAGTACGGAATGTCGCTGCTCACTCTGGGATTCGCGGCCGAATACGCCGACGCGGGCGTCGCGGCGAACTGCCTGTGGCCCGAGACCTACATCGCGACCTCCGCCGTGGCCAACACCCCCGACGGTGAAGCGCTGCTCGCCGCCTCCCGCAGCCCGGAGATCATGGCCGACGCCGCGGTCGAGATCCTCTCGCGACCGGCGAAGGAGACCACTGGGCAGTGCTTCGTCGACGCCGACGTCCTGGCCGAGGCCGGGGTAACGGACCTGTCGCGGTACGGCGGCGGCGACAACCCGCGCTGGGACTTCTTCCTCGACAAGGACTGACGTTCAGTTCCGACGGACGCGGACGGCGGTGCCGGCACACAGCACGACGACGGCACCGCCCGCCACCACCGCCCAGGTCAACGGTTCTCCCAGCAGCCAGGCGGCCCAGCCGACCGTCATGATCGGCTGGGTCAGTTGCACCTGCCCGACCCGCGCCATCGGCCCGATCGCCAGGCCTCGATACCACGCGAAGAACCCGAGGAACATGCTGACGATGCCGAGATAGGCGAACGACGCCCAGTGCGTCACCCCGCCCTGCGGCACTCCGTCGGCGAGCGAGACCAGGGTGAGGGTCACCATCAGCGGCGACCCCAGCACCAGCGCCCACGAGATCGTCTGCCACGCACCGATCTCCCGCGCCAGCAGTCCGCCTTCCGCGTAACCGACGGCTGCGGCGACCACCGCGCCGAGCAACAGCAGATCGGCTCGCCCGAATCCCGCGACACCTCCGCCGCGCAGCCCCGCGAAGGCCATGACGGCGACCGTCCCTGCACCCGCCGCGACCCAGAACGGGATCGGCGGCCGTTCGTGGGCCCGCAACACCGCGACCACCGCGGTCGCGGCCGGAAGGATCGCGATGACGATCGCGCTGTGGTTCGCCGGTGCCGTGGTCAGGGCGTACGAGGTGAGCATGGGAAATCCGATCACCACCCCACCCGTGACGACGGCGATCCTGCGCCACTGATGCGTGTTCGGGAGTCGTTGTCCCGTGAGCGCGAGTGCCGGAGCGGCGAGAACCGCCGCGACGACCGCGCGGCCGGCGGCGACGAACAGCGGTGACATCGCTCCACTTTCGACGGCGATGCGAGTGAGCGGCACGGTCAGGGAGAAACCTGCGACGCCGAGCAGACCCCAGGCGAGCCCGCGAGGATCGGGCGATAGCACTGGCCGGTCGGATACGATAGCGCTACTCTTTGCTCTCATGTCGAACAGTAGCAGTTCCCAACTCGTTGCGGAACTGACCCGGTGGATCGCCACTGCCGCACCCGGCGCCCGGTTGCCGTCGACGAGATCGCTCGTCGCGCAGTACGGCGTCAGCCCCGTCACGGTGCAGAAGGCACTGAAGACACTCCAGACCCGGGGGCTCGTGGAGAGCCGCACAGGAGTCGGCACCTTCGTCCGGCAGATCCGCACGTCGAACACGATCGACCACAGCTGGCAGACGGAAGCGCTCGGAACGGCACCGCCGCTCCCCCGCGCCTCCGCCGCCCTGCGCACCGTGCCCAACGACGTGATCACGCTCCACTCCGGCTATCCCGACCGCACACTGCTCCCCGAACGCCTTGTCCGCGGAGCGTATTCACGCGCATCCCGCAGCGATGCCGCCGTCGGACGGACACCGGCGGCGGGACTTCCCGAACTGCAGGCGTGGTTCGCCGCGGAACTGACGGAAGCGACGGATGCACGCACCGCCCCGCCGTCCGCGGGCGACGTGATCATCACCCCCGGCAGCCAGAGCGGACTCGGGTCGATCTTCCGCGCGCTCGTCGGCGCCGGCAATCCCCTCGTCGTGGAGTCACCGACCTATTGGGGTGCGATCCTCGCGGCCACGAAGGCGGGTGTGCAGCTCGTCCCGGTTTCCAGCGGACCCAACGGACCCGATCCCGACGAACTGGCCCGCGCCTTCGACCGGACCCGGGCGCGTGCCTTCTACGCGCAACCGAACTTCGCGAATCCCACCGGGGCGCAATGGTCGTCGTCGACCGGTGATCGGGTCCTCGACGTCGTGCGCAATGCGGGAGCATTCGTCATCGAGGACGACTGGGCCCACGACTTCGGGATCTCGACCGAGTCCGTTCCGCTCTTCGCACGCGACGACTCCGGCCACGTCGTCTACGTCCGCTCACTGACCAAGAGTGTCGCGCCGTCGGTGCGGGTCGCGGCGATCGTCGCGCGAGGACCCGCTCGCGAACGCATCCTCGCCGACGTGCAGGCCGAATCCGTCTATGTGAGCGGCGTTCTCCAGACGGTCGCGCTCGACGTCGTCACCCAGCCGGCATGGCAGACCCATCTGCGGGCTGTTCGTCGCGAGCTCGAATCGCGCCGCAACCTCCTGGCGAGCGAACTTCGCGAGCTTGCACCGGATGTGGATGTCGACGGACTGCCGCCCGGTGGGCTCAACCTGTGGGGCAGGCTCCCGGACGACGTCGACGCCGAGGTCGTCGCGCGCGAGTGCGAGGCAGCCGGGGTGCTCGTCGCGGCGGGCGGCGAATGGTTCCCGGCGGAGCCCACCGGTCAGTACCTCCGGCTCAACTTCGCAGGACCGAATCCGGCGGCCTTCCGGGAGGCCGCCCGGGTCATCGGGCGAGTCGTCTCCGGCGGGTGAGGACGGGCGGTCATCACCGGCTCGTGCGGCGCCGGCGGGTCCTCCTCACCCGAGTGCGTTCGTCCTCCGTGAGCCCGCCCCAGATCCCGTAGCGTTCACCCGAATCGAGGGCGTACTGCAGGCACTTCTCCCGCACCGGACAACGAGCGCAGACCTTCTTGGCCGAGGCCATGCGGTTCTCCCTCGCGTCGCCCCGCTCGTTGTCCGGGTGGAAGAACAACGAGCCGTCCGCGTCACGACAAGCCGCGTCCATCTGCCAATCCCATTCCTCGGCAACGGGAGGCGGCAGATAGAGCAACTTCAGCGCGGGCATGTCCTACCTCCCTCCGTCGCGCAGGGTGCGATAGATCTCGATCAGGTGATCGGTCGACGCGTCGCCGGTATCGGGGCTCTCATCACCGGCGAGCACCGTCTGCAGGGCGGTGGCCTGGGTCTTGCCGAGTTCGACACCCCACTGATCGAACGAGTCGATCCCCCACACGACGCCTTGGACGAAGGTCTGGTGCTCGTAGAAGGCGATGATCTGCCCCACCACCGAGGGGGTCAGTTCCGGGGCGAGGATCGTCGTCGACGGCCGATTGCCGGGCATCACCTTGTGCGCCACCAACGCCTCGTCGACCCCTTCGGCACGCACCTCGTCGGCATCGCGGCCGAAGGCGAGGACTTTGGCCTGGGCGAACATGTTCGCCAGCACCAGCGCCTGCATGCTCGTCTGCCCGTCGCGGGCGGGTAGGTCGTCGCCGGAACGCGCGAGGCCGAGGAAGTCGACGGGGACGATCTCGGTGCCCTGGTGCAGCAGCTGGAAGAAGGCGTGCTGACCGTTGGTACCGGGTTCGCCCCAGAACACCTCCCCGGTCGGGCACGAGACCGGGGTGCCGTCGGCGCGCACGGATTTGCCGTTCGATTCCATGGTCAGCTGCTGCAGATAGGCCGGCAACCGCGCCAGATCCTGCGCATAGGGCACCACCGCCCGCGACCGGTGGCCGAGGATGCTCGCGTTCCACACCCCGATCAACCCCGCCAGCAACGGCGCATTCTGTGCCGGGGCCGCGGTGGCGAAGTGTTCGTCGATCGCGTGCATGCCGGCGAGGAACTCGGCGAACCGGGCCTTGCCGATGGCGCACATCACCGCCAGCCCGATCGCCGAACCGACCGAATAACGCCCACCGACCCAGTCCCAGAACTCGAACATGTTCGCCGGGTCGACGCCGAACTCGACCACCCGCTCCGTATGCGTCGAGACGGCGACGAAATGCTGGGCGACGGCGTCTTCGCCGAGGGCGTCGACGAGCCAGCGGCGGGCGGCGGTGGCATTGGACAGGGTTTCGAGGGTGGAGAAGGTTTTCGAGGCGACGATGAACAGTGTGGTGGCCGGGTCCAGGTCGGCCAGCGCGGCGGTCAGATCGGCGGGGTCGACGTTGGAGACGAATCGCGTCGCCGGCCCGTCGTGGAAGCGCCGCAGTGCGCGGGTGACCATCGCCGGGCCGAGATCGGAGCCGCCGATGCCGATGTTGACGACCGTGGCGATCTTCTGTCCGGTGGCGCCGCGCCAGGCGCCGGTGCGGAGGCGGTCGGTGAACTCGCCCATCCGGTCGAGCACGGTGTGGACGTCGGCGACGACATCGACCCCGTCGACCACCGACTCCGCGTCGCGGGGTAGGCGCAGGGCGGTGTGCAGCACCGCGCGGTCCTCGGTGACGTTGATGTGCGCACCCGAGAACATCGCCTCGCGAGCGGTGGCCACACCCATCTGCTCCGCCAGCTGCAGGAGCAGTTCGAGAGTGCGACCGGTGAGGCGTTGTTTGCTGAAGTCGACCACCAGATCCCCGGCGTGCGCGGTCAACGCTTGCGCCCGCTGCGGTTCGATCGCGAACAGCTCCCGCAGGGACACCGCGGCGATCTCGTCCCGATGGGTTTCGAGGGCCCGCCAGGCCTCCGTGGTCGTCACATCCCGTGTTTCCGTATCCATGTTTCTGCCAACGTCTTTCGTCACGCCAGTGCGCGCAGGCGCGGCGCGAGATCGCGTTCGAACAGTTCCAGGAACCGCTTCTGATCATGACCCGGCGCGTGGAACACCAGATGATTCAACCCGGCATCGACATACGCCTTGACCTTCTCGACCGCCTCGTCCGGATCCGACGCCACGATCCACCGCTTGGCGACCTGCTCGATCGGCAACGCATCGGCCGCTGCTTCCATCTCCATCGGATCATCGATGGAATGCTTCTGCTCCGGCGTCAACGACAACGGCGCCCAGAACCGGGTGTTCTCCAAGGCCTTGTCCGGGTCGGTGTCGTACGAGATCTTGATCTCGATCATCTTGTCGATCCCGGCGACATCCCGCTCGGCCTTCTCCGCACCCTCGGCGACCGCCGGCAGCAGCTTGTCGGTGTAGAGCTCCATGCCCTTGCCCGAGGTGCAGATGAACCCGTCCCCACCGCGTCCGGCATAGCGGGCCACCACCGGACCACCGGCGGCGACATAGACCGGAATCCCACCTTCGGGCACGTCGTAGATCGACGCCCCCTTGGTCGTGTAGTACTCGCCCTCGAAATCCACCCGATCCCCGCGCCACAGCTCGCGCATCAACCGCACCGACTCGCGCAGCCGGGCGAAGCGTTCCTTGAACTCCGGCCACTCCCCGGCATATCCGGTGGCGATCTCGTTCAGCGCCTCGCCCGTGCCGACACCGAGGAAGATCCGCCCCGGATACAGACACCCCATCGTCGCGAACGCCTGCGCGATCACCGCCGGGTTGTACCGGAACGTCGGCGTCAACACCGAGGTCCCGAGCTGCAGGCGTTCGGTGCGCTCGCCCACGGCGGTCATCCACGCCAGCGAGAACGGGGCGTGCCCGCCGTTGTGCCGCCACGGCTGGAAATGATCCGACACCGTCGCCGAATCCATCCCGTGCGCCTCGGCCAGCACACCCAGCTCGACCAGCTCGCGCGGGCCGAACTGCTCCGCCGACGCCTTGTATCCCAACTTCAGCATTACCGTGCAACCTCCGAACAACGTGGTGCCAGCGAAACGATCACGCACAATCGCGCAAATCCTGCACGAAATCATGCACACTGAGCGCAGACAGTGTCAATATCCACGCAGAGGTGTGTCGCTTCGTGCGTTATGGTCGTGCACCGACCCCGACCACGGCGTCCGAGTACCCAGAAAATCGAGTGCCCAGAGCCCTAGGAGCAATCGTGTCAGCGACCGCACGGCGACGTGAGATCTTCCACCGAATCCTCGCCGACGGATATGTCGATGCGAAGACCCTCTCGGCCGATCTCGGCGTCGATGCGTCCACGATCCGTCGCGATCTCGATTCGCTCGCCCGCGAAGGGAAAGTCGAGCGCACACACGGGGGCGCCCGAGCGGTCGAGGGCGCGGGTCACGAGGTGCCGTACGCCCTCAAGAAGGACGTGCGCCGCGAGGAGAAGGCGGCGATCGCGGCGGTAGCGGCCGCCATGGTGTCCGACGGCGACAGCGTGGTGCTCGACAGCGGTTCCACGACCTACGAGGTGGCCGTGGCACTGCGCCACAAGGCGTCGCTGACGATCCTCACGAACGACCTGCGTATCGCGAAGTATGTTGCGGCATTTCCCGACGTCCGGCTCCTCGTGTCCGGAGGCGAGCTCCTCGGTTCGGTGTACACCCTGGTCGGCGACCACGCCGTGCAGTTCCTCTCGGACTACTCCGCCGACTGGGCGTTCCTCGGCGCCGACGCCGTGCACCCCACCGCCGGCATCACCAACACCAACACGCTGGAGATCCCGATCAAGCGAGCGATGATCCGGTCGGCCGAGAAGGCGATCGTCGTGACGGATCATTCGAAGTTCGGAGAGCGCGCACTCGCCCGCGTGGCGACTCTCGACGAGATCACCTCCATCGTCACCGACGACGGTCTCGACGAGGAGCATCGCGCAGCCTACGGCGACCGACTCGTCATCGCTCCGAAGTCTTGACATACAACCATTCGGTTGTACATTTGGAGATGTGAGCGGAGACGACGAGGACCGGGCCGATGCCCTGTTCCACGCGCTCTCCGACCGGACCCGTCGCGACATCATGCGACGCGTCCTGGCCGAGGACCACTCGGTGTCCGCTCTCGCAGCGAACTACGACATGTCCTTCGCTGCAGTGCAGAAACACGTCGCCGTGCTGGAGAAGGCCGGTCTGCTCGTGAAGCGACGCAGCGGTCGCGAGCAGTTGGCCAGTGGTGACGTGACGGCAGTGCGGTCGGTGGCGTCCATGCTCACCGAGCTGGAGCAGGTCTGGCGCGGTCGCATCGCGCGCATCGACGAACTCATCGCATTCGAATCCCCCGAGGAAGGCTGAGAAATGCCTGTAACCGACGTCCGGCACGACTCCGACACATTGACTCTGACCATCACCGCCGAGTTCGCCGCCCCGGTGGCTCGCATCTGGCAGGTCTACGCCGATCCCCGTCAGCTGGAGAAGATCTGGGGACCCCCGACCTTCCCCGCGACGGTGGTCGACCACGATCTGAAGCCCGGCACCCGCACCACCTACTTCATGACCGGCCCCGACGGCGAGAAGTACGCCGGCTACTGGGACATCACGGCCGTCGACGAACCGACGAGTTTCTCGTTCGCGGACGGTTTCGCAGAGCCGGACTTCACCCCGAAGCCGGAGCTGCCCGTCTCACGCAACGTCTACAACTTCGAGGAGTTCGAAGGCGGCACGCGAGCAACCTATGTCAGCACCTACCAGAGCGCCGAAGCACTCCAGCAGGTACTGGACATGGGTGCGGTCGAGGGTGCCTCGTCCGCGATCAACCAGATCGACGACCTGGTGGCTGCCTGACAGCACCGAAAGGCCGACGCCCCCTGCCCTTTCCGGACGAGACGAACCGGAGAGCAGGGGGCGTCGGAAAGCTTGCTGGCAGTATGACGGAGATCGGGTCGTGCGACGGAGATCAGAGATTCAGTCGCCCAACGGAATCAGAGATTCCAGTCGCCGAGACCGTCCCAGCCGTTGAGGGTTCCGCCGGCGGTGTTCTGCACGATCACCGGGTCGCCCTTCTTGGCGTTCTCGTAGAACCACTTGCCGTCCTCGGTGCTCACATTGAGGCAACCGTGGCTGACGTTGGTGTTGCCCTGCGCGCCGACCGACCACGGGGCGGCGTGGAGGAAGATGCCGCTGTTGGACATCCGCGTCGCGTACTCGACGTAGGTGCGGTACCCCTCGGGGCTGTCGACGGGAACTCCGTAGGTCGACGAGTCCATGTACATGTCGCGGTACTTCTCACCGACGATGTACGTGCCGTTGGGAGTGTCGTGGCCGGGCTTACCGAAGGACGTCGGCATGGTGCGGACGACCTCGCCGTTGCGGGTCACGGTGATGGTCTTGGTGTTGTTGTCGGCCACCGTCACCAGGGCGTCGCCGATGGTGAACGACGACTGCGTGTCGCCGGCCTTCACGGTCACCGCGGTGTTCGCGGGCCAGAACTCGAACGGCTTCCAGCGGACCTGCGTGTTCGACGCCCAGTAGAAGTGCCCGTCGACGGGCGGCTGCGTGGTGATGCGGATGGCGCGTTCGGCGGCTGCACGATCTCCGACGGCCTCGTTGAAGCGGATGATGATCGGCTGCGCGACACCCACTGTCTCCCCGTTCGACGGGTTGACGGACGGAGCGGAGAACGGCGCGGCCGGCTCGGGAGCGAGCTGAGGCGGAAGCTGCGGCGGCGTCACCCCGGGCGGCGTGAGTCCTTCGATCAGCTCCTGGACACTCGGCACCTCGGGCCCACCGGGCCACAGCGGTGCCGCGCTCGCAGGACCTGCGGTGGCCAGTGCCACGGCGGCTGCGCCCACGAGTGCAGCACCGATCCGCGCAGATCGGCGGCCCGTGCGGCGACGGTTCGACAAAGCTCGCTTTTCGAACATTCCACAACCCATCGTTCAGCGGTGCGCCGCGCCTTATTTCCCCTGCGCGGCGTGCTCGTACCCGTTCATTAGATACAGGACGGTTACGGACGGGCAATTCGAATGCGGGCCGTCCCGGCGTTTTCCCAGGTCAGCGAACCGAATGGTCTATTACGAATGCAGACGGCCACGGCGCGGGTGAACGGATATCGCCCGCGCCGCAGACCGGCGGTCACACCATTTCGGGCACGTCGAGGTGTGCGATCGCGAGTTCGAACTCACCGGTGTCGAGAACCGTGGCACCCGCCGCCCGGGTCACCTCGGCACGGATACCATCAACGCGTTCCTTGTTGCGGTCCATCGCCTCGGCGCTGTCGAACGTCAGCGAGGACACTCCGCGACCGCGGGTGCGGTCGATCATCAGGCTGGCGCTGCAGAAACCCTCGAGTTCCTCCATCCTGGGCAGCGCCGCCATCTTCCACATGTCCGCGCCACGCTCCAGCTGGGCAGGATCGAGCTCTACCCACGTGACACGGCAGCAGGACCCTCGGCTCGCATGGTGATCGCGGTGCATGACCGCGATCTCCCAATTGGCCACGTCCGTGGTGGCGTGGAACATCCGGGCCGCCTCGTCCCGGAGCATGCGTGCCATGCCTTCGCTGGAGCGCAGCACGTCCCCGTCCCGCCAGGAGCTGGTGGCGATGCATCGGCCCGAGCCGCGGTCGATCAGCAGGGACAGCCCCAGGCAACCGTCGATGTCCGCCAGGGCAGGCATCACGATGTCGCGTACGTGCTTGATCCCGGCGTCGATATACGACGGATGCGCATGAATTGTGGTGGAGCGTGCAAACACGATCGGCACCCCTCTCCTCAGGGCGGCGCCAACACGGCGTCGCCGGTCGTTTCGGCGCGACCCCCCACCCGAAACCACCCGTGTTCACACTGCTCCCCTACTCGGCCGTAGGCAATAGACGACCGGTCTGCGTCTGCCATCCTCGAAGGGTGGCGGCATCGAGCGGTATCGACCGCATCGGTCCCGGCGACCTGACCGAACTCGTCTCGGACGTGGGACGGGCACCTCTGAATGTCGGTGCTGCGATCTTCTTCGCCGGTGAGAACCTGCGTGATCCGACGACACTGATGGCGGTGCTCACCGAACGACTCGTCGGGATCCGCCGGCTGCGGCAATGCCTGATCGAACCGGCGCTCGGGCTCGGACGTCCCTACTGGATCGACGACGACCACTTCGACGTCGATGCCCATCTCTCGCAGGTGCGATGCCCCGACCCCGGCGACAGGGACGCCGCACTGACGCTCGCCGTGGACGCGGTCACCCGTCCACTGTCTCGATCCCGACCGTTGTGGCGCGCGGTTCTCGTCACCGACATCGCGGACCCGAACGGGCACACGGCGTTGGTGATGGTGCTGCACCACGTCCTGGCCGACGGGATCGGCGGTCTGGCGATCCTGGCGCATCTCGTCGACGGCATGGACAGCACGCCGTCCATGCGCGAACAGCGCACATCCGGGCAACCGAGTGCGCGAGAACTTCTCTACGACAACGTGATCGGCCGCCTGCACACGCTCCGCCGGGCACCGCGAGCCGTCGCACGACTTCCTGCCGCATGGGCGGAACTCGGGCGAGGCGCCGGCGGACGTGCCCCGCGTTGCTCGCTCAACGCGCCCACCGGTGTTCGTCGTGCGGTCGGGACCGTCGAGGTGGAGCTGGGCACCGTCCGCCGAGCGGGACGCCGATGGGACGCGACGGTCGACGACGTGCTGCTGGTCGCGGTCGGTGGTGCCCTCGGCACGATTCTGCACGGGCGCGGCGAGTTCCCGCCCGACCTGGTGATCTCGGTACCGGTCTCCGCCCGCACCGTCGACACGAGTGGGCAGCTGGGTAATCGCGTCGGTGTCATGCCCGTCCGGGTACCGCTGGACGGGACCCCGGAGGGCCGGCTGGTATCCGTCTCCCGCGCCACCCGGCTACAGAAGACGAACGTGCGGGGGTTGTCCGCCGAGCTGCTGGGTCCGGTCTTCCGCGCGCTCGCGGCCGCGGGGATGTTCCGTCGGTTCGTGGACCGGCAACGTCGGGTCAATTCTTTCCTGTCCGACCTGCCGGGACCGTCGTCGACGATCGCCGTGGCCGACGCACCCGTCACGTCGATCGTGCCGTTGATCGTCAGCACGGGGAACGTCGCTGTCGCCTTCGCCGCACTGTCGTATGCCGGCACGCTGACGGTCGCGGTCGTCGTCGATCCCGACGTCGCCCCCGAGGTCCGTGACCTCACGGAGGCCGTGCGAGAACAGTTCCGCTCGATCGTTGCCTCCGCACAGTGACCGCGGGTCGCTCCGATGTGGCGGTCGGGAAGCGAGGATCGGGGTACCTTGCTGGGCATGTCGGAGGAGATCGCCGAGATCCGTACCCTCGCCGATGCCCGGAAGGTGTTGGCATCGCAGCCGTTCAGCGTCCTGCTCGGAGCTCGTCTGACCGAATACGAGCGCGGCCGGGCGGTACTGGAGATACCTTTCAGGGAGGAACTGCTCCAGCAGTTCGGTTTCGCGCACGGCGGGGTTCTGGCCTATGCGGCCGACAATGCGCTCACGTTCGCCGCAGGCACGGCCCTCGGACCCTCGATCGTGACGACCGGCATGAGTCTCGACTACCTGCGGCCCGCCGGGGGCACGCTCCTACGCGCGGTCGCCACCGTCGTCAGCAACAGTCGCAGGCAGGCGTTGTGTCGTTGCGAGATCTACGCCCTCGCGGAGGACGGCGTGGAGAAACTGTGTGCCGCAGCGCAGGGAAGCGCTCGCGTGATCGACCTGAACGGGTGAACGACGGAACCACCGCATGAAGGTCAGTCGGGTTGGGGTCCGAGTTCGACGATGCGGGCGGCGATCGTCGCTACCGGCACATTCGATTCCTGCGACAAGGCGACCATCATCGCGAAGGCACGATCGGCGTCCACGGCGAAGCGTTCCATGAGCATGCCCTTGGCCTGGCCTATGAGATCCCGAGATGCGATCGCCGAGTGCAATTGCATCTGCCGACGACCCGAGACGAATGCGATCGCGGCGTGGGCTGCGAGCACCTCCCCGATGTGAATCGCGGCCTCGTCGAAGGCATTTGCTTCGGAGGAGAACAAGTTCAGAGCTCCGGCCTGCATGTCGTGGGTGTAGAGCCGGAACGACACGACGCTGCGTACCCCGGCTTCGACGGCTGCAGGCGTGAACATGGGCCAGCGCGACTCGGTGGCCAGATCGTCACTGCGGGTGAACACCGTGTCGACAGCGGAATCGACGCACGGCCCTTCCCCGACCCGGGCCTGCAATGCATCGATCTGTGGCGGCAACTGTGACGTCGCTGCGTGCGATTCGAACTTTCCGCGACCGGTGATGACGAGGACGTCGGCGCTGTCGGTGCCGGGAATCAGTTCCACGGCGGCGGTCGTGATCCGTTGCAGAGTCGTGTCGAGATCCGTACCCGCACCGTCGAAGGACCGCGCGAGCTCGGCCATCGTGCGGCTCAGACGGTCGGGGTTCAGGTCGGACATGAGGCACACCTTCCGAAAGGTCGGTGCGCTCGTCGGCGGCACCGATGACAGTAGAAGCATCGGCACCGTCACAGCGACACCGAGGTACGGGACCACCAGCCTATCCGCGTGATCGGTCCGGACAAGGGCTCAGCGGCACATGCAGAGACGCTCAATACCTCGATACGGCGTTCAGCCGAGGCCGAAGATCCTGGCCAGGCGCATATCGGAGTCGTACAAAGCGTCGGTGTCGAAGGTGGAGGCGGAACTGAGCACCTCGTTCGCGCCGGTGGAGGCGATCAGCTTCTCGAGCCCCTCGGCCACCTGATCCTCGGTTCCGGCCAGCGAACCCTTTGCGGCCTCGTCGACGATGCGGCGCCGACGCTCGGTCATCGGCTGCCGGCGGATCTCCTCGACCGGGGACAGCGGCGGGAACGCACCCGCTTCGCGCGAGACGGCCATCGCCCAGGCCTCCGGAAGCTGCAACTCCCGAGCTTCGGCTTCGGTGTCGGCGATGAGGATGTCGAGCCCGACGACCACATAGGGCTCCGCGCCGGGTGTGCCCGGGCGGAAGTCGGCGCGATAACGGTCGAACGGTTCCGATCCCTGCCGCAGAAGAGGCCCGGCGACGACGACGGGCAACCCGAGACGCGCTGCCAGTCGCATGCCCTGCCGCGTGCCGAGGACGAAGATCGGAGGTGGCTCGGACAGTCGAGGGCGCACCGTCAGTTCGGCGGTGCCGTGTAGATAGCCGCGCAGTTCCTCGATGTCGGCGGCGAAGTCGTCCGTGTCGGCCTTGTGGGTACGCAGCGCATCGCGCACGGGTGCGGTGAATCCGAGGGAACGACCGACACCCAGATCGATCCGCCCCGGGTGCATCGCTTCGAGCATCGCGAACTGTTCGGCGACGACGATCGGTTGGTGATTGGGCAACATCACCCCACCCGATCCCACCCGGATCCGGCTCGTCCGATCCGCGATCGCACCGATGAGCAGCGGCGGAGCGCCCGACGCGATGCCCGGTACGGCGTGGTGTTCGGCCACCCAGAAGCGGTGGTAACCGGCCTCCTCGGCGAGTTCGGCGCGACGCAGGGTCTGGCGCAATGCGGCAGCGTCCGGCTGCCCCTCCCGAGTCCGGGAGCGGTCCAGCAACGACAACGCCACCTGCACGGTCGTCTCAACACCGCGACCGTCGCGGATCTTCCCTGCAGGTCAGGGATCCTCGGGTCCCCAAGCACGTCCGGCTGCGATCCAGTCCCCGTGGAAGTGGAGTTGCCCGTGCTCCGAGGCCTTCTGCGCCGCGGCGACACCGTGCGCATCGGCGACGTACAGCAGGAGGTTGGCAATGGCGTTTCCGACAGCGACGACCTGGTCGCGGGCATCGCTCGCTCGGGTCGCCACCTCGGCGAGTGCGCGCCCGGCACCGATAGCCCCCGCCAGGGACTGGTGCTGGAGCTGGGTGCAGCCGGGACGACCGCAGGACAGACACAGGTCCGATACGTGATCACCCGTCGGAGTCCTCATGTCATTTCCTGCCGAAACATAAAGCCAATTATGTCCGATTTCGTTTCGGTGCCGAATGGGAGGCGCCGACGCGCTCGACAATTCCACTCCGAGCGGCGAGCCGAGACAGCCTGCACACGGCATGGAAATGCACCGCTCTGCGCGTAATGACTTGCGAGTCAGCGCAATTCGACGTTCATCATTTCGGTACGAGCGACCGTGCGATCACGCTCGTCGGCAAGAGCGAGACGACGCTCGTCGTTCATGTAGCCGTCCAGCGCGTCCTGCGATTCGAAGGTGAAGAATTGGATTTCGCGGGGTCGGCCCTCGGGGCCGTCGGTGACGGACCGCTGCACAGCACCGTCGGTGACGCCCCGCTGCACGACGCGACCACCGTGGTCGCCGACGAGCCGGAGGACCGCGTCCTCGTACGCGCTCATCGCCTCATCCATACCGGGCTTCGCCCACAACAGGACACACAGTGAGATCGCCATGGCGGCACGCTACCCGACCCGACGCCGCATCCCACTCGGCGTCCCGGACGAACTGTTCACGGCCGCGGGTTCTTCCGGGTCCACCGTGGCCGGTCGCTGCGGGTGGCCGCCGTGCAGCGACGACACGGGACGACTCCGTGCTCGCCCAGTTCCGCCAGGTACAGCGCGTCGCTCCACGGCACGTGCGGAAAGCGATCGAGGCGGGCGCGGGAGAGTTGCACCCCGCACAGGGTCTGATTGGTGCCGGGCGTCCATGCGTGGGTGTCGCCGGACGGGTAGCGGATCCCGTCGGTATCGGTCCATCGGCCCGACGCAGCGACCGCCGGGCTGGTGTGCTGAGCCATGGGTCCGGATTCCCGCTACCGGACGGGATCACGCCCTCGTCCCTACGGCTCCTTCGACTCGCTGTCGCTGTCGCTGTCGTGGGAGGTGCGCGGCACGTTCAGCACGATGGTGCCGTTGGGGTCGGTCGGGAACGGTTCCACCTCGACCACCAACGAACTCTCCGGGGCGTCCGGTTCGACGTCGAACGGATCGTCCCAGGTGCGTCCCACCAGG
This sequence comes from Rhodococcus rhodochrous, assembly GCF_900187265.1. Classification (NCBI taxonomy): domain Bacteria; kingdom Bacillati; phylum Actinomycetota; class Actinomycetes; order Mycobacteriales; family Nocardiaceae; genus Rhodococcus; species Rhodococcus rhodochrous. The sequence continues at coordinate 4,761,236 of NZ_LT906450.1, forward strand.
TCCAGAGCTCCGATGTTCTCCACCGCGCGCCCCAGCCGGGCCCGACGACTCCTCACAGACTCCCCCTTCGGCGACCGGCGGCTCACGATTCGATACGGGATGCTGCGAGCATCTCCTCGATCGAGACGAACTTCAGGCGCGAGCGTCCCACCGCCGAACCGCGGGCCTTCTCCTGCTTGTCGATCTGCAACCAGCCCCGGTAATCGATGCGCTCCGGGCGCCGCTCGGCCACCAAGGTGGCGAGCTTCTCCCGATCGGCGACCGGCTCGGGCAGCTTGCCCTCGACGAAATCGTCGAGGATCTTCTCGACGGTTTCGGCCGAGCACTGCTTGTTGGTGCCGATCACCCCACTCGGACCGCGCTTGATCCAGCCGGCGGTGTAGACACCGGGCACGGGCGTTCCGGTCTCGGCGTCGATCACCCGGCCGCAGTCGTTCGGGATGACCCCGCGCCGCTCGTCGAAAGGCAGCCCGGCCAGCGCGGTGCCGCGGTAGCCGATCGAGCGCAGCACCAATCCCGCTTCGAGGGTTTCGGTCTGCCCGGTCGGGCGGGCCTCGAGACGGCCGTCGACCTCGACGAGTTCGTTGCGTTCGAGCGTGATCGACTCGACCACACCGTCGCCGGAGATCTCCACCGGCGAGGCGAGAAAGCGCAGCACGATCCGCTTGTTGCCCTCGGTGGGGGTGCGCTGCGCAAAGCCCTCGACCTGCCGCACCTTCAGCGCCAGGCGGGGTTCGACCTCCGGATCGTCGATCAGCGCGCGGCTGACCGGATCGAGTTCGACCTCGACCGGATCGACGACCACGTCGACGCCGGGCAGCGAGCCGAGCGCGAGCAACTCCGGGTTGGTGTAGGCGGCCTGCGCCGGGCCGCGCCGGCCCACCACCACGACCTCACGGATGTTCGAGGTGCGCAACGCCTCGAGCGCGTGCTCGGCGATGTCGGTGTGGGCCAGATCGTCCGGGTCCATCACCAGCGCCCGCGCCACATCCAGGGCGACGTTGCCGTTGCCGATGATCACTGCGCGCTCGGCCGACAGGTCGAAGGTGCGGTCGGCGAAATCCGGGTGCCCGTTGTACCAGGCCACGAACTCCGTCGCGGCGTGCGAACCCGCGAGGTCTTCACCGGGGATGTTCAGCCTGCGGTCGCCCGCCGCGCCGACGGCGTAGATCACCGCGTGGTGGTGGGCGAGCAGTTCCTCGTGGGTGATGTGGGTGCCGACCTCGACGTTGAAATAGCACTGGGTGTTCTTGTGGCCGATGGCGCTGCGGAAGACGTCGCCGACCCCCTTGGTGCTCTGGTGATCGGGGGCCACCCCGGCCCGCACGAGCCCGTAGGGGGTGGGCAGACGATCGAAGATGTCGACCTGCACCGCCGAGTGCGTCACCAGATCCATCGCCGCGTAACAGGCGGCCGGACCGGACCCGACGATCGCGACCCGCAGGGTGCCCAGCTCGGCGGGCAGCTTGCGGCGCGTGCGCAGTTCCGGCCAGTCCGGTCCGATCGGGTACCGCCGGTAGTACTCGGCGTTGATCTCGAGGTAGGGCTCCTGCGCCGGGGTCAGTTCGTTGTCGGCGGCGATCGCATCGACCGGGCACTCGTCGACGCATGCCCCGCAGTCGATGCACGTGTCCGGATCGATGTACAGCATCTCCGTCGTGGCGAAGGGTGCTTCGTCGGGCGTCGGGTGGATGCAGTTGACCGGGCAGACCTCGACACAGGAGACGTCGTTGCAACACGCCTGGGTGATTACATAAGCCACAGTTGTACCTGCCTACAGTGCCGATTCCGGACAACGAACGGGCCTCAGACTAGTACACGTTCCAGTTTCGGTCGAGAACCAGGTTCTCGAAATAATATCATCGGATTTCCGGCTGCCGAAGCGCGTCAGATGTCCGTTTCGGTGCTCGACTCGATACGGAAACCGATCTTGAGCGTGACCTGCGTATGGGCCACCCGGCCGTCGTCGATGTGACCCCGGATGTTGACCGTCTCGAACCACTCGAGATGCCGTGTGGTCTCCGCTGCTCGGGCCACCGCTTTCGCGATCGCGTCGTCGACTCCCGTCGTCGACGATCCGACGACCTCGATCACCCGGTAGACATGGTTCATGGCTGAACTCCTCGAATCGGCGATGCTCCGATTCGGATCGTCCCGCCCCCGAGCGACCCCCGTCCCCGGAACCACGAAAATGACAGGAAGATTCAGGCACGACGCGCGAGCGACCGGGCGAGTTCGCCCAGACGCGCCAGACGCAGGTCCCCGAGCGGGATCGCGCCGGCGCCGAGCCGGTTGGTGACGAAGGCGAGCGACAGGCCGGTGTCGAGATCGGCGTACGCCCCCGAACCGCCCACTCCGTAGTGCCCGAGCGCACCGCGCGGGCGCTGGATGCTGGCGAAGATGGGCTGGTGGTAGCCGAGCCGCCACGCCATCGGCACCCCGAGCACGTAGTCCCGGCTGCGCACCCGCACGCGCGACATCTCGTCGATCGTGGTGGCGTCGAGGAACTTCACGCCGTCGATCGTCCCGCCGGCGGCGATCGCCCCGTACATACGCGCGAGCGAGCGGGCGGTGAACACACCGTTCCAGCCCGGCATCACCGAGTCGTGCACGGCCGGGTCGCCGACGAGCCGGTCGAAGCCGTCGGGCATTGCAGCTTCGGCGAGACCGCGGGTCGGTTCGAGTCGCGACAGCACCGCGGCGCTCGCACCCCAGTGCAGTCCGACCGGAGCGAGTCGTGGGAACAGCTTCGCGATGCGGCCCCGCTCGTCGTGCGGCACGCGGTACCAGAAGTCGGGATCGCCGAGGGGCCGAGCGATCTCCTGCTCCACGACCTCCACGAAGGGCAGGCCGGTCACCCGCTGCACGAGTTCGGCGACGAGCCATCCGTAGGTGACGGCGTGATAACCCGATCCGCGCCGACGCCGGCGATCCGGCACCGCCTGCTCGAGTGCCGCGACGGTCGCGTCGTAGTCGAGGATCCCGCGCGTCCCCGGAACCAGGCCGCGCACCCGGTGCAGGCCGGATCGGTGGGTCATGACGTCCGCGACGGTGATGCCTTCCTTGCCGTTCGCGGCGAACTCCGGCCAGTACTGCGCGACGGGCGCGAAGTAGTCGATCACTCCACGCTCGGCCAGACGGTGCACGACGGTCGACGCCACGCCCTTACCGGTCGAGAACGACAACGCCATGGTGTCGCGGCTCCACCGGCGGTCGGGAGCCGACCAGCCGGACCAGATGTCGAGGACCTTCTCGCCGTGGAGATAGGCAGTGAGTGCGCCGCCGCCGTCCCGGGGACGCTTGTACAGCGAGAAGAACGCGTCGGCCAGGCGCAGGAATCGCGGATCGACGACCATCTCGGTGGGCGCCGCCGGACCCGGCCGGGCGTCGATCTGCCCGGGGACGTGCACCGGCGCGAACGACGCTGTCGCCCCGGCAGGTTCGAAGACTGCTCCGGTCGTCATGTGCGACAGGCTACGACGACACGGAACGTAAAGGAAGAGTTTACGTACAGTCTGTTTGTCGACGATCCCGCCGAGACGCGCCGAATCTACGGCAGGAGCGACGGCGGTGTCTGCGCGCCGGGAGTGAAGTACCGGAAGTCACCCAGCACGACGCACCCGCGTACGGCCTCGACATCGAACGCGGCCGCCGCCGTGCCCTCGCACAACACCGGATCGTCGGCGTCGCCCACATAGGCCTGCGACTGCGGACCCGCAGCGACGACCGCCGTGCCCGGACTTTCGAGTACACCGAGCGCCAGGGCCTGCGCGCCCACACCGATCGCGAACAGCCGTCCCGACGTGCTCTCCCCGGCGCCGACACCACCGTCGAATCCGGCGGCCACCACCTGTGCGGCGCCGCGCGCATCGGCGAATCCCACGCCCCGCTCGCCGTAACTCCACGCCTCGGCGGTGCCGTCGGTGGACGCGCCGCACGCTTCGTCGCCGTCGATCTGCACGACCTCGGCCGGGGCACCCGGCGGTGCCGTGCAGGTCGTGGCCGCGGACGCGGTCTGAGGAACCAGGAATCCGGCACCGATGGCAGCAGCGAACGCTGCTCCGACGCCGAGAACCCGACCGGACGCCCACGAGCGAATCACGACATCGACCTTTCCGAACCTCATGCGACTGTTTTCTCGGACAGTTTATGGACTCACGCTGCGGGAGGTCTCATAGTCGAGGTCACGACAGGGACGCGATTCCCCGAACGTTCCGGTCACGCGTCCTTCGCCCGGTCGGTGTCGCGGGACGGTTGGACTCGTTTCGGCTCCCCCGGCATCTTCGGGTGATTGGGTGGGTACGGCAGGTCGCCGAGACCGTCCGCCGCGTCCCGCTCGGCCATCTCGAGCAGGACGTCCAGCGAGTGCGCGTGTGCGTCGAGATCCGCCATCGGATCGCCGCGCTTCGCCAGCAGATCCGGCACCGTGGCGATCGTGAAGTCGTCGGGTTCGGCGTCGACCAGTTCGTCCCAGGTCAGCGGGGTCGAGACGGTCGCGATCGGGGTGCGGCGGACCGAGTAGGCCGATGCGATCGTCTTGTCGCGCGCGTTCTGGTTGTAGTCGAGGAAGAGCCGCTCCCCGCGTTCCTCCTTCCACCACGCCGTCGTCGCCCGCCCGTCGCTGCGCCGCTCGATCTCACGCATGAGCGCGATCCCGGCGCGACGGACGCCGACGAAATCCCATTCGGGCACGATCCGCAGATAGACGTGGAGTCCCCGACCACCGGACGTCTTGGGATATCCGGTGAGGCCCAGTTCGTCGAGGAGCGGGCGCACGACCTCCAGCGCCACGGCCCGCGCGTCGCCGAAGTCGGTTCCCGGTTGCGGGTCGAGGTCGATGCGCAGTTCGTCGGGGCGGTCGGTGTCGCCGCACCGCACCGGCCACGGATGGAAGGTCACGCACCCGAGGTTCGCCGCCCACACCACGTCGGCGGCCGAACACACACGCAGCGCATCGGCGGTACGTCCCGACGGGAACGTGATCTCGCAGGTCGCCACGTGGTCGGGTCGCTTGACCGGTGCCCGCTTCTGATAGATCTCCTCCCCCTCGATGCCGTCGGGGAAGCGCTGCAGATGCGTCGGCCGATCGCGCAGAGCCGTCAGGATCGGGGCGTCGAACTCGGTGGCGATCCTGCGGTAGTACTCCACGAGGTGCCGCTTCGTGCCACCCTCGGCGCCGAGCTGCGGGAAGTAGATCTTGTCGGGATTCGACAACCGCACGGGCGTGCCGTCGACGTCCAACTCCTCCGCGGGCGAACGCTTCGCGGCCATGTCAGTCCTCCGTCCGGTCGAGCACATCCGACAGGTCGTAGCGCACCGGCACCTCCAGTTGGTCGAACGTGCAGCTCTCGGGGTCGCGGTCGGGACGCCACCGCAGGAACTTCGCTGCGTGCCGGAACCGCATCCCCGCTCCCGACACACCTTCCATCTGGTCGTACGCGACCTCCACGACACGTTCGGGACGCAACGGCACCCAGCTGCGATCCACCGCCGAACGCCACCGCGTCGGTTCACCCTGCTCGACGACGTCGTCCCCGAGTCGCAGCGGCTGCAGTTCGGCGAGCAGTTCCTCACGTCGCTCCCGCGTGAATGCCGAGGCTCCGCCGACCATCGCGAGCTCGCCGTCGTGAAAGAGCCCGAGCAGCAACGACCCGATGCCCCCGACGCTCTTGTGCATGCGGTAACCCATGAGAACGCAGTCGGCGGTGCGAGCGTGCTTGAGTTTGAGCATCTCCCGCTTGTCGGGCACGTAGAGCCCGTCGAGCCGCTTGGCGATCACGCCGTCGAGCCCGGCGCCCTCGAACTCCTCGAACCAGCGGCGAGCGGTATCGGTGTCGGTCGTGGCCACCGTGACATGGCAGCTCTTACCCCCGCCGATCTCGGATCGCAGCCGCGCGCGCCGCTCCGCGAACGGGGTCTCCATGAGGTTCTCGTCGCCGAGAGCGAGCAGATCGAAACCGACGAACACGGCCGGTGTCTGCTCCGCGAGCATCGTGACCCGGCTGGCGGCCGGATGGATCCGCTCGGACAGCGCCTGCCAGTCGAGCCGGGTGCTGCCGTCGTGGTCGCGCGGGACGACGATCTCCCCGTCGACCACACACCTGCGGGGCAGTTCGGCGCGCGCGGCATCGGCGAGTTCCGGGAAGTAGCGCACGAGGTCCTTGCCTCCGCGCGAACCGAGAACCACCTCGTCGCCGTCGCGGAAGACGATCGCCCGGAAACCGTCCCATTTGGGTTCGTAGGACCACTCGTCGGGACCGTTCTCGGGTTGGGAGGGGACGGTGGAGGAGACCTTGGCGAGCATCGGGGCGAGCGGCGGCACCACAGGCAGGTCCATGCGGCACATCGTTCCACCCCGTACGGGTACCGGCAGCACTTCCGTAGGCTCTTCGACCATGAACATTCTCCGCGGGGCGGCCGGTGCCGCGATGGCGTTGGCAGCAGCAGGGGTGCTCGGAGGATGCGCGACCCAGGTCGAAGGGCAGGCCGTGCCCGCCGCGAACGCCCTGGACACGTCCACGGCGCCGTCCTTCTCCCTACCCACCACGACCCCGTCGGCGTCGTCGTCGACCGAGTTGAGCGTCGACGTCGCAGCCGGCGAATGCGTCGCGCTCGGCGGCACCGTCGACGACGCGACCATCGACTACGCGGTGTGCGGCAGCCCGAGCTCGAATTACAAGGTCGTCGACGTCGTCGATGCCAGTGCCATGTGCCCCGGCGACATCGACCAGACCTACTACGAGTCGTTCGGCGGCATCGAGGTCGGCGCGTTGTGTCTCGACATCGACTGGGTCGTGGGGGACTGCATCGACCTCGGTGGCGAGGATCCGCAGCGCATCGATTGCGGTGAGCCCGCCGTCCAGGGCGAGGAGGTCACCGAGATCCTGCTCGACACCTCCGACGTGAACGACTGCTCGACGTCCGAGGGTGGCTTCGTGTACCGGGAACGCAACTTCGTGGTCTGCACCGACACCATCTGAGGTTCTCTCCTCGTGCGGATGCCCGTCGCCGCCGCGACGGAGCATGTCGGTGCCTCCCGCAACAATGCGTTCGACAGATCATCATCCGACGGACGCGAGGACAGAACATGACGCACTGGCCGGACAGACCGATCTGCGCGTTCGATCTCGAGACCACCGACCGGGATCCCCGCAACGCCCGCATCGTCACGGCCTGCGTCGCAACCTTCGACGGCGACCGCATCGACACACGCTCGTGGCTGCTCGACCCGGGTATCGCGATACCCGAGGAGACCACCGCGATCCACGGCATCACCACCGCCCACGCCCGCGCCGAAGGACTCGACTATCTCGAGGGATACAAGCAGATCCGGCAGGCCGTGAGCGACGCATGGGCGCGCGGCCACATCGTCGTCGCATTCAACGCCAGCTACGACCTGACGGTTCTCGACGCCGAAGGACGCCGGCTCGGTCTGACGGGGCTCGACATCGGCACGGTCGTCGACCCGTACGTCATCGACCGGGAGATGGACCGCAGCCGGCCCGGCAGGCGCACACTGCAGGCGGTGTGCGAGGCGTACGGGGTGTCGCTGCCGAACCCGCACGAGGCCGAGGCCGACGCGCTCGCGGCCGGCCACCTGACCCGCGCGCTCGTGGCGAGATTTCCCGAGCTCGCCGAACTCGACATCATGGCCGATCAGGCCGCCTGGCACGCCGAACGTCAACGCAGTTTCGCCGAGTACCTGCGCGGGCTCGGTCGCGAGGTCGTCGACGTCGACGACAGCTGGCCGGTCCGGCTTCCTGCCCCGGTGGGCACCGATGTCCTCGAGCGTCCCGCGACCGAGACGAGGTTCCGACGCGCGCTGCGCGCGATCCGCGAGTTCTTCCGGCGACTGCGCCGGGGTTGATCAGGGAAGCAGACCCTGCCGGCGCGCTTCGACCACGGCTTCGTGCCGGCTGCGCGCGTCGAGCTTGTCCATGGCGTTGCGCAGATAGGTCTTCACCGTCTCTACGCTCAGCGACAACCGGTCGGCGATCTCCGCGTTGCGGCAACCCAGCGCCACATGGCTCAGCACGTCGTGCTCGCGCGCGGTCAGATGCGTCCGCGGTTGCGATGCGCCGTCGCGCGCCCGGGCCAAGGTCTCCTCGACCGTCCGTACCTGTTCCCTGATCGACGGATCATCGGTCCGCGCCGCGATCGCCCGCAGCGCAACGAGGCTTTCCGTCAGCGCTTCGGAAACGGCGGCAGGCACGGTGGTGCCGTGCGCGGCCCGCGTGTTCCCGATCAGCGACACGCGACGGTCCACCTCGTCGCGGATCTCGATCTCCCGCGCGAGCTCCGCGGCCGACCGCACGACCTTCTCCGCCACGACGTCGCCGATGGGCCGATTGACCCTCAGCCCGCCGTAGATCGCCGCCCGGGTGCGTCCGCGCACCACGACCGGCACGGCGAGCAACGACTCGATTCCCTCACCGGCGACCTGCCGGTCGTAGTGGTGGGTGATGTGCGGGGAGGTGAAGTAGTCGGCGACCGCGCCGGGACGTTGTTCGACGACCACCCGCCCGCCGAGTCCGCGTTCGGCGGCGATCACCAGATTGCGCAGGACACGACCGCGCGTTCCGACGAATCCGGACAGGACGACGTCCGAGCCCTGCACCGCGCCACCGAAGAGCACCGGCAGTTCCGTCGTCGCCTTGAGGTCGCGCAGCGTGGCGCGGAGGGTGTCGAGATCGTCGGGACGCAGCACACCCGGCACAGCGACATCCATCGATTGCTCCTGCTCTTCCCTCCGAACACCCACTTTCGAGGGTAGAGGGGCCAGTTCCACGATTCGTAACCTGCACATCGTCCGGTGTTGCGACGATCACAGAAGACGCCGGAATCCGAGTAGGCCACCCCCGGAGGTATCCGTGTCCATCGCCCCCGTCCGTCCCGGCTCGACCGGAGCCGCGAACTACAGCCAGATGAGCCCGCTGCGCTTCCTCGAACGGTCCGCGGCGGTGTTCCCGGATCGCACCGCGATCATCCACGGCGACCGCACGTACACCTACGCCGAGTTCGCCGACGAGACGCAGCGGCTCGCGCGCGTGCTGCGCAGCCGTATTCAGCCGGGCGACAAGATCGCGTACCTGACCCCGAACGTGCCCGAGATGCTCATTGCGCATTTCGCGGTTCCGCTCGCGGGCGGTGTGCTCGTCGCGCTGAACTCGCGACTGGCCGGGCCGGAACTCGAGTACATCCTCGACCACTCCGAGACGAAGCTGCTGTTCGTCGACTCCGAACTGCTCGGATCGGTCGCGAACGTCCGCGACAACGTTCCCGGCGTCGTCGAGATCATCGAGGTCCCCGACTCCACCGTGCCGGCTCCCGACGTCCCCGCCGGGGTGGCCACCGCCCGGTACGACGAGTTCCTCGCGCAGGCCGACTCGCTCGATTCGACGCCGCTGCCGTGGAGCGTCGACGACGAACTCGGCGTCATCACCCTCAACTACACGTCCGGCACCACCGGCAAGCCCAAGGGCGTGATGTACACCCACCGGGGCGCGTACCTGAACTCGCTGGGCGAGACCTTCCACAACAGCTTCGACGGGCAGAGCAAGTATCTGTGGACGCTGCCGATGTTCCACTGCAACGGCTGGTGCACGCCGTGGGCGGTGACCGCTGCGGCGGGCACCCACATCTGCCTGCGGGCGGTGCGGGCCGACGCGATCTGGGATGCCATCGACAACCTCGGAGTCACCAACCTGTGCGGTGCGCCCGCGGTGTGCTCGACCATCGCGAACGCCGAGCAGGCCCATCCCCTCGACCGTCCACTGCGGATCACCACGGCCGGTGCGCCGCCGTCACCGACGGTGATCGCCCAGCTCGAGCAGATCGGCATCACGGTCGTCCACGTCTACGGCCTGACCGAGGTGTACGGCCCGTACACCATCTGCGAGTACCAGGACAGCTGGGACGACAAGCCGGCCGACGAACGCGCCGCGCTGCTCTCCCGCCAGGGCGTGGGCATGCTGCAGGCCGAGACCGCGCGGGTCGTCGACGAGGACATGAACGACGTGCCCGCCGACGGCGAGACCATGGGCGAGATCGTGCTGCGCGGCAACAACGTCATGCTCGGCTACTACAAGGACCCGGACGCGACCGAGGAGGCGTTCCGCGGCGGCTGGTTCCACACCGGCGACCTCGGCGTGATGTACCCGGACGGATACATCCAGCTCAAGGACCGCGCGAAGGACATCATCATCTCCGGCGGCGAGAACATCTCGACCGTGGAGGTCGAGCAGGCGATCGTCAGCCACCCGGCGGTGCTCGACGTCGCGGTCGTCGGCGTTCCGGACGAGAAGTGGGGTGAGCGTCCCAAGGCGTTCGTGATCCTGAAGAAGGGCGAATCGGTCACGGCCGAGGAGATCATCGACTACACGCGCACGCTGCTCGCCGGGTACAAGGTGCCGCGCGACATCGTCTTCCCGCTGGAGCTGCCCCGCACCTCGACCGGCAAGATCCTGAAGTTCGAGCTGCGATCGGCCGAAGCCGCCGAGGGGTGAGCCGACCCCTCACGACTGCATTGGATACTCGACGCCATGACATCCGGTACCGGTAACAGCACCCGTCGCCTCGATTCGACGGGCCCCGATCCCGCCCAGTTCCGGGTGCATGTCGTCACGCAGGCGATCCGCCTGTTCTCCGAGTTCGGCTACGAGTCGACCACCGTCGAGCAGATCGCCGCGGCCGCCGGGGTGTCGCGGCGGACCTTCTTCCGGCAGTTCCGGTCGAAGGAGGACGTGATCTTCGCCGATCACGAATCCCTGCTCGAGCAGGTCGCCGAATACCTCTCGCAGGATTTCGACGATCCGTGGGCGGCGGCCTGCGAGGGGGCCAAGCTCGTCTTCGGGCACTTCCGTGACCGGCGCGAGCTGGCGGTGTGGCGGTATCGGGTGGTGCAGCGGGTGCCCGCACTGCGGGAGCGCGAACTCGTCACCACCTACCGCTACGAGCGGTTGTTCACCGACTTCCTGCGCGCCGCCGTCCCGACGGAGAAGCCGGTGCGCACCGTCAGCTTCGCGGCGGCGATGACCGCCACCCACAACTTCGTGCTGCGCGCGATGATCCGCGGCGACGAGACCGCCACCGCCGAACGCCTCGAACAGGAGCTGCTCGAGCTCCGCCGCACGTACGGGGTGGTTCCGGTGCCCGAAGGCGCGACGAACGGGAAGGCCGCACCGGCCCCGCCTGCGGTCGCGGTGGTGACCTATCCGGCCCACCTGACACCGGCCGAGATCGCCGAGCAGGTTCGGCTCCAGCTCGAAGGTGCACGTCAGCACCGTTGACCTGGCACTGAGTGCCGTGGTTACAATCGACTCATTCCGTCACGTCGCGAACCCTCGCCTCGCTATCCTCGAGGGAGCTACGCTCGCAAATCTGGCACCGCGTGCCGTTAGGAGTCCGCCGTCATGGCCCTCAATCCCGACTTCGACCTGTTCAAGCTCTCCGAGGAGCACGACGCTCTGCGCGAGGCCATCCGCGCGCTCGCCGAGAAGGAAATCGCGCCCTACGCCAAGGACGTCGACGAGAACTCCCGCTTCCCGCAGGAGGCCCTCGACGCCCTCAACAAGTCGGGCTTCAACGCTATCCACGTGCCCGAGCAGTTCGAAGGCCAGGGCGCCGACTCGATCGCCGCCTGCATCGTCATCGAAGAGGTCGCCCGAGTATGTGGCTCCTCCTCGCTGATCCCCGCCGTCAACAAGCTCGGTACCATGGGCCTGATCCTCCGCGGCTCCGACGAACTCAAGGCCAAGGTCCTCCCCGACATCGTCAACGGCGCGATGGCCTCCTACGCGCTGTCCGAGCGCGAGGCCGGCTCCGACGCCGCCTCCATGCGCACCCGCGCCAAGGCCGACGGCGACGACTGGATCCTCAACGGCTCCAAGTGCTGGATCACCAACGGTGGTAAGTCCACCTGGTACACCGTCATGGCCGTCACCGACCCCGAGAAGGGCGCCAACGGCATCTCCTCCTTCATGGTCCACAAGGACGACGAGGGCTTCGTCGTCGGACCGAAGGAGAAGAAGCTCGGCATCAAGGGCTCCCCCACCGCCGAGCTGTACTTCGAGAACTGCCGCATCCCCGGCGACCGCATCGTCGGCGAGCCGGGCACCGGCTTCAAGACCGCTCTCGCGACCCTCGACCACACCCGCCCCACCATCGGTGCGCAGGCCGTCGGCCTCGCCCAGGGCGCCCTCGACGCGGCGACCGCCTACGTCAAGGACCGCAAGCAGTTCGGCCGCCCGATCTCCGACAACCAGGGTGTGCAGTTCATGCTCGCCGACATGGCGATGAAGGTCGAGGCCGCACGCCTGATGGTCTACACCTCCGCTGCCCGCGCCGAGCGCGGCGAGCCCAACCTCGGCTTCATCTCGGCCGCCGCCAAGTGCTTCGCGTCGGACGTCGCGATGGAGGTCACCACCGACGCCGTGCAGCTGTTCGGTGGCGCCGGCTACACCACCGACTTCCCGGTCGAGCGCATGATGCGCGACGCCAAGATCACCCAGATCTACGAGGGCACCAACCAGATCCAGCGCGTCGTCATGTCGCGCGCTCTGCTGCGCTGACACCGGTCGCGTAGGTTACCCCCGGAACATCGAAGCGATCAGGAGTTACCGCAGTGGCAGTGGCAGTGGAAAAGGTAGGCGTGATCGGCGGCGGCACCATGGGTGCCGGTATCGCCGAGGTGTGCGCCAAGGCCGGTAGCGACGTCCTCGTCAAGGAGACCACCGAGGAGTTCGCCGCCGCGGCGCGCGAGCGTCTGAAGAAGTCGATCGGACGTGGCGTCAAGTCCGGCAAGATCACGCAGGAGGACGCCGACGCGGTCCTCGGACGGATCCGCGTCACGCTCGACCTGAACGAGTTCGCCGACCGCGACCTCGTCGTCGAGGCCGCACCCGAGATCGAGTCGCTCAAGGTGGAGATCTTCTCCGAGCTCGACAAGATCGTGAAGCCCGAGGGCATCCTCGCCACCAACACGTCGTCGATCCCCGTCATCAAAATGGCGCAGGCGACGCAGCGGCCCGGCAAGGTCGTGGGCGTGCACTTCTTCAACCCGGTGCCGGTGATGCCGCTCGTCGAGATCATCTCGGCGCTCACCACCGACGAGGCCACCGCCGACACGGTGTTCGACTACGCGAAGAACACCCTCGGCAAGACGGCCGTGCGCGCGGGCGACCGTGCAGGCTTCATCGTCAACGCCCTGCTCATCCCGTACCTGTGCTCGGCAGTGCGCATGCTCGAGTCGGGATACGCGACGAAGGAAGACATCGACGCCGCGATGAAGGGTGGCTGCGGCTACCCGATGGGTCCGCTGACCCTCATCGACACCGTCGGCCTCGACATCACCCTCAACGCCGCGCAGTCGCTGTACGACGAGTTCGCCGAGCCGCACTACGCACCCCCGGCACTGCTGCGTCGCATGGTCGACGCGGGTCGCCTGGGTCGCAAGACCGGCGAGGGCTTCTACAGCTACAAGTAGGCCTCACTCGGACGCCCCTGCCGTTCCTTCTCGGAACGGCAGGGGCGTCTGCGTATCCGGAACAGCCGGGAGGTACGCAACAACAGTTCCGGGTTCGCAACACTGCCGGTAACTGCCGGCGTTGCGAACCTTCATCACGTGTTGCGTACCTCGCGTACGACCGATGTCTGTCGCCTTCTGCTATCGTCCCGACCCGGACGTATCGGGGGATTCTGTCGGGGGGCAGTGGTGACATTGCACGTAGATCCTGAAGCGCTGCGCACATTCGCAACCTTCGTTGCGGACACCGCCGACGCGATGAACGACTGGGACGTCGGCGAACCGTATGCCGTGTCGCAATCAGCACTTCCCGGAACAGAATTCGCGGCCGTCTGCGCACGAGCCTTCACCGCCACCGATCAAGCACTCGGCAACGTGTGCAGTCGCCTGCGCGAGATCGTCGACATCACCGACGGCGCCGCGAACGACTACGTCGTCGCAGAGACGGACTTCGTGGCTGCACTCTCGGCGATGGATCAGCACGGATGAGACCGGGAGTCGCCGCCATCCGGTCCTGGAATCCCGACGCGCTGCGAATCACCGCCGACCACCTCGACGTGCTCGTCGACACACTCGACGACCGCATGAAAGGTCTGCTCACCGAGCAGGATGTGCTCGCCGAGCGATGGTCCGGCGACGCCGCGCGTGCCGCCGCCGCGCGAGTGGTCCGCGAACGCTCATTGGGCAGCGCCATCGCCGAAGCCCTCCTGCAGGTCGCGGAGGCGTACCGCACCGGCGCGTGGCTCGTCGAAGGCACCCGCCTGCACCTCCTGTCGGTCGTGGGCGGCGCCGAACAGTCCGGGTTCACCGTGCACGACGACGGCACCGTCGACCCCTCCGACCAGATCCAGATCCTCTCGGCGATGCTGCCGGCCGAAGCCGTCGCAGAGGCCCGTGCACGTCTCGAACACGAAGCAACGGAACTGACCCACGCCGTCACCGGCGCTCTCGAACAGGCGTCGCGAGCCGCGACGGAAACTGCCGATCGCATCACCGCCGCCGTTGCGGTACTCGAAGCAGCCCGGGATGCCGCGGCGCCGGGGAAGGTCGTGCAGAACGAGAACGGCGAGTTCTCCTGGTGGCCTGACTGGGCAGCTACGACGGCAGCCTCCACCATCGGCGTGATGGCCGACGGAACGAAAGAGGGTCTTACAGCGGCAGCAACAGCGTCCGGTGACGACCTCGCCCGTGGAGTCGCGCAAAAGCTCGGGCCGGCTGGGGCGGCACTCGGAGTGGTCCCAGCGATAGTCAACGACATCGAAGGAGGGATGCATCCTGCCGAGGCAGTCGTAACAGAAGGCGCCGGCGCTGCGCTCGGCTACTGGGGCGGCCTGAAGGCCGGAGCTTTTGTTGGATCCCTTGTCGCGCCGGGGATCGGAACCGCAGTCGGACTGGTGGCGGGCGCGGTGGCCGGCGCTTCCATTTCCTGGTTGACCTCCAAGGTTCTACAAGCAGCACTGCATTGATTCGAGTCGTCCACCGCGTTGAAAGGAACAGGGCCAGACTTATGCAACACCAGCACCCGACGATGCCCGTCGGCCTTCCGGACGACAACCAGGCATGGCCTCAGTGCCTTCGCTGCACAGATGCCGTTTTCTCCGTCGCCATGTTCAGTCTTGCAATCCTTCTCGCATACTCGTCTTTCCAGGGCGCCGAGCGTGGGGACGCTACCTACTTCGTCGGCTTCGCAGGTGGAACAGCACTAGCAATTTCGCTCTTCATCATCGGCATCCGTGATGCCGGAATCCGATATCTCGGGTTATCCCGGTCGATTACGGTTCATGAGGATCCCGTGCGAGGACGCGGCTTGGCGATCCCGGTTCGAAAATCGAACACCCGGATCCTCTCGGGAATCCTTTTCGGCACCGCCGCATATGGTGCTTCCGCTTCACTTGGATGGTTCCTGGGATTCGGCGAGTCCCTGATGCCTTCCGGTCGCGACACACTCCCCGGTGCCGTGCTTCTACTCGCCGGTGCAATCGTCATGACCGCTCTTGCGCTCTTTGTCTTCGCCTTCCGCGCAACAACCGAATTAAGGATCTTTCCGTCCGGGGTGGAGCGACTTCGGAGGCGACGATCATTCCTCTCTGTACGAGATGATTCGACTTTCCTACCCTGGGACGATATCGGTCGCATAGAACCCAGGGAACTACCACCACGTACAGGATCCGCGGGTCGGCCGATCATCCACCTTTACAGCGCAACTGGAGCCGACACTTCGAGCACCGGGCATGATTCGACCCACCCCGTAAGCATTACAGCGCATCAACTGGTGGCGGAGCCGAACACACTTTTCGCGCTTCTCGAACACCTACGGACGAATCCGGATCAGCGGAGCTATGTAGGACAAAGGGGGGCAGTCGAACTGCTCCGCCCTCCCCCGCTTCGAAAACGGCTTCGTGAAGCCAGAATTGCTCACACGACGCGGTGAGGAAACACGTAGGTTGCGCGCGGACGCGTCAGAGAATCCACCGGCCGGAGTCCCAGGTCATTTCGCGGTTTCAGGTCTTGGCCAGTAGGTGTGGAAATGATCTCACCCCTCACGTACGAGCGAGGTGCTTGTTGAAGCGAGGAAAAAAGTTCGGACACCTGACGAACTTGTCGACAACATCCGATCGACGCCATCCGAAGCGCCCTGGCCACAACCGCTCAGGATAGTGCCACTAGTGCCGCACCCGTGAACCTTTGCCCGTTCTGGCCGACACGCCGACCGGTTGCGGCGTGTCGGCCACGGGATCGGTCAGCCTGGTCGAGTGGCAGAACGAGTACGCGTGCGAGAGATCGGTGACGACGAAGGCAGACGGCTGGTACGGATCATCCGCCGCGGCACCGGATCGGTGGTGACCTGGCGGCGCGCCCAGATGGTCCTGCTCTCGGCCCAGGGCATGCCGGTACCGAAGATCGCCGAGGTCAGCTTCACCAGCGCCGACCGGGTCCGTGATGTCATCCACAACTTCAACGCCGACGGATTCGACTCGCTGTACCCGAAGTACGCCGGCGGCCGGCCGAAAAAGTTCACCCTGCCGGAGCGCCGGGAGATCAAGAAGATCGCCAAGTCCGCCCCCGCCGAGCACGATCTGCCGTTCTCGACCTGGAGTCTGACCAAACTCGCCGAGTTCCTGGTCGCCGAGGGGGTGGTCGACGACATCAGCCACGAGGGTCTGCGCGTGCTGCTCCGCGAGGAGGGTGTCTCCTTTCAAAAAGTGAAGACCTGGAAGAGATCTCGGGACCCCGATTACGCGGTGAAGAAGGCTCGGGTCGAACACCTGTATGCCATCGCCGATGGCGATGTCGTGTCCGATCCCGATGAGCCACAGGCGATCTTCTGTCTCGACGAGTTCGGTCCCTTGAATCTGCAGCCGCATCCGGGCCGGCAGTGGGCGCAGCGTGGCGGCAGGCACAAGGACCCGGACCGGGAGCCGCGGCGCCGGCGGCGGGCGACCTACACCCGTCCGAACGGGGTGCGGCATCTGTTCGCCGCGTACGACCTGGGCAAGGACAAGCTGTACGGGCACGTCAAGACGACGAAGAACCGCTCCACGTTCCTCGAGTTCTGCCGTTACCTGCGCACTCTTTACCCGGCGGAGGTTCGTATCGCGATCGTGTGCGACAACTTCTCGCCGCACCTGACCACGAGGAAGTGCCAACGGGTCGGTCTGTGGGCAGAGGCGAACAACGTCGAGATCGCGTACACCCCGACGAACAGTTCGTGGCTCAACCGGATCGAGGCGCAGTTCACCGCGCTGCGGTACTTCGCGCTCGATGGCACCGACCACGGCAGTCACCGGGAGCAAGCGTCGATGATCCGTCGCTACATCATCTGGCGCAACAAGCACGCCGAGGATCAACAGCTACGGGAGATCGTCGACAGGGCAAACGTTGCGTGATGCGGCACTAGTTCTGTCGATTGCGCTGCTTATCGCAGCTTGCGTGAGCTTCGCATTCGTCCAGGACACGATCCGAACGAACGACTTCCAAGTCACACTCGGTGCGGCAGGCGGCTCGATTGCGCTGTTCGTCATCGCCCGATCCTCGTTTCGGCGTGCGGGTCTTCGGGACCTTCGACCGCACCGGGACATCAGATTTCGTCACGATCGCGACCGCGGTCCGGGTATCAGCATCCCAACACGAAGAACCGAAGTGTGGACAACAGTCGCAGTCATGCTGGGGTTGGCCGCCTATGGTTCCGCAGCAGCATTCACATGGCACAGCGGCCTCGGCGAAGCACTGTTGCCGATCAACCGAGACAACAGTGAGAGTGCCCTCTTCATAGCGGTATGCGCCGCCGGCATGGGCCTGATCGCGGTCCTGATCGTCTCCATCCGTTTCGAGACGACCCTGTACATCAGCCCACGAGGTGTACGCCGCTACGTACGTCGTCGAGTCTTCTTCAAAAAACAGGTATTCGACATCTCCCTGTCCTGGGAAGGTATTGCCCGGATTGGGGTAGGTAGCCTCGGAGTCGGTGGTGGAACTACGGTCCACCCGGTAATCGATCTTCATACGAACGAACCGATTCCACCAGAAGCTCGGACTCGACATGATTCGGAGTGTCGAGTGGCGGTCATGGCCCACCAGCTCGCTGTGGAGCCCAACACTCTGTTCGCGCTTTTGGAACGTCTGGTAGAGAATCCGTGCGATCGCGAACTCCTCACGAAATCCGATGCAGTCGAACTCTTGTGCCCTCCGCCGCTGCGGGAACGATTCCGCGCAGCACGCAAGCCGTCGCGTCAGCACGGGAACAGCCGGTAGGTACGCAACAGCAACATCGGGTTCGCAACGCGGCCAGTAACTGACGGCGTTGCGAACCCTCACTGCATGTTGCGTACCTCGATCCCCTGCCGCAGCAAGTGACGACCGGTTCGTCACCCCAGAGACAGCGCCGCCACGCCGTACACATTCAAAATGATTCAGGGAGTTGTAGTGACAGCCGGACACAACCGACCTTCTGGGACCGACTTTGCGAGAACGATTCCGGATGGCACGCCACCAGGAGGCGTCTCGATGAACGCTTCGATTCAGACGACTACAAGTAGGCCTCACTCGGACACCCCTGCCGTTCCTTCTCGGAACGGCGGGGGCGTCTGTGTATCCGCACCCTCGATCTCGTACCGGCGCCCGATACCGACGGTCAGCCGTCCCCACTCACTGCGGGCCACCCGCGTTCGATGCATCTCGAACGCGGTGACGTCGACGAAGGTTTCCTCGACGCGCCACACCATAGGGTCGTCGGTCGGCAGGACTTCGAACGAGACACAACCGGGTTCGGCGCGCGTCAGGTCAATATGACACTGCAGATGGCCGAGCATGATCTCACGCTCGGCCTCGCTGTGGCACAGCAGTTCTCCCCTGAGACGGACGTAGGACATCTCGGCTCCTTCCACGGCACCCCGACCGATCTCTGCTACCGTCACGCGCGGCGTATCGGAGAATTCAGTCGGAGGGTAGACGATTTCGCGCAGCACGCACCTCGTCACGCCAGCGCGCACACAACCGGGAGGTACGCAACAACAGTTCCGGGTTCGCAACACGGCCAGCAACTGCCGGCGTTGCGAACCTTCACTACGTGTTGCGTACCTCGCGTACGACCGATGCCCCGCTCGAAGTCGCCCGACGGTCCGCTCCGGCTCCGTGAGGGCGCCGTCTGCTATCGTCCCGACCCGGACGTATCGGGGGATTCTGTCGGGGGGCAGTGGTGACATTGCACGTAGATCCTGAAGCGCTGCGCACATTCGCAACCTTCGTTGCGGACACCGCCGACGCGATGAACGACTGGGACGTCGGCGAACCGTATGCCGTGTCGCAATCAGCACTTCCCGGAACAGAATTCGCGGCCGTCTGCGCACGAGCCTTCACCGCCACCGATCAAGCACTCGGCAACGTGTGCAGTCGCCTGCGCGAGATCGTCGACATCACCGACGGCGCCGCGAACGACTACGTCGTCGCAGAGACGGACTTCGTGGCTGCACTCTCGGCGATGGATCAGCACGGATGAGACCGGGAGTCGCCGCCATCCGGTCCTGGAATCCCGACGCGCTGCGAATCACCGCCGACCACCTCGACGTGCTCGTCGACACACTCGACGACCGCATGAAAGGTCTGCTCACCGAGCAGGATGTGCTCGCCGAGCGATGGTCCGGCGACGCCGCGCGTGCCGCCGCCGCGCGAGTGGTCCGCGAACGCTCATTGGGCAGCGCCATCGCCGAAGCCCTCCTGCAGGTCGCGGAGGCGTACCGCACCGGCGCGTGGCTCGTCGAAGGCACCCGCCTGCACCTCCTGTCGGTCGTGGGCGGCGCCGAACAGTCCGGGTTCACCGTGCACGACGACGGCACCGTCGACCCCTCCGACCAGATCCAGATCCTCTCGGCGATACTGCCGGCCGAAGCCGTCGCAGAGGCCCGTGCACGTCTCGAACACGAAGCAACGGAACTGACCCACGCCGTCACCGGCGCTCTCGAACAGGCGTCGCGAGCCGCGACGGAAACTGCCGATCGCATCACCGCCGCCGTTGCGGTACTCGAAGCAGCCCGGGATGCCGCGGCGCCGGGGAAGGTCGTGCAGAACGAGAACGGCGAGTTCTCCTGGTGGCCTGACTGGGCATCGACCATCGCAGCGTCGACCATCGGCGCAATGTCCGGAGCTACCAAGGAACTCCTGACCGACGCGGCCGTGGCCTCGGGCGACGATGTCGCACGCAACATCGCGCGTGGAATGAACCCGGCTGCCGCTGCAGTAGGCACCGTTCCTGCGATCGTCAACGACATCAAGGGAGGCATGGATCCCACCGAGGCGGTGGTGTCCGAGAGCGCCGGAACCGTTGTCGGCATGGTCGGTGCATTCCTGGCGTCGAAGGGAACTACCGCGGCTATCGGCGCTGCGACCGGCTCGGTCGTTCCAGGGGTCGGCACCGCCGCCGGCTTCGCTGTCGGGCTTGTGTTCGGGGGCTTTGCCACGTGGTACACATCCAAGAGGATCCAGGAGTTGTGGTGACGACCGAAGGCACGCCGGAAGACCGGAATCACGTTCGCGCCGATAGTTCCTCCGACGCGCCCTGTTGGCCGCAACGTCTTCGAATCGGATGGTGCATAGCGGGGGTATGTGTTCTGGTCTTCGCTACGTGGAGTCTGGTTGACAGTTCTGTGAGTATCCTCCACGAGGAGTTGGTATCCACGATCGGTTCGCTGTTGTACGGAGCAGCAATGCTGCTCATGGGCGTGATGTGTGTCAGACTCGGAGGGATTCGACATATCCTGTATTCCCCACGCATCAGAAGTTACAGGCATCCGGAACATGGCACGGGAATCGTTGTTCCCGGAGGATTTACGCCTCTAACTATTTTCATGGTCCTGCTCGTCGTGGTCGGGCTCGGATGCCTGGCCGTAGCGGCGCTGAACATCTACATCACCGACAAATCCGAGTTGCCTTACGGTCGCGACCCTCACGCCACTGCAATCTTCATGTTCGTGGGTGGGGTCGTCGCCCTGATCGCATCGGCAGTGTTCGCATGGTTCCGGCTCCCAACAACAGTGGGGTTGTACCCGCAAGGAATCGAAAGAGTCGTGCGCTCTCGCAAGCTCCGACGAAACAATGCCACCGTGCAGTTCGTGCGTTGGGACGCTATCGAAGGCATCATCGGAACGGATATCGTGACCCGTTCCGGATCCGGCGACGTCCGCACTCCGATGATCCACATCCACACGACCGGGCAGATTCCGCCCGAAGCGCGCATCCCCCACGACGAAGAACACACTCTCGCCATCGTCTGCACCTGGCTCATCGCAGAACCCAACACCCTACTGAGCCTGATACGACGAATGAGCGAACGGCCGCACGACCGCACGCTCCTCGCTCGGGAAGACGCGGCCGAACTTCTCAGACCACCGCCATTACGAGAGCGATTCCGGATGGCACGCCACCAGGAGGCGTCTCGATGAACGCTTCGCTTCAGACGACGCTCTCCGACTACCTCGCAGCACACGAAGTCGAACTGAACCCCTGCAGCCCGGACGATCCGCGGCACCCGCAACCGGAACTCCAGGCGCCGGAGGGTTGGATAGTTCTCCCTCGCGATGTCTTTCCGCATGCACATACGGTTCTCGTGGCTCCCGAGCACGTCGCGGACGATTGGGTGCCCAACGCCGTCCTCCTCCACGGCGCACTGTCGAAATGGCGGCCGACGGACGAACTACTGGAGGTCGCGGCGCGTGAAGCTCGCGAACTGCCCGCGTGGAGGGAGACGCTCCTCGACACATCCGATTTCCGCGGGCACCGATCGGTGATCATCCAAGGCTCCTATCGAGTGGACGACGTCGAGTACACCGCCGTGACGCGATACCTCGTGATCGACCACGAGTACGACCGCTACCTGACGCAACTGACGGCAACCGCACGCTCCGACAGTCTCGGGTCGCTCGACGTTCACATTCACACAATCCACGAAAGTCTGATCGTGCGGCAGGAGGGAAGGCCACGTGAGTGACCCTGCCGGAGACTCTTCTGTACAGCACCAATTCGATCCTGTATGGCCGCAACGCTTCCGGCCGTTCTTGTTCGCCCTCGGAACCATTCCGGTCTGGCTCGCCGTCACGGTGCTGGCCTGGGGTGCCGGTGACGATCATTCGACCTCGATGATCGACTCCTTGTTCATCGCCGCAGTGGTCATACTGCCCGCAGCACACATGTTCCACATGGCAGGATTCCAGCGGATCGGATTGCACCCCGGGATCCGGCACTGTCACGACGACACCCATGGACCTGGAATCGAAATTCCCTATCAACGGTTGCTTTACGCGCACGCGGCCTTCTGGCTGTCCTTCGTCACTGCAATAGTGGCGATCGGCATCCGTTCAGCCGACGAGCGACGAGGGATGAACGGGCCTTCCGATTCTCACCCTCCGGACGGGTCTTTCTGGATGTGGACGACCTTGGCCGTGGTCCTCGCCGGTGCCCTTCCGTTTCTGTTGCGACCACGTGGAGGTCTGTACCTCTATACAGACGGCATTCAGCGTCGCACGAGTTGGCTCTACCGTCGCGCAGTGTCGGATGTATTCGTCCGGTGGGAGGACATCGAGCAGATCGTGCCCGACGTCTACACTGTGACGTCTCGTGGTGCGGAGATACACCATCCGCTCATCAGGTTCCGTGTTCCGGGATTCAGCGTGACACGTCCGCGCGTGCCTCACGACCAGCCGGGTGCCTTCACCGTGATGGCGTACGTTCTCGTCAGCGAGCCCAACGCGCTGGTCGGGCTCGTCGACCGCCTCCATCGGTGTCCCGACGATTGCCATCTCGTCACGACACCCGAGGGCCCAGAACTCCTTCGTCCCCTTCCGGTGCGGGAACGCCTACGCATCGCACGGAAGATTCCGCGTCAACAGTGGGAATGGTGATGGGTACGCAACACCGGTGGTGGGTCCGCAACGCCGACAGTGACCGACCACGTTGCGAGCCTTCACCCCATGTTGCGTACCTCGGTCAGTTTCCGTTGTTCGGGCCGTGGACGCGGCGGTGCAGTGCTTCCATCCGCAGGTCCAGATCGCGCGCCGTCTCCGCGGCGAGGCGGAGTTCCTCGCGCAGTTCGTCCGGGACCTCGCGGTCGTGCTTGTAGTAGATCTTGTGTTCCAGACTCGCCCAGAAGTCCATGGCGACGGTGCGGATCTGCAGTTCGACGTAGACGCGCTCGACCCGGTCGGACATGTACACCGGGATCTGGACGATGACGTGCACGCTGCTGTACCCGTTGGGCTTCGGGCGCGCGATGTAGTCCTCGATCTCGACGACCGTCACGTCGAGCTGGCTCGTGATCATGTCGATGATCCGGTAGACGTCCGACGTGAAACTGCACGTGATGCGGATACCGGCGATGTCGCGGACGGCCTCGCGGATGCCGTCGAGCGAGGCGGGCGCACCCTTCCGTTCCGCCTTGGCGAGGATCGACTCGGGACTCTTCAACCGCGACTTCACGTGCTCGATCGGGTTGTATTCGCGGGCGTAGGTGAACTCCTCGCGCAGGATGTTGATCTTCGTCATCATCTCGTCGATGCCGAACTTGTACACCATGAGTGCGCGTCGCAGATCCTGCGCGAGATGCTCCACTGCGACCAGCGGTGCCTGCACGTCGTCCGGTGTCGGTAGTCCCGGTTCGGGTTCGCCCACCGTCGTCTTCACTCGATTCCTCCTCGACTGCTTCCGGGATCGAGTCTGCCAGTCCGACGACGACGGGCGGTTCCCACCTCCTCGACCTGCAGTTATGCCGGATACCTCACTCGAACAGGTCGGGCAGACCGTCCGAGATCCGATCGGGGAACTTCGGGTCGCGCTTCTCGAGGAACGACTCCACGCCCTCACGGACGTCGCCGGAGGTGCCCCGGACGTGGATACCGATCGACTCGGCCCGATGCGCGACTTCCGGGTCGGGCGCACCGAGCATCCGCCACATCAACTGCCGGGTCAACGCGACGGAGACGGGCGCGGTGCCGGCGACGAGGTCCTCCGCGATCTCGAGGGCACGCTCCAGCACCCTGTCGGCGGGCACGACCTCGCGGACGAGACCACGTTCGTGCGCTTCCGCGACCGGCACCATGCGACCACCGACGGTCCATTCGACGGCGGTCGAGATGCCGACGGCGCGGGGCAGGAACCAGGTGGAGCAGGCCTCCGGGACCAGGCCGCGGCGGGTGAAGACGAACCCGAACTTGGCGGTGTCGGCGGCGATGCGGATGTCCGCCGGGAGGGTCATGGTGACGCCCACGCCCGCAGCCGGGCCGTTGATGGCGGCGATCACCGGCTTGAGCGACCGGTAGATGCGCAGCGTGACGCGACCACCGAGGTCGGGCGGAGTTCCACCGGTTTCGGGGTCCTCGCCGAGGACGAAGGTGTCGCCACCGGCCGCGAGGTCGGCGCCCGCGCAGAACCCGCGGCCGGTGCCGGTGAGCACGACCGCCCGCACGTCGTCGTCGGCATCGGTCTCGTCGAAGAGGGAGATGAGCCGTTCACCCATGTCGTCGGTGAACGCGTTGAGGCGAGCGGGACGGTTCAGCCGGATGACCGCGACGGAGCCGTGGCGCTCGAGCAACACATCGTTTTCGGTACCGGTCTCTGTCACGTCGTCTCCTCGGTTCGCTGTCGGTCGTTCAGCGCCCGATGATAGGACTTCTAGCGATCGTTAAATAGCACTTCGGGACTCAGCGGGACTCACGCTTGCCGCGACCGAGTCGGTCGACGACGACGGCCCGCAACGAACGCGCTTCGATGCCGGCCTCGCGGCGGGCGCGTCCTCGGGTCACGAGCACACCGACGAGCGCGATCCCCCAGATCGGGTACTGCGCGAACCACGCGACGCGGAAGGCCTCGAAGGTGTAACCGCCGAGCCGGTCGAGCACGATGCCCATCGTCTGCACGACCAGCAGCGTCGCGAGGAAGCCACCGATGTTGACGATGCCGTTGGCCGTGCCCAGCGCGGTCCCGGGATTGAAGGTGCGGGCGTAGTCGAAGCCGATCATCGATCCCGGGCCGCCCACCGAGATGACGACGACCAGCACCACGAGCAGCCACAGCGGTGCGGGCCCGGGCAGGGCGAGCACCGCCGACCACGTCACGGCGCTGGCGAGGATGATCACGAGCACGAGCCACGAGCGTCTGGTCGGAAAGCGTCCCGACAGCACGCCGAGGATCGGTCCGGCCGAGATGGCCGTGACCACCGAGACGGTCAGCATCGAACCGGCCGCCGCGGGTGACAGACCCTGCGCGGAGACCAGATACGGCACGCCCCACATGAGCGCGAAGGTCGTCACCGAGAATTGCGTGCCCATGTGGGTGAAGAAGCCGAGCTTGGTGCCGGGGCGCCGCCACACCGTGCCGAGTCCGCCGATCACCTCGCGCAGCCCCGACGCGGTGACCTCCCGCGCCTCACCGGGCGGGGTGTCGCGCACGATCGCGAACACGAGGACGCACGCGAACAGGCCGAGCGCCGCAGCGCTGCCGTAGGCGGCCGTCCATCCGGTGCCGGTGAGCAGCAGGACGAACGGCACCGCCGACAGCACCTGGCCGAGCTGACCGAAGATGCCCGTCAACTGCGAGACCACAGGAACCCGACGCGGAGCGAACCACACCGGCACGAGCCGCAGCACCGAGATGAACGTCAGGGCGTCACCCACACCGACCAGCACACGAGCCAGATACGCGACCGGCAGCGACTCGGTGACGGCGAGGATCGCCTGGCCGACAGCGAGGATCACGGCGCCGGTCGCGATCATCCGCCGCGAACCGAACCTGTCGAGCAGTACACCGGCCGGGATCTGCATCCCCGCATAGACGATGAGCTGCAGGACGACGAAGCCGGACAGCACCGACGGCGAGATCTCGAAGCGTTCGGTGGCGGCGAGTCCGGAGACACCGAACGCCGTCCGATGAAGGACGGCGACGATGTAGGCGAAGACTCCGATACCCCAGACCAGCCATGCCCTCATGTCACAAGGACGATACGCGCCGGTCTGTTAACGGTGCTAATTACTCACGGCCGAGCGACACCCACGTCGGGTCGGCCGCACGCGGACCGGCGACCTTGTCGGCGAGACGATCCAGCCGCGCGACCTGCTCGTCGGTGAGCGTCACATCGAGCGCACCGGCGTTCTCCGTCACGCGACTCGCGTAACGGGTGCCGGGGATCGACACCGACGGCAATCCGAACTCGCGACCCTTCGCATCCAGCCATGCCAAAGCGATCTGCGCGATGGTCGCGTCCGCCTCCTTCGCGACCGCTCGCACCTCCTCGCGCACCGCGAGGTTGGTCGGCAGGGCATCGGCGCCGAAGCGCGGGAAACGCTTGCGCAGGTCGTTCCGGGCGACCTGGCCGGGATCGAAGGCGTCGGTCAGCAGTCCGCGGCTCACCGGCGAGTAGGGCACGAAGCCGATGCCGAGTTCGGCGGCAGTGGGCACCACGTGCCGTTCGACGTCGCGCGAGACGATGCTCCACTCCGACTGGATCGCCGCGATCGGGTGGACGGCGTGCGCGCGGCGCAGCTCGTCGCCCGTGGCCTCCGACAGTCCGATGTGCCGCACCTTGCCGGCCTGCACGAGTTCGGCGAGGGCACCGACCGTCTCCTCCACCGGCACCTCGGGATCGACACGGTGCAGGTAGTACAGGTCGACGTGGTCGACGCCGAGACGCCCGAGCGACTCGTCGATGGCCTGCTTCGCGTATTCGGGACGGCCGTTGATGCGACGGTTGGCGGTGCCCGTGCCGCCGACCGCGCCGACGAGACCGAACTTCGTCGCCAGCTGGACCTCGTCCCGCCGCTCGGCGAGCAGCTTGCCGACCACCTTCTCGCTGGTGCCGTCGCCGTAGACGTTGGCGGTGTCGATGAATGTGACGCCCAGATCCACGGCGTGGTGCAGGGTCGCGAGTGCCTCGTCGAGATTCACCTCGCCGTAGGCGGGGGCGACGGACATCGCGCCGTAACCCTGGGCGCTGACGACGAGACCGGGCGCGAGCTGGACGGTGGGGACAGGCATGTACTTCTCCTCGACGACGACACGGTGCGACTCCCGATCGTCCCGCATCCCGCGCATGATCGCAGGAGTTGAAATCGCCGTGATCCGAGCAGCCCGCGCCCTAGGCTGAGATCCATGGCGACCGACTGGCTCTCCCTGCAACGAACCGCGCGTCGCGAGTTCGACGACCGTGTCGCGCAGATCCGCGACTGGCACGCACCCACTCCGGACACCGAGTGGGACGTCACCGACCTGGTGTGGCACATGGTCGACGAGCAGCGCTGGATCCAGCCGCTGCTCTCCGGCCGTTCCCTCGACGACGCGAAGGCCGCGCTCGAACCGATCGGGGACGACCTCGCCGCCGAATGGGCACGCTTCGCCGAGCAGGCGACCGCCGCGTGGGCGATGGCGTCACCGGCTCAGGAGGTCCACCTGTCCTACGGCACCGTCCCGTGCCTCGACTACATGAAGCAGCAGATCGCGGACATCACCGTGCACACCTGGGATCTCGCCCGGGCCATCGGAGCCGACGAGACCCTCGACGCCGAACTCGTCGACGCCGTGCTCGCCGATGTCGAACCGCAGAAGGACATGCTCGCCTCGAGCGGTCTGTTCGCCGATCCCGTCCCGGTCCCCGACGACGCGTCCCCACAGGACCGACTCATCGCCCTCACCGGCCGCGACCCCAGGAAGACGTCATGACGGACCGACCCGACATCAAGCCCCGCAGCCGCGACGTCACCGACGGCATGGAGAAGGCCGCCTCGCGCGGCATGCTCCGCGCAGTGGGCATGGGCGACGACGACTGGGGCAAGCCGCAGATCGGCGTGGCATCGTCGTGGAACGAGATCACGCCCTGCAACCTCCCGCTCGAACGACTCGCGCGCTCGGTGAAGGAGGGCGTGCACGCCGCAGGAGGCTACCCGCTCGAGTTCGGCACCATCTCCGTGTCCGACGGGATCTCGATGGGACACGAGGGCATGCACTTCTCCCTGGTGTCGCGGGAGGTCATCGCCGATAGCGTCGAGACGGTGATGCAGGCCGAGCGACTCGACGGCTCCGTGCTGCTCGCGGGATGCGACAAGTCCCTGCCCGGGATGCTCATGGCCGCGGCCCGCCTCGATCTCGCCGCCGTCTTCCTGTACGCCGGGTCGATCCTGCCGGGCATCGCGAAACTATCCGACGGCACGGAACGCGACGTGACGATCATCGACGCCTTCGAAGCGGTCGGGGCGTGTGCGCGGGGCCTGATGTCCGAGACCGACCTCGACGCGATCGAGCGTGCCATCTGCCCCGGCGAGGGTGCGTGCGGCGGCATGTACACCGCGAACACGATGGCCGCCTCGGCCGAGGCGCTCGGCATGTCGCTGCCGGGAAGTGCGTCGCCGCCCGCCACGGATCGTCGCCGCGACGGTTTCGCCCGGCGCAGCGGCCAGGCTGTCGTCGAGATGTTGAAGCGTGGCATCACCGCGTCCGACATCCTCACCAAGGAGGCGTTCGAGAACGCCATCTCGGTGGTCATGGCCTTCGGTGGGTCCACGAACGCTGTGCTCCACCTGCTCGCGATCGCGCACGAGGCGCAGGTGGATCTGAGCCTCGACGACTTCGTCCGGGTGGGCGCGCGGGTGCCGCACCTCGCCGACGTCAAACCGTTCGGCCGGCACGTGATGAAAGACGTCGACCACATCGGCGGTGTCCCGGTCATCATGAAGGCGTTGCTCGACGCGGGTCTGCTGCACGGCGACTGCCTCACCGTCACCGGGAAGACCGTCGCGGAGAACCTCTCCGGCATCGCTCCCCCGGACCCCGACGGCAAGGTGCTGCGCGCCCTGAGCGACCCCATCCATCCCACCGGTGGCATCACGATCCTCCGCGGCAGCCTCGCTCCCGGCGGAGCGGTGGTGAAGTCCGCGGGCTTCGACGAGTCGGTCTTCGAGGGAACGGCGCGGGTCTTCGAACGCGAACGGGCAGCGATGGATGCGCTCGAGGACGGCACCATCACCGCCGGCGACGTGGTGGTCATCCGCTACGAGGGCCCCAAGGGCGGCCCGGGCATGCGCGAGATGCTCGCGATCACGGGCGCCATCAAGGGCGCCGGGCTAGGCAAGGACGTCCTGCTGCTCACCGACGGACGGTTCTCCGGTGGTACCACCGGGTTGTGCGTCGGGCACGTCGCCCCGGAGGCCGTCGACGGCGGCCCCATCGCCTTCGTCCGCGACGGCGACCGGATCCGTCTCGACGTCTCGAACGGCCTGCTCGACGTGCTGGTCGACGAGAAGGAAATGGAAACGCGGCGACAGGGCTGGGAGCCACTGCCGCCGCGCTACACCCGGGGTGTACTGGCGAAGTACACGAAGCTGGTCGGTTCCGCATCGAACGGTGCGGTGTGCGGATGAGGGTCGGGTGAACCCTCCCGCTCCAGGGGTGCTGCTAGATCGGACGGAAACCTGCGCCCGGCCCGCCCCGACCGTTGATGTCGGCCATGATCACGTCGATGTTCGTTCCGACCTCTGGGCCGGCGCACGGCGCGAGCAGGTAGGCGTTGACCATCGCGACGAGCGTCGTGCCCACCACGAGCGGTGCGCCCGAGTCGCCTTCGATGACGCACACCTGCGTCCAGGTCTCCTGCGAGCCGAACACGTCGCCCCAGACGATGCCGCAGGTGTTGCCCGTGGTGCGGCCTTCCTTGCAGGCGATGTTCGGGAAGCCCGCGGGGGCACCGAGGCCGGTGATCGTCACGTTGCCGACGCGGTTGACCGGAACGACCTTGCCCCGGTCGAACTCGATGACGGCGTAGTCGAGCCGTTCGTTGGTCGACACGATGCGGCCCACCGAGCCGGCAGCGAGGTCGTATTCGGCCTTCACCGTCATGCCGGGAGAGCCGCAGTGCGCGGCGGTGAGACCCACGAGGCGACCGGCGGCGTCGTTGCCGATCGTGGTGAGCGTGCAGTCGAAGATGTCCTGCCCGTTGTCTCCGAGAGTGATGCCCGAACCGCCACCGAGGGTGACCGGAGGAGCCGCGACGGCCACCCCGGAACCCGCGCCGACCAGCGCGACCGCGCTCGCGATTGCAACAACCAGTTTTCTGAACATGGAGGCCCTCCTGCGCTGCGCCGTCCGGCAGCCGTCGGGCTGAGCGTACTAGAGGTTTCCGCCGGATTTCCGGGTTGCGCCCAAGCTTTCCAGAGCTTGACGGGCCTCCTCGAGCTCGCGGCTGAGCTGCGCGACCCGCTCCTCGGCCGCGCGACGCGCCTCCTCGATCACCGACTGGACGGCCTCGGTGGCCGTGGGATCGCCGAGTTCCTTCACCGCACGTTCGACGGCGTCGGGTGCGACCGGCGCGGGCTTGCCGACCTTGCGGGTGCCGTGCGCGACCCCCACCGTCCACTCGTTCTCCGGGTCGATCGTGACGGTGATCGTGATCGACGGCGCCTTCTTCGCCTTGCGGGCCGGGGCCTTCGGCTTCGCCGGTGCCGGCGGCCGGGAGGCGGGAGCGTCGGACGAAGCGGAGGTCGTCTGGGTCACGGGCTTCTTCTCCTGGGCGCGGGGAACCGCAGCGGCCGCTGGGCTCTCGGACTTCGGGGTAGCAGGCTTCGGGGTAGCGGGCTTCTCGGCGACCGGCTTGGGTGCGGTAGCCCGTGGGGTCGCGGGTTGCACAGGTGCCGCCTTCGCGGGGGTCGCCTTCGCCGGAGCGGGCTTCGCACTGCCGGATGTGCGCGCGGCCTTCGCCGGGGCGCGCTTGGTTCCGGCCGGCTCGCGGGTGGCGCGCAGTTCGTCGGTCTCGAACGGCAACTCGTCGTCGACGCCCTTCGGCCGCACCATCACGGTGCTGCCGCTGATCGACACCACCCGCGCCGACGTCCCCGGGTCGATGCCGAGACTCGGAATGCCCTCGACGAGGTAGACGGTCGCGCGGCGCCCCTCGGCGAGAGCAGTACCGAGCTCTCCGAGTTGTTCCTCCGTCAGGTGGTCCGCGCGTCTGCGGGGCGACATGCGACGTCCTTTCTCGGTTCGCCGAAGGGTCGGCAGGGCTTCGATGACGGTCACTGTCGCACATCCGTACGACACGCCTGTACACCTGTTCGATACGACCTGCCGCGCACATGGGCCCCGGGCACGGTAAGGATGGAGGAGTGACCCCGTCCGATCCGGCACCTGCATCAGGAACCGACGTGCTGTCCGTGATCCAGTCACAGCTGGAGAACGCGCTGCTCGGTGGTCCTCTTCGCTACACCCTGAACGAGGTGGCCGAGTTGTGCGGGCTCGCACCTGCGCGGGTGCGCCGGCTGTGGCAGGCGCTCGGTCTGACCGTCGATCCCGATCCCGACGTCGTGATGTTCACCGACGGCGACGTCGAGGCCCTGCGTGCGACGGCCGCCATCATCGCGAGCGGCGCGATCGACGAAAGCCTCGAAGTGCCCGCAGCCCGGTCGATCGGACAGTCGATGTCGCGGCTGACCGAGTGGCAACTGAATCTGCTCAACACCCACGTCTTCACCCAGTTGGCCTCCGCCTACGAGAAAGCGGAGACTCCCCCGCAGGAAGAGGAGATCCGCGCGCTGATCGACCACATCGTCGATCGCACGACCGAACTCGCAGTGAGCCTCCAGAGCCACATGTGGCGTCGGCACCTGGTGGCCACGACCGCCCGGGCCGCCGCGCGCCCGCAGGATTCCGGGGAGCTCCACGAGTTGGTCGTCGGTTTCGCCGACATGGTCGGCTACACGCGGCTGACCCGGCAGATCGATGCGGCCGCGCTGAGCGAGCTGCTCGACTACTTCGAATCGGAGGTCTCCGACGTCATCGCCCGGCACAACGGCTGGGTGATCAAGACCGTCGGCGACGAGGTGATGTTCGCGGCCGAACGTCCGGTCGACGCCGCACGGATCGCCCTCGAACTGCAGGATTCGTTCGGGTCCCAGAAGGACTATCCGGACCTGCGGATCGGGCTGGCGTGGGGTCAGGCGTTGCCACGCTTCGGCGACCTGTTCGGTTCGGTCGTCAACATCGCGGCCCGTCTCACCGGCGCGGCGCGGCCGGGCACGATCCTCGTCGACGAGAACCTCGCCGACGCCCTCTCCGACTGCGAGGAGTTCCGCTTCCAGACGGTGCGCACGCTGCGGCTGCGGGACTTCCAGCATTCGCGGCTGTACGTCCTGCGTCGTCCGCGCGAGGAGAAGAAGGCGGCCGTGGGCGCGGATGGTCTCGGCGACGAGGACATGGGTCTGTGACCGGCCTGTCCTAACGATCCGTCCGGCGGGCTCTGCGCGCCGCGATGAAGTCGTCGACGATGTGCTCGCACGCGCGTCGGTCGATGGGCGCGAGCGTCGCGAGACGATTGAAGACGATCGGTCCGAGCAACTGGACCAGCGCCAGGTCGTAGTCGAAGTCGCCGAGTTCACGGCGGGCCTCCGGGGTGGCGAGGACGCGGTCGAACGACGACCGGTAGCGGTCGACGAGGATCTCCCGCAGCGACTGCAGTTCGGGCCGCTCGCTGCGTCCCGGTTCCTTCGTGAGTTCGCCGAGGCCCGGCCCGAGTCCCATCCAGCACATCGCTGTCAACGGGATGGGCGCCTCCTCGATGATGCGTGCCTGGGCGGCGAGCAGTTCGACGAGGCGGCTGCGGAGATCGCCTTCCTCCGGGACCGGCGGCGCCGGTGGGAGAAGCCGTGCGAAGGCCGCGGCGACCAGCTCGGTTCCGTTCGCGAAGTGCCGGTAGAGGGTGGCCCGCGCGACGCCGGCCGAGGCGGTGACCGCATCGATCGTCACGGCGTCGGCACCGCCGGTCGCGAGGAGGGTGGTGGCGGCGTCGAGAAGTCGGGCGCGCGAACGCACGCGGCGCGGATCCTCGTCGCGCGGTGAGGCGGGCCGGGTCTCGACGTCGCGGCGGGGTTCTGCTTCGGGTTCGACGCTCACGCCTCCAGTTGTAGTCGCTGAGAGCGAAGCATGTGCGAGACCGGTGGTTCAGTTACGATACCGGCAGTCTCGTTTCTGGTCCCGGCATTCCCCTCCGTCCGGAAGGCTCCCGTGTCCGACAGCACCGCGACCACCACCGCACCTCCTCGCATGACGCGAGCCCAGATCCGACTGCTCGCCGTCGCGTGCTCGGCTGTCGCCGTGGTCATCGCGGCGATGGCCTCGCTCAACACAGCCCTGCCCGACATCGCGGTCGACACCGGCGCGACGCAGTCCCAGCTGACCTGGATCGTCGACGGCTACACCCTCGCGCTGGCGGCACTGCTCCTTCCGGCCGGCGCGCTGGGCGATCGGTTCGGCCGCCGCGGCGTCATGATCGTCGGCCTGATCGTCTTCGCCGCCGGTTCGCTGTTGCCGCTGGTCGCCGACGCACCGTTGTGGATCATCGGTGCACGCGCGGTCGCGGGTGTCGGTGCGGCGCTGGTCATGCCGTCGACATTGTCGCTCATCACCGCAGGTTTCGCGGAGGGTCATCGGGCGCGTGTCATCGGCATCTGGGCCGGCGTGGCCGGATCGGGTGCCGTGCTCGGCATGATCCTGTCGGGGTTGGTGCTCGAATACGCGTCGTGGCGGGTGATCTTCGGAGGTTCCGCCGCCATCGCGATCCTGCTGGCCGCCCTCTCGTTCACCATCGCCTCGTCGCGCTCGGCGCAGCCGTTGCCGTTCGACTTCGGGGGCGGCATCCTCGTCGTCCTCACGGTGGGTCTGTTCGTCCTCGGCGTGATGGAGGGTCCGCATCGCGGATGGGCCGACGTGGTGACGCTCGGGTCGATGATCGCGGGTCTGGCGGCGGCTGCCGGGTTCGTGCTTGTCGAGCTCCGATCGAAGGCACCGTTGCTGGACGTGCGGTTGTTCCGTCAACGGGCGTTCGGTGTGGGCGCGGCCGGGTTGTCGTTCCAGTACCTCGCGGGCTTCGGCTTGTTCTTCCTCATCGTGCAGTACCTGCAGCTCGTGCTGGGCTACTCACCACTGCGGGCCTCCCTGGCACTGACGCCGATCTTCCTCGTCGTCATGGGCCTGTCGCTCGCCGTGCCCGCGCTGCTGACGCGGGTGGGCATCCGCATCCTGCTCAGCGCCGGCCTGGCGCTGATCGGTGTCGCCCTGATCCTCATGGGTCTGCTCGACGCCGACTCCACCTACGTCGAGGTGGCGTTCGCGCTGAGCATCGCGGGTGTCGGCGTCGGTATCTGTACGGCCCCCGCGACCCACGCGATCGTCACCAATACTCCCGAGGACCAGCTGGGCGTGGCGTCGGCGGTCAACGACGCGACCCGCGAGATCGGCGCGGCGATCGGTGTCGCGATCACGGGCAGCGTCCTGGCTGCGGCGTACGGGCACGGCATCGATCCGGTGGCACCGATGATCCCCGAGCCGGCCCGGTCCGCCGTGCAGGACTCGCTCGCCGCCGCGATACAGGTCGCCGAGCAAGCAGGCCCGCAGGGCGAGCAACTCGCCGAACTCGCACAGAACGCCTTCCTCGACGGCTTGCAGCAGGCCTCGTGGGCGGTCGCCGCGATCCTCCTGGTCGGAGCGGTGATCTCCGCCTTCTGGGCACCCCGGCGCTCGTAGCCCTCCCCTCTTCCTTTCTTCCCGATGCCCGCGACGCAGGTTGCGGGCATTGTGCTGTGCGCACGATCACGCTAACCTGGATAACAGTTACCAGTCGTCACACTAAAAAGGTGGAGACATGACCGCATCGCTCACCCGCGAGACCAGCAAGGGCTTCATTCCCGGCGTCGCACTGTCCGATCGCGAGGAAACCGCCGGACGACTGCTCGCCTCGTCCGCACGCAAGTCGTACGACCCGGTCGTCGAGGTGGACTGGGAGGCCCCCGTCCCCGACGACAAGTTCGGCATGACCCCCGAATGGAGCACGCTCTACGGCACCGCGCTGTGGGACGAACTCACCGAGGAACAGCGCATCGAACTGACCAAGCACGAGGCCGCGAGCGTCTCGAGTGTCGGCCTGTGGTTCGAGATCCTGCTCATGCAGATGCTCCTGCGCGACGTCTACGACCGCGACAAGCATTCGCGCCACGTGCAGTTCGCCCTCACCGAGGTCGCCGACGAGTGCCGCCACTCGGTGATGTTCGCGCGTGCCGGCGAACGGTTGAACATGCCCGGCTACGGTCCGGCCCGCTACATCCACCAGCTCGGCCGCCTGTGGGGCCGGTTCTTCAAGGGCGCCAACGCCTATGCGGCAGTGATGGCGGCCGAGGAGATCCTCGACATGATGCAGCGCGACTTCATGCGCGACGAGCGGGTCCAGCCCGTCACCCGCGCGGTGTCGAAGATCCACGTCCTCGAGGAGGCCCGGCACATCCGCTTCGCGCGCGAGGAGGTCGCACGCCGACTCTCCGGGGCGAGCCGTGCACGCCTGGCGATCGAGCGCTTCAACACCGCGCTCGTGGTGTTCTTCGTCGTCAAGAGCATGATCCACCCCGACGTCTACGCCAATGCGGGCCTCGACCGCGAGCGTGCTCTGCGAGAGGCGAAGGGCAACAAGCACTATCACGATCGCGTGCGCAAGTCCGGCGCGAAGCTGATGACCTTCCTCGACAACGTCGGCCTCATCGGCGGACCGTCGAAGATCCTCTACAAGAAGGTCCACCTGCTCTGACACGGCCTATCGGCCGCATAACGAAATGTGCGCAGTTCTCGTCGATCCCCGAGGGGATTTCCGACGAGAACTGCGCACAGCCGTTCGTGGCGAAAGCCGAAGGGCGTCAGCCCACCTTCTCGGTGGCATGCAGACTGTCGTCGCGCTCCTGCTCCGGGAACAGCGTGCGCGTGATCTTCCGAGCGGTGTCGGCGACGATCGGCGCCACCCACTCCAGACGGGTCGAACGGGCGTCCGCCGCCAGCGACAGGGCGGCAACCGGGCCGTCGACGCCGCGGAGTGCAACGCCCACACATCCGATGCCGCGCGCAGCCTCCTCACGCTCGAACGCGACGCCCCGACGCTTACGGATGCGGTTGAGCTCCTGGTGCAGCGCGACGTGATCGCGGATGGTGCGCTCGGTGCACGGCACGAGCTGCTTGCCGTACAGCGCGTCGATGCGTTCGGGCTCGAGCCACGCGAGGATGGACTTGCCGGCCGCGGTGGCGTAGGCGGGGAACCTCCCGCCGACCCGCGACGGCACGCTCGACGCGAGCTGCCCACCGACCTTGTCGAGGTAGAGCACCTCGTTGCCCTCGAGGACCGTCAGGTGGACGACGGCGCCGGTCTGCATCGCCAGGTCGTGGAGATGCGGCGCGGCGGCCTCACGGATACGGCGGTGGCCCGTGTCGCTGCCACCGAGGCCGAGGGCACGCGGGCCGAGGCAGTAACCGAAGGATGCGTGCTCGATCCAGTCGCGACGCACGAGGTGGTCGAGGATGCGGTGCACGGTCGAGCGGGGCAGTCCGGAACGGCAGGTGACCTCTTCGAGAGTGAGGGCGCCGCGGCTGTCGAAGGCCTCCAGGATGAGGGTCATCCGATCGACCATCGATGGCGGAAGTTCCCGCTTGGACGAGGTTCCGACGGGCTCGAGCGCGGAGTCGACGGCGGTCAACTGCACCTCCAAAAGTCCTGGCCACGACCCTGCGCGCCTCATGAAACTGGAATCTGTTCCAGAACGTTAGCAGTAACAGCGGTCACACCGGAAGGGGTACACACAGACTGTAGGTACTCCGGAGTCAGTTTCCTGACGAGAGTGAATTCCTATGAGTCTGGTCGGAATCGCGCGGACAGGCTATTGTCGGGACCGTGAGCAAGACGTACGAGCGCGCGAGCCGGTCGCCGCACCGTCGTGCCCCCCTGTCGTGTATCCGCGGGTGCCGGGCCCGCTGACCGCCGCACCCGTTCCCGCCCCCTCGATGCTGCCCGACGGCGTCGTGTCCGGGGTCCGAAGGTCAGCATGTCGACGATCAGAACACATCCCGAACCCGGAGCAGAGCCATGAGCGACACCACCCCTGAAACAACCGATCCCAGCGCGAACTGGAGCTTCGAGACCAAGCAGATCCACGTGGGCCAGCCCGCCGGTGGCGACACGAAGGCCCGGGCCCTGCCCATCTACCAGACCACCAGCTACACCTTCGACAACACCGATCACGCCGCGGCGCTGTTCGGTCTCGCCGAGCCGGGCAACATCTACACCCGCATCATGAACCCGACGCAGGACGCGGTCGAGCAGCGCATCGCCGCCCTCGAAGGTGGCGTCGCCGCCCTCCTGCTCGCGTCCGGACAGGCAGCCGAGACCTTCTCGATCCTCAACCTGGCGCAGGCCGGCGACCACATCGTGTCGAGCCCGTATCTCTACGGCGGCACCTACAACCTGTTCCACTACACCCTGCCCAAGCTCGGCATCGAGGTCACTTTCGTCGAGGATCCCGACAACCTCGACCAGTGGCGCGAGGCCATCCGCGACAACACCCGCGCGTTCTTCGGCGAGACGATCGCCAACCCGAAGAACCACATCCTCGACCTGCCCGGCATCTCGGGTGTCGCCCACGAGAACGGGCTGCCGCTGATCGTCGACAACACGGTCGCCACCCCCTACCTGCTCCGCCCGCTCGAGCACGGCGCCGACATCGTCGTGCACTCGGCCACCAAGTACCTCGGCGGTCACGGCACGGCCATCGCCGGTGTCATCGTCGACGGCGGCACGTTCGACTGGACGCAGGGCCGCCACGCCGGTTTCACCACCCCGGACCCGAGCTACCACGGTGTTGTCTTCGCCGACCTCGGCGCGCCTGCCTACGCGCTCAAGGCGCGCGTGCAGCTGTTGCGCGACATGGGCGCAGCGGTCTCCCCGTTCAACGCCTTCCTCATCTCGCAGGGCCTCGAGACGCTGAGCCTGCGCATCGAGCGGCATGTGGAGAACGCACAGAAGGTCGCCGAGTTCCTCGAGGGACGCCCGGAGGTCACCTCCGTCGCCTACGCCGGCCTGAAGTCCTCGCCGTGGTACGACCGCGCCCAGCAGCTCACCCCGCGCGGCGCCGGTGCGATCGTGGTGTTCGAGCTCTCCGGCGGCATCGACGCCGGCAAGCGCTTCGTCAACGCGCTGACCCTGCACAGCCACGTCGCGAACATCGGCGACGTCCGCTCGCTGGTCATCCACCCCGCGTCGACGACCCACTCACAGCTCACCGGCGAGGAGCAGATCGCCGCGGGTGTCACGCCGGGTCTCGTGCGACTCGCCGTGGGCATCGAGAACATCGACGACATCCTCGCCGACATCACCACCGGCCTCGAGGCTGCGGGCAGCTGACCCGAAGGATCGAAACAAGCGACGGCCCATCCCTTTTCGGGGTGGGCCGTCGCCCTTTCCGTTGGGATCGGGACACGACGACGAGCGCCCGGAAGCAGGTCGCACAAACCGGACGGTAGGCCGCAGGGGACGCGGCACACGGATGGTTCCCACTGATCGGGACGATGCTGGGGCGGCAGGCACGGGTCGGTGCATGGTGTGCAGACCGTCAGCGCGACCGAGCTTCGTAAACCTTTGTGTACGCCCTGCTCCGCACATGCACCGTGCGGTCCCCCGAAAGGCGAATCCTTGGCAGCACCAGTAGATCTGCAGCAGATGATGCACACGGTCGTCTCCCGGCTCACCGGCCCGGGTGGCAGATTCGAGATCGTCGAGGAGGAGGTCCGCGGCAACCGCATGCCTGTGATGCGCAACCGCGATCGCCGGATCGGTGATCTCGTCGCCGCGTCCCGGCAGTGGGGCGACCGCGACTATCTCGTCACCGCAGATCGCCGCATCTCGTTCGCCGAACACGCCGATGCCGTCGCCGCCCTCGCCACCGCGCTGCGCGACGACTACGGCGTGCGCAAGGGCGATCGTGTGGCCGTGCTGGCCGCCAATTCACCCGAATGGGTCGTCACCTTCTGGGCCACCCAGTGCCTCGGCGCGATCACCGTCGGTCTCAACTCGTGGTGGACTCCGACCGAGATCACCTACGGGGTCGATCTCACCGCACCCAGGGTGATCGTCGCCGACGCCCGGCGCGCCGAACTGCTCGCCAGAGCCGACGTCTCGGGATTCGAACTGCTCACGATCGAGGACGACGTGCCGCGGATCGTGGCCGAGAGGTCCGGCTCGGAACTGCCGTCCGCGGATGTGGACGAGGACGATCCCGCGGTCATCCTGTTCACCAGCGGGACGAGCGGTCATCCCAAGGGTGCGCTGCACTCTCACCGCAACGTGCTCGCGGTGGTCGATTACCACCGCTACTCGGATGCGCTGGTGGCGGCGATTCACCAACGCTCTTACGACGATTCGGTGCCCGGCGACAACCGATACCTGTTGGCGTCACCGCTCTTCCACATCGCGAGCCTCCACAATCTCGCGATTCCGCGACTGGCGACGGGCAGTGCCGTCGTCATGACGCAGGGTGCCTTCGACGTCGACAAGGTGTTCGCGCTCATCGAGCAGGAGAAGGTGACCAACTGGGGTGCGGTGCCGACCATGGCCGCCCGCATGCTCGAACACGAGGACCCCGACCGGTACGACCTGTCGTCGCTCACCGCGTTCGCTCTCGCGTCGGCGCCGTCTTCCCCTGCATTGAAGCAGCGGCTGCGCGAGAAGTTCCCCTTCGCCGGACAGGCGCTCGTGGACAGCTACGGGCTGACCGAGTGCAGCACCGCCGTCGCCGTCGCCACGGCCCCCGAACTCGAGGCGTTCCCGGGCACCCTCGGCAGTCCCATCATCACGGTGAGCCTGGAGATCCGTGATCCGTTCGGCGAACGGGTGCCCGACGGCGACGAGGGCGAGGTGTGTGTTCGCAGCCCGTACGTGATGCTCGGGTACTGGGAGGATCCGGAGGCCACCGATGCCTCGATCACCTCCGACGGGTGGTTGCGCACCGGGGACTACGGCACGATCGAGAACGGACGCCTGCGGCTCACGGGTCGCCGGTCCGATCTCATCCTGCGCGGCGGCGAGAACGTCTATCCGACGGAGATCGAACAGCGCCTCGACGAGCACCCCGACGTCGTGGAGAGCGCAGTGATCGGCGTGGACCACGAGGATCTGGGACAGGAGGTCGCGGCCGTCGTCGTGCTGCGGCCCGGCAGCACGGCCGCCGAGGACGACCTGCGAGCCTTCTGCGCCGAGCGACTGGCCTACTACAAGGTGCCCACCGTCTGGCGGATCACGCAGAATTTGCTCCCCCGCAACGCGACCGGCAAGATCATCCGACGCTCGATCACCGTCTGATCGACGAGCGCACCGGTCACTCGCCGAGCCCGAACAGCGACGTGGCGTTGTCGCGGCACACCGCGCGGATCCACTCGCTGTCGGGCGCGACGCGTTCGAGCACCTCGAGCTGGTGGAGATAGCCGTACGGGATGTTCGGAAAGTCCGTGCCGAGCAGGATCTTCCGGCGCAGCGTGTCGAGGCGCGGCAGCTGATCCTTCGGGAAGGGTGTGTCCTCCTCGACGAAATCGGTGAACGCCATCGTCGTGTCGAGATACACCCGCTCGTACTGCTCCGCGAGGTCGAGGAACTCGCGGTACTCGGGCAGACCCATGTGCGCGACGATCACCGTCAGCTGCGGGTACCGGCGCATGAGCTCCTGCATCGGGGCGGGGCCGGTGTACGTGCCGGGCGCCGGGCCCGACCCACAGTGCACGACGATGGGCACGCCCGAGTCCTCGAGCAGGCCCCACACGTCGTCGAGGAGCGGGTCGAGCGGCGAGTAGTCGCCGACCTGGATGTGGGATTTGAACACGCGCGCGCCCGCCTCGATCGCCGCGGCGACGTACTCCTTCGCGTCGGCCTCCGGGTAGAAGGTGGCGGTGTGGAGGCAGTCGGGGGTCCGGGCCGCGAAGTCGGCCGCCCACGAGTTGAGCCACGCCGCCATCTCCGGCTTGTGCGGGTACAGCATGGCGGTGAACCGGTGCACCCCGAAGTCGCGGAGACGCGTGACGCGTTCCTCCTCGTCGTGCCGGTAGGTGATCGGCCAGGGCCGTCCGACGAGCGGACCCGCGGAGTCGAAGTACTCCCAGACCTTGTCCATCACGTTCTTCGGCATGAAGTGGGTGTGAACATCGATGAGGACGTCGATGTCGTGACGCCGGCGGAACTGCGCTACCTGTTCGATTTCGTTCACGCTGCGACCGTACCGAAGCGATGGCGACGAAGGCAGCCGAGCAGAAAACAACAGGTCACAGACAGCATCTGATCCAGTACAGGACAATTGCCCAGGTTAGGTTAAGCTAACCGTAAGATAGGCTGTCCTAAGTGCCTATCCCATTTTTTGTGAGCGAACACCGAGGAACATCGATGAATGCATCCCGCCTGTACCGAGGTGCCGTGCTCGGCACCCTGGCCGCCCTCGCCCTGACGGCATGCTCGAGCGACCCGGCCACCGAGTCGTCCGACACCTCCGCCGCCACCGTCACGGTCGAGGACAACTTCGGTACGCAGACCGTCACCGTGCCGCCCGAGTCCGTGGTCGCCACCGACAACAGCACCTTCGAGACACTCGATACGTGGGGCGTTCCCCTCGCCGCAGGCGCCGTATCGCTGATGCCGAAGACGATCTCCTACACGGAGGACGACAGCATCGTCGATCTGGGATCGCATCGTGAACCCAACCTCGAAGCCGTCGTTGC
This sequence comes from Rhodococcus rhodochrous, assembly GCF_900187265.1. NCBI lineage: Bacteria > Bacillati > Actinomycetota > Actinomycetes > Mycobacteriales > Nocardiaceae > Rhodococcus > Rhodococcus rhodochrous. The sequence continues at coordinate 4,802,832 of NZ_LT906450.1, forward strand.
GGTCGAGCCGGACCTGATCATCAACGGCGGGCGCTTCGCGCAGTTCAGGGAGCAGTTCCAGGATCTCGCACCGGACGCCACCATCGTCGAGGTCGCGCCGCGCGACGGCGAGGACTTCGCCGAGGAACTCAAGCGCGGCACCACTGTCCTCGGTGAGATCTTCGCCAAGGAAGCAGAGGCACAGGAACTCAACGACGCGTTGGACGCGTCGATCGCCCGGGTCCAGGCCGCATACTCCCCGGATCAGTCGGTGATGGGTCTGATCGTCTCCGGCGGCGAGATCGGTTACGTCGCCCCGAGCACCGGGCGCACCATCGGCCCCATGTTCGACATCTTCGACCTGACCCCGGCTCTCGAGGTTCCCGAAGGCACCGATGACCACCAGGGTGACGACATCTCCGTCGAGGCCATCGCCGCATCGAACCCGGGCCTGATCATCGTCATGGACCGTGACGCGGGTACCTCGACCGGTGGCGGCCCCGACTACGTGCCGGCGACCACGGTCATCAACGACTCCCAGGCGCTGCAGAACGTGAAGGCAGTCCAGGAGGGCAACATCATCTACCTGCCCGCCGACACCTACACCAACGAGAGCATCCAGACGTACACGGAGTTCTTCAACTCCCTGGCGGACCTGCTCGAGAAGAACGCGCAGAACGCAGACAACCCGTGATCTGCGCCCCGAGCGCAATCGAGTACTGAACCCACAGCGTCGACCGCCGTGGACTCGGCCACGAGCCGGGTCCACGGCCGACGTGCTTCCGGAGCAGAGATGCCGAAATGACGACCCAAGCCCCACCGTCCCGAACGCGGGAAAGACTCTTCGACCGGAAACTGCTGCTGGGTTTCCTCGGCGTCGGCGCCCTGCTGATCGCCTCACTGTTCACCGGGGTGTTCGACATCTTCGGCGGTGACTTCGGCTGGGAGATGTTCAACATCACCCGCGTCCCTCGCACGATCGCCCTGGTGCTGGCCGGGGCCGCGATGGCGATGTCCGGACTCGTCATGCAGTTGCTCACCCAGAACCGCTTCGTCGAACCGACCACCACCGGCACGACGGAGTGGGCAGGATTGGGGTTGCTGATCATGATGATCGTCGCCCCGACCGCGGGTCTTCTGCCCAGGATGATCGGTGCGGTCGTGGCGGCCTTCATCGGAACGATGATCTTCTTCCTGTTCCTCCGGCGAGTGCAACTGTCCTCGTCGCTGATCGTGCCCATCGTCGGCATCATGCTGGGCGCCGTCGTCGGCTCCATCACCACCTACATCGCTCTCGCCACCGACAAACTCCAGAGCCTGGGCATCTGGTTCGCGGGGAGTTTCACGTCGATCATCAAGGGCCAGTACGAGGTTCTCTGGATCGTCGCGGTCGTCGCGGTCCTGGTGTTCATCGCCGCCGACCGGTTCACCGTCGCCGGTCTCGGTGAGGACGTCGCGACCAACGTCGGCCTGAACTACAACCGCATCATCCTGCTGGGAACCGGCCTCATCGCGATTGCCACCGGAGTGGTCACCGTCGTGGTCGGTTCGCTTCCCTTCCTGGGGCTCATCGTCCCCAACATCGTGTCGATGTTCCGCGGCGACGATCTGCGCAGCAATCTCCCCTGGGTCTGCCTGCTCGGTATCGCCATCGTGACCGTCTGCGACCTGATCGGCCGGACGATCATCATGCCGTTCGAGATCCCGGTATCACTCATCCTCGGCGTCGTCGGCTCCGTCGTCTTCATCGCCATGCTTCTGCGGAGTCGCCGCAATGTCTGACATCACCGAGTCGATCTCCCCGGCAGAATCGATCCCCACGGCATCGATCCCCACAGCTCCGCCGACCGCCGCAACGGCAACGAGGGCCGAGCGCACAGGCTCCGGCGCATTCGCGACCACGCGACAGCTACGCCGCTACTGGATTCTCGTGGGGACTCTCGCGCTCCTCTCGGTCGTCATCGCCGTGGGTATCGTGACCTGGGACAATCCGATGCCCTTCGGGACCGCGGGCTTCTGGCGGATCACGCAGATGCGCGCGACCAACCTGGTCGTGATCGCGATCGTCGTCGTCTGCCAGGCCGTTGCGACGGTCTCGTTCCAATCTGCGACGAACAACCGCATCATCACCCCGTCGATCATGGGATTCGAGGCCCTCTACGTCGCGATCCAGACCGCCGCCGTCTTCTTCCTGGGCGCGGTCGGGGTCACGGCGCTCACGGGGGTGCCGCAGTTCGCACTCATGGTCGTATTGATGGTCGGCTTCTCGCTGATGCTCTACGGATGGCTGCTCTCCGGCAAGTACGGGAACATGCAGGTGATGCTGCTCGTCGGCATCGTCCTGGGTGGCGGTCTCGGATCCGTGGCGACCTTCATGCAGCGCATGCTCACCCCCAGCGAGTTCGACATCCTCACCGCCAAATTGTTCGGGTCGGTGTCCAATGCGGATGCCTCCTACCTACCGCTGGCGATCCCGTTGTGCATCGGCGCAGCGGGAACACTGTGGTGGCGTTCCCGCAGGCTCAACATCATTGCGCTGGGCAAGGACGTCACCACGAATCTCGGCCTGAACCATCGCCGAGAGATCATGCTCGTACTGTTTCTCGTGTCGGTCCTCATGGCCACCACCACCGCGCTCGTCGGCCCGCTGACGTTCCTCGGCTTCCTCGTCGCGACCTTGGCCTACCAGTTCGCGACCACGCACGATCACCGCTTCGTGTTCCCGGTGGCGATCCTGACCGGGTTCGTCATCCTGGGGGGCGCCTACTTCGTTCTGAAGAACATCTTCTACGCAGAGGGTGCCGTGTCCATCATCATCGAGGCCGTCGGCGGCACGGCCTTCCTCTACGTGATCCTTCGGAAGGGCAGACTGTGATCGAGATCAAGGGTCTCCGTAAGGAATACAGCAAGACGGTCACGATCGGTGAGATCGATCTGACCATTCCCGCAGGCGGCATCACGGCCCTGGTCGGACCGAACGGTGCGGGCAAGTCGACGATGCTGACCATCGTGGGCCGCTTGCTCGGGGCCGACGCCGGCACCATCGAGATCGCAGGCTACGACGTTTCGAGCACTGCCTCGAAGGACCTCGCGAAGATCGTCTCGATCCTCCGCCAGGAGAACCACTTCGTCACTCGCCTGACGGTGCGGCAACTCGTCGGATTCGGCCGATACCCGCACTCGAAGGGCCGTCTCACCCGCAAGGACGAGGAGGCCATCAGCAACGCCATCGAGTTCTTCGACCTCACCGACCTCGAACACCGCTACCTGGACCAACTGTCCGGCGGACAACGCCAGCGAGCCTACGTGGCCATGGTGCTGTGCCAGGACACCGACTACATCCTCCTGGACGAACCGCTGAACAACCTGGACATGAAGCATTCGGTCCAGATGATGAAGCATCTTCACAAGGTGGCCGTCGAAATGGGGCGCACGGTCGTCATCGTGCTTCACGACATCAACTTCGCAGGCCACTACGCGGACCGGATCTGCGCGATGAAGGACGGCAAGGTCGTCGAATTCGGAACTCCGGAAGAGATCTTGGTGGACGAGACCTTGACGCGCGTCTTCGATACTCCGGTGACGTGCGTCGACGGACCCAACGGCCGCCTCGCCGTCTACTACTGACTCAGAACAAGGTCAGTTCGGCGTCGTCGGCGCGCTTCGGTGGCTTGTGCGCGACCACGGGCGTGCTCGGCACCTCGATCGGTCCGGGCTTCGCCGCGATCTCGCGGGCGGCCTGGCCGGCGAGCGTGTCGGCCATCTCGTTGAAGTGGTTGCCGACGTGCCCGCGCACCCAGCGGAACCGCACCGGACCGGTGCGGTCGGTGAGCTCGCGGTCGATGGCGCGCACGAGTTCGAGATTCTTCACCGGGGCGCCGGTGGCCGTCTTCCAGCCCTTGCGCTTCCATCCGGGCAGCCATTCGGAGGCGCACTTGATCGCGTACTGCGAATCGGATTCGATGATCATCGGTTCGGCGCCGGGATGCGCCCGCAGTGCCTCGAGCACCGCCCGGAGCTCGGCGATCTGATTCGTGCCCGAACGCTCACCGCCCGACGCGCTGGGCCCCTCGTGATTGACCCACGCCCACCCGATGGCGCCACCGGGATTGCGAAGGCAGGATCCGTCGGTGCTCACGATGATCATGCGCCCGACCATAGCCGCACCCTCCGACACCACGAAAGTCGGCTCCAGCGCCCGGAGTACGGTAAGGCGGTGACCGTGTCCGACGAGCGAAGCCGTCGCATCGCGCGCGTGGCGGACGAAGCATCCCTCGACACCCGCGTGCGCGTGCCGTGGCCCGTCGACGTGGTGCGCACCCTGCGGCCGCTGCAGCGCGGGCCGTGGGATCCGTGTCATCGCGTCGTCGCAGGCGCCGTCTGGCGCACCTCCCGCATGGACACCGGTGCAGTGACGTACCGGCTCACTCAGGACGGTCCGCACGGGGCGCGGTGCCTGGCGTGGGGCCCGGGCGCGTCCGAGCTGGTCGAACGGCTGCCGACTCTGCTCGGCGCCGACGACGACCCGTCCGGCTTCGTACCCGAGCATCCCCTGCTCGTCGAGGCGCATCGACGCATGCCCGCCCTGCGCATCACCCGCACCGGCCGGGTGCTCGAATCCCTGGTGCCGGCCATCCTGGAACAGCGGGTGCACGGGGTGGCGGCGTTCGCGTCCTGGCGTCGTCTCGTCACGTGGTTCGGTGATCCGGCGCCCGGCCCGGCCCCGGAGGGCATGCGCGTGCCGCCCTCCGCGGCGACCTGGCGGACCGTGCCGTCCTGGGAGTTCCATCGGGCGAACGTCGACCCCGGCCGGGCACGCACCGTGGTGCGGTGCGCGCAGGCCGCCGACTCCCTCGAACGTCTCGTCCACGAACCGCCCGCCGACGCCCGGCGCAAGCTGCGGGTCGTGCCGGGAGTGGGAGTGTGGACGGCCGCGGAGGTCGCCCAGCGCGCGTTCGGCGACACCGATGCGCTCTCCGTCGGCGACTACCACCTCGCGAAGGTCGTCGGATGGGCGCTGCTCGGTAAGCCCCTCGACGATCCCGGCATGATCGAGTACCTCGAACCCCAACGCCCGCAACGCTATCGGGTGGTTCGACTGATCGTGGAGACCGGTGGGTACGCACGGGTTCCGAAGCGCGGGCCTCGCACCCCCATCACCGACCATCGTCGGCGGTGACGGGGTCTCGATCCACAGGGCCCGTGATCGTAGACTCGGTCACATGTCCGCCACCCACGACGCGGCCGGCCCCGATCGGCTCGGACACCTCCCGAGCTATCTGATGACCCAGGCGGCGCGACACGTCCATCGCGTCGTGTTCGACCGTCTCGACTCCGCCGATGCCCGCGGTCACCACTACCGGATCCTGGCCGCCCTCGAGGAATACGGTCCGTCCAGTCAGATCGACCTCGCCCGGCGCTGCGGACTCGACCGCAGCGACGTCGCCGCCGCCGTCGACGCACTCGTCGACCGTCGTTTCGTCGTACGCGCCGCCGACCCCACCGATCGGCGACGCAACATCATCACCCTCCCCCAGCGCGGGCGCCGGCGACTGTTCGATCTCGACCGGATGCTCACCGCGGCGCAGGAAGAGGCGTTCGCTCCCCTCGACGCGGCCGAACGGGCCCAGCTCACCGCGATGCTGACCAGGATTGTCGAGCATCACACCAGGCCTGCGCCGATTTCCGCGCAGCAGTCGTAGGCTTGTAGGGGTGCATCCGGCGGAGATCCCGCCGCGAGCACAAGCTACGAAAGGACCCCCGGCGTGCAGGCCAAATCTTGCCGAGAATCACGAGTCGTCAAGACCAGCAGGGTGTTTCCCAACGACGTCAACGATCACAACACGTTGTTCGGCGGGAAGCTGATGAGCGACATCGACATGACCGCGTCGATCTCGGCGACACGTCACAGTCGCGCGTCGGTTGTGACGGCGTCGACCGACTCCGTGGCGTTCCTCGAACCCGTCCGCCCCTCCGACTCCGTGTGCCTCGAGTCGTTCGTGACCTGGACCGGACGCAGCTCGATGGAGGTCTTCGTCAAGGTCACCGCCGAGGATCTGCGCAGCGGTGAGCGACGCATCGCCGCGACCGCCTTCCTCACCTTCGTTGCGGTCGACGACGGCGGTCGACCCATGCAGGTCCCGCCGGTGCTGCCCGAGTCCGACGAGGAGCGCAAGCTCAACGAGTCCGGTGACGAGCGGGCGGAGCACCGCCGCATGCACCGCGCGCAGAGCCAGGAGATGGCGAAGTACCTCACCACCAGCCGACCGTGGTGAGGTAGGGCCGTACCCACCCACCGTCGAGTCGTAATCGACCGATCCCCACACGCGTATCGCAGAGCCCGGCACCACGCTGAACACTGTCCACGTGGTGAATACGTCTGCCGGATGCGTGAAATCGCGGCGCGCGGCGCGGAGTTGTGGAAATATCTCGACCACTCGACGCGAAGGGGGATCGCGTGTTCGACATCGAGCTTTCGGCAGGAACGATCGAGTACGAGGACACCGGCGGCGACGGACCGGTTCTCGTGTTCATTCACGGCCTTCTGATGGACGGCACCGGGTGGCGGCACGTCGTCGAACAACTCCGCGGCACCTACCGATGCATCGTGCCGACCTGGCCTCTCGGCTCGCACCGCATACCGATGCGTCCGGAGGCAGACCTCACCCTCGTCGGAATGGGCCATCTCATCGGGGAGTTCCTCGACGCCCTCGATCTGCGTGACGTCACGCTGATCCAGAACGATTGGGGCGGCGCCCAGGCCTTCCTCGCCGTGTCGGATCCCGAACGGGTCTCGCGACTGGTACTCGCCGCGTGCGAGGCATTCGACAACTACCCGCCCGGTCCGGTGAAGCTGTTCCTGCCGCTGGTCCGGATTCCGGGCGGGGTACGCGTGCTCATGGCCGTGCTCGGCACGAAATTCGGACGACGAGGCCCCGGTACCTGGGGCTGGATGAGCAAACGTCCGGTACCCGGACCTGTCATGGACGCCTGGTTCCGTCCGGCCACCGTCGACCGGAACATCCGGCGTGATCTGGCGAAGTACGCACTCTCGGCTCCGCCCAAGCAACAACTGCTCGAGATCGCTGCGAAGGCGGCGCAGTTCTCCGGGCCGGTGCTGGTCGTGTGGGCCACCGAGGACCGCATGATGCCCCGCGATCACGGACGACGCCTCGCCGAGGCCTTCCCCGACGCGCGACTGGTCGAAATCGACGACAGCTACACCTTGCTGGCCGAAGACCAGCCCGAGAAGCTCACCGCGGCAATCGAAGAGTTCCTGACCACCACGGCCGGTTGAGACATCGCACATCCGGAAACGACTCGGCGCCCGGTGCAGCCGAGTGTCGACTGGACCGGACGCCGGGTAGTTCCGAACCGAGCGCTTACAGCGCCCGCGCGATGATCTGCTTCATGACCTCGTTCGCGCCGGCGTAGATCCGCTGGACGCGCGCATCCTCGTACATCCGCGCGATGAGGTATTCGCGCATGTAGCCGTAGCCGCCGTGCAGCTGCACGCACCGGTCGATGACCTCGCACTGCTTGTCGGTCAGCCAGTACTTGACCATCGCGGCGTCCGACGGGTCGAGTTGGCCCTTCAGGTGCTGCTCGATGCAGTGATCGAGGAAGATGCGGCAGGTGCGAGCGATGGTCTGGCACTCGGCGAGTTCGAAGGCCGTGTTCTGGAACTCGAACAGGCTGTGCCCGAACGCCTGTCGCGCCTTGGTGTAACGGACGGTCTCCTCGACGGCCCGGTCCATCGCACCGGCCGCCTGCGCGCCGATGATCAGGCGTTCCTGCACGAGCTGTGCCATGAGCTGACCGAAGCCGAGGCCCTCGGATTCGCCGAGCAGGTTCGTCACGGGCACGCGCACGTCGACGAACGACAGCTCGGAGGTGTCGGCGGCGTGCTGACCGACCTTGTCGAGCACACGGCCCACCGAGAAGCCCGGGGCGTCACGGAGATCCACGATGAGCAGCGACACACCCTTGGCGCCGGCCTTCGGATCGGTCTTGACGGCGAGGACTATGACGTCGGCCGAGGAACCGTTGGTGATGAAGGTCTTCGAGCCGTTGACGACGTAATGGTCGCCGTCGCGCACCGCGGTGGTCTTGATGGCCTTGAGATCCGAACCCGCACCGGGTTCGGTCATGCCGATGGCGCCGAGGATCTCGCCGGTGGCCATGCCCGGCAGCCATGCCTTCTTCTGCTCCTCGTTGCCGTACTCGAGGATGTAGTGCGCGACGATGCCGCTGTGCACGGAGTTGCCGAACGCGAGATCGCCGGAATAGCCCTGCGCGTCGAACACCGCGAGGTCGTGCGCGAAGGTGCCGCCACCCCCGCCGTACTCCTCGGGGATCGAGCAGCACAGCAGACCGAGCTTGCCGGCCTCGAGCCACACCTCACGGTCGATACGACGCTGCGAATCCCACTTCTCGGCCTTGCCCATGACCTCGCGATCGAAGAACTCGCGCGCGAGATCGTAGACGGCAGAGACCTCGTCGTCGTACCAGGAGGCGACGTGCTTCTTCGGCATCGGGTTCAGGTTTCCTTTTCGCAGTGTTCGATTCGGAGTGGTCAGGATCCGCGCAGTTCGCGCTTGAGGAGCTTGCCGCTCTGGTTACGCGGCAGGACGTCGACGAAGCGAACGGCCTTGGGCACCTTGAACGGTGCGAGACGCCGCTTGACGTGGTCGATCAGGGTGGGCTCGTCGAGTTCGTGACCGTCCTTGAGGACGACCACCGCGGTCACCGCTTCGATCCACTTCTCGTCCGGAGTACCGATCACCGCGACCTCGGCGACGGCCGGGTGCGTGTAGATCGCGTCCTCGACCTCACGTGAGGCGACGAGGATGCCACCGGTGTTGATGACGTCCTTGATGCGGTCGACGACGGTGATGAAGCCTTCGGCGTCGCGGGTGACGAGGTCACCGGAGTGGAACCAGCCGTCGCGGAAGGCCTCCTCGGTCGCGGTGGGGTTCTCCCAGTAGCCGAGGCACAGTTGCGGTGAGCGGTACAGGATCTCGCCGGGTTCGCCGTCGGGGACATCGTTGCCGTCGGCGTCGACGACGCGGGTCTCGACGAACAGCACCGCCCGGCCGCACGAGGCGGGACGCGCGTCGTGCTCCTCGGGACGGAGGACGGTGGCGAGCGGACCGATCTCGGACTGCCCGAAGCAGTTGTAGAAGCCGAGTTCGGGGTAGCGGCCGCGGAGCCGCTCGAGGACGGTGACCGGCATGATCGACGCGCCGTACTGTGCCTTGCGCAGCGACGACAGGTCGCGCTTGTCGAGGTCGGGGTGGTTGGTCAGCGGCACCCACACCGTCGGGGCGAGGAACAGCGATCCGATGCGCTCCTCCTCCACCAGGCGGAGGATCTCGGCGACGTCGGGCGCGGGCAGCAGCCGCACGGTCGCGCCGACCGCGAAGTACGGGATGAGGAAGACGTGCATCGCCGCGGAGTGGTAGAGCGGCATGCACACGAGCGGATCGTCGCCGGCCGACAGGTCGAGCGCCTCGATCGACGACATGTATTCGAAGGTGAGCGCCCGGTGGGTCATCATGGCGCCCTTGGGCTTCGACGTCGTGCCCGAGGTGTAGAGGAGCTGGACGAGGTCGGTGTCGGCCACGGCGACGTCGAGCGTCGGCACGTCGCCGGTCTGCGCGACCGTCACCAGGGAGTCGTCGGCGTCGCGGAGCGGGACGACGGTCTCGGCCGGCACGTCGGCCAGGACGGCGTCGAGGTTGTCGCGCAACACGGGGTCGACGAGCACTGCCTTCGCGCCCGACTGACCGAGCAGGTACGACAGTTCCTCGCCGCGCAGCGCGTAGTTGATCGGCACGTGCACCAGGCCGGCGCGGGCAGCGGCGAGATATCCGATCGCGTAGCCGTCGGAGTTGGTGCCGTAGGCGGCCACGCGGTCGCCCTTGGTCAGGCCCAAGGAGAGCAGGTGCGCAGCGGCACGGGTGACGGCATCGTCGAGTTCCCGGTAGGTGAACTGCCGGTCGCCGAAGCGGAGTGCGACGCGGGCGGGATAGCGCGCGGCGGTGCGGTGGAGGATGCCGTCGACGGTGCTCTGACGCGGATCGGGGGTCATGCAGCGAACTTTATAGGACGTCCAACCAACTAGTCCAGACTTAGCGATCGCTCGGGATCAGCGGTCCTTCCAGACCGGTGCGCGCTTCTCGAGGAAGGCCGTCATCCCCTCCTGCGCGTCGTCGATCATGGCGTTCGACGCCATCGTCTCCGCCATCGCGGCATAGGCCGTCTCCTGCGGCAGATCGATCTGCCGGTAGAACGCATCCTTGCCGATCCGCATCGTCTCGGGGGACGACGTTGCGATCTTCAGGGCGAGTTCGGTGGTCGCGGTCTCCAGCGTCTCCGGTTCGACGACGTAGTTCACCAGTCCCCAGTCGGCGGCGGTCTGCGCGTCGATGGTGTCGCCGGTCAGCAGCATCTGCAGCGCCCGCTTGCGGCCGATCGCACGGCTGACCGCGACCATCGGCGTCGAGCAGAACAACCCGATCCGCACCCCGGGGGTGCCGAAGCAGGCATCGGAGGCGGCCACCGCGAGATCGCACGATGCGACGAGCTGGCATCCCGCCGCGAGCGCCGTGCCCTGCACCGATGCGATCACCGGTTGAGGGATCGACTGCACCGTCCGCATCATCTCGTTGCACGTCTCGAAGATCGCGCGTTCCTCGTCGAGCGTGCGTCCGATCATCTGCCGCAGGTCGTGCCCGGCCGAGAACACCGGGCCTTCCGCGCGGACCACGATCACCTTCGAGTCGGCCGCGAGCGCCGTCAGACCGGCGATGACCTCGCGCATCGTCTCCACCGACAGCGGGTTGCGCTGCTTCGGGCGGTCGAGGGTGAGCACCCCGATACCGCTGGCCTCGTCGACAGCGATGAGCACGGGCGGGGGCAGGGTGTCGACGGCGTCGGGGCCGTCCGCAGAGCGATCCGTCACGTTCCCTTTCCTACACCACCGGCGGGTTACCGGCGCGGCATCGACGAGACGAGATCCGCGACGCGGGCGGGCTCCCGACCGAGCAGCGCTGCCGTCACGGCGCTTCCCGCGACGAAGCCGTGAGCGTCGTAGAAGTCGAACATCGCGGCCAGACGTCCGCGGGCATCTGTGGGCAGGTCGCGGCCGTGGCGCTCCATCCACACCGGGACGGACACCTGCTCGAGCTCCACCGATCGCCCGGCGACCGCGCACAGCTGCCGCACACTCACCGAGTCCGGTCCCCCGAGCTCGTAGGTGGCGCCGTGGTGGATGTCCGCACCCTCGACGAGGACACGGGCCGCCACCGTCGCGACGTCCGACAGGGCGACGAACGAGAACGGCGCGTCGGGGTCGTAGGGGACGTCGAGTGCATCGACCGAGCCGTCGAGGACGGGTGCGAAGTTCTCCGTGTACGCGCAGGGCTGCAGAACGGTCCACCGCACCCCGGAGGCGTGCAGGAGGTCCTCGCAACGCGCCTTGTCGAGGTGGTGCGGCATCGCCGGCGTGTACGGCCAGGCGACGGAGTGGTAGACGACGTGATCGACACCTGCCTCGGCCACCGCCGCGAGGAACCGTTCGAACAGCGCCGGTTCGTCGGGGTGCATGTTCGGGGCGATGAAATAGATGCCGCGGCAACCCGCCAGCGCGTCGACGAGCCCGGCACCCGTCTCGAGGTCGACAGCACGATCCCCCGCCTGCCGAGCGGTGTGCACCACTCGGCGGACGGGGGTCGTGTCTGCTGTCTCCAGCGCCGAGACGACAGCCGTTCCGGTCTTCCCCGCGGCACCGATCACTGCGAGATCGGTGCCGCGGGAGAGAGTGGCCGTCGTCGACATCAGTTGCCGATGAAGTCGTACTCGGCGAACTCGGCACCACCCGACAGGCGGGCGTAACCGGGACCGCGGTCGAAGAAGGGCTCTTCCTCGCCGCGCTCGGCGCGCATCTGCGCACGCAGCGCCTCGGTGGCCTCGACGTCGGCGACGGGCTCGTCGGCCGAGGTGTCCTTCAGGATCACGCCGTAGTCGTCGCGGGCGCCCTCGACGGACACCTTGCGCCACAGCACGTCCCGGACCACCTCGTCGATCGGACGATCGAGCGGGTCGCCCCAGCCACCGCCACCGGTGGTGCGGATGCGCACGACCTCGCCGGCCTTGATCGGCTCGGCGTCCGTGAGAGCGTCGAACTCGCGCTCGTTCGGGCCGCCGGGATCGAGGGTGACGGAGAACGGCTTGCCGGCCTTGCCGCCCTTGACACCCCAGCACGCGAGGATCGAACGGTCCGCGATGGACATGAAGTTCGCGTCCTTGAGCATGCGGATGTGCTTCTCGTAGCCGAGACCACCGCGGTAGCGACCGGCTCCACCGGAATCGATTGCCAGACCCAGCTTCTCGACGATGAACGGGAAGCGGCTCTCGGTGAACTCCGTGGGCAGGTTCCGCGAGTCGGGCACCACGTGGATGGTGTCCTCACCGTCGGCGTAGTGCCGGCCACCCGAGCCGCCACCGAGCACCTCACGCATGAGGTAGGAGTGGCCGTCGAAGTCCTCGCCGTACACACCGGTGTAGCGGATGGTCTCCTGGTCGGCGGGCATGTTGCCGTCGACCGCCTTGGCGACCACACCGGAGAGCACACCGAGCAGACGCAGGATCACGAACGTGCGAGCGTTGGTGGGGGCGGGGAAGATCGGCGTGATGAGCGTGCCCGGCTCCGGGAACTTCATCTCGATCAGCGGCACGACACCTTCGTTGACGTCCAGCTCCGCCATGCGGTCCGGGGTGTCGGCCAGGTTGCGGAGGATCGGCGCCAGCCACTTGATGAGGAAGTTGCCGTCGGCGTAGTCACCGCAGTGGTTGATCGGACCCTTCGCCTGCGGACCGGTGCCGTTGAAGTCCAGGATCAGACGCTCGCCGCCCTCGTCCTCCGGGGAGGTCTTGGTGAGGGTGATGCGCTGCACGTGCAGCATGGGCTCGTCCACACCGTCGTGCTCGGCGTAGTCCTCCCAGGTGTACGTGCCCACCGGGATCTTGCTGAGGATCTCGCGGCGGTACGTCTCCGTGGTGGCGTCGAGGATCGCGTCGAAGCAGGCCTCGACGGTCTCGACACCGTAGCGCTCGAACAGCTCCGACAGCCGGCGCGCGCCCATGAGGCACGCCGAGCACTCGGCGTCGAGGTCGGCGGCGAGCGAGTCGGGCATTCGGGAGTTGCGGGTCATGATCCGCAGCGCCGCCTCGTTCGGAACGCCCTGGTCCCACAGCTTGATCGGCGGGACCATCAGTCCCTCCTCGTACACCGTGGTCGCACCTGACGGCATGGAGCCGGGGCAGCAACCGCCGATGTCGTCGTGGTGGCCGAAGGCCTGCACGAACGCGACCACCGAGGGCTCGGTGTCGCCGGGACGGGTCGCGAAGACCGGCACGGTGACGCACAGGTCGGGGAGGTGGCCGATGCCGCCTTCGGAGAGGTAGACGTCGTTGTGGAAGAAGACGTCGCCGGGCTTCATCGTCTCGAGCGGGAAGTCCCGCGCCACCGGATGCACGAGCGCCGAGTACGACCGACCGGTGAGCTTGCGCAGGTTGCGGTCATGGATGCCGGCACGGAAGTCGTGGGCGTCGCGGATCATCGGCGAGCGTGAGGTCCGGGAGATGGAGGTCTCCACCTCCATCTCGACGCTGGCGAGGTAACCGGCGACGATCTCGACGAGCACCGGATCGGGAGCGGTGCCCGAAGCGTCGGTCAGCCGGAAGGGCTTGCGCGTCGTGGCCGCGGCGGGTTCGAGAGTCGCAGTCATCGGGTGGCTCCGTTCGAGTCGGATGTCTTGGTGAGGCGGATGTTGCCGAAAGAGTCGATGCGAGCGCGGAATCCGGGGTGGACCGGGATGGTCGAGCTGAATTCCTCGATCACGGCGGGACCTTCGAGTTCGTCGCCGGCGCCGAGGCGGGCGCGGTCGTACACGCGGGTGGTGACCCACTCGTCGAAGTACGCCTCGCGGGTGCCGGTGAGGGCGGCGTCCGCACCCGTGCCCGGGGCGATCTCGGAGAGTTCCGGTCGCTTGATGGGTCCGATGCCGCTGACGCGGAGGTTGACCCATTCCACGTGCTGGTGGGGATCGTTGCGGAAGTCGTAGCCGTAGAGCTCGCGGTGTGCCTGGTGGAAGCGTTCGGCTGCCTCGTCCATCAGTTCCTGGGTGATGGGGCCGTCGCCGACCGGCACGCGCACCTCGAAGGCCTGGCCGAAGTAGCGCAGGTCCGCCGAGCGGGCGTACTGCCGCTGGTCGGGACCGAATCCCTCGTCCTCCAGGGCACGTTCGGCCTCGGCCGCGAGAGCGTCGAGTCCGGCCTGCAGCTCGTCGATCTTCAACCGGTCGTGGCGGCTGACGTGCGTCTGCACGTAGTCGTTGCGGACGTCGACGGTGAGCAGACCGAAGGCCGAGACGTTGCCGGGGTTGAGCGGCACGAGGACGTCCTTGAGACCGAGGATGTCGACGAGGCGGCAGGCCAGCAGCGAGCCGGAGCCACCGAAGGTCACCAGGGTGAAGTCGCGGACGTCGAGACCACGCTTGACGGTGATCTGGCGCAGCGCGTTGGCCTGGTTCCAGGCCGACACCTCGAGGATGCCCGTGGCACACGCCTCGAACTCGAGGCCGAGACTGTGCGCGAGCTCCTCGACGCCCTTGCGGGCGAGCTCGGTGTCGAGCGGGATCTCACCGCCGAGCAGGTGGGGAGGGATGCGGCCGAGCAGGACGTGGGCGTCGGTGATGGTCGGCTCGTTGCCGCCCTTGCCGTAGCACAGGGGTCCGGGATCGGCGCCGGCCGACTGCGGGCCGACACGCAGGGTGCCCTCGGGGGTCATCCATGCGATGGAGCCGCCACCGGCGCCGACGGTCACCACGTCGATCATCGGGATCTTGGACGGGTAGACACCCACGCGACCTTCCGTGGTGAGTGCCGGCTCGCCGCCGACGACCACGGTGACGTCCGTGGAGGTGCCGCCACCGTCGCAGGTCAGCACCTGGTCGACACCGGCGACACCGGCGATCAGGGCCGCGCCCAGTGCACCGGCCGCGGGGCCGGAGAGCACGGTGGTGATCGGCTGGTGCACGACCTCCTTGGCCGAGAGCACACCGCCGTTGGACTTCATCACGTAGAACGGGATGTCGCGCTGCTCGCCCTCGGCGGAGGAGAACTCGCGCAGACGGTTCGCGATGTTGTTGACGTAGTTGCGGATGTTGGGCTTGACCGCGGCGTCGACGAGGGTAGTGATGGACCGCTCGTACTCGCGGTACTCGCGCAGCACCTCGCTGGAGATGCTCACGGTCGCTTCCGGGTGCTCCTCCATGAGGATGTCGCGGACGCGGCGCTCGTGCTCGGGGTTGGCGTAGGAGTGCATGAGGCACACGCCGACGGTGAGGATCTCACGGTCCTTGAAGAAGCGGGCGGCGGCGCGGACGTCGTCCTCGTTCAGGGGACGGATCTCACTGCCGTCGTAGGCGAGACGACCGCGGATGGTGCGGACGCGGTCGGCCGGCACGATGCGGTCGGGCTTGACCCAGAAGTAGGAGTTGCCGTAGCCGTCGGGGACCGACTGGCGGGCGATCTCGAGAACGTGCTCGTAGCCCTCGGTGGTGATGAATCCGAGGGTGCCGACCTTGCCCTCGAGGAGCTTGTTGGTCGCGACGGTGGTGCCGTGGCTGACGGCGTCGATCGCGTCGCCGGTCTCGCCGAGCTGCGCGAGGACCTTCTCGATGCCTGCGAGGAAGCCGATGGCCGGATCCTGCGGTGTCGACGGGGTCTTCGTGGTGACGATGGTGCCGGACTCGTCGTCCACCGCGACCACGTCCGTGAATGTTCCGCCGGTATCGATACCGACCCGAATCTTCCTGGATCCCATGTTTCCTCCTGGGTTCGTCTCGCCGGTGTCCCACCTGACGTCTGATGACATTCCACCCCCTGAGCGGCGGTGTTTCTTTGTCACATCTCGCCGAACTCGTCGCCTGGAGTTCGGGGTTCGTGCACCTGCCACCCATAAACGACGGCACCCCCGGGCCGTGGTGGCCCGGGGGTGCCGGAAAACTCGTCGAAAAGGGTCAGCGTCGGGCGAGGATCGCCCCCAGGGCGACGCCCGCCAGCGCGATACCGGCGCCCACTCCCGCCGACAGCAGAACGGTTGCTGCCGAAGGCGTTCCGGCCGGTGCCGGTGCAGCTGCCGCGGCGGCAACGGGCAGCGCGGTGGTCTTCACACCCGCACCCTCGGCCACCTCGGCCACCTCGGCTCCGTTCACGCCCGCGACGGGTGCCGCTTCGGCCGCACTCGGTGCCGCCGGCAGACCGTTGGCGATCACACCGTCGATGCCGTTGAAGAACACGCCGGCCATCTTCTTCGCGACACCGGTGATCATCCGCTGCCCGACGCCACCGACCATGCCGCCGACGACCGCGTCCGCGTCGTAGGTGAGCACGGTGCCGCCGTCACGTTCTTCGAGACGCACCGCCACGTCGGCCTTGACCGTTCCCGGAGCGCCGGAACCCGATGCCGTCATGACGAACGATTCGGGACGATTCTGCTGCGACAGAACCACTTCCCCGTCGTAGGTGCCCTTGATGGAGGCCACCCCGGCGGTGATGGACAGCTTGTAGTGGTTGTCGCTGATCTGCTCGAGCGCCTGCACGCCCGGGATCGTCGCCGCGAGAACACGGCCGTCCTGCAGGCTGTCGTACACCACGTCGGGGGGTGCCTGCAGTTGCGCGGTACCGGCGATTCTCATTCGTTCTCCTTGTTTCGGGATGCCGCGTGGGTCAGACGCAGCTCGAACAACTCCGAGGGGGAAATCGGCATGCTGGTGATCGGGATGCCCTCCGCGTCCTCGACGGCCGCGGCGATCACTGCCGAGGTCGGGATGACACCGGCCTCGCCGGCACCCTTCATTCCGAGGGGATTGAGTGCGGACGGGGTGACGGTGTGGTCCATCTCGAGCGAGTCGGGCATCTCCGTCACGAAGGGCATGAGGAAGTCCATGTACGACGCGTTGAGCATCTGCCCGTGCTCGTCGTAGACGATCTTCTCGTAGAGTGCGCCGCCGATGCCCTGCGCGACCGCGCCCTGCACCTGACCCTCGACGATGCGCGGGTTGATGACGTTGCCGCAGTCGTGCACCACCGCATACCGGAGCACGCGGATCTCTGCGGTGACGGGATCGGTCTCGACGATCGCCGCGTGGATTCCCGACGCGAACGTCGAGGTGGGCGGCGAGTAGTAGCCGGTCGCCTCCAGACCGGGCTGCTCACCCTCGAGGACGGGCGGCACCGACATGTCGGTCTCGGCATTCGCGAATCCCGTTGCGCGACGGGATGCGTCGTCGAAGGCGTAGCGGAGCGGGTTCGACAGTACGGCCACGACACCGAGTGGGATCGAGGTGCCCTCCGCGCCGGGTTCGGTGCCCACCACGCACACGTGCCCCTCGCGCAGTTCGAGATCGGCGACGTCGGCGTGGAGGTGTTCCGCGGCGATCTTCTTCGCCTTCTCCGCCACCATCTGCGCGGCGACGTGGAAGGCGGATCCGGACATCACGGCACCGCGCGATGCGAACGTGCCGACCGCATAACCGAATCGGCGGGTGTCGCCGGTGACGATCTCGACGTCGGAGACCGGCACACCGAGATCGTCCGCGACGATCTGCGCGAAGGAGGTCTGATGCCCCTGGCCCTGGGTGGTCAGGCCCGTGGCGGCCTCGACCTTGCCCGAGGTCTCGATGAGCACATGTGCGCCCTCGTACGGGCCCGGTCCCGTGCCCTCGACGTACGCTCCCACACCGATTCCGACGCGGCGACCCTCGGCGCGGGCACGTTCCTTGTACTCGGCGAACTCGTCCCAGCCGATGAGCTTCTTGAGCTTGTCCGTTCCGGCCTGGTAGTCGCCGGTGTCGTAGATGAGCGGACGACCGTCCTGGAAGATCAGGTGAAAGTCGTAGGGCATCTCCTCGGGGCGGATGAAATTGGTCTCGCGGACCTCGAGGACATCCTTGCCGAGATGCTTGGCGATGGCGTCCATCGCCCGCTCCATCGCGAACACGCCCTGGGGTCGTCCCGCGCCGCGGTAGGGCGTGACGATGACCGTGTTGGTGTACAGCGAGTAGGCGTCCACCCGGAAGGCGCGCGGCTTGTAGGGGCCGAGCACCTGGGTGGAGGTGTTGAGCAGCACGATGATGCCGTACGGCAGGTAGGCGCCGTTGTCGTGCCAGATCGAGAAGTCGAAGGCCAGCAGCCGGCCGTCGTCGTCGAACCCGATGGTCACCTCGTGGATCTGCCCGCGCTCGTGGGCGCTGGAGACGAAGTGTTCGCGCCGGTCCTCGACCCACTTGACCTCATTGGAGATCCCGGCCTGCCCCAGCTTGCGGGCGGCCCAGGTGACCATGACCTCCTCGGGCCACGGGTGCACGATCTTCACACCGAAACCGCCGCCGACGTCGGGGGCGATGCAGTGGACCTTGTTGTGCGCCATGCCAAGTCGAGCTGCGATCGCGGCACGGGCGGAGGTCGAGGTCTGAGTGGACGTCCAGAAGGTCAGCGCCTTCTCGTCGTCGTCCCAACGGGCGTAGACGCCTTTGCCCTCCATCGGCATCGACGCCGAACGTTCGATCTCGAGGTCGAGGGTCAGCGTGTGCGGTGCCGCGGCGAGCTCCGCCTCGATGTCGCCGAAACCGTGCTGGAGGTGTGCCGCGACGTTGTCGGGCACATCCGGGTGGACGACGTGCTCGGCGTTGCGTGCGGTGTCGACACCGACCACGGCCGGCAGGGCCTCGTAGGTGATGTCGATCAGCGCACAGGCGTCCTCGGCGATGTACCGGTTGTCGGCGACGACCATCACGATCGCCTCGCCGACGTGGTTCACCTCGTCCTTGGCGAGCGGATATCCGTTGCGCGGAGCGGTGATCGCGGGGTGCGGGATCAACAGCGGGAGGTTCTCGGCCATCTCGGGCGAGTCGGCCTCGAGATCGTCGTAGGTGTAGATGGCGTGCACACCCGGCAGTTCCAGCGCCGCATCGACGGTGATGTCGAGGATGCGGGCATGGGCGTGCGGCGACCGGACGAAGGCCGCGGCGAGCGCGCCGTGCCCGAGATCGTCGAGATAGCGACCGTTACCGCTGACGAGCCGGTTGTCCTCCACGCGCGGGATGGGCTTGCCGAACGACTTGCCCGACTCGGTGGCACCGCCGATGTCGGCGGGGGCGAGGTCGGTCGTGCTCGTCGAGACGGAGTTCGAGACGGGCGAATCGGAGACACTGGTCATGCTCGTCCTGCCTTTCCTCCGACCGGAGCGGTGGTGCCGCGGACCTTGGCGTCGAGCGAGGCGCGTGCCGCCTCGTTGTCGGGGCCGAGCGGTGAGCCTCCGGACCGTTCACGCTTGATCTCGGCGGCGCGCAGCACGGCCGCCCGGATGTTCTGGTAACCCGTGCACCGGCACAGATTGCCGGCGATCGCATCGGTCGCCTCCTCGTGGGTGGGCGACGGGTTCTCCTCGAGGAAGGCCGCGATCGTGGTGACGAATCCCGGTGTGCAGAAACCGCATTGCAGACCGTGGCAGTCGACGAATGCCTCCTGCACAGGGTGCAGGGTGCCGTCCGGTTCGACGAGCCCTTCGACCGTCGTCACCGAGCGGCCCTCGAGGCTCGCGGCGAGCACGAGGCACGACCGCACCGGCTTGCCGTCGAGCAGCACCGTGCACGCGCCGCACACGCCGTGCTCGCATCCCACGTGGGTGCCGGTCTGACGGAGGTGATGACGGATCGCGTCCGATGCCAGCGTGCGCGAGGGCAGCACGACCGTCTGCGTCACGCCGTTGAGGGTGAAGGTCACGGCGACGTGGTGCTCGCCGGTCTCCGCCTGCAGTTCGTCGACCTGTTCGGCGACGGTCCGCCGCGAGGCGTCGCGACCACCCTTGTGGATCGAGCTCGTCATCGACTTCCTCCCGTGTGCATCGGTACCCGTGTGTCGTCGCGGATCGCGTCCTGCGCGGCCGCGAAACCGACACGACCGGTCAGTGCGGCCACCAGCTGTGACCGGTAGCGGTCGGTGGCGTGGATGTCCGCCTCCGTCTCGACGGTCTCGCGTGCCTTCTCCGCGACCTGCTGCCACAGCGGGTCGCGCTCGTCGTGTGCCGAGGCCCCGCGCAGGATGTCGGTGTAGTCGACGACCTGCCCGAGCTCTCCCGCGGAGACGTAGGTCATCCGGGCGGACGTCACCGCGCCGTCCTCGACCTCCACCTGTGCGACCACGCCGACGAGGGCGTAGTCGCCGTGGCGTCGTGCGATCTCGTCGATGGCGGTTCCGGTGCCCGGCCGCGCCGCGGGAACGGTCACGCTGGTCGCGATCTCGTCGGCCTCGAGGGTCGATTCGAGCGGCCCGGCGAACAGCTCGGCGGCGGGGATCTGCCGGACTCCGCGTACGGAGCGGACGGTGAGCGTTCCGCCGAGCAACGACAGCACGGCCGGCATCTCCGCGGACGGGTCGGCGTGGACGATCGATCCGACGGTCGTTCCGCGATTGCGGATGGTCGGGTGTGCGACCAGCCGGAGCGCGCGGCCCAGCAAGGGCTGGACCTGCGCGACCGTGGGATCGGATTCGAGCGCTGCGTGGGTGGTGAGCGCGTCGAAGGTGACGCCGAGTTCCTGCGAAGCGGAGATCGCGTCGAGTCGCGGGATCGAGCCGATGTCGACGAGGTGAGCCGGTGCCGCCAGGCGCATCGACAGCAGCGGAATCAGTGACTGGCCGCCGGCGAGCACTTTGCCCTCGTGCGCGACCCCTGCGAGGACCTCGCAGGCTTCATCGATCGACCGCGGTCGGTGATAGGTGAGTGGCGACGGTTTCATTCAACAGATCCTGCCCGCATAGTTCGATCAACGTTTCGTGGAGAAGTGACAAAGCTCACGACTCGACAATGTCAGATGTAATAGAGGTCACGCGAATTCCTTCACCCTCCCCTGGCCGCTCTCGCCGTCCGGATCGGGCTCCGTCCGGCCCGGTTCTCCCTGATCGGAGGGGGTATCGGGATCCTCGGGTGCGATGTCCTTGGGGGCGATGACCCGGCACAGGTGGTAGAGACCGATCACGACGATGGTGCCCAGCGCGATGCCGCTCAGCGAGAACGTGTCGGTGAACTGGAGGCTGGTGTCGCCGATCGCGATGATCAGGCCGGCCGCGACGGGCATGAGGTTGCGCGGGTCGCCGAAGTCGACACCGTTCTCCTTCCAGATCTTGGCGCCGAGCAGACCGATGATGCCGTAGAGGACCACGGTGATGCCGCCGAGCACGCCACCCGGGGTCGCGGAGATGACCGCGCCGAACTTCGGGGAGAAGCCGAGGAGCATAGCGATGACGCCGGCCGAGGCATAGGCGGCCGTCGAGTACACGCGGGTCGCGGCCATGACGCCGATGTTCTCCGCGTAGGTCGTCGTCGGGGAACCGCCGACGCTCGTGGCGAGGGCGGTGGCGAGGCCGTCACCGGCCAGCGCGCGTCCCATCATCGGATCGAGGTCGGTCTTGGTGATCTCGGCGACCGCCTTGACGTGTCCGGCGTTCTCCGCGATCAGGGCGATGACACCGGGCAGTACGAGCACGATGAAGGTGAGGCTGAACGACGGGGCATGGATGCCGACGACACCGGCCGCCTCGTCCGTGAACGGCGGCAGGCCGAACCACGGAGCGGAGACAACGCCGTCCCAGTTCACGCGGAAGTGTTCGGTGACAGCGTCCGCACCGGCGTCGTAGGAGGTGATCGGTCCGCTGATGCGATCGAGAACCCAGGACAGTACGTAACCGAACAGCAGTGCCAGGAAGATGGCGACACGGCCGAGGAAGCCGCGCAGCACGACGCTACCCACGATCAGCGCGATCATCACCGTCAGCGCGACCCACTGGTCCTGCGGCCAGTAGGTGCCGGCCACGACCGGCGCCAGGTTGAAGCCGATGAGCATGACCACCGCGCCGGTGACGACCGGCGGCAGGATCTTGAACACCAGCGAACCGCCGAGGAAGTGGATCACCACACCGATCGCGGCGAGCACGAGCCCGGAGACCATGATCGCGCCGGTGACCTCGGAGGGCGAACCGCCCTGGGCGTAGATCGCGGCAATGCCGCCGACGAAGGCCGCGGAGGTCCCCAGGTAGCTGGGGATCCGGCCCTTCACGACGGCGAGGAAGAAGAGGGTGCAGAAGCCCGAGAGCATCACTGCGAGTTGCGGGTTGAGACCCATGATGATCGGGAAGACGAAGGTGGCGCCGAACATCGACACCACGTGCTGGCCGCCCAGGCCGATCGTGCGGCCCCAACTCAGGCGCTCCATCGGCGCCACGACCTGACCCGGTTCTATGTTCTTGCCGTCTCCGTGCACTGTCCAGATGGGCATATCGGACCTTTCAGCAGAGTGTGGGTGCCGATAGAGTTCACGTGGATTGTTACGCCTGTGTTGCCGATCACACGTGTACTTCGGTAGCCGCAAACGCTAACGGAGCAGCTGAGGCCCGGCGTGGGAGGAATCTGCCAGGAGCGGCCCTCCGAAATTGGCAAGATCGGTGGTTGATCGTCAGGAATCGATCCCGCGCATCGCGATGATCTTGAGCGCGAGCGAAAGATCCAACCGCAGTTCGGGCTGCTCGGTGAAGGGACCGAGGATCTTTTCGAGTTTCGCCACACGATAGCGCAGAGTGTTGTAATGAAAATGTAACTGGCGCGCGGCTTCTGCGATGTTGATGTTGGTGGCGAGGAGCACCTCGAGGGTACGGCACATGTCCTGCGCCTCGGCCGTGCCGTCGGTCAGCTCCTTGAGCGTCTCGCGCGCGAACGACTCGAGTTCCTCGGCGTCCTCGACGAGGCTCAGCAACCGGTACACACCCAGATCGTCGAAATGGGTGACCGCCCACGGACCGGAGATCCTGCGTCCCACTTCGAGTGCCGTGCGCGCCTGCGCGTAGAGCGTCGGCAGGTCGTCGGTGGACGACGACGCACGCGAGACCCCCACACCGAACGGACGACGCCCTCCCCCACCGGCCCCGCGCACCTGGGCGACGAGTTCACGCACGAGGGCCATCGTGTCGCTGCCCTCCCCCATGAGCACGACGGTCTCGGTCGCCAGGGCCGTGACGGACGCCCCGGAATCGCGGCCGGCCAGCGCACCTGCGAACGCGCGGGCCTGCCGTTCCACCACGGGAAGTCGCGCCGGCGCCGCCGAGGAATCGTCGTCCACGCGATCGGGTTCGACGGCGACCACCACCACCGGGCGGTCGAGATTCCAGCCGAACATCTGGGCGTGCACGATCACCTGTTCGGGTTCACCGGCACGGCCGCGCAACAGGTCCCGGACGAAGTTGGCCCGGTGCTTCTCCTCGACCGCGGACACCGCGAGTTCGCGACTGACGACGAGCGCGCACACCGTCGCCGCCTGCTCCACGAGATACAGGTCCGGCGCGGAGAGATCACGTGCAGGACAGAAGAATACGAGCCGACCGTGGTCGATCCCGTTGGCGGAGATCGCGGCGATGGCCACGTACTCGTCGCCGAAGCGGTGCAGGCCGAGTCCGCCCTCGATCGAGTCGGTCCGCACCCGGCCCGTCGGATCGACCGCTGCCGTCGAGGACAGCCAGGCGAAATCGGATTCCTTTCCGGCCCTGTACGTCTGGCGCCCGTCGGGGGTGGTGATGAGGACCGCCCCGCCGAGCCGGCGCGAGATGCCTTCGGCCAGCGCCCTGTGCCCACCGCCCGCCATGACGATCTCGAGCAGCCCGCGACGGAGGTGGTCCGCCTCGAAGACCGCTTCCACCTGAGCGGCGGCCATGTCGCTGAGACCCCACGCGAGACGGTGATCCGCGACGACCTCCTCCGGCGTCGTCAACACCGGGAGGGGAACGTCGTTCGTGAGACCCTGCGGCAGCGGATGTCCGGTGTCGAGCCGGACCACGAGTGCCGATACCTCGCTCCGGTCCAGCCGCGCCAGGAAATCGGCGATCGGCACGGCGAGTCGCGCGAGCACGGTGGTGGAGGTGACGAGCAGCAGTCCCGAACGCAGCCAGGGACCGATCTCCGGGAGCATCATCACCGCGACCGCGGTGACGGGCCGCGCCGTGGAGACGTCGCCGGCGAGCACCGTCGGCGTGACGAGGAGACCCGAGGAGACGACGTCTGCGAGCGGGCAGGGTTCGAACACGACCGCTGCGCTGTCCTCCGGTTCGGCTGCGCTGCGTCCCGGTTCGGCTGCGCTGGGCCCCGGATTCTCAGCCTTGCGCACCGTCACAGCAATACCCGTCCACCTGCCAGTCGTTCACCCCCGCATGGGAGACACGTGACATTAGAGGGCTGCGGCAACACCGTCAATCGCAGGCGGACAATCCGCAGGTCGGGCAGCACGTCCCGCCGGGACCCGGTGGATGGGTCCGCGCAGTGTCGCGAGACTGCGCCCGGTGGCGCCGCGCGTGCTCACGAGGATCTCGGCGAGGATCGACACGGCCGTCTCCTCCGGGGTCCGCGCACCGAGGTCGAGTCCGATCGGCGAGTGCAGGCGTCCCAGTTCGTCGGCCGACAGCCCGGCCTCGCGCAACAGGGCGACCCGGCGCTCGTGCGTGGAGCGGCTGCCCATCGCCCCGATGTATCCGGCCTCGCAGCGGAGAGCACGTTCGAGCAACGGGATGTCGAACTTCTCGTCGTGGGTGAGGACCGCGACGACGGTGGTGGGGTCGATCGGCGCCGACTCGAGGAAGACGTGCGGCCACGCCACCACGATCTCGTCGGCGTCGGGGAACCGGGCGGGCGTGGCGAAGACGGGCCGGGCGTCGATCACCGTCACGCGATAACCGGCGAACTTCCCCAGCGTGCAGAGAGCGGACGCGAAGTCGATGGCGCCGAAGACGTACATCCGCGGTCGCGGCGCGAAGATCTCCACGATCTGCGAACGCTCCTCGTCGACGTAGACCTCCGAATCCCCGTAGGACAGGCGCAGGCGCACCTCGTCCCCGACATCGGTTCCGTCGTCCCCGTCGAGGGTGACGACACGATGGCCGGCGGACCCACGGTCGGTGACGACAGCGACCGGCTCTCCTGCCCCGATCCGCCGTGCCACCTCGGTGAACTCGGGGTAGGTGGCGGCATCGACCCGCTGCACGAAGACCTCGATGGTGCCGCCGCAGGTCAGGCCCACGCCGAAGGCGTCGTCGTCGGTGACACGGAAGACCTCGGTGCGGGCGTTTCCGTCGGCGAGCACGTCACCCGCGATGTCGTACAGGGCGCCTTCCATGCACCCTCCCGACACGCTGCCCACCACTTCACCCGACTGCGAGACGGCCATCGCGGCACCGGGTTCGCGCGGCGACGACTTCCAGGTGCGCACGACGGTCGCCAGCGCGAACGTCTCACCGTCGTCGAACCATCGCGACAGCTCGTCGAGAATGTCCCGCACGGCGACCTCCTTGCAGTCGTGTCACAGACGCGCGGCGACGGCCAGCGCGACGTGGTCGTGGAAGGGGCGCGCGACGATCTGCACGCCGATGGGCATGCCGTCGCTCGTCCGCCCGACGGGGACGACGACGGACGGGAAGCCGGTGACACTGATCGTGCGGCAGCTCGCCAGCGCCTCCTGCCAGGTGAGCAGCCGGTCGCCGACACCGAAACGGTCGAGCCCGAGCGGAGGCGCACCGATGGACGCGACCGGCAGCACCAGCACGTCGCCCATCTCGTCGAGCAGCCGATGGACCAGCGCGGTGCGCCACGCCCAGAGGCGCTCCACCTCACGATGCTCGGAGCGACCGGCCGTGGCCAGCAGGTCGCGGATGACAGCACCGAACCGGTCGGGGCTCGCCAGCGCATCGATGTCGGCGTGGGTCTGGGTGGCCCGCAATCGCCCGAACAACTCGTTCCCCTCGACCAGAGCCGACCCGCGGTATTCACGGGCACCGAGGCGCCGCGCGCTCTCCCGGACGACGTCCACGATCTCGTCGTCGACAGGCACGGTGCCCTCTCCGGGCGCCCAGGTGATCGTCAGCGCGTCGACGTCGACGGTCGCCGGGTCGGTCCACGCGACGTGCGGTTCGGAGATAACGCGCAGGGCGAGGACGAGGTCGTCGAGGTTCCGTGTCATGGGCCCGACGGTCTGCAGCGCGCCGTGCACCGTCGTCGGGTCGGCCCGTACGTGGCCGCCGACGAGCACCCCGGGGTACTGGCCGTCCGCGGACACCCGGCCGACGGTGGGGCGGATGGAGCACAGCCCGGTGCAGTGCGCGGGCCAGCGCACCGAGCCGCCGAAGTCGGTGCCGAGCCCGAGGACGCTCATGCCCGACGCGATGGACGCGGCTTCGCCGCCGCTGGAGCCCCCGGGTGAACGCGGCGACTCGGGGCTGCCGAGCGGGTTCACGGCCGGTCCGAACATCTCGTTGTCGGTGAGCCCGGACGTCCCGAGTTCGGGCGTGTTGGTCTTGCCGACGAGGATCGCACCGGCCGCCTTCATCGCGGCGACGGCCGGCGCGTCGACGACGGGGACGTTGTCGGCCAGTGCGCGTGAAGCTGCGGTCGTGCGCACGCCTGCGGTGGCGATGAGGTCCTTGACGGTGAACGGCACCCCGGCGAGCGGACCGGCCGCCTCGCCCCGGTCGAGGCGGTGGTCGAGGGCGTCGGCCTCGGCGAGGGCGCTGTCCGCCGCGACGGTGACGATCGCGTTGAGGCACGGGTTCTGCTCGGCGATCAGGGCGAGGTGGTCCTCGACGACCCGACGGGCGGTGACCTCGCGGTTGCGGACCACGGCGGCGATCGACCGCGCGTCGGCGCCGGTCCACGTGCCGGTGCGCTCGGTGTCGAGCGTCGGGGATCGACCGTCTACCGCCACTGGCCCTCCTTGGTCTGCGTTCGACGAGAACGCTATGGCCGGCTCCGGGCCCCTCCTACGTCCACACTCCACAGGAAGCCGGTCGCCGCGGTGTGAAGAGTTGATACTTTCCCGCCGGAACGGGCCTGAGAGGATCGGGAAATGATTCCGTCCTGGGCTCGTCTCGCGTTCGCCGTGTTCGCGGTGAGCTGGGGCGCCAATCAGTTCGCTCCGATGCAGCTCGTCTACCGCGACCACCTGGGACTCGGCAGCGACTCGTTCACCGCCATGCTCGGCTCCTACATCGTCGGGTTGATCCCCGCGCTGCTCTACTTCGGGCGCGTGGCCGATCGGATCGGCCGTCGTCCGGTGATCCGGGCGATGATCCCGGTGAGCATCGTGTCGTCGATCGTCCTGTTGCTGGGCGCCGACGTCCCCGCGCTGCTGTATCTCGGCCGGGTGCTCGCCGGATTGGCGTCCGGCATGGCGTTCGGAGCCGGCACCGCCTGGATGAAGGAGCTGAGCGAAGGTCCGGGTGTGGGAGCGCGCCGGGCCGCCGTCTCGTTGTCTGCGGGATTCGGCAGCGGTGCCCTGTTCGCCGGTCTCATCGCGCAGTGGCTGCCCGCCCCCGACCGTCTGCCCTATCTCGTGCACATCGCTCTGATGGTGGTCGCGGTGGTGCTGGTGTGGGCCGTCCCCGACGCGCACCGGCCCCGCACCGTGCAGGGCTCGTGGCGCCTGTCCACCCTGTCGTCCCCGCGTTTCCGGTGGGGTGTCGTGCCGTGGGCCCCGTGGGTCTTCGGATGCGCGACCGTCTCGTTCGCCACGATGCCACCCATCGTGTCGGATCGCGTGGACAGCGTGGCCGTCGCGTTCACCGGCGTGGTCGCCGCCCTGACCCTGCTCACCGGTGCACTGATCCAGCCCGTGGCCCGGCGCATCACCCGGCACGGCGAGGACCGCGGCGTGTGGACCGGCGTGGGCCTCGGTGTGCTGGGCTTCGTGACCGCCGGCGTCGCGGTGCTCGTGGACGGCCCGGTATCGGTGCTCGCCGTCCTCGTCACCGCCGTCTTCCTGGGTGGCGGCTACGGCATGCTGCTCGTCTCCGGCCTCGTCACCGTCGAGCACATCGCTCCACCGGAGGAGCTGGCACAGACCGTCGCCGTCTTCTACTGCCTCATCTATCTGGGCTTCGCGGTGCCGTTCGTCATCTCGCTCGCCGCGCCGCACGTCGGGTTCGTCGCATGCTTCGCGGTCGCCGTGGCCCTGCTCGTGCTCGCGCTCGTCCCCCGGAAGCTGCTCGCCGATCAGGAAGCAACGCTCGTCGGTACGCGCTGAGCGGGACCCTGGGAACGGACCTGCCCGAGCAGATCCGACAACGCGCGGGCGACCTCCTCGGGACGGTCGGCGAGCACGCGGTGACCGGCGCCGACGAACCGCACGAGGTTCGCGTGCGGCAGTCGCGCCGCCATCGCCTCCGACAACGACAAGGGCACGAAGACGTCCTCCGTGCCCGCCGCGACGACCACCGGCACTCTCGCGAGCACGTCGAGGGCGGCGGACTCGTCGAGGACCGCGAAGTCGGCCAGCAGCCGCGACCAGGTGACGACGGAGGTCTCGTTCGACAGCGCCGATCCGACCACCCGCAGCCACGATTCCTCCGTGCGTCTGCGGGCGGCGACGATGCACACACGGCCCCCGGCGCGCTTCGACAACTCCATGACGCGCGGTGCACGCGACACCGCCCGGTGCACGATGGACGCCGCCGGATGACGCAGATAGCGCCCGATACCGCCGTCCGCGAGTCCCGATGCGGCGGTGGCGATCAGACCGACACCCACGATGCGGTCGCCGACTGCGTCGGGGCGACGACGGGCGTAGGACAGTGCGACCATGCCGCCCATCGAATAGCCCGCCAGCACCACCGGTCCGTCCGGCGCGAGGGTCCGGAGCACTGCGTCGAGGTCGTCGGACATCCCGGAGACCGTGCACGCGGTGGCGTCGCCGGTCCCGGAACGACCGTGTCCGCGCTGGTCGTAGCGGACGATTCGCAGACCGGGCAGGTCCACCGACCCGCAGACGGCATCCCAGCTCGTGGCGTCCTGGCAGTGCCCGTGCAGGCACACGAGGGTCAGATCCGCATCCCTCGGTCCGGTGACCGTGGCGGCCAACGGCACTCCGTCGTCGGCAACCACGGTCACACGAGCGATCGTGTTCGGGTCCGTACTCGACGTCGGCTCGGCCATGTCGCCTCCTGCACAGCGCATCTGCAGGAGTTGTCGCGTCACCGCCGGGTGTCGTTAACCGCCGACATCGAATCGTGACGTCCGGTCGTCAGCGCGGGGCGAGCGCCCGGATCATCGGTGCGGGATCGCCCGAGGGCACCAGGGCGATGGCCGGGGTGGTCACGCCCGCCTCGACATAGCGCTCCACGTGCTCGCGGCACGCCTCGGGTTCGCCGTGGATCACGAGGGCGTCCACGACGTGGTCCGGGATCGCTTCGAGAGCGGCCTTGCGGTCACCTTCCGCCCACGCCTTCCACATTCCTGCGAAATCCTCTGAACGGCCGAGGAATTCGTGGAAGGCCCGGTAGACGGGGACGTTCATGTAGGCGGCGATCATGCGCCGGCCGATGGCGCGGGCGGTCTCGGTGTCGAAGCCGGGGAGCACGAAGATCCGTGCGACGATCTCCTTGTTCTCGCCGCCCTCGTGGACGTAGGGCGCCACGGTGCGGACGTCGTCGGCGGACAGCCAGTTGATGATGGCGCCGTCGGCCTCCCGTCCGGCCAGACGCAACATGCCCGGCCGCAGTGCCGCCAGCAGCACCGGCGGCGTCGGGTCGGGTACGACGCCGGCCCGGAATCCGTCGACTGTGAAGGTGTCGTACTTCTCGGAGATCTTCTCCCCCGACAGGGCGGCACGCAGGAACCGCAGGGTGTCGCGGGCGCGCTTGAACGGTTCCTCGAAGGGGATGCCGTTCCACTTCTCCACGATGACGTCGGAGGAGGTGCCCACCCCGAGCACGAAGCGACCGGGTGCGGCTGCGGCGAGGCTCGCGGCCGACATGGCCAGCGTCGCGGGGCCGCGGGTGTAGACGGGGACGATCGCGGTGCCCAGCCGCAGGCTGGGCGCCCACACGCTCGCGAGGGTCAGCGGGGTGAACGCATCGGCAGCGCCGGCCTCGGACGACCATACGTCCGTGTATCCGAGGTCGGGGAGCTCTTCGATGATGCGTCGCTGGTCGGGCAGGGGGATGCCGTCGAGCGGCACGGTCAGGCCCCATCGTCGTGTCGTGTTCTCCGTCATGACCGTCACCCTAGCCACACTGTGGTTCAGGTCATACCCGGGCGTGTCCCGGCCCGCGCGGTCGGGCCCGCCCCGCGGCCGCTCCGGTCCCCGTATGCTCGCGAGTCGTGCGTATCGATCAGTTGTGGCGTTATCCGGTGAAGTCGTTCGGGGGTGAACGGATCGACGCCGCAGTGATCGAAGCGGACGGCCTGCGCGGCGATCACCTGTGGACGCTGGTCGACGCCGAGTCCGGAAACATCGCGAGTGCGAAGCGTTTCCGCCGCTACGGATTGCTGTTGACCTGCTCCGCACGACTTCTGAACGACGACGATCCCCGCGACCGAGCGGCACTCGAACTGACGCTCGCCGACGGCACGGTGGTCCGTGGCGACGATCCCGATGTCGACGACCTGCTGTCGAAGATGATCGGTCACGACGTGCGGCTCGAACCGCGCGACCGTACCTACGACGAAGCGCCGCTGCATCTCGTCTCCCGCTCCGCGGTCGAGGCGCTCGGCACCGGCGACCCCACCGATGTGGCATTACGGCGGTTCCGGCCGCAGCTGGTCGTCGACACTCCGGGCACGACCGGCTTCGTGGAGGACGAGTGGATCGGCCGACGGGTGTCGGTGGGCTCGGCGGTCCTCGAACCGCACAAGCGCACCGCGCGGTGCGTCATGGTGACGCTCCCCCATCAGGAGGTTCCCGCGCGGCGCGACATGCTGCGTGAGGTGACGACCGCGCATCAGATGCCCACTGTGCCGGAGGGCAGGCCGATGCCGTGCATCGGTGTCTACGCGACCGTCACGACTTCCGGCGCCATCACGATCGGTGACGAGATCGACGTCGGCCGAGCCGACTACCCGAGCACAGCCGAGTAGACCGGGTCACTTCCCGGCGAGGTAGTCCTCGACGAGGATCTTCTTCTGCACCTTGCCCATCGCGTTGCGCGGAAGTGCGTCGACGGTGCGGATCTCGCGGGGGCGCTTGTGGACCGAGAGGGTCTGCGCGACGAAGTCCGAGAGTTCGTTCGGATCACGGAGATCCCCGACGACGTAGGCCACGATCCGCTGTCCGAGATCGTCGTCCGGCACGCCCACCACGGCCGCCTCCTGCACCCCGGCATGGTTCAGCAGCGCGTGCTCCACCTCGCCGGCGCCGATCCGGTAGCCGCCGGACTTGATCATGTCGACCGATTCGCGACCGACGATGCGGTGGAAGCCCTGGTCGTCGATCACGGCGATGTCGCCGGTCTTGAACCAGCCGTCCTCGGTCATCGACTCGGCGGTCTTCTCGGGATTGTTCAGGTAGCCGTCGAACAGGGTCGCGCCGGAAACCTCCAGCTGGCCGAGGGTTTCGCCGTCGTGCGCCACGAGGTTGCCGGCCTGGTCGCGCAGGCGGGTGGAGACCCCGGCGATCGGCAGACCCACCCAGCCGGGCCGGCGCTCACCGTCGTGGCGGGTGCTGATCGTGATGATCGTTTCGCTCATCCCGTACCGCTCGATCGGCGCGGAGCCGGTGAGGGCGAGCATGCGCTCGAAGACCGGCACGGGCAGGGGTGCACTGCCCGACACCAGGAGACGCGCGGACGACAGTGCGCGAGCGGACGATTCGTCGGCGACGACCCGCGACCACACGGTGGGAACACCGAAGTAGAGCGAACCACCCGCTGCCGCATAGGCTTCGGGCTTCGGTCGCACCGTGTGCACGAGCGGCGAGCCCTGCCGGAGCGCACCGACGACGCCGAGGATGAGCCCGTGGACGTGGAACAGCGGAAGTCCGTGGACGAGAGTGTCGTCGGACGTCCAGTTCCACGCCTCGGCGAGGCCGTCGAGACCGGCCGCCACGGCGGACCGCGAGAGCACGACTCCCTTGGGGGCGCCGGTGGTTCCGGAGGTGTACATGATCATCGCGGCGCTGCCCGGATCGGCTTCGGCGTGTGAGGACGACGAACGTGCGCTCGCGTCGACGGGGATCGCGGGCAGGGTGACGTCCTCGGGCGCGGTGCCGAGCCACACCTGTGCACCCGAGTCCTTCAGGATGTGGGCGCGCTCGGCCGGGCCGGAATCCGGCGGCACGGGCACCGCGGCCACACCGGCCATGAGGCATCCGGTCGTGGCGATCACCGTCTCGATGCTCGCGGTGGCGTCGATGGCGACCCGCGAGGAACCGGCGACCTCGTCGGCCACCGCGGCGGCGGCCGCGATCAGTTCGGATCGGGTGAGCGAGACGTCTCCGACGCGGACGGCGCTGCGGTCGTCACCTGCTCCGGACTCGGTGAGCGAGGTCAGCAACGGCACGGGCGTGGTGGTGGTCATCGGTGGGTCCCTTCTCGACGTCCTGCCGGACGGTGTCGCGCAGCGCCTGGTCCACATTATGGACCGCCGTGCTACGATGCGGTCCGGATCAACCTATAACCCGTGACGCCCGCCGTCAACGACGCGCGAAAGGTTCCGATGAACAGCGTTCTCACCGCACTCCGCGTGTTCGAGGAGGTCGCGACCACGCAACCGGTCGGGCTCTCGGAGTTGAGCAAACGTCTCGACGTCCCCAAGAGCACCGTGCAGCGGTGCCTGAAGACCCTCGCCGAGGCCGGCTGGATACGCCCCTCGACGGCGAATGCCGGGCAGTGGGTCATCACCGGCCGCGCGTTCAGCCTGGGCAGCGCGATGTCGTCCGGCGACGACCTGCGCGAGGTCGCACTCCCGGAACTGAACCGCCTGCAGACCGAGACGGGCGAGACCGTCCATCTCGCCGTGCCGGACGGGAACGAGCTGGTCCTGATCGAGCGACTCGACAGTGCCCACCAGCTGCGCGCCTTCCTCGCCCTCGGCACGCGCCTGCCCCTGCATGCCGCGTCCACCGGCAAGGCCTATCTCGCGTCGCTGCCCGACGCGCGGATCGAGGACTTCCTCGCGACCGAGCTCCCGTCACTGACCGAGCACACCGTCACCGACCCGGCAGCGCTGCGCGAGGAGATCGCCGAGATCCGCGCCCGCGGGTACGCCGTGACCGAACAGGGGCTGCACGACGGCATCGCCGCCGTCGCCGTCGCGCTGCGTGGGCGCGGCGGCACCGTGCGCGGTTGCTTCAGCATCTCGGGTCCGGCCTCACGACTGACGCCCGACCTCTTCCCCGACTATGGCGCGAAGGCGCTGGCAGCGCGGGACGCGATCGAGCGTCGCCTGCCCTGATCCGCTCCGAGCAGGACCGGCGGGAACCCACCACCTCTGGACATATCGTTTGTCGATAGGTATAACGATTATCGATGGTATCGACAATCGATAACCCCGCCGTCCGGCGAGTTCGGAGACGACCATGAATTCCACCCACGACACCGACCGCCCCCAGGGCCCGGGCGCCGAACCCGACACGCTCTCCCCCACCGAGACGTCGAAGAAGGACCGCACCGATCTGTGGGCGTCCCTCACCGTCTTCGCGCTGACCTCGCTGATCGTGCTCTTCACCTATGTCCGCGACCTCGCGAGCTCCCTCGGCGACGGCATCGTGACCGCGCGGGTCCGGTTCGACGACGCGGCAGCGGCGCCGGTGCTGTCCACCCCCAACGGCGTCGACCTCCAGACCACCTCGACGACGGTGATCGACGTTCCGACCGACACCCTCTCACCCGTCAGCGTCGGCCTCATCCGCGCCGGGGAGGCGGTACAGACGTTCGGTTACCTGACAGCCCTGGCCCTGCTGAGCTGGATCGTCGTGCGATTCGTCCGGGGCCGACTGTTCGACCGGGGTGCCATCCGGCTCGTGTGGATCACCTCCATCGTGGCGATCGCGACCATCATCGTCCCGATGATCCCCCGCACGCTGGGCACCAACATGCTGATCCGTGACGTGGACATGAATTACGTCCTCTCGAACGCGCCTCTCGGACCGGAGTTCTGGTACGCCTACGTCTTCTGCATGGTGATCTCGGCCGTGGGTGTGGTGCTGCGGATCGGCAGCCGCATGGCGCGCGACAACGAAGGACTCGTCTGATGCCTCCGGAAACCGAGCATGCCGTCCGGTGTCATCTCGACGAGCTGCTGGCCGACCGGGGCATGACGCTCACCGAGTTGGCCGAGAAGGTCGGCGTCAGCGTGGTGAACCTGTCGGTACTCAAGAACGGACGCGCCCGCGCGATCCGCTTCTCGACCCTCACCGCCCTGTGCCGCGTACTGGATTGCTCTGTGGGCGACATCCTTTCGGTCGACTGACCGAGCACAGAAACGGCGATGCCCGGAACCTCGTGGGTTCCGGGCATCGCCGACGGTCCGGCCGGTGGCGCTCCGGCTGACGCACGGACCTTTTCTTCTATTCCCCGATCGCGGGAAGAATGCGGGTGCGGACCTCACCGAAGCCGATGCGGGTCCCGTTCGGGCCGGGCGCGGTGGCCGAGATGGAGATCTCGTCGCCGTCCTCGATGAAGGTGCGCGTCTCGTCGCCGACCTGCACGGGTTCTGCTCCACCCCAGGTCAGTTCGATGAAGGCACCGCGCTGGTCCTTCTCCGGGCCCGAGATGGTGCCGGAGCCGAACAGATCACCGGTGCGGGTCGCGGCACCGTTGACGGAGGTGTGGGCGAGCATCTGCGCGGGCGACCAGTACATCTGCGCGTACGGCGGACGCGACACGACGTGCCCGTTCCACTCGACCTCGAGATCGATGTCCAGGCCCCACTTCTCGGTGCCCTTCAGGTAGGGCAGCGGCTCCGGGTCCTGCACCGGGGTGTCGATACGGGCGGCCTCCAGTGCAGCGAGCGGGACGACCCACGGCGAGATCGACGTCGCGAAGGACTTGCCGAGGTTCGGGCCCAACGGCACGTACTCCCACGCCTGGATGTCGCGGGCCGACCAGTCGTTGAGGATGACCGCGCCGAAACAGTGATCGGCGAACTCGTCGGGGGTGATCTGCGAACCCATCGGGGAACCGACACCGACGATGAAGCCCATCTCGGCCTCGATGTCGAGGCGGATCGACGGACCGAAGACCGGCGCAGGATCGTTGGGGCCCTTGCGCTGTCCGCACGGTCGCACGATGTCGACACCCGAGGTCACGACGGTGCTCGACCGGCCGTGGTAGCCGACGGGCAGGTGCTTCCAGTTCGGCATCAGCGGGTCGGGGTTCTGCGGGCGGAACAGTCGGCCGAGGTTCGACGCGTGGTTCTCCGACGCGTAGAAGTCGACGTAGTCGGCCACCTCGATGGGCAGGTGCATCGTCACGTCGGCGACGGCGAAGACGGCCTCGTCGGCGACATCACCGGCGACGAGTTCCTTGATCGCGGCGCGGACTTCGTCCCACCGGGCGCGGCCCTGGGCCATGAACGCGTTGAGCGACGGCTCGGCGAAGACGACGTCGTCCTCGAAGACACGGCTCAGGTCGAGGACCGAATCTCCGACGCGGACACCGACGCGGGGTTCGCTGTCGGCCGTGGAGAAGATGCCGTACGGCAGGTTGTCGAGACCGAAGAGCGAGCCCTCCGGAATGGCGATGGTGGTCATGCGTTCGTTCCTTCGGTGATCGGGGAAACGGTCGAGGGCACCAGACCGAGGCCGAGCAGATCCTCGAGCGGTTCGGCGATGCTGCAGGTGCCGTACGACAGGAAACGGCGCCGGACCTCTGCGGCCCGGTCGTCGGACAGGGCGCCGAGGCGGGCGGAGAGCACTGCCCCGTCGCGTTCGGCGAGCACGGAGGCGACCTCGTCGGTGTCCGCTCCGGACAGCACCGCGTCCACCGCGGCCAGCAGGTTCACGAACCCGTGCTGCTCGAAGCCCGTCTTCGGGTCGGTGTTGCGCACCGCATGGTGCAGACCGGCGGTTGCCTTGAACGGCACACCCGTGGTGACGACCGTGCCGACCGCCGCGGCGAGTTCGGCTTCGTCGGGATAAGCCTCGGCGACGATGCCGCCGGTGCGGAACTTGGCCGCGTAGGGCGTGCCGACCATGCGGGCGAGGATCTCGGCGCGACGCTCGTCGCGCGGAACCTCCACGAAGATATCGACATCCGGGAGGTCCGCGGAGATCTCGGCGAGCGCTGCGAACAGCTCGTCGACGGATTGCTCTGCGGGGACCGCGATCTCGAGTGCCACCACGGACACCGAGTCCATCGCGTCGACCTGCTCCAGGGCAGGCCGGACGGCGGCGGTGCCGGTCGGTGTGGTCAGGCTCAGGGCCAGCTCACCGGGATACGGGTGCTGCGCGAGGTGGTCTGCGAGTTCACCGAGGCGACCCGCCGGGAAGACGAACGCTCCGACGAGCGGCGCGTGCGCGGACGAGCGGTGCCCGGCGTGGGCGGGGACGGCGACGGGCAGCGGGGCGTTACCCGGAGGGAACAGCGCCGCGTCGTCGCACAGTCCGGTCAAAAGAGGTCCGAAAGTCACTTGGCCGCTCCTGCATTGCGGTTCCAGCTGCCGGCGTAGGCGGCGTCCTCGCACGCGAGCGCACCCTCACCGAGTTCGAGCGGGCGGAAGGTGTCGACCATGACGGCGAGTTCGTCGAAGAACTCCACACCGATGCTGCGCTCGTAGGCACCCGGCTGCGGGCCGTGCGCGTGACCACCGGGGTGCACCGAGATCGACCCCTGGCCGATGCCCGATCCCTTGCGGGCCTCGTAATCGCCGCCGCAGTAGAACATGACCTCGTCGGAGTCGACGTTCGAGTGGTAGTACGGCACCGGCACGGCCAGCGGGTGGTAGTCCACCTTGCGGGGCACGAAGTTGCAGATGACGAAGTTGTTGCCCTCGAACGCCTGGTGCGCCGGCGGCGGCTGGTGGACACGGCCGGTGATGGGCTCGTAGTCGTGGATCGAGAAGGTGTACGGGTACAGGCAGCCGTCCCAGCCGACCACGTCGAAGGGGTGGTGCGGCATCAGGTAGCGGGTGCCGACGACGCCGTGCGAGGTGCGGTGCTTGACGAGCACCTCGACGTTCTCCTCCTCGACCTGCATGAGTTCGGTCGGGCCGTGCAGGTCGCGCTCGCAGAACGGCGCGTGCTCGAGGAACTGCCCGAACTTCGACAGGTAGCGCTTCGGCGGCACGATGTGGCTGTTGGCCTCGATCGTGTAGGCGCGCAGCGGTGCGTCGCCCTTGGGCACCCAGCGGTGGGTGGTGGCCATCGGCAGCAGGACGTAGTCGCCGGCCTTCGCCTCGAGCGGACCGAAGACCGTCTCGACGGTGGCCTCACCGGACTCGACGTAGACCATCTCGTCGCCGACGACGTTGCGGTACAGCGGCGAGGGCTTGGACGACACGACGTACGAGATGCGCACGTCGGCGTTGCCCAGGACCAGACGACGACCCGTCACGACATCCGTCTCGGCCCAGGTCGTCTCGGGGAACAGATCGTGCAGTTTCAGGTGCCGCGGCTTGAGCGGGTGGTTGGGCGTGGTGGTCTGATCGGGCAGCTTCCACTCGGTGGCGTCGACGATCGCCGACGGGATGTACCGGTGGTAGAGCAGCGCCGAGTCGGACGAGAAGCCCTCCTCGCCCATGAGCTCTTCGTAGTACAGGTTGCCGTTCTCGTCACGGTGCTGGGTGTGACGCTTCGGCGGGATGACGCCGAGCTGTCGGTAGAACGCCATGATCTGACTCCTCGCGGATCTCGGGCGTGCGGGGAAGGTCGCTCGCCTGGAATTAGTAAACACGTTAACTAACCGGAGGGCGTGAGCGCAACCACAGAGAGTTCACGAGGCTGTGTCAGTTGCGTCCGCGCACGTCGAACTGGCTGCGGTTGGTGATCAGCTTGTTCAGGAGCATCACGAGAATCTGCTGCTCGGTGGGGGTGAGCACCTCCACCCAGGCCTCCTCGCGCTCGTTCTGCGCGCGGAAACTGTCGCGGATCTCCTTCTCCCCCGCTTCGGTGAGCGACAACTGCACCGAACGCGCGTCGTGACTGACCGGCGTCTTCTCCAGGATCCCCGCTTCGACCAGCGGTTTCGCAAGGTTCGAGACGGCAGCGCGACTCATGCCGGTGAGTCGCGCGGCGACGTTCGGCTCGATCGGGCCGGCAAGCCAGATGACGAACATGAGCCGATAGGCCGACCACGACCTGCCGCGGGGGCGGTGAACCGCAGCTTCGAGGTCGTAGGTGACGATGTCCGAGGCCCGGTTGAGCGTGAGCAGGACTTCGGTCGCGCTGCGGTGATGTTCGCCGAACTTGCTGTTCAGACGCTCCTGCGCGAGTTCGACGAAGGACCAGTAGTCGAGGTCGCGGGGTCCGGACATGCGGTCACAGTACCGCAGATCGGGGATAATTCATCCATTTACTATCCCGTGGATGACCCGGAGATCGGCGGGACTGCGGAAAACCGCACCCCGAACGCCGCGAAGTCGGCGGAAAACCGCAGCGACCTGCGAGTTCGCCGCTCATAGCGTTCCGGGCATGAACTTCGCACACACCCTCTCGCAGTCCCCCACCGATGAACTCGACGGCCTCGCAGGCCTATCGCTGCAGCTGATGGAGATGCTCGGAGCACCCGGCGCCGGTCTCGCGGTCGCCGCGGAGAACCTCTTCCCGCCGATCCCGAGCGAGGTGATCCTGCCCCTCGCCGGCTTCGCGGCCTCGCGCGGGGAGATCTCCCTCGTCTCGGCCGTCATGTGGACCACCCTCGGCTCCCTCGTCGGCGCACTGCTGCTCTACCTCGCCGGACGCGCCTTCGGCCGTCGGCGGATGTATGCCGTGGTCGAGCGACTCCCACTGGTGAACACCTCCGATCTCCGGCGCGGCGAAGAATGGTTCGCCCGGCACGGTGAGAAATCGGTGCTCCTCGGCCGGATGGTGCCGCTCGTGCGGAGCGTGATCTCGGTTCCCGCCGGGGTGGAGGCCATGCCCGTCGGCCGTTTCGTCGTCCTGACCGTCCTGGGCAGCGCGCTGTGGAACTCGATCTTCGTGCTCGCCGGCTACCTTCTCGGGGAGAACTGGGGAGTCGTCGAACCGTATGCCGATGTGCTGCAGAAACTCGTGATCGTCGCGGTGGTCGCAGCAGTGGCGGTGTTCGTCGTCCGCCGTGTCCGATCGATTCGCGCCCGTTAGGGTCGGTCCGTGATCGATCACCTTCGGCGCTCACTCGGGACCTCGGTCCGCGCCGTCGTCGGGCTCCTGCTCGGGATCGTCACCGCGGTGGCGGGTGCGGCGGTATCGACCCGCCGCACCACCGACGGACCGAGCCGCGCGGCCGAACGCGACCGCACTCGTCTCGTGCGATGGTTCGACGCCGAGGCGGTCCGGGATCTTCCGGATCGCGAGCCGACCGGATACTTCCTCGTTCGCCTGGCCTACGGTCCGCTCGTCGGCCTCGTCGTACTGCTCGTCCTGATCGCCGCGACCGGCTACGGGGGCTGGGCGATCGTCCTGCTGGCCGGCGGTCGCATCTCCGTCGCCGACGGTCTCGTCTCACTCCTCGTCGCCGCCGTGATGATCTACCTCTCCGTCCGGATGGCGATGATCGTGGGCCAGTGGGACCTCCGCACAGCACTGCGGCTGCTCGGCGACGATGCCACGCAGCATCGTCTCCGCGACCTGCAACGCACCCGCGCCGACGTCGTCACCGCCATCGACGACGAACGCCGGCGGATCGAACGCGCCCTGCACGACGACGTCCAGCAGCGAGCCGTCGCGCTCGCACTCGACGTCGGTCGCGCGCGACGCACCGCCGAACGCGGCGGCGGAAATCTCGTCGCCGACCTCGACAACGCCGTCGCTCAGGCACAGGCACTGCTCACCGAACTGCGCGACGTGGCGTGGCGGATATACCCGGCCGCGCTCGACGAACACGGACTCGCCGCGGCACTGGAAGGGTTGTCCGCACACACCTTCCTCCCCGTCGACCTGGATCTGTCGATCGACCCGGAACCACCGCACGATGTCGCGGCAGCCGCGTACTACGTTGCCGCGGAGGGGGTCACGAACGCGACGAAGCACTCCGGCGCCGACAGCGTGTCCGTGACCGTCGCAGCGGACGGTCGCGTCGTCACGGTCACGGTCGTCGACGACGGATGCGGTGGGGCCGAGATGACGGGCTCCGGGCTGACGGGTCTCGCGCGCCGCGTCGCCGCGCTGGACGGGCAGTTCTCCGTACACAGCCCCCGCGGAGGGCCGACCGTCGTGGAAGCGAGGATCCCGTGCGCATCGTGATAGCCGAGGACTCGACCCTTCTCCGCGAGGGCCTGTCCCGGTTGCTCGTGGATGAAGGCCACGAAGTGCTCGCCGGTGTGGGCAACGCCGTCGAGTTGCACCACGTCGTCGAGCGCGAGGTGCCCGACCTCGTGTTGCTCGACGTGCGCATGCCCCCGACCTACTCGACGGAGGGCATCGACGCGGCGCGGCGCATCAAGGAGGAACACCCGCAGGTCGCTGTGCTCGTGCTGTCGCAGTACGTCGAGCACCGGAACGCGACCGGCCTGCTCACGAACGGCTGGGGTGGCGTGGGCTATCTGCTCAAGGATCGCGTGTCGGACGTGGGGGCGTTCCTCACCGACCTGGAACGTGTGGCCGCGGGCGGGACGGCCTTCGATCCCGAGGTGGTGCGGCAACTGTTCGCGAACACCCGCCGCACCGACCCCATCGCCGCCCTCACCGAACGCGAGCGCGAGGTGCTCGAGGCCCTCGCGCAGGGTTTGACGAACACCGGCATCGCCGATCGTCTGACCATGTCGGTCAGCGCCGTCGAGAAGCACGTCAATTCGATCTTCGTGAAGCTCGATCTGCCGCGCGAGGCCGACCGTAGTCGGCGGGTACGGGCGGTGCTCCTCTATCTCGAGAGCACGGGCACCCCGAGCTCTCGGGACGACCGCTGACGCCCCGTGCGGATCAGAAGAGCGGATACACGAAGTGCCCGACGCCTCCGCCGGGTGCGCTCGACCCCGTCACGTTGGGCAGGTTCGCGGGCAGACGCTGAAGCTTGTGTGGCCGGCCTTCGAGGTCGGCCTGCCAGCAGTCGGTCGTCACGCCGTGGAAGCCCTGACACACGATGCGGGTGTTCGTGCCGAACGGTGAGGTCAGCCGTGGCTCGTTCACCAGCGGGTTCCAGTAGGCGAGCTCGTCCGGGGTGAGCCAGTTGGCGGGGTCCGCCTCGAACACGGAGATCGGGCTGTTCGGTTGCTGGACCGGCCACTCGTCCTGCGCCGCCGCGATGCCGGCGCCGCCGAGGACGATCCCTCCTGTCACTGCGGCGACCGCTCCGGCCCGCAGTACCCGTCGAAATCCGTTCGCCATCGTTCCCCTCCACCCCGTGTCTCGAGGACCCGTGCCTCCCGGACATCGAAACACGGACCACCCGGTCCGGATATGGGAATGCCGGAATTGTCGGCCCCCGACGGGTTCCGACAATTCCGGCTGCACCACAGGACTAGTCGGTGCGGAGTTCGATGCCCTTCGTCTCCTCGATGAAGAAGACCGCACCGAGGGTGAGCAGCGCACAGAACACGAAGTACCCGGCCGGTGCCAGCGAGTTCCCGGTGACGTCGATCAGCCACGTCGCGATGAACGGTGCGGTGCCACCGAGGCACATGTTCGTCACGTTGTTCCCGAGAGCGATACCGCTGTATCGCACGGACGCCTTGAGCATCTCGACATAGGTGACGAAGGAGGCGCCGTTGACCACCGACACGCAGATGAACAGCACGGACTGGCCGACGACGGCCTGCCAGACGGTGCCGCCGGACATCAGCATGAACATCGGAACACCGACGATCGCGGATGCGGCACTACCGGCGAACAGCACCGGCTTGCGCCCGTACTTGTCGGCGAGATAACCGGCGATGGGCAGCGTGATCACACCGAGTACGAGAGCGAGGCAGGTCGACAGGAACGCGACGGAGGACGACAGCCCACCCGTGGTCTGCAGGTAGGTCGCGGCATACACGGAGGCGATGTAGTAGCCACCGATGATGAGCGCACCGAGCAGGATGATCTTGACGACGCTTCCGCCCGACGTCTTCAGCAGCTCCGCGATGGGCAGCTTCTTCGTCTCACCCTTTTCCTCGAGTTCCTCGAACTGCGGGGTGTCCTCGAGATGGTTACGGATCCAGATGCCGACGACACCGATGACCACGCTGAGCAGGAACGGGATGCGCCATGCCCATTCGAGGATCTGTTCCTCCGAGAACGTGGACGTGATGCCGAGCGCCACGAGAGACGCCACCAACGACCCCAGGTAGGTACCCGAGTTGACCATGGACGTCTGCGTCGCGCGCCAGCGTGCCGGTGCGGATTCGGAGACGAATGCGTTCGCGCCGCCGAGTTCGCCACCGGCCGCGAAGCCCTGCAGGCAGCGGGCGAGCACGAGCAGAACCGTCGCCCACACGCCCAGAGTGGCGTAGGTGGGCATCAGTCCCATGGCCGCGGTCGCCACGACCATGAGCAGGATCGTCCACGACAGTGCGTTCTTCCGGCCGTACTTGTCACCGATGTGCCCGAAGAAGATGCCGCCGGGCACCCGGAGGAAGAACGCCACGGCGAAGGCCGCAAACGTTCCCAGCAGAGCAGCTGTCTCGTCTTCGGAGACGAAGAACAGGGTGGCGACCATCGTCGCCATGTAGCCGTAGATACCGAAGTCGTAGTACTCGACGATGGTGCCCACGACGGCAGCACGAATGACCTTCGTCGTCGACTGCTTCGGTTGCGGAGTGCCGACCTGGGGTGGACTCACTGCGGGGGATGCCGCGTCCGATCCGAGCATGTTCGTGTCCTTTTCGAATGTGAGGGGAGGGCGCTACACGCCGGCAGCGCCGAGTGCGGTGCGTGGAGCGGCGCCGGATGCAGCCGACCGGGCCGCGTTGAGGCCGGCGATGCGGCCCATGGTCAATGCGTTGGCGACGGCGTTGCCGCCGCCCACATAGCGGAGGCCGAGGATGCCGGCGCCTGCTTCTCCGGCCGCGTACAGGCCGGGAACGACGTTCCCGATGGTGTCGAGAACTTCCGCGTTCGGGTTGATCTCGAGCCCGGCGTGGGTGCAGACCAGTTCGGCGGGCAGCATACGTGCCGCGTAGAACGGTCCCTCCACGATGGGGTCGGGGTTCGAGGTCGATCCCTTGTTGGCGAGGGTGCGATGCCGCAGGAATTCGGGATCGATCCCGTTGGGCAGCTGGGTGTTCCAACGGTCGATCGTGGTGACCAACGCATCGACCGGTACGCCGATGAGGTCGGCGAGTTCGGGGAGGCTGTCGGCACGCAGGGTACGACCGGCGTCGGCTTCCTCTGCGATCCGGTCGGCGTCCCAGTCGGTGTAACCGGCGGGCAGCCCGGTGCGTGCCTTCTCGTCGAAGATCGCCCACACCGGTCCGTCCTGACGATCCATGAGACCACCGGAGACCGCGTACGAGGCGTCCTCGTCCATGAACCGCCGGCCGGACTTGTTCACATACACCCGCGACTTGGGCGGGAAGCCTGCCTGCCAGTGGTGGTAACGCTGGAAGTAGGCGGTGGGCATGGTCAGCCCCCAGTCCTTGCCGGCGATGGCCGAGTCGACCTGCTCGCCGAAGCGGAAGTGGTCGCCACGGCTCCCCGGGGCGGCGACGACGAAGAGCGACTCGCCTGCTCCGAGCGGATACGGGTAGTACTGCTCGAGCAGGTCGCGGTTCTGTGCGAAGCCACCGGACGCGACCACGACGGCGTGGGCACGGACCTCGATGTCGTCGGCGACGACGCCGACCACACGTCCGTCCTCGACGAGCAGTCGCTGGACCCGGGTGCCGAGCACGGCTTCCACACCGTGTGCGCGACGTGCACGATCGAGGGTCTGCACGAGCCCGTAGCCCTGGTCCTTCGGCACGTGCCCGCGCCACACGTCTTCGACGCCGGCCTGGCACAGACCGGGCATGTGCGCGTTCGACGATTCCCGGGCGGGGATCTCCACACCGAGACCGATCAGCCACTCGAGGGTGGGGCCCGCGTTCTCGCAGAATGCACGGACCAACCCGGGTGCGAGTACCCAGTGGTTCAGATCCATGTAGTGCTGGAAGAACTTCTCGGCGGAGTCCTCGATACCGAGACCGCGCTGCACACTGGTGCCTGCCGCGGTGAACAGTCCCGCGGAGAGTTGCGTCGACCCACCCAGTTCGGTTTCGGATTCGAACAGCAGGACGCTCGCGCCGGATTCGGCAGCGGACACTGCGGCCGCGAGACCGGCACCGCCACCTCCGATCACCACGACGTCGATGATGTCGTCGTTCATGAGAGTTGATCTCCCGTCTCCGCGATGATGCGGTGATAGAGGCCGTTGGACGTCATGCCGCCGTCGACGGTCACTTCGCTGCCGGTCATGTAGCTCGAACGATCCGACAGCAGGAAGAGCACAGCGTCGGTGATCTCGTCGACGGTGGCCATCCGGCCGGCCGGAACGCTGTTCAATGCGGCACCGACGAACGCGTCGGCGCCGCCGAGCAGGGCCGTGCCCACGAGGCCGGGGTGAACCGAATTGACGCGGATACCCCAGCGCGCGAAGTTCCCCGCCGCAGATTTGGACAGGCCCCGCAGGCCCCACTTGCTCGACGAATAGGCCGGAGAGAAGTAGCCGATCTGCCCCGAGATCGACGAGATGTTGACGATCGAGCCGCCACCGCTGTCGCGCATGAGCGGAGCCACCGCCTTCATCCCGTAGAACGGGCCGAACAGGTTGATCCGCATGGTCTTCTCCCAGACGTCGTCCGGGGTGTCCATGAATTCGAGACGTCGGGAGATGCCGGCGTTGTTGACGAGTCCGCCGAGTTCACC
The DNA here is from genome assembly GCF_900187265.1 of Rhodococcus rhodochrous. Lineage (NCBI taxonomy): Bacteria > Bacillati > Actinomycetota > Actinomycetes > Mycobacteriales > Nocardiaceae > Rhodococcus > Rhodococcus rhodochrous. The sequence continues at coordinate 4,847,639 of NZ_LT906450.1, forward strand.
TCGCTGGGAGCGGATCTCGTCGACGACTCGCTCCCATGCCGCGGCGTCGGACACGTCGAGCGTGTGCGCCGATGCAGAACCACCGGCCGCCTCGATCTGTTCGACGACCTCGGACGGGTCGTGGATATCCGCAAGGCACACATGCGTTCCCCGTGCAGCGAGCACGCGGGCATGATTGGCACCCATTCCCCCGGCCGCGCCCGTGACGAGTACAACCGAGGGGTACGACACGGATTCGACGACGCTGTCAGACATGACGCGATCCACCGTCGACGGCGATCGAATGTCCGGTGACGTAGCGGGCGCTGTCGGAGAGCAGGAACAGCAACGGTCCGAAGACCTCCTCGGGGGCACCGAGCCGGTGCAGCGGGACGACGTCGAGCGCGTGCTTCAGTGCGGCCGGGTCCTCCTGGACCCACCGGGTCATCTCGGTGTCGATGTAACCCGGAGCGATCGAGTTGACACGGATTCCCTTGTCGCCGAACTCGACTGCCAGCGATTCGGTCAGATGGGCGACGGCGGCCTTGGAGGCGCAGTACGCACCGCGGCCCTTGCGCACACGCAGCGCCGAGACCGACGACATGTTCACGATCGCGCTACCGGGCTCCATGTGCCGCGCCGCGGCCTGCGAACCGAAGAGCACGCCTTCGACGTTGACGTCCAGGGTCGCCGCGATCTGGTCCTTCGAGATCTCCTCGGCGAGGGCGAACGGGAAGATGCCGGCGTTGTTGATCCAGAAGTCGATGCGACCGAACTCCTGCAGCGCGACCTGCGCGAGCGCCTCATGGTCCGCCGGATCGGTCACGTCGACGCGTGCTCCGATCACCGTGCCGGGTGTCTCGACGAGGGCTTCGACCGCGAGATCGGTGTTGATCTGCTCCGCGGTCTCCTTCATCTGCACGTCGTTGATGTCGCCGCCGACCACGTGCACGCCGCGCGTGGCCAGACCGCGCGCGAATTGGGCACCCATGCCGCGGGCCGCGCCGGTGACGACGGCAACCTTGCCGGCCATCTCCGGGTAGAGGGCGACGATCTGGGTGGTGACGGTACGGCCCGGGTTCTGGGCGTCAACGGTCATGGGTGATTCCTCCGGAAATGTGGAACGAACAGGAAAGAGATGCGACGGTCAGCTGTCGTCGCGGAAGACGACGCGGCGGGCTATGCGCCATTCGCCGCCGGTGCGCACGACGCGGTCGTCGATGGTGGTGAACCGGACGAGCCTGGATTCGCCGCCACGAACGGTGGCCACGATCTGCAGATAGGCCCGCACACGGAGGGTGTCGTCGTCGACGCGGTAGGTGGCCAGATTCGTGACGACGTGCCGGTGCACTTCCCCTGCAGCCTGCGCGCCGGCGTGGAAACGCTCGGCGAAGGCCGCGAGGTCGTCGGTTCCTGCCACGGGGGCGGGGTAGCTGGGCGAGCAGAACTCGCCGTCGGCGGTGAACGTCTCGGCCCACTCGCGCGCAGAGCCCTCGTCGATGAGGTGGCTCTGCCGCCCGTAGAGCTGGTGGATGTGGGCGAGAACCGCCGCGTCCACGTAGTCGGTCCGTGTCATGTCGTACGAAAACCATCCGTCGTGTGTGCGATAATCGCACTCAGTGTGCGATTAACGGAAATGCTAGGTGTTACAGTTCACAGACGTCAAGGGAGGTAACGGGGGTCATGACACAAATGCGGGATGTACCTGCACAAACGGGGGATCTGGATCTGCCGCGGATCGAGCCGGATGCCGGCATGTCCAAGACACTCCACAACGGTCTCGAGATCCTGGAATTGCTCGCGCGGAACCCTCACGGCCTGTCGGTCAGCGAGATCGCCGAGAGCCTCGACGTACACCGCACGGTCGCCCACCGGCTCGTCCGGACACTCGAGGCGCACCGACTGTGCCGCCGCGACGACCACAAGCGCATCTCGCTGGGCACCGGCCTGGTGACACTGGCCGAATCCGTCGAGCAGGACCTACGGACTCTGGCCCGCCCGATCCTCGAGGACCTCGCCGACAGCGTCGAGGCCACCGCCCACCTCGTCGTCCGCGAGTCCGACACCATGGTGCGCGCGATCATGGTGATCGAACCCCGGCGATCCGATGTCCACATCGCCTTCCGTCCGGGCCAGGTCCATCCGCTGGATCGAGGCTCGGCCGGTCTGGCGATCCTCGGATCCATGCCGCCACGCCCCGACGAGCGCCCGGAGGTGACCCGAGCGCGGCAGACGGGCTATGCGGTCTCTGCCGGCGAGGTCGTATCGACCACTATCGGAATCTCGGCAGCAGTGCCGACCCGTCCCGGGGGTACGCAGGCGGCGATAGGCGTCTCGGTCTTCGACGCCACCGATGAAGCCCGACTCGCGGCGGCCGTGGTCTCTGCGGCGGCGGCTCTCGGCGAGTTGCTCCGGTGACCGATGTCGGAATGAGCGGGGTCGGAGTGACAGATCACGTAGCCCGACTTCGCGTGCATTCGAGCACTCGACACCTCCGACAGCACACACCTGTGTGCACAATCGACAGGTGAGTTCAAACCGGTCGACCACCGATCCGCACCACGGCACCCTGCGCAGCCCCCGCTTCTGGCTCGCGCCCTTCGCTGTCGTCGCAGCGATGATGAGTGCCCTGGCGTACTTCTATCTCGGCGCACTCCTCGATCCGAGCGAGAACCTGAGACAGTTCCCGATGGCCATCGTCAATCAGGACGTCGGCGACGTGCTGCCCGGATCGGACGAGCGACAGAACTTCGGCGACCAGATCACCGAGGGCATCCTCGACGGCATCGATCCCGAGGAGATCGATCTGCAACGGATGGGGATCTCGGCCGCCAACCAGGGTCTCGACGACGGCAGCCTGTACGGCGCGATCGTCATCCCCAGCGACTTCACCAAACGCATTTCGATCCTCGCGCAGGCCTCGGTGGTTCCCGGAGACATCGAGAAACCGATCATCACCCTGTACACGAACCCCCGGACGGGTGCGTTCGCGACGGGCATCGTCACGACGATCGGCGACCGCGCGCTGACCCAGGTGAACGACACGGTCGGGCAGCAGCTCACCGAGACCGTCACCGCGACGCTCGCCGAGTCGGCACCCGACCTGCAATTGTCCGGAGCGAGCAGCCTCGTCCTGGCCCAACCGATCGATGCGCTCACCGTCGAGCACAAGCCGCTGCCCGACGGGACGGGCGCGGGTCTGTCCGCCTTCTTCTACACCCTGCTGCTGATCCTGGCCGGCTTCACCGGCGCCACGATCATCAACGCCGTCGTCGACAGTGCCCTCGGTTTCGTGCCCACCGAATACGGCCCCCTCTACATCGCGCGGGAGACCACCCGGATGTCGCGCCTGCAGGTGCTGGCACTCAAATGGGGCATCACGGTGGTCCTGTCGTTGATCGTCTCGGCGTTGTATCTGTGGATCTCCACCGCACTCGGCATGCCGGCGCCGCGCGCGTTGCTGCTGTGGGAGTACGGGGCACTCGCGATCTCGGCGGTGGGCATCACATCGCTCGCGGTGATGTCGATCTTCGGGGCGGCGGGTCTGCTGGTGAACCTGATCGTGTTCATCGTGCTCGGCCTGCCGTCGTCCGGTGGCACCATTCCGATCGAGGCCACCCCGCGGATGTTCGAATGGTTGTCGACCTTCGAGCCGATGCACCAGATCTATCTCGCGGTGCGGTCCATCCTCTACTTCGACGGACGACCCGACGCCGGGCTCGGCCACGGCGTGACGATGACGATCGTCGGTCTCGTGTTCGGTCTCGTCGTCGGCGCCCTGGTGACGTGGATCTACGACCGCGTCGGCTTCCACCGGGCCGCGGACGCACCCGTGCGTCTGCCGTGGCGGCCGTCGCGACAGCACGATCGGGATTCGGCGGTCGCGACCGACACGGTCCGTTCGGACGACAGCGTGGACACGCGCAAGGACGATCGGGACGATACGGTCGAATCCTCCGGCAGCTCCGAGCATTCGGACGACAGCGACGGGTCCGCGAACGAAATGGGGGACCCCGCCGCGCGTCGGGGGTAGCGGCGGAGTCCCTCCACTACCACGGTAGTGGCGGTTCTCTCGGGGATCGCTCTCGATACGGGTGAATTCAAGGGTGAATCGAGGAGTTACCGCGCGTCGGAGTCTGTCGCCGTGATGGAGCACACTGTATGGGTGCGCACGGTCGTCGTTCCTCATCCTGCGGACGGCCGGGGCCGTCGCGGTGCAAGCATCGTCGTGGTCGACGCATCCGGCGCGCCGCTCGGTCCGGTACGCGAGTACCCCGAATTCGCGGATGCAGTCGCAACGATCGAAGCCGAAGCGCGACCGCGCTGGGTGTGGACCTCGACGGCCACGGTCTATCCCGCGTTACTCCGCGCCGGCGTCCGGGTGCAGCGATGCCACGATCTCGCCACCACAGGCGCCATCCTCGCCGTGCGCGAGGGACTGTCCCCGCCCACTGCGGAGGAACCGGCCGACGAGCGGCCCGGTCTCTTCGACGCGGCACCCGCGATCGACGTCGAGGCGGTGGTCGCGCAGTTCGCCGATCAGCGTCGCCGCATCTCCGGCGATGCTCGCCTCGAGTTGCTCACCGCCGCCGAATCGGCCGGCACGCTCGCAGCGGCCGAGATGGGTTTCGACGGGTTGCCGTTCTCGGCGCAGGCGCATCGTCGCCTCCTCGAGGACACCCTCGGACCGCGCCCGACCGGCTACGACCTGCCGAGCCGCATCGCCGAAGTGGTCGAGGAGGTCAGCGCCGCCTTCGGCCGCCCCGTGAATCCCGCCTCGCACAGCGAGGTACTCGAGGCGTTCCGCCGCGAGGGCATCACCGTCGAGTCGACCCGCAAGCACGTGCTGCAGCGGATCGACCATCCCGCGGTGCCTCTGTTGTTGCGGCACCGTGAGCTGTCGAAGTTGTACAGCACGAACGGCTGGCACTGGCTCGACACCTGGGTCCGCGACGACCGGTTCCGTCCGGTCTACGTTCCCGGCGCTGTTGTGTCGGGCCGGTGGGCGAGTCGCGGCGGTGGCGCTCTGCAGATCCCCAAGGCGCTGCGGTCGAGTGTGATCGCCGATCCGGGCCGGTCGTTCGTCGTCGCCGACGCGGGCCAGCTCGAACCGCGCATCCTGGCGGCGATGTCGGGCGATAGGCGCATGGTCGCGGCTGCCGGTTCGGACGATCTGTACGCCCCGGTCGCTGCGGCGTCCTTCGCCGGCGACCGCGCGAAGGCGAAGGTCGCGGTGCTCGGCGTGCTCTACGGGGCCACGTCGGGCGACGCGCGTGTCCTGCTGACGGTGCTGCGTCGCAGCTTCCCGACCGCGGTCGACTTCGTCGAACGTGCCGCCCGTGCGGGTGAACGTGGCGAGGTGGTGCATTCGTGGTTGGGCCGTGCGTGCCCACCCGCTCCGGAGGGTTTCCACTCGCACGGTGATGCGCATGCGCGGGGCCGGTTCACACGGAACTTCGTCGTGCAGGCCACCGCGGCCGAGTGGGCGCTGTGCGTGCTCGCCGAACTGCGACGGCGACTGACCACCGATCCCGACCCGACCGTCGGCGATCTCGTGTTCTTCCAGCACGACGAGGTCGTGGTGCACACCGGCAATCCGGAACTCGCGTCGTCGCACATCACCGCGTCGGTCGAGGTGGCGACGCGCCTGATGTTCGGCGACACACAGGTTCGTTTCCCGATGGACACGGCCGTGCGCAACGTCTACGCCGAGGATGCGGGCGGCGAGTAGGTGGCATGCGTCCACAGATGCATGACGGCGTAGGCCCGCCACGGCCGCCATTGTTCGGCGCGCTCGGTGGCTTCGCGTGCGCTTTCCACCTGCAGGGCTCGGCGGAGAACGAGGTCGCCGGACGGATAGGCATCGCGGTCGCCGAGCCGTAGGGCCAGATAGTCGACGGTCCACGGTCCGATCCCGGGGAGCGCGAGGAGGTCTGCCCCGAACGAGGGTTGCTCCGGCGCCACCCCGTCGGCCGCGGCCCGTGCCAGTTCGGCGACGGTGCGGGCACGCGACTGCGTCGTGCCGATTACGGCGCGCAGGTCGCTCTGCTCGACGGTCGCGAGTCGGTGCGCCGTAGGGAAGCATCGCAACCCGCCGGGGGCGTCGTCGCCGAACGCCGCGACGAGCCGTCCTGCGAATGTGCATGCCGCCGCGACGCTCACCTGCTGCCCGAGCACCGTCGACACAGCGGTGGCGAACCAGTCGGTGGTGCCGACCACGCGCAGACCCGGATGGGTCTGCACGAGAGGCCCGAGCACGGAATCGGCCTCGAACACCGCGTCGACGACGGACGGGTCGACGCCGAGATCGAGCCACTGACGGACCCTCTCTTCGATCTCCTCGACATCCACACGGCCTGCCGCCTCGACGTGAACCTCGAGATGCCGCACCTCCCCGTGTTTCCCGTCGTCGGGGGTCGCCGGGTCGTCGAACCGGACGGCGATGTGCGCGGCACCGCCGTTCGTGCGGATCGCGCGGTGATGAGTGCCGGTGGTGCTCTCGTGGTGTTCGTAGGCGGGGACGGTGTGGCTTCGCAGCGACGCGAGCATCGGCCCCACCGCAACGGGTTCGGCCACCGGGATCCGGAGGGTGGTGATCATGCCACCGACTCGAGTTGCAGCAGCGCCCTCTTCGCCTCGACTCCCCCGACGTACTGCCCCATGCTGCCGTCGCTGCGCACCACCCGATGGCACGGCACCACCACGGGCAGCGGGTTCTTCGCGCACGCCGTGCCGACCGCCCGCACCGCCCGCGGGCTACCGGCAGCGGCGGCGATCTCGGCGTAGCTCGCCGTGCGCCCGTATTCGATCTCGGGCAGGCGCGTGATCACCTCACGGCGGAACCCGTCGGCGAGACGCAGATCGAGCGGAAGGTCGAAATGCGTCCTCGTACCGGCGAAGTACTCGTCGAGCTGCCGGACCACCGGGTCGAGTCGCCGCGGCGCGTCGAGCACGCGCGGGCTGATCCGGCGGGAGAGTTCGTCGAGCACGGCGTCGGATCCGTCGGCGACGTAGGCGACCCGCACGAGTCCGACGGTGGTGGTGGCCAGCAGGAGCGGACCGACGGGGGTGTCGACGACGCGGAACGCGACATCGAGCAATCCGGCCGCCTCGGCGTCGAGTACGAGCTTCTCCCGCAACCACGCGAGATCGGCCGATCCGACCGAGAGTTGTGGAAAGTTCATGAGCGACATCCTGTTCCGTGTTCGATCCGACGACGCAACGCAGCCCGACCATCGGCCGCCGCGCGACGTGCCGCGGCCGGACTGTTGCCGAGAATCGTGCCGATCTCCGCGTAGGGCAGGCCCCCGACGTAGTGGTAGACCAGCGCCGCGCGCTGCGTGAAGGGAAGCTCGGCGACCGCGCTCCACAGTTCGTCGTCGCCCTCACCGGGATTTCCTGTGGACGACGCGGGTTCGGGAAGGTTCTCGGTGGGCACCGGCGTCCGCCCGCGCACACGGTGGATGTCGACGGCCTTGCGGTGCGCGATGGTCACGAGCCACGCTTCGATGTTGCTGCCCGGTGGCAGGTCGGGATAGGCGCGCAACGCCGCGAGGAAGGTCTCGGACCAGGCGTCGTCGGCGTCGACGGCTCCGAGCAGTGCGCGGCAGACCCGGAGGACCGTCGCGCCGTGACGGGCGACCACCTCCTCGAAAGGAGGCAGGCTCGCCCGCGGTAGGTGATCAGACAGGGACATGGGTATCGCCGGCGACACCGGGCTCGGCGGAACTCAGCACCCGCGCCTCCTGGTCGAGCAGGAAGCGTTTGCGCTCGAGACCACCGGCGTAACCGGTGAGCTTGCCGCTGCTCCCGATGACGCGATGGCACGGGACGATGATGCAGAGCGGGTTACGGGCATTGGCCGCAGCGACCGCCCGTACCGCGGTGGGCCGGCCGAGGGCGAGTGCGATCTCCGAGTAAGTGCGCGTGGTGCCGTACTCGATCGTCGTCAGCGCCTCCCACACCTCGTGTTGGAACGGGGTGCCGACGGGAGCGATGGGGACGGTGAACCGGGTACGGCGACCTGCGAAGTACTCGTCGAACTGGGTGATCGCCTCGTCGAACCCTTCGGTGACCTGCTCGCCGAAACCGGTGCGGTCGGGCGCGGGGTGATGCTCGGCCATGTACACGCCGCTCAGGACGCCGTCGGTGTTCACCAACGTCAGCTCGCCGATCGGCGTGTCGATGACGGTGTGGGTGCGCAATGCGGTCACGGCCTCGATCCTTCCATCCGGTGTGTGCTCTGTACCGGGTAGACGAACGGGACGTCGAAAATGTGAGGTCCGTGATCACGACGATCGGACGTACTGCACTATGACGACATGATCTCGCTGCCTGTGCCCGCGCTCGGACTCTCGGTCGCCGGTTCCATCGTCGACGTCACCCGGACCGTGCTCGGACGCACCCGCGAGACCGCCGAGTTCGCGCTGTCGCTCCCGGCGCGGGTGGAAAGCCTGCTCGGCGAGGCCGAATCGCTCATCGGCTCGGTGGAATCGCTGATCCGCCGCATCGACAGCGTGGTCACCGACGCCACCGACATCGTCGAGGGAGCGTCGGTGGCCGTCGCGCAGGCCACGCAGGTGATCGCCTCGACCATCGGTGTGGTGGAGGAAGCGGCCGATGCGGTCACGCGGGCCACGGAGATCATCGACTCGACAGGCGGGGTCGTGCGCGATGCGACGGTGGTCGCGGCGGACGCGCGGGTCGTCGTCGAATCCGCGGGCCGCAGCACCGACGCCGCCGGGGAACTGCTCGAGACCTACAAGCCCCTCGCCGAACGTGCCGCTCCCCTGGCCACCCAGTTCGTCGAGGAGTTCTCACCGGAAGAACTGCGCGCCGCGATCAAGCTCATCGACCGGCTCCCCGAGATCACCGACCGGGTCGACTCGGTCCTGCCCATCATGGCGACGCTCGACACGGTCTCCCCCGAGATCCACGAACTGCTCCTCGTCGCGAAGGACGTCCGCCAGGCCATCGTGGGCGTGCCCGGCTTCAACTTCCTGCGCCGACGCGGGGAAGAGAAGGAGATCCACGGTGACGATTGACCGCACCGCGGTCGGCGACGATTGACCGCACCGCGGCAGGCTCTACCGGTGTGCCGTCGAGAGGAACTGGTGCGTCGCCGCATCGACGATCTCGTCGGGCGAGATGGTGATCTCGTCGTTCAACCACGCGGTGACCAGTTCGGCCAGACCCCCGACGAACAGCAGTCCGTTGATCTCGCCCCGCTCGGGCGGCCACGCCCGGTCGCCGTACATGCGGGTCGCTTCGTCGGCGACCATCTGGGCGAAACTCCGTAGTGACGCTCGTCTGTGGGTGCGCAGGGGTTCGAAGCCGGCGGACTCGATGAGCGAGACCCGGCCCTTGCGCGGGTCGTCGGTGAGGATCGCGACGAACGACGCGATGGCGTTCCGCACGAGGTCTTCGAGTGTGCCCGTACCCGTGCGGAGGGCGGCGAGTACGGCCTCGCGCACCTCGTCGGCGATCTTGTCGAGAACCTGCTGCAGCAGATCGTCCCTGCTGGTGAAACTCTCGTAGAAGTACCGCTCCGTCAGCTTGGCGTGTGCGCAGATGGCGGTCATGGTGGCGCCGCTCTTCCCCGAGGCCGCGAACAGTTCCAGACCTGCTTCGAGCAGGGCTTCGCGCCGCAGCGCGACACGCTGTTCGCCGCTCAGACCGGCGTAGCGGCGGGACGCGGGGGAAGTCATGGGACCGATCTTGACAGACCCGATCGATGTGACGCAGACTACACCCCAATCTGACAGGGGTTACTGTCAGATGTCCGCAGAACTGGAGGTTCGTCGTGACCCGGATCCTGGCGGTTCCCCCCGCCCACTCCCATCTGCGCCCGGTCCCGGGGCGATCGGGAATACCCGGCATCGGGCACGTCCTCGAATACATCCGCGATCCCCTCGCGATGATGCAGAAGCACTGGGACCGTTACGGCGAGGTCTCCTGCTTCTCGGCGGCCGGCCGACGCTGGATCTCGGTTCTCGGACCCGACGCATGCCAGGAGGTGCTGCAGAACAAGGACCGGGCGTTCGTCAACGGCGACGGCTGGTCGGCACTGATCGGGCCGTTCTTCCACGGTGGCCTCATGCTCCTCGACTCGGAGGAACATCTCCGGCACCGCCGCATCATGCAGCAGGCGTTCACCCGGTCACGCCTCGAGAAGACCGTCGACGCCATGAATCCGTCGATCGCCGAGAAACTCGACAAGTGGGTTCCCACCGACGGATTCCGCGCCTACACGGCACTGAAGACACTCACCCTCGACCTTGCCACCGACATCTTCATGGGCGGCGCCGAGGACTCCACACCGACCGAGATCGAAGCGGTGAAGAAGGCCTTCATCGACTGCGTGCAGGCGGCGACCTCGATCGTCCGGTATCCCGTCCCCGGCACCAGATGGAAGCGCGGACTCGACGGGCGCCGGGTGCTCGAGGACTTCTTCCGGCACTATCTACCGGCACGACGCTCGCGCGAGACGGACGATCTCTTCTCCGTGTTGTGCCACATCGAATCCGAAGCGGGACAACGGTTCAGCGACGACGAGATCGTCGATCACATGATCTTCCTGCTGATGGCCGCGCACGACACGTCGACCATCACGATCTCGACGATGATGCAGTATCTCGGGCAACACCCGCAGTGGCAGGACCGGTGCCGGGCCGAGTCGCTCGCGCTGGGCACCGCCGCACCGAGTCACGCCGATCTCGACGCGCTCGGCAGCCTCGATCTAGTGATGAAGGAATGCCTCCGGCTGGTCTCCCCGGTCCCGGTCCTGGCGCGACGGGCCGTGCGCGACACCGAGGTCCGAGGACACTTCGTGCCGGCCGGCACGTATGTCTCCGTGGCACCGCACTTCACGCACCACATGCCGGAGTACTGGCCGGAGCCCGAACGTTTCGACCCCGAACGCTTCGCGGAGCATCGACGCGAGGACAAGGTGCACCGCTACGCGTGGGAGCCGTTCGGCGGGGGCGTCCACAAGTGCCTCGGCATGCACTTCGCCGGGGTCGAGGTCAAAGCGATCGTCCATCAACTGCTTCTGCGCTTCGAGTGGCACGTCGACCCCGGCTACCTCGCCCCGCTCGACTTCACGTCGTTGCCGTTCCCGTCCGACGGGCAGCCGGTCGACCTGCGACTGCGGTCGACCGACCCCGACCGTCAGGCCGTGTAGAGAGTCAGGCGGAGTAGAGACCTGCGCCCGCGCGGCTGAGCACGAGCTTGGGCACCACGGCCCGCGACGACAACTTGAGCAGCGCGTCGACGATCTCGACGACGTCGTTCACCTCGATCATGGACTCGGCCGGGATCTTGTCCTTGATCCAGTCGGACATGTCGGTGTCGACGTAGGCGGGGGCGAGCGCCGACGCCGAGATGCCGTTGCCGGACTCCTCGGCGTTGAGCGTCTCCACCAGCGAGATCAACGCGGCTTTCGTCGCACCGTAGGCGGCGAGACCGGCCTCGGCGTAGACACCCGTGATCGACGAGAGCGCAACGATCTTCGATCCGCGGGCCGGATCGTTCTCCGCTTCGGCGCGCAGCAACGGCAGCGACGCCTGGATGAGCGCGAACGGAGCGTTGAGATTCACGGCAACCGTCTTGTCGAACCGCCGGGCCGGGAACTCGGCGATCGGGCCTGCCGTGCCGACACCTGCATTGAGGATCAGCGCCTTCATAGAACCGAACGCCTCGCGATGCGTCTCCACGACGCGGGCGGTGGCTTCCGGATCGGCGAGATCGGCGGCGACAGCGCGCACCTCCTTGGCGCCCGCTTCCCGCAGACGCTCGGCGACACTCTCGAGGCGTTCCGCTCCGCGGGCGCTGATCGTCAGCGCGTAGCCGCGTTCGGCAAGGCGGGTTGCGATACCGAGGCCGATTCCCCTCGAGGCTCCGGTCACGAGCGCGCTGGTCACGCGTGTGCTCCCTTCAGTGCTGCGAGTCCTGCTGCCACCAGGTCCGGCACGGCTTCACCGGCACGGTCGAAACCGTCGCCGATGGTCGCACCGGCACGCCACCGATGGTTGATGCCCTCGGCGATGACGGCGAGCTTGAGGTAGGCCAGACCCATGTAGAAATTCCAGTTGGCGATGTCGCGACCCGACGCAGTGGCGTAGCGCTGCACCAGGTCGTCCGCCGCCGGCAGGCGGTCGCTCGACCATGCCGCCGGAAAGCCCAGGATGTCGTCGAGCGCCGGATGCCGGTACACGCACATCATGGCGAGATCGGTGAGCGGGTCGCCGAGGGTGGACAGTTCCCAGTCCACCACGGCGACGACGCGTGCCGGGTCGTTCGGGTCCAGGATGGTGTTGTCGATGCGGTAGTCGCCGTGCACGATCGACGGAGCGGGCGATTCCGGAATCGACCCGGCGAGCGCGGCGTGCAGCCGTTCGAGGTCCGGCAGTTCGCGGGTCTTCACCCGGCCCCACTGGCTCGCCCACAGCTTCACCTGCCGGGTCACGTAGCCGTCCGGCCGGCCCAGTCCCCCGAGACCGACGGCCTCGAAGTCGACGTTGTGCAACTCGGCGATGATGCGCACGAGTTCACCGACGCAGCGGTCGATCTCGTCGTCACCGAGCGCATCGAGGTCGGCCTTGCTGCGCACCACACGTCCGTCGACGAATTCGACGACGGTGAACGGCGCACCCATCACCGAGTCGTCCTCGCACTGGACGACGGTGGGCGCGACCGGCACACCGGTGCCCTTCAGTGCCGACGTGATGCGGAACTCTCGGGCGACGTCGTGCGCCGACGGGGTCAGACCCGTGGTCGGAGGGCGACGCAGCACCCAGTGGGACTTCTCGTCGAGCAGCCCGTAGGTGAGGTTGGACTTGCCGCCCGAGATGAGCTCCGCCCGAAGTTCACCCTGAACGGTCACGCCGGAATCGGCGAGGAAGCGCTCGAGGACGGCGAGGTCGAGTCCCTCGTGCACAGCGGTCATTTCGCGGCCTCGCGGGCTGCCTTGCGGACGGCGCCGACGGCACGCTTGGCGATGGCCCAGCGGTGAACCTCGGACGGGCCGTCGTACACGCGGAACGGCCGGACCTCGCGGGTGAGGCGTGCGATCGGAAGGTCTTCGGAGACACCGAGACCGCCGCACATCTGAGCGGAGCGGTCCACGATGCGGAAGATCGCCTCGGCGGCGAAGGTCTTGGCGATCGACGTGGCGTTCGAGGCGTGCGAACCCTGGTCGAGTTCCCAGCACGCCTGCACGAGCAGTGCGCGGGTCGCGGCGATGTCGATCTCGTTGTCGGCGATCATCTTCTGGATCATGCCGAGATCGCCGAGGCGGGAGCCGAATCCTTCACGCTCCGCGACGTAGCGGACGGCGGTGTCGTGACCGCGGCGGGCGGCGCCGAGCCAGCGCATCACGTGCGTCATGCGGGCGGGGCCGAGACGCACCTGCGCGTAGGCGAAGCCCTGATCGACCTCGCCGAGCACGGCGGAGTCGGGGACGAACAGGTCCTCGAAATCGACCTCGCAGTGACCACCGATCATGGAGCGGTCGAGGGTGTTGATGTGGCGGCCGACCTTCAGGCCCGCGGTGTCGGCGGGGGCGAGGAACATCGTGGCGCCGCCGCGCTGACCGGGCTCGCCCGAGGTGCGGGCCATGATGATGAAGAATCCGGCACCGTCGGCACCGGTGATGAAGTGCTTGCGGCCGTTGATCTTCCAGCCACCGGAGACCTTCTCGGCGCGCGTGTTCAGAGCGTTGGGGTCGGCGCCGGCACCGGGGGCGGGCTCGGTCATCGCGAAGGCCGAGCGCACGTCACCGGCGGCGAGGGGCGCGAGGAACTGCTGCTTCTGCTCGTCGCTGGCGATGTGCGCGAGCATGTGCACGTTGCCCTCGTCGGGGGCGGCGATGTTGAGCGCGGTGGGGCCGAAGAGCGAGTAGCCCGCGGCCTCGAAGACCGGGGCGCGGTCGGACATGTTCAAGCCGTGGCCGCCGTATTCGACGGGCGCGTGCGGAGCGAAGACACCGGCAGCCTTGGCGGCCTTCTGCAGATCCGCCCGGATCGCGTCGCCACCGGCCGCGGTGATGTCGCCACCGTGGGCGTCCTCGACGGGAAGCACCTCGTCGCGGATGAACTGCTCGGTCCGCGCGATGAGGTCCCGGACGTGATCCGAGTAGGACAGGTCGACCGTCATGCTGAGCTCCTTCCGTACCGACCGATCGATCGCTCGGTCGAGTTCACGGTGGCATATCCCCGCCATCGGGTCAAGCCCGGAAGGGGTGCTCGGCTACCTCGCTCCGACCGCGTTCCGCGCGACCTGCAGGTAGCGGTGCACGATCTCGTCCGGCGACAGCGAACCGTCCGGCCGGTACCAGCTCGCCACCGCGACGCACATCGTCGTCACGGCGCGACTGGCGTCCTTCGGATAGGGCGTGGAGAAGGTGCCGTCGGCGACACCGGCCTCGACGATCTCGTCGATCATGCGCTGCTGCTCGTCGCGCAGGGCGACGAATGCACGGCGGGCCTCGGGTTCCATGCTGCGCATCTCGGTCGACGCCACGAACGCCTGATCGCGGCGGAACATGTGGAAGCGCAGCAGCGACTCGACGACGGCGTCGAACTTCTCGGAGGGGGTGGGTCCGGCGTCGGCGATCGCCTGCCGGCTGCGGGCGAGCAGGTCGTGCAGCACGGTGGTCGTGAGCGAGACGAGCAGCGCCTGCTTCGAGGGGTAGTGGTGGTACAGACCCGGCACCGACAGACCGGACCGCGACGCGACCTCGCGGATGGACGTGCCGTCGTAACCGCGTTCGGCGAACGCCTCGAGTGCAGCGGCGAGCGGCTTCGGCAGGTCGGTCGGGCCGTAGTCCCGCCAAGAGCCGACGTCGCCGGAAACCGAATCCTCACGCGTGTCCATGCTCAACACCGTAAGGGACGGCTCCGGCGACCTCGGCGCTCGCAGGATCAACAGCCGCTCTCAGGATCAGTAGTCGTCCTCGCCGTAGAGGACGAGGCCGCGGAGGTTCTTGCCGGCGTGCATGTCGGCGTAGCCCTCGTTGATGTCCTCGAGCTTGTAGGTCTTGGTGACGAGGTTGTCGAGATCGAGCTGCCCGTTCCGGTACAGCTCGAGCAACTTGGGGATCTGCGAGCGCGGACCGGTGCCACCGAAGATGGCCCCTTGCAGACGCTTCTGCAGCAGCGTCAGCTCGAACAGGCTCATCGTCACCTGCGAGTCGGTGGCGTGACCCATGCCGACGACCACGACCTGGCCACCCTTCGCGGTGAGACCGAGTGCGGGGCCGATGATGTCGCCGGTGATCTCGCCGACGGTGATGACGGTGACGTTGGCCATCTGACCCCAGGTGATCTCACCGATCACCGGTGCGGCCTCCTCGATCGACGCGAAGACATGCGTCGCGCCGAACTCCTTGGCCTTCTGCCGCTTGAACTCGACCGGGTCGATCGCGACGACGAACCGCGCCCCGGCGTGCGCCGCTCCCTGGACGGAGTTGATGCCGACACCGCCGACACCGATGACGACTACGGTGTCGCCGAGCTTGGTGCCGCCGATCTCGGTGGCCGAACCCCAGCCGGTCGCGACACCGCATCCGAGCAGGGCCGCCTTCTCGAGCGGGATGTCCTTCTCGATCTTGATGACCGACGCCTCGTTGACCGTGACGTACGGCGCGAACGTGCCGAGCAGGCACATCTGCAGCACCGGGTCGCCGTTCAGCGTCGCGCGGTAGGTCTTGTCGGAGATCGCCTGACCGGTGAGCAGGCCGGCACCCTCGTCGCAGATGTTCTGCATGCCCTTGGCGCAGGCCCGACAGCGGCCACAGGCGGGGATGAACGCGAGGACGACGTGGTCGCCCTCTTCGAGACCCCGTACTCCCGGGCCCACCTTGGTGACCACGCCCGCGCCCTCGTGACCACCGAGGACCGGGAAGGAGGGAAGCGGTGTCGCCCCCGAGCGCAGATGCTCGTCGGAATGGCACAGACCCGAGGCCGCGAGGCGGATCTGCACCTCACCTGCGACGGGATCGCCGAGATCGATCTCCTCGATCTCCCACGGCTGGTTGATTCCCTTGACGACTGCTGCCTTCGTCTTCACCCGAGCCTCCTGAACCGAAAGTGTGTGTGACGTGCGTCACGGCATTGAAACACTTATCGGACGTTAGAGCAACGGGTTCGAACCTCTTCCGGAGCGCGCAGTTACCCGCTACATTGAGTAACAGACAACTTCTCGTGAAGGGCTCCAGCCATGATTCACGTCCGCCACAGCGCCGTCGCAGACATCCCTGTCGACCTCGCGTTCTCCTACGTCGACGACTACCGGAACGTCCCCGACTGGATGTTCGGGGTGGCCCGTTTCCAACCCGTGGGCGAGCAGGTCTCCGGTCTCGGTGCCGTCTACGACTCGACTATGCGGATCGGCCCCAAGGATCTCGACTCGCGCGTGGAAGTCGTCGAATGGGAACGCAATCGCGTGATCGTCCTCGACTCGATCGCCGGATTCCGCGCCGCGTCGTCGTGGACCTTCACGGACCTCGGCGACGCGACGCGGCTCGACGTCGATTTCGGTTACCGGCTGCCCGGCGGGATCGCCGGCCGCACACTCGGCATGCTCATCGAACCGATTGTGGGAACAGCGATCCGGCAGACCGAGCACGCGTTGCGTACGCGGCTCGGTCAGCTCGTCTAGGACCGGAATCAGAAGTTGCCGCGCGCGGCCTGCTCCCGCTCGATCGCCTCGAACAGCGCCTTGAAGTTGCCCTTGCCGAAGCCGAGCGAGCCGTGGCGCTCGATCAGCTCGAAGAACACGGTCGGGCGGTCGCCGACGGGCTTGGTGAAGATCTGCAGCAGGTAGCCGTCCTCGTCGCGGTCGACCAGGATGCCCCGCTTCTTCAGTTCCTCGATCGGCACCCGGACCTCACCGATGCGGGCGCGCAGCTCCGGATCGTCGTAGTACGCATCGGGAGTCGCGAGGAACTCGACGCCCTCCTCGCGCAACTGGTCGACCGCGGTGAGGATGTCGTTGGTCGCCAGGGCGAGATGCTGGGCGCCCGGTCCGCGGTAGAAGTCGAGGTACTCGTCGATCTGCGAACGCTTCTTCGCGATGGCGGGTTCGTTGAGCGGGAACTTCACGCGGTGGTTGCCGTTGCACACCACCTTGCTCATGAGCGCCGAGTAGTCGGTGGCGATGTCGTCGCCGATGAACTCCGCCATGTTCGTGAAACCCATGACGCGGTTGTAGAAGTCGACCCACTCGTCCATGCGTCCGAGTTCGACGTTGCCGACGACGTGGTCGAGCGCCTGGAAGATGCGCTTGGGCGCACCCTCGCGCTTGCGGTAGGTCGAGGTGCGCTCGACGTAGCCGGGCAGGTACGGGCCGTTGTAGCGCGACCGGTCGACGAGCGTGTGCCGCGTGTCGCCGTAGGTCGCGATGGCGCCGATGCGGACGACACCGTTCTCGTCGCTGATCTCGTAGGGCTCCTCGAGGACGGTCGCCCCCTGCTTGCGGGCGTGCTCGATGCACTTGTCGACATCCGGGACCTGCAGGGCGATGTCGACGACGCCGTCACCGTGGAGTCGGTGGTGCTCGATCAGCGGGCTGTCCGGATCCACCGCACCCTTGATCACGAATCGCACGGCGCCGCTGCGCAGTACGTAGGCGTGATGGTCGCGGTTGCCGGTGGTGGGTCCCGAGTAGGCGATGAGTTCCATGCCGTAGGCGGACTGGTAGTAGTGCGCCGTCTGCGTGGCGTTTCCGACCACCCACACCACGGCGTCCCAGCCGCTGACGGGGAAGGGGTCCCGTTCGCTGTCGTACTCCACGAGACCGACCAGGCGCCGGAGCTCCTCGGCGTCGAGCTGAGCGAGTCGTTCGCTGTCGGTCAGGGTGTATTCCAGAGTCATCGCTGCAACCTCCTGCCGCTCACTGCGGCACAGTCGTTGTGTCGTGTGTCACCAGGAGAAACCCACCCGTCGGTGCGACGCAACGTCGCCTTCGGCAACTGGGCCGACTGACTGGAATCCGCCGGAATCCGCACGCTCACCTATACAATCGGACTAGTTTTCGGCGCTCGATGGGAAGGAACCGCGATGCGCGAGCCCGTGCAGCTGGACGAATTGGATTTCGCTCTCCTCGAGGCCCTGCACGCCGACCCGAAGATCGGCGCGCTCGAGCTGTCCCGTCGACTGAAGGTCGCGCGTGCCACCGTCTCGGCCCGCCTGCGACGCCTCGAGGACACCGGGGTGATCGCCGGCTACGAACCCCGGATCAACCTCGCCGCAGCAGGTTTCGATGTGCAGGCGTTCGTGACGATGGAGATCGTGCAGGGCGCGCTCGAAGACGTCACCGAGGTCCTCGAAGGCATCCCCGGGGTGCTCGAAGCGTTCGCCACCACCGGCGCGGGCGACGTGCTGTGCCGGATCGGGGCCGAATCGCATCTCGGCCTCCAGCAGACCCTCATCGAGCTGAACCGCTCCTCGATCGTCGCGCGGTCCACGAGCGTGATGGTGCTGTCGGAAGTGGTGCACTACCGGGCGATGCCGCTGCTCCGCACCCTCGAGCCGGAACGATCCGCGAAGGCACCGGCCTACCGCCGCTGAGCCGATCACGTCCACAATCCGTCTCCGACTAGCCGGATTGCACAGAAAAACGCGCTTCGGGCATCCGGACCCTCCGCACGCTGCACAGTTCGCCGAAGCACAGTTGCGCGGCATTTGTTACTGCCGTCACAGTCTTTCGCCATGAAGAACCTGCTGACGCGATTCGAAGAAAAAGCCCCCGAGATCGTCTTCGAGTGGCACGACACCGAGACCACCGCCCGGGGCTGGGTCGTCATCAACTCGCTGCGGGGCGGCGCGGCCGGCGGCGGCACCCGCATGCGCCGTGGCCTGGACCGACGCGAGGTCGAGTCGCTGGCGAAGACCATGGAGATCAAGTTCACCGTCTCCGGACCCGCGATCGGCGGCGCCAAGTCCGGCATCGATTTCGATCCGTCCGACCCCCGCAAGGAGGGCGTGCTGCGCCGCTGGTTCGCAGCCGTCACTCCCCTGCTGCGCGCCTACTACGGCACCGGCGGCGACCTCAACGTCGACGAGATGAACGAGGTCGTTCCGCTCACCGAGTCCAACGGCCTGTGGCACCCGCAGGAAGGTGTCGTCAACGGACACTTCGGCAAGGACGAGCGACAGCGCATCCAGCGGGTGGGCCAGCTGCGACTCGGCGTCGCGAAGGTCGTCGAGGACGCGCGGTTCACCCCCGCCACCAGCACGAAATACACTGTCGCCGATCTGATCACCGGTTACGGCGTCGCCGAGTCGGTCCGCCACCACCAGCTCGTCTACCGGGGCACCGACCTCGCCGGCAAGCGCGTCGTGGTGCAGGGCTGGGGCAACGTCGGAGCTGCCGCTGCCTACTATCTCGCCCAGGCCGGCGCCTCGATCGTGGGCATCATCGACCGCGACGGCGGCATCCTCGCACCCGAGGGTCTGTCCTTCGACGAGGTCCGCACCCTGCTGCTCGAGCGCGACGGCAACGCCCTGCGCAGCGACCGCATGATCCCCTTCGAGGAGGTGAACGCCCGCATCTGGGATCTCGGAGCCGAGATCTTCCTGCCCTGCGCCGCGAGCCGCCTCGTCACCCGCGAGCAGGTCGACCGCATGGTCGCCGCGGGACTCGAGTCGATCGCCTCCGGCGCCAACGTCCCGTTCGCCGACGACGAGATCTTCTACGGCCCCACCTACGAGCACGCCGACAAGTCCGTCGCCGTGATCCCCGACTTCATCGCCAACTGCGGCATGGCCCGGGCCTTCGCCCAGCTCATGGAGGGCGACGTGGAGGTCTCCGACGCCGCGATCTTCGGCGATGTGTCCACCACCATCGAGACGGCACTGCGCCGCTGCCACGACCGGTCGACCGAGCTCACCGGGCTCGCCGCGACCGCCTTCGAGATCGCACTGGACCAGCTGGTCCCGGCCGGGGAGCGCATCGATGACTGACACCCTGGCTCGCGCGACGACGACCGGCGCCCAGAGCACTGCCGGCCTGCATCGCGCCATGCGGCCCCGCCAGCTCGTCATGATGAGCCTCGGTGGCGCCATCGGGGCCGGCCTGTTCGTCGGGTCGGGGGCGGGTATTGCCGTCGCCGGCCCGGCGATCCTGATCTCGTTCCTCGTCGCAGCCGTGCTCGTCGTGTTCGTGATGCGCATGATGGGTGAGATGGCCGCGGCCAACCCCGCCAGCGGCGCCTTCTCCGAACACACCGAGAACGCCCTCGGTCCTGTCGCGGGCCGGACCATCGGGTGGTTGTACTGGGTCCAGGTCATCATCGTGATCGCCGCGGAGGCCACCGGCGCTGCCGCGATCACCGCGGTGGCACTGCCCGGGATCCCCCAGTGGGCGTCCGCGCTGTTCTACATGATCGCGCTGACGGGCGTG
The DNA here is from genome assembly GCF_900187265.1 of Rhodococcus rhodochrous. Classification (NCBI taxonomy): domain Bacteria; kingdom Bacillati; phylum Actinomycetota; class Actinomycetes; order Mycobacteriales; family Nocardiaceae; genus Rhodococcus; species Rhodococcus rhodochrous. The sequence goes on from NZ_LT906450.1 coordinate 4,868,021, forward strand.
AACCTCGTCGGGGTGCGCCGCTTCGGCGAGGTCGAATTCTGGTTCGCCGCAATCAAGATCGCTGCGATCCTCGGGTTCCTGGTGATCGGTGTCGCGATGATCGCCGGGTGGATGCCCACCTTCGAGACGACCGGCTTCTCCAATCTCACGGCGCACGGCGGATTCGCCCCCACCGGCATCGCCGGTATCGCCGCCGGCCTGCTCATCGTCGTCTTCGCGTTCGGTGGCACCGAGATCATCGCGATCGCCGCCGCGGAGACCGCCGATCCGCGGCGTAACGTGGGCCGCGCGGTGCGCACCCTGGTGTGGCGCATCCTCGTGTTCTACATCGGGTCGGTGCTCGTGATGGTGACGATCCTGCCGTGGACCTCCGAGGATCTCGCGACCGGTCCGTTCGTCGCCGTGCTGCAGGCCGGGGCCGTCCCGGGCGCAGCCGCCGTGATGACCGTGATCGTCGTGGTCGCACTGCTCTCGTCGCTCAACGCGATGCTGTTCAGCGCTTCCCGGATGATCTTCTCGCTGTCGCACCGCGGATCCGCGCACCCCGTCTTCGGGCGACTGTCGTCCAACGGCGTTCCCCGCAATGCGGTGCTCGCCTCGGTGGCGTTCGGCTTCGTCACGGTCGGATTGAACTATCTCTACCCCGACCGGGTGCTGCCGCTGCTGCTCAACGCCGTCGGCTCCACGATCCTGGTGCTGTGGACGTTCGTCGCGGTCTCGCACCTCGTGCTCCGTCGTCGCGCACGCCGCAACGGCACCGAGGATGCACTGCCGCTGAAGATGTGGGGCTTCCCGTACCTGTCGTACGCGACGCTCGGTCTGCTCGCCGGCATCGCGGTGCTCGCCCTGTTCGACGCCGCTGCCCGCACGCAGCTGCTCGCGACCGGCGCGTTGACCGCAGCGATCGCCGGTACCTGCACGGTGCTGGCACGGCGACGCGCTGCGGCCGAGACGGCTCGGGTCGAGACGGTTCAGGAACGCCAACCGTAAGGACGCGTGATTATCTCCATGAAGTGACCGGCGGGGTCGAGGAAGTAGGTTCCTCGACCCCCGTCGTTTCTGTTGATGCCGTGCGCCGACTGCCGGGGGTCGGCCCAGTGTTCGATCTTCTGCTCGAGGATCCGGGCATAGATCTCGTCGAACTCCTCCTCCGACACCAGGAATGCGTAGTGCTGCGGCGGATACTCCACGTCCGGTGGCGGTTCGGCGAAATCGAGAGTGACGCCGTTGGCGAGTTCGACGGCGAGGAAGTGCCCGGCGGGCACCGGGTCGGGCAGCCCGAACAGGGTGGTGAGGAAGTAGGCCGAATGCTGCTTGTCGTCGGCCGCAACGATGGTGTGGTTGAACGCAATACTCAAGGAGAACTCCTTGTGGTCCCGCGCCTCCATGCCTGACGCAGTCCGTCATCGACACGCGACGCTGCGTCCAGAGATACCTTCCGTGCCGGAGGGATGCAAGCGATGAGTTCTCCGCGCTTCCCGGGTCTGTATTCGGCGACAACCTTCGAAAGGGGACGACGATGAAGCTCACGGTGACGACCTTCGTATCGGCCGACGGTGTGGCCCAGGGACCGGGCGGCCCCGATGAGGACCGCAGCGACGGCTTCGAACGCGGCGGTTGGGTAGTGCCACTGTTCGACGAGGACACCGGCAAGTTCATCGACGAGGTGTTCTCGAAGGTCGATGCGTTCCTGCTGGGCCGGAACACCTACGACGTCTTCGCTGCGTCGTGGCCGAACTCGACCGATCCCGACGATCCGGTCGCCCGTGCACTCAACACCCTCCCGAAGTACGTCGCCTCCACGACGCTCACCGACCCGAAGTGGCAGAACACCACCGTCCTCGAGGGCGACGTGCCCACCGCGGTCGCGGAACTGAAGAAGCAGCCGGGACGGGAACTGCAGGTGCACGGCAGCATCCGTCTCGTCCACACCCTCTTCGAACACGATCTCGTCGACGAGTACCGCCTTATCACGTTCCCGGTCGTCCTCGGTCAGGGGCGGCGGCTGTTCCCCACCGGGGGTCGCGACACGAAGTTCGATCTCGTCGAATCGCGCACCACCTCGTCCGGTATCGCCATCACCGTGTACCGGCCGGCAGGACGACCCGAGTACGGACTCGCCGAAGTCGAGTGACCCGAAGTACGAGCCGATCTGTATCGAGAGCTGCTCCGGCTCGCCTGCCGCATCATCTGTTCGAGACGGCTACGGACCTCGTTCCGGAACGGTCGGCCGGGGCCCGCTCTTGGGGGCCGGTCAAGATAGCATCGGGGCGGGAACTAGGTCAGGACTGGAGATGCCCCGCAACAGACGTCCGCAGGATCGGGAAGAGAAACGCGCAGAGATCGTGGTAGCCGCCCGGCGGTTGTTCGTCGAGGAAGGATACGACGCGGCATCGATGACGCGGATCGCCCGTGACGCCGGAGTCGTGTCGAACACGCTGTACTGGTACTTCCAGGACAAGGACTCGATATTGATCGCGGTCCTGGATGCGGTTCTGGCCGACTCGATGGCCTCCTACAGCGAGATACTGGGCTCGGGCCTGGCCGATCGACTCTTGTGGTTGGTCGAAGAATTGGAACAGCTGGGGCGGTTGGTGAGCACGGTGCACACACGCGCCGAGAAGTCCGCGTCCGTTCAGCAATGGCACGAGCAGTTCCACACGCTGGCCGAAGGGTTGTTCCGGGCAGAGCTGATCGAACTCGGCGTGCCCGCAGACGAAGTCGATCCGCTGGTAGCGATCGGCGTTTTCGTGGTCGAGGGCTTGCTGATGCACCCGACGGATCAGGCTCAGCGGCGCGCGGTGATCGAGACGTTGCTCAGCAGCGCTCGCAGTCGTGCCGCAGCCACCGGCTGAGCACCCGGTCTTCGTCCGCGAACTCGGAGCGACCTACTGTGCGGTGTGGTCGAATTGCCTTTCCAGGAAAGAGAGTTGGTCACACACGGCGCGTTCGAAGTGTTCACCGACGTAGATGTCGAAGTGGTCGCACACGTAGCTCTGAACCTGCACGTGCGCCAGGCCCTGTGCGTGACGCTTCGTGGTCTTCGCGGGCGCGGCCGCGTCGTTGTCGCAGACACACAGCAACGTCGGAGTGCTGAAACGAGCCAGCGCACGACCGGGTCGATCGAGCGGAAGACGCAGCGCCAGCCGGGCAGCGAGGGCGTTGGCAGCCTCGAATTCGCCGTTCGGACCGCGCAGTACACCCCAGATGCTGTCGCGGCCGACTCCGGTCTCGGGTTCTTCCTTACCGTCGATCTCCGTCGGCTCGATGTTCTTCGACAGCTGAGCCCGCACCGACGGAAGCCGTTTCAACACCGCGCTGGTGCGCCGCGAGAGCTGGGTTCCCGCGGGCAGGAGTGCAGTAGCGCCGGCGAGGGCGTCGGGTGAGGCCACGAACGCGGGCATCCAGGACGTCCCCGCCATCGGCAACAGGATCGGCTTCGCACCGAGCCACGACCCGACCGTGTCGAGAATGCCCGCCACTGTCAGCGCTACCACGCTCAGCGGGCCGGTCCGTATCCGCGCGCGCAACGACGCCGGACCGTCGGTGAAGGGGCACTGCGCCACGACCGCCGCGATACGGGTGTCCTCGGAGGCGATCCGAAGGACGTGACCTCCGCCGAACGAGCTGCCCCACAGGGCTATCCGCTTGACATCGACCTCCGGAAGTGTGCGCGCGAAGGCCAGAGCGGCATGCCAGTCGGCGCGTTGCCGGCCGATGTCGAGGATCTGACGCGGCTCTCCGCCGCTGGCCCCGAGGTGACGGTAGTCGAACACCAGCACCGACCACCCCGCGGCGGCGAACCGCTCCGCGTAGGCATCCAGCCGCATCTCCCGCACCGCTCCGAGACCGTGCCCCATGATCACCATCGGGCGCGGGCCGTTCAGGTCGGGTGTGGTGTACAGCCATGCCGCGCACTCGTCCTGGCCGGAGGCGAACGAGACCTCGCGCCGCTGCACCGCTGCTACCTCGCGCCGATCGGCAGATCCACCGATTTCCATGACTTGCACCCTCCCCGCTCCACCACCACATTCTTGGACACCATTCAAGAAGGCGTCACGATTAAGGTAAGGGGCGTCTTGGATGCCAGTCAAGAAGACGGCAGGTTTACGAGTCCGCAGTTAGGCGCTCTGACCGCGCTCCTCACGTTCCGTGGCCTCGTACCCCGTGGTCAGCCAATAGACCGCGCGATCGATCGTCGGCATGATGTCGGCGAGTTCGATCTGCCCTTCGAGGCAGCGGCCGACGAGCCCGAAGACGACGCTCGACAGGATCGACATCGACTCCTCGACGAAGACCGGGTCGACGTCCTCCAGGACGGCCATGCCGACGGGAATCACCTCGTCGAAGCCTCGCATGTGCAGCCCTTCCCACCCGGGTGCCGTTCTCACCCTGAAGTAGGCGAGAAGCATCGCGGGGTTCTTCTCCCACGGCTCGAAGATGGCGCGGATGACGCGCATCATCGCCGGATGCAAGCGCTCACCCGGCGCGCGCGGCTGCTCGACGAGGCCGGCGTGGTTCTCCTTCATCCAGTGCTCGATGGCGGCGAGGATCAGTTCCTCGCGTGTCGCGAACCGTTTGTAGACGGTGGACAGCGACATGCGCGTCCGGCGCGCGACCTCGCGCAGCTGGACGGCGTCGTAGCCACCTTCCTCCAGGAGTTCGATCACGGTCTCGAGCAGGCGTGATCGCGCCTCGTCCGGCCCATTCGGGATAGCGATAACACCCATCGTGAAAACATCCTTGCCGTCAAACGGTAACCACGTTATCGTGACCTAGGTAACACGGTTACACCCTACCCCGGTGGCGGTCACCCAGCCCGGCCACACCGTCACCGTTCGAACCCACATCCCCCTCCTGGAGCGCCGATGACGGGATCACCGAAGCGTCTGCACATCGATCGAGACCTGTGCGAAGCACACGCGTTGTGCATCGAGATCGCACCCGAGATCTTCGATCTCCCCGACGACGACATTGCGACCTGCGACGAGAACCCTCCCGAAAGCCTCTGGCCCAAAGCCCATTCCGCCGCCAGCGCCTGCCCTCGGCAGGCCATCGGCATCGTCGAGAACCTCCCCTCCTCCCCGAAAGGTCCGTGATCCGATGACCGACCTTGCATCCTCCGACTACTTCACCGACGGAGAGATCGCCCAGAGTCCGTTCGAGTACTTCGACCACGTGCGCAGTCGCAATCCGGTGTATCGGGAACCTCACCACGGGGTCGTGGTGGTCACCGGCTATCAGGAGGTGGTCGAGGGGTTCAAGAACAGCGAGGCACTGTCGGCGGTCAACTCGATCGGAGGTCCGTTCCCGCCGTTGCCCTTCGAACCCGTAAGCGACGACATTACCGAACAGATCGAGGCCCACCGTCACCAGTTCCCGATCTTCGAGCACATGGTGACAATGGACCCACCCGACCACACGCGCGCCCGGTCGCTGCTCGGACGACTCCTCACCCCGAAACGACTGAAGGAGAACGAGGAGTACCTCTGGAGACTGGCCGACGACGTCATCGACGAATTCATCGGTGAGGGCCGATGCGAGTTCCTCGGCGATTACGCAAAACCCTTCGCCACCATGGCGATCACCGACCTGCTCGGTGTGCCGGAAGAGGATCGCGAGGAGTTCCGGTGGGTACTCGGCGCCGGTGAACGGCCCGGCACGCGGGTCGGCGCACTCGATCACGAACCCGTCGGGATCAACCCCCTCGAATTCCTCGACGGACGTTTCGAGAAGTATCTCGCCGACCGTCGTCGCGAACCCCGTAATGACATCCTCAGCGGTCTGGCCGCAGCGACCTATCCGGACGGCTCGATACCCGAACTCCTCGAGGTCGTCCGACCTGCGACGTTCCTGTTCGCAGCCGGCCAGGAGACGGTGACGAAACTCCTCAGTTCGTCGCTGCGGGTGCTCTGCGAACGCCCCGAGTACCAGAAGATCCTGCGCGAGGACCGCAGTCTCATCAAGCCGTTCATGGAGGAATCGCTGCGCTTCGACAGTCCCACGAAGGTGGACTTCCGACTCGCTCGCAAGACCACGACCATCGGCGACGTCGAGGTGCCGGCCGGGACGGTCGTGATGCTGAGTCTCGCTGCCGCGAACCGTGATCCGCGTAAGTTCGAGGACCCGAACGAGTTCCGGCTCGATCGGAAGAACTCGCACGATCACATCGCATTCGGTCGCGGCCTGCACACCTGCGCCGGTGCACCGCTCGCACGCATCGAAGGGCACGTCACCCTCAACCGCCTGCTCGATCGGATGGAGGACATCCGCCTCAGCGAGCAGGCACACGGCCCGGAGGACGACCGCGTGTTCGCCTACGAACCCACCTTCCTTCTGCGCGGGCTCGTCGATCTGCACATCGAGTTCACCCGCAGCACGCAGTAACCCGGCAATCCCATGACTCTGCATCGCCCGACCGGACGGTGCACGAAACGAGAGGTGTTCAATGGCAGGAAGAGTCGAAGGCAAGGTCGCGTTCATCACCGGAGCCGCACGCGGACAGGGGCGCAGTCACGCCATCCGGCTGGCGCAGGAGGGTGCCGACATCATCGCACTCGACATCTGCGGCCCGATCCGGGAGAACGCGCAGATCGAACCGTCCACCCCGGAAGACATGGCCGAAACGGTCGAAGCCGTCAAGAGTCTGAACCGGCGGATCGTCACGGCCGAGGCCGACGTCCGCGACTTCGACGCCGTGAAGGCCGCCGTCGACAACGGCGTCGAACAACTGGGCCGTCTCGACATCATCGTCGCCAACGCCGGAATCGGCACCGGCGGGGCGATGCTGCACGAGACCGACGAGTTCGATTGGCGGGAGATGCTCGACATCAACCTGTCGGGTGTGTGGAAGTCGATCAAAGCCGGAGTGCCGCACATCATTGCGGGTGGGAACGGCGGATCGATCGTTCTGACAAGCTCAGTCGGAGGATTGAAGGCCTATCCCACCATGGGCCCGTACATCTCCGCGAAGCACGGGATCGTCGGCATGATGCGCACATTCGCCGTCGAACTGGGACAGCACTCCATCCGGGTCAACACCGTGCACCCCACCAACGTGAACACGCCGATGTTCATGAACGAGGGTGCCATGAAGATGTTCCGCCCCGACCTCGAGAACCCGGGCCCGGAGGACATGAAGGCGGCTACACAGTTCATGCACGTCCTGCCGGTGGGGTGGGTGGAGCCGGAAGACATCAGTAATGCCGTTCTGTTCCTGGCGTCCGACGAGTCCCGTTACGTCACCGGACTCACGCTCACGGTTGACGCCGGTAGTACGCTCAAGTGATCGGGCAAGTGGCCGAGCGGGTTCTGTCGGGGAATCCGCTCTGCCACTCCGTTATTCCTCGTCGGGTACGAAGATGTCCTCGATGCGACGCCCGAACAGACGCGCGATGCGGAACGCCAGTGGAAGCGACGGGTCGAATCGTCCCTTCTCGATCGAGATGATCGTCTGGCGCGAGACCCCGAGTTCGTCGGCGAGCCGCTGCTGCGACCATCCGTTCTCCGCGCGCAGGGCCGCGAGCGAGTTGCGCACCCTCAGCCCTTCCGACGCTGCACGGCGTAGCGCACACCGAACGACGCGAAGGCCACGAGAATGACCGCCATCAGCGCGTGCAGACCCTCGACCTCGATCGGAGCGAACGCCAGAGCAGTACATCCCAGCCCCGTGACGAGAAGGATGTCGGTGAAAGCGCCCGAGGCGGCTTTCTCGTACCAGGACGCCTCGACCGAATCCTCGGGCCGGTCCGCGGCACCTTCGAGGGTCGACCGATCGACGAGGAGCACCCACGCCAGCGCCGACAGTGAGGGTGCGGACGCCAGCGCGACCGCCACACCGGCGGCCACGGGATAGTCGGGCACCAACCCCAGTGAGGCCACCACCGCTCCCAGGACGGCTGTGGCCAGGATTCCGAGGGCGATCGCCGGCGGTACTGCGCCGATCCACCGCGACCCCACCCGCACCTTGCCCCACTTGCTCCGCCCTACCGCCGATCCGGCACCTCCGCTGTCCATCACCGCTCCCTTCACCGTAAAGCACGCTTTACATGTAAAGGTAACTTAACAGTGCGTTCGGTGCGGCAGGAACGAGGGGTTCCGTTCGGCCGGGCAGGTGTCATGATGGATCGAGCAGATCGAGACGCCACGAGGCGAAGGGACTGCCATGGGCCTCTACAACGATCACGTCGTACCGCGACTGGTGAACATCGCCTGTGCACCGTCGTTCACCGAAGCGAACCGCAAACGAGTGTGCGCCGGCCTGAGCGGCCGCGTCGTCGAGATCGGATTCGGATCCGGTCTCAACGTTCCCTACTACCCCACCACCGTCGAGGCGGTCAGCGCCGTCGAACCCGCGGACCTCGGATGGAAGCTCGCACGTCCGCGCATCGACGGTTCCCCCGTGCACATCGAACGATCCGGCCTGGACGGTCAGTCACTCCCGTTCGAGGACAACACCTTCGACAGCGCACTGTCGACGTGGACGCTGTGCACCATCCCCGATGCCGACGCGGCTCTGCGCGAGGTACGGCGCGTCCTTGCACCGGGCGGCACCCTGCACTTCGTCGAACACGGACTCGCCCCGGACGAGAACGTCCGGCGGTGGCAGCACCGGCTCGAACCGATCCAGAAGCGCGTCGCGGGTGGCTGCCATCTGACACGACGGATCGCCGACCTCATCCGCGGGGCGGGGTTCGAGATCCGCGAACTCGACACCTTCTACGAGGAGAAGACACCGAAGTTCTTCGGCGCGCTGTCGCTGGGAGTGGCGACACCGGCCGCGTAAAGGCGGATAACTGCACAGCAACGTTTGCACACTTCCGGGGACAGATACACGGTGTCGACATCGAGCATGTGTCCGCTATGTCCGCGATGATTGCGTGCATGCCCTCGGACACCCTGTCACTCGCCACGCGCACGCCGCTGAAGCAACTCGACCTGGTTTGGCTCTTCACGGAACAACACGTCCTGCCGCGGATCGACGAGGCTGCCGTGCACTGGGAGCCGTCGTCGAACTGCGTGGGCGTCCGACGGGTCGACGGTCGTCTCGTCGCCGACTGGCCGGACGAGACGGCCGAGGCCCTTCCCGAGCCCACGATCGCGTGGCTGCTCTGGCACATCGAGTGGTGGTGGACGAACACCGTGGCGGTCTGTAGTGAGGGAACTGCGGTCGGGCCGGCCGCCTACGAGTGGTCCGGCTCGACCGACCGCATCCGGACTCTTCGCACCGAATGGGCCGCGCTTCTCGAGACTGCCCACATCGAGAAGACGATCATCGGACTCATGCCCGAACCTTCACCTCTATGGGAAGTAGCCGGATGGGTCAACTTCGAACTGGCGAAGAATGTTTCGGAGATCAGTCAGGTACTGACGCGGAAGGCGAACACGTCGAGCTGATACTTCCGCCGTTACGCTGCGACGATGCCCGCGACCGGAATACGCGCGTCGACCGCCTGCCGGAAGTTGATCATCGCGCGTTCGAGGTGGTCGCGGTTCGTCACCAGCACAGCGCCCGTCGCTCGCCGTTCGAGCAGAACATCGTTGGTGAAGCGTGCGTTCTCGACGGTGGAGGTCGACTGCGATTCCTCGGTGATGCGTTCCGGCGGAATGCCTCGCGCGACCAGCCAGTCCTTCATGGCCTGCGCTTCGGTGACGCCGTTGCGCGGCACGCCACCGGTGACGACGATCGGCGATTCCGGATAGCGTTGCGCTGCACGGAGAGCCGCCTCGAGCCGTTCTTCGAGCACCGGCCGGATCTTGCCGTCCTCGGTGAGTCCGGCCCCGAGCACGACGAGATGCGTACCCCGCGGGTTCAGGTCGAGCATCAGCGGGAAGTGCGGTGTCAGCTTCTCGAGCTCGGTGCACGCGATGATCAGTGCGTCGATGGTTCCCTGGCACAGCGGGGTGACGGACAGTGCACCGTTCACGACGGTGTCGATTGCAGGAGTCGCCGCTGCCGGCCCCGTCGATACACCTACCGCGGCTGTGGCCGCGACTGCGGTCGCCACCACCGTGCGTCGCACAGCTCCCACGCGAGCCCCCTTTCTTCCCGGATGTCGGCCGTGCCGCACTGTGCCATCTCGACGCGCACGTGTGGAAAGTTGGGGCTCGACGCGAAGAAGTATCACCATAGGCCGCGCCGGATTCGATGACGGCTGACAATCGGCTTTACATCCGAACCACTAGTCTATCCATGAACAAGCGCGACAATCGTTGCAAGGGGCGCTATTCGGATGAATCGCTACGCTTCCCATCACCCAGGGCAGGCACGGGCAGAACGTGTGTTCGAGTTGACGACTTCGCACACCCGTGCGACCATCCCTCCACCGACCTGAATACAGGTCGACCCCGGAAGGTGCTACCAACACCTCACCGGGGTCTGGGCACACGACAGAAAGCGCTGTCATGCACCGTAGGGTGGAGTCTATCCACACGCCCTCGAGAGGCGTATTCCAGCAACGAGTCGCGAGCACATTCGTCCGCGCCGGCCGACACACACCCGCTCCCCCGGGTTCACACTCGACGTTCTGACTTTCCAGCCCTCCGATCCACCGTGATCGGAGGGCTCGAGGCGTTTCACCTGCATCGTCGCGCACGAGGGCCGTTCCGGTAGCCGAGGCGCGTCGACGCAGTTCGTCGCTCGTCTCCCACAGTCCGACGTCAGCGCGCCGACGCTGCGAGCCGGGGCCGTTCCCTGTCTCGAAACCGACTGGGCACCAGTATTCCTCGTCTCCACAGCTGGTGGTGGAGCACCCGATCGTGCGGGTCGACACGAACGACCGGGTCCAGTGCGAGCCGCACGTCCTTCGCGACGTGGGGCTATCCGTGCTGGCCGAGACGGTCTATCGGGGCATGGCGACCGGGCAGCCTTGGGGAAGGGGACGACGACTCAGGGACCCGAAGGGTCTCCGATCGGTCGAGGCAGCCGCCCGCAGGGCGCCCGCTTCGTACCTGATCGAATTCATCCTCGTTGCGCGAACCCCGGGTGGAGTGCTGTGATCGGAGCACGGGTCTACGGGAGGGGCCGACGTGACCGGCGTCGAAGAGTTCGAGAACCTGCGTCCACTGTTGTTCGCCATCGCCTACCGCATCCTCGGGAGCGTGACCGAAGCCGAGGACGCGGTCCAGGAGACCTGGGTGCGATACGAAACCTCCGGCGTCGAACCGGATTCGGCCCGAGCATTCCTGTCCACCGTCGTCACCCGGGTATCGATCAACATGCTCGAATCGGCGCGGGCGCGGCGCGAACGATATATGGGCGAGTGGCTGCCGGAACCGATACTCGAGGAGCCCTACGACGATCCGGCGCGCTCGGCCGAACTGCGCGAATCGATCTCGACGGCGGCGCTCGTGCTGCTCGAACGTCTCAGTCCGCTCGAACGCGCCGTCTTCGTGTTGCGCGAGGCATTCGGATTCGGCTTCTCCGAGATCGCCGAGATCGTCGACCGCTCCGAAGCGGCGTGCCGGCAGCTCGCGGTGCGGGCACGGCGCCACGTCGATCAAGGTTCGGCGCGGTTCGACACCGATCCGCAGGCGCACGAACAGCTCACCGCTCGATTCCTCACGGCCTTCCAGGACGGCGACGTCGACGCCCTGCGCGACCTGCTGGCCGCCGATGTACAGCTCGTCGCCGACAGCGGCGGCAAGACACCTGCCGTACGGAAGATCGTGGTCGGCGACGAGAAGGTGCGGCGGTTGCTCGCCTCGTTCGTCTCGCCCATGGCTCAGCTCGGCATGGTGCTCGAGTCCCACGAGATCAACAGGCTTCCCGGCCTGATCGTGCGGGACGCCGAGGGTGCCATCGTGCAGGTCATGACGTTCGACGTGACGGACGGGAAGATCGGTGCGATCCGGGTCCTCACCAACCCGGAGAAGCTCGCGCACCTGGGACGAGTCGCCGACGTGCGCGCCCTTGTCCAGCAACTGCGTGACCTGCAACGCCCTTGAATTCTGCCGATTGTTCGGCGCGGCATGTCACAAACGACAAGGCTGTCCGGTCCTACATGACGAGGGCTCCCGACGGAGCCAACGAACGGATCGGAGAAGCCATGTTCAACACACGCCCCCGTGTCGTCGTCATCGGCGGTGGATATGCCGGAACGGTCGCTGCCAACCGCATGAGCAGGAAGGCTGCGGTCACCGTCATCAATCCCCGGCCGCACTTCGTCCAGCGAACCCGGTTGCACCAGTTCGCGGTCGGCAACCACCATGCGTCCGGCGACTACCGCAAACTTCTGGCGAAAGGAGTCGACCTTCTGGTCGATACCGTGATCCGCATCGAACCCGGCACGCGCACCGTCCATCTCGCATCCGGCGGGACGGTCGACTACGACTACCTCGTCTACGCCGTCGGAAGTACCGCCACGAGACGGTCCACCGTTCCCGGCGTCGAGGAATTCGCGTTCCCGGTGGCCGAATTCGAGCATGCCGAACGCCTGCAGTACGCGCTGAGCAGCCTCGAACCCGATGCTGTCGTCACGGTCGTCGGTGCCGGGCTCACCGGGCTCGAAACAGCCGGCGAGCTGGCCGAACAGGGACGTCGCGTGCGCCTCGTGTGCAGCGGTGCCATCGGTCCGATGCTGTCCGAGAAGGCCCGTGCCGCAACCTACGAACGGCTCGCGGACCTGCAGGTCGAGATCATCGAGAACGCGCGCGTCACCCGCGTCGGACCCGACGGCTTCACGCTCGACGACGACACCGTCCTCGAGAGTGCGATCACCGTCTGGACCGCCGGATTCGGCGTTCCCGAACTGGCCCGCTCCAGCGGCTTCAGGACGGATGAACTCGGCCGGATCCTCACCGACGAAACGATGACCAGCATCGACGACGACCGCGTGATCGCCGCCGGTGACTGCGCGGCACCCTCGGGGGAGCCGGTGCGGATGGCATGCCAATCCGCCCTGCCCACCGGCCTGGCTGCGGCCGGCACGGTTCTCAGCCGAATCGCCGGTGAAGAGCCTGCGAACCTCGATTTCGGGTTCAACGGTGTCGGTGTGAGCCTGGGCCGGCACGTCGGCGTCGTCCAGTTCCACGAGCGGGACGACACCCCGAAGGAACAGGCATACTCCGGCCGAATCGCCTCGACGATCAAGGATCTCGGACTGAAGGCCGCGATGGCGGGCCTGCGGGTCGAGGCCCTACGGCCGGGAACGATGGGGTTCCTCAAGGGTGGCCGGCATCCGTCGAACACCGCCACCACCGAGGATCTCTCCCGCACGGAGCAGCCGATGGCCTAACACCCGCTGAATTCGCCCTCTTTCAGAACCGACAGCACTGGGTCGCCTTCACCGATCGATGCTCCCACCGAGGGAGTCTGGTCGACGACGACCCAGTTCCTGTCCCATACCTGCGCGCGTCCCTGACCGGTCGCGTCGACGCTCGTGGAATAGAACACGCCCGCGGCCTGGATGGTGTCTTGTGCCGCTTGAAGATCCATGCACACGACGTTCGGCATCACCGCAGTGGACGCGACAGCCCCGACCTGCGTGGTGGAGATCCTCGTTGCGGGAGTGGTTTCCGGAGCGACTGTCCGCGCCGTGGTGGCAGCCGACGTCGTGTACGACGTGGTGGTCGTCGGTGCGGCAGCGCGAGGAGTCGTACTCGCGTCGTCCTTCGTCGGCGAGTCCAGCCCGTCCGAGATGTCACCGATGATTCCCATGAGGACGATCAGTCCGGCGACGGCAGCGGCGATGACCACCCCGCGGCGGATCCTCGGAGGCTTCGGCGGCTCGGGCGGCGGCGCCATCGCCGCCCGCACATCCCCCGCGAGGAACGCGCGGTGGCCGGCTTCGGCGCGTGCGGCGATCGCGTCATGCTCGGCCTTGATGCGCTTCCGCCGATCGCGCAGCGGCTTGCCGATCGCGAGATATCCCAGGCCGGCCGCGAATGCCACGAACAGGATCGCGTCGGCCCCGTTGCCGTTGACTACTTCCACGATCGCCAGCCACAGCGTGATGGCGGCGAACATCCCCGCTACGACGCGCAGGTAGGGGACGACGAACTTCATGTTTCTCCTTCAACCCGACACCAGGCTCCGTGCGCCGCTGCTTTCCCGACCGCACACGTGCTGAATGCCCTCCTGAACTGGTGTCGGAGCGTCACCCCTCGTCGTTACGGGAGGCCGTTGATGGAGGTCATGCGGCCATGGTGGGTGCGATGGCCTCCATCTGCTCGATAACGAGCTTGGTAGCGCTGGTACGCCGGTCCGGCGGGTACTTGTAGCGCGCCAACAGCCGTTTGACCTGCGACCGCAGCTTCGCCTTGACGTCTTCACGCACGCTCCAGTCCGTCTTGACGTCGCGTTGCATGATCCCGATCAGCTCGCGCGCGATCTGGGCGAGCACGTCCTCCCCCATTTCGAGGAGGGCCGCCTCGCTCTGCGCGATCGCGTCGTACAGCGACAGCTCGTGATCACCGAGCGGCGGATCGAAACGTTGTCCTCGTTTCGCTTCGTCCTGCACTTCCTTGGCGAGCTCCACCAACGCGGCGATGATCTCCGCCGAGGTCAACTGACTGTTGGTGTACTTGTTCATGAGCTCACGGAGCTTCTGCGAGAACGCTCGCTGCCGGACCAGATTGTGACGCGAAACCTTTCGCGACTCGGAGGCGACGAGGTTGCGCAACGCTTCGATCGCCAACGACGGATGCTTCGCCTGCACGGTGCGTTCGAGGAAATCACCGTTCAAGTCTGCGAGCGAGGGCTTGGGCATCCCGGCAGCGTCGTAGATGTCGAGCACTTCCTCCGACTCGACGGATGCCGCCATCAAGGCCCGGAGCGCACGCTTGACGTCGTCGGGCACGGCGACGCCGTTCGCACGCCGTTCCTCCGCGTCACGCTTGGCCATCTGCACGCGCACCTCTTCGAAGAAGCGAGCGTCGCGAGCGAGCGGCTGGACGTCTTCGTGGGTGCTGCAGATCGCCCAGACCCGGGACAGTTGGGACGAATACTCGCGGTATCGGGTGGCGAGCGTCTTCTCGCCTTCACCGACCTTGTTTCCCGGGTTCTGATCGTCGCGGAGGAATGCAACGGTGGCGATAACGGTGTCGAGCCATGCCCGCGGTCCCGGCGCGTTGCGATGTTCGCGCCAATCGAATCCGTGGAGCATATTGTCGAGGATCGTCATGCAGTTCTTCACGGCATCGACGGCTTCGCCGACCGGACGTCCGAGGGGCTTGGTGTTCCGGTCGGACGCTGTGTACTCGGCCAGCGCTTCGGCGAGGTTGTCGGCGACCGGTGCGTACGCCACCAGCAATCCGTCCTGCTTACCGCGGAAGGTGCGGTTCACCCGTGCAAGAGTCTGCATCAACAACGCCCCCTTGAGGGGACGGTCGAGGTAGAGCGTGTGCAGCGGCGGGGCGTCGAACCCGGTGAGCATCATGTCCTTCACGATGACGAGTTCGAGCTCGTCATCGATGTCCTTGAGTCGCTTCTTGATCGCGGCGTTCTCGGAATCACGACGGACATGGTCGCTGATCGGCGGCTGGTCGGTAGCGTCGCCGGAATACACCACTTTGATACGTCCAGAGGACAGATCGTCCGCGTGCCAACCGGGACGCAGATCGACGATGAGCTGGTAGAGATTTGCGCAGATCTCTCGGGTCGCGCAGACGATGAGGGCTTTGCCAGGTGCGGTCGGGTTGTCGTCCGATCCGACGAACTTCGCCATCTGGCTGCGTCGGTTCTCCCAGTGGGTGACAAGGTCTTCCGCGAGCAGCTTCAATCGGGCCGGCGCACCGTAGACGGCATTGATGACGGCGACCGACTTCTCGATGCGGGCGCGCTCGGTGTCGTCGAGGCCCGCGGTCACCTCGTCTGCGGACGAATCGATCTGCTCTTCGGACACTTCCTCACCGAAGGAAACCTTCACGAGTCGGCTTTCGAAATGGACCGGCACGGTTGCGCCGTCCTCGACCGCTCGGGTGAGGTCGTAGATGTCGATGTAGTCACCGAAGACAGCCCGCGTATTGCGGTCTTCGAACGAGATCGGGGTTCCGGTGAACGCGATGAGCGTTGCGTGCGGAAGCGCGTCGCGCAGGTGCCGGGCGTAGCCGTCGAGATTGTCGTAGTGACTACGATGCGCTTCGTCGACGATGACGATGATGTTGCGTCGCGCCGACAATTGCGGGTGGCTGAGGCCGGCTTCCCGCTCTTCACGACTTTTGCCGAACTTCTGCAATGTGGTGAAGTAGATACCGCCGGTTGTGCGTCCGGACAGTTCCTGACGAAGCTCTTCGCGGCGTCGAATCTGCTTGGGTCGTTCCGGAAGAAGCTGCGATCGTGCGAAGGTCTCGTAGAGCTGGCCGTCGAGTTCGTTACGGTCGGTGATCACCACGATCGTGGGGTTGGCGAGCCTGGAATGGCGGATCACCTGATTGGCGTAGAGCTCCATCTCCATGGACTTGCCGGAACCCTGTGTATGCCAGACCACTCCGGCCTTGCCCTCCGAGGCGACAGCTTCCACCGTCGATCCCACGGCCTTGGACACTGCGAAATACTGATGGGGCTTGGCGATTCGCTTGACGAGTCCGTTCTCGCTCTCGTCGAACGCCGTGTAGTTGCGGAGCAACTGGAGGAATCGCTCCTGGTTGAACAGCCCGTAGAGCGCGATGTCGAGTTGATTATGGTCGCCGGTGGGTTCCACCGGTTGACCGTCGTCGTCGACATTCCACGGCGAGAAGTGCTCGAAGGGGGTGAACGGCGTTCCGTAGGCGGCGCCGACCCCGTCCGAAACGAGGCTGAGCACAGCGAACCGGAAGGCGAGCGGAAATTCGCGGAGGTAGGTCCGCAGCTGCGCGTGTGCATCCGTCAATCCGGCATACGGATTGCCGGCATTCTTCAACTCCACGACAGCGATCGGCATGCCGTTCAGATACAGGACGAGGTCGAAACGTCGTTCGTGGTCTCCACGGATCACGGTCACCTGGCTGGCGACGAACCAATCGTTGGCGTCGGGGTCGATGGACACCAGACGGATGGTGGGAGTCACCTGGACCCCGTTGTCGTCCGCGTACGAGACCTTCCGCAGACCTTCGGTGAGGTACTGGTGGATCTGCCGGTTCTCGGTGATGGCGTCGCTCGAACCGGCCGTGGCGACAACGGTCACGGCGTCGTCCACTGCGCTCGGAGGCAGAGCGGGGTTGAGGGTGGCTATGGCAGACCGCAGGCGCGCCGGCACGAGCAGTTCGTCCCAGGTAGCGCGTTCACCCGTGCCGGGAGCGATCTCGCTGCCCGGGATGTGACGCCATCCGAGTTCGCCGAGGGTCTCGAGCGCCATCTGTTCCCAGACGGATTCGGTGAGTCGACCCGGGAAGTCCAGTACATCTGCCATGCACACAACTTAGAAGCTGATCAACCAGGTAGCGAGACACCAAATCGATAAAGGGGGTTATCAAGCGGAAAATCTGCTGCGCAGCGGGCACGGCTCACGATCGAATCGTCCAATTCGAACGATCAGGAGATCGCCGTGACCACTCAGTTCGCTCCTGCGCCGACCGAGTCCGAAGAGCGTGCCGCGTCCCGCTTCTGGCCGGGCGTTTCGGTCGGCGTGTGCACCGCGACGGTCGTCGGCGCGTTGACCGCGACCGGTTTCCTCGTCAACGCTGGGATCTCCGCTCCGCCGCTCTTCACCATCGACGGCACGATCACCCTGGTCGACGGTTCCACCTACAGCAGCACCCCCGGTTTCGAATGCGAAGGTGACCGTGGCTACGACGATATTTCGTCCGCCGCTGCGGTCCGGGTATCCGACGAAACCGGGACGCTGCTCGCCAAGGGGTCCCTGACCGGCAGCGTCCGCGAAGGCGACTTCTGCACCTTCTTCTTCACCGTCCCCGACGTGCCGCGCGGGGTGTCGTTCTATGACGTCGAGATCTCCCACCGCGGTTCCGTCTCGTACGACGAAGCCGAGGCCGACTCGGGTGTGCATCTCACCCTCGGCCGCTGAAATCCGCTCCACTCATCGAATAGAGGTTTGCCATGACCATACCCAACCAGCCCGGCGCTCCGGTCCCGCCCGCCGGCTACGAACCCGCCCAGCAGAAGAAGCGCAAGAAGTGGCCGTGGATCGTGGGTGGAATCGTTGCGGTGTTCGTCATCGCCTCCGTGTCCGGCGGGGGTGACGACGACAAGCCCACCACGTCCGCGAAGACGGACACGACGGCGGCTACCCAGGCAGAGGCGCCCGTCGTCGAGGTGGAAACCGCGACGATGAACACGCCTGTTCGCGATGGCAAGTTCGAGTTCGTCGTCAACGGGGTCGAGACCGGTATCAGCGCCCTCGGTGACAACCCGTACCTCGCGAAGGAGGCTCAGGGGCAGTTCGTCATCGTCACGATGACGGTCAGCAACATCTCGGATCAACCGAAGAGCCTCAGCCCCAGCGACCAGAAGCTCGTCGACGAGCAGGGGCGCACCTTCGGGCCCGACACCTCGGCCGCTCTGAACCTCGACTCGGATGTGCCGATCTGGGACCAGATCAACCCCGGCAACACCGTCACCATGCCGGTCGTGTTCGACATGCCGGTCGACGCGGTTCCGACGGCGATCGAGCTGCACGACTCGATGTTCTCGAACGGTGTCACCGTCTCTCTGCGGTAACTGCCTCCCCTACTGCCGGTGCGCCCGAGGAGGGGTCGGGCGCACCGGTTCTCCCCCAAGTACGTTCACCGAGTAAGGACCCTGTGCAATGTCGAACGACAAGTCGCCGGCGCCGGCCGGCTGGTATCCGGACCCCGAGGGCGGGCAGCGATATTGGGACGGGACGACGTGGCTCGATTTCCCCGAACCCGGATCTGACGCCGACGAAACACCCGAGACGACGCGTTGGTTCCGGAAGCGGGCCGTCGTAATGACTCTGCTTGTGGTGGCACTCGCAGCTGTCGGTGGGACGGTGACGTGGAAGATCAACCACGACGCCCAGGTCGCCGCTCAGGCATCGGCGCTGGAAGAAGCGGCTAAGCGTGAAGCCGAGCGCATCGAAGCGGAACGCGCCGAGCAGGAGGCCGCTGACGCAGCGGAACGCGCTTCCCGCGCGTTGAGCGTGGCGAACATCGAGTCGAGTATCGAAGAGATGGCGCTCGAGCACGTGAACAAGGGCATGTTCGACGGCCCGGTGCTCTCGGTGACGTGCTCCCCCGTCAACGGCGGATCCACGGATAATCTCAACGAAACCACTACGGTATTCGAATGTTTCGTCGGCACCGAAGACGTCGGAGGCGGGCGGATGCGCGGTTACAAGTACCACGCGACGATGAACTGGAGCAGTGGTGAATTCACCTACGGGTTCGGGGCGCCGTAGAGCGTTCACACGTCTGCCGACTCGGCGACGCACTGGGAACCGTCGGCCCGGACCGCAGCGACCCCGGCTCCGTTCGGGCGAGCTTCGATATCGATCACCGGCCATCCCTGGTTCTCTGCGTACTCGGCGAAGGTATTCCTGATGACCGGTTTCGTGGATACCCGAACTACCTCGGTGCTCTCGGGTGGAACGACTCGGCCGACGCGTACCGCCAATCCCGGACCCAGGTCGACGGCGGTTCGGCCAGCAGTTCCCCGGGACGGAGCCACTCGTAGATTTCGGCGTAGGAACGTACGACCGTGGTGGCCACCCGCTTACGCAGCATCTCCGTCGTCAATGCACTCGGATCGTTCACCCCCATCGACGCCATGATCTGCACCGCCTGCGCCACCGTGCTCGCGTGATACCGCTCCACCCGCAACGCCTTGTCCGCCACGTCGAGAGCCCGCGCCCGCTTCGGGTCCTGGGTCGTCACTCCGACCGGGCACTTGTTGGTATGACACCTCTGGGCCTGGATACAGCCGATCGCCATCATCATCGCTCGCGCCGAATTGGTGTAATCCGCACCTTGGATCAGCCGTTTCACAATGTCGTTGCCGGTGGCCACTTTTCCGCTGGCACCGATCTTGATGCGGTCGCGCAGCCCCGTTCCGGCGAGCGCGTTGTGTACCGTCATCAACCCGTCGGTGAGCGGCAGCCCCACATTGTCCTCGTATTCCAGGGGAGCCGCAGCTGTCCCTCCTTCTGCGCCGTCCACGATGATGAAATCCGGCGTCACTCCCTCGACCAGCACGGCCTTGCATATGGCCAGCAGCTCCACCCGCGATCCGACGCAGAGCTTGAAGCCGACCGGTTTACCGCCCGACAGGTCACGTAGAAGGGCCAGAAAACGCACCATTTCGCGGGGTGTGGCGAACGCCGAGTGCGCGGCCGGACTGACACACTTCACGTGGGCCGGCACCCCTCGATAGCGGGCGATCTCCTCACTCACCTTCGCAGCCGGAAGCACGCCTCCCACGCCCGGTTTGGCCCCCTGACTGAGCTTGAGAGAGATCGCCTTCACCTGATCGTGTGCGGATTTGTCCGCGAACTGTTCGGGATCGAAGCGCCCCTTTTCGTCACGGGCACCGAAATATCCGGAACCGATTTCCCAGATCAGGTCGCCGCCGCCCTCGAGATGGTAGGGCGTCAGCCCACCCTCCCCCGTGTCGTGGGCGAAGCCACCCCGGGCCGCGCCACGGTTCAACGCGCGTACCGCATTCGCGGACAACGCACCGAAACTCATCGACGACACGTTCAGCATCGACATCAGGTACGGGACCTTGCAATCAGGGCCGCCGACCTTCACGAGAGGCGGATGCTCCGGTGCGGGCACAGGCATCGTCGAATGCACCAGATATTCGTAACCGATCTCGTCGAGGTCGCGTTCGGTGCCGAACGACAACTCACCGTGGATACCCTTCGCCCGCTCGTAGACGACCGTGCGCACGTCCCTGTCGAAGGGACGCCCGTCGAAGTTTCGTTCGACGAAGTACTGCTGGATTTCCGGGCGCACGCTCTCCAGCAGATAGCGCATGTGTCCGAGCACGGGATAGTTCCGCAAGACCGCGTGCCGACGCTGGAGGAGGTCGTAGATTCCAACTCCGAGCACCCCGGCCAGCAGGGCCACCAGCACCCACCATCCCCACCCGCCGACCGCTGCGACGACGCCGACCACGAGCAGCAACAGGCTCAGGAAACCGATGAGGAAAAACCGCAGCACGGGGCACCTTCTTCCCGGTTCCACCACGTCTTCGACGCCGTGGCACATATCCACGGTAACCCCGGAAATCCGTCGGCGGTCATGCCCGGGCAGTCAGAACGTACGTTCGAGTTTGACGTTGATCAACTCGCGTGGCACCATCCCTGCAACGATCTGAATACAGGTCGACCCCGGAAGGTGCGCCAACACCACTCCGGGGTCTGGGCACAAGACAGAAGAGGACCTGTCATGCACCGTAGGGTGGATTCTATCCACACGCCCATCAGAGGCGTGCACCAGCAATCGGCCGGTTCCGGCCGCTCCTTCACCTGGCCACCAGGTTCATCTCTGACGCTCTGACTGTTCGCCCTTCGGCCACCGTGGCCGGAGGGCTCGAGTCGTTTCTTGCGCATCGACGTGCACGAGGGCCGCTCCGGTAACCGAGGCACATCGACGCATTCGTCGCTCGTCTCCCACAGTCCGACGTCAGCGCATCGACGCTGCGAACCGGGGTGCCATTCCTCGCGTTCGAAACCGACTGGGCACCAGTATCCTTCGTCTCCACAGCTGGTGGTGGAGCACCCGATCGTGAGGGTCGACACGAACGACCGGGTCCAGTATCAGCCACACGCCGAAAACGGTGTGGGGCTACAGGTGCTGGCCGAGACGGTCTATCGGGGTATGGCGACCGGGCAGCGTTGGGGAAGGGGCCGAAGGCAATACAGGGACCCGTAGGGTCTCCGATCGGTCATGCGCAGCCACCCGAAGGGCGCCCGCTTTTCTTTTCCGTCAGCGTGCGTTTCCTGTAACGTCGAGCAGCCGCCGCAGCAGCGTCTGCACCAACTGGCTGTCAAACGCTTCCAGCATGTCGTCTGCCATGAGCATGGGACCAGTTTGATCTGATTTTGCCAGGGTGATGGGACCACCTGGATTGCCAGTTATGGGACCACCGGCGCGCCTTGCCGGTGGTCTCGTCGTTTGCTCGTTCGATCGTCCGTGACAGCTCAACGAGGTCGCGGAGGTCGACAGCATGGCTTTTCGGGAGATCAGCGTGAACGAGATCAGAGAAGTACTGCGACTGTGGCTCGGGACGGCAGCACTGCCGGCCCCGGGATTGCGCAAGATCGCCGAGCATGCCGGTGTGGACCGTAAGACCGTCCGCCGTTACGTCGAGGCAGCGCAAGCAGCCGGCCTGGAGAAAACCGACAGTGCCGCCGCTGTCGATGACGATTTGATCGCGGCCGTCGTCGATACCGTTCGACCTGACCGCCCGCACGGTCACGGCGCCACATGGGAACAACTCGTGTCCCATGAAGAGCAGATCACCAAATGGGTGGCCGGGGACGGTGAACAGAAGCCACTCACGATCACCAAAATCGAAGTTCTGCTTGCCCGTAAAGGCTGCGTAGTGCCGTACCGGACGTTGCACCGGTTCGCCACCGACCGTTGCGGTTTCGGCCGCAAAGACCTTACTGTCCGCGTCGTCGACGGCGACCCAGGTATCGAATGCCAAGTCGACTTCGGCTACCTGGGAATGCTCACCGACCCCGAAGACGGACGATCCCGCAAGGTCCACGCCCTGATCTTCACCGCCGTCTACAGCCGGCACATGTTCGTATGGCTGACGTACTCGCAGACGTTGGTGGCGGTACTCGCCGGCTGCGAGGCAGCGTGGAAGTTCTTTGGCGGAGTCTTCGCAGTCTTGATCCCGGACAACCTCAAACCCGTTGTCAACGAGTCAGATCCGATCAATCCACGCTTCAGTGATGGCTGGCTCGACTACAGCAACCACGTCGGGTTCATCACCGATCCAGCCCGGGTCAGCTCTCCGAAGGACAAACCCAAAGTCGAACGCACTGTCCAGTACGTGCGCGGCAACTTCTGGGCAGGTGAACGATTCGCCAGCCTCATCGAAGCGCAGGATGCAGTGGTCCGTTGGTGCAGCAGCACCGCAGGCCTGCGTATTCATGAGACCACCTGCGCACGGCCGCTGGAGGTGTTCGAAGACTCCGAACTGCCGGTGCTGCTGCCGGTGCCTGCGGCCTACGACGTGCCGATCTTCAAGGACGTGAAGGTCCACCGCGACTTTCACGCTGAAGTCGGACGCGCGTTGTATTCGTTGCCGCAGCAGTGGATCGGGTCGAGACTGTCGGTGCGTGCGGACACCGAACTGGTGAAGTTCTATCACCGCGGCACCCTGGTGAAGATCCACCCTCGGCAACGTCCCGGCGGTCGTAGTACCGACCGCGCTGACCTGCCCGAGCACAAGTCCGACTACGCGCTACGTGATGTCACCTCACTGATTCGTAAGTGCACCGCACACGGGGCGAACATCGGTATCTACGCCGAACGAATTCTCGACGACCCGCTGCCGTGGACGAGGATCCGCAGTGTCTACCGACTTCAAGGACTGGTGCGTCGTTACGGCGCTGAGCGGGTCGAACAGGCCTGCTCATTGTCGTTGGACCTCGACGTCGTCTCGGTCACCAAGATTGCATCCATGTTGGAGCGTGCCACCGAATCCACATCGCCGGATCTACCGAAAGCAGTCGGACAGGCATCGACACGGTTCTCCCGCGATCCAGCCGAATTCCGTTCCACACCAACCCCATCATTATCCGCTGTCGACGACAGCGCCACATCCTTGGAGGACAACGCATGACCACCACTCGCGCCACCACCACACCCAACGAACCGGTCGGCACCGACCTCGTCCGACTGCTCAAAGCCCTCAAACTCGGCGCGCTCGCCGACACCCTTCCCGAACGCGCAGCCTTGGCTCGGCAACACAAACTCAGCCACATCGGATTCCTCGAAGTGCTGCTTGCCGATGAAGTGAATCGACGCGAATCACGTTCGGCGACACTGCGAGCCACCAAAGCAGGACTCGACCCGGCCATGGTGTTCGATGCATGGAACGCGCTCGACGATCTGCGCTACGACCGGACATTGCTCGGTGACCTGACCTCACTGAGATTCCTCGATGCGCACCAGTCCGCGATCATCCTGGGACCCGTTGGGGTAGGCAAGACTCATCTGGCAACAGCATTGGGCCACATGGCGATCCGTCGACGACGCAGCGTCCTGTTCGCGCGATCGGACAAACTTTTCACCCGGCTACGAGCTGCGCGCCTGGACAACAGCGTCGATGCCGAGATCCGACGGTTGACCGCAATCGACGTCCTGATCATCGACGACTTCGCGCTCAGGTCGCTCGATGCCACCGAGACCAGCGACTTCTACGAGCTGATAGTCGAGCGGCATCGGAAGAAAACCACGATAGTCACTTCGAATCGCGAGCCCTCTGAGTGGCTGACCATGACCGCAGACACGCTCCTCGCTCAATCAGCCATCGATCGACTGACCTCCACCGCGCACACCCTCATCATCGAAGGGCCGTCCTACCGACAACGCACCCGACCTGGAACAGTTGACGAAGACACCGACAACACGCATCCTCAATAACGCGCCACGGTGGTCCCTACCCTCTGGCAATCAGGTGGTCCCATCACCCTGGCAAGCGACACAGCAGCGTTCCGGTCGAGAAGCGCTCCGCTCGGACGATCACAGTGAGATACCGCAGACAGTCGTCCGCTGAAGCTTCAGCAAGCCGAGCGACATCACCCCGCTCAACGGCAGCTTTCCCCTTCCAGCCCGGCCAATCGAACGGGACGACCATGTCGTGGCCGTACAAGAATTCGACCGTGTCACCGACGACTCGAGATTCTTCCGGATATCCACACTCGCGCACGCCGGTCGCGCCGAGTTCACTACCTACCCAACGGCCGAACGGCGCACCGTGCTCTTCGACTCTTCCGAGCAGCGCACGTAATTCGGCCCAGTCGTCGGGGGTCAACGCTTCCAGTACCGCGCGGAACGGAGCGTCGGCCGACTTGCTAGCAACCATGGAATTCGTCTTCCTTCACGACAGAGGGAACGGCGTCGCCCGAGTCGATGGCGCTCCCCGGTCGGGGCGACTGGTCGACAACTATCCAATTGCGATCCCACACCTGCGCCCGCCCCGACCTGTCGCATCGACACTGGTCGAGTAGAAGACGCCGTCGGATTGGATCAAGTCTTGTGCTGCTTGAAGATCCATGCACCCGACGTCGGGCATGACAGCGGCGCGTCCGTAGCTCGCGGCGGTCACGGACGGTCTCGGGCTCGGAGCTGCGGCGGGGCTCGCTGTCCGAGCGGTGGTCGCGGCTGTTGTTCCGCTCTGAGTCGCAGAGTGCGCAGCCGCCGAGTGACCGGACGACTGCGGCGTGGTTGAGGCTTCCCCTTCGGAGGGCGATTCAAGTCCGTCGGAGATGTCGTTGATGATCCCGAACAGCACGAACATGGCGGCGAGGACTGCAGCGATCACCACACCCCGACGGAGTCGCGGCGGCTTCGGAGGTTCAGGTGGAGGTGCCATCGCGGAACGCAGGTCCCCGGCCAGGTAGGCACGGTGGCCGGCCTCGGCACGCGCGACGATCGCCGCCTGTTCGGCTTGGACGCGCCGGCGGTACTCGCGCAGGGGCTTGCCGACGGCGAGATACGCCAGCCCCGCAGCTATCAACAGGGAAAAGACGGCCTGGCCGAACTCACCGTGAAGCACCTCGACGATCGCCAGCCACACCACGACACCAGCGAACATGCCCGCGAGGACGCGCAGGTAGGGGTCGACGGACCTCATAGCACTCCTTCGGGTAGTCCTGCCGGTGGGCGGGTTGTCGGCTTCCATCAGTGGAGTCGAGATCAGAAACGCGATCGTTACGTGTCAGCGGGCGACAGTGCTCACCTGGACGGACTACAGGTTGTATGTCATCGACTTGCGACCACACACAACCCGCGTCCCTTCATGCTTCTCGCCCGGGGACATCGATTGTCCGGCGGCCGTGTCATCAACGTTGGCGTCGAACAATTTCCGCACTCCCGGCATTCGACTGCTTCAGACCGCGTTCGACACGACGTCTTCCGCGTCGCGGACGCGAAGCTTGCCTGACATGAGACGCGGGAGGAGGGCATCTCGCAGGTCTCCCAAGTGCCTCGATTCTCCAGACAAGGACCGAATCATCGCAAACATCGGTTGGATTCGATCATCCAACCGAATACGCTCCGAAGGCCCGGGCACGGCCAGTTCGAGCCTCTTAAGGTTCCCCATGCTGAGTTTTGGTTGCACAGCACCGGTTACCAACATTTCTATATTTGCGCGCTCAATGGCAAGGAGTAATATTTCTGTCGATAGGTTTGTTCCGGTCACGACGTGAGCGTGGTTGTTAACCCAGGCGGGACCCCAGATATATTGGGTCACGGGCCGCCCGTCATCTGTGACTACTGACCCGTCCTCACCGATTAAGACGACAATTTCATCGAACAGTGCTCGATTCACGTAGCCGAAGACGCCTGCAGCGCCGTAGTAGGGAACGGCACCGCGCATACTTTCGCGCTCAATTGCAGACAACGGAATCCGCTTCCGATTGTGAAACTCAGCGACTTCACCAAACTTCACGACGACAGAGTCTTGCACCATAACGTGCCTGAAGAGCGTCTGTGAGAGAGAACGCAACTGGTCTATTAACTTTCGATTCGCGGCGATCTTGTCGTCGAGGGCGCCGAGGACCTCGGCGATGGCGCGTTGTTGACTTAATTCAGGAAGGTCATACTCAAGTTTCCGAATTGCTCCGACACTCAAATTTTGTTGAGCAGCGCCTGTAGACAAAGATTCTAATCGCTGGCGGTCATTTAGCAGCAGGTAGAACAAGAACCGCGAATCACAGAGCGACGAATCGGCAATCAAGCCGCAGGCCGCCTGATTACTTGCAGCTGGCGTGCGGACAATTCCCAGCTTTCCAGCCGTTGCCCCGTACATCGCAACTACGACGGTTTCGGGAGGGAACAGCTTCGCTGAAGATTCCTTCAACCCGAGCGTTGAAATACACTCTTCAATCTCGTCGATGTATGAGTCCTTTAGGTCGCCAGTCTTGATCCACGGAACGTCGGCCGGGAAATAGTATTCCGGTCGTGACCGAACTGGCGTGCCTCCACTTGCGATCGTCGTGCAGAGCTCTTCGACCGAATATCGTTTGAAACGTAGCGTCACCCTAACCTCCCCAACTGCTCCCGCACGACAGCCTGCAACCGCGCCGACTCGTCGAACTGCTCGTACAGTTCCTTCGTCAACCGCTCGATCTTCTCTTCGATCGGCTCACCGTCATCCTCTAGCGGTGCCGCACCCACGTATCTGCCAGGCGTGAGCGCATAGTCGGCTTCCTTGATCTCCGCCAACGAAGCCGAATAGCAGAAACCGGGCTCGTCGGCGTATTCGTTCTTCGCCGTTTCCGTTCCGCGCCACGCATGGAACGTATTCGCGATCTTCGCTGTGTCGTCATCCGACAACGCGCGCTCCGCACGATCGACCATGTAACCGAGGTTGCGGGCGTCGATGAACAACACCTCGCTCCGACGATCGATCGAACCCTTCACGCCGGCAGACTTGTCCTTCGCAAAGAACCACACGCATACCGGAATACCCGTGCTGCGGAAGAGCTGCGGCGGAAGCGCGACCATGCACGACACCAGGTCGGCCTCGACCAGCCGCGCACGGATCTCACCCTCACCCCCGGAATTCGAGGACATCGAACCGTTCGCCATCACGACACCGGCCGAACCACGCTCGGCGAGCTTCGAAATGATGTGCTGAATCCACGCATAGTTCGCATTGCCGGCGGGCGGAACGCCGAACTTCCAGCGCTTGTCGTCCTCACGGCGCGACCAATCCTTGATATTGAACGGAGGATTGGCCATCACGTAGTCGGCAAGCAGATCGGGATGCAGGTCCTGCGCGAAGGTGTCGCCCCAGCGCTCGGCGAGATTCGCGGTAATGCCATGAATCGCCAGGTTCATCTTCGCCATGCGCCAGGTGCGCTCGTTGAGTTCCTGACCGTAGACGGAAATGTCCGTCGGGTTGCCGCCGTGATGTTCGATGAACTTCTCGGCCTGCACGAACATGCCACCCGACCCGCACGCCGGGTCGTACACACGACCACTGTACGGCTCGAGAACCTCGACCAGGACGCGCACAACGCCTGCAGGCGTGTAGAATTCGCCACCGCGCTTGCCTTCTGCGCGAGCGAATTTCTCCAGGAAGTACTCGTACACCTCACCGAGAAGGTCTCGCGCCTTACGCGCGCCCTCACCGGTGAAGCGAGTGCCGTTGAGCAGGTCGAGAAGCTCACCGAGACGTCGCTGGTCGACGTTGTCGCCATTGAAGATCGTGGGCAATGTGCCCTTCAGCGACGGGTTCTCCGTCATCAACGCGAGCATCGCCCGGTTAATGAGCTCACCAACGGTCAGCCCTTCGGTCTCCGCCGTCTCCTGGACGCCCTTCGCATTCTGCGCGAGGTACTCCCAGCGCGCCTCCGCCGGTACCCAGAACACGGTGGACCCCGTGTACTCGTCGCGGTCGTCGATCAGCGACGCCACATCCTCATCGTCGAGCCCGTCGGCGCGCAGTTCAGCTTCGAGCTGCTGGCGACGCTCATCGAACGCATCCGACACGTACTTGAGGAACACCAGCCCGAGGATGACGTCCTTGTACTGGGACGCGTCCATGGAACCGCGCAGTTTGTCGGCGGCCTTCCACAGTGTGTCCTTCAGTTCCTTCATGGTCGACGGCGCTGTGGCCGTCGCCCTCTTCCTCGGTGGCATCTTCACCCTTCCTCCGGGACGGACCCGTTGTGTGCCGTGACGGACAGGACTCCGCGAGTCACGCCGTCGACCATTGTGTCGGTCAGTTCGTTCACGCTGTCGAGCAGGTCCTGCGCCTCACGACGACGCGCGTCGAGATCACGCAGCACCGTGGTCATCGCGTCCACCTGTTCGGAATCGAGCATCGGGATCGTCCAGTCGCGCCATCGCCGTCCTCCGCGGACGGCTCCCGCCGGTTTCCCGATGGAGGCCCGCTGCCGCAGATGCCGCGCGATCACCTCCGGCAGCAAGCCCTCGGTCTCCCCGCGACGGATACGGAAGACACGGGCGGGGGCAAGGACCAGCGAGCCACCCTCGGGATCGACCATGACACCAAAGCTCGGCGCGGTGCAGAACACGATGTCGCCCGGTTCTGTGTAGCGACTGTTCGAATACTTGGCGGTATGCGTCAGGCGGTCGACACGTCGCTCACCGAGTCGCCTCTCGCCCAGCAATTCGGACGGGCCGATCACACGCACGTTTCCGTCCGGGCGGATATCGCGATCGTCGACGCGGTTCCCGGCGATGACCGCCAACTTCTGGCGCGCCACCAGTTCGCCGGCGGTCGGCATCGGCGTGGCAGCCGGACCGTCGTACGCGACCTTCACCTGTAGATCGCCGACGACGCGCCTCGAGTACTCGTTCACGGTATCCATGAGTGTCATCACGCGACTCGCGACATCTGCGCCGACAGGGGCTGGCCACTCGTCGCGCGGCACGACGAGACCGAGGCGGTCCGCAGCGAGCAGGCCCGATGTCCGGTGCACGGCCCCGAACGCGAATGCGTGGGCGCGGACGGACTCCCAATCCCCCATCGCAGCAACCACATCGGACATGACACCGTCGATCGTCTCGTGATCGAGGCTGCGATGGCCGACGTCGGCGAGAACCGTCCAGCGATCCGCCGGGGCGGTCCGCTCATCGGGCGCGCCCAATACCCACATCGCCATCGACATACCGGGCTTGGTCACCAGCAGCCCCTCGGGGAGCCTGATGGCGGCGCGCAGACGATCGGACCGGAGGATCCCCGAACGGATCGACAATTCCTCCCGGTCACGGATCGGATCGACGAGCACACTTGCCGGTGCGATCACCACCGCCGTGTGTTCCGGCCCCATCTGAATGGTGATGTTGTCGATCTCCGACAGCACATCCACAGGCGAGTAACCGAGTGTGGACGGCGACGGATACTGGGTGAGAAACAGTGCCGGCCTGTCCAGCGAGAAGTCTGCCCCGAACCCTTCTGCGGGGCTGGGATGCCGACGCCAGCGGTGGATCGCCAGCCGTCGTCGCGCCAACCGAGCAGAGGTCGTATCCGCGCGACCGGTGATGACGATCGGCTCCGAATCTTCGGAGAGATCGCGTCGCAGCGCGACCAGCAGATCACTGCCGTCGACGGAGGGATCGACGAACGTCACGCGGTCGCTGGAGACCAACGCCGTCGCGACCCGAGTGCACAACGTCAGAGCGCCCTCAGAGAGGGCGGAGTCGGCCCAATCGGGTAGCGGGAGCCGGAACCGCTGCGCGATGAGCGCTTCGAAGGCGTGTTCCGGGGTGTAGGCGGCGTCGGCCATGCGATCGGCATGACGCGCATATGTCGAGAGATGCTTGCCGAGGTCCGACAGCTCTCGATACAGATAGACATCGTCGGGGTCCAGATCGTCGGCCTCGTCGAGGATCTCCTCGTCGTCCAGGTCGATCAGCGACATTCCGATCTGCGCCTTCAGACACAGCAACGCAGTGAGCCCGGCGAACGCGATGTCGGGATCGGCGCCGGTGGGATGTTCGAGCGCTGCGTAGACGGCGACGTCCTCGGCCAGGCTGTCGTTGTTGCCGAGACCTCGGTCGCGGAGCCAGGCCACTACGTCGTGGGCCGCGAACTTCTCTTGGCGTGCTTCGACGCGCGCCGGCTGCGGGAAGGGGCGGTCGCTGTTGCTGTAGCGCTTCGCCCACATCGTCACGACCGGTCGTTTCACGCCGGCCAGTGCGGCGATGTCGCTTTTCGACAGGAGCAGGGTGGGTTCGTCACTCATGGGCGTTCGTCTCCTTCCCTTCCTGCTCCGCGACCGATCGAATTCGTCTCGAAATCTACGACAGCCGGGGGACACCGCCGCGCGCGGACCCGATAACCCCCATTATCACTCGATTCATCGACCGAAGGGGCGACCGATTTCATGATCGACATCGACCCCGAAACGAGGAGGACCCGATGCTCGCCGCCATTCACATCAGACAGACCCATAGCGATGCCGGCCCGCAGGTCTGCGCCGCAATCGCGACCGACGACGACGTCGTGCTGCTCAGCCGCGACGGAGACTCCGAGACGGACCGCCTGCTCCTCGGCCTCGACGCATTCGACGCGCTGTACGCCAAGGCTCAGACCTGCCCCGCCCGGGTCCACATCTCCGACGGTGCGCTGCGCCGCACCTTGAAGAACGTCGCCGAGTCGTTCCCGGCCGTCCAGTTCGTCGACACGGCGTTCGGACCGTTCGGCGTGCTTCTCGCTCGCGCATCCGACACCATCGGGGCACACGTCGCGGCCCTGCTCGCAGCGGACGAAGCACGCCGCGAGGCGGCACTCGAGGCCCGTCCGCCGCTGGTGGTCGCGACCGACGCATCGAAGGCCCGCAATCGTCGCGGCACCGGACTCGGCTGCGTATCGAACGCCGGTGTACATCACATGCGGATGGCCTGCGACGCCCGCTCGATCCTCGAAGGCGAACTCCTCGCGATCGACATGGCCGTCGCTCGCTTCATGCACCCCAAGGTGCACATCCTCACCGATAGCCGGCTTGCCCTCGCCTGCATCGAGGGCACCTACGAAGGCCGTCCCGAGATCGCGGACGTCGTGGAGCGCATCCGGAATCGGATCAAGGGTCGCACCGTCGAGTTCTCGTGGGTGCGCGGGCACAGCGGACACCCGCTCAACGAGGTCGCCGATCGGCTGGCGGTCGCGGCGAGGCGCTGCCACGACGCGAACGTTTCGCCGGAGGTGGCGTCGACGATCGCGAACAACATCGTCGCTTCGCTGAAGAACCCGCTTCCCGAAACCGCTTGATCCGAGCAAGTTCCACGAATCGCAAACAGGAGACCCAATGAGTACTCGAGATTTCGACCAGCGTTACAACGCACATCTGATCGCGTCGCTCGCCGCAAGCGTCGGCATCATGCTCGGCAGCATCGGCCCCTGGGCAAGCTTCATGGCCTTCACCAAGAACGGCCTCGAGGGGGACGGGCTGATCACTTTGATCCTGGGCGTACTGTCTGCCGTCGCGATGTTCACGCTGTTCTCCCGGGGATCGGCCGGCGGGAACGTCATTCGGTGGGTCGCACCCGCCGCGAGTGTGCTCTGCCTCGGTATCGCGATCTACGACATCATGGACGTCTCGTCGCACACTGCCGAGTTCTTCGGAGAGACGATCGGCGTCCAGATCGGCTGGGGATTGTGGTTGGTAGTGATCGCGTCGGCGATTCTGTTCCTGACGTCGACGACCGTCGCGAAGAAACCCCGCAATCGCGATGACCTCCCTCCCGTGAGCGAGGTTCACAACTGAAAAATGTGGCCCACAACCCAGATGGTCGGCCAGCAGGGTTGTGTGCCTCATCTTCAGGTTGTCTACCTCTCGAGAAGGTTGCTCGGGCCCAGCAGCATAGGCAGTGGACGAGTGAGATCTACCCTGGCATTCCGCGCAGAACCGCGTAATCTCGGCCGAAATACACACCTGCCTGTCAACGGCAGGGGCCGGTAGTCGCATCGCCTCTTCGGGTCTTCCAAGGAGTACGTATGGCACGCAAAGTCCGCTCTACTTCGAAGTCGCGCAAAGCCTCTCTGCCCGAGCAACGCACCAAAAAGGTTCGGAGCAATCCCCGCACGGGCGAACGTCCCGCCCCTTCGGGATTGGACTTCCACGAAGCTCGCGCACCGCGGGGTGCATTCGTTGCCGATACTCCCAGTTATCACTACGCCATCAAGTCGGTTGCGTCCGGCTG
Source organism: Rhodococcus rhodochrous (assembly GCF_900187265.1). NCBI lineage: Bacteria > Bacillati > Actinomycetota > Actinomycetes > Mycobacteriales > Nocardiaceae > Rhodococcus > Rhodococcus rhodochrous. The sequence continues at coordinate 4,900,778 of NZ_LT906450.1, forward strand.
GGAGCTGCGTATCTACGAACGGACGAACGGTTCCGGAGAAGGACAACAGCCCGGCAGCCACGAAGTGTTCGCGTCGCATTCGAAGACCATGAAGAGTAAGTCCGACTGCATCGCCCTGGCTCAGGCGTTTCACAACCTCGGCGACAGCTTCAACGAATTCGCCCATGGATATCGCAGTCGATTCAGCCAGGCACTCCTCGACGTCGAGAATCCGGCCCAGAAGGCATCGGCAGCGACGCCCCACAGGGCTCCCACGCTGCCACCCAGTTCCACACCAAAGGTTGCCACCACCAAGCCAAACAATGCTACGAACCAAGCTGGCGCCCCCAGGCCTCAGGCTGCGCAGCCTGCCGCTTCGAAATCCGGCACGAGGTTGTCCGCCACTCATAAGCAAATCCGAAGCGCACCTCCACGACGTCGCCTGAGCGAAACAGAACTGCGCAGAGCGGTCATGCTCGCACGTCAACAAGTCTTCGTCGTTCGCGGGAGCGGGATTTATCACGCCTCGGCACGTTGCAAGGATTATCGGAACGCTACCCACCGGTGCATGGCGGCAGACGCCTACCGCAGCCATCTGAGTCCCTGTCCGAAGTGCAGCACCAATCTGGCACGCGAACTCGGGCGATACATCGACACCAGCTCTTCTGCCAGCGGCAGCGCGCAGCCGTTGCGACTCGTGAATCTCGGCAAGAAGACCCCACCCTCCGAATCGACATCGCGTCGACGGAAAACTCGCTCGAAGAAGGGGACACCCGGGCGTAGGTCAGGTTCTCGAGAAATCGGCGCGATTCCGTACGGAAGCCCGTCGAGCATCGGTGACGTCCGGTTCTCCCATCGGACGGCCGCCGAATGGGGAACCTCCTCCTTCGGCCAGCACCCCGAGGAGTTTCTCGGCACCCCTACCGATGACGACCACGATTGGCGGGGAAGAAACTCGCTCTACGAGTGAGCGTCGACTAATCCACGGTCCTCGGATCACCGAACGTGCGTGCGCGTACGGCTCAATAGCCGTACGCGCCGCACAGATCCGGATCAGTGATATAACCTTCCCCGCAACCGTGCTGGGTCTGGATATCACCAGATGTCGGCGGTTCATCACACCGCAGTCCACAGCGGTCGGCGTTGATCACGGGAGTTCCGTCCGGCCAGTAACACCCGGTGGAATTGCACGAGTACCCACGGTCGGAGGTAGTGCCCGTGGGAGCTGACGGAGCAGCGTTGCGATCGGGAAAAGTCACGCCGGTGTACGGATTTCGGCATACCGTTCCGTCACATTCGAATGTGTTGGCTTCGCGTTCCGCCCGAAGGTATTCATCTCCTCCGAGTTGATCGAAGCACCACTGCGAGAAGACGTACGTCCCGTCGCTGTACAGGGCAGGTCCCGGCGTGCCTTCCAGACATTCCACGACATACGGTTCTTCGACTACGGGTTGAGCCGGCAACTCCGTCGGCGCGGCAGGCGGTGCCGATTCCTCTGACGTCGTGGAGGTCACGCTGGTCGCGGAGACCGAACTCGTCGGGCTCGCAGTAGTGGAGGTAGCGGAGGAGGACGTCGCTACCGAGGTAGTGGCCGAACCCGGAATCGATTGGTTGGCGTCATCTTGCCCACCAGCACTACATCCCGCTGCAAACAGGACACCTGCTGCGATCCACACGATCGGATGTCGTTTCACGATTACTCCCTGCCCGACACGTCGACCGCGCCACACTCATCGAACTCATGACGAACATCGACCGGTTCGGAGCTCGTGTTACCCGGCCCGAGCTGCAGGGACGACCGAACGGCCCATGTGACGGTTGACACACCCCGTTCGTGAATGTAGCTTCATGAGAAATGAATAGTCATTCACTCGCAGGGAATGATTGTTCGATCAGGCTCCTACCTGCAGCGATGAAGGGGATCCCATGACCGACTTCGAAGACATCACCTACGAGATCGACGGCGGAGCCGGGATCATCACGATCAACCGGCCCGAGCGCTACAACGCCTTCCGAGGCAAGACCGTCGAGGAACTGATCAAGGCGTTCCGATCGGCCTGGGCCGACAGCCGCGTTTCGGCCATCATCCTCACCGGCGCCGGCGAGAAGGCCTTCTGCACCGGCGGCGACGTCAAGCAGCGCGCCGAGACCGGCGATTACGGCCCCACCGAGAGCGGCATGTTCGAGATCGGCTACCTCCACAAGCTGATCCGCGACATCCCCAAGCCGGTCATCGCCGCCGTCAACGGCGTCGCCGTCGGCGGCGGACACGTCCTCCACGTGCTGTGCGATCTCTCCATCGCGTCGGAGAACGCCCGGTTCGGCCAGGCCGGACCGAAGGTCGGCTCGTTCGACGCCGGTTTCGGTTCCGCCTTCCTCGCCCGCGTCGTCGGCGAGAAGCGCGCCCGCGAGATGTGGTACCTGTGCCGCCAGTACGACGCCGCCACCGCCGAGCGCTGGGGACTCGTCAACTGGGTTGTCCCCCAGGAGAAGCTGCTCGACGAGGCCAAGGCCATCGCCGCCGAGATCGCCGAGAAGAGCCCCACCGCCCTCAAGTTCCTCAAGCAGTCCTTCAACGCCGACACCGACCACCAGGCCGGCCTGAGCAACCTCGCGATGTCGGCGCTCGACCTGTTCGGCAAGTCCGACGAGGGACTCGAAGGCGCCAAGGCGTTCGCGGAGAAGCGTCCCGCCGACTTCGCGAAGTACGTCAAGGCCTGACCCGAGTTCCCCAGACCCGTAAGGACCTCCCATGAGCAACATCGCACTGGTCACCGGCGCCGGTTCCGGAATCGGCAAGGCCATCGCTCTCGGCTTCGCCGCGCAGGGTGATCGCGTCGTCGCCGCCGATCTCGATCTCGCGGCCGCCGAGGCCACCGCCAAGGAGTACCCCCAGCTGATCACGGCACTGCCGGTCGACATCTCGGACCGCGCCCAGGTCGACGAACTCCGCGACCGCACCCATGCCGAGGTGGGCGTGCCCAACGTGATCGTCAACGCCGCCGGCTGGGACCGCACCGATCAGTTCCTCAACGCCACACCGGAGTTCGCCCAGAAGGTCGTCGCGATCAACTATCTCGGCCCGGTGAACATCTGCAGCGCCTTCCTGCCCGGCATCATCGACGCCGGAAACGGTGGTCGCGTGATCAACCTCGCCAGCGACGCCGGTCGGGTCGGTAGCTCCGGCGAATCCATCTACGCGGGAGCGAAGGGCGGCGTCATCGCCCTCACCAAGTCGCTCGCCCGCGAGATGGCCCGGCACAGCATCAACGTCAACTGCGTGTGCCCCGGCCCAACCGACACCCCGCTGTTCCAGGCCCAGGAGGAGAAGCTCAAAGCTGCTCTCATCAAGGCCATCCCGTTCCGGCGGCTCGCGCGACCCGAAGAGGTCGCAGCACCCGTCCTGTTCTTCGCATCCGAATCCGCATCGTTCATCACGGGCCAGGTGATCAGCGTCAGCGGCGGCCTCACCATGGCCGGCTGACCGACATCGTCAGGGGAGATCGAATCATGAGCGCGTCGTACAACGCCCGGGCCTACCGGGAGTACTTCGAGAACGACTTCACGTATCTCAACGGCTTCCGGCGCAACCTGGGACGGTACGGGAACCGCGTTGCCATCACCGATCCCGACACCGGGACCCGGTTGACCTACGCCGAACTCGGCGAGCGCGTCGACCGAGTCGCCACGGGTCTGGCCGATGCAGGTGTGCAGGCCGGGGATGTCGTCGCCCATCAGCTGTTCAACAGTGTCGAGTTCGCCGAGCTGTATCTCGCCACCCAGGCGGTGGGCGCGGTGGGTTCACCGATCAATTTCCGGCTCGCCTCCGGCGAAACCTCGTTCATCCTCGACAAGTCCGCACCCACGGTCTTCGTCTACGACACCGAGCTCACCCCGATGGTGACGGAGGCGCTGGAACGCTCGGCACACACGCCGAACGTGATCGTCGCGGTGGGCGACGGCGACCCGGTCTCCGTTCCCGGCGCCACCGTTGTGCGGTACCGGCACCTGGCGGCCGATCGGGTCGCGCTCCCGCCGCTGCACCGGACGGTGTGGGACGAGACCACCCGCCTCTACACCTCGGGCACCACCGGCATGCCGAAGGGTGTGCCGCTCAACAGCATGATCGAGATCTTCAGCGCGCACGACGTCATCATGCATTTCCCGTTGAGCCCCGAGGACAAGACGCTCAACATGACGCCGTGGTTCCACCGCGGTGGCCTGTACTCCGGAGGGCCCAACCCGGTCTTCTACATCGGCGGAGAAGTGGTGCCGCTGCGCACCTTCGACGCCGACCGCGTCCTCGACCTCGTCGCCGAGCACGGTCTCACCTTCCTCATCGGAGCGCCCACCAACCTCGCGATGCTCGCCGCCGCGCAGGAGGCCCGTCCGCGCGACCTGTCGTCGCTGCGCGGCATCGTCACGATGGGTGCACCGCTCGAACGTGAAGCGGCACTTCGCTACCAGCAGGTCCTCAACCCGCGGATCTTCAACGGCTACGGCAGCACCGAAGGGTTCTGGAACACCTTCCTGCGCCCTACCGATCTGCCCGAACATGCCGGCACCGCGGGCCGGGCCTGCACCGACGACGACGTGCGCGTGGTCCACATCTACGAGGACCGGCTCGCCCACCACGACGACGTCGTCGCCAAGGACGGCGAAGAGGTCGGAGAGGTGATCGTCCGCTCCCCCAAGGGTTCGAACGCCTACTTCGACTCCCCCGACCAGGAGAAGGCCAAGTTCAACAACGGATGGCTGCACATCGGCGACCTCGCCACGTGGGACGCCGGAGAGTTCGTCACGATCGTCGGACGCAAGGACGACATGCTCGTCTGCGGTGGTGAGAACGTCCATCCGGTGCAGGTCGAGGAAGCGCTCAACTCGCATCCGGGTGTGTCCGACTGCCTCGTCGTCGGCGTGCCCGACGACCGGTGGGGACGCATCGTCGTCGCGTACATCGTCGCCGGCAGCCCGGACGTCACGGCCGACGTCCTCGACGCGCACTGCCGCGAACACCCGATGCTGTCGACCTTCAAGCGACCGCGGGCGTATCGGTTCGTCGAGTCGCTGCCGGTCTCGGCCACCGGAAAGAAACTGCACTACAAGGCAACCCGAACGGCAGCCGACGCATTCGCCGCAGGGTTGTTCACCACCCCCACCGACTCGAGGATCACCCGATGAACGCACGCCTCGACTACGAGACCGAGCACCAGCAGTTCCGGGAGGTCGCTCGCGACTTCGTCCGCGACAAGATCACCCCCGTACACGAGGACTGGGAGCACGCGAGCTGCCTCGACCGGTCGTTGTTCACCGAAGCCGGTAAGCTCGGACTGCTCGCCTTCTCCGTCGACGAGAAGTACGGCGGACCCGGCGTCGACGATTTCCGCTACAACGCCATCCTCATCGAGGAGGTCAACCGCGCCGGCAACGCCGCAGCAGGCATCGCGTTCTCCCTGCAGAACGACGTGGTGCTGCCCTACCTCACCGAGCTGACCGACGACGAGCAGAAGGCGCGCTGGCTGCCCGGCGTCGTCAGCGGCGAGACCGTACTGGGTATCGCCATGACCGAACCCGGCACCGGCAGCGACCTCACCGGCATCCGCACCTCCGCGGTACGCGACGGCGATCACTACGTCGTCAACGGTGCCAAGACGTTCATCTCCAACGGTCAGAACGGCGATCTGTTCGTCGTTGCGACCCGCACCTCCGACGACCCGCACAAGGGACTGACGCTGCTGGTCGTCGAGGCCGACACCCCCGGTTTCTCCCGCGGGCGCAATCTCGAGAAGATCGGTCTGCACGCTCAGGACACCAGCGAGCTGACATTCACCGACATGCGGGTGCCGGTCGCGAACCGGCTCGGCGACGAAGGCCGCGGTTTCTACCAGCTGGTGCACAACCTCCCGCAGGAACGGTTGTCGCTGTCGATCGGAGCGGTCGCCGCCGCCGAGGGCGTGCTCGCGCAGACCCTCGACTACGTCCGCGAGCGGAAGGCCTTCGGCAAGCCGGTGTCGAGCTTCCAGAACACCCAGTTCGTGCTCGCCGAGCTGGCCACCGAGCTCGACATCGCCCGCACCTATCTCGACGACTGCATCGCCGAGCACGTGGCCGGGCAGCTCACCGCCGCCCGCGCCGCGCGCCTGAAGTGGTGGGCCACCGAACTGCAGGTGCGTGTCGCCGATCGTTGCCTGCAACTGCACGGTGGCTACGGCTACATGCGCGAATACGGCGTCGCACGCGCTTTCGTCGACGCCCGCATCCAGACGATCTACGGCGGAACCACCGAGATCATGAAGACGATCGTCGCGAAGGATCTCGGGATCTGACGACCGTCCCAGCTGCACGATTCACCCCGCTGAGCACTCGGTACTGTGAATCGGACCGAAAAGCGACGAGGAGCCCCTATGACCACCGACCACGATGCACTTCCCGTGGAAGAGGCCGTGCGGGCAGTTCGTACCAGTTCCCGCCGCAAGCAGGTCCTCGACGCCGCCGTGCAGGTCATGCAGCGCACCGGTTTCCACCAGATGTCGATGCAGGCGCTGGCCGACGAGGCCGGTGTCAGCGTCGGACTGATCTACAAGTACTTCGGCGGCAAGGAGGAGATCCTCCTCGCCACCATCGTCTCGATCCTCGACACCTTCCGCGACCAGATCGAACCTGCGATGGAGGCCGCCGGCGACGACCCGGTCGAACGGCTCGCCGCCGGCATCCGCCGCTACATCGAGATCGTCGACGAGAACCTCGACGCCACCGTCCTCACCTACCGGGAGAGCCGCACGCTCGACGCTGCAGGTCGCGCCCGGATCAAGGAACTGGAGGTCGAGACGTCGGCGCCGCTGCGCTCCGCCCTCGACGACGGCATCTCCGCCGGCATCATGGAGCCCATCGACGTCGACCTGATGGTGTTCGACATCCTGCTCCTCGCCCACGGGTGGGCGCTCAAGCACTGGCACTTCGGATCCATCTACACCCTCGACGACTACATCCGCCTCCAGACCCGGCTGGTGCTCAACACGACGCTGAAGGCGGAGCGGCGCGGGGACTATGCGCACTTCCTCCGGTAATCACCGCCCTCGACCGAGGACAGCGGAGCGCGAAGTGGTCATAGGAGCGCGTTATTGCGCGCTCCTATGACCGATTCCCGCTCCGCTGTCGGGCTCGGTGAGTGCGGGATCCCGCGAGGTGTCCTTCAACGCCACTCCCGACGCCCCCAACTGTCGCGCGCCGTTCACGAGGGCCGCGACGACGCGCGCTGCATGCTCGTAGGTCATCCCGCCGGGCGGATGGATGTTCGACACGCAGTTGCGTTCGGCGTCACTGCGTCCCGGTCTCGGGTGGTGCGTCAGGTACACGCCGACGCTGTCGGCCACCGACAGGCCGGGCCGTTCACCGATGATCACGAGCATCGTCGTGACACCGAGTTGTTCACCGATAGGGTCCCCCAGCGCGACGCGCGCCTGCGTCGCGATCACCGGCGGCGCCACCGTCAGCCCCGGCAGGGCAGCGACGATCGCCGCGAGCAGATCGGGTCCGTGGGCGTCGAGAGCCGTGGACGACAACCCGTCGCACAGCGCGATACCGAGATCGGCCTCCGTTCGCGGCAGCGTGGTTCCCTCGGCGAGCTGCCGGCCGAGGTCGGGACGTCGCAGATACGTACTGCGATCTTCCGCTGCGCTTTCCACGACCAACGGATCACCGAGTCCGAGTTCTTTCGTCCGCCACACCATCGCGGGCACATCGAGCGGGACGTGCACGGCGTCGCGCGCCTCGGCATGGGCCGTCACGAATTCCAGATGACGGCGTGTCGGGATGCTGTTTCCGGTGCGTCCCAGCCCGATCCGGGCCTGGGTGTGCCGACGCAGTTCGTCCCACAGGTCGCTCACAGGGCACCTCCGAGTGCGCGCAGCGGGGATGTGCCGACCTCCACCGGCAGGATGCGACCGACGTCGTCCGCCATGCCCTGCCTGCGTAGCCAGTCCTCGAATTCCGGTGCCGGCCGCAGGTCGGCGGCCTCCCGCACGTACAGCACGTCGTGGAACGACAGCGACTGGTAGCCGAGCATCACGTCGTCGGCACCCGGCACGGTGATGACGAATGCTGTTCCGGCAACGGCCAACAAGGTGAGCAGGGTGTCCATGTCGTCCTGGTCGGCCTCGGCGTGGTTGGTGTAGCAGACGTCCACGCCCATCGGCAGGCCGAGGAGTTTGCCGCAGAACTGGTCTTCGAGACCGGCGCGGATGATCTGCTTGCCGTCGTAGAGGTATTCCGGTCCGATGAAGCCGACGACCGTGTTGACGAGCAACGGATCGAATTCGCGCGCAACGGCATACGCGCGCGCTTCGAGCGTCTGCTGATCGACCGGCCTGCCCCCGGTACCGAGATGAGTACCGGACGACAACGCCGAACCCTGTCCGGTCTCGAAGTACATGACGTTGTTGCCGACGGTCCCCCGTCGCAGCGACCTGCCGGCCTCGTTGCCCTCCCGCAACATTGCGAGGTCCACCCCGAAGCTTCGGTTGGCGCCCTCGGTGCCGGCGACGGATTGGAATACCAGGTCGACGGGTGCGTCCTTCTCGATCAGATCGATGGTGGTCGTGACGTGGGTCAGCACGCACGACTGGGTGGGGATCTCGAATCGTTGCCGGATCTCGTCGAGCAGGTGCAGCAGGTCGGACACGGCGTGCGGTGAGTCGCTCGCCGGATTGATGCCGACCACCGCGTCGCCGCATCCCATCAGCAGACCGTCGAGGACGGACGCGGCGACCCCGCGCGGATCGTCGACGGGATGGTTCGGTTGCAGGCGCGTCGCGAGTCGGCCGGGCAACCCGATGGTCGTGCGGAACGCGCTGGTCACCGTCGCAGCGCGGGAGACCGCGATGAGGTCCTGATTGCGCATGATCTTGCTGGTCGCCGCGACCATCTCCGGGGTGAGTCCCGGCGAGAGTGCCGCGAGCACGTCGGCGGAGTCCGGTCGGGCCGCGACCTCCAGAAGGTGATCGCGCAGCTCCCCGACGGTCATGTGCGAGACCGGCGCGAAGGCCGTCGCGTCGTGGGTGTCGACGATCAGCCTGGTGACCTCGTCGGTCTCGTACGGCACGACCGCCTCGATGAGAAAGGTGGTCAGCGGGAGGTCGGCGAGGGCCAGCTGCGCCGCGGCACGTTCGGCATCCGAGGTGGCCGCGCAACCGGCGAGTTCATCGCCCGAGCGGCGCGGAGAGGCCTTCCCGAGCAGGTCGACGAGGCCGTCGAAGACGTAGCCGGTTCCGCCGAGCTGTTGTCGGTAGATCGTCATCGAGGCCTCCCGCGCAGGACCGGTTCGACGGATGTGAGCACGCAGTGGAGTGCAGCATTCCACTTTTTCGCCGTCGTGTCCGGCGAGTGTCGCGAACGAAACGCCGCTGGTCGTCGCTCGAGGTTCACAACGCAGAAGTGAGGCTCACAACCCCGGTGGTCGACCACGAGGGTTGTGAGCCTCACCTTTCGGTTGTCTACCTAGCCCCGCTGGTACCAGACGTTCGTCACCCGCTGCGCCATGTGCCGCATCCCCGCGGCGGTGGGATGCAGCGCCTTCGCCAGCGACAGCGACTGCCGTCCCTCGTAGAAGCGCTGCTCGGAGGGCGCACACGCGTCGTGCCCTTCCGACCCGGTCATGACGTCGACGAACTCGGCACCGGACTCGGCCGCGGACCGGGCGAGCACACGGTTCATCCGCGAGAAGAAGTTCGTCACGAACGACGCGTCGGCGTCGCTCGTGGGGATGTTCGGCCAGCAGCCCCGGTTGCCGAAGACCCCGCCGTGCCCGACCAGCAGGACCCGTGCACGCGGTGCTCGCTGCTGGACGGCGGTGAGTGTGGCGGTGACCTTCGGTCCGAGCGCGCTCAGGGCGGCGTCCATGCGCGAGGTGGCGCCCGGGTCGGTGCGGCAGTGCGCGTCGCCGCCCGGAAGCTCGGTGTAGCAGGCCGAGACGAGCCCCGACCAGCCGATATCGTTGCCACCGATGCTCAGCGTGACGAGATTCGTGTCCGGAGTGAGCGAGTCGATCTGCGGTGCCATCGATCCAGTCGACGTCTGTTGGGGGACGGACGTGATGTGCTCGGTGCGCGCACCCGAACACGCGACGTTGACGAAGCTGACGGGGTGCAGCGAACCCGCGACGAGGTTCGGATATCCCGCGTCGGCGCGGGCGCATCCACTGAGCATCGCTGCTGCGTCGAGGTAGGGTCCGGCGGCACGCGAGTCGCCGAGCGCGACGTATCGGATGCCCTGCTCGTTGCCCGGTTCACTCATCGCGGACACCGGCCACACCATCGATGCAGCTGCCATGCCGGCGACGATCCCGGCTCGCACAATCGTCTTCATCCAGACCCTCCGGCAGCTTGTTTCTCCCGGGCATGAGATCGGCACAAATTACAAACACGTTACGAGCAGCGGGTGAAGATCGCGGATGAAGCGCTGATGCACCTCGCCCCACCAGCGCATTTTGTTTACTTCCCCCTCCGAACGGCTACCGTCCACCTGTGACCGTCCACGCAGTTCTCGACGGCCGCTACGAGCTGAGCGGTCTGCTCGGCGTGGGCGGCAGCGGCGAGATCCACGACGGTTGGGACACCCGCCTCCACCGGCCCGTCGCGGTCAAACTGCTCGGACGGGAGGTCGGCAGCAGACCGGACGTACGACGCCGTTTCGAGGTCGAGGCCCGGGCTGCCGCGGCCCTGAACCACCCTCGCATCGTCGCCGTGTACGACACGGGCGAACACGACGGACGTCCCTACATCGTTATGGAACGGCTGCCCGGGCGAACCCTCGCCGACGACATCGCCCGCGGCCCGCTCCCCGACGATCGGGTGCGCACGGTGCTCGCCGGAATTCTCGAAGCGCTCGTCGCTACGCACGGGGCAGGGATCCTCCACCGGGACATCAAGCCGGCGAACGTGCTCATCACAGAGAACGGCGAGGTCAAGGTCGCCGACTTCGGCATCGCCAAGAGCGTCGGCGACGACCTCACACGCACCGGTGAACTCGTGGGGACCGTCGCCTATCTGAGCCCGGACCGCATCACCGGACACCCCGCATCCGTGACGGACGATCTGTACGCGGTCGGTGTCGTCGGCTACGAGTCCCTGTGCGGGCGGAGGCCGTTCGCCGAGGACAACATCCTCGCGCTGGCACGGGCCATCACGCACGACCGGCCGCAGCCACTCACCGAACTCCGACCGGATGCACATCCTGGGCTCGTCGCAGTGATCGAGCGGGCCATGGCACGAGAGCCTTCCGACCGGTTCCACAGTGCGCACGAGATGCTCGCGGCATTGCAGAATTCCGACGGATACCGCGCTGCGACGACCCGGCTGCCGGCAGGTCTGGCTGTCGACCCGACGACCACCGTAGGCACGGACCGTTCCCGTGGAGTTCTCGTCGCGGCGGGTCTGACGCTGGTCGGAGCGCTCACCGTGGGCGGTCTCGCGCTCGGATTCGGGCGGGGCGATTCCCCGCCGGCGGCCACACCGGAGACCCGGACACCGGGCATGTCCGCATCGACGCCCGAACGGGTACCGGCCACCACCGAGCTCCCGGTGACTCCCGAATCGACGGTCGTCCCGGCGCGCACAGCAGACGAGACCCCCGTGGTTCCGCCCGTCGTACCTGCTCCTGTCGCACCGTCGGCGGATGCCGGGCCTCCGAGGTCCGAACCCGAATCCCGCGGGAACAGCGGACCCGGCAACAACGGGAACGGCAATTCCCAGGGGAACAGCGGCAACCACAACGGCAACAACGGAAACGGGAACGGGAACAGCGGCAACGGGAACAGCGGCCGCGGTAACGGGTGAGGTCGCTCAGCTCGAGGCGCGCACCACGAGTTCGACGGGAAGTCGCGTCGATTCCGTTTCTCCGTTTCGCACGAGTTCGAGGAGCCGCTCGATGGCGGTCACCCCGATATCGTGCGCGGGCGACCGCACGGTGGTGAGCGGAACCGGCAGCTGCGCCACGACGGGGATGTCGTTGTAACCGACCACGGCGAGATCGTCGGAGATGGACAGACCCAGGTCGCGGGCGACACCGAGGATGCCGATGGCGATGGTGTCGCTGACCGCGAAGATCGCGCGGGGACGATCGGGGCGATCCAGCAGCGCACGCGCGGCCTCCACACCCCCGGCGACGTCGAAGCTCGACCGCACGATCCGCTCGGGCGGCAGTGACACCGATGCTTCCTTCAGGGTGTCGACGAAGCCGTCGCGGCGGTCGCGGGCGGTGCTGGCGTGGTCGGGGCCGGCGATGATCGCCAGGTCGTCGTAACCGCGGTCGAGCAGGTGCCGGGCGGCCAGTGCTCCACCGCGATAGTCGTCGCCCACCACGAACGGCAAGCCTGCGTCGGCGTGCCGGGTGACCGCGAGGATGGGCAGCGATCCGAGTGCCAGCGACTCGACGAACCGGCGACCCGGGAGGTGCATGCTGCTCAGCAGCAGACCGTCGACCTGCCGGCCCACGAGCAGCGCGATGGCGCGACGTTGCGCCTCGAGGTCGTCGGGCGGGCTCGACAGCAGTACCGAGTAGCCCGCTTTCGTGGCGGCTTCCTCGATGCCCTGGTAGGTCGTGGCGACCACGCCGTCGGTGAGTCGCGGCATGACGACACCGAGGGTCGTGGTCTTGCGCGTCCGCAGGCTCGCCGCCCACAGGTTGGGGCGATATCCCAGTTCGGCCGCGACCTCCCGGACCCGCAGGGCCGAGTCCGACCACCCGTCGACCGGTTCGGGCTGACGCAGCACTCGGGATGCCGTCGAGACGTGGACACCGGCGCGCTCGGCGATCTCCTTGAGCGTCGGGGCGCGGTCGGGACGGGGCATTCGGCTCTCCTGCTCGTACGGCATCGAGTTCGTGTTCCGGGTTGACGTGCCCGGAGCACGCCTTTAGCGTATGCCATGCAATCGATCGTGCAAACGTTCTCGCAATCGTTCTGACAAACGTTTCCTCGACCACCGGAGAAGGCCATGTCCAACGCTCAGTCGCTCACCCAGCTGTTCGCCCTCGACTCCCTGCTCGAGCAGGAGGAGATCGACATCCGCGACACCGTCCGCAAGTTCGGCAACGAGCGCATCCGCCCGCACGTGGCCCAATGGTTCGAGGAAGCGAAGCTCCCGGCACGCGAACTCGCCAAGGAACTCGGACAGCTGGGCGTGCTCGGCATGCACCTCGACGGCTACGGCTGCGCCGGCATGAGCGCCACCGCCTACGGCCTGGCCTGTCTCGAACTCGAGGCCGTCGACTCCGGCATCCGCAGCCTCGTGTCCGTGCAGGGCTCGCTGGCGATGTTCTCCATCCACCACTGGGGCAGCGAGGAGCAGAAGCAGGAATGGCTCCCCCGCATGGCTGCCGGCGAGGCGATCGGCTGCTTCGGCCTGACCGAGCCCGACTTCGGCTCCAACCCCGCCGGGATGCGCACCAACGCCAAGCGCGACGGTGACGACTGGATCCTCAACGGCACCAAGATGTGGATCACCAACGGCTCGATCGCCGACGTCGCCGTCGTCTGGGCGCAGACCGACCTCGAAGAAGGCGCCAAGGGCATCCGCGGCTTCGTCGTCCCCACCGACACCCCCGGTTTCTCCGCACCGGAGATCCACTCCAAGCTGTCGCTGCGGGCCTCGGTCACCTCGGAGCTCGTCCTCGACGGCGTGCGTCTGCCCTCCTCGGCGATGATGCCGAAGGCCAAGGGTCTGCGCGGACCGCTGACCTCGCTCGGTGAGGCCCGCTTCGGCATCGTCTTCGGTGCCATCGGCGCAGCCCGCGACTGCCTCGAGACCGCCATCGAGTACTCGCAGTCCCGCGAGGTGTTCGACAAGCCGCTCGCCGGCTACCAGCTCACCCAGGCCAAGATCGCCGACATGGCGCTCGAGGTCGGCAAGGGCCACCTGCTCGCCTACCACCTCGGCCGCATCAAGGACCGCGGCGAGATCGCCCCGGAGCAGGTCAGCCTCGGCAAGCTCAACAACGTGCGCGAGGCCATCGCGATCGCCCGCGAATGCCGGACCATCCTCGGCGCCAACGGAATCACGCTCGAGTACCCCGTCATCCGTCACGCCAACAACCTCGAATCGGTGCTGACCTACGAGGGCACCTCCGAGGTCCACCAGCTGACCATCGGCAAGGCCCTGACCGGTGAGGCGGCCTTCCGGTGAGCAATCAGAACATGGCCGAAACGAACGCAACAGCGGCGAACACGACCGGAGCATTGGCCGGGCTGGTGATCGCCGACTTCGGTCGCGTGCTCGCCGGCCCCTACGCCACCATGCTGCTCGCCGACCTCGGGGCGGAGGTCGTCAAGATCGAACGACCCGGCTTCGGGGACGACACCCGGCACTGGGGCCCGCCCTGGGTCGGCGACGAGTCGACCTACTTCCTCGGCGTCAACCGCAACAAGAAGTCGGTGGCCATCGACCTGACCACCGACGAAGGGCTCGGGCAGGCACGCGATCTCGTCGCCCGCGCCGATGTCGTCGTCGAGAACTTCCTGCCCGGCACGATGACACGGCTCGGGCTCGGATACGAGCAGGTCCGGGAACTCAACCCCGGCATCGTCTACACCTCGATCACCGGCTTCGGTGGGCACAACAATCTGCCCGGTTACGACCTGCTCATCCAGGCCGTCGGCGGTCTGATGAGCATCACCGGGCCCGACCCTGCGACACCCACCAAGGTCGGTGTCGCCGTGGTCGACGTCATCACCGGAATGCACGCTGCGCTCGGCATCCTCGCCGCGCTGCGGCACCGCGACCGCACCCGTGAGGGCCAGCGCGTCGAGGTGAACCTGTTGTCGTCCCTGTTGTCGGCGTTGGCGAACCAGTCGTCGGGCTACGTCGCGGCGGGAGTGGTGCCGAAGGCGATGGGCAACCGTCATCCGAGCATCGCGCCCTACGAGGTGTTTCACACCGCCGACCGGCCGTTCGTCCTCGCCGTGGGCAATGACCGTCAATTCGCTTCGCTGGTCGAGGTTCTCGGCGCGCCCGAACTCGCCACCGACGAGCGGTTCACCACGAACACCGCCCGCGTCGCGAACCGGGAGGAGCTGACGAAGATCGTCGACGAGTTGCTGTCGACGGACACCGCCGACGCGTGGTTCGATGCTCTGACCGCAGCCCGGGTGCCGTGCGGTCCGCTCAACGACATCGCCGACGCGGTCGCGCTCGCCGAACGACTCGGTCTGTCGCCGGTGGTGTCGATCGACGATCCCGACCGGGACGCTCCGCTTCGTCAGATCGCCAACCCGATCCGGCTCAGCGCCACCCCCGCGACCTACCGCACGGCGCCACCGCGCCTGCCGTAGTCGGAGGACATCCTTCAGCACGAAATCCGTCAGGAGTGAAATACATGACCGCACTGAGCGCAGCGGCGCCTGTCACGTTGCGTCACCTCGTCGCGGGCCGCTGGGAGGAGGGGCCGGCCGAGGAATTCGAATCGACGAATCCTGCGCATCCGGACGACGTGGTCGCCCGAGGACTACGGGCGACCGTCGAGGACGTCGATCGAGCCTTCACAGCGGCCCGCCGTGCAGCCCGCGACTGGGCACGTACACCCGTCCACGAACGAGGTGCCGTCCTTTCGCGTGCCGCGAATTCGCTCGACGCAGCATCCGAGCAACTCGGTGCCGAGCTCACCCGGGAAGAGGGTAAGACCCTCGCCGAGGGTATCGGCGAAGTGCGCCGCGCCGCGCAGATCCTGCGGTACTTCGCGAACGAGGGCGATCGGTCCGCCGGTGAGGTCTTCGCATCCCCTCGCCGGGGAGAGCGGATTCTCGTCACGCGCAGGCCTGTCGGTGTGGTCGGTGTCATCACGCCCTTCAACTTCCCCATCGCGATTCCGGCGTGGAAGATCGCGCCCGCGCTCGTGTACGGGAACACCGTGGTGTGGAAGCCGGCCAGCACGGTTCCGTTGCTCGCGGTTCGTCTGGCCGAAGCGCTGACGGAGGCCGGTCTTCCCGAGGGCGTGCTCAACCTCCTCCATGGTGAAGGCGCGCTCGGAAACGCGATCGTCGAGCACCCGGAGATCGACGCGATCACCTTCACCGGTTCGACTTCGGTCGGTCGGCGCATCGCTGCTGCAGCGGCGACCCGAGGCGTTCCGGTGCAGGCCGAGATGGGCGGCAAGAATGCCGCCGTCGTCCTGGCGGACGCGGATCTGGACCTGGCCGTCGAACAGGTGCTGTTCGGAGCGTTCCGCTCGTCCGGTCAGAAGTGCACGGCCACTTCCCGGCTCATCGTCGACGACTCGATCGCCGACGACTTCCTCGGCCGCCTGCAGGCACGGCTCGACAGTTGGACGGTGGGCGACCCTCTCGATCCAGCGGTCGACATGGGCCCTGTCGTGACCGCTGCTGCAGCGCAGCAGATCGAAGCAGGTATCGAACACGCGGTCGCAGAAGGCGCGACAGTCGTGTACCGCGGAATCGTGCGTCTCGACGAGTCGGTGGATGCGGCCGCGTTCGTGGCGCCGACCATCCTGCAGTTGCCCGCCGACGAAACGGCTGCCGCATCCAATCCCGCGTGGCAGGAGGAGTTCTTCGGGCCGATTCTGAGTGTGCGCCGTGCCGCAGGTCGTTCGGAGGCGTTCGCGCTCGCAAATGACAGCGAATTCGGGCTCAGCGCATCGATTTTCACTCAGGACGTGACTCGCGTCCTGGAGGCGATGGACGAGATCGACGCCGGCATCCTGCACGTCAACTCCGAGTCGGCCGGTGCCGACCCGCACGTTCCGTTCGGTGGAGCGAAGAAGTCCGGGCTGGGTCCCAAGGAACAGGGTGGCGCAGCCGTCGAGTTCTTCACCCATACGACCACGGTCTACCTGCGTGGAGGAAATCCCTCGGCACCGGACCTCTGATCCCGGCGGCAGGTGGTCGCACACACTCCCCACACGAGAAGGGCCTGTACCGGAACAGGCGGATTCAACCGGTACAGGCCCTTCTCGTGTCGTCACCACCGTGCGGGGACCGAGCTTCCCTTCACCTCTTGGAAGAGTCGGCGGGTACCTCGCTGCAGGACCCCGACATCGCTGCCGATCGCGACGAGAGAGGCTCCCTCGACAGTCCACGCGAGCCCGTCGGCGGGGGAACTCGCGTACAGACCGGAATAGACGCCGGCCCGCTGGGCGATGTCCAGAGCCTGCGACATCGTCCGGCGAACATCCGGATCGCGAGGATTGCCCAAGCGCCCCATCGAAGCTGCGATATCGGCCGGCGACACGAAGATTCCGTCAACTCCCGGCACCGCGACGATCTCGGGAAGCGAGTCGAGCGCCTCCTTCGACTGGATCTGGACGAAGATGCACAGCTCGTCGTGTACGGTTCGGAGATATTCCGGACGGCGACCGAAATCGGTTGCGCGGGTGAGTGTGCTGGCCACAGCTCGGGTCCCGCTGGGCGGATAGCGCGTCGCGGCCACCACCTCCCGAGCTCGATCGGGTGAATCGACTCCCGGGATCACCAGATTCCGCACGCCCAGGTCGAGGTACTGACCGATGACTGCCGGATCGGGTCCGGGAGTCCTGGCCACCACCTCGAGCGGGATTCCTTTCAGGGCGTGCAACTGTCCTGCGATGGTGCTCGGCGAGTTGGGGGCGTGCTGACCGTCGATCAACACCCAGTCCGCCCCCGCCCCGGTACAGATCTCCGCGGCGTACGGGTTCCCCAGCCCGAGCCACAATCCGTACTGGGGTTCGCCGGAGGCCAGGCGTCGCTCGAGCGTCACTTCTTCGCAGCCTTCTTCTGCACTGCGCGCATCTTGCGGACCCATGCCGGTCGAGAGAACCACATCATGAGGATCACCACCGTCGCCGACACGACGGTCATCATCACGGCAACCGCGGCGACCTGGGTGAAGAAACCTTCACCCCACACCTGGAAGAGCAGCGCGCTGACCAGCGGAGTCTGTCCGGTTCCGAGCAGGACCGCGATCTCCAGGTCACCGACGATCCTCACGAACACCAGGGAGAAGGTCGCCAATATTCCGGGTCGCAGGAGGGGAAGAACGATCTGCGTGAACGTCCGGCCCGATCCTGCGCCGCACAGCCGGGACGCATCTTCCAGGCTGCCGTCGATCTGGGCGGATGTTCCTTCGAGAGAGATCATCGCGTACGGGAGGAACGACACGAAGAACGCCATTCCCATGATGAGCAACGTTCCGCCGAGGTTGAACGGCTCACCGCCGAAGGCGAAGATGAACGAGACCGCCAGGACGCTGCCCGGTACCACTGCCGGCAGTTTGGCCGACGCACTCGCCAAGCGGGAGATGCGGTTACGGGACTGACGTGCGTAGGTGAGGATCATCGTCGCGGCGAGCACGATGACGAGTCCGCCGACCACCGCGAGCAGAACCGAGTTGCTGATCGCGAGGCCCGCACCGCCTGCACCTGCCGAGGCGACCTTGAAATTGTCCAGCGTCCAGTTCGACGCCGTCAGGTCGGGCTGCCAGTAACGCTGCAGGCTCAGGTAGATCACCGCGAGGAGAGGCAGAACTGCGGCGAGTCCGATGTAGACGAGATTCAACGCGCGCACAGGCCAACGCCACTTGCCCAGAGCCACCCTGGCCACCTTGGGTGCCTGGCCGCCCATCCTGGCGAACTGCTGCTTCGAAATCACGAGTCGCTGAAGGAAGTACAGGAGCAGCAGGACCGTGAACAACATCGCGCTGAGCCTGACCGCGGTGCCGTACTCGACCGGGTATGTGTTCTGAATCGAGCGGACGATACGAACGGACATGATGTCGAGGTCTGTGCTCTGTCCGACGATCGCCGGAACCGAGTACACGCCGGCACCGATGATCGTCGCCAGGATGAAACCGGATAGCAGAGACGGCGCGACGGCCGGGAGCGACACGGTACGCACCACCCGGAAGGTCCCGGAGCCCGACGCCCGCGCAGCTTCTTCGAGCGACGGGTCGAGAGAGCGCAGCGCCGACACGATCGGAAGATAGGTGTACGGAACGGTGAGCAGGACGTAGATCAGCACCATGCCCGGGGTCGAGTAGATCTGGAACCCGAGCGGTTCGAGGATCGGAGACAACAGGCCGACCTCGGGACTGGCCAGCACCACCCAACCGACCGCGAGGGCAACAGCCGGGAGGAACAGCGGGATCAGCGGCAGGGCATCACCGATCGCGCCCAGCCCTGCATCGGTACGCTCGTTGACCCAGGCCAGCAGTGCACCGATCACCAGGGAGAGCAGAGCGCTCACCCCGACGACGACCACGGTGTCCCGAACCATTCCCAGGAACCACGGCTCGGCGATCAGATCCGTCCATGCCTCGAGCGGACCGCCGGCACGCTCGAACATCCGCGCGAGCGGGTACACGACCAGCAGGACGACGAGTGCGGACAATACAACCAGCAGTGCACCGAAGGCACCGCGGCGGAGCGCGCCCTTCGGGCGCACATCCTTCTGCGGGTCCGTCGCGACGGTCGTTCGTTCGGGACTCGGGGCGAGACTAGTCATCGGCCACCACCCGGAATGCCTCTGCGGGAACGGTCACGTCGACCTCGGCAGACTCGTGCAACGCCGGGTCCGGGACTCCGAACGCCCACACCGTCACCGAACGGTCCTCGATCCGGCACTGATACTCGGTATGAGCGCCCGAGAAGGTCCGTGCGACGACCACTCCCCGCCAGGAAAGGTTCCCGTCTGCGGCTCCGGCCGGCGCGATCGAGCACTTCTCCGGCCGAACCATCAGTGTGATCGCCTCACCGGGAACGGCGTCCGTTCGTACGGTGCCGGACGAACGCGGCACACTGATCTCCCGACCCGCCACCTCTACGGTGAGCGAGTCGTCCGCGCTGCCGAGCACCGTCGCGTCGAGGAAGTTCGCCTCACCGATGAACTCCGCCGTCGAGCGATTGCTCGGACGCTCGTACACGGTGACGGGGGAAGCGAGTTGATCCACCCGGCCGCTGCGCATGACGGCGATCCGAGTACCCAGACTCATCGCTTCCACCTGGTCGTGCGTGACGTACACGGCAGCAAATCCGAGTTGACGATGCAGTCGCACCAACAGAGCACGGAGCTTGACCCTGACCCGGGCATCGACGTTGGACAACGGTTCGTCGAACAGGACGACTGACGGTTCGGAGATCAGAGTGCGAGCCAGGGCGACCCGCTGCTGCTGGCCACCACTGATCATCCCCGGGTGCTGCCGTCCCAGGCCACCGAGACCGACGAGGTCGAGATACTCCGCTGCCCGACGACGGGCCACGGCCTTCCGCACTCCCGCCGACCGCAGGGGGTATGCCACATTGTCCTCGAGGTTCATGTGGGGCCACAGTGCATAGGACTGGAACATCATGTTGACGTCGCGCTCGTTGGGCGCCTTGACGGTCCTGGAGGACGAATCGTAGACCGCGTCGCCGTCGATGCGGATAACTCCCTCGGTCGGGGATTCCAGGCCTGCGATACAACGCAGCAGAGTGGACTTCCCGCAACCACTGGGGCCCAACAGGACGAGGAGTTCCCCGGTCCGGACCTCGAACGAGACATCGTCCACCGCATTGACGATGTCGCCGCCGTGACGTTCGAATTTCTTGGTGACGCTGTTGACTTCGAGAAGTACTGGGGAGCCGTCCGCCCGAGCGGGCGCGGTAGCTTCTGCAGCGGGTAGCTCGTCGATGATTGTCATCAGGAATACCTTTGTTCGAGCAGACAGGACAGTCGGGGTTCAGTTCAGTTCGAACGCGTTCAAGATCTCCTCGCGTTCGGCATGCGCGCGCATCGGATCCGCCAGGCGGATGTCTTCGGGCGCGGAGGGACAACCGTCGATCTCGTCGTCTCGCATCGTCATATAGAAGGCGTCTCCACAGTACGCGCGCTGACCTTCTTCGCTGAGCACGAAGTCCGCGAACACCATTGCAGCATTGGGGCTCTGTCCGTTCTCCGAGATTCCGATCAGGTTGGGGAACGCGATCACCGGCTCCGGAGTGACCGCCTTGATCGGGGCTCCGGCCTCCATGAGCGCGACCGAGTGTGCCTTCGCACCGGGAGCGGCCAGCGCCAACTGGCCTGCTGCCACCTTCTGCACGGCCGGGACCGACGATTCGAACCAGTCACCACTCTGATCGCCGATGGTGCGCAGGAAGTCCGGTCCGTTCTCGTCCATCAGGATCTGGTAGAAGGACATCACACTGTCGGCGGAGACCCGTGGGTCCGCAAAGCTCGCCTTACCCGCAAGCTCGGGAGAGACGAGATCCTTCCACGTGGTCGGAGGTGTGCCGATCTTCTGTTCGTTGTACGTGATCACCCACGGCGAAGTGACTGCGGTGAAGTGATTCGCAGCAACGGAGGTGTCACGCAGGTGAGCCAGGTTCGGTACCTCGTTCTCCGACAGCTCCCTGAACCACTCGGGGTTCTCGTTGAACATCAGTGGGTCGGTGACGATGACGAGGTCCGCACTCTGGGCGCCCGTCGCGGTCTCGGAGGCGAACCGGCTTCTGAGATCACCTGTGGACAAACGCGTGACGGCTACCTCGATATCCGGGTACGCCTGACCGAAAGCGCTCGTGATCGCCTCGTTCACAGCATCCGTCGCCGACGAGTAGACGACCAGAGGAGCCTCGTCGCGGGCACGTTCGGTGATGTCCGTGAAGCCGTCACCGAGTGTGGCCTCGTTCGCCGCACTGCAGGCGGCGAGAACGGACGTCATGGCGAGAACGGCAGCGAGGCGACCGGGTCGGATACGACGTGATTTCATAGCGGGCTCCAGATCAGGGAAGGTCCGAACGAACGGTGCGGCGAGCGTTGCGATGGGCACCCCTGCGATGGGGTGATAGTGGGTACACTGCCGACCGGATGTGTTGCAGATTACATAGACCGAAAGGTCGAGTCTCTGGTCGATACGGCCAAGCATGTGGGCCCTTTTGGATAGTTCGAACCAGATTCACCGTCGCGTGGCGAGACCCGCCGAACGGAGCCGAACACGCCGGCCGGAATCAGTCGGCGATGCCCTCGGCACGCAACGCGAGCCAGAGTCGCGCCGCGAATGTGGGATCGGAGAGTTCGAAGCCGAGCAACTTCTCCGCGGAGGACACGCGGTACCGCAGCGTGTTCCGGTGGATCGACAGCGTCTCGGCCGCCGTCTCCCACCGGCCCCGATGGCGCAGGTACTCGACGACCGCGTCCACCACCTGGGGGCTCGATTCGCGTTGCAACTTGTGCACCCAGTCGCTCGCCGTGTCGCCGCTGTAGTCCGAACGGTCCACGACCGTGCCGGCGGGGGCCTTACGGATATCCGCCATCCAATGCTGCCAGCGATGGGAGAGCTTCCGGATCGGAACCTGTTCCGTGAGGAGAACTCTGAGTGCGGGATTCCGATCGACCAGAGCGAAGAGTTCCGGTCCGAGCGCCTGGAACTGCATACCGTTCAGCAACATCCAACACTCGTCGTCGTCGTTGTACGCGAGCAGCTGCTGAGCACCGGGAGGCAGCGCGGCCTCGAAAAGATCCAGCAGGTCGTCACGACTCCAGTCGTCCACTCCCCGTACACAGACGATGTGTGGTCTGCGGGGCGGGGCCGCCAGACCCATTTCCGCGGCCAGTTCCAGGGCGCTGTCGATGCGCCCGGCGAAGACCAGTCGGGCGACGGAATCCCTGACCGTCCGGGACACCGTCTGCATCCGTCGCGTATCGCGAAGGAGCAACCGCAGCAACAGGGCGGCACTGGCTCCGAATCTGTGGAGATCGGCGTGGACGGGTCCGTCCCCCGCCATGAGAAGTATGGCGGTCGCTCGTCCTTCGGCGCCCACGGGGAAGGCGAGGAGTTCACGATCGTCCGGGCCGACCCCCGTCGCGGGACGCACGAGCGGTCGCGGGATGACCTCCACGGAGCCCTTCAGGACACCGGGATCGACTGCGTCGACCGTCTTTCCCGCGACCGACTCGATGAGTCTGCCACTCGTGGTCAACAGCGCGCTCCACGCCGTGCCGTTGTCGGCCAGGCACGACAGGATCGCCGAGATCGGGTGCTTGGCCCCCGCGGCCCGGACGAGATCGGCGTACCCATCGTGCGAAATGCTCATACTGTCCGGACGCTAACAGTCGTTATGCACGAAGTCGCGCGGAACTTTCCACATACAAGAATCGCTTGACGAGCGCGTTGAACTCGGCCATCTTCTCGTAGGGCACCCACAACCCGCACTCACCGAACACGTGCAGCTGTGACTTCCTGATCCGGCTCAACATGAACACCGCGTTCTCGAACGATTGGGTGCGGTTCTCCCTCCCCCACACGATGAGGGTGGGCGCGGTGATCTCGTCGAGACGCTTCCACAAGTCGTCCGGGGTGTGCCGCTGGGAACTTCGTCCCTCGGGCGCTTGGACCATGAACTCGGGTTCGACACTCGCCTCGTAGCGCTCGAGCAGCACATCGTCGGTGATCAGCGTGGGGTCGTAGAGGAGTTGCTCGAGATAGGCCCGCATCTTCTCCATCGTGGGCCCTTCGCCACCGTAGTAGATCCGGCTTGCGGACTCCTTCGGTCGGAGCTGGTACACGGCGTGACCGCCGGCCGCGCTGACGAGCACCAGCCGCTCTACAACGGACGGATGGTCGACGGCCATCCGGATGGCGACCGCTCCGCCGGTGGCCATCCCCAGGACGTGGACACGATCGAGTCCCAACTCCCGGATCAGGGCCACCATCGTCTCGGCGTACATCGCATTGCGTCCGGTGGAGACGTCCGGCTTGTCCGACCGTCCATAGCCCGGCAGGTCGACGATGATCACGCGGAACCGACGGGAGAGTTCCTCGAGATTGCGACCGAAGTTCCCCCACCCGAAGGCACCGGGTGCTCCGCCGTGGATGCAGAGCAGCACCGGTCCTTCGCCCGCCTCGTGGTAGTGCACCCGGATCGGCCCAGCCTGGGCGAATCTGCTGGTCGATTCGTAGGTGAGCATCACCGGCCTCCTCCGGCGAGCAGGCGCTCGCCACGCAGATCGTCCGCATACAACGGAGGTTCGACGATCCTCTCGTCGTAACCCGAGAGGAAACGCAGGACGAGATGGTTGAAATCGTCTGCGCGTTCGATCATCGTCCAGTGCCCGCAGTGACCGAACACGACCAGGTCGGCGTTGGGGAATGCCTCGGCTCCCGCCAGTGCGTCCTCGGGCGGGTTCACCCGGTCCTCCCTGCCGAACAGGAACAACATCGGCACTCGGCAACGAGCGGCATTCTCCGGCAGGAACGGATAGTGCACCTTGCTGAGTTCCCGCATCCGCGTCGATTCCTGGTGCCGTTCGTACGCGCCGGGACGCTCGGCCATTCGCGTCCGGAACTCCACGAGTTCTTCGGGGACCATGCGCGGGTCGTGGACCAGATGCTTCATCGAACGGCGGACCAGCGAAGGCTCGTACCGTCCGGTGTCCTTGTGGGACGTCAGATTCGGTTCGAACCGCGATCCGTCCTTCCAGCGCGCCCCGGCCGTGCCCACCACGACGCCGCCGGCCACTCGTTCCGGGTGTTCGAGTGCCAGGCTCGCAAGGACCATGCCTCCGAGGGAGTTTCCGATGACGTGGGCTCGCGCCAGGCCGAGGGCGTCCATCGTCCGGATCACCAGATCGACCTGGTTCGGCCGTATCGCGTCCACACCGGGCGGCGCTTCGGTGAAGCCGTAGCCGTACAGATCCGGTGCCACGACCCGGTACCCGGCATCGACCAGTGCCGGAACGGTGAGGTAGAAGTTGGCCGCCGCGGTGATTCCGATCGCCGAACCGTGGAGCAGTATCACCGGCGGTGAATCCGGATCCCCCTCGTCGAGGTAGTGGATCCGTTCCCCCTCCCGTGTGGTCAGCCAGTGCGACGCGTACCCGAAATACTCGGCGATGATCGAGGAATCGTCCGATCCCATGAGCTGCTCCTCGGTGTCTTTCAGTGTCGATCCGTCCATTTGGCGAAGCCCACACCGGTGAAGCACGCATGGATGGGCATGTAGTCGATGACGGTTGCCGGCCGGTCCATCGCAGCCGCCACGCTGATCCACGCGCGGATCTCACCGGTTCCCGATCGGAGGGTCTGCGAATCGAAGCTGAACAACTTCTCGAGCTGGTCGACCTCGTTGCGCTGGATGCGCTCGAGAACCCACTTGTCGAGCGGCGTATCGATGTCGCCGCGGTTGAAGTCCTTGTCCGACGGATAGTGGCTGAGCCCACCCGACGCGCACAGCAGTATCCGCTCGTCACGCTCGCCGAGGATCTCCGCGATCGCACGGCCGAGCGCGGCACAGCGGTCGCCACCGGCGAGGGGCGGGAAATACTCGTTGAGCATCACGCACACGACGGGGATCTCCCCCGTCGGATCGAGCTCGGGTGCGATACGGGCCGCCATATGCGGCAGCCCGTAGCCCTCGCGGCCCACCGGTTCGAAGCGGTGCATGACCGAGACGTCGAAGTGCCGCTTGACGAGTTGACGTGCGAGATGGGACGAGACGTCGGGATCGTTCTTGAACTTCACCACCGTGCGGTCCTTCATCGGGACGTCCCACTCGTAGCCCTGATGACCCCACATGGGTTCCGAACCGACGTAGATCGCCAGACTCGGGTTGTTGGACAGGTTGAACATATCACCCTGGTCGTCGCCCACGATCACGATCACGTCAGGTTTGTAGGCCGCGACCTCCGCACGCATGTCGTCGAATGCAGCATGGATGCGGTGGTAGAGGTCCTGACACACCTCCAGACTGTCCCGCTGTCGTGCTGCTTCGGGATAACGCTCGAACACGCCGGGTGCGACGCGGTCGATCATCCACTGCTGCCATGCCTCCGGCGGCCGGAACATTCCCGCCGCATGCGAGCATGCCAATCCGAGACCGATCATCGTTGGACTCCTTCTGCTTTCGGTGTCGTGAGGTCGCTCGGCTACGAACGCGCGAGCGCCTCGAGGACTCGCCGGGTCGCGGCCACGTCGGAGTCGTCCAGGTCGGCCAAGGCGTCCCTGTTGAACCGGCGTGCGATCTCGGCGATCTGTTCGTATGTGGCGGAACCGTCGGTGGACAGAGAGAATCGGTCCTCGTTCCGGACGACGAGGCCGGACTCGATCAGCTCACTGACGGCATCCTCGGTGGCCCGCGGTCCGAGATAGGCGGACACCGCCAGTTCCTGCACGGTCCGTGAACCGCACGAGAGTCGCTGGAGCACCCGGGCACTGGCGACGCTCAACCCGAACTGCGCGCGGTGTTCGTCGAATCTCCGCGAGAGACGATGACTCGCGGCTGTGAGAACCTGCGCGAACGACGGCTCGGCGGAAGCCGGATCCATCTCCCCGCCGGCTTCCTTGCAATTGTCTGTTGGCGACGTCATCTGTTGCGGCGTGGCATAACCACCCTGAACGAAGAGGAGCGACTCACCGTCGACGAGGGAACACTCGTCGACTTCTCCCACGATGATGTCGTGATCCCCTCCGGGGAACACGGCGTGCACACGGCACTCGAAACGCGCGATGGCACCGTCGATCAGAGGAACGCTCTTCGATCCGCGACTCCAGGAGAACGTCCGGAATCCCTCGGTTCCCGAGCTCGCGGATGCGAACACGTTCGAGATGTCAGTCTGGTCGGACGAGAGAACATTGACCGCGAAGGCGTCGGCCGAGGTGTACACGCCGGCCCGACTCGAGTCGGAACGCACCGACCAGAGGATCAGAGGTGGATCCAGGGACACGGCAGCGAACGAATTGACCGTCATACCGGTCGGCTCACCGTCCGCGGTGGTGGTGACTACCGCCACGCCTGTTGCGTAACGGCTCAGGGCATTGCGGAACTCGCGGGTGTCGTGTGCAGGATCGACGACGACGTAGTCGGACGTGCGATCCGAAACCGCCGGCGTTGCCCTCATCGGTGGTACGCCAGCGTGCGCATGGACGGGTTGCTTTCGAAGTCCGGTCCCGGAAGTTCGAGAAGCGCGTGTGCGTACAGCGACGCGGCCGCCTCGCGTCCGGCGGAACCGTGGACGCGCATGGCGAGCAGATCACGGAACACCCGCTGGATGTGGTTGTTCGAGAGAATCGCTCCCGCGCCTGAGACCGGCCAGATCGTGTAGAGGGCATCGAGACTCTCCGAGATCGCGTCGGCCGCCTCGAAGCGGATCTTCATACGTTCCAACGGAGTGGCGGTACGTCCCTCGCATGCGACCTCGAAGAGGAAGCGCCAGTTGTCCAGATGCCTGCGCCGGATCATCTGGACCTTCGACAGCGCATCGACGAGACGGACCAGCAGGTGAGGGTTCTCCGTGACGGCGGCACCGGTACCGCGACGCATGCGCCGAACCTTGCTCTCCCCAATGAACTCTTCGAATGCCCCGAGGGCGGCTCCCGTCGCGGAGTTGGCCATGGTGGAGTTGAAGATCGAGAGGAAGGAGACGCGGTAGAGGGGACGATCGTTCACCTCCCAGCCCGGATTGCGATCGTGGTAGGTGTCGGCGAGAACGTGGGCCCGGTAGTCGGGTACGAATACCTTGCTCATTGTCACCGACTTGCTACCGGTCCCGCGCAGACCCGCGACGTCCCAGCTGTTCTGATCGATCTCGAAATCGGAACGGGGCACCACGAAGTTGCGGTCACCACCGCCGACGATGATCCACTGGGCGTGGTCGACACCACTGGAGAACCCCCACGTCCCGTCCAGAACGTAGCCGCCCGACACAGCTTCCCAGCTTCCCGTGGGTGCATACGAGCTCGACGCCCTGGTGTCCGGGCCGTCGCTCCAGAACTCGTCCTGTAGGCGCTCGTCCATGAGCGCGATCTCGAACGAGTGAACGTTGAGCTGCCCGCCGATCCACGCGGCCGATGCCTCCGCGCCGGCGATCTTCATGATGCCTTCGAAGAAGGACGCAGGCGCCATCTCGAGGCCGCCGTACTGCAGGGGCGTCATCGCCCGGAAGACACCGGCACGCGTCATGGCCTCGACCGTCGCGTCCGGTACCCGATTCAGGCGTTCGGTTTCCGCCCGACCGGCACGCACGATGTCGAGGATGTCGTCGACATCGGCGAGGTACTGCGCACCCACGCGGTACGCGCGGGCCGCGTACTCTTCGCCCGAAGCGAGGTCGTCCGTTGAGGCGAGCGACGAGGGATTCGTCTCGAGGTTGGTCAGCATGGCAGTTCCTCTCCAGAGATAGGACACTTTCCCGGAACTCCGGGGGTCGACGGTCTCGGATGAACCTGGCGTCCTTACGGGCGAGGTTCGGTCGATCGATCCGACCGGCCGGTCGTGCCGTGGCTCACATCGTCGACTCCGATGTCGCAGATGTTATGGCCGTCACAGAGGAATGTCTTCGTACGTATTCGCCAGTATCCGCTGAGAGTTCGGACGGATCGTCCGTTCGCAGGGAGAGACTGCCCGAAACGCGTCGACCCGTGCCTCCAGTAGGGCACGGGTCGACGGATCCTGTTCTCGGGAGTCACATCTGCAGTACGCAGACCTTTTCGATCGCGAGCTCTCGGGCGGTCGATTCCGGCCCTTCCTTCGTGTTGCCGGATTCCCGGACTCCGCCGTACGGCATGTTATCGGCACGGAAAGCCGGCGATTCGTTGACGAGAACAGTCCCGAAGTTCAACTGTTCCGTAGCTGCGAGGGCAGTACGCACATCGGACGTGAAGACCGCCGCCTGAAGCCCGTACTTCGAGTCGTTCGCCAATTCGACCGCTTCGTCGAAGGACTCCACCCCGACGAGGCCGAGCACCGGACCGAATGCCTCCTCCTGGATGAGGTCGCAGGATTGCGGGACGTTCGTCAGCAGGGTGGGCTCGAGGATCACGTCGTCCCTCATCCCACCACCGATCACCACGGATGCGCCGGCGTCGGTCGCCTGACGGATACCGCCCAGAAGGCGTTCGGTTGCTCGTTGATCGATCGGAGGACCGCAGAGCACCATCCGATCCCGTGGGTCACCGACTCCGAGTGCACCGATCCTCCCCACCAGCAGCTCCGTCAGTTCGTCCACCACCCCGACGTGCGCGTAGATCCGTTGCACGGAGACACAGGTCTGACCGGCGAAGCCGAAGGCGCTGGGGACGAGCGTGTCCGCGACACGCTCGAGATCGGCGTCGGCCTCGATGATGGCAGGGCTCGCGTTGCCGAGTTCGAGCATGACCTTTTTGCGTGCTCCCGCCTTCGCGATGTGCCATCCGACAGGAGCCGAGCCCGTGAAACTGATCGCTGCAACACGCGGATCCTCGATGATCACCGCGCTGATGTCTGCCGGGTCGCCCGGGATCACCGAGAGGTATCCGTCCGGCATCCCGGCCTCCTCGCAGATGTCGGCGAGGAGGAATGCCGTCAACGGCGATTGAGGGGCGGGTTTGAGCACCACCGGGCAACCGACGGCGAAGGCCGGTGCGAGTTTGTGAGCAACGAGATTCAATGGGAAGTTGAACGGGGCAATGGCAGTGACCACACCGATCGGCACACCTCGCGTGAACCCGATCTTGCCGACCCCGGCGGGCGTGGCATCCATGGCGACACCACGGCCGGTCTGCGTTCTGGCAACGGCAGCGGACAACCGGAACGTCTCGACGGCCCGGTCGACCTCCCCTTCTGCCATTACGATCGGCTTCGCCACCTCTGCGCAGATCAACTCGGCGAGCGCCTCCTTCGATGCGACGAGGAGATCGGCGATCCGATCGAGCACGCAAGCGCGCTCGTGAGCCGGGACAGGTCGATCCAGTGCTCGGTGGGCCAGATCGACGGCGGCGTCCGCAAGTTCTTCCGTTGCATTCCCGACTCGGCCCACGAGCGTCCCGCTGAAGGGGTCGAACACGTCGGATGCGGAATCCGGAAAGACGTCTCTGTTTCCGATCCGCACCCCGCGCTCGCACAGTGCTCGGCGTGTGGCCGTACCGATCGAGGTCATGCCCCTTCACTTCCTGTTGGCGACTGCACGGTCGCGACGGACGTTCAGTCTGCGGTGGGCGCTGCCACCGAACCGGCCGAGCTCGGGATCTCACCGTGGCGGATCTCCCGGTAGACCCGGCTGCGCAGGTCCGCGAACTCACGAGTGGCCTTGGTCGCGATCTGGTCGCGCTCGGCACCGAGATGCGTCTCGATCAGATCCACCACCTGGGTCGGCTTCCTGCCCAGTACGAGCACTCGATCGGACAGGTAGACCGCCTCGTCGATGTCGTGTGTGACCAGCAGGATCGTAATACCGAGGTGGTTCTTCACCCGCAGGGTCAGATCCTCGAGGTCCGCGCGTGTCTGGGCATCGACCGAGGCGAACGGCTCGTCCATCAAGACGATGGCAGGTTCGTAGGCGAGGGCGCGGGCGATCGCCACTCGCTGCTGCATACCACCGGACAGCTGCCACGGGTACTTATCGATGTGGTCCTTCAGCCCGACCTCGACGAGAGCGTCCATCGCCTTCGCGGTGCGCTTCTTCTTGTCCTTGATCGTGGTCCGCAGCGGGAGGATCACATTGTCGAGGATGGAGAGCCACGGCATCAGCGACCGGGAGTAGTCCTGGAAGACGATCGCCATCTCCGCCGGCGGTTCCGTCACTCTCCGTCCCCGGAGGGTGACCGATCCGGAGGTCGGATCCGTCAGGCCGGAGAGACACTGGAGAAGCGTCGTCTTTCCCGCTCCGGACGGGCCGACGATGCACATGAACTCGCCGCTGCGGACGGCGACATCGATGCCACCGAGGACCTGGTGATCGCCGTACCGCTTTCCGAGGTTCTCCACGACGAGGAGTTCCTCGTGCGAGGTGGCCTTACCCGTGTGTGTGGTGCTCATAGTCACGTTCCTAAGCGTTCTTCTTGTTGTGCCAGTCGAGGACTCGTCCCTCGACCAGTCGGGCAGCGAGATTGAGCAGGTAGCCCAGCACACCCAGCATCACGATGCCGGACCACATATTGAGAATGTTGAAGCTGCGCTGTGAATCGAGGATGAAGTAGCCGATACCGCCGGGGGAACCGATCATCTCCGTCACGACCATGACCACCGTCGCGATGGCGAGCGCCAGGCGAGCGCCGGCGAAGATCTGCGGTGCCGCATGTGGGGCGTAGATATAACGGATCCGGTTCTTCAACGGGATCCGGTAGCTCCGGGACATCCTGAGCAGCACCGGTTCCACCGACCGCACGCCATCGATCGTATTGAGCAGGATCGGCCACATGGACGCGAGAGCGATCAGGAAGATCTTCATCGTGTCGTCGATCCCGAGGAAGATGACGGCGATGGGGAGGAGCGCGACGCCAGGTGTTGCCCGGAGGAATTCGAGGATGGGCCGGACCGTCTCCTCGAAGCGGGGCAGCAGCCCCAGGACGATCCCTCCGACCACACCGACGATCACGGCGATACCGAACCCGAGGAGGACCCGACCGAGGCTGGGCAGAACGTTCTCGACGATCCCGTCGAAGAACCACACCGATTGCAGACGATCGAGAATCTTGGAGAGGGATGGGAAGTAGAAGGACGAACTGTTGGCCGAGACCGCCAACCACGTGATGACCAGGACGATCGGAAGCCAAGCTTCCCAGGCGAATCCGGTGATGCGCTTCATGCCGAATGCTCCCCTCGGATGACCGGGTGCCACCACAGCAGACGGCGCTGTGCGGACACGACCAGGGTGTTGACGAGAAGTCCGAGGACACCCGCGGTGATCGCGTAGGCGAAGACTTCCGGACGCTTGAACGCCTGCTCCATGTGGGACAGTTCCGAGCCGAGTCCGGGTGCTCCACCGAGGTATTCGGCACTGATGGTCATCAGCAGGGCCATGGTGGCGGCGAGCCGCAGGCCGGTGAAGACGAGCAGCGCCACACTCGGCACCCACAGGTACCGCAGACGGTCGACGGTGGAGATCCGGAACACCCGAACGACCCACTTGTGCAGTGGCTCCACCTGCTTCGCCGCGTACATGGACTGGATGAGCAGAGGCCAGACCGCCGACAGGACGATCATGGTGATCTCCATCCGACTCGTCGCTCCGAACAGGAGGAGCACGAGCGGCAGGAGAGCGATCGTAGGAATGCTGCGGAAGAAGTCGACGATCCACCGCGTGCTCTGAGTGGCGCGCAGCGAGGACCCGATCAGGAGGCCGGCGGGAACGCCGATGAGTGCGGACAGGCCCAGACCCATCGCCCACACACCGATGGTGGTTCCGAGCGCGGTCCAGTAGGTACCGCTGCCCCACAGACCGATCAGCGCTTCGACGACCATCACCGGAGTCGGGAGCGATCCGGCGTCGACCAGTGGGCTCATGGCGATCGCTTGCCATGCGGCGAGGACCGCGGCGATCGCGATCAGCTTGGGTACGGGGCCGACCTTACGTCGTCCTGCGTCGGACGCCGCTGGACGCGGTCCGGACTTGGCCGGCACTGCCGGCTTCAACTTGGTATCGGCCGATGACACGGCTACTGAGGTTGTTGTCGCCATCGTCTACTCGGATCCTACGAGGATTTCGTCGAAACTCGGCTTCTCGGTGAGGATCTCGTACTCCACCGCGAGGTTCGCGATCTTGTCGAGTTGCTCTGCCGTGACGGGAGTCGTCGCGAACGGCTGGATAAAGGCATTCGCCAGCTGCTCCTCGGAGAAGCCGAGCTCCTCGATCGCGACCTTCTTGGCGATCTCCTTGTCCGCGTTGACGATCTCCGCTGCCTGATGGATGCCCTCGACGAATTTCCGGACAGTGTCGGGATTCTTCGCGATGAACTCCTCGGACGCGACGTAGACCGACGATGGCACACCCTGGTTGCCGGGTGCGTCCGTGTTGTGGACGAGCCGAACGGTCCCCGATGCGATCGCGCTCGATGCGAGCGGTTCGTTCGGTGTCGCGGCGTCGACGTATCCCTGCTGCACCAGGTCGATCGTCTGGGCGGGCGGGACCTCGACGAAGTCGATCCGGCTGGAGTCGCCGCCAGCTTTGTCGACCACAGCGCGGATGTTCATCCACGTCTGCGTCTTGATTGCCGGGACTCCCACCTTGCGGTCGACGAGGTCGGTCGGGGACTGGATCGCACTCGACGCCGCCGTCACAACGCTCGCTGCCGACGGCACTCCGTCCTCACCGTCGGTGGCCTGCACACCGGCGCCCGCGACCACCCGGACGGGAAGGCCCTGAACTCGGGCCTGCATCAGGGTGACCGTGTCCATCTGGGCGATCTGCAGCGTACCGCTGAGCAGCTGTGGAACTGCGTCGTTCGCCGACTTGTTCGCTGCGGCAGTGACGTTCAATCCGAGATCGGAAAAGATCCCTTCGCTGATGCCGGCACGCAGTCCGACACCCGACAGGCCGGGCGAGCTACCGACCGAGATGTCGGTGGCCTGGTCGGCGGATGCACCCTCGGAGGAACCGCAGGCGCCGGCGAGCAGGGTGAGCGCGGCAGCTGCTGTAACAGCGGCAACGCGACGGACACGGGGTGCTGAGAGGACCGCGAGTGACATATTCGGACTCCGGTTTCAGGTCTTGGGGGCGGTTGTACGAGCGGCCGATCGAACGGAGGATCACTGACGACCGGCTATGCCGTGGATCACTTCTGTAGTGAGCGGTTCACGAAGCGTAGGTCTCGTGCAGTGGAGAAAGAAATCCCTTCTTTCCACATGACGCAATACTCGTTGTCGGGACTGCACTCAGACCACGAGAGTTCGTTCGATCTGACGAACAGCACGCGTGAGAGCCGCTTCAGAGTGCGCCAGATTCACGCGAACAGCGGGCGCGGAGAGGCTGATTGCCGCAACGGCCTTGCCACGACAGACGATGGGCGCAGCGACGCAGACCTGCCCGAGTACGGACTCTTGCTTGTCGTAGGCCAAACCGGTCGCCCGCGTCTCTGCGAACTGCCGATAGAGGATCGCAAGGTTGGTGATCGAGTGACGGGTACGACGCGGCAGCGGGTCCGGCAGCACTTTCGCCACTTCGTCCGTGGGCTGAAACGCCAGGAGCGCTTTGCCCAGCGCCGTGCACGTGGCGGGGGCACGACCTCCGATGGCCGTCGGAGCCGGCAGGGTGCGTAGGCCGACGACCTTGTCGACGATGACGATGTCGGCCCGGTCGAGGATCGCGAGCCGAGTGGTCATTCCGGACACCGCGTACAGCTCCCCGAGGTAGGGGGCCACCTGCTCACGCAGGCCGCGGGGTCGACTGTGCGCGACGCGATTACCCAGTTCGAACAGCTTGTCGCCGGGCCGGTAACGAGTACCCTCCTTCGACACGAATCCGCTTTCGACGAGGTACGCGAGAAGGCGGTAGGCCGTGGACGTCGGAACACCGGCACGACGAGCGATGTCGCTGACTCCCATGGATTCCTCACCGGAGAGGAACTCGTCCAGGAGTTGCAGCGCCTTCAGGACCGACGCCGTACCGCGCTGCTCGTTCTTGCGGTCAGCGTCAGCCTCGGACTGTGCGTCGACCATGAACTGTTCGTCTGTAAGTGCGGTCACGACGGTCTCACTCTCCAACTCTTTTCCGGCGTCGCCGATATGCAGTAGTCAACTGCTGGATATATCGAATGCGCTGGACAGCCCACTTCTGTAGTGGATGGTACAGTGATTGTAACGCTCGTTCCAGTGAGCGGCAACACACCGATGACAGATTGCGACGAGACCCTCTGCTACCTTTCCCACGGCAGCCCGCCCGAAAGAGACGTGATGAAGACTGCCCGACGTAACGCCCGCGGAGAGGTCACTCTCCAGCGCATTCTCGATGCAACCGTGCAGCTCGTCGGCCGGTACGGCTACGACAACACCACGATCTCCCGAATCACGAAGGCCACACAGCGACCCGCGAGTTCGATCTACTGGTACTTCGAGGACAAGGACGATCTCATCGTCACGGCGCTCGAGAATTCGTACACGCGTTTCCCTCGCGACGGTCGGCGGCCGTGGCAGCGGTTCGATCCCTCGACTCCCCTGCAGAGCCAATTGTTCGAGGAGCTCGCACCCGAGCTCCAGGCCTCCGAGTCCGAAACACCGCTCCGTCTGGGCATCACACTCGCACTGGAAGGAAGCGCCGCACGGTCCAAGGTTCAAGAACCCTTCCGACGTCGCCGCGCAGCGGCGCTGGCCGCCATCGAGAAGTGGTGGAACGACGCATTCACGGCGACCGAGGCCGACGACGAACGTCGTCACGGCGGAGTGTGGTGGATGTCCACTCTCACTCTTGCGTTCCTCGACGGTCACTACATCTCGGATGTGGTCGTCGACGATCCCGAGATCGTCTCCGCACGCAGCCGGGCGGTCGCCGCGTTCCTCACCTTCGCGTTCGAGGCACTGTGCCGTGGCAACGCATCCCTCGAGGTACCCGGTGAAGACGGGGCCGACACCCCTGATGGTGCCACCGAGCACGAGAACGGACCGTCCGCCCTGCTCGACGTCACACGCAGACTCGTTGCCCAGCACGGCTACGAAGGCGCGACGATCGGACGGATCTGCACGGAGTCCGGGATGCAGAGAAGCTCGGTGTACTGGCGTTACAAGGACAAGGACACCCTGATCAAAGCCGCGGTGGCCGATGCCTTCCTCGAACTGCTCATACCGTTGCACGACCTACCCACGCCCTCGGAGGACTGGGTGGCCGATCTGGCGTCCGCGATCGGTGCGACGATGCGGGCAGCGGGCGACAACCCCGACACCGTCAAGGCCGGCCTGCTCCTCGAAGTGCAGCAGTGGGACCCTCCCACCGCAGGCGGCACAGCAGTGGTGGAAGGGAGTGCCGCCGCGGAAGCAGCCGTTGCCCAATGGTTTTCCACAGCCCGCGTCGCTGCGGACTCGGTCGAGCACCTCGCGTGGCTCGTCCTCAGGCTCATCGAGGGGCTGATGCTCGGCTCGGTTCTCGGGCGGCCCGTTCCCGTCGACGACCTGATCCGGCTTCTTGCGATGATGGTCGAGAACGGACCTCCTCGCGAGGCGCTCCCCTGAGCGTGAGCGCCGACGTCACTCCAGCCTGAGTCGGTAGGACTCGACCGGATGCGTTTCGAGTTCCAATTCGAAGGTGTTCATGATCCGACCGACCATCATGTAGAAGCCGATGATCAGGACCAGTTCCACCATCTTGGAATCGCCGTACCGGGCGTGGATCGCATCGAAGACCTCATCCGGCGTAGTGGTCGTCTCCACAACAGCATCGGTGAACCGCAGGAGCAGTTCCTCGAACGGATCGAACTCCTCGGCTCCCTTCTCGGGGTACGACGCCACGCTATCGATCTTTTTCGGGGACAAACCTACTCGCTGGGCGACGACCGTGTGCTCGTGCCATTGGTAGTTCGCACCGGACAGATGGGCGACCCTCAGGATCACGACCTCGCGATGCACCGGATCGAGTGAGCTGCCCTTACTGACGGTCTGACCGAGCGCGAACACCTCGGGAGCGCAGTTCTCCGAGTTGGCGATCATCCGGAAGACGTTGATCTTCCGTTTGCCGGCCAGCGACTTCAGGACACGGTCCGATGCCTTCTCCGGATCGAAATACGGGATACGTGCCAAAACAACCTCTTCCAGTCGTCGGTGGACATTTACTCGAGTCCGATCAGTACGCGCTCACTTCGTGCGGTTCCTGATCCTGACGGAATTGAGCGAGCAGGTCGTCGGCAGCACGGATCAACAGGGACGAATCGACGCCGACACCGGCAAAGGTGATTCCTTCGTCGAGCCACTTCTTGGCAGCGGAGGCGTCGGCGAGCATGATGCCGAGCGGCTTACCGACGGCGCGCACGGTTTCGATGCCCCTGCAGATCGCCTGCACGACGTCGGGGTGCGTACGTTGTTCGGGGAATCCCATGTCTGCAGCGAGATCCGCCGGCCCGATAAGGATGCCGTCGATTCCCTCCGTCGCAGCGATCTTCTCGATGTTCTCGAGTGCCCGAGTCGTCTCCGCCTGGACGATGAGACAGACGTTGTCGTCGGAGGTCCGGACGTAATCGGTGAACCGCCCCCATCGGGACGAGCGTGCCAGACCACTACCCATACCGCGGATCCCGTTCGGTGCATACCGGACGGCACGCACGAGTTCGGCCGCCTGCTCAGTGGTGTCGACCATGGGGACGAGCAGATTCCGTACCCCGATCTCGAGATACTGCTTGATGAGCGCAGGGTCGCCGTGCGGCAATCTGACGACAGGTTGCGACAGTTCGTTGCTCCGATCTCCGAGCAACGATGCCGCAGCGGCGATTCCTTGCAATTGTGCGAGCACCGACCGAAGATCGTTCGGTCCGTGCTCGGCGTCTATCAGCAGCCAGTCGTAACCGCATCCGGCGAGCAATTCGGCCGTGTAACCATCGGCCAGGACGGACCACAACCCGATCTGCCGTTCGCCTGCGGCCAACCGCTCCTTGAAACGGTTGGTGGGGGCCTTTCGGGTGATGGACATCGGTACGTTCCTCGTTTCGGATGAAGCTGTTCTCAGACCAGCTGGAAGGAGATGGAGCCCAGAGAGCCGTAGTCGGCGTGCGCGACATCGCCTCGCGTCATGGGTATCGGCCGGGTGAACGAACCGGCCAGGACGATCTGGCCTGCTTCGAGCTTCTGGCCGTGGCCGTGCAGACGCCGCGCCAGCCACGCCACGCCGCGGGCGGGATGATCGAGCACCGCACCTGCGAGACCGGATTCCTCGACGATTCCGTTCAGGTAGAACAAGGCACCCACCCGACGCAGATCCACTTCGTCCGGTTTCACCGGGTTTCCACCGAGCACGATGCCGGCGTTCGCGGCGTTGTCCGAGATGGTGTCGAAAACCTTACGCGGCGCACCCGATTCACGATCGAACTGTTCGATGCGAGCATCGATGATCTCGAGAGCGGGCGTCACCCGGTCGGTGGCATTGAGCACGTCGCTGATCGAAACGTCCGGCCCCTCGATCGGGTCCCGGAGCAGAAAGGCGAGCTCGACCTCGACCCGCGGCTTGATGAACCGCTCGGCGGAGATCGTTCCACCGCTTTCGTAGAGCATCTCGTCGAAGAGCGTGCCGAAGTCCGGCTCGTCGATCTGGCTGCTGACCTGCATGGCCCGGGAGGTCAGACCGATCTTGTGACCGATCACCCGCTGGCCTTCCGCCTCCTTGATCCGCGCCCATGCCCTCGAGACCGCATATCCGTCCTCGATCGTCATGTGCGGAAAACGGGCCGAGAAGTGCCGGACCTGGTCTCGACGGAGCTCGGCGTCGTGCAGTTCCTGCGCCAACTCCGTGCAGGTCTGCTCATCGAACGAGATCATGCGACCTCCACCCGCTCGTCGACGGCGAGGAAGCGCTGTGCCAGCTCGTTGAACTCGTCGGCCCGTTCGAACTGGGCCCAGTGGTCGCAACCGGTCATCTCGACGAGCTCGGCGCCCGGCACGATCTCGGCCAACAAGCGAGCGTTGTCGAGGAACATGTTCGGAGCGTCGACTGCCGCAACGACGAGTACCGGCTGCTGCAGAGCAGCCCACTCCTCCCGCGACAGATCCTGGCCACCGGAGGTGAACGCGAGGAGGTGTCCCATCGCCGCGCCCATCTCGGGCTGCTGGTAGATGCGCAACCGAACAGCGACAAGGTCGTCGATCAGATCCTCGGGGTCGAGCATGAGCCGTCCCATCGCCGCCGTCACCGACTCCCACGACGGAGCCTGCGCCGCGTTCTGCCGACGCTTGCGGACATCGGCACCGAACTTCTTCTCCTCCTCGGGGTCCACGATGATGCCCGCCGGCGCGATCATCACGAGGCGAGTGATCCGGTCCGGATGATCGGACGCCATTCTGGCCCCCACCCACGATCCGAGGGACACTCCGACCACAGCGGCCTGCTCGACGCCCAGTGCATCGAGTACCGCGAGGGCGTGCTCAGCGTAATCGGGAATGAGATACGGGAAGTCCGGTTTGTCGGTGTAACCGCATCCCAGCATGTCGATGCCGATGACTCGATGTGTCCTCGCCAGAGCGCCGTAGTTCGCGCAGAAGTTCTCCAAGCTACCGGCCGTGCCGTGCAGAAGCAGGACGACAGGACCCTCCGGGTTTCCGGTTTCCAGGTATCGCGTACGAATTCCCCTGGCGTCCACCCAGTCGAGGGTATGGCGAACATTGTCGAGATAGGTCCACACACTTCGATATCGCTGCATGATTCCTACTCCGCGAAACGGAAGGAGACCTCGGCCGCGGTGAGCTTCTCCCGCATCTGCGCCATCCATTCGTCCCGCGAGCACGCTGCGGGGTCCTGGGCGACGAGCTTCTCGGTCTGGAGCATGATCTCCTCCTCCGAGTCCGTGAGATCCAGCGGTTCCCCGAGCGGCTGTTGCACGTACCACGGAGAGTGTGCGTAGACCTCGATCATGTTGCCGTCCGGGTCCTCGATGTAGACGCTCCAGGCGTTGCCGTGGTTCTTGACCACCTGAACCGGAATTCCCGTCTCCTCCACGTGCTTCCAGAAGGCACGGAGCTCGGCGAGACTGGGGACGAGGAACGAGATCTGTGCGGTCGTGGGGGGTGTTTCGGGATCGCGGCCGGCGATCAGCGCAAGCTGATGATGCTCGGTGGGATCGGCGGAGAGGAATGCGCCGGGACGCTTCGTTCCTGCCTTGCCCGACTTCCCGAGTCCGGAATCGGTGACGATCATGCCGAATTCACGAGTGTAGAAATCGATCATGGCGTCCAGGTCCTTACAAAAGATACCCAGGTGAGCAAGGCGTGGATTGAACGTGGTCATGGGGGTCCTTTCGGGGAGATCAGAGCTGCTCGGCAGTTACGCCGCATTCGTCGGCCATGTTTACTGCTGCACTGCCACGGATCGTGCGCTCGGCACGTCAGCGGAATCTCCGCTCAGCACAGCGGCGAGTACTGCCACGTTCGGGACGTCTTCCAATTCGTGGATGAGCGAGAGAGCGTGCTCTGCCTGATCTTCGCTCAGCACACCGGAGAATCGGACGTTCCGCCAGAACTTCTCGACGATCTTGTCGACGGGCGTCGGATTGCGGAGCCATCCCAGCGGAGCACTGCGCTCGGCCTCGAGGACGCGTCCGTCTGCGAGCAGAATTCTCATCCGGCTCGCCTGATTGTTGCCGAGCGGCAGGTTCGGGACCAGACGCACTCGTCCCGCGAGTTCGAGCACCTGCGGATCGTGGATCGCGGGGGACACATAGTGCTCCAGTTCGGGACGCCCGCGAAGAATGGCATTGGCGACGCCGTAAGGAATCGTGAACAGCGACTTCGGTTGGTCGTCCTCAGCGGTGGGCACCTGGTTGAGGAAGTGGTCGATCCGGTTCGGAGGAACATCCAGCTCGACCGCCGTCACGTCCGCCGGATCGAAATCGTGCTCGGCGCGGAGCTGCAGGGCACATTCGATGGGATTGTGGTTGCCGTAGCACGACGGATGCAGCTTGTGCTGACCGTGCACGTAGAAGATCTCACCGAGGTCGGCGACCAGGCTCTCCGGCGACGGCTCCTGGCAGTACATCGTGAAGTAGCCCATCCGGCTCTCGAGCGCGTCGTCGACACCGCTGAAACCCGCAAGGGACAGCTGGCAGGCGAGAATGCCGTTGTAAGCCGCCATCGCACCGGGGAGCTTGAAGCTGTGCGCCCCGTCCCAGATGCCCTGGAACGAGCCGGCCATCAGGTTGAGGAGGATGCCGAAGGCATTCCTGAGCTGCGCATGATCGAGTCCGAGCAGGCGACCGGCGATGGCAGTGGCACCGAAGGCGTTCGACGTACCGCACACCTCGAAGTTGCGATCGAAATCGAACTTGTTGGCGACCGAGATACGGGCCGCTACGTCGCCACCGAGCACCACCGCTGCGAGGAGCTCACGCCCTGTCGCACCCGTGTACTCCCCTACCGTGAGCGCGACAGGTTCGGTCGTGCTGCTGACGTGCCCGACCATCTTGCCTTCGTTGACGCCCTCCGGCTCGGGACCGCACACTTCGAAGTCGAACGAGCGGGCCTGGAGGGACGTGACGAGAGCCGCGTGCGGAAGAGGCATCCGCACCGCTCGCCCCGGGACGGACGCTTCCGGTGCACCGCCCCACCTGCGGTAGAGATCGAAGGCCTCGTCGTTCCCCTCGACATGGACACCCGACAGGGCACACCCCAGGGTGTCGATGAGGCGCTTCTTGGCAGCAAGAATGTGGGACTCGTCCAGCGCCTCGAACGGGGTGTCGAGTACGTGACTGACGATGCGATCGATCAACGCTTCGGTCATTGAATACCTCCAGGAGCGGGTCGCGCGGCGTCGCGCAGGCCGAGCCATCGGCCGAATCCGACACTAGGCGCGCGCTGCCGGAGCCGGGAACAGCCGTATTCCACGTTCCGGAAAGAAAGCGACAGTCGGCTCCCTCCGAAGTATGCGCATATCCGAGAACGACCAGTACGGAGGGTCTCGTGTCGCACCGAAATGGGAAACCCTTCCACACTTCGGAAGACAGCACTCCGTATCCCGAGCAGGTGCCCCCTACCCTCGAGAGCAGCAGCCGCGTATCCACAACGCGCTTATTGCCGAAGGAGATCCCAAGAATGTCCACAGTCACCGACGCTTCCACGCCCGTTACCGACTTCTCCGCGGCACGTGGCGAGAACTGGACCGAATACCGCGAACGCGCGATCGAGGAGG
Source organism: Rhodococcus rhodochrous (assembly GCF_900187265.1). NCBI lineage: Bacteria > Bacillati > Actinomycetota > Actinomycetes > Mycobacteriales > Nocardiaceae > Rhodococcus > Rhodococcus rhodochrous. Next base: position 4,942,266 of record NZ_LT906450.1, read on the forward strand.
GACAGCAGTTCCTCGAGAAGGTCGACGACATCCTGACCATCGTTCGCGCCGGCCGTGACATCTCCGAAACCGAAGGTCGCGTACCGGACGCAACGGTCGACGCCATGATCGACACCGGCTTGTTCCGGGCATTCACGCCGCTCCGCTACGGCGGACTCGAGATGGCGCCCGCCGCCTTCTTCGAAGGAATCATGCGGATCGCGGAAGCCGACAGTGCAGCGGCCTGGATCGCCGGCCAGCTCAATGTCCATTCCTTCGAGATCGCCCTCATGGACGAGCGGATGCAGAACGAGTTCTGGGGAGAGGACCCGAACGCACGCGCCTCGAGCTCCTACGCACCGGTGGGCAAGTACGAGAAGGTGGACGACGGCTACCGACTGAACGGCACGTGGACCTTCTCCAGCGGCGTCGATCACGCCCAGTGGGTGATCCTCGGTGGTGGCGACCGCAACTTCGTCGTTCCGATCTCGGATCTCACGATCGATCACAACAGCTGGGACGTCCAGGGACTGAAGGGAACCGGCAGCAAGGCGGTGACTCTCGACGATGTCTTCGTACCGGACTACCGGACCCATCTCCTCGTCGACACCTACAACGACGCCAATCCCGGGTGGGCTGTGAACAACCGTCCCCTGTACTGGGTTTCGTTCACGTCGATCTTCAACTCGACTCCTGCCAACACCGTGATCGGAACAGCCACCGCCGGTGTGGAGACGTTCATCGAACAGTCCCGGGTCCGCCTCACCCGTCAGGGCACCGGCGCACCTGCTGCGCAGAATCCCTTCCTGCACCTGAAGGTCGCGGACGCCAAGACCCGGATCCGCACTGTGAAGAACCGGCACCTGCAGAACTGGCGCGATCTGTTCGACCTCGCGTGCCGTGGTGAGGAAGCGTCTCCTGTCGAGCGGATGCGAGTCCGCTTCGAAGCAGCCGACACGATCGCGACGTGCTACGAGTCCTTCTCGGACATCTGGCCGATCGCGGGTGCCGCCGCCAGCGCGACCGCGAACCCCCTGCAACAGACGATGCGCGATCTCCTCGCAGCGCGCAATCACGGTTCGGCAGGAAAGGAACTCGCAGCAGGCCAGTACGTCAAGGCCCTCTTCGGTATTCCGCCGGCACCGTTCTCCGACCTCGGCACCCTGAACTACTACAAGTAGCCTTCCGAAAAGGACCGGTCCGTTGACTCAGACGATCGAACAGAACATCATGTCGCTCCTCGAACAAGGTGATCCTGCAGAAGACGCACGCGCCTTCCGGCGGACACTCGGCCAGTACAGCACCGGCGTCACCGTGATCACCACCGCTTCCGGAGAGACGTACGCAGGCATGGCGGCGAACTCGTTCTCCGCGGTCTCGTTGGACCCTCCACTGATCCTGTGGTCCATCCGGAAGGAATCGAGAAGTGCCCCGGCATTTCTCGACAACGGGCACTTCGCAGTGAATGTTCTCGCCGACCATCAGATGGAGATGTCTGCACTGTTCGGACGCCCGCAGCCCGACCAATTCACCCAGGTGGATTGGACTCCCGGTGTGCACGGTGACCCACTGCTCGACGGTGCCATCGCACATCTCGAGTGCGTCAGCGAATCCGTCTTCGACGGCGGTGACCACCACATCCTCGTCGGCAGAGTGCAGCGCTACGCGCGGTACGAGGGCGCACCTCTGCTCTTCTCCCAGGGGCAGTACAGCGTCTCCCAGAGCCATCCCGATCTGGCACTCCACGTCGATACCTCACAGGTGTCGACGGAAGACCAGTCGGAGGAATCCCTGTTCATGTCGCTCCTCCAAGCGACCGACCACCACATGTCCGCGCTGTTCCAGCATCATCGGCAGCAGATCGGCGTCACGGTTGCGACTGCCAGGATTCTCAACCGTCTGTGGCGTGGATCCTGCAGCCGTGACGTCCTCGAGCAGGACACCTATCTCGGCGAGAACACTGTCGATGATGCTCTGTCGGATCTCGAGGATCGCGGGCACGTGCACCGGACCGGACACGGCGTCTGGGCGCTGACCGAAGAGGGACGACAGGTTCGGTGTGTCCTTCGTCGTAGCGCCGAGCACTTCACCGAGCAGCAGCTACGCGGAATTTCACCGGACGATCTGAGAACGGCCGAACGCGTCCTGGCCACGCTCCTCGGCCGAGGCTAGAAAGCCTGTACGAGAACGCCAACCGGTACCACCTCCTCCGGGCGGAGGTGCCGTCCGTCGGCGATCGTCGACGGAGATCTGTCAATTTCCTATCTGTTCCGAGAATTTGGGATGCCATGACCACTACGCACGAAAGCGACGTCCTCGTCGTCGGCGCCGGCCCGGTCGGCCTCATGCTGGCCAATATCCTGGGCATGTACGGCCGCTCGGTGACCGTGCTCGAGGCGTTGGACGACCTCATCGACTACCCGCGGGGCGTCGGCCTCGACGACGAGTCCTTTCGGACGATCCAGACGGTCGGATTGGTCGATAGCGTTCGGCCGCATACCAATCCGCAGCACATCATGCGTCTGGTGAACGGTGCCGGCAAGGTCATCCTCGTCAACAACCCGCAGACACGTGATTTCGGCTGGGAACGCAAGCACGGCTTCATCCAGCCCGAAGTCGACCGAGCCCTCTACAACGGACTCCATCGATTCGAGAACGTACGCGTACTCTTCGGGCACCGGGTCGAGCGGGTCGACGAGGATGCGGATTCCGTGACGGCGATCGCGTCGGTGACCGACGCGGACGGCCGGACCACCGAACATCGCTTCCGAGCGCAGTACCTGGTGGGGTGTGAGGGTGGCAAGTCGCCGACGCGCAAGCGTATGGGCGTGAGCTTCGAGGGTGAATCGCCGTCCACACGCTGGCTCGTGGTCGACGTGGAGAACGATCCGCTGGGGACCCCCAATGTCTTCCTCGGCGCCGATCCCAAGCGGCCCTACGTCTCCATCGGACTGCCCCACGCGGTGCGTCGCTGGGAATTCATGCTCCACGACGGCGAGACCGAGGAGCAGGTCACCGATCCGAGATTCGTCGATGCACTTCTTGCCGAACATGTTCCGGGTCCTTCTCAACTCCAGTTCATCCGACGTCGAGTGTTCACCCATCATGGGCGAGTGGCATCCACATTCCGTAAGGGACGCCAGATCATCGCGGGCGATGCCGCGCATCTCATGCCGGTGTGGATGGGCCAGGGCTGGAACTCCGGGATGCGGGATGCAACCAACCTCGGTTGGAAACTCGCCACGGTGTTGTCCGGTCAGGCCGACGATTCCCTCCTCGACACATACACCGCCGAACGCAAGGACCATGCGCAGGCGATGGTGGATCTGTCACTGACCTTCGGCAAGTTCATCAAGATCACCAATCCGGTGACCGCAGCCCTCCGTGACGGCGCGTCCACCGTGCTCAACTTCTTCCCGCAGGTCAAGAGCTACTTTGCAGACATGCGTTTCAAACCGATGCCGCGCTATACGCGAGGCGTCGTGGTCGATCCGACCGCGCAGACGGCCGGCCGGGCGGCAGCCGAACTCACCAGCCGGCTCGTCCCCGTGCGGACCGCCAACAACACGACGTCTCCGGTCGGCGTCCAGTTCCCCCAGCCGCGGGTCAACAGTCGTCACGGCTCGGACGTCCTCCTCGACGACGCGATCGGAAACTGGTGGTCGGTGATCGTGTGGGGCAACGACCCCACGGCCGTACTTCCGCGATCCGCGCTCGACAAGCTCGAACTACTCGGCGCGAAGCTGGTCGCCATTGTGCCCGAAACCCAGAGGACGTGGGCCGAGGAGTACATGAACGACGACGTTCTGGTACTCGGCGATCACACCGGTCAGGTCAAGAAGTGGTTCGACGACCGTCCGACCCCGATGATCTTCCTCCGTCCCGATCGTTTCGTCGCCGGTGCGTGCCTCACCCAGCACGGTCCCGCCACGCTCGACTCCATTCTGGAAGCGATGTCGTTCACCGGACGTCCCGCGCCCGTCGCTGCGGCGGCTTCACTCGTCAGTTGAAGGAGAACCTCATGTCCGTTCAGACCCCCGAATACACCACCGATGCGTTCTTCGGACTCGAGGACCGGTGGTTGTCCACCGCAGAAGGAGAACTGACGCATTACCACGAGCTCGGGGAAGGCACGCCGATCCTGTTCCTCCACGGCTCCGGTACAGGCGTGACCGCCGCCGCGAACTGGTGGCTGAACCTGCCCGAGTTGAGCGCCTACGGTCGCTGCATCGCCATCGATTCCATCGGTTACGGGCAGACCGTTGTCGCGGACGGCACGGAGTACGGCATCCGGGAGTGGGTCCGCCATGCAGTGCGGGTGCTCGACGCGCTCGGCATCGAGAAGACGTGGATCGTGGGCAACTCCCTCGGTGGGTGGCTGGCATTCCAGTTCGCCATCGACTTTCCCGAACGGCTGTTGGGCATCGTGTCGATGGGTACAGGCGGAGCCAAGCTCACCGGAGCATTGGCGTCGCACTCGAATCCGGTTCTGACCGAGGACGGCATCCGCAGCACCCTCGAGAAGTTCGTCGTGGACAAGTCGCTCGTCACCGACGAACTGGTGGCCCTGCGATACCACTCGGCGCTCAACGACACGGCCTCCGACCGATTGGCCGAGGTCGTCGCTGCACGCGATCGCGATCGTCACGCGCTTCCCCTGGATTTCGATGCGCTGTCGCGTCTGGATATTCCCGTGCTGCTCATCCATGGCATGCAGGATGTGGTCATTCCCGTCTCCCGCACCTGGGAACTGCTCAACATCATCCCCAACGCCGACGCTCACATCTTCTCCAAGTGCGGGCACTGGTCACAGGTCGAACGCGCCGACGAGTTCAACGAGATCGTCGGCGGCTACCTCGTGCAGCACGCAGTCGACCACTGATTCCGCCGAGACACAGACAAGGAGATATTCCGCAGTGTCGCAGGCTTTGTTGTGCATGTCCCACAGTCCGCTGCTCGAACACGCGAACCCGCCGGCCGACGTCGTCGACGCGGTGCAGGAGTCGTTCGCGCGAGCCCGTGCATTCGTCGACGACTTCGACCCCGACATCGTCGTCAACTTCGGACCGGACCATTTCAACGGATTCTTCTACGACCTGATGCCTCCGTTCTGCGTGGGTTACCGGGCACGAGGCACGGGCGATTACGACTCGTTCGCAGGAGATCTCGATGTTCCCGAGGACATCGCAGAAGCGTTGGCCGCATTCGTGATCGACAGCGGCATCGATCTGGCGATCTCGCGGCGGATGGAAGTCGACCACGGGGCGGTACAGCCCATGGAGATCCTCTACGACGGTGACGTGGCGGCGCGACCCGTCGTGCCGATCTTCGTGAACTCGGTGGCACGTCCGTTCGTGAAGATGAAGCGGATCCGAGACTTCGGGCAGGCGGTCGGTCGCTTCTTCGCCGGTCTCGACAAGCGGGTGCTGTTCATCGGCTCCGGAGGGTTGTCGCACGATCCTCCGGTCCCCCAGTACGCCACTGCGACGGACGGCCAGCGCGAGTTCCTGACGGCAGGGCGGAACCCGACGCCGGAGGCTCGGGCAGCACGTCAGGCCAATACGATCGCCACCGCCGCGAAGTTCGCCGCAGGACAGGCCGACATCATGGACCTGAACCCGGAATGGGACCGGGACTTCCTCTCGGTCTGCCGATCCGGCCGGGTCGAGGACTTCGACGGCTACGACGCGAACGAGATGGATGTGGTTGCCGGACACTCCTCGCACGAGGTACGCACCTGGGTGGCGGCGTACTCGGCGTTGCGCGCCTGTGGGGAGTACGAGGTGACCTACGAGTTCTACCGCCCGATCAGGGAGTACATCGCCGGCTTCGCTGTCACCACAGCAGAACTGACATCCTGAGGGTTACACCGAAACGGTCGGAGCAGCGCAGTTCTGCAGGGCAGGTCGGCCCTGCAGAACCGCTCGGTCGTCTGCTGCAGACGCTCTCGTCAGTCGGACTTCTGTTCCTTCAGAGTGTGCGCGACGAGAGCATTGGCGTGCCCGTGACCCATCCCGTGTTCCTGCTTCAGCCAGTTCACGAGCTCCATGTGCTTGGCGAGATCCGACGCGCGGATCATGTTCTTCCACTCCTCGATCGGGCGTCCGTACTTCTGCTCGATCGACGGAAAATACGACTCCGGTCCCTTGACCTTCTCACTCATGCGGAGAGGTTGACCAGGGCGACCGACACGGTCGGACCGTTCGGTTCGATCCACTGAGAACGACCGCGGCGCCGCAGTCCCGGATGGGACGCGGCGCCGCGGACGTGCGGAAGAGGATCAGGCCTTCGGGCCACCGGCCACGTAGATGACCTGACCGGACACGAAGCCCGCACCCTCGGACGCGAGGAACGATGCGGTGTGGGCGATGTCGTCGACCTCGCCGATACGGCCGACCGGGATGTTGGACGCGATGTTCGACTTGAAGTCGTCGAACGACAGGCCGAGACGCTCGGCGGTCGCGGCGGTCATCTCGGTGGCGATGAAGCCCGGCGCGATGGCATTGGCGGTGACGCCGAACTTGCCCAGCTCGATCGCGAGGGTCTTCGTGAAGCCCTGCATGCCGGCCTTGGCAGCGGAGTAGTTGACCTGGCCACGGTTGCCGAGAGCCGACGTGCTGGAGAGGTTGACGATGCGACCGAACTTGGCGTCGACCATGTAGCTCTGGACGGCACGCGTCATGAGGAAGGCGCCGCGCAGGTGCACGTTCATGACGGCGTCCCAGTCCTCGACCGTCATCTTGAACAGCAGGTTGTCGCGGGTGATGCCGGCGTTGTTGATCAGGACGGTGGGTTCGCCGAGTTCGGTGGCGACCTTCTCGACGGCAGCGGCGACGGACTTCTCGTCGGAGACGTCGGCACCCACGGCGAGCGCCTTGCCACCGGCGGACTCGATGGCCGAAACGGTGTCCTTGCAGGCGGATTCGTCGAGGTCGAGGACGGCGACCTGGTAGCCGTCGCCGGCGAGCCGCTTGGCGACGGCTGCGCCGATGCCGCGTGCGGCTCCGGTGACGATGGCAGTGCGGGGCTGTGTGCTCATAGCGTTCCTCCGTAGGGGGATGGGTGGTGCCGTCAGGTGATGGTGAGTCCGCCGTCCACGGCGATGGTCTGACCGGTGACGTAGGCGGAGGCGTCGGACGCCAGCCAGACTGCGGTGGCTGCGATCTCATCGGCATCCCCGGTCCGGCCGAGGATGATTCGCGGCTTCATCGAGTCGAGGTAGCCGGGCTGGTACTCGTCCGTCATCTCGGTGTGGAAGAAGCCGGGGGCGATGGCGTTGACGCGGATTCCCTTACGCGCTCCCCACTGCTGGGCCAGGTCGCGCGTGAGGCCGATGACGCCCGCCTTGCTGGCCGAGTACGCGGCCTGCGGTAGGCCGGCCGTGGTGAGGCCGAGAACCGACGAGATGTTGACGATCGAGCTACCGGGCTGCATCACACGGCCGACGGCCTGTGCCGCCCAATAGGATCCGTTCAGGTTGATGTCGATGACCTGCCGGAACTGGTCGGGGGTCTCCTTGGTGGCAGGGACGGCGGTGCCGATACCGGCATTGTTGATGAGGATGTCCACCCGGCCGAGCTGCTCGACCGCCTGATCGACCATGCGCTGCGCCTGTTCGGGATCGGCGATGTCGGTCTCGACCGTGACGGCCTGCCGTCCGGCCTCCCGGACCAGCTCGGCGGTCTTCTCGAGGCGGTCGACGCGGCGTGCGGCGAGCACGACGTCGGCCCCTGCCTCGGCCAGCCCTCGGGCGAATGCGACACCGAGGCCCGAAGAGGCACCGGTGACGATGGCAACGCGGCCGTCGAGACGGAAGCGGTCGAGCACGGACATACGTCATCTCCTCGCTGTGACGGGGCCTACAGGAACTGTATAGCCGACCGCCTTCTCATCCACCAAACAGCCTGTATCCAATTTGATTGGACAGCACTACCTTTCAGAGCCAGGTCCTATTCTTCTCTTCGGCGGATCCTATGTTGCCGCAGGCGTTGCAGCGCGGAGAGGACCCCGCGTCGCACCCACCGTTACCAAGTCGATAAGCACTGGCTTATTTCTAAGCGCTCGCTTATCGTGCGATGCCGTAGCGGGCTTGTCAACATCAACCGGACAGAACGGAAGCGCCCTCGTGAGTGATGCATGGGACGACGTCGTCGGCGGATCCAAGGCCGCTGCTCGCATCCGCACGGCCGCGATCGAGGAGTTCGCTGAGCACGGCTACGGCGGCACCACGACGCGCCGGATCGCGGCGCGACTCGGTATGAGTCCCGCCGCGATGTATCCGCACTACGCGTCCAAGGAAGAGCTGCTCTTCGCTATCGCCTACGAGGGTCATGCACTCGCCCTGGAGGTCCTCGAGAACGCCGACCGCCCCGACGCCGAGCCGTCCGACCGGCTCGCCTCCGTCATCGGACGCTTCGCCGCCTGGCAGGCGGAGAACCACCGGTGGAGCCGGGTCATCCAGTACGAACTGGCCGCACTCGACCGCGAGCACTACCGCACGATCGTCGGACTACGACGGCAGACCACACAGGTCGTGCGGGGTGTCGTCGATGCCGGCCACACCTCGGGCGAGTTCACCCTCCCGGACGCCGAAGGTGTCACTCTCGCCCTGATGTCGCTCTGCGTCGACGTCTGCCGTTGGTACCCCTCCGGCAGGTACGACGACGCCGCGACGATCAGCGATCTGTATGCCGATCTTGCCCTGCGTCTGGTCGGTGCCGTGCGTTAGCATCGTCGCCACCATCGGATCGGGGGGATCTACGTGGGCAGGGGGATATCGCGCCGCCGTCGGCTCCTCGAGACGCGAGAGCATCGGAGGGGGAGCTGTCGTCCATGTCCACGAATGACAACATCGTCGACCGACTACTGGTGTCGCTCGGGGTCGACGCCCCGGTCCCCGATTCCGTCTCTCGACGGCAGTCCAACTACGACGCCCTCGCCGCGCGCATCGACGTGGGAGTCGATCCCGAATACATCGCGGCATTCGAGAACTTCCACGGCATGGAGCATGCCGACATCCATCGGCTCGCCCAGAGCATCAATCCCGTCGCGATGACCACTTTGGCCACCGAATGGGCCGAACTCGGAAAGGGTTTCAGCCTCACCGTCGCGTGGGGAACGCTGATGATCCGCAAGCTCATCGGCCGGCACTGGGAGGGCCCGGCGGCCGAGGCCGCGATGGACGCAACGGTGCGATTCGGCGAATCCGCACAACAGTTGTCCGACGCCGCACGCGCGACGTCCGAGAAACTCCGCATCGCCGCCGACGTCGGCGAGCGAGTGCGAGCGTCCGTGCCTCCACCCACGGTGAACACGTCGTCGGTCCTGTACGCGCTCGATCCCCTCGCGGGTGCTGCTGCCGCCCGGCAGGAGGAAGCCGTTCGCGCCCAGGCCGTGCGGGTGATGGAAGCCCTCTACAAGCCGTACTACCGCGATTCCGGCACGGCGGTTCCGGTCCTGCCCTCCCCGTATGCCGCCACCACGAGTCGCGCGACCGAAACATTCGTTCCTCAGGGCTACGGCACACCGGGTGTCGGCGACGCCCGGACCGCCGGCGACCCGACGGGAATCCCGGGCGGGGACGGAGAACGTCCGGATGGGCAGACCGCCACGGAAGCGGAGAACCGTACGGACGCATCGACGTCCGGTGAAGGTGCGGACGGCCGGTCGGAAGGATCGGATTCGGCTGGTAGGGCTGGCTCGAACGATCCTGCGGCGACCACTCCTGCATCCACCTCCCCGTCAGCGAGCGGCGCCCTCGGAAGCCCGACCGGTCAGTCGTATGGCTCACCGTCCTCCGGAGCGGGTGCAGGTGTCGGAGGTGGCCTGCCGGGCGCCGGTGGCGTCGGGTCGGCCGGTGGCGCATCGCCCGCGGCGGGACCCGCTCCGCTCGTCGCGGGAGCCGCACCCACCGGCGGTGCTGCCGGCCGGCCCGGTGCCGCCGCGACTCGCGGTGCCGGAATCCGCCCGTTCGGCATGATGCCCGGAATGGCCCCGGCCTCCTCACGCGGCGACGAACAGGACAAACGCGCGGCCGGTTATCTCGTCACCGGCGAGAACGGAAACGAACTGATCGGGTCGCTGCCCGACACCGCTCCGCCGGTTCTGGGGGCCTGAGCTCTGTGGACCGGCATCTGACACCCGATCGATTCCTGGCGTCGTGGACAGCCGCGGGTGGCGACGAGTTCCCCTTCCCCCTGCGTTATCGCACCTCGGCGATGTGGGAAGACGAACACGCCGCGAACCTGCAGGCCGCTCGCGCGTGGCTGCACGAGACTCCCGACCCCGCCCTCGACGACGCGATGCGGAGGCTGCTGACCGGCGAGGTCGCGGTGGAGGTCTACGGCCGCTCCACCGACCCGACCTGCGAGGTCTTCGTCCGCGCCGCCGCGACCGGCGAGCAGGCCGTCCTCGCCCGCCAGGCTCCCGCCGCGGGCGACATCCGCATCACCACGACCACCGATCTCGCGGGCGCGATCGTCGGACACCTGCCGGTCGTAGCGCCGGGCCGCGAACCGGCACGCACCGCGCCGAGCCGGGACGTGCTCGAGCCGTCCGAATTCGGCGCTGTCCGTCGTCCGGCGGGTGGCACGCACGCAGAGTCGTTGCGCCGGTTGCTGCGTCGCGAACGCTCGGCCACCGGCAGCATCCGCATCCTGCGGTACTCGAACCCTGGATACACACCCGTCGCCGACATCGGCTGGTTCGACGTCGTGGGCGACGGCCGGTACCTCTTCCTCCCCGGTCCCGACCTCCGCGTCGCACCGGGCACCGTCGACGCATTCGTCCGGGAACTGTCGGCGCAGCTGTCCCGGGTGCGCAAGCCGTCGCACGAGGGTCGGAGCGGCGTCCTGCGACGGCAGTGATCCCTTCCCGAACCGGCCGTTCGTCTAGGCTGGCGACATGACGGACCGGGACCGCACACCCGACGGCAGGCCGCAGAACGCGCGTCCGCGCGACGCCCTGGGGCGTCCGTTGCCGCCGGGCGAAGAAGGCGTCGAACGTGTTCCCGAAGACATCGATCTGGATGTCGAGGAGACCATCGCCGAAGGTCAGCGCCTCCTCGACCACGGCTTTCCGTTCCACGCCCACGAGGTCTTCGAAGCGATGTGGAAGAAGGCGCCGCCCGAGGAACGTCCCCTCTGGCAGGGCCTCGCCCAGCTCGCCGTGGGGCTGACGCATCTGCTCCGGGGCAACCCCACCGGCGCGGCGTCGCTGCTGAAGCAGGGACAGGCGCGGGTGCGGCACTACGAGGACGAACCGCCCTACCGGCTCGATATCGACGGCCTCGCGAGTTGGGCCGATCATCTGCTCACCGAGATCGCTCGCGACGAACCGATCCCCGCTCCCCCGACCCCGCGCCTGAGGATGCCCTGATGCCGATACTTCCCATGTTCCCGCTCGGCACCGCGTTGCTTCCCGGGTCCGACCTTCCATTGCGCATCTTCGAGCCGAGATATCAGCAGCTCGTCCAGGACTGCACGGCATCACCGGACGGCCCCCGTTTCGGGGTCGTCCTCATCGCCCGAGGACACGAAGTGGGCGGAGGCGAGCAGCGACACGACGTCGGCACCATTGCGCGGATCATGGTCGACACCGAGGTCGGTGCGGGTCGCCGCGAACTCGAATGCATTGCGGAGGAGCGTATTCGCGTCACCCGATGGCTCCCCGACGATCCCTATCCCCTCGCCGAGGTGGAGCCCTGGCCCGACACCGATTCGGGGCCGGTGGATTTCGCCGCGATCACCGGACCGATGGGCCGGCTGTACGGGGTGCTCGACCGCCTCACGGGTGGCCAGGCCCCGCTGCCTCCCGCCACCACCGAACTACCGGAGGATCCGGGGGCGCGACTGTTCGCGCTCGCCCGGTACGTGCCCATGGGGGAAGCGGACCGCTACGCGGTTCTCGCCGCGCCGGGTCCGGCCGAACGCATGGCCGTGCTGCTCGAAGCGATCTCCACCGCAGTCGATCTCGCGGAATGGAAGCTGAAGGGCTGAGACGCGTGCGCCCGCCCGGTGAGTGGGAGTATCGCTCTTCCGGTCTCATGGTTGCGGGCTAGGGTCCGGGACACCGTTCGTCCCCGACCGGAAGGCACCCCGATGGACACCGTCGAACAACGGTTGGCCCGGATCGAAGCCCTCGAAGAGATCAGGATGCTCAAGCATCGCTACTTCCGGGCGTGCGACGCCAAGGACCCGGAGGCGATGCGCAGGTGCTTCGTCGAGCACGGAGCCGACATCTACTACGGACCGGCGCTGGGTAGTTTCGACGACGCCGACGCCCTGGTCGACATCTATTCCCGAATCGCTCTCGAACGGATCGACGACCGCTACGTCGTGCTCGACATGCATCACGGCATGCATCCGAGCATCCACCTGACCGGGCCCGACACCGCGACCGGCGCCTGGACCCTGCGATTCCGGCAGGTGGATCTGCGTGCGCGCACCGAACGGGTCACCGCGCTCGACTACGACGACGACTACGTGGTCGAGAACGGCGAATGGAAGATCTCCCGCTGCCACGTGAAGGTGCTGTGGTCGATCCAGCGGGCTCTCACCGACGACATGGAAGTGGTGCAGTGATGACAGAAACAAAGGTCGCGCTGGTCACCGGCGCGAGTCGCAGCGTCGGCAAGGGCATCGCGTGCGCGCTCGGCTCCGACGGCTGGACCGTCTACGTCACCGCCCGCGGCCGGGTCGGTGTCGACGGACCACTCGACCGCACCGCGGCGGAGGTCACCGAACGCGGGGGGCACGGCATCGCGGTGCAGTGCGACCACCGCGACGACGCGCAGATCCACGAACTCTTCCGCCGGATCGCCGACGAGCAGGATTCCCGCCTCGACCTGCTCGTCAACAACGTGTGGGCATCACCGCCGGGATTCGCGGGGTTCTCCGAACCGTTCTGGAAACGCTCGATCAGCGACTGGGACAGCCTGATCGGAGTCGGTCTCCGCGCGCACTACGTCGCCTCCGTCGAAGCCGCGCAGCTGATGGTGCCGCGCAACAGCGGGATGATCGTCAACATCTCGTCGTTCGGCACCCGCGGCTACCTGCATTCGGTGCTGTACGGCATGTCGAAGGCCAGCCTGGACAAGATGGCCGCCGACATGGCCGTCGAACTCCGAGGCACCGGGGTGACCACCCTGTCGCTGTGGCCGGGACTGGTGAAGAACGAGGCCATGCTCGCCCGCGGCATCGACAACTTCGAGGGCTTCTCGCTGGCCAACGCCGAGACACCGGAGTTCATCGGACGGGTGATCGTCGCTCTCGCGGCCGACCCCGAGGTGAACGCGCGCAGCGGTCGCACCCTCATCACCGCCGAGACCGCACTCGACTACGGCATCGTGGACGTCGAAGGCAACCAACCCGATTCACACCGGGACATCTTCGGGGGCGGGCCGTTGTTCTGATGACGACCGCGGCGTCGGGAGTCGAAACTCGGGGGATGTTGTGTGCGCCGGAATCGCGAATGTCGCACACAACCTCCCCTTCGATTGGGCGGCGCGAACGAGGGGTGGTCGGAGCCCCCTCGGAAGTCGTGTATGGTTGGACATGCAACGCGGGGTGGAGCAGCTCGGTAGCTCGCTGGGCTCATAACCCAGAGGTCGCAGGTTCGAATCCTGTCCCCGCTACCACCGGCCGGCCCGGACTCACACGAGTCCGGGCCGGTTCTTTTGTGTCTGCCCCTCGGTCTCGGTACCGCTCCCCCAGCAGCGCTCACCTAGTACATTTCGCCACAGAGTCTCTGCAGAGCGGAGGGTGTGATGGCCAAGCGCGCAACCGTCGCCGATCGTCCACGAACTCCCCGCTGGCTCCGGCCCACGATCGTCGGTGTTCTGCTGGCCGTCGCCTTCTACCAGATGTCGGGCTGGCTCTTCCACAACCTGAAGGGCTTCCTCGGCCTGCTGTTCCTGGCGTGGTTGTTCAGCATCACCATCGAACCGATCGTCGACCGCCTCGAGCGGTTCGGGATGCGTCGCGGCGCCGGGACCGGCCTCGTGTTGTTCTCCCTGATCCTGCTCACCGTCGGGTTCTTCGCGGTGTTCGGCACTCTTCTGTTCGAGCAGATCGCCCAGTTGCTCACCACACTGCCGGACGCGCTCACGCGCATCACCGATTGGGCGAACCGCACCTTCGACACCAACTTCAAGACCGGGGACGAGCTGTTCAAGATCACACCCGATACCGTTCGCGATCTCGCGCAACGTTTCACGCCCGGTGTCCTCGGCGTCCTCAGCACTCTGGTCGGTGCCCTGTTCCAGATCCTGACGATGCTGCTGTTCGTCTTCTACATGTCGGCCGAGGGGCCGAAGATGCGCCGGACGATCGCGAGCTGGTTCCCGGCCCGGCAGCAGCAGCTGATCGCGAACGTGTGGGAGACCTCGGTGGAGAAGGCCGGCGGCTATGTCGTCTCCCGGTTGATCCTCGCCGCCGCGGCGTCGATCTTCACCGGAATCTTCTTCCTCATCATCGGGGTTCCGTACTGGCTGCCCCTCGCGATCTGGACCGGGGTGGTCTCGCAGTTCATCCCCACTCTCGGCACCTATCTCGCGATCGGGCTCCCCGCGCTCATCGCCGCGGTGCAGCAACCGCTCGACGGCGTGTGGGTGATCGCCTTCGGCACGGTCTACCAGCAGATCGAGAACTATGTGCTGCACCCGCGCATCACGGCCCGCACGGTGTCGATCCACCCGGCGGTGGCGTTCGGTTCGGTGATCGTCGGCGCCACCCTGTTCGGCCCGGTGGGGGCGCTGGTGTCCGTGCCGGTGGTGGCGATCCTGCAGGCGCTCGCCGAGTCGTTCGGGCACCGCTACGAACTGATCCCGGAGGTGGGCGGGGACGAACCGGACCCCGACGCCCCGGAGCTCACGGCCGACAATGACGACTACGACTGAGAGGGCCGGGCACGAGATTCCCTCGTGCCCGGCCCGTCATTGTCCGATGATCAGACGATCAGCTTCGCCGCCGTCGCAGCGACGACGTCCTCGGTGGTCACACCGGGTGCCGTCTCGACGAGCTTCAGACCCTCGTCGGTGACGTCGATGACCGCGAGGTCGGTGATGATGCGCTGCACGCATCCACGACCGGTGAGCGGCAGCGCGCACTCCTCGAGGATCTTCGGATCACCCTTCTTGGTGACGTGATCCATCATCACGATGACGCGCTTGGCGCCGTGGACGAGGTCCATCGCGCCGCCCATACCCTTGACCATCGCGCCGGGCACCATCCAGTTGGCGATGTCGCCCTTGGCGGAGACCTGCATCGCGCCGAGCACGGCGACGTCGATCTGGCCGCCGCGGATCATGCCGAACGACTGCGCCGAGTCGAAGTACGACGCACCGGGGATCGCGGTGATAGTTTCCTTGCCGGCGTTGATGAGCTCGGGGTCGAGTTCGTCCTCGGTCGGGTACGGGCCGACGCCGAGCACACCGTTCTCGGAGTGCAGGATGACCTCGACGCCGGGCTCGAGGTAGTTCGGCACGAGGGTGGGCATGCCGATTCCGAGGTTGACGTACTGGCCGTCCTCGAGTTCCTTGGCGACGCGTGCCGCCATCTCCTCGCGGGTCAGCCCCTTCTTCGTTGCCTGTGTCATGAGCGCACCGTCCGGTTCTCGATGCCGACCTCGACGGGGCCGACGTGTACGACACGCTGCACGTGGATGCCGGGCGTGTGGATTTCGTTGGGGTCGAGTTCGCCGGGTTCGACGAGGTGCTCGACCTGCGCGATCGTGATGCGACCCGAGGCGGCGGCCGGCGGGTTGAAGTTGCGAGCGCTCGCGCGGTAGACGAGGTTGCCGTGGCGGTCGCCCTTCCAGGCGTGCACGAGCGCATAGTCGGCGACGATGCCGCGTTCGAGCACGTAGGTCTCGCCGTCGAACTCCCGGGTCTCCTTCGGCTGCGACGCGAGGGCGATGCCGCCGTGACCGTCGTAGCGCAGCGGGAGTCCACCCTCCTCGACGGCCGTGCCGACGCCGGCCGGGGTGAAGAAGGCGGGGATGCCCGCGCCACCGGCGCGCAGGCGCTCGGCGAGCGTGCCCTGCGGGGTGAGCTCGACTTCGAGTTCACCGGCGAGGTACTGGCGCGCGAACTCCTTGTTGGAGCCGACGTACGACGAGATGGTGCGGCGGATGCGGCCCTTCTCGAGCAGCAGACCGAGCCCGAAGCCGTCGGTACCGCAGTTGTTGCTGACGGTCTCGATGTCGGTGGCGCCCTGTTCGAGCAACGCGTTGATGAGGATCTCGGGGATGCCGACCAGGCCGAACCCTCCGACGGCGATCGTGACGCCGTCGGGGATGTCGGCTACGGCCTCGGCGGCGGAGGCAACGACTTTGTCCATGTGTGCCACGATACCCTCAGGTGTACGTCATGTGAACTCCCGTCCGCAATGCGAACAAATCCGCGAGGATCGTTGCGAGCGCAGAACGGCCGCACTAGCCTGTTCGCATAGCGTCCATCCGTCCACATAGCGAACGTTTCGGATCGGAGGTCCGTGTCTCCCTCATCCCCCGACGCCGGACATCGGGGCCCGCTGTTCGATCCCGTCTTCGGCGCGGACGAACTCGGCGTCGCCCTGTCGGATCGCGCGTGGATCGGTGCCCTGCTCGACGTGGAGGTCGCGCTGACCCGCGCAGCCGCCGCACTCGGCCGCGTCGAGAACACCCACGCCGACGCCGTCGCGACAGCCGCGACTTCCCTCGCCGAGGAGCTCGATCCCGCCGACCTCGGTCGACGGTCCGCGGCGGGCGGCAACGGCGTCATCCCCCTGGTCTCCCTGCTGCGCGAGCGCGCCGACGCTCCCGCGCGCGCCGTGCACGTCGGCGCGACCAGCCAGGACGTGCTCGACACCGCGCTGATGCTGCTCGCCCGCCGCGCAGGAGGGATCGCCCTGGCGAACCTGCGCTCCGCAGCCGACGGCGCAGCGCGTCTCGCCGCCACCCATCGCGAGACACCGATGGTCGCGCGCACGCTCGGCCAGCAGGCGCTGCCCACCACCTTCGGCGCACTCGCGGCCGGCTGGCTCCTGTCCCTGGACGACGCCGCCACCGAACTCGACCGTATCCTGAGCGCCCTGCCCGCCCAGTACGGCGGAGCCGCCGGCACGCTCGCCGCCGTCCATCCCGACGGCTTCGCATTCGCCGACACCGTCGCCGACCTGCTCGGACTCGCGCGTCCCGTCGCCCCGTGGCACACCGCCCGCACCCCGATCACGACACTCGCGAGCACACTCGGTGTCGCCGCGGGAGCGGTCGCGAAGCCCGCCACCGACGTCGTACTCATGGCGAGTACCGAGTTCGGTGAGGTGAGCGAGGATGCGCCCGGCGGGTCGTCGGCCATGCCGCACAAGCGCAATCCCGTCGCGGCGATCACCGCGCGTGCCGCCGCCCGGCGCGTTCCCGGTCTCGTCTCGACAATCCTGTCGTCGACCGACCACGAGTTCCAGCGCGCCGCCGGCGCCTGGCACGCCGAATGGGAGACGCTCGCCGACATCCTGCGCCTCACCGGCGGTGCCGCGCACCAGCTCTCGACGAGCCTGAACGGCCTGCACGTCCATGCCGACGCGCTCGACCGCAATCTCGCCCTCACCGGCGGAGCGATCCTGGCCGAGAAGGTCACGGCCGCACTCGCCGAACACACCGACGACGCACGCTCGATCGTCACCGATGCGGCGGTCGCCGGCAGGTCGCTCGACGAGGATCCCGCCATCACCGCACATCTCGACCCGCAGGACGTGCGCGAACTTCTCGATCCCACGCGCTATCTCGGCCATGCCACCGACATCGTCGACCGCGTTCTCGCCCGTCACGACAGCACGAACCGAACCACAGGAGATGCCCGATGACCGTCACGCTCAACTACGAACAGTACGGCGACCCCACGAAGCCGACCGTCCTGTTCCTCGGTTCGCTCGGTTCGGACCTGTCGATGTGGACACCGCAGATCCACGCCCTGGCGACCGACTGGAACATCGTCGCGGCCGACCATCGCGGGCACGGCGCATCGCCCGCACCGTCCGGGCCCTACACGATCGAGGAACTCGCCGGCGACGTCGTCGCACTGCTCGACTCGCTCGAACTCGACGCCGTGCACTACGTCGGCCTGTCGCTCGGCGGTGCCGTCGGCCAATGGCTCGCGGCGCACCACCCCGAGCGCGTGCACACGCTGACGCTGCTGTGCACCTCGCCGGCCTTCCAGCCCGCCCAGCCCTGGTACGACCGGGCGGCATCCGTCCGCAACGACGGCCTGGCCTCGATCGCCGATTCGATCGTCTCGCGGTGGTTCACTCCCGAACTGGCCGAACACGATCCGAAACTCGTCGCCCGCCACGTCGAGATGGTGAAGGGCACCACCGACGAGGGGTACGCCGCGTGCTGCGAGGCACTGGCGACCTGGGACGGCCGACCCGACCTGGCCCGGATCGTCGCGCCCACGCTGGTGATCGCCGGTGAGCAGGATCCGGCCACGCCGCCGTCGACGATGCAACAGCTCGCCGACGGGATCGCCGACTCGGTCTTCCACGTCCTCTCCCCCGGCGCACACCTCGCCAACGTGGAGCAGGCGGGACGGGTCACGAAGCTGATCCGCGAACACATCTCGTCGCGCGCCACGCCGTCCGCCGCACACCGCACCGCGGCGTTCGAAGAGGGCCTACGGGTGCGCCGTTCCGTCCTCGGCGACGCACACGTCGACCGGTCCATCGAGTCGGCCACCGAATTCACCCGGCCCTTCCAGGATTTCATCACCCGCACCGCGTGGGGCGACATCTGGGCACGCCCGGGTCTGGACCACCGCACCCGCCGGCTGCTGACCCTCGCGATCCTCACCGCGGTCGGCAACGAGCACGAACTCGACATGCACATCCGCGCCGCCCTGCGCGCCGGGATCGATCCCGACGACCTCGTCGAGGTCTTCCTGCACACCGCGGTCTACGCGGGTGTCCCCAACAGCAACCGGGCGTTCGCGCTCGGCAAGCAGGCACTCGCCGACACCGAGGGAGGTGCGGGATCGTGAGCACGTCCGACGTCACCGCCCCCGAGGTCACTCGCGAGAACCCCGGAGCGTCACCCGATTACGTGCAGTCGCTGGCGCGTGGCCTGTCGGTCATCAAAGCCTTCGGTGCGCACGCCCAGCGGCAGTCGCTCTCCGACGTCGCCCGCGCGACCGGCCTCACCCGCGCCACCGCCCGCCGATTCCTGTTGACGCTCATCGAACTCGGCTACGTCCGCACCGACGGATCCCAGTTCTGGCTCACCCCACGGGTGCTCGAACTCGGCTACAGCTACCTGTCGGCGCTGACACTGCCGGAGGTCGCGCGACCCCATCTCGAGGCGCTCGCCGAGAAGGTCAAGGAATCGACCTCGGTGTCGGTGCTCGACGGCACCGACGTCGTCTACGTCGCGCGAGTTCCGGTCAGCCGCATCATGACCGTCACCATCACCCTCGGCACCCGCTTCCCCGCCTACGCGACCTCCATGGGACGGGTACTGCTCGCCGGATTGAACGACGACGAACTCGACGCCTACCTCGCGCGCGCCGAGTTCGCTCCCATCACCGGCAACACCGTCACCACCGCCGAGGAACTGCGCGCCGAGATCGCCACGGTGCGACGCAACGGATACTGCATCGTCGACCAGGAACTCGAGGAGGGCCTGCGCTCGCTCGCCGCGCCCATCCGCGATGCGTCGGGAACCGTTGTGGCGTCGGTGAACCTGTCGACCCACGCGGCCCGCTATCGGATGGAGACCGTGCACGACGAGCTCGTCCCGGCGTTGCTCGCCACCGCCGGAGCGATCTCCACGGATCTCGCCCGCACCCAGACCCACCAGTGAACAATCCCGATCGAGGTACATCATGACCGACGTAGTGATCTGCGAACCCCTGCGCACCCCGGTGGGCAGGTTCGGCGGCGTCCTGAAGGACATCGCCCCCGAGGATCTCGCGGCCACCGTCATCCGCGAACTCGTCGCCCGCACCGGTATCACCGGTTCCGACATCGACGACGTCTTCCTCGGCCAGGCCTCCCCCAACGGTGAGGCTCCTGCCCTCGGCCGCGTCGCCGCCCTCAACGCCGGTCTCGGCGTGGACGTTCCGGGCCTGCAGGTCGACCGTCGCTGCGGCTCGGGTCTGCAGGCGATCGTGCAGGCCGTCATGCAGGTGCAGACCGGCGCGAGCGACCTGATCCTCGCCGGCGGCGCCGAATCGATGAGCCAGGCCGAGTTCTACGCCACCGGCATGCGCTGGGGCGTCAAGGGCGAAGCCGTCGCTCTGTCCGATCGCCTGGCCCGCGCCCGCGTCACCGCCGGCGGACGCGACTTCCTCGTGCCCGGCGGCATGATCGAGACCGCCGAGAACCTGCGCGCCGAGTTCTCCATCAGCCGTGAGGACCAGGACGCCCTGGCCGTGCAGTCGCACCAGCGGGCCGTCGCCGCACAGAAGAACGGGGTGTTCGCGCAGGAGATCGTGCCCGTGAGCGTGCCGCAGCGCAAGGGCGATCCGCTCGTCGTCGACACCGACGAGCACCCCCGCGCCGACACCTCGATGGAGACCCTCGCCAAGCTGCGCCCGATCCGCGGCAAGATCGATCCCGAGTCCACCGTCACCGCCGGCAACGCCAGCGGCCAGAACGACGGTGCCGCCCTCGCGATCGTCACCACCGCAGAGAAGGCCGCCGCGCTGGGTCTGCGTCCGCTGGCCCGCCTCGCAAGCTGGGCGGTGGCCGGTGTGCCGCCGCGCACCATGGGCATCGGCCCGGTGCCCGCCAGCGAGAAGTCGCTCGGCCGCCTCGGACTGACGCTCGCCGACATGGACGTCATCGAACTCAACGAGGCGTTCGCCGCCCAGGCTCTCGCGGTCACCCGCTCGTGGGGCATCGAGGCCGACGACTCGCGCCTCAATCCCAACGGCTCCGGCATCTCCCTCGGACACCCGGTCGGCGCGACCGGCGGACGCATCCTCGCCACCCTGCTGCGCGAACTCGACCGCCGTGAGGGTCGCTACGGACTCGAGACGATGTGCATCGGCGGCGGCCAGGGCCTTGCCGCTGTGTTCGAGCGCATCGCCTGATGTGACCTACGGTGCTCGCGACGCGATCCCCGTCGCGAGCACCGTACAGTCCGTACGCTCGTGATCATGAGCGAAGTTCAGATAACTCCCCCGACCGAAGCCCCTGCTCCGCCCACGACACGAGCCCGGACCCTCGCGCGTTATCTGCTGGCCGCCTCACTCGTCTTCGCCGGACTGAGCCATCTCTTCTGGGCCCGCAAGGACTTCCAGGCCCAGGTGCCCGACTGGGTGCCGATGGACAAGGACGGCGTGGTCATGGCGTCCGGCGGTGTCGAGATCATGCTCGGCGCCGGACTCGCCGTGGCGAACCGCGACCGCGTCCGTGTCGGCCGCCTGGCCGCACTGTTCTTCGCGGCCGTCTTCCCGGGCAACATCGCCCAGTATCTCGGCAAGCGCAGCGCCTTCGGTCTCGACACCGACCGTAAGCGCCTGATCCGCTTGTTCTTCCAGCCCGTGCTCATCCTGTGGGCCCTGTGGTCCACCGGAACCCCCCGACGCTGACGCGGCCGGCGCCGGAGGGCGGACCTGGTGCCCGTTACTCCGGCGCGACCCGCACGAGCATCTTCCCGAAGTTCTTTCCTTCGAGCATGCCGATGAACGCCTCCGGGGCGTTCTCGAGTCCGTCGACGATGTCCTCGCGATACCTGAGCTTTCCGTCACGGACCCATGCCGAGGCCTCACGCAGGAAGTCGCCGTACATCTCCTTCACGAACTCGCTCTGGATGAAGCCGCGGATCGTGAGGCTCTTGGTGAGGATCGAGTTGAACAGTCCCGGAAGGCGGTCCTTGCGGTTGAGGTCCGCACCGTTGTACTGCGCGACCAGACCGCACACCGGGATTCGCGCATAGGTGTTGAGCAGCGGCCACACCGCTTCCTGGACGGGGCCGCCGACGTTCTCGAAGTACACGTCGATACCGTCGGGCACCGCCTCCGCCAGCTTGTCGGCGAAGTTCGGGTCGCGGTGGTCGATCGCCGCGTCGAAACCGAACTCCTCGATCAGTGCGCGGCACTTCTCCGGGCCGCCGGCGATACCGACCGCGCGGGCGCCCTTCAGCTTCGCGATCTGCCCGACCGCCGATCCCACGGGCCCGGTGGCGGCAGCGACGACGACGGTCTCACCCTTCTTCGGCTGCCCGATCTTCAGGAGTCCGGAATAAGCTGTGAAGCCGGGCATTCCGAGGACTCCCACAGCGGTGGAGATCGGTGCGGCCTGCGGATCGAGCTTGCGAACGGTGGAGCCGTCGAGGACGGCGTGCGACTGCCAGCCGGCTCCGGCCAGCACGTAGTCGCCCGGCTCGAGGCCGTCGTACCGCGATTCGACGACCTGGCCCACCGTTCCGGCGACCATCACGTCCCCGAGTTCGACGTGCGCGGCATACGACTTCGCTGTGCTCATCCGACCGCGCATGTACGGGTCGAGGGACAGATAGACGACGCGCAGGAGGATCTGGCCGTCGCCGACCTCGGGCAGATCCACCGTCTCGAAACGGAAGTTGTCGGCGGTGGGCGCCCCCTCCGGGCGCGATGCGAGAACGATGCGGGTGCTCTGACTCGTCGTGGCTTCACTCATGCCGACAGTGTGCCGCACGCGCTGGTGTCCTAAACGCCGCGCGGGGGCACCCCGGCAGGCACGATGCCGCGCCTGAGGTGGTCCCGATCAGGCGCTGCGCTGCACCTCGCCGCGAGGCACCTGGTAGTTCGAGAACAGCTGCGAGTGGATGACCTCGGTGAAGGACGGTCCGTCCTGCTCGACCCGGGCAGGACGGCGAGTGGACGAAGCGGTGCGCGAAGCACCCATCTGTGACGTGGAGCGGATCGCCATGTCGATCTCCTCTCGGAAGGCGGGGAGAGGTGGCCACCGGCACCGTGCAGAAGGTGCAAATCGGGTGAGCGACCCCTTGGGAGATACATATACCCCGTCGATGCCCGATATGCACCTGTCGATTTCGGCGCGCCGCACACCGCCCCCGCCTACAGCCCCGGAAGGTTACCCGTCGACCTCGTTGCCCTCGGAGGTCGGAAGCGCCCGGATCGGCACACTCGTGGCCGAGTTCGATGCCCCCACCCGGCCGCTCAAGGTCGCGGCCGGAGCGCAGGCCCGCACGGCGATCGTGCGAGAACCTCCGGGCGGCAGGTGGAACCAGGAATCCTGCAGGTCACCGCCGGTGATGTCGAGATGCACGTACTGTGCCGCACCCTCGGTCCGCACCTCCACACTCCACCCGTCCGGGACGGGTCGAGCGGTCGCCGCGAGACCGATCCCGTGCTCGACGGGCCGTGCCGGACCACCCACGAGATGCACCGACTCCGCCAACACTGCACCGGTGTGGTCGACCAGTCGGGCGGTCGCCGTGTCGAAAGCGCGCGGCCCGAATCGATACGCAAAATTGACATCGGTGAAACCGCCCGTCACCGCGGCCCACGAGAACACCCGGGTCTCGTGCGGTTCGAGACGCAGCGGCACCGACACGTCCACCGGTACCGCACCGGAGGGCGTATGGGCCTGCAACTGCAGCGTGACGTCGAGGATCTCGGCGGTGTCGTTGATCGCGTCCACGCGCAGGCCGTCGAGCCCGTCGTCGGTGAGGAGCACGGTGACGCGGGCGAACACCCGTGCCAGGACCCACCACGGCGCCTTCGGGTTCCCGTCGGCGTCGAGCACGCCCCACCCGGCACCCGGCTGCAGGTCGCGGGCGGACAGGATCAGGGCACCGCGACATCCTGATCCGGATCGTCGCCAGTACTGCAGCACCTCGGTGAACGCTTCGCAGATCGCTGCCCGTCCGAGCGCGAGATATCGCGTGGGGTCCACCCACCGCACCTCGGCGGGGTCGACCCCGAAGATCGTGCGCACATAGTGGTCTCGCACGTCCTCGAAGTCCCACGACGCCCCGTTGTCGCGCGGCACAGCCGCCTTCCATCGTGGATGGTGACCCGCGACATTCACGCTGCCGAACTCGGCCTCGATCGCCGTGTCGGAAGGTGGAATCGAGAACGCGAGGCATTCGGCGGCGAAGCGCACGCCGGCGGCACGCACATCGCTGAGGGGACGGCGGTAACCCCCGACACCGAAGTAGTGCGCCACGCCCGAACCCACCGCGATCGGCAGTACGTCGCTGCGCGGGGGCGAGGATGGTGACGACGACACCCACACCGTGCCCGATAGCTCGCGGGCGACGATCGCGGGCAACCAGTCGTCGATCGCCGGGATGGATGCCTCCGCCAGTCCGAGCATGGCCGGTTGCTGCTCGGTCTCGCTGCCCCCACACATCACCACGGGTGCCGGGTTCCCGGCCCATCGGCGCGCCAGCGCACGGACCTCGTCCTCGAGCAGCGAGCGGAAGTGCGGGTCGTCGGGCGGGTCGGTGGTGGCGAGCATGACGTCCTGCCACACCATGATGCCCAGTTCCGCACACGCCGAGTAGAACTCGTCGTCCTCGTAGACCATCGTGCCGGGGATGCGGATCGTGTCCACGCCCGCCGACACGCAGCGTTCGAGGATGCGCCGGGTTGCGACCGGGTCGTTCAGCGAGATCGGATCGGTCGGTGTCCACACCAGGCCGCGGCAGAAGACGTCGACGTCGTTGATCCGTAAGCCGAACCCGTCGCCCGATGAGCGCTCGACCGACCGGAATCCGATGTTCCCCAGTGTGATCCGTTGCCCGCCCAGAATCAGATGTGCGGCGTACAGGTGGGGGGCGCCGTAGGTGTGCGGCCACCACCGTTCCACCTCGGGGAGCGTCACCTGCATGTGCACGCGTGCTGTTCCGTCGGGCCCGTATTCGGGTCGGACGTGCGTCGTCGCCCCTCCGATCTCCACAGTCACCTCGGGGACGGCGATGCCGGCCAGCACGAGATCGACGTCGACGATCCCGTCGGATCCGCGCAGAGCTGTCCGTATCCCACGTTCCAGCACAACGGGTTCACCGGAGTCGACGAGACGCACGGGACGCCACGGACCGACCGGCGCCGGAGCCCCCGCGTACACCGGGGCTCGCCCGAGCATGGTGGTGCGGAACCACCGCAATCCCTGAGCCGACACGAGCGACGAACGCCACCGTCCGCGTGGCCGACGCTTGCGGAGAGCAGCGTCGAGCGAGGCGCACCGGACCGCGATCCGCGTCGTCGACGGCAGGTCGTCGAGGGCGACGGTCAGCGGCACGAACATCGATTCCGACGTCGCGACGCGTGTGCCGTCGACCCACACGTCCGCGAGTGTCGCGAGCCCGTCGAAGGTCAGACGCCACGGTCCGTCGCCGGACACCTCGACGTCGGTGACGAACCACCAGTCGTCGCTGTCGGGAGACGACACCCTGGCCGCCGCGGCTCCCTCGGATTCCCGGATCGCGCCTGCCGCCGTCCCGGGTATACGGACCGGCAGCCAGGGACCGTCCGCCGGAAGGTCACCGGGGTGCTCGACCGTCCCGGGAGCGACACGGAGACAACGCCATCGCGCATCGTGCAGGAGATCCATGTGTGTCGGATCCCGTCACCGCACCCCGGCGGCGCGGACGACGGTCGCCATGGCGTCCTCCCAGGCATCGGCCATCGCCGTCAGCTGGTCGCCGGGGTCGACGCTGCGGCCGCGTGCCGCACGCGCCATCCGGAACTGCACGCTCTTCGCGCCCTCGGCGACCGCGCGGAATCCGTCGACTGCGGCAGCCGCACCGGGATATCCGCGACCGTCCATGTAGACGCTGACGTCCGCGGCGAGTTCGGCGGTGGCACCGCACTGACGGAGCACCCCGAACGTCCACGGATGGAAGACGTCCATCCCTCCGGTGCGGATCGGGTCGATGTCGGCGAGCACCCGCTTGCCGAGCTCGCGCACCGGATTCGAGCCGGCGCGCATGCGCAGGTGCCGGAGCACCACGGTGTCGAAGGCGTCGCACTGCGGTTGTGCCGCGTCGAGGCGCACCTGTTCGAGATAGGGAGGCCAGGTGGGCACCGGCTCGTCGAGGCCGAAGACTCCGCGGAAGTCCTCACCGGTGAGAACGTGATAGCCGCTGTTGTGGAAGTACTCGAGCGTCCCGGTGTCGCGGTCGATGAGATTGGGCACGATCGTCGTCTTCGAACGACTCTCCCGGTATCCGGTGCCCTCGGTGTCGGGCAACCAGAAGGCGTCCACTTCGATCGTCGACAGCAGTCCGGCGGCGGCGTTGTCCTCGAGGTGATCCACGGGGCGGCGCCAGACGTTCATCTCCGCGACGTCGATCCCGTACAGCGCCAACAGATCCTCGGGGCGGAACTTGAGGAAGGTCCATTGGGCGCCGTCGAACCGGGCCGAGAACGCGCACGCGGCAGCGGGGACCGGATCGTGGCCGAGCGAATGCAGCACCTCGACCCACAGGTCGACGTAGCAGTTGGTCTCGGTCCAGATCCGGTCGGCAGCGTGCACGAAGTGCGGCGAGTACCCGTCGACGCGGACGTCGATGAGCCGATCGCTCACGGGAACAGCCTGTCGCGTACCGGAGCGGGCCAGCGGTCGACGTCGAGTCCGTGGGTCCGCAACAGCGCCAGGGCGATCCGCTCCATTCCGAATCCTACGCACGCGCTGTGCGCGACTTCGCCGTCGGCAGTGTGGATCTCGAAGGTCTCGCCGAAGTGCTCACGGTGGCAGTTGCACGAGACCACGGCGGTGCCGTCGTCGAGGTCGCCGTAGAGCCGGACCGTCAGCTCGGTCTTGAGGTTCTCGGTGCGCTGGTTGACGGCCAGCATGCGCCCGGCCCGCCCGAAGAACGGGTCGTTGGCAGGCACAGCGGTCGCGTCGAGACTCAACGAGTCGAGCACCTCGAGTCCTCGCTCCACCCAGGAATCACGATGCTGCGCAGCGTCGTTCTCGGTACCGATGCGCACGAACTCGTGCATCCGGAAGGCCTGCATGCGAGCGGGGTCGACGGCCGGCTCGTGCCGGAAGCAGTAACCGAGGACGTCGAGCAGTTCACCGCCCTCGCGCAGCGTACCGGTGTACCGCGAGTAGGCGGGATGGCATGCGGCGGAGACGAGCACGGTGTCGGCGGGTTCGAGCCACGGATCCCACGCCTCGCCCCGCGACCGCGCGGCGAGCAGTTCGGCGTGCTCGGCGTTGCTGCCCGCGAAGGTGTTCACCGCTCCCGTCAGGTGCGGGAACGAGGCGATGTAATCGGTGCGCTCGAAGCTCGTCCGCGGGAAGACCGGAGGGAAGCGCAGGCGCGTCGCCGCCCGGCCCGGACCCGCCGCAACCACCACGCGGTCGATGCCATCGACGATGTCCTCGAAGACACCCGACCGTCCGTAGAGTCCCGGAACACCGGTCTCCACGAGCAGTTCGGCCTCGAGCAACTGCTGCTGGAAGTCGAGGCGGGCGCGCTCGAGCTCGGACAGCTCGTCGGTTGCGGTGCTGGTAGTGGCTGTACTTGTCACAGCGTCCCCCGGTAGGCGATCGACAACTGGGCCGAGTTGTTCATGATGCGGTCGTTGTTGACCATCACGGCGGCACCGTGCGCGTCGCGCAGGTGACGGCCGAGCGAGTACTGCGAATCCTCGCGGTATCCGGCGATCCCGCAGATGAGCATCGCGCGGTTCACCAGATCCACGACGAGCGTGGACGCGGTGACCTTGAGGTTGTTCATGGCGAGCGAGAAACCCATGCCCGACATCGATTCCTCCTGCGCCGACGCGGCCGCGTCGAACCGGGCGGCCGACGCAGCGACGAGATCGGAGAACTGCTGGTGCACGGCGGCTGCTTCGGCGAGTCGCAGCGCACCGGGCGGCGTGACGCCCGGGCTGCGGCGGGCCGCCGAGCGCACGAACGAGCGGGCCTTCTCCATCGCCGCGTCGGCGATTCCGAGCCATACCGCCGACCACACACTGTGCGAGACGGGAAGCATGGTGCGCGACGAGATCTCGGCGTAGGCCGTGCCGACGACGAGATCGGCGGACGTCGTGGCGGTGAGGACGAAGCCGGGGCTGCAGGTGCCGCGCAGTCCGAGGGTGTCCCAGTTCCCGGTGGGCTCGAGGGTCACGTCGTCGCGTCGGCACACGACCAGCACCTGGTCGCTGGGCGGGCTGTCGGCGGTGCGACGCGCGGTCACCAGGATCGCGTCGGCGTACTCGCCGTACGAGATGACCGGTGCGTTCTTCGTCAGCGTGACGGTGTCGCCGTCGCGGGCGACGGCGCAGACACTGCTGCGCACGTCGCCGCCGGTGCCGAGTTCGGTGGTCGCCGAAGCGATCAGGTAGTCGTTCGCCACCGCTTCGGCGACGAAGGCTGCCACACCCGGGGTGGAGTGATGCACCAGCGACAGGATCTGCGTCTGGTGCATCGCGAAGATCATCGCGGTGGAGGCGCAGTACCGGCCGAGGATGCGGGCGACGGCGCACAGCTCACCGAGGGACGCGCCCTCCCCACCCTGGTCGACGGGGACGGCACAGTTCAGCAGTTTGTGGGCGCGCAGCGCGTCGACGGCCTCGTGCGGGAACCGACCCTCACGATCCACGTCGGCGGCCGCGGGGCCGGCGCTCTCGCGTCCGACGAGTTCGGCACGGGCGAGCAGTGATAGCCCGGTGTTCTCCGCGACAGCCAGGGGCACGGACGTGGATGTCACGCGACGCCCAGTTCCGTCAACGCCGACCTGATGGCGCCGACGCTCGCGAAGGTGCTCTTGCGCAGCAGTTCGTCGGGGAATTCCACGTCGAAGGCGTCCTCGAGGGCGAGCATCACGTTCACGCTGGCGTGCGATGTCAGGCCGAGCTCGTAGAGGTCGGCGGCGGGATCGAGCGCAGTGCTGTCGACCGACAGCTTCGCGTGCTCACCGAGGACCTTGCGGATCACCTGCTCCGTCATGGGTGTTCTCCAGTTTCTGCTTCGTCGACGCGGGTCGCCACGACCGTCGCGATGGCGTATTCGGGCTCGTGGGAGATCGAGACCTGTATGTCGGTCACCTGTTCATCTCGCGCCAGGGCGGCCGCGTTACCGGCCAGTACGACAGTGCATCCGCCCCAGTCCGCGCGGCGGATCTCGATGGCCCGCCAGGGAACCGCGTGCTCGCGCGGACGCAGGACCTTCATGACGGCCTCCTTCGCGGCGAAGCGCGCCGCGAGGCGTTGGGCGCGACCCGGTCCGGTGCATACGTCCAGCTCGTGCGGGGTGAACACGCGCTGCAGGTAGCGGTCGCCGAACCGGTCGATGCTCGACGCGATGTCGCGGACGGTGACGACATCGCAGCCGACACGTGTCGTCGCGACGCGGGGGCCGCTGCCATCGTTCATGGGTCACTCCTCGGGATGCGCTGCACACGCTAGCCGCAGGTCGGCCGATCTACACCACTCGAACGTCTCTGGCTCGCAGGACATCCCGGAAATCACCCCGACTTTCACCCGCCGGTCGCGGCAGTTCGCGCGGTGACCCGGGGCTCGCTACCGCAACACGCCGCGTCGATCCCGGCTCGGCGCGCGAACGACGAAAGGCCCCGACCGGGTGGTCGGGACCTTTCGGGGTTCTGGAGTTATGCGGACGTCCGCACGGGTTCCTTGTCGCTCTTCGGCTCGTCCTTCGCTGCCGGCTCCTTCTTCTCCGCGGCGGGCACCGGGACGGTGTCCTGCGCGTAGTAGAAGTGCGGGCGACGGTGTCCGAGGAAGGAACCGCACCAGGACATCACCGCGATGTAGCGGTTGCGGAAGCCCACCAGGTAGACGAGGTGGACGGCGAGCCACAGCACCCACGCGATGAAGCCGGTGAGCTCGATCTTCCCGACCCGCGTGATGGCGCGGAACCGGTTGATGATCGCCATGCTGCCCTTGTCCTTGTACTGGAACGGGGTGCCCATCGCGACCTTGCCGGTGATCATCTTCGCGACGTGGCGGCCACCCTGCATGGCGAACGGCGACTGCGCCGGCAGGTTGTCGAGGGTGACCATGTCGCCGATGGCGAAGATGTTGTCGCTGCGGCCGACGGTGAAGTCGGGGTCGACGAGCAGGCGTCCGCCGCGGACCGTCTCGCAGCCGGTGCGCTCGGCGAGCACGTCGGCGAAGTCGTTGGCCTGGATGCCGGCCGACCAGATGATGGTCTCCGCGGTGAGGCGGCGGGTCTCCTCGGTCGTGGGCGTGGTGAGCGTGGCACCGTGCTCATCGATGTCGGTGACCATCGTCCCGAGGACGACGTCGACGCCGCTCTTCTCGAGCGACTCCTTGGAGTACTCGCTGAGCTTGCCGCCGAACGGGGGCAGCACCTTGTCGGCGCCCTCGACGAGCGTGACGGTGACGTCGTCGGCACGGATGTTGCCGATGTTCTCGGCGAAGTAGCGCTGCGCGAGCTCCTTGATCTGTCCCGCGAGCTCGACGCCCGTCGGGCCGGCGCCCACGACGATGAAGCTGAGCAGATTCTTCCGACGCTCGGCATCGGTGGTGACGTGTGCTTCCTCGAAGCACCGCACGATCTGGCGTCGCAGCTTCTCGGCGTCCTCGACCGTCTTGAGCGCGTACGTCAGGTCGGCGAACTCGTCGCGTCCGAAGTACGCCTGGCGGGCGCCGGTCGCGGCGACGAGGTACTTGTAGCCGAGGCGCAGACGCTGACCGCCGGCCTCGTAGACGACCGTGTTCTCCTCGGGGAGCACGTCGACGACGCGGCCCAGGCGGACGTCGGCGTTGGGGTACTCGGCCAGGATCGCGCGCACGGAGGGGGCGATCTCACCGGGCGAGAGGACACCGGTCGCAACCTGGTAGAGCAGAGGCTGGAAAAGATGCTCGGTGGTCTCCGAGATGAGAACGAAGGGCGTGCCGGCCTTGGCGAGCTTCTTGGCGGTGGCCAATGCTCCGAAGCCGGAACCCACGATGACTACATCTGTCCGATCGACCAGGGTCACTGTGTCCGCATCGTCCATGCTGTCGTAAACCTCCACGTGCTTGTCATCTCCGTTGATGTATGACTCCCAAGGTAGGTACGAAGGACCCTTGTTATCCACTAACCTGGGATATTCGAAAAACTGTTATCTGTTTTGCTCATAAATGCAGATGGCACGTTCCCGGGAGGAGCCATGGATTTCCGTCAGCTGCGCTACTTCTTCGCCGTCGGCGAGGAGGGCAGCTTCTCCCGTGCTGCCCAGCGCTGCTTCATCTCGCAGTCGGCGATCAGCCATCAGATCGCGAAGCTCGAGCACGAACTGGGCACCACCCTGTTCGACCGCACCACCCGTTCGGTCAAGCTCACCTCGGCCGGCCGACGCCTGATGCCGATCGCCGCCGAGGTGCTCAGCCTCGAGGCGAAGGCCCTGGAAGTGGGCCACGAACCGCGGGAGAGCATCCGCATCACGGCGAACATGAGCTTCGCGTCGCAGAGCCTCGATGCCATCTCCAGCGTCCGGGAGCGTCATCCCAAGATCGACGTGGAGTTCGTCATCAAGGACTTCACCGACCGCGTCAACGCCGTCGCGTCCGGCGACGCCGATCTCGCACTGATCCGCGGCGACGTCGACCGCCCGGGGCTGGAGGCGATCCGTCTCGGCATCGAGGAACTCGTCATCGTCACGTCGACCGAGCACCCACTCTCGGCGTTCTCCACCGTCGACCTCGGAGATCTCGCCCACTACCCGCTGCTGCTGCCGCCGCGCGGCAACCAGGTGCTGTTGCACCGCGTGGTCGAGGACGCCTTCGTCGAGGTCGGCCGCCGTGTGCGCCTCGGACCTCCGATCGCGAGCGACCACACCGCGACTCTCGAGGTGCTCACCAACCCGAGGGCGTGGACCGTGCTCTACGCCGGCACCGCCGCCGACACGCCCCGCAAGGGGCTGAAGTTCATGCGCGAGATCCACCACCGGCTGAAGGTGCCGGTGTGCGGGGTGGTGCGGAGCAACGCGACGCCCAATCCCGAACTCGAGTTCCTCATGCAGGCGCTCGCGCATTCGATCGTGCCGCCGACGGACAGCACGCCGTGATCCGACCGCGGACGTCGGAGCGCAGTCCGGGGTGACTCAGTCGCGCGGCGACAGCTTGTCGAGCAGGTCGAGGCCCTGACGTGCCCACGCGATCTCGGCCTCGCCGCGGCCGATGAGACCGTCGTACGCGAACGCCTTGAACGCGATGATCCGCTCGTGGTCCTCGGCCGGATACTTCTGCACGCGTCGCGCGATGGTCGCGTTGCTGAGGTCGAGGATCGCGTCGCGCACCGTGGTCCACTGGGCGATCTGTTCGGTGTAGTGGTCGATATGCCGTTGCAGGCACTCGCGAGCGCTGTCGGGGTCGGCCCATTCGAAGTAGGCCGCGCGCATGTGGGCGGCGTCGCGCACCGGGGCGTAGTCCAGCGGGGTGGACATCCACTCGCGGAAGGCCCGGATGCCCTCGTCGGTGATCGAGTACCGGGTCTTGGTGCTGTTGGGACCCCAGCGCACCTGTTCGCCCTCGACGAGACCTTCGCGCTCCATCCGGCGTAGTTCGGGATAGATCTGCGAGTCGGGTGCATGCCAGACGTGCCCGACCGACCCGCCGAACCGTTTCGCCGCGTCGTAGCCGGTCAGAGGCTCGGCGGTGAGCAATGCGAGCAGCGCGTATCGCAGGCTCATGGACCACCACCTTTCCCCGGGCGAGTATTCCACCCTTGCGAATAACTATATCGATAGATAGTGTGTGCTCCAGCTCACCAACTATCTATGTAGATAGTTATTTCACCCCTCAGTGTTCGGAGGATCCGACATGACCGATCTCGGCCCCACCGGGGCGACCGCGAAGAACATGGCCTACCCGCTCGACGCCTGGTACGTCGTCGCCTGGGATCACGAGGTGGGTCGCCGCGAGATCCTCGCCCGCACCATCGCCGGCAAGCCGATGGCCCTCTACCGCACCGAGGAGGGCCGTCCCGTCGCCCTCGCCGACGCCTGCTGGCATCGCCTGGCGCCGCTGTCGATGGGCAAGCTCATCGGCAGCGAGGGCATCCAGTGCCCCTACCACGGTCTGCAGTACAACTCCGCAGGTCGCTGCACACACATGCCCGCCCAGCAGACGATCAATCCGTCCGCGATGGTGGCGTCCTATCCCGTCGTCGAACGGCACCGCTTCGTGTGGGTCTGGCCGGGCGATCCGACGCAGGCCGATCCCGATCTCATCCCGGACATGTTCCAGATGGACTCCCCCGACTGGGCGGGCGACGGACGCACGATCGACGTGCAGGCCAACTACCAGCTCGTCCTCGACAACCTGATGGACCTCACCCACGAGGAGTTCGTGCACTCGTCGTCCATCGGCCAGGACGAACTGAGCGAGTCCGACTTCGTCGTCACCCACGACGACCGCACCGTCACGGTCACCCGCTGGATGCACGACATCGACGCACCGCCGTTCTGGCTCAAGAACATGCGCGACAAGTTCCCCGGCTTCGAGGGCACGGTCGACCGCTGGCAGATCATCGAGTTCCAAGCGCCCTCCACGATCCGCATCGACGTCGGTGTGGCCAAGGCCGGCACCGGCGCCCCCGAAGGCGACCGCAGCCAGGGTGTCAACGGTTTCGTCATGAACACCATCTCGCCCGTCGACGAGAGCACCGCCCTGTACTTCTGGGCCTTCATGCGCAACTACCGCCTGGAGAGCCAGCTCATCACCACGCAACTGCGCGACGGCGTGCACGGCGTGTTCGGTGAGGACGAGGCGATGCTCACCGCGCAGCAGAAGGCCATCGAGGCGAACCCGGATCACGAGTTCTACAACCTCAACATCGACGCCGGCGGCATGTGGGTGCGACGCCTGATCCAGCGCATGGTCGAAGCGGAGCGGAACCTCACCTCGGCCCCCGCCGTTCCCGAGGGAGCCCACTGACATGAGCAACAACCAGATCCGTTGGCAGCGGGCCCGAGTCGTGAGTGTCGAGCGGGCCGCCGATTCGATCGCCGAGATCACCCTCGCCGCCGACACCGCCCACCGCGTCGAACCCGGCGCCCACATCGACGTGCGTCTCCCCTCGGGCGACACGCGTTCGTACTCCCTCGCCGCGGGTGGCCCGGACGGTCGTCTCACACTCGGCGTCCACCGCTCCCCCACCTCGCGCGGCGGATCCGAATACATGCACTCGCTGCGTCCCGGCGACGAACTCGAGATCACCGAGCCGCTCCAGAACTTCTTGCTGCGGGTCGGCGCACCGCGCTACGTCCTGCTCGCCGGTGGAATCGGCATCACCGCCGTCCGCGCGATGGGAGCAGTCCTCCGCCGTCTCGGCGCCGACTACCGCTTCGTGTACGTCGGTCGCAGCCGCTCCGCGATGGCCTTCCTGCCCGAACTCGAAGCCCTCCACGGCGATCGGCTCGACGTCCACATCGACGACGAGGGAACGGGATTGGACGTCGCCGCACTCGTCGACGGCGTCGATCACGGCACCGAGCTGTACATGTGCGGACCGATCCGCCTCATGGACGCCGTGCGCCGCCGGTGGCACGACCGCGACCTGCCGATGCCGAACCTCCGCTACGAGACCTTCGGCAACAGCGGATGGTTCGACGCCGAGGAATTCACGGTCACCGTGCCCGAACTCGACGTCACCACCACCGTCGGCTCCGACGAATCGATGCTCGACGCCCTCCGCCGTGCCGGTGTCGACATGATGTTCGACTGCCGAAAGGGCGAATGCGGTCTGTGCGAGGTCTCCGTCGCCTCGCTCGACGGATGCGTCGACCACCGCGATGTCTTCTTCAGCGAGGAGCAGAAGCGCTCTTCGCGTCGGATGTGTGCCTGCGTGTCACGTGTGGTGCGCGATTCGGCGTCGTCCCGATCGACGACGGGTGTCGTCACGCTCGACCTTCCCTGACCACCGCGCATTTCACACCACGAGGAAACACGATGGATCTTCGCGCACGCATCGACGCCTCGCCGATGCATCCCTACCAATGGATGGTCGTCGCCCTGTGCGTCGTGCTGAACATCCTCGACGGCTTCGACGTCATGGCCCTGGCGTTCACCGCCAAGAGCATCGGCAGCGACTTCGGTCTCGGCGGATCGGAACTCGGCGTGCTGCTCAGCGCGGGTCTGATCGGCATGGCCGTCGGCGCTCTCGCTCTCGCCCCGATGGCCGACCGGATCGGACGACGACCCCTGATCCTGATGTCGGTCGCACTCGCCACCGCCGGCATGGGGCTGTCCGCGAGCGCCGGATCGGCGTGGGAACTCGGCATCTGGCGGGTCATCACCGGTCTCGGCATCGGCAGCGTCCTCGCCTGCACCACCGTCATCGCGAGCGAATACTCGTCGGCCCGCTGGCGTGGTCTGGCCATCAGCATCTACACCGCCGGATACGGCGTGGGCGCCACGATCGGCGGTATGGCCGCCGTCGGTCTGCAGAGCGAATACGGTTGGCGTGCAGTCTTCGTCACCGGCGCCGTCCTCACCGGCCTGGCACTCGCCCTCCTCGTCGTCCTGCTGCCCGAATCCCTGGACTTCCTCACCAGCCGGGGACGCACAGGCGATCTCGACCGGATCAACACCATCGCGCGACGCATCGGCCAGAGCCCCGTCCCGGCGCTCGCCCGTTCCGCCGACAAGGTGGCACCGCGGGCAGGACGGATCTCGGATCTGTTCTCCGGTAGCAACACCCGCTCGACAGTCCTGCTCTGGGCGGCCTTCTTCGCCACCATGTTCGGCTTCTACTTCGTCAACTCGTGGACGCCGTCGCTGCTCGAAACCGCCGGTCTCACGAAGGACCAGAGCGCCACGGCGGGCATGATGCTCACCCTCGGCGGCACCGTCGGTTCGGTGCTCTTCGGAGTGTTCGCCAGCCGCTGGACCACCCGGTCGGTACTGCTCACTTTCACGATCGCCGCCGCCGCGGCCATGACCGTCTTCATCATGTCGATCTCGACCCTGACGCTGGCGTTCGCGCTCGGCATCCTGATCGGCGGACTCATCAACGGTTGCATCGCCGGCCTGTACACCCTCGCGCCGTCCCTCTACGGACCGCAGGTGCGGGCCACCGGCGTCGGTTCCGCCATCGGCATCGGCCGAGCGGGCGCCATCCTCGCACCGACCGCGGCCGGTGTGCTCCTCGATGCGGGATGGACGCCCGAACAGCTCTACTTCGGAGTGGCCGGCGTGGTCGTGCTCGCCGCGGTGGCGCTGTTCGCGCTGCGCCCGGCACGCTCGACGGACGCCGCCGCCGAACCGGTGCCGGCCGCCGTCTCGACAGAATCGCGAAGCTGACCGACGGCCGGGAATCGGAGCGCGAAGTGGTCATCGGAGCGGGTAGTTCCGCGCTCCGATGACCACTTCGCGCGTGGATGCAGTGGCCCCTGCGGCGAACAACTCCGCGGCGCCCGGACGCTCATGCCTTCGGTCCCTTCCGGGTGCATTCCTTCGGGGCGAGCCCCAGAGCCAGGTGCGGCCAGTGGGCGATGTCGCGTCGCATCTGCCGGTCGTGGGTGGCCACCGCGACCGCGGCGTCGGTCGCCCCCAGGGCGTCGGTCAGTTCGTCCACCAACGTGATCGACAGGTGGTTGGTGGGCTCGTCGAGCAGCAGCACGTGCGGTCGCGCGGCGAGCACCATCGCCAGGTCGAGGCGCCGTTGCTGTCCCATCGACAGGTCACGGACCCGCTTGCCGAGGTCGCGTTCGGTGAACAGTCCGAGTTCGTCGAGATCGACGGCTCCCTGGTCGGGGACGAGCCCGGCGACGATCAGTTCGCCGACGTGCGCGTCGTAGACCTGCTGCACCCGCGCCGCCGACGGTGCCGGCGACTCCTGGGCGAGCCGCCCGATCCGTACGACGGGATCGCTCTCGCGGGTCCCCGACGTCGGTTCGACCTCACCGGCCAGCACTGCGAGCAGCGTCGACTTGCCGGCGCCGTTGGGTCCGGTGATGACGAGCCGCGAACCGGCGAGGACGGCAAGGCTGACCGGACGGTCGAGCCGGCCGCGCACCATGACGTCCTCGATGCGCACCAACGGGGTGTCCGGGTCGATCCCGTCGGCCTCCGCGCCGAGCGCCGGCATCGAGAACTGAAGCGGCGGTACCGGTACCGCCACCGCGTGGTCGTCCAGCGCTTCCTGACGGCGGTGCACCGACTGCACGAGCGCCGGCGCACGGGTGGCACGCTGGTGCTTGCCGGTGCCCTTCTCCGGCCGCCAGCCGGTGACGAGCCGATCCTGCGCGGATTCGAGGTCCGATTCCAACCGGGCCCGCTCGGCCTGCTCGCGGGCGTATTCGCTCACCCAACGGGCGTATTCGGCTTCGCGTCCCGTCCGGAAGCCGGCGTAACCCCCGCCGTACAGGCGTGGACGACCGTCGCGGCTCGGGTTCAGGTCGAGGATCGACGTGGCGACGTCGGTCAGCAGGGCGCGGTCGTGGCTGACGAGGACCACACCGCTACGGGTCTGCTGCAGGCGTTCGGTGAGGTAGTCGAGTCCCGACGCGTCGAGGTGGTTGGTCGGCTCGTCGAGCAGCAGGAAATCGTGTTCGGCGCCGAGCAGTGCGGCCAGGCGCACGCGGTAGCGCTGCCCGACCGACATCTCCGCCAGCGGCCGCGAACGGTCGGTGACGGCGCCGAGCGCTTCGAGGGCGGTGTCGACGCGACGGTCGGCGTCCCATGCGTCGAGTTGCTCGGCGATCTCGAGGGCGTCGGCGTACGCGTCGGCGGCACCCGGACGCTCGTCGGCGAGCGCTGCGGTGCTCTCGTCGAGCGCCCGCAGAGCGGCGCGGACGTGCGCCAGCTCGATGTCGACGAGATCACCGACGGTGCGCCCCTGCGCGACGGTCATCTCCTGCTCGGCGATGCCGAACGAGCCGAACCGGCGCACGGTCCCCGAGTCCGGTTCGAGGCGGCCGGCGAGGACGTGCAGCAGCGTAGATTTACCGCGGCCGTTCTCCCCGACCACGCCCAGCCGGGAGCCCGGCGTGACCGCGAGGTCGACGCCGCGCAGGACGGGATGACCGTCGCGGGCGAGGTGGACGTCGACGGCGCCGAGTTGGGCGCGGGAGCGCCGGGGCAGGGTGATGCTGATGGTCATGTGGTTTCCTCCGTGCGGAGGCGCACTCGTCCCCGGATCACGGGTGGGAGGATGCGCTCGCTGACGAACGGCCGGACACTCGGCCGTATTCGGGTACGGCTCGAACCGCGACCTCGGAGTACGTCCCGAGTCGCGGAGGGGATGTCGTCAGTGGAAGGAGAGCGCCTGGATCATGATCTCCAGGGTACCGAGCGCCCGACCACCGTCAATCGGATTTCGGTCCTCGATCACGGAGTGCCTCCGCGGACCGGTACTCGTGCGAGGATGCGAGGAACAGCTGTCGACGAGGCCGCAGGAGGCGCTCATGGAGCACACCGAATCGTCGTTCACCGGCGTCGGCGCGATCCCGATCGTGTACGACGTGTGGTCGCCGGAGGCCCCCACCGGCGTGCTGATCCTCAGCCACGGGCTGGGTGAGCACGCACGTCGCTACGACCACGTCGTCGCGCGGCTCACCGATCTCGGTCTCGTCGTGTACTCCCCCGACCATCGCGGTCACGGACGGTCGGGCGGCAAGCGTGTGCGCGCCCAGGAGATGCGCGAGTTCACCGACGACCTCGACAGCCTGATCGACCTGGCGACCCATGCGCATCCCGGCCTGCCGGTCTTCATGCTCGGTCACTCGATGGGCGGTGCGATCGCTCTGGCCTACGCGCTCGACCATCAGGACCGGCTCGCCGCGCTCGTGTTGTCGGGGCCGGCGGTGATCGTCACGTCGGGCACGCCGAAACCGGTCGTGGAGATCGGCAAGCTGATCGGGCGTTTCCTGCCGGGTGTGCCGGTGCAGAAGCTCGACAGCAAGGCGGTCTCGCGCGATCCCGCGGTGGTCGCGGCGTACGACGCCGATCCGCTCGTGCACCACGGTCTCGTGCCCGCCGGGCTCGCGCGGGTGCTGGTGCTCAACGAGCAGAGCGTCGAACAGCGCCTTCCGAGCCTGACGTTGCCGTTGCTGGTCATGCACGGAACCGCCGACGCTCTCGCCGATCCGGCCGGGGCGCAGCTCATCGCCGATCGTGCGGGTTCGAAGGACCTGACGCTGAAGTTGTACGACGGGCTGTACCACGAGGTGTTCAACGAGCCGGAGAAGGATCGCGTGCTCGACGACCTGACGGCCTGGTTGAAGGCCCGGCTCGACAACTGAGGCTCGACAACCGGGAGGAGGGGGCGTGTCGTCACGCATGCCGGTCGCGTTCGTCGGCCACGGCAGTCCACTCAACGCGCTCGAGTCGAATCGGTACACGCAGGCCTGGGCGGCGTTCGGGCGGTCCGTGCCGACGCCCCGCGCGATCCTGGCGATCTCCGCCCACTGGTTCATCAATGCGACCGCGGTGACCGCGATGCGGTCGCCGCGCACGATCCACGACTTCTTCGGGTTCCCGCAGGAGTTGTTCGACGTCGAGTATCCGGTGCCGGGCGCTCCGGAACTGGCCGAGGAGATCGCCGATCTCGTCCATCCGACGTGGGTCGGTGCCGACGTCGACTCGTGGGGCATCGACCACGGCACCTGGTCGGTGCTCACCCACGCCTTCCCGGAGGCGGATGTCCCGGTGGTCCAACTCAGTCTCAATGCCTACAAGTCGCTCGACTACCACGTCGAACTCGGGGCCCGTCTCGCCGGACTCCGCGACCGCGGGGTGTTGATCGTCGCGAGCGGCAACGTCGTCCACAATCTCGGCGCGATGGATCCGCGACGCCCGGCCGCGGGGTTCGACTGGGCACATCGGTTCGACGAGGACGCCTTCGCCGTCCTGCGCGACCGTCCCGGTGACGCCGCGGAGCTGGGTGAGCACCCCGATTTCCGGCACGCGGTGCCGACCCCCGACCATTTCCTGCCGTTGCTGTATGTCGCGGGTCTGGCCGCCGCGTCCGGCGAGCAACCGGCGACCCTCGTCGACGGTGTCGAATACGGATCGCTGTCGATGACGTCCTACGCCGTCGGCGGGAACTGTCCGCCGCGCGACGGGGACGGTCACGGCGCCGGACTGCCCGAGAGCCCGGAGCCGCCCGACACCAACCTGTGAGCGCTCAGGCGGCGTCGTCCACGGCGACGATCGCGCGTCGCGCGAACCGGGTGCTGAGCCCGATCAGTTCCATGGCCTCGGGGATCGCGCGGGCCAGGACCGGCCACGCGTGGATCTGCCCGCGCCACAGATGTGTCTCCACGGTGCGTCCCGCCGACGCGAGTCGCTCGGTCATGATCTCCACGTCCGGCCTGGTCAGCTCGTATTCGGCGGCGCACATGAACATCGGAGGGAACAGCGCCGGATCGGCGTCGACGGGGTTCCTCTCGCCCTCGATCGCCTCCTCGCCGGCGAACCAGCGCGGACTGATCTTCCCGAGTGCCTTGATGGGCAGGTAGGCGTCCCTCGCCATGTACTTCGGGTCGTGCTTGTCGAGGTCGAGGTTGAGCAGCGGCGAGTAACCGATCACCGCGGCCGGTCGCTGGATGCCGCGACGCGCGGCGAGTTCGGCGACCTTCGCCGCGAGATAACCGCCGGCCGAGTCGCCGCCGACGACGATGCGGGTCGGGTCGTCGGCCACCTCGAGCAGAGCCGTGTACGCGTTCATCGCGTCCTGCACCGACCCCGCAATCGGCACGGCGGGCACCTGCCGGTAGTCCATCGAGTACACCGGGGCGCCGGAGTCCAGCGCGAGTTGCACGCACAACTGGCGGTGGGTGGAGGGGCCGCAGAAGATGAAGCCGCCGCCGTGGAAGTAGAGGATGGTGGCGTCGTCGAGCGGGTCGTCGACCGGCTTCGGGGAGATGATCCGCTCGCCGGGCACTCCGCCGAGTTCGGTCTGTGTGACGTGCACCGCGCGCGGCGTGGGCGTGATCCTGTCGACCACCCACGACAACCTGCCGAGCACGGCGATGCCGAAGTCGTTGCTCGGCCAGAGACTCAGAATCGGCTTGAAGAGGATCCGGACCACCCACAGGAGGATCAGCGCGACCCTACTGCTGCGGTCGTGCCAGGTCACCGCATCGGTACGCATGTGCACACACTATGTGACCGATGCGGTTCGGGCATCGAGAGTTCCGACACCCGACGGTCCCGGACCTCGATCGCGTCACCCGATCCGCAGCAGCGGCACGAGCAGTTCCTCGTCGGTCAACGCCCCGTGCTGCCCGGGCAGGTTCGACATGACCTGCTCACCGTCGCTGCGGATCACTGTCGACTCGCCGCGACCGACGGCCACGATGTCGCCGATCCGCTTGGTCAGCGCCGGATCGGGATCGGATCCGAACAGGCACGCCGCGAACGCGTCGTCGCGGGTGCCGACCCACGCGTGGTCGCCGAGTTCGTTGCGCCAGCGTTCGAGGACCCGGTCGACGTGGTCGGTGTAGATGTGGCGGCACCGCGGTTCCCCGGCGATGACGGTGACGTCCTCACCGAGACCCGGCGTGTGGTCGAAGTCGATGCGGCGGCCACGCGAGGCGTCGACCATGCCGTGATCGGCGGTGACGAGCAGGCGGGTGCCGGTCGGCAGCGCCCCGGCGAGTTGCTCGACGAAACGATCGACCACCGTGAGTTGCGCGAGCCACGCCGCGGACTCCGGCCCGTAGACGTGCCCGAGGGTGTCGACCTCGCCGATGTAGCAGTAGACGAGGCTGCGATCGCCGGCGCTCACCGCGGCGACGACCTGGGCGAGCAGATCACCGTAGGCGGAGACCCCGACGAAGTTGCCGCCGCGCAGCACGGCACGGGTGAGGCCACTGCCCTCGAAGGCCTTCGGCACGACGGTGGTGACGTTCAGGCCCGCCTCGCGGCCGCGTTCGAACACCGTCGGATGGGGTTGCACGGTCTCCGGGACGAGGTCGTCGCGCTGGTCGATCGCGGTTCCGGCGAGGGTCCAGCGGAGCCAGTTGACCGGGGCCTCGATCTCGTCGACGTACGACTGGTAGCCGGTGATGCCGTGGAGACCGGACGGGAGCCCCGTCCCGAGGGAGGCGAGGCTGACGGCCGTGGTCGTCGGGAAGCCGGCACGCATCGGGCTCCCCGGTGCCTGCGTCAGGTACGGGGCTGCTTTCGCGTTGCGCTGCAGCAGTTCCCAACCCATTCCGTCGACGAGCAGGACGACGGTGTGATCGACGGGGGTGAGATCGAGTCGGTTGGTCTCACCGGCGACCCCCGCGGACGAGAGCACCGACGGCATCAGGTCGGCGAGGGTCGGCTCGGCGTAGACGTCGCGCAGCGGCAGGCTCATAACCCGAGTATGAGCCACTCCCCTGCGCCTGGGGTCACTTGATGTCGGAGCCGTGCTTCGTCAGCGGCATGATCTCGATGTTCATGTAGGGGAACAGCGGCAGGTTCCACAGGATCTCGTGCAGTTCGTCGGCCGACTCGACGTCGAAGATCGAGATGTTGCTGTACTGGCCGACGATCCGCCAGATCTCCCGCCACTTGCCCTGACGCTGGAGATCCTGGCTGTAGGCCTTCTCCTTCGCGATGGTCTCGGCGCGCACATCGGGGTCGAGGTCGCGGGGGATGTCGACGTCCATCCGAACGTGGAACAGTGCCATGATGTTTCTCCTTCTTCTGTTCTGACGAGAGCGCGGATCAGGAACGCGCGTACTTCTTCACGACGTCCATGTCGAGTTCGACGCCGAGTCCCGGCCCCTCGGGCAGGTGCACCTGACCCTCGGAATAGTCGAGCGGCTTCTGCAGCAGTTCGACGGCGAACAGCTGCGGACCGAACAGTTCGGTGCCGTAGTCGATCCCCGGTTCGGCGCAGGCGAAGTGGATGGACGCGGCGGTCCCGATGGGACCTTCGATGGAGGTCGCGCCGTGGCACCGGAGACCGGCCGCCTTCGCGACGGCGACGACCTGCTTGCTGCGCTGCAGTCCGCCGCACTTGGTGGTCTTGAGCGCGACGACGTCGGCGGCGCCCAGTTTGGCCACTTCGTACGCGTCGTGCGGGGTCTGCACGGACTCGTCGGCCATCACCGGCGCCGAGACGCGGCGGTTGATTTCGGCGAGCACATCGAGTTGATCTGCGGGAGTAGGCTGTTCGATGAGTTCGACACCACCGTCGACGAGTTGCGGTACGTGGCGCAGCGCGGTGAAGCGGTCCCAGCGGGCGTTGACGTCGATACTGAATCCGACCTCGCCGCCGAACGCCTCGACGATCTTGACGACGCGATCGGTGTCGACTGCCGGGTCGAGCGCGCCCATCTTGAGCTTGAAGGAGTAGTTCAGGCGCTGCTCACGCTTGTGGGTGACCTCCTCGACGATCTCCTCGAGCGGCGCGGCACCGAGCGCCCACCGTACGTCGACGCCGGTCCGGAAGGCACCTCCGAGCAGCGACGCGACCGGCACACCCAGGGCGCGTCCCCACGCGTCGTGCATCGCGACGTCGACGGCGGCCTTCGCGAATCGCGCGTTGGCGACGATGCGCTCGATATCGACCATGACGCCGCTGATCTCGTCGACCCCGCGCCCGATGATGTACGGCCCGATGTAGCGGTCGACGATCTGCTGCATCGTCTCGACCGATTCGCCGCCCCACCACGGTCCGCCCGGCACGACGCCCTCACCGTAACCGGTGACGCCACCCTCGGTGGTCACCGCGACGAGCAGGATCGGCTGCGCTTCGGCGGTGGTGGTGGCGAACTTGTGGGGTCGGATCAGAGGTACGTCGATGATCGTCGTGGTGACGGAGGCGATCTTCAGATCGGGGTCGGACATCGGAATTGCTCACAATCGGATCGGGGTGTGACAAGGGATACGTTGCTGCTGCATTCAGCACGAATGCCGGTGCCCGAGTTGGGCACCGGCATTCGTTACACAGATCCGACCTTCACTCGGGAGCCGGTCGGACGGCGTCCGCGGTGCGGATCACGCTTCGGGGTCGAGCACGAAGTTGTAGGTCACTTCCTCGATGCCGTCGGCGTTGGGCTGCGGATCCAGGATGAGCTCGGGCTTGACCGCCGTGGCGACGTCGTCCTCGACCCATTCGCCACCCTTGAAGTACAGCTGGGTGGTGATGGCGCGCTTGCCGGGAGCCTTCACCATGAGGTGCAGGTGGGCCGGGCGCCAGGGGTGTCCGCCGTAGGACTGGATGAACCAGCCGGTCGGTCCGTCGGCCGGGATCTTGTAGGGAGCCGGCTTGAGCGTGGTGATCTCGAAGTTGCCGTCCGCGTCGACCTCGACGGTGCCGCGCAGGTTCCACTCGGGGATACCGGGGGCGAACTGCGAG
This sequence comes from Rhodococcus rhodochrous, assembly GCF_900187265.1. Classification (NCBI taxonomy): domain Bacteria; kingdom Bacillati; phylum Actinomycetota; class Actinomycetes; order Mycobacteriales; family Nocardiaceae; genus Rhodococcus; species Rhodococcus rhodochrous. The sequence goes on from NZ_LT906450.1 coordinate 4,986,452, forward strand.
TAGAAGCCCTCCTCGTCGGCGTGCCACAGTTCGACGGTGGCGCCGGGCAGACCGTTGCCATCGAGGTCGGTGACCTGGCCCTTGAAGATCAGCGGAGGAGCAACCTTGTCCTTCTCGCGCATCGGCATCGTGCACTTGGCCGGGAGCTTCGGGCTGTTCGGCACGTAGTAGGGGCCTTCGATGGAGCCCTTGGTGCCGGCGAAGCCCTTGCGCTCGTAGTGCACCTTCTCGATCTCGTGCTCGACGAAGACGTCCAGCCACAGCGGCCACTCGCCGTACTCACCCACGTCGATCAGCCACTGCTTGAGCACGCGGTACTCGTCGTAGGTGACCTGGTGCTTCTGGATGATGTCGGCGAAAGCCCCGATCACGTCCTGGTAGATCGCCGACGCGCGCTCGACCGAGGTGTCGGACGTGACCCGCTCGGACTTGAACTTGTCGGTCGCAGCGTTGCCGGACCCGTGGGCGGTGGGGTTCTCCATGGTGGTCATGGGCTCTCCTCGTGAGGGACTGAACTATCGGGAAGTGTGGGGCCGGTGCGACACGGGGGCTGCGGTGATCACCGGTCTGTACGCTGTGCGTACTTGTGTATCGCAGTGCGTACACCACATACTGTGCGTGGTGTCACACAGCTTGTCAACACCGGATCGGGCAGTATCAACAAGTACGCAGGTAGGAGGCAGGATGCCGAGCATCGACCTAGGTAATGGTCCTAGTAACGATCGGGACTTCATCCAGAGCATCGAACGTGGTTTCGCGGTATTGCACGCCTTCGACGACAAGGACCCGAACCCCAGTCTGGCCGAACTCGCCGCCAAGACCGATCTGTCGCGACCCGCGGTCCGCCGGATCCTGCTCACCCTGCAGAAACTCGGCTACGTCACGTCGCACGGTACGCGGTGGTCGCTCACTCCGCGCGTGCTCAGTATCGGCCGGCACTACACCGAATCCCACACTCTCGTGGACTCGGCGTTGCCGAAACTCGTCGAGATCGCCGAGCACACCAACGAATCCGCATCCCTCGGCGTACTCGACGGCACCGAGGTCGTCTACGCCGCACGCGTCCCGGTTCGCCGGATCATGAGCATCAACGTCTCCGTCGGCACCCGCGTCCCCGCCTACGCGACGTCGATGGGCCGGGCGCTGCTGGCCTGGTCACCGCGCGAACTCGTCGACCGCGTGCTCGAGGAGACCGAGTTCGTACGGCTCACGAGCGCGACGATCGACAACCCGGACGACCTGCGCGCCGAACTGGCCCACGTGCGCAACCGCGGCTACGCGATCACCTCCGCCGAGCTCGAGGAAGGGCTCATCACGATCGCCGCCCCCGTCTTCGACCCCTCCGGCTACGCCGTCGGAGTGCTCGCGTGCTCGACGTCGACCGGTCGCCACACCCTCGATTCGTTCCGCGATCTTGCCGCGAAAAGGGTCGTGAACTGCGCGGAAAGGCTCAGCAGCGAGCTCGGCTACCGCCACAACTGACGACTCCCCGGTCACCCGCGCAGCGTGACCGAGGGCGCCACCCCGTACTTGCGCTTGTAGGCCGCCGCGAACCGGCCGGTATGGGTGATGCCCCACTTCAGAGCCACATCGGTCACCGACAGTTCCGTCTCGTCGCCCACCGCGAGTTCCTCGTGGATGCGCTCGAGGCGCAGGTCGAGCAGGTAATCGCGCGGGCAGACCCCGAGATACTCGCGGAAGCCCTCCTGCAGGCGCCGCACACTGACACCGGCCACCTCGGCCATCTCCGCGGTGGTCCACGCCGAGGCGGGATCCTCGTGCAACCGGTCGAGGACACGCTTGATGATGCGCGGACGCGCACCGCCGGTCGGATCCGCGTCCTCCGGCATGACCGCGAGGATGAACGAGGTCGTCAGAGCGCCCGACAGCTGCTCCGCGACGAGCGGATTCCGCCAGAGTGATTCGTCCGCTTTGAGCTGTTCCACGACCGAGCGCAACAGTGTCATCCAGCTCTGCCCCGCCTGCGTCGTCAGATCCACCCGGTCCGGAAGCTGCAGGTCGGGGCGGGCGAGGATGCGCGACATCTCGCGCTGCAGATAGTCGCGCTCGAGCTTGATCCCCACGATCTCGCAGTCGTTCGTCCACTTCTGCTCCGGTGCTGCGGTGTCGGGACGGAAGACGGTGGCGTGCCCGACCTCCGACACCAACCCGTTGCCGGCGGCGATCCGCCCCGCGATCGGAATGTTCACCGCGTATGCCCCAGGATGCTCGCTGCGGATCGACACGGCCGCTCCCCAGCCGATGCGAGCGAGACGGATCGGCCCGAGCGGCAGCGTGCGGAGCCGGAGCGAGGGCGCGACGTCGTCGAGCGGCGTCAGTTCGTGCTCGAAATAGGCATTCGAGACAACCTCTTCCACCTCTTCCCAATCGACCGGCCCCGGAGTCGGCTCCATTGCCATCGGCCCCTCACCTTCGTTTCCAGCTCGTCGTCGGCGCTCCGACCTGCGCATCCGTGTGGTTCGAGCGCGTGCGATCCAGTGTGATGCGGAACACGGTCCCAGGCAAACAGGGCCCTTCGGCCCACTCACCGCGCTAGGTGGATAGTGACCGCGCTCACTGGATCGCACAAGCTCCACAACGTCCATATGGTCTGTGTCACATCGAATCGAAGTCCACCACAACCCGCACCGGACAGGAGGACGCAGACATGGATCAGCGCACACTCCGCAACATCTTCGGACAGTTCGCCAGCGGCGTCACCGTCATCACCTGCGCGAACAGCGACGGAGAGCCCCACGGCGCGACCGTCACCGCCTTCACCGCCGTCTCGCTCGAGCCCCGCCTGTGCCAGGTCACCCTGACCCGCACCTCCAAGGCCTGCCGGTTCCTGTCCGACGCGCCGTTCGCGGTCAACATCCTCGCCGCAAACCAGCTCGACACCGCACTGCACTTCGCGGGACGCCCCCAGTCGCCCGAGCCGGTCTGGGAGCAGGGCCCCACCGCTCCGATCCTCGCCGGCACCGCCGCGACACTGTCGTGCACGCCCTGGCGCGAATACGACGGCGGCGACCACATCATCTACATCGGCGAGATCGTCGACGCCACCTTCGACGAAACGGTAGACCCGCTCCTGTTCTACCGCAGCACTTTCCACGATCTCGGCGCCCCGAGCACGTCCACCGCGTGGAACGGCTCGCTGGACGACCCGCACAGCGGATGGTTCGACTCCCAGACCCGCTTCGTGCCGTTCGAACTCGCCCCGGCTCACGTCTGAACCCGGTCCACGCCCGAGACACAGCCCGCCCGAACCCTCTTCATCCCCACCGGACAAGGAGAAACTCCATGACCACCACCGAGCCCCGGCCCACGGAAACCGTCGACCGCTCCAAGGTCAACGTCGCCGCAGACCACCCGGCCAACCAGCAGAAGAACTTCGCCTCCCGCCCGATGACCGGCGACGAGTACATCGCCTCCATCGACGACGGCCGCGAGATCTACCTGCACGGTGAGCGAGTCAAGGACTTCACCAACCATCCGGCCTTCCGCAACTCCATCCGGATGACGGCGCGCCTCTACGACGCCCTCCACACCGGTGAGCACGTCAACACCCTCACCACCCCCACCGACACGGGCAACGGCGGCGTGACCATGCCGTTCTTCCGCACCCCGAAGTCCGCCGACGACCTGCGCGCCGACCGCGACGCCATCGCCGCCTGGGCCCGCATGACCTACGGCTGGATGGGCCGCAGCCCCGACTACAAGGCCTCCTTCCTCGGCACCCTCGGTGCGAACGACGAGTTCTACTCCCCCTTCCAGGACAACGCGAAGCGCTGGTACCGCGAGTCGCAGGAGAAGGTCCTGTACTGGAACCACGCGATCATCAACCCGCCGGTCGACCGCTCGCTGCCGCCGGACCAGGTCGGCGACGTGTTCATGAAGGTCGAGAAGGAGACCGACGCCGGCCTCATCGTCTCCGGCGCCAAGGTCGTCGCCACCGGTTCGGCGATCACCAACTACAACTTCATCGCCCACTACGGTCTGCCGATCAAGAAGAAGGAATTCGCGTTGATCTGCACGGTGCCGATGGACGCACCCGGCATCAAGCTGATCTCGCGCGCCTCCTACTCGCAGAACGCCAACGTCGCCGGCTCCCCGTTCGACTATCCGCTGTCCTCGCGACTGGACGAGAACGACGCGATCTTCATCTTCGACAAGGTCCTCGTGCCCTGGGAGAACGTCTTCATGTACGGGGACGTCGACAAGATCAACAACTTCCTCGGTGGTTCCGGCTTCCTCCAGCGCTTCACCCTGCAGGGCTGCACGCGACTCGCGGTCAAGCTCGACTTCATCGCCGGTCTGCTCATGAAGGCCCTCGACGCCACCGGCGCCGGCGGATTCCGCGGAGTACAGACCCGCGTCGGTGAGGTCATCGGATGGCGCAACCTGTTCTGGTCGCTCTCCGACGCCATGGTCAACAACCCCGAGCAGTGGATCGACGGCACCGTCATCCCCAAGCTCGAATACGGCCTCACCTACCGCATGTTCGCGATGCAGGGCTACCCGCGCATCAAGGAGATCATCGAGCAGGACGTCGCCTCGGGCCTGATCTACCTGCCCTCCTCCGCCGCCGACTTCAAGAACCCCGACGTGCGCCCGTACCTCGACAAGTACGTTCGCGGTTCGGACGGCATCCAGGCCGTCGATCGCGTGAAGGTCATGAAGGCACTGTGGGATTCGATCGGCTCCGAGTTCGGTGGCCGCCACGAACTCTACGAGCGGAACTACGCCGGCAATCACGAGAACGTCAAGGCCGAGCTCCTCTTCGCCGCCGAGGGTCGCGGTGACGTCGCCTCCATGAAGGGCTTTGCGGAGCAGTTCATGAGCGAGTACGACCTCGACGGCTGGACCGTGCCCGACATGATCGGCAACTCCGACGTCAGCGCGTTCTACAAGTAACCGACTCCCGCGCGCGGGCGGATGACCTCCGTTCCCCCTGCCCGCCCGCGCGCGGCCCCCAACCTCCACCCCACCGCGAAGGAGCGTCCGAGATGACCACGACCGCTTCGAACTCCGTGTCCCATCCCCCTGCACCGGAATTCGACGCAGTGGTCCTCGGACGCTCCTTCGCCTCCCAGCGGGTCGCCGCACGGTTGCGCGACGAACTGCGGTTGGCGGTCCACGAGATCGGCACCGCGAACGTCGTCCGCTACGACGACATCGAACATCGATGGGAGATCCTCATCGGCGGCACCGTCGTCGGCCGAGCGAAGTTCGTCGTCGACGGACACGGCGGGCTCACACTGCACGGCCGAGAGGGCACCACGCTCGATCGTGGCGCCCTGACCATCCACGGATTCCCGAACCTGTTCCGCCCCATCGCCGGTACACGCACGGACCCCGTAGGGTACACGGTGTCCTGCATCGACTACATGCGCAGCAACGGTTTGGACTACGTCGAGCGGCGACTGCGGACGCCGGTCGCGGACGACGACTTCCCCGAGTTGTCGTTCGATCGGCCCACACCGATCCTCTGGTTCGGCTGAGCAGTTCGGGGAGGACCCACGAGCGGGTGACGACCATGAGGTCGTCACCCGCTCGCGTGCATCTGTATCCGCATGCGCTCAACCCCTCAGGATCTCCGTGGGGGTGACGCCGTACCGTTTCCGGAAGGCAGCGGCGAAACGCCCCGGATGGCTGAAACCCCACCTAAAAGCTACATCTGCCACCGTGATTCCCCCCGCAGCGAGATCCGCGTGGGCGCGATCGAGCCGGATGTCGCGCAGACACGCGGACGGACTGCTGCCCACGTACTCGGAGAACGCCTCCTGCAACCTGCGCACACTGGTTCCGGCGATCTCCGCCATGTCGGCTGCCGTCCAGACACGACCCGGATCCTCCTGCAGAGCGTTCAACACCCGCCGGACCATGCCCGGGCGGGGTGCCGGTGACATTTCGTCGGCCGGCGCGACCGCCAGGACGAAGGCCGTGGTGACCGCACCGCCGAGCTGGGCCGACACGAGAGGATTCGTGAGCACCCGGGTCGGCCCGGCGAGCTGCTCGCTCAGCGATGCCACGAGACGGTGCCATTCCTGCGCCGACCCCCGCAGATCGAGGCGGTCGGGAAGTTCGAGGCGCGACCGCAACGGACCACCGAGAATGCGGTCCGCTTCGCGTTCGAGATGATCTCGATCGAACTTGATTCCGAGGACCGAACATTCGGCGTCCCACCGTGTGATGAGCGACGGGGTGTCCGCGCGGAAGACCGTCGCCGAGCCGGGTTCGGAGACGACGGTGCCCGAGCGCCCCTGCGATTCGAGCCGCCCGCTCAGCGGTATGTTCACCTCGTAGGCGCCCGGATAATCGCATTCGATCGCGACGTCCGCTCCCCAGCTCATCCGACCGATCGTGACACCTCCGAGATCGGCCGAGACCAATTCGAGCTCAGGACGATCCACCTTTCCGAGGTCCGCCAACCGGTGCGGGAAGTACACGTCCGCCACGACGCGCGAGGCGTCGTCCCAGTCCTCGATCTCGGGCACACTCACGCCTTCGAGACTAACCGCTGCCGAGACCTGGATCACATAGTCGCGTGATTCGTCCAGGGACCGCGCAATGTGCATCGACCGGCCCGTCGGCCGACTCGTATGGTCCTGGCCACGTCAACAACGGCCCGGCCGTCGCCGGACGGCTCCCGACCCGGAGGTACACCGATGACCAGCACTCTTTCGTGGCTCGACGAGATCACCATGGAAGAACTCGAGCGCAATCCGTACCCGGTCTACGAGCGCTTGCGCGCCGAAGCTCCGATCGCCTTCGTGCCCGTCCTCGGCGCCTACGTGGCGTCCACGACCGAAGCGTGCCGTGCGGTCGCGGCCGGCGACGACTTCGACGGCATCATCACCCCCGCCGGTGGCCGCACCTTCGGTCATCCCGCGATCATCGGCGTCAACGGCGACATCCACCGCGACCTGCGGTCGATGGTCGAACCCGCCCTCCAGCCCGCCGAGGTGGACCGCTGGATCGAGGATCTCGTCCGTCCGATCGCACGACGCTACGTCGAGGCGTTCGAAGCCGACGGCAAAGCCGATCTCGTAGCCCAGTTCTGCGAGCCGGTGAGTGTGCGGTCGCTCGGAGATCTCCTCGGACTGAAGGACGTCAGTTCGGACTAACTGCGCGAATGGTTCCACAAACTGTCGGATTCGTTCACCAACGCAGCGATGGACGAGGACGGAAACTTTCTGAACCAGGAACGTTTCGACGAGGGCGACCGCGCCAAGGAGGAGATCCGTTCCGTCGTCGACCCGCTGATCGACCACTGGATCGAGCATCCCGACGACAGCGCCATCTCGCACTGGCTGCACGACGGGATGCCCGAAGGGCAGACGCGGGACCGCGACTACATCTACCCGACGCTGTACGTCTTCCTCCTCGGCGCCATGCAGGAACCGGGACACGCCATGAGTTCCACCCTGGCAGGCCTGTTCACCCGCCCCGAACAGTTCGAAGCCGTGGTGGACGAACCGGGACTCATCCCCCGCGCGATCGCCGAAGGGATGCGCTGGACCTCCCCGATCTGGTCCGGCACCGCACGTATCGCCAAGCGCGACACCGTCGTATCGGGAATCGAGATCAGCGAAGGGTCGGTGGTCATGCTGTCCTACGGGTCGGCGAACCACGACATCGACGTGTTCGACGCCCCCAGCCGCTACGACCTGACCCGCCCGCCACTCCCCCACCTCGCCTTCGGTGCCGGCAAGCATGCCTGCGCGGGAATCTACTTCGCGAACAACGTGAGCCGCATCGGTCTCGAAGAACTGCTCGAGACCATCCCCAATCTCGAGCGGGACACCTCCGAGGACGTCGAATTCTGGGGTTGGGGTTTCCGCGGTCCGAAGACCCTGCATGCCCGGTGGGAGATCTGACCATGTCGTACACACTGATCGCGGGCACCGGCGTCGCTCCCTGCGAACCCGGCCGGACAGTGCTGGAAGCGTTCCTGCGCAACGGCAACTGGATGCCCAACTCCTGCAACCAGGGCACCTGCGGCACCTGCAAGATCAAGGTCCTCGACGGCGAACTCGATCATCGGAACTCGCCGGAGGAGACGCTCACCGCCGACGAACTCGCGGCCGGATTCGTCCTCGCATGCCAGGCCACCCCGCGCGGCGACGTCGTCTTCGAGACCCCCGCAACGGAGGAATCCGCCGGCACGCATGTGCTGCGCGACGTCGTCGCCACGGTCGCCGAGGTGCGCGACATCGCCGCCGACACGCGCAAGGTGTTGCTCACCGCCGACGAACCGCTCGAATTCTCGGCCGGGCAGTACGTGGAGGTGACGGTTCCCGGGACCGAGGTCCGCCGGCAGTACTCGCTCGCGAATCCGCCCTCCGAGGCCAAGCAGTTCGAACTGCACCTCCGCCGGCAACCCGGTGGAGTCGCGAGTGGGTGGGTCTTCGAGCGCATCGAGGTGGGTGAACGAGTCGCCGTCACCGGCCCGTACGGCGACTTCACCTTCGATCCGGAGGGCACCGGCCCGATCGTCCTGCTCGGCGGTGGGACGGGCCTCGCCCCGCTCGAGGCGATCGTCCGGCAGGCGCTCTCCCTCGTCCCCGACCGGCAGATCCTGCTCTACCACGGGGTCCGTACCTGCTCGGACCTGTACGACGTCGACGTCCTCCGCGAACTGGAGACCCGCCATCCCGGCTTCCGCTACACCACCTGTGTGAGCAGGGAGAGCGGCGGAGACCGCGAGGGCTACGTCACCGACGCCTTCCTCGAGGACGTCGCGTCCGCGAAGGAGTTCACCGGTTACATCTGCGGATCGGAGGCGTTCGTGGAGGCATCGGTGAAGGCGTTCAAGCGTCGCCGCATGTCGCCGCGGCGCATCCGGCGCGAACGGTTCACCCCGGCCGGCTGAATACGTCTCCTCGTACCGCTCGTGCGCCCGCGTTGCTCCGGCACCGCGATGCGCACGAGCGGTACGGCCGTGTCGAGGGGTCTTTCCGCCTCCGGACTCCGAGGGCCTTTCGGCCCTCCGCCCAGGGGTCCTAGGTATCCCTAGGCATTTGCCTGGTGTGACCGTAGCCACAGGCTGTCATCGTGGAGATATCGCCGGACACATCGCGTCGAGCCGGACCGGAAGAACCCGGTCATCACGAATCTTCAGTACAGGCTCGGCCGCGTCGGACACCGCCCCGTCCGTCCCGGGAACGAAGCCCGCTACCTGGAGGATCCCATGACCGACATCGTGGAGCACGTGCGCACTCGCCTCGACGGCGCACTCGTCGAAGACCCGAGCACCGGGCGGTACCAGATCCGCCGTGACGTCTTCACCGACGAGGAGATCTTCGAACTCGAGATGAAGCACATCTTCGAGGGCAACTGGGTGTACCTCGCCCACGAGAGCCAGGTCCCGAACGTCGGTGACTACTTCACCACGTACATCGGCCGCCAGCCCGTCGTCATCAGCCGCGACAAGGAAGGCGAGCTGCACTGCCTGATCAACGCGTGCAGCCACCGCGGTGCGATGCTGTGCCGTCGCAAGACCGACAACCGCACCACCTTCACGTGCCCCTTCCACGGCTGGACGTTCCGCAACAACGGAAAGCTGCTGAAGGTCAAGGATCCCCGCGACGCCGGCTACCCCGAGCAGTTCAACACCGACGGCAGCCACGACCTGCGGAAGGTCGCTCGTTTCGAGAGCTACCGCGGTTTCCTGTTCGGCAGCCTCAATCCCGACGTCAAGTCGCTCGAGGATCACCTCGGCGACACCACGAAGATGATCGACATGCTGGTCGACCAGTCGCCCGAGGGCCTCGAGGTGCTGCGCGGTTCGTCCACCTACACCTACGACGGCAACTGGAAGCTGCAGGCGGAGAACGGTGCCGACGGCTACCACGTCTCGGCCACCCACTGGAACTACGCGGCGACCACCGCGCGTCGCACCGCCGGTGAGTCCAGCAACGAGACCAAGGCGATGGACGCCGGCACCTGGGGCAAGCAGGGCGGCGGCTACTACTCGTTCGACCACGGCCACCTGCTGCTGTGGATGTGGTGGGGCAACCCCGAGGACCGTCCGCTGTACCCGCGCAAGGACGAGCTGGCGAAGGAGTTCGGCGAGAAGAAGGCCGAGTTCATGGTCGGGGCGTCGCGCAACCTGTGCCTGTACCCGAACGTGTACATCATGGACCAGTTCTCCTCGCAGATCCGGCACTTCCGCCCGATCTCCGTGGACAAGACCGAGGTGACGATCTACTGCATCGCACCGAAGGGTGAGAGCGCCGAGTCCCGCGCCAACCGGATCCGTCAGTACGAGGACTTCTTCAACGCGACCGGCATGGCCACCCCGGACGATCTCGAGGAGTTCCGTTCCTGCCAGAAGACCTACCTCGCATCGGCTGCACCCTGGAACGACATGAGCCGCGGCGCAACCCACATCCTCAACGGACCCGACGAGGTCGCTCAGGATCTGGGCATGACGAAGGTGCTGTCGAGCGGTGTGAAGACCGAGGACGAAGGCCTGTACCCGATCCAGCACGGCTACTGGCTCGAAGCGATGCGTGAGGCCATCGCCGCCGAGAGCTCCGCCGCCGACCCGTCCGCGCTCTGAGAGGAACCGGAATCATGACTGCCGTACACGAATTCACGCAGACCGACATCGAACAGTTCCTCTACCGCGAGGCCCGGCTGCTCGACGACCGCGAGTTCGAGCAGTGGCTCGAGTGCTACCACCCCGACGCCGAGTACTGGATGCCGGCCTGGGACGACGCCGGCGCTCTCACCGAGAACCCGCAGACCGAGATCTCGCTGATCTACTACCCGAACCGCGGTGGCCTCGAGGACCGGGTGTTCCGCATCCGCACCGACCGTTCGTCGGCGACCTCGCTGCCCGAACCCCGCACGGGACACAACATCACCAACGTCGAGATCCTCGAGCGTCGCGGTACCGAGATCGATCTGCGGCACAACTGGTTCTCGTTGTACTTCCGCTACAACACCACCGACACCTACTTCGGGACCACCTTCATCACCCTCGACGTCTCGGGCGCACAGCCGGTGATCAAGAAGAAGAAGATCGTCCTGAAGAACGACTACATCCACCACATCGTCGACGTCTACGTCGTCTAGTTCCACCCCGATCACGAAAGGAGGCACGTGCCATGGCTTATCAGGTGGCATTGAGCTTCGAGGACGGGGTCACCCGCTTCATCAAGGTCAATCCGAACGAGACCGTCGCCGACGCCTCGTACAAAGCGCGTATCAACATTCCGCTCGACTGCCGTGACGGCGCGTGCGGAACCTGCAAGGCCTTCTGCGAATCGGGCAGCTACGACGGCGGCGACTACATCGAGGACGCCCTCACCGACGAAGAGGCCGAGCAGGGTTACTGCCTACCGTGCCAGATGATGCCGGAATCCGATCTGGTGGTGCAGATCGCGAGCACCTCCGATGTCGCGAAGACCGCGGCCGCCTCGTACAGCGCGACCATCACGGATCTGCGCCGTTACTCCGAGAGCGTCGTCGGGTTCACGGTCGAGATCGACAACCGTGACGATCTGGTGTTCCTGCCCGGGCAGTACGTCAACATCGGTGTGCCCGGCAGCGACGACGGCACCGGTAAGCCGGCGACCCGCTCGTACTCGTTCAGCACCGGCCCGCACGAGAATTCGCTCGCGTTCCTGGTGAAGATCACCGAGGGTGGTCTGATGTCCGAGTACCTGCGCGACCGCGCGCAGGTCGGCGACACCCTCGAGTTCACCGGCCCGTTCGGCAGCTTCTTCCTGCGCGAGCGCAAGCGCCCGTCGCTGCTGCTCGCCGGCGGTACCGGCCTGGCGCCGCTGCTGTCGATCCTGTCGAAGATCGAGGCCGACGGTTCGGACCAGCCGGTGCACCTGATCTACGGTGTCACCTTCGACCACGACCTCGTCGAACTCGACACGCTCGAGGCGTACGCGAAGCGGCTGCCGAACTTCACGTTCGACTACTGCGTCGCCGACGAGGCGTCGTCCGCCCCGAACAAGGGGTATGTGACGGGTCTGTTCGAGCCGTCGCATCTCAACGACGGCGATGTGGACATCTACCTGTGCGGCCCGCCGCCCATGGTGGAGGCAGTGCGTAACCACCTGTCGGACAACGGCATCACTCCGACGAACTTCTACTTCGAGAAGTTCAACACCTCCGCCACCCCGGGCGGGGCCACCGCACCCGCTGCCACCGACGCCGAGAAGGCCGCAGCGGAGAAGGCTGCCGCCGAGACCGGTCGTCCGGTGGTGCTCGAGAACCCCGAGCCCGGCAACTACGAGATCGGCGAGGAGCACCCGCCCGTCGCCGAATCGGACGAGCAGTTCGACGCCCGCATGGCCCTCGAACTCGGCGTCGTCGAACTCACGATCGGCCGGCTCACGCCGGAGCAGCTCGTCGAGTTCCGCATCCTCGCCGAGGCGTCCGGCGCCTCGGTCGAAGGCGACCACTTCACCGACGCCGCGGCGTTCACCGACACCAACGCGGCCTTCCACGAGTTCCTCTTCCGCTGCTGCACCAACCCGGTGCTGCTCGAGGCCTACAACAAGCTCGAGGTCACCCGGTTGATGAAGCAGGTCCTGCGCGACGCGCAGTGGATCGAGGAGCACATCGTCGACGAGCACCTGCAGCTGGTCGAGGCGTTCGAGAAGGGCGACAAGGCCACCGCGCGCGACCTGATCGTCGTCCACTCCCAGCACGCCAAGGAGACGATGCGCCGTGCCATCGCCACCAACGCCCCGGCAGGTGCCTCTTCATGACCGAGACGAAGATCTTCCCGGGCCGGTTCGACGGCCGGTGCCTGACGATCACCGGCGCCGCGCAGGGCATCGGTCTCGCGGTGGCGACGCGCATCGCCGCCGAGGGCGGTGAGGTCGTGCTCGTCGACCGCGCGGATCTCGTCCACGAGGTGGCCGAGCAGCTGCGCGAGGCCGGCGGCAAGGCACATTCGGTGACGGCGGATCTCGAGACCTTCGAGGGCGCGGAGGAGGCGATCTCCCACGCGGTCCGCACCACCGGCCGCATCGATGTGTTGATCAACGTCGTCGGCGGCACGATCTGGGCCAAGCCGTACGAGCACTACGCGCCGGAGGAGATCGAGAAGGAGATCCGGCGGTCGCTGTTCCCCACCCTGTGGACGTGCCGCGCCGCCGCTCCCCATCTGATCGAGCGCCGCGCCGGCACGATCGTGAACGTCTCGTCGGTCGCAACCCGCGGCGTCAACCGCGTGCCGTATTCGGCGGCGAAGGGTGGGGTCAACGCGGTCACCGCGTCGCTGGCCCTCGAGCTCGCCCCCTACGGGGTCCGCGTGGTGGCGACCGCACCGGGCGGCACCGTCGCTCCGGAGCGACGGATCGCGCGCGGTCCGTCGCCGCAGTCCGAGCAGGAGAAGGCCTGGTACCAGCAGATCGTGGACCAGACCGTCGACTCCTCGCTGCTCAAGCGGTACGGCACGCTCGACGAGCAGGCCGCCGCAATCTGTTTCCTGGCCTCCGAGGAGGCCTCCTACATCACCGGCACGGTTCTTCCCGTCGCCGGCGGCGACCTGGGCTGACCGCCCCCTCGCACGGCCTCACCGGAGGCGCCCGTCCCTCCGGTGAGGCCACTTTTCTCCCCGAATTCGCTTGTGACTCCACTCACAGACCGGAGCAACGCATGACCCACGCCACGCAGACCTGGGCCAGTCCACAACATCGGCGCAGCGTGGTCTGGATCGTCGCGCTCGCCACCCTCGCGATCATCTTCGACGGCTACGACCTCGTCGTGTACGGCACCGTCCTCCCGACCCTGATGGCCGATCCGACCCAGCTCGGGGAGATCTCCGCCCAGCAGGGTGGTGCCCTCGGCTCCTACGCCCTGATCGGCGTCATGGTCGGCGCGCTGCTGACCGGCGCGTTCGGTGACCGCGTCGGTCGCCGCAAGATGATGTTGATCAACATCGTCTGGTTCTCCGTCGGCATGGGTGCGGCGGCCTTCTCCACGAGCATCACGATGTTCGGTGCGTTCCGCTTCTTCACCGGCATCGGCGTCGGTGGTCTCGTCGCCACCGCCGGAGCCGTGGTCGCCGAGTTCGCGCCTCCCGGCAAGCGCAACCTGTTCAACGCCATCGTCTACAGCGGCGTCCCCGCCGGTGGTGTCCTGGCCTCGCTGCTCGCGATCCTGCTGCGCGACGCCATCGGCTGGCGCGGGCTGTTCCTCATCGGCGCCTTGCCGCTGATCGTCCTGCTCCCGCTGGCACTGATGAAGCTTCCCGAGTCGCCGGCCTGGCTGCAGTCGCGGGGACGGTCCGAGGAGGCGCAGCAGGTGTGCGCGAAGTTCGGTTTCCCGCTGCCGTCCGCGGCACCTGTCGCCTCCACCGAGAAGATCGGTTTCGCGGCACTCGCGACGCGGAAGTACGCCCTCGGTACGGGACTGCTCGGCATGATGAGCTTCGCCGGTCTGCTGCTCACCTATGGCCTCAACACGTGGCTGCCGAAGATCATGGCCGACGCCGGCTACAACGCCAACGGCTCGCTCGCCTTCCTGCTCGTCCTCAACGGCGGCGCCATCATCGGCGGCCTGCTCGCCTCGAAGGTCGCCGACGGCCGCGGACCGCAGTCCGTCATCGTCACCACTTTCTTCCTCGCGGCCGTGGCCCTGGTGCTGCTGACCCTCGGCTTCCCGCTGCCGGTACTGCTCACCGCCGTCGCGATCGCCGGTGTCGGAACGATCGGCACCCAGGTGCTCATCTACGGGTTCGTGTCCAACTACTACGACACTCCCGCACGCGCCGCAGGCGTGGCGTGGTGCGCCGGTTTCGGTCGCCTGGGCGGCATCGTCGGCCCGGTCATCGGCGGTCTGCTCATCGGTGCGGGCTTCGCGAACAACGTGAACTTCTACATCTTCGCGGGTATCGCGCTTGCCGGTGGTCTGGTCACCTGGTTCGTGCCCCGTCCGGCCGTCACCGTCTCGCCGGTCCGCAGTTCCGACCGGCCCGCGCCGACTACCGTGGATGTGTGACGGACAACACTGTGCTGATCGGCCGGAACTCCGAGTTGATGCAACTCGAACGCCTCCTCGACGAAGCCCGCGCGGGTGTCCCCTCGCTGGTCCTCGTCGAGGGGGCATCCGGCGTCGGAAAATCTTCCCTCGTCTCGTATTTCGTCGCTCGACACGACGACATCGCCGTGCACGACGCCACCGGGGCACGCTGGGAGGCCGGCCATCCCTGGTCCGTTCTCGAACAGCTGCTCGGCGACACCGTCACGGCCGGTGATCCGGTGGAGGCGGCACGCACGCTCCTCGACCGGATCGACGACGTGACGGTGATCGTCGTCGACGACGCGCACTACGCGGATGTCGAGTCGTTGCAGTCGCTGTCGTCGTCGCTCCGGCGAGCGCACGGACGTCCCCTCCTCATGATCTGGATCGTGCCCGACGTGCTTCCCGACGATGTCGCTCCGGCGACCGCCGACCTCCTCTCGAACAGCCACCGCGTGGACATCCTCCACGTCGGCGCGCTGGCGCCACCCGACGTCGCACAGCTCGCGCTGCATCGCATCGGTGTCGATCTGTCCGCGTGGACGGCACGGCGCCTGCAGGAACACACCCTCGGGAATCCCCGTTCGATCCTGCAGCTCCTCGACGAGATCCCGCGCGACGAATGGCACCGCTGGCAGGCACGTTTCCCGGCTCCGAGACAACATGCGGGAAAGGTGGGGCGCATCCTCGCCCGGTGCTCACCGGACACGCGCGCCCTCGTCGAATCGGTTGCCGTCCTGGACACCGCCGCGACACGGGGAGCCACCGAATCCCTCGCGCTCGTCGCCGAACTCGCCGAGGTCGGCGACACGACCGGGCCGCTCGACGAGGCCCACCGGCTCGGCCTGCTCACCATGCGTGAGCAACGGGGCGTGGTGTCGTTGTCGTTCCCCGATCCCATGACCCGCGCCGCCGTCGCCGACGAGATCGGTCCCGCGCGCTGGCACAGTCTGCACGCGCGGGCCGCCTTGCTCGTCGACGACGAAGGCGCCCGGTTGTTCCACCTGGTGTCCGCGACACCGACCGGCAACGAAGAGCTTGCCGCCGACCTCGACGCCTACGCCCGGCGGTGCGCCGCCGACGGCGCCTGGTCCCAGGCCGCCGAAGCACTCATCACCGCGAGTCGCATCACCCTCGACCGAGAACTACGGACCCGCAGAATGATCCGTGGTGTCGATGCGCTGACCGGCGCGGCAGATCTGCCCCAGGCCCAGACGTTCGTCCCCGAGATCGAGAGCGTGCCGAGCGGGCCGATGCGCAACGCCGTGCTCGGCTATCTCGCCATCCAGAGGGGACGGGCCGCGGAAGCGCACCACCTGCTCACCGAGGCGTGGTCGATGCTCGACGATCCGGAGTCCGAACCCGAACTCGCCGCGACGATCTCCCAGCGCATGGTGCTGCACTCGCTGGCACGACTGCGCGGCGACGATCTCGTCCTGTGGGCCGATCGCGCGGCCGACACTCTTCCCGAGACGGCTCCACCTGTCGTCGAGTCGCGTGCCATCCGCGGACTCGGACTGGCGATGACCGGTCGTGTCGACGAGGCGGTCGAGTCGTATTCGGCTCTGTCCGAAGGCATCCGGCTCGGAGCACAGAGTCAGCGCATCCGTATGGCCGAGGGCTGGCTCGCCCTGGTGCTCGACCGGCCCGATCTCGCCCGGACGGAACTCGAGGCCGCCGAACCGACCACCTTCCGCGGCGGGTCCTTGCGTATCTCCCTGTGGGCGCAGGCCTGGCTCGCGCGAACCCAGTTCGCCCTCGGCGCGTGGTCGGACGCGCTCCGCACCGTGGATCGCGCGGCGGCGCAGCTCGACGCGACCCAACTCGACCTGCTCCGACCACTCGTCCACTGGACCGGCGCCCAGGTCCACGCGTTGCGCGGGAACTGGCCCGCTGCACGGGAACACGCCCACCGTGCCCGCGCCGGGAACAACGACTACCCGCTCATGCTCGTACCGGCCTGCCTGTGCCTGGCGCAGTGCGCCGAAGTGGTTTCCGACTACACGAGCGTGTTGCGCTATCTGCAACCGATCGTCACCCTGCGCGAGCGGGGTGCGGTCGACGAGCCCGGCCAGTGGCCGTGGCCGGATCTCTACGGCAACGCTCTCGTCATCACCGGACGTGTCGACGAGGCGGACGAATTCCTGCGGCCGCACGAGGAACTCGCCGCCGAACGCGGTCACCGCTCCGCCAAGGCCCGTCTCGGGTACGTGCGCGGCCGGATCCTCGGTGCCCGCGGCGACATCGACGCCGCCCGCGATGCCTTCGAGAAGGCACTCGACGAGATCGATACGCTGCCGCTGCCCTACGACCGTGCGCGCATCAACTTCGCGTACGGTCAGACCATGCGCCGGGCGGGGCGTCGCCGCGACGCCGACACGGTGATCCGCACCGCCCGCGAGCTGTACTCCTCACTCGGCGCCGTCTCGTACGTCGAACGCTGCGACCGGGAACTCAAGGCCGGTGGTCTTCGCACCGGTGACAGTGAAACCGACGCCCCGCGTTCAGATTTCACGACTCTCACGCCGCAGGAACGCGCCGTGGCCACACTCGTGGCGTCGGGTCGCACGAACAAGGAGGTGGCCGGTGAGCTGTTCCTGTCCGTGAAGACCGTGCAGTACCACCTGACCCGCGTGTACTCGAAGTTCGGCATCCGCTCGCGCAGCGAGCTCGCCGCGAAGTTCCGACAACAGGATCGAGGTTGACCATTGACCGCCGTGGACGATCGCCCCACCGCCGAGACCGATCTGTTCGAACGCCCCGTGCGTCCCGTCGTCCGGCCACGCGGAATAATCCGGGATCTCGGCCCGCGATACGCCGCGAACGGTCTGATCGGGCTCATCTTCTCGTGCACCGGACCGGTCGCGGTGATCCTCGCCGCCGGCGCCGCGGGCGGGTTGAGCGCACCGCAGCTGGCGTCGTGGATCTTCGGGGTGTTCGTCCTCAACGGGCTGCTCACCATCGTGATGAGCGTCGCCTACCGGCAACCGCTCGGATTCTTCTGGACCATCCCCGGCACCGTGCTCGTCGGCGGGTCGCTCACCCATCTGAGCTGGGCGGAAGTGGTCGGCGCGTTCTTCGTGACCGCGGCCCTCGTGACGATGCTGGGAGCCTCCGGACTGGTGCGCCGGGTGATGGAGGCGCTGCCCATGCCCATCGTCATGGCGATGGTCGCGGGAGTGTTCCTGAAGTTCGGCATCGACCTGGTGGCAGCACTCGGATCCGACGTCGCGATCGCCGCCCCGATGGTGATCGTCTTCCTTCTGCTCAGTTCGGTTGCGGTTCTCGGTAAGTGGATGCCACCGATCCTCGGCGCCCTGCTCGCCGGGGTGGGTGCGGTCGCACTGTCGGGCCGGTTCTCACCGTCCGGGACCGACAGCGCGGTCTTCGCCGCACCGGTGTTCACCGCCCCGCAGTTCACGTGGTCGGCGATCCTCGAACTCGTCGTGCCGCTCGCGATCACCGTGCTGGTCGTGCAGAACGGGCAGGGCATCGCGGTACTGCGTTCGGCGGGCCACAACCCGCCCGTCAACGTCTCGGCGATCGCATGCGGACTGTGGTCCTTCCCCGCCGCGTGCGTCGGTGCCGTGTCGACCTGCCTGACCGGGCCGACCAACGCGTTGCTGGTGTCGTCGGGGGAACGTGCCCGTCAGTACACCGCGGCGATCACGTGCGGGACGCTGGCGATCGTCTTCGGACTGTTCGCACCGCTGTTCGTCCGGTGGATGATCGCCGCGCCCGCCTCGTTCGTCGCGACCCTCGGCGGCCTGGCGATGCTCAAGGCGTTGCAGGGCGCCTTCGTGGCCGGGTTCGCGTACAAGCACACGATGGGTGCGCTCGTCGCGTTCGTGGTCACCGCCTCGAACATCACCGTGTGGAACATCGGCGCGGCGTTCTGGGGGCTCGTCGCCGGTGTGGCCGTGTCGTGGCTGATGGAGCGTCCGGACTTCAGCCGCTGACACCGACCCCGACGTACTCGGCGAGGTGCTCGCCGGTGAGCGTCGACCGCTGCTCCACCAGCTCGCCGGGGGTGCCTTCGAAGACGATGCGCCCACCGTCGTGGCCGGCGCCGGGGCCGAGGTCGATGATCCAGTCGGCGTGGGCCATCACGGCCTGGTGGTGTTCGATGACGATCACCGACTTGCCGGACTCGACGAGCCGGTCGAGCAGGCCGAGCAACTGTTCGACGTCGGCGAGGTGCAGGCCCGTCGTGGGTTCGTCGAGGATGTAGGTTTCGCCCTTCTCTGCCATCGCGGTGGCGAGCTTGAGCCGCTGCCGCTCACCACCCGACAGGGTGGTCAGGGGCTGGCCGAGCCGCAGATAGCCGAGACCGACGTCGGACAGTCGCTGCAGGATCTTCGACGCCGCCGGGGTGCGCGCCTCGCCGTCGGCGAAGTACTCCTGGGCCTGCGCGACGGACATGCCGAGCACCTCGGCGATGTTCTTCCCCGCCAGGGTGTACTCGAGCACCGCGGCCTGGAAGCGCTTGCCCTCGCAGTCCTCGCAGACCGATTCGACGGTGGCCATCACTCCGAGGTCGGTGTAGACGACACCGGCGCCGTTGCAGGTCGGGCAGGCGCCCTCGGAGTTGGAACTGAACAGGGCCGGCTTGACGCCGTTGGCCTTCGCGAACGCCTTGCGGATCGGTTCGAGCAGCCCCGTGTAGGTCGCGGGGTTGCTGCGACGCGAGCCCTTGATGGGGCTCTGGTCGATCGTGACCACGCCGTCGCGGTCGGCCACCGAGCCGTGGATCAGCGAGCTCTTGCCCGACCCGGCCACGCCCGTCACCACGACGAGCACGCCGAGCGGGATGTCGACGTCGACGTTCTGCAGGTTGTGCGTGTCGGCGCCACGGACCTCGAGGGCGCCCTTCGGGGTGCGCACCGTCGGTTTCAGCGACGCCCGGTCGTCGAGGTGACGACCGGTGAGGGTGTCGGCACGACGCAGTTCGTCGACGGTGCCTTCGAAGACCACCTGTCCGCCCTCGGTGCCGGCGCGCGGGCCGAGATCGACGATGTGATCGGCGATCGCGATGGCCTCGGGCTTGTGTTCGACGACGAGCACGGTGTTGCCCTTGTCACGCAGTTGCAGCAGCAGGTTGTTCATCCGCGCGATGTCGTGCGGGTGCATGCCGATCGTCGGTTCGTCGAACACGTAGGTGATGTCGGTCAGCGACGATCCGAGATGGCGGATCATCTTGATGCGCTGCGATTCTCCACCGGACAGGGTGCCGGTGGGGCGATCGAGCGACAGATATCCCAGCCCGATGTCCGCGAAGGAGTCGAGCAGATGCCGGAGGCTCTTCAGTAGCGGAGCGACCTGCGGAAGATCCAGTCCTCGAACCCATTCGGCGAGATCACTGATCTGCATCGCGCACACGTCCGCGATGCTCCTGCCGTCGATCTTCGACGACCGTGCTTCGGGGGCGAGACGCGTCCCCTCGCAGTCCGGGCATGTGGAGAAGACGACGGCCTTCTCGACGAACGCACGGATGTGCGGTTGCATTGCGTCGAGATCCTTGGACAGGAACGACTTCTGGATCTTCGGGATCAGACCCTCGAAGGTGACGTTGACGCCCTCGACCTTGACCTTGGTGGGTTCCTTGTAGAGCAGGTCGTGGAGTTGCCGCTTGGTGAACTTGGCGATCGGCTTGTCGGGATCGAAGAAGCCGCACCCCCGGTAGATCCGGCCGTACCAGCCGTCCATGCTGTAACCGGGGATCTTCAGGGCGCCCTCGTTGAGGGAGAGACTGTCGTCGTAGAGCACGGTGAGGTCGAAGTCGGAGACCGAACCCTTGCCCTCGCATCGCGGGCACATGCCCCCGAGCCGGTTGAAGGTCACCTTCTCGGCCTGGGTCTTCCCCGCACCCCTCTCCACCGTCACCGCACCGCTCGCCCGCACCGACGGCACGTTGAACGAATAGGCGTTGGGCGGACCGATGTGCGGCTCCGCAACCCGGCTGAACAGGATGCGGAGCATCGCATTGGCGTCGGTGGCCGTGCCCACCGTCGAGCGCGGATTCGACCCCATCCGTTCCTGGCCGACGATGATCGCCGCGGTGATGCCGTCGAGCACGTCGACGTCCGGACGGGCCAGGGTCGGCATGAATCCCTGCACGAACGCGCTGTACGTCTCGTTGATCAGACGCTGCGACTCTGCGGCGATCGTGCTGAACACCAGCGAACTCTTGCCCGAGCCGGACACACCGGTGAACACCGTCAATCGCCGCTTGGGGATCTCCACGCTGATGTCGCGGAGATTGTTCACGCGCGCTCCGTGGACCCGGATCGCGTCGTGGGTGTCGGCGACGTGCGCTGCAGGTGCCGGTGTGTCCTTCGTCGAGGTCATGTTCGAAGACTCCAGTGGTCGTATGGATGCGGGCGGAACGGGTGCGACGATCGGAGAGTAGGTCCGATCGTCGGATCGGTCAGCGCAATTGCTGGATGCGGACCATGTTTCCCGCGGGATCGCGGAGAGCGCAGTCGCGGACCCCGTACGGCTGGTCGGTGGGTTCCTGGACGATCTCGGTGTCGCCGGCCTGCAGCTGTTCGAAGGCCCCGTCGAGATCCTTCGTCGCGAGGATGATCGACGCGAAGGTGCCCTTGGCCATCATCTCGGCGATGGTGGCGTTCTCCTCCTCCGTGATGCCGGGGTCGGCGTCCGGCGGGTACAGCACGAGGGACGTGCCGGGAGTGTCGCTGCGGCCGAGGGTGATCCAGCGTTTCCCGGCGTAGCCGACGTCGTTGAGGACTTCGAAGCCGAGCGTGTCGCGGTAGAACGCGAGGGACGCCTCGGGATCGGTGTGCGGAAGGAATGTCTGGTGAATGGTGATGTCCATGCCGATCACGGTATGACCGGCGGACCCGTCCGCGCTTCTCGATTCCTGATCGGTCTGGTGACATTCTTCGCCACGCACGACGGGATGCCGTTCGTCTCCTCGGCGGCCTGCTTGCGGTACACGCTCGGGGGCACGCCGACGAGTTCCGTGAACCGGGTACTGAAGGTGCCGAGCGACGAACAGCCCACCTCGAAGCACACCTCGGTGACGGTGAGGTCGCCGCGTCGCAGCAGCGTCATGGCCCGCTCGATGCGCCGGGTCATGAGATACGAGTAGGGCGACTCGCCGTACGCGAGCCTGAACCGGCGGCTGAGATGGCCGGCCGACATGTTCACACCGCGGGCGAGGGCCTCGACGTCGAGGGGTTGGGCGTACTCGCGATCGATGCGGTCGCGGACGCGGCGCAGCAACGCGAGGTCGCGGAGGCGCTGATCGGTGACGGGTTTACCGGGCACGGATCCGATCGTGCCACGATGTGCCGCCTCGATCCTGTCGTCGTGCGCCTCCACAGCACACCCGCCCCGTGAGGATCCCGGGACCACAAACCGGACCCGTCGGGACCGGAACACTGACACTCTGTCGATACCTGCCCGTACGGACGAAAGGTCACCGATGGCTCGTGCGGTTCGCGTCGTCGTTCTCGGATCGGGATCGTGGGGAACCACGATCGCGTCGTTGTCCGCACGCAATACCCCGACGACGTTGTGGGCCCGCAACGACGACATCGCGCGCGAGATCGACACCGAGCACCGCAACCGTCGTTATCTCGGCGAACGGCCACTGCCGCAGGGCCTGCGCGCGACCTCCGATCTCGAAGAGGCCGCCCGCGAGGCCGACGTCCTGGTGGTCGGTGTGCCGTCGCATGCGGTGCGCAAGACACTCGAGCAGGTCGTCGACGAGATCCGCGCCTGGGTCCCGGTCGTCTCGCTCGTGGAGGGCCTCGAGCCGGGCACCCGCCTCCGGCCCACCGAGGTGATCGCCGAATGCCTTCCGGGACACCCCGTCGGGTTGCTCGCGGGTCCGAACATCGCCGGGGAGATCGCCGACGGCATGGCCGAGGGGCTCAGCGTCGGCGACAACACCCGCGCGATGGTCCTCTCCCGCGGGTTGGCGGAGATGACGCGCCTCGGGGAGGCCATGGGCGCGGATCCGCGCACGTTCGCGGGCCTCACCGGGATGGGTGATCTCATCGCGACGTGCACGAGTCCGTCGTCGCGGAACCGCCGGGTCGGTGAGGCGCTGGCGCGCGGGCTCAGCATCGACGAGGCCGTCGAGGCACTGGGGCAGGTCGCCGAAGGGGTGAAGACCGCGCCGACGGTCATGGAACTCGCCCGCGAGTACGGGGTGGAGATGCCGATCGCCGCGGAGGTGGCGGCCGTGGTGACCGGGAAGAGCACCCCCACCGACGCCTATCGGGGGCTGCGCCGGGTCACTCCCGGCGACGAGAAGGACATCGTCTGACCTTCTCTACCGCTTTCTCGGGCGGATCGTAGAAAGCCGAATATTCACCTGTCGTCCGTTCGCGACCGGCTGAACGAACGCTCGGTGAAGTGATGTGCCATCGTGGTGACATGACTTCTGCTGCCGACACGCTGTCGTCCCTGCTCGACACCCGTTTCAGCTGCCGCGCCTTCCTGACGAAACAGGTCCCGCGTGAGGACATCGAACGCATGCTGCAGATGGGTCAGCGCACCGCGTCCTGGTGCAATTCGCAGCCCTGGCAGGTGCATATCGTCAGCGGCGACGCCACCGACCGCCTGCGCGACGCCGTCTACGCGCAGGCCACCTCGGGGAACATGGATCTCGACATCCCCGGCCCGGCCGAATACCGCGGCGCCTACGCCGAGCGTCGCCGCGGCGCCGGCTACGCCCTGTACAACGCATTGGGCATCGCGCGCGACGACTACCAGCGCCGCACCGAGCAGATGCTCGAGAACTACCGCTTCTTCGGCGCACCGCACGTCGCGATCATCACCACCGACAAGGCCCTCGGCGTGTACGGCGCGGTCGACTGCGGCGGTTACGTCTCGACCCTGCTGCTCGCCGCCGAATCGCTCGGCATCGCTGCCGTCCCGCAGGCCGCCGTCGCGATGACGGCCACCGCGCTGCGACGCGAACTGAACATCGGCGACGACCGCGACATCGTCTGCGCCATCTCGTTCGGTTACGCCGACGAGGCGCACCCGGCCAATGCGTGTCGCACCGATCGCGCGTCGCTCGGCGAGACCGTCGAGTGGGTCGACTGAGCTTTCGATCGCCCTGGCTGTCGGTCAGTCGTTCTGGGCGCGGAGGTAGCGCCCGAAGTGCGGAACGGTGAACCCGATGAACCCGCGCTCGGCGGAGTAGATCAGGCCCTTCTTGATCAGTCCGTCGCGCGCGGGTGACAGGGAGGCCGGCTTCCGTCCGAGTTCGACGGCGATCTTCGATGTCGCGACGGGCCCGTCGTCGCCCGACAGGTCCGCCATTGCCCGCATGTATTCACGTTCGGCGGGGGTCGCCCGTTCGTAGCGGGAGCCGAAGAAGCCGACGGCGAGTTCCTCTTCCGCAGTCGGTGCCGCGACCCGCACGTCGTCGGCGGTGATCGGCGAGTCCGCTGCGACGTCCCAGGTGGCCTTGCCGTATGCCTGCACGAAATACGGGTAGCCGTCGGCGGTTTCGTACAGCAGGTCGAGGGCGTCCTGCGTGAACTCGACCTCCTCTCGCGCCGCGGGCGCGATGAGCGCGAGATCCGCTGCCGCACGGTCGAGTCGGTCGATGCGGTGGTAGGTGAACAGCCGCTCGGAGTAGGACTTCGACGCCGACAGCACGGCGGGCAGGTGCGGCAGACCGGCTCCGACGACGATGAGCGGCGCGGCGTCCTGGCTCAGCTCGTGGCAGGCTCCGCAGATCGCCGAGACGTCGTCGGGTCCGAGATCCTGCATCTCGTCGATGAACAACGCGATGCCCACACCCACGTCGCGCGCGAGTCCGGCTGCGTCGACGAGCAGTTCGACGAGGTCGATCTCGATGTCGCCCGAATCCGCGCGCCCTTTCACCGCCGGGGCATCGATCCCGGGTTGCCAGCGTTCGCGCATGCCCTTGTCGGCGGTGGCCCGCAACGCGAACGACTTGAGCACACCGAGGAAGTACTCCACCGATTCCGGATCCGGGTGCGCGGCGGCGATCTCGCGGACCGCCATGTGCAGCGCCGACGACAGCGGACGTCGCAGTCCCTGATCGGGGCGGGCCTCGATCTTGCCGGTGCCCCAGCTCTTCGCGATGGCGGCGGAGCGCAGATGGTTGAGAAGGACGGTCTTGCCGACCCCGCGGAGACCGGTGAGGACGACGCTGCGTTCGGGTCGTTCCCGGGCGATCCGTTCGAGGACCACCTCGAACGCGGTGAGTTGTTTCTCGCGGCCGGCGAGTTCGGGCGGGCGCTGTCCCGCGCCCGGGGCGTACGGGTTGCGGACAGGATCCATCCGTCGATGCTAACGGCGAACTCATCGGATTCTGAGCTCATCTAGCGCGTGTCGTAGACGGCGGTATTCGCGTATGTCCGAGCTCGAAACCGCAGTTGTTGTCGACATTTCGGCGATTTCTCGACAACAACTGCAACCTCGGCCGCCCGGAGCGACATGCACGCATGCGCATTTCAGACTTTGACATTCATTTTCGATAGTGGCTATTTCTTTCCCCATGACAACGCTCTCCCGCTACGGCGGCGCCGCCCTCACCGTCGTCGCTGCGACCTTCGCCGCCGCATGCGGCGGTACGACCGAGGCCGACACCACTGCGGCCGACACCCCCGAGACGACGACCTCCGCCGCCGCTTCCGAAGTGGCGACGGCGCAGCCGCGCCTCGCCCTGACCTACGACGGCGGCGTCCTCGTCGTCGAGGAAGAAGAACTCACCGTCGTCGACGACTTCGCACTCGACGGTTTCAACCGCCTCTCCCCCGCCGGCGACGGACGCCACGTGCTGATCTCCACCGAGGGCGGATTCCGCGTGCTCGACACCGGCAGCTGGACGGAAGCCCACGGCGACCACGGTCACCACTACGCCGGCGCACCCACGCTCACCGACCTGACGTTCGCCGCCGAGAAGCCCGGACACGTCGTGCCGCACGCCGGGGTCACCGCCCTGTTCGACGACGGCACCGGACGCATCGACGTGTTCGACCCCGCCGATCTCGCCTCGGCGACCGACCTGCCGGATCTCGACAGTCGCGCGCTCCCCGAGGCCCACCACGGCGTGGCCGTCCCGATGCCCGACGGCGGCATGCTCGTCACCCTCGGCGATTCCGAGGAGCGGACCGGTGTGGCGCTGCTCGACGAGAACGGCACCGAGATCACGCGCACCGAACAGTGCCCGGGTGTGCACGGTGAGACGGTCGCGGCCGACGGGGTCGTCGCCTTCGGATGCGAGGACGGCATGGTGATCTTCCGCGACGGAACGTTCACGAAGGCGCCGGTGCCCGACCCCTACGGCCGGATCGGGAACCAGGCCGGCAGCGAGGACTCGCCCGTCGTCCTCGGCGACTACAAGACCGATCCCGACGCCGAGCTCGAGCGTCCCGAGCGCGTCGCGCTCGTGGACACCCGCACGGCGTCGGTGCGTCTCGTCGACCTCGGCACGAGTTACACCTTCCGCTCCCTCGGTCGCGGACCGGCAGGGGAAGCACTCGTTCTCGGCACCGACGGCAACCTCCACGTGATCGATCCCGACTCCGGCGAGATCGTCCGGCGGATCGAGGTGCTCGAGCCGTGGACCGAGCCCGACGAGTGGCAGGCACCTCGGCCCGCACTCGAGGTGCGGGGCGATACGGCGTTCGTCACCGATCCCGCCACCGATTCCCTGTACGCGGTGGACGTGACCTCGGGTGAGATCCGCTCTGCCGAACTGCCGCACACCCCGAACGAGATCAGCGGCGTCGCCTGACTCCGCTACCGGAGTATTCGTCTTTCTAGCTGTGGAGCTAGAAAGACGAATACTCCCCTCACGTCCGGCCGGTCGAGATCTTTCCGCAACGTGATCCGCCTCACTCCCCAAGTTCGCGAAACGGATTTACCGACCAAAACGGTTGGGGAGGCGATATTCTCGTCGCCTGATCCCGAAGACAACGATTGTGTAACGTGGCGACGCACCTGTTTCCTACCGGGAGGTACCGCCCGTGCTGTTGACCGAAGTCCGTACCCGACCTGTTCGATCCTTGTTGATCGCCATCGGTCTGACGGTCTCGGCGCTGGCAGTCGCGGGATACCTGCGCGACGCGCTGAACGAGTACCTCATGGATCTCGACGTCTTCCGCGATGCCGGCTGGGCCTTCCTGCACCACACCCCGCTGTACACCGAGGGGTTCTTCAGCCATTCCGGTTTCCGGTTCATCTACCCACCCTTCGCGGCGTTCCTCTTCGCCCCGATGGCGTTGGTGGGCAGCACCGCCCTGCAGGTGTTGTGGACGATCGGACTCATCGCTCTCGTGTGGTGGGTGCTCAAGGTCGTCTACCAGCGACTCGACATGTCGCAGCCGAGCCTGATCGCAGCCGCGTCGCTCGGACCGGTGCTGTGGCTCGAGCCGTTCCGCTCCAACTTCACGTTCGGCCAGATCAACATCGTGCTCATGGCACTGGTGGTCGCCGACCTGCTCGGTGTGATCCCGAAGCGCTTCCGCGGTGTCGGCATCGCACTGGCCGCCGCCATCAAGGTGACCCCGGCCGCCTTCGGCCTGATCTTCCTTCTGCGCCGCGACTGGCCGTCGGCATTCCGCGCGCTGGGCGCCTTTGCCGCGACCGTCGCGTTCGGCTACTGGTTGCGCCCCGATTCGACCGTCTACTTCTGGACCACGGAGTTCTTCGCGACCGACCGCGCCGGCGACCCGTCGTTCTTCCGCAACCAGGCGCTCACCGGTCTCATCGCCCGTTTCGACTTCTCCGACGGCACCGCCAAGGCGCTGTGGCTGGCCGGTGCCCTGGTCGTCGTGGCCGGTACCGCGTGGGCCGCCTACCGCTTCCTGCGTGCCGACGAGCCCGTGGTCGCGGTGGCCCTGGTGGGCCTGGCGTCGCTGCTCGCCGCTCCGATCGCCGTCACCCACCACTGGGTGTACGCGCTGTTCCTCGTGCCGCTGCTCGTCGCGCCGGCCTACCGCCGCTGGTGGCCCGTGCTGGGGCCCGCCACCGTGGTCTTCCTCATCGGACCCAACCACCTGCTGCGTGAGGCGTCCTCCGGCGGCTGGGTCGAGCAGTTGCTCCTCGAAGTCCTCGGGACCTCGCAGTGCCTGGCCGCGATCGCAGTCTTCGTCGCCGCGATGGTCGCCGCGCGCCATCGTCGCCCCGGTGCCGAGAACGCCGTCGAGCGCGAGGAGACCGTCGCCGCGCCGGCTCAGGTCCAGAACGCCGACGCGACGAGATAGAGACCCGTCCCGACAACGGTGCTCAGCGCGGCGTTGCGTCGCCACAGATGCACCGCGATCGTGCCCGCGAGACCGACGGTCGCGGGTAGCCAGGTCGACTCCCCCACGTCACGCAGTGTGTACATCACCAGGATCACCATGACGCCCGCGGGCATCGTACGGCCCAGGAAATCGACGAAGGCGGAGTTCTTCAGCGCCGACAACGCGAGGAACGGCGCCGCGCGCAACGCGACCGTCACGACGAACATCACCGCCAGAGCGCCGAGGACATATCCGGCGCCGGGCACCGACTCAGGCACGGGCCACCTTGTTCCGGTAGACGAACCGCACGAACAGGCACACCACGAACAACCCGAGCCCGACGACGAGCATCTGGCTTTTCGCGACCAGCAATGCGACGAGACCGCAGACCAGCGCGAGCACCGGCGCCGGCACGTCGCGGTTGGCGCGGAAGGCATCGATCGCAAGCACCGCGAACAGTGCCGTGAGGACAAACTCGAGTCCGGCGAGCCCGTCGGGGAGCACTGCCCCGATCAACGCGCCGATCGTGCCCGACACGACCCACATCAGCTGGCAGAGCACCTGGACCGTGAGGATGCGGGTACCCGAGAGCGGCTCACGTGCCTTGGGGGCGACGATCGCGTACGACTCGTCGGTGAGCGCATAGACGCCGTAGAGACGCCCGAGCCGGCTGCGGATGCGGTGCAGCGGGAACGACAGGCCGTAGAAGACGTGCCGGAAGTTCACCAGCAGCGTCGCCGCGGCGACCGAGGCGAGCGGCGTGACCGCCGCGATCAGACCGATCGCGAGGAACTCCATCGACCCCGCGTAGATGACGGTGGAGAAGATCGGCGCCCACCACCATTCGAACCCGCCCTGGGTGAGAACCACACCGAACGCGAGCCCCAGCGGGATCAGTCCCAGCCCGACGGCCCAGGAGTCCTTGATACCCGCGCGGATCTCGAGGGTACGACGGTCGGGCATGCTCATCAGGCTATCGCCGGGCCGGAAGTCTCGGCGCCCGGCCCGGAGGAAGGTGATCTGTGTCCACCTCGTTCACGGAGGTCGTGTCCTCCGCCTGGCAAGCCGTGTCGACCGTCGACCAGCCCGCTCCGACGGTGGTCGTCGTCGGAACGGCGATCGTCGCACTCGTGCTCGTCACCGTTCGGCCGCTGTGGCTGAAGACCCGCCATGTCGTCACGCAGGCGCACGAGGGGTCGCACGCGCTGGTCGCGGCGCTCGTGGGCCGAAAGCTGTCGGGCATCCGTCTGCACAGCGACACCTCGGGGGTGATGGTGTCGTCCGGCAACCCGCGAGGCCCCGGCATGGTCGCGACCACCTTCGCCGGGTACACCGGTCCGGCCGTGCTGGGATTCGCGGCGGCGACGCTGCTGACCCTGGATCGGCCCGCCGCGGTGCTGTGGTCGATCCTCGCCGCGCTCGCCGTCCTGTTGCTGCTGATCCGCAATCTGTACGGATTCGTCTCGGTGGTGATCGCGGGTGCGCTCGTCGGTGCGGCCGCCTATCTCGGGGACCCGATCGTCCGGTACGCCGCGGCGTACCTGATCACATGGGTCTTGCTCCTCGGCGCGACCCGCCCGGTCCTCGAACTCGCCCGCACCCATTCGCGCGGTCGTGGCCGGGGTTCGGACGCCGACCAGTTGCGCGGACTGACCCGCGTTCCGGCGGCCGTATGGATCGCGCTGTTCGCGATCGTCACGGCGGGTACCGCCTTCTACGGCGTCACACGGATCGTGGTGACCCAGCTGTCCTGAGTGGCCTCGGGATGCAGGCGGCAGCACGGACGACCGCGTGCAGGCTCGCGGTGAGCACGGAGCGGTGACGCCCCGCTGCCCACCGTGTGTCGTCGCCGCTGCGGAATTCGATCAGGGTGAGTGCGTCGGTGCCGACGCTGCTCTGATGGAGGCCGAGCACCTCGATATCGATGCCGAGACGGGCGAGAGCGTCGGTCGATGCTTCGACGGGACCCACGCCCTCGTGGACACTGCGGTGTTCGGTGCCGCCGATACCCAGCGTGATCGTGGTGCCCGCGTCGGTCACGTCGAAGGCGCGCAGCACCGGTGCACCCGGGACGTCCGGCCGTGCGAGATATGCGGTGTCGAAGATCTCCCACAGTTCGGTCGCAGTGACCTCCCCGCCGCTGGTGTCGGTGTGGTCTTGCACGTGGCGAGTGAAGTCGATCTGGAGCCGACGCGGAATTTCGATGCCGTATTCGCTCTCGAGCAGGTAGGCGACCCCGCCCTTACCGGATTGCGAATTGACACGGATCACCGCGTCGTAGGTACGTCCTATGTCGGCGGGATCGATCGGCAGATACGGTACTCGCCAATCGATCTCGGACTCGGGACGGCCCTCGGCGACGGCGCGTGCCCGGTGCTCGGCGAACCCTTTCCTGATCGCGTCCTGATGAGTGCCGCTGAAGGCGGTGTGCACCAGGTCGCCGACATACGGGTGTCGCGGGTGGATCTCGATGCGGTTGCAGTACTCGACGGTGCGGCGGATCTCGTCGATGTCGGAGAAGTCGATCATGGGATCGATGCCCTGGGCGTAGAGGTTCAGCGCGAGTGTCGCGATGTCGACGTTGCCGGTGCGTTCCCCGTTGCCGAACACGCACCCTTCGACCCGCTGCGCCCCGGCGAGGACGGCGAGTTCGGCGCACGCGATACCTGTGCCGCGATCGTTGTGCGGGTGCACGGACAGGATCACCGCGTCGCGTCGCGCGAGGTTGGTGTGCATGTACTCGATCTGGTCGGCATAGACGTTCGGGGTCGCGATCTCGACGGTGGCCGGAAGATTCACGATCACCGGCCGTTCGGGGGTCGCGTCCCACAACTCGGTGATCGCGTCGCACACCTCGAGCGCGTAGTCGGGTTCGGTGAGGTTGAAGACCTCGGGTGAGAACTCGAACCGCACGTTCGGCAGGTCGCCGGCCAGTTCCAGGACGTCGCGGCCACCGGCGACGATCAGTTCCGTCAGCGCGGTACGGTCGCGGTCGAGGACGACCTCGCGCCAGGTGGGAGCGGTCGCGGTGTACATGTGGACGACGACCTCGTTGCGGACACCCCGGACGGATTCCACCGTCCGCTCGATGAGGTCGCGACGTGCCGGGGTGAACACCACGATGGTGACGTCCGGCGGGGCGATGTCGGTCTCGGCGATCAGGCGCACGAAGTCGAAGTCGGTCTGCGAGGCGGACGGGTAGCCGACCTCGATCTCTTTGTATCCCATCGCGACCATCAGCTCGAAGAAGCGGCGTTTGCGGGCGGGATCCATCGGTTCGGCCAGTGCCTGGTTGCCGTCGCGCAGGTCCACCGGCACCCACAAAGGGGCCGCGGTCAGGCGATTCGCGGGCCAATTCCGTTGCGTCAGCGGCACCTCCACGCGGGAGAACACGTCGCGGTAGCGGTGGGAGGGCATGGCGGAGTGTCGCTGGTTGTTCCAGGTGGGGGCGTCGGCGGGAACCGGGCCGGCAGGTGTGGAGATACGCGGGAACGTGCTGGTGCTCATCGGGGAAGTCCTTCGTCGTCGTTGCGAGGGACCGGCGCGTGTTCGACTCCACGACGGGGAGCCGGTCCGGCTAGGCCCCGCCGTGGCAGCGAAGGAGAAGGAACGCGAAGGAGCGCATGCCCGGAAGGCTAGCACAACTCCTCAGACAAGTAGAGGAGTAGAGGTCTCTGCGATGATGGAGTCATGACCGTCGTCCGCCGTGAGCCCCTCGCCGACCAGGCCGCCGAACTGCTCCTCGAGCGCATCCGCTCCGGGGAATGGCCGCTCGGCGCGAAGCTGCCCGGCGAGACGACACTGGCCCCGCAGCTCGGTGTCGGCCGCTCCACCGTCCGTGAAGCGATCCGTCAGCTCGCCGGTCGCGGCATCCTGACCACCCGGCACGGCGCCGGCGTGTTCGTCACCGCTCTCGACGCACCCGAGGACTGGACGCGCACGGTCGCGCGCGCCGACATCCTCGCCGTGATCGAGGCCCGCATCGCCATCGAAGTCGAGGCCTCGGCACTCGCCGCCGAGCGTCGCACCCCCGCCGAACTGCGTGCGCTGAAGAAGTCACTGCGGGAACGCGAAACCCATCGCACGGATATCGAGGAACACGTCGACACGGACGTCGTCTTCCACCGCACCATCGTGGTCGCCGCGCACAACCCGATCCTTCTCGACCTGTTCGACGGCTTCACACCCCGCAACCGTCACGCCATGATCGAGATGCTCCGCACGCGCGGCACCCACGGGGACGACACCGACCACGACACCCACCGACGCATCTACGACGCCATCGCGGACCGTGACGCGGCGACCGCGGCCGCCGTCACCCGCGACCACCTGACCTCGCTCACGACGGCACTCGGTCGATAGCCGAGCCCCGGTTCCCACCATCTCGGCTCGACCGCGCCAGCACCTCTCCCACCGCGCGGTCCCGCAGCACCTCTCGAGAACATCAGCGACGACACCCGAATGGCCGCACAGTTCGATGAGGGACCCCGTCGTTGGAAAGCATGTCCCCACGGCAATTGGCCAACGGGTCGTTGGCCGATTGCGTCCGGGTCGGGCCAAGCCTCAGCAAACCTGCGCATGTACGTGAGGTTGGCCGGGGAGAAACCCTTCACTCCAGGGAACTCGGTGCGCAGATCCGCGGAGAGCCGGGACAGGACCTTGCTGCCCCAGGGAGCTGTCTTCTGTCGCTCGATGATCGTCGCACCGATCTGCCAGTAGAGCCGGAGCAGTTCGGTGTTCACCCGGCGCTGGGCCACGTAGCGCGCTCGATGCACGAGCCGTTTGATGCTCTCGAGCGTGTCGGCGTACTCGGACGGGACGGGAGACGACATTCCTCGACGCTAACGGACCGAGCCGACACTCCGACCTCTCGAGAGGGCGAACCTACGAAGCTGCTGACGCATACCAGGCGCCCTGCCTCCCCGATGCCGGGTCCGATCCGACGGGCAGTAAACCGACCATCGCCGCCTCAGCTCGACCGCGCCAGCACCTCTCCCACCGCGCGGTCCCGCAGCACCTCGGGGCGGGCGATACGCGCCTCGTCGGCGACGGCGCGACGGAGCAGCAAGTGGGCGGGATGTTCCCACGTGAAGCCGATTCCGCCGTGGATCTGGATGCAGCCCTCGGCGTTGGACACCGCGGACCGCAGCGCCGCCGCGGTCGCCAGGTGCACCGCCGCGGCCTCCTCGGGTTCCTGCGGCGAACGGTCGGCGGCCGCCAGCACCAGTCCCCGCGCGCCCTCGGCTGCGACGAGCATGTCGGCGCAGCGATGCGAGATCGCCTGGTACGAACCGATGGGCCGGCCGAACTGCTCGCGTTGGCCCGCCCAGTCCACCGCCATCGCCAGGGCCCGGTTCGCGACACCCACCGCGTCGGCAGCGACCAGCAGTTCCGCGACGCGGAAGGACGATTCGAGTGCGGCATCGGCGTCGACGCCCGACACGAGCACGGGCGCCGCGGCGTCCTCGAAGGAGACGATCCCGACCGTCCCGGTCGGATCGAGCGACGTCTGCACGATGACGGATGCGTCGGTCCGGTCGACGGTGAGCAGGACGTGTTCGCCCGTCGCGTCGTCCGTCGCGAGGACGACGAGCACCTCGGCGACGGGTGCACCCGCGACCCGCTCCACGCGACCGGTCAGCCTGCCGTCCCGGAGGACGGGGAGATCGGCGGTGTCCCACCCGCGATCTCCGACGGGAACGACGAACGCTGCCGGGGAACCACCGATGATGCGTCGTGCCTCTTCGTCGGCGCCGGCCGCGACAAGGACCTCCAATGCGATCGCGGTGGGGACGAGCGCGACCGGCGCGAGATGGAAGGCCACCTCCTCGACCGCCGCGCACAGCATCCGCAGCGACCTGCCGTCGCCACCGAGATGCTCGGGCGACGACAGACCCGGAAGGCCGAATTCGACGAGCGTGGAACACAATCCGGCGTCGTGTTCGCCCGCGGAGTCGACACCCTCGAGCAACGAGACGGTATCCACGCGGTCGGACAGGATGTCGCGCAGGGCCTCCCGGAGATTCGCCTCGTCCTCCGGTGGGGGTGTGAGGGGGCGGCCCGGAACCACGGCCGGTGCGCGGGTGCCCTCACCCCGGTGCGAGGGCAGACCGAGAACGTTCTCGGCGATCGTATTGCGTTGGATCTCGGAAGTTCCGGCGCCGATGGTCGCGGCGCGGGACATGAGATATCCGTACGTCCAGCACCCCTTCTCCACCACGCCCTCCGAACGGGTGCCGAGAACGGCGGCCGATCCGGTCAAGCGCAACGCGAGGCGGTGCATGTGCTGTTCGAACTCGGCCTTCACCAACCGGTTGACCGATGCGACCCCGCCCGGATCGCGTCCTGCGAGAACGGCATCCAGCGCGCGGGCGCTGTTCGCGGCGATCTGACGCACACCGGTCTCGACGGTGGCCAGTTCCTGCCGGATCAGCGGATCGTGCGCGTGTCCCTGTCCGACGGCCAGGCGGAATACCTTGTCGACGGTCGAGCGGTAACGGAACTCGTCGGCGAGGAAGGCGGTGGCGCGCTCGTGGCCGAGTGAGGTCCGCATGATCGACCAGCCCTGTCCCTCCTCCCCCACCCGGTTCTCGACCGGCACCTCGACGTCGTCGAAGAAGACCTGAGCGAAGTGATGTCCACCTGCGGCGTCGCGTAGGGGTCGCACCTCGATGCCGGGCGAGTTCATCGGGATGAGCAGGTAGGTGATGCCCGACGTGCTCCGCCCGGGTGGCCCAGTGCGCACGAGGGTGAAGATCCAGTCGGCATGGTCGGCCATCGTCGTCCAGATCTTGCTGCCCGTCACCCGGTAGACGTCGCCGTCGCGGACGGCGCGTGTGGACAGCGACGCGAGATCGCTGCCGGCACCGGGTTCGGAGAATCCTTGGCACCAGAACTCTTCCGCGCGCAGCAGCGGCTCGAGGAAACGCTTCTTCTGTTCGGCGGTGCCGTGAACGATGATCGTGGGCGCGACGATGAACGACAGCGGGCACGGATGCTTGGGCGCACCGGCTTCGGTGATCGCACGGTAGTAGTCGAGTTGATCCTCGAGCGAGAGTGCCATACCGCCGACCTCTTCGGGCCAACCCGGCGCCGCCAGGGAATGGTCGACGAGTTCGGACTGCCACGCGATCGCGGCCTCGAACCGCGCGCGGGACGTCTCGGGACGGGGACGCCGTCGGAAGTCGTCGAGCAGAGCGGACAGTCGGGGACGCCAGTCGTTACGAGCGTCGGACTCGAGCGTCACCGTGGGCTTGCCTTCCTCCACGTCACCTCCCGGGGTGATGGTGCTGTAGATGCCGGAAACAGACTGCCGCTCAATCGGACTGCGATCGGCGTTTCGCGTAGCGGGCACCGATGTCCGCGCCGTCCGCGCGGTAGGTGGCCACCGCTTCGGATTCGAGGGCGAGGGCGTGCGCGAGCGACGTGCCGGCGCCTTCCTTGAGCAATCGGAGCATCCGCCGGATCGCACCGGGATGACCTCCGGCGATCCGTTGTGCGACGGCCACACTGCGGTCCAGGAGTTCGTCGTGCGGGACGACCTCGTTCGCGAGGCCGATGCGCGCGGCGGTCGCGCCGTCGATCGGCTCCCCGGAGAGGATGAACTGGATCGCGGCGGGCAGACCGATCATCCGCGGCAACACGGCACTACCGCCCCAGCCGTTGAGCAGACCGATCTGCGCGTGGGTGTCGGCGAACTCGGCGCGTTCGGACGCGATGATGAACGAACAGTTCACGGCGAGTTCGTAACCGCCCGTGTAGCAGGGGCCGTTGACCGCCGCGATGACGGGCTTCGAGATGCCACGGAGCACGTGCGTGGGGGTGGGCCCTTCGGCGGCGGGAGGCGGGCCCGACAACGCCTCGGGAAGATCCACACCCGCACAGAAGGACGTGCCCGCGCCCGTGAGGACGACGACGTTCACCTCGTCGTCGGCATCGGCGCGCCACAGTTCCTTCTTCAGCGCCTTCCGCATGGCACGGTTGATCGCGTTGCGGCGGTCGGGACGGTTGAGGGTGAGGATCGTGACGGCACCGTCGCGCTCGACGAGCACCGGCGCGTCGTCCTCGCGCACGTCCTCGGCGGTGTCGGCCTGTCGTGTCATCGGTTTCTCCTCAGGGGACGGGAACGGAGTCGACGACGATGTCGGCGGTCAGGGAGCGCAGCTTCGTCTCGGCTTCGGCGGCGATCCGCTGCACCAGCTCACCGGCGGGCGGGATGTCGCGGATGAGGCCCTGCGACTGCCCCACCGTCCAGATACCGGCCTCCGGGTCGCCGTCCTCGTAGACGGTGCGTCCCCGCGATCCGGCGACGAGGTCCTTGACGTCCTTGAACCGTCCGCCCTTGGCGAGAATGTCCACGACCTCCTCGCTCACCGAGTTCCGGGCGGTGCGCATGGTGTTGCGCAGTTGCCGGAAGATGAGCTGGGTGTCGAGTTCGCTCGCGTCGACGATCTGCTGCTTGATGCGTTCGTGGATGGGGCTCTCCTGCGTGCACATGAAGCGGGTGCCCATGTTGATGCCGTCGGCTCCGAGGGTGAGAGCGGCGGCGAGTCCGCGACCGTCGGCGAACCCGCCCGACGCGATGAACGGGATGTCGAGGGCGTCGGCGCACGCCGGGATCAGGACGAGCCCGGGAACATCGTCCTCGCCGGGATGACCGGCCGCCTCGAAGCCCTCGATGCTCACCGCATCGGCGCCGATGCGCTGGGCTTTGAGGGCGTGCCGCACGCTCGTGCACTTGTGAATGATCTTGATGCCGTGCTCTTTCAGATGCTCGACATGCTTGGTCGGGTCGGATCCGGCGGTCTCGACGATCGTCACGCCGGAGTCGATGATCGCCTGCCGGTACTCGGCATAGGGAGGCTGGTTGATCGACAGCGTGAGGGTGAGGTTGACGCCGAACGGCTTGTCGGTCAGCGCACGGCACCGCTCGATCTCCGTGACCAGGTCCTCCGGGGTGGGCTGTGTCAGTGCGGTGATGATCCCGAGCCCTCCGCCTTCGGAGACGGCCGCGGCGAGTTCGGCGCGGCCGACCCACATCATGCCGCCCTGGACGATCGGGTGTTCGATCCCGAATTCCTCTGTGAACCGCGTGTTCAGCATGGATGCTCCTGTCCGAGGCCGGCCGGGCAATACATAGGTAACATAGTTCACTATGTGGGCAGGAGCAATAGTCGTCGGCTCGGCGCCTCACCCCGCCGCGACCGGTTACCTGTGAGTACGATGAGTCCGGAACTTTCACCAAGTAGTCGAAGTGATCTCGGAGCAGGAGGCCGTCCCGTGACCGACGAAGTGTTGGCGACCGGATTCGACGCGCGTTCGGGAGTCGGATTCGACACTCGCGCGGGCGGTGGCCGGGCCATTCGCACCCCCAAGACCGCAGAACTCGTCGCCCGCAAGCTCCGCCGCATGATCGTCGACGGCGAGCTCAAGGACGGCGATCACCTGCCCCACGAGGCCTCGCTCATGGAGCACTTCTCGGTGAGCCGGCCGACGCTGCGCGAAGCGGTCCGCGTGCTCGAGGCCGAACGACTCGTCGAGGTGCGACGCGGCTCGCGCTCGGGTGCGCGGATCTGCGTCCCGGGCCCCGAGGTGGTGGCGCGACCGGCGTCCCTGCTGCTCGAACTCGCCGGTGCCACCGTCGCGGACGTCTACGTCGCACGTGAGGCCGTCGAGCCCGCCGCCGCGCGACTGCTCGCGGAGAACGGCAGCGACGAGGCATTCGACGAACTCGAACGTCTGGTGGACGAGACGATTCCGTCGTCCTTCGCCGACGGCACCTTCGGCCAGGCTGCGGCGATGTTCCATCTGCGGATGGTCCAGCTCGCCGGCAACTCGTCGCTGTCGCTCATCGCGGGCATGTTGCACGAGATCTACGAGCGGCACACCATGAACGTCACGCGCGAGAGCATGCAGCGCGACGCGGAGAGGTACGAGGACCATTACAAGGTGTTCGTCCGCTCGCAGCGCAAGCTCATCCGGCTGTTGCGTGCCCGCGACGGCGAAGGCGCCTTCACGCACTGGCAGAAGCACATGGCCGCCGCGCGCGAACTCGTCGTCGGTGGACGCGAGGACGTCGAGGTGCGCGACATCCTCGACTGACCGGACCTGGTGTCGCCGTTCAGTTCTCGATCTGCACGGCGACGGCCCGCACCGGTGCGCCGTCGATGCCGGCGAACGGGATCGGCAACAGCGAGACGAGCGGATCCGGGAAGTCGACCGCCTCGAGGTTGCGCAGGTTCTCGCAGATGATCGCGCCCGCGTCGGCGAGCACGTGGTGCGCCGCGAGCGTCTCGTCGCCCGTGGGATCCACGCTCGGCGCGTCGATCCCGATCGTGCGGACGCCGCGGTCGAGCAACCAGCGGCAGGCTTCGACGCTCAGAGCCGGATGCTCGAAATAGCGGTCGGTGCCGAAATACTGCGACCAGCCGGTGAGGACGAGCGCGATGTCGCCGGGACCGATCGCCGGCTCACCCCACATGTCGGGGGTGACGAGCGCACCGATGTCGACGCGGGCGCGCACGTCGAGCACCACCCCGCGCCCGACGAAGTTCTCCGGTGGCACCGCATCGATCGCGGCGCCACCGCTGCGCACGTGCCGCGGAGCGTCGACGTGGGTGCCGGTCTGCGAACCCATATCGATGCGCATCAGGTCGAAACCGTCGGTC
The DNA here is from genome assembly GCF_900187265.1 of Rhodococcus rhodochrous. Classification (NCBI taxonomy): domain Bacteria; kingdom Bacillati; phylum Actinomycetota; class Actinomycetes; order Mycobacteriales; family Nocardiaceae; genus Rhodococcus; species Rhodococcus rhodochrous. Next base: position 5,025,366 of record NZ_LT906450.1, read on the forward strand.
TCGACGGTGGCGTGCGGAGTGAAGGTCGGTGCCGGATCCCCGGGATAGACCTGGATGTCCGGGGAGACGACGTGGGTCAGGTCGACGATCCGCCGTACGCGCATGACATCACTCCTGTTCGGATCAGCCGAAATCGACCTGCCGTTGCGCGTTCGCGAGCGCGGTGACCACACCGGTGCCGAAGGCCCCGAGACGGTCGAACAACACCGCCGTGCCGACCGCGATACCCTCGCTGCTGATGTGGTTGTCGGCCTCGATACCGACCTCCGGTCCCTCCGGTAGGCGGGACAGCGCCAGGGTGACATCGGAATTGATGTAGCCGACACCCTTGTCCGACCAGTTGGTCACGAACGAGGTGCCCTCACCGACGGTCGCGGTGTTCACGAACGGCGACAGTTCCTCGCCGACGATGATCGGCAGCTGCCGCGACCACAGCCGCTTGCGATCGGAGTTCTGGTGCTCCGACCGCACCCGCGTCCATCCCGGGCCGTCGCTGCCGTACCAGGACGAGTACTCGAGCGGTCCGGGCTGCGTCTCCAGGGAACCGGGGGGCGGCGTCGGGGACTCGCCACGTAGCCACACCGACCCGGGCGGCGGGGCCGACTTGCGGAGGAAGGTGAGCGTCGCGCGCGCCGACACCTCTCCGCCCTGCATCAGGTTCGCGTCTGCGACGCGGATGCGGTTGCCGTCGCGCACCCGGGTGGTGGTGAAGGTGATCGGTTCGTTGCGGACCGGCCTGAAGAGATCGAGCGTGAACCGGGACGGGACGAAACCCTCGACGGCATGGTGGATCTCGAGCTCGCGTGCGACCAGACCACTCACACACGGCCCGTTGAGCATCTTGTCCGACCACGGGCTGGCCGCGTACTTGGTGGGCAGGTAGACACCGTCGTCCTCGGTGAAATAACCGCGGTTCTTGCGCTCGTGCATTCGGGAATTCTCCCAGCACCGGCCGCGGCGCGCTCATCGGGATGCCCCAAGATGGGTTCGTGCACGTACACGAACCCGATGTTCCGGCCGCCCGTACCCGCCTGATCGTCGACGTCGACACCGGCATCGACGACGCTCTCGCCCTGCTCTATCTCGTCGCGAGCCCGGAAGCCGAGATCGTCGCCGCCCTGTGCACGGCGGGGAACGTGCCGGTGGACCAGGTCACCGCCAACACGCTGTCGTGGCTCGAGGTGTGCGGCCGGCCCGATATCGAAGTGGCTGCCGGATCGCAGGTTCCGCTGGTAGCGCCGCTGATGACCACCGAGGACACCCACGGCCCGCAGGGGATCGGGTACGCGGAACTTCCCGCTGCGTCACGGTCGCGGTCGGCGCGATCCGCCGCGCAGGCGTGGGTCGATCTCACCCGCGAGCATCCGGGAGAGCTCACCGGGCTCGTCACCGGCCCGCTCACCAACCTCGCCCTCGCCCTGCGCATCGATCCGGAACTGCCGTCGCGGTTGCGCCGCCTCGTGATCATGGGTGGATGTTTCCACCATCCGGGTAATACGACACCGACCTCGGAATGGAACGTCGCGGTGGATCCGGAGGCCGCCAAGGTCGTGTTCGACGCGTTCTCGATCGCGCCTCCGGACCGGCGCCCGATCGTGTGCCCGCTCGACGTCACGGAGTCGATCGAGATGCATCCCGAGCATGTCGCGCGGATCGGGGACGTCGTCGGTGTGCCCCGCTCCGGGGAGCTCTCCCCCGACGCTCCGCGCGGTACGCGGTCGACGGCCGACGTCCCTCTCGTCCGCCACATCTCCGACGCCCTGCGGTTCTACATGGAATTCCACCGTGATCAGGGCCTGGGATTCCTCGCACACGTACACGACCCGTTCGCCGCGGCGGTCGCGCTGGGCTCGGTTCCCTACACCTCCCGGCCCGCGACGGTCGACGTCGAGCTCGACGGACGGCTCACCCGGGGCACGACGGTCGCCGATCTGTCCGGCATCTGGCAGAGGACGCCGAACGCGGATATCGTGGCGGGCACCCGTCCGGCCGAGTTCTTCGATCATTTCGTCGAAAGGGTGGGATCGTACATTCGCGACTTGAACCTACCCCCGAGTAAGAACTAGCGTCGACAGCGCACAGTTCGGGGACAAGGAGATAAACGTGGCACAGAAAGTGCGCGTCCAATATTTCGACGATATCGACGGCCAACCGATCATGGACGGCCTGGCGCAGTCGTTCCGCATCACGGTCGACGGCGACGAGTACGAGATCGATCTGCGACCGGCGAACGCAGACAAGTTCCTGGCGGTACTCCGCCCGTGGCTTCACGAGAAGGCACCTGCGAAGCCCGCAACGACCACCCGCACCATCACGCCGAAGAAGACTTCAGCAAAGGCCCGCACGCGGACGGCGGGAACCCACAAGGCGATTCCGCCCACTCGATCGCCGGAGCAGCTGGCCGCGATCCGGCACTGGGCCCGCAACAAGGGTTACGACGTCAACTCGCGTGGCCGGATCCCGCGCCACATCCTCGAGCGGTTCGAAGCCGCTCACTCCTGAGCATCACCCCGCTGCCTCCCGCGGCAGGCCATGAACACCACCGACGACCGGTGCCGTCCCGTCACGCGACGAGATGGTGCCGGTCGTCGCGTCGGATGGTCACCGCAGCGACGATCACGCCCACGACCACACCGATGAGGGTGTCGGCGACCCGGTTCACGGCGAGCCCCGGACCCGCATGCTGCCCGAGGCCCGTGAGCAGCAATGCCATCGTCGTCACCCCGACCGAGGCGAGACCGTAGTTCCGGGTCACCGTGAGTTCGGTGACCGTCTGGAACAGCACGGCGGCCGCGACCACCGGCCAGTAACCCAGGTCGATCGCGAGCAGTACAGCAGCGATCATCGCGCCGCCGACATTTCCGACCAGACGTTGGATGCCGCGCTGAACGGTGTTGCGGTAGTTCAATCCCTGCAGCGCCGCCATGGCACCCATCGCAGCCCACAACGGATGGTCGAGCCCGATCAGTGCGGCGAGCGACGCGGCGAGCAACGACGCGACGAAGATCCGGGCCGCTCCGATCAGCACGAGACGGTCGAGCAGACGGCCGCATCCTTCGCGGACGAAACCGGGCGGTGTCGGCAGCACCGGCCGCCCCTCGGCATCGACGCGCGGAATTTCGATGTCGCGCCGCGCCTTCCGAAGTTCCTTCTCGAATCGGGCGAAGTCGTCGCGGCGTGCGCGGGAGGTGTCGTGCGACCCGCTGTCGAGCACCGTCTCGGCCGCGTCGAGCAGGGCGGCCAGTTCGTGGACATGGGTGTCCGGACGTCGCGGAGCGTTCAGCGCGACGGTCTCACGCGCCTTCCGGATGCTCTGTCGCGCTATGGGAACGGCTTCGGCACCGCGGATCTCGACGGCGGAGACCGCCGCGAGGGCGCGCGCCACCGCGAGACGGGCCGGCGTATGGGGATGGGAGAGCGCGGGCAGCATCGCCACGACGTATCCGAGCAGCGCACCGATTGCCGCCGCGGCGGTGACCAGGCCCGCATCCGTCCATCCGTCGGAGAATCCGGCGGCACCGGCCGCCGCGAAGATGAGGATCACCGGGCCGGGGCCCATGAGGGAGAACGCCGTGAACACCCAGTACGCGACGGCCGAACCCAGCGAGAGCACGACGATCTGCACCCACAGCGGGGCACCCATCGCGCCGAGCGCAGCCCCGAAGGCGGTGTATCCGACGATGCCGAGACCGACCCACGGAAGTCGCACCGCGAGACGCGGATACGGCTCGTATCTCAGGAAGGCGCTGGTGAGTGCGCCGAGGGCGGCGAAGCCGGCGACCTGTCCGTAGCCGAGCAGACCGCCGCCGACGAGGGCGAGCATCGTCGCGAGACCCACGCGCAGCGCCACGGCGACGGTCGGGTCGCCGCGCCGCACTTCGAGGGCGTCCTTCCATGCGCTCGCCGACAGTGGATGCGCGAGCGCTCCTCGGGTGTGACGGAGCTGGGGACGGTCGTCGAGTCGGCGGTCGAGCATCCGTCCACCATATTGCTTCACTGGTAAAATATCTATGAAATTGTTCGTCCTCTGCCGTTAGACTTGCCACATGCCCTCCGAGACACCCCAGCCCGACTACGTCGATCGCGTACGCCTCGGATGGACCGCCCACTACCCCGACCTCGACCTCCGCCCCATCGACGTGATCGGGCGCATCACCCGCATCGGGTCGCTCGCGCTCACCTACTTCGATCGGGAACTCGAACCGAGCGGCATCAGCCGCAGCGAGTTCGAGGTGCTCAGCGCACTCGCCCGCAGCGACCATCCGTTACGAGCCAGCGAGGTCACCTCGATCACGGGCATCTCCGGTGCGTCGACGACGAAACACACCGAGCGACTCGCCAATCTCGGCCTCGTCGAACGCAAACGACTCGAACGCGACGGCCGCGTCGTGCTGCTCACCCTCACCGACGACGGGCGCGCACTCGTCGAGAAGGAATTTCCGCGACGCCTGGCGCGCGAGCGGCAGATGCTCGACGGACTCGACGACGACGAGGTGCAGGTCCTGTCCGACCTGTTGCGCAAGGTCGTCCGCAACGTCGAGAACCACTACCCGGCCTGACGCCGGGAACAGCTCAGGGCATCTCCTGCGTCTCGGCCCGTTCGATCTCGCTCACGGCACGACGCAGATATGCCTCGGGAGCCACACGGCGCGCAGCGACGAGATCGGCGACGACGAGCAGACCCGCGGCCAGATACTGCTCGGGACGGATCCTCGGGCGCTCGGCGTCGGGATCGGACACACCGAGCGCGCCCGTGAGCACGGCGACGACGGCATCGGGTTCGAGCGACGGCAACCATCGCAGTCCGGAACGGACGGAGCGTTCGAGCACGGCCTGCACGTCCTCACCGGCGAGGCCGTCGGGATGCAGTTCCTCGAGCAACTCCCGGACCATGCCCGCATGCACGGCCGTGACCTGCTCGTAGGGCAGGTCGACCAGCACAGCGACCGCCTCGTCGAAGGGCTCGGCCGACTCGCTGCGGGCAGCGGCGAGCGCATCGGCGGTGGCCGTCGCGATCTCCCGCGGCGTTCTCGGCCAGTGGTCGGGCCACACAGCGATCTCCTGTCCTTCCTCCGTGCACCCGGTCACAGGCGTTCCTGCAACGCGAGCGCGTCGTGCGGGGCACAGCCTTTCATGTCGTTGTCGAAGTACACGTAGACGTCCCTGCCGTCGCCCAGCCATCCGCGGATCCGCTCGGCCCACACGTCGAGCACCTCGGGGGTGTACCCGCTCGCGTACAGCTCCTTGTCGCCGTGCATCCGCACGTAGACGAAATCGCTCGTGACATCGGTGAGGAACGGGAACCTTCCGGCCGTGTCGGCGACGACGAGCCCGATGTCGTGCGCGCGCAGCAACTCCACGGCCTCCGGACTCGCGAGGTCCGGGTGCCGCACCTCGACGGCGTGACGCAACGGACGCTCGGCATCGACCTCCACCCACACCCGGTCGTCGGCGAGCTTGTCGGTGTGCCGGCGTGCGAGTGCACCGGCGGCCGGCGTCGTGCGGGGCAACCGGTCGAAGAAGTCCGCGAGCCTGTCCTCCTCGAAACCGAGGGTCGGCGGGAGCTGCCACAGCACCGGACCGAGTTTCGGGCCGAGCGCGAGCACACCGGAGGCGAAGAAATTGGCGAGGGCGTCGTCGACACCCGCGAGCCGTTTCATGTGGGTGACGAACCGCCCGCCCTTGACGGCGTAGACGAAGTCGTCGGGTGCGGCGTCCCGCCACGCGAGGTAGCTGCTCGGGCGCTGCAGCGAGTAGAACGAGCCGTTGATCTCGATCGATCCGAACCGCCCGGCGGCATATTCGAGTTCCCGGCGCTGGACGAGTCCTTCCGGGTAGAAGTCTCCGCGCCAGCCCGGATAGCGCCACCCGGATATCCCGATCCTCGCCCTGGCCACGTTCCCGAGCGTAACCTCGCCTGCGATTCGGCAGGCGAAGCAGCACAACCGCGCTTATCCTCTGGGCTACAAGATCACATCACACGCCAGGAGCCGTCATGTCCACGAGCTCGGTTTCTTCCAACGATCCGTTCCGATCATTACTGAAGCAGATCTGGTGGGTGGTGCTGCTGCGCGGCATCCTCGCCGTTCTCTTCGGTGTCGTCGCACTCGTCTGGCCCGGCATCACCGTCTGGGCGCTGGTGGTCGTCTTCGCGGCCTACGCGATCATCGACGGCATCGTGCTGGTCGTCCAGTCGATCCGCGACAAGTCCGAGGGCTGGGGCTGGTGGCTCGCCATGGGCGTCGTCTCCGTCCTCGCCGGTCTCGTCGCGCTCTTCTGGCCCGGCATCACCGCACTGGCACTGCTGTACGTGATCGCGTTCTACGCCATCCTGTTCGGCATCACCGGCATCGTCGGCGGTGTCCGCTTCCGGAAGGTCCCCGATTCCGGATGGGTGTGGTCGGTGCTCGCGGGCGTCGTGGCCGTCCTGTTCGGCATCGTGCTGCTGGTCTTCCCCGGCGAGGGCATCCTGAGCCTGATCGTCCTGCTCGGCATCTACGCGATCCTGTTCGGTGTGCTGCTCATCATCCTGGCGTTCCAGGCACGCAGCGCAGCGAAGAAGGCCGGCGTCATCTGACCACCGGCCTTCTCCCCGATCGATCTCAGGCGTTGCGCAGACGACCCCACGCGTGCCAGCGATCGATCTCGATCCACGCGTTCACACGCTTGCCGTCACGCGCGTGGTACGGCTTGCCCGTGTAGTGGCGAGCGATCCGGTCGATGTCCTCCAGGGACGGATCGTCGGTGAAGTCGACGACCCGTCCCTGGAGGCTCACGTGCGTGATCCAGTCCTGCGGATCCATCGCCGACAGGCTCACCCGCGGATCGTTCCGCAGGTATTCGAGGCGCTTACGGGTGGAGTCCATGTTGACGAGGATCCGGCCGTTCTCGAAGAGATACCAGGTCGGAACGGACACCGGCTGACCGTCGGGGCGCAGTGAGCTGATCGTGGCGTAGTTGGGCTGGGCGAGGAACTCGGCAACGGCCTCGGGTACGGGTCGTTTCGGCACGGCACTCCCTTTCGATGCGGCGGACAGGGTCTCGATATCGAGACTAGGCCGTGATTCCCGGCGAAACCGTCCCCGGTGATGCGGGGTGGACCGACCATGGATGTCGAGATCCTCGAAAGGAGACGGTCATGCCGCGATATCTCTGGCAGGTGAACTACACCGCGGACGGCGCACGCGGGCTGCTCACGGACGGCGGTACGTCCCGGCGCGACGCCATCGTCCGGATGGTCGAAAGTGTGGGCGGGACGGTCGATTCGGTGCACTTCGCGCTCGGCGGCCACGATCTGTACGTGCTCGGCGAGGTGCCCGACGAGGTCGCGGCCGCGACACTCGAGCTCCGCACCATCGCCTCCGGTGCCGCGCGCTCCACGCCGATCGCTCTGCTCACTCCCGAACAGGTCGACGAGGCCGCGCGCCGCGACGCGAGTTACCGGACGCCGGGGAGCTCGGGCAGCTGACCGCTCGCCTCCCACGACACGCTGCTGGGTATCGTCTGCTCATCCTGTTGCTTTCCCGAAGAAAGTGAATTCGTGATGAGTGTGCGCCCGGCCCAGCGCAGCGACCGCCGCCCGGCCCGCATCCACCCGGCATGGTGGGTCGCCGCGGTGGCCTTCCTCGCGTTGTTCGGCGCCGCCGGCTTCCGGGCGGCACCCGGCGCGCTCATGGTGCCGCTGCACGACGAGTTCGGCTGGTCGACGAGCGTGATGTCGCTCGCGGTGAGCATCAACCTCGTCCTGTTCGGACTCGTCGCACCGTTCGCCGCCGCGCTGATGGACCGGTTCGGCATGCGCCGCGTGATCTCGTCGGCACTGTTCCTGGTGGCCCTCGGCGCCGGCGGCAGTATCGCCATGACCGCCTCGTGGCAGTTGCTCGTCTTCTGGGGACTGCTCATCGGTACCGGTACGGGATCGATGGCCCTGGTCCTGGCGGCGACCATCGCCGACCGCTGGTTCGTCGAGCGTCGCGGCCTGGTGATGGGCATCCTCACGGCCGGTTCCGCGACCGGTCAGCTGGTGATCCTCCCTCCCGTCGCCGCGCTCGCGGAGAACGTCGGGTGGCGGCAGGCCTCCCTCGTGATCGCCGCGGCGGCGCTCGTCGTCGTCCCGCTGGTGTGGGCGGTGATCCGCGACCGTCCCGACGAGCGCGGTGTCCTGCCCTACGGGGCCGACCCCGGGACCTACGTCGCGCCGGCGCGGGCAACCGGTGGTGCCGTCGCCCGCGCTCTCGAAGGGCTGGCCTTCGCGGTGCGTCACCGGGCCTTCTGGGCGCTGGCGATCGCCTTCGCCATCTGCGGAGCCACCACCAACGGGCTCGTCGGCATCCACTTCATCCCCTCGGCCCACGACCACGGCATGCCCACGACCACCGCGGCGAGCCTGATGGCGGCCGTCGGGATCTTCGACATCGTCGGCACCATCGCCTCCGGATGGCTGACCGACAAGTTCGATCCCCGCAAGTTGCTGGCCTTCTACTACACCTTCCGCGGCGTGGGCCTGCTCCTACTGCCCTGGCTGCTGCAGGAGTCCGTGCATCCCAGCATGATCCTGTTCGTCGTGGTCTACGGCCTGGACTGGGTCGCCACCGTGCCGCCGACCGCGATGCTGTGCCGCCGGATCTTCGGCGACCGCGGAACCATCGTGTTCGGCTGGGTCTTCGCCTCCCATCAGATCGGTGCCGCGGCGGCCGCTTTCGGAGCCGGGGTCATCCGCGACAACCTCGGCACCTACACCTACGCGTGGTGGGCCGGCGCGACCCTGTGCGTGGTCGCCGCCTCGTTGTCGATCCTCACCAGGGGCCGCGTCGCCACGACCGCACCGGCGGGCCGCAACTGAGCGACGCGACCGCGTGCGAATCGTGACGATGCAGGGGCACTATCCGGTTCGGGAGTCGCGTTCGCTACCGGCCCACTCGCGGGCCCACTCGCGCAGTTCCACGGCGCGGATCTTCGAGCCGTTGCCCCCGACCGTGGTGGGCATCCGCTCGATGATGTGGATCGCCGTGGGCACCTTGAATGCGGCGAGAGTCTCGCGGCACCAGGTCCGAAGTGTCTCCGAGGTCGTGTCCGCGGGCGCGTCGTCGGTGGGGACGACGAATCCGATCGCCTCGGTGTATCCGCCGTCGCCGGTGATGCCGACGACCTTGGCCGTCGCCACGCCGGGATGCTCCGCCAGGCGCGTCTCGATCTCGGCGGGGTCGACGAGGAAGCCGCGCAAGCGCAGGACGTCGCCCATTCGGCAGATGTAGCGGAAGCCTCCGTCTCCGAGGTCGACGGCGAGGTCGCCGCTGCGGAACCAGCCGTCCGCCGTGAACGCGCGTGCCGCGGCGTCGGGGTTGCCGAGGTAGGCGTCGACGACGTTCGGGCCGCGGAACTGCAGTTCGCCCTGTTCGCCGGCCGGGAGGACCCGATCGTCGTAGGGATCGGCGACCCGCAGTTCGATCGCGGTGTCGACCGCGCGTCCGCCACCGTTCCAGCGCACCGATTCCGGATCGTCGGCGTTCCACAACATCGCGAGGGCGAACACCTCCGACGACCCGAACACACCGGACGTGTGGGTGCCGAATTCGTCGCGCAGCCATCGGGCGATCTCGTGGGAGCGGCCGAGGAAGTCGGCGATGCCGACCCAGCGCAGTGACGACAGATCGACGCGTTCGCCGTCGTGCCAGGCGTCGTAGAGACGGCCGAACAGATCGTCGGCGCCCACCGCGTGCGTGACCCCGACCTCCTGCATCCGGCGCAGAACGGCATCCGGATCGAAGACCGTCTCCATGAGCAGCGCTCCCCCACCGGCGAGTGCGGCCATCGCGGTACTGAAACCGAAGACGCCCGAGACCGGGAGCACGCACAACGCCACGTCGCCCTCGACGACCTTCATGATCACAGCGTCCGCACGTCCGTGGCGGACGACGGCGTTACCGCGGTGCGCGGCCAGCTTGGGCACACCGGTGGAACCGGACGTCGTGAACGCCACCGCGATCCGGTCCTCGGGATCGTCGTCGATCCCGGCCGGGGTGAGTGTCGCGGTGTCGGGGGTCTCGGGCGCGCTCGCGCCACGCGTGTCGCCGCTACCGGCCGTCCAGGCTCCTCCGCCGAGGTCGAAGTCGGCCGGGGAAGCCGACGCGTTCGCCGGTCCGGACACCACCGCGACCACCGGGGTGGCCACATCGGGGACGGACGCCGCGGCCTCGGTGAGCCGGCCGAACAGGTCGAGTCCGTGGAAGGCGGCCGGCACGGCCACGACGGCAGGTCGCGCGGCGGTGAGGATGTGCGCGACCTCGCGGGTGTTGTAGCGGGTGTTGACACCGATGACGTGGGCGCCGAGTGCGGAGGCCGCGAACTGCCACACGAGTGCGTCGGACCAGTTCGGCAACATCACCGCGATGCACTGGCCCGCGCGCAGGCCGATGCCGTCGAGTTCGCTGCGCACGGCCTCGACCCGGTCGCAGAACTCTCCGCGGCTGCGCGCCACCGCCACGTCGTCGACGATGTCGTAGGCGATCGGGGCATCCGGGTTCGCGGCGACGAGGCCGTCGAGCAGTGCGGGCAGGGTGTCGGTGCGGGTGGTGGTCACAGCGCTGCCTCCTCGGGAACAGCGACCCGGCGCAGTTCACCGATCCAGGTGTCGGCGAGCGCGGCGAAGTCGTCGATCTCCTCCATCGGATAGTGTCCGATACCGGCCAGTGCCGTGAAGCGGGCGCGTCCGGGAAGTGCATCGTTGATCGTGTCCGCGGCCCGGGCCACGGCATCGGGGTCGATCCACGGGTCGTCGACACCGGCGACGAGATGGATCGGTGCGGTCACCCGGTCGAGACGGTCGCGCACGTCGTGGGTTCCCCAGCCGATGAGGTCGGACGACGAGATCTCCGGGTCCTCCCGCTTGTGCATGAGCGCGATCGTGTGTGCCTTCGCCTCCGGAACCGAACGTCCCACGGATGCAAGGGTTCCCAGATAGGTACGCTCGGAGCGCGACGGACCGGCGACGTCCTCGAGTTCGCGGCGCAGACCGGCGACGTTGACGCGGCCCGGGCCGGGTTCGGCCTCCATTGCGACGGCACCGGACAGCGGGCGGTCCGGGCGGGTCGCGAGTTCGAGGGTGAGCTTGCCGCCGATCGAGCAGCCCATGACGAACGGCCGGTCGATGCCGAGCGCGTCGAGCACCGCGCACAGCCAGTCGCCGTAGGCGATCAGGCTCGTGACGGGGCCACCGGGTGCGGGTTCGGAACGTCCGTGGCCGGGCAGATCGGGGACAATGACCCGGTAGCCGCGATCGGCGAGATCGCGGGCCACATGGCGCCACTGCACGCCGCTCTGGCCGGCGGTGTGGATGCACAGGACGGTGGGCAGATCGGTCGCGTCGAGAGCGCTGCCGGATCGTGCGTCGGGGGTGACGATCTCGACGAAGCCGAGCGCTCCGCCGATCTCCAGATAGCGGGCCTCGATCATGAGCGGGCCTTTCGGGCGAGGGCACGGGCGTGCCCGATGATCGTGTTGAGCGGCTTGGTCAGACGCAGGTACTCGTATCCGTCTCCGGTGGAGGAGAATTCGCCGCGGATGGCGCGGCGCATGAAGTCGTCCTCCTCGGACAGGACGAGATCGGCCCAGGCGTGGTCGGGTGCGACGAAGGTGAACGTCGCGCCGTGCGGGGTGCGCCGGGTGACGTCGACGATGCGTCCCTTGTAGATGCGCAGGTGCAGTTCGGTCTCGCCGCTGCGCAGTCCGATGGTGCCGTCCCAGGTGGACAGCGACGAGGTGAATTCCCGGTCGTCGGAGAGGCTCTCGGCGAGCAGGGCACCCCAGGCCGGTGTGCAGAAGTCCAGTTCGGGAGCCGACGGCTGTTCGTCGTCGAAGGTCCATGTCTCGGTGCCGGATTCGCGTACCGTGCCGGTCGCGTCCACGAGCCGGACGTAGCGGCGCGCGGTCCGACCGGACACGCGGGTGATCACGGTGTCCGCCGAGACGACGTCCGAGACGGAGACCGGATCGTGTGCGTTCCAGTCGAATCCGGACGGGACACCACCGGGGACGGGCGTGACGAGCGATGCGACGGCCAGGGCGCCGAGGACGGGTGAGTTCGCCGGTGCCACCGTGCCGGCGTCGGTCAGGACATCGGCCACGGCGCGGGGTTCCGAGACGGTGCGGTCCCCGACGGTGAGCGGGCGGGTGACGGTGTGTGCGCTCATGCCTGTTCGGGCCTTCCCAGGAGTTCGTCGGAGATGATGCGCATCTGGATCTCGCTGGTGCCCTCGAAGATCTTCGTCAGACGCGCGTCGCGCCAATGGCGTTCGACCTGGAAGTCGGTGGTGTATCCGGCGCCGCCGTGGATCTGCACGGCCTCGCTGGTGACCTGCTCGGCCATCTCGGTGGCGACGAGCTTGCACATCGACGCCTCGAGCGAGCACCGCCGGCCGGTATCGATGTCGGTGGCGACCGAGTACATCAGCTGACGCGCGGCCTCGATGTCGGCGGCCATCTTCGCGATCTTGAACCTCAGATGCTGGAAATCGCCGATGGGGCGGCCGAACTGACGGCGGGTGTGCACGTACTCGATCGAGTCCTCGAGCGCGGCGCGGGCGAGACCGATGGCGCGGGCGGCGGTGTGGGCGCGGCCCACCTCGAGACCGGAGACCGCGAGGTAGAAGCCTTTGCCCTCTTCGCCGAGCATCTTGTCGGCCGGGATGCGGAAGTTGTCGAACGACAGTTCCCAGGTGCTCCACCCGAAGTAGCCGATCTTGCGAACCTTGGTGCCCGAGATGCCCTCGGGGAACACACCGCGTTCCTTCTCGACGAGGAAGGCGCTGATGCCGCGGTGCGGCTTGGCCGGGTCTTTGTTCGGATCGGTGCGGGCGAAGAGCACGAGGTAGTCGGCCTCGTCGGCATAGGTGCACCACATCTTGGTGCCGTTGACGACCCACTCGTCGCCGTCGCGGACGGCGCGGCACGAGATGTTCGCGACGTCGGAGCCGGCCTCGGCCTCCGACAGGGCATACGCGCCGAGGTACTCACCGCGCGCGACCTTGGGCAGCAGTGCCGCCTCCTGCTCGGGGGTGAAGCCACCGCCCATGCCGTTGCCGCGGGCGAGCAGACCCGACACGCTCATCCATGCGCGCGACAGTTCCTCGGCCACGAGGCAGTACTCGAAGACGCCGAGTCCGAGACCACCGTGTTCCTCGGGGATCATGATCCCGAAGAAGCCGATCTCGGCCATCTCCTTCTTGAGGGAATCGGGGATGGTGCCCTGGACCGGGTCGAGTTCGTTGGCGACGGGCAGCACCTTCGTCATCGCGAAGTCGCGGGCGAGGTCGCGGATCGCGAGGCGTTCCTCGGTGAGATAGCGCGGGGAATCGGTGCGCGGCTGCGAGGGGCGGTGGGTCATGGGAGGTGCACTCCTTCGATGGACCGGAGTAGGTCATTAACGCTTGTTCACCCAGTACAGCACGGCACTTATGGCCCGTCAACGGTTCAGCGCGAGTATCCGACCAGATTGAGCGCGTATCCGGCGAAATCGTCGGCCACCTCCTGCGCCGAGAGGGGTCCGTCCTCCCGGAACCAGAGGGGGATGCCGGCGCACATCGTCAGCACCGCAGTGACCCCCTGATGCACCCGTTCGAGCGTGAAAAGCCCTTGCTCCACACCGTCTTCCGCGATGTCGACGAAGAGCTGTTCCTGGGCGTCGCGCGAACCCACCACGCGCTTGCGGTCGAGCGGGCCGAGATACCGCAGTTCCGAATTCGCCACCAGGCAGGCCCGCGGATTCCGCGCGGTGTACAACGCGTGGGCCGCGACCGCCGCGCGCCACCGCTCGGCCGGATCGTCGCCGACCTTGCGCAGGGCGTTGCGGGTCGCCGTGAACTGCTCGTCGCTCGCGCGGCGGAGAATTTCCACGAGCAGTTCCGACTTGTTCTCGAAATGGTTGTAGACGTTGGCAGCGCTACAACCTGCGGCGTTGGCGATATTGCGCATCGTCGCCCCGTGGAATCCGCACTCGTAGAACTCGTCGAGCGCGGTCTCGAGAATCCGTTCCCGAATGGACGAGGACGCACCGTTCGACCGGCTGTTCATCCCTGCACAGTAAGCGCAGATCGCGCCGACCAGCAAGAACCTTCCCGTTGACGGGGATGTGCACCGTTGTTATGGTCCGCATCACATGAACGGTTGTTAATAACCCTCACAACGGAGGATCTGCTGTGTCCAGTCCCCACCCCGAGTCGTCCCTGCTCGACCGCATCACCCGCCTCGAAGACCTCGAGGCGATCCGGAAGCTCGACGCGCAGTACTGCCGCCACCTCGACGACGGCAACTGGGACGCGCTCATGGACCTGTTCACCGACGACGGCGAGTTCGACGGCCTGTCCCACCCGCGCGGGAAGGAGGAGATGCGCACCTTCTTCGCGGGACTCGCCGACGGCGGGCTGACCTCCTTCTGGCACTTCATCACGAACCTCGAGATCGACCTCGACGGTGACCGTGCCACGGTGCGCTCGTTCCTGTGGCAGCCCTGCGTCACCGACGGTGCGCCCGCGATCGCGGCCGGTCGCTACAACGACCGGGTAGTCAAAATCGACGGCCGCTGGCTCTACGAGGTCAAGCAGGTCCGCTTCCACTTCTTCGGCCCGCTCGAGGCCGGCTGGGACGAGAACCTCTTCGCGCTCGACAGCGCCCGTGGCGCGGCGGTGCGGGCATGACCGACACCGTGAACGGCGTCCCCACCTCGTCCCCGGAGGACGAGCTCGTCTGGACGCGGATGCTCCACCTTCCCGAGATCGCGGAACTGCGTCGCCGACGCGCCCGGGTGACCAACACGCTCGGTGGCATCACCGTCGTGCTGTTCACGTCCTTCCTCGTCGCCTTCATCGGGTTCCCCGATCAGTTGGGAACGACCGTCGTCCTCGGCGTCCCGCTGTCGCTGTGGGTGGTGTTCTCCCAGTTCGCCGGAACCTGGGTGCTGGTCTGGGCGTACTTCCGTCTCTCCCGCACCTACATCGGCCCCGCCGTCGACGACGCCGTCGCAGCCGTCGAACGGAACCGTCCCGCATCCGAGGAGGTCGCATCATGACCGGTGACGCCGATTATCTCGCCATCGCGATCTGCAGCGCCGTCATCTCCCTGACCCTGTGGGTGACCTTCGCTGCGTCCCGGCGCGCGAAGAGCGCCGACGGATTCTTCGCCGCGGGTCGCTCGATCTCGAGCTGGCAGAACGGATTCGCCATCGCGGGCGAATTCATCTCCGCCGGCAGCTTCCTCGGCACCACCGGCCTGATCTTCTCCAAGGGCGTCGACGGCACCGTCATCCTGTTCACGTCCGTCATCTCGTTCCTGCCGGTGCTGTTCCTCCTCGCGGAGAAGATGCGCAATCTCGGCAAGTACACCCTCGCCGACGTCCTCGTCTTCCGCACCGACTCGCGGAACGTGCGGGTCGCGGTCGCGCTGAGCACGATCGCCACCGGCACCTTCGTGCTGCTCGCCCAACTCGTCGCCGCGGGTGTGCTCCTCGAATCCGTCTCGGGCATCCCGTTCTGGCTGTCGGTGGTGGTCGCCGGATCGCTCATGGGCATCTACGTCTTCGTGGGCGGCATGCTCGCCACCACCTGGGTGCAGGTCATCAAGTCGACGATCCTGTCGGTGCTCGCGATCATCGTGTGCTTCGGCATCCTGGCGCAGTTCGGGTTCGCGTTCCCGAAGGTCCTCGACGCCGCGACCGACAACGCCGTCGCGGGCGACGCGATCCTGTCGCCCGGACTGATCTTCGGCCAGACCAGCGCGATCAACCTCGTCTCCTACGCACTCGCGTTCGCCCTGGGCACCGCCGGGATGGCGCACATCCTCATCCGGTTCTTCACCGTCCCCGAGGCCACGACGGCCCGGCGCTCGCTCGGCTGGACCGTCGCGCTGTGCAGCCTGTTCTACCTGATCGTCATCGTGATGGGCTTCGGCGCCGCGGCCGTGCTCGGACCGAACGGCACCGACCTCGTCGGGCCCGGCGGCAACCTCGCAGCGCCCGTGCTCGTCACCGAACTCGGTGGCGGAGCCGGCACGATCGGTGGGTCCATCGCGCTCGCACTCGTCGCCGCGGTGGCCTTCGCGTCCATCGTCGCAGTGGTCGCCGGTGTCGTGATCTCCGCAGCCGGCACCTTCGCCCGCGACGTGTGGCCGGCGGTCACCCGGAAGGAACCGATCGAGAATCTCGACGCGGACGAGCAGGCCCGGGAGGACCAGGCCCAGGCCCGCATCGCGCGGTACGGGGCCGTGTCCTTCAGCGTCCTCGCCATCGGTCTGGCCATGCTCATCGGTGACGACACCAACATCACCTTCTTCATGGGCATGGCGTTCATGGTGGCCGGCAGCGCACACCTGCCTGCCCTCGTGCTGAGCCTGAACTGGCGGCGGTTCAACGCCACCGGCGCGGTCTGGGGTGTGCTCACCGGTCTCGTCTCGACGATCGTGAGCCTGATGTTCACCGAGGCCCTGTGGATGGGCAGCGGGCCCGCTCCCCTGACCATCCAGCTCCCGGTGATCGTCACCATGCCGCTCGGCATCGCAGCGTGCGTGATCGGGTCGATCGTCGGCGAGAAGCGTCGGGGACGCGGTCGCCTCGAGGACGAGAAATTCGCGGAGATGCTGGTGCGCGCGGAGACCGGCATCGGCGCGGAGGTCGCCGCCACGCACTGATCCGTCAGCGATATTTCGGGTTCGCGACCTTCAGCCGGTTCGCGGCCAACCCCCTGATCACCTCGGCGACCTGCGGGTCGTCGAGGTGATCTCGTCCTGCACGCACCCCGAGGGCGAGTTCGGCTTCGGAGCGGTAGCCGAGCCCGGCGAGCCGCACACGATAGGTCTCCCGCACCCCAGGGGCGAGGGTGGCCTCCCGGGCGGCGATGCCGAGGACGTGCGCCGCCACCCGGCTGCGGTAGCGGGTCTTCGCATCGGCGCCCGCCCCGACCTCCAGGACGAACTCGCGGACCGCCTCGAGCAGCTCCTCGACGGGCGGTGCTCCCAGGAATTGTGGGGCGGGAGGAGTCTCCGTCTCCTCGCGAGGAGGAACGCAGAGCAGGTCCAGCAGGTCGTGTTCGCACTCGGCGACGCGGCGGCCGATGGCGAGCAGTTCGAGGGTGTTGTCGCCTCCCGTCGCCGCGGCGGCGGCCTGCATCCGGCAGATCACCGCCCACCGCAGCGAGCCGTAGACCTCCCACCAGTGGACGACCTCGGGGTCGGGACTCTCGCCCGATTCGTCGGCGTACCCGCGGAACAGGTCGTCGCGGGAGCCGAACCCGCCGACCGGATGCGCCGAACCGAAACGCCACGTCCGGGTGCACAGCCATCCGAGGTCCTCCATCGGATCACCCACGTGCGCCAGTTCCCAGTCGAGCACCCCGCGCACACCCTCCGCGTCGACGAGGAGGTTCCCGTTGCGGAAGTCGCCGTGTACGAACGCTTTCCCGGTCGCCGGTGGACGGTTGCGGGTGAGCCACACGAAGGCGGCCTCGAGCGTCGGCACAGGTTCGCCGTTGGTGAGGTACTCGTCGAACAGGGAGGTCAGCGGGTCGTGTTCCGGCAGGTTCGGTACGGCCTCGATGTCCATGCGGTGGATCCGGGCGAGTATGCGTCCGAGTTCGTAGGGCAGCGCGGCGTGGACCTCGGCCAGATTCTCGTCGCGCAGCAGCCGCTGCGGCAGTGCCTCGCCGGGCACCTTCGACATCACGAGGTAGGCGCCGATCCCGGGGTGCGGTTCGTCGCCGCTGCGGTCGATGACGTCGGGCACGGGCACGCCGACGCGGGCGGCCTCGTCGAAGGACGCCGCTTCCATAGCGATCCTGCGTGCGTCCTCGCGTCCCGGCGGGTCGCGGCGCAGGATCAACTCCCGGGTGTCGCCGGTGGCCGACGCCGCGGTGATCGCCCACGTCTCGCGGCTCGCACCACCGGTGAGCCGCTCGATGCGCCGCAGCGTCCAACTGCCGTCGAGTACCGACGAAAGACGCTTCGTCAGTTCGTCTTTCAATTCACCACTGACGCCACCCACCGCGACCTCCCCAGTTCGGTTCCCTGCGGTGGATACTCCCACGGGGATCGGCGGTGTGCGAGCACTTCCACCGCGACGTCGCGGAGTGTCAGGCCGCGAACCCCACCGCCCCGATGACCGGGATGATCGTCATGAAGACGATGGCGATCGCGAAGAGCGTGATGGTGATCTTCTTGTCCCAGCGCGATCGCGTGCCCGTCGCGGCGAGCATGAAGAAGACGAACCCCACGCAGATCGATCCGATACCGATGACGACGGGTGTTTCCAACATGGCTCCATCATCGCCCATCACCGGTTCGCTCTGCGGTAGCGGCTGCGAGAACCGATCACAATCAGCCGTGTCGTCTCAGCTACCTTCGGGGACACACGAGAGAGCTCGAGCCACCGCCGGTGCTTGCATCATTTTGCGGATCGCGGCGGCGAAGTTGGGAGCCTGTGCGTCTTCGAGACGAGCCACCAGGTTGAACGGTCGATCGAGTCTGCGGTGATAGGCGATCTGTTCGAGCAGGGCTTCACGGACAGTGGAGATTGCGTCCCGGTGGACGAGCATCAGGAAGTCGTCCGGGGTATAGACCTCATAGCCGAGAAATTCGTCATGAGCTACCGCAAAGTCGTGAAACCCATTGTCGCTGGTGATGACATATTGGACGTCACCATGTTCGGCAGCGGCATGCAAGTGCGCGTCGTACTCGTCTGTACATGCCAGACCCGGATCGATTTCGTATCCCTTGATTCGGCCATGTGCGGCCACTCTGACGATGTTGTCCCGCACTCCCCCGATCTGACGATCGGAGAAGTGCGGGTGCTTCTTGCGCAGGTGATATACCAACTCCGCAAGAATGTCCTCGGTCCAACGCAGGTGGAACAATGGCGGACCGGACCTGTTGGCCAGCAGACAGAGCCAGTCCCTCAAAGTCCGCGAATACAGTACGTTCGCGTCCGGCAGCACGTTCGGCACTCGTGAACTCACGCGTGTGACAATAGGCTCCCTACCGCCACATACACATACGAGCCTTCCGACTGTCAGTAATCCAGTCCCTCGGCTTCCTCGAAGTCGCGCAGATCCTGCAATGCGGCCCTTTGTTGCTCGCGCAGCCGGTCTCTGTAAGCGAGGACGTCCGCAGTATGGAGTCGCGTGTGGGTCCCGACCTTGTGTCCTGGGATCTGCCCTTCGCGGATCAGTTTCATCAGCGTCGGGCGAGAGATGCCGAGTAGATCCGCCGCTGATGTAGTGGTCAGCTCATCCGGCATCGAACCGATGGTTACCGTGCCACCCGCAGCGACGATTTGCACAACTTCGGTGAGGATTGCGGCCAGCTCGGCGGGAACCACCGACAGCAGATCCGCAGGGTTGAACGCTCCGGCCTGCGACACCTGATCCGATGTCACCGTCAGTGTCGTCTTTCCCACGCCGCGATCGATCACTGCGTCCATCACTCACACCTCCTGCATCCACTCCGACCGTAGCCACTTTCACTTATAAGTGCAACATATTTGTAGGGGGTGATACCCGCCCCCCGGGACGCCCGAACCCTGCGTGTCAGCATGAGCTGAGTCCACTGGTTCACAGCAACCCCGCCTGCAGGGCGAGATACGGATCAACCCAACGATGACGATGTCCACCCCTACAGCGGTCGAGGACAATGACCGCATGGCCTCCACTCACCCCCGCGCCGACGGACCCCGCCGGCGCGTGTTCAGCCCCGCCGACAAGCTCTCCCACCTGGCCGCGTACGAACAGGCCTGCGAGACGAACGAGGGCGGGGCATACCTACGCCGTGAAGGCCTGTACTCGTCGCTGATCAGCGAGTGGCGCAAACAACGCGACGCCGGGGTCCTCGACGGCAAGCAGCCCGGCGCGAAGATCGGCAAGCTCACCGCCGAGCAGGCCGATATCGCCCGCCTCAAGCAAGAGCTCGCCCGGGCGAACAAGCGGTTGACCACCACCGAGGCCGCCTTGGACATCATGGGAAAAGCGCACGCTCTCTTGGACTCTCTCTCCGAGAGAGCGGATTTCGGCGACAAGCCCAACAAGCGCTGACCGTAGCGTGGACCGAACTGACCGAAGCCGGGGTGTCGACGAGGACGGCCAGCACGCTGACCGGTGTGGTCCGCTCGACCGCGGTCCGGCGGCGCACCGCAGCCACCACACCGACCCCGCCGGTGATGTCGGCTCCGCCGGTCGAGCCGGCGAACAAGCTCACGCCGATCGAACGCCGCCGCATCCTCGAGGTGCTCGATAGTGATCGGTTTGTCGATCAGGCGCCGCTCGAGGTGTATGCGCAGCTGCTCGACGAGGGCATCTACCTGTGCTCGGTGTCCACGATGCACCGCGTGTTGCGGGAGAATACGCAGGTCAGTGAGCGTCGCCGGCTCGCGAGGCACCCGGCGAGGACCTGCCCGGAGTTAATCGCGACCGCGCCGCGGCAGGTGTACTCGTGGGACATCACGAAGCTTGCCGGGCCGGAGAAGGGCCGCTACTTCGATGCGTACGTGATGATCGACATCTACTCGCGGTACATCGTCGGAGTCCATGTTCACGCGCACGAATCGGGTGTGCTGGCGCGGGAGTTGATGGAGCAGATCTTTGCCGTACACGGCATTCCGCAGGTCGTGCACGCTGACCGTGGTACGTCGATGACCAGCAAGTCCGTCGCCGCATTGCTGGCCGATCTCGAGGTCACTCGCTCGCATTCGCGGCCGCGGGTTTCGAACGACAATCCGTATTCCGAATCGGTGTTCAAGACCCTCAAGTACGGGCCAGGGTTTCCTGATCGGTTCGGATCACTCAGTCAGGCAAGGGAATTCATGATCATCTTCACTGAATGGTACAACCACGAACATCGCCACACCGGAATCGGGTTGCACACGCCCGCCGATGTCCACTTCGGTCTGGCCGCCGGCAAGGCCGCCGAACGCCGGCAGGTACTCGATGCCGCTCGTGCCCGGCATCCGCACCGCTTCGGCACCACCACCGCGCCGAAGATCCTCGACCTGTCCGACACCGTCTATATCAACCGGCCAGCCGACGATTCCGAGGCCACAGTGGAGGACGACACGATAGCCGCCTGACACCCACTGGACTCAAACCGCTTGACACATTCCGCAGCGGCGGTCAGCAGGGCAGATGCCCGGCATGGTGGACCCGGTCTCCCTCGGATCGATTGGCAGTCAGAGGACATAATCCCCTCCGTGCCGGGCAAGCCGGGCCGTCACATCCCGCCGGTCGCCGGCTGGTAGCGCGCTTCCGGCACGCCGCAGATCACTGCTGCGCCTCGACCAGCCCGTCGACGGTGGCACCGAGTGTTCTACGGCCGTATCGGTTATCGTCGTGCCACCTCCCGAGGTCCCACAGGCGATCACTCCTCAGGTCGAATACCTGTCCGCAGCACCACTGAAGCCTATGTCCACGAGCGCACCCTCACCCCGCCATGGCCGTCATCTCGGCTCGGCGCCTGACCTGCACGACCTCCTCGACCAGCCGTGTAACGATATTGTCGACCTGTCTCGGCAGAGCATCTCCTGCGGTGTTCTTGGCGCCGTCTCGGCGAACCCTTCCCGTCCGACGCAACGCATCGGCGTTCACAGCAGGAGCAAACGCCCGGTGTCACAGTGACGAATCGCCGGGGCAGCCGCCCACTTACTCTTCGCTCCCACATCTTTCTGATGAGAAAACAGATCGAAGTAAGAAATCTGCGGTTGCAGATAAGGCACTGCCTCATGTCAGCCAACGGAAATAAGGATCTACCCTTTATTCTTGTTCAGCCATAAAGACATCATCCGAATCCGGAACCGAGAAAGCCTTAAAAGGCTTTTCTGCCCTTCCGATATTCGAGGCATAGAACTCGAAGTCGTCCAATAATCTTTTAGCATGCAAGTTCTCGAATTGACTCAAACCCGCAGGTAGAGTGGATTTTTCTCGATCCGAGGCCATCTTCAATAGGGCGACGGGGACCACCGCAGGGGTAAGCCACAGGAGGGCTACGAGACCGGCAAAGAAAATCCACTCGGGAAGGTATTGCGGAATTCGTCGACGACTGCGAAGATACGAATGCACCCGCCCCCGGAAACGGTTGGTAGCCAGGAGGGGCGAGGCATTCGAATTCGGTTGTTAGGAGAACACTCGTGAGTGATACCCCTGCGTCCTTCAAGCTCGTCGTCGATCTGTACAACGTGCTGGACGGCATGGTCAGCGTACTTCCCTGGGGTCGACCCAGCAACACCGTCGACCTGAACATGGGCCGGATGGCCGACGTCATCGCCGCCAAATCGAACCGGCCGATCCGCTTCGACGAGATCACCGTCCACATGGGGGTGTGCGACCCCGGCCGCCACCCCCAGCGGTACGCCACCGAACGGGCGATGATCCGGCAATGGCAACTCGATCCCCGGGTGAGTGTCCGCAGCCGCCCCAGCGCGTTCGATCCCGTCACCGGCACCTATACCGAGAAGGGCGTCGATACCGCGATCGCGTTGGATCTGTGCACCTCTCAAGGGTCCGGCCGCTTCGACGGGGTCGTGCTGTTCAGCGCCGACGGCGACTTCGAGCCGGCACTGGAACAGGCCTACCGGGCGCCGGGTGCGACCGTGCAGCTGGCACGATGGGCCGGCCAACCCAGCCGACTGTGGCTGCCGGGCGAGAAACTGTGGTGCTTTTATCTCGACGAAGCCGATCTCGCCCGGTGCTCGGTTCCGTGCACCACCTGGGGCATCGCATGATCGAGCGGCAAACCGGAACCGCCGCGACCAGCACCGAGTTCCTCCACGTCCTGCTCGACCGGATGGCGCCGGACGGGGCGTGGGCCGCGGTGGCGGGCACCGTGGAGGCAGTGGAGATCGTCATCGAGGCAGCCCGCAGCACCGTCCTCGAGCCCGCACGCCGTCTGGCCGCAGAAGAGGCCATAGATCCTCGGTTCGAACCGGGGTCAGGTCATCAGTGGCCGGACACCGAGGGGTTCTACCTCGCCGCGATCGCGGTGCGATTCGCTCAGCTCCTCGACAGTTGCGAGGCGGTTACCTCCCTGCACCGTAGCGGCCACCACCGTGCGGGATGGGCAGTGCTCGACCAAAGCGCCGACACCCTCACCCGCCTGTGGATGCTGACCGAAACGATGGTGTTCGACCAGCCGCGGGACGAGGCACGACGCTCCTCCCATGCCTGGTACGCCTTCGCTCAGGCCTACAACCGGTGTGGACTCGGTGCACCGGTAGCGGTCCACCCCTTCGATGCAGCGTTGGGCGATGACGTCACCGAAGACGAGGACGTCAGCCTCGCCGCCGGCCGGCATCGAGCTCCCATGCATGCGCGCGACCTCGTCGCTGCGATCACAGAAGGTGTGCGGCTCGCGCAGGTGTACATCCCGGGTGCTCTGCAACTGGATCCGGCCGCGATCGCGGAGTTGCCCAGCGCAGCCGCGGGTTTCGACAACGCCCGGCTGGCGCAGTCGCAACTGCACCTGACCGCAGGACTGGTCTATTCGGCAGCGGTCTCGGTCGATGCAGCCTTCAGGATCAGCATCGGCCACCGCTGAACGACCAGATACACACCGCATCGGACCATCGGCTTCACGCAGCCCCGCCCTGCTCCACCGGCACCCTTCGCCTGCCGCCTTCGTGTTCCCGGTCAGTGACGTGTCTACCGGGGGAGGATACGAGGCTCATTGCCACAACTTGCTTCGGTGAACACGCCGTGACGGATTACGCCCCGAGGAGTTCATGTGCAGAATCCCCCGCCCACCACGTCAACCGATCTACTCGACCAGGTCACCCTCCTCATCGCAGAGGACCAGCCCCACCTCGCCTACACAGACGAAACCCGGACAGTGCTGCGCCACTTCGAGGCCTTCCACGACGGAGCGCCACAAAGCTATCTCGGCTACCGGTACCGTCTCCGTGTCCTCTTCGACGGTCAGCGTGGCTCGCTGCCTGCGGTGGACGTGCTTCGGTTTATCGCAATGACCGTCGACGACGGCAGGTCGCTTCGGCAGCACCTGAACAAGAAGTATGGTCCGTTCGATGAACCCGGATTCGGTGGCGGACAACCGGATAACGCGTATGTCGATGAAGCGACCGAGTTCCTGGCCAAGGTGGAGTCCTGGGCACGGTGGAAGCACAGCGTCGACACGGCCACAGCGGAAAGCGAGACTCTGAGCCACCTCGAGAACATGATCGCTCTCCTGCTGGCCAGCGACATCTCGGATGCTTCCGAGGTCCACGACTACTTCATGGCGGAGATCTTCAAGCGCCTCGACGACGCCGGTATATCAACGACACGTGCCTTCATCGCAAACGCACTGATACAGCCGTTGCTGGACGACCGGGCGCACGATTCTGGCCGGGCAGTACAGAAGATCCGGGCCCAGTTCCGCGATCTGCGTGAAGGCCGGTACGACTTCCTGCGCCGGTACGAGGACAGTCTTGCCCACCGAAAGCTCGAACTGGCGGAAGAGCGGATCGATTTCGAAGTGCTGCCCCCGGGCACCGATCCGGAGGCGTATGCGCGGAGAGAACATCGCCGCACTGCACCGCAATCGGGACCTCGATTTGCCCCGGAAAAACTCCAGGTGTTGAAGGACCTCGAACACTACTTCGGACCCGAGCGCTGCCAGTGGCTACACGGAAAGTCGTCCCGCCGCACTCTCCCCGGTCCATTCGGCACCAACATCAACGGTTCCTATCTGGTGTTGCTTATCCGGCATGTCGACCGCAGCGGCCGCCATATCGGTGATGATGCGATCGCCCTCAGCCCCCTCACTGGCCAGGCCACCTTCTACGTACGACACGACGCCGTCGACCATTCCTGGAAGGAGATCTTCTCCTACCCCAAGCGTGACGCCAAAGCGATGGGAGCCCGCCGACTTCACCTGAAGGGACCGACCGGATGGGACCCCGCGACCGCGTTACGGGAACGGTTGATCGCCCTCGCCCAGTGCTCACCGCGCCAATTCCGTGAAGGCACAATATTCCCGGTTCCGGGCTCCCACAAGTACACCGTCACTTGATGACATGGCTCGGCGACGGAAACTTCATCGTCCCTCGGACCTTGACGCTTCGAGGCAACGGCCGCCTCGGCCGCGCGCCTGGCCGATAGAGCGCTCTTACGTCAAACAAAGTCCGCGGTAGTTCCTTGGGCGTCTTAGAGCACGTCTCATTTGGTGAGTTTCTTGAAGCAGGTCAGCGCAGCGGCGAGTTGGAGAAAGGAAGCAAAGTTCTCACCGTGACGTTCGTAGCGCATCGTCAGCCGGCGATAGCCGCTCAGCCAAGCCAGGGTGCGTTCGATCTTCCACCGGTAACGGCCGAGGCGTTCGCTGCTGTCGACGCCGCGGCGGGCGATCCGCGGAACGATGCCCCGGGCCCGCAGCCACCGGCGGTGCACGGGATAGTCGTAACCCTTGTCCGCCCGCAACCGGCCGGGTCGGCGGCGCCGCGGACCGCGAGGTGAGCGCACCGCCGGAATCGCAGCGACCATGGGTTGCAGCATGACACTGTCGTGGGTGTTCGCCGAGGTCACCGCCGTGACGAGGGGAATGCCGTCGGCATCGGAGAGGATGTGGATCTTCGAGCCGTTCTTGCCTCGATCGACCGGGCTGGGACCGGTCAGAGAGCCCCCCTTTTCGCCCGCACGTGCGCTGCGTCCAGGATCGCGGCGGACCAGTCCAGGTCCCCACCGGCACCGAGCCGATCGAGGACCCGGCGGTGCAGCTCGTCGAACACCCCGGCCCGAACCCAGGTGGTGAAGCGGCGGTGTGCGGTCGGAACGCTGACCCCGAACGACGGTGGCAGGTGCCGCCAGGCACAGCCGCTGGTGAGCACGTAGACGATCGCGGTGAACACCGCCCGATCATCGATCGCCGCCCGGCCGCCGCCTTGGGGCCGCGCCCGGAATCCGGGCAGCAACGGTTCGACGATCTCCCACAACGCATCCGGTACCAGCCAGGAAGACAACGCATCGACCACGGCAGTGCATTATGCCGCACAAACGATCTAGGCCATAAGAGACATGCTCTTATAGGGCTCGTGAGACGGAACTCGTAGAGTAGGTCGCGATTGAGGATTGGGTACCCCGATGCAAGAAAATTTGTTCGCCCGATAGTCGACGAATTCGATGCGCTGACCGGCGGAGTTACACAGAAGACAACACGAATTGAGGTGGACTGCTATTGCCACAACAGATTTCGAGTGTTTCGGTACATGCATGAGTGAACCGATCCTCTCGGACTGGGCAGCGGAGGGCGACGACGCCGACAGCTCCGATACCACCAAGGTGCTCGACTTTTTCGGGCCCCCGGTGAACCCGGCGTCCTCGGTGGAGCTGGTGCTGACACAGCATTGTTCCACCCGTGCGGGGAGTATCTTGTACTACCCGATCCGTATCGCGCTGGCTCCCGATGTCCATGGCCATGAGAAAGTCCCCACTGGTGGCCGAGTAACGGTCCCCACCGGTGGTGGCCAGATGAAAGTCCCCGCCTCGTGTTCGTCGTGATTCCCACCGGAACGCCAGGCCTGAGCGGTGAAGGTGAAGGTGCCACCCAGTCACCTGTCACCGCCCAGGGAGTTCCATTGAAGTCTGCGAAGGACCGCATGGACATCATTTCCGCCTACCGCGAGGTCGGCACCTACCGAGGCGCCGCCGAGATGTGCGGCACCACCCACAAAACCGTCCGCCGTGTCATCGAACGATTCGAAGCCGGCGACACCCCGCCCCCACGGCAACCCCGCCCCCGCAACTACGACACCGTCACCGAGATCGTCGCAGAACGCATCGCCTCGTCCCGAGGCAGAATCTCCGCCAAACGCCTGCTCCCCATCGCCGCGGCCGCCGGATACACCGGCTCGGACCGCAACTTCCGCCGCCTCGTCGCCGACGAGAGAACCAAGTGGCGCAAAAACAATCACCGCGGCCGCCGTCCCGCCGTGTGGACACCGGGTGAATACCTGGTCATCGACTGGGCCACCCTCGGTGCCGGTCTGCACCTGTTCTGCGCGGTGCTGGCGTATTCACGGTGGCGGTTCGTCGCCTTCGCCACCGACGAACGCGCCGCCACCACCTTGACGTTGATCGCCGAGGCCCTCGCCGCGATCGGCGGGGTGCCCACCAAGGTCCTGGCCGACCGGATGGCCTGCCTCAAAGGCGCAGTCGTGGCGAACGTGGTGGTCCCGACCCCGGACTACGTGCGGATGGCCACCCACTACGGGTTCCGTCCCGACTTCTGCCACGCCGCCGACCCCGAGTCGAAGGGCGTCGTCGAACACCTCGTCGGCTACGCCCAACGCGACCTGGTCGTCCCGCTGCTCACCGACGCCGACCTGTCCGGCCGACCGGTGAACCTGGCCGCCGCGAACGCCGCCGCGAAGGCCTGGTGCATCGAGGTCAACACCCGGGTGCACACCGAGATCGACGCGGTCCCCGCCCAGCGACTGCGCGAGGAACAGGCCGTGCTCGGGCCGCTGCCGTCGCTGCGCCTGCAGATCGGGCCGCCGCCGGTGACCCGCAAGGTCGACAAGCTCTCCTGCATCCGCTTCGGCTCGGCCCGCTATTCGGTGCCGACCCGACTGATCGGGGCCACCGTCACCGTCACCGCCGGCGAGGGGCGACTGCTGATCGCCGACCCCGCCACAGGGGAGGTCGCCGCCGAGCACGCGCTCACCGCCCCGGGCACCGCGTCGATCCTCGACGAGCACTACCCGACCCCGCGACAGGCTCCCAGTCGCGGTCCGCGACCGAAAACCGAAGTCGAGAAACGATTCTGCGCACTCGGCCCGGTCGCCGAACAGTTCCTCGTCGGTGCCGCCGCGGCCGCCAACACCCGCCTGCCCGCCGAACTCGCGGTGCTGCTGGATCTGCAGGCCGCGCACGGCACCGATGCCCTGCTCGCCGCCCTGACCCGGGCGGTGGCGTTCCGGCGGTTCCGCGCCGACGACGTCCGGTCCATCCTCGACGCCGGCGCCGGGGTTCCCCAACCCCGCCCCGGCGGTGAGGCGCTGGTGCTGGACTTGCCGACCGCCCCGACCCGATCTCTCGACGCCTACGCCGTCACCCGAGAGGAGACCGCGCGATGAGCAGTTCGAGCACCGCCGTTCCGCCGGCGGTCGCGGCGTTGCCCGCCGACCTCGACGCCGGTCTGCGCCGACTCAAACTCGCCACCGTCCGCCGCACCGCCGCCGAGGTCCTGCAGACCGCCAAGACCCAACGCTGGACTCCGGAGGAGGTGCTGCGCACCCTGATCGAAGCGGAGTTGGCCGCCCGCGACGCCTCCAACATCGCCGCCCGACTCAAAGCGGCCGCGTTCCCCGTCGCCAAGACCCTCGACAGTTTCATCGTCGCCGAGTCCTCCATCCCACCAGCCACATTCGACTACCTGATCGGTTTGGAATGGGTTCGTGCCCACGCCAATCTGGCGCTGGTCGGCCCGCCGGGGACCGGAAAATCCCACACCCTGATCGGGTTGGGGATCGCGGCCGTGCACGCCGGGCACAAGGTCCGCTATTTCACCGCCGCCGACCTCGTCGAAACCCTCTACCGCGGCCTGGCCGACAACACCGTCGGCAAGACCATCGACACGCTGTTGCGGGCAGATCTGATCATCGTCGACGAGGTCGGGTTCGCGCCGCTGGACGACACCGGCACCCAGTTGCTGTTCCGACTCGTCGCCGGCGCCTACGAACGCCGATCCCTGGCGGTCGCCTCGCACTGGCCGTTCGAGCAGTGGGGCCGGTTCCTGCCCGAACACACCACCGCCGCCGGCATCCTCGACCGGCTCTTGCACCACGCCACCGTCGTGCTCACCGACGGTGAGTCCTACCGGATGCGCCAGGCCCGACACGAACGAGGTGAACGCCCCTGACCCCAACCCCGAACACCCACGAGGCGGGGACTTCCACCTGGCCAAGAGCGGGGACACCACGATGGCCGTTGACACCCGAGCGGCCGATCATCCCTCTGGATATTACTGACGCCAGCGCAGTGCGTCCCGCCTCAGCCCAGGACTCTGGAAGAGATCGCAGGATTCAGCCGCGAGTCCACCACTCATTTGCCGACGCAGCATCCATACTCCGGGGACCAGAGCCAGCCCCGCGGGTGGCCTGGGATCCCAGTGATCCGGGGGCCGTTCCGGCAGGGCGTCTGAAGGAGAGATGAGTTCGTGAAGGAAACAGAACTTCTCGGGCAGTGGTGGCATCCGCGCACGCCAGATCTTCGGGTTGGCGGCATGCTGGAGTTGGACGACAACGGATTCGCATCCCTTACCGCCATTGGTGGAGTCTTTCGCGATGAGCACACCATCGGCGCACCCCGCGAGTTGACTGTGGAGCCGTCGGGTCGTGCAATGGTACTTCATGGGATAGCAGGCGGCCGCCCCGTCACCCTGATTGATTGCCTCTCGATGCGCGCCTCGGCGACGGGAGGATCGTTCACACAAACCGTTCGCCCCGGGGCGGTCCTGATCGGCATCCATCTCGACTCTGTGGACCAGAAGGTCGTGCGGGGTCTGGTTGTCGAAATCGACAACCTGACGGAGTGGTCTGCGATGCGCACGTTCACCCCTACTTTCGCGGAGGGGCAGGAGCTGACGGGATTCGAGTTTTCCTTCCCCGACCCGCAGTCGGTGAAGGTCGCTGGCACCACTGTCACGCTCAAGCCCTGTCGTTCGGGGAGCTGGTGGCCAGAGTCGTTGAGCGACGGGCGCCGATTGTGTGAGCGTGAGTGGGTGTCTGCCGTCTTCGAGTTCGATACGAACCAGGCCTGGGAAGCCGGCGTCGACGCGCCATCGGCGTTGCGGGATCTTGTCACCTTTGCTACTCGAACACCATGTGCAATCCGCAGCAGAACACTGCTTGTCGCCTCACAAGACGGCGAGACGCAGAGAGTCGATCTAAAGGTTCGTACCAAGCCTCAGATCCGAGAGTCACGGACGACCGACGTTAACGACTACCTGTTCGACCTTTCTGTGACTTCTTTCGAAGAGATCTACCCCTCGTGGTGCGAGTTGGCTGCTCAGGCGAAGTCGGGTATGGATGTGCTGTTGTCGCTGACCTACGACCGGCCCGTGTACTACGAAAACATCCTGTTTAATGCGGGGGCCGCGGCGGAAGCCTTTCACCGCGAGTTATTCCCGGACGCTCGTACGAGCGAGTTCAGCGCCGAACAACATGAAGCAATCATCCAGAAGATCCGAGACGCGCTGACGAAGGAAGAACGAAGTTGGGTCCTTCCGAAGCTGAGGAATCAACCTGGCCTGAAGGAACGCATGCTCGACCTCGCAGGATGTGCTGATGCGACTGCGGTCGATGAGCTGGTCACCGATCGCGAAACGTGGGCGAAGTGGCTCAAAAATGCCAGAAATGCGGTAGCTCACCTGGAACTTGCCCGGCTGGATGCGATTCCGGAGGAGCCGAGATACCGCCTTGCCGATATCACCCAAGATCTCTTGCATCTCGTGGTGCTGGCTCGACTGGGATTCGATGCCGACGTTCAACGACGTTCGGTTCGCGAGTTCTACTGGTATCAGGCACAACAGTTCGGAGAAGCTGTAAGAGCTACTATCCGAGAAGGATCCGGCACACAGTAGACGCTGCTACTCCTCCAACACTTCACCCAGCTCTACCAGCAACACCTCTACTCGTTGCTCAAGCTTGGCGAAGATATCGTCGAGGTCCCCGAGCGACTCGTGGTCACGACGTCGGGCGGCGGTACCGCGGTCGTAGTAGTCGCGATCCAACTCGATCTCAAGCTCAACCGAGGTGTCGCTGTCGTCTTGCGGAGGAACGGGCACCACCTTCCGAACCGGAGCCCGACCGGACAGGTGCGCCTGTGGCAGGTCCCCGATAGTCGGTCCGGTCGTTTCTAGTGTCGTCTGCCATGAGCATGGGACCAGTTTGATCTGATTTTGCCAGGGTGATGGGACCACCTGGATTGCCAGTTATGGGACCACCGGCGCGCCTTGCCGGTGGTCTCGTCGTTTGCTCGTTCGATCGTCCGTGACAGCTCAACGAGGTCGCGGAGGTCGACAGCATGGCTTTTCGCTCGTCGCGCTGATGGCACCCGACGTCGTCCGTGCCGCCGACCCAGTGCTCCTCCCCGAGGGTGGAGCTGTCGAAGTCATCGGAAACCGCGCCGTGGCGGAGGAAACCCGCTTCTTCACCACCCGAATTCATGCGAGCATCCCGATGCACGTCAACGGCGCGCCCGCAGCGGTTATAGCCCCCGGCGGTCACCCCTTGGCAGTCATCACCTTCAGATTCGAGAACGACAAGATCACCCGTCTCGAGATCGTTCGCCTGAAACCGACCGACGAGGTGAGCACGAGACGACCCGGTACCGAACCGGAGATGATGGGGTGATGCCGAACATCGACGTGGAGCGATATCTCGAAGCCCTCGTGAAGGCCGCCCGAGATGTGCTCGGTACGGAGTTCGTCGGGGCGTACGCGGCCGGGTCACTGGCCCTGAACGCCTTCCACGCCGGCCGAAGCGACATCGACATCGCTCTGCTCTGCCGCGACCCGCTGAGCGAACCGGTCAAGAGGGAGTTGATCGCTCGACTGCGGCACGACGCTTTGCCGTGTCCGGCTCGGGGATTGGAACTGGTGGCCTACACCGTGGCTACGGCTCGGTCGGGCACCGGAGAGCCGGGCTTCGAGGTCGAGTTGAACGACGGTCCGGCCATGGCCTTCCGGCAGACCCTTCGACCCGCAGACCGCCCGGCAATCGACGGGACGTTCTGGTACGGACTGGACCGCAGCATCCTGCACCAGAGCGGCCGAGTCCTGGCGGGACCGCCGGCCTCAGAAGCATTCGCCGAATTGGCACCTGAAAAGCTACGGGGCCTACTGGTCGACTCGCTGCGGTGGTGGATGGCGCTGCTCGGCCCGGCCGACGACCGGCCTTCGCCCGGAGCCGATGACGCGGTTCTCGGAGCTTGTCGCGCGCTGGTCCGACATCGCTACGGAAGGTGGCTGTCCAAAGTGGACGCCGGCCGATGGCTACTCGAGGCCGGCTACCAGCCGGCCGAGACGATCGAACAGTCCATCGCAGCACGCTCCGGTGAGTCGCCACCCTCGGGCCGGCAAGCACGGACGTTCCAGGAAGGCGTGTTGCGCGAACTCCTGGCCGCGACCGACCGGTCGGCATGACCCTCGTCCGGATCGACCCTCGTACGGCCTCGCTCTGCGTCGCGAATCTCCGGCTCGCTCGGGGCCACACGGGTTCGGTCGACGACGTCCGCGCTCTCGTTGTCGAAGTACACGATGGGAGCGCGGAATTCCGCGATCTCGCAACGCCCCCCGATCGTTCGTAGTTCTTCGTTCCGGACCCTGTGGTCCTCGACATGATTACGGTGGTTCGTAGCCGACTGCTGTAGCCAGGAGGATTTGTCCCATGAGTTCGTCCGACGACTGGAATGCGCAGGTGATTGCCGAGTTTCGGGCCAACGAAGGCCGGGTCGGCGGCAACTTCGAAGGCGCACCGATGGCGCTCCTGCACCATCGCGGTCGCAAGAGCGGTCGCGAGACGGTGACTCCTACGCTGTATCTGCCGGATCCTGAGGATGCCGCGACCATGTACGTCTTCGCGAGCAAAGGGGGTGCCCCCTCCCATCCAGCCTGGTACTACAACCTCACCACCGCGGGACGGGCAGAGGTCGAGGTCGGCACCGAGACCTTCGAGGTCACGGTAGAAGAGATCACCGGCGCCGAGCGCGACCGCATCTATGCCGAGCAGGCCCGCCGCTACCCCGGTTTCGCCGAGTACGAGGAGAAGACCCGCGGCGTGCGGACCATTCCGGTCCTTGCTCTCCACCGAAACTGACATTCCAGTTCGACATCCCGCCCGTGAGAACCGGACACACACATTTGGGTGTCTTCGACCCCGCTGAGCGGGGCCGGCACCACCGAGATCCCGCCGGCACGCGCCGACGGGATCTCCTGTCACCGGCCACCCGGGCCGGGACGAACTCTGCGATGGGGCTACTTGCGTCCTGCCTGCCACTGCATGCCCCACCCGAACGCGCGGTCGAGGTCGGACTGGCTGCCGTCGATGTACTGCACGAGACGTTCGACGGTGATGCCCTGCCCGGTGTTCTGCAGCATCGCGATCGCGCAGATGCGCGCGCTGTTGTTCGGCGAGTCCAGACGCACCTCGATCTGCGGACCCGACGGCGGGGTCAGCGTCACGACGCCGTCCACGGCAGCCCAGTTCGGCGCGCCCTCGTAGATCATCGCGAAGATCAGCACCCGCTTGAACAGTTCGGGGCGCTCGAGGTTGACGTGCATGTTCTCGCCGCCGGTGTTCGAGCCGGTGCGGTCGTCGCCGTCGAGGTGGATGTACGGCGGGGTGTTCAGCGCCCCGAAGCTGTTCCCGAGCGCCTGGATGACGCCCTTGGATCCGTCGGCAAGCTCGAACAGGCAGCCGAGGTCGAGGTCCACCCCACCGCTCGCGCCCATGAGCTTCGAGAGGAAGCCCTTCTTCGGCTGCTCACCGCGGGACCAGTTGAGGTTCACTCGCGTGACGCCCTGCCCGGACCCGGCCTTCGACAGGCTGACGGTCGGGGATTCCTTGGTGAGGTTGATCTTGCTCAGGTTGACGCCGCCGGCGTTCTGCTCGGGCTTCTTGTTGTAGTCGATGGCCATGTCGAGCCTTTCGTCGGAGTGGCTGCGCGCGGTTGCGCACGGGGTACGGAAAAGCGATGGGAGCCCTCGATCCGAGATGTCGGATCGAGGGCTCCCATCGGCATGTGATTCGAACTGTCGAAGATCAGGGGATGCTGGTCTTCACAGCATCTTCGCCTTCCCTCGCCGCGATCTTGCGGTTGCGGTAGATGCTCGAGCCGAGCGCCGCACCGATCAGGGCGACACCGACCAGGCCGGTGATGACCTCCGGCACGTGCGTGCCGATCGAGTACAGCAGGATCAGTGCCAGCGCACCGATGGCCCAGTGAGCACCGTGCTCGAGGTACACGTAATCGGACAGCGTGCCCTTGCGCACCAGGAAGATGGTGATCGAGCGGACGAACATCGCGCCGATGAAGCCGAGGCCCAGGGCGATGATGATCGGGTCGGACGTGATGGCGAAGGCGCCGATGACGCCGTCGAACGAGAACGACGCGTCGAGCACCTCGAGGTAGAGGAACAGGAAGAAGCCTGCCTTACCGGTGGCCTTCGCGAGACCGCTCGGTCCGCCTTCGGGCTCCTCGCCCTCCTCGGGGACGTGGAACATCTCGCCGAGCCCGTTGACCGCGATGTAGGTGATCATGCCGAGCGCGCCGGCGATCATGACGGTCGAGACCTTGTCCTCGGGCGCGATGACGGTGGCCGTGATGAGCAGCAGGGCGGTGGCGACGACGACCTCGAGTTGCTCGAGCTTGCCGGCCTTCGCGAGCGGACGTTCGAGCCAGTCGAGCCACTTGATCTCGCGCTCTTCGAGGATGAAGTGCAGGAAGAGCATCAGGAGGAACATGCCGCCGAATGCCGCGATCTGCGGATGCGCGTCGGTGATCAGGGTCTCGTAGCTGGGATCCCCGTTCGGGAAGTAGGCGGCTCCGTCCGGCGGCGGATTCAACGCGAGGTCGAGTGCCGCGATGGGGCCGAGCCCGGACGCGATCCACACGATCGCGAGCGGGAACACCAAACGCATACCGAAGACGGCGATGAGGATGCCGACGGTGAGGAAGATCTTCTGCCAGAACTCGCTCATCCGGCGCAGCACGGTCGCGTTGATGACCGCGTTGTCGAACGACAGCGAAACCTCGAGGATGCCGAGGATCACGCAGAGGAAGAGAGCTTGCGGGCCGCCGTAGAGGAACGCCACCACGAGAGATATGACGGTGACGGCCATCGACGGACCGAATATTCGCAGAACCACGAAGCGTGGCCTTTCTAATCGGAATCAGGGCGTTGCAGGGTGGTTACTGCACATCGGTTCCGGCTTCGGCACTGCGACCGAAGCCGGAACCCGAAGAAACGAACTAGACGTTGACGCCGTAGTCGCGGGCGATACCCGCGAGGCCGGACGCGTAGCCCTGGCCGATGGCGCGGAACTTCCACTCCGCACCGTTGCGGTACAGCTCGCCGAAGACCATGGCGGTCTCGGTCGAGGCGTCCTCGGACAGGTCGTAACGAGCGAGTTCGTTGCCGTTCGCGCGGTCGACGACGCGGATGTACGCGTTGCGGACCTGGCCGAACGACTGGCTGCGGGAATCGGCATCGTAGATCGAGACGGGGAAGAAGATGCTCTCGATGTTCGCCGGGACGGCAGCGAGGTCGACGTTGATGACCTCGTCGTCGCCTTCACCCTCACCGGTGCGGTTGTCGCCGGCGTGCTCGATGGCACCGTCGGGCGACTTGAGGTTGTTGAAGAAGACGAAGTGCTGGTCGGAGACGACCTTCTTGTCGGCCCCGGTGGCGATGGCGCTGGCATCGAGGTCGAAGTCGGTGCCGGTGGTGGTGCGTACGTCCCAGCCCAGACCGACGGACACTGCCGTCAGGTTCGGAGCTTCCTTGGTGAGGGAGACGTTTCCGCCCTTGGTCAAGCTGACGCCCATGCGGGGTCCTTTCGATCGTTCCAACGGTCGACGTACCGGTACAGGGCACGCCCGGTGTGCGTTGCTCCCCACCCTAGTTGTTGGCGTGGGGTACGCCCATATCCACTATGCCCGGTCCCGCGGACCACTTCCGTAGCCCGCACGAACCACGGTTCCGACCGGCGGAAAGGTGACGGATCGGCCCGGTGGACGTGCGCCCAGTACCATTCGGTTCTGTGGCGAGCCGATGGACGCGCCGCCTGTTCGGCGGGGGAAACACGGAAGATCCCGCGGCTCGTCGTGCACACGATGCGATGGTCGCGGCGTTCCTCGACATGGACAGACGCCAGTCCGTCATCGAGGCCGGTGTGGCCGCGTCCTACGAGCTCGAACCCGAGCGGCACCTGCTCGGTCGGTGGGATCCCATCCGGCAGGCGTGTTATCGCGCCGGTGAGACGTATCTCCAACTGGCAGTGACGGATCCGGAGCAACCGCTCGCACCTGCTCCGGCCTACGAGCAGGCACTGCGACAGATCACCGAAGCAACACGAACACTTGATGAATTCTTCGGAAACAACCGGGGTCACCTCGAGCACATGACGGCCGTGGCGAACACCGTGCCCGAGCTGGCGCACCGGATGCGCACCGAGGCGCGCAAGACCCTTGCCGAGGTGGAGTCTCCGGATTTCGTTGCTTTTGCGCACTATCCGTCGGTTCGATCCGCCACCGAAGCGCTCGAGAAAGCTCTGAACAGCCTCGATGCGGCACACGGCGTGGGCGCGATCCGCACGGCTGCCCTCCGGGTCGAGGAAGCGACCACCGCCCTGCTCGACGCCCTTGCCGCAGCCCCGGGACGCCGCGACGAGGCCGCCCGCACCCTCGCCTCGGTCACCACCAGGATCGGAGCGGTCCGGACCCGCACGGAAGGCCTCGCCCCGGCCTTCTCCGCGCTGCTGCGCGAGTTCAATGCGGCCAGCTCCGCCGACCTGTCCGGGAACGAGAAACAGGCCGCCGAACTGCTCGCTCGCGCGGAGGACCAGCTCGGACGCGCACGGGCGGCGGCGAAGGACGGCCGCCCCGAGGAAGCCCTCGAGCTGGTCGCGGCGATCCGCGCCGAACTGTCACGTGCCGAGGAACTCGTCGACGCCGTGACCGCACGACTCGCTACGCTGCGTTCCGTCCGGCAGAATCCGGGGGCCAAGGTCGACGAGGTGCGGTTCCGCCTCCGTGACGCACAACACCTGGCCGTGCAGCGCGGTCTCACCGCAGAATGGGGTTCCGTTCTCGACTCGCAGTTGAGCCGGATCGACAGGGCAGTCGACGCACTCACCGGGGTGCACCCCGACTACTGGGCCTACGTCAGAGATTTGGATGCGGTGTCGACCTTCATCGCAGGAGTGGTCGATCGGATGAGAGGACGGACCGAGAACGCATGAGGGGGGCCACGCTTACCGAAGTGCGCGCCATGCAGCACTTTCGGCATCTCGACGGCGCGACGCTGGACGAGTTGTTCCTGCACCGTCCGCAGCCGTTCGGGCACAGCGACGATCGCGACCGCCTGGCGACCGCTCTCGGCGCCACGCTCTACGTCCCCGCGACGCGCGGTGATCTCGTCGCGACCATCACGAAGCGTGCGGCCGAGGGCGTGACGTCGATGGTGCTCGACCTCGAGGACGCCGTCGCCGACGACGAGGTCGAGCACGGCCTGCAGAACGCCGTCGCAACACTCGATGCGCTCGCCGACAGCGGACCGTCGACGATGATGGTGTTCGTCCGTGTCCGCACTGCCGACGGCGTCGGACGGATCGCGTCGATGCTCGGCGCCGGCAAGGCGGTGCTGACCGGGTTCGTGGTGCCCAAGTTCACCGCACGCACCGGTCCCGCCTTCCTCGAGGCGGTCGCCGCGGCATCGGAACTGCTCGACCGTCACCTCTACGCGATGCCCGTGATCGAATCGGCCGAGGTCGTCCACCGCGAGACCCGGGACGGCGAATTGCGTGCGATCTCCGGCATCCTCGCCGAGCATCGCGACCGCGTCCTCGCCGTCCGAATCGGCGCGACCGACATGTGCGCGACCTTCGGTATCCGACGCGACCGCGACCTGACGATCTACGACGTACGGGTCGTCGTCGACGTGATCGCCGATGTCGTCAACCACCTCGGACGTACCGACGGAACAGGTTTCGTCATCACCGGACCCGTCTGGGAGTACTTCGCCGATCACGAACGCATGTTCCGTCCGATGCTGCGCTCGACACCTTTCGAGGAGCAGGACGCGGTGTTGTTCCGTCAGCAGCTCGTCAGCCGCGACCTCGACGGTCTGCTGCGCGAGATCGCGCTCGACCGCGCCAACGGCATCCAGGGCAAGACCGTCATCCATCCGTCGCATGTCGCTGCGGTACATGCCCTGTCGGCCGTGACACACGAGGAGTTCCACGATGCGACCGACATCCTCGATCGCGACACCGGCGGTGTGCAGGCCTCGGGTTACGGCAACAAGATGAACGAACGACGACCCCACCGCACGTGGGCCGAGCAGACCTTGTTGCGCGCGTCGGTGTTCGGTGTCACCCGTAAGGGGATCACCTTCGTCGACCTGCTGACGGCGCTGGTGGACCGATGACCGACATCCTCGATATCCCCTGGGCTACCGCAGAACTCGGTTTCGCTCTCGAACATGTGGAGTCGTCGTGCGGCTACACGGTTCCCGAGCTCGTCCGGCCGGGGCTGCGACGCAATCCACGACGCGCGCACCTGCTCGTCTCCACGGTTCTCGGCAAGCACATCCCCACCGAACCGGCCGCGGTGCGCGGGGCCGGTCACCGGCTCGGCCGGCTCGTCGCCGATCTCCTCGGCGATGCCGCACCCGATGCCGTCGTCATGGGGTTCGCCGAGACCGCAACGGGTCTCGGTCACTGCGTGGCCGACGCCCTCGACGCCGCGTGCTACCTGCACTCGACGCGACGTCAGGTTCCCGGAGCGGAGGTGCTCACCGGATTCGAGGAGGGGCACTCGCACGCAACCTTCCATCTGCTCCAGCCGACCTCCGGCGCATTGTTCGCCAACGCTGCACCGCTCGTCCTCGTCGACGACGAGATCTCCACGGGAGCAACGGCCCTCGACGCCATCCGCGCGCTGCACCGCGATCACCCCCGGGATCGTTACGTGCTCGCCTCCCTCGTCGACATGCGGTCCGAACAGGATCGCCTCCGGACGGCGGAGGTCGCGGCGGAACTCGGCACGAGCATCGAGCACGTGAGCCTGGCCGCCGGACGATCCGTCGTCCCCGACGATCTCGTCGCGCGGGTCGCGGCATTGCCCGACCCTCACCTCAATCCAGTGGGTGACCGACGCGGCGACGTCCGATTCCTCCACGCGGCGTGGCCGTCCCATGTGCCCGACGGTGGACGACACGGGATGCTGCGCACCGACGCGGCAGCCTTCGACGCGGCGCTGTCGACGCTCACCGACACGATCGCGGACGTGCGCGACGCCCGGCGGCCCGCCGTCGTCGTCGGACACGAGGAACTGATGTACCTGCCGCTGCGGCTCGCCGAGGCGCTCGTCGAACGTGGTACCCCCGCACGGTTCCAGACCACGACCCGCTCCCCCGTCCACGTGATGGACGTCGACGGATATCCGTTGCGCCGCGGATTCCGTTTCACCGCACCAGAACACATCGACAGCGAATTCGAGAACGAGGTGCCGCGTTTCCTCTACAACGCGCAGTGGCCCACAGCCACCGAGCTCCGCGCCGAGCTGATCCTCGTCGTCGATTCGCCCGCCGACACCGACCGCCTGCGCGCACCGGGAGGTGTTCTCGACGTGCTCACCGCTGCCGGCGAGGACGTCCTCGTCGTGATCGTGCCCGCCACCGATCCGACGGTGCTGCGCACCCACAGGGAGACCGTATGACCGTGCCACTGACCGGACCCGAGTTCGGCTCCTACGCGCCCGACGAGGTGACGTGGCTGCTCAAGGACCTCTCCCACGCCGACCTCGAAGGCGACATCGCCGAACGGGAGGCACGTGTCCAGGCGGGTCTCGCGCACTACGCGGAGTCCCTGCCGATCGAGTACCAGCCCGACGCCGCCTACCGTGAGCTCTTCGACAAGGCGCTGGCCGGCACCGCGGGCCGGTTGGCGCACGCGGTGGGTACGGTCACCGAACTGCTCCTCGCCGAACGCGGAACCGACCTGACCCTCGTGTCGCTCGCGCGGGCGGGCACCCCGATCGGCATCCTGATCCGCCGGTGGGCGCTGCACCACCACGGCCTGACGCTGCCGCATTACGCCGTGTCGATCGTCCGCGGTCGCGGAATCGACTCCGCCGCACTCGATCACATCACCGCGCGGCACGATCCCGCTTCGGTCGTCTTCGTCGACGGCTGGACGGGCAAGGGCGCGATCGCGCGCGAACTGTCCGCTGCGCTCGCCGAATACACCGCGCGGGGCGGTCCCGTCCTGTCCGACGATCTCGCGGTCCTCGCCGACCCCGGCCACTGCGTCCGCACCTACGGCACGCGCGACGACTTCCTCATCGCCTCGGCCTGTCTGAACTCCACCGTCTCCGGACTGGTCTCGCGGACGGTCCTCAACGACAGCCTGATCGGTCCCGGAGAGTTCCACGGCGCCAAGTTCTACGCCGAGCTGGCCGCGGACGACGTATCGAACCATCTGCTGGACACCGTCACCGCGGAGTTCGACACGTGCGGCGACGTCGCGGCGGCCGCGCAGGCGGTGCTCGGGTCCGACCGCACCCCCACCTGGGCCGGCTGGGAGTCCGTCGAACGCGTGCGGGCGCAGTACGGCATCTCGAGCGTCAACTTCGTCAAACCCGGTGTCGGAGAGACCACCCGCGTGCTGTTACGCCGCGTTCCCTGGAAGGTGCTCGTGCGCGACATCACCGCCGACGAGCACGCCCACATCCGCATGCTCGCGGCCGCCCGCGACGTTCCCGTCGAGGAGGTCCCCGATCTGGCCTACTCCTGCATGGGACTGATCAAGGACCTCCCGTGAATATTCCGTCCGCGACCGGCACCGTCCCCGCACTGGTCGCCACCGATCTCGACCGCACCCTCATCTATTCGCGCGCCGCAATGACCGGCGACCAGTTCGACACGCAGGACCTGCTGTGCGTCGAGTACTACGAGGGCGCACCGCTGTCGTACGTCACCGACACTGCGGCACAACGACTTCGCACCCTCGCCGACAAGGTGGCGATGGTGCCGACCACCACGCGTACACCCGAACAGTTCCGCCGCATCGAACTGCCCGGCGGTCCGTGGCACTACGCGATCACGAGCAACGGAGGGTCGATCATCGAGAACGGCCGGATCGATCCGGAGTGGCGCCGCAACGTCGACCGCGCGGTACGCGAGGGCGGGGCAAGCCTCGACGAGGTGACGACCGAACTGCGCCGTCGCATCTCCGAGGACTGGGTGTCGAAGTTCCGTATCGCCGACGAACTGTTCTGCTATCTCGTCGTCGACGTCGCAGCCCAACCGTCGGGATTCCTCGACGACTGGCACGAGTGGTGTTCGACGCGCGGCTGGAACGCGTCGCAGCAGGGCCGGAAGATCTACACGATGCCGAACAGCGTGTGCAAGAGCCGCGCGGTGGCCGAGGTGCACCGACGGCTCCGCGACCGCGGAGTCCTCGCGGACGACGCCCTCGTCTTCGCTGCCGGTGACGGTGCGCTCGACGCGGAGATGCTGAAGGCCGCCGACGCCGCGATCCGGCCTCGTCACGGCGAACTCGAACTGATGGACTGGCGCCACCCGACCGTCTCGGTGACCGACACCGCGGGCGTCACGGCCGGGGAGGAGATCCTCACCTGGTTCGCCCGATCCGCTCGTCTTCCGGTCGCTTCGTAGAGTAGAAGGCGCCCGGTCACCGACACAGTGAGGACACATCTCTTGCCGACTCCGCTCTCCAAGGGTCAGAACGGACCGCTCACCGCGTCCGACGTCGTCGTCTCGCTCGAGCTGACCACGCCCGCCGATCTGTCCGCACTGCTCGTCAAGGCCGACGGCAAAGTGCGCTCCGACGCCGACTTCGTGTTCTTCAACCAGCCCACCGGGCCGGGCGTGCGTCTCGTTCCCGGTGCGCCCGGGCAGGCGGCCTCGCTCGCCGTGTCGCTCGCGCAGGTTCCCGCCGACATCGATCAGGTGCGCGCCGTGATCACCCTCGACGACGCGTCGAGCAACTTCGGCCGGTTCGCACCGCCCACCGCGCGCGTGTCCGACAGTGCGGGAACGGTGTTGTACGAGTATCGGATCGACGGACTGAGCACCGAATCCATCGTGATCGCGCTGGAGCTGTACCGGCGCCAGGGCGCGTGGAAGGTCCGTGCCGTGGGCCAGGGATATGCGGGCGGATTCGCGGCACTGGTGACCGACCACGGTGTCAGCGTCGACGACGCGCCGGCCCAGCCTGCTGCCGCACCGCAGCCCGACGCTCCCACGCCCGCTCCGGCTCCGCCCGTACAGCAGACTCCGCCTCCGGCATATCCTGCACAGCCCGCCTCACCGGCACAGCCGGCGGAGGTCAGCCTCACGAAGAGCCGGCCGGTGAGCCTGGTGAAGGGTCAGAAGGTCACCCTCCGCAAGGACGGCGGCGTCGCGCTGACCTTCCTGCGCATGGGGCTCGGCTGGGACCCGGTGGAGAAGCGCGGCCTGTTCGGCAATCGTTCCGCCGACATCGACCTCGACGCCTCGGCCGTGATGTTCGCCGACAACCAGATCGCCGACGTCGTGTACTACGGCCAGCTGCAGTCCAAGGACGGCTCGATCCAGCATCAGGGCGACAACCTCACCGGTGCCGGTGAGGGCGACGACGAGGTGATGCTCGTCGACCTCACGCGTGTCCCCGCCCATGTCACGACGGTGATGTTCATCGTGACCTCCTACAAGGGCCACACCTTCGAGCAGGTGCAGAACGCGTTCTGCCGCCTCGTCGACGGGACGATCGATGCCGAACTCGCCCGCTACACGCTGCAGGGCGGCATGCCGTTCACGGGCATGGTCATGGCGAAGGTCTACCGCCAGGGCAGCGAATGGAAGCTTCAGGCCATCGGCGAGGGCATGCAGGCGAAGCATCCCGGTGAGGCCGCGCCGCAACTGGGCCGGTTCCTGGCCGTCTGACCGGTGGACGAACGCTTCACAGCGGGACGCAACGCCCCGCTGCCGACCCGCGCCGTCCGTTTCACGGCGACCGCATCCGTCCCGCTGGACGTGTGCGTGTTCGTCGTGGACGACGGTCTGCAGGTGACGTCCTCCGACGACGTCGTGTTCTACAACCAACCGGCGACGGCAGGCGTTCGGCTCGAGGGTGCGATGATCGTCGTCGACGTCGACGCGGTCCGTCCCGGCGCACGCGTGCTGTGCGCGGTGGGTTGCGAGCGACCCGCAGCGGTGTCGACCTCGCTGTCCGACGCGGCGGGCACCGTCCTCGCGTCGTTTCACGTGGAACCGGTGGTCGGTACCGAGACGGCGGTGCTGTGCTGGGAGCTCTACCGTCGCCACGGCGAATGGAAGATCCGCGCCCTCGGCCAGGGATATGCCGGTGGACTCGCCGAGATGTTCACCGCGCACGGAGTGGACGTCGAGTCCCCCTCCGACGCGGAGGAGGTAGCCGCCCCCGGGCCCGGCCCGGTCATCGGGCTGTCCCCTCTCGAAGTGCTGTGGCGGATCTTCGAGGACGCCGCCCGATCGGCCGCCGCGTACACGTCGAGCGTGGAGTTCGCGCAACACCGCTTCGACGACGAACTCTCGGCAGCGGTGGCCGACCGCGCCCGCCGTATGGGTCCCGAGGCCGATCGTGCCCGGGCACGTGCGCAGCAACGCTACGACGAGCTCGTCGGTGTCGCCGAGGCCCGCTACCGCGACGACAGTGCCGTGCTCGCCGCCGAGCTGCTCACCGTCGACGCGACGTTGCCGCCCGCACTCGCGTCCTGGATCTCCCCGGCCTGGATGTATCTGCACCTGCCGAGCGACGGCGTGCGGGTGGGTGAGGTGACAGCGCCCGATCTGGGGCCGCTGCGCATCCCCGTGTGTCTGCCGACGCCGCTCACGCGACCGTTGTGGATCGACGGCGATCCGGCCGAACTCGGTCCCGTCGTGTCGTCCGTGGTCGTGCGGCTGCTCACGGCCCGGCCCGACACACTGCTGCACCTCGTCGATCCCGGGCGGACGCTACCCGCACTCGAGCCCCTCACCGCAGCGCGACTCGCCGGACCGCCCGTCCACGAGCGGTCGCAGGTCCCCGCCAAACTCCGGGGGCTGGCCGACGCGGCGGAGCTCGACGCGCTCGCCCGGCAGGTCGACGCGGACACCGCGTCACCCGTGTTGCTGGTCCTCGCCGGTTTCCCCTACGGCTACGACCATGACGACCTGCTCGAAATCGTCCGGATCGCGCGTGCCGGCAGTGCCGGCCGGGTCTCGGTCGTCCTCGCGGGAGATCCGCCGGACGATCGGGTCGCGCAG
Source organism: Rhodococcus rhodochrous (assembly GCF_900187265.1). NCBI lineage: Bacteria > Bacillati > Actinomycetota > Actinomycetes > Mycobacteriales > Nocardiaceae > Rhodococcus > Rhodococcus rhodochrous. Next base: position 5,069,385 of record NZ_LT906450.1, read on the forward strand.
ATCCTGTGGGACGAGGCGCAGAAGCTCCCCGTCGATGGGGAACTGGCCGACCCGTGGACGGGAGGCCGATGGACGTTCGTTCCCGACAGCCTGCCCGCCGAGACCGAGCACCTGCGCGGCGCGCTGGGCGGGAGCTCGCTTCCGGAGTGATCGTCCCCTCGGACGACGAGGTCAGCTCCGATCGACGAGTGTCGTGACATCGGGTGCGTACACGGTCATCCAGTGCGGATCCAGTCGGTAGTAGACGACCTCCTCGTCCCAGTCGAAGGCGTCCCCTCCGTAGAACGACTGTAGGTAGGCGAGCAGTTCGGGCCAGTCGTCGGCCGGCTCACCCCCGCGCGGGTTGAGGATCTCCACGCGCCCGTGCGTGAACACTCCGAGATCCTCCCCGCGCATGTGCGCCGTGCTGACCGCGGGACGGGCGGCGAGATGCCGGGCCTTGGCGGCGGTGGGGGCCGTGCCGAAATACCACTTGCCGTGCAGGAAGTGTCCGTCCACACCGCTGATGCGCGGTTCTCCGCCGGCGGTGACCGTCGCCAGCGAGAGGACGCACATGCCCGTGAGCACCTGGACGAGTTGCTCGGCTGTGAGGGTCCGCGACGCGTCGACGATCGACCTCAGGTGGGATGTGGACCGGGACAGCGACGTGTCGAGGAGCTCCTGGAGTTCGGCGAGTTCGGCAGGGGTTTCGTGCATGACTCCATGCTCACATCATCGGCACTGGCAGGACCCGACAGTTCTTGCTCTGTTCTCCTGGCCGATGTCTGTTCTCGGGGAGAGCACCGAACCCCGGGTCACCCGCATGGAGGACCCGTGATCCCCCGGTCGGCCGACGCGCACCGCACCCTCCGCGTCGCATGGTGAGAATCATGACGGTCACCGGTTCGACCACGCGACAGCAACGCATCCTCGCACTCGACGTGGCCCGGGGGATCGCCATCCTCGGCACGTTCGCCGCCAATGTCTGGATCTTCACCGACCCCGCCGGCTTCGTCGGCTATCTCGACTCGATCGGCACCGATCCGTGGCCTCAACGCATCCTCATGCAACTCGCGCAGGGAAAGTTCCTCGCATTGCTCACCCTGATGTTCGGGATCGGCCTGGCCGTGCAGGCGGCGTCCGCGCAGCGAGCGGGGCGGCCGTGGCCCGGCGGTTACCGGGTACGCGCCGCCCTGCTCCTCGTCGACGGGCTCGCGCACTACCTGCTCGTCGCCGAGTTCGACATCCTCATGGGATACGCGCTGACATCCATGATCGTGTGCGGACTGGTGATCTCCTCCCGTCGTGTGCGGCTGTGGGTCGCGGGGACCGCCGTCGCCGTGCACGCGCTGGCCGTGACCGCGCTCGTCGTGGCACTCGCCGGTTCACCGTCGAATCCGGAGACCCCCGAGCTGACCACCGCCACCTGGTGGGACATGGTCGTCTTCCGCGTGGACAACGCCGCGGCGTTCCGCGCCGAGGTGATCTTCGTGATCCCGATGACGGTCGCGCTGTTCCTGACCGGCGCCGCCCTGTATTCGGCCGGTCTGTTCGACAGCAGAGGCGCGGTGCTGCGCCGACGGCTCATGGTGATCGGGGCGATCGCAGCACCGCTCGACCTCGCCGTGGGTCTGTTCGGCGGTGCCGCAGGTGTATTCGCAGCGCGCTACGGCATTGCCCCGTTCGTCGCCCTCGGACTGTTGGCGTGGATCGCCCACTTCTACATCGACAGGTCCACGACCGGCACGGTCGGCACTGCCTGTGAACGCATCGGGCGCACCGCCCTGAGCTGCTACATCCTGCAGAACATCGTCGCGTCGGTGCTCTGCTACGACTGGGGACTCGGCCTGGCGAAGGCCGTGGACCCCGACATGCGGGTCCCGTTCACGATCGCCGTGTACATCACCGTGGGAGCGGTGATGGTCGTCGGATCCCGTTGGTGGCTCGGCCGATTCCGTCAGGGACCGGTCGAATGGGTGTGGCGGGCATCCTACGAGCGGCTGACGGAACGTCGCTGATGTGTCGTGGCCGCCTCGTGGAGGTCTGCCGCTCGGTCACGGATTCGACGCCCTCACCGGTGAGTACGGCGATATGTTCGACGAAGGCACGATCCGTCCCCGAACATCTACCGACCGGAGGCAAGATGATCTTCATCGTGGTCCGTTTCAAGGTGAAGCCCGAGTATCAGAACAACTGGCTCGAGACCACCGCGGAGTTCACCGAGGCGACTCGCAGCGAACCGGGGAACCTGTGGTTCGACTGGTCGCGCAGCGTGGACGATCCGTCCGAGTTCGTTCTCGTCGAGGCGTTCCGCGACGGGGACGCCGGAGCCGAGCATGTGGAGTCCGATCACTTCCGCAAGGGACTCGACGCGATGCGGCCGGCGCTGGTCGAGACCCCGCGCATCCTCAACACGGAGATTCCGGGCACCGAGTGGGGCCGGATGGGTGAACTGCAGATCGACTGATCGATCGCATCGAGACCGACGTCGTGTGCGAGATCCGGCGAGGATTTCGCACACGACGTCGGTCTCGATGTGCGCCCATAGGTTTATCCTAACGTTTCGTACGGCTGCAGGTCTTTGTGGCAGCAGTCACGGTCGTGATCGACTGGACCGGCGTGGACGGCATGTCCGCGCGCCGGCCGTGTCGATCAGGAGCGTGATGTGAGCGAGTTGCACCTTCCCAACCGAATCCGGCAGTTGGCAGTCGAACATCCGGATCGTGCGGCGGTCAGCTCCGGCGGAACGACACTCACCTACTCCGAGTTCGACGCGCTCACCAACCGGGTCGCCTCGGCACTCGCGACCGTTCCGGCGACGTCCAAGCGCATCGGCGCGCTGCTGCGCATGGGCCTGCCCGGTGCGGCCTCGTTCGTCGGCTGCGCCAAGGCCGGGTTGGTCTTCACCCCGCTCAACTGGCGTCTGAATCCGGGCGAGATCGCCGACATCGCCGACGACGCGCAGCTCGACGTCCTGATCGTCGAGGACGAGTTCGCCGCATCCGCCCGCGCTGCGGCCGCAGTCCTGCCCGACGCGCAGATCGTTGTGGTCGGCGACGCCTCCACCGTTCCCGGCGCACGCTCGTGGGACGATCTCGTCGCCTCCGGTGACGACATCGACCCCGGCTTCGGCGACGACCCGCGGACCGAGGTGCTGCAGCTCTACACCTCGGGCACCACCGGACGCCCCAAAGGTGTTGTGGCGACGCATCACAACCTGTTCAACGAACCGCGGAACTTCGCGCTGTACGAGTTCACCGAGGACTCGGTGTCCCTCGACGCGCTTCCCCTGTTCCACATCGCCGGCGCCGGCTGGATGAGCACGACCCTGTCGGCGGGACTGCACCTGGTGCTGCTCGGCGAGATGCGCCCGAACCTCGTGGCGGCAGCCATCTCCGAGCACGGCATCACCCACGCCTTCCTCGTGCCGTCGGTGATCACCATGCTCGTCGAGATGCCCGACCTGTCGGACTACGACCTGTCGACGCTCCGCCTGGTGGCCTACGGCGCCTCCCCCATCACGCCCACCCAGCTCGCCCGCGCCATGGACACCCTCGGCTGCCGTTTCGTGCAGCGCTACGGCATGACCGAGACGATGGGTGCCCTCACCGCCCTGCGCGCCGACGACCACGATCCGCACGGATCCCGTTCGTACCTGCTGCGTTCGGCCGGTTCACCGCTGCCCGGCGTCGAGGTCGAGATCCGCGACATCGCCACGGGCGAACCGCTTCCCGGCGGGCAGACCGGCGAGATCGTCTGCCGGTCGCGGAACAACACGTCGGGTTACTGGCGTCGCGACGCCGAGAACGCGGCCCTGTTCACGGCCGACGGTTTCCTGCGCACCGGCGACGCCGGACACATCGACTCCGACGGCTATCTCTTCGTCACCGATCGCGTGAAGGACATGATCATCTCGGGTGGCGAGAACGTCTACCCCATCGAGGTCGAATCCGTCCTGTCCGAACACCCGGCCGTCGCCGAGGTCGCCGTCGTCGGTGTGCCCGACGACCGTTGGGGCGAGGCCGTCACCGCCGTCGTGCGGGTCGCGCCGGGCGCATCCCGCCCGACCGAGGACGAACTCCTCCAGTTCACGGTGGAGCGACTCGCGTCCTACAAGAAGCCCCGGCACATCCACTTCGTCGACGAACTGCCCCGCAACGCGAGCGGAAAGATCCTCAAGCGCACACTGCGCAACGAGTTCGCTCCCGTGCAGGAGGGAACGACACCATGATCGTCACCGAGGACCTCGGCACCGTCCAGCGCGAAGCATGGGCCGCCGGAGTACTGCCGCCCGTCGAAGAAGTGCGTCCGGGACTGTGGTCGATCCCGGTCCCGATGCCGAATAACCCACTGCGGTACGTACTCTCGTACGCACTCGCACTCGACGACGGCCTCGCCCTGATCGATCTCGGTATGGACACCGAGGAGTCGTGGGACACCCTCGTCGCCGGTGTCGCCTCGACCGGCCACCACATCACCGACGTGCGCTACGCGGCGATCACCCACCTGCATCCCGACCATTTCGGCCTGGCACCCCGTCTGAAGGAGACGACCGGCGCCGTCATCGCGATGCACGCCGCCGACGCCGCCGCCCTCGGGCACTTCACCCCGGCGGACGTCGCCGCCGACAAGGAAGCATGGCGTGTGGACCTCACCGGACTCGGTGCGCCGCCCGAGGTCGTCGAGGCCGCCCGCTTCGAACTCGTCCGCTTCCCCCGGGGTGAGAGCGCCGATGTCGTTCTCGCTCAAGGCGATCGACTCGATCTGCCCGGGTGGAACATCGAAGCGGTGTGGACGCCCGGCCACACGCCCGGGCACCTCGCCTTCGTCGACCGCGACCGCGACCTGCTGTTCAGCGGCGACCACATGCTCCCGCGCATCAGCCCCAACATCTCCTCGGGCCCCGGCGAACTGGGCGACCCGCTGCACCGCTACCTGCTGTCGCTGCATGCGACGACGGCTCTGCCGGACTGCGAGGTGCTGCCCGCCCACGAGTACCGGTTCCGCGGAGTCACCGAACGCGCACGCCAACTCATGGACCACCACGAGGTCCGTCTCGACGAGATCCGCGATGCCGTCGCGTCCCGGCCCGAGTCGACGGCGTGGGAGATCACGACCCGCGTCACGTGGTCGCGTCCTATCGACGTGATGGATCCCCGGCTGCAGCGACTCGCCGTCCGCGAGACCCAGGCCCATCTGCTCGTTCTCGCCGATCGAGGCGACATCCGTTCCGACGGTGGAACTCCCGCCCGCTGGACTCTCTCCGCTCCGACCCATACGAAGGAAAACTGACATGAGCGTTGTCCTCACCGAATTCGCCGACGGCGTCGCGGTGTTCACCCTCAACCGCCCCGAGGCCAAGAACGCCGTGAACCTGGAGGTCTCGGAGGCGCTGGCCGCGGCCATCGACGAGTTCGAGGCACGCCCCGACCTGACCATCGGCATCCTCACCGGTGCCGGCGGAACGTTCTGCGCTGGAATGGACCTGAAGGCGTTCGCACGCGGGGAGCGCCCGTCGATCCCCGGCCGCGGTTTCGGTGGCCTCACCGAGGCACCGCCGAGCAAGCCGCTCATCGCCGCCGTCGAGGGCTGGGCCCTGGCCGGTGGATGCGAGCTCGCCCTGTCCGCCGACCTGATCGTCGCGTCGCGCGAAGCGAAGTTCGGTATCCCCGAGGTCAAGCGCGGACTCGCCGCGGCGGCCGGCGGCCTGCTGCGCCTGCCGAAGATCCTCCCCTACCCGCTCGCGATGGAGCTGGCCATCACCGGTGACCCGCTCACCGCCGAGGTCGCCCACCAGCACGGCCTGGTCAACCGCGTCACCGAGCCCGGTGAAGCACTCACCGTGGCAAAGGAACTCGCTGCCCGCGTCGCGGCGAACGGCCCCCTCGCCGTCAAGGCCACCAAGCAGGTCGTCGCGATGGCCGCCAACTACACCGACCCCGACGCCTTCGTCGCGCAGCGCAAGTTCATCGACCCGGTCTTCGCGTCGGCCGACGCCAAGGAAGGCGCTCGGGCGTTCGCCGAGAAGCGCGCACCGGTCTGGAAGGGCGAGTAGGAATGTCGGACGTGCTGGTCGCGCAGGACGGCTCGGTCGCCACGATCACGCTGAGCCGACCGGAGCGCAAGAACGCGATGACGGTCGAAGCATGGCGGTCGTTGCGTGAGACGTTCGGTGCGCTCCAGCACGACGACTCCGTCCGCGCCGTGATCCTCACCGGCGCCGGTGGCGACTTCTGCACCGGTGCCGACATGGAGCGGCGCGACTCCACCCATCCCCTCGACCGCATGCGGGAGATCAACGCGACGGCGCTCGCCGTCGCGGAGTTCTCGAAGCCGCTGATCGCGCAGGTCGAGGGGTATGCGGTGGGCGCCGGATGGAACATGGCGCTGCTGTGCGACGTGGTTGTCGCCTCCCGCACCGCGAAGTTCAGTCAGATCTTCGCGCGGCGCGGACTGTCGGTCGACTTCGGCGGGTCGTGGATCCTGCCGCGCCTCGTGGGATTGCACCAGGCGAAGCGTCTGGTCATGCTCGCCGACATCGTGAGCGCCGAGGAAGCGTACGGCTTGGGTCTGGTGACCGAGCTCGTCGAACCCGAGGCTCTCGCCGGTCGCGCCGCCGAACTGGCCGCACGTCTCGCCGCCGCCCCGCCGGTCGCGGTGAGCATGTCGGCGCGAATGCTCGAGCAGGGCTCGTCGCTCACACTCCGCGAGGCACTCGAGAACGAGGCCCGTTCGCAGGCGGTCAACCACGCCACCGACGCCCCCGATGCGATGCGCGCCTTCGTCGAGAAACGCGAGCCGTCGTTCACCGGCGGATGGCGGGTGCCGCGCCCGGTCGACACCCCTTCCTGACGGTTACGTGCGGGGCGATTCGGGGCGTCACCTACGATAATCGGGTGGACTTGCACCTCGTGACCTATTTCGTGGCCGTCGTCGACCACGGCGGGATCACGAAAGCCGCTCAGGCACTTTATATTTCGCAGCCGTCGTTGTCGCAGGCCATCCGTACCCTCGAACGACGCCTCGACACGACCCTGTTCGACCGCACCGGCCGACGGCTCACCCTCACCGAGGACGGCCGCGTCCTCGAGGTCGCCGCGCGCCGCATCCTGGCCGACGTCGAGCGGGCGAAACAGAAGGTCGCGGCGGTGCGCGACCTCGAGGCCGGCCGCGTCGAGATCGTCACCTTCGCGACGTTCTCGATCCATCCCGTCATCGAGTTCGTCCAGCGCTTCCGTCAGCGCTACCCCAACCTGACCGTGCGGGTGAACGACGCGGAAGGACCTCCCGGAGTGCATGCGGCGCTGCGTCGCGGCGAGGCGGAGATCGGCATCACCGACCTGTCGGTCGAGCACGCCGGCATGATCACCGTCCCGGTCCTCGAGCAGGAGATGGTGCTCGCGCTGCACCCCGACCTCGCCGCCGACGTCCCCGACCCCGTCACCCGGGCGCAGGTCCGCGACTTCCCGCTGGTCCTCGACCTCGGCTCCCGCGCGAGTGCCGCGCGCACCGGTGAACTGCTCGGCGAGCAGAACGTCGTCGTCGACTGCGCCAACCAGGCCGCCCTGTGGCAGTTCGTCGAGCGTGGCACCGCCGGGACGATCGTTCCGCGTCGCGTCGCTGAGAAACAGATCCCCGGTGCCGTCGTCCGGCCGCTGGACCCACCGTTCCGTCGTCCGGTCGGGCTGGTGATGCGACCCGGCGATCTGTCCCCCGCTGCCGCCGCATTCGTGGCGACCACCACCGGCACCCCCTGGGAAGCGTGACGACATGGAGTTCCGTCAGGTCGAGTACTTCCTCGCCGTCGTGGAGAACGACGGCATCAACGGCGCGGCCGCCGAGCTCGGCGTCGCCCAGCCCACCGTCTCCCAGGCGCTGCGCAGCCTCGAGCGCGAGCTGGGCGTGCAGCTGTTCCACCGCATCGGGCGCGGCATGGTGCTCACCGCGGCGGGCAAGGCGCTGATCGGTCCGAGCCGGCAGATCCTCCGCGATGTGAACGCGGTCGAGGAGCTGCTCACCGTGTCGACGACCGAGGTGACGGGTCGCCTGGATCTGATGGTCTTCCCCGCCCTGGCGACCGGCCCGATCGTCGACCTGGTCTCCGAGTTCCGCCGCCTCCATCCCAAGGTCACCGCGCGGCTCGGTGATCTGCGTGCGGAGGAGTTCACCGCGTCGGTCATCCACGACGGCCACTGCGAGTTCGTCGTCACCCACCTGCCGGTCGAGGACGAGGTGGGGCTCGAGATCATCGAACTCGGACAGACCGAGTACTGGCTCGCCTATCCCCCCGGCACCGACCTGCCGCCCGGGCCGCTGTCCTTGGCCGAGCTCCCCGACATCCCGATGGTCTTCGTGCCGCGCGGTGGTGGCTCCGTGAGCGACGCGATCGACTACGCGATGCGGCAGGCCGAGGTGCGCCGTCCCATCTCCGTGCTCACCGATCATCGCGAGGCCCGCCTGCCGATGGTGCTCGCCGGTCTGGGCGGATCGTTCGTCGAACGGTCGCTCGCCGAGTCGGCGCAGGACGTCGCGGTGGTCCGTCCGTGCGAGCCGACCTTCGCGCAGTCGTACGGACTGGTGTTCGATCCGGCCTCGCTGTCGAAGGCCGGTCGCGCCTTCGTCGACTTCGTGCGGTCGTCCGAGGAGTCCGGCGCGGAGGAGCAACTCCCGACGCAACGGTGACATCCGGGGATCCGGGGGCGACGATGGTGGGGACGACGTCCACTTCCGCCCCCGGGAGATGATCCGTATGTCCACTTCGACGAGTTCCTCCACCCATCTCGACTCCGTCGACGCCTATGCGCAGCGCGTCCTCGACTCCGTCCTCGGCACCATGGACACCCTCGCGATCCTGATCGGCGACCGTCTCGGCTGGTACCGAAGCCTCGCCGACGACGGACCTGCGACGGCCGACGAACTGGCCGAACGCACCGGCACCCACCCGCGGTACACCCGCGAGTGGCTCGAGCAGCAGGCCGTGACCGGTCTGCTCGACGTCGACGGCGATCCCCCGCACTTCGCTCTGTCTGCGGCGGGTCGCGAGGTACTCACCGATCCGCACAGCCTGGCGTACATGGCGCCGCTCGCCCGGATGATCGTCGGCGCGACGATGCAACTTCCCGATCTGCTCGAGGCGTACCGGAACGGCGGCGGAGTGAGTTGGAGCCAGTTCGGCCGCGACGTGTGCGAGTCGCAGGCCGACGCGAACAGGCCGCTGTTCGAGAAGGCGCTGCCCGATGCCCTGCGGTCGGTCCCGGAGGTCGACCGGGTGCTCGGGCAGCCGGGCGCGCAGATCGCCGACATCGGCTGCGGCGGAGGATGGTCGACGATCATGATCGCGCGCACCTATCCGGATGCGACGGTGCAGGGCTTCGACATCGACGCCCCGTCGGTCGAGATGGCCCGGTCGAACCTCGCGGAGAATGCCGATGTGGCGCAACGCGTCACGTTCACGCAGTGCGACGCGTCCGAACTGCCCGGTGGAAACTTCCAGGCGGCCTTCGCGTTCGAGTGCGTCCACGACATGCCCCGACCGGTCGAAGTGCTGGCCGCCGTACGCCGTTCGCTCGCACCCGGCGGGTTCATGATCGTCATGGACGAAGCGGTCGCCGACACCTTCACCGCGCCCGGCGACGACGTCGAACGGCTCATGTACGGCTACAGCCTCTCCATCTGTCTCCCCGACGGCATGAGCCACACACCGAGCGCCGGGACGGGCACCGTCATGCGTCCCGCGACCCTGCGCCGCTACGCCCTCGAAGCGGGTTTCACCGAGGTCGACGTGCTCCCCATCGACGACTTCGGCTTCTTCCGCTTCTACCTCCTCCGCACCGAATAGCGGCATCCGTCGAAATTTCGGGGAGGTTGTGTTCGCGTTCTTCGAAATCCACGCACACAACCTCCCCGAAATCCGGCTCAGACGGGCGCACCGGCTGTCCCCAGAGCACGACGCACCCGTTCGACGAAGACTTCGGGGCGCCGGTAGAGGAGGTCGGCGCCGACCCGGATGACCGTCCACCCCAGTTCGGGCAGCACCGCGTACCGGTCGATGTCGCGGGTCCGCTGCGCGGGGTCGGTCCAGTGCTGCACGCCGTCGTACTCCACGAGCACCCGCCACTGTTTCCATCCCATGTCGGCTCGTGCCACGAACTCGTCGCCGTCGAAGATCTCGATCTGGGTTTCCGGCGGTGGGAGACCGGCACGGACGAGGAGCAGACGCGTGTGGGTCTCGGGCGGTGACGCCGCTCCGCCGTCGACGAGGGCGAGCACCCGCGGCACGGCACCGATGCCGTGTGCGCCCTTGCTCCTCGTCGTCAGTTCCTCGATCTCACGCACCTTCAGGCCGGTCGCGTTGCAGAGTGCGTCGATCGTTTCGACGGCGCGGTCGAGCGGCATTCGTCGGGCGAGATCGAAGGCCGTCTGCGCCGGTGTGGTCGCGACCATCCCGTCCACCACGCAGGTTTCGAGCTTCGGCGCGCGGCGGACCGAGATGCCCGGCACCGACCGGACATGATCGGAGCGGACGAGTTCGGCCGCCGCATCCGGGTCGAGCCACCGGGTGCCGTGCACGGCAGCGGCGGAGACTCCCGCGAGTACGCCGCGGCCCTGCGACCACAACCATGCCGCCTTCGCGCGCAGCAGCGGCGTCGCCGGTATTCCTCGCCGGATGTAGACGTCGCGGTGGAGATGGACGAAGTCGCGTGCGAGTCGGTGCCGCGTGACGACGCCGGCAGCGAGTGCCGCGCGTCCCGAGAACGGTTCGTCGAAGTCGATCACGCGCCGAGCATGCCCGGCGCGACTCCCGTCCGGACGCCGCATGGAGGCCGGTTGTGAACAAGCTCGGACGTTATCCCCAGGCCGTCACCTGCGACGAAAGAAGTTCGGGGAGGCTGTGTCCGGGTTTTTCGAGAAAACCGGACACAACCTCCCCGAACCGGGAGCTGTCTGTTTACGCGACGCGCTCGAAGATCGCTGCCAGACCCTGACCGCCGCCGATGCACATGGTCTCGAGGCCGTAGCGGGCCTCGCGACGGTGCAGCTCGCGGGCGAGGGTGGCGAGCATGCGTCCGCCGGTCGCGCCGACCGGGTGGCCGAGCGAGATGCCGGAGCCGTGGACGTTGGTGCGCTCGAAGTCGGCCTTGCCGAACTTCCACTCGCGGGTCACGGCGAGGGCCTGCGCGGCGAACGCCTCGTTGAGCTCGATGAGGTCGACGTCGGCGAGGGTGATGCCCGCCTTGGCGAGGGCGACCTCGGTGGCCGGCACGGGGCCGATGCCCATGATCTTGGGCTGGACACCCGCGACGCCCCACGAGACGAACCGCACCAGCGGGGTCAGGCCCAGCTCGGCGGCCTTCTCCGGGGTGGTGACGATGGCCATGGACGCGGCGTCGTTCTGGCCGCTGGCGTTGCCGGCGGTGACGGTGGCCTCGGGGTCCTGCTTGCCCATGATCGGCTTCAGCTTGGCGAGGGTCTCCAGGCTGATGTCGGGACGCGGGTGCTCGTCGGTGTCGATGACCTCGTCGCCCTTACGGCTGCTCACTGTGACGGGGATGATCTCCTCGGCGAGGATCCCGTTCTTCTGGGCGTGGACGGCACGCAGGTGCGAGTTCAGGGCGAGCTCGTCCTGCTCGTCACGGGAGATCGAGTACTCACGACGCAGGTTCTCGGCGGTCTCGATCATGCCGCCGGGCACCGGGTAGAAGCGGCCCCCGGCGGTCGAGCGGGCGCGGACCAGACCGTCGTGCATCTGCACGCCGGTGCGGGCACCGCCCCAGCGGATGTCGGTGGAGTAGAACGCCGCGTTGCTCATCGACTCGGTACCACCGGCGACGACGAGATCGTGATCACCGTTACCGACCTGGAAGGCGGCCTGGATGACGGCCTGCAGGCCCGAACCGCAGCGGCGGTCGATGTGCATGCCGGGCACCGTGATCGGCAGACCGGCGTCGAGCGCGACGACGCGACCGATGGCCGGCGCCTCGCTGTTGCCGTTGCAGTGGCCGAGGATGACGTCCTGAACCTGTTCGGGCGCAACACCGGTGCGCTCGAGCAGACCCTTCAGTGCCGCGACACCGAGATCGACTGCGGTGAGGGACTTGAACATTCCGCCGTAGCGACCGATCGGAGTACGGACCGGCTCGCAGATGACAACTTCGCGCATGATGACCTTTCGGGAAGAGAGTGAGGTGACGGGTGGACCGTCACATGAAGCGGCCGCCGGTGACCTCGAGGACGGTGCCGGTCATGTAGGAGGACATGTCGGACGCGAGGAACAGTGCGACGGAGGCGATCTCGTCGACCTCGCCGGGGCGGCCCATGGGGATCTCGCTCATCTTCTGGTCCCATGCCTTCTGCGGCATGGCCTCGGTCATCGCCGAACGGATCAGGCCGGGCTGGATCGCGTTGACGCGGACGCCGTGGTGCGCCATCTCCTTGGCGGCGGCCTTGGTCAGACCGACGATGCCTGCCTTGGCGGCGGAGTAGTTGGTCTGGCCGACCATGCCGACCTTGCCGGACAGCGAGGAGATGTTGACGATCGCGCCGCGCTTGGCCTCACGCATGATCGCGGCGGCCTTGCGGGTGCCGTGCCAGGTGCCCTTGAGGTGCACCGAGATGACCAGGTCGAAGTCCTCTTCGGTCATCGTGCGCATCGTCGCGTCGCGGGTGATACCGGCGTTGTTGACCACCACGTCGAGCGAACCGAAACCGTCGACGGCCTCGGCGAGGAGGGTGTCCCAGTCGGCGGACTCGACGACGTTGGCGCGCACGGCCCGGGCCACGTCGCGGCCACCGAGCTTCTCGGCGGCGGCGGTGGCGGCATCGAGGTCGAGGTCGCCGATCACGACGCGGGCGCCGGCATCGACGAACTCCTGTGCGATGGCGAAGCCGATTCCCTGAGCGCCACCGGTGATCACGGCAGTGCGGTTCTCCAACAGAGACATCTACGATTCCTTTCGGCGGGGCTCGGGACGGCCCCCAGACAAGTCGATGCTCCGAATATAACGGCGATCCGGCCCGTGGAACGGCCTCGATCCATCGACAATGCCTATACGGGAATGGCGCCATTCGTATTGGACACCTCCCGGCGGCCGCACGAAGGTTGTAGACATGACACTCTCCATCCCGGCCCCCGAGGTCGACGAAGACGACTTCCGCGAGATCCTCGCGCAGACCCGCGCGTTCGTGCGCAACGTGGTCGTGCCGCGCGAGCAGGAGATCGCCGAGACGAACGCGATTCCCGAGGACATCCGCCAGGCCGCGAAGGACATGGGTCTGTTCGGTTACGCCATCCCGCAGGAGTGGGGTGGTCTCGGCCTGAACCTGCAGCAGGACGCGGAACTGGCGATGGAGCTGGGTTACACGACCTTGTCGCTGCGCTCGATGTTCGGTACCAACAACGGCATCGCCGGCCAGGTGCTGGTGAACTTCGGCACCGACGAGCAGAAGAAGCAGTGGCTCGAGGGCATCGCCTCCGGCGAGGTCGTCGCCTCGTTCGCGCTCACCGAACCCGGTGCGGGCTCGAATCCGTCAGGTCTGCGCACCAAGGCCGTGCGCGATGGTGACGACTGGGTCATCACCGGTGAGAAGCGTTTCATCACCAATGCGCCGTTGGCGAACCTGTTCGTCGTCTTCGCCCGCACCCGTCCCGCGGACGAGAACGGTACCGGCATCGCGGTCTTCCTCGTTCCCGCCGACACCCCGGGTCTGACGGTGGGCAACAAGGACGCGAAGATGGGCCAGGAGGGTGCCTGGACGGCGGATGTGCACTTCGACGGGGTGCGGGTGCCGAACTCTGCGCTCGTCGGTGGCAGCGAGGACGTCGGCTACAAGGCCGCGATGGTCTCGCTCGCGCGTGGTCGCGTGCACATCGCCGCGCTGTCGGTCGGTCAGGCCCAGCGTGCGCTCGACGAATCGGTGGCCTATGCGGCCGCGGTGACCCAGGGCGGCACTCCGATCGGTAACTTCCAGTTGGTGCAGGCGATGATCGCCGACCAGCAGACCGGGGTGATGGCCGGCCGCGCCCTGGTGCGTGACGCCGCGAAGGCGTGGGTGGAGGAGACCGATCGCCGGATCGCGCCGTCGGTGGCGAAGTTGTTCTGCACCGAGATGGTCGGCAAGGTCGCCGATCTCGCGGTGCAGATCCACGGCGGCAGCGGCTACATGCGTGAGGTCGCCGTCGAGCGGATCTACCGTGATGTGCGTCTGCTGCGCCTGTACGAGGGCACCAGCGAGATCCAGCGTCTGATCATCGGCGGTGGACTCGTCAAGCAGGAACAGAAGAAGAACTCCTGATCTTCGCGGCGCGGTTCCGGAACGGGTACATCCGGAACCGCGCCCGAAGCGATTCTCTCGAATCGCCTTCCACCGCATACGAAGAAACCCCCGGCATCGGATGCCGGGGGTTTCTCGTGTGCGGGTCAGGAGATTGTCAGACGCGATCGCAGATCGGTCTTGAGGATCTTGCCCGCGGCGGAGGTCGGCAGTGCATCGACCACCACCACGTCGCGGATCTTCTTGTACGGCAGGACCCGTTCGGCGACGTACGCCTTCAGCTCCTCCGCGTCGGGCTCCTCGCCGGCGACGGGGACGACGAAGGCGACCGGCTCCTGACCGATCGCGCCCGCCTCCCGGCCGACGACCGCCGCGGTGGACACCTTCGGATGGGTCACCAGGATCTCCTCGAGCTCACGCGGATACACGTTGTAGCCCTTGTAGATCAACATGTCCTTCGCCCGGTCGGCGATGTACACGAATCCGTCGGCATCGCGGTAGGCGATGTCGCCGGTGGCGAGCCAGCCGTCGACGTACTGCTCGGCAGTGATCTCGGGGTGTCCGAGATATCCGTCGGTGACCTGCGGTCCGCGGATCCACAGTTCGCCGCGCTCCCCGTCGGGGAGGACGACGCCCGGATCGAGCTGCGACCGGATCTCGAGTTCGGTGTCGAAGACCGGAAGGCCGACGCTGCCGAGGCGGTACTCCGAGTCGACGACGAGCGGCATGGCCGTGACGACACAGGTGCCCTCGGTGAGCCCGTAGCCCTCCGCGATGCGCGCGTTGGGGAAGGCGCGCTCGAGGTTCTCGAGGGTCACATGGTCGATCGGTGCGGCACCGGACGAGACGACCCGCACAGTGGACAGGTCGCGGGTCTCGACGTCGGGATGCGTGGCGAGAGCATGCCACATCGCCGGGCTGCCGGTGATGTAGCTGGCCTCGTACCGCTCGATCAGTTCGAGCATGCGAGCCGGATCGAAGCGACCCGCGAGGACCTGGGTCAGGCCGCACGCGAGCAGGAACGACGTGTTGATCAGCGCGTGCGCGTGGAACAGCGGCGACACCACGATCGTCGAACCCTGGCCCGGGACCGCACCGGCGATCTTCAGGTCGTCGATCGGCTCGAGCGAGATCCGCCCGTCGACGTCGGCGACCAGCTGGTGCCCCGCGCGCCACGCGCACATCTGCGTGACGTTGCCGACGACGTTGCGGTGCAGTACCCGGACGCCCTTCGAAATGCCGGTCGTGCCACCGGTGTACGCGATGTGCGCGACGTCGTCCGGGCCGGTGACGACCGGTTCGAAGGTCTGCGGACGCCCTTCGAGCGCATCACCGAAGTGCACGGCGCCCGGTGCGGTGACCGCCTCGTCGGAGACGACCGCGATCAACCGGACGCTCGTTCCGTCCGCGGCCCGGAACAGCGTCTCGGACTGCGCGGAACCGGTGACCGCCGCGGCCGCGGAGGTCTCCTCGATCTGCCGGCGCAGACCCGGTTCGGGCTGCAGCGGATTCACGAGCGTGACCGCCGCTCCGACGCGGAGCGCACCGTAGTAGGCGATGTGGAACTCGACGCAGTTACCGAGGTGCAGGAGCACTACGTCGCGGGCCCGCACCCCGGCCTCGTGCAGCACGCCGGCGAACTGCGCCGAACGTGCGTCGAGGTCGTTGTAGGTGAGCACCCGGTCGTCGTCGATCACCGCCGGCCGGTCGCCGTAGACGGCGGCGAGGCTCGGTGCCCACACCGCCATCGTCGTCGCCGGGTACGACAGCCTGCGCTGTGCGAGGTCGGAAGCCGAGGTCATGGTCGACGCCCGGCTCAACGCGGTGCCATACGGATGGCACCGTCGAGACGGATCGTCTCACCGTTGATGTAGCCGTTCTCGAGGATGTTCGTGGCCAGCTGACCGAACTCGTCGGGGCGGCCGAGGCGCGACGGGTTGGGCACGGTCGCCTCGAGCGACTTGCGGACGTCCTCGCGCAGGCGGGCGAGCAGCGGGGTGTCCATGATGCCGGGGGCAATGGTGTTGACGCGGATGCCCTTGCTGGCGAGGTCGCGTGCGGCGACGATCGTCATTCCGACGATGCCGGCCTTGGACGCCGAGTAGTTGATCTGGCCGATCTGGCCCTCGAAGGCCGCGACGGAGGCCGTCATGACCACGGCGCCACGCTCGTCCTCGATGAGATCGAGTTCGGCCATGCGCTCGGCACCGAGGCGCAGCGCGTTGAACGAGCCGATGAGGTTGAGACGGATCACGAACTCGAAGTCCTCGAGCGAACCGGCCTTGCCCTCCTTGTCGAGGACACGCATCTTGCGTCCGGCGCCGGCGCAGTGCACGACACCGCGCAGGCCGCCGCGCTCGTGCGCGACGTCGAGAGCCGCCGCGAACTGCTCCGCATCGGTCACGTCGCCGGGAGCGAAGACAGCACCGTCGCCGAGATCCTTCGCGATCTCCTCACCGTTCGAGTTGGGCAGGTCGATGAGGGTGACGTTGCCGCCGGCCGCCAGGACGCGACGTGCCGTGGCGAGACCGAGACCGGACGCGCCACCGGTGACGGCGACGGACAGACCCTTGAGTTCCATAGTGTTTCCTTCGAATTCGTAGCAGTTCGAGTAATGAAGTGGGATCAGTGGATCTTGGAGAGCCTTCGGCTCAGAGAAGTTCGAGGATGGTGGCGTTGGCCATGCCGCCGGCCTCGCACATCGACTGCAGACCGTAGCGGATGCCGTTGTCGCGCATGTGGTGCACGAGGCGGGTCATGAGAATCGCGCCGGAGCCGCCGAGGGGGTGGCCGACACCGATCGCGCCGCCGAGCGGGTTGAGACGGTCGGGCTTCGCGCCGGTCTCGACCTGCCATGCGAGCGGCACCGGCGCGAAGGCCTCGTTGATCTCGAAGGCGCCGATGTCGTCGATGGACAGACCGGAACGCTTCAGGGCCTTCTCGGTGGCGGGGATCGGGCCGGTGAGCATGATGACCGGGTCGGCGGCGGCGACGACTGCGGTGTGGATGCGCGCGAGCGGGGTCCAGCCCTGTGCCGCAGCGTATTCGCTGGTGGTGATGAGCAGGGCGCCGGCACCGTCGGAGATCTGCGAGGAGTTGCCGGCGTGGATCACGCCGTCCTCCTTGAAGACGGTCTTGAGCTTGGCGAGCGATTCGACGGTGCCGCCGCGGCGGATGCCCTCGTCGGTGGCGAAGTCGCCGACCGGGGCGATCTGACCGGTGAACGCGCCCGCGTCGGTGGCGGCCGCGGACAGTTCGTGCGAGCGCAACGAGAATTCGTCGAGCTGCGTGCGGGAGAAGCCCCACTTCTCGGCGATCATCTCGGCGCCGATGCCCTGGCTGAAGCCTCCGACCTCGAAGCGGTCGAGCACGTTCTGTGGGAAGTGCTGACCGTCCTTGCTGGAGCTGCCCATCGGCACGCGGCTCATGGACTCGACACCACCGGCGATCACGACGTCGTTCTGACCGGAGATGACGGTCGCGGCAGCGAAGGACACGGCCTGCTGGCTCGATCCGCACGCCCGGTTGATGGTGGTGGCGGGCACGGTGACCGGCCATCCGGCCGCGAACACGGCGCTGCGCGAGACGATTCCGGCCTGGTCGCCGACCTGGCTCACGCAACCCCACTGGACGTCGTCGATCGTGGCGGGATCGAGGCCGGTCCGCTCGGCCAGTACGGTCAGCACGTGTGCGGACAGGTTGACGGGATGGATCTCGGACAGTGCACCACCGCGACGTCCGATGGGGGAACGGACGGCGTCGACGATCACGGCATCGCGCATGCGAATCGGTCCTTTGCTGTTGCGGGACACGGTTGCCGGGCAACCGTGGTGGGAAACGACGACCGGCCGGGTGGTGGTCCTCACATTCGAGGAGACCATGCACCCGGCCGGTAGGGGAAAGTCTTTCGGCGGAAGCGTCCGTTAGGCGGAAGCTATGCCGAACTGGTCAGGCCGCAGCCCGGATGATCTTGCGGTCGCGTTCCGGGTTCGCCAGGAACAGGACCAGGATCGCGGCGAGCGCACCGAGTGCGCCGATGACCTGGAAGGCCGTTGCGTAGCCCTCCGCCGCAGTGGCGGCGTTGTCGACGAGGACACCCGTGCCGTAGGGGGCGACGAGGCCGCCGACGGCCATCAGGGCGAGGAAGACACCCATCGTGCCGGCGGTCTGCTGCGGCGGGCACAGCTCGGAGATCGCGGCGTTGATCAGCGGGAACGCGATGGCACCGAAGCCGTAGCCGATGGAGACGACCGCGACGGCGAGGGCCGGCGTACCGATGGACGGGAGGAAGACCAGGATGGCACCGCAGATGAGCACGCCGACGGCGGGCACGATGATGCGGACGACCCGCGAACGGTAACCCTTGGCGCTGAGACGGTCGGTGACCGTACCCGAGCTGATCATGAGGAACAGGCCGATGATGGACGGCAGGGCGAACATCGAGCCGGCCTGCAGGGCGCTGTAGCCGAGGCCGACCTCGAAGTAGGACGGCAGCCAGGTCAGGACGACGGTGGTGAGCGCGTAGACGACCATGATCAGGATCGCGCAGCTGACGAACGTGCGGGTGAGGAAGATCTTGCGCCACGGCACGGACGGCTCGGTCTGCGCGGCGGAAGCGGAGGTTTCGGCGCCCTTGACCGCCTTGGTCGTGTAGGGGCCTTCCTTCCAGCCGAGGAGCCAGAAGCCCATCCAGACCGCACCGAGGATCGACAGCGAGATCAGCGCGGCACGCCAGCCCCACTCGACGGTGATGAAGGTCAGGACGGGAGCGAGGGCGATCTTGGCGACCGAGGCGGAACCGGCCAGGAATGCGCCGGGCAGACCGCGCTTGGCCGGCGGGTGCCACGAGTACGCGGCGGTGTGCATGAGAGCCGAGCTCGGTCCTTCGGCGAGACCGAGCAGCATGCGAGTGACCACCAGCATCGTGAAACTCGCGCTGACGACCAGCGGCAGCATCACCACCGACCAGATCAGGCCGAGAGCCAGCAGGGCCCAGCGGAGGGTCAAGTACTTGTTCAGCGGCCCGGCGAAGAATCCGCCGACGGTGAATGTGACGAAGAACAGCGAACCGACCAGGCCGATCTGGGAGGAGCTCATGCCGAGCTCACGCGCCAGAGGCTGGGCGATGATGCCGAGGACGGCCTTGTCGGCGTAGTTGACGACGTAGAGGAAGATGACCAGACCGGTCATGCTCCACGCGCGGCCGGGGGTCACGAGAGGTGTCGAGCCGGTCGCCGGCCCGCCGGGTCCGCCGGCGGTTGCCGGCTTGTCGTGCGCGATTTCGCCTGTGGTCACTGGGAGTCCCTTCAGAACTCGAGCGGGATGGCCGACTTACGAACAATCTGCATGTCGTTGTCGGAAGAACGTCACGCCTGGCGTCTGCATGCATTGAACGTGAGCCATGTCACCTGACGCAAAGAGCGGAAGGCGAACGAATCGATCACTGAAACCTATGACCCATCACAAGGCAGATTGAGGCCTCATCGAGTATTGGTCTGCGCTAACCGAGCGATAGCCGATCGGTGCTGTTCCCGGCGGCAAAACCTGGGCATGCTGACTGTGCCCGAAACAATCTGCGACGACGAGCGAGCCCAGCATGAACTCCACCGCTTCCACCGACGAGCTGCCCTCGTCCACTGCGCCCCTCGCGGGAGTGCGCGTGGTCGAGGTGTCCAGCTTCGTGGCCGCACCCCTGTGCGGCATGACCCTGGCCGCGCTCGGCGCCGACGTGATCCGGGTCGACCCGATCGGCGGCGCTGCCGATTACCGCCGCTGGCCGGTCACCGACGACAACGAGTCGATCTACTGGGCCGGCCTGAACAAGGGCAAGCGGTCGTTCGCGGCGGACTTCCGTAACCCGGACGCGCAGAACCTGATCCGCGACCTGATCATCGACGCAGGAGTGCTGGTCACCAACGCCGCCGGTCGTTCGTGGCTCGACTACGACGAGCTCGCCGCGATCCGCCCCGACCTGATCCACGTGCAGGTCCTCGGCCGCGCCGACGGCACCGGTGCTGTCGACTACACCGTCAACGCCGCCGCCGGCTTCCCACAGGTCACCGGCGCCGAGAACGTCTCGACCCCGGTCAACCACGTGCTGCCCGCCTGGGACGTCTCGTGCGGTCTGTACGCAGCCCTGTCGGTCGCCTCGGCCGTCTACCGCCGCGAGATCACCGGCGCCGGAACGAAGGTCGTTCTTCCCCTCGAGGACGTCGCGTTCGCGACCGTCGGCAATCTCGGCTACATCGCCGAGGCCCAGCTCGGCCGTCCCGTCCGGGAGAAGGTCGGCAACTCCGTCTACGGCACCTACGGCGCCGACTTCGCCACCAGCGACGGCGCACGCTTCATGATCGTCGCGCTCACGCCCCGGCACTTCCGCGACCTCACCGGACTCACGGGCACCGCCGACGCCGTGGCTGCCCTCGAATCCGCACTGGGCGTGGACTTCCGCGACGAAGGCACCCGATTCGAACACCGCCACGTGCTCAACAGCCTGTTCGGCGCCTGGTTCTCCCGCCACACCGCCGACGAGGTCGAGAAGGCCTTGGCCGGCACCTCGATCCTGCACGAGCGCTATCGCACCTTCGCCGAGCTCGCCACCGACCCGCGCGTGACCGACAACCCGATGTTCCACAAGCTCGATCAGCCGCGCATCGGCAGCTACCACGCCCCGAGCACCCCGATGTCCTTCGACGGCCGGTACCCCGAGGTCCGCCCCGCGCCGGCCAACGGCGACGACACCGCCGAGGTGCTCACCGAACATCTCGGGCTGACCGACGACGAGATCGACGCCCTCGCAGCTTCCGGCACCATCCGCATCTCCCAGAAAGAGCACGCATGACCCGCCTCGCCCAGACCCTCGGTCTGACGGAATTCCAGTCCGAGATCCTCGACACGGTCCGCACCTTCGTCGACCGCGAGATCATCCCGAACGCTCAGGAACTCGAGCACTCGGACACCTACCCGCAGGCCATCGTCGACCAGATGCGCGAGATGGGCCTGTTCGGGCTGATGATCCCCGAGGAGTACGGCGGACTCGGCGAGTCGCTGCTGACCTACGCGCTGTGCGTCGAGGAACTCGCCCGCGGCTGGATGAGCGTCTCCGGCGTCATCAACACCCACTTCATCGTCGCGTACATGATCCGCCAGCACGGCACCGAAGAGCAGAAGCAGTACTACCTGCCGCGCATGGCCACCGGTGAGGTTCGCGGCGCGTTCTCGATGTCCGAGCCCGAACTCGGCTCCGACGTCGCCGCCATCCGCACCAAGGCCAAGCGCGACGCCGACGGCAACTACGTCATCAACGGCCAGAAGATGTGGCTGACCAACGGCGGCAGCTCCACCCTCGTCGCCGCCCTGGTCAAGACCGAGGAAGGCTCCGACAAGCCCCACAAGAACCTGACCACCTTCCTGGTCGAGAAGCCCGCCGGCTTCGGTGAGGTCGTCCCGGGTGTCACCATCCCCGGAAAGATCGACAAGATGGGGTACAAGGGCATCGACACCACCGAACTCGTCTTCGACAACTACAAGGCCTCGGCCGATTCGATCCTCGGTGGCGAGCCCGGCAAGGGCTTCTTCCAGATGATGGACGGTGTCGAGGTCGGCCGCGTCAACGTCTCGGCCCGCGCGTGCGGTGTCGCGATCCGCGCGTTCGAGCTCGCCGCCCGGTACGCCCAGCAGCGCACCACATTCGGCAAGCCCATCGCCCAGCACCAGGCGATCTCGTTCTCCCTCGCGGAGATGGCCACCAAGGTCGAGTCCGCCCACCTGATGATGGTCAACGCCGCGCGCCTGAAGGACTCCGGTGAACGCAACGACGTCGCTGCCGGTATGGCCAAGTACCTCACCAGCGAGTACTGCTCCGAGGTCACCCAGGCCAGCTTCCGTATCCACGGCGGCTACGGCTACTCGAAGGAGTACGAGATCGAGCGCCTCATGCGTGAGGCTCCCTTCCTGCTCATCGGTGAGGGCACCAGCGAGATCCAGAAGACGATCATCAGCAAGGGTGTGCTGCGCAGCTACGCGCTGTAACGTCCACCCCCACAATCACATCCATACCTGGAAGGACAACGCGTGAAGCGCACGCTGTACAACGAGGATCACGAGGCGTTCCGTCAGACCGTCCGCGACTTCATCGCGAAGGAGGTCGTGCCCGTCTACCCCGAGTGGGAAGAGGCCGGCCATCCTCCGCGCGAGTTCTACAACCGCATGGGCGAACTCGGGCTCCTCGGCATCCAGGTTCCCGAGGAGTACGGCGGAGGCGGCGAGACGTCGCTGAAGTTCAACGTGATCCTCGCCGAGGAGGCGTCGGCGGCCGGTGTGTCGTTCGGTTCGTCGTCGGTGCACTCGAACCTGATCCTGCCGTACATCATGCAGAACGCCACCGAGGAGCAGAAGCAGCGCTGGCTCCCCGGATTCGCCTCGGGTGAGCTGATGTTCGCCATCGCGATGACCGAGCCGGGCACCGGTTCCGACCTCGCCAACATCGCGACCACCGCGAAGCTCTCGGAGGACGGCAGCCACTACGTCCTCAACGGCGCGAAGACGTTCATCACCGGCGGCGCTCTCGCCGACCGCATCCTCGTCGTGGCCCGCACCTCGCCGTACAACCCCGAGGACCGCCGCGGTGGCCTGTCGATCCTGGTGGTGGACACCAAGAGCGAGGGCTTCGCCGTCGGGCGCAAGCTCCACAAGATCGGACTCAAGACCTCGGACACCGCCGAGCTGTCGTTCGACGACGTGAAGGTGCCGGTCGCCGATCTGCTCGGCAAGGAGGGCGAGGCGTTCTCGTACCTGACGCAGAACCTCGCGCAGGAGCGTCTCACCATCGCGTTCGGCGCTGCCGCCACCGCGGCCGCGGCGATCCAGCACGCCATCGCATACACCAAGGACCGCAAGGTCTTCGGCAAGCCGGTCGCGTCCTTCCAGAACACCAAGTTCGTGCTCGCCGAGTGCTCGACCGAACTGCAGGCCATGCAGATCATGGTCGACAACGCGATCGAGCTCAACGACCGTGACGAACTGACGGTGCCCGACGCCGCCCGCGCGAAGCTGTTCGCGACGGAGGCCGCCGGCCGCATCATCGACAAGTGCCTGCAGCTGCACGGCGGCTACGGCTACATCACCGAGTACCCCATCGCCCGCCTCTACGCCGACACCCGCGTGACCCGCATCTACGGCGGCACCAACGAGGTCATGAAGACGATCATCGCCAAGGATCTGGGGCTGTAGGTCTTCTGTAGTTCTTCGGTGGAGTAGGCCCCGCTATCCGGGGTCTGCTCCACCGAAGTCGTTTCCGACTATCGTTTCCCGCCATGCGGCTAGTCGTGAAGACCAAGAGGGTGATCGAAGCCCACCTGAGCAATTCGTCCGTCCGCGCCCTGTCGGGGTCGATGGTGGCGTACGAGGGGCAGGTCGGTTTCAAGTCCGCCGGTTTCGGTGGCGGTGAGGGTGTTCTCGCCGGGCTGCGGCAACGCGCGACGGGCGAGGGGCTCTCGCTCATGGAGTGCAGCGGCACGGGTGTCGTCTACTTCGCGCACCAGGCGCAGGACGTCACGGTGCTGGAGCTGAACAACGAGACCCTGCAGGTCGAGTCCGAGCAGCTGCTGGCGCTGAGCGGGAACCTGAACACGAACGTGACGTTCGCGGGCCTGCGCGGCGGCATGAGCGGCCAGGGCCTGTTCACCACGACGGTGACGGGGACCGGGCAGGTCGCGCTGCTCTCGGCCGGGGGTCCGCTCATCCATCTCGAGGTGTCGCCGCAGTATCCCCTCGTCGTCGATCCCGACGCCTTCGTGTGCGCGAAGGGTCAGCTCACGCAGTCGTTCGTCACCGACGTGTCGTGGCGCTCGGCCATCGGCCAGGGCAGCGGCGAGGCGTTCTCCCTGAAGTGGGACGGCGTGGGCGTGGTCTCCATCCAGCCGGCGGAACGGTAGGAACAGATGAGCTTCACGAAGATCAACGGCAAGGTCGTGCGCGTCGACCTGCGGCAGTCCGGTCCCGTCGTGGCCCGCCGCGGCGCGATGCTGTTCTACACCGGCAACGTCCGGTTCTCCCCCCACGGTGTTCCCGGTGGCGTCGGGGGCGCTCCCGGTCTCGGTGGTCTCGCCGGCATGGCGGGACGCATGCTGCAGGGTGAGCACGAGGCCACGATGCTGGCGCAGGGCGACGGCGTCGTGCACTACGGCTTCCGCGGTCTCGAGACGCACATCGTCGACATGTCCGCGGGCGGCGAGCTGCGGGTGGAGGCGTCGCGCCTGCTCGCCCACACCACCGGTCTGCAGTCCACGGTCGTCTCGGTGGCCGCGGCCTCCGGTGGTGGCGGGGGCGGCGGTGGTCTGCTCGGGGCACTGCGCGGCGCCGCCACCGGCGCGATGACCGGCACCGGCATGTTCACCACCCAGCTGACCGGCCAGGGTGCGGCTGTGCTGCTCGCCCACGGTGGCGTGTTCGAACTCCAGGTGGGCGGCCCGACGCCGGTGGTCGTCGACCCACAGGCGTTCGTGGCGTCCTACGGCTCGGTCCGCACCGAACTGAAGTCGTCGATGAGCTGGCGGAACGTCGGTCGCACCGGCGGGGAGGCCATGCAACTCGAATGCAGCGGACAGGGCATCGTCTACGTGCAGGCATCGGAGGAGAAGCTGTGAGTACCGTTCTGAACCCGTCGAGCTTCGGTGGCAGCGACAACGTGCCGGGCAACCCCTATGCCTACTGCATCGACCTGCAGACGCCCTGGTTCCTGTCGAAGGGCGCGATGATCGCGTACTACGGCCAGGTTCAGTTCTCGGCGCTCACCCACGGGTTGCAGGGACATCTGCTGCACATGGTGGCCCAGCAGTTCTCCGCTCCGCTCTATCTCGGCGACTACGTCGTGGCCGAGGGCTTCGGGAAACTGATCATCGGCGACCGCGGATACGACATCAACTCGTACGACCTCGACGACGGCAACCTCACGATCCGGCAGGCCAATCTGCTGGCCTTCGAACCGGGCCTGTCGCTCAACCAGTCGATCGTCCCGGGCTTTCTCACGCTCATCGGTACGGGCCGTTTCCTCGCGTCGTCGAACGGGCCGGTGATGTTCGCCGAGCCGCCCCTGAGGGTCGACCCGGAGGCACTCGTCGGCTGGGCCGACTGCCCGTCCCCCAGTCACCACTACGACGAATCGTGGATCACCGGGTTCGTCTCGGCCGGGGCGCGGCGTTTCGGCGTGCAGTCGGGGGAGGAACGGCAGTTCGATTTCACCGGTGCCGGCACCGTCCTGATCCAGTCGAGCGAAAAGGTTCTCGACGATTCGTCGCTGGTGCGCACGATCGAGAACCAGATCCCGGGCCTCACCGCGCCCGGTCTGCACCGGATCAACCAGGTGGTATCGCAACACCTGCAACAGCAGTAGCTGCAGTAGCACACCCTGGGACAGACCTGGGCATAACACGGATCCGGGCCCCCTCTTCTGTGACTACGATCACAAGCTAGGCTAGCCTAAGCCGATGTAAGGTTTGGACAACCTAAGTGAGTGTTTCCTCAGTCGCAGAAAGGTGGCTCTGATGATCGTCTGCAGTTGCCACGCTCTTACCCACCACCACATCGAGGCAGAGGTGGCTGCGGGAGCACGCTGTACCCGCGAGGTGAGCGCCAAGTGCCGCGCCGGCACCGATTGTGGCAGCTGCGTCCGGAACATCTCGGCGATCATCCGGCAGGCCCGCGAGCGGAATGAGACGATCGAACTCGAGACCGCCGTGTAGCCAGCCCCTACCCGGCGGTAAACCTGATGGTTCACCCCGGGAGGTGCCATGAAGGGCGACAAGAAGGTCATCGAGTTGCTCAACGAACAACTCACCGCCGAGCTCACCGCGATCAATCAATACTTCCTGCATTCGAAGATGCAGGACAACCGCGGATGGGCGAAACTCGCGAAGCACACTCGCGACGAGTCGTTCGACGAGATGCGTCACGCCGAGAGACTCACCGATCGGATCCTCTATCTCGACGGACTCCCCAACTACCAGCGCCTCGGGGCGTTGCGTCTGGGGCAGACCGTCAAGGAGATGCTCGAGGCCGACCTACAGGTGGAGATCGAGGCCCGCGACCGGCTCCGGAAGGGAGCCGAGTACATGCGCTCGGTCAGCGACATCACCTCGGCCAACATCTTCGAGGAGATCCTCGCCGACGAGGAAGAACACATCGACTATCTCGAAACCCAGCTCGATCTGATCGAGCAGCTCGGCGAGCCGCTGTACCTCGCCCAGCACATCTCGCCGCCGGAATAACCCGGCACAGCAGAACGGGCCGCGGCATTGCGCCGCGGCCCGTTCTCTATGCTGTGGGACACACCAGCTTGTCGACGGTGAGAGGAAGACCATGAGCGATTCGTCCCTGACCGTGGTGCACAACGCCGAGAAGCAGAGGTACGAAGTCCGGGACGACGACGCCGTCGTCGGATACACCCAGTACCACCCCGACGACGACGGCCGCCTCGTCTTCGACCACACCGAGATCGACAAGGGCTACTCCGGTCAGGGACTCGGAGGCAAGCTCGTCGGTTTCGCCCTCGACGACGTCCGCGACCGCGGCAAGCGCATCGTCGCGATCTGCTCGTACGTCGACAAGTTCATCGAGAAGCACCCGGACTACCGGGATCTGACCGACTAGAGATGCACGCGGGCGCGGCACGACCTGGTGGGTCGTGCCGCGCCCCGACGCGATTGTTCCGGCTCGGTGCGGCCGGTGGTCAGTTCCCCGCGCGGTTGCGCAGATCGAGTGCGACGTCGGTGATCATGTCCTCCTGGCCACCGACGAGGCCGCGACGGCCGATCTCGACGAGGATGTCGCGGGTGTCGAGACCGTAGATGCTCGCGGCGGTCTCGGCGTGCCGCAGGAAGCTCGAGTACACGCCGGCGTAGCCGAGGGTGAGGGTCTCGCGGTCGACCTGGACCGGACGGTCCTGCAGCGGGCGAACGAGATCGTCGGCGGCGTCCTGCAGCCCGAACAGATCGCACGAGTGCTTCCAGCCGAGCAGGTCGGCGACGGCGACGAAGGGCTCGATCGGGCAGTTGCCGGCACCGGCACCGTGTCCGGCCAGCGATGCGTCGACGCGGATGACACCTTCCTCGACGGCGCACACGGAGTTGGCGACCGACAGCGACAGGTTCTGGTGCGCGTGGATGCCGATCTGCGTGGTGTCGTTCAGGACCTCACGGTAGGCACGCACACGCTCGCGGACACCGTCCATCGTCAGGCGTCCGCCGGAATCGGTGACGTAGACGCAATCGGCGCCGTAGGACTCCATGAGCTTCGCCTGGCGGGCGAGCTCCTCGGACGGGGCCATGTGCGACATCATCAGGAAGCCGGACACGTCCATGCCCAGTTCCTTCGCCGCGGCGATGTGCTGCGCGGAGACGTCGGCCTCGGTGCAGTGCGTCGCGATGCGCACCGACCGCACGCCGATCTCGTAGGCACGCTTCAGCTCGTGGACGGTTCCGATACCGGGCAGGAGCAGCGTGGTGAGCGTGGCCGAATTGATCGCTCCGGCAGCGGCTTCGAGCCACTCCCAGTCGGTGTTGCTACCGGGACCGTAGGTCAGCGAGTGACCGGCGAGACCGTCGCCGTGGGAGACCTCGATGGCATCCACACCGGCACGGTCGAGCGCACCGGCGATCTTCGCGACGTCCTGCGGCGTGATGCGGTGACGGATGGCGTGCATGCCGTCGCGCAGGGTCACGTCCTGGATGTACAGAGCCGTTCCGTCGCTTGCGAATTCGCGAGTCGTCGTCGTTGCCGCGGTCATGCCGTCACCTGATCCTTCTTGCGTGCCGCCACGGCGCGTGCGACCTGCAGCGCCGCGGAGGTCATGATGTCGAGATTGCCCGCGTACTCGGGCAGGTAGTGCGCTGCGCCCTTGACCTCGAGGAACACCGCGACCTTCCACAGGGGGCCGGTGTGGTCGGTGAGCGTCTCCATGGGCTCGGTGACCTCGGTGAACTGCACCTCCTGCTTGAGGGTGTAACCGGGCACGTATTCCTGGACCTTCGCGACCATCGCCTCGACGGACGCGACGATCTCGTCCTTGCGGTCCTCACCGACGAGAGCAAGCACGGTGTCGCGCATGATCATCGGCGGCTCGGCCGGGTTGAGGATGATGATCGCCTTGCCGCGCGTGGCGCCACCGATCTTCTCGATGGCCTGCGAGGTGGTCTCGGTGAACTCGTCGATGTTGGCGCGGGTACCGGGGCCGGCCGACTTCGAGGAGATCGAGGCGACGATCTCGGCCCAGTGCACCTTGGTTACCTGCGAGATGGCCGCGACGATCGGGATGGTGGCCTGACCACCGCAGGTGACCATGTTGACGTTCGGGGCGTCGAGGTGCTCGGTGAGGTTCACCGGCGGCACCGTGTACGGGCCGATCGCGGCCGGCGTCAGGTCGATGAGCATCTTCCCGTGCGGGCGCAGGACCTTCTCGTTGTACTCGTGGGCCTTCGCCGAGGTCGCGTCGAAGACGATCTCGATCTCGTCGAAGCGCGGGTGCTCGACGAGCCCTTCTACACCGGTCGAGATGGCATCGATGCCGAGGCGCTTCGCCCGTGCGAGGCCGTCGGATTCGGGATCGATGCCGACGAGGGCGACGGTCTCGAGTTCGGCGTCGGCCAGTCGCTTGATCTTGATGAGCAGGTCGGTGCCGATGTTGCCCGACCCGATGATGGCAACCTTGGTGGTCATGAGTTCTCCTGTGCGGTGGAGCTTTCGGAAGAGAAACGCGCGGTGACGGTGCCGAGCGAGGAGATCTCGGCGCGGACCGTGACGCCGGGCGGCGCCGGAACCATCGGGCCGAGGGCCCCCGACAGCACGACCTGCCCTGCGCGCAGGGGCTGCCCGAACTCGCGTGCCGTGCGTGCGAGCCACAGCAGGGCGTTCAGCGGATCACCGAGGCAGGCTGCGCCGTTGCCCTCGGAGACGAGCTCGTCGTCGACGTACATCCGCATGGTGGCGTCGATCGGCTCGAACTCGTCGAGGGTGAGTGTCTGCGAGCCGAGCACGTACAGGCCGCTGGATGCGTTGTCCGCGACCGTATCCGTGATCTTGATGTCCCAGCCGGCGACGCGGCTGTCGACGATCTCGAGAGCGGCGACCGCGTGTCCGACGGCGGCGCGGACGGTCGCGAGATCGAGATCGTCCGAGTCGAGGTCGGCGGAGAGGACGAAGGCGATCTCGGCCTCGGCCTTCGGCTGCAGCAGGCGCTCGCTGGGCACCTCGTCGAGAGCGGTCACGTCCATGTCCTCGAAGAGGACACCGAAGTCGGGGCGATCGACACCGAGCTGCTGCTGCACCGCCGGGGAGGTCAGGCCGATCTTGCGTCCGACGATGCGGGCACCTTCGGCGAGCCGGCGGTCGGTGAGCTGCTGCTGCACCGCGTACGCCAGGTCGATGTCGGTCTCCCCGAGCAGGTCGCGGACCGGACCGCACGGTGCAGAGCTGCGTGTGGCCTCGATGAGACGGTCGGCCGCCGCACCGGCGATGCGGGTGCGATCCGCCGCTGATGTGGTGTTGGAGCTGGTAGTCATCACGTCCTCGTCGTTCGATGGATTACGACCATCGTGGCGGCGGGGTCCGCCCCCGTACAGGGGGTCGTTCCGGTGAGTGGAACGTGTGCGCTCAGAGGTTGCGGATGGCCTCGCGCCGGGCGTGGGTGGCGGCGATCCCCGCGGCGGCGGCCTTCACCGCGCCCTCGTGCTTCTCCGGACGGAACCGGGTGACGGGACCGGTGACGCTCACCGCCGCGATGGGACGCTCGTCCGCGTCGAAGATCGGGGCGGCGACACAGGCCAGGCCGACCGCGGACTCCTCGAATTCGAACGCCACCCCGCGCTCGAGCACGGTCGCGAGATTCGCCCCGAGCCGCCCGGGGGTCGTGATGGTGCGGGGAGTCTTGCGCGCCAACCCGGCCTCGACCACCTCGGCCAGCAGCTCCGGTGGGGAGAACGCGAGAAGCGCCTTCCCGATCCCGGTGCAGTACATGGGCATTCGCCCACCGATCCGGGACGGCGTGGAGGCAGGCCGGTGCCCACCGATCTTCGAGACGTAGACGACCTCGACGCCTTCGGGGACACCGAGGTGCACGGTCTCGTGGGTGCGTTCGTAGAGGTCCTCCATGAACGGGATCGCAACCTCGACCAGGCCCCGCTCGACGGAGGCGCGCAGACCCAGTTCGAAGAGCTGACCGCTCAGGCGGTAACCCGCCGGATCCTTGTCGAGCAACCGGACGGCGACGAGATCGGTGACGACGCGGTGCAGCGTCCCCTTCGGCAGACCGGTGCGTCGGCCCAGTTCGGCGAGGGTGAGAACGTGGTCGTCGGCGGTGAACGCCCACAGCACGGTGACGACCTTGCCGAGCACCGTGTTGGTGTCCACCCCGTCGCCCGGCGGGCGGGCATGCACCGGCGACTCGCGCTGTCCTTCCACGTGGCTCAGGTTAGGACACCTCGCTCCGCACGCGGGACAGGCGCCCGCGCTGGCATCCTGGATGTGTGACCGAGCGCAAGCGGTGGGATCTGACGTTCGAGACGTGGATCGAACGTCAGATCCGTGTGGCGCAGGACCGCGGCGATTTCGACGATCTGCCCGGTTACGGCAAACCCATCCCCGATCACGGCGACGACGAGCTGTGGTGGGTGAAGAGTTATCTGGCGCGCGAGGGTCTGTCGACGGAAGCGTTGCTGCCGCCCGAACTGCAGTTGCGGCGCGAGATCGAGCGGCTGCCCGACACGGTCGGCTCGGCGCCCAGCGAGAAGGTGGTGCGCGAGATCGTCTCCGATCTCAACCGGCGGATCGCCGACTGTCTGCGTTTCCCGAGCGGCCTGCCCGTACCGATCCACAAGGTCGACACCGAGGAGATGGTGGAGGTGTGGAGGGTCGAGCGGGCAAGTCGTCGCGAGGAGGCCCGCACGGCCCTGAACTCGACGCGACCCCGGCTCGAGACGGAGTCCGAGACCGGGGTCGCGCGGAGAAGGTGGATCTTCCGGTGGTTCCGCAGGCGGAACCGGCCGGTCGTCAGGGAAGGGTGAGCGGTGCTCCGGTCGCAGCGCGCACCTGCTCCTCGGTGACGCCCGGGGCGCACTCGGTCAGGACGAGGCCGTCGGCGGTCACATCGATCACCGCGAGGTTGGTGATGATGCGCTGCACCACGCCCTCACCGGTGAGCGGCAGCGAGCACTCCGAGACGATCTTCGGGTTGCCCTGCTTGTCGGTGTGCTCCATGAGCACGATGACCTTGCGGGCACCGTGGACGAGATCCATCGCCCCGCCCATGCCCTTGACCATCTTGCCGGGCACCATCCAGTTGGCCAGATCGCCGGTGGCCGAGACCTCCATGCCGCCGAGCACCGCGGTGTCGATGTGGCCGCCGCGGATCATGCCGAAGCTCAGCGCCGAGTCGAAGAAGGCAGCGCCGGGGTTGACCGTCACGGTCTCCTTGCCGGCGTTGATCAGGTCGGGATCGACCGAATCCTCGGTGGGGTACGGCCCGGTGCCCAGGATGCCGTTCTCACTGTGCAGGGTCACGTGCACACCCTCGGGCAGGTAGTTGGGGATCAGCGTCGGCAGGCCGATACCGAGGTTGACGTACTCCCCCGGCGAGAGTTCCTGCGCGGCACGCGCGGCCATCTGCGTGCGCGTCCACCCCTGTGTCTCGACAGCTGTGGTCATCTTCTACGCTCCCTTCGCGGCGCTGACGGTGCGCTTTTCGATCTGCTTGTCCTGGACACCGGTGTGCACGACCCGGTTCACGAAGATTCCCGGCAGGTGCACCTCGCCCGGATCGATCTCGCCCGGCTCGACGAGTTCTTCGACCTGGGCGATGCACACGCGACCGGCCATCGCGGCGAGCGGGTTGAAGTTCATCGCGGCCTTGTTGAACACCAGGTTGCCCTCGGTGTCGCCCTTGAGGGCGTGCACGAGCGAGAAGTCGGCGGTGATGGACTCCTCGAGCACGTACCGCTTGCCGCGGAACTCGCGGATCTCCTTCGCCGGCGACGCCACGGCGATCGAACCGTCGGCGTTGTACTTCCACGGCAGTCCGCCCTGCGAGATAGGCGTGCCGACACCGGCGGGGGTGAAGAATGCGGGGATGCCCGCGCCGCCGGCGCGGAGCTTCTCGGCGAGAGTGCCCTGCGGGGTCAGCTCCACCTCGAGTTCACCCGAGAGGTACTGCCGGGCGAATTCCTTGTTCTCCCCGACGTACGATGCGGTGACCCGGCTGATGCGCTTGCTGCCCAGCAGGATTCCGAGACCGTGGCCGTCGACGCCGCAGTTGTTGGAGAACACCTCGAGGTCGGTGGCCCCGGTGTCGGCTATGGCCTGGATCAGGATGTCGGGGATACCGCACAGTCCGAATCCGCCCACCGCGAGCGTCGCACCGTCACGGATGTCGGCGACGGCCTCCGCCGCCGTCTCGAACACTTTCGTTGCCAACTCTCACCTCTCGGGTTCCGGGGGAGCCGCCGGGGCTCCGCTGGACGAATCACGTCCACTGGATGAACGCGGTCACATTCTTGGTTTCTACTAAAGAGTCTGCAGGTGGCGAACACAAGTACCTGCCGAAATCTCCCGAAAATTGGTCGTTCATCGAACGGAGACCCCATATGCGTTCACTGAATGGACGTAGAATCGATACATGTCGTCCGATGCACGGGGTCAACTGGTCACGCGGATCGCCGCTCTGCTGCGCACCGTCTCGTCGCACGAGCCGGAAGGGGTGACGACCTCCGAGGTTGCGCGCAGCACCGATCTCGCCCGGCCCACGGTGCACCGCCTGCTCAGCTCGCTCGCCGACGAGGGGCTCGTCGACCGGGATCCGGCCTCGGGACGCTGGGCCCTCGGACCCGAGCTCTACCTGCTGGGATCGCTCGCATCGGTGCGCTACGACATCACCGACCTCGCGGGCGACGTGCTGCGCGATCTGGCGCGCGCGACCGGCGAGAGCGTCTTCCTCTCCGCGCGGCGGGGCGACGAGACGGTGTGCCTGGCGATGGAGGAGGGCAGCTTCCCGCTGCGTTCGCACGTGCTCCACATCGGGATCCGGTTCCCGCTCGGGGTGGCGTCGGCGGGGCTGGCGATCCTCGCGCACATGCCCGATCAGGACATCGAGGCGTATCTGTCGCGGGTGGATCTCACGGAGAATTGGGGACCGGACCATGCGCGACCCGCACTGGAGAAACGGATCGAGGCGACTCGGCTGGCCGGCTACGCCGTCAATCCGGCGCTGATCGTCGAGGGCAGTTGGGGAATGGGCGCCGCGGTGTTCGATCACCGCGGCGCCCCGACCTGGGCGTTGAGTCTGACCGGCGTGGAGAGCCGGTTCCGGCCCGATCGTGTGCCCGAACTCGGTGAGGCGCTGCTCGACAGCGCCCACCGTCTCACTCAGTTGTTGCGTCACCGTCCCCGGTGACGCGCGGTCATGCCGAGGCGGCAGCCGACGCGCGCTGCAGCACGCGTTCGGCGTGGCGCAGCACCGGGGCGTCGACCATCTTCCCTTCGAAATCGAAGACGCCGCGCTCCGATTCGGCGGCCTCGAGGACGCGTCGCGCCCACGCCTCCTCCTCGGGGGTGGGCGCGTACGCCCGGCGGACGACGTCGACCTGACTCGGATGGATCGACACCTTGATGTCGAATCCGACCGCTACGGCGTCGAGGGCCTCCTCGTGGAGACCGTCGGTGTCCTTGATGTTCAGGTACACCGAGTCGAGTGCCCAGCGGGCGTGACCCTTCGCGGCGAGCAGGGTCACCGACCGCGCGTGCTGCGCGACCGCGCGGTACGTCCCGTCGGCGCGACGGCTCGCGTTGCCCCCGAGTCCGGCGACGAGATCCTCGGCACCCCACATCATTCCGAGGGTGTTCTCGGCGACGGCGATGTCCTCCACTGCGAGCACGCCGAGGGGCGACTCGATGAGCGCGACCACCTCGAGCGGTGCGAGCGAGCGCACCTCGTCGCCGCTCTCGCACTTGGGCAACATGACCCGCGTGTACGACGTGCGGCGCAGCGCCTCGAGATCGGCCTCGTGGTCGGCCGTGCCCACCGGGTTGACCCGCACCACGGTGCGCTCGGGGTCGAGCGGGGTGGCGATCAGCGCCTCACGGGCGGCCTGCTTGTCGGCCGGTGCGACGGCATCCTCGAGGTCGATGATCACCACGTCGGAGCGTTCGGCGGCCTTGGTGTAGCGCTCCGGACGATCGGCGGGGCAGAAAAGCCATGCGGGGCCGGGGAGTTCCCAGGTCATGTCGTGGGCCTCTTCTGGACGAGGGTCTTGCGCACGGCGACGGCGACGACGTCGCCGTGCTGGTTGCGACCGGTGTGTTCGAGGGTGACGATGCCCTCCCCCGGCCGGCTCTTCGACTCGCGCTTGTCGACGATCTTCGTCTCGGCGTAGAGCGTGTCGCCGTGGAAGAGCGGCTTCGGGAAGGAGATCTCGGAGAACCCGAGGTTCGCGACGATCGTGCCCTGCGTGAGCTGGGCGACCGACAGTCCCACGATCGTCGAGAGCGTGAACATCGAATTGACCAGACGCTCACCGAAACTCGTCTCGGCGGCGTAGGCGGCATCGAGGTGCAGTGCCTGCGTGTTCATCGTCTGCGTCGTGAACAGCGTGTTGTCGGCCTCGGTGATCGTTCGGCCGGGGCGGTGCTCGTAGATCGCGCCGAGTTCGAATTCCTCGAACCACAGGCCGCGCTGGACGATCCGCTTCTCCACGGTGGTGTCGGCTCCGCTCACAGTCCCAGCTCCCGTCCGATGAGCATGAGCTGCACCTCGGTGGTGCCCTCACCGATCTCGAGGATCTTGCTGTCGCGGTAGTGGCGCGCCACGGCGTACTCGTTCATGAAGCCGTAGCCGCCGTGGATCTGCGTGGCGTCGCGCGCGTTGTCCATCGCGGCCTCGGACGC
Source organism: Rhodococcus rhodochrous (assembly GCF_900187265.1). Lineage (NCBI taxonomy): Bacteria > Bacillati > Actinomycetota > Actinomycetes > Mycobacteriales > Nocardiaceae > Rhodococcus > Rhodococcus rhodochrous. The sequence goes on from NZ_LT906450.1 coordinate 5,104,560, forward strand.
GACGAGCTTGGCGACCGCAGCCTGCTTCTTGAACGGCTTGCCGGCGAGCATCGCGGCGGCGGCGTCGTAGTAGGCGGTGCGAGCGGCGTGCGCGCGCGCCTCCATGCGGGCGATCTTGAAGGCGATGGCCTGGTTGTTGCCGATCGGGCTACCGAAGGCCTCGCGCTCCTTGGCGTACTTCACCGATTCGTCGACGCAACCCTGTGCGGCACCGGTCGACAGCGCGGCGATCGCGATGCGGCCCTCGTCGAGGATGCGCAGGAAGTTGGCGTAGCCGCGGCCACGCTCACCGAGGAGGTTCTCCTCGGGCACCCGCACGTCGGCGAAGGTGAGCGGGTGCGTGTCGGAGGCGTTCCAGCCGACCTTGTTGTAGGCGGGTTCGGCGGTGAAGCCCGGCGTGGAGGTCGGCACGAGGATCGTGGAGATCTCCTTCTTGCCGTTCTCCCGCACACCGGTGACGGCGGTGACGGTCACGAGCGAGGTGATGTCGGTGCCGGAGTTGGTGATGAACTGCTTGTTACCGTTGATGATCCACTCGCCGTTCTCGAGCTTGGCGGTGGTCTTCGTGCCTCCGGCGTCGCTGCCCGCGCCCGGCTCCGTGAGACCGAAGGCCGCGAGGTTGCGACCGCTCGCGAGCTGCGGCAGCCACTCCTCCTTCTGCTTCTCGTTGCCGAAGCGGTAGATCGGCATCGCGCCGAGCGAGACGCCCGCCTCGAGGGTGATGGCGACGGACTGGTCGACCTTGCCGAGCTCCTCGAGCGCGAGGCACAGCGCGAAGTAGTCGCCGCCCATGCCGCCGTACTCCTCGGGGAACGGCAGGCCGAACAGACCCATCTCGGCCATGCCCTGCACGACTTCGTAGGGGAACGAGTGCTCGGCGTCGTGCTTGGCGGCGACCGGCGCGACCACCGTGCGGGCGAAGTCGGCGACCGTCTTGCGCAGCTGCTCGTACTCGTCGGGAAGTTGGCCCGTGGCCAGGTATTCCGTCATTACTGTGCATCCTCCGTATCGGCGTGCGGGGTGACCCGCGCGAGAAGTTGATCGACCTTGACCTGCTCACCGGCAGCCGCGAACAGTTCGACGGTGCCGTCGATGGGGGCGGTGAGCGAATGTTCCATCTTCATGGCCTCGACGACGACGAGTGTCTGCCCGGCCGTGACGGTGTCGCCGGATGCGACGGACACCGCGATGACGGCACCGGGCATCGGGCTCGTGATGTCGGCGTCGCCGGCGTGCGCGTCGTCGCCGCGCACCGATGCCTCGCGCACCTCGCGGACGGCGACGCTGCCGTGGCCGTCGGAAAGCCAGACCGCGCCGTCGGATTCGCCGACGCGGTAGCTGTGACGCCGGCCGTCGAGCACGATCGCCAGATCGGAGCCGTGCAGCACGGCGCTGAACCGGTAGGTCTCGCCGTCCTCGACCTCGGCGACACCGGCCGCCGGGCTTCCGGTCAGGCGCACGTGTGCGGTGCGGTCGCCGGAGGTGAGCCGCGACGTGACGGGCCGGTGGGCGCCGACACGCCAACCGTCGGGCACCGCCCACGGATCGGTGGTGTCGCCCAACCAGCGGTCGAGCCACCGCAGGATCGCCGCGGCGACGAGCGTGGAATCGGCGGTGGTGGGGGCGGTGTAGTCGCCGACCCGGCGGTCGAGGAGTCCGGTGTCGAGCGCACCGGCCACGACGTCGTCGTCGGCGAGCAGGAACCGCACGAAGTCGACGTTGGTGACGACGCCGAGCACGGCGGTCTGCGCGAGCGCCCGGTCGAGGCGACGCAGCGCTCCGGCGCGGTCGTCGGCGTGGGCGATGACCTTGGCGAGCATCGGGTCGTAGTCGCTGCCGACCACGGTGCCGGCGCGGATGCCGGAGTCGACGCGCACACCGGGGCCGGTGGGTTCGACGACGTCGGCGATCTCGCCGCCGGTGGGGAGGAAGCCGCGGGCCGGGTCCTCGGCGTAGACGCGGGCCTCGATCGCATGGCCGGTGAGGGTGATGTCGTCCTGGGTGAAGCCGAGCGGCTCGCCCGCGGCGATGCGCACCTGCCATTCGACGAGGTCGAGGCCGGTGACCATCTCGGTGACCGGATGCTCGACCTGCAGTCGGGTGTTCATCTCCATGAAGAAGAACTCGTCGGGCTTGTCGGCGGAGACGATGAACTCGACGGTGCCGGCGCCGGTGTAGTCGACGCTGCGCGCGGTGTTGCACGCGGCCTCACCGATGCGGGCGCGGGTGGCCTCGTCGAGCAGCGGCGAGGGTGCTTCCTCGATGACCTTCTGGTGCCGCCGCTGGAGGCTGCACTCGCGCTCCCCCAGGTGGACGACGTTGCCGTGCGCGTCGGCAAGGACCTGGACCTCGATGTGCCGGGGGCGCTGCACGAACCGCTCGAGGAAGAGGGTGTCGTCGCCGAACGCCGACGCCGCTTCGCGACGGGCGGATTCGAGCGCGGCGGGCAGATCCTTCGGGTCCTCGACGAGGCGCATGCCCTTGCCGCCACCACCGGCGGACGGCTTGACGAGCACGGGATAGCCGACGTCCTCGGCGCCCGCGATCAGTTCGTCGTCGCTCAGGCCGGGCCGGGAGATGCCGGGCACGACGGGAACGCCGAACTCCGACACCGCGGCCTTGGCGGTGATCTTGTCGCCCATGGTCTCGATGGCGTGGGCGGAGGGGCCGAGGAAGGCGATACCCGCGGTGGCGCACGCGGCGGCGAAAGCCGAGTTCTCCGAGAGGAATCCGTAACCGGGGTGGATGCCCTGCGCGCCGGTGGCGAGCGCCGCGTCGATGACCTTGTCGATCACCAGGTAGCTCTCGCGCGCCGCGGCGGGTCCGAGCAGCACCGCGGTGTCGGCCTCCTGCACGTGCCGGGCGTCGCGGTCGGCCTCGCTGAACACGGCGACCGAGCGGATACCCATCGCCTTCAGGGTGCGGATGACGCGCACCGCGATCTCGCCGCGGTTGGCGACCAACACCGTGTCGATCCGAGTCGTATCAGTCATGGGTGCACTCACATCCGGAAGACGCCGTAGGAGACCGGCTCGAGCGGGGCGTTGGCGCACACCGACAGTGCCAGTCCGAGAACTTTTCTGGTGTCTGCGGGATCGATGATGCCGTCGTCCCACAGGCGCGCGGTCGAGTAGTAGGGATTGCCCTGCTCCTCGTACTGGGCGCGGATCGGAGCCTTGAACTCCTCCTCCTGCTCGGCCGTCCAGGGCTTGCCCGAGGCGTCGAGCTGGTCGGAACGCACCGTGGCCAGCACCGAGGCGGCCTGCTCGCCACCCATGACGGAGATGCGGGCGTTGGGCCACATCCACAGGAAGCGAGGCGAATACGCGCGACCGCACATCGAGTAGTTGCCGGCGCCGTACGAGCCGCCGATGACGACGGTCAGCTTCGGTACCCGGGCGCACGCGACGGCGGTGACCATCTTCGCGCCGTGCTTGGCGATGCCGCCGGCCTCGTAGTCGCGGCCGACCATGAAGCCGGAGATGTTCTGCAGGAACACCAGCGGGATCGAGCGCTTGTCGCACAGTTCGATGAAATGCGCTCCCTTGACGGCGGATTCGCCGAAGAGCACACCGTTGTTCGCGATGATGCCGACCGGGTGGCCGTGGATGCGCGCGAAACCGGTGACGAGCGTCTTGCCGTATTCGGCCTTGAACTCGTGGAACGAGGAGCCGTCGACGACACGGTCGATGACCTCGTGCACGTCGTAGGGGATGCGCGAGTCGGTGGGCACCACGTCGTACAACTCGGCGGGGTCGGCCTCGGGTTCGACGGTGGGTTCGACGTCCCACGGGCGCGGGTTGCGCGGACCGAAGGTGGAGACGATGTCGCGCACGATGCGCAGCGCGTCGCGGTCGTCCTCGGCCAGGTGGTCGGTGACGCCGGAGACCTTCGAGTGCAGGTCGCCGCCGCCGAGCTCCTCCGCGGTGACGACCTCGCCGGTCGCGGCCTTCACCAGCGGCGGACCACCGAGGAAGATGGTGCCCTGGTTGCGGACGATGACGGCCTCGTCGCTCATCGCGGGGACGTAGGCGCCGCCGGCGGTGCACGAGCCCATGACCGCGGCGATCTGCGGAATCCCCTTGGCACTCATGGTGGCCTGGTTGTAGAAGATGCGGCCGAAGTGCTCGCGGTCGGGGAAGACCTCGTCCTGCCGCGGCAGGAAGGCACCGCCGGAGTCGACGAGATACAGGCACGGCAGGTTGTTCTGCAGCGCGACTTCCTGCGCCCGCAGGTGCTTCTTGACCGTGATCGGGTAGTAGGTGCCGCCCTTGACGGTGGCGTCGTTCGCGACGATCACGCACTCGCGGCCGGCGACGCGGCCGATGCCGGCGATCATGCCGGCGCCCGGGCACTCGTCGTCGTACATGCCGTTCGCGGCGAGCGGCGACAGTTCGAGGAACGGGCTGCCCGTGTCGAGCAGTTCGTCCACACGGTCGCGGGGAAGCAGCTTGCCGCGCGCAACGTGCCGCTCCCGAGCTTTCTCGCTGCCACCCAGTGCTGCGGCAGCGAGCTTGTCTCGGAGCTCTCCGACCAGCTGTTCGTGCTGGTCGCGGCTGGTTGTCGAGGCCGTCTCAGCGGTTGTCACGGACACCATCCTCGGTAGATCGACTAATCGCCATTAACTGAAATCTAGGTTAGTTATGATTAACCGAGTTGTCCAGACCACACCGAGCGGAGATTTTCATGACCGAGTCCGCGATCGACGTCTCGACCGCATCGGGACGCCCGACGCGGCGTAGCCTCGCCAAGGCGGAACGCCGACGGGACCTCCTGCGTGCCGCGGCGCACCTGATCGCCGAACGCGGATTCCCCGGAGTCCGCCTCGAAGATCTCGGTGCGGCCGTGGGGATCAGCGGTCCCGCTGTGTACCGGCACTTCCCCAACAAGGACGCCCTGCTCGTCGAGATCCTCGTCGAGATCAGCCGCCGCCTCCTCGCAGGTGGCACGCAGGTCGCCGAGACGACACCCGACCCGCGCGACGCCCTCGAGGGGCTGGTCGACTTCCATCTCGACTTCGCGCTGGGCGAGCCCGATCTCATCCGCGTGCAGGACCGCGAGTTCACGTCCCTTCCGGACGAGGGGCAGCGGGAGGTGAGGGTGACCCAGCGTCGCTACGTCGAGATCTGGGTCGACGTCCTGCGCCGCATCGACCCCGCACTCCCCGAATCCGACGCCCGCACGATGGCGCACGCGACCTTCGGACTCATCAACTCGACACCGCACAGCGCCGACCCACGCTCCCCGGAGGGCACCCGCGCAGTGCTGCGACGCATGGCACTGGCCGCTCTCGCCGCGACCCCCTCGGCTCTCGCGGCAGAGCCGGCCCGAACGGAGACCGCATGAGCTACTTCGAACGACTCGGCCCGACCTCCTTCCGCGCCACCGAACACGTCGGTGGGGCGTGGAACGAGGCGGAGCAGCACATCGCGCCCGCTCTCGGACTGATCGCCCACGTCGTCGAATGCGACCGCGACGCGCGGCGCGACGACGATCTCGCGATCGGACGCCTGTCGTACGACATCCTCGGCACCGTGCCCGTCGGTCCCGTCGTCACGACCGTCGAGGTCCTGCGGCCCGGACGCACCATCGAACTCGTGGAAGCGACCCTCGCCTACGACGGGCGCGCGATCGTGCGTGCGCGCGCGTGGCTGATGGAGACCCGCCCCACCCTCGAGATCGCCGGCACCACGCTGCAGCCGATTCCGTCGCCCGAGGACTGCGAACCCTGGGACCCCACGACGCTGTGGCCGGGAGGATTCATCGACTCGGTGGAGGTGCGTCGCGTCTCGACCGCACCCGGACGGGCCTCGTTCTGGGTGCGCACCGATATTCCGCTCGTGGAGGGCGAGAAGGTCAGCGATCTCGCCGCTACGGCCGGCCTGTTCGACATCGCCAACGGCATGGCGGTGCGCGCCGATCCGAGGACGGTCGCCTTCCCCAACCTCGACCTGACCGCGCACCTGTTCGCCGAACCCCGAGGTGAATGGGTCGGCTTCGATACGTCGGTCTCGTTCGGCACCGACGGCATCGGCCTGACGAGCACGGTGCTGCACGATGCGACCGGCCCGATCGGCACGATGTCCCAGATCCTCACGGTGCGACCGATCTGATCGGCCGCACCGGCTCGGGAGACCTCGGGGTCCGGTGGCCTCAGCTCAGCAGAGCGGACGCGAGCTGCCGGTATGCCTCGCTCGGGAAGGTGAACGGGTCCGCGGTGAGCACCTGGATGGCCACCTCGTCGGCACCGGAGGCGTAGTGCTTCTCGATGCCGGCGACGACGCTGTCGAGATCACCCCACGGGATGAGCACGTCCATCAGGGCGTCGCTGCCACCGCCGGCGAGATCCTCGTCGGTGTACCCGAGGCGACGCAGGTTGTTCGAGTAGTTCGGCAGGGAGAGATAGCCGCGCATGTACTCGTGGGCGATGCCGCGGGCGACGGTCTCGTCGGTTTCGAGAACGACGGCCACCTCGGGTGCGAGCAGCGGCTCCGAGCCGAGGGCCTCCCGCGCGACCGCCGTGTGCTCGGGCGGGACGAAGTACGGATGGGCCCCGGCCGCGCGCTCGGCGGACAGCTTCAGCATGCGCGGGCCGAGTGCCGCGAGGACCCTGCGATCGGTGGGCACCGGCGTCGACGCCGCATCGAGGCCGTCGAGGTACTCGACCATCCGGCTGTAGGGCTTGGTGTAGCTGGTGTTCTCCCGCGCGTCGACGACGGGAGCGTGGCTCGTGCCGACGCCCAGCAGGAAACGGCCGGGATACCGCGACTCGAGGTCGGCGACCGCAGCGGCCGTGGTCTCCGGGTCGGCGTGCCAGATGCTGATGATGCCGCTGGCCAGCTCGAGCGTCGTCGTCGCCGCGAGCAGTTCCTCGTAGACGGAGGGAAAACCGTCCTGGAACCCGCCGGACGTCCACAACCGGGAGTATCCGAGCTCCTCCAGTTCGCGGGCGCCATCGAGCGCCTGCTCACGAACCTTCCGACTGAGCCAGAACGCGCCACCCCACACACTCACTCGTCGTGTCATGCGACCGACCCTAGTCGCGTTCCGGCACTCGGTGCAGCCGGTTCGGTCCGTGGCCGGATCGGAACGGCTCCGCCGGTCGGCTACAGTTCGCATTCGGGTTCAACAGACAGCCCGTCCATACGTGTGTTCGCAGACCGACAGGTCCGGGACCGCACCGCCGTCGGGATTCGTCGCCCGTAGGCGCGAATCGGGCACGGGCCGGGAAGCTGGGGTGGATGTGATCGGTTTCGTGCGTTCCGCCGAGGTCGGAGCGACGGTGCAGCGATGAGGGATCCTTCGGTTCCCGAACCGCGTATCGAGCGCATCTCCTCGCGGCTGGCCGTGCAGAGCTGGTTCCAGTTGGCGTTCGCGCTCCTCGCAGTGTTCGCCGTCGTCGGTTCGATCGTCGGCGGGATCTTCATCCAGCGCACCGTACAGATCACCGACGAGGTGACGGAGCGGATCCAGCCGGCGATGACGCAGGCCTTCAACTTGCAGACCGCTCTGCTCGATCAACAGACCGCGGTCCGCGGGTACGCGCTCACGACCGAACCCGTCTTCCTCGGGCCGTACCGTGCGGGTCAGGAGAACCAGCAGGTCGCGCTCGACCGTCTTCGCGTGCTCCTCGCCGAGCATCCGGATCTGCTCGCCGACATCGACACCATCGAGGCCGCCGCTGCGACGTGGCGGACGCAGTACGCGGAGCCGATCATCGACACCGTCGTCCCCGGGGAGCCGCGACCGGTCGATCCGGCCCTGGCCGAGCAGGACCGGCTTGCCTTCGGTGAGATCCGATCGATGTTCGCCCAGGAGAACAACGCGCTCTCCCGCGTCCTCGCGGAGGACCTCGACGAACTCGCGCAATCCCGCACCATCCGCAACTCGGTGCTGATAGCGATGGTGATCACGTTCATCCTCACCGGTCTCGCCACCGTGGTTCTCGTCCACAACCTCGTCGCCGTGCCGCTCGCCAGGCTCCGCCGGGCCAGCCGCCGGGTCGCGCTGGAGGAGAACTTCTATCAGCACATCTACCCCCAGGGGCCGAAGGACATCCGGGCACTCGCCCTCGACGTCGAGACGATGCGCGGTCGTATCGCGGACGCGTTGGCGGATTCCCGGAAGCAGCAGACTCTGCTCGCGAAGCAGACCGAGGATCTCGATTCCCAGGCCGAGGAACTCCGCCGCTCGAACACCGAACTCGAGCAGTTCGCCTACGTCGCCTCGCACGACCTACAGGAACCGCTGCGGAAGGTCGCGTCCTTCTGCCAGCTGCTCGAGAAGCGGTACGGCGACGTCCTCGACGATCGCGGACGGCAGTACGTCGAATACGCCGTGGACGGCGCGAAACGGATGCAGGTGCTGATCAGCGATCTGCTCGCCTTCTCCCGGGTCGGACGCGTCCACGACGCCTACGTCCGGGTCGACCTCGGCCGACCGCTCGAGAAGGCGTTGTTCAATCTCTCCGCGTCCGTCGAGGAGTCGCAGGCGCGGATCGAACGTCCCGACGACCTTCCCGAACTCACCGGCGACCCCACTCTGCTGACGATGCTGTGGCAGAACCTGGTCGGCAACGCCATCAAGTTCCGGCATCCCGATCGCACCCCGGTGATCAGGATCGAGTGCGAAAAGGTCGAGGACGAGTCGGACGGTCCACAGTGGCACTTCTGCGTCACCGACAACGGCATCGGAATCGACAGCGAGTACGCCGAGAAGGTGTTCGTCATCTTCCAGCGGCTGCATCCTCGCGACGATTACCAGGGCACCGGTATCGGACTGGCGCTGTGCAAGAAAATCGTCGAGTATCACGCGGGAAGAATCTGGATCGACACCGAGTACGGCGATACTCATACCGAGGGCACTCGAATCTGCTTCACCCTCGGAACCGCATCACGCCCCGTCGAGCAGAAGCAGGGGACAACGTCATGAGGAGCACGATCGTGACCTATCCCGCTGCCCGACCGGTGGACGTCCTGTTGGTCGAGGACGATCCCGGCGACGAGCTGATGACCCGTGAAGCATTCGAGGACAACAAGATCGGCAACGCCCTCCACGTCGTCCGCGACGGGGCGGAAGCACTCGACTTCCTGTACCGCCGGGGCGAATACGAGGGTGCGCCGCGCCCGGATCTGATCCTGCTCGACCTGAACCTGCCGAAATACGACGGCCGTCAGGTGCTGACGAAGATCAAGTCCGATCCGGAACTGTCCGACATCCCGATCGTGGTGCTCACGACCTCGTCGGCGGAGGAGGACATTCTCCGCAGTTACAAGCTGCACGCCAATGCGTACGTCACCAAGCCGGTCGATCTCGACCAGTTCATCGGTGCCGTGAAGCAGATCGACGAATTCTTCGTGCAGGTCGTGCGGCTACCGCGTCGCGGACGCTGACGAGAAGCTCCGCGGCGCGGCCCCGGCCGAACCGTCAGGACAGGATGCCGAAGATCGCGACCACGAAGATGATCACGATCACCGCGACGGCGAGCAGCGTGAGCCACCCGCTGATGGGGAATCGCTTCCTCGTGCCGGGCTCCGGTGCGGACAGCCCGGACGTCGTCCCCGAATCGGGGGGCGTCGATCCGGGCGCTACGCCACCGCCGGGTTCCAGATCCGGGGTGCGTGCAGGGTCGGGGTCCTGGTTGCCGTGATGTTCGGGATCCGACGTGGTCACCTGACCTCCTTCTGTGCGGCTGCGCTCCCGTAGAGCGGCCGCAGACGTGTGTCGCGGTGAATTCGGTTCTACGGCGACATACCTCTCCCCCGCACTCCGCAAACCTGGCCTCCTGCGGCAGGCGACCTCTTCCGGTCCGGCGTTTGCCCGCTCCGAGCGCGGGTAGGCATCGAGGGACACGTGCCGACATTCCTGCACCCGAGGAGCCGAGGAGCGACATGAAGGCAGTGACATGGCAGGGGCGCCGCAACGTGAGCGTCGATACGGTGCCCGATCCGACGATCCAGGAGGCCGGTGACGCCGTCATCCGCGTCACCACCACCAACATCTGCGGCTCCGATCTGCACCTGTACGAGGTGTTGGGAGCCTTCATGACTCCCGGCGACATCCTCGGTCACGAACCGATGGGCATCGTCGAGGAGGTCGGCTCCGGCGTCACGAAACTGAAGCCCGGTGACCGGGTGGTGATCCCCTTCCAGGTGTGTTGCGGCCAGTGCTTCATGTGTACCCACGGCCTGCATTCGCAGTGCGAGACCACGCAGGTCCGTGAGGAGGGCACCGGTGCCGCCCTGTTCGGCTACTCGAAGCTCTACGGCAGCGTGCCCGGCGGGCAGGCCGAATATCTGCGCGTCCCCCATGCCGACGCCACCCACATCAAGGTCCCGGAAGGGCCGGCCGACGACCGTTTCGTCTACCTCTCCGACGTGCTGCCCACCGCGTGGCAGGCCGTCGAGTACGCGGAGATCCCCGACGGCGGCAGTGTCACGGTGCTCGGCCTCGGCCCCATCGGTGAGATGGCCGCGCGCATCGCGGCGCACAAGGGTGCTCGCGTGATCGGCGTGGACATGGTTCCCGAGCGACTGGCCCGCGCGGCGTCCCGCGGTATCGAGGTCGTCGATCTGCGCGAGGTCGACAACAACCCCGGCGACATGATCCGTGACATGACGAACGGGCGCGGCACCGATTCTGTGATCGACGCCGTGGGTATGGAGGCGCACGGCTCGCCCGTCGCGAAGCTCGCCCAGAGTGCCGCCGGTTTCCTGCCGTCGGCGATCGCCGAGCCGTTCATGGAGAAGGCCGGAGTGGACCGTCTCCACGCGCTGTACACCGCGATCGACGTCGTGCGGCGTGGTGGCGCGATCTCGTTGAGCGGTGTGTACGGCGGGGCGGCGGACCCGATGCCGATGCTCACCCTGTTCGACAAGCAGATCCGTCTCCACATGGGTCAGGCCAACGTGTTGAACTGGGTCCCGGAGATCCTGCCGCTGCTGACCGACGAGGATCCGTTGGGGGTCGACGACTTCGCGACCCACCGCCTCCCGCTCGACGACGCGCCTCACGCGTACGAGATCTTCCAGAAGAAGCAGGACGGCGCCATCAAGATCGGCCTGAAGCCGTAGGAGCCGCGAAGAAACCGGGCCCGGGGGCGCTTCCCCGGGCCCGGTCGTTCGCGTCGACTCAACTTGCGATCGCGGCCTGACCGTTCCTCTCCGCGTCGATGACGGTGATCTTGCGGGGCCGGGCCTTCTCCGCGACCGGGATCGTCACCCGCAGAACGCCGTTGCGGTAGTGCGCTTCGATCCGATCGGTATCGAGGGTGTCACCGAGGAACAGACGTCGGGTGAAGACACCTCTGGGCCGTTCGGTCGAGACGAACTCCTGGTCGCGATCGACCTCCGGACGTTCGGCGCGGACGGTGAGCACGTTGCGTTCGACGTCGAGTTCGATCGAGTCGACCTCGACACCGGGGAGATCGAACTCGGCGATGAAGCGGTCGTCCTCCCGCCACGCATCGAGCGGCATCACCGCCGGTCGGGCCATGGTGCCGAGCACCTGCTGCGCGAGACGATCGACGTCGCGGAACGGGTCGGTGCGCATCAACATCTGTCTGTCACCTCCGACTGTCCGGCCGTTCGTTACGGCCACACTCTCAAATTATCTATGCCATCCGGCACAGATTTATTATGGCCCCGGTGATACACTTCGGTCAAGGCCGCGGATGACCGCGGTGCGACCCGAGAACACCGACTCCGCCGACCGGAGGAAACGATGACGTTCGATCCGCTCCTGCGCGCGACGCCTGATCGGTCGCCCCGCGCCCAGCGCGGGGTCTACGGCATCTCGGTGGCCGCCGAACTCTCCGGACTCGACCCGCAGACCCTGCGCCTGTACGAACGCCGAGGGCTGCTGAACCCCGCCCGCACGGCGGGCGGGACGCGCCGCTACAGCGACAACGATCTCGAGACCGTGCAACGGATCGTCGAACTGGTGGGCTCCGGCATCAATATCGCCGGAGTCGCCCGGATCCTCGAACTCGAAGCGAGCAATGCGGCGCTGAGAGAGGACAACGACCGTCTGCGCTCCGCACTGGACAGCAGGCCTCCTCCCTCGCCACCGACCTCTTGAACCTCTTCTACCTGCACAAACAACATGAAGCCCGGACCGGCTCACGAGAACCGGGCTAAGATTCGAGAACGCCTCAGAAGTGCGTAGGAGTGCGTCCGGCCAAGGGACGCACCGATAGCAATTAGGGGTGACCCCAGTGCGCAATGCACAACACGATTCACCGAGAACCGGACAGGGACAGCAGGACACGACATCCCGGCCGAACCACATCGCGGACGACACGATCCGCTGGCCCGACCCGAGCCCCCTCGACGGATGGTGGGCCCGCGTGATGGGCAAGCCGGTTCCCTGAGAGGAACCGGCACGGCCGGACGATCCGACCGTGCGACGACATCGATTCGCCGAGTTGATCGATCGATATCGAGGTGGACATGATGCCGCACCGCGACCCGCTCTCCGGTGGCCGGTGGGTCTTCCGTTGCGACCATTGCGATCATTGCTACCGGACCGTTGCACAGAGCAGGCCGCAGGCCGAGCTCTATGCCCGTATGAACGGCTGGACCACCGCACCGACGATGTTGTGCCCCGGATGCGCAACGCTGTTCGCCGGTGAGATCGCGCCGCTCGCGCACGTCGAGGGCTGAGCCGACCGATCGTTGCAGTCGCCGGTCGTGGGGCGGGTGAGCATCTAGGCTCGCCTCATGACCGGTGACGCGACACGCATCGACTCACCCGAGAAACTCTCGGCTGCTCTCGGGACCACGGGTTATCTCGCCGACGACGGACTGGCGACCGTCGCCTTCCTCGCGATGCGTATGGGCCGGCCGCTCTTCTGCGAAGGCGAGCCCGGAACCGGGAAGACCTCGCTCGCAGCGGCTCTCGCCCAGGCCCTGGATCTGCCGATGGTCCGGTTGCAGTGCCACGAGGGCATCGACGCATCGCAGGCCCTCTACGACTGGGATTTCCCCCGGCAGCTGCTCCATCTGCGGTTGCTCGAGGCGGCGAGCGACGGCGCGCTCGATGCGGACGCTGCGGAACGCTCCCTCTACACCGAGCGCTATCTCCTCGTCCGCCCGTTGCTGCAGGCGCTCACCGACTCACCGTGCGTGTTGCTCGTCGACGAGATCGACCGCGCCGACGACGAGTTCGAGGCGTTCCTGCTCCAGTTGCTCGACGAGAACGCGGTGACGGTCCCCGAACTGGGTGAGATCCGCGCGGAGGTCCCACCGCTGGTGGTACTCACTTCCAACCGCACTCGCGAGGTGCACGACGCACTCAAGCGCCGCTGTCTGTACCACTGGGTGGAGCATCCCGATCTCGAACGCGAGATCGCGATCCTGCAGCGGCGGTTGCCCGGTCTGGGGCGCCCGCTCGCCGAGCAGATCTCCCGCGCGGTGCGTTCACTCCGCGAACAGGATCTCCTGAAGCCACCGGGGATCGCCGAATCCCTCGACTGGGCGCGTGCACTGATCGCCCTCGACCGCGACGTCCTCGACGCGGCGACCGCCGCGGCGACACTCGGTGCCGTGTTGAAGTACCGCGAGGACATCGACCGGGTCACCCGTGCCGGCCTCGACCACCTCGCCGTCGGATGAGGGTGACGACGACAGCGGTGGGACGACGATCGCCGTCACCCCACCGCGGGCCGTCATTCCGTGAACAGGCGCCCGTTGATCGTCAGTTCGATTCCGCTCCCCCGCTTGATCGTGTTGTAGATCGGGCAGGCGGCGACGAACTTGCGGCCGAGCGCGAAGGCATCCTCGTACTCGACTCCGGAGACCTCGATCTCGAGCACGGTGCGGTCGTACCGGGTCGGGTCCACGGTGCCGCGGGTGTGGGCGGCGCGGGTGACGATCCCGTCGATCTGCAGACCGTCCTCCTTCGCATTGTGCTCGAAGTTGGCCATCGCGCAGGACGTGAGTGCGGCGAGGAGCAGTTCCCCGGCGTGTACAGCCTCACCCCCGGCGAGGCGGGAGTCGGTGACGAGATGGTTGCTACGGGCACTGACGACGAAGCGTCCCGTCTCGGTGGTCACCGTTCCCGTGACCACCGCATCGTGCTCAGTCCCGCTTCCGGTCACGGGAGTGTCCGTCCCTCCGGCCGCGCTCATCCCTGCGCCCCGGAACGCCGCTGCCATTCGCCGGAGGCGGGACGGGTCAGCCCCAGATTCTCGCGCAGGGTCGAGCCCTCGTACTCGGTGCGGAAGATGCCGCGCTTCTGCAACCGAGGCACGACCTGCCGGGTGAAGGTCTCGAAGCCACCGGGCTGGTAGGGCACCTGCAGGGTGAACCCGTCGGCGGCACCGTCCTCGAACCAGTCCTGCAGACCGTCCGCGACCTCGTCCGCGGTTCCGATGAAGTTGCCCTCGTACCGTCCGCCGTACTGCTTGCCGAGCTGCCGCAGCGTCAGCCCTTCGCGCTCGGTGATCTCGCGGACCTCGTGGTAGTGCCCGGCCACACCGGGCACCTCGACCTCGGGGAGACGCTCGTCGAGCGGGAAGGTCGAGAGGTCGACGTCGAGGTGGTATGCGAGCGTGGACAATCCACCGATCGGCGGTACCAGCTCGAAGATCTCGTCGGCGAGTTCCTTCGCGCGAGCGGTGGTGGGCCCGACCACCGGCGTGATCGACGGGAGGATCTTGATCTCCTCCGGATCGCGGCCGAACGTCGCGGCCCGCTCCTTGATCTCCGTGTAGAACGACTGCGCCGACTCCTTGGACGCGTGGCTGCAGAAGATCACGTCCGACCATCGGGCGGCGAAGTCCTTGCCCTTCGAGGACGCGCCGGCCTGGATGAGCACCGGATATCCCTGCGGCGGGCGGGGAACGTTGAGCGGTCCCTGCACCGAGAAGTAGCGGCCCTTGTGGTCGACGCGATGGACCTTGTCGGGGTCGGCGAACAGGGGCTGCTCGACGTCGAGCACGAGGGCGTCGTCGTCCCAGCTGTCCCAGAGCTTGCCCGCCACCTCGAGGAACTCGTCGGCACGCTCGTACCGCGTGGAACGGTCGAACTGCTCGTCGAGGTTGAAATTCCGCGCCTCGGACTCCTGGAAGGAGGTCACGATGTTCCAGGCCGCACGACCGCCCGAGAGGTGGTCGAGGCTGGCGAACGACCGTGCCACGGTGAACGGTTGCGCGTAGGTCGTCGAGACCGTCGCCGCGAGGCCGAGGTGACGGGTCACGGCAGCCATCGATGCGATGACCGGCAGCGGATCCACCCGCAGGGAACCGAGGGCGCCGTACCGCAGTTGCGAATCGGTGCTGCCCCCGAAACGGTCGGGCACGGAGACGATGTCGGCGAAGAAGGCGAGGTCGAACCGACCGTCCTCGAGGGTGCGGGCCATGTTCTGGTAGTAGCTCGCATCGAGCCAGCCGGGCACCGAGTCGGGCAGGCGCCATCCGCCGGGGCGGCCCGGTCCCGCGGTGATGAACGCGGCGAGATGCATCTTCTTGGTCACGAGAACTCCTGACTTGCTGTGTACCGGAACGGGTCCGGTCAGACCTGCGCCAGTTCGGCGGTGACGGCGGCACGGACGGAATCGAAACGGCTGTCGGACAGCCAGCTCCGCACGTCGACCGTCTCCGGGTACACCCCGAGGGCGTGGAAGTTGTCGGCGAGATCCTGGGTCCCGTCGATCGCATCGGTGTCCACCGCGGTGAACTCGCCTGCGCCCGAGTAGGACAGGCGGCGATCGACGACGAGATCGCGGTAGACCTCCTTCTCGAGCTGCGAGTCACCGAAGCCTCCGAGAGCGGCGAACTCGTCGACCGCGACGTCGGGCTGCGCTTCGATCCAGCGCTGCGCGTCGCGGACGTTGCGCGCGAGCTTCGCGGCGATCTCGGGGTGTTCGAAGGCGAACTTCTCGCTGGCGACGAAGAACGCGTAGTCGTAGGTCTTCACGTCGGGCAGCGTGTCGGCGTCGTGCTTGCGGCGGGCCAGTTCGATCGTGGGCTGCCAGTTGATCCACGCGTCGACCTTGCCCTGTGCGAAGGCCGCTTCGGCGTCGGCAGCGGTGAGGTTGCTGTACTCGATGTCGTCGAGGGTCAGTCCCGCGGTCTCGAGATACTTGACGAGGCTGTAGGTTCCGGTGGTGCCCTGCTGGTCGGCGACCTTGCGGCCCTTCAGATCCGCAGCGCTCCGGATGTCGGATCCCTTGGGCACGAGGATGTCGACCTCGTTGCTCGGCAGTGGGTAGGCGACGAGCGGCACGAACGGCACGTTGCCGCCGATGCCGTAGATCACCGCGGTGGCGGTGGCGAAGGAGAAGTCGATGCTGCCGGCCTTGATCGCCTCCATGACGGGGAGGGATGCCGTGAAGCCGGACTGGAAGTTCACCGGCACACCGAGATCCGCGGAGACGTCGAACCCGCCGATGTTGTGGGAGAGCACGGCACCGGGCTCTGCCTTGCCGTCGCCGATGAGCGCGTACCGGACCTCCGTGAGCTCACCGTCGTTCGCCGAATCCTCCGAGCCGCACGCGGTGAGGGCACCGAGGCCGGCGAGTCCGAGCGCGCCGATGCCTGCAGCACGCAGGAATCCGCGGCGATCGAGGACGGGGCGGGGCAGAGCGTTCATGATGCTGGGGGCCTTTCGAGGGTTCTCGGAACAGTGAGGGGTCAGGATCCGGTGGCTGCGTGCACCGCGCGGTCGGCCTCGAGCAGGCCGTCGAGCAGTTCTTCCTTCCACGCCGCGAGCTGCGCGTCGCCGCGGTGACGGGGACGTGCCTGGGGCACACGGAGATCACGTGTGATGCCCTGCGGGGTGAGCAGCAGAACGCGATCGGCGAGGACGAGCGCTTCCTCGACGTCGTGGGTGACGAGCAGGACCGTGCGCGGATGTTCGGCGAGGATGCTCTCGAGGAGCTGCTGCATCGTGACCCGGGTGATGGCGTCGAGCGCGCCGAACGGCTCGTCGAGCAGCAGGACGTCGGGGCGGTGCATCAGCGCCCGGGCGAGCGCGACACGCTGGCGCTGCCCGCCGGACAGTTCTGCGGGCCAGGCCTTCTCACGACCGGCGAGACCGACCTGAGCGAGCAGTTCGGCGGCCTTGTCCCGCTGCCCCTTCGTGCCCAGAGCGACGTTGTCGAGCACCGACTTCCACGGCAGGAGACGGTCCTCCTGGAACATCATCCGCGCGGTCGGCCCGCCCGCCGGTACGTCACCGATCGGAGTCATGGTGCCCGAGCTGGGCTCCTCGAGTCCGGCGAGGATGCGCAGCAGGGTCGACTTGCCGACGCCGCTGGGCCCGAGGATCGCGACGAAGTCGCCGGGATCGATGGTCAGGTCGAGATCGCGGAGAACCTGGTTGTCGCCGTAGCGGCGTCCGATGGAGGCCAGTTCGAGGCCGACGAGCCCGCGGGCGGTGGTCATCGTGCTGCCTTCCGGTAGTTCGGGTTCCAGCGCAGCACACGGGCTTCGATGAAGCGGGTGATCTGATCGGCGAGCAGGCCTGCGCCGGCGTAGAGGACGATCGCGAGCACGATGCGTTCGTTGCGGAGCATGTCGCGACCGTTCTGCGCGAGGTAACCGATGCCTTCGCGGGTGGCGATGGTCTCGGCGATGACGAGGGTCAGCCATGCGACGCCGAGGGCGTACCGGATGCCGGTGAGGATCATGGGCATCGCGCCGGGGACGATCACCTCGCGGATCAGCTGACCGCGGCCGAGCCCGTAGGACCTGCCGAGCTGGATGAGCTTCTCGTCGACCGTGCGGATACCGCTGACGGTGTTGAGGTAGACCGGGAAGATCACGCCGAGCGTCACGAGCAGGACCTTGGGCATCTCCCCGATCCCGAAGGCCGCGATGAGCAGCGGTACGAGGGCGAGATGGGGCAGCGCGCGCACCATCTGGAGAGTGCGGTCGAACAGGCCTTCCGCGATGCGGGACAGGCCGACGGCGAAGCCGAAGGCGAGACCGATCGCGGCGCCGACGACGAATCCGACGGCGATACGGCGCAGGCTCACGAGGATGTGCGACTGCAGTTCGCCGGTGGACCACAGCGACCGCGCGGCGTCGACGACGTCCGTGGGCGGCGGCAGGATCGCCGCGGAGATCACGCCGGTGCTCGACGCCCACTGCCATCCGACGAGGACGAGTACGGGCACGACCCAGGGCAGCAGGGTCGTCCAGTGCGGGGTGGGCAGGCGGCCGAGGCCGCGGCCCGGTGCCGTGACGGCGGGCGCGACGGAGACGGTGGCGTCACTCATCGCCGGTTCCCGAGGCCGGGTCGTGCGGTGTGGTCGGTCATGTCTTCTCCCTGTCGGTGATGCGTTCGGACGGCACGCTACGTCCGGATGAACGCAAATGTCGTCTTTTGTATACACATGAATCCAAAAGGTGTACAAAGCATGCACCCCGTGGTAGTCCTGGTCCGGCGGTCCGGGATCCGAGACCGGCGCCACACGAGTCGGCAGGGGAGGACACGAGATGGCGACCACGACGGGAAATCCGTACCGCGAACTGCGAAGACGGATCCTGGACGGGGTTCACCCGCCCGGCGATCTGCTCGTCCCCGCCACGGTGGGCGAGCAGCTGGGCGTCTCCCGGACCCCCGTTCGCGAAGCTCTCATCCGCCTCGAGATCGAAGGCCTCGTGACGAAGGTCTCACGCGGATTCCGGGTCCTCGAGCGCAGCCAGGAGGAGATCCTCGACATCTGCGAAGCGCGGATCGCGCTCGAATCGGCCGTCGCCCTGTCCGCTGCGCAACGACGCACCGAACTCGATCTCGCGAGACTGCGCCGCAGCCTCGACGAGGCCCGCGCGGAACGATCCCCGGCCGACCGGCTGCGGCTACACGCGGAATGGCACGTGGCGCTACGACTCGCCGCGCACAACCCCACCATCGTCGAACTGATGGAACTGCTCGACGCCCGACTGCACGTCTACGACGGCACCGCTTCGCGGACCCCGGCGAATCTCGACCTCATCGAACGCGAGCACGAGGCCCTCTACGAGGCCGTCGCCGAAGGAGACGGCGAACGTGCCCAGGAACTGATGGTCGCGCATCAGAGACGCACCCGCGACCTGCGGATCGCCGAGATGGCCGAGTCGTCGGGCGGCTGAGGACTCCGATCGGATCACCGGGGCCTTCGCACGATCTGTCGCATCCGACAGCCGGGATGCGACACGCGCAGTACCGTCGGCGGTCGAGACCCTTCGCGGGCTCGTGGGACGTGGACAGGAGGGCGAGTGGCCGCAGGTCGTAGCGCACCCGCGACGGATCGGCTCCCGCCCGGTCCGGTCGTCGGGCTGGCCGGCTTCTGCCGCGCCCTCGCCGCCGCCGGCCTACCCGTCGCCCTCGACGCCACCGCCACCTATCTCGACGCACTCGAACACGTCGACGTCGGCGATCCCGTGCAGGTCTACTGGGCGGGCCGCGCCACGCTGTGCCGCACACCGGACGACACGGCCCGCTACGACGCGACATTCGTCCACTGGTTCGGCGACACCGTCCCCACCGGCTCGCGCACCCACGGGCAACGCACCCGCACCGCGCGGATCGCCGCGCTGTCCCGCGGTGAGGGAGCCGACGGCGACTCCGGTGACGACGCACCACGACTGCAGGTCGCGGCGGACGACACCGACGTCCTCCGGCACCGCGACGTGGCCGAACTGACGACCGCCGAACGCGCCCACCTCGCCGAACTGCTCGCGCGGTTGCAGCCCCGTCCCCCGACGCGACGGGGACTGCGGTCGAAGTCCTCCCGCCGCGGACCGGTGGACCCGCGGCACACCCTGCGCGACATGTTGGCGAGCGGAGGCGAACCCGTCCGGCCGCGGCACCGTGCACGGGCGACGAGACCGCGCCGGGTGGTGCTGCTCATCGACGTGTCCGGCTCGATGACCCCCTACGCCGACGCGCTCCTGCGGTTCGCGCATGTCGTCACACGTGCCGCACCGTCGTCCACCGAGGTGTTCTCCCTCGGCACGCGACTGACCCGCCTGTCGCGGGCGCTGCGTGCCCGCGACCCGCAGATCGCGCTCGCCGGGGCCTCTCGGGCAGTGCCCGACTGGGCCGGAGGGACCCGTCTCGGCGACACGCTCGGCGCGTTCCTGGATCGTTGGGGGCGCAGGGGTTTCGCGCGCGGCGCGGTGGTGGTGATCTTCTCCGACGGCTGGGAGCGCGGCGACGCCTCGCTGCTCGGGGAACGCATGGCGCAGCTGCATCGCCTCGCGCACCGCGTGCTGTGGGTGAACCCGCACGCCGGCGGCGCCGGATACGAACCGATCCAGTCGGGTATCTCCGCGGCCCTGCCGCACATCGATCGTCTGCTCGCGGGACACAGCCTTGCGACACTGGAAGAACTTCTCGAGGAGGTTCGGCGTGCGTGAAATTCTGGACGAGCTCGACCGGCGGTACCGGGGCGGGGAGGCCGTCGCGGTGGGCACCGTGGTCTCGACCTTCCGATCGGCGCCCCGGGGACCGGGTGCATCGATGCTGGTCGCGCAGGACGGCACCGTCACCGGCAGCGTCTCGGGCGGGTGCGTCGAAGGCGACGTCTACGAACTCGGCCGGTCGGTCATCGACAGCGGGCAGCCGGTGCTGCAGCGCTACGGGGTCTCCGACGACGACGCGTTCTCCGTCGGCCTGACCTGCGGCGGCATCATCGACGTCTTCGTCGAACGGATCGACGCCGCGTCCTTCCCCGCCTTCACCGACCTGCTCGACTCCGTCCGCGCGGGCGAACCCGTCGCGCTCGCGACCGTCACCGCCCACCCCGACCCGGCGGTACGGGGACGACGGATGGTCGTGTGGCGCGACCGCGCCGACGGACAGCTCGCCTCGTCCCGCATGCACGACGCCGTCGTCGACGACGCGCGCGGACTGCTCGAGGTGGGACGCTCGGGCACCCTCCACTACGGCACCGACGGTGAGCGTCGCGGCGAGGGGATGTCGGTGTTCGTCAACGTCTTCCAGCCCCCACCGCGGCTGATCGTGTTCGGGGCGATCGACTTCGCGTCGGCGATGGCCCGGCTCGGCTCCTTCCTGGGCTACACCGTGACCGTGTGCGACGCGCGCGGGGTGTTCGCCACCGAGGCCCGCTTCCCCGGCGCCCACGAGGTGATCGTCGACTGGCCGCACCGCTATCTCGCGGCCGAGGCCGAGGCCGGACGCGTGGACGCCCGCACCGTCATCACGGTGCTCACCCACGACCCGAAGTTCGACGTCCCGCTCCTCGAGGTCGCCCTACGGCTCGACGTGGCCTACGTGGGAGCTATGGGGTCGCGCCGCACACACGACGACCGGATGGAGCGTCTGCGGGAGACGGGACTGACCGAGGAGGAACTGGCACGCCTGTCGTCGCCGATCGGTCTGGACCTCGGGGCCCGAACCCCGGAGGAGACCGCGGTGTCGATCGCCGCCGAGATCATCGCGCTGCGCTGGGGCGGGGGTGGCGGCCGCCTCGCGGAGACACGCGGACCGATCCACGCCCACGAGGAGCACATCGACGCTCAGAAGTACTGAGCACCACCGTCGATCGCGAAGCTCTGGGCGGTGACGAAGGCGGACTCGTCGGACGCGAGGAAGGCGACCATGTTCGCGATCTCGTCCGCCTCGGCCATGTACTTGTTCAGGAAGGGCATGGTCATGCCGCCGAGCCGGGGGTTGCTCTCGGCCGTCTGCGCGATGCGTTCGCGCATCGAGCCCGATCCCATGGGTGTGTTCACCGCGCCCGGATGGATGCTGTTGACCCGGATGTCGTGCTGTCCGAGTTCGGCGGCGAAGGCCCGCGCCATCCCGACGAGGGCGTGCTTGCTGGTCGTGTAGTGCACCATGAACGGCTGCAGTTTCACACCGGCGAGCGAGCTGGTCACGACGATCGAACCGCCGCCGCGGGTGATGAGGTGCGGGGCGGCCGCGGTGATCGTGTTCCACACGCCGGTGACGTTGATGTCGAGAGTGTCGCGGAAGCTCTCGGGGGTGATCTCGTCCCACGTCTGCGGGATGCAGATACCCGCGTTGGCGACCACGACGTCGAGCCCGCCGAACTGCGCGACACCCTCCTCGAGCACCGCCTTCGTGCCGTCGAGATCGCGGACGTCGCACTGCACCAGATGCGCCTTCGCGCCCTCCGCCTCGACCAGCCGGCGGGTCTCGTCGAGGTCCTCGGGCGTGGGGGAATCGTAGGGGACGCCCGGCAGCGGACCGGCGAGATCGATACCGACGATCTGCGCGCCCTCCTGCGCGAGCCGGACCGCGTGGGCACGGCCCTGACCGCGCGCGACTCCGGTGATGAAGGCGACCTTGTCCTCGAGGCGGCGGGTCATCCGGTTTCCTCTCGTGACGGCTTCCGCCTCCGATCGCGAGCACGAAGGCGATTTCGGCGATTCGGGTCCTTTCTACGCGCGATATGCAGCAGAGTGTCAGTGATCTGTATCACTGCGCTACGCGAGGTACTTGGAGGATCGATGCGCATCACTGTCACCGTAGACGGAACGCAGTACACGGACGACGTGGAACCGCGACTGCTTCTCGTCCACTACCTCAGAGATCGGCTCGGGAAGGTGGGCACGGTGGTCGGCTGCGACACGAGCAACTGCGGCGCCTGCACCGTGTTGCTCGACGACCGCAGCGTCAAGTCGTGCTCGATGCTCGCGGTGCAGGCCGACGGACACTCGGTCACCACCGTCGAAGGGCTCTCGGAGAACGGCAGCCTGCATCCGGTCCAGGAGGCGTTCCGTGAGAAGCACGCCCTGCAGTGCGGCTTCTGTACGCCCGGGATGATCATGGCGACCATCGATCTGCTCTCCGAGAACTCCGACCCGAGCGACGAGGAGGTGCGGCACGGTCTCGAAGGAAATCTGTGCCGCTGCACCGGATACCAGAACATCGTGGCCGCTGCGCGTGACGCTGCCCAGCGACTGCGCGAGAACCCGGCCGCCACGCAGGAGGTATGACGATGACGAGCACCGTGGACCCCACCACCGACGAGGGAACCGGCGAATCCGAACTCGGCCGGGCACGCCGCCGCAAGGAGGACGAGCACCTCATCACCGGCCGCACGCGCTGGACCGACAACATCGTGCTCCCCGGGATGCTGCACGCGGCGATCCTGCGCAGCCCGGTCGCGCACGCCCGTATCACCGGTCTCGACGTCTCCGAGGCCCGTGGCATGCCGGGGGTCGTCGCCGTCTACACGGGTGCCGACCTCGCCGAGGAGCAGGGCAGCCTGCCGTGTGCGTGGCCGATCACCGAGGACATGAAGACCCCGAACGCCCCGGCCTTGGCCGTCGACACCGTGCACTTCGCGGGTGAGGCCGTCGCAGTCGTGGTGGCCCGCAGCGCATACGAGGCCCACGACGCCCTCGATGCGATCGATGTGGACTACGAGGACCTGCCGGTCGTGCTCGATCTCGAGAGCGCGGCCCAGGGCGGCGACCTCGTCCACCCCGATCTCGGCACCAACGTCAGCGCGACGTGGGTGTTCGACTCCGCCGAGGCCGGTAGCGGCGGCAACGTCGAGGACGCGATCCGCGACGCGGAAGTGGTCGTCGAACGGACCTTCCGGCAGCAGCGGCTCATCCCCGCCTTCATGGAACCGCGGTCGGTCGTCGTCGACCCCACCGCCTCGCAGATCACCATGTGGTCGGCGACCCAGGTCCCGCACGTGCTGAAGCTGATGCTCGCGATGACCCTCGGTCTCCCCGAGCACAAACTACGCGTCATCGCCCCCGATGTGGGCGGCGGGTTCGGCGGCAAACTGCAGGTCACGCCCGAAGAGGTACTCACGCTCCTCATCGCGCGTCGCCTGCACAAGCCCGTCAAGTACACCGAGACGCGCAGCGAGTCGATGCTCGCCGCGCACCACGGCCGCGACCAGGTCCAGAAGCTGACCCTCGCCGCACGCCGCGACGGCACCGTCACGGGCCTGAAGGTGGAGCTGCTCGCCGACATGGGCGCCTACCTGCGCCTCGTCACCCCGGGTGTGCCGATCCTCGGCGCGTTCATGTTCAACGGCATCTACAAGTTCGACTCGTACCGGTTCGCGTGCACCAACGTGTTCACCAACAAGGTGCCCACCGACGCCTACCGCGGTGCCGGACGCCCCGAGGCCACCTTCGCGATCGAACGCATCATGGACGAGCTCGCCGTCGAACTGTCCATGGACCCCCTCGAGCTCCGCGAGAAGAACTGGATCAAGCACGAGGAGTTCCCGTTCGACACCGTCGCGGGCCTGACCTACGACTCGGGCAACTACGAGGCCGCGACGGCCAAGGCGCGAGAGTTGTTCGACTACGACGCATTACGACGTGAACAGGCCGAACGACGCGAACGCAACGATCCGGTGCAACTCGGTATCGGTGTCTCCACGTTCACGGAGATGTGCGGCCTGGCCCCGTCGCGGGTGCTCGGTTCGCTCTCCTACGGCGCCGGCGGCTGGGAGCACGCCGCGATCCGGATGCTCCCGACCGGCAAGGTGGAGGTCGTCACCGGTTCGTCCGCCCACGGTCAGGGCCACGAGACGGCGTGGAGCCAGATCGTCGCCGACCGGCTCGGAATCCCGTTCGAGGACATCGAGATCCTGCACGGCGACACGCAGAGTTCACCGCGCGGTCTCGACACCTACGGTTCCCGCTCGCTCGCGGTCGGTGGCATCGCGGTCGTGAAGGCCGCCGAGAAGGTGGTCGCCAAGGCCCGGCCGATCGCCGCACACCTGCTCGAATGTTCCGAGGACGATCTGGATTTCGAGGGCGGACAGTTCCGCGTGAAGGGAACGTCGAAGTCCGTCGGCCTCACCGACGTCGCGCTCGCGGTGTTCGCCGCGCACGACCTGCCCGACGGCATCGAACCGAACCTCGACTCCGAGGCGACCTACGATCCCGACAACTTCTCGTTCCCACACGGCACCCACCTGTGCGCGATCGAGGTCGACACCGAGACGGGGCACGCACGCATCCGCAAGTACGTGTGCGTCGACGACGTCGGGCACGTCGTGAACCCGCTCATCGTCGAGGGACAGGTGCACGGCGGACTCGCCCAGGGCATCGCCCAGGCCCTGTACGAGGAAGCGGTGCACGACGAGTCGGGCACATTGCTGAGTTCGTCGTTCGCCGAATATCTGCTGCCCACCGCGGTGGATCTGCCGCCCTTCGTCACCGATCGCACCGACACGCCGGCACCCGGTAATCCGTTGGGTGTCAAGGGTGTCGGCGAGGCAGGAACCATCGCTTCCACCCCGGCCGTCGTCAACTCCGTTCTCGACGCGGTCCGGCCGTTCGGCGTCACCGACGTCGAGATGCCCTGTACACCGATGCGGATCTGGCACGCGCTCCGCGACGCCCGAGGAGGCACGAAATGATCCCGGCCCCGTTCGACTACGTCGCCCCCTCGAGCGTCGACGAAGCGGTCGCCGCGCTGACGGAGGCCGGTGAGGACGCGAAGGTCATCGCCGGTGGGCAGAGCCTCATGCCCGTCCTGCGGCTGCGGATGGCGGCACCGACGGTGCTCGTCGACCTCGGCAGGATCCCCGAACTGCGGGGTATCCGCGACGACGGCGACGCCCTGGTGATCGGCGCGACCACCACCCACCACGACGTGCTGCACGACTCGCTCGTCGCGGAGCACGCACGGCTGCTGGCAGAGGCGACGGCGACCGTCGCCGACCCCCAGATCCGGCACCGCGGCACGTTCGGCGGGTCGCTCGTGCACGCCGATCCGGCCGGGGATCTCGCGGCGCCGGCGGTGGCGCTCGAGGCGACGTTCACCGTGGCCGGACCGTCCGGGCGTCGCACCATCGCGACGGACGACTTCTTCCAGGACTACTTCACGACCGCGGTCGAACCCGGAGAGATCCTCGTCGAGGTCCGGATCCCCAAGCACACGGGATGGTCGGCGCGCTACGAGAAGTTCCATCGCGCAGCCCAGCAGTGGTCGATCGTCGGGGTCGCGGCGACCCTGCAGGCGACCGGCGGCACCATCGAACAGGCAAGGGTCGCCCTCACGAACATGGCGGCCGTCCCGGTCCGGGCACGCGGAGTCGAGGAATCGCTCATCGGTAGGCCGGCAACGGCCGAGACGATCCGCGAGGCCGCCGAGCTCGCCACCGACGGCACGGCTCCCATGACCGACGGGAACGCCGACGCCGAGTATCGGAGCCACCTCGCCCGGGTACTCACCCGACGAGCGGTCACCACTGCCTCCGGGGTCTAGGCGTTCCAACGCCGAACACCGAGATCCCGGACCACTTGTTCGGAAAGGACCTCATGCAACTCGAACACACACTGTCCGTTCCCGCGCCGGTCGACGAGGTGTGGACCGCCCTGCTGAATCCGGAGAAGGTCGCGCCGTGCATGCCGGGCGCGACGCTCACCGGGGTCGACGGCGACACGTTCACCGGGACCGTCAAGGTGAAGCTCGGACCGGTGGCGCTCACGTTCAAGGGCACCGGCGTGTACGTCGAGAAGGACGAGAGCGCCCGCCGGGCGGTCATCGAGGCCAATGCGAAGGACACCCGGGGCAACGGCACGGTGGCCGCGACCATCACCGTCACCCTCACCGGCGACGGCGACCGCACCGACGGCGTCGTGAACACCGACATGAAGATCACCGGCAAGCCCGCCCAGTTCGGGCGGGGGATGATCTCGGATGTCGGTGGGAAGATCCTCGAGCAGTTCGCGGACTGCCTGTCGAAGAAGCTCGGACCCGAAGCGGCCTCCTCCACGTCCTCCTCCTCCGCGGCGACCGCTGAGGCAGCCGAGTCGCAGCCCAACGAGTCCGTGCCGGCGAGCCCTCCGCTCACCGCCGCGGGTTCGGGCGACGAACCTGCCGGTGGAGCATTCGTCGGGCCCGGCGCCGGGGACGGCGACTCCGCGCAGGCGCGGCCGAACGAGTCGGTGCCGCCCAGCCCGGCGAGCGCCTCACCGGCACCGACGATGACCTCGACGCCTCCCACACCGTCGGCGACCCCCTCCCCGGCCGCACCTCCGCAGCCCGAGGCCGAACCGCTCGACCTCATGCAGTACGCGAAGGGATCGGTCGCGACGCGAATCGCGCCGGTGGGAGTGATCGCGATTCTCATCGTGGTCATCGCGGTGATCCTCCAGCGTCGATCGGGACGCTGACCCGGCCGGATCCACTCGAACGCTGCGGATCGGACCCCGTCGAACGGGCCGGTCCGCAGCGTTCGTCGTTGTCAGCCCGCCTGGGCTGCGACGCGGCGACGCCCGACCGGGTCGAGCTGCGCGCGGAGCCAGGCGTGCGCGGGATCGGCATCCCGTTCGGCGTGCCACACCGCGAATTCGCGCAGCGGCGGCAGCTGGAAGGTCGGTTCCAGGATGCGCAGGGACGCCACCTCGGCGAGGTGGCGGGCCATGCGCTCGGGCAGGAAGGTGATCATGCGGGTGTTCTCCAGGGCATACGGGAGAACCGCGAGGTTGCCGCTGGTCGCGCCGATCCGGGCCACCACTCCTGCACGCAGCAGCGCGCGGCCGAGGTTGGTGTCGTCGGAATACTGCGCGTAGGACAGCAGCGGGTAGCGGCCGAGCACCTCACGTGTGAGCTTGGTGCCGGTGTACGGGTGGCCGGACCAGACCGCCCCGACGAATCTGTCGGTCAGCATGACCTGCCTCCGGCAGGTCTCGAACTCCGGGGATTCGAGGACGTATTCCGGCAGCACCGCGAGGTCGATCTCGAACCGGCGGAAGGCATCGAGACCGGCACCGTTGACCGGCAGCAGATCGAAACGGATGTTGGCCGGGGTGCTCCCCCGCACCAGCAGGCGCAGGAGGGTGATCTCCGCATAGTCGCCGGTCATGATCGTGAAGGTGCGCGAATCCGTCGCGGGGTCGAAACCGGGTGCGGCCAGCACCGAACGCTCGAGGGTCCGCAGCACCTCGCGGAGCGGTTCGATGATCGCCTGGGCCCGCGCGGTGGGACGCAGTGTGCGCCCGCACTTCACGAGAAGCGGATCGTCGAATTGCTTGCGCAACCGGGCGAGAGCCGTACTCGTCGCCGGTTGCGACATGTTCAGTCGCCGCGCCGCGCGCGTGACATTGCGTTCGGAGAGCAGGACATCGAGGACGACGAGCAGGTTGAGATCGACCCGTCGCAGATCCATGCGCCCCCCCCTGACATCGAAACCCGGCGGAACGGGAAATTCCGGCGGCATCGTAGCGCACGACCGTGATGTATACGCAAGGTCGAATACCAGCTATCGGACTTGGACGGCGATCTTGTGAGCGCAACGAAGTACTACCTAGTCTGACCCACGTCCTGACGGCAGCGAACCGTGATTCGCCCTGGCCTGAATTTCGAAGGAGAAATTCTGCACTTGCCGAAGTCCAGTTTCGGCCGGCCGCCGGCTCAGGCAGGTAGAGAGGTTCGGGGGCGAAACATTGTGGGTCTCATGAGGAAATTCCGGCAACACACGCCGGACAACTGGCGTCTGTGGCGCAGGATGACCGCGGTCGTCGCCGTCCCCCTCGTCGCCGCCACCCTGTACGGCTCGCTCCGCGTCTACGACCTCTACCAGGAGAACGACGCCTACAGCGCTGCCGCCGAGAACGTCTCCATCCTGCCGACGCTCGCCGACTACGCCACCAGTGTCGCCGGTGCCGCCGCAGCGACGATCCTGTCGATCCCCGTCGACAACGGCGCCCAGGTCGCCCGCGAATCCGCCGCGACGCTGCGCGATCACATCGACACCAAGGATCTCGATCCGCAGATCGCGGCGATGATCAACCGCATGCTCGCAGAGGGCGAGAGCCTGCTCGACAGCGCGTCGTCGGGAACACTGGCGCCGACCGTGGCCAGCGAGCGCGCCGAAGGATTCGTCAGACGCGCCCAGGCCGCATACCGCGCCATCACCACCACCACGGACGACCCCACCGTCCAGCGCGAGAGCGCGACCCTTCTCGATCTGTGGCACACCCAGTGGTCCCTGCTCGACCAGGTCCTCGCGTACTCCGCGCTGAGCGCCGGAACCGACGGCGCCCTGCTGATGTGGAACAACGCCCTCGGTGTCGAGTCCGCGCGACTGGCCGTCCTCCGCGACACCTTCGTCGAGAACGAGGCCACCGACGCCTCGAAGGTGGACGGTCTCATGTCCCAGCTCGAGAACCGACGCAGCCTCACGGCCGACCTCGACAACGAAGAAGGCAACGTCGCCGCCCTGCGCGGGTCGATCTTCGAGAGCCTCATGGTCTACCAGGAGCAGGTCGCCGGTTCCGCGACCCGAGCCGTGGCCACCCTCGACGACCTCGCGGCCGAAGCACGCGCCGAAGCCCTCAAGAACGCCATCGGTATCGCGATCGTCCTCGCGCTCGCCCTCGGACTGGCGATCGTGATCGCGATGTCGCTCGTCCGACCGCTCCGCCGACTGCGCGACGACACCCTGCGCACCGCCGAACAGGATCTGCCCGCCGCGCTCGCCGCGATCAAGGACGGCGCCGAGATCGAATCCGTCACACTCGATCCGGTCCGCGTCCACACCCGCGAGGAGATCGGCGAGGTGGCGCGCGCCGTCGACAGCATGAACGAGGGCGCCCTGCGTCTGGCCGGCGAACAGGCCCAGCTGCGCCGACAGGTCAACGAGATGCTCGAGACCCTCGCCCGCCGCAACAAGACGCTCGTGGAACAGCAACTGGCACTGATCGATTCGCTCGAACACGAAGAGCGCGACCCGACACGTCTGCAGAACCTGTTCGCACTCGACCACCTCGCCGCCCGCATGCGGCGCACGGGCGACTCGCTGCTCGTCCTCGCCGGCACCCGCCAGCGTCTCGGCCGGGTCCCCGACACACCGCTCGTCGACGTCCTGCGCGCGTCCGTCTCCCAGGTCGAGAACTACCAGCGCGTGAACATCGGCAATGCGCCCGACGGCAATCTGGTCGGCAGCGCCGTCACCGACGTCGTCCACATGATCGCCGAGCTCCTCGACAACGCGCTGCGCGCCTCACCGCCCGAGAGCACCGTGGCGTTCGCGTTCTCCCGCGCCGTCGACGGCGGACTCCTCCTCGAGATCGCCGACCGCGGAATCGGTATCCCCGCAGATGAACTCGCCGACATCAACATGCGGCTGGGTGCGGACGGCGAAACCGGATTCGGTGCCGCACGGCGAATGGGTCTGTTCGTGGTCGCACGTCTCGCCGACCGTCACGGCATCACGGTGCGCCTGCGTCCGACCTTCGACTCGACCACCAATGCCGGCATCACGGCGAGCATCTACCTGCCGACCAGCCTGCTCAAGGGCACCGGCAGGAACTACGACGATCCGTACCGGATCGATCGACCGCGTCGCCTGCCCGATCCTCCCTCGGAGTACGGCGAGCAGTTCCACGCCGACCCGGCGTCCGGATCGCAGCCGGTGGTCGGACACCGCCATTCGGCACCCACCCCCGCTCTCGCGACGCCCGGGACGAGTCCGGGTATCCGGCGCGGACAGTTGCACGAACGATGGGTCCCCCGCGGCGCGGGACAGTAGGCGACACAGGCCGCGCGGACAGCGGACAGCGGGCGGACGGTCTGCCATCCTGACGGCATGACCGTTCCCCGCGTCGACGTCCACCAGCACGTCTGGCCGGCACCGCTGGTCTCGGCGTTACGGGCACGCACCCGTGCGCCGCGGCTCGTCGGATGGACGCTGTACCTCGACGGTGAACCCCCGTACGAGGTGCGCCCCGAGGATCACGCGATCGACCGGCGGGCCGAGCTCGCGGCGCAGGACGGCATCGACCTGGCGCTGGTGTCGCTGTCGAGCCCGCTGGGGATCGAATCGTTGCCCGCGGCCGACGCGGCCGGCCTGCTCGACGCCTACCACGAAGGAGTGCTGGCGCTGCCGCGCCCGTTCGGGGCGTGGGCGGCGGCGTCGGTCGACGATCCCGATCCCGCGGCGCTGCGCGAGGTGCTCGGGGCGGGCTGTGTCGGTCTGCAACTGCCCGCCACGGCCTTGGCGGACGCCGAGGGCTACGCACGGTGCGCGCCGCTCCTCGACGAGCTCGACCGCGTCGGCGCTCCCCTGTTCGTGCATCCCGGACCGGCTGCGGCCGATCCGTCGGCTCCGCCGTGGTGGCCGGCGAT
Source organism: Rhodococcus rhodochrous (assembly GCF_900187265.1). Lineage (NCBI taxonomy): Bacteria > Bacillati > Actinomycetota > Actinomycetes > Mycobacteriales > Nocardiaceae > Rhodococcus > Rhodococcus rhodochrous. Next base: position 5,135,594 of record NZ_LT906450.1, read on the forward strand.
GGTGTCGTACGTGGCGCAGATGCACACCGCGTGGTTCGCCTGGCACGAGTACGGGGCCCCGCGCCTCCCCGGCCTGCGGGTGGGGTTCGCGATGCTCGCCGGGCTCGCTCCGTTGCACACCGACCGGATGGCCGCGCGCGGCGGTCCGGCGACGATCCCGTCGGCCGGAGTGTTCGTCGACACCTCGTCGTACGGTCCCGAGATCGTCGACGCGGTCACTGCCGGGCTCGGCCACGACCGCGTCGTGCTCGGCTCGGACCGCCCGTACGCTGCACCGTTGTTGTTCGACGACGAGCGCGACGAGCTCGTACGGCGACACAACCCGGCCCGGCTGTTCCGAACGTCACACGAGTGAAAACCTTGACAGCGCCGCATTCGGGCGCTGAAGTGATCGGCATGCATCTTCCGGCGACCCTGCGACATCGCAGGCTTCATGTGGACTACGTCCGCATCGCCGGTGGTTTCTGTGGCTGTCGCGCCTGTCGTTGAACCCGGCCCGACCCCTTTCTTCTGCTCGGACGACATTTCGCTCCCGTCCGCCTCCTGCCTCGAGGAACCACGATGCCTGCTGCTCTTCTCCCCACCTCCGTGCGCGCCGATCTCGCCGGAATCGTCCGTGACATCGCTTCGGACGTCTCCCGCTGGCGACCGCTCGTCCGCTTCGACGAGACCGAACGCTGGTACACCCGGCTCGACGTCGCCGACGACTACGAGGTGTGGTTGCTGAGCTGGCTTCCCGGGCAGCGCACCGGCATCCACGATCACGGCGGAAGCGCCGGCGCGTTCGCCGTCGCGCAGGGACAGGTCCGGGAGGACACCGTCGACCAGCCGTGGTCGGAAGATCTTCCCGGGCAACACGTGACGATCTCCCGCAACCGTCTGGCGGCCGGCACCACGCGTCGCTTCGACGGCCGACACGTGCACGAGGTCGTCAACGACGGCCCCGCCCCGGCGGTGACCGTGCACGCCTATGCCCCCGCACTGGACTCGATGAGCCGATACCGTCTCGAGAGCGGCATCCTCACCCTCGCGACCTCGGAGCGTGCCGGCGACGACTGGTGATCCACTCGTGACAAATCCGGCACAGTGGGTATCCGCCGGGATAGAGTCGAAAACCGACCGTGCCGCATCCGAGGGAGCAACCCGTGAAACGCTTCGCACGCACCACCGCACTTCTCGCCGTGTCCGCATTCGCCCTGGCCGCCTGTTCCGGCGGTGGAGACGAGGATCCCCTCGCCGGGGATACAGCGGACGGAGGCGCGATCGTCGTCGGTTCGGCGAACTTCCCGGAGAACGTCCTGCTCGCGGAAATCTACTCGCAGGCACTCGAGAGCGCGGGCTCCGAGGTCACCCGCCAGTTCAACATCGGCAGCCGCGAGATCTACTACGACCAGGTCGCCTCGGGTGCCATCACGCTCATCCCGGAGTACAACGGCGCACTGCTCGCCCGGATCGATCCCGACAGCACCGCCTCGACGACCGAGGACGTCAATACGGCCCTGTCCGAAGCCCTTCCGGACGGACTCGAGATCCTGGCCTCCGCCCCCGGTGAGAACAAGGACGCCCTCGTCGTCACCGAGGAGACCGCGCAGCAGTACAACCTGGTGAGCATCGCCGATCTCGCGCCGGTCGCCGGCGAACTCGTCCTCGGCGGACCGCCGGAGTTCGAGACACGCCAGCAGGGTGTCGTGGGTCTGCGCGAGGTGTACGGGGTCGAGTTCCGTGAATTCGTCCCCACCGACACCGGTGGCCCCATCACCATTCGCGCACTCTCCGACGGCACCATCCAGGCCGCGAACATCTTCACCACCGATCCGTCGCTGAGCACCGAACCCTTTGTGGCGCTGGAGGACCCGGAATCGGTCTTCGGAGCCCAGAACGTGACCCCGCTGGTGCATCGCGCCGATCTCGACGACGACGACGTCGCGAAGATCGACGCCGTGTCCGAGAAGCTCACCACCGACACCCTCGTCGTCCTGGTCGGACAGGTGGTCACCGACGGCCGCGACATCGATGTCGTCGCCGAGGAGTGGTTGCAGCAGAACGATCTGAACTGACGGAAGTCGGTGCCGCGTGATCACATTCGACAACGTCGAGAAGCGTTATCCCGACGGGACCGTCGCCGTCGACGGGCTCTCGCTGGAGGTCCCGACGGGCACCCTGACGGTGTTCGTCGGCCCGTCGGGGTGCGGGAAGACCACCTCGCTGCGCATGATCAACCGGATGGTCGAACCCTCGGGCGGGCGTGTGCTCGTCGGGGGCCGCGACGTCCGGGACGAGGATCCCCGGATCCTGCGCCGCGGCATCGGATACGTCATCCAGCACGCCGGACTGTTCCCCCATCGCACGGTGGTCGACAACGTCGCCACCGTTCCCCGATTGCTCGGCGCGAGTCGTAAGGAGGCCCGCGCGACCGCGATGGACGTGCTCACCCGGGTCGGACTCGGAAACGAACTGGCGCAACGTTATCCGTCGCAGTTGTCCGGCGGGCAGCAGCAGCGTGTCGGTGTGGCCCGCGCGTTGGCCGCCGACCCCCCGATCCTGTTGATGGACGAGCCGTTCTCCGCGGTCGATCCCGTGGTCCGCAAGGATCTGCAGGACGAACTCCTGCGCCTGCAATCGGTGCTGGCCAAGACGATCGTGCTCGTCACCCACGACATCGACGAGGCGATCAAGCTCGGCGACCGCGTGGCCGTCCTGCGGCCGGGTGGGGTGCTCGCCCAGTACGCGACCCCGGAGGAGCTTCTCACCTCCCCCGCCGACGATTTCGTCGCCGGATTCCTCGGCGTCGACCGCGGAGTGCGGCTCATGTCGTTCTTCTCGTCCGCCGACCTGCCGCTGCGCACCGATCCGATCGTCACCCGCGATGCCGCCGAACTCGCCGTCGGCGACGGCTGGCTTCTCGTCGTCGACGACGACGGACGCCCGACGGGGTGGCGCGACGGCAGTGCCGATGCGGAATTTCTGTCGGCCGGAAGACCGTTCGTTCCCGGACGGGATCCGCTGCGCGTCGTGCTCGACGCGGCCGTGCTCTCACCGTCGGGCCATGCCGTGGCGGTGGACGACGACGGACGTGCGCTCGGGGTGATCAGTGGCGAAGAGGTGGCCGCGGCGGTCCGTGCGGCGCACAACAACCGGGAGGCCGGCACCCCGTCTCCGCTCGAGATGCGGAAGTCGCGGTGAGCCTGCGGATTCCCGGCTATCTCGGGACGTTCTGGGAACTGCTCGGCGATCACCTCGTCATGGCCCTCGGCGCGTCGTTGCTCGGCCTCGTCCTCGCTCTGCCGCTGGGCCTGGCGTGCGTGCGGTGGCCACGGGTGTACGCCCCGGTGCTCGCGGTCTGCAGTGTCCTGTATTCGATTCCGTCGCTTGCCTTCTTCGTCCTGCTCATCGCGTTCACCGGGATCAGCCGGACCACCGTGATCCTTCCGCTGGCCGTCTACGCGCTGGCGGGCCTCGTCCCGAACGTCGTCGACGGATTGCGCGCTGTGCCCGACAGTGTCCGCCAGTCGGCTGTGGCGATGGGATTCTCGACGCCGCGCCGGTTGCTCACCGTCGACCTGCCGCTGGCGATCCCCGCGGTCATCGCGGGGTTGCGGGTCGCGACGGTCGCGAACATCAGCATGGTGAGCGTCGGAGCGCTCATCGGCATGGGCGCCTTCGGGGCATTGTTCACCGCCTCGGTGCAACTCGACCGGCTCGATCTGGCGATCATCGGCATCATCGCGACCGTCGTGATGGCACTGGTCGTCGACGCGGTGCTCGTGCTCGTCCAGCGTCTGTCCACACCGTGGATGCGCCGCAGCTCGAAGGTGCGCCGATGACGACGCTGCTGAACTATCTGGCCGAGTACTTCGGCGACTCCGCGAACTGGTCGGGCGCTTCCGGGATCCCGACGCGACTGGCCCAGCACTTCGGTTACACCCTGCTCGCGTTCGTGATCTCCGTGCTCCTCGCGTTGCCGCTCGGTCTGTGGACGGGTCACACGGGCCGCGGCGGTGTGCTCGTGTCCCTCACGGCGAACGCCGCACGCGCTCTCCCCACCTACGGCCTGCTCGTGTTGCTGGTCGTGCTGTACGGGATCGGGCTGGTTCCGGTGATGGTGCCGCTGGTGGCACTCGCGATCCCACCCATCCTGTTGAACTCCTACGAAGGGATCCGCGGGGTCGACCCGGCGCTGACCGACGCCGCCCGCGGGATGGGGATGACCTCGTCCCAGATCCTGCTGCGGGCCCAGCTGCCGGTGGCCTTGCCGCTGATCCTCGTCGGCCTGCGCACCGCCGCCGTGCAGATCGTCGCGACCGCCACGATCGCCGCGGCAGTGAGCTTCGGCGGGGTGGGAAGGCCCATCGTGGATGGTCTCGCGCGCAGCGACTACGCCCTGGTCGTGGGCGGTGCCGCCCTCGCCGGGATCTGCTCGCTGGTGATCCTCGCGCTCTTCGCGGTCCTCGGCCGACTGCTCGTCTCACCCGGCGTCCGGGCCTCGCGCGACTAGGGTATGTCTGACAAATGCTTTGTCCAGGCGACGACGGCGTTCAGCACTACGGCAGCGCGGTAGACGGTCGCGAGTTTGTCATATCGCGTGGCCAATCCACGCCACTGCTTGAGATGGCAGAACCGGCGTTCAACCACATTGCGGCCGCGATAGTCAGCCGAATCGAATGCCGGCGGTCTGCCACCACCTGATCCGCGTCGGCGACGATGTCCGGCCTGATCGGACGGTTCGGCGATGACCGCGCCGATGCGGCGCCGCCGCAGCAGCGCACGGTGGGCGCGCGAGGAGTATGCCTTGTCACCGCGGACCCGGTCCGGCCTGGTGCGCGGACGTCCACCGGCCAGACGGGGGACTCGCAATTGGTCGAGCAGATGCGGGAAGTGATCCTTCTCCGACAATGCGTTCTGATCGAAATCGACGTCACTCGTCTTCTGCCCAGGAAAGCTCGGATCGGGGATGAACCTCACCCGCGCATAGCTCGAATATCCGACTGGGCCGCGACCTGCCAATCGGTACCACGGAAGTCTCTGCTCGACGAGCCAATCGGCGGCCGATGCATCGTGGCACAGTTCGAAACTCACCCAGCCAGTATCTACGTGGTCGGCCCGCGCCGGCCCCGCGCGATCCCGACAGCAGTGTCTTGTGTGGCGATCGTCCAACAGGAGACCACTCGCGCCCCCGATCTGCTCCAATGAGTCGGAGACCGTAGGAACGCTCCATAGCAGCCGGGACCGGGCCTCACGACGGTGTCCCCCACGCCCGTCGCCGGAAACCCGCAATTGTCAGACACGACCTAGTGCCGCACCCGTGAACCTTTGCCCGTTCTGGCCGACACGCCGACCGGTTGCGGCGTGTCGGCCACGGGATCGGTCAGCCTGGTCGAGTGGCAGAACGAGTACGCGTGCGAGAGATCGGTGACGACGAAGGCAGACGGCTGGTACGGATCATCCGCCGCGGCACCGGATCGGTGGTGACCTGGCGGCGCGCCCAGATGGTCCTGCTCTCGGCCCAGGGCATGCCGGTACCGAAGATCGCCGAGGTCAGCTTCACCAGCGCCGACCGGGTCCGTGATGTCATCCACAACTTCAACGCCGACGGATTCGACTCGCTGTACCCGAAGTACGCCGGCGGCCGGCCGAAAAAGTTCACCCTGCCGGAGCGCCGGGAGATCAAGAAGATCGCCAAGTCCGCCCCCGCCGAGCACGATCTGCCGTTCTCGACCTGGAGTCTGACCAAACTCGCCGAGTTCCTGGTCGCCGAGGGGGTGGTCGACGACATCAGCCACGAGGGTCTGCGCGTGCTGCTCCGCGAGGAGGGTGTCTCCTTTCAAAAAGTGAAGACCTGGAAGAGATCTCGGGACCCCGATTACGCGGTGAAGAAGGCTCGGGTCGAACACCTGTATGCCATCGCCGATGGCGATGTCGTGTCCGATCCCGATGAGCCACAGGCGATCTTCTGTCTCGACGAGTTCGGTCCCTTGAATCTGCAGCCGCATCCGGGCCGGCAGTGGGCGCAGCGTGGCGGCAGGCACAAGGACCCGGACCGGGAGCCGCGGCGCCGGCGGCGGGCGACCTACACCCGTCCGAACGGGGTGCGGCATCTGTTCGCCGCGTACGACCTGGGCAAGGACAAGCTGTACGGGCACGTCAAGACGACGAAGAACCGCTCCACGTTCCTCGAGTTCTGCCGTTACCTGCGCACTCTTTACCCGGCGGAGGTTCGTATCGCGATCGTGTGCGACAACTTCTCGCCGCACCTGACCACGAGGAAGTGCCAACGGGTCGGTCTGTGGGCAGAGGCGAACAACGTCGAGATCGCGTACACCCCGACGAACAGTTCGTGGCTCAACCGGATCGAGGCGCAGTTCACCGCGCTGCGGTACTTCGCGCTCGATGGCACCGACCACGGCAGTCACCGGGAGCAAGCGTCGATGATCCGTCGCTACATCATCTGGCGCAACAAGCACGCCGAGGATCAACAGCTACGGGAGATCGTCGACAGGGCAAACGTTGCGTGACACGACCTAGTCGGTACCCGACATGACACGAGGACAGCAGTGGGACGCCCCGGCTTCGGAGGTCGGGCGATCCGTCATCCCCATACCCGCCGAGCGTCTGCCTCATCCACGATATCTTGAGCTTCACCACCAGATCGGTGGATGGAGGATAAGGGCCTTAACTATCCACATTTTCCCAGGTGGGATCGCGTTTTCCTTGTGTCCGACACACGGTCTCGCTCCGCTCACCGAGAAAGCGCGTTAAGCGTCCGGCGCCTCGGGAAGCTCGACCTCGAGATTCTGTGCCTACTCGTGGCCGGTGCGTGCGCGATCGAGAATCTTTACGGGGTGCAGTCCGCTACTCAACTCCTTGTCAAGCAGGTCGAGAAAGTCACGCCGGGTCGCTGGATACTCGCGGATCGTGCGCGGTGACGAACGCGATCTCGGCGAGCGGTCCGCGCCCCGCCGCGTGGGCCATATAGCCCATGTGTACGATGCAAAAAATCTTGATTCAACCGACCGGATCTAGTTGCGCTCGTGCCGCTGTCCGGGCCACTCAGGGAGGTGTGCTGACATGCTGGCTGCAGCCCCACAGGGCTTCCTTAGCGTGACTATGAACATGGGACTCAAGGACGTCGATGACGACTTCGCCGTCGTTGTCTCTGAGGTACCCGCCCGATCGGCGGCGGTGTTCACGCGTTCGCGTTTCGCGGGCCCAAGCGTAGTGCTCAGCCGTGACTCGGCACCCCTTCAGCGCAGCCGTGGCATGGTCGTGCTCTCACGCAATGCCAACGTGGCGACCGGCCAAGCCGGGGCCGCACACGCCGCCGAGGTACGCCGCAGGGTTGCCGAGGCCGTGGGGATCGCCCCCGAAGAACTTGTCATCGGCTCCACTGGCGTGATCGGCCGACCGTACCCCATGGAGAGTATTCGGGCGGGTTTGTCCACCCTGGCCTGGCCGTTCCCCGAGGCGGACTACGTCGCGGCCGCCAAGGCAATCATGACGACCGATACCCGGCATAAGTGTTTCACCGTCTCCTGCGGTGACTCGGTGCTTACCGGCATCGCTAAGGGGGTGGGCATGATCGAGCCGAACATGGCCACCCTGCTGACCTTCTTCTTCACTGACGCGGACATCCCCGCCCCCGAACTCGACGCTCTCTTCCGGCGCGTGATGGACAAGACTTTCAACGCGCTGAGCATCGATACGGACACCTCGACGAGCGATACCGCGGCGATCTTCGCCAATGGTCTTGCGGGCCCTGTCGACCTGGAAGCATTCGAGCAGGCGCTGTACGAGTGCGCCCTCCACCTCGTACGCGATATTGCCTCGGATGGCGAAGGCGCGACCAAACTCCTTGAGGTCCATGTCACTGGGGCCCGTGACGACGCCCAGGCCAAGCGGGTCGGTAAGAGCGTTGTCAACTCTCCTCTGGTCAAGGCGGCCGTCCATGGCGCCGACCCGAACTGGGGCCGAATTGCGATGGCCATCGGCAAGCTCCACGACGAGGAAGACATCGAGCCGCACCGAGTCCGCATCCAGTTCGCCGATCTCGTTATGCATCCCGAAGAACCTAGCGACGCACTGCTGGAAGACGCCAGCCAGTACCTCACGGGCAACGAAGTGGTCATCCGAATCGATCTCGGGATTGCCGACGGAACATTCACCGTCTATGGCTGCGACCTCACCGAGGGATACGTGAAAATCAACGCCGACTACACAACCTGAACTCGGGCTCGGGCTCGGGCTCGGGCTCGGGCTCGGGCTCGGGCTCGGGCTCGGAAAAGTCTTATCGGAGTTTGCGCGGACGCTGGCCGTGCTAACCGCCATGGGACTCGTTGGTGCCGGGAGCCAAAGAACGAGGATATGAACGGACACGGATAGGGAGCTATAGGTGTCGTCTGTCGGCAGGCTCAAGGCCACCGCAATGGCCCCCGACCCCTGAGAAGGTTCTCCGCACGGGGCCCGACGATAGCTGAAGGCAGCGTTGAGGATCCGGCAAGCACGATCGTGATCCCATACTGAATCTCTCAGCGACGACGTCTCGATGGGCTTGCGTGTCAATCAGTGAACCCCGCTCGGACTGCAGCGCACGACTACGACCCTAGAGCCCACCCTTGGTGGTGCTGGCCGATCAGACTCCGCCGGATGCCAAGACCGGAGCGCTGTCCGCACAGCAGCAGGCGCCCTCGGAACACCCACCAACCTGACATATGAAGGAGTTCACCGTGACTCAGCGAGTCCGCGCGGACACCGTCGGGAAAGCCCCGGAAGATCACGGTGACTTGTACGCTGGCTTCCAGACCGTCGCGCTCGCCGCACCGCACGCGCCTGCGGTGATCAGGCACGACGGGACGACTTCGTCATATGAAGCGTTGCTCGACGCGGTGGACGCCGCGGCCGAGCGCCTGACGGCGGAGCTTCACCACGGTGATGTACTAGGTCTCGCGGTCGAAGACCCATTCACCTTCGTCGCCCTCTATTTGGCCGCCGCAAAGCTGAACGTGGTGACAGTTCTCCTGGACAGTCAACTCTCCGCCCAGGAGAGGGAGCACAGCGCCGCCAAGTACGACCTGGGCATGCTGGCCGTGGATCATGGTCGGCTGGGCCGTCCCGGTTCCTTTCTGTTGGAGCCGGTTCCTGACGCGGACCTGCACCGCGCCAGGAGCGGCTACGCACCCGAGGACTTCGTGGTGCACTGCACGTCCGGCTCGACGGGCAAACCCAAGGGCATTGTGATGAGCCAGGAGGCCATCACGGCCCGGATCCGCCTGTGGGGCAGCGAATTGGATTTGACCCACGCAGACGTGGTTCTATGCGCGCTGCCGTTGTCCCATTGTCACGGCATTGACGTCCTAACGCTGCCGACGCTGCTGAGTGGTGCGACGGTGGTCTTTGCTCAGGGTAGTCAGCTGACGGGCAGGGGACTGGCTCGGTGTATCGAGACGCATGGCATTACGGTGATGAGCGGGCTTCCGGTCATGTACCAGATGCTCACCGCGGCCCGCGGTGTGCCCGCGATGGCGCTGCGCACACTTCGGCTGGCCATCTCTGGTAGCGCACCGCTGAGGGAAAGCACCCAGAAGAAGTTCCTGGAACAGTACGGACTGCCCTTGCGCCAGGTGTACGGTCTGTCCGAAATCGCCATCATCTGTTTCGACAAGGCGTACGTCGGCAACGGTTCCATCGGCCTGCCCATTGCCGGCGTTGAGTATCGGCTGGAGTCAGTGTCAGACGACGATGCCGAGTCCGACCACGTTCACGAGCTCTACGTACGTGGGCCCGGACTCGCTCGCGGCTACTACCGTGACCCCGATGCCACCGCGGAGATGTTCGAGGATGGCTGGCTGAGAACACGTGACCTCGTCCTGGCGGAACCCGACGGCTGGTACATACTTGGCCGGCAATCGACCTTCATCAACGTAGCCGGGAACAAGGTCGGGCCGCTTGAGGTCGAGGCAGCACTGCGTCAGTGCTCCGGGGTACTGGATTGCGCGGTGGTCGGGGTCACGGACTCCAGAAGCACCGAACAGATCGCCGCCCTGCTCGTCACCGGACAGAGGTTCGACCTCAGCACCGTGCGGCGGCAGCTCGGCGAACTGCTGCTCTCCTACCAGCTTCCGCAGCGGTACGAGATCGCGGCGGCGTTGCCACGGACGCCGCTCGGCAAAACCGACTACGCCGCAGTGAGGCAGCGCATGCACACCGATTACGGGGAGGGCAAGTGACCAGTGATGTGAGCGAAGAGGTGCTCATCCGCAACGCCCATGCCCGGCTCGACGATGTTGCGAGTGGCCTGCACGCCGCGCTGGCGGCCAGGTCGGCCATGGAGCATGAGCAAGCGACGGGCACCGTGTTCGCGCTTCTCAAGGAGACTCGCGCTACGACGATGCTTATCCCGTCGGCCTGGGGGGGCCGCGGAGCATCAGCGGCCGACGCGGTGCGCTTCCAGGTCGCGCTCGGATCAATGGCTCCCTCCGCAGCCATCGCCACGACCATGCATCATTACAAGATTGCCGCGCTCGGTCAGGTGGCAACCTCCGGAGACGAGCGCGCCCAGACGATCCTCAGGGACATCGCCCGCGGCGCCAAACTTATTGCCTCCGGTGGTGCGGAGTCGACCCCCGGCCGGGATCTGCGAAACCTGAGAAGCCAAGCGGTACGCGACGCCGACGGCTATCGCGTCACAGGTATGAAGCAGCCCTGCTCCCTCTCCACCAGTATGGACCTGATGTCGCTAATGGTCGAGCTGTGCACTTCCGATGGCTCGCCAGACGGGTACGCCCAGGCGTTTGTGGACGCCCGCGCAGAGGGGGTTGAACGCGAACCGTTCTGGCACAGCCCGGTATTCCTCGCGGCGGAGAGCCACGCCGTGCGCCTGTGCGACGTCCCGGTGCCACAGGAGCAGGTCTTCCCGCTCCGCGGCGAGACCGGCGGGCGCTTCGCCACCGACTGCTACATCTGGTTCCAGCTGCTGATCAGCGCCTCATATCTCGGCATCGCCTGCTGTCTGGCAGAGGCCACACCGCGGGACCGGCGGGTTGGCTCGCGCGGCTGGACCGAGGCGGCGGCAGGGATCCGCCATCTCGAAGCTAGCCTGCTCGATGCGGCACGCGCGGTCGACGCCGGCGCACCCGCCAGGGAGCAACTCAACCTTGCGGTACGGGCGCGCGACTGGGTCGAGGACGAGATAGGTGCCATCGGCGTCCAACTGCTGCGGGCAGCGGGTGGCGGAACCTTCGCCCGCACCGGCTTCTACACCATGATTGCCGGCGGGCTGAATGCGATCGCGTTCCACCCGCCGCAGCGCGGCGCACGTGAGGGCGTCGGCCTGGAACTACTGGACCCGGACGTGAAGGACCGCGATTAATCATGTACACCAGAGAACATTTCAGCCTTCCCCTGCCGGCCATGCGTGACTTCGTACGGGCAAAGTCGTTCGGGGTCCTCGCCACATACCACGACGGCGAGGTCTTAACCTCGCCCCTCCCCGTCGACCTGCGCGGTGCCGCAGACGACGAGCTGTTCGTCGCCGGACATGTCGCCCGGGCCAATGAGATGGCGGCGGCCTTCGGGGCAAAGGCCCCTGCCACGATCACCGTTCTTGGTCCGGACACCTACGTACCCGCTGAGTGGTTCGGTACCCGCAGCCGCATCCCGACCTGGTTGTACTGCGCCGTGGAGATGAGCGGTCGTCTCGAGCTCAGCGATGCCGACCGGATGCGCGATGACGTCGAGGCATTGATCGCTCGGCTCCAGAAACGCACAATCGAGGACTCGACCTGGACACTCGACGAGATACCGGCGCACCTGACTGACGAATACCTGAAGAACATCGTTGGCTTCCGCCTGCGCGATCTCCGGTTCAAGTCGTGCTTCCGGCTGAACCAGCGCAAGGGCGGCATGGAAAGCCTGGCCGCCGCGCTGGAGGCCGGTGACGACAGCGCCCGCCTGGAGCTGGCAAGGCTGGTTCTTGAGCCCCCGACCTCCGCACCCGAATGTCCGGCCTCTTGAGCGAACAGGACGGTCTCAGCCGCCTGCTCACGCTCAACCTCAGTGACCGAACTGCCATCGAGTGGCGCGGCCGCCAGCTGACCTACTGCGAACTCGCCGCAGCCGTCGACGAGCTCTCGCGCACACTCGGGGAGCGCGGTGCGACGCGGAGCAACGTGCTGGTGCTTGGCCCGCTGTGCCCGGCCTATGTCGTCGGACTGCTGGCGACTCTTCGCAGCGGCGCAGTCCCGGTGCCAGTCGATGCCGGTATGTCCGTCGAGCAGTACGCTTGGGCCGAGGGCATCGCCCAGCCGTCGACAGTCCTGACCAGCGATGTCTCTACGGTGGCGCAGTATCAAGGAACCAGCGGCGCGGACGAGTTGGTGCTCGACGCTGTGACTGGCCGAGTCGTCCTAGACATCGCGTCCCGGCGCAGGTCCAAAATCATCCGGCGCTACCCTGTGCCCGACGTTGGCTACCTCATCCCGACGTCAGGATCGACGGGTGCCCCGAAGGCGATCGTGGGCAGCCGCACCGGTCTTCATGGATTCCTGTCGTGGTTCGTGGCGGAATTCGGGCTCGATCGCGGAGATGTCTGCGCTGCTGTCACCCGCGTGAACTTCGATCCGTCGCTGCGCGAACTTCTGGCCGTGCTGGCCGTCGGCGGCAAGCTGAGCCTGCCCGAGGTCGACGCCCAGCTAGACTTCCAGGCGCTCGCTGACCACCTAATAACGAGCAAGGCCACGATCGCCTTCCTCGTTCCCTCGCTCTCGCGGCGGATCGCGGACGTTCTGAGTACCGAATCCGCGCGACTCGACCATCTGAGACTGGGGTTCTTCGCCGGCGAGGTGCTTCCGCCACGGGTGGTTGAACAGTGGACCGCACTCGCCCCAGATGCCGAGTTCGTGAATCTATACGGGATGACCGAAGGAACCCTGGCACAACTGTTTAAGCGCGACATTCGCGGGGTCGGCGACAGCCGATTGCCGGGCATGCCGGTTGGGCGCCCCCGTCCGGGGGTGTCTGTGACCATCGACCAGCCGGACAGCGCCGGGCGCGGCGAAGTGCTCATCGCCTCTTCAACGCCGGCCCTGGGGACCCTTATTGACGGCCCCGGACCGGAGCCCGGCACGTTCCACGTCGAGCCGATGGCGGCGACCCTCCGGACCGGTGACAGTGGATTCCTCACCGAACAGAGTGAGTTGGTGATCTCGGGCAGGCTTGGCAACGATCTGAAGGTGTCCGGTAGGCGTGTCTCCTTTCACAGGTTCGTGGACGAGGTAGAGGAGGTTCCCGGCGTACGGCAGTGCGTGGTGGTGGATTGGCAGGGCCCACAGGCCTTCATCTCCGTTGCAGAGCCCGCTGACGCGCAACAGAACGTGCTGCGCGCGGCCGTGCACGGGATCGCGCAGCGTCTGGGTCTGCCCCGGCCAGCCGTCCATGTACGGGGGGACCTGCCGCTGTTGCGCAGCGGTAAGGTCGACCGGGTCACCCTGGCCTCGTCCGTCGCCGACACCCCGAACTTCGCCGACACCACAGCATGCCCGGACGCCGGTGTCGCCGAGACCATGCGCGGGTTCCTAGGCCTCGATTCCGATACCACGTCCTTCGTCGACGCGGGCCTCACGTCGTTGGATATGATCCAGTTCATCCTGGAGGTCAACAAGCGTTTCCGGGTGAACCTTTCGGTCCAGGATTGCTTTGGCCACCGCGACGTCGCCTCCCTTGCACGGGTGATTGAGCGCGCGACCGTGCCGACCGCGCCCGCGACAACTCCCTCCGCTGCCCGCGATTACATCCCCGGCGAGTCCGACACATATCCGCTGTCGACCCGGCAACAGGCGTACATGGCAATCTGCATGACAGACGGAAACGCCAACTGGTGCAACATCTCCCGGGAGATACGGATCGAGCGGACCGTAATCCCGGCCGAGGCGGCGGCCGCCGTCGATGCGCTCATCGCCCGCCACGACGCACTCAGACTTTCGCTCACGGCGGACTGGACACGGCAGATCCATACTGAGGCCTCCGACCTGAGCTGTCCCATCACGGTCCACGATGGGACCGGAGTCGAGGGCACCACCGATGTGGCCCACCGTGCACGGGTCCAGCAGGCGCGTGTCCTGGCCGTGTCAGAACTACTCGACCCTTCCATCGCGCCGCCCTTCAGAGTCGTCCTGGTCCAGGGCAGCGGCACGACCTCCCTCCTCGTCGTCGCGCACCACCTTTTTATCGATGGGTTGAGTTTGGATCTGATCGCCACCGAACTGCGTTCCCTACTGCTGGGACAGCCGATCGGCGACGCGCCACCGTCCCACGGCTATCGCGACTACTGCCTGGCGACCGAGCGAGTCCCGGAGGCATACACGCCCGACGCCCTATATTGGCGCGATCTCCTCAAGGGCGCCGCTCAGGTAGAACTTCCGGAGACGAGCGGCGAAGATGCGCGCGTCGGTGTGCTGGTTTCACGGCCGTTCGGGGTCACCGGTACCAGAGCCGCCAACCGGCTCGCGGCGGCGAGCGGAGTCTCAGTCTTCTCAGTCGTACTGGCCGCCTTCGAGATGGCCGTCTCCCGGACCTTCGGGCTCGGTCCGCTCACCGTCGTTGTCCCCGTCCAGGTACGGCAAGGGATGGGTGCCGCGAGCGCAGGGATGTTCACGAGTCAACTCGTCGTCCGCAGCAAGGGATTGACTTCGTTGCCGGACAGCGCGCGGGAGTTCGCCCGTCAGCTGGAAGCGGGTACAACGAAGAGCTCGTGGGAATTCGACCAGCGGGTCACGGAGCTCGGCCTCGTTGATGCGGACTGCTTCCCCCTCTCGACCGTGCTGTTCAACCAGCACCCCCGGCAGCGCGGCCTGCGTGTCCGCGAGCTCGGGGAGTGGCAGCCGCGGTCGCTGGGGCGGGCGCTGCGGTACCAGCTGCAGGGCGAACTGCAGGTATCGGCGGCGGAGATGGTGTTGACCTACTACTACCGACGGGGGATTGCCATGGAGAGGGCAAATGTGATCGACCGGCTCCACGCGAGCGTTCTGGCGACACTGTGCGAAATGGGAGGGACTCTGCGTGCGGAATGAAATCATCACGCCCACCGATCGCGAGGCACAGCTCCTCGTGCACCGGGCCGGCCGGACACCGGTATACACCTACAGCCGGGCAGCCCTGCGCGATGCCGTCGAGCGGGTCCGCGCGGCATCGGTTCTGGGGGCGGACATCTACTACTCGCTCAAGGCTAATCCATATGCCGGGGTCGTGAACGCGCTATCGACGCTGGTTGACGGTTTCGACGTCTGTTCACTGGCGGAGATGGAGACTGCACTGAACGCCGGAATGCCGCCGGATAAGGTGCTGTTCACCGGTCCCGCAAAGTCGCGCGAGGAGGCAGCTGCGGCACTAGCAGCACAGGTCGCGGTGACCGTCGAATCACCAAGGCAGGCCCGCCTGTTCGCCGAGACAGCGGTTGAACTCGGTGTGAATGGGCGCACCGTCGTCCGACTGAACACGCCCTACCCGGGCCGGACTCCGGCCGCCGCCCCGTACCCGAACCAGTTCGGGGTATCGCAGGATGACGTCGCCGAAGTAATGGATATCCTGCGTGCTTCGTCACTGTCGGTTGCCGGTCTGCAGCTTTTCTGGGGCTCGCAGTACTCTGATGCCGACGTCATCCTGGCCGCGCGGAAAGCTATGACGGAACAAGCTAGAGCGTGCGCAGACCAGTTCGGTCTGGAGCTTGACCTTGTGTCGATCGGTGGCGGCATCGCGATGCCGTGGTGTGACGCCGACCCTGCTGTCGACTGGGCGGGACTCAAGGCGGCCAACCTCGATCCCGGCCTGCCGAACGGCAACGACCCGCTACCCCTCGTATGTGAGTACGGTAGATCGATCGTCGGTCCGGCTGGCAGCCTGCTGACAACCGTGCTCGACACCAAGAGCATCGGTGACCGCAGGTACGTCCTGGTCGACGCCGGGATGAACCACGTACTCATCGCAAGCCGACTGGTGGCCGGAGCTGGCCGGGGCGAGCCCCGGGTCCGGGTTGTGGGTGCACAGGAACGCGCAATTACTAGCCGTGCCTGTGTCACGGGTCCCCTGTGCTCGCAGCTCGACATGCTCGCTGAAGACATTCAACTGCCCGAAGTGGAAACCGGTGACCTACTCCTGTTCTCGGGTCTGGGCGCCTATGGGCCGACGTTCAGCCCCAGCGGCTTCCTGAGCCGCGACAAAGTAAGAGAGATCATCTTCTGATGATGCGCGACACTACGACAACGGCAACCGCGGCCTATCCGTCGCACGAGACGCTGAGCCCGATCCAACGCGCCTACCTGGTCGGAGGCCAGGACGGTCTGGAACTCAGCGGGCCCGCACGGTACTACCTTGGCTGCGACCTCAACACGGAACGGGTTGCAGAGATTGGCACCCAACTACGCCGACTGGTTCGGTCCAACGACATCCTCCGCGTCAGCGCCGCCTCCGACCTGTCCCTGTCGACTCTGCCCGCCGACGTCGCTCGGGACATCGACGTCGACGTCCGCTGGGTCGACGATGCAGACTTCGACGCGGCGAACGACGCGGTCCGCCGGGAATACTCGTCCGATACGTTCGCATTCGGCGATTGGCCGCAGTTCGAGATCACCGCGGTGCGCTCACCGCACCGAGCCCGGCTGCACCTGGTCTACGCCTTGTGGCTGATGGACGCGGCGTCGCTCGCCGTGTTCCTCACCGAGCTGGTCTCGCATCGCGACGACGCCGGGGACGCGGTCGGCCAGGATCGCACCGCGGACATTCCGCCCATTCGGTTACGGGCACTAAACCATCCCCGACGCGACCGCTCCGTACGCGATGAACGGTTCTGGCGCGACAGGGCGACGGCACTTCCCGATCCGGCGGAACTGCCGCTGCGGCCCGAGTGGCGGCACGCCGGCCTAAACGTGACCCACCGTATGGTCACTATCAACTCGGCGACCGCAGGAAAGATCAACAAGCTGGCGAGCGCCCATGCGATCACCCCCTCGATGGTTTATCTCGCGGCCTATGGTGTCGTCCTCGGGCAGCTCGGTGGAGGACTAGCCCACACAGTCACAGTGCTGCACTCGCAGCAAACCGGGACCTTGACCCCCAATTCCCTCGGTAACCGCGGCAACACCATGCCACTGGCAATCCCCGCGACGACAGGGCAGAGTTTCGTCGAGATCGCCCGAGTCGTGCAGGGCCGCTACCTCAGCCAGGCCATGCACGCCTCGCTCAGCGGTACGGAGATTGCGCGGCTCGCCAACCCCGCCGCCGACCTGCGTCGGCTCGCCCATCCCTTTGCCTTCACGGCACTGGAGGTCGATGGCCTGGGCGAAGTCGCCCTGGGGCTGCGACGTCGCTGGGACGAAGTCCAGCTGCGGGTGCCGCAGGTGCTGATGGACCATCAGGTGATCAGGGATTCCGACGGCAGCGTCCGGCTGGGTTTCGACTGGCGGACGGACGCCTTCGACATCGGTTTCGCAGAGGAATTCGTGGCGCGGTGCGCGAATTTCGTCCGGGAACTCGCCGAGTCCGACGAGCGCTGGACACGCCCGCCGAGCACGTACCCTCGTGCCCACACCGGTAAAGCCTCGGCGCAACACTCGACCGAGACGCTCCACGACCGTGTATTGCGGTGCGCGGCTGCCGCGCCCAAGGCACCCGCAGTACACGATGCGCAGGGGACCCTGAGCTATGCCGAACTGGTGGGACGGGCCCGCGCGGTTGCAAGGCTGCTGCTCGACGCCGGTGCGCGGACCGGCGACCGGGTCGCCGTCCACCTGCCTCGTGGACGAGGCCAGGTCATCGCCATCCTCGGCAGCCTCCTCGCCGGCTGTGTGTACATCCCGCTTGACTACGGCACGCCGGAGGGCCGCCTCGACAGCATTGCGCGGCGTGGTGCTGTGCGGTTCGTGTTCACCGACGGGCAGCAGTCCGCCCGTAAACTCTGGACACGCAGCGGGGTCTACCCGCTGCAGCTGCCCGTCGGCGCGCCCCCACTTTCGGACCGACAGGCAGCTTCCACCCCAAGTCCCCCTAGTCCCACCGCCTACATCATCTTCACCTCAGGCTCGACCGGTGAACCGAAGGGCGTAGTGATTTCACACGCCGGGGCCATCAACACGATCGACGCAGTGAACGATGAGTTTGGTGTCACAGAGACGGACCGGGTGCTCTCGGTCTCCTCGATCGGCTTCGACCTTTCCGTGTACGACGTCTTCGGACCGCTTCTTCGCGGCGGATCCGTGGTGATGCTCACGGAGGAGAGCGCCAAGAACCCCGCGGAGTGGGTCAAACTCATCGAACGGCACGGGGTGACGCTCTGGAACTCTGCCCCAGCATTGGCTTCCCTGCTGGAAGAAGAGGGGAGCGCCACACCGTCGGTGCGGGCCTTCTTGCTGAGCGGCGACTGGATTCCGCTGACGCTGCCAGGGGCGCTGCGACGACTGGCGCCTGGTTCGGAGGTCATCAGCCTGGGCGGCGCGACCGAGGGCTCCATCTGGTCCATCTTCCACCGCGTTAACGAGGCGGACTGCACGGGCCGTTCCATCCCCTACGGCAAGGCCCTGCCTGGCCAGGACATCCTTGTCCTCGACGCCGAGCGAAACGTGTGTCCGGACTGGCAGATCGGTGAGATCTATATCGCCGGAGCCGGAGTGGCCGACGGCTACGCAAACGACCAGTCGAAGACCGAGGCAGCGTTCCTCGACGACCCGGCGTTCGGACGGATCTACCGAACCGGTGACCGCGGCCGCCGCCATCCCGGTGGAGTCGTCGAGTTCCTGGGACGCACAGACAACCAGATCAAACTGAACGGGCACCGGGTGGAACTGGGAGAGATCGAGCACCTCATCGAGAACACTTCTGGCATCCGCCGCTGTGTCGTGTGTGTCCGGGGCAGCGGCCGCCGCAAGCAGGTCGTCGCTTACGTCACGCTCGCCGCGGACGTCTCGGACACCTGGCGGCAGGACGTGAATGCGGTGCTCAAGAACGCCCTGCCGTCCTACATGATTCCTGATGCGCTGGTCGAGCTGAACGAGATCCCGCTGAACGGCAACGGCAAGCTGGACCGCCGACGGCTGGAGTCGCTGCCGTTTCAGGAGACTCCGGCGCGCGAGGCATCCCCCGCACGGCAACAGGACCTCCACAGCCACGAGGTCGCCCGCTGCTGGCAGGACGTGCTGGGCGAAGCTCCGAGCAAGGGGAGTTTCTTCGAGGCCGGCGGCGGATCGTACGATGCGATCCGGCTACTCTCGCTGCTACGAAGCAGGTTCGGTTACGAAGTGTCGTTCGGTGACTTCATGGCTGACCCGACGGCCCCGGGCCTGGCCGCGCTCTGCCGCCGGACACGCACATCGGACACCCGCGGGGTCTGGACGCACAAGCCGCGCTCCAGCGCCACCCCCCGGCTCCGGCTGGTCCTCTTCCCACCCGTAGGAGGTGGCGTGTCCTGCTACACCGACCTGATCCAGGAACTCGGGGGAGACGTTGATGTACACGTCATCGGACTCGACGCGCCACTGGTCGATGGCGACGACGGCCGCGCGAACCTCACCGGACTCGCCCGACGCTGTCTCCAGGAACTGCCCGAGCAAACCCTGTTAGACGGTGTGCCGCTCGTCTTCGCCGGGTGGTCGTTCGGCGGATCCTTGGCCTACGAGGCCGCCCGGGTCTGCGACTCGACCGTGGCACGCGTGGTGGTGGTCGACACCCCTGTCTCCGAGGCGGCCCGCCGCGGTGGCGGCGGTGTCGACGAACTGTCACTCAACGGGTTCCTCAGGGACATCCATGAGACCAGCGGCGTACGGATCGATGCCGAGCAGGCAGCGACGGACCCGGCGCTCAGCACCAGGTTCGAGGTTTACCGGCAGAACATGACGTTGCTGCGCGATTGGACTCCGTGCCCCTCGCCAGTGCCGCTTGTGGAGTTCCGAGCCGCCGTGGATCCCGCCGAGCCAGACGCTGCCGCTTGGGGCCGGATCGCTCGCCGAGAAGAAGCCTCGGCGCTGGCCGGCGGACACTTCAGCGTGTTTGGCGGCGACAACACCCAGCGGATCAGAGATGCGATCGAAGGAGTGAAGAGCGATGACTGGCTCTGATGTACGCGCCGCGATCTTCGCGGAGTTGGAGTCCCACGGATGCCCGCCACTTGAAGAGGCCGAGCCCGACCTGGATCTGATCAGCCGCGGCGTCAATTCAGCGACCCTGATTCAGGTCCTGTCCGCACTCGAGGACCGGTTCGACATCGATTTCGAGATGGAGCCCCTGTTCTCCGGGCCCATGACGGTGACCCGCTTGGAGGCGGAGATCATGCGCATCACCAGGATTCCCTGACAGGCCAGCTGACCAGAGCCATACCACGTCTGGACTGGCGTGCGGTCCGAGACCTGTGCCGTCGGCGTACAGCTTGCGTCAGCGCGGCAACCCACAGAAGGAACCACCTATGTCTGAAAACAACGGATACCAGCAGCTGACCCCGTCCGGTATGGGCGCGGTTCTTACTTGGAACCCGGGAAGCTCCGTCGAGGATCTGGCCAAGCGGGCCAGACGGGCCGCACTGGAGAGCGGGTGCGCCCTGGTCCGGGGCGTCGAGCTGGACGAGGACGGTTTCAAGCTCCTCGTGCGCTCGCTCGGCGACACGGTCGACCACAAGTTCGGCGAGGGCCAGGCTGATCTACTCAAACTCAACGCCTCCCGCGACGAGGGGAAGGTGGTGACGGGACGCGGCCCTCTGCCCATCCACACGGACGGACTGTTGGTGGGCGAGCGTGTCGACCTAATCATTCTGTACGCGGCCGAGTTCTCCGATATTCCGGGCTCCGGTGCGACCTATGTCAGCGATCAACTGACCGCCTGGGAAGAGATGCCAGTACACCTTCGCCGGGTGCTAGACGAGCACGAGATCGAGTACCTGGTGAAGGAGCGTGGCTACTTTCCCACCGTTCCCGAGGACTGGTACACGATCCCGACAACCCGCGACTATGGCCGCGTGAAGTCTCTGAACCTTGCGACCGCCTTCCCCCTAGACGTCGCCCAGCGCTCCTGGGAGATCCGGGTCAAGGGCATGGACCAGGAGCGCTCCGACCGGTTCTTCGAAGAACTCGACACCTTCCTGCGCTCGGAACGTTATACCTACATACACTCCTGGCAGGTGGCAGACCTGCTGATCATCGACAACCAGCGGACGCTGCACGGCCGTACCGCCATCAGCGAGGGCGGCACCCGTGTCCTGTTCCGGGGACAGTTGACCCTGTCCGGCGCCCCCTAGTGTCTCGGTACCGAGGGGCCCTCGAATTCCCGATCCGGTTTCCGTCTGTTCCCTCCCTCCGCCCTGCAAGTTGACTCAATCGCAAGACAGTTCAGATCCCCCGCACGACGCTTGATACCCGTTGTCTTCGTACAGGAGCCCTCATATGCTCAAGCCCCGACAGCCTGTGCCAACCCTCGATGTCCCTCTGGTCGGCGGCAGCCGGTGGGCCCTTGCAGACCAACACCCTGAGAACTTCAGCCTGGTGGTCTTCTACCGGGGCGTGCACTGTCCCATGTGCCGCTCTCATGTGACGGAACTCGACAGCCTCATGGACAAGTTCGCTGAGGTCGGAGTGACCTCAGTGGTGGCGGTGAGCGGGGATGACGAGGGCCGCGCTAAGCGGGCCGTCGAGGAATGGGATATCACCCGCGTGCCGATCGGCTACGGGCTTAGTATCGAATCGATGCGGGAGTGGGGCCTGCACGTCTCGAAGGCCATCAAGGAGGGCCAGCCAAACGAGTTCAGTGAGCCGGGCCTATTCATCATCCGACCGGACGGCACCCTGTACGCGGCGGTTCAGACCACGATGCCGTTCCTCCGACCGCACCTCGACGAGGTCGTTGAGACGATCCGCTGGATTAACGACAACAACTACCCTGCCCGAGGCGAATTGTGAGCCGCAGTGAGCAGGCGCTGGCCGCCGTCGCCCGCTCCGCAATCACGCCCAGGGAGCTTCGGGAGAAGCTGCTCGCTTGGGACGCTCCCATCGACCTCATTGATATCCATGAACACCACGAACGGGAGATCGTCAACGTCCCCGGTGCTCGCATGGTGTCCCAGGGCGCGTGACGGCAAGACCGGTGTCCATACGCGCGCGGTCCTGGGCGTGGCACGGCAGGCCCGTTCGCCGATGCCGTCCATCTTGAGGGCGGCGTCATCGCCTGGATGAGGCAGATCGACCCAGCCCGCTGGAGTACTGAGCCACAGGGGCAGTTACGCCCCCTTGATTCTCTACGAACAGATCACTTTGTCCGCTAGTTGCATGAGGAGGAATTATGTCGACGACTGAAGTCGGGACGACGAGCATGAAGTGCGAGATCCTGTCAGGAGGGGTTGCCCTGGTAGAGTTCTCGCAGGCACACGAGCAAAACCCGTTCAGTCGGGCGCGCATGCGCGAGCTGACCCAGCTGATGCTGGATCTCGACGGTAACGACGAAGTGCGGTGTGTCGTCCTGTACGGCGGGGCGGGCCGGTCCTTCGGCGCTGGCGGTGACTTCAACGAGGTCTCGGAGTTCTCCGGCGGCGACGAGGTCGATGCATGGATCGACGACATCACAGACCTCTACAGCACCATCGCCGGGATATCCAAGCCCGTGGTGGCCGCCATCGACGGCTTCGCGATCGGTGTCGGTCTGCAGATCGCGCTCTGCTGCGATCTGCGCATTGGGAGCAGCGTATCGAAGCTCGTGATGCCGGAGTTCAAGGTTGGCATCGCCTGCAACTTCGGCGGCTACATGCTGGAGACGGTGGTCGGCCGCAGTGTGATGCAGGACATGCTCTACACGTGTGCCGAATGGCCCGCTGACCGAGCCCTCGCAGACCGACTTCTGCACGAAGTGACGGCCCCCGAAGAGCTCTTGGACCGTGCCGTGGAGCACGGCCGACGCATCGCCCGCTACACCGTGGCCGCGGTCCAGTCGACCCGAGCGCGAGTCAACGGCCCGTATGTCCAAGGCCTTCGACGGGTGCGCGAAGAGGGCAAGCGGTCCCACCGCACCGCCTTCTCCGCAGGCGAAGCGCAGCAGCGTATGCGCCGCATCATCGGAAAGGGCTGACCATGCCTCCCGTCAGTAGATGGTGCGTCGTCACCAACACGTCCGCCCCGGCCCTGAACCACCTAGCACAGCACGCCGACCTCGGCGACCTGCAGGTCTACTATCGGGGCCCCGGAGGGGCGGTTCTCCCCGACAACCCGCCGTTCGTACTCGACGTGGGCACCCTGTCAGTACACTCTGACAGCCAAGCCGCTATGACGTCCTCCGCGATCCGTATCGATCCGGATGCCGTCACGGTGCGCATCTCCGCGCTCAACGAAAACCCGGTCTACTACGCAGTCAACCGGATGAAGGGCTTGTTCGCCTACTTCACGGATCTGATACTCGCGCCGCTCGTGCTGCCCGCTCTCGGGATGCCCGTCGAGTTCACCGGCGGCTCCACTGGGTATGAGCGTGGCACGCTGCTGCGCGAAGTGAACCGGCTGCAGCACAGTATCGTGTCGCGGACCCGGTATACCGGCGGTTACTGGCTCATGGATGTCGGCGAGGAGTACGACCTGCTCGGGGACTTCTACAATCCGCACCGGAACGATCCGCTAGCCGCGGGCGAAGCCCAACTCGAGGCCCTGACCGCGGAAATCAATCGCATCGATGCGACCACTCCCGCGGGTACCAGCTACGCCACCCTACTGTCGGGCGGCATCGATTCGGGGACGGTGACCTATCTCGCGGCCACTGCCGGACTGTCTGTCTCTCCATACAGCGTAGGAACTCCCTGGGGTGACGAACTCACCGATGCCGCCGAACTCTGTGCAGAGCTCGGGATCGACCTCGTGCCTGTCCACCTGACTGAAGATCAGATCATCTCGTCGATTCCGGAAACCATCCGGTGGCTGGGCATCGCTGACCCCGAGGTCGTTGAAGTCGCGCTGACTGCCACAGCAGTGCAGCGGCTCGGTGCCATCCCTGCAGACGAGGTCTTGCTGACCGGCTACGGCAGCGATCTGATCAACGCTGGTCTCTATCGCCCCTTCGACCACCGTGGTGATCTGATCGAACAGGTCTTGTCGTCTGTCGACAGCACACGCCGCAGTAACGAGCTTTCAAACCGGATGCCGCTCGCGTATGGCACCACCACCCATCATCCCTTCTGGTCATGGCCCGTGATGTGTGTGGCGTTGGAGACCGCACCCGAGTGCAAAGTCCGAGAGGGCCGGGAAAAGTACCACCTCCGTACCGCGATGAGCCGTCGCGTTTCCGAACCCATCGCCTGGCGAAAGAAGGTCGCCGTACACCACGGTGGAGGCCTCCAAGGCGGCGTGATGAGCCGACTAGAGAAGGAAACGGGCACGCCCGACCGACACGCGGTATACCTGGCCTGTTTCGCCGAACTCCTACACCGGGCCGCGGATGGGGAGTTAGAGCCCTCGGACCCTTGGTCTCTCTTCGAGCGAGCCCTACGCCGCGTGGCGCTTACTGACAGCGCCGCGCGGCTGGCCGCGCCGCGAGCCGCAGCAGGCTGAAAAGGCCTGCTACCCGTTACTTTTCAGGGGACGGGACAGTTTTGCCCAGCTTTTTTGCCGTTGTCCGGATGGATCGGCCGGAATCTCGGGTGCATCCGCCAGGGGCTACGCCGTCGCCCCTGGCGGATGTTAACGGCCAAGTTGATGTGAATCTGGCGCGCTTTCGTTTTGCGCTGTGAGACGCCGTGATTCGAGTGGAGGCGAGAGGCCTTCACTGTTGGCCTGGTCGTAGCAGGTCGGTGGAGCTGAGGGCAGCCCGGGATCCGGGTGGTGCTGGAGAAGGCGGGAGCAGTCCTGACAACGCAGGGATATGGCATGTACTGCCAGATAGTGCGGATGCGGCAAGCGAAGTATGGAGGAGTGCGCGAGGAACCAGCGTCGTTACGTCCCTCAATGCGCCACCTGCTCGAACCTGGCGGATCTGGACAGGCCGCGGGGCGTGCTACCGAGATCGGTGGGAACTCCTGGGCGGTTTATTGAAGCCGGCCGGAAGGTCACGAGTAACATCTACGATGTTCTCGTGGCACTGCCTCAAGACACAGTTGGTCAAGTCCCCAGAAGTGGTGTAGCGCTGCGTGACCCCGTCAGGGCCTTACCCCCAGCAAATGGACACGGGTGGTGGATTACACCGCGGATGCCAGCGTAGCGATGTAGAGGGTCTCGTAGGTGTTCGGGGACCGGTGTCCGCACCAGGAATGTCGTCGTCGGGTGTTGTAGCGGGTGAGCCAACGGAACACCTGACGCCGGCACGTGGCTTCGTCCGACCAGACGTTCGCGTTCTGGAGGACTTCTCGTTTGAGGGCGGCGTTGAAGGATTCGGCGAGACTGTTGTCGGCGCTCGTGCCGACTTTACCCATCGACTGGGTGACGCCGAGGTCGGCGCAGAGGGAAGCGAAATCCTTCGAGGTGTATTGCGCGCCGTGATCGGAGTGAAAGATAGACCCGGACAATCCATTACGATCTCCATGAGCAGCAAGGAGAGCGTCGGCGACGAGGTCGGTGCGCATATGGTCGGCGATCGCCCAGCCGGCGAGTTTGCGGGAGTAGCAATCGATCACCGTCGCCAGATACAGGTTGGCACCGCCCTCGATCGGTAAATATGTAATGTCGCCGACGTAGATACAGTTCGGTGCAGGGGCGGTGAAGTCCCGCTCGAGCAGGTCGGGCACCTTCTGGTCCGCAGGTTCTGGGACGGTGGTCGTGACCCGTCGTCGACGGCGGTAGCCGACAATGCTGTTCTGACGCATCACCCGGGCCACCCGCTTGTGGTTGACCCTCTCGTTCACGGTGACGCCATCGTTGAGTTCTGCGGTGATCCTGGGTGCTCCGTAGGTGTTGTCCTCGGTATGGATCGCCCGGATTCGTTCGGCCAGCTGCGCGTCGGCCGCGGCGCGAGCGGTCCTGTCCGGCTCGGCGGACTTCCAGGCGTAGTAGGACGAACGCTCGAGCTCGACGAGCTCGCACAACCGCTTCACCTGATAGGTGTCGGAGTGGTCGGCGACGAACTGGAAGCGGGTCACCAGTTCGTCTCCCCGGCGAAATACTTGGCCGCCTTACGAAGGATCTCGCGTTCGGTGGTGAGCTTGGTTGCTTCCGCTCGTAGGGCGGCGTTCTCGGCTTCGAGACGGGCGAGTTTCTGCTCGACGGTCTCCGATTCGCTACCCGTGCCGGGGCTCGGGTTGTGGGGCCGTGCCGGAGTATGCACCCGGGTGCCGTCGACGTGGGTTTGGGTGCCGGTCCCGTACTGGTCGATCCAGCCTGTCAAGGTGCCGCGCACGACCCCGAGGTCAGCGGCGATACCTCGGATCGTCGCGCCCGGCGTGGACTCGTACAACTCGACCGCCTGGCGCCGGAACTCCTCCGAGTAGTTCTTTCGTGACATGACTGAAGATCATCTCGCTTCCCCAGCAGATGCTGGATTCAGCGTGTCCAAGAACCGGGGTCAAGGCCCTCAGTCTCAGGCGTTGAGTGCAGGCATGGTGTCCGCTCCCATCTCGCTGTCGGTGTCGGTGACGGTGTTCAGACGGCATCGAGCCAGCACGTCGAGGCCGAGATAACGTCGGCCTTCGAGCCATTCGTCGGTCTGTTCGGCCAACACCGCACCGACCAGACGGACGATCGCGTCCCGATTCGGGAAGATCCCGACCGCGTCGGTGCGGCGCCGGATCTCCTTGTTCAGCCTCTCGGTGGGGTTGTTGGACCAGATCTGACTCCACACGTCCTTCGGAAAGGCGGTGAACGCCAGGATGTCTTCTCGGGCCTGCCCGAGATGCTCGGCCACCGCGGGGAGTTTGTCGTCGACGTAGGCGAGCAGCCGGCCGAACTGGGCATGCACCGAGGCGGCGTCGGGCTGGTCGTAGACCGAATGCAACATCGCCTTCACTGCCGGCCACATGCTCTTCGGACAGATCGACATGAGATTGGCTGCGTAGTGCGTCCGGCAGCGTTGCCACACCGTGCCGGGCAGATTCGCCGCGATCGCCTCCCGCAGACCGACATGCGCATCGGAGGTCACCAGCCGGACCCCACCCAGGCCCCGGGCGACCAGGTCGGCGAAGAACTCGTTCCACGCCGGTCCGGTCTCACTGGTGGCCACCCGCATACCGAGCACCTCACGGTGACCGTCCCCGTTCACACCGGTGGCCAGCAGCACGACGGCCCCCACGACACGGCCGCCTTCGCGCACCTTCATCGTCAGCGCATCGGCGGCGACGAAGGTGAACGGCCCGGCGGTGTCCAGGCGCCGATGCCGAAAATCGTCGACGATCTCGTCGAGCTCGGTGGCCATGCGCGAGACCTGCGATTTCGACAACGAGTCGATGCCGAGGGTCTTGACGAGTTTGTCCATCCGGCGGGTCGACACGCCTGCGAGGTAGCAGTCGGCAACCACGGTGATCAGGGCGGATTCGGCACGCTTGCGGCGTTCGAGCAGCCATTCGGGAAAGTAGGTGCCCGTGCGCAGTTTGGGGATCGCGACGTCGACGGTGCCGACGCGGGTATCGAGGCTGCGGTGGCGGTAGCCGTTACGCCGGGTGGTGCGCTCCGATGAGCGCTGTCCCCATTCGGCGCCGACGACCGCGTCGGCATCGGCCGAGAGCAGGGCGTTGATGATGGTCTGCAGCAACGTGCGCATCAGATCCGGGGAGGCTTCGGCCAAGGCCTCGCCAAGCAGGCCGGCAGGGTCGACAATGTACGGTGCGGTCATCGTGATGCTCCGATCGAGAGTGCTGTGGAAGGTTCACTCGAAAGGATCACGCGGTGGCCGTGTCTCGTGGAGGCGAATCCGCCAACGAGACGAGGACCGCGTTACACCACTATCCGGGACTCAACTACACAGTTGGGCTCTTACTTCATCGAGCGAATCACAGTGAACACGGGAACTACCCGTCACGGCTCCCGGCTTTGTGGGCAGTCGGTTCATCGAGGCGGGATAGATGCATCGCCCGTCGAGGGCCCCCGCGGGCGCCCGAGTAGTCCGAGGCCGGGAAAGCCGGTCACATGACGAAGGGCGCAGCGGTTCGAGATGTCGGAAACTGTAATTGCAATTACAGATGTTTCGGTAATTGAGTGAGTGGGGACTATGGAAAGTCCGGTGTGGTTGAGGAAACCGAGGCCCAGGTCGTAGCTCGAGCTGATCCGGGTCAGGCGGTTCTCGGTCGGGTGCGGACTTCGTCGAGGGTACCGGAACACAGGTGGGTCAGTTCGGTGGATTTCATGTTCCCTCAGACCTGTTCGATCGGATTGAGTTCGGGCGCATACGCCGGGAGGCGTTCGACGCGGAACCAGTTGCTTTGGGTCGCCAGCCAGGCGGTCATGCCCCGGGACCGGTGGGCCATGACCCGTCCCAGAGCGCGATGAGCTTCTAACCGGCGAAACGGCGGCGGACTACCGTGAGACACCGGTCCTCGCTGAGACCGGAACCAGATAGCCGAGCCTCCACCGAACTCGGGGCGATTTAGAGCACGTCTCATTTGGTGAGTTTCTTGAAGCAGGTCAGCGCAGCGGCGAGTTGGAGAAAGGAAGCAAAGTTCTCACCGTGACGTTCGTAGCGCATCGTCAGCCGGCGATAGCCGCTCAGCCAAGCCAGGGTGCGTTCGATCTTCCACCGGTAACGGCCGAGGCGTTCGCTGCTGTCGACGCCGCGGCGGGCGATCCGCGGAACGATGCCCCGGGCCCGCAGCCACCGGCGGTGCACGGGATAGTCGTAACCCTTGTCCGCCCGCAACCGGCCGGGTCGGCGGCGCCGCGGACCGCGAGGTGAGCGCACCGCCGGAATCGCAGCGACCATGGGTTGCAGCATGACACTGTCGTGGGTGTTCGCCGAGGTCACCGCCGTGACGAGGGGAATGCCGTCGGCATCGGAGAGGATGTGGATCTTCGAGCCGTTCTTGCCTCGATCGACCGGGCTGGGACCGGTCAGAGAGCCCCCTTTTTCGCCCGCACGTGCGCTGCGTCCAGGATCGCGGCGGACCAGTCCAGGTCCCCACCGGCACCGAGCCGATCGAGGACCCGGCGGTGCAGCTCGTCGAACACCCCGGCCCGAACCCAGGTGGTGAAGCGGCGGTGTGCGGTCGGAACGCTGACCCCGAACGACGGTGGCAGGTGCCGCCAGGCACAGCCGCTGGTGAGCACGTAGACGATCGCGGTGAACACCGCCCGATCATCGATCGCCGCCCGGCCGCCGCCTTGGGGCCGCGCCCGGAATCCGGGCAGCAACGGTTCGACGATCTCCCACAACGCATCCGGTACCAGCCGGGAAGACAACGCATCGACCACGGCAGTGCATTATGCCGCACAAACGATCTAGGCCATAAGAGACATGCTCTAAAAGCCGCGTCCTACGAATGCGTGGAACGGGGAATACTGGACGCTCACGTCGAACACGCCGTCGTATCAAGCTGGGACTGTGTGGGTCCGCAGGTCGGTAGGGTCCGATCATGAGCCTCGAAAGCAACTGGCAACGCCTGTATGACTGGTGCGTGAAGGAGGCGCCCGTGACAGCTTCTGCCATCTCCCCTCCGGCAGAGGTATCCGTGCTCGTCACAGCAGAAACGGCGACCGGACGCCAGTGGCCGACAGAGCTCCGCACATGGTTCGGTCTCCACAACGGCACCAATGAGGGAAAACCCTTTGCACAGATCCTGCCCTCGTTCGAGCCGCTTTCCCTGGATCGGGTGTCATCTGCATGGACATCGATGACGACCACCTGGGCGGACATGACCCAAGACCTCGGCGGAAGTGCGCTCCTCGACGAACCGGCAGGCACGATCTCGTTCACCTACTTGCCTGCCTATATCCCGATCGCTCAGAACGATCAAGGGGACCTCCTCGTCGTCGACACGCGTGCCGGGGAAGAGAGCGGGTGTGTACGGGACTTCGCCGGCGAAGATGCCGATCAGAGCATGATGATGTGGTCCTCGATCGATGCGCTTATCGACGAGGTGGCCTCCGCGGTACAACACAGTGAACCGTGCTTCGGGTGGATGCCGGTGGTCAACGACGGGACGCTGGACTGGGAATTGTCGTGATCATCCCCGGTAGATAGCCTCCGACGAGCAGCACCGATGATGGTTGAGTGACGCGATTCCAGACTCTTTCCGACCAGCAGTGGGACGCAATCGCCGATCTTCTGCCGGCCCGGACCGGCCGCCGTGGCCGCCCGTTCTCCGATGCCAGAGCGATGGTCGAGGGAATCATCTATCGCTATCGATGCGGCATTGCCTGGCGCGACGTGCCCGGGTGTTCGGGCCGTGGCAGACGATCTGGACCTGGCATCGACGCCTGGCCAGCGACGGCACCTGGGACCGCATCCTCGAACGACTGCTCACCATCGCCGACGCTGCGGGGATACTGGACTGGGTGGTCTCGGTGGACTCGACGATCGTCCGTGCGCATCAGCACGCCACCAACATCGCCCGCCACACAGGGGGACCCATCGAATTACACGAATTTGCGAATCGAACCGCCTGACCACGCCGTCGGCCGTTCCCGAGGCGGTCTGTCGACAAAGATCCATCAACTCGTCGACGGTCACGGACTGCCGCTGGTCGTGCTCGTCGCGCCGGGACAATTCGGCGATTCTGTCGTCTGCCATGAGCATGGGACCGGTGTGAGCTGATTTTGCCAGGGTGATGGGACCACCTGGATTGCCAGTTATGGGACCACCGGCGCGCCTTGCCGGTGATCTCGTCGTTTGCTCGTTCGATCGTCTGTGACAGCTCAAGCGAGGTCGCGGAGGTCGACGGGCATGGCTTTTCGGGAGATCAGTGTGAACGAGATCAGAGAAGTACTGCGACTATGGCTCGGGACAGCCGCTCTGCCGGCGCCTGGGCTGCGCACCATCGCAGACCACGCCGGGGTGGACCGCAAGACCGTCCGACGCTACGTCGACGCCGCCCAGACTGCCGGGCTGAACAGGGACGGCACTGCAGCCGACATCGATGACGAGTTGATCGCTGCGGTCGTCGACACCGTGCGCCCCGACCGGCCTCATGGACACGGTGCGGCATGGGAACAGTTGGTTCCTCACGAGCAGCAGATCACCAGGTGGGTGGCCGGGGACGATGAGCACAAACCGCTGACGATCACCAAGATCCACGTGCTCCTCGCCCGCCAAGGCTGTGTGGTGCCGTACCGGACGCTGCACCGGTTCGCTACCGAGCGGTGCGGTTTCGGCCGCAAGGACCTCACCGTTCGGGTCGTCGACGGAGATCCGGGTGTCGAATGCCAAATCGACTTCGGGTATCTGGGGATGCTCA
Source organism: Rhodococcus rhodochrous (assembly GCF_900187265.1). Classification (NCBI taxonomy): domain Bacteria; kingdom Bacillati; phylum Actinomycetota; class Actinomycetes; order Mycobacteriales; family Nocardiaceae; genus Rhodococcus; species Rhodococcus rhodochrous. The sequence continues at coordinate 5,166,891 of NZ_LT906450.1, forward strand.
CCGACCCCGAGGACGGCCGATCCCGGAAAGTTCATGCCCTGATCTTCACCGCCGTGTACAGCCGGCACATGTTCGTGTGGTTGACCTATTCGCAGACGCTGGCGGCGGTGATCGCCGGATGCGAGGCGGCATGGAAGTTCTTCGGCGGGGTCTTCGCGGTCCTGATCCCCGACAACCTCAGACCCGTCGTCACCGCGGCGGACCCGATCACCCCGCGTTTCAGCGAGGGGTGGCTCGACTACAGCAGTCACGTCGGATTCATCACCGATCCCGCCCGGGTGCGGTCACCGAAGGACAAACCCCGCGTCGAACGCACCGTGCAGTACGTGCGCGGAAACTTCTGGGTCGGTGAACGTTTCACCGATCTCGCCGAAGCTCAAGAGTCCGTCGTCCGCTGGTGCAGCACCACCGCGGGCATGCGTATCCACGGCACCACCTGCGCACGACCGCTGGAGGTCTTCGACACTGCCGAACGACCCATGTTGTTGCCGGTGCCGGCGGTCTACGATGTGCCGATCTTCAAGGACGTGAAAGTGCACCGTGATTTCCACGCAGAAGTCGGGCGGGCGTTGTATTCGTTGCCGCAACAGTGGATCGGATCGACGCTGTCGGTGCGCGCCGACACCGAACTGGTGAAGTTCTATCACCGCGGCATCCTGGTGAAGATCCACCCCCGCACGCCGCCGGGTGGACGGAGCACCGACCGCGCTGACCTGCCCGAACACAGATCCGACTACGCGCTGCGTGATGTCACCTCTCTGATCGCCAAGTGCACCGCGCACGGGCCGAACATCGGCATCTACGCCGAACGCATCCTCGACGATCCGCTGCCGTGGACGAGGATCCGCAGCGTCTACCGTCTGCAAGGACTGGTCCGCCGCTACGGAGCCGAACGGGTCGAGCAGGCCTGCACCCTGTCGCTCGACCTCGACGTCGTCTCGGTCACCAAGATCGCCTCGATGCTCGAGCGCGCCACCGAAAAGACCTCGCCGGATCTGCCGAAAGCAGTCGGACACACCGCATCACGATTCTCACGTGATCCATCCGAATTCAACACTGCCGCAAATGCACCCACACTGTCAGTCGTCGGCGACAGCGCCGAGAACACGGAGATCCACCGATGAGCACCCACACCCGCACCGCAGCCACCGAACCTGTCGGTACCGACATGGTCCGACTGCTCAAAGCTCTCAAACTCGGGGCGCTGGCCGACACGCTGCCCGAACGCGCCGCCCTGGCCCGTCAACACAAACTCAGCCACATCGGGTTCCTCGAAGTGCTCCTCGCCGACGAAGTGAACCGGCGTGAATCACGTTCGGCGACACTACGAGCCACCAAGGCAGGACTCGACCCGGCGATGGTGTTCGATACCTGGAATGCGCTCGATGATCTGCGCTACGACCGGACACTCCTCGCAGATCTGACCTCATTGCGGTTCCTCGACAACCAGCAGTGCGCGATCGTTCTCGGCCCGGTCGGGGTCGGCAAGACCCATCTGGCAACAGCATTAGGGCACATGGCAATCCGGCGGCGACACAGTGCTCTGTTCGCGCGATCGGACAAGCTGTTCACCCGGCTCCGCGCAGCCCGATTGGATAACACCGTCGACGCCGAGATCCGCAGGTTGACCGCGATCGACGTGCTCATCATCGACGACTTCGCGCTGCGACCGCTCGATGCCACCGAAACCAACGACTTCTACGAACTCATCGTAGAACGGCACAAGAAGAAGACCACGATCGTCACATCAAATCGGGAGCCGTCGGAGTGGCTGACGATGACCGCAGACACCCTCCTCGCCCAATCCGCGATCGACCGGCTGACCTCCAGCGCCCACACCCTCGTCGTCGAAGGACCGTCCTACCGTCAACGCACCCGGCCCGGAGCAGTTGACGCCGCCACCGACAACACGCATCCTCAATAACGCGCCACGGTGGTCCCTACCCTCTGGCAATCAGGTGGTCCCATCAACCTGGCAAGCGACAGATTCGCCTGCCTTCCCGCATCTGCTCGACCAATTGCGAGTCCCCCGTCTGGCCGGTGGACGTCCGCGCACCAGGCCGGACCGGGTCCGCGGTGACAAGGCATACTCCTCGCGCGCCCACCGTGCGCTGCTGCGGCGGCGCCGCATCGGCGCGGTCATCGCCGAACCGTCCGATCAGGCCGGACATCGTCGCCGACGCGGATCAGGTGGTGGCAGACCGCCGGCATTCGATTCGGCTGACTATCGCGGCCGCAATGTGGTTGAACGCCGGTTCTGCCATCTCAAGCAGTGGCGTGGATTGGCCACGCGATATGACAAACTCGCGACCGTCTACCGCGCTGCCGTAGTGCTGAACGCCGTCGTCGCCTGGACAAAGCATTTGTCAGACATACCCTAGCTCCTACGACCCCTCCCTTCGGAACCGACAAACGTGTCGGTGGCCCGGAGCACACTGGAGGTAGAGACGAAGTCCTATCGAGGAGGCGCAGGTGCGATGTATGCGCAACGCGAAACCTACTTCGGCTGGACGTCTCGGCGCGTACCCCTGTACGCAGCCGCGCAGCCCACGGCATCCCCGGCCACACCGGCCGCATCCGGCCCGAGCATCCGTCCAGAGGACGAGCGCGTTCCCTCGGGCGTAACGCTCGACCGCATCCTGCCCGAGTCCGTACTGCACGGCCGTCTGGTCGCGTATCACGACGCGGACGAGGACAGGGACTACGTGGCCGTGGCGGTCGGCGCGGTGGCGGGTGAGAACGATGTGCCGGTCCGGGTGGCCGAGGAGGAGACTCTCGTCGTCTCCGCGGCCCGCAGCGTGATCAACGGGATCCTCGTCGGCACGGAGGACGACGACCTCGACGAACTGGAGGTCGCCCGTCAGCTCCGCTTCGGCGGACCGGTCCGCGACCTGCTGGAGTACATCGGTGCCCGGTCGGTCGTGGTCGACTGGAGTCCCGCTGTGGCGTGATCCGGCAGAGCCGTGGCGTGATGTGACCGAGTCCCCGTGATCGCGGATGTGTGACGCGCCGACACACACATCTGCAACGACTCGGCATTCAGGTGGTACGGTCGTAGGTGTCCCCGTGACCAAAACGTAATAATTCGGGGATTATCGCAGCCCTGGTGTGGGTACCCGAGCCTTCGGGTTCCACTGGGAGGGTGACCGGAAGTGGCGATGCCGGACTGATAGCTACGCCCGTCGGGGGCAGCCCGGCATCGCCACTTCCGACCCACACTCTCCGGGACCGGATTCTTCCGAGCCCCGGTTCTCAGTTCTCCGTTACCGCTACGGCTGCGGCCGTCGCCGCGAGAGCGGCCGGCGCCTCGACCGCGAGGAGATGACCCACCTCGGGAAGCGCCACGAAATGCGCACCCATGTCGTCGGCCAGCTTGTTCAGCGCGTCGACCTGCACGAGGGGATCCTTGCTTCCCACGACGACCTCGACCGGGCGCCCGCGCCAGCGGCGCAGCACGGCCCGCTCGATGCGGGGCATGTTCGTCAGCGACGTGCAGTACGCGCCGACACGGCAGGACCACCGCAGGGTCTGTTCGTCGGGCCGGTAGTCGCATCCCGCGAGTGCTCGAAGGTACCGCTCGGTGTTCTCGAAGTTGGGCTCGTTGCGCCACTGCAGGCCGGGAATGAGGGCGCGGTTCCACCGGACGCGCGGGACGAGACCCAGCGGCGCGGCGATCACCAGCTTCTCGATGCGGTCGGGATCCTCCACCGCAGCAGCCACGGAGGCCGACCAGCCGAGACCGATCACGGGAACCCGCTCGACGCCGAGTGCATCGAGCACCTCGACGAGCCAGTGGCCGTAGACGCTGTGGATCCGGCTGTCGGGCCGGCTGCCGGCGCTCGCACCGGGAAGGCCCGGCACATCCACGAGCACCACCCGGTGATGCTCGCCGAACTGCTCGGCGAGCAGACGCAGCCCCGCCGCCGGGAGGTCGCCACCCGCGAGCACCACGATCGGCGGTGCGGTCGCAGGACCCGTGGTGAGCACGTAGGTGTCGCCCAGCGAGGTGCGGGCGACGTGCTCCTCGACGGGACGCTCCCAGTAGGTCAGCAGTCCTGCGCACGCGTGGTGGATCACGCTGCCGTCTCCGGGGCAGCGGTAGGGCGAACGTGTCAGCAACGCCATCATCCTCCTACCCGGACGATTCCGGGGACGACGAGGGATTCACGGGTGAACGGCATGAATGGATCTTCTTTCGTGGGGTACGAGCGTCTTTCGCCGACCAGCCTCGGGCACACCGCACGACACCGTAGCCCAGTGCTCGGTGTGGACGCCACCCGTGGTTCCGGAAAATTTCACAGCCGTCCCTCACGTCACTTTCGTGCCGAATGCCCTTTCACCCCTGCGCCTCCAGCTCCTCCCACGAGGCGTGGACCTGCGGTCGGAAGCCGTAGCCGGTGTCGGGCTCGGGCAGATGCCCTTCGGGGTCGATCACGACGACCTCCACGCCGTCCCGGTGGAGCCGACCGATCATCTCCAGCAACATCCTTCGGCCGACCGGCAGGATGGTGCGGACGAGGGACAGGTCGAAGACCAGGCGTTTCGTCTCCACCGGCTCGTCGACCACGGCCGTCACGAGACCCTCGGAACTGGTGAACTGGAGGTCGCCCTGCAACTCGAGGAGGGTGAGAGACTCATCACCATCACCGATGACATGTCTTCTGCGCAACACCGAGTGTGCGACCATCGGCGCGTCCATCAGATGCAGGTTCATATCGCGGGAGAGACGACCGAAGGCGGCGACCCCCTGGACGCTGGTGCCGTGGTCGTCGAGGCGCGGCGAGTACGCAGCAATACCCAACTGTCCCGGTAGGATTCCTATGATTCCTCCGGACACGCCGCTCTTGGCGGGGATGCCGACGGTGGAGAGCCAGTCCCCCGCCGCGTCGTACATCCCACAGGTCGCCATCACCGACAGCACCTGACGCACCACGTCCCGCGAGAAGATCTCCTCGCACGTCACGGGTTGCACACCGCCCGCCGCGAGCGTCGCGGCCATCATCGCGAGATCCTTGGTCGTCACCGTCACCGAGCACTGCCGGATGTACCCCTCGACGATCTCGTCGGGATCGTCCTCGAAAACCTCGTACCCCCGAAGGAGATTGGCGATGGCGACATTGCGATAGGAGTTCTCGAGCTCCGACGACGCGACCTTCTCGTCGATCGTCAGCTCGCGGCCGGCCAGGGACGACAACAGGGAACGGATGTCCTCCACCGAGGCCTCGGGTTGCCGGCCGTCGAGTACCAGGGCGTGTGCGGCGAGCGCACCGGCATTGATCATCGGGTTGAGCGGACGGCCCGTGTTGCGTTCGAGCGAGACCTCGTTGAACGCCTCCCCGGAGGGTTCGACGTCGATCACGTCGAGCACGGCGTCGAAGCCTCTCTGCTGCAGTGCGAGACCGTAGACGAAGGGCTTCGAGATCGACTGGATCGTGAACTCGGTGTCGTCGTCGCCCACGGAGTACATCGCACCTTCGGCTGTCACGAGGGTGAGGGCGAACCGGTCCGGGTCGGCCCTCGCCAGTTCCGGGATGTAGTCGGCGAGGGCACCCGAACTGTCGGCACATCCTCGGAGCACTTCGGTCAGATAATCCGGCAACGGTGAACGCATGTATTCATCGTGACCGAATCGGACGCTGCCCGGGTGGGGAGTGACGAAGGCGATTGAACCGGCGGATCGCGGGTATGCCATCCCTATGACTGCTCTGTCGTCGGCGCTGTCCGTGCCGTTCCGAGTGGGATCCGCGCTGCGCGGAGCACGCGTGTTCCACCCGCGCGGTGCGACCTTCGAAGGGGTCGCCGAACTCGAGTCGTCCTGGTGGCCGCGGCAGATTCCCCGTCCTACCCCTGTCGTCGCCCGGGTGTCGCGGGCCATCGGCACACCGGACGGGATGCCGGACGTGCTCGGTCTCGCGGTGCGCTTCGCCACGAAGACCGGACCGTGGGACGTCCTGCTCGCATCGGCCCATCTGCCGGCCCGGGTGGCGTTGCTGCCGGCCCGTTCGTGGTCGAGTGCCCGCTACAGCACACTCATGGCCTATCGGACCGACAGCGATCCCACGCCGCGGTGGATCACCGCCGTTCCGCGCGGACGACAACCGTCCTCGACGACCTCCGTGCAGGCACTCGAGGTACCGATCGAGTTCTCCCTCCTGGTGGGTTCCGCCCGCGGGCCTCTGGAAGCGGCGGGACGTCTGACGCTGACCCGCCGCCTGCCCGAGAAGGATTCGGAGCAGCCGTCATTCGATCCGACCGTCCACTGCCCCGGATTCGTCGATCCGTGGCCGGGATGGCTCGTCGAGACGCGGCGCGACGCCTACCGGGCGAGCCGGGCCGGACGAGGCGCCTCCCTCGCCCGACCGCAGCACACCGTCAGCTGATCACCGCGTCGATCGTCTTCTTCAGCGCGGACGGCTGCGCCGGTGACCGCGGGGCGTCCTTCTTCATCTCGAGCATGCGGGCACCGATGTCCTGCAACTGCTTACGGCCGAGCGCCTCGCGCACCTTGGGGAACCACTCGTCCTCCTCCTCGTCGATGTGATGCTCGACGTTCTCGATGAGGACCGTCGTCTTCGCATCGAAACGCTCTGCGTCGGGCTTCATCCCGGCCAGTTCGATGACGAGCACGTCGGCGACGTGGTGTTCCTCGTACGATTCGAGGATGTCGTCCTCGAGATCGGGGAGCAGGGAACGCACCTCGGGGTACATGCACTCGTTCTCGAGATAGGTGTGCACGGTGAGGGCTTCGATGATCCTGTCGACGATCTTGCCCTTCTCCTTCTCCCCCTCGGCCTTCCGGAAGTCGCGGAAGAGTTTCTTGATCTCCTTGTGGTCTTCCTTCAGCAACACGATCGCGTCTGTGGACACGGTTCCTCCTGCGGCGTGAACATTGCCGCCCCCAGCGGGCGTGGCAGAGGAATACCCATCCGCGACACCGTCACACGCGCACGCGATCCGCATTCGCGAGGATGGCCGACCGCAGGGCCGCCTCCGGACCGCTGAGCACGGAACGACGCGCCATGAGCACGAACTCGATCTCCCCCGCATCGGGAAGCAGTCGCTGGGGATCGCGCACCGGGACGAGACCGGGCGGAGGGAGCCGTTCGGCATGCAACACCACGCCCAGTCCGGCGAGCGCCGCGGCGCGCAGGCCGTTGAGACTGTCGGTCGTGCATGCGACGCGGACACCGCGCCCACTGCGCTGGAGGACCTCGAGCGCGATGTCGCGGGTCAGGGCCGGCGACGGATAGGACACCAGCGGTGTCGGCTCGTCCGGATCGAGGACGTAATCGGGGGCGGAGAGGAAGACGAGGCGCTCGCGGAAGATCATCTCGCCGTGGCGGCTGCCGGGCCGGCGCTTGCCGAAGACCAGATCGAGCTCGTTGTCGTCGAGCCGGCGCTGCAGGTCCTCGCTCAGATCCACCGTGAGTTCGAGATCGATGCGGGGATGACTACGCCGGAACTCGGCGAGGATCGACGGCAGCTCGTAGAGCACCAGGTCCTCGGAGACCCCGAAACGCAGCCGGCCGCTGAGCGGCGACTCCGAGAAGTGTCTGCGCGCGGCATCGTGGCGATCGAGGATCTCGCGGGCGAAGGCGACCATGTCGGCACCGTCCGCCGTGAGCTCGACATTGTGCGTGTCGCGTACGAACAGGCGGCGTCCGATCTCCTTCTCGAGCCGCGCGACGTGCTGACTGACCGTCGACTGTCGCAGGCCGAGGCGGTGGGCGGCCGCGGTGAAGCCGCGTTCCCGCTCGACGGCGAGGAAGCTCTTCAGATGTACCGGATCGAACACGACCTCCATTTCATCATGAATCGCGATTACAGAAAACGTGGTGACCGTCTTCTGTAATGACCTCAGGCTGCCGTACCGTCGATTCGTGCTCTCCAAGATCCCCGTGCTCGGACGACTCGACCCGTTCCTGCTCGCCATCCTCGCCACCGTCGCCGTCGCTGCCCTGCTGCCCGCCGACGGGGTCGTACTCGACGGCGTGAACTGGGCCGCCAAGATCGCCATCGGGCTGCTGTTCTTCCTGTACGGCGCGCGCCTGTCCACGCAGGAGGCCATCGAGGGTCTCAAGCACTGGCGTCTGCACCTGACGATCCTCGCCACGACCTTCGTCGTCTTCCCGCTGCTCGGCCTGGCCGCGAAGGTGCTCGTGCCGTCGATCCTGACCGACCCGCTCTATCTCGGCGTCCTCTATCTGTGCCTGTTGCCGTCCACGGTGCAGTCCGCCATCGCGCTCGTCTCGGTGGCGCGCGGCAACATCCCCGGCTCGATCGTCTCGGCCAGTGCCTCGAGTCTCATCGGAATCTTTGCGACGCCACTGCTCGTCGCGCTGACGATGTCCACCCAGGGCGTCACCTTCAGCGGGTCGGCCGTGCTCGACATCGTGCTGATGCTGCTCGTGCCGTTCGTCGCCGGTCAGCTCCTGCGGCGCTGGATCGGCGGCTGGGTGAAGGCCCACGGAAAGCCGCTCAAGCTCGTCGACCGCGGATCGATCATGCTGGTCGTGTACGTGGCGTTCAGCCGCGGCATGAACGAAGGAATCTGGTCGATGATCTCGGTGGGCCGCCTGCTCGCCCTCGTCGGTGTGTGCGCGGTGCTGCTCGTGATCGTGCTCGCACTGACCTGGTACTCGTCGCGCGGACTCGGTTTCGAATACCAGGACCGTGTCGCGATCCTCTTCTGCGGCTCCACGAAGTCCCTCGCCACCGGTCTGCCCATGGCGATCGTGCTCTTCCCCGGCCAGCCCATCGGCCTGATCGTGCTGCCGCTCATGCTGTTCCACCAGATGCAGCTCCTGGTGTGCGCGGCCCTCGCCGGCCGGTTGGCGAAGAAGGCACCGGATGGGCTCGTAGCCGTATAGGAGAGCGAAGCCGAAGCTCCTGTTAGACGAAATCGAGGGTGAAATCCGCTGATTCCGGTAGCGGTGACGTCGTCGTGCCGTCACCGTGCAGGGAGAACCCCGATTCGCGAACCTCGGCTCGAAGGAGCACCGGCATGGGTCTGCTCTTCCACGATCATCTGCACGACGAGTTCGGAACCTGGCCACTGGCCTACATCCCCTACGGCGGCGCCGACTTCGGCGAGATCGCCGCAGTGGCCCGGCAGGTGGGGGAGGGTGACGACGCGGACTTCTACCGGGCGTGGGTCGAGGCCGGGGACCGTCTCGTCACCGAAGCGGAGACCTGCGCGGCCGCCGGACACGACGATTCGGCACGCGAGTTGTTCCTGCGGGCGAGCGCCTACTACGCGACCGCCTACCACCCGCTGTACGGCTCCCCGGTCGACCCGCGTCTGATCGCCGCCTTCGACAAGCAGGTGGCGGCCTTCGATGCCGGGCTGGCGATCGGGGAGACGCCCGTGACTCCCGACAGGATTCCGTTCGAGGACACCACGCTGCCGGGCTACCTGATTCCCGCACCCGGTCACGAGAACAGCGTGCGGCCGCTCGTCGTCTTCACCAACGGATACGACGCCACGATCACCGACATGTACTTCGCATCGGCCGTGGCAGCGCTGCGGCGCGGCTACCACTGTCTCCTGTTCGACGGACCGGGCCAGGGCGAGATGCTCTACAAGCAGAAGATGCCGATGCGTCCGGACTGGGAAGTGGTCGTGCGCGCGGTGATCGATCATGCGACGGCCTCCCCCATCGTCGACCCCGAACGCATCGTCCTGAGCGGATGGAGTCTCGGTGGGTATCTCGCGCCGCGCGCAGCATCCGGTGAGCATCGTCTGGCCGCGGTGGTCGCCGATCCCGGTCAGTGGAGCGTCGCGGCCGGCACTCGGGCCCTCGGGGCAGCATTCGGCCTCTCCCCCGAGGTCCTCGACGATCCTCTCTCGATGAGCGAGCAGGACGCCGACGCGATCATGGCTGCGGTGGAGTCGGATCCGTCGCTGCGCTGGAAGATCGTCTCCCGTGGATTCTGGGTCAACGGGGTCTCCGACATCCGGGAACTGTTCGCGGAGATGAACAAGTACACACTCGACGAGGTCGGTGAGCGTATCTCGTGCCCGGTCGTGGTGACGGCAGCCGAGAACGATGTCCTCGCGCGGGGAGCAGGAACATTCGGAGATCGGCTCGGCGACAAGGTGACTCTCATCCCGTTCACCGATGCCGAGGGTGCGGGTGGGCACTGCGAGATGACCAACCGCACCCTGCTCAACAGGCGGGTTCTCGATCGACTCGACGAACTCCTGAAGCACTCTCCCTGACGTTCAGCGGTCGGGCCAGCCCGTGTACGCCTCCGCGAGATACTGCTGCCCGTACCGGGAGCCGACGACCGCGGCGAGTTCACCCAGTGCCCGCTTGTTCTCGAACGACGTTGCGTCCTCACGGGTGTGGAGCATCGAGGTCATCCAGTACGAGAAGTTCTGCGCCTTCCACACGCGCTCCAGCGCCGTGTCGCTGTAGGCGTCGAGCAGATCGGACGAACCGGTGGAGAAGAACGAGTCGAGCGCGCGGAAGAGCACCCGGACGTCGGCCAGGGCGAGATTGAGCCCCTTCGCACCGGTCGGCGGGACGGTGTGCCCGGCATCGCCTGCCAGGAACAGGTTTCCGTGCCGCATCGGTTCGCACACATACGAGCGGAAGGGCAGGACCATCTGCTCGAAGATCCGGCCGCGCTCCAGCTCGAAACCGTCGGGGCCGTCGACACGCCTCTGCAGCTCGTCCCAGATCCGCTCCTCGCTCCACGTCGACGCGTCCTCGGACGGATCGCACTGGAAGTACATCCGCTGCACCGACTCGTTGCGTTGACTGATGAGGGCGAATCCATGATCCGAACGCGCATAGATCAATTCGGGTGCGCTCGGCGGAGCCTCTGTGAGGATCCCGAACCATGCGAAGGGGTACTCGATGAAGTGGTCGGTGCGGACGTCGCCCGGAATCGCCTTGCGGCAGATGCTCTGTGATCCGTCGGCTCCGACGAGGATGCGGCACCGGATCTCGACCGGCGTGCCGTCGGATTCGGTGAACCGGATCTTCGGTGTGTCGGTGGTGATGTCGAGAACCTCTGTGTCGCAAGAGCTGTAGCGCACATCACCACCGTCGCGTTCGCGCGAGGCGGCCAGGTCGACGAAGACCTCGTTCTGCGGATACAACCACACCGACTCACCCACGAGGTCCCGGAAATCGATACGGTGACTCTCGCCTCCGAAGCGCAGATCGATGCCGTCGTGGCGGTGCCCTTCGTTCAGGACACGGGTGTCGACTCCACTCTCGGTGAGCAGCGACACCGAGCCGTGCTCGAGGATGCCCGCACGGTGGGTGGTCCGGATGGTCTCGTGATCACGCTTCTCGACGACGATGTTGTCGATCCCCGCCTTCGCGAGGAGGTGGGAGAGCATGAGACCTGCCGGGCCGCCGCCGACGATGCCGACTTCGGTGGTGACGACCGTGCGGGTTGCGTTCATGTGTTCGTCCTTCGCTGCGCGTATCCGATTCGCGTCGCATCGAGTGTCGTGCGCCTCTCCCACCGCACACGTCGACTTCTCGTTCAATGAGAAAACGACCTGGTCAGTCCGGGGGACGCTCGCCCACTCCGCGCGCGATGCCGCGGGCAGCGGCCATGAGGACAGGCACGACGGCCTGCTGCCGGGACGCGCCGGTGGGCACCACCACGCCGAGCGCCGCCAGTGCATGACCCGACCGTGCGAGGACGGGCACCGCGATGCCCGTGGTGCCCTCGTCGAGCACACCGTCGAAGCGCGCATAACCCCGTCGGCGGACCTCCGCGAGCGCGCGACGGAAATCTCTCGTCGTCGCAGCGAAACGCTTCTCCACCTCGGGATGTCGTCGCCGATAGGCTTCCTGCACCTCCGCAGGTGAGAACGCGAGCATCGACATGCCCAGCGACGTGTCGTGGACGGGGAGCCGACGCGCGACCGAGGCCTGGTTGACCACCGAATCGGACGCCGACAGCCGTTCGAGGACGAGGACCTCGTCGTCCTGCAGGACCGCGAGCTGGGTGTGCTGGTGCACCACCGACTGCACGTCCTGCAGGAAGGGCAGTGCCGCCTCCCGCAGATCGCGCGCGGGTGCGCTGCGCGCGACGAGTTCCCACAGGCGCAGACCGAGCCGCACCCGCCCGTCGTCGTCCCGGGTGAGCAGACCGTGCTGCACCAACTCGCCGACGAGCCGATAGGCCGTGGCCTGCGGGATGCCGGACCTGCGGGCAAGACTCCCGACCGTCAGGCGGGGTTGGGTGTCGTCGAACGACTCGAGGATGCGAACGACGCGATCGAGCATCGAGTCACCGGACGGCGAGTTGGCCATGCCGCCATTGTTGCGTGTCCGATCCGGACGGCCTCACCACCCGGATCCGTGGACGGCTTCGACATCTGTCAATATAGACGTGTGTCGAATCAAGATCTCGTGAGTGACGACGCGTGTTGCTCTCCGCTCGTGCGCGAACCCCTGACGGGCGATCGCGCCGTCGGCCTCGCCCGGATGTTCAAGGCCCTCGGCGATCCGGTGCGTCTGCGGTTGCTGTCGCTCGTCGCGAGTCATGCCGGCGGTGAGGCGTGCGTATGCGATATCTCGGGATCGTTCGATCTGTCCCAACCGACGATCTCGCACCACCTCAGAGTTCTGCGCGAGGCAGGCCTGCTCGAGTGCGAGCGTCGCGGCACCTGGGTGTACTACTGGGTGGTTCCGGCTGCACTACGGCAACTCTCCGATGTACTCGGGATCGAGTCGATCGAGGTACCCGCATGAGTGAGCGAACTGCGGTGGACACTCCCGTGATGGGCAGGATGTCGACACTCGACCGCTTCCTTCCCGTGTGGATCGGCACCGCCATCGTCGTCGGCCTGCTGCTCGGCCGCATGATTCCCGGACTCGGAGAAGCCCTGGGTTTCATCGAGATCGACGGGATCTCGCTGCCGATCGCCCTCGGCTTGCTGATCATGATGTACCCGGTGCTGGCGAAGGTGCGCTACGACCGTCTCGACACGGTCACCGGCGACCGCACCCTGTTGATCTCGTCGCTGATCCTCAACTGGATCGTCGGTCCCGCACTGATGTTCGCGCTCGCGTGGCTGATGTTGCCGGATCTGCCCGAATACCGCACCGGTCTGATCATCGTCGGCCTCGCGCGCTGCATCGCGATGGTGATCATCTGGAACGACCTCGCGTGCGGCGACCGGGAAGCCGCAGCCGTGCTGGTCGCGATCAACTCGGTCTTCCAGGTGATCATGTTCGCCGCTCTCGGCTGGTTCTACCTGTCGGTGCTGCCCGGATGGCTCGGCCTCGAGCAGACCGGTCTCGACGTCTCCCCGTGGGAGATCGCGAAATCCGTGCTGATCTTCCTCGGGATCCCGCTCGTCGCCGGTTTCCTCACTCGTCGATTCGGCGAGAAGGCCAAGGGCCGCAGCTGGTACGAGCAGACCTTCCTGCCGCGCATCGGACCGTGGGCGCTGTACGGACTGCTGTTCACCATCGTGGTCCTGTTCGCGCTGCAGGGTGAACAGATCACCTCGCGACCACTCGACGTCGTACGCATCGCGCTGCCCCTGCTGGCGTACTTCGCGATCATGTGGGGGAGCGGGTATCTGTTCGGCGCTGCAGTAGGACTCGGCTACGAACGCACCACCACACTCGCCTTCACCGCCGCGGGCAACAACTTCGAGCTCGCCATCGCCGTCGCGATCGGCACGTTCGGGGTCGCGTCCGGGCAGGCACTGGCGGGAGTCGTCGGCCCCCTCATCGAAGTGCCCGTCCTCGTCGCACTCGTGTACGTGGCTCTGGCTCTGCGCACACGTTTCGCCGCACGCGCCGGAGGTGCGTCGTGACCACGGTCCCGTCGGTGTTGTTCGTGTGTGTGCACAATGCCGGTCGGTCCCAGATGGCCGCCGGGTTCCTGAGCCGTCTCGCGGGGGACCGCATCACAGTCCGTTCCGCCGGGTCCGCACCCGCCGAGGAGGTGAACCCTGCTGCGGTCGCGGCGATGGCCGAGGTCGGAATCGACATCTCCGGCGAGAACCCGAAGATCCTCACCGCCGACGCCGTGCAGGCCTCCGACGTCGTGATCACGATGGGATGCGGCGACACCTGCCCGGTATTCCCCGGTACGTCCTACCGGGACTGGGTGCTCGACGACCCGGCCGGACGAGGAATCGACGCCGTGCGTCCGATCCGTGACGAGATCCGGGCGAAGGTCGAGGCGTTGATCGCCGAACTGACGTCGCCGGCATGATCGAGTTCGGTAACCGCATCCACCGGGTACCCACAGGCCTGTCACGCCGGGCGTCCGCGTAGGGCGCTCGGTGTGGACGAAGTCGTCCCCGACATGCTCCGGACACCGCGTTGCACGTCATCGCAGGTCCGGTAGCGTTCCGAGACGACTCGTAATCGCGTGTCGGTCGATCGGCTCGGTGCAGCCGAACTGTGGGAGGTTCCCGTGGCTGGTGGTCTCGTCGCCCTTCTGGACGACGTCGCGGTACTTGCGAAGGCAGCCGCGGCATCCATAGACGACATCGGCGCCGCAGCCGGCAGGGCGAGCGTCAAGGCAGCGGGCGTGGTGGTCGACGACACGGCCGTCACCCCCCGCTACGTGCACGGGTTCACCCCCGATCGCGAACTGCCGATCATCCGCAAGATCGCGATCGGGTCGATCCGCAACAAGCTCCTGATCATCCTGCCGGTCGCGATGATCCTGAGTCAGTTCCTCCCGCAGGCCCTGCCGTATCTGCTCATCGCCGGTGGTCTGTTCCTCTGCTACGAGGGCGCCGAGAAGGTCTACGAAGCGCTCACCGGCGGCCACCACGAAGAAGAGGCCACCGCAGCGGAGAAGGGTCCCGAGTTCGAGAAGGCCATGATCGGCGGCGCGATCCGCACCGACCTGATCCTGTCCGCCGAGATCATGGTGATCTCGCTGGCCTCGGTCGAGGACGAACCCTTCCTGACCCGCCTGCTCGTCCTCATCGTCGTCGCCGTCCTCATTACCGTCCTGGTGTACGGCGTGGTCGCCCTGATCGTGAAGATGGATGACGTCGGCCTGGCGCTCGCGAAACGGAAGTCCACTTTCGCTCAGCGCGTCGGTCGCGGTCTCGTGACGGCGATGCCGAAGCTGATGACCGTTCTCACCGTGGTCGGCATCGCCGCCATGCTGTGGGTCGGTGGGCACATCCTGCTCGTCAACGTCGGCGAGGCCGGATTCCATTGGCCTGCGGATCGTCTGCACGATCTCGAGCACTGGTTCGGCGAGCTCGTGCACGGCGGATTCGGCGGCGTGCTGTCGTGGACCGCGGGGACCGTGGCATCCGCTCTGGTGGGCCTGGTCGTCGGTGCGATCGTCGTGCTGATCATGCACCTGATCCCGCGGCGGAAGAAGGCCGACGCCGCGCACTGACGCCGCCGGATCCCCCGGACGGGTCACTCCGAGGCGTTTCTCCGGACCGCCTGCGCGAACGCCCGCATGAGACCCGGATCCTTGACGCCGCGCTCGGCCTCGATGCCGCTGGAGACGTCGACACCCCACGCCCCGGACGTGGAAAGTGCCCTCTCGACGTTGTCGGGGTTCAGCCCGCCCGCAAGGACCCACCGGCCGGACGGCAGGGCACTGCGGTCCTGCCAGTCCCATGTCTTCCCGGCACCGGCGACTGCGCCGTCGACGAGCAACAGGTCGGCGCCGAAGTCCTCCGACAGCGCCTCGGCTCCTCCGGTGTTGATCGCGCGGATCACCGTGAATCCCGCGTCGTGCAGCACGCGCACGTCGTCGGGCGATCGCAGGTCGTGCACCTGGACGTGATCGAGATTCGCAGCCCGGGCCGTCGCAATGATCTCGTCGAGGGACGCATTCACATAGACGCCGACGGCGAGTGTTCCCGCCGGCACGCGGGTGCGGAGCGTCGCGGCCCGGTCGGGAGAGATGCGACGAGGGCTCTTCACGAGGACGAAACCGACCGCGTCGACGCCCAGTTCGACGGCGAGATCGACCGTCGCCTCGTCCTGCAGTCCGCACATCTTGATGAACGTCATCACTACCTTCCTCGCCGCTTCTCCATCTCGAGGATATGTCTGCGACCGTCAGCGGCAGCAGTTCGGATCCAGGACGACCCTGAGCGCCTCGAGGGACTCGGAGCAGGCACGGTGATAGACGTTCATCCCGCGCCGCTCGGATTCGACCATGCCCGCCTTGCGCAGTTGTCCGAGGTGATGACTCACCGTGGATTCCGCCAGATCCACACCGGCGGCGAGATCGCACGTGCACACCGCACCTTCGTCGGCGGTGAGCAGGATCGACATGAGCTTGATGCGCACCGGGTCGGCCAGGGCCTTCAGCCGCAACGCGACCTCGAGGGCGGCGTCGTCGCTCATCGGCGCGGCCGATACCGGCTCGCAGCAGATCGGGGCGCGGACATCGATCACGGGCAATGCTTTCGGCATGATTCGAGCCTAACTACCTTCTTGACATATGTCGAAATACAGGAGCATCCTGTGAGCGGTAATTCGATATATGTCACACAGGAGGAAGTCATGTCACGCATCCAGTTCGCCCTCAACGTCGAGGACCTGCCCGAAGCGGTCGCCTTCTACTCGACACTGTTCGGCACCGAACCGGCCAAGCTCGAACCGGGCTACGCCAACTTCGCGATCGCCGATCCGCCGTTGAAGCTGGTGCTGTTCGAGAACCCCGGCAAGGGCGGCACGATCAACCACCTCGGGGTCGAGGTCGACTCGTCCGAGAAGGTGCACACCGAGATCGCCCGATTGACCGAGGCGGGCCTGTTCGCCGACGAGGAGATGGGCACGACCTGTTGCTACGCCACGCAGGACAAGGCGTGGGTGACGGGTCCGGCAGGGGAGAAGTGGGAGGTGTCCACCGTCCTGGCAGATTCGGAGACCTTCGGGTCGAGCCCGCAGCATCTCGACGGCCCGCGAGAGACCGGCGACGTGGCGTGCTGCACCGCGGGCACGGCAGACGAGCGCCAGAACGAACCTTCGACGACAGGAGTCGCACCTACCTGCTGCTGAACGTCGTTCGCCGAAGGTTCCACGTCCTCGGGACTCGATCTGTCGCCCCGCCGACGGGCGGGGCGACGACTCGTATCAGCCGCGCGCCATGTCCACGAACCGCGACAGGTGCAGCTGGTGCGCGACGGTGATGGTCGCGGTCGGGCCGTTACGGTGCTTGCCGACGATGAGGTCGGCCTCGCCACCACGCGGGTCGTCGCGCTCGAACGCGTCGGGGCGGTGCAGCAGGATGACCATGTCGGCGTCCTGCTCGAGGCTGTTGTGCACCGCGATACCGTCGGCGACGAAATTGTGTGTGCCGGGCACCGTTCCGTCGTAGACGTCCTGCTCGCCGAGACTCGTGACGGAGACGATCTCGTCCCAGAACACGTTGTTGGTGGCGACCATGTCGATGTCGGCCGTGTCGAGGACATCGGCGACCCGGGCGAGCCGCGAGCGTGCACCCTCGGTGGTGCGCGGGGTGGCGGACGCGACCGGCCCGATCGGAGCGAGCTGCTCGACGGCGAGCAATTCGCCGAGCTCGGCTTCGATCTCGGGGGTGACGGTGTCGGGGCTGTGCTTGACGAGCTTCGGTCCGAGCTGCGCCAGGACCCACTGCGCCGCGGTTCCGTGCTTGCCCACGTCGTGGAGGAAGACCGCCTGGTTCTCCGCCCCGGTGACCGTGAGGTCACAGCCCTCGCCGGCATCGGTGATCCGCGCGAACACGCCGATGCGCAGGAGCAGGCGCGCGAGGTCGTCGGCGAGACGACGATCCGCCGACCGGTAGCGGACGACGGCGGCGGCAGCGCCTGCGTCCCATGCGACCTCACCGCTGTCTTCCCAGATGTGGCAGACGAGCTCGGCGACCTGCTCCTTGGGGAGCGAGAACGCGCGGGTGGGGATCAGTCGGCCGGCCACGGCGGTGTCCGCGAGAGCTGCCACCTCGTCGTCGGATGCGGGTATCACGTCGAGGGGTGCGGGCACCGCACGCGGCACTGCGACACGCTCACCGGCGACCAACTCGCCCAACGGCATCCAGCCGTCGATGGTGAGGAAGGGATGGTTCGCGGTGGCTTCGACACGACGCCCCGAGGCCAGCTCCAACCGGAAGACTTCCTTACGGCCGCTGGGGAAGACCTTCACCATCGGCCGGACGACCATCCGCATGCGTTCGTCGAGCGACCACACGAGGGGCTGTTCGCCCGACTCGAGCAGCTCGCCGAGCGTGACCTCGGCACCGGTGTCGGCACGCATGATGCGCGTGGACGCCGGCAGGCAGCCCGACTCACGGAGGTCGGAGACCTGCGGCCGCTTGTCGGTGCGCTGCTCGGGACCACGGTTGAGCTGACACACCGCGACGACCGGAACCTCGAGTTCCTTCGCGAGAAGCTTGAGGCTACGCGAGAATTCGGAGACCTCCTGCTGACGCGACTCGACCTTCTTGCCGGACGACATGAGCTGCAGGTAGTCGATGACGATGAGACGGATGTCGTGTTTCTGCTTGAGCCGCCGCGCTTTTGCGCGGATCTCCATCATCGTGAGGTTCGGCGAGTCGTCGATGAACAACGGCGCTTCGCTGATCTCGCTCATGCGACGGGCGAGACGCGTCCAGTCGTCGTCGGTCATCCGTCCGGATCGCATGTCGCCGAGCTTGATCTTCGCCTCCGCGGACAGCAGACGCATGACGATCTCGGTCTTGCCCATCTCGAGCGAGAAGATGACCGACGCCATGCCGTGCTTGATGGAACACGACCGCATGAAATCCATGCTCAGCGTGGAGTTGTGCGTGGGCACCATCGCGCGACCCGCGAGGTACATGTGGTCGCCGTCGACCTCGACGCACCGCACCGGGACCGAGGGGACCGGGCGGACGGCGACGATGCGGCGTTCGCGCGGCACGGTGGCGCGGCATTCCTTGTGCCGCACGGCCTTACTGGGCAGGACGAAGACGTCGTCGTCGGTGGTGAAGGCGACCTCGGTGCCGTCGAGCACCGGTGCGTAACCGAGGCCCGACAGGAGTTCGGCGACGCCCTGCGCCAGTCGCTCGGACGAGCCGACGAACCGGATGGTGCCGTCGTCGTCGATCTCTCCACCGGCGTCGAGCAGACCCGCGAGAAGTTCGCGACGCTGCGGTTCGGATGCCCGCTGGTATTCGGCGGGGATGTGGGCGCCGAGCGCGACGAGGGCGCTGGTGAAGCCACCTTCGCCGTCGATACGCATGTGCAGTTCGGGATCGGACGACGGGCCGCCGAGCCACGCACCGAGCGTGAAGGGGGAGACGGGCAGCTCGGTTGCCGGGAACGACAGTGCCTCGGTGTTCGCGACGGTGTGCCTGGCGTCGGCGGTGGCGGCGAGTTCGCCCGTGGTGCGGATCGCGCCGTCGCCGGTGCGCCACTGGTGCTGCTCGTCGGCGACGATCACGGTGCCGTCGGAGAACACGACGTCGAAGCACGGACGGCCGTGCATGACCTCGGTGGCGGCGAGGACGCGGGTGGGGCGGCCGTCGGCGCCGAGGAGTTCGTCGCCCACCCCGACCTCGCCCATCGTGGTCCAGCCGGTGGGGGTGGGCAGGGGAGTGTCGAGCGCGAGGGCCTTACCCACACCGGGACGTGCGGCGACGATGATCATCTGGCCGGCGTGCAGCCCGTTGGTGAGCTCGTCGAGTTCGGCGAAGCCGGTGGGCACGCCGAGGGAGATACCGCCGCGGCTGGCGATGGAGTCGATCTCGTCCATCGTGGGCTGCAGGAGTTCTTCGAGCGGCACGAAGTCTTCGGTGGTGCGTCGTTCGGCGACCTCGAAGACCTCCGCCTGCGCGCGGTCGACGATCTCGGCGACGTCCTGGCCGTCGGCGCCGGCGTAGCCGTACTGGACGATGCGGGTGCCCGCCTCGACGAGACGACGCAGGACGGCCTTCTCAGCGACGATCTCGGCGTAGTAGCCGGCGTTGGCCGCGGTGGGGACGGTCTGGGTGAGCGTGACGAGGTAGGCGGCTCCGCCGAGACGCTTGAGTTCGCCGCGCCGGTCGAGTTCGGCCGACACGGTGACCGGGTCGGCGGGTTCGCCTCGGCTGTAGAGATCGAGGATCGCGTCGTACACGGCCTGGTGGGCCGGACGGTAGAAGTCGCCGGGCCTCAGCACTTCGAGGACGTCGGCGATGGCGTCCTTGCTCAGCAGCATGCCGCCGAGCACGGACTGCTCGGCCACGAGATCCTGAGGGGGCTGCCGACCGAAGTCTCCACTCGGTTCCTCGGGAGGTCCCGAATATTCGGGATTTCCACGATCGTCAACGACGGCCACTGCAGTGCCTGCCTTCCTCCGCATGTCCCCGTCCGGCGCGCTGTGCTCCGGCGGATACCTGCACGCACTCCCGGTGTCGGTACCCGGGGTTTCGTGTCCGGTTCTACTCGCCCCTACCGACATCCTGTGTGTGGAGTCGTGCGCCCGACGTTAGGGATCCGGATGACCCTCCACAACTCGGGTTGTGCACACAGCTGGGGATGAATTGTGGAAAGAGGAGGACAGCCTTGTGCACCGGATGTGCACAACCTGGGGACAACACATCTCACATCTCCCATAACTGCAGGTAGGAGCGGAAAAATGCCTGTTCACACCTGTGGAGAAAAAGAATCTCGGCGTGTCGGAGGGCCGGGCGTGTTCACCCATTCGTTCCCCGAACGACATTCCGAGGAGTCACAACGGTGTGGTTTACCCCCCGGTTTATCCACAGGCTGTGCACAGACGACGAGGAGCCCCACGCCGACCAGGCGCGGGGCTCCTCGAGGGGCCGGAATCAGGCAGCCACGACGTTCAGCGTGAACTTCGCGGTGACATCCGGGTGCAGCTTCACGACGATCTGGTGCTTACCGGTCGCCTTGATATGAGCCTTGGGCAGCTCGACGATGCGCTTGTCGACAACCGGGCCACCGGCAGCCTTGAGAGCACCGGCGACATCGGCAGCGGTGACCGAGCCGAACAGCTTGCCCGAGTCGCTCGAGGTCTTGACGCTCAGCGAGACGTCCTCGAGGCCCTCGATCGCGGCCTTGAGCTCCTGGGCGTGCTCGAGGCCACGCACGGCGCGAGCCTCCTGAGCACGGCGGATGCCCTCGACCTGCTTCTGGGCACCACGGGTGGCGACGATCGCCAGGCCGCGGGGCAGCAGGTAGTTGCGGCCGTAGCCGTCCTTGACCTCAACGGTGTCGCCAGGCGCACCGAGGTTGTCCACGTCAGCAGTAAGGATGAGCTTCATCGTGTCCCTCCCTTTCCTCAGCGAGTCGTCGAGACGTAAGGGAGCAGAGCCACCTCACGAGAGTTCTTGACAGCAACAGCGACGTCGCGCTGGTGCTGCACGCAGTTGCCGGTGACGCGGCGAGCGCGGATCTTGCCGCGATCGCTGACGTACTTGCGCAGCAGCGTCGTGTCCTTGTAATCGATCTGCACGTTCTTTTCCTTGCAGAAGGTGCAGACCTTCTTCTTCAAAACCTTCTCGCGCGCGGGCGACTTAGGCATGGTCGTTCTCCGTAATTTTGGATGTTCCGATCGAGGTCGGATCAGAACGGAGGCTCGTCGTCCCCGGAACCACCGAAGGAGCCCGACTGCGGGGCGTCGCCCCACGGGTCGTCTCCGCCGACGTTCGTGTTCTGAGCGGGACGGCCACCGCCCGATCCACCGGAGGAACCACCGAAGCCTCCGCCACCGCCACCGCGACCGGCCTTGGTGACCTTGGCCGTGGCGTAACGGAGCGAGGGGCCGATCTCGTCGACCTCGAGCTCCACGACAGTGCGCTTCTCGCCTTCACGCGTCTCGTAGCTGCGCTGCTTGAGCCGGCCCTGCACGATCACACGCGAGCCGCGAGTCAAGCTCTCGGCCACGTTCTCCGCTGCCTCACGCCAGATGTTGCAGCGCAGGAACAGAGCCTCGCCGTCCTTCCATTCGTTGGACTGACGGTCGAACACGCGGGGCGTGGATGCAACGGTGAAGTTCGCAACCGCAGCACCCGCGGGGGTGAAACGCAGTTCGGGGTCGGCGGTCAGATTGCCGACCACGGTGATGACGGTGTCGCCTGCCATGTGGTTCCTCCTGCAGTGTGGGGAGTCCTGATGCGCCAGAGCCTACGGCCCGGCGCCGACAGGCTCACTTGCCGTGGCGCAGAACCTTGGTGCGGAGCACCGACTCGTTCAGGCCGAGCTGGCGATCCAGCTCTGCAACGGCAGCAGGCGTCGCGCTGATGTCGATCACCGCGTAGATGCCTTCGCTGTTCTTGGCGATCTCGTAGGCGAGACGGCGCTTACCCCACACGTCGACCTTGTCGACCTTGCCGCCTTCCTGGCGAATGACGTTGAGGAACGTCTCCAGCGAGGGAGCGACGGTGCGCTCGTCCAGGCTGGGGTCCAGGATGATCATCAATTCGTAATGACGCATAAGACCTCATCACCTCCTATGGACTGTGAACGGTCACGGACGTTCCGTGACAGGAGGGTCGTTGCGTCAGCAACCCATGAAGGGTACACGACGGCCCGGCGACCAGCGAAATCGCCGACCGTCGCGGGCAGGGGTTTTGTCCTAGGGTGAGGACATGCGCACGAGCTCCGGGACCGTCTCGCTCGTCGCCGTCCTGACGTGCGCGGTGATGATGTGGTTCGGCTACCTGAACAAGGCCCGGTGCGCCGGCCCCACCTTCGACGCCGAGGGCCGCACGCTGCGGTTCGAGGACATCAAGGACGCCGACGTCTGTTATTCCGACATCCAGCAGTTGTGGATCGGCCGCGGCATCAACCTCCACGTCTTCCCCTTCGTCGACGGGGGCATCACCTCGTCGGGAGCGCTGACCGGGGGCACCGTCGAGTACCCCGTGCTCAGCGGGGTGCTCATGTGGATCGGGGCCATCGGCGCCCACACCGACGCGGAGTTCCTCCTGCAGTCGGCGCTGTTGCTCGCCCCCTTCGGGCTGGTCACCGCGTGGTTGCTCGCCCGGATGGCGGGGTGGGCGGCGCTGTTGTGGTCGCTCACGCCGCCGCTCGTGCTCTACGCCTTCCTCAACTGGGACCTGCCGGTCGTGGCGGTCACCGTCGCCGCCGTCGCGGTGCTGACGATCGAACGCTGGTCGCTGCGGACTCGAGGAGTGGTCGCGGCGGTGCTGCTGGGCGTGGGCTTCTGTCTCAAGCTCTATCCGGGCATCTTCGTGCTGCCGCTCATCGCCTACGTCCTCACCGGCGGGAGCTCGCCCGATCGGAAACGGGACGTCCCCGGCGCCCTCGCCGTCGCGGGCGCGGCGGCAGCGACGGTCGCCGCGATCAACCTGCCCTTCGCGGTCCTCGGTTACGAGGGCTGGCGGGCGTCGTTCGCCTTCCAGCAGAACCGGGAAGCGGACGGGACCAGCAACTCCATCTGGTACTGGGGTCTGCGGCCACTGATGGGCGGCTACCAGGAATACGAGAACACTCCGCAGTACAACGACCTGGTGGCCCAGTTGTCGCCGGCGCTGGTCGCGCTGTCGTTCGCACTCGCCCTGTGGCTCGGATGGCGCCGATATCTCCGCGACGGCATCTACCCGTGGCTCGGCGCCGGGGCCGCGATGCTGTGCGGTTTCATGCTCTTCCACAAGGTGCACTCACCGCAGTACACGCTCTGGCTGCTGCCGATGCTGATCCTGCTGCGCGTGCCGTGGGGTCTCGTCGCCGCCTATCTCCTCGCCGACCTCGCCATCGGCATCGGCATCTTCCGGTGGTTCGCCGCGACCGCCGGCGAAACAGACATGGCCCTGCCGCTCACGCTCGTCCACATCGGCGTGTGGGGACGTGCGGTTTTGCTGGTCGTGCTGTTCTTCGTCTTCCTGCGCGTCCCGCCCAGAACTCCGTGGCAGCCGGCCGAACGAACGGGCTACGCTCGCCGTCCGACGACGACCGGGAGAGCGCGATGAACGACGACTGGACGGACCATCCCGTCCTCGAGGGTCCCCGTATCCGACTCGAGCCCCTCGCCGACGCGCATGCCGAAGGGTTACTGAAGGCCGCCGACGATCCCGGCGCGATCTTCGCCTGGTCGCACCTCGTGATCCGCGACCTCGACGACGCGCGGACGTTCGTGCGCGAGGCCGTGGCCGATCCGTCCCGGCTGCCCTACGCGATCGTCGACAGGGCGACCGGCGAGGTACTGGGATCGACGTCCTACTACCTGATCGAACCGGCTTACCGCACGCTGGTGATCGGTTACACCTGGTTGTCGACACGAGTGCAGCGGACCCACGTGAACAGCGAGTCGAAACTGCTTCTGCTGCAGCGCGCATTCGACGACCTCGGAGCCGTGCGCGTGACCTGGCACGCCGACGAACGCAACACCCGCTCGCGCGATGCCCTGCGCCGGCTCGGCGCCACCGAGGAAGGCCTGCTCCGCAAGCACCGCAGACGCCGCGACGGCAGCTGGCGCACCACCGCGCTGTTCTCCCTCACGGACGACGAATGGCCCGGGGTACGCGCCCGGCTCGAGGAACGCCGGGTGCGATGAGGACGAGGCGCGCGCTCGCAGCCCCCATGGCGGTCGCCGTGGGCGCGGTCGCGTTGTGTGCGGCGGTAACGTGGGCCGACCCGACCACGCCGGGCGGGATCATTCCGCCGTGCCCCACCTATTCGCTGTTCGGAATCCTGTGTCCCGGTTGCGGTTCGTCACGGATGCTGTACTCGCTCGTCCATCTCGACGTGCCGGCAGCGTTGCATTACAACGCCCTCGGTCTCGTCGCGCTGGTCGTGCTGACCGTGGTCTTCGGTCTGTGGACGTGGAGCCGGGTGCGGGGCACACCGATGCCGCGGTGGACGCGATACCGGTGGACCCCGCACCTCGTGCTGGCCCTGACGGCGGTGTGGTTCGTCGTACGCAACATCCCGGTCGCGCCGTTCACCGCCCTACGGATCTGACCGTCAGAGGATCGGGCAGTTGACCGTGTACTCCCACGCCGTCCCGGGCTCACCGGTCACTCGGACGAGAACCGAGGACGCACTCCCGGCCGGCACGTTCACCACAGCCGATCCGGTGCCTTCGTTGATGCTGTCACCGATACGACCGGTGTCGTGGATCTGGGAACCACCGTAGAACACCTGGATTCGGTCGGGAACGTCGAAGGTCTCCCAGTCCAGCAGGAACGACGTGGGACCACTGCGACCCAGCTCGTGGTAGGTGCTGGTGACACCTTCCCCTCCCGACTGCCGCGACTGATTGCACTGCTGGGTCGACGGCAAGGACGATCCGTTGCCCAGGATCGCGCTACCCAGATCGATCGCTCGTCCACCCAGATCCACCACGCTGCCGGGCAGTTCGGACACGCTGCCGGGCAGATCGGCGACACTGCCCGGCAGATCGTTGCTGCCGGCGCTGCCCGTGGGAGCGGCCGAAGCGGCAACGGGCGCACCGAATGCGACCACCGCCACCGTAACGGCCGTCAGAACCGCGCGCAGACCCGACCTACGATTACGAGACATGCTTCCTCCGATGATCGATGCGTTGAACCCCCGTCAGGACGTTCTCACGCCGTGCGACGCGTGCGCATCCTGCAATCGGATGAATCCGGCTCGGTCGGAACATCTTCCGTGCCGCCCGATTCACGCCGTGCCGCCGCACGGCGGCCGGTAGGGCACACCGGGCAGGTGCCGTTCCCATTCGTCCTCGGTCACCGGAGTGCCGACGGTGGAACACAGTGTCGCCGAGACGGCCTCGGGATCGAGTTGCCACAGCCGCACGGAACGGTCCGGGCCGCCTCCGACGAGCACTGTTCCGTCGTGCGCGAAGGTGGCGTCGTAGACCCGGCTTCCGTAGGCGGTGAGCACCGCGTGGGTGGTGGGGGAGTCCGGTCGGGTGACATCCCAGATCCATGCCGCGCCGTCGCCGACGCCGGCCGCGAGACGGTCTCCGTCGGGGGAGAAGTGCAGCGAGTACACCGCGTCCGCCGGCCCGGTGATCCGCGCCAGTTCGCGTGGAGCAGCGGGGTTCGCGACGTTCCACAGGCGCACACTGCGGTCGGCGCTCGCCGCGGCCAGGATCTCTCCGTCACCACCGAACGCGACCGTCTGCGCCTGACTCTCGAATCCGGACAGCTCGGAAATCCGCGTCGGATCGGTGGGATCCGAGAGATCCCACAGTTCGACGAGACCACCGGCGCTCGCCACGGCCACGATGTCGGCAGAGGGATGCCACGACAGCATGTACGGATAGTCGTCGGCCTCGAAGGTTCCGACGACGCGCGGAGCCGTCGGATCGGAGACGTCGACGAGCGCGACCTTCTCGTCCTCCGTCGCCGCTACTGCCACGACGGGCCGGCCGGGAGCGAACTCGACCACTCCGACGACGCCCGTGACGACGCTCTCGGCCGTCCCTGCGAACTGCGGTACCGCAGGGTCCGCCAGATCCCACAGGTGCACGGATCCGCCGGATGTTCCTGCAACAGCGAGCGATCCGGTCTTCGACAATGCTGCGGCACCGCTGAAGCGGTCCTCGACGGGCGGACTCAGGGACGGCAGTTCCACCGCCGCACCGGGATCGGTGATGTCCCACAGCGGCAGGGAATTCGAGCGTCCCTGACCGAAGAGGACGAGGGTGCCGTCCGCATCGACGGGAGTGACGTAGACGGCCTCCTCCGCGGGCAGGACCGGGCCGGGCACCGGCCACCACCCGACCGAACCGTCCAGTGCCGCGGTGAGCACCGCACGGCCCCCGTCGGCGAAGTCGACGGAGGTCACGGGATTCGAACCGGGCAGTGTCGTGATCGATTCCGCGGCCTCGGGAGTCGCTCCGTCCGCCCAGATGCGGACCGTGTTGTCGGAACTGCCCGCGACCAGGTGACGTCCGTCCGGGGCGAACGCGACGGCGTTGACATAGCTGGTGAAACCCTCGAGAGCGGCCAGCGGAGCGGGTTCCGCGGGATCGGTCGTGTCCCAACGCAGTACGTGACGTCCGGTGGTGCCGGCCGCGACCGTGCGGCCGTCGGGCGAGAATGCCACCGACAGGAGATGTTCGGTGCCCCCGTCCGGCAGCGTCTCGAACACCGGTCGCGCGCCGGCATCCTGCGCCTGCGCATCCCACACGCGCATCGACATCTGCCTACCGGCCACGACGAGCCACCGGTTGTCGGGCGAGAAGACCGGATACACAGCGCCTTCGGCCGGATGATCGAGCGGGGGCAGTTCCGTCACCTCGTCGGCATCCGTATCCCATCGCAGGACCGTGCCGGAGCCCGTCCCGGCCACGAGTCGACGTCCGTCCGGGGAGAATTCGAGCGAGTAGGCGGTGTGGTCGGAGTTCGCGAGCACCGCCCGCTGCCGCGGGGAGGTGCGATCACGGATGTCCCACAGCCAGATTCCGCCCTGACCGCCCACCGCGACGGCGTCGCCGTCCGGTGACACCGCGAGCGCATAGAGTTCGGCGGCGCCGTCTCCCGCGCCGAATTCCGCGGTCGGGGTGGTCGACGGTCCGGTCTCACCCACCGCCCACAATCGCACCGTGCCGTCGGATGCAGCACCGACCACAGTGCCCCCGTCCGGTGTGCTGCGTGCCTGGAGGGGGCCGGCCGGTCCTGCCAGACGCACGGGGGTACGTACACCGGTGGTGTCCAGCAGTGCCGAGCGCGCCTCCACGGTGTCGGCGACCCGGTAACCGGCCAAGGCGAGTTGGGCGGCGACAGCGGGTTCGGTGGCCGACAACTGCGACGAGACGGTCGCGATCTGGCGCGACATCGCGTCGTCGCGTGCGCGCTGGGCGTCGGCGCGTTCGGTGCGCGCTGATTCCGGCTGCGGTGGCGACGATCACGAGCACGAGGGCGATCACCGCCGTCGCGGTGAGGGCGCCCACGAGCCGCCGGAGCACCCTGGTCCGGCGACGTTCCGCCTCGACCTCGGCGTCCCGGTGCGCGACGCTCCGGGCGAGGAATTCCCGTTCCGTGTCGTTGAGCGCGTCGGCGTTGTCGTCGACGCGACTCCAGTCGTCGTGGAGGACGAGCCGGCCACCGCCGAGCAGGGTGGTGTCGTCTCGGTCGCTGTCCTCCCACACCTGTGCGGCACGGGTGAGTTCGCGATGGACGGCGAGGCCCGCCCGGTCGGCGTCGATCCATCCGCGCAGCCGGTCCCATGCGGTGAGGAGAACCTCGTGGCTCAGCTGGACGGAATCCTCGTCGACCGTCAGCAGGCGAGCGTCGGCGAAACGGTCGACGATCTCGTCCACGGCGTCGACGTCCCCGAAGGACAGTTCGTTGCGGGGAGTGCGTCGACGCGTCTGGGTGTCGTCGTCGACATTGACGAGACGCAGGAACACCCGGCGCGTGAGTCGTTGCTGTTCGGGCGTCAGTTCCGAGTACAGCTCCTCGGCGGTCTGCTGGACCGCGCCGGAGATACCGCCGACCGCGGTGTAGTCGGCGACGGTGAGAGTCCGGCGCTCGGCCCGTTGCCACAAACGCAGCAACGCGTGGGAGAGCAGTGGGAGTGTGCCGGGCTCGTCCTTCGTCCGCGACGCGCGGGGAGCGAGGTCGGTCAGCAGCACCTTCACCAGTTCCGGTGGGACGGTCACCCCCGCCTTGGCCGCCGGTTGCACGATGACGGATTCGAGTTCGGCTGCCGACATGGGTGCGACGACGACGGGCCCGGACTCGAGGATCGGCACGAGGTGCGGTTCCCGTGCGGCGAGTCCGTAGAAGTCGGCCCGGAGTCCGAGGACCACGACGATGTCGTCGGCCGGCTGCGCGAGGTGTTCGAGGAAGTCGTGGCGGTCCTCTTCCTCCCCGGCCGTCCACAGTTCCTCGAACTGGTCGACGACGAGAACGGTCGGGTGATCGACCTCGAGGGCGTCGGAGAGCGTGTCCGGTCCTGCCGTCGCGGGGGTCAGAACGACGGGTGTCCAGTCGCGGAGATCGGTCTCGTCGGAAGCGACGGCGGCGGCGACACCGGCCCGCAGCAGAGACGACTTGCCCGCGCCGGAAGGACCGACGACGAGGATCACCCGCGGGCCCTGCCCGGCGACGGCGGCGCGGATCCGGCGGAGAACGTCGTCGGTGATGTCGTCGCGGCCGAAGAACCACTCGGCGTCGTCCTCCTCGAAGGAGGACAGACCGCGATAGGGGACCGGACCGGTGTCCCGGCGCTTGGTCCGTGCCTGCCGGGCGCGACGCGCAGCCGCGATCCAGGTGTCCGCCCCGGTCTCGTCGGTGACCCCGCACGCCGCGAGCACGGCGCGGAAGGACGGCTCGCTGGCGCGGGTGGGCAGATGCTGTCCGGAGAACCATCCGGCAACCGTGCCGTGCAGTGCTCCGGACGCGTCGACGACGTCGCGGATGGACAGTCCCGCTCGGGTTCGCAGGGCGGTCAGGGCCCGGCCGAACTCGGCCCGGGAGGTGATCGAGGCCGGATCTGCCGCCTCCACAGTTGTTTCCGTCATCTACGGTTCCCTCGGGAAGAATCTGCGTTTCCGCAGTTCAGCGATGTATGGCTGTACGGAGTTCGTACGGGATCACGCGCGGGCGTAGGCCTTCGCATCGACCGCGACGAGGATTCGGGGTGGCGCATTCGCGCCGGTTCCCAGACTCTTCGTCAGCCGAGAGGCGGTTCGCCGTGAACGCTCAGCACCGTTCGCCCTCGTTCCACGGAATGCGTGTCGGCGGCCTCGTGCGGCCTCTGCTCAGTGCCCGCGAGAAGGAAGTTCTGCTCACCTGGCTGGCAGCGGATTCGAAGACCGAAGCAGCGAGGCGGCTGTTCATCTCGGTGGGCACGCTGAACACGCACCTGCAGCGGATCCGCCTCAAGTACGCGGCAGCCGGACGGGACGCCTCGACGAAGGCGAGTCTGCTGGCACGCGCGCTCCAGGACGGCCTGACGACGTTGGACGAGTGGTGATACCGCACGAGGGTGGTGCCGTGCGAATGGTGACGCGCCGGCGCGCGTGAGGTCAGGGGTCGTCGGAAGTGCAGGGCACGGCGAACCTCCAAGGCGCGGTCGACAGGCCCCCGACAGTCCCGTAGCAGAAATGGCAAATCGGATATTAGCGACAAATCACCCGGGATGTGTAGTTCGTCCGTTCGCCTGTCGGTATGGACTCCGCCGGCCCGGTCTCAGGCTGCGCGCAGGGAACTCAACGCGGCGTGCTGCTCGACACCGACCCGCCCCGGCGCCACGGCGAGAGCCACCGCGGTCTGCCGCGAGTCGAGGCCCACAATGGTGCGGAGGATGAGGATCTCCTGCTGGAGCCGGGTCAGAGGGAAGGCCCGCGGGTTCGTGAACGCGGCATCGGCCGCGTCGACGACCACCGTGTAGGCCAACCGCAGGAAGGGTCGGTCGGCCCCGGACGGGGCGGTGAGTTCGGCGAGGATCGCCCGGCAGGCGGCCAGGGCGAGACGATCGGCGTCGGCGAAGGTGCCTCCGGCGGCCTTCGCGCGGGCCCGGAAGTAGGCGATCACGAGCGGATGCAGGTCGTGCAGGAGTCGTGGGATCACGGTGGCGTCGCCGGCCGCGACCGTCCACGCCAGCTCACACGTCGTGAACTGTGATGCGGTGACATCCGTCCCCGCTCCGAATCTCCGTCCGCCGGTCGCCATTCTCCCCCCTCGTACTCGTCTCCGAGCCTAGGGCGCCGACGAAGCCTCCGACATACATCGTTCGGATGATTCTTCTCTCGTGACCCGATGGTGAGCAGGTCGCAACCTGGCGGGCAACCAGCGCGGCGGACGGTCGGGAGCCTGATCGAGCACCCCACCCACCGGATCGTCGACGAAGCCGTATCGCACGGGATCCCGCACCGGACGCCGGATCTGCCACAACACGACCGCGCACAGCGCCACGACGGCGACATCGCGCAGGAAAACCGTGGCGGTGAACCACTGCTCCGGCAGCCCCTTCTGATCGGGACCGAGGTAGTAGTACATGCGCGGAACCCACACCAACGCATCGATCGTCATCCAGGCGACCAGTGCGCGCCGGTGGGGTACGGCCAGCACGGCCAGCGGCACGAGCCACAACGAGTACTGCGGACTCCACACCTTGTTCGTGAGCAGGAATGCCGCGACGAGGAGGAAACACAGCTGCGCGAGGCGGGGGCGACGCGGCGCGGTGAGCGCGATCCACCCGATCGCGGCGCAGGCCGCGGCGAACAACACGAGCGAGACCCCGTTGAAGGTCGAGGCCGACCAGGCCGGCCAGCCCACGAACGAGTGCAGCACGTTGTAGATCGAATCCGGATCCGCTCCGCGATCGGAGTTCAGCCGGAAGAACTCCGCCCATCCGCGCGGGTACAGCACCATGATCGGCAGGTTCACCACCAGCCACGCCGCGGCGGCCGCTCCCGCAGTGCGGACGAACGACCGCAGATGGCCGGTCCGCAGGCACAGCACCAGCAGCGGACCGAGCAACAACAACGGATACAACTTCGTCGCCGCGCCGAGGCCGAGCAGGGCGCCGGCGAGAACCGGTCGACGGCGTGCCCACGCCAGCAGGCCACCGGCGGCGAAGGCCGTGGCCAGGGCGTCGAAGTTCGTGAAGGCGTGCACCACGACCAGCGGTGACGCCGCGACGAGCGCGGCATCCCAGATCCTGCGGCCCGCCGACATCGCGGTGGCCCACACCGTGACGAGCCAGGCGAGCGCGAGACCGACAGCGACGACGGCGAAGTAGATCGCGACCTGCAGTGCGTCGGGGAGCCACGGTGTGGCGTCCCACGCCTTCGCGATGCGCATCGAGCCGTACTGGTAGAGACCGGCGAGCACCGGATACTCCATGTACCGGGTCTGCATCTGCCCGTCGGGGCCGGGTTCCTCCCACGACGTCCGGTACGGGAAGGCGCCCTCGGCGAGCCGTTCGGCACCGTAGAGCGGAACGATGTCGGAATAACACATCGCCACGTACTGCCGGTTACCGCTCCAGTCCAGGCCGAGCGCGCCGTCGGGACCGACGGGCCCTTGCTGCACACAGGCCGCCTTCGTGAACCAGCCGAAGGCGAGGAAGACGACCGCGAGCAGCAACATCGCCCGCAGGGGAGTGAAGAAGCGGGTGCGCCCGAGCACGGCGTGCCGGCCCACCGGACCGCCGATGACGGCGGTCAGGCGCGACACCGTCGGGTCGGTGCGCCCGGGGGTGTCGCGCCAGTCCAGGGAACGACGCTCCTCGGCCGGTGGTGCAGGGGACACCACCGGCCGGGCGTCGGATCCCCGGTCGTCGCTCACGCGGCGAGGCTACCCGGCCGGAGCGTATTCGAACGCGCCCTGAGGGCTACCGCCCTGCGCGCCCTGGAATCCGCCTCCCTGCGCGCCCGGGATCGCGGGGCTCTCGAGCCCCGGGATGCGGTTCTGCGGAGGCGATCCACCCTCGTCGGAGTCGTCACCGGTACCACCGCCGCCGGTTCCGCCACCGGTGTCCCCGCTCTCATCCTGCTGACCACCGGGACCGGGACGGGTGGGCGCGTTCTGGGTGGTCGTCTGCGGGGCGACACCCGGGACAGGAATCGTGACGCCGGGGAAGATCTCCACGTTCTGCGTGGTGATCTCCGGAACCTCGGGAAGGCTCGGCACGACACGCGAGGTGGTGGTCTCCTCACGGGTGGCCGGAGCCGTCGTCGTCGCGGTCCACGCCGGCACGCCGGACACACCGGCGATCGGCTCCGGCTTCGGGAACGACTCGACCTCGGTGCCCTCGAGAGCGCCGTCCATCGTGTCCTTCCAGATGTCCGACGGGATACCCGAGCCGTAGATCATGCCGCCCCAGCTGTTCTCGAGGGGCAGGCCCTCCTCGGTGCCGACCCACACCGCCGTCGCCAGCGACGGGGTGTAACCGACCATCCACGCGTCCTTGTTGGAGCCGGTGTCGCCGAGCTGGGCGGTACCGGTCTTCGCAGCGGACGGGCGGCCGCCGGCCAGGGCGTGACCGTTCGAATACGCGGCGATCGGGATCATCGCGGAGGTGGTGTTGTCGGCCACCGCCGCATCGACGACCTGCTCACCCGCAGGGGTGCCGCGGTCGAGGAGAACCTCACCGTCGGACGTCACGACCTTCTGCACGAAGTACGGCTCGTGATGACGGCCGGACGCCGCGAGCGTCGCATACGCCGAGGCCATGTCGAGCACACGCGACTGGTACTGGCCCAGCACGATGCCGTAGTTGGGACCGATGCCACCCGGCTCGGTGAGCGTCTCACCGATGCCCGGCAGTTCCTTCGCGATACCCAGCTTGTGCGCCATGTCGGCGATGGCCTGCGGACCGTTGTCCATCTCGAGCATCATCCGGTAGAAGCTCGTGTTCAAAGACCGCTTGAGTGCTTCGGCGATGGTGCACTGCCCGCACGACTCGCCCTCGACGTTGCCGATCTTGATGCCGTTGACCGTCAGCGGACCGCTGTCGTAGGTCTTCGACAACGGCACACCCTGGTCGAGGTTGGCAGCCAGGCCGAACACCTTGAACGACGAACCCGTCTGCAGACCGGACTGGGCGAAGTCGTAACCGACACCGCTCTCACCGCCGTAGTAGGCGCGGATCGCCCCCGACCGGGGATCGACCGACACCACCGCGGTACGCAACTCCTCGGGTTCACCCTCGAGATTGCTCTGCGCCGCCTCGACCGCCGACTGCTGGGCCTGCGCGTCGATCGTCGTGGTGATCTGCAGACCGGCCGTGTTGAGGAGGTTCTCGTCGATGCCCTCGCGGGACAGCTCGGCCAGCACCTGGTTCTTGATCAGGCCTTCGGGGCCGGACGACTGGTCGCCGTTGTCGAGCTCCGCGATCGGCACGTAGGCCGGGTACTTCATGCCCGCCCGCTCGGCCGCATCGAGCGTGCCGGCGGCGACCATGCCGTCGAGCACGTAATTCCAGCGCGCCTCCGCGCCCTCGGGGTTCTGCTCGGGATCGAGCAGCGACGGCAGCTGGATCGACGACGCGAGCACGGCGCCTTCCTCGACGGTGAGCTCACCGACGGGCTTGCCGAAGTACGCATTCGACGCGGCAGCGATGCCGTAGGCACCGCGACCGAAGTAGATGGTGTTGAGATAGGCCGCGAGGATGTCGTCCTTGGCCCACTGGTTCGCCATCTTCGTCGACAGCACCAGCTCCTTGAGCTTTCGCGTCAACGTCCGCTCGGAACCGACGACAGCGACCTTCACGTACTGCTGGGTGATGGTCGAACCACCACCGGCGCTGTCTCGGCCGAGCACGTTGTCGCGGGCGGCACGCGCGAAACCGGTGACCGAGAAGCCCGGATTGCTGTAGAAGTCGCGGTCCTCGGCGGCGAGCACGGCGTTGCGGACGTGCACGGGAATCGCGTCGAGTTCGACCTCGCTGCGGTTGCCCTCCGGCGGGATCACCTTCGTGATGACGCCCTCGCCGTCGGAGTTGAAGATGGTCGCGGCCTGGTTCGTCTGCAGCTCACCGGGGCGCGGCACGTCCTGGACGATGTACGCCAGCATGAACGTGAGGATCGGGACGAGGATGCCGGCGGCGACCACGACGTAACCGATCCGACGGATCGTGCGCCAGCGGTTGCTCTTGCCGCCACCCTTTCCGCCTCCGGCGCCGCCACCCGAACCTCCACCGGGCGGAACGGTGGGAGGTCCGCCTGCGGGCGGGCCGCCGGCGACGCGCGTCGTGGGTGCATCGTTCGCAGCACTCGCACTTCCTGCGGTGCTCGCACCCATCGCAGCGGAAACCCGCTGCGTCGGGGCATCCGCTCCGGGACGCATGGCAACGGTCGGATCGGCCTGCGGCGTGCGCTGGACGGGAGGCACCGCGCCGGGCGGCAACGTGCCGGGACGCGGCGGCATCGGCTGATCGGGGTTGCGCGGCTGGTTCGCGCCCGGGGCAGGCACCGGTCCGCGCGGCGGGTACGGCTGTCCCGGCCGACCCTGCTGGGGACCCGGCCCCTGAGCCGGACCCTGGGGACGCTGCCCCTGACCGGAAGCCGGAGGACGCTGCCCCTGACCGGGGATCTGAGGACGCTGCCCCTGACCGGGACCCTGGGGCGGGTACGGCGGACGGCCGCCGGGGCGCGGCGGCTGCTGACCTGCGGGGCCGGGCTGTCCGCCCGGTCGACCCGGCTGACCCTGAACTCCCGGTCGACCCTGTGCTCCCGGTTGACCCTGCGGTCGCGGTTGCGGCGGCAACGGACGACCCTGCACCGGTCCCGGGGCAGGGCGCTGCTGTCCCGGACCGGGCTGTCCCTGACCGGCACCGGCAGGAGGACCGGGACGTTGCTGCCCGGGCTGCGGTCCGTCGGGACCGCCGCGCTGGGGCGGAACGGCCTTGTTGTCCTCGGGTTCGTTGTCGGGGGAACTCACGTACTCATCTCCAACTGTTCTCGCGACGCATCACGCCGCGGCCTCGACACTGCTCCACGAACGGCCGATCGGCGATGCCGGCGGACGGCAGCCGATCGACGATGTGCGCAGCGGACGACGCGACGATCAGGTCGTGCGGGTCGGACCCAGGAGCGAACTCCACGAGAAAGCGTACGGGCACGTTGCCGGTACCCCTTCACTCGCTGGCGGTACGACGGCTCGATCCCGTCGACCGGCGACGCGGGCTCTTGGGGGCGGGTTGCGATCCCAGGACGTACGACTGCACCAGGTGATTCCAGCTACAGGTACGGCACACCTCGACCACGTGAACCGAGAATTCTTCCTGGCTGGCGGCCAGACGCACCAACTCTTCGGGAGTGCGCGCCGACCCGGACACCGGACCGAGTTTGTCGCCGAAGACCCACGAGACGAGGGTCAACTGCTCCTTACGGCAGATGGGGCACATCACATCGCTGCCCCGTCCGTGAAACTTCGCCGCCCGCAGCAGATAGGGGCTCGCGTCGCAGACCTCGCTGACTCCGCGCCGCCCCGAGTAGACCTCGGCGAGCAGCGAGCGTCGCTGCAACGCGTAGTCCACCACCTGCCGCTGAATTCGCACGGCTTCCAGAGTACGTGCGGGCTGTGCGGCGTTGGGCGCGGAGTGGCCCACCGGACATCGAAGACGGGTGGTCGAAGCGGTACCGACGTATTTCCGATCGGGCCCGGAGAAGGGTGCCCGTGTGCGACCCGACGTGACACGAATCGTGTGGGGCGTATCGTCGTATATATCGGCGCGATATAGTTCTGTGTCGTATCAATCGGTTGGTTCGAACGGAAACAGGAGGTGACCCGTGCTGGAACTGGCGATACTCGGGCTCCTCCTCGAATCGCCCATGCACGGCTACGAGCTGCGCAAGCGTCTGACCGGGCTCCTCGGAGCCTTCCGCGCCTTCTCCTACGGGTCGCTCTATCCGACTCTGCGGAGAATGCAGGCGGACGGCCTCATCGAAGAGGATCCGGGAATTCCCGGTCCCGTGAAACGACGTGCCCGCCGCGTCTATCAGCTCACCCCGAAGGGTCGAGAACGCTTCACCGAGCTGGTCGCCGACACGGGACCGCAGAACTACACCGATGACGGATTCGGCGTGCACCTCGCCTTCTTCGGTCGCACTCCCGCCGAAGCGCGGATGCGAATTCTCGAAGGCAGGCGCCGCCAGGTCGAGGAGCGCAGAGAAGCGCTCCGCGATGCGATCGGACGGGCCAGCGGCACACTCGATCGTTACACCCGTCAGCTCCATCAGCTCGGCCTCGAGTCCAGCGAGCGCGAGGTGCGCTGGCTCAACGAACTCATCGCCGCCGAGCAGTCGTCAGCAGCACGCAACAAAGAAGGAGAACCCGACCATGGGTGAG
Organism: Rhodococcus rhodochrous; assembly: GCF_900187265.1. Taxonomy (NCBI): domain Bacteria; kingdom Bacillati; phylum Actinomycetota; class Actinomycetes; order Mycobacteriales; family Nocardiaceae; genus Rhodococcus; species Rhodococcus rhodochrous. The sequence goes on from NZ_LT906450.1 coordinate 5,203,539, forward strand.
AACAGCACCGCGGTGCGCGTGGCCATTGTGGGCGTGGGGAACTGTGCCTCTTCCCTGGTCCAGGGCGTCGAGTACTACAAGGATGCGGACGCCGAGACCACCGTCCCCGGCCTGATGCACGTCGAATTCGGTTCCTACCACGTGCGCGACGTCCAGTTCGTCGCCGCGTTCGACGTGGATGCCAAGAAGGTCGGCTTCGACCTGTCCGAGGCGATCCTCGCGAGCGAGAACAACACAATCAAGATCGCCGACGTGCCGCCGCTCGGTGTGCCCGTCCAGCGCGGTCACACGCTCGACGGCATCGGCAAGTACTACTCCGAGACCATCGAGCTGTCCGACGCCGAGCCCGTCGACGTGGTTCAGGCGCTCAAGGACGCCGAGGTCGACGTTCTCGTCTCCTACCTCCCCGTGGGTTCCGAAGAGGCAGACAAGTTCTACGCGCAGTGCGCCATCGACGCGGGCGTCGCCTTCGTCAACGCTCTCCCCGTGTTCATCGCCTCCGACCCCGAGTGGGCGCAGAAGTTCACCGACGCCGGTGTCCCGATCGTCGGCGACGACATCAAGTCGCAGGTCGGCGCCACCATCACCCACCGCGTGATGGCGAAGCTGTTCGAGGACCGCGGTGTCGTGCTCGACCGCACGTACCAGCTCAACGTCGGCGGCAACATGGACTTCAAGAACATGCTCGAGCGCGAGCGTCTGGAGTCGAAGAAGGTCTCCAAGACCCAGGCCGTCACGTCGAACCTCAACGGCCCCCTCGCCGGCAAGGTCCACGACCGCGACGTGCACATCGGCCCCTCCGACTACGTGCAGTGGCTCGACGACCGCAAGTGGGCGTACGTCCGCCTCGAGGGTCGCGCGTTCGGCGACGCTCCGCTGAACCTCGAGTACAAGCTCGAGGTCTGGGACTCCCCGAACTCGGCCGGCATCATCATCGACGCCATCCGCGCGGCGAAGATCGCCAAGGACCGCGGCATCGGCGGCCCGATCCTCCCGGCTTCGGCATACCTGATGAAGTCCCCGCCGGTCCAGATGGCCGACGACAAGGCTCGTACCGAGCTCGAGGCGTTCATCATCGGAGCCGACGCGTAAGTCGTTCTTCGGCAGTATTTCCGACGAAGGCCGCATCCCTCACCGGGATGCGGCCTTCGTCGTTCCTGTTGAACGGGTTCCGGACCCTGCCTACGCCATCTTCCGGATCACCGACAGCGGCAGCACCTTCATCGCGTAGCCGAGCGGAATCCACGGCCAGCCCGGAACGTACGCCTTGGACGGTTCCTTCTCGATCGCAGCCGCCAGTGCGCGACAACCTGTTTCGGTGTCGACGATGAACGGGACCTTCTTCACCTTCTCGTTGATCTCCGACCGGATGTAGCCGGGGAAGATCGTGCTCACCGAGATGTCGGTGTCCGCCAGATCGGCTCGCATCCCTTCACCGAGCGAGGCGACGGCGGCCTTCGACGCGGCGTAGGTCGTCAGGTTGCGCGGCATGCCCCGCAACGCGCTCATGGACGAGATGAGCACGACGTGCCCGCGTCCCCGGGGTCGCATGAGCTCGAGGGCCGCTTCGCTCTGCGCCAGTGCACCGAGGAAGTTGGTGTTCGCGGTCTGGACGTTCGCGCGGAAGTAGCCGGTACCGAGGGGTTGTCCCTTGCCGAGGCCGGCGTTGACGATCACCCGGTCGAGACCACCGAGTTCCTCGTCGAACTCGCGGAAGACGGTGAACACGTCGTCGTGCTCGTTCACATCGAGGGCACGCACGCTCACGGTGATACCCGGGTGTGCGGCGAGCAGTTCGGCCCGCAGCTCCTCCAGTCGTTCGACGCGGCGTGCGGCGAGCGCCAGATTCCTTCCTCGCGCGGCGAATTCACGCGCCATACCGGCACCGAGCCCGGAACTCGCACCGGTGATGAGGATGTTCCGTCGCTGCGGGCGGCTCATCGGCTCTCCTTCTCGTATCGATCGATCAATGCACTGCAACGGGATTCGAGGTAGCCGACCACTATCCAAAAGTCCTTGAAGGCCGGATTGGTGGTGTGGCCGTGGTGGTAGCGGTAGTAGATCTGCTGGGCGATCACGGCGAGGCGGAACAGTCCGAACACCTCGTAGAATCCCCAGCCGTCCACCGGCAGTCCGGTTCGCTCGGAATAGTATTCGACGATCTCCTGCCGGGTGAGCATGCCGGGGAGATCGGACGGTTGCCGCTTCGTCAGCAGCAGCATGTCGTCGTCGTCCGCCTGGACCCAGTAGGCGAGCGAGGAGCCGAGGTCCATCAGGGGGTCGCCGATGGTGGCCAGCTCCCAGTCGAGTACCGCGACCGGCTTCAGCGGATCGTTCTCGTCGAGCACGATGTTGTCGAGCCGGAAGTCGCCGTGGATCACGGTCTGCGCGACGTCCTGCGGTTGCCGCGCCGCCAGCCACTCGGTGACGCGGGCGAAGTCGGGGACGTTGTCGGTGCGGGCCTTGGCATAGCGCGACGTCCAGCCCGCGACCTGCCGTGCGACGTAACCGGATCCGCGACCCAGCTCGGACAGTCCGGCGGACTCCGGATCGATGCCGTGCAGTTCGACGAGCAGGTCGACGATGCGCAGGCACAGGGTGCGGGTGTCCGCTTCAGAGAGGTCGAGCTTCGTGGGCGGATTCGTGCGCAGGATGGTGCCGGGAACCCGGTCCATGACGTAGAAGTCGCTGCCGAGCACGCTGTGATCGGTGCACAGACCGACCATGGTGGGCACGTACGGGTAGACCGGCGCGAGCATCGACTGGATGCGGTATTCGCGTGCCATGTCGTGCCCCGACGACGGCTTCGCCCCGGCCGGTGGGCGGCGCAGCACGAGATCACGATCCGGATAGCGCAGCAGGTAGGTCAGATTGGATGCGCCGCCGGAGAACTGGCGAACCTCCGGCACCCCTGTGATGCCGGCGTTCTCGGTGAGCCAGGCCGCGACCGCGCCGACGTCGAAGGCGTCCTCGTCGCGAACGGTGCGGGCGTTGTCGGGAAGTGTGGTCATCGTCGAAAAATCCCTCTCACGCGTACTTGCCGAGTTCGAACCGGGCGACGAGCCCCTGGTGCACCTCGTCGGGCCCGTCGGCGAGACGTAGTGCTCGCGCCGCCGTCCACGCCCCGGCGAGCGGGAAGTCGTCGGAAAGCCCACCGCCGCCGTGGATCTGGATGGCGAAATCGACGATCTGCTGGGTGACGCGCGGTGCGACGACCTTGATCTCCGAGACCGCCGAGCGCGCCCCTGCGAGTCCCTGCGTGTCGAGCAGCCAGGCCGCATGCAGGACGAGCAGTCGCAGCTGGTTGATCGCGATGCGGGCGTCGGCGATGCGTTCGCGGTTGCCGCCGAGGTTGATGATCGGCTTGCCGAAGGCGGTGCGCTCGAGACCACGGCGGCACGCGAGTTCGAGGGTGTGCTCGGCCAGCCCGACGAGGCGCATGCAGTGGTGGATACGACCGGGACCGAGGCGGCCCTGCGCGATCTCGAATCCTCGTCCGGGACCGGCGATGACGGCGTCGAGCGGCAGCCGGACGTCGGTGAAGGACACCTCACCGTGGCCGCTGGGCTCGTCGAAGAAGCCCATGGTGGGGAGCATGCGTTCGACCTCGACACCCGGGGTGTCGAAGGGCACGAGGACCATCGAATGTCGCTGGTACTTGTGGGCTTCCGGATCGGTGAGGCCCATGAAGATGAGCACCTTGCAGTCGGGATGGCCGACGCCGGTGCTCCACCACTTGCGGCCGTTGAGCACGATCTCGTCGCCCTCGACCACGGCGGTCGCGGCCATGTTCGTCGCGTCCGACGACGCGACCTCGGGTTCGGTCATGCAGAAGGCCGAACGGATCTCGCCGTCGAGGAGGGGACGCAGCCACTGTTCCTTCTGCGCCTCGCTGCCGTAGTGGTAGAGGACCTCCATGTTGCCGGTGTCGGGGGCGTCGCAGTTGAACACCGCGGAGGCGAACTGCGAGCGGCCCATCTCCTCGGCGAGCGGGGCGTATTCGACGTTCGACAGTCCGGCACCGAGTTCGGCGTCGGGCAGGAAGAGGTTCCACAGGCCTTCGGCGCGGGCCTTGCGCTGCAGCTCGCGGAATTCGGGGGAGACGGCCCACCTCTCGGCGGCGTCGATGTCGCGTCGTCCCTCTCCGGTGGTGCGTCGCTCGGCCCGCAGTCGCTGTTCGACGGGCGTGACCTCTGCGGCGATGAACGCTCGGAGGCGTTCGAGATAGTCGCGACTGCGCTCGGACTGTGCGAAATCCATCGGGTGCCTTCCGTCGAGTTCGACCGGGAATCTGCCCGGTCGGGCGGTCGTAACTGAGCGATGCTCAGTTAGGCTATCGGTGTGAGCACCCCGCGACAAGAGGCTCCCAAGGGACGGCGTCGTCTGCCGCCCGAGGAACGTCGACGGCAACTCGTGGCGATCGGGCTGCAGGAACTGTCGACGCGCCCGATCCACGCTCTGTCGATCGACCGCGTCGCCGAGATCGCCGGCATCTCCCGCGGCCTGCTGTTCCGCTACTTCCCCACGAAGCAGGACTTCTACGTCGCCGTCGTCGGCGCCGCGTCACGCCGGTTGCTCCGCGCGGCGGATCCCGATCCGGACGAGCAGGATCCGCTCCGGGCGGTGCTGCAGCCGTTCGTGTCGTTCATCGACCGTCACGGTGACAACTACCAGGCGTTCTTCCACAGCGGCGTCGGCTCGGATCCCCAGATCCGCGACATCCACGACTCGATGCGCGACACCATGGTCGAGCGGGTCGTCGCGGCGCTGGGCTGCGACGACACCCCCGTCACCCGCATGCGGCTGCGGGCGTGGTGGGCACTCGTCGAGTCGCTGGCGATCGACCGGTTCCACGAAGGCACGCCGAGCATCGACGAGATCGTCGACTATTCGGCCGCCCTGCTGCCGACGGTGCTGACCGGGCCGTAGACGAATCACGTCGTCGACGACGAAGGGGAGGTTGTGTGCGTCCCCGGTCGGGAGAACGCACACAACCTCCCCCTCGACGAACGAGTGGACTCCCCCTCTACAAGCCGGGGATCTGGATCGTCACGCCGGGGAACACCTCGATCTGCGAGGGCACCTGGACCGGCAGGTCGACCGGCGGCGCCGGAATCGTGATCGGCGGCAGGTTCGACAGGTCGGGCAGCTGGAAGGTCGGCGGCGGGGCAGTGGTGGTGGTCTCGATACCGGCGTCCTTCGGGACACCCGCCTGACCACCGATCGGTGCCGGCCACGGGAAGCTTTCGACGGGTGTGCCCTCGAGCGCGCCGTCCATCGTTCCCTTCCAGATGTCCGACGGCAGTCCGGAACCGTAGATCGACCCACCCCAGCTGTTGGTGATCGGCCCGGCGTCGGGGGTGCCCATCCACACGGCCGTCGACAGCGACGGCGTGTACCCGACCATCCAGGCGTCCTTGTTCAGCCCGGTGTCACCGAGCTGCGTGGTACCGGTCTTCGACGCCGACGGCCGGCCACCGGCGAGCGCATGCCCGCGCGAGTAGGCGGCGATCGGCATCATGGCCTGGGTCGCGTTGTCGGCGACCGCGGCATCGAAGCGCTGCTCGCCGGGGGACGCCGGTCGATCGAGGAGCACGACACCGTCGGCCGTGACGACCTTCTGCACGAAGTACGGCTCGTGGAAGACACCGGACGCGGCGATCGTCGCGTAGGCGGAGGCCATGTCGATGACACGTGCCTGGTACTGGCCGAGGACGATGCCGCCCTCCGGAGGACCGCCGTTCTCGCTCAGCGTCTGCCCCTCGACGCCGGGGATCGTCAGCGGGATTCCTGCTGCGTGCGCGGCGTCGGCGATCTTCTGCGGGCCGTTCGACATGGACATCATGAGCCGATAGAAGCTCGTGTTCAGCGACCGCTTGAGTGCCTCGGCGATCGTGCAGCGTCCACACGACTCGCCCTCGACGTTGCCGATGCGGATGTTGCCCACCGTGAGCGGGGAGCTGTCGAAGCGCGCGTTGAGGCCGATCCCGTCGTCGAGTGCGGCGAGCAGGCCGAACACCTTGAACGCCGACCCGGTCTGGACGGGTGCCTGCGCGAAGTCGAAGCCGGCGCCGTCCTCACCGCCGTAATAGGCGCGCACGGCACCGGAGCGGGGATCGACCGAGACCACCGCGGTGCGCAGCTCCCCGGGCTCGCCGGACAGCGTGGACCGGGCGGCGTCGATCGCCGCCTGCTGGGCCTTCAGATCGATGGTGGTGGTGATGCGCAGGCCCTCGGTGTTGAGGTCCTGTTCGCTGATCCCCGCCGCGGACAGCTCGCGCAGCACTTGCGTACGGATGTGTCCTTCCGGACCCGTCGCCTCGGTGGCCAATACAAGGGTGTCCGACGGCACCGTCGGGGGGAACACCTGCTCCGACCGCTCGGAGGGGTCGAGGACGTCCATCTCGACCATGCCGTCGAGCACGTAGTTCCAGCGCTCCTCGATGGCCGGCAGGTTGTACTCGGGGTCGAGCGACGACGGCGTCTGGATCACCCCGGCCAGGACAGCGCCCTCGGAGACCGACAGTTCCTCGACGGGCTTGCCGAAGTACGCCTGCGACGCCGCGCCGATGCCGTAGGCGCCGCGACCGAAGTAGATGGTGTTGAGATACGCCTCGAGGATCTCGTCCTTCGACCACTGTCGCGCCATCTTGGTGGAGATGACGAGCTCGCGCATCTTGCGTTCGAGCGTGCGATCGGCGCCGACGAGCACGTTCTTGACGTACTGCTGGGTGATCGTGGACCCACCGCCGGCGGTGTCCTTGCCCATGACGTTGTCGCGGGCCGCGCGCGCGAAACCGGTGATCGAGAAACCGGGATTGCTGTAGAAGTTGCGGTCCTCCGCCGACAGCACGGCGTTGCGGACGTGCTCGGGGATCTGCGCGATACCGACCTCGAGACGGTTGCCCTCCGGCGGGACGACCCGCGTGATCTCGGTGGCGTCGTCGGACGCGTAGATCCTCGCGAGCTGGTTCGTCTTCATGTCCGCCGGGGTCGGCACCTTCGCCGAGTAGTAGGCGGAGGCGAAGATTCCGAGCGGTACGAGCACGGCGAGAACGAACGCGACGAGTACGGCGTAGCGAACGATGCGTCCCCTTCGCTTCTTCGCTGCGGCCGCGGCGGCGCGCGAGGATGTCGACCTTTTGGGGCTCGTCACTCGTTCCACTTTCTCGGTACCGGTAATCCGGACGGGAGGGTCTCCCGCCCACCGTATGGTACGGAAACGACCGCAGGACGCCTCCGGAACACCGCTTCGGTGCTCCTTCTCACGTCACGACAGAGTCGATCCGATCGGCGTCGATCCGATCGGCGTCATTCCGATCGCGTCATTCCGATCGGCGCCACGCGCGGAACGCGAACCCCCACATCACGACGAATGCGAGCAGCACGAGGGACGGCACGATGCCGGGTTGCGGCGACGTCAGCTCGGCGACGGCGGAGATCACGGCCATCACCGTGAACACCGTGAGCAGGCCGAGCAGCATCTCGAGTCGGTTCCGGCGCGGAACCTTCCTCACGACTTGACGCCACCCGCGGTCAGACCCGAGATGATGCGTCGCTGGAAGATCAGCACCATCACCACGAGCGGCACCATGACGAGCGTGCCGCCGGCCATGATCGACGCGTACGGGGTGACGTACGGGTCGGTACCGGTGAACCGTGCCATCGCGACCGTCACCGGGGCCGTGCTCTCGCTCGACAGCTGCGACATCAGCAGGTACTCGTTGACGGTCGCGATGAAGGCGAGGATCGCCGTGGTGAACAACGCGGGTGCCGCGAGCGGCAGCATGACCAGGCGGAACGCCTGCCCGCGCGTCGCACCGTCCATCCGGGCGGCCTCCTCGAGTTCCCACGGCAGCTCGGAGAAGAACGAGGTGAGCGTGTAGACGGTCAGCGGCAGCACGAACGAGATGTTCGGGATGATCAGCGCCTGGTACTTGCCGATCCAGCCGATGTCGGTGAACAACTGGAACAGCGGCGTCACGAGCGCGACGACCGGGAACATCGACGCGCCGAGGATGAGGCCGGTGACGAAGTACTTGCCGCGGAACTCGAACCGCGACAGCGCGTAGGCGGTGAACACGCCGAGCAGCAGCGCGACCGCCGTGGTGGCACCGGCGATGATGACGCTGTTGAGCAGCGCCCGCGAGAAGTTGACCTTGGCGTCGGGGTCGAGCGCGTCGGCGAAGTTCTGCAGCGTCGGGTTCGACGGCCACAGGGTCGTGCTGAACGTCTCCGACGGGTCGCGCAGGGCGGTGACGATCATCCAGTAACAGGGAGCCAGGCCCCACACGACGATCAGCGCGACACCCACGTAGGTGCCGACCGTGCTCATCCTGCGCTTGAACGGCACCTTGCGGGACTGCACCGGCGTGGGCTCGGGCTCCGGCTGGATCCGGGGAATCTCGGTGGTGACGGTCATACGACCTCCCCCTTACGCTGCTTCTCCTGCGTACTCACCGCGTTGGCGCCGAGGAACCGCACCAGCACGAAGGCGACGGCGAAGATGAGCAGGAAGGTGATCGTCGACAGGGCCGACGCGGAGTTCGAGCCCTGACGCATCTGGTCGACGACGAGCACCGAGATCGTGGACGTCGCGGGATTCGACCCCATCATGATCGCGGGCAGGTCGTACATGCGCAGCGCGTCCATGGTGCGGAACAGGATCGCCACCATGAGGGCGGGCTTCACCAGCGGCAGCGTGATCATCTTGAATCGCTGCCAGGCGTTCGCGCCGTCGACCTTCGCGGCCTCGTAGACGTCCTGCGGGATCATCTGCAGGCCGGCGAGGATGAGCAGCGCCATGAACGGCGCCGTCTTCCACACGTCGGCGACGATGATCGCGAAGCGCGCCGGCCACGGATCGGCGGTCCACAGGTAGTCGGTGCCGAGCAGTTTGTTGGCGGCACCGTCGTTGGCGAAGATGAAGAACCACAGCTTGGCGGTGACGGCGGTGGGGATCGCCCACGGCACCAGCACCGAGGCGCGCAGCAGGCCGCGGCCCCGGAACGACTTGGCCATCACGACCGCCATCGCGAAACCGATCACCGTCTCGAGCGAGACCGTGACGACGGTGAAGAAAAAGGTGTTGAAGATCGACTGCCAGAACTGGGAGCCGAGGGTGCCCGGGGGGCACGGAATCGAACCGGTGGCGGTATTGCAGGTCTGGGTGATCCAGCGCGTGTAGTTCTCGATCCCCACGAAACCACCGGTGACGAACCGGCCCGTCTCGGGATCGAGTCGCTTCGAGTCACCGTGCAGCGACATCCACACCGCTCGTCCGAGCGGGTACAGGATGATCACGGCCAGGACGAGCATCGACGGTGCGACGAACATCCATACCGGGACCTTGCGCCGCGTCTCCACCGCCGCGGCGGGAGGCGCGGGCACGCGGTGACGTCCGCCGACACGTCCGCGGTCGGGACCGGGGACGGTCCCGACCGCGGGGGCGTGTGGCGGATCCGCGGGATTGTCGACCTGCGGGTCAGCCATGTACTGCTCCTAGAGCATCAGTTGCCGGCGGTCTCGATGCCGGCCTTGGTGTCGTCCAGCGCCTGCTGGACGGTCTTCTCGCCACGGATCGCAGCGTAGGCGTTGTCGGAGATCGCCTTCGACACGGCCGAGTAGTACGGCGACGCCGGACGCGGCTTGGCGGCCTCGAGGACCTCCTTCAGCGTCGAGAAGTAGGGGTACTGCTCGAGGATGGAGGCGTCGTCGTAGACCTCGGCGAGAACCGGGGCGCCGCCCGCTTCCGCGTAGTACATCTGCGACTGGCGGGTCTGCATGAACTCGAGGAAGTCACGCGCGGTGGCGGGAGCATCCGAGAACGCGCTGATGCCGACGTTGTAGCCGCCGAGCGTCGAGACGCCGGGGCCGTCGATGCCGGGCAGGACGGCGATGCCGTAGTTGCCGGCGACCGACGAGGTCTCACCGTCGGTGTAGAAGCCGGGCCACGTGCGCAGGAACAGTGCCTCGCCGTTGCCGAAGGCGGTCTGCGACTCGCCCTCGGTGTAGGTCTGCGCGGCGGCCGGGATGATGCCGTCCTCGAAGTTGTCGACGATGAACTGCAGGCCCTCGGCCGTCTTGTCGTCGATGGCCGGGGTCAGGCCGTCCTCGGCGACGAAGGAGCCACCGAAGGCGTTGACGATCTCGGTGACGTTGACCGTCAGGCCTTCGTAGTTCTTGAACTGACCGATGTAGCAGGCGATACCCGCCTCCTCGGCCTTCGGGCACTCGGCCTTCAGGTCGTCCCAGGTCGCGGGCGCCTCGTCGACGAGGTCGGTGCGGTAGTAGAGGAACGCGCCGTTCGTGTTCTTCGGGGCGGCGTACAGGGTGCCGTTGTAGGTGCCCGACTCGACGGTCGCGGGCAGCACGCCCTCGGTGTCGATCTCCAGGTCGCCCTCGAGGGGGAGCAGCCAGCCGTTCGCGGCGAACTCCGCGGTGTTGGTGACGTCGACGGCGATGAGGTCGTACTCGTCGCTCTTGGCCTGCATGCGCTGAGCGATGTCGTCGTACTGGTCGTTGGCCTCCTTGGCCAGCGGCTTGAACGTCACCTGCTCGTCGGGATGCTCGGCGTTCCAGTCGGCGATGATGCTCTCGAGTGCCGTGTTCAGGGGATCCTGCCCCTCGACGATCGTGATCGGGCCGCGGCCCTCGGCGGACGCAGCGGTACCCTCGCTGCCGCTCGAGGTGTCGTCGCCACCGTCGTCCGACGAGCAGCCGGCGAGAACGAGCGCGGTCGCGGCCGTAGCGGCGATCGCAGCCCTCCGCATCGCCTTCGTATTCAGAACCATCAACAACTCCCCATTCGAGGTCGAAAAACACACGTCGGTGACCCTGGTGCACCGACACCGGCCACTACTGTGGCACGCAGCACCGGTAAAAGTCGGCATTCCGCCCATCCTGAATCGGTCGAGTGTCGAGTGCACCGACCGATCACGGGAACGATCGTCAGCCGATCCGCTTCCCGTCGGACGTCCCGAAGACGTGCACGTGCTCGGGGTCGAAGCGCAGGTACAGCCGGTCGCCCTTCTGCGGAGGATTGCGCCAGTCGCTGCGCGCGACGATCTGCTGCACGATCCCGCCGACATCGGCCCGGCCGTAGACGTAGGCCTCCGAGCCGAGCTCCTCGACCACGTCGACGTCCATGGCCAGACCCTCGTTCGAGATCTCGAGGTGTTCGGGCCGGATACCGAGCACGACCTCCTTCTCGGTGACCTGACCGAGCACGTCGCGCGGCACCGGTACGTGGATGTCGCCGATCATCGCGCCGCGGTCGAAGACCGGGAGGCGGAAGAGGTTCATCGCGGGCGAGCCCATGAAGCCGGCGACGAAGACGTTCGCGGGCCGATTGTAGAGCACACGCGGCGATGCGCACTGCTGCAGGATGCCCTTCTCGAGCACCGCGACGCGGTCGCCCATCGTCATCGCCTCGACCTGGTCGTGGGTGACGTAGACGGTGGTGGTGCCGAGGCGGCGCTGCAACTGCGCGATCTGCGTGCGGGTCTGCACGCGGAGCTTGGCGTCGAGGTTCGACAGCGGCTCGTCCATGAGGAAGACCTGCGGCTGGCGGACGATGGCGCGGCCCATCGCGACGCGCTGACGCTGGCCGCCGGACAGTGCCTTGGGCTTGCGGTCGAGGAACTGTTCGAGGTCGAGCATCTTCGCGACCTCGACGACCCGCTCACGGATCTCGTTCTTCGGTGTCTTGGCCAGCTTCAGCGCGAAGCCCATGTTCTCCGCGACCGACATGTGCGGGTAGAGGGCGTAGTTCTGGAACACCATCGCGATGTCGCGTTCCTTCGGATCCTGCCCGGTGACGTCCTGGTCACCGATGAGGATGCGCCCGCTGTGCACCTCCTCGAGGCCGGCGAGCATGCGCAGCGAGGTCGACTTGCCGCAGCCCGACGGCCCGACCAGGACGAGGAATTCGCCGTCCTCGATCTCAAGGTCGAGCGCGTCGACCGCGGGCGTAGTCGAGCCGGGGAACAGGCACGTGGCCTTGTCGAAGGTCACCGACGCCATCTCGCAGATCCTTTCCGAAGCGGAACACGCTCGTGCGGTAGGGGAATCTACCGTGCGTCGCTCGATCGGTTCTCGACCGGCGTGATGTCGTCGTCGTTCCAGACCTGGATCCCCCGGACGCCCGGGACGTCACCGGCGTGGAAGACCGGATCACGGCCCTGCTTGCGCTGCGCGCTGTAGTGGTGGAACAGGGCGTAGGCGATACCCGACAGCGGGATCAGGGCGATGAGGTTGACGATGGCCATGACTCCCATGGCGAGGTCGGCCAGGGCCCACACCAGCGGCAGCGATCCGATGGCCCCGAGGAAGACGCACAGCACGACCGCCGACCGGAGGTAGGGCAGGATGCGGCGCGATCCGGTGAGGAACTCCATGTTGGATTCGCTGTAGTAGTAATTGCCGATCATCGAGGTGAACGCGAGGAAGAAGATCAGCACGGCGAGGAAGTGCACCGTCCAGTCGCCGAGCTGCAGCGCGAGCGCATTCTGCGTCAGGGCGGCGCCCTCGAGACCGCTGCCGAACTCGGGCTCCGACAGCAGGATGATGAAGGCCGTGATCGAACAGACCAGCAGGGTGTCGAAGTAGACGCCGAGGCTCTGGACCAGGCCCTGCTTGACCGGGTGGGAGACGGCGGCGGCGGCACCGGCGTTGGGGGCGGAGCCCATACCGGCCTCGTTCGAGAAGAGCCCTCGTCGGATGCCGTTCATGAAGGCGGCGCCGAAACCACCACCGACGATCTCCTCGAGACCGAAGGCGTTCTCGACGATGAGCCGGAAGACGGTCGGGACCTCACCGATGTTGAGGATCACGACGATGATGCCGATGACCAGGTAGACGAACGCCAGGACCGGCACGACGACCTGGGAGACGCCGGAGATGCGGCGGATCCCACCGAAGATCACCACGCCGACGAGGAGGGCGACGACCAGGCCCACGATCACCTGGAGGGCCGTGGTCTTCTCCCCGATGGAACCCGACACCGCATCGACGACCGAGTTGGTCTGCACCGCGTTGAACACGAAACCGTAGGTGATGGTGATGATGACCGCGAAGATCATGCCCATCCAGCGTTTCCGCAGCCCGTACTGCATGTAGTAGGCGGGGCCGCCGCGGAAGGTGCCGTCCTCGTCGCGCACCTTGTACAGCTGGGCGAGAGTGGACTCGAGGAAGGCGGTCGCCGCACCGATCAGGGCCATGGCCCACATCCAGAACACCGCTCCGGGACCACCGAGGCTGATCGCGATCGCGACACCGGCGACGTTGCCCGTTCCCACGCGGGAGGCGGCCGAGACGGAGAAGGCCCGGAATGCGGACAGGCCCGGTTCCCCGTTGGGTAGTTTCTCGGGTTTCTCCACGACGGAGCGCAGCATGTCGGGCAGGAGCCGGATCTGGATGAACCGGGACCGGAACGTGTAGTACAGACCTGAACCGATGAGCAGTGCGATCACCGCATACCAGAACGTGTCGTTGATATCGGTGACGAAATCGACCGCAGTGTCCATCTGCACGATCTTGGTGGGTCGCGGGTGGTTTCGCAGGAATTTCGTGCGTGTTCCCGGTCTCGCGGGCGGAGTCGGTGCCAGGCTCTACGCTCGCTGGGTGAGTTCGGACAAGATGTTGAGCCGTATCGGTGGGTTGCTCCGCCAGGCGGAGTCCACCGACAACCCTCACGAGGCCGACGCCTTCCTCGCCGCGGCACAGCGGCTCGCGACGTCCTCCTCGATCGATCTGGCGGTCGCGCGCAGCCACACGGCGGCGAAGGAACGTCGCGCGACTCCCGTGCAGCGACTGATCACCATCGGTGAGACGGGGAAGAAGGGACTGCGCACCTACGCCCAGTTGTTCATCGCGATCGCGGCGGCCAACGACGTGCAGTGCGACATCACCGCGAACTCCACCGTCATCTACGCCTACGGCTTCGCCGACGACATCGACGTGTGCGAGGCGCTGTACTCCTCTCTGCTCGTGCAGATGGTGCGGGCGTCCGACGCGTATCTGCGCGAGGGCACCTACCGGAACGAGACCACGGTGCGCACCGTCGTCGAGGAACGCGGCGGTCGCCGTGTGCACACACGCGTGCGCAAGCCCGTCGCCGCGGTGACGGCCCGGCTGAACTTCCAGTCGGCGTTCGCCGCCCGGATCGGCGCCCGGCTGACCGAGGCGAAGCAGGAGATCGAACGCGAGGTGGAAACATCCGCGCCCGGTACGGCGTTGGTGTTGCGTGGGAAGAGTCTGGAGCTCCAGGACTTCTACCGCAGTACGTCGGAGGCACGGGGCAGTTGGCGGGGCAACCGCGCACCGTCGGCGCGCTCGGCCGATGCCCGGCGCGCGGGCGACCGTGCCGGACGGGCGGCACGACTGGGAACGGCACCCGAACTGCCGTCGGCTCCGAGGAGGCTGGAACGGTGAGCAAGGTGCGCGATACCCGCAGAACCGCTGTGTACGAAGCGGAGTCGATCGTACGGAAGATGCTCGACCGCGCCGACGAGCGCGGGTTGCGGACCGTGGAGGTCGCCGGCTCCCACGTCACGCTCCCGGTCGAGAGACGGTTCGCCTCCATCGCCTCGGTCCAGGAGTACATCGACGCCGTGCTCGCCCTCGACTGGGTACGCGCCCGGTGGGAGCGCGCCGCCGTGCCGGTGCGCGTGCGGGCGCGGGCCGGCAACGCGGCCGCACACTACGAACGCGACTGCGCGACCATCGCCCTTCCCGAGCATCGGGCGAACACGGCGTGGGCGTTCCGCGAGATGGTGGTGTTGCACGAACTCGCGCACCACCTCGATCCGCACGATCCCGACGACGCCACCGAGGGTGCCCACGGGCCGGCCTTCGTCGAACGGTTTCTCGCCCTGGTCGGCGAAATCATCGGTCCGGAAGCAGCATTCGCGTTGCAGGCGACCGGGATCGCTACCCCGGCACATCCCCGTCGATAGTCTCCGGTTTCCGAAACCCTTACCGGCTCGAGAACCTTTCTTTGGCATCGCCGCCGACGACCGAGCCGGATCTGCAGCAATGCTCGTATCCTGCTGCATAACATACTGATTGGTCTTTCCGGGCCCGCCGTTCGCTCCGGGATCCGCGTGCCGACGAAGCATGCGAACCAAGGTCTCGAGTGACTTACTGTGGTTTGCATCACACAAAGACACGCGTCGGTTGCGTACCGAGACCTCCAAGCCCCTTCCGAACACGCCACACGACGCGCGGCATACGAAGGAGAACGGTGATGAAACCCGGAGCACGAGTCGCCCTCGGTGTGGGCATCGGATATTTCCTCGGCCGAACCAAGAAGATGCGGTTGGCCATGATGCTCGCCGGTGCCGGCATGACCGGCAAACTGCCCAGCAACCCCCAGGAACTCCTGCAGCGCAGCGCCTCGATGCTCGGCTCGTCTCCCGAGATCAACAAGATCACCGAATCCGTTCGCGGAGAACTCATGAACGCGGCGCGGGCCGCTGCCGTGACCGCGGCCAGCAACCGGATCGACGCCCTCAACGAACGTCTGCAGTCCCGCGCGAGCGGTGGCGGCGAGCGATCGGAGGACGAACCCGAGGACGCCGAGTACGAGGACGAGTACGACGAGCGCGACGAGGAACCGGAGTACGAGGCCGACGAGAGCGACGCCGCGCAGGACGAGACGGGCGACGACGAGGGCGCCGAGGAGGAGTCGGACACCGAACCCGAGCGCCCCGCACCCCGACGCCGCACCACCCGCGCGTCCTCCCGTCCGCGAACATCCCGCAGCAAGAAGGCATCCGACAGCGAGGACTCGGACGATTCGGACGAGGCACCGGCCAAGCCGCGTAAGCGCGCGGCGCGCAGCAGTGGCTCGTCGTCCGGCCGCGCCCCGGTCCGCCGAACGGGACGGTGAGGACGATGGCCAGGTCGAAGGGCGTCGCGGGCGGAGTCACCGACGCGGTGGGCAAGGCCGGGAAGACCGCTACCGATACCGCCGGTGAGGCCGGTCGCACCGCCACGGACACGGCGGGGAAGGCCACGGGCGGACTGACCGGTGGACTGCAGCAGTCGTTGCAGGGCCTCGCGGGGACGGTCGCCCAGAACGCGTTGTCGAGCCTGTCCGACAGGGTCACCGGCACGGCGGGACGATTACAGGATTACTCCGAGGGCAAGGGCGGGAACCTGGCCAGTGCGCTCACCGGTGTCGACAAGCTCGCTCAGGGCGAGTCGCCGTTGAAGGCGGCGGCAAGTTCGGGATTCGAGAACCTGAAGAACACCGCGAAGGACAAGTTCCAGGACGTCAAGGAGTCCGTCACCGGTGGTGGTGGAGGCAAGGGTGGGGGCGGTAAGAAGCTCAAGCTCACCAACATCGTCGAGAGCATCGACGTGGGCGTGCCGATCGACCTCGCCTACGACCTGTGGACCCAGTTTGCCGACTGGCCGAAGTTCATGAAGAAGGTCGAGCAGGTCGAACAGGTCGAGGACGAGAAGCTCCACTGGACCGGCAAGGTGTTCTGGTCGCGCCGGAACTGGGAGTCCACGATCCTCGAACAGGTGCCGTTCGAACGGATCGTGTGGCGTTCCAAGGGCGGCAAGGGCTACATCGACGGTGCGGTGACCTTCCACGAACTCACACCCGATCTCACCCGGATCCTCATGGTCCTCGAGTACCACCCCCGGGGTCTGTTCGAGCGCACCGCGAATCTGTGGCGGGCGGTCGGGCGCCGGTCACGCCTGGAGCTGAAGCACTTCCGGCGCTACGCCATGACCGAGGCCATCCTGCATCCCGATGACATCGTCGGCTGGCATGGCGAGATCCGCGAGAGCGAGGTCGTCAAGGACGACGAGACCGCGCGTCAGGAGGAAGAGGAGCGCGAACAGGAGGACGCCCGCGAGAACGGCGAGGAGGGGGTGACCGACACCTCCGGCGACGAGGACGAGATCCGCGACGAGGACGAGGATTTCGAGGAGGGTGAACCGTCCGAGGACGAGTACGAGGAGGAGTCGCCCGAAGACGCAAGCGACGAGGAGTCGCCCGAGGACGAGGAGGATCTCGAGGACGAGTATCCCGAAGAGGAGGACGAGACCGAGGAGGACGAGACCTCCGGCGAAGAACCCGACGACGAAGAGGACGAGCCCGAACCGCCTCGGAAACGCGCGCCCGCGAAGCGGACCCGCGCGACGAAGGCCACCGGTACGCGCTCGGCCCGCTCGAGAGGATCCCGGTCATGACCATCCAACCTGCAGGGGGCGGCGGCGGTGGAGGCGGCGGGGGCGGTATGGCCCGTCCCAATTCGTCCGGCCTCGCCGACGTCATCGACACGATCCTCGACAAGGGCCTCGTCATCGACGCGTTCGTGCGTGTCTCGCTCGTCGGTATCGAACTGCTCACCATCGACGCCCGCGTCGTCGTGGCCAGTGTCGACACCTACCTGCGTTTCGCGGAGGCGGTGAACCGGCTCGAGATCTCCGACAACGAGCCGAAGGGTCTTCCGGATCTCGTCGGCGACATCACTTCGGGCGGTTCCAAACACAAGACGAAGGGAGCACTCGAGGCTGCGGGGGAGAAGGTCAGCGAGTTCCTCGGGGACGTCCAGGAGCAGCGCGAGCCCGCTCGACGATCTCGCAGGGGTGAGGACTGATGTCGACCGGACAGACCGAACGGCCCGAGCAGGGCGACAACGACGAAACCGCCACGACCACTGCGGTCTACGTCTACGGGATCGTCCCGTCGGATGTGGAGCCGGAGGATCATGCGGAAGGGGTGGGTAATCCGCCGGCCGAGGTGTCGGTGGTCAGATCCGGTCGCGTCGCCGCACTGGTGAGCGAGATCCCCACCGATCGCGCCCTCGGCACACCGGACGATCTCAAGGCGCACGCCGAGTTGCTCGACGGGACCGTGACGGTCGCCCCCGTGCTCCCGTTGAGATTCGGGGCGGTCCTCACCGATCGGGATGCGGTGGCCGCGGAACTGCTCGAGGGGAACGAGGACGAACTCGCCTCGGCCCTCGACCAACTCGAAGGTCTCGCACAGTACGTCGTGAAGGGGCGCTACGTCGAGAAGACGATCCTGCAGGAGATCCTCGAGGAGAACTCCGAGGCGGCGCAGTTGCGGGAACAGCTCCGCGGGCAGTCCGAGGATGCGACCCGCGATGCGCGGATGGCGCTCGGAGAGATCATCAATGCGACGATCGAGGCCAAGCGCGCCGAGGACACCCGTCGCACGGTCGAGGCCCTGTCGTCGCTCGAACCGATGGTCAACGAGCGGCAGCCCACGCACGAGCAGGACGCCGTGCACATCGCCGTCCTCGTCGAACTCGAGCGGCAGGACGACCTCGAACAGGCTCTGCAGGAACTGGGCCGGGAGTGGGAGAACAGGGTCGAGTTCTCGTTGCTCGGTCCGATGGCGGCCTACGACTTCGTGGCGAAATCCGATCCCGGTGAAGGAGGTTGACGATGGGTCTGCTGACCTCCCTGCTCACGCTGCCCCTCGCTCCCGTCAAGGGAGTGATGTGGCTCGGAGAGGTCATCCAGGAGCAGGTCGAACAGCAACTGCACGACCCCGCCAACGTGCGGCGCGAACTCGAGGAGATCGAGGAAGCGGCGGAGGCGGGTGAGCTGACGCCCGAGGAGAAGGACGAGGCGCAGCAGGCCGTGCTGAACCGGATGATCTCCCGGGGCGGATCCGGCCCCGCCGAGGGAAAGGAGTGATCCCGTGGCGCAGGACACCGGCCCGCCCGCGATCTCGGCGGCCGAGGCCGCATCGGCGGCCCTCACACATCTGAAGGAACTGACCTCGAAGGAGGCTCAGGGGGTGACCTCCGTCGAACCCACCGAGGACGGTTGGGTCGTCGAGGTGGAGGTCGTGGAGGACAGGCGGATCCCGTCGTCGGCCGACATGCTTGCGCTCTACGAGGTGGAGATCGATCTGGACGGAAATCTGCTCGCGTACAGGAGGACCCGGCGTTACGGACGCGGTAGCAGCGATATCGGTGCGAGGACCGGATCATGACGGTGATCGGGGGCGGTGGAGGCGGCACGTCGTCGCCGCAGCCCTACGGGGGCGGGGGCCGGTCGACCAATCTCGGCGACATCCTCGAGCGTGTCCTCGACAAGGGATTGGTCATCGCCGGCGACATCCAGGTGAATCTGCTCGACATCGAACTGCTCACGATCAAGCTCCGTCTCGTCATCGCGTCGCTCGAGACCGCCAAGGCCGTCGGGATCGACTGGTGGGAGAGCGATCCGTGGTTGACGAGCAAGGCCCGGGCACCCGAGGTCGATTCGAGCCGCGCGGAACTCGAGTTGGAGAACCGGCGTCTGCGCGAGCGGTTGGCCGCACTCGAGGCCCGAGCGGAGGAGTTGGAGCCGGAACCGGCGGAGATCGTGGACGAGGAGGACCGTGACTGACACGACCGGGATCTGGATGTACGCCGTGACCGACGGGACGCTCGTCGGCCACGAGACCGAGGGCACCTCCGGTGTCGCCGGCGAGCAGGTCCGCACCGTGCAGGAGGGCGGGCTGACCGCCGTCGTCGGAACGGTGCCCCTGGACGATTTCGGCGAGGCTGCACTGGCACGCAATCTCGAGGATCTGGACTGGTTGGAGAGAGTGGCCCGCGCCCATGATTCGGTAGTCGCCGGAGTGGCACGTCACGTCTCCGTGGTACCCCTGCGACTCGCGACCGTCTGTCTCGACGACGAACGGGTCCGTGCCCTGCTCACCGAGCACCGGGAGCAGTTCTCGTCGGCGCTCGCCCTCGTGACGGGTCGTACCGAATGGGGGTCAAGGCGTTCGCCGATCGCAAGGCACTGACCGCCGCTGTCGCCGAAGCGCAGACGGAGGGGGCGGGTTCCGGCACGGGCACGGCCTATCTGTTGCGCCGCCGCGCACAACTGGCGGCGCAGGAGAGCGTCGAACGCGACGCAGCCGCACGTGCCGCCGAGATCCACGAGCGGCTGCTGCGGGTGTCGGCCGCGGGTCGCCGGGGTGCACCGACCGATCCGGCACTGAGCGGCAGCCACGAGTGGATGCTGCTCAACGGGACGTATCTCGTCGACGACGACAGGACGGACGAATTCCGTTCCGAGGTCGAGGAACTCGCGTCCATGTATACGGGCATCAGGCTCGAGACGAGCGGCCCGTGGCCGCCCTACTCGTTCGCCGGAGCAGAACGGATCTCGCCGTGAGATACGCCGACGGATCAGTGGACGAGGAGCGGCGGATCGCTCTGATCGATCTGCTGGACCGGGTGCTGTCCGGTGGTGTGGTCATCACCGGCGACATCACGTTGTCGATCGCGGAGATCGATCTGGTGCGGATCTCGTTGCGCGCGTTGATCTCGTCGATCAGTACCCTGTCGCTGCCCGGGGTCGACGTCCCCGTTCCCCGTGGGGCCCGGGAGGATTCGTGAGCGAACCGGTGAACTTCCCGTCGCGTATCGACGCCGATCCCGAATCCGTGGAGCGGGGTCTGGTGACGCTGGTGCTCACGCTCGTCGAACTGCTCCGGCAACTGATGGAGCGTCAGGCCCTGCACCGCATGGATGCAGGGGATCTCAGCGACGAGCAGATCGAACGTCTCGGCACGACACTGATGCTGCTCGAGCAGCGCATGGCCGAGCTGCGCGACCATTTCGGGCTCACCCCCGAGGATCTCAACATCGATCTCGGTCCGCTGGGGACACTGCTGCCCCGGGAGTGAGCCCGATCGGTCACATTCCGGCGATCTCCACGAGCTCGTAGTCCTTCACACCACCGGCGAGCACCCGCAGGTGATCGTCCATGGTGCCGAGGGTGTGCTCGATCGCGGTCAGGCGGCTCAGGTAGTGGCCGATGGAGTGCTCGGCCGTGACCCCGATGCCGCCGTGCATCTGCACGGACTCCTGGCCGATCTTCCGAGCGGACCGGCCGACCTGCAGCTTGGCGCGCGACGCGATGGTCGGGTCGACGATGCCGTCGGAGAGGGCCATGGTCGCGTACAGGCTCATGCTCGACGCCAACTCGTACAGCACGTACATGTCGGCCGCACGGTGGGTGAGCGCCTGGAACATCGACAGCGGCACACCGAACTGCTTGCGCTGCTTGAGGTAGCTCGTCGTCAGCTGCACCGAGGAGTCGAGGGCACCGACCGCCTCGGCACACAGTGCCGCCTGCGCATGCACCTGCGCAGCAGTGATGGCTGCGGACGCGTCGGCCGCCTCACCGAGCGGAGTGGCCGCGACGTCGTCGAGCACGAGCTGCGCGCCGCGACGCTCGTCGTGGGTGCGGTACGGAGTGCGGGCCAGACCGTCGGCCGATGCGTCGACGACGAACAGTCCGACGCCACCCTCCGGGAGCTTCGCCGAGACGATGAAGGTGTCGGCGCAATCACCGTGCAGCACAGGGTTCTTGCGACCGGAGACGGTCCAGGAGTCGCCGTCGCGCGCCGCGGTGGTGGCCACCTCGGTGTGCGGCCAGCGGCTGCCCGGCTCGTCGTGCGCGAACGCGAGGAGCACGGTGCCCTCGGACAGTCGCGGCAGGATGTCGGAGCGCTGCGCGTCGGTGCCGACGTCGGCGACGAGCCGGCCGGGCAGGTAGACGCAGTCGAGCACGGGCTCGGGTGCGAGGGCGCGGCCGATCTCGGTCATGACGGCCATGACCTCCACCGGTCCGGCTCCCATGCCGCCGTGCTCCTCCGCGAAGGGCAGGCCGAGGACGCCGAGTTCGGCGAGCTGCTTCCACACGTCGCGGTTCCAGCCCAGGTCACCTTCGGCCACCCGGTTGCGCGACTCGACGTCGTACGCACCCGAGAGGAGGTCGCGGACGGTCGCGCGGAGCATGTCCTGTTCGGTGTCGAGTTCGAAATTCATGTCCGGGGCCTCACAGTCCGAGAATCGAGGAAGCGATGATCGAACGCTGAACCTCGTTCGACCCGCCGTAGATGGTGACCTTGCGGTTGTTGAGGTAGGTCGGCATCGTCAGCCGCGCCCAGTCGGGCGAGTCGATGTCGGCCTCGCCGGCGGGCAGCGAATCGGGGCCGGCGATGTCGACGAGCAGTTCGGTCGCGGCCTGCTGGAGCTCGGAGCCGCGCATCTTGAGCAGCGACGATGCCGGGTTGGGCTTGCCGTCGGCCGAGCCGGCGACGACGCGCAGCTGGGTGAGCTCGAGAGCGAGCAGCTCGTTCTCGAGTTCGGCCAGGCGTGCCGCGAAGATCGGGTCGTCGAGCAGCGAGCCGCTGCCGTAGCGGGTCTCGGCCGCGAGGGACTTCGCCCGCGCGAGCTTGACCTTGGTGGCGCCGACCCGGGCGATGCCGGTGCGCTCGTTGCCGAGCAGGAACTTCGCCTGCGTCCAGCCGGTGTTCTCCTCGCCGACGAGGTTCTCGGCGGGAACGCGCACGTCCTCGAAGAAGACCTCGTTGACCTCGTAGCCACCGTCGATCAGCTTGATCGGACGGCGGGTGACGCCCGGGGTGTCCATCGGGAAGAGCAGCATCGAGATGCCGGCCTGCTTCTTCGCGTTCGGATCGGTGCGGACGAGGCAGAAGATCCAGTCGGCGTGCTGCGCGAGCGTCGTCCACGTCTTCTGCCCGTTGACGATGTAGTCGTCACCGTCGCGGACGGCGCGGGTCTTGAGGGACGCGAGGTCGGAGCCGGCCTCGGGCTCGGAGAAGCCCTGGCACCACCAGATGTCGAGGTTGGCGGTGGCGGGGAGGAAGCGTTCCTTCATCTCCTGCGAGCCGAACTGCGCGATGACCGGACCGATCATGGATGCGTTGAACGGCAGCGGGTCGGGCACCGAGGCGAGCTGCAACTCGCTGAGCCAGATGTTGCGCTGCATCGGCGTCCAGTCCTGACCGCCCCATTCGACGGGCCAGTTGGGAACGGCGAGGCCGCGCGAATGCAGGATGCGCTGAACGGCGACGTAGTCGTCCTTGCCCAGCGGGGTGCCGGAGGCGGTCTTCGCACGCACTTCGGCAGGGATCTCGGTGGTGAAGAAGGTGCGCAGTTCGTCGCGGAACGCACGCTCCTCCTCGGTGAGCTTCAGGTTCATGGAGGGGCCTTCCAGGGATGCCGGCGCCGTAGCGCTTCTCGCGATTCCAAACTAACCTTACATTGTTAGCTCGTCCAGGCCGGGCCGGAAGGAGGACGACGGATGGCGCGTCCGCGCACGCCGCTGCTCAGCCGTGAACTCATCCGCGACGTCACGCTACGACTCGTCGACGAGCACGGCCTCGACGCCGTATCGATGCGTCGGATCGCCGCCGAACTGGGTGTTCGCGCCCCGTCGCTGTACAGCCACTACGCCACCAAGGAAGAACTGCTCGACGACATCGCCGACGCCATCGGCGAATCGGTCGACGTCAGCGGGTTCGCCGAGAACGACTGGCAGGAAGCGCTCCGACGCTGGGCCCGCACCTACCGCGACGCGCTCGCCGCACACCCGAACATGGTTCCCTTCCTCGCGTCGAGCCCCGGCACCCGGCCCGTCTCCCTCCAGGCGTCCGATGCCATCCATGGCGGCCTCACCCGCGCCGGCTGGCCGCCCCGCTTCGCGACGATGATCGGCGCCTCGATCAAGTACATCGTCATCGGTTCCGCGATCACCTCGTTCGCGGGCGGATTCGACGATCACATCGACACCTACAACGAGCGGTATCCGCATCTGTCGCAGGCGCATCGGCTCCGCGAGTACGCGGCCGAGATCGACGCCGAGAGCTTCGACCTCGTTCTCGAGTCCTTCCTGCGGGAACTCGGGCGACGATACGAGATGTTGCCTTAACGTGGACTCCATGACGCGCCCCATTCGCATCGGACTCCAACTACAGCCCCAGCAGCAACCCGACTACGGCGTCATCCGCGACACCGTGCTCCGCGCCGAGGACGCAGGCGCCGACATCGTGTTCAACTGGGACCACTTCTACCCGCTCTACGGCGACCCCGACGGCGCCCACTTCGAGTGCTGGACGATGCTCGGCGCCTGGGCGGAGCAGACCGAGCGTGTGGAGATCGGCGCACTGGTCACCGGCGGCGGCTACCGCAATCCCGACCTGCTCGCCGATATGGCCCGCACCGTCGACCACATCAGCGGCGGCCGCCTCATCCTCGGCATCGGCTCGGGCTGGTTCGAACGGGACTACGACGAGTACGGCTACGAATTCGGCACCAAGGGTTCCCGCCTCGACCTGCTCGCCGAGTACATGCCCCGCATCGTGAACCGTCTCGGCAAGCTGAACCCGCAGCCCACCCGGCACATACCCATCCTCATCGGTGGCGGCGGCCCGAAGAAGACGCTGCCGATGGTCGCGAAGTACGCCGACATCTGGCACAGTTTCGGCGAGATGGAGACCCACGCCGAGAAGTCCGAGATCCTCGCGCAGCGCTGCGCCGAGGCCGGTCGTCGCCCCGAGGACATCGAGCGGTCCACCTCCTGGCCCGGCGCCGAGGCGGCCCCGTCCTACGTCGAACTGGGGATCACGCAGTTCACGGTGGGTGTCGGCGGTCCCGACTACGACCTCACCGAACTGCGGGAAGCCATCGCGTGGCGCGACGACAACTCCGCACCCCCACTGACGGGCCTGAGCTGAGCACAGCACGTCGGTAGCATCGGTGGTGCATGTCGAACGCACCTTGGCTACCGCCCTGCACCGCCGACGACTGGGACGACGGCCGTCGGCGGCGACGTCTCCGCGACACCCGCACCGGTCATCACTGGGTGCGGTTCGGCCGGCTCCGACGAGCCCTCGCACGGACGGCCGTCGCGGCGCTCCCACTCGTCGCCCTGTTCACGCAGTACTGGGCGTGGGACGTCGCGCCGGTCCGTGAGCGACTCGCCCTCACCCAGCCGCAGATCCATCCGATCCACGACGCGGCGTCGCGGGAAGACCGCGACACGGCGGTCGTCGACCTGGTGGGTCTGGGCAACCTCGACGCGACCGAGACCGCCGCGGCACTGCCCGCACTGAGCGAACTCGGGCAGGTATGGGCGGTCGAGTACGACAACAGCGGTCTCGACACCGCCGTCGTCAGCCGCCTGATCCACGAACGTGCGGCGTGGTCGGGAATCGAGAACGTCGTGCTCACCGGGCACAGCATGGGCGGCATCATCGCCCTCGAGGTCGCCCAGCATCTGTACCAGGACACCGATCTCGAGGTGACCGGCGTGATCCTCGACTGCACGCCGCTCGATCTGCACGCCGTGCGGGCCGACGCGCGCAGCGCCGGTGAGGACCTGTTGCGCTGGATCGGCTGGCTGCCCGGCGCTCGGGAGAGCCGCAGCATGCGGATGCTCGTCGAGGTCGTCGCCCGCATGGACCGTTTCGTGCTCCCCTCGGAGCGGTGGTACCGGCGCATCGACACCGAAGAGTTGCGCGACGTCGCGGTCGAGGTGCTCAACGACAAGATCTTCTCGACCGACGCCGCAAGCAACGGATTGATCGAATCGCAGTTCCGGGCGATCGTCGCATCCGGTGCAATCGACAACCTGCGGGCGCTCGCCGACGAACGCGACGACAAGATCCGTCCCGCCGTGGTGTTCCTCCGGCCACGGAACACACTGTTCGACAACGTCGTCGACGTCGAGTACAGTCACCGGATCCTGATCGACCAGTCCGGCGGTGTCGACGGCACGCTACTGGTGTCGAAGCTCGACCGCACCGGCCACGCCAATCCCATCCAGGCTCCCGCCGAATACAACACGGCGATCACGAACCGGGTGGTGCCGTTCGTCGACGGCAGGCCCGGCGAGGGCGAGGACGAGCAGTCGCGGGACGAGGAGTTCTCCGATCTCGACCGTCCCGGTGTCCGGCCGATCGTGGATCTCGACCGCATCGCCCCGGGCTGACCTCGATCCGTTCTGTGACCGCCGTCTCACGGCAGCCGAATGCTCATCGGGTGTTCACCTTCTCGTTCCGTCCGACTCGCCTGACGCTCCTACGGTTCCGGCGTCGAACCGATTCCGAGGAGATCGTTGTGGCCCGTAGAGTCCTGCCCCTGTTCGTCACGCACGACGGCATATCGTCGCGCTCGAACATCACGTGCAAGTACAAGTGCGGGGACGCCTGTTCGCATGCCGTCCCGAACACCTCCCGCGGTGAATATTTCGGCGACATCGTGCGCGCTGCCGTCTCGCGTCGCGGGGTCCTGCGGGGCGGTGCCTCGGCCGTACTCGCCGTCGGCGCCGGTGGCGTCCTGACGGCCTGTGCTGACGATTCCGCCGCGGCCGCCGGCAGTGACACCGCGGCGGCCGGTGATCTCGGTCCGGTGCCCGACGGCACGAACTTCACGGCGGTCGCACCGAACACCGATGACGCGGTGACGGTTCCGGAGGGATACGAGAACGACGTCGTCATCCGCTGGGGCGATCCGGTACTGCCCGATGCACCGGCCTTCGACATCGGCAACCAGACGGCGACCGCGCAGGAGAAGCAGTTCGGGTTCAACAACGACTTCGCCGGTCTGCTCCCGGTGGACGGCCGACCCGACACCTACCTGCTCGTCGTCAATCACGAATACACCACCGAACCCTTCATGTTCGCCGACTACGACCCGGACGACCCCACCGAGGAACAGGTGCGCATCGGCATCGCCGGCCACGGACTGTCGGTCGTCCAGGTGAAGGGCGAACCCGGGACCGGCCGACTGACACCGGAATTCGGCGAGTACAACCGTCGTATCACCGGAACCACCGAGCTCCTCCTCGCCGGCCCGGCCGCGGGCAGCGACCTGCTGAAGACCACGGCCGACCCGACGGGCACGCGGGTCGCGGGAACGTTCAACAACTGCGCCGGCGGGCTCACCCCGTGGGGCACCGTGCTGTCGGGCGAGGAGAATTTCGACCAGTACTTCGCCAACGCCGAGAGTGTGACCGACCCGGTCGTCGCCGAGCGTCTCGCCCGGTACGGACTCGAGGGCGCGGACACCGAACGGAAGTGGGAACGGTTCGACAACCGATTCGACATCGCCGCGGAACCCAACGAGGTCAACCGGTTCGGATGGATCGTCGAGATCGATCCGTGGGATCCGAACTCGGTGCCCGTCAAGCACACCGCGCTGGGGCGGTTCAAGCACGAAGCGGCCACCGTCCACATCACCGGCGACGGCACCGTCGTGTCCTACAGCGGCGATGACGAACGCTTCGACTACATGTACAAGTTCGTCTCGTCGCGGAAGATGCAGCCCGGGAACTCACGAGCGGCGATGCGGCACAACATGACCCTGCTCGATGCGGGAACACTGTACGTCGCGAAGCTCAGCGGCGACCATCCGGACGAGATCGACGGCTCCGGAAGGCTTCCCGAGGCCGACGAGTTCCGAGGCAGTGGCGAGTGGATCCCGCTGCTGCGCGCGAACGAGGACGGCAGCGCCGAGTCGCTGGTCGACGGCATGAGCGCCGAGGAGGTCGCGGTGTTCACCCGGCTCGCGGGCGACAGGGTGGGCGCGACGAAGATGGATCGTCCCGAGGACTTCGAACCGAATCCGGTGACCGGCAAGGTCTATGTCGCACTCACCAACAACACCAAGCGCGGCGTCGACGGTGCCGCGCCGGCCGACGAGGCGAATCCGCGCGAGAACAACAAGAACGGTCAGGTCCTCGAGATCGACGACGACCACGCGGGTACGTCCTTCACGTGGACGCTGCTGCTCGTGTGCGGGGATCCGAACGAGGCCGACACCTACTTCGGCGGCTTCGACAAGTCGCAGGTCAGCCCGATCTCGTGCCCCGACAACCTGGCCTTCGATTCGTACGGCAACCTGTGGATCTCGACCGACGGCAACGCACTCGGTTCCAACGACGGGCTGTTCAGCGTCGTCCTCGACGGACCGCGCCGCGGTGAGACGAAGCAGTTCCTCACCGTGCCGATCGGTGCCGAGACGTGCGGCCCGATCGTGCAGGACGGGCGGGTCGTGGTGTGCGTGCAGCATCCCGGGGAGACGGACGACGCGTCGTGGGCGTCGCCGGCCTCGCACTGGCCCGACGGAGGTGACTCCCAGCCGCGTCCCGCCGTGGTCGCCGCATGGAAGTCGGACGGCGGACGCATCGGGGTCTGACACCTCGTGCGTGGTTCCGGTGGCGCTCGCTACCGGGACCACGCACGGTTCATCCGAGCCAGTCCAATACCGCTGCGGCGGTCCACGACTGCTGCATACTGCCGAGCGGGTCGCCGGTGAACGGCTCGTAGTACTCGGCGAAGGTGCCGTCACTCGCCTGCCGGAGCCCTTCCGCGCGAAGCACGTTCGCGCGTTCCGCCCAGCCGCGGCGCGCGAACGCCCACGAGAACAGCCACGTCATCACGGGCCACACCGGCCCGCGCCAGTACTCACGGGGACGGAAGTCGCCCGAGACGGGGGAGGTCGACGGCGGTACCGCATAGCGGAGATCCGGGTGCCCGCAGAACTTCGGTCCTTCGAAGGTGCGCAGCAAGGCGCGCTCGGCCTGCCGGTCGAGACCGCCGCACAGCAACGGCGCGAACATCGCGAGGGTGTCGGTGGCGACCCACTTCCCGCTGCGCAGATCGAAATCCTTCGCCGCGCCCGTGCGCGGATCGGTCGTGGCGATCACGCCCTTCCGGAACCGCTCGGACCACGAATACAGCTCACGCACATCCGCATTGGGCCGGGAATGTTCCTCACCGATGGTCGCGAGCACCTCGCACGAGAGCGAGAACACCGCACTGACGAAGACGTCCTCCACGGCGAAGCTCATGGCCTTCGCGAGCACGTCGTCCTCGTAACGCGCCGTCTTCATCTCCTCGAGCAGCCACAGATAGCGCGCGTATTCACGATCGCTGGGCCGCTGGGTGGCGTCGGCGACGTGCTCGAGATCCTCACGATGGAAGGGTGGCACCGGACCGGCGACGACGTTGGCGTACGCCGCATCCCAGCGCGGGGAGTTGTCCATCCCCGACTCCCACCCGTGGTACAGCGCGATGCGGCCGTTACCGTCGAGATCGCGCGCGTGGGCGAGCCAGCGGTGCCAGCGCACCAGATCCGCCCACCGGCGATCCAGGAACTCCTCGGCGACAGCACGTGTCGAACGACCGTGCCGCCGTGAATGCTCGAGGATGCGCTGCACGGCGATGGCGTGCACGGGGGGCTGCGTGATGCCCGAGGTCTGCACCTGGGCCGGTGCGTGCGCGGCCAGTTCGGACACCGCCCAGCGTGCCGGGCCGGGAAAGTAGCCGTCGACACCGTTGGCGAAGACGATGTGCGGGATCATCCCGTTCTTCCACTGCGCCGAGAGCAGGGTGTCGAGTTCGACCACCGCCCGTTCGACGCTCAGCGGCGCGAGCCCCACGGCGACGAACGCCGCATCCCAACTCCACATGTGTGGATAAAGCTTGGGAGCGGCACTCGTCATGGTGCCCAGGTCGTTCCCACGCAACAGGTACGCCGCGCGCGCGGCGAGCTGTGTCGGCGTGAATCCTCGGTCCGGCATGGCCCCATTCTCTGTCCTGCGGACGGATCCGCACGACGAGGGCCGCAGCTGTAACAGCGCCGACACATTTCGTGCCGGCGCTGTGTCGAGCTGTGCTGTATCGAATTGTCAGGGGAGCGTCAGTGAGCCGCGGGCAGGAAGGCCGTCGAACCCGACAGGTCGCCCGAGCGGACGGAGGCCGGCGCGAGCAGGCCGCGACGCTCGAGGATCGGGCGGACGCCCTCACCGAAGCGGTAGGCCTCCTCGAGATGCGGGTAGCCCGACAGCACGAAGTGGTCGAGACCGATCTCGGCGTACTCGGCGATGCGGTCGGCGACCTCCTCGTGGGAACCCACGAGCGCAGTGCCCGCGCCACCGCGGACGAGTCCGACGCCCGCCCACAGGTTGGGCGAGACCTCGAGGCTGCGGGCGTCCTTGCTCGCGGCGTAGGCGCTACCGCCGCCGTGCAACTCGACCATGCGGCGCTGGCCCTCGGAACCGGAGCGGGCCAGGCTCTGCTGGGCCTTCTCGATCGTCGCGGGATCGAGCGCGGAGAGCAGGCGATCGGCCTCGGCCCACGCCTCCTCGGAAGTGTCGCGGCTGATGACGTGCAGGCGGATGCCGTAGTCGAGGGTGCGTCCCTGGATGTCGGCGAGTCCGCGGATCCACGCGATCTTGTCGGCGACGGCGGCCGGCGGCTCACCCCACGTGAGGTAGGTGTCGCAGAACTGCGACGCGACGGTGCCGGCAGCGGGGGAGGACCCGCCGAAGAAGAGCGGCGGCACCGGATCGGGGATGCGCTGGAGCTGGGCGTTCTCGACCTGGATGTACTCGCCCTTGAAGTCGACCGGGCCGTTGCCCGCCCACAGGCGCTTGATCACGTCGAGGTACTCGCCGCAGCGCGCGTAGCGCTGGTTCTTGTCGAGGAAGTCACCGAAGGTTCGCTGTTCATGGTCCTCACCGCCGGTCACGACGTTGAGCAGCAGGCGTCCCTGCGACTGCCACTGGAAGGTCGCGGCCATCTGCGCGGCCAGCG
Source organism: Rhodococcus rhodochrous (assembly GCF_900187265.1). Lineage (NCBI taxonomy): Bacteria > Bacillati > Actinomycetota > Actinomycetes > Mycobacteriales > Nocardiaceae > Rhodococcus > Rhodococcus rhodochrous. The sequence goes on from NZ_LT906450.1 coordinate 5,233,948, forward strand.
TCGGGCTGATCAGCCCGGGGCGCAGCGCGACGAGGAACTTGAGGGTCTCGGTGGTGTCGATCAGCATCGCCGTCGTCAACCAGGCGTCCTCGCACCACGCGCCGGTGGGGGTGAGGACCGATTCGAAGCCGCTCGACTCCGCGGCGGCGGCGATCTGGTTCAGATACCGCAGCGTCGCCGGACGATCGCCCGACATCGAGCTGCCGTGGCCTCCTGCCATGAGGTTTCGCGAGTCGCCGTAGGTGGGCAGGAACCAGTGCATATGCAGAGACAAGACGAAGTCCTCGAGTCGACGGCAGGCAATCGTGATGTCCAGGAGAACAGCCGTCGAGGGGGCCCGGAAACATTTGCAATCAGCATGATCGGAACCCGTGCGTGAATGTGTCGGACGTGGTTAGCGTCGCCGGGTTGCACGCTGTCCACCACCGGGAATCGAGTCCATGACCACGCTGTCCCAGCCCAGTTCCGCACCCGAGTCCGATCTCGATCGTCGCAGGAGACTACGCACCGTGGTCGCGGCGAGCCTGCTCGGCACCACGGTGGAGTGGTACGACTTCTTCCTCTACGCGACGGCCGCCAGCCTGGTGTTCAACCAGCTGTTCTTCCCCGACCAGAGTTCGTTCGTCGGCACGATGCTGGCCTTCGCGACCTTCGCGGTGGGCTTCGTGGTCCGCCCCATCGGCGGTGTCGTCTTCGGCCACATCGGCGACCGGATCGGACGCAAGAAGACCCTCGCCCTGACGATGTTCATCATGGGCGTCGCCACCGCGCTGATGGGCGTCCTGCCCACCCACGCGCACGTGGGTGTGGTCGCACCGATCCTGCTGCTCCTGCTGCGCATCCTGCAGGGCTTCGCGCTCGGCGGCGAATGGGCCGGGGCCGTGCTGCTCGCCGTCGAGCACAGTCCGGAGAAGAAGCGTGGTCTGTTCGGCAGTATCCCTCAGGTGGGCCTCGCGCTCGGTCTCGCGTTGGGCACCGCGGTGTTCGCAGCGTTGCAGGTGGTCTTCGACGAGCAGCAGTTCCTGTCGTACGGCTGGCGGATCGCGTTCCTGCTCAGCCTCGTCCTCGTCGCCGTCGGTTTCGTCGTGCGCCTGAAGGTCGACGAGACCCCGGCCTTCCGCGAGGTGCAGGAACTCGCGAAGAAGTCGTCCGCGCCGCTCGTGGACGTCTTCCGGCCCGGCGTGCGCCGCAGCACCGTTCTCGGTCTGTTGTCGCGGTGGGGTGAGGGCGCGGCGTTCAACACGTGGGGCGTCTTCGCCATCACCTACGCCACCAAGGACCTCGACTTCGAGAAGGTGCCGGTGCTCCTCGTCGTCACCCTCGCCGCGCTGGTCATGGCCGTGCTGCTCCCGGTCTCGGGCACCCTGGTCGACCGGTTCGGCGCGAAGCAGGTCTACACCGTCGGTATCGCCGCCTACGGCATTGCGGTGTTCCCGACCTTCGCCCTGTTCGGCACGAACAACCTGTTCTGGTTCGCCGTGGCGATGATCCTCGTGTTCGGCGTCGTCCACGCCCTGTTCTACGGCGCGCAGGGAACGCTGTACGCGAGCCTGTACCCGGCGGAGATCCGCTACACGGGCCTGTCGGTCGTCTACCAGTTCTCCGGCATCTACGCGTCGGGCATCACCCCGATGATCCTCACCGCGCTCATCGCCGTGGCCGGCGGTCCGTGGCTCGCCTGCGGCTATCTCGTCCTCACGGCCGTGATCAGCGTCGTTGCGACCACCATGATGCGCAAGGAGGACCTCCACCTCTGATCCGCGGCGAAGGAGGGGCCGGTACTAGGGCGTGTTTCAAAAGGTCGCTGCCTCATAGCCACTGACTGATTGCGGCGATCTGGACGGTGGCCAGATACCGCACTGCGAGCTTGTCGAAGCGGGTGGCCACCGCCCGGAACTGCTTGAGTTGGTTGATGCCGCATTCGACGGCATGCCGCTGTCGGTAGACGGTGCGGTCGAAGACCGGTGGTCGCCCACCATCGGAGCCGCGGTTGCGGCGGTGGGCGAGCTGATCGGACGGGATCGCAATGGTGGCTCTGATCCCACGTTTACGCAGGTAGTCCCGGTTCGCCCGGGAGCTGTAGGCCTTGTCCGCCAGCACCCGATCCGGTCGCGTGCGCGCCCGGCCGGCACCGAACCGCGGTACCCGGATCGCGTCCAACACGGCGGTGAACTGCGGACTGTCCCCGTGCTGACCGGCTGTCAGTAGCAGCGAGCGGCCGTCGATGCTGTTCGCACGCCAGATGCAGCTTCGTCGTCCATCCACCCCGGGAGCGACCCAACGCGTGGTCGGCCGGTTCGGTCACGACACCGCCGGGCGGTTCGACCTGCTCGCTGCCCTCGCGGCGGGCGCCGGCGGCGTGCTGATGCGCCCGCATGATCGTCGAGTCGACGCTGACGTCCCAGGCGATCTGGTCGGCGGCGTCGGCGATGGTCTGCAACCGGGTCAGCACGTGTGCCCAGGTGCCGTCACGTTGCCAGCGGCGGAACAGCCCGTAGACGGTTTGCCAGGGACCGTAGCGGTCCGGGACGTCCCGCCACGGGGCGCCGACGCGGATGCGCCAGCGGATCCCGTCGATGAGCTGGCGTTTCGGCCACTTCGGTGGACGGCCGATCTTCGACACGGGAGGCAGCAGCGGAGCCAGACGCGCCCACTGCGCGTCGGTGAGGTCCGCTCGCCCCGCTACCGCTACGCTGGGCACGAGGTCTCCGAGATATCCAGGTTTTGCTTGGTCGCTAAACCCAGATACCGGAGGCCTCACTCATTCCCTGACTGCGACACCGCTTCCTGCAGAAAACCGGTTCAAGATCACTTTTGAAACATGCCCTAGGCTCGTCGTATGAGCAGGCAACGAGGTGGCCGCGCCGCATCGTCGCCGCGCAAGGAGAAGACCGGTGCACCCGGCGGCCCGGTCGAAGGGTTGTACGACATCGACACGGGCACGTGCGAGCTCGTCAAGGACCGTTATCTCGCCGACGGTTGGGTGCTCGAGATCAACGGGGTGCCCAGCTCGCACATCGACCTGAGCGACCCGGCCCTGCTCGAGTTCGAGTACATGCGGTGGATCGCGATGCTCGTCGAGAGCAGGTTCGAACGCGACTCGAGACTGCGCGTGCTGCATCTCGGCGGGGGTGCGTGCACGATGGCGCGTTACTTCGCCGCGGTCTATCCCGACGCGCGGCAAGTGGTCGTCGAGATCGACGGTCGCCTCGCCGAACTCGTCCGCCACTGGTTCGACCTGCCCCGCGCCCCGTTGCTGCGCATCCGGGTGGGGGAGGCCCGGCAGGTCCTCACCTCACTGTCCGATGCGAGCCGCGACGTGATCGTGCGGGATGTCTTCGCCTACAACCGCACTCCCGTCGCACTCACGACCCTCCAGTTCACGCAGCACGCCCGGCGCGTGCTCGCGCCCGGCGGTGTCTACGTCGTCAATTGCGGCGATTTCCGCGACCTGGCAGTCGCGAAGCGCGAGGCCGCGACGATCGGTGAGGTCTTCGAACACACCGTGATCATCGCCGACCCCGCGATGCTCAAGGGACGTCGTTACGGCAACGTCGTCATCGCCGGCAGCGACCTGCCGCTCGGCGACTCCCCGGCCCTGGCCCGCGACCTGCTCGGCGGTGCCGTCCCGGCACAGATCCGGCTGGGTGACCAGGTGGAGAAGTTCGCCGCCGGGGCGCGTGTGCTCGACGACAGCGAGGCCACCACACCACCCGGAACAAAGAGCACGGGCACGGAGTTGCACGGGTCATGACGTCAGCAGCCCCTACTCCGGTACTCCAGGTCTTCCGGCTCGGTATGCCCTGGCAGACCATCGATCCGTTCCTGTTCGTCGCGCACCATGTCGACGCGTATCCGGCGGGCAACGACGAACTCGGACCCGACGCGTCGCTCGACGGCCGCCCGCTCGGCCAGGACTTCGGAAACCCGGCGGGCTGGAGCATGTACCACGGAACCACCGTCCCGGGATTCCCCGGCCATCCGCACCGCGGCTTCGAGACGGTGACCTTCGTGCGCTCGGGTTTCGTCGACCACTCCGATTCGGTGGGTGCGGCGGCGCGTTTCGGTGAGGGCGACACGCAGTGGCTCACCGCCGGAAACGGCATCGTCCACAGCGAGATGTTCCCTCTGCTGAACAAGGATTCGGGCAATCCCCTCGAGCTGTTCCAGATCTGGCTGAACCTGCCCGCCGAGTCGAAGACCGTCGACCCGCACTTCTCGATGCTGTGGAACGAGGACACCCCCACCGTGACGGTCGCGGACGAGGACGGACGCACCGTCTCCATCCGCGTCATCGCCGGTGAGCTCGACGGCGCGACTCCGCCGCCGCCCCCGCCGAATTCGTGGGCATCCCGACCCGGCACCGACGTCGCGATCTGGAACATCGATCTGTCGTCCGGTGCGCGCTGGGAACTGCCGGCCGCACGCGGTGAGCAGACGCAGCGGGTCCTGTACGTGTACAACGGTTCCCCCGTGCGGATCGGTGATCGGACGATCGAGTCCGGGCACGGAGTGGTCGTCGACGCGTCGGTGCCGGTACACCTCACCGGTGGCGACGAGGGCACGCAGATCCTGATGCTGCAGGGTCGCCCGATCGGCGAACCCGTCGTGTCGTACGGCCCGTTCGTGCTCAACGACGAGGCCGGGGTCCGGCAGGCGTTCGAGGACTACCGACGCACCGGATTCGGCGGATGGCCCTGGGACAGCGACGGTCCCGTGCACGAGCGTGACGCCGGCCGGTTCGCACGGTATCCCGACGAGCAGCTCGAGCAACGCTGATCGCGTGCGCAGATCCTGTCGATCTCCGGCCGGATCCGCGACGAGAACTACTCGTTCGTCGGCTGCACGTCCGGGACGAGGTACTCGGACACCTCCATCGACCGGATCTCCCGGGCCTGATCGTCGTCGGGTCCGCTGCCGCGAAAGTCGTCGAGATGTGCCCGTGACTCCCACCGTTCGTAGATGCAGACGCGATCGGGTTCGATCAGGTCGGCGGTGACGGCGAAGTCGAGGCAGCCCGGCGCTCTGCGGGCCGCCTCGACGGCGGCCCTGCAGGTCGCCAGGTAGGCCTCACGCCTGTCGGCGTCGACGGTGAGATGTCCTGCGACGATGATCATGGATCCCCTCCTGTGGTGACTGCCTCGTCGTGGATAGGACCTGCGAACGGGGTCGAACTCATCGCGGCCCGTCGTACGATGCCGGGGTGACCCAGCCCGGATACGACGTCCTCGCGGATCTGTACGTCGAGCTGTTCCCCGATCCGTACCTGACGCCGCTCGAACGCCACACCGTCGCCGCCTTCGCCGAGATGGTGTGCCAGAGCCAGGTGCAGGGTGTCGTGCTGGACGTGGGTTGCGGACCCGGATACGTGGCCGCGGATCTCGCCGGACGCGGACTCGACGTGATCGGCCTCGATCCCAGTACGCAGATGCTGCGCATCGCGCGGGACGCCCACCCCGCCCTGCGATTCGTGCGGGACGACGCGCGACTCGCATCCGACGATCTCCGCGGTGTGGTTCCGAGCGCGATCATCGCGCGGTTCAGCCTCATCCACGTTCCGCCGCTCGAGATCCCCAGGGTCCTGGCCGGGTGGGCGGAGAGGATCCCGCCCGGGGGCGTGGTGCTCGTCGCGGGGCAGACCACCGACGAGCCGGGTGAGGTGGTCGAGTTCGACCACGCGGTGGCGCCGGCCTGGCGGTGGCACCCGGATCGTCTCGCCGCGGCCTTGTCCGACGCCGGATTCGACGAGGTGTGGCGGACGGTCGGCCGTCCCGACGCCGACCATCGCTTTCCCGACGTCCACCTGGCGGCGCGCCGGCGCTGACCGTCAGGGCGTGAACTGCATCGATTCGTCGACACGCCCGAGCCGCATGGTGGGCAGGTCGAGGAGATAGTTCTGCCGCATCAGCCATGGGCTGCGCGAACCCTGCTTGGGCAGAGCACCTTCCGCGCGGTGGATGTAGCCGGCGTCGAGACCGAGCAGCGGGCGGGTGCGACCGTCGCCCGAATACCTCGGCACCGCCGAGCGGTAGCCGTTGCGGCGCATGTACCGCAGCAACCGGCACACGTACAGGGACGCGAGATCGGCGCGCAGGGTCCACGACGCGTTGGTGTAACCGAGGCACATCGCGGCATTGGGCAGGCCGTCGAGCATCATCCCGCGGTAGATGAACCGGGTGGAGAGGTCGATCTTCTCCCCGTCCACGACGAACTCGATCCCCCCGGCGGGCACCAGTTGCAGACCCGTTGCGGGAATCAGGATCTCGGCCTCGAGTTCGCGGCCGGACTCGAGGCGGACGCTCTTCTCGGTGACGGTGTCGATCCGGTCGGTGACGATCTCGGCGTTCCCGGCGCGCAGGGTGCGGAACAGATCGGAGTCGGGGACCACGCACAGTCGCTGATCCCACGGGTCGTAACGCGGTGAGAAGTGGGGATCGACCGGGATCCTGCCGCGCAGGCGACGTTCGGTGAGAGTGCGCAGCACGCGTTTCGCAGCCGACGGGAACCGCTGACAGAACTGGTAGAAACCGAGGTTGACCACGACGTTCTTCGTCCGCACCGCGCGATGGGCCACCTTGTCGGGCAACAGGCGTCGTATCCGCGTCGCGATCGGGTCGCGCGCCGGCAGCGACATCACGTAGGTGGGGGAGCGTTGCAGCATCGTCACGTGTTCGGCCTTCTCCGCGAGCGCGGGCACGAGAGTGACGGCCGTGGCGCCGCTGCCGATCACCACGATCTTCTTCCCCTCGTAATCGAGGTCCTCGGGCCAGAACTGCGGATGTACGACCGTACCCGCGAAGTCCTGCAGGCCGGGGATGTCGGGGAGGTATCCGGACTCGTAGCTGTAGTAGCCGCTGCAGAGATAGAGGAAGGAACAGGACATCTCGACGGTACCCTGCCCGGTCGAGGCACGCACCGTCCACCGGGCATCATCCGACGACCAGGATGCGTCGATCACCTTGTGGCCGAAACGGATCTGCCGGTCGATGCCGAATTCTGCAGCGGTGTCGCGGATGTACTGCAGGATGTCGGGGCCGTCGGCGATGGACTTCTCACCCCGCCACGGGCGGAACGGGAATCCGAGCGTGTACATGTCGCTGTCCGACCGGATCCCGGGATAGCGGAACAGATCCCACGTACCGCCGATCGCGTCGCGACTCTCGAGGATGGCGTACCCCAAATCCGGGCACTGTGTCTGCAGCCGGTAACCGGCATCGATGCCGGACAGCCCGGCTCCCACGATCAGTACGTCGACGTGTTCCACGCGCATCCCCTACCTGTCGGTCCACGCCAGCAGGTCGTCGACCTCCCAGGTGTTGATCACCTGTTCGGGTTCGACGCCCCGCTCGGCGGCACGTTCGCAACCGTACCCGAGCCAATCGAGTTGTCCCGGTGCATGTGCATCGGTGTCGATGGAGAACAGGCAACCCATCCCGAGTGCGAGATCGATGAGACGCGACGGCGGGTCGCGGCGTTCGGGCCGGCAGTTGATCTCGACGGCGGTGTCGTGATCGCGACACGCGGCGAAGACCTTCTCGGCGTCGAACTTCGATTCGGGACGGCTTCCGCGACCCCCGCCGACGAGCCGGCCGGTGCAGTGCCCGAGGACGTCGACGTGGGGATTCGCCGCCGCACGCAGCATGCGTTTCGTCATCACCGACCGGTCGGCCCGCAGGTTCGAGTGCACGCTCGCGACGACGACGTCGAGTTCGGCGAGCAGCCCTTCGTCCTGGTCGAGCGATCCGTCGTCGAGGATGTCGACCTCGATACCCGTGAGAATCCTTGCACCATCGGCGTTCCCGTTGATCTGCGCGACGACGCCGAGTTGCGAGCGCAGCCGCTCCGCGGTCAGACCGTTCGCAACCTTCAGACGGGGGGAGTGGTCGGTGAGAGCGAAGTACTCGTGCCCGATCATCATCGACGCGACGCGGTGCATCTCGTCGATCGGGCTGCCGCCGTCGGACCAGTTCGAGTGGGTGTGCAGGTCGCCGCGCAGGGACTCGAGCAGGTCGCGGGCGCCTCGTCCGATCGGTTCGGCCTCCTCGCGCAACTGCTCGAGATAGGCGGGCACTCCGTCGAACGACTCGCGGATGACGGTGGCGGTCTTCTTCCCGATGCCGGGCAGATCGGTCCACGAGTCGGTCTTCCGCAGAACCTCCCGCTTGTGGTCGCTCACGTCGGCGAGCACCTCCGCCGCGCGTCGATAGGCCTGCACACGGTAGGTGTCGGCGTGTTCGCGTTCGAGCCAGAAGGCGACTTCGCGGAGTGCGTCGACGGGGTCCACCCCTCCATTGTGGCCGCCGGGCGTCCGTAATCTGGGACGCATGCTCGAATCCGTCCGGCCGTCGTCCCTCCTCGGTGCGGTCTCCGCACTGGCCGTCGGTGCGGTGTCCGCGCTGACACTCGTCTCCGCCCGCGTGGCGTCCGAGGCGAAGGGCCTCATCTACGAGGTGGACGACGCACCACCCGCCCCGGTGGTGATCGTGCCGGGCGCGCGGGTGCACGAGGGCCGTCCGATACGGGTGCTCCGCAGCCGTCTCGACGTCGCCGTCGCGTTGATGGAACGGGGACGGGTGCAGGCCGTGCTCGTCTCGGGCGACGGGGCGGGAACCTCGGGCGACGAGATCGCGGCGATGATCGCGTATCTCGTCGAGCAGGGTGTCAACCGGGAACGGATCGTCGCCGACCCGTACGGTCTGGACACCTACGACACCGCCCGGCGCGCCGTCGCCACTTACGGCGTGCGGCATGCATTGATCACGACCCAGGCCTTCCACCTTTCGCGCGCGGTGGCGTTGTGCCGGCGGGCGGGAATCGACATCGCCGGAGTCCGCGCCGCGAACGACGTGCGACCGCGCACGCGGCTGAGGAATCTGGCGCGCGAATACGTGCTGTCACGACCCAAGGCGTTCCTCGAACTCCGGTTCCCTCGCGACCCGGCGGTGTCGACCCCGCCGGACGACCGGCTCGCCGAGATCCTGGCCGGTCTCGAGCACGGTGCGGTGGCCGCCCCGCCCTCGGCTTCCTAGGCTCGTGATCATGCGCCCCACAGCTCTCGTCACCGGAGGGGGTCGCGGTCTCGGCGCCGCGATCGCCCACGAACTCGCTCCCACCCACGATCTGCTCCTCGGCGGCCGACGTCGCGAGTCGCTCGATGCGATCCTCGAGGAACTGCCCGACGCCACGCCGTGGCCCGTGGACCTGCTCGACCACGACGCCGTCGCCGCGGCCGCCGCCGACATCGACCGGCTCGACGTGCTCGTCCACAATGCGGGCGTCGCCGAACTGGGCACGATCGCCGACAGCGAGCCCCGGCAGTGGCGCGAGACGTTCGAGGCCAACGTCGTCGCCGTGGTGGCCCTGACGCAGGTGTTGCTGCCTGCCCTGCGGGCCGCGAACGGGCACGTGGTGCTCATCAATTCGGGGGCGGGGTTGCGCGCTCGCCCCGGGTGGGGTGCCTATGCCGCGAGCAAGTTCGCGTTGCGGGCGTTCGGCGACGCGCTGCGCGAGGAGGAACCCGCACTGCGGGTCACCTCGATCCACCCGGGCCGGATCGATACCGACATGCAACGCGCAATCGTCGCGTCGGAGGGTCGCGAGTACGACCCGTCGCAGTTCCTCAGCCCCGGCACGGTGGCACGCGCGGTGCGGCAGGTCGTCGAGGCGCCGGTCGACGCCCACCCCACCGAGGTCGTTCTGCGTCCTCGCTGAAGGCTCGGAACGGCTGACGGCTCAGAACGGCAGGGGAATCACCACCGGGGGAGCGCCCGGGATCTGGATCTGGATCTGCGGAGGCGGAGGCGGCGGCGCGGGAGCACGCGGCGCCGGCGGGGGTGCCGGTGCCGGTGCCGGTGCCGGTGCCGGTGCCGGTGCCGGTGCCGGTGCCGGCGGCGGCGCCGGAGCGGGTTCCGGAGCCGGCGGCGGCGGTGGCGGTGGTTCCGGAGCGGGTGGCGGCGGTGGCGGTGGTTCCGGGGGAGGAGGCGGCGGCGGTGCCGCGGCTTCCGGCACCGGATCACGTCGCGGCGCGGGAACGGGTACCTGCAGCGCCTCGGTCTCGGGGCGGGACTCCTCCGTGGTCTCCGGTGCGGCCGGAGCCGTGGTCTTCGGCAGGGCCTCACCGACCGGCACGGGGACCATCGCACCGGTCGTGATGTCGACGACCTCCAACTCCCGCACGGCAGTCGCGGCGGGCTGGACGACGAACATCCGCTCGGCGTTCAGTCCGGGCCATTTCGGGCCCTCGAGTTCGTCGTTGCCGGTGAGCACCGGCGCGGACAGCGGATTACCTCGCACGCACCGCACGCGCGGAACACCGAGTTCGTCGACCAGGACGATCGTGCCGCGCTCGAGCAGCGACTGCACGGGCCGCGCGGCACCGTCGCGGTACTCGTGCATGGTCACCCGGGTGTCGGCGCGCAACAGGACCGCCGTGAGGGTGTCGGTGTACCCGCGGATGTCGGGCACGCCGAGGACACCGCGCCACGCCTCGGCCTTGGCCGGGTCCTCCTCCAGATGAAGGATGAGTCCTTCGCGGTCGCACAGGGGCCGGTCGAGACTGCCCCCGTAGAGGGCCGGCCGGTCACCGGGGACGGCCGGGGTCCCGGCGGTCGCGGTGACCGGGTCGCCGCCGTCCTCGACGACTTCGGGAGGTGGGGGCGGCACCGCAACCGGCACCTGCGGCGGCACGAGACGCGGCGTCCACGGGTCGTCCTGCGCGGTGGCGACATGCAGTTGCACGGGCGTCGTCGTCTCGACCGAACCGCCCGACGAGCAGGCACCCGCCGCCAGTGCCGTCAGGGCGAGTGCCAGACCGAATCCACGAACCGTGTCGCTGGCCACGCCGTCATGCTAGGTCGATGATCGCCGGTGAAAGTGCTGTTCGGCGGTTCTCGTCGGTATCCGGATCCCGGAGAGGAAACGCAGGAGGAGGTCGTTCACCTCGTCGCGACGTTCCATCTGCACGAAATGCCCCGCGCCCTCGAGCAGGTGGACACCGCGCAGATCGGGGACGAAGGCACGCATCCGTTCGAGCGCCGACGGTCCCGACATCGCGACGACGGGATCCCGGTCTCCGGCCACGAACAGCGTCGGTACCTGCACTTTCGCACCCTCGTAGGGACGCGACGCCTCCCAGTTGGCGTCGTAGGCGCGGTACCAGGACAGACCTCCGCCGAATCCGGTGCGGGCGAACTCGGCCGCGTAGTGGGCGAGTTCGTCGTCGGCGAGCCAATCCCACGGCAGGTCGGGAGCGGTGGGCAGCACGTCGAGGTATCCGCGTCCGTCGGACGGATGCGACCACACGTCGAGATAGCGGTATCCGCCCGAGAGGGCGAAGAACAACCGCTGCAGGAATTCGCGCGGGCGGGGATCGAGTTCCGCCTCCGCGACCCCAGGTTCCTGGAAGTAGTGGAGGTGGAGGAAATGCTTGTCGGCGAGACCGCGGAAGATCTCGCTCGGTCGCGCCGGCATCCGGTCGGGCGAGTAGGGCACGGCGAGCAGGACGAGACCGGCGACGCGATTCGGATGTCGCAGCGCCGTCGTCCAGGCGACGGGCGCACCGAAGTCGTGACCGACGACGACCGCGCTGTCGATGCCGAGGACGTCGAGCAGCCGGACGAGGCGATCGGCGACCGCGACGTTCGTGTACTCCTCGACCTCCCGGGGCCGGTCGGTGCGGCCGTAACCGGGCATGTCCGGGGCGACGGCACGGTATCCGGCGTCGACGAGCGGCGCGAACTGGTGCCGGTAGCTGTACCCCAGGCCGGGGAATCCGTGGCACATGACGACCGCGGGCCCGTCACCCCGATCGTCGATGTTCCACGTGAAACCATCGACCTCGACGATGCGGCTGCCCATCAGGAGGCGGGGACGGTCTGCATGTCCTCCTGGCTCCAGAACGCCCTCATGCTCGTGATCCTCGCGTCGTCGTCGAAGGTCATCACGTCGACGACCTCCATGATCAGATCCTGCTCACCCAGGTGCGTGACCAGGCGGAACACGAAAGCGGCGTTGTTCTCCGCGATCTTGAGGGTGATCACCTCACCGGTCTGCGCGAGTGGTTCGACCACTCCGTAGAACTCGCGGATCTCGGCCTCGGTCGCGCGGACGGGTGTGCCGACCGGATCCTCGACGGTCGCGCCCGGTGCGTACAGGGCGAGGACGTCGTCGACGGTGCCCGAGGCAACGGACTTCACGTAGTTCTCGACGGTGGCGCGGATCGCGTCCCGACTCGGTGACATGAGGTCTCCTTCGTTCGAATCTGGAACACGTTTCAATCGACGGTAGTGGGCCGGTTCCGCGGATGCACTCACGATTCCCACTCGGAAGACCCCGCGCCGGAGGACGATGACATCGCCATCACCCGGAACGATCGGAGACCCGATGATCGACGCTGTCGCCTTCACCCTCGACGGACACGCCGGCGCCCTCGCAGCGCGCAAGTGGGTCGACGAGACCCCGCGCTACGTGGCGCTGCTGTGCCACGGTTACGGCGAGCACTGCGGACGCTACGAATACGTGGCAGCGCGCCTGGTCGCCGACGGCGCCGCCGTCTATGCGGTGGACCACATCGGTCACGGTCTCAGCGACGGCGAACGCGTTCTGATCGACGACTTCGAGAAGGTGGTCGACGACTTCCGCCTGCTCGATCTCACGGCGCGACGCGAACATCCCGACCTGCCGGTCGTGCTCGTCGGGCACTCGATGGGCGGCATGATCGCCGCCCGGTACGCGCAGCGATACGGAGCGGAGCTGACCGCGGTCGTCCTGTCCGGGCCGGTCCTCGGCAGGTGGGCCACCGTCGACGCCCTGCTCGCGGCCGAGGAGATCCCCGACACCCCCATCGATCCGTCCACCCTCTCCCGCGATCCCGAGGTGGGTCGCGCCTATGTGGCCGACCCGCTCGTCTGGCACGGCCCGTTCGAGCGCACCACCGTGCAGGCGCTGAAGACCTGCATCGACACGATCACCGCCGCCGGTGCCGTCGACGACGTGCCCGTGTTGTGGCTGCACGGTGAGGACGATCAGCTGGTTCCCCTCGACGGCACCGCCACCGGATGGTCGTCGCTGGCAGGTCGCGGGTCGTCGTCGAAGACCTATCCCGGGGCACGACACGAGGTCTTCAACGAGACGAATCGGGACGAGGTCCTGGGCGATGTCGTCGACTTCGTCGGCACGCACATCCACCCTCTCGAGCCTCTCGAGGATTGAACCCGACCGTGCCGGGCTACCCCACTCCATGGGGCCGTCCCCTTCGTGTCCCGTACGGAAGGAGACGACCGTGGTCGAAGACAGTCCATCCGACGGGGCTCGCCCTGGTCCGGCCGACAAGGCACGCCTCGGGTTGAAGCAGACCGTGTTCGGCAAGGCGAAGGAGGTCGCCGGCGCTCTGACCGGCAACGATTCCCTCACCACCGAAGGCCGACTCGAGCAGGAGCAGGCCCGGCAGACCAGGAAGGCCGACACACTCTCGCACATGGCCGAGGCCGAGAGCGACGAGGCGGTCGAGCAGCTCGACGCCGTCCGCGAGGCCGGACAGCAGGAACGCGAGGCCGTGCAGCAGCGGACCGACGCCGTCGAGTCGCAGGTCGAGCAGGAGGCACGGATCCGTAAACAGGCCGCCGATCTCGAATGTCAGGAGAACATCGTCCGAGGGCGGTCCGACGCCGTCCGCGAGGCCACCGCCGCCGAGCAGCAGGCACGCCGTGAGGAGAACGACCAGGTCACGGATGCCGCCGCCGAGGTCGCGGCTGCCGACGAGGACCACCGGCGCGCCTCCCACGACGCCGAACGTGCACGTCTCCAGGCCGAAGAGGAACGCCGCAAGGCCGAAGCCCTCGAACGCACCTTGACCGACGAGCCGGAGCGCTGACGAACACCACCGACATTCCCTACCGGAGCTGTACCCCCATCGAAGTTGGAGATGCGCCCATGAACCTCACCACCCTGCCCAAGAGCGTTCTGCGACTGCAGTACAAGATCGCCCGTTTTCCGCTGGGACTGCTCGAGCAGCAGTTGCGGTTCCTGCCCACCGACGCCCCGCCGCGCCTGATGTACGAGCGGGGACTGGGCATGCTGGACGGCATCGTCGGCAGCGTGCTCGACGATCAGGAGATCGCGACGCGCGGGGCACTCGCCACCGAACGCGCCGAAGCGGTGAAGCGCGCGGAGAAGCTCGACGCCCAGGCCGCGGCCGAGAAGCGCGCGGCGGACGCCGAACTCCGCCGGACGCGTGAGCGCGCCGAAGCCGAACAGGAAGCTGCACGGCGCGACCGCGAGAAGGAGGTCCAGCAGGCGCGGGAGCGTGCGCAGGAACGCGCGAAGCAGGCTGAGAAGGAAGCCGAGCAGAAGAAGGCCGCCGAGACGGCGAAGGCCGATCAGGAGGCCGCCGCGAAGCGCCGTGCCGCCGAGACGGCGAAGAAGAAGGACGAGGAGCGCATCAGCAAGGCCGAGGAGGAGGCCGCCGAGCCGGCCAAGGTCTCCCTCAAGGAGGCCGTCGCCAAGCAGCTCGAGGCGAAGGAGGCGGAGGAGCGCGCACACGATGCGGGCGAGGTCGCCGAGTTCGAGAAGATCGAACACAAGAACCCCTGAGCGCGAAGTGCTCTCGGTGAAATTCGAGCGCACAGCACAGAGACGACGAGACCCCGGTGCACAGGATGCACCGGGGTCTCGTCTGTCGGAAGCTGTTGCTACTTCACGACATTGACCATCTTTCCGGGAACCACGATCACCTTGCGCGGTGCGGCACCGCCGAGCAGGTCGGCGATCTTCTCGTCCGCGAGCGCAGCGGCCTCGATGGCGTCGGGCGCGGCATCGGCCGGGACGGTGATGCGGCTGCGCACCTTGCCGTTGACCTGGATCGGGTACTCGACGCTGTCCTCCACGAGCCACTTCTCGTCGGCGACCGGGAACGGGCCGTGCGCAAGCGATTCGGTGTGTCCGAGACGCGACCACATCTCCTCGGCGAGGTGCGGGGCGACCGGGCCGAGCATGAGCACGAGCGGTTCGACGGCGCTGCGCGGCGCACCCGACGGGTACTGCTTCGTCAGGTGGTTCGTGTACTCGATGAGCTTGGCGATCGCCGTGTTGTCGCGCAGGTGGGTGAAGTCGTCGGACACACCCGCGACCGTCCTGTTGAGTGCCCGCAGCGTGTCGTCGCCGGGGGTGTCGTCGGTGACGCGCAGCGCACCGCTCTCCTCCTCGACCACCAGACGCCACACGCGCTGCAGGAAGCGGTGCGCGCCGACGACGTCCTTGGTCGCCCACGGACGCGACTGGTCGAGCGGACCCATCGACATCTCGTAGACGCGCAGGGTGTCGGCACCGTACTCGTCGAAGATCTGGTCGGGGCTGACGGAATTCTTGAGCGACTTGCCCATCTTCCCGTACTCGCGAGCGACCTCCTGCTCACCGTCCGGGCCGGTCCAGTAGAACTTGCCGTCGCGCTCGACGACCTCCTCGGCCGGCACGTACACACCGCGCGAGTCGGTGTAGGCATAGGCCTGGATGTAGCCCTGGTTGAACAGGCGACGGTACGGCTCCGAGGAAGTGACGTACCCGAGGTCGAAGAGCACCTTGTGCCAGAACCGCGCGTACAGCAGGTGCAGCACCGCGTGCTCGACACCGCCGACGTACAGGTCGACGCCACCCGGATCGTTCGGGCCGTGCAGTTCCGGCCGCGGGCCGGTCCAGTATGCCTCGTTCTCCTTGTCGCAGAAGGCTTCCGAGTTGGTGGGGTCGATGTAGCGCAGCTGGTACCACGAGCTGCCGGCCCACTGCGGCATCACGTTGGTGTCGCGCGTGTAGCGCTTCAGGCCGTCGCCGAGATCGAGCTCGACGTTCACCCAGTCGACCGCCTTCGCGAG
Source organism: Rhodococcus rhodochrous (assembly GCF_900187265.1). NCBI lineage: Bacteria > Bacillati > Actinomycetota > Actinomycetes > Mycobacteriales > Nocardiaceae > Rhodococcus > Rhodococcus rhodochrous. Next base: position 5,249,811 of record NZ_LT906450.1, read on the forward strand.
CGGCGGGGACGGTTCGGAGTCGGCGTCGTCCGGATCGAACGAGACCGGCGCGTAGTCCTCCACCTCCGGAAGTTCCACGGGCAGAGCGGATTCGGGCAGCGGGTGAGCGCGTCCCTGCTCGTCGTAGACGATCGGGAAGGGCTCGCCCCAGTACCGCTGCCGCGCGAACAGCCAGTCGCGCAGCTTGTACTGGATGGTGCCGCGCCCGGTGCCCTCCTCCTCGAGCTTCGCGACGATCGTCTTCTTCGCCTCGGCGACGTCGAGACCATCGAGCAGGCCGGAGTTCACCAGCACACCGTCGCCGGTGTACGCCTCGGTGGTGACGTCGCCGCCGGAGATGACCTCGCGGATGGGCAGACCGAAGGCGGTCGCGAACTCCCAGTCGCGCTGGTCGTGGCCCGGAACGGCCATGATCGCGCCGGTGCCGTAGCCGGTGAGGACGTAGTCGGCGATGAAGATCGGCAGTCGCTCGCCGTTGACCGGGTTCACGGCGTAGGCGCCGAGGAACACACCGGTCTTCTCCTTCGACTCCTGCCGCTCGAGATCGGACTTCGCGGCGATCGACGCGCGGTAGGCGGCAACCGCGGCGGCCGGATCGGCGGCACCGCCGGTCCAGCGCTCGTCGACACCCTCGGGCCAGGACGCACCGACGATCCGGTCGACGAGTTCGTGCTCGGGCGCGAGGGTCACGTAGCTGGCACCGAACAGGGTGTCGGGCCGGGTCGTGAACACCTCGATCGCCGAGTCGTGGTCGGCGACGGCGAACTTCACCTGGGCACCGTGCGAACGCCCGATCCAGTTGCGCTGCATGGACTTGACCTTGTCGGTCCAGTCCAGGTGCTCGAGATCGTCGATCAGGCGGTCGGAGTAGGCGGTGATCCGCATCATCCACTGGCGCAGGTTCTTCCGGAAGACCGGGAAGTTGCCGCGCTCGGAGCGGCCGTCGGCCGTGACCTCCTCGTTCGCGAGCACCGTGCCCAGGCCCGGGCACCAGTTGACGAGCGAATCCGACCGGTACACCAGGCGGTACGAGTCGATGACGTCGGCGCGCTCACCCTCCGACAGCGACGCCCAGTCACGTCCGTCCTCGGGACGACGCGTGCCGTCGGCGAACTCGGCCTCGAGTTCGGAGATGCGGCGCGCCCGGCCGGCCTCGCGGTCGTACCAGGCGTTGTAGATCGTCAGGAAGATCCACTGCGTCCACCGGTAGAAGTCGACGTCGGTCGTCGCGACCGAGCGACGCTCGTCGTGCCCGAGACCGAGCCGGGAGAGCTGCCGCTTCATGTTCGTGATGTTGGCCTCGGTGGTCGTGCGCGGGTGCGTGCCCGTCTGCACGGCGTACTGCTCGGCCGGCAGGCCGAAGGCGTCGTAACCGAGGGTGTGCAGCACGTTGCGGCCCTGCATGCGGTTGAAGCGCGCGTACACGTCGGTGGCGATGTACCCGAGCGGGTGCCCCACGTGCAGGCCCGAGCCCGAGGGGTACGGGAACATGTCCTGCACGAAGAGCTTGTCGGAGGGCACCTCGCCGGCGAGATCGCCCACCGGATTGGGGGCGTGGAAGGTGCCGCGCTCGCGCCAGAGCTCCTGCCAGCGCTGCTCGATCCGCCCCGCAAGCTCGGCGGTGTACCGATGCTGCGGAGTGCTGCCGGGTTCGTGCTGGGAGGTCTGTTCGGGACGGGTCACGGTGATCACTATCTACTCGGCCGGGCGTGTGAGTGCTCCTACCAGGGTAGAACGTGCCCGCACCCGCGCAGACCGGTGGCACCACCGGCCGCGTATCCTGGTCGGGTGCTCATCGTCGCTGTCCTGCTCTTCGTGCTCGCTCTCGTCGTCGGCGCGGTGGGTGTCGCGGCACTGACCGGCAAGCTCCCGCGCAACCGCTGGGCCGGTGTGCGCACCCCCGACGCGCTGCGTGACGACGACGCCTTCACGCTGGCCAACAAGGTCGCCGCGCCCAGCATGCTCGGGTCCGCGGTGCTCCTCGCCCTCGGTGGAGTCGCGTCGCTGACCCTGCCCACCGTCGCCGGGATCATCGCGGTCGTCGTCACCGTGGTGGCCGCCCTGATCACCGCCGGAGCCGGCGGATCCGTCGCAGCGCGGGTCGCTGCGGCGACCAAGCCGGAGGAGACGGCCGGCTGCGGTACCTCGTGCGGCGCGTGCAGCCTGCGCGGGGCGTGCGAGCCGACCGCCTGACGGTTCGGCGAGAGCGGAACGAGGACGGCCCGGTGGAGGCCCGCACCCTAGGCTGAGCCCATGACGACGCGTCAGGTCGACCCCGTGGGTGTGCTGCTCGGGCTGGTCGTTCCGTTGCTGTGTGCCGTGGCCGTACTCGTGCTCACCCGTTCGTGGCTTCCACGGTTGCCCGGTGAAATTGCCACGCACTGGTCGGGCACGGCCCCCGATTCGTTCGGCCCGCCCATGACCTCGGCGTGGACCGCCGCCCTGCTGATCGTGCTCGTCGGGGGTGGGTGCTGTGCGATCGCCGCGCTCGCACAGGCGCAACTGCTCATGCGCCGCTACATGCTCGCGATCGGTCTCGGGGTCACCGGGACGATCACCGCGCTGTTCCTGGCCGGTCTCGCCGGGCAGCTCGACACGACCGACGCCACGCAGGCCGCGTTGGAGGGTCGGCCGGCGGTGCTCGGCATGTGGGCGGGTGTCGCGGTGGGCTGGTTCGGGGGACGGCTCCTGCGCGACGGCCGGGAGCGGAAGGCGGCGACCGCCGCTCCGGATCCGTCACTGCCGCGTGGTCGCGCCGAGCTGCCGATCGTCGAGCAGGTGGGCACCGGTGCGGGCACCACGGCGGGACTGTCGCTGCTCGTCCTGATCCCTGCACTCGTCGTGTGCGGTGCGACGCAGAGCTGGTGGCCGCTGGGCCTGATCGCACCCGTCGGTCTGCTCGTGCTGGGTCTGCTGCGCTACACGGTGGTGGTCGACGCGGACGGGATCCGGGTGTCGAATCTGGCCACCGACGCGCTCGGATACGACCTCGACGAGATCGTCGGCGCGAAGGTCACCGAGACCCGCCCGTTCCAGGACTGGGGCGGCTGGGGGCTGCGGGCCAAGGGTGGCAAACGGTACGGCCTGGTCACGCGCACCGGACCGGCGGTCGTGGTGACCACGGCGTCGGGACACGAATTCACCGTGACCGCAACGAGGGCCGAGGAGATGGCCGGCGCGATCAACACTCTCGCCGACGCCCGCTGACCGGTCCCGGTCGTCCGCCGGGACTCAGTTGCGTTCGACCTCGATCGGGTGGGTCGCGAGCAACGCCATCGGCAGCGGCTGCCGGCGCAGCACCCTCGCCCACAGGTCGAGGTGCGCGGGGGCGAGCACGTCCGCGGGCAGTGCCGAGACCACCATCCAGTCGTCGTTGCGCAGTTCGCCGTCGAGCTGACCTGCGCTCCACCCCGCGTATCCCGCGAAGATCCGCACACCCTCGACATAGTGGGCGATGTGCCCGGGATCGGCGTCGAGGTCGATCATCACCACTCGGCCGTCGACGTGGCGGATGCCGGGGACGTCGGTGATGTCGGCCCCCACCCGCAGCGTGCCGAGGCACAGTGCCGAACTGCGGTGGACGGGGCCGCCCACGAACAGGGTCTTCGGTTCGGCGGCGAGCCACGACCACTGCGGCAGCATGGCGTCGACGGAGGTGTCGCTGATGCGGTTCAGGACGACACCGAAGCTGCCCGCGTCGGTGTGCTCGATGATGTAGACGACGGTGCGGCGGAAGGTCGGCTCGGTGAGATCGGTGGCGGAGACGAGCAGGCTGCCGGCCCGCACCCTGGGTGTCGAGGGTGCGGTGCGGTCCTCGGGTTCGTCCTGATGCTGCGCCACGTCAGCCATTCTGTCACCGCCGTCACCGGCGCGTGGGGTGGAACCCGACGGTCTGTGCCAACAAGGTGAGATGATGTTCGAACAGGACCTCACGGTCCGGAAATGTGTCGGGGCCGTACTGCCCGAAGACCTCGAAGCTCACGGACCCGAACAGTGACGGCCATGCCCAGAGACCGCGTGCCAGTACGGAATCCGGGGCGGTGAGGGAGAATTCCTCCCTGATCCGGCCCAGCGGTTCCCCCAGGTTCTCCGGCGGTGGGGTACCGGCCGTGTCGTCCAGTACACCCGCGGCGTGGGCCTCGTCCACGATCCGGGCCAGTCGCAGGACCACGCGGATACCGGGTGCGGTGGTGCGTTCGGCGGGGGCGGCGTAGCCGGGCACCGGGCTGCCGTACAGCAACCCGTAGCGGGCGGGTTCGGCCAACGCCCACGAGCGCACGGCACGGCCGAGGGTGAGGAACCGTTCGCGGTGGTCGGAGGGGTCGACCGCGTCGACGGCTCGGTCGACACTGTCGCCGAGTTCGTCGTAGGCGTCGACGACGAGGAGGGTGAGCAGCTCGTCGCGGCTCGAGACGTAGCGGTAGACGGCGGAGGAGACGACACCCAGGTCGCGGGCGACGGCACGCAGCGACAGCGCCGCCGCTCCGTGGGTGCCGAGATGTTCGCGGCCGATCCGGAGGATGTCGGCCATCGTCTGTGCGCGTGCGCGCGCCCGTGGTGTCGTCACCCGGCCATTCTGCCGTCGAACAGAGAGCACCGTCAACAAACGAGAGCACTGCTCTTGACAAGCGCGTCTACATGGAGGATCGTCGAAGTCATCAGAGAGCACTGCTCACACTTTTCGGAATCGAGGAATCATGTCGCATCTCCAGGTGGTCGCAGGAGCCGGACCCGTCGGCTGGACCGTCGCCGAAAAACTTGCCGCACAAGGACATCGAGTGCGTGTTCTCACCCGATCGGGCAGCGGGCCGGAAGATCCGGGTATCGAACGCCTGCGCGTCGATGCCACCGACCCCGAGGCCGTCGCCGCAGCCCTCGTCGACGAGGACGGACTTCCCACCGACGCCGTGTACATGTGCGTCCACGGCTCGGCCTACCACGCCGACGTGTGGGCACGCGAACTCCCCGTCGCCGAGCGCGTCGTCCTCGACGCCGCCGCGAACCTGTCGGAGAAGACGGTCGTCGTCTTCCCCGAGAGCCTCTACTCGTACAGCGAACCCGACCGCGTCATGACCGAGGACTCACCCCGTGAGGCCGACACCGGCAAGCGCGGCGTCCGGCGGCAGCTCCTCGCGGCCCGCGCCGCCCATCGCGCACCGACGGTGAGCGTCGTGGCATCGGACTTCTTCGGTCCGCGGGCACGGAGCGCGATGGCCGGAGAACGCATGGTGCCCACCGTGCTCGCCGGCAGGAAGGTGCGGGTGCTCGGTTCGGCCGACCTCCCGCACTCGTTCACCTACGTGCCCGACCTGGCCGCGGCGATGATCGCAGCTGCGGGGGAGCCGGCGGTGTGGAACACCGTGATCCACGCACCCACCGGACAGGCCGTAACACAGCGTGAGATCGCCACCGCCTTCGCCCGGGCCGCCGGCCTGCCCGCGCCCGCGGTGGGGACGATCCCGTCCTGGCTGCTGCGGGCCGGGGGCGTCGTGAACCGGGACATGAAGGAACTCGCGGAGATGCTCTACCAGTTCACCGCTCCGTTCGTCATGGACTCGACCCGCACCGAACAGGTACTCGGCCTGTCACCCACCCCGCTCGACGAAGCGGCGGCAGCAACCGTCGCGTGGTGGCGCGCCCGCGGGTGAGTCGCGCGGCACCGCGCCGGCCGTAACGGCCCAGGTCACGGCCGTGGTCGAGCGCCCGACCGGACCCGACCGGTCACAACGGATAGTGTCGGGAGTTGTGCGAGACTCCAGGCAGCAGTCCAGGCAGCGGGCGTGGCGATCGACCGCGACCGCCCTGCGGAACTCGCCGGGTCTCGTACGACTGACCGGGGTGCGGTTCGCGAGCCAGTTCGGCGACGGACTGTTCCAGGCCGCACTCGGCGGGGCGATCCTGTTCAACCCCGAACGTCACACCGACCCCGTGACGATCGCGGCAGGCTTCGCCGTGCTGCTGTTGCCGTACTCGGTGATCGGTCCGTTCGCCGGCGCCCTGCTCGACCGGTGGGACCGGCGTCTCGTCCTCGTGTGGGCCAACCTGCTCCGCGGAGTGTTCATCGCGGCGGCCGCGGCCGTGTTGCTCCTCGGGGGACCGCAGACCCCGCTCATGCTGTTCGCGCTCGCCGCCGTCGGCGTGAGCAGATTCGTCCTGGCGGGCGTCTCGGCCTCGTTCCCGCACGTCGTGGCCCAATCATGGCTCGTCCCGGTCAATTCCGTTATGGCGACGGTCGGTTCCGGTGTCTCGGCGGTCGGGGCCGCCACGGCGGTAGCGACCATCGGATTCGTGGGCGCAGGCGACACCGGCTCCGGCACTGCCGTCCTTCTCGGAGTGAGCGGTTCGCTCGTCGGCGCGATCGCCGCAGCCGGATTCGCCGCGAATGCACTCGGCCCCGAGGGAATACGTCCCCGGGCCGTGGTCCGCACCGTCCTGTCGGGCCTGCGGACCGGCGCGGGAGCCGTCCTCGAAGCGCCGGGCGTGACGATCGCGATGCTCGGAATCGGCGCGCACCGCATCGTGTTCGGCATCGACACGCTCATCATGGTGCTCGTCCTGCGTGCTGCGGGTGACGACTCCGGCGCTCCGGCCGGGGAGAACGACTCCGACCTGCTCGGCGGATTCTCCGGATTCGGTGTCGCGGTCGCCTGCACCGCCGCCGGCATGCTCTTGGCAGCGGTGCTCGCACCGATCCTGATCCCTCGACTGGGCCGGCCGCGCACCGTCACCGTCGGGTTGACCGCCGCCGCGATCGTGCAGTTCGCCTTCGTCACCACCGTGTCGGCCGGGCCGCTGCTCGTCGCGGCCTTCCTGCTCGGTCTCGCCGGTCAGACCATCAAACTCACCGGCGACGCAGCGATGCAGATCGACATCGACGACGCGCGCCGAGGACGGGTCTTCGCGTTGCAGGACACCGTCTTCAACATCGCCTTCCTCGGCGCGATCGTCGTGGCGGCCTTCGTCATCGATCCCGACGGCCGCACGCCCGAACTGGCCGTCGCAGGTGGGGTCGTCTACCTGATCGGGCTCGTCGCCGTGCTCGCCGTGCGCCGCACGCGGCAGTAGCGATCACGCGCGCAGCGCGGCAGTAGCGATCACGCGCGCAGCGCGGCCGGGTGGATTCCCACCTCCGTGGCCTTGACGACGAACCACACGGAGTCGCCCGGATGGACGTCGAGGTCGGCGAGCGCCGCCGTCGTGATCTCCGCGGCGATACCCGTATCCGAGCGCACGAGCACCGTCGACCCCTGCGCCTCGAGTTCCGCGATCCTCACGCGCAGCGCGTTGCGGGGGCTCCCGTGCGGTGCGTCGGTGTAGACGGCGACCGCCGACGGCGCGAAGACGGCGACGGCAGCAGTGCCCGGGACGCAGTCGTCGTGGACCCGACCGTGGACGAGACCGTTCGCGGATTCCAGCGCCTCACCTCGCACGGTTCCGGTGACGAGGTTGGTCCCTGCGATGCGGGCGGCGAAGGCGCTGCGCGGTCGCGTGAGCACACGGCGCACCGGCCCGTCCTCGACGATCCGCCCCGCCTCGATCACGATCACCCGATCGGCGAGGGCGAGCACGTCGAGCGGATCGTGGGTGACGAGCAGCGCGGTGCGTCCACTGTCGCGCAGGACGCGTCGCAGCAACGACCGCAGCACCGGTGTCGCCGTGACGTCGAGGGCGGCCATCGGCTCGTCGAGCAGCAACAGGTGCGGTTCGGCCGCGAGGGCACGCGCGAGCGCGACCCGCTGGGCCTGTCCACCCGACAGTTCGTATGGACGGCGATCGGCGAGTCCTGCGGCATCGACCTCCCGCAGCCATCTCACGGCGCGGACACGGGCCTCACGCCGACCCGCACCCGCACTGCGCGGTGCGAACTCGACATTGCCCGCGACCGTCAGGTGCGGGAAGAGCAGGGCCTGCTGGGCGAGCAGCACCACCGACCGGTCGTGCGGTGCGACGGTGACGCCGGTCGCGGTGTCGGTGAGCACGCGACCGTCGAGTTCCACACGACCCGCATCGGGACGCAACAGGCCGGACACCACACCCAGCAGCGTCGATTTGCCGGCTCCGTTGGGGCCCAGCACCGCGACGATCTCCCCCTGCGCGACCTCGAGATCGATGTCGACGTCGCGTGCGGTGACCCGGGCCCGCACCGTCAGGCTCACAGCGGACGGTCCTCCCGCCGCGAGTACACGGCCACGACGATCACGACGGCCACCAGGATCAGCACGAGCGACAGCGCGACGGCGGCGTCGGGATCGGTCTCCCGCTGCAGGTAGATCTCGAGGGGCAACGTGCGCGTCACACCCTGCAGGCTGCCGGCGAAGGTGAGGGTCGCGCCGAATTCGCCCAGAGCGCGGGCGAAAGCGAGTACCGATCCGGAGACCAGGCCCGGCAGCACGAGGGGCAGGGTGATGCGCCGGAAGACCGTCGTGGGACGTGCCCCGAGTGTCGCCGCGACGTCCTCGTAGCGTGATCCCGCGCTGCGCAGCGCACCTTCGAGACTCGTGACGAGGAAGGGCAGTGCGACGAAGGTCTGTGCGAGCACGACTGCCGTGGTGGTGAAGGCGATGTGGATCCCGAGCGCGTCGAGATGCTCACCGATCAGCCCGCGACGACCGAAGGTGTAGAGCAGGGCGACGCCACCGACGACCGGGGGCAGAACGAGGGGCAGCAGGACGAACCCGCGGACCACCGATATCCACCGGAAGCTGCTGCGCGCCAGTACTACTGCAAGGGGAACACCGAGCAGGATGCACAGGATCGTGGCAGCCGCGGAGGTACGCAGGCTCAGGAAGAGCGCGTCGAGGGACGCCGGGGACGTCACGAGTGAAGGGAAGGTCGCCCAGTCGACGGTGAGCAGCATCGCCACCAGGGGCACGACCACGAACAGCAACCCCAGCGTCGCGGGGACGAACAACCACCGGGGCAGTCCCGTCGCGGTCACGGTGCACCGAATCCCGCGTCGGCCAGGACGGTTCGGCCGTCGGTGCCGGTGACGAAGCGCACGAAGGCGTCGGCACGATCGTGATATCGGGAATCCTTCAGTGTCGCAACGGGATAGACGTTGACGATCTCCGCGGCTTCCGGGGCGGGGACGACGGTGACCTTCTCCCCGGCGCCCATTGCATCCGTGACGTAGACCAGACCGGCGTCGGCCTGGCCGGAGGTGACCTTGCCGAGCACGTCGGTCACCGACGACTCCTCGGACACCGGCGCGAGTTCGACACCGGAAGCCTCCTCGAGCCGCTCGGTGGCCGCCCCGCACGGCACCCGGGGTGCGCACACGACCACCGAGAGACCGTCGCCGGTGAGGTCGTCGAGCGAGGTGATGTTCTCCGGATTCCCCGGTTCGGTGACGATCGCGAGCGTGTTGGTTGCGAACGGGATCGGTTCACCGGCAACGAGTCCGGACGCGACGGCGGCGTCCATCGTCCGGGTGTCGGCGGAGGCGAAGACGTCGGCCGGTGCGCCCTGCTCGAGTTGGGTCCCGAGATCGGACGAGCCGGCGAACGAGAATTCCACCGTCACTCCGGGGTTCGCCTCCTCGAATCGTTCGGCGATCTCGGTGAACGGTGCCCGGAGCGAGGCCGCTGCATAGACGGTGAGCACATCCGAACCGCCGCCGGTGCCGCACGACGTCAGTGCCGCAGCGGTGAGAGCGGCAGCGAGCGCGGCGAGCGCCCGGCACCTCATTCGGCCCCTCCGGGTGTCTCGACGATGACGGTGGTCGCCTTGACGACGGCCACACCGATGCTGCCCGGCTCGAGACCGAGCTCGTCCACGGCCTCGGTACTCATGAGCGAGACGATCCGGTGCGGACCGCACTGCATCTCCACCTGCGACATGACGGTGTCGGAGACCACGCGCGTGACCAGCCCGACGAAGCGGTTGCGGGCGGAACTGCCCACCCCGAGCGGATCGGGACCGGCATCGGCCTGAGCGCGGGCGAATTCCGCCAGCTCGCGGCCGTCGACGGTCTTGCGGCCGGCGGAGTCCTTGCCGGCGTGCAGCAGCCCCTGGTCGATCCAGCGACGGACCGTGTCGTCGCTGACCCCCAGCAACGAGGCGGCGTCGCGGATCCGGAGCGATGTCACGCGTGTCTCCGCAGATGCGTCATGAATGACACGTTATATCCGCATGTGCGGACCGACAAGCAGATCAGTAGACGTCGCGGACGTACCGCTTGTCGGCGGCCATCTGCTCGACGTACGCCGCGGCGGCGTCGCGGTCGAGCCGCCCGTGCGCCTGCACCACCTCGCGCAGGGCCGCGTCGACGTCCTTCGCCATACGTCCGGCATCGCCGCACACGTAGAAGTGGGCGCCGTCCTGCAGCCACTTCCACACCTGCGCGCCGTGCTCGCGCATCCGGTCCTGCACGTAGATCTTCTGCCGCTGGTCGCGGGAGAAGGCCAGACCCAGCTCGGTGAGGAAACCGTCGGCGTGCATCGACTCGATCTCGTCGCGGTAGAGATAGTCGGTCTCGGATCGCTGGTCTCCGAAGAACAACCAGTTGCGGCCCGTATGCCCCGCCTCGCGCCGGTCGTGGAGGAAACCGCGGAACGGTGCGATGCCCGTACCGGGGCCGATCATGATCATGTCGGTCTCGGGTGCCGGTGGCCGGAAGTGTTCGTTGCGCTGCACGAAGATCGGGATGTCCACACCCTTGCTGTGGTCGGCGAGGAACGACGAGCACACACCTGCCCGGGAGCGACCCTCGAATTCGTAACGCACCACCGACACCGTCAGCTGCACCTCGCGCGGATTCGTCTTCGGGCTCGACGAGATCGAGTACAGGCGCGGACGCAGACGGCCGAGAAGGTCCTTCCATTCGTCCCAGGGCGCCTTGAACGGGTACTCGGCGATGACGTCCATCGCCTGCCGTCCGTACAGCCACTGCTGCAGCTCGATCTTGTTGCCCGGTCGCAGCAGCTTCGCGAGTTCGGCACTGCCGCTCTGCTTCTGCACGAACCGGAGCAGTTCCGGTGTCACCCGCGTGATATCGAGATGACGGGTCGCGGCCTCCCGCAGCGGCACGGTGGGACGGTCGCCGAGTTCGACGGCGGTCTCCGCATCGAGGGCGGTGACCTGGAGCCATTCGTCGACGGCCTCCGGGCCGTTCGTCGGCATCACCCCGAGGGCGTCGCCGGCCTCGTATTCGAATGCGGGATCGAAGATCTCGAATCCGAACTGGCGCACATCCTTCGCCGAACCCGCGCCGCTGAGTGCGACATTGCGGGTGATCCGCGTGACGAACGGCGAGTTGCGGGTGTAGGCGGGAGAGGCCGGAGCCGGCGCGACCGGGGCAGCCGGGGTCGTCGAGCCTCCCAGCATCGGTACGAGCGACTCGAGCCAGTTCTGTGCGCGTTCGTCCTCTCCGGGTTCGCAGTCGACACGCTCGGTCAGGCGGGTCGCGCCGAGAGCACTCAGACGGTCGTCGACACGACGTCCGAATCCGCAGAAATCGTCGTAACTCGAGTCGCCGAAGGCCAGGACCGCATACCGTGTTCCGGTCAGTTCGGGTGCACTGTCCGCCTCGAGTCCCCGCCAGAACGACCCGCCGTTGTCGGGCGGGTCGCCGTCGCCGAAGGTGCTCGTGACGACCACGAGGTCGTCGATCCGGGCCAGTGCGGCGACGTCGAGTTCGTTCAGCCCCGTCAGTTTCACGGCTCGCCCGGCGTCGCGGAGTCGTTGCGCGCAACTCGCCGCGAAGGACTCGGCGTTGCCCGTCTGCGACGCCCAGGCCACCACGACGGCCGGTCCGTCCGGCACGGCCTCGGTGGGTGTCGCGCCGGGAACGGGAGCCGAGTGCGCGTACATCCCGGCGAGCAGTCCGTCGACCCATGCCCGCTTGTCGGCCGGGAACGGCGCGGTAGGGGGAAGGGTCGGCGCGGCAGTGATGTCCGCCGTCCTGAGTCCTGCGAGAAGCCCTGCGAGATAACCGCGTTCGGCGTCGTCGAAGGTGGGTGCGGGAATCGTCTCGAGTCCGAGCGCGGACTCGAGACGGTCGAGCACCGAACCGCTCTCGAGTACCGGTTCGACCGCACTCGCGATCTTCTCCACCGACACGGCGCAGACCTTGAATTCGGGTTGCAGCGATGCCGGGTCGACGGCGTCGTTCGTCACGGCGTTGATGGCGAGATCGTCGCCGAAGAGGTCGTTCCAATGGAAGGGGGCGAAGCAGTTCCCGGGCAGCACCCGGTCGGTGACGACGGCCGGCAGCACGGCCCAGCCGCGCCGCGATGCGATCTCCACCCGGTCGCCGTCGACGATCGACAGTCGCTGTGCATCATCGGGGTTGATCTCGACGAACGGCCCGGGATTCAGTTTGGTGAGTTTCTCGACCTTCCCGGTCTTGGTGAGGGTGTGCCACTGGTGCTGCACGCGTCCGGTGTTCAGGACGAAGGGGTGGTCGTCGTCCGGCATCTCCGCGGCGGGCATGTGCGGGCGCGGGAAGAAGCGGGCGCGGCCGTCGGGGGTCGCGAAGGCCAACCGCGGACGGGATCCGTCCTCGCGCACCACCGGGATCCGGCTCGTCCCGTCGTTGAGATAGCGGACGGGGTGCCGGGCCTCGGCCGATTCCGGTGGGCACGGCCACTGCACCGGCCCTTCCCGCAGGCGGTCGTAGGTCATGCCGCGCAGGTCGTATCCGGTCTGCGGGTTCGCGAATCCGGTGATCTCCTCGAAGATCTCCTCGGCACTCGAATAGTCGAACGCGTCGCCGAAACCCATCTCCTGCGCGACCCGCGCGATGATCTTCCAGTCGGGCAGCGACTCGCCGACGGGTGCGACGGCCTGCTGTAGGAGATTGACGGTGCGGTCGGATCCCACGGTGACGTACTCGGACTCGGCCCACAGGGCAGCGGGGAGGAGAACGTCTGCGTACGAAGCCGTTTCGGTTTCACGATAGACGTCCTGCACGATCACGAGCTCGGCCTTCCCGAGCGCCTCGAGAACGGTGGACCGATTCGCGACCGACGCCACGGGATTGGTGCAGATGATCCAGCACGCCTTGATCTCCCCGGCCGCCATCCGCTCGAACATGTCGACGGTGCCGGCGCCGCCCTCGGTGCGCAGCGTGCCGCGCGGCAGCGACCAGCGGTCCTCGACGAACGCACGGTCGTCGTCGGAAAGGACACTGCGCTGACCGGGCAGACCCGGTCCCATGTAGCCCATCTCACGGCCACCCATCGCGTTGGGCTGGCCGGTGAGGGAGAACGGCCCGCTGCCGGTGCGGGAGATCGCCCCGGTCGCGAGGTGCAGGTTGCAGATCGCGTTGGTGTTCCACGTGCCGTGGATGCTCTGGTTCAGACCCATCGTCCAGCAACTCATCCACTCGCCGGCCTCGCCGATCCACTGCGCCGCGGTGCGGATGTCGGCCTCGGCCAGGCCGGTGACCTCGGCGACGACGTGCGGTGGGTAGTCGGCGAGGAAGGACTCCATGGCGTCCCAGCCGTCGGTGTGCTCCTCGACGAAGGCGCGGTCGACGTGCCCGTTCTCGACGATCAGGTGCAGCAGTCCGTTGAGCAGCGCCAGATCGGTGCCCGGCGTGATCTGCAGGAACAGGTCGGCCTTGTCGGCGGTCGCGCTGCGTCGCGGATCGACGACGATCAGTCGCGCTCCCGCCTTGACCCGATCCATCATGCGGAGGAAGAGGATGGGATGGCAGTCGGCCATGTTGGAACCCGACACGAAGAACACGTCGGCACGGTCGAAGTCCTCGTACGAGCCGGGCGGGCCGTCGGATCCGAGCGACTGCTTGTAGCCGGTCGCGGCGCCGGCCATGCACAGTCTCGAATTCGATTCCATGTGCGAGGTGCGCAGGTATCCCTTCGCGAGTTTCGTCGCGAGGTACTGGGCCTCGAGCGACATCTGTCCCGAGACGTAGAGGGCCACCGCGTCGGGGCCGTGGATCGCGACGATGTCGCTCAGGCGCCGCGCGGTCTCGGCGATCGCATCGTCGAGGGGGAGCGGGGCGACATCGGCCGCCCGCTCGGAACGCATCCATGCCGTCCCGAGCCGGCCCCCGGCCGCGAGCATCTCCGCGCTCGTTGCGCCCTTCGTGCACAACCGACCCCTGTTGGTCGGGTGGTCCTTGTCTCCGTATGCCCTCACCACGCGTCGGTCGCCCGTCTCCGGGTCGACGGCGACGTCGAGGAGCATCCCGCATCCCACACCGCAGTAGGAGCAGGTGGATTTCACCGTGGTGATCTCGTCCTGCATCCCGCAACTCCTAGACACCGTCTCGACTACGCCGGTGTCCATGCTGGAGAAGCGGTGTTGCGGTGGCGTCACCCGCGGTGAGCACGCGGTGACATCTGGCTCACGTCGCCGTCACGGCGATGTGAGATCAGACGTTCGGGTCTACGCTTTCTGCTGCTCCGCCCACCATTCGAGCAGCGCGGCCTCGGCCTCCTCGCGGTCGAGCGGGCCGCGGTCGAGCCGCAGTTCCTTGAGGAAGTTCCACGCCTTGCCGACCGTCGGACCTGCGGGGATACCCAGTAGTTCCATGATCGCGTTGCCGTCGAGATCGGGCCGGACCTTGGCGAGATCCTCCTCGGCGGCGATCCGCTCGATCCGCTCCTCGAGACCGTCGTAGGTGGCCTGCAGTGCGGCGGCACGACGCTTGTTGCGGGTCGTGCAGTCGGCGCGCACCAGCTTGTGGAGCCTGGGCAGCAGCGGCCCGGCGTCGTGCACGTAGCGGCGCACGGCCGAATCCGTCCACTGTCCCTTGCCGTAGCCGTGGAAGCGCAGATGCAGGAAGACCAGGCGGCTGACGTCCTCGATCATCTGCTTCGAGTACTTGAGCGCGCGCATGCGCTTGCGCACGAGCTTCGCCCCGACCACCTCGTGGTGGTGGAAGCTGACGCCGCCCTGCGGCTCGTTGCGCTTGGTGTCGGGCTTGCCGATGTCGTGCAGCAGCGCAGCCCACCGCAGGACGAGATCGGGATCGCCGTCCTCGAGGTCGATGGCCTGCTTCAGGACGGTCAGCGAGTGCCAGTACACGTCCTTGTGCTGGTGGTGCTCGTCGATCTCGAGCTTCATCGCGGGGATCTCGGGGATCACCCGCTGCGCGAGACCGGTCTCGACCATCGTGTCGATGCCCTCGATCGGATAGTCGCCGAGGATCAGCTTGTCGAGCTCGGCCTGTACCCGCTCGGCGCTGATCCGCAGGATCTCGTCGGCCATCGAGACGATCGCGGTGTGCACGCGCTCGGTGAGGGCGAAGCCGAGCTGGGAGACGAACCGTGCCGCTCGCAGCATGCGCAGCGGATCGTCGTGGAAGGAGTCCTCGGGCTTCGCCGGGGTGTCGAGCACGCCGGCAAGCAGGGAGTCCATGCCGCCGAGCGGATCGACGAACTCACCCGCACCGTCCGGTCCGATCCGCACGGCCATCGCGTTGACGGTGAAGTCGCGGCGCACGAGATCGTCCTCGAGACTCGTGCCGTACTCCACGATGGGGTGACGCGTGACACGGTCGTAGGCGTCGCTGCGGAAGGTGGTGATCTCGAGTTGCTCGAGTCCCTTCACCGCACTGATCGTCCCGAAGTCGATGCCCGTGTCCCACTGGTGGTCGACGAAACCGCGTAACAGCTCCTGCACGACCTCCGGACGCGCGTCGGTGGTGAAGTCGAGGTCGGTGCCGAGACGACCGAGCACCGCGTCGCGCACGCTGCCCCCGACGAGATACAGCTCGTGTCCGGCTTCGGCGAATCGTGCCCCCAGCGGGGCGAGGATCTCGGACAGATCGCGCAGAGTGGCCTCGGCTCCGGCGAGCAGCCGGGTGCGACGGTCGGTGTCTGCGGTGGGGGAGTTCACGTCTTTGCACCTTACCGAGCAGCGCGTTCGTGTGGTTGAGCCGGGACCGACGTCCCTCCATCTACTATCTATGAGGTGTCGCCCGCCGAACGTGCCAACCGTAACCGCCGCAGCTCGCGGCGGCGTGGCGCGGGCACGAAGAAGACCGCACACGGTGCTTCGCCCGGATCGTCCGCTTCGCCCGGACCTCGGATGCGGACCGTCCGCGAGACCTCCGCAGGAGGTCTGGTGGTCGACGGACTCGGTGGTCCGCCCGAGAAACTCTGCGCAGCCCTGATCGGCCGTACCGACCGGCGGGGCCGCCTGCTGTGGTCGTTGCCGAAGGGTCACATCGAGCAGGGTGAGACCGCCGAGCAGACCGCGATGCGCGAGGTCCGCGAGGAGACCGGCGTGCGCAGTTCGGTGCTCGCCGAGCTGGGCAGCATCGACTACTGGTTCGTCACCGAGGGTCGCCGGGTCCACAAGACCGTGCACCACTACCTGCTGCGTTATCTCGGCGGAGAACTCTCCGACGCGGACGTCGAGGTCACCGAGGTGGCGTGGGTGCCGCTGCGCGAACTGCGGACCCGCCTGGCGTACGCCGACGAACGCAAGCTGGCCGACATCGCCGATCGTCTCATCGCCGAGATGGACCACGAACGACTCCCCGACGTCGACGAACCGGGGGCCCCACGCGGATGACGGTGGTGGTGTCCCGGGCGGGCGCCGCGGTGCTCGCCGTGCTCGTACTCGTCCTCACAACGGCAGGCGTGACGGCTCTTCTGCCGACGACTCTTCTCCCGACGGCCACGGCGAACCCGGCCGCAGCCCAGACCGACCCCGACGAGCCGCGCTTCCTCGAGCTGAGCATCGACGAGGTGACGCCGCAGACGGTGACCCTCACGAGCGAGTCCGTCGTCACGGTGCGCGGCACGGTGGCGAACATCGGCGACCGGGACGTCGAGGACGTCTGGGTGCGGCTGCAGCGCGCACCGGTCGTCTCCGATTCCGCGGCGCTGCGCACCTCGCTGTCCCTCGACCAGGCCGGCTTCGACACCGTCGGTGAGTTCGAGGAGGTCGCCGACCGGCTGGGGCAGGGTGAGCGCGCCGATTTCGAACTCGAACTGCCGCTGCGCTCCGAACTCGTGCCGTCGCTCGACATCGACACCCCCGGCGTCTTCCCGCTGCTGGTGAACGTCAACGGTGTCCCCGAGTACGGCGGCGCGGCGCGGCTCGACGACGCACGCTTCCTGCTGCCCGTTCTCGCGCTTCCTGCAAGTGACGAGGTCACGGAGGACGCAGAGACCACCGGGAACGACACAGGGGAGACCCGGACGGGCAACGGCGGGTCGCGGGGCACGACCCGCTCCTCCGACGACGGCCTGCTCGACAGCGACGAGAAGGCGTTCCCCGCCGTACCGCCCGACGTGTCCCGTCCCGCCGCGGTCACGATGCTGTGGCCGCTGGCCGACCGGCCGAGGCTCGCGGCCGGCGTGGCCGGTTCCGGCACCGAACCGGTACGCCTGATCGACGACGACCTCGCGACCTCGCTCGCCGAGGGCGGAAGGCTGGACGGTCTGCTGCGCGCCGTCGAGGACACCGCCCGCACCGAACCCCGCGTCCTCGAGGGACTGTGCCTGGCGATCGACCCGGATCTGCTCGTCACCGTCGCGAACATGACACGCGACTATCTCGTGGTCGAGGATCCGGACGAACCGACCGGCGACGCGCGGCCGGGGTCGGGCACGGATGCCGCGGCCGCCTGGCTCGAGCGGTTGCGTGCCCTCGCGGCGACGACCTGCACGATGGCCGTGCCGTTCGCGCAGGTCGACCTCACCGCCCTCGCCGACCTCGCCGACTCGTCCCTGACCGACTCCGCGCTCGAATCACCGGCGGCGATCGTCGACTCCGTCCTCGGCGTCACTTCCACCCCGGGCGTGATGTGGCCCGATTCCGGCGTGCTCACCGAGAAGACCGGATCGATGCTCGCCGCCGACGGCCCGGTGACCGCTCTGCTGTCCGACAACGCCGTCGAGGGTGGACGCACCCTGCTCGCGGGCACGTCGTCGACGCCGTCCACCGCGCCGGGAGGCAACGGCTTCCGGATCTCCGGTGTCTCCGGCCTCACCGCCGTCCTGTTCGACTCGTCCGCGTCCGCGGCACTGGCCGGGATGGGTACCGACCCGCAGACGCCGTCCTTCGCCCCCTCCTCCGCGCGTTACGACCTCTCCCGAGACTCCTCGACAGCCCGCCTGCAGGACGCTCTCGGCGCGCTGGCCTGGCCGGCCATGGTGCCGACGGTCAGCGAGGTCACCGGCGCGGCGCTGCCGGCGGCGGGCCGATCGGTGCTGTTCGCACCGCCGCAGAACTGGTCGGCATCGCCCGACGACGCCGCCTCCGTGCTGTCGATGCTCTCCACGCTCGTCCGCTCGGGCCTGACCACGCCTCGACCGCTCGGCGCGCTCGTCGACGCGGCCGCGAACACCGCGAACGATCCGACCGCTTCGCTGCTGGTCTATCCCGAACAGGCGATCACCGACGGTGCCTCCGCCGCGGTCGTGTCCGAGGCCGAGGAGCAGATCGGCCGCCTCGACGCGATCCAGACGGCGCTGGTCGAGGACCCGCAGGCCCAGCTCACCCCGCGTCAGTTCACCGCCCCGCTGCGCGAGGACCTGCTGCGCGCGATGAGCCTGTCCGGTCGTCGTGGCGCCGACGCCGACCGTGCCTACGCGACCGGTGAGCACCGCGCCGCCGAGGTGCGGGAGGCCGTCGACGACATCTACGACGCCGTGACGGTCATCTCGACCGGCGGTGTCTACACCCTGACGTCCGAACAGAGTCCGCTGCTGCTCACCGCGCGCAACGACCTGCCCGTGGGCATCACCGTGCGACTGCAGGTGGACGCGCCCGACACGGTGGACATCACCGACATCGGGCCCACCCAGCTCCCGCCGCGCGGCAGCCGCACCCTCACGGTGCCGGCACAGATCAGCGACTCGCGGAACCTCCGGCTGGAGTTCGCCCTCACCACCGAGTCCGGCCTGCCTCTCGGCAGCTCGACGACGGTGACGGTACGTTCCAATGCGTACGGCCAGATCCTCGCCGTCGTCACGGGATGTGCGGGAGCACTCCTGCTGTTCCTGGCGGGCAGACGACTTCTGCACCGGTTCCGTGGAGAGCCGGATCCAGCCGACGAAGGGTACGAGAAATGACCGGGAACTCCACACGGGACGACGTGGAGACGCACCCGCACCCGGGACCGTCGGACTCTCCCACCACCTCACCGGACATCACGGGCGTCGCATCCGGTCGCAGGAAGCCGCAGAGCCTGCTCGCGGCGACCGGCTCCATCGCCGTCGCGACCCTGGTCAGCCGTATCACCGGCTTCCTCAAGCAGCTGCTCATCCTGACCCTGCTCGGGGCGAGCGTCGCGTCGTCGTTCACCGTCGCGCACCAGATCCCCAACATGATCTCCGAGCTGGTGCTCGGCGCCGTCCTGACCTCGATCGTCGTGCCCGTGCTGGTGCGGGCCGAACGGGAGGACCCCGACGGCGGTGAGGCCTTCGTCCGGCGACTGTTCACCGCAGCGCTGGTGCTGCTCGGCACGGCGACCGTTCTCGCGGTGGCCGCGGCCCCGGTCCTCACCACCCACGTCTTCCTCGACGAGTCCGGCAAGGTCTCGACGTCGCTGACCACGGCGCTGTCGTACCTGCTCCTGCCCGCGATCGTGTTCTACGGGTTGTCGGGCCTGTTCACGGGCATCCTCAACACCCGGCAGGTGTTCAAGCCTGGCGCCTGGGCCCCGGTGTGCAACAACCTCGTGGTGCTCTCCGTCCTGGTGATCTACTACCTGATGCCGGGCGAGATCACCCTCGATCCGGTGCGGATGAGCGATCCGAAACTGCTCGTCCTCGGCATCGGCGTGCTGCTCGGCGTCGTCACGCAGGCGATGTGCCTGGTACCCGCGCTGCGCCGCGAGGGCATCAACCTCCGGCCGCTGTGGGGTCTCGACGACCGGCTCCGGCAGTTCGGTGGCATGGCCGCCGCGATCGTGCTCTACGTGCTGATCAGCCAGGCCGGCATGGTCTTCGCCACGCGCGTGTCGTCGGGGGCCGACGAGGCCGGACCGGCGATCTACAACAACGCGTGGCTGCTGCTGCAGCTGCCCTACGGCGTCCTCGGTGTCACCGTGCTCACCGCGATCATGCCGCGCCTGAGCCGCAACGCCGCCGCGGACGACACCCCGGCCGTCGTCGACGACCTGTCCGTCGCGACCCGCCTGACCATGATCTCGCTCATCCCGATCGTCACCTTCCTGACGATCGCGGGGTCGCAGGTCGGCGCCGCGCTGTACGGCTACGGTAACTTCGGCGGCAGCAACGCCGAACGCCTCGGTCAGGCGGTGAGCTGGTCGGCGTTCACGCTCATCCCGTACGCCCTGGTGCTCATCCACCTGCGCGTGTTCTACGCCCGGGAACAGGCCTGGACCCCCACCTGGATCATCCTCGGCATCACCGCCGTCAAGATCGGCCTGTCCGCGCTGGCCCCCGTCGTCGCGGCGGACGACGAGCAGGTGGTGCTGCTCCTCGGCGCGGCCACCGGCATCGCGTTCACCGTCGGAGCGTTCATCGGCGGCTATCTGCTGCACCGCACGCTCGGCAACCTGCAGATGGCGAACGTCGGACGCACCGTCTGGCACGTCGTGCTCGCGTCGCTCGCCGGGGCGGTCGTCGTGCTGGTCACCGATCGTCTCCTGCAGCTCGACGTGCTCGCCGACCGTTTCGGGGGCATCGGCTCGCTCGTGCGGGTCGGGCTCAACGGTGTGCTGATGGTGCTCGTCGCGCTGGTCGGGATGTACCTGCTCAAGGTGCCCGAGATCCTCGCGATCGAAGCGGCCGTGCGACGGAAGGTCGCGGCGCTGCGCGGCACCGCCCCGGTCGAGGAGGCCCCCGCCGAGCCCGAGACCGGAACCACCTCCGACGAGGCACCGGTTCCCGCCCCCGTCCCGCGTCCGCGTTACGCCGAATCGGACGCCGAGAAGACCGTCATCCTGCCGCGTATCGACTACGGCGAGTACGGCGTCGGACCTTATGACGCCATCACAGAGGTCATGCCCGCCATCAGGGACGTGCCCGGTCGCAGCAATGCGCACGGACAACTCCCGTACCCTGATCAGCAGCAGGTACGGTCCGGGAGCCGTCGACCACGGTTCTTCGCGGCCCCCAGCGGCGACCCGCGTCTGCACACCGGAAGTGGACGAGTCGACAACGAAGGAGTGAGGGTGAGCGACGACCACGCTGCCGGCAAGTCCACCATCGATGCCGCCGCACGGCAGAAGTCCGCCGACAAGGACGGCAAGCGCCCGCCGCGCGATCCGAACCTCGACACGGGTGTCATCCCGGTCGGATCCCCGCAGCTGCCGCCGGTGCGCGTCGCGGGTCCGGCCTCCCAGCCGCGCCGTCCGATGCGCGGCCCCGATCTCATTGCCGGTGCCTCGGTCGCCGGTGGTCGTTACCGTCTGCTCGCACCGCACGGCGGCGCACGTGGCCTGCGTTTCTGGCAGGCGCTCGACGTCAAGCTCGATCGCGAGGTCGCGCTGACCTTCGTCGACGCGGAGCAGCGCGCGGCCGACGGCACCGGCCCCGACTCGCCGCAGGCCGTGCTCTCGCGCACCCTGCGCCTCGGTCGCATCAACTCGCCCGGTCTCGCCCGCGTCCTCGACGTGGTGCGCGGCAGCTCGGGCGGCATCGTCGTCTCGGAGTGGACCCCCGGCCGGTCGCTGAAGGAGATGTCGACCACCGAGCCGTCGCCGATCGGTGCGGCACGCGCGATCCGCGCACTCGCGGCTGCGGCCGAGGCGTCGCATCGAGCGGGCAGTGCCCTGTCGATCGACCACCCGGACCGCATCCGCATCAGCGTGGCGGGCGACGCCGTGCTGGCCTTCCCCGCGACGTTCTCCGACTCCGACGCGATGTCCGACGTGCGCGGTCTCGGTGCGAGCCTGTACGGACTCATCACCGGACGCTGGCCGCTGGGCGAGCCGCCGGTTCCGGGTGGCGCTCCCGTCGCGCACCACAGCGGTGCCACCGTCGGCGGGATGCCGGAACCCGACCGCAAGGACGGTGTGCCGGTGGAGCCGCGCGTCCTGCGTCCCGACGTGCCGTTCGAGATCTCGGCGGTCGCGGTTCGTGCCCTGTCCGCGGACGGCGGCATCCGGACCGCCGCGACCGTGCAGCACATCCTCGATCAGGCGTCGGTCGTCGACCAGAAGACCGAGATGATCCCGGCACTGCGGATCGGGCAGCGCGCTGCCGCCGCGGAGTCGCACGCTCTCGCCGATCCCGAAGCGCTGGAACAGAAGAAGAAGCATTCGCAGCGGATGCTCGTCGCCCTGGCCGCGCTCGGTGCCACGACGGTGCTGCTGCTCGCGCTCATCGGATGGTGGATCGCGAACCTGCTCGCCGGTGATGCCGACGACGCTCCGCTGACGAGCCAGGAGTTCGGTCTGACCCCCACCGCCGAGGCGCCGGCCGAGGACGGGGCGGGCGACGAGCAGGGCGCGGCCGCGCCGCCGCGACCCGCGGCGAGCGCTCCGGTCTCCGCGACCTCCGTCTCGGTGTTCTCACCTCAGGGCACACCCGATTCGCCCGCCACCGCGTCGCAGGCGATCGACGGTGATCCGTCCACGTCGTGGAGCACCGATGCCTATTTCGATCCGTTCCCCTCGCTGAAGAACGGTGTCGGACTTCTGTTCACGCTCGCCGACGCGTCGGAACTGTCCGCGGTAAAGGTCACCACCGACACACCGGGCACGGTCGTCGAGGTGCGCAGCGCACCGTCCGAGTCGACGTCGCTCGATCAGACGCAGGTGATCGGTTCGGGCACACTGGCTTCCGGTGAGACCACGATCCCGGTCGAGACGGACGGCCAGACCTCGCACGTGCTGGTGTGGATCACCGATCTGAGCTCGAGCGGCGGAAGCAACAAGAGTTCCATCTCCGAAGTGGAATTCGAAGCCGCACGCTGACCGCCGACAGCCGGGCGGAATCGTCCGGATCGGCTACCATCCGCGCGTGCGAATTTTCGGGGGGATCGCAAAAATCGCCGTGCCCGACGAGGGTGTCGACGACGGCGGGAGTGTGTCGGACGGGGTGGCGTCCGATGGAGTGTCGGATGCCGAGTTGCTCGCAGCACACGTCGCAGGCGATCGGTATGCCTTCTCCGCCTTGCTGGCCCGACATCAGGACCATCTGTGGCAGGTCGCGCGGCGGACCAGTTACTCGAACGAGGACGCCGCGGATGCGTTGCAGGAGGCATTGCTCTCGGCGCACCGGAGGGCCTCGGGTTTCCGGGAGGACGCCGCGGTCCGAAGCTGGCTGCACTCGATCGTCGTCAATGCGTGCCTCGATCGTATCCGCCGCAACCGTGTCCGCGTGACCGTCCCACTGTTCGAGGACGATTCGCACGACCTGCGTACCCCGCGCGATCCCATCCGCGACACCGAGATCGCACTCGACATCGAATCCGCCCTGTTCGCACTGCCACCCGAACAGCGGGCGGCCGTCGTCGCGGTCGATGTGGAAGGTTTCTCCGTCCGGGAGGCGGCGCGCCGGCTCGGTGTTCCGGAGGGAACGGTGAAGAGCCGCTGTGCTCGCGCGCGGAGTCGGCTCGCACTTCTTCTCGACGACCTTCGTTCCGAGGGGAACCGATCGTGATCCTCCTCCGTCTTACTCTGGTGAGGGATGCCGAGCCGCGGAGGAGAGTCGCGCATGAACGAGGACGAGGTGCGTCCGTCGAGCTCCGCCGAGGTGCGTCCGCCGTACTCTGCGGAGTTGCTCGCCGATCTGCATGCCGGGGTGCTCGACGAGGAGTTCGCAGCCCGGTTGTGGCCGCGTGTGCGCCGCGATCCCGAGGCCGTCGCGTATCTGGCACGGCTCGATGCGACGCGGGCGCGGTTGTCGGCCCTGCGCGACGCTCCACCGACGGAGTCGATTCCGCCCGAGATCGTCGCGCACATCGGTACCGCGCTCGCGGAGGACCGGTCCGGCGTCCGGTCCGTGCCGTCCCGGAACGCACGGCGTCGCGGTTGGGCTGTGGCCGGTGCCGCGGTCGCGGCCGCAGTGGCGGTGATGCTCGTGGTGGTCGTGCGCGGAACGGCTTTCGGTAGCGACGACCCGACCGGCGTTCCCGTCGCGGCAGCGGAAGACGAGGCCCTGTTCGAACCCTCCACCCTGCGGGCGATGATCGGTGATACCGACCCCGGTCTTCTGGGTGGTGCCGATCGTCTCCGGGATTGCTTGGACGCGAACGGTTTCGAGGGGCGGTCACCGATCGGCTCCCGCGCGGTGCGATTCGCCGGCGACGATGCCGTCCTCGTCCTGATGAGCGGGCCGGATGCGCCGGCGCTCACCGCACTGGTGGTCGGAACCGACTGCGATGCAGACGATCCCGCGACACTGGCCCGCAAGGCGATCGGCTGACCCGCCGCTCGGTTTCGGCGCTACGCCACGGTCGACAACAGTTCCAGGATCCGCGCGCGCAGCGCGGGTGTGTCGTCCTCAGCGGCGATGAGACCGGCGAACAGCGCCGACCCCGCTGCCATCACGAGCACCGCCTTGGCGTCGGTCTCGACGTCCGAACCGTCGCCGTCGGCGAACAGAGCGGTGCTGGGGCCGCTGAACGTGCGCCAGAGCGTGTTGCGGAGGTCCTCGTGGTCCCGCAGGGCAGCGAGGAGCCCCGGGAGCGCAGCGCGGACCTCCGGCCGGGAGAACAGCTCGATGCTCCCGGTGACCACCCATTCGATCCAGCCCTTGCGATCGATGCCGTCGTAGGGCGTCAGATCGGGCGCGGACCCGAGCAGCGCGTCGAGCACCAGGTGGGCCTTGGTGGGCCACCGACGCGTGAGTGCGGCGCGGCCGACGCCGGCGCGGGCGGCGACGGCCCGCAGGCTCAACCCGTCCCATCCGTGGGTGCGGAGCATCTCGCGGGTGGCGGTGAGGACGTCGTTGTCTATTCGGGGGTCGCGGGGACGCCCCGGAGCAGTGCCGGGCATGGGCTCCGTGTTGTCGGGACCGAATGGGAATCGATCTGGCGCGGAGTGTGACGAGCGTTATAGTCGAAACGCAATTACGGTACCACTGGCATCGAAAGTAGGGGC